>NZ_CP063061.1:0-4739655 GCF_019331605.1 Mucilaginibacter sp. 21P
ATGGAAAAAACTTGTACTAACGTTTGGAATAGTTGCCTTCAGATCATAAAAGATAACATACCGGCACAAAGCTTTAAAACCTGGTTTGAGCCAATCAAAGCTTTAAGGATGGAAGGAAGCGTTCTAACTATACAGGTACCAAGTTTATTCTTTTATGAATGGCTTGAGGAGCACTATGTAGGCTTGTTGCGCAAAACCATTAAAAAGCAACTGGGCGATGAAGGAAGATTAGAATACAACATTGTTGTAGAGCAGTCTTCATCTCCAAAGCCGTACACTACTAACATGCCCTCAAATGGAAATGGTGCCGAAGCTAAGAATCAGTCTATGCCGATACCTATTTCGATAAATAAAGATATTAAGAACCCGTTTGTAATACCGGGCCTTAAAAAACTTAATGTTGATCCGCAGCTTAACCGCAATTACACCTTCGAAAGCTTTGTAGAAGGCGATTGTAATCGTTTGGCGCGTTCGGCAGGTTATGCCGTAGCAGCAAAACCAGGCGGTACATCATTTAACCCGCTAATGATCTATGGCGGTGTTGGTTTGGGTAAAACCCACTTAGCGCAAGCTATTGGTAACGAAATTAAACGCACCCTGCCGGATAAATTGGTACTGTACGTAAGCTGTGAGAAATTTACCCAGCAGTTTGTTGATGCCCTTAAACATAACAACATCAACGATTTTGTGAATTTTTACCAGGCAATTGATGTGTTGATCATGGATGACGTACACAATTTTGCAGGTAAAGAGAAAACGCAGGATTTCTTCTTCCATATCTTTAACCACCTGCACCAAAGCGGCAAACAACTGATCATTACTTCAGACAAAGCCCCTAAAGACCTTGCTGGTTTAGAGGAGCGTTTGTTATCACGTTTCAAATGGGGCCTATCTGCCGATCTGCAGGTTCCTGACCTGGAAACCCGCATGGCTATCCTTAAGAATAAGATCTACCAGGATGGCATAGAGCTTTCTAACGAGGTGGTTGAATACGTTGCACATAACATTGATAATAACGTGCGCGAACTGGAGGGAGCAATGGTATCACTACTGGCGCAATCAACACTTAACCGCAAAGAGATAGACTTAAACCTGGCTAAGCAAATGCTTAAGAATTTTGTAAAAAATTCTGCCAAGGAAATTTCAATGGAATATATCCAGAGCCTGGTTTGCGAATACTTTGAAGTGCCTATTGAGATGGTTAAGTCACAAACCCGTAAACGCGAGATCGTACAGGCACGTCAGATATCGATGTACCTGGCTAAAGCACATACCAAAAGCTCATTAAAGTCTATCGGCCATTTCTTCGGCGGTCGTGACCACTCTACCGTGATTTATGCCTGCCAAACAGTTGAAGATTTGATTGATACTGATAAAAAATTCAAAGGCTACGTGGCCGATATCCAAAAGAAACTAAAAATGTCCTAACCGACTATAAACCAAACAAAGCCTCGCAATCGCGGGGCTTTGTTGTTAATAAGCTACTAAAGAAAGAAGCCCGTCTGCTTTCTCAGCAACCAGGCTTATCTTTTGTCTTGATTCTTGGCTCTTGATTCTTGAATCTCAATAACTAAGCTGTCAACTTTTTATACTTTATTCTTTTAGGGGTTACGTCACCAACGCGTTTACGGTGGTTTTCTTCGTAGTCGCTGTAGTTACCTTCAAAAAAGTAAACCTGTGAGTTACCTTCAAAGGCAAGTATGTGTGTACACACGCGGTCAAGGAACCAGCGGTCGTGGCTAATGATTACGGCGCAACCGCCAAAGTTTTCAAGTGCTTCTTCTAACGAGCGCAAAGTATTTACGTCAATATCGTTTGTAGGCTCATCCAGCAGCAACACGTTTGATCCCTTGGTTAATGTAATTGCCAGGTGAACGCGGTTACGCTCACCACCCGATAATACGCCAACTTTTTTTTGTTGATCGGCCCCGTTAAAATTAAATTTCGATACATAAGCACGAGAATTCAGCGGACGGTTACCCACCATGATATTATCGGTGCCGCCGGTAACGTTCTCCCAAACAGATTTATTAGGGTCAAGGTCATCGTGCATCTGGTCAACATAACCTAACGCAACGGTATCCCCAACACGGAAAGTACCGGCGTCCGGCTGGTCTTGCCCAGTTATCAGGCGGAACAAAGTAGTTTTACCGGCACCGTTAGGGCCAATGATGCCTACTATACCCGCAGGTGGTAGCGAGAAGCTCAGGTTCTCAAACAATACTTTATCACCGTAGGCTTTAGTAACGTTGTTTGCCTCTATCACAATGTTACCTAAACGCGGGCCTGGAGGGATGAACAACTCCAGTTTTTCTTCGCGTTCTTTAGTTTCTTCGGATGCCAACTTTTCATAATTTGATAAACGTGCCTTTGATTTTGCATGGCGGCCTTTAGCACCCATGCGCACCCATTCCAGCTCACGTTCCAAAGTTTTTTGGCGCTTGCTTTCGCTCTTCTCTTCAGCGGCAAGGCGTTTAGCTTTTTGGTCTAACCATGAGGAATAGTTTCCTTTCCATGGGATACCCTCGCCACGATCGAGTTCAAGGATCCAGCCGGCAACGTTATCAAGAAAATAACGGTCGTGCGTTACGGCTATAACAGTGCCTTTATATTGCTGCAGGTGTTGCTCCAACCAATCTATTGATTCGGCATCTAAGTGGTTGGTAGGCTCATCTAACAATAAAACATCCGGCTCTTGCAGCAACAAACGGCATAAAGCTACGCGGCGGCGCTCACCACCGGATAGTACCGAGATCTTTGTATCAGGCTCAGGGCAGCGTAACGCATCCATTGCACGCTCAAGCTTGGTATCTAATTCCCAGGCATTGGTGGCATCAATTTTATCCTGCAGTTCGCCCTGGCGGTTCATCAGCTTATCCATTTTGTCGGCATCACTGTAATACTCTTCCAGGCCAAATTTTTCGTTTATTTCCTCGTACTCTTTCAGTAAAGCAGTTGTTTCTGCAACGCCCTCTTCAACAATTTCACGTACAGTTTTCTCAGGATCAAGCTCGGGCTCCTGACTTAGGTAACCTACGCTGTAGCCTGGCGAGAATACTACTTCGCCTATGTTAGTTTTATCAATACCGGCGATGATCTTTAACAACGACGATTTACCAGAGCCGTTTAAACCGATAACACCAATTTTGGCGCCGTAAAAAAACGACAGATATATATTTTTAAGAACTGTTTTTTGCGGCGGGTAAACCTTACTCACGCCTGCCATTGAAAAAATTATTTTTTCGTCAGCCATAAAATTTTAGATTTCTACTTAGGGAGAGCAAATATATGATTTGAAATGTGGAATGGTGGAGAAATTCATTTTAACATTATGGTTATTTGTATCTTTCAGCACAAAAAGCAAAGGCGTGTTTAGCCGATATTATAATGCTGCGCACCATCAAATTCATACTAAACCATCCATTTGCAAAAAACCACAGGTTTAAAGCATTTGCCGGCTTTATAAAGTGGCAGCTATCATCAAGAATATCCAGTAAACCTGTTGTTTACAAATTCACAAAAAACAGCAAGTTATGGGTTTGGAAAGGCCTAACAGGGGCTACGGGGAATATTTACTGCGGGCTTCATGAATTTGAAGATATGGCCTTCCTCCTTCATATGCTTAGGCCCCATGACATGTTTATGGATGTGGGTGCCAATATCGGCAGTTATACGATATTGGCTTCTGCCGAAATAGGCGCAAAATCCATAGCGGTAGAACCCGTACCGCAAACTTTTCACCATCTAAAAGAAAACATCCAGCTAAACCAAATCAGTAAACTGGTAACAGCTTTAAATATCGGGCTTGGCAGCAAAAAGGACATCTTAAAATTTACGCGGAGCTACGATACAGGCAATCATGTAGCCACTGATAATGATACTGATGTAATTGATGTAAATGTTGAAACACTTGATGGAGTTTTAACTTCCATTGTTCCCCTATTAATAAAAATCGACGTTGAGGGCTTTGAGACCGAAGTTTTAAAGGGTGGAATGAATACGCTAAGTTCCCCTGGCTTAAAAGCAATCATTATAGAGCTTAATGGTGCCGGTGTAAGTTATGGTTTTAACGATGACAATATACATGATCAATTGATCGCGTTGGGCTTTAAGGTAATGGATTACGACCCGCTCACACGAGTACTGAAATCAAGCGAGCGAAAAAAGGAACATAACACTTTATACATAAGGGATGTTGAGTTTCTAAAAGAAAGGCTAAAGAGTGCTAACCCGGTCTACGTTAAAGGCAGGCCGCTTTAAAAAAGTACTTTATTAACACCGTGTTTACATTTTTCACCCCAAATTCATCTTATAATTTGTATCTTTCAATGTAAATCGTTTGGTTTGCTAATAAGGCATAGCTGTAAGCAAATTTGATACTATGCCGTATTGTCATATGGTGATATGACTAATTGCCCGCTCAGATGCAATTCAGATAAATTTGGTATTTATCTTAAACCATTCAAGCGATGCAACATCAAATAGTAAGTAGTTCATTCGTTTGTTACTAAGGTTTAACCGGTTTTTTGCGGTTTTGCAAAACAATAAGGCATATAATCAAGTCTTCTTTTAAAGGTATTTATCATTCAATTGTCTGTTTGAATGCCATATCAAAAGTTGGCAATATTGTTGATGAGACTTAACAAAATCGGCTTATCTGAATAACAATCAATTTGGATAAAAGACGATCATAATCAGAAAGGTATATATGGAAGCTAAATTTTCGCCACGGGTTAAAGATGTGATACAATACAGCCGCGAGGAGGCTCTACGCCTTGGGCACGATTATATTGGAACAGAACATCTTTTGCTTGGCCTTATCCGTGATGGAGACGGTGTGGCTATTAAACTATTGAAAGGGCTAACCGTTGATACCGCTAAACTACGCCGTGCTGTTGAGGATGCTGTAAAAGGAACAATTGGCACAAATGTACATATAGGCAGTATCCCGTTAACCAAACAGGCAGAAAAGGTTTTAAAGATAACTTACCTTGAAGCTAAAATATTTAAAAGTGATGTGATAGGTACGGAGCACTTGCTGCTATCTATCCTTCGCGACGAAGACAACATCGCCTCTCAGATATTAATGCAGTTTAACGTAAACTACGAAGTGTTTAAGAGCGAAGTAGAATCGAGCAAAAACGATATAACTGACGAGATGCCGGGATCATCAACCGGTGGTGACGACGACTTTAAAGAAGACGACTCATTCACTCAACCTAAAAAGGTATCAGATATCAAATCAAAAACACCTGTATTGGACAACTTTGGCCGCGACCTGACCAAGGCTGCCGAAGAAGGCCGTTTGGATCCTATTGTCGGTCGTGAGAAAGAGATAGAGCGTGTGTCGCAGATCTTATCGCGCCGTAAAAAGAACAATCCTATTTTGATAGGTGAACCGGGTGTTGGTAAATCTGCCATTGCAGAAGGTTTGGCACTCCGTATTGTGCAACGTAAGGTATCACGTGTATTGTTTAACAAACGCGTAGTTACGCTTGACCTTGCATCCCTGGTTGCCGGCACTAAATATCGCGGGCAATTTGAGGAGCGCATGAAAGCGGTGATGAATGAATTAGAAAAATCTCCGGATGTTATTCTGTTCATTGATGAGATCCATACCATTGTTGGTGCTGGTGGAGCTTCGGGCTCGTTAGATGCATCTAACATGTTTAAACCTGCTTTGGCGCGTGGCGAAATACAATGCATTGGTGCAACTACCTTAGACGAGTATCGCCAGTACATTGAGAAAGATGGTGCATTAGACCGCCGTTTCCAAAAGGTGATGGTAGAACCTGCTACACCGGATGAAACTGTTGAGATACTTAACCGCATCAAAGAAAAATACGAAGAGCACCATGGTGTAACATATACTGACGAAGCTATAAACGCTTGTGTTAGCTTAACTACACGCTATATCACCGACCGCTTTTTACCGGACAAAGCTATTGATGCTTTAGACGAGGCAGGATCACGCGTTCACTTAACTAACATCCATGTTCCACAGAACATTTTGGATATTGAAGCCAAGATAGAGCAGATCAAGATTGAGAAGAACAAAGTGGTACGCAGCCAGAAATACGAAGAAGCTGCGAAACTTCGCGATACTGAAAAACATTTGCTTGAAGAGCTTGACCAGGCAAAAGCTGCATGGGAAGCTGAGACCAAAGCTAAACGTTACACTGTAACCGAAGATAATGTTGCCGAAGTCGTAAGCATGATGACAGGTATACCTGTACAACGTGTTGGCCAGGCTGATAGCGCTAAGCTGCTTGCCATGAACACTACTATTAGCGGTAAGATCATTGGTCAGGATGATGCTATTAAAAAACTTACTCGTGCTATACAACGTACACGCGCAGGTCTTAAAGACCCCAAGAAACCAATAGGTTCATTCATTTTCTTAGGCCCTACCGGCGTTGGTAAAACTGAACTTGCTAAGGAATTAGCCCGCTTTATGTTTGATACTGAGGATGCGTTGATTCAGATAGACATGAGCGAGTACATGGAGAAATTCGCTGTATCACGGTTAGTGGGAGCGCCTCCGGGTTACGTAGGTTATGAAGAAGGCGGACAACTTACTGAAAAAGTACGCCGCAAACCGTACGCAGTTGTATTGCTTGATGAGATCGAAAAAGCTCACCCGGATGTATTCAACATCTTGCTTCAAGTATTGGATGAAGGACAGTTGACCGACTCTTTGGGCCGCAAGGTTGATTTCAGGAATACGATCATCATCATGACATCTAATATCGGTGCACGCCAGTTAAAAGACTTTGGTCAGGGTGTTGGTTTCACAACAGCTGCCAAAACTACACAGGCAGATGCACACTCTCGTGGGGTTATCGAAAACGCTTTAAAACGCGCATTTGCTCCTGAGTTCTTGAACCGTATTGACGACGTTATCGTATTCAACTCTTTAGGCAAAGACGAGATCTTTAAGATAATTGACATCGAGTTGGCTGCCCTGTTTGGCCGTGTTAACAGCTTGGGTTATAAAATTGAACTTACTGTAGAGGCCAAAGAGTTTATAGCCGAGAAAGGTTATGATTCGCAATTTGGTGCGAGGCCGCTTAAACGCGCCATCCAGAAATACCTGGAAGACCCAATTGCCGAAGAGATACTTAAAGGCGAAATGCACGAAGGTGACACGTTATTAGTTGACTATGATAAAGAAGCCAACGAAATAAAAGTGATAGACCAAAAAGGCGAAAACAAAGAGCCAAAAGAAGAAGAGCAGAAGTAACTGCACATTTAATCAATAACTTTGCATAAAAAGTCCGTCTGAATTTAATTTGGACGGACTTTTTTATTATTAAAACAACAACAACTTATCTTTTAGCCGTTTGCTCACGTAAAGGCGGATTATAACCTAATGGCAGTAATTCAGCAACTCTATCACGTCCCCATCTATATCGTAATGATACACCGTCAGGATTTAAAATCCTACCGTTGTAGTCAAAGAAAATGTTACTATTAATAAAATCAAAACTTCCAATCTGCCCACGATTACCATGCTCATGGTAAGCATCCAAACTGTGTGGAACACCAGGTGGGAAATAAAAAACATCTAAATCGTAAGGATAACTAATAGCATAAACGCCTCTATTACTGGTTGGATGGACGTATTTGGATGTTGTTAGTGTATCATATCTTAACATATAGTATTTAGCTGAATTACCCAATCTAATGTCGAGCATACTTTTGTAAACAGGATTATCCAATGTATCTATCTTTTTTATACAAAATGGCCTTACAACAAAATCAGAATCAGCTTTACCGGCGGTCACAACACGTAAAAAATGAGTAGGCGAACCGTAATAAATAGCACGCCTGTGCTTTTCCCATAATTCCTTTTGTTTAGGATCACCCTTAAGTTCTTCAAAGAAAGCGTAACCTTCGTAGCTTATGTTTAAAGCTATCTTGTCTAACTTAAAATTATTAAGCAGATACTTTATTTTATAACCGGTAGCTTTATTTTCTATCTCAAGAAAATCATTTGAATAACCTGTAAGTACCTGTTGATGATTTTGGAATTTTAATACTAAAATTTCGGGGTTCGATATTTCGCAATCGTTAGAAAACCCAGATGCACCCAAAAACTGTTCTTTGAACATCCGCAGTTTTCGTGATCGGTATTTATCGCTGCCGCTAACTGTCACTTCGTTCATCAAAGTAACTGTAGGGGTCATTTTAACACCGTTGATTTCGGTATTTCTGTCTATAGTGACAACTTGGTTATAACTTTTAAAACCAATAAGGCTCACTATTAATTCATACTGCCCTGATGGAATGCACGATATCCTAAATTTCCCTTCTGCATTAGTTTTAGACCCGAGTGTGGTATTATTGAGAAATACGCTGGCATCAGGCAGAGGCTTACCATCTACTTCGTTTATCACAGATCCTTGAAGTACTGACTGAGCAAAGCTAACTAAGGGCAGTAAAAACAAAATAAAAAGTCCTAACTTTTTTTTGATCAGCTTCTGTAAATTAGATTTCATATTTTCAAGGCTTGTAATCCACCGGTAGCATTTCTGCAACGCGGGCCGTTCCCCAATATCCTTCAAAAGTCACCGTGGCAGGGTTCTCAATTATGCCGTTGCAATCAAACAAAGGGTAATCATCACCAAATGATGCTATACTTGTTTGATAATTGGGCATATCAAGCGTCTTATAAACGTCACTTGAAATATCCTTACGCTTAGTATACATTACATAAAGGCAATTATCAAATTTAATGGCAAAGGTCCCTTTTCTATCTGTTAAGCTGGTATAGTCATTCGCTTTTAGGGGGGAGTTAACTAAAGTTTGTAAGTATCTATCAACAAGCGACCCTGGCCTATACGCAGGATTTGGCTTTCTGATCAAACGCATCGCGATAAAACCGTTCTCGGCTACGGTATTGCTAATTACCGAACGAAGAAAATGCATGGTAGATCCTTCGTAAGCATCCTTGCGGGCCCTCATCCACTTACGCTGCTGACTTTCGCTGCCATTTGAAGGTTCATACAATGCAGATCCCTCAAAATACAACCATCCTTTGCTATTGTCTTTTACAAACTTGGTCAGCAGATATTTCATTTTGTAACCGAGCGCTTTATTTTCTATTTCAATAAAATCAGACGAGGATGCAGAAAGTGTTCTCGTATTCTTGTCATAAGCAAGATCTATCACATCCGGATTCTTGATCTTGCATTGCTTTGCTATGGCCGATTCGCCTAAAAATTCCTTTTTAAAAATAGCGTAATACATTTCCCAATCTTTATTAGGCATTACAGTAACCTCTTTGAGTAAGAGGGTTTTCGAGATCAGCTTTATCTCGGGCAGGTCAATATCCTTATTTTCTACAATTATGTTTTGATGGTATTGCTCGTAACCTACTATCGTGACTACCAACTCGTACTTACCGGGTGGTACGCGTTTTAACTTAAACCGGCCGTCAGCATCAGATCTATCACCTATTGTAGCATTACTCAAAAAAACGCTGGCTGAGGGCAAAGGCTTGTTTGAAAGGGCATCGCTTATCGTCCCGCTGATATTGATCTGGCCGAAACAGCATGCCGGAACTAACGCCATTAAAAACAAAAACCATTTGAACATAAAACTAATTTAAACTAAATATTTAGTTAATTAAACCTTTTTAGAAAAAATTATTCATACGGTGATAAAACAAAATCGCAGATCAAACCATTATAGAATTTATAGTGGCAATTAAAACAATTAACACTTACAAAAACCGTTTTCTTAACGGATTAACAACAAACATTTATGAAAAAACTACTATCTATTATTTGCGTAGCTATTTTGGCAGTTACGGCATCATCATGTAAAAAAGAAACCGTGGTATCTAATAACACGCTTACCCGTGTTTTTGACCTAAAATCAACCGATTGGAAACAAACTTCAGACGGGGTTAGCTGGTATGCTAATTTAAATATTCCTGAGCTTGACAATCAAATTCATCTTAAAGGCGGTGTTTTGGTAAGCATATCTGTAGATGGAGAGAGCACTTACGAGCAAATTCCTGAAACTTTTGGTGGGGTAGCATATAGCTACAGTCATCAGCCGGGTCAGTTACAACTGTTAGCACAAGCTTACGACGGTGCAAACCCTCCTATCAGCAATCCTGGCGCTATGACCGTTAAAGTCGTGTTGATCGACTCAAACGATTAAGTAAATATTTTATAAAGGAAAGCCCTTGCCAAATGGCAAGGGCTTTTTTTTATGCGGAAGTTCTAATTATTTTTCCATTTGTTCTATCACAGCCTGAGTAACCCCGGTGAAGGAGAAACCACCATCATGGAACAAATTCTGCATGGTAACCATGCGGGTTAAGTCGCTGAATAAGGTTACACAGTAATCAGCACATTGGTTTGCATCAGCGTTACCAAGCGGGCTCATTTTCTCAGCATAATTAATAAAGCCGTCAAAACCCTTTACGCCGCTACCTGCGGTAGTACGGGTTGGTGATTGCGACACGGTATTGATACGCACGTGCTTTTTAACACCATACTGGTAACCAAAATTGCGGGCGATGCTTTCCAGGTAAGCTTTATTATCGGCCATATCGTTATAATCAGGGAATACGCGCTGGGCTGCTATGTAAGTGAGCGCCAGTACAGATCCCCACTCGTTGATGGCATCCATTTTCATGGCTGTTTGCAGCACACGGTGAAAGCTTAATGCCGATATATCAAGACCTTTGTGGGTAAACTCATAGTTGTTTTCAGCGTAAGGCAAACCCTTGCGTACGTTTACGCTCATGCCTATAGAGTGCAGGATAAAATCTACACCGCCACCAAAATGTTCTAAAGATTTAGTGAACAGGTTGTTTATATCTTCGGTGCTGGTAACATCGGCGGGGATAACCGGCGCATTGCATTCTTCCGCAAGTTTATTTAATTCGCCCATGCGTAAAGCCAGCGGAGAGTTTGTTAACACTATTTCCGCGCCTTCTTCGTGGCAGCGTTGTGCTACTTTCCAGGCGATCGACTGCTCGTTAAGCGCGCCAAATATGATACCTTTTTTGCCCTTTAATAAATTGTAAGCCATCTATTTTAAGTTTGGTTTGAAGCTGTAAAGTTATAAAATTAGTTTGCAGTTTAATACTTGTCATACTGAACGCAGTGAAGCATTCTTTCGCAGATATACATGCATACAATAGATTCTTCGCGATCGATCAGAATGACAAGAAAGCATTAAAGCGCAAGCAACTCCCTCGCATTCTGCAACGCGCTTTCGCCCGGGTTGTCCCCGCTTAGCATTTTGGCTATTTCAGTTATGCGCTCTTCATTGCTGAGTTTCTTAAGTCGGGTTTGGGTCACATCAGAACTATTATCTTTATATACAAAGTAGTGGCTGCTACCCTTGCCTGCTATTTGCGGCAGGTGGGTGATAGTGATCACCTGCAGGTTTTGCGACAGGCGTTCCATTACTAAACCAACTTTGTTGGCTACTTCGCCGCTAACGCCTGTATCTATCTCATCAAAAATAATAGTAGGTAATGCGGTGTATTCTGCAATGATGGATTTGATGCTCAGCATTAAGCGGCTTAATTCACCGCCTGATGCTACCTTACTCATATCTGCCAGCGCATGGCCCTTGTTGGCAGAGAACATAAAGCGAATAGAATCAATACCATTTGGACTGAGTTCCACTGCAGATTGTTCTATATGTAATGCCGAGTTCCCCATACCCATTTCGGCAAGGGTAGCCAATACTTTATCCTGTATAACCGGGATCGCAATTCTGCGGTTGGCAGATAGCGTTTCCGCTAATTGTTGCAGCTCCTGCTTAGCAGCATCTATTTGTTGTTGGAGTTTTTCTACGGCCTCGTCGCCAAACACGGCTTGCTGGATCTTTTCAGACAGATCGTTTTGGATCTCCAAAAGCTCCTGGTTGGTGCTTACGCGATGTTTCTTTTGCAGATTGTAAATCAAACTCAAACGCGTGTTTACCTCTTCGGCCCGGGCCTCATCAGTAAAGGTGCGTTGCTCAATGGTTTCTATTTCTGCAGCAATGTCTTTGAGTTCTATCAGCGCACTTTTCAGTCGTTCATTCAAAGCCTCTACCTCAGTGTTGTATCTTTCGATGCCCCCAAGCTGTTGGCTCGACTCGCGTAATTGAATAATGGCAGATGTTTCCCCCTCATGCATCAGGTAGTGCGCGCCAAGCAGATTACGTTTAATCTCCTCCGCATTGTTAAGGGTAGCCAGTTCTTTCTCCAGGCCTTCCTGCTCGTCTGCTGCTAAGCCGGCTTTCTCCAGTTCATCAAACTGAAACTGGTAGTAATCAAGGTCGGCTTTGGCTTTATCGTTATCCTCTATAAGTTGCTGTAATTGGCTTAACGATTTTTTATAGGCACGGTATTTTCTTCGATAGTCGCCCAACACACTCTCATGACCGGCAACACCATCAACAACCAATAATTGAAAATCAGGATCGTTGATCTCACGCGTTGCATGCTGCGAGTGGATATCTATCAGCTTTTCGCCAAGCTGTTTTAGGGTATTAAGGTTAACAGGAGTATCGTTCACAAAAGCACGGGATTTGCCATCGGCAGAGATCTCTCGACGCAATACCGTTTCGCTCTCGTGATCGAGGTCATTATCCTCAAAAAAATCTGACAAATGAAAACCTTCTATTTTGAACGCACCCTCTATCACACATTTTTTTTGCTGATTGAAGAAATAACGGCTCTCCGCTCGCTGACCCAATATCAGCGACAATGCACCCAGTATAATGGATTTGCCCGCACCGGTCTCACCCGTTAAAATGTTCAAACCCTTATCAAAATTGATCTCCAGGTTATCTATCAGCGCGTAGTTTTGAATGGTTAGCCTTTGAAGCATAAAAAAAGTATCCCCTTTTATGAGGATACTAAATTACTAATTTTATTGGGATTAGTTGGTGAATGGTGATCAGTAACCGGTAAAGCTTTAATCTCGGATTGACCAATCTCTAATCACTAATTCTGCTCTACAGGTTCAGGTTGCTACTGGGCCTCTGGTTGCTCTTTGGATTCAGGAGCTTCCTTAACTTCTTCCTTCAGGTCGCGGTCTGTCCAGCCATAATCAGGGTGCGCTGCACGGTACTCTGCAAGTTTCTTTTTAAACGCCGGTGTGGCCATGTAATCGCGCATTTTCTTGGATGCCGCTTGCAGGGCTTGCTGCTCTTCACGCATTTGCGGGTTGGTTTGGTAAGCGCGCATTTGCTCGCTCAATCTTTGCATTTTAGCTTGTACGGCCTTCATATCCTTGCTGGCAAAAGCCTTACGCATGTTTTCGCCGGCATCGCGCAAAGCATTTTGCTGTCTAATCAGGTCGGGATTGCCCGAGATATCACGCATCTGCGTACCCAGATCCTTCATCTGTTTACTCAGGCCCTTAACATCGGCAGGGATGTTCTGATCTAATTCCTGCTGATATTTACGGTAATTAGGGTCTTCGCGGTCGCTAAAATTATGTGATGCTTCCGGGTCAATGTTGTATTTTTTGGCTATGCGGGCGTTAAGTTCTTTAAACTCTTTTGAGTTGTAATATTTACCCATTTTGTCGCCCATCTCGCCCATTTGCTTGCCCAGCTTTTCCATATCCTTACCTTTTACCGCCCATGATTTCTCATAATCTGCAGCGGCAAGTTCCTGGGCTTTGGTAGCTTGTTTAATGGCATCGCTCTCATAATAAGCACTCATCTCCTTGCCCATCTTTTCCATTTCGGCGGTTGTGCTTTTAAAATCTGCGTTCTCATAAAATTTACCAATAGCATTGCCATGTTTCTCTACTTCTTTGCTAAGCCTGTCGAGCTCTGCATCTTTAAAGCCATTATAGCGCACCCCGTCAATGTAAGTATCGTTCCTATATTTTAAAGTGCCGGGGGCTTTTGCTTTAGCAGATTTGTCGGCGCGTCCGGCTTTAGCAGGCTTAGTAGCCGCCCCTACTTTTGTTGGTACTGTATCAGCTGTGATGATGCTTTTTATTGCAGGCATAATAGCCTTAACAGACATTTTTCCCTGTGCGATCTCTGGTTTTAAAAGTGCGAAACTGCAAATACTTAAGGTTAATATAAGCATGGCAACCAACGTTGGCCTAATGCTTGGAATTTGTTTTTTAGTTTTCATGATACGTTCAATTCGGTTTAACAAATGGTACTTTTTACCTGTTACCGCCAGCGCTAACTGTAACTGGTTTTGGCGGCTTTGTTCAAGCTTAAACAAAGCTTTTGCGTATATAACCGGCGTAGCGGTTGCGTTTACTACCATGTCGTCACATGCGTTCTCGCGTTCTTCGCCAATTATTTTGTTGATCAACAATACACAGGGATTAAAGAACAACAACGTGGTGATAACTTGCTGCAGCAGGTTTACCAGGTAGTCGTTACGTTTAATGTGTGCAAGCTCGTGTAAAAGGATAGCCTCAATCTCATCGGCTTCCAGGTATGTAGAAAGTGTTACGGGCAGCATTATCACCGGTTTTAAATAGCCTGCAACGCAGGGCACATCAACCAGTGCGCTAAAGCCAACCTTTACTTTTTTGGTAATTTCAAATTTTGCCGCAAACTTGCTTATCTGCGATTGCAGCTGTACGCCCAGGCTCATGCTGCGTTTGATAGCTTTGATACGACGGTGCGAAAACACCACTTTAACTATATTTAGCAACAGGCCCACAACATAAACAGCTGTGATGTAGGGCATATAATCCTGGATGTTGTAATAGTAACGGAGGGTATCCTCATTTACATTTCTGAAAGATTTTGGCAGTTCCTTCAGCAAAGGCATATTAGCCAGCGTTGTAGGCTTATTGAGCCAATTATACGCCTGCACCTCGTTGATGAGGGTAACAGCAAACCAGATACTTATAGCAAACAAAGCAGCTACTGACACTAAATATTTTTCGGCCGGGTTAAGCTTTGTGTTAAACACCGTTAAAGTAAGCTTTAACAGGAAATACACTAATAAGCCCTGCCATAGCGAGTGCACTATGCTGATGCCTAAAACCTGACTGATGTTATAAAGTATGTTTTGCATTATCTTAAATCCTAAAGTCTAAACTTCAAATTCCTTCTTACACTAATCTCCAATCTCCGTTTAACTAATCTCTACTTCTCCCCCTCAAATCCATCGAGGAAGTTCTTGATAGCATCTATCTCGTCTTTTGAGGCCCGGTGCTGGCCAAGCGCTTGTATCACCAGGTCGGCAGTGGAGCCTTTGAAGACGGTTGACAGGATCTTGTCCAGTGCGCCTTGTTGTGCCTGTTCGCGTGAGATCAATGCTTTATACAAATGCGTTTTAGATGTGGTGTCGCGCTCAACCAAACCTTTATCGTGCATAATTTGCATCAGCTTAAGTGTGGTGGTGTAGCCAACCTCCTTGTTTGCTGCCAGTTCATCATGTACATCGCGCACACTGCACTGCCCTCTTCTCCAAATGATCTGCAATATCTCAAGCTCGCTTTCTGTCGGTTTCAAATCCATCTCAATCCTATTTACGAAATTCTTCGTACAAATATGTACGATAGTTTTCGTACATCCAAATTATTTGTGAAAAAGATTTAATCCAAATCAATTTCCTTTGTGGTATAAGCCACCGATTTTCTATAAAAAGACGCCCGAAAATTGTAAACGTTACAGCAAAGTGTCATTTAACCATAGGTATTTCTGCTCCTTAGCCGTTGAAACGTATATTTGCACAAAGAAATATCATATGGAACTTTTAGCACTGAGTGAAGGCTCTTATTCGGTTGATAGTACGAAAAAATTTATCCCCTTTAACCCGGAGATAGATAACCGCAAGGACAGGCCGGGCTCTTTGTTTATCCATGTGAACCCATTTCTGATAAAAACACAAAACGACCTGATCATCTTAGACGCCGGTTTAGGCTACAAAGATACCCGCGACGAACTGATATTGCACCAAAACATACGCAACGCCGGTTATGAGCCTGAGGATGTAACGCTTGTACTAATGTCGCACCTGCATTATGATCACTCCGGCGGTTTGGTGGTTGAGCGCAATGGTAAACTTGAAGTTAGTTTCCCGCAAGCACGCCACGTGATACAAAAACAAGAATTTGAGTTTGGACTAAGCGGTAAATCAAGCTCATACCACAAGGAAATATTTGAGGCACTGCAACAACAAGCCACTATTGATTTTGTAGACGGCAATGGCGAATACAAACCCGGCATACGCTATGAGCTATCCGCCGGGCACAGCAAATTTCACCAGGTTTTCTGGATGGAATTTGATGGCAAAAAAGTATTCTTTGGCGGAGACGAACTACCGGAGCCCGAGCAGTTGCTTAGAAAGTTTGTGGCTAAATATGATTATGATGGCCAGCGGTCTGCCGACCTGCGTATAGAATATGGAAAGAAGGCGGCAGCAGATGGGGATATCTGCTTATTTTATCATGCCCGCACTTTCCCAATTGGTACTGTTAATTACAACGGTGAGCAATTTACAATAATGCCTTATTGAACGGCTACACCAAAAAGCTCCTTTATTTTCTCAACGTTCAATGGTTTAGAAACAAAATCCTTCACAAGCGGGTATGAGCGTGCCTTGTTAATATCGTTACTGAATACGGAAGAAGAAATGATGTAGATCTTGCTTTTGCCCAGCGGATCTATATTTAAACGCTTATACTCATCCAGAAATTCCCAGCCGTTCATTATCGGCATATTTATATCCAGCAGGATATAATCGGGCATATCCGCAGGATTCTTATGTTGTATCTCCAGCAACTGATCTATCGCAAATTTACCGTTAAGGCAGGCCATAATACTGGTATTGGTCAAAGCTTTCTTTATCAATTTAATAGAGATAAAGTTGTTTATTTCATCATCATCAACCAATAAAACACTCACGGTCCGGTCGTTATTAGGGCTCATATCTTTGTTATACGTAACTATCTTAAAAAGGTTCTACTCCAAATGGTTGTAAAGTTAAAAAATTTTCATTCTTAAACATACGGCAAAATTTAGTTCATTGGAACAGGTGTTCTACCCTTTATCTTAAGAAATACGGCTTTTAACGTTATTTACCTCACTAAAACCGAAAAAGCCTCCGCAAATGGGAGGCTTTTTTGTATAGATCATCTACAAATCTGCATAAAGCAAACTTGCAGAAGTTCATCACGTTCCGTATTCCGGCGTAGTTACTTCGCTTTCTTCAAATTCGTAGTCAGTAAGCGGCGGGCATGAGCAGATCAGCGTACGATCGCCGTAAGTATCGTTCACCCTGCCAACTGAAGGCCAGAATTTAAACTGTGCCACGTAAGGAAGCGGGTAAGCCGCTTTTTGGCGCGTGTATGGATGTTCCCACTCGTTGCCGGTAATTACTGCGGCAGTGTGCGGTGCATTTTTAAGCGGATTATCTGTTTTGTCTGATAAACCTTTTTCTACATCGTCAATTTCGTGACGGATTGAGATCATGGCATCGCAGAAACGGTCAAGCTCATGCTTAGGCTCAGATTCAGTTGGCTCAACCATTACCGTACCCGCAACCGGGAACGACACCGTTGGCGCGTGGAAGCCATAGTCCATCAAGCGTTTTGCAATGTCTGTAACCTCGATACCGAACGATTTAAATGAGCGGCAATCAAGGATCATCTCGTGCGCACAACGGCCGTTAGCGCCTGTGTAAAGCACAGGGTAGTGGTGTTGCAAGCGTGTTTTAATATAATTAGCATTTAGGATAGCGTAGCGGGTAGCATTGGTTAATCCGTCGCCACCCATCATGGCTATGTAGGCATGAGAGATCAACAATATAGATGCTGAACCCCATGGCGCAGCAGATACCGCGTGGATAGCTTTACCGTTATCGATATCAACAACCGCGTGGCCCGGCAGGTACGGAACCAGGTGTTTTGCCACACCGATAGGGCCCATGCCAGGGCCACCACCACCGTGTGGTATACAGAAGGTTTTGTGCAGGTTAAGGTGGCAAACATCAGCCCCAATAGTAGCCGGGCTGGTTAAGCCTACCTGTGCATTCATGTTGGCGCCATCCATATAAACCTGACCGCCATGCTGGTGAATAACCTCGCATATCTCAATGATCGACTCCTCAAATACACCATGTGTAGATGGGTAAGTAACCATTAAGCACGATAGATCATTGGTGTGCTGTTCAGCTTTAGCCTTTAGGTCGGCAACATCAATGTTACCGTTATCATCACATTTAACAACCACTATCTTCATGCCTGCCATTGCCGCAGAAGCCGGGTTAGTACCGTGTGCCGATGCAGGGATCAAAGCCACATTACGGTGCCCTTCGCCCCTGTCCATGTGGTAAGCTCGGATAACCATTAAACCTGCATACTCACCTTGCGCACCTGCGTTTGGCTGCAAGCTCATTGATGCAAACCCGGTGATCTCGCTAAGCCATTTGTTAAGCTCATCAAACACCTGCATGTAACCACCTACCTGGTCGGTTGGTGCAAACGGGTGCATTTTGCTGAACTCTGCCCAGGTAACAGGTATCATCTCTGTAGTTGCGTTAAGCTTCATGGTACATGAACCTAAAGCGATCATAGAGTGGCAAAGCGAAAGGTCTTTTGCTTCTAATGATTTGATATAACGCAGCATCTCATGCTCTGAGTGATGCGTGTTAAACAATGCATGTGTTAAGTAATCAGAAGTACGTTGCAGTTCTGACGGGATAACACCTTCTATATTTTGTTTATGTAAATCAAAATTAGCATCGTGCAGGGTTTTGCCTTTTACTTTAGCAAAGAAACGTACGATGGTCTCGATATCACTAACTGAAGTGGTCTCATCCAAAGAAATGGTTACAACCGAACCATTATAATGAAGGTTTGCCTCGTTATTTAAAGCCTCTGAATGTACCGGGCCAACTAACTCACCCAGATCAAATTTAAGGGTATCAAAGTAAGCTTTGTTTTGCTGTTCGTAACCCAGCTCGGCCAGTGATTTAGCCAACAGTACAGATAAACCGTGGATACGCTCTGCAATAAGTTTCAAACCTTGCGGACCATGGTATACGGCATACATACCGGCCATGATAGCCAATAGCGCCTGTGCCGTACAAATGTTTGAAGTAGCTTTATCACGGCGGATGTGCTGCTCACGGGTTTGCAAAGCCATGCGCAACGCGTAGTTACCTGCGCTATCTATGGTTACTCCAATGATACGGCCCGGAATAGAGCGTTTGTATTCTTCTTTAGTAGCAAAGAAGGCAGCGTGCGGGCCACCAAAGCCCATCGGCACGCCAAAGCGTTGTGATGTACCTACCACGATATCTGCACCCCACTCGCCCGGAGGCGTTAACAGCACCAGGCTCATCAAGTCGGCAACTACGGTAAGTTTGATGTTCTTCTCGTGCAATGCCGAAGCAAAATCTTTATAGTTATAAACCTCACCGTTACCAGCCGGGTATTGAACTATAGCACCAAACATTTCTTCGGTTAGTTCAACATTGCGGTGATCGCCTACCTGTAATTTGATACCGTAAGGCTCGCTGCGGGTTTTAAGGATATCAATAGTTTGCGGGAAAAGTTCTTCGCTTACAAAAAACACGTTGGCTTTTTGGTTTTTGCGAAGGCTGTACTGCATAAACATGGCCTCGGCAGCGGCAGTACCTTCATCAAGTAACGAAGCATTGGCAATTTCCATCCCGGTAAGGTCAATAACCATGGTTTGGAAATTTAACAAAGCCTGTAAACGGCCCTGCGCTATTTCTGCCTGGTAAGGCGTGTATTGGGTATACCATCCGGGGTTTTCAAGAATGTTGCGCTGGATAACACCAGGCACAATTACATCATAATAACCCTGGCCGATGTACGATTTAAATACCTTGTTTTTTGAAGCTGTTTGTTTCAGCGTATTCAGGTAATCAAACTCACTTTTTGCAGCAGGTAAATTCAGCGGATTTTTAAGCCTTATCTGCGCCGGAACGGTCTGATCGATCAGCTCGTCGAGCGAGTTAACACCAATAGTTTTTAACATTTTTTCGGTGTCGCCCTGGTTAGGTGCGATGTGCCTTTCCTGGAATTTTTCCTGGTAATTTATGTTCAACTTCATTGAAAAAGGTATGCCTTTAAAATTTACCGCAAAGGTAGGATTTTACCGCCTCAATAACAATGAAGTATTATCATAGTGACAATGTAGTTACATGAATAATCCTTAACTTTATGCACCTGAATTTTATGTACGCGCGGATATTTATTTTATTTCTCTGTATAATCACCTTTTCAACTGTAGCTCGCGCAGATACTTTCACTGTTACCAGCAATGCCGATAGCGGCCCAGGCACCCTGCGTGAAGCTTTAACCCTTGCCGCTGCTAACGGCAGCACGGTTAAGGATTATATTTATTTTAACCTGCCGGATTTAACCGAAGGCGGCAGGACGATCACTGTAAATACGCAACTACCGCAGATTTCTTCAAACGTTGAAATAGATGGCACTACGCAACCGGGCCCAAAGATTGGCCTTAGTGATTCAAAAATTACGCTAAGAAGTTTACGAAGCCAAACCGCTCTTACCGTTTTGACGGCTGACGGCGCTAATAACATTTCAATTTACGGTGTATTTTTTTCGGATAGCACCAACCCATGTCTTTCAGACCCGGATGGTGCGGTAAAAACAGGTATCAGTATAAAAAATTGTTCATACTTCACCTTTGGCGAAGCCGGTCGAGGGAATATAGTGAACGGTTATAAATATACCGCGATAGGTATAGAATCATCCAACCATATTGTTCTTGCGGGCAACATTTTCGGGGTATTGCCTTATAGCTACGAGTCGGTTTGTTCCGGCGGTTTATCGATCAAAAAATCAAACTTTGTAGATGTTGGTAAAACCGGACAGGGAAATATATTCTTTTCGGGGATAGGGATAGAGTTTGATAATACCAACAGCAGCCAATACGTCGTAAATGTAATAGATAATAATTTTGCGGTGATGGCGGATGGCAAAACGACTCTTCATTCGGGAGATGGTACCTATCTGCAATTGATTGGCAGTCCGGCCAACCCTTCATCACCTTTCCCCAATGCCCTTATCAACATACAAGGTAACTTGATCTCGCACTTTGGCCAGTTTGGGGGTATTGTATTTACCCATATCGGCGGGAAAATCCTGATAAAACATAACTGGTTTGGTACCGATCGTACCGCTACGCAACCCTTAAACATGCGAAGAGCGCACCCCGGAGATGGGTATGCTTTGTATTTTAATGACGTTGCAGCAGATATTACAGTTGGAGATATTGACCCTGCAATGGCAAATAAGATCAGCTATGCTTATGATGGCATACTCGCCAGCAATGTTCAAAATCTTTTATTGTTACGCAATTCTTTTAAATGTATAGGTTATAAGGATTATCTTAGTTATGACCCAACTTTACCTAAAATAGTAGTCACGAAGGCCACATCTCAATTTATTAGCGGCAAAACGGAGCCTATGGCTTTGGTTGACGTTTTTACCAGCGACGATTGTGTTAACTGTTCTCCGCAAACCTACATAGGTTCAACAAACGCTGATGCCGCCGGAAACTGGACATACACCTTTAGCCAGCCATATGCTCAAAGTATTATTGCCAATGCCCATATAGGTAAAAGATCTACAAATTTCACCAAGCCGGAAATTGATGTATCTCATATCAATATAACTTACTTTGATTGCGGGGTAAGCGGCAAGATATCAGGTATAGTTGTAAACAATACACAGGACCTGAAATGGGTTGACCAGCAGGGAAATGTTGTATCTACAAATTTAATTCTCGAGGGCGTGCCGCCGGGTAGATACAAATTAATAGTTGGTAAATACTGCACGGTTGAATCTGAATTTTTAACAATTGGCGATTCAAGGCCACAGATCATTGACTGGTCTAAAAATTTGATTAATCCATCTTGCGGCAGCGGTGGGGCAATAAAAGGCATATTTGCTTATACTATAGACTCAAAGCCAATTACATACCGATGGGTAGATCAGAATTTAGTTATAGTTGGCAACACTGCGGACCTAAGCGGTGTTGGCCCAGGCAAATACACCATGATAGCAACGACGCCGTCGGGATGCGAAAGCCAATATGGCCCTGTAATTATTGTTAATGCTGACGCTCCGGTAATTAACACAACCAACAAGCAAATTCAAAAAGCCACCTGCGATAATTATAATGGCGCCATTACCGGCATAACCGCCACCGGGAACGGTACTTTAACCTATAAATGGACCAATGAACAGGACCAACTTGTTGGCGGCGATTTAGATTTGATGGGAGTTGGCCCCGGTAAATATAAACTCACGGTTACCAGTGGTGCCTGCTCGCCGGTAGCAACAGACTTTATAGAAATAAGCAGCATAAATGGTGTAAGCTTAAACACCACTAATGTAATCGTGCGCTCGCAAACGGCCTGCGCGATGGGGCAGATAACCGGCCTTTCATCGCCGGATGCTACCTCTTTTACCTGGCGCAGAAAAAACAGTACGGATATCCTGAGTTCATCTGCCAACCTCTTAAATGTGCCGGCCGGAGAATATGAGTTAACCATCGCTAACGCGGCGTGTACAAAAGCTATCCCGTTTAGTATCGCCTATTTACCGCCGGTAAATTTTTCGGCTTTTCCGTATACGTCTATTAAATCCTGCCAAGCATTCGGAACCGGTTCTATTGTTTTAAACACGTCTAACGCGGCCTCACAACCCATAGCTTACCGTTGGGTTAATCAACTTGGCCAAAACGTTGGGTTTGATAAAAAGGTAACAAACCTGCCGGCCGGAAGGTATAAACTTTTTGCTACTGATTACACCGGTTGCGAAACCAGCAGCCCAATTCAAGAAGTTATTATTGACCCTATCCCTGCAATGGATGTTATATTTGGGGCCAAACATGATATTTATTGCGGAGTGGGTAAAGGAAGTATAGACGCGCCAGTTGTTAGCGGAGGGCGGGGCAGCTATATTTATATATGGAAGGATGCAAGTGGAAATGCAATTGCCCCCCAAACAAAAAGTTCGCTTACAGATTTGGCTCCCGGTTATTACAGCCTCGAAGTGCTTGATAAAGATCCGCTCAATGCTGCCGAGATTGCGTGCAACTCTTCAGGTGTTTTCACCTATCGTATTGAAGAATCTAATGCACAGGTACCGGCACCGGTGATAAATGACAAAGAAATTAATTACAAAGGCAATACTATTTTAGCGGTGGAAAACCCATACACTACTGCTATATACAGGTTATACGATTCTGACACTGCCGCCACACCAATAGATGAGCAACAAGGGGGTAAGTTTTCGGTGAATGTATCAGAAACGCGTAGCTATTGGGTAGGTTTAACTTATGGCAGCTGCGAAAGTGCACGTACGAAAGTCACAATAAAGCTACTAAAATCCACAGGTTTATTACCAAATGCATTTACCCCAAATGGGGATGGAATAAATGATACATGGATGCTGGCAAATATGGATATCAACATTATTAATACCGTAAAAGTGTTTAATAGAAATGGCCAAGCGGTATTTGAGTCACGCGGTTACACGATACCATTTGACGGAAACTACAACGGCAAGCAGTTAGCTGCAGGCGTTTACTATTACATTATCGACCTTAAAAAGGGCAAGCCATTGTCAGGGCATGTAACTATTATACGTTAAACCAGCTGGCGCAGGTACATTTGTATAGTGTTCTCTAAGCCATAATACAACGCATCGCTGATGAGCGCGTGGCCTATACTCACCTCGTCCAGCGCCGGTATATTATCTGAGAAATATTTCAGGTTCTCCAGATCAAGGTCGTGGCCGGCATTGATGCCTAAGCCTGCTTTTTGGGCAGCTTCTGCAGCTTTAACGTACGGGGCAATCGCCTGTTCTTTGTTCTGTGCATAACCATGCGCATATGCCTCGGTATATAACTCTATGCGGTCGGTACCTGTAGTAGCGGCTGCTTCAACCATCTCTACTATGGGATCAACAAAGATTGACACACGTATGCTTTCTTTTTTAAATACCGAAATGATCTCTTTCAGGTAATCCTGGTTTTTAATGGTGTCCCAGCCGTGGTTTGATGTGATCTGGCCCAGGGCATCAGGTACCAGGGTAACCTGCTCAGGCTTAACGGCAAGCACCAGGTCAACAAACTTTTGTTCCTGGCAGTTGCCTTCTATGTTAAATTCGGTAGTGACGATCTTCTTCAGTTCGTAAACGTCATTGTAGCGTATATGGCGTTCGTCGGGGCGGGGGTGTACGGTGATGCCTTGGGCGCCAAAGCCTTCACAATCTTTTGCAACCTGTATCAGATCGGGGTTGTTACCGCCGCGGGAGTTACGTAATGTTGCTATTTTATTGATGTTTACTGAGAGGCGTGTCATGTGTTAGTTTTATGTTAGTAGATGCCGGACAAATATCATTATTACTTTATTAACAATAAAACTATTGAATAGATTGTGTTACCGACGGGTGTTCACATTCACGCCATGAACGCCGTGAACACTTGTGAACGCTGACAAAAAAATGTCAGCATGCTAATTCAAACAAAATTGCGTTTTTTGCTTTTTTCACACCGTATGCGACCGATCAAACACTTTATCATTATTGCAATTATATGCTTTGCTTTTAATGCTTACGGGCAGGCCAATTATACCAAGATCACTAATTACAAGCCTTACTATGCCTGGGCACACCTTTACCCGCAGGATTGGATAGTGTTGCGCAGCTTTGAAAACGCCGGCAGGTCTTACTATTTAATGGTGAATCCGCAAACGCTTGTTACCAAAATTGCTGATGCAGGCTTTTACCAGATAAAACCGGCTTCGTTAGCTCAGCTGAGAGAGAAGTTTAGTGATATGCCCTATGTAAAAGCCCTGGCCAAAGCCGAAAGCCAATCCGTAATGATACAAGATGCCGGCATTGAGCGTGGAATGCCGCAGGAAACGGGCATCAGCCTTACCGCCGACCTTTGCCCATCGCACAGGCCTTTGGATAGACGGATTTTTACAGATATCATCAACGGGTTCAGGCAGGTGGAGCGGCCGGTCCCTATCGCATTATCCGTAAGCGGGCTGTGGATGAAACACCATCTGGCAGACCTCAACTGGTTAAAAGAGCTGCAGGCTAAGCGGCAAATAAACATTACCTGGGTTAATCATTCTTTTACTCATCGTGTAAGCCCGTCGTCACCGCTAAAAACCAATTTTTTACTGGAGCCCGGAACAGATATTAATTATGAAGTATTAGAGACCGAAAAGCTGATGCTCACAAACGGACTGATGCCATCGGTATTCTTCCGTTTCCCGGGATTGGTTTCCGATCAACAATTGGTTTACAAGATCACAGGCTTCGGACTGATACCCGTTGGCACTGATGCATGGCTGGCTAAAGGGCAGCAACCGCAGGCCGGCAGCATTGTATTGATCCATGGCAATGGTAACGAACCGGTTGGCGTAAATGATTTTATCAACCTGTTAAGGCAAAAGGCGCCATCCATCGCCAAAAAACAATGGCTGCTTTATGATCTGAGGGAAACGGTTGAGGAAGCGGAAGTGAGGTAGCTGACGGCACCACCCCTCACCCGCGCGTAATTGCGAGGCACGAAGCAATCTCTACAGAGGACAAGCCGTCCTTGATATTCGGAGATCGTTTTGTAACTAACAATGAAGCACTACTTAACGTTACTGCACGGTCAATTTCATCACCGTATCAGCATCATCCCAGGCAACGCCATCGGTGTAAATAAAAATTCCCTCCTGTTGCTGCTTAAATTTTAACGACGATCCGTTACCAAGCAAGGCAACTTTGCTTACCTTTTCTTTTACACCGGGAATAAATACATAAGCCTCGGCAGGCTTATCCATCACATGGGCGTAAATGGTTTTGCCCTTTGCCGTAACCACACCCCAGGGTTGGGGATCGATGTATGTGCCACGGGTGCCGTAAATGCTTTCGCCGTTTTTGTTTACCCACCGGCCTACGGCGGCAAGCGTATCGGTAAACTCGGGTTGTATCTTGCCGTTAGGCATAGGGCCTATATTCAGCAAAAAGTTAGCGTTGCGCCCTGCAGCCCCAACCAGGTACCTGATAAGCTGTTTAGTGGTTTTGTAATTATTGTCTTTAATATCAAAGCCCCAACTGCCATTAATGGTTTCGCAGGTTTCCAAGGGCAAATTACCAATGGTGGCATCGGCGCTAAATCCTGTGTGGTTTTGGCCTGGCAGGTCTTTTTCAAACATCTGAAAATCCTCACCGGGCTTAGGCGCCAGGTGGTGGTTATTGCCTATCATAATAGCCGGGTTAAGTTTATGTATCAAGGCGTAGATCTCGTCGTAATGCCAGTTCACTTTGCGGCGCTCCCAATCACCATCAAACCAAATGCCTTTAACGCCCGGATATTTAGTGATCAGTTCGGTTAGCTGGTCTTTCATGAATTTTATATAGCTATCCCAATCGCCTTTTACAGGTTTGCCGTCAACTATTTCGCTTCCAAAAGCATAATCGGGTCTGCCCCAGTCAAGCAGCGAATAATAAAAGTGCAGCTCAATACCTTCTTTCTGGCATTCCTTTGCAAGCTCCATCAACGGGTCCTTGTGGTAAGGCGTGGCATCAACAATGTTGTATTTAGAGAATTTTGTGCCGAACATGCTAAAGCCATCGTGGTGGCGCGAGGTGATGG
This sequence comes from Mucilaginibacter sp. 21P, assembly GCF_019331605.1. NCBI lineage: Bacteria > Pseudomonadati > Bacteroidota > Sphingobacteriia > Sphingobacteriales > Sphingobacteriaceae > Mucilaginibacter > Mucilaginibacter sp. 21P. The sequence goes on from NZ_CP063061.1 coordinate 26,623, forward strand.
TGATATATTTCATACCTGCCTTTTTAGCAACCTGCACCCATTCTTTGGCATTAAACTCCTGCGGGTTAAAAAAATCGGCCAGGCGTTTATAGTTATTATACGGGATCTTGCGGTTGTGCATAACCCACTCACCATCGCCCAGGATGCTGTATATTCCCCAATGGATAAACATCCCAAACTTCATATCCTGAAATTTTTGACGCTGCGCCAGGTTTTCTTTAGCAGGCACGTATCCGGCCTGGGCGAAGGTTGCCAGCATGCACACAACGCCAATTGCGGTTAGTAAAAGCTTTCTCATAATTTATAGTTGAAAAATTTTATCCATCAGCATCCATTTAGCCCCATCGGGTGCGCCGGGCAAGGCCTGCTGGTACTTCCACATCAAAGTTTCCCACTCCTGCACTTTGGCATTGGCAGCATCGGCGGCAGCTTTGGCATCAAAACTAAAATCATCAGTTACTTCCATTATCATGGTTAACCTGTTGCCATACCGGTAAATTTCCATATTAGTGATCCCGGCAGTTATGATGCTTTCGCGGATCTCCGGCCATATCGCTTTGTGATATTCTTCATACTCGGCTATCAGTTCCGGATCATGTTTAAGATCAAGTGCAAGGCAGTAACGTTTCATAGGCGGTTTTTGAGATTGGTTTTACAAGTAAGTAAATGTTTGCTGTAAAAGCAATTTGAGTTTCAAAATAATGAAGTCTTGCGAATTTATTGTTTTCCCTATATTGGTTTCGATGATAATTACTGCAAATCTTACTTTACGCCGATTCGGGCCGGGAGACGCACCCTTTGTTTTTGAACTACTGAATACGCCCACCTGGATACAATTCATTGGCGACCGCAATATTCACACCTTACAGGACGCAGAGAATTACATTACCATGTTGCACAATAATTTCTATAAGAAATATAATTATGGTCCAATGCTGGTAGCTTTAAAGGAGGATGAAACGCCGGTTGGTTTATGCGGCTTATTCAAACGCGCGTATCTTGATCACCCGGATATTGGTTTCGCATTTATGCCGCAATATGCAGGCAAAGGTTTAGGCTACGAAAGCTGTATGGCTGTTATTGTTAATTATCCATTTGACGTATTGTATGCCACTACAACTGACGAAAATATTCGCTCGCAAAAACTGATAGAGCGCTGCGGATTACACTACGAAAAAGATATTAAAACGCCGGAAGGCAAAAAGCTGAGGTTGTATAAAAAGGAATTTATAAAATGATAACACAACCATAAATAGTATAACACATTCGTTTAATAAGGGATTTCTATCTTAGCAGCCATGTCAGATACCCGCAGAGATTTTCTTAAAAAGGCAGCACTGCTTGCAGGTGCAGCCGGCCTCAGCAACGTTTTACCGGCCTCTATTCAAAAAGCATTAGCCATTAACCCTGCGCCGGGCAGCACCTGGATGGATGCAGAACATGTAGTGATATTGATGCAGGAGAACCGGTCGTTCGATCATTGCTTTGGTTCCCTGCGCGGCGTACGTGGTTTTAACGACCCGAGGGTTATCGACCTGCCAAATAAAAACCCGGTTTGGTTGCAAAGCAACGCGAAAGGCGAAACCTTTGCCCCTTTCAGGTTAGATATCAAAGATACTAAAGCTACCTGGATGAACTCGTTACCGCACAGCTGGAGCAACCAGGTAAATGCGCGTAATGATGGCAAGTTTGACAAGTGGCTCATCGAAAAACAATCTGGCAATCCGGAGTACAAGGATATGCCGCTTACACTTGGTTTTCATACCCGTGAGGACCTGCCATTTAACTATGCCCTTGCAGATGCCTTTACCATATGCGACCAGCATTTTTGTTCATCGCTAACGGGCACCACACCAAACCGCAGCTTCCTGTGGACGGGCACTATCCGTGCCGATCAGAACGAAGGTTCACGCGCCAATGTATGGAATGAAGATTCGGACTTTGAAGCAGCTAACTGGACCACTTTCCCGGAAAGGCTGGAAGATGCAGGGGTATCGTGGAAATGCTATCAGAATGAATTATCCATAGGCGTTGGTTTTGAAGGAGAGGAAGATTCATGGCTGGGAAATTTCACAGACAATAACCTGGAGTTTTTTAAACAATACAATGTAAGGCTGCATAAAGAGCACATTGCCTACGTTAAGAAAAGGCAAACGGCACTGCCTCAAGAAATAAAGACCTTAGAAGAAAAGATAGCCACCCTGCCTGAAGGCGACACTTCAAAAAAAGCACTCACCAAACAATTGGCTGCACTTAAACGCGAGTGGAAAGATATTGAAGATCACAAGCAGATATTAGAACCCGGCGCTTTTGAGAAACTTAGCAAACGCGACCAAAACCTGCATATGCGTGCGTTTAGCACCAACCGGGTTGATCCTGACTATCACAAACTGACAACGCTTACTTACGATGATAATGGCACACAGCGCAAAATGCAGGTGCCAAAGGGAGACGTGCTGCATCAGTTCCGCCATGACGTTAACACCGGGCAATTACCCATGGTGTCATGGATAACCGCCCCCGAAAATTTCTCAGACCATCCCGGTGCGCCCTGGTACGGGGCATGGTACCTGTCAGAAGTATTGGATATTCTCACCAAAAACCCCGAGGTATGGAAGAAGACCATATTCATACTCACCTATGATGAAAACGATGGATACTTTGATCATGTCCCTCCCTTTACTGCACCACACTCCCACAAAGAAGGAACCGGCAAGGTATCAGATGGGATAGATACCCGGGTGGAATTTGTAACCCTTGAGCAGGAATTGGACAGAAACGGTTTTCCAAATAAATATAAACGCGAAAGCCCTATTGGTTTAGGCTACAGGGTGCCAATGATCATAGCCTCGCCGTGGAGCCGGGGCGGTTACGTAAACTCTGAGGTGTTTGACCACACATCAAACCTGCAGTTTTTAGAGAAATTTATTGCTCAAAAAACGGGTAAAAAAATAAAAGAGACCAACGTAAGCGAATGGCGGCGTACCGTTTGTGGCGACCTTACTTCGGCGTTCCGCCCTTACAATGGCGAAAAGATCGTTCAGCCCAGGTCTTTAAAAAAGGATGAATTTGTTGAAGGCATCCACAAAGCGCAGTTTAAGGCGCTGCCAACTTTCAGCTTGTTGAGCGATGCCGATATAAAAGCTGTAAAAGCAGATCCGCGTACTGCCCCGCACATGGCCAGACAGGAAAAAGGTACCAGGCCGTCATGTGCATTAACGTATGAGTTATACGCTGATGGCAGGTTAAACGAGGGTAAAACTGCATTTGAGATCAGCTTTAAAGCTGGTAAGAAAGCCTTTGGCGATGCTGCACTTGGCGCACCATTTAATGTTTACGCGCCGGGACTATATACAAGTTCAAACGACCCCGGTAAAAAAGAATCCGTACGTACCTGGAGCTACGCTGCAAAAGCAGGCGACACGCTGTCCGATCAATGGCCACTTACCGACTTTGAAAACAACCAGTACCACTTGCGCACATACGGCCCTAACGGCTTTTACCGTGAGTTTAAAGGCAGCGCTAAAGATCCCGGGCTTGTAACACATGTTGGCTACCAAAAAGATGGCAACGTGTTACTCACCTTCTCCCTGGCAGGCACCAAAACACCATTGACTGTAGAGGCGAGCGACAATGCATACAAAACTGGGAGCAAACAGTTAACTATTCAGCAGGAAAGCTTTGCACCGCAAACCATCAAGTTAGACCTAAGCAAGCAGCAGGGCTGGTATGATTTTACTATCCGTGTAAAAGGCTTTAATGATTTTGAAAAACGTTATGCAGGCCGGGTAGAAACCGGCAGGCCGGGCATCAGCGACCCTTACATGGGCGGCGAAGTGTAGTCTACTTAACAATAACCACTTCCATTGGGATAAGCAGTTCAGCACGGGTAGCATGATTGATAAACTTAGGCTTTAATCGGGATACCCAATAACGCTCAAAATTCGCCTGCTTCTCAATATGGTAGCCTTTTGACTGCAGCGATGCTACAACTGTAGCCGGGCCGTAGAACATGAATGGCGTTGCAGGCAGCTTACCGCTGCCGTCTTCATTTACGATGGTAAGCGGCTGTTCTATGTAGAATTCCATTGGATAATTGGCGTCTTCCCAGCTTTGTACTAACGGCAGTTTCTGCGTGTTATGTTCATTTATCCAAACGGCAGCCTCGCTCCCGGCCTGGTATTTAAGTAACGATGGATAAAAAGCCAGGTTAAGATACAGGTTCACTACAAAAGCTGCGATAAGCGTACGGAAAGCCGTTTGGCGGTAATCTGTTGCTGCGAACTTTGTCGGCAGGATGGCAAGCAGCGCCAGCCATACCACAAGTGTCACCGCATCGTCCCACTCAAATTCATCAGGCTTAAAATAATATTGCAAAGCGGCAATAGCCAGCAGCAATACCAGCACCAGGCCTGTTTGAACCGCGCGTATCGTTTTAATTGTCCGCTCGTTTTGCAGGCCAATAAAGTATTGTGCCGTAATAATGGCAAAGAATGGGAACACAATATTAAGGTAGTGCGGCAACTGAAATTTTGAGGCAGAGAACAATAAAAACGTAAGTAAGCTGCCACTAATACAAAGCCACTCGCGCTGCTGCACGTTTTTGATACCGGTTTTGACAAAATGCCAAATCGCCGCAAACAGAATTAGCGACCACGGCAAAAAAGCCCACAGCGTTGTATGGATAAAAAACGATGGATCACCCTTGCCTTTGATAGGCCCGGTGTTAAAGAAACGCCCAAACTGGCTGTCCCAGAAAAAGAATTGGATGCCGGAGACATGCGTACGGCCAAAAACAACCTTCTCGGGGTGGGCGTCAAATTGCTCATACAGGCAATAGATCTCCGGCAGGATAAATATGCCTATCAACACGGCAGCTAATAACCAACGCCAGTGAACTAATTGTTTCCATTGCCTGGTAATGGCCAGGTGCCCTACTATTGCGCCGCCTATGGGAACCAGTGCAAACATGCCCTTGGTCATGATGGCGCAGGCGGTAAAGATGGCGCCCCACATGAGCTGCCAGTAGTTACCGCGCAGGTAAGCCAGGTAAAAATGATAAACCGCCGCTATGATCAAACCGGTAAGGTATGGCTCGGCGCGTACATCGTTGTTTGATAGGATGATATGTTGCGAGGTGAGCAGTATGAGCACGCTCCAAAGCGCAACTTCCTTGTTGTATAGCAGTTTCGCCAGCAGGTAAGTATAATAACCCCCCATCAGCATAAACAGTATACCGGGCAATTTGTAGGCCCATGTACTGATGCCGAATATTTTGAACGATAATGCCGCTACCCAAAAAGGGAAATGCGGTTTATCCAGCCAATCGGCATTGTGGACAATGATGTTCACAAAATCATTACGCTGCGCCATGGTTTTGGCAATAACGGCGTAAAGGGTACCGTCGGGCGCCAAAATGGGAATGAACAAACCTGTGAAATTTAACAGAACAGCCAGCCCTATAAATAAATACAGCCATTGGGTTTTGTTATCGGTTTGCGGGGTGTTCATGCAGGGGGTAAAAGTAGTGAAGTAAAAAATAAAAACCACATAGCGGTCCCTTCATTCTACCAATCAAATTTTAACAGAAGACCGCATTAGCGATTGCAACGGATACCGGCATGCGCCTAATGCCTGTGGCCGTATGAGCGAAAAGCGCGGGCCGCGGGCAATGCCGCAATACTTGTGATAAACTATTATTCACCTGCTCATAACTAACCACTCACTATCCGCTATTCTAATCCAATCTTAATCCTTACATTTAATCAACTCAAAAAATATCGTTTACCTTTAACTAATTTATTATCAATATGCAACGCCGTAAATTCTTAATAAATACAGCTTTAACCGCAGGATCACTATCTCTATTGGGTAACAGAAGCCTGGCGGCTATGCTGGCTGCACCGGAGTATAAACTTACACCGCTGCGTAATAATGTGGGCATTTTTACGGAACAGGGTGGCACCATCATCTGGATGGTGAACAAAGAAGGCATCGTGTGTGTGGATGCCGAGTTTCCGGAACAGGCAGGTCATTTGATCGGCGAGCTCAAGAAAAAATCTTCGCAACCGTTTCAATGGCTCATTAACACCCACCATCACGGCGACCACACCAGCGGCAATATTGCCTTTAAAGGTTTGGTTAAAAATGTGGCAGCACATGCTAACTCGTTAACCAACCAAAAAGCAGCATCGCTAAAGCAGGGATCAGATGGTAAACAGCTTTATCCTGATACCACCTACACCAACAACTGGAAAATTAAAGTAGGCGACGAGCGCATTACTGCCCATTACTTTGGATCCGGCCACACCAACGGCGATAGTTTTATCCATTTTGAGAACGCCAACATTGTGCATTGCGGCGACCAGGTATTCAACCGCAAATATCCTTATGTGGATCGCTCGGCAGGTGCATCATGCAAAAACTGGCCGCTGGCTTTAGAGGCCGCACAAAAGCAGTTCAGTAAGGACACCATTTTTGTTTTCGGCCATGCTTTTGACCCGGATAAGGTGGTAGGTACGATGGCCGATCTTAAAGCCATGCAAAACTACATGGAGCGTTTGGTTGATTTTGTTGGCAGCGAAATAAAGGCAGGCAAAACTAAAGAACAGGTATTGGCTGCAAAAGCTATCCCCGGCGTAACCGATTGGCAGGGCGATGGCATAGAGCGTAGCTTAACCGCAGCATACGAAGAATTAACCGCTTAAATTGATCGATATACCCCTCAATATAAATAATGAAGCATTTAGTATCTATTATCACTTCCATCATTACGCTGCTATCGGTGTGGGGGTTTACCTCACCCAGGCAGCTTACTTCGGCGCAGGTGATCAAGAAGATGTATACACGTTATTACAACAAATGGCATACGTCATTAACGTTTACCCAAACCACCGGCCGCTACCGTAACGATACGCTGATCAAAACTGATACCTGGTATGAGCGTATTGTTTACCCGGATATGCTGCGGATAGATTTTGGCGGCGATAATAGTGGTAATGGCGTTATTTACCGGGGAGATTCATCATATGTATTCCGTAACAACAAGGTGGTACGGTCTGCAAAGGACGAGAACGAGCTGATATTCTTTTTAGGCGGTATGTATTTTAAGCCGATAGATAATGTTTTTGACCATTTTAAGGAGTTGCAGTTCGATCTGAACAAGTTTCATGAAACAAAATGGAACGGAAAAGAGGTTTACGTGATAGGTGCCGGCAAAGACGGCGAAAAGGTAAACCAGCTCTGGATAGATAAAGAGAAACTGGTTGCCGTGCGTTATTTCAAATATGAAGGCAACACAAAAACCGAAGCCACATTTGAGGAACACAAGATGGTTAATGGTAACTGGAGTGAAACGCTTTGCAAGTTTTATATCAATGATAAACTTTTACAAACCGAAGTTTATCATGATATAAAGGCCAACCAGGAAATTGACAGGAAAATATTTGACCCGGCTTTAATAGGTAAATAACAGTGTGTTAATTTAGTTTGAAGCCTTGCCATTTTTGGCAGGGCTTTTTTAGTAGCCTATAAATTCCTTCTGTTTTACCTCTACCGAGCCTTTGTTGTTATTGGTGCTAATGAGCATGGTAATGTTGTAGAACTCATTATCAAACTTATAAATGTTATTGTCGCGGTCCATCCCCTGGAACTTCATGATCAGCTTGGCACGTTTGGCCTGCGCAATAAGGTTGACAATATTCTCCGGGTCTTGTGTGGTATACAGAACCGTGCGCAGGATAGTACCGTTTGCCTGTATTTCGTTCACCCCTATGGTAATGCTCTGCGGAGCCACTTTTGCAGATTTAGAACGGAAATACTCAATTTTTTTTCCGTTTTCCTCTTTCATGTAATCCAGTTTAAATACCCCACCCAACGATAGGTATGTGTGGGCTTGCCCATCTGAAAGGTTGGTTAGATTGGTAAGATCAGAAAAGGAGATACTTTGCGCATTAAGGCGCATACCGGTAAAAATAATTACGATAGCTAAAACCAGCTTTTTCATTTCCTTTCTGTTAAAGCCCCTAATTTACGTCTTAGTAACTTTTTTAAGAACTATTTGTTCATTTAACAATTCAAACATTTTCTTGTAGAAGCTGTACAATGCCTCGTACTCATCATGCGAAAACTTTGTTTTGTTGAAATTGATAAGATAATGTACCGCTATATCCCCATTCATTTCTCCTATAAGCCGTTTAAAAATAATGCTGTTATCGGCCATTGCAAGTGTAAATTGTTTGGGTAACGCATCAATTTTAAACCCACCCGGTAACTTATAGTGGCCACTGATGTTATAGCGATTAAGGTATATAAAGTCAATATCAGATACTCTTACCTCGTTTAAAAACGGGTTAAGCGCTAACCCTGTAAATGAATTAGGGTTGAAATATATATAGTCGCCATCCGTTACTGCCGCTTCCACATCAAATTTAAATTCTTCTCTCAAGGGTAGTGTATCTACATCCATTCCGTACCTTTTATAATCTGTAATAGATAACTTTGTGTTACCCGCTTTTAGATCGTCCAGATATTCTTTTTCTCCACCCCGGTCATACTGCTCCATCTTATTAACCTTGCGATAAAATGAACTGCTCAATTGTGTTGTACCGATTAGTTTACCGTCATCCTTTATAGCAGCGTCAACAAAAGTCACTTCCAGCCATTGGTACTGATTTCTCAGTTTCACAATATCGTTAAAACCGTTTTTGGGGTTGATGGTAAGCATGTTCTGCTCCAGAAATTCTATCGGCGTAAAATTATACCTGTTGTATTTTTGCGACGCGTCCAGCGTTAAAAATTGGGTGCTGTCTAACGGCACTTGCACAAGGGTTTTTTCCAGCCTGTCGTAACCCGGGTCATCCAATCTTATCTCAGCAATTTCCCTGTCTCCCGCAATGGCGAGCGTTGGCGATAGGCCCCCTCCTTTTAACAAATGGTAAAGTATGAGATTGACCTCTGCCGAGTTGCCGGTTTTCTTTAACCAGGCCTTCTTAATACCCTCGTCTGTATACCAGCTTGTAGATTTATTCCATTTAATGGTGTTCTTAACCGTATTAAAAATGTATTCTATTTTAGCGATATCTGTTTTAAATTCATTGGCCCGTTTATATATTTCGGCTTCGCCCTCAAGCGGTACATCTAACTGCTTGCCAAAATCTTCATCGTTCATCATTGCTCTTACCACAGCGTTCCAGGTGTAAAATGCATTTGGCCTGCGAAACGCAATGTATTGCAGATTATCTTCTACCGAATGCATGTAGGGCTCCAAGGTGTAACTCGGTACATCTTTCATTGCCCAAACATGGCGCGGATACTTTTCTAAGTAAACAGTATCCAGGCTAAGCGGCCGGTTTATGTTTTTAAGCAAGCCTAATGCCCTTAAACTTTTAAACGCAGCATCGTACTCAGAATACTTTGTTGGAAGTTTGTTTTGGAACTTCCATACCGGATAATTGTGTTGGATGCTGCTTAGCCATTTGAATTTATACTCAATAACAGAGCCGGCTTTAACACCCGGAAAAACTAATACATATTGCCGAACTCCCTTTGATACTTTTTGCTGATAGATCTGCTTCCTATCAAGAACCGTTTTTTCAATTTTGCCATCTACCAGGTTATAGGTAGCGGCCTCAATATCTTTAACAATGCCTAAGGCTACATCAGTAAAGTAATTAAGTTTAATAGTAGCAGCAGATAGGCCGCGTTCGTTAAAGATCTTAATCCGCTGATGCCGCACCATCGTCACGCCCGTCCAATCGTTAGAAGTAACCTTGGCAACATCAAATAAAATTTCAGCATCGGCATTTTTTTCAAAACTGCAGCCGCTTAGTTGAAGGTCGGCAACATCAACTTCACCAAAAGGAGTGGTTTGTGCTTTACAGATGGTAACAAAGCAGAGCAATAATATAAAATACAGGGGTTTCAAAAGATAAAATTTAGTTCAACTAATCTAATTAATTTTCTTTAAGAAGATCAAATTGAAAATTTTGCTATATGCCTGTACTGGAAAAACGTCATTCTACTTAAAATCCTCACTCATAAGTGAGCATCTTTTTACTATGCCCTAAATTTATCGGAAGAAAAAATCCTGATCTAAATCTTTGATCTATTAAAACTTAAATGCTTTCAGTTCCTGCCTTAATTGATGTTTCTGTAACATTCTTGCAATAATATCCGTCATTCTCATAATATGCTTTTCGGCCTGCCGTTCATTGTGTAACTTTGACACTTATGATTTTGATAATATTAAGGTACAATATTTGTTAAAGCCATATCGCAATAACCTGATTATCAGCAGCCATTAAATGGCTCCGCTATAAAGAACTTGGGTAAACACATGTTATCTGAGGTTTAGTTGATCAACATTATTTGAGAGATGATGTTGCAGTGCGTTCCGGGGTGAGATACGGAACGCATTTTTTTTGCGCCTTTCTCACCTGATCAAACTAATCGCTAATCACAAATCAACTAATCTCTCTTATACTGCGCCATCAGCAATAACACCATGCGGTTATAGCGTGCCAAACCCTCGGGCTGGTTGTTCGCCTTCAAAAAATTGTCGTAAAAAACGCCACTTACGGCATTTATTTTAGTTTGGTAGGATAGCCAATATTCACGTTCGGCTTTAAAGTCGGCTTTAACCTGGGGCGATATTTTATCTTTTAGCTGCTTATAAATTGTGGTATCGGTATAGCGCATAGTACGCATAAATTCGCCAACGGCAAGGTTATATGCCGAATACCTGAGCAGCCTGTCTTTAGCGCCGACGGCAGCAAGATAGCCTACGAAATTAGCCTCATCCTCCGGCCCGTAACCCATCTGGTGCGACATCTCGTGGCAGGCAACAAACGGGCGGTTAAACACCGGCATTTCGTAGTTCATCTGCGCCTCACTGGTAAAGGGATTATAATAACCGGATGTGCCCAAATAATTCATAAAGCCGGTAAGCAGCGATGGCTTAACCCTCGGACTATAAGTTTCAAACTCATCCGAGGTTTTTGAAAGCGTAATGATCGCCTGCCTGGCCCTGTTGTAAATAGTATCATTTGGTAAATGCAGGTCGGCAGTGCTAACGCGGCTGCGTGCAATGTTAGCGCTATCAATAAGAATTGTTGTAACTCTTTGGAGTTCTGCGGTGGTGTAGGTGCTATCGCGCAGGTTTAATCGCTCAGCGGCGGATGGACGGAAATAATTCAATCCCCAAAACAGATAAAATATAAGAATGCCTGCCTGCACACCGACCACAACTTTAAGCGCAAGCAGCCCCGCCATTGCCCAGCGCCTTTTAAAGCAATGCTTAAAAAACCTGATAACGGCCCAGATCAGCACTACTACCACAGCGCCATAAACAATATCTCCAACACTAAACGGGAACAGGTTAAAAACAGGGTGCAGCACATGACAAATAAAACGGTAAGTGCTTTCTGAATAATACTTCTCTACAGCGGCAGGATGATCTGCAAAAAGGAAAAGCAGGTTGGTAAGCAGGAATAAAGCAATTACAGCTATCCCCCGTTTTATAAAAGCTTTTTTAATGTTAAGCACCCGCATTCAGGAAGTAAATATAAAATGTTTTTGGCCGCTGTGCGTAAACAAAAAAGTCCCGGCTTTTTGGCCGGGACTTAACATATCATTTACGAATCAATCAATCCATTCAAATTTGGTATAAGGCACAAGGGCTTCAGGTATTTTGATGCCTTTCTCTGTTTGATTATTCTCTAACAGAGTTGCCACAATGCGAGGCAATGCCAAAGCACTGCCATTAAGCGTATGTGCTAACTGCGTTTTACCTTCCGCGTTACGGAATCGCAGTTTTAAGCGGTTAGACTGGTAGGTCTCAAAATTTGATACCGATGATACCTCTAACCAGCGTTGCTGCGCAGCGCTCCAGGTCTCCATATCGTAAGTCAAGGCGCTTGTGAAACCCATATCGCCGCCGCAAAGGCGTAACACACGGTATGGCAAGCCAAGCTTTTGCAGCAAGCCTTGTACATGCAGGCTCATATCTTCCAACACCTCGTACGACTTATCCGGATGTACTATTTGTACAACTTCCACCTTATCAAATTGGTGCAGGCGGTTTAACCCGCGCACGTGTGCACCATAAGAACCTGCCTCACGACGGAAACATGGCGTGTGTCCACAGTTTTTAACCGGCAGTTCTTCGCCCTTTAAGATCACATCACGGTAAAGGTTGGTAATAGGTACTTCGGCCGTAGGAATCAAATAAAGCTCGTCCTCGTTCACGAAGTACATCTGTCCTTCTTTATCAGGTAGCTGACCTGTGCCAAAACCCGAAGCTTCGTTGACTACCAATGGCACACCAACTTCGCTATAACCTGCTTTCTCGGCTTCATCAATAAAGAAGTTGATCAGCGCACGTTGTAGTTTTGCACCTTTATTCTTATACACCGGGAAACCTGCTCCGGTTATTTTTACACCGAGTTCAAAGTCGATAAGGTTATATTTCGCAGCCAGTTCCCAGTGCGGTAAGGCATTGGCAGGCAGCTCGGGCTTGTTGCCGTTCTCTAAAACTACTTCATTATCATCAGCAGATACACCTTTAGGTACGGATGCATGCGGAAGGTTTGGCAAAAGAATCAATTTATCCTGTAATTCGGTCTCAAAGGCAGCTAACTGGTCGCCCAGTTGTTTGATCTCCTCTTTCCATTTACCGGTATTGGCTTTAACGGTTTCGGCTTCATCTTTTTTGCCGTTGCGCATCAGTTCGCCAATTTGTTTGGCTGCTGCGTTAGCCTGCGATGATACGTTGTCCGATTGATTTTGTGTTTGGCGGCGTTTTTCGTCCAAAGCAATTATCTCATCAACCAGCTCCGGCTGTTTAAAATTTTTAACAGCCAAACGTTCTAAAACTTTATCCCTGTTTTCGCGGATATAACTAACTTGCAGCATCTTTTTTAGATTAAAAGGCAAATATAAGAGTTTGCCGTTTGCAGCGGGCAGTTTGCTATTATTTTGTAACTGCTGCTGCAAACTGCAAACCGGAAATTGCAAACTGTAAAAAATGGACCAACCCAAAACAGGAAAACTTTACTTAGTGCCTACGCCAATAGGTAACCTGGAAGATATGACCTTCAGGGCTATACGGGTATTGAAAGAAGCCGATCTGATATTGGCCGAGGATACGCGTACTTCAGCACCGATGTTAAAGCATTTTGATATCCAGAACAAAGTATTTGCGCATCACCAGCATAACGAGCATCAAAGCAGTAATGAGATCATCAAGTTTTTGCTGATGGGGCAAAATATTGCGCTGATATCTGATGCGGGTACGCCGGCGATATCCGATCCCGGTTTTTTCCTGGTGCGCGAGGCTTTGAAGTTTGACATTGCTGTAGAATGCCTGCCGGGCGCAACAGCTTTTGTGCCCGCGTTGGTTAACTCAGGCTTCCCTACAGATAAGTTTTGTTTCGAGGGATTTTTGCCGCTGAAAAAAGGCCGCCAAACCCGCTACAAATTCCTGGCGCAGGAAGAGCGCACTATTATCCTATACGAGTCGCCGCACCGTTTATTGAAAACGCTTGAAGAAATGGCCACCTATTTTGGCCCGGACAGGCAGCTATCCGTTTCACGCGAGCTGACCAAGATGTTTGAAGAAACTGTGCGCGGCACGGTTGCAGAGGTAAAGCAGCATTTTGAAACACACCCCATTAAGGGCGAGTTTGTGATCTGCGTTGCCGGCGCTGAGGAAGTTGAGGGGAAGAAGAAAAAGAAGTACGGGAATGAGGAGGAATAAGCCTTACCCAACCCTCTCCAAAGGAGAGGGCTTAAAAAACAAATTGACAGAACATTAATTCTCAAGTCCTCTCCTTTGGAGAGGATTTAGGTGAGGCCCTATGAAAAAAAACATACTCTTATCCATATTCTCTGGATTGCTGCTTTGGGTGGCATGGCCGCCTACGCATTACACCACTATTTTGCTTTTCATAGGCTTTGTGCCTATGCTGGTGGCACTGGAGAACATCATCAAATCTGATGTTAAAAGCAAAGGGAAAAAGATCTTCCACATCGCTTTCCTGGGCTTCTTTGTGTGGAATGTGCTGTGTATTTACTGGGTTTATAATGCCTTAAAAATAATCGGGCCTTTTACAGCAATACCTATTACGTTAATACCTTACAGCCTTGGCCCGGTGTTAATGGCAACGGCTTGCTGGCTGTATTACCGGCTACGCCTTAAAGCTAACCGTACTATCAGCCTAATTGGTTTGGTTTGCTTCTGGATAGGTTACGAATACCTGCACCAAAGCTGGGACCTAAACTTCCCGTGGATGACGCTTGGCAACGGACTTGCTACCACCCATAAGTGGGCACAGTGGTATGAATATACCGGAGTGTACGGCGGTACCATCTGGATCTGGGCGATCAACATCCTGGTGTTCCTGATCTATATTGGCTTGCGGGAGTCGCAGGCTAAAACAATAAGGTTAAAACTGATCGTGTCTTTGGTATTGGTGTTTATTCTTCCGTTGAGTTTTTCGTTGTATACTTACTACCAATACCAAGAAGTACCAAATCCATCAAACATTGTTGTCGCTCAGCCCAATATTGATCCGTATGAAAAATATGGCACTACCACCAGCGCAGAGCAGATCAAGATTTTAACGCATGTATCAGATTCGGTAGCGCAAAAAAATACCGAATACTTCATTTGGCCCGAAACTGCCATAACGCAAGATATGGATGAGGACCGCATCCGTACAGAAAACTCTTATCTACAGGTTAAGCGTTTTTTAGAAAAATACAAAAACGGCAATGTGCTTACCGGAGGCGAAACCCATAAATTTTACCCTAAACGAGCTACTTTCACAGCAAGCCAAGTTGAACAAGACTTGTTTGTTGACAGTTTTAGCGCAGCCATCAATATTGAAAACTCTGATAAAGTTCAGTTTTACCACAAATCCCGATTGGTGCCTGGTGCGGAGTCTTTGCCTTTTGGTAATGCCTTGTCATTCATCAAACCAGTGTTTGAGCATTTGGGCGGCGCCACTGGCGCTTACGGTATGCAAAGCGAGCCAAGTGTGCTTTATTCGCAAAGCGGCATAGGTGCAACGCCTGTTATTTGTTATGAATCGTTATGGGGCGAGTGGGTGGCAAAGTCGGTTAAGCAGGGTTCACAATTTATTGCAATTATCACCAATGATGGCTGGTGGGGCAATACCTCGGGGAAAGACCAGCATCTGGATTATGCCAAACTGCGGGCTATTGAAAACCGCCGCTGGGTTTGCCAATCTGCAAACACCGGTATCTCGGCTTTTATCAATGGCCGTGGGGACATTGTACAGCAAAGCAAATGGTGGGTACGTACCGCGCTTAAGCAAGATATCAACCTTAATAATAGCTTAACATTTTATACAGAGCACGGCGATTACCTGCCTAAAACCGGAAGCGCGTTAGCTGTATTGGGGATGTTATTTTTGCTTTTTAAGAATTTAAACGGGCGCCGCATGAGAAACATCAAAGCATAGGGATCGTGCGATTCCCTCCCTTTGGAGGGTGCATGGAAGGGTTTTAGTCGCTTTGTTAAACCCCTCCCTGCCAATACACCCATTACCATCACACCCCTTCCCGAGGAGGGAATGAGTTATTGAACAATTTAAAGTTGATTCGCAGCATCCCTTTTAAGGATAAACTCCTGCAGGTCGTTTATTGGCTGGCGGATGATCTTGCCTACATGCACACCATTTTCCCGGCAGATATTTTTGAGCTCATCGGCAAAAACATAGGCTATTGAGCCTACAAAATGGCATTTGAATCTATCGTATTGCGGGTACGATTGTTTGATATTGGTATCCACAAACTCCTGCAAGCCGGCGCGCAAGATATTTTGGCCGTAATCCGTTGAACGTATCTCGCTTAAAAATTTTGAGAAAGCAGCCAGGTAGGCATTGCCCCTTGGCTTACGGTAAACATTCTCAATAACGGCTTCCTTGGTTGGGTTAAAGGCTTTGCCAAAATTTACGGCAATATCAGCCGGCATAAGCTCATACAGGTAATCGGTAAGCAGGGCTTTACCAAACCAGGTGCCGCTGCCTTCGTCGCCCAACACATAACCCAGGCCATGTTGCCCGTCATGTATGTCCTCTCCATCAAAAAAAGAAATATTTGAGCCGGTGCCCAGCACACAGCAAAAACCTTTTTCGTGGCCGCAGGTGGCGTAAGCAGAGGCAAGCAGGTCGCTGTCTACACTCACATACGCTTCGGGGAAAAGTGTACTGATGGCGTTTGTGACTATCTCATGCCTGTCCGGACTTGAGCAGCCTGCCCCAAAGAAATAGATCTCTGTTACATCACCGGCGTAAGCAACCATATCAGGCAGCTGTTCCTGGATGATCCTGGTGATCTCTTTTTCTGTTAAAAAGTATGGGTTTAAACCGGCACATTTAAATGCCTTGTTGCCATCGGCCGGTGTGGCCAGCAGCCAGTCTGTTTTTGAAGATCCGCTATCTGCTACTAAAATCATGTACTAAGTTCTTCCAGCGCCTCGTGTGTTAAAGGTTTATGAACATACTGGGTAACATATCTATTGCTCAGTGAGTTGTTCATATCGGTTGGATCAAGCGATGATGAGAGCATAAATATTTTAGTATGTTCTTTATCAATAGCCAGTTGTTCGTAAGCTTTTAGAAACTCAAAACCGCTCATCTGCGGCATACGGATATCTAAAAATATCACATCAGGCTTTACAGTACCATCGGCAAGCACGCTTAATGCCTCGGGGGCAGATTGTATTACAATTATATTCTCGGCAAAATGGCCACTCTCCAAAATTTTTCGCGTAACAAAGTTATCGATGTAGTTATCATCAATAAGCAAACAGGTATGGTATTGAGATGGCATTTTTCAAAAATATACATTTTCGATAAATTACCTAATATTAATACTGTTAGTTATCTGCTGTAGAGTAACCTCGGCCATTTTAGATTGGTACAGGGCATTTGAGTAAACAGACTGTGCATTTAGATAGTTACGTTGCGCTTCTCTTATCTCCAACGGAGTAATGTTACCCAGGCGATATTTCTCCAGGGATATCTCCAGGTTTTTTTTAGTAAGATCAACGTTTGATTGGCTTAGTTTAATAAGGTCCAATCCCGATACGTAGGCAATAAAAAAATTGCTGATCTGTGCCTCTATATCCTGCTGCGTTTTTTTCTGACTGATCTCTGCATTATCTATCTGTAGCTTGGCATTACGCTCGCGTCGCCACTGGTTAAAGCCGTCAAATATATTGATGGATGCAGTAAGTCCATAAGCTAAACCGTGCGCATTCTGGCTTAAGGTAAAGCCGGCTGGGGTACGACTATTTGTAAACGTATAGCCTGAGGTAACACCTACCACAGGATACCTGGTTGAGCGAACCTGTCTCAGGTTGATCTCGGCAAGGCGCTTGTTTATCTTTGATGCCAGTATGGCCGGGTTCTGGTTCTGCGCCTTCGCGATCACATCACCCAGCACCAACTGATTGCTTACCGTTAAAGTGCTATCAACTGTAAAATCGGTTTGCAGGTTGCGCACCAGCAATTGGTTCAATTGCACCTGCGTGGTTTTATAGGTTTGTATCTGCGAAAGCAGCGTAGCGGTATCGGTGTTAAGCGCTATTTGGGCAGTATAAACATCAAGCCGCGATATACGGCCAACTGCAAACTTATCATTGGCATACCTCAACTGCGTACGCGAGATAGCAATTGCCCCTTTTAAAGCCTGTATCTGCACGTTCTGCGCTACCAGGTTATAGTATGTGGTTATAACGTTTGCAACCGTTGTTTGTATGGTATCCTGCAAACGTATGGCACCAAGCTTATCCATCTGCTTAAGCATGTCGTAATTAGCAAACATGTTAAAACCATCAAAAATGGTCCAGTTAAGGTTTACGCCGTAGCTGTTATTGCTGTTGTTAGCCCTTAGGTTATTAACCGTTCTATCGTTACGGGTTTGCTGTATTTGCTGCCTGCTTGCATTTAAGGCTGCATCGCCGGTTACAACCGGTAAAAAACCGGCATTACCTAAGGTAACATTGTTGCCGGCGATAGTTGAATTATTCTGCGACAATTTAATGTTATAGTTATTCTTGAGGGCAACCTCAATGGCATCCCTCAAAGATAAATGCGGGGCAGCAGGATTGGTAGCCGTTTGAGCACGCAGGCCGGTTGCCAAAGCAATAAGGCAAACCAAAAAGCAAAGTGTTTTTTTGATCATCATATTGCTTAAAGTTTATCTATCAATAAAGGTGCTTTTGGTTCAGTTTCATCCACTGGTTCGGCATCAGGGTCGCGGCGGGTTTTTGATGCAAATACCATGTACATGGTTGGGATAACGTAAAGCGTTAACACCAGGGAGAACAACATACCGCCAATAATTACAATACCTAATGATGTACGGCTTTTTGCACCGGCACCCAAAGCCAGCGCAATTGGTACCGAACCTAAAACCACCGCCAAACTGGTCATCAAAATTGGGCGAAGGCGCGATGTTGCGGCTTCAACCACAGCCTCATATTTACTTAAGCCGTGCTCCATGCGCTGGTTGGCAAATTCAACAATCAAAATACCGTTTTTGGTAACCAAGCCAACCAGGGTAATGATACCTATCTGGCTAAAGATATTAAACGTTTGATCAAAAAGCCAAAGCGATATAAAGGCACCTGCAATGGCCAGCGGCACTGTAAGCATCACGATGAATGGATCCATAAAGCTTTCAAACTGTGCGGCTAATACCAGGTAAATAAGTAACAACGCAAACCCGAATGCAAAGAGGATATTTGATGAACCTTCTGCATAGTCACGTGATGGGCCGGCAAGGTCGGTACTGAACGTCTCGTCCAGCAAACCTTTGGCAATGCGGTTCATTTCCTCAATACCATCACCAACGGTATGCCCCGGCGACAAACCCGCCTGCACTGTTGCTGATTTAAAGCGGTTAAAGTGGTAGATGGATGGCGGCGTGGCGCTTTCAGTCACCTTCACCACGTTATCCAACTGTACCAGGTCGCCCTTAGTGCTGCGTACGTAAACAGATTTCAGATCAAGCGGCTGGTCGCGGTTGGCGCGATCAACCTGTGCTATTACCTGGTACTGTTTACCGTTGATGAGGAAGTAATCTAAGCGGCCCGCACTATAATACAATTGCAGCGTTTGTGCAATGTCGGCAACCGATACGCCTAAGTCCCTTGCCCTGTCACGGTCGGTAGTTACACGCAGTTCCGGTTTGGTAAATTTCAAGTTTACATCCGTACCCTGGAATACCGGGCTTTTAGATACTTCGGCAAAAAACTCGGGCAGTACCTTCCGCAGTTTTTCAAAATCCTGGTTCTGGATAACAAATTGTACCGGCAGCGAGGTACGTGCACCGCTACCACCACCGCTTATAGTTTGCTCTTGCACCACTATCGCGCGTGCATCGGGCATGCGGGCAAGTTTCTTGTTCAGCCAGTCGGCCAGTTGTTGCTGGGTGCGCTCGCGCTGATCAGGCGGCACCAAACCTACCCTGCCAAAACCGGTGTTGGCCGAACCGCCACCAAATGATGGTGATACGATCTCGATATTCACATTCGCCTCGGGCATAGAATCGGTAACCAGGTTGGCAACCTTATCCATGTACTTGGTCATGTACTCGTAAGTTGCACCTTCTGATCCGGTAACGGAGTAACGAAGTAAGCTTCTATCATCAAGCGGGGCCAATTCAGACGGCGTTACCTTTACCAGAATACCGGTAACCAGTAAAGATGCACCCAATATCACGAATGATACCCACCTGCGTTTCATAAACTTCACCAATGATTCGGTGTAGCCGCTGGTCATCTTCTCGAAGAAAGGCTCGGTAGCGATATAGAATTTAGATTTCTTTTGATTTTTACGGATCAGCTTTACGTTAAGCATCGGCGTTAACGATAGTGACACAAAAGCTGAGATCAATACCGAACCGGCTACAACCACCGCAAACTCGCGGAACAGCCTGCCGGTAAAGCCCTGCAAAAACATAATGGGCAGGAACACCGCGGCCAGGGTTACCGATGTAGAAATAACCGCGAACAAGATCTCTGCCGAGCCTTCAAAAGCAGCCTTGCGGATATTCATCCCTTCTTCTACTTTTTTATAGATGTTTTCGGTTACCACAATACCATCATCCACCACTAAACCCGTTGCCAGTACAATTCCCAATAGCGTTAATATATTAATGGAGAACCCGCATACGTACATGATAAAGAATGCACCGATCAATGAAACCGGTATATCTATCAGCGGGCGAAATGCGATCAACCAATCGCGGAAGAACAGGTAAATGATGATCACTACCAGCACAAAGGATATGATAAGCGTTTCTTTTACCTCCTCGATAGAGTTATTGATAAACTTGGTATTATCCAATGCCACCTTAACGGTAATATCCGGCGGAAGGTCTTTTTCTATCTGTTTAAGGCGCACGTAAAAATCCTTGGCAATTTGCACGTAGTTGGCACCCGGCTGCGGCACCACGGCCAACCCCACCTGCGGTATGCCTGATTCCTTAAAGGCTGTTTCCTCGTTAGCTGAACCTAAAACAGCATAGCCGATATCTTTAAAGCGCACAACCCGGTTGCTATCTGCACGGATGATGAGGTTGTTAAAATCCTTTTCGTCCGTTAGTTTACCTAATGCGCGGATGGTTAGCTCGGTATTATTACCTTCAATTTTACCGGCCGGTAATTCTACGTTCTCTTTGCTTAGTGCTGCACCTATATCAGTTGCGGTTAAGCCCAATGCCGAAAGTTTATCAGGATCAACCCACAGGCGCATGGCGTATTGGCGCTGCCCCTGTATATTGATAGAGCTTACGCCCGGGATGGTTTGTAAACCTTCCTGCAATACGTTTTCCGCGTAATCATCTACCTGCATAATGTTGCGGGTATTACTGCTTACGGTAAGCGTTATGATTTGGTCGGCGTTGGCATCGGCTTTGGTGACTACCGGCGGAGCGTTAATGTCTTGAGGCAGCTGGCGCTGTGCCTGACCTACCTTGTCGCGAACGTCGTTGGCGGCGGTTTCCAGGTCGGCATCCAGGTTAAACTCAACAGTGATATTGCTTTGCCCTACCGAACTCGTCGAGGAGATGTTACGAATACCCGGCACACCATTGATCGCTTTCTCCAGTGGCTCGGTTATCTGCGATTCGATAACGTCCGCATTGGCACCGGAGTAGCTTGTAGATACAGAAATAATCGGCGGGTCCACAGAAGGGAAATCGCGCACGCCCAAAAACTTGTAGCCTATTACACCAAATACAACAATCACAACAGACATTACTGTTGCAAGTACGGGCCGTTTTATACTTATGGAAGATAAACTCATACCTGTGCCTATTTGATAACTTTAAGAACTTTTAATGGCGCCTTAGGGCGTATTTGTATCAGGCCCGATACCACCACGCTATCGCCTGATTTTAAGCCGTCAACGATCTGAATCTTGGTATCGGTACGCAGGTCGGTCTTTACATCTTTGGCAAGGGCTTTCCCATCGTGGTACACGTAAACCTTGCTGCTTTTCAAGTCGGGGATAACGGCCTCGGTAGGTACCATAATGGTTTTAGGTATCTGGTCGAGCGTTAAGTTTATCTTAGCAAATGCACCCGCGGTAAGCAGATTTTTGGCATTCGGCGCTTTGGCACGTACGGTAATGGTACGCGATACCGCATCCAGAGCAGGCTCAATAGCATAAACCGTTGCACCAAACACATCCTGCGAACTTTCGATAGTAAAGTTAACCTTGCTGCCAACTTTAATCAACGGAAGGTAACGCTCCGGAACAGAGAAGGTGACCTTCGCCGGGTCAATATTTACCAATGTAGCGATCGGTGTATTTGGAGAGAGGTAACCGCCCGGGCTAATACTCCTTAAACCGATAACACCGGAGAAAGGTGCACGTACCTCGGTACGACTAATTTGTGCGCGTATGTTGGCTACCTGCGCCTGGTAAGCTGCATACGATGACTTAGAGGTTTCGTATTCCTCTTTGCTTATCGCTTCTTTCTGTACCAATATCTCATTGCGGCGATTGATATCTTTAGCAAGTGCTAATTGTGCTTGCACCTGGGCTAACGAAGCCTGCAGGTCCTGGTTGTAAACTTTAACCAGCAACTGGCCTTTGCTTACGCGCTGGCCCTCTTTAAAGTAAATGCCGGTGACTGCGCCTGCGGTTTGACTAACCAGGTTAACCTTTTCGTTGGCATCAACAGTACCGGTAATATCTATCTGGTTTACTACGGTGGTATCATGCACGATCATCACGTTAACGGCCACAGGGCCGTTCTTTTTCTTTCCCTTGCCGGCGGTAGCGGTTTTAGTCTCTTTGGCATGCTTGCTAAAGAATTTATTATAAACCAGGAACGCCACCAGCAGCGCCAATACAATATAGATGATATAACGTGTTTTCATTTGTGCAGTACCGCTGCAATATTTAGTTTAATTGTTTGATCAAAGCCCGATACTCACAACTCAATTACCGGGCAGTTGTTTTGCAATATTAACCGGTTCATTCTCAATTTGGTTGCTTGTATCAACCATTTTACAACGTAACAGGTTTTTGACGGTTTATTAAAGAATATTATTTTTTTTACCTTGCAGCATGAAAAACTTGTACTCATCAGCAATTGCTTGCTTAATTACATTATTTATGACCTCTGCTTTTGCCGCTGTGCCCGCTCCTGTGAAAATATCTTACAACGTAACTTTCCCTGAAGCACAAGCCCATTACGCAGATATTGAGATGACGCTTACCGGCCTGGCACAGCCATCGCTTGAAGTGAAAATGCCGGTTTGGGCTCCAGGCTCGTATTTGGTACGCGAGTTTGCAAAAAACATCGAATCGCTTAGTGCTAACACCAAAGGCAAAGCCCTTGCAACTACCAAGATCAACAAGAACACCTGGAAGATAAATACCGCCGGCATCAGTTCGGTAACGGTTAAGTACAAGGTTTACGCTTTCGAGCTTTCGGTACGTACCAGTTTCATAGATGCATCGCACGCATTCCTCTCAACAACGGGTATCTTCCTTTACCCTAAAGGCATGGTGAGCAGCCCGTCAACCGTGCACATTAAACCTTATAAAGACTGGAACAAGGTATCAACCAGCTTAGAGCCTGTTAACGGCGATATATTTACCCGCACTGCACCTAATTACGATATCCTTTACGATTCGCCTCTTGAAATCGGTACCCAGGATGTTTTTGATTTTGATGTTGATGGCACACACTACGAAGTAGCCATGTACGGCGGCGGCAACTACGATAAAGAGCGCCTTAAGGTTGATATGGCTAAAGTAATACGCGCAGAAGTTGCCGTATTTGGCGAAAACCCTAACAAGCACTACACTTTTATAGTACATAATAAGCAGCGTAACGGTGGCGGTTTAGAACACTTAAGCTCTACCGTATTAGGTGCTTCACGCGATCAGTATGCCTCGCCGGGCGGCTACCGCGGTTTCCTGAGCCTAGTTGCGCATGAGCATTTTCACCTGTGGAATGTAAAACGCCTGCGTCCTATTGCCTTAGGTCCGTTTGATTATGATAACGAGAACTACACCACCAACCTTTGGATAGCTGAAGGCTTCACCGCGTACTATCAAAACCTGATATTGCGCCATGCCGATATTTCTACTCCGCAGGATTACCTGAACGACATGACCGGCGACATCAATACTGTTGAGAACCAGCCGGGCACGCGCGTACAGCCACTTGCCGAATCGAGCTTTGATGCCTGGATAAAAGGCTACCGCCCTAACGAGAACTCTTACAACACGGGCATCTCTTACTACGACAAAGGTGCAGTTGTAGGCATGCTGTTAGACTTGGAGATCATTAACGACAGCAACGGAAAGTACTCGCTTGATGATGTAATGAAGTACATGTACGATACTTACTACAAAGGCAAAAAACGTGGTTATACCGATGCCGAATTTAAAGCAGGCTTCGAAAAATTTGCAGGTAAAAAACTGGATGATTTTTATGCTAAATACATCAACGGTTTAGATGCCATCGATTACAACAAATACCTTAATTATGCCGGTTATAAGCTGGTAGATAACCTTGCCGATACGCAAGAACCATCATTAGGTGTGTTCACTAATTCGCGCAAGATCATTACTACCGTTCTGCGCGGCGGTGCGGGCTGGGTTGATGGCCTGAATGTTAATGATGAGATCACCGCTGTTGATGACACTCCTGTAACAGACATGGGCGCCATCCTTAAAGGTAAAAAAGTAGGCGATAAAGTAAATGTTACTGTTACCCGCGATGGCCAGCGCATAGTTATCCCGGTTACCTTGCAGCGCAATAATGCCTACAAGTACAGCATAACCGAAATTGAAAATGCAAGCCCTAAGCAATTAGCGGTACGCAAAAAATGGTTAAAACTGTAAGGTAGCATCATATACGCAAACAAAATTTTTAAGCCCTCACCCCTTATACGGAGAGGGCTTTTTATTTGACTATTACCCGTGGTAAAACATTTTAAAACCTTAATGCTTTAATAGGTAACGTAATTAATCACTTATGAACTCATTACTTTACACCATCGCTGTTATCCTGGTTATATGCTGGGCTATAGGTTTTTTCTTTACCGCCATCGGCAGCATTATACACTTATTGCTGGTTATTGCAATTATCATGATCGTATTAAAGGTGCTTCGCAAGCCTACTGCGGTATAAGCACTTAATTATTGTTATAGCAAGCCCATGAAGATCCCTTTAACTCCGCAACTGGTTGGCGACCTTATTGAAAAAGGTTATGTGTATATGCTGGCCAGCAATGAAGACCTGGCCAAAGGTGAAGGTGAAGGAATTATTACGCTTAAACCGGTACGCGAAAAACCTGAGCTGAACGCCTTACCTGATGGCTTTGAAACCTATTACCGCATAACGCGTGAACCAATACAGTTTGCGTGCGGCGTAGAGGGCATTAGCTTCGAGGTCGACTTCCATTCTTACAGCCCTGATGTTACCGGTGAAGATGTTTTTGAGGACAGTTACTTTAGGATGAGTGAAGACTTCTTTCACAAAGTGCTGGATAGCCTTGAAGATTATGCGGTAATTACCACAGATAAGAACGGCGACGTTAACAGCTGGAATAAAGGTGCAGAGAAACTAATGGGCTTCACCGAAAAAGAAATAATTGGCCATAGTGCCGATATATTTTTCACGCCCGAAGACCGCGCTCACAATGCACCGCGTAAAGAGATGGAATTTGCCATAAAGGATGGCCGCGCTATTGACGAGCGCTACCATATGCGCAAAGACCGTTCAAGGTTTTGGGGTACCGGCCTGATGTTCCCGCTGTATGATGACTATAATAATCACCGGGGTTTTACCAAAATTATGCGCAACCTGCGTGAGCAGCAGGAAGCCAAATCGCAGGGAGCACCCCAGTAAAAGAAAAGCCGGGCTGTGCTAACAGCTCCGGCCATCTACCTGTGATATGGTTTAACTATTGAACTAACTTTACTCTATTACTGGCTTTTGCTTTGGTTGTAATTTCTATTGCGCCGGCATCAGCATCTTTACCATACTTTAGCAGCGCTGCTTTGCTGGTTATCACGTTCATTGATTGTATTTCGTTAGCGTTGAGCGTAGTATTTTTTACAACCTTTCCATCTACTACGTATAATGGCGCTGTGCCATTATAATTTCTCAAGCCATTCAAGAAAATTTTTGTTGAAGTATCACCCGGAAGCGCATTCTTCAACTGAATTTTTTCTGGCACCGCTCCAATTTTCTTTTCTTTACCATCGTCCGCGGCAGATAGAGCAAAGCTAATCGGTACGGCATATTGTACCCTAACGGTATGACCGTTTTGCATGCCTGGTTTCCATTTTGGCGAACTTTCCAATACACGCAAAGCTTCTTCATCTGTTCCGTAGCCAACGCCGCGTACAATTTTTATGTTTGATAGTGAACCGTCCTCTTCAACGATAAATGATGCAATAACACGGCCTTGTATATTCTTATCCCTTGCCTCTTTAGGATATTTAACCGTGTGGCTGATAAATTTCGAGAAAGCCTCTTCTCCCCCCGGGAAAGATGGAGATTGCTCTACTACCGTAAATACTGCTTTATCATTAAGCTGAGACTGTGTTTCTACAGATGCTTTTGCATCAGCAGCCAATGTAAAATTGACAGGCACGCTCATTTCGCTGCTTACCGGTTTGCCGTTACTGGTACCGGGTCGCCATTTAGGCGAAAGTTTAAGCACTCTTATAGCTTCTTCATCTATACCGCTGCCAACAGGTTTGGCTACTTTAAAATCAGACAGCGAGCCATCCTTATCTACCATAAAAGTAATTACAGTACGCCCTTGTACTTTATTGTTTCTTGCATTTACAGGATACTTGATGTTTTTAGCCAAAAAGTGCCCAAACGCTTTATCACCACCAGGAAAGGCAGGCATTACATTAACAATAAATTTGCTTTTATCGGGTACGGTATCAACCGCTGCAGCATTACCTTGATGTTCATCGGGCTGTACATCATCGGTAAGTAGCTTACCGGTTACCGAACTTTCTAATACCGCATCAGCTTTGGCGTTAATGATTTTAACAGTTTTGCTATCGCTGATAGTCGCCGACGATAATATCAGCATCAGCACAAATAATGGTGCAGATAAGCCATACTTAATGAGCTTAATACGCTGCGATCTGTTTTTCTGTAGCATAATAATTCGTTGTTTAAGTAAACCATGGTTAAAGAACGGATTAACCATACCGTGCGCAGGCGCTTCAAAAGTTTGGCTTAGCAACAGCATGGCGTAATCGGCCTTATTTGTTCCGGCGTCAAGTGTATGTTTATCGGCAATAAACTCGTGCACATGCTTAATGGCATTGCGGTACAGGTAAACGATGGGATTAAACCAGTTGATGATCATAACCGCCTCGATGATCAGCACATCTGCCGAGTGGAACTGGCGGGCATGAACCAATTCATGGTTATGTATCACTTCATGCCCGTCTATCTCCTGCCCTACCTTAATTTTGTTAAAGAAAGAGTACGATACTTTTGGCGAAGGATCATTGATCACCTTCCGCAGCATAACAAGCTGTATCAGTAACCTGGCAATAAGTAACAATACACCAATGCCATACAGCACCCCTAATACTTCGCCAACGGTAAGCGGGTTATCTTTAATGGGGGTGATATCGGCAATGGTAACGGCGGTGGCACCATAAATTGAATACTGCACCTGCCTGGTAATAAACAGGTTTTGCACCCAATCGCTGTGTATCAGCGGAATAAAGAACGACAATATTGCCGTGCCTACCAGGTACACCCTGTTCAACTGGAAAAAAGTTTCGCGGCGTAACAGCAAGCCGTAAAAACCGAAGAACAGGCACAGGTAAATATTTACCAGTAATAAATAATGCCACCAGCTCATAACTATTTCTCTTTAAGTTTTTCAATCAGTTTCATGATCTCATCAGCCTCTTTCAAGTTCATCTTCTCTTTCTTGGCAAAAAATGATAGTATCCTGTTTACCGAATTATCAAAGTAGCCGCTTAAAAGCTTTTCGGCTGCAAAATCTTTGTATTGGTCTTTACTTATCAACGGATAATACTCATGGCTTTTGCCAAAGGCATTATGGCCAACAAACCCCTTTGTTTCTAATATCCTGATGATGGTTGATACCGTGTTGTACGCGGGTTTAGGCTCAGGCAAAACGTCTAAAACGTCTTTCACAAAGCCTTTATCCAGCTGCCACAGCACCTGCATAATCTGTTCTTCGGCCCGGGTTAACTCTTTAATTTCCATGTATTGTGCAATGTTTTTAAGTACTTAAGACCAAGTTATAACTAATAAATTAATTATACAACTAAATGTTTAGTTATTTTAATAATAAACTTCTTTCGCCATTTTTGGTTACTGTTACAATCAATTATAAATGGAAATAACCTTTCACGGCGCTGCCCGCAACGTTACCGGCAGCAAGCATCTTCTGCGTTTAAATGATGGTACTACGGCTTTATTAGACTGCGGCATGTTCCAGGGCCTTGGCGAACATACTGAGGACATGAACGAACACTTTGGTTTTAACCCTAAAAAAGTAGATCACCTTATCCTCTCTCATGCACATATTGACCATTGCGGTTTAATACCCCGCCTGGTTAGTGAGGGTTTTGAGGGTAATATATTCTGCACATCGGCCACAATGGACCTTGCACGTATATTGCTGCTTGATTCGGCCAAGATACAGATGCAGGATATTGACTACAGCAACAAACAGCGTAAAAAGCGCGGACAACCTTTGCTTGAGGCTCTTTACACCGAAGAAGATGCCATGGCAGCCATGCGCCTGTTTAAAATAGTAGATTATCACCAGGAATACGCTATCAGCAAAAACCTGCGGTTTAAGTTTACGGATGCCGGCCACATTTTGGGCAGTGCTGCCGTACACGTAACCGTAACTGAAGATGGTAAGACAACGCAGGTAACCTTTAGTGGTGATGTTGGCCGGTACGGCGATATGATCTTGAAAAGCCCCCAGCCTTTTCAGCAAGCCGACTATATTTTACTGGAAAGCACCTATGGCGATAGCTTGCATAAAGATGTTGGCCCGGTTGAAGATGCATTGCTTGAGGTGATAAAACATACGTGTGTAGATAAAAAAGGCAAAGTGATCATCCCCGCATTTAGCGTTGGCCGCACACAGGAACTGCTTTATGCCCTTAACGCGTTGGAGTTACGCGGCGAACTGCCGGATGTGCCTTATTATGTGGATAGTCCGCTATCTGAAAAGGCTACGCAGATATTAAAGGACCATCCCGAAGAATACAACAGCGCCGTAAAAAAGGTGCTGCGGGCGGATGCTGATCCGTTTGGGTTTAAGGGCTTAAGATTTATTGAATCTACCGAAGAATCCATTGCCTTGAATGATGACCCGCGGCCTTGCGTTATCATTTCATCATCGGGCATGGCCGAGGCCGGGCGCGTGAAACATCACATTAAAAACAATATCAACAACCAAAAGAATACTATACTAATGGTTGGCTATGCCGAGCCGGGATCGCTTGGCGGCAGGCTGGCCCGTGGTGATAAAGAGGTATACATTTTTGGCGACCAATACCAGGTGAACGCCGAAGTACAATCCATAAGAAGCATGAGCGCGCACGGCGATTACGAAGACCTGCTGCACTTCATCAGCTGCCAGGATCCGGCAAAGGTTAAGAAGATATTTCTTGTTCACGGCGAGTACGATATTCAGCAACATTTTGCCGAAACCCTAAAGAAAAAGGGCTTTAATAACATCGAAATACCCTACCAACACGAAAAAGTAGTACTAAACTAAGGGCATACTAAGCCTCTTTGTGGCCAAACTAAGGCCTTTGGGCTAAAAAAGCCCTGGTTTCCTGCAATGACAATTTCTTGTCAGCGTTCACAAGCGTTCACAAGCGTTCACGGTGTTCATGGTGTTCATATCCGTGAACGTAAACACCTTCGACTGAATGCTAACGAAGAGTCAAAGCCCCGCACTGCAGGGCTTTGACTCTTGACTTCTTACTTCTTAAGCCCTATTTCCCTCAGGCGCTCATCCAGGTATTCGCCTGCAGTGATATCTGTGTATAATTTCGGATGCTCAGCATCAATGGTTGATGGCAGGCTGGCAAGGTCCATAGTTGATTTAGGGTGTAAAAAGAACGGCACTGAGAAACGGGAGTTCTTCATTTCCTCGCGCGGCGGGTTAACAACCCTGTGCGTGGTTGATTTTAGCTTATTGTTGGTAAGTCTCTGCAGCATATCCCCTACGTTAACCACCAGGTCTTCACCATATGCTTTAACCGGGAACCAGGTGTTATCGCGGGTTAGCAGTTCAAGTCCATCAGCGCTGGCACCAATCAGCAGGGTGATCAGGTTGATATCCTCGTGAGCGCCGGCACGCACCGCATCGTCAGGCAGTGCATCCGGGTTCTCTATAGGGAAATAATGCAGCGTACGCAGTATCGAATTACCATTGTGCACCTTATTGTCAAAGTAGTTCTCATCCAGCCCCAGATAAACTGCAATGGCGCGCAAAAGGTGAATACCGGCCCCTTCAAGCTTTTTGTAAACCTCCAGCGTTACGGTGTTAAACTCAGGCAGTTCGGCAACCTGCACGTTATCAGGGTAAAGTTCCTTTTCAGGCGCATCATCGGCAACGGTTTGGCCTATCTGCCAAAATTCTTTCAGATCGGGTACTTTAAAACCCTTAGCCGTTTCTTTGTTTTTGCCGGTATAACCACGCTGCCCCGCAAGGCCGGGTATTTCGTACTTCATCTTTACATCCTCTGGCAAGGCAAAAAGCGCTTTAACCTGTTTGTAAAGGTCATCTATCAGTTCCTTACTTAAACCGTGATTGGTGATAGTAACAAAGCCGGTTTCATTAAAAGCCTTACCAATAGCATCA
Organism: Mucilaginibacter sp. 21P; assembly: GCF_019331605.1. Lineage (NCBI taxonomy): Bacteria > Pseudomonadati > Bacteroidota > Sphingobacteriia > Sphingobacteriales > Sphingobacteriaceae > Mucilaginibacter > Mucilaginibacter sp. 21P. The sequence continues at coordinate 57,035 of NZ_CP063061.1, forward strand.
GAAAAAGCTTTGCGCTGCTCTTCAGTGCCGTTTATATAGGTGTTAAGATCCAAACGAGGGATGTTTACTGCGCTCATAATTAAAATGTTTAAAGCCAAAATTATCTATTTTTTATTTGAGAACGTAGGTGCCAACATAAATAACACTGTAAGTTTTAAGCTTAAGGCACATCACAGAAAACATTTACACCGTTAAACGTTTGTGTTATTGGTTAGTCTGTATTATAAAATCACACTAAACCCAATAGAAGCGAGCATGAAAAAATTAAGTAAAATATGGGGAATAGCCCTGGTGGCATTCATGCTGATGTTATCAGCGCCCAACAAGATATTTGCACAGGGATATGTATCTGACCAGGAATTTTATGACGAACTTTCGCCATACGGCACCTGGGTATATGACCAGCAATACGGCAACGTTTGGGTTCCCGACGTTGACCAGAACTTTCGCCCATACGCCACCAATGGTTACTGGGCAATGACCGAGTATGGTAACACCTGGGTATCCGATTATCCCTGGGGTTGGGCAGCATTCCATTACGGCCGGTGGAGATTTGATAATTATTACGGTTGGGAATGGATCCCGGGTAACGAATGGGCACCTGCCTGGGTAAGCTGGAGAGATGGTGGTGGCTATTATGGCTGGGCACCAATGCAGCCGGGTATTGATATCAACGTATCATTCGGTGGCTATTCAGTACCTGATTTTTATTGGATATTTGCACCACAGCGTTATATTACATCACCAGATATTTACAGTTATTATGTGCCGTCATACCGTGTGTCAACCATTATAAATCGCACCACTTATATTCGCAATACTAATGTTTATAACAACGTAACGTACATAAGCGGCCCACGTCGTGATGATATCCAGCGTATTACACAGCGCCCGGTACGTGTTTACAATATTACCAATATCAATAGGCCGTCGCGTACCACTATCAACAACAACAACATTAATATTTACAGGCCTGTGATAAGGAGAGACGAAAATGCACGCCCTACACGCGTTGTGGATGCGGAAGCTTACAGACGCCAAAATCCCGGACAAAGGATCGCGGTAGCTAACGGACGTGGCTACAACCCTGCAAATGCTTCGAGGCTGGCACAAACCGCCCGCAGTACCAACCCGGATAGCCGCTTGGTGCGGGTAGACAATAACCGCCCTAATGTTGACAATCTCGGCAACCGCAACAGCAGGCCTGATTTGAACCGCAACGACCAACGCAACAACGGCCAGCAAGGCGATCAGCAACGTCAACAACAAATGCAGCAGGCTCGCGGCGCACGTGATCAGCAAACAGCAGATCAGCGCCAACAGGTAGAGCAGCAACGCCAGCAGCAAATGCAGCAAGCGCGTGGTGCACGTGATCAGCAATCATCAGATCAGCGCCAGCAACAAATGCAACAACGCCAGCAAATGCAAGATCAGCAAAGGCAACAACAAGAGCAACAACGCCAGCAGCAAAACCAGGTTAGGCAACAACAAATGCAGATGCAGCGTCAGCAACAAGAACAGCAACGCCAGCAAGTGCAGGATCAGCAAAGGCAACAGCAGCAGGAGCAGCAACGTCAGCAGCAGGATCAGGTTAGGCAACAGCAAATGCAACAGCGCCAACAGCAAGAACAACAGCGCCAGCAGCAAATGCAGCAACAACGCCAGCAAGTGCAAGACCAGCAACGCCAACAGCAAGAACAGGTTAGGCAACAACAAATGCAACAGCGCCAGCAACAAGAACAACAGCGTCAGCAGCAAATGCAGCAACAACGCCAGCAAATGCAAGATCAGCAACGCCAGCAACAGGAACAACAGCGCCAGCAGCAAATGCAGCAGCAACGTCAGCAACAACAAGATCAGCAACGCCAGCAGCAAGAGCAACAGCGCCAGCAACAAATGCAACAACGCCAGCAACAGCAAGAGCAGCAACGTCAACAACAAGAACAACAGCGCCAGCAGCAACAACAACAAAGGCAGCAGCAAGAGCAACAACGCCAGCAACAAGAACAGCGTGGCGGCGGCCGCCCGGCAAGACAATAATTATAGTTGATTACAAACAACAAAGGCCCTGCAATTATGCAGGGCCTTATTTTTTCGCTGTATCAGTATGGTACTAAGATACAATGAATGAACCAGCAACCAATGCCAGAACCTGGTCTTTTGTTAATGGCTCATCAAAAGATGCTGTAGCAACCGCTGCAGATACATTAAGAGCTGTAACCAAATTTACACCACCTTGCGTTACGTTTTCTTCTCCGGCATAATTACCGTTGGCAGCAGCAACACCGGTATCATTACCTAATGAAGCTGTACTTACGATGTAAGGCTTAGTAGTTGATGATTGGTTTAAATTAAAGCGTAGTTGCCTTATTGCAGATGCGTGACGTGCCTCAACCGCATGTATCGATAATGCTGCAGTTAATACCGTTTGGTTACCCAAAAGGTTTCCTGCCTGGCCTTTGTACGCTCTTACACCTGTATCTTCAAATACTTGCGCAACAGCAAGGAACGTAGCATAATTGCTAAATACATCCTTGAAAGGACCATTACCTTTGTTGTTTCCGCCGGTAAAATCATACGTGGCAGCGCTAACAGGTGTTGCATTAAGCGAACTGATCACCGTTTGTAAAAATTTTACGTGGGCAACTTCATCTCTTTTTATCAAACCCAAATAGGTTGAGTTTGCAGCCGGCACCAAGTTAGATGTTGCTAAACCCTGAGTGTAAAATGCTGCTTCAAGATGCTCAAGAGTTAATGCGTAATTAAGAACATCAACTACACTCGAAGATGATTGACCATAGGCTCTTTTGAACATGGTTCCTAAAGCAAACGGTAATGCAGCAACTGCTACTTTTGAACCAAAGCTGGTTATATTTTTAATGGCTGCACGGCGCGGGTTTAAACGATCGTAAACCTCTGGGTCAACCTTTTCTATTTCTTGTACTATATCAAATATATTCATGGCGATATTGATTAACCGTTATAATTAAATGCTTGTGCTGTTACCTTGGTTTTAAGGAAGGCGTTAGCAGTTGGTAATACCTGCGCTATGGTTGCAGATTTGTTTAATCCATTAGAATCTATCTGATCATCCGGTACAAATGAACCGAAAGATATCAGGTTAGATATTAATGCTGCGTGTCTTGCCTCAACAGATACGATCTTACCGGCAATTAACAGGTAATTAGCATCTTTAATAAGGTAACCTGCGCCATCATAAGCTTGTACACCCAAATCTTCGAATGCTTTAGCTGTAGCCAAAACTTGTTGTCTGCTTCCGAAATCAATTTTGCTGAAATCAGGAGTTAAAGACATGATCGCCTTAGCACCTAATGCGGCTTTAAAAAATTCGCGGTGCACTATCTCATGGTCGCGTATATCTGTCATGTAAGTTAATTCCACGCTTGACATACCGCTGTAAGGGCTGCTAACTACTTGTGTGTAAAATGCTGCTTCTAATTGTTCAAGCGCATAAGCATAATTTAAGATGCCGATGTCGCCGCTGCCGATATCAGAGCTGCCGCCCGGGTCAACAACTATACGGTCCTTGTGGCAGGCAGTTACGCCTACCACCGCTGCAGTAGCAACGCCTGCGCCTGCATAACGTAAAAACGACCTGCGGGCCATATTCACATTACCGGTGATTGGGTTGATGTCTGTTTTCATAAATAATTTGTTTTAGTTTATATATCTTTAAGTGGAATTACGCTTGATTGTTCTGTGTAGTTTGGAGGATAGCCTGCTTTATAGCAAAGCGGAGTTGTTATAGCAAAAAAGAGTAGGAATTGCAGGCATGAAATAAAAAAAGGCCGGAAGACTCTCGCAGTCTTACGGCCCTACATCTACCTATGAAAAACTCCCTTTGAGAAGGGTACCATTACAAGTACAAACCTTGTGCCGACAACATAATAAGCGCCGTTTTGCTTAAAAAGCAGGTTTTCTTAAAAGATCAACTTTAAATCGTAGAAATTTAGTCTCAAAGTGTAGAGAATTAACTCAAAAGCTATTCAAATTTCTTTTTGGATTAAAAACTCCGCATCAAAGCATTTCCCGGAAGTTTATTAAATAAAAAAGGCCGGAAGACTCTCGCAGTCCTTCGGCCCTACATCTACCTATGAAAAACTCCCTTTGAGAAGGGTAGATCATTTAAAACAAACTGTATGCCTAACGTTTAAAATGGCTAATAAACCGCTTTAAATGACTTTTTGCCGTTTAACATGCCCATTAGTTGTAGAACAAGCTTCCCACTGTGTAGAAAAAGTGCGGATAACTTTGATTGCTTATTTAAGAAACTTATTAGGAATAACGATGTTAGAGTAAATATGGATTACAATGTGTATTTATTGGCAACAGACCCAAACAACCCATGCAGGGATGTGATACACTCGAGAGACACCAGTTTAAAAATAAGAGTGTATTGTTTAAGTGAAGACCGGTTTACGCCAGACGAAAACGAGATACAGTTATATGGCTATGCACATAACAAGTTATATGCATTTGAAACCATTAATATAAATGCCGAAGACGCCTTAGATGTAGTTGGGGCCATACAGTGGTATGCCGACTATATTGACTACCCTGAGATGGAAATATTGCCTGAAGACCCAAGGGGCGGGCATGGGATAGCCATGTGATAAAAAATAATCCTTTGCATATCTGCAACTTAGGGAATTTTTAAAAATATTTTAAATTTATCTTTTGGAGCATTAAAAGTAAACTCTATATTTGCATTCCCAAACGCAAGGGACCTCAAGTAAACGAAAGCTTACCGGAGAAAACACAAGGGAGCATAGCTCAGCTGGTTCAGAGCATCTGCCTTACAAGCAGAGGGTCACAGGTTCGAATCCTGTTGCTCCCACGAAAAGAGAGTCAAACAGACACAAAACCCCGTAAACAATATGATTTACGGGGTTTTTTATTTCCCATCAGTTCAAATCTTCGCATTTCGTACTAACTTTTAGAGTACCCAGGAGAGTACCAAAATTAATTTGATATTTTTGGTACTCTAAAAGATCACAAATAATTGATTTACAATAATTTAAATCAATAAAATTTGTTGCTTTCAAGGCTTGTTTGATACGGTTTTTATGCATTAAACTGCAGCTAAAACCTAAATAAAATCAGTATGTATCAAAATTTATGTAAGATGGAGTATTCAGGAAAATTTGGAATTCACTTTAAAATGCGCGCTGAACGCGCTAAAGATGGCAGAGCGCCGGTGTTTATGGGCATCGTTATAGATGCGGAGAAGATCTACATTGCACTTAAGGGGTTTGTCGTAGATATAGACCATTGGGATAAACTCAATGGATCAGGCAAAAAAAGCACCAAGCAAGGCAGAGACATCAACAAATATTTAGAGGACGTTAGATGGACAATGAAAGATCACTATCGTAAATTAGAGCTGACAGACGCTGCAATCACAGCAGAAAAACTCAAATGTGCTTTCCTCGGATTAAAAGAGGAGCAAAACACCCCAATGCTTAGCGAACTGGTGAAATATCACAATGATCAAGCATCTACCCTTCTATCAAAAGGAACAATGAGCCATTACTTCGTGACCCAGCGGTATATCAATAAATTTATAAAGCAGACATATCATCAGGACGATTTTAAGTTATCCGAGCTTAATTACAAATTCATCGCAGACTTTGAACTGTTCCTCTATAACCACCGGCCCAAGGATCACCAAAAGAAAATGGATACTAATGGTGTGCTTAAACATTTGATCAGGCTCAAAAAAATGGTCAATCTCGGATCGAGTCTTCGCTGGGTAGACGGAGAGCCCTTTAAAGGCTTCAAAATGCGTAAGAAAGCTGTAGACAAAGAATTTTTAAACGAATGGGAATTGCAGCGCGTAGAAGAAAAAGAATTTGAAATTGAAAGGCTTAACACAGTTCGTGATATGTTTATCTTTTCCTGCTACACCGGATTAGCCTTTATCGATATGGTTGGCCTAACCCCCGAAAATATTGTGACCGGATTAGATGGAGAGCCGTGGCTGCGCACTTTCAGACAAAAAACCCTTGTACCCGTAAATACTCCTCTGCTGCCTAAAGCATTGGCATTGATAAAAAAATACAAAAGCAACTACAGAGCGCAAGTAAGTGGAAAAGTATTCCCTCTGATATCGAATCAAAAGATGAATGCCTACCTCAAGGAAATCGCGAAGATCTGCGGTATCTCAAAAAATATGACCTACCACGTTGCGAGGCATACTTTTGCCACTACCGTTACGCTATCCAATGGCGTACCTATCGAAACGGTAAGTAAAATCTTAGGACATACCAAGATATCGACGACTCAGATCTATGCCAGGGTTTTAGAGAGAAAGATTAGCGAAGACATGTCCATACTTAAACGCAAACTTGAAAAATCATAAACGCTACGTTAATTTAAAAGTCGTAATCAAATATCCGTACACTAAAATTTAATTCTTTTCTTTAGAGGTCGCTTTTCTTTTATACTAGACGCTGCTTCTAAGGCTTTATAAGAACGATTTGACTTGATGAGGCTGTTGGCTTCTTCACTTATTCGTTTGTGTATAAAGCCGTAATCAGCAAATTTCTGCGGGTATTGTAATTGGTTTTCGTTATAAAGAATTAGCTTCATTTTACTGAAACTCATAATCAAAGCATTCTTTCCGGTGATGCCGGTATAAACGAAATCTGATTGATCGAAATAAAAATAATAGGAAGCAATATTCTTGAAACTTTCATTGAAATTGATTTTAATGTTGCTACCGCTTATCGTGAGGCCATTCTGTTCAATACTGCGAAAGGCAACCCTATCTAATGACTGTTGAGGCGTATCAAGAAAAAGCACGAGAAGCGAAGTGTAATACCCGCTGCTTTTGGCTTCATCAACCAGGTCTTTGAAAGATTCATCGTTAAATACAGTTTCAAGAATGATATTTTTTCTTTGTGCAAGAGCCTGCTTAAATACTGATTTTGTCCTGCCCTTGTAAACGTCAGTCATGATGACCTCGAAATCTTTAAGTGAATCGAGTCTCGTTCGAATAAAACTCGACTTACCGGCTGCGTTTGGACCAACAACAAAGATCAATTCAGGTATATCCATTATCAACTCAACTCTTTTATGATCTTGTCTTCGACCTTGATAGGCATATCATTATTATCTGTCACTATTATTACCTCGACAAGATACTTTTCGCCTGTGGGCAATTCTTTCCGGTAATAGTCACCATCTTCCTCCTGCTTCGAATAAAAAGGGTTTCCTAATTCAAAAGCCCTTTGCCTCCCAAGTTCATGGATATTATCCATATTACTCAAAAGCTTGTAGACTAGTTGTGATCTTTCCATGATGCAAATTAACTTATTCCTGTCATTTCATAGACAAAGTCTCGAACTTATTTACAGGATTTTAGACTAGCGTGAAACCACGCTTGTCGCGCTAGCGCGAGGCTGGATGCGGAATGAAGACTTAGCGCGAAGCGCGTGGCGGAATGAAGCAACCTGCCGCAGCCAACAAGGGCGGTTGTTATGTTGCGATCTCCAATTAACACAATCGCTACATTCTTAACCCTTTTCGCTTCTTCTTTCTTTTAAGATATGCGGCATCAGTGACGTCTTCAGCTATCGCAGGAAGATCATCACGATCAGTGCAGAGCAGCACCCGACCAATATTGCGATAAGGTACAGCCTGATAAGCCAGCGGCTCCCAAACTTTTGCTGTTCTTTGACTAGCTCTAAGGGTGCCGTTAGCCGGCTTAGACATGCTTCTATCTCGTACGCCTTCAGCTCTAGCTTGTCCAGCTGCTCCTGCAGCGAACGGATGTGTAAGGTCAGCTCCTCCCCATATCTTCGTCTTGCCGTCAGCTGCATCTCCTGCATTTGTTTGAGCAAAGCCTTGACCTCTTCCTGCGGACCGGTCTGCATGTCCTCTCGTGCGCGCTTCAATGCTTCTTCTTGCCCGATCGTTTGCCTGGCGAATGCTTGTGCCGTCTCTTTCCTGTTCATATGCTATCATTGATCTGATACTACTCCATTTATAGGCATTGCCCAATGCCGCACCTTTGAAGATCTTTCCGTCGTAGGTATAGGAAATACCGCTCACAAAGCCTGTCGATGCCTGGTTGAAAAGCATGCTGACGCCTTTGCGTTCGAGGGCTTCGATAAAGTCTTTTGTACTTGCTTTGCTATCGTTTGAAAAGTATTTCAACGTGTCCTTGATAATGACCTGCAGCTTAACTTTCACAGAGGGCTCCCCGGTCCGCTGCATCATCTCCAGTTCGTTCTTCGTCACTGCCCGTTCCTGCGCCTGCCTGCTGGAGGCAACCTGCCTTAGACCATGCTTCTTTTCCAGCTTTCTCAGCACCGCTTCGCTCCTTGCGTAATCCCTGGAATCGCTCACTACGCTACCGTCGTAAGCGATCCGGTTAACCAGCAGATGTACATGCGGATGTTCTGCGTCAAAGTGCTCGAACACCGCGTACTGATTAGACGCGAAACCCATCTCCGCCAGGTATTCCAGCGCAATATTTTTTTTCTCCTCACCGGTTAATTTTTCCTCCGGCGGAAAGTTGATCGAGGTGTGGTAAAAGTATTTCTGCAGGTTTGGCCGCAAGGCTTTGACCATCGCGATCTCGCGCATCACCTGATGCACTTTCATCTCCGAAAACGAGCTGTCCAAAACAGTAGCGACTCCCTTATTTACTTTCTCTAAGTTGTACAGCAATGCACACCTGAACCCTTTGCCTTTTACCTGGTCGGCGGTCATGATAAAAGCGCCCTGATGATCTCTTTCTGGAGGCTTAAAAGCTCGGTCAGCACAGCAGGCTCTATCGTACCGGATCTCAACTGATGCATTTGTTTCACAGCCTGGTTCAAGTTCACGCCGATGCGCTGCAACTCCCGGTAAAATGCTGCGTTCAACGGTGATGTTTTCATCACCGGAAATCTGCCTGCAAATACTTTTTGTCTTATCCAGTTAGCGGGGGTGATCCCCGTGCCTTCGGCGTAGCTTTTAAGCTTTTCATGCTCCGGATCTGTCAGCCGGATATTGACCTGGACCTTCCTTTTTTCTTCTTCCCTCAACGATGGTCTTCCCATGATCCTGCCCTCCAACAAAGTGTTATTTCTACAAATCTGCTCATGGCATCCTGGGTCCTCCGCAGGAGCAAGCCCGTTTAAGCGTAGCGAAAACATGGCTTGCTCCTAAACGCGGATGACAAATGCCCGAACCGGGCTATCACTTTGTGATAGCCTATTCATAATAGCTTACTTGCTGAGCGGGTGAGGCGCAAAAGGGTTCTTGTTCTTCTGCCCCTCCAGGACCTTGACAATGTCCTCGTACTTGTAATAGATGATGCCGCCGATCTTACTGTAGGCCAGCGTACCGTTCACACGCAGGTTCTGCAGGGTGCCGTTCGATATCTTCAACAGGTTCTTCACCTGGTAGCTTTTCAGCCATTTCTGCTCGCCGAATTGCGGCTTGCCGGTTAACTCTTTGATCATCCCGAACAGATCTTCCTTGAAGCGTTCGAGGTCTTCCCTGGTGATCATTTCCACATTCACTTTTCTCTCTCCTTCTTTTGATTTTTATACCATTGAATTGCCTTGATCATCGATCGAAAAAATACGTAAACCAAAGCCTGTTTCTCCTCTTTCCGACTCCCGGCTAAACATCGAGCTTTAGTCCGGTGAAAGAAAAAAATAAATGACTATCGGCTACGATCTACCTACCGTTATCGCTATCAAAAATAGAAAGGACTTTGCAAACTTTCCTACACAGAATTTGGGGTTGAAATATTTAGATAATGAACTAATTAAATACTTAGTTCAGGTGATTCAACAGATGTTTGTGAAATGTAGAAGCTAGTAAAAAAGTAGTGGTTAAGTTAGGTTATGAATTGAGAGAGCGAGTTGAAATCAAAAATTGCCATTCCATCATTCACGCACAAGGCAATTTGATTATTAAGCTTCTTATGAGTAATAGTCCATGTTAGCAGTATGTTCTCCTTGTAATTGGTTATAAAAATTAAGCTTCGCTCATTAAATCAAACACTTAATAAAAACTGGTTTTGTCCTTTATTAACAGTGCCGTAGCTTGTCCGTAGGTTTGGTTTACCACGATGTCTAAGATTACGATCGATCAATTTCAATTATTAAGGATCTTACGCCACAAATCGAAAACAACTTATATTTAAAGGTCGAACGAAGTGAAATCCTCATGGCTCCGGGTTATCCTGCAAGCCGTTTTGTTATATCAAAACATGGCTTGCTTTACTTAGCTTATGCCCTATTTCAGCTTTAATTGACGTTATTCGGTTTCAGCAAATTTTTACCTATAGCTCCCTATCAAAGAAAAAACGCCGATCTCCTATAAGAAACCGGCGTTTAAAGTAAATTGAGAGCGAATAACAACCTATTAACAGGCAAATATTTAATTACTCATCATGTTCACATCTGCTCCGCTCTCGATCTCTGACAATGCAGATGTTGATTGCAGTTGATAGAATTTATAGCCCCTTGGTGTTATCCAGGTCTTATTCTTGGCATCAAATGCGCCACCGAGTTTTACAAAAAAGCCCTGATCTGCAGGCGTTGAGTGAGGGATGATGTAGGTGTTCGTTCCCTGCAAAAAGAATGGCTGACTTCCACTTATCGGGTTGTAATGGTCGCTCTCCGGCACGCGATAACCTTTGTTGGTAGTTGCATTGTAAATGGTTGTTACACCGCTTCCTCCAAATAAAATGGCATCTACGGGAACCGAGGTTTCCGTAACGTTTATACCATCAAATATGGCTATACCACCTGCATTACCACTATTAGGCAATAAACCGGAGCTTGCGCTGCCGAAACCATCGCCCATGTTGGTAACATATGCTATCGAGCGTATCCATTTAGCCCCGCTGATATCAGTTGTATTAGGGCCATTGATACGTTTGTTGCTGCCTCCAACATAAAAGAACTCGCCTTTTGCAACAGTGCCTTCAGTAAGGTTAAATTTATAGGTACGGCCACCACCGGTAGCCCAGCCAGATCCCGGCGCATCACCTTTGTTAGGCTCTGCCGTACCGGAGTTGGTGCAGGTTACTACTGCCATTGGTGTTTTGCTGAAATCGATATTACGCGTTGCCCTAAACTGGAAGTATTCATAATTACCATCAGCACCTTTGGTGTCATTGATATAACCGGTGATGATGACTGGCAGCGTACCTAAACTGGCGTTCGGATCGGCTGGTTTAATGATATCGCTGATATCAGAAATGCCGCGCGGCCACAGTTGAAAGCCGGTACCGCCACTACTGCTTTTACCCATCAATAGCAAGCCTGCTACTGATGCACTTGCAGGTAGTTTGCTGGCAGCTAATGCTGCTGTAGCTTCAGTATGCATCACGATGCTATCTGCGCCATTCACAAGGTAGCGGTCGCCTGAAAAGGTATCATCCGGAGTAGGTTTTGGGGAAACTGTTGCCGTTTTGATCCTTACCAAGGTGCTTTCAAACTGATCAGGATTGGTTTTAATAGCATAGCTTGATGACGATTGAATCGTAACCGGATTCTTCTCCGATATCTTCGTGATGGCAGTTTCGGCTAATCCGCTTATCTGCAGTAAACCATCAACGCGTTTAAGCGTAGCGCCCTCTACTTTCAGCATTAATGAATCGCCGCTGTGGTAATTGGTTGCTGCGGCACCCAACTCAATGGCTATGCCCCTCAGCATTCCGCGGCGAAGGTTCTGCATCACAACCAACCCTTTAGGCGCATTGCCGGAGTCGGGCATACTGATGACCGTACCGATTATGTTGGTTGCCCCAAGCATGTTCTCCTTTGTAAGCGTAACATCACTACCTTTATAAATGGCCCTTAAGTCGGCAACGGCAATTATCGGGCTTAGCTCACCTGCTGCATAATCGTGCTTTTTGCACGCGCCAAACAATAAGGCGGCAAGGCAAATTGCTATATATATAAATCTTGTTTTCATTAATCTTATCAGTTTAATCGTTCTTAATATTACGGCCTTTGCCACCAAACCAGTGTGTTGGTATTATCAGGCCCTTGCTCTGCAACGGCTGCTTTATAATTGTTGGTGTTGGTATTTTGTATATATACAGGGTAATTTAATCTGGCCGGCATTACGCCATTATTCTCTAAACCCGGGCCTTTCGGCAACACGGGGTGGCCTGTTCTACGGTATTCAAACCATTGTTCCAAATCGGTGAAGAACATTGCATAATACTTTTGCTTGTGAATGAGCTCCATCTTTTGGTCAAGCGTATAGCTATTATCCCACTTCACCTTAGCAAACCCCAGGTAACCCGTTGGCACGGTAAGGTTCCACAATGTAATGGCATTAGTAACACCGGTTTCATAATAGCTTTGTGCCGATTTTGATGACACCCAACCCTTAGCTGCAGCCTCTGCGAGGGCAAACTGCAATTCAGAATAGTTCATGACGTTTCCAAGCAGGGGCTCTATTTGTAATGATGTAAGCAAGGTTGATTTGGCTGCTGGCGGCTGCCCGGGCAGGTAGCCGCTCGGGATGCCGGCGTATTCTCCTTCAACAACTGTAGCCCACCTGCCAATGCGCGGATCGCTCCATTCGTTCAAATTGTCAACAAAGAAGCTTCCTAACTTTGGTGTATACCAATCTGCCGGACGCCATGTGGCAAACGGAGATACGTAAGGCGCGGTGCCGCTCCATCGCAATATCGCCGACTCGGCATTACTGGTCATGATGGGGTAGTTGGCAGGGTTCGTATCTACCATTTCTGTAATTTTGGCCGGGGTATTCATTTCGGCCTTGCCGGATAAACGCAACAACAAACGCAGGTAAAGCGAATTGCCAAACTTGCGCCAGCTTGCCGCCTTGCCGCCATATAGCGGGTCGCTTGACGACGCTACATCCGGTCCGGTCTTAAGTAATGTATTGGCCTGTTCAAGCTGTTTAAATATTTCAGTGTAAATATCCTTTTGCTTATCAAACTTTGGGGTAAAGTTGCCTTCCTTGCCTTGGTTGGCATCGTAAAAAGGCACATCGCCGTAAGTATCTGTAAGCATGGAGAACAACCACGAGCGGCATACCAAGGCAATAGCCTGGTAGGTTGTATTATTAGTTTCTACGCCACCTGTATAAACATCGTTGATGTTTGTTAGGTTGATGTACCATTTACGATATAGATAATCTGCTTCCGAGGTCCGGATGTCATAACGGAATATCTTTCCCTCTCCATCGCCCATGTTCACTGTAACCTGCATCAGCTCGTTCTGTATGCGTTGGCTACGGTTCATGTTTGATGCTACAATATCAGTAATGGCAGGGGCCAAAAGTGCTTGCGGTAGCGCGTGGTCAACCGCATTTGGGTTAACGTTAATATCCTTAAACCCTTTGGTGCAAGCTGTTAGGGCAAGGAGCGCTGCAAGTGCCGTAAATATGATAGGTAATTTCGTTTTCATGATTCTAATGATTAAAAGGCAACAGTCAGGTTAAAGCCATAGGTACGGGTAGAAGGGAACTGGCCAAGCTCGAAACCACGTGCAATGCCGTTGTCGGTCAGGGTGCCAAATTCAGGGTCAAATGCCGGCCATTTGGTTATCACAAAAAGGTCGCGGCCGTAAACGCCCACCGTAGCTCTTTGCAAGCCCAGTTTGCTGGTAAGCTTGGGCGATAACGTGTAATCAAACCTCGCCTCGCGCAGCTTTATGTAATCTGTTGAATATGTTGCGCCTTCCACGTTATCACGGCCATAGTGCGCGTTGTAGTAGGTCACTACGTTTTCTGCAATGGTGGTGTTTTTACTAAGTGTTCCATCAGCATTGCGTACCACACCGTTACCAATGATACCGTTGTAGCGGCCAGGTAAAGTGTTTTTAGTTTTGCCCTGCTCTGCAAGTATGGCTGACGTTAATGAATAGCCAACTGCACCGTATTGCCCGTCGAACAAAAAGCTTGCGCTAAATTGCCTGTATCTGAATTGGTTGCCAATGCTCATTCGCCATTTTGGTGTGGCGCTGCCAATGTATTTAACACTATCGGTAAGCTGCGGATAACCGTTTTGATAAATGATCTGCCCATCCGGTGCGCGTTCGTATCCGCGTCCGTACAAAGCATTCATGTTACCACCTGCCTTGGCGCTTAACGAGCCGCGGTTGGCAGGGCCACTTTGCAATATCAATGGCAGACCGTTGGTTAACGATAGTACTTTGTTCTGGTTAGATGAGAACGTGTAAGTAACATTCCAGTTGAAGCCGCTTTTGCTTTTTATAGGTGCGCCATTGGCTTGTATCTCTATACCTTTATTTTGTACTTCGCCAGCGTTTATGATCGCCTCATCGTAACCGGACTCCCATGATATACTGTTGTGCAATATCTGGTTATTGGTATTGCTTTTATACAAGGCGACATCAAGGCCTAAACGATTATCAAACAATCTCACATCAAGACCTAACTCAATGCTATTGGTACGCAGTGCTACAAGGTTGGGATTAGCTACCATGATTGGGTTAGCCAAACCGCCCGGAAATATTGGGTTTGATGTGTAGCTGAAGGATGTTAGATATGGTTCCTGTAAACCACTGCCTACACTTGCATATGATGCCCTTACTTTAGCAAATGAGATAGCTTTCGGAAGCCTTAGGATCTCAGACAGCACACCACTTACGTTTACCGATGGATAAAAGAAAGATGAGTTATTGGTTGAGGTTGGCGTTGCAAGTACGGATGTCCAGTCATTTCGGGCGGTTACATCCATAAACAGGTAGTCCTTATAACCAAAGGTTGCCAAACCATAAAAGCTGTTTATTTTGTACTTGCCTAAGGTCGGTATAGCAACCAGTACGCCGGCGCGGTTAGCCAGATTGAACACCCCGGGAAAAAGTAACGAGTCCGCACGCAGTTCGGTACGGTCATAACGGTTGTACAACATACTACCACCTGCCGATATTGATGCTGTAAAATCTTTTGTTATCTTTTTATTGTAGCGCAGCAAGAAATCGTTATTTACCTCTTGCGATGTAATGTCTTGCGTGCGATACATCCCTTTGCGGAATTTCTCAGTGTCATAAGGCCTTTGTTGCGAGCGCTTATCAACCGAGGATGTTAACGCCGTACGCACCATCAGGCTAAAGTCCTTTGTAAAGTTATAAGTAGCCTGAATGTTCCCGATCAGATCGTTACGGTTTGATTTGTTGAGCATTTGATTTACGATCAGGTACGGATTATCCGGAAAACTGCTGAAAGGGTAGCTTTGGTTGATATTTTCTTTGCCCGGAAGCCAGTAATCCTTTAGCCAATCCAGATTACCGTTAGGCACCCAGAACATATTCCAGTACATCAACGACTGGTTATTATAGCCGGTTGATGGCAGGTTATCACTGCTTTTGTTGGTATAATTTACCTTAGCCGAGATCTGAAGTTTATTTGACACCTTTTGATCTGCCGATAGCGCAATCGATTTTCTGTCATAACCTGTGTTTGGAATGATCCAGGTATTGTGCAAATTAGTTGCCGAGAAACGCACTGATGTTTTGTCTGTACCGCCATCGAGCGTTACGCTGTTGGTGAACGTTTTACCGGTCTCAAAAAAGTTTTTACGAGCGTTGGGGTAAGCAATCCATGGTGTACGTGTTGTCCCGCCGGTATGGGTTGCCGGGTCGTATTGATAGAATGACTGTCCATCAAACTTTGGCCCCCAGGCAGAGCTTGTACTGCGCGTGCTGGCACCATCTGCTGTTGCACCAAATGAATAGTAACTTTCACCGCCCGATCCCTGTCCGTACTCATACTGATAATCCGGCCAACGCGATATTTGCTCAAACGCTGTGTTAGAATTGATGGTTACCCCAATACCTTTGCGGATACGGCCATGTTTGGTCGTTATAATAATGGCACCGTTTGCACCGCGTTGGCCATAAAGTGCCGCGGCACCGGGGCCTTTTAGTACGGTTACATCTTCAATGTCCTCGGGATTAATATCATTTAAGCCGCTGCCAAAGTCAACCGGCGATTCTGAGTCGAGGTATGCATTGCTGCCACTGGCCGTACGGCGGCCACTACCGTGGTTTATCACAACACCATCAACAACTATCAAAGCATCGTTCTCACCTGTAAGATTGCTCTCACCACGCAATATGATCTTGTTTGATCCGCCCGGCCCTCCGTTTGAACGTATGAGGTCTAAACCGGCTACTTTGCCCGATAAGGCGTCAGTCCAGTTGTTTGATAAAGCTTGTGTTAGCTGCTCGCCTTTTACCTTTGTTACCGCATAGCCCAAAGCCTTTTCCTCGCGCTTAATGCCAAGGGCCGTTACCACAACCTCGTTAAGGGCGTTACTGGCAACCGGCATTGATACTTTGGCGTCTTTAGTAAACTTTGTAAAAGCCATCACCTGCTGCTGAAAGCCAACCGCACTAAATGTAATGTTACTGCCGCTGGTCACTTTGATATTGAAGTTTCCGTTAACATTTGAAATACCCAGTACCTGTTTACCAGCGCCGGTAATGGTTACGCCCGGTAACGGTAAGTTGTCATCTGCCGAGTAAACCGTACCGTTAACATTAACTACATCAAGCGATCTAATGATGAGGTTACTACCCATGTTTTTAACGCTTACACCTGCCTGCTTCTCAACCTCGCTGAGCAAATCTTGCAGGCTTAAGGTAGTTGATGACAGTTTGATCGTTTTTGAAGTGTTAAGCTCGGCATCGTAAGATACTTTGAGCTTGTACACAGTTTGCAACCGGTCGATCATTGAAGAAATGGTCACTTGCTTCCCCGGGAAGGTAAGCTTAGTATTTTGCGCAAGCGCAGAAACCACCGTTATACCCGTGACAAGTAACCCGAGCCACACTTTAAGTAAAAATTTACGATACATATGTGTTTAGTTAGAATAATAGGATTGTTTGCGGATTGATGAATTTGTATTTGGTACCCGTAGCGAAGCTGATACCATCAAGCACTTTAGTGATGCCGTAGTCTTTCATTTCTCCTGTAAATGCAGCTCGTTTAGCTGCTGATGGGGCAACCTGTACGTTGATGTTATAGTAGCGCTCCAGCTTATCCGCTACCTGGTTAATGCTGCTTTTACTGAAGTACAGTGTGCCGTTCAGCAGGCTCTGCGCATCGCGCATATCTGTGCGGCTTTTAACGTTATCGTGTTTAATAACATCTTGTGATAACTGTTCACCGGCTTTTAAGAAAGTTGTCTGGTTATCTGATACCACACCAACTAAACCGGCAGCAACTTTTACTTCTTCTGCCAATCCTGCCCGGCTATACACGTTGAACGATGTGCCCAGTACATTAAGCTTTGTTTGATTTGCCGTAGTGATGATGAATGGTTTTTTTGCGTTATGCTTCACATCAAAAAAAGCTTCGCCGGTAAGTTTTACTTGTCTGCTTTGAACATTGAAATCGCTGCTTATTTCAAGGTTAGAGTTCGGCGCCATAAAAACCTTAGAGCTATCCGGCAGGATAACTTCACGCCGTTCGGATATAGATTTTACCAACACGGGGGCCGCCGCTTTGGCACCTTTGTTATTCATGGCAAACCAGCCCATGAAGCAGGCCAGCAACACGGTGGCTGCTATGCCGGTGAAAGTGTATAATTTGTTAATGCTGCGCGTTTTAGCGACAGGCTGTTCAAATATCCTTTCTACAAGTTTTGTCCACTCCGCCTGCACCACATCCTCTTTCACCGGCTCTGATAATTGCGTTTGCTTGTGTTGCAGCTGCTTAAGTATCAGCTTATTTTCGCTCCGCTCGTTTAACCAGGCTTGCACGGTTGCATTTTCATGCACTGTGGTTTCGTTGTTGAGGTAGCGTATCAATAGTTCCCAATTCATCCGGCGATCTTTTATATTAAGAGTTGCGGATGCGCTGCTTTCACCAAAAGAAATAGTTAAGCGTTTATGAATAAATTGTTAAGAGCCACCTGAAAAAAAAGGGCCGCCCATTACAGGCAACCCTACACATGAAGTAGAAAAAATTATAGTTGGATCTCTTGCGAGTATTGTTTGCCAAACCTGTCGGTAGCTACAACCTTAATAGCTTTTGCCCCAGCCGATGGCTTTGCGAAGAAAAGGTGATCGGTTAAGGTAGGATCAACCCATTTATGCTTTTTAGGCAGTTGCGGACCTGCGTAAAGTTCTACCGTCCATGGGTCAAAATCCGTGCGTTGTTCCATAATGCCTTTTGCTATACCATCCTCAAACCATTCGATTTTCCATTGCTTGTCCCAGTTCCAAACATTGGCTAAAACTTCATCAGGTGCTGTTTTAAGGAAACCTTTCGGATATATCTTTAATTGGTAATCTTTAGGTTTACCAGTCGATTTATAGAACCAGCTTACGTCGCTGCCCTTTATTTCGTAAACAGCATAACCTTCCGGAGTGCCATCGCTGCAGATAGGGCCCGTCCACCAGGCACCGCATACTGTGCCATGTACGTGTTCCATGATGTTCCCCTCTTCCCATTTCTCGTTCATGTGTGTGTGGCCCGACATGATATGCACTTTATACTGTGCAAGTATCTTGTACAATTGCTCACGGTTAGATACTACGCCACCTAACTCATCCTCTTTAAGATTAGCACGACGCTTAACACCAGTATTAGTTGGAATGTGAGATGATACGATAATGGTACTGCCGTGAGATACATGTTTAAGATCCTGCTCCAGCCATTGCAACTGCTGTTCGGTGAAATAACCGATATAGCGCTTTGCCGTACCGATGAAGAACACATCATTCATCATGATGTAATGGACCTTACCGCGGTTAAATGAGTAGTATGTAGGGCCGAAGTTTTTCTTGAAGGTAGATGCCGAGTAATCATCGCTTCGGGCATCCAAATCCATATCATGGTTACCTATGATGTTGAAAAACGGAACACCCGTAATATTTACCGCCTGCCGATAATCGTCATATAACTCAAAATGGTCCCAAACAAGGTCGCCACAGCCAATGGCATGTATCAATGTTCCGGCAGGATAGTTTGCAGCAAGATCGCGCAGGTCAGGTGCCGAACGGTTTATTAAAGCTTCGCCATCTTTTTTAGAGATGATCTGCGGATCGGCCCAAACCACAAACACATGTTCTTTGTCGTCCCGCTCCAGGCGTTCTAACTGGAAGTTTGCTGTAAAAGCAGTCTGTTTGATGTCAACTGCTTTGTAAAACTGCGCAATCCCTTTGTTATGCGGTATGGCATAGCCTGAAGGGATGGTGATATAAACAAACTGCACGGTTTTGTTACTCAGCAAGCTGTAATTGCCATTTTTATCGGTAAGTGTAATATTGATACCATCAGTTACAGGTACCCCGCTGATGCCTTGTCCGTTGCTTTGCACCTTACCTTTAAGCGTAAGGTTGGTGATATCAGTACTTTCATCAGGTAATATCTGCGTATCTGCACCGGCAATCGCTGGCGCGGTTAACGCTACGCCGGATAGGCCGAGCGCTTTTATAAAGTCTCTTCTGTTAGTAGACATATCTTTCAGTTTATGCTATTGATGCTTTCTATTAAAGAGTAAAAATCATCGGTAGCCCACCAAAAGAAATTGTTAAAGAAGTGTGAAGATTATGTTAATAGCTAACAGGCCACCAGCAATCGTAGCTTTGTCAAAATTGCGGTTGTTAAGGTAAAAGCTTAGTTGTTCAATGGCCTCGCGCATATTGTATTCTACCTTTTTCTCACTGATATCAAGCGCCTTTGCAATCTCGTGATTCTTTAGGCCGCACAAGCGAAGGTGAATGATCTCTTTACGTAACGGTGGTAGCTCGTTCATTATTTGCTCAACTGCTTTGATGGCTTCTTTGGCAACAATTCTTTCCAGCGGATTAAAAGATTCTTCAGAAATATCCCAGCATTCTTCTGTTAGTGCATCTGTGTTATTTGTATTCAGCGCTTTGAGTGCAGCGTTACGCGCAGAACGGAAGAGATATGCTTTTATATTTTGGATATGGAGTTTGTCCTTTTGCAACCAAAGGTTGAGAAACATGTCAGACAGAACATCTTTCGCCTGGTCGTCATCTTTCACAATCGATCTCACGTATCTGAAAAGGGCAGCATAATGCGCTTTAAACACCTCTTCAAACTTCTCAATATTAAATGGGGGCGTATCAGATGCAATCAGTTCCATAACCGGCGCAAATTTAATCTACATTAAAATTGTATCAGGAAATGAGAGGTTAACTTTTTGTTAAGTTTTAAAAAGAGTTTTGAAGTTTATTTGGTTAATAAGATTAGTATTTATAAACCATTTCGCCGAATAAATAACTTGCTCTAAAAACAACCAGCATAACAATGATGTTAAAAAGGCTTTAATCAGCGACCAAAATCCCTGAAAATAAGAGACGACATCTTCGTAAAATTTATACTTTACATCTACATTAACTTCAATATTTAATTCGATAATCTTTTTACTTTTTTTTTTTTTAATGTTAATGAAAAAATTTACCCATTTTGATGACAGGTAAATTTGGTTTTAACATTATATTTAAGAGAAGCTTTTGCTGCAAAGTTGTGGAGACGAGTTGTTTGATGAGGGAATTCCGGACTTTTTTAAAGTCTTATTTCAGTATGTTTCCGTGTCATTCAGTTTCACCAAAATTTTACCTTTTACGCGCACCATCAACAAAAAACGCCGATCTCTTGTAAGAAACCGGCGTTATTAGTAGCCCGTAGGGGAATAAGTTTAATTATGTTTTGTACCAGAACACCGTCATTCGACCTTTAAAATAATGGATTACCAGTTATTCGGCTTCATTGGGGCTTTACCTATCGGTTACCCTATACTTATTTAATTGGTTTGTTGGTTTTGTCAATTTGAACAAGTTGGCCCTTTTGATATCAGTATATTTTAAGATATAACTTTAATGCCACTACCTGAAATCTGCCATTTAATGCGATGAATCAGAAGAACGCGACTTGTTATGCTGTTTAACCATTGTGTCAAAAAGAGTTAATTTCGAACCATCTAAATGAATTACGTTTAAGCCGAATGAGGCCAAATAAGTTTAGATGTGATTCCGTGGTATGTTTTCTAATATGCACAAACTGCACAAGCACCTTTATCAAACGTTTTTCTGTTTTTATAGAAACGCAGATACTCACCCACGTTTTGCTTATAAAGCCTGGCATTGGCAGGATCGGTAAGGTCATAACCTTTAGTTATCCATAATATGGGAACAGGTTGCTTCAAAGACCCGTAGGCCGCATCAGTCAATTCTTGCTGATTAACCATACAAGGCAAATCTTTTACCAATTCATAATTTAAAAGATTTTGCAGGGTATTGTCATAGCTTTCTATAACAAAATATTTACTGTATTCATTTGAATAAAACACCGCATAAGATTTATACCTATTATGTTTAAAATTGAGGTAATATCGGACAGTATGATAAAACTTAGCGTCATCACCTTTTACCAAATGTTCTGCCCATGATCCGCCCTTTTGGTAAACGGGCTTACTTACCGGTAATATCATTTCCTTACTATCTTTTTGATAGGCTACGATTGCGTTTTCAGAGGGTACAGATGGTGCAAACAATACAAAAATGCCAAATACCAAAAATGGAGCTATCAGAATGCCCCAACCGAAAGAAAATGGATTTTTCTGCGACATAACTTAAATTTGAGAAGTAACCACATCCGTACCACTGCTACTTTTTGCTGACGAACTGGTAGCCTTGTCCTTGGCATCATCCTCAATCGAATTGTTTATTGGATCAATAATAAATGCATCACTTAAATAAGTGGCTATGCCGATTCCCAAACCTTTAACAAAATTGGGGTTAAATCTATACCAATAAACAGATCGACTCAATACAGTTCCGGGGCGAATTCCTCTGAAAAAAGCGACAATAGGCATTTGAGATATTCCTGGCCTAAACGCCCACCAAGCATTCAGCCTGCTTCCAATTGTTCCCCAAGTTACTCCATCTGCTAATTCATCAACGAATGGCTGAACGGTCACTGCTGCGCCCGTTCCGGCAGCTGCTCCGCCATGTGTATTGGTTACCTCTCCAATGTAGTATCCTGCACCGCTAAAACCTAAAGTACTTGCTAACGCGCCAAAATTTAATGTAGAGGCTCCAGCAGCATTAGTGCCTAATCCCCCTGTTTTTGCTGAGAAAGCACCAGCAACAAAGCCATACACGGTTTGTGACAATGTTTTAAGCCCAATATTTTTCATGCTATCAAAAGCTATTGCTTTTGCTGCTTCGGCTGCCATTGCCGGATCTGGAACTGCGCGTATAACGCCCCCTTGCGGACAGTTCAATATCGAATCCTGGTAAATTGCCGACTTGCCTTTAAAATTTACTTGTTTATGAAACACCGTCCATAGCTGTCCTTTTAACGCTGAATTACACATGTTATGCGCTTTTGCAAATGCGGCGATCAAAGCAATCGCCACAATAGCCAAGGCCAATAGTGCCCAGCCAACTGGCCCCATTAATGTAGCCATAGCAGCCGCGCCGCCTAACGCAGCAAAGCCGGCTCCGAAGCCTATCAAAAATCCCGCAAAGCCGAGAAACGATGAAAACGGTTTTTTGCAAACAAAATCCTTTTTAACCTTCGAATCAACGTGTCTGAGTAGCCGCTTATTTGGTTTCGCATGTATAACATCAAGTTTGTCGTCTATAGCAACTGCTGTATTTGGAGAACCAGAGGTCATGTTACTACAAACCAAGCAGGTACCTTCGTCTATATATCCTTTACTCATAATTCAACCTTTCTTAAATTATAAATAATTGTACTCTCTATGTTATTCTTTACTGATTCTTTGATAGTAACATAAGCCTGAGTAATTAAGTTAGAGTCCTTATCAACTTCAACCCTTGAATTTATGACATAGTCGTAATCTGTGTAGGAATAATGTAGTACTGGCTGGTACTGCTTTTCATAAATATCTATGATCGTGTTATAATCAGCGTATAATAACTTGCTGTTTTTTTCAAAAATATAGGTATCGTTTTTGTCCTCGTAGTTCTCATAAACAAACTGCAAAGTAAGGGGCAGGTTAAACATCCCTGAAAAAAACTTAGTTGTATCTCCGTCTTTCCCATTGAGATCCTTGCTTACTAGGTACCTATCAAAAACAGTAAAATGAAATAAATTTTTGTAAAGCTCATCAAGCATGGGATATTGCTCAGAGAAAATAGTATCGCAATAACTGTTTATTTCTTTTAACACCTGTTTTCGCTCTTCCTCGTCTAATTGAGGTAACAATTTATCTTCTTTTAACTGCATGGTTTTAAGTACCATCCAGTTGCTAATCATTTCATTTTTATTTAGTAACTCTATTGGTTTCCCGTTCCCGTCAAGTTTGAAGAGCTGTTCGTGTCTAACAGAGTCTATCATTAGGCCCAACTGCAACAAGTCGGTCATCATCTCAGGTTCATACGAGCCGTAAGCATCAGTTATAGTGATTTTGGCATCAAAATCCTTGTTTACTTTCTTCAATTCAAGCAAGTATTCATGCTTTAGGGTCCCATGACTTGCTACATTACCACTATGCTTTGTTATAACTTGCTGATCCGCGCGGTATCTGGCCCGTTTATCTCCAAATTGAACGGTTTCTATTGACTCTACATTTGACGATTTTCTGGGTTCTGCTATCGAAGAGCTGCCTCTATCAAAAAACTTAAAATTACTCATCTATTAATTTATGTTTACTGGCTTACCCACAAGTTTTTGTTCTTTATCCGCTTTTGCCGTAATTGTGCCGCCGTTAATCTGTACACTTTCAGTACCAGTAATGATAATATTGAGTCCAGTAAGTTCAATCTTTCCGTCTTTGTAGAGCTTGATTGAACTTTTGCCTGTGGTGATACTAACGGTTTCTTTGGCCACAATATCAACTGACCCTTTTTGGCTACTGATTATCAAACTATTATCTGCGGCTGCTCCATTTGCCGGAGCTGCAGACTGTAATGTAACGGTATTTGCCGCAGAACCTGTCAGTGAACCGGCAGGTTCGTCTACATGAATCATATTTGCCAAAGATGTTGCAAGCGACAACGCATGCGCAGCATCATCAAACTGCAAATGACTGCCCCGGCGCGATGTCATGCCTTTAATGTTACTGTTGCTAAAGCCTCCACTGTCTACGTTGTTGCTGTGATATACACTGCCCATAATAATAGGGCGTGCGATATTCCCTTCTTCAAAAGCAACAACTACCTGGTCGCCAACTTCGGGCACAACCAGGAAGCCGCGGTTTTTTCCTGTATCACCATGCCCCGCGTTAGGGCTCATAACCCTTAGCCATTCAGTAGGATCATTAGAGGTACACTGCCATTTAAACTGAACTTTAATTCGTCCTTGTTTTTTTGGATCATTATTATCAAGCACCATCGCCAATTGCATATCAGCCAGTGGCTTTTCGGCATGGCGCACAGGCAACTTCTCGCTATCTGCAGATACGCCTTCAAAAGTATTTTGATAGTGGCCCACACCATCTAACTGATGGTAAACGGCTGTTACCAAAAATTTGCCGAAGTCCTGCACCTGGAAACCGGTATCAGCGCGCATACTGGTACTGATGTTTACTACACAACCCAATTTAACTTGCGGGTTATCCCCATTCCCCATGATGTTAAGCAACTCGGATACAATAGCTTTGTGTTCATCATTAACGAAGGTATCAATCTCTTTTTGGTTGCTTACCCGTACATCTATCGGCTCATTATACTGCTTGCTGTAAACCTGATTTGACGCAGATATAACATGTGACAGATCGGGATTACTGCCACTTGATTCTGACGGTTTGGAACTTAGCACTTTGTCTTCAAGAGAATGATAAGCAAACTTTTGATATTTAAGAGGCGCTATCTGTAACCCGTATTGCAGGCTATGCAGGTCGCGGCCGTAGATCAAAGGCACCTCATCAAGTTTTGATGGCTTACCAAAATTGAGTTTTACACCGTCGTAGTAAAACCACTCATGATATTCTGCTGACAGCCTGTTTATGAAATCAAAATCGCTCTCCCGGTATTGTATAATATAGTCAATAGGAGATGTATACGCCGGGCTAATATTTAAATTAAGATCATTCTGCGGGGCATCTTCAGTGGCTTTTTGTACTATAGTCTTAAGATCCTTGTTTAAGTATGAGCCAAGATCAGGCCCTCTATCAATCAAAATCGTTGGGCTGTAGCCACTTATTACAATGTCTCCCTGGAATCCATGACTTTGTGCAATTTCAACACGCGTAATTTTACCGGTAAATTGGTGTTCCGTATTTTCGCCGCGGCCAAATTGTACCGTTAAGTTCTTACCTATAAAGTCTTTAGATTTTTCGAGCGTGATCTTGTTGCTGTTTTCAACCTGGTCATGGTTAAATCGCAACTGAAATGATTGGTGCTCATTAAACCGCTGCTCCAGGTTAAATGATGAGAAGTGCGTTATCGGCGTACCCTCAATGCTTATATCTACCTTGATCTTTGTTTCCATATTAATATGCTTAGGTTTAGTCTTTTAACGGCCAGGGCCTGTAATAACTTAAAACTTTGTAAGCCCCCTTTATCTTACCAAATACAAAACCAAAAGAAGTTTCTTGCCCGTTATTCTGGGTGTATTGCTTCTCCAGTTCATATAGTGTGCTCCCTTTGTCAGTAAGCGGCATCAGTTTTTTATAATAATCTTCAGTAGTAGTGTTGTCTATTTCAGAAAGGTCATCTTCTCCACTGGCTCCAACAAGCTTAACGGCATCTTTTGTAAAAATATCCGGGTAGTAAACGGAAAACTCAGTTGCCGAAATTAAGCCTGAATTATAATCAATAGCACTATTCTTTAAATCTTCGTTTGACCACTGCGGGCTGGTTTGTAAAGGAAAATGGAATAATGCCTGCAATTGTGCTTTGTTATGAGTTTTCACAGCATTTTTAAACTTGCTTATAAAAATCCGGAACAATTTTTCATCAGTTAAGGGCGCATGTTTTGGATAACTTGTATCACTGTCAATCTTTACTAAAGGCTTAACAACCTGCGAAGTTGCACCCGCTGGCTGGCTTTGGCATCCGTAAAAAACCAGCAGTATAATTACTGCGGCTATTGATCTGATGTGTAACTTCAACTGCATGATTAGTTTCTTGGAATACTAATAAGTGCACGGTCTTCCATCCGTTTAAGGATAACTGCCGCCCCCATTTGTGATGAAACAGCGTCGGCATCAAATTTCCCATCTGCCACGTACTTACCTTTTATATAATGATTTGAGAAACTCCACAAATAAGGCGACTTAACCCCTTTACGATTATAACCGAAACCATTATATCCTTCGAGTTTTAGTAAAATAAAGGGCAGGCTCCAATTGGTTACCTGATCGTACTTCATCAGTTTTATAGCGTCAACAGCGCTTTCTTCAAACGTAAACGGCGGTGGATGGCCAACTTTAGGGCGGTGGGCCGGCACGTGTACAGTGTAACCGGTTAGTGGGTCGCCATTATGCAAATGCTTCTTAAAGCTAAAGCTGCATTCCATATAGTGTACGCAGGCTAAAAAATACCATGGCACTGAAGAACTGTTAAAAAAGCCGGTTTGAAAAAGATCCCGGTTTAGGCCGAATTTGCTGTTATTGGTCTCAGTAAATTTTCCTTGAAAAAAATCAAATCCATTGCCGTTGTTCAACTTAAAGGAAGGAGCAGTAAGTGTAGCATTGATAGTTATAAGGCTATCAGTCGATATCAAACGGTCTAAATCCCCAAATTGCTTATAAAATGGGTTGGGCTGCTGAAATAATGGTGCGCTACCAAACAATAAAGTGTTTGAACCACCGCCGCGCACTAAATTTGATATCTGCTCGTACCTATTACGGTTAGGTACTATTTTGTCATCAATTACTTTATCAACCTCCGCAATCTTCTCCTTCTTTATCTCACACTTGTTAAAAAGATCAATGTACTCCATAGCCGTCGGCGTTACGGATATTTTTTTCTTCTTAGTGGTTTTTGCTGCCGGCTTGATTATTCTTTTCTTTTTCTGCATAAAAAATAAAGAACTAATTGGAAAAAAAAGAGGAGATAAACTTCATATCTCCTCTGTACAATTTTATACGAAAGGCTGATTTCGTAATAGCCTATTTAGGCCAATCATTTTCATGCTCAGCATTACCTATTTTCAAGGTTCGGGCCGAGATAACAAAGCTTAGCGACATTGGTGCATTACCAACTATTGATAAGCCTTCATTATATTGGATGATATAACCGTCCTGAAAGCTTAACTCTTTCATTTTGGCATCTTCTTCTGATTTTTTGAAGGTAATGGTGCCACTAAGCGGCTTATACTGGTTATTAACCATTGACTCAATTACTGAAGTATCTTCAGTTGATTCAACTTCAACCTGGATAGTACCGCCGTAAACACCTGATGACGGACGTCCTTTTGCGTCAACATCTCTGCTCAGCGCATAACTGCACTGCAAAACGTCAAACTCTTTTGAGCCGATATTAATTCTTGCTTTGAAAGCCATTTTAGTAAATTTTTAAGTAAAATAATTAGAGCTTGGTAGTAACCTTACTCTTACAATTGATTTTAGCGCTACTTAAGCCCTAACGCCCGGCCAGTCGTTCACGTGCTCGGCACTGCCTAATTTTAGTTTACGGGCCGAAATTGTGAATTTGTAGCTCATAGGAGTTTCTCCTGTAATGTCTAACCCTTCAGAATACTTTACAATGTAGCCGTCTTCAAAAGTCAGTTCTTTCATTTTAGCATCCTCTTCGGATTTTTTGATCAACAAAGTACCGGCTAAAGGCTTGTACTGGTTGTTCACCATTGATTCGACAACAGAGGTGTCTTCAGTAGATTCAACTTCAATGTCGATTGTTCCGCCATATACACCTGAGGACGGGCGTCCTTTAGAGTCAACATCACGGTTAAGGGCATACGAGCAATTAAGCACATCGTACTCTTTGCCCGAAAAATTTAATCTTGCTTTGAAAGCCATAACGATAAATTTTAAAGGTTAATGAATAGTACCGACCACCGGCACTCTTATAATTAACTACAAAACAGGCAAAGTATTGTTTTTGCGAAACTATTTATTTTTTGAAGAGGGGTTATTTATATGGTTTTTGCGCCAAAGTTAAATAATTTCTTTAGCCACTTTTGCGTGTACTCGTTCTCAAGAGAGTATAAATGGCCAATAGTGCTGGTGTGTACCGGATGTATGCGGCAACGTTCCAAAACATTTTTTTTAATGGACAGATAGGTTGGCTTTTGATTTACCTGCCAATCGGCCCACGCTTCTTCGTCAAGTATGGATACAATACGTGCACTTCTGCCCCTAAAATCGTTATTAAAGTTCCCCTGGTTAACCACAAACACCTGATCCGGAAGAAAAATACGGTCAAAAAAGCCTTTTATTTTAAAGTTGATAGATGTTTTATAAACCGGGCAAAATATGATAACATGGCTTGCCCATTTCAATTTCATCATGGCATCTGCAAGATCAGGCTCCAGGTCTGTTTTACGCCCTATCAGCGGCTTGTTGGGGTTAAACTTTAAGTCGGCGATAGCTATAACCTTAACATTAGCAGATGCGCTTTCAGCGCCTTCACGATAGGCTTCTATCAGGGCGTTGGTGGTATCTGTCTTGTTAATGTCTGCGTTTACTATTACTACCTGTTTCATGGTTTAACAGTAGCAAAAGTAACTGAAATTAACAATAAAGACAGATAGACTTAAACTTAAAACAACAAAAAGGCCGGCTTTGCAGCCGGCCACATATATATTTTACTGTTGGTTATAATCAGTTTCCCAACTTGTGTTGCCATCATCGCCCTTGTGGCCATCCAGCTTAACTACAAAGCTTTTAGCCGGGAAGTAAGGGGTAATGTTGATATCCAAATGGATGCGGTCTTTTTGTACCTCATCGCGTTCAAACCTAAGGATCTTAAAGCGTTCTATCAACCTGTCGGGACCTTGAATGTTATCCAGGAACTTAACGATCTGGCTGCGCAGGTCCTGTTCAGTTTTTGAGTTCCAGTTCTCAAATGCACGGCGGTTCAAAAAGTCAAACAATACTTTAGTGATATAATCAAATACACGCACTACCGAGTAAGTTTGCAAGCCGATGTTATCGCCGTTGAATAAAGTTTTAGCCGAAAATGCCATTACCTTACCATACTCGTTAACCATGGGCACCAAGCCAATGCGCTCTAGGTGTGATATCTCGCTTTTCTTCAGATCAAAGCGTACACCATCAACTTCGTTTACCGCACCATGTTTTTTACCGGCCGTAACCTGCGACATTAAGGTACGGTACATTTTACCCGCTAATGCAGCGGAGCCCGGTACATACAGGTTATCTTCTTCGCCAACTTCGGCTACTTTATCACGGCCTACCATCCAGTTACACGTCATGATGGTGTTTGATTTAAAGGCATCGCCACCGGTTAGGTTAGCTGCAGTGAACAGGTCAACCACATCATCCGGCTGGTCAAGGTCGGCGAAATCGGTAACCAGCATCACTTTGTTGTCGAAAGCAAT
The DNA here is from genome assembly GCF_019331605.1 of Mucilaginibacter sp. 21P. NCBI lineage: Bacteria > Pseudomonadati > Bacteroidota > Sphingobacteriia > Sphingobacteriales > Sphingobacteriaceae > Mucilaginibacter > Mucilaginibacter sp. 21P. The sequence continues at coordinate 86,486 of NZ_CP063061.1, forward strand.
CTTAGACCATCTTTCCACCACCTTATTCGATCCCAAATAGCCAGGGACTACCATTATAGAGTAGTTTTTACGAAGGTCTAACCTATCGTAATTCTGCTTAAGCTCGTTACCTACATACTCAATAAAGCGTGGGTTATCCAGCTCTTTCAACTGGTCAAGGCTGGCATTCATTACTACTACGTTCTTCAGCTTATCGGCTTCAGTGTTTTTGTAGAATAAGTGCATAGAGCGATAAGATTGCTCCAGCTCTTTGGTAGTTTCAAGCGCTTCTTTTATGTTGCTGTTAAGGTTCTCTTCGGCAAGTTGCAGTTTCTCGTTACTTTTTTCAACCATTTCACCAACAGAAGTGCCTTCTTCAAGCGCCGTTATCCATTGGCTCAGTTTAAGTTTAAGTTCTTCGCGCTCCTGTTTTTTCTCGTCGTCGGTTAAAAATATTTGTTTACGCGCTTTGCGCTCAGGGTTAAGGTTTTGCAAACCATCAATAGTGGTTTCCAAAAGATCAAAACCACCTACTCTTGAAAGCTTATCAAGGCTCTCTTGTAACGAAAGCTCTTTGGCGGCGGCTGGGCGTTCTGCAGGTTTAAAAGCCTGCTCGGCTGATGTATTATTTACGGCCTGCTCATTAGGTGTTGCCATAGGTGTGTAGCGTTAAGGTTATTGGGGGAAAATATTATTGTTCAAGCTCCTTTACAAAGTTTTTCAGCGCGCTAACAAAAGCGGCCCGTGTTTCTTCGTTATCAAGCGTGGTTTTTAGCGTTTTATTTGTTTTAAGCTGTTTGATGATATTCATGTACATCTCTCGCTCAATATTCAACTTACGCAAGTAACTGCTTTGTTGTACAATGCGTTTTGGGCTAAAGTCGCCAAGGGTGTTAAATTTGATATTTTCTGTAATGGCAGAGCCATCCTGGCGGTTCAAATTCAAATTAACATTTGGCTTATAATGCTCAAAAACAGCTTCTACAGTGGTTAGTCCTTCTACCTTCTCGGGGCGCAGCGGCTCGTTATCAGTAAGTTTTTGAATGAATAAAGTTTTATTGGGAGCTATCTCACCAAACGCTTCTGAGGTATCTACTTTTACTTCGTTCCCTCCAATTTCGTAGTTAAACATATAATAAAGGTGTGAGGTGTAACATTAATATATTGACTATAACTTAATTTTGTTTAAAATGTTTTACTACTCCGGGGCATTAACCTGTTAGCAATTAGCTAATTGACCAGGTCAGTTCATCACTTTCTGCATTTTTTCCGATCTTAATGGTCTGATCTTTCTTTAACTCGCCCGAAATAAGGTAACGTGATATAGGCCTGCGCAGGCGATTGCGGATAACTCCTGATAACTGCCTTGCGCCATACTTAGGAGTAAAACCACCGAGCGCCAGCATACTCTTAGCCTCATCGCTGATTTCAAAGCTAATACCCATTTTATCAAGCGATTCTATGAGGCTCTTTAGTTGAATATCAAAAATACGGACCACGTTATCTTCGGATATCGGTGCAAACGGAACTATCTCTGATAACCTTGCCAAAAACTCCGGTCTAAAGTGCCCACCCATGATCTCCATTAACTGAGCCGATGTTGGCATATTGCCTTTTGTTAACTGATCTGCCACCCATTCGCTGCCGATATTGGATGTAAACAACACAAGCGCGTTTGAAAAATCACCTTCTTTACCCAGGCGATCATGAATATGGCCCTCGTCTAATATCTGTAAAAAGATATCAAATACCGACGGGTGTGCCTTTTCTATCTCGTCAAATAGTAAAACCGCATACGGCTGCTGCCTTATCTTATTTACCAGTAAACCGCCTTCTTCATATCCAACATAGCCCGGCGGCGCACCGTAAAGCAGCGCAGCAGAATGTTCTTCCTTAAATTCCGACATATCAAAGCGGATCATGGCTTTCTCATCATTGAATAAAAAGTCGGCAATGGACTTTGCAAGCTCCGTTTTACCTGTACCCGTTGGCCCAAGTAAAAAGAATGAGCCAATGGGCTGCCCTTTTTTGTTTAAGCCACTTCGCGATTCCAGTATGGCATCTGATACGGCTTTTAAAGCCTGGTCCTGGCCAACCACCCGTTTTTTTAAGAAGCTCTCCATATTTAGCAAGCGTTCCTTTTCCTGCGCCTGTATCTTACCTATGGGGATACCCGTTTTGTGTGATACTACCGCGGCAATGTCGTATTTGTTTACAGTGCTGGTTTTGTCTTTAGCAAACTCACTGAGCGATGGCAGGTTCTTGCCGAAATAAGTGGCATATTCCTCAATGGTTTCAAACGTGCTAACCTGCGCCTCATCTTCAAGCTTTCCTAATAACACTGCACTGGTTTTGTTTTGCATCAAATTATACAACCATTTATAATCGGCCACTCTTGATGCTTCATCCGCCCTTAACCCTTCAAGCTTTTCGTTCAACTCCAATAATGTCATATCTGAGGTATCGTTCATCAACCTGATGGCGGCCATAGTGCGGTCCATGAGGTCAAATGCCGAATCTGGCAAGCGACGATCTTTCATGTAACGCTTTGCCAAACGTACGCAGTCTTTAACAGCATCGTTATCTATTTTAAGGTGGTGGTGTTCCTCGTAATAAGGCACCAATTTTTCCAGCATTTTTATGGCGGTGTCTATATCCGGTTCGGCTACCTGCAATACTTCAAACCGGCGGCTAAAAGCTTGTTCTGGTTCTATTATCTTGCGATACTCGTCCATGGTGGTTGCACCTATCACCGTGATCTCGCCACGCGCCAGTTCGGGTTTCAAAAGATTACCCACGCCGCCCCCAATTGGGCCTTTATTATCCAATAACGTATGTATCTCATCAATAAATAAAATAGCTTTTTCCTGCTGCTTTAACTCACGAAGTATGTTTTTCAGCCTGTCTTCAATCTCGCCTTTGTATGATGCACCTGCAATTAGCGAACCCAAATCAAGCTCCAAAAGGTTAACATTCTGCAGTGACTGTGGTACTTTATTGTTAATTATATCCAAGGCAAAACCATCAACCAGCGCTGTTTTGCCTACGCCTGCATCACCGGTGATAATTACATTAGGTTTTGTGCGGCGGCTAAGGATCTCCATTATCATTCGCGTTTCTTTATCGCGGCCAATAATAGGGTCTACCTTTCCCTGGCGAGCAAGATCGGTGCGGTCAATACAGTATTTTAACAAGGCATTTCCACTTTTAGGGCTTTCGACCGATGTATTATCGGCCAATGATGGCGCCACCGCTTGCTGTACACTCTCATCTTGTATATATACATCAAGTATCTCTTTCTCCTTAATAGGAAAGGATTTAAGCTGCCCTGCATCAAAGCCAACATTGGGTTTGGCCAAAGCAACCAATATGCAAACCGGTGTGATTGCATCGAGGCCCAATTTTACGCGTACGTTGTCCGCTTCTTCAAAAACTGCCTTTACAGCATCGTTACCGAGCATTTCATCGGGAACGTTGATAGCCTGCGGATAATCTTCGATGCGCACATCTGCCCAATCGCCAATGTAAGCAGCGTCTTTACCTATCGAGCTCAGGAAGTTTTTTAAACCCACTTCCTGGTGCAATAAACCTTTTAACAGATGTGCCGGGCCAAATTCCTTATGGTGATATTCTTTGGCAAGAGACTGTGCCACCCTAACAGCGGTTTTGACTGATTCACTTAAATTAAGTATGCTCATGTGCTTTATTATTGCTGCCAGTTATCCTGTGTGATGTAATAATATGTTTTACCGTTAGAAGTAAAGCGCTGCTGTACCAATGCCTGCTGTTTAATGACATTTCGGCATTTTATAAGGTAATTTAAATAAGCTTCAAACTGCGGTTGTGGCATATCGCTGGTGCTACTTAGGTTACCAACTGTATAGTTGCCTAATTGCTTTGCAGGCGGCATTACTAAGCCGGTAGCTTTTCGCAAATAATCCGATAAGCGCATTTTTTTTATATCACCGCTGCTCATTTTTAAGCCCATATTCTTGTTGATGATATCAATATAATTACGGCGTAACTTACTGCGGAAATTGCTTGCATCCTGTTCAAGGTTTTCGCCTATCATCATAGATAGCACATCATTCATCTGCTTATATTCATCTTCGTTTAGGATGATCAGATACTGCAATTTGCCCGGGTGGCTGTTTACCATGGTTGACGGCGCATTGGCAGCGATAAAATATTTGAACCCATTGTGTGGCATATCGTCGCCCAAGGTTGCAGACGGCGTATTCACCTGCGACATCACCACAGGTGTCACATACCTATGTTCCCTTCCTGTTAATCTGAATACGCTATCTAATGATCGTGTCTGTGTTTTAATATCGGCCTGTGTTTCGGTCATGAACCGTTTAAGGGATGCCTCCATTGCCAGGTTGGTTTTAACGGTACCTTTAGGTGGAAATACCACTGCGCCCTGTATCAAACTGTTCTTCGGGAAGTCGAGGTAAAAAGAAATTGAATCTGATAACGATACGTTAAACTGCTGGGTATTGCTTAAACCTTCGCCAACCACCATCCGGCTTTTTTTACGATCTGCAGATGTAGCGGCAGACTCAGAAACCAGCTTACGCGATTGGATAACAAAGTCGTTATATATTGCATTATAATCGGCATAAACCTGTATGGCCAATATGCGCGCATCAGCCGTTGCTATGTCCGAAGACAGATCGGAGATTACATTTGCTTCAGCGTTAGCGTTACCAGTACTGCCGATAAGAACAACCAGATTGGTCTCGTTTTTATGGCTTGCAAACATCCCAAGGGCGCTGCGTAAACCATCAAACACAGGCTGGCTGTTTGCTGCAGGTACGCAACGGTTAGTTATCTGCGATTGCTTTTCGAGGAAATCAACCACTTTACGGTAATCTGTGTTAAAATCCTGGCGTTCTACACCGCCTGTTGAGCAATTGGTTTGATTGCGGTATACGGCAACACCATAGTTTATTTTACGACCCCGGTTATAAGTATCAAAAACATTCTCAAAAGACTTGATAGAACTGGTGATGCCCGGAAAATAATTGCGCATTGAAGAACCACCATCAACAACAAATACCACGTTTATTTTACGGATACCCTTGCGGATAGCCAGATATTGTTTATAGCTAATGTGCCCGCCTTTAATGTTGATGATGCTGTTATTCGATTTATCGTACACATCAGTTGCTACGCCCAGTTTCAGGTTAGCATCATCACCATAATCAATTACCGGTATCGTGCGAAGCACTGGTTGATCCGCATCTATCAAAGGATCAAAGGTAAATTTACTGTTAGTTGCAGGTGGCTGAAATTGTAAAGATTGATTTATAACAGCAGCTACAGAATCATCAGCATCTGTATCAAACATTTTGGCCGAACCGATGTAAAGCCTGTCTCCCCATCCGTGTACAGCATCTGAGGGCACCCAACCAAAAACGCCTTGTGTTGCACTATCAGGCACCAATTGCGGATTGGATCCTATTAAAAGTGTTTTTGCATCCGGCGATCTCTTATAAATATAAAGCAGCTGATTGAGGGCTACTTTTGTTTTCTTGTGCTCTAACTCGGGAGTATTGTATACATAAACAGAGTCGTTGCGGTCATAGTATAGATCAGGATTGCTAAGTGCATTGGAACCTGAAATAATTGCAACCGCCTTTTGAGGATAACCACTTGATGGATTTACATAGGCAGACTGCCAAAGCAATACTTTGTTCCTGCTTATCCAACCGTAACTTTGAGCGGCTTTCTTGTTAGTTAGCTTGCGACCCTGCACCATTCCGGCCTGGTATTTAATGAGTTTAATATACCCGTTACGAGATTCACTTACATAAAACGGCTCCATAAACTTTAGCTTTTTCATTACCAAAGAACCTCCTGGTGCTGTGGTGGTGAAGTTCTCTTCCCGGTCAGAAAATACTATCCATGGAAGCGCTGTTTTCTTTCCATCGTCAAATACATTGGTTTTATCGTTAGGTTTTTCAAAAGCAGCAGGCAGGGTAGCTACTTTTCTGCTTATTGAAACCGGCGATTGCGCATTACCCGCAATAGCGATAACCATAAGGGAGAAAATGCATATTATATTTTTCATGGTAGTAGGTGGTAAAGGCTGATTATTTTGAACGTTTAATACCTGGGGTTGATGTTGCAGAATGCTGCTTAACCGTAAGCAAGCTTGAGCAGTTTGATTTTGGTTTGAGCGTTACCTGCGCCTCATCAATATAAATTCCGCCGCCAAAGGTTAAACGCATACAATATGAATAAAGGTCGGTTTGCTTTCTATCCGCATTTGATTCAACATTAACAGTAACTTTTTCATCACCGCAAAAATATTTATTTACCAGGTAATAATAGTGGTTATTAAAGTCGGCTCCATTAGCTATTGCCTGCAGGTGTGCGCGGATGTCATCTATTACCCGTTGTTCACCTTCACCGGGCGTAACCATCGTGTTCAGGGTTGAATCAGGGTTAGTGATCAAAATCTTATGATAAGCCGGGCGTGCTCCCTTATCAGTATTCAATCTTACAAAATAGGTTCCGGGGTTATGATAAGTATAAAGCGCTGTAGGGCCTTTAACATCTATACGACCGGTTTCTCCAAAAGACCATTCGTAAATGCGGGCATTTCCTTGAGCTTCAAGCCGCACCTCTTCGTTAACTATACCCTGTGTTGGCCCATTTATGGTAATGAGCGTATCTGATGAAGCGGGTGCAAGCATCACCTCTTTAACATCTACCGGAAACTGCTGTTGCAACTTACCGTCAACCGTTAGTCTTACAATGTAGGCGCCTGGCTTATTGTAATGGTAAGTTCCGTTCTGCCTGTTTGATTTATCTCCGTTACCAAACTCCCAGAGCCAATTTTTAGCATTTTGGGTATTGTCAGAGTAAATAAGGTCTTCGTTCAACAGTATTTCGTCTTTCAGTATTTTTGCATTTACAGTGCGTTTATCAAAAAGGGAACTTTTAAATAAAAATATCAAGCCTGCCAATAGCAGAATGCTTACTACAATATATAAGAAAATGTAGCCCTGCCGGTTAGTGCTTACTGATCTGCCGTTATTTTGATCGTCTTGCATTGTTGTAGTGATGGTTATTTAAGGATTTGGTTATATATCATTATCTACGGTTGCTCATGCTTTGTTGAAGTTGTCGGCTTGATAGCTTGCAATCTTCAGTTAACTTGTTTAACCTATTAATATCGTTGTAATTACCCCGTAACTCCCGTTTATCATAAAACAGATTATCCTGAATTTTGGAGGCGTAAACGAAAAATTTATACCTGTTATCGTACGAGCGTGCATTGTAAAAAGAACGGATAGCTGCAATAGAATTCCGGATGTCATTCTCCAGGAACAGTGCCTGCACGTTAGGGTTAAACTTTACTATGCGTGCGTAACTTGTATCAATAGTAGGTTCTGCTTCGGCACAAACAGCTTCAAAGCGTTCCTCTTCCTGCAGCCTTCTTGCAAAATCTGCTTTTGATATCTCGCTGGTATCACCGTAATTGTAAAATATGGCGGTACACAATACCGCAGATGTAAAGACAAACAGGCTCATAAAAAACAAAAACTTTTCTCTCTTCTCTTTTAAACTGAATTTCATAGGTATTATCGTCCAAAACGTCCTCTGATGCGGTTTACTGCAGATTGATTTGCTCTGTTGCATGCTTCAACCTGCGAGCGTAAACTTTCAATTTGGAAACGTGTAGTAAACAGTGAATCTTTAATGTTTGCAGCCGTAGCTACATTATCACTTAATTTTTTATACAGATCGAAACTTTTAAGCGGGATATGGTAGTCCTGTAGTTTTGCCTGTATCTTCATGTTACTTTCCTGAATGTCATTCAGAATAAGATTTTGATTATTAAGCTCGGTTGAATTCATTTTAGTGTACTGCGAAAGCTGTTGCATCCGCAGCATAATGAGGTCAAAATTGGCATTGATGTCTGTACGGATAGCCATCAGTTTGTTTGACTCTTTAACTTTAGCGTTAAGCATCAAAACCTCACGATTTGCTGTAACGAAAAATAAGTAAACGGCCAGCACACTGAAAATTAAAAGAAAAGCGAAATAGGATAGAAATTTAATGTAGGATCTGCGCAACTCGCTATTGTTGATCGGCTTCATCTATGTGATCATATTTATGGTTAAGGATAAATTATGTCAATCAACCAGCACTAAGCATAACTTTCTCACTTATACTTAAAACAGTCTAATTATTTGCTTGTTGATAAATGGACTTTCACCCACACGACGGATGTACAACCATTGGCGAAAAAAATTGTTTACCGTTAACGAAAAATTTAACCTTTAAGCTGCGTATAAATACCTAAGTTATGTCACTTTACAAAAAGCCGTTGCTTTTTAATCAGCTATTGCGTGGGCGCGATCTGGAAACACAAGATTTAGGTGCTTCAATTTCTCAATACCTCGAACTGATAATTTTTACCCGGTTTGGCGAACATCGCTTTAAGCCTGATTTCGGTTGCGAGATATGGGAGCTTGACTTTGAGCTTATCGTTAGCGAAAGCACCTGGGAAGAAAAACTACGCCAGTCTTTACTAAAATCTATTACTACACATGAGCAGCGTATTTACGATGTAAGTTTGGATGTAAGAATAAAAGAGGTGAACAAATTTTACCCGCTACGCAATGTAAGTGAAATAAAAAAAAGTGTAGAAATAGTGGTAAAGGGCAAAATTCAACAAACAGGCGAAACTTATATGTTTTCTACATCGCTTTACCTAAATCCTTTATCAACTTAAAGTTATGAGCTCTATCTTTTATAACAGCAAAGAAGAAATACGTACGCGTATGCTGCGCAACGCAATGGATTTTTGGGGTAATACCAATGTTAACGACATGGACCCCCTTGTTAAATTGCTGATAGAGGCGCTAAGTACGGAGATATTCAATGTATCTAACGATGTAAAGAACCTGGAGAGCCGCGTACTTAATAAGATATCGCGAATACTGGCATCTGATTATCTTACCTCAGCTTTGCCGGCACATGGCGTATTAAAAGGCCAACCTATTGAAAACAAAGAGGTTTTGCGCATAAACAACCATTTTTTTTATCGCAGGCCATCAGGTAATGAGACATCAAAACAACAACAGGAAGATGCTGACGTGTTTTTTTCGCCAGTAGGTAATGTTAAGGTTATTAATGCTGCGATAAAGTATACGGTAATAGGCAAACATTTATATGATCACCAGGATACATCACACAAAAGCGTGCTGATGAATGCAGGACAAAGCCCTGGCGCCGGTGTTAACACGCTATGGATAGCTATAGACTGCGACGGAGGCCTGACAGACTTAAAAGACCTGTCATTATTTTTTGAATGGCCTGATTATACAACAAGTGATGATTTATACACGCTGCTCTCTGTAGTTAAAGGCTATACAGACGACAATAATGAACTGGAACTGTCTTCCGGTTTAAAATATCAGGATGAACAGGCTGCAGAAAACCGTCCGGTGTTTTACGAACAAAATATCATCAACCTGCTAACCCGCGATATAAAGGAATATTATAACAAGCGGTTTCTTACAATCACTGACCGCCAAATGGTTGATGTAACATCAAGGGTGAAAAAATATCCTGGTATATTTTCTGAGTTTTTCAACGCTACCGATCTTAATCGTTTAAAACCCTGTGTTTGGTTAAAGTTTACATTCCCGGCGGCTATGTCTGCGGCAGCAATAGATGAGTTGCAACTGTCATTAAATTGCTTCCCCGTTGTAAACCGACGATTGTACGAACAAAAATATCGCCTTAAAGATACCAATAACATCATACCGGTAAAACCAGCCAATAACGAGCTTTTCTTATCTGTAAAAGACCTTTCTGACGACAAGAACACGCATTATTCCGAAATTCCGTACACACAGGCAGAACACAATTACGAAGGCAGTTACTCCATTCGCAATGGAGGAGCGGAGCGTTTCGACTCACGTAGCGCACATCAACTTATTGAGTATTTATTTGAATTGCTACGCGACGAGAAAGCGGCCTTTGCGAGTTACGGCGGCGACTTTTTAAGCGGCATGTTAAAAACACTTGAACAAAACCTTGCCTTAATTGAGCGTAAATCGCGCACTACGAAAGATAAGGCCGGGGCGTTTAATTATCTGATTGTAAAGCCGGCAAATAAGGCCGCAATGCTTTATTTACAATATTGGACAACATTGGCAGATGCAGCTAATAACATTCGCCGCGGAAGTAAAGTGCAGCAATTTGAGATGCTGAAACTGAAAGATGAAAGCCTTAGACTTATTACCACTACTACCGGCGGCCGCAATAGTCTTGGCGCTACCGAACGTATACAGGCTTACAAATATGGGCTTACCACAAAAGACAGAATTGTTACCCAAGCTGATCTTATCAGTTTTTGTTACTACGAATTGGGGAATAAAATTACAGATGTGAAAATTGGTAAAGGTGTGGTTGTATCGCAAAACCCTAAAGAAGGTTTTCAAAAAACAGTTGATATCTATCTTAGGCCTGTTGATAACCTACGACTTTCTGCAGAGGATTGGGATATGCTGTTCGATCTGCTGAAAACCAAACTGATAAGCCGCAGTGTAATTAATTCACACTACCGCTTTTTTCTTAATTAACACCCAAATAAGTAGTTACACCAAGGCATGAGTTTTCCTGATCGGCTCCAAGAGACAGCTTTTGCGCTTCGGGCCCGGCTAAGTAGTGCGTGACATAACCCGTTTGCAGTGGAATAAAATACGATAGCAAAACTTCAAGAGCCCTTGCAGAACGCGTTCCGGGCAAAAAATCAAGCATTTGTTTAGCTGTAAGCGGACCGACGGTAATAGACAGGTCTTCCTCAGGTTCTTGAACAAAACCTGCTATAAAATTAACGCCAAGCACGCCTTGCCCTAGTTTTGTTTGCAAAGCCATTGCCTCCTGAGATGCTGTGGCTTCTCTAATCCGATATTGCAGATTAAAAGGCCTTTGAAACATAATGCCCAACACATTGCCGATAAAACTTAAATTATTTCGCTGCTCATGTATAACAGGCAACACGTGCATCAGCATTATCATTTGCTTATTATCAAAACAATCAAACTCGCGCCACTCTGTTAGAAATATGTTTACCAGTTCATCGTAATCGCTCTTCTTGTCCAGACGGCTTTCATAAAGTTCAACAATAGTCCGTATCTGATAAAGCTCCGCCTCAAAGGGTGCAAAAAAGGCCCGCGCGTGTTTTTCTTCTTCTCGGCGATTGGATATGTCTTTGATCATACCCTCTTCGTCCATCGATTCACTTGGCTGTGGAGCTGCATGAAACAGGCCTTCAGGAAGCATGTCATAAAGTCCCTCTCGATTTATCCGGATCAAGGTCATTTCCCGGTCACGGAAGGCAGACCTGTAAGTAGTTAATTCGCGTACTTCTTTTGCGTAAGCTCGTTCTTGTGGGCCAACCGGAAGTATTATTAACTTATCGGCATCAACCTCGCCTTGTTCTATTAGCTCCGCGGCGAGTGTTACGGCTTTGAAATCGGTGTTAAAACGGTTGGCTGATCTGCGTGGCATTAGTGTTAATATTTCGCTTTACTAAAACAATAACCACAATTATTGGTAATTGATTATACAAATTTCACTTTTTATTATTTGTGATTTTGTGACCACAACCCTATTGCTATATGGACGTTAAATCGTTTTTTATAAGATACCTGCTTTTCCCTCTAATAGTTGTCATCTCTACCATGGTGATGACAATGCTTAACAAGAAGAACAAGCTGCTTAATAACAAAAAGCTTGTTATAATAATCCTTCTTACCGGTATAATTTTAGGCATACCTGGTCTGCTCGGGTTTCTCGACCTGCAGTTTATGCCTTGGGGCTATTTAGGCTGTGTGTTCTACTACTTAGTTATCGGGACGATATTTGTTTGGCAGGCTGGCGTACATTATGAAGAGATGCTGTTGGAAAAACGCGTTTTCTTCTTCATTTGCAGTTTAATAACTTGCCTTTTAGGCATCTTTTTGTTTAAGCTGGGATTTGACTGGTTGAATAATTTAAAATATGGCATCTGGGCTTCCTCGTCTGTACTTGTATTTTTACTCCCTGTGATCTTCTGGTGGACTTACGTTGCGTTCTTAAACATCCCAATGGAGATCTACAAAGTATGGCAATATCCTATGGTACCTGATGACATCAGCATGGAGCACCTTGATTTTAACAAACTGCTGGTGTTAGAAGTTAATCTTTACAAGCACACAACAGATGATGAACCGCTTAAGGTAAAGGCCAAAGCTCCGCGAAATATGAATTTTGGGTTGTGGTTTCAGAAGTTCATTGATGACTATAATCTTAAATTCCCTGATTCTAAAATAGAATACATTAATAGCGGAGAGCGCTTTAAATGGATTTTTTACATAAAACCTTCTTTTTTTAAAGAGCGGCAATTTATTGATCCCGATCTGGATATTGAACAGAACAGAATTACTGAAAAGTTTCCGATTTTTGCGAAAAGGGTTTCGGAGATCGTGAGTGCGCCTGAGAAAGTAGGCGACCAGGCTGTTTATTTATAATGTTTAAATTATTAATGAGATGATTTTGCCACTTAAATACCGAGCTGTTAATTGGGTTGACGGGATGAAGATCTCAAGCGATCACTTTGTACAAACAGATAATTTTGTGCAGGATGTAATCAGAGATAGCAATTCGCTTTCATTAAACACCGCAAATTACGGTTTACTGCCTCCGTTTAATGGCGAACAGCATTCATTAGACATTCAAATAAATGAACGGCCGGCCAATGGCATTCAGATAAAAATACGGCAATGTAATGCGATAACCGCTCAAGGTTATCGTATTTTGATAACCCCTGGAGCCATAGGAGAAGAAATTACATTTGACCATTACTTTGCTAATGAAGCGGCGGGTGACGCTGCAGATGTTTACTATGTAATATTAACTGTAGACCCTCATCAACGTGTGGCTGCCGGTAAACCTAACGCAGAAGAATCTCCTTTGAGATACCCGGATGTAGATAGCCAATATGGTGTTACTATTTTACCCGCCTCACAGATCAATGCCCGCGGTAATAATTACCTGGAAGTAGGAAAGTTTACAAGAAGCAATGCAGGTATACAAGTTATTAAAGACTACGTACCGCCATCTGCCAGTATTTTAAGCCATCCAGACCTAATTAGGTATTATGAGCACTTTAGCAATCAGTTAAACGAATATCAACTGTTATCCTTCCGCATAATTGACAAGATCACATCCAAAGACAATATATCTACCATAGGCAAAAACGTAAAGACACTTTGCGACAAAATGCTTGATTTTATAGCGCGTATTTACTTCCCATATCGCAATATCGTGCATCACCAACCACCGATAGTGATGGTTAGTTATTTTTCTGAAATGGCACACGTTTTTTTTAGTACTATAAAATGCATAGCCGGTAACGAACGAGAGGAACTGCTAAAATACTTTTACGAGTGGAAAGATGTTACACCTGGAAACTTTGAGGAATTGTTGGCAAGGTTGATAGAGATAGTGTATAACCACCATGATATCAGCGCCGCCATGACCACAATTGACGAGTTTATACGCGTCCTGATAGCGCTTTGGAACAAGTTAAGTACGCTTGAATACATTGGACAGCGGAAAGAAAACATAGTAGTGGCTGAGCAACAAGTGGTACAAGCCGTACAGGCAAAACGTACCTGGACACTATTGGATTAAAAGGTCTAAGGAACCTAAGTATTTTAGATACTTAAATAACCTGCATTAGGTTCGATTCCACGAGGGAATAGAACCCCTGAAAGAACTTTTCAGTATAACCAACTAATGTTTATCTTTAGTATAGGTATTTCAAACTCAATCAAAACGAATCAAATTATTCGGTTACCTAATCAGTTACGTTTTAATTTTCTAAAACATCAATTCATTGATAATAAAGCCATTGCGAAAAAACAACGTACCCGTCCAATTCCGCCAACTCTCGCCTGATTAATTTTTGAAATGTATTAAATATTTCAATAAGTGACATCCGGTTAGCGATAACGTAAAAAATGTGGTCGTTTGACCTCGCGGCTTGTCATCTATATACCTAATAAAATCAACATCTATCTTTTGATAAGGTACAACCTTGCATAAAGCTCCGCGATACAAGCTTCGTCAAGCAACCATTTCGGCTTTTCTAATTGGCTTTTTTCAGGCAACCAGTTCTTAGTTATAAAGCCGTATTTATCCCGGGAGTTTTGCCACGCATAGTTGAGATCATGCTCAATAGCTGAGAGGTATCGGTAATCCTTATCAATTTTGTAAAGTGCCTCATAACCTCTGAATAGCACTGTTAAAAACCAGGGAACATCAATATGCATTTGCAAATTTTTATCGTGCGGCAAGTTGCTGAAATACTTATAACTGCTCGCAGCTAACTGTTTGGCTTGCATAAGATACTTTGCTTCACCGGTAAATTTGTATATTAAAACTGCAGCCTCTATTAGAGATCCTGTATTGTATGTCCAAAAAGTCCGATTTTGTTTGCCGTCAAGCTTCACGTCATTAGCTATAATCCCGGTAGTAGAATCGCGTAGGGTTGAATACATCCAATTGTAGAAGCGCTTACCCTGCTCAAGATAGCACGGCTCCTTGCAGCCTTCATATATCTTTAAAGCTGTTAACGTAGCCATGCCATTACTACAGGCTGGTTTCTGATCATTATGCCCTTCTAACCAGGTGACGCCTCCACCAACATCGCTGTTCCATCCGCTTAAAATAAATTTAAAAACTTCTTTGGCACGTCGTAGGTATAAAGGGTTACGCGTGTTAAAGTAAGATTCCATGTAGTCAATACCCACCAGGCCATTGTCATCATAGTAACGATCAGCTTTTTCAAAGTCAACGGGATAAGCCTGGTAGCCTGGAGGCTTACGCAATGGATCACGATATTGTTCTACCCCGATAACCAAAGTATCCTGATAAGGTTTATACTTAGTTTTGAGCCCCGGGCATCTCATCAGGATGTTGGTGGCTGTAAACACGCCGCTAAAAGGCCACAAAAAGCTGACTTCCTTTGCTTTCACAGCTTCGCCCTGAAAATAATTGAGCGAGTCGCTTTTTCCTGTCGGATAATTTTCGGAAAAAAGACCCGGGTATTTGTTTACCCGGTATCGGTCCCACACCAATTGATATATGGCCTCGGCTCGTTGTTTATATTTCTCAGTCTTTAATTGGGCAAACACGATGGAGGGCAAAAAACACAACACCGCTGATATTCGTACCTTTAGATTTTTCATACCAATATTATTGAGCCGATGGCGGCGGAACCTTAGTCCCCCAGGATAGATTTGGCTTACTGCCCATCACAAATTTCAATTCGCCACCTTTCATCAATTCATCGCGGTATAGCCAACAGTTATCCAATGTTCTGCCATTGAATGTGGCCGACTGAACATACACATTCTCTTTTGAGTTATTTTGCGTTTCGATGATGAGCTTCTTACCATCACCCAGTGTGATACTGGCTTTTGCAAAAAGCGGGCTGCCCAGTTCAATTATCGGCCTCAGATCAGTAAAACCCTTTACGTCAAATAGGCCAAGTGCGTTTATAACGTACCATGATCCCAATTGGCCCTGATCTTCGTCCTGACCGTACCCGTAACCATGCACAGGTTCTGTACCGTAGAACTCCTGTCCTATCGCCCTTGTCCATTTTTGGGTAAGCCATGGTTTGCCTGAAAAATTGAAAAGCCAGCTAATGTGAAGATTAGGTTGGTTGCCATGATTATAGATGGAATTGATGCCTGCAAATGCGTCGATAGTTTTACCACCGCCGAAGCCCTGTTTTTCTGACACGGTAAAAATGCTATCGAGGCGTTTGTTGAAATTAGCTTTACCTATGGCATCAATTAATGCAGCTGGGTTTTGCGGTACATAAAACGTGTATTGTACAGCGTTGCCTTCCTGGAAACCGCGCCATGGCTGGTAAGGATCAAACTTTTCAATGAAGCTACCGTTGGCGCGTTTAGGCTGCATCAGCTTATTTTGTGGATTGAAGATATAACGCCAGCCATTTGACAGTTTGATAAATTTCTGATAATCTCCAGTTTTACCCATGGCTTTGGCCATTTGTGCAGCTGCAAAAGCACTATAGCTATATTCTAAAGTATGTGAACCGGCAAAATTTGACCCGGTTGAATCGGTCACAAAATCACGACCGGTTTGGTCAAAGTAAGGCACATATCCGTACTTTAAAAAAGCTTTGATATCTAATTTGCCAGCGCCTACCGCACGGTTCTTGTAATTCAGCTCATTAGCCTTAACCGCTTCATAAGCCAGGTCTACATTATAGTTGCGGATACCAACGTTATATGCACCAGCTACCGCAAGCCCTACAAAGTTGGTACCCACGCCTGATACATATTCGCTGTTAGCGATACCATCGCCGAACCAGCCTTTATCTTTATACAATTGAAGTTCAGTATTCACAAAACTTCCATACCACTCCGGATATGACAGTGACCACAATTGGGTAATATTCCAGAACCCGCCCCAGATTGCATCAGAGTTGATGAATTCCGCTTTTAAGCTATTATTATCCTGTGATGGTAAACGGCCTGTTTGGCCACCATGTTTAGGATAGTCACCATTGATATCGCTGGCGATACCGCGGCCCAACAACGCATGAAAAAGACCGGTGTAGAATTTTGTTTTGTTTTGAAGGTTGCTGTCTTCAACATGGATTTTACCGAGTTGCTCCTGCCATGTTTGCTGCGCCTGTTCTTTAGCTTGGTCAAAGCTCAGGTTTTTAGCCTCGGCCATGAAATTAGCTTTAGCATTGGCGTTTGATGTATATGAAAGGCCAGTTTTCACCTCGATGGTTTCGTTATCTGTTGTCTGATAATTTAATACCAGCCCAGCGCCCTTGCCTTCGGCATTATTTTTTTTGTCAAATATCTGCTCCGCCGTAAAAGCGGTTACGCTTACAGGCTTTTTGCTCAGCTCACCATAGAAATACATATTCACCTTCCCTTCCGGATCATAGATCTTTACATATTTTGGATAGGTACTAACAAAGCCTTCGAAGTGCGTGTCATCAAGCATTTTAATATTGGCATTGGTCACTATGTCACTTTCACCTTGTTTATTTCCGATATCCAGGATAATGTGTGACTGATCATTTTTAGGAAAAGTATATCGCTGAAAACCCACGCGCTTAGTAGCTGTTAATTCAGCTGTGATGTGGTAATCGTCTAAAAGTACACGATAGTAACCAGGTTCTGCCACCTGATTCTTCCTGTCAAAACCGGAGCGGTAACCAGGTGTTTTTCTTTCAAGATCACCTGGTTTGGTTATGATACTCCCGGTAGTAGGCATGTAGCTTACGCCCCCAACTTGCCATTCATGAAAATGAACAAAACCTTCAATGGAGTTTTGGCGGGTATCGTAACCAACCGCCTCCCAACCTGAAGGGTTGCCATAGCTCCCGTTTGTTGATGGTGCAAGCTTCGCCATACCATAAGGCACTGCGGCAGGTGTATAAAAAAACCAGCGGCTATGAGCTGTACCAATATTTGGGTCAACATATTTTAAAATACTCTCGCGCTTGGTACTGCAACCGGCCAATACAAATGCAGCGAAGGCAGCTATAGCGAAATAGTTAAGTCTCATGTAAATCAGGTTATCAGAGCAAAAGCTCCTTCTTATTTGTTAGGGTATTTTGACATCATGGCTTGTATACGTTGCATCCAGGCCTGATCAACACCTTCAATTTCCGGTGAACGATCATTCCCTGCAAAACCTGCAAAATAATAATAAGCCTTGGTATCGGCATTGCGGTTAGCTTTATTCAAAGCATCAATGTTGTTACGGGCGTAGCTAAGCCATTTTTCATTTTTATCCTCTTCGTACAACCTTATCATTCCCTGGGAACCCCAACCACACCATGCCGGATTGACGCGGGTCTGAGTCGGGTCGGTATTGAAAATATATCCCTTATACTGTGCGTTCCACAGCACAGCATTCATTGCATTGCCTATAGCCTGCGCTTTTGCCAGATAGGACGGATCTTTTATCGCCTGTCCAAAAAGAATGTCAGCCTCCAGCATGATGGCATTATCATAAGTGAATTTTTCATAGTGTTTAGTACCTGTACCACCGCCATCAACTTTCCAGATGTATAGCCCGCTTGCCGAATCAAACATATTCATCATTAACCAATCATTCACTTTCGACGCCCAGTCACGGTAAGTGGTCTCGCCGGTAAGAATATACAGCTTCGCAAAAAGCTGCATGGCAACGCCATTTGATTGTGTTGGTTTATCGGGTTTTGATGTATTCCACCAGAATCCCCCGCCATATGTACTATCCCACAAGCCGCTATTTATCAACCAGTCGGCACATGCTTTGGCTTTTGCAAGATAGGCCGCCTTATCAGCATCGCTGGTAACTTCATAAGCTTCAAGATACACCATGCCGGTAAGACCATTATCATCAACAAACTTATCACCGGCCGCGCCGGTGCCGTTAAGATTTACTGAGGCAAAGTAGCCCCCACGCAGATCAGTCTTATCCCAAAAGTTCTCCATGAACTGGAAAGTCCTGTTCATGTAGGTAGCTTGCGAAGCATCGCCCGCTGCGATGAGTGCGGCATCAGCGTATATCTGGCTTACGTTATACCACTCATAACAGTTGTTAGCGTGGGTGGTCGTGTTGGCCCGGTAGCTGAAATTTGACGTAAGTAGATTATTGGAAATAAAATTTCTGGTCTCTTTCGCCAAAGACAGGTAATTAACAGCAGTTACGGGCGGATCTACGGGCGGTTTTGTGCCACCTCCACCTGTGCCGGGATTGATGTCTTTATCCTTGCCGCATGAGGTGACCAAAACAGCGATTGAAGCGATTAATACTAAGAGTAATTTTTTCATAACGATAGCGTAAACAGCCCCACTCTGTATGTGGGGCTGTGTGATGTTAAAGGACAGTTACTTTATGAGTATAAGCTGTTGATTGTAGCATAACATCAACCTTCACATTTTTTCTATCTGCAGAAGGGTCAAACTTGTAGGTGTTATCCCACTGTGCGTTTGTAACCGGTACCAGGTAAAAGTAGGATGCAGGCTGGCCTGCAGGTGCAACGTTATTAGCATTTGTACTACCTTGATATTCATTACCGGCGCCTGTGTGCAGTATAAACTTATACCGTTCATCGCGTCCCCATGAGAACTGGTAAAACTCCACCGCAATTTTTGGCGCTTCAAATACACCATTACCAATATAATTAAGGGTTCCTATCTCCGTGCCATATGCAGACATATATAAACCTATCGACTGTACCTGCATTGATTTTGTAGTGGCGGAAGTAAAATCATAATTCAGACGGTAAGTTTTGGCTTCTCCGGAAACACTAACGGTTGCTGCGCCCTCCTTTATGATGCCATTTTCTATGTAATACTTTTTCCCACCATCGCTATTCTTATCAGTCAGATAATAATCTCCTGCCTTTAGTGATGTGTACACTTCAAATACACCATCTTCGGTCTTTTTAAGTTTAATAGCTTTGCTTACATCAGTCCCACCTTCTGTGGCAGAACCTGTGATATACAGATCAACAGGATTTTCGGCAAAGCCCGCAGGTCTCTCCAATTGCAACGTACGCGATGCTGATCCCGGCTTGGCGTTTGTTCCTTTCGATGCTATCACTGTCCACTTAAGCTTACCCGCGCTTAAAGAGGCAATGCCGGCAGCATTGGCTATTTTATTAAGATCCTTATGACTGATGGTCAACTGTGTTTGTACTCCGGCACCATCAGATAAAATCCTGGTTACCGGTTTGCTGAAATCACCCCCCTCTTTGTCAAATGCAACCTCGTAAAGGATAAGGCCTCCGTCATTGTTATCCGATGCATCCCATTTAAAAAGCACACTCGCAGCAGTATTTGGTTCAAGCTTTACGTCTGCATTATCATTTGGGGTAGCCAGTGTACCTACCGGATTAAGATTTAAGCTCAGTGGTTTGTTGTCTTTTTTACAAGAAGTGGTGAATGTCACCGCCAGCAGCAATACGGCTGCAAGCATCATTAGCTTTCTCATGATCAATATTGTTTTAATTAGGTCTAATTGGTGTAACCCGGGTTTTGACCGAGGTTTTTGTTCAGGTCAGCATCGTGTGCAGGAATAGCCCATAAGTAATCGCGGTTAGCGTTAAATTTACGAAGCTGCGTTCTTATGTAACCGTTATCTGTACTTTGATCGTTCGAGAATTTGGCGCCATGTATGTAGCCATTCATAACGGTTTCAGCAACTTTCCACCTTCTGATGTCGTCTGCACGGATACCTTCCATGGCCAACTCCACGCGGCGCTCGCGGCGGATTATATTGGTCATGTTAGTGTTGCCCGGGTAAGTGACAGCACCTGCATCGGTAAAACCAGCACGCTGGCGTAAAGCACCTATGGTTTTATTCCATACGGTTGCATCCATCTGGCCAAGGCTTTGTTTAGCTTCGGCATAATCAAGCAGTATCTCGGCATATCTTATCAAATGCAGGTTATTACCTGATACGAAGTTTGCCAATGCGCTTGGGTCATAGTACTTTCTCCAGTAATAAGCCGTTGCCGATGCAGCCTGCGATCCGGCGCTGTATTCGTCCAGGCCTGGCTGTACAGGGTCGGTACCGGGTTTAATGTAAATGGTTTTAGTTGTATTATTTGCGTTGACCCAAGTGTAGCGGTCATAAACGATGGTTGCGGTTAAGCGGGGGTCGCGATTTATGTAAGGGTTATTTTCATTGTAACCCGAGCCTGCTTCTTTGACCCCTTTACCATTCAGCATAATGTAATCGTCCACCAGTTCCTGAGTAGGTGCCATGCTGCTTACGCGGCCGCCGACAGTACGTGGTGCAAAATCCCAAAAGTTCTGCCATGTACGTAGTGTGGGAACATACTGTAATGATAAGATGCTTTCTTTGGTGTTTTTATTCACGTTAGGGTCGCTAAAAAGTGCACTGTAGCTGCTCTCCAAGCTATATGAACCATAAGTACCCTGATCGTTCATCAATTTCTCGCAAATATTCACTACATCAGTCATGCGGTCGCCTTGGTATAATAACACCCTTGCTTCTAAAGCAAGTGCAGCACCTTTAGTGATACGGCCATTTTCATTTGCAGGTAAATTGGTACTTGATGGCAGATCATTCACGATTGCCTCCAGTTCATCAACAACAAATTTCACCACCGCTGTTTTTGGCGAGCGGGATATGGTTTGTGCTTCTTCCGGTGATATATCTTTGTCCACGATTGGAACGTCACCATACCACTTGGTGAGATTAAAATGCTCGAATGCCCGGATAAAACGGGTTTCTGCTATCAATCTTGCCTTGGTGGCAGCAGGTAGCGTAGTATTTTTATCAATGTTTGCCAAGAATATGTTGCAGGATTTGATAGCCGAATAATAGTTATTCCAATCACCCGCAAACTTGCCTGTTTGTGATGTAGCGTTGCCGCTGGCAATAACATTCAAGTCGCCTGATGGTGAATAGGCATTATCAGATAGCGCTTCGGCATCAAAGTACAGCCCGCTGTTGTATATCAGGCTGTAATTATTATTAAGTGCGTTGTAAACATTGGCATCAACCTGCCAGAAAGTAAGATCAGAAAACCGGTCTGTTGGTGCAATATCAAGTTTTTTACAACCTGATGCCGCTACAACCGCAACAGATACGATCAAAAGCTTTTTAAAAAATTTCATTTTCTTATATTTTAATTATTATCTGTTCTTAGAAAGTTATATCAAGGCCTGCCCCATAGAATACCGGTAAAGGATATTGTCTTGCACTGTTTGATGCTGAGGCAGGATTTAGGTTGTTGCCGAACTCCGATGTTTCCGGATCGATGAACTTCAATTTACTAAGCGTTGCCAGGTTTTGGCCTATAAGCGACAGGCGAAGACGCTGGATGCCCAGCTTCTTTGTTATCGCCTGACTAAAACTGTATCCTATATTGACGTTCTTCAAGCGGGCGTAAGCAGCATCGTACTTATAAAGGTCTGAACCGGTGCGCCAGTTGTTGGTATTTGACGGCGAACCAATATTCGCCAATATTGGATAACGTGCGTTTGGATTACTCGGGGACCAGATATCGGTTTGGTGATCATAAACTGTAGCGCCATAGCCATAATGGAATGGCTCAACCAACTCCCCGCGAAGAAATGCATCGCGTTTACCTACACCTTGAATGAATATGGACAAGTCAAAGCCTTTGTAAGCGATGCGGTACGTGAAACCGAAGGTATAGCGTGGGAATGGGTTACCTAAAATCGTTTTATCCTTCTCATCAATGATTCCGTCACCATTACGGTCTTTAAACTTTAAGTCACCGGGTTGCACGCTGTTACCGGCTATTTTAGGAGAGTTGTCAATATCCTGCTGGTTTTGGAAAAAGCCATTTGTTTGATAACCGTAATATTGAGTAATCGGCTCTCCAACCCTGCGTATCAATTGAAATACGTCTTGGTTATAAATTGTCTCAGTTGCGCTGCCGGTTAACTTTAATAGGGTGTTTTTGTTATCTGCAACGTTTATACTAAAACTTTGGCTAACATCTCTGCCGCGCAAATTGTAAGTAACTGAGGCTTCCCAGCCGGTATTACGTACTTTTGCTACGTTGTAATCCGGAGAGCCTGCTCCGAATATAAAAGGCACATCCGCACGGGGTGCCAGAATGTTGCTGCGGATCTCCCGGAAATAATCAAAGGTAGCAGTCAGTTTATCATTGAAAAGGCCTGCATCCAAGCCAATGTTTAATTTTGCAGCTTTCTCCCAGGTGATGTCACGGTTTGCAATATTAGTGCCAGCACCGCCAACTATGTTGTTACCATAACCATATGCATTAGGGTAATTAAAGTAAGTGGTTTGATACTGGTAATTATTAACATTCTGGTTGCCCACGGTGCCATAAGAAGCCCTCAGCTTTAATGTACTCAGTGAATTCCTTAAAGGCTCCATAAAGGATTCTTGTGTAACTATCCAGCCCGCGCTTACTGACGGAAAGAAACTGGCTCTGTTGCCTGCCGCAAATTTAGACGAAGCATCTTCGCGGAACAGCGCTTCAAATAGGTATCGGTCTTTGTAAGTATAATTTAAACGGCCAAATGCAGAAAGCAGGCTGGACGAGTTTACCGCGATACTGTTAGTAGAATTTTGCGTATCTACGATTGTACCAGTGGTTGGCGTACCCAATAGAGGATCGGTCAGTGTTTTCTGAAGTTGAAAACCACGCTGGCTGTATGTTTCACTGGAAACTCCTAATTGTATCTTAAAGTTGTGATCGTTTATCTTTTTGGTGTATTCAGTAGATATTTTAGTATTGGTCAATAATGATTTACTGTTACCATCCAACACGGTCAGATCATTACCATACACACCTGCGGGTAAATAATTAACCTGTGTACGGCGGAAGAATGTACCGTTGTTTTGAATGGTACCCCCAAATTCTCCTATCAGTTTTAAATCCTTGGTAATGCTCAACTGACCATTGAAAGCACCAAAGATCTCGTCATTATCGGCCTGGTTATAGCCGCCTTTTTCTAATACACCATATTCGTTATACTGTGAAGCAACCGGATTGGTAAGGTAATTACCATTCTCATCTTTCCAGTTGTAGTTGTGCGGAACACGATTGGCATCAGCAAAAATATTGTTGTCGCCAACACTATTAGTTTTATTCCTGGTTTTGGTGTAGTTTAAAATAATATTAGACCTGAATTTCCCAACTATAGATGTTTGGTTCAACCTCAGATTGTATTTTTGGTAACCAAAATCGGCACCCGTGCCCCCATTACCGATCAGATTGCTGCCCTGGTCCTGGTAACCCGCCGATACGTAATACGAATTATTCTGACCACCTCCGCTAAAACTTACATTGTGAGATTGCAAAGGTGCCTTCTTCAACAGATGTTCAATATCCCAGGTCCCGTTACCCGCATCCTTAAGCGCTTGTATCTGCTCAGGCGTATAAGCAGGCGGTAAACCCGAATTAACAAGCGATTGGTTTTTGTTATAAGCGTTATCCCATGCGTCAACCTTATGAACAAGCACTTTTGCATCCTGAAAACCAAAACTACCGTTATAATTAACGGTAGGTTTTGAATCTATCTTTCCGGCTTTAGTAGTTACCAATATCACCCCGTTTGCCGCACGAGAACCGTAGATGGCAGCAGAACCGGCATCCTTAAGTACGGATACACTGGCAATATCATTTGGATTAAGCGTGTTTAAATTACCACCAACAATACCGTCGATAACTACAAGCGGAGTGTTGTCTCCAAGTGTACCCACACCGCGGATATTGACCGTTACGTCGCTACCCGGATTGAGGTTTGTTTGCTGGATAATTAAGTTAGGAGACTCGCCTTGCAATGCCTGGTAGGTGTTAAGTACAGGCTTATTCCCAATGTCCTTTGAACTGATGGTGCCCACAGCCCCGGTAACGTTAATACGTTTTTGCGTACCATAACCCACAACCACTACCTCATTAAGGCTGGTATTATTAGGCTTAAGGCTTACATTGATCTCGTTTCGCTCGCCAATGGCATTTGTTTGTGTAGTATAACCTATAAAAGAATAGGTTAAACTACGATCTGCGTAAGCATCCGGAATATTAAGTCGGTAACGTCCGTTTACATCGGTAGTTGTACCTACCGTTGTACCTGCTATACTGACATTTACGCCTGGTAATGGCTGATTATTTTCGTCGGTTACGCGACCTGTTACCGTTTTATCAAAATGGAAGACCGTGCTGTATAAATTTGTAGCAACAGAGGCGGCTTGCACCGGACCACTTGCCCCTGCTGCTGTACATAACAGTATAAGTATCGGTTTGCTGTACAGCCATTTGAGTTTTACATTGTGTAATAGTTTCAATCTCATAGTTATTGGGTTAGTTTGGTTTGGTTATTTATGGTTAGTAGCAAGAGGTAAGGAATCATTGGAGGCATCTTGATAGTGATTGTCCTTCCAGTATTTTTCGATATTTTCAAGCGAGCGGCCTTTCGTCTCGGGGATCAATCGCCAGGTAAGCCACAGTGCTGGAGAACAACAGATGGCGAACAACCAGAACGTCCATGATGATCCGAGACCTTCAAGCATCAGCGGGGTCAGCTGTCCCACCAGGAAATTGCCTACCCACAATGACAGCGTTGCCAATGACATTGCCTTACCACGCACCGCATTCGGAAATATTTCACTTACGATAACCCAGCATACCGGGCCAAACGAAAAGGCAAAACAGGCAATGAACATGAGGATGAATATTAGTATCCATGGCCCTGAAGTAATGTTTAACGCAAATAGCACACCGATGATCAGCAGCGCGGTTACCGCCCCCCCTACACCTGCGTAAAGTAGTGGCCTGCGGCCCCAGATATCAATGGTAAAAATGGCTACAAAAGTAAATACAACATTTACCAGGCCTATTGTTACCTGTCCCCCCAGGGCACTGTTAAGAGTAAAGCCCGCCTGTTCTAAAATGCGAGGGCCGTAATAGATCACCGCATTGATACCACACACCTGTGAAAGAAATGGAAGCAATAAGCCGATCCATAGTGCTTTGCGGTATACAGGTTTAAAAAGCTCTTTAAGAGATGTATCATCGTTACCGTTTTGGCTTTTAAATGACTTTATCTCATCGGTTGCAGCTTCTTCGCCGTCTATCTTGATAAGTATCTGTTTTGCCTTTTGCTCCTGCCCTTTGAGCAATAGCCATCTCGGCGATTCTGGTACTGCGAATAAAGAGAGCAGGAATATTCCCGCCGGCAATGCACCTAAGCCAAGCATGGCGCGCCACACCTCCGCTGAAAAAATGGTTCGCATCCCCACCCCTGCGTAATTATCATGCGTGTGCGCTGCCAGATACGCATTGGTAAAATAAGCCACCACGATACCGATCGTCAATGCCAATTGGTAGAGTGATACCATCATACCACGGTAACGCGATGGCGAAAATTCTGAAATGTATAAGGGCGATACCATAGAGGCTACACCAATACCCAAACCACCGATCAAACGGAAAATAATAAGCGCCGTGAATGAACCAGACCACATGCAACCCAAAGCCGAAGCCAGAAACATGATGGCAGAAATGATCAGAACTGGTTTGCGCCCGTATTTATCACTCAGTTTTCCAGAGAAACTTACGCCTGCAATACAGCCAAGCAGTGCACAACTCACAAACCATCCCTCGCTGACTGCATCCAGTGAAAAATCTTTTTTCACGAGGCTTACCGTACCTGATATTACCGCGGTGTCAAAGCCAAAAAGAAAACCCCCAAGGGCTGCTACCAGGCAAATAAGGTAGAGATATAAACTACCGGTGTTAGCTTTTCTATGTTGCATTGTCTTTTCCATGGCCATTATTTCAAAAATGCTTTTACCACTTTAGCCCGGCCACCGCCTGTGTTGGTCAGCGTGTATGAATCTGCGGCAGCAGGCACAACAAACGTTTCAGCATAAGCAAATTGCCTTTGAGTACCATCAGCGGTTTGCAGTAATACGGTTTGCCCTTCTACCAGCATCATTACGTGGCAGGTACTATCTGTTTTAACATTTACTGAGTGATCAAATTCCAGGCGGTGCACATCATAAAAATGATCTTTATGAGTTGGCAGGTGTATTAGCTGGTAACCAGGTTCGCTTTCAATTATCTGTGGTTTTGAGATCAGTTCCTCTTGTACGTTATTACCTTTACGGGAAAAATCGAGGTTCTTAAATGCGTGGTCAATGTTAATAGGTCGTGGCTTTCCGTCCAGATCAAGGCGAACCCAATCATACATTTTAAATGTAAAAATATAGGGAGTCGCACTTATCTCTAATACCAGATTTCCGGCTCCGGCGCTATGGACTGTGCCATTAGGTATCAGGAACAGGTCATGTTTGTTAGCTTTATGAACTTGTACATACTCTTCTATATCGATAGCCTCGCTCGTAACTTGACTGTGTTCGAGCGCTGATTTGAAGGCTGCAGGGTCAATCGTATCCTGAAATCCAAGATAAACGCTTGCGTCGTTGTTGCAATCAAGGATGTAGTATGTCTCATCCTGCGTAATATTCTCTCCAAAATTTTCTTGTATGTACTCCAGTTTCGGATGGCATTGTATCGAAAGATTGCCGCCATTATAAGTGTCCAGAAAATCGAAACGGATGGGGAATTCATCTCCGAATTTGGCTGCGTGTTTACCTAACACATTTTCGTTGTTAGTAAACATGATCGTATCAAATGATACTTCCAGTAAGTTACCGTTGCTTTCAAAAACCAATCCGTTCTCCGGTACGATCAATTCAAATGACCACGCAAGGTTCACTACATCCTTACTCAGACCACTGACGTGGTTTTTTATCCACTGCCCGCCCCATGCCCCCGGTTCAAACCAGGGACGCACTCTTAACACCGAGCGGCTAATTTTATCAAGACCTATTTTAAGGTCTTTAGTAAACATCCAGTTGATGGTTTCCGGCCACTGTGCATCGGCTACTACCTCAATACGATTTAGAATGGCTTTTTTATGCTGATTGAGTAAAACCCAATCAACAAAGTAAAAGCGTTTGTACATTTTAAAAGGTTCCGCTATCTCCCCGCTTCCCAGGTTGGTTATACTACCTGCACGCATCCTGAACTGAATTTCGTTTTTTGGCAGGTCTACATAAATCAGCGGAGCATCCCAACCTGCTAAAGCAGCGCCGGTCCCAATCATGATATTGATAGGAAAATCGTTTTCCGGCGTTTGCTTTGTGATAGCAGGCTCAAATAAATCAACTAATTCAAGTTTTGCTTTTGTGCCCCATACAGCGTTATCTTCACCAAGAAAAGGTGCAACCAGTTTATAAACCTCTTTTGAGTTCTTCAGGAAATCGGAAGCAGATATCCAGTTGACGCTTAACTGCTTTTCATCAAAACACTGCTGAAGCCCTAATTGGATACGATCCCAAAAAACTCCACCAAATCCATCTATCACCACAATTTTATGGTCAATGATATAATCGGCCAGTGCACTAAATCCGCTGAATATTTTACCATCGCCTAAATGCTCTACAGGATAGATCTCATATTGATTTTTCTCCGAAGGCTTATCGCTTAAATACGCAGGCATAAGGAATTGTTGAGTTTTTCGTACCTCGGGGTATATCGATGTTTGCTGTAAAAGTTCAAGTG
The DNA here is from genome assembly GCF_019331605.1 of Mucilaginibacter sp. 21P. Classification (NCBI taxonomy): domain Bacteria; kingdom Pseudomonadati; phylum Bacteroidota; class Sphingobacteriia; order Sphingobacteriales; family Sphingobacteriaceae; genus Mucilaginibacter; species Mucilaginibacter sp. 21P. Next base: position 114,636 of record NZ_CP063061.1, read on the forward strand.
AATCAGAATTCATTTTTGTAGTAATGTATGTACATATCACCGAGCTGATATGACTAAACAGTCACATAGAGTGATTATGCAGTATCTATTTGTATAATTGGTGGTTTATAATGTACAAACATATAAACTATAACTTCTAATCCAAATTTATTTTGACAAAAATTTCAGGCGCTTGAACTCATTTATTTGCAATTTTATTGTGTATAATTTACAATATGTACATACATTTGTGTCAATTTATTTAAATGCCTATTATTGTAGTACTAAGCACTATGAAATACGCAATCGATCACAAGAGCCCCATTCCCCTTCATATTCAAGCAGAAGAGTTATTACGAAATTTGATTAGTCAGGAGGAATTTCAGAATGGTAAATTATTACCTAACGAAGTGGAGTTATCTAAGCTTTTAGCTATTTCGAGAACAACATTGCGGCAGGCTATCAACAAGTTGGTATATGAAGGTTTATTAATACGTAAGAAACGTGCCGGCACAAAGGTCAACCAATCAACCGTAAGCTCCAAATCCAACAATTGGCTTAGTTTCTCGCAAGAGATGAAATTGCGTGGAATCAACATCAAAAATTTTGAACTGCATGTTACATGGGTATTTCCCGATGAAACGCTGGCCAATTTCTTTGAGATCAAGGCCGAAAAAAAAGTGCTGAAAATGGAGCGAGTTCGTGGCAAGAGCGATGGCCCTTTTGTCTACTTCATCTCTTATTTCCATCCGCGAATAGGGCTTACTGGTGATGAGGATTTTAAACGCCCATTATATGAGTTGCTGGAATTGGATTACTCTACTATAGCAAGTTTGTCGAAGGAAGAGATCAGCGCACATGCGGCGGAGGAAGTCATAGCAGAGAAACTTCAGATCGAGCCTGGTGAGCCTGTACTCTTTAGAAAACGCTTTGTGTTTGACCAGGGGGAGCGGCCAATAGAATATAACCTTGGATATTATAAAGCTGATAGTTTTGTTTACACGGTTGAGAGCAGGCGGTAAAATGAACGCCGGAATGCCTTAAGATCAAATCAGAAAACTGAAACCCCTACCTTTTGAAGGCTTAGTCATCTCCTGATACTTGTCAATTTCACTTAGTAACAATGAGATATATTCACTACGCATAAATATTCTGAAATGCTCCGGATCCTCCGTCTCCTTAGTCTTGACAATTGCCTCGATATATGCAGCTTTGTTTTCACTGTGCACTATTGCCAAAGGAAGACGATATTTAGCCTGAATAAAGTTCATTAGCAATCTGGATGTCCTGCCATTTCCATCGTAGAAAGGATGTATTGCAACCAGGTGATAATGCGCATCGAATGAAAGATTAAGTTGTTCTTCTATCGAAATATCTTGCCCCATCATGCTGTGAACTAATTTTACAAGTTCCGAGGTCAGGTTTTCAACCTTGTCATAATTTGGAAAGTATGTGTTACCAGCTGACACATTGCCTTTTCGAAACAGGCCTTTGGTGGAATCAAGGGTACCGAACATTGTGTTGTAAATTTTCCCTGTACTTTTCATCACCTCTGCATTTATCTTTTGTATCAAGTCCACACTGATTGCATCCCCTTTTTTAGCAGCCTCAAGTGTAAAGAGCAAAGCAGTATGATGATCTCTGACCATCAGGCTTTCTTCCAAAGGTTTTCCTTTAGGTGTACGCCCTTCGTTAATTAGGACCTGGGCTTCCACTTCCGTAAGTGTTGATCCCTCGATACGCGTAGAATGGTGATCAATCGCGATCAGGTTAAATTTTTCATAGTCTATAATATCCTCTAAGTGAAGAGCTTTATATTGATTGATCAGAGACAGGATATCTATTTTCATTTAACAAAAATATGCATTATACTATACAAAGATTACTCTTTTGCTAACATCGCCATGTTGAGAACCAAGTTCCTCTTGGGCAATAAAAGAAATTGTGCTTTTGATTGGATTCTTTTTATCTAAAAATCTATCTTAGCAATAATTCAGGCTGCCTGATTGGCAGAGTACCCATAAGAGTACCAGCGTCATGCGAAAGATTTAAACAACTGAAAATAAGCATATTGCAAATGGGGTTCGAATCCTGTTGCTCCCACTAAAAGAAAGCCTTCAGATTATATTTGAGGGCTTTTTTGTTTTATATGTCCCGTCCTGAAATAAGTTGACAGCTAAGTTGACTTATATAAAAAAACGAGTAAAAGACGAACAGAGGCGCAACCAGCGCGACTATAGCCTTGCCTTTAAGTTGCAGGTTGTCCAACAAGTAGAAAAAGGCGAGTTTACGTACAAGAAGACTCAAAAGCATTACGGAATTCAAGGCAGAAGTACAGTATTGGTTTGGTTAAGGAAACATGGTACCTTAGACTGGACATTACCCAAACAATACACTTTGAATAACGATAAAGAGCCAACGCCGGAGCAGCGGATCAAACAACTGGAAGCAGCTTTAAAGGATGAGCAGGATAAGAACGTGATCTATAAGACCATGTTCGAGATCCTGAAAAATGAACATGGCATTGCTTTGCCAAAAAAGTCTTTACCCAAGCGATCCAAAGGCTCAAAGCCAAAGGAATAGTAAGCCTGTCAAAGGCTTGCAGATTGTTTGGGATAAGCCGTCAGGGCTACTATCAAAAACAGCAGCGTATACAAAAGCGGATACAGGAGCTTAGCCAGGTAAAGGCTGAGGTCATTAAAGAGCGTATACATCTGCCAAGGCTTAGTACACGTAAACTGTATTATCGCTTAGATGAAAAGATAAGGAGCAGGGGAATAAAAATAGGCAGGGATGCCTTATTCGACTTTTTACGCTCGGAACATATGCTGATCAGACCCAAGCATTCCTATCATAAAACGACTAATTCCAAACACTGGTTACATAAGTATCCTAACTTACTTAAGAACAGGAAAGCAGCAACAAGACCCAATGAGATATGGGTGAGCGATATAACTTACATAGACACTAAAGCGGAAACAGCTTACCTCAGCCTGATCACAGATGCCTATTCGAGAAAGATCGTAGGCTATCATTTACATCCGAGCTTACATACCGATGGTGTGGCTGCTGCTATGCAAATGGCAGTCAAACACGAGCAGATCAACGCCCCATTGATACATCACTACAGGGGCTTACAGTATTGCTCGGCACAGTATCAGAAATTATTTGCTAAATATCATATTACCCCATCGATGACTGATGGATATGATTGTAATCAGAATGCCTTAGCGGAACGGATCAACGGCATTATCAAAAACGAGTTGCTTGTTATCAAACCGGCAGACATAAGGCAAGCTAAAACAATGATCGAAGAAGCTGTCGGACTTTATAACTACCGACAACCACACCTGGCTTTAAACTATCAAACACCGCAAACCGTTCATCAACAAAAAGTCCTTGCTGAAATTGAACAACAAGGACTATCTTTATCTTATTAAAACCTGTCAACCTATTTTAGGACGACTCAATAGCACGATTTTCAAGAGTCGTAAAAGCTCTTCCTGATAGGATGCGGTCAATACAGTAAGTAGTGGCGCTACGCTGTTAAAATCATTGTTGCTATTATTCAGGCGGACACAGTTGCATAAACGTTACTATACTGCTGCTCTCGTAAGATTGCACAACGCCTGTGGGTGCCGGCAAGGCATAATTGCGCCAGCAAAGGTCGCGCTGTTTATCGCGGTTGTTCCAGCCGGCATCAACGTTCTGCCGTATCCAGCTTAAATACTGGGTTTGCCCTGCATCTTTTATGAGTTGCATGATATACTGCGCAAAGATCGCCTTCAATACACCCTGTTCGTTGAAGTCACCTTCGGCAGGCAGTATGTTGTTGGTGCACATTTTATTTTTTGTATAATCCGCTATCAACTTTGCATCGTTAAGGTAGGCAGAATTCTTAGTTTCATTATACAAAGCTATCGCCGCACCAATGGCAGTGCCCTGGTTGTAGGTGTAATCTTCATACCCAGGCGCGTTGTTACCTATTTTATGATCAGCAACCCGTCCGTCTGAATTTACCAAGTTAGTTTTTGCCCACTGGTAAACAGATAAGGCTTTGTCGTAATAGGTTTTGTTACCTGTAATTTTGTACAACCGCATTGCAGCTATCACAGTTGGGAAATTTATGCATGCGTTTTTACCGCTGTGCTTAAAATCCCAAAACATACCGCCATCAACGGGATCGTAAGAGCCATTCCATACCCTGTCAAACCCGGCGATTGCCTTTTGCAGGTAGGTAGCATTGCCCGTTAATTGATTTGCACGGGCAAGGGCCATTACCCACCACATCATGTCGTCATAAATAAACCAGGTAGTAGTATTATCCCAATTATAACCGTCGTATTCGTTAAAACCGCCCTGGTACATATCGTTCACCATCGCCATCTGCGATTGGTCTTTTGTACGCTCATAAACATTCATGGCCATATCCCAATAAATAGCTTGTGTCCAAATGGCCCCCAAATTGGTTTGCAACGTATTGGCGTAATACAGCTTTTTGGTTGGGTTGTAATAATACCGGTTAAAAGCCGTATACGCCGTTGTTGCATCTGTGGTGGTAAATGTAGGGCTATCTGTTGTTGTGCTATTCCCTGGTTTGGTTGTTTCCGTCTTTACACCTTCATTGCCTTTGCTGCAGCTCGCCGCTGCTATCAAAAAGCCGGTAAGTAATACCATGGATGTTTTTTTCATAAGTAGATAAGTGTTTATTCGTGAAAAAATATTGAACCGCTCTGATGTTCACGCAGTGATCAGCTTCTAAGTGGCCATTCAACTGTAGTAAAAAAAGAATCTAAGTTTTCAATTTGATATATATGTTAAATGGTAAAACAGGGCGATAATAAGCTGCGCTACGCATACACGCTATGTACCGTGTATGGTAGTGAGCAGCCTTCCTTAAACCAACCCCCAAAGTTTACCAACTCAAGGTCACTTTTATTCCGTCCGGGCTGTTTGCAAAGCCCAGGTAAACAGTTTTTGATGATTCGTCCCACGATGTTTTTACATCTTTAATTTGCTGCCCTTTAGCATCTGTCACTTTAGTAGACTTTGGCTTGGCAGGCAAAAGCACACGCATGCTGTTAAGCGTTTTAACGGGACTTTTTACAACGAATGAATAGGTATTTCCCTGCACCTTTTCATCATAAGCACGTGCGGCAGCGGCTAAAACCTGCGGTTTGCTTTTAACGGTTACACGGTTTACGTTATAGAGTAATGATTGCTCGCCCGGGTTGATCACCTTTTGCGCCAACACAGGCAGTTGCGGGTCGAACAGATCTATTACGGGCCCTTTAATGGTATAAGGTTTGGCGTCCGCATTTTCATCCAACACCGAAATCACGTCGTAGGCGCCACGCTCCAGGTAAAGGCTATTTTTAAATTCCAACTTACCGGCTTTGGCATCCGCTTCATAAGCTTGTTTGACTGTTTCTATGTAGTGGCTGTCACCGTTGCTTTGCATAGCATACTCCTTAGGATTTTGGCGAAGCACATAAACAGCACCTCTGCCAACCTCATATTTTTCTTTACCATTGGCCGGTGTAATACCCAAAAGTTTAAATAAATGTTCTGAAGGCGATTTAAAGTTATTGCCTTTAGTATCCCACCATTCCATTACCGATTGGTAAGGGTCATCATCCTTTCCGGTATAGATTAATATGCCACCCTGTTTAACCCATTTGGCTAATGCCTGGTGCACCTCCGGCGAGTTAGGTTTCATGTTCGAATAGCTAACTACTAATACTTTGATATTCTTCAATGTAGCAGCATAGTTCAGGTTTTCCATGTGCACGGTTTGTACCGGCACACCGTGCTTAAGCAGCGGGAGTGTTTGCCCATAGAAGTTTGAAAATTGTGGATCCTCGAAACCGTTATGTGTAGGGAAGCGCTGGAACATTAGCGAATTGCTCATGAGCACACCAATGCCATTTACGCCAGTTACCTTGTTGGCTGATAGAGGCATGCTGTTCAAAGCGTTTACCATTATTTGCATTTGCGTGGAGTAGTACTGTGGTATCAGCACTTTCTCATCGCTGTTGGCAACTTTGTACGGATGGGTGTAGATACGTTCCGGCCATGGCATCACCTCGTAATCGGCAACCATAGGGTACAGCAGTTTAGCTGTGAAAGTTGCCTGATAGTTCTTCTTGTAATCGGCCCAATCGCGAGGCCAGTCTTCTATCGGATCTGTTAAAAAATACATTTTGCGACCGGTTGGTGCTGTCATAGATACCATTGAGCCGTACTCCAGAAAAGCATTCTCAAACACCCGTTCTTTTTTCTCGCCGTTAAAGTAAGTAGGTTCGCGGGAGGTACCCGTCCAAACCTGGGCGATGTAACCATCAATACCCGGCAGCGAGGCTAAACTTGCTTCCGGGCTAACAATTTGCCACGACGAGTAATTGACCAACGAGTGTGTAGCAATAAATACTTTGATAGCTTTGCCCTTACTTTTACCATAAGCTTTTGCATAGTTAGATACATCCTTTATAGCCTCATAATACAAATGGTATTTCAACTTACTTGAGAGATAAGTATTCTCCGCCGATTCATGCTGTGGCTTCCATGGAAATCCATAGTACTTTTGCCATTCTTCTTTAAAAGGTGCACTGTAACCTGCACGGGCCCAAAATTCAGGCTCTTCTAAAAATATGGTGGTAATGCCTGCATCTATCACACGTTTAACCACAGCGGTTTTCATATACTCGATGAATGATTTTACAGGCACCACGTAAGGCATATTTTTACCGTGGAAAATGGTATCACCCTTTTGCGTTACCTGGCCAACGCCGAGATGGTTGATGCCATCCCACCTGCCCAAAAAGTAATCTTCGTAACTGCCCCAGGCAATACCGGTCATAAATTGCGTTTGGTAGCCATGGTCCCGCCATGACTGTACGCGTTGCTCAAAGGTCATCCCTTTCCTGTCGTTAACGCCGTAAACAATGGCAATATCAGACCGCACATCAATTTCCGGCATCCAGGGGCTGCTGGTTTGAAAAGCTGTTTTCTGTTTAGCAGCAACCGACTGTTTTGTTTGTGCCGAAACACCAACGACCATCGCCGCCAACGAACAGGTAAATAGTAGTTTTTTCATAGTTAAAGATAGTTGTAAACCAGCCTTGCGCCGCACCGCGCAGGGCTGGTATTAACAGGCAGATTAAGGTACGGTTACTGTTTTTACATCAGAGTAGTTGTAGTATTTAAGGCCATAATCGATACGGGCACCTACGCGAATGAAATATTGGCGTGTTTTAGGCAGCGGGCCACCCTTTGTAGTGATGGTAACCGTTTGACCTAAAGTTACGTTAGCATCTGATCCATTGAAGTTTACCTGCGTAGAATAACGATCATCAAAGTTATTGTTACCAACATATTTATTTGAGTTAACAAATAACCGCAGATCAGTTACATTTTGCTGAAAGTTAGGATCGTTAGTACCACGGGTTATCTTATAGCTTGCCGTAATGGTTCCGTCTGAGTTTACGGTTGGTTCGCCCACCCACTCTATACGCAGAAAAGGCTCAACCTGAAAGTCTACGGTCTTCGTACCATTTATTTCAACCGTTTGGCTTTTATCAACAACCGTAGCGCCGGTATTGTCCGTTTGTACCAAAGGCACAAATGGCCCCTCCGCACTTATTTTATTGGTGCCTTTAAAAAGCTTAGTATAGTTGTATGTACCATCTTGCATCGAGGCAATATAAAATGGCGTAGGGTTATCGCTCCAGCTTATCTCAAGCAGTTTAATACGCGTACCACTGCCTTGTTCGGTCTGTACGGTTTTACCCGTACCGGCATCTATCACGCTGCCCTTTAAGGTCTCCTTAGGATCCTCGTAATTATCTAATTTACTACACGATGCAGCTAATAAAGCTATGGCGCATGCAGCTATGGAATATAATCTCTTTTTCATGGACTTTAAATTAATAACCTGGGTTTTGAACTAACTTCTGGCTTTTTTGTATCTCTCCGTTAGGGATCTGCTCATAGTACCAGCGCACATCGAAAGTGTATCTTACATTGCGCTCATCAGTACGGGCATCAAAGAAGTACTTCTTATCATTGGCAGAGTAAAACGGCATCAGCACACGGTACAATGTTGCATTTTGCTCTTTATCGGCAGTTCTCCATCTGCGCATATCCCACCATATTTTGTTTTCAAAACCAAGTTCTTTCCTTCTTTCTTTCCTTATAGTGTCAACAGTTAGCAGATCGCCCGCACCTGTAAGCGGTGTTGCGCCTGCGCGTTCACGTATCTGGTTAATAGCGTTCATCGCGTCAGATAAATAAGTGCCGCTTTGCCCAAGGCTGTTTAGCTCCCAAGCAGCTTCCGCATAGTTCAAAAGCACTTCGGCATAACGCATTTCTATCCAGGTTTGGTCAGAACGGTTCTCCAAAACTTCTGATGTAGGTTTATCCGGCACCAACCATTTGCGGATAGAAAAGCCCGAGATAGCACATGTACCATCGCCTGTGAATATACCGCTAAGGCCTGCAGGGTTCATGGTTGTGCCATCGGATAGTTTGTACGGCGTTTGGTTTGCGTTTGAAGATTGAACAATGTTAGTAGTTGGATAATTTGCTGTTGAACCGGCCGGTAATAATGGACTGATACCACCCGCAGAACTGCCGGTATAGATACCACGGCGGATCTCGATACTTTGACCCTTAAATTGGTCGCCGGGTAAAATAACGGTTGCCCTTAAACGCGGCTCAGCGTTCGCAAACAGGTCCATGGTGTTGGTGTACAGATCGTACTTACCGGCAGTGGTAGTTTTTAATGTACCGTCGCTGTTTTTAGGCAAGCCATCAAAAAGTTCAACATAATCAAGCGTTGGATTAACCTCTGCGGAGTAACCGTTTGCACCCATCAGCTGGCGCGGAACATTGTAGGCATCATAACCATGCACCGACTCAGGGTAGTGATATTGTTTTACAAAAACATACTCCGGGCTGCTGGCATCAAAAAACAAGTTAACAAAGTTTTGATATTGTGCTTCTTTGTCGCCTGCTGCCCATGTTTTCTTATAAAGGCTGTATTTTCCATCAAGCAGTTTGGCAGCATCGTAAGCGGCTTTGAAGTAAGTAACCGCTTTTGATGATGGGATACCACATATGCGGGCGCCACCATCAATCAAAGTAATATTGTTGTACTTGGCAATAGAACCTGCAAACAACATTACCCTTGATTTAAAGCCTGCAGCAGCATATTTATTTGCCCGGCCGGCCTGATTGGTTTCGCTCATATTCTGATAAGCGTAATCCAAATCGGCAGCAATGAAATCATAAGTTGCTTCTTCGGAAGCGCGGGGCATGTTTAACCCTGCCAGATCGCTGGTTGGGTATTGCAAAACCTTATCAACCAAAGGCACACCACCGTAACGTTTAACCAGGGCGAAGTAAGTTGCGCCACGTATGAAGCGTGCCTCACCTTTCCATGAGTTAACTTGGGCCTCGCTAAAATTACTGCTGTACTGGTCTATATTCTCTAAGAAGTAATTTACATCTCGTACCAGCCTGTAGCAATCCGCCCATGGCGATTCGTTTACATTTTCCTGCATGGCACCACGCTGGTCGCGGCTAAGCGCCTCGCCGGTAACGGCAGGGAAAGGACTGATGATCCAAAAGAAATTTAAACCTCTCTCGGGTGAATATCTGAAGTCCTCAATGGGTAATTGTGCGTAAAGGCGGGCCATGTAAGCTTGCACGCCACCAGCGTTGCTTAATACGTCTTTATCCTGTATAATATTTATTGGCGGTACATCAAGCTTTTTACATGCCGTTGTCCAGCATATTAAAAAGCAAAGTACGGTGTATATCGTTTTTTTCATGTTGGTAAAGTTTAAAGCTTAACATTAACACCTAATGAGAAGGTCTTATTAAGCGGGTACAGGTAACCATAGGTTGATGATGGGTGCTCAGGGTCAAGGTACTTGACACCTGTAAACGTCAGCACGTTATAACCGTTAACAAAGATCCGCGCGCCTTTGATACCGATCTTTTTGATCGCGCCGGGAGATAGGCTGTAACCTATTTCAGCAGATTTTAACCTTACATAAGATGCATCCTGGATGTTGAACATCGAATTAACATCGGCAGTGGTTCCTGTTAAAGCATAGTTGCCCGGCGTCCATACCGTGTTAGGGTTGTACGGATCGGCATTGGGGTCTGTTGGGTGATACCTGTCCATAAACATTGCTAATGCGCTGCCCCCTCCCCATAGTGGAATGTTTAATTGTTCCTGGTATGATACCGTAACACCGGTAGCACCCTGCCAAACCATGTTAAAATCGAACCCTTTATAAGAGCCACCAATGGTTAAACCGAAGTTTGTTAGTGGAGCGCTGTTGTAAGCTATTGGGTGTACGTCGTCGCCGGTGATCTGTCCATCGCCGTTCCAATCCTGGTAAATGTAATCCCCTACCACTGCGTTGCGTGATACGAATTGGTTGTTGTTCAAGATATCCTGGTAGTTTGTATAGCGGCCTCCAGCGCCGTAGCCCCAGTAAATATTGTTCCAGCGGTTATTCTGGTTATTGTGCCAATTAAGCTGTGAGTTGCCGAAACGCGCCTGTACAACGGTGCGGTTTTGCGTGCGTGCATAGGCAACATTACCCCGGATGTTGTAATTGAATGCACCGATATGATTGCGGTGGCTCAACTCGATCTCAAAACCCTGGGTGCGGTCGCTGTTCAGGTTTTCCTGTGGCAGGGTTGCACCTACCACACTTGGCAAATTTAAGATCTGCGTACCTAACAAGCCTGACCTATCGCGCCTGAAAACGTTAAAGGTTGCACCTATTAATCCATTCCAGGCTTCGGCATCCAAACCGATGTTGTAGGTTTCGGCATTGAACCAGGTAAGGTTTTGGTTAGCTATACCCAGGTTTTCAACGGCGTTCACAAACGTGCCATCAAACACTGAGCCTGGCGGCAGTTGGTTGTTAGAGCCATTGGCGGGATAACGGTAACCGGTGAGGAACTGGTAGGCCAGGGCAGAATCATCACCTACTTTACCGTAAGCCGCCCTTAGTTTCAGGTCATTGATGAACGAAAGACCACTATTTTTCCAGAAATCTTCCTGGGTTATACGCCAGCCCAAAGATGCTGCCGGGAAAAAGCCCCAGCGTTTTGTTGGCGAGAATCGCGATGAGCCGTCCTGACGGAAGCTGACCTCTGCAAGGTATTTGGATTTGTAGTTGTAATTGATACGCCCAACTACCGATTTATTCACATAGTCGTAGATGTCGCCGATGTTGGCAGAACCTATCTGATTTTGTGCATTACCGGCAAATATTTGATCTACAGGCAAGGATAGCTCACGCTGTGCATAAAAGTTGTCCTGCTGGCGGTGGTTCTCTTCATATAACAACAAACCAGTAAAGCTGTGATCGCCAAACGTATGATCGTAATTTAATGATAACTGCATCAGTGTGCCCGGGCGCTCAAACGACTCAGTACGGATAGTTGCCGGCGACTGGTAGGCCGTGGGCCTGTATGTATCGCTGTTGGCGTCGTAGCTGTACTGATTATAAGTTTTTTGGTAAAGCTTATTGTTAGAGTGATAGTAATCATAAGCAAACAAACCTTTAGCACTTAAGCCCTGCACATAAGGTATTTCCCATGTTGCAGATACCTGCGATTGCAGCCAGCGGTTAGTGTACTTACGGTAACCATTCACATCTGCATCTGCAAGTGCCACCGGGTTACTGCCATCAACCTCGCCAATGTTCAAATAAGCCGGATTGTTGTTAGCGTAGATTGGCTGCGTTGGTACCTGGCGCCAGAACGAGCGGATGATCCACCATGCATCCTGATAAGGCTGATTTTTCTCATCAAGCGTTCCGTTAATGTTTACATCAACACTTAAGTTTTTGGTGATGTGGGTAGTTAAGTTAGAGCGCAGATTGTAACGTTTGTAGTTGAGATCGTTGCTGCGCAAAAAACCATCTTGCTGTGTAATACCCATACTTACAAAGTAGTTGGTATTGTCGCTGCCACCCATTGCATTTAAGTTGTGCTGCGATTGCGGTACACTGTTTTTGATAACCGGCGAGTACCAATCTGTACTTGTGCGGGTACCGTTACGGAAGGCATCAAAATCTGCCTGGGAATATTTTACCTGGCCGCCGTTAACGTTGTGCAATAGCTGTTCGTTAACCAGCGTCATAAAATCTAATGCGCCAACGGGTTTAGGCAAGCCGGATGGTACCTGTAAGCCGTAAGTACCGGAGTAATTAAGTTCAAGCGTTCCTTTTTTACCTCGTTTGGTAGTTACCAATATCACACCATTTGCCGCACGAACACCATAAATAGCCGCAGAGGCATCTTTCAACACTGATACACTTTCAATGTCATTCGGATCCAGGCGAGTAATGTTATCGCGGGGAACACCATCAATCACCACAAGCGGGTCGCCGAAACCACGTATACTGAAAGAGTTATCGAATGAGCCGGGTTCGGCTGAATTTTGTGTTACCCTTAAGCCTGCAACTTTACCGGTTAAAGAGTTTAATACGTTCTCGTTTTTAGTTGTGGTGATCTCGCTTCCGGTAACACTGGCTACCGACCCGGTAAGCGTGGCTTTGCGTTGCGTACCATAACCTACAACAACAACTTCATTTAGAGTTGAAGCATTTGTTGCAAGCTTTACATTCAATTGCTTTTGGCCACTGTAAACAATCTCTTGTGTAGCATAGCCCAAAAAACTGAATACAAGCTTTTGGCCGCCGGTTACATTGAGGGTATATTTGCCGTTAACATCCGTAACAGCACCTGTTGTAGTTCCTTTAATGGCAACAGACACACCGGGCAGAACACCCGACTGGTCTGACACTACACCTGTAACCGGTATAGTTTGTGCATTTACGTTAATGCACAGCAGCAAAAGCCAAAACGACAGCAGGCCACATGCCATACTCCCCTTCAGTTTTGCAACATAGCGTGCGCAATGGCGTACACCATAATTGGTAGAGTTTTCATCCATAGATTAATTGGTTAAAATTGGTTTATAAGTGCCGGCAGGCAAGCCCTGGTTACGGCCTGTAATTGGTTAACCGGTGAACAAGTATAAACTGTGGTGTATTAAGAGATGGGTTAACAAAAGGGTTAATAACCTATATTTTTTGTTAACCACAGTAATTTTAACCGGAAAATTAATCAGTAAAGCACGAAGACATTATTTACAGATCTTATCAAACGGGATGGCGTATAGGCTGCCTAATGATCGCTCGTAATCCGCCGCAAAATCATCGTAAGTTTTACGTGCCTGCTCCACCCCTTTTATTCTGCGTACCGCCTTTAATTTGTACTTAATGGCAACATCGTTGAATGGATCCATATTGAGCGCAATACGCGCAAGTTCAAGAGCCTGTTTGTAACGGCCGGTTTCATATATACGCTTCACTTCGGGAATGACAACGCTGAGCAACTGTTCCTCAAAATTTTGTTTAAAATCATCCAGCCAGTTCTCAGGAACATCACGCAATAAAGATCCGCGGGCAAATAACCCAAACTGTTCTTCAACTAACTGCTCTGCTGATATTTCGCCGCGTTGCAAACGATCAAACTCACCTACTAACGTAAAATAGTCGCACCGGAAGCCGTTACTCAATACAAAGCAGTAGGTATCATTAACAAATGTTAGCTCCAGGCCATTTATATCTGCAATAATATTGCGCAGGTGATTAATGGTTACACCGCGGATATTTTTGGTTTTGGTTATTTCCTTATCAGGCCAAAGTGTGGCTGATATCTTTTTAGAGACGACCCCTTGTCCATCCTTACTGTTCAATAGCAGCAAGATAAAAAGCTGTTTGATCTTAGGACTGAATAAATACGTAATATCTTTTCCAGCTTTATCGTAAGCCGTAAACTCACCAAAAAGGTATACGCTATCAGGCCTTTTCTCAGTGTCTTTTGCATTAATTTTATAAGAAGGTAAAATATCATCTTCGCCTTTTAGCGGTACTTTACTATGCCTCCTTTTTCTGACTAAATAGATACCTGAAAAGCCTATAAACAATAATAGTGCACCGAAGATGATGTATTTGTATTGGCTTCTCATGCCTCTGTTTTCGGGCTTTAAAGATGCCAGGTACACGCTCTGTTTTATTGGCGGGGCGGTTAGGGTATAGATTCGGATGGAAGATTGATCGGGCGAGGTAAATTCCTGTGCGGTGCAAATAAACTCGTCCTGCTTAGCATCGTAGAACAAATTAAAATCACTCTCAATACGCTCTGACGTTACCGGAATAACACCACTTACTACTTCGTACGACCCATCTTTAATAGCAAATTTATATAAACGCAGTGCTGTTTTAGGTTTCTCGTGCGGATAGCAAAGGGCATAAAAATACTTGCCATCTTTTGAAACGATAAGATTGTTGGCTGACACAAAGGACTCTCCTGAAGGATCGATCTCCCAAAGCTTTTTGATGGTTCGGTTATTGAGATCAACCTTGTAAAGGTCATAAAAGTGCCGCCCCCCAACAATCTGGTTTCCAGATTGGTTTCCATAGCCGCCAAAAATGTAAACCTCGTTTTTATTGTTAGCCTTGCTGCTGCCAGAGAAAAATCTTGGCAAAATGGTGTCGCCTTTAAAACTTAAGGTTTCCCATGTGTCGGCCGCTTTATTATACGCCAGAAAATCATTGTGGTAAGAGAAGGACCCATAACCGCCAAAAATATAAAAATTGCTGCCCGTATTATCAAAGAACATATTATGATGGTGCCGTTGCTCTTTAGTGGTGGCTTTACCAATGCGTTCCCATGTAAGCGTATTTAAATTAAGCGATACAATACTACTGGCGGTATCTCGCGGCTGCACTTCGTATTCGTACAACTTGCCTTGATCTGCATTTAAAAAACTTTTACCCAGGAACAGCTTTATCGGGTTGGGGTTGGCGTATGGTTTAGCATCTATGGCATCCAATTGTAGATTGTAGCGCACTACAGAATCGCTTTTGAACATTAGTAATTGTTGCGTGGCATCGTTAAAATTAAGCCCTGCTACTTCTTTAAAATTCCGCTTAAACTTTAATGCCCAAAAGAAAGATCCATTAATAAGCCAGTTAGGATGATCAACAAAACCCAAAGGGTCGCCTTCATCAGTATGTACAATATTTCCCTTCCACTCATCAAGCGGAAAATGATAAAGATCACCACCGCTGGTTACCGTAAGATCTTTGATTGCCATTTTAGGCACATCTGAGTAGTGTGAATTTAGCCCGAAAGTTATTTTGGGCGTAATACTTTTATCGAACCCGAAACCCTTTGCCTGATAAGATTTGCCGTTGATAATAATGCCGACGCTATTTTTCAGAAGATCAACAATCACCTTAACCTTCATCCATTTGCGCCGCTTAAGCAGATCGATATCAAGCGGTATCTCTATTTTATTGCTTTTGCTATCAATATTAAAATTCAGAGTGGGCGAACCATTATGATTATAGATGTAGGTTAAGCTATAGGAATTATTTTTTGTATCTGTAATGTTAAATACATACCCCAGGTGATCGTTATCCCAAAGGGACAGATCAAACGCCATTTCAAAGCTATCATGAAAGGTGGGAGCTTCCCTAAACACGGTATAGGAAGTACGCCTGCTCATGAGACTATCGTTAGAATTGAATTGCAGGCCCTGTCCACGCCCTTTTAAGGCGCAAAAAATGAACGAGAACAAAATGACTAAAACAAGATTCGAACGAAGTGACATTGATAACGAAATCTAAGTAGTTTCGTAATAAACAATTTCAAATTTAAGCTTTTTACATTAGATGGGACGGCAAGTTCAAAACTTGAGATAATTTTTTAGGTTAAGGATCGCAGCACTTAGATCTAATTTCTTATAAGGCTTAGTCACAAGTTACAATCACTGTTTATTAAGCCAATCACAAACAAGATCGTTAGTAAACATCAAAAGTCGCTGAATGTAAAGATCAAAGTAAACGACATAATATGCTGCTGCAGTTAGTAAATACCGGAAAGTGATGTACCGTATTCATGGGTTCTTCGGTAAGCCAGTTCCCTGATCTAAAAGCCATTAAAATGACAACCTGGCCGGTTAGTGCTTATCGTAAAAAAGCTGCAGATGTACTCGCTGACGTGCTAAAACAACATGCCCAAGACTATTATATATCAAGAGCTAACCTCTACAACTGCGCATCTAATAATAATGTTGAAGCGCTGGCCTTTACTGAGAGTTCATTGCCCTTACAATATTTCTTGTAAGCCTTTGCAGAAGTGTGGCATCTTCTGTGATAATATCAGCATCGGCAACCATACCCTGTTTTAGCTGTATAGGCTTTTTCATATCGGAGCTTTTGGCTTCAAAACTTACCTTCGAAATAAAAACGCTGTCTTTGTAAGGCACATCAGCAATATAACTTATACGCCCCCTAAGCATGCCGTATTCCTCAAAGCGGTAGCTGCGTAGTTTCACCAAAACCTGCTGTCCTTGCCTAACCTTCCCCAGGTTATCTTGCGGGATATTCATCTCACCGAAATATTTCTCGTTACCGGTATTAATGTAAAATACATCTGCAGATGGCGACACCATTTGATTTCGTTGGATATTGCCGGCGAAAGAGATCTTTCCTTGTTCAGAAGCGGTTAACACGTATTTATTTTTCCAGTCTTCGGCCTGGCTAATGAGGCTGTTCAGTGCCTGCGAAAATTTGGCCTTCTCCTCGGAAACCTGGTTATCCAGTTCTAATATCTCTTTTTGCTTGGCCAATAAATTGGTCTTGGCAGCTATGATAGCTGCATCAGTTTGTATCAAAGGCGATTTGCGGGCGAGATATTTACTTTCCTGCTGCCTTAACTCTGAAGGTGTTTCAACTTTTTGATCTGCCAGTTTGCGGTGCACTTTAAAGTCTTCTTCTGCCAGCGCAAGATCGCGTTGTTGCAATGTACGTTCGCTATTTAATTGCTCGGCCTGTTTATTAAGGCTGGTAATGTCGTTGAGCAGGTAATTCCGCTTTTTAAGCAGGAAACCGCTTTGTACCGCAGTATTGTAAGACAACAAGGACTGACTGAAGGTTTGAAACGCGCCCTGTAATTCGCCAAGCTGATCGAAATGTTTAGCCGCATAAAGATCAGCAGCAATAATGTTTCCTGATGTAAACTGTTGCCGCAGCTGCGTTAATGAAGTTATGAGTTGCAATACCTGAGCATGATCTGCCGTGCTTTCAAGATAGGCAAGTGGTTGGCCGGCTTTTACAGTCTGGTTATTTTGTACAAGTAATTTACTTAACCTGCCGGTAATTTTGGGTATCACGGGTTTTGCCACATTCGGCGACGTGATGCTGAGCTTCGCTTTAACGATTTCCGGGTATCGGATAAGTGCAGATAGGCTTAAGATCAAAACTAAGGTGCAGAAAAACACGGTTGTGCCCCATCGCAGTACCCATGATGGCACCGTTGTGATGATATCCTGCATATCGTCGCTATGACGCGCGGATGTTGCTATGTCGTTATTTAATGGCATATTAAACTTATCAGGCACCTAACTCCAATTGATTTTTTACCAGTTCATAATACTTGCCTTTAAGCGCAGTTAATTGCTTATGGCTACCTTGTTCTATAATGGCGCCTTGTTCCAGCACAATAATGTTGTCAGCATTATTAACTGTACTTAACCTGTGCGCCACAATCACCACCGTACGGCCAGTGAAAAAAGATTGCATATTATTCATGATCACCTTCTCGTTGTTAGCATCCAGCGCGTTGGTGGCTTCATCGAAGAAAAGATATTCCGGGTCTTTGTAAACTGCCCGGGCAATCAGCAACCGCTGCCGCTGTCCTTGGCTTATGCCATTCCCCTCAGCACCTATTTTTGTTTTGAGTCCCAGCGGCAAGCCGTCTATCAGATCCTGGATGTTGGCGACATTGATAGCGTGAGCAAGTTTAGCCTTATCAGGATGATCATTGCCTACAGCAATATTCCGCTCAATGGTGTCTGAGAAGATGAAGCCGTCCTGCATTACTACACCACATGCGTTACGCCAACGCTTAAAGCCAATATTACTCAATAGCTGTCCGCCAACTTTTATTTCTCCGGCGTTGGGTTCGTAAAAACGCAATAAGAGCTTCAGGATGGTGGTTTTGCCACTACCGCTCATGCCAACAATTGCCGTGGTTTTGCCTTGCGGTATCTCCAGGCTTATATTTTGCAAAACGGGTTCATTACCCGCCCCCGGGTATCTGAAAGTAAGGTTATTAAGGCTGATACTTAAATTTTGCGGTAGGCTATGATTAAACTCCCGTTCGATTGGCTCTTCGTCGGCCATTTCATGTATCTCGTTAAGGCGTTCCAGGCTGATACGTGCATCCTGAAAGTTCTGGATAAATGTTAAAAATTGTTGTACCGGCGCATTAAGCTGACCGATGATATATTGTACAGCCATCATAGCACCTAAAGTAAGCTGGCCATCTATTACAGCTTTAGCACTTAGAAAGGTGATGGCCAGATTGGTAGCCTCATTGATAAATGTAGACCCGCCTTGCTGGTATTGGCTTAAAGCTAAACTTTTAACATTAAACTTAAAAAGGCGCGCTTGCAGATGTTCCCACTCCCAGCGCTTTTGCTGTTCGCAGTTATTTAATTTAATCTCCTGCATGCCGCTTACAAGCTGCACAACGCTGCTTTGATTTTTGGCGGATATCTCGAAACTTTTGTAATTAAGCTCCCTGCGGCGTTTTAAAAAAGCCATTATCCAACCGGTGTAAAGCGCACTGCTTACCAGGTATACAAAAAATATTACAACGTTGTAATAGGCCAGCACCACGGAGAAAATGACCAGGTTGAACATGGAAAACAGCGTGGTAAGCGTTGAGCCGGTAATAAAGCTCTCTATGCGCCGCTGATCGTTCATGCGCTGCATGATATCGCCCGTCATTTTGGTATCAAAAAAGCTGATGGGCAGTTTCATGAGTTTGATAAGGAAATCCGTAAGGATAGAGATATTAACCCGTGTGCTGATGTGCAGTAGTATCCACGAGCGGATAAACTCTACACTTACCCTGCCTATAATGAGCATCGCCTGGGCAATGATAACAATATATACAAAATTGAGGTTACGTGTATTGATACCAATATCTACCACCGACTGTGTTAAGAATGGCGTTATCAGCTGCAGCAAACTGCCGATACCCAAGCCGAACAAAAGTTGTATGATCAATTGCCTGTAAGCAACCAGGTACCGTAGCAAGAAACTCCAGGTAACGGAAGTATTCTTTTCATCTTCCTGCTCGTAAAAATAAGGGGTTGGTGCCAGCAGCAGGGCAATACCTTCGTTAGCTTCAACATCTGAGATCCAGTTTTTGCTGAAATCTGCCTCGCTTAAGGTTACCAGGCCGCTTCCCGGGTCGGCTATGTAGTATTTGTTTTTCTTTATTTTATAAAGTACCACAAAATGGTTCTGCCGCCAGTGCAGTATGCAGGGTAATTCCGCTTCTTTTAAATCGCGCAGGTTTAGCTTTGCCCCCAAAGAGCGAAAACCTATCTTTTCTGCCGCATCACTGATGCCCAGAAGCGATACCCCCTCGCGGTTGATCTCGCAAAGCTGCCTTAGCGTTTGGATCTTAAAATTACGGCCGAAATGCTTTGCCACCATGCGCAGGCAGGTAGGGCCGCAATCCATTTGATCAGGTTGTTTGTAAAAGGGGAATGGCATAGCTGGTGATAAAGTATTAATGGTTGAAGTTTAAAAGCATAATTAATTCTTTTTCAAACGCCGGCTCAACCGGTTGGTAAAAATCAGCAGCTAATATTTGGGAGCCTTTCAACACGATATATCTTGGTATCAAGTTCATTTTTAATTTACTTACTAATTCTTTTTTTAGATGAGGTAGCAAATAAAAATTGTTTTCTGTGAGATAAAGGGCATCTTTTTTAGACGCTTCTTTCCAGGCCTCCGGTTTTTCGTCCAGGTTTACGGAAATGAATTTTATTGGATATTTGCCTAATTTCTGCTTTATTTTGTGTAAAAGGGGTAATTGCTGCCGGCAAGGTAAACACCAACTCGCCCAAAAATCAATAAAGGTATATCGTGCAGGTTCATCAATCACTTTTTTAAAGTCGATGATTACTCCATTCGATGAAAGTAGCTTGTTATTTAAAGGAAAATATTTAAGGGCGTTGTGTGCGAGGCTGTCTAACGCGCCAATGTAGGCTGTGTTTACATAGCGCTGCCGATAATCCTGCAAAATAGCGCTATATGCAGCTCCAGTTTTTACAGGACTTTTTTTAAGACACACATTTAAATAACCGGATTTATATTTACCGAGATCTTCGTTAGCTGCGGCGTTATAAATATTTATTCCGTTTGAAAAATCCTTGTTTTGCTTAATAAGCTTCAGCCTGACATAACCATCAATGACATCCAATAATTCGTTTGTAATAAATAGATTTTTATCGTTAATAATATCTTTTATTTCAGTTAATCGGCTTCCTAATAAAGTTGCTGCAGGTGGGAAAAACGTTCCGTCCCCTTGCCATAACCAGTCAAAAAGCTTTTTATAATAATGAATCCGACAGATCAATCGGCGATTTTCATCATTAGTTTCATTAAGCCCGCGTGAAATAACATCAGCACTAATTTCCTTGAGTTCTTCTTCATATTTTTCATTAAAATATTGAAGAAAAGAAAGCCAGGCATCATTTTTTGATTGATTGCCTGGTTTAGCAGCATGCGGCTTTACATTACTGTAATAAGATACCGGTTTTTCAGCAATTATGTTGTTAGGTTTACAACGACTGGTGTTTAAAAAGGGTTTGTTTTTATAAGACAGGTATAGGCTGTCGCCGGGCTGTGCAAGAAACACATAGTACATGATTTTCCAGTCGCCTTTTAAATCGTCGTTTAAAATACCATATGACCAAGAAATCGGATGAGCGGAATATATTTTTTTGGTTATTACACTATCTTTAGATGATTCATTATCAAATACAAGCGTATGAAAGTTGAACAAACTATCATAGTATTGAAATGAAATGGTTTCTTGTTTAGATAAACTAAATAGAATGGTAACATAATTGGAGTTTGCAGCAGTTTTAACGGGCTTACTCCACACGGATACTACTGTTAGCTGTAGTAAAAGGAATAATAAAAAGTATCTTTTCATTTAGAGTTGTTAAAAAGATTAAGGAGAGGGAAACTACACTCCCTCTCCTTTTAAAATTATGACGGATTGCCACCACCACAGCTGTAGCCACAGTGATAAACCCCATTACCAGGATCCATAATTAAAGCCACACAGCGATCATTTGCCTCACTTGAATTACTTGCGCTCGTAGCGATAGTTTGCGGATTACTGTAGTTTGGGCCAGAAACAGTTAAAGTACATTGTGCCACTCCACCCATAACATTTTTCATCTCTACTCTCGAGAGTTTCATAAATTTAGACATAAAACAAAAAATTATAATTTAGTTATCTTTGCCGAAACCACGCCCCGGCAACTTAGGCTGCATTCATTTTTAAAGTGTATGCTCCTTTACTTTCGCGAGAAGTATCTTTATTGCTGTGCCAGCAGGTATTTTATATCCTGTATACGGTAAGCATCAGGTAAGCGGTGTCCGTTTACCAAAATGGTGGGCGTGGCTTTTATATCTGCCATATCGCACCAGGCACGCTGTTTTTCTAATTTGTAAAACTGGTTTTCGTTAAGTGTTACCGGGTGCTTATTTGCCCAGGCCTCATAGCTTTTTTGTTTTTGCTCATACCAATCATGCAGTGCAAGTTTAACTGCTGCTTCGTCTTTCTGGTCGGCAAGCGCCATAAAGTGTCGTGTAACCGGCGTTTTTATATCGCCATCGTAATTACTGGCAGTAAAAACCAACCTCACTTGAATACCCAAATTAGTATCAAGCCATTTATCAAGCACGCTGTGTGTGTTAGCACAGGGTGGGCAATATGGATTGCTTACCATTGTGATGATGTTATCCGCCTCCACATTACCTAAGACGATGCTCCAGTCGGTATGCGGCAGCGCATATTTTGGTTGCTCTTTTAACAGGTTGCTAAAAACTTCCTGGTTGTATTTAAACTTTCGAAGCTGCTCTTTGATGATAGTTCCCTGCTGGTTTTGTAGCAGTAGCGGCTTAAGCAGTAGCCAGCCAGTAACCGGGAGCGCTAAACACAAAGCTATAATGACAAATCCGCTTGCAGCAGGAATATTAAACGGCTGATTGAACAATGTTATAAATGAGCCGAACTCCAGCCACAACAAAGCTTGTGTAACGCAGCAAAACAGGCACCATTGTTTGGCAACCCTGGCTTGGTAGTATATGGAGTAAAAAGTATAAGGTAAGCTCAAAATATTCAATACGGCAAGCACTTGCAGATTGGCTAAATTGTTACCTGAGAATAGCACTGCTAACCAGGTACCGGCAAAGTAAAAGAAGCCAACATCACTCCAGCTTAAACCCTTAACTACATTAGCCGCCTTCGACGATAAAATGGCGTTACAATTTGTTTTACCACCGCCCCCGCACAAGGTTTGTACGAGAGGGTTATTTTTATCGATGCTTTGTACCAATAGCAAAATTGAAACAGCCAAACCAGCCGTTTTTACAATAAGCAAAGCGCCTGACTGCCAGATGTTGATATTATTTACAAGTAGAAAAATGCCTCCTGCTATTAGAACACAAATTAGAGCCGCGATGATATTTCCGCTTACCTGGTTAAAATGGAATGCGCTTTTAGATTGCGGTTTGTGTGTTTCACCGTTATGTTCGGGCACCAGTACAACACCATCAAAAATGTCATTAAATTCCTTTAAATTCATTTTATGGCTGCCGCTATTGTCGCTTATTACGGTAAGCATACCACCGGTTACCCTCTTTACCAGCATAAACTCATGCCCTGGCTTTGTGGTGTGTGCTATAAACGGGCAAGGAACATCCGGCAGATCATCAGGTTGTATTCTGTACGCCCCGGCTTCAGCACCAAAATTATTAAGAACATCGTTTATAGCTAATAAATTAGGATAATCAGGGTGTATTTCCAGTTCTTCATTTACTTCCTCTGCTGATACCTTGGCGCCAAGTGCGGTTAGTAATTCATAAGAAACAAACTCTGGGTTATTGTATCGGGAGTTAAATTTCATGTAAGCGTATTAGGTTTTACTAAAACTAAGAAGTCAAATTTTAACACGCAAGAAATATTTTAAAAATGCGTGATTTTACGCGATCATAATTTAAAGCAGCGGCTCTTGTAAAGGATTGCTTCGATTGAATCCCCAAGACATCGAATTTTTGGATGAGTAATTCTTATACTGATAATTACTGCGGTCAGCAAATTTTAACAGTTAAAATAGTTGATAGCATGTATTGGTTTATTATTAGCTGGCCATTTTTTTCGGCCTAATTAAGCAAAATAGCCGTCGGCGATTATTAGTGATCGCTTGCTGGTCATTAAGTTTCAGCATTTAATTGCACGCATGGGATAGTGGGAGTTACCCGTAATTGCTGATAAACGTAAACGATTTTATTCTTTCTATCAGATAACAGTGGCAGCGTATCTTCACGAACAAGCTTCCAACTGAAGATGAGCCATGCCTTAACATCTGTTTAGCTCATAATACAAAAGCTGTATATTGCCCATCTAACTGCCTATATGATGATCTCGAAAACCAAAAAAATCATATTATTTGCCATAGCTGCCTATTTTACTTTATACTCCTTTAACGTTTTTGCACAGGAAGCACAATTGCCAACACCCTGGACAAACGATGCAAAGACAGCAGCTGTACCTTTAAATGAATATCCGCGCCCGCAAATGCAACGGATTGAATGGATGAATCTCAATGGAAAATGGGATTATCAGGGCGGCAGATCGGTACCAAGTGCACTCGACCCGCAAAAGCCCGCGGAATTTAAAGATATTAAGCAAAACATCTTGGTGCCTTATTGCCCGGAGTCCTACTTATCCGGCATACAAAAGAAGCAGGAGATAAATATGTGGTACCGTCGTGCTTTTGAGGTGCCAGCTGCATGGAAAGGAAAAGATGTAATATTAAATTTCGGCGCGGTAGACCACGACGCTACCGTATTTATAAATGGTAAAAAAGCAGGAAGCCATTCAGGGGAGTACGACGGTTTTAGTTTTAATATCACGCCATATCTTCAGAAGGGAAAAAATATCATCGTTGTAGCTGCTCATGACGCTAATGATGGTAAAGCGCCTTCCGGCAAAAACGGTCCGAGAGGGGACTACACTTTCAGTTCCGGCATATGGCAAACCGTTTGGCTGGAGCCGGTTGCGCATAATCACATCAAAAGCATTAAGCTCTTACCCGATGTTGATGGCAAACGTTTAAAGGTGCTTGTAACTTCAGGTGCTGCGGGCAGTGTGACAGCGATTGCGTTAAATGGAACAAAAGAAATAGCTCAAGTTAAAGCTGCTGCAGGAAGCTACTTTAATCTACCGATCGAAAAACCGGAACTATGGTCGCCTGATCACCCCTTTTTGTATGATCTTAAAATAACACTGCGCAACAGTGATGGCAGTATTGCTGATGAAGTAAGCAGTTATTTTGGTATGCGTGATATTAAACTGGCTAAGTTAAACGGCATTGTACGCCCATTTATAAATGGTAAATTCATGATGCAGCTTGGCTTGCTTGATCAGGGTTACTGGCCAGATGGCGTGCTTACGGCACCAACCGAGGATGCTTTAAAGTTTGATATTGAATTTACCAAAAAAGCAGGTTACAATCTCATACGTAAACATATGAAGACAGAGCCGCAGCGTTTTTATTACTGGGCCGATAAATTGGGGCTCCTGGTTTGGCAGGATATGCCTGCAATATGGTATCAAAACGAGGATACCACGATTAACCGCAAGGTTTTCCGTAAAGAATGGAAAGCCATAATTGATGAACATTACAATTCGCCCTCTATCATTACCTGGGTGCCCTTTAATGAGAACTGGGGTGCTTTTGATGTGAAAAATATAACTGCATGGACGAAGCTGTACGACCCATCCAGGTTAGTGAACGGCAACTCAGGCTTTAACAATAATCCAGACTATCAGAAACCCTACGGCGACCCGGGCAACGGCGATTACGTAGATACGCATATCTACGTTGGGCCATATGGCGCATCCGTACCTGATGCGAAACGCGCAGCATCGCTGGGAGAATTTGGTGGTGTGGGCTTATTTGTTCGTGAGCATATGTGGCCGGTGGAAAACAATGCGTATGACTATGAGCCAACTCAATCAGCGTTGACCGACCGCTATGTTTTCCTGCTAAATCGTGTAGAACAACTGCTGAAATATAAAGGGTTAAGCGTAGCTATTTACACACAAACCACAGATGTTGAGCATGAAGTAAACGGTGTTTTGACCTATGACCGTAAGGTTGAAAAAATGGACACCAAACGCATAAGGGAAATAAATCAATCAGTCATTAAATCAGGCGCCGAATTAAACAATGTGCCTAACTGATCGCCGGTGTGATATGTAATCTAACTGCTAATGACATTATTTTTAGCTACCACTCTTTTAGCTTGCTGATATTCGCTGGGGGTGGCGCCAAACTGTTTTAGAAAGTTACGCCCTAAGTGTGACTGCGAACTGTAACCAACCATTGTGGCAACTTCATATATTTTATAATCTGTTTCTTCCAGCAGGCGGGCAGCGGCCTTTAAACGGGTTATGTTTATTAGCTCATTAATAGTAAGGTTTGAAATAGCTTTTATTTTACGGTAAAGCGTTGGTTTGCTCATATTCATAATATTGGCAACTTGCTCCACATCCAGTTCTGGGTCTTGCAGATGGTTAACAATTACCGAGTTCAGCCTATCCAAAAAACTTTCATCAGGTGCAGAGTAAGCCATGGACTTAAGAAGGGCCTGGGGTGTGCTGGCAAAATAATCCTTTATCTTATTCCGGTTGATGAGCAAATTAGCTACCTGCACTTGCAAATGCGCCGGGGAAAAAGGCTTTTCAATGTAGGCATCAGCCCCAACCTCTAAACCTTCTATTTTACTTTGAAGGGTATTTTTAGCTGTAAGCAATATGATAGGTATATGACTATGATCGAAATTGGTTTTAACCAGCTTACATAATTCAAAACCATCCATCACAGGCATCATCACATCACTAATGATCAGTTGGATGTTTTCTACACTGATCATCTCAAGCGCATCTTTACCATTAAGCGCCGTAACAATAGCGTACTGTTCACTCAGCTCATCTGAAATGAAATCAAGTATTTCGGGATTGTCGTCTACAATTAGAATCGTTGGTTTCATAAAATCTAAATTTCCTTTCCGTCCTGGCATCAATGTATGCTCGTACTCATCCTGATTGTTATGCAGATCAAATTCTTTTTCTTGGTGAATAGGCAATGTAAGTGTGAATATATTGAACCCATTTAAAGGTTTGTTCAAAAACAGCTTTCCATTATGCAAATCCGCCAATGATCGGGATAACGAAAGCCCTATGCCGGTACCCACCTCATTTACAGATTCTTTCATCCTAAAAAATGGCTCAAATATCTTATCACAAAATTCATAAGGTATTAAACTGCCATTGTTACGTACAGTAATGTGAAACGAACAATCGTTATCCTTATATGGCAATAATTCGATCTCTACTTCCGATGTGCAGTATTTAAGTGCATTACTGATAAGATTACTTACAATTTTGGTAAAGGCTTCCGCATCAATATAAGCATACAAAGTTTTGGAAGGCTGCTTAAGTTTATAATTAACATTACGTTGCTCGGCCATGTGATTAAATCGCTGAAATATCCCCGTGAGCAAGCTGTTAACATCACACTTCACAAAACTCAGGCTAAAACCGCTGGTCTCCGTTTTCCTGAAATCAAGCAATTGGTTGGTAAGGTCAAGCAAGCGGTCAGTATTCCGCTCCATGGTCTTCAGGTTTTTGTGAAGCTCGGGCAGTAATTCAGCCTTCTTCATTACCTTTTCCATTGGTCCTTTTATTAAGGTAAGCGGGGTACGTATCTCATGCGCTACATTAGTAAAAAACTCAATTTTGGCGTTATAAAGTTCTTTTTCTTTATCGTTTTCCAGTTGCTTAATGAAGCGTTCGTTTCGCTCGCGTGTGCGACGATGATAAGCGCGTAACAGGTAAAATGTTCCTGCTAAACATACTAAAGCGTAGATTATATAAGCCCATATACTTGCCCAAAAGGGCGGGTCAATATCGATGCTGATCACCGTTTCCCTATCACTCCACACTCCGTTGTTATTTGCCGCCTTAACAACAAATTTATAGTGCCCCGGTGGTAGTTGAGTAAAGTAAACCTTGCGGTTAGTTTTAAGATAAGTCCAGCTTCGGTCAAGTCCCTGCATTATGTATTTGTACTGGCTCATTTCCGGCGCAGCAAAACTCAAAGCAGCAAAATCTATACTGAATGACGATTGACGATGGTTTAACCTGATGTGGTTTGTGCTAATGATCGATTGCTTTAGCAATGAATCGGGGCCGTTAACGGATATCTCGCTGTTATGCACCTGGAAACCCGTGATGTAAACCGGTGCTACGAAATTATTAAGCTTGAATTCTGCCGGATTAAAGCTGATCAATCCTTTTACGCATCCAAAGTACATGGTACCGTCATCATCCTTAAAAGCTGAATTATAATTGAATTGATCACTTAACAACCCATTAGCACGAGTGTAAATTTTAATGTTATCATTTCTCAGATCAAGAGACAACAAGCCGCGCGTAGTACTCACCCAAATATGCTTTTGTTCGTCTTCCAGAATTTTGAAAACATAATTACTTGGCAAGCCCGTATTTACACTGTAATATTTAAAACGCTTGCTTAGGGGGTTATACTTCCATAGCCCCAGTCCCTCTGTAGCAAACCAGATATTGCTGTCGCTGTCTTCAAAAATGCCATTCACTGTTGTAGATTGTAGCGCATCCTTAACCGGGTAATCATAAGCAAGCTTTGTAGCAGTATCGTTCTGAGGGTCATAAACGTAGATCCCATCCCTTACAGTCCCTATCCAAATCAATCCATTATGATCTTCCGCGACCGAATAAATAAAATTATCCCGGGGGATTTTATCTACTTGTTTAAAAATATTGCTTACAGTATTATACTGATACAAGCCTTTGGTGGTGGCAACAAGTATAATGCCTGTGCTTGTTCTGCAGAAGCCAATAACGAAATTGCTTTTAAGCATGTTAGCGCCATTACCCGCCACAAATATTTGTTTAACCTTGCCCGTTGGGATATCAAAAATGTTTAAGCCTCGTTCAAAGGTGCCTACCAGCAAGTTATTACCACTTGCTAATAACCCATGTATGTTGCTGTTAGATAACCCGTTTGCAGCACCCGGAAAATAATGTGTCCATGTGTTTTTGTCGGCGCTTAGTTTGTTTAGGCCATTATCTTCGGTACCCAGCCAGAAGTTGCCAAACTTATCTTTGCAAATCTCACGCACTACGTTGCCTTTCAAACTATTGTTATCGGCCCCAGGATAATACTTATTAAAAGTGGAGTATTGCTTAGGATAATAATTTACGCCACCGAAATAAGTACCGGCCCACATCCCTCCTTCCCTGTCGCGACACAAACTGTAAACCGCGTTATCTGATAGCGAGTAGTGATCGTTGTAGTTCTTTTTAAGATTAGTGAATTTATGGCTTAAGGCATCATAAATAAAAACACCCGACTCGGTAGCTATCCAGTATTCGTTCTCGCTGCTTTTAAAAAAATCGCGCACATATATCTCAGTATGATCTGCATTGTACGTAAGGATATCGGTATAACTGCCGTTTAGGCAATCAAATTCTTTAACACCCTGGTTGGCAGTTCCTACCAATAATTTATCATAACCTGCTGCATATATCTTTTCAATAAAATTTGATGCTACTGCCGAAGAATGATCAAAAAGATCATAACTTTTGAATGTTCCATTACTTACGTTAAATTTTTCAAGGGTTCCGCGGGATGTGGCAACCCATATATCATCATGATTTACAGCAATTGATGTGGCCTCAAATTGCTTCTGTGTCAGGAAATTGGTTGATACACCTGTACTTTTATTAAACCTGATTAGTGCTTCACCTGTAACAAACCAGCAGTTGTTGTGAGTATCCTGAACGATTTTTCTTACACTTTTTCGGGAGTCACGATAGATGTGCTCAAAGCCTTCTGTTTTAAAATCAAATTTATCAAGGCCATTATCAGTACCTACCCATAGGTTGCCTTCAGCATCCGTACTTAAAGCATGTACGATGTTGTTAGAAAGGCTTTTTTTATCTCGAGGATCATGTCTGAAGGTTTTATAGGCATAACCATCAAAACGGTTAAGGCCGTCTTTAGTACCAAACCATATAAACCCGCGGTTATCCTGCGCAATACAATAAACGGTATTGTGCGATAGGCCTTGCTCAACCTGGTAATGCTTAAAGTAGTGTTTTTGAGCACTACTACTGCCAACAAAGCTGAGGCACAAAAGAATGCTGAGTAAAAGTTGTTTCAAATTGGTGTATATAAACAAATGTAATTATTTCAATCCATTATTTCTTAAGAACTAAAAATGATACGTTTTAACCAACTATTGAGAAGATTTGGTTAATTATTGGTAAATAAAATCATCTCCTTTACATAAAAATGTTTACCCGTCTCCGGGACATTTATTGTTACGATAACCAATTTAATTATTTAACCATATGAGCAAACTTTTACTTCTCAGGCGACTGGGTTACCCCCTGTTGCCATTGTCTCTCGGCAAATGGTATCATAAAACGCTTTTATTAACTACCCTACTGGGCTGTTTAATGGTAGCGCAAAAGGCAAGTGCCCAAACTAAGGTTACGGGCATTGTTACTGATACTACCGGCCTTGCGCTTCCGGGCGTAGCCGTAAGGATACAGGGTTCACAAGCCGGAACCAGTACCGATGTAAACGGCGGCTTTACCTTAAACGTTCCATCTAATAACTCGGTATTGGTGTTCACCTATGTGGGCTTTGTAACCCAGCAAATACCGCTTAACGGCCAAACAAATTTAAAGGTAAGCCTTAAAGTAAGTAACTCTTCCCTGCAGGAAGTGGTGGTAACGGGCTTTGGCACACAGAAAAAGGAAACCGTAACCGGATCCATAGCCTCCGTAACCAACCGCGACATAGAGCGGGTACATGGCGGGGCTACGGTGAGTACAACGCTTGCGGGTAAGCTTCCCGGCGTTACTTTCCGGCAGCCGGATGGGCGGCCGGGGTCAAGCGCCAATATCCAGATCCGTAACATGGGCGCACCCTTGTATGTTATCGACGGTATACAGCAGGATGCCGGTCAGTTTAACAACCTGGCACCAAATGACATCGAAAATATATCGGTATTGAAAGATGCAAGTGCCGCAATTTATGGTGTGCTTGCAGCAAACGGTGTTGTGGTAGTAACAACCAAAAAAGGATCAGGAGAAACCCGCATTGGCTTGGATGCCAACTACGGTTTACAAAACTGGACCCGCTTCCCAATAGTTACTAATAATTCTTATGATTACGCAAGGTACCTGGCAGAAGCGCAAATTAACAGCAATGGCAGCACAACCATTACACCGGCAGAATTAGAGAAATACAAAGCCGGCACCGAACGCGGTTACCAAAGTTTTGACTGGCGCGACTACGTGCTGAAAAGCAACAACAATGCCCCGCTCTCTAATATCAACCTGAACCTTAACGGCGGGAACGAGAGGGTAACCTATTATGTATCGGCAACCAACCTGTACCAAAATTCCCAAATAGGTAAAGAGTATGAGTTTAAACGTACAAACATACAGTCGAACATAAGCGCTAATGTTGCAAGCGGCTTAAAAGTTGGTGTAAACATTAACGGCCGTATAGAGACCCGCGAGAATCCGGGTGTACCGGGTTATGACGATTATTTCTTAGCCCGCTTTGCTGTATTAAGAAACAAACCTACAGAAAGACCTTTTGCTAACGATAATCCGTTATACTTAAATAATATCTCTAATAACGAATCTAACTACGCATTTCTTAACAAAGCAAGGTCTGGTGTTTACCATAGCGACTGGCGTATCTTACAAACAAACTTTAACGCAGAATACCAGATCCCTGGTGTTAAGGGTTTATCGGTAAAAGGTGTTTACTCTTATTATTATGCAGATTACCTGCTGAATAACCACGAGTACACTTACGACACATACTCGTACGACCCTGCTTCCAATACCTACAACAGGGCAGGCGGAAGTACCAACCCTTATCGCGAGCGTGAACAAACCAAAAACATCAATACAACTGCTCAGCTTCAACTACTTTATAACAACACCTTTGGTAAACACACCATCAGCGGGTTACTTGTAGCGGAAAGGTTGGAATTTAGAAACCTGAGAAACTATGTACACTCGGTACCAACATCTAATAATCTGCCGCTGATCTACTTCCCTACCATGGACACCTATGATGATAGCGAAAATACTGACAGAAGGTTGGGCTACATCGCACGTATTAACTATAACTATGCAAACAAGTATTTTGTAGAATTATCGGGTCGTAGAGATGCGTCGTACCTTTTCGCACCTGATAAAAGGGTTGGTTATTTCCCGGGAGGTTCCGTTGGATGGAGAATTACCGAAGAGAAGTTCGCTAAAAATTTATTGGGCGATAACAGTGTGTTGAACGATTTGAAGTTCAGGGCATCATACGGTGTACTTGGCGATTACCGAAATCCTAATGATCCTAACCAATCAATTGTTGCCCCATACGCTTATTTACCGGGCTACAACTATAACTCTGGTGCAGCTGTGATAAGCGGCAATGGCAACATTGGTCAGCCGGGAAATTACATCATTGGTTCCAGTGATAAAGGTATCTTGATAACCCAGGTATCATGGCTAAAAAGCAAAACCTTTGATATTGGTGCCGATTTCTCCCTGTTTAACAACCATTTAACAGGTAGCGTCGATTACTTCTACCGTAAACGTACCGGCCTGCTTGCCGCCAGGGTAGATCAACTTATCCCGTCAGAAGCGGGTTACAGCTTGCCACAAGAAAACCTGAACAGCGATGCACAATATGGGCAGGAAATCGCACTTAATTACAATACCATTATTGGAAAGGTGAGAGTCAACATTGGTGGTAACATCGGTTATACAAGAGCAAAAAACGTAGATATTTACAACCCGTTGTTTGCCAACTCATGGGACCAATACAGAAACTCCCAGGTGAACCGATATAAAAATATCGACTGGGGATATCAGGTAACAGGTCAGTTTACCTCGCAGGAGCAGATAAACAATTACCCGATTAATATTGATGGCAAAGGTAACCGCACCTTGCTGCCCGGCGACCTGATCTACAAAGATCAAAACAACGACGGAAAAATTGACCAGTACGACCAGCGCCCTATTGGTTTTGGCTACGGCACCCAGCCTAACATCAACTTTGGTTTTACCATTGGAGCTACTTATAAAAGCTTTGATATAAGGGCCGACTTCTCCGGTGCATCAGGATACACCTGGTTCCAGAACTATGAAAATAAGTGGGCCTTCCAGAACGATGGTAACTTTAACACCATATTCTCAGACCGTTGGCACCATAGCGATCCATATGATGTGAACAGCCCGTGGATTCCCGGCAAATATCCTGCAACCCGTTTTAACCCCGGTAATGAAGGACACTCCGATTATGGCGTAATTTATAACGATGAGAACGGTAACAGGCAGGTAATAACCAATTCAACTTTCTGGTTGCATAACCTCACTTACCTAAGAGCCCGGACTATTGAGGTGGGTTATACCTTACCAACAGCATGGTTAAAGAAAGTGCGCATGAAAAGGGCTCGCGTTTATGTTAACGGCTACAACATGTTCTCGTTTGATAACATGAAGCAATTTAATCTCGATCCTGAGACCATCGATGATAACGGCTTGCAATTCCCGCAAAGCAGAGTGCTCAACTTTGGTGTTAACCTCACCTTTTAATGGCATCCTAAATATAAATTCAAATGAAAACAAGATATAAAGCAATAATGGTTGCAGCGCTACTTACTACTGGCGCCTGCAAAAAGGATAGTGAATTTTTAGATGTACCGCCAAAACAGGTGATCCCAACGGAAACATTATTCTCAGATCCTGTCCTTGTACTCTCTGCCTTGGCGAACTTATACAGCCGTCAGCTTGATTTTTCAAGCCTTGACGATGGCTGGGCTACTTTTGTAGACTTCAGTGAGGCTTTCCCGTCTGAAAACGGCAGCAGCTTTTTTGTTCAGCGGAGTGGCTGGGGGTATGGTGAATGGGGTAATTGGGACTATACTTACATCCGCGAATTAAACCTATTTATTCAAAGAGCTTCGGCATCCACCAAGTTGAGCGATGCAGATAAATCAAGATTTCTGGCAGAAGCCCGTTTCCTGAGAGCTAATTTCTATTTTGAGCTGGTAAAGAGGATGGGCGGCGTTCCGTTGGTAACAGAAGCCTCTGAACAGATACAAGATCCGCTTACCCTCCAAAAACCGAGGGCTAAGGAGTCTGAAGTATATGATTTCATTATCAGCGAAGCAGAGGCAATTAAAGACGCGCTGCCTACCAATGCTGATGAAAAAGGAAGGGCCACAAAAGGCGCTGCCCTGGCAATGGAAACAAGGGCAGCTTTGTATGCAGGCAGTATTGCAAAATATGGCACCACAACGCCGCAAGTTACGCTACCAGGCAACGAGGTAGGTATACCAAGTACATTGGCAAACGATTATTACACCAAAGCACTTGCAGCAGCCCAACAGATCATCAGCGGAAGCGCCGGTGCTTATGCCCTTTACCAGGGTCAAACCAATCTTTCTGAGAATTTTGCCGCTATTTTCTACGACAAAAGCACCAAGAACAAAGAATCTATTTTCATAGAAGACTTCAAGATAGGCACCCAAAAGAAACATTCATTTACTGTGAATGATCAACCCTATTCTTCGAGAGAAGAAGGAAGCGATGCAGGTCGGCTAAACCCTTCTTTGAACCTGGTAGAAGCTTTTGAAAAACTTGATAACACTTATGCCCCATTGGCTACAACTGACGGTAGCGGCAACCCGATCTACTATACCGATCAAAAGGATATTTTTGCGGGCCGCGATGCCCGTCTTGCAGGCACTGTAATTACACCCGGAAGTACCTTTAAAGCCCAGCCCCTTGATATTTGGGCAGGGTATCAATTAGCAGATGGGAGCGTGTTCAGCAGCAACGATGCATCTATTCTAAGAGCGCTGCCCGGTACCACTGCAAGTGTACAGGTAATTGGTAACGATGGCCCTGCTAACAGCAAGGAATTGCGTACGCAAACAGGGTTCTACATCCGCAAATATCTTGATCCGTCAACCGGTTCTGGCAGACGCGGTACAGGCAGCGATGTTCCCTTTATTCGCTATCGTTATGCTGAGGTGTTGTTAAACGCTTGTGAGGCGGCTTTTGAGTTAGGAAACAACGGCCTGGCGCTTACCTATATTAACCAGGTACGTTCTCGCGCAGGATTGACAACCCCATTGACTGAGCTTTCCTTCGACCGCATTGTGCATGAAAGAAGGGTTGAATTGGTATTTGAAGGCCATACCCTTTACGACATGAAAAGATGGCGCTTGGCACACATAGTTTGGGACGGCACACAAATGACGGTTGCTGATCTAAAGTCTAACATCGGTTCGGCGAAAAAAAGAAACACACAGCCTTATGGTCTATGGCCATATAAGTACTACAATCCGGGCAACCCTAATAATGGCAAATGGCTATTTAAAGAGGTACGCCCGAGCTTGGTTACCGGCGCAAATACCTTTAGGCTGGGTAACTACTACTCTCAGATCAGTAACGATATCTTATCAGCGAACCCAAAACTTGTGAAGCAACCAAATCAATAACTTGAAAAGATCATGAAATATAAATACAGTTTTATAATATTGTTCGCTATGATGTGGGCAATAACAGCATGCAAAAAGGATACCTATGATGCACCGTCTGTTACTTTAAAAGGGCGGTTGGTTTATAACGGTGAACCTATCAATGTTGAATTTAACCAGGTGCCATTTCAATTGTACCAACCGGGTTTTGGTAAAACAGGGGCTATAGTTGGCACATTTGGTCAGGACGGCTCTTACTCCACCTTGTTGTTCAGTGGCAATTACAAAATGATAATTCCCAACGGCCAAGGGCCTTTCCGTTGGAATGAGAACCAAACCACTAATCAACGCGATACACTGGCAGTCAACGTAAGTGGCGACCAAAATTTAGATATCAACGTAACCCCTTATTATCTTATCAATAATAGCCAGATAACTGCAGCTAATAACATTGTTACGGCTAAGTTTGATATCAACAAGGTAATTACTGATGCAAATGCCCGTGATGTTGAACGTGTAACCTTATTCATCAACAAAACGCAGTTTGTATCTGGTGGTGATAATATTGCCCAGACCTCAATTGAAGGATCGGCTATAACCGGTTTTCAAAACCTCAGCATCACTACGGCCATACCAGCACTAACACCAACGCAAAATTATGTTTTTGCAAGGGTGGGATTAAAAATTACAGGGCTTGAAGATCTTATCTTCTCCCCGTTAGTAAAAGTTACTTTCTAAATTTAAGGGGCGTAAATACGCTACGCCCCTTATTTAATTAAATTCAAGACACCTACAAATGAATAAGTTTACGTTAAGCTTTGCCTTACTTTGTTCAGCCTTCGGCGCATTTGCACAGCAAAGCAACTGGCATCCTATTAAAGACCGCATTACCACGCCCTGGGCCGATAAGGTAGACCCTAAAAAACCGCTTCCGGAATATCCCCGTCCGCAACTGGTGAGGGACAATAACTGGCAAAATCTTAACGGCCTTTGGGACTACAGCATTGTGGCAAAAGCCAACACTCCCTCAAAATATGATGGTAAGATTTTAGTGCCATTTGCAGTAGAATCTGCATTATCAGGAGTGGGCAAAACCGTTGGCAAGGATAGCTTGCTTTGGTACAAAACAACATTCAAATTAAGTAACCAGGTAAAAGGCAAGCAGGTATTGCTGCATTTTGGTGCGGTAGATTGGCGTACCGAGGTATTTGTTAACGGCAAAAGCATAGGCAAGCACGAAGGGGGTTTTGACCCGTTCACTTTTGATATCACCACTGCTCTTAAAGGCGGCGGCGATCAGCAAATTGTAGTGAGTGTTTGGGACCCTACCGATGACGGCCCGCAGCCTCGTGGCAAACAGGTAAAAAAACCCGAAGGTATTTGGTACACGCCTGTAACTGGTATATGGCAAACCGTATGGGTAGAAGGCGTTGCGAAAACGCATATCCAGTCAACCAAGCAAACGCCGGATATAGATCAGAAAACTTTATCAGTATCTGCAGCTATTGCCGGCGTACAACCAGGCGACAAACTGCGTATAACCGCTTACGACGGAAAAATCCGCGTTGATGAGCAGACGGTTGACGCAGGCGCTACGGCCATGTTAAATATCGCCAATCCTAAATTATGGTCGCCAGAAAGCCCTTTCCTTTATGATCTGCAGGTTGCTGTTATCCGCAACAACAAAGCGATTGACCAGGTAAAGAGTTATTTCGCTATGCGTAAGATTTCGCTTGGTGCCGATGCAAATGGCGTGCAACGTATGTTACTGAATAACAATTTTGTATTCCAATACGGCCCGTTAGATCAGGGCTGGTGGCCTGATGGTTTATACACCCCGCCTACATACGAAGCTATGGTGTACGATATTGACAAGCTTAAAGAGATGGGCTTTAACATGATACGTAAACACATCAAGGTAGAACCAGCTCGTTACTATACCTATTGCGACCAGCATGGTATGCTGCTTTGGCAGGATATGCCGAGCGGAGACCTGGGCAATGGCTGGGAGAACCGCCCCGGAGTAATTGACCGCGCAACCGACCAAAATCGCACTCCCGAATCTGAAGGTTACTACCGCAAAGAATGGAATGCGATCATGAACGAATTGCACAACTACCCGTCTATTGTTGTATGGACTCCTTTTAATGAAGCCTGGGGACAATTTAAAACAGTTGAGATAAGTGAGTGGACAATGAAAAAAGACCCATCGAGATTGGTGAACAGCGCCAGCGGTGGTAATTTTTATACAACCGGCCATATTGTAGACCTGCACAATTATCCGCAGCCTGCAACGCCGAGGCCTGATATTTTTGGCAAAACAACTGCCGTGGTTTTAGGTGAGTTTGGCGGCTTGGGCTGGCCGGTTGAAGGCCATAACTGGCAGGCAAATAAAAACTGGGGCTACCAGACATTTAAAAACGGTGAAGACCTGTTAAAGCGTTATGTAACATTTACTGATCGCTTGCAGGAACTTATTAAGCTTGGATTATCCGCAGCGGTGTATACGCAAACCACTGATGTTGAGGGTGAAGTTAATGGTTTCCTTACCTATGACCGTAAGGTTATCAAGATGCCGGTTGAAAGCCTTCGCAAAGAGAACGTAAAACTTTACAACCCGGCTTTAGTAAAGTAATTTTTGGTTTATTGGTTTATAAAAGTGCAGCCCTGCTATGATATCATAGCAGGGCTTGCTTATTCAATAGAATTAGGATAATCACAACTATTTATAATTAAAATAAAAAAGGCATCTTCACGTCCGGATATTCATGATTGCACATGAGAAGATTGCTTACTTTTCTTATCCTGATCGCTTTACCTTGCATTATTTATGCTCAACAACTACCTGTTGAGGCAGGGGTCCCTTTGAGATTAGCACAATACCGAAAGGCGGTAATTGACAGCATAACTTACCAAATAACTTTTCGCATCCCCGAAAAAAAGACAGATCCAATTAAGGCGCTGGTACTTATAAATTTTGATCTGAAAACTGCAGATGAGCGATTGCAGCTTGATTTTAAGCAGAGTGCCGACCATGTTAAGGAGATAAGTGTAAATTTTACGCATGATCTTCACAAGCCCGATACCCTGGAGCCCATTAATCTACGGAATGAGCACCTGATCATCAGCACCAAACGCTTAAAGAAAGGCCGAAATCAAATAGAAATTATCTTCACACCCGGCGATGCTTCGCTTAATCGCAACGATGATTATTTATACGCGCTTTTTGTACCCGACCATGCCCGCACCGTTTTCCCATGTTTTGATCAGCCCGATTTGAAAGCAAGGTATACGTTAGGGCTTAATGTTCCACCCGGATGGAAAGTATTAGCAAATAGCAATATAAAAGATTCCAGCGCTTATCAGGACCATGTTGAATATCGTTTCAAACAATCTGATAAACTACCAACCTATCTTTTCTCTTTTACTGCTGGCAAATACACTTCAGTAAAAAAAATGCTGGATGGCCGCGAAGCCGAGTTTCTTTATCGGGAAACTGATGAGCAAAAAATTAAACTAAGCGTCGATTCTGTTTTTGAGCAACACCGCCAGGCTATCAGGTTTCTGGAGGATTGGACCACAATTAAATATCCTTTTCAAAAAGTGGGCTTTGTTGCCATTCCCGATTTCCAGTTTGGAGGCATGGAGCATCCTGGTGAGATACAATATAAAGCATCTGGTCTTTTCCTGGATGATGCCGCCACTAAGGATGCCCATATTGCACGAGCGAACGTGATATCGCATGAAACTGCGCACATGTGGTTTGGCGACCTGGTAACCATGCGCTGGTTTAACGATGTGTGGACGAAAGAGGTATTTGCCAATTTTATGGCCGATAAGGTAACAGAAAAACTGATGGGTACTGCCACCTTTAACCTTAAATTTTTACAGGATCACTATCCCGCAGCCTACGCCGTTGACCGAACGGCAGGCGCAAACCCTATTCGCCAGCAATTAGATAACCTGCAAGATGCCGGATCAATGTACGGCAATATCATCTATCACAAGGCTCCTATCATGATGCGCCAGTTGGAATTGCTGATGGGTAAATCAAATTTCCAGGCGGGCGTTAGGGAATATTTAAAGACGTATGCTTACAGCAATGCAACCTGGCCAAACCTGATAGAGATTTTAGGCAAACATACCAAAGCTGACCTGAGCAACTGGAACAAAGTGTGGGTATATGATACCGGCCGGCCGGTCATCGAGGCCGATGTTAGCTATTCAAACGGAAAAATAAGTAAGCTAACACTTGCCCAGCACCCGGAGAGCGGCCCGAACCGCATTTGGCCCCAGGCTTTTGATATCACTTTAGTTTATCCCAATGGTCAGCAAACCATTCCGGTGAATTTAAATGCGCAAAAAATCCAGGTGTCTCTTGCAAATGGCAAACCCAAACCAATATATATTATCTATAATTCTAATGGCATGGGTTACGGCGTATTTCCTGTGGAAAAGGCATTGGATCCAGCTCAATTTGCTTTACAAAGCCCGGTACAGCGAGCTTCTGTCTACATCAATTTGTATGAGAACATGTTGAACGGCCGGGGCTACTCTCCTGCGCAACTGATGGCTTTATTTGGGCACGGTTTACAAACCGAAAAGGAAGAAACCAACCTCCGTATGCTAACGGGTTATATTAGCAACATTTACTGGGAATTTATAAACACAACAGAGCGAACCAACATCGTTGTTGGTTTAGAAAAAGCTTTGTGGTCAGCAGTGCAAAGTCAATCCCTTTCTAACAACAAAAAGATATTGTTCGGCACCTATCAAAACATTTACACCAGCGAGGCCGCTGCAAAGGAAATCTATAACATCTGGAAAACGCAAACCCCGCCTAAAGGTGTAAAGCTAACCGAAGATGATTATACAGGATTAGCTTTTACTATTGCTTTAAAAAGCGATACCGTTACCAATGTATTAAAACAACAGGAAGAAAGAATAACAAACACCGACCGTAAAAAACGAATCGAGTTCTTGATGCCGGCCCTGTCACTGAATGTAAAGGAACGAGACAGCTTTTTTCACTCTTTAAAGGACAGAAAAAACAGGGCCAAAGAAGCATGGGTGCTCTCGGCGTTAGGCTATTTACATCATCCGTTAAGGCAAAAAACTTCCATCAAATACATCCCTGAAAGCTTGAACATGTTAGCGGAAATACAAGCAACCGGTGATATCTTTTTTCCGCAGGGTTTTATCAACGCCACCTTTGGCAATTATCAAAGTAAGGAAGCGGCAATTATGGTAAGAGATTTTATAAAAACTCATCCCGATCTTAATCCTAAGCTTATGGGAAAACTATCACAAGGAGTAGATAATTTGGTACGGACACAGCGCTTAATGCGTAACTGATAACACTGATTTTTTAATGAGTTTATTCCATCAGGCAGTGTTATGAATGTATTATCGCTAATACAGTAAGTGTCTGACGCTTAAGCTGGATTTTGTCATTTATTTCTCAAATACCAGAATTTCATCTCAACTACAGAATCACCTTGTACCATTGTATCGACAAGTCTTGATTATGCGTACAAGCATAAACCAAGGTTTTTAAATACAATATATGAAGTTCATTTTCATTACGCTGATAGCGCTGGGATTACAGCCCGTAACTTGGTTAGGTAATTTTAAAACAGCTACTGAAGAAGCAGCAAAAACGCATAAATTAATTGTAGTCAATTTTTCGGGATCTGATTGGTGCGGCCCTTGTATACGTTTACGCAAGGAGATATTAGAATCTGAAAACTTCACCAATTACGCAGCAGCTAACCTGATATTGGTGCGTGCCGATTTCCCAAGACAAAAGAAAAATCAGCTGGGTAAAGAACAGGTGAAGCTTAACGAGGCGCTTGCCGACCGTTACAACGCCGATGGGAAATTCCCTTATACCTTATTGGTCGATGAAAACGGTAAGGTTTTAAAAAGCTGGGATGGCTACCCCGATGAAAGCCCTGAGCAATTTGTAAACGAAATTAAAGCTTACGCCAACAATGGTAGGTGATATTATGCAACCACCCGTTGTTCATAAGCGGATTTTAAAGCTGATGGGTAACCGCTTTGAAATAAGCCTTGTAAGCGATAATGAAGAATGGGCACACAGCCGTATTGACATGGCGGTTGCCGAAATAGCAAGAATTGAGCGGTTACTCACTACCTACAACGAAGAAAGTGAAACCAACCAGATCAATGCGATGGCCGGCATTGCACCGGTAATGGTTGATAAAGAAGTATTTGATCTTATTTCCCGCTCTATTCGTATCTCAGCGCTTACACAAGGAGCCTTTGATATCACTTATGGTTCTATTGACAAAAGTCTGTGGAACTTTGATGTGAACATGACTGTGCTACCGGATAAGGAAACGGCCCTCAATTCTGTAAGGTTGACAAACTACCAAAACATAGAACTTGATGCTGAAAACACAACCGTTTTCCTGAAGGAAAAAGGGATGCGCATAGGGTTTGGGGGTATTGGAAAAGGTTACGCTGCCGACCGTGCTAAGTTAATATTACAACAAGCGGGCGTAAGCAACGGGATCGTAAATGCGGCCGGTGATCTTATCACCTGGGGCAATCAGCCCAACGGGCGCCCGTGGACCATCGCCATTGCCGATCCAGATAAAGCCGACAAGCCATTTTCCTCGGTCGATATCAGCAACATGGCAGTTGCCACCTCAGGCAATTATGCTAAATACGCCGTAATAGATGGCAAGCGCTATTCGCATACCATTGACCCTAAAACCGGCTTACCCGTAAGTGGGATAAAAAGCGTAACTATTATTTGCCCCAGTGCAGAGTTTGCCGATGCCATGGCTACCCCGGTAACGGTAATGGGCGCGCAGGTAGGCCTCCACCTTATCAATCAGCTACAGCATGTAGCCTGCATCATCGTTACAGATGACAACAAAGTTTTCACCTCTAAAAACATCAATATTAAATAAAGATGAATAAATATCCCCTACTTAAATTAATGTTGGTTGGCCTGGGCCTCGTGGCCTGCCTGCCGTCTTGCGTTTCCGTTAAAGGTTACCAGAAAAATCGTCTTAACGATTCGGAGATGGAGTTATCTGCCCGTAAATCTCAAAAGTTTGAACAAAGCTTCCAGCTTTACCGCGAGGCTGGCTCGGGTGCAAACGGTGGTAAAAGCGGCGGCGGCTGTGGTTGTAACTAAATAAACAGGCAGCCATGAAAAAAATATATCTATGTATTGCCGCCCTTTACCTGGGCATTGCAACCTCGCACGCGCAAACCAAACCGGAAACTGTTAAAGACACATCCAACTATGAGACGCGTAAACTTCAACTGGATGAGATCAATATCATTTCGGCATACTATCATCAGGATGGTAATAACTCTGCAGTAACCGGTGGTATCGGTACAGAAAAACTTACCGATTTTGCCAATACCATTGACCTGCACATGTTTAAATATGGCAACGGCAATACTAAGCATTCGTTCTTATTTGAGTTAGGAGTAGACCATTACACTTCTGCATCATCGGATAAGATTGATCCCAACACCATATCTTCTGCATCTATGCAGGATACCCGTATTTACCCATCTCTTAATTGGACGGTATCTAACGAAAAAACGGGCCGGGCGTTCGGTCTTACTGCTTCATATTCACACGAGTATGATTACCAGTCATTTGGTGGCGGCGTCAATTATACCTGGCTTTCTAAAAATAAGAATACTCAATTTGATTTTAAGGGTATGGCCTTCCTGGATACATGGAAAGTTATCCTGCCCGTTGAACTGCGGCCCCCCGGTTACGGTTCCGGATCAGAAAGAGACGAGCGCAATGGTGGCGGTTCGGTAGATTATCGCCCGCGAAACTCCTTTAGCACGGCGCTCTCCATATCGCAAGTTATCAACACCAGGTTACAGGCTTTGCTAATTGTAGAACCATCATACCAGCATGGCCTATTGGCTACCAAGTATCAGCGCGACTACTTCACCGATGGCTCCGAACGTGCGGAGAACTTGCCCGATGACCGTTATAAGCTACCGATAGGTATCCGCTTTAATTACTTTCTTGACGACCATTTTATCATCCGTACATTTTATCGGTATTACATGGATAGCTGGGGCATAAGGGCACATACCGCCGAACTGGAGGTACCCATTAAACTAACTTCTTTTGTTTCGGTAAGTCCGTACTACCGTTATAACAATCAGGTAGGTACGCGTTATTTTGCGCCGTACGGGCAGCATGATCCTAATGCAGCATTTTACACCAGTGATTATGACCTTTCTACACTAAACAGTAGCTTTATAGGAGCTAACATTCGCCTTGCCCCGCCTAAGGGTGTGTTCGGCTGGCAACACTTTAGCGCCCTGGAGATAAGAGCAGGCCATTACACACGGTCAACCGGCCTCACTTCAAACATAGTAACCTTAGCCATGAAGTTTAAATAGGCATTATGCACAAAGAAAAACATGTAACCAGTTCTGAAACCATCAGGGATATTGTTATCGGTATGTCTGATGGTTTAACCGTACCCTTTGCTTTGGCCGCGGGCCTAAGCGGTGCTGTAAGTGCTTCGGCGTTGGTAGTAACTGCCGGTATTGCCGAAATTGTGGCAGGCTCAATAGCGATGGGCCTTGGCGGTTATCTGGCTGGTAAAACTGATGTAGACCATTACCGCTCTGAGCTTAAACGCGAATACGAAGAGGTAGACCGTGTGCCAGACCAGGAAAAAAAGGAGGTTAAAGATGTTTTTGCAGAGTTTGGCCTATCGGAAAAATTGCAACAGCAAATTGCCGATGAAATGGCAAAGGATAAAAAGAAATGGGTGGACTTTATGATGCGCTATGAGTTGGGGCTGGAAGAACCAAACGCTAACCGTGCTACCAAAAGCGCGTTAACAATTGGCGCATCGTACATCATCGGCGGCATTATACCGTTGTCCCCATACTTTTTTGTGCATCAGGCTCATATAGCCTTGCAATACTCATGCATGGTTACGCTGGTTTGCCTGTTTGTTTTTGGCTGGTTTAAAAGCAAAATGACAGGGCAACCGCCATTGGCAGGGGCCTTAAAAGTTGTGGTGATAGGCACTTTGGCCGCGGGGGCCGCGTTCGCTATGTCGAAATTGATATCGGGGCATTAAGACAAGCTTTTGCCCCCGTTTATCATGTCTGACACTATGCCGCTGCTATCCTTACGTTCCGCCAGGAAAACGCCTACCAGGTGCACCACAATAAAGGCAAGCACCAGGTACATGCAACAACCATGTACCTCTTTTACGCTATGGCGTGTAGCTTTAAATGGTGACAACAGATCTTCAAACGCCAGGAACAAGCCCGTTATCACCATAATGAACAAAACGAAGTAGAACCCTGCGTAGATGATCTTCACTGTT
This sequence comes from Mucilaginibacter sp. 21P, assembly GCF_019331605.1. Classification (NCBI taxonomy): domain Bacteria; kingdom Pseudomonadati; phylum Bacteroidota; class Sphingobacteriia; order Sphingobacteriales; family Sphingobacteriaceae; genus Mucilaginibacter; species Mucilaginibacter sp. 21P. The sequence goes on from NZ_CP063061.1 coordinate 158,812, forward strand.
AGCTCATGCAAGGTCCGCTCTCGTTTAAGCTTGGTATTTGTATAAGCTTTATATGCTTCACGCAGTTTGGGTATAAACTTTTGATCGGCCAGTTGAAAATATTCGAGCACTATCCTAAAAAGGAACAATGCTGCCAAAGCATAGCCAAACCAAATATGTATGTCCCAAACTTTGTCTTCTAAATTATGGCTTATAGCACCGGCCTGGTCATCGGTAATTATAACAACTTTACCTTGCAGGGAATTCTTAACCAAAGTGGTGATGCCTTTCCGGTCAGTCAGTGTGGAATTAATTAATACCGTTATGAGCGATCCGCTGATGATCAACGTATTTGCCCAATGCCAAAACCTAATGGCTGCCGAATGCTTTTTAACTTTATCAGGATGATTCCGCTCCGCTCTAACAGGTTCGATGATGCTCATAACATAAAATTATGGATGAATTCTGTGGTAATCCTGAAGAGGTGCTACCAACTTCAGAATTACTACAAAATAATAACTTATCTTAATCGCACATTGTTAATACGTTGAAAATACTGGTTATAGAAGACGAGCCTGGTCTACGGGATGATATTAGTGCTTATCTTAACGCTGATAGTAACCTTTGCGAAAGCTGTGAAGACCTGACCACAGCTACCCAAAAACTCGCCATTTACACATATGATTTTGTATTGCTGGATATCGGCCTGCCGGATGGTGAAGGCTTTGCTATACTCGATTACTTGCGTACCAATAACAGAAGTGAGGCCGTTTTAGTAATATCAGCCCGTAACTCGTTAGATGATAAGCTTAAAGGCCTTAACATAGGTGCCGACGATTACCTTACCAAACCATTTCACCTGGCAGAACTTAAGGCAAGGTTAATGGCAGTTTACAGGCGCAAATCATTAAATACCAATAATCGTACACTGGTTTTTAATGAGATCAACATCGATCTGCATTCGAGAGAGGTAATTATCAACGACGAGCCGGTCATCCTTACAAAAAAGGAATATGATATGCTGCTTTACTTTCTTGCTAACAAGAACAAGGTTATAGCTAAAACGGCCATAGCAGAACACCTTTGGGGCGATGAAATGGATATGCACGATAATTTCGATTTCATTTATACGCACATTAAAAACCTTCGCAAGAAAATGGTTGATACCGGCTGCAATGATTACATCAAGTCTGTTTACGGTATAGGCTACAAATTCACTGTTTCATGAAATTAGCTGCACATTATACAAAAACCAGTATAATTACCAGTTTACTGGTATTGGTAGCAGGGGCTGTTGTATACTTTATCGCCATTAATTACGTAGCCGAAAAACAGCTTGATAAAAGCCTGACACAGGAACTTTACGAAGCTAAGGAATATGTCAGCAACAGTACCCTGCCGCCACAACGCTATGATGCAGACCAGGACCACGCTGTATTTACGCCAACAGATCAATCAGCTATTAAGCGGCGTTTTTTTGATACTACTTATCATAATTCCTGGGACCGCACAGTAGAACCCGGCCGTGCAGTTGAGGATCTGGTTAAGGTTAACAGTAAAAATTATAAGGTAACGATCACCATGTCGCGCGAGGGTACCGAGTTTTTGGTGGAGATCATCACTATTATCACCTTAGCGCTCATAGCCGGGCTGTTGGCAGTTTTATTCATCACTAATAAGTATTTACTAAAGGGATTATGGCAACCCTTTTTTGATACGCTTGGTCAAATAAAGGGCTTCGACATCGAGAAAAAGAACCTGAAATTGAAAAGTAATGATGTAGATGAATTTTCTGAACTGAACGAAGCGATAAACGGAATGGCGGCCAGAATAAGCACCGACTATCAGAACCTGAAACAATTTTCTGAGAATGCATCGCATGAGTTGATGACGCCCCTTGCCGTGGTGACCACTAAGCTTGATACGCTGATACAAGATGAACAGCTAACGGCAGATCAGTTGCAGCGGATACAGGATGTTTACACGTCTATCAATAAATCCGTAAAGCTTAACCAAACCTTATTATTGTTGGTAAAGCTGGATAATGAGTTGATCGCGAATAAGGAGCCGATTGATCTTAAGGCCTGCATTGCCGAAAAGATCCAACAGTTCAATGAATTAGCCGCAGGAAAAGGCGTAGTGATCCATCAACAACTTGAAAACAAAACGCTTGAAGCAAGCAGGTATTTGTTAGATATACTACTTAACAATTTACTAAGTAACGCCATTAGACATAATTCCACAGGTGGCGAGGTCAAAGTATATCTGACCAGCAACGAATTGATCGTCAGTAACATGGGCCCGGATAATCCTATTCCACCGGATAAGGTATTTGAGCGTTTCCATAAAGGAACAGCATCAAACGGTACAGGTTTAGGCCTTGCGCTTGTAAAAAATATAGCACAACAATTTGGCCTGCCTATAAGCTATTCCTTCTCCCGGGGATGGCACACCTTCACTGTAAAGTTTTAAAGGCATGCTGCCTTCTTCAAGATAAAATCAGATTTACCTGATAGGTTCGCCTCAGTAAAGCGGTCTTAAAAATGAAGAAGATATTTTTCCTGCTTATCCTGGCTTGCCATTGCTTCCCTTTATTGGCACAGGATAATTACGAAATACAGGTTTATGGGTCTGAAACTGTGGAAAAAGGCCGAACCATGGTTGAGCTGCACTCAAATAACACTTTAAAAGGCAGTAAAACCATTAACGAGTATGGGATGCTGCCTACCAACCACGTAGAACACGAAACAATAGAAATTACCCATGGCTGGACGCCGTGGTTTGAAACCGGCTTTTACTTTTTCAATTCCGTTGGCAATGATGGGCGATCGGCCTATGTTGGTTCTCATATACGCCCACGAGTTGCTGCGCCAACTGATTGGAAGTGGCCTGTTGGTGTTAGCTTGTCGCTTGAGTTTGGCTTTCAACGCTCGGCTTTTGACCCTAATACCGAAACATTGGAGATAAGACCTATAGTCGACAAAAAATTAGACAAGGTCTATCTATCCTTTAACCCTACAATGGAAAAAAGCTTTAGAGGACCAGACCGCAGTGCGGGCCTCATTTTCTCGCCCAACTTAAAAGGCAGCTATGACGTAACTAAGGTAATAGCCCTCGGCCTGGAATATTATGGCAGCACGGGCCCATTATTCCACTTTAATCGGCTTGGCCAGCAGGACCATCAAATATTCATTGCAAGCGACCTCGATTTTAGTGCCAATTGGGAGGTGAATTTTGGCTATGGCATCGGTTCGCAACAGGCAGACAGGTCAATTATTAAATTAATATTGGGCAGACGGTTTTAAAACGCTTATCCCAAATGGCACTCGAACTATAGATCAGAAGCTTCAAGATCGGGGCGTGAAAGCCTTTTTGTTTGGAGACGCACTTAGTTAGAAGAAGGCACGATTAAAAAGCGAATTCGCGATGCTGTATCGTTTATAATTTGTCTAATTATCAATATGTTGTATTTAAAACAATAGTATATTTTCTTAGTCTTGGATATATGTCAAATAAAAAAAATGGAAAAAGGGAAAGTGATGCGCAATACGTATTACAAAAAGTTCAGCCAGCACTATTAGGCCTGATGGACGGGTCTGTGTCAACGCTGGCGCCGCTATTTGCCGCTGCAGGATTGACACATCAAGCCCACAAAGCATTTTTTGTTGGGCTTGCTGCATCTCTTGGCGCTGGCATTAGCATGGGGTTAGCTGAAGCGTTATCTGACGATGGGAAAGTTACCGGCCGGGGCAGCCCCATTTCAAGAGGTGTAATTACCGGTGTTGCTACGGCTATTGGAGGGATGTTACATACTTTGCCGTTTCTGATTCAAAATATTAATACTGCATTACACTTTGCTTACGGAGTTGTAGCTTTTGAATTGGTTGCAATTGCAATGATCAGGTACAAGTTCATGAAATCGCCGCTGTGGTCAACCATTTTACAAGTAATTGTCGGCGGTGGTATCGTGTTCTTCTTGGGAATTTGGTTAGGTAAATTAGGTGTCAGCGATTAGCTGAACTAACTTTGTAATATTTTTTAATTGAAATTAATATGGCGACAACTAAACATTGCCGCCATATCACTTTCTTATTTCGAAAGCGACCAGTTGATCGATTTAAAAACAATTTCACTGTAATTATCCTTTTCGTAAATAACACCCAGGTGTTTATCCGATAACTTGACAAGGTCGCTGTAAGCAGCGTAGTCACCTTTGTAGCTTTGGGGTGCCTTTGCGATAGTGCAAGCAATTGGCCACGTCTCACCGCTATCTTTACTGATACGCAAAGTAAGGTTATCCCTATTAACAGTATCTCTTGCATTGCAGAAGGCTAACATAGCTTTGCCTCCTGTGAGACCTATATTGATGATGCTCCCCTGGCAAACGGGATCTGGCAGTTGTTTATCAAAATAAGTTTTGTTCCAGGTCTTACCGCCGTCGTTACTCAATGCTACTATTCGTTGTTTAATATCACCTAACTGGTTCCGGGCATTGATCATTAATCTGCTAACGGTTAGTTCAACAGCCATAGATTCGTTTCCACCCGAAATATTTACATCATTGCTTAGCTTAAAACTTCCACCGTGATCATCTGTGTAAAAGCCATGGATGCGGCCATCTGCATAATTTTTTTGCGGCTTACCGCTCGAATGATTTGCCGCGACATATATGCGTCCCTTAAAACGGCCTTGGGTTAGCTGGATTGCGTGGCCAGGGCCATTTGCATAGCTCCGCCAGTCCTCAGGATAATTGTAGGCGCTGTTTATCTGCGGTTGATTAGGCTTATGCACTTGACTTGCTATGTTTACCGGAGCTGACCATGTCAAACCGTTATCAACCGAGGTAATATACCATACCTCGCGCAAACCCTGCCCTTTCCTTATTTCATTCTCCGGTTTGTCGCCGGTATTATAGAACAAAAATACCCGTCCGCTGGGATAGCGAGGATCGTTTTTATCTACAACCGGGCCGGGATTATTAGCTTGCAGTGCATCATTAGATACTACAACATTAAGCGCTCCCCAATGCAACCCATTATCCTTACTTATCTTACTAACTATCTTTACATTGCCGAAATCGCCTGCGTTGTTAACCCTGCCTTCACAAAAACCAATAAGATCATTATTAGGAAGTTTTATAATTGCAGGTATCCTAAAGCTTTTAAAGCCATCATTCCCTGATACAAATACAGGCACATCTTGCGCTACCGAAGCTCGTCCACCAAAAAACAGCAGCAACACCAAGCTGACATAAAAAACCTCATTAAAATCATTTTCAGAATTATATTTCACGTTGTTCACCGGTCGAAACCTCATCATCCTAAACGGTAAATCCAAGTTAAGGATTGTTCAATCGACTACCGCATTGTAATTAATTGTTACCTAACCATTATTATTCTGTTTACAAAATCGGGCAAAAATGGCTGCATATGCTTCAACCGCATACATAAGCTAATATTCAATTCACATTACGGCAACAGAACCGCCGTTACTTTGCACCAATTAAAAACACAACTCCCAAACTTCAAACAAATTATTATGAAACAAATTTACCAGCATTTTTTTGATGATGGCAAAATATACCAGAAGCATTTTTTGCTTTTGCTATGTGCGTTCATTATCAGCGTATTGCCGGCAATGTCGCAAACCGGCAGAACGATAAGAGGTACCGTAACAGACGAAACCCGCGAGCCGCTTCCCGGCGTATCTGTCGTTGTTGTTGGCACCAACACAGGTGTTATTACCGATGCAAAAGGTAATTACGCACTTAATGTATCGGGCGCTAACGCAACCATCAGGTTCAGCTTTATAGGTTATTTGCCTAAAGATGTGATCGTAGGCCCAAGCACAACTATCAATGCTAACCTTGTTCCGGATGCTAAACAACTTAAAGATGTTGTAGTAATTGGTTACGGTACGGCCAGTAAAAAGGATGTTACCGGTGCTATTACTACTTTAAAATCAGAAGAGTTTAACGTAGGTGCAACCACCACGCCTGCCGAACTTCTACAGGGTAAGGTAGCAGGTTTAAACATCACTAAAAGCGGCGACCCTAATACTGCTCCATCAGTGGTATTAAGGGGCCCTTCAACTATCCGCTCAACAGGTGGTGCACAGGAGCCATTTTACGTTATTGACGGTGTGCCTGGCGCTTCTATTGATGTACTTGCTCCTTCAGATATCGAAACAATCGATGTGTTAAAGGACGCATCCTCGACAGCTATTTATGGTTCACGTGCGGCCAATGGTGTTATCATCATCACCACAAAAAAATCTAAATCGGGCCAAAGCCATTTAAACTACAGTGGATATGCTACTGTGCAGGAAGTTTCTAAGAAGATAAATATGCTTACCGGAGATGAGTTGCGTAAATATCTTGCAGATAACGGCGTTGCGCCTTTAGCAAAGCCACTTGATGATGATGGCTCAAACACCAACTGGCAAAACCTTGTTGAGCGCAAAGGCTACTCGCAAAACCATAATTTAAGCTACAACGGTGCAAGCAACAGTGCCGACTACGGCGCAAGCGTTAACTATTTTAAAAACGAGGGCGTACTTAAACGCACAGCTCTTGAAAGAACGATTTACAGAGGTTACGTAAATCAGCGTTTTTTTGATAACCGCCTGCGTTTAAACTTAAACCTTACAAACAGTAACACCAATAGCGATGATATTTATCAGGGCAACGTATTGCCTGCTATGCTGTTCTACCTACCTACTGTAGGCCCTTTTAATCCTGATGGCAGCTACAAGGAAAACTACACCCGTACCGGTAGCGGAACCTTAAACCCGCTATCTTTATTAGATAACAATACCATAAAGATAAATGATAACAAAACATTAATAAACGGTATCGTTTCGGTTGACATTATCAGGGGTTTAAAATTTACCCTTAGCGGTTCACAGCAGCGCGATCAGTATAACTATAATAGTTACCTGAATAGTAAATCAGGTTTAGCGGTAAACCTTAACGGTGTTGCCCGTCGTTCGGCTATTTTAAACACAAATAATATTATCGAATCGTATTTTAACTACGACAGAGAATTTGGCCGCCACTCATTAAAGTTATTAGCAGGTTACTCTTATCAGCAAAACAAAACCAATAATGGTTTTGGCGTGCAAACCCAAAACTTTAGTAACGACAACCTTACTTACAACAACCTGTTCTTGTCAAACCCGGCATCGGTATCTCAAATTGCATTTGATAATGCGCCCATATCTACGCTTCGCTTGATATCATACTACGGCCGCGCTCAATACCAGTTTGCCGACAAATACCTTGTACAGGCATCTCTACGTGACGACGGTTCCTCAGCATTTGGAGCTAACCACCGCTACGGTCTGTTCCCTGCGGCATCTGTTGGTTGGAGGATCATCAATGAAGACTTTATGCAGAAACTTCCTGTGTTCAGTGATCTGAAACTTCGTGCAGGTTACGGTAAATCCGGTAACAGTGTTGGTTTTGATGCATTCTCGTCAATACTTATCTATGGTACACAAACCGTTAACGGTGCCAGCAGCAAATTCCTTTCAAACGGAAACATAACCAATGCCATTGGCCCGGTACGTAACGAGAACCCCGACCTTAAATGGGAAAGTACCGCTACCACCAACATCGGTTTAGATTTCGGCTTATTTAAAAACCGCATTACCGGTTCGGTAGATTACTACATCAAGAAAACATCTGACCTTATCTACGACCAATACCCTGTATCGTTAACACAATACTTCACCAATACTATTACTGCAAACGCAGGCAAAATAAGCAATAAGGGTATCGAGGTAGTTATAAGCGCAACCGCAGTTAAAACAAACTCTTTCAGCTGGAGAACATCGATAAACGCATCTCACAATAAAAACGTTGTTGAAAGTTTATCAAAAGGCCAGTTCAATCTGCCATCTTTTTATACTGCTCAATTGGGTGGTAAAGGTCAGTCGGGCAACTTCAGCCAAATTGTGCAGCCTGGTCAGCCTATCGGTACGTTCTACCTGTGGCACTACATGGGTAAAAACGAAAATGGCGTAAGTACTTACCAAAACGCTGCCGGCAACACCATTGCTACCCAACCCCTAACAACTGATCAACGCATTGCAGGTAACGCACAGCCAACATTAATTTACGGCTGGACCAACACCTTCACCTACAAGGCCTTTGACCTTAACTTCCTGATAAGAGGTGTTACCGGTAACAAGATCTTAAATGCAACCTTAGCAAACCTTAATAATCCGGCAGACGCCAAACTGCAGAACATACCAAGGTTTACCATGGGCGAATCTTTTAAGGATATCAATGCGTATCTGATATCAGATCGTTTCCTTGAAAGCGGCTCATACTTGCGCTTAGACAACGCCACTTTAGGTTACACTATTAAGCCAAAAATCCCGGCTATTAAATCTGTTCGTTTATACCTGTCAGGTAACAACCTGTTTGTGATCACCAAATTCAGAGGTATTGATCCGGAGATCAATATTGGTGGTTTAACACCGGGTATTGATAACAACAACTATTATCCAAAAACGCGTACGTTCTTATTTGGCTTAAACGCGTCATTTTAACTAATCCCAACGATAAATTATCATGAAAAAGATATATTCATTATTAGCAGGATGCGCGGTTATAGCTGCCGTTAGCTCTTGTACCAAGTTAGATGTACCTGTAGAATCGCAGTATGTGAAATCTAACTTCCCTTCTACTACCGCCGATTATAATGCCTTAACAGGTACTATGTACTCAAACCTGTCATCAAACTTTGCAGTAAACTACTGGAGATTGCAGGAACTTTCTACCGACGAGGCTATCCTTCCTGCACGTGATGGTAACTTTGATGATGGTGGCCAATACCGCCAGCTACACTACCACACCTGGACAGCAGACCACCCTACCGTTACCGCTATATGGCAATGGGGTTTCAGCGGTATTAACACCTGTAACCGTCTGTTAACCGTAATTGATGCAGCTAATTCGCCTGCTTCTACCAAAACAGCTTATACTGCCGAGATAAAGGCAATGCGTGCTTTGTACTACTACTTTATGATGGATACTTACGGTAACGTACCTATCATCACTTCTTTCCCGGTTGCTACTCCGCCTGCAAACCAACCGAGAGCTAAAGTTTTTGACTTTATAGAAAGCGAGTTAAAAGCTGTGTTACCGTTACTACCTGCAAAAAGCAACAGCCTTGCAACCAATACCATGCAATATGGCCGTCCTACCAAAGGGATGGTTTTCGCGCTACTTGCTAAAATGTATTTGAACGCACCGGTTTATAATGGTACCAACCGTAACCAGGATGTTGTAACCATGGCAGACAGCGTACAGCGTAATACCAATTACTCGTTAGATACAAGGTTCCGCGATGTATTTTTACCAAACAACGGCCCGCAGATCAACGAAACAATTTTTGCAATCCCTTATGATCAGCAAATACCGGGTAACCAATTCACCCGTTTCGGATTTTTCTTCTACCTGGCGCAGGCATATGGCTTTAATGTCAACCTGAGTATCGCTATGAGCACTACCCCGGAGTTTTATAATCGCTTTAATATACCAAACGACTTCCGTACCAAGACTTGGTTAGCAGGGCCGCAATACTATCCTGATGGTAACGGCGGTTTTACCAGTCAACCGGTTTATTATCCCAATACCACCACCCAGATCAATATCAATCCGGTGCTAACATTGATTCCGGGCAAACCTATGGACTTAGGTAATACCATCGCAAGCCAATCTGAAGGTGTGCGTTCTATCAAATACTACCCAGATCCGCAGATCATACAATCAACCCGTTTAAATGGTAACGACGTTCCGGTATTTAGGTTAGCTGATGTTTACCTGATGAAAGCTGAAGCCATTTTGCGTGGTGCTACCCCAACCGTTATCAATGGTGATGCACAAACGCCGATTACTTTGGTAAACAAACTGCGTGCCCGCGCCGGTGCCCAAACAGCGCAAAGCATAGACCTGAACAGCTTGCTTGACGAACGCGCACGTGAATTATCATGGGAAGCATGGCGCAGGAACGACCTGATCAGGTACGGTATTTTTGAGAAAGAGTATCCGCTGCCTAACGATAACCTGAAGATGAATACAGACCCTACCCGAAGGTTGTATCCAATACCTTCAACAGAATTGAAAACTAACCCTAACTTAGTTCAAAACCAGGGTTACTAAAATACCATAAGCACAGCCGGTTTAAACCGGCTGTGCTATTTTATAATATTATGAAAAATCTACTAAGCATATTTCTCATCACGCTTTTACCGGTTATTACTAACGATGCTCCTGGCGATAATACACCTATTAACCATTTGCAAATGATAGGGTCGCACAATAGCTATAAAAGAGCAATTGATCCCAAGCTATTTAAACTATTGCAAAAGGCCGACTCTGTATCCATGTCTAAAATTGATTACGAGCATATTAGCCTTTCGGAACAGCTTGGCCTGGGTCTGCGTAACCTGGAGATTGATGTTTACGCAGATACCGCCGGCGGTAAGTATACCCACCCTAAAGGTCTGGATCTGGCTCCGGGGCAACCTGCATATGATACTGAAGGCCTGATGAAGAAGCCTGGCTTTAAGGTTTTTCATATACAGGATATAGACTATCGTACTAATTGTGCAACGTTTGCACTTTGCCTGCAGGAATTAAAAAAATGGTCAGAAGCGCATCCTAACCACTCACCCGTTTTCATAACCATGAATGCTAAAGATGAACCTATAAAAAGGCCGGGCTTTACTATCCCAGATAAGTTTACGCCTGCTATTTACGATAAGCTGGATAAGGAGATATTAGATAATTTAGGAGCAAAGCATCTGATAACCCCTGACGACGTCCGAGGCAAATACCAAACCCTGGAACAAGCCGTGTTGAAACAAAACTGGCCAAGTTTAAAACAAGCCAAGGGCAAATTCATATTCCTTTTGGATGAACCTGCGCCAAAAAACTTGGAGTATGTAAAAGGCCATCCATCATTAAAAGGCCGTGTATTGTTTATCAACGCGGAGCCGGGCATGCCAGAAGCGGCCATCTGCGTATTAAACAACGCCAAAAAGCAGCTAAGTGAAATAACGTCTCTTGTTAAAAAAGGCTACATCGTTCGTAGCCGCGCAGATAGCGATACCGAAGAAGCTCGTACTAATGATAAAAGCAGTTTTGAAGCCGCAATGCGTTCAGGTGCGCAGATAATCTCAACAGATTACTATAAAAAAAGCACTCACTTTAAATCAGATTATGTTGTGAGTTTCCCCGATGGCGGATACTTTCGCATGGATCCTGTTTTCAGCAAAAAGAATTAATATCATCACATTAGCTTAGCAACAACAGATACGTTATGAAACGCAGAAACTTCATTAAAAACACTGCCTTAACAACTTTAAGTGCATCGCTGGTTAGTCCGCTTGTGGCCTTGGCCGAAAACCGGGAAGTTACTCATTTTGAAAGTGAAGACCTTTCGGCAACTTCGCTGAAAGATGAGTATGATGTGCATTTTATCGCCCTTGGCGATTGGGGACGTAACGGCGAGTACGACCAAAATGAGGTAGCCAAACAAATGGGCTTGTGGGCTAAGAATAACCCACATGATTTTGTGGTATCTGTTGGCGATAACTTTTATCCAAAAGGTGTTGTAAGTGAGCATGATCCGCTTTGGAATTACTCTTTTGAAAATATTTACACCGCACATTCTCTCCAGTGCGATTGGTACCCGGTATTAGGCAATCACGATTACCACGCCGAACCCGAAGCGCAGATAACCTATAGTAAGGTTAGCCGTCGCTGGTGTATGCCGGCATTATATTATACCAAACAATACAAACTGGGTAATAATGATAAGCTTTTAATGCTTTTTATAGATACAGACCCCATGCTGCATGCTGATAAAAAAGAATATGTTGATAAGCAAATGGTGTGGATAGATGAACAGTTAAAAAAAGCCGACGATGTTAAGTGGAAAATGATCATTGGTCATCATCCGTATTATACCGTTGGTCCGCGTATCAAGAACTATGATACCTTAACCGTTCGCGAAAAGCTAAGCCCGGTTTTTAAAAAGTACAATGTGGATGTATACCTCTCGGGCCATGATCATTCCTTGCAGCACCTGAAGCCTGAGGGTGTTACTCACCAATTCATCTCAGGCGCCGGATCAGAGCTTACCCCTGTTTCAGAAGGTATCGCTTACAGCCGTTTCCAGGCATCAGACCACGGCTTCATGTATTTCGCCATCAACAACAGCAAGATCAGCGTAATGGCGATCAATGCAACAGGTAAAATACTTTATCAAACGGAGCTAACTAAGTAAGTTCATCAGCAACTAACTTCGCCGAACTAAGCCGTTATAGATTAATGCGATTAGAATATTACCGCTAAGTTTTGAGCAAAAGTTTGATATGGAAGTTATGCCGAGATGTCAGTTAATAATAAAAGGGGATCAATTTATAATCGATCCCCTTTTATTTTGAAGCCTTAAGCTATTACTTTCCTTTTAGCTGGGCCATTACTTTTATTGTCTTCAAAATAACAGACATCTCATTGTTGAAATTCATATTATTTAAGTAAACAAGGTCATGGTCTACACGATCGCACATCTGATCAAGGTTTTCTGCATAGCCATAATTAACTTGCCCCATTGAGGTAAGTCCTGGTTTTAGCTTCATCAACTTCTTGTAGTTTGGAGATCGCTGAATTAGCTGATCGATAAAGTACTGACGTTCGGGACGTGGACCAACCACAGACATGTCACCTTTAAGTACATTCCAAAACTGTGGTAGCTCATCTAAACGAGATTTGCGTATAACTCGTCCCCATTTCGTAATTCGTGGATCGTTATCTTTTGACAACTGAGGGCCTGCAGCTTCCGCGTTTACACGCATGCTCCTGAATTTATAAATTTTAAAAGGCTTACCGTTTTTACCTATCCGTTCCTGTGAGTAAAACACAGGACCTTTTGATGTAAATTTGGTTACAATTGCCAGCATTATAAATACCGGACAGCCGGGTATCATTACAAATAATGAAAACAACACATCAAAAGATCTTTTAAAAGCTTTCACTTTAAAAGACATCTCCGGGTTATGTGATAACTGAATAACAGGCAGATTACCATAATTAACAACCTTCGCTGTATTGTTTTCTAACACAAGGTCTGAAACAAACTTGATGGCAACGTTGTGATGGTCCCCAAAATCAACAATTTGTTCAACAAATGATGGCTCTAAAGCTTTATAACAAACAAACACCTCTCTAATTTTGCCATCTATAATTCGTTCAAATAATCTTGGCAGATCAATGTCATTTGAAATGTCCTCAAATAATGCCTGGTTTATTTCGTAACCGTATTCGGGATGATTATAAAATGTATTCTTCAGCTTTACAGTAGCATCAGGTGTACCAATTATCAGGATTTGCTTGTTATTAAATCCACGCATCCTGATGCTGTCTAACACCGCAAATATCAACGAACGTTCAACAACCATTAACGGGACAAAAACAAGGTAAGTAAATATGATCTGGGTTCTGCTTATATCGAAAAACTTAAAGAAATAAATGATACTTAACACTAACATCAAGTGGTAAGCCACCGAAGTGAAAAAAGAGCTCAGATTTTGCCTTAATACAAGCGGGCGATCAATGTAATAATTCTTCGTTAGAGAAGATATTGTGATCCATGTGAGGTTTGCCAGCAAAAAGAAATTGTCCATCTGTATTTCCGATGAATAATACCGGAATACAAAGTAGCTTGATATTGTTATAGCAAGATTTAGCATAACAAGATCGCTAACAAAGGTGAAAGGCTTAAGTAGTTTAGAGTACCGTATTGGTGCCATAATTTGTCTGTAAAGTTAAACAAAACTTTCTGAAGTTCGAAATAATCAACTGTCAGATGTAATTGTTACTAACTTTACAACGATTGTTGCCTTTTGTTTGATTTTTTTTAAAAAACTCTAAAAAAAAGTATTCCCCAAGGTTTTAAATTGAAAATCTGCCTTTTAGCTATCAAATAAAGGGATGTAATGAGTTATACTACAGATCGGCTATTACGTTTTAACTTGTAATTTTTTGTTGAAATAATAAAGGCGTAGTACCTTTAATTTTTTTGAAAGCTTTGTGAAAACTTGTCAAATTTCTAAAGCCTGCCTCATGAGCAATCTGTTTCATGCTCATATCTTCTTTGTGGATCAGTTTGCAGGCGTAACCTATCCGCATCTTCCATATAAAAGAAGATAGATTATCGTTCATCCTCGCTTTAAAGTAACGGCATAGCGATGTTGGGTTCATTGCCGCTACTTCTGATAGATCGTTAAGCGATATACTTTTTTGAAGATTCTTAGAAATATAATCTACAATGAGATCTATTCTCTTGTCGTCGTATACCGTAGCTTGTCCAAATCCGCTTGTTACCAAACTTTTTGTGGTTTGGTCGTATGCTATGAGTCCTAAAGCTTTAATAAGCAATGCAAGTCGCTCGTAACTCCTGGCATTGGTCATTTGTATAAGACACTCCGCCACCTGCCCAGCCGAAGCGCCGACTTTGACTCCTTGTTTAGAGCTTTCCAGTAATTTGAAAACCTCATGGCACTCGGGTAAATTAAAAAATGTGTTACCGCAAAAGTTACGCTCAAAATGTATCACGTACACTTCAACCGGTTTGCTGTTGTCGGTTAAAAAGTACTTTTCTTTAAATCGCCAGTAATGTTCTAAATGGGGGCCGATTAGCAGGATGTCGCCATCTGAAAACTCAGTAATACTGTCACCTATATATTGGGTACCACTTCCCTTTTTGAAATAGATGAGTTCAAATTCCTGATGGTAATGCCAACGGTTATTAATGCAGGGTAAATGATCAACCCTAAAGCTGAAAGATGCGTCAGTTTCGCTACCAGATTTTATTAAATTTGGTTTCATATTAATCGGGGCATTAAAACACCCTTAAATTATGATAAAATTCGTAAATAAAAAGGCAATTAGATTGAATTTTAACATTTAGAATATTGCTAAACCGATTTATTTTAACGAAATGGCGTATAAACCTTTTTAATTTTTTTATAAAGTACTCTGTTCATCTCATTTTTATCAGTTAGATTATCCAAGAAAATGCATCTTTATCAATACTTTTTAAAATTCAACATTATGTTTCGGATTGTTTTGAAGCTTCGGTCGATATTTTTTTCAAAATCAGGTGCACTATCTTTATCGTTTTACATCTTGTTTCTCCTGCCAGCAATAACATTCAATGCAGCAGCACAAACCGGTTACAAAGACCCATCTTTGCCCATTGACAGCAGGGTTCAGTTACTGATAAAGGAATTAACACTTGAGGAAAAGGTCTCCCTTTTAGGCTATAGAAGCAAAGCTGTTCCAAGGTTAAATATCCCGGCTTATAACTGGTGGAACGAGGGTTTGCACGGTGTTGCCAGGGCTGGTAATGCTACGGTATTCCCTCAATCTATCGGCATGGCAGCTACATTTGATGAGGACCTTATACAATCCGTAGGAAATACTATTTCTACAGAGGCAAGGGCCAAGTACAATCTCTCCACCGCTAAAAACAGGCATTTACAATACATGGGCTTAACCTTTTGGACACCCAACATCAATATTTTCAGAGACCCAAGATGGGGCCGCGGCCAGGAAACCTTCGGCGAGGACCCTTTTCTGACCTCAAAAATAGGTGTTGCCTTTGTTAAGGGTATACAGGGTAATGATCCTTTGCACCTAAAGGCTGCAGCTACAGCCAAACACTTTGTGGCTCATAGCGGCCCCGAGGCTACAAGAGATTATTTCAATGCCATTGTAGATGAGAAAGACCTGCGCGAAACTTACTTATACGCCTTTCATAAATTGGTTGATAATAATGTTGAATCGGTAATGACGGCTTACAACCGTGTAAACGGTGTACCTAATTCTATTAACAAAGTTCTGATTGGTGACATACTTAGAAAGGAATGGGGCTTTCAAGGGCACGTAGTTACCGATTGCGGGGCTTTAGATGATGTGTTCACTACCCACAAAACTCTTCCTAACGGTGTTGAGGCAGCGGCCGCTGCAATTAAAGCAGGCGTTGACCTGGATTGTTCAAGCGTTTTACAAAACGATATAGTGGAAGCTGTAAAACAAAAGCTGCTAACTGAAAAAGAAATTGACACCGCTTTAGGACGGATACTTAGAACGCAATTTAAACTCGGTTTCTACAATGACCCTGAAAAAAGTCCGTTCTACGGCTACCGCGCGGATAGCATCCATAACTACAACCATATAGAGCTTTCCCTTAAGGCAGCCGAAAAAAGTTTTGTACTGCTAAAAAACGATAAGAATATACTACCGCTAAACCGCGATAATTACAGCAGCATTATGGTACTTGGGCCAAATGCCGCCAATCTTGATGCCATGTTGGGAAGCTATCACGGCGTAAGCAGTAAAGTTGTAAACTTTGTTGAAGGTATAACTGCTGCCGTTGACCCGGCAACACGTGTTGAGTACGACCTTGGATGCGACTACCGAGATACCGTGCACTTCGGTGGTATATGGGGTGCGGGTAACGCAGAACTGACTGTTGCTGTGTTAGGCCTCTCACCAGTTTTGGAAGGCGAGGCCGGAGATGCTTTCTTATCAGATAATGGCGGCGACCGCAAGAATTTAGACTTGCCCGCAAGTGAAATTGCTTTTATGAAAGCTTTGCGAAAAGGCGTTAAAACCCCAATAGTTGCTGTGATAGCCGCAGGCAGCGCGGTGGATGTTTCTAAAATTGCTGATTATGCTGATGCCATTATCTATGCATGGTACCCAGGTGAACAAGGCGGCACCGCTTTGGCGAACATCCTGTTCGGAAAGATTAACCCTTCTGGTCACTTACCGGTTACTTTCTACAAATCGATAACAGATCTTCCGGCGTATGATGATTACCACATGAAGGGCCGCACCTACCGCTATTTTGATAAGCCTGTTGAGTATCCATTTGGTTTTGGTTTAAGTTATACCACTTTTGCTTATAGCACAACAAAAGCACCGGCAACATCCTTTAAGGCAAATCAAACCATTAGCATGGCGGCCAACGTTAAAAACACAGGCCCGGTTGACGGCGATGAAGTGTTACAAGCATACATTGTTTACCCTCAAACCAACGGCATGCCGCGCAAAGAGTTAAAGTTCTTTAAACGCGTATCAACCAAAAGCGGTGAAACCCAATCTGTAAACGTTGAGATACCTGTGAGCGAATTACAAAAATGGGATACCAAAGCACACAAATTCAAATTGTTCCCTGGTAATTATCAATTGATTTTGGGCAGTAACTCTGCCGATGAAAAACTTAAATACAATTTCACCATTAAATAAAACTGATGATAGGTAAAAGCAAAAGCCGTACGTTGATAGCGTACGGCTTTCGTTTTTTATGAGTGAATTATTTTGAATCGAATTTAGTTGACGATTGATGTAGGCCTATCCGCTACAGCTGTACCGAACGCGCCTGGCTTATCAGTCATCGTGATCACCATATCCCCGCCGGCAACCATATCAGCATGTTTAAAATAGCTTTTAGTGTAAGCTTTACCGTTCAGCTGCACACTGGTGATGTATTTATTTTTAGCGCTGTTATTTTTAACAGTTATTGTAAACTGCTTGCCCGATGGCAAATTGATCACCGCACTATTAACATTAGGACTGCCAAACACATAAGTTCCGTTTGCCGGATTTACTGGGTAAAAGCCCAGCGTTGACAACACGTACCAAGCCGACATTTGCCCAACATCCTCGTTACCGATGATACCATCTGCTTTGGTTGTATAGAAGTTATTGAGAATGTAGCGCACCTTATCAGCCGTTTTCCATGGCTGGCCAACATAGGCATATAAGTAAGTGATGTGATGGCTCGGCTCGTTACCATGAGCGTACTGCCCAATCAGTCCGGATATATCAGGCGAATGTTCAGCACCCAAATCTCCGCTTACAGTAAACAACGAATCAAGCTTTTTAGTGAAAGGTTTTTCTCCGCCTAATAAGGTAATCAGGCCTTCAACATCATGCGGTACCAGCCAAGTATATTGCCACGCGTTCCCTTCCGTATAGTCATCCTTCTCGTGCCTTGATTCAAATGGACTAAAAGGTGTGCGCCAGGTATCGGCTGTTACCTTGCCACGCATAAATCGGGTTTGCTTGTCAAAATACTTCTGGTAATTTTTAGCCCTGCCGCTAAAGTATTTGTAGTCGTCCATCTTGCCCAGCTTTTTTGCCATTTGGGCAATGCACCAATCGTTGATGGAATATTCGAGTCCCATAGCAACAGATTCGCGTGAGCTATCTGCCGGGATAAAACCTTCGCGTTTGACATATTTAAGTCCGCGCAGATCCAGCATTTGGGTAGTTTTCACAGCCTCGTATGCAAGATTCGCATCAAAGCCCTTAAAGCCTTTAAGGTAAGCATCAACAATTACCGGCACTGCGCTATTGCCCACCATGGTATTGGTTTCATTAGCCATCAAATGCCAAACAGGTAAACGGCCTTGCTGCTTGTAAATATTCAGCATGGTATTTACCATGTCTGGCACCCTATCAGGCTGCATAATAGTGTAAAGCGGGTTTGCAGAACGGTAAGTGTCCCAAAGGGAAAAAGTAGTCAGGTTTTTAAATGACGCATCTTTATGCACCTTTTTATCCGTGCCCCAATATTCGCCGTTAACATCGTTGAATGTTGATGGCGCTATCATGGTATGGTAAAGTGCTGTATAGAATTTTTTAAGTTGTGCCAACGAATCGGCCTTTATGGTAACCCTACCTAATTCCTTATTCCAGGCCATGTCAGCATCCGCCGCAACTTTGTTAAAATCCCAATCTGGTATCTCCGTTTTGATGTTCTGTAGTGCATTTGCACAACTCACCGGCGATATGCCCACTTTTATCTGAAGCTTTTGTGATGCAGTGCCATTGGCAAAAGTTACAGCACACCTGCTGTTCTTACCGGTAATGGTTACACCCTGCTTAAGTGCGGTACTGTCATAAACGGCAAATTTTGCTATCGGCTTTGAAAACACAGCGGTAAAATAAATACGCTGTGCCGGCGCCCATCCTCTTGAGAAACGGTAACCTTCAATAGTGTATTTATCTATTTGCTTTATATAGGCATCGGTGGTGCGGTCGGCTATGCCTTCGTTAAGATCGATAATTACGTTAGCCTGCTTACCCATAGGGAAGGTATATTGATGGAAGCCAACCCTTGTTGATGCCGTAAGCTCTGCTTTGATGTCATAGCGCTTTAATTTAACGCTGTAATAGCCGGGTTTAATTACTTCGTCTTTATGGCTAAATAATGAGAAATAGCCATTAGCAGGATCAACCAGGGTACCTTTATTAACGATGACCGGACCAGTAGTGGGCATAATTGATACGTCGCCCAGATCACCTATTCCCGTGCCGCTAAGGTGTGTGTGTTGAAAGCCGATTATGGTGGAGTCTGAAATATGATAACCGGAGCACCAATCCCAACCTTTTGAAATATTGGTTGGCCCCAATTGTACCGCGCCGAATGGCACATTGGCACCAACAAATACGTGGCCGTGAAAACCGGTACCAATGTATTGGTCTACATACTTTGTTAAGTTTTGCTTTGCTGCCCTATTTTGCGACTGCGCAACATTTGTAAGCGATAAAATGAATATAGCGAATAAGAAGAACTTGTTTTTCATCTTTTTAGATAACATCTCTCCGAGAGTATATTAGTTTTTAAACCATGTTGATGGCACCTCTGCCGGCGTACTGCCATTGAAACTGTATTTCAGTTTAAGCGCAAAGCCGCCGCCGCCTTCTATAAACTTTAATAGGAAAGGCTGTAAACCTTTGCCCAAAGCTACCTGTCCGTTCTTTTCCTGTGCGGAGTGCAGGCCATCATTATCTACCACCATGCGGTCCGCAATTTTTAAGATACCGCCATCGTCGCAAGTTAAATAGAACGTATAGATACCACTTTCGGGTACATTAATATATCCTTTATAAACCAACGCGAAAGAAGGTGCATTCACAGAAGCCGGCACAACGATATTGTTAGCGGTAAAGCTACTGTCAGGTTTCTTAGACTCGATCAATGAGGTTTGCTTGAAAAACGCCTTGTAATAATCGCATTTTAAACCAGCAGTAATATTTGCCTTTACGGCGGGTGCCAATGATTGCTGTTTGTAAGTGATGTTATAAATATCGCCTCTGAGGCCGTTTGGCATAAAGGCGGCTAATTTGATATTGGTGCTTTTAGTGATGTTTAACGGGCCCGCCAAAACCATTGAATTTGTTTGTGGTAGCGTACCATCGGTTGTGTACCTGATAGTCATTTCAGCAAGTGGTTTTTTAAGGCTTAACACGGCATTGTTTGTAAAAACGTTCTCACTAACAATACCGGGAATATCAGGCAGGCGATAATGCACCTTTAAAGCATCCATCCTTTTGTATTGGTCTGTAAGTCTTTTCAGATAGCCATCGTAATTTTTAGCATCGCCGTTCCACAATCTTTCTGCAAGTGCAGTCATGCGTGGCATAAACATGTAATCAGCGCGATTTTCAGACGGAATTTTTTCTGTCCAGATGTTTGCTTGTGCACCTATAATAGCTTTCGCTTCTTCCTTATTCAGCTTCGCCGGGATCGGGTTAAAGTGATAAACTTTATAAATAGAATACTGGTCGGCAGGGTTATCAAAGTACAGCGGTTCGCCCGGCGTCATGATCACCGAGTTACCATTTTTGGCTGCCTTAACAGGTGCATCCGGTACCCAGGTTCGCCAATACATGATAGTAGCCGTCGGACTAATGCCACCTTCTATCACCTCGTCCCAACCTATCAGTCTTCTGCCTTTTGAATTGAAATATTTTTCCATCCGGTTGATGAAGTAACTGTGCAAGCCAGCCAGGTCTTTAATGCCTTCGCGTTGCATCATCGCTTTACATTCTGCAGATTTTGCCCAATCAGTACGGTCAACCTCATCGCCTCCAATATGAATGTATTGCGATGGGAATATCTGCATGATCTCATCAAACACATTCTGGGCAAATTCATAAGTTGTTTCATTACAAGGGCAAATAGGCTTAGAGAACAGCTCACCAAACTTATTCTCACCGTTACAGGTTAAGAACGGGTATGAGGTGATGGCTGCCATCATGTGGCCGGGCATATCAATCTCAGGGATGATCTCGATGTGCTTTGAGGCAGCATAAGCAACCAGTTCTTTCAGCTGCGCCTGTGTGTAATAACCACCATATAGGGTTTTACCATCGCGTTGAATAATATGTGATTTATCAATCTCAAAATCAGGGTTATCTTTTGCCATTTTCATGCAGGCAGAGTCCTGGTTGTTAAAAGTGCGCCATGCGCCTTGCCGGGTTAGCAGTGGATATTTTTTAATTTCTACGCGCCAGCCCTGGTCGTCGGTTAAGTGCAAATGAAACTTGTTCATTTTATACAAAGCCATCAGGTCGATGAATTTGTGCAGGTAGCCGATAGAGAAAAAGTGTCTTGAAACATCCATGTGCATACCACGCCATGCGTACTCGGGCTGGTCGGCTATGCTTACGGCCGGCAAGCTCAAAGTTTTACCGTGATATGAGCCATTTTCTAAACCTATCGGCAACAACTGCCTGATGGTTTCTACCGCCCTGAACATCCCTGCCGGGGTGCGCGATTTAATTGTCACCGCGGCCGGCGTGATATCCATATGATAACCCTCGATAGGCAAAGTTTCATCATAAACCATGTTTATGGCTTTTGATCCTGCACCGGGTTTAAGGGTAACACCCAATCCGCGTTTAATTAACTGGTTAAGCTGCGCAACCTCGTTAGTAAATTTACCGGGGGCGGCATTTATTCGGGTTGTCGGCGTTATCGTAAACGCACCTGTGCCTGCGGTTAATGATGCAGGGTAAGGGATAATATCGTATCTATCGCCTTGTGCAAATACCGGTTTAACGGAAACGCCGGCAAGGCATAATAAAAAGAATATAATTCCTTTTCTTGAATTTTTCATGTATGTAGATGTAACTGTATTAGTAAGCGATCTTAAACGTTGCCGCTTGCTTTAATCCGTTATTAGCTTGCAAGGTTGATGGTATATCAATAACAATAGCATCTTCCTTTTTAGCCCATTTTACTTTTGATCTAAGCCCTAAAATTTTCACGCTTTTAACGCCTTTAGGATTCTCGACATGCATAGTGATACTGGCTGGTAATGTTACATTCTCTGATGCCGATGTTAAGAAACCATATACAGCCTTGCCATTTTCTGCCTTAGTATAGAAAACATTATTTTCTGAATATGGAGCAACCGGTACGGAATTGTAAATACCTTCCTGGTTAATAGCCATCCACTTACCTATATCTGCCAGGCGGTTATAAGCTGTAGGGTCCCAATCACCATCAGGGCCGGGGCCAATGTTCATCAATAGGTTTCCGCCTCTTGATACGATCTTTACTAAAAGATTAACGATCTCGTTTGCCGATTTGTATTTATCGCCGGGCACATAACTCCACGAATTACCCATGGTGATGCAGCTCTCCCAAGGATGATCGAGCGGCTTGTTTGGAACTGTTTGCTCAGGAGTAGTGTAGTTTTCATATTCGCCCGCTACCGTACGGTCTACCACTATGAGGCCGGGTTGTTTAGCCCTCGCCATTTTGGCAATACGTGGCATATCAATATCCTGGTTAAAGGTGATGGCTTTTTGCCAATCAACCGTGGTATCGATAGTGCTTTTTGGCCTTACCCATCCGCCATCTAACCACAGAATATCTACCTTGCCATAATCCGTCATCAACTCGCCTATCTGGTTATAAGTAAAATCCTTGAATTTCTGCCAGCGATCAGGGTGTTTGGCAGGGTCGTAATTCACGTTCCTGTCTTTTGGCGGGAAGTACGGCCACCAATAGTCTTCAGAATGCCAGTCGGGCTTTGAGAAATACGCTCCTATCATGAAGTTTTCCTTAGAAAAGGCGTTAAAGATCTCTTTGGTAACGTTTGCCCTTGGGTTTGACGAGAAAGGCGTTTTGTTCGATGTGATCTTATAATCTGTTTGTTTGGTATCAAACATGCTAAAACCATCGTGGTGTTTGGTTGTAAAAACCACATATTTCATTCCGGCAGCTTTGGCGGCCTTTACCCATTTTTCAGGGGCAAACTTTGTTGGGTTAAATGTGGTTTGCAGGTTTTCATAAGCGGCTTTGTAACCGTTATATGTGGCGCTGTAAGGGCCTTTGCGTTGCGTCCATCCTTCATCTTCAGGACAAATGCTCCAGCTTTCTACTACACCCCATTCGCTGTAAGTACCCCAATGCATAAACAGACCAAACTTTAGTTTCTGCCACTTTTTGAGGTTGGCCTGCACCGCAGGGTCTGATGGCGCTATGTAGTTAGCAGACATGTTGTGTTCCTGCGCACGCAACAGAAACGGACAGATCAAAAGGAAAAGTAAAAAACGAATTGTTCTCATATTTTTAATTATCTATCGACAATAAGGTAGATGCAGCGACTTATATTAAAGCCCGCCTGATATTATTTAGCAAAAGGCTCTAATCCTGCTGCCTTTAATTTGCTGATCACAATGTTACCCACTTCTTTACCCTGCACGTTGCCCTGCGTTACACTTTCCATGTAGTGTATGCCCCCGTAAAAGCGCGACATGGATGCTTCTGCGGCCGCTTGCCGGAATGACTTAAAAGAGCGTTGGCTGCTACCAAAAGGCACCTCAGTATTATCCGTAAAGCTGAAATTATCGCCAAGCAAATAAGTAAGCAGCTCTGCAGATGCATTTGATACTACAGCATGGCCACTGGTAAACTCGGGGAATGGTGGTGTTTGTAGCACAGGCTGCCATTTTACATCTATATACCTGTTAATAAAGGTTTCAGGGCGTATGCGGTCGCTGTTGTATTTTTCATCCCAACAGCTTATAAAGGCATCCATTAAGGTGGCACCTTCTACAGTAAGTGCGGCTACAGTTTGATCGAAACTTAGCTTAGCCTGCTTGGCAACCTGCCCCGTCAAATGCATCCAATGCCCCCCCGGACTGATCTTTTTAAACCCGATAGCCATGTGGCCAGATGTGGTAATAGCAAACGGGTTGCAATCCCAGAACATGGCCTGGTTTATCTGCTCAACGCTCAGGTGTTTGGATTGATTGTAAACCTCCATTACCTGTTTATAGAATGCCGAAGTTGTATCCTTATTGAAAGGCACGAGTTTAGCGGCTTTACATTGCCTCGCCGAATCGAGCAACATCACTCTTATGGTACGCCAGTTTGGTTCTACCGCTTCAAAATATCCCGGCGGTGTTGGATACCATTTTCCGTCAGCTTTTGATGGTGTATAACGTTTTAGGGCACTTAACTTGTTGTAATTATCAGATTTAGAAAAAGCCAATACATCTTTTGAGGCTGCTAAAGCGGCTTTGATAGAATTGTCTATTACATCCTGTTTAACACCAGTTTTCTTTAACAGTGTCACAAATTGTGTCTGATCATCTTCTAAAAGCGCGCCTGATGGTAACAACTGCTTACCTATCTCCAGGATAGCGTAGTAAGAAGCAATTTTGTAATCGTACTTACCCTTAAGCGTATCTAAAACGCCGGTAGGTTGGTATGCTTTAACGATGCTTTTTAAGGTGGGAACACTTTTGGTGTTAGCCTCTACCAGGTTGTAAGCGCCCATCATACTATATGCATAATAACGCGCAGCCACCGGCGGACTAACCACATCATGTATCATTACCATGGTCAAAGCATTAACAGCATGATCGGGCTGCAGATAATCGGGGTATGTTTTGCTGCTTTGCGCAGATACGGCACCCGAAATAAAAGCAGCTGCTATAAACAAGTATTGTTTAATACCTCTCATCGTTTAAAAAATTGAAGCGGGTTACCTGATGTACCGATGATCAAATAATCGGCATTAGCCACCCTGGTTTCCATGGCTGATTTTACATCGCCGGTTATAGACAGACCGGATGATGGCTGCGGAACGTAAATAAATCTACCCGTGCCATCGCCCTTTAACAACACGCCGTAATTGGCATCTATGCTACCTATCTTTAAGCGATTATCAGATTTATTGCCTAATAATAATAAATCCTGTTTGCCGTCCTTATTAAAGTCGTTTACCAATATTTGTGTAACCGGCGCAAATTGTGCTTCGATTGGCAGGGCCATGGCGTTAAACTTACCATCCTTGTTAATGAACAAGGTTGTAGTTATTGTATTGGCAGTTAGCTTTTGTGCTTTGGCCATTTGCTCAGGTGAAAGGATGTCTTTCATCGTTGCGTCCGCATAAGCCTTGTATGAGTTGAACTTACGACGCATCGGATAGATCTGCTCGTTCAACTCGTCGCGGCTCACAAATGGATAGCTGGTGCCACCATTATAAAAATTGAGAAAAGGATCTATAGAGCCGTTTTCATCAAAATCAGCATAATAAAGATCAGCAGGTTCTTTATCCGTAGCATGTATCTGTGAGTTATCACCTAAGTTGCCTGCAATAAGGTCTGGCCTACCATCACCGTTTACATCTGCAATAGCCATTTTAAACCAAAAACCACTCTGTGAGGTATTGAAATAATCCGCAGTGCGATCTTCAAAACCTTTAGCTGTGTTAATGAATACTTTTATCGGCATCATCTCGCCGCAAAGTATAAGGTCTTTACGTTTATCGTTATCAAGGTCGACCCATTGGGCATCGGTTACCATACCTAATTTTGCAAACGGAACATCTGCAACGGTAAAATGGCCTTTGCCATCATTAATCAGCAAGTAGCTTTGAGGAGCAAGCGGATATTTACCAGGCACTACCCTACCGCCCACGAAAATGTCCATGTCACCATCGCCATCAAAATCGCAAGGCGCTATGCAACTTTTGCTGTTAGCATTTATAACAGGTAAAGATGTTTTGGTAAGCACGAAACGGCCGTCCCCCTCGTTCAGGTATAATTCATCCTGCAGATCAGGTGTATTTGGTTCGTAATTACCATAGCCACCTTTTGCCAGGTAAAGATCAGGCTTACCATCGCCATTTGCATCGAAGAAGGAAGCAGCAGCTATGTTGCCGATATTATCGGAATATCCCCGGATCAATTCAACCGGTTGATAAGAACCACCAGGTTGCTGAATAAACAACTTGCCCGGACTGTTCTTTTCTCCACTCACAAAAATATCTTCCAGCTTGTCACCATTAATATCGGCTTTAGCCATTACCGGAGTAGTTCTGGAATACATGAACGTCATCAGCAATTGGCGCTTAAAATCGTTGTCGGTTATCTCATCAGCCTTGTAATCGATGATTGGTTTAACTTCGCTTAATAGTTTTGGTGCGGGTGTTTCCAAAGCAGCCATGGCTGTTGGCTTATGGTCAACTATAAGTTGCTGATCAGCCTTAACATCGCGCAGATATTGCACGGTTTGATCTGGCCAGATGATCTTTACCGAATCTATCCTGGTCTGATTGCCCAGTCCAAAATTTAAGGTGGTTGATACCGAAGACAAATAACCTCTTCCGGGGATCAGTTCCTGGTACTGCTCACCCAGCGGACTACACACATATATCTTTGAGCCGATGGCCGCAGTGTTTTTGCCCGTTCCTTTTAACTTAAAGGCGATGTAATGGCTTTTAGAGTTATCTGCAGCAGTGTTCTGATAAATTGCGGCGGGCTGATTAATAGCGTTTACCACCAAGTCCAAATCCCCATCATTATCCAGATCGGCATACACAGCACCACCAGAAATATTTTGCTGATTTAAACCCCATTCAACCTGCTTGTTAGTAAAAGTGAGATCGTGGTTGTTACGGAAAATATAATCAGACACCGGGGTTGATGGCATTGCTTTCACCAGATCCAACAACAGGAAAGGCTCCCCAGCCATGGCCTTTTTTATCTTATAATCGCCCCAATAGCGCAGAAAGTCTTTGTTAGTGTAATCTCTTAAATAGCCGTTAGATATAAAAAGGTCTTTATAACCATCATTATCAAAATCGGCAAGAAGCGGGCTCCAGCTCCAATCGGTATTTGAAACACCTGCGAGCTGTCCAATTTCACTGAACGTGCCGTCGCCGTTATTTAGCTGCAGCATATTACGCATGTATTGGTTGTATAACCCCTGGCTCTGCATCAAAGCAAAAGCCTCATAATTCTCCTCTAACTGCAATGATTTTTGCCGGTGATTATCTGCAGGCAGCATGTCAAGGGTTAAGATATCCGAGAAACCATCATTGTTGTAATCGGCAATATCAACACCCATAGAGAAGTGCGACATGTGCCTCACCATCTCTTTTGAGCGTTCGGCAAATTTGCCGTCGTGTGTGTTGATATAGATGTAATCGGGTTCGTTGTAGTCGTTAGTTACGTAGATGTCAAGCCAGCCATCTTTGTTAATGTCTGACACAGCTACCCCTAAACCAAACGTTAGCGGGTTTTGGATGATACCTGCATTTTTGGATACTTCTACAAATTTACCGTTATCGTTACGATAGAGTTTGTTACTTGCTAAAAGGTCCGTTTGTTCCTTAAAGCGTGCAAGCTCCATGTTATCTATTTTTTTTATGTTGTGATTTAGCAGGAACATATCCAGATCGCCGTCATTATCGTAATCGAAAAATACAGCCTGGGTGCTGTAGCCTGTGTCAGCAAGATCGTATGCCGCAGCCTGTTCCTCAAATTTGTTATTTCCTTTATTGATGAATAATTGGTTTGCTCGGGTAGCATCGTCTTTTTTGCCCGAATAGCAAACGTAAATGTCCAGTAGCCCATCGCCGTTAACATCGGCCATGGTAACACCTGTTTTCCAACCATTACTACGGCCCGCTAAATCGGCACCGGCCTGGCTGGTAATATCTTTAAATTTTAAGCCACCAAGGTTAAGGTAAAGCTTATTGGGTTTCATGTTGCCTGTGAAGAAAAGGTCAGGCAAACCATCATTATTAATGTCGCCAACTGCAACGCCGGCACCATTATAAAAGTATTCATATGACAGTACGTTCAATGACTCAGTTTCTGAAATATCATTACTGAACTTAACGCCTGTTTGGGTTGGGGGTAATAGTTTAAAAAGTGTTTGCGCAGGCAGAGAACCAGGCAAGCAAGTAGCCGCAAAAAGAATTAAGCAGCTTAAATAATTAGGGATCTTCAACACTACATCAAACTTAAAAAAGTAATTCGTAAAGAGGCATCGCCTCTTTACGAATTAACTAAAATCGGGCTTATTATTTATCCCACCAAACACGGGTAGCAAAATTATCCGCACCCTGTCTTTGCACAGCTGCGTTATAATTAGCTCCGTTTTGTTGTAATTGACTGGTTGGATAAGGCATTCTACGCGGTACCTGACCAGTTATATATTGACCTGGGAAAACAACAGGTGTTAATACAGGGAACCCTGATCTTCTCCAGTTTGCAAACGTTTCGTTATAGTTGAAAGTAGCAGAAGTTGTTACCCAATACTCCAGGTTAATCTGTTGTAAAGCAGTAGCCGGGTTAAGTGGGTTTGCCGCTACGTAGGTTGCAATAGCTGCATCACTAACAGTAGCAATTGGAGTGGCATTGTAACCAGCCAAAGTTTTCATATCAGCGGTTAAAGCATTTGCAAAGTGAGTAGCTGCAACACCAGTATTCCAGCCTCTTGACGCTGCCTCCGCTAATAATAATTCAGACTCACCATAAGTGTAAATATAGTTTGCACTTCCTCTGTCAGCATAAACCTGGAAACGAGGACGAGAATATTTACCAAGAGGTGCAGGAGCGTCAGTTGCACTTGCGGCAGGTGTTGCGCCAGGATAACCGGGAGCATTAACAATGCTGCTTATGGTGTATCCATTCGGCATACCTTGCTGTAGGCTTGCAGTGTTGTCACCAGCGGTTTGATTTTGGTTAGCGGCAAGGCCGTTACCAATAGCTATTTCTGCAATTGCTGGTATACGAGGATCGTTTTTCGATTTCATATAATCGATAAGCGTTTTGCCCCATCTAACCTCTCTGAAGTCGTCTGGTGTACGCATAACATCTGAGTTACTGCTTGTTGCGTTAGCCGGGTCAGCCATAACTTTCGCGTCATCTGCAATGCTGCTCATTGTACCACCCGCGAATGCCTTTTCAGCATAAGTTTTTGCGGTTGCCGGGTCAACTTTCACTAAACGCATACCCAATTTCAACATCATCGAGTAACCAAGGCGTTTCCATTTGCTAACATCACCTTTGTAAAATAAATCAGCAGTAGGGCCCACCTTTGAAGCATCAAGAGCCGCAGTTGCAGCATCCAATTGTGCCAGCATATCTGCGTAAATGGCTTGCTGTGCATCATATTTAGGTGTAAAGTTACCTGATTTAGCCAAACCTGCTTCTGAGTAAGGTACATCGCCATACAAATCGGTAAGACGCTGTACTTCCATTACCCGCAAAATTGTAGCACAAGCATTAAGATTAGTGTACTCAGGCTTGTCCTTGATAAGAGCTTGCATTTCAACAATCAGCGTTAATGCGCTATAAGTCCTGTTCCAGGGGTAGCTAAAGTAACCAGAACCAGCGCCGCCAAAAACGTACTTATCACCGTTGTAGTAGTAGCTAAAGGTTGAGGCCAAAGATTGCATCCACTCACTTTGGAAAAGCAGTTGGTCATAACCAGTTTGCGAAAATGTGATCTGCGACTGCGATAAGAAATAATTTGGGTTAATTAAATTACCGGTCGTTTTATTGGGGTCAGTGTTTATCGCCTCAAAATTCTTTGTACAGCTGGCCATAAATGTAGCACCCGCTACGAGGCAACTGAAAATATATCGTTTTTTCATTTTCTGTTTAGTTTTTGAATTTAAAGTTCACATTTAAACCATAAGTCCTGGCGAAAGGTAAACTGCCACCTTCGATACCTGCATATCTAACATCGTTTGAAAAACCTGACTCTGGATCGATATTCTTGGTATGTTTCATAATAGTCCAAAGGTTACGACCAACTGCTGATACGCCAATGCTGCTGAACGGTGTTCCTCTCAAGAAGGCAGCGTTAAAGGTATAGCCAAACGTAATTTGGCGTAGTTTAATAAAGCTACCGTCTAACACATCAACCGTGTAAACGTTACGCGCTAATGCCTGGTAATATGTTTGTGCTGGAACGCTGACAGTGTTTGGAGTACCGCTTTCTGTAACGCCTACACCAACAACACCGGTTTCACGACCATTTAACGTAAGTTTATTTAAACCTCTAAAAATACTGGCTTGCTCAGTAGCTGACAAAACCTTGTTACCAAAACGGTAATCAACCAGGAAACCTAAATTAAATTGTTTGTAGTTGAATGTGTTATTTAAACCGCCATAAATTTTAGGGATTGTAGAACCCATAGGAATTAAATTTCCGGTTTGTGGCAGACCATTACTGTCAAAAACGATGTTACCAGATGCATCACGTTTGTAATCTGCAGCAAGTATCTGCGGACCAGGTAAACCAGCAACAAGGGCTGTAATAGCTAAACCGTTGGCTGCAGAAGGACGGAACCTACCAAAGTTGATGTTATCGTTTGTTACACCATCTGTTTGCAATATCTTATTTTTAACATAGGTGAAGTTAAATGACGGGGTCCAGCTGAAGCCCGATGTTGATCTTACAGGTGTACCATGGATCTCAAACTCTATACCTTTATTTTGGGTAGAACCGGTGCCGATATACCTGTTTGTATAACCTGTAGACCAGTCTAAGTTTCCGTTAATGATCTCGTTGTTTGTTTTACGAGAGAACAACGTAAGGTCGAAACCTAATCTATCGCCCCAGAACTTCATTTCTAAACCGGCCTCAACCTCTTTTAAGGTAAATGGTTTTAAGAAAAGGTTTGGTAACTGGCTGCTAAAGCCCGCAGTAGGTACGCCATTGATCGCATTATTTAAATTGTAGTAAACGCTGTTTGAATAAGCAGCGGCATCATTACTTGTTTGTGCAAACGATAAACGCACTTTACCCAGGTCAACACCATCCATTTTATGCAACTCAGAGAATATGAAACTACCTGAAACAGAAGGTGAGAATATACCAGGACCTACAGATTTAGCAATGGTACTGTAATAATCATAACGACCGGTTGTGCTCAACACCAAGTAGTCTTTGATGGAAAAATCTGCTGAATAGTAAGCCGAGTTAACTTGCTTATTGGTAATTAGATCAGTGCTTGGGCCAGAGTTACGTGAACCGAAGTTTGTAAGGCTATAGAAGTAAGGTATGATGAAACCGCCCTGTCCTTCAATAAAAGTGCCATCAGCATTTGATTTGCGAATGTTACCACCAGCGGTAAAGTCAACGTTTAATAGGTCTTTAACAAGGCTGTGTTTTGCATTTAACAAAATGTCAGTGTTAAACTCTGTAATTTGTGCATTGGCTTGTCTCATTGTTCCGTTATCCCCGCGGTAACCGGTACCCGTAGGTTCAATATCAA
The DNA here is from genome assembly GCF_019331605.1 of Mucilaginibacter sp. 21P. Classification (NCBI taxonomy): domain Bacteria; kingdom Pseudomonadati; phylum Bacteroidota; class Sphingobacteriia; order Sphingobacteriales; family Sphingobacteriaceae; genus Mucilaginibacter; species Mucilaginibacter sp. 21P. Next base: position 190,207 of record NZ_CP063061.1, read on the forward strand.
TACGCTTGTCATTACTTACATCGTACCCTACACGGCCTTGTAAGTAAAGCCAATTTGTAAAATCGTATTTGGCCGACAACGCAGATATTAACCTGCTTCTTTGAGTATTCTTTTGAAAATAATTTGCAGCAAAGTAAGGGTTGGTTACATAGCTATCATCGGTAAAGGTTAACTCCTTACCATCCGGAGTTACACCCGGAGCTAAAGTAGCCTGATCCTGGTTAGGCGCTAAAAACTGAACGTTATTAGGGTTGCCCGGACCGTCACTTAAGCCAGATCTGTTTTTAGAATTTTCTAAAACATAATTGGCAACAACGTTAACATTCAACTTGGAAGTTACTTGTTGGCTTCCGTTAAAGTTAAACGTTTTCCTGTCCAGATAGCTGTTGGGTACCATAGAATTGGCACGAAGATCTGACAAAGATAACCTGAAGGTACTTTCTTTACCACCGCCCGAAAAAACAGCAGTATTTGTAAACGAAGGAGCAGTGCGATAAAAATCAATGTAATTGCTAACCGGAGAGTATGGGTGGTCTTTGCCATCAATTTGCGGCACCATGCTGCCATCCATTTTTGTACCCCATGCCAAGCTGCCTGAGTTACGTGCTTCGTTAAGTGAAGTTGGCTTCGCAGCTACACCGGCAGCATTTAATATACCCTGGCCATATACTTGTTGAAAATCAGTATTATCTACAGGTTTATCAAATTGAATATTGGTGTTGAATTCAACACCAAAAGCCGAATTCTTTTTACCAGATTTTGTAGTGATCAAAATTACACCGTTAACAGCACGTGAACCATACAACGCTGACGCAGACTGACCTTTCAGTACAGTCATCGATTCAATATCGTCGGGGTTGATATTTGAGATACCATCACCGTAATCAGCTCCACCCCACTCACCAGAAGCGCCTCTTTGCGTATTATCCATAGGTACGCCGTTTATAACATATAAAGGGCTGCCGGCTGTAAAGCTGGTTAAACCACGCAATAACACGCGCGCAGATGAACCCGGACCACCGTTTGATGAACCAACGCTTAAGCCGGCCACGCGGCCTTGAAGTGATAAAGCAACGTTAGTTTCTTTAGCTTTATTAAGCGCATCACCATTTACTGTTGATACTGCATAACCAAGCTTCTTTTGATCTTTAGATATACCGAGTGCCGTTACAACAACCTCATTTAAGCCTTTGGCCGATGGGTTCATTTTCACACTGATAATAGTTCTGCCACCTACAGCTACTTCCTGAGATTGGTAACCTATGAAAGAGAAAACAAGTGTTGCGTTGTCTGGAGCGTTTAATGTGAAGTTACCGCTTGCATCAGTAACAGTACCACCAGAAGTGCCTTTAATGCTAATTGATACACCTGGTAGTGGTGCGCCGTTCTCATCTACAACTTTACCTTTAATTACGGCAAAGTTTACAAGCTTATCAACGTTTACGGTTGCTTTTGTAAGTGGAAATGCACTGGCTACCGAAGGTAACACAGCCGGAACGGTTAAAGCAAGTGTCAAATTCATTATAAATACCGACTTCTTGGAAGACAGCCCGCATTTATTAAGTACACCTTTTGGGTGTTTAATAAATTTCATACTATTTGTTGTTTAAGTTAATTAAGTTTTTCAGTCCAGTTTATGCCATGCAAAACCGATGTTTCCCGATTTATCTAAAAAGAAATATTAGCATGGTATTGATGATCAGATAATTGATCTATCGTGAGGTGGTAAGTATGCGTTTTCACATAGGCGATAGATTAAGTTGGTTACTAAGTTGATTTATAGGATTCATATTGATATTAAGGTATTATTATCGTAAAGATAATTCTCGAAGTTATACATTGGCTCACGCTAATTATTGACGATAATTTGCAATAGATTTAGCTTTTTTTGCAGAGCGCTGCAAACATAGGAAAACACATCTTAAGTAACTAATCTGCTACAATCGAAATTTTAAATTTTCAGCTGTAGCATTTCTAAACCTAAATTGGATACAGGCTGGCAAAACGGACAAAGCCCCGCGTTGCGAGGCTCTATTTATTTTTGAAATATCCTGATTTAATTTATCACCAATTCTTCAGAAACGTTATACCCCATCGTTGTTTTGTGGATAGACCGGCTCTGGAAAAATACAGCCACCAAAGGTAACAGTGATAGTTCGGCTGCAAGTACTATGGCACTTACAGACGCCCATGAAAGCTCAAAAAAAGCAAATCTGAACGCCGAGAATATAATGATGGTATGTACTAACCAAAGTGACGATAATAGTGTTAGACCGTATACCGTTAGCGATGGTTGCTGATTCACCCATTTTAATATGAACAGGTTTACAGCTTTTCCCATTAACCAGCTAACGCCACCAAATGCAAAACCAACAACTATTTGCGGCAACAATTGTAACGTAAAATACCATTTTAAAAAATCAACGCAACCTGCGTTAAAAGTGTAAAATATTCCGAACGTAAGCAGTGTAACTGCTGCTATTTTAAGTAATCTTCCCATCACCTATCTTTTTTGATTGAAACGTAAATATCGTAACAATAGTAACATAGGCGTTACAAAACGTATTAGAATTTGCTTAGAATTCTTTAACAGATGTGAAGTGGATCGAGATTGTTGATAAAAAGCAGAAATCAATCTGCCTTATGGTCTGTGTATTGAAAACCTGAAACTGCCTGGTCAAGATCGTCATCTTTACCAAGCTTAAGTTTTTGCTTTAAACGGTAGCGGGCCATGCGGATACTTTTGGGTTCAACACCTAAGCGGCTTGCTATTTCTTTATTATCCAATCCCATTAAAATATACGCGCAATATTTAAGATCTAACCGGGTAAGGGAATTATCTGCCCGTTGCTGCAGCGCTGCAAAAAACGACGGATGGATATGGCTGATGCCCTGTTGCTCGTCGAGGCTTTTATCAGCACGTAAGTTTTGATTGATGATACGGCCTATTTGCCTGGCTACATGCTGCGCATCTCCCCCGCGCGATTTCTCTTTGAGCAATTCAAATATGGCGTTCTTCTCTTCTATTTTTAAAGTGCCGGCCAGCAGCTCTTTTTCCAACCATTCGGTTCTGTCTTGCAGTAGGGCTTGTTGCGCTTCGGCCCTGGCGCGCTCCTCTTCCCGCAAATGGGCCTGCAGTTCTGCCTCCTGTTTCTCCATTAGTAGTTGTTGAGCTTCGGCCTGTTTAAGTTTGGCAATCAATTGTATCTCTTCGTTCTGCTTATCGGCTATCTGCTTTTGTTGCTGAGATGCTTTCAGTTTATAATGGTAAGAACTCAGCAACAAACCCAAAACCAAAATGCTTACCGAGCCAATGGCCACATACAGCCAGTTAAGCCTTTTATTGTAATTGTCGCGTTCTTTTAACCGTTTTATCTCGTTATCTCTCTGGGCTGCATGGTATTCCTCTTCAAGTTGCTGCACAATGCTTAATTTTTGGGCATCAAACACTTTACCATAATAGGTTATGTACTGCTTGTAGTAGTCAAGGGCCTTTTGTTTATCACCCTTTTGCTCTGCAACGTTTGCAAGCCCCAGCATCAACCGCGATCGGGTTATATCCACCCCAGGCGCTGCACTTGCCAGTTCACCAATGCCTGTGATCAGATATTGCTCCGCTTTAACATAATCTCTTTGCCTTAACGCGTATTCGCTAAGTATTCCATAACAGTTGGCGATAATTTCTTTTCCGTTGGTTTTGCGGCCTATTGCCAAAGCTATATTTACATATCGTTGTGCACTATCTTTAAAGCTTAAGGGATAATATTTAAAGTAAGCGTTGGCAATATTCAAAGCAGTTAACGAGGCATTGCTTTGAATAAATATCCGCTCCTTATTCTTCTCATAAAAATTCATAGCCCTGCGATAGTAGCGCATGCTCGAATCTAAAAGTTCGCGCCGGGCCATATTATGTTCAAAAGACGAAAAGAAACTATGAGCCAGCGTCATATAACCTATTTGGGCATCATCTGCAAAAACGCTCTTTTTTGATGCAGCTAAACAAGCCATGGCATAGCGGTGTTGCTTTACGGTATCGCTTCCGTAGGCGTATATACTTGCGATATAATGGTTGATGAGTGTTTTATAACTCAAAGCCCTTTTATCAGTAGCATTTGCCAACAATTGATCTGCCTTTAACAGACCGGATATCGCTTTCTCATTATTGCCCCTAACCAACTCAAGCCAACCTTTGCGGAGCCATACAAAGGCCAGCATTTCCTTATCCGTAGTTTTAGCGGCACATCGGCTGGCGCTATCCAGGTAAATTACTGCTCTTCTTTCCTGGCCCTTTTGCATCAACAGGTAAGCCATGGTAGCATAGCAGAATGCCTTTGGTCCGGCTTCATCTAATTCTTTGGAAAGCTGCAAGGCCCGCCGGGCAGTTTTTAGAGCTTCGTCAGCATCTTTTTCTAATGTAGCCCTTGCCAATTCGGCTGTGGCAACAGGCCTTTCTTTATAAGACACACTATTGGCTACCCGCGTTAAAGAGTCAATGATCAAAGATTGAGAGAAGCCGGTATTTCCATATCCTAACAGATAGAAAAACACGAGAAAGACGAAGATCTTCTTTAAATACATAAGTGCTCAGGTAGTTAACTATAGCGAAACGGCTCTTTTCACATCTTCCTTATCTCGCCGTAATTAATACTGTAACACAACAACTTATAAAATTGTTGTAGATGATTTGTAGACGGTTTAAAATTAACTGGTAGACGCCTTGTAGCTACCGTTTTTTTGGCTCCGGACAGCTACCTAACTACTTTTGGGTCAACATCTTTATTGTTAACCTTAAAAGTAAAAACTATGTCAAACAAAACATTAGCTATTGTAAGCTACATCACCATTATCGGTTGGATAATTGCTTATTTAGAATTTAAAAAGCGCGAACAAAAAAGCGAATTAGTAAACTATCATTTGGGCCAATCCTTAGGGCTTATCATTCTATCGTTTGCTCTCGGTATTTTGATGTCTATTCTTATTGCTATAATCCCCGGCTTATACATTGTAAGCGGTATAGTTGGTTTAGCAACCTTTATACTCATGCTGTTGGGTATTGTGGCCGCTAACAATGAAGCCGTAAAACCACTACCAATAGTAGGTAAATTATTTGAAGGCCGCTTCAACTTCAGCGACCAGGCTGGCGCAAATTCTCAGCAAAAAAGCTTCTAAATAATTGAGCCTAACCTTTCTAAAAGCCCTGGTACCGTTGCTTTTAACATAGTAGCGGCTACCAGGTATTTTATTTACCTATTTAAAATAAATTATGCTGTTAGGTTCAAATACAACAAGCCCGGGTGTTAATCATGTACTGCGAACTGACTTCATTGTTCAGCTCATTAGTCAATCGAAGTATGCGGAGGCTTACCAGCTGCTAAAAGCCGAGCCGACAGATAAACCTACTACTCACTACAATCTTGCCCTGTGTTTTTATTGGACGGGCAACTACCGCGAAGCGCTTATTTATCTGGACAAGGCACAAATGTTCTTGCCGGCAGGTACAATAAGATCTAAGCAGTTGATTGATGAGTTTTATAAAAACCTGCGGGATAAACAGAATCAACTGAACGACCATCAAACTGCTATCACTGACCAATATTTACACGCCTTTCCGGAGATGGTAGCAGATGGGATAATCCGGCTAAAAACTGATTGCTGGTTGCAGCTTAAAGAATTTGCTATTGTAGTTGAAACAGCCACCCCCATAGCTTACAAACAGTACAGAAATATTACCGAAGCATTGACCACAGCTAAAGAAAAACTTAAAAAATGAGTACAGAATTTAATCTGATAAGAGATACTTATCATCGCAATATGTTTGCGGATGACGCTGCAAAGATTGATGTACTGGCGCTTTATCAATCGTTACCAGATCTGGCTATCACAGGTGATCAGGAAGAAAACCTTTATCATCTTGCAGCCAGATTCACACATCCCGAAGCGATAAAATTTTTACGGGAAAAAGGCGTAAAACCCGATACAGATAAGTACGGCAATACGCCGTTGCACGCACTTGCAACGGCTAAGTTTGATCTCAGCGATCTTAAGCTTGAACAAAAAGCGATAAGGATCAAAGAAACAACGCAAGCATTGCTTGAAGCCGGCGTTAATTCCAAAAAGAAAAATGACTCTGGTAAACTTGCTTATTATGAAGCCGGGCTGGTTTATATGTACCCCATGCTGGATGTTCTTGGAGACACTGGAACGAAATTGGACGCAACAGAAGCAGAAGGTAAAAATCTGCTGCATTCCATTTGCGATAAATTGGTCCACCGTAAAAGTATACCGGGCGCATTAGATGCTGCAACAAAAATTGTTAAAGTACTTATTGAAAAAAGCGGCATAGACCCTGACGATAAAGACATCTTTGGCAGCACTCCACTGGCATACGCCCAGCGCAGCGGTGTAAAAGAAATAGCCGCCATATTAACAGGCAACGATGAAAACACCACAACCGGGGGCATGACGATGCATGAGGCCGTGCTTAACCGTGATATGGCCGCGTTGGAGAGTATTGTAAAAACCGAGGTCGATTTGGATCAACTGTCAGACCAGCATAACCGTGCGGCACTCATGCTTGCTTGCGAGTATCCATCGCTGCCGATGGTAAAGATATTAACTGATGCAGGTGCAGATGTGAATTACCGCACCGGTATAGGCGAAACCGCTGCCTATTATTTGCTTGCAAAGGGTATAACAAACTTTGGCCGCGGATTAAGCCAAGACCTAAAAGACATCGTTAAAATTCTCCGCAATTTGATTGACAAAGGACTGGACGTGGATGCTGCTATCACCAATGATGGTGACACCGCACTAAACGTGATCTGCAAGGCCGGTTATCTTGCTGATCTGAATGCTGCATTAGTTGAAGAGTTGATTGATGCCGGTGCCGACGTCAACAAACCTGATCAATTCGGCCGAACACCGTTAATGTCATTTGCCATGCGAGGTAATGAGCCCAAGTATGCAATTGCCGAGCTACTGCTTGACAATGATGCCGACACGACATATGTAGATAACACAGGCAGTACGGCTTTAATGTACGCAGCCTCAAACCCCGACCAGATGTCGGCGAAGAAACTTGTTTCGCTGATATTGGATAAGGATACCTCTACGATAGAAAATGTAAATAATGCCGGGCAAACCGTTATGGACGTGGCTATACAAAATGGCAACGAAGCCGTTGTAAAACAAATACTGGCTTAAGAATCATACAGATATGGATAATATGTTTTTAAATGCTTGCAAAAATGCTCAGAAAGGCATTGTGCAGGCTTTTCTTAAAAAGGGCGGCATTAATGTAGATAAACGCGACGCGCTTGGTAATACACCGCTTTATTATGTATGTATTAAAGGTGCAAAAGACATCGCTAAGATGTTGATAGATGCCGGGGCTGATGTAAACCTGCAGAACAACATCAGTGAAGCTCCTTTACATTGCGCAGCACGGGCGGGGGCCAAAGAATTGATAAAGCTGCTTACTGACGCCGGAGCAGACTTAAATGCAGGTAACAATTTTGGCCAAACACCAATATTTTACGCTGTACTTGCCGGTAAAACTGAAACGGCTTTGTACCTCATATCATTAGGGGCCGATGTAAATATCAAAGACAATGGAGGATATAATATTCTGGACCATGCAACGGCCAACGGTATGCGCGAATTGGTTGTCCAATTATCAGGTACCGAAGGAAGCGACACTGCCCAAAAAGATAATAATGGCAACACACCCCTTCATCAGGCAGTTTACAATAACCAGAGCGAGGTAGTTGCATCACTGCTTAAAAGTGGCAGCCTCAATGTTAACGAGCTTAACAATAACGGCGTTAGTCCGCTTATCCTGGCAGTGAACAATTCAAACACTCACCTTACCGAACTATTGATAAATGCCGGTGCTGATGTAAATCAGCATGTGCTTAACGGCAATTCAGCCTTGCACTTTGCGGCTGGCATGGGCAATCATCATTTGGGCAAAACGCTCATTAAAGGTGGCGCTGAGGTAAATTCAAGAAATAGCTTTAGCGAAACGCCGCTAATTGTTGCAGCCCAGTGCGGGTTTAATGATTTTACAGCAATGCTGCTTGAAAATGGCGCCGACCCCAACGCGGTAGATAACGAAAGCCGCAGTGCTATAAATTTCGCGAGCGAACGCGGTTATACCGAAATATTAGAACAATTGTTAATGGCAGGTGCAACGGAATAACTGCACTGCTTATTGCTAACTTTTAATACCACAATCATGAAAAAAATGATTTTCCTGACAATAGCTCTTGCTGTATCAACTTTTGCACGGCAAACTTTTGCACAAACCGAAGCATCTGCAGAAGAGAAAAAGAATAAAGTTGTAATGACCATTATGGATGGAGGGAAAGCCATCACTGCAGAGATAAACTCAGTAAATATTTCTATAAACCGCTACGAAGATAACATAGATGAAGAACAGGCTTCGGAAGTTAAATCTGCGGTTGCTGACACAAGTAATGTGAAATTGCCAAAGACCTTTTCAAAACGAGCTCCCGGGATTTCCTATCTAACAATAGAGGCAAAATCTTTAAGTAAAGAGATGATGCAGGTACTTGCAAAGATCAGGAACAGGTTTGATGGCAACATCACCATTACAGATGCTGCCACCAAAAAAGTAGTTAAAAGTTTAAAATTTAAAGGTGGGGCACTTTATACTTATTCCGATCAGTTAACATCACTTACAGAAAGTTACGGCTATAACAGCATAGGTTTATCCTTAAGTTGCAAAGGACTTTCAATTGACGGAGTGGACTTTAATTGATTTAGACAGTTTGCTCAACTTATCACAATGAGCAGTCCTGGAAAAGTTGATTGTTAATAGTCAACGTTTTACAGGACTATGTATTTATTGGGCTCTAAAAACTGTACTCGTATCAATCAACAGAAACGGTCAAGCCTTCCTGCTGTAATATCTTGCGGTAAATTTCCATCTCGGTAAAAGAACCTTCCAAAACCGCACATTTGCCTTCATTATGAACTTTCCAGGCTATTTTTTCCGCCTGGCTTTCATTGTAATCGAGGTATTTCATCATGCAATAAATTACATGATCGAAAGTGTTATGGTCATCATTCCACAAAATAAGGCGGTGCATTTCTTTAAGGCCCGCCAGTATCTCTTCAAGCGTGAGGGTTTCTTCCTGTACTTCGGTTGGCATATCACGCAAATCTACTCAAAATTAAGCCTTAAGCCTAATTAGGTTTACTTTTACAACGGTTACTGCACGGTATATCGCAACACCTGCCTGCCTATCCGCCCTTCAGAATCCACCCCTTCTACTACAACACGGTAATTGCCGGGTGCCCCGTTAAAATAACTTGCGCTGGTTTTGCCATCAACAGTTACCAGGTCTGGTTTCCAGAAAATGGTTGAACGCAGATCTGCTAACTTAACATCTCTTTTAACATTGTATTTTGGAGAGTAGAAAACCCTGGATTTGTATATGCCCTTAGGTGCATAAGGCTTTACACCGCCCCCAAAGTATCTCGGGTAATCAACAGGCTCGTCGCCACGTTTAGTTGTAATAATTAACACGCCACCGCCTGCCCTTGAGCCGTAGATAGCCGCGTTGCCGATATTTCGTAATACCTCGATTGATTGAACATCATTAACATTGATAGTGTTCATATAACCCGAATCAGTGTACACCCCATCAACTACTATCAGCATTGGGCCGCCACCCCGAGTTGAAAAGGCCGTACCATTTCTAAAGATAACCCCAAGCAAACGCCCCTGCAAGCAATCAGCTAATTGAATACAACCCGGATACAAATCTTTCGCTAACAGTATCTGGTCAGCTCTGCCCGGACCATTTAGGTTTGCAGAGTGTTTAAGTGCATTTCGTTTCTCACGCACCTGAACTTCTCTGAGAGAAATCACATGGTTCCCTAATCCCAGTTTCATCTGCTCAAAATAAAATTGCCTGCTGTTTTGAGCGTATGCGGCTATGCTTTGGCCTGCATTAGTAACAAAATCAGGGAGGCTTTTAAATTGATTAGATGGTGCCGGGGGAACACTGTCAATAGTGATTACCACGTTACGCTTGTTTTTAGCAGTACGGGCTTGTAGCAAAAACTTTATGCTATCGGGGTAAATTACATCGTTAAAAGCAAAGCGGCCATTTGCATCGGTCACGGTATCAACTTGTAAGATACCATCCCCGAAATTTATCAGTTCAACTTTACCCCCCTTTACCGGTTGCCCGGATGTTGTTGTTACCCGGCCCGAAATAGTGAATGTTCGTTCATCAGGAAACTTATCTTGGGGATCATTACCTGCCGCTATAGCCCGCCACTCAAAACGTTGGTAACCTTGCGTCATCATTAATACATCAAGATCTGCACGCGTTTTTTCTGTGATCTCGTTAAAGTAATACGCAGGTTGCTCTATATATCCTTTAAGATCAGAGGTAAGCAAAAGCGATGCAAAAATATTATTCTCGTTATTTTCATCGATAGGCGCCTTGCTTTCATTTACAACGGCTACTGATAAACTGCCAAGAGATGGCTTTCCATCAGCTGTTGTAGCTTCAACATTAAGCGTAACCGGTTTTTGAGCCTGTTGATAGTTTTTATCTGCAGCAACTTTTAAGTTTATTTTATCATTGCCATTTATAAATACCAATCGCTGATTAAGCGGCTCACCAGCTGAAGAGAAAAGCGTAAACTGCACAATACCTGATGAAAATTTACTTGCAGGGATTACGGCACTAAAGCTTGATTTCCCTACCTCGCTTTTAGCAGCATAATAAACCCTCCCGTTTGCCTGCGCCAATAAATTTAGCTGACCTGCGAGCGCTTTTGGGGTTGCTACATTTACCATAATATGGTTCGGATCAGTACTTGTTATATTGAGCACAGTACCATTATCAGTGGCTTTAGGCAAAGCCTTAATAGCTTTTGAGCCATCTGCATACGTTAGTTCCGCTTTGTATGTTTGGCCCGCTTGAGGTGTTAACGTAAATGCACCCATGCCCAGATGGGTGGTACTTATAACTGCGATCTGTTTTCCGCTGTTATCCCTTATAATCCCTTTTGCATCAACGCCCAAGCCGTCGTTACCAATAATTTTAAATGCTATATGGGTGGTAATGCCATTGACCAGGTTGCCACCCTCCGGAAAAAACTGGACATCAGCAACACCGGCGGCAAAATGCACCGGGATTCTCTTTATAACTTTGTTTTCGCCAACGCCAGCAATGGTTGTAACTAAACGGGCGTTCTCAAGGCTTGCTGCATCTGTTGCAGGAAAATTTACTTTGATATTTCCGTCTGCATCGGTCACGGCTTTGCCTTTCATATTAGCCACACCTGTGGATAGCATGGTGTAGCTTACCTGCTTATTTGAATAAGCCGCGCCATTTGCGTCAGTGTACCTTATAGTCGCAGTAACTTGCTTCTGCTGATAGCTGAAAGATGCCTTGGTGAAAACCTTATTGGTGATCACGTTGCCTATAACAATTGCCTTATCAAAAAAGTATTGCGTACCGGCGTTACGCATATATTCGGTATATGCACGCAGGCGATAGTTACCTTCCTCCATGGTATCAGGCAGCGGTATATCACCGTAACCTATCCCATTATGTAATTGGATCTTAAGGGCTTGTTTTGTAGAATCCGCCTCGTTTATGAGTTCAACATTCAATATTCCGCTATCCGGTTGCAATTGCCTGTCTGGCCCTGTTAAAACGTAGGCCTTAAACCATATATCTTCTCCGGCGGTATAATAAGGTTTATCAAAATGAAGGTATGCCTTTTCGATAGGGTGCTTTTGGCTCCAGGCGGCAAGTCTGCGGGTAAGGTTAGCTATGATGTCATCATCCACGGTAAAACCTGCTATTCCAAGCAACATTATCGCTGGCACAAAAATCCAGATAAGCTTTCTACAGGTCATAAGCGCATGATTATTTAAAATTTATTCTTCCACATCATACTTTCAACAGGCCGGGTTGTAGGTTTGTTATATTTGGCGTTGCCTTTAGTATTGTACATGGTTTCGATGTCGCCCTCAACAACAAAGTATATTAACTGCCCAATAGGCATGCCAGCATAGATCTTAACGGGTTGGGCGCATGATATTTCAAGCGTCCAGGTATTACAAAAACCAACATCACCTTTACCCGCTGTGGCATGTATGTCAATACCTAACCGGCCCGTGCTCGATTTTCCTTCTAAAAAGGGCACATGTTTATGCGTTTCTGTATATTCCATTGTAACGCCGAGGTACAGTGTATTAGGCTGTAATACGAAGCCCTCTTTAGGTATCTCAAAGTTGATGATCTCATTGTGTAGCTTAGCGTCCAGCACCCTGTCTTTATAGGTAGCTAAGTGTTTACCAAGGTGCACGTCATAAGAGTTTGTACCCAGGTGATCGCGGTTAAAGGGTTCAATAATTATAGTACCTTTTTCTATTTCTTCGAGGATGCGTTTATCAGACAAGATCATACGCTAAATTACCATTAAAAAAGCTATTAGTTGCACCCGCCGTTTAAATAAAAACCGCCGCACATTACTGTAACGGCGGCACACTCAACCGCTGTAAAAGGCGGTCACCTTCACCCAGTTCCTGTTTTAATGTTTATTTGATATTCTTTGTGTTTGAGGCAACTTTTCGCTCATCCGTAATTTTACACAGCCTTCGGTTATGGCAACCGCAATTAAGATGATTGCTGCAATGTAGGTTCTTTTCATTTCATAGTAAATTGTGATAATTACCCGTATGACAATCATTGATTAAGTTATGTTACACCTGGCCGTTAATTGGCGCTAAATTTTAAAATAGTGTGATAGAAATTGCTCAGCTTTTTCGCAATTTTACCTTATGGCTATAGCGTACCGACAACAAATTGATGACGACACAGAGTTTGCGCTATGGAAAATAGAGGAAAGTGCCGAAGAGCTTTATCAGCAGCTAAAGCTGGATGACGAGGAAAAAGCCTACACCCGCAAATTGAGCAAAAGCAAGCGCTACCTGCATTGGTTAGGTACACGCGTTTTACTTCGCAAAATGCTTAAAACAGAAGAATATATAGATTGTAAGGTTGATGCTCACGGCAAGCCATATCTCGTTAGCCTTCCATACCATATTTCTCTAAGTCATTCTTTTGATTACGCCGCCGTAATGATAAGCCGTACCAGCCCTGTGGGGATAGATATTGAGCAGATCAAAGAAAAAGTGGAGCGAATTGCGGGTAAGTTTATGCGGCCCGAGGAACTGGCTTTTGTTAGTGATGAGAACAAAATAGCACAGCTTTATGTATGCTGGTGCGCGAAAGAGGCGGTTTACAAATGCTATGGCCAAAAGGAAGTATCTTTCGCAGATAATATCACGCTATACCCGTTTACTTTTCAACATCACGATCTGCTGCATGCTAAGCTGCATAAGGGTAATGTAAACCTTGATTACGAGGTAGGCTATATGCAATATGAAGATTACATGATCGGTTACGTTAAAGGATAGAAATGAAAAACAAAAAGGTAGTTTTTGAGGATTGGGGATTAACTGATTATAAACAAGCCTGGGACAGACAGGAAGAAATCTTTGGTGCGACCGTTAAGCTTAAATCAGAGCTCCGCAACAAAGCTTTAGCGGTAGCAGCGGGCGAGGCAGAAGAGGAATATATCCCTACGCCTAATTACCTGATATTTACAGAACATCCACACGTTTATACCTTGGGTAAGAGCGGTAAGGCAGATCATTTGCTGCTTGATGAACAGGGTTTGCAAGAAAAAAACGCGGTCTACTATCCCATTAACCGCGGTGGCGACATTACTTATCATGGCCCGGGTCAGATAGTGAGTTATCCTATTCTTGATCTTGATAACTTTTTCACCGACATTCACTTATACCTGCGCACGCTTGAAGAAGCTGTAATTTTAACGATGGCCGACTTTGGGCTTAGGGGCGAACGTTACCCCGGATATACAGGTGTTTGGCTGGATGCAGATAATGAGCATGCCCGAAAAATTTGTGCTATGGGCGTACGCTGCAGTAGATGGGTGACGATGCACGGCCTTGCCTTTAATGTAAATACCGATCTGGATTATTTCAAGAACATCGTGCCCTGCGGCATTGATGATAAGGCGGTAACATCTATGCAGTTAGAACTTGGCGGCCGGGTTGATATAAATGAAGTTAAACAAATCCTTAAACACCATATTTCCGTACTTTTTGGTATGGATATAATTGGATGAGAGGATACCTTACACTTGTGTTATTATTTGCTACCGCTTGTACAAAGCAGGCTGTAACAGCTTATCCAACACCGGGCAATGCTTCCTCAATAGATAATAATATGCCACAGCCAAAAACGTTCACTTATCTTGCATTGGGAGATTCATATACCATTGGCGAAGCTGTGCCGCAAGAACAATCTTTCCCTTACCAGCTAATCAGAAAGTTTGAGAACAATATATCGCCAGAGATCATTGCCGTTACCGGCTGGACAACAGGCGAACTCAAACAAGGTATACAACAACGAAATTTACAAAAGCACGATTATGACCTGGTAACGCTATTGATCGGTGTTAACAATCAATATCGCCATTACAGCAAAGATGATTACCGCAAAGAATTTACGGAATTATTGGCCACCGCAATAAGTTATGCCGGCGGTAATAAACAACACGTTATCGTGCTTTCCATTCCCGATTGGGGCGTAACGCCCTTTGGTAAAAACACTGGTAATTCGGCAGCTATTACTACCGACATAGACCTTTTCAACGGTATAAACCGGGAAGAGACCGATAAAGCGGGCGTTGCCTATGTGAACATTACCCAAATATCAAGGCAAGCCAATTCTCAACCGGATCTTGTAGCTACAGATGGACTGCATCCATCAGGTAGAATGTATGGTTTATGGGTAGATCAGTTGGTGCCTGTGGTAACAAAGCAATTAGCGTTATGAAAGCTTTTTTGTTAGTTGTGGCATTGATGATCTGTTCAAGTTTTGGCTTTGCTCAAAATCAAAAGCCTGATAGCCTACACTATCTTGCGCTTGGCGACTCTTATACTGTTGGGCGTTATGTTGATCGATCGCAATCATTTCCCTATCAATTAGCAGCTAAATTAAACAGCAAACATATTGCTACGGCGCAACCGGTGCTCATAGCTCAAAATGGCTGGCGTACCGACGAGTTGATCAACGGTATAAAGCAACAAACAGATAATGCCAGGTACGATTTAGTGACCTTGCTGATCGGTGTTAACAACCAGTATCAAAAAAAAGATATTGAAACCTATCGCAAAGAATTTGCAGAAATTCTTAATTCTGCCATTTTCCTTGCCAAAGGCAACCAGAAGCATGTATTTGTATTATCAATACCTGATTGGGGCGTAACCCTTTTTGCCAATGGACGTAACCGGGAAAATATTGCCGCAGAAATTGATGCTTACAATGCTATCAATAAAGAAGTTACCAAAGCTGCCGGAGCGAATTATATCAACATTACAGAATTATCGCGAGCCGCAAGCGACGATAAAGAATATGTAACAACTGACAATTTACATCCATCAGCAAAAATGTATAAATGGTGGGTGGATAGATTGTACTCACGTGTAGCCGCCTCATTAAAATAAGATATAGTTCTTTTCAAAAAAAGGGCAGCAAAATCAACTTGCTGCCCTTTGCGAAATTTTATAAACAAGGTTACTTCAGCTTCCTGATCCGGCTATTATTAAAATCGTTTACGTAAACATTACCGCTGTTGTCGGCAACTATACCGATAGGATAATTAAAGGTTGCCGAACTTCCCGGGCCATCGGTGTTGCCGGTTGTTGCAGATTTTCCTGCCATAACCGTCAAGATATGGTCTTTAGTAATTTTAAGCACTCTGCCATTACCGTCAGCCACAAACATGTTGCTATTGGCATCAATAGAGATGGCTTGTGGTTTACCTAAAGGCATCGCCAATGAGTCTAAACCTCCGGCAAAAGTACCTACCACATTGTTCAGATCTATCTTTCTGATCGCATTGTTCGATGGCTCGGCAACGTAGATATTTCCGGTAGCGTCTACCGCCACACCAGCCGGGGTGTTGAAACTGGCATTGAGGCCCGTTGAATTTTTGTAGCCGTTGGTACGATTACCTGCTATGGTTGTCACAACACCGGCAGATGTTATCTTACGCACAAGCCCGGTATTGGCATCTGAGACATATAGCGAACCATCGGTACCGATAGCTAAACCGGTAGGCGCACTAAAACTTGCCGATGTTCCCGTTCCGTCTGCATACCCTGCTATCCCGCTGCCTGCAAAAGTTGTTACAACACCCGCCGGGGTTATCTTACGGATGAGATTATTCCCCATATCTGCAACAAAAATATTTCCTGATGCATCAACTGCTAATCCGGCAGGCGAATAAAATGAAGCAGACTTACCCGTGCCGTCGGCACTTCCTAAACTGCCGCTGCCTGCAATTGTTGTCACGTTTCCATCAGCGGTAATTTTGCGAATGGTGCAATTGTAAGAGTCGCTTATATATAAGTTGCCTGCGGCATCACGCGCATTGCCAAACGGATGGTTAAACAAAGCAGCAGTGCCATTACCATCTATATTACCCTCGTTTGAGCCTGCAAGTGTTGATACCGTTCCGTAAGCGTTTGTCATATCGGTTGAAGTCTTAAACTGTACAACACTGCCATAGGCTGTTCCGGTTAAGTTAGTTGCATACGCTCTAATGTAATAGGTAGTATTTAGAGATAGATTTTTCAGGTTAGCAATAAAAGATGTGCTTTTTAATTTAACGGCGGTTTTATTGTCGGCAACTGTTGGCGTCTGGTTGCTGGTGCTATAACAAACGCCATATTCCGTAACAGAGGCTTCCTCACTTGTTAATACACCGCCTGCCCAGGCTTGCGTGGAAGTAGCATCAATGATTACATCATTCGTGACTATGCCCGCCAAAGGTAACGGCACCGTATTACTCTTCATACATGAAGAAATTGCAAATGCGATTGATAACAGCAATAAACTAAAAAGGGTAATTTTTCGCTTCATTTTAATTTGTAGTGTGAGGTGATCTAATAGGTAGTAAATGTCAATCTAAACGCTAAAACACGATAATTTTGAATGTTAATTATTGTTAAAACAACAAGCTTGTTACATCCGTACGCATAAAAATGCTGCTACGATACAGTCCGTAGAGAAAATTAGGGATGAATGGTCAAAATGTATCGACGAATGAGTTTTACTGCCAGTGATTACAAACGCCTGACGGGATAATTTTTATGAGATAAAGCTTTAAGTTATTTTTGCTGATAAACTATTAGCACAGCTTAATTGCAATGGCCGAAAACACATTGATCCGTCGCCTTGGGCTAACGCAAGCCACTGCAATAAACATGACCGATATGGTTGGCATTGGGCCATTTATTACCCTGCCAATGGTGATACACATGATGAATGGGCCATGGTTTTTATACGCATGGCTGGCTGGTGCAATACTCTCTTTTATTGATGCCATGGTTTGGAGCGAGCTGGGTGCCGCTTTCCCCATGGCCGGTGGATCCTACAACTTTTTGAAAGAGACTTACGGCAAAAACAAGGCGGGCCGGTTAATGAGCTTTTTGTTTGTATGGCAAACCATGATACAGGCGCCACTGGTAATAGCTTCCGCAGCTATTGGTTTTGCTTCGTACTTGTCATATCTGTTGCCTTTGGGCCACTGGGAATTAAAGATGGTAAGCGGTGCAGTTGTAATTGCAATTGTTATTTTACTCTACCGTAAAATAGAATCTATAGGTAAGATAAGCACCGTATTATGGATAGGCGTTTTAATTACCATGCTTATCATTATTGGAGGCGGGCTGCTGCACGGAAATTTTCTTACGCCCATAAAGCATATTAATGATGAGCTTACCTTGAATTATGGATTTGTGGCCGCCATTGGCTTTGCCAGTGTGAAGAGTGTTTACAGCTATCTGGGTTATTATAATGTTTGCCATTTGGGTGGCGAGATCATTGATCCATCACGCAATATACCGCGCAGTATGTTCCTGTCCATCGCTGGTATTGCTGTGCTATATATGCTGATGAATGTGAGTGTTGTTAGCGTAATACCATGGCAGCAGGCTAAAGACAGCCAGTTTGTGATAAGCGATTTTATGGAGCGACTTGCCGGAGATACGGCAGCTAAAATAATTACTTGCCTGGTGTTACTTGTAGCCTTTTCTTCAGTGTTTTCCGCTACGTTAGGTTATAGCCGAATACCTTATGCAGCTGCGGCAGATGGTGCATTTTTTAAAGTATTTGCCAAGCTACACCCTACAAAAAATTTCCCCTACATATCGTTGCTTGTTTTAGGGGCAATTGCCTTTGTTTTTAGCTTGCTGTTTAAGTTAAGTGATGTGATCAGCGCTATCCTCGCCATGCGGATACTGGTCCAATTTATAGCTCAAGCATTTGGATTGTACTTATTACGGCGGCGGAAAAGCGAAACACAATTTCCTTACAAAATGCCTTGGTTCCCGTTACCTGTTTTTGCAGCGATCTTCATCTGGATAGGCATACTTGTGTCAACCGGCTGGCACATGGTTTTGGGAGGAGTAAGCGCTATCGCGATAGGCACAGTCGTATATTTTATTAAAGCCAGGTACAGGCGCGAGTGGCCTTACAATGCTAAACCTTTAAGCGATAAAACTCTATAGCATTTTTAGCCCAGAAAAGTTCTTGTTCATTATGAGAGAGCTGGTTAACGTAACCCTCGGCAAGTTTATAGGTTTTTTGGTAACCACCTGCTACATTACATACCGGCCAGTCTGATCCATACATTACCCTTTCTGCGCCGAAGGCGTCGAAAACAACATCCAGATAAGGGGTAAAATCCTCATCCTTCCAGTTGTTCCAGTCGGCTTCAGTTACCATTCCGGATACCTTGCATGATACATTTTGATGCTGTGCAAGCACTTGTATATCTTTCTTCCACTGGTCGATATCGCCGGCCTTTATAAAAGGCTTGGCCAAGTGATCTACAACAAAGCGCTGGTTAGCGAATGCTGCTACAAATTCGGCCGCTATTTTAAGGTGTTTTGGAAAGATAAGTATATCGTAAGTGAAACCATATTTATCAAGCAGACCTATGCCCCTCATAAAATCCTCGCGCAGCATGTACCTATCATCGGCTTCGCCCTGTAATACATGGCGGAAGCCTTTCATTAGTTCTATATCCCGGTATTGCTCCAATCGCTGTTCAACATCAGCAGCTTTCAGATCAATCCACCCTACAACGCCTTTAATAAAGCTATTTTGCTGAGCAAAATTTAGGATAAATTCGTTTTCAGTGATGGTCTGATCGGCCTGTACAGTAATACAGCCGGCAATATCATTCTGTTCAAGCAATGGTTGAAGATCTGCCGGCACAAAATCGCGCCGGCATTGGTGCATATCCTCATTTATCCATTCGTGCCTGGCCTTATCGTAAAGCCAAAAGTGTTGATGGCTATCAATTTTTAGCATAAGCCTTAACCACTTGCTTAGCGGTGCCTAAACCATCAATACCCAGTTCCACCACATCGCCCGGTTTTAAATAAACAGGCGGGTTAAAACCCAACCCTACACCAGCTGGCGTACCTGTTGAAATGATATCGCCTGGAAGCAAAGTCATGAACTGGCTAACGTATGATACAAGGAAAGGAATATTGAAAATAAGGTTTGCCGTGGTGCCGTTCTGCATCATTTTGTCGTTAACCTTAAGCCATAGTTTTAGATTATGTACGTCTTCAATTTCTTTTGCAGTGGCCATAAAAGGGCCTACCGGCGCGAAGGTATCGCAGCCCTTGCCTTTATCCCATGTACCGTTCCGCTCTAACTGAAACTCACGTTCAGAAACATCGTTATGCAGCACATATCCCGCTACGTATTCAAGTGCTTCATTCTCCTCAACATAAGAGGCTTTCTTACCTACAACCACAGCCAGCTCAACTTCCCAATCCGTTTTTACTGAATTTTTAGGGATGATGATATCATCATCAGGCCCTACCAAAGCTGTTGTAGATTTAAAGAAAATGATAGGTTCCTTAGGCAGCGGCGCATTGGTTTCCTCTGCGTGGTCTTTATAATTGAGGCCGATGCAAATTATTTTAGACGGCCTTGCAATAGGGCTACCCAAACGCTCGTTTTCGGCTATCTCCTGCAAGCCCGATTTATTTTCTTCAACATATTTCTGCAGCCGGGCTAAGCCATCAGTTTCAAAAAACTGCTCGTTATAATCTTCACCAAAGCCTGATGTATCGTATTTTTTATCGTTAAGGATGATACCGGTTTTCTCTTTACCAGCCTCGCCATATCTTATCAGTTTCATTTGTAATTCAGTAGTTATTGGTTCATTAGTTTATTAGCACCTGCTTTATCTGCGTCTCTGTACATTATCAATTGTTCAGTTTTATAAAGCCACCATCGATAGGATAATCGCAGCCGGTAATAAAGCCGGCCTCGTCAGAACATAGATAAAGCGCCAGTGCAGCAACTTCTTCCGGTTTGCCCATACGGCCTATAGGTTGGCTTTTTGATAATTTTTCAAATATCTCTGCTTCCTTACCAGGATAATTCTTGGCAATAAAACCATCTACAAATGGCGTGTGTACCCTGGCCGGTGATATAGAATTACAGCGGATGTTATCGGCCATATAATCACGCGCCACAGACATGCTCATAGCGTAGATTGCGCCTTTGCTCATAGAATATGCAAACCTATCCATTATACCCACTAATGATGCAATCGATGCCATGTTGAGTATAACACCGCCGCCGTGTGCTTTCATTACCGGCACAGCTGCATAAAGTGCATTGTAAGCACCTTTAACATTTACACTGTAAATACGGTCGATGTCGGCTTCGCTGGTACCCTCAAGATTACCCACATGGGCAATACCTGCATTATTCACCAATATATTGATAACACCTATCCGCTCAAAAACCTGCAAAACTTCCTGTTGCTTACTTATATCTGCGGTATGTGCAAAGGCCTGCCCGCCATCAGCGTTGATCTCTTCAACGGTGTGCTGTGCAGCAGCAGCATTCAATTCTATAATATGAATGGTAGCACCCTGCTTCGCGAATAATTTAGAGATCGCTTTACCTATACCGCTGCCACCGCCGGTTATAACGGCAATTTTATTTTGTAAACTAAACATAACTAAGTTTATAATGATACGCCCCTTTTCCAGGGTATAAAATCGTCCTGACCTAATTTAACTGCCTTTGGTTGCTTTAAACCGCTGGCAACCTCTATCACATAATCGAGCATGCGCGTAGCAGCCTGCTCAATTGTTTCTTCACCTTCTATAATGGTTCCGCAGTTGATGTCCAATATATCCGGCATGCGTTTAAATACTGCCGTGTTTGTTGCAATTTTAATAACCGGCGCTACGGGGTTACCGGTTGGCGTACCCAAACCGGTTGTAAACAATACAATATTGGCACCGGCGCCAACCTCTGCGGTGGTACTTTCAACATCACTACCCGGTGTACAAAGCAGATTTAAGCCGGGTTTGGTAACCTTTTCCGGATAATCTAAAACAGCTGTAACGGGCGATGAACCACCTTTTTTTGCAGCACCTGCAGATTTGATAGCATCAGTAATTAAACCATCGCGAATATTACCCGGTGAAGGGTTTGCGTAAAAGCCTGAGCCGTCTGCCTCGGCCCTTGCGTTATAACTGCGCATTAGCTCCATAAAGCGTTGTGCTTCGTTCTCTGTTACACAACGGTCGCTCATTTCCTGTTCAACACCGCAAAGCTCAGGGAATTCAGCTAATATTACGCTGCCACCCAAGCTCACTAAAATGTCAGAAAGATAGCCCAGTGTAGGGTTTGCAGATATACCCGAAAAGCCATCAGAACCGCCACACTCTAAACCTATGCAAAGTTTAGATAAGGGCGCCGGCTGGCGTATTTGTTTATTTGCCTCAATCAAACCGGCAAAGGTTTGTTTCAAAGCCTCATGCAATAAGTTGCTTTCGGTGCCTAACTTTTGCTGTTCAAGTATTATCAGCGGCTTGCCAAAATTGGCGTCGCGTTTTTTTATTTCATCCTGCAGGATAGAAGCCTGGGCATGCTGGCAACCTAAACTTAATACAGTTGCACCAGCAACGTTGGGGTGCGTAATGTAACCTGCAAGCAGACCACATAGTGCAACGCTATCCGTGCGCGTACCACCGCAGCCCATATCATGATTGATGAATTTTATACCGTCGATATTTTCGAAAAGCTTGCCTGTGGTACTTTCCTCCGGAGAGAGGTCAAGATCAGCCTGGATAATTTCCTGTGTAGTTTTTCCTGCCTTGTACATTTGCACCAGGCTATCCACTTCTGTCTCGTACCCACGCGGCTTTGCAAAGCCAAGTTTAGCAGATAGCGCATCTCTAAGAACATTGATATTTCTGTTCTCGCAAAAAACCAATGGGATAACCAGCCAGTAATTAGCAGTACCTACAGAGCCATCTGCACGATGAAAGCCCATAAATGTTTTATCATGATACTTTTCGGCAACTTCTGGTGTATGCCATTGGGTTTTACGGCTTCCTAACTTAAAATCGTCTGCTGCATGCACCAAATTTTCAGTGGTAATAGCTTCCCCTTGTTTAACAGGTTTGCTTATTCGGCCAACCAATACGCCGTACATGTGCACATCCTCACCGGGCTGCATGGCAGTTACAGTGAACTTATGTTTAGCCGCAACGCGTGTTGTTAGCGGGAAACTATCGCCGTTAAAGTTAATGATGGTTCCTGCTTCCAGATCAGTTAGTGCCACAAGCACGTTATCTGCCGGGTGGATTTGCAAATATGTATGCTTACTTGCGGACATAAATTAAGTAACTTTATAAGTGTTAATGTAACGTTTAAATAGAAAAGCTAACATACAAAAAAAGTCCCCTTTAGGGACTTTTAATTTCATTTGCTGATGAGGTTATATAACTCATCCAGTTTTGGTGACAACACGATCTCTATACGCCTGTTTTTTGACAACGCTTCCGGAGTTTGAGCCGGGTCTATCGGTTGAAACTCGCCTTTACCGGTAGCTGTCAACCTGTGCGGATCCACGTTTTCTGTTTCGGTAAGATACCTTGTTACAGATGTTGCCCTCAAAACACTCAGGTCCCAGTTGTCTTTGATCTGACCAAGGTTTTTTATCTTTTTATCATCCGTATGGCCTTCTACTGCTATATTAATATCAGGCTCTTTGTTAAGCACCGCTGCTAATTGTTTTAACGCCAGCTTACCTTTGTCGTCAATTACAATACTTCCTGATGGGAAGAGCAATTTATCCGTTAACGATACATAAACCTTTCCGTTACGAATATCCACCGTTAAGCCACTTTGCTGGAAACCTAACAATGCTTTCTGTAATTTTTCCTTAAGCGCATTGGTCGCCTCATCGCGTTTGCGTAAAATTTCTTCAACCTCTTTTAAGCGGGCTTCGCGTTTCTGCAGGTCTGATGATAACTGGGTTACCTTTGATGAACTTGCGTTATAATTACTATTTAAAGAAGTGTAATTAGCTTTAAGCGCCCCCAGTTCCTGGCGAATCTTTGTAGTGTCGGCCATTAGTTTTGCTACCTGGTCTTCCAGGGTGGTAGTGCGGGCGGCTAAAGAATCGCGCTCGGCAAGCAAAGCCTTGTGCTTTTTGGGAGACATAACCACACATGATTGCATGGCTGCTGATAGTACGAAGAAGATAATGACCAGATATCTGATTTTCATTTTAGAATAGTTTAAAAGATCAGGCTAACGCGTTGCGAAGAAATACGTTCATTGGATAAAGCTTGGTTACTGCTTTTAATATTTGATCAACCGCTTTATTTGATATTATTTCTTTATCGGTAAGCGGATGCCAGGCAATAAAACTTTTAAGTTTAAGGAGATCGATATTTTCATTATCTGCATCGTAACCCTTCGGTGTAGTTTTTAATTGATCCTGCTTGCGGTACTCGCCAAAGAGTTTGATAAACTCTTTGTCATCTATGACCTTTTTAAGATCATCGGCATTGTAATCGATCTCCTGGCGGATAGCTTTCAGATGTTCAGCTTCTGGCATCCAGTAGCCACCGGCTATAAATGACTTGCCACCGGGCTGGATATGCAGGTAATATTCTACCCCACCATTTTTACTTCCCTGCGTTGGAAAACTTACGCCGAAATTATTTTTATAAGGAAGTTTATTTTTACTAAAGCGTATATCGCGGTAAATCCGCATCACGCATTTTTTCGGGTCAAGATCGGCGCTTACGGCAGGATCAATTTTGTGCAGTCCTTCAAGTATTTTTGCAGTAAAAGCGATAACATTTTCACGGGCAGCTTCGTAACGCTCCTTATTCTCCTGAAACCACTCACGATCATTATTTTCTACCAGTTCTTTTAAAAAGGTCAGCGTTTGGGTTTGTATCATTTTCAAAAGCTGTTGGCAGGTTGCTTAATTTAAGTTAAGTTTCTGGTTGGGCATGTTGGTTAGGTCAACATTTTTACGGCGGTATTTTTTGTACCATATAAAGCCCAAAACACCTATAGCTAAATAGGGTGCGGCCAGCAGGTACATGATACCTTTGTTTAAGCCCTTGGCCTGTGCCCCACCGTTCTCAGAGTTTGTTTCAACCGTTGCCGTACACATGGCACATTGTGCTCTTACAGGAACAGTTGAAGTTATCATTAAGCCAAAAACAAACAAAACGAATAAGAACTTCAATTTCTTTTTCATAACACACCAATTAAAAGTGGTAGTACGGTTTTATCATCAAATATACAACAACGCCTGATATTGTAACGAATAGCCATAATGGAAACGTCCAGCGGACCAATTTCTTATGTTTTTCTACCTGCATTTGTAATCCGCGGTAAAAGCTTAGCAATATTAGGGGTAATACACCCGCGGCTAACACAATATGCGGCACTAATATAGCCAGGTAAATGCTTCTTGAGGCACCTGCAGTTGCCTTCTCAGCAGCTGATAACACACCGTCGCCATTAGTGTCGCCATACAGGGTATCGTTACGCATTAAATAGTGAAACAGAATATAAGACACCAGGAATAACGATGAAAGGCAGAACGTGAGGATATTTATACGCTTGTGTAAAGCAATATTACCGTGCTTTATAAAGTAAAGCGAAAGTAACAACAACAAACTGCAAGTACCGTTAAGCACAGCATTTATTAGAGGCAAATAAGGTGTAAAGGCCGGTGGCGTTGCCGGGCCGGGTATTAGATGCCTGTTCAAAACTACAACCACGGCAATTACAAAAATTGTTATACCGGCTACAAATCGAAATATAAATTTATCAGTCATTGTTATTTTAAGTGATTCAGGAATCAAGACAACAAGAATCAGGATTCCATTCTATTACTATTTCTTTATGCCAGTAAGCAATAGTCTTGGTTCTTGAATCCTGACATCATGCTTCCCTTTTTAATAAAGCGCTTTATCTACTTTTCGCAGTTCCTCTGCTATCTGTACTTTTATCTCATCGTTCAGCTTCGTGATATCGGTGTTGGTAGTTCCTGAGTAATATCCGCGAATTCGCTTCTCGGCATCTATCAAAATAAGTTTGTCGCTGTAGATAAACTCATCTTTACCGGGTACCTTCAGCGCGTCAACCAGGAAACCTTTACGGGCTAAGCCGTAAATTGATGTTGTATCGCCAGTTAGGAACAACCACTTATTGGTTACTTCAAACTGCCTGGCATAATCCTTTAACACCGCCGGCTTGTCTTTATCAGGATCAACCGTGATAGTCAGGAAGTACACCATAGGGTTTTTGCGGTAGGCATATACCAGTTCGCTTACATTCTTGTTCACCGTGTTGCAAACTGTTGGGCAGCCGGTATAAAAGAAATTGGCGATAAATATCTTTTTATCAAAGTTCTTAAAAGAAACTTCTTTACCGTTCTGGTCGGTAAGCTCAAAGTCAGCAAGCTTGTGATAAATAGTATCAGGTATGTATTTACCATGAAACTTGTGGCCGGTTTTCGCTACCTCCTTAGGACCGTAAAAAGGCAGCGGTTTATACCGGTTTTTGCCTTTTGCGGTTAGTAGATAATATAAAAATCCCGGTAACGCTAATATGGCTACCAGGATCAGTATCTTTTTCGTAAAAGAAGCTTTGCGCATTATCCCCTCAGGTCAATCCAGTAATGGCTTTCATTGGTAAGTACCAATATCAAACCTATGATGAACAAGATAGGTACAATAATGGCGATCATTAAGCCAATACGCTCAAACTTTAAGTGCATAAAAAATGCAACGATGTAAAATGCTTTAAATAACGTTAACACAATGTATATTGGGTTAGCGATGTGCAAAGGCATATAGTTATGCGGAACCAGGAAAAGAGCGATAAAGAACTCTACCGCAGTAATAGCTGATAATATACCGGCTACTTTCAGGATCCTGCCTTTGGTCATTCCTTCACCGTGGTGCTCGTCTTGGTGAAGTTCTTCTGTATGTTGTGATGACATGATATCTTGTAATTATAAAATTAAACTAAATAGAAGAAAGTAAATACGAATACCCAAACCAAATCTACAAAGTGCCAGTAAAGGCCGACTTTTTCTATCATTAAATAGCTGCCACGTTTCTCATAGGTACCAGCTAAAACGTTGATGGTAATAATGATGTTGATGATAACCCCGCTAAAAACGTGGAAACCATGGAAACCTGTGATAGTGAAGAACAGGTTGGCAAACTGCTGGGTGCTAACTGCCGATATGTCTTTTTTAGTTTTGAAATATTCGCCTAATTCATGCGGAATGCTGCCCCACCAGAAACCTTCGTGATGTAAGTGGCTCCACTCTAAGGCCTGGCAACCCAGGAACATGAAACCACCGATAACGGTAGCGATCATCCACCCAACAACCTCTTTCTTCGCCATTCGGTGACCGGCCTCTACAGCCAATACCATTGTTACAGAGCTAAGGATGAGGATAAAGGTCATGATACCCACAAACACAAGCGGTGCACCATGATCTATCATGCCCGGTACAGACTGGAATATCAGGTCGGCCATTGGCCAGGTGTGTGCGCTGAAACGAAGGGCGCCGTATGCGATAAGCAATGATGAGAATGTGAATGCATCTGATAACAGGAAGAACCACATCATCATTTTGCCATACTCAACGTTGAACGGTGATTTACCACCAGCCCACGGCGTAGTTTTTAATTCATCAATAGAAGATACTTGTGCACTCATTGTGTTTTTAATATTGGTTCAAAAGTAAAAAAACATACAGATAAATCCATATAATATCGACAAAATGCCAAAATATTGAGGACATCTGCATACTAAACAAATTTTTAACCTGCGCTACATTCCTGTAGCTGCGGATAAGTGTATTGATTAAGAGTAATAAGCCTGCTAAAATATGTAAAAGGTGCATCCATATAAATACATATACGAATGATTGTGATGCATTGGGATTGCTGAAATAGACACCCATTGAAGGTAACAGAATTAGCCATGCATAAACCTGTACTACCAAAAACGCTGTACCTAAACCAATAGTAAGCCAAAGGTACAGCCGCTGCTTTGCAAACTGTAGCCTTTTAGCTGCCTGCGATGCCATAAACATGGTAATACTGCTGGCAGCAATAATAATGGTGCTGTATAAAAAAATTGGCGGCATTTTAAAATTTAAGCCGTGTTTACCACCACCTGCGTAAACAATAAAACCACTTGTTAACGCCGCAAAAAACATGAAAGATGTGAATATGAATACCCACATGTTAAACTTTTTAGGCGCCAGGTTTAATTTATCTTCTTGCTGTATCTGAGCCATCATTTTGCTATAAAATCAAATAAAAACATTAACTGCACAATTGGCAGATAATAAAAAGAACCGAACATCAATGTACGCGCCGCTTTCACTTCAAGCGTGCGTAAAAGGTTAAACGCCTGATATAAAAATATCAAACTCATTAGCAGCGATACGCCACCTACATAGTAACCACCATAGCCGTAAATAGTTGGCAATAAACTTACAGGCACCAATACCACTGCAAATACAAATGTGATCAACGCGCTGGTTTTATCACGTTTGGCTGTTGGCAGCAAACGGAAACCGGCTAATTTATAATCGTCATCCAAAACCCATGCTATGGCCCAGAAGTGCACAAACTGCCACACAAACTGTATCACGAACAAGATAATAGCGATCTGATCTATCCTACCGTGAGGCTGGCCTGCAACGTACCCTATCAATGCGGGTAATGCCCCGGGTATTGCACCTACAAAAACTGCGATAAAACCATTCACTCTTTTTAACGGCGTATAAGCAAACGCATATAAAACTATAGAGAATACCGATAGCAACCCCGTTAATAAATTGAGCGAGCCTAACAAATAGGTACCCAGTATGCCCATGCCCATGCCTAAAACCAAACCTTGCCCGGTTGTCATTCGGCCTGCCGGCATTGGCCTATCCATAGTACGCTTCATTAACCTGTCAAACCGCACTTCGATAACTTCATTAAAACAGTTGGCCGCTGATGTTACCAAGAAGCCGCCAACAACAAGTTTAACCCAGTTCATCCACATGGTGGTACTGTAAAGCGCTCCCCATGTGTTACCCCCATTGGCTTTTACGGCTATGATAAAAGATATCGATGCCGAAAACGTAACCATAAAGGTTAAGCGCGTTTTTATCAGTTTTGAAAAATCACTTCCCTTCATTGCCCTGCCCCCTGCACGTTTTCTGATCTGAACAAATTAAGCAACAAATAAAACTGTGAGCCAAACATTAAGCTGGCCAGTACAATATGCGTTGCCTGCGCAAATGGCGGTAAGGCAAAGTATGAAAGAAATATACCTGTGATTATTTGCAGCATTATCATTAAAAAAGTAAAGCTCATTAACTGCTGCTGTATAGCGTGCCTGTTAAAACTTCTGCGTATTAAAGCATATAAAACCACGTTCAATATCAACACAATAACTGCTACGTCTCTGTGTTGGGTAAAGATGTCACCGGCCTTGGCAACCCAACTGTCCCGGTAACTGCCTTCGAGGTGAGTTGCCACAGCATCAACCTTTTCGCGTACTTCAGTACCAAAGGTTATCTGTAAGATGCTTATTGCTAAAACAATCAGCGTAAGCACCGCAACCAGTGGCTTAACGGTAACCTTGTAGCGACCCTGTACTTTTGCCATGTGATAGGTACTGATGCTGATGGCTAATATGGCCAGTGCCAGCAACATGTGTACGGTAACTATCCAGGCTACTAAATTTGTTGATACCACTATAGAGCCTAACCAGCCCTGAAAACCAACCAGAAACACATTAAATATGCTCAGGAATATGATCAACTTTTGGGTTCTGCGATACTTAAAGGAGTAAACAGCACATAATAGTAAAAACACTCCGGAGATAGCTCCTATCAACCGGTTGATATACTCCGTCCAGGTGCGAGCGGTATTAAAGTCTTCGGGTATCAGTATCGATTTGTCGTTGCGGATACGCATAGCTAATTGGCTATACCCAAATACATCAAGCATTTTGGCAAATCGCTGGTTCTTGGCCAAGCGCTTATCAACATAAGCCTGCTTGTAGTTGGCAGGTAATTCTGATATGCTGGTTGGCGGTATGTAACGGCCAAAACATTTAGGCCAATCCGGGCAACCCATACCTGATCCGGTGCTGCGCACCACACCACCTGCCAGTATCAGTACAAATAGCAGGATGATGGTTATCAGGTTTATTTTAATAAAGGTATTTCCGGATGCTTTTATGCCCATTTATATGTTCTAAAAAATTAGGGTATCTATTGAAGTCGCAAAGTTCAAAATTGAAAGTCAAAAGTCTGTTTAACAACTCAGGACTTAACACTTAAGACTTAGGACTTAAACAGATACCCTAAAAAGATCAGGCTGTGATATAATTACTTAACCTGTTCGTTGCTTTGCTGAGTATTTACCCACTTGCTATGCTCTTCTAAACCGGTAGGGTTATCTTCAAAGTCATGCGGCAGGTTAGAACTCATGGTTTGTGAAAGCGGTACAGTTTGCATAATGTAATCCTCTTCGGCACCAGGCTTACTGTAATCATATGGCCAACGGTAAACTGCAGGGATCTCGCCCGGCCAGTTACCATGGAAGTGCTCAACAGGTGCAGTCCACTCAAGCGTATTTGCTTCCCATGGGTTTTGTGTTGCTTTCTTACCAAAGAATATCGAATAAAAGAAGTTGAACAGGAATGCACATTGCGCCACGGCAGCCATAATAGCAGCCCAGGTGATAAATGTATTTACTGACAACCACTGCTTCATTGATTCAAACTCAGTGAACGCGTAGTAACGGCGTGGTACACCATCCAAGCCCATAAAGTGCATTGGGAAGAACACCAGGTAAGCGCCGATAAACGTAAACCAGAAGTGCAGGTAACCTAAACGCTCGTTCATCATACGACCGAACATTTTAGGGAACCAGTGGTAAACACCGGCAAGCATACCGAATATCGCCGCAGAACCCATTACCAGGTGGAAGTGAGCTACCACGAAGTAAGTATCATGCAGGTTGATGTCCAATGCAGCATTACCTAAGAAGATACCGGTGATACCACCAGAGATGAAGAATGATACCATACCGATAGCGAACAGCATAGCTGCTGTAAATCGGATGTTACCTCTCCACAAGGTGGCTAACCAGTTAAAGGTTTTTACTGCTGATGGTACCGCGATGATCAGTGTGGTAATCATGAACACACCGCCCAGGAACGGATTCATACCCGTAACAAACATGTGGTGACCCCATACGATGAATGAAAGTACAGTGATACCTATAAGTGAGTAAACCATCGCATGGTAACCAAATATTGGTTTACGTGAGTTTACAGACATTACTTCTGATGAAATACCCATTGCAGGCATAATTACAATGTATACCTCAGGGTGACCAAGGAACCAGAACAAGTGCTGGAATAAAATAGGGCTACCACCTTCAAAAGGCTGCACCTGTGTACCGTTCAGCACGATCTCTGACAGATAGAAGCTGGTACCAAAGCTGCGGTCAAATATCAACAAAACCACACCCGCAACAAGTACAGGGAATGATAGGATACCCAATACTGCAGTAAGGAAAAACGCCCAGATGGTTAAAGGCATTTTCCAAAGGTCCATACCTTTAGTACGCATGTTTAATACTGTACTAACGTAGTTAATACCACCCATTAATGATGATGCGATAAAGAACACCATACTTGTTAACCACAAGGTCATACCCATACCTGAACCAGGCATTGCTTTAGGCAAAGCAGATAAAGGAGGATATATCGTCCAGCCACCGCTGGCAGGGCCTTTTTGAACAAGGAATGATGAAAGCATGATAGCACTGGCTAAGAAGAAGAACCAGTATGATAACATGTTCATAAATGGTGATGCCATATCACGGGCACCTAATTGCAAAGGAATAAGCAGGTTACTGAAAGTACCGCTCAAACCGGCTGTTAGTACAAAGAATACCATGATGGTACCGTGTATGGTAACCAGCGCCAGGTAAAAGTTTGAATCTAAACGGCCACCCGGAGCAAAACGGCCTAATAATGTTTCCATTAATGGGAATGCTTTATCCGGATAAGCTAACTGGATCCTGAAAAGGATCGAAAGTATCATCGCGATAACCGCCATAGTTATACCTGTGATCAGGAATTGCTTTGCGATCATCTTGTGGTCCATACTAAATATATATTTAGATATGAACGTTTCTTTATGGTGGTGGTGTCCGTGATCGTCGTCGTGATGTGCTACGCTGTGATCGTGAACTGCTAATGTTGACATACTCGCTAATCTAATGTATTAATTGTTTAACGCTAATCTGTTTCCTTTTGCTTTAGTGCTATCTGCAGCAGGCGCATCAGCAAAATGTAATTGCTGCTTAAGCTTATCTGTAAGATATGGTTTTTGTTGTGCCAACCAGGCCTGGTACTCAGCCTCAGAAACAACACGTACAACCTTCTTCATGTTATAGTGGCTACCACCACATATCTTGTTACAAAGCACTTCATATTCAAACGTTGGTCTGTCTAATTTAGCGCGCATTTGAGCAGTAGTAAAGATAGGTTTGAATTTGAAGTAGGTTGGTAAGCCCGGCACCGCGTTCAGCTGCACGCGGAACTGTGGGATGTACACACTATGTATAACATCCTGAGCGTGGATATTTAACCTTACCGACTTGTTTACAGGGATGACCATGGTATCAGCCTGTAAATCATCATAAGCGTATTTGTCTTTAAAATCGATACCTAATTTGTTAGAACCATTAACCAATTTGTAGTCGGTTTTTCCTAAGCGGCCATCTTTACCTGAGTAACGAAGCTCCCATGCAAACTGGTGACCGGTGATATCGATGTTTATTGAAGCGGGTTGGCCTTTAGCATCAACACTGTTCATGATAGATTGCCAGGTGAAGAAACCGAAGATAACCAACACCGTTAACACGATGGCAGGTGCAATGGTCCAAACTTTTTCAATAGTATTATTGTGCGGCAGGAAGTGGCCACGACGTTTCGCGTTGTAACGATACCTGAACAAGAAAGTGAACAACAATATCTGGGTAATGATGAACACCGTCATGGTGATACCGGCAGTAGTCCAGAACATGGTATCTAAAACACCGCCGTGCTCTGATGCAGCGGCAGGTAGTATCATGCTACCTTGTACAGTGAAAGACCAGTAAACGCCGTACAAACCCGCTACAAGGAAAACAAGGCAGAATATCCCCATCACATTGTTCCAGTTGATAGGTTGTTTACCTCTTATCTGCTGAGTAAGGTCATACACACGGAATACTTTGCCAATAATGCCGATGAAGAAACATACCACAAGGAACATCAGGATATAATAACCTGCCGTTGCAAGGCCATTATCCTTAGGGGCATCAGTTGCGGTTGCACCTGCAGCCTCGGTACCCTGGGCAAAAAGCATGTCTGTGCCCGCAAGCATAAACACTGCTAAAAGCGAAAGTATCTTTTTAGAATTGAATAGATTTTTGAATCCCATTTTATTGGTTATTAGAAAATGCTTTATCCGGGTTGCAAATTTAACAATATTATCTGTGATGATGTAAGCTCTCTTGCAAGAACGGGTGCTTTTTAGGAACCAATGAAGGCGCCTTAGCAATTTGGGTTAATACTGTAAATATGAATAAACCTGCAAATCCCGCAAAAATACCTATCTCTTCAACACCGAACCCTCTGTGCGACTCTACAGTACCCGGCATGATCATCAGATAATAATCTAACCAGTGACCGGCAATAAGTATGATACATACCCACGTTAAACGGGTTCTCATACGTTTTGCATCACGAGACATTAATGCTAAAACCGGCGTAACAAAGTTAATTACGATATTTAACCAGAACCACCATTTATACTCGGGCTCCCAACGTTTGTAGAAGTATACAGACTCCTCTGGCATGTTAGCATACCAGGTAAGGAAGAATTGTGCAAACCAAACGTATGTCCAGAAGATTGAGAAACCGAAGATCAGTTTACCCATATCATGCAGGTGGTTCTCGTTTAACCAGCTAAAGTTACCGCGTTTTTGAAGATAGATGATCACCAATGTGATAACTGCCAAACCGCTTACGTGCATAGCTGCTAAGTTGTACCAACCGAACATAGTAGAGAACCAGTGAGCCTCTAATGACATGATAACAC
This sequence comes from Mucilaginibacter sp. 21P, assembly GCF_019331605.1. Classification (NCBI taxonomy): domain Bacteria; kingdom Pseudomonadati; phylum Bacteroidota; class Sphingobacteriia; order Sphingobacteriales; family Sphingobacteriaceae; genus Mucilaginibacter; species Mucilaginibacter sp. 21P. Next base: position 223,855 of record NZ_CP063061.1, read on the forward strand.
CAAACGCAAAGATCGGGAAGGTGAAGCCGAATATGGTAAGGAAGATACATGCGTATTTAAAGATCTTATCATAGTTAGCCATACCGCCTTCAGTATCTTCAGCTTCAGAAAACTTAGCCATTTTAATACCAAGGAAACTGTATATACCCAAAAGAACGATCAATACCGCATAAAAAAACGGGATATTTAAGAATCCTTTTTTACCATAGATGATAGCATCAAAGTTTTCGCTTCCGGGAGTAGTTATACCGTGAGCGGCCCAGTGAGCGTATAGGTAAGGAACTGTTTCTGTTTTACCGTGCTCAGTCACTGTATGGGTATGCAATAAACCTGCAGTGATGATCAGGATAAGGATAACGCTTGCTATTGGTAATACTTTGGCAAAAGCCTGTGGTATGCGTATCAATGATGCAGACCAGCCTGCCTGCGCCACGTAGTTGTAAGCGCTAAAGAAAATGCCTGCGATACAAACACATACAAAGAAGTAGCCCATTAGTAACAGGTTACTATAAACACGCTGTATATGGTCGCCACCTAAGATGAAACCGAACGCAATGCCAATTACACCCAGCACAATGCCAACCAAACTTAAAGTTTTGGCATTGCCTGCAAATTCAAAACGTTCGTCAAAATTATTATGAGTCTTCATTAATTAATAATCTTATAAAGTTTGTAAATGGTGTACATACATCACAATTTTCCAGCGTTCTTCTGGTGCAACCTGAGATGCGTATGAACCCATTGCGTTTACACCATAAGTTATAGTATGATAAATTTTACCATCGGTAAGATCTTTCATAGCACCACCACGTGATGATTGTCCTTTAGAGTACGATGGCGGCGGCGGATAACCATGCTGCACTACCGTACCATCGCCCTGGCCATTAACACCATGGCAAGGTGAGCAAAATGTTGTAAACAGCTTTTTACCGTCCTCGATATTGTTTGAAGTAAGCGGCAGCGGGTTTTTCACCTCAAGGCTGGCTTTCTCGTAACCATCTTTATTATTCGGATAGTCAAAGCGCTTAAAACCTACCGGTATAGTACCAGCTGGCGGGGTTTGTGCGGTTTGGCCGTTCTTAAAATTATCGTTAGGTTGGTCGTACTCGTAAGCTTTGTGCTCGTACATATTGGGAGCATATTCCCAGCCGGTGCTGCGTTTATCTTTGCATGATGTAATTACGATCGATGCAGCAATAACGAAAGCCGTTGTGCCCAATATTTTAATTTTATTCATAGCTAACATATTTCCTTTCGTTATGCTTCACTTCTACAGCGCCTGCGTCTTTTAACAAATTAGTGATATCATCATGCGGGATGTTACCTTTTGCATCAACAGCAATTATAAAGCGGTCATCTGTTGCGCGCAGGTCCATAACACGTGGGGCACGGCCCGGGAACAAGTGTGTTGCCGCAAAAAAGGTGAACGTCATACCGAAAGCTGTGAAAAGGATGGTCCACTCAAACATGAACGGTATAAAATCCGGCATTGCAAAACTTGGTTTACCACCGATGTTCTGAGGCCAGTCGCCTACCAGCGTGTAATAAACAATACTGGTGATAACCGTTAAACCAAGGCAGCCGAAGCAAAACGCTGCATAACCCAGGCGCGAATCTTTTACACCCATTTTGGCCTCAATACCATGTATCGGCATTGGGGTATAAACATCATAAATAGGTATGCTATTCTTTTGTAAGTTGGTGATACCCTGCATCATATCATCAGGATCATCAAAACAGCCCAATATAATTTTAGTCTTGCTCATTTTTATACTTTTTCGTAGTCAGCCATATCTACGCTGTCATACTTGGTTAACGACTCTTTGTAGTACTGAACTTCTGCCGGCTCTAAATGACCTTCTTTAATTTGTTTCAACTTAGCTTGTTCACTTGCAGTTTTCAATAACAGTTTCACCTCTGCAATTGCTACTGAAGGCAATACACGGATGAACAACAGGAACAAAGTGAAGAATACACCGATTGATCCGATGAACACACCTACGTCAACCCAGGTTGGGTAGAACATAGCCCAGCTTGATGGAATGTAATCGCGGTGAAGTGATGTTACGATAATTACGAAACGCTCAAACCACATACCGATGTTCACCACAATTGAAAGTGCCCATGAGAATGGAATGTTTCTGCGCAATTTGCTTGACCAGAAAAGCTGCGGAGAAATTACGTTACAGCTCATCATGCTCCAGTATGCCCACCAGTATGGACCGGTTGCACGGTTGATGAAAGCGTATTGCTCATATTCAACACCAGAGTACCATGCGATAAAGAACTCAGTGATATAAGCCACACCCACAATTGAACCTGTTAATAAGATGATCTTATTCATTGATTCGATGTGGAACATGGTAATGTAGTTCTCTAAGCCTAACACCTTACGGGTAACTAATAACAGAGTTTGCACCATGGCGAAACCTGAGAAGATTGCACCCGCAACGAAGTATGGTGGGAAGATGGTAGTGTGCCATCCCGGTTCCAACGATGTAGCAAAGTCAAATGATACAATGGTGTGTACCGAAAGTACCAGTGGTGTTGAGATACCTGCCAGAATAAGTGACACGGTCTCAAAACGCTGCCATGTTTTTAATGAACCTGTCCAACCGAATGAAAGGATCGAGTAGATACGGCGGCGTAAACCTTTAGCACGGTCGCGGATTGATGCGATATCCGGCAACAAACCTGTGTACCAGAATAATAATGATACAGAGAAGTAAGTTGAGATCGCGAACACGTCCATCATCAGCGCCGAGTTCCAGTTTACCCAAAGTGAACCGTATTGGTTTGGAAGTGGTAATGTGAAGTACGCTAACCAAGGGCGGCCCATGTGTGCTACGATGTATGTAGCGGCACAAATTACCGCGAAGATAGTCATCGCCTCTGCCGAACGGTTGATGGAGTTACGCCAGTTTTGGCTGAATACCAATAGTACCGCAGAGATAAGCGTACCGGCGTGACCGATACCTACCCACCATACGAAACCGGTGATGTCCCATGCCCAGCCTACGGTTTTATTTAAGCCCCACTCGCCCAAACCATACCAAAAGGTTAAGCTGATGGATACTACCCATAACATAGCGCCTAAGGCAGATACGATGAAGCCGATCCACCAGGCCTTGTTTGGTTTATTTTCTACAGGTAATAATATCTCGTTAGTGATGCGGGCATAGGTCATGTCCTTGCCTGTCATTAACGGTTCCCTGATTATCGATTCATGATGATGAGCCATATGTTATGATATATCTCGTTGTAAAAATTAAGCCAATGATTCAGTTCCTGTGTTTCTAACTTTTACCTGGTAACCAATACCCGGCTGTACGTTAAGCTCTTCAAGTACGTAGTAAGTTCTTTCACTTTGTAGTGCTTTGTACACTTCAGAGTTTTTATCGTTACGGTTACCAAAGATGATCGCGTTAGCAGAGCAGGTTTGCTGACAAGCCATTTTAACTTCGCCATCTTGCAGAGGGCGTTTTTCCATTTTAGCTTTCAGTTTACCGGCTTGTATACGTTGCACACACATTGAACATTTTTCCATTACACCACGGAAACGGGTAGTAACATCAGGGTTCAATACTAGTTGAGTGTGTTCGTTGTTCAGGTAGTTATCAAAGCGAGAGTCGTTCCAGTAGTTGAACCAGTTAAAGCGACGTACTTTGTATGGGCAGTTGTTAGCGCAGTAACGTGTACCCACACAACGGTTGTAAGCCATCTGGTTTAAACCTTCTGATGAGTGTACAGTTGCTAATACCGGGCACACCGTTTCGCAAGGTGCATGGTCACAGTGCTGGCAAAGCATTGGCTGGTGAACAACAGTTACGTTACTGAAATCTTCCAGTTTTGCAATTTCTTTTTCTTTGGTAACCATACCGGTACGCTCGTCTGCCTTAGCAGTACCGTTCTCAGCGAAGCTGTAGTAACGGTCAATACGTATCCAGTGCATTTCGCGGCGGCGGCCAACTTCTTCTTTACCCACAACAGGTACGTTGTTCTCAGCGCTACAAGCTACCACACATGCACCACAACCGGTACAAGCGTTAAGGTCAATAGCCATTACCCAGTCATAAACAGGGCGTGCATGGATCCGGTCGTTATTGGTATTTTCCCAAAGGTCGTATTTCTTATGTTCGCCTTCTTCCTCGCCTTTACCAGCCTCAGGGTTTTTCTTGTATTCAGCAAAAGTAGTTTCGCGAATTACAGTACGTCCCTCGTAAGAGTGGTGTGTTTGTGTTTGCGAAAGCGGGAAGGTATCGCCTGTTGGCTCTATAGTAGCTTGTGCGGTAGTTTGGAAGGTACCGTTTAAGAAGCTATAGAAAGGGAAAGCGTTTTTACCTACGTTATCACCTACTTTACCTGCAGCTGTACGGCCATAACCAACAGCGATAGATATCGTATCAGGTGCCTGGCCAGGTTGAGATAATACAGGCAACTCAACGGTATAACCGTTAGCAGTTACTTTAACTACGGCAAACTCATCCAAACCTAATTTTTTAACGTCTGATGGAGCCATGGCCACAAAGTTGTCCCAGGTAACTTTAGATACCGGATCAGGCAACTCTTGCAACCAAGGGTTGTTTGAGCGTTTACCATCGCGCATTGCGTTGTTCTGGTAAACTTGTAGCTCAACTTTTTTACCTGCTAAACTTACGCCTTCACCTAATTTAGCGCTTTGGCTAAGTATAGTTTGCGCAACAGCGTTAAGATCAAGGTTGAAGTTGTAAGTACCTGCCGCTTTTGGTGCCGCTTTAACAAAACCAGTTTGCAACAAGGTTTCCCATCCAGGCTGGCCGGATAGTCCACCGATAGCTAATAAAGTAGTGTTCCAGTTGTTACGTACAAAGGTGTAGTAATCTTTAGCGGCATTGTCGCTCCATACCAAAAGGCTGGTTTCTGCCTGGCGGGTATTATATACCGGATTAATGGCCGGCTGAACTACTGTGTAGTAACCTTCAATAGCACTATCATCACCCCATGATTCCAGGTAATGGTGGTTAGGAGCAACTACGTTACAAAGCGTAGCGGTTTCGTCGGCATGGTCAGAGAAAGATACTTTTAAACGTACTTTCTTCAATGCATCCTTAACGGCAGCTGTAGAATGGTAATCATAAGCAGGATTAGCATCTAAGAAGATGGCTGCACCTACATCACCGCGTTTTGCAGCAGCAATAAATTCAACAATAGCGCTATCGTTACCGGCGTACTGGCGAGATGGGTTATCCAGATCGATAGTAGTACCGTAGCTACCCAGTAATGAGTTGATAGCGTTCACCAATACCTGTGTAGCAACATCGTTTGAACCGCAAACAACCAGGGCACGGCCTTTAGCAGCAGCCAGTTCTTTTGCTACAAGCGCGATAGCTTTATCGGCATTGGCAGTTGTTAACTTTTTAGAGCCCGGTAAAGTAGTACCGCTGATAGCGTTGTACAGGTTTACCAAAGCAGGGCCTTCTTCTGAAGGTTTGATAGCCACACGCACGTCGGCGTTGGTACCGGTCATGCTCATACCGCTCTCGAATTGGATGTGACGCGACATCTTTTTCTCTTCAAGCGATTTTGCATTTCTGTTTGATACGTACTGGCGGGTAAATTCTTCGCCTGAGATCCAAGTACCAAGGAAATCAGCACCGAAGCTTACAATAACGTCAGCCTTATCAAAATTGTAGTGTGGTAATACGGCTTTACCAAAGCTGTTTTGGTTTGCTTTGATGATACCGGTATAAGATACTGCATCGTAAACAACGTGTTTTGCAGTAGGATATTTAGTAATGAATTCAGCGATTACAGCCTGTGTAGACGGGCTTGATTTTGTTGCCGATACAATGCTGATGGTTTTGCCTGCTGCTGCAATGGCTGCAAGTTCGCTTTTTACAAAGGCATCAACTTGTGCCCAACCACTGGTAGAACCATTTAACATAGGGTCCTGAATGCGGTTAGTGTCATACAGGTCAAGTACTGATGCTTGTGCCTGTGCACTTAAACCACCTTTACCAAGCAGGTCGTTAGGGTTACCTTCTACTTTAATAGGGCGGCCTTCGCGGGTTTTAACCAAAATGGCATTACCTTCAAACGTAGAGGTGTAATAGTTAGCCACACCTGGTGTAACCTCTTCAGGTTTGATCAGGTAAGGGATGGATTTGTGTACAGGTACTTTCTGGCACGCTGCTAAAGTAACGGCACCCACACCAAAACCTAAAGCTTTTAAGAAATCGCGGCGAGGTGTTTTTGCTGATAAGCCACCACCGCTAAGCACTTCCTCGATAGGAATCGGCTCAGCAAATTCGTGTTTATTTTTCTCAACAAATTCTGGGGTTCTGTTTAGTTCTTCTAAACCTTTCCAGTATTTTTTATTGCTATCCATTTAAGTTATATAAACTGTAATGTACGTTCTTGATAAATATTAATAGTGACACTTAGCACACTCGATACCGCCCAATACTGCTGCAGTAACTTTCTCGCCTTTCTTGATCTTGTCATGAGCAGCAAGTATGCTATCGTAGTAAGCATTGCCTTTACCGTTAACCTCTGTACGTCTGTGGCACTGGATACACCATTTCATGGTTAGTGGAGAATATTGATAAACCTCTTTCATCTCCTGAACCTGACCGTGACAAGTTTGGCATTTGATACCGCCAACCTTAACGTGCTGTGAGTGGTTAAAGTAAGCCAGATCCGGCAGGTTGTGGATACGAACCCATTGGATAGGTTTAGCTTTAGTGCTATCGTATTTAGCTGTGTTTGGATCGTAACCCAATGCGTCATAGATCTTGTGGATCTCTGGCGATTCGGTTTTAACCGATTTGTGACAGTTCATACAAATGTTCAATGAAGGGATCGAAGCATTTTTACCTTTAAATGCAGCTACGTGACAATACTGACACTCAATTTTCATTACACCTGCGTGCAACTCGTGCGAGTATTTAATCGGCTGTACCGGCTGATAACCTTGGTGAACGTTAGTATTCCAAAGTGTTACCCACTGCCAGCTACCTAAAGCAATAGTACCGCAAACCACTATAAAGAATACCAGTTTTTTGTTTTTAATCAGCTTTTTGAAAATTGCTGCACGGTCTGCTTTTACCTTTTCTTCTTCGGCATCTTCATCAACTAAAGCAACACCACCTTTATTAAGCAACAAGCGCTCAAGTGTGCCGATAACTTTATTTAAAACAAGGATAACGATGAATGCAATGGCAATCACACCAAGTAAACCCCAAACGATAACAGAGCTTGGGCCTTTATCTTCTGTTGTTTCGCCACCGGCTGGCTTCTTAGCAGTATCAGCCTGCATAGTTTTCCACGTAGTACGCACATAAGTCAGTACGTTACCTACATCAGCATCGCTAAGGTCTTCAAACGAGGTCATCGGAACCTGGTTAAATTCGTTGAAGATCTTAACAGCTTTAGGATTTTTAGCTGCAACAAGTGCCTGGCTGTTCTGTATCCATTTGGTTAAGTAAGCGTCGTCAGTTTCTTGCGTAAGCTGCGGACCTAAGGCCGGGCCGGTCATACGCACGTCTATTTTGTGACATGCCGTACACTTGGCTTTAAATATAGCTTCACCTTTTGCAGCATCTGCCTGCGCATGGGCATTAAAACCCGCGGCAACCAAACCGGCAACCAGTAAAACCGACCTTGTAAACTGTTTAAGAATCAATGAGATATTTCTCATAAAGTGTATTTATGCTAAATAATTTTTATTTTAAGTGTTAAACCGTAGTTGTGATGTATGTTTTAGCCACTTTTTCAGGCACAAAAGTATAACTTTATACACTATCGCTGACAATTTAATGACAGCAATATATAATTTATAATCGTTCTAAATTGAACTTAAAACCCCTTAAAATTTGCTAAAAAAGGTTTTTTGCTATGTAGTTGATTTATAATCAAAAAATTTAATGTCAGCACCCATTTTATTTAATGGGGAATTATTTTATTATCTGTAAAGGGATAGTTTGACGAATACAAATAGCAACTCCTGCCAATTTGTTTTAAACAACAGGGGATGAAAATCTGATACTTTAAAACTTATTCAACAACAAAGCCCTCAAAAATTTAAGGGCTTTGTTGCATTTATATCATTTTTAAATTATTGCCCCAGTATCCAGGCAAAGATCAGCGGCGCGACAATAGTAGCATCACTTTCTACAATAAATTTAGGCGTATCTATATCCAGTTTACCCCAGGTTATCTTCTCGTTAGGAACAGCGCCTGAGTATGAGCCGTAAGAGGTGGTTGAATCAGATATCTGGCAGAAATAGCTCCAGAATGGGATGTTTTCCATCTCCATATCCTGGTAAAGCATTGGCACCACGCAAATAGGAAAATCGCCGGCTATCCCACCACCTATCTGGAAGAAACCTATGCCCTTACCTTCTGAGTTTTTTACGTACCAGTCAGCCAGCCATGCCATGTATTCGATACCGCTTTTCATGGTGGTTGCTTTTATCTCGTTCTTAATAACGTACGACGCAAAAATGTTACCCATAGTCGAGTCTTCCCATCCCGGCACAACTATTGGCAGGTTACGCTCTGCAGCAGCCAGCATCCATGAGTTTTTAGGATCTATTTCATAATACTGCTCCAGTTCGCCGCTTAGCAATATCTTATACATGTACTCATGCGGGAAGTAACGCTCGCCGGCGTCATCCGCATCTTTCCATATTTTATGGATATGCTTTTGCAAACGGCGGAAAGCTTCTTCTTCTGGTATACAGGTATCGGTTACGCGGTTGTAGTGGTTCTCTAACAGGTCCCACTCATCCTGCGGACTAAGATCACGGTAGTTTGGCACACGCTTGTAGTGCGAGTGTGCTACAAGGTTCATGATATCTTCTTCAAGGTTGGCACCTGTACAAGAGATAATATCAATCTTTCCCTGGCGTATCATTTCGGCAAGCGAAATGCCTAACTCAGCGGTGCTCATGGCGCCGGCAAGTGTAACCATCATTTTTCCGCCTTCGGTAAGGTGGGTTTCGTAACCTTTGGCTGCATCCACCAAAGCTGCTGCGTTAAAATGCAGGTAGTTTTTCTCGATAAACTGAGAAATCGGGCCTTTTGCTATACTCATTTTATTCCTCTAAATTATTTTGCAAAAGTAGCTATTTTGGCCACACATGAATTTTAAATTTAAAATCAGCCCAAACAATGCCTTAACATTTACCTTTACGGCATTATACTTCATGAAAAAACAGCTCACAACTATAATTTTCGCTCTGCTTTTTGCCCCTGCTTTTGCGCAAACCCACTTGCTGCCAAAGTTTATCCGGCGTATGTATTTTGAAAAGGATACTACCAAACGGCCAAGCTTTGTATTACTGCCGGTGTTAAGCTCGGCCCCGGAGACCGGCTTGGAAGTAGGCGGCTCGGGCCTGTATTCTTTTTATACTGATACAACAAGCACTTACACGCGCATTTCGAACATATTTGCCTACGCAACCATTACCACCAAGGGCCAAAGCCGGTTAAACCTGAGCAGCAGTTATTGGACACCCGGCAATCGCTATCATTTTACAGGCGCTATTAATTATATCAATTTTCCGTTTGATTTTTATGGCATCGGTAACAACACACAAAAGGCCGATGCCGACCGCCTTGGGCAGAAACGTTTGCGAATAACTTTCACAGCCGAGAAAAAGCTGACCAATCACATTTATGCAGGGCTTGTTGGTGGCGGCTATTATTATCGCTTTACTGATAAAGATGCTGGCGGCATCTATAGTACAGATCCAACAATTGAGGGCAAAGGCGGAGGCAACATCCTCTACGTTGGGCCAACGCTGATATTTGATAACAGGAATAACAACACCTACACTACAAAGGGAACTTTGTTCACCAGCTATTTCAATTACATGAACGGCATTGGCGCAAACAGCGGCTACCATGGCGGTTTGCTGAATTTGGAGTTAGCTCAATTTTTCAGTTTGGGTAAAAAGTTGGTATTAGGATTTAATGTGCAAAGCCAAAACTTAACAGGCAGATCTTCTCCGTTTTACCTTTTGCCCTCTATGGGCAGTGATGAAATGATGCGTGGTTATTACAACGGCCGTTTCCGCGACCGCAACTATCTGGCCGGACAAACCGAATTACGTTACCGCTTTACCGAACGTTTCGGTATCGTCGGCTTCGCGGGTACCGGCGAGGTTTTTCATCAGGACTTCGATATCAATCAACTTAAACCCAACTACGGTGGCGGCCTCCGCTATTTCTTTGATGTACAAAAAGGCTTAAGCGTACGCGTTGACTATGGCGTTGGCGAGAAACGCCCCGGCGAAAGCAGACAGAGCGGCTTGTATGTTGGTTTAGGAGAAGCATTTTAGGAATCAATATAAATCATGTCATTGCGATCCGCCGGCTGGCGGAGAAGCAATCTCCTCACTGAAATAAACGCGATGAGATTGCCACGTCTCCCGATATGCATCGGGATCCTCGCAATGACATGATTTGTAAAAAGAGAGCGCCATGATTTACACCACGACGCTCTCTTTTTACTCGCAGAAGAAGCAGTCTTGTCTCTTGACTCTGACCTCTTGATTCTTCTAAGTTATCTCCAGCTCTTATAATGATTGATCAAGCCATTGGTTGATGAATCGTGGCTGCTTACCTCGGCATCGTCTTTTAACTCGGGAAGGATCTTGCCGGCTAACTGTTTACCAAGCTCAACGCCCCATTGGTCAAAGCTGTAAATATCCCAGATAATACCTTGTGTAAATATCTTGTGCTCATACATGGCGATCAATGATCCCAAGGTACGCGGTGTAATTTTCTTAACTAGAATAGAGTTGGTTGGGCGGTTACCTTCAAACACTTTGAATGGCGCTATCTTGGCTATCTCCTCTTCGTTCTTGCCTGCTTTCTTCAATTCATCTATCACCACTTCTTCCGATTTACCGTTCATTAACGCTTCGGTTTGTGCGAAGAAGTTAGATAGCAGCATTTGGTGGTGTTCGCCAAGCGGGTTATGTGATTGTGCCGGCGCGATGAAATCACAAGGGATCAGCTTAGTGCCCTGGTGTATCAACTGGTAAAATGCATGCTGGCCATTTGTACCGGGTTCACCCCAGATGACAGGGCCTGTTTGATAATCTACATGGTTGCCGTTGCGGTTTACATGTTTACCGTTGCTTTCCATATCCCCTTGCTGGAAATACGCTGCAAAGCGGTGCAGGTATTGATCGTAGGGAAGGATAGCTTGTGTTTCGGCCTCGAAGAAGTTATTATGCCAGATGCCTATCAAGCCCAGTATGACCGGCAGGTTTTGTTCTATCGGTGCGGTTTTAAAGTGCTCGTCCATGGCGTGTGCGCCGGCAAGCAGTTCTTCAAAGTTCTCAAAGCCGATACTTAAAACAATTGATAAGCCGATGGCGCTCCATAGTGAATAACGACCACCAACCCAATCCCAAAACTCGAACATATTGGCTGTATCGATACCAAATTCAGATACGCCTTTGCTATTGGTTGATAGCGCTGCAAAGTGCTTCGCTACATCCTCCTGTTTACCACCAGCTTTAATAAACCAGTCGCGGGCACTATGTGCGTTGGCCATGGTCTCTTGCGTAGTAAATGTTTTAGAAGCTATCAGGAACAACGTTGTTTCCGGGTTTAGCGGTTTCAGCGTTTCTACAATATGTGTTGCATCAACGTTTGATACAAAATGCAAATTGAGATGGTTCTTGTAAGGCTTTAAGGCTTCGGTGACCATCACCGGGCCAAGATCTGAGCCACCGATGCCGATGTTTACCACATCAGTAATGGCTTTACCTGTATAACCCTTCCAGGTGCCGGAGATGATCTTTTCGCTAAAGTCTTTCATCTGCTGCAAAACCCGGTTCACATCGGGCATTACGTCTTTGCCGTCAACCAAAATTGGTTTGTTGCTGCGGTTACGCAGGGCTATGTGTAAAACAGGCCTACCTTCAGTAACATTTATTTTTTCGCCACTAAACATGGCTTCAATTGCCTCATTTAGGCCACACTCTTTTGCCAACTGTATCAAAAGAGCTATAGTTTCATCGTCAACCCGGTTCTTGGAGTAATCAAGCAGGATGTCTTCAAATTGAAGTGAGAATTTTTCAAACCTTTCCGGGTCAGTATCAAAAAGTTCTTTCAGGCTTTTGGCCACAATGTCAATATAGTGGTCTGTAAGGTACTTGTAAGCCTTGGTAGATGTAAGATCAATGTTAGGCAGCATAATTGAAATGAGTTTAAACAAATGTAACAAGATAAACCAAGGCCGCTAATCAAAGTTTTAAGTTAGCCCTAAAGCTTACATAATTGTGGCAGTCTTAGTGTGATGTTAACACACTATGTGTTTGTCATTTTTATAAAATATTCCGCACCTGCTTGTCTCAAACCCTTGTGTATGGCAGCATTTTTGACCTATTTTTAATGAGATTAAGAAATTGTAATGATTTTATAAATCTCCGATTAACACACAAAGCCATGTTTGAAAAACTCTTTATGCTTGTAAAAAATAACGCCGGTACGGCTGTTATTAATAATCCTGAAATTCAGGAAAAAGACCGGGATGCTGTGATGAACGATGCCTCAAGCTCAATCATTGAAGTTTTGAAAAACCAATTGGATAGCGGTAAGCTAAAAGACCTGGTGAAATATTTTCAATATCCCGGTATTTATGAGAACCCGCTTATTGATAGCGCAGTTAACCGCTTTACCAATAAGCTTAATCATTTTTATAACCTTACTGCTGACAAGGCTGCAGAAATTGCACATAGCCTTATACCACCGGTAATGCAGGAAATGATAAAACAATCTAAACTGGAAGAGAATAATAACGACTTTAGCTTAAGTGCCATGGTTACCAAACTTAGTGGCAACATGAACATTGCGCCGCTGTTACAACAATTGCGCATGGCATAACCAAATTAAGTTAAAGAGTTTTTAAGAGGGCTTAAGTTGCTAATTGCGATTTAAGCCTTTTTATTTTTACCCCTATCATTTTCTTATATTTGCCTCTATGACTAAAGAAAACATCCAGGATTTAAGGGACAGAGTAACGTCCCTGAGGAGGCATCTTTGACATCGATACCAAACTCGATGCGATGCAGAAAGAACAGGATATAACCATAGGCCCAAACTTTTGGGACCATCCTAAAGAAGCTGAAAAAGTGCTTGCTTCTATCAAAACCAAAAAGGTTTGGACCGATGCTTTTCAGAAGGTATCATCAATTGTTGAAGACACTAACGTACTGTTTGAGTTTTACCAGGCCGGCGATGCCAGCGAGGCGGAAATGAAAGAGCAGTTTGATAACGCCGTTACCGCCGTTGAAGAGCTGGAATTCAAAAACATGCTCAGTGCCGAAGAAGACCAGTTGAATGCAGTACTACAGATAACAGCGGGTGCCGGTGGTACCGAAAGCTGCGACTGGGCCAGCATGCTGATGCGTATGTACATTATGTGGGGCGAAAAGAATGGCTACAAAGTTACCGAACAGGACTACCAGGAAGGTGACGTAGCCGGTGTTAAAACCGTTACCCTGCAGTTTGAGGGTGATTTTGCTTACGGATATTTAAAAGGTGAGAACGGTGTACACCGCCTGGTGCGCGTTTCTCCTTTTGATGCCAACGCCAAGCGCCATACTTCGTTTGCATCAGTATATGTATACCCGTTAGTTGATGATACTATTGAAATAGAGATAAACCCGGCCGATATAGAGTTTGAAACCTTCCGTTCTGGTGGTGCCGGTGGACAAAACGTGAACAAGGTTGAAACTGCTGTTCGTCTTTACCACAAACCATCGGGTATCATTATCAAAAACCAGGAATCGCGCTCGCAATTGCAGAATAAGGATAACGCAATGCGTTTATTAAAATCTCAATTGTATGAGATAGAGATGCGTAAACGTCAGGAAACCACAAACGCAATAGAGGGTAACAAAAAGAAAATCGAGTGGGGCAGCCAGATCCGTAACTATGTGTTACATCCATACAAATTAGTGAAAGACCTGCGCACCGACCACGAAACATCAAACGCACAGGCTGTATTGGATGGCGAACTTGATGAATTTCTGAAAGCTTATTTAATGGAATTCGGCGGAAGTAAATAAGCTTACCCCACCCTTTCCGCGAAGTGAAGAGAGGGTCGACAAACGTAGCGCTGTCGGCGTAAGTAAACTCTAAAGTGATATTTTTAAAACGATACTGCAAACCGTAGTATCGTTTTTTGTTAGCAGATGTGTACCTTGCTTTTGCCAATTATTTAGTAATGAAAAACTTTTTGACTGCTTTGCTTTTTACAGCATCCACGCTAACTGCATTTGCACAGCAACAAACTCCGCTGCCATTATATCCTAACGGCGTTCCTAATTCAAAGCCAACACCGGCAACTTACAAAGAAACCATCGACCAGAGGTCGTGGATAGCAAAAGTGAGCATACCAACCCTTACCCCTTACCTGCCGGCAAAAGGCACGGCCAATGGTACTGCTGTTGTGATATGCCCCGGTGGCGGTTACGCAGGCCTGGCTTCAGCGCACGAGGGATCAGCCGTTGCGCAAGAGTTTAACAAAATAGGTGTAACGGCATTCGTACTCAAATACCGACTGCCCAGCGACAGCATCATGACCGATAAAAGCATCGGACCATTGCAGGATGCCCAGCGCGCTATTCAAATAGTTAGACAAGGTGCTGCCAAATGGGGCTTAAACCCGAACAGGATCGGCATTATGGGTTTTTCGGCCGGCGGGCACCTGGCCTCAACTGAAGGGACCCATTTTGACAAAGTAGTTATTAACAATAAAGATAATATCAGCGTTCGACCGGATTTTATGATGCTGATATACCCGGTTATCACTTTCGGTTCTAAAGCGCACGTAGGCTCGCGCGAAAATCTGATTGGAAAAGATGCAAGCCAGGATCAAATAGACCTGTACTCTAACGAGAAGCAAGTTACACCCAACACGCCACCAACGTTTATCGTTTTCGCGGAGGATGATGATGTGGTGCCTGTGGAAAATGGCTTAATGATGTATCAGTCGCTCCTCCAAAACAAAGTACCGGCAGAAATGCACCTGTTCCCAAAAGGCGGTCATGGTTTTGGCCTAAATAACCCCAGAAGCAAGGCCAAATGGTTTAGTTGGGCGGTAGTTTGGATGGATGATAATGGTTGGTTAAGTAAATAGCTTAGTCCTGACAGGTGTTCACGTTCACGCCATGAACACTTGTGAACACCGTGAACGCTCGTGAACGTAAATCGATGTGACCCGCCGCGAAGAAAAGCGTGCGTTCGTCCGGCAAAAATAAAGTTAACAAACATATTTCTCCTCTTGAGAGGGGGCAGGGTGTGTTTATGAAAAGAAAAATTATCCCGTATCATCCATCTCTCAAAGCAATAGCAAAAAAGTTACGCAACGATGCAACACCTGGCGAAATAAAGCTATGGCAAGAATTACGTAGCAATAAAATCGGGTTCGATTTTCACCGCCAGAAACCGCTGTTAAATTACATCGTTGATTTTTATTGCGCGGAACTGAGCTTAGTAATTGAGTTGGACGGAAGGTATCACTCAATAGAAGAGCAAGTAAAATTAGATACGCTTAGGGATCAAGAGCTCGCTAAATATGGATTGATTATCTTCGATTTACAGAAACGGAGGTGAGGGAAGATGTGTTTAATGTTTTGCGAACTATTGCTAATCATATAGAAGAACACACCCCTAACCCCTCTCAAGAGGGGACTAAAGAATCAATTAAAAATAACCATGCCAATTAAAACATACTTGCCCTCTCGAGAGGGGTCAGGGGTGTGTTTGTATGCCATGCTAATTACAGTTACACACCCCAGGAAAGGTAATGCTTAATTGAGGTGACTGCATCCCCTCTCAAGAGGGGGACTG
The DNA here is from genome assembly GCF_019331605.1 of Mucilaginibacter sp. 21P. Lineage (NCBI taxonomy): Bacteria > Pseudomonadati > Bacteroidota > Sphingobacteriia > Sphingobacteriales > Sphingobacteriaceae > Mucilaginibacter > Mucilaginibacter sp. 21P. The sequence goes on from NZ_CP063061.1 coordinate 239,713, forward strand.
ATGTCTCGGTTTTTAACAGTAAATTTTGACAATCAAAGTTTTGCTTCCCCTCTCGAGAGGGGTCAGCGGTGTGTCTACAAGCCATGCTAATTAAAATTACACACCCCATGAAAGGTATTGCTAAATTTCATTTTCCGCACCCCCTCTCAAGAGGGGAATTTAGTCGGCTTTGAAATGTTATCCTTTATTATTCAATCATACTTCCTCTCTTGAGAGGGGTCAGGGGTGTGTCTATGCACCATAACGGTCGCACAGACGTGGTTACTTATTAACACTCCGGCAAGCTTATCGGGATATTAATCGCCAGACCACCGTCGGCGGTTTCTTTATATTTGGAGTTCATGTCTTGTGCGGTTTGCCACATGGTTTTCACAACAGCATCCAGACTCACTTTGGCTTTATCCGGATTGCTTTGCAGGGCAAGCTGACTGGCGGTAATGGCTTTAATAGCGCCCATTGTATTGCGTTCGATACAAGGCACCTGTACCAATCCACCTATAGGGTCGCAGGTCATGCCGAGGTGATGCTCCATGGCAATTTCGGCTGCCATTAATACCTGGCGCTGGCTGCCGCCAAGACACTCGGTCAGCGCTGCCGCAGCCATAGCCGATGATACGCCGATCTCTGCCTGGCACCCCCCCATTGCTGCCGAAATGGTTGCGCCCTTTTTAAAGATGCTGCCTATTTCTGATGCAACGAACAAAAACTGAATGATCTTTTCCTCGCTAAAGCCATCGCAAAACGAGATAAAGTATTGCAGCACTGCAGGGATAACACCCGCGGCACCGTTGGTGGGTGCCGTTACCACCCTGCCAAATGAGGCATTCTCCTCGTTAACAGCCAAGGCAAAACAGCTTACCCAATCCAGTATGTTTTGGAAACCATGGCCGGTTTGGCGCATGGCATCAACCCAGCTATTATAATCGTTATAAGCTATACCTTTTACAAGGCGCTTGTTTAATTTAGATGCACGGCGGGCAACGTTTAAACCGCCGGGCAGGTAACCCGCAGTATGGCATCCGCGATACATACATTCCTGCATCACGCGGAAAATATCCAGTACACCTTTGCGGGTCTCCTGTTCGCTGCGCCAGGCAAGCTCATTTTCCATAACCACCTCAGAAATTTTGAGGCCGGTTTTGCGGCACCAGTGTAACAGGTCGCCGGCAGTGTCTATAGGGAAAGGCAGGTCAACCTCTGTTCTGTGGGTGCTTTGTTCACCTTCTTTAACTACAAAGCCACCGCCAATGGAGTAGTAAGTACCAGAAATTGCAGTCTCATCTTTTAAGAATGCCTGGAAAGTAACACCATTTGGGTGAAAGGGCAGGCTCTCGGCAAAAAGATACAGCAGATCATTAGCAACGGAAAAATCTATATAGCGTAAACCACCTAAATGCAGCTTATGAGAGTTGGTGATCTCGGCAATTTTAGTATCTATTTTATCAACCTCAAAAGTAACCGGGTCGTCCCCGCTTAGGCCAAGTAAAATAGCTATATCTGTGCCGTGGCCTTTTCCTGTTTTGGCAAGCGATCCGTATAGTAGTATTTGTAGCTGCACTACGTCGTCTAACGCTTCCCGATCTTTAAGCAAATTAACAAACTGCTGTGCCGCCCGCCAGGGGCCAAGCGTATGCGAACTTGATGGCCCGATGCCAATCTTAAACATATCGAATACGGAGATCTGCTCGCGTTGCTGCATGAGCCAAAATTAGTGAATTAAAAACAGATTATTTTTCTGTAAAAGGACCGTGTTTACTAATTATTTGATAATTTGAGGCACACTTAAAACTCAAAATCACAAATGGAAAATTACGACGCGTATCAATCCGGGTACGTCATTGGTGCATTCTTAGGAATGTTGGCTATCCCTGCTTTAATTGTTTGGCTCATTAGTGTTATTGGCATGTGGAAGGTTTATGAAAAAGCCGGCAAACCAGGCTGGGCTTCCATCATTCCCATATACAATATAATTGTTATGCTCGAGATCATTGGCAAGCCAATGTGGTGGCTATTGATGCTGCTGATCCCTTGCGTAAACATTGTGTTTGCCGTATGGATGATAAACCTGCTCAGCAAAAGCTTTGGGCAGTCTGAAGGCTTCACTATAGGACTAATATTTTTACCTATGATTTTCTATCCGATCCTCGGCTTTGGCAATTACCGTTACGTAGGTCCTGCTGGTTTAGGCATGGCTGGTTTCAGGCCATATGATCCTGGGATAGATTACCGCGATCCGTTTAATCCGCCACCACCAACACCACCTTCGCAAGTTTAAGATGGCTTTGCAAAATATACCCTGCAGTTTGTTGTTCATCAACTGGCTGCAGGGTCATTTACTCCCCTGCCCATTCAAATATCTAACCGGCATTGATTGCCCCGGATGCGGTTTTCAGCGTGCTGTTGTAGCACTCATCAAGGGTAATTTACATGAAAGCTTCTCATTATACCCTCCTGCTATACCAATATTGCTTACCGCCTTGTGGTGGCTTGCAGATAGTATATATAAACTGGACAAACCATCGGCAGTTATCAAAAAAACACTATTCATGATCACGGGCAGCATTATACTGGTAAGCTATGTTATCAAGATAGCCGGTTTGTAAGAATTATTAAGACATTACTGATCTGTAATCTGTATCAGACGCTGCTATCAAATGAGTGTAATCGCGCAGCAAAGTTTGCAGAAACTGCATATCATTCATTCCCTGCGGCGGCTGCACGCCAAGATGCTCTTTAAGTTTGCTGGCCATGTTGTAAACAATAACGCTGTTCTTAGTTTTAACGTAGGCTGATATCACCTCATTTATCAGTTCAACATCACGGTCTGTTAGTTGCGATGCTTCTTTAAAAACAGGCTCATAAGATAGATCAGAAGGCTTAAAGGCAATCTTGCTGGCATCCGTACGCGGAACAGTGCGAACCAAAATAGTATTGGCCGTCATATCACCAAGACGTTGCCCTTTCTCGCTTACCGCAGCTGCTATCAGCGCAATAACACCGCCGCCAATACCAAAATCAACTATCCGCATTAACCAGCGCAGCAGGTACTGCCCCAGTCTTGGTCGGGCACCATCGGCACTTATCACACGTATCTTCATCACCTTTTTACCGATGGACTGGCCGTTCATGCTCAACTCACATATAAGATCATAAAACACAAATAAAGCGCCGTAGATGATGAGCAAAACGCCATTTGAAAGATCTGATAAGCCAGATGCAATACCGGTTATCATTACAAAAAAGAAAACGAATCCAAAAATGGCGAGGTCGATAATGCGGGCAACTATCCGCTCGCCGAGGCCGGCAAGCTCGTAGTCAATATCAATATTCTGGGCTGTGGTAACGGTTACGGTATTCATAAAATTATCTTCTCAAATTGCATAAATTAAGTTGAATTATAAAACTTTTGTGATTAATTTACCGTCCTGTAAAAACCCTGACCATCACCCAATGCGCGAACCCTTATTTGTAAAACAAAATGCCGATAAATGGGCGCGCTTTGAAGAATCGACCCAAAAAACGCCCGACGAACTTGCCGATAGTTTTATCCAGATAACGGATGACCTGGCATATTCAAAAACCTTTTATCCCAAATCAAAAACAACCGCCTATCTGAACGGGCTGGCGTCAAAATTCCATCAGTCTATTTACAAGAACAAGCGCGAGAACAGCAACCGCTTTGTTACCTTTTGGCGGCTGGAGTTACCCTTGCTTTTCAAAAAGCATCAGCGGCAGTTATTGTATGCCTTTATATTTTTTATAACGTTTTGCCTGATGGGCGCTCTTTCTGCAAAATATGACACCAATTTTGTAAGGCTGATCATGGGGGATGGCTATGTGGATATGACCAATGAGAACATTGCCAAAGGCGACCCGTTTGGTGTTTACAAGCAGGGCTCAGAAGCGATGATGTTTGCAAGCATCGCCATTAACAACATCTACGTATCGCTGGTTACATTTGCAAGCGGTATACTTTGCTCTGTTGGTACCATCTATTTCCTTTTCCGCAACGGGCTTATGCTGGGTTCGTTCCAATACTTCTTTTTTAGTAAGGGCCTGGGCATGCAATCTGTATTAGTAATATGGATACACGGTACGCTGGAGATAGCTGCGATAGTTATTGCAGGCGCAGCAGGGATGGTAATGGGCAACAGCTTTTTATTCCCTAAAACCTTCGGAAGATTGGAGTCGCTTAAAAAAGGTGCATCCGAGGGGATGAAAATAGCGATAGGCCTGGTGCCTATATTTATTGTGGCCGCATTTTTTGAAGGCTTTGTAACCCGCCATACCGAAATGCCCGTATGGCTTAGTTCGGGCATCCTTGCAGCATCCCTTTTATTTTTAATTTGGTACGTGGTACTTTACCCTAATAAGATCTATAAACAAACTAAACATGCAACCGAAAATTGAATTAGCCAAAACCCGAGATTTTGGTGAGATCATTAACGATACCTTCACCTTTATCAAACAGAACTTTAAAGACCTTGTGAAAAACCTGTACCTGTTTTGTGGTGTGGTGTATTTTGCAGGTGCAGCGCTGATTGCTATGCAGCAATACCAAATGGTTAATGCAGCATCAAGCTTTGGACAGGAGGGGCCGGCAACCTATAATAGTTTTGATAAACTCAACTTATTTGGTGTAAAGTATTTTGCAGGCATGGGGTTGATGATAATTGGTAGTGCATTAAGCGTGTTAAGCATCATCGGCTACATGGCGCTCTACAAGCAAAAAGGCAACATCAAACCAACAAGTGCGGAGGTATGGGGTTACATGAAATACTATTTTGGCAGAACCATCCTGGCAACCTTAGTAATAACGGTATTATTGATCATCGGTTTTGCGCTTTGCATTATTCCGGGTATATACCTTTTCCCAATATTTGGTATTATCTTTCCTATCATGATCATGGAAAACGGAAGTTTCGGATATTCCTTCAATCGCAGTTTTCAGCTGATACGGAATAATTGGTGGCTAACTGCGGGCGCAATTTTGGTATCATGGATAATTATGTATTTCATAGTAATGGCCATATCATTGCCTGCGGCTTTCCTGGGCATATCGGCAACACTATTAAGGCCCACAACCGCCTTAAATAACTTCGGCATTATTACACCCATCGTAACAGTTGCCTTACAGATGATAAGTTTAGTTTGCTACATAGTGCCAATGGTTACGCTTGGCCTGTGCTATTACAACTTATCAGAAAGTAAAGAGGGCACCAGCTTATTAGAGCGTATCAATAACCTGGGAACTAACAGTAACAACGATAACTTGCCGGCAGAAGAATACTAATGCGTTACCTGCTCCTTATCTTTCTCTTACTAACCGCTTCAATAGCTAATGCTAAGCCCGATACTATTGCGGCCAAAAAGGTACCGGCTGTAATAAGGTTGGATACTGCATCTGTTACGTTGCGACATATAGATACAGCAGCTATCAATAACTACAAAAAACAAAAGGAGTTTATTTACAAAGATGATTATAGCGGCCCATCTTTATGGACAAGATTTTGGCGATGGTTCTGGAGTTTGTTTGATTGGGGTAAAACCAAAACCGGCTATTCCAATTTTTGGAAATGGGCAGGGGTGCTAATAAAATACATAATAATTATAGGCGGCATTGCCGCATTGATACTGGTAATACTTAAATCTGCCGGTATCGATATCAATATCTTCCGCAAAGGGGCACGTAAAGCAGGTATAGCTTATACCGAACTTGACGAGAATATACACGAGATAGATTTTGAAAAAGATATTGAGACAGCTGCTTCTGCAGGTAACTACAAACTTGCTGTGCGGCTGCTATACTTAAGGGCTCTTAAGCAATTAAGCGATAATAATTTAATAGACTGGCAGCCTAATAAAACTAACCAGGCCTATGTACAGGAGTTGAACAATAACCCTGCGCAAGGCCCTTTCAAAAACATCACCTGGCAGTTTGAATATGTTTGGTACGGCGATTTCGCCGTGACCGGAAGCGGTTATGGCCACATCAGCAAACTGTTTGCTGATTTTAAAGGAGGCCGACCATGAAAGACCTTAAATTCTACAGCATCGGCATATTGGTGCTGCTAACTGTTTACCTGGTGGCAGAATATAATAAACCGGCCCCTATTAACTGGCAGGTTGATCTGCGTTACAACAGCAAAACACCGTTTGGTAACTTTATTCTTTTTGACAGGCTCAAGGATATTTTTCCGGATGCAACAATCAAGCGTACCAACCAATCGCCGTATGATGTGTTTACTGATTCTTCTTTACAAAGCGGCAACTACATCATTATTGCCAAAACTGCCAGTTTCAACAAAACAGACACCAAAGCGCTATTAAAGTACATCAGTGCGGGCAATACGGTATTTATATCGGCTTTAAATTGGGATGGCTCACTTACTGATTCGCTTAAGGTAAACACCGGCTATGAGTTTGATAAAAAAAATCCAGCAGTAAATTTCACCAATCCAAAGATCAAACAAGCTGCAGGCCTTAAAACAGATAAGTTTACAGCCACGCAGTACTTTTCGGGGTTTGACACCACAAAGGCCGTGGTACTTACGCAAAACAATTATAAACACGCTACCTATCTTAAATACAATTTTGGCAAGGGCAGCTTGTTGTTAATGGCCAACCCACAGTTGCTTACCAATTACTGCATGGTTAAACCCGGTGGTGCAGCATTTGCAGACAGGGTTTTATCCTACATTCCTACTTCTGACCATATATATTGGGACCAATATCAGAACAGCGACATTTTGGAAGACGAATCGCCTATTCGAGTATTTTTCAGACACCCGGGCCTGCAATGGGCCTATTACATCAGCCTGGCGGCTACCCTGCTGTTTGTTTTGTACAACATCAAACGCAGGCAACGCCCCATACCTGTTGTTGATCCTTTAAAAAATGCCACTTTAGGCTTTGTCACTGTGGTAGGCAACCTTTATTACGAGCAGCGCGATAATACCGACATAGCCGTTAAAAAGATCACCTATTTTTTAGAACATCTGCGCAATACTTACAACTTAAAAACAGGCACGTTTGATAATGATTTTCTGAATGTTTTTATAAAAAAAACCGGTGTCGAAGAAAAGCTGGGCCATGATCTTATCAATCATATGCGCTTTGTGTTGCACCAGACAAAAGTATCAGATGCCGAACTTATTGAAATAAACAGATTAATGGAGAAATTTTACAGCCAAACCGCACCATCATATGGAAAATGAAAACTTTGAACAACGGACAGACCTTAGCAAATTAAATGCAGCCGTTGAAAATATAAAAGCTTCGCTTGCGCAGATCATTGTAGGGCAGCAGCACGTTATAGAACTGATCATTGCCGGTATACTGGCAGATGGCCACATCCTGATAGAAGGGGTGCCCGGTGTTGCCAAAACCCTTACTGCAAAGCTGGCTGCAAAGTCGATCGATGCCCAATATTCGCGCATACAGTTTACGCCCGATCTGATGCCTTCTGACGTTTTGGGAACCTCTGTATTCAATACCAAAACAGGAGAGTTTGAGTATAAGCGCGGGCCAATTTTTGGTAACATCATTTTAATTGACGAGATAAACCGTGCGCCTGCAAAAACACAATCGGCCTTGTTTGAGGTGATGGAAGAGCGGCAGATCACTATGGATGGAGAGCTTTACAAAATGGATGAACCTTTTATTGTTTTAGCCACCCAAAACCCGGTTGAGCAGGAAGGCACTTATCGCCTGCCTGAGGCACAACTGGATCGTTTTCTGTTTAAGATCGATATCAGCTATCCTTCCCTTGAGGAGGAGATCTCAATCATCAGCCGCCAGCATCAGCAAAAAACTGCCGACCAGCTCGAGCACATCAACGCGGTATTACAAGGCGCAGATATTGTTGCATTAAGGCAAACAGTCCGCGGGTTGCATGTAGAGGAAAAGATAATTGCCTTTACAGCGCGCATTATTCACGAAACACGTAATAATAAATCACTATATCTTGGCGGTTCCCCACGGGCATCATTAGCGGTAGTTAATGCAGCAAAAGCCGTTGCAGCCATTGCCGGCCGCGATTTTGTTACTCCTGATGATATTGTTAAGGTTGCAACTCCGGTACTACGCCATCGCGTTATGCTAACACCAGATAAAGAGATGGAAGGCCTTACCGCCGACGATGTTATTGCACAGATCATTCAAAAAATAGAAATACCACGTTAAGCGGGTGAAAAAAGTTTTTAATCTGTTTTATACCAACCTGTTCTTAACCGGGCGACTATTCGCCGGTTTGGGAATCTGTGCGTTGCTATATTTATTGTCCTTCTTTTTCCCCTGGTTGGGGTTAGTACCCGAAGTAGCTTTTCTGCTGCTGATATTGCTGATAATTACAGATCTTATCATGCTTTATCGCTCATCCAAATCGATTTTGGCCAAACGCCTTTCGCCTGAGAGATTGAGCAATAGCGACGAGAACGAGATAACTATACATATCGAAAGCCGTTATCCTATTAAGGTATCGGCCGGTATCATTGATGAGATACCCGTACAATTTCAGAAACGCGATGTTTGGTTCAAAACAGCTTTGCAGCCCGGCGAAAGGAAACTTATCCGGTATAATCTTAGACCTGTTAAACGCGGCGAATATGAATTTGGCACCTTAAGGGTGTTTGTGCAATCTGCATTGGGTTTGGTAAGCCGCCGTTTTAATTTTGACCAACCCGAAGTACTGCCGGTGTACCCATCATTTTTGCAGATGCGCAAGTATGAATTGATGGCGATATCAAACAGGCTCAATGAGATCGGTATCAAAAAGATCCGCCGCCTTGGGCAGAGCATGGAGTTTGAGCAGATAAAGCCTTATGTAGCGGGTGATGATGTAAGATCTGTAAACTGGAAAGCTACAGCCCGCCACGGCAGCTTGATGACCAACTTTTATACTGATGAGAAATCACAACAGGTTTACTGCGTGATAGATAAATCGCGCGCCATGAAAATGCCTTTTGATGGTTTAAGCCTGCTCGATTATGCCATAAATACCAGCCTGGTATTGTCGAACATTGCGTTGCTAAAAGAGGATAAAGCCGGGTTGATCACACTATCTGAAAAGGTCGGCTCTGTTATTCCTGCTGATAGGCGCCATGCACAGATCAACAGAATTTTAGAGGTGCTTTATAAAGAGAAGACACGTTATCTTGAGGCAAATATGGAAGCGCTTTATGCAACTGTCCGCAATGTGATAAAGCAACGCAGCCTCATCGTTTTCTTTACCAATTTTGAAAGCATGAGTGCCCTGCAGCGGCAACTGCCCTTTCTTAAACGCATTGCCCGTTACCACTTATTGCTGGTAGTGTTTTTTGAGAACACCGAGCTCAAACAACTTACCGAAGAGCCTGCCAAAGATATTGAAGGCATATATGTAAAAACCATCGCCGAAAAGTTTGCTTACGATAAAAAACTTATCGTGCGAGAACTGGCCCGTCATGGCATACAGTCTATTTTAACCGCTCCGCAAAATCTAACCGTCAATACCGTTAACCGCTACCTGGAGTTGAAGGCAAGGCAGAGGATTTAAACGCCCGAAAGGCATCTGCGGAGATTTCTCTGCGTATACACTCGTTAAACAGCGCCGTAATTCTAAAACAAAAAAGGCGAAAAGTTCATCACCTTTCGCCTCTTAGTTTTCTTTAAGCTTAACTATGCGTATGCTTTTCTCAATTTAATGATCTTAGCCCAGTGCATCAGTTTCATTACCGGGTACACAGGATCTATCTCATACCATTTAGCACCAAAGTTTGCACTGTTTGGGCGTTTATGGTGATTATTTTGAAATAACTCGCCTAACATCAAAAAATCAAACGGTGTGGTGTTTTTTGATTTATCGTTGTTATCAAAATTTGAGTAACCGTACTTGTGCCCGCACCAATTAACAATTGCGCCGTGCAATGGGCCCATTAAAAAATGGATAGGTAGCAAAAGGAACATCCACCAGGCTGTTGCAAACTCCACATAAAAGGCAACATAAAGTAAACCAAAAACAATGCGTGATACCATTGAAGAGGCAATTACGTCAAGGAATTTCCACTCGGGATAATTACCTCTAAAACGCTCCTCTGGCTCTTTTAAACGGCGCTCGTGCATTTTGTAAGTTTGCGCAGTATACCACATCATCTGGAAAACATCCTTAAAAAAGTGTGGTGAGTGCGGGTCTTTCTCGGTGTCGCTGTAGGCATGATGCTCCCGGTGCATAATGGCATAGGCACGCGGGTTTAAGTATGACGACCCTTGGAAAACGTAGGTCATTACGTAAAATATGCGTTCAAAAACCTTGTGAGTGGTAAACATTTTATGAGATGCATACCTGTGCAGAAAAAAGGTTTGAAAGAACAGGGACAAGAACCAGTGGGCAAGGAAAAATATTAAGATGATCACGATGGATTAAATTATCAGGGTTATTAATTAAGACCGCAAAGGTACAACATAATGCCCTAAGTACTTCTAAAAAAGCCAAAAAACAAAGAGCTGCCCGTTTTACAGGCAGCTCTTTATGATTACAAATTATTTGTCTTAATTATGAATGCATATCACGTAGCGCTTTGATGCTATCGTGGCCTTCATTGATATCTTGTTGCTGGCGGGTTAACAATTCTGAGAATTGTGGTGATAAGCCATTATCTTCTGATAATGCATCCTGATATGCTTTTTTAATAGCATCTTCACCGCGCTCGCACTCATCTAAGATCGCTTTACGATCATGGCCGCTAAAGGTAGCTTTAACATCTATCCATGCACGGTGTAATGTACCGCTTACAGAATTACCTGTTTCTAATTCGCCGCCTAACTGGCCCACTGCCGCACTTAGCTCTTGTACGTTTTTACGGCTATCGCTTGCAAATTTATCAAATACCGCTTTCAGATCTAAATCGCCTTCACCTAAGTCTTTTGATGCGCGGGTAAAACCATCAATACGGTCGTTATTAATTTCTATTAAATCGTTTAATACTTCTACTGATTTTTCTGTTGTAGTTTCCATAATGGTAGTTTTTATGATGTTTATGATATCATTGCAACCACTATGCCACGATTAATTTCAAATTAAAAAAATTACAAAAAAGATTATACACAATCGTTTAATAATTACAAAAAATAGCTGCCGGGCTATAGTAATAGCCGTCATGGTTTACCTTTTAAATGCTACTTTATACTATAATCAGATAGGTAAGATGAGGTTTTGTAGGTTCCGAAATTAGTATCTGTCTCTATAACCCCTACACCCTTAGCAAGGTAAAAATCGTAATCTACAAAGTTCTGAAATCCGCTACCAAGGTCATATTGTACAATGATGTGCGTATGAACAACGTTTTTGTAGGTTTTATTGAGCACGGTTTTCGTAATGCCCGATTCAATGATCTTGTTTTTGGTACGGCCGGGCACCCCATTAACCGAACCATCAGCTGTCATTGTTGCCGTCCACTCACCGCCATCAGGTAAATTATCATCAAGTATAAAAAACTCTAACATGGTGTTTGATTCAACCGTAGCGGATCTCACTTTATATTTCTTATCCTTCACAAAATAATAACCAATGCTTTCTTTGCCCAACGCGGTGGTTTTTAGCTCATAATAATTTTGCCCGTTTATAGATGTGATGGCACCGGTAAGATAAGATGTGGATAGTTCGGTGCTGCCCTTCATGTCACTTTGATAGGTCCATGAACTTCCTTTAGTGGTTGGCAGGTAACTATCATTGTTACCTCCACCTCCGTTTTTTTTGTTCTCTACTTTAAGGCGTAATGCTTCAAGCTCTGCTGTATCTTGTTTACAGGCACTGTAAGAAAGCGTAAGTATCGACAGGATGGATAAAAGGTACTTTTTCAATTGTGATATAGTTGGTTTAGCTCGCCATAAAGATAAAAAAACCATAGAAAATCTAAGCACCCTTTTTTGTTTGCAAACTTTGCATTAACTGATCATACAGATCGTTACTTTTTGTTTTATGCGGTTTAAGTTTTTTGATGGTTGCCCGCTTGCCTTTAGATTTCTGCTTGATGATGTTAAGCAATTCGCCGGTATACTCATCCTTAAATTTAGAAACATCAAATTTCTCTGCGTATTGCTTTATCAGCGCCAGGCCCATGTCAAGCTCTTTTTTGCTCACTTTGACATCATCAGCCAGGTTAAGGTCTTCAGTACTGCGTATCTGCTGGCCAAAACGTATGCGGGTAACCACCAGCACGTTCTCTACCGGGTGCACAATGCAAAGGCTTTCGGTACTACGTAAAACAAACCGCGCCAGCCCCGCCTTGCCCGATTGTTTTAAGGCCTGTATCAATAACGCGTAAGCTTTGTTGTTTTTAGTATCCGGCTCGGTGTAGTAAGATGTTTCGTAGAACATCGGGTTCACTTCGTCAATGTCAACAAAGCTTTCAATTTCTATCACCTTGCTTTTCTCCGGGGCGGCCGCCTCAAAGTCGGCATCATCCATTATTACATAGTCATCATTAAGTTTAAAACCCTTTACTATCTTATCATAAGGCACCTCTTTGTGGGTTTTCTCATTAACGCGCTGGTAGCGTATACGCTCGTGGTCGCGCCCATCAAGCATATCAAAATCAAGCGATGTGGTTTGCACTGCCGAAAAAAGCTTCACCGGTATACTAACCAGCCCAAAGCCTAATGAACCCTTCCAAATCGATCTCATAGTGTTACAGTTGATGTGAACTGATATAACTATGATGATCAGTAAAGAGTTTTAAACCGCTGCCATAAACTTTGTTGCAAGCGCTGTTAAATTTTTCTAAACAAGCACACCCCCACCATCAACTACAAGGCTTTGGCCTGTAACATATTGTTGTTTCATTAAGTAAACGTAGGTAAGCGCAATTTCATCCGCATCTGCAACGCGGCCAACTAACAAAGTTTTAGAAAAGTTTATATACATTGCAATGCGATCTGCCTCGGGTATGCCATCCCATAAATTGGTTTTTACTACACCGGGGGTAACGCAATTAACACGTATAGGTGCAAGTTCAACCGCCATTGCACGCGTAAACCCTTCAACACAGCCACAAATGCTTGATGCAACGCCCCATCCTGCACTTGGCCTTGCCCCGGCATTGCCGCTGGTTAAGGTGATCGATCCACCTGCATTAATGCGCCTTGATGCATATTTAACAGCAGCAAAAGCACTCCAATAACGGATATTGAAAAATTGTTGTGCTAATGCTATGTCTGTTTCTGCTATTACATTAAGTTTAAGATTCTCACCTGCAGTATATACTAAATGATCAAATGTGTCAATGGTATCAAAAAAATCGCTAATATTTTGGTGAATGCTTAAATCAACAACGTGGCCGGTTGCAGTTGCCGGTAGTTTGCTTAGCGCTGCATCAATGCGCTGCTGATTGCTTGATACAATAATTACCTCAGCACCTTCCCGTGCGGCCAGCTCTGCTGTGGAGAAACCTATACCTGTACTACCGCCTAAAATAATTACTTTTTTTCCTGTAAGGCTGTTCAATTTGTTTTCCATGATCTTTTAAATTATGGACACAAAGTTCTGCCGCTGCAGCAGTTAAAACACTTAACATATGGTAATAAAAGATAGTAAGCTTATTTACTATTTCTTCTGATACGGCTTAAAGATTGCGGTGTAATACCCAAATAGCTTGCGATATCCTTTAGCGCAACACGTTTTGCAACATCAGGCTGCTGTTTTAAAAAGAGCTGGTAACGCGCATCAGACTCCTCGCCCAAAAATGCATTACGTGTTTTTATTTTCTCAAGCAGTTTTTCCTGCGTAACACGGTCTATCAGCTCTTTCAAGCCCGGCAGCTTTGCAAAAAGTATTGTCAATTGGTCTTTATTAATGGCTAACACCTCTGTATCGCATGCAGCCTGGATGCCCTCATCTGCGGGCTTATGATTGTTAAAGCTGTACAGAATTGTGCAGAATGAGCCTTCCTTAAGAAAAAAATGAGTGAGCTCAACACCTTTTTGGTTTACAGAAGTGATACGAAGTATGCCGTCACAAATAAAGAATAACTCCCGGCAAATTTTGCCCACGTCTGACAGATGATCACCTTCATGGTAACTTCTGGTTTCAAAAGCACCCTTAATAGTGTCCTCTTCTTCCTTGGTAAAAAACCGATGTTGCTGCAAAAAATTGATTAGCGCGTTACCCACAAAACAAATATATTTAATGAAATACAACTTAAGGTAATGATCTTGTTAGCCAACATTAAATCAGCATTTTCGTTATTTTTGACATGATGAATAGCTTCAGGGATTACGCAAAGGAATACATCAACCTTAACGATGAAGAGATCGGCTTAATGTTATCGGTGGCTACTGAAAAAAAGGTGCGCCGTAAAGATATGCTGTTGCAGGCCGGTGAGATATGCCGCCATAAAATATTCATATTTGAAGGCATGCTTAGGCTATACCGCACCCGCGATGACGGCAGCGAGCACAACATGTATTTTGCGCCCGAACATCATTGGATGACCGAACCTGAAAGCCTTAACAATAGCACACCAACGCTTTACAATATTGAAGCCGTAGAAGATGCTCACCTGCTGCTTTGGGCCAAACGCGATTTTGTGTCCCTATCTGTAGCCATCCCAAAATTGAAAGTTTACAGTGAAAATATCATCTCCCGTAACCTGGCCATGACACGCGAACGTGTGTTTAACACCATGAGCGCCACCGTTGAAGAACGTTATGATGATTTTGTGCGTACCTACCCCGATATTTTTAACAGGATACCGCTGCACATGGTGGCTTCCTATCTGGGTGTATCGCTTAAAACACTAACACGGGTAAGGCATGCGCAAGTAAAACGATAAAGATAAAATAGGGACAAATGTCCTCTTTTTAGGGGGCGCCGTTATAGACATTTGTGTTATTGATTTACTTATAAAATAACACATTAACAATGAGAGTATTTGTCACCGGCGCTTCGGGCTTTGTAGGCTCAGCCGTTATCAGGGAGTTAATAAAAGCAGGGCACCAGGTACTTGGTTTTGCCCGTTCAGATGAAGCTGCACAGGCTGTTGCCAATGCAGGTGCTGATGTGCATCGCGGTTCACTTGAAGATATTGAGAGCGTAAAGGCAGGCGCTGCCGCCGCCGATGCCGTTATCCATTGCGGCTTTGTACATGATTTTTCAAATTTTAAAGCCAGTTGCGAGTTAGACCGCAGGGTTATAGAAACTATTGCTTCGGTATTGGAGGGCTCAAACCGCCCTTTCATCATTACCTCAGGCACAGCCCTGTTATCGGGCAATGGTTTGGCAACTGAAGATAAGCAGCCATCTTTTACGGCAGAGCAATTCCCCCGTGTAGCAACTGAAGATGCTGCCCGTGCAGCTGCCAAAAAAGGTATAAAAGTTTCCATCGTGCGTTTATCACCATCTGTACACGGCGAGGGCGACCATCATGGTTTTGTACCGATGCTGGTAAGACTGGCAAAAGAAAAAGGCATATCGGCCTATGTTGATGGTGGCACCAACCGCTGGACAGGCGTACACCGCCTTGATGCTGCCCGGCTTTACGTATTGGCTTTAGAGAAAGCGGCTGATGATGTAAATTATCATGCATCATCAGAAGAAGGTGTACAGTTGAAAGATATTGCAGAGGTAATAGGCCGCCATTTGAACCTGCCGGTAGTATCAAAAACCGGTGATGAGGCTACAGAACATTTTGGCTGGATGAAACACTTTGTAACATTAGATAACCCTACATCCCACCAAATTACAAGCGAAACCTTGGGCTGGGACCCGACAGGGCCTAAGCTTTTAGAAGACCTGGAAGCAGGTATCTATTTTAAATAAACGTTCGATGCAAAAGCTGCAGTGCTAATGTTAATTAGCACGTAGAGTTTACTCACCCAAACATCGCTACGCTCGTAACCCCTCTCTTCGCTGCGCGAAAAGAGGGGTTTGTTTTTTGTTTTTTACCCTTTTTGCTTCCTGCAGCAGAAAGGAGCATAGCCCTGTTGCTTTTATCAAATTTCTATTAAAAAGGTAGACTAAAAATTGCATTTTTGCGCTATGACGTCGCAGCCTGAAAAAACTGAGCAGTACTTTATCATAGATTTCGACAGCACCTTTACCCAGGTGGAGGCATTGGATGAGTTGGCCCGTATTTCGCTAAAAAACCATCCGCACCGCGAGGACATCTATAAACAGATAGAAGACCTTACCAATGCATCAATGGAAGGCCGCCTGTCATTTACCGAAAGTTTGCAGCAAAGGGTAAAGTTACTTTGCGCCAACCGCGAGCATCTTAAAATGCTCATCAGCCATTTAAAAAAGAAGGTGTCTACGTCTTTTTCCCGTAACACGGTATTCTTTAAAAAACACCAGGATGAAGTGCTGATCGTTTCGGGCGGGTTTAAGGAGTTTATCACGCCGGTTGTTACCGAGTACCATATCAAAAAAGAGAATATTTATGCCAATACCTTTGTATTTGATGACGAGGGAAACATCATAGGCTACGATAAAGAAAACCCGCTTTCGCAGGAGGGCGGCAAGGTGAAGTTGCTTAAAGAGCTTAATTTGCAAGGCGACATTTACGGCATTGGTGATGGCTATTCTGATTTTCAGTTGAAAGAGTCGGGCATGATCAAAAAGTTCTTTGCCTTTACAGAGAATATTGAACGTAAATCGGTGGCAGAAAAAGCGGACCACATTACACCGAGCTTTGATGAGTTCCTGTACATTAATAAACTGCCGCGTGCTATCTCGTACCCTAAAAACCGCATTAAATGTTTGGTGGTAGGCGATATAGACGAGGAGGCCCTTAGCCAGATGAAACGCGAAGGTTACAACATCCGCCACCAGCCTACCATTGAGGATAAATACCTGGAAGAAGCAGGTGTGCTTTTTTGTGACGATCATCATCAACCCACCATTGAGCAATTGGAACACGCCGGCAGGTTAAAAGTTATTGGTTGTTTTGGTAAAGTAGCCAGCAAAAAACTGGCCGAGGCCGCCGGCCAAAAAGGAATTATCATTTTTGATGATTATAAGCAAAACCCCCGCAATGCCGACTTTATACCTAAGCGGGTTATTGCTTTTATGAACGAGGGGAAAACCCATATGAGCTGCAATTTCCCTGATCTGCAGCCACCCCGCATTAACAACGCTCACCGCCTTATACATATCCACAAGAACGTGCCGGGTATATTAGCACAAATTAATGAAGTGTTTGCCAACCATAACATTAATATTGTGGGCGAGTTCCTGGTAACCAATCCGCAAATTGGTTATGTAATTACCGACGTTGACGCCGGTTACGATACACAGGTATTAAATGAGCTAAAGGCTATTGAGCATACTATAAAGTTTAGGTTGCTCTACTAAAACTGATTCTCTTTAATTATTAACCATGTCATTGCGAGCGCAGCGTGGCCAACCGACCGCAGGGAGCTCATTGATACAATACTCTTTAATTAAAAACATCAATAATCTCATAGATAGTTCTTCATTAGGGACGGTAGTGGATAATTTGAGTGCTTGTGGATGTTACTTTCTTTTTTTCCGCAAAAAAGAAAGTAACCAAAGAAAAAACTCGCTGCTACGGTAACGCGCTACAAAGTTTCTGCTTCAGCAATGCCTGTACTATCCGCACGTTACGCTATGCAGCATTTGGTCGGTTACGTTGGGTTCATCTCTATAATCAAACTGTATTTTTCTTTCTTTTCTTTGCGTCAGCAAAAAAGCTTCTGGCGAAAGCGGGCAGAACAATGGTGGCCTTGTGCGATGGCAAGGGCATAGCAATACTTGCCTGAAGCGATGGCGTGAACGAACGAAGTGGCGGCAAGATTTTGCAGCCCGTGGTTCTGACTGCTCGCAGCGCAAAGGCCTCGTGCGGGAAAGAAGCATCTTTGCTGACTTGATTTTTTGGTTACTTTTTGATCAAGCAAAAAGTAATAGCGTTCAAAGTAAGCTAATCCTTCTCCCCTAATGGCACTACCAATACAGGTACCTTTGCGTTACGGATAACCGTTTCGGCTACACTGCCCATCAACAGCCTGTCGATACCTGAACGGCTGTGCGTACCTATCACTATAAGGTCGGCTTTAAATTCCTCGCTGCAATTGAGGATCCCGTCAGCAGTTGAGCCGAATTCGTTAAAATGGGTTACCTCTACTCCTTTACCATATTTTGCTATGGTTTGGTGGATGATGTTGTCAGCATGTTCGCGCTGTATCTCCATAACAGTAACATCATTGTAATCTGCCGTAGGCAAAGGCATACCCATCAGGTTATCGGCACCGCTGCCGGTATCCGGACTAATAGCAGGTTCTACGATATGCACCAGCCCAACGTGAGCGTTAAAGTTTTTAGCTAAATCAAAGCCATAGCTGGTTGCGTACTCAGCATATTTGCTATCATCTATACCGATCAAAATACGGCTGATCTTCATGTTTTTCAGAGATTAAGAATTAATTCTAAAAGCAATTAGAAGTAAATATGTTTGGCTGATGCAGCACTAAAATTTGTATTTAGAAAACAACCTGTTTCTATAGCCGCCTAACTTTGAACTCTCCGTTCGCTGCGCGGAGTAAATACCTTGCTCGCCGCTGAAGAAATAGGCCGTAAAGCAGGCCACCGCAAAAAAAATGACATACTCCCCTCCAAATAGCTCGATCCCCATCAGCGTGCATGCCAGGGGGGTATTGGTAGCTCCCGCAAAAACTGCTATAAAGCCGAGCGCCGCAAATAGACTTACCGGTGCGTTCAATATATCGGCAAGTGTATTACCTAACGTGGCACCAATATAAAACAAGGGTGTCACCTCTCCCCCTTTAAAACCTGTGCCAAGGGTTATGGATGTGTAAATAAGTTTCCATAGCCAGCTCAATTCATCTGCTCCGCCTTGTTTAAATGCAGAAACAATGGTGACTGCACCGGGATATTCAGCCTCGACACCCAGACCAAGATAATCCGGCTTGCCCAACGCAAAGGTTAAGGCGATGATAACTACGCCGCCCAAAGCCGGAATAAGCCAGTTGATCTTCACTAATTTAAGGGCTGTATTCTTAACCAAATGCACACCTTTTGCAAACGCCATTGACACCAGGCCAAACATGGCAGAAGATAAAATAACCTTTCCCAGCAACATGAAACTTAAGGGTAAATGCTTCCCGTAGAGATCACTGCCTGCGTTTACTACATCAATATGGTATTGTGTATGATGCACACCCCAGGCAGATACCGTAACATCGCCAACAAGGGCCGCTATCAGGCAAGGCAGCAGTGCATTATATTGGATCCGGCCAATGGCAATAACCTCCAGCGCGAAGATGGTGCCCGTAAGCGGCGTACCAAAAACGGCCCCAAACCCGGCTGCTACACCTGCTGTCAATATCAGCTTTTTATCAGCCTCGCTAACCTTAAACCAGGAGCCAAATAAATTGGCCAGGCTGCCACCTATTTGAACAGCCGTACCCTCGCGTCCGGCGGAACCTCCGAATAAATGTGTGATGACCGTGGTGATCAAAATGAGTGGTGCCATACGTTTGGGCACGCCTGCTCCCGGCTGATGTATCTCGTCGATAATGAGGTTATTCCCCCGCTCGGCACTTTGGCCATACCATTTGTACAGCAGATGGATAACAACACCGGCCAGCGGCAACATGTACAACAGCCAGGTGTGCCCAAACCTGAAATGCGTGGCCCAGCTAAGCAGCCACAGAAAAAACGCCACAGCGCTGCCAATGGCAACAGCCAAAGGGATACTTATCAGCGTCCACCGTACCAGGTAACTTAAAAGATTTAACTGTTTTGAGATGATATTTTTGAACATAGCCTACAAGCAAATAAATAAAAAATCCATTTGAGTAGGCGTCATCAGCTTTGCAGCGGTTCAAATAGGCAGAACACCATTGCCTTTTGTGAATAAGTCAAAAGTAAAAATTCAAATGTCAAAACCAAAAAATATTAATGATCGACGTTGAAGCCTTTTTACTTTTGAATTTTGAGTTTTGACTTAAGTCCTATCTTTGCACACATGAGTATCTCGCCCGAAATTGAAAAAAGGTTAAACCTGCTGCAGGAAAAATATGATGCCATGGGCCAGGACATGACCTCCTACCTCGATGGCCTGCTGCATGCTGATTTTTTAACTTATTGGGATTACATTCACCTGGATACACTCCTGAGCCTGCAAAGCCCTAAAACGCAGTTCCCGGACGAGGAGATATTCATTATGTACCACCAGATAACGGAGCTTTATTTTAAGCTATCGTTACATGAGTGTAAGCAAATTGCCGAAGCGGAGAACCTTACGATTGATTTCTTTACCGCCCGCGTAAAACGAATTAACCGCTATTTTGAGGCGCTTACCAATTCCTTCGAGATTATGGTGGATGGCATGGAGAAAGAACAATTCCTGCAGTTCAGGATGTCGTTGCTGCCTGCCAGTGGTTTCCAGAGCGGGCAGTACCGCATGATCGAAATTCATGCTACGGATTTTATAAACATTGTAGCACCGCATCATCGCGATGAGTTGAGTAACGCATCCGTAGAAGAACAATTCGAGCAGATCTACTGGAAATATGGCGCTACCGAATTATCTACAGGTAAGAAAACACTCACGCTTAATCAGTTCGAGAAGAAATACGCCAAAACATTTATCGAATTAGGCAAATTAGTACACAATACTAACTTCAATAGCCTTCTTCACCAAATGCAAGCCAAAGGCGAAAACACCAAGGCCCTTGAGGAACAATTACGCCAGTTAGATATTAATGTGAATGTGAACTGGCCGCTAAGTCATTACAAATCTGCCGTGCGCTACCTGCACCGCAAGCCCGAAGAAATTAAGGCCACAGGCGGCACCAACTGGCAAAAATACCTGCCGCCGCGTTTCCAGAAGCGCATTTTTTATCCATCATTATGGAGCGAACAGGAAATAACCGAATGGGGTAAAGGATGGGTTGATAAAGTGGTGAGCGAGCTATAAATTCAGTTTGCAGTTTTGTGTTCGCAGTTGGCAAGATTGATTTTCTATTAGTCATTCCGGGTGTAAGTTAAATTGATGCCAATAATTTCATGGTAGCCGCTTTCCCAATGTTTAATTTTAAAATCCCTATCTTGGCATTTTCTGTTAAAATTTACTGCCATGACCACTGATACACTGGATATCAAAATAACCAAAACCGCTCATTCGCGCTTAGCGGAGACCGATTTTGACAACCTGCCGTTTGGTAAAGTTTTCTCTGACCATATGCTGGTGGCTGATTATGCCGACGGCGAGTGGAAAAACTTTGAGATCGTTCCTTACGGCCCTATCGCTATGAGTCCGGCTATTTCTGCATTGCATTATGGCCAGGCGTTTTTTGAAGGTATAAAGGCTTATAAGCACGAAGATGGTACAGTATCCATCTTCCGCCCGGATAAAAATGCTATCCGTTTCAACAAATCGGCAGAGCGCCTTTGTATGCCAACAATACCTGAGGATGTTTTTGTACAAAGCATTGCCGCATTGGTTGATCTTGACCGTGAGTGGATCCCGGCTAAAGAGAACCATGCCATGTACATTCGTCCGTTCATGTTCGCTACCGATCCGTATTTAGGTGTAACACCATCGGCAACTTACAAATACGTTGTGCTGGTTGGCCCAGTTGGCCCGTACTTTTCAAAACCGCTTCGTGTTAAAATAGAAACACATTATACCCGCGCTGCCGAAGGTGGTATGGGTTATGCAAAAGCGGCCGGTAATTACGCTGCATCAATGCTTCCGGGCCGCAAAGCTGCCGAAGAAGGTTTTGACCAACTGATATGGACGGACGCCAAAGAGCATAAATATGTTGAAGAAATGGGGGCTGCAAACGCCATGTTTCTTCTTGATGGCAAACTGGTAACTGCTGAGGCAAAAGACACCATCCTTGACGGCGTAACCCGCGATACGGTAATTACATTAGCCAAAGACTGGGGTATCCCAGTTGAAGAACGTAAGCTTTCTGTAGCCGAACTGGCCGAAGGTGCTAAAAACGGCAAACTTACCGATGCCTTTGGCGCAGGCACTGCTGCTACCATTGCCCCTGTTGCTTCATTTGTGGTAGATGGCGAAGAATATTTCCTGAGCGACCCTGCTTCCCGTGAATTCTCTAACAAGATATTTAAAACGATGGATGCCATCAAATACGGCCGTGGCGAGGATACACACGGTTGGAACTATATTGTGTAAGTAATAATTTCGTGCATGCAGATCCGCTCTGTAAGTCAAGGATTGCCACGCTATCGCTCGCAATGACGCGTACTAAAGCAAAAAGCCCCATATCGTGTGATATGGGGCTTTTTGCTTTAAGGGATTTGTACTTAATTTTTTATCAGGCCGTTTACTTTTTCAACCAGTTCTGTAAGGTCAAACGGTTTGTTGATGATAGCATCACAACCATAGGCAAACAGGTCTGCCGAGTGGTTTACATAAGCTGAGAAAATAATAACGGGCACATCACCAAACTTAGGGTGTGCTTTGATAGCCTGACAGATCTCACCGCCGTTGGCTCCTGCCACACGGTAATCCAGAATAACTAGGTCGGGGTTAAATTCTTCAACAAGGGGCATTACATCAATACCACGGGTAATACTTTTTACCTCAAAGTTTTCGTACGTAAGGGTTTCATGCACCACCTCGAGGATGTCCTGGTTATCGTCTAATACTAAAATACGCTTTACCATTATAGGGGTTTTAATCAATTCTGTTTTTCTTAGGTATTTAAGTATTTACACGCCTCTAAAAACGCTGAAAAACTGTTTAAATTATATGAGGTAACGGCTAAAATGACGCTTTGCAAATATACTTAATATTAAATATATAAATGTTGCACACCAAACAATTACGCTGCGGTAACACAAAGGTGACTTTTAGCTGTAATAACTATAAAAACTACTGATAATCAATAGTTAAAGGCAAAAAAAACCCTTTGCCGATGCAAAGGGTTTCATTATCTAATGTCGTTCTATTAATAAGGGTATGCTTTACCCGGGTGAGCTCTTTTCCATGCACGGCGGCGCTCAAGGTAAGCAGCACGCCTGCGTTTTTCTTCGCGTTTACGGGCTTCGTTACCAATAATGTAACCGCCACCTGCACCAATGGCACCACCAATAACGGCACCACCAACGCTTTTACCTATAAGTGCGCCTGCAACGGCACCACCGGCACCGCCAATAATGGCACCTTTACCTTGTTTACTAATTTGCGCTTCGGCATTTAAATTGAAACTGAGCATAAATGCCAGCATCATTGAACATAATATGGTTATCCTTTTCATAGTTAAATAATTTGTATCGCAAAAAGCCCTACAAATTGCAAGCCAATACTAAAATTGACTGTTACTGCTTCAGAAACCTGATAATAGATTCTGCAAACTGTTCAGTATTACCTGCAGTATTATGGTTACCAGGTATCTCTGCGTATGCAGAACCAGGGATCAGTTTTTGCAGATCATGTACGTCACCATTGGTTTTGTCCTCGGTCCCATCTATCAATAGTACAGGTATTTTAACGCGGGCCAACTCGGCCGGGCTGGTTGATGGTTGGTATTTCTGCTGTAATTTTAACGACTCATCATCAAAGTTGTTCTTGTGTATCCAGGCCATCATCTCATCAACATCATGATGCGTGGTATCACCTGCAAGCGCTTCGTAAGCATGCACCCTTCTTGGCCAGTTTGGGTTAGTATAGTCGGCGCCCATACCGCCCATCACTGCTTTTTTAACGCGCTTATCAAGCACCATCACGCGCGATGTGATGATAGATCCACGCGAATAGCCCACAATGAAATATTGCTTCAACTTTAGGAGCGATGCAAGCCCCATAATGTCTTTAGCCTCAGCATCTTTGGCATATGCAGCATCAGTGTGCGGTTTATCAGACCGGCCATTACCTCGCTGGTCGAGGATGATCACTTTGTATCCTTGCTTAATTAAGGCCGGATAAAGGCTGCCATGTTTCCAGCTTTGGCTGTTATTGGTAAAGCCATGCACCAATATAACCGGGTAGCCGTTGCCTGTTAGCTCGTAATATATTTTGGTTCCGTCAAAGGAGTTAAATAAACTGCCTTCTTCAGTCTGAGCTTTTAGTGTGCCGCAGATACATAGCATCACTAATATTAAATATTTTTTTAACACCATTATTTGATAACTAAGTTGATCACTAATACCCCGGCCAACCCTATCACAGAAACCAGACTTTCCATCATAGACCATGACCGGAAGGTATCTTTCATACTGAGATTGAAGTACTCTTTAAACAACCAAAAGCCGGAATCATTAACATGTGAAAAGGCCAGGCTGCCTGCACCAATGGCGAGCACCATCAGGTTAGGGTCTACATGCTCTGATACCACCAGGCCGCTTACAATGCCTGCCGCGGTTAAACCGGCTACCGTTGCTGAGCCTAAACTGATACGAATGATAGCTGCGATAAGCCAACCCAGTACCAGCGGCGGCATATTAAACGAGCGAAGGCTGCCTGCTATTTCTTTATCAACCCCGCTGGCAACCAAAACTTCTTTAAACGCACCGGAGCCTGCTATGATCAATAAGATCAATGCGATGTCTTTAACGGCATCGGTAAAATGGATGGATATGGTTGCCATGCTCATGCCCTGCCGCGTGCCGAGTGTATAAGTAGCAACTAAAAGCGCTATCAGCATTACAATTGATGGGTCGCCAACAAAGGCCATTACTTTTAAGGCGGTTGCATTTTTGATGCCCAGGTAAGGGAAAAACGCTGTAAGCATCAGCAAAAGCACGGGCAGTAAAGCAGTGAAAAAGCTCACAAAGGTACCCGGCAATTTTTCCTTGGGCAATTCCTCAGCTCGGAAAGTAGCCAATGGCTCTGAAGGGATGCGCTTAAGGAAGCGCGCGAACACCGGCCCGGCTAAAACAATAGCCGGTATTGCTATGGATAAGCCGTAGATAAAAGTGGTAGCCATGTTTGCATGGAATAACACCACCAGTGCCGATGGTGACGGATGCGGGGGTAAAAAGCCGTGCGTCACTGATAATGACGCGATCATGGGCAGGCCGATAAACACTGCAGGCAGTTTATACTTATACACCACAGAAAATATCAGCGGAACCATCAACACAAAACCTATCCCGTAAAACAGCGGAATGCCAATGATAAAACCGGCTGCAACCAGCGCCCATTGAATATATTTTTCGCCCACCAAGCGCACCAGCGCACCTGCTATTTGTTGTGCGGCACCACTCGCAGCTACCAGTTTGCCCAGCATAGCGCCCAGGCAAATAATGATCACCAGGCCGCCAAGGATATCGCCTATACCCTTTTGTATAGATGTGGTGATCTTATTTACCGGGATACCCAACATTAAACCGGCAGCAATAGATACCAGCAAAAAGGCCAGAAAGGGATTTACCTTTCCCCAACTTACCAATAAGATCAATAATATTATACAAATTAAAATAACCAGCATAGGCGTATAAGAGTGGTTTACCAATTGCAGGCGGGCGGGCCAGCGATTGTCTAATGTATGAAATAAATTAAAATCACCTCATTGTATAATTTTGAATTTGAAGATCATAAGCAACTATTAATGATTTCCTTTGCGTTGATATATGACCAGTAAACGTTATTTCACCTCGGTAATGGTTTTGGGTTCGCTTACCGCGCTTGCCCCGTTCTCAATTGATATGTACCTGCCGGGTTTCCCAGACATTGCCAAATCACTTAATACCACTACTGAAAAGGTAGCCCTATCGCTCTCCAGTTTTTTCATCGGTATATCTGCAGGGCAATTGTTATATGGCCCATTACTGGATAAATATGGCCGTAAAAAACCGTTATACTTCGGCTTAGCTTTGTACATCATCGCATCTCTGGCATGTTATTACGCCGATAGTATTGAGATGCTTATAGTTACCCGGTTCTTCCAGGCGCTGGGTAGTTGTGCGGCAACCGTGGCGTCTATAGCCATGGTACGCGACCTGTTTCCTGTAAAGGATAACGCTAAAGTATTTGCGCTGCTTATCCTTATCCTGGGCGCATCACCTATGATAGCGCCAACCGTAGGTGGGTATATTACGACCAATTTTAGCTGGCATATTATCTTCCTCATATTGGCTGTCTTATCTTTGCTCATTACCCTGGCTGTTATTTTTCTGCTACCGGAGAGCTACAAGCCCGATCCAAATTACTCGCTTAAACCTAAGCCCATTATCAATGGCTTTTTAACCGTGCTAAAAGAGCCACAGTTTTACACATACGCCATTGCGGGTGGTATAGCCTTCTCAGGGTTGTTTGCCTACGTATCAGCCTCGCCGCTGGTGTTTATGGATGTATTTAAAGTAAGCGGTAAGGTTTACGGTTGGATATTCGCCTTGCTATCTGTTGGGTTCATCGGCTCAAGTCAGTTAAATAGTGCCTTGATCAAAAGATATGATAGCAGGCAGGTGGTGCAGGTAGCATTGATCATTATGGTAAGTGCATCTGCTTTATTTGTATTGGCTGCCAGCCAGGGTTGGTTGGGGTTGGTAGGCACTATCTTCATGATTTTTATTGTGCTTTGCTGTGTAGGCCTTATCAGCCCGAATACCTCTGCCTTGTCCTTGGCGCCGTTTGAAAAAAATGCGGGTTCAGCGTCAGCACTTATGGGTGCTTTTCAGATGAGTATAGGTTCATTAGTGTCCATTGGCGTAAGTATGTTCAAAGCGCAATCGGCGATACCAATGGCTTTGCTGATGCTGGCAGCATCGGGAATGGGATTCGTCGTATTGCTCATCGGTAAACGAAATATCAAAAAGCCTGTTACAGCGAGTGACACGGGATTTGTTGCACATTAAATATTTGATAGATACTTCTAAGCGTTCAAAAAAACTTAAAAGTGCCTATATTTTTAAACAGCACAGTTGAACGTTGTTAGCGTTAATGATGTGATTTACACATCAGCCCAAAAAACGTATTCCATATAAGAATAATATCTTCCATGGCATTTGGCTTGCCAACACTTGTACAAATAACAGTTTCCCCCAATTGAAGTTCAAGTGTTAGCTACCATATGTTTTCTAATGTAAAAAAGATACCTATTCTGCGTTACCTCACCATAGTAATGCTGATTGTTGTTTTGTTCGGTGGTGCTTTTTACCTCTATCTGCATTACAGTAAAGCCGAAAAGTTGCGCTCCAATTTCCAGAAAATGGTTGCTGCGAGAGAAAACTCCACCCTCATCGATAGCTGCATAGTTGAGCTTTATAGTGCAGATAACAACAGCCGTATGTTTGCACTAACCGGCAAAAAATACTACTCCAAAGAGTTTTCCAGGCAGATCAAAAATGTTAGGGCAATTATCGCCAAAATGAACTACAATGATAAAAACACAACTTACACAGAAGAAGATAGTGCACTAAAGGCGTTGATAAACGCGAAGGCAAATAGTGCTACTAACTACGTAAGGCTGATGACGTTGTCTGATAGTTTGATCAATTCGGCAAAGCTTATCAATACCGCCATGCAAACCCGCGATAAAAAGCTGGTTAAGCAACCGGTGATCAGGCGGATAAAAACGAATATTAAAATAGATACCATTAAAACGACTGTGGCGGCAGCTCCTGAAAAAAAGAAAAAGTTCTTTGGAAGGCTATTTTCTGTATTCGGAGGTAAAAAGAAAACTGATCAGACAAATAAATCCGCCCCCGTACTGGTAGAAAAGCGTACCGATACGGTTATCACCACTATGGTTGCCACACCCAAGGTGGCCCAGGAGTATGATAAGTATTATAGCAAAATATCTGAAGCCAACAACAAACTGCGTGATTCTGAGCGCCAGATGCTGGAGATAAACAACAGGTTAATAAGCCAGATCATCAACAGTTTAAAAAAGTATAAAACAGCAGAGAACCAATATATCGCCGGCAGTAAAAAAGAATTGAACTCGAATCTGGCTACGGTAATGTATGAGTTCAGAAAGTTAACAGGGGCAATTTTCCTGCTAATGACCACCGTTGTTGTTATCATCCTTTACAATATCTGGAAGATATTTCGGAATGAGGAAGAAATGGTATTGCACAGCGAAATGGCAGAGAAATACGCTTTACAAAAAAGCCGCTTCCTGGCGGCCATGAGCCATGAGATCCGTACGCCGCTTAATTCTATCATCGGGTTTTCTGAGCAACTTACACAAAGCCGATTGGACGAAACGCAAACAGAACAGACCAACGCGATACGCAGTTCATCAAAAATGCTGCTTGAGGTGGTGAACGAAATTCTTGATTTTTCTAAATACGAGACCGGCAAAATGAATTTTGAGCATCAGCCCTTTAAACCTTATGATGCCATAAATGAAATTGTGACCAGTATGCAGGTGCAGGCCGCTAAGAAGAACATATACCTGAAACACGATATTGAGTTTAATCCCGATTTTTGCCTTACCGGCGATTATTTCAGGCTTAAGCAGGTGATCATGAATCTTATCAGCAATGCTATCAAATTTACCCCTGCCGGCGGCGTTACCATCAAGGCATTCCTTACCAAGGAGAACCCTGGGCAAAGGGTGCTGAACGTACAGGTAAAAGATACCGGCCTGGGTATAGACAAAGAACACTTGCCTTTGATTTTTGAAGAGTTCTCTCAAGTGGCGGCCGCTCAAAAAGCCGCTAATTATGGCGGTACAGGATTAGGGCTCGCTATCTGTAAAAAAATAGTTGAGTTGCAGGGCGGAAACATCAAGGTAACAAGCAAACCGGGTAAGGGATCCATCTTCAGCTTTAAATTACCGTTAGACATTGCTACAGAAAATGAATGTGTTACGGAAGAAAAGCCGGTGGTTAACCTCAATCCGCGAGAGGTGATGCCAGGCAAACACCTGCTGATAGCAGAAGACAACAAATTTAACGTACTCTTAGTAAGCACCATCCTTAAAAAATGGAACGTTACGTTTGATGTTGCAGTAAACGGCCGCGAAGCATTGCAGCTCTTTGAAGATAACCGTTACGACGCCGTTTTAACAGATATTGAAATGCCTGAAATGGGTGGTATGGAACTTACGCAATTGATACGTGCAAATATCAACCAGGAAAAGGCTGATCTGCCCATCCTTGCATTAACGGCCAATGTTTTGAAGGAAGACCGCGACAAGTACCTGTCTGTAGGTATAAATGGTGTGATACTTAAACCATTTACCGAACAAAACCTGATAGACAACGTTACCGCTGCCCTCACAGGAGCCGCTGTAATGTTAAATTAACTACGCTTAATAAATAATAAGTCCCGGACTTTTTGGCCCGGGACTTTGTTATTTATTGATTTTTTTCAGCATCCTTATTAGTCTGATGCTCTGCTTTTTTCACCTCATCTTTTTCACTCAGGGGCATTTCCGTTTCTAGTTTTTTATCGGAATTTTCCTCTCTTTCCTTTTCTTCACCTTGCGCTTCGTTTTTTTCCTGTGATGTTGCCATGTGTGATTAACCTCCTTTAAAAAACAACTATTCGGAGTGGGGAAAGTTTAAAAAAAATTGAAAAACAAATGCGTTCAAACACTTAATGTTTGCCCTTTAACTGCTGTATCTCAGTCTTTAACTCGTTAAGTTGAGTTTGGGCTTGCCTGTTCTCCAAATAAAAATAGATGGCAAAAGCTAAAAATATCTTGCCTAACACAAACACGGCAGCAAACACCCACCTCCACGCCTTGTTTATACGCATGTGGCTTGATGCTCCTTCAACTTCTATATAGGTTGGCCCGGCAGGGGGTATAGTCTCTTCGGTTGGTTGGTTTGCCGGCCTAAACTTACTCACCTCCTTTTTCTCGCGCAACATGATCTCATCTATCTCATCAGAAATCTTGTCCCAGGTACGCGCAGGTGGCATAACAGCCATCCTACCGGCCAAAAATTCCATATCAGCTTCAAGCTCCTGCAAGGCGATATTCACCTCAGGATGCCTGGCTTTCATGCGTAGCAACTCCTCTACCTCGGTCTCCGATGCAGAACCTGTTACAT
Organism: Mucilaginibacter sp. 21P; assembly: GCF_019331605.1. Classification (NCBI taxonomy): domain Bacteria; kingdom Pseudomonadati; phylum Bacteroidota; class Sphingobacteriia; order Sphingobacteriales; family Sphingobacteriaceae; genus Mucilaginibacter; species Mucilaginibacter sp. 21P. The sequence continues at coordinate 269,648 of NZ_CP063061.1, forward strand.
AGGCTTCTAAAATGCCGCTGTTAATGTACTGATGTATCATTTACGGTTGCTCCTGATTATGTTGAACGATTGCTTTAAAATCTGCTTTATCTCGTCGCTGCTTTTGTTTAACTCACGGCTCAATATTGCCACACTTTTACCATGATAATGAACGCCGCAAAAAACGGTTTGTTGCTCATCGTTCATCTGGCTGATGATCTTGTTCTGACCTGATATTTTAGATACGGGCGAATCCGGACAATCATCTACCGCGTTAATAAACGATGTAAGTTTACTGCGTGTGTGCTGTTGCAGGCGGCAATAAGTGCTTCCTTGCCCGTCGGCGGTAATTTTACCTAAATCGTTTATATTGAGGCTCGAAAATACGTCGGTAAGGTAGCCTTCTGCCACGGATCGGTTTTTTACTACTTCCATAATATACCCAAGCAGCATAGCTCCATAATTATGATATAATTCGTGAGCTGCCTGTTTTAAAGATGGTAACGACGTTTGTTTGTATGTTAGCTGGTCTCTCAAAATCAACTAATTATATTTAGTAAGGGTATTCAAAATTACCGATAATTTTTGATATAGCGGCATAATAGTATCCCCGAAAAGAGTAATGCTATCTACTGCTTATTACAGGCCATAAGAAACCTTTACTGTTAGTAACTAGATGTTAATTTTAGTTAAATATAGTTACAAAAGTTTAAATGGGGCCAGCCATTTATATAGTTTTATGATATGAGGGGTCTACTGTTATTGTTATTTATTTGCTTAACAACGCATTTACTTATGCACAGTAGGATCTGCAGCACCCCTTATACCACCCTCGCCGGAACAGGTGAGTTCGCGAAAGTTTGAGTTAACCGCTTATTTAAACGACTGCCTTAAAAAATATCAGTTATTACCACCAGAGAAAAGGCAACCGGCCCCCATTTCGCAGTAATTTATCGTTTGCTAAGCGCAACGCCACTGCTTGCCCTGAAGGCATCTTGGAAAGCATCACTTAAAGGCGATGTGATCTCAGGAAAACGTTCCGCATAATTTTTAAGGTAGAAGCCCGCCACAGATGTTACCAAAGCCGCTGCACCACCAATAAGCATCCCGTTAACTATGCTTTGTTTGTTCTTGCGGAATATGGTTGCGCCTGCCAACGCGCCGGACATCACATTTAAAGCCAATTGGTTTAGCGAAGGTTTTTTTAAAATCGGCTTTTTGTCTTCAGCCAAAACGATCAATTTGGAAGCAACGCTGTTAACCGGCGATTGAATGAACCTAAAAACCCCGAAAGGCAAAAGCGGCGAAGCGCCATCATGATAATAATAACTTGCCAGCGTAGGCGCAGCACTTGCACGCATCCCCGCCACTGCCCCTAAGCCTATGGTTTGCCAAACCGGTTTCCTGTAACTTTGCATGTTCTTACAACATGCATGCACATTTAAGGTTTTTGATAACGCATGATTTTAATATCCATAGAAATGGCTACTGCAGCAACAGCTTTAAGTTAACGCCAAAATTGGTGAACGCCGTTGTAAATGCCTGCGAAGTGTATGGCTTTGTAATGTTGCTATCGTAAAATAGATTGAGGTTAAAGCGCTGGTTGATAACATAGTCGATAGAAGGACGTAGCGTGATATTTTTGGCGCCCGATGAAACCTCGGCCCCCGGCACATCTGCACGGTAAATCACCAGCTTTTTATCACGTATGGCCACATCCAATTTAAAGTTTACATCGTTGTTATCTCGGTTGCCTGTCCCGAATAATCCCCATGGCATGTGAAAGTTCTTTGGCCGGTAACCAAATCCAAGCACAATAATGTTTTCGTCCTGCTGGGCTAACTGACTGTTGAGCATACTTAGATTAAGGAAGCGGTTCTTGCTAAATTCCACGTTAGCCGTCATGCTGTTTTTGAAGCGGATGTCTGCGCCCAATAGCGGCAGGAAGGATTCCAGAATACTTACCTGTGAGAACTGGTAGTACGGCAAAAAGTCCTGGTTGGCATCGCGGGTTACGCTATGGCCTGCAATTTCCTGATACTGCAGCAGTGTGGTATAGGCGCTTACGTTATAGGATGATCGATACACATGCCTCAGATCGATAGACTCAAACAACTCATTAAACAACGGCAGCCGTGCAAGCCCGCTGTATTTAATATCCCAATTGGGTATTGGTATTTTAGGGAATTGCGTTAAGTTAACCGAGCTTGCATCTTTACCCGTGTAAGCCGCAAGAAAAGCCGGCACCAAAACGTTCTGCGCGTTTGGCCCGTAACCATCGGCATAACCATTTGTATTACCCGTAGAATTGGGATTTTGCTGCGCCAATCGCTGGGATATAACCGCCCGGTTATCTAAGAACTTTTGGAACGCAGGCGAATTCCTGTCCACGTCGCCACCTTTAGCGAACGCTGTGCCTATTGACAGGAATGAAACGCTGTATGTACCCGATGTTACCGGACTTAAATTTTCTATTTGACCAGTGCTTTGCAGATATTTAAACTGAGTTTGATAGTTTCTGTCCTGCGTACGGAATGCCCGTAACTCTATCCGCAGATCGGGCAGCGGCTCAATAACACTGCGAAGTTGGATATCCTCGTTAAATGATTTTACAAACAACTGGTTCTGTAATGTATCAGTTGTTATCCAGCCGCTTGCAATGGCTCGGCCGCGTATATCTGTTTGGCTGCCCAGCAAAAAGCCTAAGCCCGGTGCATCATAGCTAAGATCCTGCCCAAAAAGGTTTGATTTTGGCAGGTAGCCGGGTAAGAAAGTACCTTCTGTACGGGTGTATGACCCACTAATGTTTTTAATACTGGTGAGCAGTCCCATAAATATACTCCCAACATTTTGCTTATCATCCCTGCCACGCCTTAAACCGCGGAACTTATTATAAAAATTAGCAAAGTTAAGATTGGGGTTTAACTGTATGGTGCGGGCGTTCTGGATACTGTTACCTACATCATACGTTGGGTTATTAATGGCAAATGTTGGCTGCGATTGCCAGTTGAAGTTAGTACTGTAACGGGCGGTTAAGGCTGTCCACTCCAGGCCAGGTATTTTGCTTATTGGCGTGGTGTAATTAATATTGATGGTGTGATTGTAATTAACCGTTCGGCCCAGTTTCATCAGGTTGTCCCATAGCGTATCGCGCTTTAAGCCGGTTATGCGGCCCATCGGTTCATCCACGACCGATAGGTTTGTTGCATCTATATCCAGCGACAAGGATTTAGATAAATTCCAGCCGATACCATAAACCCGGGTGATATTGAAGTTTTTGTTGAATGATGTTGGAATAGGGATAAAATTGTTCGGATCGTTATTGCGCAGGGTGTTCTCAGAATAGAACCTGTCAAAATTAATACTGAAATTCAGCCTTGATGGCAGGATACTGAAATTGAAATCGCGCGCCAACGCAAGCATATTACTTTTGATGATCTTGCTAAAAGGCGTAATAAACTTAGGCTCGTTAGTGTAGTTATAGTTTAAAGCAACCCGATAGGTTTTAGCCATATCGTTCTCCACAATAAAATCGTGGTGGTTATACTCGGTGTAGGCGTAGGTGGCAGCAAAGTTCTCTATGTCCCAGACATGCACCGGTGCCGACGGGTCGGTACGCTCTTTATGCACATTGGTAAAGTTAATGCTCTTACGAACGGTAAAATCTTCAGACACCCGCTTGATAGAATCACGAGCCTGGCTGGTTTGCGCAGCTGCTAAAGATTTCTTTAATTCCACATCGGGCATACCAGGGTCGTACTGCGGCGTGCTTTTTTGGGTGGATATGTTTACATAAGCAGGTATGCGGATGCCGCTTTTCTCCGGGAAAAACTTACCTAACTCCACACTCGCCGATGCATCTATGATCTGGTTGTCGCTGCGGTTTCTGTCGCTTACGCGAGAATCTAACGTACCGAAGCCTATGGTGCTTTTACTGCCGGATACGGTGATGTTGGCGAAATCTGCCAGCGCCGCATCCATACGCGCCGTAGCTGCCCAACCGCCGCGCTGGTCAAAGTCGGTTAACCTCAATTCATCAAACCAAACGGTTCCGGTTTTATTTAACCCATCATCCCCGCTAAGGCCACTCCCCCTGTATGGGTTGCGTACACCAAGCATAATGGTACGCAGGCGGCTGAGATCGGGCTGGCCTTTAATGGTAATCTTGTTAGCGCCATCAGTGTAAACAAACGGCACAGTGAAAGGCCACGGCTGCCCGTTGAGCTTTGCATTGTTACGTGCCAGCTTTGCATCGGTTAATATCGATAGTTCAAGATTCAACTCGTTTACCGATGGCCAGATAGCGCCGGGGTCGCGGGTACCGGGTGTGGTAATGGCAAGCGGCAACTCGTATTCATAATAGTTATCCTGGTAATCAACGCCCAAACGTACAAAGGCATTCAGGTCGTTGTTTTTAAGCTGATCGCCTTCGGCATGGATAAACATCTGTACGCGTTTGTAAGAGCGCAGATCATTGTAGAATGTCCTGAAAGCGGCACGCGAATAACCATCGCGCAGGTTGGTGACGTTTAATGACAGCGACTGCTCATTAAGCTTAGTATCGGTTTGCAGGTTATTATAATTGCGCTGGCGATTGATGCCCGGCGGCACCACGTAAGGTATCGGTGTGCGGTTACCGTTCTCCTCAATATTTACAGCCTGCACATCAAGCATCGAACCATCATTTACCGGATTGGGTATTGCAGGGTCGGCAATTACGTTAAGCGGGTTATTCTCTGCGTTAAATGTACGCCACTCGCTGCTGGCCAATTGCAACGTGGCAAAGCGCAATACGGCGGTATCAGCAAAGTTGGTCATGAACATCCGCATAAAACGGATGGCCTTAAAATCCTGGATGTTGCCCACTTTGCTGCTATACTCGGTAATAGGTACGCGGAACTGGTACCAGGTAACTGATTGTGTTTCGCCGTTAGGCAGTTTTACATTTGCGGTAATTTTATCGTTGATAAAGTTTTGGCCAACCACCATGTCCTGCGGGCGGATAGACACGCGGTACTGATAATACTCGTCAGCCTGACTCATGTTATTATCGCGGTTTATGTCCTCACCATCCGGCAGCGATGTTGACGCAGATGTTTGGATACCCAACTCAGCCTGCGATTGTTCTGCAGTTTTTGAGTTACCTTCAGTTCCGTTGTACTTGCTGTATCGCTCTAATATGCCTGCACGGGCCTGGTCTAAAGCGGCACCCTGGTAGTACTGATAGTTATCTGATGATGGGTCGGCGTTTAAAACTTGTGCTGCTTGTGGGTTCAACACACCTTGCGTTTGCTGCAGCATGGGTGCAAACTTTGTTTTTTCGTCGGCATCATTTAAACCATCTAAACCAATATCCTGCAAGCGGCGGTTATTAGGGTCGTTGTCAAAGGCATTTACAACCGGCTGTAGTTTTGATACCCGGCCCCAGTTGGTCTCGTCAACCTTATCAGCAGTTATGCCATCAACCGGCAAAGCATTTTCCAAACTCTTACGGCCGTCCTTTAAAATGTCTTCAGATACACTACCTAAGTTAAAATACAAATCGCCACCGGTCGAGTTAGGTTTATAGATAAACGGATCAAGCATCCAGAACTCGATATAGCCTACGTTGAGTGCCTGAAAATCGTTGGTTTCCAATTTCCTGAACATACCGCCCCACCTGCTGCGCGGGTTTTGTAAAGTACCGTCAGTATTAAGTCCTGTTGTAGTATAATTGTACGGACCGCGAACGGTTGGATAAAACGCCATGTTAAGCGTTGCCAAACTGATTGGCTGCCCGGTGGTAGATTGCTTAAAGGGGAACACCTCCTGCTCTAAAACCTGCCTTACATAGTGGTTAGAGAGATCGCTCCTTGAAACAGGTATATTGCCGGAGTTCACATAAAATATGGGGTCGATGTTATAATAAGCCAGCCTCGCGCGGTTGTAACCGTAACTTAGATCATTGAACAAATTACTCTCCGAAAACATTTGCGGCGTGCCTGAAAGCTGCCAGTTCAAAGCGCCCTTTATATCTATTACCGTACGGCTGTTCTCAAAATCATCCAGGTATGATGTACCATTCTTTGATCCGGCAAAATTAAGTGCACCGGGGCTACCCGGCCTTAACTGTGCAAACTCGCCGCTGAAGTTAATGGTTGATGGCGCTTTGGTATTGATGAAAGGGATCTTATCCACCAACCGGGTCAGAAACCTTGATTCGGAACTATAGTTGGCATCAAAGCCCCATATGCTATTTGATATGGACTCCTGCCCAACAATCTCGTTTTGGTTGAGCGGCTGCTCTGTTAAATGCATTAGGGTAGCACCCAAGGCAAGCTTTGGACTTGCATGATAATCTAACCTGGTACCCCAGAGAGATTTCTGTTGTACGCCAAAAAGTTCGTTATTCTCCAGCTTGATGTTGATGGGCTGGCCCGATTGCAACAAAGCCTGGTTAAGCATCCTCAACCGGCCGGAGCTATAATCTATAGTATAATCCGTACCTTCCTGTAAACGCAGGTTACCTGCCGTTACCACTACGGAACCTTGCGGAACGTTCACAGCGTTTAGCTGGTACTCCGACCCATTTTGCCCCGTGTAAGTTCCTTTGATGAGATAACGGTTAAGCTTTGGGAACAATTGCTGCGCAATAACCTTGGTTGAATCATACAGCGGTTGGTAAACGTAGCGGGAATTAAGGTCCCCCTCTGCCGGGGTAAACTGCCTGGCAAGGTCGCTGCCGAAAGGCTCAACCGTTGGGAACATGATACGCCCGTTCTGCGAGTCGATCGTTATACCTTCCAAAAAATCAAAAAAGCCATCGGGGCTTTTATCATTCTGTTGATTAAGGTTGTCTAAGCCTGTTATCTGCAGCCAGCGTTTGCCTTTGGTGTTGGTCCCCTCGTCAATGCCTATCTTTTCAATCCCCGATTTATCATCCAAACGGGTAATGTTTAGCTTAAAGTTGGTTGGGCTTATCTGGCTTGCTCCTAACGAGTAGATGTTTTTCATCATCAGGTCCCAGGTTGGCAGGCTGGTTTTTAACAGCTCATTCTTTAGTAGCTTGGTGTATAATACCTGCGGCGTTGCGGTATTCACTGGTCTGTCGCTACTAAACTCACCCACCTGGTATTGCACGCCGTTTACGGTGTACTGGTATGCCACGGCCAATACCTCATCATTATTTAGCGGGTAATTAAGAGAGATGTAACCCAATTGCGGATGCAGCGTAAACTCATTATCCTTCAACTTGCGCGCATAGGTTAGCTTAGCGTAATTATCTGTACCGCCGGTTGCACGGAAATATGTAGCAATATCGTTTGAATTGGTGTTACGTGCACCTGCGGGGATATTTGTTAGGAGGTTGTTTGACTGCTGCGTAAAGCCCGGCCCCTGGAACCCTGCGGGGTAGCCGCTTTGGCCGGCACCGCTAAACTGCGGGTTGTAAGGCCTGTTCTCGCCCAAGTCAAGGAAAGCCAATATATCGCGCGAATCGGTAGTTACGCTGGTACGGTTGGTTGTCCATACCTCAATTTTGGTGATGGTAATGTTCGAGCTAATGATAGGGATGTTTGCCAGGGCGCGGTTATAATTATTGCGGAAGTACTGCGATAGAAAGTAGTGTTTGTTCGCCTCATAATCCGCAGCGGTTATAGAGATATTTCCCTGCTGCGAACCATTGGTAATAGTGATGTTTCTTGACTGCGAACGTTGCTGTGAAAAAATGCTGGTAACATCTAACCGGCCGAATTTTAGTTTCGTCTTCACCCCGAACAACGCTTGGCTACCGGTGATAAGTGTGGTGTTCAATGGCATGCTGACAGTACCGGCTTCCACTTTCTGGATGATCTCATCCGGGTGACCGGTGTAATCCAGTTTGATCTGGTTTTCAAACTGGAATTGTGCCTGCGTATTATAGTTGGTAGTAATCTTCAGCTTATCACCGATGTCGCCTGTAACGTTCAGTTGTATACGCTGATCGAAATTAAAGTTGAACTGGTTACGCTGGCGGGTATTAAAAAGCGGGTTCTCGTTCTTGTTGATCTGCCCGGCCAAAATGACCTCTGCGGATCCCTGCGGGCGGATATTGATAACCGAACTACCGAAGATCTGCTCAAAGGTTCTGCTGCGCACACGCATCTGCGGAATAAAGCCCGGCTGCTCAGACTCAAAAGCGTAATTATCTGATAACTGCTGAAAGTAATCGCGCCTTACACTACGTTGCTGCAGCAGCATATATTCGCTAAAGGTTAAGTACTGGGGAGCGCGGTAATTAAGGTTACCTAACTTTTCATACAAAATGTAACGGTTGGTTGCGGGGTCGTACTCCACCGTTCGTACCAGGCCGGGCGGGTCTTTAAAAAACAGCCCCGAACGCTCACGCTTTGTGGTTGGTTCACGCAGTTTAACAGGGCCGGGTTTATAACCCGTATCTGCGCGTAAGGGTTGGCCTGTTGCACTGGACTGGGGTTGTGCCTGCACCGGTGTTTGCCCTGGCCGCGGTTGTTGGTTAAACGGCTGTTGCTGCGGCTGATTAGGGTTTTGCTGGTTGGGATATTGTACCTGCCTGTTTGGGAACTGCTGGCCCTGCTGGGTTGGGTATTGCTGCTGCCCTTGCTGTGCCGGATACTGATTAGGCAACTGGTTTGGAACCTGATTTGGCTGTTGCACAGGGGTTTGCTGTGCATATAGTTTCCCTACCCCGCTTAAAGCAGATACAAAGAGTATAACTACAAAAAGCTTAGTAGTAAAAAGTTTAACCAAGTTTGTTTATTAAATCAGTAATTATAAGTTCTTAAGCGCGTATTTGATAAGTTGCTCTACAGTTAAAACGCCTGTATTTTTGCTTATCTCCTGATCCAGAACCTTCTCTGCTGCGTTGCGTGCAAAACCAAGGGTAACCAATGCAGAAAGCGCTTCGTCTTTTGCTGTTTTTGATACCACAATGGAAGTTAATGTATCCGGACCTTCTTTTTTAAGCTTGTCTTGTAATTCTAAAATAATACGTTGGGCAGATTTTGGGCCGATGCCTTTAATGCTTTTTATCAGCGCCACGTTGCCTTGTACAATGGCTTGTTGTATCTCTGCCGGGGTTATGGACGATAGCATCATCCGTGCAGTATTTGGGCCAATGCCTGATATGGAAACCAGATGCAGGAAAAGCTTACGCTCTCCTGCATCGGCAAAACCATAAAGTGTATGTGCATCTTCTTTAACGTGCAGCCAGGTGTATAACTTGCAACGTTCACCCTCGCCGAGCAGCGAGTAAGTGTTTAACGATATATTGATCTGGTAACCAACCCCACCTGCATCAATCACCACATAAGCTGCGCTTTTAAACGCCAGTTTACCATCAATATAGTCGTACATGTTTATTCAGATTATTTCTTTTTTGTTTTGGCTTCCATTGCGGCACATTTTATTTGCGCATCTATAACGGCGATGGTAACCATGTTTACAATTTCGCGTACCGAGCTACCTAACTGCAATACGTGAACGGGTTTCTTCAAACCCAACAGGATAGGGCCAACTGCTTCGGCACCACCAATCTCCTGCATCAGTTTGTAGGCAATATTGCCTGATTCCAGTGTGGGGAAGATAAGCGTATTTGCCGGCTTTCCGTTAAGCGTTGAGAATGGAAAGTTATCGGCAAGCAGCGCCGGATTAAGCGCAAAGTTTGCCTGCATCTCACCATCTACTACCATATCCGGGTATTTATCATGTAATATCTTAACTGCCGCGCGTGTTTTTTCCGGCAATTCGCCATCGTTTGAGCCAAAATTTGAATATGATAATATCGCAACGCGGGGTTGGATATTCAACTGCCTAACCGATTTCTCTATCAACACGGTTATGTCTACGAGTTCTTGGGCCGTAGGGTTTATATTAACTGTAGTATCTCCGAAAAAAAATGGACCTTTTGGCGTAATCATCAGGTACATGCCTGCTACGCGGCTGATCCCTTCCTCAATACCGATGATCTGTAAGGCAGGTTTAACGGTTGAGGCATAGTTCTTGGTTAAACCCGAAATCAATGCGTCGGCCTCGCCAAACTGCACCATACAAGCACCGTAGTAGTTACGGTCGGTGATCATTTTTTTGGCCTCGAATGAAGTAACACCACGGCGCTGGCGTTTTTTGAACAGAAAATTCATGTACTCTTCAGAACGGGCAGTATGTTTTTTAGGGTCGATGATCTCTACGTCGCCGAGGTCAAGCTCGGTTTCGCGCATGATCTGGCGAATACGTTCTTCATTACCCAACAATATAGGCGTAGCGATCTTTTCTTCTTTTACTATTTGCGCCGCACGTAATATCTTGTAATTATCAGCCTCGGCAAATACCACACGTTTAGGATCCTGTTTAGCCTGGTTGGTCATATCGCGCAGCAGTTTATTATTGCTGCCCAGGCGGGATATCAATTCCTCGTTGTAAGCATCCCAATCGGTAATGATCTTGCGAGCAACACCTGATTCAATGGCTGCTTTTGCTACCGCTGATGATACCTCCGTGATCAAACGCTGATCCATCGGTTTAGGAATAATATAATCTTTGCCGAATTTAAGGTTGGTGATGTTGTAGGCCAGGTTAACGGCTTCCGGTACCGGTTTTTTAGCCATCTCTGCAATAGCTTTAACAGCGGCGATCTTCATCTCCTCATTGATTGCAGTAGCACGTACGTCTAAAGCACCACGGAAGATGTATGGGAAGCCCAACACATTATTCACCTGATTAGGGAAATCTGAACGGCCGGTAGCCATGATGATGTCCTTACGGGCAGCCGTTGCTACATCATAGTTTATCTCCGGTTCGGGGTTAGCCATTGCAAAAACTATGGGGTTTTTAGCCATGCTCACCAGCATATCAGCAGTTACCACATTACCGGCAGATAAGCCGATAAACACGTCGGCACCTTTCATGGCCTCCGCAAGGGTAGTGATATCTTTACGATTAGTGGCAAACTCCAGTCTTATATCATCCAGGTCGGTACGCTCTGGGGTTATCAAACCATTGATGTCAAACATCACCAGGTTTTCTTTCTTAACACCTAAAGACAGGTACATTTTGGTACATGAAACCGCTGCAGCACCGGCACCGTTCACTACTAATTTTATCTTATCCAGCTTTTTGCCTTGTATCTCACAGGCATTCATCAGGGCTGCGCCTGATATAATGGCAGTACCATGCTGGTCGTCATGCATTACCGGGATATTCATCTCGGCCTTTAGCCTGCGCTCTATCTCAAAACAAGTTGGGGCTGATATATCTTCGAGGTTAACGCCGCCAAAGGTTGGCTCAAGCGCTTTAACAATGTTCACAAAATCATCTACCGATTTAGCATTCACCTCAAGGTCAAACACGTCAATATCGGCATATATTTTAAACAGCAGGCCTTTACCCTCCATTACCGGCTTACTGGCTTCCGGGCCTATGTTGCCTAGGCCAAGCACCGCAGTACCATTACTTATTACCGCAACCAGGTTACCTTTGGCAGTATATTTATATACATCGTCAACATTGTTGGCAATTTCGCGGCAGGGTTCTGCAACGCCCGGAGAATAGGCCAGCGTAAGATCGCGTTGAGAATTTGTAGGCTTTGTAGGAACTACCTGTATTTTACCGGGGCGGCCTTTAGCATGGTAGTTAAGGGCATCCTGCTTACGATTTGGTTTGTTCATGTTCTTTCTTTTGTTGAAGCCCCCAAAATTACAATTACTTTTTCTGAAGAGCCAACAAAAAGGCTAAGGTTAAGGCACTTTAAATTAAACGCAGGTATGCAGGTTCTATCAGCCGTTGCCGATGTTCACCGTTAATCCGGGCAGCAGTGGTAAGTTTGCATTGCCCCCTAACTGCTTGTTCCACTGCATCAATTGCTCAACCTTTACGTTAAACATGCTTGCTATGGTAGATAAGGTTTCCCCCTTTTTGGTAACATGTATGGTTGGCGTAATAGCGGCACCATTTACCACGTATGCTTGTTGTGCAGCGTTAGCCATATACGGCCTTGCAGGCAAATCAGGCGGTGGATTGATGGCTGCATATTGCATAGGCCTTAACGGGCGTACAGGCGCAGTTATATCATTGATTGCAGTATGCAAAATGTCACTTTGTTGTTTATCAAGCTTGGGGACAACTATCCTGCGTAAATTGGTGGCAGAGCCGTTAACTATCTGCTGGCGGTAAGCTGGATTTAGGGCTGCAAGGTCTTTTAGAGGCATGCCAAGCGCTTGCGCCACGCGACTAAGCGCAACAAATTTGCTTGTCATTACCGTATCTGTAATAATGGCCAAACCTGCGCTTTGCGGTGTTATGTAATGATACTTGTGATATTTCATCACATAATTAACTGCGATGAAAGCGGGAACATATCCGCGGGTCTCCGGAGGCAATTGATCGCGGATTGACCAGTAGTCATGTGCGCCGGTACGTTCTAATGCATGCTGCACATTGCTTTTGCCGCAATTATATGATGCTATAGCCAGCAGCCAGTCGCCAAACTGCATATAGGCATCCTTAAGGTAAGCGGCGGCTGCATTGCTGGCCTGTACCGGGTCGCGGCGCTCATCAACGTACTCCGTCATGGCTAAACCGTACATCTTTGCCGTTTCTGACATAAACTGCCAAGGCCCCGCAGCACCAACTTTAGATATGGCGTTAGGGTTAAGGGCAGACTCTACTATTGAAAGATATTTGATCTCGTCAGGTATGCCTGCATCAGCAAATGCCTTTTCGTATATCGGGAAGTAATACCTGGATAAACCAATCATTTTACCCATTTCATCTCTGCGTTTGCTATAGAGATCGATATAGGCCTGTACGTAACCATTATAATCAAGCGGTACTTCTTTTTGGATAGAATCTAACCGGCGTTTAAAAATGACGTTGTTGTATATAGATACCGGTGCTTGCAACTCAGGCGCGGTAACATTTGTATCCTGCTGCATGGCAGCCTGGGCTTTAACTGCATGCGCCATTAAAACGCAGGCAAAAAAAGTAAGCAGTTTCTTCATATTTTAGGGTATCCTCAGAAAGTCGCCCGAGAATTATTTACTAATATATTAATCGGCTATAGCTTTAAGAAATATTCCGAAAAATTTAACAGTTCAGTTTCGCCAAATTTTTTGGTAAGCAATTGTAAACCTAACGGCAAACCTTTACCGTTATTACCTGCCGGTAAAGATATTGCGGGCAATCCGGCCAGCGAGGCCTGCACTGTAAATATATCATAGAGATAGGTAACTACAGGGTCTTTCTCCTTTAACCCTAAAGCAAACGCAGGCTCGGGTGCGGTAGGTGTGAGTATAAAATCAAAGTCGTTCAATATTTCGTTGGTCTTGTCCTGTATCAGGCGCCTAACCTTTTGGGCTTTTGCGTAATAAGCATCATAATAGCCTGCGCTAAGCACAAAAGTGCCTAACATAATACGACGTTTAACTTCTTTACCAAACCCTTCAGAGCGCGATTTTTTATAAGTAGAAACCAGATCTGTAGCATTGGGACTACGGTAACCGTAATGCACACCATCATAACGAGCCAGGTTTGATGAAGCCTCGGCCATTGCTAAGATATAGTACGTAGGTACCAGGTAATCGAGCAATTCAAAAGAAATCGGTTTTACGATGTGCCCATCAGCACGTAGCTTATCTATGTAAGTTGAAAGTGTACCTTTTACATCAGCATCAACACCAGGACTTGTTAAAGCTTCTTGCAGGTAGGCTATGCGCTTTTGATGTGCGTCAGGCTTTAGTTCATGCGCGGTAGATACTGGTTGGTTGGCAAGGGTGGCATCATATTCATCGGGTCCGGCCATTACCTCTAACAGTAATGCAGCATCTTCTACTGATTGCGTGATGGGCCCAACCTGGTCAAACGACGAAGCATAGCTGATAATACCATGCCTTGATATGCGGCCGTAAGTAGGTTTTAAGCCTATCACCCCACAGAATGAAGCAGGCTGCCTAACGGAGCCGCCTGTATCGGTACCTATGGCAGCGTGGCACATACCTGCCTGAACAGCAACTGCAGAACCACCAGACGAGCCGCCACCCACACGTGTTTCATCGGCAAAGTTTTTGACCGGGCCAAAGTACGAGTTCTCATTTGATGCCCCCATGGCAAACTCATCGCAGTTGCAACGGCCTATGATAATGGCATCCTCTGCCAGTAAACGCTCTACAATAGTTGCGGAATATATGGAAGTAAAATTCTCTAATATCTTAGAAGATGCAGTAACCTTGTGATCTTTATAGCAAATGTTATCTTTAATACCGATAACCATACCCGCAAGCTTGCCAACCGGTTCATTATTTTTTAAACGTACATCAAGTGCCTTTGCCTGGGCAAGTGCTTCGTCACCAAAAACTTCATTGAATACGTTTAGATGGGTATTTGTATTTATTTGCTGAAGGTACTGCTTAACCAACTGCTCAACGGTAACGTCTCCGCTTTGTAACCCGCTCTTAATGTCACTGTAAGAGTGATACTTTTTAGCCATGGGCCTAAAATAGAAAAACTTATCTGTTGAAGGTTAAAATTTTCAACAGATAAGTTCAGTAATGGCGGTTTTGCCGCCTTTTATCAATAGCAACGGCAGGATTAAACCTTAGGTTTTTCTTCGTTATTTGTTGTAGTTGTAGTACTTGTGCTTTCGCCGTTCTGTGCGTCTTTAAATTCTTTAACACCTTTACCTAAGCCTCGCATTAGTTCAGGTATTTTTTTACCGCCGAACAAGATCAATATCGCAATAATGATCAGAATGATTTCTGGTGCGCCTAATCCACCCATGATTTTAAGTTTAATTAATTAATATTTTTCTATGTATTACTCTTCAGTAGTTTTCTTTTCAGCAGCTACTTCTTCAGGTTTAGTTAAGTTGATGTGGCTTGCAGGTTTTGCTTCTGCAACCGGTTTAATTTCGGTCTCGTTCTCAAAGGTAGCATCAGTAGCCGGGGTTGATCCTTCGATTTTGTGTTCCTCCGTATGTTCTTCAATAGCATCTGTGGCCGAGTGCCCGGTGTATGCTGATATAGCGCCCTCAACAGGCTCGTATGGTTTATAATTAGCCGCCGTATTGTTTTCCTCTTCAGCCGTTATTGCCGGTTTTTCAACCGTCTTTTTGTCTTCGTAATTATTGATCTGGTTATTTATTTCGCGCTTAACGTCCTCAGATGCATCTTTAAACTCGCGGATACCTTTACCCAAACCGCGTGCAAGCTCAGGCAGTTTATTACCACCAAAAAGCATCAGTGCCACAAATAATATCAATATCATTTCAGGGGTACCGATATTTAAAAACAAGGGAACAAAACTTAACATTTTCTGTAATTAAAGTTTACAAATATACAATAGTAGTATAAGCTTAACGCGGTAATTTAAAACTAATTATCGGCAAGCCAAGATTTAGGATTTTGAAAATCTCTGCTCTTACTTAAGGTAAATGATACAGTAGGATCTCCGGTCGACGGATCGGTAGCTGCGGTACCCAAAGTTTGCTTAGTTGAAACCTTCTGGCCAACGCTTACTGATACCGACCTGAGGTTTGAATAAGATGTAAAATACTCACCATGTCTTAAAATTACCGTGTACGCACCGGCAACATCCTGTATAGCTCTTACTTCACCTTCAAATACAGCCCTTACCGGTGCATTGGCGGCAGTACGTATCTCATAACCGCTGCTTTCGCTGCGTATACCATCGGCATCCGTATAAGTACCAAAACCATGCAGCAACTGTCCGTTGGCTACAGGCCATGGCAGGCGGCCCCGGTTGCCCAAAAAGTCATTTGATAACCTTGCTGCTTCCGGCGTAGCGTTCAGCACCTGGCTATTGGTTGACGATTTGGTAATGGCGGTTTTTGACGGAGCAGCCGGTTCACGATTTTCTGCTTTGGCCCTTGCCGCTGCAGCACGTGCTTCCGCGCGGGCTTTTTCCTCTGCCTCGCGCCTTGCGATCTCGATCTCACGGGCAATGGCATTGGTAATGGCACGGTTAGTCTGTGCAATACGTTTGCGTACATCACGCTGTTGCTGTTTTATAGCACCCTGCTGCTTCGATATATCGCTAATTACTTTTACCTGCGTATTTTTAGCCTTACCTAACTCATCTTTCTCCTTTTCCTGGTTAGCCAGCAAGTTATTCTTTTCCTTTTTATCCCGGTCAAGCTCATTGATCTTGACGTGCAGATCCCGCTGGGTGCCCTGAATGTAGCCAGCCTGGCGTTCGCGATATGTACCAAACTGCTGCAGGTATTTAAGCCTGCGATAGGCCTGGTTAAAATCTTTTGCTGCAAATATGAACATCAGTTTATTGTACGCGCTTTGATTACGGTAAGCAAAAAGCACCATGCCGGCATACTCTTTCTTTAGCTGGTCTAACTGGCTTTGTAAACTACGTACGGTATTATTGCTCTGAGAGATCTCGTTATCTAAATTTCTTACCTCAGAATTGATGTTCGCTATCTTTTCTTCACGCAGGTTTATTTGCGCTTTTAAAATATTCAGTTGCTTTAATGATACTTTTTTGTTGCTGGCAGTTTCCTGATACTCACGGTTAAGTTGGTCTAATTCGTCATTCAACTTTTCGCGGCGGCGTTTAAGTTCGGCGCTGCTTTGCGCAAACGCGCTGCTTAAACCAAGCACGCAGATCAGAAAAAGTACAGCTTTAAAAAATTTCATCCACCAAAAATATAATTTAATTAGCAGGTTCGTAACTTTTTGGGATACTAAACGGATATTCGAGCGGCTTATCAAACTCTACTGTATTGTATTTAAGATTAGCCTTGATCTGCTTATCGCCAGCGGTTGACTGAATATCTATTTGTGATGGAATAATGCGACCGTTCTCCTGTATAAACACATTGTTAGTAACTTGCAAAGTTTGGCGGGCCGCCTGGTTAGTAAGATTGGTTTGCGTAACTTTAAGATCGGCACCTAATAAGAGCTTGTAAACAACGCTTTGCAGCGTGCCATTGATAACAGTATTGTTACTTTCTGCGGTAATATCTGCCTGTTCGTTCAAGGTTTCGGGTATGGCATTACCTACCAGCAATGCCTGCACGGTTTTAAAATTTACCTGCCTGCCGGCAAACTGGTAAATGTAGCTGAAAGGCTTTTTAAGATACACACTTTGCAAGCGGTTTATCACCTGTATACTATCAGGGGTTATCTGTGCACGCGCTACTTCAATGCCCGCAATAGCGGTTATGGAGATCCATATTTTTTGATCGCGGTTAATACGGATGTTCAGCGTAACATCATTTCCCTTACCATTGATATCCAATTTGGTTTTGGCTTTGCCTGTGAACGTATTAAAACTTACCTGCTTTGAGCGGATGGCCGAAATTTTTTCCCGTACCGAGTTAGATTTCACCGCTGCTGAAGAATCGGCAGTGGCAGGCCGTGCAACTTGCGTTAATTTTTTTGATTTACATGCCGATAACACTGCAATGCTGCAGATAATGGCTAAACTATTCAGAATATTTTTTCTCATCTATCTTTCTTTGTAACAAAGGCGAGTTAGTACCAAGCTGTTTAGCTTTTTTCCAGTTTTCAACGGCACCGTTAACATCACCTGTAAAAAATAATATATCGCCATAGTGCTCCACTTTAGTAGCACTGGCACCTTTATCATTTTTGATAGACTTTTCTATCCAAAGTTTAGCCCCGGTATAGTTTTTCTGTTTAAATAATATCCAGGCGTAGGTATCTTCAAAAGATGCCGTGTTAGGTATCAGTTCATTACTACGCTTAGACATCTGCGCTGCCTTGTCTAACTGCTCGTTCCTTAACGACAAATAATAGGCATAATTGTTCAGCGTGTAGGCGTTATCCGGGTCTATGCTCAAAGCTTTTTCATAGGCCGTATCTGAATTTTTGATATCACCCATAGCATGGTAAGCATCGCCTAAGGCAGAATAACTTTGCGTTAGCAGGCTTTTATCCTCTGCCTCAAGCATGGTAGCATTTTTTAGATAGCTGATGGCCTTTATGTAGTTCTTTTTCTGCTGCCAGGCTTCACCAACCATGTAATTCATCCAAGCCTGGTTAGGGAACATAGATAATGAGTTTTCGCCATCCTTTATTGCGTCATCAAAATCGCCTTGCGAAAGCTGGATGCGCACTAACTGCTCCTGTATGTTGTATGCTTTAGGATCAAGCGCTATTGCTTTTTTGTAAGCTTCTTTTGCCTCGGTAAGTTTGCGGTTTTGCAAAAGCATATCACCATAGATGGCGTAAGCCTTAACATCAGATGGATGGGCCATAACCATCACCTTACTCAACTGCAGTGCGCTGGCCTGAGCGTTAGGCTCCGGAAATTTGGGAACGTAACCCATTACGATTCGCAACTTTTGATCTATGTCAACATCCGGGTTGGCAAAAGCCAGTTCCAATTCATCGTAACTGGCTTCGGGCTTGTTCTGCTCACGGTAAATATCAGCAAGGGCAAGGTGCACCAAACCATTATCAGGGTCAATTTTTTTTGCTTTCTGTAAGAGTTCAATAGCCTTGTCCGGCTGACTATTGGAGCTGTAGATCTCTGCCTGCGCCAGGTAATACCTCACCTGCGTTGGGTTAGAAGCTATCAGCTGGTCTAAAGCGGAGGCAGCTTTTTTAACATCGCCCTGGCGCAGATAGATCTTTTGCCTGCTTAGTGCCAGTTCATCACTTTGCCCAGAAAGCTCCTGAACCTTATCGTATAACTTAAGCGCTTCATCATACCTTTTTTCCAGGTAAAAGGCATTGGCTTTGCCGTAGTAATATTCAGACCTGTCCGGATTGAGCCTTATGAGCTCAGTAAGCGCATTCTCTAACTTGGCCAGCTCATTATTTTTCTCATAAAGGCCTGCCAGTGCCAGCCAATACCATTCGTTATCTTTGTTTACTGTAACGGCGCGTTCTAATAAACTTTCTGCAGCGGCGTTGTTGTTTTGTAATTGCTCCAGGTTGGCCAGCTCAAACATGCTGGCATCGTTAGCCGGGTCTATCTGTAAAACGCGGTTAAAAAGGTCGTAAGCTTGTTTCTTATTGTCGATGGTTTTCTCGCGCAGCGCTGTGAAAAAAAGTTGTTTCACCATACCACTATCCGCCTGGCTCATAGGCCGGGACACCGCAGCCTTGTTATTTTGAGCAAGGCAGCTGCCGGCAAACGCCGTGGCCAATGTTAGTAATGCTGCAAACTTCATTTGTTACGTACGATTGTTACCGTTTCAATATAGCTTTTAATTGGTTGCGCTCGGCATATAAAGTGCCCAAGCCAAACAATAATAATAACCCGTTACCTATAAATATATTGCGGTGAAATACGCTGAACGAAAGATAAACCAGCACTATTGAAATAACGATATAAGCGACGTTCTTCTTTAAATTATATGGTATAGGATAATTCTTTTGCCCCCATATGTATGACATTATCATCATACTTGCGTAAGCAGCCAGCGAGATCCACGCTGATGCCATGTAACTATATATGGGTATAAAAATAACGTTCAGAACGATGGTTAACACTGCGCCGATACCGGAAATATAAAGCCCATAACGTGTTTGGTCTGACAGTTTGTACCATATAGAAAGGTTGGTATAAATGCCCAGGCTAACATAACCCAACAAAAGCGGCGGCACAACCCCTAAACCTACCCAATAGGCCGGGTTATTTACATAATGTTTGAGGATCTGAATATTTGCAACCACTCCAAGGAACATCACGCACATGGTTATCACAAAATAGTCCATTATTTTGGCGTAGGTGTAGCCTGCATTTTTATTCTTAGCATGGCTAAAAAAGAATGGCTCGGCCCCCATCCGAAAGGCCTGGTTGAACAAACTAAGGAAAACCGAGATGCGCGCGCAGGCCGAGTAAATACCAACTTCCTGTTCGCTGATGTTGGCAGGTAATAATTTGCCTAAAAGTATCTTGTCAAAATTTTCGTTCACGATGTAAGATAACCCAGCTATCATTACAGGCCAGCTGTAGGCAAACATGTTTTTAAACATCACCTTATCAAAGCTCAATTGCAATTTGAGCAGCTCTGGCAGCAGTAATAACAGCGTAACAATACTTGCTACCAGGTTTGATATAAAAACATATCCAACCCACCCTTTCACAAACCATGTTTTTATCCACTCGGCACCGGCAATATTGTGATTAACAATATATGGCAGCACCCAAATAAATATGAGATTAAGCCCCACCATTACAAAAATGTTAACAAGCTTGGCAACACCATATTTAAGTGGCCTGCCGTCGGCGCGGAGTTTTGCAAACGGAATAGCGCACCAGGCGTCTACTACCAGGATGCATAAGAAGTATTTGATATATCGTTCAAACTCGGCTTGCGAAGTTCTTTCACCAATTTTTATGAACCCTGCGATGGTATGTATAAACGGAACAGCAAATAGCAGAAAGAATATTGTAACTAAAAAAACAACCCAGAAGCTATTATTGTAAACCTGCCTTTTTTGATCGGGGTGCTTGTTAAGGTAACGGAAAAAAGTTGTTTCCATGCCAAAAGCCAGCAAGGCTTGCAGTACTGCCGCATAGCTGTAAAGGGTACTAAATACGCTATAAACCTTAGGGTCATAAGCGCGGGTATACAGTGGTGTAAGCAAAGAGCTTAGTAAACGCTGTACCACTGTGGTAGTACCGTATATAGCCGTTTGGCCGGCAAATTTTTTAGCGGTTGACAAATTCTGATTGCTGTGGTTTGAGATTACTTTTTAACTACCTCAAAATTACGATAGTTTTTTACTTCGCCCTCATTGGTTGTTACGGATGTCACTTTGGCATCCTCGGGGCCGTCGTTACACCAATCCATAAACATATCAAGGATTGCATCATCAGCTTCAGCAGCTATAAAAACATCGCCGTTGGCCTCGTTACGTACAAAGCCACGCACACCTAACTGGTCGGCAACTGCTTTGGTTGATTTTCGGAAAAACACGCCCTGCACTTTGCCCGTAACGGTAATATCCAAGTGTTTCATGTATTCGATTGGAGGATTTAAAATTTGAAGATTTGAAAATTACCCTGACCATAGAAATCCACAGTCATGATCTAAATCGATAATCGTCAAATTAATCAGTAATTATTTGAAAACAGAAATCCATTTTCAAATCGACGGATCTTCAAATTGAATTAAACCAACCGCTTCACTTTGGTATCGTCGGTTATCTTAAAACCGTCAAGACCTGTAAGCAGGTTAAGCCCGGGTGTTTTGCCGGCCTCAATAGTGCCCTTGGTATTATCGATCCCTAAAAACGCTGCACCATTGATAGTGGCCCATTGTAAAAGCAACTCCAGGCTCAGAGAAGGAAAATTTTGCTGTAGCGTGCGCATTTCGCTCAGGATGCAAAGCTTAGTATTTGATGCAAGGCTATCAGTACCCAAAGTAATGTTAAGGTCTTGATTGACAAATAGCTCCACCTTCGGCAGGCGTTTTTCTATATACAGGTTGGCGTTAGGACAAAAGCACCAGTTTATCCTGCGATCGAAACGTTTTATAAAGTAAATATCTTTAAGATTGGTACAGGTATTATGCACCATCAGAATATTCTGCTTATTGGTAAGCAGGGGTATTACGCTTTGCAACGAGTTGCGTGCCTGGGGCTTAAAGAAATCTATATTAATGTTCAGGTGCTTGTAAAGATCTATAAAGCCCCCTAATTTGTAGCGATAAAATTTATTCTCGTCCTCGCACTCCTGGTTATGAATACTTAAAAGATTCTCGTTCGCATCACTATACCTTTTAATCAGCTTAAACAGCTCTTTTGATACCGTATATGGCGCATGTGCTGTAACCGATGACGGGTGTGGTTTAAACTTTTCTGCCGTTTCAAGCGCGCTATTAAAAACCTGTTCGGCCCTTTCCGGTATAAAGCCCAGTATCTCAACAAAAGTATGGTAATACATTTTGCTGGCGGCCTTCATCTCTACCGTATCTGCAGTGTTTGAAATATCTCCAACTGCAACTATGCCATTATCATACATTTCCTGGTCGGCAGCTTTGGCGCCGTCAGCAATGGCTTGTGGGTCGGCAGCTCTGGTTGCTAATATTTCCTTTATAAAGGAGATAAGCCCATTGCCGGGAGCAATTTTATCTTTGAGGTGCGAAAGTTCAGTGTGGCAGTGTGTGTTAATGAAACCAGGTACGATAACCCCGCTAAGTGTTTCAAAAGGAACATTGGGGTCTGCAGTTTCTTCGTTGTTAACTGAGATGACTTTCCCATAATCATCCACAGTAACAACCCCATTCTTTATCGGATCGGCACTTACGGGGAAAACGTAATCGGCTTTAAAAGTTTTCATTAATATAACTTGGCATCAGCAATGTCTCTATAAAACCATTTTTTTAAGAATTACAATTAACTTTAAGTTATTGTTTTTAATCCTGAAAAAGAATGACTTTAAATTAAGAACAGATTTTTTAAAAATAAGTACTTTTGTAACGTGAGTGATAAAAAAGATAAAATAGACATCCGCAGCTTAACGCTTGAGGCTCTGCAACAACACTTTATAAACATGGATGAGAAGCCCTTTAGGGCCAAACAAGTTTATGAATGGTTGTGGAAGAAGTCGTGCTTATCGTTTGATCACATGAGCAACATTTCAAAAGAACTTCGCGCTAAACTGGATGAAAAATTTGTAATAAACAAGGTTGGAATAAACTCTTCGCAGATTAGTGCTGATAAAACTATAAAAAATTCCTTTATATTACATGATGCTCACTTAATTGAAGGTGTTTTAATTCCGACACCTGAACGGATGACAGCCTGCGTATCGTCACAAGTGGGCTGCAGCCTTACCTGCAAATTTTGTGCAACCGGCTATATGGAGCGCAAACGCAATCTTAACCCCGACGAAATTTACGACCAGGTTGTGCTTATCGATAAGCAGGCCCGCGAAAATTATGGCATCCCCCTTTCAAACATAGTATACATGGGTATGGGTGAGCCTTTGCTTAACTATGCTAATGTTTTAAAATCAATTGAGCGCATCACTGCTGAAGATGGTTTAAATATGGCAGCTAAGCGCATCACTGTTTCTACCGCAGGCATTGCCAAAATGATACGCAAGCTGGGTGATGACAAAGTAAAATTTAACCTGGCCCTCTCACTGCATGCCGCTAACGACGAAAAACGTAATACCATAATGCCTATTAATGAGCAAAACTCGTTAAAGGCACTGGCCGATGCACTTAAATATTATTTCGCCAAAACTAAAAACGCGGTAACCTACGAATACATTGTTTTTGATGGCTTTAATGATACCCTTAAAGACGCCGAAGAACTGGCGCGTTTTTGCAAGCACCTGCCGTGCAAGGTTAACATCATCGAATATAATCCTATCTCATTCGCCAACTTTATTAATGCAGGAGAAGACCGCATTGAAGCATTTGCAGAATATTTACGCAAACAAGGTATAACAACCAACATTCGCCGAAGTCGCGGCAAAGACATTGATGCAGCTTGCGGACAGTTGGCAATAAACGAGAAGGAAAAAGATAAGGAAGCGGTAACCCCCTAACCCCTGAAGGGAGAATAGAATATACTCGTGTGTCATTGCAAGCGAAAGCGTTGCAACCTCTTCGCATTTATTTGCCGGCGAGGAGATTGCCACATCACTATCGTTCCTTGCAGTTGACATGTTTTGTTAAAAAGCAATTTAATTTCCCTAACTTAAGACATGCAATTGCTTAATACCTACTTGTCCGATTTTGTTTCGCTGATATTCCCGCAGCTTTGTGCTGCTTGCAACGCAAGTTTGGTAAACGGCGAGGATGTGATTTGTACCGATTGCCGCTACAACCTGCCGTTAACTAATTTTCACCAACAGCCTGATAACATTGTAGCCCAACAATTTTGGGGCAAGCTAAACATAGAAGCGGCATACGCACTGTATTATTTTAACAAAGGCGGTAAGGTGCAGAACCTTGTTCATCAATTAAAGTATGAGGGGATGCACAGAATAGGTAACGTGTTAGGCGACATTGCCGGCAGGCAGCTTAAGCAAAATCCAATATTTGCTGATGTAGATTACGTAGTACCCGTGCCATTGCATAAAAAACGCTTAAAAGAACGGGGCTACAATCAAAGTGAGCACTTTGCAGAAGGCATCAGTACTGCTTTAGGCTGTAAATGCGAAACAGATAATCTTGTTAGGACGGTGCAAACCAAAACGCAAACCCATAAATCGCGCTTTGCCAGGTTCGAGAACATGAAGGATGTTTTTAGTATAGTTTCTTCTGACCGGCTTGTGGGCAAGCACATCTTACTGGTTGATGATATTGTAACTACCGGCTCTACCCTTGAGGCATGCGGTATCGAACTACTTAAAGTGCCCGGGCTTAAATTAAGTATAGCAACTATCGCTTACGCGGAGTAAGGGGTTAATTAGTTGGCGATTGGTTGATTGGAGATCAGTTAATAAACTCCATGTCATTGCGATCCGCCGGTTGGCGGAGAAGCAATCTTAGAGGACAAGCAAACTGAATGAGCCTACGAGATTGCCACGTCGCTGTCGCTCCTCGCAATGACATAGCTTTTTTCACTCCGCGCAATGAGGGCAAGCGCAGAGTAGCCTAATCTCTAACCACAAATCTCTTATCCTAAAAACTTACTGTTTCTGATACCTGCTTAGTTTCTCGTGCAGGCTTGCAGGGTCAAATGGCTTAAGGATGTAATCGTTCATGCCGGCGCTTTCTATCTCACCCATTTGGTTGCTAAGCATTGAAGCTGTAAGGGCAATTATCGGCAGATTTTGAAAATAAGGTTCGTCTTTTTTACGGATCAATCCGGTAGCTTCAAGGCCACCCATCACAGGCATGTGAATATCCATTAATACAACATCAAAATTTCTGCGTTGCTCCAGCTTATCAATTGCTTCCTGGCCATTCTCGGCGAAATCGGCAGTGGCGCCCCACTTTTTAAGCACCTTATTGATAAGCAAACGGTTGATCTGGTTATCATCAACCACTAAAACATTCACATTTAAATTTGTATTCACCTTATCTATCTTGTTATTCTTATGGTCAACAACCTTATCAAAGGTAATTGTAAACCAGAAGGTTGAACCCTCATCCACCGCGCTGTCAACATTAATGCGCGAATCGTGAAGCTCTATTAAACGCTTGCTTATTGCTAATCCCAGGCCTGTGCCACCATACTTGCGGGTGGTATCCATTTCGGCCTGCTTAAACGACTCAAATATAGTACTTTGCTTATCTTTTGCGATACCTATGCCGGTGTCAGCAACAGCAAACCTGATGCGTACGGTATTGCTGTTTTGTTCTATTACTTTCAGATCAATACTTACACCGCCACGGCTGGTAAATTTAACAGAATTACCTACCAAATTCAATAATATTTGAACAAGGCGGGCCCGGTCGCCAATGATCATGTCGGGTACGGTATTTTCAATATTGCTGGTTAGCGTTATGCCTTTTTCCTGGGCCTTGTAGCGCATAGACGCAATAATGCTTTGCAGCATCTCGCGCAAGTCTACACTTGCCCTTTCCAACTCTATATTGCCGGTTTCAATTTTGGTGAAATCAAGCACATCGTTAATTAAGGTCATCAGATTCTCTGCAGAAAATCTGAGCACTTCTAAATTTTCCTTCTGCGATTCGGAGGATTTGTCTTCTACCAACAAGTGCGACATGCCTATCACTGCATTTAGCGGGGTGCGAATTTCATGGCTCATTACACCCATAAAAATGTCCTTAGCCCGGCTCAGTTGCAATGCCTCTTCCTTAGCAGCGATCAGTTCTAACTCGGCTTTCTTTTTGGCGGTAATATCAATTATCGATTCGATGTAGCGTTCAACTTTCCCCTCCTCATCGGTCACAACGGAATTAATAACAGTTATCCAAAGTGGTTCGCCATCCTTACGGTAGATTAGCAGGTCAACATCAAAAGATTGCTTTTGGGCAGACAGCTCGCGCGCTTTTTCGATGATCGATACATCAGTCAATTCGCCCTTTAAAGAATCGCCCAGGTGTTTTCCTTGTACGTCGGCAAGGGTGTAGCCTGTTATTTTTTCAAATGCACTGTTTACCCATTCTACCTGGCCATCGGCATCGTTAATAACAACACCGCTATTAGTTTTGCTGGCCACCAGCGATAGCATTTTTAGCTGCTCATCTTTCTTTTTGCGTTCGGTGATATCCACCATTACACCTATCTGCCGCTCTACATTCCCCTCATCATTAAACAGCATGCTATTAGAGATATATACCCATGCGGTGGCGCCATCTTTGCGGTATATCTTTATTTCGATCTCGTACGAACGTTTGGCCTTAACTGCTTCAACTGCGCTTTGGAAAACTTCGAGGTTGGTCTCTTCACCTATCAACAGCGTGCCTACGGTATGGTCTTTAAGATCGGCAAGGCTGTAACCGATAATCCCTTCCATAGCCTCGTTCATCCAGATGATACGCCCCTCGGCATCGCGTATAAATATACCACTTGGCGATTTGCGGGCCGCAAAGGATAAAATCTGCACATTCTGCTCAGCCTGCTTGCGCTTGGTTATATCGGTTATAACCCGGATGTATTTTTCTACAGAGCCATCTTCTGCATAAACCGGCGAGTTGTTTACCAGTATCCATAGCGGACCGCCAAGCTTACTTTGCATGGATAACTCAACCTCGTAAGGTTGGCTTGTCGCCCGAGCTTCCAATAGCTGGCGTTCGCTTTCGGCATCAACAGGTTTACCCTGTACTACTTCGCCTAAAAACTTCCCTTTTAAATCATCAAAATTGTAACCGGTGATATTTTCAAAGGCTTCGTTTATCCAAACCACTTTGTCATCAGCATTGCTGATGACCACCCCATTTTTGATCTTACTGGCAACTAACGATTGCTGGCGGGTTTCTTCTACCAGTTTCTGCTGATAGGTGATATCCCTGCCACTACCATACCATTTACCGGCTTTGTAAACGGCTGTCCAGCTTATTTGCCGTATCTCGCCGCTTTGCGTGTTTGTTCGTGTTTCAAGCTCAAAAGATTTTTGTGAGCTGATGGCTTCCTCTATCAGATACCTATATTTTTCACGGTCTTCTCCTACCACAAAATCCCATAGCGACCTGCCCGTGGTTTGCTGCGGCGTGTAACCTAAAATCTCAGTAACGGCATCATTTATATATTCTATTGCAGAGGTGCTGCCAGCGATCAAATGGATGTCTGCCGAGCTATTGAACAGCGTTGAGTATTGCCGGTGCATATCAAGGCTTTGCTCAAGCTCTCTTTTTTGCTTTCGTAAGATCAGATGCGACATAACCTCACTTGCCAGCGTTAACATAGCATCGCGCTGTTCAGCGGTAAGGTGTTTGGGCTTTTGGTCAAAAACGCAGAGCGTACCAATGCGGTAACCATCCGGATCTATCAATGGGGCACTGGCATAAAAGCGAATGGCGAAAGCGCCTTTTACCTGTTCGGTTTCACAAAATAATTCGTTTTGGGTAGCATCCGGCACTTCAACCAGATCATCACTAAGGATAGTATGCCTGCAAAAGGCATCCTGCAGTGGAACGGAATCTATATCGTAGCCAACCTTTGATTTAAACCATTGCCTTTTATCATCTATGAAAGTGATAAAGGCCAATGGCGCCTGGCATATAAAGGATGCCAGGCGGGTAATGGCATCAAATTCTTTTTCGGGCAGCGTATCTAAAACATCGTAAGAATTTAGGGCGGCTAAACGCCGGTCTTCAATTTCTGTAGGATGCTGTAAATCCGTTTTGCTCATTATTTAGGTTAGTCCTCCCGGTACAACGGGAAATCTTCCATCAATTTATGAACCTTTTTACGGATTTTCTTTATAGATGTTTCATTTTCAGGGTCAACAATTACAGCATCTATCAGCTCAACAATTGTTTCCATGTGTTTTTCTTTTAATCCACGGGTTGTAATGGCAGCTGTACCCAAACGGATACCTGATGTTACAAACGGCGATTTATCATCAAATGGCACCATGTTTTTGTTAGCCGTGATATCTGCACTCACCAAAGCCTTTTCTGCAGCTTTACCTGTAATGTTTTTGTTGCGCAGGTCTATCAGCATCAGGTGGTTATCGGTACCGCCTGATATGATCTCGTAACCACGGGCAACTAAAGCCTTTGCCATTGCTGCACCGTTAAGTTTAACCTGCGTAATGTATTTCATGTAGCTATCAGACAAAGCCTCGCCAAAGGCAACTGCCTTAGCAGCGATAATGTGCTCTAACGGGCCACCCTGCGTACCAGGGAATACAGCCATATCCAGCAAAGACGACATCATTTTTACTTCGCCTTTTGGTGTTTTTAGGCCCCATGGGTTTTCAAAATCCTTACCCATCATTATTAAGCCACCACGAGGGCCGCGTAAGGTTTTGTGGGTTGTTGTAGTTACAATATGGCAATGCGGTAGCGGATCTGTAAGCAAACCGCGGGCAATTAAACCTGCCGGGTGCGAAATATCTGCCAGTACCAAAGCGCCAACTTTATCTGCAACGCTGCGGATAAAAGCATAATCCCAATCGCGTGAGTATGCTGATGCACCACAGATGATCAGTTTTGGTTTTTGCTCTAAAGCAACACGCTCTAATTGTTCGTAATCAATTAAGCCTGTTTCTTTTACCACACCATAAAAATGCGGTTCGTATAATTTACCTGAAAAGTTTACCGATGAACCGTGGGTTAGGTGACCACCGTGTGAAAGATCAAAACCTAATATTTTATCGCCGGCATTAAGCACCGCAAGCATTACCGCAGCGTTAGCCTGTGCACCAGAGTGTGGCTGCACGTTAACCCACTCTGCATTAAAAAGTTGCTTAGCACGCTCAATGGCAATCGTCTCTATCTCATCAACTACCTCGCAACCACCGTAATAGCGTTTGCCCGGCAAACCTTCGGCGTATTTGTTGGTAGCCACAGAACCTGCCGCTTCCATTACCTGGCGACTAACAAAGTTCTCTGATGCGATAAGCTCAATGCCTTCTTCCTGGCGCTGCTGCTCTTCTTCTAATAGCTTGAATATTAATTTGTCTCTTTTCATTATTGTGTTTTAAAAACGCGGCTAAGTTAGAGATTTGATGTGAGATTTGAGATATGAGATTTGAGATTGACTACTTGATTTGTAGAGTTTGCCGATAGTTTAAAAAACCTGTCATTCTGAGAGACAGCGAAGAATCTTTCAGAATAAAGAGAACGCTGAAAGATGCTTCGTACCTCAGCATGACAAATTTAATTCATGACAATCGTGCTGATGACTTTTGACTTTCTACTTTTAACCTTCTACTTCGCCCTTCGGTTCAATCCAAAAATTATTAAAGCCCAGGCCAATGGTAATCTCTATGGCTTCCTGCTGCAACATTTCAAGCACGGCTAAAAAATTGTAGATAAAATGCACCTTATTTTCGCTGTTACCCGCAATGTGTTTAAAGTCCATTTTTTTGTTGATGCTGAGCAGGTGTTTGATGGCTTCCTTTTGCTTTTCTATGGTGTAAGGATATTGCACAACGGTATGGTGCACTTCCTGGCTGCGGGAGTTATAGTTACGCATCAGGCGGTTATAAACCACCATCAGTTTATACAGGTTCAGTTCTGATAGTTCTTCGCCTGGCACGGTAACCTTTTCAACCTGCTCCAGATCGGCTTTGATGTTGCCGCGTTTCTCCTGTTTAAAACGCTCGTCTTCAAAAGGCCGCAGCTCATCGCATAAAACCTTAAACTTTTTGTATTCGATGAGTTTTCGGATCAACCCCTCTTTGGTGTCCATCTCGTTTTCTTCTTCACCGGTGTTGTGGCGAGGCAAAAGCATTTTGGCTTTTATGCGCATCAGGGTAGCGGCAACAAAGATAAACTCGCTCGCCAGCTCCATGTTCAATACCGTCATCTGGTGGATGTAATTCAGAAAATCGTCGGTAATGCGGGCAATGGGGATGTCATGAATGTCCAGTTCATCGCGTTCAATAAAAAACAGCAGCAGGTCAAAAGGGCCTTCAAACTGCGGCAATTTTATAGCAAACGCATCATCGGTCATTTGTCAAAAATACAGCTATTTAGCTATAAAAAAATATAAATCGCATTAAGCAAAACAATATTTACCTTTAATATATTCCAATTAAATTACCTTACTTTGTAAGTTATATTACAGTCACTAAAAATTAAATGCAGGTACCCGCCGGTGAACTTTTAAGTCAAATAAACTTTCCTACTGATCTTAAGCAACTAAAAGAAGACCAGCTTGAACAAGTTTGTAACGAACTGCGCCAATATATTATTGACGTTGTATCCGTTAATGGTGGCCACTTTGCTGCCAGCTTAGGAACTGTGGAACTCACAGTAGCACTACAATACGTTTTAAATACTCCGTACGATCAATTAGTTTGGGATGTAGGCCACCAGGCTTATGGCCATAAGATATTAACTGGCCGCAGAGATAACTTTCATACCAACCGCATTTACGGCGGCATAAGCGGTTTCCCTAAACGCAGCGAAAGCGCATTTGATACTTTTGGCGTAGGCCACTCTTCAACATCTATCTCTGCTGCTTTGGGTATGGCTGTTGCTTCACAATATAAAGGCGAAACAGACAGGCAGCACGTTGCCGTAATTGGCGATGGTGCCATGACTGCAGGTATGGCCTTTGAGGCACTAAACCATGCCGGCATCGAAAACTCGAACATCCTGGTGATCCTTAACGACAACAACATGTCGATAGACCCTAATGTGGGTGCATTAAAGGAATACCTTACTGATATTACCACATCAAAGCCTTACAACCGTTTCCGCGATGATATCGCTACGGTATTGGCTAAGATCTCATCAATGGGGCCTGATGCCTTCAAGATCGCAAAGAAGATCGAGAAGAGCATTAAAGGCACTTTACTTAAACGCAGCAACTTTTTTGAGGCGCTTAAATTCCGCTATTTTGGCCCGGTTGACGGCCATGATGTAACCCATCTGGTAAAATTACTGCGTGATCTGCGCGATATACCCGGCCCTAAGCTACTGCATTGCATTACCACAAAAGGTAAAGGCTATGCGCTGGCCGAAAAAGACCAGACCAAATGGCATGCTCCCGGCTTGTTTGACAAGATTACCGGCGAGATAAAAAAGACCAAATACGATAAGCCGCAACCGCCTAAATACCAGGATGTGTTTGGGCATACCATTATAGAACTGGCCGAGGCTAACCCTAAAATTATGGGTATTACGCCGGCCATGCCATCAGGCTGTTCATTAAACCTGATGATGAAAGCCATGCCTAACCGTGCGTTTGACGTAGGCATTGCCGAGCAGCACGCCGTTACTTTTAGTGCGGGTTTGGCTACACAGGGTTTAATTCCGTTCTGTAACATATACTCCAGCTTTATGCAAAGGGCTTACGACCAGGTGATACACGATGTGGCCATTCAAAAGCTTAACGTGGTAATGTGCCTTGACCGTGCCGGTTTTGCCGGTGCAGATGGTGCTACCCACCATGGTGCTTATGACCTGGCTTATATGCGTTGTATCCCTAACCTAACCATATCGGCACCGATGAACGAGGAGGAACTGCGTAACCTGATGTTCACTGCCCAGCAAGATGATGTGGGCCCTTTTGTGATACGCTACCCACGTGGTAATGGCGTTATGGTAGATTGGCAGCGCCCAATGAAAGCCATACCAGTAGGCAAAGGCCGCAAAATTTGCGATGGCGAAGAAGTAGCAATACTAAGCATCGGCGCCATCGGTAACGAAGCGGTAAAAGCCACTGAGCAGTTACACATGGACGGGTACTTCCCGGCGCACTATGACTTGCGATTTGTGAAACCGCTTGATGAGGCTTTACTGCACGAGGTATTCCAGAAATATCCTTACGTGATAACTGTTGAAGACGGCTGCCTTGAAGGTGGTATGGGATCTGCAGTGTTAGAATTTATGGCCGATAATAATTACAAATCGCAAATAGTACGTTTAGGTATACCTGATGAATTTATAGAACATGGTGAACAACCGGAGCTATGGGCCGAGTGCGGATACGACGCGGTAGCAATAGCCGCCCGCGTTAAAAAGCACGGTATCAAACGAGAAACACACCAGACAATAGCTTCATAAGACAAGAAGAGCGATGAATATTCATCGCTCTTCTTGTTTACTGCCTTTTATCTTCATTGTCATTTCGAACGAGTGACAGCGAGGAGAAATCTTCTGCGCTGTAAGTATCGACCGTAGAGGATTTCTTTAACTGGTCTAAGTTTTCAACTTAGACCCAGAATACGTTAAGCTTTCAGCTTAACACTCAAGGAGGATCCTTGAGTCATTTTAGGTCGAAGTTAAAAACTTCGACCAGTGAGGGGATAAACGTAAACAAGAAGAGCGATGATTCTCATCGCTCTTCTTGTTTACTGCCTTTTATCTTCATTGTCATTTCGAACGGGCGACAGCGAGGAGAAATCTTCTGCGCTGTAAGTATTGCCCGTAGAAGATTTCTCTCTATCGTCCGAAATGACAAAGGTAATATATCATTAATTCCTTGCCGGCTGCGCTGTTGGCAGCTCTTTGCGCGGGATCATATCTTTACGTTCTGATGTGTTGTAAACAAACGATGCTACGATGGTAGCGGCTTGCTTCAGGTCATCTTCGCTAAGGCGATCGTAGGTATCCTGGTTGCTGTGGTGGGTACGGGTACCATAATCCATGGCATCCTGGATGAACTGGAAGCCCGGCAAACCAACAGCATCAAACGAAAGGTGATCGGTACCGCCAGTGTTCCCGATGGTAACTGTACCGGCGCCAAGGTCTTTAAACGGATTTAACCAGGTTTGGAAGATAGGGCCGGCAGCGCTATCTCCCTGCAGGTAAATACCACGGATCTTACCGGTACCATTATCTAAATTGTAATAGGCATCAAGTTTAGCTTGCTCCGGTTTTAATTCCATCGTTTTAGGGTCACCAAAATGAGAGGCTACATAACCGCGTGAACCAAACAAGCCCTGCTCTTCTGAACTCCATAAGGCGATGCGCAATGTGCGTTTCGGTTTAAAGCCAATTGCCTTTAAGATGCGCATAGCTTCCATCATCACCGCGCTGCCCGCAGCATTATCGGTAGCACCGGTAGCACCATGCCATGAATCCAGGTGACCACCTATCATTACCACCTGGTCTTTCAGTTTTTTATCGGTACCGGGTATTTCGGCAATTACGTTGTAACCTTGCAGGTCATCAGTAATAAATTGAGTTTTGATATCCGCTTCCATCTCCACCTTTTGCCCGGCTTTCACCAAACGCAAAATGCGCAGAAAATCCTCACCACTGGTCTCCAGTTCTGGAGCAACTGCTTTAGCAGTATCAGCATACGATGCACCGTTGGTTGTAAAGGTAGTACCATCCGTACCACGGCCTTGCGCCAGTATCAAACCAACTTTTTCATCAACCATAAACTTGCTCATAGCCGCACGCATAGCGATCATTTTTCTGCGGGCTGCCATTTGCGGACTATTAGGATCAAATGCACGGCGCTCACCGCGGGCTTGTGGTTTCGCGGCAGCCATCTCAGCCAGCTGGGCATCAGTGTAGCGCTCCAAATCAGGTTTATCAGAGCGTTTTAAGGTATTCTTGGTATCAAATATCACGATCTTGCCGGCCAGCTTGCCTTTGTATTTATCAAGGTCGGCAACAGAGTCAGCCTTTACCAGAACAACTTCGCTCTTGATAGGGCCGTTTGTGCCGGGTGTCCATGCTTTAGGGATAGCAATGATAGCATGGTAGTAGGGAACTGTTATAGCTGCGTAGTTTTTTTGCACTGCCCAGCCTTTACCAAATTTACCCCACGGCTCTAACTTGGCATTACTTAATCCCCATGATTTTAATTGGTTAACGGCCCATGCCTGCGCGCGTTTTAAACCCGGTGAATTTGCCAAACGAGGGCCGGATACATCCGTAAGGTAAAAAGCGGTCTCCATTACCTTGGAGTGGTTAAGCCCCTCCTCGCGGATCTTGGTAACGGCGGCCTGGTCAACCGTTTCCTGTGCTAATGCCGTACCCGTTAGGCCGGTTAATGCCAAAGCAGTGTAAAGTAGTTTTAATTTCATAATGAGTCAGTTAAAGTTTAAGTAACAAACTTATCTATTTGGCTTCGTAAAATGTGCAAGCCAGGTTTAACAAAGTTGTTACAACTGTAGCCCTTAAACCGACGAGGGGGATAACCGCTAAAGCAGTTATCCCCTTCCATAATTGTTAATACAACTAATTATTTAATGTCGCTTTCAACTTTTCTTACGGTGCTTCTGCCTGGCAGATAGATCTGGAAACCGAATGATAAGTTAAGGTTGCTTTGGTAAGTTTGGTTACCGAAACCTACTAAGCCGTTATACTTAAGCAAAGTTTCTAAACCAATGCTTGGGGTGATGAAATATGCGAAACCAGGACCAACGCCTAAGTTTAAGCCATTTGTTTTACCACCGCCATCGCTAACGTTAGTACCACCTAAACCTACAGTGCCTTCTGCAAAGAAACGACCATGGCGCAATACCTCAGTATCTTTACCTGCGTAGTAACGGCCTAAAGCACCAACGCCGTAAGTAGTTGTGGTTGGGGTATTTTTAGCAGTTTGGATACCCAAATTTACGTAACCACCCAACGCAACGTTATCCTGAATGAACCAAGCTGCCTTTGGGGTAATTTCAAAACTGAAAACTTTTGGGTCATCTAAACCTAAATTGATGTTTGACAGGTTACCACCCATCAAAACGTTTCCTTTTTGAATCTGTGCTGAAGCAGACATGCCGAACGCAACAGCTAAAACTAATAGTAGAGTAATCTTTTTCATATGATTGTTGTTTAGGTGGTGCAGGCAATAGGCATGCCACAGGTTTGTTACAACTGTTAAAATCACAATAAAAGCTTTCTCTCTAAGAGATTATCTTGCGAGATAATTTTGTAACTTACAGTATAACAGTTACATATATATAACTGAAAGGAGTATAAATATTTTGAGAATATTTTAGATGACTCTACTGTTAAATCAATAAATTTAAGAAATTACGATGTTTAATACATTAATCTTTGCGATATAAACTTGATATGCTACTAAAAGCCGTACCCATATTAGCATCGCTTGATGAAGCAGAGAGCATAAAATTTTACACAGAAAAACTTGGCTTTACATTTCATTCCGCTTGGGACGGTTACCTGATATTCAGCAGGGACGGTATATCTATTCACCTATGGCCTTGTGACGATCCCAAGATACCGAAAGCAACAGGCTGCTACGTTAACGTCACAGAGGTTGATAAGCTATATCAGGAGTTAAAACCGAAGAACATCATCCATCCAAACGGCGACCTGCAAGATATGCCCTGGGGCATGCGTCAATTCAGCATTCTTGATAACAGCGGAAATATCATTCACTTTGGCGAAGATATACAGGGAGACGACGAAGATTAATTGATAAGCAGCTTATACCCACGGCCATGTACGTTGATGATCTCTACCGATGGATCATCTTTTAAATACTTGCGGATCTTACTTAAAAAAACATCCATACTGCGCCCATTGAAGTAATTATCATCATGCCATATATTTAGCAACGCTTCCTCGCGGGTAAGCACTTCGTTACGTTTAAGACACAGCAGGCGCAACAATTCCGCTTCTTTGGTTGAAAGCTTTTGGATAGCATCACCACGGGTTATCAATTGCGACGTATAATCAAAATTGTAGCTACCGAGTTTAAACTGGCTTGGCATATCATCCGCACCTTTCTTCTCAGCATTTTCCGCACGTTTAAGCAATGCATTTATGCGTAGCAGCAATTCTTCTATCCGGAAAGGTTTGGTGATGTAATCGTCTCCGCCAAGGTTAAATGCCTGTGTTTTATCCTCTATCATGGCTTTGGCGGTAGCAAATATTACAGGCACATGGGCGTTTACCTTGCGAATGTCTTTACCAAGGGTAAATCCATCCTTCTTGGGCATCATCACGTCAAGAATAACCAGGTCAAAAGGTTGTTTGGTAAAAGCCTTCAGGCCTTCTTCGCCATCTTTACACAGGATAACATCAAACTTACCTTTTAGCTGCAGGTAGTCTTGTAATAACAGACCAAGATTCGGATCGTCCTCAACAAGTAATATTTTCTTCATGGTTATTTTTAGTCGGTAAGACAGTAAGACTGAAAGTCCGTAAGATGGATATTGCTAATCACTTCCCAGACTTATCGGACTTGCGGACTCCGCGCTTGTTACACTGCAGCAAATTTTAATTCAAACTCTGAGCCTTTTTCTTTCTCAGATCGTACACTGATCGCCCCTTCTAATCTCTTAACGATGGTGTTAACGTAGCTTAAGCCAAGGCCAAAGCCCTTAACATCGTGCAGGTTGCCGGTTGGTATGCGGTAAAACTGTTCAAATATTTTTGATTGCTGGTCGCGGCTCATGCCTATGCCTTTATCAGCCACTTTAATTACCAGTTCGTTGTTCTTGTTATAAGTGCTTATGGTTATCTCCGGCACATCTTTACTGTACTTAACGGCATTATCTATCAAATTATAAAGCACGTTGCTCAGGTGCAATTCATCAGCCATAATAACCGGGTTCTCCGCATCAAGGTTAAGTTTGGTAATGGCCTCATGCTTTTGCAGTTTGAGGGCCATGCTATCCAATACCACCGAGATCATATCGTTAACATCAACCGGCTTCTTATCCAGTTTAAAGTCGTTCTTCTCTATCCGGGCAATATTTAATACCCTCTCGATATGGCTGCCAAGGCGCAAATTTTCTTCGTAAATAACATTAGCCAGCCTCGATACCCGCGACTTATCCTGCGCAATTTCATCATCCTTAAGCGCCTCGCTGGCAATCATAATGGTTGATACAGGCGTCTTAAACTCGTGCGTCATGTTGTTGATGAAATCTATCTTCATCTCCGACACCTTTTTCTGCTTGATGATAGAGAATATCGTATAACCAAAACAGAATATCAGCACCATTAAAAGCCCGGCGGTAGTGCCCATGGTGGCTTTCATGTTACCTAATATCAATGAATCTTTTTGCGGAAAATAAACCCGCAGCTTGCCCGGGTCGGTAAGCAATTCGTTATTAAATATCGTTTTCTGGTAGGTGTTGGCAGGGATGAATTGTGGTTTTTCGCCACTCATATCCATAGCCTTAGAAAAGATCAAAGAATCCTTATTAGCCATGGCCACTTCATAGCTAAACGGCAGAAATATGCCCCGGTTATGCAATTCAAAACGCAATAGGGAGTCTATCCAAAAAACATTAAGGCGTTTGTACAACGGCTCGTCAGATTTGCGGTATTCTTCTGCTATGTTCTCGATAACGTTTGCGGTTTTACCTTTATTGGGCATGTTAGCCAACGAATCTGCCTCAAGCATTTTCCTTATCTGCGCTAACTGCCGTTCTTTTTGCAAACGTTGCTGTTCGCGCACCCATAAGGGGTTTAACTGTGGTGCAGCGATCAATTGCTTGCCAAATTGAGGATCTATGTAAGTAGCATACAGGGTATCATACTTATGCAGTTTCCGTTTCGCTGGTTTTGGGCCCTTTACAATCTCGGGGATAAAGCGGCCGTGCACGTCGCCAAACTCGTCAGTATATTCTTCTATCCGTATGCGCAGGTTTACAGATCCCTGCTGCATTAGCGCATTTATCTCATCATCCTGCTTTTTGTGCAGTATCATGCGGCGCAGGCTATCGCGCAGCATAGCCAGCTTACGTTGTCGTTTGCTTTGTTTTAAGCTTGTTACCGAATCCCTGGCAGATATTTTTTGCCCGTTGATGCTGATATCATTCTTTTTGTCGCTGATAGTAACTGCAAAAGTATGTTGCGTTTTGGCATTGATAAAGTTGATGGCATCCTGTTTTGATACCTTGTTCACAACGCTGTTCAGTGCCTCGTTAACCGACTGGTTAAACAACTCTGACTGCATTTGGTAAGACTGCCGCAGGAAATATAATTGCATAGCCACTACGCCCAATAGCGCAAACCCCATCAGCCCTATAATCAATGCTATGCTTTTCTTTTTCATGCAACAACAAAAATATCTGATTTTATGCCGCGTAAAATCCTTTTAACAAATTTTAACAAATGATTGCACTTTATTTAATAAGCTCATTTGCAACAGTTTTATAAATTTGCTACTCAAACCTGTAAGCACAACATGAAAAAGATAGTTAAGCCCGGCTTCGAGTTCATTTTCTCATTAAGCCTGATAGCCATATTAGGATTACCTCCGCTGGTGCTGGCACAAAACCAAAAAAGCATCGATATCAAGATTGCAAATGGAGATACCACCATCAATGGTAAAAACATAAAACAACTTTCATCAGCCGAGCGTAAGGACGCGCTTGCAGCAATGGCTGATGCACCCATACCTCCACCGCCGCCACCGGCGCCAGGCAATCAATCTACATTCCTTTTGAAAGAAAATAAGAATGGCAAGGATATTACCATCCAAAGGGATGTTACCGTTGAAACCAATGAACCGGTTGCAGCGAATGGTGAGAAAACTGAAAAACGGGTTCGCCTGAAAAGACTTAAAACAGATAGTGCGTTCACTTATCGTTTTGATAATGATCTGCCACCAATGGATGTTAAGATCAACACTTTCAGATCAAACGGCGCCGGGCACAAGCCCGTTACAATGAACGGCCGTAACAGCCAGTCGTTTGTTTATAGCTGCACCGATGGGGACGGTATTACTACTAATGTAAATTATAGTGTTAGTGATGCCCCTGCAGATAAGTTGAAAGCCTTAACATATACTGATAAAGCTAACTTAGAGATCTCAGAGCTTAATCTTAATTATGAGTTCAGCAGCGCAAATACCATTCTCTCGGTTAACTTACCTGCCGGGTTAAAAGAACTAAAGCTTACCTCAAGTAACGGCAACGTAGTTTGGGCCGATAAAACGTCAGCCACGAGCTTTAGTAAGAAGTTCGCATTGCCGGTAAATGGCGTTTATTATCTGCAAGTGAAGCAGGGGAACAGGATAGTGTTAAAGAAGATTGTAAAAGAATAGTTTGCAGGAAATCATAATTGCCGTTGACTAAAGTCGACAGCAATGAATAATAAAAAAGCCTTTCTGAAAATCCAGAAAGGCTTTTTTATTTCTTATCAAGCATGCAAACTGCAAACTAAAAACTGCAAACTCTTAGAATGGCAGATCGTCATCATCCGGTGCCGAGCTAATATCAGCCGGGGCAGCATACTCTGGCGAAGATGCGCTACCCGCACCGCCAAGCACATTAACTTTCCATAACTGTAAAGAATTAAAGTATGATTTTTTACCCGTCTTATCAGTCCAGGGGCGGCCTTTAAGGTTAAAAAACACTTCTATATCATCACCAACCTTAACATTGTCTAAAAGATTGCAACGGTCTTGTATTGCTTCAAACTTTAAATACTCAGGATATTGTGGGTTCTCGATATACTCGAGGATCAGTTCTCTCTTCTTTAACGACTCGGTAACCTGTTGGGTTGCCGATACTTCATGTACCTTGCCTTTAACTTCCATAATTTCAGAAAATGATTAAAATGTAAAGTTAATAACCTCAAATTAAATAGCGGCGTATTTAATTCATAAATTTGGCAAAATATTATGCAAGTTTTCCACACAAAAAGCAAGATCATTATTACCTGCAACAAGCGCCTTTCGCCTTACCTGCAACAGGAAGTTGAGGCCCTTGGATATACGCCTGTACGCGTTTTTTCAACAGGCG
The DNA here is from genome assembly GCF_019331605.1 of Mucilaginibacter sp. 21P. Lineage (NCBI taxonomy): Bacteria > Pseudomonadati > Bacteroidota > Sphingobacteriia > Sphingobacteriales > Sphingobacteriaceae > Mucilaginibacter > Mucilaginibacter sp. 21P. The sequence continues at coordinate 309,299 of NZ_CP063061.1, forward strand.
TAGAGTTAGAAGGCACTATTAATGATACCATCCCCTTAAATCTTAATTTGCGCTGCGCAAGCCAGGTGCTGTACCTTTTAAAAAGCTTTAACGCAGCCGACCCGCAAGAGCTTTATAACGAGCTGGTGAAAATTGAGTGGGAAGAACTGATAGATTTTACCGGCTACTTTTCGGTAACATCAAACGTAAACAACAAACACATCACCACACCTTTATTTGCTAACGTTAAGGTTAAGGATGCCATTGTTGACCGTATAAAAGACAAGAAAGGCATACGCCCAAACAGCGGTGCCGATGTAAATAAAGCCGTTGTACACCTGTACTGGCAGGATGATAAGGCAGATGTTTTCCTGGATACATCAGGCGAAACACTGGCCAAACACAGCTATCGTAAAATACCGGGCAAGGCACCAATGTTAGAGGCTTTAGCGGCATCTACTATTATATCTACCAATTGGGACCGCAACAGCCATTTTGTTAACCCGATGTGTGGTTCTGGCACGCTGGCTATTGAGGCCGCCCTGCTGGCTACCGATAAACATCCCGGGCTATTCCGTATGAATTATGGATTTATGCACATTATGGGTTATGATGAGCAGGTATTTTTTACGGAGCGCCGTAAATTAAAAGATAAAGCGAAAAAGGAGATAAACTTTAAGATCATCGCTACAGATATTTCTCAGGATGCTGTTGACATAGCCCGCCGCAATGCAAATACTGCGGGTGTAGAACATTTAATTGATTTTGATGTTTGTGATTTCGAACTTACGGAGGTACCAGAAGGTGGTGGCGTTGTGATGTTTAACCCAGAATACGGCGAACGCTTAGGAACGCATACCAAACTGGAGATAACTTACAAACGTATAGGTGATTTTTTGAAAAAGAAATGCCTTAACTATCGCGGTTATGTTTTTACAGGCAACCCGGATCTGGCTAAAAAAATAGGTTTAAAAGCCAGCCGTAAAATAGAATTTTATAATGGTAAATTAGATTGCCGTTTATTTGAATATGAACTTTACGAAGGCACCAAACGCCAGCCAAAAGAAGATTAAATGAAGAAATTACTTGTTATACTGTTTGTACTATCATCAGTGTATGCGCACGCGCAAAAAGAACTTGCCTTTCCCTTTCAGGGTGGCGCACCCATCATGACCCGCTTTTTTAAAGATAGCCTTGTTGTTGGGCAGGACATTATTGCAAAAAAGGCGAGTGGCACGGCAGTACTTAAATTTACCGCTGATGTAAATGGTGTAGTACAAAAAATAGTGATCTATTATGCGGATGACTATCTGATAACTTTACCAGCTATTGATGCGCTTAAGAAATCGACTAAAAAATGGATCATCCCGGATAAAGAGAAATTCCATGATTTTATTATTCCTTTTTCCATAAGCTATAACGCACCTGCAACCGGTGTGGCAGAAGTACAGAAGGCTGCCTACGAGTTTTACAAACGCCGCAAGCCTATCGTAGCAAGAGATCAGATCCCTTTGAATGATGCTACCCTGCTGCCTACGGTTAGTGTTAGCTATAATCTGAAATAGGAATCAAAAGATAAAGAGCTATTCGCATAGCTGACTCACCCGGTCTGCGCTACGCTGGACCACCCTCTCTGCTGCAAGCAGCAAAGAGGGTAAAAGAAAACTCGTCGACCCTCTTTTCGCGCAGCGAAGAGAGGGTCGACGAGCGCAAGCGATGTCGGGGGGAGTCAACAAACCAGTAACAATAATTAGCCTACTTACTTAAAATCTCATGATTTACGTCTTTATAATTCTTATCGTATTTGCGGGTTGGTTATATTTTCAGCGTAAGGGAAAACGCGGCGCGCTTACGCAAACCATTCTGAACGATAAGCAGAAAGTGCTGCTTGCCGAGCATATCGAGTATTATAATAACTTGTCTGAAGATGATAAGGCATATTTCATTGATAAGATAGAGCAATTTTTAGATACCGTAAACATTGAAGGCGTAGGCCTTGAAGTAACCGACACCGACCGCATAATGGTGGCAGCAAGCGCAGTGATACCAATTTTTAGGTTTAAAGACTGGACGTACCGTAACGTAACCAACGTTCTGCTCTACCCCGACACCTTTGATAAGGACTACCAGTTTGAGGGTGGCGATGACCGCAACATTATGGGCATGGTGGGCAGCGGCTACATGAACGGGCAGATGATCCTATCGCGCGCGGCATTGCAAAAAGGTTTCTCAAAAAATAACGGCAAGCAAAATACCGGCATCCACGAGTTTGTGCATCTGTTGGACAAAGCCGACGGTGCTACAGACGGCATTCCCGAGGGTTTCCTTCCGCATGAATATATAAAGCCCTGGGTGCAAATGATGCACAAAGAGATCGGCAGAATTGAAGAAGGACACTCAGATATCGATCGCTACGGTGCTACTAACGAAGCTGAATTTTTTGCAGTGGTTTCTGAATACTTTTTTGAAAAACCCGATCAATTACAAGCCAAACACCCTGAGCTTTATGATCTTCTGAGCAAAACTTTCGGGCAGGATCCGGCTAATCATTGATTGGTATTGTACACCTCAAATTCATTGTATTCGGTTATGATCTGCTTAAGTTTTCCGCTGCTAAATATCAGCCGCACATAATTACGTCCGCTCAGGCCTGGTTTCACATCTTTGAAGATATAGAACGACCATTCATTGTAATTGCCCATATCAGGGTCAAAGCCTTTTGTTAATGATTTATAAGCCAGCGTTATGGTGTAATCTGCATATTCAGGCAATTTGTAAATAGCCAAAAGCTTGTTGTAGATATTGTCCACCGGCTCGTTCTGCACTACTGCAATTTCATCGGCAGCTGTTTCCGGCCATTTATTTAAAGTTTTAGGTATTGCGCCAGTTATATTTATGACGTTAGATTCATTGTAAACTATTGACGCACCGTCTGCGTCTTTCTGCACATTTAACATGCTATAAAACTTTAACCTTTGCTGCACTTCCTCTGGCTTACTAAAGGTTAGCTTTTGTCCGATAACATCAACATCCTCAAAATTATTCTGTTTTGCCGATGCCTGCAGCTGTGTGTAAACATCGGCTGCCGAACTCCCTACCCTGATTCCCCACTTGCTGCCAGATGTTGTGGCTTCTGTACGGGGCAAGGTGTTATCCTTTTTACAGGATAAAAGAAATAAAGCCAGGATAAGTAAAAATAAGAACTGTTTCATAAGGTGCGGTTATGGTTTAACTAATGTAATTACGCAATAGTAGGCATAAACGCAACAGCATTAGGCAAAGAATACTATCACTACCGACTGGGATTAAAACGCAACCGGGATGCTGACGGCACCCCGGGGCGATAGATGAAGAGGTTTAGGTAATTTTTTGCATTCACGGTGTTCACAAACGTTCATGGCGTGAACGTGAACACTAATTATTTGACAGGTCAGCGGGCTTAATTAGTCTTCATCGTACACCTTTGCAATAGCGTTCGACGTGCTTAGAGCCTTTGCGCTTTCTGCCAGGCGTATAAACTCGGCGCGGTAGCCTTCATTGTCGCTGCCTTTGCCTTCGCGGGCGGTAGCGATGGCGTGGTCAAAGCTGGCTTTTTGTTTGAATTTAGAATTGCGCAACAGCATACCCACCTCGGCCACTGCCGATGCAAATTTAAAATCGCTTGAGGTTTGCTTAAAGTCAACCGGCTTATCATAAACCACAGCCTGGCTAAGTTTGCTCGTTGATGAAGTCGGCTCTTTATATCTGAATTTGATGGTCATCATCTCTGCAGACGGGTTTAAGTCAATCTTAGTCTGCTGTACTTTCTGATACTTCAGCGGATCAACACTTGCTGCAAAACCATCTTTAACACCCACCGGTATTATTTCATAGAATGCGGTAACCGTATGGCCGCTGCCCATATCGCCTGCATCTTTCTTATCGTCGTTAAAATCTTCTTTATCCAGCACACGATTCTCATATCCCAACAACCGATAAGCCTGTACCTTGCCGGGGTTAAACTCTATCTGCAGCTTTACATCTTTGGCAACTGTAAATAGGGTGCCGCCAAATTCGCTCACCAAAGTCTTTTGTGCTTCGGTAGCGTTATCTATGTACGCGTAATTACCATTGCCTTTATCAGCAAGTGTTTCCATTTTGCTGTCTTTATAGTTCCCCATACCGAAGCCAAGAACAGATAATGAGATGCCGCTTTCGCGCTCTTTCTCTATCAGTTTCTCCATATCCTCATCACTGGATGCGCCAACGTTAAAATCGCCATCGGTAGCCAGGATGACACGGTTATTCCCCTTTTTCATCAGGTTTTCGGCAGCTATTTTGTAGGCGAGTTTGATGCCCGCACCGCCTGCAGTTGAGCCGCCTGCCTGTAAATTGTCTATGGCATTTTTAATGGTCTCTTTTTTATCTCCACTGGTTGATGGCAACACTACTCCTGCTGCACCGGCATATACTACCATAGCTACTTTGTCCTGCGGGCGAAGCTGATCGACCAGCATTTTAAGTGACGATTGCACCAATGGCAACTTATTAGCATCATTCATAGAACCAGATACATCTATCAAAAACACCAGGTTTGATGGCGGCAGGTTGTTGGCAGGAATTGTTTTTGCCTTTAAGCCGATGCGCAGCAGGTGGTGTTTAGGGTTCCACGGAGCTGATGACAGTTCGGTATGGATGGCTACCGGCTCATTATCTTTAGGGCCGGCAAGGTCGTACTTGAAATAATTGATCATCTCCTCAACACGTACGGCATCTTCAGGCGGCATTTGCCCGCCGTTAATAAACCTGCGAATGTTACTGTATGATGCTGCATCCACATCGACGGAAAAAGTTGAAAGCGGTTCGTTTACCGAGTTTGTAAATTTGTTTTCGGTCAAGCCTTTGTAGCTTTCATTATCGGCTACAGGCGCGGGCACATTGTAATTATAATAGCCGTTGTTCCCTACCACCTGAGCCCTTGAGATGGATAGGCCTGCAACTCGGCCGCTTAATTTTTTGTCAGTCATTACAACGGCCATGCTTGCTGTAAAAGACTTTTTTTTTTGAGGCTGATAAGCTTTTACAACCACTTCGCTCAATTGAGTAGCTGTTGCCTTAAGTTTCACGTCAATAACGTTGCTTTTGCCAATGGCAACTTGTTTGGTTTGAAAGCCGATAAAGGCAAAGCTGATGGTTTTAGCATTGGCCGGTACGTTCAGCTTGTACTTGCCGTTTCCATCGGTTTGAGTTCCAATTTTTGATCCCAGCACAGAAACTGTAACGCCTGGCAGCGTTTGGCCATCACCGGCATCAGTTACAGTACCGGTAATAGTGCGTGTATCGGCATCGCGCTTAAAAGCGGCCAGCGAAACAAATAGGGTTAGGACGATCATTAACTTTTTCATAATTCCATCGGTTTTTTGTTGTAGGATGCAGCGTACAAGAGATTTCCATAAGCCATTTAAAAAAATTATTTTGCAGCATCTGTCTTAATGAAGTTTTTTAACCGGCCCAACAAACCAGAAGATACCGACGACGAGCAGCTGCTAAAAAGCTACCGCGACAGCCGCGACCTAACATTGCTGGGCAAGCTGTATGAGCGTTATATGCCGCTGGTTTATGGTGTCGCCCTTAAATACCTAAAAAACGAAGATGCATCCCAAGATGCAGTGATGGCCATTTTTGAGGAGTTGGCACAAAAGGTGCATCAACATGATATAAAGCAGTTTAGGGGCTGGTTGTATGTGCTTAGCCGTAACCATTGTTTGATGCAATTACGCGCCGGCAAAAAAATGGAGACCGTAGGGCTTGATGACTTTATGGAATTTACCCCGGTTTTGCATCCTGATACTGAAGACAAGGAACAAGCCATGCAGGCGCTTGAACGCTGCCTGGAAAAACTTACGCCTGCACAGCAGCAAAGCGTTAAGTTGTTTTATCTTGAGGAGAAATGCTACAAGGAAGTTGCCGACGAAACCGGCTACAGCATGAACGAAGTAAAAAGTTATATACAGAACGGCAAACGCAATTTGAAGATCTGTTTAGAGAAAAATAGTGAAGGATAAAAGGGCCGACATATCGCAGATACAGGACTACCTTAAAGGTAAGCTGGAAAGCAAAGCCATGCACCAACTGGAGCGTGAGGCACAGGACGACCCTTTCCTGGCCGATGCATTGGATGGCTACGCCTCATCTGCTGATCAGGAGCAGAACCTCGAAACCCTGAGAGAACGACTGCAGCAACGTACACAGACCAAGGTGCGCAGAATTTTACCATGGAGCACTATGGCTGTTGCCGCATCGGTAATTGGCTTTTTTGTGGTTGCGGGTTTATTATTTATGCGTGATAACCCCGATAAACCAACAACACTTACTGCTGTCAATCAGCCTGCCAAGCTCTCAGCTCCTGTAGAGCCATCTACCCCGACAGCAAAACAAACCAACAAAAGGTTCACATCAGCGCCAATTGTTACAGAGAAACACAGTTACACTAATCAGAGGTTACCTACCCCAAGAAGTTTGAGAGAGGTAGCCATACAACCCGGTCTAAAGATCGAACAAGCCGATTCGTCAGCAGGAATTGTTCAGCAAGGATATTATAACTACACTGCTCAAACCCCGGTCAAGATGGATTCTGCTAACTATGGATATAGTGCCGGTAAGCGCCAGGATACCGTATTGGGCGGTGCCAATATCGCCATAAACAAAAAACCATCGGCTGTTACCATGCTGAGGAGTAAAGCAGAAGGCGTTACGTATAAAGAAAGAGACCGGCAATCGGCAAGTGCAACTGCAGCGCTGATGGCAGCTAACTTACCTACAAATATCAGCGGCAAAATTACAGATGATGCAGGCGCGCCGATACCCGGTGCTACCGTGCAGATTGCAGGCAAAAGCATTGGCACTACTACTGATGCCAATGGCCGTTTTACCTTGCACGATGTTTCCCCACAAGACCAAGTGGTTTACAATTTTATCGGCTTTGATAAAAAAGTGCTTCCTGCAAAACCCGGCGATAGTGTTAAAGTGGCGTTACATGAATCAGCAGCAGCCTTGAGCGAAGTAGTGGTTGTTGCAAATGCCAAGCGTAGCGGCTCGAAAGCAGAACCTAAAACCGGATGGAAAGCTTATCAAGAATATCTAAAACGAGAAGCGATTGTAGGCGAAAGCCAAAAAGCAGGTAATGTACAACTAAGTATCACTTTTGAACCGAACGGGCAGATTAGCAACTTTAAAGTTTTGAAAAGCCTTAGCCCCGCAGCTGACAAGAAAGCCATTGACCTGGTACAAAATGGCCCTAACTGGTTTGGTAATCTTAATGGTAAACCCGAGGTGGTTAAATTGACTGTGAAATTTTCACGGGACGAATAATAAGGACTTAAAAACTTCAAAAAACATCATTTGGAACGAGGTATGAAGACAAATCTTCTGGGATGTAAGTAACGCCTCAGAAGATTTATCTTCGATAAGCTACACTTTGTTCCGGCTCTCTTCGTCGCAGCTCGTTCGAAATATTACAGTGTATTAATCCGTCATCTACGCATCTACCGTATGCTTCTCACCTATTTGCTGGCGCCACATAGCGTAGTACAGGCCTTTTTGGTCTAACAGATCGTGGTGTTTGCCTGCTTCTACAATGTTACCTTTCTCCAATACGTAAATGCAATCGGCATGCATAATGGTTGATAAGCGGTGGGCGATAAGGATAGTGATATGATCGTTCAACACTGATACATCACGAATGGTATGGGTGATCTCTTCCTCTGTAATGGAATCCAATGATGAAGTAGCCTCGTCAAACACCAGGATATCCGGTCTGCGCAGCAGGGCGCGGGCAATGGATAAACGCTGCTTTTCGCCACCTGAAACTTTTACGCCCCCCTCACCAATCACGGTATCTAAGCCTTTATCAGCACGGGCCATGAGTGTTTGGCAGGCTGCACGTTGCAACACGATCAAACACTCCTCATCCGTAGCATCGGGGCGAACGAATAGCAGGTTTTCGCGTATTGTGCCGGAAAACAATTGCGTATCCTGGGTAACAAAGCCTATTTTTTCGCGAAGCTGATCAAGGTCTATTTCCTTGCTCGGTATATTGTTGTAAAGCACGTCGCCATTGCCAGGTTGGTACAAGCCAACCAACAGTTTTACCAACGTAGTTTTACCGGATCCGGATGGACCAACAAAAGCAATAGTTTCACCTGTATTTACATTAAAGCTTATATTATTCAATGCGTTTCGGTTAGCGGTTAGATGCTTAAAACTCACATCGGCAAAGGTTAGCTTATGCACTCTTTCTAACAACACAGGTTTCTCAGGCTTTTTATCGATCGGCGTACTCAATATTTTTTTGAAGTTACCTAACGAAACTTCAGCCTCACGCCAGCTTAAAATAACATTCCCCAATTCCTGTAAAGGGTTAAACAGGAAGAATGAATAAAAGAGGAAGGTAAAATACTGCCCTGCGGAAATATTCCCTCTAAAAATAAGCATAAGCAAAACTACCACCATAGCGCTGCGCACCAGGTTCACAGTTGTACCCTGCACAAAGCTCATGCTGCGCACATACTTTACCTTTTTTAGTTCAAGGTCTAATATTTTGTAGGTGGTGGTATTTAAACGGGCTATCTCCTGTTTGGCCAAACCTAAACTTTTAATCAGCTCAATGTTTCTTAATGATTCTGTTGTTGAACCAGCCAACGCCGTGGTTTCGGCTACGATATTCTTTTGGATACGTTTAATACGGCGGCTCATGGCCATACTTACAAAAGAGATGATAGGTATAGCGGCAAAATAAACCAGCAGCACCTGGTAACTGATAGATACCGAATACACCATCACAAACACCATCCCGATGATAGAAACAAACAGGATGCTGATGAATTGGGTGATAAATTTCTCACAGTCTAAACGTACCTTTTGCAAAATCCCAAGTGTTTCGCCGCTGCGCTGGTCTTCAAACACCTGGTAAGGCAATTCTAAAGAGTGCCTTAAACCATCGGCATACATTTCTGCACCCACCTTTTGGGTAATGATATTAGTAAAATAATCCTGGAAGTTTTTGGCTATGCGGGATACCATAGCAACGCCTATAGCTAAGCCCACATACATTAATACCCGATGTAAGTATTCGCTCTCCTGCAATTTGCCATGTTTTTCGATAACGTTATCTACGATGTGGCCTGTTATATATGGATCAAGCAGCGAAAAACCGATGTTCATGGCTGCTAAAAACAACGCCAGGACAACTATCCAGCGATGCTTTTTTAAGTAACTGATAAGTATATTCATTTTCTCGGATGCAAAAATAAACAAAGCATAGGGCGTCTGCACATCAGCACCTTTAATATGACAATGCGGTTATTTGCCGGCGAAGCCAAATAGCTTCAACAAAAAAGGGACGAGCTATAAAAGCCCGCCCCTTTTTAATTTAATAACTGCGTGAATTAAACAGTCATGATATCTTTTTCTTTCGCTTCTGTTAGCTGGTCAACCTTTATGATGTAAGCGTCTGTCAGTTTCTGAACTTCAGCTTCACCTACTTTTATCTCGTCTTCAGATACACCGTCAGCTTTAGATTTTTTGATCTTCTCATTGGCATCTTTACGGATGTTGCGGATAGCGATCTTACCGTTCTCGGCTTCGCCCTTAGCTTTTTTAACCAGGTCGCGGCGGCGTTCTTCAGTAAGTGGTGGTACGTTGATGCGGATAATAACACCATCATTTTGTGGGTTAACACCCAGGTTAGCATCTTTAATAGCTTTCTCGATAGCCGGCAAAAGTGATTTTTCCCATGGCTGCACAACAATGGTACGTGCATCAGGCGTGTTCACACTACCAACCTGGCTAAGCGGGGTTGGGGTACCGTAGTACTCAACCATAACATCATCCAGCATGGCAGGGCTTGCTTTACCTGCGCGTATCTTGTTCATTTCGCTATCAGCATGGGCAATAGCTTTTTCCATTAAAGCTTTTGCATCATTTATTTGTTTCTTAACGAGTTCGCTCATCGTATTAAATTTTTCACAAAAATAAAAAAAACTATCAAAGCGACTAACCATATGGCGCCTGCACTCATAAAAAGCGCAAACCACAAGCCATGCCGCAACAATAGCGCATAAAAAATCACGCTATCGGTAAATAGCGTGTAAATAAAATAAGGCATCGGTTTACACCAGATGCCTTATTTGAAATATTATGACCAACGATCCTCGCTTCTGCCGTTATCTTTTGAATAGCCACCGCCACGGTTGCCACCGCCGCCATAACCGCCGCCACGGTTACCACCGCCGCCGTAACCGCCGCCACGGTTGCCGCCGCCGCCATAACCGCCACCGCGATTACCGCCGCCGAAACCACCGCCACCAGCAGGCTTTTTGTTCTCTGCTTGTGAAACCGCGATAGAACGACCAGCAACTTGTGATCCGTTTAAGCCAGCGATCGCTTTTTGAGCAGCTTCATCGTCCGACATTTCAACAAATCCAAAGCCTTTGCTTCTTCCTGATTCTCTGTCAATAATAATTTTTGCGGTGGTTACTTCACCATAAGCTTCAAAAAGCTCTTGTAAATCTGCTTCCTGTAAAGTGTACGGAAGGCTTCCAACGAATATGTTCATCAAAAATTTAATTTAGCACACCGGTTCGTAGCCCGGCATTAAGTTTTGTTTTCTCCAAATATAGAATAGAAAGTAATCACTTGTACAAATAATTATTAAACTAAATGTTTTTATTTTTTGAAAATAAGTGCTTTACGGGCATATTTTCTATTCCACAGAGAGGATATTGTAGTCTTTACCATTGAGACTGAACTTTTCGCCCACAGTTTTACCCTTGATGTGCAGGCCAATGGGAGACGCGGCGGAGACCGCAAAGTAGCTCTTTCCATCAACTGAGATAGTGCCTGCGCTTACTGCTAAATAAAAGTTGCCGTTATCTGTAGCAACCACACTTCCTGCTTCAGCGGTTGTTAAATTGCCGTTGGTTGATATCCTGTTTAGGGCCACCATCAGTTTGTTAGCTTCTGCCAGTTGGGCGGCATTGCGGTTAGTTTCCTGCTGAGCCATCTCGCGCCCTGTTTCATATTTATCGCCTGCGCTGCTCTTAGTATCATCGGTTTGTGCTTGCTGTGCCTGCTCAATCGCTTCGGTTGCTGCCTGTATGCGTTGCTGCACGTAGGCAACGCAGGCTTTGTATAACTGCTCTTTTAGTATGCTCATAAAAAATATCGGAATGCTAAAGATGGTGTATTTACCGAAGAAAGAAAAGGCCTGAAAACAAAAGCCCCCGGCACTCGCTGCCAGGGGACTTTCAACCTAAACCTTATCACAATGTAAATGCGAGGCACTTACATCATCTCTAACGTACACGTTTTAGAAAATAGTACATCGAGATTGGGGAAAGTTACATATTTATGATAATAAAAAAAGCAATGCCTACATAAATCCCTATAAAACAATGTGTACTGAAATTTAGTTAATGTGTGGTAACATTAAATTAATTGAAACAACAATGAACCTAAAACGTACCTTCGGAACTGTATTAACCGTACTGGGAATCATCGGATTGATCTATACAGGCGTGCAAATAATACAACATACTGGTGCCGCAACTACTCTTATTGTTATCGGTGTAATATCTATCATCTTTTTTTCAACGGGTATCAGCCTTATTCGCAATACTAAAGACGAAGCATAATATTTTACTGCACACGGGTAATGGCCCCGGTATCGGATATGCTGATGCCGGGCTGCAAAATATCAGTCTCGCTTAGTGCTTTGATCCTTCGCGATGCGCGGAATAATGTATCAGGCTTTACACCGGCAAAGTGGTCTTGCCGGTATGATTTTATCTGCCCTGTCACAAACTCTCCCATTTTATTTAGCTTCACTTTTAACAATGGTGCAAGTCCGCATATGCCGCTTACGCTAACTCCTTTGTAAGTTGCGAAGTTACCAAGGCTGTAAGCAATTAATCTGCCTTTGTACAACTCCATTGCACGGGCTACATGCGGGCCGTGGCCTATTACCAGGTCTGCACCTGCATCAACTGCAGCATGGCTAAATTGAACAAGATCACCGCGGTTCTCCCCTTTAAATAATTCTACAGAATCTTTAACGTGTTCATAGCCTACACCCTCACCGCCACCGTGAAAGGATACGATCACCACATCATTGTTAGCCTTAAGCTTACTGATGATCTTTTGTGCGTGCTTTATATTCAGTAATGATACCGTTTGCGCATTCGGCGAAAAGGCACAGAAGCCATACTTAACACCATTAACAGTAAACTCCTTTAAAGGATGGCTTCTAAACCCCGCGAAAGCTATTCTTAAACTATCTAAAACCTTTGCAGTGCTTTTGCGGCCAGCCAGGTCAAAATCATTAGAGTGGTTATTGCCAACGCTGATAAGGTTAAAACCGGCAGCTTTTAACACACTCCCGTATCGCTCCGGCATCCTGAATAAATAAGGTGCGTGTTTAAACTTGAGTTTATAATTAACCGGGGCGCCGGTATCAAGCAGTACCCCTTCCAAATTGGCAAACGCAATATCGGCGTCCTTAAGATCTTTGATCACGTATTTAAAAGTGCATTTTGCATCATCTGGCGGCAAGCCGATACTGTCTGCCGGGTAAGAAGTACCTAACATAATATCACCAACTGCGGCAATGGTGATGAGGCTATCTTTTGCAGATGAAATGGTATCTGATTTTAATTCTTTAGGTGAATCATCAACAACAAGCGCAGGGCGCTTTTTGGCAGGGTGGTGGTCACAAGCGGAAAAGAGTGCAATTAAGGCCAAATAAATTACTAACCGGTAGTTCATAGATGGGCATAAAAAAATCCTTTCATGGTTATGAAAGGATTCGGAATTCAATTTAGGTCTATTTAATTAGTTAGTCGGCTTTTCATCGAATTTATCGTCAGCTGATGCCGAAGAAGTAAACTCGTTCTTAAATGATTCTAATATGCGGCCACCTTTGTAAAAGTAGCGGCTGTAGTAAGCTTCATCAAGGTTGCTGATAGCTACACCTTTTGATGATGCGTGTGCAAACCTGCCGTTGCCAAGGTAAATACCTACGTGCGAAATGCTACGGCTGTGTATTTTAAAGAATACCAGATCACCTTCTTTAAGATCATCTTTACCAACCGGGCTCACCATGCTGAAAATATCGCGAGAGCTGCGGCGGATAGACATATTAAATACGTCGCTGTATAATTGCTTTGTAAAGGCCGAACAATCGATACCCCTGCGAGAGCTACCACCGAAACGATACGGAGTTCCGATCCAATCGTACACAAAATGGAAAAGCTTCATGTTTGAGGTCGCAGAAACCGCAACACCCATAATTTGAGAAAGGTAATCCTTTGCTAAACTCTCCTGCTCTGCAGCATCAGCTGCCGGAGTTGGAACGCTTTTTGTTTGAGCCTGAGCAGCTAATGTGCTCAAAAATAGTGCAATAGCAATCGTAATTTTCTTCATTTAATCACTTTGGTTTGTCGAATTAGGGCGACAAATGTTTCTTAAACTGGACAGTATGTCTATTGTTGGGTACAAAACTATCCATTTAATCCAATTATCCAAATTATATTTGAAAATCGTTTAAGTAAATATTTTTAAACACCCGTTAACAAAACTCATTGTACGGTAAAATTATTGCATGGGTTTCATCTTAAATCAGGTGCACAAATAATATGCACGCATAATTTTTTCTCTGAAAAGAATATTATGTGTTTAACCATTATTACAGCGTACCTTTAGTGGCTAATTCCGTGTTATCGAAAGTATATTTTGAGAATTTTGGCAACAACAAATTTGCCCAACGCGTCACAACCACACAAAGTGTCAATTTTAAACAACAAATTTGTTGCAGTTTCGGTTATTTGCAGGATATAATTAGATTTGCACTTTCTCATAGCAACCTTAATTGATAAATGAGTTCAATCGAAATAACTAAAGACACCTACCTGATGTGGTACGAGTCTATGCTACTGATGCGTAAATTTGAAGAGAAGACCGGTCAATTATACGGTCAGCAAAAGATACGCGGATTCTGTCACCTTTATATTGGCCAGGAAGCTGTTTTAGCCGGCGCCATGTCTGTTATCCGTCATGAGGATAGCATGATCACTGCTTACCGCGATCACGCACACGCTTTAGCAAAAGGTACATCGCCAAATGCTATTATGGCAGAGATGTACGGTAAAGCAACAGGCTGCTCAAAAGGTAAAGGCGGTTCAATGCACATGTTCGACAAAGAAAACCATTTCTATGGCGGCCATGGTATTGTGGGCGGCCAGGTACCGCTGGGTGCAGGTATTGCATTTGCCGAAAAATTTAAAGGCACCGATAACGTAAATATTGCCTACATGGGTGATGGTGCCGTTCGCCAGGGTGCTTTAACAGAAACATTTAATATGGCTGCGCTATGGAAATTGCCTGTTATCTTTATTTGCGAGAACAATGGTTATGCAATGGGTACATCTGTAGAGCGTACTACTGCACAAACTGATATTTATAAATTAGGCCTTCCGTACGGTATCCCTTCATCACCTGTTGATGGCATGGACCCGGTAGCTGTACACAACGCTATGGATGAGGCTGTGCAACGCGCACGCCGCGGCGAAGGCCCTACCTTCCTTGAAATGCGTACCTACCGCTTCAAAGGCCACTCAATGAGCGACCCGCAAAAGTACCGCACCAAAGAAGAGCTTGAAAGCTACAAAGCCAAAGACCCTATCGAGATCACCAAACTTGCTATCGAGAAAAACGGTTATGCTGATGAGAAGTGGTTTGAAGAGATAGACGCGAAAATTAAGGCCCAGGTAGAAGAGGCCGTAAAATTTGCAGAGGAATCGCCATGGCCAGAGGCATCAGAATTATATACTGATGTTTACGTTCAGCAGGATTATCCTTACATCCGCGACTAACAAATTTATTTGATCACATTAACAAAATTCATCACAATATATGGCTGAAGTAGTTAAAATGCCTAAAATGAGCGATACCATGACCGAAGGTGTGGTAGCTAAATGGCATAAAAAGGTTGGCGACAAAGTAAAATCCGGCGATGTTTTGGCTGAGATCGAGACTGATAAAGCTACCATGGATTTTGAATCGTACCAGGATGGTGTGCTTTTGTATATAGGTATACAAGAAGGCAGCGCTGCCCCGGTTGATGCCGTTATTGCCGTTTTAGGTAAAGAGGGTGAAGATTATAAAGCGCTTTTAGAGGGCGAAGGCAATACTGCGGCTGCCAAGGAAGAAAAACCTGCTGAAGACAAAAAGCCTGCTGCAGCTGAGGAATCCAAGCCCGCTGCAACTGCAGAGAAATCTGCGTCAGCAAAACCAAAAGTAGATACATCAAGCATCCCGGCTACGGTAATACGTATGCCTTTGCTTAGCGATACCATGACCGAGGGTACCATTGAAAAATGGAACTTTAAGGTTGGTGATAAAGTAAAAGCTGACGATTCATTAGCTGATGTTGCTACCGATAAGGCAACAATGGAAGTAGTAGGTTATGAAGAAGGAACCCTGCTTTACATTGGTGTTAAAGAAGGCGAAGCTGCTAAAGTAAACGATATTATAGCCATTGTTGGTAAAGAAGGTACTGATATACAGCCTTTACTGGATAATGCTGATGGCGCCGATGGCCAGGCATCAGCTCCTGCCACGCAGGAAGAAAAACCGGCTGCCGAAGCTGCTTCTGCCCCCGCTGCTTCAAACGAAGCACAAGGCTCAACTGCTGATGACAGCCGCGTTAAAGCATCTCCGTTAGCACGTAAGATCGCTAAAGAAAAAGGCATCAACCTTAATGATGTTAAAGGCTCTGCCGATGGCGGCCGTATCATCAAAAAAGACGTTGAAGGCTTTACTCCTTCTGCAAAACCTGCAGAAAGCGCTCCGGCCGCACAAGGTGCATCTGCCCCTGCTGCAGATAAAGCGCCGATCACTTTGCCAACATTTACCGGCGAAGAGAAATTCAGCGAAAGACCGGTTACGCAAATGCGTAAGGCTATCAGCCGCCGCTTATCGGAAAGTTTATTTACCGCGCCGCATTTCTACGTTACCATGTCAATAGATATGGACCAGGCAATTGCTGCGCGTACTAAAATGAACGACATTGCCCCGGTTAAAATATCATTTAATGACTTTGTGGTTAAAGCTGTTGCTGTTGCCCTTCGCCAGCATCCTGCAATTAACTCATCGTTCCAGGGCGATACCATCCGTACCAACCAGCACGTACACGTAGGTGTAGCCGTAGCGGTTGATGAGGGTTTATTGGTACCGGTTATCAAATTTGCCGATGGTAAATCATTAAGCCACATCTCTGCCGAAGTAAAAGAGTTTGCCGGTAAAGCAAAATCTAAAAAATTACAGCCTGCAGAAATGGAAGGCTCAACCTTCACCATATCAAACTTAGGTATGTTTGGTGTTGACGAGTTTACTGCCATCATTAACACACCAAATGCCTGTATCCTCGCGGTTAGCGGTATCCAACAAGTACCTGTTGTTAAGAACGGTGCTGTAGTGCCTGGTAACATTATGAAGGTTACACTAAGCGCCGACCACCGTGTGGTTGATGGTGCAACAGCTGCAGCATTCCTGCAAACGCTTAAATCATTATTAGAAGAGCCTGTAAGGCTGTTGATATAAGTCTGAAGACTGAAGGTTAAAAGAAAAAGCGGTGAGATATATCTCATCGCTTTTTTTATACCCATTATTTAGTTAAGCAAAAACTCTTAACAAACAAGGCCCGACTGACTGCAGTCGGGCCTTGTTTATTTATTTTATCTTGTGTTCGATGCTCTTACTTACCTGCTTCAGGTGTCATTTTAGATGCCAGTACCAAAGCTTTGTAAGCATTAACAATGCCACCTGTTTTTGAAAGCGTGGTAAAATCAACCTTGTCTGTTTTGCTGCCCGGTTTCAGAACCATCATACCAGTAAGTGGCGTAGCCGAACCCAGTATAGCTTGTTTCACTTGTTTAGCACTCAGGTTTGGATAGTATTCCAATATCAAAGCTGCAACACCTGCGGTTATAGGCGAAGCGAAGCTTGTACCATCAGCAGTATTAAATTCTGCATCCATGTTTACAGAAGTAACCTTTACACCCGGCGCAAATACGTCTACATTCTTTTTTCCGTAGTTGCTGAAAGAGCCGGCAAGCTCTGCGTCTTTCCTGGCTGCAGAAGCGCCAACACTGATCACGTTATTCAAATCAGTCACGGAACCATCCTCAAAAGTATCATTCGGAAACTGCGGTTTTACGTCTACATCCTGGTTATCATTACCAGCAGCTTGTACCAACAATACGTTCTTATCTGCTGCGTATTTAAACGCGGCATCAACCCAGGCTTTGTGTGGAGATAACTTTTTGCCGAAGCTCATGTTAATTACCCTGGCACCGTTATCAACCGCATAACGTATCGCATTGGCAATGTCTTTATCATACTCGTCGCCATTAGGAACTGCTTTAATGGCCATAATGCGTACATTACTGGCTACACCATCAATTCCATACTTATTATTGCGCACAGCGCCTATCAGGCCTGCTACGCCCGTACCGTGTTCAGCATCAGCAAACTTTAAGATATTGTTACCGTAAGGCTTTCCGTCCTGCACGTTAGGATCATCACCTACAATGCGCTTACGGGCATCAAGGTCAGGGTTAACGTCATTGTTAAGTTTTTGCAGATACTCACTTAGGTCGTTAATGATCTTCGCATTCGTTTCATCACCACCCTCCTGCTCAAATACAGATGTCCAAACGTTTTTGCTTTGGGTAACGGTATCATTGGCAGTAGTGATCTTAGCCAGATCAGACTTTTTAAAAGTCCCGTCTGATTTCAGGTTCAGCGCACGTTTCACGTATCCGCTGCTTGCCATCAAAGCATTTAATATAGGCTGTAACTGTTTCAACTCTTCCGATGATTTGTTCACAGTTTCGGTACGGGTAAGTTTTACCTTTTCCCAATAAGCAAACTCCTTTTCGCTGCCTGCAGGTGCACTGGTAAGGTTCTCGTATTTGCCTTTCAGTCTGTTGTATTCGCGAACTTCCTCTGTAGTTTCGGTAAAATCACACTTGCCGCCGGGGCCGCCTAAAAAGTCCCAGCCGTGTATATCATCTACATAGCCGTTATTATCGTCATCGATACCATTACCCGGAATCTCCTTGGTGTTTATCCAAAGTACGGGCTTAAGATCTGCCTGTGCGGTGTCAATACCGCTATCGATAGTTGCAACTACAACCGGCTTACTTTTTTTGCCCTTTACAAACTGGTAGGCCTGGTTAAGGCTGATACCGAAATAACCGTCTGTATTAAGGTCCATAAGGTGCCAGCTTTTTGGCAACTCTGCCGCTGGTTTTGGTGCAACTTGTGCGTTTGCGTTAAGGTTTATTAATAGAGCAGCGCCTACTAATGCGCCGGTGAGATTCTTGCAGATCTGGTGCATATTTAAATTTAAGTGTTTCAATTAAAATTACAGGTCGAATTTAATGCCCTGCGCTAAAGGCAACGTTTTAGAATAGTTTATAGTATTGGTTTGCCTGCGCATGTATACTTTCCATGCATCAGAACCGCTCTCACGGCCACCACCGGTTTCCTTTTCACCGCCAAATGCGCCACCGATCTCCGCACCTGATGTGCCTATGTTAACGTTAGCAATGCCACAATCAGATCCCGCAGCGGATAAGAACTTTTCTGCATCCCGCAGGCTGTTGGTCATAATAGCAGATGACAGCCCTTGCGGCACACCGTTCTGCAGCGCTATGGCATCATCTATATCCTTGTACTTTATCAAATATAAAATGGGTGCAAATGTTTCGTGCTGCACAATTTTGTAGTGGTTTTCAACCTCCGCAATACAAGGTTTTACATAACATCCCGATCGGTAAGCTTCACCTTCTAACCTGCCACCCTCAACAATAAAGTGGCCGCCTTCTGCTTTACATTTTTCTATCGAATCCAGGTAAGCTGCAACCGCATCGGTATCTATTAGCGGCCCCATGTGGTTAGCCTCGTCAAGCGGGTTCCCTATTTTTATCTGGCCATACGCATTTACCAGTTTTTGTTTAAAGGCATCGTAAACACTCTCGTGGATAATTAACCGGCGCGTTGTGGTACAACGCTGCCCGGCAGTGCCCACGGCACCAAATACAGCGCCAATAAGTGCCATATCCAGGTCGGCATTTTCAGTAATGATGATCGCGTTGTTGCCGCCAAGCTCTAACAGGCTTTTGCCCAGGCGTGCACCAACTGCTGCAGAAACCGCTTTACCCATACGGGTTGAGCCTGTTGCAGATACCAACGGTACACGTGTATCATTACTCATTAGCTCACCAATTTTACGGTCGCCAATTACAAGGCAGCTAACGCCCTCATCAACAGCGTTACGGCTAAATACTTCCTGCACAATGCGCTGGCAGGCAATTGCTGTGAGAGGTGTTTTTTCTGACGGCTTCCAAACGCATACGTCACCACATACCCAGGCCAGCATAGCATTCCAGCTCCATACCGCCACCGGGAAGTTAAAGGCGGAAATAATGCCTACCACACCCAATGGGTGATATTGCTCGTACATGCGGTGGTTGGGGCGCTCGCTATGCATAGTCAATCCATACAATTGGCGGCTTAAGCCAACAGCAAAATCGCAGATGTCAATCATCTCCTGTACTTCGCCGTAACCTTCCTGCAGGCTTTTGCCCATTTCGTATGATACCAGGGTGCCCAGTTGTTTCTTATTTGCGCGCAACTGCTCGCCTATCTGCCTAACAATTTCGCCACGTTTGGGCGAAGGGATCTGTCGCCATGTTTTAAACGCTTTAATAGCGGTATCAACCACCTGGTTATATTCTTCTTCGGTAGCAAATGTAACAGAAGCTATCTTTTGACCATCAACAGGCGAATGGATATCCTGTACAGTACCACCACCGGTATTCCCCCAGCTATTTCCTGTACTAAACGATGGGTTTATGTCGTTTATATGTAAATGATTGAGAACATCTTTTATAGGTAGGCTCATAATAGGTACTTTTGTCAAAGTTAGAAAATCTTTTAGGGCAATCACAACACTCATCCACTGCCGGCACAAACGCTTATTATTTATCAATCAGGCATTTGTATTAACAGCTGTTAATAATGTGCGTATGTTGAAAACTTAATTGCCCTTGAGAGGCTTAATATTGTAATTTAAACATGAGTTTAAACCGGATGAGGCCGACGCCTGTACCGGCAAAATAGTGTTCTCTTAAATAAACTTGAATGGAAGAAGAATTTGAATTTGGCTTTTCCGAAGACCCGAAGTTTTCGGTTGAGCGGTACGAAGAGATGATTCGAAATCATGATCAGTACTTTTTTGATGCCCAGGCATTTGAGAACATTATCGACTACTACATAGAAAAAAACGACCCTGCTAAAGCGCTGCAGGTATCAGAGTATGCGCGCAACCAGCACCCGTTTGCATCTGTATTTTTGGTAAAGCAAGCCCAACTGTTAGTAGTGATGAACCGGCCTGATGAAGCTTTTGCTGCACTGGATAAAGCTGCCATGTTAGAAGCCAGTGATGCCGATATTTATATCATACGAGGTAATTTATACGAGAGTATGGAGCGCAACACCGAAGCGCTTGAGAACTACGAAAAGGCCCTTGACCTTGCTGAAGAAACCGACGAGATATTACTGCACATAGCCTACGTTTACCAAAACATGGGCGACTATGATACGGCCATAACCTACCTAAAGCTTTGCCTTAAGCAGAATATGGAGAACCAGGATGCGCTTTATGAGCTGGCTTTCTGTTACGATGTGATGGACAACCAGGAAGAAAGCGTACAGTTTTATCAGCAATACATCGATAATGAACCATATAGCTATGCAGCCTGGTATAACCTCGGTAATGCCTTTACCAAGCTTAGCCTGTTTGAGAAAGCTATAGATGCTTACGACTATGCCATCCTCATCAAGGATAGCTTTGCATCAGCGTACTTTAATAAAGGTAACGCCTTGGTTAACCTGGAGAAATATGCTGAGGCAATTGAGGTTTACCGCCAAACCTTTGAATACGAGCAGCCTAACGCCGATACTTATTGCGCCATAGGCGAATGCTACGAGAAGCTGGAACAAATGGACGAAGCGCGTTCCTTCTACAAGAAATCAGTTAAAATGGATGCTAAACTTGCCGACGCATGGTTTGGTATTGGTGTTACGCTTGATTTTGAAGAGCGCTATTTTGAGGCGTTGCACTTTTATAAAAAAGCGCTCGACCTGGACATTGCGAATGCTGATTACTGGTTTGCCATAGCCGATGCGGAATACAAACTTGGCCATTTAACAGAGGCAGAACATGCGTACGAAAAAGTGGTTGAACTTAACCCGCTTGATGTTGATGCGTGGTTGGATTACTCGTCAATATTATACGAGCAGCAGCGCCTTGTTGATGCAATTGAAGTTATTGCAGAGGCAATAAAGAACAACCCCGATGCGGCAGAGCTTTATTACCGTATGGTTGCTTACCTGTTTGCTAAAGGGGAATACAACGAGGCCCTTAACCAACTGGAGATGGCTTTGGCTGCAGACCCGGAGAAACGATACATCCTATTCGATTATCTGCCGCAGCTGCAGGAAAATAAAGTGATCATCGATATTATTAACCGCTACACAAGATAGTGAGCCGTGGATACTTAAATTATTGAGCCGGGCATATGCCCGGTTTTTTTGTTTATGAATAGTAGCGATTAACCCCTCCCTGCCAACACATTGGCTGCGCACCCATCCCCGAGGAGGAAAATAGACGGCAAATATAAACCTGTGATTCCTCGGGAGGGGTTATCCCCGATGCTTGAGTTAGAGTAGGATATTTTCAAACATCCGCCAAAGCGGTGCGTTATTCTTTAAAACCGTGCTTATGAAAACGCCAGATAGCCCAACACCGGGCAACAAATCTCCAAAAGAGAATACAGATAATGATCCTAAAGTAAATGCAGCCGAAAGGGAAGTGATCACCAATAATGAGGAATCGGAACAGGTAACTAACAACGATGGCACAGTAGCAGATACAGAAGCTGCTGAAGCCGACCTGAGTGAAAGCGAACCTGACACTGCTTCAAATGCCGACACCTACGTTACTAATAACGACGGCAAATCTGATACTACAGCCGATAAAGACGAGATCTTTTAAGTTGACTGACATGAGATAACAAAGGCGACCGCTTAGAGGTCGCCTTTGTTATTATTTAACGTTTGAAAATAACCAAGGTATCAGATCGGGTTCACTAAATGCCTTGTCCCAGCAGTTATGACCGAGCGTTGGGTAAATAGTAAACTTTGGCTCGGCACCGGCTGTTCTTAACGCCGCTACTACAGCCTCTGAATGATCTATCGGTACAACAGTATCTTTAGCCCCGTGGAATATCCATAATGGTACGCGGTTAGCATATTTCTCAACGTTGTTGGTATTATCGCCACCACACATGGCAAAAGCTGCGGCAAACACTTTTGGTTTACGCCTCAATATCTCAAGCGTTCCCATGCCGCCCATAGACAGGCCGCCAACATACACCTGTTTTTTGTTTACGTAAGGTTTGTCCAGAAACTGGTTAACCAATCCTAATAGTGCATGCATAGCCGGCGTGGGGTCACCGCCTTCTTTAAAATGAAAGGTGCGTTTGCCGGTATCATCTTTTTGGATATCTACGTTGCTCCAATAACCATCTTTGGGGCATTGCGGCAAAACTACAATGGCCGGATATTTATCGCGTAAGGTATCATTTAATAACATTCCCGTACCATAAGCGAGCTGGGCGGTATTATCATTCCCTCGTTCGCCCGCCCCGTGCAATACAAATAGTAATGGGTATTTCTTTTTAGCATCAAAATGCCGGGGAAAGAGTATTCGGTAAGGAAGGGTATCTGTTTTGCTGGCGTAAGTGCCTTTGTCAAAAGCCGAGAGGTCCTGCTTTATTTGTGCTTGCGCATAAAAAGGCAATGCCAGGTACGTGATACCCAGCATTGCTATCAATTTAATTTTTTTGATACTCATTTAGATAGAATTTGTACAGGTAGTTAAGTTATACTTAACGTAAATTAAAGCCTTTCTATCTAAATATTCCTAAAATATTTAAAAGCGCGCTTAAAATTTTACCATGAGCAGTTTACTTTTTAGCAATGGCAGGGCTCTCAAAACCCAATTTGCCTAAACCGCGTTGCACATCCGGGCTGCTCATAAACAGCTTCCACAACAAGCCACTGCGGTAATTCTCTATCATCGCGATGATCGGCCCCTGATCTATTGCCAGGTATGATTTTGCATACCAGTTATGTGATTCGCTGAAAGCATCGGTGAAGCCATACTCACCCCATATCTTATCACCCAAATCGTAATAAAAATGCCGCAGCGCCTGCATAGAATACTCCGGCGTGTAAGGGAACGCAGATAATGCTGCCGTAGGTGTGATAACGCCAAGGTCGTTATCCGGCGCGTGTGCATTGTAACCTTCGTAATTATCACTCGCTGTTAATCCCCAGCAGTTTTCGCCGTAGCCTTTGTATTTTTTGGGATTATCGATACAGTAAGCACGGTTTATTAAAGTATGGTTGCGGTTTTGCTCCCAGTAATCTGCATACTGGTCTTTAAGGCCTTTCGGATTAAGCCCCAAAAATGAATATTGTGAAAAGAACAGCGGACCACCATAAGGGAAACCAAGCGGCAACTTATAACCGTAGTAAGTTTTTCCATTCTTAAAGAAATCGCTTTGTGCCCAACCTCGGCTATAAATCTCGGGCTTTACAGCATGGTTTTCTGATGATGCCCCCAGTATGTAAGTAATTAAACATTCATTAAAGCCACGGATAGGGAAGTTCATGGCCCAGCCATAATTAGGGCTCCAGTGCCAGTAAATATTGTCGCGGCCTTCTCGGGTGAACCAGTCCCACTCCAGTTCGCCCCACATCCAGCTGATAACGTCGCGTATGCGGCGCTCTTTTGGAGTATCAGCAGTAAAGTATTGTTTGGCACATATCAAGCCCTGGAATAAGTACGCGGTCTCTACAATGTCGGCACCGTCATCCCTGCGCCCAAACGGTATGGTTTCCCCTGTTGCGCCATTCATCCAGTGCGGAAAAGCACCGTGATAAGCTTTAGCCTTGAACAAAAAGTTAACGATCTTAACCATACGGTCAACGGCCTGTTCATGTGGGATGAACTTGCGATGGTCTGCAGCTATCAGCGCCATAACGCCGAAGCCGGTGCCGCCAGTTGTAACCACCTCATCGCCATAGTCAAATGACTTGTTACTACGCTCGCGGGCCATACCGCTCACCGGGTGTCCAAAATCCCAAAAGTAACGGAAGGTTTGGCGCTGCACTACATCCAGCAAAGCGCTGTCGTTTAAATTTTTAATTACGCCAACCGGCTTGATAGCCTGTTCTGTAGAACCCTTTTTTTGAGCCGATGCACTCAGCGCAGCGATCAAAAGTATTGGTAAAATTAATTTGTATTTCATTGTAAAGTTTAATTATAATGCAGGCCCGGTGAAGCCCAAATTTCTCATCCCGGTTTTTATTTCGGGGCAGCTCATAAATAATTTCCAAAGCAGCTGGCTTCGATAATTCTCGACCATCACAATGATCGGCCCCTGGTCAATCGCGAGGTAAGAATTAGATACCCAGCCTGTAGTAAGGTTAAAGGCATCATAAAAGCCGTAGGCACCCCATAGTTTATCACCCAGCTTATAATAAAAGAACCGTAAAGCCCGCATAGATTCATCCGGCGTGTAAGGCAGTGAAGATATGGCTGCAGTTGGGGCAATAACGCCAACATCATTTGTGGGCGAGCTTGCCGTATAGCCATTATTAATATCGCTGGCTGTAAGCCCCCAGCAATCGCAACTGTAGCCTTTATACCCCTTAGGGTTGGCTATGCAATACTTATTATTGATAAGGGCGTGCGCTTTGTTTTGTTCCTGGTAATTAGCATAGGCATCGCTTAAGCCGCTGGGGTTGATACCCATAAATGAATAATGGCTGAAAAATAACGGCCCGCCAAGAGCAGGCCCCAGCGGAAGCTTAACATCATAAAAAGTAGAACCATTGCGCATTGCGCCATTTTGGGCCCAGCCCTGATCATAAACGATCTTTGGTATGCTATGCGTTGGAGAAGATGCAGCCAGCACATAAGCGATCAGTCCTTCGTTCCAGCCCTGTATCTTTAAGTTGATAGCCCAATTTTTATTAGGACTCCAATGCCAGTACAACGCGTTTTGTCCGTTTTGCCTGAACCAGTCCCACTCAACAGCACCCCATAAAGTGTTAATATCAGTCCTAAGATTAGTTTCATCGGCCGTGTTACCGTTAAAGTATTGCCTTGCAGTTAACAGGCCTTCCATTAAAAATGATGTTTCTACCAGGTCGGCACCATTGTCCTGTTCGCTAAATGGCTGCACCGCCCATGTTGCACCGTTAAGCCAATGCGGGAACGCCCCATGGAAAGTAACCGCTTTGTTTTTGAGAAAAGCGACTATCTTCTGCATCCTAAGCAAACCATCGGCACGACTGATAAAGCCCCTGTCAACAGCCACAACCAATGCCATTACGCCAAAGCCCGAGCCACCCGTGGTAACTACATCCCCGGATGTATTGCGTTCGCGCGCAAGACCGCTTATGGGGTGAGCAAAATCATAAAAGTATTTAAAGGTTTGTTTCTGTACCAGCTTGAGCAATTGCTCGTCGCTTATCCTCGGGAATTTATCAGTTGAGTCAATACCGGAAGTTTTGACTGGCGCGGGTGCCTGAGATTTGTTGCTTTTGCAGGATAAAAGCAAAAGCAACAAAACAAGCGCTAAACCTTTAAAAAAGCTTTTTATCATTTTGGAGATTTTGATAGCCGGTCAGAAAAAAGGCTGCCAGGTTAACCGGCAGCCTATACTCAATCAAATGTTGGGCAGTGCCCTGTAAAAATTATCCGGCGCTATTAATAACCCGGGTTTTGTGTAAGCGTACCACCGCTGATATCGATCTCTGTTTGCGGGATTGGCCATACCTCGTTCTTACCGGCAGTCCATCCGCGTACACCAAATACCTGTGCACCACGGCCCTGGCGGATAACGTCAAAGTAACGCTCAAACTCCATAGCAAACTCAGATCTTCTCTCTTTATAAATAGCAGCACGAAGCGCAGTTTGATCTAATGTAGTAACCGGAGGCAGAATAGCATTGTTGCCGGCGCGTGCGCGTGCGCGAACCTGCTCAAGCTGTACTAAAGCAGCCGATGGGTTACCTAACTCGTTATTGGCTTCGGCATTCATCAGCAATACATCAGCGTAGCGCAAAACGATCTTATTTTGTTGTGCACCCTCGTTAAAGCCGGATACGTAAAGGCTAAAAGGAACGTACGATTTTTGGTTGTACATTGGGTTATCACCTTGTGCCGGTATCACATCACCCTCTGGCGTGGTCTCTCCGCGGAAGATAATGGTTGCATCACGGCGTGGGTCGCCCGCTTCGTATGAACTTGCCAAGTCAGCACTTGGAACATTAAAGCCCCAACCGCCACCTACTGAACCACGTACGCCTTGTACCTGCGAATATTGCGAGTTAGAGGCAGCCGGGTTATTAGGAATAAGCAAATTCTGCACCTCAAAAATAGACTCCTGGTTATTTTTGTGTGTGGTACGGAACATTTGTTCGTAATTAGGGAACAGCGAATAGCCCATACCCATTACCTGAGTGGTGTAGGTAACTACGTCAGCCCATTTTTTCTGGTACAATGCAGCTTTAGCATGCAGGGTTAACGCAGCGCCTTTAGTAGCATGGCCAATATCAACTGATGAGTAACTTTGTGGGAGAACAGCAGCTGCATCGGTCAGATCTTTTTCTATTTGTGCCCACACCTGGTCTTTTGGTGTGCGCGGAAGGTTGTATTCAGATGCGTCTTTTGGCAGCGTTACACGCAATGGAACATCTCCAAATGCACGCACTAATCTGAAATAAGCATACGCCCTGATAAATTTAGCTTCGGCCAGATAACGGTTCTTCAGGTTCTCATCCATGGTGATACCCGGCACGTTTGTTAATATCTGGTTAGCAAAATTTATAGTTTGATACTGACCGGTCCAAAATCCCCCCAACTGGCCTTCATCAGCCGTAACGGTGAAATTGCGGTAATTGTTAAAGAAGGTTGCATCACTCGCACTGCTACCCTTCTCCACATCGTCAGAACCCATGCTTTCTATCGCGATAGGCGCAAAAGCGATGTTATTCCACTCGTGCAGGTTAGCATACATGGCATTCACAGCCTTGGTAGCATCGTCCTGGGTTTTAAAGAATTGGGTTGCTGCCTGGTTTTGGGCAGGATCAATATTCAGGAAGCTTTTTTTACACCCCTGGAATGTTATAGATGTAGCGATAAGCCCTAATATTAAGGCGTTACGCATAGTTGTTATATTCTTGTTCATCATTTTACTTAAAATGTAACGTTAACACCAAAGTTGTATATAGCATATAACGGATATACGTTAGCATCAATGCCACGACTGCCTACGCCGCCGCCGATCTCTGGAGAGAAGCCTTTGTAACCAAATATGTTAACTGCGTTTTGCGCATTTAGATAAAGGCGCACTTTTGACACACCGAATTTGGTAAGCGCAGCACTTGGGAAGGTATACCCTAATTGAGCATTACGCAATCTCACATATGAGCCGCTTTCTACGTAGAAAGAATTTGGCTTGGCGTTGTCTGTTTTACCAACATTTACCGACGGGTAGGTATTTGAAGTACCTTCACCATGCCAGCGGTTGTTGTAGAAATCGGCAGTGAAGTTTTCGTTACCGAAGCGGTATGCAACATTAGCATTATACACACTTACAGCAGCTACACCCTGGAAGTCTAATGCAAGATCGAACCGTTTGTAGTTAAAAGAGGTATTTAAGCCGAAGTTGTATTTAGGCAACGGGCTACCTAATGCTACCCTGTCGCTACCATCAATTTTACCGTCGCCGTTTGTATCTTGATAAATAAAGTCGCCAGGAGCCGCGTTTGGCTGTTTACCTTTCGCTACGTCTGCAGCTGTCTGGAATACACCGATAACTTTATAACCGTAAAACTGACCAATTGGCTGGCCTTGTACCGTGCGCGTTGCAAGCGATCCGTTGGCTATGCCATCGCCCCCCTGATAAATAGGGTTATTACCGGTGATAACGTTCAATACTTTATTGTTGTTGATACCTAAGTTAGCGCTGATGCTGTATGAGAAGCTCTCAGAGCCCTTATCTCTCCAGGTCGCCAGGAACTCAAAGCCGCGGTTACGGATGTTAGCCTGGTTACCGATGATAGAACTGTTAACCGTACCTAACGAACCGGCTACCGGTATGGCAAATATTGCATCCTGTGTTTCGCGGTTGTAGTAATCAGCTTCTATGCTCAGCCTGTTGTCAAGGAAACCTGCTTCAACTCCAAAATCAGATGAAACTGTTTTTTCCCAAACGATGGAAGGCGGTACTACAGTATTGATACTTGCGCCCGGATACGGCACCTGTGGGTTACCAAATATTGCCGTTAAGTATGGGTCTGTTGCGATCACCTGTACTGATGGATTGATAGGCACAACAGAGTTACCCACTTTACCCCAGCTACCGCGAAGTTTTAAGTTACTGAATACCTTTTGATCTTTCATGAAATCCTCATTGGTAACCACCCAGCCGGCACCAACCGATGGGAAATAACCGTAAGTGTTGTTACCGAAGAACTGCGAAGCACCATCGCGACGAACCGATGCATTTAAAAGGTATTTATCTTTATAAGAGTAGTTAACGCGAGCAAATTGTGACAGCGCACGCGTATATATCTGGCTGCCCGGAGTTGCCAGGTAAGTGGCTGTAGAATCGGCAGGGAAAGAGTTATACAAGTTACCGCTTGCAGTATAAGGTACATTATCCCTTTGTGCATTTAGCTGGCGTGTTTTGTTTTGCAAAGCGCTGTAACCCAATAAAGCAGTAAGCCTATGGTCTTTAACCTGTACATCGTATGTTAAAGTGTTTTCCCAGATCCAGTTACGCACCTCGGTATGATCTACGTTAAGGTTAGTTTTCTGGCTGAACTGTTTAAATGTGGCCTGGTAAATAGGTGTATAGTTTCTCACCTCGCGCTGGCTTATATCGCCGCCAAAGCTGGTTTTAAACTTAAAGTGTTTCAGGAAGCTTACTTCGCCGTAGGCGCTGTAAGTAAAGCGTTGGTTTTTAGTACGCTGGTTGAAAAAGTCAATAGTAGCCTGCGGGTTAAAGTTGTTGCCATCGCCAAGCCCAAGCGGGTTAGGGTCACCATAGCTGCCATCAGGATTTTTAACAGGAATTATTGGAGCTGCCGCATAAAGCTGATGGAATATATCGCCGTTTGCATCCTTTGAATTATCGGATACGCCGCTTGCAGTATAACCTAACTTTAACGCTTTGCCAATTTTAAAATCATTAGACAAGTGCAGCGTAAAGCGCTCATAGTTGTTGCTTTTTACGATACCATCCTGATTAAGATAACCGAAAGAATAATTGTAAGTATAAGCATCAGTTCCGCCACTTATTGAGGCCTGGTGGTTTTGCATAAAGGCTTTGCGGAGTATTTCATTGTACCAGTTAGTTCCGTTACCATAGCTGGCAGGATTTGCTAAGATAGGCTGGCCACCGTTCAATGCAGATAACTCATTAACTGCAGTAGCATATTGTGTACCATTAGCCATTTTTACCTGGTTGGTAACAGACTGTATACCAACAAAACCATTGTAGTTGATCACCGGCTTGCCTTTAGCGCCACGTTTTGTGCTGATCAAAACAACACCGTTTGCTGCACGTATACCGTAGATAGCGGTACTTGATGCGTCTTTTAACACGCTAAAGCTCTCTATGTCCTGCGGATTAAGGAAGTCGATATTATCATACCACACACCATCTACTACAAATAATGGTTTTGTGTTACCATAGATGGTACCTAAACCGCGTATTGTAATATCCGGCGTTGAACCCGGCGCACCGGCATTGGTGATCTGTACACCTGCAACTTTACCCTGCAAACCGCTAATAGCGTTTTGAGAAGCTTGTTTGGCTACATCAGCACCTTTAACAGTAGCTATAGACCCGGTTACGTCAACTTTACGTTGCGTACCGTAACCAACTACTACCACGCCCTGCAATTCATTAGTAGCGCTTTGTAAGGTAATATTAATATTGTTGCGGCCATTGACAGGCACATCAACTGACGTATAACCTAAATATGATACGGTGAGGGTAGCGTTGGAAGCCACACTTAAAGCAAATGCACCATTGGCATCTGTTTGAGCACCCGTTGTAGTACCTTTTACAGCAACCGTAACCCCAATAAGAGATTCTCCTGTTTTGGCATCTGTAACCTTACCTCTTACAGTAACGTTTTGCGCAAAAAGGGCGGTTGAGAAAAAAGTAAACAATACGAGTAACCCCGAGATTGTAAAAATTCTCTTCATGGTGAAAAATAAAATTTTAAGAATTGGTTAATTGGTTTTATACAGGGTCGAAATTGGGTAGATTAATAATGGTAAGCAAATAATCTAACTTCACATTAATACATCAAAACTCTTTCACTTGCTCATGCCTAACATCAATAAAATATAAAACACTGTAAAACAAAAATTTAAGCACACCACAACAGTCTATCTCGTACTACACAGACTGTATACCTGACAATAAGCTTTAAGAAGTGTTTGTGTGGTAATGATGTAGTATTAAAGCTCTATGAGAAACTCTGTTAAGTTCTTGTCGTGCTCCAAGTTGAGCTTTTTTCTTAAACGGTACCTGCGAATCTCAACTCCCCTGAGAGAAATATTTAATAATGATGCCATTTCTTTACTGCTCATATTCATCCTTAAATAAGCACAAAGTTTAAGATCATTGGGAACAAGATCAGGATGATCTTGCTTCAGCTTCTTAAAGAAGTTCTCATGGGCTTCGTTAAAGCTGTTCTCAAATATATTCCAATCGCGATTGTCATTGATGCCCTCGTCAATTACTTTGTTGATCTTTTTAAGCTGATCTTCGGGCAAACGCTTTCCTTCCTTGTCTTTAAGGTTTTTCAATTCTTCGCTTATCTTTTGCAGCAATTCATTCTTGTACACAATATTCATTGCAGAATTAGCCAGCTCACGGCTTTTGCTTTCAAGATCGGCCTGTAGCTGCTCATTTTTAATGGTTACAATTTGCTGTTCATTAATAATTGCTTCACGTCGTAAAAATTCTTCGTGTTCCCGCCGTAATTTCTCCTGTATCTCTGCCTGGTGGCGCTGAAGTTTCTGGCTGTAGTAGCGCCTTACCAGGTAGTACAGCAATACGGCCAGCAGCACATATATAAAGCAGGCCAGTTTACTGGAGTACCAGGGTGCGGCTATGTCAAATGTGTAGGAAGTTATGCCGGTAACGTTTTCATCGTTTATTTTTGCCCTTACTTTGAAGTGGTAAGTGCCCTGACTCAGATTAGTAAACTCTTTAGCGCTCGATGCGCTCCATTCGCTCCACTGCTTTGAATACCCCTCCAAAAAATACTGGTAAGTTACCCTGGCCTGCCTGTAGTATGGCAGCGCGTAAGAAATGCGGATATTATTTTTACCGTATGGGATACTTTCATTTTGCTCAGTACCCATCTCTGTCATCGCTTCGGTTTTATCAGTGATGTTCTCTACCTGGCGTACCAACACTGCCGGTAAACGTTCCCTATTGCGACCAACCGCGTCACGGTCATTCAGTATCACAAAGCCATCGTCAACACTAATCAGATAGATCAGGTTATTGATCAGGCTGATGTTCTCATAATTCTGCACCATCTGCCCGTTAAGCATGCTAAACCTGTTTGAGTCTATAAGTAGTTGCCCGGGTACCGACAGATCTGCCAGTGCCACCCTACCATGATTTATAAACCAGTATTTTTTCCCGATAGCGGCGATAACTTTATTTGATGATGCAAAGGTGTTAAGCTTCCTGTTGAGCTGTTGATACTTGTAAAATCTGTCCGTGATATCATCATAAACGTAAAAGCCGGAGTCTGATGAAAAAACTATCCTGTTATCCAGGTTAAAAACACCCACGTTATAGCTGTTTGGTAAGCCGGAGCGTTTATCATAAAATTTTTGAGAAACAACCCGTTTTTTGTCGGCAGATAAAATAACCTTATAAACACCCTTGTAGGCATGACTAACCCAAAGCTGGCCCTTGCTATCCTGCTCCACAAGACGCGACGGCTCGGTAAAGCCCTCAATTTTATGGTTGAGCACCCAATTGCCGGCAGCATCTTTTTTGAAAAGGATCAAACCATTATAACAGCCTTGTATCAGTTGGTCGTTACCAAATTTTTTGATCGTCCAGCCGCCGCTTAGTGATGATATTTTGTTGATGGTACTGCCGTTTACCTGGAATGTACCATCGTTATGGCTGCAAAGTAAGCGGCCATCGTGTAAAGACAGCTCCCATACCTGCCCCTGCGAACCAGGAATTAGCTGAAAATTGAACGAGTGCAGCAACTGATTGCTGCCACCGGGCAACCAATCGCTGTAGAAAAGCCCCTGGTTGGTACCCAAATAAATTTTTTTATTGAAGATGATACTTGAATACACAGTACCAAACCGCCCGGTTTTATCGAAGTAAAAGTACATGGGCGAGTTAAGCTCAATGCGATCAATGCCGTTATCAAGCCCTGCCCAAAGGTTCTGCTCACTATCGCTGTAAAGGCTCAGCACTGTATTATTCTGCAGCCCGCTTGATTTGTTGATCTGCTGCAGCATGTTGCCAGCGGCATCTACTATCACCACTCCGTTTAAGATGGTACCAAAGGCAAAATACTTGCCCATTACCACAATGCCGTTGTTAAGCTGATAGTTCTTAAGAAAGTCGTTTGCCTGATTTTGCCACGGAGTTATAGTTTGCCCATCGTAGATAAACAGACCGTCTTTTGCGGTGCCTATCAAAAGCCTGCCATCTTTACCAAATGGCAATATGGTAAGCACCCGGCTGGCCAGCAGGTTGCTGCCTTTCACAAAACTTAACTTGTTATCTATAAGCTCAAACAAACCTGCGCCTATCTCCTCCGCAAAAAACCTATTTCCTGCTTTCAGCAGAAATAAGAAAGGTTTTTCGGGTTTTATAATCTTGACCTTATTGTTGGCGTAAATGTAAATACCGCCGAAGGCCTCAAAAAGTACCCTGTTTTTATCAACGTATATCTTCCATATCTCCTCCTTTACAGGCTGGGCATTTTTTGGGATGAGGGCAGTTAGGCTATGATATTTAAGAAAGCCTTTACCATCAGCCTGCCAGTAACCGAATTCGCCGAAGCCGCCGGCATATATCCTACCCTTACCATCGGCTGCAACTGCACGTACAATAAGTCCGTTTGGCATAGGGTACCGCTTCCAGTAACGCCCATCAAAAGATAGCAACCCCTCGTTACCAAAGTACATTACACCATGCTCATTGCGGGTTATAGACCAATTCTGGTTGCCCGATTGATATTGAAACTTGCTGTAGTTTTGCACATAAGGCACACCAATGCTTTTAATATCGGCCGCAAAGGCTGATATGTTTAGCATTACCGAAAGGCAAAAAAGCAAAAGGCGTTTGTGCATGAATTTGTGCGTTAAAAAGACACAAAGATAAACCTTAACAGCAATTAAGAAAAAAGGCCGCCTTTGTGGGCAGCCTTTCCTGTTTTATGATCAGTCAGCAAGCTGAACTTTGTTTTTCTTTGCCACATTAACAGGCTGCGGAACCTTAACGTAATAACCAGTACCGTCATATACCCGTTTACGCGGATGCGCTTTACAAGCATCACTGCAGCAGCCTTCCAGAGCCTCGCCGCATTCATCACATTGGGTAAAATGCTCATTACACTCGGGGTTGGCGCAATTGATCATCTTCGGCGTTGTTTTGCCGCAATTTCTGCAAGTTGATATCACTACCGGGTTTACACTGTTCACTTCTACCGACAGGCGATTATCAAACACATAACATTTGCCTTCAAAATCCTTTCCGCCTGCTTCTTTTCCGTATTTAATAATGCCGCCATGCAACTGGTAAACATTTTCAAAACCCTCGTGCAAAAGCAAAGCCGAAGCCTTTTCGCACTTGATGCCACCGGTACAATAGGTCAATATCTTTTTATCCTTGTACTGCGCCAGTTCATTGATCATAGCCGGGAAATCGCGGAAATTCTCAATATCAAGCGTTACGGCATTTTTGAATTTTCCAAGCGAGTGTTCGTAGTTAGACCTTACATCTAACACAACCACATCGTCCCTATCCTTCATTTCCATAAATTCCTTAGGCTCCAGGTGCACACCGGTACGTTTCTTGGGGTCGATCATCTGTGGATCGCGCAGGCCTGAATGGACGATCTCCGATTTATAACGAACGTGCATTTTTACAAATGAAGGTTCGTCAACTTCATCCACCTTAAAATCTGTTTTAGCAAAACGCTCGTCAGCCAACACGGCTTCCATATAAGCTTTACACGCTTCGGGCGCGCCGGAAACAGTGCCGTTTAACCCTTCATCAGCAACTATTATGCGACCGGTAAGGCCTAATCCATTACAAAATTTCAGGTGGTCGGCGGCAAATTGCTCGCCATTTTCTATTGTTGAGTAACAATAGTACAGTAGTGTGTTATACTTTGCCATAAGATCATTGATACTGCTGCAAACAGTGTTAAATGAGGTGCAAAGATAAATATTTTGGAGATTAGTTGATCAGTTAATTAGAGATCAGATATCGGTTGATCCAAAATAAAAAATGCATGTAATCGAAAGCAAACTAATAAACAATCACAAATCAACTAATTAACCACCCCCTATCTTATCCCATAAAATATCCTGAAACCCTGGATATACTTTTTGTCGCCGGTGAAGGATACGCCATAGTCTACACGGAAGAATAACCGCTGTATACCAACATAAAACTCAGAATAGTTCATGTTATTCTTTTCTGTTAGGAAATTGGCCCCTATAATCTCTTCGAGCTTAAGCTTACGCATAAAAGGTATGCGGCTAAAGAACGCACCTGCAAAATTATGTTGGTAGTGAGCCTCCAGAAACGCATCGTTTGAACTGAATTGATAGAACGGCAGGAAATGGAAACTTGCCAGATCGGTAGGGTCAAACGTTAAACCCTGGTTGCCCGAAAAATGGTTATAATCCATAAAGTAAAGGTTGCGGCGGTTAAGGAAATCGCCTGCTGATATCCTGAACGATGAATAACCGGTTAATCCGATCGGAATATGATCCTGACTGATGTTAATAGACACGAAATCGTAATTTACATCAGAACCAAAAACGCCGTTTATACCCTTGCGATAATTAAGCACGACCTTTGGATATCTTGACGGTACAAACGTACGGCCATCAGGCCTGGTAATATAACGTTGACCAAAGGTAAACTCAAGCGATGTTTTAAAAGTAAATGCCTGGTGCTCCGGAAATAAAAAGGATCTGTCATCGGCAGGTGTACCCGGTGGAGCCAACGGGTTGTTTGATGTATATTCTTTATTCTTTGGATTAAATATGTGCTGGTACGACGTATTGTATAATTGCCTGCGATTAGAATACTCAACGCTCGAACTCCACAAAATACCATTAGCAAGTTCGCGCTCATAACCTACGTTACCGTATTGATTACGATAATACTTTACATAGTTGTTCTCAAACAGCAAAGAGCTTAGGGTATTGAACCATAATGATCTGGTACCTACGTTACTTAAATCCATTACATCTGCACCAAAGTTGGTAAAAACACGGCCACGATGCCATTGATCAAACAGGTACTCGCTATGGATCATTGGGCTTGCCAGCTTACTTGAAAAACCGTACTTAAACTCCGGAGAAATACTAAAAGACCGTAAGTCGTCAAACTTCTTGGTGTATTTAACCTGTGCATCAATTCCCCAACCTTCAACCGTGTTGTAATAAATACTTTGGTAAAGGGGCGCTATGTAAAATGATTCTTTGGTACGGCGATTTTTAGCCTCATAACCAAATATCGTATAGCTTGGTAAGCTAAACTTATTGTTTTCCAACTGTACCGAATCAAGGTATGGATCGGAATGCTGCAAGGCAAAAAGACTATCCTTTTTCCGGTAATCGCGCATTTCCTGCGGCGTTAACGGCACAGGCCTTATGGCGTTCCAATAGCTCGATGGTTTTGTGTTGGCTGCAGTATCAACTTTTAATACTTCTCCATTGAAAAAACCATCTGGAAAAGTCTGATCTATCTTGTAGTTATTATAAATACCTACATAGTATCCTGCAAATTTGAATCCTAATACAGATCCTTTGTAATCATACTGTATAGATGCCGGCAACCAAACGCTGTCTTTAACAGGGATGTATTGCTGGCTGATAGATAGCGTATCTATTAAGTTAATATTATCGTTCTCTTCGGTAAGGTAAAGGTCGGCGCTGTAAACCCGCCAATCGCCATCTACTATGTAAAGGAAACCTCTAAAGGTTGATGAACGCTTTGACTTTGGCAGTATTGCAATTTTATGAATGGTACGGTTATTTGAAACCGTTGTACCTGCAAGCCTAAACCTGTAATACTTAAAAGCATTATCAGCCACCGGTGATACAAAACCACGGCTACGCAGGCCCTCTATGTAAAATATATTCTGGTAGATATTAAGCTGTAAGTCTGACGCCTTATTATAATTAAAGGCAGGGCTGCCACCTGTACTTTTAGCAGCAATGGTGATCTCCTTAAACTTATTCGGTCGTTGTAAATTAAATTCAGATAAAGATTCCGACTGGTACAAAATCCCCCTGCCCAGCGAATCAAGATCGAGCTGTTTGATGACCGGGCTGCTCATTAACGACTTAGGTGCCTTTGTTAAACGCTGCACACCCTTAATGTAAACCTGGCAGGTGTAGCTTTTAAATTCGTTCATGTGGCGCTCGCGGTTAGCCATTACCTCTCTCATGATGGCCATACCCCGGTCGGTTTTACGGTTGTAAGTTGCAGTATCATCACGACTGAATACTTCTTCGTCTAACTGCACGTTAAGGCGTTCATCCTGGTTAGATATGGCAACAGCGACTACTTTCTCACGGTAGCCCACAAAACGATATACGATATTGTAATTACCCGGCGATAACTTAAATTGATACTGGCCTAACTCGTTGGCTGTAGTGCCATAAGTAGAGTTACGGATATAT
Organism: Mucilaginibacter sp. 21P; assembly: GCF_019331605.1. Taxonomy (NCBI): domain Bacteria; kingdom Pseudomonadati; phylum Bacteroidota; class Sphingobacteriia; order Sphingobacteriales; family Sphingobacteriaceae; genus Mucilaginibacter; species Mucilaginibacter sp. 21P. Next base: position 346,460 of record NZ_CP063061.1, read on the forward strand.
ACTGATGTAAAGCCAACAGGTTCACCTTTATTGCCTGTTATGCGGCCGCTCAGCATAAATTGCTGAGCATCAGCAAGCATTGCGTTTGCACACAGCATCAATAGTAGTAAGTATATTCTCATACAGGGATTTTCCTACATAATATTAAATGCACGTTAAATGTTTGTTTTGCAGCATAAATTATTAAAAGCGATGCACATAACGTCAATTGGTGCGTATTTCCTAATTTTGCAACTTTAAATACATTTATCATGTACAATACACTGCAACCGGTTTTACAAAAAGAACTTGCTGACATTGAAGCAGCTGGCCTATACAAAAAAGAGCGTATTATAACATCGCCTCAAGGTGCCGACATTACGGTACAGGGCGGTAAAGAAGTGATAAACTTCTGCGCTAACAATTACCTGGGCTTATCAGGCAATGCCAAAGTGGTGCAAGCTGCTAAAAATGCTATGGACACGCATGGTTACGGTCTGTCATCAGTGAGGTTCATCTGCGGTACGCAGGATATTCATAAACAACTGGAGCAGAAGATATCTGAGTTTTTAGGCACCGAAGACACCATCCTTTACGCGGCAGCATTTGATGCCAACGGCGGCGTGTTTGAACCTTTATTTAATGATCAGGATGCTATAATATCTGACGAGTTGAACCACGCTTCTATCATAGATGGTGTACGCCTTTGTAAAGCACAGCGCAAACGCTACAAACACGATGATATGGCCGACCTGGAAGAGCAGCTAAAAGCCACTCAGGATCTTCGTCACCGCATTATAGTTACCGATGGTGCTTTCTCTATGGATGGTACCATTGCTCAGCTTGATAAAATTTGTGCACTGGCAGAGCAATACAACGCTTTGGTGATGATAGATGAAAGCCACTGCAGCGGTTTTATGGGCAAAACCGGTCGCGGCACGCATGAGCACCATAACGTAATGGGTAAGATAGATATCATAACCGGCACTTTGGGTAAAGCGTTGGGTGGTGCATCCGGTGGTTTTACATCGGGCCGTAAAGAGATCATCGATATGTTGCGCCAGCGCTCAAGGCCTTACCTGTTCAGTAATACATTGGCCCCCGCCATTACCGGCGCTTCAATTGCTGTGCTGGATATGCTGAGCGAAACAACCGACCTGCGCGACAAACTGGAAACTAACACCAAATACTTCCGCGAAAAAATGACTGCTGCAGGTTTTGATATCAAACCCGGTGTGCATCCTATAGTACCTGTAATGCTTTACGATGCAAAACTGGCGCAGGAGTTTGCCGCTAAAATGTTGGACGAAGGTATTTACGTGATCGGTTTCTATTATCCGGTGGTCCCGCAAGGTAAGGCTCGTATACGTGTGCAAATATCTGCCGCACATGATGTAGCTCACCTGGATAAAGCCATTGCTGCCTTTACCAAGGTTGGTAATGAGTTGGGAGTGTTGAAATAGTTACGTATACTTTTATTATATTTGTACGTATAAATCGATCTTATGGAAAACACTAAGTTAACACTTAATATCAAAGCAGATTCTCTACCGGCTGTGAAAGAATATGCCAAGCGTAAACATACAAGTTTATCCAAAATGGTGCAGCAGTTTTTTGATGATATAGTGAAAAAGGAAGAGGGTTCAGACGCTTTTCTCAACAAGATCAAGCAAGAACCGATTGCTCCTGAAATAGCTGCCCTAAGAGGAATATTGAAAGGGAAGGTGCCTGATGATATTAATTTATGGGATGCCAAATATGAGTATCTAAAAGAGAAGCATGGCCTCTAAAATATTTGTTGACAGCGATGCCCTTTTAGACTTTTTGTTGGAAAGACATCCATTTGTTTATTATAGCCAATCTCTACTTAACAGAGGCAGACAAGGTGCGATAAATTTGTATACGTCAACCTTGATTTTAGCTAACGTTCATTATCTGATTTCTAAGAATATTAATAAGCAGGCCGCTAAAATTGCAATTAAGGAAATTTTAAACTTTGTTAAAATCCTTTCGTTCGACGAAGAGCATGTGAAACTGGCGTTAGGTAACGAACATGTAGATTTTGAAGATACGATACAATATTACATAGCCGATAAAAATAATTGCGACCTCATAATCACGAGAAATACTAAGCACTACAAGCGATTTGACATACCGGTATTAACTGCCGAACATTTTTTGAGACAACTATAATGCAAGAAAAAATAGATAAATATACGGCCGATATTCAAGCTTTTTCGCCGGCTAACGCCGATGAGCTGGAGGCTTTCCGCATAAAGTATTTAGGTACCAAAGGTTTGATAAAAGACCTTTTTGAGGAATTTAAGACTGTTGGCCCCGAAGAAAAACGCGTTTTTGGTAAAGTGCTTAACCAGTTTAAGCAAATGGCCGAAGCCAAATATGCAGAACTAAAAGATTCTCTGAACTCCGGACTCAAGACTCAAGACTTAGGCCTTGACCTTACTTTGCCCGGTGATGGTTTCGAAGTAGGCTCGCGCCACCCGCTGTCATTAGTGCGAAACGAGATCATCGATATTTTCAAACGTCTTGGTTTCGTAGTGGCCGAAGGCCCTGAGATCGAAGACGACTGGCATAACTTCTCGGCGCTTAACTTCCCGCAGGAACACCCGGCGCGCGATATGCAGGACACCTTTTTTATCCGCAAAGGGGATGGCAGCGATGATATTGCCTTGCGTACGCATACCTCATCGGTACAGGTGCGTATGATGGAGAATGGCAAACCGCCATTCCGCGCTATTATGCCGGGCCGTGTTTACCGTAACGAGGCTATTTCGGCACGCGCACATTGTTTCTTCCACCAGGTAGAAGGTTTGTATGTGGATGAGAACGTTTCTTTTGCAGATCTTAAACAAACGCTTTTCCACTTTGTGCAGGAGCTTTACGGCGAGGGTACCAAAGTGCGTTTCCGTCCGTCATACTTCCCGTTCACCGAGCCATCTGCAGAAATGGACATCTCTTGCACTATATGCAAAGGCGCCGGCTGTAACATGTGTAAATACACCGGTTGGGTAGAAATTTTAGGTTGCGGCATGGTTGACCCTAACGTGTTAGAGAATTGTGGCATCGATAGTAAAAAATATACCGGCTTTGCCTTTGGTATGGGTATAGAGCGTATCACTAACCTTAAATATGTGATCCGCGACCTGCGCTTGTTCTCTGAGAACGATGTGCGTTTCTTGAAACAATTCCAAACTGATATAATATAAATGAAGCAAGCGCTGATACTGGTTTTTACAAGCATACTTCTGTTTTCATGCGCTAAAAACGGCAGCGTGGTACCCAGTGTACCGGTAAACTTCAGGATAACAAAAACTGACCCTCGGGTGCAGGCTCTTACTGCAGCCGGAGGGGCGGTTACTATATCCGGCGTGGGTGTGGCAGGTATTATTATCTACCGCAGGTTTGATGGCGCCTATGTAGCTTATGACCGTTGCAGCAGTTATCAGCCCGAAAAATTATGTGCAGTAAACTTTGATGATAACGGCCTTACCGCTACCGACCCATGCAGCGGTTCTAAATTTTCTTTGGAAGATGGCAGCCCGGTAAAGGCCCCCGCGAGTAAATACCTGCGCTCATATCTTGTAAATACCACGCAATTTGAGATATTTGTTTCAAACTGATTAATGGAAGCAGACAAAATTAAAGATAGCATTAAGCGCGCCTCGCAGGATCTGTTCCGTAAGTTCGGTTACCATAAAACAAGTGTAAACGAAATTGCCAAGCGGGCAAAAATTGCCAAAGCCACCATCTACAAATATTTTGATAGCAAAGAAGCGGTATTGCACGTATTGCTAATGGACTATATTAAGGTAAGTGTTGATGAGCTTTTGGCGACAACTGCCGAGGTTGACGAGGAAACCCACCTCAGCAACCTCATCATGAAAACCTGCCGCTTGTCTTATACTGTGTGCAACGAATTTATCGGCTGGGATTTTATTCGTGAAAGTACTAACTCGCAGGAATTTTTGAAGAACCTGTCTAACGAGTTGGAAGAACTATTGGTACATTCCTTTACCGAAGGCCCCGGCATCCGCCCCAGTGAAAACTATCAGCAACGGATCCGTTTCCTTATCAAATGCAGCAAGAACATCGTGTTCAGCTTCGCGTTCACCTCTGTAAGTGACAGCGACGTGCGCAAAAATTTTGTTTCCTTCCAGAAGGAGATATTGCCATATCTGGTGAAGGCGGCTATACAGGTTTAAGAAACCCTAAGGGTGTTAATAGCCTGTAGCCACTCATTCTTATTACAGCGCCCGCATGTGCTGCTTGTTCCTTTTATAAACGTTACTTTACCACAGTATGTACAGGCATACTCGCCTTCGGCCTTAATTACGGTGCTTTTTTGGGCGTAAACCTTTGGCAGCACCGGCATACCGGGCTTTACATCTTCATCGCTGTAATAAAAAAGGCTAACGTTGCCGGTAGTTTCTAAAATACCAATGCGCACCTGGCCAAGGTGCTCAATGCTTTGCTGGCGAAGTTCTGCCAGGAATTCATCTTTTGCAAAGTTCAGGTTGTCATCATCAAGCACAAACATGCCGTCTTCTATCACATATTGCGGCTGGCCTTCCAAAATAGATTCGAAACGCTCATTTTTTGCAGCAAACCAGGTTACACTACGGTACAAGAGCAATATAGTTACCAGTACAATAACTGAGGGCACAATGGCAACATCTTTAACAAACATCGGGTCGCCGGCTGCAGAGCCAAACCCTATGATAATGGCCACCTCAAATATTGAAAGCTGCCTTACGCCCTTTTTCCCTGTCAAGCGAAGGATAACCAGGATAAGTGTGAACATGATCAATGTACGCACAACTATCTCAATAGCAAATCTAAAATCAAGATCCTTCAGGAAAACATCATACCAGCTCATATGCATTAATTAAGCTAATCAATGGGGTAAATGTTTTGGCTGATTTTATCGCATTTTTTTAAGAAATATTTGGAAGCTAATTATTTAATCACTTACTTTGAATATCAAAGTACTTTTAAGTGAAAGAAAACGATATTCAAAACGACCTGACCTCTATCCGCAGCATGATGGAGCGTTCGTCAAAATTTATTTCGCTGAGCGGCCTCTCTGGCGTGCTGGCGGGTATTTATGCGCTGATTGGTGCAGCTTGGGCTTATACCATTGTTTATGGCACAGGCGGCTTTCTCAGTTACCGGGAATATGTATTTGAAAACGCACCGACTTCTTCTGAGCGTTTGATCAAGCTCATCTGCATTGCCCTGGGCGTTTTGGTTGCATCGATATTGACAGGAATTATCCTAACGCTGCGCAAAGCCAAACAAAAAGGCCAAAACGTTTGGGGGCGCACCAGCAGGCAATTGCTATATAACATGTGTGTACCGTTGTTTACCGGCGGGGCGCTGATCCTGATACTGATCTGGCGCGGGTATTTTGGTGTGGTTGCACCGGCTTCGCTTATTTTTTACGGGCTTGCACTAATAAATGCCAGCAGTATCACTTTCAAGGATATTCATTATTTAGGTATCTCTGATATATTGTTAGGTTTGCTGGCTGCAATTATGCCGGGATACGGCTTAATATTTTGGGTGATTGGGTTTGGTTTGCTGCACATTGTTTACGGCAGCATTATGTACTTTAAATACGACCGGTGAAACTTCCATTTGAAAAACTCGATAAAGCGTTTGAGAACCGCCTGCGTTTGCAAATTATGAGCATATTGGTGGTTAACGAGCGCTACGACTTTAACTCGCTTAAAGAACTGCTGGACGTTACCGATGGTAACCTGGCATCGCACCTTAAGGCGTTAGAGAAAGAACAATATATAACTGTGCACAAATCATTTTTAGGCCGAAAGCCCAACACTAACTACGCCGCCAGCGAGCAGGGGAAGCTTGCATTTAAGCAGCATTTGGATGCCTTAGAGCAAATTATAAAACAGCAGAAATAAAGTAACTATTTTTTTGTCCTTTAACTTTGAAATACAAAGTACTTTTTAAATATGATCAACGAAGAACAACCATCCGCATTTAGGGGATTTATGAACTGGCTCCAGGAGTCGGTCACAGTTAAATTAATTTTTATTGGGTTTTTGATACTGGTGCTGTTGATACCATCAGCCTTGATAAATGATCTGATATTTGAGCGCTCGGCCAGGCAATCACAAGTGGTAAAGGAGATCGCCGATAGCTGGTCGGGCGACCAAACCATTAAAGGTCCGGTACTCGTGGTGCCTTACAAAAGGTATTTCAAAGCCATCGATAATGATAAGAAAGAGGTCACTAAAGAAGTAACGGAAAACCTTTATCTGCTGCCCGAGAACCTGAAGATGGACGCCGCTGTAAAAACTGATAAACTGCACCGGGGCATGTTTGATGCGGTGGTTTACAATTCGCAGGTTAAAGTGAGCGGAAACTTTGGCAAGCCCTATCTGGCCGCATTATCTTTAACACCCGATCAACTACTATGGGATAAGGCCCGTTTGGAATTCAGCATTTCAGACCTGAAGGGTTTAAAGAATAATCCGGTGATCAATGCGGCCGGCCAGCATCTCACTGCCGAGCCATCTTTTACCGCCCACCCTGTTTTTGATAGTGGTTTACAGGCCAACTTAAACCTTGCTACCGTTAAGGAGGCCGGTTTCACCTTCGATTTCACCCTTGATCTTAAAGGCAGCCAGGAACTTCACTTTATGCACCTGGGTAAAACTACCGATGTATCTGTAAAAGGGAACTGGAGCACCCCAAGCTTTGACGGCCGTTACCTGCCCGATGAGCGCCATATGGATAGCGCCGGGTTTAAGGCCAACTGGCGGATGCTGTATTATAACCGCCCCTATCCGCAGCAATGGGTGGTTGATAACAACCTTTTGAATGATAAGAACAAGCTGACCAATGCATCTTTCGGTTTAAAGCTTCGCTTGCCGGTAGATCAGTACCAGAAGATCACCCGCACCAGTAAATATGCCATCTTAATTGTGCTGCTTACTTTTGTTTCGCTATTCCTCACCGAAGTTATCCGCAAGCAAAGGATCCATCCGTTTAATTATGCTTTGATAGGTGCCGCATTGGTTATATACTATACGTTACTGCTTTCTTTTTCAGAGCAAATGGGATATAACCTGGCCTATATCATAGCCTCTGTCGCCACAATCGGGCTGGTGTCGGTATTTATTTCGTCACTGCTCAAGAATAAAGCCGCTGCCGCGCTGTTCGCGGTCATTCTATCAATCATTTATGTATTCATTTTCGTGATCATTCAATTAGAAGACCTCGCGCTGATGATCGGCAGTATTGCCTTGTTTATCATCGTTGCCCTGCTGATGTATTTCTCAAGGAAGATCAACTGGGATAAACATTAAAATCACACCACACCTATGCATACAAGCAATTACTGGATAAGGCATTTCAAGGAAAACGCCCGACACCAAAGAATAAACTGGGCTTTAACGCCAACCATGACTAAGGATGAGATTGCGGAAATACTGCCCTCGTTACAAGCCTGGCAGCTCGGCGAAACATCAGAAGGAGAGCACCTCATTGCGGCATCAACCAGATACGCCTATGCTTTGGGCGATCCTGATTACGTGGACGCCGTACGCCTGTTTATTAAAGAAGAGCAGAAGCATGGTAATAACCTTGGTCGTTACATTGATAAGATTGGCGAGCAACGGATAAAGAAGGACTGGGGTGATACACTGTTCCGCAAGGTGCGTTACCTCAACACCAGCATGGAGATCTGGACACTGGCCGTGATAGTGGTGGAGAGCATCGCACAGATATTTTACCAGGCCTTAAAAGATGCTACCCAATGCCGCCTGCTGAAACAGATCTGTACCGATATCCTGATAGATGAAGCACCGCACATCACCTTCCAAACCGAGCGGCTGGCCATCATCTTCGACAACAAAAGTACTTTTTCAAAAGCATGGCGTAAGGTGGTGTACAGATGGTTCTTTTACGGAGTATCGGCGCTCGTATGGTTCGGCCACAAGCGCCTATTCAAAGCCGGCGGGTTAACATTTGAACGTTATGTGCACAAGATGCGCTATAAATATTATAAAACAGTAAAGGCCATTACTGCGCCTTTAGTTGTAGAGTTTGCCTAAACCAATCACCAAGGTGCCCCCGTTAGCCATTAGCGGGGCGCCTTTTAAAAAAATAAATTTTATGATAACTCAATTAAATGCCCTTAGTTATAGTTTAAAGATCTGGCTGAGTAGTGTATTTGTCGGACCGGCTATATTCTTTATCATAGATTACTTGCGCCATGGTGGTACCAGCGCATTTAGAAATGGTATGCTTGATATTTATTTCTTGTTCGTGATATTTGGCGGGTTATTTTCGTTTGTTACATGGATAACATTCCACTTTTTAATGAGGATAGTCATAACGGCCTTTGTCAGCAGGGTCAGTAATGTCAAATATCTTATTGCTTTTTTAGGTGCATCACTTACGGTCGTAACGTTTTTGATAGTTCCTCATGATCTTATAGGTTCTGATGTTATCACAATTGCCATATCTTACGCGTTAACGATAGCCGCAGGTTCACTCATCTACAATTTTGACATTGAGTATGAGCCTGAAACAAATCTTTAACAATTATTTAATCAAAATACCAATTTGGTTTTTGGTATAAATTTATTATGTTTGCATAGTAAATTATATCAGCCATGAGTAAGGAATTAAAAGACTTTTCAGAATTGATAGATAGGCAATTCGATATTGAGATGGATATCCAGGTGGACAGTTTCTGGCAAAAGCTGCTTGATTTTTTCATTTAAAAGCAGGCGCGCTCAAAAAATCTTAAAATACTTACCTTTGCAGCCTCATGAGTAGATCTGTAAAGAAGCCAAAGTTTTTTGAGAACGTTAGCGTTATTGATATTGCCGAAGAAGGCAAAGGTGTGGGCAAAGCCGACGAGTTGGTATTGTTTATTGAGAAAGCAGTACCAGGTGATGTTGCCGATGTTGAGGTCTACCGCAGTAAAAAGAACTTCGGCGAGGCAAAGATCACTAAACTCATTACGCCATCTAAGCACCGTACGCCCGCGTTTTGCGAGCACTTTGGTACTTGCGGCGGTTGCAAATGGCAACACATGACTTACGAAGCGCAACTGCAGTTCAAACAAAAAGCTGTGCGCGATGCGCTTACCCGTTTGGCTAAAATTGAAGTTGGCCACATGGACCCCATCGTTCCCTCACCCGCAGACCGCTACTATCGCAACAAGTTGGAATTTACCTTCTCAAACAAACGCTGGTTGTTTGATGGCGAGAACCGTGATGACGAAAAATTGGATATGAACGCCCTGGGCTTTCACATTCCCGGCCGTTTTGATAAGATCCTGAACATTAATCACTGCTACCTGCAGACCGAGCCCTCAAACGATCTGCGCAACAGCATCAACGCTTTTGCCAAAGAAAATTGTATCAGCTATTATGATGTTCGCCAGCATACCGGCGCGCTGCGTAACCTCATCATCCGCACGGCATCAACCGGCGAGATCATGGTTATCGTTGTGTTTGCTCATGCTACCCAGGATGAGATAGACCTGCTGATGAACTATGTGGATGCAGCCTTCCCTCAGATCACCTCCCTGCTGTATATCGTTAACACAAAAATGAACGATACCATTTTTGACCAGGACGTAAAGGCATGGCGCGGCCCGGAGTTTATCCACGAGGAAATGCCAACGGCAAACGGTAACGTGGTACGTTTTAGGGTAGGTCCTAAATCGTTCTATCAAACCAACTCTGTACAGGCGCTGAAGCTTTATGAAATAACACGCGATTTTGCCGGCTTTAAAGGCGATGAACTGATCTATGACCTTTACACCGGTGCAGGTACCATTGCCAACTTTGTGGCAGGCCATGTGCGCGAGGTGGTTGGTGTAGAGTATGTGCCATCTGCAATTGAAGATGCCAAGGTAAACTCACAGATCAATAACATCACCAATACCAAATTCTACGCCGGTGATATGAAGGACGTGCTAACGCCAGAATTTGTAGCGGAAAACGGCAAGCCAGATGTGATCATCACCGACCCGCCACGCGCCGGTATGCACGCCGACGTAGTTGCCCGCCTCATGGAGATTGAGGCCGAGAAGATAGTTTACGTAAGCTGCAACGCCGCCACCCAGGCACGCGACCTGCTTATCCTGAAAGAAAAATACGATACCGTTAAGATACAACCTGTAGATATGTTCCCGCATACGCAACACGTAGAAAACGTTGTGTTGCTTAAGTTGAGAAGCAACTAAGTATCGATAAACAAAAAACGCCGCTGTGAAAATCACACCGGCGTTTTTTGTTAAATATGCTTTTGGTTATCTTCTGTTGCCGCCAAATATGCGCAGCAGCATCAGGAACAGGTTTACAAAATCAAGGTAAAGTGTTAGCGCACCCATTAAGGCCACTTTGCTTTTGGTAGCGCCATCAACTTCGCCGCTTGCACCAATGCGTTTTAACTTTTGCACGTCGTATGCTGTAAGGCCGGTAAACACCGCAACGCCGATGTAGCTAATGATCAGATCCATCCCGCTGCTGCGGAAAATAAGTAAATTAAGCACAGATGCTACCACAATGCCAATAAGCAGCATGATCATTATCCCGCCAAATTTGGTCAGGTCCTGATGAGTTATGTATCCACCGATGGCCATAGCACCAAAAACTACTGATGTAGTGATAAATACACCGCTGATAGTGGTAATTGGGTAAAAATAAAATATGTTACTAAGGCTGATACCCATAGCTGCTGAGAACCCGATGAATACCAGGGCAAGGGCGAAATAACTACCGCGCGAAAAAACAGCGCTTGAAACAAACACGAAAACAAGCGGTAAAAACATCGCTACGGTACCAAAAATGGTGTTCTGGCGTGTTTCACTATCGCGTAGCAAAGACGACAGTTGCGGGTTAGCGGCAAATAAAAATGCGAATGCAGCAGAGATACCCAATGCCACAAACATCCAGGCAAAAACCTTTGCAATAAACTTACGTGATGCGTCTGCATCTTCTATCTGGATAACGTTATCGTAAACGTAATCGGTTGATTTGGTTTCCATTTATAATGATATGTTAATTGTACTAATGTATAATTTTTTATTAGAATGCAACTGTTGCCAAACGTTTAATTCAAACGCCGTTGTAACTGTTCTTCAACCTTTTTAAATACCTGCAGCGGTTTTAACGAACGCCAGTTAAAATCGTCCAGTTCGCCGCCAAAATTAATATAGTAGTCGATGTTAGCATCCCTGAATTCATTGATCACATGCTCCCTAAAGTTTACTCCGGCTATCCAGCCGTCTTCCACTTCCTGAAACCACTCTTCATAATAACTGTCATCAGAGTAGTGAAAGTTGAGCACGTTCTCGCCTATCAGCACAAACTTGTTAATGCCCTGGTCTACCATCAGGTCATATAACTCGCGCTTCATCAGCATAATGTCGTTGCTAATAGCGTCGTTCCATTCGCCGATAAACTCAATTATACAGTATCCGCGGTCATAGTCAACAAATAATATCTTCAAGTACAGCGTGCTCGACCCAAACGAGTCCCATTGCGGGTGCAGCAAATAATTATACACCTGCTTATCAAACTCAAATTCGCTGTATTCAGTATTGTAAAACGGTGAATTCTCGTCCTCGGCGGCAATATAATCGTCGCGCCAGCGGTAATATGGTTCTATATCGTGCATTGTTAATATTCAAAAGTAAAAAGTAAAAATTCAAAAAGCTTAGCTATCAAATTTTACTTGTGGCTGTGCGCATCAACCGCTTTGCGTACGCTGCCGTATTGTTTCAATAGTTCCGCTGCCTCTCCTTCGGGCAGGCCGGTTTCGGCCATTACCATGCGGATACCACGATGAACCAGTTTGTTATTTGATAACTGCATATCCACCATTTTATTACCCTTTATGCGGCCCAGTTTGATCATCACACTGGTGCTTAACATGTTCAAAACAAGTTTTTGAGCTGTGCCCGCTTTCATACGCGTGCTGCCGGTAACAAACTCCGGGCCTGTTACCACCTCAACCGGGAACTGAGCCTCCGCTGCTACCGGGCTACCCGCATTGCAAACAATACAACCGGTTGCAAGTCCGTTGGCATTGGCTGCCTGCAAACCGCCTATCACATAAGGCGTAGTACCCGATGCCGCAATGCCTACCACAACATCGCCTTCGTTAATGTCAAATGCCTGCAGATCTTTCCAGGCTTGTTCCCTGTCATCCTCGGCAAACTCTACAGCTTTGCGTATGGCGGTATCGCCGCCTGCAATAATGCCAACCACCCAATCAAACGGAACGCCAAAGGTGGGCGGGCATTCTGATGCATCCACTACACCTAAGCGGCCGCTGGTACCGGCACCGATATAAAATAAGCGTCCACCATTTTGCATACGGTCGGCAACAATGTCAACCAGCTTTTCTATCTGCGGTAATGCTTTTTCCACAGCAAGCGGAACGGTCTTGTCCTCGTTATTGATATTGCGCAGCAACTCGCCTGCAGACATGTTTTCCAAGCCGTTATATCTGGAGTCTTTCTCGGTACTTATTTCCATTGTAATGTTTTATGAGGGCCTCAACCTGCCCTCTCCAAAGGAGAGGGTTCTTAAGAGCTCGTTCCAAGTCCTCTCCTTTAGAGAGGATTTAGGTGAGGCTTTTATGCCAACAATTTCACCACAAAATTGATTAAAAAACATTAAAGGAAAGAAGCGCAGATAAATTATTGCTGATGACGGCTAATTATTAGATTTGCGTGTTAAAATTTCAATGAAGCACACTGCGGGTATCATCTTCCGGACCATCCTACTTTTAACTATCGGCGCTTTAATAGGCATTTTTTTAAGCGATGGCAACCTTGGCGGCCGCAGGATGGGTTTAAGCGGTACCAACAAGATAAACCGCGTGCTCGATCTGGTGCAGAACCAATACGTAGATTCTGTTAACATCGATAGCATGGAGGGCGTTACCATTAACGACCTGCTGCAAAACCTCGACCCGCATTCGCTGTACCTGCCTGTACAGCAAGCCCGTAATATCAACGAAAAGCTGGAAGGAGGTTTCACCGGCATCGGTCTGGAATACCAGCTATTGCGCGATACATTGGTGGTTACACAGGTTACCGCAGGCGGGCCGTCTGCAAAGGCCGGTATAATGGTTGGCGATAAGGTTATTAAGGTAGATAACGCACCTTTTGCAGGGACCAAGCTTAAAACATCACGCATCAGCAAATTATTTCGTGGCGAAAAGGACACTTTCATCACGCTTAACATCCAACGCGATAACAATGCCAAGCTAAAAGATTTTAAGGTGAAGCGCGATAGGGTTACCGTAAGCAGTATTGATGCCGCTTACGTTACCGATGGCGTTGGTTACATCAAGATCAGCAAGTTTGGCACATCTACAGACACTGATTTCAGAAAGGCGCTTACCAACTTAAAGGTTGATGGCATGGAGAAACTGGTGTTAGACCTTAGAGGTAACGGCGGCGGATACCTGAACACTGCAACTGCCCTGGCTGATGAATTTTTACCAAAAGGAAAACTGATCGTTTACACTAAAGGCGTGCATGAACCGCGCACAGATTATTTTGCAACGGATTCAGGCAGTTATCAAAATGGCAAGCTTACGGTTATGATCGATGAGTATTCGGCATCGGCAAGCGAAATATTGGCCGGAGCGATGCAGGACCTGGACAGGGGTACAATTGTTGGCCGCCGTTCATTCGGAAAGGGTTTAGTGCAGCAACAGTATCCGTTTGGTGATGGAAGTGCCATCAACCTTACGGTGGCAAGATATTACACACCATCGGGCAGGTCTATCCAAAAATCTTACAAGAATGGCATAGCCAGTTATCATGACGAATTAGCGAACCGCATACGCAAAGGTGAATTGTTAAACGCAGGAAGTAATTTAAGTGATAGCGCTTTTATCGGCAGCTCGGCATTCCACACGCTTAAAGGCCGGAAGGTATTTAGTCGCGGAGGCATTATGCCTGACATTTTTATACCGGCAGATACCATCCAGAGCAACCAGTTGGTAAGCGACCTTAGCGATCACCTGCTATTTAGCGCCTATGTGATTGATAAGATGCAGCCCAGACTGGCTAAATATGCCACTGCGGATAATTTTATCAAACAATACAACATTAGCGACACCGAGCTAACAGATTTTATTTTATACGCATACCAAACCATCCCAAAAATGGACGCGCGGGAACTTTTAATATCAAAGGTTACCGTTAAAAACCTTTTGAAAGCTACGGCAGCCCGTTTGAAGTGGGGCAACAACGCCTACTTTAGAGTGGTAAACGGTATCGATGAAACTTTTAAAGTTGCGGCTAAGCAATAACAGAGGTTCCTAAAACCTCATTCCCATCCCGGTTGTAAAAAACGTGTTAATGGTTACCGGTAATTTGCCCGTAGGCTTCAACACACCTGTAATTACTTTTATCGCAGACCGTTGCATCGCATCATCCTTTTGATAACCTACAAGTAGGCCTGCACTTTTTTCAATACCCGGTAAGCCCGCAATGGTGTAAGGGTTGGCAAATACGCTGGTAACCACATTAGGCCTGGCTGCGAGCTCCGCGATCAACAATTTAACATCGCTGCTGTAATCCAGCTTACTTTGCGGGCGGGTACGCGTATCATGTATGCTCACAAAAGTTTGGTCGAACTTTTTAAGGGAGGCCAGTACCTGGCGTATCTGTGCGATAGGGGTGTTTTTGCCTACCAGGTATATCATACTGTTAGGGTACCACTTAGATAGCTCGGTCTCAAAAACCGTTGGCCTGTCAACTCCAATGCTGATGATCGCTGTTTTGCGCAAAGGGTTCTGCCTTAAAGTCGCCGCATCGCCTTTTACAACCGTTATAGCAGCATCGCACAATTGCTGTATCAACTCTGCGGCTGCAGGCCGGTTAATATCGCCTATGATTCCATAAGGTGATGTTGGCTTATATTTATCAAGCCCGGCCCAATATTTTGCGGCCAGCAACTTTTTTATTTTAGCCTCAAATTCTTCCTTGCTGATCTTGCCCTTGCGGATAGCTTTAAGAATAAGTTTGGCAGATAACTGCGAGTTTTCAGACAGCTCAATCAGATCATTACCGGCCAAAAATGCCCTTAAGTCCGCCTCTCCTTTTGGGAAGTACTTGGTAACGCCTTTCATCTCCATGGCATCAGAGGCAACAATGCCTTTAAAGCCTAACGAATCCTTAAGCAGCCCGGTTACTATCGGCCTCGATAAGGTTGATGGCAGATTTTTAGTACTGTCCAGTGCCGGGATATTAAGGTGTGCTATCATTACACCACTGATCCCAGCAGCTATGGCCTGTTTGAACGGATATTCTTCCAACGAATCTAAACGGCTGCGGCTGAATGGCAATTGCGGCAGATCAAAATGCGAATCGACGTTGGTGTCGCCATGGCCCGGGAAGTGCTTGGCAAATACAATAACACCTGCATCCTGCATGCCTTTGGCGTAAAAGATTCCCTTTTGCGCCACATTGTATTTATTATCTCCAAAAGAGCGGTAATTGATAACCGGATTATTTGGATTGTTGTTGATATCCATATCGGGCGCAAAGTTGATATGCAGGCCCAATCGTTTAAAATCATAGGCAACCATCTGCCCCATTTTATAAATGAGGTTGTTATCCTGTATGGCGCCTAAGGTCATTTGGTAGGGATATGAAACGGCCGAATCTAACCGCATGCCCAAGCCCCACTCGCCATCCATAGCCACAAGCAAGGGCACTTTAGATAGCTTTTGATAATTGTTGATGAGGTTGGCGTGCCTTACCGGCCCGCCCTGGAAAAACACCAAGCCGCCGATATGCTCGTCCTGTATCACTTTGCCTACCGAATCTTCATAGACGTGGCCCTTATTAGTATGCGCACGCACATAAAAAAGCTGCCCGATACGCTCTCTGCGGCTCATTTTTTTATAAACCGAATCAACCCATTTGTTTTGGCTGGTGATGGTTTCGATAAAACCCTGCCGCTGCGCAAAGGCCGTGCCCGATATTAAAAGCGAAAAAACGAAGGCTGAGATGTGTTTCGGTTTCATTACAGTTCAAATGTAGTTTAAAACCAATTAAGGTTAAATGGTTTTAAACAATACAAAATATAAAACCATCAACAAATAAACCTTTTGTTGCTTTTGCGTTCTATAGGATATTATTAACAATATGCTGCCCACCGGCATTTAGCCGTTAGGTTATCAACTTTAGATATGCAACCATGAAAAAACTACTATTTATTGCACTATGCCTTTTTATGGCCGGCGAAGTAAGTGCCCAGTACTACCCGCAACCACGCCGCCGCGTTGTTAGGCGTATGCCGCCACCACAGCGCTACGAGCGCCGCCAGGTTTACAACGATTACATGCGCCCATCAATTGGTGTGGCAGTGGGTGCCAACTTCTCAAATACGGTAGACTCTTACAATGCCGATTTTAGCACAAGCACCATAGCGGGCTGGCACGTGGGTTTAACATCTAACATCCCTATTTCTTACTCATTTGCCTTTGCGCCGGAGCTGTTGTTTTCGCAAAAAGGTTACCAGGCAGAAACTACAGATGGCAACTTTAAACAGCGCACCAACTACATCGATATCCCTTTATTGGCAAAGTTTAAGGTAGTGCCGGGCTTTAACTTTTTGATTGGCCCGCAGTTAACCTTCCAAACATCAACCAAAAACATTTATGATGATGGCTTTAACCGCGTGGTAGAAAATGAGTATGACAACCGCGGCGATAAGAGTTATGTTGCCGGTGTAATAGGTATAAGTGTTGATCTTAACCGCAATTTAGAACTACGCGGCCGTTACAATATTGACCTTAGCCGTAACCGCACCGATGGTGTTTCATTACTGCCTGATTACAGGAACCAGGTATTTCAACTCGGCTTAGGGTTTAAGTTTAATTAATTGCCAATCCGTTATATAAGAACAAAGCGCCCTGAAGATAAATCAGGGCGCTTGTTTTTTAAATAAGTTTTTAACCCAGCGTTTAAAACGGCGCTTGGGTTTATTATACCTTCTTCTTCGCGCCAGTACGTTAAAATCATAGATCAGCGTAGCCTCATCAGCTTTTTTCTGAGGTACCATGTATTTAGGATGGACGATATCGCCCAATGGGAGCGCAGGTACGTTGGCGTTTCTATCTTCAGCGTTGTGCGTATGTGTTGAGCTAACACCGAAGCCGATGTTGGTTATTAGATTCACATTAGGTATCACCGAAAGGCTATTATTGAAAAAATTCATGATACCTAACTGGTAATCCCAGGTATCTATTTTACCCGCCTTTACCTGCTTAAAAATGTCAACCCAGGTATCAACAATAAATGTATCCTCAAAAATATTCTCAAACTGAGATCTTACCTCTTCGGGCTCGTACCTGCTTAGCTCTTTATCGTAATGCTTCCAAACCCGGCGCCACCCTGCCCAACCCCATACATGGGTCATGTTGGAGAAATAATAACTGGCATCTCCCCATTTTTTACCAAATTGTAAATTAGCACCGCCTATGTGCCTAACGCGTTCGTCAAAACGATATCGCTCCAGCATTTCGTCCGTAAATCTGAAAAAATCGTTATTGGGTAGGCAGTCATCCTCCAGTATAATGCCTTCCTCCTCCTGTTCAAAAAACCACGTAATGGCAGATGATACCGCTTCTTTACAACCAAGGTTATGATCACGGTAAAGCGTTTTCACTTCGCAGGGCCAATTGACGTTTTGCGCTATTGCTCGGGTGTCATCACATAACTCACGCTCTCTTTCTTTATCAGCGCGAGGGCCATCTGCTGCTATGTACAATCTGGCCGGCTTCGCTTCCGCAATACATTCAAATACCCGGGCTGTTGTGTCAGGCCGGTTAAAGACAATGAATAATACTGCCGATCTGGTTTGGTACATATGCAGATGTAGTTTTTATGCGTAAAATATTTTTTCAGAATTAGCGCCCTGGTGAGCCATAATCCCTAAGCGATCTATCTCGATGTGATTATCGCGAACCATCAAAAACTCTTTAAAATCCCATTCGATGGGGCGGTTATTAGCGTCGTTAAGATCAATGCTCTCAATTACATCCAGCAGCAATCCTTTTTTAGCGTAATATAAAAAGGTATGGTATCCGTTGCCAACGTAAACATCGTTATCATTCTTAAACATACTATCATAGTCTGCCTGAAATTCAATAACCCTGTCAAAAAAGTAGCTGTCTGTCAATAAGTATTTCCCTGATATTTTAATGATAGAAATGTTATCCGGCAGTCCCGACTGTTGTAAGAAAGCTTTAAGATGGCTCACTTCATTATGGCCCTTATCATGATAAGGGTTACCAAGTTCGCTATAGTAGGTATTATAGTTGTCCAGGTAATCTTCATGATCTGAAACACATTCCAGCACCGTATACGAATCAAAATAATGGCGATAAGAAAGGCATCTCTCAATAGATTCTATATACTGCCCGCGCCGCTTATCGTACGCATCGGCAATATTGGCCGTTGTTATAATAACATGCACCATACTTTATTCGCCAAAGGTTTGCATATCTATTAGTTTACGGTACAGGCCGTTGTTACCCATTAGTTGTTGGTGGGTGCCCTGCTCAACAACCTGGCCGCTTTCTAATACTGCAATAATATCGGCGTTTTGGATGGTGCTTAAACGGTGTGCTATTACTAACGATGTACGGTTTTTCATTAAATTATTAAGGGCATCCTGTACAAGCTTTTCAGATTCGGTATCCAGGGCCGATGTAGCTTCGTCCAATAACATCAATGGCGGATTATTCAGTACTGCCCTGGCAATACAGATACGCTGCCGTTGCCCGCCCGATAGTTTTGTACCCCTGTCGCCCACGTTGGTTTCGTAACCATTTTCTGTTTCGCTGATAAAATTGTGGGCATTGGCAATGCGGGCTGCAGCTTCTACCTCTTGTTTGGTCACCCCGGTTTTACCAAAAGCTATATTATTGAATATGGTATCGTTAAAAAGGATAGATTCCTGGTTTACAATGCCCATCAGGCTCCTTAGCGATGTAGCAGTAACTTGTTTTATGTCTTTATCATCAACCGTTATTTTGCCAGATTTGGGATCCATAAAACGCGGGATAAGATCCATCATGGTTGATTTACCACCACCTGACGGACCAACTAAAGCCACGGTTTTACCTTTGGGTATGTTAAGGTTTATATTTTTTAGTACTGTTTTGTCCTGGTAGGCAAAGCTCACATCCTCAAATCTGATAGCATCGTTAAAGTTTTTAAGTTCAACAGCATCCGGAGCATCATTGATGGCAGGTTTCTCATCAATCAAGCTCAGCACACGTTCGCCCGCTGCAATACCCGAGTGGATATTGCTAAAAGAATCTGAAATAGCTTTAGCCGGGCGCATAACCTGCGAGAACAGTGCTATGAAAGTTACAAACTCGGGAGGTGTTAAGGCAGATGATTTATTCAGCACCAGATGACCGCCGTACAAAACGATACAAGCCACCATGGTAACCCCAAAAAACTCTGACACCGGCGAAGCCAATTGCTGCCTGCGAGCCATGGATTGTGTGATGCGCGAATATTTCTTATTCTCCTGATCGAACCTGTTTTTGATAAAGCCGGTTGCGTTAAATGCCTTTACTATCTTAATACCTGATAGCGCTTCATCCAGGTAACTGATCATGTTACCATAGGTTTGCTGCGAGGCAATAGCCTGGGCTTTAAGCCGTTTTACTATTTTTGATATCACAAACGCCGAAATAGGGATAACGAGGAAGGAGTATAAAGTTAAGCTTGGCGATATTAAAAACAGCGTAATCAGGTAGGCAATTAAGGTTAACGGCTCTTTAAAAATTACCTGTAAAGTTCCGGTAACAGAATATTGAACTACCTGTACATCTGATGCTATCTTGGAGATGATATCCCCCTTGCGTTCATTACTAAAAAAGCCAAGGTGAAGATTCATCACATTATCAAACACAGTGCGGCGCAGGTTAAGCAGCGTATGCACCCGCAGGTTCTCCATAGTGCGTTGCGATAAGTATCGAAATAGATTGCCTAATAACGCTGAAATTACGATAGTACCGCATACAAATTGCAAGGCTACCCATGTGCCATAGGTATTTATAGCATAGCCGATATAATAGCGAAAGCTTGCCATTACATCGTACCAGTGAGGTTCTACCTTTACTTCTTTAGTAACGCTGCTGTGTTCTGCAAATAACGTGGTAAGTAACGGCGCCAGCAACGCAATATTAAGCGTACTGAATATGATAGAAAGTACGGTTGTTATAATATAAGGTATTGCAAATTTTTCAATTGGTTTTGCAAAGGATAACAACCTGAAATATGTCTTCATTCAAAAAATTAATAAATACAAAGTTAACGGTTATTAGCCAATAACTATTATAGGGCTAAAAACGGCTTTACGGCCTGCCATACCTTTTCTACTTCTATGGCAGCAATGCAAGGATAATTATCAGGCTTCTGCGGCTTGTAGATACAATCCCAATTACAGTAGTAACAAGGCATTTTTTCAAAAACGCATAGTGGTGCAGGGTTAATATCTTGAGGATAGGGAGCAAAGCGTTCGAAATGCCCACCACCCAAGACACAAACCGAAGGTGTTTTTGTAGCTACCGCGATATGGGTAGCCCCTGTTTCATTAGAGATAAGTAACCTGCAAGCTGCAATGGTTTCTATCAGTTGTGGCAAGGTAGTAGTGTTGATAAGATTAACCACACTACCAGCAGGCAAATTTGCGTGCAGGTAATCGCCATCATCCTTTTCGCCGGGGCCTCCAATTAAGTAGACCGGTTCATCTGAAACCGCAATAAGCCTTTCAATTAATTGCAGAAACTTTTGCCTCTCCCAACCCCTGCGGTATTCGCCGGCACCGGGCAGTATGGCAATCCCTTTTTTTGCAACAGCTTGTATATCAATATATGGCTGTTTGATCTGCAATGGCTGCCCTAATACCATTTCGAAAAAGAATTTATTGCGATGAAACTCGAAGTAAACACCAGCAGGTAATTCTATTTTTTTGGTGTAAAACCTATCAGTTTTTGACTTATATCGTGGGGCAATCCCCTCATTATCGCTTATATATCCTACAATCTCCCTGGCAGCAGTCAGGGCTGCAAAACCGTCTGTGATAAAGGTGCGCGTGTAAGTTGGCTGTAACACCGTATCATAGTTATTCAGAAATAATCGCCAGCCAAAACGAAGCGTTTTCAGCGGAGCTTCATAAAAAGAATTGGGTTTAACAAAGTAGGTTTGATAAAGAAATTGCGCATCCCACGTGGCAGTTACACCATGCCATAATTGATTACCTATCAGGTCGATCTTGTAACCTTTATATTTTTCAGATTTAGCCGTTAGCTCAATAAAATTTCTGAAGAGGATATAATCGCCAATTGCATCTATTTTTATAATGAGCAGCCGTTTGGCCGGTTTACGAAAGCGTGCAAAGAATGCGAACAGCTTTGGCAGCTGTAATAAAACAAAACGAGTTAAGCGAAATAAATTGCGATTTTGGATGTGCATTGGCAGTTAAAAGAAATTGCTATCCGTTTTACGTTGTTCTTTATTCCGTTTGTAAAGAAACCTTAAATACATCAACCAACCCATGCTCTTACGAATTATAAGAGGTTTTTCTTTTTTGAATAAGTCGTCTTTGTTAGAGGCAGAGAAACCTGTAAGATCATATCTAACAATTTTTACAGGGATATATTTTTTTCTAATTGTAGCATCGCCCCAAACGATAAGATTGAGTGCATAGTCTGCAAATACTTTGTAACGGAGATTGTAAGTATGCTTTTCGAATACCTTGGCGGGATAGAAAATGGTTTGGTGGTTGATGCTGTATTTAGCCAGCCTGTATTTGGTAAAAGTACCTTTCAGCATATATCCCTCGGCCTCAGCATCGCCATAATAAAGCGTATTAGCATCAGTAAGCTGCCTGGCCATTTCACTGAAACCCGGTAATAGCCTGTCGTCTGCGCCCATAAAATACAGCCATTTGCCAGAAGCCCTTTTAACGCCTTTATTCATGGCATCGTATATACCATTGTCGGGTTCTTGAATTAATATTGTGATTATACTTTTATATCGCTCAAATATTAAAGATGTCCCGTCGGTACTCCCGCCATCAACAATTATCAGTTCTACATCTTTGTGTTGCTGGTTTTTAATTGATACTAAGGCCTGCTCTAAAACTTTTTCGGAATTAAATACCGGCATTATAATACTTATCAACGGACGCTTCTCCATAGGCTGAAGCAAAGATAAACAGATTAATTGCACCTTTCATTGTTGTGTTTTATAAGCTACTTTTGCCACATGGGTAAAAGTATTGATGTTGTTATACCATCATTCAGGCTGGATGAGCAGTATCTTTTACCTATTTTAAAACTTATTAAGCCAGCAGGTTTCGAAGTTAATTTTTACCTGGTAGCTGATAATCCCCATGCTCAACTAACGCCAACACTGCTTGCAGAGAGCGAAAGGGACGATGTACATGTTATCATCAATCAACAAAATCTCGGGTTTTCTGCTACCCGGAACAAAGGCATAGATGCGGGATGTGGCGACTGGATATTGTTGCTCGATGACGACATTACACCTAAAGACGATCTGCTTGAAGCCTATTCAAACGCCATTTCAATAAATAACGACGCCTTGGGCTTTATTGGTGTAACAAATTTCCCGCCGGTTATTAATGCTGTGACGAAAGCGCTTGAAATCAATGGTGTATCTACGCATTTTCAATTAGCGTTACATGAGCCGGAGATGTATTGGTCTGCCACTGCAAACATTATGCTCAACAGGAAGCTGTTATCATCCAGAGGATTTTTAGTTGAGTTGAAAAAAAGCACCGAGGATATGGAGTTGCTTTTCAGGAACGCGTTTGAAAATAATTTACAAAAATACATTGCTGTACCCTCTGCTGTGGTAAACCATCCGTGGTGGGATAATGGTAAAATGCAAACCAAGCGAATGTTCAGGTACGGTGCCGGTGCCGCCGAAGCGGCAAGATTGTACCCTTTAAAATTGTACACTTTTTACGACTTCACTAATACCACAGAAACACTGCTGCTCTTGGCTTTGGCTGCAATACCAGGTGCGTTCTTAAAATTACCTGTCGCAATATTTTTGGCAGCAATTATAGCCCAAGTATTGGCAGAATACCTCACTAACTATTATAAAGCTTTTAAAGTAGGTAAAACCTTAGATCCGGTTGTGGCTTTGCAAATGATGTGGCATAAAAATGTAATGGAAGCAGGCAAGCTTACCTCGGTACTATTAAACCTTCATTTTACTGATTTTAGCAAGCGAATAGACGGCAGTTTTCGCAAACAAAATCCGCAGCCTTACAGGCTAAACAGGTGGAAGATCATTAAGCTGATACTATTTGTAATAATCTTTGCTATCACACTTTACACCTGCGCATAACCATCATCGCAATAAACCAGTTTTTCATCTACTGTTCTGCGATAGATCACCTCGTTTGGATAATAATTAGCCCTTGATGTTTGCTTGTGAAACAGATGATAACATATTGCTACCATCTTTATCCTTTTTTTGTGAACGCCCAAATTGATAAGCCGCGCTGCAAATTCGTAATCCTCCCAACCCCAACCTTTAAAATCATTGTAGTAACCGTTTACTTTAATATAATCTTGCCGCCAAAAGGCCAGGTTACATCCTTTAACGTTCATGGGGTCTAACGGCTTGTTATTGTAAAATTTTGCTAAAGCCGGAACCCGATAAGCGTTAAATCGTGTATATAATCCCCTTGAAAGTGAATTGAGATTTACATCCTTTTCTCTGATCATTTGGTTTGTTTTTACCTCATTGATCATTGCGCGGCTGCCTTGTACAAAATAGCCGGTTTGTGCTTGCGAAATATGGTCTGCAATAAATCGCCTGTCCAAAACAATATCGCCATCTATTTCAATGATATAATCAGCATTAGAAAGTTTAACCGCTTTGTTTAGCACAATGCTCTTTCTAAAGCCATTATCCTCATGCCAGGCGTGCTTTACCGGTATTTTAAACTTTTCTTTGTAGCGTTCTATCAATTCAATCGTTTCCTTGCCCGAACCATCATCGGCAATCAATATCTCATCGGGCATTACAGTTTGTTTAAGCAAACTTAAAAACACAAGTTCCAGTGCACCCGGCCAGTTGTAAGTTGAAACAAGAACACCAACTGTAAAACTATTCATATCCTTAAACCTATTTCTTAATCAACGTATAATTCCTGTACTCACTTACCCGCCAGCCGGTAAGGTCTTCAATTTTTTGCAGCACTTTACGTCTAAAGGTCATTTGATTGCTCAGGGCATCAAGGTCTATGTCCAATGTCCAGTTCATGGCGTTTACGCGCTTTTGCATAACAGCCGGGTGCGTACCCTCAAAATGTACTAACCTGTCAGGATTTTTTTGGCTGTAGTCAAATGCAAAAGTTTCGGGGAGATTTTCCTGCATCCACGTATCATCGTGATAAAAATGATTAAAGTTGCGCAGCTTATTAGTTAACCCGGCCGGTGGCTTTACCCAGCCATAGTGGTATATATACGCATCAATAAGTTTTACATTTATTTTGCGGTTATCAGCCCACCTAAAGCCCTGCGCGTCCCGATAAGAGCGGATACCTTTGTTATTCCTAACTATCCTTATTTCCCTGCGGTACCAACGGCGCGAATGGCCGTAGTAATCATAAGAGCCATAAAAGTGCAGGTATTTGAAAAGCAAACCATCGATATTACTATCGGCAAGGTTATCCTCCATTTCCTTTTTAATAGTAGGCAGATATTTCTCATGTACACACTCGTCGCCTTGTATATAAAACGCCCAGTCGGCATCAGGCGATATGGCGTCAAATGCTTTATCGGTTTCTTTTGCGAATACTGATCCTCCCTCACGTAAGCCTTCGTCCCAAACGGTTTTAACAACACGTATTTTGGGTGAGTTGATGCCTTTTATTAATTGCTCGGTTTCATCATCGCTGTTTCCCAGTGCAACTACAAACTCATCACATACAGGGAGGATGGATGTGATGGCCTCAACTATCGGGTAATCATTTTTTACCGCATTGCGAATAAATGTAAAACCGGCAACTTTCATTTGGTGACAAAGATATACCTTTTTATAAGCTTTAACTCGTGATGCACCTTTACCCTCCTAACGTAGTGATGCATTTTTACTACATTTACCATCATCATGCCCGCACCGCTAAACATAAACATCAACCCAGCTTCGGGCTTCCGCGAAATTGCCCGGGCACTTACCGTGGTTGAGAATGAGCTTACCGGTTACGATGATCTCCTTAAAAATTTACCATATAGCCATACGCCTATTACCGGCATCACCGGCCCGCCTGGCGCGGGGAAAAGTACGCTGGTTAATGCAATCATATCCGGGTTGTTGGAGAAAGGCAATAAGATAGCCGTCCTTGCTATTGACCCAACATCGCCGTTTAACTTTGGTTCATTACTGGGCGATAGGATCCGGATGGCAACGCACTTTAACCATCCCAATGTTTTTATACGCTCATTGGCTACCAGGGGGTCTTTAGGTGGATTATCGGCAAAAACCATAGAGATGACCGAGGTGCTGAGGTCTGCAGGGTTTGACCATATTATTGTGGAGACTGTTGGTGTAGGCCAATCTGAAGTGGAGATAGCCGGTTTGGCCGACCAAACTTTTGTAACATTGGTACCCGAGGCCGGGGATGAAATACAGAACATCAAATCGGGGTTAATGGAAATTGCCGACGCCTTTATAATCAACAAGGCCGACCGGGATGGCGCCGACCTGTTTATCAATAACCTTAAAAAAATATTACATCACGATAGTAGCCGTAACATACCTATATTAAAAACGGTAGCTTCAAAAAACGAAGGCATTGCTGCCGTTGTTAACCTGATGTTAGCTACACCTCGCCAACAAAAAAAAAGGAAAGAACTACTGCTTACCGAAAGAGTTTACCAAATTATCCGGCAGCGCCGGATGGCTGGCATCGACAAAAAAAAGCTCCGGCAACAAATTGCCGAAGCGTTAAAAAGCGATAGCTTTAATTTGTACAAATTTGCATCAGCTTACGAAAATCAATAAGCAATAAATTCCTGATCATTGATTCCCGGTCAACTAATCTCTAATTCGAATTCATCAACTCTTCTATCTCCTCTGCTTCAATAGGTATGTGTGCCATCAGGTCGCGGTTACCATCAGCAGTTATTAAAATGTCATTTTCTAAACGTATGCCTAAACCTTCCTCCGGGATATAAATGCCTGGTTCGCAGGTAAGGATGTTACCAACTTCAAATGCCTTATAGCGGCTGGCAAAGTCATGAACATCTAAGCCCAGGTGATGCGAGGTGCCGTGCATAAAATACTTTTTATACAAAGGCATTTTAGGGTCCTGCTTTTCCACCTCGTGCTTCTTAAGCAAACTAAGGCCAATAAGCTCACTTTCCATAATACGGCCTACCTCATCCTGGTACTCTGTAAGTATGGCTCCGGCAACTATCATTTTTGAGGCCGCCCTAAATACGCGTAAAACAGCATCATAAACATCGCGCTGGCGTTTGGTAAACCTGCCGTTCACCGGTATTGAGCGGCTCATGTCTGCATTGTAATTAGCATACTCAGCAGCCCAATCAAATAAAACCACGTCGCCATCATTGCAAACCTGGTTGTTATCTATATAATGCAGCACGTTTGCGTTCTTGCCCGATGCTATAATGGGGCTGTAAGCATGCCCTGTGGCGCGCTGCCTTAAAAATTCATGGGTTATCTCAGCTTCTATCTCATATTCTGTAACGCCGGGCTTTACAAATTTCAATGTTCTTATAAAGGCATCACGGGTAATGTCACAAGCTTTTTGGGTAAGTGCTATCTCTATTTCCGACTTCACCACACGCAAGTCGCGCAGTAACGGCGCAGCACGTTCGTAATGATGTAAGGGATAACGCTCTTTAAGATCCTTTAGCATGCGCAGATCGCGGTACGGAACGCTATGCGCGTAACGGTCATTTTCGTTTGTATTGATATATATATTATCTGCGTAGTTGATAATCGTATGCAATATGGTATCATACTCGTGCAGCCAAAATATTTGTTTTATGCCTGATGCTTTGCGAGCTTCTTCCTTAGTGTACTTATGACCCTCCCATACGGCAATATGCTCACTGGTTTGTCTTAAAAATAGTACTTCTCTGTATAGTGGATTAGGACAATCGGGGTACAAAATAAGTACACTCTGTTCCTGATCTATCCCTGTCAGGTAAAAAAAATCAGGGTTTTGTTTAAAAATGAAAGTCTGGTCGCCATTACGCGGATACTCATCATTCGAGTGAAAAATAGCTATTGAGTTCGATTTTAGTCGCTGAACGAAATTTTTTCTATTAATTGTAAATAACTGTTCGTCAACAGGAAGATATTTCATAAACTAAAAAATATTGAATTTTAGAAAAACAAACTATTTGAAAGTTTGTAATAGATATTGTAAAAATTGGAACAGGATTTGGTATCCGTTTCAAACATAATTACTAATTTTGACAAAAATCACAATTAAATCGTTTAATCTTAAAACTATGAATTATTCTACATTACGAAAATCAGTAGCATTATCATTCGCTTCTCTGCTGGTTGCTGGTGTAGTTAGTGCGCAAACGGATTCTACCGCTACCACTACAACTACAACCACAATGAGCACAGACACAACAATGTCGTCTACACCCACTAACGCTAAGGTATTTGGCGGTAGAGGTCAGTACAGAACCTGGAGCATTGGCTTAAACGCTGGTGTTACTTCTCCAACAATGGCAACCGGTGGTAGCCTTAACGATTACCGTAACAACAAAGTACAATTAGGTTACGGTATCTCTTTCCGCGATCAATTAGGTCACAACTTTGGCTTACAATTAGACGTTCGCGGTGGTAAAGTTGCTGGTGACAACGCTCCGGCTACTGGTAGCTACTCAACCCGTTTCTACCAAGCTACTTTAAGCGGTGTTGTTAACGTTGCAACTATCGACTTCATCCGTCGTAAAAACTCTGTTAACTTCTTCATCAACGCTGGTGCTGGTTTGGCTATGTACAACCCAACTGGTGTTCTTCCAAACGGTCAAACTTTTAACTTCAAAGATGGTGGCCAGGCAAACGCTGGTACTGGCGAGTGGGTTAAAGAATACGTTATCCCGGTAGGTGCTGGTGTTAAGTTCCGCTTAAGCGAAGCAGTTGCTTTAAACTTAGGTTACACTCAAAACTTTATTGATGGTGGTAACTTTGACGGCCGTACAACTGGTAACAACAAAAAAGACCACTACTCTTACGGTTACGGTGGTTTAGAGTTCACCCTTGGCTCAAGCTCAAAACCAAGCTTAGAGTGGGTTAACCCAGTTGCTATGATGTATGACGAACTTTACGATGCAGCTCTTCGTCAAGAAGTTGAAGCTCTTAAAGGCCGTGTAACTAACGTTGAAAACGCTGTTAACGATCTTAAGAAAGATTCTGACGGTGACGGTGTATCTGATCAATTTGACAAATGCCCTAACACTCCTGCTGGTAGCGTTGTTGACGGTTCTGGTTGTGTTATCGTATTCCCTAAAGCAGATTCAACTGCTGCAACTGCTGGTGTAGCTTACTCTAACATCCAGTTCGAATTCGATAGCTCAGTATTACGTACTTCAGCTTACCCAGCATTAGATGCTACTTCAGCTGACCTACGTTCATCTGGTAAAACTGTTGAGATCCAAGGTTACGCTTCATCTGAAGGTACTGCAGCTCACAACATGACTTTATCTCGCGACCGTGCTAACTCTGTAAAAACTTACTTAGTTAACTCTGGTGTATCTGCTTCTAAATTGAAAGTTAAAGCTTTTGGTGAAACTAACCCAATCGCTGATAACTCAACTGAAGAAGGCCGTATCGCTAACCGTCGTGTTGCTTTCAAACAAAGATAATTTCGATTAAATAATCTTTAAGAAGCCCCCCGAATAACTCGGGGGGCTTTCTTTTTTTATTAACTTTGTGATATGTACTTTTTTAGAAAGAAAGACCCAAACAGGCCAACCAGCTTTAACCTGAAGGTAATGCATACCATCAATGCCATTGCCATCATCATGTTTTTAGCAGGTATTATCTACAAGATTGCGCAGTGGTTATTTTTCTCTAAGTAAAACACTTTCACATCGTTTATGAAAACCATCATTAAAACTGATAAAGCACCGGCACCTATAGGCCCGTATAACCAGGCCGTTACAGCAAACGGATTATTATTTGTATCTGGCCAGATCCCGGCAGACCCTTCAACCGGCGACATTGTAACTACCGGTATTACCGACGAAGCTAAGTTGGTGATGGAAAACCTTAAAGCCATTTTAACCGAAGCCGGTTTAGGCTTTGATGCAGTAGTAAAGTCAACCATTTTTTTAACCGATATGCAAACCTTTGCCCAGGTTAATGAGGTGTATGGCTCATACTTTTCTGCCGATTTCCCTGCCCGCGAAACCGTACAGGTGGCAGCCCTGCCTAAAGGTGTAAATGTTGAGATATCCGTAATTGCATTAAAGGACTGAGTAATTTGCCTTGAATAGTCAGCATCTCCAAACTCCAATTGAATATTTAAAAGGGGTAGGCCTCTCTCGCGCCGAGGTGCTTAAGAAAGAGCTGCAGATCTACACCTTTGAAGATCTGCTGAGGCATATCCCTTACAAGTATATTGACCGTACCCGCTTTTATAAGGTAAAGGACGTACAGCCCGATATGCCTTATGTACAGGTATTAGCCCGTGTTTTCAGTAAAGAAATAATGGGCGAAAAGCACACCAAGCGCCTGATAGTGCAGGCTAAGGACGATACCGGCGTTATTGAACTCGCCTGGTTCCAGGGCATAAAATGGGTGGAGAAGACAATTCAGATCGGAAAGGTTTACGTATTATTTGGTAAACCGGGTTTCTTTAACGGCAAAACCCAAATGTCGCATCCCGAGCTGGAGCTTTACGTACCCGGCGCACGCCAAAAAGGCAACCTTACCCTGCAACCGGCTTACAACTCTACAGAAAAATTAAAACAGTTTACTTTAGATAGCAAGGGCATTCAAAAACTTGTTGCTTCGATGCTTGAGCAGCATAGCCGCGACATTGAAGAAAACCTGCCTGCATATATCTTAAACCGTTTTAAGTTAATGGCCCGTGCAGAGGCCTATCGTTGTATCCATTTTCCCGGGGATGCTAACCAGTTAAAAGAAGCAGAGTACCGCTTAAAGTTTGAAGAGCTATTTTTTCTGCAGCTCAAACTTTTAAAGAATAAACTGCTGAATACGCAAAAGTTTAAGGGTAATGTTTTTGATAAGGTAGGCGATTACTTTAACGATTTCTTCCATCATAAACTCCCCTTCCCGCTAACCAACGCGCAAAAACGGGTATTAAAGGAGATCCGTTTGGACACCCAGCGTGGTGTACAAATGAACCGTTTATTACAGGGGGATGTGGGTAGCGGCAAAACCGTTGTAGCGCTGATGTGCATGTTGCTGGCAATAGATAACGGCTTTCAAACCTGCATAATGGCACCTACCGAGATTTTGGCTACACAGCATTATGAAACCATTAAAAGCCTGGTTGGCGAAGGTTTTGTTGATGTGGCCCTGCTCACCGGTTCTGTTCCGCAAAAACTACGCAAAGGTATTCATGAACGCCTGGAAGATGGCCGGCTGCACATTTTAGTAGGTACACATGCTTTAATTGAAGATAAGGTACAGTACAAAAACCTGGGACTGGTAGTTATTGATGAGCAACACCGTTTTGGTGTTGAACAAAGATCAAAACTCTGGAAGAAAGCCACTGTACCACCGCACATGCTGGTGATGACGGCTACCCCTATCCCCCGCACCCTGGCCATGACCATGTATGGTGACCTGGATATTTCTGTAATTGATGAGTTACCTGCCAACAGAAAGCCCATACAAACGCATCATTATTATGAAGCACAGCGCCTGCGTATGTTCGGTTTCATGAAACAGGAAATAGCTAAGGGGCGGCAGATCTATGTGGTTTACCCGTTGATACAGGAAAGTGAAAAACTTGACCTGAAGAACCTGCAGGATGGTGTAGAGATCATGTCGCGCGAGTTTCCGTTACCGCAATACCGCATAAGTATTGTACACGGTAAACTTAAAGCCGCCGAAAAAGATTTTGAGATGCAGCGCTTTATTAAAGGCGAAACGCAGATAATGGTGGCTACCACAGTGATAGAGGTTGGCGTAAATGTACCAAACGCATCAGTAATGATCATTGAAAATGCCGAACGCTTTGGCCTGTCGCAATTGCACCAGTTACGTGGCAGAGTTGGGCGCGGTGCCGAGCAGTCTTACTGTATTTTGATGAGTAAAGAAAAGCTAAGCAATGATGGCCGCATAAGACTGAATACCATGGTGAAAACTAACAACGGGTTTGAGATAGCGGAAATAGATATGCAGCTACGCGGCCCAGGCGATATTGCAGGTACGCAGCAAAGCGGCGTGCTCGATCTTAAGGTTGCAGATCTTACAACAGACCAGGAAGTACTGCAGCAGGCACGCAACATGGTGATAGAAATCTTTGACAAGGACCCACAGCTTGCAGCGCCCGAAAACCAAATACTCAACAGGGCATTCAATCAAAAAAAAGACGGTTTAACCTGGGATAAGATCTCCTGAGGATTGGCATTTGCGCCTGCAAATATTACATTTGCTTAAACACTCATCTTATCATGAAGAGATATTTACTGTTAGCCGCCTTGTTTTTTTCTGCAACTGCTTCTCAGGCGCAAGACTCACTATTCATCCGCAAAATTTACGACGAAGCGCTGGTTAACGGCCAGGCTTATGATAACCTTCGCTATCTGTGTAAGAACATCGGTCAGCGTTTAAGCGGGTCTGCCGGTGCAGAGAAAGCTGTTACCTGGAGCAAAAAGCTGATGGATGGTTATGGTTTTGATAAGGTGTACCTGCAAGAAGTGATGGTGCCGCATTGGGTACGCGGTGCAAAAGAGCAGGCTTACATTATTGACGGCAACAAGAAGATCGCCGTGCCTATAGCGGCTTTAGGCTCATCTGCAGCAACGCCGGCAAACGGTATAACCGCTAATATTATTGAAGTAAAAAGCATTAAAGAACTCGAAACGCTTGGTGAGAGCGTGATAAAAGGTAAAATAGTATTCTTTAACGGTGCATTTGATCAACGCTTTATTGAAACGGGTGCAGGTTACGGCGCGGCAGGCGTTCAGCGCTTTGCAGGACCATCGGCGGCTGCTAAATACGGTGCTGTTGGCGCAATAGTACGCTCCATTACGCCTGCGCTGGATGATTACCCGCATACCGGCGGTACAGTTTACGTAGACGGGGTTACAAAAATCCCGGCGGCGGCCATATCAACCCTTGCTGCCAATAAACTGAGCAATATGCTGAGGTTACGTAAGCTCCCGCTAATCAAATTTTACTTTAAACAAAACTGCCAAACCCTCCCCGATGTAAGATCATACAACGTTATCGGAGAGATAAAGGGTAGCGAGAATCCGAATAAATTTATCACAGTAGGCGGACACTTAGACTCGTGGGACCTTGCAGAGGGCGCGCATGATGATGGCACAGGGGTTATGCAATCTGTAGAGGTGCTGCGCATTTTAAAAACCACCGGTTATAAGCCAAAGAATTCCATCCGCGCAGTATTTTTTATGAATGAAGAGAACGGCCATAAAGGCGGTATCAAATATGCAGAACAAGCCGCTGCCGATAAGGAAGAGCATATTGCGGCTATTGAAACTGATGAGGGCGGTTTTACTCCACGCGGTTTCAGCTTTGAGGGTGCCTCTCCTGCTTTTATTAAACAGGTAAACGCAAAATTTAAGAACTTGCTTGAGCCTTACGAAGCCGACAGGCTGGTAGAAGGCGGAGGCGGTACAGACATCGGCCCGCTTAAAGAGACCGTACCCGCTATCAAATTGATCGGCTTCAGGCCCGATTCGCAGCGTTATTTTGACATTCACCACACCGCGAACGATGTGTTTGAAAATGTAAACAAGCGCGAATTACATTTAGGAGCTGCAGCCATTGCCAGCATGGTTTACCTGATAGACCAGCACGGCTTAAACTAATAAAAGTTTTACAATCAAACGTTTTGCACCGCGGGTAAGCTATCGTAACTTGCAGCCTTTAATCACATCATCGTGTCAACAGACGACTCCGCCCCCCAGAAAGTAGATTCATTTGCCGCATTACGCTATAAAGATTTTCGGTCGTACATCGGCATGCGCTTCTTTTTCACGTTTGCATATCAAATGCAAACCACGGTGCTGGGTTTCTACATTTACCAGCTAACGCACAGCAAAATAGCTATTGCGTTTATCGGCCTTGCCGAAGCTATACCTGCTGTAGGCATCGCCCTATATGGCGGGTATATTGCCGATAAATATGAAAAGCGAAAAATGCTGCTCATTATTTTTGCCGGCGTATTTGTGGCCGCGCTGGCCATGTTCACAGTGACGCTTGATAGTTTAAAAGTCTACATCCATCACGCCTGGATACTGCCAACCCTGTATGCCATGATTTTTTGCAACGGACTTGCCCGTGCATTTTATGGCCCTGCAACATTTGTGATATACGCCAATAGCATTCCAAAGGAATTGTACCCCAACGGCAGCACCTGGAGCAGTTCCAGCTGGCAGGTAGCATCTATATTGGGCCCGCTAACAGGCGGTGCTATTTACGGTTTTGCAGGGCATATCATTCCAGGCTTAAGCGGTATCACGGCTACCTTTGTAATTATCCTGGCATTTTTGCTGGTAGCTTTAGTGTTAGTTTACCTGCTGAGGAAATTCCCGCCTGTATTTGTGCCAAAAGAGAACATCTGGAAAAGCTTAAAAGAAGGCCTCGACTTTGTTTTCACCAACAAGATCATGTTTTACGCCATGAGCCTTGACCTATTTTCTGTTTTCTTCGGCGGCGTGGTAGCTTTGCTTCCGGTATTTGCTTTAGATATTCTTAAGGTTGGGCCCGAAGGTTTGGGCATCATGCGTATGGCAACATCATTAGGTGCAGCCCTCACCATGATAACGATGGTACGCTTCTCTCCCATGAACCGGCCATGGCGCAATTTGCTCATTGCAGTAGCGGGGTTTGGTTTAGCGATAATTGGCTTCGGTTTATCGAGGGTATTCTACCTATCGCTTGTATTCTTATTCTTGCAGGGTGCTTTTGATAGTGTAAGTGTTATCATCAGGGGTACGTTAATGCAGTTGTTAACTCCTGACCACATGCGCGGGCGCGTGTCAGCAGTTAACTCTATGTTCATCGGTTCTTCAAATGAAATAGGCGATTTTGAATCGGGTGTGGCAGCAAAACTTATGGGTACGGTCCCTGCTGTGATCTTTGGTGGCAGCATGACTATTTTGATCGTTACACTCACTTTCCTGAAAACTAAAAAATTGCTGCCGCTTTCGCTCACAGAGATACACACACCGCAAGCGGGCGAAAAAGTGGCTTAATCAGGGCGAAAAGCACTTAAATAATAGGTGAAAATCTTTTTTCGGTAATCTACACTGGTTTATTACCTTAGCGGGATAATCCCCCTGCTTAAATAAATAACTTAAACCCAGTGACCAAAAAGAGATTGCACATCTTAAAGGTCTGTATGTTTAGCGTGGCCATGCTGTGGCTGCTGCTTTACATCCCGACATTTTGCAAAGCCCAAAAGCTACTTCAAACACAAACTTATCGCCCCGGAATTTTTGAAACCCTAAAAGACTCATCTTTAGACAGGAGAGTTGAAGCTGCGCGCAAACTGAGCCGCCCTGCCAGAAAAATGACCGAGGTTGATGCCATGCGCACCATTGATGATCTCAATAAGATCGCCATCAAACTTAATGACATCCCGCTTCAATGCGCGGTATATGATCTTCGGGCCGATTATTACTCCGTTAACAATGGCTACAATGAGCTAAGCACCAAATATTACAAACAGGCCATCTCCCTTGCCGAAGAAAAAAAAGACCAAATGCTGGCCGGCATTTATCAGCATCGTATAGCCAACTACTTTGCGCTCTACAAGCAAAATATTGAGGCCGCCAAATATTATCTCCTATCCGATCGTAATTTACGGGAGGTTGGTTACAGCAAGGTACCCGGTATGGGTAATCTGTTCTCAGAGACGTCGAACTTTTATTACTCACTCGGCGATTATGAAGATGCCCGGGAAAACCTAAAAAATGCCCTTACGTATCAGCCCGAAGCATCGCGCACCCGTGTTAACGTCTTAAATACGATAGGGCTTACCTACCGCAACAGCAACAACTACCCGCTGGCCCTTAATTATTTTGACAAAGCCCTAAAACTTGCCGAGCAACTCCGGGATAGTATATGGATAGCCTTGGCAAAAGGTAATATAGGCTCGGTTTACGTTATGCAAAAACGGTATAAAGAAGCTTTACCGCTGGTTAGGGAAGATTATGAGCAATCTGTAAAGTACGATGAAGGTGGAAACTGTGCTATTGCCATGCTCAGGCTTGCGAAAATAAGCCTTCATTTTAATAACGTGAAACTTGCGGCGGGCCAGCTTGATACCGCCAACCGGGTTTTATTAACTACTAAAGAGAACGTGCTTAAAGAGCGCATTGAATATTTTGAGTTACTGGCACAGGTTAAAGAACGATCAAACAACACTACCCTTGCCGAACATTACCGACTCTTATCTGAGCAACTAAAAGATACCCTTGCCGAACGGGATAACGTTACTGCAATTGAACGCGTAAGACTTAAGTGGACAAAAGAGAAAAGTTTTGAAGATTACAAGGACCTGCAGAAAACTGCAGAATTAAATTCTTACAAACAATACACCGTCATCTTAGGCTTAATACTGATCATCATCATCGGGGTGTTCATATTTAACCACCAATGGTTAAAAACGCAAAAAGATAAAGAATTATTAGCATCTGAATTGCGACGTATTGAAGAGGAACACAAAAACGCGGAAGACGCCTTGAGCGGCTACACTGAAAACCTGAAGCAGAAAAACGAGATCATCGAAGAATTTAAAACTGAGCTCGAAAAGCTGCAAAGCAACGTAATCGACCGCGACTTTGCAGCCAACATTGAAAAGCTGATGCAGGCCCACATCATGACAGATGATAGCTGGGAGGATTTTAAAAAATTATTTATCAAGGTACACCCTGATTTTTTATACAACGTACGGCATAATCACCAGGGATTATCTGATACAGATATACGGCTGCTTGCCTTGATCAAGCTAAAACTTAATAATAAAGAAATGGCCGGCATGCTGGGCATAACGGTAGATGGAGTAAAGAAAGCTAAACAACGCCTTCGTAAAAAAATGAACCTGGATGAAGGTGATGAGATAGAAAATGTGGTAAATAAACTCTAAAAAGAACCTTTTGCTATATAAAAACGCATTTGTCGCGATTTTGTCCACCCCAAAAAATCTACAAAAATCAGTTTTACGCTGATATTTGTAATTAAATAAGCTGTTCCCCCAAATTAAATAATAGCTCTGCCATTAACACTTGATTAATAGCGGAGGTAACTTTTAAGAGTTATACGAAATAACGTATATAGAAGGTTACAAAAATATTGAATAAACTAAAAATTTTTTAAACGTTTACTGTACCCCTTATGCAGACCAAACAAACAAAGAAATGCCCGCACTGTGAGCGGGGGCGCCTATCCTTCCGGGTTAAAAGACAACCCTTAGTTAAAACACTTTTGTTTTGGCTTCCTATTAAACGCTACGAATGTAATTTGTGCCAAAGGGCCACAAATGTGTACGGTAGCGTTTGGGAAAAATCAGAAAATAAAAAGACACTAATTAATACGATTTAGAAGGGGGATTTTCTGAATCAATTGTGTGCATCATTACCTATCGGGCATTTTGCCCGATAGTGTACATGGTGCTCGCTACCCAATCGTATATCAAAATATTTCCATAACCAATAACTACCCCTACAAAGCGCAACCTCTCGGTGCGCTTTTTTTTATTTGAAAACATTTTATAAATAAATGAATATTCATTTATATTTGTAACGAAATATGCGTACAAGAGATAATAATAAAGTTGAACTGGTAAAAAAAACCGCGATAGAGCTGATCGTAAAAGACGGCCTGGAAGGGTTTAGCATGAACAAGCTGGCCCGTGCCTGCAACATATCTGTGGCAACACTTTACATTTATTATAAAGACAGGGACGACTTGATCGTCAATATAGCCAAGGAAGAAGGCCGGGGCATGAGTGATACCATTACAAAGGACTTTGATGCTTCGATGTCTTTTGAAGAAGGTTTGCGTGTGCAATGGCGTAACAGGTACCAGTACGTTAGAGATAACCCGATGATGAACGGTTTTTTTGAGCAGTTACGGAGCTCGAGCTACCAGCAGGAATTTTTGGAAAGCTTTCTTGCAGATTTTAAACTGGCC
Organism: Mucilaginibacter sp. 21P; assembly: GCF_019331605.1. NCBI lineage: Bacteria > Pseudomonadati > Bacteroidota > Sphingobacteriia > Sphingobacteriales > Sphingobacteriaceae > Mucilaginibacter > Mucilaginibacter sp. 21P. The sequence continues at coordinate 383,901 of NZ_CP063061.1, forward strand.
ATGGGGTCGTTTATGAACAATGCTGTTGCACGCGGCGAACTGGAAGAAATGCCTTTTGAAACCTACTGGTCTATAGCTTACGGCCCGCTGTACTCGCTCATCCGCTTTGACCAGGAAGGCAAGAGCATGGGTGGCCGTCCCTTTAAAATGACGGATGAGATCTTATGGACAACGTTTGACCTGGTAATAAAGGCATTTAAGAAATAACATCAAAACTTATGGAAGGCTTTGAACATATATTACTTTTTAAAACCAACATCAACTGTGATAGCGATAAACAGTTGCTGCACACCCTGCTGGACAATGACCATGATATAGACAGTTGGAGTATAGATATGGAAGATGAAGACTGCGTGTTACGTATCATATCACCAACCATCGGCCATCGCCAAATTATTCAGTTATTAAACAAACACGGCCACCAGTGCTGTGAACTAACCTAAACAAAATGAGATCAGAACAATCGGTTCCCCTATCGGGATACCAAAAATTTGTAATATTCATCCTGGCTATCACCCAGTTTACCGTAATACTTGATTTTATGGTAATGTCGCCTCTTGGCGATATGCTGATGAAAGCACTTTCGCTTAAACCATCTGCCTTTGGGGTAGCTGTATCCGGTTATGCCATAAGCGCAGGCATCAGCGGCCTGCTAACCGCAGCATTCGCCGATAAATTTGACCGCAAAAAGCTGCTGCTTTTCTTTTATTGCGGCTTTATTGTAGGCACTATATTTTGCGGCCTCGCACATAGCTATGCGGCATTGGTGGCTGCACGTATTGTTACCGGTTTATTCGGCGGCGTTATCGGATCAATATCAATGGCTATTATTACCGATGTATTTCCGTTAGAGAAACGCGGCCAGGTAATGAGCTTTATACAAATGGGCTTTGGCGCCAGCCAGGTATTGGGTGTACCTATCGGGATATACATAGCAACGCTTTGGCAATGGGAAGCGCCGTTTTGGATGGTTGCCGGCTTAAGTATCTTAATTGCAATCACTATTGCCATGTATCTTAAACCACTTACTGCACACCTTGCCCTGCAAAAGGGTACATCGGCATTTGCGCACCTGGGTAAAACACTATCAAACAGCAACTACCGTATAGCATTTACATCAACTGCGTTACTATCTATAGGTGGTTTTATGATGATGCCGTTCGGCAGCACGTTTGCCGTTAATAACCTCGGCGTAAACTACAACCAGCTAACCATGCTGCTTATGGTATCAGGCATCAGCTCATTGGTAGTAATGCCGTTTGTAGGTAAGCTGAGCGATAAAATAGATAAGTTTAAAATATTTGTTGCAGCCTCTGTGTGGATGATGATAACCTGCGTGCTGTACACCAATTTGGGTGTAACACCTTTACCGCTAATAATGGTGTTCAACATTATGATGATGATAGGTGTAATGAGCAGGATGATCCCATCATCGGCCCTTACAAGTGCTATACCTGATGCCGCCGACCGCGGGGCCTTCATGAGTATCAACTCATCGTTACAGCAAATTGCCGGTGGTATTGCGGCAATAGCTGCGGGTAAAATAGTTACGCAGGCGGCTAAAGGCGCACCGTTACAGCATTACAATATCGTAGGCTATGTAATTGTAGTAATTTCTATTATCAGTATAGGTTTAATGTGGCGGGTTGACAAAATGACCAAAAGAAAAATGGAAGGTAGTAAGCCAAATGCTATACCCGAAGATGCCTTTTTGCCGGAAGGGGCTTAACTTAACAGGCTTTAAAATTTAACATCTGTTTTATTAATTTAAAACAGATGTTAATACTTGTCATGCTGTTGCTACCCGCACTTCTTTACCAATGATCAGTTTAGGGCTTGATTATGTTGTCGGCCAAATTGATCAAGGCGCCTTGCGCGGCTGGGTCTGCCTCATTGGTAAGCAATACTATCCCAGTCTTTTTATCCGGGTAGAAAACGATGTAACTGCTAAAGCCTAAACTTCCGCCAGTATGAGAAAACTTGCGTATGCCTTTGTCCGTCATATTTACTTTCCAATTTAATGCGATAGCGCCTTTATCCGGCGTTCCGTTAGTCGGCTGATGACTAAGCAACACATCAGGGTTTTTTTCATCCATTTGGTATGCCATATATTTTAACATATCATTAGCGGTTGAAGCAAGGCTTGCCGCCACCCGCAGATCGTCCCAAACAACAAATGGCATAATTCTTCCCTTGCCGTCGTACCCCGTTGCCAGGTTGGCCGGAAGTCTGCCTTCAGACAAAAAGGTACTGTTTTTCATCTTCAGTGGCTTTGCAAAGTACTGCTCAAACAATTTATCTATAGGGGCACCATACACACGTTCCATGACATACCCAAGTAACTGGGCTGCGGTATTACAATGCCTTGTGACCGCGCCGGGAACGGTATCCAGTTTTACGCTATGGAGGTCGCGGTAAAGCTGTGCACGGCTGTACTTCTTATGTATAGCATCCAGGATATCCGCAATAGAATCCGGGTTGGCCTTACTGAAAAGGTCTTTGTTATCGGGCATCCAATTGGGCAAGCCCGAAGTAAGATTAGCTAAATTAACCAGTTTAATGGGTATACCATTGTATGCTAAGTTGGGATATTTTCCGTCTAAATACAGCCTGATATCATCGTTAAGCTTTACCTTTTTATCTATAATTGCTTTTGCAAGCAAGGCCGAGCTGAATGTCTTAGTTATAGAGGCCAATTCATAAACTGAATTACCGGCTGGGAGTTGCTTTTTCCCTTTTACCGTTGTACCATAATTGTAAATAAGGGAGCTGCCATCTTTGATGATCCCAATGGAAATACCAACTCGTGGGCCGGCATTCATAAACGCCGAAACAAAGTTATCAACCACCGAGTCGAACTTGGTAGTCATTTTATTATCGGTAAGTTTTTCTTTGGCATTTTGGGCACTACAGGTAAATCCGAATAATACCATAAATAATACAGTGGCAACTTTTTTCATACTGCGTAGGTTTGTTTAGTAGATGATAGAAAGGCCGTAAAGGTTGCGCTGTTTATGAAATATAGTTGTGTAGATGAACATACGTGGTCTTTTATATCTTATCAATAATGGGCTGCTGTTGCCACCAACAACTTCTTTGTATATATTTAGCTCATTATCCTTATCGATATCGCAATGAAAAAAGGCCTGCTACTTACCCTAATTACTACCGCCGCTATGGCTGCACAAGCTCAAGTAAAATTCGATCCGCCAAAAACAAAATCCAAACCCGTTGTTGATACCCTGCATGGGGTCCAGCTTACCGATTACTATCGTTGGCTGGAGGATAAGAAAGACCCTGATGTAATTGAGTGGACCAAAAAGCAGCACGACTATGGTGTTGAGTATCTGAACAAGACCCAAAAAACACACCCTGATCTTAAAGCCGGCATCTCGGCATACCTGAACATGGATTACGAAGGTCCGCTTAATAATGTGGGCAAACGTGTTTTCCAAACGGTGAAAAAGAAAGGCGATAAGCAATATAAAACCTACACCATTATTGATGGTAAAAAGATATTGATATGGGATCCGGTAACGCTCGATCCTGATGGAAAGATATCTACCAGTGGCATTTCTTATACCTACGATGGCGAACGCGCTGCCATAAGCGCCCAAAAAAGCGGTGCCGAAGTAAACACAGTTTATTTTATTGATACCCGCACCGGCAAACAGATCCACGAACCATTGACCGGCACCAGCGGTTTTCAATGGTGTAAAGATCAGCAGCATGCCTATGTAACCCTGCGCACGCAGGAGGATGTGGATAAGCAGCGTCCGCTTAAAACTTACTACATAAAGGTTGGCGACCCTATTGAAAAGGCAACATTTGTAGGCACAACGGCCGATGCCAAGAACAGTTTCTTTATTTATGATAACCGCTACAGTGACGTAACTTTTAGCGGCGAGGGCGATTTTTACTCAAACAGTTTAAAGATGCGCCCGACCGGCAGCCTTAAAGATGGCAAGCTGATCTATAACAGTAAAAAATTCCAGGCCTACCCGGAAGCCATTGGCGATAAGCTTTATATCAAAACCAACGATAATGCGCCGAACAGCCGCTTAATGGTGGCTGATAAGCTTCATCCTAATTATAAGAACTGGAAAGTGCTTATCCCGGAGAGCAGCACCGTAATGGAAGATTTTGTGGTAACCAAAGGCAATAACATTATTGTACAGGATAAGAAGGACATACAAAGCCGCCTCACCATTTACGACATTAAAGGGAAGAAGCTTCGCCCGGTACCATTGCCGGAGGAAGGCAGCATTGGCAGCATGAGTTATGACCGTGAAGAGGATAAGCTTTACATTTCGCTGGTTACCTTCACCTCTACCCCAAAAACCTACGTTTGCTCGCCAAAGGATTATAAGTGGAAGCTGTTTTACCAGCGCCAACTACCGGTTGATATGAGCGACATTACCGGTGAGATCAAATTCTACACTTCCAAAGATGGCAGCCGTGTACCGGTATTTGTGGTGCACCGTAAGGACATCAAGATGGACGGCAAAAACCCGGTGTTGTTGACAGCCTATGGTGGTTTCCAGTCGGGCATTAAGCCGGGGTATCATGGTTTTTATGCGCCGTTCATCAAAGCCGGTGGTGTAGTTGTACAGCCCGGCATCCGTGGTGGCGACGAGTTTGGCGAAAAATGGCACCTGGATGGGATGCTGGCCAAAAAGCAAAACAGCTTTGACGATTTCTATGCCTGCGCAGAGTGGTTGATAAAAGAAAAATACACTACTGAAAGTAAGATTGTAGCCCTTGGTGGCAGCAACGGCGGCTTATTAATGGGTGCCGCTGCAACCCAACGCCCCGATCTGTTTAAAGCTATTGTATGTGAAGTACCATTGCTGGATATGCTGCGTTACCACAAATTCCTTATAGCACGTTACTGGATACCCGAGTATGGTTCATCAGAAGATGCAGAGCAGTTCCGCTGGTTGCTGCGTTACTCACCTTACCAAAACATCCGCATGGGTGTAAACGTGCCACCGATGCTGGTAACCGCCGGTGCCAACGATACCCGCGTGGACCCGATGAACGCCAAAAAGTTTGTAGCGGCATTGCAGAAAAACCCCGGCCAAACCAGCCCTATCATCCTCCACATGGATTTTGACAGCGGCCACGGCAGCGGCCAAAGCACCCAGCAATCCATAGATAACTGGACATTTATTTTTGAGTATGTAATGAACCAGTTAGCGATGTAAAAAACTGTGTCATTGCGAGGAACATAGCGACGCGGCAATCTCATCGCGTTTGCTTACAAGCGACGAGATTGCCACGCATCGCTCGCAATGACATATTTATAAAACGGCTCTGTATTGTTCGTAGATTGCCCCCTCACTGGTCGAAGTTTCCAACTTCGACCTAAAATGACGTAAGCTGGAAGCTTACCCAAGCAGGGTACTTGCTTGTTTCGGGGCCAGGTTACCCTGCGACAAACCTGAATCGGTTCATTCTTTTACCTCTTCATCATCGCCAGCACATCTTCCTCAGTACCCTCAAAAGGGCCGGAGGTTTCTATTTTTAAACCCGCCATGGCGGCGGCAAATTCGCCTGCTTGTTGTATATCGATGCCTTTAACGCGTTTGTAGAGGTAGCCTGCCATGTAAGTATCGCCGCAACCGGTAGCATCTACTACTTCGGTAGGTTTGTAGGCCGGTATGGTGTAAAAAATATTATCGTTAAGGATAACGGAGCCCATGCTGCCCAGCGTTACCACTACTTCTTTAACGCCCCATTCTGCTAATACTTTAGCACCTTCTTTAATATCACTGTGGCCGGTAAGTACTTCCAGTTCGTGCTCGTTTACTTTTAGTATGTCTACATATTGCAGTGCTTCGCGTTTATCGGCCCAGTCAATGGCGTGTACCTGTTGGTTCACCACCTCGCGCAGGTAACCCTGGGCATCAACAGAAACATTACCCCGCTGAAATAATGACTTGATAAAGTCGGTCGACATATCATCTGCCAACAACGCGCCCAAGTGGAAGATCACGGCTTCGGTATCCTGCAGGTCTTGGGTGGTGAACGCATCTGCCTTTTGCAAAACCCGCTGCGTACGGTTATCCTGATTATCGCCGTAAATATTTTCAAAATATACGCTATTCGCGCTCGGAACAGCTTTTACCTCGATGCCCTTATCAGTAAGCTTTTTTACGCTTGGCAATTCACTTTCGGCAACGGCGGTAACCAATTTGTATTTCACATCCATGTTGCGGATGGCATTGGAGAAATAAAAAGCAGTTCCTCCGGCCATGTGCTTCTCGGCCCTGGGGGTAACAACTTTATCGAGGGTGATATGCCCAATACAACAGATATCGTACAACATTAAAAGGATATGAATTAAATGTTACGCGGGGATACAAATGTAGCATTAAGTAGAATATTTACAATTGGTGTTTTAAACCGGCAATAAATATTGACAAAAAGCTACCGGTAAACCATAAACCTTTACAATACAAACAGTTAATATCTATAGAAAATCTTTATATCAAATAGATATTTCCAATGCGTACCCAACAGCTCAAAAAAGTATCTTTGTTGCAGTAATTTTAATAATACATCCATTATGTTAACGATAGGACAAAAATTTCCTGCTTTTAGTAAAACTGCCGTTGTTTCTTTAGAGAAAGGTAAAGAGTTTGAAACCATTACATCAGACTACCTTACGAATGATGATAACGTTTGGACAGTAATGTTCTGGTGGCCAAAAGATTTCACTTTTGTATGCCCTACAGAGATTGCTGAGTTCAACAAAAACTTCGGCGAGTTCCGCGACCGCGAGACCCGTTTGATCGGCGCTTCTACCGACAGCGAGTTTGTTCATGCTGCCTGGAGAACCCACCACGATGATCTTCGCGACCTTAAATTCCCGATGCTTGCCGATACTTCAAAATCATTGGCAGAAGACCTGGGCATTTTAGAGCCAAACGAAAAGATCGCTTACCGCGCTACTTTCATCATCGACCCACAAGGTATTATCCGTTGGGTATCAGTTAACGACCTTAATGTTGGCCGTAATGTTAAAGAAGTATTACGCGTGTTAGACGGTTTACAAACAGACGAGCTTTGCCCTTGCAACTGGGAAAAAGGCCAGGAAACTCTAACTGCATAATTATATAAATAAGTAATTATCTGATGTGCAAATTTCAGATGTGCAGATGTGCAAGTTAGTACCATCTGAGCATCCGGAGTTTGCACATTTTTATATCTACATACCATGAGCGAAAGCACCGAATTGATACAGGAAATATTAGGCAGCATTGGCCAACCGGCAGATTACCGTACGGATGCGCTGCAACTTTTAGAAACAGGCGAAAGCCGTTACCTGCGCGATTTTAAACTTAACTTCAGCAGCACACTTACATCAGAGCACGTAAGCGCTAAAGAATGCGCCCTGCTTGGTTTAAGCACCGCGGTTAACAACCAGAACAAACCGCTTATACAGTATTATACTACGGTTGCCAAACAAAACGAAGCAACCGATGCCGAAGTTGCCGAGGCTGTTGGCTGTGCATCTTTACTGGCATCAAACAACATTTTCTACCGTTTCAGGCATTTTACTCAAAAAGAAAAATATTCTCAGATACCGGCACGTATCCGCATGCAATTAATGATGAAGCCGGTGACCGGTAAAGAATTTTTTGAGCTGATGAGCCTTGCCATATCTGCAGTAAATGGCTGCGAGATGTGTGTAAACGCACATGAAGACTCGCTTATAAAATTAGGCACAACCGAAGAACGTATCTTTGATGCCGTAAGAATTGCATCATTGGTAACAGCTACGGGGAAAGTAATTTTCTAAATAATAAAAAATGTGCAAAACTATTAGCTGCACTTATTTGGCATTGTCAACAAAAAAGGCTTAATTTTAAGCCTTTAAGATAGTAATCTCCCAATGTTATACTGCTTTGTAGTAAACTTATAAAGGCAGTAGCCTCAAAGGGTTAATACAAAATTTAATTGTTGATTTTTTGGAAAAGAAGCCGTTCTGTTGAAAAACAGAACGGCTTTGTTTTTATTAGTGTGCATCTGTAACGGCTTTCAGTTTTTTGAAAGGCTGCAGGTACAATAAAGGTATTGAGAAAAGCATGATCAAACCTGATACCCAATAAGCATCATCGTAAGTAAGCAACATTGTTTGCCTTACAACCGCACCCTCAATGGCTGCATATGCCATATGGGTAGCATCAAGCATCGATTTGCCTTTTGCCATAAACCCATGCATCAGCAAATTAAAACGCTCTGTATAAGCCGGATTGTAAGGGTTGATGTTGGTGATAAGGTTTGAGCGGTGAAGGCCCTGCCTGATGTGTATTAAGGTTGTTAAAGCCGCAATACCGAATGAACCACCTAACTGCCTCATCATGTTATTTAAGCCGGATCCCTGGCCTATCTCCGGCCCTTTAAGGTCGGCCATAGCCAATGTGGTTAACGGTACAAATAACAGTGCCATACCCACACCGCGGATAAGCAAAGGTACCAGCACATCGTTCTCGCCGGTTGCCAGGGTAGAGTTGCTCAGCATCCACGTAAACACAAAGAACAGGAACATACCACCGGTAGCCAAAAATTGAGCCGGCACACCTTTATTTAGCATTTTACCTATAAACGGCATCATGGCAATGGTACATAAACCACCGGGAAATAAAAGCTCGCCGGTTTGCTGGGCGTTAAAGCCTAACAGGTTTTGACAGAACACCGGGAACACGAAGACCGAGCCGTACAAACCAAAACCAAGTATAAACGACGTAAACATCCCCACCGAAAAACTTCGGTGCCGCATAATGCTGAAGTTCACGATCGGGTGATCGGTGCTCAGCTCTCTCCATATAAACAATATAAAGCCCAGCACCGCAGCTACTGTTAACACAATGATGTATGTTTTAGCAAACCAGTCTTCAGATTCTCCTTTTTCAAGGATGGTTTGCAAACTGCCTACAGCTACAGCCAGCAGGATAATACCCCACCAGTCGATAGGTTTCTTGGCTTCTTTAGGCGTCTCATTAATATATGTATACGTAAGGAAGGCAGCCAGTGCACCAACAGGAAGGTTCACATAAAATATCCATGGCCATGAGTAATTCTCTGTTATCCAGCCGCCGATGGTTGGGCCCACTGTTGGGCCTACCACCGCACCTAAACCGAATAACGCCGTAGCCGTACCGATCTGTTCACGCGGCCAGGTTTCAAGCAGGATGGTTTGGCCCGTTGAGATCAAACCACCACCTGCAACACCCTGCAGGATCCTGAACAGCACCAGCTCATCAAGAGATGTGGCGTTACCACACAGGAACGAGGCAATAGTAAATATGATGATAGATGTAAGGAAGTAGTTTTTACGGCCGAAACGCCCGCCCAACCAGCCCGACATAGGCAGGATGATAACGTTTGCAACGGCATAACCGGTAACCACCCATGCAATATCCTCAAGGGTTGCACCAAGGTTACCTTGTATGTGTGGTATAGCTACGTTTACAATGGTCGTGTCAATCAGCTCCAGGAGCGATGCCATGATCACCGTAATGGTAATTATCCACTTTTTAAAGCCAGTTTCAGCCATTTTATTAGTCTTTTATTATTACAGAAACATCTACGCTCATACCAGGGCGTAATTTTGCGATATCTTCTTTGCTACCGCTTAGTTTAATTTTTACCGGGATACGTTGTACTACTTTAACAAAGTTACCTGTAGCGTTATCTGGTGGCAGCAATGAGAATTTAGCACCTGTTGCAGGCGAAAAATTGTATACCTGTCCATCAATTTTAAGATCAGGATAAGCATCAACTTTAACATCTACCTTTTGGCCGTTACGGATGTGCTCTAACTGCGTTTCTTTAAAGTTTGCAGTAATGTATAAGCTGTTATCGTTAACTACAGAGAACAAGGTTTGGCCTGCCTGTACCAACTGGCCAACCTGCACATTCTTTTTAGCAGCTAAACCACTTGCAGGCGATTTGATGTTGGTATAAGATAGTTGCAGTTTAGCAAAGTCAACCTCGGCCTGGCGTGCAGTAACACCTGTATTAGTTACCTTTAACTGGCTGCGGGTGGTGCCAACCTGTTGTTGTGCAGCTTTATATTGGTCAAGCGCTGCCTGGTAGTTAGCTTGTGCTACCTGCAGGTCGGCTTTGGCCTGGTCAAATTGCTGGCGGGTTACAGAACCGTCTTGAACCAGATTAGCATAACGGGCATAATCTTTACGTACTTTTTCTAAACGTGCCTTTGCAGATTCTGCCTCTGCTTTTGCACTTGCCGAGTTAGCAGCAGTGCTATAGATCTGAGATTGGCCTACGTTGATACCGGCGCTTGCACCTTGTTGTGCAGCTATCGCCTGCTCAACCTTCACTTTATAATCGCGGTCGTCAATTTTTACCAATAACTGGTCTTTTTTAACATGCGTATTTTCTTCAAAAAAGATAGAATCAACGTAACCGCCAACACGTGCTACAACCGGGCTAATGTCGCCATCTATCTGGGCATCGTCCGTATCAACGTGTTTGCTGAAGTATATATATTCTTTTATACCAAAAATAACACCGCCAATAAGTATGATCCCTAAAATGATGGGGATAACTTTATTCGGTTTCTTTTTAGTTTCGGTTTCCTGAGTTGCCATTGTGTTGTGTATTATTTGTTAAGTTTTCCTGTTGATTTTAATAATGTATAGTAAGCAAGGCCGGCATCGGCTTTTGCCAGTTCCAGGTTTATCTCTGCCTGGTAAAGTAAGGTTTGCGCATCAGCACGATCAATTGATGACGATATGTTGCTGCGGTATTTATTTTCGAGGATGCGGTTGTTCTCCTGCGCCTGGTTGATAGAGGTTTGTAATAAATTGATCTTATCAACCGCTGTTTTGTAATTCTGGTAATTCTGGTTTACCTCATTACGGATGTTGTCGCTATCGATACTTTTATTGATCGTAACTTCCTCACGTTCTAATTTGGCTTGCTTTACTTTGTTCTTATTGGTCCAAAGGGCGCCAAAATCCCACCCAAGCGTTAACCCTAATGATATAGGCGTAATAAAATTGCCGCTTTTAGGGATAGGGTTGCCTGATATGCCTACATAATAAGCGCTGCCTGATGCAGATAAACTTGGTGACAAATTAGCCTGGATGCTTTTTACATTGTAATCGGCAACCTTAGCTCTCACGTCAGCCTGCCTTAGCTCCGGGCGATTAGCCATTGCGGTGTCCAGGTAATTGGCAAGCGGCGCTACATCCCTTGTACTGTTATCTATCTGGGCAATGTTAAGCTCGGTAGTTTCAGGTAAACCAAGCAAAATATTCATGTTGTAGTTGATGATCTTGCGGTTGTTTTCCAGGTCGATACCGTTCAGCTGGATATTTGAGCGCTGTAATTGAAAACGCAGCACATCGTTCTTGGTAACCAGGCCCTGGTCAAAAAAGCGCTGGGCTTGTTTTATCTGTGCATCAATGGTAGCCAAATTCTGGTCAACCACTTTTTTGCTTTGCAGCACCTTGTACAGGTTATAGTAAGCACTGATAACTGCGTAAGCGATCTGGTCTTTGTCGTTCTCAGCATCAAGACGTGCTACCTGTGTTAACAACTCTGTGCTTTTTTGAGCATACCTTAATTTACCACCAGCCCAAATAGTTTGGTTCAATGATAGTGTACCTAACCATGCATTGGCGCTGGTTGGCAGGGTAAGGTTCTCTTCGCCAAGCTTTAAGTTGTTGGCAGGTATTTGTGCGCGGTTGTAACCAAAGCTGGCCTTACCGGTAGGCAACGCACGATCTTTAGCCTGCTCATACTGTGATACGGCCTGGTCTATACGTGATTGCGACAACTTAAGCACCTTGCTGTTTTGGATGCCAAGTTTAAGGGCCTCATCTAACGTAATGGCCCTGTCTTGCGCAAATGCGGTTGTGGCAGCCAACGTAGCCAGCATAAGCAGGGCAAAACGTGCGGCAGCCTTTAGCGCACTGCTAAATAAAGGTTTCGGAGATATGTTATTTGTTGTCATTTTCATTCATTAAATAAGCTTTAAGGAGGGTTTTCATGTAGTTTTTCAATCTTGGTTTTAGTTTATCTTCCTGCATTTTGGTATCCATTACATCATAACCCAATATGGCCGATGAGATATGCGGCGTGTTCACGATGTAGTTTTTGGTACCAAACATGGTAGCTATCAGCAATTCCTGGTCGGCATCTTTACTAAAGGCGCCTGTTTTAATGCCATCTTCAATAATGTCTTTGAAAACATGAACATTTCTCATGATGATGGTTGTAATTTTATCTGTAAGCTCGGTCTTTTTAGACTTCGATACTTCGCGGTTAAGCATAATGTGGAAACAGTTATTGTTGATCACTTTATCTAAATACTTGTCAACAAACTGGGATAACCTGGCCCATGGGTCAAGGCCGCTATCATTACTTATTCCTAAAAGGGTACTTTGAAAAGCTGATATCCTGCGCTCGAAAATGGCCAGGAAAACACCCTCTTTAGAGCCAAAATAATAGTTAAGCATAGCCATGTTTACACCAGCCTCGCCGGATATCATACGGGTTGATGCGCCATCGTATCCCTGCTCAGCAAAAACACGCTCGGCAACGTCAAGTATGTGGTCTTTTTTATCTATCTTCTCTTTTTCCATTTTCCTTTGTCCCGCACAAAATTAATCAAGCGATTGATTAATGTCGTCATCTTTTTGTCATACGTGCATAATGCACTGATTAACAGACATAAAAAATTAATCGATTGATTAAATAGTACAGTGTAAGATGTACACAGGGGCAGGGTTTCAGAAAGCAATTATTGAACCAAAATCCGGATAAACAAAAAGCCGCATCGCGCGGCTTTTTGTATCAGAGCTTATTCCAATAACACAACTGATATTACTATATTAAAACTTACTTGCACTATAAGTTTGCTATAGCCTATTATAATAAGGTTTAGATAGTTCAAATCTAAAGCAGCAGATCGGTTAAAAACCACGTAAAAACACGTGATTTTCATTTTGTTTGTTTGAACATTGTTTACAGCCACTAAACATCGAAGTATTGAAAATTGAATGTGCTGACATTTTCCCGTCAGCGTTCACGGTGTTCACGAGTGTTCATGGCGTGAACGTGAACACCTCTTATAAGCGGCTATCAGTAAGTGTATATTAAAAAAGTAAGCCATAGTAAGGGCATACTAAGCCAAAGTAGAGCCGCAAACAATATAAACCGGTTTGCGGTTACTTATATAACACCCACACAAAATCAACTTTATGAAAAAACTAACCACTTTGGCAGCACTGGTGGGTGCACTGCTATTAACCAACTGTAGTAAAGACAAGCCGTCAACAGGAAACCAACCCACTACCCCGGCAACGTTAACCGACCGTGTATTAACTGAAAACCTCACCCTGCCCTGGGAAATACTCTGGGGGCCTGATAACCAGCTTTGGATAACCGAGCGCAACGGCAAAATAAGCCGGATAGATCCTGCTACCGGGAGAGCAACAGCATTGCTTACCATAAGCGAGGTGGTTTCCCGCGGTGAGGGCGGCTTATTGGGAATGGTGTTGCACCCTGATTTTGCCACCACGCCGGAAGTATTTGTAGCCTATAACTACCTTAACGGCAACAACTATCTTAAAAAGGTGGTTAAGTATACCTCCCGTAATAATGCTTTAAGCAACCCGGTTACGCTCATTAATAATATCCCTGCTAACAATACCCACAACGGAACCAGGCTGGCCATATCGCCAGACAGGAAACTGTACATCACCAGCGGCGATGCAGCAGACGCATCCAGGGCGCAGGATAAGAACAGCCTTGCGGGCAAAATACAACGCATCAACCTTGACGGCTCCATACCCGGCGACAATCCCATTGCCGGCAGTACGCTTTGGAGCTTTGGGCACCGCAATCCGCAAGGATTGGTATTTGTGGGCGATCGCCTTTACAGTTCCGAGCACGGCAACGCTACCGACGACGAAGTGAACATCATAGAAAAAGGACGCAATTTTGGCTGGCCCAATGTTGAGGGCTATTGCAATACCGCAAACGAGCAAACCTTCTGCGGCGCTAACAACGTTGCCCAGCCCATACAAGCCTGGACACCAACCATCGCGCCATCTGGCATCGATTACTATAATAACAATGCCATCCCCCAATGGAAAAACTCTTTACTACTGGCCGTACTTAAGGACAGTGAATTATTGCAACTGCAACTTAACGCCGCCGGTACCGATGTAGAAAAGGTGAATGCATTTTTAAAGGGCAAGTATGGCCGCATGCGTGATGTAGCTATTTCGCCTGAGGGAAAGGTTTATATCATCACCAGCAATGGGAATAATGACAAGGTCATCGAAGTGAGCGGGAAGTAAGCTGGCAGATTGAAAACGGGCAAAGTCTTATTTAGAATATATCCAAATAGTATTTGTACAAACCCCTGACTGTGAATAAAGTTTATAATTTGTAAATTCGCGGCTGTTGGCCCAGAACGGGTTACAACATCTTTTTACCTCATAAAGATCAATTTATTATGGCCTTTGATATAGACATGATCAAAAAGGTTTATGATCGCTACAGCACCCGTGTGGATGCTGCCCGCAAAGCGACCGGTAAACCTCTTACTTTAACCGAAAAAATATTATACGCCCACTTATCAGAGGGAGACGCTAAAAAAGCATTTGAACGCGGTACAGACTATGTAGATTTTGCACCAGACCGTGTTGCCATGCAGGATGCAACTGCACAAATGGCGCTTTTACAATTTATGCAGGCTGGTCGCCCGCAGGTTGCAGTACCTTCTACCGTACATTGCGATCACTTGATACAAGCAAAAGTAGGCGCTACTGCCGACTTAAATACAGCTGTTGATGTTAACCGCGAGGTTTACGATTTCCTTTCATCAGTATCAGATAAATACGGTATCGGTTTCTGGAAAGCCGGTGCAGGTATCATCCACCAGGTAGTGTTAGAGAACTACGCTTTCCCGGGTGGTATGATGATAGGTACCGATTCACACACACCTAACGCAGGTGGCTTGGGTATGGTTGCCATTGGTGTTGGCGGTGCCGATGCCTGTGACGTTATGGCCGGCCTACCTTGGGAGCTAAAATTCCCTAAACTGCTGGGTGTTAAGCTAACCGGTAAATTATCTGGCTGGTCATCAGCTAAAGACGTTATTCTGCGTGTTGCAGGTATCCTTACCGTAAAAGGTGGTACCGGTTTCATTGTTGAGTATTTTGGCGAAGGCGCACGTTCATTATCTGCTACAGGTAAAGCTACTATCTGTAACATGGGTGCCGAGATAGGTGCTACTACTTCTATCTTCGGTTACGATGAAAAAGCCGGTGTTTATTTGCGCGGCACCAAACGTGCTGACATTGCTGACCTTGCTGACGACATTGCCGAGCACTTAACAGGCGATGATGAGGTTTACGCTAACCCTGAGCAATACTTTGACCAGGTTATTGAAATTAACTTAGACGAGCTTGAACCGCATGTGAATGGCCCGTTCACTCCTGACTTGGCATGGCCTATCTCTAAATTTGCACAAGCGGTTAAAGAAAACAACTGGCCTGCAATTCTTGAGGTTGGTTTGATAGGTTCATGTACCAACTCATCTTATGAGGATATTACTCGCTCTGCATCAATTGCACAGCAGGCTGTAGATAAAAACCTGAAAACCAAAGCCGAGTTCACCATCACTCCGGGTTCAGAGCAGGTACGTTATACAGTTGATCGCGATGGTTACTTAGATACTTTCGCAAAAATGGGTGGCGTTGTATTGGCTAATGCTTGCGGACCATGTATCGGCCAGTGGGCACGTCATACTGATGATCCTACACGCAAAAACTCTATTATCACTTCGTTTAACCGTAACTTCGCTAAACGCCAGGATGGTAACCCTAATACCCACGCTTTCGTAGCATCACCGGAGATCGTTACAGCATTTGCTATTGCAGGTGACTTAACTTTTAACCCGCTTACTGATACCCTAACTAATGCCAACGGCGAACAAGTAAAACTTGACGAGCCACAAGGTATTGAAATGCCTATAAACGGTTATGCGGTTGAGGATGCCGGTTACCAGGCACCTGCCGAAGATGGCAGCCAGGTACAGGTTATTGTTAGTCCGGAGTCTTCCCGTCTGCAGTTGTTGGCACCATTCTCTCCTTGGGAAGGTACCGATCTTAGCGGCTTAAAGCTCCTTATTAAAGCTAAAGGTAAATGTACTACCGACCATATTTCTATGGCAGGCCCATGGTTAAAGTTCCGTGGTCACTTAGATAACATTTCAAACAACATGCTTATCGGTGCTATCAACTACTTTAACAACACTGCAGATAGCGTTAAAAACCAACTAACCGGCGAATACGGCCCGGTACCTGCTACCCAACGCGATTACAAAGCTGCCGGCATTGGTACTGTTGTAGTTGGTGACGAGAACTACGGTGAAGGTTCATCACGCGAGCACGCGGCGATGGAACCACGCCACCTGGGTGTACGTGTTATATTGGTAAAATCGTTTGCCCGTATCCACGAAACCAACCTTAAAAAACAAGGTATGTTGGGTATCACCTTTGCTGATTCTAACGATTACGATAAAATTCAGGAAGATGATATCTTCGATATTGTAGGCCTAACTTCTTTTGCCCCTGGTAAACAGCTTACCGTTGTATTACATCATTCAAATGGCACAACAGAAAGCTTCCAGGTAAACCACACTTACAATGCACAGCAAATTGAGTGGTTTAAAGCAGGTGGTGCGCTAAACATCATCCGTAAGCAAATGGCTTCATAATAAGTAAAAAGTCAAAATTAAAAATTCAAAAAGCCTTTCCGTTTGGAGAGGCTTTTTTTGTTGGCTGCTCACCAATCCCTATTCAAAGGAGAGGGTCTTAAACACCGCATCATTGCGAGGTACGAAGCTATGACGCTTTTAGTGTAAGATTTTCCTATCTTGGCTAAGCCATTAACACTCCCATGAAAACCCTTACCGCCGTTTCATTACTCATACTTTCAGCAACCACTCTCTTTGCCCAAACCAATAAAAAACTGGCGGTTGAGATAGCCGCCATTGGCAAGGCCGATCAGCAGTACCGGGTTGCTGCTATTGCCGAAGCTAAAAAGCATGGAACAGGCTCTGAACAAGACAAGGCTTTAATGGCAAAGCAGTCGGCGGCGGATGTGGCCAATCTGGCCAAGGTAGCGCGTATCATAACCGATTATGGCTATCCGGGCAAAACACTTGTAGGCCAAAACTTGAGCGATGTTGCCTTTAACGTTATACAGCATAATGATCTGGAGGCGCAGGAAAAATATCTTCCTGTAATTATTGAGGCTGCAGATAAAGGCGAACTTTCGCCGTCGCTGATACCTTTAATGGTAGATAGGGTGCGGATAACGCAGAACCAACCACAGGTTTACGGTACACAACTGCATGAGTCAAAAAAAGGCATATTTCAATTATACCCAATTAGTGATGAAGCTTTCGTGAACGACAGGCGCAAAAAAGCAGGGTTATCTTCCTTGCAATCTTATCTCAAAAAGTGGGGAATTGACTATAAACCTGTAAGCAGCACTGCAAATCTTAATCCACCTAACCTTTACTATAAGGTAACCGAGGAAGAGCTGCCGGCCATTGAACCTGTGGGAGGCAATAAAGCCATCTACAGTCAACTTGCTTATCCGGAGCAGGCTAAGGCCGCCAACATTAATGGCTTCGTAACAGTACAACTTACCGTTACCGGATCCGGTAGCACAAAAGATATTACGGTTGTAAAAGGCTTAGGGTACGGGTGCGACGAAGAAGCCGTGCGCGTACTTAAGGAAGCCAAATTTACTAACAAAGCTGGTGAGGACAGCGAGATCAGGATGAGGTTACCGTTTCCTTATAAAGGACAAGAATAATTTCTAAAATACAAACAAAGGCGATGATAACTCATCGCCTTTGTTACATGCCTCAAAGAGGTTGTTGGGTTACTCGAATCGCTCTTTCAAAAATTTACCGGTGTAGTTATCTTTTTTCTTGATCAGATCTTCGGGTACGCCTTCAAAAACTACGTTACCGCCGCGTTCGCCTCCTTCGGGGCCAATGTCGATAACCCAGTCGGCACATTTGATCACGTCCATGTTATGTTCAATCACCAGGATGGTGTTGCCATTTTCAATCAAGGCATCAAATGATTTCAGGAGCTTTTTGATATCTGCAAAATGCAAACCAGTAGTAGGTTCATCAAATATGAACATGGTTTTGTGGGTGTTGTTCCCCTTCACCAAAAAGCTTGCGAGTTTAATACGCTGTGCCTCACCTCCTGATAGTGTGTTAGATGATTGCCCCAACTGTACATAACCCAAACCTACATCAACCAGTGGCTTTATCTTAGCGAGTATTTTTGTTTCCTTGGCGAAGAACTCTACGGCTTCATCAATGGTCATATCCAATACTTCAGATACATTCTTATCATTATAAGTAATGTCCAGAATGTGCTGTTTAAAACGCTTGCCACCGCAGGCTTCGCAGGTAAGAAAGATATCGGCCATAAACTGCATCTCTATCTTCACCTCACCCTCGCCCTGGCAAACATCACAACGGCCGCCTTCAACGTTAAAAGAGAATGCCGAAGGCTTTAAACCCCCTGCCTTTGCTGCCGGCAGTGCAGCAAACAAATTGCGGATCTCATCCCACGCTTTAACATAGGTAACAGGGTTTGAGCGTGATGAACGACCGATAGGGTTTTGATCTACTAATTCAACCTGCTCAATTTTATTGTAATCACCTTCAATGCTGTCAAACGAACCGCTTTGGTCGCCGGTGTAATTACCTAATGTTTTTTGCAGTGCAGGCGCCAGAATACGTTTAACCAAACTGGTTTTACCCGAACCGGATACGCCGGTAACTACCGTAAGCACACCTAAAGGAAACTTAGCCGAGGCATGTTTTAAGTTATTCTCCCGCGCACCTTTTATCTCGATATAGTCGTGCCATTTACGGCGGCTTTTAGGGATGGCGATCTCCTCGCGACCACTAAGATATTTACCGGTAAGGCTATCATCATCAACAATGATCTGGTCATACGTACCGGTGAAGATGAGGTTACCTCCATGGGTCCCTGCTTCCGGGCCTATATCGATAATATGGTCGGCGGCTTTCATTATCTCTTCCTCGTGTTCTACCACCAACACCGTGTTACCTACATCGCGCAGCGAACGTAAAACGGAGATCAACCTTTCGGTATCGCGCGGGTGTAAGCCAATGCTTGGCTCATCCAATACGTAAACCGAACCAACCAGGCTACTACCTAACGAGGTTGCCAGGTTGATACGCTGTGATTCTCCGCCCGACAACGTGTTAGATAAGCGGTTCAACGTCAGATAGCTCAAACCCACATCGTTAAGGAAACGCAGGCGACTGGTTATCTCCATTAACAGGCGTTTACCAATTTTTTCTTCCGTTTCGTTAAGTTTCAGCGTACTAAAAAATTCAGAAGCGGTATCAAGCGGCATCAGCACCACATCGGTTATTGATCTGCCATCTATTTTCACATAAGAAGCATCCTTACGCAGTCGGCTACCTTTGCACTCGGGGCAGGTAGTTTTTCCGCGGTAGCGTGATAACAGAACACGGTACTGGATCTTGTAGGTCTGCTCCTCCATCTCTTTAAAAAAAGCATCCAGCCCGCGAAAGTACTGGTTACCTGTCCACAGTAAACGCTGCTCCTTTTCTGTTAGCTGATTATATTGGCGGTGTATCGGGAAGTCAAACTTAAGCGCATTTTTAACCAGCACATCGTTCCACTCGCGCATCTTTTCGCCGCGCCAAGGGGCAATCGCGCCTTCGTATACGGTCTTGCTTTTATCAGGTATAACCAGGTCCTCATCAATCCCTATCACCTTACCGTAACCTTCGCAACGTTTACAAGCACCATAAGGGTTGTTAAAGCTAAAGAAGTTTGGCGTAGGCTCTTCAAAACGCATCCCGTCAAGTTCAAAGCGGTCGCAGAAGAAACGTTCGGTTTCGGAAACCGCCTCTAAATCTCCACCTTCGGGAGAGGCTTGATTATAGCGAACATAACAATCACCTTTACCTTCAAAAAAGGCGGTTTGTACAGAGTCTGCCAAACGGCTGATCGTTTCGTCTTCCATGTTCTTGGTAACACGATCGATCACAATGCGCACGTGCTCATTATAACCGTCAGACTGTTCATGGTCTTCACTGGCTTTTTTCTTTTTCTTTTCCTTAACCTCCGTATCGGCAGCAATGCTTTCGTCCTCAAGCAGGCTTTCAATACGAGCTAACTTTCCGTCTAACTCTACCCGCACAAAACCTTTTTGCATCAGCACAGCCAGTTCCTCTTTAAGGCTTCGGTTATTGTGCGGATGCAACGGACATAGGATAGTCACCTGTGTTTCATCAGGCAAGGCGGAAATAAAATTCACTACATCGGTAACCGTATCGCGTTTTACCACCTCGCCTGATACGGGCGAAATGGTTTTACCTATACGAGAGAACAGTAATTTTAAATAATCGTATATCTCGGTTGATGTACCTACCGTAGAGCGCGGGTTGCTGGTGATCACTTTTTGCTCAATGGCAATTGCGGGCGCTATACCTTTTATATAGTCAACGTCGGGCTTGTTCATACGGCCCAAAAACTGGCGGGCATATGATGATAAGCTCTCCACGTAACGACGCTGACCTTCGGCGTAGAGCGTATCAAATGCCAATGACGATTTGCCGGAACCCGACATACCGGTTACCACCACCAGTTTATTTTTGGGTATGGCTACATCAAGGTTCTTAAGATTATGAACCCTTGCACCCTTTATGATTATATGTTTCTGCGGATCTTTATCTGCTTCTTTGATCATAATTTTTAGTTCGTAGTTGATGGTTGATAGATCATGGCAGAAATTTGCATGGTGCGTTAAACCTCAAAGAAAACATGTAGTCTAACAGATAGTTTTTGTTATGAACTATGATCTATCAACCATCAACTTTTTGAGACTGCAAAAATCCTAAAATTTTTAGCCTTTTGCAAATGAGTTTAGGTTTTGAATATGATTATTAAGCAGTTATTTAAACGCTTAATTAATGGTAAGCAAACAATATTTGGCAAAACGCAACTCTCCCTGCTAAAAAATATTTGCTTTTATTTTTTAAGATGATTATATTTGAGGATAGATTATTTGATTCACCCCCTAAAACGAACGCTATAGATAGAACTCTACTTTTATTAAGTTAATAACGAACGAGAATTTAATTTAGTTTATCAGTAGTAATTCTATGGATTTTCAATTGAAAAGTGATCAGGATCTAATCCATCTCTATATTGGCGGCGAAGAAGCAGGGCTTGTTGAGTTGATACGCCGTTACCAGGCCAAAATTTACACTTCTATTTACTTACTGGTTAAAGACGAGGCGCTTGCCGAGGATATCTTCCAGGATACTTTTATCAAAGTAATTAACACCCTAAAGGCCGGCAAATACAACGAGGAAGGTAAGTTTTTACCGTGGGTTACCCGTATAGGCCATAACCTGGTTATTGACCATTTCCGCCGTGAAAAACGTGCGCCGATGGTTAGCGGCGGCGACGACTTTGACATCTTTGAAGTGCTTGGCCACTATGACGAAAGCGCCGAAGACCGCATGGTTCGCGAGCAAACTCACAAAGATCTTAAAGCTTTGATACAACTTTTACCTGCTGAGCAAAAGGAGGTTTTAATTATGCGCCACTTTGGTGATATGAGCTTTAAAGAAATAGCCGATGTTACTGATGTGAGCATCAATACCGCCCTTGGCCGTATGCGCTACGCCTTAAATAACCTGCGTAAAATGATGCAGAATAAAGAACTGAGCTTAAAAAATTAGGTTGTTAACGACAGGTTGGTTCGCTTTTCGTTAAACTAAAATATTTTATAAAATAAAAGCCTCCGGTATATAATATATCGGGGGCTTTTTAGTTTAATGGATGTTAGTTTAAACGATTTTGGAGAGGCAAAAATCAACATGAAAAAAATTTCATTTAATTTTCATCTTTCTAAAATATTAGTGAAAAACTATCGTTAATTTTATAATTATAAACTTAAAAAGCTTATGGGTGAAACCTTTACATCAACACTTAATGCGTTCACTAATAAAGCACAGGTGAAAGAATCTGATCTACATGAAAATTTAGAAGCGGACGATGTGATATTTTATCACTCCATCCGGGCGGAACTTGATCTTCTGAAGAAAAAGCCGAATCCGCAGACCATTCATCAGATACTTGATTATTCAAAAAGCCTGCGTTAATTAGTACGCAAACCACGTAACTGGTTCATAGTTCAAAACACGGATAGCGATATCTTACTTTTGAGGTATGAACCTTTCTATTTTATATAGGGTTCATTTGTTCACAGGTTCATTAGTTTATTGGTGAATAGTTTGATAATTTTACATGCAGTTTGTTGTTCTACAAATGCTCAGTACTAATGAACAACTCAACTAATGAACCATTGAACTAACCAAATGCTCAAAAAAGAACGCTACAAGCATTTTGTAGAATATTTCTCAAAGAACCAACCCAATGCAGTTACCGAACTGCATTATAATAACCCCTATCAGCTGCTTGTTGCCGTAGTGCTATCTGCCCAGTGTACTGATAAGCGTATTAACCAAGTCACCCCTGCATTATTTGAACGTTTTCCCGATGCTTTTGCCCTGGCTGCTTCTGATGCTGATGAGATATTTAATTATATCCGCAGCGTAAGCTACCCTAATAATAAGGCAAAGCACCTGGCCGGCTTGGGCAAAATGCTGGTAGAAAAATTCGACGGCGAAGTGCCATCAGGTATGGCCGACTTGCAGCAGTTGCCCGGCGTTGGCCGCAAAACAGCTAATGTGATCACCTCGGTTGTGTTTGATGCGCCGGCCATTGCGGTAGATACGCACGTTTTTAGGGTGGCCAACCGCATTGGCTTAACCAACAGGGCTACAACGCCATTGGCCGTTGAAAAACAACTGGTTGAGAATCTGCCGCAAAACACCTTATCCATTGCGCATCATTGGCTGATATTGCATGGCAGATACATCTGCGTAGCCCGGACACCCAAATGTGACATATGTCCGCTTACTTGGTTCTGCAAGTACTACGAACAGCACAATACAGAAAAAGCGCTTCTTAAAGCAGAAGCTGCACGGATAAAAAAGGCAGAAGCTGCTAAAAAGAAACGCACGCTCAACAGCATCAGCAAGGAGTTGAAGAAACGTAGTGTTGATAAGAATAGTTGATGGATTAGGGATGGTTGGGTAAGTTTACCCAACCAATATGTCATTGCGAGCTATAGCGCGGCAATCTCATCGCATGCAAACAAACGCGAAGAGATTGCCGCGTCGCTCCGCTCCTCGCAATGACAATAAACCAATAAAAAATATTTACTAAAAAAATTAGCATTTAATAAAACTTTATTATATTTGTTTCACATTAGATTAAGATGAGCAACACAGATAAATTGAAAGCATTACAGCTTACGCTTGATAAGCTGGAAAAATCATATGGTAAAGGTACCATTATGAAACTGGGCGATTCGGTTATTGAACAAACCGAAACCATTTCTACCGGTTCATTGGGCCTTGATATTGCCTTAGGTGTTAATGGTTTGCCAAAAGGCAGGGTCATCGAGATCTATGGCCCGGAATCATCTGGTAAAACCACGTTGGCTATCCATGCCATTGCAGAGTCGCAAAAGAAAGGCGGCATTGCTGCTTTTATCGATGCGGAGCACGCTTTCGACCGTTTCTACGCTAAAAAGTTAGGTGTTGATGTAGAGAACCTATTGATCTCTCAGCCGGATAACGGGGAGCAGGCTTTGGAAATTGCCGACAACCTGATCCGTTCAGGAGCTATTGATATCCTGGTTATCGACTCTGTTGCTGCCCTTGTACCAAAGGCAGAGATAGAAGGCGAAATGGGCGATTCTAAAATGGGTTTGCACGCACGTTTAATGTCGCAGGCATTGCGTAAGCTTACCGGTACCATCAGCAAAACCGGATGTTGCTGTATCTTTATTAACCAGTTGCGCGATAAGATCGGTGTAATGTTTGGTAACCCTGAAACAACTACCGGTGGTAATGCACTAAAATTCTACGCTTCGGTACGTTTGGATGTTCGCCGTATATCGCAAATTAAAGATACCGACGAAGTGTCTGGTAACCGCGTTAAGGTGAAGATCGTTAAAAATAAAGTAGCACCTCCATTCCGTGTCGCAGAGTTCGATATCATGTTTGGCGAGGGTATCTCTAAAGCCGGCGAGATCATTGACCTGGGTGTTGAATACAACATCATCAAGAAAGCAGGCTCATGGTTCAGCTATGGCGAAACCCGCCTGGGCCAGGGCCGCGATGCAGTTAAACAGCTGATAATGGACAACCCCGAACTTGCGGACGAACTTGAAGCAAAAATAAAAGCTACCGTAACCGGTGATTCATTGGTTGAGGAATAAGCCCTCGCCGGCGTGACATGGTTAGCTTATCAAACCATTATCGCACGCACAGGTCTTCGACAAGCTCAGACTGACAATATTGTTTTGTCATGGTGAGCCGGTCGAACCATAAACGAGCCATTACTTTAAATCTTTTAATAGATGGGCCTCTCCTAACGGAGAGGCTTTTTTGTTTTTGAATGGAATTATTCTAATATCTGCAGCAACTCGTTCAGCTCATCAACCTTTTCTGATGACCCTAAATGCTCATAAGCGCTGATGAGGTTACGGATAACGCGCTTAATGATGTCAGTATTAGAGCATGGCTCATAAAATTGTTTATCATATTGCAGGTTCAACTGCTTTAAAAACATATCTACATCCCTGCGGCCAAACACCATCCCTTTATTAAAGGCATTGATGTAAAAAAGTATGCCACCGTCAAATTCGCTCTCGCGGCTTTCATCAAGATAAGCCAATATGAAATGCTGCGGAAGATTTACGCCATAAACCGGAATATCCAGCTTTTGAGCAATAATAGAATAAATAATAGCTAAAGATATTTGATTGCCCTTTTTGGTTTCTAATACCTGGCTGATGTAACTATTCTGCGGATCGCGGTGATTTGTTGTATTACCGCTAAACCCATGGATGCTGTAAAGGATATGATTGATCAGTTTTATCTGTTCTACCGGGCTGCCTTCGTTGCTCATCTGTATCCATATATCCCGCTTAATAGCTTCTATCTGGTTAATAACCTTCTGTTCGTCCAGATCAGGGTATTGATAACGGTTAATAATAAGGATTCCCTGCAGCAAGTCAAAGGCGCCACCTTGATACCATAGCTCAAGATCTTTCTTTAAAGAAGTAAATTGTATCTCGTGCACCAGGTTGGCAATACGCTCCTGCAGTACGGGGTCAAACGCCTCGCCAAAGGCGTTTTCTAAATATTCTATCGCTTCGGCACCATATGAGAACAACTTTTTTTGAACATGCTCGTATACCTCTGCATCGGGGTCATCAAGCAGGCTGATAAGAGATCGTATTTCAATAGGATCAATCATACTGTGTATACTAAAATAATAAACGTTTTCATACTTTTACGGCTATGTCCAATATAACGATTGCAAGGGATTTTCTGTTGCACCGCTTCACGTCAAAAAACCGTCATGGTTTGCACTCTCCCTTCATTTACAAGTTGGTGGACGAGGTTATTTACGATAAAACAGACAAACCTGCATACTTTACTATTGAACAGGAACGCGACAAACTACTTATTAATGACAACTATATAACCGTTACCGATTTGGGTGCCGGCTCACATGTAAACAACAATAAGCAGAAAAAAGTTAGCGACATTACCATAAATGCGCTTAAACCGCCACGTTTGGCTAAGTTATTATATCGCCTGGCAGCATTTGTAAAGCCAAAAAATATCATTGAATTAGGCACTTGTTTAGGTATAACCACGCTGTACCTGAAAGCGGCGGCACCAACCGCACGGGTATACACGCTTGAAGGCTGCCCGCAAACGGCAGGTGTAGCTAAAAACGTATTTGCTGAAGCCGGCGTTAATGATATCAACGTGATCACCGGGAATTTTGACGATACGCTTCCGGGTGTGTTAAACGGTGAGCCCACGCTTGATTTTGTTTATATCGACGGCAACCATCAATATGATGCCACTATCAGGTATTTTAACTGGTGCCTGCCCAAAGTGCATGAAGGCAGCATGTTAATATTTGATGACATTTACTGGAGCAATGGCATGAAAAAAGCCTGGGCGGAGATCAAAAATCACCCAAGCGTAACAGCAACTGTTGATATGTTCTGGATAGGATTGGTATTCTTTAATCCCGGGCAGGCAAAAGAACATTTTAAGATCCGTTTTTAAACAGACCGATAGCACATCAGCACTACCCCATTCTGAAACCTTTTTGAATACGATAAACGTATGTTTGGAGCCGTGATAAAACTTCCGAACAAAGGCCTGCCTTTTTGTATAGCCACAGGATGCAGCCATAAGCGGTATTCGTCTATCAGGTTTAACTTGGCCAGTGTTGCTACCAATTTGCCACTGCCATAAACCAGCATTTCTTTGCCATCAGCAGCTTTTAAAGCGCTTATTTCTTTGCTTAGGTTTCGGCTGGCCAGGCGGCAATTACTCCAGCCACCGGCACGGGTAAGCGTGCGCGAGAATATAACTTTCTCATGCCTAAGCATCAGATCGCTAAAATCCGCATCAAGCCTGGGCGGGTTTACGTTTTGTGCCATACTTTGCCAGTAAGGCGCCATTGCCTCATACGTTTTGCGGCCTAATAGCAACGTATCTGCATCGGCCAGTTGCAATGTGAAAGCGCGGGCTAACTCATCATCCCAAAAATCGGTATGCCAGGCCATGTCGCCATTACTGGCGGCCATAAAGCCATTAAGCGTTAAATTCATGGATACCACAAGCCGCCGCATCATCAACTTATTTTTGTGTGGATTTATAACGCAGTACGGTAACCCCGCAATCAAACTGCCTGGCTTCTTCGAGAGTTAATGACAGTCTATCTTCAATCGAGCCGAAAATTGCCATGCCCTTGCCTATAGCCGCAGGATTAATGAACAAATGGTACTCATCTATCAGGTTATGCTTGATCAATGACGATACAAAACCTGCACCGCCGTAAACGATGATGTCTTTTCCCTCACCTGATTTAATTTTATTCACTTCCTCTGCAAGATCGCCGGTTGCTAATTCGGTAAACTCCCAGGGGCTATCGGCAAGTGTTTTAGTAAATACATGCTTAGGCGTTTCAACCATGGTGCGGGCAAAGTCGGCCATTTGAGGGTCGGCAAGCCGTTCCTTCCAAACCGGGATAAAACCTTCGGCCAGTTTACGGCCCATTATAATGGTATCTATCGAAGCAGTAAGTTCGCCTACATAGCTCTTCAACTCATCATCCCAATTCCAGGTCAGCCAGTCCATCTCACCGTTCGGCCCGGCAACAAAGCCGTCAACACTTAGCTGCATCTGCAATTTTACCTTTTTCATATTCGCTTATGTTTAATAGTACAAAGGTAAACGCACTGCCGGCATAGCATAAGGTGTAAAAAGGACTTTTTAGGGGTTGTTTACGACTTGCTATTGTTTTGCGATAATGGTAACCCTATCTTGCAATATAAACCGGCACCCACCACCATGAAACACATCTCAATACTGATAACCAACGAAGCTGTTTTGGCCAGCATTGCCGACCCGCGCATTATGTTTACGGGTGTTAACGACTTTTTAGAAGCCGCCGGCAAGCCTGCGTTATTTAATGTTCAATTGGTTGGCCTGCAAAAGGAGGTAAAATTGCATGGTGGGTTATTCTCGGTACATACGGATGCACTGATAAGTGATGTTAAGAAGACCGATCTGATCATTATCCCTGCCATATCCGGCGATATCAAAACAACGCTTAAGCATAACGAGGCGTTTTTACCCTGGATAATAGAACAGCACCATAAAGGAGCCGAAGCTGCGAGCCTTTGTATTGGCGCCTTTATGCTGGCTGCTACCGGCCTGTTGGATGGCAAGGAGTGCAGCAGTCACTGGCGCACAGCTAACGAATTCAGGGAGATGTTCCCCAAAGTTACCCTGGTTGACGACCGTATTGTTACCGAACAAAAAGGTTTATACAGCAGTGGTGGTGCAACATCATATTGGAATTTGCTTTTGTACCTGGTGGAGAAATACGCGGGACGTGATATGTCGATAATGGCGGCCAAGGTTTTTGCCCTGGAGATAGACCGTAAGAGCCAGTCGCCGTTTATTATGTTCAACGGACAAAAAACACACGAGGACGAGCCGATAAAAAAAGCACAGGAATTTATTGAGGCCAACATTGCCGAACGTATCTCTGTTGAGGACCTGGCCATGAAATATGCCATAGGCAAGCGCCACTTCGAGCGCCGTTTTAAAAAGGCCACCAACAACAGCCCTTTAGAATATATTCAGCGCGTTAAAATAGAAGCTGCAAAGAAACAACTGGAAAGCAGCCGCAAAAACGTGAATGAAGTGATGTACGATGTTGGCTATTCTGATACCAAAGCCTTCCGTGCTGTATTTAAAAAGATCACCGGTTTATCTCCTGTAGAGTATCGCAACAAATACAATACGGCAAATCAGCCTGCTTAGTGCGGGTTATTTCCCGGCCTGCGCAGTCAGTGCAGCACAAACTTCTTTGATGGTTTCGCTGATGGGCCTGAATTGATAACCTATAGCCTCTTTGATTTTGCTGGTATCAAAAACACGGGTTACCGATGCCGCCTTTGCACTGGTTTTATCAATAGCCGGGTCGCTGCCGGTTAGCGCGCCCCAAAAAGATGCGCCCCGCCAGGCTACTTCCATCATCCAGGGTTTGGCAAGTTTACTTGGCGCTTCAACATGCATGCAATTAGCTATCTCTTCAAAAAGCTGTTTATAAGCCCTGTTCTCTCCGTTAATAATATAGCGCTCGCCGCTGATGTCGCTTTCCATCAGGGCTATCATACACTTAGCAACGTCCTGCACATCTACAAAACCCATGGTTCCCTGCGTGTAATATTTGAGGCCTTTACGCACGGTCTCAAATATTTGTCCGCTACCTGCAGTGCCCGCACTGGCTCCAATTATAATGGTTGGGTTAACAATTACGGCATCCAAACCTTCGGCAATGCCGCGCCAAACTTCCATCTCACTCTCAAGTTTCGAAATAGCATAACCATCCGTTTCTGTTGTTGGGTCGAGGTGATGTTTTTCAGTGATCTGCTCACCGGCAGGCGCTTCGCCCACCGCCGCTACCGAACTGGTATGCACCACCCGGATGCCGCGGTCATTACAAAGGTCAACCATGTTGGCCGTGCCGGTAACATTTGTGCGGATCATGGCATCCTTATCAGCCGCCTTCAGCGACACAAACGCAGCGCAATTGTATACATGTGTAACGCCTTCAAGGGCCTCCTCAAGTGCATCTGCATCCATCAGATCGGCAGTTACCCATTCTATCTTATCGCTGTAAGGTTGCAACAGCGCCGGCAAATTTGATGAAGCCCTTTTACTGCACCTGATATGGTTACCTCGAAGCACCAACTCCTTTGCAACTTCTGCACCTAAAAAACCTGTTGCCCCGGTTACAAGTATCATGTTATATTTTGAAGATTTAAAAATGAGCCGATTTGAAAATGTAAAGGTGCACAAAAGTAGAGTAAATGTGCGGATATGAGTATGGGCATAAGTGCAAATTGAAAAACGAATGATGGTTCAACATCAACCAAAATCTGCATATTTGCATATCTGCACACCTGCACATCCAAAACAATATGTCCTTAGCTGATTTTTTTTCACCCATCGATATTAAAAAGATAATGCCTAAGAACGGTTATTTCACCAGCCAGTTGGGTAGTAAGATAGAGCACTACTCTGTTGATTTCCCATCGATGGAAGATAAGGTTGATATTGCAATTATTGGTGTGCTTGATGATCGTAACGCTATAAATAACCCGGGTTGCGCCCTCGCACCCGATTATGTGCGCGAGAAACTTTACCAGCTTCATGAGGGGAGCTATAATACCAAAATAGTAGACCTCGGCAATATCACCCGCGGCGAAACTGTGGTTGATACCTACTACGCCTTAAAGACCGTGATTGAGGAGTTGATGAAAAAAGATATTGTTCCCGTGATCATTGGCGGCGGGCAAGATCTTACCTACGCGCAATACCTGGGCTACGAGCATCTTGAACAAAAAGTTGACCTGCTGGTAGTAGATTCTCAGTTCGACCTGGAGGATGACGCCCATCCGGAAACCATAGAGGCCACATCTGCTTCTTACCTCAGCAAAATATTCCTGCACGAACCTAACTATTTGTTCAATTACAGCAACATGGGTTATCAAACCTATTTTGCCAGCCAGGATAGTTTGCGGGTAATGGATAAACTTTATTTTGATGTACACCGCCTTGGCGAGTTAACCCAAAATATTGCGGTAGCAGAACCCATTATACGCAATGCAAACATGCTAAGCTTTGATGTAAGCGCTATACGCTCATCTGATGCTGCGGCCAATGCGAATGCCAAACCTAACGGTTTTTACGGCGAGGAAGCATGCCAGATCTGCAGGTATGCCGGCTTTAGCGATAAACTAAGTTCGATCGGCTTTTACGAATTTAATCCTGCTTACGATACCAACGGTCAAACAGCCATGTTACTGTCGCAGATGGTGTGGTATTTTATCGATGGCTTTTATAACCGCAAAAAGGATTTCCCGCTTAACCCTAAATCGCAATACCTCATCTACAAAACAAGCTTAAAGCATGATGACCACGAACTGGTATTTGTGAAAAGCAAAAAAAGCGACCGCTGGTGGATGCAGGTACCATACCCTACAGGTGGCTCTAAAAACGAGCGTTTCCATCTGGTGCCCTGCCGTTATGAAGACTACCGCACGGCCACATCCGGCGAGATGCCCGATCTTTGGTGGCGCACCTATCAAAAGTTAAATTAAACGGCAATTAACCAGCCTTTTACACGTTATTAATACTTTAGTAAATTAATGAAAAAACTATTGTTCCCCGTCCTGGCATTGCTGCCTGTACTTTCTTTCGCCCAAACCGCAAAAGATTTCTCTATAAAAGGCAAGGTTGCCAATGCCACTACGCCAACCAAAGTTTACCTGGTTTACAACGTAGGATCAAACAACGTTACCGATTCATCAACCGTAATTAACGGCGATTTCACCTTTAAAGGCGCTGTTGCAGAACCTGTTACCGCCACCCTGTTTTTAGACAGAAAGAATCTCGGCTTCGGCAAATACGTTGATATCAATTTCCCGGACGGTCGCCCATCTACCTCCGCAGATGGCCTGGCGTTTTTCCTGGAGCAGGGCAACATGAATATCGCCATCAAAGACTCAGTTGCCAAAGCTGATATTACCGGCTCACAGCTCAATGTAGACAATAAAACCCTAAAGGCACAACTACAAACAATTACCGATAAAGCCCGCGCGCTTACTACGGAAGCAAAAAAGGCTTCACCCGAACAACAACGCTCGCCGGCCTTTCAAAACGCCATGCAGGTTAAATACAAAGCCTTGCAGGCCGAACAAAAAGGTATACTTAAAAATTTTATAACCACTCATCCTGACAGCTATTTAAGCTTGCTGGCGTTATCCAGTTATGGTGGCCCTTCACCGGATGTAAATGACCTGGAACCGCTGTACAACGGTCTTTCTGATAAATTGAAAGTTTCTGACGGCGGTCGTGCAATGAAAGCCGGGCTGGATGGCCTTAAGGTTACCGCCATTGGCGCAACAGCGCCGGATTTCACACAAAATGATGTGAACGGCAAACCTGTAAGCCTGTCATCTTTTAAAGGGAAATACGTGCTGCTTGATTTCTGGGCATCTTGGTGTCCTCCGTGCCGCCAGGAAAACCCTAACGTGGTTAAGCTTTATAATAAATACAAAGGCAAAAACTTCACTGTGCTGGGCGTATCGCTCGATAAAAATACAGGCAGGGCAGATTGGCTGGCAGCTATTAAAAATGATGGCCTAACCTGGACACAGGTATCAGACCTGCAATACTGGAACAACCTGGCCGCAAAGCTTTATAACGTGCAGTCTATCCCGGCGAACTTCCTGATAGACCCGCAAGGCAAGATCGTAGCCAGGGACCTACGGGGCGATGACCTGGATGCCGCTTTAGAGAAATATCTTGGCAAGATTTGATTTATGCGGTTTTAGCCGCATATTGCAGTCCTAACTTTACTAACAATGAAAAAACTACTTTTAAGTGCAGTTGCCATATTACCTGCCCTTGCTTTTGCCCAAACCGGCAAATTTACTATACAGGGTAAATTGAGTAAAATAAACGCCCCGGCTAAAGCATATCTGCAATACCGCAAAGATGGCAAGATAGCCATTGACTCTACGATTGTTAATAACGGCCAGTTTACCTTTACAGGTGATGCTGGTGCGGTACCAATGAGCGGGTATCTTATCCTTAACCAAAAGGGGGATGGCATGCGTAAATCCAAAGATTATCATCCAATCTTCGTTGAAGCAGGTACCATTACGGTTACGTCGCCGGATACATTGGCTAATGCATTGATAACCGGTACAAAAACTAACAAAGAGAGTGCAGAGTTACAAGCTTCTCTGAAACCTGTTAACGATGCATACACGGCTCTTGAGGAAAAGCAAAAAAATGCAACTACCGATGCGCAAAAAGAAGCTGTAACCAAAGAGGAAAAGGCGATTGAAAAGCAGGAATCTGCCATCAACAAAAAATTCATTAAAACGCATCCTGACTCTTACCTTGCCTTAAGTGCATTGCAATCTTATGCTTACAGTGCAGACTACCCTGAGCTTGCAGAATTATACGGTGGCTTGTCTCCGGCATTAAAAGCTACCGAAAGCGGCAAACAATTTGGAGAGCTATTGCCAAAATTGAAAAACGTTGCACTTGGTGCTACAGCGCCTGAGTTTGCCGAGGCTGATACAGCAGGCAAAACAGTTGCTTTATCATCATTCCGCGGAAAGTATTTATTGGTTGATTTCTGGGCATCATGGTGCGGCCCATGCCGTCACGAAAATCCTAATGTGGTTAAAGCCTTCAATAAATATAAAGGCAAAAACTTTACCATCTTAGGTGTATCGTTAGACAGGCCTGATGCTAAAGCTGCTTGGTTGGGTGCTATCCACAAAGATGGTTTGACCTGGACACAGGTATCAGACCTGCAATTCTGGAAAAGTAAAACTGCAGATCTGTATGCAGTGCGTGCCATTCCGCAAAACTTCCTGATCGATCCTAACGGTAAGATCATCGCTAAAAACCTTACCGGCCAGGACCTGGAAAATAAACTGGCAGAGATATTCGGTAAGATATAGTCTTTAGTCGGAAAGTCCGAAAAGACAGAAGTCCGAAAGTAGAAGCTTATCAGCTGAAACTTTCGGACTTTTTCTTTTGATTTCATCTTACGGACTTTCCGTCGTTTCGACTTCCGGTCTATTGTTATTCGTCTTCCGTACTTTCAGACATCCGACTTCCGGACTTAAAACTAAAGCAGATCAAAACCGATGTCTTTCCTGAAATAAACGCCATCGTAATAGATACGTGCAGCGTCGGCTGTGGCTTGTTGCAGCGCATTAAACATATCATCCTGCAAGCTGCTTACGGCTAACACACGTCCGCCGGTTGCCTGTACTTCATCGCCAACCTGCGTGGTGCCGGCATGGAAAACATGCGAGTCGCGAACGTTCTCAATACCTGCTATGGCTTTATTTTTCAGATATTCGCCAGGATAACCACCAGCTACGCAAACTACCGTAGCAGCAGTTTTGGGAGAAATGATCAATTTCTTCTCGTGCAGGTTACCTTCGGCCACTCCTTCCAGCAGATCAACAAAGTCACTTTCAATACGCAGCATTACGCTTTCTGTTTCAGGGTCACCCATACGGCAGTTGTATTCAATAACCCATGGCTCACCGTGGGTATTCATCAGGCCGATAAAGATGAAGCCTTTATAAGGAATGCCCTCCTTTTTTAAACCTTCAATAGTTGGGATGATCACCTTCTGCTCAACCTTTTGCATAAATGCTTCGTCGGCAAATGGCACAGGGGAAATAGAACCCATGCCGCCCGTGTTAAGGCCGGTATCACCCTCTCCTATGCGTTTGTAATCTTTAGCTTCAGGTAAAATTTTGTAGCTGTTACCATCCGTCATTACAAAAACCGAAAGCTCTATGCCCTGTAAAAACTGTTCTACCACCACCTTTGAGCTGGCATCGCCAAATTTGGCTTCGGCAAGCATAGCGTTCAGTTCCTGCTTGGCTTCCTCAAGGCTTAGGCATATCAGTACACCTTTGCCTGCGGCAAGTCCGTCGGCTTTTAAAACGATGGGGAGGCCTGCAGTTGCCAGGTAATCCATGCCTTCTTGTAAAGTATCGCGGGTAAAGGTTTTTGATGCAGCGGTAGGCACACCGTTACGCTGCATAAATTCTTTAGAGAAATCCTTACTACCTTCCAACTGCGCCGCCTCTTGTTGCGGGCCAACAACAGGGATATTTTTCAACTCCTCATCAGCCAAAAAGAAATCATGAATACCTTTTACCAGCGGCTCCTCGGGGCCAACCAGCACCAGGTTAATATCATTTGCCAAAGCAAAGGCCTTAATACCTTCAAAATCTGTAACCTTAAGGTTTACATTGGTGCCGTAAGCGCCGGTGCCTGCATTGCCCGGCGCAATATACAAGTTAGTGCATTTGGGGCTTTGGGCAATCTTCCAGGCGAAGGCACTTTCCCTTCCACCCGAACCAAGGATCAGGATATTCATGCGGGCAAAGATAACATTTTGGGTAGTATCAAGTATTTAGTATCAGGTATCACGAGTTTTTATGTCAACCGGGCGTTGTACTTACTACTTGATACCTGCTACTTGATACTATTTTCTTACCTTTGCCTGTCAAAATGACTTTATAATTGCATTGGCTTAATTGTTGAGTTGGGTGCACCATATATAAATTGATATGTTAGATTTTTTCAGTAAGCTTTTTGGAAGTAAATCGGAGCGTGATGTTAAAGGGATAACGCCTATAGTTGAGAAAATAAAGGCTGCTTATGCCAAGCTTGACCAATTGAGCAACGATGACCTTCGGGCTAAAACCATAGAATTTAAAGAGACCATTGCCACCGGCCTTTCCGGCATCGATAGCGAGATAAAAGCTATTAAAGACCGTACCGAGAACGAGCCAGGTATGGATGTAAACGAGAAAGTAAACTTGTTTACCCAATTAGATAAGCTGGAAAAAGACCGTAATAAAGAGTTGGAGGAGATATTGATGAATATCCTTCCTGAAGCTTTTGCGGTGGTTAAAGAAACTGCCCGCCGTTTTAGCGGCAGCCCAACCATTGAGGTTACTGCTACAGAGTTTGACCGCCAGTTGGCTTCGCGCAAAAACAACGTTATTATAAAAGGCGATAAAGCCATACACCATAATACCTGGCTTGCTGCAGGCAATGAGGTTACCTGGAACATGGTACATTATGATGTGCAGCTGATAGGCGGTATTGTATTGCACCAGGGTAAGATTGCCGAGATGGCAACGGGTGAGGGTAAAACATTAGTAGCTACCTTGCCTGCATACCTTAACGCATTGGCCGGCCAGGGTGTACATATTGTAACCGTGAACGATTACCTTGCCCGCCGTGATAGCGAGTGGATGGGCCCGTTGTACGAATTCCACGGTTTATCTGTTGATTGTATTGATAAACACGAGCCAAATTCTGAAGAGCGCCGCCAGGCTTATTTGTCCGACATTACTTTTGGTACCAACAACGAGTTTGGTTTCG
The DNA here is from genome assembly GCF_019331605.1 of Mucilaginibacter sp. 21P. Lineage (NCBI taxonomy): Bacteria > Pseudomonadati > Bacteroidota > Sphingobacteriia > Sphingobacteriales > Sphingobacteriaceae > Mucilaginibacter > Mucilaginibacter sp. 21P. The sequence continues at coordinate 419,689 of NZ_CP063061.1, forward strand.
ACTACCTGCGTGACAACATGACACGTAGCCCTGAAGAATTAGTACAGCGCAAGCTGCATTATGCCATGGTGGATGAGGTTGACTCCGTATTGGTGGATGATGCCCGTACCCCATTGATCATCTCCGGCCCTATCCCGCGTGGTGACGAGCATGAGTTTTATGAACTGAAACCACGCATAGAGCGTTTGGTTAACGCTCAGAAAGCTTACGTAAATACCGTATTAAACGAAGCTAAAAAAGCTATTAACGACGGCAAGACGGGCGTTGATGATGGTGGTTTAGCTTTGATACGTGCACACCGTGCGTTGCCTAAGAACAAAGCTTTAATTAAATTCCTGAGTGAGGGTGCTAACCGTACCGTGCTCCAAAAAACTGAGAACTACTACATGCAGGATCAGGGCAAGGAAATGCCTAAGGTTGATTCTGAATTGTTCTTTATCATCGATGAGAAAAGCAATTCGGTAGAGTTATCAGAAAAAGGTATCGAGTTGATCACCGCATCAGGCGAGGATCCAAACTTCTTTGTGATGCCGGATGTGGGTACAGAGATAGCCAAGATCGAAAAATCAGACCTGCCAGCCGACGAAAAACTGGCAAGGAAAGATGAACTGATGCGCGATTTCTCCATCAAATCAGAACGTATCCACTCTGTTAACCAATTGCTTAAAGCTTATACTTTATTTGAAAAAGATACCGAGTATATTCTTGATGATGGCAAGGTTAAGATAGTTGACGAGCAAACAGGCCGTGTATTGGATGGCCGCCGTTATTCTGATGGTTTGCACCAGGCTATTGAGGCTAAAGAGAACGTTAAGGTTGAGGATGCTACCCAAACATTTGCTACCGTTACCCTGCAAAACTACTTTAGGATGTACCACAAACTTTGTGGTATGACCGGTACTGCAGTTACTGAAGCAGGCGAGTTATGGCAGATCTATAAACTGGATGTGGTAGAGATACCAACCAATACCCCAACTGCCCGCGAAGACAGGCAAGACCTTGTTTACCGTACCGTACGTGAGAAATACAATGCGGTTGCTGCCGAGATAGAAGAATTGACCAAGGCCGGCAGACCGGTGTTGGTGGGTACTACATCGGTAGAGATTTCAGAATTATTGAGCCGCATGCTTAAACTGCGCGGCATTAAACACAACGTACTGAACGCTAAACTTCACCAGAAAGAGGCAGACATTGTTGCCGAAGCTGGTAAAGCCGGCACGGTAACCATTGCTACCAACATGGCGGGCCGTGGTACCGATATTAAATTGGGCACAGGTGTCAAAGAGGCCGGCGGTTTAGCCATCATCGGTACTGAGCGCCATGAGTCGCGCCGTGTTGACAGGCAATTGCGCGGTCGTGCTGGTCGCCAGGGTGATACCGGTTCTTCGCAGTTCTTTGTATCGCTTGAGGATAACCTGATGCGTTTATTTGGTTCGGAGCGTATATCTAACCTGATGGTGCGTATGGGTATTGAGGAAGGTGAAGTGATCCAACACTCCATGATCTCAAAATCTATTGAGCGTGCACAGAAGAAAGTAGAAGAAAACAACTTCGGTATCCGTAAGCGTTTGCTTGAGTATGACGACGTGATGAACTCACAGCGTACAGTTATCTACGCAAAACGTAAGAACGCACTGTTTGGTGATCGTTTGGACGTAGATATCAGCAACACCATTTTCGATGTTATTGAGGATATCGTAACCGAATATAAAGAGAGCAACAATTTTGAAGGCTTCCAGTTAGAGATCATCCGTATCTTCTCTGTTGATACCGAGATCACTGCCGAAGAGTTTGCTAACACCCCGCTGCCAAAGCTGGTTGATAGCACCTTTATTGAGGTAAGCGAATTTTACAAACGTAAAGCCGAAGCCGTAGCGCAGCAAGCTTACCCTGTTATAAAAGATGTTTACGATACCCGCGGCCAGTATGTAGAGAACATTGTTGTTCCGTTTACCGATGGTGTACATGGCATGCAGGTAGCTGTACCGTTGAAAAAAGCGGTAGAGAATCACGGCCAGGAAGTATTTAAATCTTTTGAGAAAAACGTAACCCTTTCATTGATAGACGATGCCTGGAAAGAGCACCTGCGTGAGATGGATGAGTTGAAACAATCGGTACAAAACGCCGTTTACGAACAAAAGGATCCGCTTTTGGTGTACAAGTTTGAAGCATTCGAACTTTTCCGCCAGATGCTTGCCAGCGTGAACAAAGAGTTGATGAGCTTCCTGTTCAGAGGTGGTATTGCCGTACAGCAGGCACCAGAACAAGTGCGCGAAGCAGCACCGGCCCCTAAAACAGATATGCGCCAGATGCGTACCTCAAAACCGGAGATGGTAGACCAAAGCGGTTTACCGGTTGAGGAGATGCAGCAGGAGATACAAAAGCCCAGCCCGGTAAAGGTTGAGCAAAAAATTGGCAGGAACGATCCTTGCCCGTGCGGAAGCGGCAAAAAATTCAAAAATTGCCACGGTATAGGGCAGAATTAAGAGCCTCACCCAAACCCTCTCCTGAAGGAGAGGGCTAAATAAATAAAAACCACGCGTCATTGCGAGGAACGAAGCAATCTCTACACAGGCAAGTCTGCCCTGTATAGTTCGGAGATTGCTTCGTTCCTTGCAATGACGGTTAAAGGAATAATATAACTATGAAGAAAGCAATATTTGATCATAAAGCTATTCTGGCAGGTATCAAATATTGCTTTTTGCTTTTACTGCTTTCTGCATCGGTAAAAAGCTTTGGGCAAACCAGGGGAAAGGTACAGGTTGTAGCACCTCCGTTATTTGATACCCTGCTTGCCAAACGCGCTGCGCTTAATAGCGGCAAGGCAGGCGGTTCTCCGCGATATTCGTCGTCTTACGGCTATCGTGTGCAGATCTACAGCGGCACTAACCGTTCTGCTGCATTTAATGCCCAGGCAAAATGCAATAAAGAATTTCCTGAGCTGCGTACTTACATTGTTTACCGCGAACCAAACTTTAAGATCCGCGCAGGTGATTTCCGTACGCGGATAGAAGCCGAACGCTTTAAGCAACAGCTATCGGCCTATTTTACTTCGCTATTTATCATATCGGAGAAGATAAACCCACCCAAAATAACTACCAGTGATGATTAAAGAGAAGATACAGCAATTAGCTAAAGAGATATTTGATGATGTTGTTGCTAACCGCAGGCACTTACACGCCCACCCGGAGCTGTCTTTCCACGAAGTGGAAACTTCTGTTTTTGTAGCCCGCAAGCTGGAAGAACTGGGTATCGAATATCATAAAATGGCTGATACGGGTTTGGTTGCTCTTATAAAAGGCGATAAGCCCGGAGATAAGGTAGTTGCCCTGCGTGCAGATATGGATGCACTGCCAATTTTAGAGGCCAACGATGTTTCCTACAGATCGCAAAACGAGGGCGTAATGCACGCTTGTGGTCATGATGTACATACGTCGTCACTGTTAGGTGTAGCCAAAATACTTACGGAGATCAAAAGCGAATTTGGCGGCACGGTAAAATTCATCTTTCAACCTGCGGAAGAAAAATTGCCGGGCGGTGCCAGCCTCATGATCAAAGAAGGTGTATTAGAAAACCCGAAGCCATCAGCCGTAATCGGTCAGCATGTTATGCCGCTGATAGATGCCGGCAAGGTGGGTTTCCGCGCGGGCAAATATATGGCCAGCACGGATGAGTTATATGTTACTGTAAAAGGCAAAGGCGGCCACGGCGCGCAGCCACAACAAAATGTTGACCCGGTGATCATCACCGCCCACATATTAACAGCCCTGCAACAGGTGATAAGCCGCTTTGCAGATCCTAAAAGCCCGTCGGTGCTATCATTTGGTAAGGTTATCGCCAACGGTGCAACCAATGTTATCCCTAACGAGGTTTATCTTGAAGGGACCTTCCGTACCATGGACGAGCAATGGCGTAATGAAGCGCATGTTAAGATGAAGAAAATGGCCGAAGGTATTGCCGAAAGCATGGGCGGCAGCTGCGATTTTAACATCATGAAGGGTTATCCTTTCCTTATTAACGAAGAAAAACTCACTGCAAAGGTACGCGGCTTTGCCGAAGATTTTTTGGGTAAAGAGAACGTGCTGGACCTGGACATATGGATGGCCGCTGAAGATTTTGCTTATTACTCGCAAGTGGCTAATTCGTGCTTTTACCGCTTAGGTACACGTAACGAGGCACGGGGTATAACCTCATCAGTACATACCCCAACCTTTGATGTTGAGGAAAGTGCGTTGGAACAGAGTGTTGGTCTGATGGCTTACATTGCTGTTAAGCAATTAGGTAATTAGTTGGTTGATTGTTCATAGTTGATAGCCAGTGGCTGCTACTGTGAACTAATATCCATAAACCATGAACAAAAAAATACTCATCGTCTTCTGCCTGATCATTGCTGCCTTTACCTCAAAGGCGCAGCAGATCCAGCGTTTTAATCCTGACACCATCCGCACCATCGTTATCGATTCTGCAGTTAACATCGTTTCTCACCGGTTGCGTGCGCAGGATTTTATTGACGCAGTAGTGAGTGACACCAGCTTTTACAGGGCTTTCCAGAATATGAAGCGGTACGCCTTTACCGCCGAGAACCGCATTTACACCTACGACAAGAAGAACAAAGTTAATGGCAAGATCTACCGTAAAATACGGCACGACTTTTTGAACGGTAAACGCCAGACCACCTATCTGATCAATCAGGATACCGGCGCCGTTAAGAAAAAGAATGGCAAATACGATTTATACACCGTAGAGATGTTTGATTACATCTTTATGAATGCTTACAATTCTGATTTTACCAGCGGTTCGGCATCTTCTGCGCCGGGCAAAGGGAAAAACGCGGGCTACAAAGCTAAGTTAAAGGCGGTGGTATTTACACCGGGCAGGCGTATATCTGGCATACCTTTTATCAGTGGTAAAACAGAGATCTTTGGGCCGGAGTTACGCCAGTATTACAACTACGAATTTGCCCGCGGTACGTACATGGACAGTATCCCTGTCTATCGCTTTAAAGTGATTAAAAAGCCCAGCACAGCTGATGATGATACCATGATCAAAGAGATGACCACCATCTTTGACATGAACACCTTCCAGATATTGGGCCGCTACATCGATATGAAGTTCAGCAACATGTTTGTTGATTTTAATGTGCAGATGAATATTGAGCTTAACCGCTTCAACGGCGAACTACTACCTACAAAAATCACTTACCAAGGAAATTGGGATATTCCGTTCCACAAAGAAGAATGCGCAAGCTTTTTAATTGTGCATAAGGACTACGCCCCACAGGCACCTAAGGCGGCAGCAAAATAATGCTTCAGCTACCTAAGTTATTATTTTCCCTTTATCACCCCAATGAAATATTAATACGATAAGGGTGCATCTCTAAGCTAAAATACCCCTGCATTAAAATTAGTTTCTAATTTTGCCGCTCTACCAAACGGAGCAAGCAAAATGAGACGCGTTACAGATAGCAACAGGAACATCAGCGCGATACTGGCATTTATCCTTATCCCTATATCGGGTTTTGCGATGGATGTTTACGTGCCATCGTTCCCGGCCATGGTGCATGACCTGGGTACATCGGTTTCTAATGTGCGCCTCACCATGACTATCTTTCTCATCAGCTACGGTTTATCGCAATTATTTGTGGGCAGCATTATAGATAGCTATGGCCGTTACAAACTGGGCCTGGCCTCGTTGGCTGCTTTTATTGTCACTAACCTGGTAATTGTAAGTACCCGCAGCATCGAGCTGATATTTGTGATGCGGGCATTGCAGGGCTTCCTCATTTCCATCATTATGGTATCTAAGCGATCCTTATTTATCGATGTGTTTGAGGGCGATAAACAAAAGCACTACACCAGCTTATTGTCGGTAGTGTGGTCGGCTGCTCCGGTTATAGCACCCTTTTTAGGTGGATATCTGCAACACGCTTTTGCCTGGCGGGCAAACTTTTACTTCCTGGCCATCTATGCCTTTGTGATGCTGTTGCTGGAACTCCGCTATAGTGGTGAGACGCTACCCCGTACAAAACCGTTCCACTTGGGCTCGATAGTAAACACATACAAAAAGATGATTACCGCACCGGATTTTGCCTACGGCATTGTTATCCTGGGCTTAAGCTACTCCATGGCGATCATCTTTGGTATGTCGGCACCCTTTTTTATTGAGAATGTGTTTCATTACTCGCCGGTAGTTACAGGTTATGCGGCTTTAAGTTCGGGTATTGCATTGCTGCTGGGCGGGATGTTGAGCAAATCCATGATAGCGCGTAATTTTATGGTGAAGCTTACTACGGCTAATTTATTGCAAGCTGCATTTGCTGTAGCCATGTTTGTTACCGCAAGCTGGTTCAGCAGCATTTATGCCATCATGTTCTTTGTGATAAGTCTGCATTTTTTAATGGGTTTTATGTACAACATCTACTTTACCTACTGCCTAACCCGCTTCCCGGAGAATGCAGGTGTTTCGGGCGGCATCACCAGCGGCGGGGGTTACATTGTAACATCTTTTTTCAGTTACCTGCTGGCCAATACACTTAACATCCATAACCAGCAAACCTTTGCCATCAGCTATATGATATTGATTGTACTGATCGGAATTATGCTTTTGTTTTTAAGAGCGTACTTGAACAAACCAAAAGCGGTAAATACTTTCAAGGAGTAGATCAGATTTTGGAGATCGGCTCGTGGGATACCGAAATAAATTCGGCATGACGGTCAGTTGTTAATTTTCTCCGCCTCAGCTTTTATCACCCCATTCCGGATGATTAATAGCCTTTTCATGTAATGCTTAACAAACAGGAAATCTGCCAACTTGCCTAACACCCCTAACGGTGATCGATAATCAAACAATCAACAAAGTACTCAGGGAACTTAAATTCCGTGATCTTTGAAGTCAGGTTCTGCCATATCCCAAAATGTTTGGCCCGCCAGGTAACGCTTTCTCCCAAACCTATCAAGCCGCTAGTACGGCCGGCAATTGCGCGTTCACCGGTATGAACAGTAGATGCGATGTGGATATCGATATCCCTGGAAATATCGAAGCAGCGCTCCACAGGCGCATTGATGATTGTTGTCAGAGTGATGACTGGCATTGATCAAAAATAAAAAACGCCGACCATAAAGGTCAGCGTTATCATAAAATCATTATTTATCAATGTAATCAACCAAGATCGGTGAAATCCACCAATATTAAAACTCAGCGTTCTTAGGGAAACGAGGGAAAGGTATCACATCGCGGATGTTACCCATGCCGGTAACAAACAGCACTAAACGCTCAAAACCCAAACCAAAGCCTGCGTGCGGGCAGCCACCAAAACGGCGGGTATCCAGGTACCACCAAAGCTCATCTTTAGGAATTCCTATCTCGTCCATGCGTTGTTCCAGTCTGTCCAAACGCTCCTCACGTTGCGAGCCACCAACTATCTCGCCGATGCCCGGGAAAAGGATATCCATAGCGGCAACGGTTTTGCCGTCGTCGTTCTGGCGCATGTAGAATGATTTGATCTCTTTTGGGTAATCCGTAAGGATAACCGGTTTTTTAAAGTGTTTCTCAACCAGGTAACGCTCATGCTCCGATTGCAGATCGGTACCCCAACCTTCAACCAGGTACTGGAATTTCTTTTTCTTGTTCGGGGTCGAATCCTTAAGGATATCGATAGCCTCGGTATAAGTTAAACGCTCGAAATCATTAGCCAGGCAGAACTGAAGTTTCTCTATCAGCGTCATTTCAGAGCGCTCGTTCTGCGGCTTCTGTTTCTCTTCCTCTAATAAACGCTGGGTTAAAAACTCAATATCATCCTTGTTCTTATCCAACGCGTAGGTGATCACATATTTCAGTAACGCTTCGGCAAGGTCGGCGTTATCTTTGGCGTCATAGAAAGCCATCTCCGGCTCTATCATCCAGAACTCGGCCAGGTGGCGGGTGGTATTTGAATTTTCGGCACGGAATGTAGGGCCAAAGGTATAAATATCGCTCATGCCCATTGCACCCAGTTCGCCCTCTAACTGGCCGGATACCGTCAGGTTAGTAGCACGACCAAAGAAATCCTGCTTGTAATCTATCTCGCCGGTCTCTGTTTTTGGCGGGTTGGCAATATCAAAGTTAGTAACGTGGAAAGTTTCGCCGGCACCCTCCGCATCAGATGCCGTGATGATAGGCGTATGCAGGTAAATAAAACCGCGTTCCTGGAAAAACTGGTGAACCGCAAATGCCAGCGTGTTACGCACACGGAACACTGCGCCAAACGTATTGGTACGGAAACGCAGGTGGGCTATCTCACGTAAAAACTCCAGGCTGTGTTTTTTAGGCTGTAAAGGATATTTCTCCGGGTCGCTGTCGCCTAAAATTTCTATGGTAGTAGCCTTAACCTCTACCGACTGGCCTTTGCCCAACGAGGCAACAAGTTTACCTGTAGCGCTAATAGCAGCGCCGGTAGTGATACGTTTAAGCAGGGCAGGGTCTGTATTCTCAAAATCAACAATAACCTGCAGGGTATTATTGGTTGAGCCATCATTTAAAGCTATGAACTGATTGTTACGGAAGGTGCGTACCCATCCTTTTACTGTTACATCAATGTCTGTCTTACCGCTCTCGAGCAGTGCTTTAATTTTTGTACGTTGGCTCATATAAAAAGTATTATCGGGCAGCAAAAATACAATTATTTGCCAAAAAAGCCCCGCTCTTCGGCCGCCTTTTAAGCAGGGCCATGAGCGGGGCTTTTCTAAGTATAAACAGGGTTACGCGCTTGAAAAATTATCTCGGCAAGGCAATAACAAACTGCCCTTTGGTAAATTTAACACTATCCGGATATATGCTTGATGTTGCCGGGAACGTGCGTTTTAATTTGATGGTAAATGTTCCGCCGATAACCTTGTTGATAGAGTCCAGCGCAACAATCTGAACTTTACTGCCGGTATCTAAACCAACATTGTAACGGCTTACCGTATCCTTGCCCAAAAGCTGGTAATATTTTGCCTGGTTACCGGTAAGTGCATAAGTGCCCTTGCCGGCATATTTAAAATTCATGCGCAGACCGGCATCATTGCTTCTGCCTGATACCTGTATAGAATCAGTGCCAACTTTTGCAGAGAACGGAACAGCATAAACAGCAAGGCCATTTTTTTCTGCAACAAAATAAGGGTCGTAGTAAAAGCCGGTGTTGTTGTTATTATCGTTCTTAAAGCAGGAAGAAAATAAAACTGTCGCCAGCGCTAAAAGGGTAAATGTGTACTTTTTCATTTTAGTGTTATTAATAGTGTACTTATCCTTTACGTTAAAAATTTTAAGAGTGCTACAATGGGGATGAGAATTTTTTAGAGGCCTCTCCCCCAACCCCTCTCTGAGGAAGAGGGGCTTCTAACAAGTCTACCCTAACGGGCGAGATTTAGAGGGGGCTGAATACGGCGAGGAATAGCCTTTCCCCCAACCTCTCTCCGAGGGAGAAGGGCTTATAATAAGTCTCCCCTATCGGGGGAGATTAAGAGGGGGCTGAATGCGACAATGAGGACTCATCCCGTCCCGATTGCTATCGGGATGCGCGACACTCACTGCTCCGCAAAGAGGGTAAGAAAAAATAACCTTCTTTTCGCGCAGCGAAGAGAGGGTGGTCGAGCGTAGCAAAGACCGGGTGAGTAAACTCAATTACTTATATTTTTCTATCTTTATAAAAGCCCAAAACGCTACTTTTGTAGCCCGCAATTTTTTGTCCTCAACACAGCATGATCACCAAAACAACCATCGACCGTATAATGGAAGCCACAGATATTGTGGAGGTGATAGGCGAATTTGTGCAGTTGAAGAAACGCGGGGCTAATTTCATAGGCCTCTCCCCTTTTGTGAACGAGAAAACACCTTCGTTCACGGTGTCGCCGGCAAAGGGCATTTTTAAAGATTTCTCATCGGGCAAGGGTGGCAGTGCAGTTACCTTTTTGATGGAGCTGGAGAAATTCACCTATCCCGAAGCCCTTAAATGGCTGGCAAAAAAGTACAGCATCGAGATTGAGGAAACGGTTGAGAGCAAAGAGAACCGCGAGGAAGATAACCGCCGCGAAAGCCTCATGATCGTATCGGCATATGCGGCTAAATTTTTCCATGAAAGTTTATTGGATACCGATGAAGGCCAAAGCATAGGGCTAAGCTATTTTAAGGAACGCGGCTTTAGCACCGAGACCATTAAAAAGTTTGAGCTGGGTTACTCACCCGACCAGTGGGAAGCTTTTACCGGGCAGGCACTTAAAGAAGGCTACCAGGAAGAGTTTTTAGTAGATAGCGGGCTATCTGTAAAACGTGACAACGGCAGTTTGTACGATCGTTACCGTGGCAGAGTGATGTTTCCCATCCATAGTTTTACGGGAAGGGTTATTGCGTTTGGGGGGCGTACACTAAAAAAAGACAAGAACGTACCGAAATACGTTAATTCGCCCGAGTCTGAGATCTACCATAAGTCAAACGTACTATATGGCCTCTATTTTGCCAAGCGTGCCATTCGTGATGAGGATAACTGCTACCTGGTAGAGGGCTATGCCGACGTAATATCCGTGCACCAGGCCGGTATCGAAAACGTGGTTGCCTCATCCGGAACTTCACTTACCGTTGAACAGATTCGCCTTATCGGTCGCCTCACCAAAAATATCACCATTTTATACGATGGGGATGCGGCGGGTATTAAGGCGTCCCTCCGGGGGCTGGATATGATACTGGAAGAAGGGCTTAACGTAAAAGTGGTGCTCTTTCCTGATGGACACGACCCGGATTCGTTTGTGCAGCAGTTTGGCACCAGCGTTTTCAAAAAACATATTGAGGATAATAAAAAGGATTTCATCCTCTATAAAACTGATATCCTGCTTAAGGATGCCGGTAATGATCCGATTAAAAAAGCTACTGTCATACGCGAGATAGTTGAGAGCATCTCTAAAATACCTGATTCTATAAAGGCATCGGTATTTATCAAGGAGTGCAGTATGCAGCTACAGATAGATGAGCGCGCACTGCTATCAGAGCTGAACAAGATGCGCCAGGCCAAGGCCAAAAAGGATCACGAGAAAAGCGAAAAGACCACTACCTATCGCCCTGAACTATCCCCGGAAGATGCTGCCTTGTTTGGCGAACAACCCGAGGTTGCTGAAGCTGCACCACAACCGGAAAAAGAATCAGACACACAGGAAAAAGAGATCATCCGCCTGTTATTGCTGTACGGTAACAAAATGATAGACTGGGATGGCATTGCCAATACCTACATCGGCCCGTTTATGGTAGCCGAGTTGAGCGATGTTGAATTTGAGCAGCCGGTTTGCAAGGAGTTTCTGGAAATCTACCGCCAGGAAGTAGAGAACGGCGTATTGCCTGATGAACAATTCTTTATTCATTCGCAGGATAAAAACCTGGTCGACCTTACTGTTAACCTTTTAGCCAACAAGTATATGCTGAGCGAGAATTGGCTGGAGATGCATAAGATCTTCGTACCAGATGAACAGGCCAACATGAAGGCGACCATCCTTGGGGCTATCTTTCACCTTAAAAAGCAAAAGGTTGGCAAAATACTGGAGAGCCTGCGTAAACAACTGCAAACTACTTTAGAAGCCGCCGACCAGGAAATACTGCTTAACCAGTACATGCACATGAAAAAGGTAGAGAAACATATATCGGATTACTTAGGATCTGTTATACTCAAATAATGGCCCTTCACAACGATCTCGGTAAACAAGGCGAAACACTTGCCAAAGCTTTTTTGGAAGCTGCCGGCTACGAGATATTGGACGAAAACTGGGTTTTCGGCAAAGCAGAGATAGACTTAATTGCTTATAAAAACAAGGTGATTATATTTACCGAAGTTAAAGCGCGTAGCGGCACGGGCTTTGGCCTGCCCGAGGATTTTGTAGATACCCGCAAGCAAAACCTGCTGGCCCATGCTGCAGATGAATACATTTATTTAATGAACCATAACGGCGAAGTGCGGTTTGACATAATATCTGTGCTTTTTAACCGTAATAATACCCATACCATAAAACATATTGAAGATGCCTTTTGGCCTTCTGCCACCTAACACAAAATGAATAAAAAATTAGTGCTCCTGGCCTTTGCGGCTTCCCTGCTTGCTTACGGCTGCCATACTGATACCGATAATGCCCAGCAAGACCTTACCGTTAGCCCTGATGCCGGCACCACTTACAAGGCAGGTCAGCAGGTTGAAATAAAAGTAAATTTCCCGAAGGATGCCAAGATAGATTCTGTAGTGTACCTGGTTGATAGCACCCGCATCGGTTCAAAAAAAGACCAGACCGGCGTTACGCTAAAAACCGACAGCCTCAGTTTAGGTGCACGCACCATTACCGCCAAGGTTTACCAACCCGGCGCCGCTGCGCAGGATGTTACCACCAACATCGTATTGTTGCCCGCAAAAGCACCGGAGGAGCTAACGTTTACTGTAGAAAAGGTTTTTCCGCATGATACCAGTCTTTACACCGAAGGCTTGATATATGACAACAACGGCTTTTATGAAAGCAGCGGTGGTTATGCCCAACCTCCAGCCGGTGTGCCTGCCGATGGCCAGTCTAAACTGGTAAAAACGACCCTGCCAAGTGGTAAAATTGTTCAGCAGAAAATGATCGACCCTAAGGTGTTTGGCGAAGGAATTGTGGTTATCGGCGATAAGATAATGATGCTTACCTGGAAAGAAAAGATAGGCTACGTTTTTGACCGCAAGACGTTCGATCTGAAAAACACCTTTAATAACAACGTGGGTGTTGAAGGCTGGGGCACGACCTACGATGGTAATAAGATCTACATGGATGATAGCACCAACCGCATCTGGTTCCTGAATAAAGACACTTACCAGCAAACCGGCTATATTGATGTTTATGATGATAAAGGGCCTGTTAACGAGATCAACGAGTTGGAATATATTGATGGTAAGATCTACGCCAATGTTTACAAAACCGAAAACATCCTGGTGATAGACCCAAAAACAGGTGCAGTACTGCAGCGTGCTAACATGGCTGATATGTACCCGGCAAGCAAGCGTAATATTGAGGCTGATGTGCTTAATGGCATCGCTTATGACAAAGCCACCAAGCGCATATTTGTTACCGGCAAAAAATGGGATAAGCTGTTCCAGGTTAAGTTCAGCAAAAAATAATAAAAGAGGCAGCCATCGGGCTGCCTTTTACGTTCATTAGGATTCGCAGCATGAACGTAAATATAGTTGTGAGATGCAACCCCGTTTCATTTGCACTTTACAACATTATTATTCATCTTTGCACTGCTTATGGAGAAAGACGGAGGGATTAGACCCTGCGATGTCTTAGCAACCTGTTACTTAACAAGGTGCTACATTCTACCCGGACCAGCAATACTGCCCGGGACAGATAAGTGAAAGTCAACCGTTAACACCCCGACTTTTCGAAATAAGTCTTCGTAGTATTAAGTAATTAGTATCAAGTATCAGGATTTTTTCTTGTGCAAGATATGATATGGTATCCATGCGGTACTTGCTACTTGATACTCGCTACTTGATACCGAAAAATGGACATTAGAAAAGAACTACAGAAACGCATCCTGGTAATTGACGGGGCAATGGGCACCATGATACAGCGGTACGAACTAACGGAAGCTGATTTTCGTGGGGAGCGTTTCCGTGATCATCCGTCAGACCTTAAGGGCAACAATGACCTGTTGAACCTTACCCGTCCGGATGTGATCAAGGCTATACATAAAGAGTACCTGGAGGCCGGTGCCGATATCATCGAAACCAATACTTTCAGCACTCAGCGCATTTCCCTGGCTGATTATCACATGGAAGATCTGGGCTACGAGCTAAGCTACGAGGGTGCCCGCCTTGCCCGTGAAGCTGCTGATGAATATACTGCCCTTACGCCTGATAAACCGCGCTTTGTGGCCGGTGCAGTTGGCCCTACCAACCGTACGGCATCGTTATCACCTGATGTAAACGACCCGGGTTACCGTGCTGTTACCTTTGATGACCTGGCCGAGGCTTACTATGAGCAGGTACGCGGTTTGGTTGATGGCGGATCGGACGTATTATTGGTTGAAACCATTTTTGATACGTTGAATGCCAAAGCGGCACTATTTGCAATAGATAGATATAAACAGGAATGTTTGGCTGCCGGTAAAGATTACGCAGCTTTCCGCCCTACGGGTGGAATCATGATCTCCGGAACGATTACCGATGCATCAGGCCGTACGTTATCAGGCCAAACAGTTGAGGCTTTCTGGAACTCCGTTAGTCATGCTAATTTATTGTCGGTTGGTTTAAATTGTGCCTTGGGTGCCCGCGAAATGCGCCCGCACTTAGAGGAGTTATCTGAAAAGGCTGGTGTGTTTATTTCAGCCTACCCTAACGCAGGTTTGCCTAACGAGTTTGGTGCCTATGATGAAACCCCGCACGAAACCGCCCACCAGGTTGACGATTTCATAAAAGCCGGCCTGGTGAATATCGTTGGTGGTTGTTGTGGTACCACGCCAGATCATATCAAATGTATTGCTGATAAAGCGGCGAAATATCCGCCCCGCGCTATTCCGGAGATAAAGCCTTATTTGCGCCTAAGCGGCTTAGAAGCTGTTACGCTAACGCCGGAGACCAACTTTGTAAACATTGGTGAGCGTACCAACATCACCGGTTCGCCAAAATTCTCTAAACTCATCCTTGCCGAAAATTACGAGGAAGCCCTTTCTGTTGCTTTACAGCAGGTAGAAGGCGGTGCCCAGGTTATCGATATTAACATGGACGAGGGGATGATCGACTCTGAAGCCGTAATGGTGAAATTCCTGAACCTGGTTGCCAGCGAGCCGGATATTGCCAAACTGCCCATCATGGTCGATTCATCAAAATGGAGCGTACTGGAAGCTGGTTTAAAATGTTTACAGGGCAAGGGAATTGTAAACTCCATCTCCCTTAAAGAAGGCGAGGAAAAGTTTAAAGAATATGCCCGCAAGATATTAAGCTATGGCGCTGCCACGGTGGTGATGGCCTTTGATGAGACCGGTCAGGCCGATTCACTGGAGCGCCGTAAAGAGATCTGCGAACGCAGCTACCGTATCCTGGTTGATGAGGTTGGTTTCCCGCCGCAGGATATTATTTTCGACCCCAACATCCTTACCGTTGCAACCGGTTTGGAAGAACATAACAATTACGCGGTAGACTTTATTGAGGCTACCCGCTGGATAAAACAAAACCTGCCACATGCCAAGGTAAGCGGTGGGGTGAGTAACATTTCCTTCTCGTTCCGCGGTAATAACGTGGTGCGCGAAGCCATGCACTCGGCCTTCCTTTACCATGCCATAAAAGCCGGCCTGGATATGGGTATTGTTAACGCCGGTATGCTGGAGGTGTACGAGCAGATCCCGAAAGACCTGTTAGAGCTGGTTGAGGATGTATTGCTTAACCGCCGCCCCGATGCTACTGAGCGCCTGGTTGAATTTGCCGATACTATCAAAAGCAAAGGTAAAGAGGTGGTGCGCGATGAAGAGTGGCGTAAAGGTTCTGTTGAAGAACGCTTGTCGCACTCGCTGGTAAAAGGTATTGTTGAATACCTGGATGCCGATGTGGAAGAAGCCCGGCAGAAATATGCCCGCCCGTTGGAAGTGATTGAAGGCCCGCTGATGGATGGCATGAACATCGTTGGCGACCTGTTTGGTGCCGGTAAAATGTTTTTACCGCAGGTGGTAAAGTCGGCCCGTGTAATGAAGAAGGCGGTGGCTTACCTGCTGCCGTTTATCGAAGCCGAAAAGCAACGCATGATCGATGCCGGCGGCGATAGCAGCGGTGTCCGTGCAAATGCAGGCAAAGTGCTGATGGCTACCGTAAAAGGCGATGTGCACGATATTGGTAAAAACATTGTTGGCGTGGTATTGGCCTGTAACAACTTCGAGATCATTGATCTTGGGGTGATGGTACCAGCGCAAAAAATCATCGAAGAAGCTAAGAAACAGGATGTAGATATCATAGGCCTCAGCGGCTTGATCACCCCATCATTAGATGAGATGGTGCATTTTGCCAAGGAGATGGAACGCGAAGGTTTTACCATTCCGTTGATATTGGGTGGAGCCACTACATCGCGTATCCATGCAGCTGTTAAGGTTGCGCCGCATTATTCGGGCGCTGCTATCCACGTGCTGGATGCATCGCGCAGTGTAACGGTTTGCAGCAGCCTGATGAACAAGGACACCCGCGATAGCTACATCCAGGGTATAAAAGATGAATATGCTAAAGCCCGCGAAGCCCATGCCAACAAGAAAAGCGACAAGCGTTTTGTAAGCATTGAGGAAGCACGCGCGCAGAGATTTCAGATAGATGTGAACGCCGTGGCACCTGCGCCAGGCTTTTTGGGTACAAAAGTATTTGAGTCCTTCCCGCTTGAGGAATTGGTGCCGTATATCGACTGGACACCGTTCTTCCATACCTGGGAGTTGCGTGGCAGCTATCCAAGGATATTCGAAGATAAGTTTGTAGGCGATGAAGCCAAAAAACTATTCGACGATGCGCAGGCATTGCTGAATAAAATAGTAGATGAGAAGTTGCTCCGTGCAGATGGTGTTATCGGTTTCTGGCCGGCTAACAGCGTGGGTGATGATATCGAGATCTATACAGATGATAGCCGCCAGCATTTGTTAACGAGGATCCATACGCTTCGCCAGCAAAACGAGAAAGTAAAGGGCGAGCCTTATTATGCCCTGTCGGATTTTATTGCCCCAAAAGAAAGCGGCGTGGCCGATTACTGGGGAGGATTTGCAGTGACTGCCGGCCTGGGTTGTGATGAACTGGTTGCCGAATTTGAACGCGACCACGACGATTACAACAGCATAATGGCCAAAGCCCTTGCCGATCGTTTGGCTGAGGCCTTTGCTGAAAAAATGCACGAACTGGTACGTAAAGAGTACTGGGGTTATGCCAAAACCGAGGAGTTAAGCAATACCGATCTGATCAAAGAAGAGTACCAGGGTATCCGCCCGGCACCGGGTTACCCCGCCTGCCCGGACCATACCGAAAAGATAAGCTTATTCGAGATCCTGAAAGCTGAAGAAAACGCGCACATGCACTTAACAGAAAGCCTGGCCATGACACCGGCAGCATCAGTAAGCGGTTTCTACTTCGCGCATCCGCAATCAAGGTACTTTGGTCTGAATAAGATCAGCAAAGATCAGATTGAAGATTATGCAGTGAGAAAGAACATGAGCGTGGACACTGTAGAACGCTGGTTAGGGCCTAATTTGAATTATTAGAGTAGTATCAGGTAGTTAGTACCAAGTATCAAGACAGAAAATGCACAATTTCAAAGAATTAAAAGTTTGGAAGGCAGGAATCGAGATCAACAAAGCCATCTTTCAACTGACTAAAGTATTCCCGTCTGACGAAAGGTACGGCTTGATATCTCAAATGAATAGGGCGGCGGTTTCTATTCCATCGAATATTGCAGAAGGCTGTGGTCGTAAATCGAATAAAGAATTACATCAATTTTTAAATATTTCATTGGGTTCAGCTTTTGAACTTGAAACTCAATGTATAATTGCAAAGGAGTTTGGTTATATCAACGATAATCAACTTGAAGAAATAACAACAATGTTAGTTGAAGTGCAAAAGATGATCTACGGCTTGCAGAAAAGCTTAGCAACTCAATAAATTCATCTTGATACTTGATACTAACTACTTGATACTGAAATGAAGATAACCGAACACATCCAGAACGCTAACGGCAAAACACTATTCTCATTCGAGTTGATACCGCCTTTAAAAGGCCACAGCATACAGGGCATTTATGATGCTATTGACCCGCTGATGGAGTTTAAGCCGCCATTTATAGATGTAACTTCCTTACGTGAAGATTTTATTTATAAAGAGCAGGAGAACGGTTTGCTGCAAAAGCTGGCTTACCGTAAGCGCCCTGGCACTATTGCCATTTGCGCGGCAATCATGAACAAGTACAAGGTTGATACCGTGCCGCATTTGCTTTGCGGTGGTTTCACCAAAGACGAGACCGAGAACGGTTTGATAGACCTGCATTTCTTAGGCATTGAGAACGTATTGGTGCTCCGTGGCGATGCACGCAAAGGTGATTCGTCATTTGTGCCTACGCCAAATGGCCACTGCTATGCTACAGACCTGTTGCAGCAGGTAGTAAACATGAACAATGGTGTTTACCTGCACGAGCATTATGACAACATGCTTCGAACTGATTTTTGCATTGGCGTGGCAGGGTATCCCGAGAAACATTTCGAGGCACCCAACCTTAAAACCGACTTTAAATACCTGAAACAAAAGGTAGATATGGGCGCAGGTTTCATTGTAACGCAGATGTTTTTTGATAACCAGCGTTATTTTGATTTTGTGAACGGTTGCCGCGCGGCAGGTATTAATGTACCCATCATTCCGGGGCTTAAACCGGTCACGGCTTCAAAGCAACTGATATCGCTTGCTAAAACATTCCATATAGATATCCCGGAAGATCTGTCTGACGCCATCCACGACGCAAAATCTGAAAAAGATGTAAAGGAGATCGGTATCGAGTGGATGATAAATCAGTGCAAAGAGCTGGTAAAATTCGGTGCGCCGGTGCTGCACTTTTATACCATGGGCAATCCGGGGCCAACAAAGCGCATTGCCGAAGCAATATTTTAGATAATAAAAGAAGGCCGCTTGATGCGGCCTTTTTCTTTTCATCCGCTACATTAACAACCTTTGCCATAATTAAATTTTAACGATAACGCTAACCGCGCGTGAGTTAATAATTAAAAACTTAACCAAGAAAATATTTTAACCTAAAATGTATTTTTTTTAAATCCGTGCAAAAAAAAATCTCGTTAGTATCAGGAATTGCACAATTTTTATGAATACTACGCTGAATCAAAAGGTAAAAGCCGTTGCGATGAATATACGCAAAAGGCGGGAAGATTTAAATTACACACAGGAGTACCTGGCTGCAAAGCTTAATATTTCGCAGAACGCTTATAGCAAAATTGAGCTTGGGTACACCAAAATTACGGTAGAGCGGTTGTTCCAGATCGCAGATATCCTTGATATCGATCTTACAAATCTCATCAACACCAATAAAGCTGTTGCTGCTTAATTATAGTCTTAACACAGAAAACTTGTTGTCTATATTTGCATCCTAACAGATGCAGATATGGAACACAGGGAGATCATTGAACTTACCGTAACCTTCGTAAAGGAAACCCTTAAGAATGCTGAAGGCGGCCACGACTGGTGGCATATTAACCGCGTTTGGACCAACGCCAAACACATTGCCCGGCATGAGAACTGCGACCTCCTCACCGTTGAACTTGCCGCATTGTTACATGATATTGCCGATAGTAAGTTTCACAACGGCGACGAAGAAATAGGCCCGGCCACCGCATCAAAATTTCTTAAAAGCATTGATGTGGACCAGGCGGTCACAGACCATGTAGCGGCTATAATTAGGCACATATCGTTCAAGGCAAGCTTTGATAAGGCCGGTTTTCACTCTCCCGAACTTGCCGTTGTGCAGGATGCCGACCGTTTAGATGCCATTGGCGCCATAGGTATTGCCCGTGCCTTTACCTACGGCGGGCACAAGGGCCGCGAGATCTACAACCCGGAGATTAAGCCGCAACTGAACATGACCAAAGAGCAGTACAAGAATACCACTGCTCCCACCATCAATCATTTTTACGAAAAATTGCTTTTGCTAAAAGACAAAATGAACACCAATACCGGCCGCGAAATGGCCTTGCAGCGCCACGCTTTTATGGAGCATTTTCTTAAGCAGTTTTACGGCGAAGTATCGTAATTTAGCCCAAATTTTTACGATCACAGTCAACATGAAGAAAACCCTGCTGTTAGCAGCAATACCCCTGCTTTTCAATATCGTGTCTAAAGCGCAGGATACCACCAAAACGCAAAACGTTAACCTGCACTTCCAGCAAACGGTTATCACGCAATATAAACCTGCATTTAGCGCAAAATACAGCGGCGATAATAGCTTGCAAACCGGCGAAGAAACCCAAACATCACTAACCACCACACTCTTTGGCGGGGCGAGGTTATGGAAAGGCATGGAAGGTTACTTCAACACCGAAATGTCGGGAGGATCGGGCCTAAGCAAAACGCTTGGTATAGCCGGTTTCCCAAATGGCGAAACCTTTAGGGTAGGCGCTGCCGAACCTAAAATTTACATCGCCCGCCTATACTTTACCCAAAACTTTGAGTGGGGTGATGATAAGGAATTTCTACCCGATGATGTTAACCAACTGGCCGGCTGGAAAAGCAAACGCTATTTCAGGGTTACCGTTGGTAAATTTGGCATGGCGGATTTTTTCGATGGTAACGAATTCAGTCACGACCCGCGTTCACAGTTCATGAACTGGAGCTTGATGGACAATGCCGCCTGGGATTACCCCGCCAACACCCGCGGTTATGTATTTGGTGCGGTAGCAGAGTTGGGCCAGCCAACCTGGGCACTGCGTTTTGGCTACACCATGACCACCACTACCGCTAACGGCTCCATCTGGGACGAGCGCCTTGGCCGTGCCAATACCCAAACCCTCGAGTACGAAAAACGCTATACCCTGGGCGGTGCGGATTATAAAAAAGGTACTGTTCGGCTATTAGCCTTCCGCAACAATGGTAAAATGGGTATCTACCGCGATGCTTTGAATAATCCAGTGGGCGGCACGCCAAATGTCGATGCTGTACAGGCTTACGGCCACCACAAATACGGTTTCGGTATCAGCGCAGATCAATACCTTACCAAAGATTTCGGCGTGTTTGCAAAAGCCAGCTATAACGATGGCAAAACCGAAACTTGGGCTTTTACGGAGATAGACAGGTCTATCAGCTTTGGCGCTACCCTACGCGGCAACTCATGGCACCGTGCAGATGACGAACTGGGCCTTGCCTTTGTAGGCAACGGCATATCTAAAGACCACCGCTATTACCTGGCTGCAGGCGGTTACGGTTTCATCATTGGCGATGGGGCACTTAACTACGGTACTGAGATGATCGCCGAGCTTTATTATAAAGTTAACGCTTACAAGCACATGGTTTGGCTATCGCCGGATTACCAATTTATAGCAAACCCGGCCTACAACCGCGACCGTGGCTCGGTTAACGTATTTTCACTACGTGCGCACGTAGAGTTTTAAACCATTGGCAAACTGCTAAGTCAATACCTGCAGATGAAAAAGATATTTAGAATAGTTGTTTTAATGCTGGCTTGCGTGGGCGCTTACGCACAAGCTGATCTTACCAGATCAAAGATCAGCTTTGAGATCAAGAACATGGGTATCAAAACAGGCGGCACCATTGACAAGGCACAGGCCAATGTTCAGTTTGATCCGGCGCAATTGGGGAGCAGCAAAATTGAAGCAGTTGCCGAGGCGGCTTCCATCAATACAGACAACACCATGCGCGATAACCACCTCAAGAACGAGGATTATTTTGATGTGGCTAAATATCCTAAGATCAGCATGACATCAACCTCTTTCAAGAAAAAAGGAAGCGGTTTTGTAGGCATCTTTAATCTTACTATTAAAGATAAGACCAAGCCTGTAGAAGTTCCATTTACTTATACATCGCTAAGCAGCGGCCACCTGTTCAAAGGCAGCTTTAAAATAAACCGCCGCGATTTTGGCGTAGGCGGCAGCAGCATGACCATGGGCGACGATGTAACCATTAATGTTGAAGCAGAAACTGCTAAATAATAACGATTTTTTAACACTGTAACGCGCAGTTTTGTAGTAACTTTAAAGCTATGAAATTGCGCGTTCTCATTTTGATAAACGCTGCCGCAGTTGCCATCACCTTATCGGCAGTAAATTATTATTTTCAGCACAAATGGTATGATATGATGATAACCTTCCTGGTTACATTCATTACCAGCTATTTGGTGTTTTATTACCTGATAGAGAAATACATCTACTCAAAAATAAAGATCATTTATAAGCTTATACACAACCTTAAGCTTGGCCGCGACCTGCGCGACGCCCTCGGCGAACACATCAGCGCCGACCCTATTAACGACGTTGAGAAAGAGGTTAAAGAATGGGCCCGTTTAAAGAAAAGTGAGATCGACGAATTGAAAAAACAGGAGAAGTTCCGCCGCGATTTCCTTTCCAATATCTCACATGAGTTTAAAACGCCACTATTTGCTATACAGGGTTATATAGAGGCTTTACAGGATGATGGCTTTGAAGACCCGGAAATGGCGACTCAATTTTTAGAAAAAGCATCCAAGAACGTAGACCGCCTGAGTTATCTGATCAATGACCTGGATGAGATCTCGAAACTGGAAAGCGGTGAGATACCTATCAACTACACCAAATTTAAGATCAACGACCTGATCAAAGAGGTTTTTGAATCGCTGGAGCTGAAGAGCAAGCAGCACAATATTAAATTAACGTTTAAACAAAAATACGACGACCCGATATTTGTAAACGCCGACCGTGAGAAAATACGGCAGGTTTTGGTGAACCTTATTGATAACTCGTTTAAGTACGGCAAAGAGGGCGGCAACACGGCAGTGAGCCTTTTTACCCTGCATGACCAGGTATTGATAGAAGTTACTGACGATGGAATAGGCATTGAAGAAAAGTACCTGCCACGCTTATTTGAGCGTTTTTTCCGTACGGATAGCAGCCGCTCAAGGCAAATTGGCGGTTCCGGTTTGGGTTTAGCCATTGTTAAGCATATTATTGAGGCACATCAGCAAACCATCAGCGTACGCAGTACTGAAACGCTGGGCTCTACATTTGGGTTTACACTGGAAATGGCGAAACAAACTTTACCTTTCCCCAATATACCAGTGTTAAAAAGTTAACATTAACTTAACATACTTAACGTACCTTTACTGAAATTTTAAGAAGTAAAAATGTCACTTAACAGTATTTTCCAGTACTTTGTACCAAAGGACAAAAAAACCTTTTTCCCCTTATTTGAACAGGCAGCAAGCAACGTGGTGGCAATGTCTACCGTTTTGGTTGAGGCGGTTAACTCAAATAACCCTGCTACCCGCGAAGAGCTTTTCAGGCAGATAGATAAACTGGAGAACAAAGGCGATGAGCTAACTCACCAGGTTTATCTTGAATTAGGAAAAAACTTTATTACCCCTTTTGATCGCGAGGACATCCATACCCTGGCCACTGCCATTGATGATATTGCAGATTACATACACGGTGCTGCCAACCGCATGAACCTGTATAAAATTGACGATTACAACGAGCACATCAAAAAACTTTCTGAATTGATACTACAGGCAGCAAACGATCTTGAAAAAGCAGTTCGTGAGCTTAAAGACCTGCGTAATGTGCGTGCCATAGCCGATTCTTGTATCCGCATTAACAGCGTAGAGAACCAGGCCGATTATGTATTTGACCGTGCCGTTGCAGACCTGTTCCTGTATGAAACAGATGCTATCCGTTTAATAAAATACAAGGAGATACTTTCTGCGTTAGAAACCGCTACCGATATGTGCGAGGATGCTGCTAACGTAATGGAATCAATATTAATCAAAAACGCGTAAGCTAATGGTTACTACCCTACTTGTTGCTGTAGTTGTACTTGCGCTTTTATTTGATTACACCAACGGTTTTCACGATGCGGCCAACTCTATTGCAACCATCGTATCAACAAAGGTGCTAACACCTTTCCAGGCGGTGTTACTTGCCGCAGTATTTAACTTTGCAGCGTATTTTTTTATTAAAGACCATAAGGTAGCAAACACGGTTGCCAAAACCGTGCATGAGGAGTTTATAACGCTTCACGTGGTACTTGCGGGCCTTATAGCAGCCATCAGCTGGAACCTGATCACCTGGTGGTTTGGTATACCTTCCAGTTCGTCGCACACACTAATTGGCGGGTTTGCGGGTGCAGGTATTACCAACGCACTGTTTTTAGGTAAACATGCTTTTGAAGCCATCAACTCACACTACGTATTAACCATTATCGCCTACATTGTACTGGCACCCTTTATAGGTTTGTTTATAGCGTATGTGATCACCATTATCATATTGCACATTTGTAAAAGGGCAAAACCTGCTGCTGCCGAGCGTTGGTTTAAACGCTTGCAATTGATATCAGCAGCCGCCTTAAGCTTTGCACATGGTACCAATGACGCGCAAAAGGTAATGGGTATTTTATACGTAAGCCTTATTGCTGCCAAAGTTATTGGCAGCGGTGCAGAAATGCCGGACTGGATCCCGTTGGCTTGTTACTCTGCTATATCTTTAGGTACCATGTCTGGCGGTTGGAAGATCGTAAAAACCATGGGTTCTAAGATCACCAAAATAACGCCGCTTGAAGGGGTTGCTGCGGAGTCGGCCGGTGCAGTTACCCTTTTTATTACCGAGCACTTTGCTATACCGGTATCAACAACGCACACCATTACCGGTTCAATTATTGGTGTTGGGTTAACCAAGCGTGTATCAGCCGTACGTTGGGGCGTAACCATTAACTTGGTTTGGGCATGGATAATTACCATCCCGGTATCAGCGCTTATTGCCGGTTTGGTTTTCTGCCTGGTAAGGCATATTTAAACGCACACACTCAAATTAAACATAGCTGATTGCTGCCCCTTGTTGGCAGCAATTTTGCTTTTATACCATCACCATGAAAAAAATCCTTTTACTTATCCCTTTCCTTTTTGCAGGCCTTAGCAGTTGCGATACCCTTAACCAGGTTGCACAAACTACTATACAGCAATATGGCAACCCTTCCCAGTTAGAAATGAGCAACGGCCTAAAGCAGGCCCTTGAAATAGGTACTGCCCAAAGTGCTGATCAGCTATCTGCCGTTGATGGTTTCTTTAAAAATGCAGCGGTGAAGATCCTGTTTCCGCCGGAGGCGCAAAAAGTTGAAAGTACCTTACGCAGCATAGGTTTAGGCAAACTGGCCGATAACGTTATCCTGTCGCTTAACCGTGCCGCAGAAGATGCCGCATCGCAGGCTAAGCCCATCTTTGTAAACGCCATTAAACAGATGACCATACAGGATGTAACCAACATCTTGTTAGGCCAGCAGGATGCCGCTACACAATACTTCAGGCGCACTACAACCGCGCAACTGGCAGCTAATTTCAGGCCGGTTATCCAAACCAGTTTAAACAAAGTAGGCGCTACCAAATATTACGGTGATGCAGCTGCTGCCTACAACAGGATACCGCTGGTTACCAAGATAAACCCAAACATTACTGATTACGTTACCCAAAAGGCTATCGATGGCCTTTTTGTAGTTATTGCCAAGGAAGAGTTAAATATCCGCCAAAACATCTCTGCACGCACCACGCCGTTGCTGCAAAAGGTATTTGGGTACTATGATAGGAATAAACGATAGGCGATTTGTTACGGTGAGCCTGTCGAACCGCTCTTGAACGGTAGGTCTTCGACAAGCTCAGACTGACAATTGAACGTTACTGTGAGGATCCGATGCATATCGAGAGACGGGACAATCTCGTCGAATGTTTATAAACGAGAAGATATTGTCACGCTACGCTCGCAATGACGGGAGTATAAACAAGAAAGCCTCTGTAATACAGAGGCTTTCTTGTTGTGTATTTTAGCAACTACTTCACCAAAGTACCGATCGGGTTACCTTCGGCTATTTTCATAAAGTTGCCTTCTTTATTCATGTCAAATACGATGATAGGCAATTTGTTTTCCTGGCAAAGGGTAATGGCGGTCATGTCCATCACGTTTAAGCCTTTATCGTAAACTTCCTGGAAGCTTATCTCATCAAAACGTGTAGCTGTCGGGTCTTTCTCCGGGTCGGCGGTGTATATGCCATCAACGCGGGTTCCTTTCAGTACCACATCGGCTTTGATCTCGATAGCGCGAAGCGAAGCTGCTGTATCTGTAGTAAAATAAGGGTTACCTGTACCGGCACCAAATATTACTATCTTACCGCACTCCAGGTGGTGCATTGCACGGCGGCGGATGTAGGGCTCGCAGATCTGCTCCATTTTTATGGCCGATTGCAGGCGTGTTTCAACACCAATGCTTTCTAAAGCATTTTGCAGCGCCATACAATTGATAACCGTGGCAAGCATACCCATGTAATCGGCTTGCGCACGCTCCATTCCGGATTTTTCAGCACTTAGTCCGCGGAAGATGTTGCCACCGCCAACTACAATTGCTATCTCAATTCCCTGATCTTTTACGGCTTTAATGTCCTGCGCGTATTGCAGAACCTGCTTGTTATCAATACCATACTGGCGCTCACCCATAAGTGATTCGCCGCTAAGCTTTAGAAGGACTCTATTGTATCTCATTTAAATGGAAGATTTGCCAAAAATAGATAATTAATGGTATTGTTAAAATTTTATGTGTTAATGGTTAAGTATTTACCTTGAAGGATAGTTGCAAGTGCTTTAAAATCAGCATCAAAAACTACCAGATCGGCATCAAAACCCGCGCGGATGATTCCTTTAGTTTCTTTTTTAGCTAACTGCGCCGGATAAAGCGAAGCCATATTTACTGCCTCTGCCAAACCGATTCCCACTTTCTCCACGCAGTTCTGTACGGCCTTCAGCATGGTAAGGCTGGAGCCTGATAAAGTGCCATCGGGCATTACGTATTTATCTCCCTCCAGGCGGTGCTGGTAAGCACCTTCCGTAGCGGCAGTAACAGCATCGGTTATCAGGAATAGCTTATCGCCCAGTTCGCGCTTTGCCAGTCGTATCATAGGCCAGTCTACATGGTTACCGTCAGCAACTATGCTGGTATACGGGCGTTCCTCAAAAATAGCGGGGATATAGCCCGGTTCGCGATGGTGCATCTGCGGCATTGCATTGAACAAATGCGTTACCGCCGGGATAGGTTTGTTTAAGAAACCTTTTCCTTGCTCATAAGTAGCGTTACTATGGCCGGATGATATTATAATGCCTTGTTCGTGCAGGTAGTCTATCATTTCCTCGTCCTGCAACTCCGGCGCTATCGTTATCATGGTGATCACACCTTCTGCCCGCTCTATCCAGCCCTTAACCTCTGCCAAAGTTGCTTTCTTGATATATTTTTCAGGATGTGCACCCCGCTTTGCAGCGTTTAGATATGGCCCCTCGAGGTGTACGCCCCAAAAGTTGCCGCGTGCTTTGCTGCGGTATGCCTTTGCGGCATCTATACCCGCCTCTACAATATCATTAGTATTTGTACCGATAGTAGCAAAGAAACCTGTGGTGCCCTGGTTAAACAGGTCATCTTCCATTCGTAACAGCGCCGCTTCTTCCGGCTTGCCGGCAAAAAGTTTACCGCCGCTTCCATAGATCTGCAGATCAATAAAACCGGGTGCAAGGTAAGCGCAATTCAGATCTTGCTTTGAAGCATCAGCAGGGATGGCCTGCTCATCTATAATAGCCTTTATCTTGCTGCCCTCGATAAGGACAGCCTTGCCTGCGGTAACGGTACCGTTGGTGATGAGTTGAAGATTGTGAAGTGCTGTGATCATGGGTAGATAGCCCCCTCTAAATCTCCCCCGTTAGGGGAGACTTTTGTTTTTAATTGTGAATGTCCCTTTTACAACAAAGCCCTCCCTACCGGGGAGGGTTGGGTGGGGCAAACAAAAAAAATCCCCCTCGGTAAGCCGAGGGGGATAATATGATTAAGCTCCTAAAGCAACTCGCTTAAATGCGGTAACAGTAAGGCCTTTTTCAACAGTATCAAGGAACTGGCTAACATTCTTAGAAGAATCTTTAACAAATTCCTGGTTTAATAAAGTTGAGTCTTTGTAGAACTTGTTCAGTTTACCCGCAGCAATTTTCTCAACCATTTCTTCCGGTTTACCTTCTGCACGGATCTGATCTTTAGCGATAGCCAACTCACGCTCAATAGTAGTTGAGTCAACACCGTCTTTATCAACAGCAACCGGGCTCATTGCAGCAATTTGCATTGCAACATCTTTACCGGCTTCATCAACACCATTAGCGTTTTTGTTTAATGCTACCAATACAGCTAAACGGAAGTTACCGTGGATGTAAGCAACAACTTTTTCGCCTTCTAAAACCTCGTATTTAGATACACCGATCTTCTCGCCGATCTTGCCTGTTTTGTCAACAGTAGCATCACCAATTTTAACACGGGCGTTCTCAACATCAATTTCTAAAGCGTTAAGCTCTTCAAGTGATTTTGGGTTACCTTGTACAGCAGCGTTAGCTATCTCGTTACCAAAAGCAACAAATTCAGCGTTTTTAGCTACGAAATCGGTTTCGCAGTTAAGCTCGATGATAACACCACGTTTGCCATCTTCTGAAGTACGCGCAATAACAACACCTTCGTTTGACTCACGGTCCTGGCGGCTTGCAGCAACTTTAGCGCCTTTTTTTCTTAAGTAATCAATTGCAGCTTCAAAATCACCGTTGGTTTCAGTTAAAGCTTTTTTGCAATCCATCATACCTGCACCGGTTTGCTGGCGCAGTTTATTTACGTCTGATGCAGAAATTTGTACTGTAGACATTTTATTTTATGTTAAATGTTATAAAGTTGAAAGGTTACAAGGTTGAAACATTAAAACATTCCAACCTTGCAACCTTACAACATTAAATAAATATTACTCTTCTGTAGATTCAGCAGTTGGAGTACCGGCCTCAGCTTCTTCGGCTACTCTTTTTGCGCCACGGCCACCTGAAGTTGTTTCAGGAGCGTCAGCTTTCGCTTTAGCAGCAGCTGCTTCTTTTTCAGTTTCGTCTTCTTTTTCGCGTTTGCGCTCATCCAAACCTTCTTCGATAGCTTTGATGATGATACCGGTGATCAATGAAATTGATTTTGTAGCGTCATCGTTAGCCGGGATAGGGAAGTCGATGTTAGATGGGTCAGAGTTAGTATCAACCATCGCAAAAGTTGGGATGTTAAGCTTTAAAGCTTCAGATACTGCAATGTGCTCTTTCTTAACGTCGATCAAGAATAATGCTGCAGGTAAACGGTTCAAATCAGCGATACCACCTAAAAGGGTCTCTAATTTAATACGCTCACGTTGTATCATTAAACGCTCTTTCTTAGAAAGGATAGCGTAAGTACCGTCTTTGGTCAATTTATCGATGTTTGACATCTTTTTGATCGACTTGCGTACGGTTGCAAAGTTAGTTAACATACCACCTAGCCAACGCTCGGTTACGAACGGCATGTTCACGCTCTTAGCTTGTTCGGCAACAATATCCTTAGCTTGTTTTTTAGTAGCTACGAATAATACTTTGCGGCCTGATTTTACTATTTGTTTGATAGCAGCAGCGGCTTCTTCAACCTTTGCTAATGTTTTATTTAAATCGATAATGTGGATACCGTTACGCTCCATGAAAATGTACTGAGACATTTTCGGATCCCATTTGCGGGTAAGGTGACCAAAGTGTACACCTGCATCCAGTAAATCCTGATATGTTGTTCTTGCCATTGTTTGTTTCCTCCTTTGAAATTAACGTTTACTGAATTGGAATTTTCTACGAGCTTTTCTACGACCTGGTTTCTTACGCTCAACCATACGGTCATCACGTGTCATTAAACCTTTAGCGCGCAGAGCTGGCTTTTTCTCAGCATCCAGTTCAACAATGGCTTTAGCGATAGCTAAACGAACGGCTTCTGCCTGTCCTTTTACACCACCACCTGCTACGTTTACAACAACATCAAATTTACCAGTTGAGCCAGAAACTTCTGTAGACTGGGTAACGATGTATTGTAAAGGCAATGTAGGGAAGTACTCTTTGTAATCTTTACCGTTAACGGTAATGGCACCGTTGCCCTCGCTTAAGTAGATGCGGGCAACAGCTGTTTTTCTTCTGCCTGAAGTGTTAGTTGTTGGCATTGTGTTTTTTCTCCTTTGAAAATAAAAAGTTAAACGGTTTTAGGATTTTGAGCTGCGTGTGGATGCTCGGCACCAGCGTAAACATGCAGGTTGCCATAGATAGCACGGCCCAAACGGTTTTTAGGTAACATACCACGAACTGCTTTTTCAATTACACGTTCCGGATGTTTTGCCATTAACTCCTTAGGAGAAATGAAACGCTGACCACCTGGGTAACCAGTGTAAGAAACGTATTGCTTGGTAGCAAATTTGTCTCCGGTCAGTTTTACCTTGTCTGCATTAATAACGATAACGTTATCACCGCAGTCTACGTTCGGGGTGAACCCTGGCTTATGTTTACCTCTGA
This sequence comes from Mucilaginibacter sp. 21P, assembly GCF_019331605.1. NCBI lineage: Bacteria > Pseudomonadati > Bacteroidota > Sphingobacteriia > Sphingobacteriales > Sphingobacteriaceae > Mucilaginibacter > Mucilaginibacter sp. 21P. The sequence continues at coordinate 449,799 of NZ_CP063061.1, forward strand.
TCATCATAGCGATCTTAGTACACAAGCGCCCCAAAATCTCATTGTTTGCATCAACAACAACCCATTCTTTATTAACGGTTTTCTTGTTGGCTGAGACAGTTTTGTAACTTAACGTATTCACTTGCTTTAAATTAAATAATTAAACGTTTTTGTAAACCCCGCATTTTCGGGACTGCAAAGATACGCTTAATTGTTTAATTTACAAGTGGGTTGTAATTTATTTTGGAGGGACGGTATAACCTTACTCAACCAACTACATTTGCTTGATGAGCTTATTAATTTCAGTCATATTGGGATAAACAACACCAACAATTATATCTTCCCGAACCGGACTGTAATTTTTATTACCCATACTGAACCAGACAAGCCCTTCTCCTTCCTGTGTTAAATAAACAAGTCTTTCCTTTGCCGAAGACCCAATTATATAAGTGCGAAACTTAAAATCTTCCCTAACGGATATCTTGGGTTTAACAATTTGCGGATCTTTTTTAATCGTATCGATGTATACCTCTTTATTTGCTAAAAGCGTATCTACATACGATATACTTTCTATTTGATAGAGATATTGTTTGGCTTTGCTATTATACCATCTACTAATCACGTGGTTATTAATTTTGCGCTTGGAAAACTTATAACCATTTAAATCAAGAGAAGCGTATCGATCAAAAGCCCTAAGTTTTATTATGGCATCCCTCTCCAAATACACGCCATGATCTTTTAGTCTTCTCCTGTCATTTTTCAAGTCATTCTTCAGAGCAAGTTTATCAACGCCGAAGAATATTATCATGAACCATATCAGTGATATTCTTGCCATACTCTACCGCTTCTCCACCTTATCATAAAACCCGCCGAACGAATTCATCTTCACGGCATCTTCATTAAAGAAATCGCCGGGGAAGCCTAATTCTATTTTGCTGGCTTCGTCGAGTTTGGCAATGTGCTGTTCCGTGAGAGTTACATCTACGGTTTTAAGGTTATCTTTAAGCTGGTCAACTTTGGTGGCACCTACAATTGGGATGCATTGAAAACCTTTACTCATGGTCCATTGCAGCGCAACGTGGCTTTCTGATACGCCTAACTCCTGTGCTATTTCCATTACCACACGGGTTATTTTTTCGGCCTGATCGTTAAGGCGTTTGCTGTCGGGTTTAATGCGTCCTTTTTCGCCTTTAAGGTACTTGCCAGTCAGCGCACCGCCGGCAAGTGGTGCCCATGGTGTAACCGTCATACCGAAGTGTTTGGCCATTGGGATGAGTTCGCGCTCGGCAGTGCGTGCAAGCAGACTATATTCTACCTGTAAAGCAATAAACTGACTCCATCCCATCAGTTCGGCGAGGGTGTTGCCCTTTGCCACTACCCATGCTGGTGTGTCGCTTATGGCGGCGTAATTTACCTTTCCCTGTCTTATCAGGTCGTCCATACCACGCAGCACCTCGTCAATAGGTGTAATATCATCCCAAATGTGCAGGTAAAGCACATCTATAAAATCGGTTTTTAAACGTTTAAGGCTTTCCTCAACGCTGCGCATCATGTTTTTGCGGTTGTTGCCGCTGGCGTTAACATTGGTTTGGTTATCCTTAAGGGTATATTTTGTAGCAACCACAAAGTGGTCGCGATCGTGGTTGCTCAGGTAATCGCCTATGATCTTTTCGCTGGTGCCTAATTTGTAAATATTGGCTGTGTCCAGGAAATTGCCACCTGCTTCGGCATAGGCATCCATTATTTTAAAACTGGTATCAGCATCCGCGCCCCAGCCTCCCTCGGTGCCAAAGCCCATGGTGCCTAAACAAAGTTCGGATACTTTAAGGCCCGAGCGGCCCAGCAATTTGTATTTCATAGCATTAGTATTTATAAGTTAACGGCATCGCAAAGCTGCTGTTTTAAAACTTTAAATAAAAGGTGCCTTAAACAATCACGGCTGGCCGCTTGTAACTAATAAAACGCATGAACAAATGAAGACCATCACCCTGCATAAACCGATAGCAATAGAAAAGCTGTATAACCATATTAAAGACCAGCTTAACCCGCTGTTTCGTAAACAGCGCCAAAGCGATCTGGAATTTCTGGTTGAAAACACGCCTGAAGGCATCAAGATTCTCCAGCCGGAGTTTTACGACGGCCCTTTATACACCATTGCCGTGCAGGATGATGAGCTATGGATAACCCGCAACGAAAATTATGTTGATGATGTAAATTCAGTAACCATTGAATCTATCCTCAATTTGCTTTTTGATGATATCTCAGGGAAATTAGGGACAGACCTGGTGGAGGAAGGGTAATATTGGGTAGCTCCTACGGAGCAAATAAATACCGCTGATTGATTTGCTACAAAGCGGCGGCTCCTACGGAGCAAAAACAAAACTGTAAACTAATACAGGACGATCGTTAAGCAAGGTAAGTTTTAATATGTCCCATCGGGGCTACCGCTTCGTAGAACCGCTAAATAGAAGTCGTGTGCCTTTTTATAGGCTACCATGAAAGAAGAAGCGAGATCCATGACACAATAAAGCCCTCTTTGCTAACAAAGAGGGCTTTACAATATCTATGATAACTTCAGACTAAAGACTCAAGACTTATTATCCGTCTATCCAGCTGAACTTATATTCCAGCATTGGGTTTTTCATACGTTCGGCAACGCGTAATAACCTGTCCGGCAAGGCCATAATGTAATCGCGGGCTTTTTCACCGTCTTCTTTAAGGTCGGTAACGCTGGCAATGTGCCAATCTGTTATCAGCTCTTTAAGTATATCAACATAATCAATAGCGGTGTAAACGCCCAAACGTTGTGCTGCATCGGTAAAGTGGCCAAAGGTTTGGCCTATTTTTAAACCTACTTCTCTAAGGAAGTGAGCCGGCATTACAATCTTCTTGCGCATCATATCCTCAAAGGCCAGCATGGCTTCGTTGGCATCAACCTCAAAAGTACGCTCAATAAAATATTTATAGGCTTTGGCATGGCGTGCTTCGTCACTGGCTATTACACCACACATTTTTGATAACAAGGTATCGCCTGCCTTTTTAGCATGAGATGCCACCCTGCGGTGAGATACGTTGGTTGCCAATTCCTGGAAAGATGTGTAGATGAAGTTACGATATGGATCGTGCCCGGTGCCAATATCAAAACCATCAGCAATTAAGTACTGGGTTGATACCTCCATGGCGCGCATATTAACGCGGCCGCTCAAATAAAGGTATTTGTTCAGCAGGTCACCGTGGCGGTTTTCTTCGGCAGTCCAGTGGCGGGTCCATTTCATCCAACCACCTTCTTCGTCATCGCTAACCCCTTCAACCATGGTTAACCACGATTCGTAAGTAGGCAAAGCTTCTTCGGTGATGGTATCACCAATTAACACAGCAACCAGATCATATGACAGGCCTTGCGCACTTTCCTGCAATTCTTTTATTTCGCTAAAAAAAGTCTCACGCGATGCATCAGGCAAAAAGTCTGATGGCTGCCAAATGGTATCGATGGGCTTTAAGTACTCGTTCATCTTTTCAAGCATGAACTTTTCTATATGCTTCATCACCTCGCGTCGTTTTTCTTCGAAAAATTTCATAAATACTTATTGGTGTGCAAAGGTACGTAATTTACCCTATTTATTTAGAACCATTATAACCTATTGCTTGTTTCATACAATCGGGTAAATTTTCTAAAGATGGCTCACCGTTAAAGATACTAAAGTTGCTGTTATAATCCCATAAAAGCCCCGGTATACCCATCGCCTTAAGGTTTTGCCGTACCGCTTTTATGTACCGACAACGGCTGTCCAGGTCGGCATATTTGTTATAAACACCATACTCTCCGCAAATTATAGGCACATAATATTTATCGGCCCAGTTTTTTGCTATTTGCAGTTTATCATGTATGGCCTGTTCATTACCATCCTTTAAGTATTGGTTATAGTTTGTTTCGCCCCAGGTACCGGCAACCCTGGGGTTCATGGGCGGGTAAGTTGATGCATTGTAAGGGAAAGGTATGCCGGTGGTGGCCATTTGCGCCCCAACCCAATCTGCCCCCTGGTGCGTAAACAGGAAAGGCTCGTAAAAATGAAAGGTGTAAATAATATTTTCATCGGCCAGGCGCTCCATGCGGCTCAATTCATATATACTGTTAAAGTTTGATGCTCCAATAATAAGCGTACGCCGCTTATCTACCTTGCGTATAGCGGTTACTATGTTATAAGCGGCATCATGCCACACTTTGGGGTCCATGTGGGGCGGCTCATTATAAAGCTCAAAGAAAACCTTATCCGGATCTTCGCGTATAAAATGTGTTGCTATTTTTAACCAAAGGTCAATTATTTTTGGTGTTTCGGTTGAATAGTTATTATCTGTAAGTTTACCGTAGTGAAAATCTATGATGAGGTTAAAGCCGTATTTCTTGCATTGTTCCAAAACTTCATCAATGTGTGCAAATACTTTCTCATTTGGTACGCCTGCATCTTTAAAGTATTCAAAAGCCACAGGCAGCCTTATGGTTTTGATGTTTAATTTTCTTAAAAGTTCAAAACCGGAGGTTTTAAGTGGGTTTTCATCCCAAACCTTGGCGTTCCAGGTTTGTTCAAACCATGATATACTTATGCCATTGTTAAGGCTGCCGGCACGCCTAAACGCTATCTGCCGCGTGCTTTGGGGCATTGGTTTGTTTTTTGCAATAACTGGGGTCGTACTTATCACAGTTAAAAATAAAGTGCCGGCCAATACTACGTTTGGGATGGTATTTTTACATGATTTGATTTTCACACTTTCTTAATAGTTATTAGGATAGATATACAAATAAGCTTGCAAATGTTTGTACAAATTACGAAAGAAGAGTATAAAAAAGAGATACAAAAAAAAGCCTGGTATCAAACCAACAACATCATCTGGACGATCATCTTCCTATACCCGATCTTCAGCGTTGTTGATTACATATTTGCACCAAATATCTGGCTTCAGTTTTTTATAGTCCGTATCATTTCCATATTGATCATTTATGGATTGTATACCTGGTTCCAGTTAAGAAAGTACAATTACCGCACGCTGCTGCATATTTGCTTTTTTATACTTTCGGCCACATGCGCGGTTCTTTGTAATGTGGTAAGCATCCAACAATCAACTACTTATTATTTGATATACGCAGTAGTTATACTGTTTTTTAACCTGCAGGTTTTTTGGGAACCTATCAACTCTATAGCTCAGGGATTAATAGCCCTTTTACTGCTTGCTGTTTTTTACAACATTTTTAGTGAGTACACGCTTGAGCTTGTTATCAACAACGGCGGCTCCATGTTCTTTATTATCGCCTTTTTATCGTGCCTTATTCCCAACGCACGCTACAAGGTAATTGTTCGCGAGGTTCGCTCTCAACTGCTTATCGAAAAATCAAACGAGCAGCTTAAAGATCAGAACCAGAACATCAACGAAAAAAACAACATCATCGATCGCCAATACGAACAACTCCGCAAGCTCGACGATCAGAAAAACAACTTCATCAACATTGCCGGCCACGATCTTAAGAACCTTATCGGACAGGTTATTATGAGCAATAACCTGCTTAAAGACGAGGATTACCGCTTAAGCAACGATCAGAAAGAATATATCCACTTTATATCAGAGGCCTCTGAAAAGATGCAGTATATGCTTAACAAACTAATGGATGTTAAGGAGATAGAGTCGCCTGATATGAAGTTTAACATGGAGATATTTGATATTAATCACGAGGTTACCCATGTGTTTAAGGGTTTGCAGGAAACTGCTAACATGAAGAACATTCACCTGGTTGATAATATTTTGAAACTGCCCTTAAATGTTAAGCTTGATAAGGTTTTTGTGGGCCAGGTATTCCAAAATCTTTTATCAAATGCCATTAAGTTTTCGCAAACCAATAACAGCATCCGCGTGGTTACCAGCCTGCAACGCCAAAAATTTGTTTTTGAGATAATTGACGAAGGCGTACCTATTGGCCAGGATGAACTGGACATGATGTTCAATAAATTAAAAACCCTTAACGATGCATCCGGCGGGCCGGGCGAAAGCAGGCTGGGTTTAGGCTTATCAATAGCTAAACTGATGACGCAGGAGCTTGGCGGCGAACTCACTTACCGCAGCAACGATAACGGAAACTATTTTAGAGTAGAATTTTACGTAATAAACTAATACACGCTTATAATCTGTAACTAACGCTATAATCTGATGAAAAGAATTTTCACCCTTTTAGCCTTCATCCTTACTACCACTTTTGCTTTTGGGCAAGCTCAAAAAATGATCTCGTTCAAAGCCATGGGGCATGATGATGATACCCCCATCTTTGGTATGAGTGGTGCGGTGTCATTTTACTTTAAGATCACCCCTCAATATGAAATGACCGGCAGCAAGCTTACCCTTTTTATTGAAGCTTCGCAGGCCCTAATACGCGAAAAATCTTACATCAACTTATTTATTGGCACTAAGCCGGTTTACAGCGGCCGTTTAACTAAGGATTCTATCCAGCGCATTCAGCTTAATCTGAGCCGTGCGGATGTGCCTGCCGATAACTACTTAAAGATACAGGTTAAAACTGCGTTGACCATTACAGATGACCAGTGCCGCGACCTTGATAACCCTGCAATGTGGGTTAAGGTGAAGAACTACTCTTACCTGTCGCTTACCAAAAGCACCAAGAATTTCTTTAACAATGTAAACATCAGCAACTGTTTTGATACCAAAACTGCGGTTGTTTACAATACCAACCCTACCCTGCATGATCTTAAGGCGGTGGCATGGGCTTATGCTCGTTTAAAGAAAACCCAGCAAAGAAATATCGGTGTTTACCAGGTAGACCAGCTGCCTGATAGCGTGAGGAACTACATTATGGTTGGTGCGGTTAATACTTTACCGGCAGCAAAACGCAGCCTGATAAAAGTTACCCCGCAAAGCAGCCAGGGTTTACTATACCTTAACAAATCGGTTTCAACCATTACGGATACCATCACCAATATGGTGAACATCAACGGTAAGTTTGTGCCAACCCGTTCTGTTGCGCAGGAAACCGTACCATCGGAAGTGTTGTTTGTAACCGGTGGCGATGATGCAGGTTACGAGAAAACCATTACCGCCCTGGGTAACATGAACGTGCTTAACTCAACCTTTGGCGATTATTTGCTGATAAACAAAGCACAAAATACCTTCTTTAAAACCATCGACGAAAACCGCTCTAAACTAACTTTAAAGCAAATTGGCGGTACCAGCGATTTCCTTTCAGGTATCGGTTCGTTAAAAAGCTCATTCAATTTCAAAAACTCCGATTTCAGCTTTACACCAAAAGAGGTTGAGATACGTGTAGTAGCTAACTACAGCAGCTTAAACCCCGGCGACCGCGGTTTCTTCAACATCTATTTAAATGGTCTGTTGATAAGCAGCGAAAAGCTTGATGCATCAGGTAAGTTAAATACAGCTGTTACCATTAACAGGTATCAGCACCACAAATACAATACGCTGGAGTGCGAGTTCCGTTTTTACCCTAACAGTGGTAACTGTAAAAACAGCTTCACCAACTTCTTTGCCGAAATTGACGTTGACAAATCATACCTGGAATCGAAAAACCCGTTCATCACCAGCGACCTGAGCTTCTACCAGTATCCGGAAGCATTCAACCGCGGTACAACCCGCATTGTGGTATCGAAACCATATGCACGTTACGCTGCAGGTGCCATGGGCGAGATCATCTATGAGTTGAACAACAATATCAACGCTAATAACTTCCCTGAGTTTTCTTACTCTGACGAGTTAGCTTCAAACGATCTTAAAAAGAACAACATCATCGCCCTTTTATCAAAGGATGACGAGATGTTCAAAAACGGTGAATTCCCTGATGCGCCTATCAAATTTGACAAGAACTTCAGGTTATACAATACAGATAACAACTCGGTGGTGTACTCACTGTCTGATACCACATCAAACGGTTTGGCGCAGATCTTCTACGGCCGCAGCAATAATGCTACGCTGGTGTTAACTGCAACCGGTAAACATTTGGCAGAGGCGTTCCTGGCGGCATCAAAATCTATTACCGAGCAGTTGTCAACCCTTTCAAGTAACGTTTGTATCTCTGATGTTAACAACAACAAATACCTGTTCAACATCAATAAATCAAGCGATAACCTGGAGTATATTGATACCAAGAGCGCTTTAACCCGTTTCTGGGATAATTACAACCTGTATATCCTGTTGGGTATCCTGGTGTTGATCCTGTTATCGTTCCTGTACATACGTTCGAGGGTACAAAAATCACAGGAGTTATTTAACGACTAATTTCTCTCAATTGCGGGGATATGAACAGCAGCAACAAATGCTGCTGTTCATAAGGTTTAAATTTTTTTGACAGAGAAACTTATTCATGAGTATATCCATTCCTGATCTATTGGTTAACGACGGCTTTTTAACCGCTGCCGAGCGCGATGGCATCCTTGCCTACGCCGAGGAGTCGGGCTTGTCGTTTATCAAAATTGCGCTCACTTCGGGGTATATCTCACGCAAAAATTACGACCGCTCCCTTATCAACGCCGGCTTCACCATCAATGAACATCCGCGCGAAGAAGCCTACGATCAGGAGATCCTAAATAAAATAGATCTGCCCTTTGCTCACGAGCGCATGGCCCTGCCCCTGCGCGTGGAGAACGGCAAAGTGGTTACCCTGATGGCCGCGCCAGACGACCAGCTGGTACTCGATTTCATCCGCTTCACCTATGATATGGAGGCCGAGGTGGTACTAACATCAGACCTTGATATTACCTGGCTAAGCAACAAACTACTTGGCGAACCTTACGTAAAGGCATCTGTGTTTGAGCTGGTAAAGCGCGACCCGGACAGCTCGGCGGTAATTACTTTTTCCACTGCGCAACTTATTGTAATTTTTGTGCTGATAGCTTTAACGGCTATCGGGCTGGTGCTTAGCTTTAAGAATACATCCATCATTATCAACGTGCTCATCAGTTCATTCTTTTTGGTGGCAATTATATTTAAGCTGTTTTTGGCACTGGTAGGCTCAAGGTTTGAGTTGCACCAGGCCGTAACCCGCGAAGACCTGCGCCATGTTGATGACGACGGCCTGCCTATCTACACCATCCTGCTGCCGGTGTACAAGGAAGATAAGCTGATCAAAAAACTGATCTGGAATCTGCAATCAATAGATTATCCGCGCCACAAGCTGGATGTAAAGCTGCTGATAGAGGAAGACGATGATAAAACCTTCAACGCGGTAAAAAACCTTGATTTCCCTGCGATATTTGAGGTGATTGTAGTGCCCTTCCACATGCCTAAGACCAAACCCAAGGCATGTAACTACGGACTGCACTTTGCGCGCGGCAAATACCTCACCATTTACGATGCGGAGGATATCCCCGATACCGACCAGCTGAAGAAAGTGGTAACGCTGTTTAACAAACTGCCTGAGGAATACATCTGCATACAAAGTGCCTTAAACTACTTTAACCGTAACGAGAACTTTCTCACCCGTATGTTTACCCTCGAGTATTCGTACTGGTTTGATTATATGCTGCCCGGGCTGGATACGCTTGATATCCCCATCCCGTTAGGTGGTACCAGTAACCACTTTAAACTGCAGGAACTGGTTGACCTTGGCGCCTGGGACCCATTTAACGTAACCGAAGATGCCGACCTGGGTGTGCGCGCTTATGCAAAGGGCCACAAAATAGCCATCATCAACTCCACCACTTACGAGGAAGCCAACAACGAACCCATTAACTGGATCCGCCAGCGCAGCCGCTGGATAAAAGGCTACATGCAAACCTACCTGGTACACATGCGTAACCCGGCCAACCTGGTGCGCGAGATAGGCTGGAAAGGTTTCCTGGGCTTCAACTTCTTTATCGGGGCAACCCCAATAACCTTTTTGGTTTACCCGCTGCTGCTGCTGATATTTATCTGCTACGTGGTGTTCGATCTTTCAACCATCCGCAGTTTGTTTCCTGATTGGGTGCTTTTCATGTCTATCTTTAACCTCATGGTGGGTAATATCCTCATGATCTACGTGAACATGATAGCCGTATTTAAGCGCCGCTATTACGAACTGATATTATTTGCCATCGCCAACCCTATATACTGGTTAATGCACTCCATATCGGCTTACAAAGGCCTTTATCAGCTCATCGTGAAACCATTCTACTGGGAAAAAACAAATCACGGTTTAAGTAAAGTTAACAACCCAACAAACCTTGTAAAATAACATGAAGATATCCGGTGCAGTATATTTAGCTATTATTACACTATTCCTGGTGGTTTACTACCTGGTATGCGCCGTGTATTTAAACAAGCTCGATTACTACAATCTCGAGTCGTTGTTTTATATCGAGAAGGCAAAGATCGTTTTCGAAGGTGTGGGCAACCGCTTAAAAACCATGGGCCTAACGGCACCGCTTATCCCGTTCTATGCTACGTTTTTGTTCACCCCGGTAAGTTATACGCTGGCACCGGTACTGGCATCGGCTGTAGGCACAGCCATATTGTTCTACATTATTGCCAGCAACGTGGTAAAACGCCTGCACGATAATGGTTACGTGCTGCTGCTGCTGGCCCTGTTCCTGTTCCACCCGGGTATCATCTACACGGCAGCATCCGGCAAAAGCATTTATTTAATACTCATCTGCTTTTTCCTGTTCTTCCTTAACCTGTTCAAGTTCTATCGCTCCAATACCACCTTCCACCTGTCTATCGCCAGTTTAAGTTTGGTGGGGTTGATCTTTTGCGATTACAAGTTTGTATGGCTTACGCTGTTCTTTTTACCGCTGATACTCATCATCACCATCAACAGCTTAAACCTAAGCGAGCAGGAATCCATCTTCAGGCTGTTCATGAGCTTCAACAGCCCGTCGTTAAGGCGTAAGCTGGTAAACAAAACCTTTGCACTGTACATCATCATGTTCAGCCTGCCGCTGGTAGCCGTGCTTTGCTACAAGCTGCTTAACCTTACCCACGCCAGTGACCTTAACTACTTTGCCGAAAGCCCGTACGCCACCTGGAACGTGCTGATAGATAAACTGAGCTTTGACCAGCTAACCACCAACACGCAATATAAAATACCCGAAGTTTCGCTGCTGCTATCGGCGCGCGTGCTGCTGTTCGCCCCCATGATACTGGTGGCCGTGTACCTCTTCCGCGAGAGTACCTACCGGGTGCTTACCATACTTATCCCTTTTGCCTTTATCGAGTTTTTGCACATTAAGTACGATAAGGTGTTTTTGGCCTACCAGTACTATCTGATGTTTTTGATACTGGCTTACCTGGCCATTATACTCAAAGCGCAAACCGTAAAAAACCAGGGACTATTTAAACTGGGCCTGCTGGCGCTGGTGCTGGTGCAGCTATACGTTGGCTGGTACTACCTGCGCACATCAAACATTGCCGAAGAGCGCAACTTTACCAAGGTACTGGTTGACCGTACCGAGGACGCTATTGACAGGCAGCACATTGATGTGGCCAACTACCTTAACAGCCTGCCCAGCGATGCGCACGTACTGGTTGATGATGCCATTGCCTACCCCATTGTAGCGTTTACTACTGATATAAAGCCGCTGATTATGCCTTACGAAGGCAGTTTCCTGAGCGCGCTGGAGTCGCCGGATAAGTATGTAGATTACGTGATAGTGGCCAATGCCCGCAATACCGAGGCCGGTTACACGCAGCTGAACAACAAGTACATCACCTTTATCCGCAAAACCATATCAGACCTTAACTTCCGCAAGGTTTACGAAACCGACGACTGGACAGTGTACCGTGTGATCACCAACGCCAGCGGCTCCGAATTTGGCCGCATGACAGGCAGGTAAATTCAATATTTTTTCAGTAAACCTCATTGCTGTGCTTTGTAGGAGCCGGTAGCCCCGCTATGCACTCATACGCCTGCAGGCCTTACGCTCGAAAGCCGGTATCCGTTGCTATCGGGTTTATTACACCCAAGTCATGCCTAATTTACTTCGGCATCCCACAAGCAGAGCCATAGCAAGTAGGCTCCTGAAACCAGTTCAAGACGACGAGTAAGCCAACTTATAATTAAGTCATGGTGAGCCCCGTCGAACCATTTGTCGCATTGATAAGTCTTCGACAAGCTTAGACTAACAATCTTCTCGACGAATGAAGCACACGTGGCACGCGTGCGCCAGCGAGGGGGGCGGCATCCGCTGCTATCGGGCTTAGAGAATTTTAAGAACCACGTATAACTACCTGTTTTTGAAATAAATGGGGCTAATATTTCTATTTAGATATATATTTAGATAAAAGTATTAATATGTTCAATAATATTGCTTTTGTTGGCGGAATTCATGGTGTAGGCAAAAGCACTATGTGTAAAAGAATATGTGCAGATCTTAATATTAATTACCTCTCCGCTAGCGATGTCTTACAGTGGGCAAACATTAAATTAAATCACAAAGATAAGAAGGTTGATGATATTGGCTTAACGCAAGATCGGCTAATAAACGGCTTAAGAGATGTAATTGATTTGGATGAGTATTATTTATTAGATGGACATTTTTGTTTATTAAATAAAAACAACGAAATTTTTAATATTCCGATAGAAACTTTTAAAGCTATAGACCCCACGTCATTAACTGTGGTTATCGGGGTCATCGAAGATATAAAGGATAGATTAGAAACCAGAGACAAAATACAGTATTCAATTTCGTTGTTACAAGACATGCAAAATAGCGAAGTTGAACATGCTACAACGTTATCAAAGTTGCTGAAGAAACCCATCACAATAGGTTCTCAAAATGATTACCTATCGATGTTAACCGCTATTAAAGTAAGTTTAAAAGGCAAGTTGTAAATTTCATGAAAAATACCTTTTATGTATGCAGTGATCAGAATCTTGAAATTAAGAGATTTCATATTTGCTCTTGGGAGTTTAAAACAGCCCTCTCTCTATTAGAATTTGGCTGTGAAATCGATAGCGCTTCGGTAAATGCAATTCCTGGCGATAATTTAAACCTTAGTTTATATATACCCTTGTTAGATAAAGATTCAAAAGTAATCGATCTATATAAACAGCTAAGTGATTCTGAAAACAGTAGGTTTATATTTAACGACTCTATAAATGGCAGTGACTTTCTAGATAACGGAACGAACAAAGCAGGTGTTGTACATAAATTTCAAGATCGAGAGCCGCTATGTATTTTACCTATCAAACCCCCTCTTCTATCAGAAAATAAAATAGAAATTCATGTTGATTTAAAACTGTATAAGTCTCATGACTATGGAAATATAAACGTGTATTTCAGATTTTGCATTAATCTCAAAGATTTATATATATCGACAAGGAAACCTGGTATTAACAAATCAACCATTATTTATGATATAAAAATTAACGAAAAAAGAAATATCCCTGCAGATCAATTAAACGAATTCAGACTTAAGAACTTTTGTATTATACATAGTTGTTTCTGTTTTAATATCCTTCCGAGCAGTTATGATATGACATTCCCGGATGAATCTTTAAAAAATGTAAGAACTCTTGAATATCCTTCTTTTAATCATTACCTAGGTGGAATCATAGACATTCCCAAAGATGAACTAATGGTTGTTTTTAATAAAAAGTCAACAGGTTTTACGTTTTTTTCAATATACACTCAAGAAAGAATTGGCCCAGCACAATTTGCTGCTGCAGTGTTAATAAACATTGTTTGTGGCATTCTTTTATTTATCCCTTCCTATAGAAAAACGTTTAAACCTGAAATATCTTTAACAGCAATTTGGAATAAATTACCTATTGAAATTTACATCTCTTTTTTGATTGTGATAATTACTGTAGGATGCTTTTTTTGGCCGAACTTGATAGCTTATACAAAACGAGTAGTATTTGATAAATTTAAAAGACATGGAGTTAAATGAAAGCGCTGCTAGACACAAACATTATAATTCATCGAGAAGCAGGCCGAGCTTCGAACCAAGATATAGGCATTTTATTCAAATGGCTCGATAAAGCTCAGTATAAAAAATACATTCATCCAGCTACGATTAAGGAAATAAACAAAAATCCAAATAAATCTACCGTTGAAGCATTTAATATCAAGATGGATAGTTACGAACTAATGCTGACAACTGCTCCAATGGCTCCACAAGTGAAAACTGTTTCAAACAAGTATGATTCGAATGAAAATGATGTAATTGATTCAATTTTATTAAATGAAGTTTATAATGACCGTGTAGATTTGTTAATATCAGAAGATAAAAAATCCATAGGAAAGCATTTGAATTATCTATCGCCGATAAAGTTTATACAATTAATTCATTTTTAGAAAAGATCTATGCTGAAAATCCCGAATTAGTTGAATATAAAATATTAAGCGTTGAGCAAAAATATTTCGGCGAATTAGATTTAACAGACCCTTTTTTGATACACTTAGGGAAGATTATCATGGCTTCAATAGATGGTTCAATAGAAAAGCTGACGAAAGAGCCTACGTAACGTTCAACAAGGAGAACAATAAACTTTTATCTTTTCTTTATATAAAAAAAAGAAGACGAGAGAGAATTGTATTCAGATATAACTCCAATATTCAAACCAAAAAAAAAAAGATTAAAAGTTGGCACATTTAAAGTCGTAAGTAACGGAGTTAGACTTGGCGAGAGGTTTTTGAAAATCATATTTGATAATGCTCTTGCGCAAAAAGTGGAGGAAATTTACGTAACTATATTTGAGACAAGAGATGAGCAACGACGATTAATTACACTATTAGAAGAGTGGGGATTTCAACATTTTGGTTATAAAAGTCCAAGTGGCGAACTGGTATATGTCAGAGACTTCAAACCGCATTTCAATTTAAAAAATTTAAAATCTACTTACCCGTACATTGGATTAGGAAAGAATATTTTTCTGGTGCCAATTTATCCTGAATACCACACGGAGTTGATGCCGGATTCTATATTGCATACGGAATCAAAAGCGAATTTCATCGACCATGAACCTCACAGAAATTCGATAGGTAAAGTATATATATCAAGATCCTGGGAAAAAGATATTAACGCTGGAGATATTATTGTGTTTTATCGAACTGGTGGGTATTATAAAAGTGTTGTAACTACTATTGGAATAATAGACAAAGTTTATTTTAACTTTGAAAATGAAGCAGACTTTGTTAACAAATGTAGAAAAAGAAGTGTTTTTACAGATGAAAAACTAAAGGAATACTGGAATTTCAATAGTAAGAATCGACCATTTTTAGTAAATTTTTTATACGTTTATTCATTCCCTAATCGTATAAATTTAAAAAGACTAATTGAATTAGAAGTCATTAAAGATCTGGAAAATGTGCCGCGAGGATTTCAGAGAATATCAAAAGAAATGCTTATCAAAATAATAAAAGACACAAACAGTGATGAAAGTATTATTATCGATTAAACCAGAATACGCATTTAAAATATTTGACGGAACAAAAAGATTTGAATTCAGAAAAATCAGGTTTAAAAATCCAAATGTTAAAACTGTTGTAGTTTATGCATCATCACCAGTGCAACAGGTCATCGGAGAATTCGAAATTGACGACATCTTAAGCTTTGATCCGAAGAGCATTTGGAACTTAACAAAAAAATATTCTGGTATATCCGAAGATTTCTTTTATAAATATTTTGCAGATCGCGAGATCGCTCACGCAATAAAAATAAAAAGTACGACTATTTATCCTAAGCCACTTTCTATTCGTGATGATTTCAATGCCTTTCCGCCTCAATCTTTCTTGTATTTGAAAGCTGCCGTTTAGTTTAGTCAAAACACGTCTGTGACTTGATATTTCGGATTACAATATGATACCTTTTTCCTTTGGATCGTAAATCCGCAATCAGTTACATCTTCATCAACTTATTCACCATCCCCAAAGAAATACCCAGCTCCTTACTGATCTGCCGCTGGCTGTAACCCCGGGCGGCTAACTCGGGCACCTGGGTTGCCAATGCTTTCTGGTTATAAGTGCGGGAGGAAAGGTGCGGGCGCTCGGGGCTGTGGCCTTCAAAGTCCATCTGCAGAAAGTTGTGGGGCTTTGTAATGCGGCAGAGGCATACGTTATCTCCGCCGTATAGCTGCGCGCTGCTGCGTTGCTTTATCTGCTTAAGGTAGCGCAGGCCGGGTTGAGTAGCGCTTGTACCAATGGCAAAGGCACTATCGGCCAGGTTTATCATCAGCTTGCTGCCCAGCATATCATCGGCCGAGATGGGCGCACAAGGGTTGCGGCGCTTAGGCGTATGGGCCAGCACCAGGATAGAGAGGTTATAGTCGGCCTGCAGCGTTTTCAGTTTCTTCATTAAATTAAGCGCAGCGGTGGCATTCTCCATGCCGGCACGCAGGCAGGTAATATTGTCAATAATGAGTACGGTGGTCTTTAATTCCATCACCCAAAATTCTATGGCATCAATGATCTGCTCTTCCCGGTAATCTATTCCGTTAGCTAACAGGCGCTCGGGCGTAAACTGCGCCCTTAAAAAGTTGTTGTTAAAATTATAGTCGGCACCGGCTTGAGTGTAACGCTTGTAAAACTGCCGGGTTCCCAATTCAAAATCCACGTAAAGCACTTTAGCGGGGTCGGCATCCATGCTAAATGGCGCAATGGGCCGCCCCTCGGCTATGCTGTTGGCAATTTGCACGGCCAGTACCGATTTGCCAACGTTGGTATCAGCAAACAGGATAGCTATTTCGCCCTCGTGCCAAAACTCCCCGAAAAGCATTTTGAGTACCGGTTCCTGTTCGCCCAGGTCCATCCAGCGTTTGCCGGTTGCCGGGTGAAACAGGTAACGGTAAATGGGGTCTTCTTTAGCAGGTTCAGGATCGGGCGGAGGCGTAGGGCAGTAGATCATGCCGCGTGATTCGGCCCGTATCCGGTCGATCTTCTCCGGCCGGCCGGTAGGATAGTAATATTCCATCAAATTAATTTTCTAATACAACATGGCACGGCAGAAACACCGTGCAAACCAAAGCCGCAGAACGCAGCCATGACAAATATACCCAACAAAGCCACAGCAAATGGTGACACAATGCTGTCAGCGTTCACGGGCGTTCACGATGTTCACCAGCGTTCATGCCGTGAACGTGAACACCCACTTTTAGGGTTGTTTGGTTACAAGTGAGTGGAAAAAGTAAGTCAAAGTAAGGCCATACTAAGCTACTTTGGGCCCAAGGCAGCCATAAAGCGCAGCACCGCGTAGGTAGACAGCTGGCCACCCGGCCCATCAATGTTATAATCGAAGCCATGAGTAGCCCAGGGTAGTTTAAGCCAGTAATGCGGCACCCCTGCCCGCTGTAATTTCTCGTTAAGGCGGCGACTGTGCTCGTAAGCCACCAGGGCATCATTAGCCCCATGGATGATAAGCGTAGGCGGCACCGAGCCATCCACAAATGTCAACGGCGAGCTGTTCACATATTGTTGAGGCACTTTGGCATACGTACCACCAAGGTACCGCTCCATCACCTTCCGCGAGTCCATTATCAACTTACTGGACGGTACCGAATAACCCCACACCATATCGGCAGGGCCGTAAAAGTCTATTACCCCTGCAATGTGTTGGTTCTTCAGCGTATACCCTGCCACCAACGCTATCTGCCCCCCCGCCGAACGGCCAAGCAAAACAAACCGGTTGGTATCGATGGAAAGGTCGGCAGCATGGGCACGCAGGTATTTAAGGACATTCTCTACGTCTTCAACAGGTGCCGGGCTTTTCCACCTCGGCGCCATCCGATAATTGATGGACGCCACGTTGTAACCATTGGCAGCCAGGATATTATTAAGCTCAGGCAACTGCTGCGAGTCGCCACTGCTCCATGATCCGCCGTGGATAACGATAACGCAAGGTCGTGGTGCTTTGATCTTACTTGGGTAGAAATCCAGGGTTAGTGCTGTGTCTGCGTAGTTGATGTATGTGCGTGTGGAGTGGCCTATAGGTGGTGTTTTAGAAAAAAGCTTTAACAACGAAAATGGCTTTGCTGCCTCGGAGCTATTTTTAGCAGGAAATGCTTTATCAAGATCCTTTCCCAATTTGTCGGAAATCTGGCTTGCCTGAAAAAGCGGAAGAATAAATATCAGGAAAGCTATGGCACTAATAATACTAACGATGATAAAGCTTTTGCCGCCCCGTTGCCCCGCACCCAACACGACCAACGCCATCAGTGCAAGCACCCAGCAGTACTCGCCGGAAATAACTGCAAGCAGCCAAAGATGATATTCGGGTGCAGGAAACAGAATGAGCAAGGCTGTTAAAAGAAGGAGGAAGCTAAAGATGAATCGGATCATTTTTTGAAGCTAATGGCTGCAATTTAATCAAATTACAATATCCCGACTCCAGCTCTGTAATCTTCGCTCCAACAAGCAAAAATTGCCTAAACGCAAAAAAGCCTTCTCCTGTTTCCAGTGAAGGCTTCTAATAAAGGTTGGCACCGACCTACTCTCCCACATTTTACTGCAGTACCATCGGCTCTGGCGGGCTTAACTTCTCTGTTCGGAATGGGAAGAGGTGGACACCGCCGATATAGGCACCTGAAGATCCTTTGTTAGTATTTAGTAGTTAGTATCAGGTATCAAGACCTTTACCAACACTGCTAACAAGATTTTATATGTTTATGATTTTCGCATGCTTTGTATCTATATACTTGATACTATATACTCGCTACTATCATCAAACAATGACATATTATTGAAAGAAGTAATTTTTAGAGAAAACAACAGCAATTTCTTCTGTTAGAGAAAGCTTCGGATAATTAGTATTACTCGACTTTGATGTCACCACCTTTATATCTGTAACCTATCAACGTAGTAGTCTGCTACGATCCTATAAGGAAGTCTCATCTCGTGGCTAGTTTCGCACTTAGATGCTTTCAGCGCTTATCTATTCCCAACGTAGCTACTCTGCAGTACACCTGGCGGCATAACAGATTCACCAGAGGTTAGTCCAACCCGGTCCTCTCGTACTAAGGTCAGCCCCACTCAAACTTCCAACGCCCACAACAGATAGGGACCGAACTGTCTCGCGACGTTCTGAACCCAGCTCGCGTGCCACTTTAATGAGCGAACAGCTCAACCCTTGGGACCTTCTCCAGCCCCAGGATGTGACGAGCCGACATCGAGGTGCCAAACCTCCCCGTCGATATGAGCTCTTGGGGGAGATCAGCCTGTTATCCCCAGCGTACCTTTTATCCTTTGAGCGATGGCCCTTCCATGCAGAACCACCGGATCACTATATCCGTCTTTCGACCCAGCTCGACTTGTCTGTCTCACTGTCAAGCAAGCTTATGCTATTGCACTCCGCGTACGGTTACCAAGCGTACTGAGCTTACCTTTGAAAGCCTCCGTTACCTTTTTGGAGGCGACCACCCCAGTCAAACTACCCGCCAAACAATGTCCCCGACATGATCGGGTTAGACACCAAATACAGAAAGGGTGGTATTTCAACGTTGGCTAACCTACTCCTAGCGAAGCAGGATCACAGCCTCCCACCTATCCTACACATCCTGTATCCGATATCAATGTTAAGTTGTAGTGAAGGTGCATGGGGTCTTTCCGTCCCGTTGCGGGTAACCGGCGTCTTCACCGATACCACAATTTCACCGAGCTCATGGCTGAGACAGCGCCCAGATCGTTACACCATTCGTGCAGGTCGGAACTTACCCGACAAGGAATTTCGCTACCTTAGGACCGTTATAGTTACGGCCGCCGTTTACTGGGGCTTCGATTCAATGCTTCGCCTTGCGACTAACATCCCCTCTTAACCTTCCAGCACCGGGCAGGTGTCAGGCCTTATACGTCATCTTTCGATTTTGCAAAGCCATGTGTTTTTGTTAAACAGTCGCCTGGGCCTTTTCACTGCGGCTGACATTGCTGCCAGCGCCCCTTCTCCCGAAGTTACAGGGCCATTTTGCCGAGTTCCTTAGCCATGATTCACTCGAGCACCTTAGGATTCTCTCCTCGACTACCTGTGTCGGTTTACGGTACGGGTTTTTATAACCTGAAGCTTAGCGGGTTTTCTTGGAAGTCTGATTACCTGAACTATCCCGTCCCCCGAAGGTTCTGAGTACTATCAGCTTTCAGCAAGGTCTGCGTACTTAACTACAAACCCTATACCTACGGCCTTTAACGAACTATTCCGTCAGTTCGCGTCAGTTTCACTACTCCGTCACCGCATCGCAGTTATAAAAAGTACTGGAATATTAACCAGTTGTCCATCGGCTACGCCCTTCGGCTTCACCTTAGGCCCCGACTAACCCTGATCCGATTAGCGTTGATCAGGAAACCTTAGTCTTTCGGTGGGCGGGTTTCTCTCCCGCCTTATCGTTACTTATGCCTACATTTGCTTTTCTATAACCTCCACAGTCAGTTGTCCTTCCTGCTTCACCGGCATATAGAATGCTCCCCTACCAGATACATTACTGTAAATCCATAGCTTCGGTATAACGCTTAATGCCCGTTTATTATCCATGCCCGATCGCTCGACTAGTGAGCTGTTACGCACTCTTTAAATGAATGGCTGCTTCCAAGCCAACATCCTAGCTGTCTGTGCAATCGGACCTCGTTAGTTCAACTTAGCGTTAATTTGGGGACCTTAGCTGATGGTCTGGGTTCTTTCCCTCTCGGCCATGGACCTTAGCACCCATAGCCTCACTGCAGTGTATATTAAATAGCATTCGGAGTTTGTCTGGATTTGGTAGGATTTGACTCCCCCGCACCCAATCAGTAGCTCTACCTCTATCTAACTTTACCACCACGCTGTTCCTAAAAACATTTCGGGGAGTACGAGCTATTTCCCAGTTTGATTAGCCTTTCACCCCTACCCACAGATCATCCGGAAACTTTTCAACGTTTATCGGTTCGGTCCTCCAGTACCTGTTACGGCACCTTCAACCTGTCCATGGGTAGATCACAAGGTTTCGCGTCTACCCCCTCTGACTATACGCCCTATTCAGACTCGCTTTCGCTTCGGCTGCGTGGCTTAACCACTTAACCTTGCCAGAGAGGAGTAACTCGTAGGCTCATTATGCAAAAGGCACGCCGTCACGGAACAAGTCCGCTCCGACCGCTTGTAAGTACACGGTTTCAGGTTCTATTTCACTCCCCTGTTCGGGGTTCTTTTCACCTTTCCCTCACGGTACTGGTTCACTATCGGTCTCTCAGGAGTATTTAGCCTTACCGGATGGTGCCGGCAAATTCCCACAAGGCGTCTCCAACCTCGCGGTACTCAGGATACCACTATCTTACTATTACTTACCCGTACGCAGCTATCATGCTCTATGGCAGGGTTTCCCACCCCTTTCCGGTTCATTTTAGTAGTCATATTGTGGTCCTATAACCCCGGCTATGCCGTAACATAGCCGGTTTGGGCTTCTTCCATTTCGCTCGCCACTACTCTGGAAATCACTGTTGTTTTCTCTTCCTCTGCTTACTTAGATGTTTCAGTTCAGCAGGTTTGCGCATTTATGCAACTATTCTTCA
This sequence comes from Mucilaginibacter sp. 21P, assembly GCF_019331605.1. Taxonomy (NCBI): domain Bacteria; kingdom Pseudomonadati; phylum Bacteroidota; class Sphingobacteriia; order Sphingobacteriales; family Sphingobacteriaceae; genus Mucilaginibacter; species Mucilaginibacter sp. 21P. The sequence goes on from NZ_CP063061.1 coordinate 471,233, forward strand.
AATAGTTAGGTTTCCCCATTCGGAAATCACCGGATCAATTCATATTTGCTGATCCCCGGTGCTTATCGCAGCTTATCACGTCCTTCATCGCCTCTGAGAGCCAAGGCATCCCCCGTGTACCCTTTCTTACTTTCTTCTAATATCATTGCTGCTTTTGCTCAGCACGATACGATTTTATTATTTCGAGTCGCTTTTCTTGAGTAAAGATCTTTTGATTAAGGACAAAGGACCAAAGTCTTTTATCTTTTATCTTTTTTTCTTTCATCTCTGAAAAGACGTCCCTACTGTTGTCTTCTCTTCAATTTACTTCTTCCAATATGTCAAAGAACGTTTTGCTTTAGTATCAAGCCGCTAGTATCAGGTATCAAGACTAATCTTGCTACTATATACTTGCTACTTGTTACACTTAGCATGGTGGAGAATAACGGATTCGAACCGTTGACCCCCTGCGTGCAAGGCAGGTGCTCTAGCCAGCTGAGCTAATCCCCCTTTCAGATGTTTTTAGTATCAAGTCGTTAGTATTTAGTATCAAGACGTTTTCTTGCTACTTTATACCTGCTACTTGCTACCTTCACCTCGTAGTCCCGAGCAGATTTGAACTGCTGACCCCTACATTATCAGTGTAGTGCTCTAACCAAGCTGAGCTACAGGACTGTGTGTTGTGTACAATCTTGCCACTTTTAATGGTTTTACCACCACTGATGGCTTCATCTTCCGGGTTTGTGTTTCATTATAATAAGAAAAGATAATGCAGGTAACAGCAGTGCTGTTATGTTTAACAAAGTAGTTAGCGGGATAATGCTCCAGAAAGGAGGTATTCCAGCCACACCTTCCGGTACGGCTACCTTGTTACGACTTAGCCCCAGTTACCGACTTTACCCTAGGCGGCTCCTTGCGGTTACCGACTTCAGGTACTTCCAGCTTCCATGGCTTGACGGGCGGTGTGTACAAGGCCCGGGAACGTATTCACCGCGTCATTGCTGATACGCGATTACTAGCGAATCCAACTTCACGGGGTCGAGTTGCAGACCCCGATCCGAACTGTGAATGGCTTTAAGAGATTGGCATCCTGTTGCCAGGTAGCAGCCCTCTGTACCATCCATTGTAGCACGTGTGTAGCCCCGGACGTAAGGGCCATGATGACTTGACGTCGTCCCCTCCTTCCTCTCTATTTGCATAGGCAGTCTGTTTAGAGTCCCCATCATTACATGCTGGCAACTAAACATAGGGGTTGCGCTCGTTGCGGGACTTAACCCAACACCTCACGGCACGAGCTGACGACAGCCATGCAGCACCTAGTTTCGTGTCCCGAAGGACTGAGACGTCTCTGTCTCATTCACTAACTTTCAAGCCCGGGTAAGGTTCCTCGCGTATCATCGAATTAAACCACATGCTCCTCCGCTTGTGCGGGCCCCCGTCAATTCCTTTGAGTTTCACCCTTGCGGGCGTACTCCCCAGGTGGAACACTTAACGCTTTCGCTTAGACGCTGACCGTATATCGCCAACATCGAGTGTTCATCGTTTAGGGCGTGGACTACCAGGGTATCTAATCCTGTTTGATCCCCACGCTTTCGTGCCTCAGTGTCAATGACACCATAGTAAGCTGCCTTCGCAATTGGTGTTCTGTGACATATCTATGCATTTCACCGCTACTTGTCACATTCCGCCTACCTCTAGTGTATTCAAGCCCATCAGTATCAAAGGCACTGCGATAGTTGAGCTACCGTCTTTCACCCCTGACTTAATAGGCCACCTACGCACCCTTTAAACCCAATAAATCCGGATAACGCTTGGATCCTCCGTATTACCGCGGCTGCTGGCACGGAGTTAGCCGATCCTTATTCTTACCGTACATTCAGCTTCGTATACATACAAAGGTTTATTCCGGTACAAAAGCAGTTTACAACCCGTAGGGCCGTCTTCCTGCACGCGGCATGGCTGGTTCAGGCTTGCGCCCATTGACCAATATTCCTTACTGCTGCCTCCCGTAGGAGTCTGGTCCGTGTCTCAGTACCAGTGTGGGGGGTCATCCTCTCAGATCCCCTAAACATCGTAGCCTTGGTAAGCCGTTACCTTACCAACTAGCTAATGTTCCGCATGCCCATCTTAATCCTATAAATATTTGATCATTCTATGATGCCATAAATTGATTTTATGCGGTGTTAATCTCTCTTTCGAGAGGCTATCCCCCTGATTAAGGTAGGTTACATACGTGTTACGCACCCGTGCGCCACTCTCATGAAAAGCAAGCTTCTCAATCCCGTCCGACTTGCATGTATTAGGCCTGCCGCTAGCGTTCATCCTGAGCCAGGATCAAACTCTCCATTGTAAAATGTGTTGTTTGTATCCAGACCCTATTAACTCAATCAATAGAAATCTGTAAAAATATTATTCTCTTACATTATCCCTATCTACTTTCATCTCAGCTTCCGAAACCTTGGGTTCGTTCTTCCGCTGTTACGCTGCATTCTTTATCTTTTCTATTACCTTTAAGAACTTATCGCTTCACCTCACGGATCCGCTTTCTATATTTTCAGCCGTTGCGGCCTCAACATTTCAATCTTTTATTCTTAGAAAACCCTTGTGGCTTTCTCCTTTCTTTGTTTTTCTTCGTTTCCGAAGCGGCTGCAAAGGTACAACCTTTTTTCTCTTTCGCAAATATTATTTTAAAATAATTTTTGCTCCTTTTTCAATCCTACTCGAGGTCTTTTCCCTCTTTCGCGGGCTGCAAAGATGCGAACTTTTTACCATTCGCGTCAAGTACTATTTTCAACTTTTTTTAAAGCTTATCTTATACCCCCTCTTTACATCCATTACCCTCAAAAAACAACCGCCATCACTCTCGTTCTTGCGGGCTGCAAAGGTAGCAAATTAAGTTTATCTGTCAAGTGAAATAATCACTTTATTTAAAATCTTTTTATTTGCCTTAGTCTTCAAAAAACAACCGTCCTTCGTTTTGGACGGGATACAAATGTACGCCGAAATAGTTCTTGCCTCCAAAGAAAATTTCAAATAATTTCAATCGTGGCATAACTATTTAAAATACAATAAGTAACAAGCCTGCTTAACGGTTTATTTATACCATATTTACCGTAAAAGCACATTCACGGTTGATCAAAAATCGTCTCAAAAATGCGTGAAAGCGACTTTTTTATTGTTCGGCATGAAATAAACAGACCATAAAGCCCTTCAAATTTTCTGTACTTTTGATCATATATATGGCAAATCACACTTTCCCGGATGGGTTTTTAGATAATCTGACATCAGAACCGGGCTTCGATAAAGAGAATTTCATCAATGCACACGCATCAGAAAGCTCACCAACATCCATCCGGCTTAATCCTTTCAAAGCATCAAACATAAAAACAGATACACGAGTGCCATGGTGTGCTGAGGGTTTTTATCTGAATGAGCGACCTTCTTTCACGTTCGACCCATTGTTTCATGCAGGTGTATACTATGTTCAGGAAGCATCGTCAATGTTCATCAGCCATATATTATATAGTATAAGGAATAGCGATACCGACCCGCTGCGTGTTTTAGACCTTTGCGCAGCGCCGGGTGGCAAAAGCACCTTACTTAATTCGGCCCTGCAAAATACCGATCTATTGGTTGCGAACGAGATCATCAAAACGCGTGTCCCCATATTAATGGATAACCTTAACCGCTGGGGAACATCAAATACCATTGTCACCAACAACGATCCACGCGACTTTGCCGCACTGAAGGATTTTTTTGATGTTGTGCTGGTTGATGCGCCATGTTCGGGATCGGGCATGTTTCGTAAAGACCCTGATGCTATGAACGAGTGGAGCGAAGCCAACGTTAAACTTTGCCATCAGCGCCAGGAGCGGATATTGGCTGATATTTACCCGGCACTTGCTGAAGATGGTTACCTTATATATAGTACCTGCTCTTACTCGCACCAGGAAAACGAGGATATTTTGGATTGGCTGTGCAGTACTTTTGATATGGAAAGCATAAGGATACCTTTACAAGATGATTGGGGTGTGGTTGAAAGTCAGTCGGCCGGGGCTAAGGCCTGGGGTTACCGTTTTTACCCAGGAAAAGTAAAAGGCGAAGGTTTGTTTGCGGCTTGCCTGCGCAAGCGCAAGAACAGCGGACAAAGCAATTATAAAAGCAACGCGCAACAAAAACTGTCTGCTAAAGAGCTGGATATTGTGAAAACGTATGTTCATAACGCCGACGATTTTTACTTTTTTAAGGTAAATGATGACTGGCTGGCCATAAACCGCGAGCATAAGGAAAGCCTGAACGCATTGCACAGGCACCTGTACATTAAAAAATCGGGCGTGCGTATTGGCAAACTTGCCGGCAATGATCTGATACCCGACCATGAACTGGCCCTGAGCAATATTATTAATAAAGATGCGGTATTAGTTACCGACCTAACCAAAGACCAGGCGATACAATATCTGCGCCGCGACAACATTGATATTAACCCGACAGGCAAAGGCTGGAGCCTGATGAGTTATGAAGGTCTCGCGCTGGGATGGGCCAAATTACTACCTAATCGTGTAAATAATTATTATCCGAAGGAGATAAGGATTTTCTCCCAGAAACCGGAGTAAGGATTAAAGAAAAAAGACACTCTTTACTATTTATTCTTCTTGTAGAAATCCTCCAAAGCATCCTTGTACTCCTCACGCGAAAAAATATCGCAGATACGCAGGAATGATTTGTAGTTGGTAGTATAGGGAAAGGCAAACTTTGCAGCCTCAATCTTTGAATCGTCCGTATTGAACTGGTTAAGCAGCGTAAGCAGTTGATCGATGGTGATACCTTTATCTTTAACACCGGCCTTAAGTACATTCACTTTATCCGCATCTGTACTTTGCTGCTGCATCTCGCGTAGAATAGCCTTAGCTTCTGATGCCTCCATGGCTTTTTCAGGATGTTTTGTTTTCTGGATGAACGAAGCTGGAGCGGGTTTAATAGTAGATGCGTTTAAGGTTGCAGCGGCTAAAGCTAAAAGGATAAGGGTGGATAGTTTTTTCATGCGGGGTGATTAAATGGTTGAAGATAGCAAGAAGTTGCAAAACTGACAATACTCATAACTTATTGAGAAATGAAGAAATATCATTTTCGCCGATTTCCGTCGTGATAGCTACCGATTCAAACTCATGCCATGATGGGTCTTGTATGGATATTTGTTGGTCTAACAAAGTAGGTAAGCCCCATTGCTCAGCGTAGAACCAAGTATCGTCGATTAGCTTCGTTCTTATTTCTTTATCAATGTATGATAAGCTTAAGGATAGCGTATTGCTGAAAATTACATATCCAAAGATTTTATAGTTTCCACTATCTCGATAAAGATAATTGAATCTGACGTTTTGCACTTAGCCAAAATAAGCTTTGTCCAATATCATGTCAATCGGATATAAGTGAATTACGAACGAAAGCGCTCGTTATGGACTTTCAAGAATTCAACATCAGGAAAAAATTTCTTTGGTTCGATGAGGTCTCTACCATCATAAGCTTCGAAATTAGATTGAATACCCGGAATGCTTTTATCTTTAAGTAATAAAGGAGATATCTTGATTTTTAAATCTGTTGTTATAGTAACTAATCCTCGTTCGAAAGCTTTATCGTGAAGCGCATTTAATGCTAAGCCGTTCCTTGGGTTAAGGCGATTACCAGCATCTTTGCTCCATGGCAAGATATGGCTGGCTATCAGTAGCTCGGGTTGATTAATACCAGTTATACAACAACAATCATCGAAATTACTTAAAACCATTCTTCTAAAGGCTGTTTGATCTAAGCGCATTAACACTTTCCTTGTTGCTTCACGTCCAAACATATCTTTAGGTTCATCAAGATCTAAAGGGTTTAAGCTTTCAAGCGATGTATGCTTTTTTTGAGCAAGCAGTTTTTCGCTTTCTATGAATTGCTCATCCCAATTATCCATATACTCCCGCCAAATTTGCTTATCCAACTTGCTTGTATTCTCTAATCCCTTTATACCACGAGCCTGTAAGGTCGGATCGAAACTGGCGAAGTTACCAAGTTTGCGGGCAACTGCACTTGGCGTTCGACCCATAATTGCGGCTAATTCTTGAACGTCTTTATTGCTGGCGTGCATTTGCCCAAACCGTATTTTGCTGTACAGATTTATAGCAAGAATTAATTGCTCACGAGTCCAAAGAGATTGACCGGCTTTCATGCCGTTAAGTTAGCTTATTTAAAGAAAACATCCTCCTTACTTCCCCCTCTTCCCCTTAAAAAAGTCTTTGATCAACTGGGAGCATTCGTTTTCGTGAATGCCGGAGGTGATAAGGGTTTTGGGGTGGGTAATGCTTTGATTAAGTCGGCCGAAGCCCATGCGGGTGTCGTAGGCGCCAAATACAATGCGCCCGATCTGGAACCAATAACTGGCTCCGGCGCACATTACGCAAGGCTCAAGTGTTACATAAAGTGTACATTCGGGCAGGTATTTGCCGCCCATATAGTTGGCGGCAGCGGTTAGGGCCTGCATTTCAGCATGGGCAGATACATCATTAAGGCGCTCGGTGAGATTATGGCCACGCCCGATGATCTTGCCTTTGCATACCACAACTGCGCCGATAGGTATCTCATCCTCGGCCAATGCCTGGCGGGCTTCTTTAAGGGCCTCGTTCATAAAAAACTCATCGGGAGATATGGCAGGCTGTTCGTCGTCGCCAAAATTGAAGTATCGCATTACGCTTTTGTATCTGTTGTTTTTTCTAAATGTCGTTCGGTAGAAGTTAATAATATCACAACCGAGCCCATGGCACCGGCTACTATTAAACCTGTTTTGATGAGCATCTGCGCATCTAAACCCATCGGAATTAATGAAATCAGTGGCGTTAATATCAATCCCACAACGAGCAGGAAAAATCCCAACTTTAACATTAGCTTGGTTGAGTACCTGTTACCTTCGTCCCAGTTCTGCTGGTTCTTCATGGATAGCGGTGTGCGGTAGCCATACAAGCTATTGATTTTTTTAGGAGGAAATTGCTTTTGAATTAAAGCCGCTAAAATAAAAATAGCGCCTACCAATTGCGGACCTATCAACCAGTTGACTAATGCTGTATCAGATAAGTCTGCTGCCATTGGGTACAGGTTTATCTACCGCAGCCAGCACAATATCGCCATTTTCATCAGCAAGGCCGGTCGCCAAAAACTCCGACATAAAGTTAGCGATCTGTTTTTTAGGAAAGTTGACCACGCCGAGTATCTGCCTACCAATCAACTCGTCCTTAGTATAATGTTTGGTTATCTGCGCACTGCTTTGCTTAATGCCCAACTCGCCGAAATCAACTTTTACTTTGTAAGCGGGCTTGCGTGCTTCGGGGAAGTCTGCAACTTCCAGTATCGTACCAACGCGCAGTTCTACTTTCTCAAAATCGTTCCAGTTGATTATGTCCATGTAAGCAAAGGTAAAACCTTGCGCTTAATTTCAAACCTTTAAACGTTATTGCAAATCGGCAGCAGCAAAGGTATTGCCTTGTTTAGGGTCGCCGGTCTCGAAGCCTTTCTTAAACCAATACATCCGCTGGGCACTGGTACCATGGGTAAAGCTATCCGGATGTACCTCACCCTGAAATTCCTTTTGTAAACGGTCGTCGCCGATCTGGTGTGCGGCATTAAGAGCCTCTTCTATGTCGCCTGGGTCAAGCACGTTCTTTACGTTCTTTTCATAATATGCCCATACACCTGCGTAAAAATCGGCCTGTAGCTCAAGCTTTACAGAAAGTTTGTTGTATTCTTCTTTGCTTAAGCGCTGCCTTGCTTCATCCATTTTTTGCGATACACCTAACAGGTACTGCACATGATGACCAACCTCATGCGCTATTACGTAAGCCTGGGCAAAATCACCGGCAGCACCAAACTTATCTGACAATTCTTTGAAAAAAGAAAGATCAAGGTAAACCTTCTGGTCGCCCGGGCAATAGAACGGCCCGACCTCGGCACCTGCAGTACCACATGCGGTGCTCACGGCTTCCTGGTAAAAATGCAATACGGGTTCCTGGTAGGTACGACCATTCTGCTGAAAAAGCTTGTTCCAAACATCTTCTGTATCTGCAAATACCACCTTGGCAAATTTTTTCTCTTTGGTGTCGGCAACAACTTCTTTGTTGTTACCCTGCTGGCCGCTTTGCTGATTTACGCCGTTAAGCACAGCAGATGGATCGATACCTGTAAAGTAATATATTGCTGCGGCAATAATGCCTATTACACCACCGCCAAGGGCAAAGCCCCTGCCGCCGCTTGCACTGCCATCTTCGGTGTTACTGCTTTCGCGCCTGCCAAACCATTGCATAGTTTATCTTTTTTGTTTGCTGATAAACGCCGAAGCCCAAACGTTTGTTTGGGCTTCGGTGACAGTATGTTATCGCTGCTTAGTTTTCGAGCTTAGGGATACGCGTTGGCGTATCTTTACCCGATACGATACTGCGCGAGCTTAACGCAATTGCACGTATGGTTGCCGTGATGTTAGCCGCATCAAGTGAACTAAATTCATCTTTTACAGTATGATACAATTTATCCGTTGGGATCTGATCTGTTGAGATGGTATGCGCAGGCACACCTACTGCTGCAAGTGAAGCATTGTCGCTACGGTAGAACAGGTTCTGCTCAGGATATGGATCGGGATAGAACTTAAATGCCGTACCCTCAAGGTTACGCTGCAGGATAGGGCCAAAATCAGACCTCTCAAAACCGGTAATGAAAGCAGAATTCTCACCAAATTTAGATGCTTTGCCTATCATTTCGATATTGAACAAAGCAATCACCTGATCCGGATTAACCTTGGTGGCAAAATATCTTGATCCGAAACCACCGATCTCCTCTGCGGTAAAAGCTACAAAGATGAGCGTACGCTGATTGTTATTAAGCTTTTTGTAGTATTTGGCCAGTTCAATTACGGCTGTTGTGCCAGATGCATCATCATCAGCGCCATTGGCAATGCTATCCCCTTGCATAGGTTTGATTATACCCAGGTGATCATAATGGCCGCCAAAAACCACATATTCGTTAGGTTTGGTTTTGCCCGGTATTACACCCACGATATTGCTCAGAGATAATTTTTCTTCACTTACCTCACAGCTTGCGTCAAAAGATTTGGGCTCGCTCGCGCCTAAAACGTAAACTATCTGCTGTGATGACGTACCATCACTTATCATGCCTTTAACAGCCCTGTCTCGCACCCTTTTAAAAACATCTGCCAGCGATGCGTCAAATATGATCAAAAGCTTTTTGCCGCTACGCATTGCAGTACCCAGCTGCTTCCTAAAGTTAGCTTCATCAGTAAGTTTAGTAACCTTTACAGTGGTATCACTTTTCCAGTTAAATGCCATGTTGGTGTTCACCGCTACCTTTTCATCAGGGATAGCTACACCATCAAATATCACTTTTGGATTTACCGGCTTAATGCGTGTTTGATAAAAAGTTTGCCTATAGCCCTGGTTACCTTCCATAGGCTTTAAACCTGCAGCTTTAAATTCACCCTCAATAAAATTGGCAGCCTTTTCAATACCCGGCGTAAATGTACCGCGGCCCTGCATGTCATCGGCGCTAAGCGTTTTTATAACACGCTCAACATCGGTTTGTACGATCATCTTATTAACGTCCTGGCAAAAGCCGGCAACGGGGGCTACAAGCAAAGCTGCCGCAGCTATAAATAGTTTACTCTTCATTTATTTCACTTTTGATGATAACCATGCCGCACGAAAATCTTTCTGCTGCTGGCTAAGTTCTTTACCTGCTTTTTCAAATGTTATTACCTGGTAGGCAGGGCTTTCTTCTAAAACAACGTTAGCTTCATGGTCGCCAAGGCGGTTATGGTAATTGATCACTACTTTATCTCCCGGCTTTTTATCCTTAACCGCCTCTGCCAGTGCCGATGTTTCTTTAGCCTCTTTGCCATCTATCTTCATGATAACATCGTCGCCATCTAACCCGGCTTTGTATAACGGAGAGTTAGATGCCGTTGAGCCAATAATTAACAAACCACCATTTGCCGGCCTTGCAGATACGCGGCCCATCCAGCCTTTGCCCGGCATAGCCTTTTGCATTATAAAGCCCGCTTTAGCTAACAGTTCTGTGTAATCATTCTTTTTAACGCCGTATATGTAATCGTCAAAAAATGATTTGGCAAACTTGGCATTAGTTAGTTTGGCTAAGGTATTCTGCAGATCAGGAATAGTGTACGGCTTGCCGGTTTTGCCGTAAGCTAACCAAACCTGGCGCATGTAATCATCAAGTGTGAGCTTAAACTCGCTGCGCAAACGCAGATCGAGTGCAAGGGCAGTTGCACCGCCATACACGTAATAGCTGGTGAACATATTAGTGTAATTGGTAGCATCAACAGCCACGCCCGCATCAACAAACACCGCATCGCGGCTCATTTGCGTTGGCGGATATTTAGCAGGAGCCGGATTAGCCAATACTGAATTGATGAGCCCAGCCATGGTAAAAGTATAGTCGTCTACAGAGTTGAAACCCGCCCTTACCAATAACATTTCGCCGTAGTATTGCGTAAAGCCTTCGGCAAACCAAAGCTCGCTGCTCATGTTGGCATGCTCAAAATTAAATGGCTCTAATGATTTTGGGCGAATACGCTCAACATTCCAGCTATGGAAAAACTCGTGTGAGAAAGTGCCTAACAGATCACCTTCGTTACCGGCAATTTTTGGAGCCCTGTCAACAATGCATGTTGAGTTACGGTGCTCCATACCATCGCCAAAGTTATTTGGATGCACATCATCCAAAAAGGTATAGCTGCCGTAATCATAATCGGGCTGCTCGCCAAAAACGGCCTTTTCTTCGAGTACCACCTTTTGTACCATCTTGGTAAAATTATCAACGGTTGCCTGGTCATCATCAGAGTGAACCGCAACAGCCATTTTCTGCTTTTTGCCGTTGGTGTTAACCACGTCCCATGTACTCACTTTTACGTTGGCCAGTTCTGTAGGGCTATCCATCATGTATTGCAGATCAGGGGCGCTATATACATTGTCACCTTCGTGTTTTAACTGCGTAGCAACCTTCCAGCCATATTTATCCAGGTCGTTAAATTCAAATTTAACAGGGCGCTTGTCCATCCCCAATACCCACATAAATGCGGCAGGCATATTAAGGTGAGCATGACTGGCATCAATACCCACATACGTTCCATCAGCGTGGTTACCAAATAAGGTATAGCTTACCTTCACTGCATCTGGGTGTTCTGCAATCTCATAAACATCACCCTCTATCTGTGTAATGATTAACGGCTTGCCGCTAACATCAGTAGCTTTAACGTTATAGATATTCTTACCAAATTCATGCGTTGCGTAACGGCCCGGTGATGAGCGGCTCATTCTTACTTTGAGCTTGCCAGCAGGTGCATCAGGAATGGTCATGGTAACTTCTGCCTCGTGGTGGATGGCATTGGGGAACGACATGCTGTAAAAGATAGGCTTGGTATTGCCTGATTGTGCAAACGCGCCAAAACTGCACAACGCCGCCGCCGTTAGGGTAATTATTTTCTTCATGTGAGGTCGGTAATAAGGCGATGAAGTTAGCATATTATCAGCTAACTTTTCATATCATTATTATTACGAAAGGCTATTTAAAACATCATTTATTTTCTGCTTAAGCTCGGGCAGGTCTTGTATGATCACTTGCCATATTAAATGAAAATCAACCCCGAAATACTCATGTACAAGAATGTGGCGCATACCAGTTATCTGTCGCCACTCTATATCTGAAAAAAGAGCCTTTGTTTCAGCTGAAATATAGTTTGCGGCCTCACCAATTATCTCTATCTGTTTTATACAAGCGAAACGCATCATTGAATTTTGAAGGAATAATTGCAGATCGATATTTGCGGTATAACTATCTATTTCGGTGATAGCATCGATAATATGCAATAATCTTTGACGATCTCCAATTTTACCTCTCATAGATGAGTTGCTTTTCTTTATCGATAAAAGGCATGATATGGGATGATACGCCATTAGATGATACGAGATCGATATTTTTCTTAAGAATAGACTTCAAATCTTCCTGCATTTGAAAGAAGCCCAATCCTATGTGATGCGAATAATCCAGATCGACTAATATATCTATGTCGCTATTTTCATCCGCCTCATTACGGGAATACGACCCGAACAGATAAGCCTTTACAACAGGTTTATCAGCAAAATACTTTTTAACGGTATTTATATCGCCAGGCGTTAACTGCATAATCAAATATAACAATTATTAATCTATCAATCGTAGCTATGCCTGCTTAGGTCAAATTCCGATTGGTTGCTAATGATCTGCTTTCGCCGGCCAATATCTACGTCCAGGTTGTGGTCGTAAGTTTTATCAGTAACATTAATATCACGTTCCTTATCACGTTCAGCGGCGTGGATATTTGCTTCAGCAATCTTAGCTATAGCCGTATCATAAGGCCCTTTGGGCGACATCAACTTTACAAACACGGGCAAACACTCGAACAAGATGAAAAGGTAGCCGATGAAAGACATCGCCATATAAGTATCCAGATCGCGAGAGCCGTCAACATTATAAGACAATTGTCCCAACGCCCAGTTACGGTCTGCAAAGCCGGCCACGTTTGCCAGGCTATCCAACTGTTTATCGGTAAACAATCGCGTTGACGTAACACCCTCAAAATCCTTGCGCCTACTCAGGTAATCCTCGTTTTGGCCCAGGTTGTCAGTAACAGATTTCAAGCGGTCCTGCTTTTCTTTAAGTACCTCTTCCTTTCGCTTGGCATAAGTGCCATACCCCATTATGCCTGAGGTTTGATTGGTTTTGTCACCAAACACCTCCTGGTTAAGTTCGTAACGTGAGCGGTTGATGTCGCGCTCCAGAGAATCTTTCTCCTTTTTAAGATCTTTCTCTTTACCAAGCTCCTGGGCATATTTTTGGTTGTAAGTACGTTGCAGGCTATCAATTTTTGTATGTTGTCCTTTCAAATAGGCTGTTTTCAGCTTTTCGCGGATTTCTTTGTCAAATATCTTTAGCTCTAAGGGGCGAGAGATCACCAAACCTATCATGATCGCTAAAAGTATACGCGGGGTAGCCTGTAAAATTTGTTGATTGGTACTACCCTCTTTATTGATGCTTGATACGATGTATCGGTCCATATTAAAGATGGCAGTGCCCCAAAGCACCCCGAACAATATGGCAAAGCCTACGGCGAAGGCACTTCCACTAAAAACAAAGTACATAGCGTACCCGCCGGATAGCGCAGCAAAAACTGCCGTGAAGAATATGGTAGCACCAATGCCAACATACTTATTATGTTCTATAGAGTATTTCCTCAGCGTGTCCACGTGTGCACCTGAACAGAACCAAAAAAACCTGGTTATTTTTTTCATTAAACTATAAGGGTAAAATAATGCGTTTACATTAAAACGCGCTTAGGTAGTGATTGTTACAAAACGCTTATAATTATTTGGTACAGAAAATCCTACCTTTGAAGCCATAATTCTATTTAAAATGAAAGAGATAACCGCACAAGAACTAAAGGAGAAATTAGATAAGGGTGAAGATTTTCAACTGATTGACGTACGCGAAGATTTTGAGTACGAAACCTCAAATATTGGTGGCCAACTGATACCCCTTGGCGGCATTTTAATTGAGACCGACAAAATATCGCATGATAAACCGGTTGTGGTAATGTGCCGCAGCGGTAAACGCAGCGCTGCAGCTATCATGCAATTAGAGCAACAGGGTTACACCAACCTTTACAACCTGCAAGGCGGCATTTTAGCCTGGAAAGCAGAGATAGACCCAGAACTTAACGTGTACTAATATGCGCTCCAAGTTATTCTTAAACATCTTTTACAACATTGTTATATTTGTTTGCGCGGCTGGTGCCTACACTTCGCTTCAAAACAGCAGGTGGATCTGGTTGACAAGCTTCCTGATGTTAGGCGCGTTGTTCATCATAGCCAAAATAAAGTTGATAAAAGAAGTAAGAGCATTACAAAACAATCAGAAGAAATAAAAAAGGAAGGGCCTCAAATTGAGGCCCTTCCTTTTTTATTTGGCCGGCACTTTTAAGCCCAGCGCTTGTATGTAACCTTTCTGGGGGATGCAGTTAGTAAACTTGCTGCTTTCTAAGAATGCCCAAAGCACTTTCCTGATCTTTTCCCTGTCTGCAGGTGCAGCTTTGCGGATCTCCTCAAAACTGCCGCGTGGCTTCTCAGTATATTCTATTATCTCGTCGTAACCCTCGGGTGCCTTAAAGCTCATAAAGCCTTTCTCATTATCGGCCTTTTTGTATGGCCAGTAATGCCAGCCAATGTTGTTCTTTTCGCAAAGTAACCTGAAATCATGAACCCATTGATCAGTGTTTTCGCCGGTTTCGCCAACGTAAATAGGCACATTATACTTATCCCTATAGTCGATATATTCTTGTATCACTTCCTCTTTCACATCCGTCCAGTATTTGTGGAAGGTGTAAACGCTTTTGCTATCGAATGGACGCCCGAACACTTTAAAATTGCTGTCCCATTGTGCACCACCAATAAAAACAATGTGGTTCTTATTTACAGAACGTACTGCTGCTGTTATCTGCTTATAAGTTGGCTCCAGATGCGGGTTTATCTTCGCCACATCAAAGTAGTGTGCGATAGGCTCATTTAGCAAGTCGTAACCCATAATGGTGGTTTCGTTCTTGTAATGATTCGCTATTTTTCGCCATATATCCGCAGTCAACTTTCTGCTTGCAGGGCTGGTAAACAAGAAGGGATAACCGTTTCCATCGTCTATATTGTCGCCGGTTTGGCCACCAGGTGCACAGTGCATATCCAGTATCACATAAAGGTTAGCCTTTTTGCACCAGCCTACAACGCGGTCTAACAGCTCAAAACCCCGGTTTGGGTTGTTTTGGCCCATATAATCTTCGTAGGTGAACAGCTTATAGTTGAATGGGATGCGTATTGAGTTGATGCCGGAAGCTTTTAGAAACTGGATATCTGCTTCAGTGATGTAAGTATCCTGGAACGCTTTCCAGAAAAGTTTCATTTCTTCGGGACCAACCAATTCCGTCAAAGCTTCATTGATAAGTCTTTGAGAATTTACCTTTTTAAACTTGAACATGTAACCCTCCGGCACCAGCCAGTTACCCAGGTTGGTTCCGCGGATCAAAAATGGCTTACCGTCAGGGCCAATGATGTTTTTCCCTTTTGTACCGATAAATTTTTGTGCCCCGGCGCTAAAGCAAACCGCGGCAAATAACAGCGTGATCAATAACTTTTTCATAAGTGGTAAGCATAAGCCGAGGGTAAGCGGCTATTAATTGGTTAAGCCAATATTACAAAATTTAGTTTGATATGTTAGCTGCTGCCAACACCTCTGCAAGCCATTTTTCAGCGTCTTCGGTGCGCTCAAATGTTCGTATATTGATGTCGACGACCTGTAAGTTTGCAATAGTAAAATCCGTTGAGAGGCGACTAAAGGTACTTGTTGAGTATACCCAGGCAACATGCGTTACCCCACTATCCCGCAACATCGGGAAAAAGGTGGTTGACACCCACTCTACCGCATCGTTCCAGGTGCCGGCGACGCCGGTATTGTCGTTCAGCAAAAGTCTGGCTTTGTTGTTAGTCAATTTGGATATGATGCGCAAACACCCTGTCTTAGCCGTGTGCGTGGTATGGAAACCCTGCCAGTTGGCTACTACAATTTGTCTGTTATGCAGATCACTTATTTCTAAGCCTGGTGCTTCGTAGTGAGTAAAATCTGTAGTTCCTGCTTGTTTAAACACGGCAATGTTTGACATTGGCAAACGCATACTGAAAGTTGAACCAACACCCGGCTGGCTTTCAACCCACACATCGCCATTGTGACGATGGGCTACGCTTAAAACTTTAGACAGCCCGCTACCTAATTCACCAGCCATCTTTTTGTTATTAAAGCTGATGAAGATGCGGTTTAGCAAATGCTTATCCATACCAAAATCCTTGACAGATAAAATGGCGTTATGCTGCACAATATCAAGGCAAACCTCCACGATTTCGGCATCCGGAGAAAATTTTACGGCATTATCAATAAGCCTGTGCAGTGCGGTAGCTATGCTATTTTTATTGCCGTAAAGCAAAACCTCGGCGTTGTGTTTAATCACTATCTGATGACTGGCATGAAATGCAGAGGCCTCAATAACCACTTCTTCTAAAAGCTTGTCTAAAGAAAAATTTTGTATCTCGTAATGGATACTTGTGGATATCTCATCGTTTACCTTATTATTGATGCGCCTAATAACGGCATCCAGTTCGCGGCTGCATTCTAATATTTGGGCAGCAACAGTCTTATACTCTTTGCCTTTGATAAGGTTTTGATTGATAAGACTGCTAAGGCCGAGCAAGCTGGCAACCGGTTTACGTATGTAATGCGAATTTAGATAAGATATCTCCTTTAGCTGTTCTATCTTGTCCAGCAACTGCTCCTCGTACAGCTTGGTCTCAGTAATATCCCTAAAGTGTATCACCAGTTCATCCTCTATAAAGTAAATGATGATAGCGAACCATTTTTGCAGCGGCCAGAAGTATGATTCAAACTCCGTGTTCTCGCGCTTTGTAATAGCTTCCTGGTATTTTACATAAAAGTTGGTATCAATTGCCTCGGGGAACACCTCCCACAAATTTTTACCGATCAGATATTTGCGGTTGTAACCTATCATTTCCTCGGCGGCCCGGTTCCAATAAGTGATGATCGATTGATTATTTACCTGGAAAAAACCTATGCTCGTTGTTTCAAGCATACGGTTAAGTTTGCTTTGGGTAATTTCCAGCTGCCCGGCCATCTTCTTTTTCTCTTCAATGTTTTGGGTTACCACCAACCGCGCCTCTTTGCCTTCAAAGTCTATCGGGTACGACATCACCTCCACGTGAAAAACATGGCCTGCTTTATTTTTATGCCTAAACTCTCGCAGGTAAGTTTTACACGTACGGATCTCTGACACCAGAAGCTTAACCTTTTCCACGTCCTCTGCCGGGCGAAGGTCTGATATGGTTTTTGCCAGAAACTCCTGCTTGCTGTAACCGTAAGCTTCTACCGCCGCGTTGTTCACCTCCAGTATCTCCAGGGTTATGATATCAAAAACCCACATAGGGTTATGCGACTGATAAAAGAGAATGTCAAAATTTTGCATCTGATGTGATCGGGGAAATAATTATGGCTTACTTCGATTTACAGGGAACGGGGATCGGGATAAAATTTTTAGGTACCGGAAACGCTAAAATATAAATATAAGATTAACCATCTACAATTATCTGCCAATAATTTACTGGTCTGCATGGCTAAAAGGCGCTACGCTTACTCGTCACTTTTAGGTGGGATTTATTTAGCTTTACCCGCCATGAAAAGATTTAAGCAGATTGTAGCAGACCTCAAGGCTGATATAGCCGATCCGGAACTCGAAGATCTGACTCCGTTGCTTTGGCAATTTATATGCTACCCGCCCAAGATACCGCTCAGATTACATCAGCAGCAACTTCTTGATAAGGCACAAACATTCGTTGTAACTATTGATGACCCTTACTTTACCAACATAACGCTAAATATCAATGGGTTTAAATGGGGCAGCGGTAAAAACAAAATACTACTAAGCCATGGCTGGGGATCAAAAGCGGCCGACTTTACTGAACTCATCAATGCATTGCTTGAATTGCCAAACACGGAAATAATAGCTTTTGACGCGCCGGCAAATGGTAGCTCTGATGGCGACCTATCTAATTTACTGCTTTTTGTTGGGGCGGTTAAATCAGTAATAATGAAAACCGGCAAACCGGATGTTGTGATAGGTCATTCATTTGGTGCTATGGCTAATGTTGTTGGGTTGCACGAACTTGCCATACAACCAAAATTATTGGTAAGCATTGCGCCGTTTATTTTGTTACAGGAGAACTTTATCAAAAACATGACTGCTGTTGGTGTGCCCGCCGCTGCCCAACAAGCTTTTCTTGATGATTTTAAGAAACAGTATGGCATTTATCCTTCATACTATAACATGCCCGATCTTTACGGGTTCGATGCATCGCTAAACCATTGGCTGGCTTATGACGATGCTGATATGATGTTGCCAAACACCTATTTGCAAAATTTTCTAAGTGCCCATCCGTCTATCCGCACCAAAAATTTTAGCGGAGCAGGCCACGAACGGATAATAAAGCTGTCAGCGGTGATCGAAGACGTTACGGTGGAGATCAAAGCCGCCCTCAATATCTCTTAAAAATCTGAATATGATTAATAAACTGGTTTACGAAGACGAGGTATTTGAAAAGCTTAACCTTGCAGGTAATAGTTATAACCGCATTGAGTTTCAAAGTTGCACGTTTAAAAATTGCGATCTGGGTGACGCAAATTTGATGCGCTGTCGTTTTCTGGATTGCCGGTTTGAAGATTGCAATCTATCGATGGCCAAGCTGGAAGGTGCAACGCTAAATGATGTATCATTTAAAGGCTGTAAGCTAATGGGAGTTAATTTCAGCAAATGCGATGACTTTTTATTTAGCGTTGCCTTTGAAAATTGCACGCTGGATTATGCCTCATTTGCCGGAAAGAAGATGATCAAAACCTCGTTCAATAAGTCATCTGTTAAAGAAGTAAGTTTCACCGACGCTACTCTTACAGGTTCTGTTTTCGGCGATTGCGATCTCGAAAATGCCGTTTTCAGCAAAACTGATCTGTCGTCTGTAAACTTTTCAACTGCTTATAATTTTATTATCGACCCGGAGCTGAACACCCTGAAAAAAGCGGTTTTTGCCATTACAGGATTAGAGAACCTGCTAACAAGGCACGGGATAAGAGTAATTTAAGCGCTGCTTATTTATCAACCATCAAACCCTGCACCTCAAAAGTTAATCTTTCTTTAGGATTAACCTTTACCTCGTGTTGCTTTTTACCTACTGCGGTATCGCCGGCAAGATGCTGCGAGTCGTCTGCTATTAGCTGGCGTTGGGCTACACCTTCAATAATAACTGTGCGGCCAGCAATTGCTTTAGGCAGCGTAACGTCATAATTTGCAAAGTGCGCCTCAATGATGCGGCTGTTGCCCGCGTCCATGTTAAACCAGCCGCCCTTCTCTTTGGTCACTTTAATTATCTTGCCTTCAATGGCTGTTGTTTGTCTTATTTTACCACCCATCAGGGTCTCCAACTTGTTGGCCGGCACAGGCGCTATATCTTTTGGTTTTGTACCAAACACCATCCCATGTGGCAGCGCATTACGCTTTTGCGCAAATACCTGTACGCTGCAAATCATCAATAACAACAAGGCAAGCTTTTTCATCGTTTAATTAACACCGGCGCAGCCTATTGGTTTAAACTCTTTTATTTTTTAACCCATACTTGCAGGCCAGCTAATGGTTTTTGATATTTGTATAATACATGAAAAAGGTACAGCAGACGAAGG
Organism: Mucilaginibacter sp. 21P; assembly: GCF_019331605.1. Classification (NCBI taxonomy): domain Bacteria; kingdom Pseudomonadati; phylum Bacteroidota; class Sphingobacteriia; order Sphingobacteriales; family Sphingobacteriaceae; genus Mucilaginibacter; species Mucilaginibacter sp. 21P. Next base: position 490,631 of record NZ_CP063061.1, read on the forward strand.
TAAAGATTGTGCAGGAGCGCAGAACGTTATTAGCCAGATACCAGTACGAATTGTTAGAGGCCGGCTGTGACGAAGCCGGCAGGGGTTGCCTTGCAGGGCCGGTGTTTGCGGCAGCTGTTATCCTGCCTCACAACTTTGACCACCACCTGCTTAACGACTCCAAACAACTTACAGAGGAAGTACGCTATCAGCTTCGTTTAGAGATTGAAGAAAAAGCCATTGCTCATGCCGTTGCCTGGTGCGATAACCACGAGATAGACCAGATCAATATCCTTAATGCATCGTTCCTGGCTATGCACCGTGCCGTTGAAAAACTACATCTCAAACCTGAGTTTCTTATCATCGATGGCAACCGGTTCAATAAATATTCCGACTTACCCCACCAATGTATTGTAGAAGGCGATGCCAAATATTTCAGCATAGCCGCAGCTTCTATTTTAGCCAAAACCTACCGGGATGATTACATGAAGCAGATAGCGGAAGAACATCCCGAGTATAACTGGCACTCTAATAAAGGCTACCCAACCATTAGTCACCGCAAAATGGTTTTAGAAATGGGGCACACGCCATATCATCGTAAAAGTTTTAAGGTAACCAATCCGCAATTATCGTTTTTTGATGAAACGCTTATTTAAAGATCATGACAATTACTTCAATATAACTAACCGGCAACCTAAAATCTTAATCATGACAAAACCCCTTAAACCTTTACTTTTTAGTATAACTCTTTTATTGTTATATATATTAATTCCAACGATCTGTTTAGCTCAGGCTAAAAATCCTGGCAGCACCGCTGACAGTTCAACAAGATCTTCCATCACAATAATTCTACCACCCAAACAAACCCTTGAGCTGGTTTCAAATTACGTGGATTTGATATCTTTTAAAAATGATGACGATTTGGTTAAAAAAGTCACGATTCGGTTCTCTTTTAACAAAGTGAAAGAACTGAGGACAGGTTATTGGAAACTATCTCAAACGGTATTGCTGTTTCCCAATAGCCATCCCGAGTTTATGGTGGTCAATTATAAACTAATTGCAAATAACACTGCAGCAAAACAAGCTATCCTTCCGGATGATATTGGTCACACCGGCCGTATATATTCTTTGCTTATGGATCAAAAATACAGCAAATTGGACACTGCAGCGAGTGCTGCTTTTTTAAAAGACCGGGAAAAGGAATTGAATGAGGATAGCATAAAAATAAAACAGATGGTAAACAGTGGGGAATGGACGGCAAACACCGGAACATCTTGGCAGTTACTGCGCGAAATCACCGATATACCGGTAATTTTTAATGCTGTCAAAAACACTTGGTTAAATAAACACCGAAAAGACATATATGAGCATTATTATGCTAAATTGAGCGAAATAAGCAAAATTTCGGGCCCAAGTGCAACATTAGCAACTTCGAGTTTAGCATTATATTGGGAAGAAATTAATAGAAACAATCCATCTTTAAGCTGGGTGGACTTTTATCTTCAGAACCAAGCCTTGATCGGCAAAGAAATTATCGACCAGCAGTTTCGCAATGCAGTAAAAAATATAACCAGCAGTTATAAAATGACCCGACTATATAAAAGTGATTTACAAAAAATAATGCTGTATGCAAAAGCTAATGACTCTTCGCTTTATAATTTGATCACCAGGAGAAAAGATGAAATTATCCCAAATCTGCAAAATGTGTTATTACAGGACAAAACAGGCCATTTTCAAAACCTGGCATCAATTTTTAATAAGACCAACAAAAAATACATTTTTATAGATTTTTGGGCCAGCTGGTGTGCGCCTTGCAGGGAAGCATTACCTGATATAAAAAAACTAAAGCCCGAACTTTATAATAATGATATTGCAATAATATCAATTAGTGTCGATCAGCAGGTGGGCCCATGGCAAACAGCTATGGCACAAGAAGGCTTAAAGCAGGATGTTTTCCAGTACAGGCTTGTAAACAGCGCAACTAAGCCTCATGCTTTGACTAATTTTTTTGACCTATCACGTGTTCCCCGTTATGCTGTTGTCGCAAAAGATGGTAAAGTGCTTATCCGCGAAACAGATTATTCCCCACGCGACAAGGAATTCAGAAACGAAATAATCAGTTCAACCAAATAATTCTTACCAAAGCAATAATTTAGGTAAATAGCTTTGTAAAGTTCTCTCCCTCAATTTAACAAAAGTTTTAAGCGATACTGTAGCAATGGTTTGCTTGAAATTTATGTAAGGTTTAATAACTTTACAGCATACCAGCTGACCTTTTATATTTTGAGGATACTTATTTTAACCCATCGCGCACCGTTTCCGCAAAACGGCGGATACCCCATTGTGGTAGGTAATACCATAAAAGGGCTGGTGGGCCTTGGTCACCAGGTTACCTTGTTATCACTCAACGTAAAAAAACATTCAACCCAATACGAACGCGATATACTGCTGGATCAGATCACTTACACCGAGTATGATATTGATACCCGCGTTACTATGGTTGAGGCAGTGAGCAACCTATTCACCAAAAACTCATATAATATTGAAAAGTATTACAACGCAGGTTTTGAGCGGCTGCTGATCAAAAACCTGGTAGATCACCAGTACGACATTATTCAATTAGAAGGAATTTTTGTTGCCCCCTATCTAAGCGCTATCCGCAAAAATTCTAAGGCAAAGGTCATATTCCGGGCGCATAATATCGAGCATCAGGTTTGGGAGAAATTGGCCCAGCAGAAGAGTGACCCGTTTAAAAAATGGTATTTGCACTTGCTGGCTAAAAGAATAAAAAACTACGAACTAAGCCTGCTTAACTCTTTTGATGGCATAGTTGCCTTTACCGGGCAGGACAAACAATCTTTAATCTCATTTGGTGCACGTACGCCAATTACAGTATTGCCCATTGGTGTTGATCTGTCGCTTTACCAACCCGACTTTAACAAAACAGATTTCTCGAGTGTCTTCTTCCTGGGTTCTTTAGACTGGCTGCCTAATCGCGAGGGTGTTGAGTGGTTTATGGATAATTTTCACAAAGAGATAACAGATGGTGACCTGAAGTGCAAACTCTACGTAGCCGGCCATAATATCCCGGAGGATTATGATGACTACGAAGTGTTAGGCAAAGTATTTATACACGGCGAAGTTGATGATGCGCTTGAGTTTGTAAACAGCAAGGCTATTATGATAGTTCCACTGTTATCTGGTGGTGGTATGCGAGTAAAAATTATTGAGGGGATGGCCATGCAGAAATGCATCATCTCCACATCATTGGGTGCCGAGGGAATAAACATTGAACACGGAACTAATATCATTATTGCTAATAACACTGATGAATTTCATGAAGCGCTAAAGAAATGCCTATTAGATGAGCACAACTGCCGCCGTATTGGCGAAAACGCGCGTAAACTAACGGAAGAACAACACGATGTAAATTTGATAACACCTAAACTTATTGAATTTTACGAATCTGCTTTGAAATAGCCCGCCGCTGCTGCTATTTTTCCTATTTTTGGCGCAGTTAATTTTTGTTAATGAAAAATACAGCGCTAACACCCGTACACACACAATTGGGTGCCAAAATGGTACCGTTTGCAGGTTATAATATGCCCGTGCAATATGCAGGCGTAAATGTTGAACATGATACCGTACGCAAAGGCGTAGGCGTTTTTGATGTGAGCCACATGGGCGAATTTATCCTGAAGGGTGAGAACGCGCTTGACCTGATACAACGCGTAACCAGTAACGATGCCGCCAAACTTTATGATGGCAAAGTGCAATACTCTTGCCTGCCTAACGAAGACGGCGGCATTGTTGATGACCTGTTAGTTTATCGCATTGATGAGAAAACATACATGCTGGTAGTTAACGCATCAAATATTGAGAAGGACTGGAACTGGATATCTAAATACAACACCAAGGGCGTTGATATGAAGAATATATCAGACCGCACTTCGCTGCTTGCGGTGCAGGGCCCAAAAGCAGCAGATGCCCTACAAAGCCTCACCGATATCGACCTCGGTTCGATGGAGTACTATACGTTTACCAAAGGCAAGTTTGCCGGTATTGATAATATTGTAGTTTCTGCAACAGGTTATACCGGCGCAGGTGGCTTTGAGTTGTATTTTGACAACGAACATGCCGACCATATCTGGAAAGAAGTTTTTAAGGCCGGTGAACCTTTTGGGATTAAACCGATAGGGCTGGCCGCGCGCGACACCCTGCGTTTAGAAATGGGTTTCTGCCTTTACGGTAATGATATTGATGATACTACTTCTCCGTTGGAAGCAGGCTTGGGTTGGGTAACCAAATTCAATAAAGAATTTACTAATTCAGAAAAATTACAACAGCAGAAACAAGCAGGCGTGAGCCGTAAACTGGTAGGCTTTGAAATGATAGACCGTGGTATTCCCCGCCATGACTACGCTATTGTTGATGCTGATGGCAATAATATTGGCAAAGTAACATCTGGCACTCAATCGCCATCACTACAGAAAGCTATTGGCCTGGGTTATGTAGATGCTGCATTTGCCAAAGAAGGCACCGAGATATTCATCAGCATTCGTGATAATAAAGTGAAAGCCAAGGTGGTAAAACCGCCGTTTTATAAATAGGCGGGTAGCGCCGTCATTATATCATTGGGTCATTGAGTCATTATTTTGACTGGGTGACCCAATGCTTTTTCAATGACCTAATGACTCAAAGACCCAATGAGTAAATCCCTCGACGTTTGCCTTACTCCCGCGCTTATTCCTTTATATAATGTGCCGGATTACATAGTTGTAGTGATAGATATTTTCCGTGCTACCTCATCTATTTCTTATGGGATAGAGAACGGTGCCGAAGCCATCATCCCGGTTGCGGAGGTTGAAGAATGTGCCGCCTACCGCGAAAAAGGAGTTGATTACCTTTTAGCTGCAGAACGGAACGGCGAGGTGGTTGATGGTTTTGATTTTGGCAACTCACCTTTTTCTTACACTAAGGATAAAGTTGCCGGTAAAACCATTGTACTAACTACTACAAACGGCACGCATGCCCTGCATTTATCGCGCAGCGCAAAAAAAGTTGTTATAGGATCATTCTTTAACCTAACAGCACTTTGCAATTGGCTTAAAACTCAGCAGCAGAACATATTACTGGTATGCTCCGGATGGAAAAATAATTTTAACCTGGAAGATTCGCTTTTTGCAGGTGCAGTGGTTGAACAATTAAAATCAGAAGGATTTAAACTTGATGACCCGGCTATTGCTGCAAATGACCTTTACCAATTAGGCAAAAATGATATAGGCCAATACCTCAGCAAAACTTCACACGGCGAGCGCCTAAAAAAACTGGGCATTGAAAAAGATATTGAATTTTGCCTGCAGATCGATCTAACTACTGCCATACCTGTATTGGAAGGCGAGCGACTGGTAAAGCTGGTGAAGTAAGCAGATCAAAACAGCATCAGTACCTGTCCTTTTTCAACTTTATCACCAGGCTGCATTTTTATCGTTTGAATAGTAACATCTGCCGGAGATTTGATGATGTTCTCCATCTTCATTGCCTCAAGGATAAACAAGCTTTCGCCTTTTTTTACTTCGGCACCTTCTTCAACCAATACTTTTAAAACCAGGCCGGGCATCGGGGCTTTTATGTCGCTTACTTTGGCAGCCATCAGGTTGCTCAGGCCCATTTGGTCGAGCAGTTGGTCAAACTCGTCTTTGGCACTAACAGTGTACAGGTTGTTGTTAACCTTTATTTCTGCAGTTTTGGTTTGAGGGTCGAAACTCACCATCTCGGCGTTATAAGAGCCTCTGTTTTTAATGATATGGTAAAGATTATCGTTAAGCTGCCTTACATCGGCTGCAATATCATGTCCGTTCAACTGCAGTTGGTCGGCGTTACGTTGCAATTCAAAATCGTGCTGATTAACCTTTATTTTATACATTCCGATGCTCTTTGATAACGAATATAGGAAATACTATTTTGTAAAGATGTACTGAACAAGGTTCGCGCCCATTTTAAGTGCCTTTAGGCGGCTCTCCTGCGTATCACCGGCATAGGTACCATAATCTTCCCAGCCATTGCCCAGGTCACACTCATAGGTATAGAAACAAACCAACCGCCCCTTGTAGATCAATCCAAAGCCCTGCGCCCGTTTACCATCATGCTCATGTATTTTGGGCAACCCTGCCGGGAAATCATACTTTTGGTGATAAATAGCATAGTTTACTGGCAGCTCAATGAAATCCAGCTCCGGGAAAACCTTTTTCATCTGTGGGCGGATGAACTGATCCAAGCCGTAATTATCGTCAATATGCAGAAAGCCCCCGCCGGTAAGGTATTTGCGTAGGTTACGCGCTTCCTGATCGCTGAAGATCACATTACCGTGGCCGGTCATGAAAACAAAGGGATAATTGAAAAGCTGTTCGCTGCCAACTTCAACTACATCCTCTTCGGGCTCAAAACTTGTCTTTAAATTTTGGTTACAGAATTTAATGAGGTTGATTAGTGCAGTGCGATCGCCGTACCAATCGCCGCCACCGTTGTATTTAAGCCGCGCCATTTTGTAAGATGGCGGTGCAAAGCTGCTTATGCCTATTAGCACAAATAAAATCGCCGTTACATACGCAAGCTTACTCATATCAGCGGTTTAAAAAATTCACTTCAAAACAGGCCTCCAAAGCCGCCGTTTCTGTACGCAGGCGGCTCTCGCCCAGCGTAAGCGCACGGAAGCCGTTTTTAGTCGCCATTTCTACCTCCGCAGGTGTAAAATCACCTTCCGGGCCTATCATGATCATATAACGCCCATGCTTTTTGAAAGATTGTGCCAGGTCGGCTTTCTCGCCATGGGCACAATGGGCGATATATTTGTCACCTTCAAACCCTTGCTGAACAAACTGGTTGAAAGCAACCGGCGCATTTAATTTGGGATGATATGCTTTTATAGATTGTTTGATAGCCGATGTTATGATTTTATCCAAGCGTTCTATCTTGGCTTCCTTACGTTCTGATCGTTGGCATATCACGAGCGATATCTCGTCTATTCCAATTTCGGTAGCCTTTTCCAGGAACCACTCTATCCTATCCAGATTTTTGGTTGGGGCAATGGCTATATGCAAAAAATGATTGCGTTTTTGGTATTCCTGTGTAATGGAATTTATTTGCAGAATAGTGCGCTTAGGATGTGCATCATTAATTTCAGCTTTGTATAAGCCGCCCTTACCGTCAATAAGGGTAACTTCATCGCCAATATTCAAGCGCAGTACACGTACGGCATGTTTGCTTTCTTCCTCGCTCAAAAAGTATTGAGACAGTTTGGGGTCGATATCGGGCGTATAAAAAAGCTGCATTTGTAAAGTATCAAGTAGCTGGTATCAAGTATCAAGATCATCTATCCAGTAGTAGAACATAGCTTAATACTAACTACTTGATACCTGATATTAAGCGGCTAATGTAAATCTACCGCGTCTTCTTCGTTGATGAGTAACTCCAGTTTTACCGATTCGATGTTCTGGTCAGACTTTTTAAGTACGGTGATGTTGTACCCGTTACTTTCTTTTTGTTCGCCCACATCAGGTATTTTACCGAAGATGTGGCCTAACCAACCAGATACGGTATCAAAGTCACCATCTTCCGGCAGGTCGTGTGGCAGGTGTTCATTAACATCGTAAATGGGTGCAAGAGCATTCACCACAAACTCACGTTCGTTCAGTTTCTCAACTATTGGTTTTTCCTCGTCGTACTCATCCTGTATCTCGCCAACCAGTTCCTCTACAATATCCTCCAAAGTAACCATACCAGCGGTACCACCAAACTCATCAGAAACAATGGCTATCTGAATGCGTTTTTGCTGCAATTCTGCCATCAGATCATTGATCTTTTTAGTCTCAGGCACAAAATAAGGTTTGCGGATAATATCTTTTAAAACTACTTCCTGACCACGGGCGAGCAAAGGAAGGATGTCTTTTGCATGTACAATACCGATGATCTTATCTATCACCTCATCATATACTGGCATACGGGAGTAACCTTCTTCTATCAGGGTATCTAACAGCTCTTCTTTGGTGGCATCTATTTCAATACCCTGTATTTTGGTACGTGGCACCATGATGTTTTTCACCACACGCTCGTTAAAATCGAAAACGTTCTGTATCAGCTCGTGCTCGTTAGAATCGATAGCGCCCGTTTCTTTACCTTGTTCAAGCAGGTACTGCAACTCCTCTGATGAGTGGTGGGTTTCGCCGCCTTCTATGCTGGTAATGCCAATTGCTTTCAAGATAAAATTGGCAAAGCCATTTAATACCCAGATGAACGGTTTGAATACGATAAAGAAAAATCTTAGCGGCCAAGATACCGCCAGTACCGTACGTACCGATTTTTGTATAGCAAGTGATTTTGGAGCTAATTCACCAAAAACAATATGTAATACCGTAATAACAACAAACGACAAAATGTGAGCTGTAGTAATAAGGCCGGGGGCAATGGTAATGCCTACTGCCAAAAATCCTCTAACAACTACGTTGGTAACCACTTCTTCGCCCACAACACCAAGTGCCAGCGAAGCAATGGTGATACCCAGCTGTGTTGCAGCCAGGTAACCATCTAAATTGTGTAAAATACCGCGTGCTATTTTAGCAACCCCGCTGCCTGATTTGGCTTTAATCTCGATCTGAGAGCCTCTTACCCTTACCATGGCAAACTCTGCGGCTACAAAGAAACCGTTGAGCAAAACCAGGAAAATGGTTGCAAATATGTAAAAAGCGCTTATTTCGTATTGATGCCCGGGGTCCATTTATAGTTTATTGGTGATTGGGAAAGGTGGTTTTATAAAGCTCAAGGCTTTCTTCGATCACCTTGTGTGCGTAACGTACGCCTAACAGATGTTCAATGGTAACGTTTTTACCTTCAAGTATTTTGTAATCACTAAAGAAACGTACTATCTCTTTCATAAAATGCGGAGGTAGTTCGTTAAGGTCATTGATGTAGTTTACAGACATGTCGTTCTTGGCAACAGCGATGATCTTGTCATCTTGTTCGCCGTTATCAACCATGTGCATTACGCCTACAACCTTTGCCTCGATGATAGACATCGGGTAAACATCAGTAGAACAAAGTACCAGGATATCCAGAGGGTCTTTATCATCACAATAGGTTTGCGGTATAAAGCCGTAGTTGGCAGGGTACATAACTGAAGAAAATAAAACGCGGTCGAGCTTTAATAAGCCCGATTCTTTATCGATCTCGTATTTTCCTTTTGATCCTTTAGGGATCTCGATGATAGCATTTACTATAGCGGGTGTGTTATCGCCCGGTGAAACCTGGTGCCAGGGATGCTGTGTGCTCATTTATTCTAATATAATTTATTTTAACTTTCCTGTTGATCGTTTAAGCGCCTTCTCACATAAGCAACAATCAGCGGAATTGTTGTAATAATTATTAATCCGAGTACTACGTACTGCAAATAATCCTTTAATTGCGGAAAACGCCTTCCTAAAAAATAGCCTGCCAGGGTTAACGTTGTTACCCAGGCAATGCCGCCTACAAAGTTGTAAAGGCTAAACTTCTTTAAATCAACCTTTACAATGCCTGCAAATATAGGGGCAAATGTCCTAACTATCGGGAAAAATCTCCCTAAAATAAGCGATGTGCCACCGTACTTGGCGTAAAACTCCTCGGCAACGGTAACATAGCGTTTCTTAAAAAACCATGAATCTTTTCGTTTAAACAGCATTGGGCCCGTTCGGTAACCAAACCAGTAACCGGTAAAGTTGCCCAGCACGGCTGCTAAAATTAAAGAGGGGACAAGTATGTAAATAGGCACATGTATGATACCTGCTGCCGTTAAAATGCCTGCTAAAAATAACAGATAATCGCCGGGCAAAAAGAAACCGAAGAATAACCCGGTTTCTGCATAAACTACCAGCAACAATAGCGCAAAGCCACCATTACTCAGTATTGATTTTGCATCCGTCAGATTTTGCAGGTATTCCCAAAAATTTTCCATCAACGATATCCGTAAAACTACAAATATAAAATCAATTTGTAGTGAGCGCCTCTATTTAATAAGGCCGGATATAACTGTAGGATAAACGCCTACCACAATAGTTGCCAATGCCGAAAAACCTAATACAAATTTGTAGTAAGCCGGTACTTCTACCTGCTCGCGGTCGGCATTGCGGAAATACATGGCTACAATAACGCGGAAGTAGTAGAAAATGCTGATGATAGCATTAACAACTGCTACAATAACCAGCCATAAGCGATATTGTGACAACGCACCCGAGAACATGTAAAACTTACCGATAAAGCCTGCAGTTAGCGGTATACCTGCCAATGATAACATGGCAACGGTAAGCACCAGTGCAAGGAATGGATTTTTATTTGCCAGCCCGTTAAAGCCCTCAAAGCCATCGGTCCCGGTTTGCTGACGAACAAGTATTAATCCGCCAAACGCAATAATAGATGCTATTGAGTATGCCGTTGCGTACATAAATATCGCGTTTGCCGACGCAGCACCAATTGCTACAATAGCAAACATCAGATAACCTGCATGTGATATACTTGAAAAGGCCATCATCCTTTTAAAGCTTTGTTGGTAAAGCGCGGTAATGTTTCCCACAAACAGCGTAATGATGGTGATAACCAATAGCACCGGTGTCCAGAACTGTGCAATAGGCAGGAAACATGCTGAGAACAAACGCAGGAATGCTGCAAAACCTGCCACTTTAACCACGGTTGACATAAACAGGGTTATCAATGAAGGCGCACCTTCGTAAACGTCTGGTGTCCAGAAATGAAACGGCGCGGCACCAACTTTAAAACAAAGGCCTACGATAATAAGCATAACACCGGTGTAGAACAAGGGATCTATCTTACGGGGACTGTTCAACAACCAGTCACGAATGCCATCAATATCAAATGTACCGGTAGCGCCATAGATGAGGGCTATACCAAACAACAGGAAACCTGTTGAGAAAGCGCCCATCAGAAAGTACTTTAGAGCGGCCTCATTTGAAGCAAAATCATTTTTGCGGATACCTGCCAGTATATATAAACTTACCGACATGATCTCGATACCGATAAACATCATGGTAAGGTTATGGAACGAAACCATTACGATAATACCTGCGAGTGAGAACAATATGATAGCGTAGTACTCCGCAATGTGATTGCTTATCTTTTCAAAATATCCCTTTGATAACAGCAGGATGAGAATTGTTGATATAATGCTGATAACCGAGAAAGCCACAGAGAAGTTGTTGTACAACAACATGCCATTGTAAATTGGCTGTGCCTCGTCAAGAATTGTCCACTGCAGTACAGATGTTACTAATGCAGCTAACAAGCCAAGTACAGCAACAGGCAATAATGCTTTTTGTGCCTTATATAAACCCAGGTACAAAAGTACGATGGGTAAAATAGATATGATAATTATGGAAGTCATGTATCTATATTAAAACTTGGTGGCTGTAAATTTAGCCGAAACAGTTTGAATCAAATTGGTAACAGATGCTTCTGATAAATGCAGCAACGGCTGCGGATAAACACCGATGATGATGATAAGTGCGCAAATGATACCTAACACCAATCGTTCGGAGCCTTTAATATCTGTAAAGGTTGCTGTAAGTTCGTTCAGTTCCCCTTGCATTACATTTTTATACATCCTTAGCATATAAACCGCGCCGAAAATGATGGTTAAACCTGCCACTGCCGCAAACACGATGGTGTAATTATAGACACCCTTCAAAAGCAGGAATTCTCCAACGAAACCGTTTGTAAGTGGTAATGCAACGGTTCCTAAAACGATGATCAAAAATGCAATTGAAAATTTAGGTGCCACCTTGGCAATACCACCCATGAGGCTGATATCGCGTGTACCTAAACGGCGACTAATGATATCCCAGATAAAGAACATACCAACCACATTGATACCGTGACTGATCATCTGTATCATGGCTCCCTGTACACCTTGTACACTCCAGGCAAATATACCCGCAGCTATGAGGCCTACGTGCGCTATTGATGAATACGCAACCAAGCGCTTGCCGTCTTTCTGTCTGAAGGCGATCACTGATCCGTAAACTATACCAATTACTGAAAGTATTAATGCGTAATAACCCCAATAAGCAAATGCATTAGGCGCGTTAGGTATTAACCAGCGGATAACACCATAGATACCCATTTTAAGCATGATACCTGATAACATCATGGTGCCCGCTGTTGGTGCTTCGGTGTAAGTATCCGGTTGCCAGGTATGGAACGGGAATACCGGCATTTTTATAGCAAAGGCTATAAAGAAACCCCAAAAGATCCAGTTCTGTTGTTTAAGGCTCAGGCTTAATTCGTAAAACGAATGTATATCGTAAAGTTTACTTGGCGTTTGCAGGTACAGGTAGATGATAGCTACCAGCATAAACAATGATCCGGCAAAGGTGTAAATGAAGAACTTGATATTTACACGAATGCGGTTCTCACCTCCCCACAATGCACAAATGAAATAAATTGGTATCAGGGCTGCTTCCCAACCCACGTAGAATAAGAAACCATCCAATGCAGTGAACACAGTTAATAAACCGGCCTGCATAAACAATATCAGCGCATATAATGCCTTGCCGTTCTTGTATTGGTGTTCGTAGGTGCTCAGGATAATAAGTGGTACCAAAACAGTAGTCAATAACACCATTACCATGCTAATACCATCAATACCGGCACTAAAGTATATGCCAAATTGCGGAATCCATGGCAGATCAACTAAATACTGTACTGATGCATTTGGTACAAATCCCGTAACAAATGATATGGCAATGCCAAGCTCAACAAGGGCAAAGAACAATGCAGCGTGTTTGGCCACCTCATTCTTAAAAAATAGCGTTAAAACTGCTGCTACTACCGGTAAAAAAAGTAAAATGCTAACCGTCATTTTATATCGTAAACGCTAAGCGCTTAAATTTTAACTAAACTGTAAATCAAAATGCCGATGATACCAACTACCATCATAAAAATATAGAAACCAACGTTACCGGTTTGCAGTAACCTAAGGCCTTTACTTGTATCCATTGTGCCCTGGCCCAAGCCGTTAACAAAGCCATCGATACCCATTTTCTCAACCACACGGTATAAGAAGGTTGATAGCGCATCAAGTGGTTTACGGATGATCTTATCATACAATTCATCTATGTAGAACTTGTTATATGACAGGTTGACCAATGCCGGGCGTTCTTCTTCGTCTGAAACCGGAACACTTGAACCCGATACATACTTGCTGTAAGCATAACCCATTGCTGCCAAAGCGATCAATACCGATGTGCCCATCAATATCCACTCTGTGCTGTGGCTTAGCTCATGCTCGCCTAATAACTTGGTAGATCCCTCAAATACCGGGGCAAGGAATGCACCTAATTCATGATGGCCACCCAGTACCGCGGGCACGCCGATAGCTCCGGCGATAGCCGAAAGTACAGCCAATATGATCAATGGGATGGTCATGTTAGCTGGCGACTCGTGCAAGTGGTATTCCTGCTCATGCGTACCGCGGAATTTACCCCAGAAGGTTAAATACATCATCCTGAACATATAGAATGAAGTTAAACCCGCAGTAATCACCCCTACAACATAGAATATGGTACTGTGAGCAAATGCCGCAGCTAAAATTTCGTCTTTAGAGAAGAAGCCGGAAAACGGCGGGATACCTGCGATGGCAATTGTGCCAACCAGCATGGTGATAAAAGTAGTCTTGATCTTCCCTTTTAAGCCGCCCATTTTGCGCATATCCTGCTCACCGCTCATGGCGTGGATAACAGAACCTGCACCAAGGAATAATAAGGCCTTAAAGAAAGCATGCGTTAGTACGTGGAAGAAAGCACCAGTGTAAGCGCCAACACCTAAACCAAGGAACATATAACCCAACTGAGATACGGTTGAGTAAGCCAGTACCTTTTTGATATCTGTTTGTGTTAGTGCTATTAAAGCTGCGAATGCCGCTGTAGCCAAACCTACAATGGAAATTACTTCCATGGTAGTTGGGGCTAAAGTAAACAAGATGTTTGAACGAGCGATCATGTAGATACCTGCTGTAACCATGGTTGCAGCGTGTATCAAAGCAGATACCGGTGTTGGGCCGGCCATCGCATCGGGCAGCCATGTAAACAATGGTAACTGTGCCGATTTACCAACTGCACCAACAAATAACAACATAGTTATTAGTACAATAGGAGCACCGTGAGATACTGCGCCTACAGCTTTAGGGAAGATATCGGCATAAGCAACACTGCCAAATTGATCCATTAATAAGAATATACCTAAAAGGAAACCTAAGTCGCCTATACGGTTCATGATAAAAGCTTTCTTGGCGGCATCGGCATAACTTGGGTTGGTATACCAGAAACCGATAAGCAGGTATGAACATAAACCAACGCCTTCCCAACCAATAAACATTACCACGTAGTTACTGCCCATTACCAGCAGCAGCATAAAGAACACGAACAGATTCAAATAAGCAAAAAACTTACCGAAACCGGCATCGTCATGCATATATCCTACCGAGTACAGGTGAATTAAGAAACCGACACCGGTGATGATCAGCAGCATAATGGAACTTAACTGATCTACCAGGAAAGCCATCTGAATATGGAAATCGCCAACGCTTATCCAATCAAATAGATTAACGTTTACAGGTACCCCTGTCGATTTAACCTGGAAAAATGTAGCAACGCTTATACCAAATGACGCCAAAACAAGCAAACTGCCGATCGCGCCAATAATACCTTTGGATAAGGTATTTCGCCCGAGGCCGTTAATAATAAAACCGGCTAAGGGTAGTACAGGAATAAGCCAGATAAGTTTGTCCATTTTATACTTTAGTTCTTACTTGTCATGCTGAACGTAGTGAAGCATCTGATCGGAGATAGATTCTTCGCGCTCGCTCAGAATGACACTTTATTAGTTTACCACTTCAACCTGTTCAATACGTTGATGTCTATTGAATTGGTGTTACGGTATATCATTACTATAATAGCCAGGCCTACTGCAACTTCTGCTGCGGCAAGTGCCATAATAAAAAATACAAAAACCTGCCCTGCTGCATCGCCACGGTAAACCGAAAATGCTGTAAGCAACAGGTTAACCGAGTTAAGCATCAGCTCAACCGACATAAATATCACGATGGCATTACGACGCAGTAGTACGCCCATAACACCTATCGAAAAAATGATAGCGCTTAAAAATATGTAGTGATTAAGCGGAACCGCTTGAATGGTACTGGTTAAACTTTCCATCAGATGGTTGCTTTTGTTTCTTTTTCTTTAGTTGCCAGCAATACTGCGCCTACCATTGCAGATAACAGCAGTACCGACGATATTTCAAAAGGCAATAAAAATTCGTTGAATAATACCTTACCAAGGTTTTTAACCAAGCCGAGATTGGGGTTCTTTAAAACCACAGGGTCTGATACGCCTAATGACTTTAACGATGATATCAGCGCCACCGCCAATATACCGCCGCCAAACACAGCAGATATCTTCACCATGAAAGGCTTAACCGGTTCAGCTTCTTTGTTGAGGTTAATGAGCATTAGCGTGTACAGGAACAATACCAATATAGCACCCATGTAAACAATAAAGTTTACTACTGCTAAAAACTGCGCATTAAGCAAAATGTAGTGAACAGTAAAGGTAAAAAAGGTAATTACAAGGTACAGGATACTATGCACCGGGTTTTTTGCAGAAATAACCAGTATTGAGAAGAATATGGATAAAAACGCAATGAAGTAAAATGTACTCATGGTTGATATTTACAAATACCCGCGCCCGTTTAAAGCTGGGCAAAGGTATAAAACTTTGGTTATTGATTTAAAGGTGCCTCTACTAATTTGTCTTTACCGTATATAAAATCCTTACGCAGGTAATCAGATGGAACGATATCGCCGTCCAGATAGATCGCCTCTTTAGGGCAAGCTTCTTCGCATAATCCACAGAAAATGCAACGCAGCATATTTATCTCGTAAACTGCAGCATATTTTTCTTCACGATATAGGTTCTCTTCACCTTTCTGGCGCTCAGCAGCTTGCATAGTAATTGCTTCTGCCGGGCAAGATAATGCGCATAGCCCGCAAGCTGTGCAACGTTCGCGGCCCTGCTCATCACGTTTAAGTGAGTGCATGCCGCGGAAGTTTTCAGAGAACTCGCGTTTTTCTTCGGGATACTTAATGGTCACCGGCTTTTTAAAAAAGTGGCTCATAGTGATAGAAAGTCCCTTAGCTATAGCAGGTAGGTAAGCACGCTCCCAAAAATTGAGCGGCTTTACTTCTAATTGCTTCTTTTTATTACTTAATGATTCCATTAAAGTCTTTCTCTATTTAAAAATAGTCATAAATATACCGGTTAACACAATGTTGGCAATTGCCAGCGGGATAAGTGTTTTCCAGCCAAGGTCCATCAACTGGTCATAACGGAAACGCGGGATGGTCCAGCGTACCCACATAAAGAAGAAGATGAATAGGAATATTTTAGCAAACAACGCCACTACACCTAATATGGCAACCAGGTTTGGTGAGTGTATCATATCCATGAAAGGGAAGTTGTAGCCGCCAAAGTAAAGGGTAGCCATAACTGCCGATGATATGAACATGTTAATATATTCTGCAAACAGGTAAAAACCCAGTTTCATTGATGAGTACTCTGTGTGATAGCCACCCACCAGTTCGGTCTCACACTCCGGTAAGTCAAACGGTGAACGGTTAGTTTCCGCAAAGGCACAAACAATGAATAACAGGAAGCCCAGAGGCTGTTTAAATACGTTCCAGCTAAAATAGCCATCAGCCCAGAAACCGTGCTGTTGTTTAGCAATTTCGCCAAGGCTTAAAGTGCCTGTTACCATCAGCAAAGCAATGATAGATAGCCCCATTGAAATTTCGTAGCTAATGTTTTGAGATGCAGCGCGAATGGCACCTAACAAGGAGTATTTATTGTTTGATGCCCAACCACCTATCATGATACCGTATACGCCTAATGATACAACACCAAAGATGTACAGGATGCCCACGTTAATATCGGTAACCTGCAACGGGATAACACGGCCGCCAATTTCCAGGTTTTGTCCCCATGGAATAACTGCCGAACCGATACAAGCCGTTAATATAGCCAGCGACGGGCCTACAATGAACAGGAAGCCTGTTGCATTGGTTGGGATGATCTCTTCCTTCAAAAACATTTTACCACCATCGGCAAGGGGTTGTAAAATACCCCATGGACCTGCGCGGTTTGGGCCTACCCTGTCCTGGAAAAATGCCGCGATCTTACGCTCAGCATAGGTAGAATACATGGCTACTACCAAGCTTATCGCGAATATTACAACGATGAGTGCAATCTTAATTAGCAGGTCTATCAGTTCCATTACAGGCGTGTCTCCCTTTCAAATTGTTCTTTATTAGCTTCCTGCAACAGCGGGTTGGTTTTAACAACCGGAAGCGGTTTAAGCGTTTCGTAGTGGTTAGAGCTGATAACCGATTTGTTTGAAACCTTGCGTGGGCCTTCAATAACCCAATCGGCAGTTTTCTTTTTGTCAAAGCGGCAGGTGTTGCAGATAAATTCTTCTACTTCACCGTACTCATCTTTACGGCCGGTTACCCGGATAACATCCTCACCTTTGTACCAAAGGGTTACCTTGCCGCAGCAGCCTTCTGTTTCGCAATCGCGGTGCGCTTCAACCGGTTTGGTGAACCAAACGCGATTTTTAAAGCGGAAGGTTTTATCAGTTAATGCACCTACCGGGCAAACGTCAATTACGTTGCCGCTAAAGTCGTTATCAACGGCTTTTTGTATGTAAGTTGAAATCTCTGAATGGTCACCACGGTTCAAGATACCATGTATCCGGTGATCTGTTATCTGATCGGCAGTGAAAACACAACGGTAGCACAAGATACAACGAGTCATATGCAATTGTATCTTATCGCCAATGTCTATCTTCTCAAATGTACGGCGGTCAAACTCGTAACGGGTTTTGGCAGCACCATGCTCGTAACCTAAATCTTGCAGGTGGCATTCGCCGGCCTGGTCGCACACAGGGCAGTCAAGCGGGTGGTTGATCAAAAGCATCTCCACTACGCCTTTACGCGCCTCAATTACTTCGGGAGAGGTGATGTTTTGCACCACCATGCCATCCATAACGGTAGTACGGCAGCTTGCAACCAGTTTAGGCATAGGGCGAGGGTCTTTCTCAGAACCCTGACTAACCTTTACCAAACAAGTACGGCATTTACCGCCACTACCCTGTAGTTTAGAGTAATAGCACATAGCAGGCGGAACGATGTCACCACCTATCATCCTTGCGGCATTAAGGATGGTGGTCCCGGCTTCTACTTCTATTGATATGTTATCAATTGTAACCTTCATTGACTTGCGTCCTCTATTTTCTTTTCGTCTTTCGACGATTTAATTCTTTTGTCGTTGCGATCCGCCAATTGGCGGAGGCAATTTTAGCATATCCGATTGTCCTATGAGATTGCTTCGTTTCTCGCAATGACATAGTTTATCAGGATTATTATGCTTCAGCAGCTTCCAGCTTCGGAAGCGGATCTGCATAGTTGGCTAAACCATAATTGCTTGTTAAAGCAATCGATGGGTTAGTTACATGCCACTCAAACTCATCCCTGAAATGACGGATGGCACTGGCTACCGGCCAAGCCGCCGCATCACCCAGCGGACAAATCGTATTACCTTCTATTTTCTTGCTTACATCAACCAGCAGGTCCATGTCGCTCATTTTACCGTGACCGTACTCAAGGCGGTGAAGCACTTTCTCCATCCATCCTGTACCTTCACGGCATGGCGAACACTGTCCACAGCTTTCGTGGTGATAGAAACGGGCAAAGTTCCACGTGTTGCGAACAATACACTGGTCTTCGTCATAAGCGATGAAACCTCCCGAACCCAACATGGTACCGGTTGCAAAGCCACCATCAGCTAATGATTCATAGCTCATTAAACGGTTCTCATTGTTGATGGTCTTCAGGATCAGATTAGCAGGCAGGATGGGTACTGATGAACCACCTGCAACTACTGCCTTCAAGCGCTTGCCATTGGCTATACCCTGGCAATAATCATCGCCATAAATAAAATCCTCAACGCTAACACCTAATTCTATTTCATAAACACCCGGGCGCTTAAGGTTACCACCTGCTGATATCAGCTTAGTACCTGTACTGCGGCCGATGCCTATTTTAGCATATTCTTCGCCACCTTCGTTAATGATCGGCACTACTGCAGCTATCGATTCAACATTGTTTACCACAGTAGGGCAACCATACAAACCCGCAATAGCCGGGAATGGTGGTTTAATACGCGGGTTACCACGTTTACCTTCCAATGATTCTAACAAGGCAGTCTCTTCACCACAGATATAGGCACCACCGCCAGGCTGTACATACAGCTCAAGATCGTAACCTGTACCTAATATATTTCTACCCAAAAAGCCTGCATTCTTCGCTTCAGCGATAGCCTTTTCCAGGATACGGATCTGCGGCATCATCTCACCACGCAGGTAGATGTATGACGTTTTTGCACCCAAAGCGTAGCTGGCTACTATCATACCCTCAATAAGTAAGTGAGGGATGTGGGTCATTAAATAACGATCTTTAAAAGTACCGGGTTCAGATTCGTCACCATTACAAACCAGGTAACGTGGTACGCCTTCAGGCTTAGCCAAAAAGCTCCACTTCATCCCGGTTGGGAAACCAGCACCACCACGGCCGCGCAAGCCCGATTTTTTAACCTCTTCCACCACATCATCGGGCGAAAGGGTTTTCAGGGCTTTCTCTACCGATGCATAGCCGCCTTTAGAGCGGTAAACATCAAAGGTGTTGATGCCGGGTACGTTTATATGTTCAAGTAAAAGTTTGCGTCCCATTTTAATTGTTCGCCTTTCCTTTTAAATCACTAATGAGCTTATCAACCGACTCATTGGTCAGGTTTTCATAGAAAGTGTATTCAGGGCCAATTTGCAGTACCGGGCCGTAACCGCAGGCAGCAAGGCATTCAACACCTCTCCAGCTAAATAATCCATCCGGGGTAACATCACCTTCTTTTACACCAAGTGTTCTCTCAATGTGTTCCATTATTGGCGTGGCGCCAACAATTTCGCAAGGGCCTGTGCGGCAAACCTCCAACATGTATTTGCCTTGCGGTTTTAAAAAATACATGGTGTAAAACGTTGCCACCTCGTAAACCTCAATTGGCTCAATTTTTAAATACTCGGCAACCTTATCCATTGCAGGTGCGCTAACCCAGCCCAATTCGGCTTGCACCAGGTGCAAGATCGGTAATAGCGCCGACTTTTGCTTTCCTTCCGGATAGCGGCTAACTACATCGGCAAATTTGCCAAGCAGTTCCGGCGTAAAAGTTACCGGTGCGTCGGTATTTTGTACACTAAGCATCTAATTCTCCTGCTATAATGTTTAAACTACTCATATTAATAATCGCATCAGACAGCAGCATGCCGCGGCTCATTGGCGCATACATCTGGTAATTGATGAAGCTCGGTCTGCGGAAATGCAAACGGTAAGGGGAGCGGCCGCCATCATTCACTAAATAAAACCCAAGCTCACCGTTTGCGCCTTCTACGGCGTGGTAAACTTCCGCCGTTGGTGTTTCCACCTCGCCCATCACTATTTTAAAGTGATAGATCAACGCTTCCATGTTGTTGTACACTTCCTCTTTCGGAGGCAGGTAAAACGCCGGCACATCAGCATGGAATATATCTGACGGTTCTTTCTCTATCTTGGTCAAAGCCTGCTCAATTAAGCGAAGGCTTTGCCACATTTCTTCGTTACGTACCAGGAAACGGTTATAAACATCGCCGTTTTCACCTACCGGTACTTCAAAATCAAACTCATCATAAGATGAATACGGCTCCATTGCGCGCACATCATAATCAATACCGGCAGCGCGCAAAAGCGGGCCGCTCCAGCTGTAGCTTAAAGCATCCTCTGCAGATACAGGCGCCACGCCTCGGGTACGATCAACAAATATCCGGTTACGATTAAATAACGCTTCAAACTCTTTTAATACAGGCGGGAATTTCTTGATGAATTTCCTGATCTTGTCAAAAGCTATCTGGTTAAAGTTACGCTCAAAACCACCTATACGGCCTATGTTAGTTGTTAAACGCGAACCGCAGATCTCCTCATAAATTTCGTAGATCTCTTCGCGATACTCCATCATGTACAGGAAGCCGGTGAAAGCACCTGTATCTACACCCAAAACGCCATTACAAATAATATGGTCGGCAATGCGTGCCAGCTCCATGATAATGATGCGCATGTAATCAACGCGCTTAGGGGTAGTGATATTTAAAAGCTTCTCAACCGTCATGTGCCAGCCCATGTTGTTGATGGGCGATGAACAGTAGTTCAAACGGTCGGTAAGTGGTGTTATCTGGTAAAATGGGCGGTGCTCTGCAATTTTTTCAAATGCACGGTGTATGTAACCAATAGTAGATACGCCGCTTACAATACGCTCGCCATCCAGTTGCAAAACATTTTGGAACACACCATGGGTTGCAGGGTGGGTTGGGCCCAGGTTTAGCGTAGAATATTCACTCTGCGGATCGGTATCGATATATACGGGATGGTTCTGCATATGTTATCTTCCGAAAAAATAATCTTTTTTATCAACGCGGTTAGGGTCTTCTAAAGGATACTCGCGGCGCATCGGGAACACGGTCATGTCATCAACATTCAGTATCCGGCGCAGATCCGGGTGGCCGTCAAAGATCACCCCAAAGAAATCGTATGTTTCACGCTCCATCCAGTTTGCACCGTCCCATATGGTTGATGCCGTAGGGATGTGCAGGTTATCTAATGATAAGAAAACCTTGAGCCTGATGCGTGTATTTGTAGTAAGGCTGTGCAGGTGATAGATAACACCTATCTGCTTCTCCTGTTCAGGATAGTGAATGGCGGTGATATCCGTAAGAAAAATAAACTTTAGCGCTGCATCAGTTTTAAGGAATGTTAGTACCTCTGTGATAATATCGGCATCAACTTCTACGGTAAGCAGCCCAAAATCAGCACCGGTTTCTTTTACTTTACCGGCGAAGTTTTCATCAAGTCTTTTTAAGAGCTCCTCGTTAGCTATCTTACCCATTATTATTGTATTCCGTATTTAGCAAGTAATTCCTGGTACTTTGGCTCGTTACGGCGGCGTAACGATTCTGTTTTAACCAGTTGTTGTATACCCATAAAGCCATCAATAATAGCTTCGGGGCGTGGAGGACAACCCGGCACGTAAACATCAACCGGTATAACCTCGTCAATACCCTGTAGTACTGAGTAAGTGTCAAATATACCACCGCTTGATGCGCATGCGCCCACCGCCATAACCCAGCGCGGCTCGGCCATTTGCAGGTACACCTGGCGAAGCACAGGACCCATCTTTTTAGAAATAGTACCCATTACCATCAATAGATCGGCCTGGCGTGGCGAAAAGCTTAACCGTTCGGCACCAAAGCGCGACAAATCGTAGTGCGAGCCCATGGTAGCCATAAACTCGATACCGCAGCAAGATGTAGCAAATGGAAGAGGCCATAAAGAATTGGCACGCGCCAAGCCTATCGCCTTATCAAGTGAAGTAGCAAAAAACCCCGATCCCTCAACTCCCGCAGGGGCTTCAACTATTTGTATATCGCTCATTATTTTCTGTAATGAAATTATTATCAGCTAACACTGATTGGCAAATTTACAACAAAGTGCTGTAAGAAGTACACAATGAACCTTTGCCAGATATATTTAGAATCAGTCTAAACTAATCCCAGTCTAATGCTTTCTTCTTGATAACGTAGATGAAACCGGCAAGGAGTGTAGCCATAAAGATGAACATCTCTATCATTCCGGTTTTGCCCATCTCGCGGAAATTTACCGCCCACGGGTACATAAAGATAACCTCAACATCAAACAGCACAAACAAGATAGCTACCAGGAAGTATTTGATGGATGCAGGGGTACGTGCATTACCCACTACCTCAATACCCGACTCAAACGGGGTCAGTTTATCCTTGGTTTGGCGCTTAGGGCCAATTCTATGGGTAACAAACATGGTTGTAACCACAAAACCAATGGCAACCAGCATCTGGAAAATGATGGGCAAATAATTAACCGGTAAACTTTGTGCTTCCATGCTGCAAATATACAAATGTGTTAACAATAAAAAAGCCCCTGCTGTTTGGCAGGGACTTTTTAAGATTTATCCTATTAAGCGTTACTTGCCTTTTGCGGCTCCACCCTTTTTGGAGAAGAAATTGACCACCTGTTTATTGGTTGGGTCCATATCTCTTGCCTTGGTAAAGTAATCGGTTGCCTTGGCATTATCTTTTTCTTTATACTCAGCAAATGTTCCTAAGTATGCGTAAGCCTCTGCAAGGTCTTTTTTCGCCTTATCTGCAGGTGCGCCCTTTGCTAAGGTAACCTCAATGAATTTCTCGTAAAACGGCTTTGCTAAACCAGTGATATCATCACGATTCTTCTCTTTTAAGTCATTAACACGAGCACGATATAAGTACGCATCAGCTGTGGTTGGGCTTTTTTGAGCAACATAGCTGAACGCTGAATCCGCTTTTACTAACAATGAGTCAGAACCGGCCTTCTTAGGATCATAGCCGTAGTAATAGCTAATACCTTCGTAGTAGTGGTCTAATAACTTAGCGTTTCTGCTCTTTTTAGAATAGACGGCATAGGCATCACCAGCTTCAACGTATTTCTTTTGACCGAACAAAGCTTTACCAATTTCCGCATAAGCCTCTACCTGAGTAGTATCTAAAGTGGCGGCTTTACGTAACGAAGCGATACCTAATGAATCTTGTTTAGAAGCGATCTGCAAGCGGCCTAAATAGATATAGTCACGTGGGATAATACGTTTTGGATCCGCCTTTGTGATCCAGGTGTTCATTGCCTGTAAACCTGCAGGATAATCTTTGTTCTCGTATGCAGCGTAAGCTAAATAACGGTAAACTTTAAGATTGTTAGCAGCATCTTTTGATAAAGCCTGCGCTTCTGTTTGCAAAGTTTTGTAATCACCTGATAACAAAAGGAAGTCGGCGTAACGTAAGCGAGAATCCAGAGAAAGATCTGTTAACGACAGATACTTTTTGTATTGCTCAGTAGCTTCTTTAATTTTTGCTGATGCCATTCTTGGATCGCTGAATGCCCAACGTACGTCGGTCTCAGCCCACTCACGGTAAGCGGGACCGTAGTTTGGATCGATCGCCAAAGCTGCCTTATACTCAGCCTCAGATGATTCAAAGTTGTTAGCATATTTCCAAATAACACCGGTTGCTACTTTGGCATGGGCCAATTTTGGATCAAGGTCCAAAGCTGCCTGGTAGCTGCTTAACGCTTCAGTGTTTTTCAATTGCGTGCGGTATGCATCACCCAAAGCCACTAAAATCTCAGCGTCTTTAGGGTTTACCGCTTTGCCTTTGTTCAATGCTGCGATAGCGGCATTTGCATCGGCGGCAGGCACTTTACCATCCACATCATTTAACAGGTAAGCTTTACCAACATATAGGTAAGGCTTGCTGTCTTTACCGGCTAAACTTAACGCCTGGTTAAAGTTTGTAGTTGCGCCATTTTTGTCTTTATCCAAAACTGCAACTGCACCTAAACCTGCGTAGTTAAGAGCAGATTTTGGGTTAACAGCAAGGCCTTTCTGAAAAATAGCCTTTGCAGAATCCGGATACTCTTGTAGTACGTAAACCCAGCCATAGTAAAAGAAATTTTCATCTTTATTAGCCTGAGTTACGGTCAAGTTTTTTAGCATCGTTTTAGCCTTCTGATACTGCTCAGCGTCTATCGCCTTTTTAGCATCAGCTAAACTTTGTGCGAAAGCTGACGAGCCAACAATACTCAGCGCCAGTACGATCTTACTTATTTTACTGATCATTTTCATTCTTAGTTTATTGTATATAAAAATATAGTTAGTGTACAATGTTAATCTCCCTTGGCGGAAGTGAATCAGGCAACAATCCCGATTTTAATATGATCCGCTGGCCACGCTCGCTGGCCAAAAATGAAGCGAAACCGGCTCCCAGTCCCTTGCGGCCTGTGCAATCTATAATATACAAAGATCTGCTTAACGGATACGATTGTTCGACAAGCGTAGTCTGTGATGGTTTAAAATACTCATTAGGTGCTGTTTTACTACTTTCGTCCTTTACACCCATAATTTTAACCTTATCTACAGCTGCCGCATAGTCCTGATCCGGATCGTTAAGCCAACTAAAGCCAGTGATGCCAATGGCATCAGTATGTGTACTTACATACTTAATAACCTCTTTGTTTGAGCTTAAAGCATAGATATTCTTCTGTTTAAACTCAGTTGTGCCAGCCAAAGCTTTCAAATACCTTACCAAACTGGAGTTAGGATTATCAAACACAATACTCTTGTTTGCCTTTGCTTCGCCCCTCAACATTTGTTTTATCTCATTTACCGAGATGGTAGTATCATTTGACGCCTGATTGACAATTAATGCAACAGCATCAATTGCAAATTTGTTTACATCAGGAACAAGTTCTCTGCGTTTTAAAACGCCGCTCTCTGTTGTATCCAGTGTACGTGATAATATAGCTACCCTGGTTTTATCATTAAGCAGATCGCTTATCACCCCTGTTTCAGGCTTGTAAGTGATGACCGGGTTAGCATCCCTAAATATCCCCCTGAATACGAAAAGCTCTTCGTTTACGATGGGCGAAAAAGACTCATCGGCCGAAAAATTAGCAGTGCCGGTTACAAAACCATCTAACTGCTTTTTATCTTGTTTTTTATCCCCGCCGGCACCACAACCTTGCGATAGCAGGCTCACAGCAATAGCACAAATAAACAGGCCGGTGTTAATTTTCATTAGGGTTCTTCCTTAAATAACGTGAAAAACGCAGTATAGCGTATAATAAAATTACAGATCCGAATATTGTTCTCCTCGATTGGGGCATATCCAGCGGAAACTTATCCCAAAAAATGATAAGCAAACCCAGCGCAATGAAACAAATGAATGCGATAACGCCTAAAATAAGCAAAAACCGCCTTTTGGGCGATTTTTGCTGGTTTTTGCTATTTTCTAACATTAAACTTTTATTCTTCTGCCAATGCGAAGTTTACAGGGATACTGTATTGTACACGCACCGGACGACCGTTTTGGATACCTGGCTTCCATTTTGGAGAAGATTTAAGCACACGAACCGCTTCTTCATCACAACCGCTGCCGATACCTCTAACAACTTTAATGTCAGTTAAAGATCCGTCGCGCTCAACTACGAAGGTTAAGATTACACGGCCTTGTACGTTATTCTCCCTTGCAACTGCAGGGTAACGGATATTTTTACCTAAATATTTACCGAAAGCTGCATCACCACCAGGGAATGCCGGCGCTTGCTCTACCGCGGTAAAGATCTGGTTAGGGTTTTCTTCTACCACTTGCTTAACGTCTGAGTTACCAACAGGCTCCTCAATACGAATATCAGCGTTAGGGTCACCTTTTTGATCCTTAGGCCCCGGGTCTGCAACCTCAAGGTCTTTAACGGTTGGCGGTTCTTTCTCACGCACCTCGTTATCCGGTTTTACTACTGGAGGTGGGAAACGTACCTGGTCAACCTTTGGTTTAGGTGGTTCCGGTGGTGGCGGAGGTGGTTTTTGTTGTTCATTCACCGGTGGTGGCGGCAAAACAACTTCGGTCACCTTCACTTTTTCAGGTGCCTTAGGGATGATACCCTCAATGGCATTCAGAATTGTTTTCAAGGAAATAAGGAAAACAAATAGTACTACACCTATTAAAAGGGCCCTGTTGGTATGGCGAGGGTTATCCTTTCTAAGTTCGTAAGCACCGTAAGCTTTGTTACGTCCTGTAAAAACAACGTCGATCCACTGCTGGTTTAATATGTCTAATTTTGATCCGAACATTGTTATAACGTTAAATAGTTAATTGTCAATTAGTAGTTGCCATCACGTTTAAGCAATTCAACCTCCAACGGTAAAATATCTACAATTGCGTATGATTGTACCTTAGTGATATTCATCTCGTCCAAAACGTCAACCAAATTTTTATAGTTTGATTTTACGCTTGGTTTGATCAGCACTGTCATGTACTTACCTGTTGATTGTTGTATTTTCTCACTGTTGTCAATAAGAACTTTACGTAAACCGTCTTTACCATAAGAGGTAGTTTCTGGTGGGGTTTTACCCGGCTCACCTACAAACCACTCTATCTTATTGTTGGCACCTAACAGGATGGTCATGGAGCGTGAAGCAGCTACATCTAACTGATCTTTCACTTTCTCATCCTTATCTGGCATGGTAACATCCATCGCCTTAGGCTTAGCCAACGTTGTAGTTAACATAAAGAAAGTGATCAGCAAGAACGCAAGGTCAACCATCGCGGTTAAGTCAACACGCGTTGAAGCCTTTTTACTTCTAACCTTACCGCCTTTTTTCCCCCCGCCGGAGGAGGTGTCTAATTCTGCCATTTCTTAATTATTTTTTAGGCGCAGCACGCAGCGTCGTTACTAAGTTAAATTTGTTAATTTTCTGTTTCTGCAAAACAGTGATCACGTCTTTGATAACAGGATATTCCTCTTTGTTATCGCCTTTGATAGAGATACGCAACGCTTTGTTGTGTAAAGAAACATCAGCACGGCGAGCTTCACGGATCCAGTCTGACAACTCGTTGTTGTTTGTTGTATCGCGCGGTATACCCGGCTGTTTAAATTCCTTTTTCTGATCTGCATCAAGCGCAAGGAAGCTTTTCAACTGTGCGATCGGCACACCGAATATCGGCAAACCAGCAAATTTAGTTTGCTCATCAGGGGTGAAATTGATCTTATATTTTTCACCCATCTGGATAAGCGTTTGCTTGCGGATATCATTACCATCAACACTAAAGAACACCTTGTTCTGACCAACGGTTAGCATTAACACGTTATCATCAGGAATAGGCTGCTCAATTGAAGAGGCAGGAATATCAACCGGCACCGGATCCTCTGTTCTCGGTTTTGCAGTTAATATAAAGAAAGTAAGCAGCAGGAAAGCTACGTCGCACATGGCGGTCATATCTATCGAAGTGCTCTTTCTTGCAACTTTTACTCTTGGCATTTTTCCTTTGTTTATTTAATAATATAAAATTAAAGACTTTAAATTTAATAACCAAATTTTATTTTGTTAAAATTGATTATGCAAGAACTTAATTTTAATTATTTGTTTTTGTGTGATGCTGCAAATGTTTGAACGATGCTGAAACCAGTTTCGTCGATAGCGTAAGTCAACTTGTCAATTTTAGATGTAAATACGTTGTACATTACAATTGATACAGCTGAAGTACCGATACCCAATGCAGTGTTGATAAGTGCCTCAGAGATGTGAGAAGATAGTTCTGCCTGGTTTGGAGCACCTGATGCTGCCAATGTAGCGAACGCACCGATCATACCGATTACCGTACCTAATAGACCGGTTAATGTACCGATAGATACCAACGTAGCGATGATGGTTAAGTTTTGCTCTAACATAGGCATCTCTAAAGCAGTTGCTTCTTCAATGTCTTTTTGGATAGCCAAAGTTTTTTGGTCAACGTCAAGGTTTGGCTCAATTTCCATTTCACGGTATTTTTTCAAACCTGATTTGATAACGTTAGCTACAGAACCTTTTTGTTTGTCGCACTCAGCGTCAGCTGCTGCGATGTTACCAGCGTTTAATGAAGATTGCACTTTTCTTACGAAAGCGTCAACGTTACCTGTACCAGAAGCTTTGCCGATTACTACGAACCTCTCAAGAGAGAATACAATTACCATTAACAGGTAAGACATGATCAGAGGTACGATAACACCACCTTTGTGTACAGTACCGTAGATATCAACAGGCTCGTTTGCTGGATCGCCGCCTTTATAGTGACTTGGGTGACCTAAGATAAACATGTAAATCAAAACAGCCACTACAATACAAAGTGGAATAGTCAAAGTCGCAAATGCGCCCGATGCACTTGAGCTTTCTTTTTTTACAGGAGTAGTTGGTTTTGTTGGTGCGTTTGCCATTACTTTTTAATTTTTAGTTTTCGTTTTGTTTATAATATAAGTTAAATAAAATGTGTGCGCATTTAGCGAAAAACAAAATTAGAATTTCTATGAAATAAAAAAACTATTTCTGTGATTCTTTATAATAATTTAATATTCAGCAAAAAGCGTTTTGCAAATTGGTTTTTACATAACGCTATTAAACACAAAAATTGTCTGTTAGCGAGACAATTTTTTACAATAAAACCGATAATTTTTAATAATCGCAAGTTATAACACATAAAAAGTATGTAACTAAACTGATATAGTGCAGTCTAAAATACTGCCGAAACTATATTTGGGCCTGCTTTTATTAGGTTCATCGGGCTTGTTGCCGTATATTTTTCAAAATTATTAACAAAGGCTAAAGCAAGGTTGTTTGACTGGTGCTCATAGCTGTCTTTATCTGCCCAGGTATTGGCAGGCTGCAGTATCTCTGCAGGTATGTTAGGGCAAGCTGCAGGTATTTTCAAATTAAAAATTGGATCAGTATTGTAGCTCACATCATCCAGTTCACCATTAAGTACCGCATTAATCATGGCACGGGTATAGGTTAAGCTTATCCTGCTGCCGGTGCCGTAAGGGCCGCCTGTCCAGCCGGTATTTATTAACCAAACGTTTACCTGCTGCTGTTCTATCTTATTACCCAACAGTGCAGCATACTTGACCGGGTTAAGCGGCAGAAACGCTTCGCCAAAGCAAGCCGAAAACGTTGTTACCGGTTCATTTATGCCAGCCTCTGTACCCGCAACCTTTGCGGTATAGCCTGAAATAAAATAATACATCGCTTGTTCTGCGGTTAATTTTGCTATCGGGGGTAGTACACCAAATGCATCAGCTGTTAAGAAAAAGATATTTTTAGGGGCTTTACCAATAGAAGGTATCAAAGCATTACTGATATAATTTACCGGATATGCCACGCGGGTATTCTCAGTTTTGGCGATGTTATCGAAATCAACCTTATCCGTACCCTCAAAAAAGTTAATGTTCTCAAGCAACGCACCTTGTTTAATAGCATTAAATATCTGAGGTTCTTTTTCAGCAGTTAAACCCACGCATTTTGCATAGCAGCCACCTTCAAAGTTAAAGATACTGTCGTTGCTCCAACCGTGCTCGTCGTCACCGATCAGCATGCGGTTAGGGTCCGCAGATAAGGTAGTTTTACCGGTGCCAGACAGACCAAAGAAAATAGCGGTATCACCATCAGCGCCAACATTGGCAGAGCAATGCATTGGCAATACATTATAATAATGTGGTAAAACAAAATTGAGGACAGAGAAGATGCCCTTTTTTATTTCGCCAGTGTAACCTGTTCCACCTATTAATATAGTACGCTTACTAAAGCTGATTACGGTAAAGTTTTTTTGGCGGGTACCATCAGTCTCAGGGTTGGCTTCAAAACCTGGAGCTGCTATAACTGTCCACTCCGGCTCATCATTAATACTGTTAGCCGCCTGGCGCATAAAAAGGTGGCAGGCAAATAAATTCTGGTAAGCGGTTTCGGTTATAACCCTAACATTCATACGGTATTTTTCATCCGCACAAACAGTGCTGTCGCGCACAAACAAATCGCGGCCATTTAGATAGGCAATCATCTTTTTGTGAAGGCCCTTAAAATGCGCACCGTCCATTTTATAGTTTACTTTGCCCCACCAAACATTATCATGAGTGATATGGTCGTCTACAATAAAACGGTCCTTTGGAGAACGGCCGGTAAATGTACCGGTATCAATGGCAAGTGCTCCGGTATCGCTCAAAACGCCTTCTTTGCGTTGCAGTGCGGAAGCTATTAACTCGTCGGGCGAAAGCTGGTAAAATATATTTGACTGTTGAAGGCCCAAATCGGCCAACGGGGATGTAAGGGTAGATACGCTTTTCATTTGTGTGTAAATGTTAAATGTTTACCCCAAACTTAGTATTCGGCCAAGCGAGCACCCAAGCGATTAAAACCAATAATTTACAAGATGTACTTTTTACACCATATTTAATAAATTGACAAACAGCGATTTATAATATAATAAAAATTATTGCTGATACACTATCCGCCAGCTTTCTTAACCCTATAGCCATCAGTTTGCAGCATGGCAAGCACTTTATCCCGAAAATCTCCTTGTAAAAGGATCTCTCCGTCCTTTACGGATCCGCCTACACCGCACTTACTTTTCAGCTTTTTGCCTATGGCATCAAGGTCGTTATCGGAACCAACAAAGCCGTTTATGCGCGTTACAAGTTTATTGCCCTTAATCCTATCAAGAAATATCTTTAAATTCTGTTGCTGAGGCGGTAGGGTTTGCTGGTGGCCGCTCCCTTCTTCCTGGTACTGAAAGTCAGGGTCGGTAGAATACATGATGCCGGTAAAGTTTTTTTTTGCCATAACTGCTTAGTTATTATGATAAGAATCTCCAACTAAAACCTTTAGTGCAGATGGCACAACGTCAATATTAATATCAATATCTGCCGATTGCGGTTCGCCATCCAGGTGTATTGGCCCCGGCTGCACACGTGTAATATGTACATGCTTACCTTTTATGATCTCAACATACTTAGATTTATCAGCCGTTTTAAAAAACATCCTTAAGCCCATCTCCGGAAAGCGCCAAAGCGGGAAGGGTTTTATCACACATACATCAAGCAGGCCATCCTGTACAGATGCCGTTGGTGATACGTGTGCATTATTACCGTATTGGGAGGAATTGGCAATGCTAAGCATAAAAGCTTCGCGATCCAATTCCTTTCCATCAACTTCAATATGATATTCCTGTGAGCGGTATTGCGAGATCTCCTGTACAGAAGATTTAAAATAATTAACAAATCCGCGCTTATCTCCGCCCTGCGCAAAAACATGACTGATATGGGCATCAAAACCCATCCCCGCCATATTAAAAAACCATTGATCGTTCATTTTGCCTGCATCTATCACAATGCTTCGGCCGGTATTCATGTTTTTGATAGCACCAACGGTATCCATCGGTATACCCAGAAAGCGCGCCAGGCCATTGCCGGAACCAAATGGGATAACTGCCAGTTCGGTTTCCGTCTTTACTATGCCTGATGCTATTTCGTTAACGGTACCGTCGCCACCAACAGCTACGATGGTATCGTACTCACCTACGGCGGCAACAGCGAGGTCATGCGCGTGAAAAATACCAGTGGTAAATTCAAAGTCATATTCAAATACAGATGGATCAAGGTGTTCCTTTACCATCCCCGGCACGTTATCCTTTTTCTTTCCGCCTGATACAGGGTTGATGATAAATAAAGCTTTCCTTTTCAACTATCTATGTTTGAGCGGGCAAAAGTAAATGTTTTTCGGCTTTGTGGAAAATTGTTTTATTTTTGCCACCCGAAAGTGGACTGATTTAATGCTTTTGCAGCTTTGCAAATGCTGGATTGCAACCACGTAAAAAAGTGCTAACCCTGCTCTCCTTTTACAGCGTTTCAAATAAATCTCTTACCTTTCAGCTTTAACGTTTTATACATTATTATATGTCATATTTATTTACATCGGAGTCTGTTTCAGAAGGGCATCCGGATAAAGTTGCAGACCAGATATCTGACGCGTTAATTGATAATTTCCTGGCCTTTGATCCTGAATCAAAAGTGGCCTGCGAAACTTTGGTAACTACCGGCCAAGTGATACTTGCCGGCGAGGTAAAATCAAAAACCTACTTAGACGTTCAAAAAATCGCCCGTGATGTGATCAACCGCATTGGCTACACCAAAGGCGAGTATATGTTTGATGGTAACTCTTGTGGTGTACTATCTGCCATCCACGAGCAATCGCCTGATATTAACCAGGGTGTTGACCGCACAAGCAAAGAAGAGCAAGGTGCCGGCGATCAGGGTATGATGTTTGGCTACGCTACAAGCGAAACTGATAACTACATGCCGCTTGCATTGGATATTGCACACGCTTTATTGCGCGAACTTGCTGCTATCCGCCGTGAAAATACCGACATTAAATACCTCCGCCCTGATGCAAAA
The DNA here is from genome assembly GCF_019331605.1 of Mucilaginibacter sp. 21P. Lineage (NCBI taxonomy): Bacteria > Pseudomonadati > Bacteroidota > Sphingobacteriia > Sphingobacteriales > Sphingobacteriaceae > Mucilaginibacter > Mucilaginibacter sp. 21P. Next base: position 523,650 of record NZ_CP063061.1, read on the forward strand.
TCTCAGGTAACTCTGGAGTATAACAACGACAACCAGCCGCAGCGTATCGATGCCATTGTAATATCAACCCAGCATGATGATTTTGCTGAAGAGAAAGAAATGTTAGAGAAGATCAAAAACGATATCATCAGCATTTTGATCCCTCGTGTTAAAGCTAAATACCCAAAATACGCACACTTCTTTAACAACGATATTAAATACCACATTAACCCAACCGGTAAATTTGTTATTGGTGGGCCGCACGGTGATACCGGTTTAACAGGCCGCAAGATCATTGTAGACACTTACGGTGGTAAAGGCGCACATGGTGGTGGCGCATTCTCTGGTAAAGACCCGTCAAAGGTTGACCGCTCTGCAGCTTATGCAACCCGCCACATCGCTAAAAATCTGGTTGCTGCCGGCGTTTGCGGCGAAGTATTGGTACAGGTGTCGTACGCTATAGGTGTTGCACAGCCAATGGGTATTTACGTAAATACTTACGGAACTGCTAAAGTTGGTTTAACCGATGGCGAGATCGCTAAAAAGGTTGAAGCTATCTTTAACATGACCCCATACGCTATCGAAACCCGCTTTAAACTGCGTAACCCTATCTACAGCGAAACTGCAGCTTACGGTCACTTCGGTCGCCCTAACGAAACGGTTACCAAATCATTTAACGCACACGATGGCAGCGTAGTTACCCGGGAAGTAGAACTATTTACATGGGAAAAGCTCGATTACGTAGATAAAGTAAAAAGCGCCTTTGGTTTGTAGTAACCAAAACTAATAAACATTATTAAAGGCGTACCCAATCAGCGGTGCGCCTTTTTTATTACAATAGAAATCTCATGACTAATAAAACCCCATCACCATTACTGGTAGCATTTGCTTTCTTCGCAATTTATGTGGTGTGGGGTGCTACATATCTGGCGGTTATTTACGGATTAAAAACCATACCACCGTTTATATTGGTGGGCTTGCGTTATGCTGCCGCCGGGCTGATATTGTTGGCATGGTGCAAGCTCAAAAAAGAGAAACTCCCCGAGTGGAAATACCTTTGGCGGCATGCCCTCAGCGGCACTATGATGCTGGTGGGCGGCACGGGCATGATAGCCTGGGCTGAACAATACATCAGCTCAGGGCAGGCAGCTATACTGGTCGCTACCGAGCCGCTGATCTTCTTACTGGTTGATAAAAAACGCTGGCCTGAATATTTTTCCAACAAATACATTTTGAGCGGACTGGCCATAGGCTTTACCGGCATATTCCTTTTTCTGAAACTTGGCGTCACCGAAACCAGCACCTCATCAATGGCTGTTATTGCAAGCATAGTAGTTATTACCAGTGCGCTTATCTGGGTACTCGGTTCACTGATCACTAAAGATGCTAAAGGGAATAGCTCAACCACCATGAATGCCTCGGTGCAATTGATTGCCGGAGGAATAGCCTGTGCTATAGTTGTATTACTAAAGGGCGAATACGTGGGCTTCTCGTTTGATAAGGTAAGTGCTGAAAGCTGGGGCGGGCTGCTTTTCCTTATCGTGATGGGATCGTTGGTTGCTTACCTCTCGTTTATCTGGCTTATCACCATTAAACCGCCAGCCATTGTAAGTACGCATACCTATGTTAACCCAGTTGTAGCAGTACTGCTGGGCTGGTTATTCATAAACGAACCCGTAAACATGCAGCAGCTATTGTGCCTTATTATTATCCTTGTGGGGATATTAATGGTTAACCTGCCTGCTTACATGAAAAAGAAAGCCGAAACGCCTACCTGATATATCTCATTAGCAAATTATTTCTTGCATCTTTAAGCTATGAACGATCTTAACATCATCGGCGTAGACCTTGGAGCAACAAATATTCGCGGAGCCATTGTTACCAACGGAAAACTATCCACTATCTCTTCATCGCCTATCCAAAGCCAGGGCAGCGAAGATGATGTGTTAGGTGACATTTGCAAAATTATTGACCAACTATTAATGCAACAACCTGCTGAAGCCATAGGTATTGGTGTACCCAGCATGGTTGATGTTAAAGATGGCATTGTTTACGATGTGCAAAATATACCATCTTGGAAAGAGGTGCATTTAAAGAAATACCTGGAAGACAAATACCAAATACCGGTTTATGTAAACAACGATGCCAATTGCTTTGCCATTGGCGAATATTATTATGGCAAAGGCAAAGGCCAAAAGAATATCGTGGGACTTACCCTTGGTACGGGCCTGGGTGCCGGAGTTATTGTGAACAGGCACCTTTACAGCGGCCGCAATTGCGGGGCGGGCGAATTTGGTTTACTGCCTTACAAAGACAGCGTTTTAGATTTTTATGCCGGAGGTTCTTTCTTTACCATTACAAACGGAATAGACGGCAAAGAAGTCTACAAAAAGGCTTTTGAAAATGATGAGAAAGCCCTTTTCCTGTATGCCGAATACGGTACAAACTTAGGCTATGCGATAAAGGCAGTGATGTATACCTACGACCCTGAGCTGATTGTTGTAGGCGGATCGGTAAGCAAGTCCTTCCCTTTTTTTGAAAGAACCATGTGGGATGAGATCAAAACCCTGGCCTACCCCCGAGCAGTTGAAAATCTACGCGTCGAAGTATCTGAGCTGGACAATAGCGGCATATTGGGAGCAGCAGCGCTTTATTTAGATTCGGCAGGTATATAAAAACGAAATCCCCCTACGCTCGCCGTCGGGGGATTTCAACCTAAACCTTATCACAATTACCCGGCAAGGATGCCGGTATAATGAACTGCAAAGTAATAACTAAAATTTATCTTTACAGCGTTTTAATGAAAATCTAATTTCATAAAGTAAAATAATATCAGACTACTCTAAATCCCTCTAAAAATGCGTTTGTTTTATTATGGATAAGTTTAAATAATATGCAAAACATATCCATAATAATATTAATTATTTATAAGCTTACACCCGTTAACAGATCCTCTTTACCCTTTTCAAAACTATTAGCGTGGTGAATGGTAAGCTGGTTATTATTAAAGTTGCAAATAAATGTTTCCGTATGCGGGCTCTCGATATATCGCAGTGTAAGTTGCAACGTGTGGTCGTCTTTCCAAATATAGCTGCCTGCCACCTTAGCCGGTGATAGCATCGTTCTTATTTCCCTGAGTGCACCAGTTAATGACGGACCAGGCTTATTTGTTTTACCCAGGTGCCATGCGCCGTTTCCAAATCCCAGAGCATAATTTGCGGTATCGCCTTTAATTGCTACAAGGCATTCGCCGTTTGAATCAGTAAAGTTAATGCTACTAAATTTTAACCTGTTAGCCTTGAGTGAATAGCTTTTACCGTTGATGGTTTTAAAGAAACTATTGTCACTTTTCGTTGCCGGTTTTAACGCGAGTGCATCAATAGTTTTTTTCAATTCTGTATCAACCAATTTATTCTGCACAAGTTTACCAGGCTTCATGGCAGGCAACAGGTGTTTCCAAACCAGGTTTATCTCTTCCTGCATATCGGTTGTTTCTGCAGTTACCGCCAACACCGCGTCCTGATCCGGCATCACAATCATGTACTGACCAAAAGCGCCATCGCCCCGGTAAGCATTATTTCGGCAGCGCCACATCTGATAGCAATAACCTTGTTCCCAATCGCTTGAATCTCGTTTCGCCTTGGGCATATCAGGATGCTGAATGATCTTAACGCTGCTTGCCTCTTCCACCCAGCCCTTCGGTAAAAGTTGTTTGCCGTTCCACTTGCCTTTTTGCAGAAACAATTGTGCAAACTTAGCCATATCTTCCGTCTTTACACGTAATCCCCAGCCACCGGTATTTATGCCTTTAGGATCGGTTTCCCAATCTATTCCTGTGATGCCAAGTGGTTCAAACAAACGTGGCTTTAAATATTGCAGCACGGTTTGCCCGGTAACATTTTGTACAATAGCAGAAAGCATGTAAGTACCTACTGAGTTATACAGGAAAACGGCACCCGGTTTATGCACAATAGGGGCGGCTAAAAATCCTCTTACCCAATTGGTATCCATCCCAACCCAAATAGGTTCCGGGTCTTGCCCATCTGCCATCATTAGTACATCCTTAACGGTTAGTGCAGCTAAATTGTCGCTTACCTTGGCTGGTAACTGATCAGGGAAGAATGAGATAACTTTATCTGTGAGCTTCAATTTGTTCTCCCCAATGGCAAAACCTACGGCAGTAGCTGTAAAACTTTTACTGCACGAGTATAGCGTATGCCTCAGATCGGGGCGGTATGGGTTCCACCACGCCTCGGCAACCACTTTGCCATGCCTAAGCAGCATAAAGCTGTGGAATTCTGTTTTGCTGGTTTTAGTAGCATTTACAAAGTTGAGTATTCCCTGCGGATCTACGCCTTCAGCCTCAGGAGAACTATGAGGTAAATGCTGTGCGCTCAGCGAAAATACGGTAGCAACCTGCAGCGTTGCAAGGCAAACGGTAGCTCGTAAAAATGATAGCATAACGGTTGATGTTGGTTTACTAAATTACACAATCAACGGTATACCTCAAAGCCACAACTTACACAGGCAAGCTAAACGCAAACGTGCTGCCCTCACCTATGGCACTCTTCAGCCATATTTTGCCATTCTGCGCTTCTATAAAATCTTTAGATATAGCCAGGCCCAATCCTGAGCCTGATTTATTCTGTCCGTCAGTAGGCACTTGGAAATATCTGTCGAACAAGCGTTTTTGATACTTTTCCTCTATACCTTTACCGGTATCAGTTACGGAGAACTCCACCTCTGCCCCTTTATTTTTAACAGCAATTACCACCTTTGACCGCTCTGAACTATACCTTAGCGCGTTTGATAAAAAGTTGACCAACACCCATGCGGTCTTTTCTACATCGGCATTTACATCTGGGAGGTTGTCGTCTTTTACCACTTCCAGCTTAACACCTTTTTGCTCGGCCTGGAAGTTTACTGATTCAATGGCGTAATCAACTATTTTAGTAGGATCAACAGGTATAAAGTTCAATTGGATGTTACCGGTCTCTACCTGCGATAGCTCCAGCAACTCGCTGGTTATTTTTAGCAGGCGGTCGCTGTCATCATTAATGTGCTCCAGTAACTGCTGCTGCTCGGCGTTCATCTGGCCAACGCGCTCATCCTTCATCAGCTTTAAGCTCATCTTAATTGATGAGATTGGCGTTTTTAATTCGTGCGAGATGGTGGCGATAAAATTTGTTTTTGCCTCATCACGTTCCTTAAATTCGGTGATGTTGCGTAGGATGTAAACCTTACCGGCAGATGTTTTGGCGATATTAAGCGGCCTTGATATATTGCTTTCCATATTAGGTACATGGATCTCGCGTGTTTCTAACTGGAAATAAGAATCCTTTCCGTCAACTACTATCTTAAACGGCTTTCCGGCTTTGCTGTCATTGATGATGGATTTGAACAGGTCGTTATCTCTTGAGATGGAAGCAACGGTACCCGAGACAATTTTATCGCTATTAATGCTGAGTATTTTCTTAGCCGCGGTATTAATGAACAGTATCTCCTGCTTTTCGTTTATACCGATGATGGCATCGTGCATCTGCTCAATAATGGTTTCGATACGCAGCTTTTCAGACATGATCCTGGAAAGGTTGCTGTTCTCCCACTCATTTAAGCGCTCGGCCATTTCGTTGAAGGCGTTACCCACTTCGGCAAACTCATCATCTTTATTAAAGTGTATGCGTTCTTTGTAGTTACGCGGACCAATAGCTCGTATACCAGTTAGCAACCTGTTTAACGGATTGATGATAAAGCCCGGGAAATTTACCGCAAATGTGAAAAGGATAACGAACGCCAGCAAACTGGCAAAACCTAATACGGTAAGCGATTCGTCTACAGATGTCCGCGCCATATCGTTCTTACGCACAATTGCGTTCATGTTAATTACTTCAACTACGCGCAGATATTTTCTTACGTGCTTTACCGCAGTATCTATCTTCGAATCAGAACCGCCAGATGCCTGCAAAACATTGTAAGTCGCGCTTAAGCTATCGGCGGCTTGTCGTTCGCCTTTTTCGGTGATATTGTGCTGCTCTTTTAAAAGCGCCGCCTTAAACTTTGTATCTAACGCGGGTGCAAGCGGCAGGGAATTATCGTCAAGCAAACTTCGCATTTCGCGGCAGTAGCTTAAACTTTCATAGTTATCCTTAAGAATGCCTTTGGCGCTGTTGGATATCTGGTTGATGTAGAACAGTGATGAAGCACCAAAAAACATCACCACCAAAAACAGAAAGCCGAAGCCTAACCGTAGTTTATTTTTTACTCTCATGATAGTATTACTAAATCAGTTTCTCTGGCTGCTATATTTTTCAGCAGCTCGTTAAATACCGTTGTTTTCAGGATAACCTGCCACAAGTTTAGGTGTGGTTTACCAATGCAAATGGTGGTGATGTCCCGCTCTTCTGCAACCTGTATAATGGTTTGGGTAATACGGTCACTTTTTAGTTTTATTACCTCTGCTCCCAACTCTATTGCCAGCTTAAAATTATTAATTAAATGGCGCTGCTTATCTAGTTTTATGCGTTCCATACTTTCACTGCTCTGCTGTACATATAGCACTATCCACGGCGAACGATAATATGAGGCCAGCCTGGCTGTTTTACGTATAACGATCTTGGCGGTTTCGGCATTGGTTGATATGCAGGCCAGGAAACGCTCGGGCCTCAGTTTTATCTGCCGCGGAACTTCGATATCTATCTTACGCTCTAGGTAGTGTGCAACTTCCTTTAAGGCTATCTCGCGCAGTTGTAAGATCTTATCATTTTGGAAAAAATTCTCTAAAGCCCGCTTTATTTTGCTGCTATCGTAGATCTTACCATCCTTTAATCGATCTATCAACTCATCGGCGGTAAGATCGATATTTACAATTTCGTCAGCCGTTTCCAGTATTTTATCCGGTATACGTTCTGTAATAGGGATGCCGGTTATTTCTTCAATCTCTTCATTTAGGCTCTCTAAATGCTGAATGTTTACCGCCGTGATAACACTTATCCCGGCCTCTAAAATATCAAATACATCCTGCCAGCGCTTGCTATTCTTGCTGCCCTCGATGTTGCTGTGAGCCAGCTCGTCGACAACCACAACCTCGGGGTGACTGTTCAGAATAGCTTGCAGGTCCATTTCCTCAAGCTCTTTGCCCTTGTAAAATATCTTACGCCTTTCAATAACACTGAGACCCGCCAGCAATGCGTGGGTCTCAGTGCGGTTATGTGTTTCAACAAAACCAATTTGTACGCCTATGCCATTGCGTTTTAACGCATGGGCCTCCTGCAGCATTCGGTAGGTTTTACCCACACCGGCGCTCATGCCAATATAAACCTTGAGCTTGCCCCGGCGCGATTTCTTAACCAGATCTATAAAATCCTTTACCGAATTACCATTGCTTGGGTCTTGTGGCATTTTCTGTTTGTTAACTGTTAAAAAGATACAGCAAAACTTGCGGTTATTAACGGACTATGGGTGGTTAAACCTGTTTGTTTTACAAATATCTGGTCTTTACTATCGTAAATTTTTCCTTCTAAACGGATCAGCGCATTTTTGATTGGCGCATAATCTACGTTAAGCGAATAACCTTTGGTATCAAAGCCGTTTGTTGTCCCGGTGGCTATAAAAATTCCATTTTTATCCTTGTAGTACTCAAATCTGCCGGCAACTGCCCATTTATCTGCAAGCTGATAACGCGCAATGGCAACCGGCGAAATGATGTGATTATAATCGTCACTGCCTTTGGCTTTTTGCTGCATACCATAATCAAACCCGGCAGTGATGCCAAATTTGTTGGTTAGCTGAAATATACCATAAAAGTTATGATAGATACGGCGTACACCTACTGAGTCGGCACCTTCAATACCTACATAATTACTGTAATTAAGCGTGATGTTATCCGCAGCTTTATAAGTCACCTGCAAACCACCTGCTGGCTTGCTGTTGCCATCCTGCCGGTTTATGCGCTGCCATCCGTTTAAGTAAAGGCCGGTTAATGTAAGCTTACCATCATTGGTGGTGTAAGTCAATTTAGCCCCTGTTTCATAGTAAGGCGTGTTTTCTGATGCGATGTTCCGTGTTAGCACCCAGCAGTCTTTAGATATTGCACTTTCAAAGCCAATGTGCGATGCGAAAATACCTGCATCTAACCATAAGTTAGCAGATTTGGATAGCTTGATACCCGCGTTGGCTTCAAACACATTCTTAAATACCCCCTGCTCTGCAGCCAGGTTTGCGTTAGCATAAGTACCGGCCATGAGCGCTACGTTAGCGCGAATACTGCCGTTATCGTAATTGGCTTTGATAAAGCCCAAGTTGAGATTTACCTCGTTGTGGCGATTATGCGAATACACAAAGCTCGGGCGTGTATTGTTAGCCGGCTTATTAAAATCGTAGCCATAGTACAGTTCGGCGTAACCACTGATAGTAAGGTTACCACCTGTTTTTACAGAATCCTGTGCAAATAATGATGTCATACACAAGGCGAGAATACACGTAGATATAAGTTTTTTCATCGAATTAGTTCTTGATACGCATTGCGCTAAGTATTACTCAGCACAATGCGCAGGCAGACGCGTATCTGCCGATGTCATTAATAAGCGTGCACTCCGAAACAAAGCCCGGACAACGCCACTGTAATTTTGATAAGGTTATTGATTATTTCAGTTCATCTAAAGCTACATTCAGCTTTAGCACGTTCACTTTGGCAGGGCCAAACATTGGCTTTTCAGTATGTTCTTTTACCAATGCAGCTACCTTCTGTTCGTCTAACTTGCGGACAGCAGCAATGCGATTAATTTGTATGCTTGCCCCTGCAGGAGAAATATCCGGATCCAAACCACTGCCCGATGCAGTAACCATATCAGCAGGGATATCGCTGCGTTTGATACCCGGGTTGTATTTAAGCAAGGTATCGATACGATTGCTTACCTCTTTTAGATAGTCAGGATTTGACGGGCCTTTGTTTGAGCCCGCGGAACCGGCTGCGTTATAACCTACTGCTGATGGGCGACTCCAGAAATACTGTGGCTTATCAAACTTTTGGCCTAACAGCGCATAGCCAACAACTTTGCCGTTCACGGTGATTGTTTCACCGTTGCCTTTGCCTTTTGCCAGTTTACTGGCGAAAGAAATAAACACAGGATATATAACACATAACAATGCAGTTAACACCAAGGTTAATCTGATAGATTGTACGAGCGTTTTCATTTTTTTGAGATTTATTGATTTCCATCTGAGTAAGCCTCGCTTTGCGGTGCTTGCTCAGATGGGTAAAAATTTATTTTATAAACAGCGCTATTGCCAGGTCAATTAATTTGATACCGATGAACGGAACAATTACACCACCTAAACCATATATCATTAAATTACGGCGTAACAATGCGCTTGCCCCAATAGGTTTGTAAGCAACACCTTTTAATGCCAATGGGATAAGCAATGGAATAATGATGGCATTGAAGATCACTGCCGATAGTATTGCACTCTCAGGACTGTGCAGATGCATGATATTGATGGCCTGTAAAGCAGGTATAGAAGCAATAAACAAAGCCGGTACGATAGCGAAATACTTGGCCACATCATTAGCGATGGAGAAAGTGGTTAGCGTACCGCGGGTGATGAGTAACTGCTTACCTATCTCTACGATCTCGATAAGCTTGGTTGGGTCATTATCCAGATCCACCATGTTACCTGCTTCTTTGGCTGCCTGGGTACCGCTGTTCATGGCTACGCCAACATCTGCCTGGGCAAGTGCAGGGGCGTCATTTGTACCATCACCCATCATGGCTACCAGTTTACCGGCAGCTTGTTCGGCTTTGATGTAACGCATCTTATCTTCAGGTTTAGCTTCGGCGATAAAGTCGTCAACACCGGCTTTTTCAGCAATAAATTTTGCAGTCAAAGGGTTATCACCGGTAACCATTACGGTTTTGATACCCATTTTACGAAGGCGCTCAAAACGCTCAGCAATGTCAGGTTTAATAATGTCCTGCAATTCTATCACACCAACAACTTCTTCGTTCTTAGCAACTACCAGTGGGGTACCGCCTTTAGAAGAAATGGTTTTTACGCGTTCTTCGATCTCGTTATCAAATTTATTACCGGCATTAATGGCCAGGTTGCGAATAGAGTCAAATGCACCTTTGCGGATACGTGTACCATCAGGCGTGTTAATACCGCTTGCCCTTGTTTCTGCAGAAAATTTGATAAACTCAGAATCTTTTGGCGCAGTTAGCGCAAACTGACTAACGCTTTGCTGTGCAAGCTCAATGATAGATTTACCTTCCGGAGTTTCATCAGCCAATGATGATAGCACACAAGCCCTTACAAAATCATCCTGGGCTACGCCCGGTGCCGGCCAAAAATGAGTTGCTTTACGGTTACCTATGGTGATGGTGCCTGTTTTATCAAGCAGCAACACGTCGATATCGCCTGCAGTTTCTACCGCTTTACCAGATTTTGTGATCACGTTTGCACGCAAAGCCCTATCCATACCTGCAATACCAATTGCCGATAACAAACCGCCGATAGTGGTTGGTATCAAACAAACAAATAAGGAGATCAGCGCTGCAATAGTGATGGTTGTATTAGCATAGGCAGCAAAGGGCTGCAGGGTTACACACACGATTATAAAAACCAGTGTAAAGCTTGCCAAAAGAATTGTTAAAGCGATCTCGTTAGGTGTTTTTTGGCGCGATGCACCTTCAACCAATGCGATCATCTTGTCCAGGAAGCTTTCGCCCGGCTGGGTGGTTACCACCACTTTAATATTGTCTGATAATACTTTGGTACCACCGGTAACCGATGACTTATCGCCGCCTGCTTCGCGGATAACCGGGGCAGATTCGCCAGTAATGGCAGATTCGTCTATTGTAGCCAAACCTTCGATGATCTCACCGTCGGTTGGGATGGTATCACCCGCCTCGCAAACAAACACATCACCTTTAAGCAACTGGTTTGATGAGCGGGTTACGATAGAGCCATCGTCCTGTAGCACTTTTGCAGGTGTGTCCTCACGGGTCTTGCGCAAGCTATCTGCCTGTGCCTTACCACGCGCTTCGGCAATAGCCTCGGCAAAATTGGCAAACAACAGGGTTAGCAACAGTATGATGAAGATGCTTAAGTTGTAAGCGAACGAACCCTGACCAGCATGTGTGAAACTATAGAAAGTAACATAAAGCATGATAACGGTACCAACTTCCACCGTGAACATCACGGGGTTGCGCATCATGGTTTTGGGGTTAAGTTTTATGAACGATTCTTTTAATGCGCTTTGCACTAAAGCCGGTTCAAATAATTTATTGGATGAAGTTTTCATTTTCCGTTTTCAGATAAACCCTCCCTCACGAGAGGGTAAAGGGATATTATTTAAGCATTGTAAAATGTTCGGCAATAGGCCCCAGAACCAAAGCCGGGAAGTACGACAGGGCATTAAGTACCAGTATAACCGCGAAGGTCATGATGCCGAAGGTTACCGTATCCGTCCTTAACGTACCGGCAGATTCCGGAATGTATTTCTTTTGAGCCAGCAAGCCGGCTATTGCAACCGGACCAATGATTGGCAGGAAGCGACCAAGCAGGATAATAATACCTGTAGATACATTCCAGAATATGTTGTTATCGCCCAAACCTTCAAAGCCCGAACCGTTGTTGGCGTTAGATGATGTATTCTCATATAACATCTCAGAGAAACCATGGTAGCTTGGGTTATTTAACCATGCTGACGGTTTTACCGCCCAGTTAGCAGCACCGTAGTTAGTGAATACATAACTCGCCAATGCGGTACCTGCCAATATTAAAAATGGACTAAGCAGTGTGATCAAAGCAGCGATCTTAACCTCCCGAGCCTCTACTTTATGTCCAAGGAATTCCGGCGTGCGGCCAACCATCAAACCGGAAATGAATACTGCTATGATGATGTAGATGAGGTAGTTTAATACACCTACACCACAACCACCAAAGAAGGCGTTGATCATCATGCCTAACATTTGCCATAAGCCGGTCAATGGCATGGTACTATCGTGCATACCATTTACGGAACCAGTTGATACGATAGTTGTTAAGGTACTCCAGTAACCTGTTGCCATCGGGCCAACCCGAACTTCTTTACCTTCCATAGCACCTGTTGATTGGCTTATTCCCATTTTGGCGATTGCGGGATTGCCACCCAACTCGCTAAATATCGTCGGGATCATCAGCATCAGCATACCAATGGTCATCACACCGAATATTACCCAACCCATTTTCTTCCTCCGGGTAAAATATCCAAAAGCCAGTACCATTGCAATCGGGACTAACATTTGTGCTACTATTTCTGCAATGTTGGTGGTGTAGTTAGGGTTCTCTAACGGATGCGCTGAGTTGGCACCAAACCAACCGCCGCCATTTGTGCCCAGGTGTTTTATAGCGATAAATTGTGCAGCCGGGCCGCGCGATACGTTAACAGTATCGCCCTGCATCGATATAAATTGATCTTTGCCGGCGTAGCTTGCGGGCGTACCATTAAACGCAAGTATTAAAGCAAGTACAATTGATAAGGGCAGCAACAAACGGGTTACCGAACGTACCAGGTACACCCAAAAGTTACCTACATCGTTGGTTGTTTTATCGCGTAATGCTTTAAACACTGCAACAGCACAAGCTATACCGGTAGCAGCACTTGTAAATTGCAGAAACATAAAGATGAAGTGCTGTATAAGATAAGTAGCACCGCTTTCGCCGCTGTAATGCTGCAGGTTTGTATTAGCCACAAAGCTGATGATAGAGTTGAAAGCCAAATCGGCGGTCATACCCGGGTTGCCATCTGGGTTAAGCGGAAGCTTGTCCTGGAACATCAGCATAAAAAAGCCGTAAACCAACCATAATGAGTTAATGGTGATCATGGCTTTAAGAAACTGTTTCCAGTTCATGGGCTGGGATGGGCTTATACCTGAGAGTTTATAGATAAGGTTTTCGATGGGCTTCATAAAATCAGTCCATACCTTTTCGCCTGCAAACATCCTGGCCAGGTATTTACCAAGTGGTATTGCAATAAGCAATGTGATAGCGAACGAGATCAATATCCCGGAAAGTTCAGTATTCATTTTATGTTAAAATTTTTCGGGTTTAAGCAGTACATACACCATGTATGCGAACACTGCAAGTGAAATGATAAATAGTGCGATCATGATACTTTAGATTTTTTCGAACCAATCAATAGATTTAAAGAATAGCCGACAGCATACAAGCAGGGTCAGCAAAAGAATTATAGTGATCATTTTATTAAATGTTTGAACACCATAGGCAACCGATATGCCAGCAATTATAAAATATTGATTTACAGAATATTAGGATATTTTTAGAAAATACGCCAACAAAAAACCCTACCAAAATGGAAGGGTTCAATATCATTTTGAGAAGATTAAGCTTCGTTGTTCTCTTAAGAATAGTTATTGAGCAATCTTATACTCGTCAAGCTTGCGGTATAGCGTAGTTACGCCAATGCCAAGGAGTCGCGCGGTTTCAGCTTTGTTGCCGTGGGTTCGGGCAAGTATTTTCTGGATGTGATGGCGTTCAATGGTTGCCAGGTCTACCGCGTTAGAATCCGTATTAGCGTATTTAAAATCCGGCGGGAGCAGATCAGCAGTGAGGATATCGTTATCGGCGAGTATCATCACCCGCTCTATCACGTTCTTTAACTCGCGTATATTACCTTTCCAATTGTGATGGTTAAGCAAGGTTAAAAACTCATCATTCATTTTAGGCTGATGTTTACCTGCCTGTGTTGCAAAATCTTTAAGGAAGTAATTAGCTAATAGTTCGATGTCCCCTTTTCGCTCGTTCAATGACGGGAGTTCAAGTGTGAAAACCGATAAGCGGTAATATAGATCAAGCCTGAAATGACCTGCTTCTGCCTCTTTTTGCAAATTGCGGTTGGTAGCCGCAATAATGCGGATGTTGACTTTGGTCTGTTGCGTATCACCAACCCTGATGAACGTTTTATTTTCCAGCACACGTAGTAACTTGGCCTGCAGATCAAGGCTCATCTCCCCTATCTCATCCAGGAAAATTGTTCCGTGCTGCCCTTCTTCAAGCAAGCCTTTTTTGTCTTTCACCGCTCCGGTGAATGCTCCGGCTTTGTAACCAAAAAGTTCACTCTCTAACAGCTCTGCAGTGAAGCTGCTGCAATTAATGGCCACGAACGGCATTTGCCTGCGTTCGCTCTCGTTATGTATAGCAGCAGCAAAAACCTCCTTGCCCGTACCGGTTTCACCAAGTAACAAGACAGTAGTATTGGTTACAGCCACACGGCGGGCAAGCGAAACGACCTCTTGTATCTGTTTTGAATTGCCAATAACGCTTGAGAAACCAAGTTTTGCCCCTGTTTTCTTTTTTTCATCAAAGGTGCGCTTTTGAGCAACGGCCTTTTCTATAGCCTGGTTAACAAGCGGTATTATCTTGTCGTTATCATCGCCTTTGGTGATGTAATTAAATGCGCCGTTTTGAATGGCCCTTACCCCATCGGCAATGGTGCCATAAGCCGTAAGGTTGATCACCTCAACGTAGGGCTTTTTCTCTTTGATTACCTTAACCAGGTCTACCCCGTTGTAATCAGGTAGCTTAACATCGCTTAATACCAGTAAAACATCCTCTTGCTGCAATAGCTTTAAGCCATCTTTTCCGGTAAAGGCCTGCAATACCCTAAACCCCTCTAAACCAATGATCCGCGAAAGCAGGTCATTCAATTTTTTTTCGTCGTCGATAATGAGGATCGTGTGTTGCATTTTAAATGCAATACTATGATTAATAATTTAATTTGCTTAAGCGCAAAAATAAATAGTATCAGGCACTACCATTACATATAGCTTTAAAACAACAAAACTGCTTTACTTTGTTTTTCTTAGCGTAAGCGTTATCACATTTACCGACAGCGGTTCGATGTTTACAGGCTTGTTAGCTACCCACTTTACACTGCGAATTACAGGTTTAATGGCGTCCGGATTATCAACGCTGTTAAATGCAAGCTTATCTTTGTCGCTTAACTGCATCCACTGCATATCCTTACCAGATACTGTAGCACCCTGCAGATCAAAACTTACCTGTTTGGCCGTTAGTGAGGTGTTAACTACTTTGATTATTAATTTACCGTTTTCCCTATCAATGGTAGAACTGCTATATAAACTATCCTGGCCGGTTAATGCCTTGCCATTATCGGTAACGGGCACCACCTCCGATCCTTTGTTTGCAGAGAATGCTTGCTGTACATAATAATTGGGGGTAGCAACCGAACGTAGGTTATCAAACCAGATAAGGTCTGGTCGCCACTGCCATGCATCAACGTGGGCAAGCAGCGGTGCATATGAGGCCATGTTCACCACATCGGCATTGCGCTCCAGGCCGGTCATGAATGCAGCTTCGCAGAGTGCCGCCCACCAGGTGTTATGGCTTTCGGCATGCTTATCTTTCTGCGCATCATCTTTTATGTGTGCTGCATATTCTCCCGCGAAGATCTTTGTCTTATCTCGGCTGTATTTGTCGTAGCGGTTTGCATTACGCAAAAACCACTCGGGCGGCGCATAATAGTGCTCATCTATTAAACCGGCATTTTCTGCACGTAACGCCTTGTTCAGGTAATCGAAAAGTTCACCACCGGAGAACGGCCCTGCACTGGTAACCATAGCAACCTCGGGATGTTTATTGTGGATAGCTGCGGCGAAAAGCTTGTAGCGTTCAAGGTATTGCTCGCCCCATTGTTCGTTACCTATACCAATAGTTTTTAAATTGAACGGCGCAGGGTGGCCCATATCGGCACGTAACCTGCCCCATTTGGTATTTAAACCACCGTTGGCAAATTCAATCAGATCAAGTGCATCTTGTATGAATGGGTCTAATTGATTGATTGAAATCACCTCGCCGCTGTTAAATTGGCAAGCCATGCCGCAATTTAAAATAGGTAATGGGGCTGCACCGATGTCTTCGCATAATTGAAAATAGTCAAAGAAGCCTAAGCCAAACGACTGAAAATAATCCGGAGCCGAACGGTAGCTGAACTCAGTGTTCCAGCGGTTGATGATCAATTGCCTGTCGCTTACATTGCCAACGGTCTTTTTCCACTGATAGCGGTTGGCCAGATCGCGACCCTCAACAATACACCCACCGGGGAAACGCATAAAACCGGGGTGAAGATCAGCCAGCTTTTGGGCAAGGTCAGCTCGCAAGCCATTTTTGCGGTGCTTAAATGTATTCTCAGGAAACAAGGAGATCATATCAACCTGCACACGACCTGTACCAGTGAAAATGAGTTTAAGGCTACCCTTCGCGGCATTTTGCGTACATTTCAGTTTTGCAGTAAGCGTTTTCCAATCTTTGGTAAATGGTTCAACGGCAGTTTGTGCTATTACCGCGCCGGCCTCGTTGACAGCCTGGATCTGCAGGTTGATGTTGCCTGTGCCCACCTTAGCCATCATGGATAGATTGTAATCTTCTCCACTTTTAAAACCCATCCCGCGGAACCCTTCGTTTATAAATTCAAATGTGCCTTTGTTATTCTCCAGGTTGATATCTGCGTAGCGCTGGTTACCGGTATTTAGCAAATTTCTGTTTACAACCAAAATGTTTCCTTTACCACCGTTTACTTCTTTCAGGTCCCAACCCATCAGCGGGTCGGCAAACTCAAATGAGCGATTTTTTACCATCTCGGCATACAACCCACCATCCGCGGCAAAATTGATATCCTCAAAAAATATCCCCCACATGGTTGGCGATATTTCAATTCCCGGCTTATCCACCTGTATGGTCAGTTTGGTTTGCGCCTGCAAAGCATTTATACCTAAAAGGCTTACCGCTGCTGTCAGGATGATATGTAAAAATTTTTTGTTCATATGCTCTAAACTTGGATATATCTCATTTAAAAACGCTAAGGTCCCAGCTATCTGACCAGTTGATCTCGATATCATTCCCCTTGAAGGCGATAGGCAACCATAAATACCGTCCGTCTATTGCATTCTTATGCTCCCACTTATCGGCCATAAAAATAAATGCATCCTTTTTACCGCTCACAGGCAGTATGTAGGTGCTTTGGCCACCGTAAGTTTTATCGCTACCTTCTCCTTTACACGGATTGCCATGAAATGTCCATGGGCCAAACATCGATCTTGAAGTGAACCAGCGCGCAGCATTTGGCGCCCAGCCTGTACAGCCGGAGCCGATCATGTAATAAAGTCCATTGCGTTTAAATACTGCAGGCGCTTCGGTTTGATGGCCAATATAAACCCTTGAAAACTTGCCCGTATGCCCGGTGTAATCATCGGTAAGTTCTGCAACCTGTATGGTGTTGTTCTCTTCGGATGAATAAACATGGTAAGCTTTGCCATCATCATCAACAAATACGGTCATATCGCGCGCCATTTGGCCACCGGGCAGGTCGCGACAAAAGAACTGGTCGCTTTCGTTTTTCGGGCGCGAACAATCTACCATTTCGTCTGCAGGCGTACCTGCCGGGTAAAAAGGCAAACTATTTGGATTTGGGCGATAGCTTTTAAGGAACTTATACGGACCGGTAGGTTTCTTGCTTACAGCAACGCCCGCACGTGCTGCGCTGTAACCTTTGCCTTTTAACTCCAGATGGAACCACATTACATACATTTTGCTCTTGCGGTTATAAACTACTTTTGGTCTTTCCAAAATGCAACCCTGCGCAATGTCACTGGTGCTATCAGCAGACACAGGCAGAGCAATTCCTTCGTCTTTCCAGTTATAAAGATCTTTTGATGAATAACAATGCACGCCTACCATAGCGCTGTTACCCCGCTCTCCGGCAACTTTGTGTTCGCCAAACCAATAATACATGCCTTTGTCATAAAGCAAGCCTCCGCCATGGGCATTGATGTGCACACCTTTGTTATCGGGCCATATAGCACCCGGTGTAAATTTTAAAAAAGTTTTCTTGCTATTGGTTTGGGTGTAGCCTTTGCCTGCTGTAAGTATAAAAGCTGCAAAAAAAACTACTATGGCTAATGCTTTGCTTCTCATCTTTAAGTTTTAAATCCTTTACAAATAGTACGGATATATCATAGTTAGCGCAGGTAGTAAAAGTAACAGAAAAAACCTGGGATAAATTGCCATAAATTAACCCATATTGGCAAGGATTTAGCATCGCTACGCCTATTTAAAAACCAAGCGCCGACCGTTTCAACGATCAGCGCCGGGGAATATCGACTGTTAAGCGCTACGCTATTTGATTTCAGTCCCTTCCTTTAATTCATCGCCTGCATGAAGCACCACTTTTTCACCGGCCTTTATATTCCCGAAAACTTCTGTAAAATCACCGGAGCTGATACCCTCTTTAACATCTGAAAATACTGCTTTACCATCTTTAACGAGTATTACGTATTGTCGCTCGGTAGATTGGACGATGGCATTGCTGGGCACTAACAAAGATTTTGCACCCGAGCGAAGCGGTATCTTAACTTCGCTGTACATACCCGGTTTAAGCGAGCCATCTTCGTTGATCACATCTATCTCAATAGCCTCAGAACGTAACGAGCCCAAAGCATTTGCCGACCTGCTGATGTAAGCACTGTTTTGTTTGCCCGGCAAAGCATTAAATACAAAGTCTACCTTTTGCTTCAAGTCAACTTTATCTACATAGTTTTCAGGGATCATCACCTCTAAACGCAGCTTTTGGTTGTCCTGCAGTATAAGCATGGGCTGGTCTCCGGCCTTGCCGGGACCGACCAATGCACCCGCAGAAACATTACGTTGTACGATGGTTCCATTAAATGGGGCGCGGATATTCAGGTAATCCTGCACATCTTTCATTGAAGCTACGTTTGACCTTTCTGATGACGCAACTGCCTCATCGGCTTTCATTTTTGCCAGGGCGTTATCCAGGTCGAGGGGAGATACTGCTCCTGCTTCTTTTGAGGCTTCTTTTAAACGGCGATATTTTTCTCGACTTGCACCGGCGCTTTCCTGGGCTTGCAATAAACGGCCATTAGCAGCTTGTAATTGCGAGGTCATTTCAGGAGCTTCCAATACGGCTAATAATTGTCCTTTGTGTACTACCGAACCCCTGTCAACATAGATCTGTTTTACAAAGCTGTTTATCTTGGCAAATATATTTACCTCGTTAAAGGGCTTTAGCTGCCCCGGCAACCTTACATAGCTGGACAAGGCCTTCTCGACGACTATGCCTGTCTCAAACTTATTTGAATTACTGGATTTTGTATTATCTGTTTTAGTCATATCAACCGGCTTTTGAGAGCCACCGCAACCGGCTGCTAATGCTGCAATAGCAGCCAGTATTATTAATTTATATTTCATTGTAGTGTGGTTCGTTAAGTTGCAATTGTGTTTCAGCATCATCTGGCATCAGCGAAGGCGATTGGTAGGTGGTTTTATTTTGTACCCAGGCAAATACCAGCGGCAGAATAAATAATGCTGCGATAGTAGAGGCGATAAGCCCGCCGATAACCGCGCGGCCAAGCGGTGCAGATTGTTCGCCGGCCTCGCCCAAGCCCGATGCCATCGGTATCATACCGGCTATCATGGCCAAACTGGTCATTAAAATCGGCCTTAAGCGTATGGATGCACTGGTTACTGATGCACGGGTGGCATCCTGATAGTCAAGTCTAAGTTTCTCTGCATTGGTTACGATGAGGATAGCGTTGGCCACGGATACGCCGGTAGACATGATCATGCCCATATATGATTGCAGGTTAAGCGTTGATCCGGTACATAACAGCATCAGCAGCGAACCCAATATTACAGCCGGAACGGTTGAAAGCACGGTAAGGGAAAGTTTCAACGACTGGTAATTGGCTGCCAGCAATAAGAAAATAACCAATACTGCAACCAGCAATCCGTTTTGCAAACTGGTCAATGTTTCCGTTAACAGGTTTGACATCCCTTCCGTACGTACCACAAGCCCTTTTGGCGGCGTGCCTAAATCTTTAATTGCTTTTTGCACAGCGGTCGTGGCTGTTCCTAAATCTTTATGGCTGATATTGGCACTTACGGTTAAGTAACGCCGTGGTCCGCGACGGTCGTACTCGCCGGGGACGTACCTTGTTGTAAAATCAGCAACGTCGCCCAAAACCGGGCTGCTCTGGCCTTTTACCAGGGGTATCTCCCGCAGTTCATCCATAGTATTCATCACAAACTCGGGCACCTGCACCTGCACCTGGTATGTATAAGCTGATTTTTCATCAAGCCAGAGATTTTTTTCGGTAAAGCGGCTTGAGGAGGTGCTTGCCGTTACAGATCGCGCTATCTCTGAAACACTTAAACCCATTTGTGCAATCTTCAATCGATCGAGTTTAATATCGATAATAGGAAAATGCAGAGGCTGGTTTATTTGCACATCCCGGAGATAATTGACCTTTTGCAGCCTGCTCACCAGCTTATCACTGTAAGCTTGCAACTGCCCCATATCCCGGCCGGCAACGGTAACTTCTATTGGGGTTGATGCACCCTGGCTCATGATCTTTTCTGTCATGTCAATTGGCTCAAAGGTAATTCGCATCTCCGGCAAGGCATAGACAATGTTCCTGCGCAGCGCTTCTTTAAAGTCATCCATATTAACATGGTAATCTTCGTCAAGATTAACCTGCATAACAGCCTCATGTGTCCCGGTATTAAACACGTACAGATTGCTTACCCCGTAACTACTCGGTATCAGTCCCACAAAGCCTGAGCTTATGGCAACGTGATGGTTGGAGGTACTATCGATAATGTTAAGCACCTGTTTAAATTTGGCTTCGGTGCGTTCCAAACGGGTGCCGTCTGGCTCCTTTATCCTTATCTGAAACTGGCCGTTGTTCAACTTGGGCATCATATCTTTGCCGATAAGCACAAAGCAAATACCGGCCAATAAGAACACGCCTACAATGTAACCCGGAACAATTGCCTTTTTACGAGGCATCCATTTACTGATGATGCCGATGAAACGCATCTTAACGCGTTCAAACATGTCATTCTGCTCAGGATGCTTGTTTTCCTCTTTTAAATGGGCGTCCACCTGGATGCGTTCCTCAGCATCAAGCCCTTCACCTGCATGTGCATGAACCTCATCATGGTGATAGTGCTGATACTGTTCCGCCTTGATCATCCAGTTACTTAGGATAGGTACCAGCGTTTGAGCAATAATGTATGAAACGATCATGGTTAAACCGATAGATAGCGACAGCGGCAAAAACATGGCCTTGGGCACGCCGCTCATCATAAACGACGGCGCAAAAACAGCAAGTATACAAAGCAGGATAAGCAACAGCGGGAAAGATATTTCCTCGCAGGCATCATATATGGCTAATCGCTTTGGTTTACCCATTTCCAGGTGCTGGTGTATGTTCTCAATGGTAACCGTAGCCTGATCCACGAGGATACCGATAGCCAGCGCCAATCCGCTCAACGTCATAATGTTGATGGTTTGGTGAAAAATACCCAACAGCATCAGCCCGATCAGGATAGAAACCGGAATGGTGATCACAACAATAAGGCTGCTGCGCCAGTCGCGCAGAAAGAGCAACACCATCAAACCGGTTAATAAGGCACCTAAACCGCCCTCGGTCATGAGGCTTTTTACAGCGTTTATCACAAATACGGATTGGTCAAACTCATATGATACCTTTACGTCATCGGGCAATAAACTTTGTATGTCGGGCAGCTTTGCCTTCAGTGCCTGCAATACTGACCACGTAGACGCATCTGCTGTTTTTACCACCGGTATGTAAACAGATCTTTTGCCGTTTATGAGCGCATAACTAACGGTAACATCGGCACCGTCTGATACCCTTGCAACATCTTTGATAAAAACCGGGGTACCCTTTTTTGTAATTACCGGTATGTTGCCAAAATTGTCTACACTTTTTATCAGCGTGTTCATGGTGGTAACAAACATGGTATTGTTCATGCGCAGGTTACCTGATGGCGACATTACATTGTATTTAGCCATAGCTTCTACCACCTCATCTGGTGTTAAGCTGTAGCTGCGCAGTTTATTTGGGTCGACATTAATGATAACCGAGCGGGAATTAGCGCCGAAAGGCGGCGGCGCCGAAAGGCCGGGTACAGATGAGAACGTTGGCCGTACACGTGTTGATGCAAGATCATATATCTCTTTTAAGCTTCTTGTTTTTGATGACAGCACCAATTGGCCAACCGGCAGTGATGATGCATCAAACCTTACCACCTGTGGCGGGAGAGCACCCGGCGGAAATGCCTTCATTACCCGGTTTACCTGCAAGGCCACCTGGGCAGATGCTTCGGCCATGTCTGTGCCTTCATAAAAGCTAAGCTTAAGCAGGGTTAGGCCCTGTATATTTTTACTGGTGATACTTTTAATACCATTTACATACAGAAATTGATCCTGCATGCTGGATGAGAAAAACCCTTCCATTTGTTGCGGCGACATGCCCCCGTAAGATTCAATTACATAAATAGTGGGCATGTTCAGTTGAGGAAAGATATCTATGGGGATTTTTATTGCGCTTAGCACTGAAAATATCAGCAGGCTTACCACAATAATAACCGCGGTAACCGGTCGCTTAAGCGCTGATGTAACCATTGACATATTTTTATCTTGTTATTTTAAAAGATTTAAGATGGCGCTTACCTGGTTCTCTACTACAGCTTTCTGAAACAGCGCGCGGCTGTAGCTGAATTTTGCCGACGTGTAATCTGTTTCTGCGCGATAAAGCAGGTTAAGCGCAGCGTTAAGCTCGATGATATCTGTAAGGCCGTTTTTATACAGCGCAAATTTTTGGCGGTATGCGGCGTTGGCTGCCTTTAACTGCTTAGGTATTTCCTGCAACCTATCAAGCGCAGATGCTACATTGGCATCTGCCTGGCTGCTTCCTGCGGCTATCAGCGCTTTTTGCTCCTGGAGTTTTTTTTCGGCATAAAGGGTGCTCGCCTTTTGGGTATTTAACTTAAGGCGGCGCTTATTAACGTTAAACAAATTGTAGCTTACACCTACCCCAACCAGGTAGTTACCTCTGTCAAAACCCCAACCGTTACCTAACGGTCCAAAGTGGTCATTGGCGTCAACACTTGCAGCACGGCCCCATGCAGCTGCCTCTAACATAATTTTTGGAGAATAGCTTTTTCTAACCAAGTTTTCTTTCTGCAAACTACTGTTATAAATTGAGCGGTAGTAGTTTATAATCGGGTGGTTAAGCGTATCAGCGTTGAACAAACTAAATTCGGCGGCGTTCCTGGCCAGTGATTGTTGTGTTGTGGTGTCAGCGACAATATCGTTGGCCGGTATGCCGCTAACGGCAGATAATTTTATCTGTATCTGTTTAGCCTGGTTAAGCAGATCGATATACGTTAACCTCGACTTCGAGATCTCGGCCTCGGCAATACTGGTGTCCACACCAGCGCGTATGCCGCTACGGGCAAGCGCTTGTATAGACCGCCTTATCTCCTGGTTGCGTTTAATATTTCGCTCCTGAATGGTAAGAAGATCCTGCAGTAAGCCTAACTGAAGATAATTATCAATGGTAGCAGCGGTAAGCGCATACTTTGATTGCTCAAATTGCCGTTGCTCTACATCTACGTCGGCGGCGGCAGCCTTGTTGGCAGCGCCATACGCACCGAAATTATAAACCTCCCAATCAAGCGCGGCGATACCCAAATTTACTAAGGTGGCCGATGTGTTGCTTTCCGTACGCACGCCACGCGAGTTAGATGGCACTATACCGAAAGCGAAGTATGGACCAGCTACGTTGTTGTTAGTACCTACATCTGCCTGGTAATTTAAATTTAATGACGGCAACCAGTTGCTTTTTATGTCGCTGGCCTGTGCCTGCTTTACTTTTATAGCGGCTGCGTCGGCAATCAGGGCGGGCGCGTTATTATTCACTTTATCTAAGAGTGCATTTAAGCCGATGCTTTTGTTGTTTTGCGCGCAAACAGTAGCCGGCAGCATATATAAAAGCAGCCAGCATTTTTTTATACTGAACATTGTTGAATTTGAAATGAATGATTAAACCATTAAACCCTTGCCATTAGGCAATGATCGTAGCAATCATTCAGATCGAAAGATGACGGGTAGTGAGGTAAACCGGCTGCGAGGGCACAAGCGGTTGAAGGGAGAAATAGTTAAATGCGAAAGTTTTTTGAAGCAGCTTAAAGCGACCAAATAAGAGGCTCAATAATGCTGCGATCCCAAATGCAAATGGAAGCAATGCCTGCGGAGTAAGGTCGCCGGTAACGTCTTTACAAAACTCTGTGTCGTTAAGGCTATCTAATCGGTACTTGGTGAAGCTTTTTACCAATATGGTTGGATGCTCGTCAATAGATGAAAGCCGTGCATGCAAAACAAAACCAATAAAGGGCTTGGCGACAAAAAATATTGCTGCCAGCACAAATATTAGTTTAAAATATGTTTTGCGATTCATGTATGTTCCTCAACGCAAATCTCAACAAACAAAACATCACAATGTATATGCGTAACACGAATGTTGCAATTTATAAAAAATGTGCCTTTATAGAGCCGTGGGCTATAAGTTAGTGGCTATCAAGCGAAACCATATCGCTTCAAATCTCTTCATACTTTAACAATTATCTAATTATGAAAAAGTATCTATCATTACTACTGCTTATAATACTTTACATTCCTCTAAAAGCGCAAAACCTGTCTTATAATAATCCCGGCGACACCATTTTGGGTGTGTGGCAAACGGCAGATCAGAAAGCGCAGATCACTATTACCAAAAAAGACAGTTTGTACTTCGGCAAGCTGAGCAATGCCACTTTAAGCATTGACAAGAAAGTAAACTTACATTTGCCGACAAGTTTATTAGGCATTTACATTTTGCAGGATTTCAAATTCTCAGGTGATAACAGATGGGACGGCATGATCTTCGACCCCAAGAGCAAAAAAACTTATAAATGCTATCTCAAGATCGAGGATGACGGCACTATGAAGGTGAGAGGCTATAAGGGCATCTCGCTATTTGGCAAATCTCAGTATTGGACGAGGGTGAGGTGACCTTAGCAACGCAGGGTCAATCGTCTTTAGTGAAAATGCCAACCATTCTTCGGAAATACTTCTCATTGATTATCGTGCTATTCGATGTTTACAATAAATAATCATCTCAACAATGAGAAAAAGCTGAAGTAAAAACATAACCGGTCTTTTTTTATTTACAGTTAAAATGATGCGGAGATTTGCAAACACATCATTTTCAGATAAATTCGCAGAAATTTTACGATCAGGTATTAAATGCAAACCCCACATTTCACTAAGCTGTCTGCAGCAGGCGTATTAATCACATTAGGTATCGTTTTCGGCGATATCGGCACATCTCCGCTTTACACCTTTCAAACCATTATTAAAGAGGGAGGGCGGGCCGATGCTTTTCTCGTACTTGGTGCAATATCGTGCGTATTTTGGACGCTTACGTTACAAACAACTTTTAAGTACATCCTGATAACATTACAGGCCGACAATAGAGGCGAGGGTGGTATCTTCTCCCTATATGCGCTTGTCCGCAGATATGGTAAGCGCCTTGCCATACCTGCCATTATTGGCGCCGGCACCTTGTTAGCCGACGGTATAATAACACCGCCAATTTCGGTTACGTCGGCTATTGAAGGTTTAGGACTAGTACCTGCGCTTTCTAAAGACTTCGTCCCCGGCCATGACCTAATTATTGGTATTGTCATAGGCATCATATTACTATTATTCTTTTTCCAGCAGTTTGGCACCAACGTAGTTGGGGCGGCATTTGGTCCCGTCATGCTTATCTGGTTTTTAATGCTTGGCGTATTAGGCTTTATACAGGTAGCGCACTATCCTATAATTATTAAAGCGCTTAATCCAATGTATGCGTGGGATCTGTTAAGCCAGCATCCCAAAGGCTTC
This sequence comes from Mucilaginibacter sp. 21P, assembly GCF_019331605.1. Taxonomy (NCBI): domain Bacteria; kingdom Pseudomonadati; phylum Bacteroidota; class Sphingobacteriia; order Sphingobacteriales; family Sphingobacteriaceae; genus Mucilaginibacter; species Mucilaginibacter sp. 21P. The sequence continues at coordinate 549,460 of NZ_CP063061.1, forward strand.
TGGTTATTGGGTGCGGTGTTTTTGTGTACTACGGGTGCCGAAGCTTTGTACAGCGACCTTGGCCATTGCGGGCGTAAAAACATCCAGGCCAGCTGGATATTAGTGAAACTAACTCTTGTTCTGAATTACCTGGGCCAGGGTGCCTGGGTACTTACAAGGCCCCAGGGATATGACTTTAATGCCATAAATCCTTTTTTTGCCATTGTTCCGCACGCCATGTTGCTGCCGGCTATTGGCATAGCAACCTTGGCAACAATTATCGCAAGCCAGGCATTGATCAGTGGCTCGTTTACGTTGATCAGTGAAGCGATCAGTATGAGCTTTTGGCCAAGGGTAACGGTTAAATTCCCTTCAAACATTCGCGGTCAGATCTATATACCCAGTATCAATTGGCTGCTTTGCTTGGGTTGTATTGCGGTAACCCTGTATTTCAAAACATCAGAAGCCATGACAGCGGCTTACGGCTTTTCCATCACCGTAGCTATGCTCATGACAACCTACCTGATGTACTACTTTATGCGGTACAAAAAACACTGGCCCCTATGGATAGTGGTGATTATCATTTGTGTTTTTGTTACCGTTGAAGGATCATTCTTTGTTACCAATGCTGTAAAACTGTTAAAACGTTTGTTCTTCCTGGTGTTCGAGGTGGGATTGATATTTACCATGTATATCTGGTACCGCGCGAGGAAAATAACCAATCGCTATCTCAATTTTGTAAACCTGCAGGATTACATGCCTATGCTTAAGGCAGTAAGTTCTGACCAGGGCATACCCAAGTTCTCAACCCATCTCATCTATCTCACCAAAGCCAATAACAGCAAACAGATAGAAGAACGGATAATCCATTCCATTTTGAGCCGCAAGCCAAAACGTGCCGACGTTTATTGGTTCATTCATATCGAGCGCACAGATGCTCCTTATACTATGGAATATGCTGTTGAGAAGTTAGAAGACGGCAAAGTAATACGCCTTGAATTCCGAATAGGTTTTAGGATCCCGCCAAAAGTGAATGTGCTATTCCGCAAAGCTGTTGAGGAAATGATAGAACGTAAAGAAATTGATATTACCAGTAAGTATGAGTCTTTAGGCAATTTTAAGTTACCTGCTGATTTCCAGTTTGTGCTGATAGAGCGCTTCCTGTCTTATAACAATATCTTAAGTAAGGTTGAGAGTTTTATTCTCAGCAGTTATTTCACCATAAGTGATCTGGCACTAAGCGATGCCAAGGCATTTGGATTAGATACCAGCGAAACAAGAATTGAAAAGATCCCGCTGATCGTAAATCCTTTGACAAACGTACATCTTGAACGGGTTGATATGTAAAGCCGTTATTGAGATTTATAAACCCAGCTTAATTACGTGATTGCTATATTTAGAGCGTGGCTACTAAAAGAATTCTTTTCGCCGGTCTGCTTTCTATGACCGGATATTGTGCAGAGGCTCAAGATGCGTTTAAGAAAATGCCGCATCTTTTTACAACACCTAAAAATTACGTGGTTACTTACACCACCACAGTGCCAAAAATTGATGGCAATATCAATGACTTAGTATGGCAGCAAGCCGCCTGGACAGATGAGTTTGTTGATATTGAGGGCGATTTAAAGCCCAAGCCAAATTTAAGCACTAAAATGAAAATGCTTTGGGGCGATAGCTGCCTTTACCTTGCCGTAAAAATGCAGGAGCCGCACTTATGGGCAAATCTCACCGGGCATGACCAGGTAATTTTTCAGGATAATGATTTTGAGATCTTTATTGATCCGGACAATGATGCCCGCAATTACTTTGAGATAGAAATTAATCAGCGTAACAAGATATTCGACTTATTCCTCCCAAAGCCGTATCGCGATAAGGGCGATGCACTAATAAGCTGGGATGCAAACGGTATGCAAAACGCGGTACAGCTCCAGGGCACGCTGAATAACCCAAACGATAAAGACACAGGCTGGACTGCCGAGTTTAAAATTCCTTTCAGCAACATCAAGATGGGCTTTGGCAACGGCACACCAGCCGAAGGTACATTGTGGCGCGTCAATTTTTCGCGGGTAGAGTGGGATACCTATGTAAAGAACGGCAAGTACGTAAAGCAGAAAGACGCCAAAGGTAATAAGTTGCCCGAGCGAAATTGGGTATGGTCGGCACCCGGCATTATAAACATGCACGCGCCCGAACGCTGGGGATATCTCCAATTTACAAAGAACAAATCAGCTAACGACCTAAAGTCTGAAGTGCCCTATGCCGATCTCCAAAAACAGTATCTCTGGCTAATTTATTATAACCAGCAAAAATACCGGCAGCAGTATAACACATATGCAAATAGTCTTGCAGATTTGGGCATAACATCTTCCGATGCAATAGTAGAAGGCATTAAAAATACATTATCTGTTGAGGGTTCAAAACATCAATACCTTGCCACCATTACTGATGCCAACGGAAAAACATGGACAATAAATAACGACGGCTTACTTCGTATGCAGAAGTAGTGCGATTAAAATGGCAGTTTTGATTAAAACAAAAAACTTATCGACATTCTGTCTCACTTTTATTGGATTTACTTCGGTCATGACCCGTTATTAAACTTCTGAAGAAGATTACTCCAACATTCCTACAGAATGCTATTGTATATAGCATGAAATTTTTTATCATGCTAAAATCTAATATTGCCAAAGCATTTTCAGCGCTTGGTATAGTGCTTACAGCGTTGAGTGCATCAGCACAAAATAAAACAGGTTTACATATTCTCAAAAAACATCCTATTAAAAGTAGCGGCGGTTGGGATTATATTACGGTTGATGCTGCAGAGAAAAAGATCTACGTATCTCACGGTACGCAGGTAAATATTTTAAGCACAGTTACCGGCGACTCCATAGGGGTTATTCCAAATACAAACGGCGTTCACGGGATTGCATTGGTTAAAACGTTGGGGAAAGGTTATACCAGCAACGGTCGCGATAATTCATGCACCATATTTGATCTTAAAACCAATACCGAACTGGGAAGGGTAGCTGTTGGCACCAATCCCGACGCGATATTTTATGATGACTTTTCTAAAAAAGTATATGCCTTTAATGGTCGCAGTAATGATGCCTCTGTAATAGACCCTGCAACTGATAAGGTTGTGGCGACTATCCCCTTAGGGGGTAAACCAGAAACCGGAGTTTCTGATGGCAAAGGCAGGATATTTGTGAATTCTGAAACTACCAATGAGGTGGTGGTAATTAATGCCAGCACATACAAAGTTATAGATCGTTACAAAATAAACGGAGGCGATGAACCATCAGGATTAGCCATAGATAGGGTTACCAGGCGCTTATTTGTTGGTTGCGGGGGCAATGCCACACTTGTAGTTATGGATGCTACTAATGGCCTAAATCTTGTAAAATTTAAAATTGGCGATTGCGATGGTGCAGCATTTGACCCGGCACTAAAAATGATCTATGTCTCTAACGGAGATGGTAATATGTCCGTTATCAAGGAGGTTAGCGCCAATAAATTTGTTTTCGTTGAGAATGTACCTACGGAAAAGAGTGCACGTACTATCGGCATAGATACTATTACCCATCACCTATTTTTGCCTGCTGCACAAATGGAGGCCACGCCACCAACGACAGAGAATCCTCACCCACGGCCGCACATGCTGCCGGGTACTTTCCACGTAATTGAAATAGGTAAATAGTTTTACATTTAATGCCCACTACCTCTTGAAAAGTATATTAACACTCCTACTTTGCTGTATTATCAGTTTTAAAGCTTTTTCGCAGCAAACACAAACTGATACCGGTAAAAAAATAAATATTGCAGATACCTTAAAGAAAAATCTTTTTACTGCGCCTGATACCGTTAAACATCTGCGAAGCAAAGCTTGGGCGCTTGTCCCCCCGGCAGCACTGGTGGCTTATGGCACCAGCAACTTTTTTTTAAAGCCAGTACGCAGGCTTGATGTTAGTATCTACAATGACATTAATGAGGATGCACCAAACTTTAAACATCATCCCGAAAATTATTTCCAATATACACCCGTTGCCCTGGTTTACGCCTTAAACCTTGTTGGCATACATGGTAAAAATACTTTTGTAGACCGTTCTCTTATTTTTGTGATGGCCGAGGGCATGATGGGTTTAACCACTTTCGGCTTAAAGAAGGTTACACACAGGTTACGCCCGGATGGTTCTGATTACAACTCGTTCCCGTCTGGCCATACGGCTAACGCTTTTTTGGGTGCCGAATTTATGGCGCAGGAGTTAGGCGATAAATCAATAGGGTACAGTGTTATTGGTTATGGTTTTGCTACTGCTACGGGCATTTTACGCATGTATAATCGCGACCATTGGTTTAGCGATGTAGTAGCCGGTGCAGGTTTCGGCATACTATCTGCCAAAGCGGCTTATCTGCTTTACCCTTATATCCGCAACCGATTGTTTAAAGCCGGTAGGGAAAAAGAAGACAACCGCAACATACCTGATGAATTAAAAAAACAACCCAAAACAAGTTCTATTATAATGCCTTCTTATAATAATGGGATAGTAGGGTTAAATTTCGCTATGCAGTTTTAAACTCCAAGCAGCTATTTTTTAGGGAATACATAATTGCGGTAAAATATCCGCAGCATGCTTGGCAAAACTATCAGCAACAATGGCAACGCTGCTAAAAAGCCGCCTATCACTGCTATAGCTAACGGTTGGTGCAATTGCGCACCGGCACCAATACCCAATGCTAAAGGCATTAGGGCTATTATAGCGCCGAGCGCCGTCATTAATTTGGGGCGTAAACGGGTAGATATAGAATAAACGATCGCATCATCTATCGTACTTTCCCTGGCGCTCTCTCTGAACTGCCAAAAGGTAAAAATGGCATTTTCTCCTATTATACCCACTATCATGATCAAGCCTGTATAACTACCCACATTTAAAGGCGTGTTAGTGAGATATAGGGCCAGCAGGCTGCCTCCGATACCTAAAACAGCTATGATCAATATCAACAATGCAATCCTGAATTGTTTAAACAAGAACAATATCACCCCAAAAACCAGCAGGCTTGCTGTTATTAATATCGTCAACAGTTCCTTAAAGCTTTGTTGCTGCTCGGCATAGGCGCCACCATACGCTATGTGATAACCGGATGGCAGGTTTATTTTTTCGGCTATACCTTTTTGTATGGCGGGGATAACGCTTCCAAGGTCGCTATTCTCTAAGCGAGCGCTTACAACGCCCATAGCTTGTAAGTTCTCGCGCTCAACTTCCGCGTCGCCGGGGTGCAAATTTACTGTAGCCAATTGTGTAATAGGCAAAAGCCTGCCATCGGGTAAAAACAAGCTCAGCTTTTTTATACCCGCCACATCTTGCACACGATTGTCCGGGTAAACCATACGAATAGGCGACTGCTGTTCGCGCTCAAATAAATTGCCTATCACATTTCCCTCTAAGGCTGACTGTACTTGCGACTGCAGCGCCGCGGGTGTAATGTTGTATTGAGCAAGCTTGCTATAATCTGGTATTATATCTACTGAGGGGCCGGCGATAACAATACCATCAAACACATCAGCGGTCCCCTTAACAGCGGTTACGACAGCGGCAACCTGCTTAGATAGTTGCTGTAACTTAGCCTGATCATTGCCAAAAACCTTTATTTCTATTGGTTGCGTTGATGTCATCAGGTCACCAAGCATATCACCTATTACCTGCCCAAAATCTACACGCAACGCCGGCTGGGTTTCTTCGATATGCGCACGCAGATCACTAATTACCTCTTCTGATGTTTTCTTGTGGCCTTTTTTTAGCTGTATAAGATAATCGCCGGTATTGGGCTCTGTTATGAAAAAACCCATCTGCGTTCCGGTTCGGCGCGAATATGCTGCAACATCCGGCTCTTTGATGATCACCTTTTCTATCTCTCGCAGCATACGATCGGTCTCTTCAAGCGAAGTTCCGGGCGGCGAAGTATAATCTAATACAATGCTACCTTCATCCATATCCGGCAGGAAACCCGTTCCCAATTTACCGGGCACAAATATTATCACGGTAATAAGCACTAAAATTAAAACGATGCTTACTACTGGTCGCATAATAAAAAATGATACCCAACGCTGCCTCTTTACCTCATGCGCCACTTCTTTTTTACCTACATTATTTATTTCAGAATTTTTGGTAAGCAGCAGATAAATCACCGGTAAACCTATCCACGTAACAAAAAAGGAAGATACAAGGGTGATGATCATCGTATCTGTCATCACCTTAAAATAAGCGCCGGCAACTCCCGTCATCAGCAAAAAGGGAATAAAGATAACTATAGTACTTACCGACGAACCTACCATAGCGGGGAAAAGATAGTTGATAGCTTTTTGTAAAAGCGTTACGGTAGGTTCTTCAGGATGCTCCTCATGTGTTCGGTGAATCTGTTCCACCACAACAATGGCATCATCAATTATTAAACCGATGGCTGCGGCTATAGCACCTAACGTCATGATGTTTAAGGTGTAGCCAATAGCATATAAAATAACAAGCGTAAGGCCAAGAGTAACAGGTATAGTTATCAATATAGTGGCACTTGCTTTAACCGACCTAAGGAAAACTATAGCTACAATGATCGCCAGCACAAGGCCTATCCACAAACTATCACTTACGCTTTTTACCGATTCGTTTACAAAATCTGCCTGTACGTAGTAAGGTTTTATTGTTACACCTTTGGGCAGCACTTTTTGCAACTCGGCCACTTTGGTCGTCATTGCTGCAGAGATGTCCACAAGGTTAGCATTCGGCTGTTTGATAACCGCGATCAGTACACCCTCGTGACCGTTGGCGTTAATTTTAGTATATTCTATCCCGGGGTTAATCTGTATTTCGGCAATATCCTTTAGCTGAACAATGCGCTTCCGGTTGTTACTCAACACCAGGTTTTTCAATTGCTCGCTGGTGTTTACGCTGGCATCTGTGACCGTTAAGTACAGCATTTTAAAATCAGACAAATAGCCGTTTGATTTGATGAATGCTGTTTGCGCAAGCGTGTTAGTGATCATATCAGGCGTTAAACCAAGTGCGCTCATTTTTTGGCGGTTAAGCACCAGCCAATATTCCTTTGTTTTACCACCGATAACCCTTATTTCTGATACGCCATCAACCTGCGACAGAAAGGGTTTTACCGTATATGTAGCCAGCTGCTTTAATTCGATTGGTGACAGGTTATGGCTCTCAAGCGTATACCCGCTTACCGGCAAAATGGAGGGGTTCATCTTTTCCACCGTGACGTTAACTTCGGGCGGAAGGTTATTTTTTATTTGCGCAATGCGCGATTCGATGCGTTGCTGGCTCAGGTCGATATCGGCATTCCAATTCATATAGGCTGATATCTCGCAGCTTCCACGGCTGGTAGTACTGCGTACATAGTGCAGGTATGGCACTTGTTTAACAGCATTTTCCAAAGGCTTGGTAACCGTAACCATCATTTTGTTTACAGGTTGCAGGCCTGCATCTGCAATGATCTTTATTTTAGGAAAAGTGATCTCCGGAAAAAGGGAAGTTTGCAGCCGTGAGTAAGCAAAACCACCACTCAACATCAAAATAAAAAGCACCAGGCTGATGGGCTTTTTATGCGTGATGAAAAAATTGTTAAGGTTATTCATTTATTTGACAATTTTAACCTTCGCAGTATCGGCTAAGCCATAATTTCCGGTCACAATCACGCGGTCGGCCGGTTTAAAGGCGGGTGCTAATATTTCTATTCTCCCACCAGATTCGATACCTTTTCTTATAGCCGTTTTTATTGCAGTGGTATCGTTTATGAGCTTCATTACCCAAAACTCCGTTTGTGTTTCGTTTGATAACACTGCCGATTTGGGTAACGATGGCGCGCTACTTTTTGCGGTTTTTATAATGGTTGCCTTAGCCACCAGGTTCTCGGGTATAGGATGAGTATTATTCACTTTAATTACAATACCTTGTGTTTGGGAAAGGGTATCAACCGATGGCATTAGCGAAGCAATGTGGCCATTAAGTTTCTCACCATCGGGCAGCGTAAGCATAAGGTTTTGGTTGCCCGGAATAACACCTCGCAATTCGTAAGGCAATTGCAGCACAAAGGCAAAGCTTTCGCGGTCGCTAATTATAGCTAATTGCTGGCCGTCCTGCACGTAATCGCCAACCTGGTGCAGCAACTGCGTTACATAGCCGCTGCGTGAGGCCTTAATCTTGTTAACACCCGAAAACTTAAAAGTAGTATCAAGCACATTGATGGTGTTACCAATACTTTGCGCCTCTTTGGTCTTTAAGGTAAACATAAGCTGGCCTTTTTGAACGTAATGCCCGGGTTGCACATTTACTTTTGTTATATAGCCAATAGCGTTAGCGCTTACATAATTTTTTTGCAGGAATAATGATGTTGCGTTCAGCTCAACAGAATCGGCCAAGGCACTGTTACCTACGGTAGCAACTGTAACCGGTGTTTGCGATTGTACTACTGTATCCTCATCGGCAGGAGCATTGCCCTTGCAAGAGCAAATTGCAATAATGCTAACACAGGCAAGTAATATGTTTATTGGCGTGTAATATCGGTTCATATATTATCGGCTCCAGTAATTAAGTTGATTAACAAGTTGCAGCTTGCTGATGATATTTTGCGTAAGCAGGTTTTTTATACTGAGGTAATTATTAACTGCCAGTATCAGGTCGGCAATTTTAAGATCACCAGTTTGTAGTAGCTTGGTGTCAACTTTTATCAAGCTTTCCGAATATTTAAGTTGATCGGTGATCTCGGCTACCAATTTATCGTAATCGTTTATCTGCTGGTTTAGCTGGTTTATCTGCTGGGTGTACTGGTTATTAAAAAAGGCTTTATAACTCTTGCTGGTTTCTTGCTCAAGCAATAATTTTTTATAAAGTAATTTACGCTGCCCGCCATCGTACAATGGCATACTTACGGTAAAGCCTATACTGGTGCCAAAATTTCTGTAATACTGCGCTGTAAGATCGGAGTTGTAACCACCATCGGCAAAAACACTTAACCTTGGGCGGTAACTATAATCTATAAGTTTACGGCTATTGGCAAGGCGGACACTGTCTAACTGGTATTGTTTGAAAAAGATACTTGTGCTGCGGTCCGTAACGGCTACATTCCGTTGCAGCTCGGGTTTGGCTATTTCAAAAATAGTAGTATCGGCTATGCCGGATAAATAATTGAGCGTAGCGTAATCCGTTTTGTACTGCAAGCGCGATTGTGATAGTTGTAATCGCGCTTGTTTTAGCGTAACCAAAAAAGTAAGATAGTCACTTTGGCGGTACACGTTGCTGCGTGTAAGGCGCTTAAGCAGGTTTTCCTCCTTACTTAACAGGTCTACTACTTCCTGGTTAAAACGCTGTTGCTGCAGGCTGCCATAAGCAGTTATGTACTGGCCGATGATGGTACGACGAAGATCTTGTTCGGATAAATTGATGCTATTACGCAAAGAGTCGTTTTGAATACCAAGAGCTGCGAATTGCGCATTTAAATATCCTTTACCAACAAAAGCCTTACTAACCGTTATCAACCCATTTAAGAATTGGCCGTTAGTAATAGCCGAAGAATAGCCATAACCCTTTATAACAGGCGCGTATAAACCTGCGCTGCTTGCAGTAACCTGCGGCTTAAAACCTGCCCGTATGCGTACACTATCTAATCGCGCAGAGAGGATCTGATTGTTAAGATCCTTTATAAGCGGGCTGTTTTTGATGGCATGCTGCAAATAATCATCCAGCGTTTTACTTTGGCCAAAACAAGTTGTGCTAAATAAAAAGATCAGAAAAAAATTGATAACACGCCTCATGGGGTACGTTAGCTATTGGCTATTAAGTTAAATTTTTCAACTGTAAATCTCCCACTAAATTCTGTAGACATTTTGTGGAATAAAAAATGCTGTGGCGACAGTCCACAGCATAAATAACCGACTCTATACCGGTTAAATAATTACAAACTGGAAGGGGGTTTTAATCCTCCGCTATCTTTATAAATTTGCCCGCGGCGTCAAATAAGAGGTCTCTGCCTTTTACTTCTGCCTCATAGTTAACGTCGCCGGTGGCGGTTTTTGTAATTTTGGCGGCTTCTTTAATATCAGCAGTTTTGTAATGCTCTTTTATGTAAGCAATAACACTTGCCGGCAGTGCTGTGGCGCTTATACCCGTTTCAGCCTCAAGCTGGGTGCCGTCAGCTTTAAAAGTTGTCGACATTTGGGTTCTGCCCTGTTTAAATTCAGCCTCAAAATCGCCCTTTTCCTTTTCCCATTTAACCACTTTTACCGCCGGATAGGATTTTATAAAGGATGCTTTAACTGCCGGCGGAATTTGGATTGAGCGTTGAGCCATAACTGTTATGGCCGTTGAGGCTGCTATTAATATAGCCGCTGTTGTTTTAATCGATTTCATTAGCCTGGTGATTTTTATACTAATGTATCAGCTCAATCTGTACGCAATTTGGATTAGTATTGTAGGAATTTGGGATAATTAAAATAGTACAGAAAAAATGTGACTATCCTTGTCTCTCTGATATTGCAACTTAAAGCCGTACCTATCGCAGATCTGTTTACAAAGCGTTAAGCCCAGCCCTATACCTTCAGAACCGTCTGACTTGTGGAACCGTTTAAGCACCTGTTCAAAATTAAACGCATGCTTTCCGGTGTTTATGATGGATAACTTATCAGCATCCAGCAATACCGATAAACTGCCTGCCTGGTAATTGTGCCTGATGGCATTGCTGATCAGGTTATTAACTAATATCTCCATAAGCGACCTATTAGCGTTGATCTGCTTGTTACCGAGTTTGGTTTTCAAAGTAATGCCCAATTGAAGGATCATTTCCTCGTGTTGGTAAATACTATCCTCTAAAACTTCTCTCACATTAACCTGCTGGATATCCTGTATCAGCCCATTCTCAATTTTGGCCAATAAAAGCATAGATTTATTTAAGCGGGTTAACCTGGTAACGGTGCCGTAAATATCGTTTAGTAATTTGCTTTGCTTGTCGGTAAAATCATCGGTTTGAACCAGGGTATCCAGTTTGGAGTTGATCACAGAGATTGGCGTCATCAACTCATGAGAGGCGTTCTCCGTAAATACTTTTAAATTCTTATAGTCGTTTTTTACCCTATCAGCCATACTTGTAACGGCGTGGTCAAGTTCAGTAAATTCATCAATTGCTGATGGCGTGCTATTAACTGAAGCATTATCAACAAGGCTAAAATCTTTTAATTGGGATAATACCTTGTAAAATGGCTTCCAAATACTTTTAAGAATTATTCGGTTTAACAGTAATAAAACCAGCAGCAATATAACTATAACACCTATGGTGATTAAGAAAACTACCTGGATCAGGTCTTCAGTCTCTACTTTAGACTGCGTAACCAAGATGCTGTAGTTTTGCCCAGATACATTTACGGAACTAATTAACGCCCTGCCAGCTTCCATGTCTTTCTCATCCAGGTCATGATAAACGGTATCTACAAAGCGTCTTTTAACCTTTCCGCTTCCCAGCTTCATAAAAGCAATTTGCTGGTGGTTGCTTTCATAAACATCAGGAAGATGATGATTTTTGGATACATAGCTAAACACCTCGTTTTCTTCAAGCACAAGGTCTTTGTCTATCTGATTAGTTAAAATATGGCTGATGGTGTAATAGTAAATTATGCCGGTAACCAGCATAATTATTACTGTTACTGCTACATTGATCCTGTTGTATTTGGTTAGCAGTTTCATGCAACTATAAATTTATAGCCCATGCCGTACGCTGCTTGTATGTAATCTTTAGCGCCTGCCTCAACCAGTTTTTTGCGTATGTTTTTAATATGCGAATAAATAAAATCGAAGTTATCAGCGATATCTATACTATCACCCCAAAGGTGCTCAGCTATGGCGCTCTTCGAAACCACTTTGCCTTTGTTGGCTATAAAATAAAGCAATAGGGAATATTCTTTACGGGTAAATTTTACAGCGGTGCCATTTACCTTTACCGCTTTTGCGTCCAGGTCAATGTCTATCTCGTTGAACTTAAGATTATTGCTACCGTTAAAAGCCCTGCGCCTTACAATTGCCATAACCCGCGACCTCAGTTCAGATAAATGGAACGGCTTAGTCAAATAATCATCAGCGCCAAGGTCAAGCCCGGTAAGGCGGTCATCCAGCGAGTTTTTTGCGGAGATGATAAGCACACCATCATCCCGCCCATTTTCTTTTAAATGCCTTACTATATCAAGTCCATTTCCCTGCGGCAAAGTTAGATCGAGTATAACGCAATCGTAGCGGTAAACACTCACCTTTGCCAATGCTGACGAGAAATCGGCCGCTGTTTCGCATATACTATCACTGCCTGTAAAATAAGCTTCAATACTATCTCGCAAGCCTGTTTCGTCTTCTATTACTAAGATTTTCACTACATAAAATTAATACTTAAAGTTGGAGAAATACTGTTGGAGCTTTTTTAAAGATGATTGTAATCTAAAAACCAATTAAACCTCTTTATATATTAGGTATATATTGTCCAGTTGGTTTATTGCGACTTTGAATCACTACATCATTGATCATATTTGCAATATACATCGGAGTATCCGCTGGTCAACTTCATACTAAAACGGGCCCAGGATTGCGTTTATTGAGAACGGAGATGATTGGGCCTTTTAAAATGGGATTTGCAGTTTTAACCCCACATTATATTTTTTGACAGCTACTGTAATCTGATCAACGCTCTGAAGGTCCGGAAAACTTAACGCCATTTAAAGTTGAATATCCGAATGACTGGCCGCTTTGCCGCAGCATGAACAAATGCTATATTTGATCTTATCGGTAAACATATCAGAAAACTACCGTTTGGCTTAATAAACATAAAGCAGATAATTGAAAGAACTGAAAGATATTGTAAAAGCTTACGACCAAGCACAAAGTGAAGGAAAGGAAACTGCCTTAGCTACCGTTGTACACGTTGAAGGCTCTTCTTACCGAAGGGCCGGCGCACGTATGCTGATCACAGAAGATGGGAAGCTTACCGGTGCCATCAGCGGCGGCTGCCTGGAAGGTGACGCTTTGCGGAAGGCGAGGTTAGCCATGGCAGAACAAAAACCGATGCTGGTAACATATGATACCACGGATGAGGACGATGCGAAATTTGGCGTAGGCCTGGGCTGTAATGGGATCATTCAAATACTAATAGAGCCGCTCCGGGTAGAAAATAATCTTGTCAGTTTCTTTAGACCTTTTTTGAGCAAGCGAGAACGCGCTGTTTTGGTTACTGTCTTCAATATGGCCGACCGGCACGCTACTCAATATGGTACCTGCATATTTATTGAGAAGAATGGGCAGGTAACAGGAGATATACCGGACAAGAATTTCGCAGAATTAGTTCTTAGCGACAGTTTGGATGTCTTAGAACATGGTAAACGACCTCAAAAAATCTACAGGAAACACGAAGAGTTCACCTATTTCATAGAATTACTGGAGCCCGAAGTTTCATTGATCATCGCTGGTGCCGGTAACGACGCCATGCCGTTGGTGCAAATAGCCAAGGTTTTAGGATGGTCTGTAACGCTGGCTGATGGCAGGGCAAACTACAACACTGCCGAACGTTTTCCATTAGCGGATCGGCTGATCATTGCCAAGCCTGAAGATGTGATGCGGCAAATAACGGTAGATAGCCGAACCGTTTTTATGCTGATGACCCATAATTACAATTACGACATGGCCCTACTCAAGGAATTGTTGCCGATCGACTTGCCCTATATTGGTGTACTCGGCCCGAAAAAGCGGTTGTTACGCATGTTGGAGGAAATAACAGGATCAACGATCAGTGAACCCTTAGAGTCTGAAAATGTTTATGGCCCCGCCGGTTTAGACATAGGTTCTGAAAACGCAGAAGAGATCGCTATTGCTATTATTGCCGAGATACAATCGGTTTTAAACCAGCGCGATCCGGCACCATTAAAAGCAAAACAATACATTCATGAGCGCGCCGAAACAATGGTTCAAAGACAACGTTAATTAATAAAAAATGATAAACGCCGTGATCCTTGCTGCCGGTTCCTCAAGCAGGCTTGGCCGTCCTAAACAGAACCTGGAATATCGTGGCCGTACCTTATTGCAGCAAGCTATTGCCTGTGCAGGAAATATTGCCGAAAAAGTGCTGGTGGTGTTGGGTGCTAATGAAGACCTTATCGCGGCAACCTTTGATAATGCTGGTGCTGAGATAATCTCAAACCCTGGTTGGCAGGAAGGCATGGCATCCTCTATCCGGGTTGCGATCACATATTTAGAAAAGAAATATCCGGTTACGAGCCATGTAATTTTGATGGTTTGCGACCAGCCATTTGTTAGTGCTGATTTTTTGGAAGAACTCAAAAGCACGGCGATGAACACAGGAAAAGGGATCACCGCAACCGCCTATGGTGATACCGTGGGCGTGCCCGTTATTTTTTCATCCGCTTATTTTTCTGCCTTACGGGAACTAACAGGTGATGAAGGTGCTAAGGCGATTTTGAAGATCAATTATCATGACCTGGTACAGGTGACGTTTAAGCAGGCATTAATTGATATTGATACAGAGACAGACTATCAGCATTTGCTTGGTAGTGAATAAAAGAAATATATGATCGAAGATTCTTTCGGACGGGTACATGACTACTTGCGGATATCGCTTACTGATAACTGTAACTTTCGGTGCTTTTATTGCATGCCTGATGAAGAATACGATTTTACGCCGGCATCGCGATTGATGCAGGCCAATGAGATTGTTACCCTTGCGGAAATATTTGTGGCAGAGGGTGTGAAAAAGATCAGGTTAACCGGCGGGGAGCCGCTTGTGCGGAAAGATGCTGCCCTCATCATTGCAGAATTAGGTAAATTGCCGGTAGAGTTGACCATGACCACTAACGGCAGTCGCCTGCACGACATGTTGCCTGCTTTGCTAAGTGCCAATATCCGTTCGGTCAATATTAGTCTGGATACCCTACAGGAAGAAAAATTTCTGCTCGCCACCCGCAGTAGATCCTTTAAACAGGTTTTAAGTAACATTGAATTACTGTTAGATCATGGCATTGCCGTAAAGGTCAATATGGTGTTGATGAAGGGCTTTAACGATAGCGAGATCAATGACTTTATTGCCTGGACCAAGTTCAAACCGCTTCAGATCCGCTTTATCGAATTTATGCCATTTAGCGGTAACCGTTGGACGAGTAATAAGGTCTTTTCTCAGCAGGAGATCCTGGACGTCATCAGCAGAGAATACATCTACCATGCAGTGGCTTCTAAGCCCAATGATACAGCAAGGCATTTTAAACTACCGGATCACTTTGGGTCTTTTGCTATTATCAGTACCATGACCGCCCCATTTTGTGATACCTGTAACCGCATGCGTTTAACGGCGGACGGTAAACTGAAAAATTGCCTATTTTCAAACGGGGAGACAGATCTGCTTACTGTGTTACGCTCCGGAGGTGACGTGTTGCCGGTCATAAAGACCTGTATCTGGCAAAAAGAAAAAGAACTTGGCGGGCAGTTGGGCAGAAACTTTGAAACGTTAAATGCTGAAATGTTGAATAACCGCAGTATGATCACTATAGGGGGATAAGAAATTGATCAGTGTAGAAGAAGCCAAAGCCCTTGTAATAAAAAATATAACCGCATTACCACCGGTAACTATCCCACTTTCGGAAGCCGCCGGCCACGTATTAGCCGCCGATATATTTGCCATTTGTGATATTCCGGCCTTCCGGCAATCATCAATGGATGGGTATGCGCTCAGGTATAGTGATAAGAATGTGGCATTACCAATTAAAGGTGAGATGTATGCAGGAGTGCCGGAACCTTTCACCATAGAACCTGGAGAAGCTTGCCGCATTTTTACAGGCGGCCCTTTGCCCGAGGGTGCTGACACCGTAGTTATGCAGGAAAACGTATCTGTTTCGGATGGGCGGCTAAAAATTGTTTCCGACGGCCTAAATCCCGGCGACAACGTAAGAAAGAAAGGTGCGGAGATACGATCGGGTGAACTGGCTATGCAAAAAGGAACCTATCTGACGCCGGCCGCCATTGGTTTCCTGGCAGGAACCGGAATATGTGAGGTCAGCGTTTACCCGTCCCCAAAAGTTGCCGTCATTCTAACAGGTAAAGAATTACAGCAGCCTGGCCATCCCTTAGCATTCGGCCAGGTATATGACTCAAATTCATATTCGCTAAGTGCTGCCCTCAAACTTGTTGGAGTTAAAACCATAATTTATTACTATGTCGATGACAATTTGATGGAGTTGAAAGACACTTTAGCAAAAGCGATAACAGATAACGATATGGTATTGCTTACCGGCGGCGTGAGTGTT
Source organism: Mucilaginibacter sp. 21P (assembly GCF_019331605.1). Taxonomy (NCBI): domain Bacteria; kingdom Pseudomonadati; phylum Bacteroidota; class Sphingobacteriia; order Sphingobacteriales; family Sphingobacteriaceae; genus Mucilaginibacter; species Mucilaginibacter sp. 21P. Next base: position 565,772 of record NZ_CP063061.1, read on the forward strand.
GGTGATTACGATTTTGTAGTTAAAGCTGCAGACCTTTGCGGTGTCGCTCAAATATTTCATAAGGTTAAACAAAAACCCGGCAAGCCACTTTATTTCGGCAAGATGAACGATAAGGTGATATTCGGCTTGCCAGGTAATCCATCTTCTGTTTTGAGTTGTTTTTATAATTATGTTTCTTTGGCAATAGCAGGGCTGTCGCAACAACCGGATAAGGTAAAATTCTTGACTGCAACACTTGGCCATGCTATTAAAAAACCTGCAGGGTTAACTCATTTTTTAAAGGGCACCTATACTGATGGAGTAGCGGCATCTTTGGGCGCGCAGGAATCTTTCCGCCTAAGTTCTTTCGCCCATGCCAACTGTCTTATCAGGTTAGCTGAATCACAGGATAGTTTTGCGCAAGGTGATGCAGTTAGTGTACTTTTATTACCTGAATAGTTATTATGCCACTTGATCCAATTTTTTTCTTTTTGCTGTTGTTTATGGTTGCGTTTTTATACGCTTCAGTGGGTCACGGTGGGGCAAGCGGTTACCTGGCATTAATGGCCCTTTTCAGTATTTCACCGGATGTGATGAAACCCACAGCACTTTTGTTGAACCTGTTTGTCTCTTCCACTGCATTTATCCAGTTTTATCGTGGTGGTCATTTCAGGCTTAAAACATTTCTACCTTTTGCCCTTGCTTCGATACCCATGTCATTCATTGGTGGTACAATGGCTATTGATGGTCTTTGGTATAAAAAGATATTAGGTTTACTGTTGCTTATTCCGGTCGTGCGTTTTTTCTTTTTTAAAAACGCCGATCCTAAAGAATTAAAAGAAACGAAAGTAGGATTATCGGTGATTATCGGGGCTGTTATCGGGCTGCTTTCAGGTATGATCGGTATAGGCGGCGGCATCATACTGTCTCCGGTATTGCTTCTCCTGAAATGGGCCGACCAAAAACAGGCAGCGGCTTTAAGCGCTGCATTTATTTTCGTAAATTCGGTAGCAGGGCTCTGCGGCCAACTTATTAAAGGATTCACCTTTAATACGGACATGCTTAGTTATGTACTGGTGGCTTTTACAGGCGGACTTTGCGGGGCTTATTTTGGTGCGCTCAAATTCAGACAAACCGTTTTAAAGAATGTACTCGCCGTTGTGCTTGCACTCGCCGCTTATAAATTAATCTATGCATAGAAACATCAAATTAACTGTTTTAGTACTGCTGTTCATCGGTATATCAAATGCCCGCGCGCAGCAGAGCGAAAACTTTGTGGTCACCGGTAAGGTGTCAAATGAGCTGAAAGTGAATATGACAATGCTAAATGCTTATAAGAGCTTTAGTATTGATAGCCTTGTTATTTATAATCACCTTATGGCTAAAAAAAGCGTCCTTAAACACATAAAGGGCGTTTTATTAAAAGATGTGATCGCTAGTTCAGGGATCGCCTCTGAATCGCCAAAAGTATTAAGTGAATATTATATTATTTGTAAGGCAACAGATGGCTATAAGATCGTTTATTCCTGGAATGAATTGTTTAATTCAAGCGCTGGGGATCAAACGTTGATCCTGACGTCTTACGACACGGAACCGGCAAAGACAGAAAAAGGAAACATCGCCATTGTTACACCGACAGACAAGGCGACCGGACGGAGATTTTTAAAGGGTTTAACAAGTGTAACGGTTTCGCGGGTAGATTGATATGGAAATAGATATAATCACATTTGGAAAGATCAGCGAAATCATACCAAACGGCATCATGTCTTTTGCAGCAGTAACAGATACTGATGAGTTAAAAGCCATATTGGAACAGAGATATCCGCAACTTGCCGGCATTAAATATAAATTAGCACTGAACAAAACTTTGATACAGGAGAATAAGCCGGTTACCGATGGCGTAACAGTAGCTATTATGCCTCCGTTCTCGGGTGGTTAAGAAGATGCTTATATGAGTGAAAGGTATAGCAGGCAAATCGTCTTACAGGTTTTTGGCGTTAACGGGCAAAATAAACTGTCAAAGGCAAGCGTATTGGTGATCGGTGCAGGCGGATTAGGCTGCGCGGCGTTGCAATATTTGACCGGCGCCGGAATTGGGCGTATTGGAGTGGTAGATGGTGATAGCGTTAGTTTAAGCAATCTTCATCGCCAGGTGCTTTACAGCACAGCAGACGTGGGGAAATTAAAAGCAGTTATTGCTTCGCAAAAGCTGACGGCCGCTAATCCTGAAATTGCGATTAAAGCTTTTCCTTGCATGATCAACGAAGATAACTCTTTGGACCTGCTGAAAAAATACGATGTGATCATGGATTGCAGCGATAACTTTGGTACCAGGTACCTTTTAAATGATGCTTGCGCCATGCTAAACAAGCCGCTGATATTTGCCGCAGTTTCTGGTTGGGAGGGGCAAATTGCAGTGTTTGATAACAATGAGCACGGCGTAAGGACCAATTACCGCGATATTTTTCAAAACCAGCCCGGCAACAGTGAGATACCCAATTGTGAGGAAAATGGCGTGATCGGCGTACTCCCGGGCATCATGGGAACCATGCAAGCTGCAGAAGCAATTAAACTGATCGCGGGATCAGGGCAGCCGCTGATCAACCAGTTATTAAATTATAACCTGCTTGATCAAAGCGTTTATACTGTTCATATTTTGCCTGCTCCTGCAGGATCTTACAAACTTCCAATAAGTTATGACGAATTTAAAGCAATACATTATCATCCAATTTCATTGGGGTATAATAAAGACGTGGAAGAGATTGATTTTGAAAAAATCCATGATCTGATCGATAAGGTTCCCACCCTGGTGATAGACGTCAGGGAAATTCATGAAAGGCCTTCGCTTTCCATTAAACATATACAGATACCGATGTCAGTATTTGATTTTTCACTTCCTCAAGAAATAGACGAGCAAAACATCGTGTTGGTTTGCCAACATGGCATCAGGAGTTTGGCGGCAGCTGAGAAACTAAGATCGAGGTTACCTGATCAAAAGAATATTTATAGTTTGGCAGGTGGTGTCGTGCGGTGGTACGGCCAATTATAAAAAGGAAAAATGAGCGATAAGAAAATAAAAAACATATTTATACAAGGCCCGGTTCCGCCATCGTTTATTGCGGAAAGCATCGGTAAACACAGTTCAAGAACTTCAATTGGTGCCCATCAGATTTTTTTGGGCCAGGTCAGGGGCGATGAAGTCAGCGGCAAAGTTGTTACAGCCATTGAATATACTGCATTTGAGGATCTGGCGCTTGAAAAAATGCACGTCATCCGTGAAGACTTATTTGGCAAATACCCGCTTACCTGCATGCATATATATCACAGCCTTGGCTTGGTTAAAACGGGCGAATTGTGTTTGTTTGTGTTCACTTCATCTGCTCACAGAGAGGCAGCAACCCAGGCGTGTGCCGAAGTTGTTGAACGTATAAAAGGAGAATTACCAATTTGGGGTAAGGAGCTGTTTGATGACAGCACCCACCAATGGAAGGAAAACAAATAGATGGTAGATATCACACAAAAATCAAACTCGTTACGCATTGCTATCGCTACTGCAACGGTCACCGTCTCCAAACCGGACACCATTGAAGCTATAGAGCAGCGCAAAGTGCCTAAAGGCGATGTTTTTGAATTTTCAAGGGCAGCCGGACTTTTTGGAGTGAAACGTACCAGCGATATGATTCCTGACTGCCATCCATTGCCTGTTGAATATACATCCATCACGCACCGCATAGAAGGACTAAATATTATCATTACAGTAGAGGTACATACTATTTATAAAACAGGGGTGGAGGTTGAAGCCATGCACGGTGCTTCGATAACTGCGCTTACCATGTACGATATGTTAAAGCCGATAGATAAACAGGTAGAAATACAGTCTATCAGGCTTGTGAAAAAATCAGGCGGTAAATCTGATTTTAAGGTAGCCGATTATGAACACATTAAGGCGGCAGTGATAGTATGCTCTGATAGCATCTCCGCCGGCAATGGCGAGGATGTTTCCGGCAGAACGATCATATCAAATTTGGATCAATTTGGTATCGAAACTCTAAAATATGAAGTCATTTCTGATGAATTTGAACGCATACAGTCGATAGCAAGATCTTTGCCTGCTGAAGGTATTAAACTGTTGATATTTACCGGTGGAACGGGTTTGTCTCCCAGAGATGTTACGGTTGATGCCATAAAGCCATTGATAGAAAAACCTATCGATGGTTTGATGGAAACATCAAGGCGCTATGGGCAAGACCGCATGCCATTTGCCATGCTTTCCCGCGGTGTTGCAGGTTTAATCGGTGAAACTTTGGTTTTAACTTTCCCCGGTTCGGTGAAGGGTGTAAAAGAAAGCATGGATGCGCTGTTCCCACAAGTCCTTCATGTTTTTAAGGTGATGCAGGGCAGCAGGCATTAATGGCTACTTTTTAATACTTCGTTACATTTCTCTAAAGTAAATTAAGTACGATGGGCGCTACCAGCTCACTATCTAAGAGGCTTGTTTAAACATAGCCTGCTGATGTCATTACTTTATGCCTGCTCTGGTCGAATGCTTAACTGCGGGTTCTGTTTATCATAGCTATACGCTCTTAAGTAAATGATCAAAAAGCCCATTACACTTAAAAAACATTCTTCGTTGATAAGTGTTTAATTAGTTGTAACTTACCATGCACTCTACCCCAGGCTTGCCCTTAAATTTACGTTATGGAAGAACAACCTCTATTTTCTGACCTTTCGGAAGCAGAACGTAAGGCATTGGAAGAATTGATGCCCGATGAAATGGGTGAGATCATGTCCTCAGGAATCAAACGCCGGCATTTCTTAAAATTATTTGCCGTTACAGGTACAAGCCTGCTGGCAGCAAATCTTTTAGGTATCGAGCAATTAATGGCGCGCAGCATTCCGATCGAAGAACAGCCGCCAGTGCTGATCGAAAATGGGATAAATGTTTCGTTCCAGGTTAATGGCAGTACTCAAAAACTGATGGTGGATTCCAGAATGACGCTGCTTGATACCCTTCGGGAGCGTTTAGGCCTTACCGGTTCAAAAAAGGGTTGTGATCACGGCCAATGCGGGGCGTGTACAGTTATTGTAGATGACAAACGCGTACTGTCTTGTCTTACGCTTGCCGCTACCTGTGAGGATAAGAAGGTTACCACTATTGAAGGGTTGGCTACGGGCAATGAACTACATCCTATGCAAACCTCCTTCATTAAACACGATGGCTTTCAGTGCGGTTATTGCACACCAGGCCAGATCTGCTCAGCTGTAGCATTAATGGGTGAAGCAAAAAATGGCGATGCCAGTTATGTAACCGCAAATGTGCGGGAGAAGAAAAAAGCTGTTGAACTTTCAAACGAAGAGATCAGGGAACGTATGTCCGGCAATATCTGCCGCTGCGGTGCTTATCCAAATATTGTGAGCGCGATCAGAGAAGTGCATGGCGATAAAGCCGTAGCTCAGGTTTGGCAGTTCGCCGAAGGCACCATTTAACCTGTTATTTAACGAAGTTTCTTTTATTTTCAAATAAAGCGTCTGATATGAGGCCATTTAAATACTCAAATGCATCCGAAACCGCTGCGGCTATCAATGCTGTTGTGGTTAATCCTACAGCCAGGTTCCTTGGTGGTGGCACCAACCTGGTTGACCTGATGAAGGAAGACGTGATGCGCCCATCTGAATTGGTAAACGTGACCCGTTTAAAATTTTCGGCAGTTGAGAAAAAAGAAAACGGATTATCTATCGGCGGAACGGCAACTAATGCAGTTACCGCTAACCATGAGCTGGTCCGCGAAAATTATCCTTTACTTTCAATGGCGATATTGGCAGGAGCCAGTGCCCAGATCAGGAATATGGCGACCAATGCGGGTAACCTTAATCAACGCACGCGGTGTACTTATTTCTACGATGTAAACATGCCCTGCAACAAACGCGAACCAGGCAGCGGTTGCGGCGCATTACATGGCGTCAATAAAAATCATGCAATTTTAGGATGGTCGGAAAAGTGTGTAGCAACATACCCTTCTGATATGGCGGTGGCCCTGGCGGCACTTAATGCGGTAGTACATGTTGAAGGATCAGACAGCACTAAGCGGAGCATCCCATTTTCGGATTTCCACCGTTTGCCCGGAGACCATCCGGAAATTGATAATACCCTGAAACACGGAGAGTTTATTACATCGATAGACCTGCCGGCAAACAGGCTTGCTGAGAAATCTTATTATTTAAAGATCCGCGAACGGTCGTCTTATGCTTTTGCGCTGGTGTCCGTTGCGGCAGCTTTAGAAACAAGCGGTAACAGGATCAAAGATGTAAGAATTGCCCTCGGAGGCGTGGCTCATAAACCCTGGCGTGCCAGGATAGCTGAACAGTGGCTTACGGGCAAAGAAGCTACGGAGGCAAACTTTAAGGCAGCGGCATTAGCCGAATTAAAGAACGCGAAACCCTTAGAGCAAAATAAATATAAAGTAGGCATGGCCGCTAAGGCAATTGTACGTGCGCTTGAGGGTGCCATGCAGGGCGGTAATTATGGTGCTATGGAAGCGGATTTAACAACCACTAATTAAAATCAAGATCATGAGTGAAACCGGTAAACCCATTAGCCGCATTGATGGCCGTATGAAAGTTAGTGGCAAGGCGACGTATGCTGCGGAGTTTAATCAGCCAAACATGGCATATGCATTTCCTGTACGTGCATCAATAGCAAAAGGAAAGATCGCGTCGATCAATGATGACATTATCCGGAAGGAAGCCGGTGTAATAGCGGTGATCAGTTATAAGAACGCTTATAAGTTAAAACCACTGGATATGCAGGCGCAGATGAAAGCAGGTGCGGGTTTCCTCGGCGAAAATCTTCCGCCTTTGCAGGATAATACGGTACATTATCCCGGACAGTTTGTAGCGGTGATAGTTGCTGAAACTTATGAACAGGCACGCGCAGCGGCTTATAAACTGCAGGTGAAGTATATTGCAGATAAGGCCGCAGTTGATCTGAAAACGGAACTTCCAAAAAGCACCAAACCAAAAATGTTCATGGGCGAAGAGGCACAGGTGAATGAAGGTAAAGCCGCCGGTCCGCTCGCGGCCTCAGCCAAAAAGGTAGATCATACCTATTCGACACCGGTTGAACATCATCACCCTATGGAACCCCATGCAACAGTTGCAGTGTGGGAAGGTACTGATAAGCTAACTTTATATGATGCTACTCAGGGCGTGGGCCTTACCAGTGCAATAGCTGCCTATTTCTTTGGTCTGAAACAGGAGAATGTACGCGTTATGGCACCGTTTGTTGGCGGAGGCTTTGGCTCTAAGGGCCTTTGGCTGCACACCTTGTTGGTTGCTATGGCTGCAAAGGCGGCAAACCGGCCGGTAAAGCTGGCGCTTACAAGGCAAATGATGCAGACCAATGTTGGTCATCGCGCAGCAACTATCCAGCGTGTTGGTGTGGGCACTGATGCAGGCGGGCAACTGAATGTGCTACGCCATCACACAAACACTTATAATAATCTTACTCAGTTCTTTGAGCCAAGCGGGAAACAAACCCTGGTCTTGTATAAGGCCCGACTTAGAGAGGTCACTTATAATGTGGCGCATCTGGACCGCAGCACCCCAACTTTTATGCGCGCGCCGGGCGAAACCCCCGGAACTTTCGCATTGGAGTGTGCCATGGACGAGATGGCTTATCAGTTAAAAATGGACCCGGTAGAATTCAGGATCAAAAATCACACGACCAAAGACCCGGTAAAAGGCCATGACTTTTCGAGTGAGTTCCTGGTAGACTGTTACCGGACCGGCGCGAAACGTTTCGGCTGGGCAAGCCGCAGTATCGAACCAAGGCAAAAACGCCAGGGAAAATATTTAGTGGGATACGGGATGGCTACTGCAACCTATCCGGGTGGCCGAAGTGCAGCCTCCGTAAAGGTATTGATGAACAATAAAGGCGATGTAACGGTAATGACCGCATCTATTGATATCGGTACCGGAACTTACACCGTACTGGCCCAAACAGCAGCTGATGCGCTTGGTATACCTGTGGAAAAAATTGACGTAAAGATCGGTGATTCCAGCCTTCCGCCGGCACCATTGGCAGGGGGTTCGCAAACTACGGCAAGTATCCATCCAGCGGCTTTAGATGCCTGCGTATTGCTGCGAAAAGAACTTATCTCGATGGCCATTGCCGATCCGGGTTCGAAATTAAATGGCAGTAAACCTGACGATATCGATTTTGCCAACGGTAAGCTTTTTGTGAAAGGTAATAAAGACAAATCGGATACCTATTTAGATATTCTGAACAGGGCAAAACGCAACGAGATCGAAGCATGTGCAACAACTTTGCCCGTTTCAGGTGCGGGCCTTACGGTTCCCAGTGCACTTTGTACTCCAAGTCAAACCCCTGCTGAACAAAACAGCGATATCAAACAATATGCCTTTCATTCATTCGGTGCTCAGTTTGCAGAGGTTTGGGTTGATGAAGATCTTGGCACTATACGAGTTAAAAGGGTCACCAGCGTGCAGGATGTGGGCCGGATCATGAATGAGAAAACGGCAAGGTCGCAGATCATCGGTGGAGTTATTTTCGGTATAGGCGCCGCACTGATGGAAGCAACTGAATATGATAAACGCTGGGGCAACCCTGTTACCCGCACACTTGCTGACTATCATGTACCCGTGCACCTGGATGTTCCGCCTATTGATGTTCATTTCATCGGTAAACCTGATCCGCACATATCCCCTATCGGTGCCCGCGGCATAGGAGAGATCGGAATTACCGGAGTTTCGGCAGCAATAGCAAATGCGGTATTCAACGCAACAGGTAAAAGACTGCGGGACCTCCCATTAACGCCTGAAAAGTTTTTTGAGTCATAAATTAAGAAGTTTATCAGGCTTTTAACAAACGTCTAAGTCTGCCTTTTCAAACATCTTTGATACGCAGAAAGAGACGCTCTGCAAATAAGAAATTGTGAAAGGGCGGCTTTTCGATGCTGGTGTTTGAATTTTGCATAAGTCTATTTCAGCTTCATTCCGCGTCATTCGATTTCATAAAAATTTTACTAATTACGCGCCCCATCAAAAAAACGGAACCCCTTTTTAAAATACGACACAACTATCTTATTCGATTAATAAAGATTTTTTTAAGGATAACAGAGAAGTTGTTACATCGTATTCAAAAAGGTCTCATTGGCGACGAGCAGAAAAAGATACTTTTATCCTTGATTATCGCGTAACATTTTCTGCACACGATCAACTTAAATCTGCATCTTTCATAAAATATGAAAGAGACTTGATGCTTCACTGTGAGATTGATGATATAAAATCAGATGCCGTTCAAATAATTAAATTAAAGTCCAGAATGCATCGTTTCTTAGAAGACTTTATCGAGCAGAACAGTTTAGGATATTTTGAAAAATTAAATCTAAAACCAGTCGTGCTTCCTGAAGATCAAGTAGCGAGAGAAATTGAACAATTTGGTTTTCTTAAATACAAAAATAACTTTGAAAATCAGACGAAAGAAGATAAGGAATTGGAAAATTGGCTTGGGTATCAACAATTGAAAATTTATATAAAGTAACGAACTAATCTTAAATAAAGAATATTGCAGACGAAGCCCTATTTATCAAAAGTTGAAATACGCAAAGATCGTATCGTTTCATTTACTAAATTTCCTTTTAACATTCCGGCCATTAAAAATTTCTCTGAAATTAAGTTTCACGAGGATGTAACATTTCTTGTAGGAGAAAACGGTTCTGGAAAATCCACATTCCTTGAAGGATTGTCAGAATGGCTCGGGATATCACAAGAGGGTGGATCAAGGGGTACTCCTTCAAATATGGCACCATCGTTATTGTCAGAATTTATATATGGTTTGAAAAACCATAAAAAGCCTTCAGATTATTTTTTTTTACGAGCAGAGAACTTTTATAATTTTGTAACGTACTTGGATGAAAGATACGTTGAAGATCGTGACCTCTTTTATAGAACATATGGCCTGGATTCACTCCACGATTGTTCACACGGTGAAGCTTTCCTTACAATTTTGTCCCAAAGGCTTGGCAGGAATGGGTTGTATTTATTTGACGAGCCTGAAGCCGCCCTTTCACCGACGAGGTTACTTACTGCATTGTCATTGATTGACAATTTGGTCAAACAAGGCTCACAATTAATTATTGCAACGCATTCGCCTATATTATTAGCTTACCCCAATGCAGTAATTTACCAATTTGACGAAGAAGGCGTTAAAGAAATTACTTATGAGCAGTCACAAGCTTACATTATCACCAAGTCTTTTGTAAACAACTATAAAGGCATGATTGAGCTATTACTTCATTAATTGAGAGGTTAATTGAATTAGTTGTTCAAACAAATAAAAAATTAAATACTAACAACCTGCTGCGGCAGTGATCGCGTAATATCCGTTGCTCGGCTGTGGGCATAAAGCTTGGCCGCACCAATCCATTCAGCAATATTGTGCAAAGCCATGTAAGTTATCCTAACCAAATCATTGTTATTCAACATAAGCTGAAAGATAATTTTCGTCATTGAATAGAAGCAAGTCTACAATCGTTCGGGCCTTTTCGTAATTCGCACCAAGGATACGTACTCTAAAACTGCCCCCTTCTTCCATTGCCTTTTGTAACCTATCCGCAACAGCATTGTCTGAAACGTAGTCCGCAGCAGTAAAACTGATAAAGTCACCATTGTTAGGAACATACAGAGCATCAACAATGGCTATAAATGTTTTACCATTATGCCCATTTGGGGAAAATTCGTATTCTTAGTTAAAATGCAATCTTAGGGTTAAATTCATCACCTGGTTTTTAACACAATTTAGCGTTTATTTTAAAAACTGAATAAATGTATTCACACTCCTTTTAAAGAATTACACCGTATTGTGAGATTCTTTAGGTAAATGTCTTGCAAACCAGCTCAAATCTCTTTCAGTCATAATCTCGTGCCCATTTTAGCGGATTGGTGGAAACTTTGTTTACTGAAATGATAAGGAACAGTGTAATAGCGCGTGCTGTAGTTGCTCAATTAGATTCTTTACGGTATCAATCTCAATCGTTGTTTCCTCAAAAATTATCGTGTCGATCTCATTCTGTTGAGAATGAAAATTGCAGTATCTGTCCTTTGATATGGAAGAAACCACTTTTATTCATTTTGATTAAATGGTCGTAATTTAAGAAGCAACTTTGAAGAAGTGTGGCTACGTAACTAAGAACGAAGTACTTCGCCTTAAACTGTGCAAGTATTTCAATAATATCGTTTAGGTGCTTAGAAAATTTAATAAAATTTTACCCATTTTGATGATAGGTCAATTTGCTTAAACGTCACTTTCCAGGGAAGCTTTGCTGACAAAAGGCTGTGGTAAGGATCTGTTTGATTACGAAATTCTGAACTTTGCAAAAGTCGTATTTCAGCATCATTCCGAGTTATTGAGTTTCATCAAAATTTTACCAATCACGCGCCCTATCAACAAAAAAACGCCGATCTCTTGTAAGAAACCGGCGTTTTTAGTAGCCCGTAGGGGAATACCCATACCTTTATAGCGATCTGATTATCAATATCTTACAACTTCAAAATTCCGCACTCACCAGCCGACTCACCGGTATTCCCGCACGACGCAAATCTTAAGTAAAGATAATCATTTTAACACATATACTGTTCGAATGTTATCCACGAAAAAGATTCAAAATTACGAGAACCCGCAAAAACATCGATTTCTGACTCCTTAAATTTGCTTTTAAAAACTTAAAAATCATTTATTATGGCTGCAGCATTTGTAGAACATCGACCGCATGCTTCAAGCGAGCATGTACCCACCTCACATTACGTCGTAATTGTAAACGGGGCCCAAGTAGGGCGAAATTTTTCTACCCAGAACGAAGCAAAAAAACTATGCGTGTAACCAAGGTTACCGCCCTGTACATGTTGCTCGCCAGCGACACTTGCAGGAAAGGACTCAGCCAGCTCACTGGAGATCAGATCCTTGTTAACTGATGTGATTGGAAAAGCCAGTGCTTAACGTCACTGGCTTTCTATATTAAATTAATATCTTGAGAAAGCTTGTTTCAAACTGGACGGGACTCGAACCATGCCTCGTTCTATCTCATTATCAATATTTTATCAGCCTGTTCGAAAGTGACTCACCAAAAACTCACTTTGGTTTTGAGGCTGTTTGAATTCAAATGATATACCAAAAAATAAGAATTTTCAAGTATTAAACAAATTGACAAAGCTTTTTAAAAACGATTAGGTGCCGCTGGAGCTCGACGGCAAACGTATCGCCCAATTGTTCAGCAACCTGCTCAGCAATGCGCTCACGCATGGCCAGGCGGATGAAACAGTAAATGTGAAAGCAAGTATAGTGGACGGGCAATTCCGGTTGCAGGTCAGCAACAGCGGCACACCGATCCCTGAAGCTTCCTTGGCGTCACTTTTCCTGCCTTTTTCGCGAGGGCGCGAAGATGGTAAGGAAGGCTTGGGCCTGGGCCTTTATATTTCTGCTGAAATCGCCAAAGCGCATGGCGGCCGCATCGAGGTGAGTTCGGATGATCAACAAACGGTTTTTACGGTGCTCATTTAAGCGGAAAACGCGAAAAAGTTCGGGTGGCTTCTTACGGTGTTCCCGATATTCGAGCAGCATTGCGGAAGAATCTATGATCATCTTCTCGTCGTTGTATTCTCGCTGAAGTTGTAAGTGTTTCAAAATAATAGAAAAACATTTGGTTACATTTGTAAACTCATGGATATCAAGGGCTATATCGACGAAGGCAACCTGGAACAATATTGTTTCGGATTCAATACCGAACTAGGCAACGAGATCAGTGCTTTGCGGTCAGCCCACGCGGAAATTGATCAGGAAATGAATGAAATAGAATTGGCTATTGAAGACTTAGCACTGATCCAGGCAATCGCGCCAAGCCCGCAATTGAAAAACAAAATCATGTCGGCGCTCTTTGCAGAAGAGAGTATCTATCTGAATAACCTACCACCGACCAGCAAATATTCAAACTATGAAAACTGGTTAAAGGCGGTAGAACACCTGATCCCCGCTGAACACTTTGATGATTTTTTTGCGCATTTGCTTAAACAAAACGAAATGATCGCACAAACATTAGTTGTTACCAAACTCGATGTGCCCGAAGAAGTCCATGAAGTAATTTCCGAAAGCTTTTTTATTCTGAAGGGCACCTGTACCTGCAAAGTAGGATCGAACATCTTTACGTTGAACGCAGGCGACCATCTGGAGATTCCGCTGCATACTACCCATGATATCCGGATCGATTCGCCGTACGTAGTAGCGATATTGCAGCACCGCTTCGCTTAACATAAAAGGGGCTTAAGCCCCTTCCTTATGGAACGTCCTAACGACCTCCCAATCGTTATCACGTTTTACATTTCACCCATTTTCGAGGTATTTTTTTGCATCTTCATTTTTTTCTTATCCATCTTGATCTTATCCTTTTTCATTTTGTCCATCTTCATTTTATCCATTTTTGAAGTGTCCTTTTTCATCTTAGACATTTTGTCCTGAAAAAAAGCGTGGTTGGTAGCTGCATTAACGTTAACAGTTGCGATACAGATAAAGGCTAAGCTTAAGCCAGCGATCAGTGATTTGTACGATTTCATGTTTATTTGATTTAATGTTTGCCTGTTAGTCGGGGCTGGCCATTAAACCTTACACCAATTAATTTTTATTTATTTCGGCCGTTATTTGTGCCTGCAGCGCTTCTTTAAAGCCTTCATCCATTTTGATCTCCAGTGGCTTTTTAGATTTAAGCAACTGCCGGATCATTTCATTTATCATTTTGCTTTGCTCCATATAAATACCGCATACCTTGCACCCGATCAGGTGAATACGTAGTTCAACGGTTTCCCTGAGTGTTATACTGCCCATTAAGCGTTTATCGATCAGGTAGGTGGCCTTGCGACAATTATAAATTACTTTTTTTAACTCGTTCATCTCACATCCAGTTTCTTTGCAGGCAGGCCCGCAGATTTAATTTAGCTCGGTGAATGATCACCCAAAAATTGGCTTGGGTCAATCTAAGTTCTTTGCAGATCATCTCAGTCGCTTCGTCTTCCATATGCTTCATTGTAAAAACCGAAAACCACAGGGCCGGCAATTTTTGCAGGCATAATTGCAGCGCCCTATTAAGCTCCTTATTGGCCAGCGGATCAAAATCATCCACGCCAAAAGCCTTAGGCCGGTGCTCTTTTTTCCAATGCCCGTCCTCATGAAAGAAGTCGGGCTCTTCGCCTATGGAATTATTTATTTCCGCTGTTTTCAGTCCGTTTGCATTTTTCCGGTAAACATCATAGATCTTATTTTTCAGGATCGCGGTTAGCCAAGTAAGCTCCGAACTTTTACCGGCAAAATTACCCTGGCTTTGCAACCCGGCTAAAAAAGTTTCCTGCACCAGGTCACGGACCTGGTCTTCATCATTGACCCGGATAATGGCATAGCGATATAAATAGTCAGCATAAGCGCTCACCCAGTTTTGGGGATCAAGTAAGTGACCGGCGGGAGGAGTAGTCATTTGTCCATCAATAAACATTCATTGGTCGCAGTGCGTAAACAAACCTTACAACAAATCTTGAAATTATTTGTAAGGATACTGATTTAAAGCCGACTAAACCTCAAAATAAACAATCATGAAAAGCACCAAAATATTTTCTTTTCTTTTCTTCGCTGTCTTAGCGGGCCTGGGATCTTTGTCGTTCAGTGACCAGAACATTCAAAAAACACCGGTTGATAAAGGTTTCGCGGTGGTGGAACTGTTTACGTCTGAAGGCTGCTCCAGTTGTCCGCCTGCCGACGCGGTCGTTGCGAAGATCGAAAAAGAAATGAATGGTCAGCCGGTGTATATTCTGGCTTATCATGTAGATTACTGGAATCGCCTGGGCTGGAAAGATGTCTTCAGCAGCGCTGATTACTCCAAGCGGCAAAACACTTACGCCAACTGGCTGAATTTAAGTTCGGTTTACACGCCGCAGATCGTGGTTAACGGCAAAACCGAGTTCGTCGGCTCGCAGGAAGGTACTTTAAGAAAAGCGATCAATACCGGATTAAAACAACCGGCCCAAACTAATCTTTCGCTGGATAACTTCAAAGTAAACAATGGATCGGCCACGCTAAATTATCATACCGAAGCGGCACCAGGCCAGGCGCTCGTATTAGCCTTGGTCAAAAAACAGGCGACGATCGCGGTCAGGGCCGGTGAGAACAGCGGCCGTACTTTATCACATGTGCAGATCGTTGCCAATATTCAAAATATACGAGTTAATGCCTCATCGGGTGAAGCCACACTGAAATTGCCCCCAGATTTTGATGAAAAACAATTTGAACTCATCGCCTTTGTACAGGACGGCAAAACAGGCACGATCAACGGTGCTACCAAACTGGATTTATGAAACAGATCAAAGAAAAACACTCGGTGCTGATGCGCTGGACGCATTGGGTCAATTTCCCGTTACTGACAATCATGATCTGGAGCGGGCTGCTCATCTACTGGGCCAATGACGTCTACAGCATCACCTTGTTCGGACACACCTATGTTAAATTTTTCCCGGACTGGTTTTACGAGGCCTTGGATATTCCGGCGCACCTGGCCAAGGGTATGGCTTATCATTTTTTGTTCATGTGGTTCTTTGCTCTTAATGGGCTGATCTACGTTGTTTATACCGTCGTATCGGGTTCCTGGCGGGAACTGCTGCCGCAGCGCAAGTCGTTCATAGAAGCTTGGGAGGTGTTGCTGCACGATCTGCATATCCGCAAAATGTTGCCGCCGCAAAATAAATACAATGCCGCGCAAAGGATCGCTTATACGGCTGTTATCGTTATGGGATTTGGTTCGCTATTGACAGGTTTGGCGATTTATAAGCCGGTGCAATTCGCCACCATTACCTGGATTTGCGGCGGCTATCACATGGCCCGCATCATTCATTTTATATTGACCATCGGCTATGTGTTCTTTTTCCTGATCCACATCACGCAGGTGATCCTAGCCGGCTGGAAGAATTTCTGGTCGGTCATTTCGGGTTTTGAGGTGATCCGGTCAAACAAATCCATGAAAATAGTTCCAACAACAAACTCTGAAAACGATGAAAAACCAAAAGAAGACTAAACAGCCGCTGACCATCGATCAAAAGATCAAACGGCGCAATTTTTTATCGCTGGGCGTATTTGCATTAGGTTCGGCGGCGGCCTATAAGGGCTGGCGTTGGCTATCTACCTCGCCGGAAGAATTGACCGGCGTGACCGGTGGGGGGCAGGTGCCGCTGCGTCGGGCGCTGAACAAGACTGAGCTTTTCTTTCGTAATTTCTTTAGCCGGAACCACCTGGTCAAAACCTATCCGAAAGCCATGGCCGCTAAAAATGTGCGGCAAAATAGCGATATTGGTTTGGAAAGCGACATTGTACTGGCCGACTGGAAAATGGAAGTAAAACGTGCCAACGGAGAACTGATGTACATTACCATGGATCAGATAAAGACTTTGCCGAAGACTGAGATCGTTTATGATTTTAAATGCGTGGAGGGTTGGGATCAGATCCAGTACTGGGGTGGTTTGAAAATGTTGGACTTTATCGAACATTTCGGATTGGCGGAAGAAACCAAAACTCAATATATGGGGCTCATGACACCGGATAAGGAATACCAGGTCGGGCTGGACATGGATAGCGCGATCCACCCGCAAACGATCCTGGCTTACGAGATGAATGGCCAGCCTATACCACTTAACCACGGCGCGCCGCTGCGGCTCATTATCCCGGTCAAGTATGGTATCAAAAACTTGAAACGGATCGGTTATATGACCTTCAGCAATACGCGCCCGCCCGATTACTGGGCACGCGAGGGTTATGATTATTATTCTGGTTTATAGCCGATAATTGCCCGGAAGGTAGATTTGTTAGCGGTGGTAGATCGAACAAATCATTATTGTAGTTTTTTTAGTTTCTAAAAGAAGATTTGCGATAATGAAGTTGTTCTTTTTAGCCATAACTAAATCAAATATAATTATATACAAGCTTTACATATGAAATATTTACAAACCGAGTTTAGACTGGAAATGACTCCTAATTACGAATGTATCGAATGGAATAAGCTGAATAATTTGGTGTGCCCTAAAATGAACACCCCTTAAGATTATATCATCTAATGGAGTTTTACTGTTCTGATAATTGATTTTAGGAAATGAACAGACACAAACTTTTTTTTCCAATTAAAGTTATTTTAGCCAGAAATATCTATAATTCGAATTTTGTTATTCAAATGTCGCTTAACAAACGAAAATAGCTTGGAAGATGTGGAATCTACAACCTTTTATAATTTTTAAAAAAGTAACCCGAAGAGGAATCGAATCCCTCGAAAACTTTTATGTTTTTATGGAAGAAAATATCAATAAATACCTTAAAGAAATTTAGTATTTAAAACTAAGCTTTAATGCTTATCTTTAAGATAGTTCTTTCAAACTCAATCAAAACAAATACAAATATTCGGTTATCCTTGAATTTTGAGAAACATCAGATTATTGATAATAAAGCTATTGCGGAAAAGCCACCGAACACGTCCAGTTCGAACTTTTTGCGTATTAAAATCTCAACAATTACTAATATTTCATTAAGATTCTTTTGTAGCATAACTCGAGTTGGTGTCATAGCCCCTTTGGGGGATTGATTTGATAGATTTAATAGAATCTAAATGGCTTAAAAAAGATAAATCATAATGGCGTGTAGCTTGTTTTAAAGCAAACGCATCCGATGTCTACTCAAAGCCTCTACTTCAAATTCCGCAACCGTTTTGATTTTTCCCCTCATCGATATGAGATTGGTAACCCGATCATTCAAAACAAGGCGTTGGAAGACAATTTCTTTTTGCTGAAGATCTATGATTTTGATGAGGGTGATTTTGAGCCTTACTATAACTTCCATCTTGCTTACTTTTTAGAGAGGCATTCAACTGACGAAGAGTCATTCTTCGATCATGTTTCGGGTATCATAAAGGTTCGCATTGATTATTTTAAAAGGCAAGACCCAATCTCTTTGACGTATGCCCGCAATACGGCAAATGCCAAAAAGCTGGAGTCTTTCTTATCTTTTATGAAAACGATCGACCGTTGGCATAATCTGGAGCCGATCGAATCGGTTGTTGCAGAGAAAGACCGCGAGATCGACAGATTGAATGCGGAGGTCGTTGAGCTGAATAGGTTATTAAAAGAAGCTACCAAATACGATGTCAGCGAAAAGGTCAATATTACCAAAGGCCATATCGCGGCCTTCATCAATCTCATTAAACAAATTCCTGACTTGAGTATTCCTGAAAGCGGCCGGCTCGTCAGGTCACAAACCCAAGCCCCTTGGTATAAGATGATCGCCAAGTACTTCAAACATGGCGACAAGGACATCTCTATCGACACCGCGCGCAATTACTTTCCTGCGCAGAAGGATGATAAGCCTGCTAAGTTCATCGAGATCGCTGAAAAGGACAAGCTCTTCAAGATCGTCCGCAAAGACGATAAGTAATCGGTTTCCCTCTCTCCAAATGTGACCAAACGCAGCCATTGGTCATTCATTTCGCACTTTTCTCTTTCACTTTTGAGCCGTTGTGTTCAGCGGAACGCTTTTGCTATTTCCGCTGAACCGGTTTGATCTATTTACTTAAAAAGGAGGATTTATGAATGTGGAATTGATCACGAAAGAGGATCTGAGGGAGTTGGAGAACAAGCTGCTGACCGAGATCAAAAAGATCGTGCAGGTGGACGGAGAAACGGTGTCAAAGAAATGGCTGAAGAGTAACGAGGTCAGAAAACTGTTAAAAATATCGCCGGGTACTTTGCAGAACCTGCGCATCAATGGTACGCTGAGGTTTACCCGTATCGGCAGTATCATCTATTACAAGCAGGAAGACATCAACAGGTTGCTGGAAGGAGGCCTGCGATGAATAAGCCTGATACTAAGTCCAAGTCCGTTTCTATCTCAAATGCAGAGCTGAGCGGCTACGGTAAACTGCTGCGCCGCATGAGCAGGGACGAGCGGCTGAATGCAACGCATATCAGTCTTTTTAGCGGATTGTTCGTCCAATGGCAGCGGAATAGCTTCGTCAGCCCTTTCGCTATCACCCGTAAGCTGTTAATGGCTTACAGCAGGATCGCTTCGATTGCGACCTATCACAAGTGTATCAAAGAGCTGGATGCTTTTGGTTATATCCGTTACCAGCCTTCTTATCATCCAAAGAAAGGCAGCCTGGTCTGGTGGCCTGCAGGATGGGAGATAGAAACGGTTTGATGGTATTTATTTGGTAGCTGTTATGATGAGTTTACTTATGTATCTGTATAGCGGTATAGATGTATATCTGCATAGCTATGCAGCAGTATATCTCATGTCCTCTCGCTGAAAGCGGGGGGAGCGAGCGGAAGTCGGGCAAGCCCGACTTTTCCGCTCGCCCTGCGGGGCTATGGCGGTTTTGAGTATATCCTCAGTATACTTTGCCCCCCGCCTGATAGAATAAAAAAAGAAAACAGTATACCGTCCGGTATACGCAATGATGGAGTTTAAATGATTTTATGGGTAATACAGAAAACAATAAGACGGTACGGTTTACTGAAAAAACGGATGAAAGACTGATAGCCATCGCCCGTAAGAACGGGCTGTCCAAGCTGGATGCATTTGTATTCATGGTTGATTATTTTTATAAGACCAAGAAAGATCCGAGGGATCTGAATGATGAGTTACTAAAGAATGCCATTAACAGGAAGACAGATAATATCGTTGCTTTTATCAAAAGACAAGAGCAAGACCTGTTGATACCTATCAAGAAGGATGGGGAAAGGACAATGGCTTTTGAGCGAAGCATTATGCAAAGTTTCAAGCAGGATATTGCAGATCATAACCAATGGGAGAAAGAGGTATTGGCTGTTCATGCGAAAGAGCTGAGGCAGGTCAGGGAGTTTCTTTCAAAAATGGATGATGCGCATTTGGATAAAAGCCGGTTAAAGAAACAGGTCAGTGAGATACTGGAATACTATATCAGGCAGCGGGAAAAGCTGGGTATGCTGAGCAGCCAGGCAGATAAGGATGTGCTGATGAATGAGGTGAGACAAAGGGTGCAAAATTTATAGTTGAACCTGAACCAATGGGTCATTGATCATGCATATCAACATTACAAAAAGCGAAGCAGGTAACAATAAAGGTAGTTGCGAGCAATTGGTGGCATATCTGGAGAAAGAGAACAGGCTTGCAGAAGCTTTGGATAAGTTCGCTGTACCGGAATCTTGGTTCAGCCATCAGCGGGATGATGTGCAGGTTTACGAGGTAAGGCAGAGCATCGATAACAACATCGCCAAGCTGTCCCGAGATGATGCTAAGTTCTTTCTGGTGAACATCAGCCCGAGTGAGAAAGAGTTATTGTATTTAAAAGGAAAGTATGGAGATAAAGCTGTTGATTATCTGAAAGCTTATGCGAAGCGAGTGATGGATGCTTATGCCGGTAACTTTAAACGAAGCGGTGTGGAGAGCGGTAAAGACCTGGTTTACTTTGGAAAGCTGGAGCACAACCGCTACTATACTTATAAAGACCTTGAAGTTAGGAAAGGTAAAGCCAAGCGAGGCGAGGTCAAGCCGGGGCAGCAGATGCATATTCAGGTCATTGTTAGCCGTAAGGATGTAGGTAATAGTATCAAGCTAAGTCCGCTCAATAACTCCAAGGGAAAAAATGCTGAACATAGTTTGAAGGTAGGGCAGTTCGACAGGGTGGCTTTTAAGCAGTATGCCGAATCTTTATTCGATCAGCTGTTTGATTACCCGAGGACGTTGGATGAATCGTTCAAGTATGCCAATACGTTAAAGAATGGCAGTTACGAGGAACGTAAACAGATGAAGGATATACAACTTGCCTGGCAGGTTGCTTCGGGGCAAAAGATAGGTCAATCTTTTCCATTATTAAAAGCTTTGCTGGAGCCGGAGTTTATCGGTTCGCCTGCGGGATCTGGTATGGATGAGGAGTTGAAGCGACGTAAGAAAAAGAGGGGTTTGGGTCAGGGTTCAGATCAGTACAGAGGACCGTCTGTATAAGCTTACTGTTTGGCCTTGCAGCTGCGGCATGATAGCTACATTGCACCACGCGCTTCGCCGCCGGGTTCCATTGCGCATCAAGCCTCGCTGCCGCACGCAGGCAGGTCTTCGTGCCTTCACCAGCCCTGCTTTTCCAATCCTATCGAATTTCGGCATTGCACCGCCTTCACAAAGATAGCGGCGCAGGAAAACTGTCAAGGGTATATAAACGACGGCTGTCACCGTCGCCCTTGACAGTTTTACTGCTGCAGGCTTCGGTTGTTCAAGCGCTGAAATGGCTGCTTGTGGGTGCGTAATAAATAAGAAATCCCCGAACGCTCGCCGCCGGGGATTTCAACCTAAACCTTATCACATTTAACCGGTAGAATTACCGGTATTGAGTATGCAAGGTAATAACAATTTAAAGAGACCTTTTATTCTGTGATTGATTGTTGATTAATTAATGATTAGACCTTAATTCTTCAGCGTACTTATCAAGTTCCGCTTTAGGCACAACCAGGCATATTTCACAATCGTACAAGTAAGTATCAGGACGATGAAACCGAGATAAAACCAGCGTATAAAAAAGTTCGTAGTTTATTAAGTCGGATCTCAATATTTAAGTAGACCCAATTATAATTCTAACTACCATGAAGAGCCAGCTGCACCGAAAACAAATCGATGCGATCATCGTCGCAGTCCGGAGAAAAAGGGAACAACTGAATTTTTCCCAGGAATATATGGCGGCCAAGATGTCTATTAAGCAGAATGCTTACAGCAAAATTGAACTTGGAAATAATAAGCTAACCGTTGAAAGGCTCATTAGCATCTGTGCACTTTTGGAAATGGACCTGTCTGAGCTTTTTGAAAAAACCCGTCCGGGCGTATCCCGGTTCAGTAATTTGCGGTTACATTTTTGATAGGTCAAGTGTAAAGTTGAAATTCACTTCTACTCTGTTTAAGGCTAAGTATTCCAGAACAATCCTTATTTCATTAGGTTGTTTTTATAAACAATCTATCTATGAAATTTATAAAAAGTAAAAACACAGACGGTCAGGAGGTGAATCTATATTACGAGGATCTTGGACAAGGCAAACCCGTGATCCTGATTCATGGATGGCCTCTTGATCATCAAATGTGGGAGAACCAGTTTCAGGCCCTTGTTGAGGGTGGATACCGGGTGATCGCTTATGACAGAAGGGGATTTGGTAAATCAGATAAACCATGGACCGCATATGATTACAGTACCCTGGCCGATGATCTTAAAGCTGTTATCGATCAACTTCAATTGGAAGATGTTGCATTGATCGGATTCTCTATGGCTGGCGGTGAAGTGGTACGCTATTTTAGCCGACATGGAGGTGCAAAAGTGCGTAAGGCTGTATTGGTAAGTTCTATTGCGCCGTATATGCTGCAAACCGAAGATAACCCCGACGGTGTGCCGCAGGAAACTATTCAGGCTATCGGAGAGGGCTTGGAAAAGGACAGAGCCGCTTTCCTGGATGATTTTGGTAAACAGTTTTTTGGCGTTAACCTGCTCAATCATCCCGTAAGTAACCAGATGTTGGAATGGAACCTGCATGTAGCTATGCAAGCATCACTGCGAGCCACAACAGAGTGCGCCACCTCATTTGCGACTACGGATCTCCGCAGCGAGATGAGCAGCATCAGCGTGCCTTTGTTGGTGATCCACGGAGATGCCGATCAAACCGTTCCGATCAAAGCCACCGGAGAGCAGGCCGCTCAGCTCGTTCCGCATGCACAGTACATTATTTATGAAGGACAACC
The DNA here is from genome assembly GCF_019331605.1 of Mucilaginibacter sp. 21P. Lineage (NCBI taxonomy): Bacteria > Pseudomonadati > Bacteroidota > Sphingobacteriia > Sphingobacteriales > Sphingobacteriaceae > Mucilaginibacter > Mucilaginibacter sp. 21P. The sequence continues at coordinate 588,582 of NZ_CP063061.1, forward strand.
TCACGGCCTCTTCTACACGGCAAAAGAGCAGTTGAATGTTGACCTCCTTGAATTTCTTTCAAAATAACGATAAATATTATAAAGCGAACCTGTATCAGGTTCGCTTCGGTTTTACTCATTATCAGATAAAGCTTTCGGAGCGAGATGTTATTTGTACACCATTTGGCTATACATAATTACCTGTGAATTTGAAACAGTTACAGAGGTGCCGGACGTTAATTCTTAACCACTATGCCAACAAAATTATCTATCAAACCGGTAATTAGGGCCGTAGCCTTATTTTTGACAGCCATTCTCCCGGGAAGCGCTTTAGCGCAGCAAAAAATTAGTTTAGAGCAAGCCATCGATAGCGCCTGCCTTAACAATATACAGGTGCGCCAGGCACAGTTTGAAGCAGCCATCAGCGATGAAAATGTTAAGCTGGCTAAAGGTGATCAGTTGCCCACGGTAAATGGTAGTATAGCTGCGTACCGCCTTTTTGGCCGTGCGGTTGATCCCACAACCTATCAGTATTCAAATGCAGCAACTACCGTTTCTCAGGGCAGTTTATACGCTAATGTTACATTATTTCAAGGCTTCGCCAAGATCAATACCATCAAACAGAATAAGTATTTGCTAAGCGCGGATAAGAGCAATGTAGATAAGATAAAGAACGATCTTACTTTATCTGTGCTCACCACCTATCTATCCGTTTTAACGAACCGCGACCTTCAGGCCGCCGCTAAGAAACAATTGGAAATTGCAAAGGAAGAGTTGGCCCGTCAAAAGAAGTTTTTTAAAGTAGGGCAGAAAACTTTGGCTGATCTTTCGCAGGCTACCTCGCAGGTGGCTAATGCGGAAGCTAATCTGACCAATGCCCAAAACGAAATGGAAAGGGCTTACCTGACTTTATCGCATTTGATGGAGCGTGACGATCAGCCGTTTTTAGTGATCGATCCGCCAAAAAAAGCCATTGATGATATTAATACAGGTTTTACGCTTAACGAAGTTTATCAAAAAGCCCTCATCACCAATCCGGATATAACTATTGCGGGTAACCGAAGGCTGGCGGCAGAGAAAGGCATTGCTGTGGCTAAAGGTTTGCGTGCACCACAACTATCATTCGGCGGAGGCATCAATACCAGCTATTCCAGCGCTCAAAATACCGTAGTAGCTACCCAGATAGCAGGTTCGGTACCTATTGGTGTGGTAGAAAATTCAAATGCAACGGTTATTGCCCCTGTTTTTCAAAACCGCAACGTTCCGTTCGGCGAGCAATTGAAGAATAATTTTAACCAGGCGGTAGGCTTCACTTTATTTATCCCTATTGCCAATGGTAACCAAACCAATATCAACATCCGTAAGGCAAAACTGAATTATCAGAATGCTATGGCAACCGAAGATCTTACTAAAAATAATCTTCGCAAAGCGGTTGCCGAGGCCGTTTGGGATGTGAAGGCAACAAATAAGAGATATAAGGCAGCTCAGGTTACGCTAAAAGCTGCCGAAGATGCTTTTAGGGTAGTGAGGCAGCGTTACAATGTTGGCCTGGCCAATAGCCTGGATATAAATGTTGCGGAGAATGAGTTTAATATTGCAGAGTTTGCACTCATCCAGCTACGCTACGAGGTGTTGTTGAAAAGCAAAGTCATAGATTATTACCTTGGTAACAAAATACGATTTTAGCTAACTCACGCTTTTGTCTGATCTGTTTTGCGTTTAGTGGTTGCGTGTTTTTTTACCGGGGTGCCTTTTAACAACGTTTCGCTTGGGAATTGCTTTTTCCACATTTGGTGATATGCACCCTGAGCCTGCATAAGCGTTTTATGGTCACCTTCTTCTGCCAGTTTCCCTTTTTGTAGTACGATGATCTTATCTGCGTTCATGATGGTACTCAGGCGATGAGCAATAACGATGATGGTTTTCTGGCGCTCGCGCAGTAAGGCTATTGCATTCTGCACGTGCGATTCAGACTCAGAATCAAGCGAGGATGTTGCTTCGTCCAATATTAAAATTTCAGGGTCACGGTATAGCGCCCTTGCAATGGCAATACGCTGCCTTTGCCCGCCCGAAAGGTTGGTGCCGTTTTCACCCAAGAAAGTATTAAACCCATTTGGTAACTGCTCAATAAAATCAGTGATCTCTAACTGGCTGCAGATCTCTAATACGCGTTTCATGTCTGGCTCCCCACTACCCACTGCAATGTTTTCGGTCACGTTGCCGGCAAACAAATGTACATCCTGCGGAACTACCCCAACCAAGCGCCGCAGGCTCTCGTTAGTAATATACTGGATGTCAAAATCGCCGATGAATATGGAGCCGGAGAGTAGGGGATAGATATTCTGCATCAGCGATAGTAAAGTAGTTTTACCTGACCCGCTTTCGCCCACTACAGCAGTGATTTTACCTTTGGGGATATTCAGGTTCAATCCTTCAAAGATGGTGTTACGGGTGCCATACCTGAAATGCACAGTTTTGAAAGTCACGTCGCCTACCATATCGGCGGTGATTTCGGTGCGGTTAGCTGCCGGCTCCTGTTCCAGGTCCATGATCTCGAATAACCTGTCGGCTGCGATACGGGCGTCCTGCAGGGTCTTATTCATGCCTATGAGGCTGGCAACAGGGCCCATAAAGTATCCAATAATAGCGTAGAATGATAATAGTTCTCCTGCGGTAATGATCTTGTCCAATACAAAAGCAGAGCCCGCCCAAAGCAGGATGACCGTAAAAATGGTTGATACAAAACTGCTGAAATTACCTACCCACAATGAGTTGTTAGCCGAACGGAAAACAGTCTTGAGCATATTAATGAAACGCGTCTCCGTTTTAAAATTTGCGTAATCTTCCAGCCCGAAACGTTTGATAGTGGGAATGGCGTTGACCGATTCTACCAATTGAGTTTGCAGATCGGCTGAGTCTTCCATCAACTTTCTCTGCGTGGTACGGTTCAATCGGTCTGATAATTTATAGATCAACGCAAACAGCGGTACAATGGCCAGCATAATGAGCGCCAGCTTCCAGTAGTACGTGAACATCAGCGCGAACGAAAAGATGAGGATGAACACATTAACAGCAAACATCACCAGCACCTCGTTAATAAAAGAACGGATCTTTACCGCGTCGTTTATTCTGGAGATGATCTCACCCACTCGCATACTATCAAAAAACTGCTGTGGCAATTTCAAAAGGTGCTTGTAATAACCTAAGATGAGGCGGGCATCAATTTGCTGTCCGGTTTTTAGGGTAATAAGTGTGCGGGCGTGATTGATAAACACTTGTAAAAAAACGATCACTACCATTACCACACCCATCAAGTTTAGCAGGTTGCGGTTATCTTCCGGGAGTACGTTGTCAACAATTTTTTGCAGAAAAATAGAAGTTGATAAACCTAATAACGTGTATACCACAGCACCGAGTAATACCTGCAGTAACATGGCTTTATGTGGTTTGAGCAAGTACCAGAAACGCTTTTCTACCGAGATATTTCTGTCGCCTGCTATGAACTTCTCGTTAGGCGCTATCAACACTAATACACCTGTCCATACAGATTTGAAATTATCGTGTGTGAGTTTGTATAACACGCCGTCACCTGGGTCCATTACCTCAATAAAGCTATCGGTAATTCCATAAATAACTACGTAGTGCTGCAATTGATTCGGCAACAATACGTGTGCAATAGTTGGTACAGGTATCTCAAACAGGTTCTCTAAAGAGCCTTTTACACCTTTGGCAGAAAACCCCATTTTGTCGGCTGCCTCAATCAATCCTAAGACATTTGTACCCTTTTTATCAGTTGATGCCAGTTGCCTGATACGGGCTATGGGCATATCCAGCTTATAATATGCAGCAACAGAAGCGAGGCAGGCAGCCCCACAATCCATGATATCGTGCTGTTTTACCTGGATGCGTTTGCGTAATTGCTTATCATTTGATGCAGACTGCCAATTTTTAAAAAGCCATATGTTTGATAAGCGTTTGCCAATCTTCTGATAAACGGCCTCTACTTTTTCTATGAAATGATCGAAATTGGCCATAGTTATAGTTGCGCGGTTTCTTTAGCAGGTAGCCTGCCTGGGTTTAACCAATCACTGGTTTTATCATACAATAGCTGGAAAAGAGTACGGCGGGTCACAAAAAAGTTTGCCTGCAAGGTCATCCCTTTTTTGATATGACCGGCATAACCGTTCTTTAATTTCAGTTCGGTTTTATCCAGTAAACAGCGTACCTTAAAATAAGGTTGTTGTTTGCTGTCGGTAAATATATCATTGCTTACAGTGATTACTTTGCCGGTAAGCAGGCCCCATTGGTTATAATTGAAAGCATCAACCTGAAAATTTACTTTATTATCGGGTCTAATTAAGCCAACGTCTTTAGGTAATACGTAAACTTCGGCGATCATGCCGTTATCCGGTGATATTTCAGCGATCACTTCATTGCCCGCTATTACACTGCCTGTTTGTACCCCTTTTAAGTTTTGTAAAGTGCCGCTTACAGGTGCGCGCAAAGTATACAGGTCTTTCTCCTGCTCAATGTATTTACCTTCTGACGCCAGTGAGCGCAGTTTGCTCTTTAGATTATTTAGATCGGCCTGCCATATACTGGCCTGATCATCATAAATAAGTTGTAGGGCGCTGAGTGCATTCTGATACTGCAGGTGTACTGCATCATACTCTGCTGCAGAAATAGCTTTGTTGCGAAACAGATAATCGTAACGGTTATTGTTTTTGCTTGCCAGCTCAAGTGTGGCTTTAGCGTCGCGGGCTTTTTGCAGTAGTAAAGCAAACTGCTGCCCATATAATGACGAGGCTAACTGAGGTTTCTTACTCCAGTTATTTTTTTGGGCCATATTGGTAAGCACTTCGAGGTCGGCTAACTGTGCGGTATATTCGCCTTGCTGGGTGACAGCAGACTGCTGCTGTTCATTAATGGCAGCCGCAGTAAGCTTTACCAGTATCTGGCCTTTTGTGACCCACATATTTTCTTTCAGGTTCATAGAATCTATCCGGCCGGATACAAGGGCTTTCAGATCTGTACGTTCTGTGGTTGATTTGATAGTGCCAAGGCTTTTTACGTTAATATTTACCTTCACAAAAAATATGGCAGCGAAAGCCACCAGTACAAAGCCCAGTACCATTCTATATAAAATGTTACTTTTAGGATTATACTTCTGAAAATGAAATTCAGCCGTATTCGACATAAATTCAGCCGGAAATATCTTATCGTCAGTATCCATTCGCTATCAGCTTTCGTTATCAATAAAGCAAAAAACAGGTAAACTGTTTGCCTGTGCCATTAAAAGCAAAAAGGGATAGTTTTAACCTATCCCATTTAGTAATGTATATTTTTAAGCCCTTAATTAGTCTGTCAGTTGAACAATAAATTGAGATCGGCTTCGATATTGTTACCTGCAGAAAGTTTGTAACTGCGTGAGTTATTGCCTTGTTGCCAGTTAAACTCTATACTTAGTAAAGAATCTGCGCTACTGCTTAAAGACATGCTCGCGCCGTCTGTAGCGCCGCCATTGATGGTAGCAATTTCGTCACTGTTTAATTCGCGCAGTTGGGTGCTATTTTTTTTCGCTGTCATGGCTATGCATTTAGTTAGTTTAAAGGCATGACATCATCATGCTGTAAAATAACCGGGGCAACTTTCGCTGCCCCGGTATAAATTAAAATTACAAGCTGCTTGATCCTAAACCTAACAGGCCGCCCAGGCTTGAGGTAATGCCATTTCCTAATGAGAAAGAAGTGGCACTCTGCTGGTTGCCGTTTTGCTCATAGTTTTCATACGACAATAAATTGCCGATGCCTAATGAGCCTAAAAGGCCGCCGTTAGCTGAAGAATTACTGTTTCCAAAAATTGATCCGCCGTTTACTTCCTGTAACTCGGCAAGGTTCATTTCTTGCATTTTCATAGTATTTGTATTTTAATTTTTGCCTACTCTGTTAAAAGGTTTTCGGCGTGCCCTTTGATTTTACCTCACTTTAATAAGTGAGCATTTGGTTTGCAACAATTATATGCTGCTGGTACCTTTAGAGAAGATACCACCTAATGAAGTATCAATTCCATTACCTAACGAGAATGACGATGCACTGTGCTGGTCACCATTCTGGCTTTCACTACCGAATGAAACAAGATTACCAATGCCCAGGCTGCCCAAAAGACCACCTTGGCTTGATGATGAATTGTTTCCGAAGATCGATCCGCCGTTTACTTCCTGTAACTCGGCAAGGTTCATTTCTTGCATTTTCATAGTTCTAGATATTTAAATGTTGCCTACTCTGTTAAAGGTTTTCGGCGTGCCCTTGTGATAGTATTAACGGGAGTATTCGCGCCATAGATTTAATTATTGATTAAATAAACACAACTCAGGCGAATATCTTTATAGCAAAACGAGGTGTTAAAAGAGTAAATCTTACGAGATTAATTTTATACGCGCGCCTTTGAGAAAGACGGGAAATCTGCTCAGAATGTAATAGCATTTACACCATATGGTTGTTATTTTTTTCTTAACCAATACGTGTTTATATAAAGGGAAGCGTCTAAATTTCTTCGATTACGTGTTTTTTAAACGACAAATAATGCTTTTGAGACTCGTAATTCTTAAATAAATATCAAATCCGAGCTGATAAGTAATCGTAAAGAAAGAGTTTAAGATTTTCAAAGCCAGTTTTGCGATTCGTACGTGGGTTGGTAAACGGCGGGTAATAGTTGAGGGTGAGGCGCAGCCTTCCTTTCTTCAGAGGCGTGTTTCTGATAGTGACTATCATAGGTGTTGGCTTGTGACCTGAAAATTAGGATTTTTCGAGATTATTACCCAAGTCAGGAAAGTTGACAGATTAAAATAGAAATCCCCGAACGCTCGCCGCCGGGGATTTCAACCTAAACCTTATCACAATCAACCAGTAGGTTTACCGGTTGTGAAGGCGCAAGATAGGCAATTAATATTGCGACACTATCGTAATAGTAAGCATATTTATTATAGCAAATCTCCTTAAAAAATTTGCAGTCAATCATGTTGTACATCCTTTTGCCTATGTACAAAAGATGTTGTATAGTTAATCGGCGGTCAAGATTTATGACCACCGATTTTTGTTATTTATTTCTGGCCTTAGATATAAGATAGTTAATCCGGCTTGTAGCCAATTCTTTTCTTGGTGAGCTACTTTTCCTTTCGATTAACTCATCCAGATATCTAAAAACGACCTCTATATTTTTGTCCTAATTATCTAGCCTCTTCTTCATTATTTCCATGTCTAACATAATTTCCATTGTATCATTGAGCATTTGCCGAAACCGGCTGAAAATCCTAACTATTTGAATATTGACCTGTATAGCTCTTTCACTATTTAAAATGCTTGACAACATCAACACGCCATGTTCTGTAAACACTTTGGGAAGCTTTCTTCTGCCTCCCCAACTTGAAGTCACAAATTGTGACATCAAAAAATTTCAAAAAGCAGTCTTAAATTAGAGTTCATCGTCAGGTTTATATCCCATTCTTTTACGTGGTTTTAAGGTTTCCCTTTGTTCAATCAATTCATCTAAATATCTAAATACAATTTCCATATTTTTATCTTGGTTATTCAGTTTTCCTTTTATTCGCTCGATTTGAAGCCAAAGTTCGCTTTGATCAGCTAAGGTTTCGCGCAGCTTTACAAACACATCAATAATTCTAATACTCACATCAATAGCAATAGCGCTTTTCAGGACATTAGATAACATTAGCACCCCATGTTCAGTAAACACATAAGGTAGATACTTTGAATGCTCGCCTCTCTTTAAGGTCACATTTTGTGACCTTAAAGAATCATATTCCTCTTGTGTTAGTTTAAACATATAATGACTTGGAAATCTATTGAGATTCCGTTTCACCTGCTGTTTTAATTTTTTAGTTTCTGTACCATACAACTCCGCCAGATCACCATCCAACATCACTTTCAATCCCCTGATCAAATAGATTTTACTAATAATCAAATCATCGATCAGCATTGGTTCGTTTTTCTTGTTATCCATTTTTGTTCGTTGTAACAGCTTTAATAATTAAATCGATTGCTTTTGTAACCTGACTTTAGAAAGCTTAAGCTTTTTCCTAAGAGAGCGCATATCCTGACTCACTTTCACATCAAGAATTTTGGCATAATGCTGAGTTGTGTTTAAAACAGTGTGTCCGAGCATTTTGCTCACAGTTTCAATAGGAACGCCGTTGGATAGCGTGACCGTAGTAGCGAAAGTATGTCGGGCCAGGTGGAAGGTCAAATGTTTACGAACATAACAAAGGTCAGCGATCTCCTTTAAATAGGCATTCATTTTCTGATTACTTAACACCGGCAGCACAATGTCTTTATGTTCGCACTGTGGATGATCTTTATACCTTGATAAGACTTTCAATGCTTCGGGCAGTAGGGGAATTCGTGAACTTGTCTCCGTTTTCTGCCTTGTAGTAAATATCCATTGCTCTCCATCTATTCCGCGCCCAATCTCACTTCTCTTCAATTTCTGAACATCGGCATAAGAAAGCCCTGTATAACAACAGAAAACAAAGATATCCCTGACCTGATCAAGGCGTTCAATTTCAAAGTCCTTAACCAAAATCCTGTCGAGTTCCTCCTGGGTAAGAAAGGTTCTTTCCTTTGCTTTCGCTGTAGACTTGAAATTTATGAAAGGGTTGGTGCTGATCCAGTTATTTGCAATGCAGTGGTTGACGATCTTCTTCAGATGCTTGATATACTTTGCGGCAGATACGCCGCTGCATTTGCATGAAGACTTAAGATAATACTCGAAGTCCACAATGAACGCATGATTGAGGGCTTTGATCTCAATATCTGTTTTTCCAAAGTTGGCCTTCAAAAATCCTGAAAGATGTTTGACCGATGTATTATAACCTTTAAGCGTGTTCGCCTCGAATCCGTTACCGATCAAATTTTGCATCCGTTTGTTATGTTCTTTAAAAATCTCCATCAGAAATCTGCTTTTATCAACATTACCGGTGAATTGATTTTTGAGATTTTCAGCATTGATCACCTGGCCACTCTCCAGTAATATCTGGTGAGCATGCCGCATTTTAGTCTGTAAAGTATCCAGGAACGCGTTGAGCATCTTTGATTCTTCCTTATTTCCGATACATCGTCCGGCTTTGGAATTCCACCTTGAAATTTCGCACTCTCTACCGACTGAAATCTCTGATCTTCTGCCACTTACAGTGACACGGAGATAGATGGGAATAGGACCCTTGGTCCATGTTTTTGACTTCTTTAAATAAAAAAGCAATGAGAATTTGTTGTACATAAACAAGCTTTTAAGGGTTAACAAATGTAAGCTTGCGATCGTGGGGCAACAAGATGTTTAATAATTGAATTAGCTGACATTCAATTAGTTAACATAATTTCGGTGAGTCTTTACCTATTTATAATTCACTCTCCAACTCACTCTCTTTTTTGGTGAGTTTTATTGAATAAAATGGCATTTTGACGAAAACAAAAAAGGCTGCAAATGTTTGATTTGCAGCCTTTTAGTGTGTTTTGATATTAATTTCAGTAGCCCGTAGGGGAATCGAACCCCTGTTTGAAGAATGAAAATCTCCTGTCCTAACCCCTAGACGAACGGGCCGTCCTGTTAAAGCTAACGCGTTTGATTTCGTTACCCTTATTTTGGGACTGCAAAGATAAACGATTACGATTAAAATTAAAATATTTTTTTATAAAAAATTTAATCTGTTGATTTTCAATGCTAAATTTTTATCTGCTCAAACAAAACACGGTTGTGCCTATTTATTATGGCTAATTGATAAGCTATATTTATCATAAAACATCTACCCAAATGAAAGCTATCTGGAACAATCAGGTTATTGCCGAAAGCAACGATACCGTCGTTATCGAGAATAATCATTACTTCCCTAAAGAGAGTGTAAATCCCGAGTACCTGCGCGAAAGCAATACGCATACCACATGCCCTTGGAAAGGTTTAGCATCATACTACAACCTTGAAGTTAACGGGCAACAAAATAAAGATGCGGCCTGGTACTATCCTGAACCAAAGGCTGCGGCATCAAAAATTGCAGGCTATGTTGCTTTCTGGAAAGGGGTGAAAATAACCGACTAATATGAAACAATACGATGCTATAGTTATCGGTTCGGGCCAGGCGGGTGCACCATTGGCAAAGAAACTTGCTTTGGCGGGCATGAAAACCCTGATAGTTGAAAAACGCTTTTACGGCGGCACCTGTATAAATGATGGTTGTACGCCTACAAAAACTATGGTGGCCAGCGCTCGCGTTGCTTATCTGGCCGGCAAGTGCAACGATATGGGCGTTACCATCAAAGGCTACAAGGTTGATATGCGACAAATAAAAAAACATAAGGACGAGATACTCCTTAAGTCGCGCAATGGCAGTTTAAACGCTGCTGAAAGCACTAAGAATTTAGATGTTTTATTTGGCGAAGCAAGCTTCACCGGGGAGAAAACCATTACCGTTCGCACAAAAAAAGATGGATTAAAAGAGTTCAAGGCTGATAAGATCTTCATCAATACCGGTGGCAAACCGATTATCCCGCACGATATTGAGGGAATAAACGAGATAGATTTCCTTACTTCAACTACCATACTCGATCTGGAAAAGGTTCCGGAGCACCTGGTAATTTTGGGCGGCAATTACATTGGGTTGGAATTTGGGCAGATGTTTGCCCGTTTCGGCAGCAGGGTTACCATTATAGAAAAGTCCGGGCGGATACTCTCCCGAGAAGATGAGGACATTTCTTTGGAGTTGACCCGCATACTTGAAGAGGAAGACATTACTATTCGCACTAACGCCAAAGTCGCCCGTTTTAAACAAAAAGACAAAGGCAAGATCACAGTTACCATCAAGACAGGAGATGCCGAGGAAAAAATAAAGTGCAGCCATGTTCTGGTTGCTATTGGTAGAGCGCCACAGACAGATACTTTAGGCTTAGATAAAACCGGCGTTAAAACTGATGAAAAAGGTTACATCACTGTTAACACCAAACTGGAGACCAATGTTAAAGGCATTTATGCTTTGGGCGACGTAAAAGGGGGGCCGGCCTTTACCCATATTTCTTACAACGATTATACAATCGTATATCGTAACCTGATAGAAAAACAAAACCTCAGCATTCGAAACAGGCCTTTGCCCTACTGTATGTTTACCGACCCGGAATTAGGCCGTGTTGGCATAACGGAAACCGAAGCAAAAGAAAAGGGGTTGAACTACAAGCTGGCAACGTTGCAAATGTCGCACGTGGCCAGGGCGATAGAGACCGGCGATACCCGCGGGATGATGAAAGCTATTGTAGATGCCAAAACAAAAAAGATATTAGGCGTAGCTATTGTTGGCACCGAAGGGGGCGAGATCATGAGTGTTTTACAAATGGCAATGGAAGGCGGCATTACTTACGACAGGATCCGCTATTGTGTATTTGCACACCCCACCTATTCAGAATCGCTCAACAACCTGTTCATGACCTTAGAAGATTAGGCGGGCCGCATGATAAAAGTTAGCAATCTGGTTAAAACATTCAGAGCAACAAAGGCGGTAAACGATATTTCCTTTGAGGTAGCCAAAGGCGAGACCCTGGCACTATTGGGCACAAGCGGATGCGGGAAAACCACCACGCTTAAAATGCTCAATAGGCTCATTGAACCTGATAGCGGCACAATAGAAATTGACGGACAAAATATTTTAAGCCAATCTCCCGAATTGCTACGACGCTCCATTGGTTACGTGTTGCAAAACAACGGTTTGTTTCCGCATTACACCGTCGCCGAAAATATTGCTATTATACCTAATCTTTTAAAATGGGATAAACAGAAAATTGAAAAGCGCACTAATGAGTTGTTAGAAAAACTTCATCTTCCTAAAGAGTATTTAAAAGCTTATCCCGCTGAATTAAGCGGCGGTCAACAGCAGCGCGTTGGTTTGGCAAGGGCTTTGGCTGCCGATGCACCGGTATTATTGATGGATGAACCTTTTGGGGCGCTGGATAATGTTACACGTTCAAAGATCCACGCTGAGTTTAATGTACTTGATGAACTTAAGCGCAAAACCATTATCATGGTAACTCACGATGTGCAGGAGGCATTCCTACTGGCAGACCGTGTGGCAATGATGGATAAAGGGCAAATTGTGCAGATAGGCGCTGCTAAGGAACTACTCTTTAACCCGGCTAATGATTTTGTAAAGGATTTTCTGAAAGAACAACATTTGCAACTGGAATTAAAAACCATTAAGTTAAGCGATATATGGCAATACTTACCTGCAGATGGTCGACGGATCAATACCTCTCAATTAGCAGCAAATGCAGGTGTATGGGAAGCTTTAGACACTTTTAAGTTTTATCCCCGAGAAAACATAAATATCATTAACCAGCAAACCAAAGAAGTGCGCTCCGTAACATTTGATCAGTTGATGTCTGCTTATTCACGCTTTAAAAATCAGGTTCCGCATGAATGAGCATCAGCAAACCCTGTTAGAGTTTATGCAGCAGCAAAGCGATAAACTACTGGTGCAAACCATGCAACATATCGGGCTTACCTTTATTTCGCTGTTCATCGCAGTTGTTATCGGGTTGCCGTTGGGTATCTACATCTCCCGCGTTCGCAAACTCTCCGGCCCGGTATTAGGCATAGCGGGTATCTTACAAACCATTCCAAGCATCGCATTATTAGGCTTTATGATACCGCTGTTAGGTATTGGTGCCAAACCGGCTATTGTGGCTTTGCTGCTTTACGCACTACTGCCGATCGTAAGGAATACATACACGGGCATAACAGGCGTCGACAGCAACGTTAAAGAAGCTGCCGTGGCAATGGGAATGAACAAATGGCAAGTGCTTTTTAAGGTAGAACTACCTCTGGCAATGCCGGTGATACTGGCTGGTATCCGCACAGCTACGGTTATCAATGTTGGTGTGGCAACGCTGGCATCTTACATTGCCGCCGGCGGCTTGGGCGAATTTATTTTTGGCGGCATCTCACTCAACAATACCAATATGATATTAGCAGGGGCTATCCCGGCAGCTATGCTGGCTATATTATTTGATTTCCTGCTGTCGCTCTTGCAAAAATTAAACTTCAAAAAAGTGAAAGGCGCAGTGAAGATAGCGCCAGTTTTGCTGATCATACTCTCATGTTTTTACTTTATACCATCAGCGTATGGCAGCAAGTTAACAGCCGGTTTTACGCCCGAGTTTATGGGCCGGCAGGATGGCAACCTTGGGCTCGTAAGCAAATATGGTTTAAAGATTCACACCATCGTGATCAGCGACGCGGTAATGTATAAGGCGGCGCAGGAAAAAGAACTGGACGTTATCAGCGGTTACTCTACCGATGGCAGGCTCAAAGCTTATGACCTAATAGTTTTAGATGACGATAAGAAAATATTCCCTCCCTATTATGCCGCACCGTTGGTGCGTGAAGACGCCCTAAAGAAGTTTCCTGAGTTAGAGGCAACTCTTAATAAACTTTCAGGGCTGATAAATGATTCCGTAATGACTGAATTAAACTACCGTACTGATTATCTTCACCAAACGCCGGAGCGTGTGGCTAAAGATTTTTTACAAGCTAACGATTTATATAAAGCCCCGCAGCAAAGCAATGGCGAGGTGGTGCGATTAGGATCAAAAATATTTGGCGAGCAGTACATCCTCACTAATATCTACAGCATGCTCATTAAAGGTTATACCAATTACGGTGTTGAAACTAAAACAGGCCTTGGCGGCACCAAAATAGTGTTTGATGCCATGATCAATAACCAGATAGATGTATACCCGGAATACACCGGCACAGGTTTGCTGGCCATATTACAGGCACCATCAAAAGTTATTGGGCAGCTGCAAACAAGTAAGGACAGCACTTACAACTATGTTAAAACAGAGTTTGAGAAGCGTTATAAAATAAAATGGTTAAAACCAATTGGCTTTAATAATGCGTATGCTTTAATGATGCGCAGGCAACAGGCAAATGAGTTGCACATCAAAACAATTTCTGATCTTAAACGCTATTTGAATACTAAATAATACCTATGGACTTAGCGGACTGTTACAAAAAAGTACGCCAGCGCACTGATGCAATTTGCGAACCGCTGCAAACCGAAGATTACGTTGTACAACCAGTTGTAGATGTGAGTCCGCCCAAGTGGCACATAGGGCACACCACATGGTTTTTCGAAACTTTTATCCTTAAGCCCTATTTTGCCGAATACCAGGAATTTGACCCCAACTATAATTTTGTTTTTAATAGCTATTACGAGAGCGTGGGCACCCGCGTCATACGTACAGATAGAGGTAATTTAAGTCGCCCAACAGTTATTGATATCAAACGCTACCGTAAGTATGTGGATGATGCCATGTATAACTTTTTAGCCTGCGGCGATGTAAGTGAGGATATTAAAGAACTGCTTATATTAGGCTTTAACCACGAGGAGCAGCACCAGGAGCTTCTACTAACGGATATCAAATACATCCTTGGGCATAACCCACTGTTCCCGGCTTATTCTCATGATTGGCATGTACCGAAGGTGCATCAGGAGAAAAATGAATTTATTAAGGTAGAAGAAGGCGTCTATGAAGTTGGTTTTAATGGCGAGGGGTTTTGCTTCGATAATGAGCTTAACCGCCACAAGGTATATTTAAATGCATACCAGATAAGCCCTAACCTGGTTACCAATGCCGAGTATCTGGAGTTTATAAAGGCCGGAGGCTATCATGATTTCCGCCATTGGCATGCTGCCGGCTGGGATTGGGTAAATAGTAATCAGATTGAAGCGCCGATGTACTGGCACCAGATAGATGGCAAATGGCATAATTATACTTTTCATGGCTTGCAGCCGGTAACTTGGCACGAGCCGTTAAACCACATCAGCTATTACGAGGCTTATGCTTATGCATCATGGAAAGGCATGCGCCTGCCTACGGAATTTGAATGGGAAATAGCAGCAACTAAATTCAAATGGGGTTTGCGCTGGGAATGGACAGAAAGTTCATACCTACCCTACCCCGGCTTTGCCAAAGCACCCGGTGCCATTGGCGAATACAACGGTAAATTTATGGTAGGGCAAAAGGTATTGCGTGGGGCATCAGAAGTTACCTCACCAGATCACAGCCGTCTCACTTATCGCAATTTTTTTCAACCTGAACTGCGCTGGCAATTTACTGGCATACGTTTGGCTAAATAACAATACATCATCTACAACTACCTATGGCACCTCAAGTTTTAACAAAAGCCACCGGCGAAACTACATCTATCACTGATCTTCAATTTTATAAAGATACCATTGCCGGCTTAACCGCCTCGCCAAAGTATCTCAATTCCAAATATTTCTATGATGCGCATGGTGATAAGCTTTTCCAGGATCTGATGAACTGCGAAGAGTATTATCCAACCAATTGCGAAATGGAGATCTTTACCAACCAGACAGCAGATATCTGCGAGGCGCTGATAGGTAACGGCGACGCTTTTGATTTGATTGAGTTGGGTGCAGGCGACGCTACCAAATCAACCAAACTGTTAAAATACCTGATGGATAACAAAGCAGATTTCAGCTATCTGCCTATTGATATATCAGAAAATGTGATCTCATACCTCAATATGACCTTGCCTGTTATATTACCGGGCATAGATATTACCGGCCTTAATGGCGACTATTTTGATATGCTGAAAAAAGCTGCAGACATATCTGACAAACGCAAAGTAGTGATGTTTTTAGGCTCAAATATTGGTAACATGCCGGTGGCGGATGCTGAGCAGTTTTGCAACGAACTGCGTAAACATTTATCGCCGGGTGATATGGTGTTGATCGGTGTCGATCTGAAAAAAAACCCTGCAACCGTGCTGGCAGCTTATAACGATAAAGAAGGCATCACCAAACGTTTCAATATCAATCTGCTGGAGCGCATGAACCGCGAGTTGGGTGCAAATTTTGATGTAAACCAATTTGATCATTACGCCATGTATGATCCTGAAACAGGTGCATGCAAAAGTTATCTGGTAAGTCAGGCAGAGCAGCGTGTGATGATAGGTAGTGAATTGATCTCTTTTGCCAAGGATGAATATATTTATATGGAGATATCACAAAAATACACAATAGAGCAAACTGATGAAATGGCTTGCAAATCGGGTTTTAAACCATTAGCGCATTTCAGCGATAGCAAAGGTTGGTTTTTAGATGCCATATGGCAGGCAGTGTAAGCGTTTAGCTACATCAGGGTAGCTCCTGACGGAGCAAAAATTTCTTAATTACTTTCTACAAAGCGGTAGCCCCGATGGGGCAAGTACTTTGCTTTTAAATAGCACCTGCATATTATGTGCCGTAGGTGCAACCCACTTTGTAGCCCTACAGAGCGGTAGCCCCGATGGGGCAGGTACTTTGCATTTAAATAGCATTTGCATATTATGTGGCGTAGGCACAACAGCTTTGTAGGGCAATCCAAACAAAACATTGCGTGCCGTAGGTACGCAACCTATCTACGCAATTTGTATTGATGAGATGATTAAATAAGGCTATCTTTATAAAAAATACAACCTAAATGGAAGCCTCATCAGTGTTATTTTACATCTTTCTATTTTTTATCGTGATTGTTGTTTTCTCATCATTTGTTACCGTTAAACAGGGTACAATTGTGGTGATCACAGTATTTGGGAAATACCGCCGCATATTAACGCCGGGCTTAAATTTCAAGATCCCGCTGATCGAGAATATCTATTCAAAAATATCTATCCAGAACCGTTCGGTAGAGCTGGAGTTCCAGGCAGTAACGTTTGACCAGGCCAATGTGTACTTCAAAGCTATGCTGCTTTATTCGGTTTTAAACCAGGAAGAAGAGACCATCAAAAACGTAGCCTTCAAATTTGTTGACGAGCGCAACCTGATGCAGGCGCTTATCCGCACGGTTGAAGGTTCTATCCGTGCCTTTGTAGCTACTAAACGCCAGAGCGAGGTACTGATACTCCGTCGCGATATTGTGGAGCACGTAAAAGAACAACTGGACAATATATTAGAAGGCTGGGGATATCACCTGCAGGACCTTCAGTTAAATGATATCACCTTTGATGACGTGATCATGAAATCGATGAGCCAGGTGGTGGCATCAAACAATTTAAAGGCCGCAGCCGAAAACGAAGGCCAGGCTTTACTGATCACCAAAACCAAAGCCGCCGAAGCCGATGGTAATGCCATTAAAATTTCGGCAGAGGCCGAGCGCCAGGCTGCGCAACTACGCGGACAAGGTATAGCACTTTTCCGCGAGGAGGTAGCCAAGGGTATGACCTCTGCTGCAAAGGAAATGCAAACGGCCAATATGGACACCTCGGTTATCCTATTCACTATGTGGACAGAATCCATTAAACACTTCTCAGAAAACTCTAAAGGCAATGTTATTTTCCTTGATGGATCAAGCGACGCAATGCAGCGCACCATGAAAGAAATGATGGCTTTAAACCATTTGCATACAGACACCGTCAAAAAGTAAATTTACTTTACACCCCCGACGGCTTAGATGAGATTGATTAAACTTTGCGCTATTTGCGCCGTGGCAGTTTTATGCCTTAAAACAAAGGCGGCTACAGCACAGCCTTACCGCATTTTAACGCAGGCTGATTTTTTAGGTACACCGAGACCTGACGGCAGAGGCGTTGTAGCTTACACCAACTGCACGCTCAACTTTAGCTACCATTCTAACCACGTTAACGGTGAGTACCTTTTACACGCCAGCGTCCGCCTCACCATGAATAACTACAAGTCATGGTTGGACCGTTCCCGTATTATTAATAGCGAGCAACTTTCAGAAATATTGAAACACGAACAGGGGCACTATAATATTGCTTACCTGGAGCAGCAGGAAGTTCTGCGCACCTTAAGCCGCACACGCTTCACAGCAAATTACCGACAGGAAGCTATGGATATTTTTGACCGTATAGATGCCAGGTACAAGCAACTCAACCAGGATTACGAAGAAGATACCCAAAACATGGTTAACCGCCAGCAGCAACACAGCTGGGACGTTTATTTTGCTAAGCGCCTGCAATATATTTCAAGAGAAAACGCAAGCTTGTAATCATGTTTGCCATATGGCAATATTCCTGTACTTTTGAAGCCTATGCCCGTAGGTAAAAATTTATATTTCGCTTCTGATTTCCATTTGGGTGCTGTAAGTTATAGTTCATCGCGCGAACGGGAAGACCGTATTATCCGCTGGCTGGATATGATCAAAGATGACGTTGCCGAACTATTTTTAATGGGCGATGTATTTGATTTCTGGTTTGAATATAAAACCGTTGTTCCCAAAGGTTACATTCGTTTTTTAGGAAAACTGGCCCAACTTACCGATAGCGGCGTTAAGCTTTATCTTTTTAAAGGCAACCACGACATGTGGATGTTCGATTATTTTGTGACGGAGTTTAATGCCACCATTATCACCAACGAACTGGAGATTGAGCGGAGCGGCAAAAAGTTTTACCTGCACCACGGCGACGGTCTCGGGCCCGGAGATAAGTTCTATAAATTCTTGAAAAAGTTTTTCAGGAGCGGTGTTTGCCAATGGTTATTTGCTAGGCTGCACCCTAATTTGGGTGTTGGTATTGCAAACGCATGGTCGAGACAGAGCCGTATTGCCGGCGCTAAAGATGAGCACAAGATGCAGTACCAGCAGGAATGGCTGGAAACCTATTCGCGAGAAATGCTCAAAACGAAACACTTCGATTATTTTGTTTTCGGGCACCGCCATTTGCCTCTTGACATTGCACTGCCAGATAATGCGCGGTACATTAACCTCGGCGAATGGGTAAATTACAACAGCTACGCGGTTTTCGATGGAACTGAGTTATCATTAAGATATTTCACTCAATAGCTATCAAGCGATTAATATTAATACTGTCTGTAAGAGTTTAAGATTCGCGCCTTCTGATTATTAAATTCAGCTTCTGATATTGCGCCGCTATCCAATAACTGCTTAAATTTTTCAAGCTCATCGGCAGATGACCGAGCGGGAAAAGCATAAGGGTCTTTATATCCAATCTTAGGTGTGCAATAGATAATTGCGATTCCAATAATATTCAGGAAGAAACCTAATAATAACCCGGGAATTGCACCAATTGTTCTTTCTGCACCTGCTTTATATCCCCATATAGGAAATATGATACATCCTCCTAATATTCCAAAAGCAACAATTATTAAGATTATCTCAGGTACGCCCAGGTTAAACATGATATTCAGGTTGATGATATTTATCCTAATATAGGATATTGTTGTCAATATGTTTAAAATGAAAATAAATTTTACAACCGTGATTGTTTGTTAAAGTAGTGTAATAAGCTGTAACTATAGATTAACTACAGGCTCCTCGCTAAATTATGTGACAGAAATTGCGTATTTTTGCATGTTTTTTGCGCGGTTTTTCTTACCTACCGCAAAATCTTTTACATAAAATGTTAGATAAATTAGAGTTAATATACCAACGCTGGAAAACTGTTGAAGGCGAGTTAAGCAGCCCGGAAGCAATGGCTGATATGAAGCGTTTTGCCCAGCTGAATAAAGAATATAAAGATCTTGCCAAGGTTGTTGATCAATACCACATTTACAAAAATGTTATCAGCAATATTGATGCAAACAAAGAGATATTGGCGACAGAAAAAGACGAAGAATTTCGTGAAATGGCCAAGGGCGAGCTGGATGAACTTTTGCAAAAGCAAGATGAGCTGGAAGAGGCTATCCGCCTGATGCTAATACCTAAAGATCCGGAGGACTCTAAAAATGCCATTGTGGAGATACGTGGCGGCACTGGTGGTGATGAAGCTGCCCTTTTTGCAGGCGACCTTTACCGTATGTACATGCGTTACTGCGAAAAACGCGGCTGGCGTACAGAGTTGGTAGATTATACCGAAGGTACTGCAGGCGGTTACAAAGAGATTGTTTTTAATGTGAATGCAGAAGATGCTTACGGTAACTTCAAGTATGAGTCAGGCGTGCACCGCGTACAGCGAGTGCCGGATACAGAAACACAGGGCCGTGTGCACACGTCTGCAGCGTCGGTAGTGGTATTGCCTGAAGTTGATGAATTTGACATCGAACTTCATGCTGCAGATATCCGTAAAGACCTTTTCTGTGCATCGGGCCCTGGTGGTCAGTCGGTTAACACCACCTACTCCGCGGTACGTTTAACGCACATCCCAACAGGTATTGTTGCACAATGCCAGGATCAGAAATCGCAATTAAAGAATTACGATAAAGCATTGCAGGT
This sequence comes from Mucilaginibacter sp. 21P, assembly GCF_019331605.1. NCBI lineage: Bacteria > Pseudomonadati > Bacteroidota > Sphingobacteriia > Sphingobacteriales > Sphingobacteriaceae > Mucilaginibacter > Mucilaginibacter sp. 21P. The sequence goes on from NZ_CP063061.1 coordinate 608,807, forward strand.
ATTACGTTCACGCGTTTATGAAATGGAGTTGCAAAAGCACTTGGAAGAAACGTCTAAAAAACGCAAGACCATGGTAGCTACCGGTGATAGAAGTGCCAAAGTGCGTACTTACAATTACCCACAAGGGCGTTTAACTGAACACCGCATAGGTTTAACCATATATAACCTCTCCGGCGTTATGAACGGCGACCTGCAGGAAATAATGGAAGCTTTGCAGTTTGCAGAAAATGCTGAGAAATTAAAAGAAGGCACTGTAGCATAAGCTATTGCCATTATAAAAATTAAAGCGCCCTATGGGTGCTTTTTTTGTTTATTAACTGCTCATTTCATGTCAATTTCATGATGCCAATATAATTTAGCGTTTGTTAAGTCGCGTTTTGTTGCGGCTTTACGTATGGGCTTTATAACAGTTAAAGTTTAATAAAAACGCTATCATCTATGCTGGCATTAAAAAATTTAGCAGAGAACACAACCATTTTCAGCCGTTCGGTAAGGTTAATGGGTACTGATTTTAATTTTGATCTGGTAACAGACAATGCGGTGTGGGCTTTGCAGCGCATTGAAAGTGCTGTTAATGAGATAAACCGCATAGAGAAGCTTCTAAGCACCTTTAATGAGGAAAGTTCCATTAACCTTATTAACCGCAATGCAGGAATTGCACCGGTAAAGGTTGATGCTGAAACTTTTAAATTAATTGACCGCGCAATACAGATCTCTGCCCTAACTTATGGCTCATTTGATATTGCATACGGCATACCGGCGAGTAAAGAGCACGAAGGCACTGTTGTTACAAAAACCCGCACGCTTAAAAAGAAAATAAGCCTTACCAATTACACCAATATCGAGCTTGACCAGGCTAAGCAAACCGTATTTTTAAAAAATACGAATATGCGCATCAGCCTAAGTGCTCTGGCACGTGGTTACGCGGCTGATAAGGCTAAAGTAACCTTGCAAATGGAAGATGTTAGCAGCGGCGTTATTAATATAAGTGGAGATTTGCTAACCTGGGGTTTACAGCCAGATGGCTCAGCATGGACCATCGCTGCTGCCAATAGCACTAAAGCAAATGAGATTTATAGCCATGTGGAAATAAGCAACATGGCTGTAGTAACTTCTGTTAATCCCGATCTTGTTGCTAACCGTGCGGTTATAAATGCTGAAAGCGGCTTCCCGGTGAGTGCCATCAAAAGCATTTCTATCATAAGCCCTACAGCAGAACTATCAGGTGCCATGACAGGGCCTATGTTTGGTATGGGTATTAACACAGGCCTGTATTTGGTAAATAAACTTAACCAGATAGCTTGTATAGCGGTTGACGATCATGAGCGTGTTTATACCTCAAAGCATATAAAGTTATAACTTGCCGGCGTTGCCGATACTATAACCCTAATTTAATTTTGCGCTAAGCGGTAGGACAGATAGCCTAATGCTTGGCGCTTTTTTTACATAAATACATTTAGCTTAATAAGGGAGCACACCTTTATATTTACGTAATTTTTGCTTTCTGCTATTCACCTATAAATGACGAAGTGGTTTTTGTATATTGTTCTGCTGATGCTATTTGCACCGCTTTCGTCCTACCCGGAGGTGAGCAGAGCACATCCCCCATCTACAGTTATCACAACATCGCCTGTATCAATTGACCAAAATTTTACGTTTCAACAACGTGATACCACTGTAACAAAAGGCAGGCAAAAGCCATCAGAAGAAGAAAAGAAAAAAATTAAGGAGATTGCGAAGGCAAAAAAAATGCCCAAGCCCGAGAAAATAGACGAAGTTAAAACCGATAAGCCAAAACGGCAGCGGCAGCGCAGGCCTGAAGGACTTGAGCGGCCACCGGAAATTCCAAGAAGAAACGAGTAACCCAATTTATGCTAATGAAACATATTGGATCCCTCATATTAATAACATTGTGCATAACATTATCGGCATCGGCCAAGCCCCTGCTGATGACGTATAAGGCATACCATGCCGTAGCCGATACGGATACCGTTAAGCCCGTACGTAAAAGTTCAGCCTCAATTGGTGTAAGTTATGGTACTGATGCTTTGTTCTTCGGCCGCACCGGCCCTATCAGGTATCCTTTTGTATCAACAGATATTATCGTAAATACCAAACCCGGTTTTTTTGTATATGGTTCTGGTTTAAAAGTTTTAGGCTACAAACCGCTGGTTGATGAGATAGATGTGGGTGGCGGCTATTATTACCGTTTGTCTAAAAAATATACGGGCACTATCAGTTATACCCGTTTCATTTTCAATAAAGAAGCCAATATTATCAAGTCGGCCTCTTCTAATGATATTAACTGGAAAAACACTTTCGACTGGAAATTTTTGAGAACCAGCATCACAGCAGATTACCTTTTTGGTAAATCTGATGATATATTTACCACACTAACCGCTTCTAAGTATTACGAAAGCAAATTCAGCATTTTTACCGATCAGGATTATTTATCCATCACTCCTGCTGTAAGCATGATATTGGGCACCCAAAATTTTGTGCAACGGTATACCGATGATCATAACCGTAAGCTCGAATTTGATAACATTACCGATAAGAACATCAGGGCACGCAACTCCAGGTTTAATGCACTTAACTACAGCCTTAAATTTCCGCTTGCCTATAACACCCCTCATTATACACTCGAAGCATCTTACAGGTATTCAATACCTGTAAACGTAGAGGGTATTTTGCAGAACCGGAAAGAATCGTTTTTTAATCTCACGTTTTATTACGTTTTTTATTAGATGAACATACTTATCGTTGAAGATGAAAAGGCGCTTGCCCAGGAAATGGAGTTGTTTTTAACCAAGAACAATTACATCTGCGAGGTATGTTATAACGGCATCTCGGCATCAGAAAAAATTGCGGTAAACCTGTACGATTTTATATTGCTTGATCTTGGCTTGCCTGACTATGAGGGCTTAGACCTATTGATCGAAGCACGCCGCACCAACCCGGAAGCTGCTTGTATAATTCTCACCGCGCGTGCCGAGGTGAACGACCGCGTTAAGGGTTTAGACCTGGGCGCCGATGATTACCTGGCCAAGCCGTTCTCCCTATTAGAGTTGCAAAGCCGTATGCAGGCCATCATCCGCCGTAAATTTGGTGTTCCACAGAATGTGGTTGATCTTGATGGTTTTTTGATAAACCTTACTGATCGTACCATCATGTACCATGTTAACCCGGTAAATGCCATCACTAAAAAGGAGTTTGACCTGCTGGCTTACCTGCTGCTGCATAAGAACCGCACGCTTACCCGTGCCCAATTAGGCGAACACATCTGGGGCAGCGTTATCAATGACGATTACGACTCTAACTTTATAGATGCACACATCAAAAATATCCGCAAAAAGCTGAGTGCATTTGCACCGGCCGATTGGCTCGAAACTGTGCGCGGGTTAGGTTACCGTATCAAAACAAGCGTTTAAGATTTGAAGCTTCAGTTAAAACTTACGTTTTTCAATGCCATATCAAAACTGGTTATTGTAACCCTGTTTGTTTTGCTGCTGCCCGGCGTAATCGAAAATATCAACAAGAACTATGCTGATGACCGTTTGGTTAAACAAAAGGATAAGCTTTTAGAGATCGTTCACCGTGACGGAATAAAGGGCTACATTAGTAACGATGACGAAAGTTATGGCAGTTACCTGCCGCTAAAAGAAGAATATATAAGTTTAGCCGTAGCTGACCCCGGCTTTCATCTTGACACTATTGAGGATGAAAAGCGGATGGTTGAGCGCGACACGATAGATTACCGCATCCTTAGCCACACTTTCTATGTGGGTAAAAAAAACTACCTGCTTGAAATAGGCAAAAGCACAGATAGTATCAGTGAAACCACTAAACCGCTGCAAAACATTGCTTTCCAGATATTGATAGGCATGGTTTTATTGACCATACTGGCCGATCAGGCTTTTTCGAGCTACATCCTGCGCCCCTTAAATACAATTATCCGTACAAAACTGGTTCGGCAAAAGTTCCCAAGTTTCACGTCTTACAACAGGGTACGCACCACTACTTCAGACTTTCAGTACCTGGATATCAGCATCCACCGCATGGTGCAGGCTATTGAACAGGCATTTCAAAAAGAACGTGAATTCATCTCCAATGCTTCGCATGAGTTAATGACGCCGATATCTATCCTGCAATCAAAAATAGAGAACATGTTTGAACAGGATGATGTTGCCGACGAAACCAAGCTGCGTTTGCTGGAAATGCAAAAGATTTTATACCGCCTTAAAAGTATAACCAAAACCCTGTTACTAATATCACAAATAGAGAACGAGCAGTTTTTAAAGGAAGACAAAACCACTACTGCCGAATTGCTGCAGGAACTTTATGATGAAATATCCATACGCCTGCAGGATAAGAACATTACGCTGAACATGCAGGTGATCGATAACGTTGAGCTTATCAATATCAATAAATTCCTGCTTTTTAACCTGCTTTTTAACCTGGTTAATAACGCTATTAAATACAATAGGATCGATGGTTTAATAACCGTAACTGCAAGCTGGAGTAGCGGCCGTTACCAGATCAGCGTTGAGGATACAGGTATCGGCATAGCAGAGGAAGACCTGCCCCATATCTTTAACCGTTTCAAAAAAATGAAAAAGGCTTTGTCAGAAGATAGCTTTGGTTTGGGCCTCCCTATTGTTAAATCAATAGCAGATTTTCACAACATCGATATCAGCATTGTTTCAGAACAGGGCAAAGGCAGCAACTTCACTATCAGCTTACCCGCCGGCAGCATAAATGCTTCGTTATAAAAGCAGCCCTTGTACTAAATTTAATGCAGCATTTCGTTCTAACAAACACCTTTATTATTTACATCAACAATATATTTTCCTTCGTATTAAAAATATTTTGTTGAGATATAGTTTTGCTATCAAAATAATTTACTGTTTTACAATTACGCTAATTAAATGCTTTGGCATTCCCTTTGCAATTATGCCCAAAAAACACACACAATTATTTAAGATGAAAACATTAAAGATAAAAATTGCTACTTATAGTATTGCATTAGCTTCTGTAGGCGTATTGGCAACAGGTTGCGACTCGTTAACTAAAACACAAAAAGGTGCTGCAATTGGTGCAGGTGCAGGTGGTACCATTGGTGCCGTTATTGGTAAGGCTGCAGGTAACACTGCATTAGGCGCTATTATTGGTGGTGCCGTAGGTGGTACTGCAGGTGCCTTTATTGGCCGTAACATGGACCGCCAGGCTGCGGAAATTAAGCAAACCGTACCGGGTGCTACTGTTACCCGCGAGGGCGAAGGTATTTTGGTGAAATTTGACTCGGGTATTTTGTTTGATACTGATAAATCTGATCTTAAATCAGCTGCGCGTACAAACTTAGCCAACCTGGCAACTTCATTACAAAACAACCCGCAAACCAACATATTGATAGTTGGCCATACCGATAACACTGGTAGCGATTCATACAACCAGGGCTTATCTGTTCGCCGTGCCGAATCTGTAAAATCATTCCTGACCGCTAACAGCGTATCATCATCACGTTTAAGCGTATCGGGCAAAGGTGAGAGTGAGCCAATTGCTGACAACAGCACTGCAGAAGGCCGCGCGCAAAACCGCCGTGTAGAGATTGTAATTGTTGCTAACCAGGCCATGAAAGATCAGGCTAAACAACAAACCGGTCAATAACATATTATTTGATTTAATAAGTTTTTTAGAAACCCTGCGACTACGTTGCAGGGTTTTTTGTTACCCTACCCTCTTTACGCGCAACGAAGAAGCAGCCGACGATCCGCCGTATGGCTGAGATGTCGGGGTGAGTAAAATTTTGTAGATTTGCCGCATGGCATCCATCAAACCATCTGTACCAAAGGGCACACGCGATTTCTCTCCGGCCGAAATGGCAAAACGTAACTTTATTTTCGATACCATAAAAAGCGTTTTCAGGAAATACGGCTACCAGCAGATAGAAACGCCATCGATGGAAAACCTAAGCACCCTAACCGGGAAATACGGTGAAGAGGGCGATAAGTTGATATTTAAGATACTCAATAGTGGTGATTTAATTGATCAACAACTTTTGACACAGTTTAAAGAGTTATTTGAAACCCTAAAAAATGGTGGGTGGCAGGCAGGTGTTACACGCGATGACGACGACATCTTTAATACGGAAGGAAAGGTCATCTACCATGACACAACATCTCAAAATGAAGATCAACTTTTTCGAAAAATGTTTACAGAAGAATTTGATAAGACCAGCAGTCTTTATAAAAAGTCAAATCAATCTCTAATTAAGCAAGTTTCCGAAAAAGCTCTTCGCTACGACCTAACCGTACCTTTTGCGCGTTATGTGGTGCAGCACCAGAACGAAATTACCTTTCCTTTCAAGCGCTTCCAGGTGCAGCCGGTATGGCGTGCTGATAGGCCACAGAAAGGCCGTTACCGCGAGTTTTACCAGTGCGATGCCGATGTGGTTGGTTCGCCATCATTACTCAACGAGGCCGAGTTTGTTTTGATCTATGATGAAGCCCTGAGCAAGTTAGGCCTATCTGATTTTACCATCAAGATCAACAACCGCAAGATACTATCGGGTATTGCTCAAGTAGTTAACAAGCACGATAGCATTGTTGATATGACAGTAGCCATTGACAAGCTTGATAAGATCGGTTTAGATGGTGTAATCAAGGAATTATTGGAACGCGGCTTCACTGAAGCAGATATAGAGAAGATAAAACCTATTATTTTGTTGCAAGGCACCAATGAGGAAAAATTAGTTAGTCTGCGCCAGGCTTTGGCAAACTCTGAAATAGGCCTCTTAGGCTGCGCCGAGATTGAAAAAGTATTTGCATACATAGCTGCCTGCAAACCGCTTACTGCTAAACTGGAGCTGGATATCACCCTTGCCCGCGGATTGAACTACTATACCGGTGCCATTTTCGAAGTTAAGGCAAACGGTGTAGCCATAGGCAGCATAGGTGGTGGTGGCCGTTACGACGATCTTACCGGCATGTTCGGCCTTAAAGGGCTTACTGGTGCGGGTATCTCTTTTGGTGCAGATCGTATTTACGATGTGCTGGAGGAATTAAACCTATTCCCTGCATCAACAGACCAAAGTACGCAGGTGCTTATTTGCTGTTTTGATGCAGAAGCAGAGGCTTATGCCTTGCCATTACTGCAGCAACTACGCGCTAATAACGTTAACGCCGAGCTTTACCCGGCAGGTACCAAGATCAAAAAGCAAATGGATTACGCCAACAACAAGCAGATTCCTTTTGTAGTTCTGATAGGTACTGAGGAAATGCAAAGCGGACAGCTAAGCTTTAAAAATATGCAAAGCGGCGAGCAGGAAAAACTTACTGCAGAGCAGATCATGGCGAAATTCTAAATCAGCTGATATCCTTAAGGGCGATGATCTTATCGCCCTCAAAAGTAAAAACAGATTGTCCCGTAAGTTTTAATTCATCACCAACCTTCATACCGTTTGGGAGATCGATAGCTAAAGTAGCCTCATAGTCGATAGCTATTTCAGTTTCATTGCCCCTATGCATTACATCAGTTATTGATTGTCTACGGCTGCTGAAATAGCTTTTGCTTGCTCTGCCTGTTGGCGAAACGCTTGTAGTCCATTTAACGTCATGTTTACTTGTCCGCCGCTGATGTTTTCAAAAACTACGTCATCGGCCATGTCTTTCATCATGCCATCAATATCAAAGCTATTATAAGCGTCAATGTAGTTATTGATGATCGCTTCTCTATTATTCATCTTATTTCAATGCTTTTGCTATTGCTTCATCTGTGACTTTAGCCATTATTTTGTAGCCTGCTTCATTAGGATGAACGCCATCGGTGGTAAGTTCAGCCTTTTGCCCGTTGCGCTCATCAACCAATGGCGAAAAGTAATCAAGCAGCACCAATCGCTCTTGCCCTGCGTAAGCTTTGATAGCTTTATTTAATTCAATGATCTTATCTGCCGCTGCAAAACCTTTGCGCCATGGATATTCATAAACTGGGAGATACTCACATAAGATCACTTTGATATTATTAGCCTTAGCAATCTGCACCATCGAGCGGATGTTGTCCATTATCCGCCCGGTAGTTACGTGCCCTGTTGTGCCGGCAATATCATTGCTCCCGGCTAATATGATCACTGCTTTAGCCTTCACGCCTACCACATCCTGCTGAAAACGAATAAGCAATTGCGGCGATATCTGTCCGCTTATACCGCGGTCAATATAATTTTTATGCTCCGCGAAGTATTGCGGCACCTTTTGTTTCCAGAATTCAAAAATCGAGCTGCCCAGGAAAACTACGCGCTTTTCACCTGCAGCAGGTTGTGGTAAGTGGCTGTTCTCCGCTTCGTAATGACTGAGGTCGGCCCAGTCGTCTTTAAAATCCTCAGCGGATTGTTGTGCAAACGTCGAGGCAGAAACGAACAGAAACAGAATAAAAAGTGCTTTTTTCATAGCGTAAACGGATGTAACTCAAAAGTACAATATGCCTTTATTAAATTTCTATTAAAACCAATTTTAAAGGCAACCTTTACCCTACCTTTAAACGTAATACGCTAAAAACCCCCGAAAAAATAACACATGAAAAAAACTTTATTAAACCTTGGCGTTGCGGCATTGGTTTGCACCGCTTTATTCAGCTCTTGCTCAAAAGAGAAAAATGCCTCAACTGCAGCGGCCCAAACCGAAATGGGATTTCAACTAACGGCAGATAATCAGCAAACAACTGTAGGCACAAACGCAGTTACAGATGGTAGAGAAGTTAATGCTACTGCTATCAGCACTGCGAGTATTAAATGGACATCGGTTATTGCCAATGTAAGCCGTTTTAAGCTGGAAGCTAAACGTAACGGTAAGGTAACCGAGATCACTACAAAAAATGTATCAAACCTTGATCTGTTTAACCTAAACTCATCGCCAATAACTGCCCTGGTTGATACAGGCCATTATCGCGAAATAGAGGTTAAGATACTGCTGGTTAAATCTTCAGGAACCGATATACCGCTTACTGCTAAAGGCACCTTTACCACAGCTGCCGGTGCAGCAGTACCAATTGAGTTTGATTATAACGATAATGCCATTATCAAAGGAGAATTGAAGGACGTTACTGTTGATGCTAATACCGGTGTAACTTCAAAAATCAACCTGCATTTAAATAAGCTTTTAACGGGCATCCCGTCAACAATGCTTGATCAGGCTACACGTACCAATGGCACAATCGTTATCAACAGTACTACAAATGCAGCAATTTATAACCGTGTAATTATTAACATTTTCCTTGCTTTTGAAGCACATGAGTTTGAACACCACAAAAAGTAATTAAGCGATTTTATTATATTTCAGCCACTTGTAAATGTTACGGGTGGCTTTTTTATTTGTAGCCAATCCGTTTTAAACAATTTTGCTTTATTTTATCTCCTGATATGGATGCACAGATCTCTGCAAAAAAATTCTGGGGGTTAACCGGTTACCAATGGACCTGCATCCTATACATTGCCGTGGCTCTTTTTTGCTGGCAGCTCAAATACTTCAGGCATATTGATAATAATTACATCATATTCCGCACTTCTTTTTATCATTTTAAGGATCATGTAAACCTGTATCTGCTTTACCCTAATGAATACTACGATGTTTACATATACGGGCCGTTATTTACGGTTTTTATAGCGCCGCTATCGCTGATGCCTGAAGGCTGGGGCTTCTTTTTTTGGGAAGTTGGCAATGCTGCAGCATTTTTATGGGCTATCAATTTATTACCTTTTAACAATCGGACAAAAACTATCATCTTACTCCTGTGCGCTATAGAGTTTGCAAACGCAAGCCATTACATGCAGTTTAACCCTATAATTGCTGCCATAATAATTGGCAGCTTCATACTGGTAAAAAAGCAAAAAGAGCAGTATGCCACCCTATTAACCGTGGCCGGCACGCTGATGAAGATCTACCCGATAGTAGGTCTGGCATTCTTCTTTTTCTCTAAGAACAAAGCCAAATACATTATATGGTCGGTAATTTGGACGGCTATATTTTTGGTGCTGCCGGCCATTATCTCCGGACCAGGTTTTTTGATCCAAACCTACAAGGATTGGTTTGTTGCGCTAACTTCAAAGAACCTTACCAACCAAAGTTTAACTACAGGGTTCGACTGGTGTATGATGGGTGCCGTAAGGCGGGCCTTTCAGGACAGCTCCATCCCCAACTGGCCATTTCTGCTCATGGGAGCAGCTTCTGTAATTGGCGCACTGGCAAGGGTTAAACAATATGAGTTCTTAAAATTCAGGTTACAGTTGATGTGCTCGTTACTGATAATGGTAGTGATTTTCAGTACAGCATCAGAGCATCCTACATTTATTATTGCAACTGCGGGTGCAGTTATTTATATCATGATGCAGCACAAGCCGTTTACACCATTTAACATCGTAATATTGGTACTGCTCTTGGTAGTCACAGGTTTAGGGCCCTCTGATGCATTCCCTAAACCGGCGCGTGTATGGATGCAGAACTACGCTATTAAGGCGTATATACCTGTTATCATCTGGTTTAAAATTGCCTGGGAACTGTTGTTTACAGATTTTCGCGGGCAGGTAATTCCGGCCATTACAAAAGTAAATCAATAGGCGCTAAAACTTCCTAACCAAAACTTTCAATTCACAACAACTGTTAAATTTAATAACAATTAAATCGGCAATTTTTTGTCGAAACTTTTAAGCATTGTTGATTTAAATAAATAATTATTTAAAAAAATCATAACAAAACCAACAATTCTGCAATTAAAGCATTAACTTGAGTAAGTTTTTATTGATCATTTAAGCATTTTGGAACATCATAACATGCAGGGCTCACAATATTTTGAAAAATATGGCTTAATTAACGGCGTATGGGACGAAATGTACGATCAAAACCACATCGTTCGTGGGCATTATCAAAAAGTAATAGACTACCTGTCTAAAGAATCGGCCGAAGATCTTCATAAAAAAGAAGAATTAGCAAAACGCCTGTTTATGACGCAGGGAATCACTTTTACCGTTTACAATAGCGGTGAAGGTATTGAAAAGATCTTCCCTTTTGATATTATACCGCGCGTTATAACCGCTGCAGAATGGGACTTTGTAGAGAAAGGTATAAAGCAAAGGCTCACCGCCCTTAACTTGTTCCTGAAAGATATTTACCACAATCAGTTCATCATAAAAGATGGCATTGTTCCCATAGATATCGTGTATTCGTGCCCGCACTTTTTGCGGGAGATGTACCAGTTAAATGTACCGTATGATGTTTATGTACATATTGCAGGTATTGATCTGATACGCGACCACGACGGTACTTTTTACGTACTGGAAGATAACCTGCGTACTCCATCGGGCGTTAGTTATATGCTGGAGAACCGGGAGATCACAAAACGCCTGTTCCCCGACTTGATACCGCATTGCGGAGTGAGAAGTGTAACAGAGTACCCATCTATCCTTTACAAAAACCTGCAAGCTTTATCTCCAAGGCAGGTTAGCAATCCAACCATCGTATTGCTTAGTCCGGGCATTTATAACTCGGCATATTTTGAGCATACCACGCTTGCACGCTTAATGGGTGTTGAGCTGGTTGAAGGGCGCGACCTGGTAGTGAACAACCACCGGGTATACATGAAAACCACTACCGGTTTGCAGCAGATAGATGTGATTTACCGCCGCGTAGATGACGACTTCCTGGATCCGCTGGTATTTAACCCGAACAGTGTTTTAGGTGTTGCAGGCTTAATGGGCGCGTACCGTAAGGGCAACGTTGCTATTGTAAACGCACTGGGCAATGGCGTTGCCGACGATAAAGCTACCTATATCTACGTTCCGGATATGATAAGGTACTATCTAAACGAGGAACCATTACTTAAAAACGTGCCAACACACCGCCTGTCTAACCCCGATGAACGCGAATACGTGTTTGAGAATATCAATAAAATGGTTGTCAAAAAAACCAATGAAAGCGGCGGGTATGGTATGCTTATGGGCCACGCAGCCAGCCAGGAAGAAATAGAGAAATACAAGGTAGAGATCATGAAAGATCCGCGCAATTTTATCGCGCAGCCGACCATTAGTCTTTCTGCAGCACCTTGCTACATTAACGGCGTATTACAGCCCCGGCGGATAGACCTTCGGCCTTACGCGCTTTGCGGCCCTGATGGTATTGAGATAGTACCGGGCGGGTTAACCCGTGTAGCGCTAACAGAAGGTTCGCTGGTAGTAAACAGCTCTCAAGGTGGCGGAAGCAAGGACACATGGGTATTGGTATAAAGCCGAACTCCCTAACTCCCTAAAGGGGAAACCGAAGTTTAATTCAAACAGACAATAATGCTATTAGCAAGAAACAAAAATATACAAATCAAAAGCTCCCCCTTCAGGGGGCTGGGGGGCTACTTATGTTAAGTAGAGTTGCAGCAAGTTTTTATTGGTTAAGCCGGTATATTGAACGTAGCGATGGTCTTCTTCGGATGTTAAAAACCAACTATGCCTCATCGCAGGATTCGGTTGCCGGTTTTAGCTGGGAGCCCATTATGCGTATTTTTTCCGGTGCTGATGATGATATGGTAAAGTCGTTGGGTAATGAGAGCCGTGCTGTATTAAAGTTTATGGTGATGGAGCGCGATAACCCAAACTCCATTGTTAATTTAATAACCCTGGCACGTGAAAATGCCCGCAGTGTGCAGGAACATATCCCTACCGACCTGTGGCAGTGCATCAACGAATACTACCATACCGTAAAAGAACCCCGCATTGGTAACGGCTTAAGAAAAGACGACCCAATTGGCATATTGGACGTGCTGATAAAAGAAGTTATGCTTTATTATGGCACAGCGGAGATCACTATGGAACGCGGGCAGGCCCGTAGTTTTATGAACATCGGCAAATACCTGGAGCGGGCTATTCAATCTATTGATATCCTCGACGTAAAGTTTGGGCCTATAAATACCAACCCCGACCTGTTGCTGGATATCACCTATTGGAAACACTTACTGCAGTCAATCGGTGGTTACGAGCTTTACCAAAAAACATATCGCGATGGGTTGGAGGCACACAATGTTATAGAACAGGTGATCCTAAATAACGATTTCCCGCGATCTGTGATCTATTCGGTGAATAACATCCAGCGCTATTTTGATAGATTAAAGAACAACAGCAACGTAAATGATTACCGAGAGATATCGTTTCAGATAGGTAAGCTGCAAAGCAATATCAAATACAGTTCAGTAAAAAGCATTAGCCAGATGGGGCTGCACCAGTACCTTACCGGCCTGCGCGACGACTTGTATAAGATCGGTAACTCAATGAACGAGTACTACTTTGCAAACTCATAAAATTAATTTGAAAACGAGATTCGATTTGAAAATGTGATGATTTGAAGATTTGAAATTGGTGCATCGATTGAAAAGGCCTTTTCAAATTTTCAAATCCTCAAATCAAAAAAATTAATACCATGCCCGAATTTAAGATACAGCATATCACCAAATACACTTATGATAACTTTGTACGCGATAGCGCCAACAAGATCATTCTGTACCCGATAAACGATCTTTTTCAGGAAGTGCTTAAGCATGATCTAACAGTAACCGGGCACCCGCAAGTAGATACTTATATAGATTATTACGGTAACCAAACAGGCAGCTTTACCTATATAGAGCCGCATCGGTCAATGATCATCAATTCTCAGTTATCGGTTATCACCCACCCACGGGCATTGCCAATAGACGATATGTTTGCGGCCGAGCAATGGAACGAATTATACAACATGCGAAACGTGATGCCTTACATTGACTTCCTGAAACAGGAATATTTTGAAGGTTTGAGCGAACTAAGGCCGATTGTACAAGCCGAGCGTAAAATAGAAGATACCCCCTATCACACTGCGCTTAACTTCTCTAAATACGTTTACAAAAATTTCGAATACATAAAAGGCGTAACAACTGTTGAGACCACACTTGATGAGATCTGGAAACTGCGTGCCGGTGTTTGCCAGGATTTTGCCCATCTTTTAATGGTAATGCTGAGGTATGTGGGCATCCCTGCCAGGTACGTAAGCGGATACATTTGCCCTAACAAAGACGGCATGCGTGGCGAAGGCGCAACCCATGCCTGGGCCGAGGCTTATTTGCCCGGGTACGGTTGGTTGGGTATTGACCCTACTAATAATTGTATTGCAAATGAGAACCACGTGCGCCTGGCCGTTGGCCGCAACTTTAGCGATTGCTCACCGGTGAAAGGTGTTTACAAAGGCAGCGCAGGGCACACGCTTGAAGTATCGGTGTCAGTAGGTTATGAAGATGGGCTTGTCCACGAAGAAAAAGATATATTTACAACATCATCACACGCTCCAAAACCTGCGCAAAGCATGCCACGGAACAGCTATGCAAAGTATATGGAGATGATACAGCAGCAGCAACAACAGCAGCAATAGGGGAACGAAGAGAAGCAGGATATCAGGAAGCAAGCGACAAGACTGATCTTGATCCCCGATATTTTAGCTTCTATTCTCTTAAAATTTTGATTCTTGATATCTTGCATCCTGATTCGCTTCAAAAAATATGACTTACTGTTTAGGTATAAAGGTTAAGGAAGGCCTTATAGCACTGGCCGATACCCGCATAACTTCGGGAACCGAAACAACCAATAAAAAGAAACTTACCGTAGTACAAAAAGATGGTGGCTCTATGTTTATCATGACGAGCGGCTTAAGATCGGTACGCGACAAAGCTGTTGTTTACTTTAACGAGCTTACCCAAACGCAAACCTTTGATAAGCTTTTCCAAGCGGTTAACGCATTTGGTGAACAGATCCGCCGCGTAGCCCAGGAAGACCGGACGACACTGGAGAAGGCCGGTTTTAAATTCGACCTGAATACCATTATCGGCGGTCAGCTAAAAGATGATAAAGACCATAAGCTATTTTTGCTATATCCCGAAGGCAATTGGGTAGAGCTGGGTGAAGGTGCCCCATTTGTGGCTATCGGCAACTCGGGCCATGGTAAAGCGATATTGAACCGCACAATAGATGAAGATTCAAGCATGCACCTGGCTTTAAAGGCTGCATTTTTGTCGTTTGATTCTACAAGAGTAAGCAGTAACAATGTAGATTTCCCTATAGATATCGCACTTTATAAAAAGGATTCGTTTGAGCTTGTTGAACAGCGCTATACCCAAAAAGACCTTGCCAGTGTATCCGCGCAGTGGGATGATGAATTAAAGGCGGCGTTACAAAATATATCAGGCGACTGGATGAAAAAAGCCTTTGCCAAATTACCGGGAGACAAGGATGAAATTTAAGGTATCGGCCCAATTGGGCTACGCGGCAAAATCAACAGGTACTATTATACTGAACATACATGCCCTGAGAACCGAAAGGCAAAAGGTACTTGAAGAAACGTTTACCATAACCCCTCAAACGGATGCCGAAGAGTTAATTACCGCAACAACGAACAATCGTTTTATCCGCTTCGATATCAAGGAGCCGGGTGATTACAATATTACTTATGAGGCTCTGGTAGATAATTATTTTGAGGTTCATAACTACAAAAAATACACTGACATCAGTATCAGCAATCTTCACCCTGATGTGCTGCTTTATCTAAGCCCAAGCCGCTATTGCCAGTCTGACAAGTTATACCGCCTTGCCGAGAATGAGTTTGGCAACCTGGCCAACAATTATAATAAGGCTGTTGCTATCACCAAATGGATACACAACCACGTAGAATACCTAAGCGGAAGCAGCACCTCAGAGACATCTGCTTATGATACGGTTGCCCAGCAAGCCGGCGTTTGCCGCGATTTTGCGCATCTGGGTATTGCGCTTTGCCGGGCGCTTTCTATCCCTGCACGGTACTTTACGGGCTACTCATATATGCTTATTCCGCAGGATTTCCATGCCTGTTTTGAGGCCTATATCGGTGGCGAGTGGTTGTTATTTGATGCTACGAGGTTATCCCCATTAAACGGGTTTGTAAAAATAGCCACCGGCCGAGATGCCGCCGATGCATCCATCGCCAGCATGTTTGGCGATATCAACAATACCACCATAAAAGTAGATTGCCAGCTTGCCGATGAAGGTGAATTTAGCCCTGTCTATCATTATCCTTCAGTGTTTGATGCGGTAACATATATGTAGTGCGGAATCAGCTTTCTATCACATTTAACATCAAAGTTTTGGCTTAGGGCAAATACGAGTATCTTTGCCACGCAATGTCAGATAAAAAAGTCAGAGTTCGTTTTGCGCCCAGCCCAACAGGTGGTTTACATCTTGGTGGCGTGCGCACCGTTTTATTTAATTACCTGTTTGCCAAAAAGCACGGCGGCGATTTTGTTTTACGTATTGAAGATACCGACCAAACCCGCTACGTTGATGGTGCCGAGCAATACATTATGGATTGCCTTAAATGGTGCGGCCTTACCCCGGATGAAAGTCCGCTGGTGGGTGGCCCCTTTGCACCTTATCGCCAAAGCGAACGCAAACCGCTTTACCGCGAGTATGCAGAGCGCCTGGTTGAGAACGGCCATGCTTACTATGCTTTTGATACCTCAGAAGAATTAGAGCAGAAACGCAAGGATGTTCCCAACTTCCAATACGGCCATGCTTACCGCCATGAAATGCGCAACTCGTTGAGCCTGCCATTGCACGAGGTAGAGAAATTGCTGCATGATGGTACACCGCACGTTATCCGCATAAAAATGCCGGAAGATGAGACCATTGGTTTTGATGATATGATACGCGGGCATGTTACTTTTGATAGTAATCTGGTTGATGATAAGGTACTGCTTAAAGCGGATGGTATGCCAACCTACCACTTAGCTGTGGTGGTTGACGATCACCTGATGAAAATTACCCACGCCTTTCGCGGCGAGGAGTGGCTGCCAAGCGCCCCTGTACATATACTGCTTTGGAAAGTATTGGGCTGGGAAGCCGAGATGCCTGCATGGGCACACTTGCCACTGATATTAAAACCCGACGGCCACGGCAAACTAAGCAAGCGCGATGGCGCGCGCCTGGGTTTCCCGGTGTATGCCATGAACTGGCAGGACAACAAAACCGGCGAGCTAACCCCGGGCTTCCGCGAGTTGGGCTTTTTGCCGGAGGCGTTCCTGAACCTGCTGGCTATGTTAGGCTGGAACGACGGCACCGACCAGGAGATCTTCTCACTGGATGAACTTATAGAAAAATTTTCTATTGATCGTATCAGCAAAGCGGGTGCTAAATTCGATTTTGAAAAAGCCAAATGGTATAATGCCGAGTGGATCAAAAAGTCGGAAGCTGAAAGCCTGAAGCTAAAAGTTTGGGAGATCTTAAAAAGCAAAGGAATCGTGATAAAAGATGAAGCTTATTTGTTGAAAGTGATCGACCTGGTAAAAGAGCGTTGTGTATTGCTTGAGGATTTTTATCAGCAATCAGCATACTTCTTCCAGCAACCTGCAGAATACGATCTAAACGCGGTTAAGCCGAAATGGACGGATGCTAAAACCGATTTCTTCAACGCATTTATCAGCGTAT
This sequence comes from Mucilaginibacter sp. 21P, assembly GCF_019331605.1. NCBI lineage: Bacteria > Pseudomonadati > Bacteroidota > Sphingobacteriia > Sphingobacteriales > Sphingobacteriaceae > Mucilaginibacter > Mucilaginibacter sp. 21P. The sequence goes on from NZ_CP063061.1 coordinate 626,310, forward strand.
TAAGTTCTCCCGAGACCTTTGATGCAGCGGAGCTTGAGACCAGGTTTAAGGCCCTGGCCGAAGAAAAAGGATTAAAGGCGGGTGATGTGATGCTGCCGTTCCGTATTATGCTGGTAGGTGGTAAGTTTGGCCCTCATGTGTTCGACATAGCCAAGCTATTGGGCGAAAGTGAAGCCATAATTCGCATAGAAAAAGCCCTGGAAGCGTTTAATGCATAGTGTTCACGTTCACGCCATGAACACTCGTGAACACCGTGAACGCTGACAGGATCTTGTCAGTATATATAAATTATCGGCGGCGCGAGCTTCCAGCTCGTGCCAAAGCACCGTGTCAGCTTTCAGCTGGCGGAAGCTTTAAACAACGATAAACAGAAAAGCCAGAACAAATTGTTCTGGCTTTTCTGTTTATCTACCACAAGGGCTATTACATCTTCGGCATCCTGCGCATCATTTGTGCCATGGCTGCAGGGTTGCTCATTTGTTTCATCACTTTACGCATGTCCTCAAACTGCTTCATCAGGCGGTTCACTTCATTGATATCCGTACCCGAGCCTTTTGCAATACGCTGGCGGCGGCTCTGACTGATCAGATCAGGGTTTTCCTTCTCTTTCGGAGTCATAGATTGGATAATAGCCTCAATGCCTTTGAATGCATCATCGCCTACCTCAACATCCTTCATCATTTTACCAACACCGGGTATCATGCCAACCAGATCTTTCATGTTACCCATTTTTTTGATCTGCTGTATCTGGCCGTAAAAGTCGTTAAAGTCAAACTTGTTCTTACGGATCTTTTTCTGCAGCTCGGCAGCTTCTTTCTCATCAAACTGTTGTTGAGCACGCTCTACCAGGGAAACCACGTCGCCCATGCCCAGGATACGCGATGCCATACGGTCAGGGTGGAAAACGTCAAGCGCTTCCATCTTCTCGCCGGTACCAATAAATTTGATAGGCTTGTTTACAACAGATTTAATGGATAATGCAGCACCACCGCGGGTATCGCCATCCAATTTGGTTAAAACAACACCGGTAAAATCAAGGCGGTCATTAAACACCTTGGCGGTATTTACCGCATCCTGGCCCGTCATAGAATCCACTACAAATAAGATCTCGTGCGGGTTGGTAGCAGCCTTCACGTTCTCTATCTCCACCATCATGGCCTCATCAATAGCTAAACGGCCGGCGGTGTCAATGATGACCACGTTATTACCATTTTGCCTGGCTTGTGCAATACCTTCTTTAGCAATGGCAATAGGGTCGTTACTTTCGCGGTTGGCGTAAACCGGGATGCCTATCTGCTGGCCCAATACCTCTAATTGGTCTATCGCTGCAGGGCGGTAAACGTCGTCAGCAACCAATAAAGGCTTTTTGTTCTTTTGCGTTTTAAGGAAGTTGGCCAGCTTACCGGTAAAAGTAGTTTTACCCGCACCGTTCAAACCCGCTATCAGGATGATGGTTGGCGATGCTTTTAGGTCAAGCTCTGATGTGGTGCCGCCCATTAATTCGGTCAGCTCGTCGTTCATCAGCTTGGTAAGCAACTGCCCCGGCGAAATGGTAGTTAATACATTCTCGCCTAATGCTTTTTGCCTTACATCATCAGTAAATGTTTTGGCAGTTTTATAGTTTACGTCGGCGTCCAGAAGGGCTTTGCGTATCTCCTTCATGGTCTCGGCCACGTTAATTTCAGTTATTGATCCCTGTCCTTTTAGTACCTTAAAGGCCCTGTCCAGCTTATCCGAAAGATTTTCAAACATTATTATTCCTAATTTTTGAGGTTACAAAGGTAAGATTTTAAGGCAATTGATCGCTATTTTTGAAAAGCCTTTAGCGTTACGGTTAACATCGCCTTAAAGATCACAGCAGACATTTTATTTTCCTGGCAGCCGCGGGTTTATGTTTAAGCTTTATTTTATAATTTTAGCATGTGAAAACAACCTTAAAAGCCTTATCATTAGTCGTGGTTGCTATGCTTTTTATTTTAAGCGCCTGCAAAAAAGACCAACCTAATTTGCCTGATCCTATCGCGGCAACAGTAACCATCGAAAGTAAACCCATTAGCACTGCTACCAATGAAATATCGGTTAAGGGCCTCATAAGTTTATCTGATACTAATAGTGTTATAAACAGAGGATTTTGTATTTCTGCAACACCTAACCCTACAACTGCATCAATAATTACAAAAGTACCGGGCGGCAGCGGCACCCTTGCAACAAGCATTACCGGCCTTATGCCGGGCACCACGTATTATATCAGAGCTTTTGCCGTTACAGCAGCCGGCATTGCCTACAGCGATAACCTTAAAGTTACTACAGATGTGGTGGACATAGATGGCAACATTTATAAAACAGTAAACATTGGCAACTCAGTTTGGCTGGTGCAAAACCTTAAAGTTACACATTTTCGCAACGGGGAGCCTATTGATTATCTCACACGAGAAGATGACTGGCGTTATCTGAGTGGCTACTGTGATTATAACTTTGACAGCCTGCTGGGTGATACTTACGGGCATCTGTATAATTTTGCTGCCATAAGCGATACCAGAAATATATGCCCTGCGGGCTGGCGCCTGCCAAAGGGAGACGATTGGAGAGAGATATTCTGGCTACCGGGGCTCACCAATACGGCAACAGGTGCAATGAAAGAGGCCGGTACCGATCATTGGATAAGCCCTAATGTAGGTGCAACTAATCAAACCGGCTTCACGGGCTTGCCTGCTGGTATACGCAATAATCTTGGTTTTTACTCGCTCGGCACATCTACCATATATTGGTCAGATCCATCAGAAATATATACCACCACATTATTAAACAATGTAGAAACTGTTGCCGGCACCATGAACGGGCTTAGAGACGGTACAGGTATGATGGGGTGCTCGGTTCGTTGTGTTAAAATAGATTAACCTGTAACCTGCGGCAAATGAGCAGAGTATGTTTAACATGTAGTCTTCTCTTTATTTGTTTTGCCTTTCGGCTCAAAACAGTACTTTTGCGGGATTCAGAATTTTAAGCTATGCTAAGAACACACACTTGCGGACAATTACATATTGCCAATTTAGGTGAAACCGTTACGCTTTGCGGATGGGTGCAAAAATCACGCGACCTGGGCGGTACCACGTTTATTGACGTTCGCGACCGTTATGGTTTAACTCAGTTGGTTTTCAATACCGAAACCGACGAGAAACTGCGTGAAGCAAGCCGCAATTTAGGCCGCGAGTTTGTGATAAAAGTTACAGGTAAGGTTTTAGAGCGTTCTAACAAGAACCTTAAAATACCTACCGGTGAAATTGAAATAGCTGTTACCGAGCTTGAAGTACTGAATGCGGCTAAAATCCCGCCGTTCCTGATTGAGGATGAAACCGATGGCGGCGAGGAACTGCGTGCCAAATACCGTTACCTTGATCTACGCCGTAACCCTATCCGCAACAACCTGGTGCTGCGCAGCAAAATGGCGCAGGAAGTACGCAAGTACCTTTCAGATCTTGATTTTATCGAGGTGGAAACCCCGGTACTGATCAAATCTACGCCTGAAGGTGCCCGCGACTTTGTGGTGCCAAGCCGCATGAACCCGGGCGAGTTTTACGCTCTGCCACAATCGCCGCAAACCTTTAAGCAATTGCTAATGGTGAGCGGTTTTGACCGTTATTTCCAGATCGTGAAATGTTTTAGGGACGAGGACTTACGTGCCGATCGCCAGCCGGAGTTTACCCAGATAGACTGTGAGTTATCTTTTGTTACGCAGGAAGATATCCTGAATATATTTGAAGGCTTAACCCGCCACCTGTTCAGCACGGTAAAAGGTGTTGAACTGGATGAGTTCCCGCGTATGCAATATGCTGATGCGGCGCGTTTGTATGGATCAGATAAACCTGATACCCGGTTTGGGATGCAATTTGTTGAACTGAATGACATTGCAAAAGGCAAAGGTTTTGGTGTTTTTGATAATGCCGAACTGGTTGTGGGTATTAACGCCAAAGGCTGCGCTGCATATACCCGCAAACAATTGGATGAACTGACCGACTTTGTTAAACGCCCGCAAATCGGCGCTACAGGTTTGATCTATGCCCGTCATAACGATGATGGCACCATCAAATCATCGGTAGATAAATTCTTTAACGAAGAAGAGTTAGCTAAATGGTCTGCCGCTTTCGAGACCGAAAAAGGCGACTTAATATTGATACTTGCCGGCCAAACTGATAAAGTACGTAAACAATTGAACGAGCTTCGCCTGGAGATGGGCGGCCGTTTAGGCTTACGCGATAAAAATAAGTTTTCGCCGCTATGGGTGGTCGATTTCCCGCTTTTAGAGTGGGACGAAGAAAGTGAGCGTTATCACGCTATGCACCACCCATTCACCTCACCAAAACCTGAGGATATCGCCCTGTTGGACACTAAGCCGGGCGAAGTACGCGCCAACGCTTATGACCTGGTGATTAACGGTACCGAGATCGGTGGTGGCTCTATTCGTATCCATGATCGTGAGCTGCAATCGCTAATGTTCAAACACCTTGGTTTCTCTAAGGAAGAAGCCCAAAAGCAATTCGGCTTCCTGATGGATGCCTTCGAGTACGGTGCCCCGCCGCATGGTGGTATCGCTTTCGGGTTTGACAGGCTGGCTTCTATTTTCGCCGGGCTGGATTCTATCCGCGATGTTATTGCGTTCCCTAAGAATAACTCGGGCCGTGACATCATGATCAATTCACCATCAACCATTGCTGATGCGCAGATGACCGAATTAAAAATTAAGTCTACTGTATCACCTGAGTAAATTATTACGTTAATAATAACATGAAAAAACACTTACTGATATTAAGCTTATTTTTAGCTGTATTTGCATCTTGTTCAAAAGATAAAGACAATTTTGACCCTGCCGTTCAGGCTGCCAAAGATGAGGCAGATATCCAAGCGTACATTAAAGCCAACCCAAGCATAAACGTTACCAAAGATGCTAACGGTGTTTATTACCAGGTATTAACTGAAGGTACGGGCGCTACACCTACTGCAAGCAGTACCGTAAGCGTGAATTACGTGGGCAAATTACTTAACGGCAGCCAATTTGATGCTGGTACCGGCACCACATTCCCTTTAAGTAACGTTATTAAAGGCTGGCAATATGGCTTAACCCATGTTAAGGCCGGTGGCCGCGTTTTCCTGATCGTGCCTTCGGCATTGGCTTATGGCAACAGCTCTCCAGGGGCCGGCATTCCGGCAAACTCGGTTTTAACATTCACCATTGATCTGCTGACCGTTAGATAATATAACTTTCCGAGATAAAAAGAAAAGCCGGTAATTGAACAATTACCGGCTTTTCTTTGAGCCTCTCCCCAACCCCTCTCCGAGGGAGAGGAGCTTAAGAATATCTTTTGTTTTAAAGTCTCCCCTTTCGGGGGAGATTTAGAGGGGGCTACACCCCTGCCTGCAGCGCTCTTTTATGCGTTTTGTGATGCACGGCCTTGCGTACCTTGTTGTTTTTTGCACCAGATTTTTTACGTTTACCCAGCCAAATGATAAACCCGGTTACCGGTAAACTTGCACAGATCAAACTCGCTATAAATGCTATTATCTTGGTGGTAACGCCGCCTATCTGGCCAACATGTATATCGTAGTTCATCTCGTTAAGCCTTAGGCCGGGGCTCTTTTTCTCCAGCGCGTAGGTTTTTAAAAGCTTGCCATTATACTTATCAAACTCATAGCCACTGGCATTGGCATAATGAAGCGATTTTGGGTAGGCGCCAACACCGATAGCGCCAGAAACTGTAGGATCATTGTGGATCAAAAACATTTGTGCCTTGGGTGATTGCTGCCTTGCGTAAGCAAAAGCCACATCAACAACGGGCTTTGCTGCCATACCCGATCTTTTAAGCGAATCTGATTTTGGTTCGCTCACTTCATCCTCGTATTTAATGCCGCGGCCTATGTTTGCAGTTTTGTAGATGGCCCTGCTTACCGGTTCAAAAGCAATGGCCAGGCCGCTTATGCTTAGTATCAAGGCAATAGAAGTTGCATAAAAACCCAGAACATTGTGCAGGTCGTAATTTACCCTGCGCCAGCGGCCTCCCCATTTAATGGTAAAGCTGCGCTTGCGGTCGCTTTTGCGCTTGGGCCACCACAAGATAAGCCCGGTTATCATGATTACCATAAAGATGATCACAGCAACCCCTACTACCCATTTGCCAATTGCAGGCGGCAGCAGCAGGTAAAGGTGTATATATTCAACAATGATGAAAAAGTTAGTTTGCGGCGTTTCGTGATGAACGATCTTTCCTGTATAGGGGTTCAGGTATACGTATTCGTAGCCCTCTGCACCTTTGTTTGCCAATACACCTGCAGGCCTTTCTACACCGTAGTAATAAATATAATCAGGACTCGCTTTAGGGTAAGCTTTCTTTACTTCACTTATTAGCTGCGATGGCTCAACGTAGGGCTTACCTGTGTTTTCAACCGTGCGGTAGCTATGCATCGCATCTTGTATCTCATCCTGGAAACAAAAGATACAGCCTGTTATACTTACAATAAACACCACAAGCCCGGATATAACCCCGAGCCAGCGATGGCAAAAAAGTAATGCTTTTTTAAATGGCGACATACCTAAAATTTATATGATGCACTCAACACTAACTGACGCAACCTTTGCGGGTTGATGGTGGTATAACCGGTGTAGTATTCCTTGTTAGCCAAATTGTTTACGCTGAAACCGAAGCGGTATTTTGGCTGCTCGTAAAATAAGTTGGCGTTTAGTATGGTGTATGCCGGTAATTCAAAAGTGCCCTGGCTTACACTGTTGATGATCTTGTTTGCACTGGCGTAATTACCACCGAAACCAGCACCTAAGCCTTTCAACACAGTTGATGGCAAACGGTAGCTTGCATAAAAGTTAGCAAGGTAAGGCGAGCCGGCGGTGTTAGGGCGAAGGCCTTGCACATCAGCATCTGCCAGTGTAAATTTTGAATCGTTGTAGGCAAAACCGGCGATGATATTAACTGAGCTTATCGGGTTGGCTATGATCTCAGCCTCAAAACCTTTGCTGCTTTGGGTACCATCCTGTACCTGGATTGGTAAACCACCACCCGAGCCTTGCACAGTACGCAACACGTTGGTAAGATTGATACGATAGTAGCTTAAGGTACCGTTCAACTTGCCGTTAAATAACGCCATTTTAACACCACCCTCTATTTGATTGGCATTTTGAACTTTCGCAACAACCGGTTGCGATTGCGCATCCCTGTATACACCCGGGTTTTGAAAACCATTTTGGTAATTGGCAAAGAATGATAAAGCCTCCTTTATTGGCTGGTACACCAAGCCGAATTTTGGAGAGAACGCAGTTTGACCAAATGCCGGTGCCGAATCTTGTGGCGTACCGTCAACGTTGTAGCTGCCTTTGTTCTCATAACGGTCAACACGTAAACCAACTGAGGCTATTAATTTATCAGTGATGTTAACTACATCTGAAGCGTAGGCACTATAAGTATTGGTTTTGTAGATGTACGGGAATGCTGCAGCCGGATTATAAAGATTGGCATCAGTCAAGATTTTATTGAATGATCCGTAATCGTATTTGGGATCATTGATCGGTGCTATGCCATATGAGCCGCCGTAATAGATCTGGTTAGAGTTCTGGTGCTGAAAGTCTAATCCAACCACAAAGCGGTGGCGGGTACTGCCGATATTAAAATCGCCGTTGATGTTCTCCTGGATCTCAATAGCGCTGAATTTACTATGGTAGGTAGATTGATCGTTGTTGTAGATATAATTTGCCTCACCCGGGCGATCAGGAAGATCGGCCACGCCTGGTTTGCGCGCGATCTTAATCGCGGTTGAATCACTCACCAGGTAAAAATATGGGCTTGGGCCGTTGGAGTAGCTGTTTGTTGCCGAAAAAACGGTTTGTGATCTTAGCTTGTCCGAGAACTTGTAGTTCATGGTGGCAAAATAGTTGGCGCTGCGGCTAAACGCTTTGATGTCATCGTTAACGTAAGCGTTCTTGTAGTTGATATTAAGGTCGCTAACCTTGCTTACGCCCAACGTTTTTGGGGTATCATAAAAGAAGAAGAATGGCTTTGCAGAATTACGCCCGATAAAGATCTCAGACTCTAATAAGAAAGATAATTTATCGTTAGCTTTTATAGCCAGGCTTGGCGCCAGGGCAAATGAGCGGTTTTTACCATAATTCTGGAAACTGCCCTCGTAATTGTAAGCGGAGTTTAAACGGAAGGCTACGTTTGTGCCAAGCGGCGTGTTCAAGTCGATAGTGGTACGGCTGAGGTCATAACTACCTACAGTATGGCCAATTTCTAAACCAAAGGTTTCGTAAGGCTTTTTGGTAACACGGTTAACCAAACCACCAAATGAAGTTAAGGTGCTGCCAAACAACGTAGCCGACGGGCCTTTAATAACCTCTATCTTGTCGATGTTAATCGCATCAATGCCGCTGGTAACCAAACCCGCAATGCCGTTTCTTAAACGGGTTTGGGTAACAAAACCACGCAGTGTAAAATAACCACCGCCATCACCTGCACGGTTGGTAGCATCCCACATTTTTTGTATACCGGGGGCATTTCTTAAAGCATCCTCTACATTAAAAACATTTTGCTCTTTTAAAAGCTCGGTAGTTACTACGCTGTAGCTTTGAGAGTTTTCCAGATTGTTCAAGGGTATCTTTGCTACATCCGTACTTATTTTCCTGGTGAAGCGGTTTGCCCTGTTAGCAATTACATTAACCTCCGTAAGCTGCGACTGGCTTGCACGAACGGTTATGTCCTGCACGTTTGTTACCTGCCCTGCAGTAACTGTAACCGGTACTTCTACCCGCTCAACGCCTACATAAGAAATAATGATGGTATAAGAACCAGCCGGTGCTCTAAAAGAAAATGTACCGTTATCTGCAGTAGTTGTACCGTAACCTGTACCTTCCAAACCGATGGAAACGTTTTCTGCGGGTTTACCACCATTAGTTAACACCTTACCTTGTATGGTGCCCTTCCTTTGAGCAAACACAATAACAGGTGTAAGGAATAATAGAAGTGCGAATAACGCTGATCTGGAGATTGATAGTATAGGTTTCTTCATTATAAAATGCGCTGCGATACAAATAGTTTATTAAGACTAATTTTAAATAACGAGGCAAATATAACCGCGAGATGCTTAGCATCCAAATTATTTAGAATGATTATAAAGAAAGAAGCTTTGCAACAGCATCTTAAATGTGTAATTTTAACACTATGAAAAGAATAGCTATTGATATGGATGATGTGGTTGCAGACGCACAGGCACGCTTTGGCGAATGGTATGCCCGCGACTACGGCATCGAATTCACACCTGAGCAATTATACTCGGCCAGTGTACAGGATTTGATCAAGCCCGAGCACAGCAGCTGCATCCGCGAGTTTGTTTTTCATGACGACTTTTTTAAGGACCTGCCGGTTATCAAAGATGCAAAAGCGGTAATTGCCGAATTGTACAAAAAATACGAAATCTATTTTACTACAGCAGCTATGGAGTTTCCAAACTCGTTGTTGCCGAAACTGGCCTGGTTGGGTGAGCACTTTCCCTATGTTACCTGGAAGAACATTGTTTTCTGCGGTGATAAGAGCATTATCAATGCCGACTACATGATAGATGATAATGTGCGAAACTTCAACGGTTTTATTGGGCAAGGCATCCTGTTCAAAGCAGCGCATAACCACGATGTACGCTGGGATGTAAAAGTTAATAACTGGCAGGAAGTAAAGGAAATGCTGCTTTAATTACTTAGCTGCACCTTTAACCACCCTCCCGGCATTATCTTTTATAAAGGTTTCCCAGCCTGAGTACGCCTTTTTGCTTTTGGCCGCACCCTTAGGTGCCTTGGTGCTAATTTTTTGGAACGAATGGCAAACGGCAACAGCAAGCCCGTCCGTAGCGTCTAAAAAATCAGGCGTCTCTGTGAAGTTTAATAGCGTTTGCAGCATGGCGGCAACTTGCTCTTTGGTGGCGCTGCCATTACCAGTAATAGACTGCTTTATCTTGCGCGGCGAGTATTCTGTTATATCCAGGTTTCGGGATAAGGCAGCTGCCATGCAAATACCTTGCGCGCGCCCAAGTTTAAGCATCACCTGTATGTTTTTACCATAGAACGGCGCCTCAATGGCCAGGCAATCAGGTTTGTAGTTATCTATTAAAGCAACGGTTTTTTCAAAGATGCGCTGTAGCTTAAGCATATGGTCATCAAGCTTGCCCAGTTTTACAACACCGAGGCTGAGCAGTTCAATTTTGTTCCCTTTCTCAAGCACTAATCCGTAACCCATAACAGCGGTACCGGGGTCAATTCCCAATATGATACGCTCTTTAACATTCACCTGCTCCATCAGTAACAAAGCTACGTTTTAATGCGGTTATTATGCAGCACATCCATGTATTGCTGGCGTGGTATCATCCGCGCGCCCAGACTTTCAAGATGTTCGGTATATACCTGGCAATCTATTAAAGCAAAATTGGTGGTCTGGCAAAGCCATATCAATGCAGTTTTAGAGGCGTTACTTACTTTGCTGAACATACTTTCGCCGCAAAATACATTACCGGTCTGCACACCGTATAATCCACCCACTAATTCGTTATTTTTCCAAATTTCAACAGAATGAGCAAAACCGAGGCGGTGTAGTTCTGCATATGCAGCCTTCATTTCGTTTGTGATCCAGGTACCGTCTTGTCCCTCGCGTGCAATAGATGAGCAACTATCGATTACGCTCCCGAAAGCTTTATTCAAGGTTACCAAAAACACGCCATCCCTTATTACCTTACGCATAGATTTGGAGACAACCAATTCATCTGGAAAAAGCACAAAACGCTCATGCGGTGAATACCACAAAATCGGCTCATCCGCGCTATACCAGGGAAATATCCCATTCTCGTAAGCAAGCATTAAGCGCCCGGCCGAAAGATCGCCGCCAACGGCAAGCAGTCCATCCTCTTCGGCCAGGGCTGGGTCCGGGAATATTAAACGCTCATCAAGCCTGAATATCATCAGGGCAAATTTATGCCTTCTTGCGTATCACCAGCTTTTTATTTTGAGCTTTGGCTATATTATCCATGTACTGCTGCATCTCGGTGTATTTTGCTGCCGGTATCACGTGATTATTCAGGTTAAAAGTGGCTGTACTTAACACCTGGTTTTTAGCGGCGTCATATTTATAATTCACGTCATAGCTACCGTAAGTAAACTTAAATGCCTGGTTAACCGGCAAAGTCTCTACCTCGTAGCCCTGCGGCAGATCAATTGTGGTAACACATGATTTTTGCAGGGGTACAGAAAAGTAGAAATCATTTTTACGCTTTTCTAAAGGCGGCACAGTCAATTTCCACAGATCAAACAGGCGTGGCCTGTAAAACATTTTATTGCCGGCGGCTATGTCGCAAAACTTGTCAAACTCCAGCTCAAGGCTTAATTCTTTAACCCCGTCATTATCCGTTACCGGGCTTATCTCCAGCACATTGGGCTGCTTCATGTTTAACATTCTTATAAGCGTTTCCTTTTGTTCATCGCTTTTTAAAGATGCCATGCTGATAAAATCATCCCGGTATGCACCGGTAGTTATTGCCTTCATTTTTGCTTTGGCACCACCTTCAGCTTCAAACGTGATATGAACTTCGGTGTTAAACTGGTTGTCAAGCATTGAACTTTTAGGGGTATTTACCAAAACGCCGCCGTCGGCTGTTACCAACAACGCATTTCGGTTCTCCGTAAACGGACCAAGTTTACCGAATGGCCTGGTGCTGCTGGTACACTCCAGCCAGGTGGTATCACCCTTAAATGGCACACACAAAATAACGTGATTGAAAGGGTCGCTCGGGAAAGCTTTATCAGCCGGGCGTTCATTGTCTCCGGCTCTAACCATTGCATAATAAGATGGAATGTCAACCGCCTTTAGCAAGGCGTGCATATAATTGGATAACGCTTTGCAATCGCCATACTTTTTCTGATCTACAAAAGTTGCCGGGAAGGGCTTTAAACCACCTATACCTAATTGGATACTTACGTAACGCATGTTATCCTGCAGGTATTTATATAAGAACCTGGCTTTCTCTTTATCAGTTTTTAAATTGGCCGTCATCGCTTTTATTTCTTCTACACGTTGAGGCGGCAAGCTATTCACATCTGTATTTAAGCCTAACTGCCAGTTACCGTAGCTTTTCCATGTTGTGAAATCACCGGGGATACCATCAAATGAGAAATAATTATTTGCAAAGGATATACTCGGGAAAACCTGCCAGTCAACCGCGTCGTCCTCGGGCTTTATTGCTTTAAGCGATTTTACCGTCCAGGTGTATTTATCCAGGCCATCCTGTGATGTTTTCACCGGGGCTATAGAGGTATTGTAATTTTTGTACCTGAACCCGTTTGCCGGGTCGGTTTGTACGCTATACTCGGCATACTGCACGGCCCGCTCAGGCGACAGATAACTCCATTCACTCAGATCGAAATAGCTGTTACGGGTAACCTCGTAATTTATCTCAACCGTTGTGGGATAACTTGCAATGCTGTGGCCCGCAACCAACATACGGTCATCAGTTACTATAGAGATACCATCTACCGCTGCCCGATCATACATATCGCCTTTCTTGTACTTTTTTAATTGCACGCCATCGGCATTGTAAATAATCATCTCGGCATCATTAACGCTGTTGAACTTTTTATCGTAAAACAGAACCAGCCTTGCAGCATCGTCGGCCTTTTCATTGAGGACAGTAACGATACTGTGATGTTTTATAACAAGTTTGTCTTTACGTTTTACAACCAACTCATCTGATGCGTAGCGTACAACAGCATTAGCACCATCCTTTAAAGAATCGGGTATGGTTGATGCCTGCAAGTACTCTTTTAGATTTTTATTTTTTTGAGCGCTAACTTCTAAACTGCCGAATAGCAAAAAAGCGGCGGCACAAAGTGCCGCCCTAAATAACTGGAATTTCATGTCAATTATGATTTCTTAAGCACGATCTGCTCGTTAAGCATCTCATACATTTTCTTATAGAACTCGTGTACCATTGGATAGATGTCCCTGCCATAGCTGATGGCTTTTTGGTCTATCTGGTAACGTATCATCAGCATACCGTTCTCGGCAGATGCTACACGCCTGAACAGGATGCTTTCATCTGGCATTTTCAACGTTACGTTCTTAGGCAAGGCATCCAACTTATAATTTGCGGGTAGCTTGTATGAGCCAATAATGGTGTAGCTTTTCTTGTAACCAAAGTCAATATCGGTAAGCCTGTTCTCGCTCAGGAACGGATTAGCCTTTAAGGCGCTGAACATGTTAGGCACAAAATAGATATAGTTCTCATCAGATCCGGTAAGGTCTAATTTGAAATTAACATTCTGTACAAGCGGTAAACTATCAACTTCGGTATTCTCTAATTTAAGCGAACTGATGTTTAGGGCATTGTTATTATCCCTAAGATAATCCGTATATTTTTTCTCACCATCGTCCTTATATCTGTTAAGCGCATTTACCCTATTGTAGCTAAAGCTGCTTATTTGTGCATTACCGTCTAATTTACCATCGTTTGTTACCTCACCTTTCAACATCACCACCTGCCTAACGGCATCATCTCTCTGCAGCATCACTATATCATACTTTTCATTTTCCTTGTCTATGTATAAGCCGCTCGAGTTTAAAAGGTCATAAGGCGTTTCGTTATATTGGTTGTATTTACCGGTAGCATCCAGTATATAGCTCTTGCCTTCGCCCATCGGCACATAAACTACCGCACGGTTAAACTGGTATAGGAAGGTAAAATATGGCACAACCTTGCCATGCTCGCGGGTGCTTACTACCATCGGGAAGGCTTTAACATCAGCCTTTTTAAGTAAATGGTATAGTATAATGTTTATCTCAGCAGAGTTACCGGTTTTCTTTTCCCAGGCCTTAACAGTACCATCATTGGTATACCACCTGTCAACACCGTTCCATTTCATACTGTTCCTCACCTCGTTAAAAAGGTATTGAATTTTTTGATCGTCAGTTTTTAAGCTTTTAGCTTTCGTGATCAATACTTCTTCGTTGGCCAGTTTGCGTTTTAACTGGCTGCCAAAATCCTCATCATCCGCAAGTATACGGCCCACCTTAGCCCAACTATCTGAATATGATGGCGAGTAGGTACCCAAAGGTCTTACTGCGGTTAATTGATGCGCAATTTTTTGAAGGTTATCGGCAGAGGCTGTCATGTAAGCTTCATCGGGTAATGACGGCACATTAGCAAGCCCCCTGTAAGTTGTTTCAAGGCTGTAAGATATGAGGTTAGTGCCCGTGCCATAGCTGCGCCCTTCTGATTTGGCACTGTATTTTACCAAAGGCTGCTCTACATGCGCGTTTATCTGAAAGGTCATAAAATCGGGCACGTAAGTCTTAAACTCGCTGTAACGGGTTGGTAATTTGCTTTGGAAATACCAATCTGGGAAGTTATTAAGTGAGTTGCTTCTCAACGAATATTTATACTCGATGATAGAGCCAGCCTTTACATTCGGCATGCTGAATACCAGGGCAGATCTGTTCTTATCGATCTGTTCAGTGTAGATCAGTTTCTTATCAAGCTTTGTAATTTCAGGTTTGCCATCAACAAGGTTTATGGTTTGTGCCTGCAAACCGTTGATGTACTCAAGGCGGTTACCGCCGTAAAATTCAATGCGAATGTTTGCATTGTCCTTACCGTTGATATTAAAGATCTTGATGCGTTTATGCCTGTCTAAAGACAGGTCCATGTTAGGGTCATAACCTGCGCTGCCAATATCAAAAAGCACTTCGGCGTTGGCATCTTTCTCAAAATCACATGATTTTAGTTCGAGATCAGCTACTTCTACTTTGCCAAAAGGCTGTGCGGCTACATAATTTGAGTTGGTTTCTGCGCTCTGCGCGAGGGATAAAAAGGGAGCAATACAAAATGCTATTGCTGCAATAGTTTTGTTCATTGTAATTAAGGTTAAAAGCAACACTAAGATAATACAATACCGAGAATTGCAAGCAAATATTTTTACCGGTATTAAACTTAGTTACACAGGGCTTGTCAAACCTCACGTTTAACAACTTAGCGCAAATACAATGAGCGACTTAGGTAAAATAAAGCATCTATATGCCAGGGCCGGTTTCGGGCTAAATGTTGATGATCTGGCAACGTTTCAAAAAGCATCTTTAACGCACGCCACTGAGCAGTTGTTCAAGTCATCAACTACCGCACAACCGCTTATGCTGGTAACTGAAAATTTGAGCTTTAAAATGGCCAGTGCAGATAAAACAGATACGCTAACCCGTAAGATGTTTATGAAGCAGCAACGTGAGCAGGAAAAAGACCTCAACATTGCCTGGCTCAATCAAATGAGCACCACGCCGGCACAGCTGCGCGAGAAGATGACCTTGTTTTGGCATAATCACTTTGCATGCAGGTCTCAAAACCCCTACTACGCCCAACAACTTAATAATATTCAACGCAGCAATGCTTTAGGCAACTTCAAAACATTGCTGATGGAGGTATCGCAATCTCCGGCCATGCTGCAGTTTTTAAATAACCAGCAAAATAAAAAGGGACACCCTAATGAGAACTTTGCCCGCGAGTTAATGGAGCTTTTCACCATTGGCCGGGGTAACTACACCGAGCAGGATATCAAAGAATCGGCACGGTCTTTCACCGGCTGGGGTTTTAATAACAAAGGCGAATTTGTTACCCGCGAGCAGCAGCATGACGAGGGCACAAAAACCTTTATGGGCCAAGCCGGCGCCTTTAAAGGTGAGGACATCATTAACATGCTGCTACAAAACAAAAAGACAGCCACGTTCATCTGCACAAAGTTGTACCGCTACCTGGTTAATGATGTTCCGGATAGCAGGCACGTGAGCGCAATGGCTGATGTTTTTTATAACAGCAACTACGAGATAACGCCGCTTTTAAAGTTTGTTTTTGCTGCCGATTGGTTTTATGCACCTGTTAACACCGGCAATTTGATCAAATCGCCGATAGACTTAATTGTTGGCTTAAACCGGCAGTTTTACATCAACTACAACAACCCCGATGTAATGATGCAGTTTCAGCGTGCACTTGGGCAGGTATTGTTTTATCCGCCAAACGTAGCGGGCTGGCCCGGAGGTAAAAGCTGGATAGACAGCTCATCATTAATGACGAGACTGAAAATACCATCAACGGTTTTAAATAATGGGATCATCGATTTCCACGGTAAGGCCGACCCGGAAGATGAGGCGCTATTGGCAACCATGCCCAACCGTAAACAGCAAACCCAAACGCCTGCACAAACAACGCCTGATTGGAATAAGTTTTTAAATGACATACCTAAAGGCACTACCAAAGACCAGGTAGCATCGGTGATATTAGCTGCGCCTATTGATAACAGCATAAAAGCGGTTATTGCTCAATCGTCAAACATTCGGTCAATGGTTGTGGAACTGGTTTCTACTCCTGAATATCAATTGTGTTAATTATGAAAAGAAGGGATTTTTTGAAGAACAGTGCGCTGGCATCCGGTGCCTTTCTTATACCATCATTTTTAAAACCATTTGAGGCGATGGCTTCCAATGAGCTAAGTGGTTTCAAAAACCTCGTTATCATACAGCTATCTGGCGGTAACGATGGGCTTAACACCATTGTGCCTTATGGCAACGATATTTATTACCAAAAGCGCAACACCATTGCCATAAAACCAACTGACCTGGTGAAGCTGAATGATAGGCAGGCGCTTAACCCCAATCTATCGGCTTTAAAAGAACTTTACGACCAGGGCTGGATGAGCATCATTAATTCGGTAGGCTATCCTAACCCGGATAGGTCGCACTTCCGTTCTATGGATATCTGGCAAACCGCCAGCGCATCAGACCAGTTTTTAACTACCGGTTGGATAGGCCGTTACCTGGATGCCAATTGCACCGTGAATAAAGACCCTTACACAGCCGTTGAAGTAGATGATACTCTTTCATTAGCTATGAAAGGCAATAAGATGAAAGGCATTGCCGTGCAAAATCCCGGCAAACTTTTTAACAATACCCGCGAACCTTTCTTTAAAGAACTGGTTAGCGAACACGACCAGCATTTGAATGAGGACAACCTCGGGTATCTCTATAAAACCATGATAGAGACCTATTCGTCGGCAGATTATATACAACAAACCTCAAAAACATATAAAACCGTTGCACAATACCCGCAAACAGGGTTTGCAAACCAGCTTAAAAACGTTGCCAAGTTTATCAACTCCGGCTTAAAAACCCGGGTTTATTATGTATCGCTTAGTGGTTTTGATACGCATACTACGCAATTGAACCAACAAGGCCGCCAGCTAAAGATCTATGGCGATGCAGTTGCGGCGTTTGTGAAAGACCTGAAACAAACGGGCAAGTTGGATGATACCCTGGTGATGACATTCTCTGAATTTGGGCGCCGTGTCGAGCAAAATGCCAGCGACGGCACCGACCATGGTACAGCCAACAATGTGATGCTGTTCGGTGGCAAACTCGAAAAACAAGGTATTTATAACAATGCACCAGATCTGGGCCAATTGGACAACGGCGACCTGAAATATGAAGTGGATTTTAGGGATGTATATGCCACACTGCTTGATAAATGGCTTAACGTTAATAACAAGAGCGTGTTAGGCACGAGCTTCAGAGGATTGGATTTTGTGTAGAACTACATCCATGTCATTTCGCCCCGCTCTCGCTCTTTCGAAATGATATGGCCGTTAAACAGAAAGCCCCGATTGTGGTCAATCGGGGCTTTCTTATAGATTAGGGTTAATTATTTCTTCACCCAACCGTCTTTTAGCGTTACCGTGCGGTTAAACACTAATTTTTCCGGGGTTGATGTTTTATCCACGGTGAAATATCCTTTTCGGATAAACTGTACAGGCTTGCCTTCAACGGCATTTAACAGATCAGGCTCTATAAAGGCTTTTTCTATCACCTGCAAGCTATTCGGGTTGATGTAATCTTTAAAATCTCCATCTTCGTTGCTTGGGTCTTCTACCTGGAACAGGCGGTCATACATACGTATTTCAGCTTCTTTGGCGTGTTCAGTACTTATCCAGTGGATAGTTCCTTTTACGTTGATGCCGCTGGTGTCGTTTCCGCTTTTTGATTCAGGGATATAGGTACAGTGTATCTCGGTTATATTACCATCAGCATCTTTAACCACGCTTTCGCCTTTTACAATATAAGCATGTTTAAGACGCACCATGGTACCAATACCCAGGCGGAAATACTTCTTAGGCGGGTTCTCCATAAAGTCTTCGCGCTCTATCCACAGCTCACGACTAAACGGTATATCGCGTCCACCTTCGCCACCTTCAACCTCAGGGTTGTTCTCTCCGTGCAAAGTTTCTGTCTGGCCTTCCGGGTAATTATCAATTATCAGCTTGACAGGGTCAAGCACTGCCATGCGGCGCCATGCTGTTTTGTTAAGATCTTCGCGGATGCAGAACTCCAGCAAACCCACATCTATCATGTTCTCGCGCCTGGCAACACCAATGCGTTCGCAAAACTCGCGGATACTGGCAGGTGTATAACCACGGCGACGAAGGCCGCTTATGGTTGGCATACGCGGGTCATCCCAGCCATCAACAAAACCATCGGCAACTAATTGCAGCAGCTTGCGCTTGCTCATTACTGTGTAGTTGAGATTAAGGCGGGCAAATTCGTACTGTTTGCTCGGGAATAATTCCAATTGCTCTATAAACCACTCGTACAACGGGCGGTGCGGCACAAACTCCAGTGTACAAATACTATGAGTGATCTCCTCAATCGCATCGCTTTGGCCATGGGCAAAATCATACATCGGGTAAATACACCATTTGTCGCCGGTGCGGTGGTGATGGGCATGTTTAATGCGGTACATCAGCGGGTCGCGCAGATGCATGTTGGGTGAGGCAAGATCACCTTTGGCACGCAGCACTTTTGCGCCGTCAGGGAATTTACCGGCTTTCATGTCGGCAAATAAAGCAAGGTTTTCTTCCACACTGCGGTTTCGGTATTCGTTGCCTTTGCCGGGTTCGGTTGGCGTACCTTTTTGTGCAGCTATTTCTTCGGCTGTGCTGTCATCAACATAAGCCAGGCCTTTTTTGATCAGTGTAACGGCAAACTCATAAAGTTTGTCAAAGTAATCAGAAGCGTAAAGCTCATTGGCCCACTCAAAGCCCAGCCACTTAACGTCCTCTTTTATACTGTCAACATACTCAACATCCTCTTTTACAGGGTTAGTATCATCAAACCTAAGGTTTGTTTGCCCATTGTATTTTTGCGCCAACCCAAAGTTAAGGCAGATGGACTTTGCGTGACCGATATGCAAGTAACCATTAGGCTCCGGCGGGAAACGCGTTAAAACACGTCCGCCGTGCTTGCCGGCAGCAATATCCTCTTCAACAATTTCCTCTATAAAATTAAGTGATCTTTCTTCGCTCATGATGTATGTAACAGGGTGCAAAAGTACGCAAAACTTCACATTATTTTACTTAACACTGTCATCCTGGACTATAGCGTAGAATCTTATAAGCAATGGATAAGTGGTACTATTGCTTCAATCATCGCAATTAAGCCGTACAGAAAATTTCCTACATTTACCAAAACCAAATCATCGCCATGAGCCAGTTTGATCGCCCCATACGTGTTTTAGTTGCCAAAGTAGGCCTTGACGGGCATGACCGCGGCGCTCGCATTATCGCCACATCACTAAGGGATGCCGGCATGGAGGTTATCTACACCGGGCTGCGCCAAACGGCAGAAATGGTAGTGAACACGGCCTTGCAGGAGGATGTTGACGCCATTGGCATCAGCATATTATCCGGCGCGCACATGACGGTTTTCCCAAAAGTGCTGGCGCTGATGAAAGAAAAGCAAATGGACGACGTTTTACTTACAGGCGGCGGTATTATCCCGGCTGACGATATGGCCGAATTAAAGAAAATGGGTGCAGGGGAACTTTTTCCGCCGGGTACCAGCACGCATGACATCGTAAAATATATTACCGAGTGGGTGCATACTCATCGTAATTTTTAAGAATAAACATTACCATGGAATTTGAGCATATCAAAGTTGAGACGATTGGTCGCATACAATATATTACTATTGACAGGGAGAAAAAGCTGAATGCCCTAAACCGCTTTACACTTGCCGAGCTGCATGACGCATTTACTGCGGCTTTTAAGGACCCGGCCGTAGGCGGAATAATACTAACCGGTAAAGGTACCAAGGCTTTTGTGGCCGGTGCAGACATTGTTGAGTTTGATGGTTTGGGTTATGAGGGAGGCAAGGAAATAGCACTACGCGGCCAAAGCACTGTATTTGATATAATAGCAAATGGTAAAAAGCCGGTGATAGCAGCAGTAAATGGCTTTGCACTTGGCGGCGGCTTAGAACTGGCTATGGCCTGCCACATCCGCATAGCTTCTGAGAACGCAAAAATGGGCTTGCCAGAAGTTACGTTAGGTTTAATACCAGGCTATGGAGGCACACAGCGACTTACGCAATTGGTTGGCCGCGGCAAGGCTTTAGAAATGATCTTGACCGCAGATATGATAAGCGCTGCCGAAGCGTTGCAATTGGGCTTGGTAAACCATGTTGTTTTTGCAGACGATCTGATACCAAAGGCAGAAGAAATAATAAACAAAATACTTACCCGTTCGCCGATGGCTGTGGCAGCGGCTATAAGAGCCGTTAACGCCGGGCTGGTTGACCCCGGTAATGGTTATAATACTGAAATAGAAGAATTTGGAAAGTGCTTTGGTACGCCGGATTTTATTGAAGGAGTATCAGCTTTTATGGAAAAACGCCAGCCAAATTTCAGTACTCAGCGCGATTGATCTAAGCGCGCTTTTGAAAGCTGATCCTGCTTAGGCCAGAGCTAAACCTTTGTTGAACGGATGCTAAGGCATTGCCCGTTGCATATATAATGCCACCAACTAACAGTCCCTTTAAAACAAGATACCCTAAATAAGTAGCGAGCACTGCGTCATTTCTACCGCCATAAAATCCATTAGCATATAATGCAGTAAGTTCAAAAAACCAGCTCAAGTTTATTAAAAGCGATATGGATAGCAGTACATATTTATTGCGTCCCTGGTTTTTATTGATCAGGAGCAGCGGCAGTACAGTGCTTGAGAAGAGTTTAATATAAAAGGCCCACCAATAATGGTCGTTCGCCTGCTCAGAAAAGCTGATTATCTCGGCAGAGCTAAAATACCCAATCGCTATCTCGCAAATATTCAGTACTGCGTAACTTACTATTACCCATCTGATAATCTCTAAAGCCTTCCTGTTGTCAGTATTAAACAGCTTTCCGGCTAATATAACCGATATGGTAGTTACGCACATTCCCCTTATAAGAAGATTACTAAAAAGATGTATAAGCGTATAAACTATCTGCATGTTTAAATTTACTAATAATTAGCAAGCACTCAACATCTATTTTAAATTGATGCTAACATCTTAATGTTAAGGAAATGTTATTAAAAACAAGCAATATCATCTTCCAATTTTAAAACCTAAAAACTTATAAATCGCTGTTTTTCATCTTATTTTCACCGATTTCTGACACTCGTTTGACTATTTATACCTAATGGTCAAAATTAATTTATTGTTAATCAATCGATTGAATATTCGTGACAATAGGATGAAAATTCGAATGCCATTTGGTGCTTTACTTTGCCTCGTGCTAATGAAAAACAGCACACATTTAAATTAAATATGACCATGAAAAGTACATTAAAAATCGCAGCATTAGTTTTAGCATTTGCAGGTTTATCATACTCTGCCAAAGCACAAACTACAACAACAACTACTACTACAAATAATGGCGTGCGTTACAGCATCGGCGTTGAAACAGGCGTACCTATTGGCAATTTTAAAGACAGTCACAAATGGAACCTTGGCGGTTCGGTACAGGCTGATATCCCTGTAGCTCAACAATTATTTGTTACTGTTAACGCAGGCTTCAACAACTTCTTTGGCAAAACAATTGCAGGCGTTGATGTTCCTAACGTTCAGTTGATCCCGGTTAAAGCAGGTCTTAAATTCTTCCCGGTACAAAACTTCTACATCCAGGGTGAAGCAGGTGCAGCTTTCTTGTTGAACAAAGATTTCTACAATGACAAATCAACTGCATTTGTATGGGCTCCGCAAATCGGTGTTCAATTCCCGGTTAGTGCAAGTGGTAACTTTATTGATGCGGGTATCCGTTATGAATCAACCAGCAACTACGTAAGCAACTTTGATAGCAAAGTTAAATTCTTAGGCTTACGTTTAGCTTACGGCTTCTAAGCAAGATAAAAACCTACAAAAAACAACAATTGAATAAAAAAGGGAGACTTTAACAGTCTCCCTTTTTTATTTAGCGGCAAATTTTGTCTATAATTAAGCAAATAACAATATTTCTGATAATTTAGCGATTGTTTGCGGCGTAAGCATGCAAACTACATTTACCGCCCCCAGATAGTACTGTATGAAGAAAATTCTCATCATTGACGATGAAGTGAACGTAGGGTTATTGCTTTCAAAGTTTTTAACCCGCAATGGCTTCGAAGTGAGCACTGCAGCCAACGGCAGCGCAGGGATGGAATGCCTTAAGAAGGACGAGTATGACCTTGTCCTTTGTGATTTCAGGCTGGAAGATACCGATGGCCGCGAAATGTTGAAAAGTATCAAGTCACTTTACCCTAAAACCGGCGTAATTATTATAACAGGCTATTCTGATATTAAAATGGCGGTTGAACTGATAAAGATGGGGGCGTATGATTATATCACCAAGCCACTTTATCCGGATGAGATCTTAAACACTATCACCAAGGCCATTGAAACCCAATACGCCTTACAGGAAATTGCGGCGAATGATTACAGCACACCTGCTAAAGTCACCAGTTCAAAAGAGATCAAAAAGCAGATCTTAACCGGCGAATTTGTGGTGGGTACCAGCAAAGCTTCAAAAGAGCTTTACAGGCAAATTGAGCTGGTTTCTCCTACCAATTACAGCGTTATCATCCTGGGCGAAAGCGGCACCGGTAAAGAATCGGTTGCTAAAAGTATACACATGAACAGCCAGCGGGCCAACCAACCCTTTGTGGCTATGGATTGCGGATCACTAACAAAAGAACTGGCTGCAAGTGAATTTTTTGGTCATGAAAAGGGATCTTTCACAGGCGCGTTGTATACCAAAATAGGCCATTTTGAAATGGCTAATGGCGGTACGCTTTTTTTGGATGAGGTAGGTAATCTTTCTTACGAGATACAGGCTGCTTTATTACGTACCGTGCAGGAACGCAAAGTAAAACGCATAGGCAGCACCAAAGAGATAGACCTCGATGTACGTATCATTATAGCTACCAATGAAAACCTGCAGGAAGGCATAAATAAAGGCCGTTTCCGCGAGGACCTCTATCACCGGTTTAACGAGTTCAGCATTTACATGCCGCCGTTGCGGGAGCGTGGCAACGATATTATGATGCTGGCAGAACATTTCTTAAAAGTGGCCAACCAGGAGCTTGACCGAAACGTGAGCAGTTTCTCGCCTGATGTGGTTGATTGTTTTATGAACTATCGCTGGCAAGGTAACATCCGTGAGTTAAAGAACGTAGTGAGGCGGGCAACTTTGCTTACAGAGGGTAATGAGATTACCATGAAGGTGTTGCCTTTAGAGATATCCAACTACAGGGTATCAGGTTTCGAACCGGCAATGTCGTCGTCTTCAGCATCAGCTATTTCAGCCGGTAGCGATGCAAAAGAACCAAAGCACGATCTTAAAAATGCCGCTCTTGGGGCCGAGCATGAAACTATTTTAAGAGTATTACGCGAAGTTAATTTCAATAAAACTAAAGCTGCCGAGATATTGAATATTGATCGCAAAACGCTATATAATAAGATGAAAGCCATTAATCTGAAATAGAATGGCGACAGAGGAGCAACAAAGCCTACAGGGCGACGGCGATTTTTTAAAGCTAAGGCACGATATACGTAACCAGCTATCGAACATACAATTGGCGTTAGCCGGGCTTGAGTTTGAGTGCGACCAAACCAGCGAGGACCTTGCCCTTTATTTAAGCAGCATTGCAGAGTCTGCCAAAAGGATCGACAAGCTATTGGCCGATCACAAATAATATTAACACAAAGCGCTAAACTTTTCGGCGCTTTTTTGTTTTATAGCAAACACTAAACTTTACGGTGTAAAGGGCCATGTCCATTTTCAATTATAAGCAGCGTAACAATATTATACTGGTAAGCATAATTGTGCTTGGCTGTTTCTTGCTGTACGCATTAACCGAACTTTTCAGCTCGATACTTGGGGCCATTGTACTATTCACCATTTTCAGGCCTTTCTATTTATGGATGGTTGAGCGGCGCAGGTTTAACCGCGCCCTGGCAGCAACCATTATCATTGTGTTATCCTTACTGGTTATCGTGATACCGTTCCTGTTCATCAGCATTATGGTTATCGGCAAAATATCCAGCATTAACAGGGAAACAATACCAATTGATAAGTGGACACAAAAGATAGACGCATTTACGGCGACCAACCTGGGCCAACCGCACTTTGCAGAAAATACACTGCAAAAGCTTGGAGCATACGCTGCCGACCTTTTCCCCTCGTTGTTAAGCAGTGCTGCCAGCATTGTACTTACTTTGTTGGTGATGTACTTTCTGTTATATTTTATGTTTGTGCAAATGCGCGAGTTTGAAATTGGCTTGTTAAAATATGCACCCTTTCGTGAGCAGCATGCTTTAAAGTTTGCTACAGAACTGCGTAATTCCACCTACTCAAATGTATTAGGCCAGGGCATTATAGCCATTGTACAGGGCGCGCTGCTCGCTAACGGTTTCTGGCTTGCCAAAATACCTGATCCTATTTTCTGGGGTATAATCGGTGCGTTTATTTCGTTTCTCCCTGTTGTGGGTGCGCCTACATTATGTATCCCCGCATCTATCATCCTGTATGCCAATGGTGATAAGTGGCAGGGCGTGGCCTTGCTGCTATATGGCATCCTTTTCATCGGTAATGTAGATAACGTGCTACGCCTTATCATTAACCGCCGCATAGGTAATACGCACCCTATCATAACCGTTATTGGGGTGTTTATAGGTTTGCCTTTATTTGGTATACTTGGGTTAGTTTTTGGCCCGGTATTGTTATCATATTTCCTATTATTGTTAGAGATATATGAAACCAACAGGATGGCCGCAGACAGATTAGAGCGCATACGCGTTGGGCCTGATGCGCCTTAAGTGGCTGCCAAAAGACACTTATTTAATAATTAATAAAACAAATACTCAACTTAAAAATTTATACAATTATGAACGATAACGCAAAAGTGGCAGTTGCCCTGCTTGCCGGATTAGCCGCAGGCGCAGCATTAGGGATTTTATTTGCCCCTGACAGAGGTTCTGAAACCCGCGATAAACTATCTGAATCATTAGCTAACCTTGGCGATTCTATCAAGGAGACCGCCGCTGCAGAAATTGACAAACTTGTTGGCATGAAAGACAAGGTTGTAGAAAATATAATGAACAAAGTAAAGGGTGCTGAAGAAGAGTACCAGGACGATCTGGAACACGCATAATTAACCCCTGTGGCCAATACCACCAGGAGCTAAACAAAAACCATGGAACAAGCTAAAGAAAAAGAACAACACGAGCCGGTACGCCCTATAATTGACCAGTTAAAGGAGTATGCCGAAACCCGTTTTAAACTGATCAAATACGAGGTGATCGAGCGCAGCACTTCAATAGTTGCTGACATTATTACTGATATTGTGATCATCATACTTTGGTTGCTCGCTTTCCTTTTCCTGAGCTTTACACTTGCATTGTGGGTTAGCGACCTGTTGCATTCATACTGGCAAGGCTTTGGTTGTGTAACTGCGTTTTATGCCTTGCTGGCATTTATAATTATGGCGGCCAAGCGCACATTCGAGCGTCCGCTTATTAACATTATGGTTAGGAAGCTATTTAAGTAAGCGCATGGAAACACCTATCAGAGACATACAAGAATTAAAAAGCGAAATAGCGCGCTTAAAAAACCTGGAAGTTATACAAAGCGGAGCTTTAAAAGCACGCTTCTCCGGCCCGGGAGCAATATTTTCAACCGTGCTATCATTATTTCCGGGCACATCATCAACTATTGATGGGGTAAAAAGTGCAGGTTTTTTTAAGCAGGATTTCTTGGGGCTTATATCAAGGTTCTTGTTGCCATTAACGCTTAACAAAACCTTGTTCCGCAAATCAAACTTCATTGTTAAAACCATAGTAGGCATTTTATCACAAAAAGCTTCAGGTTATATCAATGAGGAGTCGGTAACAAGTGTTTGGGATAAAGCAAAGGGTATTTTTAATAACCTATTTAAGAAGAAAGAAAAACCTGTAAAAGTCAAAGTTGAGGTGATCAAACCGCAACCAATACTTCCGCAGGTATAAGATACCGGTTCTGTTGCGAAACACAACCGTGAAAGGGATAAGCGCCATGCGTTTATCCCTTTAGCTTTTTAAGGAACTTGCGTAAGTTTGGCTTCGCCCCTCTTTCTCCCAAATTTCATTATTTTTGCAGCCTGATGGGAAAAGACAAATTAAGGCGTTTTGCTGAAATTGAAACGTTTGATAACGTGGTACAACTGGAGGCCGGGCAACCTTACAAAGGTAAGTGGGCCATTGATTTCTTTAAGAATGAAAACCCTGTAGTACTTGAGCTGGCCTGTGGAAAAGGCGAATACACGGTTAACCTTGCCCAAATGTTCCCACATAAAAATTTTATTGGTATTGACTATAAAGGCAACCGCATTTGGCGCGGTGCTAAAACAGCCATTGAAGAAGGTGTGCCAAACGTGGGCTTTCTGCGCATACAAATAGAAAACCTTTTAGATTATTTTGCTCCTGGAGAAGTGGATGAAATATGGATCACCTTCCCCGATCCGCAGCCCCAGCTAAGCAGAGAAAAAAAGCGCTTAACATCTCCCCGTTTCCTGGAAAAATATAAGGAATTGTTGAAACCCGGCGGCTTTGTTAACCTTAAAACAGACAACGACGGCTTGCACGCTTACACGGTAGAAAAGATACTGGAATTGGGACTGAATATTGCGGCGAGAACAGAAGACCTTTATCATTCTCCATATGCTGATGAAGTGCTTTCTATAAAAACCTACTACGAGAAGAAATACCTGGCAAGCAATAAGAATATCAACTACGTTAAATTCTCTTTTTAACATGGCAGAGGACTACAACTTTTACGACAACGTTTATGATGTGGTTCGCCAGATACCTAAAGGGAGAGTAACCTCATACGGAGCTATCGCCTCCTATCTTGGCGCAAAAAGATCATCGAGGGTTGTTGGCTATGCCATGCAGGTAGCCGGTTCGGCAAACCCACCTGTACCGGCGCACCGGGTTGTAAACAGGAGTGGTCTTTTAACAGGCAAATTCCATTTTGGCGGCAATACCATGCAGGAGCTGCTGGAAAGCGAAGGCGTAGAAGTAAAAGAAGACCAAGTGCAAAATTTTAAAGTACTATTTTGGGATCCGGCTATAGAATTGGAGCTTTAACTCCATCCCTGCTTTTATCATAGTCAGAAAACACTACTACGATAAACCAAAAGATCGCCAAGCCAAGATAATATCCCCGGGCGCGCTCATCATATTTAAAAATTGTGAAAGCGGCAACTACCATCCCAACACAAAGCAATAGCTCTATGATACCATGTACTTTTAATGGTATAGCCCTAAACATGCCGAAGCTATAATTGGTAACGATTGTAAGCAACATCTGCACCACCGCCAAAGTGTAAACCTGCGCACTGGTTTCGCTGGTCATGCTGAATGCCACTGGCGACATGAACAGGAAAATGATGAGCATGTAGTCAATAATGCCATGTAATTTGGGGGAGATCAACTTCATTGTACGCGTTTTGCGTACATACGCAGAAATCAGGCCATGCAGATTGTATTACTCATATTAGTTGTAATAACTCCATGCGGTTACCAAACGGATCAATAAAAGCAAAGCGTTTGCGGCCGGGAATAACGGGTTCTTCAACTATTTCGATATTGTTTTCTTGTAATAGTTGGCGTGCAACATCAACATCCTCAACTTCAAAAGCGGTGTGCCTTATGCTGTGTGGCAAAGCAGGTTCAACACCGATGTGCAGTTGCACGTTGCCTATGTTAAACCAATAACCGGCTGATGAAAATAAGTGATCGGGGCGATCTATCAATTCCAGCCCTAAAATATCGGCATAAAATATTTTTGCTTCTTCCAACCTTTCGGGTGGAACACAAACGTGGAAGTGATCGAGGCGTTTAAATTGGACCATTATGCGTCGTGCTCTGCAAAAGTTAAAACGTAGTTGTTGTTATCAAGTATAGTAAACTCAGTTGCGCCATAAAAGGTCTTTTCGAGGCCTTTCAACACGGTAACTTTATTTTTTATCCTATCAAACAAAGCCTTGATATCTTTAACGCTTATGTAAAGCAACAATGAACCGCCATTGGTACGGGAAACATGGGGCAGGTTATCATCTGATTCATCAAGGCTTGCAAATGTTTGGAACATAAAGGTAACGTTGCCATTTTTCATCATCGCCCAAACCATATGTTCTCCATCTTCGGGCACGGTCATTTCGGTTGTAAAGCCTAAAATTTTATAGAAATTAACAGTTTGTTTGATATCGGTAACGAAAATGTTGGGTGATAAAGATTCCATGGTGTATTTAATTATGCAGTAAATTTATGATTTAAGCTATTGCAGCCAAATAAACATTTTTACTTTCGTATTTAACATTTACTATACCGATAGCTATCGGACACTCACTAATAAAATGGGACAATTAATAAACGATTTTGAAGCCTATCGTACCAAAATGAACGACAGGATAATGGAGACCGCCAATACCAACATCAAACGCTTTTTTGCGCTGGATACTACCACTTATGCTGATGGTGCCCTGGATGTAAAGACCAAGGAAATGCTGGGGCTGGTTGCCTCAATGGTTCTTCGCTGCGACGACTGTATAAAGTATCACTTGGGCAAATGCCATGAAGCAGGCGTAAAGCACGATGAAATGAACGAAGTATTCATGATAGCGAATCTTGTAGGCGGCTCAATTGTGATCCCTCACTACCGAAGAGCGGTTGAGTATTGGGATGAGTTAAATGGTTTATAACTTTCACTATGTCATTGCGAGCGATAGCGCGGACAACCGACCGTAGGGAGCTCATTGATACCATATTCTTAAAGGTATACACATCAATAATCTCAGCATATCTACTTGTACTCTGAGATTGCCACGTCGCTACGCTCTCGCAATGACATATAAATATATTGTATGTCAATTAAAGAACTAACCCGCTGCTCCTGGTGCGGTACCGACCCATTATACATGGAATACCATGACAAAGAATGGGGTAAAACCGTTCACGACGATAAAATATTCTTTGAGTTTCTAACCCTTGAGGCTGCGCAAGCAGGCCTAAGTTGGATCACCATATTGCGTAGGCGCGATAACTACAGGAAAGCTTTCGCCGGTTTCGATGTAAAAAAAGTTGCCGCCTTTACCGACAAGGATAAGGAACGTTTGCTCAATGATGCAGGCATAATCCGTAACCGGTTAAAGATCAGTTCGGCTATCCGCAACGCCCAGCTGTTCATCGATATACAGAAAGAGTTTGGCTCTTTTGATAAATACTTGTATAGTTTTATGCCTGATGGTAAACCTGTAACCGCCTATACCGGCCCTCATGTAAGCACGCCCGAGTCTGACGCCATTGCCAAAGACATGAAAAAGCGCGGCTTCAAATTCTTCGGCACCACCATCTGCTACGCCTTTATGCAGGCCACCGGCATGGTGAATGATCACGTGCCTGAGTGTAGCTTTAGATAATGATAGCTATAATAAGCCCTCTTGTGCTAAGTGCCACGTCCATGTAGTTAACTTACCTGATCTACGCTACGCTGGACCACCCTCTCTGCTGCAAGCAGCAAAGAGGGTAAGAGAAAAATATAAGCTAAAACAGCCCCCCTCTTTACGCTTGCGTAGAGAGGGGTGACGAAGCGTAGCGATGTCGGGGGGAGTCGATGTAAACGCGATTTCTACAACACGCTCTCAAATAATCTTGAACAAAACCGTGTTCAGCATTTCTTATTCGGTGTTCGATATTAATCCCATGAAATTGTACTTTTGATACATCGGTGAAATCGATCCAACAATCGGTGCATCCAGAAAATAATCATGAAAAAGCTATTCCTTTTAGACGGTATGGCCCTGATATACCGGGCCCATTTTGCGTTAAGTAAAAGTCCGCGTTTTACATCGGGCGGTTTAAACACCTCTGCTGTAATGGGTTTTACCAACACGTTGCTCGATGTTCTGAAAAAGGAAAAACCCACTCACATGGCGGTAGTATTTGACACCGATGCACCAACCGAGCGCCATACCGATTACGTTCATTATAAAGCACACCGCGAAGCGATGCCCGAGGACCTGGCCAAAGCGATGCCGTATATATTTAACGTAGTGCTGGGTTTTAATATTCCACTGATCACTTCTGACGGTTACGAGGCCGACGATATTATAGGCACCCTTGCCAAAAAAGCTGAGGCTAAAGGCTACCAGGTATACTGTATGACGCCCGATAAGGATTTTGCGCAGTTGGTATCAGAGAACATCCGTATCTACAAACCGGCCCGTATGGGTAACGATATGGAGATATTGGGCGTTGAAGAAGTTTGTAAAAAATGGGAGGTTGAACGCGTAGAACAGGTTATAGATATCCTCGGCCTTTGGGGCGATGCAGTGGATAATATCCCCGGCATACCGGGCATTGGCGAGAAAACTGCGAAAGCACTGATCAAGCAATATGGCTCCATGGAGAACATTATTGCCCACAGCCATGAGTTGAAGGGTAAGTTGAAAGAGAACGTGGAAACTTACGCCGAGCAAGGCCTCCTTTCAAAAAAATTAGCAACTATTCTGTTAAACGTTCCTGTGGAACTGGATGAGGCCGGCCTGGAAATGTGCGCCCCAAGCAAAGACCTGCTGGAGCCGCTTTTTGCCGAGCTGGAGTTCCGTACGCTGGGCCGCCGGGTGTTTGGCGACGATTTCAGTATTACTGAAACCCGTGCCACATCCGTACAAACCGATCTGTTTGGCAACCCTGTTGCTGGTGGCCGTACACTGGAGGTTGAAGTTCAGGACATTTATGATCCGCCTGCACCGGTTGAGATCAAGAACATCAATACCATTGAGCACGAATACATACTGGCCGATACGTTTGAAAAACGCGCCGAACTGATCGATATACTTAAAGCGCAAAAGCACATTTGCTTTGACACTGAAACCACAGGTACCGATGCCAACTTCTGCGAGTTGGTAGGCCTGTCGTTCGCAGTGAAACATCACCAGGCATGGTACGTGCCGGTACCTCATGATGAAGCCGAGACCAAAAAAATAGTTGCTGAATTTAAATCTGTATTTGAGGATGCTAACATTGGCAAAACAGGCCAGAACCTCAAGTTCGACATCCTGATGCTGAAATGGTATGATGTGGAAATGAAAGGCGACCTCTTTGATACCATGATGGCGCATTACGTTATCGACCCGGATACCCGCCACAATATGGATATTCTGTCTGAAAATTACCTGAGCTACAAACCGGTTTCAATTACTGAGTTGATAGGTCCTAAAGGCAAGAATCAGGGTAACATGCGCGATGTGGAGATCGAAAAAATAAAAGATTACGCTGCAGAAGATGCCGATGTAACTTTGCAGCTCCGCACCGTTTTTGAGCCTAAGATAAAAGAAGTGGAGGCCGAAAAACTGCTTCATGAAATAGAGAACCCGCTTATATATGTATTGGCCGATATAGAACACGAAGGCGTTAAAATTGATAACGATACACTGCGCGAATTCTCCAAAGAACTGGAAACCGATATTGCCAAACTGGAAAAAACAGTTTATGAAAAGGCTGGCGTGCGTTTCAACATTGCATCGCCAAAGCAATTGGGCGAGGTATTGTTCGAAAAGCTGATGCTTGATCCCAAAGCCAAGAAAACCAAAACCGGTCAGTACCAAACCGGCGAGGATGTGCTGATGGCCTTGGCTGCGAAGAGCGACATTGTAAGAGATATATTAGATTTCCGCCAGTTGCAAAAGCTGAAATCAACATATGTAGACGCGCTGCCAACTATGGTGAATGCCAAAACTGGTCGTGTGCATACCTCATATAACCAAGCTGTGGCCGCAACCGGCAGGTTAAGTTCAACTAATCCTAACCTGCAGAACATACCTATCCGCACCGAGCGTGGCCGCGAGGTGCGCAAGGCCTTTATCCCAAGAGATGAGAACCACATCATTGTATCTGCAGATTATTCGCAGATAGAGCTGCGCATTATTGCTGAGATAAGCAAGGACCCTAACATGCGCCAGGCTTTTATCGATAATGTGGATATCCACACCGCTACTGCCGCCAAAGTTTATGGTGTTGCTTTAGAAGACGTGGATAGCACGCAGCGCCGCAACGCCAAGGCCGTTAACTTCGGTATTATTTACGGGCAGTCGGCATTTGGTCTATCGCAAAACCTGGGTATCCCGCGTAAAGAGGCTGCCGATATCATAGAACAATATTTTGCGCAATACCCGGGCATTAAACAGTATATGAGCGATACCATGAATTTTGCCCGGGAGAATGGTTACGTAACCACCCTGATGGGCCGCCGCCGTTACTTGAGGGATATCAATTCGGCCAATGCTACCGTACGTGGTTTTGCCGAACGAAATGCCATCAACGCACCGATACAAGGCTCTGCAGCGGATATGATCAAGATAGCCATGATCAATATTCACCGCGAAATGAAGTCCAAAAACCTGCAATCAAAAATGACCATGCAGGTGCATGATGAGTTGGTTTTCGACGTGCTAAAAAGCGAGCTGGATATCATCAAACCTATCGTCACCGAAAACATGAAGAACGCTATTAAAACCGAAGTACCGATTATGGTGGAGATAGGCACGGGACTTAACTGGCTGGAGGCACATTAATTATTCTGAGCAAATGATGAAGGATTGCTCCTAACGGAGCAAAATTCGTTTCTTATATATTTCCTACAAAGCGGTAGTCCCTACGGGACAGATTTGGCAATGGGTGTAAGTAGATAATCTCAAAAAACTTATTGTCAGTCATATCTCGTTAGAGATTGCCACATCGCAACAAATGGATTTCTCTACAAAGCGGTAGTCCCTACGGGACAGATTTGGCTATGGGTATAAATAGGTGACCAAGCCTACCAAATCATTTGCTTGGCATACCTCATTAGAGGTTACCGCTTTGTAGCAAAAAACAAATACAGAAGCTTTTGCCTCGTAGAGGCTACCCGCAACCAGTGAAATGCATTAGACAGTAATTTTTCAATTGCATTTCTTCCCAATTACCCCCAACTTCGCAGTCCTGGTATTTTGAAATTGCATCGGTGCAATCCTCAAATAATCGGCGAAATCACAAACCAAAATGGAATACAATATAAAAATAGCACAGGAACTTTCTGTTGGCAGCAAACAGGTAGCGGCAACAATTGCTCTGCTTGATGAAGGCGCAACGGTTCCCTTTATATCACGTTACCGTAAAGAACTTACCGGCAGTTTGGATGAGGTGCAAGTAGCTGCCATCCGCGACCGCTTGCAACAACTGCGCGATCTGGATAAACGCCGCGAAGCAATCCTGAAATCACTGGCCGACCTTGGCAAACTTACGCCCGAGTTGGAGCAACAGATCAACACTGCCGAAACGATGGTGCTGTTAGAGGATATATACCTGCCATACCGTCCAAAACGCAAAACCCGCGCAACCGCAGCCCGCGAAAAAGGCCTGCAGCCATTGGCAGATGCCATTCTCGCACAAAAAACATTTGATGTAGAAGATGAAGCTGCCAAATATATCGACGAAGCAAAAGGCGTGAAAGACGCTGCTGAGGCTTTGGCCGGCGCCCGCGATATCATTGCCGAATACATTAGCGAGCATGCAGAAACGCGTGCCATGATGCGCCAATTGTTTACAGAGAAAGGTGTATTTGAGTCGAAAGTTATACCGGGCAAAGAGGAAGCAGGCATCAAGTACAAAGACTATTTCGAGTGGACGGAGCCCGTTAAATCTGCACCATCACACCGCGTATTAGCCATGCGCCGCGGCGAAAAAGAAGAGATCCTATGGCTGGATATCAAACCTACGGAAGAGGATGCCATCGACCTGTTAAAGCGCGAGTTTATAACCGCCAATAATGCCGCAGCAACCCAAATGAAACTGGCTATCGCCGATGGGTACAAGCGTTTGCTGAAACCATCCATGGAGACCGAGATCCGTTTGCTGACCAAGAAAAATGCAGACGAAGAAGCTATCCGGGTTTTTGCAGAGAATGCCCGCCAGTTATTGCTTGGTGCACCACTCGGTCAAAAGCGTATGATGGCCATTGACCCGGGTTTTCGTACAGGTTGTAAAGTAGTTTGTTTAGATGAGCAGGGGAAACTGTTAGAATATACGGCCATCTTCCCGCATACGGGTGCCGGCCAGGCCCGCGAGGCGGAGAAAACCGTTGAGCACCTGTTTAAAAAATACGATATAGAAGCCATTGCCATTGGTAATGGTACTGCCGGCCGCGAGACTGAGGTTTTTGTTCGCAAGCTTAACCTGCAGGGTGTAACCATTGTGATGGTGAACGAAAGCGGTGCTTCTATCTACTCGGCATCTGACGTGGCCCGCGAGGAATTTCCTGATCAGGATGTTACCGTTCGTGGTGCGGTATCTATCGGTCGCAGGCTGATGGATCCGCTGGCCGAGCTGGTAAAGATAGATCCGAAATCTATCGGTGTGGGCCAGTACCAGCACGATGTAGATCAAAACAAATTGCAAACCTCACTGGATGATACCGTTATCAGCTGTGTGAACGCTGTGGGTGTTGAGCTGAATACGGCATCAAAACAGATCCTTGCATACATCTCGGGCCTTGGGCCTCAACTGGCGCAAAATATTGTGGATTACCGCAACCAGAATGGTGCTTTTAAACAACGTAACCAGTTAAAGAAAGTGGCTCGTTTGGGCGATAAAGCATTTGAGCAAGCAGCAGGTTTCCTGCGTATTCGCGGAGCGGAGAACCCGCTTGATGAAAGCGCCGTTCACCCCGAGCGTTATGCCCTGGTAGAACAAATGGCCGCCGACCTCAAATGCAGCGTACGCGACCTGATGCGCGACCAAAAGCTACGCGCTTCTATCCCTCTACAAAAATACATTTCGGATACCGTGGGCTTACCAACACTTAACGATATCATCGCCGAGCTGGCCAAACCCGGCCGCGACCCGCGCGAGCAGTTCGAGGCGTTTAGTTTTACGGATGGTGTAAATGATATTAATGATCTAAAAGTGGGCATGAAATTGCCGGGCATCGTAACCAACATCACTAATTTTGGTGCCTTTGTTGATATCGGCGTTCACCAGGATGGTTTGGTGCATTTGAGCCAGATAACAAATCGTTTTATAAAAGATCCAAATGAGGTTTTAAAAGTTCACCAACAGGTTGAAGTAACTGTTACCGAAGTTGATGTGAACCGCAAGCGCATTTCCCTCAGCATGAAGGAAAGCGAAAAGCGCGAACCGAATACCAATAGCCAGAATAATCGCCCTAAAGAGCACCGCCCAGCTAACAAGCCATTCAACCAGCGCCCTCAGCAAAGGCAGGAGCCGGAGACGGATATGGCTATTAAGTTAGCTGCGTTGAAGGGGAAGTTTAAATAATGGACGATTAATCAAATCATTACTGAGATGTAAGTTCATTGGGCTTCGCCTTCATCCAAATACCTGTTATCTATTTGCTTATTTGCCTTTGCACCTAATTTTTTGATTTTCTCGGCCGTGACGGTAAGGTTCCCGGTACCATCAGTTAGTTTGTTAAAAGCATTGGCGTATGCGGTTTGCGTTTGGCCAATGTTTTTGCCAATGCTTTCCATGTCGCTCACAAAGCCAACAAACTTATCGTACATGGTGCCGCTAAGGCGGGCTATCTCCATAACGTTACGGTTTTGGCGTTCCTGTTTCCACATGCTGGCAATAGTGCGCAAGGTTGCAAGAAGCGTGCTCGGGCTAACAATAACTACCCGTTTTTCCCAGGCATCGCTAAACAACTCGGCATCCAGCTGTACGGCAAAACTGAACGATGATTCTATTGGCACAAACAACAGGACAAAATCAGGCGAGTTTACCTGGTGCAGATCGTGGTAGTTCTTTGATGAAAGGTTGTGCACATGCCCGCGGATGGATTCGACATGGCCTTTTGAGTATAACTTACGCTCTTCTTCGGTTTCGGCATTCACCAGGCGCTCATAAGCTATCAATGACACCTTTGAATCTATTATCAGGTGCTTATTGTCCGGAAGATCAATGATCACGTCGGGCTGGAAGCGGCCTCCGTCGGTACTGTTCAAACTGGCTTGTATACGATACTCGCGGTCGCGCAGCAAACCGCTTCTTTCCAAAACTTTTTCCAGTATCACCTCGCCCCAGTTGCCTTGCTTTTTGTTGTCGCCCTTTAGCGCCCTCGTTAAATTTGATGCCTCTGCGCTAATGGTCTGGTTCAGTTCCATCAACTGCGTAATAACACCTTTTAAGGTATTACGCTCGGCAGCTTCCATGTTGTAAACCTTATCTACCTTCTCCTCAAATTGTTTGATATTGTCCTTAAGCGGATTAAGTAAAGCATGAATACTGTTTTTGTTTAAATCTGTAAATTCGCGCGATTTTTCTTTCAGCAATTTCTCGGCTATGTTCTCAAACTCGCGTTGAAAATGGAGACGGGTATTTTCAATCTCCTGCTTTTGTTCGGAAAGTTTCTCCTGTTGAGCCTTAAAGTAAGAACGGGACGACTCTAAAGACTGGTTAACCTGTGCCAGCTGAGAGCGCTCGTATGAAAGTTCATCCAAAAGTCTGGTTTGGGCATCCTTAAAATGCGCCACTATGTTTTCCTTTTCGGCCGATACGTTGCTCGCTTTTTCTTCCGCCCGGGCAAGGGCAATTTTCAGTTGCTCAATTTCTGCGCGTGACCGGTCGGCATCTGCCAAAGGTATACCGGCGGTTGCCCCTTTCTTAAAAACAAAGGTTAATATCGCTCCAGCCAGCAACCCGCAAACGGCATAAATCACCTCATTCATTCTGATAATATTTTTAGCAAAACGAATGTAGGTAATTTATAATTGCTAAAAAAGCAGGCTAATGGGTTTTCACCGTGTCTTTAGGCATATTGGTTGTGCCTGCGCCATTACCTGTAGAATCTTTACCACCGGTTTCAACAGGCGTTGCAGGTAATTTTCCGGTGTCGGTAGGAGATTGGTTGCCAACATGTTCTTGTCCGCTATCTGCAGCACTTGTGTCTGATGCTGATTTTGAACCGTTCCCTTTGCATGCAGCAAGGCTTACCATACCTGCAATACAGAAATATAAAATACGCTTTTTCATCATCCTATTTTTTGGTTGTGTCTACTGTAGGGTTAGTAACACCTTTACCCGTGGTACTGGTATCGGTACCAGATGTGCCTGCCGGTGTAGGAGAACTGGTGCCTGATTGGCCGGCGCTATCAGGTGTCGCCCCTGAACTGCCAACGTTGGTAGCGCCAGAATCAGCCTTTGCGCCGCCGGTTTGCCCGGTCGAGTTTCCTTTGCAAGCCGCCAGTGAAGTAACTGCCAACACCGCTAAATATATAAACAGCTTTCTCATGCTCTAACTTATTAGTAATTATAGTACAAACAGTTACGGGGCATGTTTTAATTAAAATGAAAGTTATGGATCGCTGAAGCAAACGCGTCTTTTATCGCTAAGCGGCAGAGGCATAAGATGAAATAAAAAAGTCCCGACTGTTTGCCGGGACTTTCATTATTACTTTGCTCAGATTATTACGCTTTCACTCGCTCTACGTAAGAACCGGTAGCGGTATCAACCTTTACTTTATCACCAATATTGATGAACAACGGAACGCGGATCTCAGCACCAGTTTCAACTGTTGCCATTTTCAAAGCGCCGCTTGAGGTGTCGCCTTTTACAGCGGGTTCAGTGTAGGTGATCTCTAGCTCAGCCGAATTTGGTATCTGGCCCATAATAGGTTCATCACTTTCAAAGGCAACAATCACGTTCATTCCTTCTTTCAGGAACTTAACGGCAGGCCCAAAAAGCGCTTTGGGTACATTATGCTGATCGTACGAGGTGTTGTCCATTATCACTAATGAATCGCCATCTTCATACAGGTATTGATAATCATTGGTTTCAACACGGGCAATATCTACCTCTTCGTCGGTACGGAAACGGTACTCAACCAATTTACCGGTTTTTACGTTACGCATACGTGCTTGGTAAAAAGCGCGAAGGTTACCCGGTGTGCGGTGTATAAATTCTTCTACCTGTACCAGCTCGCCATTAAAGCGCAGAATATTACCATTTTTTACATCAGATGCTTTAGCCATATAACTTATTATAATTGAGGGGCAAAATTAGGTAAATCTTTTAAATTAAGACAGATGGATTTCAAAGATTACTCATTTGCAGCTTCACCTCAAAAAGTTGTAACCTAATTTAAGTGCCGCCGTATAATGCAATAATCCCCCTCTAACAATAACATAGTACTTATCACAAATTAACATGCCTGTTGAGGTTGCTACATATAATGCTGAACTGTTTTTTGAACTTTCTGCCGATCTGCTTTGCATTGCCGGATACGACGGATATTTCAAAAAGGTGAATCCTGCTGTTGTAAGCACACTTGGTTTTAGTGAACAGGAGCTACTCTCAAAGCCTGTTAATGAATTTGTACACCCGCAAGACCAGCACTTGACACAACAACATCGTGTTAACCTGCATAACCGAATCCCCCTTCTAAATTTTGAAAACCGTTATCTCACCAAAAGTGGAGATACGGTTTGGTTGTCATGGACGTCAATACCCGATGATGACACGCAAACGGTTTATGCCATTGCAAAAAATATTACGCATAAAAAGAAAATTGAAGAAGAACGCAACGGCCTTATCAAAGATCTGACCACCTTAAACCAGGATCTAAGGCAGCTAACGTATGCAACATCACACAACATGCGATCACCGGTTAATAACCTTATTGCCATATTCAGCATGCTCGACAGGTCAAAGATACGGGACACAGAAACCCTGGAATTTATTGATGTGATGCAATCTGCCGTGGGCAATCTTCGCGAGATGCTTAATGGTTATGTTGATGGGTTGAAAGGGCAATCAACTTTAATTACCAGCAAAACACAAGTTTGTTTAACTGATATTATAGACTCGGTAATGTTATCTATCAGCTCGTTGATCAGTGCATCAGGTACAACTATCGTTTCAGATTTTACCATGTGGGATACGGTTGAGTTTAATGAGTGTTATATGGAGAGCATCTTCCTAAACCTCATGACCAATTCAATTAAATACGCTAAGCCTGGTTTAAAAGCCGAGATAAGGATAAGAACGGACATAGTGAATGGCGTTAAACAGTTGTTATTTGAAGACAACGGTATCGGGTTTGATCTTCCTGCCATTGGAAGTAAGCTGTTTGGGCTTAACCAGCAGTTTCATCAAAACGATGACAGTAAGGGCAT
The DNA here is from genome assembly GCF_019331605.1 of Mucilaginibacter sp. 21P. Taxonomy (NCBI): domain Bacteria; kingdom Pseudomonadati; phylum Bacteroidota; class Sphingobacteriia; order Sphingobacteriales; family Sphingobacteriaceae; genus Mucilaginibacter; species Mucilaginibacter sp. 21P. Next base: position 665,927 of record NZ_CP063061.1, read on the forward strand.
AGGCTTGTATTTGGTTCATAGCCACATTACCAGTTTAGGTGGCAGCATTACCCTGGATAGCCAGCCGAGCAAAGGCGCAACATTTACACTGTCTTTCCGGGGGTAGTTATAATCCTTCTATCAACTTTCCTTTCGAATTTATTGTTCGCTTTTCAACAAGGTTGCAAAGCGCTATATCTTACCTTTCCAACTGTAACAGCCAATCTACATAAATGGCAAACAAGAGCTACTTTTGATTAAATTATAGCAGAATTTTAAACTTATTTTTAAGATTATCTGTTTGTTCATTTGGGGAAATGTTTAGTACCTTAACCCCTATATCCACCCAAATGAGAATATTCCATTTAAGTGCCGAGTGTTATCCTGTTGCCAAAGTTGGCGGCCTTGCCGATGTTGTTGGTGCGCTGCCAAAGTACCAGAACCAGGCAGGTTTGCAGGCGGCAGTTGTGATGCCTTTTTACAATCGCAAATTTGTGCACGAAAGCCAGTTTGATATTGTTTTTCAGGGAACATCGTTACTTGGCACACGCCGGATCTATTTTGAGATTTTAAAAGAACAAAGCGATAAACTTGGTTTTGAACTATACCTGATAAAAATACCGGGATTGTTAGACCGGGAGAATGTTTACAGCTACCCCGACGAGCGCGACCAGTTCCTGGCCTTTCAGCTTTGCTTTTTAGATTGGATAAACTGGAGCGGCCAAAAGCCTGATATAGTACATTGCCATGATCATCATTCAGGGTTAATACCGTTTATGATGTACCATTCGGCGTTATACACAAGCCTGGCCCATATCCCTACAGTGTTCACTATCCATAACGGACAGTACCATGGCGCTTTTGGCTGGGATAGATTGGAGCTTTTACCCGAAGTTGACTTTTATAAGACCGGCCTGCTTGAATGGGCTGGCGGTATCAATCCGCTGGCATCAGCCGTTAAATGCTGCTGGAAGTATACCACTGTTTCCCCAAGTTATTTATACGAGCTTACCAAAAGCAGCAATGGGCTGGAGTATTTATTTTATATAGAAGGGCAAAAAGGTGTAGGCATATTAAACGGTATAGATACCGAAGTTTGGAACCCTGCTACTGATCCAATGCTGCCTTCACATTATAATGCAACTACGGTTACTAAGGGTAAAGCCGCTAATAAAGCCGCTTTGTGCCAGCGTTTTGAAATTGACAAAGCGAAACCTTTGGTAGCTTTTATAGGCCGTTTGGTTGATGAAAAAGGCTCAGACCTTTTACCGGCCGCTATTGAAAGAAGTATTGAAGAACACGGCGATACAGTTAACTTTTTAGTTTTAGGTACCGGCGATGCAGAAACCGAGGAGGGTTTGAAGCAATTAAAGGAAACCTATCCGGCACAGTGTGCAATTTTCATTGGTTATGATGAATCACTGGCGCACCTGGTATATGCAGGTTCAGATTTTTTACTGATGCCATCTCGTGTAGAGCCCTGCGGCTTAAACCAAATGTATGCAATGCGTTACGGCACGTTACCAATGGTGCGCAGCACCGGGGGCTTGCGCGATACCGTTATAGATTTTGGCGATGAGGGCGGTTACGGCATACGTTTTGACCAGGTAAGCGTAGATGACATCTGCTCATCAATAAACCGGGCAATAGATTTATATAAAGATAGCCGTAAATTGCAAACACTGCGTAAGCGGATGATGGCATTGGATTTTTCGTGGGGACGTTCGGCAAAAGAATACACAGATCTGTACCAAAGTTTAATTTCTTAAGATATGACATCGAAAGTAATCAGTATTGTACTTGGAGGCGGGCAGGGCAGCCGCTTAGCACCTCTAACCCAAACCCGTTCTAAACCCGCTGTACCCATTGCCGGTAAATATCGTTTGGTGGATATTCCTATCTCTAACTGCCTGCACTCGGGTATTGACAGGATATTCGTGCTAACGCAGTTTAACTCGGCATCGCTAAATAAGCACATCAAAAACACCTATCACTTTAGCACTTTCAGTAAGGCTTTTGTTGATATTTTGGCGGCCGAGCAAACGCCAACAAGCGGGCATTGGTTCCAGGGTACGGCAGATGCGGTTAGGCAAAGCCTTCACCACCTTAACGTACACGATTTTGAGTATGTGCTGATCCTATCAGGCGACCAGTTGTATCAGATGGATTTCCATGAAATGATACAGCAGCATATCGAAAAGGAAGCAGACATCTCTATTGCAACTATCCCGGTACACGCCAATGATGTTCCCGGCTTTGGTATCTTAAAAACGGATGAGAACAGCCTGATCACTTCTTTTGTTGAAAAGCCTAAAACAGATTTTGAAGACCTTGTATCAGAAGTGAGTGATGAGATGAAGGCGCAAGGGCGTTTATACCTTGCATCAATGGGTATCTACATCTTTAATAAAAAGCTTTTATACGAACTGTTAGAAAGCACAGAAGAAACTGACTTTGGTAAAGAGATCATCCCGCAGTCTATAGTAGGGCATAAAGTAGTAAGCTACCAATACGAAGGTTACTGGACAGATATTGGTACCATACCATCTTTCTTTGATGCCAACCTTGGCCTTACTGATGATATTCCGCAGTTTAACCTGTTTAACAGCAACCAGATATTTACCCGTGCACGTATGTTGCCGCCAACTAAAATATCGGGCACCACTATGGAAAAATCTATTATTGCCGATGGTTGTATCATTAACGCAAGCCTGGTTAAACGTTCTATAATAGGTATCCGTACCCGTATAGGCTTTAATTCGCAGATAGAGAATTGTTATGTGATGGGTAGCGACAGCTATCAAAACCTTGATGAGATAGAACTATCCAAACAAAATGGTACGCCGGCAATGGGTATTGGCGACAGGTGCTGTATAAAAAATGCCATCATAGATAAAAATACCTACATAGGCGACAACGTGACCATTAATTGCGGCAGCAAGCTACCAGATGGCGATTACCCAACGTATACTGTTGTAGACGGGATAGTTATTATAAAGAAGCGTGCTGTTATACCAAATGGCACAGTAATTTAACATAAATTTAATTAATAAGACAGAACACTAAATGCTGGTTAATTTGTAGTACAAGTAGAGAAACTTAAAAACTTAAATTAACTAACCATGAAAAAGACAATTGCAACCATCGCCATTGCTGCTATTTCGTTTGGAAGTATTAACGCTTTTGCAGCGCCAATGCAAACCCAGCAAGACACAACCAAGATGAAAAAAGAGCACAAAAAGAAGATGAAGAAAAGCAAAAAAATGTGGACCGATTCCTCTAAAATGAAGAAAGACACCACGAAAATGTAATCTTTAACTTTGTGAACTATCTTATTCAAACAGAAATGGCCCCAAAAAACTTCGGGGCCATTTCTGTTTGGAGATTGTTTTAATTACAACTCTATACTTTCGCCAATTGCAGGCAGCTTAAGATTTAAGCCTGCTTTAAGGAATTTCTCGGCTACTTCATCTTTGTTGATCTTGATAACCGGGAACGAATCATAGTGTATACCTACAATGTTTTTACAGTTAACAAATGCTGCAGCCTTAATTGCATCATCGGCACCCATGGTGTAGTTATCGCCAATTGGCAACAGCGCCCAGTCGATGTTTTCATCTTCCAGTAACTTCATGTCGTAAGTTAGGGCTGTGTCACCTGCAAAATAGACGGTTTTGCTTCCGCCGTAGACCACAAAACCTGCAGGGTTGCCACCATTTGAGCCATCGGGCAGTGCGCTTGAGTGAATGGCGTTTACCATTTTAACGCGACCGAAATCAAAGTTAAAAGCACCGCCAATATTCATGCCGTGTACATTTTCAACACCCTGGTTGCCCAACCAGTTAGCAATTTCTGCAATGCAAATAACTTTTGCACCTGTGCGTTTGGCAATATCAACCAGGTCACCAACATGGTCGCCATGGCCGTGCGATACCAGGATAAAATCTGGTTTTAGTGTATTAACGTCAACATCTTTTGCTAAGGGGTTGCCGGTTATGAACGGATCAAATAACAAGGTCTTACCGTCAACAACTATCTCCAGTGTAGACTGACCATAATATGTAAGTTTCATAGTATTGTTTTAAAAGATGTACTGCAACTTATTTGCCAAAAAGATTACCGAGGCCACCCATCCCGCCTAACATTGCACTGGTCATGGCAGCCATTTCACTCTGGCTAACATTCTCAGCTTGTTCTAAGGCTTTGTTCACAGCAACTACAAGTAGTTCTTCAAGCTCCTCTTTACCGGCTTCTTTCAAAAATTCCTCATCAATAGCAATTGATCTAACAACCTTGTTACCGTTTGCCTGAACGGTTATCTTGCCACCTTCTGCAGTACCGGTAACTGTAATGGCATCTAATCTTTTCTTTACTTCGCCAGCCTTTTGCTGGGCTTCCATTAATTTATCGAACATAATGTTTGCCCCCTATTCCCCTAAAGGGGAAATAAAAGTTAATATTTTGAGTTAATTGTCTTATCCATTTTAATCCTACTCCCCCTTTAGGGGGCTGGGGGGCGAGCTTTAATCCTCCGCCGTATCTCCGGCACCGTTGTAGGCCCCTTTGCGTACAATAGGCATGCCTGTCATTTTAAACAGATCATCCAGGTGCAGCAAGCTGCCGTTTACCATATTACCTAACAAAACAATGGTAACATCGTTTTTAAGATCGCGCAGATAAATATGCCTGAAACCATGCCACCAGCCGGTGTGGTAAACCACCTTTTGCCCCGGCGATTCAAATATCCGCCATCCATAGCCGTAACTAAAGTGGCCACGTATCATAGGGTTATGGGCGGTATAAGCAGAATCTTGCGTAGCAGGTTTTATCAGTTTGCCCGCCTTAAGCGCCTGGTCGAACACAAAAAGGTCACCCACAGTACTGTAAATACCTTTATCGCCCACCGGGCCGTCTAAGAAATTTTGCGCTACAGAATATCTCCAGCTATTACGATCATGGCCGACAACATCAACCGGTATCTTATCATAAACCGCCTTTGAGTAAACAGCTGTGTGTGTCATACCAGCTGGTTTAAAGATGTTCTCTTTCATATAGTCGGCGTAGGTTTGGCCGCTTACCTTTTCAATAATGGCGCCCAGCACCATAAAGTTGCTGTTGTTGTACAGGAAACTGGCGTTTGGTTTATTAAAACGGGCCGGTTTGTATTTGGCTATCATTGCCATAGCTTCCTGGTTGGTTAAGCCTTTCTTTTGGTTTAGGTGTTGTGTGCGATAAATGTTGTCTACAAAATACACGTAGTTCATCATACCGCTGCGGTGTGTGAGTAACAGGCGAATGGTTACACCTTCATAAGGAAAATCAGGGAAAAAGTCGCGCACATCCTGGTCAAGCTTTATTTTTCCGCGTTCCCACAACTGCATAATGGCGGTGCCGGTCATTGTTTTACTAACCGATGCAAGCTCAAACTGAGAGCTAAGTTTTAAGCTATCGCGGGTTAAATGGTTGGCCCAGCCATAAGAACCTTCATAAATTATTTTACCTTTTTTGGCAACAAGCACATTGCCGTTGAAGCCGCTTACCCTGTGAAGGTGCTCCATAAACTCCGCTATCTTTTTATCACCGTCTTTCGGGTTATACTTAAGTATCTCGGTGGGATTAAATGGCTTTCCATTGTCGGCCTCGCCGGGTTTATTATGGCCCGGGTTTGAATGGCACGCAGATAAGGAAATCAAAGAAAAAGCAAAGGAAATGACAGTAGAACACACTTGTCTCATAGGTAAAAAATCAATCACAAAACCAAAGGCGAAAATTAGAAATTATATAGCACGTAAAATATTAAAATGCTATTAATGTTCAGAAATGTTGATAACTCCCAAGGTTTCTGCGTGCTGTCAGGATATCTTCAGCACTATCTTACCAAACTGTTTTGATGCACCCATTTTTTCAAAGGCCGCTTTTGCATCGGCAAGGGGATAAATCTCATCTACTACAGGCACAATGTTGTGCTCGTTAACAAATGCAAGCATCGCTTTAAATTCTTCCTGCGTACCCATAGTTGTACCCAGGATCTGGATCTGTTTCCAGAATAACGGTCGCGCATTTATTTCAGGGATGTTACCTGCCGTACCGCCGAAGAAAACGATCCGGGCGCCCGGATTGCAAACATCGGGTATTTTGGCAAAATCAGGGCCCAAAGCGCTATCAACCACAATGTCAAAGCCGCCTGCAAGATGTTTTAACTCCTGCGCCCAATCTTGTGCCTTATAATTTACGCCTGCCGATGCCCCAAGTTGTTTGGCCCGGTCTAATTTATCACCACTGCCGGATGTTACAAAAACCTGTGCGCCCGCGGCAAGGACCCATTGCAACAGGAAAGTACCCGTACCCGCGCCAACGCCAACTATCAAAACCTTATCGCCCTTTTTTAAATGCGCTTTGGTAAACAATGCACGGTAAGCGGTTAATCCGGCCAAAGGTATGGCTGCCGCCTGCTCCCAATCCAAATGTGCTGGTTTCGGGTAAAGATATTCCGCCTTTACCAAAACGTATTCGGCCATGGTACCATCATCAGGCAGGCCCAGTATTTTAAAATCTTTTCCCTGGAACTCGGCATGTTCTCCCCAATTATGCGATGGATTGATGATCACTTCTTTGCCTATCCAATCGGCCGCACCATCACCGGCTTCGGCAACAATGCCTACGCCGTCGGCACCCAGGATGGTCGGATATTTTATCCCTGCATATTTACCCTGCGTAATCCAAAAGTCGCGGCGGTTTAAGGCTGCTGCTTTTATCTGCACCAATACCTCCCCTGCGCCGGGTGTTGGTTTGGATACTTCTTTAACTACTATCGGGTTTTCTGCTGATTCGAGAACTATGGCTTTCATAACGGATGTTATTAATTTCACCAACATGTCATTGCGAGCGATAGCGCGGCAATCTCATCGCGTATATCTTAATGCGACGAGATTACCACGTCGCTACGCTCATCGCAATGACATAATTGGTATAGTGTGCGTAATATTACTAAATAAAAAAGCGGCAGATTGTTTACCTGCCGCTTCATATTTCTCAAGTCTTCTCCTTTGGAGAAGGTTAATTATGCTATCGCTTTAGTGTATAATTCAGAAACGTGGTTCCAGTTGATCACATTCCAGATTGCTGCTAAATAATCAGGGCGACGATTTTGGTATTTTAAGTAGTAAGCGTGTTCCCAAACGTCGATACCCAGGATAGGTGTACCTTTTACTTCAGCAATATCCATTAAAGGATTATCCTGATTAGGGGTAGAGGTTACTGCTAACTTTTTATCAGCACCAACAATTAACCATGCCCAGCCAGAACCGAAGCGGGTTGCACCAGCTTCAGATACTTTGGTTTTAAAATCAGCAAATGAGCCAAAAGTACTTTTAATAGCATCAGCTAACGGGCCTGTAGGCTCGCCGCCACCGCTTGGCGAAAGCAAAGTCCAGAACAGAGAGTGGTTGTAATGGCCACCACCGTTGTTGCGTACAGCAGCAGGGTATTTTGATATGTTTTTGATGATATCTTCAATTTTGCCATCAGCCTCAGGCTTACCTTCTAAAGCTTTATTTAAGTTGGTAACGTAAGCTTGATGGTGTTTACCATGGTGAATTTCCATAGTAGCTTTATCAATGTGTGGTTCAAGGGCGTCAGTAGCGTAAGGTAACGCCGGAAGGGTAAATGCCATAATATTAAAATTTAATGGTTAAACTATATCGTGATGTAGCAAATATAAGCGCAGATATTACTTTTTGTTCTAATGAAATGTCATTTAATAATATGATAACCTGATGCCATTTCAGCCATCATTAATACTGCCCTACCGATAGCAACACCAATGTACAAGCGTAATCAGTATCAATGCCATTTTCGTTTGCCATGCGGCGAAGTTCAGAATTTTCCGTACCGGGATTAAAGATGATCCGCTTGGGTTTGGTTTTGATTATGTAATCATACAACGGCGGCTGGTTCTGCGGCCCTACATAAAGTGTGATGGTATCTACATCTGTATGGATAGTTTCAGGCTTCTCGATCTTTACGCCCGCTACCTCGCCGGTTTTAATGCCCACGTTAACAATACTATGCCCGTGACTAACCAGCCTGTTGGCGGCCAGGAAAGCATAACGGCTTGGATCGGGCGTGGCGCCTAATATCAATGTTTTTTTATCAGCCATAAGTTTATAACAGGTAAGGTTACCGTTGGTTTTTTTGTGGAGCGGGATATCGGTGCGAGAGCGGGAACTAATTTGTCAAAAAGGGCTCTAACAGTGAATAATGAATTCAATGCTTGACGAAAAGATCTATTTATATCAAACCGGATTGTCCCTGCTCTAACAACGCGCTCCACCCTTCTCTCAAAAAAATTAAAAAACTTTAAAAGGTTTTAAAAGCACGGTCGTCATTACCTTTATAAAACCTACAAAGTTGGAAATCGTAGCAATGCCCCAGGATAAAAACAGCCACATCATACAAACAATAGCATCGTATGGTAAAAGCTTGTTGGGTTTTATCCGCAAGCGGGTAAAGAACGATGCCGATGCCGAAGACATTCTGCAGGATGTTTGGTACCAGTTCAGCAATGTGGTTGATACCAGTACAATTGAACAGACCGGTGCATGGCTTTATCGCGTAGCACGCAACAAGATACTTGATAAGCATAAAAAACATAAAGAAAGCTTGTTAGATGATCTTTCGCCTGCCGGTGATGAAGATGGTGATGACCCCGACTTTGCCGGGATACTTATGCAGGAGGCCACAACTCCCGAGACCGAATACATCCGCAACCTTTTTTGGGAACGACTTTTTGCCGCTCTTGATGAGCTGCCTGAGAACCAGCGCCAGGTTTTTGTATGGCACGAGCTGGATGATACCCCGTATGAAGAAATTGCCAAACGCACAGGTGAGAATGTGAACACCCTGGTATCACGTAAACGCTATGCGGTACTGCACCTGCGTAACAGGTTAAAACAATTGTACAAAGAGATAACAGAATATTAAAGACATAAAGAGAATCATGAACAGAAAATTAAAATTCATACTGATGCCGTTTTGCTTCGCCGGGATACTGGCTCTGGTAAGCCTGGCAGTAATGTTACTGTGGAACGGTTTATTGCCAGATATACTACACGTTGGCCCAATAAATTACTGGCAGGCCATGGGCATTTTTGTACTGAGTAAGATATTATTTGGTTTTGGAGGCCCGCGGGGTGGCGGTGCGCCATGGATGCGTAAAAAACGCATGATGGAAGAAAAATTCAGGAACATGAGCCCGGAAGAGCGCGCCCGCTTTAAAGAGCAATGGCAAGACCGTTGCGGATGGGGCAAACGCCGCGGCGACTGGATGAAGGATTTCAAAGACCCGGTTACACAGCCTGCCTACGAGCAAAAAGCAGAGTAGATCCCAAAAAGTCATGCTGCCCGCCAGATGACAGACAGCATGACTTTTTGAAAATATATGCCTCTATAAAACATAAAACACCATGGATGTACTGATATTTAAAACAAGTGTAGCCAGCCAGCAGGATGCAGGCAGGGTACAACTGATGCTTTCGGCCATGAAAGATATTAAGCAATACAATTTTGACCTGGAGGACTGCGATAACATATTACGGGTAGTGAGTTACGGATTGGAAGCGCAAACCATTAGCCATGCCCTGCACGTAGCCGGCTTTATGTGCGAGGAGTTGCCGTATTGAGTTGGCAGTTCTTAGTTTGCAGTAAGCAGTTAAATGTGACTTAGTCAAGTTTGCCTTGGAGAATTCACTGCAAACTGCACACTGGCTACTGCCAACTAATCTTATATTTATCCATGCAAATTTTCCACGCATTGCAGGCCTGGTGGCAGCATCAAACCCTTCTTGAAGTTATAGCCGTTATAACAGGCTTGTTTTGCGTGTATCTCGCTGCTAAAAATAACATCTGGAACTGGCCTTTTGCCATCGTAAGCGTATCGCTTTACATATTTATCTTTTTTGAGGCCCGGTTGTATGCTGATATGGGCCTGCAATTCTATTTCCTGGCAATGAATATCTACGGCTGGTGGTTCTGGAGCCATTCGCCTGCAGAAAGTAAAGTGCCGATAAAGAGAATTGCCAATCGTGAGACCGGGCTGGCAATCGCTGCTATTGTAGTAACTACCTTTGTTTTAGGTTCGCTTTTAAAATATACACCGGCATCGTATCCTTATTTAGATAGCTTTTTAGCAGCCTGTAGTTTGGTGGCACAGGTATTCCTGGCGCGTAAAGTTTTAGAGAACTGGCTAATATGGGTTTTTGTTGATATCATATACGTAGGTGTTTATATTTTTAAAGATCTGCATCTCACTGCCGTTATGTATGCCGTTTATACGGTTATCGCAGCCATGGGCTACTTTGACTGGCGTAAGGATTGGAAAGTGCAGCTACCTAAAAAAAAATTAACGACATTAAACATTATCAAAATAGCAGTAGTAGGTCCGGAGTCGACAGGTAAATCAACCATGTCGGCCTTTTTGGCTAAGCATTACCAAACCGTTTGGGTGCCCGAGTACGCCCGTGGCTACTGCGAAAAACTGACCGAGCCGCCAACCTGGCAGGATGAGATAAATATGTTCTACGGCCAGTTGGCCCTTGAAGAAGAAATGGAGCAGCAGGCCAACAAACTGCTTATCTGCGATACAACCTTTATGACGGTAAAAATATGGAGCGACCAGATGTTTGGCTCATCTCCTCAGGAAGTTCTGGATGAGCTACCTAAACATCCGTATGATCTTTACCTCCTTTTAAACATCGACCTTCCGTGGGAAGATGACCCACTTCGTGATTTTCCCGATATGCGCGAACATTTTATGAGCGTATGGCACAAAGAACTTAAAGCTCTTAACGCTAATTACACCGTAATATCAGGCACCGGGCCCGAGCGGTATGAGAGAGCGGTGGCGGCGATAGATAGTTATCTGAATCAGAATTTACAAGATTAGAGAATTTTTCTCGCCACATAGCAATTACTGGATTAAAGAGATTTTACAGGCATTTTGTCTATTTTAAAATTCTGTAAATTCTGATTTCAACACTTTTTTTCACTCTCTGTGCAACGTTGTTGAATACCCCGCGTCATTTAAACTGAAACCTGTCAACAATTTTGGAAGCCGTATACGTAGATAAACATTACAATCTGGTAGTTGAGTGTAAGCAAGGCAGTAAAAAAGCCTGCTATGAGCTTTACCGGCTGTATGCTAAGGCAATGCTGAACGTTGCCCTTAGAATTACAGGCAATATCGGCGAAGCCGAAGATGTGCTGCAGGAATCTTTCACGGATGCTTTTAACAAGCTGAAGGATTTTAGACAGGATACCACTTTTGGCCTTTGGCTTAAACAGATCGTAGTGAACCGCTCTATCAACCTTTTGCGCAAACGGCGGTTAGAGCTTGTGGAAATAGAAGACGGCCACCTGGATAATGTGCCTGACGAAGAACCATGGGATGACGAGGATGTACAATATCAGGTAGCGCAAATAAAAGAAGCCATGAAGGAATTGCCTGAAGGCTATAGAGTAGTGCTATCCTTATACCTGTTAGAAGGATACGACCACGAAGAAATAGGTCAAATTTTAAACATTAGCGAAAACACATCCCGCACACAGTTTTTGAGAGCAAAGCGAAAACTGAGCGAGATATTGATGAAGAAAGGAATAACGAGATGAGCAAGCGTTTGGAAGATTTTATTAGCCAGAACCGGGAACAATTTGATGACCTGGAACCACGTGCCGATATATGGGCAAACATTGCAAAGGAGCTTGATACCTTTGACGAGCAACATGCGCAACTACCTAAAAAAAAGGAAGCAAAAACCTTTTCGTTAAGCTTTGTGCTAAAAGTTGCGGCATCGGTTATCGTAGTAATGGGCTTAGGCTTTGCGGTGTATCTTAAAACCTTAAAAACCAACAACAACGGTGTTGATCTTGCAGACATCAATCCATCTTATGCCAAACAGCAGGTACACTTGGTATCGGTTATTGAAACACAGAAAAACGAGTTAAAGCAGATCGCCAAGTTTGACCCTCAGCTATACCAGGAGTTCAACGGCGAGATCACGAGGATGCAATCCATCTATAAAAAATTAAATGCTGAGTTAGCAACATCACCCAACCAGGAACGTGTGTTACGTGCAATGATCCGGAACTTGCAAATACAAACGGAAGTGCTTAACCAGCAGCTAAGTGTAATTCAACAGTTTAACGACAGTAAGAACGAACAACATGAAAAAAGTATTTAATATAGCCTTTATAGCAATCATTGTTGTATTGGCTGCAGGTTCCGGCGTGCTTGCACAAATAAGCCCACCATTGCCACCGCTTCCGCCAGAAAATTATAAGCTGGACAAAAACTTCGACACGGAAGGTTTTAACAAAAGCATGGCAAAGCTTGATGCAAAAATGGCCGACCTGAGCAAAAAAATGGCAAAGCTATCTACCGATCAAACAAGGAAGATGAGCCTTTCCATGAAAAACTTTAGCAGAAAGTTTAAAGCTGATTTTAAGGATTTCGGTAAAGATTTTTCAGGCAGCTTTAACGATCTTATTCCGCAGGGAAACCTCGATTTTAATGGCAGTAATTTATCCGATGAGGAATACCGCCAAAAAGTAGCCAGCGGCGAGATCAAAGAAAAAACAAAGGTGTACAGCAAAACCTACCCAGCAGATGCAAACGATATACTGCAGATCAGCAATCGTTTTGGTAAGATTAAAGTTAACACCTGGAACAAGAACGAATTTAAGGTTGACGTATCTATGAAATTCGCATCAGAAGATGCAAGCCTGGTTGATGAGATGGCCGACGGGACTTCTATCATCGATAGCAAGGCTGGATCAGTAGTATCATTTCGTACCAAAACATGGAGTAACAAAGAAGGCAGAAACAATACCAGGCAAACCATGAACATAGATTATGTGATATATATGCCTGCAGGAAACGCCCTGGATATTGATAACAAGTTTGGCTCGGTAACCTTACCAAATCTAAGCGGAAAGGCTACTTTAAAAGTTCAATTTGGCTCATTGATAGCCCAACAACTTACCAATGCCCAAAATGATGTATCCATTAAATTTTCACAGGATAACCCTTCAACTATAGCTTTCTATAATGGCGAGCGTTTGAAAGTGGAGTTCAGCAAGTTTAAGGCAGGTACGATTGATAATAGTGCAGCATCTTTTAGCTTCTCTGATGTAAGCATCGATAAATTAAAAACATCTGCAGATATCAGCGTAAAATTTGGTGATGGCTTAAGCATTGGTGCTATTGATAAAACGATGAAAAACTTGAACATCAATGCATCAAATACAAAAATTAATCTCGATTTTGCCCAAGCCCTTAACTTTAATTTTGATGTGACTACCCGATTAGGCAGCTTTAACTTTGACGATGATAAAGTAAAAATTATCACCAAAACGCCGTCAGACGAAGATAAGGGCTGGTCGCAAACCAAAACCTACAAAGGCTATGTAGGTAAAAATAACAGCGGCCCCAATGTAGTGGTAAACGCAAGATTCGCGGAGATACAGTTTAAGTAAACTAAAGTCCTTCGGTCATGCTGAGGAACAAAGCATCTATCTGAATTTCTATAATTTAAAAGATTCTTCACTGCGTTAAAACTGGACAAATCTTTAAGCGAATTGTCCGTCTGAGCTTGTCGAAGACCTACCGCGTAATATGGTTAGACACGCTCGCAATGACATCCTTTAATAGAAAAATATCACACCCTTGCCAACAAAGGCAGGGGTTTTTCTATTTTAGTAGCAACAATAAACATCTGCATGGAAATATTTACCGACCCGGAGGCCTGGATCTCTCTTGTTACGCTTACATTTCTGGAAATTGTACTGGGTATAGATAACGTGATATTTATATCTATCCTGGCCGATAAGCTTCCTAAAGAACAACAAAATAAAGGGCGCAGACTGGGTTTGGCCATGGCCATGATAACCCGCGTGCTATTACTATTTGGTATAAGTTGGGTAATGAAACTTACTGCACCATTATTTAACCTGTCAGGCATAGTGGGCATAACCAATGCAGAATGGGTAGAAAAGCTCGCTATTTCCGGAAGAGACTTGATCCTTATAGTAGGTGGTTTATTCCTTATTTATAAAAGCACAGCCGAGATCCATCACAAAATCGAGGGCGATGAAGAGAGCGGCGATAACGTTAAAGCGCATTCTTTTTGGGGAACAATTGTGCAGATCATGCTGCTGGATATCGTTTTCTCCCTCGATTCTGTAATTACTGCTGTTGGTATGGCGCAGCACATAGAGATAATGGTAGCTGCAGTGGTTATTGCTGTTGGCATTATGATGTGGTCATCTGCAGGTGTGGCCAACTTTGTGAACAAGCATCCAACGGTAAAAATGCTGGCCTTATCATTCCTGTTATTAATAGGCGTTTCGCTTTTAGCCGAAGCATTTGAGCAACACATCCCTAAAGGCTACATCTATTTTGCTATGGCGTTCTCCGTATTGGTAGAGATGCTGAACCTGAAGATGAAATCGAAAAACGCAAAAGGCAGCAAACTTAAAAAACCAGCAACTAAATAATTACCAAACGCGGCAAAGCAGTCCTTTGAGGTATTCACCCTCCGGGAATGATGCCCTTACAGGGTGGTCTTCAGGCTGGTTAAACTGGTAGATAAATTGTACTTGCTTACCTGCATCTAACGCAGCCCAGGCAAGCACTTGTTTAAAGGTTTCCATATCCATAGCGCCCGAGCAGGAGAAAGTGGCAAGTAAACCGCCACTGTTTAGTAATTGCATGCCGATTCGGTTAAGATCTTTATAAGCCCGAGATGCCCTATCAAGCGCGGAGCGCGATGGTGCATATTTAGGTGGATCGAGCACGATGATATCAAATTTTGCTTCCTCGTCCCTGAATTTGCGCAATTGCGCGTTCACATCAGATTTGATTGCGGTATGCTTTTCGCTCTCAAAATTATTTAAGCGAATATTTTCCTGCAGGGTCTCTATCGCCAATGCGGAACTATCCACACTGGTAACTGATTTAGCGCCGTTGTGAAAAGCATTCAAGCTAAAGCCGCCGGTATAGCAAAAGCAATCTAACACGTTTTTGCCTTTAGCATAGTGTGCCAATATACGGCGGTTGTCGCGCTGGTCGCAGTAGAAGCCGGATTTTTGGCCTTCGGCGATGTTAATACCATAGGTAATGCCGTTCTCTTTCACCATCACCAACTCCGGTGGATTGGTGCCCGCTAATAAAACGTTTGAAGTTTCCAAACCTTCATGTGCCCGGGACGTGGCGTCGCTCTTATCAAAAATACTGGTTGGCTTTAACAGATTGTTCAGTTCATCTATAATTACCGGCATCACATTCTGGATGCCTGAGGTAAGCACCTGCACAGCTAAATGGTCGGCGTATTTATCAACAATAAGACCAGGTAGGTAATCTGATTCGCTGAAGATCAAACGGCAAGTATCTGTTTGCCAATCTGACAAAACATCAGCACGACCTGCAACAGCCATTCTTACTTTCTGGCGAAACCATTCATCGTTAATATCTACATTCTCATCCCACTCCAGCAAACGAACTGCAACGCGAGATTGATCGTTATAAAAACCATAAGCAAGAAAAGCTTTTTTACCATCAAGCAAGCGTATAACTTCGCCGTTAACGGGTTTGCCTTTTACATGCTCAATAGCACCCGAAAATACCCATGGGTGCCTTTGTAAAACAGCTTTCTCTTTGCCTTTCTTTAATACAACGTCAATCATGCGGCAAAGGTAATAATATCAAAGGGCATTATCAGCCATTGCCCGGCATAGGGGTTACCTGCAAAGCCTTTGCAACTGCAACAATATTGTTGGCAGCAGCTTTAGCGACCTCTATCGACCAATCTTTGCGGTAATCACTTTCCAGGTATTTGCCACCTGGGCCGGGGCCATTGTTCCAATAAGTGTATGATTGCGGCGCAATGGTAAAACCAACATCCATCAATGCCCCGGCAATTTCTGTTACCACATGCCTTGCACCATCTTCTTCTCCGGTTACTACAAAGCCGGCTACTTTGTTAAAGGTTACCGGCCGGCCCTGCTCGTCCTTGGCGGGGTAAAGTCCGTTCATACGCTCAAGCACCTTAAGCGCCATGCTCGACATGGTGCCTACCCATGTTGGCGTAGCAAATATCAATATCTCCGAATCCAGCAATTCTTTAAGAATAACAGGCCACCCATCGCCCTCACCCATGTCTGATTTTGTACCGACGGCAATGTTATGATCTGCTACGCGAATGATTTTTGTACTCACGCCCAGGCGTTGCATTTCGGCAACAACTTCGTTGGCCAAAGCCTCGGTGTTAGAAACCTCCGGTGATCTTTTTAGTGTGCAGTTGAGCACCAATGCTTTCATTAGTCTTGCGTTATTGGTTGGTGGTGTTCATGGCAGGCCTCGGCACACTCGCGGCAAGCAGCGGCGCAACGCTGGCAATGTTCGTGGTCATGCATACCACATTCTTCTGCACACATGCGGCATATTTCTTCGCAAAGTACCAGGTATTGATGTGCTATTTCAGAACGGCGCTCTAAAAGCCTTGCCGCTTGTGAACATATATCGGCACAATCTCTATCAAGGCTGATGCAGCGTACCATAGGTTTTACTTCCTGCTCATTTAAACAAGCGGTAGCACAATTTTCGCAAGCTTCAACGCAAGCTAACAGCTTTTTTATCAGGGCGGTGTGATCATGATTTTCCATAGTATATTCCTTTAATGATATTATAGGAATATACCCTTGATTAAAAATGTTTCGATTAATTAAAAATGCACTAAAACAAAAAAGCGGAGGTTATCGAGACCTCCGCTTTTTATGAAGCTAATGTTCAGAAATATTATTGTTGGTTATCGTCACCCTGATCTTCTTCGGTTGACAGGCCAACAACTTTGTAAACCTTTTTATTGTTCTCATCGCGTTGCTCCTGGAAATAAGTACCATCAGGAGAAACCCACAGTTTTTCGCCGTTTACCTTTATTTTGCGGCTATCCTCTGGTAATGAAGTGATAATGTCACCTACCTGGTAAGACTGGTAGTCGCCTTGGTCACCGCCACCATTGCTGGTTTCCAGTTGGCCGTCTTTACCGGCAACTTCGTAAGTTACAGTACCGTCATCTTTAGTCACTGCGCGGTAGTATACACCGTTAGATTCGTAGAACTGCTCGCCATTGATGGTGATAGGCTCTGCTTTTGATGGTAGTGATTTTACTTCAGCACCTACCGGTGGCTCTACCACTGTGTATTGGTTATCGTTATATTGATAGTACAAACCATCAGCATAATAATACTGGTAATTGTTCCACCAGAAAGGATAATAACCAAATGGTAATACACCTATGCTAAAACCAATACGTGGTAAATAGTAAGAATTGTAGTAACCGCGGTAGTTATAAAAACCATAACCAAAGTAACGTGGGCCATAATAGTTACTGCGGTAGCCGTATCCATAAGGACGGCCATAGCCATAACCGTAACGGCCACCGTAGTAACCGCGTGAGTATGAACCACGTGAATTTACACCCATTGAAGGGCGACCTGCGTAATTACCACGGTTGCTAAAACCGTAGCTGCTTCTGCCTTGTACCGCGCCACCCATCTGCGGGCGGGTACCACCGAAGCTACCCCGGTTAGGAGCTGCCCCCATTGAAGGACGGCTAAAAGAACCTTGCGGGCGAGACATCCCCATTGATGGCCTGCTAAAGCCACCGCCCGAAGGGCGACTGAAGCCGCCGCCACCACCGCCGCCGCCAAATGATCCACGACCGCCTCCACTAAATCCACCACCGCCGCCGCCGCGAGCGCCACGCTGAGCGTTTGCGTCTAAGCCTAAGCCAAGGAACATCATTCCGCTTAAGGCTATTGTTAATAATTTTTTATATGCTGTTCTCATCTTAAATTAATAAAAGCACCAGCGCCCTTACGCTAATGTTACTATTTGACTAAACAAGGCACTAACGGTTTAATGCCATTTAAATTATTTTTACACAAAAAGTAAGCCGATATTTTATTCGATCTCTTCGGAAATAAAAACAAATGGATCTTCAAACTCCAAACTGAAAAACCCATCATGGTTGGTAAGGTAAGACCAGCTTGATCGCAAGCTTAACCCACTGATTTTCAAACTTGAAGATATGGATAATATTTCGACAATTTCGTTACCCGGTTTCCATTTTTTAAAGCCGTTTGTTACCGGGTATATTTTGCGGTTACCACTATATAATACAATGTTGATCTTGCTGACGTAGGGTTCAAAATCAGTTAGTATGAGATCGCTTGCAATTACGTTAATTGATGGATAGCTATTATTGATAAGATATGTTAGCGTTGCAGCTACCGGCGTTTGTGATGCAGGCGGTATAATTTTTACGTCTGATTGCGCAAAAGGTGAGGCTTCATTAGTAATAATAACATCTACTTTTATTTCATAGATAGCCAGCTGTTCGGCAACCTCAGCAACAGCAATAACAGTTGGGCTCCACTCTAATAATTGGCCTAAAAGTTCGTGCGAAAAATTATCAAGGCTTAGTATAAGCAAAGCCGGCTCCTGTTTTTCGCGAACAATGTGATGTGATGACATATTATACCTCAATAACCCTTTTGGCAAAGGTATGTTAAATTAATAGCTTTGATTAAATGGCACAGGAACATGGGAAACAACAACGCAAGATCATCCATATAGATATGGATGCATTTTACGCGTCTGTTGAACAACGCGACTTTCCCGAATACCGCGGTAAACCGCTTGTGGTAGGCGGCCTGCCCGAAGGCCGCGGCGGCGTGGTAGCAACAGCAAGCTACGAAGCACGCAAATTTGGCGTACGATCGGCCATGCCCTCAAAACAAGCTTTAAAGCTTTGTCCGCATGCGCTGTTTGTAAGGCCTCGGTTTGCTGCATACAAAGAAGTATCGCAAAAGATCCGCGAGATATTTAGCAGGTATACGGATCTGATAGAACCCCTTTCGCTTGACGAAGCCTATCTGGATGTTACAGCAGATAAGCTGAACATAGGCTCGGCCATTGAAGTTGCGCAGCAAATAAAGCAGGCTATAAAAGATGAATTGCAGCTAACCGCCTCTGCAGGGGTATCTGTCAATAAATTTGTTGCAAAAATAGCATCAGACCTAAAAAAACCCGATGGACTTACTTTCATAGGACCATCATCCATCGAAAAATTTATCGAAAACCTGCCGGTTGATAAATTTTACGGTGTGGGCAAAGTAACTGCAGATAAAATGAAAAAGCAGGGTTTATTTACAGGTGCCGATCTGAAAGCGCTGAGCAAAGAAGATATGGTTAGCCGTTTTGGTAAAGCAGGCGGCTTTTACTATGACATTGTTCGGGGCGTAGATGACCGCCCCGTGCAGCCGCATCGCGAGACCAAATCTGTTGGGGCCGAAGATACTTTTCCTTACGACCTGACAACGGCAGAAGAAATGTACGCTGAACTGGAAAAGATCGCGAAAACTGTGAACGAGCGACTGTTGCGGTATCAGTTAAAAGGACGTACAGTAACACTTAAAATAAAATACAGTGATTTTAAACAGATAACACGCAGTCAATCTTTTACTGAAGGTGATAATGATACCAATTTCATTGCCGATACTGCAAAACGTTTGCTCGACGCCACCGATCTGGAAAATTCCAGCGTTAGATTGCTTGGAATAACGCTTTCTAATTTTTATCCGCCGGAAATCCGTACGAAAACTTCCTCAGAACAGTTAGATCTCTTCGATCAGCAGATTTAATACTCCTAATCTTCTGTTTTCTTTTAAAACATTTGTTTTTAGTAGACTTTTACTTGCTTAAAAAACGCTTAAAAATCGATTATTTTCATAAATGTGATATTTTTTGAAATAAAATTTCAAAAAAAAGTGTTTTTTATTGACAATATTATTTTAAAGTCGTTATTTTAGCTAAATAAACAATAAGACAAATAAATTTTCTCGATGCTCTAAAGGTTTAACAGAAGAATACTTCTATTTAAAGTCAGATTCCAACTGATTTTAATTAAACATTGAGAATATTATGGAAATATGAGCCCTGAATTGGTTGTTGAAGGGGACAAATATTGTTTTATTGAATACACATTGCGTTTTAAAATGTAAATACAGGCCGATATTGTGGCCAAAAAATATTTTACCCTGATTTTACTGACTAACTAACTATTAATTAACTGATCAATTAACTAAACTTTCACTTAAACTAACGAAATGAAAAAAATTGTACCCTTTCTCATTCTTGTTATCGTGGTGGTGCTTGCCCTGGTTTATCCGGGCGCTACTGTTGCAGCAAAGCCTGCTACCACTTACAACGGTGCGGATATAGCATGGATGCTTATCTCAACCGCGCTGGTATTATTAATGACGCCCGGCCTCGCCTTCTTCTATGGCGGTATGGTGCGTAAAAAGAACGTAATATCAACCATGCTTCAAAGCTTTGTATGTATGGGCCTCATTACTATTATTTGGGTAGTATTTGGTTTCAGCATGGCCTTTGGCGATGATATTGGCGGTGGCTTTTTGGGCAATCCCAAAACATTTTTCATGATGCAGAATACCCTGGGCGTTGCTTGGCTTGGCGGTACAATTCCGGTAATACTTTTTGCAATGTTCCAGCTTAAGTTTGCGGTTATCACCCCGGCTTTGATCACCGGCGCATTTGCAGAACGTATCCGTTTCAATTCTTATCTTATTTTCATTACACTGTTCATAGTAGTGGTATACATTCCTCTTGCACACGCTACATGGCACCCTGATGGTTTCTTCTTTAAAATGGGAGTGCTTGACTTTGCCGGTGGTACCGTTGTACACATGTCTGCAGGTTGGGCTGCCCTGGCTTCGGCTCTTTATCTTAAAAAACGTAACGAGGTACCGGAGTCGCATACCCCTGCGCGTATCAGCTACGTAATATTAGGTACCGGTTTACTATGGTTCGGCTGGTTTGGCTTTAACGCAGGTTCTGCGTTGGCATCAGGCGAATTAGCGGCAACAGCTCTGGCTACTACCACAACAGCCTCAGCAGCTGCGGCAATGTCATGGATCTTCTTCGACATACTGAGAGGTAAAAAACCATCTGCAATGGGTGCCTGTATTGGCGCAGTTGTAGGTTTAGTTGCTGTAACCCCTGCTGCCGGTTATATCACCGTATCAAGTTCGCTTGTAGTAGGTATTGTAGCTGCAGTAGTAAGTAATCTGGTAGTGATCTGGAGAAGCAAAACCAACATTGATGATACGCTTGACGTATTCCCTTGCCACGGTGTAGGTGGCATGGTAGGGATGCTGTTAACAGGTGTTTTTGCTACAAAGAGCGTTAACGCTGCTGGTGCGAATGGCTTGTTTTACGGTGAAACCGGATTGTTTGTAAAACACCTTATTGCACTGGTTGCGGTTTCTGCATTTGCCTTTATAGGTGCATTCATCCTGTTAAAAGTTACCGACCTGATAAGCCCTCTACGTGTTACACCTGAGGATGAGCTTGCCGGTTTGGACGTTTCACAGCACGACGAAGAATTATAGTATTCAAACCTCAACTATCATACACTAAACTAACTAACTGGAAAGGGGCTTCGGCCCCTTTTTTTGTTTTTTGGCTTGCAGGCTCCAATTGTAACCATAGCTTTGTTTTATGACAGCATGCAACAACCTAAAACTCCCTCTCATTTTAATTGCTCTACTGCTATTAAGCCCCCACATTGTTAGCGCGCAGATAAAGAACTTTGATAATAAAGGAAGGCAGATTGTGCGTTACAGCACAGCCGGAGACGCTGTTGACGCGCACGATGGTGAAATTGCGCAGTTCAACGGTGTTTATTATTTATATGGCACCAGTTACGATTGTGGCTTTGAGTGGGGCAACAAGGGAGCTCCGTTTTGCGGATTTAAGGTTTACTCCTCAAAAGACCTGAACAATTGGACCGATCGCGGATACTTGTTTGACGCCAAAACAAAAATCTGGCAAACACGCTGCGATGGTAAAACTTACGGATGCTTTAGGCCACATGTTATTTATAACAAGCTTACTAAACTTTATGTGCTTTGGATAAACGTTTATGATAATGTAGTTGGATACAGGGTGTTCACATCCAGGTCGCCGGTTGGGCCTTTTACCGAGGTGGCCGAACCTATACTTGCCGTGAATGGCGATATGCCTGCTGCCGGCCTTAACAATGGCGACCACGATACCTTTGTTGACGATGACGGGATAGCATACTTAGCTTATACCGACTGGCGAACAAAGGGCACAATCGTGATCGAAAAATTAAGCGCAGATTACCTCACCGGTACAGGCGAGCATGTTAAAGCGGTTACCAGTGGCGAAACGGAAGCGCCGGGTTTGTTTAAACGCAATGGCAGGTATTACGTAACTTACTCTGACCCAAACTGTGGTTACTGCTCCGGCACAGGAACGTCTTATAAAACCGCGATGTCTCCGCTGGGCCCATGGTCTGAGGGCAAGCGGATCAGCGACAATTCATGCGGAGGGCAGCCTTCATTTGTGTCAACAATAAAAATAAATTCGCAAGCAGTATATCTCTATGGAAGTGACCTATGGAATAATGCAGCTAAAAATGAGGCCCTTGCAAATTACTACTGGGCTCCCTTAACTTTCGCGGCAGACGGTTCTATCAATCCTTTAAAATGTTATGAAACCTACCGCCTGCCTAAGGCTATACCGCAATCAGCCGCAGGCTCGGCTACAAAAAACTTTCTATCAAAATGTGATATAGCTGCTGACTTGCAACGTTCACAATCTTTTGTTGCAGGCAAAACAGGTAAACTATCTCGTTTAAGCATTACTGCTTTTAAAACCGGAAGCACGGATCAAAACCTTGAAACAGCTATTTACGTTGCTGATGAAAACGGGCTGCCGCAAGGCAAACCTCTCTATAAAAGCAATATCGATGCTAAGAACATAGGTTGGTCTGCAAAGAATGTTTATCTAAAGCCTTCGCTGTCGGTACATAAAGGACATCGTTATGCTATCGTTTTACATTCAAACACAACAACGGGTTGCTATGGTGTTGCCTTAAGAGATGAAGTGAATTCTAATGATGGCGTCGCTTCTAAAAGCAATAACGGCGGGCAATCTTTTAAGCCCGATGGAAAAGTATTGAAATTTAAGGCTATTGTAAATTAGAGCCCGCCCGGCAACAATTATTCTCTTCAGTTGTAATTTGTAAAAGGCCCAACAATGAACGATCAGGAATTTAGAGAATTACACCAGCCATTGCACGTACCGGCGCATTACGACGCTTCGGCGGCGCTTAAAGAAAATCTGGCTTATGCCTTAGCTGATCTTGGCGAAGGTACAGCAGATGAAGTGATAGCGCACTTGCACGAGCTATCCGGCGGAGATGATATTGAACGCGAACATGCTTGTGAACTGTTGGAGCTTTGGTACAAGAACGGCATGGTTACCGTTAACGAAGAAACTAAGCCACGCAAATACAACCTGCATAAAATAACCCAGGCCAACAGCGGCAGTGTTAACCCGAGGCTGATAGAGCCCGGGGTGGATTAATTCATGCTTTTTTCGATCGCAAATATATTAGAATTGCAATCCACAGTTTACAGAGCAATCTGCAAATTGAGGATCGCAGCATTTAAATATGCTCTATCGCAACAACATGATTGATTTACCCTGCTTTAAACGCATTCCAACCCTGTGCTTTCAGCTCATGCACATTTCCTGATTTAGTAATAAGCGTATAGCCCTCATTTGGCTCGGTAATGTAACCTATGATGGAGAAATCCATCTTGTGTTTTATCTTGTCGTAATCGGCTTGCTTAACTGTGAAAAGCAGCTCATAGTCTTCGCCACCGCTTAAGGCACACACTGTTGGGTCGAGGCCAAATTCGCGGGCGGTTTCGTAGGTCATCGGGTCAATAGGGATCTTTTCTTCATACAGTTTAGCGCCCTTATTGCTTTGTTTACAGATATGCAGAACTTCTGATGCCAAACCGTCTGATACATCTATCATGGAAGTAGGTTTAACGCCAAGTTCCTGTAGCAGGTCTATGATATCTTTACGCGCTTCGGGTTTCAATTGGCGTTCAACAATATAATCCTTACCCTCCAGATCAGGCTGAATATTGGGATTCTCCATATAAACCAATTTTTCACGCTCTAATAACTGCAAACCGATATAAGCCCCTCCAAGATCTCCGGATACGCAGATCAGGTCGCCCGTTTCAGCGGTGTTACGGTAAACCACATCGTTCTCATCAGCATAGCCTAAAGACGTTACGCTTATCACCAAGCCCTGGCGCGATGCGGATGTATCGCCCCCAACCAGGTCAACATTGTAGTTTCCGCAAGCAAGATAAATGCCTTCGTAAAGTTCTTCAATTGCTTCTAACGGGAATTTACTGCTCATACCTATGGATACAGTGACTTGGGTGGCCGTACCGTTCATGGCGTAAATATCGCTCAGGTTTACCTGGATGGCCTTATACCCCAAATGTTTAAGAGGAGTATATGCAAGATCAAAATGTATGTTTTCTAACAGCAGATCTGTAGACACAAGGGTGCGTTTGCCTTCGTAGTTTAGTACGGCGGCATCATCGCCGATGCCCTTTACCGTACTTTTTTGTACCAGTTTTATATTTTTTGTGAGATGGCTGATCAGGCCAAATTCACCTACTGATTCCAGATTGGTTTTCTCTTCGTTCTCGAACATATTGTATATGATTTCAGCGATTGGTCTGCAAAAATACGCAAAGCTTATTACAATTGATCACTTAATAGCTTAAGCTACTTTGGCTTGGTTTCAATTGTAAAATTTACCGTACATAAAGTTATTTAACATAGGATTAACAAAACCATCATAGCTTTGCTCTGGAAAATACATTTATATGAAATTTAGAAAATTACTCATCGTCTATCTATCTGTTCTGGTGGTTGTTGCGGGCTGTAGAAAAGACATTACACAACAACCAATCAACCCCGGCAATGGTACCGAAACACCGCAGCCCCCTAAACCCTACAAAGTAACAGAAGATTTTGAAACCGGGTCTAAAACAGCCTATGCAGCAGCAGACGTACAGTTAACCACCGGCGTGTGGACTTTTAATGATGCTCTTTTGGGTGCCCTTGCGGCTGATGCAAAGAACGGTTCAAAATCAGTAAGGCTAAGAACCGGTGACATTACCATGAAATTTGATATAAGCAACTTACAGCAGATAAAAATAAGCCACGCTAAATATGGTACGGATGCAAATTCTACCTGGCAGCTAATGATCTCTGACGATGGCGGCGCTACATTTAAACAAGTGGGCTCAGACATATCGGAAACCAGCACTACTCTTGTGGCCGACTCATTTAAGGTAAACACTACCAAACCTGTAAGGTTCCGTATACAAAAAACGGGCACAACCCGCATCAATATAGATGATATCGTATTTACCGGCACCGGTGATTCTGGCATTATCATAAGCACTGACCCGGGCACAGGCGACGGAGATAATGGCGCAGGCACAGGTTCTGCAGCACCTGAACGCGGGGTAACCGCAGGCAGCGATGCACAGCCAGCATCCGGAGATAACAGCAACCTATTGTTTGGCAATCCTTCAAACGCGCAAACATCTGTAACTGTTGCTGATAATTATCTGATAGATCAGAGTTACTACGTAGAATCGTACAGCGCTATGCGTGGCACACCTAATTGGGTAAGCTGGCATATTGATGCTAATACCATCAATAACACCGCTCCGCGATCAGACAATTTTGCGGGTTTTATAGGTTTGCCATCAACGTTTTATCACGTTGAAAGTAATAGTTACCAAAGTTCTGGTTTCGACAGGGGGCATAATTGTCCGTCGGCAGATAGGACCAGCTCTGCTAACGCTAATGCTGCCACCTTCCTGATGACTAACATGATACCTCAGGCACCAAATAACAACCAGCAGACATGGGCCAATATGGAAAATTACCTGCGCGACCAGGTGAAGGCAGGTAATGAGGTGTACGTTATCATGGGCAGCTACGGCATGGGCGGTACAGGTTCAAATGGAACATTCAATAAGATCAATGGTGATAAGATAACCGTACCAAGTAATGTTTGGAAGGTGGCGGTAATTATCCCAACAGGAGATAATGATGTTAATCGTGTTACTACCTCAACCCGTGTTATCGCCGTGAACACGCCAAACATTAATACCATCAACACCGACTGGAAGCAGTACCGTGTAACCGTTAGGGCCATTGAGCAGGCAACCGGTTACAACCTGTTATCGGCACTGCCGCAAAGCGTGCAGGATGCTGTAGAAACTAAAACGGATAATTTATAGGCCTTTTATTCTTCATGTCATTTCGAACGAGGAACGAGGAGAAATCTTCTACGCGCGACTTACAAAGCAGAGGACTTCTCCTCGCTACCGCTCGTTCGAAATGACAATTTTTTAATAGTCGATTTGCATTAGCCCAAGGCCGGGCGCATAACTCAACTCCCATTTTCCCTGACTGAAAGCCGGGTTTTGATATGGATTATTAGAAACCAATAAGGGCCCGTCAAGATCGGCCCAGTCACATTGGGGGGCAAGGGCAGCAGCGGCAAGTGTGGCGCAACTGGTTTCGCTCATGCAACCTATCAATACCTTCAAGCCCAGCTCGCGGGCTTTACCCAGCATCCGTTTTGCCTCATGCATCCCGGCAGATTTCATAAGTTTTATATTGATGCCATGATAAACACCGGCAGCCTTATCTACATCAGTAAACCGTTGCACCGCTTCATCGCCAATAATTGGTATGGGGCTATGCTCGGTGATCCAGGCATTGCCGTCAACATCGGTTTTTAACATAGGTTGCTCAATCAGTTTTACGCCCTGCTCCTGCAGCCAGTAAATAAAGTCGAGGCTTTGTTTGCGATCTGTCCAGCCCTGGTTTGCATCTACATACAGTGGCTTGTTAGTCACTGAGCGGATGGTTTGTATGAGGTCCTTATCCGTATCGCGCCCAAGCTTTACTTTGATCACTTTAGCCTCAGGAGCCTCGTGTATTTTTTGAATAATCACCTCTTTGGTATCAATACCAACGGTGTAACTCGTAACCGGCATCAAAGCGGGGTCGCTTCCTAACAATTGCCAGCAGGGTACTCCTTTCAATTTACTTTCCAGATCATGCAAGGCAATATCTATGGCTGCTTTTACAGCCGGGTTACCGGTTGCAATGTTATCGAGGTACGAAATTATGGCATCAAAATCAAAGGGATATTTAAATTGGTTAACATCTACCTTATTTAAAAATTCTGCAGCGCTTTGGTGGCTCTCGCCCATATAGGGCACCATAGATGCTTCGCCATAGCCTGTATGCCCTTCGTGATTGATCTTTACCAGCATCAACGGCGTAGAGTTGCGCGAGAATTTGGCGATGGTAAAAGTATGCTTCAGCAGAAGCTCATATGGCTGGTAAGTAAGCTGCATGTCAAATATCAAAGCTAAAATTTTAATTTTCATATACTGTTTATCTTTGCGGCTATGCCGGCAAAAATTTACGCCCCGTTCGAGCGCTTTAACTTCAGCAATAAAAACTGTTTCCTCACCGGGGAGGCACTAAAAAGCGAGGAAGAAAAGATCCAGGTTTTCCCGCAGTGGCTGATGAGCCAACATGCTTTGGAAGACAAGCCGTTTAAAATGCTCGACGAGAACATTGCTACCTACAAAGATCTTAAGCTGCCTTGCTCGAGCCATATAAACGATGATTTTCTGGAGCCGCTTGAAGAAGAAATTGCCAATGCTTTTGAAAAGGGTTACGAAGGTGTAAAGGCCCTTGATGAACTGAAACTTTTCCAATGGGCCGGTAAGCTACTATACGGCATTATCTTTAACGAGATACAATCGGGCATCAGGCTAATGCACTCGCAAGGCGAGGAATTCAGCATGTCGCAATCCATCCTTTTAAAATTCAGCCAGTTGCATTTGATGCTGCAGAGCATTAACCTGCCTATCATTTTTGAAGACTTTAAACCTTTTAGCATCTTCCTGTTTAAGGTGAACAATAATCATGAAGAGTTTGGTTACCGGGATGAAATAAATACCCAAACATTCGCGCTCCGCATAAAAGATTTTGGGATGGTAATTTGCCTGCAGGACAATGCTTCAAATTATTACTATCACAAAAAGATATACGACCAGATCAAAGACGAGATGCTGCACCCTATCCAGTTTGAAGAATTTAGCGCCCGCGTTTTTTACTCCAACTACCTTTTCAACCGCTTGCCCGAATACAACATTTTGCCGGTCAATGATGAGATCTATATAGAGGAAATGCCCTTACGTGGCTTAAGCAGCAAGCCGCTTTTTGACGAATGGCAAAATAAAACCTACGGCCAGGTATTGGAAAATTTCTGGAAGAACTGGGGCCTTTTGTTGCTGGAGATCATCAAAGATCCTGAGCATCCGGTGAGCTACCTGTTTGATAAAGATGGCAACAAAATAGCTGCTGATAGTATCTTACTCAGCCTCTAAAATTTCCTGAAAAATTCATTAAGCACATTGTGATTGAGTATAACGGTAATGATGATACCGCTTATAGCACCAAAAAAGTGTGCATCGTGGTTAATGTTATCTCGTGCGTGCTTTGATGCAAAGTGGCAGTATACCAGGTAGAGGATACCAAATATCCAAGCCGGTATAGCTATGGGGATAAACAGTATGCTCATTCCTGCTGTTGGCTGAAAAAGTATAAAGCTGAATATCACCGCACTGATAGCGCCGGATGCGCCCAAACTATTGTACCAAATATCGTTCTTATGCTTTTGGATAGTTGGCAGATCGCTCAATATTAAACTTACTATGTACAGCGCCCCAAACTGCCAATGCCCCAGGTAAACCTCTAACTGAAAGGCAAAGAAATAGTACGATAGCATGTTAAAGAACAGGTGGTTCCAATCCTTATGGATAAGGCCGCTGGTTAAAACGGTGTATACCTTATGGCCTCTTGATACATTGTATGGGTTAAGGATAAAGTTGCCGTAAATGTTATGGTTTGAAAATGCCCATAACGATGTCGCCAGCGTGAGAACAAATATGATAGACGCTACCGGGGCGTACTGTAAGTATTCAATCATCTAAGGTCGAGTTTGGTAGTTTGTAAAAGCCTGCCTACAGGGTAGCGCAGGTATGTTTTTTCAAAATAAGGCGAATTTCGGTAAACCCAATTAAGCTGGGCGGCTGCACTACCAGCCAGTTTAGGGTCGGCAGCTTTGGCGTCGTCAAGTTTCTTTCTCAAAGCAGGGTCTTCCTTCAGCATTTTGGCGGCTACATCCTCAAAAACGTAGTCAGAAAAATATTCTTTTTGCCCCAGCATGCTATCAAAAAAATTCCATGCAAAAAAAGAGTCCACACCCTGCGGTTCCAGCGTTTCTACAATATAACGGTTAATGGGCTGGTTTACATAAACCACATAGTCGCCTTCATAAAACCTTACTTTAGCATCAACAGGGTTTAGCTTTACATTGCTGTGCAGGTAATGTCCTTCGTAGGGCCGGTTGCCGGTCTTATAATCGGCAATATAATACATCTGCAAATCAAGCGTGGTATCATGTGCCAGTCTGCTCATGGCTACTTTATTTAATTTAAACAGATCAATAACCTTAGCCCAGGCCTGTGGTATAATATAGGCAACGGGCTTATCGACAGTGGCTGTAATTTTATAAGTGTTGTAAAACTTTACTGTTTTAGTGTAAGGCTTGTTGCGGTCATAATAAAGGCGTTTTAAGCCACTTACATCACTTGTTTTATATTCTGCAGCGTAGCCCTTAAAAGTGATAGTATCTACCTTGCTTTCATCAACCTGCCAGTTCAGTCCGAAAGTTTTTTGCTGTGCAACTTCGGCATCTACTTTTTTCTTCATTTCGCCAAGCAGTTTAGCATCGCGCTGACAAATACCAATAAGGTTTTGCATAAAGGCATAAGTTGCCCACACGCGCTTATCAAAGGGCTTAAGCATGTGCGTTTCGGTCATGTAGCTGATGATATTGTGCTGCGCAGCATAGCCTGTTGAAAAGCGGGGCGTTTCCATAAAGCTTACAATGCCACTATCAGGAAGGCCCTGCTCGCCGGCACCATAAGGTATCATCTCAAAACCGCTTTTTTTCATACCCTTGTATAGGTCGGGCGTTAGTGTCTTATCTGTGTAAGCCGCAAGTGTTAGGTTTTGTTTATCTTTTTGCGTTTCGATGAGCGTCATCACGTACTGATAGTCTGCACCATCGCTGGTGTGGTTATCCAGGAAAACTTCGGGCTGCCAGGTGTTAAGTATCTGTGCAAATGCCAACGCATTACGGCTATCGGCCTTTATAAAATCACGGTTAAGATCAAGGTTACGGTAGTTCCCTCTAAACCCATAAGCACGTGGGCCATTCTGGTTAACACGAGACACCCCGCGGTTCATGCTGCCATCGATATTATACAATGCAATAAAGCACAACACTACATCCTTTGGAAGCTGGTTTTTCTTTAGCAGGTCGCGCACCAGCATCATGCTTGCATCAATACCCTCCGGCTCGCCGGGATGGATGCCGTTATTGATGAGTAACACCCGCTTATTTTGTTTTTTTATCTGAGCAGGATCAAAAACCTTGTCTTTTGAAAGCACAACCAGCGTAAGCGGCTTGCCAATGTCTGTACTGCCATAATTAAACAAGCGCATTTGCGGCTGCTGTTTGGCCAAAGCTTGGTAGTAGGTAATTACCTGCTGATATGTTGCTGTGTAATTTTTGTCGTTACTTTGTTCAAAAGGTGTAAGTTGTGCATCAGCTATCGCGGTAAATAATAACGGAAAGATCAGCAGGATTAATTTCTTCATAGGTTATTATTTGCCTGCAATCTCCTCGCGCAGTTTCTTCGGTAAACCGTTTAATACCAGATCGTAAGAATGGTCTATCATTTCTTTTAATTGCTTGGCTGTAAGGGAACCATCAGTGCAAACGGTGTTCCAGTGTTTTTTATTCATGTGATAGCCGGGCTGCACTTCATTAAATTGTTCACGTAGCTCAATGGCGCGCTCCGGGTCGCATTTTACATTAAAGCTGTTATTACCAAGGCCGGTAAGTAAAAATACTTTTTCACCAACTTTGAAAACCAGCGTTTCCTCGCCAAACGGGAAGCCTTCTGTAACACCGTGTTTGGCCAGGCAGTAATCGCGGATATCCTCAATGTTCATATCAGTAGCCTTTGATCTCCTTATCGTAGCTTCTTTCGCCGGCGAAGTTAACCTTTATGCCAACAGTGATCTGACGGTATTGATCCAGCGCGTTATTTTTGAACTTTGTTGAAGGGTCGTTATAACCATCTAATCCCTCACCAAAAGTAAGATTATGCTGGTAACCAATATCTAAACGTATGTTAGGCTGGTCGTACCCATTGTATATCTTAAACTCATAACCAAAACGTAACGGCACCATAAAATTTAGTCCACTATCCTTGCCCTCAAAACCATGTTTCTCGCCAATTGCACCATTTTCTATAAACAAATTCTCGCGCTGTATATCAGCCATGTTATTGTAAATCCCTCCCAGGCCGGCACCTGCATAAAAGTTTTTTACGATATTTAAGAACGTGTTACCCTGATAGTTGATCACCTCACCAAGTTGCACATCCATGTGCAGCAAAAGGGCTTTATAATTGTTTTTGTAAGTACGGCCATATGCATCAAGCTCGCGGGTTCGTCCGCCGCCTGATAAGGTACCAAACTGAAACTCAAGGCCAATTGGCACATACGGTGTAAAAAAATAGTTTCCTATTACGGCGTATGACATATTATCATCAACCCTTTTGGTATCCGCGTATGGCCTGTTGCGGCTTACACTTACACCGATACCAAACGCTGCGTAATTTAAACTGCTTTGAGCTTTTGCCTCCGACAAAAAAAACAGTGATAGAAGAATTAAAAGATACTTTTTCAATGAATTTGTATGTTTGATTATAGGGGTTGCCCGGCCGGCAAAGCTGGCTTAAGGCCAAACAAAAAATAATTTTACTAATATAGGTTTTATATGGATTTAAACGCATCGCTTGGTTTTACAGTTACAGAAAGGTTTCTGGATTATGTTAAGATCGACACGCAATCAGACCCTAATTCGAACTCTACGCCATCAACCGAAAAGCAGAAGGACCTTGGCCGTGTACTGGTTAAAGAACTACTTGATATGGGTGTAAACGATGCCCATCTTGATGAATATGGCTATGTTTATGCAACCATCCCCGCAAATACAGATAAAGCCGGTGTGCCCGTGATATGCTTCTGCTCCCACATGGATACCGCACCTGATTGCAGCGGTACAGGTGTTAAACCTATCGTACATAGCAATTACCAGGGAGAAGATATTATTTTGCCAGACGATAAAACCCAGGTGCTTAAAATGAGCGACCACCCTGATTTGAAAAACCAGATCGGGAACGATATCATTACAGCCTCGGGCACTACACTTTTAGGCGCAGATAATAAGGCTGGTGTAGCCGAAATAATGGATGCCTGCTACCAGCTGGTTAATCACCCAGAGATAAAACACGGCACGATAAAAATTTTGTTTACACCTGATGAAGAGATAGGCCGCGGGGTTGATAAGGCCGACATAGCCAAGATTGGTGCTTTTGCCTGCTACACTATGGACGGAGAAAGCGCAGGCAACATGGAGAACGAGACGTTTAGCGCTGACGGCGCACGTTTGACCATCAACGGTGTAAGCAGCCATCCCGGCTTTGCCAAAGGCAAAATGGAGAGCGCCATTAAGATTGCGGGGCAGATCATAGCAGCGTTGCCTGATGATCTTTCGCCGGAGCATACCGAAGAGATGCAAGGCTTCATTCATCCGGTTGATTTTGGTGGCCATGTAGAAACAGCAACCATCGACTTTATCATTCGCGATTTTGAGGATGCCAACCTGTCTAAGCACGCTGATGTGGTACGTAAGGTGGCTGACGAGGTACTGAAGCGTTTTCCAAACTCCACCTACACATTGGAAACTTATGAGCAGTACCGCAATATGAAGCGTGTGTTGGCGCAAAACCCGCAAATTGTTGAGTACGGTATGGAAGCTATTCGCCGTGCCGGCTTAGAAGCTAAGCTTTGCAGTATCCGTGGTGGTACTGACGGATCAAGATTGTCTTTTATGGGTTTGCCAAGCCCCAATATTTTTGCAGGTGAGCATGCTTTTCATGGCAAGCAGGAATGGGTATCTGTACAGGATATGCAAAAGGCTGTAGAGACGATTTTGCATTTGTGTGTAGTGTGGGAGGAGAACAGCGCCCCCCAGCCCCCTAAAGGAGTAGCAGAATAATATTTTTTCAAAAAACAGAAAAGCCGATTGAAACTTTATCAATCGGCTTTTTTGTATCGGACTTTTAAACTCCTGCTCCCCATTCAGGTGGCTGGAAGGCTTATCTTAATACAGCAAATTATCATAAGGATACCTTGCCGTATGCACGTCTTTTACGTATTTGTAAAGCAGGTTGCGGAACTCCTCAACATTCTCCTTCTGCGTGGCAGAGATGAAGATAGCCGGGCTGTTGTTCTTGGCCATCCAGCTGTGACGGAAATCGTCAAGCGTTATCGGCTCCTGTTCCGTGTTGATGTTATGGTCTTCGGGTTTAAA
Source organism: Mucilaginibacter sp. 21P (assembly GCF_019331605.1). Taxonomy (NCBI): domain Bacteria; kingdom Pseudomonadati; phylum Bacteroidota; class Sphingobacteriia; order Sphingobacteriales; family Sphingobacteriaceae; genus Mucilaginibacter; species Mucilaginibacter sp. 21P. Next base: position 699,511 of record NZ_CP063061.1, read on the forward strand.
AGTATCTATCTTGTTGAAAACCGTTATCATGGTTTTATCGATAGCGCCAAGATCCTTTAGCGTTTCGTTTACCGTATGGATCTGATCTTCAAAGTTTGGATGTGAAACATCTACCACGTGGATCAGGATATCAGCTTCGCGAACTTCATCCAGCGTAGATTTAAAGCACTCTACCAAATGGTGAGGTAACTTGCGGATAAACCCAACCGTGTCTGACAGCAGGAAGGGCACATTCTCGATCACCACTTTCCTAACCGTAGTATCCAGCGTTGCAAACAACTTGTTCTCGGCAAATACCTCAGATTTCGACAGCATGTTCATGATGGTTGATTTACCAACGTTGGTATAACCCACCAAAGCCACACGTATCAATTGCTGGCGATTTTTGCGCTGCGTCTCGTTTTGCCTGTCGATCAGCTTTAACCGTTCTTTAAGCAACGATATTTTGTTCAGGATCAAACGCCTGTCCGTCTCGATCTGCGACTCGCCCGGACCACGCATACCAATACCACCCTTCTGGCGCTCTAAGTGGGTCCAGAGGCGGGTAAGGCGTGGCAGCAGGTACTGCAATTGGGCCAGTTCTACTTGGGTTTTAGCCTGTGCCGTTTGGGCCCTGCCGGCAAAAATATCCAATATGAGATTGCTTCTGTCCAGTATCTTTACCTGTAGCTCGTTCTCAATGTTACGCAGTTGTGATGGCGACAGTTCGTCGTCAAAAACAACCATATCTATCTCTTCCGACTTTACATAGTCGCGTATCTCTTCCAGCTTTCCGGTACCCACAAAAGTTGCACGCTCCGGGCGCTGTAGTTTTTGGGTGAAAGCCTTTTCGGTTTTACCACCGGCAGTCATCACCAAAAACTCTAATTCTTCTAAATATTCTTTCTCTTGGGCCTCGGTCTCGTTGGGTGTTATCACACCTACTAACACAGCCCTTTCCTGCTTCACAGCAGTATCATAAAATTTTTGTCTCATTCAAAAAATGATTGTGTTAAAGCCTTACACCCCCTCTAAATCTCCCCCGATAGGGAAAACTTTAAGAACAAGTTTTTTAAAGCCACTCTCCCTCAGAGAGGGGTTGGGGAGAGGCTTTTCGCCTTAACAATTAAACCACAAAGGTAAGCATTATGCTACCTCATTAATAAACACATGAATGTGGTTATGTTTTACATAGCAATTGGTATAAATAATTAATAATGCCTTTCGGCGATGTAGATAATATAAAATGATCACTCAATTTGGTGATGGTTGCCTATCGGCTGAAACAACAGATTGTTGTATGTTGATGAGGTATTACATGCAGATAAAAATACAATGCAAATATAAAAGTAAAAGGCCTGAATTACAAGCCCTTTACAAATTCGCGTATAGCAGCACCCGGATCAACCTGGCGCATAAAGTTCTCGCCGATTAAAAATCCACGAAAACCAACCTCTTTTAGTTCTTTAATAACCTTGGTATTGCTAATGGCGCTTTCTGAGATTTTGATAAATTCACCAGGGATATGCTCCGCCAGTTCAAATGAGTTTTCTACCGATACCGTAAAATCGGCCAGGTTACGGTTGTTTACACCGATGGCATCAAGGTTGGGGTCGATACTGCGCTCCAGTTCTTCCAGATTATGAACTTCCAACAGTACGCTTAAGCCATGGCTTTTAGCGGCGGCCGCCAAATGTTTGATCTCAGCTGGAGTAAGAATAGCGGCTATCAGCAGGATTACATCGGCACCAATGGCTTTTGCCTCCAATACCTGGTACTCATCTATCATGAAATCCTTACGCAGGATGGGGATATTGTTTACTTTGCGGGCCGTTGTTACATCTGTTTGTGCACCGCCAAAAAATTGCTCGTCGGTAAGTACAGATAAAGCTGATGCCCCAGCCGCAGCATAAGCCTGCGTTACATCTTCAACTAACACCTTGTCGTTGATGATTCCCTTTGATGGTGACCGGCGCTTAAACTCGGCAATAATGCCGGTCCTGTCCGGTGCCAGCAGGAAATCTTTGAAAGAGTGCGGCGTCCTGTCAAAATATGCAGAAGCTTCCAGATCAGTAATGCTTACCAGTTGCTTTGCTGCAGCTACTTCTTTCTTTTTTTGCGCTACAATTTTATCGAGTATGGTCATTTGTTCTTTTGATTGCTTGTCATACTGAGCGTGGCGAATTATCTGTTCGTCGGTAGATTCTTCACTATCGTTCAGAATGACAAAAATGCTTTTAATAATCTCAGTTATGCGTTCAACCAGTTCTGCATCATTTCTTTCCCATATTCTGTTAACACAGATTCCGGGTGAAACTGTACACCACGCACATTATATTTTTTGTGGCGTAACGCCATTACCGACCCATCATGCTCATCAATAGCGGTAATTTCCAAGACCTCAGGCAATTCTTTTTCAACCACCCACGAATGGTAACGCCCAACCTTAAAACTCTCCGGTAACGATTTAAACAGCGGTTCCGAGTCATCGGTCACTTTAATAGGTGTTGCGATGCCATGCATGGGCTGCGGCAGATTATAAAGCTTGCCGCCGAACACTTCTGCAATAGCCTGCTGGCCTAAACATACGCCAAACATGCTTTTCGTTGGCGCGTATCTTTCTATCACCTGCAACAATAAACCCGCCTCTGACGGTATGCCCGGCCCCGGCGACAGGATGATATGGCTAAATTGGTCCACATCTTCCAGCTTAAACTGGTCGTTCCTCCAAACCTCGCACTGCAGACCAAGTTCGTTCACCAGGTGCACCAGGTTATAGGTGAAAGAATCGTAATTGTCTATGATTAAAATATTTTTCATTTTTTACACACCCCTAACCCCTCTCAATAGGGGAATTAAATTCGTTTGTACTAATCTCTGCTCTCTGATCACTAATCAACCCGCGAAGCGGCTTACAATTCCTGCGCCAGGTCTATCGCCCTGCGCAATGCTGCAATTTTGTTATCTACTTCTTTTAATTCACTTTCGGGTACCGAGCCGGCTACAATACCCGCACCAGCCTGGTAATGCAGTGTGTTATTTTTGCTCAGGAATGAGCGGATCATGATGGCGTGATTGAAATCGCCGTTGAAACCCATAAAACCTATGGCGCCGCTGTAGAAACTACGTTTGGTTTTCTCGTTCTCGTCAATGATCTCCATAGCGCGGTATTTCGGAGCACCACTTAGCGTACCCGCCGGGAAAGTATCTGCCACAATTTTAAATGATGATACACCTGGTTTAAGTTTACCGCTTACGTGCGACACCAGGTGGATCAAATGCGAGTAATACTGCACTTCTTTAAATGCTTTTACACTTACATCCTCACAATGGCGGCTCAGGTCATTGCGGGCGAGGTCAACCAGCATTACGTGCTCTGCAGATTCTTTAGGGTCGTTTTCCAGCGCGCGGGCTATCTCGGCATCCTTCTCGTCATCGCCGCTGCGTTTAAAGGTGCCGGCTATCGGGAAAATACTGGCCACATTGTTTTTGATGGTGATCTGCGCCTCTGGTGATGAACCAAAGATCCTGAAATCGCCAAAGTCAAAATAGAAAAGGTATGGCGATGGATTGATAGACCTAAGTGCCCGGTAAACATTAAACTCATCCCCTTGAAACTGCTTGGAGAATGCTCTTGAAGGCACTATCTGGAAAACATCTCCACGGTAAATGTGCTGTTTCATTTTCTCCACAATAGCAATAAACTCATCGCCGGTAAGGTTCGATTGTTCTTCAGCCGCACTGCTAAAAGCATATTCAGGGAAGTTTTTGTTCTTGATCAGATCGGCCAGGCGGTCTAAGCCGTTGGTTTGCTCCCGACCCTCTACCTGGTTATGAAAAATATAAAGCTCGTTCTTAAAATGATCTATGGCTATGATGTAACTGTAAATGTGATACTGCATTACCGGTATCTTGCGGTCGGTATCGCTATGCTCTTTAAGCTTTAGCGTTTCAAAATGCTCAACTGCCTCATGGGTAAAGTAGCCGAACAGGCCATTACTCAAAATCTTTGAATTATTTGCCTCAACCTCAAAGCGGTTGATATAGCTATTTATCTCATCAACCAATTCAAATTCTCCGGCTTTGCTTACTTCTTCGCTGCCGTCGGGGAACTTTCTTTTAAGCTCGCCATCATTAAGTACTATGCCACTAAAAGGCTGGCAGCAAACAAAGCTTAAGCTGTTTTCGCGACTATGATAATCAGAGCTCTCCAACAGCAAAGAATTAGGAAACACATCCCTTAAGCGCAAATAAATACTCACCGGCGTGGTAGTGTCTGCCAGTAGCTTTTTATAGGTAGTTGTTATTTTATATTTTTTCATTTTGTTGTCTCAAAGCGTATTAAACAAAAAAACCCGGCGAATTGAGCGTTCGCCGGGTTTCAAAATAGGTTTACATTTGATTAGTGCTGCAAATTCACGAAACTATCCGGCTGTCTTACTTTTGTAAGGTGCCACCAATTGTTATGGTTGATAGTTTTGTTCATCGCGGTAGCAAAAATATAAAGAAATTTGAATTAACAAATTTTTTGTCGACTTTTTTAGTGGGACATTCCGAAAAAAGGTCGGTGGCTCTGTATAATAGCTACCACAACGGTAACCAATGCCAGTAAATAAAACAAAGCAATTACGCGGTGTTTCTCGCTCGGGAGGCTGGCTTTCTTTGATTTAGAATGACCTATGGTGATCAATACTATCGCAAAGATCATCATAGCAAGGTGCTCAACTGTCCAGTAACGCGCGTTAGGGTCTCTCATTACACCACCCTCAAACTTTACAAACGGGCTTAAAAAATACAGAACCAGGCCTATCAGCAATTGCGTGTGTGCCGAGATCATGGCAAACAAGTTAAGCTTGCGGTTACCATTGGTATAAGGCTTTTTGCCTAAAAGACCGGCGAAAGCGACGAGTATTGCCAGTAATATCAACACCATTACAATGTACCTGAAACCCGAGTGAAATTCGAGAAAGAATTTATATGCGTTCATGAGCGTTTGTTTTTGCTTCGAATATAGTAAATAACGTTCTTTGGTGTAGTAAAATTTGCTTCTCCTTTATTAAATGGATAATGTTTCATTTGACATATTTATACCTGATAAACCTAAATATAGATTATCTGCGAATGCTATTTTAGTAATATGTTTTGCATTGTGTTTTTTGCTACATGTATCGCTGACCCATTATGTGAAAGACATTGACAGTATTTGCTTTTTTGCCTTCGCTTGCACTTTCATAATTTTACTTTTTCGCTCACACATGTGCATCCAGCCTTTGAATGGATATTTTAATGGTAGAGTTTACTTACAGGGAAAGCATTTAATGATCAATGACGAAGAAATTGATTTAGATTCCATTATTTCAGTTGATTTAGCGCTAAACGATTTTAGCGGGCAAAAAGCGATCTATTATCATTCATTAGAATGTCGCATTTCACAAGGCGTTAACAACTATATTTTGTTGGATTATAAAAACGGTAATTCTAAAAAAACATTCTTTAGGATGCAGTCAAAGAACTCCTATTTACTTTTAGCTGATTTCATTAACTCGGCAGTTGCCAAAAATAAAATTTCTCGATTAAGAGCTGAAGAATTGATAGGAAAACAAAACCTTACTTCGCAAAACTAAACTTCCCCATCAACACAGCAGGATTATTGCCAATCTGCATCGGCTCGCCGCAAAGCGCTTCGTTGCCCAGGGCGGCGAACAGAATAGCCTCTTTAGCGTCCGGATCAATACCAATATCGGATGTATTACCAATTGAAACTTTTGGTAATGCCCTTTTGATCATCTCCATTATAAAGGGATTGCGCGCGCCGCCACCGCTGGCGAAGATCTTTAGGCCATCCACCGGGAAATTGCCGGCGATAAATCTTACTATAGTAGTGGCTGTAAAGGCACTAAGTGTGGCGACAAGGTCAGCTTTGGCAATGTTAAGATCGCGGGTTGCCTGCTGTGCGTTGGCTACATATTCCAGATTAAATAACTCCGGGCCGGTAGTTTTGGGTAGCTGTTCATTAAAGAAAGGGTGATGCAGCAATGCCTCAAGCAAGGCATCATTCACAGTGCCCGAGTAGGCTATCTCTGCGTTAGCATCATAAGGCTTATCGAAATACTTGCGACAGGCGGCATCAATAAGTGTATTGCCCGGACCAATATCGGTCGACATCACTTTCGATAGGTTACCGTCGCCCGGCAAATAAGTAAGGTTAGCTATGCCCCCGATATTAAGTAAAATACGATGTTCTCCGGGTTTGCTGCCTAAGATCACATCGCCATATAAAGCCAGTGGCGCGCCTTCGCCGCCTGCGGCAATGTGTTTCTGGCGGAAATCGCTGATCGTTAAAATGCCTGTTTTTACGGCAATATGGTCGCCATCGCCAATTTGCAGGGTGGCGTTGTTGTAGCCCGCCTGTCCGTGCTGGTGCTTTGGTGCATGGTAAATAGTTTGCCCGTGACTGGCGATAAAATCAATCTGCGATGGTTGGATATTCCAATCAGCCAGGGCTTGTAAAATCAATTCCGCATGGTAGGTGCCTATATAAGCATTTAATAAAGTAACCTGCTGCAGATCTGCCTGGCGTTTGGCAAATACCTGTTTTACTTCATCTTTAAATTTATCCTGGTAAGGAATAGTTGTAAAATTGATGAGCTTAAAGCTCGTCTTCATGCCGCTGCCGGTAAAACTGCACAAGGCGATATCCAAACCATCTAACGATGTGCCCGACATGAGGCCGATACACAAACGTTCAGGTTTTTGGGTGATAGCGAAAAGCTTTTGCAGGTTTTGATTCATGGCCTACTTTGCAGCCGCTAAAGTTGCTTTAACCGTTCCGCATTCCAGCATGTCATTGCCATAGTATGGGTTACGGATGTCTTTGCTTTCACTTAGCCATGCAGCCTTTTTCATAGGGCAGTATTGTTGGTATAATGTTGTACCGTTCAGCTTTAAAGCTGATAGCATGCTGTACATGTTATTAGACAGGCTTTGAAAATGCTCGCGTTGGTGGTCTATTTTGGTAGTCTCGCTGATATGGCGACTATCGAATTTTAATTTATCCAGGTAAATATTAACTGTTTTTTGCTGCGCGGGTGTAAGGTCTTTGATAGACGAAAAAGCATCAAGCAATTCTTTTGATCGGGTTTTTGCCAGGGTAGCGTTGCTGCCAACCAGCGCGTTTTTAACACCAATGTATGCCGAGGCTATTTTATCAACCGATGCATTTTGGGCTTTTGATATGTAAACCGAAAGCATCAGAAATAAACTCAGGATTATCTTTTTCATACTGGGTAAACGTTTTTTTGATAAAGATAATATCAAAGGCCGGTAAAGCAAAAAAGCATCAGCCTGTTGACTGATGCTTTTCCTAATTTTTTTACTTCTGCCTGAACCAGACCTGTATAGGTGCTCCGTTAAACTCGAAATTCTCGCGGAGCTGATTTTCTATAAAACGATAGTACGGGTCTTTGATGTATTGCGGCAAATTACAGAAAAACGCAAACATTGGGGTTGAACCGGCGATCTGTGTGATGTATTTAATCTTCACGTATTTACCTTTTAATGACGGCGGCGGATATTTCTCAATGATCGGCAGCATCACCTCGTTCAGTTTCGAAGTTGGTATCTTGCGTGCACGGTTCTCGTAAACCTTGTTAGCAACATCAATCACCTTTAAAACACGTTGCTTCTCTAATACTGATGTAAATACGATAGGCACATCGGTGAACGGTGCTATCTTTTGGCGGATCTGATCTTCGAATACCTTAATGGTTTTGCTGTTCTTCTCAATCAGGTCCCACTTATTCACTACGATCACAACACCTTTTTTGTTCTTTTCGGCCAGGTGAAAGATGTTGATGTCCTGCGACTCGATACCTTCAACAGCATCAATCATCAGGATGATCACGTCTGCTTCTTCCAGTGCCTTAATGGTACGCATTACCGAGTAAAACTCTATATTCTCTTTTACCTTGGTTTTCTTACGCATCCCGGCAGTATCTATCAGCATAAAATCATGCCCGTACTGGTTGTAGTGGATATGTATTGAATCGCGTGTAGTGCCGGCAATAGGCGTTACTATGTTGCGGTCTTTACCTATCAACGCATTGATTATTGAAGATTTGCCCACGTTAGGCCTGCCTACAATGGCATATTTGGGGCGGGTATTCTCTTCCAGCGGAACATCCTCGAAATGTTTAACCACATCGTCAAGTAACTCGCCTGTGCCTGAACCGGTCATGGACGATATGGTATATATCTCGCCCAGGCCAAGGCTATAAAAATCGCTGGCATCAGCCACTTGCGAAGTATTGTCAACTTTATTCACTACCACAAACACAGGCTTGTTGCCTTTACGCAGCAGGGTGGCAATTTCATCGTCAAGGTCGGTTATTCCGGTAGTAACATCAACCACAAACAGTATTGCGGTAGCTTCCTCAATGGCAATGATCACCTGCTCACGGATGGCGGCTTCAAAAACATCTGCTGAGTTGGCCACGTAGCCGCCGGTATCTACTACGGTAAACTGGTGGTTGGTCCACTCAGAACTGCCGTAATGCCTATCGCGCGTAACGCCGCTAAAGTCATCAACAATAGCTTTACGGCTTTCGGTTAAACGGTTATATAATGTGCTTTTGCCAACGTTTGGGCGGCCTACTATAGCTACTATGTTACTCATGCTATTTGAGAGTCAAGAGTCAGGATGTCAGGAGACACGACTGTAAAGCCTTTCTCCGGCCCCATGACCCGGTGTATTACAAATTTAAAAGTTCTGTCTTGAATCTTGATGTCTTATATCCTGATTCTCTATTGATTATTCGTACCCAAATTTCTTCAGGTAATTCTTTTTACTGCGCCAATCAGGTATCACCTTTACAAACATCTCCATGAATATTTTGCGTTGAAAAAACTCTTCCATTTCGCGGCGGGCATAGGTGCCTACAATTTTCAGCATCTCACCTTTGTTGCCTATGATGATGTTCTTTTGCGAATCGCGCTCCACAATGATCTCTGCGCTGATGCGATAGATCTTAGGGTCTTCTTTAAAAGCAGTTACAATAACCTCGGTGCTGTATGGGATCTCCTTTTTGTATTGTTTAAACACTTGCGCACGTATCATCTCTGAAGCAAAGAAACGGTCGTTACGGTCGGTAAGAGCATCTTTTTCATAATACGGCGGATGCTCGGGCAGGTTTTCCAGTACAAAATCGAATATGCCTTTGATGTTATGATCATGCAGGGCAGAAATCGCGAAAACCGCTTTAGGGTTCAGCTTCTCCTGCCAGTAAGCAGCCTTTGTACGAACTTCTTCTTCGTTACTCAGGTCTATCTTATTGATCAACACAGCCAGCGGTGCATCAGATTTTTCAAGCTTTTTTAAAACATCCTGTTCATCGTATTCTTCATTGATATCTGTAACCAGCAATATCAGGTCGGCATCCACAATAGAACCCTCCACCTGGTGCATCATGCTTTCGTGCAAGGCGTAGTGCGGTTTGATGATACCGGGCGTATCCGAAAAAACTACCTGGTAGTCATCGGTGTTAACAATACCCAAAATACGGTGACGCGTTGTCTGCGCTTTCGGAGTGATGATGGACATTTTTTCGCCAACCAGGGCATTCATAAGAGTTGACTTGCCTGCGTTAGGCTTACCAATTATGCTTACGAAACCTGCTTTATGCGACATAAAAATTATTTTTAAATATTATTTGGACTGCAAAGAAACGAATTATATCTTTGCAGTCCAATTAAAACGGAGAGCAAATTGCTTTTTTGACAATTGGAACAAACATTTCGGAGTTATGCCCGTTATGTATAATACCAACAAAACAGTGCGGGATGGAGCAGTTGGTAGCTCGTCGGGCTCATAACCCGAAGGTCGTAGGTTCGAGTCCTGCTCCCGCTACCGAAAAATTAAAAAGCCTCTTAGAGAAATCTGAGAGGCTTTTTTTGTTTGGGGAAAGTGCCGTTTCAAGGTACACAGCGAGGTACACAGGCGATTTCTACGAGGTACACAACAAATCCTTTGTAAACTACTGTATATCAATTTGTAATACTGGTTTTCTGATTGTTAATTTTTAATCAGATCATCATGTCAAACAACATGTTTGTCCTATTTTTCCTTTACAAATCAAAAACTAACAGTAAAGGCACCACCCCAATTTTCTGTAGACTTACTCAAAATGCTAAACGCAAACAGTTCTCTACAGGTATCTACATTAAGGATAGTACCTGGAATGGCCAAGCTCAAAAAGTTAAAGGCACATCACAAGAAGCTTTAATCATTAACTCAAATCTTGATGTAGTGAGGCTCAAGCTGAACAAATGCTTCAGCGACCTTTTAAAAGAAAAGCCTGAGTTTTCATTGGACGATGTTTACAATCGCTTTACCGGTAACGACCGTGAGTACAAGACTATTCTACAGGCTTTTGATTATCACAATAAAAGAATGAAAGAGCTGGTTGGAAAAGATTACGTACAGGCTACTTATGATAAGTTTGTGGTCATCCAAAATCATGTGGAAGCTTTTATTAAACATCAATACAATCTGCCTGATTACGCTCTTGCCAATATCAAGCTTAACTTCTTAACTGATTTAGACCACTATTTGAAAGTCACCAAAGACTTAAATCAAAACACTATTAACAAAGTTATAGAGCGCGTTAAAAAAGTTATGAAGATAGCCGTTGGCAATGGTTGGATTGCATCAGATCCGTTTCTGCTGTACCAGAAGAAGAAATACACAAAAGAAGTTGTGTTTCTAACTGCAAAAGAGCTTGCACAACTTGAAAAGTTTCGTTTCGCCCAAGATAGGCTTGTAGCGATTAGGGATTGCTTTATATTTTCTTGTTACACTGGATTAGCATTCAACGAGGCTGCGCTGTTGGAAGACAAGCATATAATCGCTGACGACAATGGTAATCTTTGGATTGAAATGATACGACAGAAAACGCAACGCCCAATAGCAGTACTATTGCTTCCCAAAGCGTTAGCAGTTCTTAAGAAATATGGCTATCCTAATATTACAGGAACCTTGCTGCCAACTATATCAAATCAGAAAATGAACTCTTATATAAAAGAAGTAGCAGACGTCGTTGGGATTAACAAGCACCTCACGCATCATATTGCGAGAAAGACTTTTGCATCGACTGTTCTGTTAGGTAATGATATTCCTATCGAAATAGTATCATTCTTGCTAGGCCATAGCAAGACCGCCACTACAGAAAATCATTATGCTAAGGTGGTTAAAGGTTCGGTTTTAAAACACATGAGTGCGCTTAGTAAAAAAATGAAGTGAGGCTTTAGCAGGGTAGTTACTTTATCTACCCTGCTTTTATTACCTTGGCGACCTTTTAAAGCGATATTTTACGATGTCAGAAACCGAATACATTGCTCAAGAAATCACTGTTACTAAGCAGTTCTTAATGCGCACATATATTCATCCGCTACTTGCTCCAATGCCTGGCACCACAATAAATGATGAATTTTATTTAAGCATGTGGAAAAATCAAGCGGAAATACAACAACATAAATTTGGTGGTTTGTATGGACAGCAGTTTACAAACGTTGAACAACTCACCTCATTTAACGAGGCATTATTTCTCCTTTTTGCTAAACATAAAGTCAACCTCATTCACAAAGATGAACTATTGTATCTAGTAAGATTTTATCGCAGTGATACAGAGGAACAATCAATAAGTAAGAATCGGTATAATAGACTTATTGAATACACTCGCCTAATACTCGACATTTCGAGAAACTCTGAAAAGCATATCCAAGCTTATTTAAAAAACAAGGCTTATAAGCAAGTACTGGATACGGACTGTCAAGAGTATTTTTTTGCAAGACAAACATTGTTTGATAAATATTCACTACAGGAGATTATAGAGTGTAGGCCAAATGACAATCCCGGTGATATTGTAACCTATATGCGTTTTAACATAGGTTGTACAGAACTTTACGTACCCAGTGATATGCGATTTAATCTCCAAGCTAATCATGAACTCAAAAACTTCAATGGCGAACCTGTTAAGCAGTTCGATATTCCACTCTACCTGCAAAGTGAGGTATTTAGATATACGTTTGAGTACATGATTGATGAACATCGTAGAGCTAACACTCCTTTTTACAATCTTATCTCGAAAGCTCCGTTAACAAACGATGATTATAAAAAGCTTTACAATCAATATAAAAAGAACCGCTTTAGCGAAACAGATGCTTTAGTAAAGTTCGGCATGATAATAACCGGCTATCTACAATCGAACGGCATAATAAAAGTACAGCGTAAGATCGCTGCATTCCTCTTTGAGTATTATTCTATTCTCAAAATATTCCCCCTAAAACGCAAACTGAATATTCCCGATAACTATGCCGAACTATCCAATTTTTACAATCGGCAAGGCTACACAAGTGAAACAATTAGGCTAATGATGAAAGATGCCCAAAAGTTGGGGAAATTTTAAAGTCGATAAAATATTTTCGAGTTTCTTCTCGATAAAAAATTAGAAATTATTATACCTCGTTAATAAGCACTTACAGGATTTTCAATCTCACTCAAAAATCTTTTTACAAAGACTAAACGCATAAAAAATTCCCCTATTCTCCTTTGTGACATGCCAACAAACAAATGGCAGTTACAAATGGAAAATAAATTTATAAGACAAGAGGAGGCACAAGGTGCTGAGTCTAGAATTACAGCAGCAAACTTTTATGCTGAAACAGGCGTAAATCCAACTACTTTTTTAGACTACGTGTCGACATTGACACCTAGGAGTAAAGCGAAAGTTGGTGGCTTTTATGAACTACTAAGAAACGGTTTTCCGCTTGATGGAGTTTTGGAAGAACGCATAGACAAAGACAACATACCATATATGTGGGGTGTCATTGCGTTGCCAAGAGGTAAACAAGAGTTTAAAGTTATCATGTTATCAGAAACCATGCTGGACTTTTTTATAAAGTACCAACGTGCAGAAGTAACAATTCGCTTTACGCTACAAGAGCTTATTGATGAAGCTAAACGTATTGAGAACGAAAGCTCAAGTAATCCAACCATTTAATCCATCCATGAGGGAGCGGATCTCGCTCCCTCTCTTTATTCAATTCCATCATGACCACCAATACTTTTCACCTTTCACGAGGCCGATACATAGCAGACTTAGAACCCTTTAAAACAGCAGGTGTACCATCAAACTCAATCATTCACAAGAGCGTTCCGGGTTGTGGTATCACAACTTTTGAAATCCAGTACGCTAAACACCACAGCATAATGATAGAACCTAATGTTCCTGTCATTCAGGACAAGGTTGCCGATCACAATAAGAAATTTCCTAAATCCCGAGTGCTCGGCGTTTACAAAGGCGTAGGTATAGACGATATTAAAATCTACTTACTTAATGATGATATCGAATACAAGAAAATTATAACGACACCCGAAGGGTTTGTTAAAAAAGTTTTAAAGGCTTTTGGGGGTAACGAAGAAACTATGCTCAACGATTATTTTTTACTGTATGATGAATGCGAAAGAATCATCACTGATATTTCATATAGAGGCTCAATAGCAGCACCACTCGATATATTTTTTAAATTCAAGAACAAAGCACTGGTTTCTGCTACGACATTACCATATCGCGACTCGCGTTTTAGTAAGTTTTCACACTATATCATTAAACCAGATTACGATTTTAGCAAGCCGCTAGATATTATCAATACTAACAATGTTATTACCGCATTAGAAAAGCATTTAAGAACGCTTAACGACCAGCCTGTTTGCATTTTCCTAAACTCAACTGAGGGAATACATGCGATTATAAAAGCTCTCGATATAAAAAATCAAAGTGCGGTTTTTTGCGGAGCAGATAGTGTCGTTAAGCTACGTATCAAAGATTTTAGAGCTGCGTCCAGCGATTTCACAACTAGCGACATGAAGGAATACAATTTTTTTACAAGCAGATTTTTCTCCGCATTTGATATTATACTTGATTATAAACCTAATGTTATTATGATAAGCGATGTGGTATTTGCACACCACAGTACATTAGATCCCTTTACTGAGTGCATACAGATTCCTGGACGGTTCAGAAATGGTGTGGCATCATTAACGCATATCAGTAATTTCAATGACCGATTAGAGGTAATGAATGAAAGTGAGGCTGTAAGCTACATTGAAGGTTCGCTAGATTTGCATGAAGACATACTCGAATTGATTAAAAAGTCCAATAGAAAGGGTAGTGAGACTATGCTGGACTTCATTGAGCAGGAATCACCGATGAGTGGCTTCTATTCTAATGGTAAACGGAACACATTTATGATTGATGCAGCTATAAACGAACAAAGAGTTAAAGGCTATTATCTATCTGAAGAGAAACTTGGAAATGGCTATAGCAAACTTAGCGATCATTTTACAATAACATCAAACCGAGAACTATTTGATGTCTCTGATAAAAGCTTGTTTGATTTACACGCTAACCAATCCAAAAAAAACAGGCTTGAGAACGTTGCAAAACTCTTAGACAGATTAATACCCAAAGGGCCGGGTTTATTTATATTATTGGAAGCAGATAAACAATTGAAGAAAACACTTAGTACGGAATACCCACTCATAGCAGAAGCAGTTAGGCTTATTGGTCTTGATGGCTTAGCGAAAACTAATTATGTAGAATCCAAGATAAAGAAGTCAATTAATGAAGCTCAAAAGGTAGCCGAGAGGAAGCGAATTGCTAAAGACGTTTACAAAGCTATAACTGAGAGCAGTTCTATTCAAGAAGACAAGTTGCTCGAAAAGCTAACGAAGATTGGTGCTGATAATGTATTTAAGTACAAAGTGACAGCCTCTTTAATTAGATATTTCTTTGAGTCGAGGCGTAGTACGATAAACAAGGAGAACGTTTGGATAATTGGATCAAAACTGATAGATGCTTAATTCAAGAAATCTTAAATTTTACTTTTTTAACAGGTTTTCAAAAAGCTGAATCAATCTATCGATCCAATTCAACAATATTGAAATATTTAACTTTATACGTGTTTGAAAAAACCTGAATTAGAAAGCTGCCCAGTGCAGCTTTTTTAGTGTATTGACCTTTTAAAGAAGCAGTTAAGAATATTTAAACCTATCTTTTTAAAAGGTTTCACGCTTTGAAATACCATACCCCATGGCTAAAACATACCCTCCTGGCTTTCAGCTTATGATTGCTTTTTTATTTTCCAATTTATCTGTCTAAAAAATATTCTATCTGCTTTAAGCGACGACTACTCGCTTAGATATTACCCCCTTACCATATCTCGATAGAAAACGAATTAATTTTTGTGTTGCGCCCTAATAGGCTCTTTTGAACGCTCAGTTTTCCGCTCTGCGGAAACCTTCGCTGAAGCGGATAGCAAGCAGTCTATGACTGCTGCCAATCATTTTAGAGCCATTAGAGTAAACACATAAAATCAATCACCAAACTTAATCAACGAGCTATGGCAGAAATTAAATATGACTTGATTGACCGAATACCAACATTATCCAATAAGCGAAAGAAACGCTGGGTACTTGCACTTCTCAGAGCCAATAACGAAGGTCAGGCAATGCAGAATCGTTGCGTTGAAGCTGCATATCACAAGATAATTGCAATTGTTAAAAGCTCTTACCTGAAGCCTGGCGAGGTCTATTTTGAACGCGATTGGAAAGAAGATAGTAGCTATGGAATATTTAATATGCACTCTTTTATTACGCCAACATTTAGTTGGTCGCTGGATTGCACATTACTTTATGATTATGAGATCAGCTATTCCTTTGGTGATTGCCCTTCTAAAGAGAGCATCTTGGAAACGCTTACTGCTTATCCACTCGATAGGCAATGCAAAATGATAAAACGAGAGGATTACAGCTCATTTTACAAGTCTGTGCTAAGGAAGCAGCCAAAACAATTTCAATTCACTTCCTAAAAGGTAAATCCATTTAAAGAATTAACAAAATGCTTGGTGAAGATCACCAGGCATTTTTCATTTAAAACTAGACTCAATGAAAAACTTAAAATCAAAAACACATTACAACGAGGCAGTTAAACAAGCCTATTACAAAACACTTGAAAGAGCAAAAGCTATGCTTTCTACCATCGAGCAGGAAGAAATCCGCTATACTCTTATCAGGCAAGACAAGCTAGCAACGTCAGCTTACATCTTACACGAGTTTCTAAACCCATTGCTTTACTTAAGACTCGAATGCTCAAGTGACAATACATTGTTCATTCACTTTGGCGTTGAGCAAGTGCAAGGCAAGAACAGATTAAATGAAATAACTTCGAAATTCATAAGACTACTTTATCACTACACATCTAAGGCGGTTACCGGGGTCGAAGTTGAAGATGCTGTCAGAACAGATTGGTTGCTTAACTCATGCTCTGATGCTTATGAATATGTCGAAGAGCGTAATAACCATCATACCTTTAAGCAATTACCTTATAAAGTAACAGCTAACAAAAGGAAACAGCTATTATCAGTTGCTTAAGTCTTGAACGGTTCTTGAGGAATAAAATCTTTAACCGAGCACTTAAATATTAGCGCGAGTTTGTTAAGATGGTTTAGATTATACTTGGTAGGTGATCGTGGACTTTCTGCTTGGCCGATAAACCCGTTTGATACATCTAATAAGCCAGCTAACTCGGATTGAGAGAGGTTTT
The DNA here is from genome assembly GCF_019331605.1 of Mucilaginibacter sp. 21P. Taxonomy (NCBI): domain Bacteria; kingdom Pseudomonadati; phylum Bacteroidota; class Sphingobacteriia; order Sphingobacteriales; family Sphingobacteriaceae; genus Mucilaginibacter; species Mucilaginibacter sp. 21P. The sequence goes on from NZ_CP063061.1 coordinate 716,148, forward strand.
GTGCCTCTCTTTTCTCTTTAACCTTGTTAATCACGTAAGCTTCTATTTCCGTTTTGAAGTTAGCTGCCATCAACTACGAAAGAATAAAAACAATACGCTCAGTTTACTTAGCAATAACTAAGTATTTATTAATTTAGCGATGCTCGAAGTCCAAAGCATTGATCAATAACATAACAGATTTAGGACTAATCGTTATCAGCCTTAAAGTAATGCCTACTATCCAATTTCAGTGTCCATTATGCCAAAAGCAGTACCGAGCTTACGTAGATCATTCGACAATGATTAATTGCCATTGTGGAACGCCTATAAAACCTACGCTAGATGGTAATGCAAATGTTGTAGATACTAAGGAATCTCAATCATTCGCAAAAGAGCCAAGACCTCAGCTTGAAGCACATACCCAACCCAACTATACAACAACACAATCAGGTAAAAAGAAGAAAGATTATTCAATACTTGCAGCAATAATCTTAGGCATCTTTGCTATTGCATTTGTTGGTACGATAGTCGGCTCCATTATGGATTGGTACAATGAGCGACAACCAAAGAACATTGACATAGCTACGCAACCCATTTATAGTTCGTCGCCTAATAAATCTATAAATTCCTATAGCGTTGCTCCATCTACAAGCGATTTTGCAACAGCACCTTCTAAAATAGAACAATCGAATACTTCAAATGACCCAATTGTATATGTCCATATTTTAAACACTTTTCTTAACACCAATAAACATGTGAAATCTATTGCTGTGATGGATGAAAAAACCAACACGATCACACTGACTGCAGTTGATAACCCTAAATCGGTTATAAAGATGATAGTTCAGGGCCAAGGTGTAGTAAACGTTCAATTCTTTAATGATGGCAAGATTGAGGCCGATAAGATTTTCTTTAGAAGACCAGACCTCGAAAAAGAAAACGGTTCGCAAATATACACGAGCAGAACGGGTGAGATAACAATCACTTTATCCTTGAAATAATACTAAGCTTTTTATGAAGTTCAACCCACTAACTAACGAGCTATTTACAGATGATGGTAGCTTACTGAAGACCTTACATTGTCCGTTATCAGTGTATTGGGATGATATGAAACAAGTAACATCACTTTATAAAGATTGTAGCCATTGCTCTAAAAGGGTATATGATACATCAATGTACAAAGACGATGAGATCACAATGCTCATCAAAACCGATCCTTACGCTTGCTTTAAGATTGATCTAAACCAAACTAACCTAACTATGACTTACAGTAATGAATAACAACTTACGAATCATTACAACAGCAAGAGGCATTGAAGCCATTAACGAGGCGGTGCAGAACGGTTATCAACCATTGATCAAACCTGTCATGCCTTTACCTGAGATTAAAGCTAAGTTTGCGATATTGAGAGACACAGAAACCGGGCAGTATGAAGTTGCGAATGATTTTCGCGCACTTGGCTATAGCGCCACAACAAAGGAAATAGTGTTAGATTTTACTAGTTATTATCCTTACCACTTTGAAAACCCATTCGCTGCATATCTGATTCCAAACGATGTTCAAATCGGTGAGAGGGTTTACCTAATTGACCTTATAGAAGACGTAATCGGTGTTCGTTGGAATCAGGGTGACACATACAGGGTACAGGGATCTGAGGCCATTTGGGATGGTAAAGACTTTGTTTTAGATCATCAGCCATCTACAGGGTCTGCAATTGTTGGTTAAAAGTTGACTTATCTTTTAAAAGGTTATTACATTAATAGGAGCTTACCCATTCGGTAGGCTCTTAATTTAGAAATATTGACCAAGCCTATTTTTCTCTGATTTCCATAAGCCCGACTGGTTTATACCTATTACAATAAACCTCAATACCAAATTTCATTATTAAAGCTATGATAGAAGCTGCTATTAACTTTATGCCTATACCTAGACTTGCTAAACAGGACAAAACCGCTGTTCGTATATATCCTTTGCTCAATACTAGCTGCATACCGTTATTAAACCAAGTCTTATATATCTCACTGTTAGGGTCACAAAGAGAATTATAAATAACTCGTTTTACAGATTGGAATATGGTAGCGCCAACCTCAGAGTCTTTGATTTTCTGGTCTGGGCTAGGCAAAGCTAATTGTTCTTTATATGGAAGCTGTTTTCTCGAAAAATCATAGACTAAGAAAATTAATTCCTTAGTAGATCTAGGGGATGCCTCGCCAATCTGAGCAAGAATTTCTTGTTCATCGAAGTTTTGAATGATTCGAATTACTTCTTGCTCCACTTCTTCCTCATTGTAGTCAGGTGCTTGACCTTTCAACGTACATAGAGCTACCTCTTCGTTAAATCTGTTGATTATCTCTGAATGGAATATCTCTCTAGTCCTTTGTGATTTTATAACTGTTTGATTTGCTAATACCTCTTTGATGAATGGTTTCGCCTGTTCTATTTCTTGCATCCTTATGTAACAAATAGCGAGCAATGCTGTAGACTCTAAGTATATTCTTGTATTGTTATTTAAGATGTCGCGATTACTTTCTAATCCAGAAATGGCAAAATCAAAATCAGTTTCTTCAATCGCCAATTCAAACAATTTATTTTTAGATTGGCATAAACGGGCATAGTGCTTTGTGGGTCTAAGAACTCTTTGAATATCAAGCATGAGACTTTTAGCGGTGCTGTAATCTCGTTTTAGGATTGCTGTATTAAACTTAGGCTCTAGCCTTTTAAGGCTTTCTTTCTGTTGGTCTGATAAAGGTTGAGGCATAATAATTAACTCTTGTACAATTATCAAATTTAATGAACTTACATTAACTATGAGAATTTGGAAACAATAAGCTGCACTATCCTTCCCCGCTTTCTGCTGCTTAGACCGAGAAAGGATAGCTCCGCTCATTTCCTGTCGCTTATAAAGGCCATCCCACAGGTCCATCGGTGTTACTTGCTCCTAAACTCATCAAATCATCACGCCAAGCTTCATTAAGCATCAATAAGCTTCTACGAAGCACATTAATGCTTAAACGGCTATCACCGGCTTGTCACTCAATTTGATTTTCGTAAAGTCGCAATCCACATGAGCTTTCTCTGTATTTACACACGTTTCGCTTATGCTGCGCTTTTACTTGGTTTAGCAACCAGGTAACGCTTGCAACACTCAACATATATAAATCCAGGCGCTCATAATTAAGGCTCGCCTTTGCCGAAGCAAAAGGCTACCCAACTGTCACAGACGCTTGATCGTTGCAATACATTCGTATTGCTCAAGCACTCCGCCAGTTGTTTGTCGGCAGATACTCGGTAGTCGCGCTATACGCTTTCTCTACCGAGACCTTTTGCTTTACTCGCAAGGGACTCGATTGTTAAAGGAATTGTTATATTAGTGTAGATAATTTTATATGGTAAAACTTATGTCACGCAGTAATAAAATAAGAAAAGCTGTTTGGATCGCATACGATTTTGGTTTGAGAGGCGATTATCAAGGTCTTTACACTTGGTTAGATACAAATAAGGCGTTAGAGTGCGGGCAGGGTTTAGCCTTCCTGAAGTTTGCAACAACAAAAGACGTAAGTTCTTCGGATTTGATGGCGGAAGTAATGAAAGATTTTAAGCGGTCTGTTAAAGTCAGTAAGACTGACCGAATTTATATAGTATGCAAAGACTCTATTAGTAATAAAATCAAAGGTGATTTTTTGAATGGTGCTAGAAAGGCTGCGCCTTGGGAAGGTTACGGTAATTTATCTGGACAACAAATCGTGGACGAGGGTGAATAAACAAAGAGTACTGACAGACAGTGGATTTTGGATCGCACTTTATGAGCCAGAAAAAGAGGCAGAGCGAAGCGAATTAGTAAGTGACATCATTGATATGATCGCAGATGCTGATATTTGCATCCCTTGGCCCACTATGTATGAGTTTGTAAACTCGAGATTGGGTAGACGGAAGGATAGATTAAATCAATTTAAAAAGATATTGGAAAACCCCAACACCTTTAAAATCGATGACGCGCCGTACAAAAATATTGCAATAGAAAAGCTGTTCGGATTTAATCGAGGTTACATTGGAGATATTAGCTTAGTCGATGAAGTAATCAAAGGAATATTAACTGATACTTCTCTTAACATAAATTATTTCGTCTCGTTTGACGAGGCGCTCGCGAACTTCGCTAGATCGCAAGGGATAAACGTAGATCTAAATCGTTAAGTTTATAGCATTTATTTAAACTTTTATAGCTAAAGGCATACTATTTAATGCAAAATTACATGTGTTTGATTTTCTATTGACATTGTTCAATTAAGAATTATATTTGATTATTTATAACCTAAACCTTCAATTCCATATTATGGCGACAACTAAACTCCAATTTGTCCGTGATTTAAGTCTCGATCTTAATAACTTTCGTACTGTAAAGCAACTAAATGAAGTTGAAGCCGTTAAGGCAATGATTTCGATTAGTCCTGATAGGTTTTGGGCGTTAATGGAAAGTCTACTTGATGATGGGTATCTGCCAACCGAGAATATAATTATATTAAAAGATGCATCTGGAAAACTGATTGTAAAAGAAGGGAATAGAAGGATAGCTGCTCTAAAATTAATTTACGGATTAATAGATAACTCTTTAATTGTAATACCAGCTTCAATGGTTACTAGAATAGCACAGATTAGTGATTCATGGAAGTCATCTAATAAAAAAGTTCCGTGTACTATTTTTGACGCAACCGATAGCGACAAAGTCGATAAAGTAGTTACTATGGCGCACGGCAAAGGTGCAAAAGCCAGTAGGGATCCTTGGTCTTCAATTGCTAAAGCTCGTCATAACAGAGATGTAAATCGGTCAGCTGAGCCTGGACTGGATTTATTAGAAAAATATCTTCAAAATGGCAGGAATATAAATATTCATCAAAAAGAAAGATTCGGAGGTGATTACCCGATATCAGTACTTGATGAGGCAATGAAAAAGGTCGCTGTGAGATTAGGAGCCTCAAGCGTTGCTGATTTAGTAGTAAAATATCCTACACTACCTCTTGTAAACTCTTTAGAAGCATTACTTTATGATATAGGACAAGGCTTGGTTAGCTTTGAAATCATTCGTAATCAGACAGATTTTGCGTTAAAGTATGGGATTCCGCCGTTACCCATACCGGCTCCGAGTCCGACACCAGCACCAGCTCCAACACCAGCTCCCACACCAGTACCTACACCAGCACCTACACCAGCTCCAAGCCCTACACCAACACCGGGTACGCCCCCTCCTCCGGCGCCAGTGCCGCCACCTGCGCCAGTGCCAGCAGCAGCTACAAATACCCCAAAGAGCGTCCAAAATAAGCTTAAATTGTTTGCGCCTATGGGCAATGACAGAGAAAAGGTAGTTACCCTTAAGGATGAGATTTTATTGTTAAATATAGATAAGACACCGATAGCGTTTTGCTTTTTACTTAGGAGTTTATTTGAAATATCAGCTAAAGCTTATTGTTCGGATCATAATATCCCGACCATGAACAATAATAGAGATAAGACCCTTGTCGATTTACTTAGAGCTGTCACTAATCATATAACCGGAGGGTCATCGACACACCCAAAGGTAAGGGTTCTTCATGGCGCATTAACGCAACTGGCAACAGCAGACGGAATTTTATCTGTGACTTCTATGAATCATTTAGTGCACAATTCATCGTTTTCGGTCATTCCGAGTGATGTATGCCGATTGTTTCATAACATATATCCTTTACTCGAAGAAATGAACTAATATTAACTATGGCATTAAGTAAAAGTCCATTAAGATATCCAGGTGGTAAGCAAAAACTTGCACCATTTATAGCTGAGATTTTAGACGAAAACAACCTTGTTAACGGGCATTATGTAGAGCCATATGCCGGTGGGGCTGGAGCAGCCCTTGAATTATTACTGAGCAAGAAAGTTAATAGCATACATTTAAATGATTCCAGCTACGCTATATATGCTTTTTGGCATTCCATATTGACAGACCCCGAACGATTTTGTAGGTCGATATCATCAACATCTATGAACGTAGATGAATGGAAAATTCACAAAGAGATTTTGAAACATAGTTCCGATCACGACATATTTGACGTTGGTTTTAGTACTTTTTTCTTAAATCGAGTAAACAGGTCTGGAGTACTGACAGGTGGAATTATTGGTGGGCAAGCACAAAGTGGTACATGGAAAATGGATGCTCGCTTTACGCGAAATGACCTTATTAGAAGGGTGGAAACAGTTGCTAAAAACGCTCATTCCATTTCAATTAGCAATTTAGATGCAGAGGAGTACATAATGAAAAACACAAAGCTGCTGCCTGATAATACGCTGATTTATTTTGATCCCCCTTATTATGAAAAGGCAAGTGGTTTGTATCTAAATTTTTATCGCAAAGATGATCATTCAAGACTTGCTGAAGTAATTCAGAATGAGGTTCGACAAAAGTGGGTGTTATCTTATGATAGTGCAGACCAAATCTTATCTTTATATGAGAATCGCAGATCATTTATATACGATTTACAGTATAACGCCTCTACTGTTTATAAGGGTAAGGAAGTTTTTGTTTTTTGTGACACTCTTAATTTGCCGGATAAGTCATCGTTAAGTTACATAGATATTGAGTTAGCCAAAATGGATTCATCAATTCATATAGTATAAATTAACTTATCTCAAAGTAAGATAGAATGGCCAAGCCATTTAACGTCTTTATTTATGTTTGCTTAATCTTACTGATTCCATGACAATTACTGAAGAAATCGAGATACTCTTAAAGTATTTACCACAAATTAGCCTAGAGAAAAACTATTGGCTAATAAGAACACAGTCTGGCTCACTTTATGCAGCCTTTAGAGACTTGAATTTAGTGGCAGCTAATCATGAATTGATTAGTGCTGAAAAATTAAAGGAGTATAATAAAATCAGTGGCAGTGATAAATCGAAGCTTGTTGATTTAGTCAAGAATGAGTTGACGTTGACAATAAGTCAACAAAGCCCCAACTTAGTAATAAGTGACAGAGATCTTACTTTAAAAGCTAATCAGATTATAAGATTCGCATATGAAATTAAAAAAGGCGACGTTGTTATAATTCCTTCTAAAGACTCAAAATATGTTAGTTTGGGAACTATTATAGATAGTGACTTTAGTGGTAAGTTCGTATTTCATGAAGAAGGATGGTCTGGCCATTTAAATTTAACAAAACCTGTCAAATGGGAGAAAATTGTACCAAGGTCTAGGCTTGATGTTGCACTTTTTAAATTGTTTACGACACATCAGGCAGTAGTTAAAGCTGACGGGTATGCTGAGTCAATTGAAAGGACTCTTAATGATTTATACATTTTGCACGATGATGCCCATATAATATTAGATATTGAACAAGAAGGTGATATTCCAGCTAAAGACCTATTTGGACTCGGCCATGAATTACTCCAATTGATTGATGAGTTTGCCGAATTTTCAGGAATCAACGTTAGCTCAAATGATTTATCTGTACAAGTAAATCTAAATAGCCCTGGAAAAATAGATTTAAAATCCAAGGTTAAGCGAACAACGTTGGTAATGGGCTTGATATTGTTAATAGCCGGAGGAGGTTACGAAGATGGAAGCGGTCATAAATTAAAAACAGATGGCGTTCCAGGAATTTTACAAAGTATTTCTGAGTTTCTAGATGCGAAAAACGATCGAGAAATGAAGCGAGAGCTATTCACTAAATATCGAGATAGTTTACACATAAAAAATCCTCAAGATTTAACAAGTGCTTTGAAACAATTCAGTGAGAACAAAGATTTACCTAAGAAATAGCTGATAATGAAACCCGCGTTATGAATCAAGTTTTTAACTCAATATCCATATTGAGTGCATTCTTATTCGCTACAGGAATTTTGTATTGGTTTCTTGATGAAACTATAGGTAGATTCAAAATACTGAAATCGAAGTTTGAGTGGCATGGTTTAGAAATAAAGGATCTCTGCTTCTTAATAGTCGCTGCTATGCTTGTATTGCATTATGTAAGCTTCTATCAACCATATTGATTATAACAATCTCCATTAAGTCTCAATTCGAATACTATTTAGCAAGTCTTCGATATACAAGTCACCTAAATCACCTTTTAAAAAATTAGCAGTTGTAGTATAAATCAATTTTGACGACACTTAACTAATTCAAGATTTAAAGTCCCTGTATAAAGTAAGAAATCTCTATTTTCTTGAATTAGGATTTAGTATGTGAAGTATGGATTACTGAGCAAAGTTACGTTTATAGCTGCTGCAGCGTACAAGAGCTTCCCGCATAAACACAGGCAATGCTCAACCCATCTTTTATTCGTTTGCCTCTTGTACTTGATTGCTATAAACGTGTATGGGCATCGTAATTCATCTTTTCACTTAAATTCAAATCAATATGGAAAACACATCTTAAACACTGTACCTTTGTCTTACAAGGTAACAACACCTAACGAGTTCATTAATAGAAAACTAGTATCTAATGAGGTACACAGTAACAACCAAGGTTTCTAAGTGCTTGATACAGTAGCAGATTGGCGGAAGGTTCGAGTCCTGCTCCCGCTACCGAGAAAAGAAAAAGCCTCTTAGAGAAATCTGAGAGGCTTTTTTGTTTAACGAAAAGGCTTGTACCAAAGAAATGAAACCGGTAGCTGCATCAACATATAAAATTCTTGCTCATACTGCTGTCACAGACTTTAATTACAGTGATACAGTTGATTGGGCTGGGGAGATGATGATGTTAGGGCATGAAACCGAGAACCTTTTGATTTTAGCATCGCTAACGAAACCGGTCAATTACTTTGAGACTGTTAAGTATCTAAATGCAGCAATAAGTGAATTGGGTTTGTCATTAGCTCTCGGTAAGGATGGCATCATCAGTTACAGCAGATATTACATTATACAGATTGCGAAGGGTCTCAATGTGAAACAAAACCTGGAGAGAATTTGCAAGTTTGCGATCGATATTGACTATAAGTCTTCAATCTATGATTTCTGTAAATTAAGTTGGGCTTGGCACGATCTTGACTGGACAGACAACAACGGAATGCAATGGTATTGGGAAGGTGCGACAAAAGATAACATCGAGCAGATTTCTATTGATACTGCTAAACAATGGTTAACTGATAATAAATCTCACATCGACAACTGGCCAGTGCAATGATAGCCCACCATTGTTCCGTTATAATAAATCCGGGCAGATAGTAAATCGTTAAATTTATACTAAAGTTGCTATTTTAGCGTAAGCTTGTTTTGGTAAGGCTAAAGTGGTTAACAGCTGATTATGAGAAGGGTCCTGCTCCTGTTTTTTATTCTATTTCCGATTACGTTTTCAGCAATTGCAGCAGATGGTGATCTTTTTGGGCAACTAAAGGCTGAATTTTCAAAAAAAGCAATATACGACCGTCAGAAAGAAGCACATATAACTGCCTTAAAAGCAAACCTTAAGCAACTGCAACCAACCGATCTGCAGAAACAATTTGCTGTTTGCAATCAATTATACGATGATTACAAGTCTTATCAGTATGATTCCGCTTATGTATATGTAAATAAGTTATTATCGATTAGTGAAACGCTTAAGGACAGGTCAAAAGAAGACCTGAGCAAGATTAAAATGGGGTTTATTTTGCTTTCGTCCGGGATGTTTAAGGAAACTTTTGAAAGCATGCAGGGTGTTAATGTTAAAAACCTGCAAACTCCTGCAAAAGTTGAATATTACTCAATCGTTATGCGCGCCTATTACGACCTGGCCGCCTATAACAACGATAAGCATTACACGCCAATTTACACGGCTGCTGCCAACAGGTATATCGATTCTGCAATTGCTATCAGCAAACCCGGCTCTTACGATAACATTTACCTTACCGGTTACAAAAGCTATAAAAACGGAGCTGATGAGCCGGCAGTGGCTTTGTTCAGCCAATTATTAAATTCAAATAAACTTACCGAACACCAGAAGGCAATAGTTGAATCTACGCTGAGCAATGTTTATCAAAGCATGTCGCAGCCGGATAAAAGTGTAGACTTGCTCATCAAAGCTACTATTAATGATATACGGTCATCTACAAAAGAGACGATCGCTCTGTTTTGGCTGGCAGAGATACTGTATAAAAAAGGCGATATCAAGAATGCTTATTTAGCGCTTGAGCACGCGCTTGATGATGCGGAGTTTTATGGTGCAAGGCAGCGCAAGGTGCAAATAGCCTCACTGTTACCAATAGTGGCCTCAGAAAAACTATTGTTTATAGAGCGCGAAGAGAAGTTGTATATCAGAAGCCTAAGCATGATAACCGCTTTGGCAGTTGTTATTGTTGTGGTATCTGTACTGCTGTATAAACGTAACAAAAAGCTCAAATCAAAAGAGAAGATCATTGAAAAGGTTAACGAAAAATTGATGGAAGGCACCAAAATAAAGGAAGACTACATTGGTTATTTTTTCAACGTTATCTCCGGTTACATCCTGCAGTTAGAAAGAATAAAACGCTCTGTTGATACCAAGCTGCCCGCAAAAAAGTACGATGACATCCAGTTGATGGCCAATAACATCAACATCAAAAAAGAGCGGGAAACCTTGTTCAATACTTTTGACCAGGTGTTCTTAAAAATCTTTCCAAATTTTGTAGAAGAGTTCAATAAACTTTTTAAAAAAGAAAATCAGATCTGGCCTAAGGAAAACGAGGTACTTACCACCGATCTGCGCATTTTCGCCTTAATGCGGATAGGCATTACTGATACCGAAACCATTGCCAAGATATTAGAGTATACTGAGAAAACCATTTACGTTTATAAGATGCGCATTAAGGCAAAAGCACTTATTCATGGCGATGAATTTGACCAACGCGTTATGGCCATCAAAGCCGTTGATATAGATGGCAAAAAATCCTGACCTAAGCTTTCAATTTTGATAGCCTACCCCCATTCTTATATAATCACGCCTTCAAAGACCTTTCCTTCCCACAATTTCAAGTTCGGTCAAAACATAGCTTAAAACCACCCGTAAAATCGGGATTTTTTATGGTGTAATTTATACGCTTAGTGTATTGAAACATCACCATAAGCGTTAAATTTTTTGATTTTAAAATATTTTAATTGACTGATTATCAAAGTATAAAATTTAAATAAATCTCAATTTTATTAAATTTTTATATAAAAAAAAATAGGTTGCGGTTTTTCGTCTCAACAAATTTGTATTGCTGAAGAGAACACGCATATAAACCCGCGACTCCGCTTCACAAAAACCAATTATAATTTTTAACGGCTTCAAATTTTCCTTCCGGTTTCGCAAAAGTGAACACGGCATTTTTTTGTCGCCATCAAAGTTTTTTAATGGCCTGTGCTAAAGAGACCTCCGTTTTGTCCGGTGCGATATGCCGTATTGGATGATTTTGATCGTGTAATGAGCAGCAGCCAAAGTATTGACATTAAACACCAACAAATTAACTCAAATCCAAATTTTAAATGAGAAACAATTACCTTAAAAAGTTTATGTTCCTTTTTGCTGTGCTGCTTTTATCGCAGGCGATATACGCACAGTCGGGGAGCATTTCCGGTAAAGTAGTCGACGAGAACAATGCACCCTTACCCGGCGCAACTGTATTGATCTCGGGCACCACAATAGCAGGCGCCGCAGATGCAAACGGTAACTACAAGATCGCAGGCGTAAAAGCAGGCTCTTACACTCTTACGGCAAGTTTTATTGGTTACACTTCGCAGCCAAAAACGGTTACGGTAGGAGCCGGAGCTTTAACTGTAAATTTTAACATGCAGCCTTCATCAAAATCACTTAACGAGATTGTGGTTATTGGTTACGGTACTGTTAAAAAGAAAGATCTTACCGGATCGATCACTACCGTAAGTTCAAAGGATTTCCAAACAGGTAATATCACATCGCCCGAGCAATTGATCGCCGGTAAGGTGGCTGGTGTTTCCATAACCTCAAACGGCGGCGCGCCGGGTGCAGGTAGCACTATCCGCATTCGTGGTGGTGCATCATTAAGCGCCAGTAACGACCCGCTTATTGTTGTTGATGGTGTGCAGTTAAGTAACGATGCTATACCAGGATCACCAAGCCCGCTTACTTTGATCAACCCTAACGATATCGAAACCTTCACCGTTTTAAAAGATGCATCAGCAACCGCTATTTACGGTTCACGTGCGTCAAACGGCGTTATCATCATCACTACCAAAAAGGGTGTAGTTGGGAAACCGGTTATCAATCTAAACACACAGGTATCGGTATCAACACTGGCCAGGGAGGCACAGGTATTAACCGGCGACCAGCTACGTGCTTATGTTAAAGCTAACGGTAACGCTGCTTTCCAGGCCTTGTTGGGTAACGCAAATACCGACTGGCAGAAAGAAATTTATCAAACTGCTGTAAGTAATGATAACAACCTAAATGTAAGCGGCGGATTGAAAAATATGCCGTACCGAGTTTCAGTAGGTTACCTCGATCAAAAAGGTATACTTAGAACCGGGTATCTTAACAGGGCTTCGGCAGCAATTAACCTTTCGCCGCGCTTGCTTGATAATCATTTAAAAATTGATATTAACTTAAAAGGATCGCAAAGCAAGGCACGTTTTGCCAACCAGGATGCTATAGGTGCAGCAGTTAGCTTTGACCCAACAAAGCCTGTATTATCGGGCAATAACAACTACGGTGGTTATTACGAGTACCTTGATGCAGGCTCTGCATCCGGGCTTAGGCAATTAGCCCCGCGCAACCCAGTTGGTTTGCTTGAGCAAAAATTTGACAAAAGCGACGTGCTAAGAAGCATTGGTAACGCACAGGTTGATTACAAATTCCATTTCCTGCCAGACTTGCACGCTAACGTAAACTTTGGTTATGATGCATCTCAAGGCAAAGGAACAATTGTTATCCCGGAGACAGCAGCATCAAGCTACTACCGCTTTAAAGATGCCAACAATGTGCTGCATAGCGGTGTAAACAACCAGTACCGTACCGATATATTGAACACCACCTTTGAAGCTTACTTAAACTACGCCAAAGACCTGAAATCTATCAACAGCCGTATTGATGCAGTTGCCGGTTACGCTTATTACGATTACGCCACTAAAAATTATAATTACCCGGATTTAACTACCGATGGTACCGTTGTAAGCCAACCAAACTTTCCTTTTGACAAGCCGCAGCACAGGTTGTTATCATACTATGCGCGTTTAAACTACACGTTTGATGACAAGTATTTATTAACCGGTACAATCCGCCGGGATGGTTCATCAAGGTTTAGCCCAACTAACCGTTATGCAGTATTCCCATCTGGCGCTTTTGCCTGGAAGATCAAAGAAGAATCCTTCTTGAAGGACAGCAAAGTATTGTCTGACCTTAAATTACGGGTTGGTTACGGTGTAACCGGTCAGCAGGATGCGATTGACAACTATGCATACACTTCATATTATGCATTAAGCTCACAAACAGCATCTTATCAGTTGGGCAATAACTTTTATCAGCTGTACCGTCCTTCGGCCTATGACCCTAACCGCAAATGGGAGCAAAGCGCTACTACAAACGTTGGTTTTGATTATGGCTTCCTTAACAATCGAATCACCGGTTCAATTGATGCCTACTATAAAACTACTAAAGACCTGATAGCACCTGTTAACGTTTCTGCGGGCGCCGGGTTCTCAAATATCATTGTTACCAACGTAGGTAGCATGACCAATAAAGGTATCGAGGCTGCTATCAACGCGCAGATAGTACGCAGCAGTACAGTAACCTGGGATGTTGCCCTTAACGCTACTTACAACGTTAACAAGGTAACCAAGTTAACTTTTGTGAACGACCCTAACTCAACAGGTTTGGCAACCGGTGGAATATCAGGCGGTACCGGTAACAACGTGGAGCGCTTTTATGTAGGCCAGCCTCGCGGTGTATTCTACGTATATCAGCAAGTTTATGGCAGCGACGGTAAACCATTGGATAACGTTTATGTGGACCGTAATAACGATGGTGTTATCAACGATAAAGACCTGTATCTGTACAAACAGCCCGATCCAAAGTATATCCTTGGTTTCTCAAGTAATGTTAGGTATAAAAAGTTTAACCTGGCAGTGGTTATGCGTGCCAACCTGGGTAACTACGCCTACAACAACGTGTTCTCGAACACCGGCACCAGAAATAACATCCTTAACCCGCTTCAATTCCTTAATAACGGTTCTACAAACGTATTGGAGAGCGGCATAATTGGTGCAAATGACAAGAATGTATTGTCTGATTACTACGTGCAAAATGCATCGTTCCTGAAAATGGATAACGCAAGCCTTGGTTACAACTTTGGCAACATATTCAGCAGCAAAGCCCAGCTAAGCATCAGCGGGAACGTGCAGAACGTTTTTGTGATCACCAAATACAAAGGTGTTGATCCGGAAGTGAACGGCGGTATCGATAACAACATCTATCCTCGCCCGCGCACTTATGTATTAGGCTTAAACCTTAAATTTTAACTCATTAGTGTATCAACACATACATACAGCTAATTAATAAAGCGACATGAAAAAGAACTTAATGATAAAGGCAGCTACAGTAATATTGCTTGCAGGCAGCTTAACCGCCTGTAACAAAAAGCTGGACCTACTGCCTACCAACGATATAACAGCTGCCACTGTGTACGCCACCCCAACCGGCTACAAGCAGGCATTTGCAAAAGTTTACGGTGCTTATGCTTTAACCGGTAACCAGGGCCCGGCAGGTAATGGCGACGTACAAGGAATTGATGAGGGAACTTCAGACTTCTTACGCCTGTACTGGAAAGCGCAGGAATTGAGCACAGACGAAGCAGTGATTGCCTGGGGCGATGTGGGTATACAAGATTTCCACAACATGAACTGGTCATCTGCAAACCCTTTCTTAAAAGGCTTGTACTACCGCAGCTTGTACCAGGTTACCCTGGCAAACGATTTTATCAGGCAATCAGCAGACGCTCAATTGAGCAGCCGCGGCATTTCTGGTGCTGATGCAGATGCTATCCGCCAGTACCGTGCCGAAGCTCGTTTCTTACGCGCTTACCAATATTGGGTATTGCTTGACCTTTTCGGTAGCGTACCATTGGTAACCGAAACAGATGTGATCGGTATAACTGTGCCAAAACAGGCAGACCGCAAAACTTTGTTCAACTATGTTGAATCTGAACTAAAGGCAATTGAGTCAACCCTTGCCGCACCAAAGGCAAATGAATATGGCCGTGCAGACCAGGCAGCCGAGTGGGCTTTATTAGCGAGATTGTATCTGAACGCCGAAGTTTACACCGGCACCAAAAGATATGATGATGCTATCCTCTACTCAAATAAGGTGATCAACGCAGGCTACTCCTTAGTAAGCAATTACCAGTGGTTAATGCTTGCCGATAACCAGCAAAACACCAACGAGAACATACTGACCATCAATTATGATGGCTTGCGTACACAAAGCTACGGTGGCACCACGTTTTTAACCCACGCACCGGTGGGCGGTTCAGAGTCAGCCAGTTATTTTGGCATCAACGGCGGCTGGGGCGGTACACGTACCACTAAAAACCTGCCTAACCTTTTCCCTGATTATACCGGCACAGCAGATAAGCGTTCTCAGTTTTACACAAACGGCCAAAACCTCGAGATCAAAGACCAAACAGCTTTTACCGATGGCTTCGCAGTTACCAAATACCGTAACGTAAACCGTGCTGGCGCACCGGGCCAAAGCCTGGATTATGCAGATGTCGATTTCCCGCTGTTCCGTTTGCCGGAAATGTACCTGATCTACGCAGAGGCCGTTTTACGGGGGGGTGCAGGCGGCAACCTGGCTACAGCTGTTGATTACATTAACCGGATCCGCACCCGCGCTTATGGTAATGCAAACGGTAATGTTACCACCATCAATCTTGATTTCATTCTTGATGAGCGTGCACGCGAATTATACTGGGAAGGTTTCCGCCGTACGGATCTTGTACGTTATGGCAGGTTTACTACCGGCAGTTATTTATGGCCGTTTAAAGGCGGCGTTGCCGGTGGCCGATCTGTAGAAGATTACCGCAATATCTACCCAATCCCTAAAGACGATATTACAGCTAACCCTACAATTAAACAAAACCCGGGTTACTAAAGCAAACAGGCAGGCCTGTTAAAGCAGGCCTGCCCTATCAAAAGCATAAACGTGTTTAAATAAGCATTAACATGAAAAAAAACATTACTAAATTTTTAGCCTTTAGCTGCATGGCCATCATGTTACTGGCATCATGCAAAAAAGATGAAGTACGAACCGTAACACAAACTGCCAAGGGCGGCTCGCTAACGGTATCAACCACAACACCTGCATTAACAAAATCTAATCTTAGCGCTAATGCCATAACCTTAACCGGTTCGGCACAATCATACGGATACAGCGCGGCACCAACCTATACTTTTCAGATAGCTGTTAAAGGAACCGATTTTGCTAAGCCAACTGAGGTTACATTACCAGTAGGCGTGTTTGCCAAAAGCTATAATGTACAGGACTTTAACAACCTGCTATTATCAATGAATTTGCCAACCGGTACGCCGGCTCAATTAGAGATGAGGCTGAAAAGTTCGCTTAGTTCATCTGCTACTGAAGGTACTGCATATTCAAACGTGGTTACGGTAACCGCTACGCCGTTCGCTTTAGTATCATACATATACGTACCCGGCGCATACCAGGGCTGGAACCCACCAACGGCAGATAGCTTACAATCGCCTACAGGTAATGGTGTTTACACCGGTATCATCAATTTTACTGCAGGCAACCTCGATTTTAAGATCACGCCTCAAAAGAAATGGGATGTAGCTTACGGCAGCAGCGGTACCGGCAAGATCAGCACAAGTGGTGGCAATATATCTGCCCCGGCAGCGGGTAAATACTACTTTACGGTTGATCTGAACAATGGTACGATCACCATGGCACCAGCAGATTACATGTCGGTTATTGGTAACGCACCTGTTGGCAGCAACTGGAGCGCCGATATCGATCTGAAGTACAATAATGGCACCCTCGCCTGGGAAGGCGCAGTACCAATGGTGGTTGGCGAATTTAAATTCAGGATGGGCCACGATTGGGCAAATAGCTACGGTGTGCCTAAACCCGGCGGCGATGGCACATTCCTAAACAATACTGAGAATAACAATATCCCTATCACTACAGCAGGTACATACAACGTAAGCATTACAACAATTTACAGTGATTATACTACTGATATAAGCAAACTTGGTAAAATAGACAGATCAGCAACTGCGAAATATTCTGTAGTAAAACAATAATTTTATAAGTACCGGCTGGGCGTTTCCAACCGGTACTTTTCTTATAAACACCTTGCTTAGCTACAACCGCCCGGCAAGAGTTACCAATTAAAAATGATGAGACGGACGCTTAATGTTACCCTTGCCTTTTTGCTACTATGCACCTGTGTAATGGCCCAAATGCCGGCATTAGAAAGAGTGGAACCTGCTTTTTGGTGGGTTGGGTTTAAGAACCCCAAACTGCAACTGATAGTTCATGGTGATAAGATAAGCTCAAGCAACGTAAGCTTAAATTATCCTGGCGTAAAACTGGCGGCAATGCATAAAGTAGAGAACGGTAATTACTTGTTCCTCGATCTCACGATCAGTTCGGCTACCCGGCCCGGTAAATTTCCAATCACATTTAAGCAGGCTGGTAAAAAAGATTTGGTTTATACCTATGAGCTAAAGCAGCGTAATAAGGCAGCACAGTGGGCGCAAGGCGTAACCAATAAAGACCTCATCTATCTTTTAATGCCTGATCGGTTTGCGAACGGAGACCCATCTAATGATGTAGTTAAAGGTATGCTTGAAACCGGATTGCACCGCGACTCCATGTACTCGCGCCATGGTGGCGATATTCAAGGGGTAATAGACCACCTGGGGTATTTAAAAGACCTTGGCGTAACTGCTATCTGGATGACGCCGGAAATTGAGAATAACGAGCCGCATGCCTCATACCACGGCTATGCGGTTACCGATTATTATAAAATTGATCCGCGTTATGGCACAAACGAGTTATTTAAAACATATGTGGCCAAAAGCCACGCAATGGGTTTAAAGGTTATAAAAGACCTTGTACATAACCATATCGGTACCGAAAGCTGGCTGATACAGGATATGCCTATGAAAAGCTGGGTACACCAATGGCCTAAGTACACCAACTCTAATTTCAGGGATGCCGCGGTGATAGATCCGCATGGCGATGCTGCAGATAAAAAGCAGATGCTTGACGGCTGGTTTGATAAACGCATGGCCGACCTGAACCAAAATAACCCGTACGTACAAAACTACCTTACGCAAAACCACATCTGGTGGGTGGAGTATGCAGGTATAGATGGACTTAGGTTAGATACTTACCCCTATAATGATGCCGTTTACATGGCCGATTGGGCTAAGAAGGTAAAGGCTGAGTTTCCGCGCTTATCCATCTTTGGTGAAACGCTGGTTTGGTCTGTAGCTAATCAGGCTTATTTCACACAGGGTAACACCGTAAACCGGGGGTTTGATACTCAGTTACCAGGCATAACTGATGCCCAGATAAAAGACGCCATTACCGAAGCATTAAATGGCAAGGAAGGCTGGACTGATGGGGTAAATCGCATCTACAACATTGTAGCGCAGGATTTTATGTATCAGGACCCAACCCGTAACACCATATTCCTGGATAATCATGACATGAGCCGTTTTTACTCTGTAGTGAATGAGGACTTTACCAAATTCAAATCAGGTATGGCAATGCTGCTTACCATGCGTGGTGTGCCTCAAATGTATTATGGCGACGAGATACTCATGAAAGGTTATTCAAACCCTGATGGCTTGGTTCGTGAAGATTTTGAGGGAGGATGGAAAGGTGACAAAAAAGATAAGTTCACCGCTGGCGGTCGTGATAAAAAGGAAAATGAAGCCTTCAACTATGTCCGCACATTGGCAAACTATCGCAAAAATACACCGGCATTACAAACAGGTAAGCTGATGCAGTATATCCCGCGCAACGGCATTTACACCTACTTCAGGTATGATGCAAACAAGACCGTGATGATAGCGTATAATGGTGGCGAAAAAGAATCGACTTTAAACACCGATTATTTTGTTGAGCGCATGGCCGGCTTTAACAGCGGTAAAGATGTCATCACCGGGCAAAGGATTAGCAACATCAAAGAACTGGTTATCCCGGCCAAAACAACACTGATAATAGAATTAAGCAAATGATAGCCGAAGAGCAAAAAAATCAAACACAGCCCTCAGCTACAAAGCCGGCAGCTGTGCAAAAGCCAAAGCTTACCTTTTGGCAGATCTTTAATATGAGTTTCGGCTTTTTGGGTATACAGTTCGGCTTTGCATTGCAGAACGGTAATGCATCGCGCATACTACAAAGCTTTGGTGCCGATGTAGAACATCTATCGCTGTTTTGGCTGGCAGCGCCAATAACCGGTATGATCGTTCAGCCCATCATCGGGCATTACAGCGACCATACCTGGAACCGCCTTGGCCGTCGTAAGCCATACTTTTTAACAGGGGGTATCTTATCCGCGCTTGCACTATTCTTTCTGCCAAACTCGGCAGTGCTGATGTTCTTGCCGCCGGTTATGGTTGGTGCCGGCATTTTAATGATCATGGATGCATCTTTCAATGTAGCCATGGAGCCATTTCGTGCGCTCATCGGCGATAACCTGCCCGATAGCCAGCGAAGCCTTGGCTTTTCGGTACAAACCTTCCTTATCGGCATTGGTGCGGTTACAGGATCAGTGTTGCCGTGGCTAATAAGTTACTTTATCGGCACTCAAACGGCAACGCCCGGCCATGTGCAACCAAACGTAACTTACTCCTTTTACGTGGGTGCCCTGGTGATGATAATTTGCCTGTTGTGGACGGTTCTGAGGACCAGGGAATATTCACCATCAGAATACGCAAAATTTCATCCGGAAGAAGCCGGAGAAGAACCAAAACGCGGATTAAGCCAGATCTTTAAAGATTTTAAAAACATGCCAACAGCCATGCGACAGTTGGGTTTGGTTCAGTTCTTTTCATGGTTTGCTTTATTCTCCATGTGGGTGTTTGCATCTCCTGCTATCGCCACACATATCTTTCATGTTGATCTGAAAGATACAACCTCTGTAAAAGCTGCGGAGGCTGGTGACTGGGTAACGTTAATGTTTGGCGTTTATAACGGCGTATCGGCGCTTTACGCACTTTGCCTTTCGGCAATTGCCCGTGCTACAAGTCGAAAACTGGCGCATGCGTTTTCGTTAATTGCCGGCGGTATTGGGCTGATCTCCATCTTCTTTATACAAAACCCTCATATGCTGATATTGAGCATGGTTGGCATAGGTTTAGCCTGGGCGAGTATTTTGGCGATGCCGTACGCAATTCTTTCAGGCTCTATCCCGGCGAAAAAGATGGGCGTATACATGGGCATTTTTAACTTTTTCATCACCTTCCCGCAAATTGTAAACGGCTTTTTTGGTGGCTGGATAGTGAAAAATTTATTCGGCGGACAAGCCATTTATGCTTTAGTGCTTGCCGGCATTTTTATGCTGTGCGCAGCCGTATCAGTGATATACGTACAAGACGGAAAAGACATTAAATACGCAAAAGGCTGAGGCTTGTTTTAAACAGCATCCCTTTAAATCATCAACCAATTTTATGAAACGGATAATTTACTTAATAAGCCTTATTTGCGTAATGCTGGCAACAGCAAGCTGCAGGAAAAACGATATCCAACATTCTTCACCCGGCTCGCCTACAGGCGGTGAAGTATCGGTGCCTAACGGTAAGCCATTGCCAACCGGCGCTGGCGACGGGGTAACATTCATTAACTCGGGCACGTCCGCGATCTTTAATATCTACGCCCCCGGCAAAACATCAATGGCCGTTATCGGCGAGTTTAATAATTGGTCGCCCACTGCCATGACCGTAACGCCCGATGGCAACAACTGGTGGGTGCAAATAGATAACCTTGACGCTAATAAAGAATACGCTTACCAGTATCTTGCAGATGGCACTTTAAAGGTTGCAGACCCTTACTGTGAAAAGGTCCTTGATCCGGATAACGATAAATACATCCCGGCATCAGTATATCCAAACTTAAAGGCATACCCTGCGGGCCAAACCGGTATTGTGAGCGTAATGCAGGCAAACCAGCCAACCTATGCCTGGAAGAACACCAATTTTACACGCCCGGATAAAAACAAGCTGGTGATATACGAATTACATGTGCGCGATTTTGTTGGCACCCACTTTTACAAAACCATTGCCGATACGCTTAGCTACCTGAGCAATTTGGGTGTAAATGCCATTGAGCTGATGCCCGTGAACGAGTTTGAAGGTAACTCATCATGGGGATATAATCCATCGTTCTACTTCGCAGTAGATAAATACTATGGAACTAAAAACGATTTAAAGGCACTGATAGACGCCTGCCACGCAAAAGGCATGGCAGTGATATTAGATATGGTGCTTAATCATTCTTTCGGGCAATCGCCAATGGTGCAGTTGTACTTTGATAAGAATACGCAAAAGCCACTAAGCACTAACCCCTGGTTTAATGTAGACCCACGGCACCCATACAACGTCGGCTATGATTTTAACCACCAAAGCGCGGCAACAAAGTATTTCGCTAAAAACGTGATGAAGTTTTACATGCAGCAATACCATATAGACGGCTATCGCTTCGACCTGGCAAAAGGCTTCACTCAAACCTTAAGTACAGATGATGCTTCCTTTGCTGCTTATGATGCAAGCCGTGTAGCCATCTGGAACGACTATAAAAATTTCATTAACAGCATAGACAACAATAACTTTTATACCATCCTGGAGTTCTTCGGTGGCGACCGCGAGGAAAAAGAACTATCAGACAACGGTATGATGTTGTGGAATAACCTGAATTATAATTTTAACGAGGCGACCATGGGTTACGTCCCAACGTCAAATTTCTCGCGCCTTTACTTCAGCAATCATAGTGGCTTTACGCAGCCGGACAACATTGTAAGCTATATGGAAAGCCACGACGAGGAGCGCCTGATGTTTAAAAACATTACTTATGGAAATAGCAACGGCGCTAATGGCTATAATGTAAAAACACTTTCCACGGCTTTAGCGCGCCAGGAAACTGCAGCAGCATTTTTATTTACCGCCCCGGGCCCTAAAATGCTATGGCAGTTTGGCGAATTGGGTTATGATGTATCTATCGATGTAAATGGCCGTACCGGTGAAAAGCCGTTGCACTGGGAGTATAATAACGATGCTTTACGCCATAAGCTTTATGCAACGTTTGCCAAGCTCATTAAAATGAAGATCAACAATCCGGTGTTTACAACATCTACCATCACCTATAATTCATCGGGTTCCATCAAAACAGCTAACCTTACCGGTGCCGACGGTACCATGGTGGTTGTAGCTGGCAATTTTGATGTAAATAGCCAGGCAGTGTCTATTGCCTTTCCAAGCGCGGGTACATGGTACGATTATATGTCGAGCACAACAGTTAATGTAACCGCACCGTTTACGGCCACTTACGCTCCTGGTGAATATCACATTTACAGCAGTAAAGCCTTAAAGTAATAGATCTGATCTCTGGGTGAGAAGCGCCTCACTCAGAGATTTTTGATTAATTAACTTCCGCTCAACTATTAAAGAACACTAAACATCCTTTCAACAGGTTTACCGGTCTGATTAAAAATATCAGTCACGGTCAATCTTGCTTTATATCTCCCTTTAGGCAAATCCATTTTTATTGTTGCTGATCGTTTTTCAGGCAACACCCAATCTTCCGTTCGGAAAATTTTGCCTGCTCTATCTAAGATCTCTAACTTTGAAGAAAACTGTGGTGCAGTTTTGTTATCTGTGGACCAACTTACACGGATGGATCTTGCAGCGTATGATGCAGTAAGTTTTGAAATAGCGCCAACACTTAGTTTTGGTGCTTCACCCTGTTGTGCTTGTTCTGGCAGGTCCAGTCTTCGGCTATCTCCAAATGCTTCATTTGGCTTTGTTTCGCCGCCATGCTGCATGTAGTAGGCATCTTCCTTTGGGTCATAACCGGCATCAAAGCTGCGGTCATATTTCCCGTTTCTGGCTTTGTCATTTCCGTTTGCGTTAAAGAAACGGCGATTGTGCTTTTCCCATGTATTATCGGTAGTTAATGCCCAGCAATCCTTAAAAAATGCTTTCCTGATGTAACGCCCATCCCAGGCAGGGTTGGTGCCATCCCAGTTCTCTAAAAAGGCATCATCACGCTTTCCTAAAAATCCCTCCCTATCGGCCTCAGCCAGGGTTGAGGTATGGAACCAGATACCGGTGCTCATATCCTGTATAAACGTAGCCACAAAAAACTCACCGTTGCTTTTCCAGGAACGTATAGCAATGTTGTACCAGGTATTTAACCTCCATTTGTATGGGTTTATGGTTTTCCATCCGTCTCCCTCGCCGCCGAAGCGGCTGGTGAAGGTTTTTGGCCCGGCGTATGACACTTTCGATAATACTTTTCCGGCTGTGTTAGGGTCCCACAGGGAGGCTATCAATATATTCGGCGTGCCAAAATCCTTATCCGGCGTTTGCTGCAGCCCATCATATCCGCCCCTAAAATTGTGAACAGAGAAATATTCTGCATCTGCCGATCGAGTGATCTTTATCTTATGGATGCGCGCAACTGCGTCTGACGAGAAATCAAAGAAAATGTGCTGTGAAGGCGCTGCGTTCTCGGTTTGCGTTTCACTGCCGTTCTGCGGCAGCGTTGTATCCTTTGATTGTGAAAGCCCTTTAGTAACGTTTAAAAATAGTATGACCTGTATCAAAAAGGCAGATGTAAAAAGTCTTGTTTTCATCAATTATTGGTGATTAATAGTTGTCCTGGACCATAATGGCTTGATATGCAATATCAATCGCTAAAACTAAAAATTTACATTTAGCGTTCCTACAATTATGAAACTTCTGTTTTATGTAAGTTTGGTGTTGCTTTTTGCTTCAACTACCGCAGAAGCGCAGAACAAACCTTTTATTGCTTTCGCCAGTGATACCCAGGAACCTATGTGGGTTGAAAAATTGTTCCTTAAATCGAACAATAACCTGCTGGCTACCAAAATGATATTTAAGGATGTTGACAGCCTGCGGCCCAAAGCCTTTTTCATTCTGGGAGATGTGGTATCGGTTGGCCGCAACAAAAAAGCCTGGAAAAATATAGATACTTATTTAGCAAAACTGGTTAAAGATTCCATCCCTGTATACGCCACGTTGGGCAACCACGAAGTGATGTTCAATGCCAAAAAGGGCATCACTAACTTCAGGAAACGCTTCCCGGCGTATGATCCGTCCGGCTATACTGAAATAGTAGATTCTGTTGCCGTGATACTGCTTAACAGTAATTTTTCGAAAATGCAGGTTGCGGAAATTGCGCAGCAAAACAAGTGGTATGCTGATAAAATAAGCGCATTAGATGCCGACCCGGCCATCAAGCTCATTATTGTGAGTTGCCACCACTCGCCCTACACCAACAGCTCTATAGTAAGTCCATCAGCAATAGTGGCCGATAGTTTTGTTCCGCCGTTTATCAAATCAAAGAAAGGTGCACTGTTTCTCTCAGGCCACTCCCATAACTTCGAGCGCTTTAAAATGCAGGGCAAAACCTTCCTGGTAATTGGCGGCGGTGGCGGGCTGCACCAGCCACTCAGCAAAAAAGACAGGCAAATGAAAGATCTTGCGCCGGATTACAAACCCGACTTCCACTACCTTACCGTAAGCCGCGATGGCGACAAACTCAAGATCCTATCCCGCAGGCTTAAGCCTGACTTTAGTGGATTTGACGATGGCTATAAATTGGAGGCGGGTAAGTAGATCGGGTATTTAACGCCCTATCCGCTTCCTTATCCGGCTTAGGGATGGATTTTTGATACCCAGATATGATGAAACGTGATAAGCGGGTATACGGTTGATAATGTTTGGGTGCTCATCAAGAAGCCGAACATAACGTTGTTCGTGGCTAAAGAATAATAACTCCTCCGCCCGCGTTTGGGAGTAAGTAAAAAACTGCTCCGCCAGCAAACGCCCAAAGGTTGTCCAATTTGCGTGGCTTGTATAAAGCCCCCTTAGGTCTTGATAACTGATGTAAATGATCTCAGTATCTTCCATAGCCTGTATAAAATAATGGCAAGCATTGCGGGTTATAAAGCTCCTGAACGACACAATGAATTGGTTTTCTGAAAAGAAAAAGATGTTGGTTTCTTCGGCCGTTTCCGGGTGGCTGTAATAGATCCGGAAGATGCCTTTTGCCACAAAACCAAGATCATTACACACCATATATTGCATGTTAAAAAAGTCTCCCTTCTTTATCTTGCGCGGTTTCCAGAAGGGCAAACTGTCTGAAATATCTTTCTCAGTTAGCGGAGCAAAGCCCGCTAAATATTTCTCTAACATACTATGATGTTCACTCATCGCGTCAGGTGTTTACTTGGGCAATATAGAAAAAAGCTCAGTCTTCTCTATTTAGCTTCTTTATGGTTTTTGACAACCGAAGAGCAGCCAGCAGGAAGTAAAATGCACCGAAAGCAGCATACCCGGCTAAATTTCCTATCCCCATTTTAGGCGAACCAGCCATTGCAATAAATGAGCCGCCGGCCAGCATAGATTGCCCTCCGCTAATGATCATCGGCCATTGGCCGCCCAAAGCCTTACGTCGGCGTCGCCCTAATATAAGCTGTATTAGTCCCGTAACTATGGCCCATATCCCGAATACAATAAGCGCAGCGGGAACGCCGCTTTTTAACGCAGCAATTACACCTATAGTAGTTAGTATGCCAATCCCAATGTTTACATTTAGCGGGGTTTTGAATGTTTTGGGAGGATTGGCTTTAATATCCAGGTAAGTGGCAAAAACATCCCAAAGCGGATAAATAATGAAAAGTGCCCTGGTGATATCGTCGTTTGTTTTGGCGAAAAGAGAAACGAGGATGGCCCATATGATAGAAAATGCTACTCGTGTAAAGTAAAGGCTTTGTAATGCACGAGCAGTTTGTGTACGGTTTGTTGTATTTACTTCAATCGTTGTGTTCATAGTAATTTTGTTGTTGATTGAAGCAAAAGTAGGGTGATGCATTACATCACTTTTTCACTTAAGTGAAAATGGGCGCAGTTACACATTGCTTGTTGATACAAGCCGAAAGAGATTTATTTCTGCCGCTTTACCATCTCATTTATCCAGATCGGTGCAAAGGGAGAAACGCAGCCTTTTGATGTAGGGTAATCGCGGAAAATGCCCAAACGCTCACCGATTTCGAGCGCCCGCTCGCGGTATGCGGGATGATTGATGCCAATTTGTGCAAGTGCGGTGTTCATGGTCCATTGCACTTCAGGCGCAGCAACAGGCATTTCAGTTTCAATACGATCAAGCATTGCCGTGATATCAATGCCATCCGGTCTGCGGGCAATACGGCCGCTGGTTAAACCCCAGCCCAGACGTGCGGGCATTCCGCTTACACCTGTCTGCATCCATTGCTGCCGCAATTCTTCCTTATCAGGATGTTCTTTTAAAACATTTGAGGATAGCCAGTCTATCACATGAGGGAACTGCTCCGACTTTGCCATTTCCGTTACTTCTGCTGCCGAAAGCTGCGCTGGCTTCATGATCAAAGTTGCAATAAAACGAGCTTCTACATTGCCTGTAGCCCAAAGTGCTTTGCCCAATTCGTGGTCGGTTTTGATCTTGTTGGCAATGGCGCGTATACCGCCCATTTTAACGCCAAACTGATTATCACCCGCGCCAAACTTTTTGTTATGCGCCAGTACCTTTTCGTTACCGAGTGCCTTAAGCTGGTCTAATACTTCGTTTACTGTCATAAAACTAATTTATGATTTTATTAAATACAGGGCAACCTTGTCAACCCAAGTTTGTTGACTAAGAAAACTCAACATGGAAATAAAACGCATAGGGACCCAGCCATCAGGCAAAGGCCCTGCAGAATATTTTACCGGCACCGTAAGGATAGATCCGCTTAATAACCCGCCTGAGCCATCAAACGTAGCTATGGCGCTGGTAACTTTTGAGCCGGGAGCACGTACTGCGTGGCACACGCACCCGCTTGGGCAAACGCTTATTGTAACAGCAGGCTGCGGTTGGGTGCAACGCGAGGGCGGTAGTATTGAAGAAATACATCCCGGAGATGTTGTTTGGTTTCCGCCAGGAGAAAAACACTGGCATGGTGCCACGTCGACAACGGCTATGAGCCATATTGCTATTCAGGAAAAGCAAAACGGTTCACCGGTTGATTGGATGGAGCAAGTAAGTGATGAGCAATATATGGCAAAGGGCTAACTAATCAGCCTGGCCTTCTCGACTATCTTTTTGCGGATAGCATACCCGCCATAAACAAATATAAGTCCGATGAATATATAAACACCAAAGTGGATATTTCTGCCAGCAATGATAAAATATACATAAGGGATGCAGAAGCATAATGCGGCAAAAAGCAGGATCATAGTAAAGGGCTTTTTAGCGCGCATATTCCTGATCATTAAGGCCAGCATAATGATCACAGATACTTTGCTTACAATATAAAGTATGCCTAACAAAAGCGGATCAACCCCGTGCTCTTCGCTCAGGTCGCTCAACATTTCCTTTAATTGTGCAAGCAAGTCATCCATTGGTATGCAAGTTAATCAAATCTTTGTAGTGTTAGCGATCAATATTTTTGATAAACGTTGTACAGCACATCCAGGTCAAACTGAGTGAACCTGTTAGAGTCTTCGCGCTGTACAAAATGGCGCTTAAAAGCACCTATGGCAGCAGGCAGGTTGCTGGTATCATATCCGATAAGGCGCAATGCCGTTGTGCTATCAAAGTTTGCGGGGGCAGGTATAATCAGCATATCACTGTAAAAGCCAAAGCCCTTATTGGCTAATTGCTCCCATGGGAATCTGATCCCGGGATCGGGTTTACGGCCCGGCGCAATATCACCATGGCCGATAAAATTAGCCCTTGGTATATTGTAATCTTTCTTCAATTTAGCCAGCAGCAACAACAGGCTGTTGATCTGCGGTTGTGAGAACGGCTCGTTGCCTTTGTTGTCTAACTCAATCCCTATTGAGGAACTGTTCATGTCAGTAACGTTGCCCCACTTGCTTACACCGGCATGCCAGGCACGCATGTAATCGTTAAGCATATGTATCACTTTACCGTCTTTTCCTATCACATAATGGGCGCTTACCTGCGTCCTGGTTACAGTAAACGTGCGCAAAGTCTGGGGTACAGAATCCTGTGCAGTATAGTGGATAATAACGTAGTTAGGTTTGCGCAGGTTAAAATTAACCGTGCCTATAAACTCAGATGGTACCAGCCTGCCCAGGCTATCTACCAGCATGGCCGGGTTGGTAGCCAGCAACATCTGGCTCAAAGTATCGGCATGCCCGGTGTAGATCTTGTTTGTAGCATCATAGGCACTGTTTGTTTTTACAATCTGCTTTTTGCTTGAGCAGGCGGAAAATATCAGGGCAGCAATGAGCAGTAGCAGGTATTGTTTTTTCATACGGTGCTAAGCTAAACAATTTTTAGGCCGCTAAAGTTTACGCTAAATATTCTTGCCGTCTACTATCTTGAAGAAATCCTCGCGATAGGTATCCCCTACCGGGATGATCTTATCGCCAATAAAGATGCGGCTGCGCTCTATACTGTCTATTTTGTTGATGGATACGATGTAAGATTTATGTACCCTGATAAAATGCTTCTCGGGCAATGCATCCTCCATCTTTTTCATGTTCTGCAGCGTAATAATGCGCTCGCTTGGGGTAAAAATAGAGATGTAGTCTTTTAATCCTTCTATAAACAAAATATCGTGCAGGTACACCTTTTGTATCTTATGCTCGGTTTTAACAAATATAAAATCGCTCATAAAATCGTCCTGCTGCACTGGCTCGGGAGCCGCGGCAGGTTTGGCCGAGGGTTGTATAATGCTTTGTGCCTTTTGTACCGATTTATAAAACCTGTCGAAAGCGATAGGCTTTAACAGGTAATCAACCACATCCAGTTCATAACCTTCCAGCGCATATTGCGGATAGGCCGTAGTGAGTATCACCTTTGCTTTGCCGTTGGCTATTTTCAGGAACTGAATGCCAGTAAGCTCAGGCATCTGCACGTCAAGGAAAACAAGATCTATACCGCCATCCTGCACCATGGTAAGTGCTTCAATAGGATTGGTAGTGGCTTTCACCAACTGCAGAAATGGTATTTTGGATATGTAATCTTCCAGTATGTTCAGGGCCAAAGGCTCATCATCAACTACAAGGCATCTGATCATGGCTATAAAACTAAAGATAATTGACAAGTATAGGTATCTGCTTCGTCCCTAATTTCTAAATTATATTTTCCGGGATAAAGCAGATCGAGCCGGCGGCGCACGTTTGGCAAACCAATGCCGCCAATGGCATCGCGGTTATGGCTGTGTTTTTTATTTTGGATGAAGAAGAACAAACGGCCATCTTCAACATTAATGCGTAATACTATCGGCTGGTGAGGGTCATTTGCAATGCCGTGTTTAAAGGCATTTTCTATAAATGATATCAACATCAGCGGCACTATCTGCTGATTGGTAACTTCACCCAATACCTCAAAATTAATAAATGCTTTGTTGCCAAAACGGATCTTCTGCAAGTCGATATAATTTTGAAGATATTGTAGTTCTTTGCTCAGATCTACCTTATTATCGTTGCACTCGTAAAGCATATAACGCATGATCTCTGATAGCTTTAAGATAGCCTCTGGTGTGGTATCAGACTTTTGATAGGCCAGCGAATAAATGCTGTTAAGCGAGTTGAATAAAAAATGCGGGTTGATCTGTGATTTGAGAAATGATAGCTCGGCAGTTAATCGCTGGTTTTCCAGGTCGCGCTGTACTCGCTCGTTCAGGAACCAATCTATGGTAAATTTCAGTACCGTACTCAGGAACAGGAAGATCAGCGTTATGAAGAAGGTATTGAGAAAATACTTCCAAAAGCCCAGCGACTCGCCCTTCATCCTATCCAGGATAATATCACTAAAGATTAAACCAAAGCCGTACTTAACCAGTCCATATACTACAAGTGTTGTAATGATTGATAATGCAAAAAGCTTGTATTGTTTCCTGTTAAGGAACCGGGGTATAAATACAAGATAATTAACATAAAATACGCTGATATTAATAATACCATAAAGGCCAAAAACAACCGCAACTGCTTTAGGGGTCATTTTGCCGCTATAGCGTGCAATAGACGCAAAAAACGCAATTACGCATATCCATGATACGATGTGCCAAAATATTTGCCAGCTTTTTTTCACTGCATCTAAAGTAATATTTTGGCTTAAATATAAACGTGCTATTATATGTAGCTAATTATTTTGCCGATGAACCGGTTCAAATATCCGATGAACGGGTTGGTGGTATATAATGGGCGTTCATCTACATTTGATGCCTGTTGGTCTAATTGATTTTAGCAGGGAAATAAATATTTATTCCTTTGTTGTGTAAATCAATCACAACACCAACATGAAAAAGTTAGTTTCAAACTCAAATCCATTTATAGTTTTATTGGCACCTGTAGTATTTGCCATTATAATGGGCGTTAGTTACCAGTTTGAACAAAATAAACAATCTGTAGCACACAGCAATGCAGTTAAAGCCACCTCGCTTTTTGTTAAAGGCCTGGGCGTTGTTAAAACTGTTGCATCTGTTGCTGTAGAAAAATTATGGTAATCCGTACACAAGGTTTATCATTCAGTTTTGGCAACCAGCAGGTTGTTAAATCACTATCGCTTGAGGTTCCGGCCGGGAGCATTTACGGGTTCCTTGGGCCAAACGGCGCCGGGAAAACTACTACTATAAAAATGCTGCTTAACTTGCTGCAGGCAAGCGAAGGCAGCATTCAGATTTTTGAAAAGGATCTGCAAACCAATCGCATCGAGATCCTTAAACAAATAGGTTCGCTTATTGAGCAACCTGCCATATACCAGCACCTTACCGGTAAAGAGAACCTGATGAACCGCGCTATGCTTTTGCAGGTAAGCGAAGAAAGGGTTAATGATATGCTTAACCTGGTGCAGCTCACTTCTGCCGCAGGTAAAAGGGCCGGTCAGTATTCGCTGGGTATGAAACAGCGCCTGGGCATTGCGCTGGCGTTATTAGACGACCCCAAACTGTTGATATTGGATGAGCCGACCAACGGGCTTGACCCCAACGGTATCATTGAAATACGCGAGCTGATGATGCGTATTGTAAAAGAGGGAAAAACCGTTTTCGTATCAAGCCACTTACTTTCTGAAGTTGAAAAGATGGCTACCCACGTAGGTATCATCAACCATGGTAAAATGATGTTCCAGGGTACTATCACCGATCTGCAGAACATCAGCCAGCCACACATTTATATAGAAACCGATAACAGCGTTGATGCAGCCAACCTGCTTAAGCGCAACCAGATAGATATTGCCGAAGTTGAGACCAACCACCTGTTAGTGCCTTTCTTATCTACGCAGCAAATGGGTACCATTAATACCTTGCTTGTGCAAAATGGCATTACGGTCTACACCATCAACAAGCAGTATAAAGACCTGGAAAAACTATTCCTTGATATCACCAAAAGCAACTAAATACCTATGAAAGGATTTTTACTATCATTTGGGTCTGAGTTTTACAAGACCCGCAAAACCCTTGGCTTTTGGGGATCAATTATTCTGCCATTGGCAATTACGCTGTTGGCGTTTTTAGCCATTTATAGCAAGAGCGATCATTTTGCAAACAAACCCGGTATGATGGTTTGGATCCAATTCAGTATGATAAGCCTGGGCAGTATGGGTACTTTGCTGTTACCTATCTATACCATATTTGTTGCCTACTCGGTTAACAACGTAGAACACAAAGCCGACACCTGGAAAACGTTGTTCAGCCTGCCTATTTCTCGTTGGGCAGTTTATGGCGCTAAATATGCCTATGCATTTTTCCTGCTTACCATGTGCATGGCGCTTTTTACTTTGCTTAATATTGGTTTCGGTAACCTGCTGGGTGTTATAAAACCGGAGCTAAAATTTAGCGAATACCACATGGAGTTGCAGTTGGCCCAGGTGTTTTTTAAACTACTACTATCTGCAATGGGTATTCTTTCCATCCAGTTTTTATTAAGCCTGCTTTGGTCAGATTTTTTGAAACCAATGGGGCTTGGCTTTGTAGCTACGGTAACAGGGGTAATATTGGCCACCAACGATTGGAAGTATGCCTATCTATTTCCTTACGCGCAACCAATGGCTGCTATCAAAAGCATGATCAAACATCAGCGCGGCCCGGCAGATCATTTTGAGATAAACGTATTTACGCAAGACGTTTATGTAAGCTTAATAATCGCCGTTATCGTGTTTTTTGCAGGTTATGTAATAGTGCAAAAGCGCAGCGTAAAGTAACATCAATGTTACACGTCGATTTATTGGATTCCCTATCTTTAAACATGCTTTTAAGCAACACTATTTTAGCACAAACCACAAGCAATACCTGGATGTACATTTTTCTGGTATTGGGGATATTGTATTTTGGTTTGATATTATTTTGCCTAATGGATGTGTTAAAGGCAACCTTTAAAGATCCTATTCAAAAATTTATATGGATAGCATTGATATTGTTCTTTCCCGTTTTAGGCTCCATTGTTTATTTATACATGGGCCGCAAAAATAAAATATCCTGAAACACCTTAACCTGATCATCATATCCTTTAAGAGACCGGCCTTCGCCGGTTTTTTGGTTTAAAAAC
Source organism: Mucilaginibacter sp. 21P (assembly GCF_019331605.1). Classification (NCBI taxonomy): domain Bacteria; kingdom Pseudomonadati; phylum Bacteroidota; class Sphingobacteriia; order Sphingobacteriales; family Sphingobacteriaceae; genus Mucilaginibacter; species Mucilaginibacter sp. 21P. The sequence continues at coordinate 748,861 of NZ_CP063061.1, forward strand.
CTTTCTTGCGCGTTACGCCAGCCCTGCGCGACCGAGGTTTAACCGGCTCTGCCACATCATCAACCTGGTACTGGCGGGCCATTTTGGCAATACGCTCTTCAAGTGTTTCTGTGGTCAGCTTTTCACGGCCGAGGCTATCAACCATTATCGGGAAAGCAAAAGGTGTTGGGCGTTCAATCGTTTTTAAAATGATACTTTGGGTGCCGATGCGTTGTAGTGCGGCACGCAGCCTAAATTCTTCTAACTGGAAAGCTAAAGCTTCGTTGTAAGCCTGCCTCACCAGCAAATTGTCCGGCTCGTATTCATTAAATACTTCGAATAAAAGCGAAGTTGAGGCCTGCAAATGTTTATTCTTTACCTGCTGACCCGGGTAGCCGGTAAACACCAATCCCCCGATGTGGGCTATATCCCTGAATTTCCTCCTTGCCATTTCATTGGCGTTCAAACTATGCTGAATATCCTCTATCAGGTTTTCGATAGAAAAGAATGCAGCATCTTCCAAAGCCTCTTCGATAGGGATATCATCATCGGCCAGTAACTCGAAGCCATAATCATTCATGGCGATGGAAAAACTTGCCGGCCTGATCTTGGAGATGCGGTATGCAAGCAACGATGCCATACCCTCGTGAACTAATCTGCCTTCAAACGGGTAAAACACCAGATGATGCCCTTCGCGGGACTTAAATGACTCGATCAAAAACTCATGGCTTTGCGGCAAATGCGATAACTGCGCCTGCAGATCAAATAGAGGTTTTAATGCTTTAACTTCCACATCACTCTCCTGTCCGTGCGCAACCTCGTCCAGCTTGTCCCTAAATACCGCCGATAACTGCGACGACAAAGGCATCCGCCCTCCGGCCCAGCTCGGGATCAACCCTTTTGTAGCTTTTGATTTTTTAACATAGGCTGTCATGTCTTTCACCTTTACAAATTCAAGGCTGCGGCCTGCAAACCAAAAGGTATTCCCTGGTTTTAGTTTAGAGATAAAGCCTTCCTCAAGGGTACCTAAACTACCGCCGCTTAACCATTTAACCCGGATGCTTAACTCGCTGGTTATGGTACCAATGCTGAGGCGGTGCCGCATCGCCACCCGCCTGCTGTTTACCTTATACAGGCCATTCTCTATCTCAACCTTTAAAAACTCATCATAAGATGCCAGCGTTTTACCCCCATTCACAATGAAATCAAGCAGCTGGTTGAATTCCTCGCGGCGCATATCTGCAAAGGCGAAGGTGCTTTTCACTTCATTAAAAAGTTCGTTAGCATAAAATCCATCAGACACTGCCAAAGTAACCATGTACTGTATCAGCACATCATAGGTAAGCAACATAGGATCGCGGCTCTCAAACACGCCTTTTTTGATGGCGCTTTTAAGCGCTGCACCTTCGAGCAATTCAAGTGAATGCGTAGGTACATAATAAGCCTTAGAAATAGCGCCCGGATGGTGACCGCTTCGCCCCGCGCGCTGCATAAATCGGGCAACTCCTTTGGGGCTGCCTACCTGCACTACGGTGTCTACCGGCCTAAAATCTACTCCCAAGTCCAGACTTGAGGTGCAAACCACCAGTTTTAGCGCTTCGGCATGCAGGGCCTGCTCAACCCAGTTGCGCAACTCGTTATCCAATGAACCGTGGTGCATGGCCATAATGCCGGCATACTCCGGGTAGTTATCAATAATGGCGTGATACCAAATCTCGCTTTGCGAACGTGTATTGGTGAAGATGAGCGTGGTTTTGCTTTTGGCAACTATTTCCATCACCTGTGGCAGAAGCTTCACACCAATATGCCCGGCCCATGAGTAGTTCTCGATATTCTCTGGGATAACAGATTCTATCACGATCTTCTTATCCACATTTGCCCTCACCATTCTTATCTGGTCAGGGTCAAAATCGTTGCCCAGCAGCACCTCAGCAGCCTGCTCCAGGTTGCCTATGGTGGCAGAGATACCCCAGATCTTGAGTTTTGTGGTGCGGGATTCTAAGTGCGGAGAGTGAGAATGGTTTTCCAATGAGCTCGTATCCTGCGCTTGAACTTTCGCTCCCAAAGCTTTCAGCTTACTTAAGCCCAGCTCTACCTGTACGCCACGTTTGGTACCCAGCAATTCATGCCACTCATCACATACCATTACCTGCAGGCCTTTAAATACTTTTGCGTATTCTTTTTGGGCAAGCATCAGGTGTAAGCTCTCGGGCGTAGTAAGCAGTACTTCCGGTAGTTTACGCTTAAGGGCAGCTTTATCAGCAGCAGAAGTATCACCGGTCCTGGTCATGATACGCCAGGGCAGGCCTATTTCATCGCAAGCCTCCTGCATGGCCTTACGGATGTCGTTTGTTAAGGCACGCAGCGGCGTAATCCAAAGCATCAGCAAACCGTTATCCTTACGGGTTTGATAGTCTTTTGGATGGTTATTGATAAACTCTGCCAGGAAAGGCAAAAAAAGCGCGAAGGTTTTACCACTACCTGTTGGTGCGTTAAGTAAACCCGAGTAACCCGCAAGGTAAACCTCTTCCATCTCCTTTTGAAAGGGAAACTGGTGCCAGTTTTTTTGCTTATACCATTGCTCAATTACCCGTTGCCCTTTAGTTGTCATTAGTTGCTACAACAAAATACTTGGTTATTAGTTATAAATACCAACTACCAAAATAATAAAACCAATATTATGAAGATGCGCCATTATTTAATTGTTTCAATGTGTGCCATCGGTTTGTTTGCCTGCAAGCAAAAAAGCCAGCCATCAGACAGCGACAGCACATCAACTGCTATAGCGCAAGAAGAAGCCGATACTGCCAAAGCTAAAAAAAGCGATACCTCTGCCGTTGACATGCCCGGTGAAAAAGCCGTTCCGCTGGCGCAACTTATTGTACCAGGCACCAGCCTTGGGCAAACAGCTATTAATGAAACTGCCGAAAATATACATAAACGCCTGGGTAAGCCTGATGATGGTGATGCTGCTATGGGCAAGAGCGTTTCAATATGGTACGCAGATCATAATAAAAAAGGTTACGCCACACATATGTATTTTGTAACCGATATGGGTAACGATCCCGATCCGCGGGTAAAAGTGATCCGTGTTAGTTCTCCATCTTTTAAGGTGAATAACAAGATCTACACCGGCGTGCTCCTTAAAACCGCCGAAGAACTTTATAAGCTAAAAAAGATAGGTACGTACAAGCTAAATGGCAGCGACCGAAATATTTTTGATGATGCAAAAGCAGGAATTGCCTTTGATGCCGATCGCAGCGGCACCATAACCGGTATTGCCGTGCATGAGACTGGTAAAAGCCCCATAACTGCCTACATGGCATTTTTCCAGGGAGTAACACAGGCCCAATAAACAAAGAAGCCCCGCTTTTGCGGGGCTTCTTTGTTTTGTAAAATTATTTCTTCTCCGGCAGTAATATTACCCTTGCCAGGTTGGTCATGTTAAGATATTTAACTGCGGCATCCTTTGTGGTTTGAGGTGTCACCGTATCCAGGTTTTTCACGTGTGATAGTATCTGGTCGGGGTTCTCATTGTTTTGTGCCGATGATGCCAGCAAGCCAAGCCAGGCTACGTTTTGTTTCAGCTGTACTTGAGTTGAGCGTGCTTCTTCAGCTTTAAACTTGTCGATATCTGCCTGGGTAGCCCCGGTTTGCTTTATTTTGTTTATCTCTTCCAGGGCGGCGGCTATCAGCTTATCAACGTTTGCAGTGGCACAAGTAAAAGCAATGGTTACGGTGTAACGGCTTTCCGGATTTTTTACATAGTTTGCCTTAATGCCCGGCGCGTAACTTCCGCTTTCCTGCTCACGCAGGCGCTCGGTTAGTTTAATGTTTAACACTTCTTCAAGTGCATCCATCTGGATATTGTTCATCTCATTATACATGTACGGGCCGCTAAATATCAGCTGAACATTAGCCTTATCGTCAATACCTTTATTTACAGTTTTGGTGTAAGCACCCGGCAGCGGGTACATTTTAAGGTTCCTGAAAGTTTCTTTTTTATTGGTTGACGGCAACGAACCCAGGTACGCTTCTAACATTGGCCTGATAAGTATCGGGTCGAAAGAGCCTACCAGTACAAAGGTGAAGTTGCTTGCATCGGCAAAGCGGTCTTTGTAGAAACTGTAAGCTTTGTCAAGCGAAGCGCCGCTTAAACGGGCAACGGTAGACGGCATGCCACGGAAGTTGTTACCGCTTAAAACCGCTGATAAAGTATCCTGATAAACACTTCCCGGATCGAGGTTGCGGTTGGCAAGCAAGGCTTTTGTTTGATTGATATTTCCTTGCCAGATATCCTGGTCTTTACGTGGTTGGGTGATATACAGATAAGTAAGCTGCATAGCCGTCTCCAGGTCGCGTGGGGAGAACACCCCGCGGATACCTTGCGTGGTCTCGGTGATGTATGGCGAAATGCTTACATTTTTATCTGCCAGCATTTTATCCAGTTGGCCCTGGTTAAACTCTGAGATACCACTACTGCCAATAATAGATGCCGCAAGGCTGGCTGATGTGTAATCATTATCGCTGGCCAGCGAGGTACCGCCCGGCGCAAAGCCGTTTAACAGTATCTGGTCGTTTTTAAACTCCGTAGGCTTCATGATCACCTTAATACCATTTGAAAATGTTAAAGCGGTTGTACCCATGGTAGAGTCTTGGGTTTCAGACACAATTTTGCCAGGCGCAGGGGCTTTTTCCATCAACGGTTTGCTGGTAACATTATCTACATACGCAGTAATGCCGTTGCCTGCGGTAGCTATCCAGCTAAGAATAGTTTTCTCATCGGGCAATTTATCTTTGTCTTTCTCCGGGCCTTGTACAACAACAGTACGGTTCTGGTCGCTGATGTACTTGCCGGCCATCGCGTTCATTTCATCAAGGCTTATTTTGTTCATGTTTGAGATGTAGTAGTTATACTCAAATTCGATACCCGGGATGGCCTCTCCCTTTAAAAAGTTTTGCTGATACTCTCTTACGTAATTAGCCGAATTGGTTTTATTGCGCTCGTAAAAAGAGTTTTGCATACCAACCAAAGCTGCCTGCCTTGCACGCTCAAACTCAGTTAAGGTAAAGCCAAATTTGCGGGCCCGCTCTACCTCAGCCATCATGGCTTTTACCGAATTTTCAAAATTATCAGGCTTACCTACAACCACTGCCGAAAAAGCATCCATTTTACCTAACATAGGGCCGTAACTTGCACGTGCGTATAAAAATGGCGGATCGGGGCGCTGCTGCAATTCGTTCATGCGTTGGCCAAGCATGTAGTTAAAAAGGTTAACGCGCATATCCTGCAGCAATCCGGCTTCGGTCTTAGAAACCCGCTGCGGGTGCTTGATAATGATCTGCGCCATTGTATAAGGAAACTCTTTGTCTGTTGCTATCTTAACAACTGTGCCGGGCATTGGTGGCACAGCGTAGTCTGGCCGAGGCTTTTCATTTGTCGGGTTTTGCAGGCCCGAGAAATTTGCTTTGATCAAAGCTTCAACTCGTTTTACATCGAAATCGCCAACGGCAATCACCGCCTGCAGATCCGGCCGGTACCAATCATGATAAAAGCTCTTGATCGTTTCCGGAGTAAATGATTTCAAAATATCCTCTTTGCCGATAGGCAGCCTGTTTGCATAACGCGAGTTGTTTAAAAGCGCCGGTAACGTTTGCTGGCTTAAACGCTCCTGGGCATTTTTACCACGCAGGCGTTCTTCCTCAAGCACAACACCGCGCTCCTTATCAATTTCAGCCGGGTCAAAGCTAACGTAGCCTGCCCAGTTGGCTAATATTTTAAAGCCGTTCTCAAACACCGCAGCGCTATCTGTTGGCAGGGGCAATTGATATACGGTTTCATCAAAAGATGTATAAGCGTTAAGATCGGCACCAAACCTGATACCCGATTTTTGCAGGTAATTAACCAGCGCATTTTTAGGAAAATCGCGTGTGCCGTTGAAAGCCATGTGCTCGGTGAAGTGGGCCAGGCCTTGCTGTTTATCATCTTCTAATATAGAACCTACTTTGTTTACCAGATAAAGCTCGGCACGGTTCTGCGGCTGCTCGTTGTGGCGGATGTAGTAAGTTAAACCATTGGGCAATTTACCGATAACAACATTTTTATCGGTAGGAAGTGCTCCGTCAGCAACCAACTGCGATCTGGATATTCCTGGTTTGTTACGTGGTGATGGTTGAGGCGCACGTTTTTTTACCTGCGCGTTTGCTGTACCTGCAGCAATTATCAGTGCCAACGCGGCAACCGATAAGGTTCGGTTAAAATTCATAGTTCAATTAAAAAGGGAGTATAATTCAGCTAAAATGCTAAACGAAATTCTTAGTTACAAATTGTATTATTTACTATCCTTAAATGCAGCTTCCATCATCTGCTGCAATTCAACCTGATGGCTTTGCACCATTTGCTGGCCTATCTCTGCCCCTTTGCTTACCAATGCAGGTTGTTTTGCCAAAAGTTTCTTGCCGAGGTCAGTGCTGTAGAAGGCAATAAGTCCTTTAAGTTCGGCAGCGGTAAATTCTTTTGCATAAGCAGCAGCCATTTGGTCTCTCAAAGTTTCCCAACTCACATATTTGGCAACAAAAGTATTCATAACCTCAATAAATTTGGCGCGTTTATCTTCGGGGATGTTGGTGCTTGCCTGCTTTAACATCGTGCCCATGTTTTGTTTAAACAGCATATCGGCCTGGGTTACCTTAAGCAGGTCTTCTGCCGCTTTCAAATGGGCAGGTGTAATATCAGGTGTGGTTTGCGCCCTTGCGCCCGCGCAAAAAAGCAGGGCTATGATCAATAGTTTCAACTTCATAATTAAGGGATTTGAAAAATCGTGTTAAATTAAACAAAAAAGGCCTTGCAGATAGCAAGGCCCTAACTAAAATAATCACGAATTATTGACTATGATGCGTTTACGTATGTATTGATCACCTTTATCGTCTCCACCTTGTTTTTATCTGAACTCCATTTTTCCTTTTCAGACTTATCGGCCAGATCAAACAATTGCTCATAAAGCAACTTGCCATCCTTTTTACCAGCCAGCTTTATAGACGGACTTTTAGCGAATATATCATCCCAGGCCTTGCGTGCATCGGCCCAGTAACCTTGCTGACCGGCCCACCATTTTTTTGCATAGGCAAATTTGGCTTCATCTACTTTAGTGAACTCCTCATATCCTTTTTCCTGAGCGATTACCTTGTCCCCACTTGCAGAACGCACAACTTTATTATTATCCTGCTCATACATCCAGCCTTGCGGTGTTAAGTATATGCGGTTGCCACGTGCAAGTACATTGTAATCATTGCGTTTGGTAAACTCGCGGCGCGGCAGCGGTGAATCAGTTTTGCTTTGCCACTCGTGGCGGCCATCAACATGCACCCAGGTGCCAATGCTTTCATAACGCGGGCTATCATCTACCTGGTAAACCTTTTGCACCCACCGGCCTTTTACTTCCGCCGGTTTAAGCGTCACCTTTTTCCAGGTGTTGTCTTTATCGTATTGCAGCATGGTTGGCTGTTCGTAAACCCAATCCTCGCGCCAGTGCTTAATTACGGTGCTATCCCCAACAACAAGTAAATGCTGTATCGCAATTTTCTTCGGCGAGTCTTCCACAATGGTTGCCCACTCGTAACCCCATGAATGGTAACGGGGATGAAATTTGTAAGCGGTATCTGCTGCGAAGGTCTCCGCATAGTTAAATGTAACCTTATAGTAACCTGCAAGCGATTTGATTGCGGCACGGTCCTGGTCTAATTTTGATTGTGCCGATGCGCCCGTAACAACGACGCAAAGGATAAGGATAGATATAATTCGTTTCATGTTTTTATTTAGATTAAATCTAAACAAAGTAAATGTATTCGGATTATTTATGCAAGGGGAAATAATAATTTTCAACTTAATAGTTTGAAATCAGGAACTTAATTGAGTACTTTGTAAAATGATGAAGAGGACTGGAATATTATTGTTAGTGCTGCTGTACACCGTTACGGCATCCGGCTTTAATATTAATCTTCATTTTTGCGGGGACCGCGTTGCCGATTTTAAGATAAATGTCCCGGCAAAAAGTTGCCTTAAGCCAATGGCTAAGAGCAAAATGAAATGCTGCAAAGATGCTAAGATAGATGTAAAGGTTAAGGATAGCCACGAGCAGCAACAGGCTGCCTCTGTGCAAAAGTTACAGGCTGCAGATGCATCCAACCTATCTTTTACTGATTTCTTTTTGCCTATACAGCAGGCTATCATAGAAAAACTATTTGACCGTGGCCCCCCTGATAAACCCAGGCCAACGGCAGACGTGCTGATTAAAAATTGTACTTTAAGGATCTGATGGATGATTATTTGATTAAATCAACCTTATTACCTGTCAAATATTATCCATTAACATTACAATTTTTTAAAATGAAATCCCTTAAAATATTCATTATAGCATTACTGGCAACTGTTTCTGTAGCCAAAGCACAATCAACCAAAGCAGAATTACAAGTAAGCGGCCTTACCTGCTCCCTTTGCGCAAAAACCACGGAAAAGTCGCTTAAGGCGCTACCTTTCGTGAGCGAAATAAAGCCTGACCTTATCCGTAATGTTTATACCATTACCTTTAAAGATGGTGTGCCTTTAGATCTTTCGCAGATCAGCAAAAAGGTAAAAGATTCGGGCTTTAGCGTGAGCTATTTTAAAACCACACTAAACTTTGATGATATAAAAGTTGCCGATAATACCTTCACTTATGCAGGCAACACCTTTAAATTACTAAATGCTGATAAGCCACTGAGCGGACCGGTATCGTTAACTGTAGTTGACAAGGGTTTTGCACCAAATTCTATCACCAAAAAACATCTTGGTAAAAACCCGGAGCAACCGTCGGCAAGTAACCCTGTTTATCACGTAGCTATATAAGGCTCATATATTTTTCAAATTATGAGATCTTTATTAGTGGCGCTATGCCTTATGGCATGGGTGTGCGCTGCATTTGGCCAGGAACTGTATGTAAATACGGAGCCGGCCAGCAATATGGCAGCACGCTCATTAGGCATACGTATTGAGAACCAGGGATTTTTTAACCCCAATTTTAAGAACCGCACAACACTTGAGGCTATGTTTGGCGCCAGCGGCAAACTGATGCTGCATGGTGCAGCATACGTGTCTGATTTTTACCAGCCTCAGCAACGTTTTGAGGGTGCCAGCTTTTACGGCAAGTACCGGTTTTTATCTGTGGATGATGTTCACAGGCATTTTCGCGGGTCGGTGTTTGGTAAAGTTGCAACCAGCCGTAACCCATACCAAATGCAGGAGCTGGCGCTTGAGGGAGATAACTCCGGCGTACAGGGCGGCCTGGTGTTTACGCAGTTGCTGCACAAATTTGCGCTATCAGCATCGGGCAGCTACATACACGGTTTAAATAGCGCAAATCCTTATGGTAATATCACCGGTGCGCGTGAGGCAATCGGCTACACACTATCTGCGGGCTACCTGCTCCTGCCCAAAAAGTATGAGAACTACAACCAGGTAAACGTTAACCTGTATGCCGAGCTGCTGGGTAAAAGCAACCCGGGTTACGGGCAAAGCTACCTTGATGTAGCCCCAGCGATACAATTCATCTTCAACAGCGTGTGCAGGTTAGATCTATCGTACCGCACGCCATTGTATAACAACATGCTCCGTAACAGTGCCAATATGTACCTGCTACGGTTTGAGTATAACTTTTTTGAACTATGAAACACTTACCTATAATAATATTATTGATGGTGGGTAGCACTGCGCTTGCGCAAACTAACCACATGCAGCACATGAAAACAGATAGTGCTGCACATAAGCAAACCATGCCGCATGACCATGCTAAAATGATGGCCGACATGCAACACGATACCACCAAACACATGATGATGATGACCAGCCAGTTCTCGCGCGACCTGCCCATGAACAGGGATGGTTCCGGAACATCATGGGTGCCTGATGAAACGCCGATGTATATGTATATGGTGCACAGTAAAAACTGGATGCACATGTTTCACGGAAGTTTTTTTGCGAGATATAACGACCAGGATGTGTTTAACAAAGGCCGCCGGGGCGGCAGCCAGTTTGATGCGCCCAATTGGTTTATGTACATGGCCCAGCGTAAAGTTGGTAACAACGGCTTGTTTTCTGTAAACACCATGTTCTCGTTCGATCCCTTTACCGTTGGGCCCGGAGGCTATCCCTTGCTTTACCAAACAGGCGAATCTTACAAAGGTGCCAAACTGGTTGATAAACAGCATCCGCACGACCTTTTTGCTGAGCTAAGCGTGGCATATACCCAGCGCGTGGCTAAAAATACAGATGTTTACCTATCAGTAGGTATGCCGGGAGAGCCGGCCCTTGGTCCACCGGTGTTTATGCACAGGCTATCGGCCATGAATAACCCCGATGCGCCGTTGAGCCATCATTATGCTGATGCAACCCACATTACCTTTGGGACGGCCACATTAGGCTTCAGGTACAAAAATGTAAAATTGGAAGGTTCTGTATTTACTGGTCGCGAACCTGATGAATACCGATATGATTTTGATAAGCCCCGGTTTGATTCTTACTCCGTTAGACTGTCAGTGAACCCATCAAAAGAATGGGCATTGCAGGTTTCAAACGGATGGCTTAAAAGCCCTGAGGTTGCCGAGCCGAACGACAATGTTAACCGCTTTACCGCATCGGCCATCCACACCAAAATGCTGGGCGATGACAGCTACGTGGCAACAACTTTGGTTTATGGGCAAAACCGTCAGCATGGCCGTACACAGCCGGCTGTGTTGTTAGAGAATAGCCTGCAATTGCACAAGACCGCCATATATGGCCGTTACGAATATGTGCAAAAAGATGCCGGTGAACTTGACCTGGAAGATATGTTTGCTAACCATCCTAACTTTAACATTAACGCCGTAACCCTTGGCGTTAACCGCATATTGGCAACGGTTAAGCAAACCAACCTTACCATGGGTTTGCAGAGCACCCTTAACTTTTCGCCTGCGGCTTTAAAGCCATTATACGGCAGCAGCCCGGTTGCTTTTCAGGTGTACCTGCGCATAAACCCTGCATTAATGAAAATGGGAGGCACCAAGCGCTCTCATCAGGAAATGAATATGGACATGTAACAAAAGAGGCTGCCTTTACGGGCAGCCTCTTTCATCTATATATACGGTAATATTATTTAAGCGTTATGCTGGTTTTACCCATTGTATAACCATCTGCATACAATAACACGGTGTATGTACCTTTTTGAAACGGCAGCGGGTTAACCCAATCAATTGTGTATAAGCTACCATCATCGCGGAAATCTATAGCGGTTTTGTAGGTGTATTGCAGGTCCTGCCCATCTGCAGCAAATGTCCCAGAATCTGTTTGGGTTATCAGGTTACCGGTTGGGTCAATTATCCTTACAAAAATATCATGCAGGCCTTTCTCAGCAACCTCGTTGGTTGCAACATTAAAGTTGATCTTAATTTTAGTTGCCTGCTTGGCTTTTGTAACATCGCTTTCTTTACCGCTGTTTTTAACCTTGTAGGCCACCACCTCGGCGTTAGACACTTTAATGGCTGATGCCACCTTAACTTTAGTATCAAGCTCCTGGTTTTTTTGCTCCAGGTCGGTAGCCTTCTTACTTACGGTAGCCAGGTTATTCTTAAGCGTATCCCGCTCTGTAGCAAGCGTAGTATTTTGTTTTTTAAGCTCCTCTATATCAGCAGTATACTTAGTAACAAAGTATCGAAGCTGCTTAATGTCTTCCTGGGCTTTGTTCAGTTCGGCTGTGGTCAGCTTTCCTTTGGCAAGCTCGCTGCGCAGCACGCGGATCTTTAAACGCAGGGAATCATTTTTAGCCTGCATGGTAGTCGTCATTTTAGCACGGCTTGCGTTTACTTGCTCTATCTGTGCTTCAAGGCTATCAAGTTCCGTCTGCAGGCGAGTTTTCTCATCATTCTGATATACGATCTTGATATCAGACTTATTCTTCTGCATGTACAGGTAAACATCAGTTCCCAACAATGCAACTACAACAGCTATAAGAAAATAAATTACGTTCGAGTTCTTTTTTGGCGCTTGTTCAGGTTGGTTATCGGTAGATTGATATTCCATAGTAATTAGTTAAAGGTTATATCGCATTAAAGGCTTTTTTTACCGTTAAAGCTATTTTTCTTCAAATGATATTCTAATAAATATAGCAAAATCAAACAACTTAAAATTTGCTGCTCTTGTTTGCTTATAACAGATGTATAACGGCTAAAGTAAGTACAATATGATTAAAACACAAAATGACCGCATTTATTATAACTAATACTAAAACAGCTTACCGCTGAGTTTATATCTTTGGGCTCCAATTAAAATAACGGCTTAATGCGTTTAAATAAATATTTCTTCTGCTGTCTTTCCGCAATAATTTTACACCTAACAGCCAATGCGCAAGGCCCGTTAAAAGGCGATACCACAACTGATATTTTACTTGATACGGTTAAGCAACCAAAATACGAGATGCGGGCTGTTTGGATAGCCACCGTTGTGAACCTGGACTGGCCAACCAATGCCCGCGCCACCGCAGAAGCGCAAAAAAGAGAGCTTGCGGAGGAGATGAATGTGCACCAAAAGATCGGCATAAATGCCATTATGTTCCAGGTAAGGCCGGCGGCCGATGCCTTATATGCCAAAAGCCGCGAGCCGTGGTCAAAATACCTGACCACCAGGCAAGGCCAAAATCCGGGTTATGACCCGCTTGAGTTTGCCGTTACCGAAGCACACAAACGCGGAATGGAACTGCATGCCTGGTTTAATCCATACAGGGCTACGTTCGATGGCAAATTCTCAACATTGGCACAGGACCATATTACGCGCACCAAGCCGGATTGGTTCTTTATTTACGATGGTATAAAATTATTTAACCCGGGATTGCCTGAGGTGCGTGAATACATTGTGCAGGTAATACTTGATGTAGTAAAGAACTATGATGTAGATGGCATCCACATGGATGACTATTTCTATCCGTATCCGGTACGCGGTCAAGTGATCAATGATGCCGATGCTTTTGCGAAGTATGGTGGCGATTTTGATAACATTAAAGACTGGCGCCGCAACAACGTTGACCAACTGATACACATGCTGGCCGATAGCATACATAAATACAAGCCTCATATGAAATTCGGTATCAGTCCGTTTGGGATATGGGCCAATAAAAGCCAGCATCCGGATGGCTCTGCAACTAATGGAGGATCATCATACATAGAGAACTTTGCCGATACCCGCAAATGGATGCAAGAGGGCTGGATAGACTATATTAGTCCACAGATATACTGGCAGATAGGAAACCGTGCCGCAGCCTTCGATGTACTGTTAGACTGGTGGAGCAACAATACCTATAACCGTCACCTGTATGTGGGGCAGGCCCCTTACCGCTTCTACGAGGCGCGGAGCCCGGCGTTTAAGAACCCCTCTGAGATACCTAACCAGTTAAGACTTATCCGCGCTAACCCGAGGGTGCAGGGGAGTATCTACTTCAGGTCGCAATCGCTTATCGCAAATGCTAATCATATAGCGGATACGCTTAAACGTGATTTTTACCGTTACCCTGCCATGCCACCGCCCATGCTTTGGTTAGATTCGGTACCGCCTTACCCGGTACAAAACTTTACCGCCCGGGCAGAAAATAAAGGCATTATGCTGAAATGGACCGCACCGCCGCCGGCAGAGGATGGTGAGCCTGCGTATGGCTTTGTAGTATATCGTTTCCAGGCGAATGAGAAGTTTGACCTGGCCGACCCAAAGAATATCATACACATACAGTACGACGCTACACCGTATTACTTTGATACCAATATACAGCGCGGACAGACCTACTTCTACGTTGTAACGGCCATAGACAGGCTTAAAAATGAAAGCGAAAGGTCGCCAACCATGACGATAGTGGCACCTTAGCAAGTGTTCACGTTCACGGCATGAACACTTGTGAACGCCGTGAACGCTTGACCCGTCCTGAAAAAATTTACAGAGGATGGATTAATACTTTAGTGAATTTACACTTGATCATTCAATACCGCTCGTCAATAATACTTTCCTCGAAATGTTTTTGCAGGTAACCTTGATGCAATTGTCATAAGGGTATCTTATAATAAATGTTTAAACACGCATTTAAAATGTTAAATTATATTATGTGTAATTTTGCGGGTTAATACAGGTATTATGGCATATAAAGCAATAATTGCCGGTGCAAGCGGCTTAATAGGTAGTAAACTGTTAGAAATACTGTTACAAAAAGCACAGTACAGCGAGGTATTGGTCTTAGTTAGGAAAGAGTTACCAGTAAGCCATCCAAAATTGGTGCAGTTGGTAATTAATTTTGATGAACTGGATAAACACGCTGCAGCTATTACCGGCCATGTTGTATTTAGTTGCCTGGGCACTACTAAAGCACAAACTCCGGATAAAAATGAATACCGAAAGATAGATCATGATTATCCGGTAAAGCTTGCACAATTAGCCAGGCAAAACGGCGTTAAACATTTCCATTTGATAAGTGCAGTTGGCGCAAACGAAAATTCGTCTAACAGTTATCTTAAGTTGAAGGGAGAAGTTGAGCGCGATGTTGAGAAGGTAGGCTTACCTGTTCTTCATATCTACCGGCCATCAATGCTGGTGGGTGAGCGGAAAGATCGCCGCATTACAGAGACTATCATTAACGGCCTGTTTAAAGTTATTGATCCGTTGCTGGTTGGTGGCTTTAAGAAATATCAAAGCATAAAAGCCCCGCAACTTGCCTGGGCCATGTTTAAAAAATCATTGGATGATGCCGAAGGCACATTTATACATACCACAGATAAAATCAAACTGATAAAGTGAGTGCATCGTTTATATCGGCCGAAAACTTAGGCCATTCTTTTCATGACAACTGGTTATTTAAAAATGTAACCATTGGCATAAACCGCGGCAGGCGTGTTGCTTTAGTCGGCGTTAATGGCGCGGGCAAAAGCACGCTATTGAAAATACTTTCAGGAACGCTTAAGCCTACAGAGGGCAAAGTAGCACAGGCTAAGGAACTTAATGTTGGTTACCTGGAGCAAGACCCCGACTTTAAAGGCGCACTTACTATAAGCGACTACATTTTCCACGCTGATAATAAACAACAGCAAGCTATCCGTAAGTATGAGGAGTTGTTAGAGAATGACCCTGATAATATGGACGCCCTTAATAAGGTAATGGAAGAGCTAAGCGAAATAGATGCTTGGGAGTATGAATACAAGATCAAAACCATCCTGGGAAGGTTGGATATCCATCATCTTAACCAACAGATCAACACACTGTCTGGCGGGCAAAAAAAACGTTTAGCCCTGGCTAAACTTTTAATTGAAGATCCGGAATTATATGTTTTAGATGAGCCAACCAACCACCTTGATATTGACACCATTGAGTGGCTGGAGAAATTACTTACAGAAGGTAATAAAACCATCCTGATGGTTACTCACGACAGGTATTTCCTGGATAACGTTTGTAACGAGATATTAGAGATAGATAAAGGCAAGATAATCCCATACGCAGGTAACTACGCTTATTACCTTGAAAAGAAAGCTGAGCGAGAAGCTTCAGATGAAGCTTCTTTTCAAAAGAACAGCAACTTGTTGCGTAAAGAGTTAGAATGGATGCGACGCCAGCCAAAAGCAAGGGGCACTAAATCAAAGTCGAGGATTGATGCCTTTTACGACCTAGAAGCGAAAACCAAAAACGGTGGCCCTAAGCAAAATGTTGAACTAAGTGTAAAGACCGCGCGCCAGGGAAACAAAATAATGGAGCTGCACAACGTCACCAAAGGGTTTAGCGGCAATACTTTCGTAAACGACTTTACTTACACTTTTAAAAAGGGTGACAGGATAGGCCTTGCTGGTAAAAACGGCAGCGGCAAATCAACACTGCTTAATTTGATCACGGGCAACTTACTGCCGGATGGAGGAAAAATAGACACCGGGGAAACTACCGTATTAGGCTATTTTAATCAGGCGGGTTTAACTTTTAAAGACGATGACCGTGTAATTGACATTGTTAAGAATGTAGCTGAGTTTATCACTATGGCCGATGGTAAAACCATTTCGGCTTCTGCGTTGCTTACATTGTTCCTCTTCCCTCCTGCTAAGCAATATGGCATGGTAGCCAAGCTAAGCGGTGGCGAAAAGAAACGTCTTCATTTAATGAAGATATTGATGAAGAACCCAAACTTCCTGATACTGGATGAGCCAACAAACGATCTTGACATAGATACTTTAAATGTGTTAGAAGAGTTCCTGATCACTTATCCGGGTATTTTAATGCTGGTATCTCACGACCGTTACCTTCTTGATAAAATGGCAGAGCAGTTGTTTATTATGGAACCCGGTGGCCATGTAAGAATATTTAACGGCAACTATTCTTCGTATCGTACTGAATTAGAAGAAAGCAAACAGCAAGCAAAGAAACCTGCGCCTGTTAATGCCCCGGTTGAAATATCACAACCAAAGAAGAGCAAGCTTTCATTTAAAGAAGAGAAAGAACTGGAAAGTTTAGAAAAAGAAATTGCTTCCATTGAAGATAAAATACAAGCAGGCAATGATTCGTTAAATAAAACGGACATAGATCAACAAACTTTGAGTGATACTACTGCCCTTTTGCGCAAACTTAACGATCAATTAGAAGAAAAAACGATGCGCTGGTTAGAACTATCTGAGCTTAAAGAAGCATGAAAAAGTCGGATATAATTGCTTCCATAGGCGTTACTATATTATTGATTGCATTTGTTCTTAACCTTTTCAAGGTGATTAACACTCAAAGCAAGGTTTACTCTGCTTTGAATTTTTTAGGAGCAGCTTTGTGCGGCTATTCTTCGTACTTGATACAATTTTACCCATTTGTGATATTAGAAAGCATCTGGGCTGCGTTTGGGCTGTATTCATTTGTCAATGTTCCACGTGGAACATCTTAGTAGAATTTATCAAATGTTCCACGTGGAACATCAGGTTATATATGTTTAAGAAGTATAATGTTATAGTTGTAGGTGCCGGGCATGCGGGCTGTGAAGCTGCCGCTGCTGCGGCTAATTTAGGTTCATCTGTGCTATTGATAACCATGAATATGGGAACAATAGCGCAGATGAGCTGTAACCCTGCTATGGGCGGTGTAGCTAAAGGACAAATAGTGCGGGAGGTTGATGCATTAGGCGGATATTCGGGTATTATCACCGATAAAACCTCTATCCAATTCAGGATGCTCAACCAATCTAAAGGGCCCGCTATGTGGAGCCCGCGTGCACAAAGCGACCGTATGCGCTTTGCTGAAGAATGGCGCTTGGCGTTAGAACGTACCCCAAATGTAGATATGTGGCAGGATACCGTAACCTCTCTGCTAATTAAAAACAACGCCATTGCAGGTGTCAAAACGTCTATTGGTGTAGAGATAGAAGCCGATGCAGTAGTGCTTACAAATGGTACTTTTTTAAATGGTATTATTCATATAGGCGAAAAGAAATTTGGCGGTGGCCGCACGGGTGAAAAATCTGCAACGGGTTTAACCGAACAGTTGGTTACTTTAGGATTTGAGGCCGGTAGAATGAAGACCGGTACCCCTCCCCGCGTTGATGGCCGAAGCCTTAATTATTCCCTTATGGAAGAACAGTGGGGAGATGAAGTGCGTGGTAAATTCTCGTATACTGATGTAAAAGGTATTGAAGAACAACGCTGCTGCTGGATCACTTACACCAACAGTAACGTACACGAGACGCTGAAAGAGGGCTTTGAAAAGTCGCCCATGTTTACGGGGCGTATTAAAGGTTTAGGCCCTCGTTACTGCCCTTCAATCGAAGATAAAATAAACAGATTTGCGGAACGCGACAGGCACCAGATATTTGTAGAACCTGAAGGATTAAATACGGTTGAAATCTATGTAAACGGTTTCTCAACTTCGCTTCCAGAAGATGTGCAATACCGCGCACTAACGCAAATACCCGGATTTGAAAACGCCAAAATGTTTAGACCGGGATATGCCATCGAATATGACTTCTTCCCTCCTACACAGTTAGGCTTAACGCTTGAGACAAAACAGATCAGCAATCTCTATTTTGCAGGCCAGATAAACGGCACGACAGGTTATGAAGAAGCGGCATCTCAAGGCTTTATTGCAGGCATCAATGCGCATCAGAAAATAAATGATAAGCACGAGCTGATCCTTAAAAGGTCAGAGTCTTACATCGGTGTATTGATAGATGACCTGGTTACAAAAGGAACAGAAGAACCTTATCGCATGTTTACCTCACGTGCTGAGCATAGGTTACTTCTTCGCCAGGATAATGCCGATATAAGGTTAAGCCCTATTGGTCATGAGTTAGGTTTGATAAGCGATGAAAGATTAGATAAAGTGAACGCCAAGATCAAAAACTCTGACGCGATAGTTGCGTTTGCAAAAGCTAAAAGTATTGAGCCGGCAAAGGTTAATGCTATTTTGGAAGAGAATGGTACTTCAGCAATCAATCAAAACACCAAGCTTTTCAATTTATTAAGCAGGCCACAGGTAGGCTTTGATGAACTGAATGCTGTAGACGACTCATTACAAGAGCTACTATCGAAATATGATAAAGAAACAATTGAGCAGGCTGAAATAAAAATCAAATACGAGAGTTACTTTATCAAAGAAATGGAAATAGTTGACAAGATGAAAAAGATGGAAGATCGGGAGATCAATCCAAATTTTGATTATAGTCAGTTAGGTTCATTATCAAAAGAAGCACGCGAAAAATTATCAAGGATAAAACCGCGGACTTTAGGCCAGGCGTCGAGAATTTCCGGTGTGTCACCATCAGATGTATCGGTTTTGATGGTGCATGTATCAAGATAATTAATAAGTTACTGATTTACAGTTATTTATAAAATATTAATTTTAAGCCATTATTTCAAATTTTTGATATTGGCGATCATAAAAACATAAAAATCGTTTATAGGGCTTAAAATCTATGTTAAATCAAAAACCTGCCTTTTTTGCCAAAAATGTTTCCTTAATTTTTGTGATCCTGTTTGTTTTTGGCTGCGCTGCTATCCAAAGGCCGCAGGGAGGCCCTCGGGATCTCACGCCACCCAAACTGGCTAAGGCTACTCCGCCAAACATGACCAGAAATTTTAATGCAAAAGAAGTGACCCTGGAGTTTGACGAATTTTTTAAACTCACCAACACTTACCAGGAAATAACCATGAGCCCTACGCCGGAAAAACCACCGGAGTACAATGCCAACAGGAAAACACTGCAGATAAAATTTAAGGATACGCTGATGAAGAATACCACTTACGTTATCAACTTCGGTAAAGCCATCCAGGACGTGAACGAAAGTAACGTGCTTAAAAATTTTACGTATGTGTTTTCGACCGGGCAACACATCGATTCGTTAAGCATGTCTGGCACCGTGGTTAACAGCACAACGCAAGAGCGGGAAAAGGACGCAACCGTGATGATCTTTCCTTTAAGCCAGGATTCTGTTTACTTCGGTAAACGCAAGCCATCTATATTCACTACCACAGACTCATCTGGTAATTTTTCATTGAATAACCTGCACGAAGGATCTTACAGGATCTATGCCTTAAAAGAATCGAGCCCCAATAAAATATTCGACAACGATAAAGAACTTATCGCGTTCTCTAAAAAACCCATAGTGCTTAGTAAAGATACCAGCAACATCAGGCTGGCTTTATTTAACCAAGTACCCGACAAGTTTAGGGTTGAAAAGAAATTCGGTAACGACGGCGTGCTATCCTTACTATTTAACAAGCGGTTGGCTAATCCATCCGTCAAGGTAATTTATCCGGCAGCGCTAAATGATGAGAAAATAGTTGAGCTGTCAAAAAACAAGGATACGGCAACCGTTTACATGCGTAATATGAACTGGGATTCCCTTCGCGTAGCTGTTTACGACGGTAATAAGCCTTTGGATACTGTTTACCAGCGCAAGCAATTAAAAGAATCCTTTGTACGTAACCTGGGCTTTAAATATGGTATAAACCGTGATAACCGTTTAAAACCGGGATCAGATCTTTCCATTACAGCTACCCTGCCTATAGCATCTTACGAACAAGGTCTGATGATCCTTAAAGAGGATTCTACAACCATTCAAAACTTCACTATCACAAAAGATACGGCCTCTACAAGAACGGTTTATCTCAAGTACCGTTTCAGGCCGGGCAGAAAGTATCAGTTGCTTTTAAACGAAGCAGCCTTTACCGACATCTATGGTGATAAAAATAAACGTACGGCAGTTAATTTTGAGGGTGATAAACAAGAAAATTATAGTCAGCTAACCTTAAAAGTAACCGTTCCTGAACAAGGCAAAAGTTACGTAGTAGAATTGCTTGACGACCAGAAAAACCTTTTAAGAAGTGACCCGATAACGGGCAACACTTCCATCGTTTACAAAAACTATTTAACGGGCAAATATCGCATACGGGTGGTGTATGATAATAACAAGAACGGCCGTTGGGACAGTGGTAACGTGAGGCAAAAACAACAACCGGAGAACATTTGGGTTTACGACAAAGAGCTGCTGCTGAGGCCAAACTGGGAGTCAGAAGAACCCTTAGCGATACCTAAGGAACAAATTAATCCTTAAACCAACCGGAATACATAATATAATTGTTAGGCAGTTTATCCAATAAAGCCCTTTGCTCATTAGTAAGGGGCTTTATTTTTTTAGCGGGCGAACCTGCATACAAATAGCCCGATTCGCATATGGTGCGTTCTAAGACCACAGAACCGGCACCGATGATCACATATTCCTCAACTACAGCATCGTCCATTACAATGGCTCCCATACCTATTAAAACATTGTCTTTAAGTGTGCAGCCATGTACAATGGCATTATGGCCTATAGAAACGTTACTACCAATGTTAGTAGGTGATTTTAAATAAGTTGCATGTATGCAGGCGTTATCCTGTATGTTGGTATTGTTACCTATTTTAATGTAATGCACATCTCCGCGGATAACGGCATTAAACCACACCGAACAGTTATCACCCATCACTACATCACCAACAATGGTTGCATTAGGCGCAATAAAAACATCATTACCGATAACAGGAGATTTATCTCTAACCGGAAGGATTACAGGCATATTTTAATGAGTGATTGAGTGAATTATTGAATGAGTGAATATTTTATTAAGTTTGACATTGTAAGCGAAAATAGCTCAGCTGGTAGAGCATCAGTTTCCCAAACTGAAGGCCGCGGGTTCGAATCCCGTTTTTCGCTCTTTTCATTTTTCCCGTCATTGCGAGGTACGAAGCAATTTCCAAACTATCAATTTACGCTATTAAAACACCGTATCCTCTAAAACCTCCTGATGCTGAGGATAATCGGTAGTATAATGTAAGCCCCTGCTTTCTTTACGCATCATAGCAGACTTTACAACGATGTAAGAGACCTGGATCAGATTACGCAGCTCACAAAGCTTTACCGACAGCTTGGTACGTTTATAAAACTCCTCTGTTTCTTCATACAATAAACGCAGGCGGCGCATAGCACGTTCTAACCTAAAATCGGAACGAACAATACCCACATAGTCGTTCATAAGCTTTTGCATCTCGCGGATATTGTGGGTAACCAGGATATCTTCATTCAACAACTGAACACCCTTTTCATCCCAATCGGGTATATTATCCGGCACAACAATATTGGAAAAATCAACAATGGCATCTTTATATATCCGGTGCGCAAAAACCAACGCCTCTAACAACGAATTAGAAGCAAGCCGGTTAGCACCATGTAACCCGGTAGAAGAACACTCGCCGCAGGCGTACAACCTATTAATAGATGATCTGCCGCTATGATCTACCATAACACCACCACACATGTAATGGCATGCAGGCGCAACAGGTATCATATCGCGGGTCATATCTATACCCATATCTAAACACTTGGCATAGATATTCGGGAAATGTTGCAGTATATCTTCCTTCTTTTTATGACGAACATCCAGGTAAACATAATCCTCACCTGATTTTTTGATCTCTGCATCTATTGCACGTGCAACAATATCCCTTGGCGCCAATGACTTACGCGGATCATATTCCTGCATAAACTCTTCGCCATTAGTACGTTTTAAAATACCGCCAAAACCCCGTACAGCTTCTGAAATGAGGAATGACGGATATTCACCCGGGTTATACAAAGCTGTAGGATGAAACTGGATAAACTCCATGTTACGTACTTTACCCTTTGCACGGTACACCATGGCCACACCGTCGCCGGTAGCGATGATAGGGTTAGTAGTTACCGAGTAAATATGCCCGGCACCACCTGATGCCATCACCGTTATCTTAGAAAGTATCTTTTCAACATGGTTTGTTTCTGTATTAAAGGCATAAATACCGTAGCATTTGATGTCATCTGTAGATTTATCTACGAACTCGCCTAAGTGGTGCTGCGTTATCAGATCAACAGCAAAATAATGCGTTAAGATCTCAATATTAGGTTCTGCATGTATTTGTTCTAATAAAGCCCGCTCTATTTCAAAACCGGTGATATCTTTATAATGCAGTACCCGGAACTCTGAGTGCCCGCCCTCTTTCGCAAGGTCATAAATACCATCGTTTGTCTTATCGAAGTTGGTTCCGTAATCGATAATCTCGTTAATTCTTTCCGGACCTTCGGTAACAACGGCCCTTACCACTTCAGGGTCACAGAGGCCATCACCGGCAATTAAGGTGTCATTTATGTGCTTTTCAAACGAGTCTTCTTTTTTATCCACAACTACTGCCACGCCACCCTGGGCATACTTAGTGTTGCTTTCGTCCTCGTTGGCTTTTGTAACTATCAGAACCTTACCGTGCTTTGCAGCTTTAAGTGCAAAACTTAATCCGGCTATTCCCGATCCTATAACAAGGAAATCAACATTTCTGGTCATGTTTGGTATATGTATTGTGTAAAATTAGGTTTTATGTTAATAAGCGGGGTAAAAGGTGTTAAATTTGTGTAGGAAAAAAATCAGAAAAAGTCTTGACTGTTGATAACCCGGATTTTTTGAGATTTCACCGGATTTTTTGAGCGATTTATAAGACAGTTTCACATCGAAATCAACATTTTTACACACCGGTAATTATTAACAAATAAGTATTTAAAGTAAAAGTTGTTTGTGATATAGCTTTAAAAATCAAGTAAATGAAAAATATAAAAGCGTTTAAAATTGTTAATAACAATGGAAAAACAACTTTTTAGCTAATTAGTATCTCAACTTTTTAACATAACTAACACCTTAACAAACAATAGTTTTATTTTAATATAAAAAGAAGCTATTATTAATTGATTTGTGGAATGGATATCTTCGAAGAAATAAAAGTGAAAGGTTTTGCCGACGAATACTTTGACCCGTCGCTTGATCTTTTTGCGGAAATAGATAAGCTCAAAAAAGAAAAAAATGCAGTTATACTGGCCCATTATTACCAGGAAGGAGATATACAGGATATTGCCGATTATATCGGCGATAGTTTGGGCCTTTCGCAGCAGGCTGCTAAAACAGATGCCGACATTATTGTTTTTGCCGGTGTACATTTCATGGCCGAAACAGCCAAAATATTATCACCAAACAAGAAAGTTCTGTTACCGGATCTGAAAGCCGGCTGTTCACTGGCCGACAGTTGCCCCCCACATTTGTTCAGAAAGTTTAAAGAGCAATACCCTGATCATTTGGTAATTACCTACGTGAACTGTACTGCAGAACTGAAAGCTTTAAGCGATATTGTTTGTACATCAAGCAACGCGGTACAGATTGTAGAAAGCCTGCCAAAAGACCAAAAGATCATCTTTGGGCCGGACAGGAACCTGGGTGCATGGGTGGCTAAGAAAACTGGCCGCGATCTGGTATTATGGAATGGTGCTTGTATGGTGCATGAGATCTTTAGCCGGGAGAAGATAACCAAGCTGAAGGAACGCCATCCTAACGCTAAGTTACTTGCCCACCCGGAGTGTGAGGAAGTGATACTGCAAATGGCAGATTACATAGGCTCTACTACCGGCATCCTCAAGTACGCTACCAATAGCCCTGAGAAGGAATTTATAGTAGCTACCGAATCTGGTATTATGCACCAGATGCAAAAGGAAAATCCGGACAAAACATTTATCCCTGCGCCACCAAATAACCATTGCGCTTGTAACGATTGCCCGCACATGAAACGCAATACGCTTGAGAAACTTTACCTGTGCTTAAAAAATGAAATGCCTGAAGTTGAAGTTCCTGCGCACATCATTAAAGATGCAGTTAAGCCTATCGAGCGCATGTTAGAAATATCAGCCAAATTAGGTTTATAAGCCTTTTAAGACATTTGCCTGCGGAGAGGTGTCTGAGTGTGATCAATAGTAAATAGTGTCTTAAACGGTCGCTATTGGGAAACTCAGGTAAAAGGTTGTACCTACATCAGTAGTGGTATCAAACCAAACCTTTCCGTTGGCATTTTCTATAGAGTTTTTAACAAAGGCCAAACCTAAACCAGTGCCCGAACTTTTGGTAGTAAAGTTTGGTTCAAATATCTTTTCGCGCATATGCTCCGGTATGCCGCTCCCATTGTCTTTAATGGTCAACAAGATATTTTTTGTAGTGATAAGGTAGTTGATCTCTATCTCACACTCTTTATCATCAGGTGTGGCTTCTATGGCGTTTTTAAGCAGGTTGTTAAAGCAACGCAATAGTTGGTCGCGGTCGGCATCTATATTAAACAAGTCTTCCGGTGCCTGGTAAATTATCAATACGTTATCCATCTGTTTAAAAATGGTAACGGCCTGGTTAAGTATATCAAATATATTGAGTCTTTCTATCCTCGTATCAGGCATCTTAGCGAAAGCGGAGAACTCTGATGCAATGGATGATAAACTTTCTATCTGCTCAACAAATGATTTGCTGAAACGCTCAAATTTCTGATCGAATTTAGGGTCCTTATCCTTCCATGATTTATCCAGCAGCTGCAAGCCTAACTTTAGTGGCGTAAGCGGATTTTTGATCTCGTGCGCAACTTGTTTAGCCATTTCGCGCCATGCACTTTCGCGTTCAGACTGGGCAAGTTTTACAGCGCTTTGCTCAAGTGCCGCTATCATCTTGTTATACTCTTTAATAAGTGCACCTATCTCGTCGTCTCTGTCCCAATGGATAGGTTCGTTCTTTTTGCCGTAGATGGTTTTACTTAAGTTATACTGTATAAAGTTTAATGGTGCCGTTATCTGTCTTGCAATTATAACTGCAAATAAACCAATGGCTATAAATATCAATGCATAAACGTTTATCATGATATTTAATAACGATCCTATCCTTTCAGTGTAATCGGCCTGGTTGGCAAAGTAAGGTAGTTGCAGGTAGGCAATGGTTTCATGTTTTACGTTTCTTATGGGCGCATAAGCTGCTTTATAAGCTAAGCCGCCAATTTTCTCCTCGTTTAAAACTTCAGACTTTTGTAAACCGCTTAAAGATAAAAATGCCCTGCCGTTTATTTGTGGTCTTAATAAACCGTAGTCATATATTTTAGGCTGGGTAGTGAGCAATAATTTACCATTAAGGTCAAATAAGCTTAAGTCTGATGAATAGTTACCTGCAAGGTTATCAAAGTTCACTTTTGCCTGCTCATCAATTACGTTTAGCCTGTCTATCAAAGGGCCAACTTCAAAAGCGGTGGCTATTTGTAAAATCTTATTCCTGATGGTTTTCTCCTGCTGTATCTGGAACTGAGAACTGATAGAGAAGAAAGTAATGATACCTACCAATAACAGTGTTAGTACCACTGCAAATATCATGGAGAATTGTATCCGTGTGCGGTATAATATCTTATCCAGGTTTATTTTAAAACCCCATTTTATACGGTTATTATTTACGGTTAAAATACGTACCCTTATCCATATTAACCTGAGCAGTATAACCACAGTACCAAAAATCAACAGCACCACAAAAAAGAAAGTTAGCGCTGTAATATTTGAAAGAACTGTATTATACTCCTGCGTAACCACTATCAGGTTACGCTCGCTTTGCTTGTACAACAAGTGTTTGTATTGAGTAAAGCGGCCGCCAAGTGCGTTATTAATACCCTTTGTTACTTGCGTGGTGTAGTCATGCAGTTTACCTTTAAATTCGGTGTTTTTAACGCTGTAAACGTAGTTTCCGCTTTGTGCAACAAGCCTGTTATCGGTGTAAAAGGCGTATGAATAATTTTTAAATTCATCGCTGTTACCCTTAACATCTTTATCTATCAGCAGGTCCGGGAATGATCCGGGTGTTAATAATGGTTTAGATTTTAACTCTATAACTACGGTACCAAGGTTATCTTCGTTATCGTAAACCGGCAGTATGGCAAAATAGCTTTGAAAGCCAAATGATTCGTTTTCGCGATAAAAGTAGTCTGATACCTTGTAGGAATTGTAGACCACCATGTCCTTAAACACGTCAAGGGCGTAGTTTTTCTCTACAGATATTGGTGTTCCATTTTTATCATAGCCATGTACATTAAAATCATATTTAGACAAGTACTGGTCAAAGTAGATCTTTTTTAAACGCGTCTCCAGGTAATCGTCGCTACGGTCAGCATTTTTAAAGTAAGATACCAATAGCGAGTCCTTACTCAGGTCTTTTTCTATTTTTTTGAAGATACCATCGGCAATAGCATCATCAGGCATTTCTAATTTTTGGATAAGTACTTTACGCAAGCCCTCTTCCCGTATCTGTTCAAAATGGTTGAGTTTTGTGGCCGATATAATGGTACATAGTAATATGATCCAGATAAAAGTTATGGAACTAAAGCGCCTGTCATCAAACTGGTAAGCATACCCCCTAACCAGTATGATCAGCATCCACAAAAAGTTGAATATGCTGAAATCCCATACCACGGTAAAAACAATGGTAGTTACAATAACAACTCCTAAAAGAATGAATGCTTGAGTAAGTACCGGAATGTTTAATGAAAAGCAAACGCTTAAAGCTATCTCTGTGATGAGATAAAACATCAGGAAGCTGAAACATAGCATCAGCACGCCCATGTAGCTAAACCCATTCAGGTTTAGGATGTTGTTTACATCAAAGTTTATTTTAGAGTTGATTACCAGGCCATAGAATACGTTTAGCAGGCCTGTGGTTGTAAAAACAATTACGCCTATGATACAGGCGAGTATGACATAACTAAGCGGCTTGCCCGGTTTTTTGGTTAATAATTTATTGCGTTGCGTATAGGCGAAAGCAAAGAACCAGCACAGGCAAAGTATATTGATACAAAAATCGCCCAAAGAGCGGAATATGGGCGATGAAGCATACAAATGCGGACTAAAAATGGATAGCTGATCTGTAAAAACCGGGATACCAAACGCTAAGTTTATTACCCTGATTATCACAAGGGAACCTGCCAGGAAAAGTAATGAGGCATAAACCCGTTTGCGGGCCAGGTGTTGGGTTATATTTTGTATTAGTATACAAAGTGTGATAATGGCCAATAGCCAAAAGCCCACCACCAAATTAAAAAAGCTGCGGTTAACACCTTTGGTAAGCTTTAAAGAAAATAGGTAAGTACCTTTTACATTATGAACAGGATATACCTGCTTATCGGTGAAATCGGCAATGTCAATGTTCTTATCAGTTGTGAGGTCTTTAATAAAAACATTGTTTAAATACTCGTTACCAAAAGGGTAATTGTTTTTAACGGGGATAAAGAACATTACTACCGTTTCACCATCGGTTTTGCGGATAGATTCGTAATAACCGTTGGGTTGGCTGATAAAAGAGCAACCCTCTTTAATGCGCTGCAGGGCTTTTTGAGGAATTACCCTAATACCCGACCAAAAATCTAACTTCCCTTTTTTGTAAACCAGGGTCCATATACCTTTATCTGTTGTATAGTCCTGTATATATTGTATGCCCTTATCCGGGGTGTTTCTTAAATTTTTAAGCTCTTCAAAAGCCTTTTTGTTATTGATAATATCATATACAAGGGCCTCTTTTTTATGAAGATTATTTTCGAAAAGGCGGGCTGATTGTACCAGGTTGTTGGCAGGCGTATAGGTGCCTTCTATCGCCAATGCTGTAAACAACAAACTGGCAAATACCAAAGCTAACAATACCCGTATCTTCCCTGCCGTTGACAATTTTCTTATATTTATAATTTAATAATAAAGCCACCTGAAATAGGTGGCTCAAGGTATTTTATTGTACAGCAGCGCTTGATGTAGCTACCTCGCGGTTAACCTTTTTAACCAGGCCTTGTAAAACTTTACCGGGGCCAACTTCTGTAAAGCTGGTAGCACCATCCTCAAGCATGTGCTCTACAGTTTGTGTCCAGCGTACCGGCCCTGTAAGTTGGGCAATTAAATTATGTTTTATCTGCTCAATATCAGTGTAAGGTTTTGCATCTATGTTCTGGTAAACAGGGCAAACCGGGGTGTTAAAATTAGTATTAACAATGGCATGCTCAAGTTCAACACGTGCGGCTTCCATTAATGGTGAGTGGAAAGCACCACCAACGTTTAATTTCATGGCGCGTTTGGCACCTGCAGCAGTCATTTTTTCGCAAGCAGCATCTATACCGGCAACCGTTCCTGATATAACCAATTGACCGGGGCAATTATAGTTGGCAGGCACAACCACATCAGTTAATTGCTGGCAAATGTCTTCAACCGTAAAATCATCTAAAGCTAAAATAGCGGCCATCGTGCCCGGCTGTATCTCGCAGGCTTTTTGCATGGCGTTAGCCCGCGCAGCTACCAGGCGTAAGCCATCTTCAAAAGATAAGGCACCCGATGCTACAAGCGCAGAAAACTCGCCTAAGGAGTGACCTGCAACCATATCTGGTTCAAAATCGCTACCCATAACCTTAGCCAATATCACCGAATGCAGGAATATGGCAGGCTGGGTTACGTTGGTTTGTTTCAGATCTTCTTCGGTTCCTTCAAACATCACATCAGTAATGCGGAAACCTAAAATCTCGTTCGCTTTTTCAAATAACTCGCGGGCCTGTTCGCTTTGTTCGTAAAGGTCTTTACCCATGCCCGGAAACTGGGCACCCTGCCCAGGGAAAATATATGCTTTCATTTCTTTAGTTTATAAGTGCATTGGTTCAATGGTTAATTGGTAGTAATACCAACATTCATCCTAATGAACTAATGAACGATTAAGCTAATGAACTAACTTAATCGTGATGATATCAAATTCAAAAACTCTGTTCTGGTTTTTTCTTTTAAAAATTCGCCGGTAAATGCTGATGTGGTGGTTACCGAATTTTGTTTTTGCACACCACGCATGCTCATGCAAAGGTGGCGGCACTCTATCACCACGCCAACACCGATAGGGTTAAGCGTTTCCTGTATGCAATCACGTATCTCGTTTGTTAAACGCTCCTGCACCTGCAGCCTGCGTGCAAACACATCAACTATACGCGGTATTTTGCTTAAGCCTACAACATAGCCATTTGGAATGTAAGCCACATGCGCTTTGCCAAAAAACGGCAGCATATGGTGCTCACACATCGAGTAAACCTCAATATCCTTAACAATTACCATTTGGCTATACTCCTCTTTAAACATGGCCGATTTTAGGATGCTTTGTGCATCCAGGTCATAGCCATGGGTAAGGTAAAGCATTGCCTTGGCAACACGTTCAGGTGTTTTAAGCAGGCCTTCACGTTCAGGGTCTTCGCCTATCTCTTTTAAAACTTCGTGGTAATGTCCCGATAGGTTGGCAATCAGCTCGGGATTGTAGCGGTCTATCTTTTGATAACCATTAATACCGGCGTCCCTGTCAGGGATGTTGTCGTCGTCGTCGATCATGTATCAGCTTTTAACCGCCAAAGTACTCGGCAGAATTATTTTCGGTTTCAAATAACTTTACAGAGTGTAGAAATACACCCTCGTGCGCTTCAATAGGGCCTCGTAACTGGTTAAATATCTCTATGGTAAGTAATTCTGTCGAAGCCATTTTGCCTGCCATAAAATCAACATCCTTATTGATGTTCTTATGGTCCAGTTTTTCTATCACGTATTCGTTAATAATCTGTTTGAGGTCTTTCAGATCTATCAGGTATCCGGTAGCATGGGTAACCTCGCCCTTAACAGTTACAAAAAGGTTATAATTATGGCCGTGCCAGTTGGGGTTTGCGCATTTGCCAAAAACCTCAAAGTTTTTTTCGGCACTCCACTCTTCGCGGTACATGCGATGTGCCGCGTTAAAATGTTCCTTGCGCGTTATATGTATCATCATAAATTTACTGGTGCAAATATACAAAACAAAAACAGGCCAGTTGTTTTATCTTAGCCATCAAAAATTAGCTTATGCGGGTATTATTTGTAGCAGCTACGGAATTTGAAGTAAGCGAGTTAAAGTCAAAAGTCAAAAGTCAAAAGTCAAAACAGAATAATGATGGACAAGGCGGCCAACTGCCAACTGATAACTGCCAACTTCTAATAACAGGTGTAGGCATGGTGGCAACAGCATATGCCCTTGGCCGTGAACTGGCGACTAACCATTATGACCTTGCTATTAACTTGGGTATCGCCGGCAGTTTTGACAGGAACATTGCCCTGGGAGAAGTGGTTGAAGTTACCACAGATACTCTTGCCGAATTAGGTGCCGAAGATGATGAAAAGTTTTTGCCGATAGACGAAATGGGCTTCGGAAAAGGCGCCTTCGCCGCAAGTAGATCACTTAGTGAAGTGATGGATATTAGATTGAAAAAATGTACAGCCATAACTGTAAATACCGTTCACGGCTGTGAACGCTCAATAGCTAAATTGAAGCAAAGAATGAACGTTGAGATAGAAAGTATGGAGGGAGCGGCGTTCTTCTACGCATGTACCGAGGCCAAAGTAGCATGCTTCCAGCTACGTTCTGTGTCAAACTACGTGGAGAAACGCAACCGTGATAACTGGCAAATTGGCCTTGCCGTCAAAAACCTTAATGAGGTGGCTATCCGGTTACTGGATGCCCTTGCAGCGCAAAATTAAGGTGACAAGATTTTGTCAGCGTTCACAAGTGTTCACGGTGTTCATGTGTGTGAACGTGAACACCTGCTGTTAATAAGCCCTCTCTAAATCTCCCCCTTAAGAAGAGACTTCAAAGAAATTATTGAAGCCCCCCTGCCTCGGAGAGTGGTTGGGGTAGAGGCTGATTATTTCGCTTTCTCTATGCGTAAACCTGCATCAGAAACATCGTGCAACGGGTTATCGCGCATGTTTTGCTCTAATTCAAAATGCCATTTACCCGCCGCCGGGAACTTAAAGTTTTTACGGATGGGGATCTGGTAGCTGTAAAGGTTACCTGTGCCGCTGCCTAACCACTCGCCATCGGGCTTGGCCAGTTTGAACTCGTAACGCGTTACCAGCGTTTTTTTGCCGGGCGATGTCATCTTAACCAGCGCAAACAGGTTAGAGTAGCGGTAATTGCCGGTTACCCTTGCATTGAAGTAAAGATTATAGGGAATGCTGTTATCGGCAATATCCACATCATACTTTACCCTGTTAACGTATGACCAGTTATGATTAGCTATCTCGGTGTTGTTATCAAAAACCTGCGAAGGATCTGAACAGGCCTGCAAAGCGGCCATAGCTACAACCGATACCCAAAACAATTTAATCCTCGCCATACAATTACTGCGGATTTTGGGGTGCATTATTACCGCGTTCCTGGTTGCCACCGCCACCACCCCGGTTGCCGCGGTGCCGTCTATTACGGTTGCGGTTACCGCCTTCAGCTCTTTGCGCCTCATTTTGTGCACCATCAGGTCTTTCGGCCTGGTTTGGCTGCGGGCGATTAGGCCTATTTTGCTGTTGTGGCTTGTTGCCGCCATCATTCGGTTTTACCTCGGGCCTTGGCTGGTTTTGCGGGCGGTTATTGCCTTCAGTTCGCTGCGCTTGCTGCTCGCCACCCTGGCGATTTTTATTGCGGCTTTTTTGTTTTTGCTTGTTTTTGTTGCGGCGCTCATCCAAACGGGTAAGGCTGTCCTGCCCAACTACGTTCTCATAATCGAGCACTTTTGCGGGTTTGGTTTCTACCTCTACTACCTCACCTAAATTCTCTACCAGTACACCTTCTTTGTTAAGCTGCTGTATCTCCTTAACCCGTTTAATTGGCAGCGGTATCCATGATTCTGCACCAGGGTAGCTAAACCACATTACACGTTTAAAGATGTCTGTTTTTTGCAGGCGGGCATCACCGTTTTCGGTTTTTAGCACGTTGACATTATCAGGGATGTGTTTTAGCGCATCCATGTAAGTGTCTAACTCGTAGTTGAGGCAGCATTTTAATTTACCGCACTGGCCTGCAAGCTTTAGGGTATTTAAAGATAGATTTTGATAACGGGCTGCTGCTGTAGAAACGGTTTTGAAATCGGTAAGCCAGGTGCTGCAGCAAAGTTCGCGGCCGCATGAGCCAATACCGCCTAAACGGCTTGCCTCCTGGCGCATACCTATCTGGCGCATCTCAATACGGATGCGGAAAGCTTCAGCCATTTTTTTGATCAGTTCCCTGAAATCTACACGGCCTTCGGCGGTATAATAAAAAGTAGCTTTGGTTTTATCGCCCTGGTAATCTACGTCGCTTATCTTCATAGATAAGTTTAAGCTAAGTGCCAGCGTGCGCGATTTGTGCATGGTTTCCCACTCCAAACCTTTTGCAGCCTGCCACTTATCCACATCAGCAGGTGTTGCACGGCGGTAGATTTTCTTCACAACATCGGCTTCTTTAACATGGCGCTTGTGCATTTGCATGCGCACTAACTCGCCGGTTATAGATATGTTACCAATATCGTAGCCGCCCGTGTTGGTTTCAACGGCAACCAGGTCGCCGGCCTCCAGGTAAATATTGTCGTTATTATGATAAAATTCCTTTCTCGATCCTTTAAATCTTACTTCAACTATCGAAAAAGGCTTATAATTAGTTGGCATGTCCATGTGCGACAGCCAATCGTGTACATCAAGTTTGGCGCAACCATTAGTAAGGCATGAGCCATTACTTTTGCAGCCTGCCGGCGTACATCCGCCGGATGAGCAACTTCCGCATCCCATAATTAGTTCGGTATATAGTGATTCCCCTGGGGGACAATTTTCAAATGTAATATTTTTATAATCTGCAAAGATACGTCTAAAAACAAGATTTTTGGATTGGCGTTCCTTTCGATGTGGTAATGTGCAGTTTCTAACTCAGCTATTACCGCCTGCCCCATCGACAGATTGATAACGCCCGACATTTTTTTCGCAATCTCCATCTCATGCTCGGGCAGCTTAACAATGCGCTCGGCACCGGCACGCAGCAGGCAGCATTCCCTTAAAAAACTTATACCGTATCTTATAAAATTCTTTTGATTCTCCCGCCCCATCTTGGCTGCCTGGTCTACAAAGCTTAGTACCTCAAGGCCTTTATTGCTAACGCACAGGCGCAACCATTGCACAAAAAGTTCATGGTAGCTTTTGGAGTCCTGCTGTAGAATAGCCAAAGCTTCGGTCATGTTTCCGTTTGCCAGGTAGGCTATTTCTGAAGCCGCCGTTTCTGTTTGATGGTGGCGCGTGAGCATCTCGGTTTTAATGTCCTCGAAATTTAAACAAGGAATTTTCACCAGTTGCGTACGCGAAAGAATAGTGTTCAGTATCTGGTCCTGGTTCTGCGCCACCAGCAAAAACAAGGTATTTGGTTGGGGTTCTTCAATTACTTTAAGCAACGCATTTCCCTCTTTGTCCAGGTACTCGGGCAGCCAAAGGATCAGGATCTTGTAAACAGACTCGAATGGTTTAAAACTTAGCTTCTTGATGATCTGGTGGCACTCGGCAATATTGATGTTGGCTTGTTTGTTTTCGGCATCCAGATAACCCCGCCAGATATCAAGGCTTAAGTAAGGATTAGCCGTAAAAGCCTGGCGCCATTGCTCAATAAAAGTAAGGGCATTATCATCTTTGTGCTTGGCAAAAAACGGATAGGAAAAATGCAGATCGGGATGCATCAGTTTATGGTACTTGCGGCATGATGAACATACACCGCAAGAATCATCAGGCTGCTTATCCTCACAAGAGAGATACTGCGCATAAGCCACGGCCAAAGCCAAAGAACCAGAACCTTCCGGCCCTAAAAACAGCTGCGCATGGCTTACCCTGTTCTCAGTTACCGAATTGATCAGTCTTTGCTTTACCTCCTGCTGCCCTATGATCTCCTTAAACTGCATTTGGTGCAAGATAAGGATTAGATATGAGATGTAAGATATCGTACGAACCACAAACCACCCATTTACACTATCTTTGACACGTAGATGTTTACTCATGCAACCAATCTCTGATCACCGACCACTAATCTCTGCTATATGCGCGTAATGGCTTTCGACTATGGTACAAAGCGAATTGGCATTGCCGTTACCGACCCTATACAGATCATTGCAACAGGGCTGGATAACGTGCACCCCATGCACATTGTTGATTACCTGAAAAAATACCTGCAGGCAGAGCAGGTGGAGCGTTTTATTGTAGGCGAACCCAAGCAAATGGATAACACCCCATCTCAATCGGCTATCCATGTTAGGGGTTTTGTGAATTTGCTGAAAAAGAACTTTCCTGAAATCCCCATCGAAATGCTGGATGAGCGATTTACCTCGAAAATGGCATCAGCAGTAATAGCCCAGAGCGGCATGGGTAAAAAAGCAAGGCAAAATAAGGAGCTGGTAGATACTGTGTCGGCGGTGATATTGTTGCAAAGCTGGATGCAGAAATTCTGATTACCTGTTAAATGATGTTAAACCTGTTGCAAGCGAAGGTTAAATAGATAGTTTTGGATTAAATTCCTTTCCTAAATGAAAACCTTAAGCGCCTTACTTTTCGCATTGTCATTTTCCCTGTGCCTATTTGCCCAAACTCCGGTAGCGGATACTATGTATAATTTTGGTTTTGAATCTCGTACAGAAGGTAAAGAGCTTCCTGACAAATGGTTTGATTTCCACAAAAGCGATAAATATAAATTAGCACAGGTAAGTGATGAAAAACAAGGCGGTAAAAGTTCGGTGCTCATACAGCAGGTGGTGCCCGGCGATGAAAGATCATTTGGTAGCGTAGCAGAGAAAATTCCGGCAAAATTTATTGGCAAAACAATCACGTTTAAAGCCTGGATGAAGATAGCCGATGTTAAGGATGCAGCAATGCTAATTATAAGGATAGATAACGCGATACCGCGAATGTCGGCTTATAAGAACAACTATGATCAAAAAATAAACGGCACCCGCGACTGGGCGGAGTATTCTGTTACGGTTGATATTCCTATCGACGCGCAAACTATTTACGTGGCCGCAGTACTAAACGGCCCCGGTAAACTTTGGATGGATGATGCGCAGGTTCTGATAGATGGGCAGGATATTTCAAAGGCAAAGATAAACCCTGATTATGAGCCTAAACCGATAGCTTATGGTTACAATAAAGCAGCATCGGGGACTGTAAAATTAAAAGATGCCACGCTTTACTACGAAACTTATGGGCAGGGTGAGCCATTACTTTTATTGCATGGCAACGGGCACGAAATTTATGCCTTCAATTTCCAGATAAAGGATCTTGCAAAGAAATTTAAGGTAATTGCTGTTGATACCCGTGGGCATGGTAAAAGTACAGATGAATCTACCGGCGCACTAACTTACGATCTATTCGCCGAAGACATGAAGCAACTGCTTGATTCATTACATATAAAAAAGACAAATATTTTAGGGTGGAGCGATGGCGGTAATACCGGGCTAATAATGGCTGTAAAATACCCGCAGTATGTAAATAAACTTGCTGTAATGGGCGCAAATCTTTTCCCCACAACTGATGCCTTGCCGGATACTGTACTTAATGAGGTTAAACAAAGAATAGCGTATTATAAAAACAAGACAGACAAAGCATCGCAAATTAAACTACGCTTAACAACGTTACTATTACAAGAACCGCATTTAACCTTTAATGACATCCACAAGATCAAATCGCCTGTGTTGGTAATGGCCGGGGAACACGACCTGATCCTGGAAAAACATACCCGCGCTATTGCTCAAAACATACCTAATAGCAAGCTAATAATATTTAAAGGAGCATCGCATTATGCGCCGTTTGAGATCCCCAAAGTTTTTACGGAGACAGTAGTAGCGTTTATGAAGTAAATCCTTCTCACAATGATGGGGTTTGACACCAAAAAGCGATAAAAAATAAAATCCTTATCTTTGGCGCCATGGAAATTCTTGACGCGGCCCTGCAAGGCTACCTTGATAACCATTGCGACCCCGAGCCGTTAGGGTTGCAAAAGATAAACCGGAATACTCATCTGAAGATGCTGAAAGCTAACATGCTGTCAGGTCATTATCAGGGCCGGGTGCTGAGCATGCTCAGCAAAATGATGCAGCCTAAACTTATTCTTGAAATTGGCACTTTTACCGGTTACTCTGCCATTTGCCTGGCCGAGGGATTGGTTGATGGAGGCATTTTGCATACCATAGAAGTAAATGCAGAATATGAAGAAATGCTTAATTCACACTTTGAGTCAACAAATGTGGATAAAAAAATAAAGCTTCATATTGGCCCTGCAGAGGCCGTAATAGCTGATTTACAAGAAAATAACTTTGACATTGTGTTTATCGATGCTGATAAACGGAATAATTTTAAGTACTTTGAGTTAGTACTTGATAAGATAAGACCCGGAGGGTTAATAATAATTGATAATGTTTTGTGGAAAGGTAAAGTGTACGATGACGATCAAAAAGACGCCGACACAGAAAGTTTTCGCAAACTAAATGAACAAATAGCTGTTAAAAAACAGGTTGAAAAAATCATACTACCTGTTCGCGATGGCTTGTTGCTCATCAGAAAAAAGTAAATTATGAAGAAACTCTTAACTATTGCTCTTCTTTCAGTTTCAGCATTAATTGCATCAACTTCAGTAGCTTCGGCTCAAAGTACATCACAATCTTATATAGAGAAGTTCAAAGATAATGCCATTCGTATTATGCATGAGACCGGTGTACCCGCAAGCATTATACTTGGTGTGGCAATGCATGAGAGCGGAAGCGGTAAAAGTGCCATTGCAAAAAATTTAAATAACCAGTTTGGTGTTAAAGGCGGCGGCGGCGCGGTGTACTATAAAGGGAACAAAAAGGTTCGCTCGTCTTACAAAAAGTACGATAGCGTTATGGATTCTTTCAAGGATTTTGCACGCATCATGACAGAGCGTAAGCAGTTTAGCCACCTGGCTGATAAGTTTACTCAATATGACTACAAGGGTTGGGCTAAGGGTATTCAACGCAGCGGTTATTGCAGCAGCAAAAAATGGGCGTCGCAGGTGATGGGCATTATCAAAAGATACAGCCTTAATGAATTTGATGACGATGCTGCCCCGGATACTACAGCTTCAAAAAAGCCCGAATTGGCAAACAACAATTAACCAGTTATTAAAAACCTTAAGTTTGGCTAAGCTATAAGCAAACTCATGCGTAAATTACTATTCCTGTTAATTGCTGCCTTCTGCTTTACTTCCTGCTCTGCTAAAAAAGGGATAATCAGCGCCAGCAAGGCCCGTGCAAACAACAAATACATACAGAAGCGCAACCGCGCAAGTATAGCTGCCCATAAAGACCTCACATCGCTTGAGTATATCGACAGGTTTAAGACCATCGCCATTGAAGAAATGAATGCTTATGGTATTCCCGCAAGCATTACGCTGGCGCAGGGCTTATTTGAAAGCGGCGCAGGCAACAGCGACCTGGCAAAATTTGCCAACAACCATTTTGGCATTAAATGCGGCAGCACCTGGACAGGTGAAAGCTATTACAAGAACGATGATAACGAGAACGATTGCTTTCGGGTTTATGCAAATCCCGAAGAATCGTTCAGGGATCATTCAACTTTTTTAAAGAAAAAGAACTACGCAAGGCTTTTTGAGCTGGATAAGAATGATTACACCGGCTGGGCTTATGGCCTAAAGGCTTGTGGCTATGCTACAAACCCTAAATACCCGCAGCTGCTTATCAACCTCATCACCAAATATCAGCTTGATCAGTACGACCGCCCTGAGGGCGAGATAGCCAAGATAAAACGCGAAGACCGGGTGCTGGAAGAGATCAACAACAAAGCTAATACTCCCCAACAGGACAGCATCAGCAAAACCCCTCCCGACGATAAAATTTACACTGTAAAACAAGGTGATACACTATACAGCATCTCTAAGCGTTTTGGTATCACTGTTGACGACCTTAGGGAACTCAACAAATTGCCTGATAATGGCATACGTGTAGGCCAGAAGCTGGTAGTTGTGAAATAGTGTGTTAAAGATTGTTAAAGCATAATTTATCGTTAGCCAAAACCGTAACTTTAATCTCGCAAATGAAGTTATGGCTTGTTCCTTGTTTTTTAATGCTGTGTGCTGCCGGCTTTGCGCAATCAACCGTTAGCGGGATAGTATTTGATAAAAACAGCAGCGCGCGCATTGCCAGGGTGGGCGTAAAAAACCTCACATCAGGCAGATCGGTATACAACTCACTCAAGGGCGAATTTTCTATTGAGGCAAAGGTTGGTGATAAACTGGCTTTCTCCCAGCCGGAGCATTTCAGCGATACCATCAGTGTAAAAGATTTTGAGCCATTAGCCGTATATCTTAAACCGGTAGCCATTCAACTGATGGAAGTTACCATTAAAGGCAAAAACCTATCGCCCGATAAACAGCTGGAAAACACTAAGCGCGAATACAATAAATTATACGGCCCATCCAATAACCCCGACCTGTTAAATTTAGGCCCCGGCGGTGTAGGTTTAAGTATTGATGCCCTGTATAATATGTTTAGCAGAAGCGGCAGGAACGCTGAAAAGCTAAGGGGTATAATAGATGCTGAATACAAGCAAAAGGTGATTGATTATCGGTTTAATAAAGCCTTTGTACAAGGTATAACCCACCTGGAAGAACCAAAGCTCACCGATTTTATGCAGAAATACCGCCCCGGTTATTACCTGGTTACCACGGCCGGCGATTATGAGTTTATCTCCTATATACGTAACAACCTGAAACGCTATCTGCGCAGGCCAAGAGCCTATGAAGTACCGCCACTGCCCGAAATTAAATTAGACGTTAATTGATCATCGTAGTTCCATTTATGCGCGTGGCGGGCATGGCCTTGTTCCCGTTTATTTTAGTGAAGGAACATGCCTTCAAAAATGATAAGGTGCTCATTAATCATGAATGCATACACCTGCGCCAGCAGGCGGAATTGCTGGTACTGCCTTTTTATGTGTTGTACCTTTTAAATTATGTAATTAATTTGATACACTATCGAGACCATAATTCTGCCTACCTTAATATTATTTTTGAAAGAGAGGCGTTTAAAAACGAAGCTGATCTTGAATACCTGGGCAAGCGCAAGTTCTTTGCTTTTCTTAGATATTTTTAATTAATAAGATGAAATAACAGATTTTTACTTTTTATTTGTGCCATGTTGAAAACTGGTATTAAGCTTTTTTTACTGTCGTTTACTATCGCGATAGGTGCTTCAGCTCAAACTACCGATACAATTGCAAAAAAAGACACGGTTAAGATAGATACTGCTCTTCTTAATAAATACCGCATCAACACCAGGAAGAACGCCATTCCCGTACCGCCAACATCATTGGAGATAAGGCAAGAGCTGATACCGGTAACCATGTTAGATTACAAGGTGAGTTACTGGCGAAAGGCCATTACCTTTGGCTTAAACTTTAACCAGGCCGCATTTACTAATAATTATGCTGCGGGTGGTGTATCATCTATTGCCATCGGTTCAACATTCATCTACCATACCGAATATAATAAAGCACCATTCAGTTACGTATCGGAGCTTAACCTGCAATACGGTAAATCGAAAAGTAAAGGTGTAGGATCGCGCAAAACCAATGACCGTATTTTTTGGGATAACAAGCTTGCTACCCAAATGTCTAAACATTGGTTTTTCTTCGGTTCGTTAAGCTTTGAATCGCAGTTTGATAAAGGTTACAATTACGACCCCAACAACCAGTTGCCACCAACACAGATATCAAATTTTATGGCACCGGGTTATTTAACAGAGTCGGTAGGTTTTGAGTACAAACCGGTTTCTTACTTCGATCTCCGCCTTGGTACCGGTACCGCCCGCCAAACTTTTGTACTGGATGATAAAGTTTTTGCGCCAGACCAAACCGATGCTTATGGCGTAAAGCGCGGAAGT
The DNA here is from genome assembly GCF_019331605.1 of Mucilaginibacter sp. 21P. Classification (NCBI taxonomy): domain Bacteria; kingdom Pseudomonadati; phylum Bacteroidota; class Sphingobacteriia; order Sphingobacteriales; family Sphingobacteriaceae; genus Mucilaginibacter; species Mucilaginibacter sp. 21P. The sequence goes on from NZ_CP063061.1 coordinate 788,993, forward strand.
ACTATACGTAATGACATTGCATTTCAGGCGGTAGCTATTTTTGATAAAGATATTGCACAAAACATGCACCTTAACACCCGTTATGAGATGTTTGTGCCGTACGGCCAACCGCTTAGCTATACCCGCCACCGTGTTGATGCGGTGCTTGCGGCCAAGGTTAACCGCCTCATAAACGTATCATTGAACGGCACGCTCCTGTTTGATAAAAATACCGGTATAAACTCGGTACAGGGTACCGAAGGCCTTGCGCTTGGCGTGCTGTATAAATTCCCGTGATACGGGGTTGTAATTGCCTCATATCAAGTCTGCAAAAGTGTTGATTGCTCCGGGCAAAATGTATTCACTTGCATTTAAAAAATCAAAAGCTATATTTGCGCATTAATATTCTCAAGGGGTGCCTTGCTTTGAGTAAAATCAAACTGAAAGACAGGCTGAGATCATACCCATGATCACCCGGACCCCCTGAAGGGGAGCAATTAAAACTCTAAAGTCGACTTAGAGTTCTTCTGCTCCCCCTTTAGGGGGCCGGGGGGCGACACCTGATCCGGATAATGCCGGCGTAGGGAGAGGTAAAAGTTAATTATGCTGCAGCTTTACCCTGACTGTGGTTAGTTTAACTAATTTATTGTTCAACACATTTTGAAAAACTTATTTGTGGCCATTGCGGCCCTGTTGTTGCCTTTTATGGCATCAGCTCAATTTTCCATCAAAGGGAAAATTACCGATCAATCCGGGCAGGCTTTGCCGGGCGCTACTGTTTCTATCAGCAATCCGAACGTTAACACTCAAACAGACAGTCGCGGCCTTTACACGATTGATAACCTAACTGCCGGTACTTATGTAATTAAGGCAAGTTTTGTGGGCTTTCAGCCGGTTACCAGATCCGTTTCTGTAAATGGCAACCAAACCATTAACTTATCATTAAGCAGTAACGTTTTTACCACCGAGGAAGTAACCGTAACTGCAACCCGTGCTAACAAAACATCACCAACAGCCTTTACCAACCTAAGCAAGAAAGACCTGCAGAAAAACAATTTTGGCCAGGATCTGCCTTATTTGCTTAATCAAACGCCATCGGTGGTTACCACATCTGATGCCGGCGCGGGAGTTGGTTATACGGGCATCCGCATTCGTGGCAGCGACGCAAGCCGCATTAACGTAACCATCAACGGCATTCCGTATAATGATTCGGAAAGCCAGGGCTCGTTCTTCGTTGATATCCCGGATATTGCCTCATCAGTAAATAACATCCAGGTGCAACGTGGCGTAGGTACATCAACCAATGGAGCAGGTGCCTTTGGGGGTAGCATCAACATACAAACTACCACCAGGAGAGATACCGGCTATGCCGATATCAGCAGTTCGGCAGGGTCATACAACACCTTTAAGAACACCCTCAATTTTGGTACGGGTTTAATGGGTGGCAAGTTTGCTGTTGATGGTCGCCTGTCGCAGATAACCTCTGACGGCTACATTGATGCTGCATCGTCAAATTTGAAGTCTTACTTTGTTAGCGGTGCTTACTACGGTAATAACAGCACTTTAAGAGCTAATATCTTTACTGGAAAGGAGCGCACCTTTCAGGCTTGGAACGGTATTCCGGATTACATTATCAGCGATAACGCTATTCCCAATCATCGTACTTATAACGAGTTGGGCCTGATGTCTAACGGGCAACGTTACCGCGACCAGGTGGATGATTATCTGCAGAACCATTACCAGTTATTGTATGACCGTAAGTTATCAGATAAATTATCTTTCAGTGGCGCATTACATTACACTCGCGGTAAAGGTTATTATGAAGAATACAGGAACAATGACCTGATCGCCAATTACGGTTTAAAAGCGCCGTCACCAGCAAGCGATACTACCAATCTTGCACGCCGCCGCTGGCTGGATAATTATTTTTATGGCGTTACCTACGCGTTGAAATATACGCCGCAAAGCAACCTCAACTTTACTTTAGGAGGTGCCTATAACCAGTACAAAGGCGCGCATTACGGAAATATTATCTATACAGAAAAAGGAGAAGGCATACCACCAAACTATCAGTACTACCGGGATGATGCAAAGAAAAACGACTTCAACATATTTACCCGCGGCGAGTGGCGACTGGGCCAAGTGGTGCTAAACGCAGATCTGCAATATCGTCGCATTGATTATTCATTCCTTGGTTTAGACCGTAATTTAAATAACGTTCAGCAACAGGTCACCCTTAACTTTTTTAACCCTAAGGCGGGTATAACCTATGTGCTTGATGAGAACAGCAACGTATATGCATCGTATGCCGTTGGCAACCACGAGCCTAACCGGGATGATTACACGAACTCGACACCCGATACCAGGCCCAAGCCCGAAACCCTGCACGATTTTGAAGCAGGTTACCGCACATCTGGCGATGTTTTTAAAGGCGGCATAAACGGGTTTTACATGCTGTACAAAAACCAGTTGATTTTGACAGGTGCACTTAATGATGTAGGTACACCTATTCGCGTAAATGTTGATGATAGCTACCGCGCCGGTGTTGAATTTGACGGGCGCGTACAGGCTACAAGGCAGCTGAGCATTGCAGCAACAGCCACTTTAAGCGCTAATAAGATCAAGAATTACACGCAGCTGTTAAGCAACTATGACGACAATACCCAAGTGCCTTTATTTTTAAAGAAAACGGATATTGCCTATTCGCCATCTTTTATCGCTTCGGGCGAGATCGCTTATTCGCCGATCAAAGGTGGCGAGATCGCTTTGCTCAACAAATACATCAGCAGCCAATACCTGGATAACACTTCCAATACCAATCCGGCAGGCTTTACGTCAATAGGTAACAACCGCTTCGTGCGCGACCGCTTGCTGAAGAATTACTTTGTGAGCGACCTGCGCGTGAGATACAACTTTGCTGTAAAGCATGTTAAAAACATAGCTCTCGGATTGCAGGTAAACAACATCTTTAATAAAGAGTATGAGGCAAACGGAGCAACCTATCCTGATATTGAAGGCGGGCAGGTGGTTAACTATAATTACTTTTTTGCGCAGGCTAAACGTAATTTCATGACATCGGTAACCATAAGTTTTTAAGCAATGGAAACCTGGGCACATATATTTTTAGAGCAGGTTAAGGCTACATCCTTATTAGAGTGGCTGGCTGTGCTATTAGGTGTTGCCGAGGTTTTACTGGCGCGTGCCAACAAAGTGGCGCTATACCCCACTGGTATAGCGGCCACTTTGATATCGATTTACCTGCTGCTAAATGCACATCTCTTTGCAGAGAGCGCCCTCAATGTTTACTACGTAGTGATGAGTATTTATGGCTGGTATCATTGGATAAAAAAGCGGAACGAACCGCCTGTTAAAGTAAGCTTTGCCACCAGGCAGGAATGGATAATAACGCTATTGATCTCATTTGTTGGCTGGGGGCTGCTCTATATTTTGCTGGTGAAATATACGCCATCAACAGTGCCGATAATGGATGCCTGGGTATCGTCAACTGCCTGGGCGGGTATGTGGCTGCTGGCGCGCCGGAAGGTTGAGAACTGGGTGCTGCTCAACGTAAGTAACCTGTTCGCTATTCCGTTGCTGTTCCATAAGCACTTGGTGATGTTTTCGGTATTAACGCTTATCCTGTTCATCGTAGCTATTTTCGGTTATGTGGATTGGCGTAAAATTGCGAAAGGAGAAAAAGCATGAGCGCAATTCATCATCCCTCGCAGCTGTTAGATGCTGCCTGGGTAAAACAGATAAGGGATAACGCGGCCGAGGCGGAAGCCTTAGGCATGCTGCATCCAAAGCAGCTGGAGTTAGTTTATCAACAGCAATGGTTTAATATGCTGGTGCCTGAGGCATACGGCGGATTGCAATATTCTTTACCAAAACTGATTGAAACGGAAGAAGCGCTGAGCTGGGCCGATGGCAGTTTGGGTTGGGTAGTAACCCTATGCAGCGGGGCCGGTTTCTTTGGCGGATTTATAGTGCCGGAGGTTGCCAAAGAGATATTTGCAGATAAAAAGACTTGCCTTGCCGGTAGTGGTGCCGATACCGGAACAGCTACTGAACATAACAATGGCTTTATCATCAACGGCAACTGGAAATATGCAAGCGGTGTTCATCATGCTACGCACATCACCATCAACTGTCGTATTGTTAATGCTAAAGGAACTCCGTTAACTGTTGATAGTGCCCCGATTATCCGGTCTTTTGTATTAGACAAAGCGGATGTACAACTGCAAAGCGGCTGGAAATATATGGGCATGGTTGCCACAGGTAGCGATGCTTATACTATAGATAACGTATATGTTGATAAGAACTGCAGTTTTGAAATAAAGCCGGAAGCGACGGTAATTGATGCAACAATTTATAAGTACCCATTTCTCCAGTTAGCAGAAGCCACGCTGGCAGCAAACCTATCCGGCCTGGCTGTTAATTTTGTAGACCTGTGCCAAGATGCTTTTGAATTTAAGGCAACCAACTTGCGCAGGGTAAGCGAGGCCAACGCCACTTTGATGATGCAAGAGCGCGAGTCGGCGATCATATTGTTGAACGATGCCCGCACTGCTTTTTACAAGGCAGTAAACCTTTCCTGGAAAGACATCGCTAATGAGAAACATCTGAAAGATGTAAGCAGGACCAGCAGAATGCTGGCCCGCGTTGCCCGGGAAACCGTTGACGGGCTCTATCCTTATTGCGGCCTTCTGGCAGCCTCGCCCGATACCGAACTTAACCGCGTCTGGCGCGATATCCACACGGCAAGCCAGCATGCTCTGCTTACATTTTTGGAGTAAAAGATTTTACTTTGCTTTAGTCCCCGGATTATCAAACGCAGCTTCATATACAACCCTGTTAGTGTTTGGGAATTCAAGTCTCCTGTTGGGTTGTCCTTTAAGCTCCGTTTTGTCATCAACAGTGAATTTGATTTCAGTGAAATTATACCCGGTTTTTAAGGTATAGGTAACCGTGTACAGAGAATCTTTTATAATGGGGGTCATCGGCAAGCCTTGGTCCCAGCTCAAAGGTTTATCGTTGCCCTTTACACCAACCCGCTGCACATCTTTCATGCCTTTCAAATGCAGTTTAAGGGTTATGTTAATGTTCCTGGTTGGCTGAACGCAGCTGCTTGTGAATAAAACAATCATAACAAGCGTTGGTATATAATACTTTTTCATAAGCTATTTTGTTAATAAGTGATCAACACCGAAGCGGCCGCTTCCGATAACAGAGGTATAAAGCGCTACCCAGGCAAAACCCATTGCAGGCAGCATGTTCCATAAGCCGTTTTGCCACTGCTGCATAAATATGGCAACAAGCATGGTCAGTAAAATGAGTATGCTGAAAATCCGGGTTTGATAACCTACAAGCAGAAATATCCCGCCGACGGCTTCACTAAAAGCGCCCATCCAAGCAAAAAATACGGGGAACATTTTAAATATCCCGCCATAGGCAGCTACATCGTGTGGAAACCAAAATGCAACCTCAAATAAATGTAGGTTATTGTCTTTTGGGCTCCATGGAAGCCCGAATTTGGCCGAGCCAAAGTCGGCTGTCAAAAGATATCCGCAAACCAAACGCGGAATAGCCAAAAGCAGGTCCTGATACCAATGCGGCAATAACAGCGGCTTGGTTAACTTTTTAATAAGAGTGATCATATAGCGATTTTTTAGCGCAAGTTGCCGCAATTTCAAAGCTTGAGCGCTTCAGAACATGTTATGAGGCAACATTTAGTTTATCGCTGAAGCCTGGTTTGGTAATCAGATGGATTTTCTCCGGCGAAACGTTTAAAAGCCCGGTTAAAAGTAGCTTTTGAATTGAAGCCGGCTTCAAACGCTATAGCCAGCATGGTGAATTGCTTGTGAGCAGGGCTTGCCATCAGCCTTTTAGCTTCTTCAACCCTATAATTATTTATCAGATCGTTAAAAGAAATACCAAATCCGGCATTGATAACTTTGCTTAAGAGCGAAGTATTTGTACCCAATTTTTTGGCAAGGTCGGTAAGCGTTAATTCCGGGTCAAGAAATATCCGTTTGTGCTCTAATTGCCTTAATACGGCGGGTTTCCATTTTTGGACAAGCTCGTAATTTAAATTGGAAGGTTCCTCAAGATCATCTGTTTTTGATGAAGCAGATCGGTTTACATCCCTTGCCGGCACTTGTGCAGGAACGTAATGAAGCTTAGCCAACATACGCCCTTGCTGCCCATAGGCACTAACAGCAATGTAATAACCAACAACAGCAAAGCCCATAAAAAAGTACCACGAAATAACATAATTTGATTCGTGGAAAATAGCCACAAATTGTTCAACAACAACGATGACCGCCAGGCACAGGTAGGCCAAAAGAAAATTTCTTAACCACCTGAAACTTGCCTGATCGGCAAATGATAGTTCGTCGATGATATAGTCCCGATAGCGTGTGTAATACCTGTATGTAAGAGCCAAATAAACCACTATACTTACCGACCAAAGCCAGGAATACCAGTTATCGAAATCGGGATCGTTGCGGCCGTTCATTAAACTATAATGATGTACGACTAAATTATCGTAGACAAATACGATCAGCGCCCAGATCACAAATAAACAGCCGGGTATAAAATGCAGATAATCATTGTAAGCGATTTTATAATCGATGTTCAATAAGCTTTTTACGTACAGTTAGATCAAAGGGCCAAAGAATAAAGCATGAATAAACGGGGTGTAAAATAAAATATCCCTGTACGGCTGATTATCATACCAACCGGCAAAACCTACCATCCAGGGGAAAACAAATAACCCTGATAGCAGCAAGAATATGCCGAGCAACCTTGATGACAGAAGTTGATCTTTTAAACCAAGGTACAGCAGCAAAAACCCGAAGATCATAAGCTGGCTAAAAAACACCAGTAAAACAGAGCTGTAAAGGTTAAATTGAAAAAGCATAATCTGGATTAAACTTACTAAAAGGAAATGGATGGCTCATATAATAAAGCAAGCTTTTCGGCAGTGGTATTTATAATACGGCCGGCATTAACTCCTGTGCTTTGTAACACCTTTATAACATAAATATCACGTAGGATATATATGTAAAATGTGATATTTGCCTTTTACCCATTTTGATGTTATGACGAGAAAATTATTGCTTTCAATAGGTTTTGCTGCTGCCACACTTATTTCATCGGCACAAACAAAAAAAGCACAAACAACAGCGCAAAGCACGCTGCCGCGGCCGAAATTGATTGTAGGTATAGTAGTTGACCAAATGCGTTGGGATTATTTATATCGCTACTTTGACAGGTACCAGGCCGGAGGTTTTAAGCGCATGCTTAACGAGGGTTTTACCTGCGAGAACACGTTGATCCCTTACATACCAACCGTAACTGCTGCTGGCCACACCTGCATCTATACCGGTTCGGTGCCCTCCATACATGGTATTGCCGGTAACGATTTTATTGTACAGGCAACCGGTAAATCAATGTATTGCACAGATGATAGCACGGTTGTAGCAGTTGGTAGTAACTCAAAGGCCGGCAAAATGTCGCCGCGTAATATGCTTACCAGCACAGTTACCGATGAGTTGCGTTTTGCAACAAATTTCCGTTCAAAAGTTATTGGTATCGCGCTTAAAGATCGAGGCGGCATTCTGCCTGCCGGTCATGCTGCTAACGCGGCTTATTGGTTTGATGATGCAAATGGCAGCTGGATAAGCAGCACTTATTACATGACAGACCTGCCCGCGTGGGTTAAAAACTTTAATGCCGGTAAACCAGCCGAGAAGTATTTGAATCAGGATTGGAACACACTTTATCCTATCAACACCTACGTACAAAGCGAACCGGATAACACCCCGGGGCACGAAGGTAAATTCAGCGGTACCGAAGCGCCAACCTTCCCGATCAAAACATCTGCGCTTTACAAAGGTAATGCCGGGCTTATTCGCTCTACACCTTACGGTAACAGCATGACGCTTGACTTGGCCCGCGCTGCCGTAGATGGTGAGAACTTAGGCAAAAATGTAGTGACAGATTTCTTGGCTGTAAGCCTTTCTTCTACAGATTACGTCGGTCACCAATTTGGGCCTAACTCTGTTGAGGCAGAAGATACATATTTGCGCCTTGATAAAGACCTGGCTGCTTTCTTTACTTACCTCGATGGCAAAGTAGGCAAAGGCAACTATACGGTATTCCTTACGGCAGACCACGGCGCTGCACATAACGCCAACTTCCTGATAGATCATAAAGTGCCTGCCGGTGTTTGGAATGACGGACCAGCGTTGACAGGCCTAAATAAAATGCTGGAAGAAAAATACAGTGTTAAGAGAGCTGTTTTAAGTTTCAACAATTACCAGGTGAACTTTAATAACACAGAACTACGTAAGCAAAAAGTTAGCGATGCAGCCATTAAGCTTGACGTGATACAATACCTGATGGAGCAACCTGCTATAGCTTACGCTGTTGATATGCAGCGTGTAGAAGAAGCGAATATTCCGGCAGCCTTGAAGGAAAGGATCCAGAATGGTTACAGCCCTGAGCATAGTGGTGCTATTCAAATAGTATTGAAACCGGGTTGGTACAGTGGCCATGGCCAAACCGGTACAACGCACGGTACGTGGAACCCTTATGATGCCCATATCCCGTTGATATTTATGGGTTGGGGTGTTAAACATGGCAGTCTCACCCGCGAAACGCACATGACGGATATTGCACCAACCGTATCGCAACTCTTGCATATCCAGGCACCAAACGGCAACGTTGGTACCGCCATTGGCGAAGTGTTGAAATAAAAATTTTTAGAGTGATATAGAAAGGCCGCAGTTAACCCCGCGGCCTTTTTATTTTACAGAAAATCCAGGTGTCAATTTTTAACTCCCTCCCATGGGAGGGGTGCGGCTGTATAGTGTAGTGGCAGGGAGGGGTTTTTAGGCGCCATGAAACCTCTCCCTACAGGAACGCGCAATCGGCGCTCTTTAGCGCCTCGGAGAAGTTCCTCATTATTTTTCGGGTGGATAGGCTGCATAAATATGCTCGTCCATTACCACGCCGCGTTTGATCACCGATTGCCTGATAATACCTTGCTTTTGGTATCCGGCTTTTTCAAGCACCCGCATAGATCTCGTGTTTTCGCTGAAAACAAAGGCTTGTACACAAATGGCATCAAGTTTTGTGAAAGCGTAATGTGTTAAGATTTTCACTGCTCCTACCATAATGCCCCTGCCCCAATGCTCCTCACTTAGCCAGTAGCCTATCAGTGGCGAATAGCGGTAAACATCACGACGCAATTCCAGCCCAATGCCGCCGGCGGCTTCGCCATTTACCTCAATTGCAAAAGTGGTTAGCCGCTCCTGGCCGGTAATATGTTGCAGAAATTCTTCAGCATCAATAAGGGTATACGGATAAGGGAACCGGTTAAGCAGGTACTTGCTTACGCTGGGGTTATCAGCGTGTCTCTGTAACCACGGCGCGTCTTGCATTAGCCATGGGCGAAGCTTGAAATTTGTACCCTCTAATTCCATATTTGTAACAATTACAGCAATAAAAATAGCAATCTTAGGTAAAGTGCTAAATTGCAGCGGCTAACTTACTCACATGAAACAGATATTTACCCTGTTGTTAGTTTTAACAGCATCAGGTACCATGGCACAGAACCTTGCGCCGCTTACAGTTGAAAAAATAATGCGCGACCCAAAATGGATGGGAATCTCTCCCTCAGATATCCATTGGAGCGCTGATAGTAAAAAGATCTATTTCGATTGGAACCCCGACAAGGCAGACCGCGATCAAACGTACGCAGTAACACCAAATGATCTAAAGCCTCAAAAGGTGAGTTTAACGGAGCGCCGGGATATGCCTGCAGATGGTAAATGGAACCGCTCGCGCACCATGGAGGTATTTGAAAAAGGCGGCGACTTGTACCTCTATCAGCTTTCAGGAGGCAAAATCACGCAATTAACCAATACCACAGAACGGGAGAGTGCACCAACCTTTAATACGGATGAGACAGCGGTCATCTTTACCAGGGAAAACAACCTTTACTATTTAAAACTTGCCAAAGGCGAACTGATACAACTTACAAACTTTGTTAAAAATGCAAGCGACAAGAAACCTGCAAAAGATAACGAACAAATTGCCTGGTTAAAAAAACAGCAACTGGAGTTGTTTGATGTAATAAAGAAAGAGGCAAAAGATAAGAAGCTGGATTCAGTTGAGCGGGCAGAAAACGATGGTGACAAATTAAAAGAGATTGTTATCGGCGATAAACGCGTAAACTTTCAGCAGGTCAGCCCGGATGGCAGGTATATTACCTATCGTTTAACACAAGCTGCGGAAGGCGCAAAAAGTACCATTGTTCCTAACTATGTAACGGCGTCCGGTTTTACAGAGGATATCCCCAATCGTACAAAGGTAGGCGCACCGCAGCAATCAAGCGAGTTATTTATTTTTGATGTAAAGCGCGACAGCGTTTATAAAGTGATTACTAAAGACATCCCGGGAATAAAGGATATTCCTGATTTTTATAAAGATTATCCAAAAGAATTGGCAGCCATGAAAAAGGCTGATGCCGACCGTAAAGTTGACCTGGTAGGCCCTTATTGGAGCCCCGATGGTAAATATGCCATCGTTAATGTAGATGCACAGGACAATAAAGACCGCTGGCTCATGAAACTGAACGCCGAGACCTGTAAACTAAGCTTGTTAGACAGGCAGCACGATGATGCCTGGATAGGCGGGCCGGGCACCGGCGCCTGGTTTGGCAATAGTACTTTAGGTTGGATAGATAACACACATTTTTACTACCAAAGTGAGGCCAGCGGTTATTCACATCTGTACGTTGCCGATGTTGCCAACGGCACAAAAAAACAGCTAACAGCAGGTAAATGGGAAGTGCAAACGCTGCAGATCTCAAATGATAAAAAGTCGTTTTACTTTACTGCCAATATGGAGCACCCGGGTATCACGCACTTTTACCGCATCCCGGTTACAGGCGGTGCTCCGGCAAAACTCACCGGCATGAAGGGGGGTAATGAGGTTACCCTATCACCAGATGAAAAATGGCTGGCTATACGTTACTCCTACTCCAATAAACCATGGGAACTTTATGTGCAGCCCAACAAGGCGGGTGCTAAGGCGGTACAGGTCACCCGTTCAACCTCGCCTGAGTTTAACTCTTATGCCTGGCGCGAGCCTGAAGTGATCAGCTTTAAAAACCGAATTGGAAAGGATATTTACGCAAGGGTTTATGTACCTAAAAACGCCGATCCTGCCAAGCCTGCCGTAATATTTGTACATGGTGCCGGTTACCTGCAAAATGTGCATTATTGGTGGAGCAGCTATTTCCGCGAATATATGTTCAATAACCTACTGGCAGATAATGGGTATACGGTGATGGATATCGACTACACTGCCAGCTCGGGATATGGCCGTGATATTCGTACGGGTATTTACCGCCACATGGGTGGTGCCGATCTGGACGATCAGGTAGATGGCGCTAAACTACTGGTTGAAAAATACGGCGTAAATGCCAAGCACATCGGTATGTACGGCGGCTCCTACGGTGGGTTCATGACGCTGATGGCTATGTTCACCAAGCCCGATGTTTTTGCTGCAGGCGCAGCGCTCCGTTCAGTTACCGATTGGGCACATTACAACCATGGTTACACATCAAATATTCTCAACGAGCCATATACTGATGAAAAAGCTTATCGCGAAAGTTCTCCTATATATTTTGCGGATGGCTTAAAAGGCCGGCTGCTGATGTGCCATGGCATGGTAGACCAAAACGTGAACTTTCAGGATATTGTGCGTTTAAGTCAGCGGTTGATAGAGTTGCACAAAGAAAACTGGGAATTAGCCCCTTACCCGGTTGAGGACCATGGCTTTGTACAACCCAGCAGCTGGACGGATGAGTACAAACGCATCTTTAAATTATTCGAAGAAACTTTAAAGAGTAAATAACAGCAAAGCCGCAATTCAAATTGCGGCTTTGCTGTTTAGAAATTATATACTTGCCCCTGCCGACGTATTAGTTTTCTTCATGGATAGGATAAATACCGTTGCAATGATGAGCAACGCACCTATCCAATCCATAAATTTAAAAGACAGGCCCAATATCACTACAGAAATGAGTGTTGCCGAAAGCGGCTCTGCCGAAGTAAGTACGCTGGCTTTTTGTCCGCCAATAAGGTGTACAGCTTGCAGATACAAGTAAAAAGGGAACAATGTCCCGAATATCACTACAAATAGCGTGTTGGCATAAGTGTAAATATCCCAAATGCCATCCGGCCTCCAGGGCGCTTTAACAAGCGAAATGGCAACGCCGCCAATGAACAGTCCCCAGCCGATAACACTTACCGCGCTAAACTTTTTAAGCAGTGGTACGGGTAACAACGTATAGGTTGCCAGGCTCACAGCCGATGCCATACCCAGGCCAAAAGCCAGCGACGAAATATTTAAAGCCCCCAGGTTACCGTGCGTTACTAACAATATTGTCCCAAGCACAGCTAATGAAATGGCAAGGTACTCCTGCTTTACCAGCCGCTGCCCGTGGCGTATGGCCAGGTAAATGGCTATCATCACCGGGGCAGAGAATTGCAATATGGTTGCTGTTGCGGCATTAGAGAATTTAATGGCAGCAAAGTAGGTGTATTGTACGGTAAGCATTCCAAAAATGCCAAACATCAGCAGTTTGCTGCGCGATGGTTTATCCAGCCAGATGTTCCGTACATCTTTATCCTTCTTAGCCAGAGCAAATACCAATAGCAACCCGCCTGCCCCTAACATCCTTACAGACATCAGCCATTCAACGCTTATCTCTCGTTGCTGAAATAAAAATTGTCCGCATGTGCCGGATATACCCCAAAGCGTAGCTGCTACCACAGCCATAATTATCCCTTTGCGGGTGTTGTTAGTTTCAATCGCCATGGCGCAAAAATAAATTGACAAACGTGCATTTTTTCATCAATTTTGAACTGTTTATGCAATTTTGTTTCATATTTTAGCGGTTCAATGGAACTTTTAGACCCTTTAGATCATAAAATACTCGAAATACTGCAATTGAATAACTTAACATCGCAGCGCGAGATAGGCAATAAGATAGGGCTTTCTGCACCAGCTGTTCAGCGAAGGATAACCCGTATGCGCGAACTGGGCGTTATAAAAAAAGACATCGCCGTACTCAATCCGGAACATCTGGGGCAACTTATCACTATTGTTGTGCAGGTAGAGATGGAGGCAGATAAGGTAGAGATAGTCACTAAAACCAAACGCAAGTTTGAGCAAACGCCGCAGGTGCAGCAATGCTATTACGTAACCGGGGAAGCAGATTTTATGCTGATAGTAGTGGTAAGCAATATGAAAGAGTATGAAAAACTTACGCACGAATTGTTTTTTAATAACCCCGGCATACAGCGCTTTAAATCATCTATTTGTATGGATATTGTGAAAAGCGGCTTGGCCCTGCCGGTCCCCAAATAATTTCGATATGAAGATCTGTTGTTTGTTTTTTTTGGTCTTATTAACCGCTTGTTCACGGCCACCGCCGTCAACATCGAGGATCAGCTTGTTGCTATCGCCCAATCACCGGTCTGTACAGTTTAATGGTTTAGATAAATTGGTCATAGGAGAATTATCGAGAAATACCAATACACATGTATGGCAAAGCCTCGTGCCGGTTTACGCTATGCCCGAAGATACCGATCTCAAAAGTTATCAGCCGATACAGCCAGGTAGATACGAGGTAAACGATTCGATCATTACTTTTACACCGGATACGCCTTTCGTAAAAGGAAAAACATACTTTGTGCGTAACTATCAGCTTGATGCGGCCAATCATCTGGCAGACTACATACGGGGCGGTGCCAAAGTTGGCTCGCGTAAATACATCGATTTGATTTTTAAGCCCTAAGGCTTTGAAATTATCTTGAAACATGTTATATTTGCATTGAAAATTAAAAAAGAGGGGGCGATTAGTCCCCTCTTTTCTTTTATCGATCAATTTTTCCTGGCGTAAAAACGGGACGAAAACACAACGATAATGAATATTGAAAAGCGAGTAACAGAGCTGGTTGAAGAGAAGTTAGCAGAGTTGCCCAACATCTTTCTGGTTGATGTAAAGATGCACCCGAACGGTAAGTTGATGGTGTTGGTAGACGGAGATAGCGGCGTAGGAATTGCCGATTGTGCGGCCATCAGCCGCCATGTTGGCTTTCATCTGGAAGAAGAGAATGTGATAGAAAATGCCTACAACCTTGAGGTATCATCGCCCGGAGTAGATGCGCCGCTAAAGTTGACAAGGCAATTTACCAAGAACATTGGCCGCAACCTGAGTATAAAAATGGATGACGGCACTAAACGTGAGGGTAAACTAATTGCTGCAGGCGATGAAGCTATACAGATAGAAGAGACCATAAAGCAAAAAGGAAAAAAAGCAGAGATTGTGGAAAGCACAATTCCGCTTGATAAAATAACAGAAACAAAAGTTTTAATATCATTCAAGTAATAAGAGAAGATGAGCAATATTAATTTAATTGATTCTTTTCAGGAGTTTAAAGACTTCAAGAATATTGACCGCCCAACCATGATGAGCGTACTGGAAGACGTTTTCAGAAGCATGATCAGGAAAAAGTACGGCACAGACGAAAATTGCGACGTAATTGTAAACACTGATAACGGTGACTTAGAGATATGGCGCACGCGTGCCGTAATGGAAGATGGTTTTAGCGAGGATGATGACCTTGAAATTGAACTGGCAGAAGCGCACAAAATTGATCCTGACCTGGAAGTTGGCGACGATTTTATTGAGCAGATCACTTTAGAAAGTTTTGGCCGCCGCGCTATTTTGGCAGCACGCCAAACATTGGTTTCAAAAATTCTGGAACTGGAGAAAGACGAGATCTTCAAAAAATATAAAGACCGCGTTGGCGAAATTGTTACCGGCGAAGTTTACCAGGTTTGGAAAAAAGAAACCTTGGTACTGGATGATGAAGGTAACGAGTTGTTGCTTCCAAAAACCGAACAAATTCCTGCAGACTATTTCAAAAAAGGCGATAGTGTACGCGCCGTAGTGAGTAAGGTGGATATGATGAACAGCAACCCCAAGATCATTATTTCACGTACTGCCCCTGAGTTCTTACAACGTTTGTTTGAACTTGAGGTACCGGAGATATTTGATGGGTTGATCACTATCAAGAAGATCGTTCGTGAACCGGGCGAGCGTGCAAAAGTTGCCGTTGAGTCTTACGATGACCGTATCGATCCGGTTGGTGCTTGTGTGGGTATGAAAGGTTCGCGTATCCATGGTATCGTTCGCGAGTTGAAGAACGAGAACATTGACGTAATTAACTACACCAATAACATACAACTGTACATTCAGCGTGCTTTATCTCCGGCAAAGATCACTACAATCAAGCTGGACGACGAGAAAAAAACCGCTGCAGTTTACTTAAAACCAGATCAAGTGTCATTAGCCATCGGTCGTGGTGGCCATAACATAAAACTGGCAGGTAAATTGACAGGCTATGAGATTGATGTTTACCGTGAGGCAGATGAGCATGATGAGGATGTGGACATCGAAGAATTCTCAGACGAAATTGATAGCTGGATATTAGACGAGTTTAAACGTATTGGTTTAGATACGGCAAAATCGGTATTGGAGCTATCTGTTGGCGAATTGGTTAAACGTACCGACCTGGAGGAGGAAACGGTAAAAGAAGTTTTATCAATTCTGCAGGCTGAGTTTGAATAAAACCGAATAACAAATTAAAAATCGTATTTTTGCGATAATTAGAGAGAAAATTTAATAAATGTCAGAAGACAAATCCATAAAATTAATTAAAGCGGTAAAGGAACTTAACATTGGTATGGGTACCATTGTCGACTTTCTTGGGTCAAAAGGTTACAAAGTAGAAAAGCAACCTATGGCCAAGTTAGACGGCGAAATGTACAACGTGCTATTGAAGGAATTTGCTGCTGATAAAGTTATTAAGGAGGAGGCCAAACAGATCAGTATCGGAAAGATCAGGAAGGAGGAGGCCCCTGCGGCTCCCGAGCAGCGCCCTGCAGAGCAGCGCCGCAACCGTGATTTTGAGAACGAAGAGATACTGATCAAAAATGCAGGCCAGTTTACTTCGACGCCGGCTGAAAAGCCAAAAACGGCAGCCCCTGCAGAGGAGAAAGCCGAAGAACGTAACGAGGCGTTACCGGGCGTTAAGGTAGTTGGTAAGATTGACCTTGATAATTTGAACAAGCCGGCTGCGAAGCCTGCCCCGGAAACAAAGCCCGAGCCCGTTGTTGAACAGGCTCCGGAAGCTCCTGCTGCACCTGTTGCTGAGAAAGCACCGGAGGTTGAGAAGCCACAAGCAGCTGAACCCGCCCCTGCACCTGTTGTTGAGAAGGCCATTGAGGTTGAGAAACCAAAAGCGCCTGAACCTGCACCAGTTGCCGTAGCCGAGACGCCTGCAGAAGCACCTGTTGCAGAAGTTGCTGAAGATGATGAAGTGATCCGTGCCAATGCTGAGCGCCTTTCGGGCCCTAAGATCATTGGTAAGATACAATTGCCGGTTGAGCAGCCAAAACGTGGCGGCCCGGTGGCATCGTCATCCAATGCTCAAAGCAACGCCGATCAAAAACGCAAACGTAAGCGTAAAGAAGGTGGTGGTAACCAACAGCAACCGCTTAGCGGCACCATCAATCCAAATCGTCCCGATTTCAGGAACAGGCCGCCGCAACCGCAAGGTGGTGGCAACGCTAACCGTCCCGATTTTAGGAATAACAGGAATGCACCGCCTTCAACACCAAAAGAAGAACCTTCAGAAAAGGATATACAAGACCAAATTAAGGCAACCCTTGCACGCTTAAGTGGTGCAGGTAAGTCTGGTAAGTTCTCACAGCGCGCTAAGTTCCGTCGCCAAAAACGTGACGACGTAGCTGCAACTGCTGAAGAACTGGCAATGGAACAGGAGCTTCAATCGAAAATATTGAAGGTTACCGAGTTTGTTACGGCAAACGAGTTAGCATCAATGATGGATGTTCCGGTTACGCAGATCATTGGTACTTGTATGAGTCTAGGTATGTTCGTGTCTATCAACCAGCGTTTGGATGCAGAAACTCTGAGCATTGTTGCTGATGAGTTTGGCTACCAGGTTGAGTTTGTGAAACCACAGGACGAAGAAGCCAACCTTGATCAACCGGATGATCCGGAAGACCTGGTTCCGCGCTCTCCTATCGTGACCATCATGGGCCACGTTGACCACGGTAAAACATCATTGCTTGACTTTATTCGCAAAACCAATGTTATTGGTGGCGAGGCAGGTGGTATAACCCAGCACATCGGTGCTTATGAGGTAACCCTGCCGGAGAATAAAGGAAAGATCACCTTCCTGGATACACCGGGCCACGAAGCGTTTACCGCTATGCGTGCACGTGGTGCACAGGTTACGGATATTGTAATTATTGTGATTGCTGCTGATGACAGCGTGATGCCGCAAACCCGCGAGGCTATAAACCACGCGCAGGCCGCAGGCGCACCTATTATCTTTGCATTCAACAAAATTGATAAACCGGGTGCCAATGCCGATAAAGTGCGCGAGCAGTTGTCTGGTATGAATATCCTGGTTGAAGAATGGGGTGGTAAATATCAAACACAAGAGATATCTGCTAAAAGCGGTTTAAATATCGACTTGCTGTTAGAGAAAGTATTGCTTGAAGCAGAGTTGTTAGAGCTAAAAGCCAACCCTAACAAACGTGCCGTTGGTACCGTAATTGAAGCAGCCTTAGATAAAGGCCGCGGTATTGTTACCACTGTATTGGTACAGGCCGGCCGTTTAAAAGTGGGCGACCCTATATTAGCAGGTTGCTACAGCGGCCGTGTTAAGGCTTTAACCAACGAACGTGGCCAGCGTGTAGAATCTGCGGGTCCATCAACACCGGTACAGGTATTGGGTATGCAGGGCGCACCAACCGCGGGCGACAGGTTCAACGCACTTGACAGCGAACCGGAAGCACGTGAGATAGCTAACAAACGCCTTCAATTACAACGTGAACAAGGCCTGCGTACGCAGAAACATATCACGCTGGATGAGATCGGTCGTCGTTTGGCTGTGGGTAACTTTAAAGAACTTAACGTTATTGTTAAGGGTGACGTGGATGGTTCAATCGAAGCGTTATCAGATTCATTGCTGAAACTATCTACAGAACAGATACAGGTTAATATCATCTCCAAAGCAGTTGGCCAGATCTCCGAGTCGGACGTGTTGCTGGCATCAGCATCAGATGCGATCATCATCGGTTTCCAGGTTCGCCCATCACAAAATGCGCGTAAACTGGCCGAGCAGGAACAGATCGACATCAGGTTGTACTCTATCATCTACGACGCGATCAACGAGATCAAAGCGGCGATGGAAGGTATGCTTGCACCAACGTTTGAAGAGAAGATCGTTGCTAACGTTGAGATCCGTGAGACATTCAAGATCAGCAAGGTAGGTACCATTGCAGGTTGTATGGTGTTAGATGGACAGATCAACCGTAATAGCAAGATCCGTATTATCCGCGATGGTGTGGTAGTACATACCGGTGAGCTGGCTTCATTGAAACGTTTCAAAGACGATGTTAAAGAAGTTAAGCAAGGTTACGAGTGTGGTTTGAACATTGCCAACTACAACAACATTGAAGTAGGTGACATAGTTGAGGCGTACGAAAACGTAGAAGTAAAACGTAAACTGGCATAAGCTGGGTTAACAGATAAATGGAAAGGACGGCTAAACAGCCGTCCTTTTTTGTTTAAATTTTTTTTGCCTTTCAAATTCCCTCGCTACATCCGCCAATTGGCGGATGATAATCGCGCAGGCTCGTGTCAACAAACTATGTCATTGCGAGCGATAGCGTGGCAACCTCCTCGCAATGACATTTTGATACATCTAAAGCGTAAACACTACCTTAAAACTCACATTCCTTCCCATATTGTAGATTCCCGACCGGCCATTGGGTGAAGCAGTGTAATATTCAAAATATTTTAAACGGTTAAGGTTAGATTGATAAGCCACATCAAACAGATTATCTGCCTGGATAAATAACTCGAATATCGGTTTACCTGATTTTCGTTTGATAGTTGAACCCACACCTGCATGTGCTAAGGTATATCCAGGGGTGGGCGTTTCGG
Source organism: Mucilaginibacter sp. 21P (assembly GCF_019331605.1). Lineage (NCBI taxonomy): Bacteria > Pseudomonadati > Bacteroidota > Sphingobacteriia > Sphingobacteriales > Sphingobacteriaceae > Mucilaginibacter > Mucilaginibacter sp. 21P. The sequence goes on from NZ_CP063061.1 coordinate 808,101, forward strand.
TATCGTTTAAGGCGTAGAAACGGTTTTGCGCCGCGAAAAAATCTAATCCTGTTCTTAACCAGAATTTGGAGAACCATCCCAAACTGGCATTCCATTTAAATTTAAGATCAGACTGCCAGTGGAACGGAGGAATGAAGGGGACATACTTAGCTGCGCCGTTACTTTGTTCAATAAGCTTTTGGTTTTTATTCAACCCAATTACATAAGCCAGGCTATTGTCAAACTCAACCCATTTTGTAGATTGCGGATGCAGATTAAATGTAAATTCTGCACCATATAAACGCGCTTTTGATTGCTGGTACTGGTAAGTGGTATTGCCGGGGACGATGATTACCGGGTTTCCGTTCTCATCATTCAAGCGCGATTGGTAAATGTAATTCTCTATGTTGTTGTTAAACACTTCCAGCGCAAGGTCTGCGTCTTTTAAGTAGGCAATAAAGCCAAGGTCCTTCTGCAGGCTAAACTCCGGCTTAAAGTTTCGGTTACCCAGATAAACAATATGTGCACCGGGGTCGAGGCCATTACTGCCTATCTCGGTAATATTTGGTGCACGGTAGCCCCGTGCAATATTTGCCTTCAACAGCACGCGTTCACTAATGTTATAGGTACACCCTAAACTGCCGGAGATGCCGTAATAATTATGGCTAAATGCAGGAAACTGCAATTTCCCAGCCCGGTCACTGGCCGATACCTTTTGCTCAAAACCGTTAGTGGGGTTTAATCCCACATAAAAATCATCCCAGTTAATGTGGCGGGTATCGTAACGGATCCCCCCGGAGATATCTACTCTGCCAAATGTTTTCTTTGCGAAGGCGAAGGCTCCGATATCAAATAACCCATAATCGGGGATGGGAAAATCTGTTGCATCCTTGCTGGCATTGTTTTGATAGATGCCGTTAACGCCGAAAGATGTTTCCCAACCATGCCAGACCTGCGGACTGTAGCGAAAATCGTAATTAATGGTATTTAGCGTTACATATAATCCTGGCTGCTCTGGCTGCGTTGGATGGTTATATTCGCGACGAACGCTTTGCTGCCAGCCCAACGAAGTTGAAAAGATGCCGCTGCCGGCTTTTATCTCTGTTTTATTATATATACGATAATGTTGTATATGCTGGTGCAAAGGCGTAATACCGTATGAGGTAAGCCATTTAACAGGCGCAAAAGGGCGGTTCTTAATATCGTCATTTGCCCCCTCTGCTACCTGTACCGTAAACCTGCGGGTAAGCGAGTCGCGGCTACCATCAGGTATTTCCTGCTTGTTATTATAAGCTGCAGCACTGAACTGCGAATACCCCCAGGGTTTATCAATCCTTGCCATGCCCGAAAAGATATTTTCCTGGTAAGCGGTATTGTAAACGTAGCCGTCTACCTTATTATAATAGTTATGAGCTGTTTTGCCGGTTGCCCTAAATGCGTACTTCCAGTCATTTTTTTTGTAGGCTAAGCCAAGCGAGGATGCTATAAGGCCGTTGTTGGTATGGTATTCCGTCGTCCAGTCGCCGCTAAGTTTGCCGTTCTCTCCGGCAGGCACATATGGAATCAAGTTGATCACACCCGCCAGTGCATCCGACCCATAAGTTAAACTTGCAGGCCCTTTAATCACTTCGGCGCGGGCCATGGCATATTGGTCAACCTCAATACCGTGTTCATCGCCCCATTGCTGGCCTTCCTGGCGTATACCATCGTATAAGGTAAGCACCCTGTTGTATCCCAATCCCCTGATAAATGGCTTAGATATGTTGGGCCCGGTAGTTACGGCCGTTACGCCGGGCACGCCTTTGGTAATCGCATCTATGATGTTGGTGTTTATGATTTGCTGTATTTCTTTTCTGGTGATAACCGCAATGGGAACGGGATTGCTGCGGAGCTCGGTAGCGCGCGATACACCGGTAACAATCACCTCGCTGAGCTTTGAGCTTCCCTCTTGCAATTCGGCGTTTTGGATAACGGTATCGCCTGATATTTTTACCCGGATGTGCTTTGCAAAATAACCAATGCTTGAGCATACCATTACGTATTCGCCGGGCTTTATGCCAGCCAGCTTAAATATGCCATACTGATCTGTAGTGCAGCCATAGGACGTTCCTCGCAGGCTGACTGAAGCATAAGCAAGCGGATTGCCGGAAGCAGAAATTGTTCCCGTTAACACGCCGTTTTGTGCGTAAGTAGTGGCAGACATTAAGAATGAAGACAAAATTATTAAATAATGCATCGAATTATATTTTGAACAAACATATATATTAAATTTAATATGTTAAATAAATAAAATTAGGTAAGGCTAATTTTATTTATAACTGTAACTAATTGTTTATGTTTGTATAAGCAGATAAAAAAATGAACACCCTTTCAGAAGAGAACTATTTAAAATGCATTTATCGCCTTTGGCAGGACAAGGGACAGAAGATATCACCTACGGCAATTGCAGATGCACTGGGCAATAACCCGGCATCGGTTGTAGACATGATAAGAAAGCTTACCGATAAACAACTGATCAGCTACGACAAAAAGAAAGGCGTTGAATTAACCGCTCAGGGCCAGAAAGATGCAACCATGATCGTTCGCCGACACCGGTTATGGGAGGTGTTCCTGCTGGAGAAGCTGGGATATCATTGGGACGAGATACATGATATAGCCGAAGATCTTGAACATATAAAAGATGCAACACTTGCCGATAGACTGGATAAATTTTTGGGCTTCCCGGAATATGACCCTCATGGGGACCCTATTCCAAAGGCAAACGGAAAAATGGCCAAACGCTACTCTACCACCCTGGCTGATGTAAAAGTTGGCGGCAGTTGCCGTGTTGTAGCCGTTAGGGATACTACAAGTCAATTCTTACAATACCTACAGAAGCTTAGCATCAATATAGGCACCAAAATACAACTGCTGGAAAAAATCACCTTTGATAATTCGCTGGTGATCAGTATTAATGGAGAAGAGCCTAAGACAGTTTCCCAAAAATTTGGAGAGAGCCTGTTGATAGATATGTAAACGGAAAAAGCCATGGCGACTGACCATGGCTTTTTTGTATAGGAAACCTGTATACTTAATCTAAACTTATCTGGCGCTTAATGCTTTCTTCCAAAGAGATGAAAGTTTCGGTACGTTGTATACCGGATACGCTTTGGATCTGCTCATTCAACACCTCGCGCAGGTGGTTGGTATCATGACAAACAATTTTCGCAAATATGCTCCAGCTGCCGGTGGTGTAATGCAATTCAACAATTTCCGGTATCTTCTTCAGTTGTGCCACTGCATCGTTGTATTGAGAACCTTTTTCAAGAAATATGCCCAGGAAAGCGGTAACATCGTAACCAAGTTTTTGCGGATTAACCTCAAGACTTGCTCCCTTTATCACTCCCATCTCCTCTAATTTCTTCATGCGAACATGGATGGTACCACCAGAAACGATCAGTTCTTTAGCAATTTCTGTATAAGGAGTGGTAGCATTCTTCATTAAGATGGATAAAATCTGTATATCCAGATTATCAATTTCTAAATTTTGAGGTTTCCTGTGAGGCATAATTTTAAATATCTTTATTTATAGACAAGTTTAATTAAAATAAAACTAAAAATAAAAATATTTTGTTGAAATATTTGCAAGGAAAAGACATGTCCGTTACTTTTGTATTAAGCAATTGACAGTTGCCGACCGTACTTTAAAATAAAAAACATTGTTGGGTGGTGAAATTTTTGGCAGACACACCTCCTTGTCCCGGTGGCGGAGAGCATAGGAAACCCGAAGCGGGCTAACTACTCCTTGAAGGTTCGAACCCTTCCCCAACAGCTATTAATAAGAAAGTACAAAGTTTTGAATTTTGACTTTAAACTTTTGAATTAATATTATCCTGTAGGATGGTGAAATTTTTGGCAGACACACCTCCTTGTCCCGGTGGCGGAGAATAATGGGAAACTCTTAGCAATAAGAATAACCACTCCTTGAAGGTTCGACCCCTTCTCCTACAGCTCTTCTCATAATTTAGGTTTATAATTGGTTAGTAAAAGCTCCTGCCCATCAGGAGCTTTACTTTTATAAGAAGATTTCTAAAAGCATTCAATTAAGTTATTAATGACATAATTGAAGTAACAAAACAATAAAGCCGCGACAGATTATGCCGCGGCTTTGCTCAATATACAATAGGACACAGATCATTTAAAAAAACTTAAAGCCTACACTCAAAGCCCACAGGTTTTGGCGCTGGCCAAAGTTTTGGTTTATCTTGGTAAGGCCACCTTCATATCTAAAATCAGCTGTGATATGCCCAATATCGATACCCGCACCAGCCTGGAAACCCAATGTGCTTTTCTTATAATCACCAAAATCGTTATACGCACCACTCACGTTATCGCTAAAACTCTGGTTTTTATCAAGCAGGTAGCTGTAAACGGGGCCTGCCATCACCCTAAAATTAAGGTTGTCACCGCCCCAGCCTTTACCTACCAATAGCGGTAAGTTAAGGGATGTGAAGGTTACTTTACCGTTTGCGGTAGTTGTGCCGTTGTTATTGTTAAAATCAAATTTACCACCGCTGCTGCCCAGGTAAAGCTCGGGCTGTAAATACAACTTGCTGCCAAAACGCGCAAAGGCCCCTACCTGGTAGCCCGTTACTGATGATTCACTTACATTATCGGCGTTGATCTTTGAAAAATTGATGCCTGCTTTTGCGCCCAGCGAGAATTGGGCTTTGGCGCTAAACGCCGCTGCTAAAATAATAGCAAAACTTAAAAGGTACTTTTTCATAGTTGTTAGTTTTAATTACCGCTTATGCCATTGCTTAGGTAATCTAACCTGTACGTAGAGCATAATTGGTTATTGGTAAAACGTTTTGATATGCATTTATGTTAAAAGTTTAACGCGATGCAACATCTTAAACGTTAAGCGGTGCGTTTTTTATATTTTTGCTTCAACAAATTCTTTTTATGGCAGAGATCACTATAAGCGATAAGGACTGGAAGCGCGTTAAAATAAAGCTTCAGCGAAAATACAATCACCTTACCGACGAAGAACTACAATATACCGCAGGTCAGGAAGACAGCCTGATAAACCGCATAGCAGAACTGGTGAACCGCGACAGGGAGTACGTGGTCTTCACTTTGAAAAAAGCGCTTGTAAATATTGATACTAACAGGCTGTAAAAACAGTTTATAGTAAAAATTCGGGCGGCTTTTTATATATTAGGGTTCAAGCGCTTACCTATGAAGGAAGAACGTACATTAAATCGATTAAAAAAACCTGCGCTTTGTGTGGGTGCCTTAGGCTTAGCTATAGGGCTATGGAGCTTTCAGGACGATCTCTTTCAGATATCAAAGAACCTTGATGTATTTGCATCGGTATATAAAGAGGTAAACCTTAATTACGTAGATGACATCAACTCGGCCAAGCTGGTAAAAACAGGTGTTGACGCCATGCTTGATGGCCTTGACCCATACACCGAGTTTGTACCCGAATCTGAAGTAGAGGATTACAAATTACACTACGTTAGCACGCAGTACGGCGGCATAGGTGCAGGGATTTTTCTGAGGGATAACAAAGTATTTATCTCAGATATTTTTGAGGGATTTGCTGCGCAGAAAGCAGATATACGCCAGGGTGATCAGTTGCTTAAGATCAATGACATTGACCTTGCCGGCAAAACCAACGATCAGATAAGCACCTTGCTAAAAGGCTCAAAAGGAGCTGCTGTAAAGCTTTTACTAAAACGCGGTGAAGAAGCGCCCGTTGTTAAAAACATTGTAAGAGATGAGATAAAACAGCCAAACGTAGTTTATTACGGCATGGTTTACGGCAATATGGGCTACATTAAACTGAATAAGTTTTTAGAGAACTCTGCCGATGAAGTAACCACAGCATTAGTAGCGCTTAAAAAGAACAATCCCAACGGCATTATTCTCGATCTTCGTTCAAACGGTGGCGGTATCTTACAGGAAGCTGTAAAAATTGTCAATCTTTTCGTAGCAAAAGATGTACTGGTAGTGTCGCAAAAAGGAAAGATCAGAGAGAAAAATTTCAGCTACAATACCGTGGCTACGCCAATGGAACCTAATTTACCTCTCGTGGTATTGGTCAACGGTCGCTCGGCTTCAGCATCAGAGATCACGGCAGGAGCATTACAAGACCTGGATAGGGCTATTGTGATCGGTCAGCGCAGTTATGGCAAAGGCCTGGTGCAGCAAACGTTTAACCTTCCTTACAATAGCTTGGTTAAGATCACAGTTGCAAAGTACTACATTCCATCCGGCAGATGTGTGCAGGAACTTGATTATGCCCACCGTAAAGACGATGGTAGTGTGATCAAGGTAGCAGACTCATCCATCCACGAGTTTAAGACCCGTAATGGCCGTTCTGTTTATGATGGAAGCGGTATCTATCCGGATATCCCGGTAAAGCAGGAGCGCTTTGCTAACATCACCTCAACACTGATAAGCAAGTTATATATTTTTGATTATGCAACCTTATATCGCACCGCTCACCCGCAGCCAATTGATCCAAAAACTTTCAGGCTGACGGATGCTGATTATGCAGATTTCACCAAATACCTGCAAGGCAAAAATTACACTTACACCCCGGTATCTGAAAAGATATTAAACAATCTTAAAACTGAAGCTACAAAAGAAAAACAGTTTACCCAGATACAGGCAGAGTATGATGCTTTGAAAGCCAAGATGGCAAGCAACAAACAAAGCGACCTGCAGATGCATAAGGATGAGATAAAGCAGGTGCTGGAAAACGAGATATCATCCCGCTATGCTTATGAAAAAGGCCGTTACGAAGCCAACTTTAAATACGATAAAGAGTTGTCAGAAGCTGTAAAAACCATGCAAAGCAAAACCCAATTGGCATCTATCCTAAAAGGTGAAGGGAGCTTTAAAGTGATAGGTAAACCAGTGTTGGCAATGACCGGTAAAAAGGAGAAGGAAGACAACGACTAAAAGAATAAAGTGCTTTATAAAGGGGTGGCGTATAACACGTTACCCCTTTTTGTTGTTAAATGGTGTTGTAACATCGATGCTACAAACTAAACCGTTTATTTAGCGTTAAGTCATATCTACAAAACCTTTACAGATATGAAAAAGATGATTTTAGCAGCAGCGATATTTTTGAGCTGCGCAGCATACAAACAAGACGCAAAAGCACAGATAAGTTTAAACATTAACATAGGCAGCCAGCCCGATTGGGGCCCTGTTGGATACGACCATGTAGATTACTACTACCTGCCTGACGTTGGTGCTTATTATGATGTTCCCGCCCACCAGTACGTTTATTATGAAAACAACTCGTGGGTTCGAAGGACCTCTTTACCGGTAAGATATAGAAACTATAATCTGTACAATGGCTATAAGGTGGTAATAAACGAACGCCAGCCCTGGTTACGCGACAATGTGTACCGTACCAAGTATGCGGGTTACCGTGGCCGTGGCGGACAGTCGATCATTCGTGATAGCAGGGATGTAAAATATCGCGATCATTGGATGGCCAATAAAGAAAAGCAGGCCTATCACAAAGAGATACAACGCGATAGAAAAGACGCCCGTAAGGATTACAAAGAATATCGTAAAGATGTAAAACGATATGAAAAAGACCGCAAGCACGGACATTAATTTATTGAAAGTTATATAAAAGAATTAAGGGTTGCCTGTTATGGCAACCCTTAACTTTTACACTGCAGGTACTAACTTTTGTTTAAAAAGGTTTGTCAAATTATACAACCTTTGGCACGGATTTTCGTTGAAAGACAAAAACATTTAACCTATGGATAATTTGAAAGGAACGCTGCATGCACGTGTGCATAAGTGGATGGATGCTATCGGCTTCAGGCTCAATGCATCACAAACGAGCGGAAAGAGTAAAGTGACAACCAATCATTATTTCTTTGAAACCTTTAATTTTTTTGAAAGGGAAAAAGATAACGACCATTCAAAGGCCAGGTTTCTGTGCTTTGATATGTATGGAGAGAAAATGAATGTTAAAACCCTGCTCGATCTTCAGACTGCTTTTTTCGACAATATAAGTCAGTTAAAATAGATGTGTAAAAAGAAAGCCGCCAGTATAAACATGGCGGCTTTCTTTAATTTAAGCATCTGCATTTACCACGTTTGTGGCCAGCAGTTGTTATCCTGCTTAGGTGCGGCATCGTCTGTTAAACGGCCCGGCATACTGGCAGACATATTTACCACGGGGCGCGTTGGGTTAAGTGCCTCTTTAATACGCAAACGCAGATCTGCATAATGTGCTGCAGTAAGCGCATCTCCACCAGCAGGCAGGCTCTTGCTTATCTTTGCCAACTCTACACGAACCATAGGCCTGATATCTGATAAGGCAATATTTATAGGCGTCATCCCCATATTAGCAAGTTGTGCCGGCGTTACACCCGGGAAGCTACGACTTGCATCATCATTAAGCAGATTTTTAAGGTTATCTACATAGCTGCGTTGCAGGTTACGTTTAAACTCATCCGGTTTTACTTTACCGAATATACCTGTACGCAGGTCATCAAACAGGTTATTTACGGTGTAAGCATTTAAGCCATTCTTTGATTGGTTATCATACATACGCGCCAAACGTGAAGGGTTAAGCACATTAGCAACAGCGTTTACCTGCACCGCCTTAATGCGATTTAAGGTTACACCGTTATCAAATTTACCAAGCTCCTCGCGGTTTACCAGCCAGGTTGGTGTGGTAAATACCTGCTGGTCTAAGAACATGACCGCATCGTGCTGCAGGTTTTTATTGACGAACCCATAAACCGGACCTTTCTGATCGTAGGTTTTAAAGTTTTCGTTCATGCCGCCTATGTTTGTAGTTACGTGACCAATGTAACGATTGTACTGGCCAATAACTTCGTTGTATAATGTCTCAACATCATCATACTCTTCGCCTTTTTGGTAGGTCCATTTCTCAATGTTTGGCAATATGCGTTTTAGGTTAGCAATACCGTAGTTGCTTGCTTTCATAGCGTTATCACCCAGATCCTCGTTTTGCAGGCGCGGATCGATAGATGTACCCTGGCGGCCATAGTAATAAAGTGGGTTACCTGCTTTAGCCTTAGTCCAGGTATCAAGCGTTTCCTTTTCCTGCTGTGCTGTTTTATTGCCCGGGAAGTAGCTGTAACCCCATTTGATGGACCATAAGTCGTACTCGCCAATTTGCGGGTACAGGTGTGTTACGCCATCGCCTGGTTGGGCAATGTAATTAAAGCGCGCATAGTCCATAATAGATGGCGCTGTACCGTGTTTAGCAGTAAAGGTTTTAGAGCGCAAAGAATCAACCGGGTAAGCATAGCTCGATCCAAAGTTATGTGGCAAGCCAAGCGTATGGCCTATTTCGTGTGATGACACAAAGCGGATCAGTTCGCCCATTTGTGCATCAGTAAATTTAGCCATGCGTACGTTAGGGTTAACCGCTGCGGTTTGGATGAAGAACCAGTTACGTAGCAGGCTCATTACGTTATGGTACCAGCCTACGTGGCTTTCCAGTATCTCGCCGGTGCGCGGGTCTGAAATGTGCGGCCCGTAAGCATTCTGCACATCAGATGCAAAATAGCGGACCACGCTGTAGCGCGCGTCTTCTGTGCTAAACTCGGGATCTTCTTTTGCTGTTGGAGCTTCTTTACCAACTATGGCATTTTTAAAACCTGCGGCTTCAAAAGCTTTGTTCCAATCATTTATGCCTGCAATTAGATATGGCACCCATTTCTTCGGCGTAGCCGGATCAATGTAGTAAACTATCTGTTTCTTAGGTTCAACCAATTCGCCACGGGCGTATGCGGCCTCATCTTTTGGCTCAAGTTTCCATCGGTGGATATATGCGGTAACCTCAGCTTTTTGAGCATCGGTGCCGTAGTCAACCTGCCGCTGCCCAAAGTAGCCGATGCGTGAATCATTTAACCGCGCTTTCATCGGCGTTTTAGGCAACAGCAGCATAGAAGTATTGAACTCAAAAGTTAACGCTGCATTGCTATTATCTGTCGGCGATTCGCCTGCACGGAAGGTTTTAAGTGTACGAACCTCAAGATTTATAGGGAAGCTCTTTACTGTATCGATGTAAGAACGGCTGTTATCTATACCGGCTAATTTGTACTGTTTTTTTATTGCATCCGGAGCGCTGATGGCAGCGATATCTCCGTTGTAGAAATCGGTAACGTCAATCAAAACACCAGTAGTGTCTTTGTTGTACGCTTTGATGTCAAAGGCAGCCAGAACAGCATCAAGATTTGAGTTTTTTACAGATTGGTACATGTCTGATGTGCTATCAGCCCGTACAGAGTAGCTTGGCACACGCACAAATACCTGTTTATCATGGCGCTGCCATTTCCAAACCTGATCGTTAACTTCTTCGCCACCATACTGCTGGCCAAATGATTTTAAACCAACCGGCGTTTTTACAAAGCGGGTTACCACCAGCATTTCGCGGTTTAAAAGGCTATCAGGTATCTCAAAGTAATACTTACCATCTACTTTGTAAGTGGTGAAAAGGCCTGTATCGCCTTTAGTTTTACCAACAAGATCGCTGAATTTTTTGATGCCTTCTTTTTTACCGGCACCAACGGTTGCAGTTGCTGTAGCGCTACCGCCTGGGGTTGTAGTAGTTTTTAAGGTAACAGTGCTACCGGCCTGCTTTTTTGTGGCACATGATGATGCCAATGCCGCCGCCGCGATAGCTGCTACCCGTACATACGTTTTTAAACGCAGAGAGGTGGTCATGTTTTAATTAATTAGGGTTTTAGTAAAGAGTAAAAATATCTATTTATTCAGATATTAAGCGCAACATATTTATTACTAAAGCCAAATATTAAAACTGGCGGCGAAGATTGATAACCACCCTATCACGGCGCCCGTCGTGAAAAACTTCGAGCAGCAAACTTTTACCCGGAGTTTTAAAAAAATTATCTATTTCTTCGGTCGTCATCCTGGCTACCGGTTTAAAATTTATCGAGAGGATCTCGTCACCTGCCAGCATGCCAATATCATCAGCTGCCGACTTTGGAGCTACCCGAGAAACTACTACACGTGAAAGATCTTTTCCGGCTAAGTAATATTCTATCCCGCTCATATCATGTTCAAACGGGGCGCCGAATGTTTTACTGGGTTTTATATACATGTAACCATTAGTATAGTCTAACCCGATATTGAACTTTTTTAAGATGTCCATGCCAATATTGCCATCCCGGGCCACAACAGACCTTGATTGATAATCGGCTGAGGGGAAAGCTGTGATGACATTCTTAAGTTTATATTTACCTAATTCGACGCCTTTTATGCGGCTTAAGTAGCCGGATATCGGCCCGTTTAACGCTATCCCTAAATTTGCAGGGAAGGCATTTTTGGGCAGACCATATTTTTTGATCATATTCTCTATCGAGATAGGATGCCCCGCCCCAAGGTCGATTACAAATTTGTTAAAAACCGCCGTTCCATCAGGCATGGTAACATAGGTTTGCAGGTATGGTTTATGTTCCTCTATGGTAATGGGTATCTTTTGGCTTCGCTTTAGCGGTTTCAGCTCGTTGGGCCTGTAAACGGTTAAAAGGCTGTCGTTAAAATTGATGTTAACGCCCAGTGAATTAAAAAATTCGTAACCAAGCAAGCCGTGAATTGGCATACCAATATGCCCCGATAGATCAAACAAGTCGGTCTTCAAGATCGCGGCAGCAACACCGTTACTTACCAGGCCGTCTATCCCGATATTTAAGGCTTGGGTAATTATAGCCTCAGACGCATCTGCATCCCCCAATCCATTTAAACGGATGAAACGGGATGGTATAATATTAAGCGTATCAATTAAGGTATGGTCTGTAATGATCATCAGACCCACACCTGTATCCAGTATAAAGTTAAATGGCCCTTTGTTGTTAATGCGCATCTTAACGATTATGGCATTGCGTATCATCTTAAAGGGCACGCTTACTTTTTTCCTCCCGGGTTCAAGTGTGAAGTATTGGGCACTTGCAAACGTAAAAGCACACGAGAGCAAGGCAGTAATAAAAAGGGCCTTTATGCAAACACTTATGGCTCTCCCGGCTAACACTGGTAATAATTGGTAATGCTAAATCTACATTTAAAATTTGTAAATTAAACATTGCCTCTTAGCGTTATGTCGGCTTCAACATTTAGGAGAAAAATCTATTTTTTGTCTTCCTCTTCAGTATCGCATTTAAGTTTTCCCTGTAGCTCGGGATTTTGAACAGGTATTGTATTTAATCTCCGCTCAACCTCGGTTTGTTGAATAACAACCGCATATTCTGCAGGTTCAATTCGGCTACCTTTTGCTTCGGCATACACTTGAGTAAATTCTGCACCAATGTATAAGATGGCAGCTGTATAGTATATCCAAACCAGGATAACGATAATAGAGCCTGCAGTGCCGTAAATAGAACCTTGTGCAGTAAATTGAATATAAAGGCTAATAATATATTGGCCAATGATGAATAATATGGCTGTAAAAATAGCGCCCGAACGCACATCTTTCCACTTGATCTTAACATCAGGCAAAACTTTAAATATGATGGCAAAAAGCACGGAAATAACCAGGAGAGTGATCCCGAAATTGACAGCGAAAATAAACGTTTCGCCAACAACGTTGGCAATATCTTTACCTAATAACCTGGGTAAATAGGCCACCAGTTTGTCGCTTATAGCACTGATAACAATGTTCACCAACAAAGACGCAAGCAACAAAAAGCCTAAACTCACTATTAGAGAAAATGATAAAAACCTGTTTTTAAGCAGTTTTACCCAGCCCCTTTTTGGTTTGGCTTTTACACGCCATATGGTATTCAGCGAATCTTGTATCTCTACAAAGATACTACTGGCACCCAGCAGCAACGTTGCTATACTGATCACAAGGCCAATACCGCTTTTCCCGGTAATATCCTGAGATTGAATAGTTTTTTGGATCTGCTGTATACCGTCCTTTCCTATGTATTGTTGAATTTGATCATAAAAATCCTGGCGATAGCTGGGGTCTTTTAAAAATATACCGGCTAAAGACAATATCAATAAAATAAGCGGAGCAAGCGAAAAAATCGTATAGTACGCTAAAGATGCGCTTAGTTTTAACCCATTATCATCAGAGAAACCACTAAAGGTAGCTAAGATTACTTTCCAAAGTTGTTTGAAATATTCTTTACTAAAAACTTTCATGTCAAAATTCAGATATATTTGTTATACACTGCATGTACCTATTTAACATACAAGTATGAAAAACGCGATAAGGCCTGTACACTTTTTTGGAGTGCTTTTACTTTGCCTTGTAATAAGCAATTTTAGTGCCTCGGCTCAAAAAACAACCATTTATTTGGTGCGGCATGCAGAAACCCCGGATACTTTGCCCAAAGCAGATGACCCTGCTTTAAGCCAAACCGGGCAGCAGCGGGCAGGCGAATTAGCCAAAAAACTAAAAGGGAAACACATAAAAGCTATTTACGTTACAAAGCTTAAAAGCAGCGGTTTAACCGCCCGGCCGTTAGCTGTTAAAGCACGGATATTACCAAGGGTTTATGAAGCAGACAGCGCAGGCATAAAATACCTTGCAAAGGCTTTGCTCAAAAATTTTCAGGGAAGTAATGTTTTGATAATTGCTGATGCCAACTCTTTGATGCCGTTGTTGAGCGCATTAGGTGCCGACACGCCTTTTGCTGCCGTTAGTGAACAAGATTACGATATGTTGTACACTGTGACCATTAAAGAAAACGGCGATACGGAGCTTGACCTGGATTACTATGGCCAAAAACACCATGAGAATGAGATCCCGGAAAAATACCTGCCGGAAATAAGTCACCCGGAGAATATACGCCCTTTTACAAATTATTAGGACGCATTAAATGATACAGTGAAGATTTGCTTTACATCCTCATCCTTAATGATACCGACCTGCCAAGTGCCTGCACAAATTCAGGGTCTAAAGCAGATTCGGGTTCGCGAAGTTTCCAAACATTGTTCTCTTTAATGAGGTGCAACTTTTCACCATTGAGCATCAGCTCAAGCTCTGTTGTATTCTTATTAATCAAGTTGCTGTTGATGATCTGGTAAACGTAGTCCCGATCATTAAATGTTATTCGTAGCGGTAATCCCATACACAATTCTTCTCTGTTGTAAAGTTAAATTTTATAACGAACCACGAAAATCTATTTAAAAACTAAGTCCTTGAGGCTCAATGCTGGTTCTGTAAGGCAACAAAAAAGCCCCCTAAAAGGAGGCTTTTAATATGCTTAAAGCTTGGTTAGCTTATGCTTGTTCTTCTTCTAAAGCCATTACTTCGTCTACAAGGATGCGGCCGCAATGCTCGCAAACAATGATCTTCTTGCGCTGACGGATATCAGACTGGCGCTGAGGCGGAATCTGGTTGAAACAGCCAGAACAAGAATCGCGCTGAATGGTAACTACCGCCAACCCGTTTTTGGCGTTTTTACGCAGGCGGCTGTAGGCAGTTAACAAACGCTCTTCAATGTTCTGTTGCGCTTTTTCAGCGGCAGCAGTTAATTCGCTTTCTTCTTTCTCAGTTTCGGCAGTAATAGTACCTAACTCTTCTTTCTTTGCATCAAGGTCGGCGCGGCGAGCGTCAAGATCAGCCTGTGCTTTTTCAAAAATTGTAGTTTTTGAAGCGATCTCATAACCATACTCGCGAATTTTCTTTTCGCTTACTTGTATGTCAAGACCTTGAATTTCAATTTCTTTAGAGATAGCATCGTACTCGCGGTTATTTTTAACCTCGTTAAGTTGTGCTTCGTATTTTTTAATGTTAGCCTGCGAATCTTTGATCAGGTTTTTGCGGGTAACAATTTCGTCCTCAAGATCGTCAAGTTCGTTTTTTATTTTCTGGATGCGGGTTTCCAAACCGGCAACATCATCCTCAAGATCAGCAACCTCCATAGGCAGTTCACCTCTTACCTGGCGTATCCTGTCAATTTTGGTGTGGACGGTTTGCAGTTCGTATAAAGCTTTAAGCTTTTGTTCTATAGTTTGTTCCATTAAATAAAATATTTGACGGGGTTTGTATTCACTTTTGTTAAACGGATGGCAAAGTTACTAAATTTTTTCTGAATAATTTCGCACAATAGTTGCTGCGTAAATTGCTCACTTTCAAAATGTCCGATGTCTGCGATCACAATTTTTCCCTCGGCATCAAAAAACTCGTGATATTTGTAATCCGCTGTAATAAAAACGTCGGCACCGGCAGATATTGCATTTTTAAGTAAAAACCCGCCTGAGCCTCCGCAAACAGCAACTTTTTTTACCTGCCGATTGCGTAAGGCGGTGTGTTTTATCACCTTACAATCCATTGCTGCTTTAACTTCGCCTAAAAAGTCCAGCTCATCAACGGCTATTTCTAATTCGCCTATCATGCCACTACCAATTTGCTGGTGCTGGTTAGTTAAGTTGTACAAGTCGTACGCAACCTCCTCATACGGATGTGCCAATACCAGCGCCATAATGATTTTGCTTTCCAGGTTGGCCGGGTAAATAGACTCTATTCTCACTTCTTCTTCATGGTGGCGGGCACCTATCTCTCCAACGTAAGGCACACTACCCTCCCCCGCTTTAAAAGTGCCTACACCCTCTGCATTGAAACTTACTTCGCTGTAATTACCAATGTTGCCCGCTCCTGCATGGAAAAGTGCTTTACGCACCTGCTCTGCCTGGGCAACAGGCACATAAGTAACCAGCTTTTTTAACAGATTATGTTTTGGTGCAAGTATGCGCGTATTCACCAAGCCTAAAGTTTCGCAGATCCTGGCGTTAACGCCTGTCATAACGTTATCCAGGTTGGTATGAATGGCATACAAGGCAATATCATGGCGGATGGCTTTTTCTACAACACGTTCTGCATAGGTTTTACCGTTAAATTTTTTAAGCCCTTTAAAAACTATCGGATGGTGCGATATGATGAGCTGGGAGCCCGTTGCTATTGCCTCGTCAACTACAGCCTCTGTACAATCAAGAGACACTAATGCCTGGCTGATCTCCTGATCGGGATAGCCTACAATAAGGCCGCTGTTATCATATTCTTCCTGGTAAGACAGGGGAGCAAGCGTTTCGAGGTAAGCAGTAAGCTGTGAAAGTTTCATAGTTTACTAAGGTAGCAAATTTCAGGTTTAGCCCTTCTTAATCTCCCCCTAAAGGCGAGAATTTAAAAAGTCCCTCTCCTTTGGAGAGGGGTTGGGGAGAGGCCAAAAAAAGACCAAAACAGTAGTAATATTTTCTTCGGGTGGTCCGTAGTCGACGTCAATTTACGGCGGGCTCCCAATTCTTACAGCTGTTTCGGCCTTTTAAAATTGGATAGGTTGTGGTAGATATAGGGTGGCTTATGCGTTTTGCTTTTTAACTTTCTTAAGGTCGCCAAGCAAAATGTTCATTAGCTCTTTGTCAAATTTTGTTACCAGTTTGTGTGTTTGTTTATTGTTAGTTTTCATTGTTTTAGGATTTACGTTGATTTATATTTAAACTCTATGTATTAATAACCGATGCCCATTTTAACGATCTGGTAGCTTTCATAAGCCATTTTTTGGTTGTATTCATTGGCTAATGAACGGTGGTTTATCAGGTCAACAATGGTTCCTATTAAACAAAAGCCACCGGTGAAAAAGTAAAGCAAGCCCATAACGGTTTGGCCCAGCATAAAGCGCTGTACACCGGCAATGCCTAAGAAACCTACCAGGGTGAATATTAAGACATCCTGAGGGCTTTTGCGCCTGCCTGAGTAGATCATGTAAAAACTTTCTTTTTGCTGATCGTTAAGATCTTTTGTTGCCTGGTGCAAAACTGTCATCTCTTCATTTGTGATGCCCGGTA
This sequence comes from Mucilaginibacter sp. 21P, assembly GCF_019331605.1. Lineage (NCBI taxonomy): Bacteria > Pseudomonadati > Bacteroidota > Sphingobacteriia > Sphingobacteriales > Sphingobacteriaceae > Mucilaginibacter > Mucilaginibacter sp. 21P. Next base: position 824,892 of record NZ_CP063061.1, read on the forward strand.
ATGACATATATGGGTTGTAAGTGTTCATGACTTTTACTTTTAGTTTGTGATTGATGATGTAAAGGTAATATCGCTACAAAAATGAGCCTATACAAAATAGGCGGCAACACTTAAACCCTCGGTAAGCGGAGCAAAATGTTCGGCGAAAAAGAGTGGATGTTTTTTACCGACCTTAATTAAACCTGTAATGGCGTGTGTTCAGTAATACAACTATCCTGTAGAACAGCGCTAAAACCACAGGGATACCCAGCCAATGGGCATGAAACGACGATCTGATATCGCCATGAAATAAATAGGATATAGCATGTCCAAGTCCACAACCCGGGCACCATGTTAAACCTATGGCTTTAAAGGGGCATAAACTAAAATGGCCCTGACTTGCCGGGTTAGTAAACGCCAGGCAAACCAAAGCCACAGTCCATATTGTTAATTCTGCGTATCTGTTAAACAGCCGTTTAATCAACCCTGTTAGATTTTGTTGTAAGTAACAAAGATACCGCAAAAGCCTCTATTACACCAACAAGCAGGGCACCAAAAATACGGCCGCTAAAGCTTTGAAAACTGGTATCGTTGCCGCTATTATTTATATTGATAAACAAAATGCCACCGAAAACGGCTATAGCTCCGCCTACCAATAATATCTTAAAGCTTTGGATAAGCGCTTCTAAAAAGCCCATGTTTCCTTTAAGCTCACCGTCCCTAAATCTCTTTACCCCAAAAAATAAGCCGATAAGCGGTATCAGCCCGGATACATATTCAATAGGTGCGGCCTTGCTTTCAGTGAGGTTATACCCTGCACTGCGCATTATAAACAGCCATGCAATGCTCAAAATCCCGATAAGTATCCCAAATATAACTGAGTTCTTCATCTCTGTAAAGGTTGTAAATGTGTGTATTGTGTATTTATCATTAAAAAGTAAACATAAGGTCAAATTGTTTGCTTTAAAATATGATAATTGGCTACAGGTGGCCAAGAAGATGTAATTACTTTATATTTGCACCGATTTGAACATCCGTGATATTTTAGAGCGATATAAGGCTGATGAACGGATAACCGGGCTGGCAAAAGCGTTAAATGCCGGCAAGAGTCCAAGGGTACAGCTGCGAGGTTTAGTCGGATCGGGAGATGCGGCCATGGCCACTGCATTGTATTTTTTGCAGCATAAGCACATGATATTTGTGCTGCCGGAGCGCGAGGAGGCTGCCTATTTCTTATCGGACCTTGAAAATTTAACCGGGAAAGATGTTCTTTTTTTCCCATCATCATACCGTAAGCCGTTTGAGTTTACTCAGCCAGACAGTTCCAATGTTTTGGCCCGCGCCGAGGTATTGAACGAACTAAACCACTCTACCGAGTATGGTCAGTTGATCGTAACCTACCCCGAGGCATTGGCTGAGAAAGTGATCGATCGTTCATCATTAGAGAAAAACACCCTTAAAATCAGTGTTAACAATAAACTCAGCATCGATTTCATTAATGAGTTTTTGGTTGAATATGATTTTGACCGCGTTGATTTTGTTTATGAGCCGGGTCAGTTTTCAATTCGCGGAGGCATTGTAGACATTTTCTCATTCTCGCATGACCTGCCTTACCGCGTAGAGTTTTTTGGCGACATGATAGAATCTATCCGCACTTTTGAGATAGAAAGCCAACTTTCTGTTGAGCAGGTAAAGCAGATCACTATTGTTCCTAACGTGCAATCAAAGTTCTTAACTGAACACAATATTTCGCTGTTGGAGTATGTTGAAGCAGGCACGCAGGTATGGATAAAAGATGTACAGTTTACGCTGGATATTATCCAAAGCGGCCATAAAAAAGCAACCGCTTTATGGAAAGCGTTGTCTGTTGAGGAAAAAAATCAAAACCCCGATTGGATAGACCCTAAGTTTGCTTTTACAGATGAGAAACTGATAGCTGACCAATTGCATGATTTTCCGTTGGTAGAGTTTGGCAAGCAGTTTTTTTATAATGATGCGCAGGTGATCAATTTTGATATGCGCCCGCAGCCATCGTTCAATAAGGACTTTAACCTGCTTATACATAACTTTAAGAACAACGAGGCAGAGAAGATAGAGAACTTTATCCTTACCGATTCTGCCAAACAAGTTGAGCGTTTATATGCCATACTGGATGACCTGGATAAGACGGTAAAGTTTACGCCGGTAAATATCTCTATCCGCGAAGGATTTATTGACAGGGAACAAAAGCTGGCTTGTTATACAGATCACCAGATATTTGACCGCTATTATAAATATAAACTTAAAAAGGGGTATCAGCGATCGCAAGCAATAACGCTGAAAGAGTTACGAGATCTTAAGCCCGGCGATTTCATTACCCATATTGACCATGGTATTGGCAAGTATGCCGGATTGGAAAAAGTGGAGGTTAATGGTAAAACGCAGGAAATGATAAGGCTTGTTTATGCCGATAACGACCTGCTGTATGTAAACATTAACTCGCTTAACCGCATCAGCAAATACAGTGGCAAGGAGGGTACCCAACCGCGCATGAATAAGCTGGGCACCGATACCTGGGAACGTCTTAAGAAAACAACAAAAAAAAAAGTTAAGGACATTGCCCGCGACCTGATAAAGCTTTACGCCGTGCGTAAAGCCCAAAGCGGTAATGCGTTTTCGCCCGATAGTTACCTGCAAACTGAGCTGGAAGCTAACTTTTTGTACGAGGACACCCCCGACCAGGAAAAAGCAACGGCTGACTTTAAAAAAGATATGGAATCGCCGCACCCAATGGATCGCCTCATTTGTGGCGACGTGGGTTTCGGAAAAACAGAAGTTGCCGTAAGAGCGGCGTTTAAGGCCGTTGCCGATAGTAAGCAGGTGGCTATATTGGTGCCAACTACCATCTTGGCGGCGCAACACTACAAGACCTTTAGCGACAGGCTTAAGGGGTTCCCGGCTAATATAGATTACATTAACCGCTTTAAAACCAGTAAGCAGATCAAAGAAACGCTTGAGAAGCTTAAGGATGGCAAAGTTGATATTATTATTGGCACACACCGTTTGGTGAGCAAGGACGTGAAGTTTAAAGACCTCGGTCTGATGATCATTGACGAGGAGCAAAAGTTTGGTGTAACTGTAAAGGAAAAGCTTAAACAGATGCGTGCTAATGTTGATACACTTACGCTGACAGCTACGCCTATCCCGCGTACGCTGCACTTTTCGCTGATGGGCGCACGCGACCTTTCTATTATATCAACGCCGCCGCCAAACCGCCAGCCGGTAGTAACAGAGCTGCATGTGTTTAACGATACATTGATAAAAGATGCCGTACAGTACGAGATAGAACGCGACGGCCAGGTGTTCTTTATTCACAACCGCGTGGCAGATCTGCCGCAATTAGGCGCCCTCATTCATAAACTGGTACCAAAGGCCCGAATAGGCATTGCCCACGGTCAGTTAGATGGCGATGCGCTGGAAGATGTGATGCTGAAATTTGTAAACCACGAGTATGATGTATTAGTGGCTACAACCATTATTGAGGCAGGTTTGGATATTCCGAACGCCAATACCATCATCATTAACCATGCCCACATGTTTGGATTAAGCGACTTGCATCAGATGCGTGGCCGCGTGGGCAGGAGCAATAAAAAGGCGTTCTGTTATTTGCTTAGTCCGCCGTTGAGTACTTTGACAAATGAGGCCCGCAAGCGTTTGAGTGCCATTGAAGAGTTCAGCGACCTTGGGAGCGGCTTTAACGTAGCCATGCGCGACCTGGATATCCGCGGCAGCGGTAACTTACTTGGCGCTGAGCAAAGTGGGTTTATTGCCGAAATAGGTTTTGAGATGTACCACAAGATCTTAGACGAAGCCATTCACGAATTAAAAGACGAAGAATTTAAAGGCGTGTTCCCCGAGGAAAAACCACGTCCTTACATCAGCTTTACCCAAATAGATACCGACCAGGAGATTCTGATCCCTGATGAATATGTAACTAACATCGGCGAACGCTATAATTTGTACACGGAGTTAAGCAAACTGGAAAACGAAACCGAACTACAAGCGTTTCAACAGCAACTGCATGACAGGTTTGGCCCGATACCTCACCAGGTTAACGAGTTATTTAATTCCATCCGCTTACAGTGGTTGGGTAAAGCGATAGGATTCGAAAAACTGTCGCTTAAAAATAATGTGTTACGCGGCTATTTTGTAAGCAACCAGCAATCGTCATATTTTGAAACAGATGAGTTCCGGGAGGTGCTCAATTTTGTGCAACGCAACCCAAGGCGCACCAATCTTAAAGAGGTTAAGAACACACTACGTTTAAGCGTTGACCGGGTTAGTACTATTGAAGAAGCGCTGGAGTTGTTAGGTGAGATGAGGGTTATTTGGGCGTAGGTCTGTCAAATTCCTCAGTACTGGTTGAAGTTTCCAACTTCAACCAACAATGCGGCAAGGATTCTCCTTGCGACACAAGTTGGAAGCTTTGATCGTTTTAGGTCTAAGTTACGCTGTGGCTAAACTTAGACCAGTAGAGGGCTATAAGATTTTGTATGCCTTTAAAAATTCGTCCCTTATTTTGATAAATTGCTTGCGCTGGGTGTATTCTGGCAGTTTCTCGGCAAACCAATCTGGTTCGTAAGCTTCTATAGCAATAAATTTATCTCCTGCAATCAATTCAAACCTATAATTGGTACCATCACTTAGACTTGATGCGACGCTGTAACCATCGGCATTGTGGTGTATCTGGTTATTTAATGAATCCGTTTTGATCTTCCAGAGGTTTGCCTCGTTAAGCTTGTCAATAATTACTTTTGCTTTTTTAGTATTGGCAGGCTTCATTTTTAGCACTGGAGCGAGCCATGATTTATCTACTTTTCGCTTGCATATCATAGTACCTTTATAATAAACACCTTGTTTCTCGGCTATCAATGCGTAATATATTACGTTAGATTGCCAGTAACCTTCTGTTGTGTAGGCAACAATGCGGTCGTACTTTTCGTGCAACTGCGCAAAAGCCATCGAATGTTGAGAACTATCAATGACGCCGTAATTACATGGCAGAGGCTGAGCCGTATCAGCAAAAGGTATCATCAATAGCAATGCAATCAGAATTCTCATCACCCCACCTTCTGATATATCCCTCTCAAATTCCTGCCCAACTCACGGTAATCTAAGCCATAGCCTACCACAAATTTATTAGGGATCTGGAAGGCCACGTAACGCAGTTCTTCAATGCTGTGCTCTATCGAGTCTGGTTTTAATAAAAGGCTGCAAACGGTGATTGACTTGGGTTCGCGTACCTGCAGTTTTTCTATCAGGAATTTGATAGTGTTACCTGTGTCGATGATATCCTCTATCAGGATGATGTCGCGGTCCTTGATGTCTATTGTTAAGTCAAAGTCGTCGCGGATCTGGCGGGTGCTTGACGTTCCGCCGAAGTATGAAGCCAGTTTTACAAATGTTACTTCGCAAGGCACAACTATCTCACGCACCAGGTCGGCAATAAACAGGAAGCTGCCGTTAAGCACGCCCACAAATACAGGCTGGCGGCCTTCAAAGTCATTATTAATATCCTGCGCAAGTTCTGCAACGCGCTGCTGTATCGCCTCGTGCGAAAACATGGGTTCAAACTCAAGGTCGGCTATTTGTAATTTCATGCTGTAAACATACTAATTGCGAAACAATTTGTGGCTTTATACGCTATCTTTGAACGTTTTATGACAGACCATCAGATACATACCTTATCAAACGGCATCCGCATCCTTTTTAAACATTCACCATCGCCAATAACGCACTGTTGTTTTGTTTTCAACGCAGGTTCGCGCGATGAATTGCCCGGCAAAGAGGGTTTGGCTCATTTTATTGAGCACATGCTGTTTAAGGAAACCAAACGGCGCAGCACTACACAGATACTTAATTACCTGGAAATGGTGGGGGCGGATCTTAATGCCTATACCACAAAAGAATACACCTGCATCCATGCTTCGTTGTTAAACCAGCACCTGCAGCGCGCAGTTGATCTGTTTGAGGATATCATTTTCCACTCAACTTTCCCTGAGGAGGAAATGGAAAAAGAGCGCGGTGTGATACTTGACGAAATAGCCTCATACCAGGACCAGCCTGAAGAAGCGATACAGGATGACTTTGAAGAATATTTGTTTAAAGATCATCCTATAGGCAACAATATTTTAGGAACTGATGAAAGTGTGGCTGCCATTTCACAGCAGGATATTCATCAATTTACGAAAGCAACCCACAACACCCATCAAATGGTTTTTGCCGTTTACGGCGATTACAAGTTTGAGAAGCTGATAAAAATGTGTGAAAAGTATTTCGGTACTATATCAGAAAACACATCGCATAAAAATCGAATTTCACCAAACCCGGTAAAAACGGGTATTTATGCAGTGCAAAAGCCTATTGCCCAAACGCATTGTATCATTGGTGGCAGGGCTTATCCCTCGGCGCATCAACATAAATACGGGTTGCTGCTGCTGAACAACATACTTGGTGGCATGGGTATGAGTAACCGACTGAATTTGGAGATCCGCGAAAAGCACGGTATTGCTTATACCATTGAATCAAACTATACCTCGCTTACTGATACCGGTATCTTTTCAATTTATCTTGGCACCGATGCTGAAAAAACAGACAAAGCCATAAAGCTCGTCCATAAGGAACTTAAAAAGTTACGTGATAATCGCTTAGGCGAAGTGCAGCTTAAACAAGCAAAAGACAAATTTATAGGCCAGATTGCCCTTGCCGAGGAAAGCCGGATGAGCCTTATTATATCCATGGCCAAAAGCTTAATGGACTTTGATCGCATTGATACGCTCGAAGATGTGTTTGGGAAAGTAAATGCTGTTACTGCCGATCAACTGCTACAAATAAGCAATGAAATATTTGATAATGACGGTTTAATAACCCTGCTATTTGAGCCTAAATAAATAAACTTTTACCTTTGCACCCATGAAATATCCTATTGTTGCCTACGGCGACCCTGTTTTACGAAGAAAAGCAACTGCCATTGAGGCCGACGAATACCCGCACATAAAAGAACTGGTTGAGAACATGTACGAAACCATGTACGGTGCGCGTGGCGTGGGTTTGGCGGCTCCGCAGGTAGGGATGTCTATGCGCCTGTTCGTAGTTGATGCCACTCCATTTGATGATGAGGAACCTGAGCTTAAAAATTTTAAGAAGGCATTCATCAACGCTATTATACTTGACGAAAGCGGCGAAGAGTGGTCTTTTAACGAAGGATGTTTGAGCATCCCGGATATCAGGGAAGATGTTGCCAGGAAATCAACCGTGCGTTTATCATACTACGATGAGGATTGGAAACACCATGAGGAAACGTTCAGCGGTATGGCCGCCCGCATCATTCAGCACGAATATGATCATATCGAAGGCAAGCTATTCACAGATAAACTTAGCCCGTTGCGCAAGCGTTTGATAGAAAAGAAATTGAATGATATTTCCAAAGGTGCCGTAGACGTTGATTACCGCATGAAATTCCCGGCTGCAAAGAAAGGACGTTAGAGGTTAGAGATTGGCTGATCAGAGACCATTTATCAGTCCGGCTATATAAACAAGAAAAGCCACTTCATTAGAGGTGGCCTTTCTTGTTTAATAATAAATTTTCTTTTCCTAATCTCTGATCAACTAATCTTTAATAATTAACCCCTACTTCCCTCCTCCATCTGTGATGGATTTGATCAGGCTGCCCCAGGCAAGTGGGTTAAGCAGTGGATTAGTGATAGAATGCGAGTTAACAATATTGGTGTGCTGCTGCTGAGAGTTAGCAGTTGATATCTCCTGGCCATCACGCGGCAGGGTGTTGGTCATCGCTACAATCGAGGCGCGGCTGATGTTTTTACGTGCGATCTCCAGGTCGTCGTCGGCAATTTTAGCGTTCACAAAGTCTTTCCTGAATTCATCGGTAGTTGCCCATGGGAACACGCGAACCATTGGCAGGTTGGTGATCTGCGGTTTTAGCATCACCTTGGCCGTGTAACTTTTGCTGCTAACATTTTGCGGCAAAACCAGCGTAACAGCAGCATAACCAATTGCTGTAAATTGGACGGAGTCCTGCTCATGTGCAACAAAAGAGAAATAACCGTTGTAGTTACTTATCACAACAGACTTTTTCTGACTCAGATTAGTTACCGTTACGTAAGGCACTATCATCTTAACACTATCGGCATTGTAAACCACACCGCTGAACTGCACCAGCGGTTTCTCCTTATCCTGCCCAAGGGCAGATAAAGAAACCAGTAAAAACAATATGCCAATTAATCTTTTCATTTTAAAAACACACACCAATTACGTGCCGCTTTTAATAATATTATGTTAGGGGCGTACAAAAATAGCTAAAGCCTGTAAGCCTCAACCGTTTTTAACAAATCTTAACACTATCTCAAATTCTCCGGAAGCACCGCATTGGGGTCATCAATGTCGGTTAGGTTTATTGCTTCAATAGCAGTTATCTCGGGTACGGCTTTTTTAATAGCCTGTTCAATACCCGCCTTAAGCGTCATGATACTCATGGGGCATGAGCCACATGATCCCAATAACTTAAGCTTTACCACATTTTCAGGGGTTATCTCTTCAATAGATACGTTGCCACCATCAGCCTCCAAATAAGGCCTAATAGTGTCTAACGCTGCTTCCACCTGATCGTTTAAACTCATCTTTTATAAATTATTAAGTAAAGATATTAATTATTTACCGCATTCAAAATATGCGCCTTTTCAGCGTTTCTGATCGAAACCTGCTGGGCAACACGCTGTGCCATTTCAATAAATGCAGCAGTCATCGGGCTGTTGTCGTCCAATACAATTGGCTTGCCTGCATCGCCAGAATCGCTAATGCCTTTTATCAACGGGATCTCGCCTAAAAATGGAACATCAAGTCGCGTAGCCAATTTCTGCCCGCCGCCCTGGCCAAATATGTAATACTTGTTATCAGGTAATTCCTCGGGTGTAAAGTAAGCCATGTTCTCCACTATACCCATAATAGGCACGTTAATAGCCTCCATCATAAACATGCCTATACCTTTCTTAGCGTCAGCAAGGGCTACGTTTTGCGGAGTGGTTACCACAACAGCACCGGTAATAGGGAAACTTTGCGTAACAGTGATGTGGATATCACCTGTTCCCGGCGGTAAATCTATAACCAGGTAATCCAATTCGCCCCAATCGGCATCGTTAAACAATTGTTTGACCGCGGTTGAAACCATTGGTCCGCGCCATGGCACAGGTTGATTAGGATCAGTAAAGAAACCTATCGATAAAAGCTTTATGCCGTATTTTTCAATCGGCTCTATCCTGGTTTTGCCATTCTCCTGCGTTGCCATAGGTCGTGCACCCTCCAGCCCAAACATGATAGGGATCGATGGGCCATAAATATCAGCATCTATCAAACCAACCTTAGCCCCTGTTTTTGCCAGCGCTAAAGCCAGGTTAACAGATACGGTTGATTTACCTACACCGCCTTTGCCGCTTGCAACAGCAATGATGTTTTTAACCCCGGGCACGCCGGTGTTGCGCTGCGTTGTTACCTGCGATGTCATGTTCACGGTAACTTCCACATCCTTACTGATGAAATGTGCAATAGCATTGCGGCAGGCATTTTCTATCAGTCCTTTTAAAGGGCATGCTGGGGTTGTAAGCACAACAGCAAAGGCAAGTTTATTGCCATCAATATGGATATCCTGTATCATGTTCAGGGTTACCAGGTCTTTCTTCAGATCGGGCTCCTCAACATTGCTAAGGGCTTGTAGTACTTGTTCTTTAGTGATATTCATATTTATTTAACCGCAAAAATACGAAAACAGGTAGCAGCATGCGTTTGTTAAGAAAACAAATTGCTGGCCGCATCCGTTTGCAGCACATTATATTTAGTTTAGTTTTGATGCAAAAATCATCTATGCGCCGTATAAAAGTTAACCCCAAATATCTTCGTATTGCACTTATAGCTCTTGCTGCCTTAGTAGTGATAGTGTTGATAGGCGGATACGTTGCCTATACAAAGCGCGAGGTTTTGCTTCAAAAAGCTATTAGCAAAGCTACGGCAAAAGCCAAGCGAGATTATAATTTAGATGTAAAAATAGGCTCCGCAAGATTTACCGGCCTTGCAACAGTTGCCTTTAGCGATATTAGTGTAGTACCTCAACAACGCGATAGCCTTTTTTCTGTAAAGCGCTTTGATGTAAGTGTAAAAGTAATGCCTTTGCTTTTCGGTAACATTAAGCTTGGCGACGTAGTGTTGCAAAATGCCCACCTTAACCTCACCAATATTAAAGGAGTTAAAAACTTCGACTTTCTTTTCAAGAAGAAAAAAGATACAACAGATACAAAGAGCAAGGTGGACCTTTCTGATGTATCAAACCGATTGATAAACGAGGTGCTTTATAAAATACCTGATAATCTATCTCTCCAAAACTTTCTGATGAGTTTTAAGGACGATAGCACAACTGTTACCTTGTTGACCAGCACAGCTTCAATCAAAGATGGTAAGCTTAAATCAACCATCAACGTAAATAACGGCGAATCTACCTGGCATATCGATGGCAAAATGGTGCCATCAGACAAGAACATCGATGTCCATCTTTACGCTGATGGTAAAAAGGTAGAATTGCCGCTCATAGAAAAAAAGTTTAAACTCAAACTAAATTTCGATACCATCAGCACAAAGCTGAGCGACGTGAGCCATAGCAGCGGCGAAACCAAGATAAACGGTTCATGGTCTATCCGTAACCTGTTACTTAATCATAAAGGGCTTTCTACGCAGGATATCGTTGTGCCTAACGGCTCTATAGACGCAAATGTGGTTGTAGGTTCTAATTTTATCTCTTTAGATAGCTCATCTGTTATCCATTTAAGGAAATTAACGGCCAACCCATACATCAAATACACGCTTAATCCGGTTAAGATCTACGAAGCTAAAATTAAAACCGGCTGGCAAAATGCACAGGATGTTTTCGATTCATTCCCTACCGGCATGTTCGAATCTTTGGATGGTATACAGGTTACAGGGAAACTCAACTATAACTTTAACCTTTATCTTGACAACTCGCACTTGGATGATATGGTATTTAACTCCAGCCTGCAAAAAAGCAACGATTTCAGGATCGTTAGGTACGGCAAGGCTGACCTGGGGAAACTGAACAATACCTTTGTTTACGTGCCCTATGAGAAAGGCAAACCAATGCCGCCACACACTATTGGGCCAAGCAACCCGGAATTTACACCCCTTAACCAGATCTCGCCTAACCTGCGTAATGCAGTGATGACCGCCGAGGATCCATCGTTTTACAGTAATCGCGGTTTTGTTGATGAGTCTATCCGTAAATCATTCATCACAAACATCAAAGAGAAGAAATTTAAACGCGGCGGCAGTACAATTTCCATGCAGCTGATCAAAAACGCGTTTTTAACACGTAACAAGACATTATCACGCAAGATCGAGGAGATATTGATCGTATGGTTGATTGAGAACAACCGCATTATGAGCAAAAACCGCATGTTAGAGGTGTACTTTAACATTATTGAGTGGGGCCGTGGCATTTATGGCATAAGCGAGGCATCCCACTATTATTTTGGTAAAGCGCCATCAGATCTTACTTTGGGCGAGAGTATCTTTTTGGCAAGCATAGTACCAAACCCTAAAGCCGGTCTTTATGCTTTTGAAGCAGATGGCACGTTGAGACAACGCCTGCATGGTTATTTTAATTTGATTGGCAGGTTAATGGCTAAACGAGGGCTTACGGAACCGGATTCAAACGCATATGGCTTTTACAGTGTGCGCTTACGCGAGGGCTTACGCAGGCAAATTGCACCGATCGATACGGCAACTGCAGATAGTCTGACCAGGCAAACAGCAAACGACGACGATGCGCCTAATGATGCTGCAGCAGCGCCGGTTTATGAGGAACCTAAAAAACCAAGCTTCTTCCAGCGCTTATTTGGTAAAAAAGATACCGCGCAGGCTAACGCAGAGAAAAAGATAGAGGAAACCAATGATGCTATCAAAGCCCGCTTAAAGGCCGAAATTGAACGTGTAAAAGCGGATTATAAAAACCGGATAGATAACATCGATACAGCAGGTAAAACCAAAAAAGAGATTAAAGCAGAAAAGAACCGGTTGAAAGACGAGAGCAAAGAAAAAGTGCGCGAACTTAAAGACCGTATGCCTTAATGAACCAGTCATTCAATATCGACCTGCCTGAAGGTTTTGTAAAGCCGGAAAGCCTGGATGACATGGGCAAGTTTATAGAAAGGCTATTTTGTGATAATAGTAAGGCCTACGCTTTTCTGCAATCGGCATTGCAATATGAGAATAAGTCAAAATTCGGCCCTTCATCTATTAGTAACACAACTTTCAGCATCGAACATTTTGATGAACACACATTAAAAGGCCGGATGCGTGTTAATTATGATATGCAACTTACGTTTGGCTGTGAGGATTTTACCAAGGATCATCGCAATCAGCACTCGTATTATGAATTCGGCATTGATCTGCAGAAAAATACCATCCATTTCGATGGAGATGTTATTGAAGAAAGGTCAACGGCTGATGAGTTTTAAACCATTAGCGTATTTAATAAAGCTTACATTGCCCTGACTGGCATGTATGTTGCAACACATATGTTTGTTTAACTAAAACTCCAAGACCATGACATTAGTAGATAAATTAAACTGGCGATATGCCACTAAAAAATTTGACACAGACAAAAAGATACCTGTTGATACACTAAATTACATCTTGGAAGCTACAAAGCTTTCTCCATCTTCGTTCGGCTTGCAACACTACCGTGTGATAGTGGTAGAGAATCCGGAAGTACGCGCTAAACTTCGCGAAGCTGCTTACGGACAGCCCCAGGTAACCGATGCATCGCACCTGGTTGTTTTTGCTGCTGAAACCGGAATTGATGAAGATTTTGTGAAAGATTACATCGACCATGTAGCCGAAGTACGCAACGTTCCTCGTGCAGACTTAAAAGGCTTTGAGGATACGATAGTGGGCACAATTAATAGCCGCACACCAGAACAGCTTACTACCTGGGCTCAAAAACAGGCTTATATTGCATTGGGTATTCTAATTGCAGCCGCATCAGAACAGGGCGTTGATAGTGGGCCGATGGAAGGCTTCGACGCTGCTAAATTTGATGAGATCCTTGGCCTTAAAGATAAAGAGCTAACGGCATCGGTTATCGTTGCCATCGGCTACCGTGCAGATGATGACCCGTACGGCAAATTGGCCAAGGTCCGTCGCCCGGAGCATGAATTGTTTATACACATTTAACGGTTAGCATTCGATTGATAAAATTGAAGGGAAGGCTAAGCCTTCCCTTTTTACTTTTTGCAAACCGGTGGTTTGAAAATTCGGCACAGGCTTTGCAATACTCGCTGTAAGAGAGGAAGATACAGCGATGGCAAAAAAAATTTTAATAGTAGATGACAACGAGCTCATTGTTGAAGTGATGAGCTATATATTGATTAATTGCGGATACGATGTTTTTTCACTGTATAATGGCGAACATGTGATAGAGGAAGTGAAACACAACCACCCGGACCTCCTGATAATGGATGCAAAAATGCCCGGTATGGATGGGCGCGATATATGTCAGATCTTGAAAATGGATAAGGCTACTAAGGGAGTGCCGGTGATTATTTGTTCATCGGAAGATAATCTGGCCGACTCTTTAAAGCAGCGCGGGGCGCCGGATGATATTCTGCAAAAGCCCTTTGATATGACAGCATTGATCAATAAAGTAAAAATGCAGCTGGCCGCTTAACCAGCTGCATTTTTTTATGGCCTTCAGTCAAAAACGCTTTGAGCTTTTTTGATCGTTTTTTCAAGATCTATTCCTTTATCAAGCACACTTTTAAACAAGTCGCCCTCACTTTTAAGGCGCGCCACAGAATTATTTATTGTGAAATCTTTCATGGTTAGCCCGGGCTTTACTTCGTCCCAATGTAATGGCATAGATACGGTAGCACCCGGCTTAGGCCGCAGCGAATAAGGACCTGCAATTGTAGCACCCGGGCGATTCTGTAAAAAATCAAGGTACATCTTACCATCTCTTTTTTTGATCATTCGCTCAAGCGAGGTGTATTCGGGTATTTGTTGATGGACTATACCTACAACCAGTCTGGCAAACATTTGTGATTGGTCATAATCATATTTAGCACCTAAGGGAATGTAAATATGCATACCTGTTGAGCCGGACGTTTTGCAGCAGCACGGTACGTCGATGACATCAAGCACTTTCTTTACTTCCTGTGCAGCATTGATCACCTGGTCGAAAGTGTTTTTATCCGGATCGAGGTCTATCACGCAATAATCCGGGTTATCCGGCGATTGGATGCGGCTGAACCAGGGGTTCATTTCAATACAGCCCAAGGATGCCATCCATAGTAAAGTGGCTTCGTCATGCCCAACCAAATACTCTTTGTGTTCGCCATCGCTGGTGGTATAAGGGAAAGTGCGCACCCAATCCGGCGATTTACCTTTAACATCCTTTTGGTAAAAACTTGGGCCATGAATACCGTTGGGGAAACGGTTAAGCGATTGCGGGCGATCTTTCAAATAAGGTAAAATATATTCTGCTACCTGGTAATAATAATTGAACATATCTCGCTTAGTAACACCGTCCTCGGGCCAGTAGACTTTACTGAGATGGGTAAATTTAAGATCGTGCCCGCATATTTTCTTTACCTGTGTTTCTTCATTGGGGTTGAGCAATGACCTTTTAACAGCACCTTTCGGCGCGGTAACCAATTTATGCCCAGTTGATCTTTCTTCTTTTAAATCCTTCTTCTCGGGCGCATCAATAACATCATCAGTTTCCACTTCCGTTTCGCGAATAACATCCTTTGCTTTTTTATCTGCCCGCATACCCTCAAAAGATGGGTGCCTGAAAACGCCATCGCTGGTTACCTCTGCAAAGCTTACCTCGCAAACAAGCTCAGGTTTTAGCCAGGTTGCTTTAGCCTTGGGAGGATTAGGCCTGAACCTTGATGGTTTATTTACATCAGGCTCAGCGTTAAACGGGGTTTTATCAACAACAAGCGGTTTAAACATCGCCATCATTTCTTTCTGCAGCTTATCAGAAAAGCCGGTGCCTACCTTGCCTACGTACTGGAATTCTCCGCCCTCGTAAACGCCTAACAGCAGCGAGCTGAATTGTTTAGCGGTACCTTCGTTTTTAGTGAAGCCGCCGATAACTACTTCCTGCCGTTTGTTTACCTTTATTTTAAGCCAATCCTTAGAGCGGTTATCTGCAATATAAGTACTGCTCATCCTTTTGGCCATAATCCCTTCGAGGCCTATCTTTTGGGCGGCCTCAAAAAACTCTATACCATTAGCCTTAAAGGTTTGGCTTACTCTTATGCGGTCGTCATCCGTAGGAATAACATCTTTTAATACAGCTTGTCTTTCACTCAGGGGCAGATCCATCAGATTTTTACCGTCGTACCAAAGCAGATCAAAAACGTAATAAACCAGTTCGCCGTCCGCTTCGCTTCGCCAGTTTTGTAAAGCACCAAAGTTTGATACGCCTTTATCATTCAATACGAGTATCTCACCGTCAACAACAGCATTTATTTTCCATTCCTGCAAAAGTTTTGTAAGTGGGTAATATTTATCATTGAAGCTTTTATTATTGCGCGACGATAGTTCCACCTCTCCTTTATTAATAAACGCCAGCGCACGGTAACCATCCCATTTTACTTCATATTCCCAATCGGGGTCATCAAAAGGTTCGCTTACAAGCGTTGCCAGCATGGGCTTTATACCAGTTGGTATTTTAGCCTTTGCCGCTTTTTTCAAAACTGCTTTTACGTCAACACTTTCTTCCGGTTGGTCTTTAGCCAATTCCTCTATGGCATCATCTGCTTTTTCAGTCGTGGCCTTTTTTTTTGAATGAGATGTTTTGCTTTCTGTTTTCAGGTCGTGCTCTCCGCCATCTGTCCAAACTTTATCTCCGGTCTTTTCCATTTGGGCAATGGTTTTATCTGATAGTACGGACTTATCTTGCTTGGTGATATCTTTCTTTGATGCGAAATCATCTTTATGTTTAATAAGCAACCAGCCATTCTCGCCCATGCCATGGGTTTTCACCAGGGCATACTCGCCCTCAAGCTTTTCGCCATGGAGCTTTATTTTTAATGAACCCTCTTTTAGTTGCTTAAGCAGATGCTTTTCTTGAGCCTTTTTGCCTTTTATCTCTTCAATAGGCTCGTAGGTGCCTTCATCCCATACGATAACGGTACCGCCACCATACTCGCCCTGCGGAATAATACCTTCAAAGTTGCGGTAATCAAAAGGATGGTCTTCAACCATCATGGCCAGGCGCTTATTCTGCGGATCTGTTGATGGGCCTTTTGGCACTGCCCAGCTTTTTAAAACCCCATCCATCTCCAGCCTGAAATCATAATGCAAACGCGAGGCATCGTGCTTTTGCACCACAAACATCAGCTTGTCCTTATCCTTGCTTCGGCCTGCTTTGGGCTCTTTGGTTTTATTGAAATCGCGCTTCTGTTTATACTTTTCCAGGCTCATGATGATGCAGTGTTTACTGTTAGATACAGCAAATAAAAACGGCTCAAATAAGGCCGTTAAATGATATTTGTTGTATATCCGTTTATAACTTACTCACTAATAACGGCTTCATAGCAACAACACTGCTACACAAGCAATGGTTTTATAAATTAACTAATAGGATAAAAGCGATTTACTGATTCTCAATAACAGAGAGAAAATTGCCGGACGGATCTTTAAACCAGGCTATTAAAGGTCCACCGCTTCTGTTAATGCTGTCGGCATCGGTTTTAAGATACTCGGTATCATAGTTCTCAAATTCAACGCCCCGTTCTTTCAGGCCCCGCACCACCGAAACGATATCCTGCACAGGGAAGTTGAGAATAGTGTAAGTTGCCGGTTCATGATTTGGCTTTGGATAGATCAATATGCCGTTATCATTCCCGTTGATATGGATGGTAAGCATGCCTCCCATGTCGTCATGCTGCTCTACATCTAAACCTAAGGTTTCTTTATAAAACTTGTGTGCGGCGTCAATGTCTTTTACAGAGAAGCCGCTAAATGCTTTTGAATCTTTTAACAGGGCAGTTTATTTAGTTAATAATTGATTTAACCCCTTAGAGTCCACAAAATTGCTGCCAGTAAAAGTGGTGTTTCAAGTACAAAAAAGGCGAATTAACATTCGCCCTGAGATTAATACTTAATGTTTTCCAGGTACTTATACCCGCTTCCGGTGTTAACCATTACAACTGTTTCGCCAGGTTTTATCCAGTGAGCCACTTTTAGTTTTTTATACGCCAGCCATAAGGCAGCACCTTCCGGCGACATCAATATACCTTGTGTTTGAGCAAGCTGTTTAACGCCGGCTTCCATTTCAGCATCGCTTATCGTAAGTGCGGTTCCGCAGCTTTCCTTCAAAGCTTTCAGTATCTCTTTATCTGCGTATGATTTAGGTACACGCAGGCCGTTGGCTATAGTAAAGCCTCCATCTACAAAAGTTGCAGAAGCACTACCTTCGTTAAAAGCATTTACAATGCCGTCGCAGCTTTCGGATTGTACGGCCACCATCCGCGGGCGCTTGTCGCCAATCCAACCTAAGGCAGCCATTTCTTTAAAGGCTTTCCAAATACCTATCAGGCCTGTACCACCACCTGTTGGATAAAATATAACGTCGGGCACTTCCCAATTCAATTGCTCGGCAATTTCGTAACCCATGGTTTTCTTGCCTTCAACACGATATGGCTCGCGCAGGGTTGATATCGGGAACCAACCCTTTTCGGCAGCCTGTTCGTGTATCAATTTTCCGCAGTCGCTAATGTTGCCATCTATTTCTGTAAGATCAGCGCCATATAAGCGGCATTCGTCTTTAAAAAGCTGCGGGGTAAGCTTGGGCATATAAACTACGGCCTTCATCCCGGCGCGTGCTGCATAAGCCGAAAGCGCTCCGCCAGCATTGCCGGCTGTTGGTATGGCAATGGTTTTTACGCCCAATTCCTTTGCTTTGGAAACTGCCATGCTAATGCCCCTGGCCTTGAAAGACCCTGTAGGATTACCCGCTTCATTTTTAAAGAAAACTTGGTTACCTGCGATGTCTTCGTCGAGGTTTATAACGGGTAACAGCGGTGTAAACCCTTCGCCCATTGAAACAATGTGGTTTGCATCCAAAACAGGGAGCATCTCCCAGTAACGCCACATATTGGCCGGGCGGCCTTTAAGCAGCCCTTTATCGAATGTTTTAGCAGTATCGTATCGGGGAAATAAAGTGCTTTGGCACTCGGCCACTTTACATACTGTATTAAGCTCCGTTGCTTCGTATGTTGCCCCGCATGCCGGGCATTCGAGGTTGATCAAAAAAGTATCGTGTTTTAAGCTTTCCATAGTATGTAAACGCGGCCGCAAGGTATTAACAATGCTTTTTAGCCACAAATAAACGTATCATACTTCTTATTAAAAGAAAAAGACCCACTCAACGGTGGGTCTCTTTGTTTTAGTTAGCTTCGTAAACACTTGATTTAAATGTATAGCTATCCGTTTTGGATGCTGATTTTAACGTGATCTCCGGAATATCAACCTTGATCCTTCCGTTACTGGTAAAACTTACTTGCACGGTAGTACCTGCTGCTCCGCTGTAAACAAAGTCGGACCCTAATTTGTCATCGGTTGCAGAAACAGCAATGTTATCGGTTCCTAAACCAACACCTAAGCCCGGCACCAGGGTGTATACGCCCGCCGTTTTAGGCATAGCTTTAAAATATACCGTCATTGTTGCACCTCTGTCTTTATTGGTATCGGTAAAAACGATTTTTGCAGCAGTGCTGCCAGAGGCCTCTGTACGGGCTGAGCTAACAGCAACATGCGATACCCCATTAAGGAACCAATTACTCTCGTTGATAATAGGCAGATCAGAATCTTTTGAACAAGCCGTAAATAATAATGCAACAGACGCAAAAATTAAGGTTAGTGTTTTTTTCATAGATGTGTGTTTAAATTGGCCGCAGCCATTGTAAACCATTTATAACGGTTTGGAATGTAAATTTGTTGTAACACGGCTTGCCGGGCTTTGTTTTAGGAAAACCTTTTTATACCAAAACGGTTAAGAGTGAGTTATTTATTATTTAACTAATTCTTATATATCATGAAATTAAGAATAATATTTCCTACACTATTGGTTGCGATAATTGCGGCCTCCGGTTGTGTTAGCACCGGAAAGTATAAAGAGCTACAGGCAAGATACGATAAGTTGGATAGCAATACCCGCGAAGTACGTGGCAGATATTTATTAACGGAGCGCAACCTGGCCGTTGCAAACGACCGGGTAAAAGGTCTTGACGACCAGTTGGCATCTGAAAGAGCGAACAACAAGCAACTGCAAAGCGCGCTTGATAAGTGTTTAACATCAAGCGGGCAAGGCAATATCAATATCTCTAAACTTGTTGACGAGATAAACCGGTCTAACCGTTACATACAGGAACTGGTGAATGCCAAAAATAAAAGCGACTCGCTTAATATGGTGCTTACCAATAACCTAACGCGGTCGCTAAGCCAACAAGAGGCGCAGGATGTGGATGTGAAGGTATTAAAAGGCGTAGTATATATTTCTTTGGCTGATAATATGCTTTATAAATCTGGCAGTTATGAAATATCTGATAAAGCCGGTGCAACTTTATCGAAGATTGCCAAGATCATTAAGGATTACAACAATTACGATGTGTTGATAGAAGGTAATACCGACAATGTGCCTATCACGCAGAAAAATATCCGCAACAATTGGGACCTGAGTGCTTTAAGGGCATCATCGGTTGTGATGGCTTTGCAGAATAACTACCAGGTTGACCCAAAACGACTGACCGCAGGTGGCCGTGGCGAATACAATCCAATTGCGGACAACAGCACGCCAAGTGGTAAAGCACAGAACAGGCGTACTCAGATCATCATCACCCCTAAACTGGATCAGTTTATGGACCTGATAGGCAAGGCGCCGGAAAACCAACCGGCTAAACAGTAAGCGATTCCTTTAAAATAAAAAGAAGCCTTGAGAAATTTCTCAAGGCTTCTTTTTATTAGTCGGGATGGCAGGATTTGAACCTACGACCTCCAGCACCCCATGCTGGCGCGATACCGGGCTACGCTACATCCCGAAAACCGGCAAGGCTACAAATATAAAAAGCTTGTATTATTAGTCAACCCCAAATATAATCAGTGAGAAACAAACTCTACCATATTTACCCCTGGCAGTTTCTGTAATTCCTGCAATACAGCCAGCGATTCCGGGCTTTTTGAGGAAGATTTGCGCACAGCTATCTTAATTTGATCAGTAAGCTCATCGGGCGACGTCAGTCTTACTTCTTTAATACCTATTAGGTGATTTTCTAACACCTGCTGAATGCTGTGAATATCTAACCGATCTTTGCCAACTTGCACACTAATGGCTGTGTATTTATTTTTATCAAAAAGCCTGCGTTCCACGGGTTTTATAGCAGCCAGAATGATCAATACTATGGCGGTTGTAGCTGCTGCCGGAATGTAAAGCCCGCCACCAACAGCCAGGCCAACAACGGCAACAGTCCACAGCCCGGCTGCAGTAGTTAGCCCTTTTACAATTTCGCTTTTCAGGAAAAATATTGTTCCGGCACCTAAAAAGCCTATCCCGCTTACTACCTGTGCAGCCACGCGTGATGGATCGAGCCCTACACCAGGTTTATTTACCACATCATTAAAGCCATCCATAGAAACGATCATGGCTAAGGCAGCACCCACACAAACCAGCATGTGAGTTCTAAGGCCCGCAACCCAATCATGCCGTTGGCGCTCTAAACCAATTAAACTGCCCAGCAACGCTGCCACAGCCAACCTTATTAAAATGTCAGTTAACGCAATCATTGCAACTAAGTTAATTAACTGTTTGTAAATGGCGCTCCTCTACGGCCATCACATTATTTTTTTGTCTCAATTTTTCCTTCCGTAAAAAGCTATAGTGTAACAAGCCAATACCTAATGCCGCAATACCTTCAAACAATATGGTATCCGGTGCACCTATCCATTTAGAAACCAACCCTACGAGCAGGCCTCCTACCGGTTGTAAACCAAAATAAGCCATGGCATAAAAGCTGATCACGCGCCCGCGCATACCGGGCTCAACACTGGTCTGAATAAGGGTATTGCTAACCGTTATTTGCGACATCATACCGAAGCCTGCTATAGTTGCAAACACTAATGCAAGCCAGTAAGTATTTTCGTGCGAGAACAATAATAGGCCAATACCGAATATTAGCGTATTAATACTCAATATCTTTTTAAGGTTGCTGCCCGGTTTCAAGGAAGCTAAAAATATTGCCCCGCTAAACGCACCCAGACCTATCACACTGTCAATTACACCGAAGGTTGTGGCATTACCCTTGAAAACCTCGCGGGCATAATAAGGGATCAGCGTACTGAATGGTAAAACTAACAAGCTTATCAACCCAAGCATCATGATCACAAATGATATCGAAGGTGTCTTCTTAAGATAAGAGAAACCTTCTTTCAGTTCACCCATTACATTCTTGCTGTGTTCCTGTTTTACATATTTGGGCAAGCGCATCAGCAGCAGCGACCCAATTACCGCTATAAAGCTCACCGCATTTAACAGGAAACATATGCCATCGCCCATCGTCTCAAGCACAAAACCGGCAATGGCGGGGCCAATTAAACGGGACAGGTTAACCATAGATGAATTTAATGCAAGCGCATTTGGCAAATCGTTCTTGTCCTCTATCATCTCAAACACTAATGACTGCCTTGCCGGTACATCAAAAGCATTTATGGCACCAAGGATAACGCTGAGGGTTAATATTTCCCATACGGCATAATGTTTTAGAAGGATAATAACCGCCAGTATGGTTGCTTGTATCATAGAAGCAACCTGCGTGGTAAGCAACACCCGGAACCGGTTATAGCGATCTGATACCACACCACCGAATAGCGACAGTAAGAACGACGGGAACTGGCTGGCAAACAACGTAAGCCCCAGCATAAATGTAGAATGTGTTAACGTGTATATCACCCAGCTTACAGCGGTTTTCTGCATCCAGGTACCAATTAGTGAAATGGACTGACCGGCAAAATATAAACGGTAATTACGGCTACGAAAGGCTTTAAAAGTACTGATGTTCATTATAATCTGAACGACAAAGCGTTGACGCCAATTGTTTTTAGTACAGTGCGTAATTATTTATTTACAATCAATCAATATTTCTTGCTTATCCGGCATCGCAATATTAATTAATACTTATTTTCGTTTCAGTAACTGTATTATTCATTAACCGGTACATGTCCCAACCTGAAAATTATGATCTGCTCCTGGAGAAGATCAACGTTTTTATACGCAAATATCATTACAACAACCTGCTGCGCGGTTTGCTGTTTCTTGCGTCGGGCTTTTTAATAGGTTATGTCGTTATTACGCTTTCAGAGTATTTTGGCAACTTTAACACCGTTCCGCGTACTATACTTTTTTACTTTTTCATCCTGTTAAACCTTTCGCTCTTTTTCTGGCTGGTTATACCGCCTTTGCTGGCCATGCTTAAATTAGGTAAAACACTTGATCATAACCAGGCCGCGGAGATAATAGGTAAGCATTTTACCAATGTGAATGATAAGTTACTTAACACACTCCAATTAAAGCGCCAGGCACTGGAAAACCCGGAACACCGCGAATTATTGGAGGCCAGTATCAATCAGCGTATTGAAACTTTGCAACCGGTAAGCTTCCCTTCAGCAGTTAACCTGCGAGAAAATAATAAGTACCTTAAGTGGGTAATACCGCCCGCTGCTATAATTTGCATATTGGCATTTGCTGCACCATCCATACTTACTGATAGCACTAATAGGCTTATCCATCACGATAAGTATTTTGCACCTAAAGCCCCGTTTCAATTCCGGGTATTGAACGAAGATCTTTCGGCTGTACAGGGCCAGGATCTTAAGCTCGACATCAAACTATCGGGCGATAAACTTCCGGCAGATGTATATATTGAGACTGGCAACACAACCTTTAAGCTCGACAAGGATAATATTAGCAGGTTTCATTACACGTTTAACAATCTGCAAAAAAGTATCACCTTTCGGCTGTCGGGCAACGGGTTTAGCTCAGCACCATATACTGTAAAGGTGGGCCTTAAACCTTTGTTGCTGCATTTTGATGCTGAGCTTACTTACCCCGCATACCTGCATAAGCAAAGGGAAACCATAACAAATGCCGGAGACTTAACTATCCCTGCCGGAACAGTAATCAGCTGGAAGTTTTTTACCCAGAACGCTTCGGAGCTGGCGTTTAATGTAAAAGGCCGAAAATTTGTATTAAACAGGCAATTTGATAACGTCTTCTCGCATGCTGAACACATTGTTTCAGCTACAAGTTATTCGCTTACGCCTCTTAATAGCGCCATAAACACATCTGATTCTGTCAGTTACAAAATAAATGTTATTGCTGATCAATTACCTTCTATACAGGTTGAAGTGAAACCCGACTCAGTGAGCATGAATGCTTTTTACTTTAACGGGCAGGTGGCCGACGATCATGGTTTTTCTTCGCTAAACTTTTGTTACCGTGTTGGTAACAATAAAAACGATTTGCGGCGTATCCCTGTTAAAGCAGCGCTGAATGGCACGGAGGCAGCTTTTTTTTATTTCTGGGATACCAGATCGCTTAAAACACCACCCGGTGAAACCGTCACTTATTTTTTTGAAGTAAGTGATAACGATGGTGTTAATGGTCCTAAAACTACGCGTAGTGTTGAGCGCACACTTAATATGCCTGATGCCGCAGTGTTAGCTCAGCAGCTAAATAATGGCACTCAGGCAGTAAAGCAAAAAATTCAGTCGGCGGTAAAGATGGCCGGGCAGATAGAGAAATCTGCGCAAAAACTTAACGAATCGCTTCTGGAAAAAAACAACTTGTCGTTTGATGAGAAGAAACAGGTTGAAGAACTACTGCAGAAAAAGAATGACCTGGATGCATTGGTAAAAGAAATACAGGCCGAAAATAAAAAGAACCTTTACAATCGTCAGCAAAATCAGCAGCAAACAGATGAACTGATGGAAATGCAAAAGCAGATAGAAAACCTGCTGAATAATGTAATGGATGATAAGACCCGAGAAATGCTGGAAAAACTGCAGCAAATGTTACAAGAGAGCCAAAAAGACGGCACCCGTGACGAGCTCTCGAAAATGCAGAATGACAATAAATCCATGAAGAAAGAGTTGGATAGGATACTTGAGCTGTATAAGAAACTTGATTTTGAGCAAAAGGTCAATCAAACCGTAAATCAACTTAATCAATTGGCCGGCGAACAGCAAAAACTTGCAGAGCAAACTAAAAAGGCGGGGAATACTTCGCAAGACTTGCAGCAGCAGCAAAAGTTAAATCAGCAATTTGATGAGATAAAAAAACAGTTGAGCGACCTGGAAAAAACGAATCAGCAGAATGGCAATAAGCAGGATTTTAAGAACCCGCAGGCCGAGCAGCAGGAAATTGCTACCAACATGCAGCAAAGTACAGATGCTTTAAAAAATAATGATCGCCAAAAGGCATCAGATGGGCAGCAACAAGCCGCTAACAAAATGCAGCAACTTGCCAAAAAAATGCAGGATGACGATGCAGAAGGCCAGGAAAGCAATAACGCTGTAAATGCCCGTCAGTTGCGAGAACTGCTCAAGTCTTTAGTGAACAGTTCCTTTACACAGGAAAAGATCATGCAATCGCTCAGGGGGATGAGTTCTCAAGATCCTAACTATACAACTTTGGCTCAAAAACAAAAAGATGTTAAGGATAACCTAAAAACTGCGGAAGATAGCCTGTACGCACTTAGCCGCAGAATACCTCAAATACAATCAGTAGTCAATAAAGAAATTTCGGCAATAAATGAGCATATTGACCAGGCTTTGGATAACATGGGCGAACGGCAAACAGCAGTAGCTAACCGTAATCAGCAATTCGCGATGACATCTATGAATAACCTTGCTTTAATGCTTACCGAAGCGCTTGACCAATTGCAAAAACAAAAGAGCAAAAGTGGCAAAGGCAAGGGAAATCAACAGTCGTTATCGCAGTTGAGCAAAATGCAGCAACAGCTTAACCAGAACATGCAGCAGGCACGCGAGCAGATGCAAAAGCAGGGTAATCAGCCGCAGGGTAAAAGCGGCCAAAATGGTATGAGTGAGCAGTTTGCAAAGATGGCTCGGCAGCAGCAGCTCATCAGGCAATCGTTACAGCAATACAACCGCGAAAACAACAAAGACGGTAGAAACGGCCTCGGCGACCTTGATAAAATTTCAAAAGAAATGGAACAAACCGAGAACGATCTCGTAAACAAGAGAATAACTGATGATGCCTTAAAACGCCAGCAGCAGATACAAACCCGTTTGCTTGAGGCAGATAAGGCTGAGCAGGAACGAGAGCAAGACCAAAAACGCGAAAGCAAGGCCGGCAAGGAATTGCCGCCGGGTTACATTAAGGCTCTACAGAATTATGAAACGCTAAAGGCGAAACAAACGGAAAGATTAAGGACCGCCCCTCCGGCTCTTAATTTATATTATAAACAGAAAATAAAACACTACTTTGATCAACTTAATGCAAAATAATATGGAACCGGCAAATGTTCATGCAGCAGGGGAACTCTATACTTTACAGCTGCCATCAAAGGTTGAAAGCATTACACAGCTTGAAGCTTTGATAGAAGAGGTTGCTGATAAATATCAGGTAAGCGAGGATACATTTGCCAATATGATGACCTGCCTTAATGAGGCCGTAATGAATGCCATTTTACATGGCAATAAGCAGGACGAAACGAAAACCGTTTTTATAAACGTAGAGGTTGATGGCCGCCGTATGGTTTGGACAATTGCCGATGAGGGCCCCGGTTTCGATTATAACAATTTGCCAGACCCTACCGCTGCAGACAGACTCGAAGAACTTACCGGCCGTGGCGTGTTTATATTGAAACACCTTGCAGATCAATGTATATTTAACGCTTCAGGTAACGAGGTTGAACTACACTTTAAGATATAATGCCGGCTATCAGTTTTTTTGAAGAAGATATTATCTATAAGCTAAAAAATAAAACTGCCGTTCGCAAATGGTTAAAAGATAATATAGAGGCCGAAGGCTTTAAATTAAAAGAACTCAATTACATTTTTTGCTCAGATGATTACCTGCTGCAGATAAACCAACAGTATCTTGATCACGATACCTACACGGATGTTGTAACCTTTGATAATTCGGAGGAAGAAGGCGTTATTGTAAGTGATATTTTTATTTCGATTGACCGTATACGAGAGAATGCCTCGAAATTTAAAGTAACAGAAGAGCATGAGCTTCACCGCGTAATTATACATGGAGCGCTGCATCTTTTAGGTTATAAAGACAAATCTGTAACCGATAAACAAAAAATGACATCCAAAGAAGATTTCTATTTGGATAAAAGAGGTTTTTAATAGCTAAATTTATCCCAACTAAATTATTAATCTTCAATTAGTCACATACTTAACATGAAAGCATTTGCATTAATACTGGCCATGATGTTTGTTACATCGGCACCAAGTTCTGTTTACACCTTTAAACTAAAAAATATTGATGGTAAGGATTTTTCCCTGGCCAAATACAAAGGCAAAAAATTACTGATCGTTAACACAGCATCGAAATGCGGCTTTACGCCACAGTATGCCGAATTGCAGAAGCTTGCAGATCAATACAAAGACAAAGTAGTTGTTATAGGCTTCCCTGCAAATAACTTTGGCAGCCAGGAACCAGGCAGCAACAGCGATGTAAAAGAGTTTTGCCAAAAAAACTTTGGCGTTACCTTCCCGCTTAGTGAAAAGGTAAGCGTTAAGGGTGACGATATCGCCCCGATCTTTAAATATTTAACATCAGAACCAAACCCTGATTTTACCGGCGAGATCAAGTGGAACTTTGAGAAGTTCCTGATAGATGAGAACGGTAAACTTATCCATCGCTACCGTTCGGCTGTGAAGCCATTGTCAGAAGAGATAACAAAGAACTTGTAATAGAAAGGGAGCCAAAAGCTCCCTTATTTATTGTAATAGATATTTATTGCTTAAGCTTTTCAAACCTCCACCACCTCAACTTCTGCTACCGGGCTAAAAAGATAAATGCGGCGTGTGCTTAGCTCAACGCATTTATAACGCTTGCGAAGCTTTTCCTCTTTTCGGAAAACGCGTCCGTCCTTTAGTCTAAAAACGGTATGCATAGGTAGCTTTTCTACTGTGTGTATAGCTTCTTTGGGGGCATCATACTGGCGAAGCGAACGGTACAGGTTCAAGTCGGAACAGCTTGATGCTGCCGGATTATTCAAATAACTGGTTATAGCGCGTTTTACATCTGCAGGGAAAACATCCTTCTCAAAAAAAGGCTGCATCATCTTTTTGAAATTGCCTTTCCATTCGGTGCCATGAGGCTTTACGCGGTGTTTATGCTCGTTCCAGGTATGCAGGTGCGCAAATTCGTGCACGGTGGTTACAAGGAAGGCGTAAGGGTTAAGATCGTAGTTTACAGAGATGCGGTGCCCTTTGCCATCGAAAGGGGCACGGTAATCACCAAATTTGCTGTTTCGGTTGCGCGAGACCTTAAACTCACATTTAAAATAATCTATCCAGCGCGCTATCAGTGGGGCGGCCTCTGCCGGGAGATACTTTTCTAATACTTTTATTTTATCCAATTCCCAAAAATAAAGGTTTATGGCGAAGGGTAAAAGGCAAAAGGTAATTAAGAATACTATTTGAGGTTGACGAGTTATATCGTTTATAAACAAATAAACAACACTTGAAATTTTTTACCTCAAACCTTTCTTCTTTTATCTTAAAAGATGGTATACCAAAAATGCCATTCCATACGCAAGTACCGTCATGTAGGCGAATTGGGCTGCCGGCCAGCGCCAGTCTTTGGTTTCGCGGTAAACAACCGCTACTGTGCTCGCGCATTGCATAGCAAAGGCGTAAAACATCATTAACGAAAATGCTACTGCGAGGGTGAACACGGGCTGGCCTGTTTCAGAATTTTTAGCTTTCCGCATTTTGTCCTGCACGGAATATATGCGGTCGGCATCGCCCTCTACGCTGTATATGGTTGCCATGGTGCCTACAAATACTTCGCGGGCAGCAAAGGATGTGATGAGCGCAATACCTATCTTCCAGTCGAAGCCTATAGGTTTAATTACCGGTTCAATCACATGCCCTAAAACACCGGCATAGGAATTTTCCAATTTGGCGGATGACACCACTCGTTCAAGGCTATCAGGAGCCATGGTCTTGGTATACTTCGGCTGGCTGTAAGTTTGTTCTATTTTTTCGAAACGATTGCCCGGCCCATAACTGGATAATACCCAGAGGATAATGGAAACAGCGATAATAACCTTCCCTGCCTGCAACACAAACGTTTTAGAACGTTCATACATGGATAGTAAAACGTTTCTCCAACGTGGCATACGGTATACGGGCAATTCCATAATGAAGTAACCCCGTTCGCGGGCCTTCAATATAAACTTCATTATAAAGGCAACTAACACAGCAGATACCAGGCTAAGTACATACATACCTGTAAGCGCAAGGCCCTGCAGGTTAAATATCCACCAAACATTTTTGTTGGGCACAACTAACGCTATCAATAAAGTATATACCGGTAATCGTGCCGAACAAGCCACCAGTGGCGTTACCATAATGGTGATCATGCGGTCTTTCCAGTTCTCAATGGTGCGGGTACTCATGATAGAGGGCACTGCGCAGGCAAAGCCGCCTATTAATGGCACTACTGATTTACCATTTAAACCAACCTTACGCATGATCTTGTCCATCATAAACGTAACGCGCGACATGTATCCTGTATCTTCCAGTATCGAGATAAATGCAAAAAGTATAGCAATCTGCGGAATAAACACCAGTACGCCACTTAAGCCGGCAACAACGCCATCTATCAGCAGATCGGCAAGCGGACCGGCGGGTAAAACATTTCGTAGTAGACCTTCGGCCCAAACAAAACTATCCTCTATTAATGACATAGGGTATGCCGACCAGGCAAAGATAGACTGGAATATAAACAGCAGCACCGCCATAAATATGATGAAGCCGAAAACCCTATGGGTTAATATATGATCTATTTTGTTACTGATGCTTTCTTCATGTGCGGTATCGGGCGTTTGCACCGTATCGTACAATACATCGTTGATATAATTATAGCGCGAAATGGTTTCGGCAGCCTGAGCCTTTTGCGAATGGAAAGCATGTTTTTCCTCTAAGGCTTCGATCTGATTACTTTGCTCGGTTGTTAAAAACTTAAGATGCTCATGCTGGTGGGCCAGTTGAAGCGCAAAGTACGGGTTATCTGTTTGGGTAGCGCTTTCAATATCGGCAATCAGAGCAGGGGCAATGCTGCGTACATCAATGGTGTCAACCTGTAAGGCAACCTTATTAGCATAAGCAATGGCTTGTTTCAAATCTTCGATACCTTTCTCCTGCCTTGCTGCAATAGGCACAACGGGCACGCCCAAGCGTTTTGAAAGCAGATCGATATCAATAGTAATATTGGCCTTCTTGGCCATATCCATCATATTGAGCGCAATAACTATGGGTATCTTAAGATCTGCAACCTGGGTGTATAAAAGCAGGTTGCGTTTAAGGTTTGTAGCATCAAGAATAACCACTATAAGATCAGGTGTGAGATTTGAACCTTTCTCTGCCAGAACAGAAAATACTATGGATTCGTCCTTACTTTTAGGATAAAGGCTATAAGTACCCGGAAGGTCTATGATCTCTGCACGGCGGCCATCGGTAAGCTGGCAAATGCCTGTTTTTTTATCTACAGTAACACCAGGGAAGTTTCCAATTTTTTGGTTGAGACCGGTAAGTGCATTAAATAGTGTTGATTTACCGGTGTTTGGATTTCCTACAAGTGCTACTCTGATATCAGCTTTCAAGAGAATGTACTATTGCAAAATAATGGTTGATGCTTCAAACCTGCGCAAACTAAGCTGGTAGCCCGATACTTGTATGGCAATAGGATCGCCAAGGGGGGCAATGCGGGCAATTTTCACAGTTTCACCAGGAAGGCAACCCATTTCCATGAGTTTTACAGACATTTCAAGATCTGTAAATTCCTTCACTACTCCTGTTTCGCCAACGGCAAGTTCCTCAAGCGTCATCTGCGTAAATTTTATTAGACCACAAATGTAAGCTTATTTAAAACAAATCCAAATAAGCAGAAGGTAATGTTAAGGTAAAATCAAGCGTGTTTAATTTGCTCCGCGGCCTTTATAGCGCCGAAATGCGGACAACCGCAATCTTTTTTAAATATTCTGCATGATGACAGGGAGATCATCATCATTAAAACACAATATATAATCAAGCACTTTTTCATCGCACACTATTTATTGCAGAACCGGTTACCTGTACTGCGAAGATGCCCATACAGGTACCTATCACATCGGCCAGCAGATCATTAAAATCGCCGCTGCGCCAGGTAAAAACCCTGGCTTGCAAAAACTCAATTAAAGCCCCATAGCTTAGCAGTACTATGGTATTTTTCATGGCTATTTCTATCCTGATGTTCCGGGTGTTCCATTTTCTGATACTGCCTGCGCAGTAAAGTACTGATAGTACAAAGAACAGCCCGCAATGCACCAATTTATCAAACCCTCTAAAAAATATGCCCTCGCCTTCCTTTACGTGGATAGGCACAGCACAAATAATTAAAACAAAGAGGGCCCACAAAATAGCGGGCCCATAATATTTTAGCGAAAGCTTCATTTAAGTTAGTGACCTATAACACCTTTGTACGCATCTGCATCCAAAAGGGTTTCTGCATCAGCAGCATTTTTAAGGCTTATCTTTACCATCCAGCCTTCGCCGTAAGGGTCAGAGTTCACCAGTTCGGGCTGGCTATCCAGCTTGCTGTTAACTTCCAATACGGTACCATCAACCGGCATAAACAGGTCAGATACGGTTTTAACAGCCTCAACAGTACCAAAAACAGATTCTTTGGTAACGTCCTGGCCAACGGTATTGATATCTATATAAACGATGTCGCCCAATTCACCTTGTGCAAATTCGGTTATACCGATGTAAGCCTCATTACCTTCAACTCTTACCCACTCGTGGTCGCTTGTGTATTTTAGTTCTGCCGGAAAATTCATATCATTTTATTTGTGTGCTCAAAAATAACAAAAGTTTAAGCTATATCACAAGCAAATAAGCATTGCCCCAATCAAACACTATGGTGCAAAGTTTGTTAAGTATCAATACAAAAACTAAAAAAACACCTATCAAAATGAAAAAGTTAAGTTTAGCTGCAATGATCGCTGTTGCGGCATTATTATTCCAGGCATGTAACAACGCCCCAAAAGACAGCAAAGAAGCCGCAGATAGCGTAAACGCTGTTAAAGACACTACTACAAATGGTTCTACCGGTATTGCTGTAGATGAAAAAGATGCAAAATTTGCTACTGATGCTGCCAACGCAGGTATGACTGAAGTTGCTGCAGGTAAAGTTGCTGCAGAAAAAGCAACTAACGCACAAGTTAAAGAGTTTGCTGCTATGATGGTTACTGACCATACTAAAGTGAACGAAGAACTGATGGAAATTGCTAAAAAGAAAAACATCACTTTACCAACTGCACCTGATGCGGATCATCAAAAAATGTTGACCGACCTTTCAGCTAAAACCGGTAAAGACTTTGATAAAGCTTACGTTGATGCAATGGTTGACGGTCACAAAAAAGTAGAATCTATGTTAGAAGATGCTTCTAAAAACTGTAAAGATGCTGACTTAATGGCTTTTGCTACAAAAACATTGCCTGCTGTTAAAATGCACCTTGCAAAAATTGAAGCTATTCAAAAAAGCATGAAATAAGGATCATTTAATTGATTCTTTAGAAAGGGAAGGGTAATGTTACTCTTCCCTTTTTTGTTTTAAAATCGATTGAAGATCTGACTCACCCCGACATCGCTTTCGCTTGTCGACCCTCTCTTCGCTGCGCGAAAAGAGGGTTTTTCTTATCTGCTTTGCTGCTTGCAGCAGAGAGGGTGGTCAAGTGTAACGAAGACTGGATGATTTAACTCCGCAGCCGGCTACCTTTTGTACATCCATTTTATTGCAGATAATTTGGCCAAATGCGGCATTAACTCATAAATTTACCACCATGGCAGCACCAATAGTAACCGGCCTGATGGCTTATGGGATGTCGGGCAGGATCTTTCACGCACCGTTCATTCATACTAATCCCCACTTTACTTTAAAAGGAATTGTAGAAAGGCACGAGAAAAAAGCATCAAAACTTTACCCCGGCATCACTGAGTATAATTCGATAGATGAGCTGCTTAACGACAGTGAAGTGGAACTGGTAATTGTTAATACCCCAAGCAACCTGCATTTTGAACATGCTATGATGGCTATGAAGGCAGGCAAGCATGTGTTGTTGGAAAAGCCTGCCGCTGCTACTTCTGAAGAAGTGAAAACACTTTTTGCCACGGCAAAAGAACTTAACCGCCACCTGATGGTTTACCAGAACCGCCGGTACGATAGCGGCTTCCTTTCTACCAAAGAGGTTATAGAAAGCGGCCGCTTAGGCCAGCTTATAGAAGTGACTTTTAGAATGGACAGGTATAAAGCCGCTGTTGGCGTAAAAGCCTTTAAGGAAACCAAAGGCGTACCCGCAGGCGGGTTGGTTTACGATCTGGGTGCGCACCTGCTCGATAATACAATTGCTTTATTCGGGAAACCTCTATCATTCCATAAAACCACAGGCATTTACCGTGAGGGGTCTGAAGTTCCTGATTATTTCCATTATCACTTGATGTACCCTAACCAGCTGAATGTTTACCTTACATCGGGCTTGCAGATAGCAGGTGATACGCCCGGTTTTTGGGTAAACGGTACGTTGGGAAGTTTCATCAAAAACCGCACCGACGTTCAGGAAGCACAGTTAGATGGCGGTATGATGCCCAATGATCCTGCTTATGGCATTGAGCCTGAAGGGAATGAGGGTAAACTTATCATTGTTGAGATAGATAATAAGAAATGTGCAGAGGACGTACCATCAGTGAAAGGTGATTATAACCAAATATTTGAGGCCGTTTATCATACTGTGCGCGAAAATGCGTTATACCCGGTAACAGAAGAACATATAGCCTGGCAGATAGAGATGCTGGAGGCTTAACTTATACCCCATGACTTTAAATAAAATGAAAAAACTTGTATTTTTAGTATTTGCGATAATTGCGGCTTTAGGATGCAGCCAAGCGCAAACCACCCCTAACACCATTGCGCCATACAAGATCACGACAACAAAGGATCAGATCATTACCGCTGCCGATCTGCCTAAGAACAAACCGGTGATACTGATCTACTTTGCACCGGATTGCCCGCATTGCCAAAAGCTTATCCGCGATATGAAGCCTGATATGGATAAGTTCAAAAAATTCGAAGTAGTAATGATAACCTTTACGGATATCCGAATGGTAAAAACCTTTGAGAACGACTATGGCCTTAACAAATACCCTAATTTTATATTGGGTACCGAGGGTTATACTTACACCGTGCAGCGCTACTACCAGTTAAAGCACACTCCTTATGTTGCTATCTATGGCAAAAATGGCAAGCTGCTTAAAGCATTTGAAAACCAGCCAGAAGTGAAAGACATTTTAGCGGTCACCAGCAAGGCTTAAAATATTGGTACAATAGAAAAGCCCGGTTGCAAATGCAACCGGGCTTTTCTATGTCTAAGCAATCGGTATTTATCCGTTGCCGCTATGATCATGCGTATGCTCTTCGCGGAACAACTTTGCGCTGAAGAAGTCGTTATTCATACGGCTGATGTTCATCAAAGTTATCTCTTTAGGGCATTCTGCTTCACATGCACCGGTGTTGGTACAGTTACCAAAACCCTCTTCATCCATCTGCCTAACCATTGCCTGTACACGGCTCCAACGCTCTGGTTGGCCTTGTGGCAATAATCCTAACTGAGTGATCTTGGCCGATGTGAACAGCATTGCTGAAGCATTTTTACATGCAGCAACGCAGGCACCACAACCAATACAGGTAGCAGAGTTAAACGCCTCATCAGCAACTACTTTTGGGATAGGTGTTGAGTTGGCATCAGGCACACCACCGGTATTTACCGAGATAAAGCCACCTGCTTGTTGTATACGGTCAAATGCCGAACGGTCTGTAGCCAAATCCTTGATAACCGGGAAGGCCGTAGAGCGCCAAGGCTCAATGGTAACGGTCTCGCCGTCGTTAAAGCTGCGCATGTGCAACTGGCAGGTAGTAATAGCTCGTTTTGGACCATGCGGCCGGCCATTGATGTATAATGAACAGCTACCGCAGATACCCTCGCGGCAATCGTGGTCAAAGTGGATTGGGTCTTCCTGTTTTTTGATCAGGCTTTCATTCACCACGTCAAGCATCTCCAGGAACGACATATCCGGCGATATCCCTTCGGCTTTATAGGTCACAAACTTACCCGAGGTTTGTGTATTTTTTTGGCGCCATACTTTAAGCGTCAGGTTCATATTTTCGTGACTCATATTATAGAGATTTGAGTATTTCGTATCAACTATCACGACCATTTTGATCTTGATACCTGATACTTGCTACTAAGTACTACTTGTAACTACGTTGTGTTAACTTAACATTTTCAAATACCAGCTCTTCCTTGTGCAGCTCTTCCTCCGCGTTTTCGCCTTTAAATTCCCAGGCTGCAACAAATGCGTAGTTATCGTCATCGCGAAGCGCTTCACCTTCTTCTGTTTGCGATTCGATCCTAAAGTGGCCACCGCATGATTCGTTTCTCATCAACGCGTCGGTCACCATTAACTCGCCCAGCTCAATAAAATCCGCAACACGGCCTGCACGCTCAAGTGAAAGGTTCAACTCCTCGTTGTCACCCACAACTATCGCGTTTTTCCAGAAGTCTGCTTTCAGTTCTTTAATCATCGCTTTAGCTTTGGTAAGGCCTTCTTTTGAACGGGCCATACCACAGTACTCCCACATAATGTGGCCAAGCTCGCGGTGGTACTCAACAACTGTTTTATTGCCTTTAAGCGATAACAGCTTATTCACGTTATCTAAAACGTCCTGTTTGGTTTGCGCAAAAGCCGGGTGATTTTTATCAACCGCTTTAGGGCCGATGGTAGCAAGGTAATCTCCTAAAGTGTAAGGGATAACAAAGTACCCATCAGATAATCCCTGCATCAGTGCAGAAGCGCCCAAACGGTTTGCACCGTGGTCACTAAAGTTACACTCGCCCAAGGCATACAAACCAGGTACGTTGGTGCTCAGGTTGTAATCAACCCAAAGGCCGCCCATAGTATAGTGTACAGCAGGGTAAATACGCATTGGCTGTTTGTACGGGTTCTCGTCAGTTATTTGATAGTACATATCAAACAGGTTACCGTATTTAGCACGCACGGTATCTTCTCCCAAACGGCTGATCGCGTCCGCAAAGTCAAGGTAAACGGCAAAACCGGATGTACCTACACCACGGCCCTCATCGGCCATTTCTTTGGCATTACGTGATGCCACGTCGCGCGGAACAAGGTTACCAAATGATGGATATTTGCGCTCTAAGAAATAATCGCGGTCTTCTTCCTTAACCTGTGATGCTGTGATCTCCTTGTTGCGCAATTTCTTAGCGATTCCTACGGTTTTAGGAGCCCATACACGACCGTCGTTACGTAACGACTCAGACATCAGCGTAAGCTTGCTCTGGTGATCACCGGTAACCGGGATACAGGTTGGGTGAATTTGTGTATAACAAGGGTTAGCAAAGTAAGCACCTCGTTTGTGTGCCCTCCATGCTGCTGTTACGTTTGAGCCGATAGCGTTAGTTGACAGATAGAATACGTTACCATAACCACCTGTACATAATAATACGGCGTGGCCTGCGTGGGTATCAATTGCTCCGGTAATTAAGTTACGGGTAACAATACCTTTTGCATGGCCGTCAATCATTACCACATCAAGCATTTCATGACGGGTATACATTTTTACCTTGCCCAGGTTTATCTGGCGGTTAAGCGCTGAGTAAGCACCTAAAAGTAATTGTTGTCCGGTTTGGCCGCGGGCGTAAAAAGTACGTGATACCTGTGCACCACCAAATGAGCGGTTATCCAATAAACCACCGTATTCGCGTGCAAAGGGTACACCTTGTGCTACACACTGGTCAATAATATTTACCGAGTTCTCTGCCAGGCGGTGAACGTTAGATTCTCGTGCGCGGTAATCGCCACCTTTAATGGTATCGTAAAATAAACGGTAAACGCTGTCACCATCGTTCTGATAGTTTTTAGCGGCGTTGATACCACCCTGTGCGGCAATTGAGTGCGCACGGCGTGGGCTATCCTGGAAACAGAAAGCGGTTACATTGTAACCCAATTCGGCCAATGAAGCAGCAGCTGATGCGCCGGCCAAACCGGTACCTACTACAATAACGTTGTATTTACGCTTGTTGGCAGGGTTAACCAGCTTTAAGTTAAACTTATGCTTGCTCCATTTTTCGGCCAATGGGCCTTGCGGAATATTAGCATTTAAACTCATTTCTTTTTATTTATTGAGTGATGAGTGGTTGATTGTGTGAGGTGGTTAAGCGTTTAACTATTCTCCAGTCACGTAATCAGCCAATCACTATTTATTTAAACTTTGGAAATAATAAATAATCGGCATCAGCGCAAACAGTAACGGAATGATCACCGCAAAAAGCCATGTGCCGATAAACGATACAATGCCATCGTATTTCTTGTGTACCCAGCCAAGCGTTTTAAACGCGCTTTGGAAACCGTGTAATAAGTGGAACGATACAGCAACCATAGCAATTACATAAAACACAACATACCAAAGATGGCTAAAGCTCCATTGGATGCGTGAGTGAAGGTCTTTTACCCTAACAATCTCAACGTTGTTCTCGGTTGAGATCGACCGCTCAAACGTTGGTACTTCCGGCTTGTATTCAGAAGCTGTTGTTTGGTTAGTTGCAAGGTTAGTGCGATACTCTTTAAACGGAAGGATATCCTTGTATTTGTAGGTAAACCAAAAATCGCCCATGTGGATAACGATGAACAGCAAAAGAATAGAACCTAAAAGGCCCATATTTTTTGATGACCAGGATGTTGGCGATTTCGTAGTTACTGCATAACCTACCGGCCTTGCCCTGCGGTTTTTGATGGTTAGCACCAAAGCATATACCGAGTGCAGGATGATAAAGAAGTAGAGAAGGTATGCAATAACCTCTATCGGCGGGAAATGCGTTAAGAAGTTAGCATAGCTGTTAAATGCAAAACCATCATCGTGTTTAAACAACAGCAGGTTACCACCCACGTGTACGATTAGGAAGGTACATAAAAACAAGCCTGTTAAAGCCATTATCAGCTTTTTTCCCAGTGAGGAGTTAAAGGTTTGTTTAAATTCGCTCATTATAGATCAGATTTATTTTTCCGCAAAAGTATCTATTAAAAGCCAAAAGATATAAATGGTTTCGGCTTAAAGCAGGGATAATAGCTATTTAGAAACAATCTAAATTTGGTCATAAAAAAGTAAGCTTTAATCGCTTATCAACAAAATGGCGCAAATTGTTAATTTCGGGCCAACCTTACACCACATCAATGAAACGTTACGCTTTTATCATCTTGATTGCCGTACTAACCGCTTGTAAAAGTACGCCGAAGCTTCAGTTAACAATTACAGACAAAAGCATCGCTAACGGCAAAATTACTTTAAGCCAATTCAACGAAACTATTCTTACTCAGAACATAAAAGACGGGGAGGATAAAGTAGCTCAGCCTCTTGCGGCGCCCGGGTACTACGATATTGCAGTTACCGACGACTCAAAGCCTTTAAGCGCCAAACGCAAGTTCACTTTATATCTTGAAAACGTTGACTACAATGTTGAGCCGCAGGCTGCAGGTTATCCTACAGTAACTACCAACTCTAAAACACAACAACAGCTTAGCGCATATTATCAATTAGAAAATGAAATGGCCGGCAAGCTTGACCATACCATCGACTCCATGGTAAAATACCTGGATACCCGCGAAGTGAAAGACATGCAGCCAAAGGAACGCGCCGCGCTATATGCCAAAACCCGTGATCTGCAGCAACAGCGCCGCGAGATGGAGCCGAAAATATTGACGGCTTATCTTAAAGCTAACCCAAACAGCCAGGCCGCAGCGCATATCCTTGCAGAGCAATATCTTGATGAATACGCGCAGCAATATGCAGATGTGTATTCCATGCTTACGGATTCTGCTAAGAACACTGACGACGGTATTAAGGTAGGTAATAAAGTAGCCGTGCTGGTTAAACTGATCCCCGGCTCGGTTGCCGCAGATATTGTTGGCCAAACACCTGATGGAAAGCCATTTGATAAAAAGGCCATAAAGGGGAAAGTGATACTGGTTGAGTTTTGGAAGAGCGGCAGCCCGGTAATAGAACAGAACCACGCAAAAATGGCTAATGGGTTGATCCTGACTGAAAGCGACCGGCAGAAATTTGCTACTATTAGCGTTTCCATCGATACCGATAAGGCAATATGGCTAAAGAACGCACCTAAAATCACCGACAAATGGATACAGGTATCTGATCTGAAAGGCAACGAATCGCCTAATGTAGCCAACTGGAAAATAAAGGCTGTGCCCACCTACTTTTTATTGGATGATAATTGGCGCTTGCTGCAGGCAAACATAGCCCTGCAGGACGTAGACCAGGCCGTGCATGATTACTTTAATAAAAAGTGAAATAAGAGAAGAAGGCGACAACTCGCATCTGCAAGCTTACAACTTTTCCCCTCTTTGGGGAGGGGTGCGGCGGGAAAAGCGTAAAGGCAGGGAGGGGTTACTTAGTTGCCAATGCACTTATGGCAAGGACAAGCGCACATGGATTGGATTTCTTATATTAGCGATACAAACCCGCCCAGGCATGAAGAAACTGCTACTTATCTCACTTGCTGCCCTGTCACTTCCCGCATTTGCGCACGTAAATCTTAAAACTGAAGCATCGAAAAAAGCAGATGCGATCACACAAAAAGTGATCAGCTGGCGGCGTGATTTTCATGAGCATCCGGAGCTGGGCAACCGGGAGGTTCGCACATCGGGCATTATTGCCGAACATTTGCAGTCTTTAGGTATTGAGGTACAAACCGGTGTAGCAACAACCGGCGTGGTAGGTTTGCTAAAAGGTGGGCATCCCGGGCCGGTGATAGCCTTACGGGCTGATATGGACGGCCTGCCGGTTACCGAGCGGGTTAACCTGCCTTTTGCCTCAAAAGTTAAAACGCAATATAACGGACAGGAAGTAGGCGCCATGCATGCCTGCGGCCATGATTCGCACATGGCGATCTTAATGGGTGTGGCGGAGGTGCTTTCCGGCATGAAGAAAGATCTGCATGGTACGGTGAAGTTTATCTTCCAACCGGCTGAAGAAGGTGTGCCT
Organism: Mucilaginibacter sp. 21P; assembly: GCF_019331605.1. Lineage (NCBI taxonomy): Bacteria > Pseudomonadati > Bacteroidota > Sphingobacteriia > Sphingobacteriales > Sphingobacteriaceae > Mucilaginibacter > Mucilaginibacter sp. 21P. The sequence continues at coordinate 864,367 of NZ_CP063061.1, forward strand.
GTTGGGGAAAAAGGCGGTGCAGAGCAAATGGTTAAAGAAGGCGTTTTACAAAACCCAAAGGTTGATGCCATTTTTGGCCTGCATATATCCTCGGCAGTTGAAGTAGGAAAACTCACTTATCGCCCCGGCGGTACGATGGCCGGCGTTAATGATCTGAAGATAGTGGTTAAAGGGAAATCATCACACGGAGCATACCCATGGCAGAGCGTGGACCCTGTGTTAGTATCGGCACAGATCATCAATTCTTTGCAGAGCATTGTAAGCCGGAATGTAAACATTACCGAGAACCCTGCAGTGGTTACTATAGGCGCTATCAAGGGAGGTACCCGTTTCAATATCATCCCTGAGAATGTAGAGATGCTGGGCACGTTACGTTTCTTTACCCCGGCCGATGAAAAGCTGATAAACGAAAACGTAAAACGCATAGCTACCAAAACAGCTGAGGCTTATGGAGCAACCGCCGAAGTTTGGGCGCCATACAGTAACCATTACCCGGTTACGTTTAACAATGTCGCCCTCACACAAAAGATGCTGCCAAGCCTGCAGGAAACCGCAGGGAAAGCAAATGTGCTGCTGGTGCCACCGGTAACCGGTGCAGAAGATTTTAGCTTTTACCAGGAAAAGGTGCCTGGCCTATTCTTCTTTTTAGGAGGCATGCCTAAGGGAGGCAACAGCTTAACAGCACCATCACACCATACGCCCGATTTTTACATCGATGAAAGCGGCTTCACGCTCGGCGTTAAAACTTTGTGTAATTTAACGTTCGATTATATGGCCGGGAAGGGCAAGTAATTTGAATGGTCACATTTCGAGGGATAGCTCCTATGGAGCAAAACATTTTATTTGTTCCGGGCTACAAAGCGGTAACCTCTAACGAGGTATAAAAAGCGCCGGTATCTAAGCCTATGTTTATTTGAAGATATGCTGTCCTGTAGGGACGACCGCTTTGTAGAAAAGTAATTGATTGCTTTTTGCTCCGTAGGAGCAACCCAATTTAACAGATTTCAGATTACACAGAAACCCTCTTATAATCCGCTATACTCAACGTATTATCGCAGAAACTATACTCATGCTCCTGGTTTGAGCAGATAATCGTTAACCTCCCGGCGCTGTATTGTTCTATCAGGCTCAGGTACCAGTCAATACCTTGGTTATCGAGGTTTGATGTAGGTTCATCCAGCATCAGCATCGGCGTATCGGAGCAAAAGGCTAATGCCAGCTTCAAGCGCTGTTTCATGCCCGAGGAGAAATAGCGGATCAATTTATTGTTGCTGCCCTGCAGGTTCAGGATATCGGCAACGACTTGTTTGTCTATGCCTGGCCGGTACTTCTTAAACTTAAAATGAAAATCGATCATCTCCGTCAAAGAAAAATCCTCGATCACTTCCAGATAGGGAGCCGCAAGGCTTAAATAGTTGAATACGTTTTCCGGTTTAATATCCGCACCGGCATTACTATATTTTATTTCACCGGCTGATGGATGAAGACTGCCATTAAGCACCTGCAGCAAGGTTGATTTACCCGACCCATTTGATCCCAAAATAGCATAGCTTTTCGGCCCTTCAAAAGTATAATCAATACCTCTGAAGATCCATTCGCGGTTAAACCGCCGGCCTATATTTTGGAGGGAGATTTTCAATAATTCATGGTTAATGGTTGATGGTCCACAGTACAAAGAGCATTTACAGTTCGCTATGAACCATGAACTATCAACTCAACAATTACACCGACCCAAAACCCTTCATGATACCGCGTTGCGAGTTCTGAACAAAGTTAACGATCTCGTCACGCTCAACGGTTGGGTTAAATTCGGCTTCGATAATGTCAAGGGCCTTGGTGATGTTGTATTTTTTAAGGAAGATGATGCGATAGATTTCCTGTATCTCGCTGATGGTTTCGGCAGAGAACCCTCTACGGCGTAAACCCACCGAATTGATGCCGATGTAAGACAATGGCTCGCGGCCTGCCTTGGTAAATGGCGGTACATCCTTACGCACCAGCGATCCGCCGGATATCATACTATGTGCACCAATTTCAACAAACTGGTGAACGGCAGATGTTCCGCCGATGAAAGCATAGTCATACACGTTGATGTGTCCGGCCAGTTGTACTGCGTTAGCAATGATCACGTTATCGCCAATAACACAATCGTGTGCAACGTGAGTATAGGCCATTAACAGACAATTTTTACCTATGGTGGTAGTGTTTTTATCAAGTGCGGTACCACGGTTAAGGGTTACGCATTCGCGGATAACCGTATTATCACCAATGGTAACGGTACTTGCCTCACCCTTATATTTAAGATCCTGCGGTGGCGCAGACACAACCGCACCCGGAAAAATGCGGCAGTTTTTACCTATGCGCGCACCATCCATAATAACAGAGTTTGACCCTATCCAGCTACCTTCGCCTATCTCCACATCTTTGTGGATAGTAACAAAGGGCTCGATAACTACGTTATCGGCAATTTTGGCCTGAGGGTGTATATATGCTAACGGCTGTATCATATTTACTTGTATTTAACTATTTGCGCCATCAGCTCGGCTTCAACCACAACTTTCTCGCCCACCATGCCAATACCTTTCATTTGGGCAATGCCCCTTCTGATAGGTGCTACCAGGTCACAACGGAATATTAACGTATCACCCGGCAAAACCTTGTCTTTAAATCTTGCATTTTCAATTTTAAGGAAAAGCGTTAACCAGTTTTCCGGATCGGGAACCGTATTTAGTACCAGGATACCGCCTGTTTGCGCCATTGCTTCAATCTGCAAAACACCCGGCATTACCGGTGCACCCGGGAAGTGGCCCACAAAGAAAGGCTCATTCATGGTAACTGCCTTTAAACCTACCACGTGGGTTTTGGTCAATTCCAGGATCTTATCGATAAGCAGCAACGGCGGGCGGTGCGGTAATATCTCCATGATCTGTACCGTATCATACACCGGCTTCATGTTAGGGTCATAAACCTTTACATGCTTGCGGCTGCGTTCTTTTTTGATAAGTGCCTTTATCTTTTTAGCAAAGGCAACGTTTGCAGCGTGGCCGGGGCGGGCCGCCATAATATGGCCTTTTAGCGGAACACCAACCAGCGCAAGGTCGCCTATCATATCCAACAGCTTGTGGCGTGCCGGTTCGTTTTGGTGGCGAAGCTCGATATTGTTTAAGATGCCTTGTGGTGCAACACTGATATCTGCGCGGTTAAATAATTTTGCCAGGTGGCTTAATTCTTCTGTATCAACATCCTTATCAACCACTACAATGGCGTTGTTAAGGTCGCCTCCTTTTATCAGGTCGTGCTTAACCAGCATTTCAAGCTCATGCAGGAAACAGAAAGTTCTGCTTGATGCGATCTCGCGCTTAAATTCCTTAAGGCTGGAGATGGTTGCATGCTGGCTACCCAAAACCTGCGAGTTATAATCAACCATACAGGTAAAGCGGTAATCATCATCTAAAGGCATGGCTACCATATCAACTTTACGGTCAGGCTCAGAATAGTGGATATTATAAGGGATGTGATAATATTCGCGGTCGGCATCCTGTTCAACAGTGCCGGTTTCTTCAATAGCATTAATGAACTGAATAGAACTACCGTCCATGATAGGGGTTTCCTGTGCATCCATGTCGATCAGCACGTTGTCTATCTCCAAACCAACCAAGGCGGCAAGCACGTGCTCAACAGTACTAACACTCGCGCCGTTTTGGGTTAGCGTGGTACCACGTGAGGTATCCGTAACGTTATCGCAATCGGCGTCAATAATGGGCTGGCCGGGCAAATCAACACGACGGAATTTATACCCATGCTTTTCAGGTGCAGGGTTAAAGGTCATGGTAACGTTTTGGCCTGTGTGCAAACCAACGCCGGATATTGATACCGGTGCCTTAATAGTTCTTTGTTTTACGTTCATTTTTATATTGCTCATTCGTTCATTGGTTCAATAGTTCATTGGTTAGTATACCGATGAGCCAGAATTACTGAACATCTTTTTTTAAGTCTTTTATCATTTTCTCCAGCTCGCGCACACGCAGCTCCAGATCAGGTAAGCGCCTGATATTTACGTGGGCACGAAGATAATCTTTGTATGGCAGATGCGGAGAGCCGCCCCATTGCTTATTTTCTTCTTTTATAGTGTGATTAATACCTGTTTGTGCGCCAAACTGGCTGCCATCTGCAATGTTTAAATGGCCGGCAAAACCTACCTGGCCACCAATAACTACTCTCGACCCTATCTTAGTACTTCCTGATATGCCCGATTGAGCCGCCATTACCGTATGGCTACCAATTTCAACATTATGGGCAATCATGATCAGGTTGTCGATCTTGGCACCTCTGCGGATGATAGTCGAACCCATGGTAGCACGGTCTATTGTGGTATTCGAACCTATCTCAACATTGTCTTCAATGATAACGTTACCTATTTGTGCAATTTTGGTGTAGCTGCCATCCCCGTTTGGAGCAAAGCCAAAGCCGTCGCTACCGATAACGGCACCCGAGTGGATGATCACGTTGCTGCCAATTACACAATCAAAGTAAACCACCACACCGGGAAAAAGCGTTACATTATCACCAAGGATAACGTTGTCTGCAATGTAGCAGTTAGGATATATTTTACAGTTCTTACCGGTTTTAACACCCTGCCCAATATAAGCGAATGCTCCTATGTAAGCGTTTTCTCCAATGGTGGCGCTTTCGTGGATAAAGCTTGGCTGCTCAATACCTTCTTTATATAGTTTAAAAGTGTTGTATTTTTCCAAAAGCAGCGTAAACGCACTATACGCGTTCTCTACCCTTATGAGGGTGGCGTTTACAGGGCCGGTAAGCTGTTGAGTATTATTTACAATTACTATAGACGCGTTAGTGCTGTAAAGAAACTGCTCATACTTTGGGTTAGCCAAAAATGAAAGGGAGCCTTTCTGGGCTTCCTCGATCTTGGCGAGTTGGTCAACCGCAACAAGTTCGTCACCTTCAACGGTTCCGTTAAGCAGCGCTGCTATATCTTTGGCAGTAAATTGCATCGTACAAAGTTAAATGTTAATACTAAAGCAACAAATTATTAAGTTTTAGCATAATACGTTTCAAAGCAGGTCTTTGGTGTAACACAGTATGTGTTTTTTTACCGTTGTGGAGAGGGCCTCAAGATTTGAGTTATCGCTTGCCAGCGTAATATCTATAATACTGCCGTCCTTTTTCAGGATATGGATACTGCCATCCCCTTTATTGTAAGCGTTGTTCCTGATGCTGTCTGTAAACACAAAGTACGATGCTTCGTGCTCCGTAATGCCATATTTTTGCATTGCCTTGCCGGTAAGCTCTTTCACAAATTGCTCATCAGGATGTCCGGATGTAATGTCGGTGTGGTAAAGGCTGCGATTTATAAACCTTTTGCACAAGTTGGAAAGCACCCAATCACTTTTGTTTTCCCAAATTTTTACAGCGGTCATTACATCGGTATCATCAAGCTTGGCAAATACCTCAAGGTGTGCAGGGTTAGTCATAAACTCGGCCTTGTCAATTTCTGTATCGAGGAAATAACTTAACGCAGGTGTAAGCGGGAATCGTTCCCCGGCCAGGGCCAGCTCACGGGCCCGGCAAAATATTTTGCAAAGCAACTGCTCGGCAGCAATTACGGTTTTGTGCAGGTAAACTTGCCAGTACATCAACCGGCGGGCTATCAGAAATTTCTCTATCGAGTAGATCCCTTTCTCTTCCACAACAACCATATCATTTTTAACTGTCAGCATTTTAATGATACGGTCTGAACTGATTACGCCCTCTGATACGCCTGTGAAAAAGCTATCCCGGTTAAGGTAATCCATCCTGTCCATATCCAGTTGACTGCTTACCAATTGGTGCAGAAACTTTTTGTGATACTTGCCCCTGAAGATGCTGATGGCAAGATTGAGCTGTCCGTTAAACTCTTCGTTAAGCTTATCCATTAGCATCAGAGAAATATCCTCATGGCTTATTTCCTCAACTATGGTATGCTCCAGCGCGTGCGAAAACGGGCCATGGCCAATATCATGCAGCAGTATGGCAATTATCAAACCTTCCTTTTCTTCCGGGCTTATTTCCTGGCCTTTACTGCACAAAGTTTCTATAGCCAAACCCATCAGGTGCATTGCACCCAAAGCGTGATGGAAACGGGTATGCAAAGCGCCGGGGTAAACCAGGTGGGTCATCCCGACCTGTTTGATGTACCTGAGACGCTGAAAGTATGGGTGATCTATCAGATCGTAAACCAGTTCGGTAGGTATGCTTATAAACCCGTAAACCGGATCGTTAATGATTTTTTTCTTATTCAAATGCGTGGTATTCTGGCTGCAAAGGTGGCTAAATATGACAAAACAAGCATCTTGTATTTGTTAATAAATGTTAATCCTTTGCGTATTTTTACAACAAAACTTACAACCTTACGGTTATAGGGTTGTAAAAATAAAGATATTATGCAGGAAACCACAATCCTATGGGCCGACGACGAGATAGATCTGCTTAAACCACATATACTGTTCCTGAGCGAGAAAGGTTATAAAGTTACTACCGTAACCAATGGTAACGATGCTGTTGAAGAGTTTAAGAAAAAATATTTCGACCTGGTTTTCCTGGATGAGAATATGCCCGGCCTTACGGGGCTTGAAACTTTGCAACAGATAAAGGGCCTTAACAACGATATACCCATTGTACTCATCACCAAAAATGAGGAGGAGTACCTGATGGAAGATGCTATTGGCTCAAAGATAGACGACTACCTGATAAAGCCCGTGCACCCTAAGCAGATATTGCTTACCATAAAAAAGCTTACCGAAAATAAACGCCTGGTTACTGAAAAAACAACCATGGCCTACCAGCAGGATTTCCGCACCCTGGGTATGACGCTTAATGACAATTTGAGCTACGGTGAATGGGTTGAGGTTTACAAAAAACTGATCTACTGGGAACTTGAACTGGAAGCCTTGCAGGATAGCGGAATGCACGAGATATTGACCCTGCAAAAGGCCGAAGCAAACGTGCAGTTTTGCAAGTTTGTTGAGAAGAACTATTTGGGCTGGCTAAAAAACCCCGATACAGCTCCTGTAAATTCACCGCAGCTTTTCAAAAAGAAGGTATTCCCTAAATTGGAAAGCAAAGTGCCGGTTTTCTTTATCCTGATCGATAATTTACGTTATGATCAGTTCAGGATCATCAATCCGCTTATTTCTGAATACTTCCGCTTAGAAGAGGAAGAAACCTATTACAGTATTTTGCCAACTGCAACACAGTACGCGCGTAATGCTATCTTCTCGGGCCTGATGCCGCTGGAGATGGAAACCCGTTATCCGCAAATGTGGCAGAATGATGAGGATGAAGGTGGTAAAAACCTCTACGAAGCCGATTTCCTGGCCGATCATTTAAAACGTGTAATGCGCCGTGATGTTAAACACTCGTATCACAAAATACTGAACATTGATGAAGGCCGGGCGCTTAACGAATCGGTAAATAACCTGATGAACAACGAGCTGAACGTAGTGGTATACAACTTTGTTGACATGCTGAGCCACGCCCGTACAGACATGCAGATGATCCGCGAACTGGCCAGCGATGACCCTGCATACCGCTCGCTAACATTATCATGGTTTGAGCACTCCCCGCTTTTTGATCTGCTTAAGTATCTTTCTCAAAAACAGGTGAAGGTTATCATTACTACAGACCATGGTACCATACGCGTTAAAAACCCAAGCAAGATCATTGGCGACCGTAACACTAACACCAACCTGCGGTATAAACAAGGTAAAAATTTGAATTTTAATCCTAAGGAGGTGTTCCATATCCGTAACCCGCATGATGCCCAACTGCCCAAGCTGCATGTAAGCTCAAGCTTTGTGTTCGCTAAAAGCGATAGCTACTTTGTGTATCCTAACAATTACAATCATTTTGTAAACTTTTATAACGAGACGTTCCAGCATGGCGGTATCTCGTTAGAAGAAATGATCATCCCGATAGTAACATACGGCAATAAATAAGATATTTGGCGCTGATGGAAATACACACTAAAACCATTAATGATCTGGCAGATGCTGCTGAAAAGGTTTTAAAAGAAGCGGGACAAAACCGCATCTTTTTATTTTACGGGGAGATGGGCGCGGGTAAAACCACGCTTATCAAATCTATATGTGCTGCGCTTGGGGTAACAGATGATGTTACCAGCCCAACCTTTTCAATCGTTAATGAATACGAAGGCAAGGATGGGCCTGTTTACCATTTCGACTTCTATCGCTTAAAGCAATATAGTGAAGCTTTGGATATGGGATATGAGGAATATTTCTATTCAGGAAACTATTGTTTTATAGAGTGGCCCGAAAAAATTGCCGACCTGGTGCCAGATACGTATACCGGTGTGAGGATACATATCCAGGACCAGCACGAGCGCCTCATCACGGTTGAAAACTTTTAGCTAAAGTATAATTTTCGTATCTTCATCAGCCGGAAAAACTAACACACTATGAGTGCAGGGAAATACAGTGGGTTCACAAGCGTTGCAAGGCAGGCAATGATGCAGCCGCAGGAATCAATGCTTGAAGTGAAAAGCAACAAAAAGCAGCTATACATTGGTATACCTAAAGAAACGTCTTTTCAGGAAAACCGTATTGCATTAACGCCACTGTCTGTTGCCCTGCTTGTCAATAATGGCCATAGCGTTTACCTGGAAAGTAACGCAGGCCAGGCCGCAAATTTTACTGATAACAATTACAGCGAACAAGGCGCAGAAATTGTTTACGATACCAAAAAGGTTTACGAGGCCGATATCATCATTAAAATAGCTCCTCCCACCGCAGAGGAGATAGAAATGATGAAGCCGGGGCAATTGTTGATATCTACCCTGCAGTTGGCTACACTTAAAGCCGAAAGCCTGCATGCGCTAATCAAAAAAAAGGTTACTGCCATTTGTTTTGAACACCTTGAAGACGAGGGAGGTTCATTAACCGTGGTACGCGCCATGAGCGAGATAGTTGGCGCAACATCTGTCTTGATAGCGGCAGAATACCTGAGTAATATTTTTGAAGGGAAGGGCCTGATGCTGGGTGGCATTACCGGCGTACCGCCTACCGAAATAGTTATACTTGGCGCAGGTACCGTTGGTGAGTACGCCGCGCGCACTGCCATCTCATTAGGCGCAGAAGTAAAAGTATTTGATCCGTCTATCTATAAACTTCGCCGTTTGCAGAATAATATAGGCGCACGTGTGTTTACATCTGTTGTGCAGCCAATTGTATTGGAAAAAGCCATCACCACCTGTGATGTAGCTATAGGTGCTATGCGTGCAGATGATGGCCGCAGTCCCTGTATCGTGTCAGAGGCTACGGTAAGCCGTATGAAACCAAATTCGGTTATTATTGACGTAAGCATAGACCAGGGCGGATGCTTTGAAACATCTGAAGTCACCAATCACACACACCCCGTTTTCCGTAAGTACGATGTGATACATTATTGCGTACCTAATATTGCATCTCGTGTAGCGCGTACTGCCACTTATGCGCTAACAAATATTTTTGCCCCCATATTGCTTGATATTGGCGAGCAGGGCAGCCTTAAGAATTTGATCTGGCAAAAAACCGGTATACGTAACGCTGTGTACATATATCAGGGCCATCTAACCAACAAATACATTGGCGAGCGCTTCAACATCCCAAGCAAAGATCTGGATCTGCTGGTGGTATCAAATCATTGATATTACTTGATGTCAAAACATGCTTGTCTGTTTCCCTCCCTTTGGGGTAAATAAACTCAGATCATAAGCAGGCATCTCCCGGCCGGCTAAAAACCGAACGCAAGCCATACGGTAAAGCTGGTGAATGGAGTTTGCTATATGGCCATCACCGCTCATACGCCGGCCAAAATCAGTGTCGTTCAAATTGCCGCCATGGCAGGCTTTGATCATATTTAAGATCTTCTCTGCCCTGTCTGGAAAAGCTTTGTGTACCCAATCTGTAAATATCTCTGCAATGGCACCGTTTAGGCGCACAATGGTGAACCCCGCTGAAACAGCACCTCTATCAGCTGCGGCTTTAATAATATCCGGAATTTCATTGCTGTTTAAACCCGGTATAATTGGCGCCACCATTACTCTGCAGGGAATGCCACTTTCTGATAGTCTTTGAATAACCGCTAAACGGCCCATGCCGGTAACCGTCCTTGGTTCAAGTTTCTGGCGTAATGATTCGTTTAAGGATGTGATAGAAACGTTAACGTGAGCCAGTTTCATCCGGGCCATATCGCTTAGTATATCAATGTCGCGCAACACTACGTTGTTCTTTGTGATAATACTAACCGGGTTACGATACCTATGGAATACCTCCAGTAACGAGCGTGTGATCTTCAGTTTACGCTCAATAGGCTGGTAGCAATCCGTATTGCCGGATAATACGATGGGTACAGGGATATACCCCTTTTTATTAAAATGCTTTTCCAGGAGTTCTGCAGCATTACGTTTAACAATTATCTTTCGCTCAAAGTCGAGCCCTGCACTAAATCCATAATATTCGTGACTGTTGCGGGCGTAACAGTAGATACAGCCGTGCTCGCAGCCTTGGTATGGGTTTATAGACACAAAATGACTAAGGTCAGGACTATTTGATTCGCTTACTATTTTTTTAGGATTTTCCTCAAATAACTGGGTGTGGATGTTCTCCAGCATCTGCTCATCTAATCCCTCAATGTGCTCCTGCACATATTTACTTTTCAAAAACCGGTTATGCGTATTTACCTGAGCGCCGCGGCCCTTAAAAAATTCAGGATTTTCCTCGTGTGACATAGAAAATAAATTTGCTAATATTATTAGCAAATAGCAATTGTATCTAATTGTTTTATTGCCGAAAGTATCAACACAAAACACCGTGGTACATGTTAAAATTACATGCGCCGGTTTTTGCAACGCCTACTTTATAAGCTTGTCTCAAACCTGGCGAACTCGTTTTCATCCAGGCCCAATAAAAAACGTGTTAACAACGCCCTTACCGATCTTTGTCGTGATGTTCATGATAATCCGGGTAAAAAAGGGCCGCTTATCCCTTTTGATGCGGGCGCAGATAAATTCATCATTTTTTCAGACCAGCATAAAGGTGCACGCGATGGGGCTGATATTTTTGCAAAATGCGAGCAAAACTATCTTGCAGCACTTCATCACTATTATGAAAAAGGGTTTACCTACATAAATCTTGGTGACAGTGAGGAGTTATGGGAGAATTTGTTTGTCACCGTAAAGCGGCACAACAAAAAAACGTTTGAAGCGGAAAAGCTTTTTCTTAATGATAATCGTTTCATCAAACTCTTTGGCAACCATGATCTTTATTGGGACAACGATCCTTTAGCTGCCTTAAGCCTAACAAAGATTTATGGCAGGGCCATAAAGGTTTATGAAGAACTAATACTTAAAACAGAACTTAAGAATAAACCCTTAGAGATACTGCTGACACATGGCCATCAAGGCGATCTGCAAAGCGATGGCAACTGGTTTAGCAAATGGTTCGTATCTGATGTTTGGGGGCCACTGCAAGGCTATCTATCCATAAACCCCAACACTCCTGCTTACAATGACCAATTCAAAACAGATCATAACCGAATGATGTACGAGTGGAGCAGCAATCATAGTAACACGCTACTGATCACGGGACATACTCACCAGCCGGTATTTTGCTCCATGACCCATCTGGAAATCTTATATCATAATCTTGATGAAGCACGCAAGGAAAATAACGTTGCTAAAATGAGCGAGATTGAAAGGCAGATAGCGGGCTTGCACTTAAAAGGCGTAACGGAGCCAAACTTCAACGGCTATTTAGATTCATACTTTAACTCCGGCTGCTGCTGCTTTAATGATGGCGATATTACCGGGATAGAGATATCAGACTATTGCATCAGGCTAATTAAGTGGAACTACAAACACAAAATAAGCGAGCGCGTAGTGCTGGAAGAATGCAGATTGGATAAATTAAAGATCAAACGCTGAAGTATACTGCCGGTTATCCATCCAGCAGAAATACAAAAAGCTCTTTTGGCCCGTGGGCACCCAATACAAGCATTTTTTCAATATCCGCTGTACGGCTTGGTCCGGTAATATGCGTTATCATAGATGGTATGTGGCTGCCATATTTTTCTTTAATGAGTTTAAAGCCATCCTTAAGGTCCATTCTTATCTGCGAGGTGTAGGCAAGCACAATATGCACGGGCGGGTAAATGCTTAGCCTGCGGCCTGCGGCATTAGCATTAGAGAGCAGTATGCTGCCGCTGCGGGCAATCAACGCCTCGCATAGCGTAAAGCCAACTTCGGCCTGGTCAAAGTCTTTATCTGTTTCGTAATAGGGATATTCATATTGGGATAAAAGCTGTTGAAGCGGTTGTTCCCAGCAATAGATCTTATGCCATTTACGCTCTTCGGCCAACTCAAGCAGGTTTTCTATAAATTGCACCTCATCTTCACAAAAAATGAACTGGCCGTTGACATTGGTGAAATTTTCCGCAAAAAGCACTTCCGGCATTTCCCCGGTCTCCACATACATCGGAAGTTCCTCAAGATTAGGATAAGGATTATCACGCTTCTCTAAAAGGGCCTTCCTTACTTTTTTTAAAAGTTTTTCTTTTGATGTGGTGATATCTCGCATAGTAAGTCAAAAATCGAAATTATAAAGTCAAAAATGCAATGCCTACTTGCACTAAACTAAAAAGTCAAAAGCTCGATAAGAACTTTTGACTTTTTAGTTTCAAGCATTTGCTTGTTTTATTCTTTAGTCGTGTCTGTTTCTTCAGGGTTACGGTTAAATGTACCAGAATGATCGCTTACACCTTCATGAACCAGGCCTTGGGCAGCCGGATCCTGGTTAGAGTCTGTTGGTCCGTTCACAAATTCATCATAAGTGGTACGGTTATCAAACGGACGTTTGCCCAATATTTCTTCCAGGTCTGATTGGAACAGGATCTCTTTTTCAATCAGTTTGTTGGCCAATTTTTCTAAACCTTCACGCTTGTCTATCAGTAACTGTTTAGTGCTTTGGTAAACGTCACCAATCAGTGTACGAACCTCGTTATCTATCAGTTCTGATGTTTTATCAGAGTAAGGCTTGTTAAACTGGTATTCGCCCTGGGTGTCGTTAAATGATACGTTACCAACCTTATCATTCATACCATAGATAGTTACCATGGCATAAGCTAATTTAGTGATACGCTCAAGGTCGTTTTGTGCACCTGTTGATATTTTACCGAAAACGATATCTTCTGCAACGCGGCCACCCATGGTCATGCGCATACCATCAAGCAATTGCTCTGTAGTATACAAGAACTGCTCTTTTGGCAAGTATTGTGCATAACCCAATGCAGCTACACCGCGGGGAACAATAGATACCTTAACCAATGGGTCAGCATGCTCCAGGAACCAGCCTGCAATGGCATGGCCAGCTTCGTGGTAGGCAACAATCCGTTTTTCTTCCGGAGAGATGATCTTGTTCTTTTTCTCCAAGCCGCCGATAACACGGTCAATAGCATCCTGGAAATCCTGCATTTCAACCGCCTCTTTGTTTTTACGGGCGGCTATCAAAGCAGCTTCGTTACAAACGTTAGCAATTTCTGCACCGGCGAAACCAGGTGTTTGTGCCGATAGCTTTTTAGCATCAACACCTTCGGCAACCTTGACAGGTTTAAGGTGAACTTTAAATATCTGTTCGCGGCCTATCAGGTCCGGTTTATCAATAGATACCTGTCTGTCAAAACGTCCCGGGCGCATTAAGGCGCTATCCAGTACATCAGGGCGGTTGGTTGCAGCAAGTATGATGATACCAGAGTCGGTTCCAAAACCATCCATCTCAACCAATAACTGGTTCAACGTGTTCTCACGCTCATCATTACCACCTACGATATTGTTTTTACCTCGTGCGCGGCCAATTGCATCAATCTCATCAATAAAGATGATACATGGTGCTTTGTCTTTAGCCTGGCGGAACAGGTCACGAACACGTGATGCACCCACACCAACAAACATCTCCACAAAATCAGAACCTGACAGCGAAAAGAAAGGTACCTGTGCTTCGCCGGCAACTGCTTTTGCAAGCAGGGTTTTACCGGTACCCGGCGAACCTACCAGTAGTGCACCCTTAGGTATCTTACCACCCAGATTAGTGTATTTTTTTGGATTTCTCAGGAAATCCACAATTTCCATCACTTCTTGTTTGGCTTCTTCAAGGCCTGCAACATCGTTAAAGGTCACATTAACCTGCGATTCTTTATCAAACAGTGTAGCCTTTGATTTACCGATATTGAAGATCTGGCCACCGGGGCCGCCACCTGCACCACCACTCATGCGGCGCATGATAAATAACCACACACCAACCAGTAGCACTGCCATAATAACGCATTGTACCAGCCAGTTACTTAGCAGGTTCTCTTTGCCTTGCTCATATTTAACAGGTGTTTTCTGCGCATCGGGCAGGTCTTTTTCTGCAGCGGTTAATGATTGCTTTAAGCTTTCGTAGCTGGCATCAGTAAAATAATACTGCGGGCTTTCGCTATTGCTCATGGCAAAACCACGCTGTGGTTTATTAACGTCAGAATATTTCGGTTTACTAAGGCTGTCTTTTTTGATGTAAACTTCGGCCATTACCAGATCGCCGCTTTTGTAGGCCACAATGTGGTCAACATCATGGGCTTTAAGCATGGTATTGCTAAACGTTTGAAAGTCTATCTGTTTGCCGGTGTTGCCGCCCCAAAGCTGCGGTACTATCAGTAAGCCAATTATTAATATGGCATATAGCCACATCAAATTAAATTTAGGGGGCTTCGGTGCGATTTTTTTATTCGGAACCTTGCGTAAAGGTTTCTGGTTATCAGAATTTTTGTCTTTAATTTCCATTTTCTACAAGCTCAATTGGCTATTGGTAAAATAATAACGATGCTATAGTTGAGCTTAAGCGCTTTTATAACTTTGTATCTCAGCATCTCCCCACAGGTCCTCAACGCCATAAAACTCGCGTTTATCCGTACGGAAAACATGTATCACTACATCTACATAATCAAGTAATATCCACTCGCCATACTCAAGCCCCTCTTTTCTCCAGGGCTCTATTTGTAAAGCTTTGTATATTTCATCTTCAACACTGTTGGCTATTGCTTTTACCTGCGTGGCTGAATCGGCGTGGCAAACTACAAAATAATCTGCTACCGAACTGTTTATATTTCTAAGATCGAGCCTGACCAGTTCATTCCCTTTTTTCTCCTGCATGCCATGTATGGCCAGTTCAGAAAGGTAGGCAGACTCATTTATCACTTTACTTTTTACCATCAAAAAGATTTAGTTTTGAACGATTTTGGTTTTTAAATTATTATACGTTGCAAAATAACATATTTTCGGCATTATTTGTTGGACAAAATTTGGTGGAGCTTAAACAAGTTGACTCAACAAATACATTCCTTAAAAATCTTTTGTCAAAATCCACGCCACTACCAGAGGGTACCGTCATTATGGCAGAAGACCAATTTGCCGGCCGAGGCCAGCGTGATAACACCTGGCATGCCCAACCGGGTAAAAATTTAACTTTCAGCATACTCTTAAATCCCGGCTTTTTATCGGTACAACAGCAGTTTGACCTTACCCGCGCCGTAAGCCTGGGTGTATATGACGCTTTATACCCCCTGCTGCGTGACAGCTTAAAGATAAAATGGCCTAACGATATTTATTATCAGAACAATAAATTTGGCGGCATGCTGATCGAGAATATTTTACAAGGTAGTCGCATTAAGCATTCCATTATTGGGATAGGCCTCAATGTAAATCAGGAAGATTTTCATCCATCGGCAACAAATGCAACATCAATTAAGAAGATATTACAGAGGGATTATGATTTAAAAACTATTTTAGCTCAAATTTGCAATAAGGTTGAGGGTTATTACCTTCAATTAAGAATGGGTAAGTTTGCTCAGATACGTGAATTGTACCAGAGCCGTTTGTACAGATTAAACGAAGAGCGTTTATTTAAGTCGAACGGTGAAACATTCAAAGGCGTAATAAAAAATGTTACAGATGAAGGTTTGCTTGTTGTGCATACTGATGCAGGTGAGCGGCTTTACAATTTAAAGGAGATAGAATTTTTAAACAATTAAGATGAAGAAATTACTTTTAGCGGTTGCCGCATTATTTGTATTCTCTGTAGGTGCCAAAGCACAAATAGAAGCACCTGTTACCTGGGCATTTGCCGCAAAAAGGACCAGCCCAACCGAGGCTACCTTGCTTATAAAGGCCACTATTGATAAAGGCTGGCATGTATACTCTCAAACAGTGAAAGAGGGTGGGCCGGTTAAAACCACTTTCACTTACACGCCATCTAAAGAATATACTTTGGTTGGCAAAACCATTGAGCCAACACCTATAACACGTTACGAAAAAGTGTTTAGCATGAATGTTGGTTTCTTTGAAAATTCAGTAATATTTCAGCAAAAAATAAAACTCAAAGCTAAAGCTACTACAGTTACCGGTAAGGTTGAATTTATGACTTGTAACGATACCAAGTGCCTTCCGCCGGATGAGGTGAAGTTCAGCATCCCTGTTAAATAATTTATAAAGAACTGCTTTAGATGACATCAGCTACAGGCCGAGGCCTTTTCAGATATACCGTTTTATTTTTAGCCCTGTTTTTTGCTATTGCACTAAAGCCGGCACATGCAATGCAAAAAGCAGCAGACACCGTATCAACCGGTGATGTACAGTTTACCGAAGCGCCATCTAAAAGCCAGGAAATGGCCGAGGGTATTAAAAAGGCCGACTCCATAGCAAAACTAAAAGCAGATTCTTTAAAAAAGGCAACTAAAGATGGTGTGACCAATAATGGTACCGATTCTCCCAAAAGCCTTTGGCAATTGTTTATCATAGGCTTCCTGGGTGGTTTTGCGGCATTCCTGCTGCCATGCGTTTATCCAATGTTGCCGCTAACGGTGAGTTTCTTTACCAAAAAGGGGGGCACGCGGGCTAAGGCCATTTGGCAGTCTTGCTTATATGGGCTTTGTATCATCTTCATATACGTGGTTTTCGGTTTGCTGATCACCATTATATTTGGGCCAACGGCTTTGAATGGCTTAGCTACAAATGGCATATTTAACTTCTTTTTCTTTTTGATGCTGATCGTATTCGGTGCATCGTTCCTTGGTGCATTCGAAATTACGCTGCCAAGCTCATTAGCGAATAAGCTTGATGCCAACTCAGATAAAGGTGGTTTTGCGGGGATATTTTTCATGGCTGCTACATTGGTGGTAGTGTCCTTCTCGTGTACCGGCCCTGCCATTGGCGGTGTGCTTTCGAGCGCATTCACTAAAGGCGACAGACTTGCACCCGCAGTGGTGATGTTTGGCTTCTCGCTGGCTATTGCTTTGCCTTTTACCATATTTGCTACCTTCCCTTCGGCATTAAAAAGTTTACCAAAATCCGGAGGCTGGTTAAATAGTGTTAAGGTTATTCTTGGTTTTATAGAGATAGCGTTTGCGCTGAAGTTCTTATCGAATGTAGACCTGGCTTACCATTGGAATCTGATAGACCGAGAGGTGGTGTTATCGATATGGATAGCTATTGGCATCTTGATGAGTTTGTACTTGATAGGAAAGATCAAATTTTCGCACGATAGCGATGTGCAGCATTTAACCGTTACACGTACTTTCTTTGCGATGGCAGCTTTCGCATTTACGGTATATATGATCCCGGGCTTGTGGGGAGCTCCACTTAAATCGATCAGTGCATTGCTACCTCCATTAAGTACACAGGATTTTGACCTGACGCTTGGGGCTGGTTCCTCAACAACTGCTGCACCGGCAACCGCCACAACAACAATCAAAGAGAAAAAATACGAAGAGATTTTTAAACGGCTGCCAAAGGTTAAAGGGATTGATGACTGGTATGATTACGACCAGGCGGTTGAAGTTTCAAAACAATTAAAAAAGCCGATTCTGATAGATTTTACCGGATGGAACTGTGTTAACTGCCGGTTAATGGAGCAAAACGTTTTCCCTAATCCGGAAGTGTTTAAACGTTTGCAAAATGAGTTTGTAATGCTGCAATTGGTTATCGACGATAAAACCGAACTGCCGGCAAGTGAGCAAACCGACCTGCTTTTATCTCGCGGTAAAAAAGCTACCACAATTGGTAACAAATGGCTTGATTTTGAAGTCGCTAAATACCATTCGAATGCGCAGCCTTACTACGTGATAATCAACGAAAAAGGAGAGACCTTGGTGCCGCCTCAAGGCGCAAATCAGAACATCCCGGAGTTTATAAAATATCTTGACAGTGGCATTGCGGCTTACAAAAAAGTGAGCCTTAACTAAAAAAATAATGTAACTTCGCGCTGACTTTACAAAAAACACCTTATCACATGTGTTTAGTAGAGTATCTCTTTTTGTACAGACTTTTAAAGCGCCTTCTTACAAATGACGCAAATAAAAAATATAGGACTTTTTACATCCGGTGGTGACGCGCCTGGCATGAATGCTGCTATCCGCGCGGTTGTTCGTTCAGCATATTATTACGGTATTGATGTTACAGGTATCCGCCGTGGATACGAGGGTATGATCAATGGTGAGCTGTTCTCTATGGACCGTAAATCTGTAGCCAACATAATTCAGCGTGGTGGTACAATATTAAAAACCGCACGTAGCGAACAGTTCAGAACCCCTGCGGGACGCAAACTTGCTTACGACCAGATAAAACGCCACGGAATTGATGCTTTAGTGGCTATAGGTGGCGATGGTACTTTTACCGGCGCACGCATTTTTGGTGCAGAGTATGATATCCCGGTAATTGGTTTGCCCGGCACAATTGATAACGATTTGGCAGGTACCGATTTTACTATTGGCTACGATACTGCCATAAATACCGTTATTGATGCAGTAGATAAGATCCGTGATACCGCAGAATCGCACGACCGTGTGTTCATTATCGAAGTGATGGGACGCGATTCTGGGTTAATTGCCCTGCGTACCGGTATTGCATCAGGAGCTGAAGCCATTGTGATCCCGGAAACGGAAACTAACATCGGCGCATTATGCGAACGTTTAGAGACCGGCCGAAAAGATAAATTATCAAAAATTGTAATAGTTGCCGAAGGCGATGATGCCGGTGGTGCCTTTGAGATAGGCCGACAGGTTAAAGAGCGTTTCCCGCATTATGATACACGCGTATCCATCCTTGGGCACATCCAGCGCGGCGGTCGCCCTTCATGTATGGACAGGGTGTTGGCAAGTCGTATGGGTGTTGCCGCCGTTGAAGCACTACGCGACGGTCACCGCAACGAAATGATCGGCATTATTCATAATGAGATCAGCTACACACCTTTTGAGCATGCCTGCAAGCATGTAGAAGAGATAAACCCAAACTTGTTGAAGATAGTAGAGATACTTTCGATATAAATAAAAGGAGAAGGCCACTCGATCGAGTGGGCTTCTCCTTTTATGCATCAAAATGTGTCATCGCGAGGGGCCTCGTGCGATTCCCTCCCTTGGGAGGGTGTAGAGAGGGGTTTCTGCGTGGTGCGAATAACGCCTCCCTGCCTTTTCGCTTATCACTGCGCACCCCTCCCTTGGGAGGGAATTAAACTACTCACGATTCACGGCATCACTCTTCATTTCTCCCTCTCTTTGCAATTTCTTCAGCATTTCGTTGCCAATAAGGGCATCTATCATGCCTCCGCTGCCGCCGTCTTTACCGCTTACCAATATCTCTGGTACCAGCTTAATGCCGTTAGTAGCTAAGGCCTCGGCCACACGCACTATGGCATATTGCTCGGTACCCATGGCTTCGGTTTTCTGTTTGGTAACTTCGGCCTCGGCCAAACCTATGGCTTTAATTTTACCGGCATCGGCGTTACCGTTAACCTCTGTGGCTGCAGCGTCTGCTTTGGCGTTAATGGTTTTGGCTTCGGCATCCGCTTTGGCAGTAATGGTTTTGTTCTCTGCATCCGCTTTAGCGTTGATAATGCGCGATTCCGCATCACCTCTTGCAGCGGCAACCTTTGAAGCAGCCAATTGGGTGTTGATCTCTACCTGGCGGGTTGATTTTACAACCTCGGGTTGCATATCGGCACCGGCTTTGGCACTCTCAAACTCTTTACGCTCAATTTGTGCGCTTTTTTGTATCTCGTAGGTAACACGTTCCTGTTCGGCTATCTTACGGTCGGTAAGGGTTTTCATCAGTGCTTCCGGAGGCACAATGTCACCTATCAGCGTATCTACGCCCTCCACGTTATAGGCGGCCAGCACCTTGCTTATTTGTTGGCGCGCATCTTCCTGCCTTTGCGAACGGTTGGTCAGGAACTCGATAACGCCGCTTTTTTGTGCCGAGTTACGGAAGTAGTTGGCAATGGTGGGCTCCAACACCTGCGATACCAGGTTTTTCATGTTACCAAAACGGGCAATAACCTTTGGTGCTTCGTTACGTGGTATGTGAATGATCTGCGAAACATCGAGGTTAAAAGTAAAACCATCTGACGAACGCACACTAATAGTACACAGGTTCTTATCCAACTCGTGCGATTCGGTGCGGCTGTTTGCCCAATTTAATACGATGTTGGTTGTAGGTACAATCTCTACTGCATGGGTGTAAATATTTATCGGGTGCTTGCCCGGGTCAAGCGGTTCGTCCCAAACACCTTTTTCGTTTTTAGCTACAATGTTACCGTGGGTAAAGCCTACCCCGCTGGTATCAAGCCCTTCCGGGCCAACAAACGAGTTAACTACACCTACATAACCGATGTGGATATGTATCATATCTACCTGCTCCACAATGGCAAACCAGGGGTTAAGGTAATAGGTACCTGCCAGGATCACATCTTCCTGCAAACCCTTTTTACCACCGGCTTTAATAAAAGCCATTGGGTCCTGGTAGTTACGGTGGCCATCTACCGAACCGCCTGCTATCTCACCTTTATCCAAAGGCTCACCATCAAGTGTGGTAACGATGCCCACCTTGTTTTCCTGGATACGGGTGATTGGTACCATCACAATCTCAAACAGGAATGTGTTTATACGGTAGTTACCCGGCGTAAGGAAAGCCGCCTGCGGGCCTTTTTGCCCTTTGTTCTCTAAAAAGGCGCGGCCATCCTGGAATTTGTCGCAATCTACCGGTTTACCCAGCACGCGGCCGGTATCCATAGGTGCACCGTCTTTTGCTTTTACCAGGCCCAGCTTATCCTGCGGGATAATGGTGAATTGTTCCATGGTAATGGTATACTGCCATGGCCACATGTGCCAGTAAAGGCCTGGTGCAAGCGGCGCTGCCTGCATACCTGCTTCGCCCTTTGTGGCTATAATGCGCCCATCTGGCAGGCGCGTATCGCCATAAAGTGTAAATTTTTTAACAACTAAACCAATACGGTCATCCGGAACGATGATCATACCAAAGAAAACCCGCAGTACGAATTTGTACAGCAGAACAGCAGCCACCAGCGGAAATACCCACCAGAACTGGATCAATAAATTTTCAGACATTTTGTTTAAGTGAATTTATTTAACGGAACCCTTAAGGTGCGGGCCCTCACAACAACTTGCAGCTTTATGAGACCTTGGCTGCATAGCGTTATTAAGATGCCGGTGTATCACGGTTGTTACACAAAAGCTTAAATTTTTTTTACGTGAGATCAGTCTTTCTAAATTTGCGTTTAGCGTTCACGTTCACGCCATGAACGCTTGTGAACACCGTGAACGCTGACAGGATTTTGTCAGTATTGTTTATGCTTGTAAAACGTCGTGCGAAAGCTTGTGTGGAACTATAAGCACTAACTAAACCTTATGGAAAAATGCGGCATAGTGTAACGTGCGGATAGCACAGGCACTGCAGGAGCACTGACTTTGTAGCGCGTTACCGTAGCCGCGACTTTTCTTTGGTTCCTTTCTTTTGAGAGAAAAGAAAGGAACATCCACTGCCAATCATCAGTATCACTACCATTCCTAACGAAGAATTACCTATGAGTTCGCATCAACCCCTATATACATCGTGTCTTCGCGATGATATAATATTTTACATTCACGTAAACCCCAATCGTTTGCTATAACGCGACACTAAAACCCAACCACAAACGATTTAATTACAAGCCTTTTATATATAAATATTAATTTATACCTTTGCGTCCCCGCAGAAAGAACTCCGGGGGTAATGTTGAATACATAAAAAACAAAGAATGGCAACTAAGATCAGATTGCAAAGACACGGTAAAAAAGGAAAACCTTTTTACTACATCGTAGTAGCAGATGCCCGTGCACCAAGGGATGGTAGGTTTATTGAGCGTATTGGCTCTTACAACCCAAACACTAACCCGGCTACAATTGACATCAATTTTGATAAAACTTTTGAGTGGGTTAACAACGGCGCACAGCCAACTGATACCTGCCGTGCAATACTTTCTTACAAAGGGGTATTATACAAAAAACACTTACAAGGTGGTGTTACCAAAGGTGCTTTAACCCAAGAGCAGGCAGATGAGAAATTTACTGCATGGTTAGATCAAAAAGATGGTAAAATAACCGGTAAAAAATCAAACTTAGCATCAGCTAAAGACGAAGCACGTAAAGCTGCCTTAATTGCTGAAGCTAAAAAGAAAGAAGATAAAGCCGCAGCTATTGCTGCTAAAAACACGCCACCTGCAGAGGAAGCAGCTGAAGAAGCTCCTGCTACTGAAGAAGGTGCTGCAACTGAAGAGTCTGCAGAAAGCGCTGAATAATTTTAGTAGAGTCAAGAGTAAAGAACCACGAAACAAGATTTTCTGTCTTTATTCTTATATCTTGAATCTTGATTCTGAAATGGCGAAGGGCTAACGTTCTTCGCCATTATTATTTTAATATATTTTTGAGCATGAAAACCGAAGAACATTTCAGGATAGGAAGCGTACTAAAAACCAAGGGCCTAAAGGGAGAGATGGTGATGTATGTTGATTTTGACGATATTGAAAAGATCAAATTCAATTCGGTATTTATTGAGATAGCAGGTAAACTGGTGCCTTATTTCATAAGCTCGGTAAAGTACCTGCAGAATAACCAGGCTTATCTTAATTTAGAGGATGTGGATACGGTTGAGAAAGCTGCCCTGCTTGCCAAAAAAGATATTTACCTCCCCAACAAGCTAAAGCCTAAAAAGAAAAAGGAAGAGTTTACGCTTAAAGACCTGAAGGGCTTTTTGGTGGTAGACGAAACACATGGCGAATTGGGAGAGATAGACGACATTGTTGAATATCCGCAGCAGTTAATAGCGTCAGTATATTTCAACAATAAGGAAGTGCTTTTCCCACTGAACGTTGAGATCATTAAAGGGATCGATGTTGAGGGCGAAGAAGTATATGTTGACCTGCCTGATGGTTTGCTGGATATATATTTGGAAGGATAAATAAATTTTTGCCAAGTATAATCTCCAGAATAGATTTTAACTTACCGCTTACTAATGGATTCTTTCGATATCCGATTATTCCAGGTTGTATGTAATCTGTAAGTTAAGTCGTTTTTACTAAAATAGCATTGGCTGTTATCGGTTCAAAATCAACTTTCTTAAACTCACTGCTTAAAGATCATTCATAGGTGTTATAGATAGGTTTAAGCATGGGATTAAACAGCAATAAGTTGTTATATCTTACCATATAATTTTTCCCTTGGTCCACCTTGCGCCAACCACTCGTTTAAGCTTAAGTTACAGGGCTGAAACTCTATCCCGGTAATTCCCTCCGCCTCCAAATGTTGCTTTAGCCTTTCAGATGCCAGGTACATAACCCCACCTTGAACTTTCTCTAATATCAAAAAGTCGCTGGTTGTTCCATCAAGGATATGCACATTTTCAATGTAAATGGAATAGGGGTAGCCCCTGTCATCTACTGCTTTTTTTTCCCTTTCGTAATCTTTAAAATTAACTATTGGCAACTGTTCAACTTTAGTAACGGTTCTTTCCATGACATAGACCCTGGCTTTTGAAAAATCTATGGTATCCATATCAAGCAAAAAAGGATTTAATACCCAATAGTCTTCTATTTCATTGCCTTGATAAATCACTGGAGAGCGATGGAACTGCATCCCTTCATTACCTGTGATCTCCAGAATAGATTTTAACTTACCGCTTACTAATGGCTTTAAGGAAAACCCGACCATTCGTGGATTTATATAATCCGTAAGCTTAGCTTTCTTTACTAAAATGGCCTTGGCAGTTATCGGTTCAAAGTCGACTTTTTTAAAGCTCACATTCGCGTGATCAATAAATTTTGGATCTTCCCAAATGTCACAGAAATATTCTGCAAACTCTGCTTGAATATGTTTGCCCGCCACTGTTCTGCTTAAACTTCCTCTTAAATTGAAATATATCATATTGCTAAAATATCAAGCTATTGATATGTGTTGTAGGGTTAGCTACAATAGCTGCTTTTATTTTCAAAATTAATGCCTCTATTGCATCTGCTGTTGCTTCGGGGGAAAGATTTTTATCTATTTCTACAAGCTTTTCTATGATTCTTTCATCATAAGCGGCATGACTACCATTATGCACCAAAGTATTCAAAGGTATACCATTTAGGGCGCTGTTCATATGAAATGCTTTTTTTGATTTAGCCGCTTTCTGTATCACTTGTTCGGTTTGTTTTGCCCAGGGAATAATATGATGTGCAACCCGAGGATCGCCTGCTGCCAAATTCAGTACTTTCCTCAACTGACTGCGATTGCCAAAGCTTATATAGTGGCCAACTTTAACGGCCCACTTAAGCGTGGTTTTTGACCCATTGGCAAGTACAATAGTTTTTTTAGCGAATTTTGCCCCCGCAGCAAACCAGCCCGCTACCGGTATTGCCGACGCATAACTAAGCGTGGCGTTAACGCCGTCGCCCTCAATAGTATAAAGCACTCCATTTGTAAGATCAGCTATTTCCCCTACTACAGGCACCAGGCCCACACCGTCTAACAACAGATGAACCATCTCTTTTGACGCCTCCCAATAAACCTTCCAGTTAGGATAGTCAGGATGCTCCGTTTTAATAATCGCACACTGTATAGACATGTAAGTTGCAAATACCTGGGCAGCCAGAAACTGACTGTTAGGCAATGCCGGGCTCACAACTGTGTAGGCATAATTATAATTGCTTGTAGATAGAACGCCTGCTGCTGCTGCGTTTATAGTCATTAATGCGGCTGCTTTTCCTTCGAGAGAAAATTCATCAGCTTGTAATTCTTCGTAAATGGCAATAGCGGTTTGCTGATTGCTAACTACCCAAGATAGGGCGGAGCCTTGTAAGTTGTAAAAATCAATAAGTGATTGTACCTTAAAAGGATAAGCAGGTGGTTTAGGTGTTGTTGGGTTACAATTGGAAGGTAACCCCATTACTTGTAAGCCGGAATTTGTGCCCGAGATTTGTGGGGGAGCGCCAGGGTCACAAGGGTCATAGCCCGTTGGCGGGTTAGGAGTTGTGCCACCTCCACCGCCCCCACTGCCTATTGGCCCCGGGTTGCCCGGCATAGCGCAGTTTACAACAGTTGTTCTGGATACCCGGTACCCCGGAGGGCTGTCATTCTCACCCATTAAAAAGGGCTTGGTTTCCCATTCGCAGAAGCCGGGCCAGTCTCCTGTAGAACACTGTACGGGTATCCACTCATAAACATCGTATGTTTCACATTCGCCCGGAGCCAGGCGGATTTTCACATTCCTTATAGTAATAACATTTTCTTTTTTGGCGGTTGATGTGATTGACTGGATTTTAACGTCTTCTACTTTGACAGGGTTATCACTTAATTCTATCCTGTTAACAAATACTTCGCCATCAAATGCAAGGTGTTTAACCGTTCGCCAGTCGTCTATCCATTTTTTAGTTGGCAGGTACGTGGTTAAAAACGCGGCTACTTTTCCATTAGAGGTTTGGATGGTTATATTTTCAAAATGAACAGCGCCGGGCGTTCTGGGTTTTAAGCTTAATACGTAACTAATGGTGTCGCCAATAACAAGTTTTTTTACATTGCTTACGTCGAGATCAAATGCAAAAGTTTCATTTTCTGTATTTACAGACTTTACGTTATTATTCGGTGTAATGGATAACGCTTTCCTTAATTCTCCCGTTTTGTTAATATCTACAGCTTGAAGGAAATCTTTGTAAGGAATTGTCTCTATAGGGCTTTTTATAGCCGGAGACAGGCCTTTAACGGATTTCGTAGAAGGAAACTGTTCAATTTTTTTGCAAGAACTTACTACTAATGCTAATCCAATTAACAGGAATAGAATTTTGTTAGTTGAGCGAGTGCGCTTTGCTTGTTTGGTTGAATTAAATACTGATTGTTCGTTACTGGGTAATGAACATAATCCTGGGAAGATCACTGAAAAAATTTTCATTTATGATAAGGTTTGGTTGAGCAGTTGTAAGTATACAATAAAATATCAAAAGCTGCTTAAACTTTGGAAAAACTAATCTCTATTCTCCAATCACTAATCACTAAATTTGCCCCATGCGTTTTGATATTATTTCGGTACTGCCGGGTTTGCTGGAGAGCCCTTTTGCTCATTCTATTTTACAACGGGCCCAAAAAAAGGGCATTAGTGAAATAGTGGTGCATAATCTGCGCGATTACGCTAACAACAAGCACAAAAACGTTGACGATTATCCTTATGGTGGCGGCAGCGGTATGGTGATGGCCATACAACCCTTTGCATCGTGCATTGAGAAGCTGAAAAGCGAACGCGATTATGATGAGGTAATATTCATGAGCCCCGATGGCGAAACGCTTAATCAGGGTATTGCCAACCAACTATCTATCAAAAAAAATATCATTGTGCTTTGTGGGCACTATAAAGGTATAGATCAGCGGATCCGCGACATGTATGTTACCCGCGAGATCTCTATCGGCGATTACGTCCTATCGGGCGGGGAACTACCCGCAGCCATTCTGGTAGATGCAGTGGTGCGATTGATACCGGGTGTATTGTCTGACGAGACATCGGCGCTATCAGATTCCTTCCAGGATGATATGCTTGACGCCCCCATTTATACACGACCTGCAGATTGGAACGGACATAAAGTACCCAACGTTCTGTTGAGCGGAAATGCTGCTGAGATTGAAAAATGGCGTTTTGAACAAGCTTTGGAGCGCACCAAACAACGTCGACCAGACCTGTTGGAGTAAACTCCTCAACCACCTGAAGGGGGTGTAGAAGGCATTCATAAGAGCGCTTTACTCATATGGGTAGCTGTCAAATTGTTAACAACAAATATTTTGTGGAAATTTTTTAAGAAGTGTTTTCTAATTGAAATAAATTCCGTATTATTGCACTCCGATTTTTACGGGCTAAAAGTCGGTTTTAAGAGCTAAAAATCATGGATTTAGTAAAATTTGTAGAAGAGCAATCAGTAGTTAAAAATACCTTCCCCGCTTTTAAAGCCGGTGACACTGTTAGCGTACATTATAAAATTAGAGAAGGTAACAAAGAGCGTATCCAGGTTTACCAAGGTGTTGTTTTACAACGTAACAGCGTTGGTAACAGCGAAACCTTTACCGTGCGCAAAGTATCAAATGGTATTGGTGTTGAGCGTATCTTCCCTTACAACTCACCAAACATTGATAAAATTGAAGTGAACAGTGTTGGTAAAGTACGTCGTGCTAAATTGTACTACTTACGTGCCCTTACCGGTAAAGCTGCTCGTATCAAGTCAAAAAGAGTGTAATTGCCGTCGCTTTTACAGCGACTGTACCAAAGCATATTTAAAACCTGCGTTTTTAACGCGGGTTTTTTTTATTGTGTGGTCGGCAATAGACCCCGCCGCGTCCCCTCGACACCCACCATTGTTCCTGCTTTCGTCCGAAGCTTTTTGCTGACAGGAGAGGAAGAAGAAATGAAATTTGTCATTCTGAGCGTAGCGAAGAATCTAACCGCGTTCATTTATACATTTAAAACCACCCATGTCATTTCGAACGAGCGATAGCGAGGAGAAGTCTTCTACGCCAGGTACTTTACGGTGCAGAAGATTTCTCGTCGCGCCACCGTGCAAGGCCAGTTCTTCTGCTCGCTCGAAATGACATTGTTTTAGATGTCCCAGCAAACAAAAAGCCCCGATAGTTTTGCTATCGGGGCTTAAATATCTTAAAAAGAATTTTAGTTTAAGCGGTAAGGCGCTATCAGGTAAAACTCCGGGATCTGTACGTTAAATGTAGAATTATCTAACAGTCGCTCCATCAGGTATTCGCCTTTCATGCTCCCCATGTCGGTTTTAAGGTTGCAGCCGCTCACATATTCGTGGCTGTTGCCGGGCTCAATAACGGGCTGCATACCAACAACTCCTTCACCCTCAACTTCTCGTTTTGCTCCGTTAGAATCAAATATATACCAATGACGGCTCATCAGGCGTACAGCATACTGGCCCATATTCTCAATACTTACCCTGTAAGCAAACATAAAATGATCGTTTGCCGGGTTTGAATACTCGGGTTGGTAAACTGTTTCAACCGAAACCCGCACACCATCAGTAATAGTTGTAGCCATGTTAAATACCTTTAAGTCAAATATATTTGTTTGGAACAAATATTAAGCCATCTCCAAACTGTATTTTTTGTCAACCTGTTCCAAAACGTCCATTATCTCTTCAACGGATGATGCAACAACAAGTTTCATTCTATACTCTTTAAAATCAGGCAATCCTTTAAAATAGTTGCTGTAATGGCGGCGCATCTCAAAAATACCTGTTTTAGGCCCTTTCCACTCCATTGATTTTATCAGGTGTGTTTTGCACACATCGATACGCTCGGCAACCGTCGGTTTGTCCAGGTGCTCACCGGTAGCAAAAAAATGTTTCACCTCGCGGAAGATCCAGGGATAACCAATAGCTGCGCGTCCTATCATCATGCCATCAACACCGTATTCTAATCGCCAATCGGCAGCTTTCTCAGGCGAGTCGATGTCGCCATTGCCAAATATGGGAATTTTGATCCTCGGATTTTTCTTAATATCCCGGATGAGCGACCAGTCTGCAACGCCTTTGTACATCTGCGCACGCGTGCGGCCGTGTATGGTAAGGGCTTTGATACCAACATCCTGCAAGCGTTCTGCTACTTCATAAACATTTTTGGTATTATCGTCCCAGCCTAAGCGTGTTTTTACAGTAACCGGCAAGTGAGTTGCTTCAACAACCGCTTTTGTCATGGCCACCATTTTATCAATATCCTGCAAAAGGCTGGCGCCGGCACCACGGCAGGCAACCTGTTTAACCGGGCAGCCGTAGTTGATGTCCATCAGATCGGGCCCGGCTTGTGAGGCTATTTCGGTAGCCTCGCGCATGTGCTCGATATCACTCCCGAAGATCTGGATGCCAATAGGGCGTTCGTATTCAAAAATATCCAGCTTTTGGCGGCTTTTGGCAGCATCGCGTATCAAACCCTCTGATGATATAAACTCCGTATACATCATATCGGCCCCGTTTTGCTTACACACGTAACGGAAAGGCGGATCGCTCACATCTTCCATCGGTGCCAGCAGCAACGGAAATTCACCTAAATCTATGTTCCCTATTTGTACAGACATGATTATATTTACCATGCAAATTTACGCAATTTGGGTTACATGGTGAAAACGTCTCTAAATCAAACATCTCCGGGAAGGCAATTCCTTTACTTTGTGGCGATATTTGCCGGTGTGTTTGTGGTGTTTAATGTGTTAGGCATACTTTCAATAGGTTTGTTTTACGGTTTTGGGTTGGTTATGGACATAGCCAGGCTCAATTTTAGCGATCCAAGCAGCATACCCGCGCTTTATCTTTTACAAATTGTCACTACAACCATTCCTATCTTCGTAGCTCCGGTATTGTTTGCAGCCTGGGTAATGCGGCAGCCACGGGAATATTTAAAAACAAGCTGGCGTATCCCGCCTGTACTTTTCGTAGTTGCGTTTTTTATTATGCTGATTTCTTCGCCGCTGATAGAATTTTTGAGCAATATTAACCAGCAACTTACTTTACCTCGAAGTTTAAAAGGAGTGGAAAACTGGATGAAGCAAAGCGAAGAAAGCGCTAAGCAAGTCACCGCAGCAATCCTGAATATGCACACCGTTTGGGATTGCGTTAAAAATGTTTTTTTGGTAGGTTTTCTTACCGCAGTTGCAGAAGAGTTCTTATTTCGTGGTGGTATGCAAACCATATTGGTGAAGTGGACAAAAAACAAGCATACCGCCATTTGGGTAACTGCTGCAATTTTCAGCGCTTTCCACATGGAGTTTTATGGTTTTTTACCTCGTATGTTGCTGGGTGCCTTATTTGGGTACTTTGTTGCATACAGTGGCAGCATATGGCCTGCGATTTGGGGGCACTTTTTAAACAATAGCACAGCGGTAGTTGCCACCTATTTATATCAAAATAAGCGTATCAAACTAAACCCCGATGACCAGCATGTATTTACTTGGTGGCAGTATGTATTTAGCCTGATAATTATTATAATTTTGCTGCTTGTTTATAAAAAGGTAGCCGGCGGCAGAGAAAACGCCAAATTAAATGGAGAAGAACTGGGTTAAAGTATTTACATCTTCAAATTTTTATCAGTCTGAAATTGTGAAGCAAATGCTTACAGGAAACCATATTGACGCTGTTTTGCTGAACAGGCAGTCGTCTTCGCATCAAAATTTTGGTTATGTAGAGGTTTATGTGCACCAGGATGATTTTAGCCAGGCTATCGAGATGATGATCTTGAACCAGATAACTTTATGAAGACACGCGCCATAACAGGCTTCTTTTTTTTAATTGTGATGATTGGCTCGCTGTTACTTGGGCCGCAGGTTTTCATGGGCTTTTACCTGTTACTTACACTGCTCTGTTTACATGAGTTTTATGGCCTTATTATCAAAAGCGGGATCGCCGTTAACCGCTCCGCAGGGTTTATCAATGCCGTAGCCATATTCGGGCTGTTCGGGTTGATCAATTATCATGACGCGCCTGTTTATCATCATCTGTTATTTATGCTCACGCTTACAATGGCCGGTATTTTTGGCCAGGAGCTATACAAAATATCGGTATCGCCATTCGCCAATATCGGGTTTACCATACTTGGTTTGGTGTTTACAGTTGTGCCGTTTACATTCTTTCATGCACTTGCTTACATACAAGGAACCTATAACTTCCATTTTCCGCTTGCATTTTTGCTTATGCTTTGGAGCAATGATACCGGTGCTTATTTAACCGGCCGTGCTTTTGGCCGTACCAAATTATTTGAACGCCATTCGCCGAAGAAAACCTGGGAAGGCTTTATTGGCGGTGTGCTTATAGCTGCGGGTGCAGCGTTTGTTATCAGCCTGTACTACCCGGAATTAGATTGGAAACAGTGGGTCAGCGTTGCTATCATCATAGGCGTTATCGGCACAACCGGCGACCTGATAGAATCAATGTTTAAACGCAGCATCAATGTAAAGGATTCCGGCGGTTTGCTGCCGGGCCACGGTGGTGTTTTGGATAGGTTTGATGGCTTATTATTCGCCGCGCCAATTGTTTACACCTATGTGCACTTTATTTTAAATGCTTAGCTTTGTATTAAATACCATTTAGATCATGAGATTTCATAAAGAAGGATATACGTCACTTGCCCTTTGCATACTGTTCATTTTTGTGTTGAATGCGCTTATTCAGTTCTATTTCCCTGAGGCACATGTGGTAAAGTGGATAGTTTATATCCTGTCGTTTGCGCTGTTTGTTACTATTGTACAGTTTTTCCGCAGCCCGGTTTTTGATATAGATATTGATGAGAACCATGTGCTTTGCCCTGCCGATGGTAAAGTTGTAGTGATAGAGGAAACTGACGAACCTGAATTTTTAAAAGACAGGCGTATACAGCTGTCGGTTTTTATGTCGCCGGTAAATGTGCACGTTAACCGTAACCCCATTAGCGGCTTTGTAAAATATTTTAAATATCACCCTGGTAAATACCTGGTTGCATGGCACCCAAAATCATCTACCGAGAACGAGCGTACTACGGTTGTTACCGAAAACAGCCAGGGTGTACAAGTACTGTTTAGGCAAATTGCCGGTGCTTTGGCCCGCCGTATTGTATGGTATGTAAAAGAAGGCGATACAGTTAAACAAGGCGACCAGTTCGGTTTTATCAAATTTGGTTCTCGTGTGGATGTGTTCCTTCCGTTAGGAACTAAAATAAATGTACAGCTTGACCAGGTTGTTAAAGGTGGCCGTACCGTATTGGCCGAATTAACCAGTGTAAGCAAGCCATTGCCGGATGCTACATCAGATGTCATAACTGATACAGCTATTCCTGACCATACTGAGCCATTAACCGAGCAGCATCCCGAGGCCGCGCTTGTTATTGAACATGATAAAGAGGTTAACCCAACTGCTGGCATAGAACCCGAAGTGATTGCTCCTGCTCCGCAAAAAGCTGCTGCTAAACCGCGTGCTCCGCGCAAGCCGACAGCAAAAAAAAGTCCCGAAAAGAAATAGTTTAAAATAGAAAGGGCCGCATCGCGCGGCCCTTTTCACTAAACTAATTAAACTCCAAAAGATCATCCGCCTGCCACTTACAGAGGCAAACTTCTCACGTATGAAAGTGATCGTGCTTTCGGTGTTTGAAGAGTATGACGGCATTATTGATCAAAGCGCTACAGTGAACACAAAAAAAATCGCCGAAGATTTTTCTCCGGCGATTTAACTCATAAATAAATTTTATTAGTTCCTTCTGTTAAATAGGAAAGAAGCATAATAAACCAACGTAGCTAACGCACTTACGGCTGCAACAACGTAGGTCATGGCCGCCCACCAGAGTGCGTCTTTAGCTTGTTCATGCTCCTCTCGGGTTTGCATCACCTTGTAATTATTGTTTAACCAGGCCAATGCGCGATTGCTTGCATCAAACTCAACCGGCAGGGTGATAAAACTAAACAAGGTTACCAACGCCAGCGCGCCAACACCAACTGCCAATACAAATGGGTTATGTGTGAAGAATAGTAGCATGATACCGATCATCAATGTCCATTGGGTTAAGGTAGAAGCAACATTTACGACAGGCACCATGGATGACCGGAACGATAACCAGCTGTAATTTTTTGCATGTTGCACGGCATGCCCGCACTCGTGCGCGGCAACTGCGGCAGCAGCGATGCTGCGGCTGTAATAAACATCGAGACTGAGATTTACCGTTTTATTCTCTGGGTTGTAATGGTCGGTAAGCTGGCCCTCAACAGATATCACCTGTACATCAAAAATGCCGTTATCTTTAAGCATTCGCTCGGCAACTTCCTGGCCGGTAAGGCCCGATAAAAGGGGCATTTCTGCGTATTCTTTAAACTTACTTTTAAAACGCCACTGCACAATAAAGCTCACCAGCGTAACTACTATCATAAGCAGCCATGCCGAATTATATGGGATAAATAACAAATTCATCATATTTTCAATAGTTTTAGATGTATGATCTATTTCAAAAAGCATTCCATTTGAAAATAATGCCATAAGTGCAAATTGAAATAGCCATGATGTAAATCAGAATTTATGCAAGCCAACAACTTTTCTTACTGGGAGCGAACCGCTTTTGTTAATGATGCCGATGTGATCATTGTCGGCAGTGGCATTGTTGGGCTTAACGCTGCGCTTCATTTGAAAAGAACGGAGCCGAAGCTAAAGGTAATTGTTTTGGAGCAGGGCTTTTTGCCAAGTGGTGCCAGCACCAAAAACGCAGGTTTTGCGTGCTTTGGCACCGTATCCGAGCAATTGTATACGCTGAAAACTTGCTCGCCGGGAGAGGTTGCAGCTTTGGTTAACTACAAATGGCGGGGACTGCAACGTATGCGGCAGAACCTGGGTGATGAGGCGATAGATTGCCATCAGCATGGTGGCTATGAGCTGTTTATGAACAACGAATTTTTGCAAGCAGAAGAGGCTTTTGATAATATTTCACGGTTAAACGAATTATTGCGAGGTGAGATCGAGGGGCATGACATTTATTCAGTTGCGAATGCTAAAATAGCAGGGTTCGGCTTTGCTGGGGTAAAGCACATGATCTATAACCCTTATGAAGGACAGATACATACGGGTAAAATGATGCGTGCCTTATTATCAAAACTTTACCAACGGGATGTACTGGTGCTCAACAACTGCGGTGTTACTGCGATACAACACAATCGCGAAACTGTAACCCTTGAAACCTCAGTTGGAAATTTTAAGGCAAGCAAGGTAATTGTTGCAACAAACGCATTTGCAAGAACGCTTTACCCCCACCTTGATGTAAAGCCCGGGCGCGGACAGGTATTGGTTACCAAACCTATTGCCGGATTAAAAATCAAAGGCACTTATCACTTTAACGAGGGATATTACTATTTCAGGAATATCGATAACAGGGTACTTTTTGGCGGTGGCCGTAACCTTGATTTTAAAGCGGAAGAGACCTCCAACTTTGGGCATACAGAAATAGTGCAGGATAAGCTTGTGGAGTATTTGAAGGATGTAATATTGCCCGGCACTCCTTTTGAAATTGATTATTGGTGGAGCGGCATCATGGGCTTTGGCGAACAGCTTAAGCCGATTGTAAAGGAGCTTGAGCCCAACATCTTCTGTGCGGTACGCTGCAACGGCATGGGCGTAGCCATGGGCACGTTAGTTGGGGAAGAGGTGGCTGAGTTGGTGCTGAATACTTAACTTGAACCAATCTCCTCGACATTACATGCGTGCGATGAGATTGCCACGTCGCTGCGCTCCTCGCAATGACATAATTTAAACGGGGTATTATAACAACTCCACTAACCGCTCCAGCGCCATACCTCTCGAACCTTTTATAAGCACGGTTGCGTTCTTTATCGGGTTTTCTTTGAGCCCGGTAATGGCATCTTCGGCAGTAAGGTAAAATGTGGTGTTGACCAGCTTTGCACTCTCAACCTCCGATTGCTGGCTTGTAAAATCTTTGCCGATGAAGATGCATTGATCCAGGTTGGCAGAGAGCGCTTTTTTGATAACTGCTGTATGTTCAGCCGCTGAATCTTCACCCATTTCGAACATATCACCTAAGATCACCACCTTGCGATCGGCTTTTACTTTGTCCATGTTATCAATGGCCACAAACATGCTGCTTGGATTGGCATTGTAAAAATCACAGATAAGGGTATTTCTTGCCGTTTGCACAATTTGCGATCGGTTGTTCTTTGGCTGGTAACCCTCAACGCCTGCGTTGATCTCATCAGAATTGAGCCCGAAAAAAGTACCTATACAAACAGCTGCTAAAATATTATCCAGATTATAAGAGCCGGTTAGCTGCGATTTTACGTTGTATGATGAGCTTTTTTTGTCGTTCCACTTAAAGCTAAGCAGCGGGGCATTCTCCAATAATTTGCCGTTTACCAGGTTATCATTGTTGATGCTTTTACCGTAGTAAACTACGTTTTGCATGTTGCGTGCTTTCCGCATTTCTTGCAGCACGTTATCATCACTATTGATAAATGCAATGCGGCTGCTATCCTCATTCAAGAAATCGTACAGCTCGCCTTTGCCTTTTTTTACGCCCTCCACACCACCAAAACCTTCTAAGTGTGCTCTGCCAACATTGGTGATCATGCCGTGGCTTGGTTGGGCAATACTACATAACAGCGCTATCTCGCGTTGGTGGTTAGCGCCCATCTCAATAACCGCCATTTGGTGCGAGCTATTTATAGTAAGTATGGTAAGCGGCACACCTATGTGGTTATTTAAGTTTCCCTTAGTGGCAAGGGTGTTAAATTTTTCAGAAAGCACAGCATTGATCAGCTCTTTAGTAGTGGTTTTGCCATTAGAGCCGGTAAGTCCTATAACCGGTATCGTTAGCTGCTTACGGTGATGCCTCGCTAAATCTTGCAGTGCGGTTAGCACATCATCAACCAATAAAAATTTATCCCCTTTTGCATATTCGGGGTTATCTATCACCGCATAAGCCGCACCTGCTTCAATAGCCTTTTCGGCGAAAGTGTTGGCGTCAAATTTTTCTCCCTTTAGGGCAAAGAACAGGCTGCCCGGTGCAATATTGCGCGTATCTGTACTGATAACCGGATGCTGCAGGTAGATCTGGTAAATTTCTTCGGTAGTGATCATGGTGTACGAATATATAAAACGGCTTTGAGCTTTTAGGTGTTTGCGTTCTGCATAAAATTCATCCAGGCTATAACAGCTTTTATCTCGCCGTAGCTGTAAGCATCACCTAAAACTTCCTTAAGCGGGGCAAGGCGTTCTGCACCATAACTTTCTATAGCGTTTTGTATAACAGGCATTTTATCGGCAGATACAAATGTGCTTACATCCAACTCCCCGGTTTGCACAAATGATGACAAGTGACCTTCGATAGTTGTGGTTGATAAGCCACGTTCATGTGCGATCTCTGTTACCGATAATCCTTGCTTGAAAAGCTCAAGGCTGGCTTTGTTGGTGTCAGATACTTTTGCCTTTTTGGGTTTTCGTTCACGCTTTGCTGATTTTAGTTTGATCAGCGAATCCAATCCCTTAGCCTTGCTGTAGTTAACGATAAGTTCTAAAAACTCGCGCCCATAACGTGCCAGTTTTACATCGCCAAAGCCGGAAATAAGTCTGAGCTCATCCATTTTTTGAGGCAGATAAGTAGCCATCTCCTGCAGTGTGGCATCTGATAATATTATGTAAGCCGGAAGGTTCTCACTTACGGCAAAATCATGTCGGCGCTGGCGCAAGGCGTTCAATAATTCTGCTTCGTAGGCAGGCGTTTCGTGTTCCGCCTCTTCAGTTATATGATGCGCTATCAATTCAACCTTTTGTTCACCTTTAAGCACTGCTTCGCTTTTGGGCGTAAGTTTCAGGGTGGGATAACCGTTTTCATCAGCCTGTTGGAGAAAGCCCTGGCCGGTCAGTTCGCGAAGGTAACGCTGCCAGTCGGCTTTGCTGATATCGGCACCGGCACCATAAGTTTTAAGTGCCTTA
The DNA here is from genome assembly GCF_019331605.1 of Mucilaginibacter sp. 21P. Classification (NCBI taxonomy): domain Bacteria; kingdom Pseudomonadati; phylum Bacteroidota; class Sphingobacteriia; order Sphingobacteriales; family Sphingobacteriaceae; genus Mucilaginibacter; species Mucilaginibacter sp. 21P. Next base: position 901,245 of record NZ_CP063061.1, read on the forward strand.
TGGTCGGTCCAGATCTTCTCACTTTTTGATCCGCGCAGAAAATCAACAATGTAATTATTACCAAAGCGCTCTTTTAATCTCGCTACCGCAGATAGCGCTTTCTGTGCTATAAGTGTTCCATCGAACTTGGTGAACTCACTTAAACAAAAATCGCATGAGCCGCAATGGTCCGGAAAATCCTCGTCAAAGTAATTCATGAGGAACTGTCGGCGGCAGGCGTGCAACTGGCAATAATTCACCATATCATCCAGCTTTTTCAGCATGATGGCGCTTTGCTCGGCATTGTTATCTACCATGGCGAAGCCGCGCAATTTAATGGCGTCGCCCGGCGAATACAGCAGCATGGCATCAGATGGTAAGCCATCGCGACCGGCGCGACCGGTTTCCTGGTAATAACCCTCTATATTCTTGGGCAGATCCATATGCACCACATAGCGCACGTTTGATTTATTGATGCCCATCCCAAAGGCGATGGTAGCCACTATTATCTTCACATCATCGCGCAAAAAAGCTTCCTGGTTTTGTGCTTTTACCTCGTTATTTAAACCGGCATGGTAAGCCTCAACGGCATAACCTTCTTCTTTAAGGTCGGCAGCTAAAGCTTCGGTTGACTTGCGGGACAGGCAGTAGATTATACCCGACTCATCCTTACGCTGCTCCAGGAAATCCATCAATTGATCTAAGCCCTTGCGCCTCGGCACTACCCGGTAGGTGATGTTGGCCCTGTTAAACGATGAAACAAAAACTGAAGGCTTGTGCAGATTAAGTTTTTCTAAAATATCTTTCTGGGTAAGTTTATCTGCCGTTGCAGTTAAAGCAATTACCGGCACTCCCGAAAATTCTTTTTTTAATCCGGCAAGCATCAGGTATTCAGGCCTGAAATCATGCCCCCATTGCGAGATACAATGTGCTTCATCAATAGCAAATTGGACTACGTTCAGGGTCTTTAAAAAAGCCATCATCCGGTTATCGGGCGCAAATAAGCGTTCGGGTGCTATGTAGAGCAGGCGCAGCTGGTTGTTTTGTAGCTGGATAGCTATATCTTTTTGCTCTTCGGTAGATTGGCTGGAGTTGAGATAAGCCGCCGGGATACCGCTCAGGTTAAGGCTATCCACCTGGTCTTTCATCAGCGCAATCAATGGTGAAATAACCACGGTTAATCCATTCAGTAAAACCGCAGGCAACTGGTAGCATAATGATTTGCCACCACCGGTTGGCATCAGCACCATTACATCCTGGTTGTTTAAAACGGTATTGATAATAGCTTCCTGCGAATGGCGGAACTCGGAATAACCAAAATACTTTTGAAGGGCTTGCAAAGGAGTCATCACTATGGCAAAGGTGCGGATTTGAAATTGCAGCCCCATGTGTATCAGCAAAAAAAATCCTTAGATTAGCTTTACTGAACTGACTTTACTAAATGATAAAAAAACTACTTACCACATTTATAGCTTCTTTTTGCGTTGCGGCAGTATTTGCGCAACAACTGCAAACCCCAGAACAATTTCTTGGCTACAAACTGGGCGAGCATTTTACGCCACACCACCGCATTGTTGAGTACTTCAAATACGTTGCTGCTACATCTAAGAATATAAAGCTGCAACAGTTTGGTATTACAAACGAAGGTCGGCCACAGATTGCAGCATTTATTGCATCGTCAGATAATATCAACCGGCTTGATGAGATAAGGCACAATAACCTGCGACTGGCCGGAATGGAGAGTGGTGCTGCATCTGCAAACGCTCCGGTGATCACTTACCTGAGCTATAATGTTCACGGCAATGAACCGGCATCAAGCGAAGCGGCAATGTGGACACTGTATGATCTGGTGGACCCAAACAATGCCAAGGTACAGGCTGAATTGAAGAACATGGTGGTGATCATTGATCCATGTTTAAACCCGGATGGGCGTGAGCGATATGTGAATTTTTATAATTCTGTCGTAGGCGCCGCACCAAACGCAAGCCCCACCGCGAGGGAACACATGGAACCATGGCCGGGCGGCAGGGTGAATCATTATTACTTTGACCTTAACCGCGATTGGGCTTGGCAGGCACAAAAAGAAACACAGGCGAGAGTAGCCTTATTTAATCAATGGCTGCCGCAGATACATGTTGATTTTCATGAGCAGGGCTATAATAACCCTTATTATTTTGCACCGGCGGCCGAGCCTTATCATAAAGACATAACCCAATGGCAGCGGGATTTCCAGGTGACGATTGGCAAGAACAATGCTAAACACTTTGATGCCAACGGCTGGATGTATTTTACAAAACAGGAATTTGACCTGCTGTACCCATCATATGGCGATACCTATCCGCTTTACAATGGCTCTATCGGCATGACCTATGAGCAGGGCGGCATAGGCGCCGGCCTTGCCGTGGTTACCGCCACCGGAGATACACTTACACTTTCCCAACGCATAGCACACCACCATGAAACAAGCATGGCTACCGTTGAAGTGGTTGCAGCTAATAGCCAGCGTGTGGTTAGCGAGTTTAAAAAGTTTTATGATAATAGCCGCCAGAACCCGCCTGGGCAGTTTAAAACCTATGTTATTAAAAATGATAACAATGAAAAGGTTGAGCAATTAGCCAAACTGCTTACCCGCAACGGTATACAATTTGGCTACGGACTGGGCAACAAAGCGGTAACCGGGTATAATTATTTTAGCGGCGCTGATGAACGCTATACCGTTGGTAATAACGACCTGGTGGTAAACGCCTATCAGCCTAAATCGGTACTGCTGCATGTATTGCTGGAGCCAAAAACCTTTATCCCCGATTCATCAACTTATGATATAACAGCGTGGTCGTTACCTTATGCTTACGGGTTAAAGGCTTACGGATTAAAAGAATCGTACAAGCCGGCCAATGCCAACTGGAGCGTTGTTAAGCCGGCAGCGCTGAGCAACACAAAAGCATATGCTTATGTATCTGCCTGGCAATCCATTGCTGATGTGAGGTTTCTTTCTGCTTTGTTAAAGCAAGGTGTTAAGGTGAGGTACTCACAGGAACCGTTTGAAGCGGGAGGTAAAAAATTCACTGCTGGTTCGCTCCTGATAACCCGCGCAGGTAATGACCGCCCCGACTTTGACCGGATGATAACGCAAATAGCAGCCAACCTGGGCCATGAGATAACATCACTTTCAACAGGCTTTGTTGATAAGGGATCGGATATTGGTTCTTTTGATATAAGATACATCAAGAAACCACGCATAGCGCTGGTATCCGGGGATGGCATCAATGCTGAAGCGATGGGCGAGGTTTGGCACTTTATGGAGCAGCAGATAGGTTACCCGGTTACGCTTATCAGGTACCAGGACCTTAACCGCTTAAAGCTTGCGGAATATGATGTAATTGTTTTGCCCGACGGAAGGTACAGTGATCTATCGACAGATAACCTGCAAAAATGGGTAAGTGACGGCGGTAAACTTATAGCCATGGAAAATGCAGTGGCATCCTTGGTTGATAAAAAAGGATTTGACATCAAAGCTAAAGAAGATAAGAAGGCAGATAAGCCTGATGCTAAAGCCAAGCCGCAGAAACGTATTTATGCGGATCGTAACCGCGATGCCTTGCGGTCAAGCATACCGGGAGCTATATTTAAAGTGAACATTGATAATACCCACCCGCTGGGCTTTGGTTTCCCTAAGTATTATTACACTTTAAAACTTAGTGAGGATATTTACGAGCCTCTTGGCGATGACGATTGGAGTGTAGGCACTATAGATAGCAAAGCTTATGTAGCCGGTTTTGCCGGTTTCCTGACCAAACAAAAACTAACCAGCGGCATGCTTATGGGCGTACAAGGCATTGGCCGCGGCTCAGTAGTTTACCTGGCGGATGATCCGCTGTTCCGCAGTTTTTGGGAAAACGGCAAGCTGTTATTCAGCAATGCGCTGTTTATGGTAGGGCAATAGAACAAGTTTGCAGTTTTAGGTTGGCTGTAAGCAGTAGCCGGTTCAATTTATAAATGAAACGAGCGATGACTTTATTCAACGCTCGTTTTGCAAACTGCAAACTAAGAACTGCTGACTAAATTATCCTCCGCTTTTCACTCTGCCTTTTTCATCGTCGGCACCGCTTTGGTGTTGGCGGATTTTAATTTTGCTGTTACCGAAGTTGTAGGTAAGTGTTAAGCGCGCCAAACGGGTTTCGTTTTTCTGGCGAACATCCAGGTTTACGTTTTGATAATGGCTGCTTACATTATTGCGGCGGGTATCGAATATATCGCTCACGCTGAATTTGATGTTCAGTTTTTTCTGGGCAAATGAGCGGCTAACACCTGCATCAACAGCGTATTGGGGTTTAATATCAAACAAACCATACCTTAATGATGACTGGTAGTTGCCGGACACTTCTGCCTTAAAGCCTGCAAACAGGAAGTTTTGAGTTAAACGTACCTGGTAAGCAAATTTGCCGGCGTTCAATTGGCCTCCTAATAATGAGTCTGATTTAAACTTTTGGTAGAACGCCGTTGCATTGATATTACCTGTCCACCATTTAGTGATGGTGAATGGGCTGTTAACGTTAGCGTTGTAAGAATCCTGAGAGTTTAAATTCAGGTTGGTTTGATAGGTAGCTTTGGTTATGGTATCAGTAAGGATAACCTGTGTGCTAACATCGGTAGTATGGCTATAGCCTAATGTTAGGTTAATGGTTTTGTTATAGGTATAGCTTAGTTCAAATGAGTTGGTATACTGCGGTCTTAAGAATGGATTACCTTGTTCGTAAGTATATTGGTCGAGGTAGAACCTGAAAGGATTTAGGTTGTCATAGTTGGGCCTGTCGATACGGCGGCTGTAGCTAAAACCAAGTTCGTGTTTATCTGAAAGGGTGTGATTAACAAATAAACTCGGGAACAGGTTAAGATAATTACGTTTAACCACCTGGTTGTAAGTAACCAGATCACCTGTTGATGATGTGTTCTCGGCCCTCAAGCCTAACTGTACAGATGTTTTAGCGAAGGTTTTACCCAGGTTAATGTAGCCGGCCGCGATCTTTTCGTCATAAACAAAACGGTTTGTGCGGGTTGGATCGTTAACAAACTGGTGACTGTTTACGGTTCCGGTACTGTCAACCTGCGCCTGCAGATCGTTGTCGGTTTTTACTGAGCTGAATTTTGCACCGGCTTCAAACTTAAGCGTTTTAGTGATAGGCAGCGTGTAATCCACCTTTTGCGTCCAGATGGTAATGGTAGACGGCGTTTGGTTTGCTATAAACAAGGGGCGCCTTTGTGTGCTGCCATCCGGGCGGAAAAAATAAGTATCATATATTGCATCAGAGTTGTTGCGGTATTTAGAGTAATCTGCATCTACGCTTATTTCCTGGCCCAGCGTATCAATCTGGTATTTGTCGTTAATGTTTGCCGAGAAGCTTCGGTAAGTTTGCTTCATATCGGCAATGGTAGTTTGGTAAGAGTCAGCCGCGGCGGGTGTTAGGCCCAGGCGGGTAATACCTGTATTATCGTTATATTCGTTTGTGTAATCGCCGTTTACAACAAATCCAAGCGTATTTTTTTTCGATGTAGCATAATCAGCCCCAAAGCGGTAGTTATTGTAATGGATCTTATTAAACATGTTGGTTTGCTGTTTAAAGTAAGTGCTTTTAGAAGCACTGTCCACCCGGCGATCTATCGCAATAACATTCTCCCTGTTAATGTCGCCACGGGTAAGAGTTGCAAACACGTTAAGATTGCCGTTTTTATGGTTAAGCGTTAAGCTGGTGTTATCCCGAAAATTTTTTCCGTAGGCACCGTTTACGGTCAAGCTACCATTGGTGCCTATCATTTTGTTTTTCTTAAGCTTAATGTTAATGATACCCGAGTTACCTGATGCATCGTATTTTGATGAAGGATTGGTGATCAACTCTATCGATTGGATATTTGAGCCATCTGTTGAGCGCAGGTAAGTGGTTAATTGCTGCGCCGACATGTAGGTAAGCTTATCGTTTATCATTACGGTAACACCCTGTTTGCCTTTAAGGCTGATGTTGTCGTCTTTATCAACCGTAACACCCGGTGCGCGTTCCAATATCTCGAGCGCGTTATTACCTGCGGCTAAAACGCTGTTTTCAACGTTCATTACGGTACGGTCCAGTTTGCGCTCTATAAGCGGCTTGCTTGCAACTACATTTACGCCTTGTAAGCTGCGGCTGGCTGTTGCCATGTTAAGTACAGGAGCTGTAACATTGGTTTGGCCGTTGGCAACATCAAATGCCGCGGTAAATGCCGGCTGGTAGCCAACGCTTGTTCCTTTAATAATGTATTTCCCTTCGGTTATCTTATCAAATACGTACCTGCCGGCATCATTGGTTAAAGTGCCTTTTACAACGGTAGAGTCTTTTGCTCTTAGCAGGGTTACTGTTGCATAATCAACCGGTTTAGATTGGTCGTTTATAAAGGCACCTGTTACGGTAGCCCGGGGCGGTGAGGTGGTTTGTGCATTTAAGCGCCCGCCTGTAAAGGCCAGCGCAACGATGATAAATATTTTGGTTAATTGTTTCATAGGTTCAAAAAGTTTAGGCAATAGAAATTCACGAAGAGAGAGTCTTCTATTTTTTTTGCCGGTAAATAGTTTGTGTGTTTGCGGTTAGCCGCGGGTGTTAATTAAGATAGTAGATGTTTCTATGTGCGATATGTGATTCCTTTAGTGTTGCTGTGATCGTTTTTATTATAAGATGACGAAACAGGGCTAAAGGTTACATCGAAATTCATTTTTTTAATGCAGGGATGGCAAATTCCCAGATTTGCTGCAAACCGAAATAGTGCATTTGGGGCGTATCACACACCATTTTTATGTTATCAGCTGTAGCATTTGCCTGAGATACAGCAACCTTAGTTTTGTTGCTGTGTATGGTTAGGCAAAAAGGTATTATAAGCCCGCTGATGATCAGCAGGCTTATATACTTTATTAAGGTTCTCATTGTTTTAAAGTGTCTGTTTTGGCACTATCTATTTTCAATGTCTTGGCTGGAGTTACCACAGTGTCTATCTTGCATTGCAGGCCATTATCTGTCATCAAAAAATTAGCAAATGATGCGTTCTCTTGCTTGTTCCAGCTTTTGCAATCGTAAACACTGATGCCGTTAAGCATACCATCCAGCTCGTTATCAATAACCAGTTTGGTATTCATTGGTAGCTTAAGGGTGAGGTGTACTTCCTGATTTCTCCAGGCAATAGTTTCTGATTTTTTAAATCTGCGGTTAAACTTTAAAACGTTGCCTGTTTGCTCGAAGTGATAGGTGATGCCACGTGCGTTACCCAAGGCATCTTCATAATCGCCGCCCCTCGCACTGAACGACTCCACTAAAACCGGTTGTGAAACATCACTGCGTTCAATGTTTATCGATACCTCAGAATTTGGCATGTTAAAGTTTTCCTCGTTATCATCTAATATCACTCCTCCCTTAAAATCTTTGATATTGTAGCGTGCGCTGTCTTCTGCGGTCAGGAACTTCATATCATTCCGTTTCAAATGGTAAGTGCTGTCTGCAGAAGGCACTATGTTGATAGTGCGGCTGTAGCTGGCACCTGCCCTAAATTGTGATGTAATCCTTACTGCATAGAAGATGACAATACTTAATGATACTATCCAGCACATCAATAGCGTAGAAGCAAGTGTACGGCCAATGCCTTTTGCGTTAAATACATAGGTAAGTACGGCAAGCATAATAGCCAGCAGAGGAATTATCACCAATAGTAAAGTAGATATCACGAAGATAACATTTGACCTTTCGGTAGTCAACGAATTGAAGGGGTACACAAAAGGAAAACCACCATGGCCGCTGGCGAAGCCCACAATAACGGCCCCTACGGTGAGCACTATACCGGCAAAGCTGGCTATGATGATACAGATAGCTATCAATTTAAATATAACCTTACCTGCGCCGCCAAGGAAGTTACCGGTGTGTTGTACTACATCGCCGGCAAAATCTCTTGTTTTATAAACAAAAGGACGTGCCTCGTCACTAAAATTTGAGAGATTGCTTTTTAAGCCGCTCATTTCTTCCTCAAAATTAGTTTTAAAACCCTGCAGGTTTAAACGCTGGCCTTTCATGGCCATACGGTCTGCACGGGTTTTGGCTTTAGGCACAACGATCCACAGTATTATATATAGTATAAGGCCGGTACCGCCAAAGGCAACCAGAACGGCAAATGCCAGACGGAGCCAAACCGAATTAAAATCAAAGTAATTGGCAATGCCTGAGCAAACGCCTGCTACCAGGTGATCATCAGGATCGCGGAAAAGGCGGCGGGGTTGTGAAGCAGGGTGTATGCCTGAGTGAATTGTACCGGTGTTGCCGTCTTCCACGCTTTCAAAGTCGGCTACAGAACCCATTTGCTCAACTACTGATTTTACGTCCTGCTCTATGATAACCTGCTTTCCTTCTTTTAATAGTATCTCGTTGAACATCTCTGCAATGCGGTTCTCAATATCAGTAGTGATCTCAAGGCTATCGGCAGATCCCATGAAATGGCGCTGTACATCCGTCATATAGCTTTTAAGTATCTCATAAGCATTTTCCTCGATGTGGAAGACGATGCCGTTTATGTTTATAATAATTGTTTTATTCATGATCTGGGTGATGTTAAAGGTTAGTGTTTGTTATTTCTGTCGCCGATGGATGTTTGTACGGCAAAGGCCAGTTCCTGCCAGGTAGTGTCCAGTTGCTCAAGCACCTTGCGCCCTTCTTCGGATATCACATAGTACTTCCTGGGCGGGCCCGATGTGCTTTCTACCCAGTTATAGGCAAGCAATCCGTTGTTTTTAAGCCGGGTTAACAAAGGATATAATGTACCCTCAACCACCAGCAGCCGGGCCTTCTTCAGTTCGGCGATGATATCAGATGCATATATTTCACCCTTTGCTATTATGGAAAGTATGCAATACTCCAGTATGCCTTTCCTCATTTGGGTTTGTGTGTTCTCAACAATCATAATACAAAGATATATGTTTAAGAATGTATTATGCAATACATAGTACTATATTTTTGAGATTTATTTTTGGCCATATTAGATTTCGATTAGAATAGGCCTTAGAGGGCCCTCCAAATTTGAACGGTGGATACTGGTATGTTACTTTTATGTTATTAATTATTAACTATCTTATTAATCACAGCATGAAAAAACTTCTACTAGTAAGTTTGTGCTTTCTGTCGTTGTTCGTAACGCAGGTCTATGCACAAAATCGTACGATTACTGGTACAGTTACTTCAAAGGACGACGGTTTACCGCTGCCCGGAGTAAGTGTAACCGTAACCGGAGCTTCAATTGGTACTCAAACCAATGCCGCAGGTAAGTTCTCCTTAAGCATACCTGCTTCGGCAAAATCTTTAACTTTTTCTTTTATTGGATTTAAAAAACAGGAAAAACAGCTTGGCAGCGGCAGCGCACTAAACGTGGTTCTTGAATCTTCCGCTAATGAATTAGGTGAGGTTGTTGTAACAGGTGCTTTGGGTATACAAAAAGCCAAAAGAGAAACCGCGTATTCTTCTACAACTGTTACCAGTAAGGATATTAACCAAACCAACGTAACCAACTTTGCCAACGGTTTGACAGCGAAAGTTGCGGGTTTGGCAATCCAAACTGTTGATAACAGTATTGACCCTAATGTTACAATCAAGCTTCGTGGTAACCGTTCAATCGCGGGTAACAACAATGCCTTGATCGTAATTGACGGTGTGCCGGCTCCTTATGGTGCAATCAACTCTATTAACCCTGATGACATTGCTGAAACCCAGATCCTTAAAGGTGCAGGCGCGGCAGCACTGTATGGTTCTGAGGCGTCAAATGGTGCGGTATTGATAACCACTAAACGCGGTGCCAGCAACGGCAAGCCGGTTATCAGCTACAATAACTCATTTCAAATTCAGCAAGTAGGCTTTTTTCCTAAATTTCAAAACACATATGGTATGTATGGTGGCGAGGGAGCCCCTTATATAGATCCTCTTACCGGAGGCGCTACGTATGTTCCTTATGAGAATCAATTGTACGGACCTGCCTATGATCCAACTGGTAATACTAAAGTTCAAGTAGGTTATCCAGCAGGTAGCGCTACGGGCCCAACTTTGGTTGTTCCTTACAAAGCGCTTCCAAAAAATCCAATCGAATCGTTCTTTAATACAGGTATCGTTGAGCAAAACGAGGTTTCAGTACAACAAGGTGATGCTGCCAACTCGTTTTATCTCTCTGCACAAAACGTGTATTCTAAAGGTGTTGTTCCTAATGATAAAAATCTACGTACCAGCGTAAGTGCACGTGGAGCAAGAACTTTAGGAATTTTCAAAGCTGATTATTCTGTAAGCTATACAAAAACGGATGTGAGCACTTACGGAACTGGTTACAACGGTTCTTTGCTGTATACCAACTTAATGCAATGGCCTGCATTTTTGGATATCAAACAATTTAGAAACGCTAACACCGGCACTTTCTCAAACCCAAGTGATTTTTATGACGCTTATGCTATCAACCCTTATTGGATAGTTGATAACTCAAGGATCAATACATCAAGAGACGTATTTTTATCAAATCTTAAGTTAAGCTTAAACCCAACTAAATGGATGGATTTAGCTTATCACGTTTCTTATAACTTTGGTGTTAACCAACAACGTTTCACTCAAAGCGAAGTAAGATTTACCCCTTATGGAGTAAGCGACCCTTACGGCGCAAGTAGTGTACAATCAACTTTTAAAAACACTTTATTAGCTCCGGGTCGGGTAGCAGACGTTTACCAGTTTGGTGACGGAACGTTAAACGGTTACCCAAGTGGTTACGCAAGGTTACAAGGAGATGCGACAGTAAATTTGCATCACACTTTCTTTAATGACTTTAAAACCAGCTTATTATTAGGAAATACTGTTTGGCAACAACGCTATAAGGCAATGGCCACTTCAAGTAACAGTTTGTTGGTACCAAATGTATACAACGTTGCCTATATAGGTGGTATACCAGCTGCGAATGAATCAGAAGCTAAGATCCGTCAGATTGCATTCTTCGCAGATTTAAACATTGGTTACAAAAACTATGCGTTTTTTGAAGGAACATTAAGAAATGACCGTGACTCAAGGCTTTCAGCTAAAAACCGATCATTCTACTACCCTTCAGCTAAATTGTCATTTGTGCCAACAGATGCTTTGTCGTTTATGAAAGATAACAGAGTATTAAATTACCTGAAGATATACGGTTCTGTAAGCCGTGTAGGTAATATATCTATTGGCCCTTATCAGATCAATAACATCTACGGCGTTACCTCAGGTTTCCCTTACGGTGCTTTGGGTGGTTTAAGTGCAGGTACAACTTACTACAGCCAAGATCTAAAGCCTGAGCAAGTAAATGAAATTGAAACAGGTTTAGAAGCAGCTTTATTCAACAATCGTTTAAGCTTATCTGCCACTTACTACAAACAAAACAGTAAAAACCAAACGCTTACTGTTCAAACATCGTCAGCAACTGGTTATAACGCTTCATTGCTTAACGTTGGTGAAGTTCAGTCATCTGGTTACGAATTTGAGGCTACTGCCGACCTGATGACAAAAAGTGCCAACATTTTTGGTTGGAGAGTAAAAGGTAACTTCTCAATCAACGATTCTAAAGTTATATCTCTTATACCAGGTGTAAACACTTTTGATATTTTGACCTTTGGTACCGCAGCGGTTTCTGCAAAAGTTGGCCAACCTTTCCCTTTATTAAGAGGTACCGATCTTAACCGCGATCCACAAGGCCGTGTTATCGTAGACGCTAACACTGGTCTGCCTTCTACAAACAGTACCCCGAAAGACTTTGGCAGAACAACCCCTAAATATATCTTAGGCTTAACTTCTTCATGGACCTATAAGATCGCAACTTTAACCGCGGTTTCTGAATACAGAAGTGGTTACGTTATTTACAACCAGGTTGGTAGCACCATGAACTTCGGTGGTTCATCATATGTATCTGCTTCAGCAGGCCGTTCACGTTTCATTTTCCCTAACTCTGTTATTAACACAGGTACTGCTGCTAACCCGGTTTACACACCAAACACATCAGTATCGATACAAGATGGTAACTATGGTTTCTGGCAAAGTTCGCCATATAACACGGCTAACTCTCCGCTTGTTTCAAGCGCTGCCTTCTGGAAATTACGTGAGGTTTCTTTAGCTTTCGATCTTACCCAATATATCAGACATACTGGTTTCATCAAAGGGCTAAACTTTGCGTTAACAGGTCGTAACCTTGCGCTATGGAAACCTAAAAACAATCCTTGGACAGATCCTGAGTTCTCAGATACTATCGGTAATGGTGCTGGAACTACCAGCGCAGCTCAAACTCCGGCTACACGTATTTACGGCGCAGACCTAAGAGTAACATTTTAATTGATACACAAATATGAAAAAGAATATAATCACTATAGCACTTTTAACACTCGGGTTAACCGCGTGTAAAAAGGACTTTTTGAGTTTGGAAACAAACCCAAATGCACCTTCGTCGACTACGCCCCAATTTACGTTGGCTGGTGCCCTAAAAGTTTCGGCTGATATCTCAAATACGAGCTCCCAATATAATGCCTATGCTACATGGGCAGGCCAGTGGGCGCCAAGCGGTAACTATGTACCAAGTGTACAACTACAGCAGTACAATTTTGATAATACTTTTTATCAGACCTGGACGCCGTTATACCAAAATGCTACCAACTTCAATAACTTGGTTAAGTTTGGTTTAGCTGATGCTTCATTCGCTAAATTTCAGGCTATCGGGATGATCATGAAAGTTTATGATTTTCAACAGTTGGTAGATAGCTATAACAACGTGCCTTACACAGATGCGTTTCAGGCCCCAAGTGTGCTTTTCCCAAAGTATGACAACGGTTCGGATATCTACAACGACCTGGCATCTAAATTAGATGATGCAATTAAACTAATAAACTCAAGTAGTTCAGCGGTTGATCCAGGTAGTTCTGATATCATGTTTAAAGGCGATATGACTAAATGGAAGAAGTTTGCTAACACTTTAAAATTACGTTTAGCTATCCGCTTAAGTAATTTGGGTGGCGGTGCTGCAAAATCAACATTGGCTACTACCGCAAGCGAGGGATATATCGACGATACCTTCCAGGCAACTTTAAACCCGGGTTATACTAACAGCGATGCTTTTGGTGGCCAGGAGAGCCCTTTCTGGAGAGTTTACGGGTTTGACCAAAACGGTAATCCGATCGGTGGATCTAACGACTATTGGAGAGCTAATGCTTTTGAAGTTAATTTATTAAAATCACTGAACGATCCTCGTTTGACAAAGGTTTATGCACCTGTAACAGCCGATGCTTCTGGTAGCACCTACACAGGCATCGTATTCGGGTCTTCAACAGCGTCTCCTAACCCTAATACTAGCGGTATAGGCACAGGTTTGTTAAAATCGCCTACGATGGATGCAGTTGTATTTTCTTCAGCACAATCATTATTTTTACAAGCCGAAGCTGTTGCAAGAGGATATATTTCGGGAAACGCTGCATCACTTTACAACAGAGCAATTACTGCATCATTTAATAACTTAAATGTTGCTAATGCATCAACAGCTGCTGCTAATTATTATGCTCAACAAAGCGTTGCTTACCCTGCTGGAGGCAGTCTTGAAACCCAGGTTAACGCAATTATAACCCAAAAATACATCGCTGTAACAGGTTATGAAAGAAGCGAGGCTTTTTTTGAATTTAAGAGGACTGGTTACCCTACAGGCGTACCGCGTTCTGTTGATTTAAAAGCTGCCGGAACCACTATTCCAAACCGTGTTTACTATCCGGCATCTGAATATTCTAATAATGCTAATAACGTAGCAACCCAAGGAACGATCAATATCTTTTCTTCAAAAATATTCTGGGCCAAGTAATTCTATTTAAAACATATTGATATGAAAAGAAATTATAAAATAACGTCATATATCATGCTGGGAGTGACGGCTATGCTTAGCCTTAGCTCATGCTTAAAAGATAGCGGCTATATAGACTTCAGTAAAAACGAACCTCTCGTTGAGTTTCCTTTAGAAGCTAATAGCGGCCAATTTCAGTCTGCTGCGTTTGATATATCAAGCACACCATCTACACTGCAGGTTGCTGTTAACGTTGCTTCTCCTGCTCCGTTAACCAGCGCATTAGATGTTACCGTTAGTGTGGATCAAGCTACATTAGATGCATATAACTCGGCAAATAGTACCAACTACTTAGTATTGCCTTCAGCCGACTATGCGCTTCCGGCCAAAGTAACTGTGCCTGCTAACCAGCGTTTGGGCATTTTGAATATTACTATTTATACCGATAAAATTGATCCTTCCGGTAGTTTCGCATTACCACTGAAGATCACAGATGCAAGCGGTAAAAAAATCAGCAATTACAATACTTTAATTTACAGTGTTGGAGTAAAAAATAAATATGATGGCGTTTATACCGTAACAGGCACAATGAACGATGTGGTTAATCCAGCCCTAACATCAAATTATCCTCGTACGGTTGATCTTGTAACAACCGGAGCTAACACGAGTGCTTACTTCGATGAAGGTTTAGGTGGTTTTGCACATGCTATTTTAAATGGCGGAACATTAAGTTCTTATGGACAATTTGCGCCAGTATTTACATTTGATTCTAACAACAAGCTTACAGCTGTGGTTAATAAGTATGGACAACCATCTGGCAATAATCGTTCTGCCAGATTAGATATTACAGGTATTAATGCTGTTTCTGGTACACCTGGTACTTCCGGTAGTGTTATAAAAGTGAAGTATGTAATGGTTCAAGGAACTGATCGGACGTTCTTTGACGAAACTTTTACCTACAAAAGCGCCAGGTAACACTCCTGCTCCTTTTAATTAAAAAAAAAGCCCTCAGACAAGAGGGCTTTTTTTTACTTCAAAAATCGCTAATGATTTTGAAGACTATATAAGATCTATTTTTTTAATCTTCACGCTCATAAAACCGATTTTCTTAATCGCATCCATCTTAACAGGTTAACTGGCTCGCCAAAACCGTTATTTCTGTTATTGTAACTCATTCTGAAAGAAGTCTCATTCCGTTTGTCTTTGTTAGCGATTCTCAAAATCTCATATAACTTATACTGATCAAAACTGGCTATTCCTTTTGAACGAGGATCCGGCTCACAATCTTTTGATATAAGTCGGCGCGTATGTCTAAAATAAAGTCTGCGTTATTGTTGCGATTTAAATCGGCGATGACTCAGCAAAAAACCTTATAATTTTAATACGCTGATCGCCTCATTTTCTTTAATAAATTAAGCTGATCTCTATATGTTTTTTCAAAGCCGTTGAACGTATTTAACAAGATAATTATCTTTTACAAAGCCCTGATTCTCATATAGGATCAGGGCTGTTTTATTTAATATGGATTAAAAAAAATCAAATCTAATTCAATTCTAATGCGATAAAATTTTCTGTCTGATTTATATTAATTATAAAAATTGCTCTTTTTTTTGTTTTGTTGTTAATAAACTACTACTTTTAGCAGTAATTAACTATTAACTGATCTTATTATTAACAACATGAAAAAACTTCTACTAGTAAGTTTGTGTTTCCTGTCGTTGTTTGTAACGCAGGTTTATGCACAAAATCGTACGATTACCGGTACAGTTATTGCCCGTGAAGACGGGTTGCCCATCCCCGGCGTTTCGGTAAAGGTTACCGGAACAACCATTGGCACTCAAACAAGTGCGCAAGGTAAATACACCTTAAACGTTCCAGCTTCCGCAAAGTCTCTTGACGTTACCTTCTTAGGTTACACAAGCACTACGGTAAACATTGGATCGGGTAATGTGGTGGACGTTACCTTATCTGCTGATACACGTCAGCTAAACGAAGTTGTGGTAACTGCAGGTGGTGTTGCAATTAAAAACCGCCAGCAAGGTAACCAATCAACCAGTATCCGTTCAGAGCAGCTAACTCAGGGTAAAGCATTTAACGTTGCAAGTGCCTTAACAGGTAAGGTTGCAGGTTTACAGGTAAACGCCGTATCAAGCGGTGTTAACCCTAACATCCGTTTGGTTTTGCGTGGTAACCGTTCGTTATTAGGTAACAACCAGGCTTTGGTTGTTGTAGATAACGTTATAGTGCCAACAAGTATCTTGGGTAACTTAAACCCTGAGGATATTGAGAACATCACCGTTCTTAACGGCGCTGGCGCTGCTGCTCTATATGGTTCTGATGCATCAAACGGTGCATTAATTATTACCACTAAAAGAGGTAAACGCGGAGCCACATCAGTAACTTTCTCAAATACCACCAGCATTGAAGAGGTAAACTTTCTTCCAAAATTGCAACACAGATTTGGTTCTGGTACAGGCAACGATGATGTGCCATCATATACCCCGTATGAAAACCAGCAATATGGCCCTGCATTCGACGGACAGCCACGTATAATTGGCAAACCTTTAGCAGACGGATCAATCCAAACTGTGCCTTACAGTTACAATTATGACAAAGGGAAAGATAACTTTTGGAACAATGGTTTAACAAATCAATCAGATTTTAGTATTCAATCTGGTGATGACAAAAGCACGTTTTATCTTTCTGGACAGTACTTCAATCAAAGAGCTACCATTCCAGGCGATAAATACAATAGAGCAACCATCAGACTTAACGGTCAAAGAAACCTGTTAAAAAACCTAACTGCTGACTACAACGTTAGCTACGTTCAGAACCGTTACAATACAAGCTCGGCTATTTCAGCTGTTTTTGATAACGTTCTTAACACACCAGGTCAAATACCTTTGACTGATTATAAAGATTGGAGAAACAACAAATTTGCCAATCCTAATGGTTACTACAACGAGTATTATCAAAACCCCTACTTTGCATTAGATAACAATCGCGCTTTAACCCGTAATGATTATTTGACAGGTAATATTCAATTGAAGTACTTCCCACTTAAAGAGTTGTCAATTTTGGCACGTGTTGGTATTTCAACAGCTAATCAATCTCAAAAATCATACACCAATAAGTTTACTTACAGCGATTACAGGTTAGGTATCACACCAAACTTCGCTAACATATTAGGCGGTGTAGGTGATCTGGCAAATTATAATACTCAGATAAATCCAGAGGTTCAAATTCAATACATCAAACAAGTTAGCACGGACTTTAACTTAAACGTGATTGTTGGTTCAAGCTTAAGAGAAAACCAGTATAAAGGTTTATCAGCAAGCATCAGCGGTTTAGTGGTTCCGGACTTGTTTAACTTAAGCAACAACCTTAACGTGCCTTCTGCAAGCGAAGCAAATTTTCATGCCCGCCAAATTGGTGTGTACGCTGATGCTCGTTTAGGATTCAGAGATTACTTGTATTTACACGTATCAGGCCGTAATGACTGGAGGTCAGTTCTTGCTCCCGGTAACCGTTCATTCTTTTATCCAGCGGCTGACTTATCGTTCATTGCGTCTGATGCCTTCTCTTGGATAAAATCATCAAATGTAATTGAAAGCTTGAAGTTGCGTTTAGGCGTGTCAAAAGTAGGCCAAGTTAACTTAGGTAACTCTACTAACTTTGGTGCGTACTCTTTACTACCAACATTCTCTCAAGGTTACGGCTACCCATACAACGGTAACCCTGCTTTAACGCAAGGAGATAGAATTGTATCACAAAGTATCAATCCGGAGATCACTAAATCTATTGAGACCGGTTTTGACTTAGATATGTTCAAATCAAGGATTTCAGTAAGCGCTACTTACTACAAATCAGCAACTACAGATCAGACTGTACCTGTTGGTGTATCAACTACAACTGGTTTCAGCAGCTTCTTAACTAACACAGGTAAGGTTACTAACGAAGGTTTGGAATCATCATTACGTTTAACCCCGGTTAGAACAAAAGATCTTGAAGTGACCGTTGGTGGTAACTACACATTTAACACCAATAAAGTTGTATCGATCAGCAACGACCTTAAGCAACTTAACATTGGTAGCTATACTTACGCAGGTGTGTACGCAGTTGAAGGTAAATCATTCCCATTGCTTCGCGGTACCGACTATATTAGAGATCCACAAGGCAGAATAATTGTAGACCCAGTTACTGGCTACCCAACTGCTGGTACCACTTTAGTTGATATTGGTAACACTGAGCCAAAACATCGTTTGGGTTTAGATGCAGCAGTAACTTTTAAGGGTATACGTTTAGCAGCATTGTTTGAATACCGAGGTGGTTTCATGATGTATAACCAAGGTGGTGGTACTTATGATTTTTCTGGTGCTGGTATAAGAACAACATATTTTAACCGTGACCGTTTTGTAGTTCCTAACTCATCTTATCTTGATCCAGCTACAGGCCAATATGTAGCTAATACAAACATTACTACAGCAAGTGGTGGTACAGCTTTCTGGACAGAAGGCCCAACCAACACCAACGTTGGTAAAAACTACGCATACTCTGCAGCGTTTTGGAAACTTAGAGAGTTATCATTGGGTTATGATCTTCCAAGGTCAATTTTAGCCGGCGCTAAGTTCATCAAAGCTGCACGTGTTAGTGTGCAAGGAAGAAACTTATTCTTATGGACTCCTAAAACAAATATTTATACAGACCCTGAATATAGTGCAGCAGGTTCAGACAGTAATGCGATTGGTTTAACGTCATTAGGCCAAACTCCACCGTCAAGACTATATGGTGCAACTATTTCAATTACCTTATAATAAAACAGACATGAAAAAGATATTCTCATATTTCATTGTAGGAGCTCTTGCTGTAGGCGTTACGTCTTGTAAGAAGGCTCTGGATATCAATGATAACCCTAACAATCCTACAAGCAGTACACCTGCTGTAACGCTACCCGCAGGTATTGTTGGTACTGCATCAGTAAATAACAATTACAGCCAATCTTTTGGTTACCCGGGAGGCTTTTTTGCTAACGTTTACGGTTTTGGCGGTTACGGTGCTACTGTAACAACAAATTATGGCACCAGTGATTTCGCAGGCCCCTTTCAGCAGTCGTATGACAATGCTCAGGATTATCAATATATTATTGATAATACGTCAGGCGCTTCAAACGTGTATTTCAATTCAATAGCACGTATCATGAAAAGCTTTGTGTTTTCTAAATTGGTAGATAATTATAATGATGTACCCTATACAGATGCACTTAAAGGCGTTGGTAATTTAACTCCAAAATATGATAAGGCAGCTGATGTTTATACCGCTCTTGTTAAGGAACTTGATGCATCTATAGCTGCAATCACTGCTGGCCAGGCACAACCGTCTTCAAGTGCTCCAACAAAAGTTCTGGCTCCTGCTGACCCTATGTTTGGTGGCAGTGACCACATGGATGATTGGAAGCGTTTCGCCAATACTTTGAAACTGCGTTTATTAGTAAAAATGGCAGCGGTACCAGAAACAGCAAGTTTTGCTACAACTGAACTTGCATCTTGGAACTCAACAATCGGTATCATCACAGATGATGCTTTGGTTAATCCAGGTTATGCCAAACAAGGCGGCAGATTAGCGCCAATCTATAACTCATTGGCTGCTGATGAAAATGGTAACCGTCGTGTAACGTCAGTTCTGCCAACCAAATACGTGTTTGCCTTTTATAATGGTGGTAAATTAACAGATGAAGGTCGTGGAGGTGTAATCTACAGGTCATACCCTAATACCCAAACCAATCAGTTAGGCCAGGAAAACCTTGCAAGTACGGTTATCCCACCAGCCGGTTCAACGGCGTTTTACACCGGAGCCGACTTTAACACACCTGGTTTAGGCGCTGTTAAAGGCCCTTCACAAGGGCAGGTTATTATGCTTTTAGCGGAAGCTCGATTCATCAAGGCTGAAGCTGAAGCAAGAGGGTTAATTGGTGGTGGTATTTCTGCTGCAAAAACAGATTTTGAAGCAGGTATAACTGCATCTTTCCGTTATTTGTATAAGAATCAAACTAATGTGGTTGATGGAAGTAAAACTACTGCCCTAACAACGGCTCTTGCAGATTATAAAACAGCTAATCCTTCGTCTTACTTAGTAAATTTTGATTTAGCAACCACTGCGGCGCAGCGTCTTGAGGCAATTATTACACAAAAATACATTGCTTTGAATGAAATTTCTCATGATGAGGCTTTTGCTGAATTTAGAAGAACAACCTACCCGGTCAGTACAACCAGTACCAGCAACCCTATCACCTCGTTCGCATCAATACAATCTCGTGCTACAAGCCCAGATAAATTAATAACGAGAGTGCCTTATCCGCAATCAGAATACAACCTTAACCCATCTAATGTTCCTCAGAACATTAATATTTACACGGCTAAGGTATTTTGGGATTTAAATTAAAATAAGCAGAAAACATGAAAAAAAATATATTTAGAGCCCTAACGCTTTTTACAGCCTTGAGCTTTTTTACATCTTGTTTGAAGGATGATAGTTTAGTTCTTGATCCAAGTAAGTCAGATAACGTAATTGAGTTTGCTAACCCTGCACAAAATGACGACCCAACTGCTGTGTATCCGAAATACACATTTGGGTTCGATATTAAATCGGCAGTAGATCAAACGATTGAGGTATCCTATTCAGGGCCTAAAGTTGGCGCCCCTCAGGATATTACTGTTAACGTTGCGCCGCTAACTGATGGTGTTGCCGTTAAAGCCTACAACGACGAGAATGGAACGAGCTATACTCAGATGCCTGCTGCAAATTACAAGGTTAACGCTACCTCTGTAGTTATCAAAAAGGGACAATCGAGAGCTTCGTTTACAATTACATATGCTACTGATAAATTTGACCTTAACAAGCAGTATGTTTTACCATTAAAAATTACTTCGGTTTCTTCAGGTACTATAAGTGGTAATTACAACACTATTCTTTTGAGTGTTGCTGCCAGGAACAAGTACGATGGCGTTTATCGCTCTACAGGCGTGTTCAATCACCCAACTTTAGGTCCGAGAAACATCGACAGAGACAAAACGCTTAGAACTGTAAACGCAAATACTGTTTCAACTGAGATCGGTGATATTGGCGGCTCTATGAACCTTGTTGTTAACGAGGCTGACAATACCGTTACTATAGTTGGCCAGGTGAGTGCTTCTCAGCCACTTATCCCGGTTGCAGGAAAAACTAACACTTATGACCCAACCACTAAAACATTTAAATTGAATTATCAATATACAGGTGGCGGTGTTTCCGTGTAGTTAACGAAAATATCAAACTTAAATAACAGGTTTTCTCTGTATTTTAAAAGGCTGGTCGAAGTTATCGACTGGCCTTTTTTTTCAGGTATTATTTTCTTCCAGATAAACTAATTGGAAAAATTAATTTTTAAATAACTTCCGATAAAAATTAATTAGTAAATTGCTATTCTAAACGCTTTATTATGAATGCTTTATTTAAAACCTTAATCGTCACTACTGCCTTAACATTTACCGCAGGCGCAACTCAAAAAACCACTTACCTTTCAGACCAGTCTAAGCTCAATTATAACATCAACGATGCTAAAGTTTTAGATGGTGGTTATGAATTATATACACCGGATGGTAAAATGACTCTGCGCGGAGCTTATAAAGACAACCAGCGTGTTGGAAACTGGTATGCTTTTAACCCGGATGGGTCAATATTTGTTAGATACAATTATACACTCAAAAAATTAATATCTGCCGATACCGCCGCCATAGGCCGCGCTACATACGAAATTTTAACAAATAACGAAGAGGCTAAAAAGGGGGCCAGTATCCCGGTACCTGTTTGTTCTATAGAACAGTATATATCACTGTTGGGTACTGAGTTTCAAAGGAAGACTCTGAAGGAGAATAAATCAGCTTCTGGTACTTTAGATGTTGATCTGATTGCTAACATAGATGCTAAAGGAAAAGCGAGATATTCGGCATTTTACAGTATCGATGGGTTTAAATTCAATACCAAAATTGTTGTAAGCGAGAAACTGTTTGATATCGAGTGGTTGCCTGCTACTTATAAGGGTGAGACTATGGCCAGCGTGTTCAAAGTTAAATTTCAAGCAGACTTTTCGCCCGACCCTACCAAGCGCCAACGCTTTATATGGAATTATTGATTTCAAAAGGCCATATATTTATCATTTGTAAGGATGATAAATATATGGCTTAGTTTTATTTCTTATCAACACTATACCTACCCGGTCCTGTAAACACTAATCCCGCAAACATAAACGCAGCCTCAATAGCATGAGCAGCGCCTTGTAAACCGTCGCCACCGCCTATATGGCTGGCGGCTGCTACTATCATGTTAATGAGAAGCAATATACACACCGGCCTGAATGCTAAACCTACAATTAGCAGGAAACCGCCAAGTGTTTCTACAATTGCTGCCATAAAACCCCAGAATACAGGTGCGAAGGTAATGCCTACATATTTGGTTGATGAACCTAACTCCTGCCAGGCGTGTGTGCCTCCCAGTAATTTGGGATAACCATGATAAATAAACATTGCGCCAAGGCCAACACGTGTAATTAACAGGCCGAGATCCTTGTAACGGCTTAAATTGCTTAAATACGCCATAGTGATATTAGTTTATTGTTTTATTGTTACTTCATTTGCGGTTACCGATACGCTTATCTCTTTCCCTAAAATAAGGCTGCAGTTGTCGCTTACGTGCCCCGCCGGGAAATCAAAGCAAACCGGATAATTGTACTCTTTTACAACATCCATTACTATCTCTGGCAGTGTTTGCCCAAACGGAATATCATTATCCTTTAGATCAGTAAAGCCAGCAATAATAAGCGCTTTTAAGCCATTTAGTTTTCCGGCGCGTTTAAGGCAGCGAAGCATACGGTCAATTGAATAAAGATATTCGCCAACATCTTCCAGGAAAAGCACTTTGCCATCGTAATCAACATCACTTACCGAGCCGGACGCGGCTATTAGCAAAGACAGGTTTCCCCCAATTAGAATTCCCGAAGCTTCGCCCATCCGGTTCAGCGGATTTGGCTTTATCGAATAAGTTAACTCCTGGCCAAATAAAGCCATCCTAAGCGTTTCTAAAGAGTGTTTGGTAGCGTCAGGTATGTTAAGCGGCATTTGGCCATGGATGCACGCTAATCCATAATTTTTAATGAGGTGGGAATGCAGCAGCGTGATGTCGCTAAAGCCGATGAACCATTTTGGGTTTTGCTTAAGGCCATCAAAGTTCACCTTGTCGATCATTCGGATTGTTCCATAGCCCCCGCGAGCGCAAAAGATGGCCTTGATACTATCGTCATCTATGAAGCGTTGCATATCTGCCGCGCGGAAATCGTCGTCGCCGGCAAATTGATTATAACCGGCAGAAACGGTTTCACCTAAAATTACCTCAAGTCCCCAGCCTGTAAGCAGGTTTACGGCATCGGTAATAGGTACCGGTAGTTTTTTAGCAGGGCAGGTAATGGCAACTTTATCGCCTTTTTTTAGATATGGTGGAATAATTGATGGAAGTCCGTAGGTCCGCATAAGTCCGGAAGATATAAAATTTTAAAATATGTGATGTGTCGGCAAATGATACGGGCTTTCGGTCTTTCCCGACTTACCGACTAAAAAACTATCTTTGCAAATTAATAAAACATCCCTTTTGAATGTCGCAACTTGATAAATATAAACGCTTCACCGTTACATCTGCGCTACCTTACGCTAACGGGCCATTGCACATTGGTCATCTTGCGGGTGCTTACCTGCCTGCCGATATTTTTGTGCGTTACCTACGCCTGCTGAAAAAGGATGTGGTTTACATTTGCGGCTCTGATGAGCATGGTGCGGCTATCACTATCAAAGCAAAAAAGGAGGGTACCACCCCGCAGGCCATCATTGATAAGTATCACCAGCAAATAAAACAGAGCTTTGAAGATTTTGGGATGTCGTTTGATATTTATCACCGCACATCATCTGCTATACATCATGACTTGTCGCAGGAGTTTTTCCTGAACCTTTATGAAAAGGGGGAGTTTATAGAGAAGTTCTCTGAGCAGTATTATGACGAGGATTTCAACCAGTTCCTGGCAGATCGTTATATCACGGGTACCTGCCCGGTTTGCAGTAACGACCGGGCTTATGGCGATCAGTGCGAGAACTGTGGTACTTCACTGAACCCTACTGATTTGATCAATCCTATATCAACATTAAGCGGCAAAGCGCCGGTTTTGAAACCAACCAAGCATTGGTATTTACCATTAGATAAATACCAGCCCTGGTTAGAGAAATGGATAGATGAGAAAGAAGGCGAGTGGAAAGTAAATGTATTTGGTCAGTGCCGGTCGTGGTTAAAATCGGGCCTGCAGCCACGCTCCATGACCCGCGACCTCGACTGGGGTATTGATGTGCCACTTGAAGAAGCTAAAGGCAAAAAGCTATATGTTTGGATGGATGCCCCAATAGGCTATATCTCGGCCACCAAACAATGGGCTATTGATAATAATAAAAACTGGCAGCTATACTGGAAGAAGCAGGCCAACGAGGCTGATGAAACTTGTCTGCTACATTTTATTGGTAAGGATAACATCGTTTTCCACTGCATCATATTCCCGGCTATACTAAAGGCCCATGGCGAGTACGTACTGCCTCAGAATGTGCCGGCTAACGAGTTTCTTAACCTTGAGGGGGATAAGCTATCTACCTCTCGCAACCATGCTGTTTGGCTGCATGAGTATTTGGAAGAATTTCCCGGTAAGCAGGATGAACTGCGCTATGTATTAACATCGATACTGCCGGAAACCAGCGACAGTGAGTTTACCTGGAAAGATTACCAGGCACGTGTAAATAATGAGCTGGTTGCCATCTTAGGCAACTATGTAAACCGGGTAATGATACTAATGCATAAGTATTATGATGGTAAGGTAAATGCTAATATTAAGCTTACGGATGCAAAAATAAACGCGGAATTAGGCGGCTACTACGATGAACTGGGCAAGAACCTGGAGAGCTATCGTTTCCGCCAGGCTATGCAGAACGTAATGGACATGGCGCGTTTAGGTAACCGTTACCTAACAGAGCAGGAGCCTTGGAAAGCAATTAAGAACGATGCAGACGCTGCTAAGAACGCCCTGTATAACAGTTTGGCTATTATAGGCCATATTGCAACCTGCCTGCAGCCATTTTTGCCTCGTACAGCAGAAAAGATCTTCGGTATGCTTAATGTTGAATCATTTGCGCTCGATCAGGAAGTAGAGTTTGCCAGCGGGCACCAGCTTAACCCGGCCGCACTTTTATTTGAGAAAGTGGAGGACGAAGCCATTGAAAAGCAAATTCAAAAACTTGCAGATAAAAAGGCAGCAGCCGTTGCCGCCCCTAAACAGGTTGCAGTTACGCCCGCTAAGGCAAATGTATCTTTTGATGACTTTGTAAAGATGGACATCCGTACCGGAACCATTTTAACTGCCGAGAAAGTTGCCAAAACCAAGAAACTACTTAAACTAACCATAGATACGGGTATCGATCAACGTACGGTAGTATCCGGTATTGCGGAGTATTATGAGCCTGAAGCCATTATAGGGAAACAGGTGAGTATACTTGTAAACCTTGAACCACGCGAAATAAAGGGTATTATGTCGCAAGGTATGATATTGATGGCGGAGAACGCTGAGGGCAAGTTAAGCTTTGTTGCTCAGGTTGATACGATGGATAATGGATCGGTAGTAAGATAAAAATATTAATTTTACCATGGGTTAAACCTGTGGTAAAATTTTAAGTCTTAGTTTGTATAATAACAACCAAACTATCATGAGACTCCCACTTATCATCACTTTGGCTTGCTGTGCAATTTTAACATCTTGCAGTAAGTATCAGGTCAACGTTATCAGTAGTACAACCGGTAAAGAGCCTAACAAGGAAACCGGCAATTACGAATTTGAAAACGACTCAGTACGTATTTCTTATTCCTTTTACGGGCCCGATGCACCGGTTACTGTAAATGTTTATAACAAATTAAATCAGCCGTTGTATATTGACTGGCAACAGTCGGCATTGGTTATTGGAGATAAAGCCGTTAGCTACGTGCCCGAATCTATAAGCCTGAAAGGCAATATTTCCGCTGAATCTTACAGCTACCTCAGAAACAACAAAGGAAGTACACTTAATCCTACTTACACGGATGGCAGCGTAAATGCAGTGGCTAACTTGCCTAAAACAACAACCTTTTTACCACCGCATACGCAAAGCAGCAACACTACAGTGAGGCTAACACGTGGGTTTATTGAAGTGCCGGATACAGCCTTCCACAAAATAAGGATGATAGAGAGATTGCAGGATACGGTTGCTCTTACTAAAGTGAATACTGCATTATTTACACCGGATAATTCGCCACTCACTTTTAGAAGCTATTTAACCACTTACACGGTTGCTGATGGGAAGAATATACCCGTGGTTTATGAAGACAAATTCTTTATATCCCGCACCCTAAAAACCAATAGTGATCCAAAGCATCTTAAAGAGTTTAGCAACCAGCGAGGCGATTATTTCATCAATTCAAAAGCTACGGGTTATGGAAAAACAATGGCTGTTGTTGGTGCTGCTGCAGTAATTGGAACAGCGAGCGCCATAAGTGATAGCCAGAACGCAAAAAGCAAATAAATATAAGCCCTTCGGGTATTGGCAGGGTCAGTTAAAATGTGCAAATTTGCATACTCAAAAACTGCCCCTGTAGTTCAACGGATAGAATAGAAGTTTCCTAAACTTTAGATATGAGTTCGATTCTCGTCGGGGGTACAAAGGAAAAAGTAAAAGCCTTAAGTCGTGAAGATTTAAGGCTTTATACTACTGATAATTTCTAAATTGGCGTTATTAAACCCTCATAACCTTATATGAAAGTATTTTTAAGTTGGTCACAGCAACGTAGCAAACTTGTTGCGCATTATTTGAAAGAATGGTTGCCATATATTATGCAATCGATCAAGCCTTGGTTCTCGCCTGAGGACATTCATAGAGGTGAGCAATGGTTCAATGCTATTAACAAGGGAATTTCAGAAAGTACTACCGGCATTATATGTTTGACAAAAGAAAATAAAGATAAACCGTGGATACTATTTGAATCTGGTGCATTATTTAAGGGAATAGATAAGAGCAGGCTCTTTACATTGTTGATCGATATTGAGCCATCGGAACTTATTGGCAATCCACTTTATCATTTCAACCATACAAGGCTTATTAAAGAAGATCTACTAAAATTGATTAAAGACCTTAATCAGCTGTCTGATGAACCAAGAGACGCTGGTATTTTGACTAAAATGTTTGAAACGTTTTGGCCTGACTTTGAAGAGCGTTTAAAGGAAATATTTGCATCTACTAAACAAGCAAATGAAGATGTTGCTGATAGTAATCCGGACCCTCAGGCATTGATGTTAGAAAATATTTTGCAGGCAGTTACAAATGTTGATAAAGCGGTAAGCAAAATTACTCAAGCCCAAGATCAAAAATCCATTGATGTCAGAAAAATGATTGAATTAGAAACTCAGTTAGAAGAGCAAAGGCTTATGGCTGTGAATATGAGAGATAAAAGCATTAAGAGTTCATTATTCGGACTGTCGCCTGTAATTTCAGAGAACGAATTTCGTCTGTTAGTGGATCAGTTGAGGACTTTGTTGCAGAATAGAAACATCAGCTTTAAAGAAGTTAAATCTAATCCTGAATTTTGGTATAAAGAACTTCAAACATTTAGCGGTTGGTTATTAACCTTTAACTTCAATGATTTTTTAAAAGCGTTGGATTGGCTTATAGGAGATAAATCTAACTAAAGCGCAATCAAAATATATGATAGATTAAGAATTAACTAACATGTATTCTCGTCGGGTACTAAGGAAAAGCCTTAAGTCATGAAGATTTAAGGCTTTTTTGTTTCTGTAAATTAACTTTGCATTTCAATTGCTGTAACAAGTCAGTTAAGTATGGCCTTATGAAAACACTAACGGAATTTCAACAATCGCTATCTCTTACGCAACCGCCCTCCGGCCTATCGGTACAGTTAAAAAGCCTTTGGTACGATGGCAAAGGCGATTGGGCTAAAGCACATGCAGAGGTTGACCAGTTAAGCGACAAAGACTCTGCCTGGGTGCATGCCTATCTGCACCGCAAAGAGGGCGACATCTGGAATGCCGATTACTGGTATAGCAGAGCCGGGCAAACCCGACCGGATGTATCCTTGCAGGAAGAATGGGAGCAGTTGGTTGAGGCGTTTCTGTAATTGGCGGAGGGCTTACTTTTCTAATTCTCGTTTTAGATTGGAAAGGCTTTCGTCCAGGTCTTTACCTAATAACTTATCCATATTGATGATCAGTAGCATGGCGTTCATTGGGAAAGGCATTTTGCTCTGCATTGACTACTTTACCGCGGTGCTGTCTTCGGTTACAGATTGCGTTGCAATATAAGTGTCGGCTACGCCGGGCATCGGTCTTTCAAAAACAATGCCGATATCAATTCGCTCGCCGTCCACTAAACCTTCAATGGTTTGGTTCCCTTTGCCTACCTGCTTTACGTCACTATCCCATGTGGAGTTGTAGCCCACGGTGCCATCTGTTCCGGTAGTGCTTGTACGCTTATTTGGGTCCATCATCACCCATTTATTGTAATATTGCTGGTTGCCGAGAAATTTCACATAGCTATACACCAATTGGCGCGGCTTGTTGATCACTATGCTGCGTGCAACGGTATAGCCCTTAGGCGCAATTAATGCAAGTAGTACAATAACCGCAATAATACCGGCAATTATCCCAACAATAGTTAATAAGGTATCCATAAGTTTTAGGCGATCTTAGTTCTGTTATATTGCTTCCAAAAGTAATACAAGATAAACATTATCGCCATCATCACCAATGGCGGGATTAGCTCACTAAAGGGATCATACATGGCATACCGCGATGCTATGGCACCAACAAAGTTGATAAAGAAACCTGCGAAGGCCCATTCTTTGATAGCCATCAACCTGTTTTGCAGGATAGCCATGGCGCCGAAGAGCTTAAACACGCCGGTAATAACTAACAGGTACATCGGGTAGCCTAAGTGTTGCAATACAACCTTGCCTGCTTCCTGTTGCGTGATACCACCAAAGGCATCAGCAAGCATAGCCAAAACAAATAAGATCGTCAAGGTCCAATAGATAATTTTGATAGCTTTAGTGCTCATAGCGATAAATTTTTTATTTATTTCTCCGGAGTAAATATGTTCCAGCGTACGCCGTACTTATCGGTAACGTTGCCCATGGTGCCGGCAAAAAAGCTCATTACTTCATGTTTTGCTTTTCCTCCCTCACGCAATTTCTCAAATTTATCGTGCACTTCTGCTACAGAAGCCAGCGTTAAGCTGATAGAAACAGCCCCCACAAAAGCCTGAACATCAGAGTCGGGCATATCGGTGCCCTGGATGGTAAAGTCATCTCCGGTAAGGTCGGCATGTAAAATAATGTCTTGCTGCTCGGCGGGGAACATATCTTTCATGGGCGAATCTTTAACTTTCATCAGGCTAAGCTCTCCCCCTAATACCTGGTGGTAAAAGGTCATAGCTTCAGTAGCATTGTTGTTAAAGTTGATGTATGAACTAAGTTTGATCATGGCTTTATAATTAATATTGGTTAATCAAGAATTGCGCAGTAATGCCCGTTTAATTTAAGTAATTCAATGATACGTTGTGCACAAATTTCTTTGCTCTCTATTCGTAAAACCTTGTCGGAATCTTCAAGGTCAAAATTGATCTGGCTCGCCGGAAAATGCACCTTAAGCATTTTGATCATTAGACGCGATTGAGCCGCTTTTTGCACATTGGTTTTAAATACTTCGATCATCGGGGACAAAACATTTTAAACGATACAATACAAAGGTGCAATAGATTGCCGGAAGTGGTGAGGTGTAATTACGACAATGTAAGTGGCTGATTGCGACGAAAGATAAGCAGACCACATTTTTAGTGACTAAAAGTTTAAGAGCCAAAATCCTGCTGACATACTGTTGTCATTAAGCGGTGGTTACTTTGTGTCATAATCAAAAACAAACAGCTATGACAACCGAACAAACATTAACGCAGCAACTCATCAACAAAGACGAATTATTAAAACACTGGCAAAGCCACCGCGGCCTTAGCCGTAAAATTTTGGCAGCCTTCCCAGAGAAAGAACTGTTTGAGTTTTCGATAGGTGGCATGAGGCCTTACCAACATTTAGCCGGGGAAATGATAGGCCTGGCAAGCGCCGGGATGAATGGTTTTGTAACCGGCAACTGGACAACTACCCCGGAGCTTGATCATTTTGATGACAGCGCCCGGCTTTCTACCAAAGAAGCACTTTTAGAAGCGTGGGATGATGTTACCGAGCAGATAGAAGAACTATGGCCTCAAATACCTGATGCCCATTTCCATGATGTTGTAAAGGCCTTTGGTATGTATGAAAATACGGTAATAAGCACCATCCTTTATTTTATTGATAACGAGGTACACCATCGCGGCCAGGGTTATGTTTACCTGCGTGCGTTAGGCATTGAGCCTCACCCGTTTTGGGATAGATAATTATATCAGAACCGCCAAACCAGTATCCGGCTGCTCTTTTGCCCTTGTGCCATATCAATGGTGTGTACATCCCGAGCGCCCAAATAATCAAGCGAATTGTAGCAGCCTGGTAGGGTGGTTTTTTTTGAAATAAGCGATGAGAACCATTTGCTTGATTGGGCAAACTGCTTGCTTTCGCTCATCATCTTATTCAGGAACCGGGGTTCGCCGCCCTCGCACCATAGTTCGGTGTTGCGGCCACCAAAGTTAAGGTCGGCGTTTTTGTCCTGTTTAAGGTTTTTCCATTTACGCTGCGAATTAGCATTTACCTCTTTAGCCGATGCATGAAAAGGCGGGTTACACATCGTGATATCGAACTTTTCGCCGGGTTTAACGATGCCTTTAAAGATGTGTTCATACGAGCTTTGCGTGCGTATTTCTATAGCATCTGTAAGCTGGTTACTCTCAACTATTTTTTTAGCTGAGCCTGCAGCAATGTAATCAACCTCGCTGCCCACAAAGTGCCAGCCGTAGCTGCGGTGACCTATCAATGGATAGATGCAGTTTGCACCAACACCAATATCAAGCACCTTTACTTTGTCGCCGGTTGGTATCTCGCCGCCGTTATCCTTTGCTAAGATGTCTGCAAGATAATGTATGTAATCTGCCCGGCCGGGTATAGGCGGGCATAAAAAGCCTTGCGGAATATCCCAGGATGAGATATTATATTGCAGTTTTAAAATAGCCTTGTTAAGCACTTTAACTGCATCAGCGTCAGTAAAATCAATGGTTTTTATGCCATGCTCATTTGTAAACACAAATGGAGCAAGTTTAGGCAGCGCCTTAGTAAGTGCAACAAGATCATACCTTCCGCGGTGCGGGTTACGGGGATGGAGGCTTGTCTTTTCTTCGGTATTATCGACCATTTAAGCAGGATTAATTGTGTGCAAAGCTAACATATTTAAAGATCAACATTACGTTAGCTGTCTTGTGTTACTTACGATAGCGAGATTGATTTAACTCGAATGATCAACTACGATCTTCCACTCTCCGTTGATCTTTTTAAACCACAAAGTATAGTAACCCAAAGATGAGCTTTTGGTGTATTTCAAGTTCCAGCCGCCGTACACAAAGGCATTATCTTTACTGATAAGTTCAACCTTTTTTATGGCGTAGGTAAGCTTACCCATGCTTGTTTTGGTTTTGGCGAAGGTTTGCTTGTAATTCTTAAGCGTATTGGCATACCCAAAGGTTGGCCCGGTTGGGCTTACAAACATTACCGAGTCTGATTTCCAGTAGCATTGCATAAAGGTTTCCAGGTCGCCTTTGTTCCAGGCCAGGCGCGATGTTTCCATTACTTTAAGTATAGCCTGGCGGTCTTGCGCTTTTACAAAAATTACGGAGAGAAGCAGAATGCAGCAAATGATAAGTTTCTTCATTGTGCTAATATACAAACATCAGGGTCAGTTGCATTTGTGACCGGATTGTCCGAAGTTCGCTGTTCAATCAATGTTTAAGACGTTATTAAAAGTTTAATTTATGGTATCTCTTTATATTTCAATACTATTATCATTTGTTGGGATGTTTAATCCCCAGCAGCAAAATAGCGCCCCCGAATTGTTTAAAGGAACTTTTGTTGATGACTATGGCATTAAATATACTATCAATGATACTTTGTGGGTGCAGCAGCCGCGCAGTAAATACCACATCATAAAGTGGAATGTGAAGGACCAGTACATTGTTGCACGTAACGATGATAAAAACCCTGGCGAAGGCGGTTTGTACACACGTATCGACTATATGCAGTTCAGCAATATCGAGCCGTGGAAATGGGGCTTCTGTTTGTCTGTTTATGATGCCAAAACAGATGCCATCGCCGAGGCTACCGCCAAAGCTGATAGGCAAAATCCAAAAAAGGGTTGCGGGGGTTTTCCATTTTCGAGAATGAAACGAACATCCAATTAAGTTACACGTAAAATAAAAAGAGCCGCTTTTAAGCGGCTCTTTCATATTATCATTTATTTCAATCTGCTTCGCAGTTCAGATATCGGCATGCTTATCATGCGGCCTACCGGCTGTTTGCCTTTGTAGGTTATCACCTTAAGCTGTGTGGCATCAATAGGTACATTTAGTATGCCGGTATATTTTGGATAAAACCTATCCGGGTACGAATTGTCGAAGCTATAGTAAATATCCAGTCCGGGTACCTCGGGGGTTAGGGTTACATTAAGCGTGCTATCCGGGTTGCGGCCAACTTTAAAATCAGGGTCATAGGCGCTTGGGGCATATTTTATTTCTGCCTCATCAAAGCGGGCGAAGTGTTTTTCAACTTTGCTAAAGAAGGTGTTAAAATTCTTCTTCGCAGCAGGCGACCATACACACTCTGCCAAAGCAAAACCACGCGGCCATGTCATGTACTCGGCCTGGCGGATATTGTAAACCTGCTCTGTCCATAAGTTAGCCTGGCCTCCTTTTATCAGCTTGGCGTTTACGCCTGCCGGTACCGGGTCAAACTCATAAGTTTTGCTTAAACGAAGCGAAGCGTAAACATGCGGCTCCATTACTCGGTCGCTTTGCATATAATCAAGATATACAAATGTAGTAGGGCTCATTACTACTTCGTGGCCCATTTGCGCAGCTTCAATACCGCCTTTAACACCGCGCCAGCTCATTACCGCTGCATTTGGCCCTAAGCCGCCTTCAAGTATCTCGTCCCAGCCAATAAATTTCTTGCCCTTTGATTCAACGATCTTCTCAACACGTTTCTCAAAATAGCTTTGAACCTCTTCCTGGGTTTTAAGGTTTTCTTTTGCCATCAAGGCTTTCACCTGGTCGCTTTGTTCCCAAAAATTCTTGGCGCACTCATCGCCACCCATGTGGATGTATTGGAAAGGGAATAACTGGGAAAGCTCACCTATTACTTTATCTAAAAACTGGTAAGTAAATTCACCGGCAGGGTTAAGTGTGTTATCTACCAAAGCCGGATGGCCCGGTTTAGACCAATCCATAATGCGTTCGCCATAGCGTACGGTATATTTATCAGCACCCGGCGTAACCGAAAGCTCGGGATATGATGCAACGGCCGCCAGGCTGTGGCCGGGCACATCAACCTCAGGCAAGATGTTCACAAAACGGTCTTGCGCATATTTAACAACCTCGCGTATATCATCCTGGGTGTAAAAACCGCCATAGTTACGTGGTTCATTTGGGCGGGGCGGTTGGAAATTGCCGAACTCACCTTCGCGTTTAATGTTGTAAGCACCAACGGTAGTTAATTTAGGATAACTTTTTATTTCAACGCGCCATCCTTCGTCATCTGTCAAATGCCAGTGGAACAGGTTAAGCTTATACTTAGCCATGTTATCGATGTAACTCATTACCTCTTTTTTGGTAAAGAAGTGGCGGGATACATCCAGCATTAAGCCGCGCCAGTTAAAGCGTGGGTAATCTGTTATGTCAACAGCAGGTACCATCCATTTAACGTTGGTTACTACCTCCTTGCTTTCAATTTCCTTAGGCAACAACTGAAAAAGCGTTTGTAAGCCGTAGTACAAACCTGCCTCTGTATTAGCCCTGATGGTAACGCCGGTAGTTTTTGCTGACAAATAATAGCCTTCATTGCCTATAACATTATCAGCTGTTGAATTAAGCACCAGTTTTATCGCGGCGGAGGGTGCCGAAGCCTTTACATGCACCATTTTACCGGTTGAGGTAGAAAATTTATTCTTAATAAGATCAAGCACGGGCGTCATCTTGTTATTTAGCGGTGCTTGTACGGTTATCTCTTTGGGTAAGATAAAATGCCCTGCGTGCGGCGTTGTTTTAACGGGCTCGGGGATAATGGCAAAACTGCTGGTAGTTTGCGCAAAGGCAACAGGCGCCAGCAGGCATGACAATACCAGTAAGGAAAATTTCTTCATATAGGTTATAGCGTTTGGTTTGCAGACAATATGCAAGTTATGGCTTTTTAAATAATATTAAAAAGTTTTTTAAACTTAAATATTTGAGTTGTAAGTGCTTGAATATTAAACAAGCGGCGAATATTGCAAATTGGATTTTTTGTTTAAATTGCCGTTGATAAACCATTGGGCGCCACCCCTGCCCTTCACCAATTATAATAATAAGCCATGTCTACAGACCGCAGGAAGTTTCTGAAACATCTGGGCACTTCAGTATTACTGACATCTGCCTCATTGAACAGTTTTGCCGCTAAAGAAGAGAACGAGGTAAGGATACTGCGCGATCAAAAGCGCGTTAGCCCGAGTGATAAGGTTCGCATTGCAACCATTGGTATGGGCATTATGGGATTCAATGACACGCGTGCAGCGCTTGCTGTACCCGGTGTTGAACTGGTTGGTGTGTGCGACCTTTATAAAGGCCGCCTTACCCGAGCTAAAGAAGTTTACGGGCAAAACCTGTTCACCACTATGGACCACAGGGAAATACTGGACAGGAAAGACATTGATGCCGTCATCATCGCTACCAGCGATAATTGGCATAGCCAGATAGCTATCGATGCCATGCGAAAAGCTAAGGCTGTTTATAGTGAGAAACCCATGGTGCACAAAATAAGCCAGGGACTTGAAGAAATACGTGTACAGAAAGAGACCAAAGCCGTGTTCCAGGTAGGTAGCCAGCGTGTGAGCAGTATAGCTTATCGTAAAGCTAAAGAAATGTACGAGGCAGGAGCAATAGGAAAAATTAATTCTATCGAAGCTTCTTTTAACCGTAACAGCGGGCTGGGTGCATGGCAGTATACGCTTCCTAATGATGCTAATTTACAAAATGTAGATTGGTCGCGTTTCCAAGCTACGGCAAGTGAGAAACATGATTTTGATCCGCTGCGTTTTTTCCGCTGGAGAAATTATCGCGAGTACGGTACTGGCGTAGCCGGAGACCTGTTCGTTCACCTGTTAAGTGGCATTCATTTCATCACCGGCTCCAAAGGGCCGGAGACCATCTTCTCAATAGGTAACCTCGATTACTGGAAAGACGGCCGCAACGTGCCGGATGTAATGAGTGCAGTGATTCATTATGGCGAAACAAAAGAACATCCTGCCTTCCAGGTTACGTTACGCGTAAATTTTGTAAGCGGCGAGGGGGATTATGGCACTACTAAGATCGTTGGATCTGAAGGGGTAATAGACTTAGGTGGTGAGGGCGAAAGCTTTACCATTCGCAAGAACCACATTACCGAAGCGCCGGGCATTGGCGGTTGGGATTCTTTGGAGACCTATCCGGAAGCTGAGCAAAAGAAACTATTAGCTGCCTACAACCAACGCTGGACAAAAGCCCAGCAAGAAGCGCCAAAAACTGATCCTATCGTATATCGCGCACCCGAAAATTACAGCGCGAATATCGACCATATGACCAATTTCTTTGATGCCATCCGCACCGGCAAACCTATTGTAGAAGACGCTGTATTCGGTTTCAGGGCGGCAGCACCTGCACTGGCCTGTAACGATAGTTACTTTCAAAAGAAAGTTATCCGTTGGGATGCCGAGAATATGAAGATAGTGGGATAATTATTCCTTTTTACTTAATATGTCATTACGAGCGAAGCGCGGCAATCTCATTGCGTTAAGAACCTGTTTGTGATGAGATTGCCACGTAGGCTATGTACAAAAAAGCCGGACACTTTGCAGTGGCCGGCCTCATTTATAAGTCAATCAATAGTTACACGTGGAAGTTGTTAGCTTTTATGTAATTATAGCTTTTAGTGATACTTACGAAAGGATCACCCGGGCAGATGTCTTGCTCGTTAAAGAAATACTTTAAGCCTGCAGTTTTAGCATGGGCAAATATCTTTTTAAACGGAATAACGCCATTACCAACCTCGGTAAACATTTGTTTAGGGGTGTTATCCATATCCTTTACGTGCCATAGCGGGAAACGGCCAGGGTGCTTTTTAAACAAAGCAATCGGGTCTTGCTTGGCGCGGTACATCCAGTAGATATCCATTTCCATTTTTACCAGGTCGGCATCAGTTGCGGTTAACAACACGTCGTAAGGATATTTTCCATCTTGCGAAGCAAATTCAAAATCGTGATTGTGGTAGCAAAGCTGTATACCAGCTTTTTTTGCAACCTCTCCGGCTTTATTTAGCTTTTCTGCGGTCTCTTTATAATGGTCAAGTGTTCCGCGTTCAGAATCAAGCAGGTATGCGCAAACCATGTATTTTAAACCAACGGCAGCAGCGTCATCAACAGCTTGTTGCC
The DNA here is from genome assembly GCF_019331605.1 of Mucilaginibacter sp. 21P. Taxonomy (NCBI): domain Bacteria; kingdom Pseudomonadati; phylum Bacteroidota; class Sphingobacteriia; order Sphingobacteriales; family Sphingobacteriaceae; genus Mucilaginibacter; species Mucilaginibacter sp. 21P. The sequence goes on from NZ_CP063061.1 coordinate 937,861, forward strand.
AATCAGTGGTGATGGTACCTTTTACATTAGCCATTCCTTCGCCAAGCATGTAGTGGCCGCTCGGCATGATAAGGCCGTTATCGCTTAAAACCTTTTTAAATTCAGCAGGCGCCATTCCGTAAAATTTTTGCGTGCCGGTGTAGGTAGCACCTTCAACAGAGTTAAAGCCAACCTTAGCAACTCTTGTAAGGGAGCCAACCGGGTCTTTAGCCATTGTATCACGCACGGTATAAAGTTGCAAACCGATGTAGTTTTTCTTTTTTGCTGCAAATAACTCAGGAGCCATTAACAGGCCAGCCGATAACATGGCACTGCTTTTAAGGAAAGAACGTCTTGATGTCATTATATTGGTTTTTATTGGTTGTGTAAATGTAACGCATTGGCGTTTTAAAACAAATAGACCTTTTGAAAATAAAATGGTTTAAAATTACTCACCCGGTCTACGCTACGCTGGACCACCCTCTCTTCGCTGCGCGAAAAGAGGGTATAGAACAATTTTTAAAAAGCTCTTCTATTTCCTCACGCAAATAGAGTTTATAACATCCGGCTATGTCTGGCTGAATCGCCGCACCCTTGATTTAAATTGGTTAAGCCGGTTTGCTCTCTCCGCCAGCCGGGCGCGGCGGTTTCTTTTTACCATAACGCCTGTTATTGCGGCGGCCGCCTTTGGTTTTATCGCCATGCCTGTCGGGCCTGTCTTCCTTTATCGGCTCAATGCCTGCAAGGCTTTCAGGGAGTTCCTTCTGATTAATGGGGCGTTCTATCAATTCCTCAATTGTTTTTAAACGGCGCAGGTCGCGGTTGTTTACAAAGGTGATAGCGGTACCGGTAGTTGCAGCGCGTGCCGTACGGCCAATTCGGTGAACATAATCTTCCGGATCTGGTGGAACATCATAGTTCACCACCAGGTCAATTCCTTCCACGTCAATCCCACGCGATAGTGCATCAGTACCAATTATAACAGGCAATTGCCTGTTTTTAAACCGAAGTAAGATCTCTTCGCGTTCTTTTTGTTCAAGATCAGAGTGGAAAGCCGCAGTATTGATATGTGCGGCCTTCAATTCTTTATAAAGCGATTTTACAATTTCTTTTCTCGAAGCAAAGATGATGGAGCTTTGATAACCTTCTTTAAGGATCAACTTTAAAAGCGGTGTTTTTTGCTGATCGTTTACGCGGTAGATCTGCTGATCAATACCTGCCGCAGGCTGTGATATGGCAATGTTTATTTGTTGCGGGTTATTTAGGATGGCATTGGCAAGTTTACGTATGCGCTGCGGCATGGTGGCCGAGAACAAAAGCGTTTGGCGTTTCTTGGGCAGATAATTTACAATCCGCATAATATCATCGTTAAAGCCCATGTCTAACATACGGTCGGCCTCATCAAGCACCAGGTGCGTAATGTTGTTCATTTTCAACACGCCTGATGTTAGGTGTGCTATTAACCTGCCGGGGGTAGCGATAATGATATTTACATTATTCTCGATACCGCGACGTTGCTGCTCATAAGCCATACCATCCCCACCACCAAAAATGGCTTGCGAGCTTACGCCGCTAAAATAGGCAAGGCCTTCTACCTGCTGGTCTATCTGTTGTGCAAGCTCGCGCGTTGGGGCAAGCACTAATGCGGTGGTATGATGTTTATGCGTTTTGCAAATGTTATCTAAAACCGGCAGCAGGTAAGATGCAGTTTTGCCGGTACCTGTTTGTGCACAAGCTATCAGGTCGTCGCCGTTCATAATAACGGGGATAGCCATAGCTTGTATAGGAGTTGGCGTATTGAAGCCCATGCTTAATACACCTTCTAAAAGTTGTTCGTCGAAATTAAAATCCTGAAATGTCACTCTATTGTTAAACGTGTGTGTGCAAGGTACTAAAAAATGCCCACCAAGGCGTTTTTACTTTGCAATGTTAAAGTATAAATTAGATTTGGCTGTTGGTTTTTAATTTCACTTACCAACCATGCAAACAATTAACGGCTAAGTTTATTTGTGTTGATGATCAATTGCTATGCGTAAAACTTTACTATTCTGTTTATTTTTTATTGCGACAACCTTTACTGCCTCTTTCGCATTTGCCATGGGTGCAAAAGCTGACGGTGTTGACACCGGTATCGTAAATAGCAAGATAGACAGCAGTAAGATTGCCCGCCGCATCATCAACCGCGATTTCAATAAGATATACACACAAAACCTGTCTCCTGCATTCTTTGGGCAAGAGTTTTTCCAACCGCATAAAACGCTGTTGGTGGGCGATATTAACACGCATTTTGTTTTATTGAACTCACCGCGTTCCCGTTTCTTCTTTGATGTTTCGGCGAGGGTTAAGGTGAGGCTGCTTAAACAATATGGCAATCCTGTAAAATCGCCAAGCTACATGCCGAGCGCCAATTTATATTACCGCTTAAATGATGATGCCTACCATCCGCAATATCTGTCGGCATCATATACCCATCACTCAAACGGGATTCGCGGGCCTTCATTAGAGCCTGATGGCAGGCTGAATGTTGATAGCGGTAAATTCAGCACTGATTTTATGCAGCTAAATTACACGCTTGGTAAACGCATAGACCGACCCAATACCATCTTAAGCCAGTTTGGAACGCTTGGTGTTGAGCTGCACCGCTCATTATTCAGCAGCAACGGTGGCGGGGCTTCTTTAGGTTTGCCCGGCAATTATGGGTTTGTGCGCGTTAATGGCACATATATTTATAACCTTGCTAAACGTTACAAGGACGATATAGAACCAAGCAAGTCTGATTTTAAAAACTGGCAGCGCCTGCAATTTGATTTTACCTACATAGCCGGTAAAACACCATACAGTGCTACCGACCTGGGCAGGCGCCTTAACGCCAGTTTAAAATACTACTACCAGTTTCCTTTTATGCATAACGCTGCCTTTGTGGTTGGCGCCGGCTATCGCGGTCAGGATGATTATAACATCTATTTCCAGGATCATTATTTCTATATGCAACTGGGTATTGCATCAGGTTTGAATTTCCTTTTCAGCAAGTAAAATTTAGTTTGCCACAGGAGGTTTGCGGTTTTTAGAACTGCAAAAACAACTCATATTTTGATGAAGCAGAAGGGCATTTAGACAAAATCTAAACTGTAAAAATTTTGATTGACAATCTGCGTTATAACATCATCCAACAAAATAAATGTTAGATTTACCAGCACTAAATTAAACCGGCAGTACCATTACAGTATTGCTGAAATCTGCATTAATATGAAAAAATTGATCTTAAGCACTCTTGCTGTGGCGGCGTTACAGTATGCTTCATTTGCCCAATCAAAAAAAGTGCAAAACCTGTTTGATGGCAAAACTACCAATGGCTGGCATGCCTATCTTAAACAAGATGCAGGCCCCTGGAGCGTGGTTGACGGCGCTTTGCAATTAGACCCTAAGGCCCCAGACCAGGCCGACCTGGTTACCGATGGGGAGTACGAAAATTATGAACTTTCTTTAGACTGGAAAATTGCTGAAGGCGGTAATAGCGGTATCATTTTCGGCGTGCATGAAGATCCGGCTTTGGGTGCTACTTACCTTTCGGGTATAGAAATGCAGGTGCTTGATAATGTTAAAGCATCAGACAATAAAAAGGCAAATCACCTTGCCGGTTCATTATATGATATGAAAGCCGCCCCGGCTGATGCTGCAAAACCTGCAGGCCAGTGGAACGCTGCAAAAATTCGTAAGGATAATGGTCATCTTACCTTTTGGCTGAACGGCAAAGAGGTGATTAACGTACAGATGGGCAGCCCGGAGTGGACCGAATTGCTGAACAACAGCAAGTTTAAAACCTGGAAAGATTTTGCTAAATACCCTAAAGGCCATATCGCATTGCAATCGCACGGCGCTGTTGTGGCTTACAAAAACATCAAATTAAAACAATTATAATTACTATCTTAAATTATAGTTTCTCTTTATAGATGGAAGATATCCAAATAAAAAAGACCGGTACCGTTTACGACGCTATAGTTGTAGGCTCGGGTGCTGGTGGTGGTATGGCCGGCTATGTACTGGCGCATTCCGGTTTAAAGGTACTGATGCTTGAGGCCGGTGCCTATTTTGACCCCAAAACAGATTCGCAACAATTAAAATGGGCATGGGAATCTGCCCGCCGCGGAGCCGGTACAACACGCCCATTCGGCGATTTTGATGCCGCTTACGGTGGCTGGCAGCTTGATGGCGAGCCTTATACCACTAAAGATGGTACCGAATTTGAATGGTTCCGCGCCCGTATGCTGGGTGGCCGTACCAATCACTGGGGTCGTATATCATTACGTATGGGGCCGGAAGATTTTAAACCGAAAGATGGTTTAACCGATCCCTGGCCTATCACATACAATGACCTTAAGCCTTTTTACGATAAGGTTGACCGCATGATAGGTGTTTATGGTACGGTTGAGAACATAGAGAGTGAGCCGGATGGTATCTTCCTTCCTCCGCCAAAGCCACGCTTAAATGAGCTGTTCATTAAACAAGGTGCTACCAAAGCCGGTGTAAAAGTGATCACCGGTCGTGGTTCTGTTTTAACAGAGGCACTTAAAGATAATAAAGACCGCGGTGCCTGTTTCTTCTGCGGTCAGTGTGGCCGTAGCTGTAAAGTATATGGCGACTTCTCAGCATCATCATGTTTAGTTATCCCTGCGTTAAAAACAGGCAATTTAAAACTGATCACCAACGCCATGGTGCGCGAGGTGCTGACAGATAAAGAAGGCAAAGCAACTGGTGTATCATACGTTAACCGCGAGGATATGCAGGAATACCAGGTTAACGCCAAGATAGTTATCCTGGGTGCAAGTGCAGGTGAATCTGCCCGCTTGTTACTCAACTCAAAATCATCGGCGCACCCGGGTGGCTTAGCCAATAGCAGTGGTGTAGTTGGTAAATATATCCATGATAGTACAGGCTCCGGCGCAGGAGGTTTCCTTCCGCAACTGATGGACCGTAAACGCTACAACGAAGATGGTGTAGGCAGCGTGCACATTTACTCGCCATGGTGGTTAGATAACAAGAAACTGAATTTCCCACGTGGCTACCACATCGAGTACGGTGGTGGTATGCACATGCCATCGTACGGTTTCGGCGGCGGTATCCAAGATATGAACGGTGCGGTTCCGGGCCGCGATGGCAAGAAAAAAGCAGGCGGTGGTTACGGTGTTGGCTTAAAAGACGATTATCGCCGTTTCTATGGTACACAGGTTGGTATGGCAGGCCGCGGTACTGCCATTGCCCGTGCCGATAATTATTGCGAGATAGACCCGGATGGTGTAGTTGATAAATACGGTATCCCGGTACTGCGATTCCATTATAAATGGACAAATGACGAGATAAACCAGGCCAAGCACATGCAGGAAACATTTGAAGAAGTGCTGCATAACATGGGTGCTATTTATGGCAAAATGCAGGGCCCTGAAACCAATTACGGTTTAGAGGCTCCGGGTAAGATCATCCATGAAGTAGGTACCGTGCGTATGGGTGATGATCCAAAAAAATCGGCACTTAACAAATATTGCCAGGCGCATGATTGCGATAACCTGTTTGTGGTTGATGCCGCTCCGTTTGTTCAGCAAGGCGACAAAAATGCTACCTGGACCATCCTGGCATTGAGCATGCGTACTGCAGAATATATTTTATCACAACGTAAAAAACTAAACGTATAAGCGCCATGAACAGAAGAGATTCCCTTAAAGCGATAGGTTTAGGAACGCTTACAACCGGCTTTTTAGTTGGTGTTGGCTGTAAAACCGGCGATAATAAAGCACCTGAAACCGCTGCTGCAGGTAAAACAGAAGCGATACCCGGCCGCCAGCCCGAAGAGGTTGAGAGAGAAAATAAATTAAAGGCCGAAAAATACTTTGATGAGCATGAGATGGCTACCATTACGGTACTTGCCGATATCATTATACCGAAGGACGAACACTCCGGCAGTGCATCAGATGCTAAAGTGCCTGAGTTTATTGAATTTATTGTGAAGGACATCCCGTCACATAAATTACCAATGCGCGGCGGCCTTAAATGGATAGATATTTATTGCCTTAACAACTATGGCAATCCATTTATCAAATGCAGTAGTAAACAACAAACCGAGTTACTTGATCAAATAGCTTACCCTTACACCGCCAAAGCAGAAATGGCGCAAGGCGTTAAGTTTTTTAATTTAATGCGTGATCTTACGGCATCCGGTTTCTGGAGCAGTGAGATGGGTACTAAAGATATAGGCTATGTAGGTAATGCCCCTAACAAGTGGACAGGTGTGCCTGCCGATGTGCTGAAGCAATACGGCATGGAAAACGTGAAGATATAAGTTGGATTTACCAATGTGTCAGAGCCGCAGTTTGAAAGAGTTGCGGCTTTTTCGTTTTCTCCGTTACGAGGAGCCCTGATAGCTATCGGGGCGACTGTACAATACCCTGCCTATATTGCGGCTCTAAAGGCCGAAGATCACACGTTCTTGATCGCAAGGATCAAATGATTAGTTGAACCATCTTTTCTGCGTGGCTACCTTAATAGCCGATGCTTTATTTGATACGTGCAGCTTATCATAAATATTTGCGATATGCTTACGCACGGTATGCGGGCTGATAAATAGCCGTTCGCCAATTTCCTGGTAATTCAGCCCATCTACTATCCTGTTCAATATTTCCATTTCCCGGCTGGATAGCAGGTGCTCGTTATCGGCATCAGGCTTATATTGCTCAACAAAATCGGCTTTATTTCGCAGTAGGGCCAATGCCTTACGTGCTATCCGTGGCGACATGGGAACACCGCCCTCGTAAACTACTTCCACAATGGCTTTTACAATGTTTGATATCTTTTCGTCTTTAAGCAAGTAGCCGTCTGCGCCCGCTTTAATAGCATCAAAAAGTTTGTCATCATCATCAAAAACGGTAAGCATTAAAAATTGAATACCCGGATATTTTTCTTTAGCAAGTGTTACAGCCTCAATACCATCCATAATTGGCATCTCAATATCCATCAGAACTATTTGAGGGCGCTCCTGCTCTGCAAGCGCCGCAATTTGATTTAAGAAGTCCATGCCATCAACTGCCTGCAGAATGATCTCAATTTCCGCATAATTGGAAATGTTGCTTATAAGGGCTTCCCTTAGTAGCTTTTTGTCATCTACTATGGCAATGCGTATACTGTTCATGTTTAACATCCTTTCTAAATATAATCAAAATAGAAAGTGAATATTAAATTGAGATTATATATGGGCAACCAATGATTAATTATAATACAAATGTATTATTCACACAGGCTGTCATATATAGTATTATCCTCCAAAAGTCTTAATTTGCGCTTTCATGTACTTCATCCTGTCTAAGGTGCTATTTCTGTTTGCAATGCCGGTGTTTTGGGCATTTGTATTACTTGTTTATGCAGCTTTTTCAAAAAAATATAAGCAGAGACTGCTTGTAGCCGGAATCGCAGTTTTTTATTTTTTCTCTGTACGGTTAACCGTAGACACCTTCGGGCGCTTGTGGGATGTTAAGTCAGCAAATGTTAAGGGTAAACAATATAGCTCAGTGATTTTATTGGGTGGTTTCGTATCTGAAGATGAGAACGGAAACGGTTATTTCAACGGTGCTTCACCAAGGTACAATAGTGCTGTAAAATTATTTAAAGAAGGTACAGCAAAGCATATTCTTTTTACCGGAGGTAACGGCAAACTTCGTCAAAGTAAGTTCACTGAAGCGGCGTTTGTAAAGGATGCGTTGCATTTGTGGGGAGTGCCGGATAGTTTAATACTTTTGGATAATAAAGCCCGCAACACTGAGGAGAACGCGAAATTTAGTAAGGAACTGCTTTTGCGTGCTAAGCTGAAGCCGCCATATGTATTGGTCACTTCAGCTTATCATATGCGCAGGGCGCAGCTATTATTTGAGAAAAACGGGTTGGAAGTTTTACCATATCCCTGCAACTATTTAGAAGCGGAAAATTTTGACACCGGCACAGTTATCCCAAGCGCAGAAGCAATGGCCAGCTGGAACATTTATATAAAAGAAGTTATAGGCTACATAGTGGCGTTAATAAGATAGACTTATGAAAAAAATATTATTAGGTTTTTTGGCAGTTGTCAGCTTTGCGCAACAAGGTTTGGCACAAAAGAAAACATCAGGTAACCCGATAGCCGAGGGGTGGTATGCCGACCCGGAGGCTGCTATATTTGGTAAAGAGTATTGGGTTTATCCAACCTATTCTGCTCCTTATAACAAGCAGGTGCATTTTGATGCCTTTTCGTCACCAGACCTGGTGAACTGGACAAAGCACGAGAATGTGCTTGATTCATCAAATGTAAAGTGGGCCAAACGTGCAATGTGGGCCCCTGCATTAGTTAAGAAAGGCGACAAATACTATTTCTTTTTTGGCGCTAACGATATCCAGAATAATAATGAGCGGGGCGGTATTGGCGTTGCTGTTGCCGATAAACCGGAAGGGCCGTTTAAAGACCTCCTTGGCAAGCCTTTGATAGATAAAATTGTAAATGGCGCGCAACCAATAGACCAGTTTGTATTTAAAGATAAAGACGGGCAGTATTACATCATTTATGGTGGATGGGGCCATTGCAACATCGCCAAACTTAAAAGCGATTTTACTGGTTTGGTGCCTTTTGCTGACGGTACAACCTACCGTGAGATGACGCCAAAAGGTTATGTTGAAGGGCCTATCATGTTTATACGCAAAGGCAAATATTACTTTATGTGGAGCGAAGGTGGCTGGACCGGCCCTGATTACAAAGTGGCTTACGCCATTGGCAATAGCGTAAACGGTCCGTTTGAAAAAGTGGGTACTATATTACAGCAGGATGCTGCCATTGCAACCGGTGCAGGTCACCACTCAGTGATACAAGTACCAGGCAAAGATGAATGGTATATTGTTTACCATCGCCGCCCGCTGGGCGAAACGGACGGTAATCACCGCGTAACCTGCATAGATAAAATGATCTTTGATAATAACGGTCTCATTAAGCCGGTTAAGATGACGCTTGAAGGGGTAACGGCGAACAAAATAAAGTAATGGAACACCCTACGCATAATCCCTGGAAGATAGTATCTGAAAAACCGGTATATGATAATCCCTGGATTAATTTGACCGAGTACCAGGTGATCAATCCATCAGGTAATCCCGGCATCTACGGAAAAGTGCATTATAAAAACATCGCCATTGGCATATTGCCTTTAGATGATGAGATGAATACCTATCTGGTAGGCCAGTACCGTTTTACTTTAAACCAATACAGTTGGGAGATACCCGAAGGTGGCGGACCGCTCGGTATCGATCCGTTAGAATCTGCCAAGCGAGAATTGTTAGAAGAGACCGGCTTAAAAGCAACAGAATGGAAAGAGATCCAACGCATGCACCTTTCCAATTCTGTAACCGACGAATTGTGCATCCTTTACGTGGCAAAGGGCCTGCAGCAATTTGAAGCTGAACCGGAAGATACCGAAGAGTTAATAGTGAACAAAGTGCCTTTTGATGAGGTTTATGGTATGGTTTGCAGCGGTGAAATAACCGATTGCCTTGCAGTTGCAGCAATACTTAAGGTAAAGCTGATGCAACTTGAAAACACTTTATAACTGAAACACTTATCCATTTCTCAAAAAAACTTAAATTTGTAAGTTCAATATGAGAAAGTTTTTAGGATATATCCTTTCGCCTATTGCCATAGGCGTGTTTTTCCTGTCATTACTGATCTTCCATCCTTTGCAGTGGATCTGCCTTAAAGCAGGCGGCTATTCGGCACATAAGCGTTGCGTGGATGTCCTTAACTTTTTCCTGGTTGCTGCTGTATACTTTGCTGGTAATACAGTGCACTTTATAAACAATCAGAATTTACCGATTGGCCGGCCCATTATATTTTTGGCCAATCACCAAAGTTTGCTTGATATACCACCGATGATATTTTTTCTGCGGAAGTATCACGCCAAATTTATTTCAAAGGTAGAGCTGGCAAAAGGCATACCCTCTATATCTTTTAACCTGCGCCATGGCGGTGGTGCTAACATCGATCGTAAAGACCCCCGCGGTTCTATTATGGAGCTGTCAAAGTTTGGTACCCGAATGAAAGAGAACAACTGGGGTGCCATGATATTTCCTGAAGGGACGCGATCACAAGATGGCCATGTAAAAACATTCCAATCGGCAGGTATTGCTACGCTGCTAAAAAAATGCCCCAATGCCCTGTTAGTACCGGTAGCTATCTCTAACAGTTGGAAAATGATCCGTTACGGCCTGTATCCATTAAACACTTTTATCTCCATGACGTGGGAAGTGCTGGAGCCGATTGAACCCACCACTGGTACAGTTGATGAACTGGTTAAACTGGCCGAAGAACGCATACGCGCAAAGGTTGAGAGCACCCAGTCTTAACTCCTTATTCTTTTCACCGTTTCCGTAAGATGTGCCAGGTGATGGTTACCATGCCAGGCATAAGTAGCCAGGTTGCGTTTAAGCGGTATTACCGCGCCCGACTCCGGGTGAACGAAAGTTCGGTTCCATTGATCTTCCGTAAAACTTTCAAACAAGGCCACCAGGTGCTGATGGATCCCTTCCAGCATTTTTAAGGATGGTTCAACCGGCAGCCGGTAATCAGGCTGAATGGCCCATGCCGCTTCTTCGTAAGGTTTTATTGTAGGATTTTCTTCTGTTAGTGCAAGTTTAAACCGGCAAAGTGCATTCATGTGGCTATCGGCCAAGTGATGTACAACCTGGCGTAAGGTCCAGCCGCCGGCGCGATATTGGGTATCCAGTTGTTCATAGGTTAATCCTAATATTGCTTCACGTACGCGGCCGGGTAACGTTGCTATCTCGTGGATCCAGTTGCGGTAATCCTGTTCTGTGTACGAAACCGGTGGTGTAAATTTTCCGATAGGATAGCGCATTTGCTCGTCAGTGAGTATCATTTTTGGTGGGTATTTACGTTTGGAAATTATTAATTAGTTCGTCATAGATCAGGCGAATGATGTTGGCAGATCTACAATTGCTAAACTAAAACTTTTCAACTAATCTCTCATGAACTAATCAACCAATCCGCTAAATTCGCTGCGCTGATGATAAAAAAGTTACTTCTGTTTTTGCTTTGCCTTGGTTGCGTTACCACTTATGCTGAAACCATAAAGACCGACGTGCTTGTGATAGGCGGTGGTGCAAGCGGTGTTTCGGCAGCGATACAAAGTGCCCGCAGCAAGGTGAAAACGCTGTTGATAGAACAAGGCAACTGGCTGGGCGGCAGTCTGACATCTTCAGGATATTGTTACCTGCAAAGCAATCGTAATTTTCCATCTGGTATTTATGGTGAGTTTCGCAAACGCGTGGTAGATGTTTATAAATTGCGCCTCGGATATGATACAACAGCTACTGCACCGCTTGCTTTTGAGCCTGCTATGGGAGCGGCGATCCTCAAAAAACTGACGGACACGGTTAAGAATCTCACCTTAAAACTAAACACCCCTTTTATTGATGTAAAGAAAGATGGTACCGGCTGGGAAGTAACTATCGTGGAGAATAAAGGAAAAGTAACCGTTAAAGCCAAAGCCTTGATTGACGCCACCGAAATGGGCGATGTTGTGAGCAAGCTAAACGTATTAATGACTGCCGGGTTTGACAGTCGCGCTGATACAAAAGAGGCGCTTGCGCCGGCTAATGCAACCAATCAGATTGAAGACATCAGTTATATTTCTATTCTGAAGGATTTCGGCAGGAATACAGACCACACCATTTCTAAACCCGAGGGCTATGATGCTTTGAAATATGTTTGTCTAAAAAGCGTAGATATCAAAAAGATGCTGAATGCAACTAAGCTGCCCAATGATAAATACATGGTCAACTGGGACAATTGCGCAAGCCAGTATTCGGTAACCAGCGAAGATCTGCGGCCCGAGCATCGTGCCGAATCATTTGCCAAGGCAAGGCTGCATACTTTAGGACTGATCTATTATTTACAGATAGAACGAGGATTAAAAAATCTCGGCTTTGCCGATGATTTTAAAACTGCCGACCACTTGCCATACCAGCCGTATATCCGGGAAAACCGCCGCGGAGCCGGACTGGTGCGTATGGTGATCGATGACATTTACACACCCTACGATAGGGGTTCGCAACTTTACCGCACTGCAATTGCCGTAAGCGATGCAGTGCCCGGCCAGCATTACAGCGAGGCAGGTGTGCCGCACATCAATTATCCACCGTTCCCGGCATTTAGCATACCGCTGGGCGCTATTGTTGTAAAAGACCAGGAGAATTTATTTATTACGGAAAAGGCTTTGTCAGTCACTCACCTGGTTAATGGCGCGGTTACTGACCCAGCCGTGCAAATGACCTTGGGCCAGGGCGTAGGCGCTGCTGCGGCATTTTGTGTGTTCTTCGGCACCACAACAAAGAACCTGCAGCCACGGGTTATACAGGGAGAAATATTGGATTTTAAAGGCTACCTAATGCCATTTGCTGATATAAAGCAATCAGACCCTGCCTGGCGGGCCATACAGCAGGTAGGCGCAACTGGAATGTTGAAAGGTGTACAGAAAATAACCGGCAGTAAAGCTGATGTATTGTTTATGCCCGATAGCTTGGTTACCACAGCAGAAGTGAAACCGTTTTTCGATGAGATCTATTCAAGGTCTTTCATTTGGTTTAACCAGGAAAAACCGGGACAGTTTTTTACCGTAGGCAACCTTATCTCGTTCATCAGTAACATGAACCTGCGCGACCCGGAAAACCTGCGCGATGCCTTGCAAAAAAGCTGGAAGAGTTATTATAAATTCGATACAGAATTTAAACCCGACCGCCCCATTACCCGCCGCGAATTTGCGGTGCTGGCCAACCGTTTTATCAACCCGTTTGCACGCAAGGTGGATATGAGCGGGAAAATTCTGAACTAAACATCGGCGTTGCTTTATTTACAATATATTTGAGTAAACACCATCCCGATGAAAATTGCTACCTATAACGTTAATGGCGTAAACGGCCGCCTGCCGGTATTACTGCGCTGGTTGCAGGAGACGCAGCCCGATATTGTTTGCCTGCAGGAACTGAAAGCACCACAGGAGAAGTTCCCTGAGCAGGCCATTATCGATGCAGGGTACAATGCGATATGGCATGGGCAAAAAAGCTGGAATGGCGTTGCCATACTGGCAAAGGGTTTGGAGATCAAAGAAACGCGCCGCGGTTTGCCCGGCGACCCCGAGGATCTGCACAGCCGCTACATTGAGGCCGAAGTGGGCGGCATTACCGTTGGTGGCTTATACCTGCCTAACGGCAACCCTGCGCCGGGGCCAAAGTTCGATTACAAGCTGGCCTGGTTTGAACGCCTCACCAAGCATGCTGCCAATCTATTAGCCAGCGGTAAGCCAGTAATTTTAACCGGTGACTACAACGTAATGCCAACAGAAAAGGACGTTTACAAACCTGAGCGCTGGGTAGAGGATGCCCTGTTTAGGCCGGAAACGCGTGCCGCCTTTAAAAAGCTGGTTGACCAGGGTTGGACGGATGCCCTGCGTAAACTCTACCCTGATGAAACCATCTATACCTTTTGGGACTATTTCCGCAATGCTTACGGGCGAAATGCGGGCTTAAGAATAGATCACTTCCTGCTTAGTCCGGGGTTAGTTGGGCGCTTGAAGGCTGCCGGAGTTGACAAAAATGTACGCGGATGGGAGAAAACCAGCGACCATGCACCTGTTTGGATAGCCTTAGATTAGTGTTCACGTTCACGCCATGAACACTTGTGAACACCGTGAACGCTAATTATTCGATTTGGGAATAATAGTCAATGTCATTCTGAGCGACAGCGAAGCATCTAAAGGCTGCCATACAACCGGAAAGACGCTTCATTGCGTTCAGCATGGCAAGGATTAATATCAATCCAGTTTCCTAAAATCGTAAGGGTCTTTCTCAACAAAATCAGCAACTTTTACGCGTATGCCGGTCACTTTGCCGTCTTTAACAAAGAATGGGAAAACAGATTTTCCAAAAGTTGGATCCGAGAACTCCACCTCAAACCTGTTACCACCCAAAGGCATCATCTTGGCGTACATTTTTGGGTGATGCTCAAAGCGTGCTTCAAGCTGGTTGCCTTCCTCGCCCCGCTCAATGGTCATGTTGCCGTACAGGTCGTTATAATACTTACCCGTGTATTTGCCAATGGATAGTTGCGGCTTCAGGTTCATCATCACAGTATCGCGTTTTTGCTTGTCAATAGCCTGCATGGTAGCCGTATTGGTTTTGTTGTAAGCCAGGTAAACATCATTGTAATGATAGTTTTTGTTACCCAAATAAGCATCTAAAATATCCCAGCGTAAAGCTTCATAAAGCGCGTTGGCATCGGTATTGGTTAAAATCACAATACCCAATTTTTCGCTTGGTACTATGGTTACCGAAGATACGTAGCCGGTAACCCCACCATCGTGCATTACCAGGCGTTTGCCGCAATAGTCCTGCAGAAACCAGCCTAAACCATAAAGCTCAAATCCGCTGTCGCCGTTCAGGTGGTTTACATTGCTTACATAGTCTTGTGCTTGCCGTGTAGCAGCTATTGCTGCTGCTGGGATCACTTGTTTGTTGCCCACTTTGCCATTATCCAGCAAAGCCATTACCCATTTGCCCATATCATTAGCTGATGAGCTGATGGCGCCCGCCGGTGCAAGTCCATCAAGTGTGGCATAAGGTAAGGCGGTTAAGCGGCCGTCAACCAAAGTATGTGGTACGGTGCGGTTGGTTGCTTTAGGCATATCGGCAGTTAAAGCCAGGGTGTTGCTCATGCCAAGCGGTGTAAAAATGCTTTCCTTTAAATAGGTTTCCCATTGTTTTCCAACGGCGCGATTGATGATCTCGCCTGCAGTTAAGAAAGCAGCATTGGTATAGCCCCATGTGGTACGGAAAGGATAGGTAGCCTTCATTTTACCAAGCTTCTCGATGATCTCGTGGCGGCTTAGGTTACTGTTATAAAAAGTAAAATCGCCCTGAAACGTGCGAAAACCCAGGCGGTGGCATAGCAGGTCTTTGATGATGGCCTGTTCGCCCGCTGCATGGTTCTCCAGCTTAAACTCGGGGATGTATTTGGTAACGCGGTCATCAAGTGAGATCTTTTTATCGGCTTGTAACATTGCTAAAGCGGTTGCCGTGAAGGCTTTGGTGTTACTGCCTATCATGAACAGCGTATTTGCATCTACCTTATTGGGCAGGCCAAGCTCCTTAATGCCATAGCCCTTCATCATCACTATCTTGCCATCCTTAACAATACAAACCGCAGCACCGGGTATGCGCCAGTTGGTTAGTGCACGGTTAATGTAGCTATCCAAGCTATCGGTTATAAACTTACTACGATCGATCTTTTGTGCATTTGCCGAAAGATCGGTTACCAGTACGAATAAGAAAAGCAGGCGTAATTTTTTCATCAACTTGTTAGCTTAAGCTTTAAAATGCTAATTTAACGCAATTTTTACTGCACCATTATTTATTTTATATAACAAATCAAATTAACCGTAATGAACATAAGGTTTTACTGTAAAAAATGGTTTGCGCTGGTATTGCTTGTGCCTATGGGCTGGCAGACTACCAAAGCGCAAAGCATTAACTGGACTAAAGACGGCAGCCAATATTATCAGATAAAAAGCGGAGAAATATTTAAGGTTGATGCCCGCGATGATAGCAAGCAAACTGCCTGGATAACCAAGGATATGCTTACCCCGCAAGGCAAACCTGCCATAGGTATACGCCGTTTCAGCCTTTCAGATGATGGGCAAAAGGTGCTGATAAACAACAACACAAAAAAGGTATGGCGTTATGATACCCGCGGCGATTACTGGGTGTATGATGCTAACAAGAAAAGCCTGGTACAGTTAGGTAAAGGCCTGCCTGCATCATCATTAATGTTTGCCAAATTCTCTCCGGATGGCAGCAAGGTTGCTTATGTAAGCGAGCACAATATCTATGTAGAAACCCTTGCCGATAACAGTATCAAAAAATTAACTAATGATGGCACAAAAAGGCTTATAAACGGAACTTTTGACTGGGCTTACGAAGAGGAGTTTGACTGCAGGGATGGTTTCCGCTGGTCGCCGGATAGCCGTAACATTGCTTACTGGCAGATAGATGCAACCAAGATTAAGAACTACCTTATGCTGAACACTACGGATTCTACTTACTCGTTCACCATCCCGGTGGAATACCCGGTGGCAGGCGAAGACCCAAGCATGTGCCGCATTGGTGTAGTTGATGTTAACACCGCTGGCAATAAATGGATGGCTGTGCCCGGCGATGCTGTGCAGCACTACATTACCCGTATGGAGTTTTCTACAAACCCTAACGAGATAATTTTGGAGCAACTTAACCGCGCACAAACAGAAAGTAAAGTATTTATCGGTAACATATCTAACGGTACAACCCGCGTTATTCACCAGGAAACAGACAAAGCGTGGATAGACGGTAAAGCGCGCTGGAACGAAGGTAACCCGGTTGGTTGGGAATGGCTTAACAAAGGCAAAGAATTTTTGTGGGTGAGCGAAAAGGACGGCTGGAGACACATCTATAGAATAACCCGCGAGGGCAAAGAAACACTGGTGACCAAAGGCAACTATGATATCACCGGCATCAAACTGATAGACGAGGCCAGTGGTTACATTTACTTTACAGCATCACCAACTAATGCAACTCAAAGCTACTTGTATCGCATTAAGATAAACGGCGGCAGAGAAGAGCGCCTTAGCCCCGCCACGCAACCCGGTACGCATGATTACGAAGTGGCGCCGGGCGGTAAATTGGCCATGCATAATTTTTCAAACGCATACACCCGCCCGCAAAGCGAGGTAGTGAGCCTTCCTGATCATCAACACATCAGCGGTGATAATATTAAGCTTGATGTGGATGCCCAGAATAAAACCGAGTTTTTTAAAGTGAAAACGGTTGACGGTGTTGAACTGGACGGCTGGATGAAAAAGCCAACCAACTTTGACCCAAGCAAGAAATACCCGGTAGTTTTTTATGTATACGGCGAGCCGGCTTCACAAACTGTAACGGATACTTATGGCGCAGGCCGTGATTTCCTTTACGCAGGCGATATGGCAGGCGATGGTTACATCTACATATCGTTAGAAAACCGTGGCGCACCTGCACCAAAAGGTGCTGCATGGCGAAAGGCGATTTATAAGAACATCGGTATCATCAACATCCGCGACCAGGCAATGGGCGCAAAAGAGATAATGAAATGGCCATATGTTGATAGCAGCCGCGTGGCAGTTTGGGGCTGGAGCGGTGGTGGTTCATCAACCCTTAACCTGATGTTCCAATACCCTGAGATCTATAAAACAGGTATTGCCATTGCAGCCGTTGGCGACCAGCTTACTTACGATAATATTTACCAGGAGCGCTACATGGGTGTGCCAACCAACGAAGAAGGCCGTGCGCCATTCATCAAAGGCTCGCCCATTACCTATGCAAAAAACCTGAGAGGTAACCTGCTTTACATACATGGTACAGGCGATGATAACGTGCATTACAAGAATGCCGAGGAGCTGATAAACGAACTGGTTAAGTATAATAAACAGTTTCAATTAATGTCGTACCCTAACCGTACGCACAGCATATCTGAAGGCCCGGGCACCGGTACGCACTTAAGAACGCTTTACACCAAATACCTGCGGGAGCATTGCCCGCCGGGAGCCAAATAATACTTAGAGTTAAAAAAATTAAACCTGCTTTATTAAAGCAGGTTTTTTTGTGCTTTTTTAAAACACTCTAAAAAGTTTTATGTTACATAGCGCGTAGGTGAAAAAATGGGTTTCGGCGCGGTTTCACCCCTAATTAAAAAATTTGCTTTTTTTAAAACTTCTTTATAGTTTCACCATCTACATTACCCATGAGCGAAACCATTAAAAAGATCATCATTTTTGATGACGATGAGGATATCCTTTCTATCTGCAATTACATTCTCGAAGAACAGGGATGGGAGGTTCATACCCATACAGACTGTAATAACATTGTAGAAAAAGTTGGTGCCGTGATACCTGATGTTGTTTTAATGGACAACTGGATACCTGATGCAGGTGGTATTATTGCAACTCAGACCCTAAAGAAGGATGAGAAGCTGAAACACATCCCGGTGGTATATTTTTCTGCCAATAGCGATATCCAATTATTGGCAGACCATGCTGGTGCCGAGGCTTACCTGGCAAAACCTTTCGACCTTGAAGAGTTAGAAAAAGTGATCAATACCGTACTGGTGAA
The DNA here is from genome assembly GCF_019331605.1 of Mucilaginibacter sp. 21P. Classification (NCBI taxonomy): domain Bacteria; kingdom Pseudomonadati; phylum Bacteroidota; class Sphingobacteriia; order Sphingobacteriales; family Sphingobacteriaceae; genus Mucilaginibacter; species Mucilaginibacter sp. 21P. Next base: position 956,086 of record NZ_CP063061.1, read on the forward strand.
TCACTGATTAGATCATATAAAAAAGAAGACCCCGCTACCGAACAGCGGGGTCTTCTTTTTTATATTACATTGGGCCACCACCCGGAGGAGGGCCACCCATGCCACCACCCGGAGGGCCACCGCCAGGGCGATCGCCACCGCGGAAACCTCTTTCAGGATTAGATGGGGCTTTACCCGCAAATTTCTGCAAACGGTAAGTGAACGTTAGCAACGCGTAACGGCCAAGCCTGTTAACGTTGGTTTGAGTTACGATGCTACCTGTGTTGGTAACAGAGAAGCCGGTGTTCTCATTAAATATATCATACATGGCTAAGCGTAAGGTGCCGCGATAATCCTTAAGGAAACGGCGCTCTACGTAAGCGTTAAATATGTTGGGATTTTTTACGTTCAGCTTTGAGTCGTAGCCGTAGTTGAGTGTTTTGGTATAATCGTAAGAGAAAGTCCAGTCTTTCCAAACATAATTTTTACCGTTAACACCTAAGTCTAAAGATCTGATATTGGTATTTTGAGTGCCGGCTGTTAGCAAGGTATTATCTATTTTGTTTAAAGACAATCTTGAAAAGGCTTCAGCGTCTATCACATCATTGATGTTTACACGGAAACGTAGCTGCGGGGTAACGGTTAAAGTTTTAGCAATGTTTTTAGCTAAAGGTGACGTGTTATTCAGCGAATCTACCGTTTGGGTGTAACCAACATTGTTGGTATAACTGATTCCTGAGCCAAATATCAATGTGTACCTACGCTCTTTCCATGGTTTCGAGTAAAGCACGTTGGCTCCGTAGGTATAGTAACCATCTGCATTTAAATATTGCACAAGGTTGGTGTTTTGATATTTTTTCAGATCAGGATTGGCAGCTAATGTTGCGGCAGTAAACCTTGCCGGATAAAACACTACGTTCTGGACAATTTTATGATCGGTTTGCGTATAGTTTGCGTTGATGAAAAAGATATTACCCGTTTGAAAACTGAACGCATTGTAACGCAACGATAAGTTGTTAGAAAACTCGGGCTTAAGATTAGGGTTACCCTGTACCGGGTAAAGTGCGTTTGTAAAGTCAATTACCGGTTGTAATTGATCAAACGTTGGCTGGTTGCTTGCGCCGTTGTAGTTAAAGCGTAATGCCTGGCTGCGCGAGAACATGTAATTGAAACTTGCAGCCGGTATAACATTGAATGTTGATATGCTTGTTCTAACGTTAGTGAACAAATTTACGCCATCCAGTTTTGCAGGCTGGCCACCAATACCCAGGGTTACGTTGTATTTTTTCTCGATAATGCGGTAGTTTAATCCGAAACGGTTGGTTGTAAAAGTATATTGATAGCGGTTGCTTAAAAGATCATACCTGTGGTAACGGGTTGGGTCTAATGCATAAACGGTATCGGCCTCTTTATCGCTCGAGGTAAAGCTATAATTTAGGGCATAATTTAACTCCAGGAAAGACACCTTGCCTATCGGCTCCAGGTATGAACCGTTTACACCATAGCTATGGTTCTTGCTATCGGTATAGGTAACCTGGTTTGCAGGGGCGGTACCGGCACCGGCGGTGTAGTTATATATCGGGTTATCAAATTGATAGGTGTAACCTGTACTGGCGCTAAAACCGATGTTTAAATTGCGTTTGCTGTTTTTAAAACGGCGATTGTAAAAACCTGTAAGGCCATAATTTGGAGATACAGAATTGGTTGTGGACGTTGATGTATAAGCCAGATTGGTAAACGGTTGGCCACTTTGGTTGGTACGTTGCGAAATTACGTTATCAACACTACTTACATCACTGCCAGCATAGGTAAAGGTTGGTGTAACTTTCAAATAGTTCAGCGTATCCGGTTTCCACTCCAGATTAAAATTAAAGCGGTGGTTGGTAGGGTTGCTGGTGGTTTGGCTTTGTTGGTTACTGGTGCTTGCATCTAACGAGTTATTCTTTTGAATAACGGTTGAGTTAGTGAAAGTAGTGTTATCTGTAAAGCTGTAGCTACCATATACCGAAAGTGCTTTGCCCCACTGGTCCCTAAAGTTTAAACCGATAGAGTGAGCGTTGGTGATACCATTAGCGTTGGTTGTAGAGCCGTTATTGCCACCACGCAACGCGTTACCACGGCCACCACCGCCGCCGCCAAAACCGCCGCCGCCACCTCCCGTGGTAGGTGTGCCATAACTAAAGGTGTTGACGTTGGTATTGTTAATGCTACCTAATAGGGCTATTTGCTGGTCGCCTTTAAATTTAAAAATGTTTAACAGGCCTACGTAGCGGTTTTCGTTCTTAACATCGGCATCTGCTTCTTTCGGTAAAAGGTCACGGCCATCACCTGCCGTTGCTTGACCAAAATAGCCGTAGTTTTTATCCTTACGGATAGTGAAGTTTAATATCTTATTAGGCTCACCGGTTTTGATGCCGGTAAGGTTGGCCTGGTCGCCGTAGTCGTCGACTATCTGTACGCTCTCAATTACGTCGGCAGGCAGGTTTTTGGTAGCGCTTTGCACATCGCCGCCAAAAAAGTCTTTACCATTTACGCGCACCTTGGTAACCTGTTTGCCCTGGGCGGTAACGTTACCGTCTTTATCCACATCAATGCCGGGTATTTTTTTGATCACATCCTCAATGGGCGCGTTCTCGCGTACCTTGTATGCACTAACCGAATACTGCACGGTATCCTCCTTAAATACAACCGGGTTAACACCTACGATGGTTACCGCACCTAATTGCCTTACAGATGATTTAAGTACAATAGGGTCTAAAGCAACCGCTTTGCCATCGGCGGGGATAGTGTAATGTTTAATAATGCCCTGGTAACCTATCGAGCTGATAGTTAAGGTGATCTTATTACCCTTTACAGCCGGGAAGGTGAACTTGCCGTTTACGTCAGTGCTGGTAACGGTACTGTCGCCAAGCTCATCTTTATATTTTACGCTGCTGCCCGGCAGGGTAAGTTTTGTTGAGTCGATAACTGTACCGCTCAAAGGCCGTGCTGTTTGGGCAGAAGCCTGCAAAAAGCTTAAGCCGGTAAGTGCTAATATTAAATAGATGTACTTCATAAAATAATTTCTTTTGTAGCAGGGGTTTGTATACTGCAAATAGCATTTATTGTGCAAATGTTCATTAAATACTACTCAAAAATTAATAATCATATCATTGTTACATATTATAATATGTAAGCGATACGATTGTTACATAAATAAAATAAAAGCCCCGCCAAAGCGGGGCTGATAGTGAAAGTTTAGATTAAATGTATCGAAATAAAGACAATAACTGCCTGTATGCTAATTTCTTAGTCCGAAGGCTGACGCTACCTCGCTAAAGCTGCGGAGGTTTAAGCCAGGGTGATTAACGCCAAGGCTGCCAAGTGTTGATCCAGGTATTACCACAACGCGGAAATCAAGGCCTGATGCAACAGTAAAGTTGGCTTTAATATCCACATAACCTACCCCATAATTTGATACGCTTATAGAGCGGTCTGTTTCATTGTACGGTAACGAATAATAAGAGGTGGTTTGCCCGGTAACCCTGAAATAAACAAGCACAATGCCTTTGTCTACTATATCCTGGGTAATTGCCGGTATTGACAGGCGGGTAAAGCCTGTAAGTGTTACGCCCCTGTTACTCAACAAAAAGCTTTGTATATTGGCATTCCCATCTTTACCATCAACACCATCTTTTCCGTTTGCGCCTGCAGCGCCCGTAGCACCGGTTGCGCCTGTGGCTCCGGTAGCACCAGTTGCACCTGTGGCTCCCGTAGCGCCTGTATCTCCTTTGGCTCCGTTGGTACCATTAGTGCCATTGGCTCCGGTAGCACCAGTTGCACCCGTGGCTCCGGTTGGCCCTTGCGGACCGGTATCACCTTTTTCACCTGTTGCGCCAACATCGCCCTTAGGTCCTTGCGGGCCGGGTGTGGTAGATTTTTTGCAGGCACCAAGGCTAAGGCAGCATAACGCAATGGCTGTTAGTAGTAGTTTAGATTTTTTCATGAGGAAGTATTCTTTATTGTGTGAGGATTTTGAATTAGTGTATTAGCCTTCTACGAGGCCTTTAACATTAAGTTTCAAAAAAGGGTTGACCCATGAAATAAATCTGCTTTACACTCGTTTATAGCCTTCTAACTAACAGGTGTAACAAGTTACTATTTAAAGAAAGTGTATTGAGTTACTTTTGATTACAGTATATATCAAACAAAAAAAGGCGGCACAAGGCCGCCTTCGATATTGATCAAGACTTTTTACCAGAAGAATGAATACAGCGCTACGATAATACCGCCTACGATAATGGCACCTGCGGTAAACGCACGCGATGTTTTAAACATCGATGCATCAACCTCAAGTCCTTTGGTTTTAACGCCCTTTGCTTGGTCGATCATAGAAATAATGTACATCCCTATCACGCACAAAACAAACACGAAGCCCATCCTGTCAATAAAAGGTATCTCATAAACCCCTTTGCCATTATCCTTTGAAAAGCCAAATGGTGCAAGGAACGAAAGATCGGCTATTTGAGGTAAGAACTTGAAGAAACATGAGAAAATAAAACCACCAATGGTAGCAAACAATGCTGCATTTGAAGTGGCTTTTTTCCAGAAGAAACCAAGGATGAACATGGCAAATATACCAGGTGACACAAAGCCGGTATATTCCTGGATATATTGAAACCCTTGTTTACCCTCGCCCATTAGTTGCTCACCTATCAGTAATGACATTATTACACCTAAACCCATTGCTACCCCAACAGATATTTTGCCCAGGCTTACCAACCTTTTATCAGTGGCATCTGGATTAATGGCTTTCTTATAAATATCAAGCGTAAAAATGGTTGCAATACTATTTGCCTTACCTGCTAATGAGGCCACAATTGCTGCTGTAAGCGCCGCAAACGACAATCCCTTTAAACCGGTAGGCAACAGATTTAAAAGTGAAGGGTAAGCTTTGTTAGGGTCTGTAACGCCTGATGAGCTAAGCATTTCCTGATGGAACATGCCTTTTTGATAAAGCAGGTAAACGGCGATGCCCGGTATTACCACAATGATAGGCATCAGCAATTTAAGGAATGCTGCAAATAAAATGCCGCCGCGTGCTGTTTTTAGATCGGCACCCAATGCCCTTTGTGTGATGTACTGGTTGCAACCCCAATAGTTTAAGTTTACGATGATCATGCCGCCGATAAGCACCGATAGGCCCGGCATTTCCATGTAGTTTGGATTGCTCTTATCAAATATCATATGGAAGTGATCGCTGGCCTCCGCGCGCATGATGTTGAGCCCGTTCCACATACCTGTGGTGCCCGATTTTTCGCTGATGAGGTTTAGCGCAAGGTAAGTTGCAACCAGCCCGCCAAGTATCAATACAAATACCTGGATCACATCAGTGTAACCTATAACCTTCATGCCACCCAGTGTGATGATGACAGCAAATACAGCAAGTGCAAGTATGCACCAGATAATATTAATGCCGGATATGCCGCTGATAGCCAAGGCCCCCAGGTATAATATCGACATCAGGTTAACCACAATGTATAACAACAACCAGAAGATAGCCATTACCATTGCTACCGTACCGTTATACCTGTCATTAAGGAACTGCGGCATGGTAAAGATCTTATTGCGCAGGTATATCGGGATAAAAAATATGGCTACGATAATGAGCGTAGCGGCGGCCATCCACTCGTAAGTAGATATGGCGAGGCCCATTTTAAACGCCGAACCACTTGTGCCGATAAATTGCTCTGCCGAAATATTCGACGCGATAAGCGATGCGCCAATAGCCCACCAGGTAAGCGATCCTTCGGCTAAAAAGTAATCCTTTGAGGTGGCATCAGCATCGTGCTTGCGCTTGTATATCCAATAGCCGTAAGCGGCCACAACAACAAAGTATATCAGGAATACAAAGTAGTCGCCGTTTGATAAGGTCTTCATCTATAATTTTGGTTTTGCTGGTGGTTAAATGTAACGGTTTATCAGGTTTTCTAAATATTCCTGTTTGCCGCTTGTTACCGCAGGTTCGCCGTTAGCTATGGCAAACTGGTGCAGGTCTTCTAATGATAGGTTTCCGGATTCAAAATCTTTACCCTTGCCACTGTCAAAAGAAGCATATCTCTCCTGGCGGATCTTTTTGTAGTCTGAATTTTGCAGAATGTTATCAGCCGTCACCAAAGCGCGTGCAAATACATCCATGCCGCCAATATGCGCATAGAACAGATCGGCAGGATCAGTAGAGTTACGGCGGATCTTAGCATCAAAGTTGATACCGCCACCTGCAAAGCCACCTGCTTGCAATATGATAAGCATGTACTCTGTTACCTCCGTAATATCATTAGGGAACTGATCGGTATCCCAGCCGTTTTGCGTATCGCCGCGGTTAGCATCTATCGATCCTAATAAGCCCGCATCAGCCGCAACCTGCAATTCATGCTGGAAGGTATGGCCGGCAAGCGTTGCGTGGTTAACTTCAAGGTTTAGTTTAAAATCATTCAGCAGATCATACTTGCGCAGGAAGCTTAAAACTGTTGCCGCGTCATAATCATACTGGTGTTTGGTTGGTTCACAAGGTTTTGGCTCAATAAAGAAAGTGCCTTTGAAGCCTTGTTTGCGCGCATAATCTTTTGCCGTATGCAGGAAGCGGGCAAGGTGGTCCTGTTCGCGGCCCATGTCGGTATTCAGCAGCGACATATAACCTTCGCGACCTCCCCAGAAAACATAATTTTCTCCGCCAAGGGCAATGGTGGCATCAATAGCCGCTTTAACCTGCGCACCGGCATGGGCCAGCACCTGGAAATCCGGATTGGTTGCAGCACCATTCATGTAACGTGGATTGCTGAACAGGTTTGAAGTACCCCACAGTAATTTTACACCGCTTTCTGCCTGCTTTTGTTTGGCGTATTCAACCATTGCCTGCAGGCGGCGCTCGTTGTCGTTCACATCGTTTGTAAAATCAACCACATCCACATCGTGGAAGCAGTAGTAAGGCAGGTTCATTTTGGTGATAAATTCAAAGGCGGCATCCATTTTGTCTTTGGCGCGCGCAACAGCATCGGAGGTGTTTGCGTCCCATGGAAACTGATGAGTAGGAGCACCAAACGGATCGGCACCGTTGCCGCAGAACGAATGCCAGTACGCACAAGCAAAACGCAGATGATCTTTCATGGATTTGCCAGCAATTATCCGGTTCTCATCATACCAGCGAAATGCCAGCGGATTATGGCTTTCAACGCCCTCGTATTTGATCTGGCTGATGCCTTTAAAATATTCTTTATTACCTGTTACTACTTTCATATCGATGTATGTGATTGTTAAATATTAAGCTTTATCTAAATGAGTTTGGAGCAAGCTTTTCCAGTTCCGGTAAACTTTTTCCATGCCTTGTATATCTCTGGGTTCGATGGTGCCGATCTTCTTTTGAGAACCAAATGCTTCTTTAGGGCTGGCGAATATACCTGCGCCGATACCTGCGCCAAGAGCCGCCCCAAGGCTACCATCATTCTCATAAAGCTCAACAGGTATGCCGGTGGCATCTACAAAAGATTGTGTGAAAACCTCGCTTAAGAACATATTGGTTTTACCAGCGCGAATTACGGTTGGACTCATCCCCGTTTCGCGCATAATATCAAAACCGTATCTTAAGGCGCAGGTTATCCCCTCTTGAGCCGCTCTGAAAATGTCTGCAGGGGTGTGAAGGTTAAGATCTATATGCTGGATATGCGCTCCTGCCTGTTTATTATTCAGCATTCTTTCGGCACCATTGCCAAACGGAAGCATGAGCAGCCCGTTGCTGCCAACAGGGCTTTTTGCAGCCTCGGTATTCATTTGCTGGTAAGAGAGTGCTTGGGCAAAGGTGTTTTTTATCCACCTGTAGAAGCTGCCTGTGCCATTAATGCAAAGCAATACGCCGAGGCGATTTTGATCATCCTGGTGGTTAACATGCGCAAAAGTGTTTACTCTCGATTGCGGATCGGCCTTTAACTGGTCGCTTACGCCATAAATAACACCTGAGGTGCCTGCATTAGCTGCCACCTCGCCCGGGTTGAGCACATTTAATGACAGAGCATTATTGGGCTGGTCGCCCGCTTTATAAGCAACCGGGATACCAGCAGTAATACCGAGCAGATCAGCAGCTTGTTTTGATACACGGCCGTGATCTGCAAACACCGGTTTTATTTCAGGAAAAAATTCCCTTGCAAATCCGAAATAGTTAACTACATCGCCTGAGATACCGTTTTCCTGAAAATCATAAAAGATGCCCTCAGATAAAGCCGACGGTGAAGTAGTAATCTCGCCGGTAAGTTTAAGCGCAATGTAATCGCCCGGAAGCATCACTTTATCTATCCGGTTGTAAATGTCCGGCTCGTTTTGTTTCACCCAGGCCAGTTTTGCCGCGGTAAAATTACCCGGCGAATTAAGCATGTGTGTTAGGCATTGCTCTTTGCCGATGGCCTTAAAGGCATGGTCGCCCAATGCCACTGCACGGCTATCGCACCAAATGATGCTGTTGCGGAGTAAATTTTGATCTTTATCAATCAAAACCAATCCGTGCATTTGGTAAGCTATACCAATAGCAGCTATATCTTTTGCATTGTACTTGCCGGTTTTATGGCATCTGGCAAGGGCGTGCTGTGTTTGCTGCCACCACTCATCGGGCGATTGTTCGGCCCAGCCGGTTTGCAGCGAAATGATGGGTGCTTCTGTATCGGGATATTGGGCGGATGCGATAACGCTCTGATTATTAGCATCAACAATGCTAACCTTTACAGAAGACGTACCAATGTCGATGCCTAAAAGCAGCATGGGTATAAAATTAAATGTGCGATGACGTGGTTAATAATTGGGTATCGGGAAACGAATTTAAGTTAATTTTTTAAAAACTGTGTTTTTGACGCCAATAAAGCCCAAAAAAGGGCAAAATGAGATTTTTTAAAAAAAAATTGTGAAATAAAAAACGAAGCGTATATTTGCAGTCCCAAACGGAGTGGTAGTTCAGCTGGTTAGAATACATGCCTGTCACGCATGGGGTCGCGGGTTCGAGTCCCGTCCATTCCGCTAAAAAGGTATCAAAGCCGTTTATAACCGCTTAAATCATTGATTTAAGCGGTTTTTTTATGTCAAATCCGCTCATTTCATACCACCATTTATGACTCATTCGGTGACCTATTCGGTGACCTGTTTTGATTCGCTAATTTAGTCACCGAATTAGCTTGTAATAAGTTGATTTTAAAGTACTTGTATTGATTTTTTTTGAGCTTAAAACAGCTCATCTGAACTCAAAATTAATGCAATTAAGTAATTTTAAAATTAATGTGTTATGAAAACAACCCAAAGGTTCTCAGTTCTTATCTGGGCTGACAAACGAAAAACAGACTCCGCAGGATTGGTGCCCCTCTATGCAAGGATCACTTATTTAGGAAAACGTGCGGAAATATCTCTTAAAAGAAGAGTGCATCCCGCCAAATGGGATTCTCAAACCGGCTTTCTCAAAGGAACGAGCCCTGAAGCCAGGAGGATCAACACTGATATTAATGATACACTGGATGAGATCGACAAGGCTTTTAAATTCTTAAAGCGTAATGACGAATTTATTACTGCTGAAAAAATCAAGTTGCAATATTCGGGCGAAGAGCCGGACAGAAAAATGCTGCTGGAAGTTTTCGATCAGCATAATGCAGACCTGGCAAAACTGGTAGGGAAAGACTTTGTAAAAGCAACGTTGACAAAGTACAATACAGTCAGAAGCCGCGTTGCCGGCTTTATAAAGCATAGGTTTCAAAAAGATGATATTTACCTTGATCAAATAGACTTTGCTTTTGTGGCTGGCTTTGAGATGTATTTAAAAACGGAATGCGCAATTGAGCACAATACGGCCATGCGCTATATTAAAAATCTGAAAAAGATCATAAACCTGGCGGTTAATAATAAATGGCTAATTCATAATCCGTTCAATGCTTTTAAATGTACTTACCGGAAAGTCAACCGGGATGTCCTAGAATGGGAGGAAATTGAATTATTGGCCTCGCATGAATTTAAAGTAAAGCGGTTGGACGAAGTAAGGGACACTTTTCTTTTCTGCTGCTTTACAGGATATGCGTTTGTCGATGTAGAAAAATTAACCACTCAAAATATTGTAAGCGGTAAAGACAAAGTCCTATGGATTAAAACTACCCGTACAAAAACGGAGATTGAAGCGAATGTCCCGCTTATTCCGCAAGCAATTGAGATTCTAAATAAATATGAGGGCCATTCATGCCGTGATGTAGAGAACAGACTATTGCCAGTTAAAAGCAATCAAAAGATGAATGCCTACCTAAAAGAAATTGCAGATCTAGCAGGCATTTCTAAAAATCTTACGACACACATTGCAAGGCACACTTTTGCAACAACGGTCACACTGGACAATGATGTTCCGCTGGAGTCAGTGAGTAAGATGCTTGGACATACAAAACTTACTACAACTCAAATATACGCGAAGACAAAGGACAGAAAAGTAAACCGGGATATGGAGTCTTTAAAAGAACGGCTTCAGATCAAGACGCTAACATCCGAAATAGTGACAGCGGAGGTATTATCATGAGAAAAAACGCATTGATAATAGATGAGATAAAAGGAATTATCAGTAACGCTCAGATTAATGCGATACGAGCTGTTGATCATCAACGGGTAATAATGTACTGGAATATCGGGAAAAGGATTTTTGAGGAAGAACAACACGGTCGTGAACGTGCGGTTTATGGAGAAAGACTGATCGGGTTTCTGGCAGAGCAACTTAAACCTCAGTTCGGAGAGGGTTTTGCGATAAGAAACCTGAACCGCATCAGGCAGTTTTACAGGAAATTCCCAATTGTGTCCACAGCGTGGACACAATTGAGTTGGTCACACTTCCGGTTTTTGCTGACGATTCCCAATGACGAAAAAATTGATTTTTACTTGCAGGAGTCGGTTAAAAATAATTGGACCGCAAGACAATTAGATCGTCAAATCGGAAGCCAGCTTTATGAACGACTGCTGCTCAGCACAAATAAAGAGAGCGTATTGTCTGTCGCCAGAAATGAAAAGCAGCCAACGGAAGCCAAAGACATTATAAAAGATCCGATGATACTGGAGTTTTTAGGGTTAAAACCAGAAGCAGCTTATTACGAAAAAGATTTAGAGAACGCTTTGATCACACATCTTCAGGAGTTTATGCTGGAATTAGGTAATGGCTTTTCGTTTGTTGCGCGGCAAAAACGTATTCATTTGGATGGCGATGATTTTTTTATAGATCTGGTATTCTATAATCGCCTACTGCAATGTTTTGTTATCGTAGAATTGAAAACCCATAAAATCACCCATCAGGATATTGGACAATTACAAATGTACGTCAATTACTATGATCGTATTGAACGAATAAAGCACGAAACACCAACTATTGGAATCCTGCTATGTTTGGAGAAGAATGATACCGTTGTCAAATTCACACTGCCCGAAAATAGCAACATCATTGCCTCAAAATATCAGCTTTACCTGCCTACTGCGCAACAGCTAAGTCAGGAAATACAAAACGAGGTTCAGAAGCAAAAAGAAATGCGGAAAGAATAATGTCCATTGCATATCAAGCGATGAATTGTGTACGCAGTGCGTACACAATTCATCATTATCTCCCAGCTTATTTCATTCAGAAATATATCGCCCATACATCATTACAGATTATATACCAAATATAAAGGGCAGGCTACTTATGTAACATCATTTTTTTGTATACCAGGGTAATAGCGGCCAGGCCGCTCTATTCGGCTCTGCTGTTTCGCGGAAAGCATTAAACCCATAACCCCCGGGTTTGTGCGGTTCGGTTTTCAGGATGTTATTACGGTCCACCCCGGCCATCCACTCGTCTTCCTTTTCAATCAGCGGGTCATACCAGTCAGCTTTATCCCTTGCCCACTGTACCCAGGCGAGGATGGCTTCATCAGGTTGTGCCGAAGCTAGTTCTTTCGTTTCTACATGGTCGATATAATTCCGAAAAGTATTGGTTTCCTGCCAGCGGATAGCGTCCCGCACGGATTTCTTAAAAGAGCTGATCTCCAGCTTTTGTCGTTCTTCAACAAGCTTTCGAAGGCGTTCCTTTTCTTCATAAGCAGCCCTCCTTATATTACCTTCGATAGTCTCGACCCTCATTTCCTCTGCCATCAGTTCTAGTCGAGCAATGATTTTGGCTAACTGATCTTCCATCAGCACCTTGCCGTCCCGGCCAGTAACAGTAGGTTCATAGCTCCCAAACTTGAACTCCAACTTGCCATTCGGATTAAGGCTTCTTGTTTGCCACCGGTCTTCCCGGATAGTAGCCGTGCTCGTTTCACGCAACGCCATTTCAATTTCCTCTTCCCCTATAACGATATAGGCGGTTTCGTTCCGGAATTTAAATTCCCGCCCGCGCTTACGCATGATCTTTACAAACGCATCCATGATGCAAAGTGCGCGGTTAATTTGCGGATCAGACACCCGGATATATAGCTGTCCGCTTTCTGTCTTGAGAATATCACCCTCCCGATAATATTCATTTCTTTTCAGTAAGGTCGCCTGCGCTTGGATGATCAATGGATCAGCGTCTTTAAGGTTGCCAGAAATTTTCAACTCGGCTGAGTGCTCTTGCTCTATCAAAGCCTGCATGGCAGCTTGAGGCGTCATCCCGTCTACTATTGCCGGATGGTTTTCATCCCGCAAGTATAATACGACTTCTGTTTGGCCATAGTGATCTTTAGGTAACGGTGTTACAGTAGTCGTTTTACCATGCTGCATTTTAGCCCAGTAACCAGCCCCTGGCAGCGGCACGCCCATTTGGAGACAGTTCTTGCGCAGACCCACGTCGGAAATATTATATTTTTTGGATAGGCCGAGCAGGGGTTCCGCCCAAACGAGGTCATATAATTGCTGACGGTTGAAGGTTGCTTTAGTCATTGCGGATATGATTCTATGACAATTTTTTTCATTAAAGATAGTATTCTGTCCCGCGCAACTTAATACAGAAAAGGAAAAATTCAAGACGACGATTCTAAGCTGATGAAAACGGGCTACACAACCTCTTTAGGGTAATGGTCTTGACCAACGCATCAGAACAGCAAGCTTAATGCCTCCAAATAGCGCTCGTGTAGCTCTTTCAGCGCAACCTGACTGTCATCCTAACACTTATAATAATACGGGTTAGTACCACTACTGAAAGTTAATGTTGCAGAATAACTCTGCTTTGTACCAGATCACTTATGTATTTATTGCGGGAATCATTACTTTTAATAAACCTTGTCTTATTGTGCTGAAACCTTATAAAAATATTGAGCGTCTGATCAGTTTAGCTGACTCCGCTACTAAAGACGCTGAGATCGTTAAGGGCATGTTCGAGAGCCACCTGTCCTTATATAATTTACAGGCGGAAATACGCACCCGCGAATCAATGATTTGGGATACAGTAGCAAGCGAATTAAAAGAGATTGAGCAATTGGAGCACCGCATTGATGCTTTTGAAACGGCGAATGAAAAGTATTTAAGCGAGCCTAAAAAAAGGTATGCAAAAGCTTATCAGCTTACCTCAATCCCAATTGGTTTAGCGTTGTTATTGGCGCTGAGCCTATTTCGCCCGTTGATCTCGTTGACCCAATGGATATTAGGTGATAAAGATATCTTTCACTGGGCTTGGAACTTGGAAAGTTTTGTGATTGGTACGGCGATGATATTATTGATTATTGGTAGTTCATGGTTATTTATCTCGACGCTCTATCGATTTCTTTCTTTTAGGAATAAACGCTTTCTCAACCGGATACCTGGTGACAGTAATTATCATGCATACGTGACTTGGAAAACTAGGTATAACGATTTGGCCAGATTAACGAACACGAACCTTCAGGACAAGGGGGTACGTGAACTGATTCGGTCAATGATCAATGAGCGTTTGACACCTGTTTTCGCGCTTTCGCTGTCAAATATTGAAGGTAAGGGATTAGCGGAAGTGATCGATGTCACCCAGACCATCGATTCCGTCGCAAAACACAAGTTAGATTTTCTGATTAGCAATATGCCGGGTGGTAGTATAGGTATTGCCGGCCCTCGTGGTGCAGGAAAGAGCACGCTGATACAAACGTATTGCGGACAGAACCGCTCAGTGAGGGAGTTAAAGAATAAAAAAGTGCTGGGAACGATGGTATCAGCGCCGGTAAAATACGACCCTCGTGAATTTATTCTGCATCTCTTTTCGGCGGTCTGCTTAGCGTTACTAAAAGAAGAGGATCGACTGCCAGGGGATCTTTTTAAAGATGAGCTCAGAGAAAATCGCATACCACCATTCCAAAAACCATACCGATGGATATTAAGATACTTACCACCGCTATCTTTATTAGCTGGTACCTTCCTGATCATTAGCTCTTTTTATTTGTACAGTTGGCATAGGGAATTTAGTGTCTATAAAAAAGTCAATACCGTCATTGTCAAGGCTGATTCGGTTACCTTTAAAAAGGTTGCCAAATTAGCTCGAAAAAATAATACAACCATCACTAAACCGGCAGGAGACACGGTTCGCAGCTTAGCGGTAACCGACACCGTGGGTTTAAATAAAGTGCCGGACACAACAAACAGCTTTTTTAATTACTACAGATACCAGGTAAGTAAGAATGCCGCTACGCCTCTCACTAGCCTCCACTGGGGATTGCTGTTGATGACGGTGGGCATATTTTTATTGTTTTTCAAAAGGTTCGAAATAGCCAGATTCGATCGGTCAGAATCCAGAACTTGGGAAATCGAGTCATTCGGACCGTCACCAAGGCCAGCAGAAAGCGCCTTACGCTGGCTTAGAAAGATTAAGTTTCAGCAAAGCTACACCACGGGCTGGTCTGGAAGTCTGAAACTGCCGGTTGCACTGGAAAGCGGTTTGTCGCAAGCGATGACGCTGGCGGAAAAGCAGCTGAGCAATCCGGAGATCATTACGGCATTTACTGATTTTTTAACAGAATGTACGACAAAATACCAGGTGATCATTGGGATCGATGAATTAGATAAAATGGCTTCGGAGGAGGATGCCAAGCTCTTCCTCAATGAGATCAAGTCAATTTTTGGTATATCTCGTGTATTTTATCTCATATCGGTATCGGAGAACGCGATGAATAGTTTTGAGCGCCGGGGCATGCCTTTTCGGGACGTATTTGATAGTTCGTTCGATAGTATTGTTTATGTCGACTATCTTGATCTTACGGCCACCCAGTTATTGCTCCAACGCCGTATCGTTGGGAAACCAGTTCCTTTCTTTAATTTGGCTTACTGCCTTGCCGGAGGTTTACCCAGGGATGTGATCCGTTATTTCCGGCATGTACTGGAACTCGCCATTGATGACCGAAAACTGGATAAGATTGTGCAGCGTCTGGTGAGCGGCGAAGTCGACGCGAAGATCCGGGCGCTATTACAGGGTTTACGGCAGCTGCGACAAGTTCCGGGGACAAATAAAGTGTTAGACGCGCTGTACCTGGCAAAGCGTGATAATTACACAGCAGTTGCTTTAGAAACGGCTGCGATCTCGTTAAGCAAGCAGTTAAAAGTGTTAACCAAGAATGACAGTGACGTTGATGATACGCCGGAAAGCGGCGCGCTTGCTGTTTTGACCAACGAATGCCGAAGTTATTTCGCCTTCATAACAACGCTATTGTCACTGTTTTCATTAAACGATGAAATGAAGATCAAAGCGTTGGAAACAAATGGCGATCAACCGGAGCTGGGCCATATCCGGCAGTTACTTGCTATAGACCATGAATTGGCTTTTGAGCGAACACTGATTCTGCGTAAAAAAGTCGGTTTAAGATCGCTGTCCGCATCACGGCTTACAACGTGAGATAATTACCTGTAAAGATCAGCAGTTTTGAACTGATCAGGTTGACCAAGATTTGGCCATTACAGTAACTAGTTTATATCGTATTTAAGATCATTTGCTTCATTTCCTCACCGAGTAATTGATAACGCTCTTTTGCCGCGCCAGTAAAGTCACTGGCCGGCGTAAGCAGAAAATTAAACAATGATTCTGGGATATCCAATGCTGCAGAGATCTTGGCAATAGTGCCCGGGTTAGGTTTTTTGCGATTGGATTCGATGTGTGAAAGAGAAGCCTGGGTCAAGCCAACGAGCTTGGCGAAGTCGGTTTGACTCAAGCCTTTTTTCTTTCTGATTTGTGTGATCACTTGTGATGCATCCATAGTAAAATCAATTCGGCTATTGCCTTGCCGGTTTCTATCCAAACGGCAACGTCTTTTAGTAATAGCTTAGCTTTTTGAGGCTTCTCCGCTTCGGGTGTTACAAAATTAATTTCTGAAAGTTGTTCCAGAAATATTTCAATATCCAAGCGGTCGGCTTCGTTAGTTGTTGCTTGCTTTGCTTTGGTTAATATATTCTCTAGTTGTTGAAGGTTAATCTCCATGATGTCTTGTAATTAAAAATTATAAATAATGCGTTGGCTAATTTGAAGTAGTTCAATTTAGCAGGGTGTGCATCATCCAAATTTTTAAACACAAGGTTGACCTTGGTCCTGAAAACGCGTTTCTTATTTATGCGCCTGACACCGGCTTTAATTTTTAGTTTAACAATATATTTAAAGAGTCGATCAACTTGGGCTTCGACCTTTTGTATCTTTAGTTTGACTTGCGCTGACCAACTTTCGAAATAACTGGCTAGATCTTCGCCATAAGGATAATATAACGCCTGATAGAATTCATCATCATTTATTTTGCTGTCCAACCATTTCGACTCGGCGTTTAATAGCGATAATTGGTCATTTAACGCAAACAGATCTTTGGTCTGTTTAAGTATATGATCTGAATAACCTCCGTAGGGCATTCGTAACTCCGATTTATCAAACATTTTAAGACACAAAGTGCCATCAACATACGCATGCATGGAGGTCGGCTCGATATGCGTATCTACCTTATAAAATGATGCTGTATTTAATACCGCCCCATAGGGGGAACTGGTATTTGGCATACTGATAATACCTTCGTTGGGCTTAGGGTTAACCAAATAAGAGTTTGAGGTCAAATATACAGCGTGAGTGCCTATCTGGTTTGCGCGTGTTAACTCTGATATCGGGTTAATAAAGCATGAACCGGTGCTGCCGGTAAGATAATCACTGTAACCTCTAAAGCCCGAAATTGGATTTGTTTCCGATACTAGGCCTACAGTTGAGCCGTAAGCGTGTGCATGGGCGGTAAGATAATTACCAGGTGTTAGTCCCGTGTAGACATTCACGCCTGAGCTGTAAAGATCTGCATTGCGGGTAAGGTAGTCCTTAGGTGGCCATGAAGCGACACAAATATCCACATGTGGTGTCAATACACTCCCGTAAATATTTGATGAGTTACCTTCATTATAAGCACTGTTAGTTCCCAAAATAGAACTTCTAGGTATGAGTGCGGATGAATGGGAACTAGTACACAAATTAGTAGTCGAACCGAAGATGCTGTCTGTAGGATCAGCATAAATACCTTTTACCTCTGGAAGCAATGCTACTCCGGTAGGCTGGTCATCAAAAAGATATTTATTGTACTCCGACACTATTTATATACTTTATATATTCAAAAGTATATAAAATTATCGACAATGCAAAAAAATTAGACAATTTTTTTCGATTTCTGATACTTGGCAATTACTGGTACATATTCCTTTTTATGCCGAGACCGGGATTATGGATTACCATTATGATACATGACAATGGGTAAGCGAATCCCGCGATAAATATCGCTGTCCGACTCGGATTAACTCGGAGTAATTTCCAATTTCCTTAACTCATTTTTGTATAAAAACACCTACCTCGTACATGAGGTGTGAATTTTATTTAGATCAAGTCGGCACATTTGTGCTTAAACGACTCTTGATTTATAAAATTATATGGACAAAAAAACACCTAAGTTAGGTACAGGAGGTGAATTTTATTCAACTCAAGGGTACAACTTTGCGTGAAGGGTACAACATAAAGTTGTACTTGTGGGGAATCTGAAAGGTATTTAGGTTTGAATATTTAACATTAGTAAACATATAATTATGGCAGCAGAAATCATCACGAAGGAAGACTTGCAGGAGTTCGGAGAACGACTACTCGGTCAAATGAAGGCGCTGATTAGCGGCGGTTCTACGGAAGAACCAAGAAAGTTTTTAAAGAGTTACCAGGTCAAGAACCTGCTCAAAATTTCCAATAACACCCTGCAAACGCTTAGGGACAACGGCACCATCCCGTTCACCAAGATTGGCGGTATACTTTATTACAATTACGAGGATATTATGAAAGTATTAAAGGGGGAAGTTAAGAGTAAGCGGATCAGTTTCAGTAAATAGATATGTGTTCAGCCTTCAGGAGCAAGCCATGTTTTCGCTACGCTTAAACGGCTTGCTCCTTCGGAGGTAAGCAAGATTTTGCACTTCGTTTAAAATCAAACATCATGGGAAGACCGGCTTTACAGGAAGAGGATAAAAGGACTATTCAGGTCAATATCCGGCTGACAAAAGAAGAGAATGATGTCATTTGCAATTATGCCCAGGCATCTGCAATGACACCAGCCAACTGGATCCGGCAGAAAGCATTTACCGGCAGGTTCCCTGCCATCAAGCTTTCGCCAATCAATGCAGCACTTTACCGGGAACTGCATAAGATCGGCGTTAACCTTAACCAGGCGGTTAAGCAACTTAACGCGGGTAAATTATCACCAGCTTTCTTAACCATACTGACCGCTTTAATCAAAACACAGAAGGACATTCTTAACTGCTTATTGAAATGACAGCGGACCAGGTAAAAGGAAAAGGATTCAGGGGCGCATTACGGTACAATCTGCAAAAGGTTGAGCACGGTGCGGCGAAAGTCCTGGATATGACTTTTACATCGGGCAAAGAGGATTCTATCATGCGTGAAGTGGCTTTGGTCAGAATGTTAAGACCCAACCTCCAAAAGTACTTCTATCATACTTCGCTCAACTTTCCGCCAAACGAGAACCTGGGTGATGAACAAATGAACATTATTGCAAATGAATATTTGAACAATATGGGATTTGACCAGCACCAGCATGCCATCTTCCGGCATTACGATGCGGATCATCCGCACATACATATACTGGTCAACCGGATTGGCTATGATGGTACAGTGATTTCCGACAGCAAAGACTACCAGCGCAGTGAAAAGGTACTCAGAGAGCTGGAAAAGCAGCATGGCTTGACCGAGGTTATCTCCAGCAGACAAGCGCAGGAACGGGCCATGACCAAGAATGAATTGGAAATGATGAAGCGAATGAATGTGCCGTCCTCCAAAATGCAGTTACAGGAGATCATTAAAGATGTGCTCAGTAAGAAGCCGGATGCAGCACAATTCATAAATGCTTTGGAAGCAAAGGGAATCAACGTATTGTTTAATCAGGCCAGTACCGGCTTTATAAGCGGCATATCCTACGGATATGAGGGCATGCAGTTCAAAGGCGCTCATTTAGGCAATGCTTATAAATGGCAGGCTATAAAAAATGCTATCAGTTATGAACAAGAAACAGATCGCACAACAATTCACCAGGCAAATGTTAGGACAAGAGACTGGCAACGATCACCAAAAGCCGGTGAATCCGCCACAAGAGGGACAGCAACCGGAATTGACACAGATACAAAAGTTGCTGCCGGAGATAGAAAAGCTATACAGCAAGGCACTGGAAAACTACAGGATCAGATCAGAACAAAAGATAGCAGACACCAGCAGGCGGCTGGAGCTGATGGACAGCCAGGCAACCAATCTGGCATTCCAAATCAAAAGTATCGTATACAGCGCGGAACAGATATCCAAAGCCAACAACAAGGTCGGCAGCAGGTGGGTCATCAGGCTTTACCTGGTAGCGATCTTATCGGGAGTTTGCTCGGCACTGATCACCCTGTTAGTGATATGGATCAAAGTCCATTAAATGAGTTTAAACGTAAGCGCAAAAAGAGGAAAGGGCAAAGATTGGGTTAGTGAATAGGCTTATTGATCACAAAACCCTTCTTGGCCTTTTCTTTCGTTCCTCCGTGCCTGGCCTCGATACCTTTTGATAAACAGGCTGTCTTTGCAGAGTAAAGGGCTTAGGCGCATAGCTTGGCTTTGCAGAAGTTTCTTCATTGATCTTTACGGTGAGCTGTTTCCCGTTCATATCAGCGCCATCCAATGCTTGAGCAGCCGCTTCAGCTCCTTTCCGGTCATTCATTTCGATAAAGGCGTAGCCTTTACAGATGCGCGTTTTCTTATCACGAACGATCTTAATGGTGTTGATGTCACCATGCGGTGCAAACAACTTGGCCAGCTCCAGTTCGTCGATCTCAAGCGGGAAGCCGCCAACAAATAATTTAACTGATTCCATAAGTAGCCTGCAAATGTAGAGATATAGAAAAATAGATTTCTGCATTTGTAGAAATGAACATTTCTGTAAATGCAGAAAGTTAGACATGCATAATTCTGCATTTCTAATAAATGGACTATGCAGGACTGACTGCACATAAAAAAAGCCCCTTATGGGGCTTAATACTATTTTGAATTCCTTAAAAGTTCTACTTTCTCTCGCTCACTTGCAAGTAGTTGCTCATAAAGCTTTTTGTTCTCTTCGTAGACTTCTACTAGTTTGTCAATAGGGTTAAACGTTGGTTGGAAATTAATGGCATTTAAGGTTGACGTGTCGTGACTGGTAAAAGTATTATTGATAATGTTCAATACCGCATCTTCACTAAAGTTTTTAATTGCTTCTGGAGTAACTCCTAAAGCTACAGCAATCTTATTTAATGCCAAATCTTCTACATCTTCACTTTGTTCAATTTTAGAAATAGCTTGCTGGCTGATACCGAGCAACGCAGCCAGTGCTTCCTGCTTTATACCACGTAACTCACGAATCTTGCTGATCTTTCTTCCGATGTGTAAAGTCTCTGCCATGGCGTAAATGTATCAATTATTGTAAATGTACGAAACAACCGCGTTATTGTAAAGTACAAATCGCTGTGGTTCGGTACGTGAGTGTACTGCTATTCTTTTGTGTTGCCGGTCAATGCAGGCCGGTCGCAATAGTATTACTCATGGACCTAAAGCAATATGATGTACAGAACTTTTATCCCCGGTATCTTGATCAGGATGAGCTCAACGAGCCTTTAAAGGTGATCAGTGATTTCTTTTCCGCTGATTGGCTACCCGGACATTTAGAAAGTTTACTGGAATGGCGTAAGCATGTGATCGAAGAGGGTTATTACAGGGATGAACATAAGAAAAGTCCAGCAGGGTTGCTATTCACACACCAGTTAAATGCAAGACTACTGGAAGCAACCTACTTAATCACTCGTACAAAAAGAGCATTGAAACTCGCTGATGCCATTCATATCAACTTTGATGTACAATTACAGCAAGAAGAACAGGAATGGCTGCATTACCCAATTTACCTATCCTCCGCCGAACGCATTAATCCATATTTAGCTATCAGTAATTTCTTTAAACGCTATACCGTTAACCAGTACCTTGATCTTCTTTATGAGTGGCTGGAAACGGGTCTGTCCAATCATTCGGCAGATGAGTTTTTAGATACCAGCGATGTGATCTATTTCTATGAGAACATGCAAAAGCTTTACGAAGCCGCATGGATCATCAAGCAGCGGGAGATTGAACCAACATTTAAAGAGAGCGCAGATCAGGCTGATGAGACGGTAACTGCCCAAGTAAAGCGGTATCCGGTAAGACTGCCATTAGTACATGTCAATTGCAGGTTTAATGAAGCTATTACTCCCGCTGAACAGCTTGGCTTAAATCAATTGGTTGAGATCATAATTAAGGAAATCGAGTCTGTATTAATGATTATTCACCTTGGGACACATCTTGATCCTGACACGTTCTATCTACTAATTATAACAGAGGAGCAAGACAAAACCCCTGAACATCAACTCTTAGATAAGATCGAAAAGAAATGCGGTCATGTAATCAATTTTTGCGCGCTAGTTCACAAATCCGATGCCTTTCTTAGAGGACTTGAAGAAGGAAGCCGCTTTTTCATTAATGCTTTGCAAAAAAATAAAATAGCATACCGATCATCTAAATTGGAACTTCCCGAACTACGTAATCCTGATGAAAAGTCTATAAAGAGCCAAGTAGAAGCTATATGGAGCCGTTGGGGCAAGCAAGGAAAAGACTTTCTGGATACGTCCCTAAGCTGTTTTGATGATGGTAATTATAATTTAGCTGTGTTCCT
Source organism: Mucilaginibacter sp. 21P (assembly GCF_019331605.1). Lineage (NCBI taxonomy): Bacteria > Pseudomonadati > Bacteroidota > Sphingobacteriia > Sphingobacteriales > Sphingobacteriaceae > Mucilaginibacter > Mucilaginibacter sp. 21P. The sequence goes on from NZ_CP063061.1 coordinate 978,267, forward strand.
GATGCACCAAGCTGTAGAAAGCACTTTAAGCGCCATTATTCGGGTAAATTTGGGTTACCGGCTTTCTATTCATAATCTGGCCAGGCAGCTAAGGATAACGTTGATCTTTACAGATGACTTCAAAAATGTCTTTGACTTCAGTGTTGTTGAAGATGTGCAGCTTTTCGAGTTGTTACAAACGGCCTATTCGGCAGCAAGGTATAAAGACGACTTCAAGGCTGACAAGGATACAGTAAAAGCGTTGTCGGACAAAGTATGCAAGCTGTTCATAACCGCTGAAAAAATGTATCATCAGGTAATAGAGCAACTCAAAGATTAGCCTTTGCAGAAAGGCAGACGGTTGCATTTCACCACACGATATAGCTACGGGTTCCATTATACCGACAGCCTTCCTGCCGCACAGGCAATTCTATGGTGAGAGATAACGAGCCATAGTATTGCCTTTCCCTACGCATGCCAATTGACCACTGCACCACCACCACAAAATTAGCAACGCAGGAAAACTGTCAAGGGTATATAAACGCTGCAATTAATGGCTTTCTAATGGCAGCAGCGCCCTTGACAGTTTTCCTGCTTGCTGCTGCCGGTTGTTTAAGCGTTGCAATGGAGAAGTGTGTTTGATAAAGAATGAAACATACTAAACAACTTCATCGTCTAGCATGTTACGGTTTTTAGGAAATCGTATTTAACATACAATGGTAAGGGTTTTAGCAGAGTATTATATACCTAATATCTTTCATTTAGGGAAGATGTCACCATAATCCTACCCCACTACTAGCCCACTAGCCCAAATAAAACTATCTTTTAACGCCAAGGCTAGTCCTCCAATGAGTTCCCCGGATGGATAAGCTTTGATTTCAGCTGATGTAGTTGGCGTGTGGCTTCCAAAGTTTCCAGCAATTTTCCGGATAGAAGTTAGCGTAGAAAAAACGTGTACAGGAACATCATCGTGATTATTTAGGTAATCCAAAATATCTTTAAGCCTAGTACCCGGGCTGTGTACTAAAGCTGCTCCAGCGAGGTACTTATCATTGATAATGTCTACAAGATGTTCGACTGTCCTACGCAAGGCGGATAAATTGTTTATTCTTAAAGGCACACTGGAAGAGAAATAGTTTTTGTTAGTAAACAAATTGAACAGTAGTGCAAATGCTGCATCATCAAAATAGTTGTCTGCGAATTCAAATATTTCTGGATATGACCCAAGAAGGATTGCTTTATCAGTTTGCAGGTATTGCTCCCATATATGATTAATTAGCTGATCTTCGTTACCTTTTTCGTAGATCGGACATTTAACCTTACTGGATAACCTTAACTTTAAGTCTGCGAATCCTGTGTTTATACAATAAGGTAATGTTAAACAATATTCCCTTTTTAATTCGTCTAAATCTCGCAATATAGCTACCAGATTCATCTCATCCTCGGTTCCCTCTGCTTGCCCTTCATGCATATAAGCACGCGCATCCAAAACCACAAACTGATACTTCCTTGGGGAAGCTTTGATGATTTCAAATAATTCATCTGCATTATCAACCCATTTTGTTATAATACGCTGTTTTTGGGCTGTTGTCTTAAAACTTCCTGCATAATCTGCTTTATCGTCATATAGTAAAATACTGATCGGTTTATCTGGTCTGGTCATGGAAGATAAATTTTAAAACGTACTTTAAATTGCGATTCACCTATTTCCTTCTTATCGGCTAAATGTAGCTCTCCATGGTGACTTTCTATAATTCTTTTAATATGGAAACCACCAAAGCCGGTACCTCTATGCCTATTAGTAGTTTGACCAACCATTTGGAATTTGGCTATATCAAATTCGGCAGGAAATTCCTTACCGTTGTTTTCTACAATAATCTCGTTAAAGTCCTTGTTTACCGATTTATTTAGGATTCTTACGTTGATGAGGTTTTCCGCTTTTTTTGATCTTCCATGAAATCCGTGTTTGATGGCATTCTCAATTAGTCTTTTAAAAAGCACCTCCATCTGATATTTATCAGCCATTATTTCACGTTCATCGCCCTGTATAGAAATAGTACAATTAGTATTTGCAAATAAAGGCTTTATCACTTGGTTCAGGTATTGTTTTAACGGTATTTTTTCAGGAGCAAATACTCCTCCGCCTATATTAAGAATTTCCTCTGCTTTTGTAAGGGTGGTTTGCGCATCCTTAATTGCTGACACCATTCGATTCATGACATTCCTAAATAGCAAGTGCTTTTCTTCATCTGGATTCTGCCCTGGAAGTAATGGAACTACATGCTCATTCCAAGACAATAGGTCACCTGATTCAATTTTTCGTTCAAAAAAATCATTAAGAGTCGAAATGTCCATCCCTAATGAAGAGACTGGTTGTTTCAGCTCATGTTTCAAACTTGCTATAATGTTGTAAAGATCATCCTCCCGCTGTAGATCAACTGTATTTTTTACTTCTTCTAACTTTTTTCCATAGTATGAAGCAATAAAGTTTCGTTGATCCTCAATGGGAAGTGCTTTAATATGAATATTGGTGAAGTCTGCCTTACTAAAATGCGGGACACCAATATTATGTCTTATGGCGTCAATCTGTTTAAGGACGTAATCACTTTGGAGTTGTGTAATTAAATATTCAGGCAGTAATTGACCTTCTAAAGTTTTTACAACTATAATATTCGGGTTACATAATGCAGGGCCGTCATATCTGTACAAAGACGGTTTAAGTTTACTGCCGACCTTTGCTATCAAAACCGCTTTGTTAGGAATATATCTAGGGTTTTTCGTCAATAGTTCTTCATCACTGATAAAGTATTCTGCCTTAGAATTATCAACCTCATTTAGTCCTGTTGTTTCTGTTAAATCACCTAATTGCAAATAAGGTACACCGTGATCTTTATTAATATTACTTTTATTTACCCCCATACCGGTGTAAATAATCTCACATAAACTTTGAAGAGGAACGTAGTTGCCGCCAATTGGCAATTCAAGAAGATAGCGCTTAGGGCTTAGATCATAATTTTTAAATGGAATTTCGTCTGGATCAACAAACGTGCTACTTTCTATACGAAACTCATTATGATAGGCATTTATTATTTCACTTGACTTTGCTTCGAATGCATCAACAGTAAGTTTAGAACTATCAAACAGAAATATTCCGCCCTTACGAGTTGTGTTCTTCTCGATAATTAGTAGTGAGGTAGAAACGGAAAAATACGGACGGAAGGTTGCACTTGGTAAAGAGATGATACCCTTTAATAAATTGGCGTGAATAAGCACTTGCCTTAAAAATAAGAAATCACGTTTTGCGCTAAAAAGAACGCCATCCGGAACAACAATGACCGCTTTGCCACCATCCTTTAACAAAGAAACAGTGGACAATATTCCAGCAGCAGTCGTATCAATCGATCCATCAAATGAGTTCCATTGATAATTGCTTAATAATCCGGGGTAGACCCCTTTAAGTTCATAGAGATATTTTTTTTGTCTTAATCCGAAAGGTGGTACTGTAACTACTAGATCTGCAGATTTCTCGCCTAGTGGACTGTCAAAAAAGTCATTAACAAAATATTCGACCTGATGATATCCGCTAACATATATATTCAACGCACCTATTATACTGGCAGAAATAGAAATGTCATTTGCGATAAGCTTTGGCAAAAATTTATAATTGTGTTTATATGCTTGTAGCAAAGAACTTGCCGTACCGGCAAACGGGTCAACGATTGTTCCGTTTTCCGGCACCGAGAATATTGAGCCCATGAAGGTGGAAAGAAATTGCGGAGACGAGTACTCACCGTTATGCAGGCTGTCTGCATTAGTAAACTCATTTACAATATCATTAAAGAATTTACTAAAATCACGCAATGGTGGCTTTGTAAAAGATCTGAATCTAAACAAAGAATTCCAAAACCAATGGTGGCGCTTCTCATTAGCTCTCCGAATGAGACCATAGACTTCTTCTTGGCCGTTTGTTGGCAAAAAACCAAGGTTCGTCCTTATAAGTTTTCGAATAATATCTAAATCTGGAGTAATGAAATGTAACGTTGGATCGTTATCTCGCCATCCAATAAATAACGCGATTACAGCAAGAAGTTTGTATTCAAAATAGCCGGATTTATCATCTCTTAATTCATTTAAGATGTGGTAATATTCGTTTTTGAATTTTATAATATCTTTATTTACTAACGAAATATTTCCTTCAGGACTGATGTGGAATAACTGTGAATACTGATTTACTCTAGCTGCTATCTGTGTAGCACTAACAGGCTGGCCATCCTTTCTTTTATAAATTTGAAGGGAATTAATTTTTTCAGCAATTTCTATACTCGTTTGCGGACCTTCGGAAAAAATCAATAGCTCTTGTATAGCCTCATGTAACGTCATTGATGCAAATATTATTCTCATCTGTGCAGTGTATCTGCACAGAACTTTATTGATTAAAGTTAACTACGCAATATTCGATTTGCCATTCAAATCATCAATTATGTCGATGATCTTCAAGGCATCATCATCCTTAAAGACTCCAAGTATCCCTTGGTGATTTATATCAGTGAATGGCCGATCAAAAAGCATAGCCCTATCTATGGTGCCGTTAACAGAAAGGTAGTTTATCAACGTATCGATGAAGGTAATTTGTTCGGCAGAAATTCCTTCACGATTGATAAAGTCTGCAAAAAGGGATTTTGCTGCTTGTACATCCAAGCCAATGATGGAGCGTACAAATTGAATAAAATGCGTACCGCTTAATACTTCTTCTAAATGGTCTGCTGCCTCCGGATCTTCAGTAAAAAGCAATTGCTTTACTTGCTCAAGTTCCTCAGTAGAAATAGGCTCGTTATGCTTGATCTTATTGATGGCTATATAATTGGCATGTTTCCTGATAAAAGAAGCTACTCGTTGATTGTAAGTTGCCAATCCTGCTAAGGGCCCGATAATATCAACTACTTCAATTTCACCGGTAAGCTCATCTTCAAAATCGCTATATACTTTGGGTTGATTCTGCTTTTCAATGAACTTCATCAGCGACCGGATATCCTCGCGCAAACTCTCCAGCCCTTGTACAGTGACGTTCTGCCAATAGGTTTCGTTAAGCAGTGACTGCAGGGCTTTTTTTTTCGCAGCTACTTGCGGAATTGTCGTTTGCTTTAAAAGTTCAACAGCTGTGTTTTTTACAAGCCTTATGAAACTTGACAGTTGTTTGTCCTCTTTCAGGTATGCGTCTGTAAGCCTATATATTACAGAATCGAACTTACGGGCATCGAAATCTGTATCGGCTGACATTACAAGGGGCGCCAGATTTTTTTGCAGATCGCGCACCTTTTCTTCAATCAGACTATTCCAATAATCGCGATTGGAGAATTGCTCTATGAGGCGTAAATGTGGACGGTTAACAAAACTATCCCTGCTAAGCGCAGATACGTCTGCACATAGCTCATTTAGTAATTGGGCTCTGTACTCGCATAATTCGTCATCTTCAACAAGCGGCTCCAAGGTGACGGCGAGCTTTATTTTTAAGAGGAAGATGCGTTGCGTGAGCGACATGGAAGCACTTGGTTCAACGCCGTTGGGATTATCGCCAAAAAACTCGATGTTGCCGCAATAGTCAAATATGTAAAAGTTCTCTTTGTTTAGGCCCGGTCCAAAAACGTCCGGACATAGCCGGGTACCTCGGCCAACCATCTGCCAATACTTAGCGCTGGATTTTACCTCTTTAAAGAAAACAAGATTCAATATCTCCGGGACGTCTATGCCTGTATCCAGCATATCCACAGATACAACTATCTGCGGCAGCTTGTCAGCTTGCTTAAACAGGTCGATTGTATTTTCAGGTTTATCGGATGCATAAGTAACTACTTCTAAAAAGTGTCCTTTGAGCATCGGATACATTTGATTGAAGCAGGACTCGATGAATTTTGCATGATTCTGGTTTTTAGCGAAGATGATGGTTTTCCCTATCGTGTCACCATTATTAACCTTTAAACCATTTATCATTAAAAGCTGCAAAACTTTGTTGACCGTGTTAGTATTAAATAACCATTCGTTTAAGGCCGCCGAATCAATCTGGTCAGGAATATAATCGCTGTTCTCGGCAAATGTATCTTCGTATCGTTGTTTCTCCTCATCAGATAATTCTGCGTATTTGATGCCGTGTCTGGGAAACTTGAGCGGTACCTTCATCGCTAGCGGCGGACGCAAAAATTTATCGCTTACCGCCTGGTTCAGCTCATACGAGAATGTCGGCACACCTGTTTCGCAGTGAAAAAGTTCATAGGTATCTTTCTGTGTCTCAGCTTTCGGCGTAGCTGTTAACCCTAACCGTATGGCATCAAAGTAGTTGAAAATAGCTTTGTACTTTTGGTAGATAGAACGGTGAACCTCATCAAAGATGACCAGATCAAAGTACCCGACTGTAAATAACCGACGGTCTCCCTCAAACTGCTCATCAATCTGATTGATCATGGTTTGGTAGGTTGAAAACACCATTCTCATTTGATCAAATGTCTTTTCCTTCGTAAGGTTAACGGATGTTAACTGAGGAAGATAAGCGTTGAAATTATTTTTTGCCTGACTTACCAATGGTGTACGATCGGCCAGAAAAAGCACCCGTTTAACCCTGCCGGTTTTTATGAGTACATCAACCAAGGCGGCAGCCGTACGCGTTTTACCGCTGCCTGTTGCCATAATAAATAGCAGATCCCGCTTGTGTGCTTCTAACGACTCTTTTGCCCGTTGTATGGCTTCTATCTGGTAGTGCCTGCCTGCAATATCGGTATTGACAGCTTGAGTGCTTAGCGGCTTCGCGGTAATGCGGCGGTTGATCAGCTTCTCCAGGTCTTCTTTACTGTAAAAGCCCTGTATTTGCCGGTACGGGTAATTAGTATCGTCCCATATATAATGCTCAAAGCCGTTACTTACAAAAATTACAGGGCGTTTGCCAAATTGCTTTTCCAGGGCATCGGCGTAGCGTTTGCCCTGGCCCAATCCCTGGTCTTTGCCGTCGATAGAAGTCTTTTTTGCTTCTACCACGGCAAGCGGTGTGCCATCTCTGCCTAACAGTACATAATCGGCTTTGTCGGCACCATTAGCGCTAAATTTTAAATTATACTCGGCAATGGTGCTACCGTCGCCAACTGACCATCCGGCTTCTTTAAGCAGTATATCGATGTAAAGCTCGCGGGTGAGCTTTTCTGATGGGCGATGATAAACAATACCATCCTGTGTTTCAGTAACGTTTGCCTCGGCAAGCGGAATCAGCGCTAACTCTTGAATTGGTGCTGTTACTGCAACCACTTCTTGGATTTTTGAGGTACGGAACGGGTCGCGGTAAATGGTGTCACCATAATAGCTGGCCAGCCATTGCGCAAAGGCGTGTAGGTTAAGCAAACAGGTGTATGCATCCTTGGTAGTGACCTTCCGCTTATTGTCTACATGCACAGCCAGGTTACCTGTTTTACGAATGATGTTGACATCTGTAAACAAATTTTGACCAACAAGGCGTATAAAGCCGGGCTTGTGCATCAAGATATTTAGCGTAGCATCTTCGTCAGAGTGAATGGTTTCGAGCTGGCGGTCGTGATCGAACATCCAGATCACCATTTCTTCCAACGCTTTGCGGCAAAAGATAGCGCAGGCTTCTTCATCCTGTTGCAAAAAGGTTTCGGCCTTACGGGCAGCTTTGTAAAAGGCCGCGAACGTTCCCGCCAAAAAATAAAAGTTACCTTCTTGTTGCACTTGCGAAAAAGTATAGTTAATAGGCTAATATAAAAATTTAATTCAATTCGCCATTAAATGCCTGTTGCAGTAAGGTCTGAAACAACTTTTCAGACTTATGCGATTGTTCTTTTACTTTTTGCTTTTGTTGTTCAATGTTTTCGAAGTGCTCTGCGAATTGATTTTGAAGTTCAATTGGAGGATATATAATAGGAAAATTTTGTATATGCTCCTTGTTCAGCTGTCTCTTATCGATTCCCCCAACACATACATTTCTGATATGTTGACGGTATTCTTTCGAGGTTAATATCTTCAAAATAAATCTATGGCTATTGTCTTTTTTTAACCGTATTAGATAAACGTGGCCATTGATGTTCGCGCTATTGTCTTTACCAACAAAAAGAGCTGCGCGGCCTAAACTACTGTTCTCAGTATTTATACGTCCGGTTTTAGTTATTAAAATATCTAAATTTAGCAGACTAGTGTTTTTCATTTTTAGATGAGTAGCATTGTCTATATATGCTATGTCATCATAAATTAGTTCATTCTTCCAAACATTTTGGCTTCTAAAAAAAGTAATGCCATCGTCTACATAGACATTGCTTCCTCCTATTGGTGTGTTGCCACTTAAAATTTTTGTGCTTAATTCGCCTAGTTTTTTAACTTCCCATCCCTTCACATTTCTAACCGGATCTCCAAACATATCGTTGAACAAGCTTTGGGCAAGGTCATCGTAGTGCCTTAGCAGTTGCTGGTCTTTTTCGCGCAATGCATCGGCTTTTCCTAAGATTTCGGCAATGCGTTGTTGGGTGGAAATGTCTTGAAGTGGAAATTCAAGTAACTTTAATTTTGAAATTGAAAAGCTGGATTGATTAACTGACTGATTCGAAATCTTATTAAGCTGAATTTTGAATCTATTCGATTCAAAATAGTATTTGGCATACAAAGGATCAATTAAAGAATGGTCCGCTCTAAGTAACAGCAAATTCATTCCATGAATTATTTTTCCCTTGCTTTCCTTTACTAACGCACTTTTACCTAAATGAGCCCAGCTATTTATATGTGACATTAATATGTCCCCATTCTTAAGATAGTATTCATGAAACTTGTCTGTAGTTATATCAGCATATCCGACTTTTTGGTAATTTAAGTTACCACTGGCTATCGTTTCGATCCTCGTAATCGGTATTCCAGAAGCATTATCTTTTTGAGATATACATGCGCCATTCCTTATTAAAGGAAAGACCTTGCTTATTGTTGTCGTATTAAGGGTCATGCTAACTCTTTATTATTTACAATAAGGTCTTTAAGTTGATTCATCAAAGTCCTCCGTTCTTTATCCAACTCTGCTATCTGATCCAAAATTACTTCTGGCGAATCATAGGTTTTCTCTTCGTGTTTAACCTCTTTGTAGCGGTTAATGCTTAGGTCGTACCCGGTTGCTTGTATCTCTGAAAGGGGTACATAAAAACTTTGTTCCGTGCGTAAGCGGTTAGCTTCCGCGTCGCGGTTGTTCCAGCGGATGATGATATCTGATATGTTATTTTCGTTGACAGGTTGGCGTTTATCGTCGAGGCTCAAACCATCTGCCTTCATATCATAAAACCAAACCTTGTCAGTGCCACCTGCACCTGTTTTGGTAAAAAATAATACGGCGGTGCTTACCCCTGCATAGGGCTTAAATACCCCACTCGGCATACTAATCACGCCGGTGAGCTGATTGTTGTCCAGTATTTCTTTACGTATCTGCTTGTGGGCATTTGATGAGCCAAACAATACCCCGTCTGGCACAATCACTGCCGCACGACCGCCTACTTTAAGTCCCCGTAGGATTAGAGCTAGGAACAGCAATTCGGTTTTGGTAGTTTTCACAACGCTGCTCAGGCTGCCGTCAACCGCATCATAATCTAACGACCCTTTGAACGGTGGATTGGCCAGTATTAGAGTAGCCTTGTTCCTGAAGCCGCTGTTAGCTTCGCTCAATGCATCCACATCAACCAATTGCGGATTTTCAATGCCGTGCAATAATAGGTTCATAGCGCCAATGCGGATCATTGTCGCATCGAACTCCATACCCATAAACATATCGTTCTCGTAATGCTTGCGCATTTCTGCATTTGTTAAAAGGTTGGGATGCTTTTCCAGAATGTATTCGGCTGCCTTTACCAGAAATCCGGATGTACCCGCCGAAGGATCGCAAATCACATCTTCGGGACCGGGATTGGTCATTTCCACCATCATGCGTATAATATGCCTTGGCGTACGAAACTGACCGTTAGTGCCGGCACTCGCTATTTTACTAAGCAGGTATTCATACACATCGCCTTTCGTATCGCGGTCGTTCATATCAACAGCAGAAAGCAGGTCGACCACCAATTGCAACAAACGAGGGGTAGGTATCATAAAGGTGGCGCCCTTCATGTACTTATTGAAAGACGAATCTTTAGATGCGCCCTTATTCTTCATGAAGTCGAATACGCCCTCAGCCTTTCTGAAAAGCTCGAACATAGACTCGGCGTCCATATCCTTAAATACACTCCAACGTAAGGGCTGTTCTTCGGGCTGGTAGATAGGTGCTTCAACAGATGTACCCAATAAAGTTGCTTTCCGTTCCTTTAAAGTTTGTAATTCGTCCAAACGACGAATGAACAGCAGGTAAGTAATCTGCTCAATAACGGTTAAAGGATTAGTAACTCCTCCGGAATGGAAAGTAAGCCATATTTTATCTATTTGTGATCGTAAAGATTGAGTAAGCATTATTTTAAATGTAAAGTTGGTCCAAATTTAATCTTTATAATGCGTTGCAGCCTGTTGTAGCCGCTGATTTATTTTGTCCTGCAGGTGCTGTGGTGAAATAATCTTAACCCTATCTCCAAATGAAAGAAGTACGCTTTCTAACTCGAAATTATGCATCACCTCAATAGAAATCAGCATTTCATCTTTAGCCTTGACTGTCTTTTGCGAACCGTGCAATGGTTTAGATAATATATAGGGCAAAGTTGGTTCATTAAACTTTAACAGTATCTTTTCCACTACACCTCCATCCGGTCTGGTTACACCAATAATATCTTCAAAATATTCGTTGAAATTATATTTATCATTATCATGATACGGTACGTCGCAGGTTCCTATCGATACTATCCGGTCAAGTGCTAGGTTAGTTAGTTTTTTAAGTTTCTCGTTATGGCCGAATAAGAACCATCTGTTATTGTATTGCTTTAAGTGATATGGATGGATAATAAATTCGCCGGGTGCCACACTTTTGTAAGATTGGTAACTGATGCTAACAACCTTCTTGTTCAGTACAGCATGGAATAGAGGACTGATATATTCTACTCCTTTTAAATATTCATTACCGTCCAGTCCAATTATTGGATTGTCGGATTCAACCGTTAAAGATTGCTCTAATTTGGGAGCGAACTCATTTACCCACTCAAACTGCGGTAACCCTTTAAATCGCGATAAAATTTCGACAGCAGCACTAAGTTGTTCTATCTCAGCGAAATTTAATGGCTGATTATCGATCGAAAAATTGATATCACGATACCTGAAATGCTTTTTCTTTCCAAAAGGTATGCGATCTATTTCAGCAGACCATCCTTCGGCGCTTTCCATATATCGAATATCGTAAAGTATCTGCCTACGCTGGATTCCTTTGGTTTCAGGATCTATTTCGGAAAGTTGTTTATTGCATTCTTCAATTAAATCTTCTATAAAATATTTCTTACCAGGATTGCGGAAACATCGATCCAAGATTTTATACCTGATTAGTGCTGCTTTGTTAACTGCCATAGCTTCAATTTGTGATAGTGTTGGGTCTTTAAAAATACAAAATTCCTGTGCAGATACATTGCACAAGTACTTCTCACCTTTGATTTTATAAAGAAACGAATTCAATCAAAAGGAGATTCACAATGCAAGATTACAGACAACTTACCCGACAGTTAAGAAGCAGGCTTGATCCTGAAAATTTAATATTTGAGAAGTCCATCAACGAAGAGCTTTCGAGTATAAGCTATGCAGACGTTTTGGAATATGTTCGATATGCAATGAACGGTGTTGAGCCAGCTTATACACAGCGAAGCAAAGAAGCTGGTGAAAGGGTGAAAACGCATTTAAAAAATGGCGGCATTTCAGACGCCGATTTTCAATATCAAGGTTCTGTATTGACCGATACTCACATTAAAGGATACAGCGATATAGACTTATTAGTGATTTCGAACAAGTTTTACAGTTGGGATAGTGTAGGTGTAAGGCAAATTTTAAATGAAGGATACAGCTCTGGTTATCAAACCACACAACTGCAAAAACTTCGCTATGAGACTGAATTAACTAACTATGCAGGAAACGCTCTAGACGATTTAAGAAAGCTAAGACTCGACAGTGAGGTAATTCTTAAAAGCAAATATCTGGATTGCGATATTAACAAACCTAAATCCATTAAGATTGAGAATAAGGATTTGAAGAGGGAGGTGGATATTGTAATTGCTAATTGGTACGATGATGTGCTATCAATAGTAAATAATAAAGGTGCTTATCGCGGCATCCAGGTTTATAACAAATACGAACACGCCAAGGGTAAGGTAGATTATCCAGCTATAAGCATTGAGCGAATTAATGAAAGGAGCGCTTTAACTGCAGGCAGATTAAAGAAGATGATACGCTTTCTAAAAAACTTAAAAGCAAAATCTAATTTGACCATTGACCTTTCAAGCTTTGATATCAATGCAATTTGCTATGATATACAAGTATCAAGGTATCAAACAGCCACCTTCTATCAACTTGTACCTATTCTTTATGCGCAGTTGAAGCGACTTACTGATGATATCAATGTCGCCTATACTTTGAAATCCGTTGATGGCAGAGAATATATATTTTGGGGCAAATCTGATAAGTTACAAAGCTTACGCAATCTTATGACTGAGATAGACTCTATTTTAATTGATCTTAAAAACTCCCGTATAGTGTTATGAAAAAACGAATTTTTATCGGATCGTCATCCGAGCAGCTTACTACTTTAAATGAGATTATCACCCTCTTAGGTGAATCGGTGGAATGCATTCCCTGGACTGACGCTTTTGGGTTAAATAAAAGCGGGCTTGACTCGCTTATCAAGCAAACAAAATTGGCAGATTTCTCAGTTCTAGTAGCCACTAAAGATGATTTAACTAAGCAGCGCGGGGAATCTTTAACTAAACCCCGCGACAACGTAGTTTTTGAGTTCGGATTATTTTTAGGTGCTGCAGGTTCAGAAAAATGTTATCTAATAGCTGAAGAAGATGCCGATTTACCGTCAGACCTAGATGGCATCACCGTAGCTAAATTTACCAGAAACCCAGGCCAGTATAATTCGCTGGACAAGATAGTAGAAAATATAAAATCGCAAATTGCTAAGGTCGGGGAAATGGCACAACTTGGTTTGCTACCATCTACAGCGCTAGCTATAGGTTATTATAACAGTTTTCTAAAACGTGTATGCGAGGAGCTTCACAATTCTGGTGTTATAGAAATTGAAGGAAAGAAGCTAAGTGTAAAATGCTTTAAGATAGATGTAATAATTCCTGAGCGCCTTGATGATAATGGCGTTGCAAATTTTACAACACTATATAATAAAAAGCATAAGCTTAGCAAAGCTTCCACAACTAACAACACAGTAAGTCAAGGCACGCGTGGCTATCCGTTTCACTTTAAAGTTGACCCACCAGACGCCAATCAAGAGAACCCTGTTGAAATTCACTTGTCTGACATACCTTCAACTTTAAGCACAATAGTAGATAGTCTCAAGTTATACTTGCCAACAAATCAGGTAGGACAAGATTTTGATATCGATTATCTTGAAATGAGAGAGCTCGAAAACTTCGCAAAAGTGTTAACTTTTCTCATTGGTAGGAATGCTGCTACCAAAGGGTTCGTGACGGTTTTTACGAATGTGCAACTTTAAAATGATCCGTTGAAGAAACTTGGAAATAATTCGTAAAAAGCACAACACAAAGAAGTTTTTAAAGATTGGTGCCATCGCTTAGATGCAAAAGTTATTATATTTGTATAACGATAGTACTTTAAAACGACGCAACTAATACGGTGGCTAATTAGCGACTTCGGATTTTTGCAGTATATAATCGATTGAAAATTAATTCCTTATAGGAGTGGTTCGAGTCCCGTCCATTCCGCAAAGTCAATTTCAAATTGACAAAACCCTTCAAATGATATCATTTGAAGGGTTTTTTGTTTTAGGTCGATAACCTTAAATATAGATACTTCACGGCGCTGCACTACCTCTAATACAACCCTAAAACTTATTCTTCATGCAGCCAGGTATGATCAGATGCGCTGGTTAACGGTAAACAACCTTTCTATAAATAATGATAGAATTTAACCGTTTAGATATTCAAAAAAAGGCTGTATTTAAGTTGAAACATATATTGTTTACGCCTGTTAACAATCCAATACAAATTATTGTTAAACAGTTGCCTTGTGGACATAAACGACGGTTTTTTTTCTGGTATCACGCATCAAAATTTAGAGCAGGATTTTAAATTATTGAAGGCTGCCCTTGATGCAAGTGTCACCGGGATAATCATAACCGATAATGGCTTGCCAGATAATCCCATCATATATTGCAACAAAGCCTTTGAGGACATGACGGGTTACCAACGATCAGAGATCATTGGCCGCAATTGCCGCTTTCTGCAAAAAGATGATCGTGAACAAGCAGCTCGTTACCAGCTTGGTGAAGCTGTAGCTAATGGTAATGATGCAGTTGTTGAGATACGGAATTACAAAAAGGACGGCACGCTGTTCTGGAATGAATTGTACTTATCTCCTACATACAATGATAATGGCCAGCTTACCTATTTTGTTGGTGTACAGCATGACATAACATTGCGAAAACGGGCTGAAGAAGAGCTTAAAGCCAACCAGGCCGAAATGGAGCAGCGCGTAGAAGATCGCACCCGCAGCCTTAGAGAAAAGGAAGAGTATCTATCCAGCATATTTGAAACCATTCGCGAAAGCCTTATGGTTTTATCCCCCGAACTGAAAGTGCTTACCGTTAACCACGATTTTATAAAAACCTTTAAAGTTTCGAAAGAAGAGACTGAAGGCAAACAGCTTTATGAATTAGGTAACGGACAATGGGACATACCGGAATTGCGGAGATTGTTGGAACAGGTGCTGCCTACCAATAACCCCGTTGTTGATTTTGAGGTGTCTCATGATTTCCCTCACATCGGCAAAAAGCTGATGCTGCTTAATGCCCATCGTATAGAGTTAGAGGGCGAATATAAAGACCGTATACTGATTGCCATTGAAGATATCACCGATAAACGCGAAATAGAACAACGCAAAGATGATTTCCTTTCCATAGCCAGTCATGAACTTAAAACACCGCTTACCACTGTAAAAGGTTATGTGCAGGTGATGGATAAGCTGGTAGCAAAAACCGGCGACGAGAAGCTGCATAATGCCATCGATAAAACATCTGTTTACATTGATAGGTTAAACAATCTTATTACAGAATTACTTGATGTTTCGCGTATACAATCGGGCAAGTTTAAGATCTACAAAGAGCCATTCAGCTTTGACAATATGGTACAAAATGCTGTAAACAGTTTGCATCAGGCCAGTCCATCGCATCACATTAATGTGATTGGAGAAACTGGCATTGAAATTGTTGGGGACGAAGCTCATTTAGAACAGGTTATGATAAACTTGTTAAGTAATGCTATTAAGTACTCGCCCGATGAAAAGGAAGTTGACGTTCAGCTGTCTGTAGTAAGCAACTTTGTTAAGGTTTCTGTATCAGATAAAGGGCTGGGAATATCCAGGGAAGAGCAGAAAAGAATATTTGACAGGTTTTACAGAGTAGGAAATATACAGCAGAAATTTCCGGGAATGGGTATAGGTTTATATATCTGTTCAGAGATCATCAAAAACCATGGAGGAAATTTGTGGGTAGAGAGCGAGCCGGGAAAAGGCTCAAGTTTTAGTTTCACATTGCCACTTACAAAATCAGACTTAGAAGAAGATGCCAAATAAAATATTGATATGCGACGATGATGAAGGCATACTTGACCTCCTTGAACTGGTACTAACGGATGAAGGTTATTCGGTGGTTGCCGAGTTAAATAGTGTTAAAGTAAGTAACCTGATTCAAAAAGAACATCCGGACCTTATTATTCTTGACCTATGGATGCCGGTAACATCTGGTGACCAGATACTGAAAACGATTAGAAATACACCGGCTATCAGCGAACTGCCGGTGATAGTGATCTCGGCAAGTAACGATGGCAAGGCAATTGCACAGGAAGCAGGTGCAACGGCATTTATTTCAAAGCCATTTGATATAGATGAGATGACGGGAAAAGTAAATGAAATTCTGTCAAGTGCACAAGCAAAGTAAACGTAAGCCAATATATTTAGATCAACCTTTTTTGATGACCGATGCAGACTGGAGTAACCGAAACTGAAGAAGAACGCTTGTCTGCCCTGTATTCTTTCAGGATACTTGATACTGCTACAGAACAGGATTTTGATGATATAGCCGAGCTTGCCGCGGCTATATGTGATATGCCTATATCGCTGATAAGTTTTGTAGATAAAGACAGGCAGTGGTTTAAATCAGTAAAAGGTATTGGTTTAAGGGAAACAGATATTGCAAGTTCTTTTTGTAAGTACACGGTTGCCAGTAAAGAGGTTTTTGTTGTTGAGGATGCACGTAAAGACCTGCGCTTCGCAAACAACCCTTTGGTAACCAGGCAGCCTAACATCGTTTTTTACATGGGCGTGCCATTGCTTAGCGAAGAAGGGTATGCACTTGGCTCATTATGTATCATTGACCAGCAACCGCGCCAGTTAAGCGATTATCAGAAACAATCTTTAAAAACGCTTGCGCGCCAAACAATGGATAAGTTGGAGCTGCGTAAAAAGCTTTTTGAATTACAGGATGCCAAATCAGAAATAGTAAAGCTTAAGGACGAGCGGTATATTAAGGAAAACGAGGCCCGTGAGGTAATTGAACATGCCCCCATGGCCATGGCGTTACATGTTGGCCGTGATATGACCATCCGTTTTGCAAACTCGAGCATGCTACAGGCTTGGGATAAAGATGAAAAGGTGTTCGGTTTACCCTTTGCCGATGCCCTGCCCGAGCTTCGGGAACTCGACTTCCCGGCCACCATGCGCGAGGTATATGATAGCGGTATACCCTATCGTAACGAGGATGCCCGCATGAGCTACGAATACCAGGGAGAGATAAGGGAATTCTATTACACTTACGCATTTACACCCCTTAAAACACCGGAAGGCAAAGTATGGGGTTTGTTAAATACCGCGCTTGATGTTACTGAGATTGTACAAAGCCAGCTTACAGTTGAGCGTGCTGAAGAACAATTGCGCCTGGCAGTAGATTCGGCAGAGCTTGGTACCTGGCATCTCGATCTGAAAACAAACCAGCTTAGTTTATCGCCGCGTTCAATGGAAATGTTTGGTTTTGAAACGACTGAAGAAGTGTCGCTTGAAGCGGCAATCGGCAGGATAGAAGAACATTACAGGGGGCTGGTAAATTCGTCTATACAGGCCGCAATTGAAGAAAATCAGCCTTATGACGTAGAATACCCAATATTAAGCTCAGACACGAAGCGATGTTGGGTAAGGGCAACCGGTAAAGCATATATGGTTAATGAGCATGGCCCTACCATGTTCTCGGGTACATTACTCGATATAACTGAACGTAAGGAAGAAGACCGCCGCAAGAATGATTTTATTGGCATTGTTAGCCATGAACTGCGCACACCTATTACATCTATAAGCGGCTATGCGCAGGTTTTACAGCGCAAGGCACAATCACTGGCAGAGCCTGCGATGGCAGATATAGCCCGCAAAACCAAGCAGCAGGCCGATCGCATGACCAAGCTGATCAATGGCTTCCTTGATATTGCACGCATTGGAGAGGGCAAGATAAGGTTGGAGCGCAGTGCCTTTGATATGGCTGAGCTGGTGAAAGAAGCCGAAGATGAGTCACTAACTACCATTACCTCGCATGAGGTTGTATTTAAACCGGTGGAGTTTACGCCGGTTGAAGCCGACCAGGACAAGATAAGGCAGGTGCTTATCAACCTCATCAATAACGCAGTAAAATATTCACCCCCGCGCTCGCGCATACAGGTGGCCTGTGTCACCGAAGGCAACCACGCACAGGTAAGTGTAAAAGACGAAGGCATCGGCGTACCCCTGAAAGACCACGACAGGATTTTTGAGAGATTTTACCGGGTAGAGAACGAGCAGATGAAAACTGTAAAAGGCTTTGGCATAGGCTTATTCATTTGTAAAGAGATCATAGAACTCCACGGCGGCCAAATAGGGGTTGAAAGCATACCCGGCCAGGGAAGTATCTTCTGGTTCACTTTACCGGTGATCATTCAGTAATAATCATTATTAGAGTCGGGGTCAATCTCGTAGTATTGGTTAAGCTATATTTGCCTGCATATGAGGCAAACCATTTTACAATCATCATGGATAGTTGGTTTACTGCTATTATTCATAGCGAGCACCTCTATGCACCCGGGTGATCTCAAGCGATTCGAAATAAATGGCTACGCGCAGGGTACCACTTACAAAGTAACTTACTATGCAGCCGATAGCCTGGTTACCCAAAGCCAAACCGATAGCCTGCTTGCAGCAATAGATAGTTCGGTATCACTTTACCGGCCTGCTTCGCTCATCTTAAAGTTCAATCATTCCGAAAAAGGCATAAGCGTAGATCATCACTTTGCTGTGTTGGTAAAGAAGGCATTGGAGATAAACCGCGAAACCGGCGGTTTGGTGGACATCACCGTGAAACCATTGGTTGATGCCTGGGGCTTTGGTGCCAATAAGACGACCGCCTTTCCTGATTCTGCAAAGGTAAAAGCTATACTCAAGCATGTTGGCGGTAATAAGATACGATTGAAGGGCGAGTTCCTTTACAAATCAGATCCGCAGGTACAGATAGACCTCAACGGTATTGCACAGGGATATACCGCCGATCTGCTTGCCGGTCTGTTAGACAAAAACGGCATTCATAATTACGTTGCTGAGATAGGCGGCGAACTTCGTATCAAAGGCCGTAAGCCCGATGGTGAACCTTTCAGGATAGGTATAGAAGCTATTGATGATAACGATATCCATCCCTCGCCTTTACAAATGGTCATAGCGCCAGGTAATGCAGCAGTTACAACATCAGGCAACTACCGCAAACACCTGCAGGCAAACGGCCGACAAATATCGCATATCATCGATCCTAAAACCGGCTACCCTTCCCAAACAGATATTATTAGTGTAACCGTTGTTGCAAAAGACGGTATAACGGCCGATGGTTTAGATAACGGATTTGTTACTATGGGTATGCGGCAAGCGCTTGATTTTATTGCTAAAAGAGGTAATTTGGCAGCTTACATCATCTATAAAAAACCAAACGGCAGCATTGCCGATACAGCAACGAGCAACTTTAAAGCAATTGAAGTTAAGTAATGGAAAGAAGAACGTTTGTTAAAAGCGCGGGCTTACTTGCCGGCGCATCTGTTTTAAGCCCCACAAGTATTTTTGCCAAAGCTGAATCCGCAGGTATTATCAGGATAGGCGTTATTGGATGTGGTGACCGTGGTAAAGGCATCATACAGGTGCTTAATCAACTGCCCGATAAATTTAAGGTAGTGGCCATATGCGATGTGCTTTATTTCAGGATAACCGAGACCCGGCAGCAAAATAAAGATGCCAATTTTGCCGTATACGCAAATCACCGTGGTCTGCTGGATAACAAGGATGTGGACGCAGTTGTAGTTTCTGTACCGCTGAATATGCATTACGCCATTGCGGTAGATGTGCTTAATGCAGGCAAGCATCTATACCTGGAAAAAACCATGACTTACAACATCCCGCAAGCACTGCAACTGGTTAAACTGGTAAAAAGCAAGCCAAAACAAGTGGTGCAGGTGGGGCACCAGTACCGTTATTCGCCGCTATATTACCGCGTAAGGGAGATGATAAATAAAGGTTATCTCGGCGATATCACCCAAATAGATTGCCGGTGGGACCGCAACGGCAACTGGCGCAGGCCCGTGCCATCGCCAGAGTTGGAAAGGCAGATCAACTGGCGCATGTATAAGCAATATTCGGGCGGGTTGATGGCAGAGCTACTTTCGCACCAGGTAGATTTTATCAATTGGGCATTCGAAACCCATCCGCAGCAAATGTTTGCTACCGGCGGAATAGACACTTACAAGGATGGACGCGAAACCTACGATAATGTGCAGGTAATGTTCAGGTACGAAGGGCAGCACAGCATGGTAGGCAATTTTGGTGCTACGTGTGGCAATGCGCATGATGGATACTTATTTAAAATAAAGGGCACGCTTGGTACTATATCCTTATTGACCGATGAAGGTAAATTTTATCCCGAAAAAAGATTATTGGCTGATAAAGGATTAGTTGATGGTGTTACCGGCGCCACCCGCATTGTTTGGAACAAAGAGGGCGGTAGCCCAATCCTTCCCGAAAAAACTAAAGATGGTACATGGTATGCATTTAATGAGTTTTATAAAAGCGTTGTAAATGGTACCCTGCCCGATAGTAATGTGTTTACCGGTGCCCGCACAGCAATTTGTGTTCACTCGGCCAATGCAGCCTTGTATGGTAAAATGCCGATGGTATGGAAACCGGAATATAATGTTGTTTAGATAGTTACAACCCGTACCGAAAGCTTGATAAGTTTTGCTACTTTGTATCCAATTAAGTAAACCTCTTTAAGCTACAATTCATGAGAAGATCAATTGCCATCGCGGGCATTGCTGTTGTTGCATTGCTTGCAAGTTGCAGTAAATCAAATTACAGCAGCAGATCAGATGTGTCAAAAAACGCAAATGATAGCGTTGCGAGTAAACAAACGCTTGTATGGGCAGATGAATTTGACAAACCCGGTGCGCCCGATCCTACCAAATGGGGACACGATATAGGTAACAGTGATGGATGGGGCAACAACGAACTGGAGTACTATACCAATCGACCCGAAAATGTTAGTGTTGCGGATGGCAAGCTGAAAATAATGCTGAAGAAAGAAGCCTATAAAGGTTTTAATTATACATCGGCAAGGTTGCTCACTAAAGGGAAGTTCGATTTTACATACGGCCGTCTTGAGTTCAGGGCCAAGCTGCCTTCAGGTCGTGGTACATGGCCTGCGCTTTGGGCGTTGGGTAGTAATATAGATATTAAACAATGGCCTGCATGTGGCGAGATAGACGTGATGGAACACGTAGGCAACCAGCAGAACAAGATATTTGCTACCCTGCATTACCCGGGCCACTCTGGTGCTAACGGCGTTGGTAAAACTACCATGGAGCCAACCGCTTCAACCGATTTTCACGTTTACAGCCTGGATTGGAATAAAAACGAACTAAAATTTGCTGTTGATGGAAAGGTTTATCACACTTTCGCCAACGATCCTTCCTTACCATTTAACGATAAGTTTTTCCTGATCATGAATGTAGCCATGGGCGGTAACTTCGGTGGCGAGGTTGATCCTGCCATTACCGAAGGTACTATGGAAGTGGATTATGTGAGGGTGTATCAATAGCATATATGCTTTAACTTTTTTGTTATTGACATTTCAACGTTAAAGCAAGCAGTAGATTTTTTTTTTAAAAAGTAAAAAAAAGTTTTACTGCGCAAAAAGGCTGCGCAGTGACCTCTAATCTTTGTATCAACAAACAAGAAAAGGAGGTTACAAATGAAATTCAACCTGTTAAGCAAACTTAAAGTAGCAGTAACAAACCATGCAGGGGCAGAAGCATACAAGCTATCGCCTGAGATGGAACTCTATACTGCGGTGGTTACCTGGAGCCTTAACGATTCCTTTTACGAGAAAGACGAAAAGCGTATGGAGCGGCTGCGTAAGCTGATTGCGCAATGCAATCCTGTATTTGTGGGCAGGCTCGCCGTTTATGCCCGTACCAAAATGTATATGCGTTCGGTACCATTGGTTTTGGTTACCGAACTGGCTAAGCTGCACTCGGGCGACGATCTGGTTGCCCGGGTTACAGATGGGGTGGTTAACCGTGCCGATGAAATAACTGAATTACTGGCCTGTTATGGAATCCTAAATAATCGCAAAGGGACTAAAAAGCTTAATCGCCTTAGTAAACAATTACAAAAAGGTTTGTCAACGGCGTTTAACAGGTTTGATGAGTACCAGTTTGCTAAATACAACCGTGAAGGGGCCATAAAATTGCGAGATGCATTATTTTTGGTGCACCCAAAAGCAAAAGATGAGCTGCAGCAGTTGTTGTTCAATAAGATAGCAAATAATAACCTGCAAACTCCTTACACGTGGGAAACAGAGTTATCTGCATTAGGGCAGATAGGGTTTGACAGTATTGAGGCAAGGGAGCTTGCATTTAAGATAAAATGGGAAGAGCTAATAGATAGCGGTAAGCTTGGGTATATGGCTTTGCTGCGTAACTTACGTAACCTGTTAGATGCAGGTATAAGCTACACCCATTTTGAAAAAGTGTGCTTGCGCATAGCTAATGCCGAAGAAGTTGCCAAAGCAAAGCAGTTCCCTTTTCGTTACCTGTCGGCATGGCGCGAGTTAATGGCATATAGCACCGGCGTCGGTAAGAAAATCTCAAAGCAAAACAACATTGCTGGGCTAACCGGGTTGTTGTTTGATGCTTTGGAGCAGGCTGTAGAAGCAAGTGCGGTAAATATAAAAGGGTTCGGCTACCAGACGCGGGTTTTAATGGCCTGTGACGTTTCCGGATCAATGCAAACGCCTGTATCAGCAAAAAGCAAAATACTGTTGTATGATGTGGGCTTAATGCTGGCTATGTTACTGCAATCGCGTTGTAAGAACGTT
Source organism: Mucilaginibacter sp. 21P (assembly GCF_019331605.1). NCBI lineage: Bacteria > Pseudomonadati > Bacteroidota > Sphingobacteriia > Sphingobacteriales > Sphingobacteriaceae > Mucilaginibacter > Mucilaginibacter sp. 21P. Next base: position 1,000,840 of record NZ_CP063061.1, read on the forward strand.
GAGGTTGGTATGTTTGGAGATAGCTGGAAAACCATTGCTGTACCACGTAAAAATATATTGGGTAACGTGCAGGAGTTTTATCGCCGCGAGGGCGAAGTAGGTTATGCTACAAATGGCTACCTGGCTATCCACGATATATTAAACCGACGTGTGCAGATGGATAAGGTGATGCTGTTCACAGATTGCCAATTGTGGAACTCGAATGCATCGGCTGATAGTATACAAAAATTGTGGATAAAGTATCGTGCTGAGATATCGCCAAACGCTAAGCTGTACCTGTTTGACCTTAAAGGATATGGAAGCACGCCATTGCAAGTATTGCAAAACGGCGTACATCTGGTAGCGGGCTGGAGCGATAAAGTTTTTGAGGTTTTAGCGTCCCTTGAGAACGGAGGTTCGGCATTAGATTCCATCAACCAGATAGAATTATAAAAAAGTATGGGATAGCTGCTATCCCGTACTTTAGAAAATGAAAGATAAAGAAGGTGCCGTAAACAAGTGTTACTTCGTCACCCTTTGAAACGCCGGTTCAATTCCGGCTCACACTGCAACAGTGTGGTAGTTCAGGATGGCAGAACGCAAGGCATAAGTCACTGTTGCTTTTTGCCCTTCTAAAAAAAATTAAAGATGCCGTAGAAACGGGTTACTTCGCACAATTAAGGGGTGGTCAGTAGGATGAAAATCAAACTGTGGGTTCGAGTCCCAATGCGATGCCCCGGCCCGCGTTCGATAATTGCTCTTTATAAAAATAAAAAAAGGTGTCGTAGATAACCGTTACTTCGTTTAGGGACGGTGGGGACGCCGGTTCGAGCCCGGCCAACGGTTTTGCCGTTGTAGCTCAGTTGGTAGAGCACATTAAAAGCCGCTTATCGTCTTTAACCCTTTTTAACAGATGCCGTAGATAAATGTTACTTCGAACTGTCACTTCGCTTAAAAAAGCATTTGTCGCTTTTGCTCTGTTTTAAACCTTTACCTAAACCTTAAAACGTGCCGTAAACAGGTTATACTTCGGTTAGAACATCCGCCGCGGGCGGAAGGGCGTCGGTTCGATTCCGGCCTGTGATCCGTCACATGTAGTTTAGTTAAAAAAAACGGTTGCTATTTGCCCTTTGTTAAAAGATGCCGTAAGTGTGTGATACTTCGCTGGTGAAACCGCGAAAGCGGGCAGGTTCGAATCCTGAAAGACACACACTGCTTTTTGCTCTTTTAATTCAATTATGAAGAATTAATTTCATCAGGTTTAAACCGAAAACGGAAAAGCCGGTCAAACCCGTATCACCTAAAATCTGAACATCATGAAATTACCTTACCTCATCTTTTTACTTATCATTTTTGCCGGTTCGGCATCAGCGCAATCCTACTCTATCGAACGCAGTGTAAATATATTTGGCGATACTGTGGAAACTGTTCGTGGTCCGGCTTTAAGGGTTATCCAGGAAACCACTATCCATCGCGATATTTTTGGTAACCGGGTTAGAACCACAAAAGACGACATGTACCGCACCGTTCAGGAAATTACTGAAAGCAAAGATATCTTCGGCGACAAGCAATTAAAAGTAACCAATGGATACGGGCGAACTTTGTATAGCATCGAAAACTCTACCGATATTTTCGGTGATGTAACCAGCAAAATTACTGATGGTGGAAATGTTGTTGCAACCATCAAGAGGTCTACCGATATCTTTGGCAATAAATCGGTAACCATTAATGATGGCAGCGGCCGAATTTTGTCAAAAGCAGAATCATCAACAGATATATTCGGGAATAAGAAAGTAACCGTTACAGGCGATGGTGCCCCGGAGATCATGAACTCGCCGTTGGTGTATGAATTTTTAAAATAACCATAAAATTAAAGCCTGCACAATTTGTGCAGGCTTTAATTTTTAGTAATAGGTTCCGGCACTTTCCGGTTTAAAGGCACTGATCTCATCTAACCGGCCTTCTTTTAGTTTTTTCACCCATTCCGGGTCTTGTAGCAATTGGCGGCCAACGGCTATCAGGTCAAAATCACCACGCTCAAACCTGCGAAGCAATTCTTCAAAACCAGCGCTCTCTGCTCCGGCACCTCCGGCAAAAAAGCTCGTAACATCTGCATTTAAACCAACAGAACCTACCGTTATAGTTGGTGCACCGGTAAGTTTTTTGATCCAACCGGCAAAGTTAAGGTCAGATCCTTCAAACTCAGGTTCCCAATAACGTCGTTGTGATGCATGGAAAATGTCAACACCTGCATCCGCAAGCGGCTGTACCCAACTTTCCAATTCTGCCGGGTTATGAGCCATTTTTGCATTAAAGTCGATGCCTTTCCATTGCGATAATCTTAGTATTATAGCCATATCTTCGCCAACGGCAGCACGGATAGCTTTTACAACCTCAACCCCAAAGCGGGTACGCTCTTTAAGGGTTTTGCCGCCGTATTCATCAGTACGGTTGTTGGTTTTATCCCAAAAGAACTGGTCTATTAAATAGCCATGTGCACCATGTATCTCAATAGCGTCAAAGCCTATTTCTTTTGCCGACCTTGCAGCCTTGCCGAATGCCTCAATAGTATTCCGGATATCATTTAACGACATGGTTTCCGGGCCTTCAAACGGTGCCGGCGGCTGCCATCCGTAAGGTGTATTGCCAACGTGCCATATCTGTGGCGCTATAGCACCGCCGTTTGCATGAACAGTATCTGCAATGTTCTTCCAGTTCTGTAGCGCTGCATTACCATGGAAATCGGGAATGTCCTTTTGATTCTTCGATGACGGACGATCAATGGTTGTTCCCTCAGTAACGATAAGCCCAACATCAGCACCGGCACGGCGGCCATAGTATTCCGCAACTTGCTCTGTGGGAACGCCATCCGGCGATTGTACACGTGTCATAGGTGCCATCACAAAACGGTTTCGTAAGTGGAGGCTTTTATAATTAAATGGCGAAAAAAATGCTTCGTAATTCATATTTAAAAATTTGATGATGCAAAGTAAATTACTTTGGTTTATATTTGTAACTAATATTGGTTATTAGTAGTAACCAATAGGTAACTAACGTAATTATGCAAGCTCAGAATCTGAAATACAGCAATTGCAACATGCAGCGGTCAATGGCTATTTTGGGAACAAAGTGGAAACCGATAGTGATCTGGGTATTACGAGAGCGTAAGGCGCGTTTTGGGCAGATAGCCGCCAGCATACACATCATATCACGCAAGGTGCTTACCACCACACTGCAGGAATTAGAGGCGGATGGCATAATTACCCGGGAGGAATATAAAGAACTTCCTCCGCGGGTAGAGTATGGGCTAACTGAGCGCGGCCAGGCTTTATTGCCTATCCTAAGGCAAATAGCGCAATGGAACGCCAGGTATTTTGGCGAGGAACTACCTCATCCGGAGCATGATGAAGACGTACTCTTAAACTGTTAAGAATCCCAGCCATCAAACAAGGCTTTTAAAATTTAGATATTAAATATATCCCGGCTACCATAAGCGCCCCTCCGGCCATCCTGCCTAAACTTAGCGGATGTTGCTGAATGCCAAACATGCCGTATTTATCTATAAAGAGCGACATGATGATGTTGGCTGTTATAGTAAGCCCTGCCAAGGTGCCTGCGCCAACTTTTTGCACAAACATTAACCCCACTATAACTGCAACAGAGCCTATTAATCCGCCCAGCGGTGCCCACCATGGCATGGTCATCACGCCTTCGCCGGATGGCAGTGGCCTTGGCAAACAAAGAAATACGCAGGTTAGTAGCGCCAACACCGGCAAAAATGAAACAACACTTGCCAGCCAGGGGTTACTTAACGATTTCTGCAGCGCCCCGTTCATAGGCGGCCCCCAGGCTTGCAAGGCGCCTGCAACTATGATTAAGGGATAAAGCCATATTTGATTGTTATTCTCCATTGGGCTACTTTTTGGATTTATATTCTAAGCCGTTTGTGCTAAGTTTTTTAATGTGAAAAACTTCGTCGTTATGCTCATTTACAAAACCATCATCCATTCTTTTCACGGCGGTGATTTCCAATTCCGCTCCAGGTTTTATTATATCGCTTAATTCCTGGTCTTCTTTATGTACATGGAAGAGCTTATTGCCGTGTTTGATGCCTGTCAGTTCACCCTTTTTACCTTTAAGCAGCTCATATTCTGTTAAAGTAAGTGTTTCGGTCACTGGCTCGTCTGCAGATTTCTGAGGTTTAAGATCCTTTATAACCAGTTCACCGGTGGGTATGCCGCTTATGGATACCAGTTTAAGTTTGGCTTTTTTGTCACCCGCGGGTTCATCTTTTTTTGTTTCAGATTGATAAACAACGGTGGCAAACGTACCTTCCACCGCATTGGTTTTAATGGTTTTAGCCGTATGCGGAGGGAAATTTATTTTAATGGCCTTTTCGTCTGTTTGTATTTCGAAGGCATCAACGTCTCCGTGTTTATTTGACAGATATTTTTTTACAACTCCGCTAACTTCTGTTTCTTGTTTTTCTAATAGTTCCATAATTAAATGCTTTTTAAACACTTAACTCCATACGGCTGATTTTAGTTGTAGCGCTTAGCTTAAATGAAGAAAAATTAATATCCATTGAACAGTACCAGATAACCTGATCGAAAGCTAAATACTTCGGAAAAAAAAGTAGCCGCTAAACTGCCGATAAGCCGAATTTTTGCCTTGCTTGCGGCGTTATTGGCGTAAACAGATTTACAAGGTTGCCATCCGGGTCGCGAAACAAAAGGGAGCGGTTACCCCATGGCATGGTGGTGGGCGCCTGTACCAGCGTGTTGTTGATGACAGCTGAGATCTCCTCATATCGCTTGTCCACATCCTCAACAAGAAATTCGATGATCACAGAACGGTTGCTGGCTGGTTCCGCTATATGCTGGCCTCCAAATAGCGCTAACGTGTTAATGCTGCCAATGGCTAAGGTACCTGAAGATGTTTGCAGTTCCGCGAAATCGGGTGTGTACATAATTACCGTGCAGCCGGTTATGTCTTCATAAAATTTAACCAAGGGCTCAATATCCCCGGTAATAATTCTTACTGATGCAAAATTCATGGTTGTTGTTGTTTGTTAGCCCAAAATTCACACCTGGTGATGACAACCCTATGTCAGCAGTAAAGACTATGGTTAACAAAAAGGCAAACTAAATTGAACATGCTATTTGCAGACATGCGCTATATTTGGAGATTTATAACAGATATGAAGTTATCAAGGGTATTTTCGATGTTAGGGGTAGCAGTAACTACTTTTTTTGTAGTATATGGGCAAACCTCTTTTGACAAAGAAGGACATCGTGGCGGCAGAGGATTAATGCCTGAAAACACCATATCGTCCATGAAAAATGCTGTTGATCTGGGCGTTACGCTTGAGATGGATATATCTTTCAGCAAGGAAAAGCTGCCCATCGTATCGCACGACCAGTTTATCAACCCACGCTTTAGCCTTAAACCTAATGGCGATACCATCACTAACCAGGAAGCAAGATCATACAGGCTTTACGGAATGCCTTACGCTGAGATCAGAAAAATTGATGTGGGCAGCAAGTTTTACCCACTTTTTCCGCAGCAAAAAAAGATAAAGGAACACATCCCGGTATTGGCCGATCTGATAGACAGCGTTGAGGCCTATGCAAAACAAAAAGGAGCCAAGCCACCGCATTATAATATCGAAACCAAAACATCGCCTAAAGGCGACAACGTTGAACACCCGGCTCCTCAGGAGTTTGTAGACCTGTTGATGGCCGTTATTATTAAGAAAGGTATATTGGATAGAGTAATTATCCAATCGTTTGATCCGCGCACGCTGGAAATAGTACACAAACAATATCCTAAAGTGCCAACCGCCTGGCTGGTGTCAAACAAAAAAAGCCTGAAAGAAAATCTTTCAAGCTTAAGTTTTAAACCAACCATCTATAGCCCCGATTTTAAAATGCTGGACAAGCAGATGGTTGATGAATGCCACACATCAGGCATTAAGGTTTTACCTTGGACGGTTAACAACGCCGATGACATTACCCGCATAAAAGCCCTGGGCGTTGACGGCATTATTACCGACTATCCCGACAGGCTGTAAAAAACAACATTACACAAGCGGCGCTTTTATGGTTTTAACCGGGTTGCCGCGTTCCAGCAAATTATGCTGCATCCATTGGCTTTGTTGCGCTGCCATTAGCTTTTCCGTTTGGGAAACCATTAGCTTTTGCTCCAAGCGCAGCAGGCATAGTTTTTTATTCTCCAATTGAGAGCGGCTGTCCATTGCCAACACCAAATGTTGTACTTTAGAGTAACGGTCATGGCTTTACTTTCTGGTAAACTATGAAACAATTGTAAGCGTATTAAATGCAGACATGTCTTAAATTAATTTTCGTTATATTAAAATATTAATTATTTGTTTTATTTTACGTGAAAAATCTTATTCACGTGAAAAAATACTTGTCAATTTTAACTGTGATAACAATTAGTTACCTCAGTTGGGTGTAGTAAAGTCTCTAACCCACACCCCTACGTAATCAGCTCTAACATTGCAAATTCTACAGCTGACATTTCAACTTTAAAAAGCTATTTAGCTTCGATGTTTTTGTTAGACGAAAGCAAGGTGAGCTATAACAGCTCAACCAAAAAATTCATTGTGTTTGGTAAAGAGCAGATAAGCTCAGAGGAACTATTAGGCATGTATAACGGAAGGGCTGCGTTACAAATAACCGCTCAAATAAAGCCATTAAAGGTAAATTTAGTACCACTTCCGCCTGAGGATGGCGGTAGCAGCGGCGGCGGCGGTGGTGGCGGTGGTGGCGGCGGTGTAACGCCACCTGTGGATGTTGATCAGGAAATATTAGGAAATGGGAAGATACCCAATTATTACTATGAGCGTGTTGCTGTTAGCCAAACCGATATAAATGCCGGTAGGGTAGTCAGTTATTCGATTACAAATGCAACAAACAACAAAGTAACTTTGCAATATGGAAATCCAAATAATCAATTGCAAGTCACGGTGAAAGTAGCTGCTCCTGTTGACGGGTCAACAGGGAAGGTAAAACAGTTTAAGGTTGAAGCAGCTTTGGGTATATTTAATGGTGGGTCGCCGGCCACGTTATTAAACCCAAAAGTCGAATTTACCCAAGCGGACTACCCGAATGGCCTTCTATTTAAGGATAAAACTTTTACGACAACATTGTACGGATACGCAGATTATAACAACAGGATAGTAGGCCTTCTTTGGGGCAACGCTTCAAGTTCCGATCTTAATTATTATGATCCTGCATATCCAATTACCGTAACTGGTATACCACCAACTTCAGGTGGCACAAATTCCTCTATCCCGGCAGAACAAGCTGGGCCAGTAATTGATATTTACAGAATGTATTACTCAGATGGACGCCATTTTTACACTTCATCAGCTGTAGAAAAATATCATTTAATTAAATCTAACGAATCTAAGCAATTCCCATCATCAAGTTTCTGGGCAAGTCTGTGGCCTTTTGGGAGCACAGATAGATTTTGGTATGAAGAAGGCGTTTTGGGCAAAGCTTACAAGAGCAATAACGTATCAGGAACTGTTCCGCTTTATCGTTATTTCAATAAAAACTCAGGAGACCACATGTACACAAGAGATGTTAATGAAGCAAACACTTTACCAGGAATAGGGTTTGTGTCCGAAGGTATTGTTGGATATATTCCTAGTACGCAGACCACAAACACAAAGCCAGTATATCGATATCTATCTAATAACTCACACGGTCATTTTTTTACCTATGATTACTCGGAATTAGGCAGCGGAAATAGTGGTTACAGGTATGAGGGGATAGCTTTTTTTGTACTTAAATAATAAAAGGCCCCGGTTAAAACGGGGCTCTTTTATGGATTTTATGGTTTCTTATGCAGATGAAATTGATAAAGGTGCTGCATCAGCTCTTTTGGCCGGTCTGTTTGCAGCACGGTTGCGCCATGTGCCAATAACCAGTCCCAGCTGTCTTTGGTATTGCCTTCTTCAACGGCAAGGTCATCATCGTGCCCTGCGTTAAGTGACGCCCAAAGCGAGTTTAGCCAAACCTTTGCGCCGGTCTGCGTGATAAATTTATTATCCTTTAAGATTGAAGAAGTATCGCTTTTAAAGTTCATTTCAAAAGCCCAGGGTTTCATGTTCTTCAGGTATTCGTTGATCACCATGCGGGCATCCGGTCTATCTAAGTTTACAACCGGCATATAAACTATACTATCTATCAGAGTTCCGTAGCGTGCTTTAAGTATAGGATAGGCTACCTCGGCCTTAAAGATAGCCTGGTTAAGTGTACCTGTTTCTTTAAGCACAGCGTAAGCTTCACGGTAATAGGCATAACTTTTATCAAGATTAACCTTCACAGGCTTACCTTTTAAGGCCAGCATTACTTCCTTAAAAGTAGGAATGGTGTTTCGTGTAACGCGGCCGAGACCGTTCTTAAGTCCGAATTTTTTGATCTCCTCCAAAGTATAGTCAGATGGTTTGCCTTTGCCGTTGGTGGTACGGTCAATAGTTTGATCGTGCATAATTACCAGTACGCCGTCTTTGGTAAGGTTAAGATCCAGTTCTACAATATCAACCCCCATTGCTGCGGCAGATACAAAACCGCGTAAAGAGTTTTCAGGGTTATTGCGCCAATCGCCCCGGTGGGCAGTTACTAATACTTTGTTTTGTGCAAATGTTTGGACTGACGCGAGGCATAAAGTTAGAAGGGCCAGTTTAAATTTCATCATTTGTAAAATTAAAAAGGGGGACTTGTAATCCCCCTGAATATATTATTTATAACCCGGGTTTTGGTACATTTTATCCGGGTTTAACTTGTACTCGTCAAACGGAATTGGGAAATATCTGTCTTTGGTACTAAAGTTAGCCAGCTTGGCTATGCCAAAATTAGCCTGACTTTTTGATTTAAAGAAGGCAACCAATTCATCAGTACTAAACGTGCGCAAAAGATCAAACCAGCGGTGATGCTCAAAAGCAAGCTCAACACGGCGTTCGTGCAGGATAGCCAAACGCAGGGTAGGATACTTTGAAGCATACATAGCGTTGTTTAGCGATGTTGCGTAATCCGGCATGCCTGCACGAGCGCGTACCATGTTCAGGTAGCTGATAGCACCTCCGGTATCACCCAGGTAATTGCTTACTTCGGCAAGCATCAGTATCACATCGGCATAGCGTATCAATATCCAGTCGTTACCGCCATAGCCAAGGTTTGAAGCGCCTGCACTTGCATCTCTGAATTTGGTGATAAAGTAATCCTTAACAATAGGGTCATTTGCAAACTTTACAGAGAATGCCATACGTGGGTCGTTAACTTCGTAATCTTTGATCAGATCCGGCGTTACGTTACCGCCTACACCCGATGATGTTACCAACGAGTTGATGTTTTCTCCCTTAGCCTGGTTGTTAGCTGCAATTGAAGAGCTATAAGTAGGGTCTCCCTGTTTATTAACTATTTGCCAGATGATCTCCTGGTTAGTAGCCTTTTTAGTAACATCAAAAACGTCTGCATAAGGGATGGTAATAAGCGCGCCAAACTTGCGCACGTTATAGGCTGCAAGCAGATAGTTTTTTGCGTTATTAAGATTTGTGGCACGATTTGCCTGGTCTTGGGTGGTTGCCATGGTAAGGTACACTTGTCCCAATGTTGTATTGATGGCTGCTTTAGAAGCGCGGCCCAGGCCGGTCCCTGATTGCAGGTCCGGCAGGTTGCTGTTTAAGGCATCCTTAAGATCGGCAACTATCTGGTCATAAACCTTGGCTTCTTTCTCGCGGAAAGTATTTGCCGGAACGTCTGCATAACTCAGTTGTTTGGTAACCAACGGAACATCGCCCCACATGCGTACCAGGTGGAAATACATTACGGCTCTTAAAAACTTCGCTTCGGCAATGTACTGTTGCTTTTGGGCCGGATCGCTAAAAGTTACCTGGTCAATATTGCTTAGTACAACGTTGGCACGAGAGATAGTGCCGTAAAGTGATACCCAGTGGCTTTTAAGGTAAGTATTACTTGGCAGGATAGAGAAATCGCCAAACTGGAAAGGCTCGCCAGCGTTAGACTGGTTGTCATTCCGGCCGGTGTCATCAGAACGCTCGTCTGTCCACAGGCCGCTGTTCTCTCCAATATTGTTACTGCTGCGCAGTGATTGATAAATACCGTTCACTGCTGAAAGCACATCAGAAGGCGAACGGAAACTCTCGTCAAGTTCTATAGCGTTTGGATTTTTTTGATCCAGGAAATCTTTTTTACATGAGGGCATATACAGGGCCAATAGGGCTGCGCTCATGGATATGATAATATTCTTTTTCATTTCTGTTATCATTTAAAATTAGAAGGAAGCCCTTAAGCCAAGGTTGTATGAACGCACAAGCGGATAAACACCGTAATCGATACCCGGCGCAAGGTTTGGTGGCTGGGTGTTGTTTGATGCACCGCTGCTAAAGTTATAGTCAACCTCAGGGTTGTAGCCTTTATATTTGGTAATGGTAAAGGCGTTAACTACCGAGCTATAAATCCTTAGGTTGCTCATGCCAATTTTGCCGGCAATGTTCTTTGGCAGGGTATAACCAACGGTGATGTTGTTACAACGCAGGAACGATCCATCCTGCAGATAAAAGGTTGATAAACGGGTACTGTTACTTTGCGTACCTGCGCGTGATGCACGGTAAACCGTACCATCACCAGGGTTAGCTGCATTGCGGTAACGCTGTGCAACATCGGCGTACTGGTTGCCGGATCCTTCCATATTGTACAGATAGTAATCCTGCCCATCCAACACCTTATTGCCTTGTGAGCCATTGAATGATGCACTCAGGTCAAACTTTTTATAAGAAGTATTAAGCGCAAAGCCATAAGTGAAATTTGGGTAAGGGTTGCCAATAACGGTTTTATCAGCGTCGTTAACCACGCCATCGCCATTGGTGTCCTGGAAATACAGGTCGCCAACGTGCAGCGGGTTTGATTGTGATGCCGATGGCGCAACTTTGTTGATGTTCTCTGGCGTAACCATGCCGGCTACTTTAAAGCCGTAGAACATACCAACAGGCTGCCCTTGCTGGGTAATGTTGGTTAAGTAAGAGCGTTCTGCACCATTAATGATAATGGTGTTTCCGCCGCTAAGCTTGGTTACTTTGTTGCGGTTTATAGATATGTTACCGCTTAAATTGAGGTTGAAGTCCTGGCTGCTTATCAAACGACCGTCCAACTGAAGATCTAAACCGGTGTTACGTATCTCACCATTCTTTAAATTGGTAAGTATAGTAGTAGCACCTGATATGGCTGAAATTGGCTGGTAGTATAAAAGGTTGTACGACTTACTTAAATAGTAGTTAGCAATCACCGATAAACGGCCCTTTAGCAATCCAAACTCAGCCCCAAAGTTGTACTGAGAGGTAGATTCCCAGCTAAGGTTAGGATCTGTTAAGCCGTTAGGGTAAGTTGCAGATGCAACAGAACCCGGTGAACCAAATACTACACCGGTAGGGTTTGATAAGGTTTGCAGGTAAGCATAGTTAGGGATATTATAGTTACCGCTTAAACCCCAGCTCGCACGCAATTTGACGGTAGATTGTTCGCCTAACAAATTGTTATAAAAATCTTCCTCAGAAAGCGTCCAGCCGGCTGCTACTGATGGGAAGTAACCATACTTGTTATTGGTACCAAAACGCGCCGAACCATCAGCCCTGAATGAACCGGTTAGGAAATATTTACCGGCATAGTTATAAGCGACGCGGCTAAAATATGATAACAGCGTAGTTGTTGATTTACCGGTATTGTTGTTAAGTGTAAAGAAAGCAGCATCAGCACCCTTACCTGTTATCTCAGGCACGTTATCGTTTTGGAAGCCTTTTGCAGTTACACTCAAAACATCACCGGTAGTTTTTTGGATGGTATAACCTGCCAATGCATCTATCCTGTGTTTGCCAAACTGTTTGTTATAGTTTAAGGTAAACTCGGCCAGTTGGTCGTTAATGGTTGTGGTTTGAGCTGTTGCAGTTGCTGCAGCAATTGCCTGTGGCGATCCCGGAGGGTTTGCGCCGCTGCTAAGCGTGGTTGGCAAATAGTAATCGTATTTTTCGTTGTAGGTATTGGTACCCAGGTTGGCCTTAAAGGTAAGCGCATCTATAATTTTATAGCTTGCAGCTGCGTTCACGTTTGTGCGGTAGCCTTTCCTGCTTATTTTCGTGCGGGTTGCCAAAGCAACCGGGTTTTCTATGCTTTGATAACCATAAGCTGATGATTCTGCCGCGGCCCTGTTAGTAGCCAAAGAGCCATCTGCATTATAAGCCGGGAAGTAAGGCATATAAATAAGCGCACCAAGGATAGGGCCATGGTCAAAACGGCCTTCCTGGGTTTCGCGGTTATAGTTTTGCGTGTACGACACGTTCGCTGTAACGTGCAATCTTTTGTTGATGTCAGATTCTATATTAGAACGGAAGTTATAACGCTCCTGGCCTGATGCTACAATGATACCCGGCTGGTTCTGGTAAGCGCCGCTAACATAATAACGGGTTGCGTTTGTACCGCCGGAGAATGCCAAAGTATGTTTCTGGAAAAGCGTATTGCGATACAACTCATCCTGCCAATCGGTATTTACGGTTTGGTGGATAAGCGATTGCGTTGGGAAATCGTAAATGTAAGTAGGGATCTGCACGCTACCGGCATTACCAACATTGGCTACCCGGGTAGCATTAACATCAGAGTACATGGCATCGTTCCAAACGTGGCCTGTATTCTGCCAAAGGTCTTTGTAAGCATTGTTTCGGCCATCAATAACCAATTGGGCAAACTGGTCTGAGTTAAGCAGCTTTACTTTTTTAGCAAGCTGATCGCTGCCCACCTGAACATCGTATTCAAATTTGCTTTGACCTGCCTTACCGCGTTTGGTAGTAATGATCACTACACCGCCTGCAGCTCTTGAACCATATATAGCGGCAGATGCAGCATCCTTCAATATGTCTATAGATTCAACATCTTCGGGGTTGATGTAAACATCATTGTTGGCAGGGTATCCGTCAATAACGTATAATGGATCTGAACTGGCGTTGAACGACCCCACACCTCTTACACGTATTTTGGTGGTTTGATAAGGTGCGCCGCTGGTTTGTGCTACCTGCACGCCGGCAACTTTACCCACCAGGGCCTGGCCAAGCGTTGGTGCAGCAAGGTTAAGCTCGCTGGCTTTCACGCTCGATATAGCACCCGTAACATCGCTCTTGCGCATGGTTTGGTAACCAATGGCAACAACCTCGTTAAGCATGTTAGCCTGCGGGGCAAGTTTAATGCGTAGTGCCTTGCCATCATAAGTAACTTCCTGGTTGATGTAACCGATAAAACTGAAAACAAGCACAGCACCTCTATCAGCATTAATAGAGAAACGTCCCTGCGCATCAGTGCTGGTCGCAATGGTGGTATTTTTTACTTTTACGGTAACGCCCGGCAGTGGCTGGTTGGTTTCGTCTAACACGGTACCGGTTATGGTTTCAAAAGCCGGGGTTTTAGTGGATGCTTTTATGGCAAAAGCAGGTATAGCAAACATCATCAGCATAACTACGGTTATACCGGCAAATGCCTGCTTCAAAAGATTGACAGTAATCTTTTTTTGCATACATTTAATTATTAATTGTTAAAAGACTTGTAGTGTAAGTTGATTGGCAAGCGATCACTCGAACCGGACAATTGTTGGCGCAACTCCGGTTTTTGTGTTTTATAGCCTGTGATTAATACGGTTAGAAGAAGTGTTACATAGGCAATGTGTTTAACAATTTTGGAATAAGTAAACAAAGAGTTAGCTGAAATAGCAAACGAAGGGGTGTGCTGTTGCTATAATGGCAACAAAGCTACCGCCGCTGTCTTAACAAAACAGCGCTAATAGATTAATTTTCTGTTAAGAAAAAGGGTGTTTACCAACTTGTGTTGGTGTAATTAACGTTGTTTTTGCGGGAGGATGTCACTGCAATACCTTTGCTCCCATCGATAAAAGTGAAGCCTTCGAGTTCATCCTGGCGGCTATCAATGTCAATCTGTTTGATCACCTGCATAGTACCTGCATCTACAGACTTTTTAAGATCCACATAGGTTAAGCGCCATTTGCGGCCTTCTACCTGGTTTTGTATTAATATCAGAATACCATTATTTGCAACCCAATGCAGGTTTTGTACCCATGGCGAGCAAGTGAATTTTTTGTACAGCACGCCCGGCTCAGATGTTTTAGTGCAACGGGCAAGTTTTTCAGGGTCATACAAACGTACCTCGTTGCCTTTGTTGCCGTAGTCGGCGGTGGCTACATACCATTTGTTGTTATATTTCACATATTCTGGGCGGGTCCCCTGTATGCAGGCACCGTCTTCAATAGTGCTGATGAGATTGCCATCCAGCGTGCCGGTCTTTTGCAAACCGGGCCAGTTTACGAGGTATATCACAGCTTTCCACTGCGTACCTTCTTTATTTAACCGGATAGAGTTGCCTATGAAAACTTTGTCGCTGCCATTATAAGCTATTCCCGTAGGGTGGCCAATAACGTCCTGTCCGTTTTGGGTAAGTTTATATTCCTTGTTGATATATCTCAGGCTATCTTTTTCCCATTTAAACTCGCGTATCATGCCCACCTCGCGGTCGCCGTATAAGAAAATACGACCATTTTGGTTTGATGCCCCCTGGCATGCCCCTAATGAATCTACGGTAGTTTCCCGGACGATAGTTGTATCAATACCTTTTATGATAAAGGCGCTTGATAACCCGGCGACAAGCAATGCGGCTGCAGCAAGTTTAAATTTCATCATATTTTATGGATCCAAAGGTTCATCAGCATCAATTTGCAGCGAGCTGATGGATGGATAAAATTCAAGTGAGGTTTCAGATAAGCGCCTACCCAATTTGTAAGGCAGATATTTCAGCTCCTGAATGCAGCGCTTGTCCATTTTCTCTATAAAATCGTTCTGGTATTTGTCGGTTACAATAAGCCCCGGCTTGGCGAATGGCATGCCGTACCTGAAAACCAAACGGGCATCATTACGCAGGTTGGTGGTTGTGTGGCGGGCATGTGGATCAATAATAACCGCGCTGGCAGGCAGGTGCAGCGTGTTAATCATGTAGCGGCGCATCTCAACTGCTTCGTTGTTTTTTGTTTTAAAAGGATGCACGCTTCCGCCTGACACTACTACAAAAGGAGCTTTACCTGCAAAGTACTCCCGCGCAGCAAAGCGGCAGCGTAACATACCCTCGCCACTCAGCGGGGTAGTCAAATTATCCGGACCGGCACCCGGCACCAATATATGGCTGTAAGGGTAGGCCGCCCATTTTACTGTTCTTACTTTTTGAACGGCAGGCTTGTTTAAACCCGCTGCCATAGGCTCATAGAAGCCGGCATTGTTGCGTTCGTTTATCTCAAGGTAAGTAAGTGCAGCGTGCAGGGGTGCAGCAAAAAATACATCGGCTGGTTTAACGGTGTCAGCAACTTCTGTTGCCGCATCGTACATCAAAGTATAGTAGCTTTTTTTATTTACATCAAAGCTGATGGAATCTATCTGCGGATAATTGGGCTTTTTACCTTCGGCGTACACACCAATAGTGAAATTAATAGCCGAGGCATCTTGCTGCCAGGCCTTTATTAAAAGGTTTGCCGGCGTTTCATCTTTATAAAGGTTATAGCAGCCAGATGGAATGAGATGTTGCTTTACCAGCCTGTCCAAAGCATTACCGGTTTTGTACAGCGCACCTAAGCGTCGGCTTACCAGGTCTATTTCTTCGTTACTGAACTTGAGTGTGGCAGGCAGGCAAAGTCCGTCTTTACAAGTTTTCATGGCGTTCTTTAACGCATCTGTTTTTGCTTTGGCAAGGGTGGCAAGCTCTTTATCGGAGGTAAGGATCGCCTTAGCTTGCTTGTCATTTTCTATCAGCGTTAGCAGATAATAGTTTTTTGATTTTACCCAGCTGCCGCCGTCAACCAGTTTATAACCGGCTACAGCGCCATAAAACTGCGCATGGGTAGCGTTAGCAATAAAAAAAAGCGAAACAATGAGAAAGATCTTTTTCACAGGATAAAGAATTATGACAAAATAACCCGGGCGCAGTTAAATAATTGTTACTGCCGCATTACTATCGTATTATGTAATACAGATGTTACGGATATTAAAAAGGGGAAGAGGAAATTACAAAAACTTACCCAACAGAAAACCAATGATAAGCGCAACTGCAATGGCTGCCCAGCTGATGTAGAGTGTAAGTTTGGATTGATCTGCCTTTTTCTGCAGATCGCGTATTTGCGACTCGTTTGATAGCTTGAGGTTTTGCAAGCGCATGTTTTGCTGCTGCAATTTTGCTAATGTACCCCCAACTTCAACAGGCTTTTGCTGCTCTTTTCGGTACAGCGCCAGGAAACCTCCCGATTTGATGAGTTTCTCGCCCTTGGGTTTCAATATCACCTTTTGAGGAATATCATAAGGGCCGTGTTCTCCGGTGACTTTGATCAACTCTTCGCGCAGCAATATCTGTATCATGGAAAATGCAGCGGCTTCATCCCCGTCAAAAAGGATCATCACCTGGTCGCGGGTAAGGCTGTCCGGAACGCCAAAGGCTTCCAGCAGGGCATCAAGCATTTCACATTCAAACTCATTCAGATCAGTCATCCTTACAAATTTCGTAATAATTCTGCATTGATAAATATAAAATATTATTCAACATGTCACTACGGGCAATTGAGCGGTAATCTCAACGCTGCAGACACGCTTGATCTTCCTGTGAGATGCCCCGTAGTCCCGATAGCCGTCGGTACTCCTCGCCATGAAATATTTTAAATGTCCTCTCGCAAATATAAGCTGTAGATTTCCTTTACACCTTAACAAAAAGATTACCCTTAACCTTTAGCATCCTCGGCATAAAAAACTAAATTTGCTGCCCTAAAACATACTATCGTTATGAGTTTCAGAACCGAACATGATACCATGGGCGCGGTACAGGTACCGGCCGATAAATATTGGGGTGCGCAAACAGAGCGTTCTCGTAACAACTTTAAAATTGGACCGGAAGCTTCCATGCCGAAGGAAATTATAGAAGCCTTTGCTTACCTGAAAAAAGCAGCAGCTTACACCAATACTGACCTGGGCGTATTGCCTGCCGAAAAGCGCGACCTGATAAGCCAGGTTTGTGATGAGATATTAACCGGTGCTTTAGACGCGGAGTTTCCACTGGTGATCTGGCAAACGGGTTCGGGCACACAATCAAACATGAACGTTAACGAGGTGGTAGCCAACCGTGCACATGTGCTGCAAGGCAACAAATTGGGCGAGGGCAAAACCTTTATTCACCCTAACGATGACGTGAACAAATCACAATCATCAAACGATACATACCCAACTGCTATGCACATTGCTGCATATAAGATATTGATGGATGTAACCATTCCGGGGGTTGAGAAATTACGTGATACCTTACACGCAAAAGCGGAAGCTTTTAAAAACGTGGTTAAGATAGGCCGTACCCACCTGATGGATGCAACGCCGCTTACATTGGGCCAGGAATTTTCAGGTTATGTTTCTCAACTTAATCATGGCCTTAAAGCTTTACGCAATACTTTGGATCACCTTAGTGAACTTGCTTTGGGTGGTACTGCGGTAGGCACCGGTATTAACACACCGCAAGGCTATGATGTTAAGGTGGCTGAGTATATTGCCAAGTTCACTAACCTGCCATTTATCACTGCCGAGAATAAATTTGAAGCATTGGCTGCACACGATGCCATTGTAGAAAGCCATGGCGCTTTAAAGCAAATTGCAGTATCATTAATGAAGATTGCCAACGATATCCGTATGCTGGCATCTGGTCCGCGTTCCGGTATCGGCGAGATCCATATTCCGGATAACGAACCGGGCTCATCTATTATGCCGGGTAAGGTAAACCCAACCCAAAACGAAGCCGTAACCATGGTTGCTGCCCAGGTTATGGGTAACGATGTGGCTATCTCTATTGGCGGCTCAAACGGTCATTATGAGCTTAACGTGTTTAAGCCGGTAATGGCTGCAAACTTCCTGCAATCTGCACGCTTAATTGGCGATGCATGTGTGTCATTCACAGATCATTGTGCTGCCGGTATAGAGCCAAATTACGAAGGTATTAAAAAGCACCTTGAAAATTCTTTGATGCTGGTTACGGCACTTAACCCGCATATCGGGTACGATAATGCTGCTAAAATTGCCAAGACCGCCCTTAAAGAAGGCACATCATTACGCGAGGCCGCCATTGGCCTTGGCTTATTGACAAACGAGCAGTTTGACCAATGGGTACGCCCTGAAAATATGATCGGTAGCTTGAAATAGCACCTCACGCCCCCTGAAGGGGGGTAGAATTTTTAGCCTCTTCCCTTTTACGGAAGAGGCTTTTGAATTATCAGAACACGGTTTATGAAAAAGCCTTCCGCCTTTTACCTTTCGGCTTTAACCTTCATCAGGAATGTCATGGTGAGCCTGTCGAACCATCGCGGGCCGGGCCAACGCGCAACCCTCCGGCAAGCTCAGGGTAAAAGACTGTTCGTTTGCGTTATAAAACCTTTAGGTTTTTACCTTTTACCTTTCATATTGCTAACATCTGCCTGCAAATTTAACCCCGATACACAAACGCCGGGGCAAGCTTACCTGCAGGGTGAGTGGAAGCAGGGCAGTGTAACAATGCAGCAACAGTTGGTTAATTATTCTTTATATAACCTTAGGTTTAACTGTGATTCGTTTTTTGTGCGGATAAATACCTTCAGCAAGGCCAACGCCGGTGCAGATAGTTGTACCAAAAGCGGCCATTGGGCAGAATACGCCAAAGGTGTTTACGAGCAAAAGAATGATACCCTGCACGTACGCGGCATTTTCTGTAATGCAGATTACAGCTACAAGGACCCATCCGGCTGTTTGCGATCAGGCGTTTATGAAGAATATTTTAAGGTGACGAAAAAAGCAGATTCGTTAGTTCAACTTAGTCCAACATCCGGCGTGTTACCTATCGATCTGAAGCTGATAAAAAGAACTACTTGCATCCCAAAACAACTATAAAACAAATGAAATTTAATTTAATAAAACGTATTGCTTTAGGCCTGGCTTTGTTATACCTGCCGGCGCAAACTATGGCCTGGGGAACTAACGGCCACCGTATTTGCGGACAAATTGCCGATAGCTACCTAACACCAAAAGCCCGTAAAGCCATACAGGCCATCTTAGGTAACGAATCTATCGCCATTACCAGCAACTGGGCGGATTTTATCAAATCAGACCCTAAATACGGCTACCTGTATAACTGGCACTTCATAAACTTGGAAAAGGAAATGACCAATTCTGAATTGCAGGAGCATTTAAAGAACGATACCACAGCTGATGCCTACACAAAGATCAATTACCTTGTGGCTGAACTGAAAAAGAAAACTACCAGTAAAGCAGACAGGCTGCTTGCTTTGCGCATGGTTATCCATATTGTTGAGGATATACACCAGCCGATGCATACCGGCCATTTTGCTGATAAAGGCGGTAACGACATAAAACTAACTTGGTTTAACAACCCAACCAACCTGCACTCGATATGGGATAGCCAGTTGATAGATTTTCAGCAATTGAGCTACACAGAATATGTTGCATGGATAAACCACACTACCCTCGCACAACGCAACGAGTGGCAAAAGGCGCCACTTAGCCAATGGATCTTAGAATCAAACCACCTGGCAGCAAAAATTTACGCAGGTGTAAAAGATGGCGACAAGGTGAACGTTTACCGTTACAACTTCGATTACATTGGTACACTTAACGAGCAATTGGTTAAAGGCGGCGTAAGGCTTGCCGGGTTACTTAACCAGATATTCGGATAACAAAAAAGGAGAGCTAAACGGCTCTCCTTTTTTGTTGCTACCAGATCTTCACCCGCTTGTCCGGGTCTATCCACATTTTGTCGCCTTTCTTTACGCCAAACGCTTCGTAAAACTCTGGCACATCGCTGAACGGGCCATTTACTCTCAAAAAGTTTGGTGAATGCACGTCCGTAAGTATCTGGTTTGATAAGGTTTCTTTGCGGCTGTGGCCTAACCAGCCCAAGGCATAACCTAAAAAGTAACGCTGTACCGGTGTTAAGCCATTAATGGTTTTGCCTTCTTTGTATTGTTTGGTCTTTTTAAAAGCATCAAGGCCGATGACTATACCACCCAGGTCGGCAATGTTTTCGCCAAGGGTCGCCTTGCCGTTCACATGCAGGTCATTCACCTTATAGCCGTTAAACTGCTTCACCAGCATATCGGCACGTGTTGCAAACTTGGCGGAGTCCTGCGGTGTCCACCAGGGTTTAAGGTTTCCTTTTTCATCAAACTGGCGGCCTTCATCGTCAAAGCCGTGGGTTATCTCGTGGCCAATGGTTGATGCAGCGCCGTAGCCGTAAACCACCGCATCATCAATTTTATCGTCGGCAGTGCCCGGTATCGTAAATATGGCTGCCGGCAGCACTATCTCGTTATTAGATGGGTTGTAATAAGCGTTGTAAGTTTGCGGAGTCATGCCCCATTCTGTACGGTCAACAGGTTTGCCCAGTTTGCTCGCGTTAAACTTGCGGTCAAACTGTGCGCTGTTCATGATGTTTTGCACGTACTTGTGCTTATCTATCTCAAGGCCCGAGTAATTGCGCCAGTGATCAGGATAGCCTACTTTTGGATAAACTTTGGCCAGCTTCTCATAAGCGCGTTTTTTTGTAGCAGGGCTCATCCAGTCGAGTTTATCAATGTGATCTTTAAACGAAGTACGCACCGCCTCAACCATCTCCTCATAACGCTTCTTAGTTTTCTCCGGGAAATATTCTTTCACAAATATCTGCCCTAAAACTTCGCCCATAACAGCTTCCTCAACATCCAATACGCGTTTCCAGCGAGGTAATTGTTCTTTTTTGCCTGATATTACAGTGCCATAAAAACGAAAGTTCTCATCAGCAACAGCCTTATTAAGGTAAGGGCTAAATTCCTCAAGCAGGTTTTTGCGAAGGTAATTTTTCCAATCGTCAAGGCTAAATTTGGTAAGCGCAGCATTTACAGCGCGCAGATACTCCGGCTGGCCAACGATAACCGAATCCACTTTCTCATAGTAAGCTTTATCAAAGGTTGCCTTCCAATCTACCAGCGGAGATAATTTGCTTAAGCCGGCCAGCGGCATTTTGTTATAGTTATGGTAAGGGTCGCGCAGGTCCTGTAAAGTCCTGGAGCTGTCGGCCAGGAACTTTTCTATAGCATAGGTTTGCTGCGCTGCCTTTTTAGCCGCCTCGTTGTTATTACCTAAGAACTTAAACAACGCAGGCAGGTGCTTTTGCTGGTAATCATTACGCACTGCTGCAGTGTGCTCATCGTTTTTAAAATAATAATCGCGGTTGGGCAGCCCAATACCGGTTTGGTAAAGCTGCAGCATCATTTTCTCGCTGTTGCGCTCGTCCTGTCCGGCGTAAACGCCTATCGGCGTGTTTACGCCTATGGTAAGTAAGGTGGCGAAGGCATCAACCAGGCTTTTGGTATCTTTTATTGCGTCTACCTTCGCGAGTTGCTCTTTCAACGGCGATAAGCCCAATTTCTCTATGGTAGCGGTATCCATACCGCTGTAATAGAAATCGCCTATTTTTTGCGTGTTGGTGCCTTTGGCTGCATTGGCCTTCATGGCATCCTCGTTTATCTTACGCATCTTGTTACGCAGATCTTCCTGTACCATGTTAAAGATGCTCCAGGCCGAATAAGCGGCAGGTATCGGATGCGCCTTCAGCCAGGTGCCATTCGCATATCTAAAAAAGTCATCTCCCGGCTTTATGCTTTTATCTATGTTATGGATAACAACATCGTTTTGTTCGTAAACCTTTTGCTGGTTATCGCAGGCGCTAAGCGCTAACAAAGCAACTGCCGTGGCGGCAAGCTTACTTCTGTTCAATTTTATAGGCATTTTCTTAATTTGTATTAAAATAGGTACAGCAAGTGTATGGTATAATAGATAAGTCTCAATAAATAGACGCCAATTTTCAGGATTTTTGTCCATCTCAAGGGTTCTCTAAAAGTAGCTACAAAATTTTTTAACTCAAAAAACATCACATTAAAAGTTGGGCGCGCAACAGTTAAGCAATTTATGTTTAAACAGGTAATACCCCTTTAACAGGTTAGTATTCAATGATAATCGATTTATTTGGTAGACTTTTAAACCCCGGTATTCCTAAAATGAATAACCGATCCTGTTTATAGCTACTGTTAGCAAAGCCCTGCATAGGTTTTTATGGCCTGGTGTTTGTTAAAAGCTAAACGGTCCTGCATACATCTTTGAAAAATATTTCATCTACCTGTGAAAAATTCTTTGAGTTGAAGGGCTTTATTTTGAATTCTCAGGCGCCCAAGTTGAGATGAATATGTTCTTTTATTTTGGGTTTAATCAATAGTTTAAATTAATTAGGGGAAAAGGGAGCTTCAAAAGAGCTCTCTTTTTTTGTGCTTACCTTTTTGCTATGCATGCATAACACTATATTTACATATGCATTTTGAACTAACCGAAGAACAGAAAATGATACGCCAGGCGGCGCGTGATTTTGCACAAACCGAATTGAAACCCGGCGTTATAGAACGCGACGAGCACCAGAAATTTCCTGCCGAACAAATTAAAAAGCTTGGTGAGTTAGGGTTTATGGGTATGATGGTATCGCCGCAATACGGCGGCAGCGGTATGGATGCAATATCTTATTCGCTTGTGATGGAGGAACTTTCTAAGGTTGATGCATCGGCCTCTGTTGTGGTATCTGTAAACAACTCTCTTGTATGTTATGGCCTGGAGAAATATGGCAGTGAAGCACAAAAACAGAAATACCTGGTGCCGCTTGCAACGGGCGAAGTAATAGGTGCTTTTTGCTTAAGTGAACCCGAGGCTGGTTCTGATGCTACATCGCAGCGTACCACCGCTATTGATATGGAGGACCATTATTTACTTAACGGCACCAAAAACTGGATCACTAACGGTAATTCGGCCTCTACCTATATTGTTATGGCACAAACCGATGCCAGCAAAAAACATCGCGGTATAAATGCGCTGATAGTAGAGAAAGGTATGAAAGGGTTTACCATCGGCCCCAAAGAAAATAAAATGGGCATCCGTGGGTCTGATACACACTCATTGATGTTCAGTGATGTGAAGATCCCCAAAGAGAACCGTATAGGCGAAGAGGGCTTCGGTTTTAAGTTCGCGATGGCTATCCTTGAAGGTGGCCGTATCGGTATCGCTTCACAAGCCCTGGGTATTGCTGCAGGTGCTTACGAGTTATCTGTACAGTATGCAAAAGAGCGGCAATCTTTCGGTAAGCCACTTGCCGATCACCAGGCCATTCAGTTTAAACTTGCAGACATGGCCACTGAGATTGATGCAGCCCGTTTGCTTTGCCACCGTGCAGCATGGCTAAAAGACAATGGCCAGCCCTACGCACAAGCCGCGGCAATGGCCAAATTATTTGCATCAGAAACCGCGATGCGCACTACTGTTGAGGCAGTGCAGATACATGGCGGATACGGATATGTTAAGGAATACCACGTTGAAAGATTGATGCGCGATGCCAAGATCACACAGATATATGAGGGTACATCAGAAATTCAGCGTATTGTAATATCACGTGAAGTGTTAAAATAGTTTCACTGAATTTGCTACTTTTGAAAAGTATACAAATTTAGTAGACTTTTTTCGACCATGATCAAAAAGATATTCACCAGCGCAGTATTTGTAGCTGCGTTGTTTCAAATAAGCGTTGCGCAAACCAAAATACAAACCGGCGTTTGGCGCGGGGTCCTTAAAACCGCCTCTGCAAACGAGATCCCTTTTAACTTTGATGTTACTACCTCCGGCAATAGCCAACAGCTGTACATCATCAATAGTACAGAGCGCTTTAAGGTGACCGATGTGAAAACCAAAGGCGATTCGGTACTGATCAAAATGCCTTTGTTTGACTCAGAGTTTAAGCTTGTCCGCAAAGGAAAGCAACTGGTTGGCCAATACATTAAACATTTGGGTGAAAAAGATGTACCCATGGAATTTGTAGCTACGCCCGGCCTAAAGTGGCGTTTCTTTGAAAATCCCGCTAAAGCTGATAAAAATGTGAGCGGCCGCTGGTCGGCAATTATTGGAGAAGGCGATGGCCGCGACACCACAGTTGGTGAGTTTACACAAACCGGGCAAAAGGTTACCGGTACATTTTTAACCACCACAGGCGACTATCGTTTTCTCGAGGGTACCGTAAATGGCGATAGTCTTTACCTATCCTGCTTTGATGGCGGGCATGCTTTTCTATTTAAAGCTAACATTACAGATAATAATACCATCACCGGCGGGCAGTTCTATTCAGGCCTAACAGGCAAAACTGCCTGGACAGCAATACGTGATGAGAATGCTAAGTTGCCCGATGCATACTCTTTAACTGCACTTAAGCGGGGTTATAAAAAGATAGATTTTACGTTTAAAGATCTTAGCGGAAAGCCGGTATCATTAAGTGATGCCCGTTTTAAAAACAAGGTGGTGATACTGCAGATAATGGGGTCATGGTGCCCTAACTGTATGGATGAGACCGCTTATATGGTAAACTACTATAAAAAGTATCATAATCGTGGGGTAGAGGTTGTTGGTTTGGCTTACGAGCGCATCAAAGATTTTGCAAAATCTCAAAAAGCCGTTACCCAGATCAAAAACCGCTTTAACGTGCAGTATCCATTATTAATAACAGGTTATACCAGCAACAAAGAAGAAACTGCCAAAAGCCTGCCTGCACTTACCAAAGTAGTTGGCTTCCCTACTACGATCATTATTGATAAAAAAGGTGACGTACGTAAGATCCATACCGGCTTTAACGGCCCGGGCACAGGTAAGCACTACACCGAGTTTATAGCTGAGTTTGAAAAACTAACTGATGATCTGATTGCTGAGAAATAGGCAAGATTTTGTTAAAACAATTTTCAAACAAAGCTGTATTAGGTATCAACTTGTTGCTTTGTTGTGCTTTTAATGTAGGATTAATTACAATTAATCTTTCGCCGCTGCACAGCGCTTTTTGTAACATTGCGCAAATACTGATACTTGACAGCCTCTGCCAAAAAGATACTCTCGTACCTGCTTAAAGCATCTATACTTGTTTTAACGGTTCTGTTCGTCTATAATAAACTGCTCACTAAGAACGATAGTTTGCAACAGTTTAAGGTGTTAACATCTGCTATCGGCAGAAACCAGGTGATATATACCATGGCAGTTGTAGTATTGCTGATGGTGGTTAACTGGTTGCTTGAGAGTTTTAAATGGCAATATCTCGCTAGGAAATTAACGTCTATTACTTTATGGCAAGCTGTAGAGGCAGTTTTCTGCGGCCTTTCATGGGCTATATTTACCCCTAACCGTATTGGTGAATATGGTGGCCGCGTAATGTTCCTGCCAAACCGTAAGCGTATACATGGTGTATTTGCTATGGCCGTTGGGGCATTTGCTCAAAATGTGATAACCAATCTGGTGGGTATTTTGGCCTCACTCTGGTTTGTATGGCATTTCCTTGACTGGAACATTTGGTTGTTTGTTGGCGTTGCGGCTATCTCTATCACTTTCCTAGCGGTATTCCTGATGTTATACTTTAAGATCAGCACACTGATAAGCTGGTTGGATAAGATCAGCTTCCTCAAAAAATTCCGCCGTTTTTTTGACATCATGGGGCGGTATAATAAAGATGAACTGCTTAAAGTATTTGGCTATAGCCTTGCCCGTTTCTTTGTGTTCTCTTTCCAATATTATTTGGTTATTCATTTGCTGTTACCTACCCTGCCTTTCTTCGAAATGATGATGACGGTAATGGTTTTCATATTTATCCAGTCGGCCATGCCATCACTTGATCTGCTGGATATAGGCGTGCGCAGCTTTACGGCCATGCATTTATTTTTGTATATAACCAACCAGCAAATTGCTATTATTGCAGCGGTATCTTCCATCTGGCTTATCAACCTGATCATACCTGCCATTATCGGTTCTGTATTCGTATTTAAATTGAGATTCTTTGATCGTACTGCATAGTTCTGTTTCCTTATTGCTGACAGCCTTGTACCTGTTAGTAGTTGCTTACCTCATAAAAGGATGGGCAG
This sequence comes from Mucilaginibacter sp. 21P, assembly GCF_019331605.1. Lineage (NCBI taxonomy): Bacteria > Pseudomonadati > Bacteroidota > Sphingobacteriia > Sphingobacteriales > Sphingobacteriaceae > Mucilaginibacter > Mucilaginibacter sp. 21P. Next base: position 1,026,934 of record NZ_CP063061.1, read on the forward strand.
CTTTAAAGCGCACCAAGCTTGATGGTGCACCACTGCAAACACCCATAACTGTACTCATTGCGGCCCGTAACGAGGCTGAGCGCATCCATTTCACCATTGAGGATATACTTGACCAGGATTATCCCAAACATCTAACAGAGATCATCATTGTTGATGACCACTCTACCGATGATACGGCCAATATTATTCGCAGTTATGCAGACCGTGGCGTAAAGCTGCTGCAGCTTAATGAAGATAAACCGCTCAATTCTTATAAAAAGAAAGCCATTGCCGAAGCGATAAGCCAGTCAACCGGAGACCTGATGATATGTACCGATGCCGACTGCCGGATGGGTACTAAATGGTTATCGACCGTAGTGGCCTATTATGAAACTGAAAAGCCTGTAATGATCTCGTCGCCGGTAACCTATTTTGAAGAAACATCATTATTTGAGCGACTGCAGACATTGGAATTTAGTTACCTGATAGGCATCGGGGCTTCATTTATCGGAAATGGAAGGGCGTCTACCTGTAACGGGGCCAACTTTGCTTACCGCAAAGATGTGTTTTATGAAGTAGGCGGCTTTAAAGGGATAGATGACCTTGCCTCCGGCGATGATGAACTTTTACTGCAAAAAGTGGCAGAAGTATATCCGCATCAGATAGGCTTCCTCAAAAATCATGAGGCGGTTGTTTACACACACGCCAAACATACGCTCAACGAATTTTTGCAGCAAAGGCGCAGGTGGGCATCAAAATCAACTAGGTATAAAGATAAAAAGGTAGTTGCACTGGCTGTTTGTATCTGGCTGTTTAACCTATCGTTGTTGGTCAATTTTGCACTTGGTTTCTACAATGTCAATTTTATGATATTGTTCCTGGTGCAATTCATGCTCAAATATTTGATAGAGGTTGCATTTCTGCTTCCTATTACCGGCTTCTTTAAGCGGCCGCAACTGGTTTCGTTATTGATCATTCTTGGGCCTATCCACATTTTATATTTCGTATACGTGGGCCTGATGGGCAATACACGCAGATACGCCTGGAAGGGCAGGGTGGTAAGGTAGCGGTGTGATGGTTTAGCATCAATATTTAAAAAATGGGCTTTCGGCCTTTCTAAAATATATTATTTACCTATTTTAGACAGGGTATTAACAAAATGCAAAACAACCAGGCAAGCTCGGGCGAAGACGAACTCATCAGGCTGTTGCTTAAAAGGCAATCGGAGTTAAACTCTTTATTGGAGGTTACCCGTGCTATAAATAAAAATACCCCTACCGCAACACTTTTCCAGATGCTTGAGGTGATCCTGAAAAACTATCTCCAGATAGGCAAATTCAGGTTCATGATCGAGAAAAGCGGTAGTTTTAGCTGTATCGCCAAATATGGCGGCGCTATCGAATCGCCTATTGTACTCAATAATACCTGGAAACAACTCAGCAAACTAAAGGCACCATCATCTTTACGCGACCATACGGATAAGGTGCTTAATACTTACAATTACTTCATCCCCATCTATCATAAGAATAAGGCACTTGCTTTTGCGCTCATCGGCGATTTTAATATTGCCGACGATATGCTCAGCAATGATCTTAATTTCGTTCAAACGCTTATTAACGTAATTGTGGTGGCGTTGGAGAACAAAAGGCTTTTTCGCGAACGTATTGCAGCCGAGCGCTTTCAGCGCGAAATGGAGCTTGCGGTGGAGGTGCAGAACATGCTGGTGCCTTTACGCGAGCATAAAGAAAAGTGTGTTGAAGTGGATGCCAAATACCTGCCTCACCAGGATATCGGCGGTGACTATTACGATTTTTTCCGTCTTAACGAGAATGAGTTTATGTGGTGCGTTGCCGATGTATCAGGCAAGGGAATTTCCGCGGCATTGTTGATGGCCAATTTCCAGGCCAGTCTGCACGGGTTGGTTGCTATTGAAGACGACCTTACAACGGTGGTAGAACGCCTTAATAAGATTGTAATACGTAATACCAAAGGCGAGCGCTTTATCACGTTATTCCTGGCCAAGTATAACGAACGTACGCGCAAACTTTGTTACGTTAACGCCGGGCATAATCCTACCATTTTATATGCCGACGGCGGCGCAGTGCAGTTAAAGCTGGGTACCACCATGATAGGTGCATTTGATGAACTGCCTTTTTTAAATGAAGGCGAAATAGATGTTGATCCGGGCAGCCTTTTATTTAATTACACGGATGGGTTGATGGACCTTGAATCGACCAGTAATAAGAGTTGGGATGAGGACAAGATGATGGAATACGTAATTGATAATGGCCATCTTGATCCTGATGCTTTTAACGAGGGCTTAATGCATCACATTAACAATGTGGTAAAGGGAAAACTTATAGACGACATTACCTTGCTTACCCTTCGCATTACGTGATATTTAGCCAAACAACAGCCCAAATACTTCCTCTATCCGGCCAACCGGTTTTACATCGATAGTGTAACGCGAGAGGTCGAGTTTACCTTTGTCTTTTGCTGCAGATGGCATATTATATTTGGATATAAAGATCTGTTCAAAACCAAGCTTTTGAGCTTCTGCAATACGTTGCTCTACGCGGTTAACCGCACGAATCTCGCCCGATAATCCTATCTCACCTGCAAAGCAAACCTTAGCCGAGATCGGGATATCCTCATGTGAAGAAATGATGGCCGCCGCCAATCCCAGATCGATGGCCGGGTCTTCTACACGGATGCCGCCGGTTATATTCAGGAATACATCCTTAGCACCCAAACGGAAACCGCAGCGTTTCTCCAATACGGCAAGCAGCATGCTCATACGTTTGGTATCAAAGCCGGTTGCCGTACGTTGTGGTGTGCCGTACGGCGATGCACTCACTAAAGCCTGGGTTTCTATCAGCATCGGCCTCATGCCTTCTAATGTGGCCGATATGGTAATACCGCTTAAACCATCCTCGCGCTGCGATAGTAAAATTTCTGATGGGTTGGATACCTCACGCAAACCCTCGCCTTGCATCTCATAAATACCCAATTCAGATGATGAACCAAAACGGTTTTTAATAGTGCGCAGAATGCGGTACACATGGTGGCGGTCACCCTCAAACTGCAGAACTGTGTCTACCATGTGTTCCAATATTTTGGGGCCGGCTATCATACCGTCCTTAGTAATGTGGCCTATCAGGAAAACAGGGGTTGATGTCTCTTTGGCAAAGCGCAGCAGCTCTGCCGTACACTCCCTTACCTGCGAAACGCTGCCGGGAGTAGATTCAACATGTGCAGAGTGCAAAGTTTGTATCGAATCTATCACCAATACATCGGGCTGTAATTCTTCTATCTGTTTAAATATATTTTGGGTAGAAGTTTCTGTCAATATAAAACAGCCTTTTTCGTCTTCAGACTTCAGACTTTTGACTTTTGACTTTTCACTTTCGCGCAAGCGCTCCGCCCTCATTTTTATCTGGTGATCGCTCTCCTCTCCTGATACATACAGTACCTTCACATTCGGCATATTCAAGGCAAGTTGCAGCATCAGGGTTGATTTACCAATGCCCGGCTCACCACCTATCAGCACTAACGAGCCCGCAACAATGCCACCGCCTAAAACACGGTTAAACTCCTTATCAGGTGTAAGCAAGCGATGCTCTTCCCTAAAGGTGATATCTGCTACCTCAACCGGCTTATTGGCGCGCTGCATAGATGTAGAAGCACTATTGGTTTTCCAGGTAGGGACACTTGCGTTACCTTTCTCCAGTATTTCTTCAACAAAAGTATTCCATTGCTGGCAGCTTGGGCACTTGCCCAGCCATTTAGGCGACTCGTAGCCACAGCTCTGGCAGAAATAAGCGATCTTGGTTTTAGCCATGTGTTTGGATGTACAGATATTTTGCCAATAAAATTAGCAAAATAATTTAATATTCACCCCTTGCGTAATGCCGAATTTATTTCGGCATCCGACATGTAGAGCCGTATATTAAGGGAACCAAAAGTTATCACAAACCATGCTCATCAAACCTCCCTATGTCTACATAATGACCAATTCTTATCGAATAACCTTTTATATTGGTGTGATATCAGATCTACGTGCCCGGATTTGGCAATACCTTAACAATGAATGTTCCATTTTTGTTAAGAAACATAGAGTGTTTGATTTGGTGCGTTATGAATCTTTCGAACGCATCACTGATGCAATAGACCGCGAAAGCAATTAAATAATTGACATAAGGATTGGAAAATTAATCCCATAAAGTCGGAAAATCCGAAGATGAAAGATTTGAAACATGAGTTAGATTAGCGCGTTTTACTCAGCGCGTGGGATGCCGAAATAAATTCGGCATGACGTTGGACGCGAGACTATCGTTGCCTCAAACCATATTTTACAATCTCAGCGCGTGGGATGTGAAAAAATTCGGCACATGAGGGGCGAGAACAGTTATTACAAACAAAAAGAGCAGCCATTTCTAAAACGGCTGCTCTTTCCTTCATCTGCATACCCCAATAGTTATTGGGGTAGCACATCAATACTATAGCTTTATTTCTTCGTCCTTACTTGAGAAAAACCTGAATTCGGTTATCTGGTAAGCCGGATTGCTTTTTACCTTTATCCATTGGCCATATTTGAAATACCATTTCATCTGGCGGTTGAATATGCCTTTTTTGATGTAAGCCTCAATGTATGGGTGTACACAAAGCGTAATATTTTTCTCGTTTTGCTCTTCAAGTATGTAATTGAAGTTGTTTTCAATATCATCTAAAAGCAAAATGGTTGGCCGTATGGTGCCCGTACCGTTACAAGTAGGGCAAACCTCGCTGGTAACGATATTCATTTCGGGGCGCACGCGCTGGCGTGTTATCTGCACTAAACCAAATTTGCTCGGTGGCAAAATGGTGTGCTTAGCCCTGTCGTGGCTCATTTCGGCCTTTAAATAATCAAAAAGCTCTTTACGGTTGGTAGGCTTGTGCATGTCAATAAAATCAACAACCACAATACCGCCCATATCGCGCAGGCGCAGCTGGCGTGCAATTTCACGTGCAGCCTCTTTATTCACTTGGAAAGCATTCTCCTCCTGGTTCTCTTTATTGGCAGTACGGTTACCACTATTTACGTCAATAACGTGCAGTGCTTCGGTATGCTCAATAACCAGGTAAGCGCCACCGGCAAGGTTAACAGTTTTGCCAAAGGCAGATTTGATCTGTTTCTCGATACCATGGTGCTCAAATATCACATCCTTGTGCTTGTGCAGGCGTACAATGTTCTCCATCTCCGGGGAGATCTCGTGGATATATGATTTCACCTCTTCATACATACTCTGCTCGTTCACATGAATATGCTGAAAGTCGGGGTTTAAAATATCCCTTAGGATGGTAGATGTACGGCCTATTTCGCCCAAAATCTTCTTAGAAGGTTCTGTGCTGTGCAGCTTGGTTGCAAAGGTTTCCCATTTAGAGATCAGGTCTAACAGGTCCTTTTGCAGTTCCTGCACACCCTTGCCCTCTGATACGGTGCGAATAATAACACCGAAATTTTTGGGCTTAATGCTTTCAACCACCTTACGCAGGCGGTTGCGCTCCGTGTTGCTTTTGATTTTTTTGGAGATAGATATTACCTCAGAAAAAGGCACCAGTACAACATAACGGCCCGCTATTGACAGGTCGGAACTAAGCCTCGGGCCTTTTGTTGAAATAGGCTCTTTGGCTATTTGTACCGGTACAAGCATTCCTTTAGATAACACTTCAGAGATCTTGCCGGCCTTATTAATATCGGCCTCAAGCTTAAAGTTATCCAAAAGCTTCGATTGATACCCACCGCTACGTACTTGCTTGGTAAGCTTTATCAGGCTTTGTACCTGAGGCCCCAGATCAAGATAATGCAAAAAGGCGTCCTTCTCGTAACCAACGTCCACAAAAGCAGCATTAAGGCTCGGCATAATTTTTTTTATGCGGCCCATGTAAATATCGCCAACAGTATAATTGTTAGTGATCTGCTCTTTATGGAGTTCTACAAGTTGTTTATCCTGTAATAATGCAATAGTAGCCCCGTTGGGGGATGAATCGATAATTAATTCTTTTATCAATTGCTACTCCATTTCTTAAGCGGCGCAATCATAAAAGTTGCACCGCAAGTTAGTAAGTGGATAAAACACACAGAAAAATCCCGCACAAGGGCGGGATATAAGCGATCTGTTAAGAGAAAGCTTATTTCTTTTTATGTCTGTTTTTTCTTAAACGCTTTTTACGTTTGTGAGTAGCCATTTTATGTCTTTTACGTTTTTTACCGCTTGGCATAGTAATAATGTTTTTATGTGATCAATTTATTTTTTTAATTCCTTTATGTACTCGTCAATACGCTGGCCGGCCACCGGGTCGCCCATTAACTGTTTACATTTTTCGTAAGCGGCAATAGCCTCTTCTTTACGGCCCAGTTGCTTATAGCTTTCTGCCAGGTAAAAGTAGGGCTCAACCTCTTCTTTTTGCGCTATCAGGGTTTTAAACCTTTCAACCGCTTTTTCATACTGCCCGCTCTTCATCGAGAACATACCTAAATTAAGTAAGGCCTCGTGGTTGGTTGGGTCTTTCTTTACCACATCAAGCAATAGTGCAATACCCTGCATTGGCATACCGCCGCCGTTTACATATGCAGTACCTAAACCTGTTTTAACCTCAAGGTTATCGGGCTGCAACTGGTTGGCGTGGTTAAACGCTTCAGTAGCATTAACTATATAAGTGCCCTGCGCTGTTGTATCTTGTGTAAGCTTGTAAGCCGTGTTGAAACGGTTACCTGCTGCTATCCAATCTGCCGGAGCGTTGGTTTTGCGGGCCAGATCTAAATAATAGAAACCCGCCGGAGCAGCCTGGTTAGCCGCATCCCATGCTTTGGCCAATTGCTTTTGCAATGCAGCCTTTTCTGCATCACCAGCAGTTTTTAACTTATTTTCAAGAACGCTTATTTGCTGCAGCTGAGCGGGTGCTAAACCCTGCCTCGCCATAGCTGATACAGCTTCGGCACTAAGTGTTGCCTTAGGCTTTGCTGCCGACATTTTGGCACTTGCCTGTGTGTTGTTTTCTTTAGGTTTTAAAAAACCTTTAACGGGTAACGCGTACAAATAGCCCATAACAGCAATAACTGCCACAGTAACTACTATTTGTTTCGTTCTCATACCTTATTATTTGCTTGCTTTGGCAGATTTGTTACCGGTTTTTACTTTCTCTACGAAAGTTTTAGCTGGCTTAAAGCTTGGCACAAAATGCTCCGGGATAATAATAGCAGTATTTTTAGAAATGTTACGAGCAGTTTTTTTAGCTCTTTTTTTAACTACAAAGCTGCCGAAACCTCTTACATAAACGTTTTCGCCACCAACCATTGAGGTTTTAACTACCTTGAAAAACGCCTCAACAGTTTCCTGCACGTCCACTTTTTCGATACCTGTTTTAGATGAGATTTCAGCTATAATTTCTGCCTTGGTCATATCCTGTTTTCTTTTATTTAATTGTATAAATACTTAACTGTTTTGGGGTTGCAAAAGTATCGCTTTAAAATTAAAACTTAAAATAAATGCCGGATTTTTTTTGAGGGCATGCTTAAAGCGCAATTTAAGCTAACAAATTATGATACAGCGGTGATATACTGTTACTTTGCATAAAATGGATTTTAGTGCCCAACTGATTGCCTGGTACCAGCAGCACAAACGCGACTTGCCATGGCGAAATACTACCGATGCTTATATAATATGGCTGTCTGAAATAATACTGCAGCAAACGCGGGTTGAACAGGGAATGCCCTACTTTTACCGCTTTGCAGAACGCTACCCAACGGTTACAGATTTTGCTGCCGCATCTGAAGATGAGGTGCTTCGGCTGTGGCAAGGCTTAGGTTATTATTCACGTGGCCGCAATATGCTTAAAACTGCACAATTGGTGCAAGAAGAGTATGATGGCAAATTCCCAACCACCTACAATGAACTGATAAAACTGAAAGGCGTGGGCGAATATACCGCTGCAGCCATATCATCATTTTCTGCCAACGAGGCAAGGGCTGTTGTTGATGGAAACGTTTACCGTGTGTTATCAAGGTATTTTGGGGTAGATGAGCCTATCAATTCTCCTAAAGGTAAAAAGCTATTTCAGCAAATTGCCGATGATGTTTTAGATAAACAACGGCCTGCTTTACATAATCAGGCAATGATGGAATTTGGGGCAATGCTATGCAAGCCTAAGAACCCTGCATGCGGGATATGCCCGGTTAAACTACACTGCGAGGCCTTTAAGCATAACGCAATTAATAGTTTGCCTGTAAAGTTAAAGACTATTAAAATCAAGAAAAGATTTTTTAACTATTTGTTAATATTTGATGATAAAACGGTACTGATGAACAAGCGTGGCGACGGCGATATTTGGGCAAATATGTATGATTTGCCGCTTGTTGAAACCAATGCTTTGTTAGAACCGATGGATGTTCTTCAACTACCGGAAATGACTAAATTTGGGAAAACTAATATTTTAAAGGACAATTCAGGTGTAATCAAGCATGTTTTAACTCATCAGCAATTATTCATCAGGTTTTTGATACTGGACAAATTTCCTGAAAAATTACAGGATGGTTGGTTTTACGCCAATATTGATGATCTTGAGAAGCTCGCTATGCCTAAATGTGTTTTTATATTTATAAAAAATATTTTTAATTTCTAAATAATTCTCCGTTAATTTATGGCATGTCTGGAATTAATAAAGTTATACTCGTTGGTCACCTGGGCAAGGACCCTGAAATTAGGCATTTAGAGGGTGGGGTGGCAGTTGCGAGTTTTCCGTTAGCTACATCTGAAACCTTTAATAAAGATGGCCGAAAAGTAGAGCAAACTGAATGGCATAATATTGTGATGTGGCGGGGATTGGCCGATGTAGCTGCCAAATACCTGCAAAAAGGAAAGTTGGTTTACATTGAAGGTAAATTACGTACCCGTTCTTTTGAAGACAAAGAAGGCATCAAAAAATACACTACAGAAGTTGTTGCTGAGAACTTTACGATGCTTGGCCGCAAAACCGATTTTGAGACCGAAGGTGCACCACGCAACGGTGCCCGCACAGCAGAAACCGACGGCTACCGTAACGACGCCGATGACTTACCGTTTTAATACACCTGATAATTATAAATTTATTGTTGTTTAAAAACCCGGGCTGTAATAAGTTCGGGTTTTTTGTTGAATAAGATTATGCCTGCGATATGGTGTTAGTTAAATTTATTTAACAAGGGCTGACAAAAATCTGTCAGCGTTCACGGGTGTTCACGGGTGTTCACGGGTGTTCACGCTTGTTCACGCTTGTTCATGGCATGAACGTGAACACTTAACCCGCCCAGCCTTCCCTGTCTAAGCTCCTAAAATGTATCGCTTCGGCAAGGTGTTCCAGTAGTATTTCCTCGCTGCCGGCAAGATCAGCGATTGTACGGGCGACCTTCAGTATGCGATCATAAGCGCGTGCGGACAAGCCAAGTTTCTCCATAGCCCGTTTCAGCAGGGTTTGGCCTGCAGCGTTTATCTTACATATCTCGCGCACCATTTGCGGGCTCATCTGTGCGTTGGCATGCAGATCTGGCTTATTGCCGAAGCGCTGCGATTGCAGATCTCGCGCTTTTACCACACGTTCGCGGATCAGTTCGCTTTTCTCGGCTAACCGCTCTGCCGATAGTTCATCAAAATTAACAGGCGTAACCTCAACATGCAGATCGATGCGATCCAGCAGCGGGCCGGAGATCTTACTCAGGTATTTTTGTACCGTTCCCGGCGGGCAGATGCATTCTTTCTCCGGGTGGTTATAATAGCCGCAAGGGCAGGGATTCATGCTGGCAACCAGCATGAAACTACTTGGGTAATCAACCGTAAACTTTGCCCGGGAAATAGTAACACGGCGTTCTTCCAAGGGCTGGCGCATTACTTCAAGGGCCGTACGCTTAAACTCGGGTAACTCATCTAAAAACAATACACCGTTATGCGCCAGAGAGATCTCCCCCGGTTGCGGGTTACTGCCTCCACCTACGAGCGCCACATCGCTTATCGTATGGTGCGGCGACCGGAATGGCCTTGTGGTAACCAACGCATCTGCTGTAGAAAGCTTACCTGCAACAGAATGGATCTTGGTTGTTTCTAAAGATTCATGCAGACTTAAAGGTGGTAATATGGAAGGCAGCCTGCGGGCAAGCATGGTTTTCCCTGCTCCCGGCGGGCCAATCAATATTACATTGTGGCCACCTGCGGCTGCTATCTCGAGAGCACGTTTAATATTTTCCTGGCCGCGTACATCGCTGAAGTCGCTGTCATAGTTGGCAAGGCTATCGTAGAACTCTTCGCGAGTGTTTACAACCTCGGGCTTTAAAGCGTTATCACCGTTAAAGAAATCGGCAACCTGCTTGATATTTTCAACGCCGTAAACCTCGAGATCGTTTACAATGGCTGCTTCGCGGGCATTTTGCTTGGGGAGGATAAAACCTTTAAAGCCTTCTTTGCGTGCCTGTATGGCAATAGGTAAAGCACCCTTAATTGGCTGTAGGCCGCCATCTAAGGAAAGTTCGCCCATGATAAGGTACTTGTCTAATTCCTCCGCTTCTATCTGGCCTGAGGCAGCTAAAACACCGGTTGCAATAGTAAGGTCGTATGAGGATCCTTCTTTTTTGATATCAGCAGGGGCCATATTTACCACCACCTGCTGGCGTGGCATCCGGTATCCGCAGTTCTTCAATGCCGACTCGATCCTAAAATAGCTTTCTTTAACAGCAACATCCGGCAAACCAACAATAAAATACTTGGTACCCGCGGCAATATTTACTTCAACGGTGATGGTGATAGCCTGTATCCCATAAACTGCGCTTCCAAAGGTCTTAACTAACACGTGACAGGTTATTTATAAGGCGGAAGATAGCGTTTTTTTGAAACATTGCGCTTCCTTGTTAATCTTGAAGGATAATTTTATTATTACCGATTTAAGGTTTGCAACCGTGACCGTGTATATAAAAAAAGGGAACTGCACGCAGTTCCCTTTTTTTATTAGTATATGATAATTTTACGGGTTAACTACCGCTGTTTTATTTCCAAGTGTAATGTAGTCTGTCAATATTTGACCGGCTTCTTTTTGTAGGAAGTCAAGATCTTCGTTCTTAGGTTTTGCTTCGCCTTTTTTAAGCGGACGTAACCCGAGTGCTAACCGGCGGAGATTATTACGCTCAAATACTTTTTGCTCGTCTGCATCTCTTTGCTTTTTGAGGTCAACTTCGTTAAGTGTTATTGATTTTTCAGCGTCTTGTTTTTTAGCATCCTGGATATCTTCAAGCAGGTACTTGTAGCTTTGGCTTGTTGCCATTCTTTCATCATGCATTTTGCGCAGTTCAGGTATCACGGTTGAGAAATTACCAACAGTGGTGTAGCTTGTTTTAGCGATCATATCAAACGGAAGTGCAGATGGTTCGGTATCTTCTCCGTATTTATCAAGCGGTATGATAGACGGGAACTGAACATCAGGTATTACACCTTTGTGCTGTGTTGAGCTGCCGCTGATACGATAGAATTTAGCTATAGTTAAGTTAAGCTGGCCAAATTTGTTTTGGCTGCCGGTGGCAACCGTTTTCTGTTTGCCTGTAAGTGACATCAGCTTATCCTTAAGTGTAGGCGCTATGATCTTATCAAGATCAATAGCGTTTTGCACGGTACCTTTACCGTAGGTTTGTGTACCAATGATCAGTCCGCGACCGTAATCTTGTATAGCACCGGAGAAAATTTCTGATGCTGATGCACTAAACCTGTCCACAACTATTGCTAACGGGCCGGTATAATTAACTGTTTCGTCCTCATCCTTATCAACCTCTACCTGGTTGCGTGCATCACGCACCTGTACTACAGGCCCGGTTTTGATAAACAAGCCAGTTAATTCAATAGCTTCCATTAAAGAACCACCACCATTTTGACGAAGATCAATCACAACGCCATCAACATTCTCTTTCTTCAGGCTGTCTAAGATCAGTTTTACGTCGCGAGTGGTGCTTTTGTAGTTAGGGTTTCCTGCTTTGTAATCAGCAAAGTCAAGATAGAAAGCCGGGATAGATATCACACCTATCTTCACCTTTTTACCATTGCTATCATAAGTGCGGATGTCTTTCTTAGCAGAAATATCCTTAAGGATTATCTTTTCACGAACCAACTCAATAACCCTTGGCTTTGCAGTTGGGGAAGCGCTTTTAGCTAATAATTGCAGCCTTACAACAGTGCCTTTAGGGCCGCGGATCAATGCAATGGCGTTATCTATTCTCCAGCCAACAATGTCCTGCCATTCGCCGGTTTTACCTTGCGCAACAGCAATAATACGATCATCAGCATTTACCAGCTTACTCCTATCGGCCGGGCCACCAGGTGTTACACTTTTAATGGTTACATATTCATTTTCACTTAAAAGCGAAGCGCCTATACCTTCCAGCGAACGCGACATATCTATATTAAAATTAGCCGCATTTGATGGATTAAAGTAATTGGTATGTGGGTCAATCGCCTCGGTAAAAGCATCCATAAACGCTTGGAACACGTCCTGGTTGGATAACTTGTTAGATTGCGAAAGAATATTAGTGTAGCGTTTCTTGAGTGTTACTTTATTTGCCGCCAGGTCTTTGCCGGTAAGCTTTAAATTAAGCAGATCGTACTTAACACGTTTTGCCCAAAGTTCGTGCAGCTCATCATCAGATTTTGCCCATGGCAAGCTGTCCCTGTCATAAGTGTAAGTCTCGTTCTTAGTAAAATCAAAGTTTTTGTTTAACTCAGCAACTGAGAAGTTTACATATTCGTTGTAACGTTTCTGAAATATATTAAAGATATAAAATACACTATTGAGGTTACCTGCTTTAATATCATCATCCAGAATATTACGGAACTGGTCAATATTTTTTATATCGCCCTGTGTAAGATAGTTGTGATTTTCATCGAGCTTCTTAAGGTAGCTGTTAAAAATAATGTTCGAGATAGAATCGTTAAGCGGAACCTTTTTGTAATTATAGTCTGTAATAAGCTTCGCAACGTAGGTTAAAACTACACTTTGCTGCTCATCAGGTTTAAGGTCATTTCGGCCTAAAGGTTTGTAAGCTGGTTTTGATGGAGATGCATTGCAGGCCAGCGCAGCCGCTAAAACCAGCATTAAATATAATTTCTTGAACATATCTTTTACACTATTAAGATCGGGAACCTGGTTAAACATCAATACTTGTGCCTGTTTTAAATGCTACTATAAAAAAAGAGACAGCTTAATAGCCGTCCCGAATATATTGAATAAACAATATTACAATAATGTTTGCTTTGATTTTTTATAGGACCTGCATTTTACGCAATCGTTACAATGCCAGTATGTTATTTGGATTTGGCTGTGGTCTCAGCAGCATCTGCGTATCTAAGTTCTGATTTTGGAAGCCACGTTTTATTGGTCTGCAAAAATTTTAACTTTTCTTCAACCAGTTTCAGGTCTTGGGTGCGGCCGGCATTGCGCGCCATTTCACGGGCTTCGGTGAGGTCTTGTTGCGCTTGCGTAAGGTCGCCAAGGTCTGCCTTTACAAGGGCCAGGCAAATAAGGTTACTTATAGTGTGCGGGTAATCATTTTGCTGGCGAGATATTAAATTGCTTTGTAAATAGTACCACTTGGCTTCAGAAAGGCGGTTAGCTTTAACATATAGTTGTGCCAATTCGCTAAAGCGGTAACTGGCTTCACCGTATTGACGAAAGCGCATATTATGTTGAGCAGCGCGCATAATTACCCTTTCACCTGCCTCTAATTGTAACTGACTTATTACTGTAGGTATCGGTGCGAGTTTTTTGTTTGTAACAACCGGATAGGTAGCCATCAGCCGCTTCATAGCGTTGTATTTAGTTGAAGCGATCTGAGAATATCTTACATGTTTTTTAAAATCAAGCTTATACCACTGCGCAGTTGCAGTAAGGTTGAAAGCAAAAAGGATAACCAATAGTAAAGAATATCTCATGTAATTTTTGAGGGGGAGATGGTAAATAATTAACCGTTTAACAAACTTAAAAATTAGTTTTCTGATTTACAATAGCTTAAAAACATCGCAGAACCCGGGTCAACACTTAATCTTTTTAACGCAAAGTAAACTTTTGTGCCTTTATACCGGCTTTTTAACTAAAAAGTTTCAATCAACCTTAAACGAATAAGTGCCTTACTTATTACGCCTGTAAAAAAGTGATCAGGTTTTACTTTTTGGCTTCCGTGTTTGCAGGTAAAAATGCCATAGCAACATGCTGGCAACTGTACGGTATGGTTTCCAGGTATCGGCAATAATTAGCAGATCTTCTTTAGGTGTATCTTTCTGCAGATTTTTTAATTGTTTGATCGCGTTAACAATTGCCAGGTCGCCAATTGGTAAAACATCTGTATGATGCAAGGCAAACATCAGGTAAACATCAACCGTCCAGTTGCCAATGCCTTTTAAAGCAGTTAGCCTGCTTCGTATGTCGTCATCTTCCATTTGCTCAAAATCTGAAAGATTTATCTGCCCGCCCAGTATAGCTTCTGCAAGATACCTGATGTAAGCCATTTTTTGCCTGCTGCAATAACACTCCCGCATTTCTGCATCAGTTAACAACAATACACGGCCTTGCGTAATTTCACCAACGCGCTCACGCAGTTTGTTCAGTGCAGAAAGTGCTGAAGCTAATGAAACCTGCTGCTCCAATATAATATGCACCAGGGTTTCAAAAGTATTAGGCCTGCTCCAGAACGGCGGGTAGCCGTGTTGTTTTATCACCATTGCAAAGTCAGTGTCCATAATTGCTAACTCGTCGCAAAGTTGATAGTAGTTGACCTGTGTAAACTGTTGAGGCATGTGGTTGTTAGGACAATAGAAAATGACGCGATAAAGAATTTTAAAATTACTAACTTTTTTAGGATTTAGCGGTTCTATTTCTGACTTTTACCATTATGAATAATCTGCCGCCTTTAGCCGAACGTATGAGGCCTGCATCTCTCGATGATTATGTAGGCCAAAAACACCTTGTAGGTAAAGGTGCTGTTTTGCGCAAAGCTATAGAGAGCGGGGCTCTGCCTTCAATGATATTCTGGGGGCCGCCGGGTGTGGGGAAAACCACCTTGGCTTATATCATTTCACAATCGCTATATCGTCCATTCTTCTCACTAAGTGCCATTAACTCCGGCGTTAAGGATGTGCGCGAGGTGATAGAGAAAGCATCTGTACTTAAAGAACAGGGCGAGGTACTGCCGGTGCTGTTTATCGATGAGATCCACCGCTTTTCCAAATCGCAACAAGATTCGCTGCTGGGCGCTGTGGAACGGGGTATAGTTACGCTGATAGGCGCCACTACCGAAAACCCGTCTTTTGAAGTGATATCGGCTTTACTTTCGCGGTGCCAGGTTTACATACTTAAAGCCTTGGAAGAGCAAGACCTGCTTGACCTGCTTGCCAAAGCCATGAAAGAAGATGTGGTGCTGAGCGAACGCAACATCACCATTAAAGAACATGAAGCTTTGTTACGCCTCAGCGGTGGCGATGCCCGCAAGCTGCTGAATATTTTTGAACTGCTGGTAAACGCCATCGACAGTAAAAAAATTGTGCTTACCAATGATGTGGTGCTTGAGCATGTGCAGCAAAACATGGCCTTGTATGATAAAGCAGGCGAACAGCATTATGATATTATATCAGCTTTTATCAAATCTATGCGGGGCAGCGATCCAAACGGCGCCGTGTATTGGCTGGCGCGGATGATTGCAGGTGGCGAGGATCCGCTGTTTATTGCCCGCCGTATGCTGATACTGGCATCAGAAGACATTGGTAACGCTAACCCTAATGCTTTGCTATTGGCTCAAAGCTGCTTTAATGCTGTTCAGGTGATCGGGATGCCGGAGTCGCAGCTGATACTTTCGCAAACCTGTATCTATCTGGCAACTTCGGCTAAAAGTAATTCTGCCACTACTGCCATTGGTTCGGCTATGTCTTTGGTGCGTGAGACCGGCGACCTATCCGTGCCTTTGCATCTGCGAAATGCACCAACCAAGCTGATGAAAAATATTGGTTATGGTAAAAATTACAAGTACGCCCACAGCTATGAGGGCAACTTTGCCGATCTTGATTTTCTTCCTGAGCAAATACGCGGAACTAAAATTTATGAGCCGGGTAACAATCCACGAGAGGCCGAGTCAAAAGAACGTTTAAAGAAATTATGGGGCAGCAGATACAATTATTAGTATCTTAAGCACCGCAATCCTTTTTGCGTCACCTTACACACACTCTTTAATGATACTCACGTTTTTTAACCATGAGCTAAAATCTTTTTGGCGATCAAGAAATACAGGTAAAAGCATTGCCGTAAAGATCTTCCTCGGTTTGATGATCCTTTACCTTTTGGCTTGTGTAATTGGCCTGGGCGTTGTGCTCGATAAGCTTTTAGAGGAACTTTTTCCGCATGACGACCTGGTTGTTGCCTTTTGCGGCATCTTGCTGGTTTATTTTCTTTACGACCTGGTGATGCGCCTGCAGCTGCAGGAACTACCTACTCTTAAAGTTCAACCCTACCTGCACCTACCTATTAAGCGCAACAAAATAGTAGGTTACCTGGCACTCACGGCTATTTTCTCCGTGTTCAATTTGTGGCCTATTATTTTATTTACTCCGTTCATCGTAAAGATAATAGAGCCTGAAAATGGTGCGATGGTGGCATGGGCGGTTTGGTTATCCATTATCGCATTTTCTATTTTTAATAACTACCTCGCGCTTTACATCAAACGCCGCTCTAACCTCAATGGCTGGATCTTTTTAGTGGTTGGTGCATTGCTTTCTCTGGTTGTTTGCGGCGATTATATATGGCATTTATATTCAATTCAGCATGTATCAAATTTGTTCTTTGGTAACCTGATCAAGATGCCTGTATTAGTGGTTGTTCCGGTGTTGCTGGCAGTGGTGATGTTCTTTGTAAACTTTTATTATTTAAAGGCTAATCTTTATCTGGAAGAGCTAAGCTCTAAAAAAGCCGAAGACCGCAAAAGCAGTACAGAGATTCCTTTCTTTGGCAGATTTGGCCATATAGGAGACCTGGTGGCTAATGAGATCAAGTTAATACTCAGGAATAAGCGCCCTCGCAGCGCGCTTATCATGGGCTTGTTCTTTATGTTTTACGGTTTGATCTTTTACACGCAAAAAGCCTATGGCGAAAGCATGAAGGTTTTTGTTGGCATGTTCATGACCGGTATCTTCATCATCAGCTACGGGCAGTTTATGTTTAGCTGGCAGGCTGCACATTTCGATGGGATTTTGGTTAGCAAAGTAAAGTTTAAGGATTTCCTTCGGGCTAAATACATCCTTTTCACCGCTGTATCAACAGTTGCGTTTATCCTAACGCTGCCTTACGCCTACTTTGGCTGGCGCGTAGTGATGATCCATTTTGTAATGTATTTATGGAACATCGGTATCAATACAACAGTAGTACTTTGGTTTGCCAATTTTAACCAAAAGCGTATCGATCTGAGCAAAGGGGCGTCATTCAACTGGGAGGGTGTTGGTGCAAGTCAATTGTTACTGTCTTTCCCTTTAATAATTTTTCCTTACGTTATTTACCTGCCGTTTTACCTGCTGCACCGTGTCGATATCGGCTTTGCGGTTATGGCGATAATAGCTATTGTATTTATTGCGACACGCGAGTACTGGATAAAACAACTGAGTAAAGATTTTGAAAACAAACGATATAAAATAGCCGAAGGCTTCAGAAATAAATAGCCATGATAGAGATAAAAAACTTAAAGAAAATATATAACGGCGTTACCGTTGTAAATGTACCTGCGCTGCAAATTAATAAAGGCGAAAGCATTGGCCTTGTGGGCAACAACGGTGCCGGTAAAACCACGCTGTTCCGTATGATATTAGACCTGATACGTGCCGAATCGGGCGAGGTATTATCTAATGGCGAGGTAGTGGCCGGGGGCGAAAACTGGAAGAACTATACGGCCGCCTACCTGGACGAAGGTTTCCTGATAGATTACCTTACCCCCGAAGAATACCTGTATTTTGTTGGTGGCCTGCACCAGCAGAATAAGGCGCAGGTAGATGAGCAAACGGCTGCCTTAACCGAATTTTTCAACGGCGAGATCATCAATAAAGGCAAGTACATCCGCGACCTGTCTAAAGGGAATCAATGTAAAGTTGGGGTAGCAGGCTGCCTGTTGCAAAAGCCTGATCTATTGATGCTTGATGAGCCTTTTGCCAATATTGACCCCAGCACACAGTTCAGGTTAAAGAATATTCTTAAAGACCAGAATAAGAACAAAGGGGTAACCACCATCGTATCCAGCCATGATCTTAACCATGTAACCGATGTTTGTGACAGGATATTACTTATGGAAAAAGGCGTGGTCATAAAAGATATAGCAACCAGTTCTTCAACCCTGTCTGAACTGGAAGAATACTTTGGTGTTGGGCAAACTTTGGCGGGCGCTAATGCACCGGTTAGTTTTTTAGATAAAGAGGAAAACCACTAATGCGCCTACGGTTATCACTTTTAGTTTCGTTTGTGTTTGCTGCCCATGTTTATGCACAGCAACCCGGCCCAGGTATTGATGTGCAAAATTACCGGTTTGGCATCACTCTTACCGATGCGACTAACCTGATAAAAGGGGATGCGAACATAACTACGAAGATTCTCAGATCAACCCGGGAGATCAGCTTCGACCTGACCAAAAAGAATGCTACCGGTAAAGGCATGTTGGTATCTAAAGTTACGGAAGCAGGCAAGCCGCTCAAATTTACACAAGATAGTGCCCATTTGGTAATAAATACCGTTGCAGTAGCTGGGACGACACATGCATACCATATTTCTTATGAAGGAATACCTTCAGATGGTTTGATCATTTCTACCAATCATTACGGGAAACGCACCTTCTTTGGCGACAATTGGCCTAATCGTGCCCATAATTGGCTGCCTTGTGTTGATGCGCCTGCTGATAAGGCTTCGCTTGAATTTGATGTTACTGCACCGGCTAAGTACACCGTTGTTGCCAACGGCCTAAAAATAGCTGAGCAGCAATTGCCCGGGGGGAATAAATTAACCCGTTGGAAAGAGACAGCGAAACTACCTGCAAAGGTTATGGTAATTGGGGTAGCCGAATTCGCTATTGATAATGTTGCTTCACCGGATGATGTGCCCATTAGCACTTATGTGTTTCCGGAAGATCAAGAAGTTGGTTTTAAATCATACGCTGTAGCAGCAGAGATACTGCCATGGTTTGCGAAACGGATCGGAACTTTCCCATATAAGAAGCTGGCAAATGTACAATCTAAAACCATTTTTGGTGGAATGGAGAACGCGGGCGCTATCTTTTACTTTGAAGAGTCGGTTAAAGATAAAGGTATTGAGGCCTTGATGGCGCATGAGATAGCACATCAATGGTTTGGCGATGCCATCAGTGAGAAAAACTGGCAGCATGTCTGGCTTAGCGAAGGATTTGCTACCTACATGACCAATCTGTATTTAGAAAGCAAATATGGTGTAGATAGTTTAAATAAGCGCCTGATGGCAGACCGCAAACAGGTCTTTAACTTTGAGAAAAGCTATAATGCTCCGGTCGTTGATTCGGCCTTTAAAGGCAGCTTGATGAAACTGCTGAGCCCCAACGCCTATCAAAAGGGTGGATGGGTGTTGCACATGCTTAGGCGTAAAGTTGGGGATGAAGCCTTTTGGAAAGGTATAGCTGCATATTACAAACAATATAACGGGAGCAATGCCAATACCGACGATTTTAGGATTGTGATGGAAAAAGCCAGCGGGCAGGATCTTAAAAACTTTTTTAATCAATGGCTTCGCAGCGTGGGTCATCCTATCCTGAAGATCGCCCGCAGCTATGATGATAAAACTAAAGAGATGGTTTTAAATATTCATCAGGAAACCAACAAGCCCTTCAATTTTACATTAGAAGTTTCCGTTGATGGCAAACTTTACAAGCGTGAAGTAAAAGATGTAAATGCAGATCTGAAATTTCCTGCCGATAGCGCGACTGCCGAATTAAAATTAGACCCTAATACAAATCTGCTGGCTTCTTTTGTAGATCAATCGAAATAAATGTTTCTAATTATTTATTGCTTAAGTTTGGATAATATTAAATAATTGATATTTAATTTTGATAATTTCAAAAATCCAAAACTTTATATCTTTTTTATTTGTTTTTTCGTATAATTGAATATTGATAGTCACCAGGACACGACTTCTAAATATTTGAGAGTTATAAACAGATTGTATTACTTCTAAATTTACTATCATGACAAAAGCCTATCAATCCATTTATGTAGCATTTTACAGATGGAGTTTCAAAATTTTCGGCCAGGGTAGCTTACCTCAGTTTAAGTCGTTATTTAACGTGAGCTTTTTACTGGTAGTAGTGCTTACTAACGTGATGCTGTTAACCAAGCTGATGCTTAAAAGCCATTTGCTTACTTTAAATATGGGGACTGTGGTATTGATAACTGCTGGTGCAATTTTCTTTTTGCTTTTAAGCCATTTTGTGTTGTTAAATAACAGGATGTTAAAATCGCTTAATATCAGGCTGGCTACCGTTAGCCGCCACAACAAGAACTTTTTTAGCGTAGTGCTATTGGTGAACGTAGTGTTTGCCTGCAGCCTGTGCTTTTTATAAGATACCAATCAATTATAAACCAATTAAAGGCTTGGGTAATACTTACCCGAGCCTTTTTGTTTTTAAAGCACCGGCTCCCTCATTTAAAACTAATTCAGCATCTGCAGGTTATTTGTAAACCATGGCTAAACCATTGCTTGAGTTTACAGACCGCGGCATTTACTGCGAACAGGGCAAGTTTTACATTGACCCTTGGAAGCCTGTGGACGATGCAGTGATTACCCACGCACATGCCGATCACGCTTACTGGGGCCATAAACGCTACCTGGCTCATCACTTATCCCGCGAGGTTTTGTTATATCGTTTAGGGGAGATAAACCTGCAAACGGTTGAATACGGTGAAACCATTGTTAAAAACGGTGTAACTATATCTATGTTCCCGGCGGGGCATGTGATAGGTTCTGCGCAGATAAGGGTTGAATATAAAGGCGTGGTGTGGGTGGTGTCCGGAGATTACAAAACACAGGACGACGGTATTTCTACACCTTTTGAACCGGTTAAATGCCATCACTTTATATCAGAGTGTACTTTTGGGATGCCGGTATATACCTGGAAACCCCAGGCAGACATTTTCAGAGATGTGAACAGCTGGTGGCAAAGTAACCTGGAACATGGGCTGGCCACGGTTATAGTTGGCTATTCGTTAGGCAAGGCCCAGCGCATCCTGCAAAACCTCGATCTGAGTTTGGGCAAGGTTTACACACATGGGGTCATAGAGAATACAAATGAAGCTTTACGCCGAAATGGCGTGATACTTAATCCTACTGAGCGAATCACCTCAGAATCATCAAAAGAAGAAGTTAGGAAAGGTATCATTATAGCGCCCCCATCGTCTGTAGGAACGCCATGGATGCGCAAGTTTGGCCCATACAGTTTTGGGTATTGCAGTGGCTGGATGGCTATTCGCGGGGCCAAACGCCGCAGGGCGGCAGACAGAGGTTTTATCATGTCTGACCATGCCGATTGGGATGGCTTGGTAAGCGCAATTGATGCTACTGATTGTGAATGCGTATATCTTACCCATGGTTATACAGCTACGTTTACCAGATATTTAAATGAGATAGGTTTTAATGCCCGCGAAGTGCATACGCTATATGGCGGAGAAGAAGAAGATGCTACTGTTACTGAAAAAGACGAGAAAGAGGAAATAAGCGAATTGCCGAAAGATGAGCGTTCACCGCAATTGAAGGAGGCTGCTGAATGAAGGCATTTGCAAACTTATTTTTGGCTTTAGATGAGACCAATAAGACCAACGAAAAAGTTAAGGTACTGAAAGACTATTTTAACAGTGTACCCGATACGGATAAGATGCACATGCTGGCTTTGTTTACCGGCCGCAAACCAAAGCGACAGATCAATGCTACTTTGATACGTCATTGGGCCATAGAAGCATCAAATATACCGGCCTGGCTTTTTGAGGAAAGCTACCACGTGGTGGGCGATCTGGCCGAGACCATGTCATTACTGATGCCGGCTACGGAGAGCAGTAGCAGCAAATCGCTTACTGAATGGATAGGCGAAATAAACGACTTGGCTGACAAAACCGAGGGGCAAAAGAAAGAATGGCTCCTGGCATCATGGGCTATGCTGGACAGCCAGGAACGCTTTGTATTTAATAAGCTGCTCACAGGCAGCTTCCGGGTAGGCGTGTCGCAAAACCTGGTAGTAAAGGCCCTTGCAGATGTTACCTGCATTGAGGCACCTGCACTTACCCACCGCATTATGGGTAAATGGATGCCTGAGGATTATACTTACGACCAATTGGTGCAGGAGCAAACCGCATCAGACGATATCTCCCGCCCATATCCTTTCTTTTTGGCATATCCCATACAAGAAACATCCGAGCGACAAAAATCTGCAGAGGACCTGCAATTGGCGCTGGGCGACGCATCAGAATGGCAGGCCGAATGGAAATGGGACGGCATCCGTGCCCAGATGATCAAACGCGATGGCGAGATATTTATCTGGAGCCGTGGGGAAGATCTCGCTACAGAAAAATTTCCGGAATTGCATCCGTTTTTATACAGCCTGCCGGATGGAACGGTGCTTGATGGTGAGATATTGAGTTTTAGTAACGGAAAACCAATGCCCTTTAACGTGCTGCAAACACGGATAGGGCGTAAAAATATCAGTAAGAAAATACTTGCCGAAAGCCCGGTGGCAACCATTGTTTACGATTGCCTTGAGTACAACGGAGAAGATATCCGCTCTAAAACACAAACTGAGCGGCGGGAGATATTAGAAAAACTGCAAAGCCAAACCAATGATCCTGAAACATTTAGGATCTCATCGTTAATAAATTTTAGTAGCTGGCTGGAACTGGAAACCCAACGTGAACAATCGCGTGCTATGATAGCCGAGGGTATTATGCTGAAACGAAAAAGTGCCACCTACCAGGTTGGCCGCCGCCGTGGCGATTGGTGGAAATGGAAGATAGACCCGCTATCTGTTGATGCCGTAATGGTGTACGCTCAAAAAGGCCACGGCCGCCGCGCCGACTTGTATACCGATTACACATTTGCGGTATGGGATGGCGACAAACTGGTGCCATTTGCAAAAGCTTACTCTGGTTTAACAGACGCGGAGATCAATAAGGTAGATTACTTTGTAAAGCGCAACACACTGGAAAAATTCGGCCCCGTGCGTACGGTAAAACCCGAATTGGTTTTTGAGATAGGTTTTGAGGGGATCAATAAATCATCACGCCATAAATCGGGGATCGCCTTGCGTTTTCCCCGGATATTACGCTGGAGGCATGATAAGCCAAAGGAAGAAGCAGACACTATTGAGAGCTTGAGGGCTTTGCTGGATGTGGG
Organism: Mucilaginibacter sp. 21P; assembly: GCF_019331605.1. Taxonomy (NCBI): domain Bacteria; kingdom Pseudomonadati; phylum Bacteroidota; class Sphingobacteriia; order Sphingobacteriales; family Sphingobacteriaceae; genus Mucilaginibacter; species Mucilaginibacter sp. 21P. The sequence goes on from NZ_CP063061.1 coordinate 1,050,370, forward strand.
GTATGAGGGCGAAAATTAAGGAGCGGGTGCTTATCGTAGGAAGGGAATCGCTTTGACTAACCCCTCCCTGCAATTGCGCTTCTACCTTCCGCACCCCTCCCCAAGGAGGGAATTGGAAAATATCTCCTCATCAACTAAAACGAAGCTCCGGTGCTATTCCCTCCCTTAAAAGGATTTCGGCGCTTTGATAAACTTCTCTCCGTCATTACGCTTACGTCAGCAGCGCCCCTTCCAGAGGCGGGAATGAGAAAATATGTTCCAAACAAAAAAGCGACGAAGTATTACTCCGCCGCTTTTTATTTATAAGTACATCTGCTTATGCAAATCTTACTTGCTTAGTTAGGCTGGTAGGCTCAAGTTGCAGGTATTCTGCAAATACCCCACGTACCTTGTCTACGATCTCGTTACGGTTAATGGTCTGGGCATCACGGCGGCATTTCAGGTAATGCTCACGGGCAATTTTCTCTGCCAGATCGCCAAGGGTTTTTACCTTAAGCTCTTTACCGAATTTTCCTGCAAGTACCAATCCTGTTATAGAAGCAACCATCCCTATATAACCAATGGTACTGTATACAAAGCTTACGGTAATAAACAGCAATAGCGATAACGCAAAGGCCCAAACTATACCTTGTTTAGGGCGCAACAGGTTCATGTGTAAACCCATTTCATGCTCAACATCAGCAACAACCTCAATGCGGTTGTCACGTGGGAAAAGCTCACAAAGCTTAGTTGTAGGCTTAAGATCGCAACGATCTACTTCCTTTTTGGCATTAATGGCATTGCGTAATTTATAAAAAGCCTGCTGCGTGGTGCAGCTGCCTGCCTGTACCTCTTTAACCTTATTAACAACCAGATCGCATAAAGCTCCGAAGGTTTTAACGTGGTTAAGATCATCATTTTCGAACCTGATATTGAACGAACACTCAATTTTCGCCAATATATCGCCTATATTTTCCGGGTCGATAGTGTTTAAATTGACTATCGGCGCGCCATTCTTAAAACTTACTTTCAATCCTGTAGCACTAAATTAAACAAATGGGGTAAGCCGCCGCAAATATACGGCGGCTTACCGGATAATTCAAAACTGATGCCAGTGCTGAATTACTTACTTAAATACATTGATTTTTCTTTGTATAGATGTCTGAAGTAAGGATCCATCAGGTTAGGAATAAACCTGATAGCCTCGCCTGTCGATTTCATCTCGGGGCCAAGCTCCTTATTCACTTCAGGGAATTTATCAAACGAGAACACCGGTTCTTTTATTGCGTAACCTTTAAGCTTACGCTGTATGGTAAAATCTTTTATTTTGTTAACACCCAGCATTACTTTAGCAGCAATGTTAATGTATGGCACATCGTAAGCTTTAGCAATGAACGGCACTGTGCGTGATGCGCGCGGGTTAGCCTCAATTACGTAAACCTTATCATCTTTAATGGCAAACTGGATGTTAAGCAAACCACGAACATTAAGCGCGCGGGCTACCTTTTCAGTATATTCTTCCATCTGGCTGATCACATTATCGCTCAGATCGAAAGGAGGTAATACTGCGTAAGAGTCGCCAGAGTGGATACCTGCAGGCTCAATATGCTCCATCATACCAATGATGTGTACATCCTCACCATCGTGGATAGAATCTGATTCTGCCTCAGCCGCGCGGTCAAGGAAATGGTCTATCAATACACGGTTACCGGGGAGATTTTTCAACAAATTAACCACAGCTTTCTCCAGGTCCTCATCGTTTATCACAATGCTCATGCCCTGGCCGCCAAGCACGTAGCTCGGGCGCACCAATACCGGGTAACCTACCTCATGCGCAACTTCAAGGGCTTCTTCAGCGCTTTCGGCAACACCGTATTTTGGATAAGGGATACCCAGGTCTTTCAACAGGTCAGAGAAACGGCCACGGTCTTCGGCAATATCCATATTGTCGAATGAGGTGCCGATTATTTTAATACCGTGTGCATGTAACTTCTCAGCCATTTTAAGAGCGGTTTGGCCACCCAACTGCACAATCACACCCTCAGGTTTTTCAAGGTCGATGATCTCGCGGACATGCTCCCAGAATACAGGCTCAAAGTAAAGCTTATCCGCCATATTAAAGTCGGTAGATACGGTCTCAGGGTTACAGTTAACCATGATAGCTTCGTAACCGGCCTCTTTTGCAGCAAGTAAACCGTGCACACAGCTGTAGTCGAACTCGATACCCTGGCCTATACGGTTAGGGCCTGAGCCCAATACGATGATCTTTTTGCGGTCTGATACTTTTGACTCATTCTCACCTTCGTAAGTTGAGTAGTAGTATGGGGTTTGTGCGGCAAACTCTGCAGCACAAGTATCTACCATTTTATAAACCCTTCTTAAGCCCAACTGCTTGCGGCGTTGGTAAACATCCTCTTCGGTAACGTTACCAAGGATGTAAGCTATCTGGGTATCAGAAAATCCTTTTTGTTTAAGGGTGTAGAAGAAATCGTCAGGAATGTTGTTCAGCGAATACCTGCGTAACTCATTCTCCAGGTTTACCACATCCTGTATCTGGTTCAGGAACCAGCGGTCTATTTTGGTTACCTTACGGATAGACTCCATTGGTACACCAAGGCTCATGGCATCATAAATGTGGAACAACCTGTCCCAGCTTGGATGCTCAAGGCTGTGCATTATCTCTTCAAGGTTACGGCTCTGGCGACCATCGGCACCTAAACCGGCGCGACCGATCTCCAAGCTCTGACAAGCCTTCTGTAAGGCCTCTATAAAGCTGCGGCCTATACCCATTACCTCACCAACAGATTTCATCTGCAGGCCAAGCTCGCGGTTAGCGCCTTTGAATTTATCAAAGTTCCAGCGTGGGATCTTCACGATCACGTAATCTAACGTTGGCTCAAAGTAAGCCGAAGTAGTTTTGGTGATCTGGTTCTCAATTTCATCAAGGTTGTAACCTATGGCCAGCTTGGCAGCAATTTTAGCGATAGGGTAACCGGTTGCTTTTGATGCCAGGGCCGATGAGCGCGATACGCGAGGGTTGATCTCGATTGCGATGATCTCCTCGTTTGCAGGGTTAACAGAGAACTGTACGTTACAGCCACCTGCAAAGTTACCAATGGCACGCATCATTTTGATAGCCTGGTTGCGCATTTGCTGGTAGCAACGGTCGCTCAGGGTCATGGCTGGTGCCACGGTTATCGAGTCGCCGGTGTGGATACCCATTGGGTCAAAGTTCTCGATAGAGCAGATGATAATTACGTTGTCCCGGTTATCACGCAATAGCTCCAGCTCATATTCTTTCCAGCCCAATACGGCCTGCTCTACCAATACCTCGTGGGTAGGTGAAGCCTGTAAACCGCGGCTAAGCGCGGCATCAAAATCTTCTTTTTTGTGTACAAAGCCTGCGCCTTTTCCACCCAGCGTGTAGCTTGGGCGTATAACCAGCGGGAAACCAATTTCCTGCGCACCTTCTTTACCTTCAAGGAAAGAGTTGGCAATTTTTGATTTGGCAACACCTACACCGATGTCAACCATCAGCTGGCGAAATGCCTCGCGGTTTTCAGTTTTCTCAATGGCGGCTACGTCAACACCAACCACTTTTACGCCATATTTTTCCCAAATACCGCGTTCTGATGCTTCAATACAAAGGTTAAGCGCAGTTTGGCCACCCATTGTAGGTAATACAGCATCAATTTTTTGTTCCTGCAGTATTTGCTCAATACTCTCGCAGGTAAGCGGTAAAAGGTAAACATGGTCGGCTATGACCTTGTCGGTCATGATGGTTGCCGGGTTGCTGTTGATTATGGATACGGAGATGCCTTCGTCTTTAAGCGAAAGGGCAGCTTGCGAACCTGCATAATCAAACTCACACGCCTGACCGATAATAATAGGGCCAGAACCAATAATTAATACGGATTTGATGGAGGTGTCCTTGGGCATAGGGCTTTAAATCAAAAAGTTAAAAACGGGCGTTTAGCCATTTAACAACAAGTTCTATGCGCTGAGATTGCGAAGTATTTTCCCGACTCAGCATCGGGGTGCAAAGATAGTAAGTTGCAAGGATTTACCGTGTTAAATTTTCAAATTTAATGCGGGGCAAATAAAGGATGGGGTTTAGCAAACTTGGGGGTATGTTATTGTGTATTTATAGCTAATTCGAAGAAGTAAAATTGGTGCAATTAAAACGAAGTTTATATCCAATTTAATTTATGTGATGAGGTATCTAATTTGTTTGCAAATTAAATGTTAGCGGCACATTGTATTTAGCACTTACCTGCTGCCCATACTTTGTTGCAGGTTTCCACTTCGGGCTCATTTTTATAGAACGTACAGCTTCATCATCAAGGCTTTTACCTGCGGAGAAAATTACTTCAATATCAGCCACGTCGCCGGCTTTAGTTATTGTGAAGCCTGATATAACTATACCGGTTTTGTTTTGTTCCCGTGCATCAGCAGGGTAGCGAACGGTGCGAACCAGAAATCTACCAAAGCCCATATCGCCATCGGGGAACTCCGGATTCGTAAACCTGTTTTTTGTGTACGTAGAAGTAATACCGTTAAAATTGGCAGAACCGGCCACCAATTCACCGTTGCTGTATGTCTCTTTAAAGGTTGCGTTGTTTAATTCGTCCCTGCCAGACCATTCTCCTTCACGCTTTCCATTTTTGACAGATCCTTCTTCTGACACAGCAGTGAAAGAACTGTTGTAAATTTTCAATATTCCGTTACCATCGGTGATTTGCTTAACACCGGTGGAATCGTACCCTTCCGTAATAGTAAATTCAGATTTTCTAAGGGGCCATTTAGTTTCAGGTTGCGGCGTTTCAGTAATTATATGCTTCTTATGCAGATACAGCTTTCCATTAGGGAAATAGTCGTCAGACTCTCCGGTGAGTACACCTTTATCAAACGTCTCAGTTGACTTTCGTCGACCGTTTTCAAAAAAAGTTAATTTAACACCGTCAAAGCTGGCGCTATTCATGACAACAGACTTGCCTACTGCTTTTCTTTTACCGCTTTTGTAATATTCAACTACGTTAAAAAGCTCAGAACCTTTATCTGGTTCACTAATAACTCGGATATAATCTGCGCTGTCTTTTGATACGACCAAAGTACCGTCATTCTTTAGGAAGAATACATTCTGAGCTTGCGCAAAACAAAATATAGGGAAAATTATAAGGGCTACTGTAAGAAGAGATTTCATTTTAAGGGTTTAAGTCCCTCAAATTTACCTAATCAGCTTGTTATTTCCATCAGGGAAAATCAAAATTGGCTCGTATTGCTTAGCCTCTTCCATTTCCATGTAGGCGTATGACATGATGATCACTATATCGCCAACCTGTGCCAGGCGTGCGGTTGCGCCGTTAAGGCAAATGGTACCGCTGCCGCGTTCACCTTTAATAACGTAGGTTTCAAAGCGCGCACCATTGTTGTTATTAACGATCTGCACTTTCTCGTTAGGGATGATATTAGCAGCGTCAATAAGGTCTTCATCAATGGTTATACTGCCAACATAGTTAAGTTCGGCCTGTGTAACCTTAACCCGGTGAAGCTTTGATTTTAATACCTCAATAATCATGGTGCAAAGGTAGGAATAATTTTAGTCGATAGTCCATAGGCAATAGTCCATGGTAAGTAAAGATTTGTTTGATTCATAGTTGATAGTTCATCGTTAAAGAAACGATGTTGTTGGTTGCTACATTATAAGCGTGGCTACTATGATCTATGAACCATAAACCATGAACTTGGTACAGCTAATAGATCAACATATTGTCTATCAATCTTGTTTTGCCAACGCGTGCGGCGGTAAGGGCAACAACAGATGTTGATGCGGGAGTTGCCGGGTATAAAGTTTTACCATCCACAATACGGAAATATTCGGGCTCAATACCTTCCTCTGCAGCCAGCAACTCCATTGCCTGTTCTTCTAACTCCGCTTCGCGGTTAATATCAAAATGATCTTTTATGTAATTAAGGGTTTTTGATAACACCAACGCACGCTTACGCTCAACATCAGATAAGTGAACGTTGCGCGAACTCATGGCCAGGCCGTCGGCTTCGCGTTCTATAGGGCACATCACCATGTTAACCGGCAGACTGAGCAGCTCAACCATGCGGCTCACCACTAAGAATTGCTGGTAATCCTTTTGGCCCATATACAGGCTGGTAGGTTTAACTATATCCAATAGCTTGTAAACAACTTGCGTTACACCCTGGTAATGGCCGGGCCTAAATTCGCCCTCAAGCAGGTGCTCAAGCGGGCCAATATCCAAATGCCATTGCTCATTATCGTCATACATTTCGTTCACCTCAGGAGCAAAAAGCACGTCGCAGCCGGCAGCTTCCAGTTTAGCCGTATCAGCCTCAATCGGGCGAGGATATTTCTCCAGGTCTTTAGGGTCGTTAAACTGGGTAGGGTTTACAAATATGCTGCAAACCGTTATAACATTTTCTGCTTTGGAGCGTGCTATTAAGGATAGATGGCCGTTATGCAATGCGCCCATAGTAGGCACAAAGCCAATTGTTATGCCAGCTTGCGCCGACAGGTATTCGCGGATGGACTGCCTTGTCTTAAATGTTTTCAAATCAGCTGAAAATTTGTGGCAAAAATTTGGCAAAGGTGTATAATTCTTTAAAAACTACCAAAACATAGTTGCACAAGTGGTTGCCAGTGTTTATAATAATGCTTATATTTGCAAACTCAAATTTTTTTGACTCTTACATTTACATTAATATCGATTAGTGATGGGTAAATCAAAACTACTGTTCATAACTCATGAAATGTCTCCTTTTCTCGAAATTTCTAAAATTGCAGAAATAACCCGCCAGTTGCCGCAAGCAATGCAGGATAAGGGGTTCGAGATCCGTATACTGATGCCGCGCTTTGGTAACATTAATGAGAGAAGGAACCGTTTGCATGAGGTTATCCGCTTATCGGGCATGAATATCATTATCAATGATAATGATAACCCGCTTATCATCAAGGTAGCATCAATACCGGCTGCACGCATGCAGGTTTACTTCCTTGATAACGAGGAGTATTTTCAACGTAAACACGTATTTAACGATAAAGACGGAAAATTTTACGCTGATAACGATGAGCGTATGATCTTCTTCTGCAAAGGCGCTTTAGAAACCGTTAAGAAATTAGGTTGGGCACCTGATGTGGTACACTGCCATGGATGGATGAGCTCTTTAGTACCGGCTTATTTAAAAACTACCTACAAAGACGACCCTACATTTAAAAACTCAAAAGTTGTTTACTCTATTTACGGTAACGATTTCACCGGTAACCTTGATGCTGATTTTGCGCGCAAAGCTGTAATGGGTAACATGACAGAGGAACACACTGAAGTATATAAAGAGGGCACTAACACCGCTCTTTATGCCGGTGCTATCCAGTATAGTGATGCGATAGTTTTGGGCAGTGCTGACGTAGATGCTGATGTGTTAAATATTGTTAAAAACAGCAATAAATCGGTATTAGATTACGTTTCCACTTCTGATTTCGAAAATTATTACAATTTTTACGAAGAAATCACCGATGAGCAATTGGTGGATGTTGCATAAGCTTTAAAAGATCATATGAAATTTTACAAATTAGGCTTATTAACCCTGTTAATAAGTCTTTTTATTTTTAGCAGTTGTAAAAGACAGGAAGGCATCGGCTTAGATGTTGACCCCGCTAACCAGATAAATGGCACTTTGCTTGTTGATACCAGCATTGTTCTTACTACCGTTCCGGAAGATACTGTGGTTACCAACGGCGTATTGGCCAGGGCACCATTATCTTATTTTAATGATCCATTATTTGGTAATACAAAAGCAGATATTGGTGCCATGCTTAATTTGCCGGGTACCGTTGCTTACACAATTCCTACCGGAGAGATATCTATTGATTCGGCCGTACTAATATTGCCTTATGCATCTGATGGCTTTTATGGTGATTCATTACTTTCAACGTTTAAAGTAAACGTTCATCAATTAAGCCAAAATATTGTAACAACGCAAAATTATTACAATACCAGTCAGTTAACGTATACCAGCGATATTATAGGTACTAAAACATTTAAGGCCCGCGCTCATGATACCCTGCAGGTGTATAACATTGTAAAAGGCAAGGCCGATACCTTGGCCAAGGTAGTGCCACAGGTCCGTGTCCCTATAAGTTCATCCTTCGTTTATACGAATCTGTTTAACGCCCCTGCCAGCATATTACGTAGCAATGCAGCGTATCAAAACTATGTTAAAGGACTGTATATAACACTTGATAAAAGCGGAACTACGGGTATAGGCGGCAATATGTTCTTTAGGGTTGATACAAGCGCTAAGGTACAGGTGTATTATAAATTAACCACAGGCGGCACCACAGATACAGCATCACTTGCGCTGCCTTTGAGTAATAATGTAAATCTTATTAAACACGCTTACAGCAGCAACGTCACGGCGGCTTTAAATCAAACTTCTAAAGATGGCTTGGTTTATTTGCAGGGCCTTGTGGGGCTTCGGTCTAAAATTACTTTTCCTGATGTTAAGAACATACTTGGTGCTGTAGGCAAAAACGCTATTATAAACCGCGCAGAACTTGTAGTGAATGTTGCGCCGGGCACGGGAACGCCATTTGCACCTAACCAGCAGCTTACGCTTTACAGGCTTGATCTTTCGAGGCAACGTGCGCTGTTGCAGGATGCATCACCATCAGACCCGCGAAATGCGCAGGTTTTCGGAGGCAGATACGATGCAAATGAAAATGCTTACCATTTCCTTATAACGGCCTATTTACAAGATCTTATTAGCGGTAAATCTGTTGATTACGGTACTTACCTTGCACCGGTTACACCATCGCCAGCCACTACATCAACGCAGCAAACCGTTAACATCGGTGTCACTTCTACCTATGCCCAGCGTACAGTTATAGTTGGTAAAAATGGAGCTAATAGAGCCCGGATCAACATATACTACACAAAGATAAATCCATAGAAAACTTTTTAAAGTTTCTTAAAAAGATGCCCCAAATAGGGCATCTTTTTTTGTATGTGAACTTTATTATTGATAATAGAATTATTCAGTTACTTTTGTTGCTGATTTTTATCAGCTAAACAAAAAAAAGAATATCTATTTATGTGTGGTATAGTAGGTTATATAGGCTTTAGAGATGCCTATCCAATAGTTATAAAAGGGTTGCACCGCCTTGAGTACAGGGGGTATGATAGTGCCGGTATAGCACTATCAGACGGTGACCTGAAACTTTTTAAAAAGGCCGGAAAGGTAAGCGATCTTGAAGCCTTTGTTGAAGGCAAAGATCTAAGCGGTAGTGCTGGTATGGGCCACACCCGTTGGGCTACACACGGCGTGCCAAGTGATAGAAATTCTCACCCTCATACATCAGGTGATGGCAAGCTTACCATTATCCACAACGGTATTATTGAAAACTATGCCGTTTTAAAGGAAGCCTTAACTTCAAAAGGGCACGAGTTTAAAAGCGATACAGATACAGAGGTGCTGATACACCTTATTGAGGAGATAAAAGACGTTACAGGCTTGGGTCTTCGCGAAGCGGTAAGGTTAGCACTTAACCGGGTGGTTGGCGCATATGCCATTGTTATCATGAGCGAAGAAGAGCCGGATGAATTGATAGCAGCCCGTAAAGGCAGTCCTATGGTAATCGGTGTAGGCAATGGCGAGTATTTTATCGCTTCAGACGCCACGCCAATTGTAGAATACACCAAGAACGTAATTTATTTAAACGATAACGAGATCGCTTACGTACGTCGGGATGACCTGCTGATCAAAAACATTGATAATACTGTTCAAACTCCTTACATACAGGAGTTGGAGCTTAAGCTGGAGATGCTGGAAAAAGGCGGCTACGATCACTTTATGCTAAAGGAGATATACGAACAGCCCCGTTCAATACGCGATTGTCTGCGTGGCCGTATTTATCCGGAACAAGGCATTGTGCAATTAGGCGGTATTAAAGAATATATCGAAAAGATAAAAAATGTTGATCGTATCATCATCGTGGCTTGCGGTACATCATGGCACGCCGGCTTAGTTGGCGAGTACCTGATAGAGGAGTATGCCCGTGTACCTGTTGAGGTTGAGTACGCTTCAGAGTTCAGATACCGTAATCCTATCATCACTCCTAAAGACCTGGTGATAGCCATATCGCAATCTGGCGAAACCGCAGACACCATGGCAGCTATTGAACTGGCTAAAGAAAAAGGTGCAACCATATTTGGTATTTGTAACGTGGTGGGCGCTTCCATACCACGTATTACGCACGCTGGCGTTTACACCCATGCAGGGCCGGAGATAGGTGTGGCATCAACCAAGGCATTTACTGCGCAGGTTACGGTTTTAACTTTGATAGCATTTTACATCGCGCAACAACGTGGTACCATTACGCAAAGCAAATTTGTTGAATACCTAACCGAACTTGACGAGATTCCTCAACTGGTTGAAAAAGCACTGGAATGCAACGATGAAGTAATTAAAATAGCTGAGCGTTTTAAAGATTCTGCCAACTGTTTATTCCTTGGACGCGGCAACTCGTTTCCTGTGGCATTAGAAGGTGCTTTGAAGCTCAAAGAGATATCGTACATTCATGCTGAAGGCTATCCGGCTGCCGAGATGAAGCACGGCCCAATTGCACTTATCGATGCCGATATGCCGGTTGTGTTTATTGCTACCAAAAATTCACAGTACGAGAAAGTGGTGAGCAATATACAAGAAGTTAAAGCACGTGGCGGCCATGTAATCGCCATTGTATCAGAAGGTGATACCGATGTTAAAGCAATGGCCGATTACACCATTGAGATACCTTTGACCAGCGAAACCTTTGTGCCGCTGCTTGCTACCATTCCGTTGCAGTTGTTATCGTACCATATCGCTGTAATGCGCGGTTGTAACGTAGATCAGCCTCGTAACCTGGCAAAGTCAGTCACAGTTGAATAAAAGCACCCAATTTTAAACTTAAATAGAAAACGCCCTGTAATTGCAGGGCGTTTTTGTTTATGAGCTAATTCTTTTTATTCTTTCACTTTGGTGTCGATCGTAATCGTGACAGGACCATCGTTAACCAGGCTCACTTTCATATCGGCGCCAAATATACCGGTGGCTACTTTTTTACCGGTGATCTGCTCAAGCGTGCTGATCATTTTTTCATAAAGAGGGATAGCTTTATCAGGCTTGGCTGCCCTGATGAAAGAAGGGCGGTTACCTTTTTTGGTTGCAGCAAACAGCGTAAATTGGGAGATCAATAAAATACCGCCGTCTATATCTGCTAATGATCTATTCATTAAGCCCTGCTCATCGCTAAAAACACGTAATCCGGCTATCTTTTGGGCAAGCCATTGCAGGTCTTCGTCTGTATCGGCATCTTCAATGCCTAATAGTACCATAAAACCAATACCAATTTCACCGGTGATATTACCATCAACCCGGCAGGCCGCTTCGGATACTCTTTGTATAACTGCTCTCATTGTGTAGATTCAAGAGTCAAGATATAAGAATCACGACTCGGATTACTAAGTTGTTCTTGACGTGATAAGTTGTCTTGTTTCTTGCCTCGTGTTGTCTTGCTTCTCCATTAAGACCGTGTATCGTTCCCATTATAAATACTCAGGTAGCTTTCATAACGGGTGATGGCTATTTCATCTTCATCCAATGCTTCTAAAACAGCGCAACCCGGCTCATTAATATGGCGGCAGTTGTTAAAGCGGCACTCGTTCATACGTTCGCGCATCTCCGGGAAAAAATGGCCAAGTTCCTGTTTCTCTATATCGATAACACCTAACTCGCGGATACCGGGTGTATCGATGATATAACCGCCCTGCGGCAGGTCAAACATCTCGGCAAACGTGGTAGTGTGCATGCCCTTATCGCTCCATTCAGATATCATGTGCGTTTTCAGCTCAAGGTCGGGCAGTAGACGATTGATCAAACTGGATTTTCCCACACCGGAATGACCCGTTAGCAAAGTGACCTTATCTTTGAGCTGATCTTGAACTTGCTGAATATTGGTGCCCTCTTTGGCCGATACCTCGTAGCAGGGGTAGCCGATACGCTCGTAAATATCTTTATAATCTCCGAGTATTGAAAGGCCTTCATCACTAAACAGATCGAGCTTGTTGAATATCAATCTCGCAGGTATATCGTAGGCCTCCGCAGTAACCAGAAAGCGATCAATAAAACCTAACGAAGTGCGGGGTGATGCCAGTGTAACGATCAAAAAAGCCTGATCGAGATTGGCGGCAATAATCTGCGCCTGTTTGGAAAGGTTTACCGATTTACGGATAATGTAATTTTTGCGCTGATGCAGGTTAGTGATAACACCTGTACCCTGTTCCGGCTCCATTTCAAAATCAACTACATCCCCAACCGCAATAGGGTTGGTGGTTGTGATGCCCTTTATCCGGAACTTACCTTTTATACGGCAATCAAACACCTCATTCCCCGCCTTTACCTGGTACCAGCTTCCGGTTGATTTTGTAACTAAACCCTGCATATGATGCGCAATTTACACACATAAAGGGCTTTGAGAAAAATAAATACAAATTGCCCTTGACATTCCGATTATTATCTACTTACTTTACCGACATTATATATGACAATTAACAACACCACAATTACAACAATTATTACCACCGGTATAAACCTCGGAGGAAGATAATCGTATGGTGTAAAAAACATAAATGAAACCAAACAGAAAGCCTTCCTCCGAAACGGGGAAGGCTTTTTTATTACAACTTAAAATGAAAGTATTAAAATTCGGAGGTACATCAGTAGGGTCGGTAGGAAGTATAAAAACCCTGCTTGATATTTTAAAGGCCGAGGACAAGCCACAAAGCAGGCCGGTAGTAGTACTATCAGCAATGGGTGGTGTTACCAATCTTTTGATAGCCATGGCCGAAGGTGCTGCAAATGGCAAAGAATTTACCGCCGAGCTTGCCGAGCTGGAGAAACGCCACTTTGATGTTGTTAAGGCACTGCTTGAAGTGCAGAACCAAAACCCTGCCTTTACCCGACTTAAAATTCATTTTAATCAACTTGAAGAATTGCTGCAAGGTGTACTTACACTGCGCGAACTTACCCCCAAAACCCGCGATCAGATTGTTAGCTTCGGCGAGCGCTGCTCCGCGCTAATGGTAGGCAAGATTGCTGCGCAGCATTTCGAGGATGTGCTTTTTGTAGATGCATCTGAACTGATTAAGACGGATAGCGCCTTTGGTAATGCGAAAGTAAACAGCGAGCTTACTAATATGCTGATCAATACTTTTTATCAGCAACATAAAAACCGACTAATGATCGTCACCGGTTTCATCGCCGGTAACGATGCAGGGCAGATCACTACTCTTGGTCGTGGTGGTAGCGACTATACCGCAGCTATATTTGGTGCAGCGCTAAATGCTGAAGAGATACAAATATGGACCGACGTTAACGGTATGATGACCGCCGACCCGCGCATGGTGCAAAAGGCGTTTCCGTTAGAAGAGCTATCCTATACTGAAGCCATGGAACTTTCCTACTTCGGTGCCAAAGTGATCTATCCGCCAACCATGATCCCGGCCTTTTTGAAGAAGATCCCTATCGTGATCAAAAATACTTTTGAGCCGGTGTTTGCCGGGACGGTTATCCGTCACGATTGTAAATCTTCAACACTGCCAATCAAAGGTATCTCTTCGATCAACAACATCAGCATCCTTAATTTGCAGGGCAGCGGCATGGTAGGCAAATCGGGCTTTAGCGGCAGGTTGTTCTCCCTGTTAGCCAGGGAGCAGATCAACATCATCCTGATCACACAGTCGTCATCAGAGCATAGCATCACTTTTGCCGTACAACCACAAGATGTTGAAAAAGCTAAACAAGTGATTGAACAGGAATTTGAGCTGGAACTTTTAGCCAATAAGCTTGAGCCGCTGGTGATTGAAAGCAACCAGGCCATCCTTGCCATAGTAGGTGAAAACATGAAACAAACTCCGGGCATGAGCGGTAAACTGTTCCATGCGCTGGGCCGTAATGGTGTAAATGTACGTGCCATTGCACAGGGCTCATCGGAGTATAACATCTCGGTTATCATATCCGCAACCGATCTTTCGAAAGCCCTTAACGCGGTACATGATGCTTTCTTTATTGAATTGACTAAAACTCTGCACGCCTTTTGCCTTGGCACCGGCAATATCGGTAAAACGTTGTTTGCTCAATTGAATGCACATAAAGATTACCTGCAAAAAAATAATGGTATACAGGTAAAAGTTGTAGGCATCAGCAACACACGCAAAATGGTGTTCAACAGCGATGGCCTATCGTTAGATACCTGGCAGGATGAATTACAGGAATCAACCCATGAGGCTGATCTGCCAGGCTTTATCGCCAAAATGAAGGAATTGAATTTGCCAAACTGTGTGTTTATAGATAACACTGCCAGCCCTAAACCGGTTGAGTTTTACGAGGATGCTTTTAAAGCAAACGTATCAGTGGTAACCTGTAACAAGATAGGTAACTCGGCTTCGCTGGCCCAGTACCAAAACTTTAGAGATACTGCCCGCAGACATGGGGTCGATTTCTTCTATGAGACCAATGTTGGTGCAGGCCTGCCTATCATCCGCACCCTAAAAGACCTGATGAGCAGCGGCGACAGAATCCAGAGAATCGAGGCCATTTTGTCTGGAACTATATCCTTCATCTTTAATCACTTTAAAGGCGACGACAATTTCCACGATGTGGTTAAAGAAGCACAGGAAAAAGGTTATACCGAGCCGGATCCGCGCGATGACCTGAGCGGTAAAGATTTTATGCGTAAGATCCTGATACTGGCCCGCGATGCCGGTCACGAAATTGAAGAAGCGGATGTATCTATAGAAAGCGTGCTGCCAAAAGCCTGCCTTGAAGCTAAAACTGTTGAGGATTTCTACGCAGCTTTAAAAGCTGAAGATGCTTTCTTTACTGATCTGAAAAACCGTGCTGAAAGCGAGAAAAAGGTACTGCGCTACATTGGTAAACTGGAAAATGGCAAAGCATCCATAACCCTGCAAATGGTTGATGAGAACCACCCGTTTTACATGCTTAGCGGCAGTGATAACATCATCTCTTTCACTACCGACAGGTACCGCGAGCGCCCGCTGGTAGTAAAAGGCCCCGGCGCAGGTGCCGAAGTTACCGCCGCAGGCGTGTTTGCTGATTTGATAAATGTGGGAGCAAATTAAGAGAGAGCCAAGAGACAGGAATCAAGAACCAAGATAAAGGACAAGAGCGCCGGGTTCCCCTCTTCAGAGGGGCAGGGGTGTGTCCTTAAAAAGATAAATAAAATGAGTAACGATATACAAGATTTAGAACAACCATCGGCGAAGGCAAACGCGGGCTTGGACAGCGTTCACGTCTTCGCACCGGCCACTGTAGCCAATGTGGTTTGCGGGTTTGATGTACTTGGCTTTGCCGTAAACGAACCGGGCGATGAGGTGGTAATGCGTCGCACTGAAAAGCCAGGCATCACCATCAGCAAAATAACCGGCGATAATGGCCGCCTTCCGATGGATCCGGCGAAGAACACGGTTAGCGTGAGCGTTGAGCATTACCTTAAAAGCATTGGCCGTTTAGATGTGGGCGTGGATATTGAGCTGCATAAAAAAATGCCGATAGGCAGCGGCCTGGGCTCAAGTTCGGCCAGTACCGTAGCTGGTTTGTATGCCATCAAGACATTAATGGGTGATAACTCTGACCCGGCTAAACTTCTGCCTTTTGCCATGAAGGGCGAAGAACTGGCTTGCGGGCATGGACATGCTGATAACGTGGCACCGGCGCTGTTTGGCGGCTTTGTGCTGATACGCAGCTATGAACCACTTGATGTAGTACGACTACCTCACCCTAAAGACCTATGGTGCGCTATTGTGTTCCCGGATGTAGATGTGCCTACCCGCGAGGCCAGGCAGATCATCCGCAACAAAATAAACATGAAAGATGCTGTAACTCAGTGGGGCAACATTGCCGGGTTGGTAAGCGGCCTCTTTATGCAGGATATCGACCTGATAGGCCGCAGCATGCAGGATGTATTGGTAGAACCGGTACGCAGCATGCTGATCCCCGATTTTTACGAGATGCGCAAAATGGCTATGGACCTTGGCGCGGTAAGCTTCGGTATCTCAGGCTCGGGCCCGTCGGTTTTCGCCTTTACCCGCGACGAACAAACCGCAAGGCTCATTACCGGTAAGCTGAAACAACACCTCAATAGTATCAAAATAGGCGCTAACACTTATGTATCTACCATAAATGATGCAGGGCCAAGGGTGATAGGGTAAATCAAAATTCAAAAGGGGTCAGAATTTACAGGATTAAAGGATTTACAGAATGCCTTATGTCCGCTCTGATTCATAATCAATTCAGTTAATTCTCAAATTCTGTAAATTCTGATTCTGACATAATGAAATTCTACAGCACAAATAACAAAAACCTTAGGGTTGGTTTCAAAGAAGCGGTTTTTAATAGCATGCCGCAGGATAAAGGCTTGTACATGCCAGAGCATATCCCTCACCTGGATGATAAGTTTCTGAACAATTTGGATAAGTACACGCTGCCGGAAATAGCTTTCCATGTGGCGCAAAACCTGTTGGGTGACGATATACCTTCGGATGATTTAAAAGCCATCATCAACGATGCTATTAACTTTTATGCACCCATTGTAAAGCTGGAAAAGAATGTTTTTGTGCTGGAGCTTTTCCACGGGCCATCATTAGCCTTTAAGGATTTTGGAGCAAGGTTCATGAGCCGTGTTATGGCTTACTTCCTTGAAGAAGGGGAAAAACAACTTGATGTGCTTGTGGCTACATCGGGCGATACCGGCGGCGCGGTGGCGTTAGGCTTTCTGGGCGTCCCGAATACACGTGTAACCATTCTTTATCCCAAGGGCAAAGTAAGCCACATACAGGAATTGCAGTTAACCACAAACGGCCAAAACATTCGGGCTGTAGAGGTCGATGGCACTTTTGACGATTGCCAAGCGCTGGTTAAGCAGGCATTTACGGATAAGAAACTTAATGAAAAGTTCCGCCTAACATCGGCTAACTCCATTAATATCGCAAGGCTTATTCCGCAAACGTTCTACTATTTTAACGCCTATGCACAGCTGCTTCGCCAGGGTATAAGCAAAGCGATATTCTGCGTGCCGAGCGGTAACTTTGGTAACATAGGTGCAGGCTTATTGGCTTGGAAGATGGGCTTGCCTGTTGAGCATTTTATTGCAGCAACTAACGCAAATGATACCGTACCTGCATTCTTAAAGAGCGGTGTTTATGAAGCCAAGCCATCCGTTTCTACGCTATCGAATGCAATGGATGTTGGCAACCCAAGCAACTGGGTGCGTATTGCTGACCTGTTTGATGAAGACCTTGACACTGTAAGGCAACTCATCACCGGTTACAGTTACACGGATGAGGATACGTTGGCTGCCATCGAACAACTATCGAAAGATGATAACTATGTAGCCTGCCCTCATACCGCTATCGCCTGGAAGGCCTTAAAAGCATATCAGCAGGAGCATATTGCGGATGATACTGCAGGTATATTCCTGTCAACGGCTCATCCTTGCAAATTCCCGGATGTATTTAAGCCGGAGATAGCCGAAAAGATCGAGATACCTGCACAGGTAAGCGAATTAGAAGAAAAAGAAAGCCATGCAGTAAGTTTAGGTACCGGCTTTGAAGAATTTAAGAGATATTTGCTAAACAATGCATAGCATAATGGATCGCTTTAAACTCCTGATTACTTTTTTAATATGTGCCGCCTTTGCTTATGGTTGTACTGCCAAACAAGATTTTGACCGTAAAGGCTGGAATGATGGCGACGGGCTCGATTTTCCGCGCCGTAACCTGATGATTGATGATCTGCTGCAGAAATACCAGTTTAAAGGCATGAAATATAAAAACGTTGTAGGCCTTTTGCATGAGCCGGATCGTTTCAGTTACGACAGCACGAACTTTCATTACCAGATAATCCTGAAAATGCAGGGTTTGGATACCATCCGCACTAAAAACCTTGTTTTCTGGTGGAATAAAAAAGACTCCGTGATTACTGATTATAAGGTGACTGAAAAAGACTATCCTAAAAAAGAATACAAGAAAAAGTGATCAATACCATCATATTTGATTTAGGCGCAGTTCTTATAGACTGGAACCCGCATTACCTATACCGCACTTTGTTTGACAGTGAAGAAGAGATGATCCATTTTTTGGCCAACATTGCCACCTCTGATTGGAACGAGGAGCAGGACGCCGGTCGGTCATTAGAGGAGGGTACTGAAATGCTGGTAAAGCGCTTTCCAGACCATGAGGCTAATATCAGGGCTTTTTATGGCAGATGGAACGAAATGTTGGGCGGTGCTTTTGATGACACAGTTGCAATCCTAAAAAAACTGAAAGAAAGCGGCAAGTATAAAGTTTATGCT
The DNA here is from genome assembly GCF_019331605.1 of Mucilaginibacter sp. 21P. Taxonomy (NCBI): domain Bacteria; kingdom Pseudomonadati; phylum Bacteroidota; class Sphingobacteriia; order Sphingobacteriales; family Sphingobacteriaceae; genus Mucilaginibacter; species Mucilaginibacter sp. 21P. The sequence continues at coordinate 1,068,785 of NZ_CP063061.1, forward strand.
TTAACCAACTGGTCGGCAGAGACCTTCCCTGTTGCTTTAGAGCGTTTTGAGTTCCTGAGCTGGTTTGATGCTATTGTGGTATCAGGCACCGAAAAGATGCGTAAACCCCAGCCGGAATTTTACCAACTATTGCTTAGCAGATACAATGTTAAACCCAATGAAGCTTTGTTTATCGATGATAACAAACGCAATATTTTAGCAGCCGAGCAATTAGGTATCAGGTCAATCCACTATCAATCGTCAGAACAGCTTACCACAGAACTGCAGCAACTCAATATTTTATAAACCAGGTCTTGAAATCGAAAAGCCCCGTTATCACTAACGAGGCCTTCTTTCTAACTAAACTAACTAACTTGTATTTTTATCTATTGGTCCCGAAAGGGATATAAACTCCAAATGTAATGTTGCGGCCCATGTTGTAAATACCAAACGTTGGGTCTTCCTGGCTAAAGCGGCCCGGCCTTAAACGGCTAAGCGCATCATAGTAAGCCTTATTGGTTAGGTTTGAACCAGAAACATATAATTTAAGTGGTTGTTTGCCAATATTGAAAGTGGCACCTATGCCCGCATTCAACAAAGTGTAGCCACCAGCGGCGGTCTCAAAGGTTTCATCTACACGGCCCTGTCTAAAAAAATTGTCTATACCTGCATAAAAGTAGAAATCCTTAATTCCCTTAACCTTTGGCTCAAAACGCAGGGTATTATGCAAAACACCCGCAGGTATCAGGGCCAGCGGCCTGTCAAACGTCTCGTTTTGTGCGTGGGTATAGCTAAACGTGTTTTCAAAGTGGATAAATGATACCGGGTGCAAAGTTAAGTTACCTTCAAAACCATAAAGGTTCGCATTTACCTGTCCGTAGCGATAAGTATCATAAGACCTGCTTTGTCCGTCCTCACCAACCACGGTGGTTTGTTCCTTATTGGTGTTTGAGGCGTAAATGTAGTTATGGATATAGTTCTCGTAAATACCCAAGCTTCCGGTAACAAAGCCAGAGCCATACTCCAGGGTTGCATCTGCCTGGTAGCTGCGCTCAGGAGAAAGGTTAGGGTCGCCTATTTCGTAACGGGTAGTACCTTCGTGCACACCGTTAGAACCTAACTCGGCCGGGTTTGGCGCGCGGAAAGCTGTACCGGCGTTAGCCTTAAAGCTCAGGTCATCGTTAAATATATGTGTAAAGCCCAATGCACCGCTCACGTTTGAGAAACGGTTATCAAAGCCTGTAAATATCGGTTCGCCTTCGGCGTTATTCTGTGCCTTACCTTTGTTGCTGATGAAATCATAACGGGCACCTGCGCTAAAAGTATTTTTATCCCAGGCTTTCTTTAAGTAAACAAAGGCGCCGGTACTGAATTCGTCATAAGCGGGTATCAATAGTTCCTCGCCAAGATTAACGCTATGGCTCAAAGCACTGCTTACGCCAATAACCGGGTGCCAGCCATTGCTCTCAGGCAGGTAATATTTAGCATCCAACGAGTAGGTGTTCATGTCAAAGAACAAATTCGGGGTAGAGGTTTCCTCCAACTCACGGCGCTGGTTTTTCTGGAAACCGAGATCAAGCTTTAACGAGCTGCTGCCGAACAGGAAGTTGTTGTTTAGGGCAACCTTGTAGTGGCGGATATCCTGGCGAGGGAAATCAAGCGTACGGCTGGTTGATGTGTTGTACAATGGATCGCCGGGTTCTGCATCAAGGAAACCGACGTTATTTTTATAGTAGGAGAAATTAAGGTGCGAATAACCCCAGGGCTTGTTTACACCCAGCATACCGCTGGCATTGGTTTGGTTGAATCCGCTGTTTATTACACGGCCTGCAGGGGTGTTGTAAGAGTATGCGTTTTGATAACTTCCGCGGCCTCTCCATACAAAACCATTCTCGTTACCGCTCAACATTACTGATGTATTGCTTAAGCCGTTGTTTGTAGAATAATTTGTTAAAACCTCACCCGCAATATTGCCCTCTGCAGGCGTAGGCGGGTCTATAACATTGATAACACCACCCAATGCATCAGAACCATATTGCAATGATGCAGCACCTCTTAATACCTCAACCCTGCCGGCAGAGAACTGGTCCATTTCAATACCGTGCTCATCACCCCATTGCTGGCCTTGTTGTTTAACCCCATCGTTTAAAGTAACCACACGGTTGTAACTTAAACCACGTATAACAGGTTTTGAAATAGCCTGGCTGGTGGTTATCTGGCTCATGCCCGGCACTTGTTTAGCCAATGCATCAATAAGGTTTGTTGACGAACCTTGCAGCTGGTCTTTAGTAACCACCGTGGCGGATGTGCTGTTATACTTGCTGCCTGCTGTAATTGGCGTACCGGTAATTACTACCTCGTGCGCCTCTATAACGCTGGGCTGCAAAGCAAATACCAGTGGTGCTTGGGATGAAAGATCGATAGTTTGGGTAAGAGATTTATAACTTACATACTGCACCTGCACCACAAAGCGGCCGCGTTGCGGGATGGATCTGAAAGTGAATTCGCCATTTAAGTTGGTAGCTACGGCAAGGCGCAGATCGGGGATGCTAACGGTAGCGCCGGCAAGCGGCTCGTTAGTCTTAGCGTCAACAACTTTACCTTTAAGGTCAATAACATCAGTTGCCGAGGCGGTAAACTGTACAAGTAAAAATATAAAGCAATATAAAAGCTTTAGTTTCATAATTAAAAATTAAAGAATCAGACAAAAATCAGCCACGCAGAACCGCGGCTATCTAAAAATTGAACGGTAATTATGAAATAACGGGAGGAGCCCTGCCAGAGGCAAGGATGAGGCCTATACTTTGAAAATGGTACTGTTTAAAAGTGTAAACACGGTCGGTTTTGCTAAAGTGTAAAGCAAACTGCGGTTTAAAAAGTTCCATAAAATCATGGTGCATGCTGTCGCAAACCTCACATTTTTCTTTAAGTATCTGCTTATCGGGGTTGTGTTTGTCGCTTTGAGATAGCTGGTGCACATGCTTGTTCACATGATGCTGGTGCGCAAATACCATGTACTGCCCTGCAACAAAACAGAACAATAGTGCCCAGGCACAAATAATATGGTAGATGCTTTTCTTCACAGCCTTAAAATGCAATGCAAAAATAAGTAATAATAATGCAATACTGTTGCATAAACGTAACAATATTGTTAATAGTATTAGAAATATTCGCTTTGCGGCGGTTAAGCTTCAGTATATTTGCCGGTATGAAACCTGCCGAAATTAATGCCAAGTGGGCTGTATTGCAGAATAAAATAGCCGAGGAGTTTGATAATGAGAAGCCGGACATGAAGGTGATGCTTTTTCTGGTTGGCGTGCAGGAACTTGGCCAGGGCCCGCGTAAATTCAGTAAAAGGCAAAAAGAAGAGTTGATGCATATTGCCAACTGCAAGTTATTTAGCCAAATGGGTTTTTACGAACTGGAGGGACTTGACCAGGATGGCTGGCCGCATTGGAAACTGGCAAAAACCATCCCTAATTATACCTTGCTTGAGCAGGAATTGCTGCTTAAATCATTGATGATAACTTATTTTGAAACAGAATTAGATTGGGAACTTTAACCTTATAGTTGCATGACCAGATTTTTTACCATTTGCCTGCTGTTCATTAGCACCATCGCTTTTGCTAAGCCACCTAAAAACCAGTATGTGCGCATACGGTCGTCATACGGAGACGTCATCATCCGCTTGTATAATGAAACACCCAAACATCGCGATAACTTTATTAAGCTCACTAAACAGGGTTTTTATAATGGTACGCTTTTTCACCGTGTGATACAGGATTTTATGATCCAGGGTGGTGATCCGGATTCGCGCGATACTACCAAGAACCAAAAGGGCAAAGAGCTTGGCAACGGCGATGTTAAATATACCATCCCGGCAGAATTTAGGGACAGCCTGTTCCATAAACGCGGTGCTTTAGGTGCAGCGCGTGATGATAACCCTGCAAAAGCATCCAGCGGTTGCCAGTTTTATATAGTAGAGGGTAAACGCTTTACACCCGCTAAACTGGATACCGTAGAAATAAAGAGACTTAAAGGCCGCAAGATACCTGCCTGGCAACGCGATATTTATACTTCCGTCGGAGGAGCCCCGCACCTTGATCAAAACTATACCGTATTTGGTGAGGTGGTAAGCGGCATAGATATGGTTGATCGAATTGCAGCCCTTAAGCGCGATGGTAACGACCGCCCTGAAGATAATGTACCCATGACCATAGAACTGCTCAGTAAAAAAGAATGCAAGCAGTTAGATGAGTTACTTTGGCCAAAAGAGAAATAATAATATTTTGTCATCTGAGCCTGTTGAAGACGTATTAAAGCGAGTGGTTCGACAAGCTCACCACGACAAAACATTTAGGCTATTCGTTCCTAACCTCCGCCAAAAGGGTCAGTCTGAGCTTGTCGAAGACCTATCCAGGAGAGTGGATCGACAAGCTCAACAATACATAAGTATTTAGGAGATAATATGAAGATCGTCACTTATAACGTAAACGGCATCCGTTCTGCTATTAACAAGAACTGGCTGGCATGGCTGCAGGCTACAGATGCCGATGTGGTATGTTTACAAGAAATAAAAGCTACACCCGATGTATTGACCGATCTGGGTTTGGTTGATGCATTGGGTTACCAGCACTTCTGGTTTCCGGCAGAGAAAAAGGGTTACAGCGGCACAGCCATTTTCAGTAAGATACTGCCTAATCATGTGGAGTACGGCTGCGGCATACCTGATTTTGACCGCGAAGGACGGTGCATACGAGTTGACTTTGATAATGTTTCTGTAATGAGCGCGTACTTTCCATCAGGCTCAAGCGGCGAAGAAAGGCAGGCATTTAAGTTTCGTTTTTTGGATGAGTTTGGGAAATACCTAACGCTGCTAAAGGCAAGCATACCCAACTTGGTGCTCTGCGGCGATTACAATATCTGCCATCGCCCTATCGATATCCATAATCCAAAATCGAACGCCAACTCATCAGGCTTTTTGCCCGAAGAACGGGAATGGATGGAAAATTTTCTGGAGTCGGGGTTCATTGACACCTTCCGCCATGTGAACAAGGAGCCGCATAATTACACATGGTGGAGTTTCCGCGCCAATGCCCGCGCCAAGAACCTGGGTTGGCGTATTGATTATGCGCTGGCAAGTAAAGAGCTTGAGGAAAACATTAAACGCTGTATGATACTGCCCGAGGCCAAACATTCCGACCATTGCCCCGTGCTGTTGGAATTGGAGTTTTAGTTAAAATGACTTTTATATGTAAGCTCTTTGATCAACAAACCGTTGATTTGGATAGTTAAACATTGTACTATGAAATTAACCATCGGCTTTTCGCCCTGCCCAAATGATACCTTTATATTTGATGCTCTTATTCACAATAAAATAGACACCGAAGGACTGGAGTTTGAGGTTTTTTACGATGACGTGGAAACCCTTAACCAAAAGGCATTTCGCGGCGAATTGGATATCACTAAGCTAAGCTACCACGCCTTTGCTTACGCAGCGGATAAATATGTGCTGTTAGATGCAGGCAGCGCGCTGGGTTTTGGTGTTGGGCCTATGCTGATAACCAAGCAGGAAGATATCTCATATTTAAAATCTCATATCTCAGATCAAAAGATAGCCATCCCGGGCAAATATACCACCGCTAACTTCCTGCTTAGTCTGGCTTTCCCTGAAGCTACCAACAAACAGGAACTGGTTTTTTCAGACATTGAAAATGCAGTGTTAGATGGGCGTGTTGATGTAGGTTTGATCATCCACGAAAACCGTTTTACCTATCAGGACAAAGGCCTGCATAAAGTGATGGACCTTGGCGATTACTGGGAAAAGGAAACAGGTTGCGCTATACCATTAGGCGGTATTGTAGCCAATAGAAATCTTCCTGTTGACGTTCAGCAAAAAGTAAACAGGCTCATCAGGCAATCAGTAGAGTTTGCTTTTGCCAATCCAAAATCGGGGCTGGATTATATTCGCTCCCATGCGCAGGAAATGAGCGAGGATGTGATGTACAAGCACATCGATCTGTATGTAAATAAGTTCTCGGTTGATCTCGGTGAAGAAGGCAAAAAAGCAGTTAAGCTGATGTTTGATACCGCACTGGAGAAAAATATTATTCCGCCGATCGATAAGCCGCTTTTCCTGAGCCCTTTGTAACAATCTGCTAACCTGTAAACTTTAGCGGGTCTGTTTGGTTTCTAACTGAGTATATTGCAGTGTGATCCATCTCCCCATGCATATCGATCATAACCTATTTTTGCTCAAACTAAACTACTATAATGACATCTGCTAAAAACAAAAAAATGCTTATTGCGCTCGGCTTTGCTACGCTTATCGGCGGCACGGCCAATGCAGGCACCGTTCAAAGAGATACGGTATTAGGGCCTGTTGAAACCCAGAAGCCTAATACAGATTATAAGCCTGCTTTCCGCGGGCAAACGCGTATTGGCGGTATAAAAACCAAAACGCCTTATACGGCAACCGTTATCAACAGCGATCTTAAAAACCCATGGGGCATACACGTATTGCCCGATGGTCGTTTTATAATCACAGAAAAGGCCGGCTCCATACGCATTTTAAAAGCCAGCGGTGCTTTTGACAAGCAAGTTACCGGTTTCCCGGCGGTACTATTTAAAGGCCAGGGCGGGTTACTGGATATTACTATCGACCCGGCTTTTGCCACTAACCGAATGGTTTACTGGGGCTATGCTGAAGAAGCATCCGGCGGTTCGCTGCTGGCCATTGCGAAAGGTAAGCTGTCTGCTGACGAAACTAAATTAGAGAATGTACAAGTAATATACCGCGCAGAGCCGGCATATAAAGGCACGCTGCAATATGGCTGCCGAATTGTGTTTGATAAGCAGGGCAACTTGTTTGTAAGCACCGGCGAGCGCAGTGGTGCTGATATCCGCATGAAGGCACAGGACTTGGGCGCAGGCATCGGCAAGGTTATCCATATTACTAAAGCGGGTAAAGCCGTTCCAGGTGGTCCGTTTGCAGGTAAGGCAGGTGCGTTGCCGGAGATCTACAGCTACGGCCACCGCAACCCTGATGGTTTGGCCTGGAACCCTGCTACCGGTGAATTATGGGAAGCAGAGTTTGGCCCACGTGGCGGCGATGAGATCAATATCATTAAGCCCGGCAAAAATTATGGCTGGCCCGTGGTTACCTATGGGATTGAATACAGCGGTGAAAAAGTTGGCGACGGCATTCAGCAAAAAGAAGGTGTTGTGCAACCTATTTACTATTGGGACCCAACTATCTCCCCGGGTGGTATTACGTTTTATACCGGTAACCTGGCCGAATGGAAAAACAATCTTTTTGTAGGCGGCCTAAGCGGCGCGCATATCGCCCGGTTAGTGATCAGAAACAATAAAGTTGTTGGGGAAGAACGGCTATTGCGCGATAAGAACGAACGATGGCGCGCATTAGTAACCGGCAAGGACGGTGCGCTATATGGCTTAACCGATAGCGGCAAAATGTATAGAATAGCTAAAAAGTAATAATAAGGCCCTGCACATCAAATGCAGGGCCTTATGCTTTAATTCCACTCATCCCTTTTGTTCATTCTGTTCAGCGTATTCACTTTATTCATTCTCGTTCATTGCTGAACAAGGCATCCTCGTTTAGTTAAATTAGTAAACAGAAACCGGTGGTTAAATCACCGGAAAAACTGCTGCTTACTACCTAAAATTTGACTGAATATGATTGACAGGGACATATTAGCCGATAAACTCGATTTTACTTACAAGAAACAGGACGATGTTGGCGAAGTAAGGCAATTGCTCGCCGTGATTGCCAATTACTGGTATCTGTTTGTCGGCGGTGTGCTGGTAAGTTTGCTGGTAGGTTTCCTGGTTATCCAATATACTCCAAAGCAATGGAACGTGATGGGTAAGATCATCATTGAAGATGAAAAGAACTCACCGTCCAAACTACTCTCCAATGGTGTCAGCTCAGATCTGTCGTCACTTTTCGATATCAAAAGCAATTCATATAATGAGGTAAGGGTGCTGGAATCACGCAACCTGTTACGCCGTGTAATTACCCAAATGAACATCAACGTTCATTTATACGACAAAAGCGGCCTGATGAAGAAAGAACTTTTTGATAATGCGCCATTTAATATTGCCCTTTCAAATAACGACGTAACCCGGTCAAACAACTATAAAATAGCCGTGCTTGATAGCCAGCACTATCAATTAACGGATGCAGATAATGATATTAATATTAGAGGAACATTTGGCGTGCCAACCAAACTGCCCGACTATTCCATCAATCTCGTTAAAACTTCATATTTCCACCCAAACGGAGATTATAAAATTGCTGTAAAATCTATCAAGAAGGCTGAGAATGAACTGGCTGCTAAGTTTGTTGCGTCACTCAGCGACAAGCAATCCACCGTAATTGGGGTACAGTTGGCTTATGGAAATGCCAAAAGGGGCGAACTCATCTTGCAGAAATTCATGGAGTTGTACCTGCAAAACAACCTCTCAAACAAGGTACGCATGGCCGATAGCACCATAAAATTTATCGATAGCAGGCTTAGCGTTGTAAGCGCCGAGCTGGGCAAGGTAGAAAAGACACTGGAAAAATATAAGGTTAATAACAAAATATCAGACATTAACGCCCAGGCAAAAGCGCTTGTGCAAGGCGCAAGTGATTACCAGCAAAAGTTAAATGAAACAGAAGTACAGCTTGCCGTGGTAAATGATCTTTACCGTTACGTAAGCAATGGGAAAAACTCGCAGGTGGTGCCAAGTTCGCTCATCACTAAAGATATGTCTTTCGGCAGTGCAATAAATTCATACAATGAGATGCTGCTTCGTCGCGAGCAGTTGAAACTAAACCTGCAGGAATCGAGCTCTATCATCAAAAACCTGGATCAGCAGATAGAAACAGCCCGCAACATGCTTTTAACAAGTTTAAAGAGTTACAAGCATAGCCTTAACATATCGCGATCTGCCATAGTAAGGCAAAATGCGGCCATTGGCGATAAGATTGCCGATGCACCGGTAAAGGAAAGGGTTTACCTGGATTACTCGCGGCAGCAAAGCTTAAAGCAGGACCTTTACCTGTTCTTGCTTCAAAAACGTGAGGAAACCGCCATCTCACAAAAAGCCACTATATCTAATTGCCGCATTTTAGATAATGCTGAAAGTGATGAAGATCCCTTTGCTCCTAAAAAGTCTTTTATATATACAATTGCGTCGTTGTTTGGCTTGTTTTTGCCCGCTGCGGGCCTTGGCATCAGGCAGACAACCAACAATCGCATCAGCAAGAAAGATGATATTGAAAAGCATACCACTGTTGCTGTGCTCGGCCAAATTAGCAAGAACAATCACAAGCAAAAAATGCTGATCTACAACGAGGCTCGCACGGTGATAAGTGAAGAGATCCGCGCATTGCGTACTAATTTAAAGTATGTTACCGACGGAGGAAAATCAAACGTCATCATGTTCACCTCAAGCATGAGCGGCGAGGGCAAATCGTTCATCTCGCTAAACCTTGGTAACTCAATTGCGCTATCGGGTAAAAAAGTGGTGCTGCTTGAGCTTGACCTGCGCAAGCCTAAGTTGCTGAAATACTTGGGTACACAGGCGAGCTACGGCTTTACCGATTACGTGATAACCCCTGACAAGGATTGCATTGATGATCTTATACATCCTTCTACTTTCAACGAGAACTTTTATTTCATTTCATCGGGTACCATACCACCCAATCCTGCAGAGATATTGATGAGCAGCAGGCTAAAGGAGCTTATAGAAGAGTTACGGGTAAAATTTGACTATGTAATTATAGATACCGCGCCGGTTGGCCAGGTCTCAGACGCCTTGGTAATAGAAGAATTTGCCGACGTTACCTGTTATGTTATGCGCCAGAATTATACCTACAAATCGCAACTGAATATTGTGAATGATCTGCAAAAATACCGTAAGGTGAAGCAGTTATATCTTATTGTTAATGATATTGAACTCAATACCAATAACATAAGCGGTTACGGTTATGGCTATGGTAACTATAACTACACGGAGATAGAAGAGGGCAACAAGTTCTCTAATTTTATGAAAAAGCTTAGGCCTACTGTAAAATAAGTAAAGTTATGTTGCAGGTAATACAAACAGGTTTTCGCAGCTTTTTTACCAAGGGCCACGAGCGGTCGTTAAGGGCGAAGAAAAATATTTTTCAGTCGTTGCTTATCAAAAGTGGCGGGGTGGTTTGCTCGTTTGCTCTTATACCGCTCACCATTAGCTACGTTGGTGCAACCAATTATGGGGTGTGGTTAACGCTTAGCTCTATCATTAGCTGGGCGGCGCTTTTTGATATGGGCTTAGGTAACGGACTTAAGAACAAATTAGCTGAGGACGTTGCCTTGGGTAACTATACAGAGGGGCAAAGTCATATAAGCTCTACTTACGCCATACTTGCCGCTATATCAGGCGTTTTGCTGGTAGCATTTTGCTTGATTAACCCTTATATCAATTGGCACGGTATATTAAACGTACCCGCTAAAGAGTTGCCTAATCTTAATCACCTGGTTGCAGTCATCTTTATTTTCTTTTGCTTGCAGTTTATAGTTCAGTTGATAAATACTGTGCTAACTGCAAATCAAAAGCCCGCATTACCAGCTTTGATAAGTGTTTTAGGGCAGGCCGCTACCATCATCAGTGTGGTTATTCTTACCAATTTTACTACAAGTTCCTTAACTTATTTAGTGTACGTGGTTACAGGCATACCCCTGATAATCTTACTTATTGCCAGTTTTTATTTTTATAGTGGCAACTACAGATCTTTAGCGCCAACGTTTAAGTCTGTGAAATATAAATACGCACACCAGTTGCTTTCGGCGGGCGGTGCATTCTTCATTATCCAGATAGGTACTTTGGTGTTATATGAGACAGATAACATCGTTATCACCCAATTATTCAGCCCCAAAGAGGTAACCACATTCAATATTGCATACAAACTTTTTTCGGTTATCCTAATGGTTTTTATCATGATCATCACACCGTTCTGGAGCGCCTTTACCGAAGCCTATGTAAAAAAAGACCTGGATTGGATAAGGCTAACGCTTGGCAAGATGAACAAACTTTGGCTGGGACTAAGCCTATGTACGGTAATGTTGCTTATCTGCTCGCCGGTAATTTACAAGCTTTGGCTCGGCGATGGCGTTAGCGTTCCGTTCACGCTTTCGCTGGCTATGTGCATTTATACCATAGCGCTTATATGGCAAGCTATGTATGTGCAATTTTTGAACGGCATCAGCAAGATAAGGCTGCAATTGTACCTCAGCATTATTTGCGCAGTCATCAATATTCCGCTGTCAATATTATTAGGAAAATATTGGGGACTTGCGGGGGTTACAACATCAAACACCATCATTTTTATTATGATGGGAATAGCATTTTCGGTACAAACTAAAAAGATAATCAACGGCACGGCGGCAGGTTTGCTGGCCAGGTAGTTAGCAAAAGTATAACATGGCTTTACCATATTATATACGAAAGGCTTACAGGGGCATGCGTGTAGTTTACTACCGTGCTGCCCGCACTTATTCGCACGCTATTACCACGTTTAAGTTTAACCTTAATGGGGTGCAGTATCATAAGGATTTTGTTGGATTTGGTATCCCTATCCTCGATATCAATATGGATGGGAAATTCTCTATAGGGAAAAGGTTTTGGTTCAACAGCGGTAAATACCATGCCATGGGTGGCAGGCAGCAGCAATGCTATTTTGTTGCAGCCAAAGGTGCTGAGATAAGCATTGGCGATAACGTGGGTGTTACTTCCATTGCCATTATCTGCCACAGCAAGATAAGCATCGGCAATAATGTAAAGATCGGTATCAACACGGTGATCTATGATACTGATTTCCATTCGCTGGATGCAAGGATAAGAAACCAGATCCCCGAGAGTATTGAGGGGGTGCGCTCAAAGCCCGTAACCATCATGGATGGTGCATTTATAGGTGGTCATACTACCATACTTAAAGGCGTAACTATTGGTAAAAATGCAATTGTCGGCGCGGGTTCGGTGGTTTTTAAAAGCATCCCGGATGAGCAGGTATGGGCGGGTAACCCGGCGGTATACATAAAGGATAACACGTATAATTAAAGGTTATGGCATTGAGAGTGAAGTTCTATTCTGCTTTATTACTGTTGCTGGTTGTGGCTTCTTTCTTCCACATGCAGGCTGTGGTAATAGGTGTTGCCATTATAATTATAGCAATGCCGATGGAACGCCACGTATCGGCCGTTAAACTGATAAGATTATTCGCTATTCTAATTATTCCGGTGGTGTTAGGAATGTTTGCCGGTTTTTCAAACAATAACTACCTGATATTAAAGGATTTTTACTATTTCATGCTGCCGGTACTTTTTATACTTGCCGGCATTTTACTGGCCTGTCATTTAAAGATCCATGAGTTTCTTAAAGTGCTGGTATATGCAGGATTGATCACTTCGCTGCTGGTTACCGGTATTTCTGTTTACTATATAGGTGTCGGATCTCTTACTGATCCTTACTCTGCTCACTACGCTGTCGGGATAGTTGGTACGCCCGGGCCGCCGGTAGCACTTGCAATATTATTGCTCACAAAAAAATTTAATATCAAACTGTTCAGCAGGTTTTATTTCAATCTGTTTGTGGTGGTTAATGCGTTTGGTATTTACATGTGTGCATCGCGCACCTATCTTATCATTACACTTTGTTTTGTGATGCTCTTAGTTGCCGATAAACTCAAAAGGCAATGGGTTCTTCCGGTATCATTTATAGTGGTAGTTCTGGTATCATTTGTACCGCTGGATATTTTTAAACCAACACAATCATCAACCTCTTTTATTGATAAGCTACTGGGCTCTTTTAACGAACTAAGCATCGGTAACTACAGTACCGAGGAAGACATTAACACCAAATACCGCGGCTACGAATCATTTATGGCGCTTAACCAATACATGCAGGGCGATACAAAGGATTGGATCTTCGGTGGCCTGGGTAAACTGGTAGACCTTAAAACCTTTTTGCGCCTGGGCGAGGATACCGATTATGAATTTATCCCGGTACTACATAACGGCTGGCTTTACCTGCTTATTAAAACGGGTATGCTGGGTATTGTAACCTATGCATTTGTATTTATAAGGCTTACTGTTATTAACTGGCGTAAGTATGCCAACGCAAATGGCCGGCCGGTGATCAAGCTGTTCGCTGCGCTTTCGGTAGGGTGCATACTTAGCCTTTTTCTGACCAACTATATTGTAACGGCATTTTTTAATGTGGAGATGAGTATCCTGATGGTGACCCTCGGTTTTAGTTATCTCAATTTTAACCATTTGCTTTTCATGAATGAGCAGCGCGAAACAGCCGGACATCCATCAAACCAATTTGCTTATTAAGAGCGCCATGAATACACAAAATTACACTGCAAACCCTAAGGTAAGTATCGTTACGACGGTGCTTAACGCAGTTGATACCATAGAGCAAACCATTTTGAGTGTACTTAACCAAACCTATAAAAATATAGAGTACATCGTGATGGATGGCGGTTCAACAGACGGCACACTGGATATTATTGAAAAATATCGCGACAGGATAGCAGTAATTGTAAGTGAACCGGACAAAGGCATTGCCGATGGTTTTAATAAAGGTATAGCGCGCGCAACGGGGCAATGGATAGGCATGATAAACGCCGACGACTGGTACATGCAGGATGCAGTTGAACTGGTGATGATAAATACGTATGCCAATGATGATGTATGCTGCGCCAATTTATTGTTGATAGGTGATAATGGTTTTAAACGCATCAAGAAGAGTAAAATAGGCTGGCTTAATTACGGTATGTACATTATGCACCCTACATGTTTTGTGAGAAATGGCGTTTACAAGGCGGTTGGCGGGTATGACCCGGCATACAAAATAGCCATGGATTATGATATGTTTTTAAGGATAAAACATGCGGGTTATAAAATCAAACATATCGATGAGCACATAGCTTGCATGCGCACCTTCGGCGTTAGTAACGATGTAAAAAAAATGCATGCCGAAGAACTGGCCGTTATGAAGCAGAACCTGTCGTGGAGTAGCTTCTTGTTAGCCGGCTTATTTAACAAACTGAACAGGCTGCGTTGGCGCCTGTGGTATAAAGATCCCTTCCGTTCGGTTAATAAATTTGCAGCGCTTTGAAGAAAAAGCTCCTCATATCAGCTTATGCCATATCCCCAACGCGGGGGTCGGAGTATGCTGCGGCCTGGAACACGGTGACAAACCTGGCCGGGGAGCATGATCTTTGGGTGCTTTACGGCATGTCTGATGATCACATGGGCGATACCCAAACGCTGAAACAGTATATAGAAGACCATCCGCTGCCTGGTGTTAAATTTATTGATGTGAAGGCAGGATGGCTCGCCAAAACCATTAATCTATTAAATAAGGCAGGTTTCGGCTGGTTCTTTTATTTTGCTTACTACCTGTGGCAGAAGCAGGCTTTGAAAGCCGCTCAGGAGTTGTTAAAAGAAGTAGCTATCGATGTTGTCCATCAGCTTGGCCCAATAGGTTTCCGGGAGCCGGGTTTCCTAAGCAAGCTTGGTAAGCCCCTGGTTTGGGGCCCAATTGGGGGAATGAAAATAGTCGATAAGCGGTTATTGGCACAACTGCCATTTAAAGCCAGGATAAAGTTTACCCTTAAAAACTTCATCAACAAATATCAGCTCAGATACTCGTTACGGATCAAATTAGCATTTAAAAAAGCCGACGTATTAATAGCGGCCACGCACTTAGGTCAGGATATTATTAAGCAACACTTTAACCGTGATAGTTATTACCTGCCCGAACAAGGGATTACAGGTGACGTTTTTCCGTGCGTAAATAAGTTTAATAATACAGCAGAACAGGTACAGATGGTTTGGAGCGGCACGCTCAACGAGCGCAAAAATCTGAAAATGTGCCTGCAAGCTTTGGCTGCCCTTAAGACATACAATTGGAAGTTAAATGTTTTGGGTGACGGCCCGCTTCATGAAGCACTTAAAAAATATGCAGCAGAAAATGGTATAGCAGATAAAGTTGTTTTCAGTGGACACCTGCCACGAAAGGAGGCCGTGCGAATAATCGCGTGCTCCCATTTGCATATCATGACCAGCATTGCCGAAGATAATCCTGCCGTGATATTTGAGGCAATGAGTAACGGCGTACCCACACTTACCCTTGACCATTGCGGCATGGGCGATGTAATATGTTCTAAATGTGGTGTAAAGGTACCTGTTGACAGTTACAACAACATGCTTGAACGGATCACATCCGTAATTAACATTTTGCTCGGCAACACTCAAATATTGGCAGATACGCATCAAACCACGTTGCTGTGTGCAAACGAACACCGTTGGGACAAACGTCTAAAAAAGCTGAACCATATATATGATGAGGCTATTGCAGTGCACCGCCAACGTAATGGTTATCCTGTAGAAAGGAGGTTGAACATTGTACAATGAGTAACACCGGCAACAAAATAAATGTAGGTATTGATGCCAAGTGGTTCTTTAGCGGGCCACCCAGCGGCAACATGGTGGTTAAGAACCTGGTGAACGAAATGATACTGCACAACCATGATCGCTTTAATCTGCACCTATTTATACCATCGAAATTTAAAAAACAAGCACAGGCTTTGTTCCCTGCAGATGTTAAATTGATTGGTTTACCTGAAATACCTAACCTGTTATCCAATCAGTTTTTGGTGCCCCTGGCGGCCTTGCGACATAAATTGAAAGCCGTATTGTTCCAAAATTTCGCGAGCACATGGCCGGGCAAGCTGCACAAGATAGCTTACATACATGATGTTCTGTTCCTCGATTATCCGGAATATTACTCAGGTACTGAGCGGTTTTATTTTAAGCAGATGAAGCGCCTGGCTTCCAGGTCAGACACGGTTATCGCTATATCAGAATCTGAGAAAGAACGTTTGCTAAGCAACAACGTCTCCGGCAGCTCAAACACAAGCGTGGTTTATCATGGCATAAATGAGAGCTTTAAACCCAAGAGTTTTTACAGCAATAGTGAAGTGCAGGCTTTGGCTGATAGTTATGGGCTACCTGCAAAATATCTGCTGTTTGTAGGTAGGGTAAATGTTCGTAAAAACCTGCTAAACCTGGTAAAGGCATTGTTGTATATCAGCAATCAGGATATACCACTGGTAATTGCAGGTGAGCGTAATAACCTTACGGATGAATTGGAAACGTTGATCGCTCAGCATAACTTGTCGCATCGTATTATTATTACCGGTCATGTGCCGGAGGCTGATCTGCAGGTAATCTATGCCTGCGCAACTATTTTCTGCTTTCCATCTTATGCAGAAGGTTTTGGCTTGCCACCCTTAGAAGCTATGAAATGTGGTGTGCCGGTCATAGTATCAGACCGCACCGCCATGCCCGAGGTTTGTGGGGATGCAGCAGTATATATAGATCCGGACAACCCATATGACATCGCCCGAAAAATTGATACCCTTTTAAATAACCCCGATCTGTACAACGATAAGGTTGCAAAGGGACTACAACGCGCCGAAAAGTTTGTGTGGTCACGCTCGGCGCAACAGATCTTAACAATAATTGAAGAAGCCGGTGTTAATTGAAAAACTGATAGCAAAACTTAAGCGCAACCCCAACTATAAATGGGAAAGCAAATACAGCACGCGCGATCTGCTGATCATCTTATCAGGCAGGGCGGGCCAGGCTTTGCGTGGCGGTTGGCTTAAACTGTTTATAAAAACGGAGGGACTAATATTTGTGGGGGCTGGTGTAAAAGTAAAACACCCGCACCTGGTAAAGGCCGGCAAAAACTTGATACTTGAGGATGGGGTTTATCTTAACGGACTTTCTGAACAGGGCATTATGATGGGGGATAATGTGAGTATTGCCCGCAACAGCAGCATCATTTGCACCGGAGTTATCGCTAAAAAAGGTGTTGGGGTTAGCATTGGTAACAATACGGGCATAAATGCGGGCGCTTTTATTGCCGGCCAGGGTGGTGTAACCATTGGCAACGATGTGATCATTGGCCCGGGCGCTAAAATTTTCTCAGAGAACCATGTGTTCTCAAAACCGGATGTGATCATTAAAGATCAGGGAGTTACCAGGCAGGGTGTTGTAATAGGTAATAATTGCTGGATAGGCGCCGCGGTTACTATTTTAGATGGCGTTGAAATTGGTGATGGTTGTGTGATAGCTGCAGGCAGCGTGGTTACCAAGTCGGTACCTGCAAATTCTGTAGCGGGAGGCGTGCCTGCCAAGGTTATCAAAAAGCGCATCACTAATCAGTGTAACGAGATAGAACAAATATTGAGATCGGCCTGAAAAAAAAACAACAGAAATGGCAAAGGGCTATCAGAAATTTAAAGGATCATGCATCTACATTTTTTGTGGAATGATATCTCTTTTGCCTTTCCACGCGCTGAGGATAGGTTTGTTGAAATTATTAAAGGCAAAAATTGACCGGAAAGTGGGCCTATACAGAGGCTTTGAAGTACGCTCGCCCTGGAAGATGAATATCGGGCATGATACCATCATTGGTCATAAAGCTTTATTAGACGCACGCATGGGGTTAAGCATTGGCAGCAATGTGAATCTCAGTAACGAGGTGATGATATGGACACTGCATCATGATTATAACAGCCCGGATTTTGCACAAGCCGGCGCGCCGGTAGTAATAGAAGATTATGCGTGGGTATGCTCAAGAGCTATCATATTACCCGGGGTAACAATTGGCAGAGGTGCAGTAGTAGCGGCGGGGGCGGTTGTTACCCGCGATGTTGCACCTTACACGGTAGTTGGCGGTACCCCTGCCAAAAAAATTGCAGATCGTAACCCTGATTTAGTTTACAATTTGGGCGAGTATATTCTTCCCATTATTTAATACCACCATGAAATTCCGCTTTTTAAAACTCTTAGCGGGCTGCCGCCAAAAATGCTTTTCTCGCCAACAAGCGGTTTGGTAACCATGGAGTTTGCAGCAACAACACAGCCATTAGGGATAACAGCACCTTTTAAGATAGTGCATTTGCAGGCCACCCATACATTGTCACCAATGATTATTTCTTTAGGATGATTGAAGACTGTTCCGGTCTCATCCGCTATATGATGGAAATCCGTGTCCATTACCAGGCTTTCCCATGAAATACCGCTGTGGTTCCCGATCTGTATCTTCTTGGCTGCTACTATTGCACATTCGGTGCTCATATTAAAATCATCGCCGAATATTAGTTGTGCGCCCTGGCTTACATTAAGCTTGCAGCCATGCATTATAAATGCCCGCCCGTTAAAAACAACATCGCCATGTACTTCCCATATTGCTCTTGAGCGTTTAAAATCAGCTATGCCTATTTTGCCGTAGCCTATCTGCACCAGTGCCGTTCTGATAGGGCCGTTGATAATTACCCGCCCTTTCATCTGGTGCAAAAAAACGTTGTTTGAAATAAATACCGGAAACTTGATGGCCGTTTTAAATGGAAAGTATTTAAAGTTAAAGCGGATTGTTTTCAGGTTTATCCTGGTGATGAATTTTAAAAGGTTATTCATGGGGTTAAGCTCATTATTCAAATAATTAGGCACATCGCAAAAACAGTTAAATTATAAGATGTTTTTTGCGATTTTCCCAGCCACTCAACTGTCTTAAACCGTAGCAGGCTAAAATATTCAGGGATTTAGCCGTAGTCTATTTCATTCACTCTGTTCACAGCTGTTCATTTCATTCATATCGCCCTTACAAGCGAAATTTCGCGGTTTTTTGGTGTAATATAGATTATTGATTAACACACTTTATTGCAGATACAGGTCTGATACCTAAAGGTATTTAGCAATATACACAGCTAATAATTGAACACCATGCGCATCGCTATCATCGGAACAAGAGGCATCCCCAACAACTATGGCGGGTTTGAACAATGTGCAGAATACCTGTCGGTTGGCTTGGTAAGAAAAGGGTATGACGTTACTGTTTACAACTCGCATAACCACCCTTACCAGCAAAAGGAATGGAACGGTGTTGAGATCTGCCATTGTTATGATCCAGAATATAAATTAGGTACAGCCGGGCAGTTTATCTATGACCTCAACTGTATCAAAGACGCCCGCAAAAAGAATTTCGATGTTATCCTGCAATTGGGCTATACCAGCAGTTCTGTTTGGGGATGGATGCTGCCGCCACAATCTGTAATTACAACCAACATGGATGGTATGGAGTGGAACAGGGCAAAATATTCAAAAAGGGCTAAGGCGTTTTTGCGTATGGCAGAGCGCTTAGCGGTATTAACCAGCGATCACCTTATTGCCGATTCTACCGAGATACAACGCTATGTTAAAAATAAATATGGTAAAGAGCCGGTGTTTATTCCGTATGGCGCAACCTTATTTAATGATAATAATCCTGCCGTATTGCTTGAGTACCGTTTAAGGCCATACCAATATAACATGCTTATTGCCCGCATGGAGCCTGAGAACAGTGTAGAGACCATACTGGATGGATACTGCCTTACCGAAAGTGAGCACAAATTTTTGGTGGTTGGCAACACTAACAATGCGTTTGGCAATTACCTGGTTAAGAAGTTCAAGTTTAATCCTAACATCATATTCAGTGGCAGCATTTTCAGTGGCGATAAATTGAATAACCTCAGGTTTTATTCAAACTTGTATTTCCATGGGCACACAGTTGGTGGCACCAATCCATCCCTTTTAGAAGCGATGGCATCAAATGCACTTATCTGCGCCAGCGATAATGTGTTTAACCGCGCAGTGCTTAACGAGAATGCCTGGTATTTTAACACACCTGCTGATGTAGCCCAGTACATAGATAGTATTGACAAAGGATCCGGCGCTTACAACGGCATGATTACGAACAATCGTGACAGGATAGAGAACTTTTACAACATAGATAACATCGTTAATTCCTACGCCAATCATTTTGAGCAGATAGTGAGCGAGAGGGTCGAAAAGAGTCAGGCAAAAATTAGCGAAGGTCAGGTCACATTCAACTAAAACAAAAAGATGCCGCTCAAAAAAACTAAAAGCCTTTTCCGTTATACCATCACTGCAGTTGCTTTACTGTTGATCGGTACCTCCTGCTCCTACAAGCAAAACCAGTTGCTTTTTGAAACGCATGGGGCTGCTAACAGTACCGCTTTACTGGTCGGTTCTGCTCCTTACGAATATAAAATTCAAACACAGGATATCATCCAAATGCGTAACCTGCAGGATATCAACTATGTGGTTACCGTACCCGGCGGCGGTGGTAGTACACCAGGCGCATCTTCAAACGCGCCTCAGCCCCAAACCTACCAGGTAGAGAATGATAGTACAGTAGCACTACCGGTATTAGGCAAGGTTAAAATTGCAGGGCTTACCAAGCTGGAGGCTACCAAAAAGATACAGGGACTTTACGCCCGCACCGTATTGAAAAACCCGATCATCGATCTACGCATTATGAACCTCAAGGTATCCGTATTTGGTGAGGTGCGCTCACCGGGCAGCTATATGCTTACGAGCGATAAAACCAACCTGATAGATGTATTGGCACAAGCCGGCGGCTTAACTGAAAAAGGAGATGAGAAGAAGGTTAAGATAGTGCGCGGCGGAATGACAGACCCGCAGGTTTTGTTTTTCGACCTCAGTGATTTCCGTACCGTATCAAATCCGGCCACTATTCTGCAAAGTCAGGACATTATTTACATAGCACAAAACCGGAGAGCAATAAAAAACGAAAAGATACAAGACTTTTCTACCATAGTGCAGCCGGGACTGCTTTTTTTAAACACAGCGCTGCTAATATTCACCATAGCACGCAAGTAAAACAATTAACAGGCTTATTGAAACAAGTTTAACAACATAGTATAAAGCGTTATGGAAAGAGTTACATCCCTTAGCCGTGTCATCTCAATTTTGATCCAGGATGGTTTTTCTAACAGTTACCATCAACTGTTTAAACCGGCCCTGCGTGCTGCTTACCATAAAGAACTCACCAGGTATATGCGGCAACCATACGCCCGCATAACGTTCCCTGCGCAAGCTAACCTATTCATCAATAACGCATTTACCTTCAACGGTTTACTGATCGAAGCCGATAATGAGAACATCTTTTACAAAAATAATTACTGGTTCCGTGCCAGTAAAAGGGCGTTTGACATTGTTTTTTCGTTGGCCGTTATCATATTCATATTAAGCTGGTTACTGCCCGTCATATCGCTGTTGATCATGCTTGAATCTAAAGGGCCGGTGATCTTTTCTCAGGAGCGCTCCTCTCGCGATAACCGGAGTTTTGACTGTTATAAGTTCCGTAGCATGTACGTGAACAAGGATTCTGATACGCTGCAAACAGCCAAAGGCGACCCCCGCATAACCAGGATAGGCGCTTTTTTAAGGAAAACCAATCTTGATGAATTACCGCAATTTTTTAACGTGCTGATGGGCGATATGTCTGTAGTTGGCCCGAGGCCGCATATGCTCTCTCAAACGCGCGAATACTCTGAACTGATAGAGCATTTTATGATACGCCACCTGGTAAAGCCGGGCATTACCGGCTGGGCACAGGCCAATGGCTTACGCGGGCGTACGGCAACTGTTGATGAGATGCTGAACCGTGTGGATGCCGATGTATGGTACTTAAAGAACTGGACCTTCCTGCTGGATATGTATATCATTTTTTTAACGGTAGTATACACCCTGGCTGGTAACAAAAACGCATACTGAACCATAAATACTATAAACCTGAATTATAAAAGATCTATCACACCTAAAGATTTTCCAACAATGAAAACATTAAAAAACTGGTGCCTTGTGGCTTGCCTGTCGGCCATTTCTGCACAAGGTATTGCCCAAACAAGCAGTACCGACACATCTAAGTTGCCCACCGATGACCTGCGCCGCTGGTCGATAGGTGCTAACGGCGGCTTTTTAACCCATTGGACACCGTTTAACCGTAAAACCAATGGCGACTACGGTAACCCGCACGAAAAATTCGGTTATTCGTTTTTTGTAAAGAGGCAGATAATGTCAAGCTTCGGCCTGCAGGCCGATTTCTTGTTCGGAAAGGTTAACGCTTCTAAACTGAACAATTTCCCGGATGGCTTACCCGGCAAGGACCAGAGCGGCTATGAAACCAATATCAACTGGTCGGCAGATCTGCGTGGTTACTTTACAGTGCCTAATTTAAGTTTATCTATAAAACCTGCAGTAATAGTGCCTTACCTTACTGCGGGTGTGGGGTATATGTCATACTCCACTACGGTGCGCAACCCGCCGCCGGTAATGGCTAATGTGCCGCAACCCACAAGCGGTGATGGTAAAACATGGTTTTTACCTATTGGGATAGGCTTTAAGATAGGTGTTTCAAAGGCGGTTAATATCGATCTGGGTTACACCGTGTATTCTTTAAGAACTAACGCCTTTGATGGTTACCGGAGCGGTTTGCATGATCACATGTCTTATGGGCACTTAGGTATTGAGTATAGCTTTGGTAAGAAAAACGCAAGGCCGCTGCAAAACTTTAGCACGGTTGCGGTAGTACATGAGGAGATAAAGGAAACAGCCGCCCAGTTACAGGCAAGGTTAGCAGCAGAAGAGCAAAAACGCCTTCAGGACGAAAGGGACATGGCTGATGATGATAACGACGGCGTAGCAAATAAATATGACAAATGCCCGGGTACACCAGCTGGTACCAAAGTAGATGGCGGTGGTTGTCCGCTGCCTGTTGTTGTTGTAAAAGAGAAGGAAGTTATTACCCAACAAGATCGCCGTGTAATTGGCGATGCCATTAAAAACCTGGAGTTTGCTTATGGCAAGGCAGAAATTAAAGAACGCTCATACCCAACCTTAGACCGCGTTGCAGAATTACTGATCCAAAAAGATTTTGCGCTTAAACTGGCAGGCCACACCGATAGCAAAGGCAGCATGAAAGCGAACATGGCTTTATCGAAAGCACGTGCACAGGCTGTGAAGAATTACCTGGTATCAAAAGGTGCAAATGCATCGCGCATAGAGGCAACAGGTTACGGCCCGCTGCAGCCGATAGCCACAAATAAAACAGATAAAGGCAGACAAATGAACCGCAGGGTTGAGTTTACACTGTTTTAAGTTAATAAGTTAGTAATTATGTTAAAGGCCGCTTCTTATAAAGGAGCGGCCTTTGTGTTGATATCACTACAAGAATTTGTTCGACACTTACGCGGGTTGCTCTATAACGGCGTTATCCCAGTTGATTAATTTCTGCAGTTACATTTTATAATTCTGAGTTACTTGCTCGGGTGCTGCTTTGGCGTATCTGTCGTATAAATTCTATTTCCTATCTTTAGAATAATTATCTTTAAAGCATGTCCAACCAATCCTTAAGCTTTAAAAAGACTTTTCTTACAATATGGTTACCTGCAGTTTTCGCTGTGATTGGAATTTGGTACGGTAGTAATTTGAATGCCAAAACTGAACGTTATAATAAGCTTCGTGATATAAGGCTACAATATGAGACTGAGGCTTATCAGAACCTTTGTTATGCTATAGTATACCGTGGCCAGCATCAACAACGACTTTCCGCATTGTACTTAAGAAAGGTAGCGATAGCTGTGCAGTTTTTCGGTACTCCAGAGCAAATTGATTTATTGCATATACAGACGAAAAGAATTGAAGAGCGCAAAGGTAATGACTTTACAGATTTGCTAAATTCTTTACGAAATGACCTGAGAAAACAATTTGAGTTACCAGTAGAATCATCCGATATACAACAAGTTATGATTGACAGTGCTGTGTTTGACAAAGCTGATAGCGCATACTTTGCTAACTATAAAAAAACTTCGTTAAGTGATGCAAACAGGAAGTAAAAAAATTACTTCACCGGCGCAATGCCTTTTACGGTAGGCACAACCCGCTTAACAGAGCCATCACTGTTAAACTCCAGTTTATCGATACAAACCTCCCGGTTGTAGCCGGCGGCGTCGCCCATGGTAATGCCCTTGGGGCGGTTAAAGCGATGATAAATAATATACCATTCATCTTTACCAGGGATCTGGATAACGCAATTATGGCCGGTGCCGTAGATGGCATTATCGGCATCTTTGGCTAACACCAGGTTATTAGCAGGTATCTCTATCTTGCCAAGCGGCGAAGTTGATGTCCCGTACCTTACGCGATAGTTTTCGCTCCTGGTGTCGTCCTCAGACCACATAAAATAATACTTCCCCTTGCGGTAGAATACCTCGGTACCCTCACGGAATGAGGTATCCGGCGTGAGCACTTTAATAGTTGTGGTGTCAATGGATATCATATCCTTGTTCAACACAGCTCCGGTCATGTAGCCATTACCCCAATATAGGTATGATATGCCGGTTTTGGGATCAGTGAAAACATCAGGGTCTATTTGCTGCCCTCCCTTTATGCCTGCCGGGAGCTTATCAATCAGTGGTTTGCCGCTATCTTTGAAAGGCCCGGTAGGGCTATCAGAAACCGCTACCCCTATTTTTTGGGCGGCACAGAAGTAATAGAAATATTTGTACTTGCCGTTGATCATTTTTTCGGCAATGGTGGGTGCCCATGCATTTCGGTTAGCCCATGATACATCCTTTTTAAGGTCAAGAATGATGCCCTCATCTTTCCAGTTAACCAGGTCAGTTGATGAAAAGGTTTTAAAATACGTGCCCGACCATCCATCAAATCCATCGCTGGTAGGATAGATGTAATACTTATTTGTCTTGTGCGAATACAGGATTTCAGGATCGGCGTAAAGGCCTTTCAGCGCAGGGTTATGCAGATCATTATCACCCCATCTGGCCATCAATCGCTGGTATTCACTTTCGGTTATGGGCATAACCGTACCATGGCGAGGGTGAAAATTCATGGTTACCATTTGATCTATTACCTTAAAGTTTTCCAGGTCGCTGCTTTTAGTAAACTGGTATTTACCTTTTGTATAAACATCGTACATCAAAATGTAATCGTTACTGTTATTCAATTTGAATACCCCTGCACCTTCAACAGGGTCAGTAGTTTGCTGTAAGTATTTATCCTGCGCAACGTAGCCCGAAGTAAGCCTGTCTGAAACAGCCTTTTTAATGCCGTTTCCTGAGCCTTCGGTTTTAAAGAACAGGTTGTATTTGCCCTCCCTGTTAATAATATCGGCATCTATGGTTGATTTGTTATCTCCTGCTGCAAAAAGTACTTTAGGCGCAGAAACAAGGCCTGTAAAATCTTTGTTCGCATAAGCGTAATATAAAATATCCGGTCCGTTGCCTACACGCATAGACCAGTAGAGCATATATTTTCGCTGTTCTTTATCATAGATAGTTTGCGGGGCCCAAACCCTGTTCACGTTTGCAAATTCTTTATACTGCTTAGTGATATTTACTGATACTGATTTCCAGTTGATAAGGTCGTCCGATTTCAGCATCACCAGTGCTGTGTTAGGCCCCCATGCATATTTTGCCACCTGCATATCCGTGGCAACCATGTAGAAGGTGTGCCCATCCTCAGCCCTTAAAATGTGAGGATCCCTTACCCCACCGGTAGCGCTTATGGCCGCCGGGTTCAAAACCGCAGCATCCTGGTTTAGCGCTTTGTAATTGTAGCCATCCCTGCTAAGTGCAAAGTGTATGGCCTCTTCGCCTTTGCCGTTACCGGTGAAGTAAGTGAACAAGTAAGCGGTTTTTTTTTGCGCATTGGCTGCGGGCACATTATGCAAAAGCAGGAAAACAATTAAGAATGCTTTTATTACTAAAGCCGGGTTTACTGGTCTTTTCATCATCGATAGATAATTGGCAGGTAAAAGGCTAATGTAGTAAAATATTTTAATTGTGTTATTAACACTTAAAATATGTTTCGTATTGTTTGTTCGACTTAACAGGTAATTAGGCTTTAAAATTGATAGATTGTTTTACAATTGACTTAATTGAAGCTTTTTAAAAGATAGCTATTTCACCATTTTCAAGCCAATCAGGAATGTCTATATGTTGTGCTTTCGGATGTTGTTGAAAAATTATTCTTAAAGCGTTTAATGACCTATAAGCCAAGGAAATTGTTTCCCTTTGCAAATCAGTATATTTTAAATCATATCTGTCTTCATCAATGCGATGCGCAGGATCTTGACGTTCTCTGCGTATTTTTTTTATCGGCTTAAAAATATACGCGACTGCTTCATTATTTTCAAAATTAAAATTCGCTGTTATCCATTCTTCCAGCAACGAAATAGTGCCTTTCGGTTTGCGTTCCCTTGTGACAGCGTCAACCATTTCATAACTGTATAAGTCAATTTTGCCATCAAAAAAACTTTTATCAATATTTTCAGATAGCATCTTATCTAAGAGTAGTGTGAAAGCATTATAATTTTTTAACGTAGGACTAAAAGAAAGTAAATTCTTTGGGCTTTTTTTCTTCTTCAAAATCTCGGCGAAAAAGCGCTTTACCAAATATTTCTTTTGTAAGCTGATTTATCAGTCTTAACTCTGCTAAAAAAGCACTAAATATGAGTGAGTAAAACTCCAATTTCCACCAATAGTGTTATCGTAGTATTCTCTAACTACGGAATTGTCTAATTTTTTTGATTGTTTTGATAGCCAAAATGCTTGATGTTCCTTCGTTAAATCTTTAAGATATCTTAAATAAACAACTGCCAAACGTTGCTGATTTTTTGTAAAACCTAAACCGAATGTTTTTAAAAAGATTTCATCTTCTTCACTGACCAATGGTTTTTCGTTTTCATCATAATGACAATGTATTGAGCCGGAGTAGTCTTGCCAATCAAATCTATAGCGTGGATCAAGATAATATCTCTCCAAGACATCAATGTCGAAGAATAAAGGCGACATTTGTGGGTTGCCTAAAGCTAAAAGCTTATCAAATGGATATTCTGAATACGCAGATAAGTCTCTTTCTCGACTTAAAAGCGACATGGATGGATATAAACAAATTGGAAAGTCAGTGTCTGGCGAGAACAATAGTGACGTCGCCAAATTTCATTTTATTAAGTTTTATATTCCTGGAATTATCCAGTATATAAACTTGCATATCAATCGGGTAATGTCGGTTATAAATTATATGTGGGTTTGTACTTGATTGTATAGATACTTCTTCCAATTCTATCAGTGGAATAAGAACATCTATCAAATCAGAAGTTGTTTTCCCGCAAGAGTCTGCTAAATCCCATAGTGTAATTCCATTGAAATCATTTGAGTTAACAAAGAAGTCAAAAATTTTTTTTGTTACATCTTTTGAAGTGACGTTCATGAATCTTACGATGATTGTATCTTATGTATTTACTATCTTTTAATATTGCCGATAGGGATTACGGCGTTCGTTATTTGGCTTTATACAATGGCCGCTGAGTATGAACACTGTGTGGCCAAAAAACAAAAGCAGTTACATTTTACTGTAACTGCCTCATCTTCAAGTAGCGGGGAGCAGGATCGAACTGCCGACCTTAGGGTTATGAATCCTACGCTCTAACCATCTGAGCTACCCCGCCGTATTTAAAATAAATGCTAAATTGACTTTAGCTTGCTTTTATAGTCTTACCCTTAGAGGGTGGCTAAAAAAGGTTTGCAAATATAGCAGATTTTAGTTTTCTTTAGAAAAAAAGTTAACTTTTAACCCCCTGATTAATTTGTAACAGTTTTACCCCTATGTCTGAGAAGAAGAAGTTTAATCTTGAATATGAGATAAAATCCTCACCAAGAATACTATATAGTTTCCTTAATGAAGCAAACGGCCTTACCCAATGGTTTGCTGACGATGTATCTGTACGCGATCAGGTGTATACTTTTACCTGGGATGATGAAACCCAGCGCGCTAAGTTGATAACTATTAAAGAAAACAAACTTGTACGTTTTAAATGGCTTGATGATGAGCCGCAATGCTACCTGGAAATGGAAATTGTACAGGACGAACTTACCAACGATGTTGCCCTTGCCATTACTGATTTTGCTACTGATGAAACCGTTGATGACCGCAAGCTGATATGGGATAACCAGATAGATTATCTTATCAGTACGTTGGGCGCTTAACCCTTAAATTTCTGTATTTTTGCCCGTTACCTGCCATGCAATTATTTGCGTGATCGGGCGTTTTCTGCATATCCGGGAATTGTTTAATGAAGAAAATACATCTTTTACTGCTCAAGTCGTTCATCAGGCCGTTCATTGTAACGCTGCTTATAGTGATGTTTGTGCTGTTGATGTTGTTCCTTTTCAAATATATCGACGATCTGATAGGGAAAGGGTTTGCCTGGTATATCATCCTTGAGCTGATGATGTATAACTCGGCAACCAATGTGGCCATGGCTTTACCACTATCGGTATTACTTTCATCCATCATGACGTATGGTGCCCTGGGCGAGAACTATGAGCTGGTGGCTATTAAATCGGCGGGGGTATCACTGCGCAGGGCAATGTACCCCATGCTTGTTGTTATAGTAGTAATAAGCATAGCTGCTTTTGCTTTCTCTGATTATATGCTGCCGGTTGCTAACCTCAAATACTATTCGCTGCTTTATGACGCCCGCAAACAAAAATCGGCCGATCTGATACCGGAAAATATCTTTAGTAACCGTTTTCCTGGTTATACCATCCGCGTTAAGCACAAAGACCCTGATGGACAAACACTGCATGATATCATGATCTATGAGGCCGGCGGCGGCAATGCTGCCGGTAGCCAAACCGTAACCTTTGCCAAAACAGGCCTGATGTACCGCACAAAGGATGATCTTTACCTGGTTCTTAAACTCAAAGATGGCATCCGCTACCAGGAGGCTGCAGGTGATAAGGGCGGTATGCCCCGCCAGCAATTAACACGTTTCAGATTTGAAGAAACTGAGCAGAAGTTTGATCTCTCCGGCCTTAAGATGACGCGTACTAACGAGAGCGAATTCAGGCAGGCCTCACAAATGATGAATCTGCGCCAGCTTGACCATTTTGTTGATTCGGCTAAAAGGAATATCGATAGCACGCGATTCCAAAATTACAGGCTTTTGAGCGCTTACCTGCGTTATTATATGGTGCCCAAAAAGTCGGATAAGGTTAAGAAAACTATTTCTGCAGATAGTATAGTGCTTAAAGATCAATCTGCAAAGGTGAACGCCATAAACAATGCGTTAAGCGAGGTACACCAGATACAGGATGCCCTGCGCAACCGCGTAGACCAGCACGAAGAGGCCAATAGGAACGTGCGACGATACATCCTCGAATACCAAAAGAAATTTACGCTGAGTGCGGCGTGTATCGTGTTATTTCTGATAGGTGCGCCGTTGGGGGCAATTATCAGGAAAGGTGGTTTGGGGCTTCCGGTGGTGGTATCAATCATCTTTTTCCTTATCTATTACATTATTGGCACTATCGGCGAAAAATCTGCTAAGGAAGGGGAATGGTCGCCGGTTACCGGTGCATGGATAGGTATCGTGATCCTGCTACCAATCGGGTTGTTTCTCACCTACAAGGCAGCTACCGACTCCAGCTTATTTGATATTGAGATATACCGGCGTTTTATTGGCCGTATAAGGTTTTGGAAGCGCAACCGCGACTGATATTCTTTTACACAATCCCGACGCTATTGGTTTAAATATAACCTACCTTTGTTTTGCTAATGCAGCAATGCTGCATTTAATATTGATACAATGCTTAACACCATACCTGAAGCTATTGAGGCTATTAAAGCCGGTAAAACTATAATTGTTGTTGATGACGAAGACCGCGAGAACGAAGGCGACTTTTTAACCGCGGCGCGTAACGCAACACCAGAGACCATCAACTTTATGGTTAAACATGGCCGAGGCCTTGTTTGTGCACCTATTACCAAAGACCGCGCTCGTGAGCTTGACCTGGAGCCAATGGTTAGCAATAACACTACATCGCACGAAACTAACTTTACCGTTTCTGTTGACCTGCTGGGCCATGGCTGTACAACAGGTATTTCAGCGTCTGACCGCTCTAAGACCACCTTGGCACTTATTGATCCGGCAACAAAGCCATCAGACCTTGGCCGCCCCGGGCATATCTTTCCGTTGATAGCTAAAGATGGCGGTGTATTGCGTAGATCAGGCCATACCGAGGCCGCTATTGACCTTGCTGTTTTGGCCGGTATGGAGCCTGCAGGCGTTATCTGCGAGATAATGCGCGAGGATGGTGAAATGGCCCGCCTGCCAGAGTTGCTTGAAATGGCGAAAGAACTTGATCTCAAAATAGTATCGATCAAAGATCTCATCGCATACCGCTTAAATACCGAATCGATGGTACATAAGGAAGTATCTGTAAAGATGCCTACCGAGTGGGGCGACTTTGATATGGTTGCTTATACCCAAATTGATACAGGTGAAAACCATTTGGCCCTTATTAAAGGTGAATGGGAGCCCGGCGAACCAATAATGGTGCGCGTACACAGCTCATGCGTCACCGGCGATATCTTTGGCTCATGCCGTTGCGATTGCGGCCCTCAGCTGCATAAGGCAATGGAAATGATCAGCAAAGAGGGTAAGGGCGTTATCGTGTATATGAACCAGGAGGGCCGGGGTATCGGGCTTGTCAATAAATTAAAAGCTTACCATTTGCAGGAGAATGGCCTGGATACTGTTGAAGCCAACATCAAATTGGGCTTTAAAATGGATCAGCGCGATTACGGCATCGGTGCGCAAATTTTACGCAGCCTGGGCATATCAAAAATGCGCCTGCTTACCAATAACCCTAAGAAACGCGCAGGCTTAATTGGTTACGGACTTGAAGTTATCGAGAACATCCCAATTGAGATAGCTGCCAATCCACATAACGAAGCTTACCTGCGTACCAAGCGTGATAAAATGGACCACGCTATCATGCGCGATCATTAATTATTGATCATCATTACCGTCGCTGTCTTCGCCGCTGTTATCATCTGATGGTTTGGTGGTAGGCGTTGGCGTGTCAATTGTAGTTTTTGGTATTGGTGACGGTGTAACCGGTTGCCTGTTGCGGCGGCTCTGCCTGAATATATTTCGGAAGAACTCTCCAAACGTATCAAAATCGCGCTGGTAAATTAAACCTACGCCGTTTACATATTGCGGTAAAAGCTGATCGTTAAGGGTATTAAGCGTGGTGTTGTTTAGCGCTCGGTAAGAATATTTTGCACGCAGGTTACCATCTTTGCGTATCAGGTATTGTATCTCAAAGTCTTTTGTTAACTGCCTGAAATCGGTATTAAAGAAACTTTGCCTTGCATTGAAAAGATCGTTAGAGCCCGAAGTTGAATAAAGGTTACCGTTTAACAACACCCTATCGTTCCACAGCCTGAAGGTTGCACTCGCATCTGTTAACGAACGGATGTTTAAGTCAAAATTTTTGATGTTTGATTGGGAGATAAAGCTGTTGAGTTTATTAAACGCAAACTCGCTTACCGCTTGTTGCGCAGTACCCACTACCTGGTCGCTCAGGTTACTGCCCGTACCCGATGCAAAGCTGCGGCGTACAATAACGCTTAGCGCCTGCTGGCTGCGGTTGGCATTATCAGACAGGTAAGTGGCAAGGTCATCCTTTATCGATGGGTCTACAGGGAAGGTAAAGTCAAAGTCGATATTTGGCTGCAAGAGCGTTTTGGTCAATATTAACTCCGCCTGTACCAATACCTGTTTGTTACCGTAAGGCGGTGTTAAACCAGCCGCAGAATAAAGCGGACCAATTGCAGTACGCACCTCATAAATGGCCCTTAGGTTGATCTCCGCGTTTGATGGATTACCCGTCCAGTGGATGGTACCCCCCTGGTTTACCGTAAAGTTTTTGCTGATGAAATCCTTGGCTGTAAATTCAAACTTACCGGTTGTTATCAGGAAGTCGCCAAACATCTCAAAGTCGCCAAGGCTGTTGATGTTCAGTTTGAGGTTACGCGCCTGGCCTGATCCTTCTAACACGCCATAATCTGTTGAAATACGTACTACTGTGCTTTCATCAACGGTAAGGTCAAAGTTCAGTGTCACGCCATTGAAAGGGTTCACCTTTTCCACATTTTTCTGCAACGTATCGTTATGATTAACGTAGCGGATAAAATCGTACTGACTGGCCGTCATGGATGTATTGAGCGGAATGTTAAATACCGTACCCGCCTGCGTACTGGCCTTAATATCGATCTTCATGTTATCGATAGGCCCTGTGAACTTGAAAGTGCCGCTGCCGAATGCAGTACCATAATACAAGTGGTTATCCTTAAAAGTGGTGTTTAATGCCTGCAGGTTATTTGCCTCCAAAGTAACATCAAGCGTAGGGTTTGATATGTTGTTCAGGTCAACTTTACCGTTTACCTCTCCTTTGCCACCACGGGTATCTTTAAGCACCAGCTTGTCGATGGTTATCAAACTGTTGCTAACAGTTACTTTATCATTAATAATGTAAGGCGTTTTTAAATAGTTAACCGTAAGGCCGGTGTTGTTGAACCTTATATCTCCGTTAAGTTGCGGCTTAGATGGCGCCCCCGTCATTTTTACATCGGCAGAGAGCGTCCCTTTAATATCCGTAACCAGGTTTTTGATGAACGGCTCAAAAATGATGGCCTCGGTATGGTCCATGTTGATATCAAAATCAAGCTGGTCTTCTGCACCTTTCTGGCCAATCAGGTAGGCGCCATCAATATTCATGGTTTTTTTGCCGCCATTTGTGATGTCGAGTTTCACGTTGGCGCGACTATTAGCATTGTCCAGATCAGATGCGATCTTCACATCACCCACCAATGTCTTATTCATCGTAAGCGAATCAATACCCAACTTGGCGTCTACACCGGGCTGTTTGGTTAACCAGCTTAGCAGCACATCGCCGTTAAGTGCGCCCTTTAACAACACGCCCGATGGTTTTGTAAGCTGGTTTAGTGTAGCCATGCTAAACTGCTCAAAGGTTACCTTCAGCTTATCTGCAGGGTTATCAGATATGAAACCGTTTATCAAAACTTTTTGCGGGCCGTTTGAGAGCTCAAAGTTCTCTACCTTGGTTTTGCCGTCAAGCAGGCGTATGCGCACTTGTTCCTGTATCTTCCAGTTCTGGCGTTCCAGTATCACATCAGAAGGCAGCAGCTTCAGCTTGGCGGTGGTGTCGCGCCCAAACTCAACCAAGCCGTAAAGGTCTAACTGGTTGGTAGCATTTTTATCAGAAAGCTTAACGTTGAAATTAAGGCTGTCTTTTTTAAGGAAGTTTGTTACCGTAATGTTCTTGATGTAAAGGCTGTCTGTAAGATCTATCCTGTTTAACGAAAGGTTGAGGCCAAGGAAATCATCCGTTGTACTTTCATCAATAATAAAATCATGGAAAACTATTTTGCCGAGTTTGATGGTTTTGATGTAACCGTTAAGCGTGGCTGTTTTATCATTAGAGTTAAACTTACCCACAAATGAGCCCTGGTCTGGTATTTTCAGGCTCGGCATAAACATGGCCGTAACCGGGTCCATGTTTTTTAGGTTAAGCGTAAAATCAAAGTTTTGCGGCTTAGGCGGCGTTATATCCGTTTTTAATGATGGGATATATTTTTTTGCGATGGTTTTATAGTACGATGGAAGCGTTGCCAAGTCATAACTTCCTTTAATGCTGCCATCAGCCACGTCAGATCTTAACGAGATAACACGCTCTGCACCCTTCCCGGTCGCCGAAAGGTTTACGGTATCGATCACGTAACTATTGCGTGGATCGTCCATTCTTATCTTGGTAAGCAGAATGCTGCCGTCAAGATTATCCAGGTTATTGCCCGAGAAATTAGTATTAAGACTGGTGGTGAAAGTAATGGTGTCTTTTAATAGCTTAAGCTGGTGCAGGCGGGCATTGGTTACATTGCCAGCAATATTGTAAACAGGCAGCTTAGGGTTTAGGTTGATGTTACCGGTGAGGTCAAACTTAATGTTACGGTCGTTTATACTTACCTTACCGTTTGCTACTTTATTTCTGAACGTACCGCTTGTTACCAGGTTGTTGTAGGTGTAACCTTTAAATTGCAAATAGGCAACTTTAGCATCGCCGCGTATGTTAAGATTTTTAATGGCATCGCCGCTACCTATGATGTTACCCGTAAATGAGGTACGGCCAAGGGTTTTATCATCTAACAAGGCGCCGGCATCAAAATTGGTAGCCATTAGTTTTCCGCTGTAGCTTGGTATGCCGGCCTTGCTAATTTTAAGATTAATGTCAGGGTCTAAGCGGCCAAGTTTGGTTTTAAATGTTCCAAACGCTACAAAATCATTCTGCAAACCGGTAAACCTGCCGGTAAAGTTCACATTGCCAAACTTGCCTACAATATCCGGCACTTTGGCTGTAGGCTTACCTGTAAAGTGACTGTACAAGTAATCAAGGTCTTTCTTGTTGGTGGCAATCTGGTCAAAACGTAATTGCAGGAAAGTATTCTCCCAATCTGGCAGGCCGGTAAGATGAAAATCGCCTTTTATAAAGGTAGCCTGTGCGGCGGTGACAGTTAAACCGGTTGCCCTGATGTTATTTACCAGGCCACGCACGCGGCCATCAACGCCTAACTCAAATGTGGTATTCACTTTTGCCAGGGCATCAGTAAAATAGCTGATATCCTTTGATGACAGGTGCGATGAGTGAAATTCGGCATCCATATTCACCTTGTTCTCAAAATCCTCCATATCGGTAAACGATTTAAACCGCATCCTGAAATAGTTTTTCAGGTTTGAATTTGGCGTTTGGATAAAAAGGTTTTGCAACAATATCAGGTTGGTATCTATAGTAGCATTGGCGTTAAAGTTTTTAACATAAAAACCACTTTTCTCCTTCAACGTCATGCCGGTTACACGTGCCTTAAATAAGTGATTTATAAGGTCCATGTTATGGATGGTAGTGCTAAAGTGGTTTACGTCGACATCGTTAAAATTCACCCCTTTTACGAACTCGTTACGGAGGTAATTTTTGTATCTGAAATGAAAATTGTAAACAGCTATTTTATCGAAATTAAGCGTCCAGGGCTGGCTTTTTTTCTTGGTTGTATCGCCTGAGTTAAAGTAATCGATAATAAACTTTAGATTGGTGGTGCTGTCCTTTAGTTTTTTTAAATAAAACGAACCATTATCAAGCTGTATCGATTCAAAGTGCAGCTTTTTTCGTTTAATGCTGTTGAAGATCGAAAAACCCTTTAACTCAACTGAAAGCTTCGGCGTGCTCAATAAAGTATCGCGCTGTTTATCCAGAATGTACAAACCCTCTAATACAACCGAAGAAAAGGGCTTAATATAAAGGCTCTTTATATCAACGGTAGTGTTAAGCTCTTTTGAAAGGTACTTTGTTGCTTTTTTTGCCGCCCACGTTTGCACCGGCTTATACTGGAAAGAGATAAGCACAATGCTGACAAGCAGCAGGATGATGAGCACAATGCTTAACGCTATTTTGAGTACTTTTTTAATAACTTTGCGCTTAATTAAAAATTCAAAAGTAAAATTCAAAAAAGCCTTAACTGTTTTACTTTTTGAATTTATTTATCACTCTGTTCAAAAGCCACCAGCCAATTTTTTTTTGACTTTTAACTTTTGACTTTTAACTTGATAACAGTGCCTGCAATTTTAGCCATAGAATCCTCTTGCGATGAAACCTCAGCTTCGGTTTGTGTTGATGGTGCAATACTAAGTAATGTTATTGCAAATCAGACCATTCACGAAGCTTATGGAGGTGTAGTCCCCGAGCTTGCCTCAAGGGTACATCAGCAAAATATAGTTCCTGCGGTGCAGCAAGCGTTATTTAACGCAAAAGTAAGCAAAAATGATATTGATGCAGTAGCTTTTACTCGCGGACCGGGTCTTTTAGGTTCGCTTTTGGTTGGCGTATCGTTTGCCAAGGCCTTTGCACTTGCAAGGCAGATACCGCTAATAGAGGTAAATCATATGCAGGCCCACATCCTGGCGCATTTTATTGCCGAGAAAAAGCCATCTTTCCCTTTCATTTGTTTAACCGTATCCGGCGGCCATACCCAAATAGTTTTGGTGAAAGACTATTTTGATATGGAGGTAATAGGCCAAACGCTTGATGATGCTGCCGGTGAAGCTATGGACAAAACAAGTAAAATACTCGGGTTGCCTTATCCGGGCGGGCCGCTTATTGATAAAAATGCGCGCAGCGGAAATCCGGATGCCTACAAGTTCCCGGAGCCGCAGATACCTGGATTTGATTTTAGCTTTAGCGGACTGAAGACTTCTATCCTGTATTTTATCAGGGATAACGTAGCCGCAAACCCGAATTTCATACGGGAGAACATGAACGATATTTGTGCCTCTGTTGAAAGACGAATAGCTACCATACTGATCAATAAACTAAAAAAAGCAGCCGATGAATATGGTATAAAGGATGTAGCTTTAGCGGGCGGTGTATCGGCAAACACCGGCTTGCGTAACCTGCTTACCGAAACCGGTGAGAAGAACGGATGGAACGTTTTTATACCTAAGTTTGAATATTGTACCGATAACGCAGCCATGATTGCTATTGCCGGTTACCATAAATATTTAAAAGGCGAATTTATTGGGCAGGATGTTGCCCCGCTGGCAAGGATGCCATTTTAACTTAATGACTGAATTATTGAAGGAGTGATTTGGTGAATAGCCTCTATTCGTTTCTTCATTTACTTAATCACAATTCGATAATTCACTAATTCAATAACTCACTCATTCACTCATTCACTCATTATACATGAACGCACCATCTCTAATTTTCTGGATCATATTTGTAGTGCCGCTGGTTGCCTTTTTAATATGGGTAATGCGCCAGGACAAACGCAAAGGCAAGGCCGGCCTGGTAGTTTTAATTATCACAGTGGTGGTTTGCATTGCCTACATGTACTGGAAAACCGGTGGTAAATAATTTTTTTGCCTGAAAAGAAGCTTGGATAAGTCCTGACAAGATCCTGTCAGCGTTCACGGTGTTCACGAGTGTTCACCGGCGTTCATGCCGTGAACGTGAACACTTGCATTTACTTTATATTTTCAGCCTTACATTTATTTTCTGCAGCAGCCCTGTGAGCCATACTATCACAAAGGAGAACAGTAGGCAGCGTATTAGCCCACCTGTACCCTGGTCGAGATATTGCGGATAACCAAGGTCTGTCATCTGGTATAATGGGTAAAACAGATAGGGCAGCAGGTATGCCGTAAAAGTACTGGTACCGGCAGGTTCTATTATTTTAAACCAATGGTACTTGTGCCTGAAATCTACAATGTAAATGAAGATGGCGTATACTACCAGGCTTATCCCGGTGCATATCAACACCCAAGATGGGGTGTCCCGAGCCTTTGAAATACCGCCACTAAAATAGCGTACAATAAAGCCCAGGTTAAAGAGGATAATTGCCATCATGATCATGGCTCCCCACAACATTTTTATCTCCTTGTTTTTGTTAAGGCGCATGTATAGTACTGATACAAACACGCCGGCCATGGTAAAGGCCTGCATGGCGCCGTTCCCGGCTATCCACATATACTTTTGAATGCCGCTCAAAAAATCAAGCATGCCAAAGTGGAAATCGATATTGAAGAACATAAAGAAAAGCCATGCCGCAGCCTGTATCCACAGGTAGCCATTACTGTAGTAGTAGATAAGCCCGCATACCAGGTACGACCAGCCTATCAACCCCAATATTCCCCACCAGGTAAGATGCAGCCAGGGATGTGCGGGATCGGTACTGCGGTAGATGATACACATGGCTATGAGCAAGGCCCAGCCAAACCCCTGAAACATGAATCTCCGTATTTTGGAAGTGGTTTTGTTATAATCTAAAAAAATGAAAAAGAAACTGAATGTAGCCAGGCTGTCCCAAACAGGCTTGGGCAGGATGGTAGCACTTTCATTATAAGTTTCGCTATTGGCATGGAAAAAGCCGATGAATATCAAAGCCAATGAACGGGTGATAATGCGATAGGGTACGTGCGCTTCCTGGTTATGCAGGCGTTTTGCAAAGGCATACGGAATGGATAACCCTACAATAAACAGGAAGGCAGGAAAAATGGTATCGGCAAGTCCTAAAGCGTCTTCGCTTATCGCAGCATGTTTAAGCCATTCTGGGGTATTGGGCACTCCGTCAAGATCGTTAACAAAGATCATCAGGAACATGGTAACCGCACGAAACGCATCAATAGACCTGATGCGGTTTATTAAATTACTCATTAAACAGGCAAATGTATTTCAGAGATAAATGTTTTAAATAAACGATAACAAATTTAAAACAGTATCTGCTTAGGTACTATTAATCCCGGTCGCGGCTTAGTTTACTAAACAACAGTGGGTTTTCATTTAGCTCGGCAGTTTCGCGCCTATGCTTAATTATATGTAAAGCTGTAAATAAAGC
Source organism: Mucilaginibacter sp. 21P (assembly GCF_019331605.1). NCBI lineage: Bacteria > Pseudomonadati > Bacteroidota > Sphingobacteriia > Sphingobacteriales > Sphingobacteriaceae > Mucilaginibacter > Mucilaginibacter sp. 21P. Next base: position 1,107,031 of record NZ_CP063061.1, read on the forward strand.
CTCACGGAATGATACTTCTGATGCCAGGTTCTTGCCGGCGATATCATAAGCCGTCCCATGATCCGGCGAGGTGCGTACAAAACTTAAACCAGCGGTGTAATTAACGCCGGTTTCAAAAGCTATCTGCTTAAATGGTATCAAGCCCTGGTCGTGATACATAGCTAACACAGCATCAAATTGCAAATAGGTTCCATTGGCAAAAAAGCCGTCGGCAGAGTAGGGGCCAAAGGCCAGTACATCATGGGTACGCGCTTCTTCAATAGCAGGGATGATGATCTCTTGTTCTTCAGAACCTATCAGGCCGTTGTCGCCGGCGTGAGGGTTAAGGCCCAAAACGGCAATTTTCGGCTTACGGATCCAGAAATCATTTTTTAAGCTTGTGTTCATCAACTGCAGTTTCTTTACAATTTTATCTGCAGTAATAGTTTGTGCAATTTTAGCAACTGGTATATGGCCGGTAACTACGCCAACACGTAACGAGTCGCTTACCAAAAACATCAGCGATTCATCTTTGCTGTCGCGATGCTGTAAATATTCCGTATGGCCGGCAAACGCAAAATCTTCGTTCTGGATGTTGTCCTTATTTATTGGGGCGGTAACCAGGCCATCGATGTGGCCGCTTAACAGATCATCAGTAGCGCGTTGTAAAGAAGCAAATGCATATTTTCCGCCTTCGGCTGTGGATTGTCCCATATCAATACGCACATCCTCTTCCCAACAATTGATCATGTTGGGTTTACGATTATGCGCTTCCTGGGCATTATCAACTACAGTAAAATTAAAGTCGTTAAGATGGGTGGCTTTGCGGTGAAACGATGCAACTTTGGTATGACCGTAAACTACCGGTGTGCAGTAATCATAAATACGTGAGTCGGACAGGGTTTTGATGATGATCTCAAGCCCGATGCCGTTTATATCTCCTATGCTGATGCCAATTTTAGGTTTGTCGCTCATTTTTGTATCGTCCCGTTTACTTCTCCAAAGTTATGCGGCAGGTTAGGCCGATGTTTGAGAAATGCTATTTGCTTTGGTTTTTAGGTCCTTAGCTTTTGCTTAAAGTGCAAATTAAAAGATTTTCAAGTTATTATTCCTGATAAAAGCACAATATGCCGTAATTTGTATGATTAATTTAGGCAAATGAGCTTAGTACGGGCAAAAAAACATCTTGGGCAGCACTTCTTAACCGATAAAAATATCGCTTCAAAAATTGTTGAGAGCTTACGGCCAGATAACGGTTACAAGCAGGTGCTTGAGGTTGGCCCAGGCATGGGCATTCTGTCCGACTTCCTCCTGCAAAAACCGGATTACGAAGTTTTCCTGATCGATATCGACACCGAGTCATATAATTTCTTACAAAAAAAATACCCGCAATTGGGCAGCAAGCTTATCAATGCCGATTTCCTTGAACTTGATTTTAAAGCATCATTTGATGAAAAAACGGCGGTAATAGGAAATTTTCCCTATAACATCTCTTCGCAGATACTTTTCAAGATATTGGATAACCGCGACCAGGTAATTGAGGTTGTGGGCATGTTCCAGAAAGAAGTTGCCGAACGTTGTAACGCCAAAGCAGGCAGTAAGGAATATGGCATCCTGAGCGTTTTTCTGCAGGCTTATTATAAGGTAGAGTACCTGTTCACCGTAAAAGCAGGTGTATTTAATCCACCGCCTAAAGTATTATCTGCCGTAATTCGATTAACGCGAAATCAAACCGCTGCCTTAAATTGCGATGAAAAGCTTTTCTGGCAGGTGGTAAAGGCCGGCTTCAACCAGCGTCGGAAAACATTGCGTAATGCATTGTCATCACTCATCAATAAAGAAAAGCTGGCCGACAATACAACGCTTGATCTTCGGGCGGAGCGGTTAACGGTGGATGATTTTGTGAAGTTGACCAACGAGATAGCGGCAAATCGCTAATCTATCTTGATGATCATCTTCGGATCAGGATACTGCTCTTTTACTTTATTGGCCATACGCTTTACAAACAGATAGTTGGCTGTACCACCAATGGCTGCACCAATAACAGGCACCAGGCGTTCTGCTGTGCGTACACCAAAGGCAAGCAATATTTTCTCGGCCACGTTTTCCATCATTGTTTTGCTTACGGCTACGCCTGTTTCAATCTTGAATGAAGTAGCAACTAAAGACATAAATTCGTCAAACCCTATTTTATAGCTGCCGCGATTAGCGTACATCACGGCCATGGTAACCCTGAATTGCTGGGTTATCAGGTTTACAAAATCGATCGGCATTCCTATCAGCATCGTAAAAAAACCGCCGGTACCTGCAACCGCACCCGATCCTGCTGCCATTAAGGCACATTGATTGATAAATTTATCAAGCCCCATCGTATCTACGCCTCTTTTAACGCTCAGCTGGTCAATACGGTCAAATATGCTTCTGAAACCGCCTTCAGATAGCTTTTCTGAGAAGTGTTTAATTTGCTTGCGGGTATTTTTAAAAGGTATAATGCTCATGGTGAGCAATATTGCCATTTACGTGCCAGTTTTTAGCTTTACACCAGTCATCTCTAAAGCGGTAGCAGGTAAGTTTGTAAGCACTTTTGTACTTTTACCGCAAAACATAAAGCTTTGAAAAATCACATCCTTATTGTAGACGATCTGCACCCCGCTTTTATGGAGCAGGCGCGGGCCCTGGGCTATACCATAGATTACCGGCCTGACATGAAACTTGAAGGTGCCGCTGAGATCATCAATAATTACGATGGGTTGGTTATCAGATCTAAGTTTCAGGTGGATAAAGCATTTTTAGACCTGGCTACTAACCTGCGCTTTATTTGCCGGGCGGGTGCGGGTATGGATAATATTGATGAAGACTACGCCATTTCTAAAGGCCTTATCCTGATCAATGCACCCGAGGGCAACCGCGATGCTGTTGGTGAGCACGCAATGGGTATGTTGCTATCATTAATGAATAACTTTAACCGCGCTGATGCCGAGGTAAGGGATGGCAAATGGCTGCGCGAAGAAAATCGCGGCTATGAACTTAAAGGCCGTACAGTTGGTATCATCGGCTATGGCAATATGGGGCAGGCTTTTGCTAAACGCCTGTCGGGCTTTGATGTTGAGGTAATTGCCTTTGATAAGTACAAGACCGGCTTTAGCGACAGGTATGCACGTGAGGTTAGCATGGAACAGATTGTAAAGCACAGCGATGTGCTAAGCCTGCACGTACCACTTACGCGCGAAACCAACGGAATGGTTGATGACGAGTATTTTTTCCACTTCAGGAAACCGATATTCTTTTTAAATCTTGCCCGGGGTAAGGTAGTTAAAACGCAGGCAGTGCTTAATGCCATAAAACAGGGCAAAGTGCTTGGTGCGGGGTTGGATGTGCTTGAAGTAGAGAAATTTCCTGCATTAGCCGAGCAGCCATGGTTTGATGAATTGCGCGCAAATGGTAAGCTACTGCTTAGCCCCCATGTTGGCGGATGGACCTTTGAAAGCTACCGAAAGATAAGCGAAGTAATGGCGCAGAAGTTAGGCGAGATAGGCTTAGCCTGATCGGCAGAAACAGAAATTTCGGCCTAAATAATTTGGATTGTAAAATTTAAAAACGTTATCTTCGTTTTAATACCAAACAAGATCATGGAGACGCTGTCCCGTGGTCTTGTTTGTTTTTATGGCCGAGCGCTCTTCTATCCGGAAAGTAGAGGGGCGGTTTTTTTTGGCCCGAAACGAACATTTATAGACTTAATTATACTGTTTTATGGCAGATGTTTCATACTATACCAAAGAGGGTTTAGAAAATTTAAAAGAAGAATTACAGCAATTAAAAACTACCGGTCGTGCTAACATAGCTAAGGCTATTGCCGAAGCGCGTGATAAAGGCGACTTATCTGAGAATGCCGAGTACGATGCTGCCAAAGAAGCACAAGGCTTGCACGAAACTAAAATTGCAAAGCTTGAAGAAACGTTATCAAACGCACGTTTGTTAGACGAGTCGAAACTGGATACTTCTAAGGTGTTGGCGCTTTCTATTGTTAAGATAAAAAATATTAAGAATGGCGCTACCATGAGCTACCAGTTGGTATCAGAAAGCGAAGCTGATCTTAAAGCCGGTAAAATTTCGGTAACGTCTCCAATCGCGAAGGGTTTATTAGGTAAATCTGTAGGCGAAAAAACGGAGATCCAGGTGCCTGCCGGTAAAATGGAATTTGAGATACTGGAGATCTCAAGATAATTATTGAATTACAGAATTATTGGATTATTGATTAACCTAAATCAGTAATTCAATAATTCAATAAATCAGCCACTCATCATGTCTACCATCTTTTCAAAAATTATTGCAGGCGAAATTCCGGCGCATAAGGTTGCCGAAACAAATGAGTTTTTAGCCTTTTTAGATATCAGCCCGTTAGCAGAAGGGCATGTGCTTGTTATCCCCAAAAAAGAAGTCGATTATATTTTTGATATAGATGACGAGACCTATTTGGGCTTGCAAATGTTCGCCAAAATTGTGGCCAAGGGCATAAAGAAAGCAATTCCATGCAAAAAAGTAGGTGTTGCTGTTATAGGCCTCGAGGTACCTCATGCACATATACATTTGATACCGATGAACCGCGTGGATGATATGAACTTTGCGCGCCCAAAATTATCACCAACCCAAGAGGAGCTTGCTGCAACGGCAGAGAAAATTACAGAAGCGCTGAAGGAAGTAACGCATCGCGATTAAAGGTTTCGTTATTAGGATTGCGTGAGGTGCCTACCAGTGATTCTGAGATAAATTCAGGATGACGGATGTGGTGAAACTCATGTCCCGGAATTATATTTCCACAATTTCCTTCTTCTTTTTAGTGCGAAGACGTTTAGGTACAAACTCCAATATCTCATTCTTAAGGGCCTCGATCATCCGCCGCTTTAAGTAGTTGCGGTGCATTACAATACTTACTTCGCGGGCAGGCTCGGGACTTTTGAAATAGCGTACGCGGTCGCGTTGTTTGTCGGTCATCTCGGCAAGTGCAAGCTCCGGTAAAATGGTGGCGCCGTTGTTCATGTCAACCATCCGCTTAAGCGTTTCTACGCTGCCGGTGTTATATTCAAAATGCTGAAAGCCCTTTGTAGCTTTGCGGCGCTGGCAAATATTTAATACCTGCTCGCGCATGCAGTGGCCCTCGTTCAGTACCCATATTTCCTCCATGTCAATATCGTCAGGAGTGATGGTTTTCTTTTTGAACAGCTTGCTGCTTTTTGATGCATAGGCAACAAAGTTTTCATAAAATACGGGTATCTCTGTAAGCGTGCTTTCGTTAAGCGGAGTTGATAGCAGCCCACAATCAAGCGTTCCCAATTTTAACTGCTGGATGATCTGTTCCGTGGTTTGCTCCCAAACAATGAGTTTCACCTGCGGATATTTTTCAATAAAGCTGTTTAAAATTTTAGGCAGGATGTAAGGTGAAATGGTGGGGATAATGCCAACCTTTAACTCGCCCGAGAGTTCTTTTTGCCTGTCGGTAACTATTTCTTTTATCTTCTCGCTTTCGGCGATCAGTACGCGAGCCTGTGCTATAATTTCTTCGCCTATTTCGGTAGGTATAACGGGCTGTTTGCTACGGTCGAATATTTTTACGCCCAGTGTATCCTCAAGCTTTTGCACCTGCATGCTCAGCGTGGGCTGCGTTACATAGCATTTATTGGCTGCAGCAACAAAACTACGGTAGGTATCAACGGCAACTATGTATTCAAGCTGTGTTATGGTCATATCAACAGGTTCTATACAAATATAGAAACAGCATTGATTTTTTCTATCAGATTTAAACAAAAAGCCGCTTGGCGCGGCTTTACATTATTTCTTCTTTTTTCCTTTTGCTTTAATGCAATTTGGTACTTGTCTGCCTTTTTTCTTCTTCATGCCTGCCATCTTATATCCGGCCCAGCATGGTCCTTTTTTACCTTTTGCTGCCATAGTTGTATGTTTTAGTTAAACACTTAATGCAACTACCGTTCCATAAAATACCAAAGCCCGACTTTGCAGGTCGGGCTTTGGTATTTCAAAATTATGCGGATTATTGAACCTGGAACATGTTATTAAAGCTACCGCCATCTGGATAGTAACCGCTGATCACCAATCTGTCGTTTTTAAGGTTGGTGATCGCCTTGTCAATATCATCTATGCTATTGATCGGCTGCCTGTTAATTGATGTGATGATAGAACCCACAGGGATCTCGGTATCATCAAACATACCACCACGGCGCACTTGGGTAACTAACACACCAGAATTAACACGAAACTTAGCTTTTTGCTGAGCATTCAACGGTTGGAAGCTTGCGCCCAGTTTGTTGAACAATTCTGCAGCTGATTTAGATACTGCAGCAGTTTTGTTTGCAGGCGCATCTGCTTTAAGCGTTACAGTAAAGTTTTTCTCGGCACCGTTGCGTAACACAGTAAGGTTGATTTTATCGCCAGGCTGTAAGCGTGCAACACGCTCTTGCAGGTCTGATGATTCGTAAACAGTATTACCTTCAACCTTGGTGATAATATCACCCTGTTTAATACCGGCTTGCTCTGCACCACCACCGGCTACCAAGCTGTTAACATATAAACCGTTTGTTTTATCGCTGTTAACTTGTTTCGCAGCATCCGGATCGCTCAGATCAGCGAAGCCAATACCTACGTAACCACGTTTAACTGAACCGTATTTTTTAATATCATTCAACACCTTTTTAGCCAGGTTAATAGGGATAGCAAAACCATAACCCTCGTATGAACCGGTATGTGATGCAATAGCGGCATTTATACCGATGAGTTCGCCATTTGTGTTTACCAACGCACCACCGCTGTTGCCAGGATTAATGGCAGCATCAGTTTGAATGAACGACTCAATGCCTTTTTTTAGCGTAGGCGTTTCTTGCTGGCGTACCGGATACGGACTGTCTTCATCATCCTCGCGGCCAATAATACCAATACTGCGGCCTTTAGCGCTCACAATACCGGCTGTAACGGTTGAGGTTAATTTGAATGGATTACCAACAGCCAACACCCATTCGCCAACTTTAACTGCATCAGAGTTGCCCAGTTTTACAATAGGCATGTTAGTGGCGTTAATTTTAATTAAGGCAAGGTCGGTATTAGGGTCGGTACCAATTACTTTGGCCTCAAAGCTTCGGTGATCGTTAGTTACGATCTGTATTTTCTCAGCTTTAGCCACCACATGGTTGTTGGTAACAATGTAACCATCAGGCGAGATGATCACACCGGAACCAGATGCCATTTGCGGGCCTTGCGGGCGCATACGGCCGCCGCCAAACATTTGCCCAAACATTTGCTCAAAAGGATCACCGCTGCCACCATCAGATGATTTGCTTGCGTATGTGGTACGGATGTACACAACTGCCGGCGTAGCTTCAGAAGCCGCCTGTGTAAAATCAGGCAGGCCTGCAGATGATACCATCGTACTTTTTTCAGGATTGCTCGCAAAATAAACTTTTTGCTTATCCTCAATACTCATGTTTTGGTCGTACTTATTCTCAACAAACTTATACGCCCCCAAAGCAAGAGCCCCGCCTGCAAAGGCAGTTAATAATGTTAAACCAAACTTTCTCATATTATTATTCACTTTCTTAAATACTACGTTCTGTGACCTTACAGGTTCAAATTTAATACCATATAGACGAATTTATGAACAATAAGGTATGTGTAATAATGTTAAATATTGTTAAATACACATAAACTCTCTGCTATATTTGTTTGTGGTTAATTTTTCAAATCAATATCTATCATTTAAGCTTAACAGTGAAATTAAATTTTTTTAAATACCAGGGTGCAGGCAATGATTTTGTGCTGATCGACAATCGTGATAATGGTGTGCAAAATATTGATAAAGAGCAAGTTGCATTACTGTGCGACAGGCGTTTCGGTATTGGTGGTGATGGGTTGATGCTACTGGAGAACGAGCCTGGCTTCGACTTTAAAATGGTTTACTATAATGCCGATGGAAACGAGGGTAGTATGTGTGGTAACGGTGGCCGTTGCATTGTAGCTTTTGCGAAGCATTTGGGTGTTATTACAGACACGACAAAATTTCTTGCTACGGATGGGGTGCATCATGCCAAAATTTCAGATAACGGCGAATGGGTCAGCCTGCAAATGATAGATGTTGACGAGATAAATAAAGACGGAGAAGCATTTGTATTGAATACCGGCTCACCGCATTATGTAAAAACAGCTGCAGATCTTGCTGTTAAGGATGTTTACAACGAAGGGCGTGCTATCCGCAATAATACCACGTACAAACAAGACGGCATCAACGTAAATTTTGTTGAGCCTGAAGGTGATGGCTTTTTCGTGCGCACATTTGAGCGGGGCGTAGAAAACGAAACCTACGCCTGCGGAACCGGCGTAACCGCTGTTGCGCTGGCAATGGCCAAAAAGAATGGTCGATTTGGTACTATCAACACACCTATAAGAGTGTTGGGCGGAAACATTAATATACGCTTCGATCACGACGGCGAGCGATTCAGCAATATATTTTTAGAGGGTCCCGCCAAGTTGGTTTTTGAGGGAGAGATAGAAATTTAATTTTCTTTAAAATCTTTTTGTTTCCCGGTCGTCTTGCTGGTATATGCCAGATACAGTAAAATTAAGCGTGATACTAACAGGAGCCACCGGGCTTGTGGGTGAAGGGGTTTTGTTAGAGTGCCTTGCCCATCCATCAGTAGAAAAGGTTTTGATGGTGAACCGTAAGCACTTTGATCTGCAGCATCCCAAACTGCAGGAACTGATAGTGCCTGATTTTATGGATCTCCACGAAGTGGAAGATATCCTGAAAGGTTACAACACCTGCCTGTTCTGTGCCGGAATTAGTTCCAACGGACTGAACGAGCAGCAGTATAGCCACATCACTTACGATATCACCATGAACTTTGCTGAAGCCCTGCTTAGCGAAAATCCCGACATGGTGTTCAATTTCGTATCAGGCGCACATACCGATAGTACGGAGAAAGGCCGCATGATGTGGGCCCGTGTAAAAGGCAAAACGGAGAACGCCCTGCTTAAGCTCCCATTTAAAAGTGTTTATACCTTTCGCCCGGGCTTTATGAAACCTACAGACGGGCAGAAAAATGTGAAAGGTTACTACAAGATCATTTCTTCGCTATACCCGTTACTCAAATTTCTTTTCCCAAGCGCAGTACTTACTATGAAAGATGTAAGCAAAGCCATGATCAATGCTGCCATCCGCGGGTATTATAAACATGTGTTAGAGGTAAAGGACATAAAAACGCTGGCGGCGTTGTAGCTTAAATAAACCTGTCATTCTGAGCGATAGGGAAAATCTGATTGTGTAGCTGTTCTTTTCAATAATAGATGCTTCACACACGTTCAGCACGACAGCTATTATGTTATATGGTGATGAACCCAACGCGTACATCCGCTAAACGATTATGAGTTACTGCCATTCCTAACAAGGCATTGATTATACCATCGAAACGTTGTTAACAATTTTTCGCTTAAAAATTTTTGAGTGCAGATTTTTTAATTTACGTTTGAATTTTTTCTTGTCGTAGCTTCCATTAATTTTTTACCGGAAAAACTGAATGCTACGCGTAGACAGCACAAAGCCCTGCCAGATTATTTATGCCATTGCCCGGCACGATTACCTTTCTTATGTGATCGAGCCGCATGTGGTGCAGCTAAACCCAAACGGCGAGTTTTCGTTTACGCATCAACGCCTTTTCTCAAATACCGCCGAAGAATTTGCTTCATGCATTGACGATACCGACCGCAAGCTGATAAAAATACTGGAGGATATTGAGCAAGGCAACATCATTAAAAGATTCCATAAAAAGCCAATACGCCCGTTTGAGTTCTTCGGAAAAATATTCAACGATCAGCTTTTTGATATCATTCGGCCCAAAATAGAGAAGAAGATCGTAGAGGCGCTAAGCTTGTTAGGGAATAAGGAGATCTACCTGATGAGTAAAGAAGGCTATCCTGCCGGGCGCAAGCTGCATATAGCTGCCGAACCTGCTTCGGTGCTGTTCCATTTTAGGCGCAGCGATGATGAGATACGCTACTTCCCAACCATAAAGTACCAGGGCATGCGCATCGAATTTATGTTTAAGGATGCCGAGATCATCTGTAACCACCCGGCATGGATGCTGCTGGATGATACCCTTTATTACTTCGACAAGGATATTGAAGGGAAAAAGTTACAGCCGTTTTTAAATAAACGATACATCTCCATCCCAAAATCATCAGAACATTCCTACTTCGAAAAATTTGTTGCGCCGCTGATTGAAAAGCACAATGTTTATGCGGAAGGTTTTACTATCAATACCGAAAAATACGATGCTATTGCTTGTGTAAAGCCTATTTATGTAGAAGGTGGTACCTCGCAATTGCAGTTGTACTTTAAATATGCAGGCTATATTTTCCCTTATGGGGATGGCAGGCATGTGTCCGTAAGAATGGAAAAGACCGGCGATGACTATCTTTTTCATCGGATCAAACGCTCAGTAACATGGGAGAAAGGTAAGTTACAACTGCTGGAGAACATGGGTCTGCAAACAACCTCTTCGTTATTCCAGAACCTGGAGGTGGCTTCAAACGACGAGGAGTCTGATCGGTCTTTCCCGATCTTTGAATGGCTCAACCAACACCATGATGAACTAATTGAGAAGGGTTTTGAAATAGAGCAGCCCGATGGTCAAAAGCGTTACGTTTTTGGTAATACTAAAATTGACCTGGAGGTAAGCGAAAATAACGATTGGTTTGATATTAATGCCGTAGTGTTTTTTGGGCCGTATCGCATTCCGTTCATTCAATTAAAAAATCATATCCTTAATCGCAAAAAAGAATTTTTGTTGCCAAGTGGCGAGATAGCCGTGATCCCCGAGAGTTGGTTTGCGCAGTTTGGTAATTTGCTGCATTTTAGCGAGGGGGGTGAAGAATTAAAACTGCGACGCCACCACTTGGGGTTGATCAATGATATTTCGGGTGGCGAAATGGCGGAAGTGGCCATGAACCGCAAGCTTCAAAAGCTTACTGATTTTGAAGAGACCGAAGACGTACCAATGCCGGTAAACTTTGCCGGCAGCCTGCGCCCTTACCAAAAAGCGGGGTATAACTGGTTCCATTTTTTAAAGAATTTTCATTTTGGCGGATGCCTGGCCGATGATATGGGTTTGGGTAAAACCATACAGACCCTTGCGCTGCTGCAAAAACATAAAGAAGATACCGAGGCGGAAGGTGGAAAAAGTACATCGCTTATTATAATGCCTACTTCGCTTATTTACAATTGGCTTAACGAAGCTAAGAAGTTTGCACCACAGCTGCGTATCATGGTGCACACGGGCGCTTTCAGATATAAATCGGCAGAGGTGTTTGCCAATTACGATCTGGTGATAACTACCTACGGTATTAGCCGGATAGACATTGAAATGTTTAAGGCCTACTTTTTTGAGTATGTGATATTGGATGAAAGCCAGAATATCAAAAATGCCTCGTCAAAATCTTTCCAGGCGGTTAGGCAGTTAAAATCGCGCTTTAAGCTGATACTGAGCGGGACACCGGTAGAGAACACGGTGAACGACCTTTGGACACAGATGTCATTCATTAATCCCGGTTTGTTGGGCTCTCAACAGTTTTTCCAGAACGAATTTGTAACGCCGATAGAAAAAAAGAAGGACGAGGAGAAAGCCCGCAAGTTGCAGGCTATCATCAAACCATTTGTACTTCGCCGTACAAAAGAGCAGGTAGCTACCGAACTGCCGCCGAAAACCGAGAACCTGTTCTATTGCCAGATGAGTGAAGAGCAGGCCAGTGTATACGACAAAGTAAAATCAGAGTACCGTAACGAATTATTGCGCAGCCTTGAGGATGGTACTTTTGCAAAAACGCAGATACAGGTATTGCAGGGACTGATCAAACTTCGGCAGATAGCCAACCACCCCTCCATGATAGATGCGGAATATGAAGGCGACAGCGGTAAGTTTGAGAACGTAACCCACACCCTTGCCAATGTGCTGGATGGTGGGCATAAGGTGCTTATATTCTCCCAGTTTGTAAAACAGTTAACCATTTACCGCGAGTATTTTGAGCGTGAGGGTATACCATATGTGTACCTTGATGGGGGCACGCAAAACCGCGGCGATGTTGTGCAAAAATTTCAGCAGGATAAGAAAACGCAGATCTTTCTCATCTCTATCAAAGCTGGTGGGGTGGGCCTCAACCTTACAGAAGCCGACTACGTGTTTATCCTGGATCCATGGTGGAACCCCGCCGTGGAGCAGCAAGCTATTGACCGTACACACCGCATAGGCCAAACCAAAAACGTATTTATCTATAAATTTATCACCAAAGATACCGTGGAAGAAAAGATTCTTGCCCTGCAACAACGCAAACTCAGCGTGGCGCGCTCGTTGATCACCACCGAGGAAAGCTTTATCAAATCGCTTTCGGCAGATGATATTAAGGAGATATTGGGATAAGCCGGATCATAATCCCTTTTTGTTTTAGTAATAAGTTAGTTATTCGCTATTAGGCTATTTCGCGAGATATGCCTGATTGTTGAATTAGGGTGCCTTTTATAAAATCATTAACTCGCATTTGAGTGCTACAACCGTACGACAACTGTTCGATAACGAACGGTTTTATAATCGATTTAATTTATAAATATTTGATTGTCAGTTAATTGTAAAATCGGTTGAGTTTTGGCATATGTGGTATCAATAAACATTACCACCATGACAACTTCAGTTGACAACCGCTTACAAACACTTTGGGAAGGATGCTTAAGCAACGATCGTAAGCAACAAGAAATGCTTTACAAGTTATTAGCACCCCGAATGCTTGCCGTTTGTATGCGTTATGCCCAGGATAAAGACGAAGCGCAGGATATCTTACAAGAAGGCTTTATCAAGATGTTTAAAAACATGGGTAATTACCGTGGCGAAGGTAGCTTAGAAGGGTGGATCCGCCGCATCATGGTGCATAGTGCAATCTCTCGTTATCGTAAAGCCAAAAGCGTAATGCTGGTTGATGATTTTTCAGAGCAAAACATACCTGTTAGTGTTAGCGATAATGGCAATAACCTGGAGACCAACGAGCTGATGAACATGGTACAGGAGCTGCCGGATACTTATCGTTCTGTATTTAACCTATACGCCATTGAAGGTTACTCTCACCAGGAGATTGGCAGCAAACTGGGCATGACAGAGCTTTTATCACGCACCACGCTTTACCGTGCACGCACTATTCTTAAAGAAAAACTAATGAAATTATCCCTTAGAGAACGTCACTGTTTGGCAGGGTAATGCTTCATTCAGCCCGCTCCAAAGGAGAGGGATTAAAAAGTACGACCGACCTACGCCTCACATCGGCAAATAATTTATTGATCTTGAATATGCCATAGCTGTCAAAAGGTCAATAAATCAAAAAAGGTGAGCAACTTTCGCCGCCCACCTTTCATGTTATCGTTTTGATATTCTTCAATCAAAATTCAGTGTTCGATATTCATCGATCTTCATCGAACACGTAACCGCCAACCACTCATCTCTTACTTGTGCTTACTGCTCATGTAAAACACCATGTCGCCGCCGGCCATTATCTGGTCGTGGGTAATGTTTAGGCCGTTAAGCGGTTTACCGTTGAGGGTTATCTTTTGCACGTAAACATTTTTATCACCCTGGTTTTTAACCGTGATGTTGAAGGTTTTGCCGTTGCCAACCTGTACCACTGCGCTGTTTACCGATGGGCTGCCGATAGCATAATCAACAGAACCCGGTGCCATTGGGTAGAAACCGATAGAGCTGAAAATGTACCATGCGCTCATTTGGCCGGTATCATCGTTACCACCCAAACCATCCGGAGTTGGTTTGTACATGCGTGGTAATATCATTCGGATACGCTCCTGGGTTTTCCATGGTTTATCCGTCCAGTTATAGAAGTATGCAACATGGTGTGATGGTTCGTTGCCATGCACATAGTTACCGATGATACCGTCGCGGGTAATGTCTTCTGTTTCTGCAAAGTATTTATCCGGCAGGTTCATGGTAAATAACGAATCCAGGTAGCGCACAAAGCGTTGGTTGCCACCCATCAGTTTGATCAACCCCTTCGGATCTTGCGGAGCAAATAAGGTGTAGTTCCATGAGTTACCCTCTATGAAACCCTCGTTTATGGTACTCAACGGGTCAAACTTAGCCCGGAAGGTACCATCAGCCTTTTTAGGACGCATGAAACCAACGGTTGGGTCGTAAACATTCTTGTAGTTTTCAGAACGTTTGATGAACTCATTATAAATATCGGTCTTGCCTAATTTTTTGGCCATTTGCGCGATAGCCCAATCATCATAAGCATACTCCAGCGTGTTTGATACCGATGTGCCGCTTCTTTCATCGGGTACATAACCTTTATCTATATATTCACCAATGCCTTCGTAACTGCGTTTGCGAGCGGTGGCTACGCAAGCCTCTAAAGCTTTGTTGGCATCAAACGGAGCATTACCCTTTACCACAGCATCTGCCAAAACAGCTACACTGTGATAACCGCTCATACACCAGTTTTCGTTAGCAGAGTTGCTCCAAACCGGAAGCATGCCTTCCGGACTTTGGTCAAAATGCACCAGCATAGATCTTACCATATCCGCATTGCGTTGTGGCTGTATAATGTTAAACAGCGGGTGTAAAGCGCGGTAGGTATCCCACAAAGAGAATGTGGTATAGTTGGTAAAGCCGTCAGCTTTGTGCACATTTTGATCGAGCCCTTTATACTGGCCATCCACATCCATGTAAACGGTGGGGTTGATCATGGTATGGTACATAGAAGTGTAGAAGTTTTGCTTCTTCTCTGTATTACCGGTAATGGTTATCTTCTCCAGTTCTTTCTCCCACTGTGCCTGTCCGTCGTTTTTTACTTTATCAAAATCCCAACCGGGTATCTCAGCCTGCATGTTAGCCAACGCACCGTCCATGCTAACCGGTGATAAGGCAAATTTGATTTTGATCTTCTCACCTTCTTCGGTTTTAAAATCGAAGTAGGCACGGATCTGCTTGCCGGCTATCTCCGGGAAGTTTTTGCTTTGATTGAACTTGCCCCAGAAACCACCATAAACTTCGCGCTGGTCATATTTTTTAAAACCATGCTGGATGAACGGTTTAGAGAACTTCATGGCAAAGTACAGGTTGCGTGTACGCGCCCAGCCATTTGTTGACCGGTAACCAATTACGGTGCTATCATTTATCAGTCTGACGTAAGTCCATACGTTTTTGCCGGGATAGTTGTAGATACCCGCCATCAGATCAAGTATGATATGCGCTTTGTCAGATTTAGGGAAAGTATATTGATGAAAGCCTACGCGCGTGCTGGTGGTCATTTCAGCCGTGATATTTGATGCATCCAACTTTACTTTGTAGTAGTTAGCTGCACTAACCTCGTTGGCATGTGAAAAAGCCGAACGGTAACCACTGCCCGGTTTATCGGCCAGGCCGGGATTTAGTTTTAGCTCACCTGTTGTAGGCATGATCAGGAAATCGCCAAGATCAGAGTGGCCTGTACCGCTAAAATGTGTATGACTAAAGCCTACAATGGTTTTATCTTCATACTGATATCCTGCGCAATATTCGTAAACCTTGGGGTTGTACTTGCCGTTAAGGTCATAACTTGCAGTATCTGTCTCAGGGCTTAGTTGCACCATCCCGAAAGGTACTGTAGCACCGGGATAGGTATGGCCCATGCGTTGGGTGCCGATAATAGGCTTTACATATTGTACCAGGTTTTCGTGTGCTTTTTGGGCAGAGGCCTGCATGCCCCAGCAAAGTAGCAGAGCGCCAAATAATTTTCTCATTTATTGTTTGGTATGTCGTTAAAACAGTTCAATAGAAAGAGCAAATATAAAATCGATAGGTTGGTAATTGATATTTAATTAAATTTAAACAGCCAATTATTGCCATTATGGCGTAAATGTTACAGAATGTAACATCGGTATGCGATTTGTATCTAAATTGAAAAACACATAATACCCAAAACTAAAACACACACAACATGAAAAACTGGATCATTGCCATCGTAATTTTGGTAGTAATTGCCATGATAGGCGGTTGCAGCTACAACGGCATGGTAAAAAGCGACGAGGAAGTTAAAGGCAAATGGGGGCAGGTAGAAACACAATATCAACGCCGCAGCGACCTTATCCCTAACCTGGTATCAACTGTAAAAGGTGAAGCTAATTTTGAGAAAAGTACTATTACAGCTGTAACTGAGGCGCGCGCAAAAGCAACCTCAATACAAGTAGACCCAACAAAGCTTACTCCTGAAGCTATACAGCAATATCAACAAGCACAAGGCCAATTAAGTACCGCTTTAGGCCGTTTATTAGTAGCTTCAGAAAACTATCCCAACTTAAAAGCTAACGAGGCTTTCAGGAATTTACAGGTACAATTAGAAGGAACGGAAAACCGTATCTCTGTTGCCCGCCGGGATTTTAATGATGCTGTGCAAGCATACAACAGCAAAGTACGTGCGTTCCCTACCAACATAATGGCAGGTATATTTGGTTTCCCTGCAAAAGGGTATTTCCAGGCCGAGGCAGGTTCAGATAAAGCGCCTAAGGTACAGTTCTAATTAATGGTTTAAGGATCGAATGGGTGAGTGATAGAATTGAATTTACTCATTCGATCTCTTATATTCACTCATTCAGTCCCTCACAATTCACTCATTTACCCCATGGCCGTATTTACTGATGATGAACAGCAGCGCATACAAAAAGCTGTAGCCAATGCCGAGCGGCAAACCTCGGGCGAGATACGCGTTTGCATAGAGAAAACCTGCAGTGATGAGGTGCTTGACCGCGCCGCCAAATACTTTGCCCAACTGGAGATGCAAAAAACGCGACTACGAAACGGTGTATTGATATACGTTGCCACGGTAGACCGTAAATTCGCCATTATCGGAGATGCCGGGATCAACAAGGTTGTCCCTGTCGATTTTTGGGATACTACTAAAGAAGAAATGCTGAGCCAGTTTAAATTTGGTAACCTGGTTGAGGGAATTATTACCGGCGTTACCAAGGCGGGCGAACAACTTAAGCAATACTTCCCACACCAGGCCGGCGACAAAAATGAACTATCTGATGACATTGCCTTCATGGATGGCAACTAAGATCATATCGATGCTAAAAAAACTTTTTCTATCCGTTGGATTGCTGCTTTTAGTAGCAATAACGTTCGCACAGGATATACCGCAGCGTTCCAATACACTGATCACAGATTACACCAATACTCTATCGGAGAGCGATAAGCAAACGCTCGAGCGTAAACTGGTCGCTTACAACGATTCTACTTCTACCCAGATAGCGGTTGTTATGATGCAGTCGACCGGTGAATACGATATTAATCAGTATGCTACTGATCTTTTGCGCAAGTGGGGTATCGGTTCCAAAGAAAAAAACAACGGCGTGTTGGTTCTGGTAGCTTTGAAGGACCGTAAGATGGCTATCGCAACCGGTTACGGCGCCGAAGGCTCGCTTCCGGATATTACCACACAGGAGATTATCCAAAATGATATGAAGCCACGTTTTAGGGAGAATGACTATTACGGTGGGCTTAACGCAGCTACAGATGATATCATCAAAGCCATGCGGGGCGAATATAAATCAGACAAAAAGCCCGGCGGTAAAGATGGCGGCGGCTCAGTTTTGGCTATCATCATCATTGTGGTGGTTGTCCTTATCATCATCTTCCGCAGCCGCGGCGGCGGCGGTGGCGGCGGAAGGCGCATCATAGGTGGCCGCGGTGGTGCCGATCCTTTCTGGTGGTTCCTGGCAGGCAATATGCTCGGCAACAGCGGCCGTAGCAGCGGCAGCGACTGGGGCGGCTTCTCCGGTGGCGGTGGCGGCTGGGGCGGCGGTGATAGTGGCGGCGGCAGCTTTGGTGGGTTTGGCGGCGGAAGCGGCGGCGGCGGCGGTAGCAGCGGCAGCTGGTAGTTTTTGAGATAAAGAGAAAGGCGAAAGCCTTACTGTAAATACATTTAATAGACGCATATCATGCGTCTATTTTTGTTTGGCAACCTATATTTGCACCATGACTGAACTTACCTGGAAAACCTGCTCTTCCACCTATATACACAAAGGCCCATGGGCTACACTACGTACTGATAGATGCGAAATGCCTGATGGCCGCGTTGTAGAAGACTACTATGTGTTGGAATATCCTAACTGGGTAAACGCAGTAGCTATAACAAATGAGGGAAAAGTTTTGATGGTCCGCCAGTACCGCCATGCGGCAAACATAGTATCATTGGAGATACCCGGTGGCGTGATAGACGAAGGTGAAGAACCCTTGGAGGCTATGCGCCGCGAGTTGCTTGAAGAAACAGGCTACCGCTTTGATGACATCGAGTTATTGAACACCGTTTATGCAAATCCATCAACAGCTAACAACAAAACTTTTTGCTACCTGGCAAAGGGCGGCATAAAGGTACAGGAGCAGGACCTGGATGAGCACGAGCACATTGTGGTTGAAGAGTACACCATTGCGGAAGTGAAACAACTACTGGCCGATAATAAAATAGCCCAGGCATTACATTGCACCGGGCTGTTTTATGCGTTAATGAAACTGGGCGAATTACACTAAGTGTTCACGTTCACGCCATGAACGCTTGTGAACGCCGTGAACACTGACCCGTCCTGAAAATAGTTTACAGATCTCCTTTTTGCATTTTTTCTTGGGTATCTTTTAACCCATAAGCTTTATCGCCAAGTTTGGCAACACCGTCATTTACAACCGCCAGGGCTTGTGATTTTTCGCCGAGCTTATAAAGTAACCTTGCATAAACATCAATGTACCAGTTGTTACTTGCGTCATTGCCTGTTGCAAAGGGTTTCGCCCACTGTATAGCTTCCGAATAGCATGCTTTATCGTTGGCAAAAAGCATTACATCGTTAGCATAAGTCATTATTTGATAATGGTTGTTTGCGTATTGTTTGTTGTACGTTGCAGCCTATGCGGTGTAATTTGTCCAGTTGCTCAGATCACGATAATACTGTAGCTTGGCCTTTAACAGCAATTCGTCAGCACATGATGGATAAGCGTTTTTGAGTTTTGTGTATACATCGTTCCAGTTGATGTTTTTATTTACCTCGCCGGTGTAGGTGATCATTCCCCCTCTTTCAACTTTTTTACCGTTGATCCGTTCCATTGGCAATACAATCTCATCAAAAACTATTCTTCCGAACATCATCCCGCTCAATCCCGGATTGTTAACGAGTTGGTCAAATGCTTCTCCATTATCCACTAATATTTTAAAGCCAGGATCGGCAGATGCTTTAGTAGCAAACATGATGAATTCTGCATTCTCTTTAGTGAGAAGATCTTTTTGAGTAGACAAGTATTGATTTAGAACCTCAGGCGCCTGGCCATCCCAGCTTTGTAGCAAAGCTAAGCCGAACGTATGCAAAAAAATCAGGGTTACGGTTACCCTCAGCATAGCGTTTCCTTAAATTGACCAGTTGATTTTTAGGATCTAATCCGTTTTGCAATTTGGTTAAAAAGCTTTTTGCATCCGGCGAGCCTCCGACTATGCTATTTATGAGTTGCCCGTCAGGGCTATAAATAAGATAAGTTGGATATGCGGCTACTTCAGCATCCTTGCCAATTTGTTTTACATCCTTATACCACCGTTTGGTAATGCCATCGTCTGTCTTTGTTTGATCAAACTGCAGGGCAACGCTTATAAACTTATCATTTAGAAAAGAAGCAACTTCCGGCTTGGGCAACACCTCTTTTGCCATTACTTTACAGGGAATGCAGGAGGTGGTGTAACAGTCTATAAATATGTATTTGTTTTCCTTTCTGGCTCTTTCCTTTACCTGTGCCCAGGTAAGGTTATTTTGAAAATTTACGCCCTTTTCCTGCGCGTAGGAGAATGCTGTTGCTAAGCAAAGGCTGATTGTGACAAGCAATTTCATAGGTTATACATTTGGTTTATTGTAAGTTATAGATGTTTTGTGATATAAAAAAATAAACTTGAGCCCAAATCAAAACCTCATATTGTGACAGCTATATTCCGAATAAATCATTTTAACTTATCATTGTTCTTGTGGCGTTCAGCATCACGGATACTTTTCTTCTCCATGTTTTTCTCCAGCGCATCAGTAAGGTCGATACCTGTTTGGTTTGCCAGGCATATCAGCACAAAAAGCACATCGGCCATTTCATCGGCAAGGTTAACATCCGTATCCGACTTTTTAAACGATTGCTCGCCATACTGCCGGGCGATAATACGCGCCACCTCGCCAATCTCTTCCATTAAAATGGCCGTGTTGGTCAATTCATTAAAATAACGTATTCCTGTTGTTTTGATCCAGTTATCTACAAGATGCTGCGCGTGCTTGATTTCCATAAAGCAATATTACAAAAAAGCCCCACCCAAACCCTCCCCGAAAGGGAGGGCTTAAAGATATTCCTTTTGGCACCCTCTCCTTCGGAGAGGGCCGGGGAGAGGCTTCTTCATCCAAAACCCTTATCTTTGCCTTTGATATGACGATAAGTGCGGGTACTCCTTTCCAATTTTTAGATCAGGATCTTTTATTGCTGCCACAAAAAGCTATTTACTGGAAACAGGAAAATGCCTTGATTGCGGCTGATGTACATTTCGGAAAGGTGGGGCACTTCCGCAAGGCTGGTATTGCCATCCCCCGCAATATGGAGCAGGACGACCTGGCCGCACTATCTGATCTGATCTATGAATTTCAACCCGAAAAGATCTACTTCCTTGGCGATCTATTCCATAGCGATATGAATAACGACTGGGATTGGTTTGTACTTTGGCGCAGCCAGTTCCCTAAGGTGGAGATCATCCTGATAAAAGGCAACCACGATATCATAAGCGATAAGCATTACACTGATTTGGGAATCATCCTTCATAAACAATTGCAGATAGGGCCTTTTCTAATGCTGCATCATCCGCTTGCAGATGCAACGCAACAGGCGCCGGGCGGTTATGTGCTTTGCGGCCATATCCATCCCGGGGTAAACCTGGTTGGCCGCGGCAGGCAAAGCGTTACACTGCCTTGCTTCGCCTTTGGTAAAAACCAGGCCATATTACCATCTTTCGGCAAGTTTACCGGCCGGGTGGCCATAATAAGCCATAAAGCAGACAGGATATTTGGCGTGCTTAAAGATAAGGTGATCGCCATCGGATAATAATTTCTACCTAACTGCTTGTTTTTCTACAAGTTATTTGTAACTTAAGGTTCCAACAACCTAGGTTATATGAAAAAAGTTAAGCACATCCTTGCCCGCAAGGGAAGCAATGTTATCGCAGTTGCCGCAGCCACCACCGTATTGGACGTTTTAAAGCTAATGGCCGATAAAAACATCGGCTCGGTAGTGGTAACAGAGAATGGCGGGTATGCCGGCCTGGTTACCGAACGTGATTATGCCCGTAAGATCATATTAATGGGTAAACACTCTGATGATACCACAGCAGGCGAGATCATGAGCAATGGCCTGCCGCACATTACGCCGGATTCTTCTATTGACGATTGCATGCTCATCATGAGCGAACGCAACATCCGTTACCTGCCGGTGTTTGATCGCGAGCAAAACCTTTGCGGTATTGTATCCATCAATGATGTGGTGTATGAGACTATCCACTCGCAAAAAGAAACGATAGAGCAATTGCACAGCTATATCCACACCTAAAGGCTGCTTTTGCAAACCATTAGCGATATGGCAGGTTAATTTATAAGCGTGTTAATCCCGCTTGTACGTAATGAGCCATACAACCAAACAAGAAGCCACTCCTATACTATTTGGTGCCGAAGTTTTTATTGAGCCCGGCCAAAAGCCTGAGGAGATAGACCTTTGGTTTCGCAGATTGAGCGATGCCGGTATGCTGGTAACGCGCATACGCCTGTTTGAAAATTACATGCACCAACCCGATGGCACATGGGATTACACCTTGTTTGACGAGGCTTATAAAGCTGCAGATAAATATGGCGTAAAGGTTTATGGTAACCTGTTCCCGCGTACCGCCTTTACTGACCTGGGCGGATTAAAATTTCCGAAAGATGCAGAGCACCTTATATCCATCTCTAAATATATAGAACATGTGGTGGGTCACTTTAAACATTTCTCATCATGTTATGGCTGGGTGCCGGTGAATGAGCCAGGGGTGGGCTCTTTTCCTCAAGAAGAATTTGCCACCGATAAATACAAAGAGTGGCGCGAAGCACAACAGCAAAACGAGTACAACAGCGGCGGATATGACCGGTTTGATTTTGCCAACGAGCGTTTTCACCTTTACTACAATACCTGGTTTTTGCAATGGCTTACCGATGAGATACACAAGCACCATCCCGGTAGTGTGATCCATGTAAACAATCACGCCATCTTTAAAAACGTAGCCGAATATGATTTCCCGGCCTGGAGGGATTTCCTTACCAGTCTTGGCGGCTCGGCGCATGCAAGCTGGCACTTTGGCTACTTTAACCGGCAAAAGTACGCATTGGCGGTAAACGCCAATTGCGAGATCATCCGGTCAGGGGCGGGGGAAATACCCTGGTTTATGACGGAACTGCAGGGAGGTAACAATACATACAGTGGTTTCCTGGCGCTGTGCCCAACCAAATTTGAGATAGCCCAGTGGTTATGGACGGCCATTGGTGCAGAAAGCCGTGGGGCTATATTCTGGTGCCTAAACCCACGCTCATCAGGCATAGAGGCTGGTGAATGGGCTATGCTCAACTATCACAATGAACCATCAGACAGGTTTATAGCCGCGCAAGAGGTGATAAAAGTGGTGGAAAGCAGTCGCGGCTTTTTTGATAATGCCAAAGAAGTTGAATCCGGCGTGAATATCCTTTACACCCGCGAATCGCTTTGGATAGAGAAAACCTTACAAATGGGCGGCAAAAGCTATGAAGGGCGGGATGAAGGCGGCGTTATGAAATCGGCTATCGCTTATTTTGAGGCGTTGAGTGAAGCTGGCATTCAAACTAACTTTAAGGAGATAAGCGAGTTCGACTTTAATAGGGATAGCTATAAAGGCACAGCGATAATACTGGCGCATCAGATATCCATCCCATCAAAATACTGGCCGCTGCTTACAGCTTTTGTAACCAAAGGCGGCAAACTAATTGCCGATGGCCTAACCGGCTATTATGATGAAAATGCCGTAGCAACCATGCGACTTGGTTTCCCTTTGCGAGAAGTTTTTGGGGCTGACGTATTGGAGTATAAAGCTATTGATAACATAGAAGAATTTACAATGGCTGATGCTTTTCTGCCTGCCTTGCAATGGGTGGGGCAGTTAAAACCAACAACAGCAACACCACTGGCTGAAAGTGATGGCGAAGTTTACGCTACCGTTAACCAAAAGGGGCAAGGCTCAGCATGGTGGCTGCCAACCCTCACCGGCTTGGGCTGCCGCGTTTATGAAGATTACAACCAGTTAAATCAGTTTTTGAAACATGCACTTGATATAAAGGCGCTTAACCTGCCATTTATGTTCAACGAGCCGCAGCCCGGTGTAATGATGAAAGTACTTAACAATGGCAAAGAATACGTAACTATCATCGTCAACAAAAGCGAAAATAGGTGCGAGTTTGCACTGTTAAATAACAAACCAAGCTTGCAGCCCATGGTCTTGTTTGCTAATTGCGGCGGTAAGGCAGGCGGTAATCACATCAGTATAGAAGCAGAAGAAACAATGGTGATCAAGTGGCTTTAATCGCTATTCTTCTTCGCCTTCTTTTTAGCCTGCTTCGCTTCAAAAAGTTCATGATCTTCTTTGATGCGGAATTGTGTAATGCGGGCGACCAGATCCAAAGGCAATGGCTTATCAAACGGAAAACGGATAGTTCCTTTAGATGTATCAAAACTATCTAAATCAGCAGCGAATACCTCTATGGCTTTAGCGCCGGGATAAAAGCCAATATGCTTGCTTTGCGCAGCAAAATAAACCAGCACGCTATGCTGTTTGTAAGCCGGCATACCATAACTTATAGTTTCCTGCGCTTGAGGGGCAGCCTGCTTAATGGTTTCTCGCATCGTGTTCAAAAGTTGCTGGATATCTTCTCCAAAGCTTTTAATGTATGCATCTGTTGACGCTGGTTTCTGCATCATTACGCTGTTATTATGGTGTTGATCTGGGTCTACGCTTCCCTAATTTAAAACAAAAATCCGTCAAATGCGTAAAATACGTATATGTCAAAAAAATTGCAGACTACTTGTTTCGGTCAATAATTTTTTCATATTTGTTTAAAATTTTACTCAGAAAACAAACCGCCCTGTGACTATTGATCTAACCAACTGCGATAGAGAACCTATACACATTCCGGGAAGTATCCAATCTCATGGTTTTTTGATCGCTATTGACCGTAGCGGTGAGATCACTTATCATAGTGAAAATATTAAGAGTTTCCTGCCGGATCTGCCGCCCAATTTATTAGGGCAGAACATTGCATCTATACAGCCTTTGATAGGTAAGAATGAACCGCCTGACTTCATTCTTCAGCTGATAACTTTTGGCAAAACAAACGGCTTTGAACAAACGAACCCTTTCAATACCGACATACGCGGCAACGCTTTTCACCTGATCATATCTGAAAGTGGAGACAACTACCTGTTGGAATTTGAACCGGCACGCTCTGATAACAGCACTGATGTACAACGCACTATAGGGCGTTCCATCTCCGAAATGCTGGCCGATAAAAACCTGCAAAACCTGCTTAACAACAGCGCGGCACAGGTAAGAAACGTGATCGGTTACGACAGGGTAATGGTTTACCGTTTTGCAGATGACGGGCATGGGGAAGTAATTTCAGAATCAAAGAATGATGACCTGGAATCATGGCTGGGCTTGCATTACCCGGCATCTGACATTCCTAAACAAGCGCGTGAGCTGTACAAAAAAAACCTCACCCGCATTATTGTTGATGTTAATGAATTGCCAAGCGCTATTCTTACTTCGGCAGATAATACCGCTGCTTCATTAGATCTTACTAACTCGCAGCTTAGGGCGGTGTCGCCCATCCATATCCAATATTTAAAAAACATGGGTGTGGCCTCAAGCTTCAGTATATCTTTACTTTACAAGCAAGAACTTTGGGGGCTTATTGCCTGCCATAACTATACACCTCGTTTTATTGATTTCCGCTCGCGCGAATCAGCTAAGCTCATTGGTCAGATACTGTCATCAGCCCTTGAATTTAGGCAGGATGAAGAGAACCAGATGGTAACGGAGCGCTACAAAAGCGCCGTTGACCAGCTAAGCCGTTTGATGCTTAAGGACGATAGTATTGAATTTGCCTTAACGGCTAACAACGTTACATTACTTGATGCTACAGATGCAAGCGGTGCGGTACTAATGCTGGAAGGCAACCTGATCAAATTAGGGCAAACACCTAATGACGAGCAACTTAAAGGATTGATAGGCTGGGTAAAGGCAAACATCATAGATTCGTTGTTTTACACCACTAAACTACCGGGCGTTTATCCGCCGGCAAACGAATTTAAAGATGTTGCATCAGGCGTAATGGTCTATACGCTGTCGCGAGAGTTAGACGAGTATGTGATATGGTTTAAGCCTGAGCAACTTAAAACGATAAAATGGGCTGGTAATCCGGATAAACCGGTTGAAGTTGACGCCAACGGGAATCGTACCCTATCGCCACGCAATTCATTTGAAGAATGGTCTGAAACGGTTTCTGCTACGTCCGTACCGTGGAGTAATGAAGAGGTTAAATCTGTAATACGTTTACGCAGCGAACTGGCTTATGCGCTTAACCAAAAGGCGGGCGCTATACGTTTGCTTAACGAGCGCTTAAAACAGGCTTACGAAGAGCTGGATACTTTTAGCTATACCATATCGCACGATCTTAAAAATCCGCTCACGGCTGTTAAAAGTTACGCGCAGATACTGCTTCGCGATAAAACCCTTACACCACAAGCTACAAGGGCCCTGGAGCGAATAAATGCAGGTGCCGATAAGATGAATAATATGATAGCAGAAGTGCTTGATTATTCGCGTATAGGTCGTTCAGATCTGGTTTTTAGTGAAATAGATGCAAAAAGCATGATAGAAGACCACGTAAGGGAGCTTGCAACCGTTTATGAGGTAGCCCCGTCTGTGGTGACCATTAAAAATGCCCCACCCATAACCGGCGACCCGGTAATGATATCGCAGGTGTTTGCCAATGTGATCAGTAATGCTATCAAATACTCCAAAAAATCAGAAAAACAAAAGGTTGTTATTGATGCGACGGAGAACGAACGTGAAATAATTTACGCTATTACTGATAATGGCCTCGGTATCGATATCAAGCATTTGCCGCGCATATTTGAGCTGTTTAACCGTATGGATAACGTAGGCGATATTGAAGGTACAGGTGTTGGTCTGGCTATAGTAAAGCGTATTGTAGAAAAACACCGCGGCAAAATTTGGGCAGATAGCGAGCTTGGAGAAGGAAGCACGTTTTACATAGCCTTCAACAAAAAGGCGAACGACTAAGCGGCCGCCTGCTGCTTGTCAAACCAATCGCCAAACTTTGAGAAGGTTTCATTAGCTGCTGCTATTACAACGGCCTCCTGTTCGGGGTTTTCTGCCTGAGCGTCCATTTTTTCTTTAAAAATGTTCCACATCTCCTCAGTGCGGTCGCCGTAGCCCGAGAAAAAGCTTAAACCGTTACCGTTAAGGCCTAATTGCTGTTCCATCATTTTGCTGATGATCTTTCCGCCTAAGGTAGAACCCTCAATTACATATAGTGCCCCTAAGGCTTCCAAATGGCTTTCAATACGTGGCAGATCATTGCCCTCAGCCTTCGCAGGCACCAGTCCGCCTAAAGCTTCAATATCGTTGGCAATAAATGCAATCTTCCTGCGCTCATCATTATCCGGCAACAGGTTTGAGTCGACATGCTGTTCAATACTTTTTTCCAATCCGCCAAAATAGCCATAGAACATCTTTAACAGATTAATATATCCATCCTTGCTTCGGATAGATCTGAGATTACCAACTAATACCTTTTCTAATATCTGGTGGTTTTGTTTAGTTTCTTCTTTCAGCTTTTCTGATAGCATGTTATTCAAAATTGATAGCAGGTAAAAATAATGAATACTTGCAAGTATCAAATATAATATTTAGCATTGTGTACAACAGACACAATATAAAGGTCTGATAACCAATAAATCCATACCGCTTACCATAAGCTGCTATTCTTTATGAGAAAAAATTACCTGCTGCTGCTCGCATTGCTGCCTGCCATTGCTTCTGCGCAAAATAAATGGTCGGAAACTAAACGTGGCGATATCGCTGTCGTATCAAACCCCAGGGGCCAAACGCTGGGCTATTCCACCACTTCGGGCATTAAAATTATTACGGTTGATGGGTTGGCCTTTAAAGACCTGAATAAGAATGGTAAGCTGGATAAGTACGAAGACTGGCGCCTGCCGGTTGATGAGCGCGCCAAAGACCTTGCAAGTAAACTTAGCGTAGAGCAAATAGCGGGGTTAATGCTTTACAGCCGCCACCAAATGATACCAACCATTCCGGTTGGCCCGTTTGCCGGCACATACAACGGCAAACCTTTCAGTGAAAGCGGCGCAAACCCTTTTGACCTCTCGGATCAGCAACGCAAGTTCTTAAAAGAAGATAACGTGCGCCACGTGCTGATAACATCGGTACAAAGCCCCGAGGTTGCTGCCAAATGGAGCAATAACGTACAGGCTTTTGTAGAAGGCATTGGTTTTGGTATACCTGCCAATAACAGCTCAGATCCGCGTAACGGAACAATTGCCACAGCAGAATATAATGGTGGCGCAGGTGGGGCAATCTCCATGTGGCCGGGCTCTTTAGGCCTTGCTGCAACGTTTGACCCTACCGTTACCCAAAACTTTGGCCACATTGCGGCACAGGAGTACCGCGCTTTGGGTATTGCCACTGCCTTGTCGCCGCAAGTGGATATGGCCAGCGACCCGCGATGGAACCGCGTTAGCGGAACCTTTGGTGAGAACCCTTGGCTGGCTGCCGATATGGCCCGGGCATACATTGATGGTTTCCAAACCTCGATAGGTGACAAAGAGATTAAGGGTGGATGGGGCTATAATAGTGTTAATGCCATGGTTAAGCACTGGCCGGGCGGCGGTGCAGGTGAAGGAGGCCGCGATGCACATTATGGCTTTGGCAAGTATGCAGTTTATCCGGGCAATAACTTTAAGCAGCACATGATACCCTTTACAGAAGGCGCATTTAAACTTGCTGGTAAAACAGGCATGGCAGCTGCGGTAATGCCTTATTATACCATCAGCTTTAACCAGGATACCAAAAACCACGAGAACGTGGCTAACAACTATAATAAGTACATCATTACCGATCTGTTGCGCAACAAATACCATTACGATGGCGTAGTTTGTACCGACTGGCTGGTTACCGGTGATGAAACGGTGATCAATAGCTTTTTGTCAGGTAAATCATGGGGTATGGAAAAGGCGAGTTTAGCCGAACGCCACTATAAAATATTAATGGCCGGTGTTGACCAGTTTGGCGGCAACAATGATATGGCACCTGTACTTGATGCCTACAAAATGGGCGTTAAGGAGCACGGCGAAAAATGGATGCGCGAGCGATTTGAGCAATCAGCAGTGCGTTTGCTTCGCGGCAGCTTCAGAACCGGTCTGTTTGAAAATCCATACCTTGACCCTGAACAAACCAAACAAACTGTTGGCAAGCCCGAGTTTATGGATTCAGGTTACCAGGCCCAGCTTAAATCAATTGTGATGCTGAAGAACAAAGGCGGTGTGTTGCCTCTACAAACCGGCAAAACTGTTTATGTACCAAAGAAATTTACACCTGCAGGCAAAAACTTCCTGGGGATGCCATACCCTGAAAAACTGGAATACCCGGTTAACATGGATATCGTGAAGAAATACTTCAAGGTGACCGAAAACCCTGATGAGGCAGACTATGCTTTGGTATTTGTTGCCAG
Source organism: Mucilaginibacter sp. 21P (assembly GCF_019331605.1). NCBI lineage: Bacteria > Pseudomonadati > Bacteroidota > Sphingobacteriia > Sphingobacteriales > Sphingobacteriaceae > Mucilaginibacter > Mucilaginibacter sp. 21P. The sequence goes on from NZ_CP063061.1 coordinate 1,135,976, forward strand.
CCCTATTGGCCATGGCGGATACAACGAAGATGATGCAAAAAACGGCGGCAACGGCTACCTGCCTATCTCTTTACAATATGGCAAGTATACAGCAGATAACGCAAGGGCAACCAGCATTGCCGGCGGCGATCCCTTAGAAAAAACAACTAATCGCAGTTATAAGGGTAAATCGGAAATATCAACCAACGTTACCGACCTGGCTATGGTTAACGATACCCATGCAAAAATGAAAGGCAAACCGGTTATCGTATCTGTAAATATGAACAACCCGATGGTTTTTGGTGAGTTTGAGAAAAATGCCAGTGCCATCATTGTAGACTTTGGTGTGCAAGGCCAGGCGAGCCTGGATATCCTTACCGGAAAAGCTGAGCCATCTGCCCTGTTACCGTTGCAAATGCCGCTGGATATGCAAACCGTTGAAGCTCAGTTTGAGGACGTGCCATTGGATATGAAATGCTACAAAGACTCTGAAGGCCACCTTTACGATTTTGGTTATGGCTTAAACTGGAAAGGCGTTATCAAAGATTCACGCACAGCTAAGTATACAAAAGCCGGTGTAAAGCCGTAAATTGATCTCCACATCCCGCAGAGGCGCTTTAACAGCACTTGCGCCTTTGCGGGAAATCTAAATAATAATCATGAAACGTCTGCTCATCCTGCTTACAGCTTTGCTACCGGCCTTAAGCGCCGCGGCGCAATCGTTAGATGTGGTCAAAACCGATGCGGGCAAAATATCCGGGGCAACCAATGCTGATAAAAGCATTCTCATTTATAAAGGTATTCCGTTTGCAGCACCGCCCGTTGGCAATTTGCGCTGGAAAGCGCCTCAACCGGTAAAGCCATGGCAGGGTGTTAAGGCCTGTACAGATTTTGCCAAAAGCCCTATACAAGCTAAACCCAACGAGTTTGGCGTTTACACCAGGGAGTTTTTGATAAAAGATGAGCCTTTGAGTGAGGATTGCCTTTATCTGAATGTTTGGACTGGCGCTAAGTCACCTGCAGAGAAACGCGCTGTTTTTGTGTGGATCTATGGTGGTGGCTTTGTAAGTGGGGGAACCAATGCACCTATTTATGATGGCGAGGCATTGGCCAAAAAAGGAATCATTGTAGTAAGCATCCCTTACCGTGTGGGGATATTAGGTTTCTTTGCCCACCCCGAGCTAACCAAAGAATCACCCAATCATGCTTCGGGCAATTACGGCCTGATGGATCTTATAGCTGCCTTAAAATGGGTTAAGCGAAACATAGCAGCATTTGGTGGCGATCCGGAGAAAGTTACCATTGCCGGCCAATCTGCGGGGTCGATGAATGTAAACAGCCTGGTGGCATCACCCCTTGCCAAAGGTTTGTTCAGGAATGCCATTGCCGAGAGTGGCGCCAGTTTTATACCCGGACCATTCAGTGGCGTTACGTTGAAAGAAGCAGAGCAGGCAGGCATACAAACTGCAGAGAAGTTAGGCGCAAAATCATTATCAGATCTGCGCAAACTATCAACCAGCAAATTGTTAAAGCAATTTGGTGGCAGGCCTATTATTGACGGCTATGTGTTACCGCAAAGCATTGCCGAAATTTTTGCTGCAGGCAAGGAAAATGCTGTAAACGTGCTTACCGGCTGGAATGAGGACGATGCATTTATAGGCCAGTTAAAGAATGCAGAAACATATCAAACAGATGCTAAGAAACAATATGGCGCTGATGTCGACGAATTTTTAAAACTGTTCCCCGGTACTACCGATGCGCAGGCTGAGCGTTCGCAGATCAACCTCTCCCGCGATATGACGTTCGGGATCCAGAATTATACCTGGGCCAATGTACAGGCCAAAAAGGGTCGGAAGATCTATCTGTACCGGTTTACGCGCAGAATGCCTGCCACCCCGGCGTTTGAAAAGTATGGCGCTTTCCACACGGCCGAAGTACCCTATATTTTTAATAACCTCAAATTTGTCAATCGCCCGTTTGAAGCAGTGGATAAAAAACTGGCCGATGATGCATCATCCTACTGGGTAAACTTTGTAAAAACAGGGAACCCCAACGGTGGCAATCTTCCAAAATGGCCGGTTTACACCATCGAAGACAAGCAGACCATGTACCTCGGCGAACAGCCTGCTGCTAAGCCATTAGCAGATGCGGCAGCCTTGGATTTTTTGATTAAGCGTGCGCTGGAGAAAAAATAAGTGCACAACAGGACGCCTACGGCCGACCTCATTTTAACAAATTGGGGACATGAGTCCAGCTAAACCATTTTCCTTATCTTTGCATTATCCGGGATAAAAACCCGGCGTTATAATGATAAAAGAAGCAGAAATTGTATGCCCGCCCGGGCAGCAGGATGATGAGAATGTTTTAAAAACGCTTGCGTCCGCAGCTCTAAATATCCCGCATAAACGAATAACCGGTGTAAGAGTAGTAAAGCGCTCTATTGATGCCCGTGGCCGCAAGGTGGTTTACCGCATGCAGGTGCAGGTTTTTGTTGATGAACCCTTTAAGGTTGAGCATTATACTCATCAATATCAAAACGTTGCTGACGCCAAACGCGTCATCATCGTAGGTGCCGGCCCGGCGGGGCTGTTCGCTGCCTTGCAGGCCATTGATAACGGTATGAAACCTATTGTACTGGAACGCGGCAAGGATGTTAAGCAACGCCGCCGAGATCTGGCAAACATCAATAAACAGGGCCTGGTTAACCCCGAATCCAACTATTGCTTTGGCGAAGGCGGTGCAGGTACCTACTCTGATGGTAAACTCTACACCCGCTCAACCAAGCGCGGCGATGTAAAGGGCGTATTGGAAACCTTTGTGGCCCACGGCGCTACCGAAGATATTTTGGTTGATGCCCGCCCACATATTGGCACCAATAAATTACCGCAGATCATCACCGCCATGCGTGAGAGTATTGAAAATGCCGGTGGTGAAGTAGTATTTGACGCCAAAGTAGCTTCATTAATTGTGGAGTTTGGCAAGATAAAAGGTGTGCAGTTAGCTAACGGCGAAAAGCTTTTAGCTGATGCGGTGATCCTGGCAACCGGCCACTCAGCGCGAGATATGTTCGAAATGCTGCATCAACAGGATATCCTGATAGAAGCCAAACCTTTTGCTTTGGGTGTCCGTATCGAGCATCCGCAGGAGATCATAGACCGTGCTCAGTACCATTGCGAGTTCCGCGGGCCGGACTTGCCGCCATCTTATTATAGCCTGGTAGAGCAGGTAGATGCTCGCGGGGTGTTCTCATTCTGCATGTGTCCTGGCGGTATCATTGCTCCATGTTCTACAGATGTAGATGAGATAGTAGTAAATGGGTGGAGCCCATCCAAGCGCAACAACCCTTACGCCAATAGCGGTACGGTGGTGCAGATAACTATGGAAGATATTAAAGGTGACATGAACGACCCTTTCCGCATGCTGAAATTTCAGCAGGAAGTGGAACGTATAGCCTTTAAAGCCGGCGGTGGTAACCTGGTTGCACCGGCCCAGCGTATGGTTGATTACGTAGAAGGCCGCTTGTCGCAAGACCTGCCCGATAACTCCTACCTGCCCGGCTGCAAAAGCATCGAACTGAAAGAAGTTTTACCCGGTTGGATTGGCGATCGCCTGCGTAAAGCCCTACCTGCATTTGGGCGCAAAATGAAAGGTTACTATACTAACGAGGCGATATTAGTTGGCGTAGAATCGCGTACATCATCACCGGTAAAAATACCGCGCGACAGGGAAACTTACCAGCATCCACAGGTAGCCGGTTTGTTCCCTTGCGGCGAGGGGGCTGGTTATGCAGGCGGTATCATTTCTGCTGCCATAGATGGTGTTAATTGCGCCGATGGCGCCGCAAAATATTTAGGTTAACAAGCCATTGAGGCAACCACGCCGAAACTTATATTTACTAAAACTATGCAATCTCCACTCAATAAATATAACGAAAAGTTTAAGGCAGCGCTGGCGGGTTTAAATCCTGAGCAGTTGGCCGCCGTAAATAAAATGGATGGCCCCGTGCTGGTAGTGGCCGGGCCGGGTACGGGTAAAACGCAGATCCTTGCGGCTCGTATCGGTAAAATATTGACCGATACCGATGCCCAGCCCAATGAGATATTATGTTTAACCTACACCGATGCGGGTGCGGTTGCCATGCGCAAACGCTTATTCGAGTTTATAGGGCCGGATGCATACCGCATTAACATATATACATTCCACGCTTTTTGTAACGAGATCATCCAGGAGAACCTGGAGTATTTTGGTAAGCTGAATCTGGAAGCATTGTCTGATCTGGAATCGGCCATGCTGTTTCGCGAGTTGGTAGATGAGTTTGGAAACGATCATTTACTAAAACGCTTTACGGGCGATATTTACTTTGACGCACCGCGACTTAAAAAGCTGTTCTCTACCATGAAGACCGAGAACTGGTCGGAAGAGTTGGTGATAAAAGCGGTACAGGATTACCTGGCCGATCTGCCAAACCGTGAGGAGTTTATTTACAAACGCGCCAATCCAAAAGCGGGTATCAAAATAGGCGACCCAAAGCAAAAGGATATCGATAAGGTAACTGAGACAATGCAGAAACTATTGGCTGCCGTTGCCGAATACCGTAACTACGATGCCAAGATGAAAAGCCGCGGCAGATATGATTATGACGATATGATCATGTGGGTGCTCAAGGCTTTCCGCGAGAATGACGAGATACTGCGCCGTTACCAGGAACGCTACCAGTATTTATTGATAGATGAGTTTCAGGACACCAGTGGTTCGCAGAACGAGTTACTCAAATTCCTGCTAAATTATTGGGACACTCCCAATGTGTTTGTAGTGGGCGATGACGATCAATCGATATTCAAATTCCAGGGAGCGAACATGAAGAACATCCTGGATTTTGCCGGTGATTATGTGGATACCCTGCATACCGTGGTATTGAAGCATAATTATCGCTCCAATCAGCATATCCTGGATATTTCCCGCGCGCTTATTAACAATAACCGAGAAAGATTAACAGCGCAGCTTAAGCTTGATAAGAACCTACAAGCCTCGCACCCCCGTTTTAGCAGTGAGGTAGTTACACCATCCATAAAAGAATATGAGAACCCTAATCAGGAACTGGTTGATGTGGCCATGCATATTAAAGGTTTGGTGGCGAAAGGAACAGAACCAGGCGAAATAGCAGTGATCTATCGTAACCACAGCCAGGTTGATGACCTGCTGCATTTCCTGGAAACACAGGGCATCGCCGTAAATACCAAACGCAAGATAGATGTGTTGACTATGCCTTTCGGCGAAAAGATCATCAACATACTGCGTTATCTGGCTATGGAACTTGATTCGCCTTACAGTGGTGATGAATTGCTGTTCGAGATATTGCATTATGATTTCTTTGACATACCGCCGATAGAGATAGCCAAGGCCAGCATTGCCGTATCAAAGGAGAACTTTGCAACGGCAAGTAACAATCAGCCCAAAACCTCACTGCGCCGCTACATCCACGAGATGAAGATACCGGCGCAAACCGATCTGTTCAGCAAGCCGGTGGGCACCAACATGAAGTTCCTGATCAATGATATTGATGAATTACTGACCGGTGCCGTAAGTGTTACGCTGCAGCAGTTGTTTCAGTCGGTGATCTCTAAAATGGGTATCCTTAAATACATTATGCAGCAGCATGATAAGGGCACTTATATGCAGGTATTGACCAGTTTCTTTGATTTTTTAAAGGATGAAAGCCGCAAGAACCCCGAGATAAAACTGGCAGAGCTGATCACCACCATCGACCTGATGCGTAAAAACGGCATCCGCATGGAGCTGAACAAAGTGATATTTTCAGAAAACGGTATCAATTTTTTGACAGCACACGGCTCTAAAGGTTTGGAGTTTGAGCACGTATTCTTTATCGGTTGTGATAAAAAGACCTGGGATGCTAAAGGCCGTAACAACGGTTTCAGCTATCCGGATACTTTAACGCAGTCGGCATCAGAAGATATTGCTTTGAAGGAAGAATCGCGCAGGTTGTTCTATGTAGCATTGACAAGAGCAAAACAATGCCTGAATGTGTCGTACGCTGCTAAAGATAAGAACGGGAAAGACCAGGAGCCATCGCAGTTTGTTGGTGAGATATTGGCCGATACACATTTGCAGGTGAGCTATCCTAAAGTGAGCAGTGATGATATGATAGAATTTATTGCCACGCAATTTAACGAGGCCGACAAACCGGTTGTTGAATTGCTGGACAGGAACTACATCAATCAACTCCTGCAAAATTACACGCTATCGGTGACGCATCTGAATAATTACCTGGATTGCCCGCTGAGGTTTTATTTCCAGTGTTTGATACGCGTGCCTTCGGGTAAAAGTCCGTCGGCAACGTTTGGGCAGGCGGTGCACTGGGCATTAAATAAGGCTTTCCGGCGGTTAAAGGATTTTGGTGATGAGTTTATGCCAACTGAAGAATTTATGAAAGAGTTTCGCTGGTACATGTACCGTAACCGGGATTCGTTCACTAAAGAAGAATTTAAACTGCGCGTGGCCTACGGCGAAAAGATATTGCCGCCATACTACGAGCAAAATATAGTCACCTGGAACAAAGTGACCCGTACTGAGCATAGCATTAAGAACATTGAGGTGCAGGGCGTACCGATTAAAGGAAACCTGGATAAGATAGAATTTAACGGCAAACAGGTAACCGTGGTAGATTACAAAACCGGCCGCGTGCGCAACGCTAAACCCAAACTGGAGCGCCCAACCAATGATGAGCCCAACGGAGGCGACTATTGGCGCCAGGCGGTGTTCTATAAGATATTGGTAGATAACGACCGCACCAATGATTGGGAAGTGGTGGATACCATCTTCGATTTCGTAGAGCCCGAGAAGGAAAACGAATACTACAAAGCCAAGGTAGTGATAACACCGGAGGATATTGAGGAAGTGACCAATCAGATCACCTCAACCTATCAGAAGATCATGAGCCACGAGTTCAGCACCGGCTGCGGCAAAAAAGAGTGCGACTGGTGCCACTTTGTTAAAAGCAATTTTAAACAACCGGAAGGGTTACTGGAAGTTGCTGAAGGGGATGATGTGGTGGAGTAGAAGCATCGGTGTAAACACCAATAACGGATAAATATTTTTGTCATGCTGAGGAACGAAGCATTTATAAACTGTACAAAGCACGCAGTTAAATTCTTCGCTGTTGCTCAGAATGACAAATAGGAATATAAAACGATGTCATTGCGAGCGAGCGTGGCAATCTCAGCGGACAAGCACGCGGATATACCTATGAGATTGCCGCGTCGCTGTCGCTCCTCGCAATGACATGGGGGTATAAAACAAAAAAGCCTTTCGATTTCGGAAGGCTTTTTATTTATCTCTTCTCCAACGCACTCGCTGCAGGTTCATCCAGAAACCATTGGACATCGGTGCTTTTGATCAATTGCGCCGGGTATTCTTCAATGTTGGTATCATCCTCAAGGATGTGTTTAACCGCTTCAGCTTTGCCCTGGCCGTAAACCAGGAAGGCAATATGCTCTGCATTGTTTATCAATGGTGCGGTGAACGTGATGCGGTTCATCTTTACCTCATCAATGTACAATGCCTGTACTGATGCACTTTCATCATGCAACACGCTGGTATGCGGGAACAAAGATGCAGTATGCGAGTTATCGCCTAAGCCAAGTATGATGAGGTCAAATTCGGCTTTTTCGCCATCAAAGAAATCCGCAATTTTTTCGGTGTATTGTTTGGCTGCTTCCTCTGCACCAAGATCCGTCTGCACCGGGAAAACGTTTGCAGGATCAATCCCCAGCGGGTCAAATAAGGTTTGTTTCGCCATCAGATAATTGCTCTGCGAATCGGTTAACGGCACATCGCGCTCATCGCCGAAAAAGAAGAACACTTTGTTCCATTCTATCTTATCGCGGTACTCGCTTGCCAACAGTTCATGCAGCTTTTTAGGCGAACTACCGCCGCTTAAAGCAACCGCAAAACGGCCGTTAGCCTCAATCGCTTCCTTGGCACGATCGGCAAAGTAGGCAGCTAATGCGGCTAAAACTTCGGTATCAGTATTAAAAACATTTAAAGTCATCTCAATTTGAAAATTAGATGATTTGAAAATTTGAAGATTGGCTGATTCATTTTCAAATCGACACATCTTCAAATTTCCAAATCGAATCATTTATTTTTTACCGTTAACCGGCAGGGTGAACCAATTGAAACCATCGCGGGCAATTAGGGCCTCAGCAGATTCAGGACCCCATGAGTCGGCACTGTAGTTAGGGAAGTTGAGGCTCTTTTTGTTCTGCCAAGTGTTCAGGATAGGCATTACCAGTTCCCATGCAGCTTCAACCTGGTCGCCACGCATAAACAGGGTTTGGTCGCCCAGCATGGTATCCAATATCAAAGTTTCATAAGCTTCGGGCGCCTGGTTGGTGTAAGTGCCTTTATAGTCGAACACCATATCAACGGCATTCAGCACCATATCAATACCAGGGCGTTTAGCCTGTACCTGCAAGCGGATGCTCATCTCCGGCTGTATGCTGATGATCAGCCTGTTCTGTTGCCAGCTTTCGGCAGCTTCCGTAGGGAATATCAGGTGCGGTACATCCTTAAACTGTATTGTAATTACCGATGACGACTGGTGCATACGTTTACCTGTGCGCAGGTAGAACGGTACACCTTGCCAGCGCCAGTTATCAATAAAGAACTTGATTGCGGCAAATGTCTCAGTGTTAGATTGAGGATCTACCTTTTGCTCCTCACGGTAGCCCGGTACTTCCTGCCCCTTCATCCAGCCGCTGCCATATTGGCCACGCACTGCCGAATTACGCACATCTTCAGGTGTAAACCTGCGCATAGCGCGTAAAACATCAACCTTGCGGTCGCGCACCTCGTCAGCATTAAAGCTAACAGGTGGTTCCATGGCTATGTGGCAAAGCAACTGCAGCAAGTGGTTTTGGATCATATCGCGCATAGCGCCTGAGCCATCATAATAATCACCACGCTCTTCAACACCCAATTGCTCGGTAACCGAAATTTGCACATGCTCTATGTAATTGCGGTTCCAAAGTGGTTCCATAATAGAGTTGGCAAAGCGGAAAGCCATGATGTTCTGTACTGTCTCCTTACCCAGGTAATGGTCAATTCGGTAGATCTGGCACTCATCAAAAATACCCTTAAGCAATTCATTAAGGTCTTTGGCTGATTCTAAATCATGACCGAAAGGTTTCTCGATAATGATGCGTACGCGGTTCTTATCCTCAGCCAGTTTGGCTTTAGAAATATTTGATGCAATGATAGGGAAGAAGTTTGGCGCCACTGCAAGGTAGAATAACACGTTGGCGGTGGTTTTCCACTCTTTGTTGTGCTTTTCAATACGTTTACCAAACTCTTTATAGGTTTCTGCATCAGTTGCATCAGATACCTGGTAGTATATGTTCGCTGAGAACTCTGCCCATTTTTTTTCATCGGCTTTACCGCTGCGCGAGAACTGGTTAATATCCTTGTGCAGGTTATCGCGGAACTGCTCATCGGTAAGTTTAGTACGGCCGGTACCAATTATTGAAAATTGCGCGGGCATCCAACCATCTAAGAACAGGTTGTAAAGCGCAGGTGCAATTTTACGGGCATTAAGGTCTCCGGTGCCGCCAAAGATGATAAATATGGTAGGATCGGCTTTTGCGTTATTGTTGCTCATTGTTGTGTTTTTTAAGGGTATCAAGTAGTGAGTATCAAGTATCAAGACAAGTAAAGTCTCAATACTTGATACTATTTACTCAGTACTTATTTTTCCGGTGCCCATTGGGTATGGAACGTACCTTCTTTGCCTATAAGCTCATAAGTGTGCGCGCCAAAATAGTCGCGCTGGGCCTGGGTTAGGTTTGATGGTAAACGTTCGGTGCGGAAGGCATCGAAATAGCTTAAAGATGCTGCGTAGCCGGGAGCTGCTATGCCTACTTTAACAGCTGCAGCTACTACCTGGCGTATGGCCGGTATAGTACCTTCAACCAGTCTGGCTACATCCGCATCCAGTAACAGGTGCTTTAAGTTTTTATCCTTGCCGTAGGCATTATAGATATTCTCCAGGAATTTAGAGCGGATGATACAACCACCCCTCCAGATCTTAGCGATCTCATCCAGGTGAAGATCATACTGATACTCTTCAGATGCTCTCGACAGCATGTGCATGCCTTGCGCATAGCTGATGATCATGGTGAAATAGAAAGCGTTTTCCAGAGCTTCTAAAAGCTCTTTATCATCACCCTCAATTTGCTGATGATCATCCTTGCTGTAAATACCTGCGGCTTGTGTGCGTAACTCTTTGTATTTAGACAAGTCGCGCATGGATACGGCAACGTCTACCGTTGGGATAGGTGCCTGCAGATCCATAGCGCTTTGAGAGGTCCACTTACCGGTACCTTTGGCGCGGGCTTCATCTTTAATATCATCAAGCAACAGGTGATCTGTGCCCGGTGCTTTGTATTTGAAAATATCTTTGGTGATATCTAAAAGGAATGATTGCGCACGGCCTTCGTTCCAGTCGGCAAATACTTTACCAATGGCTTCGTTGTCCATTTTAAGACCTTTTTTCATGATCTCGTAGGTCTCTGCCAACAACTCCATTATACCGTACTCAATACCGTTGTGCACCATCTTTACGAAGTGACCGGATGCACCCGGGCCAATGTAGGTAACACAAGGCTCGCCGTTTACCTTTGCGGCAATGGCTTCAAAAATAGGTTTCATTACCGCATAGGCATCTTTATCGCCACCCGGCATCATGCTTGGGCCGCGGCGTGCACCTTCTTCGCCTCCAGACACGCCCATACCGAAGAAATGCAGGCCTTTAGCTTCCAGTTCTTCTACGCGGCGGTTAGTATCGGTAAAGTGCGAGTTACCGCCATCTATTAAAATATCGCCTTTATCAAGCAATGGTGTAAGCTCTTCAATAACGCTGTCAACAGGTTTACCTGCAGGTACCAGCATCATAATGGCACGCGGCGTTTTAAGGTTCTGGATAAATTCCTTTACATCTAAAAAACCCTTAACCTGTAGATCACCACCTTCTTTATTTAGTGAATCTACTTTGCCTGCATCTTTATCATGCCCGGCTACAGCAAAACCGTGGTCTGCCATATTCAGCAGCAAGCTGCGGCCCATAACACCAAGGCCTATCATGCCGAAAGCATATTTATCTGTTGTGCTCATTTTTTGTTGTGTTGAATTCTTTTTTTAAATCTTCAAGTATCTTTTTGGTTGTTTCGAAACCGGTATGCTGGTATGCCCGCATACCCAGTTTACCTGCGGCAATGGCAAACATCTTCCTGTCGTCAAAATAGACACACTCTGATGGTTGCGCCATGGCCACGCCCATTGCCAGTTTAAAAATAGCAGGGTCGGGTTTGCGGATGCCTACTTCACATGAGGAGATAAATGCATCAAACACCTCGTGCAGTTTAAACTTCTTGATGCGGTAATCATTCAGTTCCTTGCCCTCGTTGTTGATGGCCATTATCTTAAAGCCGGATGTTTTTTTCCATTCCTTAAGCCAGCCAAGCATATCCGGCAATTCCTTTGATTGCTCAAACATGAAGTTCTTAAAATCCTCGCGGGTAAATTCACGCGGGTGATTAAAGACAACGGTATCCAGGTAATCATCCAGGTCTACACCGGCGGCCTCGTACACATTAAAGATAAATGTGTGCAGCTCCTTAACCTCGTTATAATCAAGGCCAAATTTTCGTGCAGCTTCCTCGCGCGACTGGTGCCCCCAGCCGTTAGTAAGTAAAACCCCACCAATATCGAAAAACAGGAATTTAACAGATGTTGCTTCCATTAATTTAGTCCTTTTTCTGTTGGTCCTCAATTGCCTTTAAAAGTTTCTCGAAAGGCTTGTTGAACTTATCGATACCTTCATCTTCTAATTTCTGGGTGATCTCATCAAGGTTGATACCTGCAGCTTTTACACGCTGTAAAGTTTCAGTAGCCTGCTCTAAACCAAGCATTAAAGTATCGGCAGCAATACCGTGGTCGCGGAAAGCTTCAATAGTTTCCAAAGGCACGGTATCAACGGTATCAGGGCCAATAAGGGCCTCAACATATTTGGTGTCTTTAAAATCAGGGTTCTTGCTGCTGGTACTTGCCCAAAGCAAACGCTGTGGTTTTGCTCCTTTAGCTTCCAACGCTTTCCAGCGCTCGGTGCTGAATACGCGTTTGTATATTTCGTAGGCTTTTTTAGCAGATGCAATGGCAACTTCGCCTTTAAGGTCGCTCAAGCCCTTTTCTTCCAATAATGGATCGATCATTACATCGATACGGCTTAAGAAGAAGCTGGCCACCGACGAAATGTGCGCAATGTTGTGGCCTGCTGCCAGGTGGTCTTCCAAACCTGCTATGTAAGCCTCGGTAACTTCCTCGTAACGCTGTAAGCCAAACAGCAATGTAACGTTGATATTGATGCCTTTTGCGATTGACTGGCGGATAGCCTGAAGGCCTGGTTTAGTACCGGGGATCTTGATCATCACGTTTTTGCGGTCAACTTTTTTCCAAAGCTCTTCTGCTTGTTTGGCAGTGCCTTCGGTATCTAACGCCAGGAACGGAGATACCTCAAGACTTACGTAACCATCGGCACCCACAACCCCCTCGTTGTAAACTTTATCAAAAAGGTCCGCAGCTGCCTGGATATCTTTAACGGCTAATTCAAAAAACAGATCCTCGGTCTTTTCAGTCGTTTTTCCGAACTCTTTGATATCGGCATCGTAATCTGAACTGCTGGTTATTGCCTTCTCAAATATGGCCGGGTTTGAGGTTACACCTCTAACGCCATCCTCATCAATTAACTTTTGCAGTTTACCTGATGAAATGATCTCGCGGTCGATAAAATCAAGCCAGATGCTCTGACCGAACTCGTGAATTTGCTTTACTTTATTTGCCATGATAAATGTATCTGTATGGTTTTTAATTCGTTAATTATTGTAAGTATAACACTTAGAACAGCCAAATGTGCTGATTAATGTGTTTTATAATGTAATACTAATCTCCTTATTCCGTTTACGCCGTGTCAATTAGCTGTTTAAACTCATGCTTTGATGATCTCTACCGGATAACCGATAAACAATCCGCTTTCTATCACACCGGTAATCGATTTTATATCACGCTCAAGTGTTTTGCTTACGTTATCAAAATGGCAGTCTAAAACCAGGTTATTGTTTTCAGTAATAATGGGGCCATCTTTGCCTTTTGCAGGGCGTAGCACAATGCTGGTAGCTCCCAGTTCTTCCAGTTTTTGCCCTACAGACACTAATGCCTGCGGAAAAACTTCAACCGGTACCGGGAAATGGGTACACAGTTTATCAACCATCTTAGAATCGTCTACAATGATGTAGCTCACCGGGCTTACACTGATCAACAATTTCTCTTTGAACATGGCGCCGCCACGGCCTTTTATAAGCCAATGATTTGGATCAACCTCATCCGCGCCGTCAAATAACCAGGTGGGTGTATGTTCGTAAAGGCTGGTGAGCGGGATACCCAGCTTACTGCAGAACATGGAGATCTCCAGCGAGGTAGGGATAGCTTTGATATTTAATTTTTCGGTCTTGAGGCGTTCTGCAATGGCAAGTAAAGCCATGTAAACGGTAGAACCGGAACCAACACCAAGTATATCGCCATCCTTAACCTTTTGGGCAATCTGGCGCGCTACTTTTTGTTTAGCCTCCGGGTTGATGATCTCAGAAGACCACTGGAGCCGTTCAATTAAACTATCCATACTGGTATCAAGTAGTAAGTATCAGGTAGTAAGACAGAACGCCTTTACTTCATACTTACATCTTTTTTATAAATGATATTAGGTAGAGAGCATCAAGTAGCAAGAAGATGGACAGTACGTCTAAATACTTGCTACTTGATACTATGGTATTAGCTTAAAAGCGCTTTCGCTTTCGCTACAACATTATCAACAGTGAAGCCGAAATGTTTGTAAAGGTCATCAGCCGGTGCCGATTCACCAAAGGTTGTCATGCACAAGGTGTCGCCCTCATCGGTAGTGTATTTGTGCCAGCCTTGTGGCGAAGCCATCTCAACAGCTAAGCGCTTTCTGCTTGCTTTTGGCAATACGCTTTCTTTATATGCTGCATCCTGGGCCTCAAATAGCTCCCATGATGGCATACTTACTACGCGGGTTGAGATACCTTCTGCTTCCAGTTTTTCCTGTGCCTGTAAAACCAATGCAACTTCCGACCCGGTTGCTAATAATAATAAATCAGGGTTGCCGCTTTCTTTAGAAACTACATAAGCGCCTTTCTCAAGATTAGATGCCTTAGCAAATTTATCCTGGTCAAGGATAGGCAATGCCTGGCGGGTGAATACCAATACAGTTGGGCCACCTTTTTTCTCTACGGCAACTTTCCATGCGTAAGAGGTTTCGTTGGCATCAGCCGGACGGATAACCGTTACGTTAGGAATAGCACGCAGAGATGCCAAATGCTCTACGGGTTGGTGGGTAGTACCATCTTCGCCTAAGCCGATACTATCGTGCGTATACACAAATACTGGACTGATTTTCATGATAGCCGCTAAACGGATAGGAGGGCGCATGTAATCTGCAAACTGCAGGAACGTTGCACCAAAAGGTATCAAACCTTTTGTAAGCGACATACCATTCAATGCAGAACCCATGGCGTGCTCGCGGATACCAAAGTGGAAGTTGCGGCCTGCACGGTTTTCTGAAGTGAACGAAAATTCTTCTTTAAGATTAGTTTCTGTTGATGGCGCCAGGTCGGCCGCGCCGCCTAATAGGTTAGGCAGTGCACTTGCAATAGCGTTTAATACCTTACCTGATGCCTGGCGGGTAGCCATTTTAGGGTCAGATGCTTTAAAGGTTGGCAATTTATCAGCCCAGCCTTGAGGAAGATCGCCTTTAAAGGCAGTTTCAAACTCGGCTGCCAATTCAGGATATTTCTCTTTGTATTTAGCAAAAAGTTCATTCCATTTTTCTTCTTTCTTAACGCCGCGCTCACCTTTTTCACGATAGTATTTCAATACCTCATCAGGTACATTGAATGATTTTTCAGGATCAAAGCCAAAAAATTCTTTTACCAGTTTCACTTCATCGGTACCAAGCGGTGAACCGTGTGAGCCTGCAGTGCCAGATTTGTTAGGGCTGCCATAAGCGATCAATGAACGTACACGGATCAAAGAAGGTTTTTGAGACTCTGCCTTAGCGTTTATCAAGGCCAGTTCTAACGCGTGGGTATCATTAACATCATTAACCTCCTGTACATGCCATCCGTAAGCACGGAAACGGGCGCTTACATCCTCGTTAAAAGCAATATCAGTGCTGCCTTCAATAGAGATGTGGTTATCATCGTACAGATAGATCAAATTACCTAACTCCAGGTGACCGGCTAAAGAAGCAGCCTCAGAAGTTACGCCTTCCATCATATCGCCATCGCTTACGATAGAGTAAATATGGTAGTTAAAAAGATCAAACCCCGGTTTGTTATAACGGGCTGCCAGGTGTTTTTGTCCAATTGCAAAACCAACACCGTTTGCAAAGCCCTGGCCAAGAGGGCCTGTAGTTACGTCAACGCCCGGTGCCAAACCATACTCCGGGTGCCCGGCAGTTTTGCTGTTTAACTGACGGAACTGTTTGATGTCATCTAATGAAAGATCGTACCCGGTTAAATACAAGAAGCTGTATTGCAGGATACATGCATGGCCTGCTGAAAGGATAAACCTGTCGCGGTTAACAAAATCAGGGTTATGCGGGTTATAGTTTAAAAACTTGGTCCACAATACATGGCCCATTGGGGCCAAAGCCATTGCCGTACCTGGGTGGCCCGAGTTTGCTTTCTGTACTGCATCTGCCGATAAAATCCTTACGGTGTCTATCGCTAATTTTTCAAGTTTTTCGTTCGGTTTTTCCATTGTTGTAAGTAAAAAAGATAGCGTAATTATTTTGTTGGGGTTGCCATTGCAACGTGTGTAACCGGATGTTTATCCTCCTGCCACAATCTCGCCCCGCCTTTTATTCCGTCGGCATTGGTAACAATTTTCATGTTCTTATCCAGCTTAAAATCAAGCAGGTCTGAATTACCGCCGCCTATATATAAATAGTCGTAATTGAATACAGTTTTTAATATTTGAAAAACTTTGCGAATACGGCGGTTCCATTTTTTCTCACCTATCTCGTCAAGCGCACGGTCGCCAATATATTCGTCATAGTCACGGCCTTTTGAAACCGGGTGATGTGATACCTCCAGGTGAGGCAAAAGGTGCCCATCCATCAGTAAAGCAGTACCAAAGCCTGTACCCAGTGTAATAACCATCTCAAGACCTTTGCCTTTCACAACGCCAAGTCCCTGCATGTCAGCATCATTCACCACCTGCGTATCCTGGCCAAGCTCTTCGGTAAGGCGTTTTCTAAAATCAACATCAGCCCAAAAATCAGTGCCTAAATTAGGTGCTGTTTTAACAATACCGTTGCGCACATAGCCCGGGAAACCCACAGATACGCGATCATAAGG
The DNA here is from genome assembly GCF_019331605.1 of Mucilaginibacter sp. 21P. Lineage (NCBI taxonomy): Bacteria > Pseudomonadati > Bacteroidota > Sphingobacteriia > Sphingobacteriales > Sphingobacteriaceae > Mucilaginibacter > Mucilaginibacter sp. 21P. Next base: position 1,152,460 of record NZ_CP063061.1, read on the forward strand.
AGGGTAATTTTTTACGAGGGTTTTAATTGCCTTAATGATATTATCGGGGTTGGCCGGTTTGGGGGTGGCAATCTTCTGGTAATCCATTGTAAGGTCGCCCTTGCTGTCTAATATGGTTGCCTTAACGCTTGAACCGCCAATATCTATTGAAAGTATCCTTAATTGGGGAGGTGTTGTTTTCATTTACCCGGTAATATTAAGATGTTATAATGTGGTATTCGCTGTAAATATCACATAATTATATAAAAAACAATACTAAACAGCCATATTATTAAACGCCAAATAAAGCGGAATTGCCTTACAGTTATGTAATCTCTATGTTACTTTATTGATTATTTTTAGTTTAGTATATTAAACGTCATAACGGATGCTATTCTAAGTGTTTTAAAAAATAACTACCTTAGAATTTGTAACCTAAAATATCTGATGAACTTATCGCAAAAGCAATCAATTTTAAATTCTATTGAGTCAATTTTAAGGTTTGATTTTGATCAATTTATAATTGATAACAATCCCTCTGGTAACGTAGATGAAATTCAATTTGGTGATTACTCTGTTCAGGAATTTAAGAAAAACTATCTTAAGGTTTTTAAACAATTACAGGCAGAATTAGAGTCCGGATTAGGGCTAATGCTACCTAACCAAGAAAATTTTAATAACGAATTTTCGTCGGTTACATTAGACATCGAAACAGCAAATTTTGGTAATTAATGACAACAGTGACCAAGAAGAGATTAGTATGAATCGATGCTAAACGAAGATTCTTATACATATCTATTTTGTTAGAAAGAATCTTGCGTCAGTTACGTGATGCAGCCATTACTCGCAAAAATGTAATCCGTGTTAGAGATTGGTTTTGATTTATAAATAGTAAATTATAAATTTATAAATCAAGTTGGATATGATGACCATATTTAACAATTAACTAAATCTAAACCTTACTATGATTACCTTACTTACTAAAGCAATTCAATCCCAATTTTTAATAGAATTTGAATATGATGGCGGCATCCGGGTTGTAGAACCACATTGCCACGGATTATCTTTAAAAGGAAACCATGTATTAAGAGCTTATCAAGTCGATGGTTATTCATCTACCGGAGCTTATGGATGGAAACTGTACGATATATCTAAAGTCACGACCATAATTATCAGAGAAGATATATTTCCATCAGTTAGAACTGGATACTCAAAAGGTGATAAAGGAATGATTAGTATTTATTGTGAGTTATAACAGATTAAAATGATACTGGAAGAATTTTCCTTGGAAGGGTATAGGTGTTTTTTTAATCCCACGATTATACCATTTCACAATTTAACTGTCTTAATAGGGGAAAATGATAGTGGCAAATCAACTGTACTCAAAGGACTAAATCTATTTTTAAGTAAATTCAATCAGCAGGATGATGATTTTTACAATTTAGGTGACGTAATTTCTGAGACATTTACCCTTTCGGGAAAGTTTAAAATCGACGTTAATGACGCTTCGGAAGTTTTAAAACCTTTTATTATAGATGAATTTGTAGAGTTTAAAAAAGTATATACAAAAGCTCAGGCTTTTCGTTGCTATTCTAATAAGAAAGTACTCGAAGATGATGAATTAGAGAATTATCTATCCCTAAATGCTAATGAAACGCGTGATTTACTAAATCGACTCGGTTTGCCATCAAAAGCAAATCAAGAAGAACGAAGGGCAGAAGTGAAGGCTTATCTTGATGGAAAGTGGGAGGAATTGCCAAAAAAAATATCTGAAGTCGAAGTCAACTTTAACACAATTAGTCAATTTTTACCCTACTTCCAGTACTATGGAAGCCACGATTATGGTAATCCGCAATTGTTAGTTAAAAAGACACTTGAGAATATAATTAGAAGTAGATTTTACGATGAAAATAATGAACTGAAATCATCTGCAATTCGAAATATCAGGGGAGGCTTACTTCAAAAGTTGAATTCAAGCATTGAACAAAATCTATTATCTAAAATTCAGAAATATAATTCTAAGATAAAAAAAATCCAAGGTAGGATAGATATCGACTTTACTCAAGGTTTAAGTTTTCAAGGTCTTGAACTTGACGAAGGTCAAGGCTTTAAATTGGTTGACCAAAAAGGCGAGGGGTCAAAAAAAAGGTTATTCCTTTCTATATTGGAGTGGGATAAAGAAATTCAAATTAACAATCAACAGAATCGCCCTGTTATAAGAGCATATGACGAACCAGATTTGAATCTCCATTATGAGGCGCAACGGAAGATGTTTTATGCAATTTCAGAAGTGGTGAATAACGTCCACTCAAATGTGCAAGCAGTTATTGCTACTCACTCTTTAACAATGATTGACAGAGCACCTTCCCATGCTATAAATCACATAATACAAACTGAAGGAATATCAACGGTGCAATTTCTTCAAACGAACGGAGATGCAGACATTAAAGCTTTTTTAAATCAAATAGCAATTATTGGAGGAATTAAAAACAGCAGTATCTTTTATGAAAAATGCTTTTTGATTGTTGAAGGCGACAGTGAAGAAGCCAGTATAGGTAAAATTTATAAAAAGCTATATAACCGGACTTTATCTGAAGATGGTATTGTATTGATAAACCTTCAGACTAATGGAGCTTGGTACAATTTTTTAAAGCTACTGAGAAATAACAAAAAGCATTGCACAGTTATGCTATTAGACACTGACACACAAAATGCAGAATGTGGTGCATCTGTTACGGTTGCCAAGTTAAATGAGCTTGGATTTGATGCTGACTTTTTAAACAATCAAGTATTTTTTGCAGGCGTGCAAGAGTTTGAAGATTTATACCCTGACAGAAGAATTAGAGATGTTTTTAATTATTTATACCCTAAACCTACAAAGCGTAAATGGACTTTACGAGACATTGAAAAGATAAGAGTTGACTATCAAAAAATTTCTAAAGGATTCAAGGACGAGACACTGAAATACATTAAACATCACAAAACTTCATATAAGAAACCGGAATTTGCTATGAGAATGGTTGAAATAATGACCGCTCAAGAAATACAAGCTATTCCGGTGCTAAGTAATTTATTCATTAAAATTGAAAATATTTTAAAATAAAACCTTTAGTGCTCTCGTAACTGAAATCAATGGTTTTCTAATTCACCAGATTGCACCTTGTATTGTTAGGCTTTTGCTCGGTCAGTTATTTATAATTAATTTTTTTGCCATTTGATATATCAAACTTACTGACAGTGAGTGGGTTTGATACATCAAATTTCATAGAAGTAGAATTTGAAAAAAGTGTAAAACAAATCCACTTTAAAGTGTTTTATGCGACCAAATTTTACGCATGAAACAAAAAATTATAACAAAAGTCAAAGAGGCGCTGTTCCGCCTACATTCTGACGTCAGACCTTACTACGAAATCCTTAAGCTCATTGAGGACATAAGACCTGATACCGAAACCCTACAACATTCTAAAGCCAAAAGGAAATATGAAAGAGGTACGATAACTTTAGACGAATTATCACCAGTTACACGGCGAGTTCGCAATTCCGGGGAAAATTTACAAACCCGCGTACTTAGCGCGATAACTGAACTCGGTCGGTTTGTAAGATTGGGGGAAATATTGGAAAAAATAAAAATTGAAGATGTCAATTTCTCAGCAAGTATATCTCCTGCTCTGACTCAACTTAAACAATTAGGTACTATCAAGAACTATAAGCCGACAGGTAATAGGAAGCTGACTTATTGGGGGCTTACTGAATGGGAATGGAAGGATGAATCTAAAGCATGAGCACTTTTACTGAGTTTACCGGGTTATACAGCCTAATAGAATACTTCAAAGATGAAAAAACCTGCCACCAATATATCGCTGAAAAACGATGGAACGGTTTGATGTTATGCCCGCACGTTATGTGTGATGGAGAAGAAGCTTATGTATTTAAGGACGGGGTGAGATATAAATGCAAATCCTGTTATAGAATCTATACTGCAAAAACGCGGACAATATTTGAACATTCCAAGTTGCCCTTAAAATTATGGTTCATTGCTATGTATCACGTGATGTATGATAAGGGTATTAGTAGCATACAATTCTCGAAGAACTACCACATATGTCAGAAAACAGCATGGATACTTCTTCAAAAAATCAGAACTGTCTTAGCTAAAATACCTCACGACACAACGTTGGAAGGAGTTGTTGAGATTGATGAAGCCTATATCGGAGGAAAGAACGGGAACCGACATCACCATAAAAAAACAAAGGTTATAAAGGATAATGAAGACCGAGAGTTTCAAGACAAAACAACCGTTCTCGGTTTAATGGAACGCGGTACCGGGTTTGTTAAAACTTTTATAGTTGACAATCGTCAAAAATCAACGCTAACGAAAGCAATCTACAAAACGGTACTCCCCGGCTCAACGATAATGACCGATGAATGGCGTGGATACAACGATGTAATTCATCATTACAACAGGCTTGTTGTCAATCACAAAAGCCGTCAATACGTTAAAGGCGACATTCACACAAATACTCTGGAAGGATACTGGACTATCTTAAAGCGTATGATTAAAGGAAGACATCATTGGGTTTCAAAACGGCATCTGAGTAGATATTTAGCAGAAAGTGCCTATCGCTATAATAGTCGGCTTAAAAATGTAGGCAGCAAGTTCGATGAATTTATAAACGGGTGCTCTAAAGTGATAATTCGCGTTAAACAATTAATGGGTATAGGTTTAGCTATTTAAGTATGAAAGATATCGAAACGGTCTCTCTGAGAGAGTTAGAGCACGGGTATTTTATGGACTTAGTTTACGATTATATGAAACGTAATGACGTGTTGACATTTGATTTTCACTACGATAAACGACATCCAGAAGAAAGCGGCGAAATTTTAGTTTATGACCCGCACAGTGATTGCGGGAATAGTAAGCAAATATTTATTCAGATTGAATAATCGCTTTTAGCCACTACAACGCTTGTGCAACTTAATGTTTTTGATTTGATTTTTGGGCTTTACTTAAAATCTTTTGTATCATATTTTTAACAAATATGAAATTCAAAGAAATACATCCTGAGGTAACTTTAGATAGTAAAGCATTCTTAAAACAAAAGAAACTTTATAATACTTTAATCAAAGATTTAAAGAAAGCTGTGGTCAAGTACAACGTCAAAAGCAATGATGGTTATGGCGCGTCGTTAATTAGTTACAACGATTTAGTTGAATTTTCGAAGCTTGGGAACATACATGATGCCAAAACTTTTTACCAACAAATAGACAATTTTTGGAAAATGAATATTGCTCTTACATATCGATTAGCACCTATTCCTCTCGAAGACTTGCTCTAATTCGATTATTTGCATCGGTCAATAGGTAAACTCCGTTTTCCTCAGTTATCAATAGTGGTGCGTTATCTAACTGAGATTCCAGGAAGAATTTATGCTCCAATTCGATAATTCGATATTGGGAATATGGCGTATCTGAAATAATCAATGTATCGTTTTTAAAAACATAAGATATGTTAGAATCTACCTCCCGGAATTTCTTTACTAAGAAAACCTCTTTCAGCCTAATGAGCGGCAGCGCATAACCTATGCTATCAATTATTTTTTTCAACTTGACTGTTTTAGGTTCGAGAGCATTTTGCAAGTTTCGCAAGGCATGGAGTTGTTCAATATACTTTTCCATTTGTTCGGCGTTATCAAAATAGAGTAAAACATCATCATTTGTGCCTCCTCTAAACCCCTTTTCAGGTGCAGGTATCCCATAGGATTCAAAATCTGTGGTAGCCAAGGAATAAAACGGTTCAGTTTTTTCTTGAGAAGAAATGCTAACTTCATTTAACTGCATAATGTTACTTTTCTAAAAGTTTGCTTGGTTCAATTTCCAGTGCCTTTGCTATCAAATAAATCATGCTTACTGAAGTGTTTATTTCAGCTAATTCTATCCGCGCAATCTGGCTGTAGCTCACGCCCACTAAATCAGCGAGTACCGTCTGACTGATATTAGCTTTAAGTCTGTACTTACGCACATTTGTAGCCAACATTTCTATAGCCAGTGGTTCAACTATATGGGTTTTTGCCATCTAAGCAAATCTCCACATACCTGTTTTTGGATATATAGCATAAATGCTATATAATTGTATTAATTATCATTTATTATGAACCAAGACCCATATCAGAGTTTTAAAAAAGGCATCAAAGATGATGTGAAGAATGCGGCAATGGGCTTTTATCTTATAAGTGGATTAGCCTTGCTTGGCATTGTTCTCTTCTCCATTTTGCTTAATGCAATAAAGAGTAAGACAATGGATAGTAGTCTGCGTCTGTGGCTGATAGTTGGAGTAGTTGTAATCGCATTATTGATGATTTTAAGTAAATCTTTGCGAACGCGAATTATGCAAGGTTGGCTGATTTTACTAATCGGGATACCAATATGTTTTGTGCTTTTTATAGTTGGTTATTTACTGTATACAGTTATCGCAAATCCCCTCTGATTCTTATGAGTGAATATAAATCTGAATTTTTAGTGATAGAGGAAACATCTAACGGAAGATTTATAGCAGCGTTAGAAAACGCGTCGGGGCAAGGATTTATGGTTGTGTCTTCTAATATAACTCCGTCTCAATTCGTAGGAGAGATTATATATTATGCTTTAATGAGCAAGAAATCACATAGGAGCGAATTAAGAGAAATTCCGGTTTTAAAACTTTGAATGTTAAGTGTTTTAGTATTTTTGCTTTATAAATATAAAGCTATGCTACCATTAGACATCATCAAGAAAGCCTTCAAAAGTACAAAGCACAAAATTACCTCGAATAATTCAAAGGTTGTTAAGTTCACAATAGCCTCAGGATTGGATTTTAATAAAACACAACAGGAAATCTTTAATGGGGTGGTTTTATTAAAGCCAGAATTAAACACAGAAATTAAAATAATAGTTGAGCAATTAAATACAGCAGAGATGACTATAAAATAGATTTAAGCTGTTAGTAAATCTTATTTCTCTTCTTGGTTACCGTTGTCATTAATTACCCAAATTTTAATAGCTATCTCCAAAATTTTGTCAATCGAAATTATGCAGCCGAAATCTTAAAAAGATTTATTTATTATCAAATAAGGCAAGGCTTTTGGAATAAATCTGTCGTAAAACAACATAATGTTGATGTTGAAAAGCTAAATGAGGCACAGGAAGAACTAATACTCGTCCAAAAAAGTCTAAGTGAAAACCTACAAGCTTTTGAATCTTTAAAAAAGCAGATTAATGATCGACTAAATGAGTTAACGTCGATCTATGAAGAGAAAAATACACAGAGTAATGAGATAACAGGTTTTAGGGAAACTGCGAATTTAGATTCAAGTTCTATTACTACTTTATTAACAAGCGCAACAAGCAAAGAGAGAGAAATTTCTGGATTTGTAGGAACCATTAAAAGCAAAGTCAATGATGTCGAATCTGACATATCAAATTACCAAGATGCCTTTGAAAATATAAAAAAGCAGAACAAAGATTTAAGTGATCAATTAACCCAAAACTTAGATGATGCAATTGAGAATCTCAAAACCGCTAAAGAGGGAAATGAATATATAACCAATCAAAAAGAAACCATTAGTAAATTAATTGGTTTGGCAGCAGATGGGTCATTAGGATATAAATTTGATAGCAGAAAGTCAGAATTACAAAAAGGGATAAAGTTTTTTTGGCGATGGGCGGTGCCAATTAGTGTCTTAATTGCATTAATTTGGGTAGTCGTCGTTTTTACAAAACTAAGTGCCCATTTAGGAAATGAATGGATTAATCTACTTGTCAACGTAGTCAAGACAGCACCAGCATGGATTTTAGTAGGGTTTGTTTTTTCACAATACGGTAAGGAGCGAAATTTACAAGAAGAATATGCGTTTAAATCGGCTATCGCTATGACGTTGACATCCTATTCCCAGATGTTATCGGAAAATGACGCGAGTGACAAGAAAGCAAAATCTTCAAAACAAGAGATGCTTTTGAAATCAATCGAAAATTTATACACTCAACCAATTTTGAAAAATGATAAAAGTGAAAACATTAAACTACTGAATTCGAAAGAACTTGTGGATTCACTCAAGGCCCTCGCTGATATGTTAAAAAGTATGAAAAATTAGTCGCCTTTGTTTTAAGGAAACAAAATACTTACATCATTAAATTATGATTTCCAGTTTTAAAAAAGTATTGTTCAATGAAGCAAGAATAATTTTGGCTATCAGGTTCATGTAAAGGCTATTTATCAGTAATGTTTAAATTAAACAAATGGAAAAGATACGATGTTAGCAATACATTAAGTTAAGCAAATGCCGTTACCTATCTAAAAATCATGAGCAACATTCTGCACATTCTAAACGGCGATGCCACCCTGCATGGTTTTGAGCGCACCGGTATTGATGGTGACGTACTGGTTTGGCGCGAAGTTCTATCGGAAGGGCCATTGTTGGAGAACATCAATTCTGCTGGTTTTTGGAACAACCGAGCGACTTGGATAGGTGAGAATTTCGGCGAAACTGCTGAAGACTATCAACAAAAAGTAATTGAACCATTGTCTAAACTAAGTGCCGATTATGAGGAAATAGATCTTTGGTTTGAGTTTGACCTCCATTGCCAGGTAAATATGCTGGGTGTTATGATGATGCTTTCGCAACATACTGATCTTAACGAGCGGAGCATTTACCTGATATGCCCGGACAGCTTTCCTAACAAACACGACTTTCGCGGCATGGGCGAACTGACTGGCGACGAGATGGAATACCTGTACGATACTATCCGCGTGCAGCTAAGCGCTTACGATTTTGAACTCGCCACCGAAGCCTGGGATGTTTATATTGCCAGAGATGCCACCCTGTTACAAAACTGGCTGGCAGCAGAACGTTTCTGGGGTAACCTGCATTCGCTGCAAGCAGCGCTGAATGCCCATCTCAAACGCTTGCACACCGACGCAAACGGGCATAATTATATTGAGCAGAAATTATTGGAGATATATAATCGTGGTATTAAAGACCGCCCATCTATTCACCAGCAATTTTGGAAAGCCGAACCTATTTATGGAATGGGGGATAGCGAGCTGAATGGTTATTTAGATAAGTTGGGGATAGGCTAAAACTTAATTAGCTTTTCCATCATCTCTTCCAATCTCGCTTTAGCCAGAAACTGGTCTTCCAATGCTTTGTTCATTGGTATAGCTGTATCAAGGCTGGCGCATCGCATTACCGGTGCATCAAGATATTTAAATAAATGTTCGCCAATGTAAGCGGCAATTTCACCGCCAAAGCCGCTGGTTAGCGTATCTTCATGCAATACCATCACCTTAGAGGTTTTCTTAACGGTTTTTTCTACTGCTGCTTTGTCCCATGGCTGCAAGCTGCGAAGATCAATGATCTCGATAGATTGATCGGGGTGGTTATCGACATACTCAATTGCCCAATGTACACCCAAGCCATACGTGATGATGCTTGCCTTGGTTCCTTCTCGTATAACACGGGCTTTGCCTATTTCCACAAAATAATCGTCGTCCGGCACGTTGCCGCTAATGCTGCGGTAAAGGGCCTTATGTTCAAAATACATTACCGGGTTAGGGTCGTTAATAGCGGCCATCAATAAACCTTTGGCATCATCAGGAAAGGCCGGGTAAACTACCTTTAATCCCGGCGTTTTAGTGAACCAGGCCTCGTTGCTTTGGGAGTGGAAAGGGCCTGCACCGCTACCCGCCCCCGTTGGCATCCTTATCACTGTATCAACGGTTTGGCCCCACCGGTAATAGGTTTTGGCAAGGTTATTTACTATCTGGTTAAAGCCGCAGCTCACAAAATCGGCAAACTGCATCTCCACCACCGATTTATAACCATTAATAGCCAACCCCATCGCCGTACCAACAACGCCCGATTCGCAAATAGGAGTGTTGCGCACGCGGTCTTTGCCAAATTCGTCAACAAAACCCTGTGTTATCTTAAAGGCCCCGCCATACTCGGCTATATCCTGACCCATTATCACCAGGTTTTGGTGAGCTTGCATACTAAAACGCAAAGCATCAGATATGGCATCAATATAGCGTTTATCCTTGCTTGTTTCTGACGGTACGTGCCGTGGTGTATTAAACAGCCGGTACATTGCCTGCTCTTCTGTTTGCACGTGGGGTATAATATCAGGCTCGTTAAATACCTTTTCAATTTCGGTATCTATGAGCGATGTAAATTCATTTCTAAGATATGGTACCCACTCGGGCCTTAACACCTGTTCATCCAGCAGGAATTTTTCAAAGCAATCCAATGGATCTTTCTGCTTCCATTGTTCGATTAAGTGTGGTGGTACGTATTTTACACCTGATGCTTCCTCGTGCCCGCGCATACGGAATGTCATGCATTCGATGAGTACCGGGCGGGGATTCTCCCTTATCTCACGCGCCAGTTCACTAATGGTTTGATAAACTTCCAATACGTTGTTGCCATCAATGCGGCGGCCCTCTATGCCATAGCCTACAGCCCTATCGGCCAAAGTTGCGCAACGGTACTGTTCGTTTGTTGGGGTAGATAGCCCGTAGCCGTTATTCTCTATCAGGAATATAACCGGTAAATCCCACACGGCGGCAATGTTCAGCGCCTCGTGAAAATCGCCTTCGCTGGTTGCCCCTTCGCCTGTAAAAACAAGCGTGACCTTTTTCTCTTTTTTTAATTTATGGGCAAGTGCAATACCATCGGCCAGAGCCATTTGCGGGCCAAGGTGCGATATCATGCCAATGATCTTATGTTCCTGCGTGCCAAAATGGAAAGAGCGGTCGCGGCCTTTTGTAAAACCTGATGCCTTACCCTGCCATTGCGCCATCAGGCGCGATATTGGGATATTGCGCGATGTAAATACACCCAGGTTACGGTGCATAGGCAAAATATACTCGTCAGCATCAAGCGCAAGCGTGGCGCCAACGGAGATAGCTTCCTGACCGATACCCGAAAACCATTTGCCAATACGGCCTTGGCGAAGCAGTATCAGCATTTTCTCTTCAACCAGCCGGGGCAATAACAGTTTCTTGTAAAACGTTATTAGTCCGTCGTTATCTATATTTTTCCGGTCAAAAATCATTACGTAAAGCTAAGAAGTTTTTAAAACTTTGTATGTTTGAACAATTCACTATTTCGCTATGAAGCAACTGTACGTTAGGTCCCTTTTATTTTTTGCCCTTATTGCACTGGTAAGCTTTGTGCCTGATCATTTTCTGGTGCCAGAGCATTTCTTTCTTAAAAAAGGCGACACTATAAATTTGCACCTGGTGTTAGGTGAAAACCTGGCCGGCGAAAGTGAAGTCCCCTACACGGCAAAACAAACTACCAAATTTGCTATATATGAAGGCAAAAAGGTTACTGACCTTACCAAAGTGACAAAAGATAACAGCAAGCCTTTGTTGAAGTATAAAGTTGAGAATAACGGCCCCGTGCTTATTGCTTTAAATAATAACGAGCTTAACGAGATACCACGAGAAGACTTTCTGGCATTTTTAACCGAACAAGGTTATGATGATATTGCTGATAAGCTTAAAAACAGCAACGCTTTAAATTTTACTGAAAAGTATAACCGTTATATTAAAACCCTGCTTACCGTTGGTGATGCAGGCGGTAGTGAGCATAGTAAGGTAATAGGCGATGATTTTGAGATAGTATTAAAACAAAACCCATACAAGCTTAATTACGGTGAAGACCTTACCGCAACCGTAACATTTAAAGGCAAGCGTTACGATGGCCCGGTTTGGTTGTATATTAAAGCTTCATCAGGGAATATCTATCCGCAAAAACTGGCTACAGATGGTGCAGGTCGGGTTTATATGAATATCAGTCGCGAGGGTGTATACATGCTGCGTGCTACCAAGTTTGAGGCGTCGAAAGGAAAAGATGCAGATTATGAATCATGGGTGGCCAGCTACATCTTCTCATTCCGCAACCATGATGACGAACCAAATACCTATAAAGAGTTTGGCTTTGGTGATAAGCATTAAAGCAGCGGCAGGGTCTCAGGATTAAACCAGGGCTTCAGTTCATACCTTACTTGTAACAGGCCTGAATCGTATGCCTTGCTTTCCAATAAGTTGAGTTGTACCCGGCTTTTGATCTCCTGGAAAAGCGCTTTACCTTCACCCAGTACAATAGGGTGGATAGCCATTAACAATTCGCTTACCAAACGCTTTTGCATAAATATGGATATCAGTTCGGCGCCGCCGAAAAGCCAGATATCACCGCCTTCAGCATTTAAAATGGCGTCGACTTTGGCATCAAAATCATCGCGACTGATCACCTTGAATTTTTCATTTTCTTCAGGCTCCAGGCTATCTGAAAAAACGTAGATATTGGGAACCGGGAACATGTCCAGATCATTGCGGATGATCTCAAAGCTTTTGCGGCCAATAAACAGTGTATCCGTGTTGGCGTAAAAGGCTTCCATGCCATAATCCTGGTCGTTAAAACACCAGTCGTACTCGCCGTTTGGGCCTTCAATAAACCCATCGAGGCTCACGGCAACATTCATGATCACTTTTCTTCTCATAAAATCTTATTGCTGCGGGCGCTGACCCTCTTTCCATTGCTGACTAAAAGATTTTTCGGCAACCTTTGGCATTTCTTTGTAATGTCCCCATGATTTTTTGAAGAAGGTACGAAGCATCCAGTTTTTCAGTTTACCACCAAAGAAGTCGGTAAGTTTGCGTTTAAGCATACCTTTGGTCCATGCCTGCCAGCCCAGTTTTTCTACTACCGGTGCCAGCCCTTCCTTAACCGAATCGCGGCGGTTTAGCAGCAGCATTTTGTGTATGTCGATCTTAACCGGGCACACTTCGGTACATTTACCACAAAGGCTCGATGCAAAGCTGAGGTGCTTAAACTCCTGCATACCCCTTAAATGCGGGGCGATAACCGAACCAATTGGGCCACCGTAAGTATAATCATAAGTATGGCCGCCAATGTTTTGGAAAACAGGGCAAACGTTTAAACATGCGCCACATCGAATGCAGTATAAGCCCTGCCGCTGCTCTTTTTGAGCGAGCAAATTAGTGCGGCCATTATCAAGCAAAACAACATACATTTCTTCCGGGCCATCGGTTTCGTTAGCCTGGCGTGGGCCGCTCAATATGGTATTATAAACGGTAAGATTTTGGCCGGTACCATGGGTAGCCAGCATTGGCCAAAAAGTGTCCAGGTCTGCAATTGATGGTATCATTTTTTCGATACCCACAACGGCAATGTGTATTTTGGGGAAGCTTGTAGTTAAGCGCGCATTACCCTCGTTCTCGCTGATGGCGATACTGCCTGTATCGGCAATTAAAAAATTAGCACCTGATATGCCTACGTCTGCCTGCAAATATTTGCTGCGCAATATCTCGCGGGCTTTTTGGGTAAGCTGCTCTGGTGTGCTATCTATAGGGCTGCCAAATTTTTCATTAAAAAGTTTGGCTATGTCCTCTTTAGATAAGTGCATGGCAGGGGTAACCATGTGGTAGGGCTCCTGGCCCAGCAGTTGCACAATATATTCCCCAAGGTCGCTTTCAAGGGCTTCAATACCATGTTCTTCTAAAGCCGCGTTGAGGTGTATCTCCTCGGTAGCCATAGATTTTGATTTGATAACCGTTTTTGCGCCTGCCTTTTGAATAATATCCAGGATCTCTTTGCGGGCTTCTTCGGCATCATTGGCCCATATTACCTTACCACCGCGTTTTTGGAAGTTCGATTCAAACTCCGGTAAAAACTTATCCAGGTTTTCCATCACCCGCCATTTGATGGTGTGGCCTTTCTTTTTGGAGTGGTCCAGGTTGGCTAAGCGGGATTTGCCTTTTATGAAAGACACATCATACTTATCAATGTTGTTATTGATAATGCGCCTGTGTTCTGTTTCAAAGGCTTTTTGCTCTGATGCTACCAAAAAATCTTCTGCCGTGCTTGCCATGTATGCGAAAGTAAGTAAACCTGATAAAAGTTTTATGATATGTTAAAAATACAACAAGGACAGGTTAAACAAATAAGGGATATAAACAAAAAGAGCGGCCCAAGGGTCGCTCTTTTGTTTTAAACAGGTACTATTTATCTTGTGCCTTTTGCGGCGTCGGCTTTGTCAACAACCGGGCGGGCATCACGGTTAGCCAGTTCCCAACCGGTGTAAAAGGCCAGTTGCGCACGTTTAGCTAATAGCGGGAAGTTGATCTTACTTACTTCATCGCCAAGGCCGTGGTAATCTGCGTGTACACCGTTAAAGTAGAATATAATTGGCACGTTGTAACGGGCAAAGTTGTAATGATCTGAGCGGTAGTAGAAGCGGTTTGGATCGTTAGGATCATCATATTTGTAATCCAGCTTCATTTTGGTGTATGTGTTGTTAGCTGCCTCGCCAATTTTATGCAGATCAGAGCTTAGCATGTTTGAGCCGATAGAATATACGTAGTTAGCAGAATCCGGTTTGCCAACGTATTCTTCACCAACACGGCCGATCATGTCAATGTTTAGATCGGCAATAGTGTTAGCCAACGGGAAAACAGGATGATCTGTGTAATACTCAGAACCTAATAAGCCTTTCTCCTCACCAACGTTGCCTAAGAACAAAACGCTGCGGCGCGGGCCTTTGCCGTCTTTCTTAGCTTGAGAAAAAGCACGTGCGATCTCCAGGATACCAGTGGTTCCTGAGCCATCGTCATCAGCACCGTTGTAAACCTTATCAGTAGCACCAGGCTTGGTATTTAAGCCGATATGGTCATAATGTGCAGAAAATACCAAAACCTCATCTTTAAGTTTTGGATCGCTGCCCGGCATAAAGCCTAATACGTCTACAGCTTTTACATCTGTCTTGGTTGAACTTATGGTTACATCTGCAGTACTTTTTACAGCCTGAGATTGTTTTGCAGTAGCTGCAGCCTCTTTAAGTTGGGCAAACGTTTTGCCACTTGGTTTTAAAGCTGCATCAGCAACCGGCCCTGTTACAATAAATAATGGAGCAGTGGTAGCTTTAGCAGCCGCGTCATCCCCTTTTTTAAGTGAAAGCTGACCGGCACCACTTGGATTTACACCGTTAAAGCGTGCAAGTACAGCGCTAACGCCTTCATTTGCAGCCAATATCAATGCAGGCTTTTGCTCTTGTATAGCTTTAACAATAGCACGGCGCCCTTCAGTCATGCGGTAACTGGTGTTGGCGGGTTTGCCTGCTTCAGGTTTGTCTTCGTTTATCCAAAGTACCACTTTGCCTGCCAGGTTTAGGCCGGCTAATTCTTCCGGTGTACCAAAACCAACAAATGCAACTTCGGTAGCATTTACCTTGGCATCAGCAGCACCCTGGAAAACAAAATCCTTCCAGTTCATGAAGCTTTGGCCGTTGATGGTTAAGGCGCTAACATTAACAGTGTTTTGCGTAAGCGGAACATCTAAAAAGTAAGAGCCTTTTACAGGAGCCTGCAGGCCTAATCTTTTAAATTCGGCTGCAATGTAATTAGCAGCCATTTCGGCACCGCGTTTGCCTGTCTCGCGGCCTTCATACTCATCTGATGCCAGTATGCTCAGGTGTTTTTTTGCATCGGCAGGGGTAATTAGATTACCGTACTTAACCGCTGTTGGGTTTTGTGCACATGCCGATGCCGTTATAGCAACGCCGGCTACCCATAATGATACTTTTTTCATTGTTTATTTTAAATAATAGGTCAGTTTGTTAGCAGCTTATTTTGTCAACCCGCCTTGCGTGGCGGCCACCCTCAAATTCTTCGGTAAGGAAGGTCTCGATCGTTTTCTTAACCTCTTCAAGGCTCATGTGCCTGGCAGGCAGGCAAAGTACGTTCGCATTGTTGTGGGTGCGTGCGGGTATGGCAACATCCTGTTTCCAGCATAAGGCAGCGCGTATGCCCTGGTGTTTGTTAGCTGTCATAGCTACGCCATTGGCGCTACCGCAAAGCAGGATGCCAAAATCAGCTTCTCCTTTTTCAACTGCGGTGGCAACAAGGTGTGCAAAGTCAGGATAGTCGGCAGAGTCAGAAGAGTAGGTTCCGTAATCTTTAAAAGAAATGTTATCAAACATGCCCAAGATGGCTTGTTTGTAATCGAACCCGGCATGGTCTGCACCAATGGCTATCTTTAACCCATTTTTCATCAGCTCAAATTTAAAGTTTAAATGCGTAGCCGAAGGTAAAGATTTTGTTGGAAAAGGGGCGTGTGTGCGGAGGATAATATGAAATGAGAAAAGATGCATCTGCTGCTTTGTGGTCTTGGCTTGTTGAAGACCTGTATCAGCGATAAGTGTTTCAATAGGCTGACCGTAACAACCCTATAAAGCAAATGCCGGATAACGAAGCTTACTTCATTATCCGGCATTAAATTCTTTATTGGATATTGCCAAGGCTTATTCGCCTGCGACTTCCCTGGCTAATTTGCGTTTTTCGACTACACCTGCTACCACTATACCAACTTCGTAAAGCACAAATAGCGGTATACTTACAACGGTCATGGTAAGCATATCGGGCGTTGGCGTAATTACTGCCGCGATGATAAGGATAATAACAATTGCATAACGACGGCCGCTACGCATATATTTTGGCGTTAAAATACCCAAGCTCGATAAAATATAAACCAAGATTGGCAGTTGGAAAACCGCACCGCTCGCCAGTGTCAAAGTAGCCACCGAAGAAATGTATGAATCAATAGAGAACCAATTCGTGATTTCGGGGCTGATGGTGTAGCTGGCAAGGAAGTTAACCGACATGGGGGTGATGATGTAATACCCGAACATGATACCGATAACGAAAAGTGTGGTAGCATAAAATACAAACCCTCCTGCTGCTTTGCGCTCTTTTTCGTGTAATGCCGGCTTAATAAAGCGCCATACCTCCCAAAGCAAATAAGGGAACCCTAATACCATGCCTATCATCAATGCTGAATTGATCTGTAACGTGAACTGGCCTGCCATCTCGTTATTCATCAATTTAACAGGTATTTCATGTACACAGAAGCCATCACGATGCAAAGCATCTCCCAACTTACAAAGCATCCGGTAGGTCCAGAAAGTTGGCTTTGCGGGGCCCATGATAATTTGGGAAAATATGAAATCGTAGTAGTAGAACGCAACGCCCATGAAGATACAAACTGCAATGGCAGACCTAACAAGGTGCCAGCGCAATTCTTCAAGGTGGTCAAAGAACGACATTTCGGCCTCCATGTTCTGGCCTTTTTCCTTAATTGCTTTTATTAATTTGTTATCGCTCATTTGCATGTATCCCCACCTTTAACGTGGGGATATTATTTACGTTGTATACTACTAAAAAGATTTTTTGAGCCTGTTAAAACTCAAAGGTTTCCATAAACTTGGTTGTAAAGTTACCCGCACGGAAGTTAGGATCTTTTAACAACTTTAAGTGGAATGGAATGGTAGTTTTAATACCTTCAATCACAAACTCGCTTAACGCACGCTCCATGGTTGATAGTGCTTCCTCACGGGTTTGTGCTACACAGATAACTTTCGCTATCATCGAATCGTAGTTTGGCGGAATCACATAACCACTGTAAACGTGGGTATCTATACGTACGCCATGGCCACCCGGCGAGTGGAAGTTTGTTATTTTACCCGGCGAAGGGCGGAAACCGTTTGCAGGGTCTTCGGCGTTAATGCGGCACTCAATAGCACACATTGTTGGCTCATAGTTTTTACCTGAGATAGGGATACCAGCAGCAACTTTGATCTGCTCCTTTATAAGGTCAAAGTTGATAACCTCTTCGGTTACCGGGTGTTCTACCTGAATACGGGTGTTCATCTCCATGAAGTAGAAGTTGCGGTTCTTATCAACCAAAAATTCTACTGTACCTGCACCCTCATACTTAACGGCTTTGGCACCTTTTATGGCGGCCTCACCCATTTTTTTACGAAGTTTTTCGGTCATGAACGGAGATGGTGCCTCTTCAACCAATTTCTGGTGACGGCGTTGTATTGAGCAATCACGTT
This sequence comes from Mucilaginibacter sp. 21P, assembly GCF_019331605.1. Classification (NCBI taxonomy): domain Bacteria; kingdom Pseudomonadati; phylum Bacteroidota; class Sphingobacteriia; order Sphingobacteriales; family Sphingobacteriaceae; genus Mucilaginibacter; species Mucilaginibacter sp. 21P. The sequence continues at coordinate 1,170,388 of NZ_CP063061.1, forward strand.
CTGATAGGTGGCAAACTTTACCGTACTGGTCACCTACTACCTGTATCTCAATGTGGCGTGGGTCTTCTACGTACTTTTCAAGATAAAGGCCATCATTGCCGAATGCTGCGCCGGACTCAGCTCGTGCGCTGTCCCAGGCTGCTTCAAATTCTTCGTCTTTCCAAACTACGCGCATACCACGGCCACCACCACCGGCAGTAGCTTTAAGTATAACAGGGTAACCTATTTTTTTAGCAATGCTGATACCTTGTTTAACATCAGTTAACAAACCTTCTGAACCAGGAATGGTTGGTACACCAGCCTTTTTCATGGTTTCTTTAGCAGATGATTTATCACCCATGGCATTGATCTGGTCGGCAGTTGCGCCGATAAACTTAATGCCGTACTCAGCACAAATAGCAGAGAATTTTGCATTCTCAGACAAGAAACCATAACCCGGATGTATTGCATCGGCGTTGGTTAATTCTGCTGCTGAAATGATATTGGGGATATTTAGGTAAGAGTCGCGGCTTATTGGCGGGCCGATACATACAGCTTCATCAGCAAAACGCACATGAAGGCTGTCACGATCAGCGGTTGAGTATACAGCTACGGTTTTGATGCCCATTTCCTTACAGGTGCGAATAATACGCAAGGCAATTTCACCACGGTTAGCTATTAATATTTTTTTAAACATGATTCTAATTTGAAAATTTGAAAATGTGTTTATTTGAAAATTCTTTGATCTTCAAAGTATAAGCAGTTGGTTTGAGGCTGACATTGTCAAATCTTCAAATCAACTAATTTTCAAATTTACTTAGGTTCAACTAAAAATAACGGCTGGTCGTATTCAACCGGAGAAGCGTTCTCAACCAATACTTTAACAATACGGCCTGATACTTCAGATTCAATCTCGTTGAATAATTTCATCGCTTCGATGATACAAACTACTTTACCTGCGCTTATTTCGTCGCCAACGTTAGCAAAACTTGGTTTATCCGGCGATGATGAACGGTAGAAAGTACCGATCATCGGCGATTTAATGGTAATGTAATTGCCGGTATCTGCTGCTGCAGGCTCTGGTGCTTCAGTTGCTGCCGTTGCCGCAGGTAAACTTACAGGCTGTGGTGCAGGTGCCGCTGCCAACGGTGCCTGTGCAGGTACTGTGGCATTTACATAAGTAGGTGCCTCATTGGTTTTTATAGTGATTTTAAAATTTTCCTGCTCGATAGAAACTTCATTAACGCCTGATTTTGATACGAAGCGTATTAGATCCTGAATTTGTTTAATATCCATAGTAGCGATAATTGGTTTGGATAAAATTAGTTATTTAAATGTGCAATGTGCAAATATGCAGATGTGCAGGTGATTTTTACTTATTTATTGTTAACATGAAGTATTTCAAGATGTTTTGAAATGCAGTTTGCATCTTTCCACACCCAAAGCACTATGTTAGTACGCCCACTTTAAAAAGATAGAACCCCAGGTAAAGCCGCCACCAAAAGCCGCTAATATAAGGTTATCGCCTTTTTTAAATTTGCTTTCCCATTCCCACAGGCACAAAGGTATGGTACCATTGGTAGTGTTGCCGTAGCGTTCTATATTAACGATAACCTTTTCAGGTGTTAAGCCTATACGGTTGGCGGTAGCATCGATAATACGCTTGTTAGCCTGGTGCGGTACCAGCCATGCAATATCATCACCGCTCAGGTTGTTACGCTCCAGCACTTCGGCAGCAACATCAGCCATGTTGGTTACAGCAAATTTAAAAACCGCTTGCCCTTCCTGGTATGCATAATGTTCTTTAGCATCAACAGTTTGATGGGTAGCAGGATGCAAAGAACCGCCTGCTTTCTGGAAAAGTAACTGAGCACCGGCACCATCACTTTTCATTACGGTGTCAATAATGCCATAACCCTCTGTATTGGGCTCAAGTAAGGCACAGCCACAACCATCCCCAAAAATGATACAGGTTGCCCTGTCCTGGTAATTAATGATAGATGACATTTTATCGCCGCCTACGATCAATACTTTTTTATGCTTGCCGCTCTCAATGAACTGGGCGCCGGTAGTTAAGCCAAATATAAAGCCTGAACATGCTGCCTGCAGATCATACCCCCAGGCGTTTTTTGCACCTATTTTGTGGGCAAGTACGTTGGCAGTTGCCGGGAAAGGCATATCAGGTGTGGTAGTACAAAATATGATCAGATCGATCTCTTCGGCAGATATGCCGCGTTTTTTCAGGAGGCCTTCAACAGCAGGTACTGCCATATCAGAAGTAGCAAGGCCTTCGCCTTTTAATATCCTTCGCTCCTTTATACCGGTACGGGTGGTTATCCACTCATCGTTGGTCTCCACCATCGTTTCCAGCTCGTGGTTGGTTAAAACGTAGTCTGGTACGTAACCGTTAACGGCGGTGATAGCAGCAGTAATTTTGCTCATTCTGTGATTTTTTACTGAAAAGCCAGTTTTATTTTGTCAACAAGATTGGTCTCGATCATGTTTTTAGAAAGGAGCACCATATTCTTGATAGCCTCGGGGCTTGAGATGCCGTGGCCAACAACAACAGGGGCGTTTACACCTAAGATAGGGCTGCCGCCATATTGCTCATAATTAAAACGATCAAGAAATTCGTCTTTTAACTTCTTTTTAAGGGTAATAACGTAAAACGATTCTGCCAGTTTAAGGATCACGTTTCCTGTAAAGCCATCGCATACAATAACATCGTTATTATCGTTAAACAGGTCGCGGCCTTCTACGTTGCCCACAAAGTTAAATAATTTGGTATCCTTCATTAAAGGGTAGGTTGCAAGGCTTAATAAATTGCCTTTTTCCTCTTCTTCGCCTATATTCATAAGCGCTACACGAGGGTTTTGGATACCATAAACAGATTCGGCCAGCAGGCTGCCTAAAACGCCAAATTGCAAAAGCGTATCAGGCTTGCAATCGGCATTGGCTCCTACATCTAAAATAATACCCAAACCTCCTTTAAGTTTGGGTACTATGGTAGTCATGGCCGGGCGTATAACGCCGGGTATATTTTTTACGCTGAACATACTGCCAACCAGCATAGCACCTGTATTCCCTGCCGACGAAAATGCATCAATAGCACCTTCTTTAAGCATCTGGAAACCTACGGCAATACTTGAGTTGGGTTTCTGTACAATCGCTTTAGTTGGGTGTTCGCCCATACCAATAACCTCGGTTGTATGTACAAACTCAAAGTTATCGGCACTAAAGTTATTTTCATTGAGAATAGCAAGGGCTATATCCTTGGCGCCAATTAGCACAAGCTTTTGCCCGGCGGTTAATGTTTTACAAGCTTCGATGGCCCCTAAAACTGCCGCTTTAGGAGCGTAATCACCGCCCATAATGTCTAAGCCAATCTTCATTCTCAGAAAATTAAACTTAAACTGCTACTGCTTTCTCAATAAGGATTTTGCCGTTGAAGTAAACGTTACCATCAACAGTGTAAGCTCTGTGCGGCAAGTGTACTGCGCCGGTAGTTTGGCAAGTAGTTAATGAAGGAGCGTCAGCTTTGTAATGCGTTCTGCGTTTATCTCTTCTTGATTTTGAAATTTTGCGTTTTGGATGTGCCATAACCTTTTTGTATTATTTTAATTTTTTGAGCGCTTCCCATCTCGGGTCTGCGTTCTGTTCCTGTTCATCATTTACTGAAAGCTTGTTTAAGTTTTTCAGCATTTCCTCATCACATTGTTTGCCGTCGCCCTGGTTGCTGCAATTTGCAATAAACGGCATTGAAACGGTAACATATTCATATATCAACCCGGCAATGTTTATCTCATGATCATTTTTGCCAAGGGTAATAATTTCATCATCTTCGCCCATTTCGTCTTCAGTGAAGCGGGCAATTTGCTGCTCTTGAATATCAACCGGCTGCTGGTACTCTGCCAGACACCTGTCGCAGGTGGCGGCAACCGTACCGGTTATGTCAAAATTAAGGATAAGCATCGTTTCCTGCTTATCAAGCTCTAATTTGCATACCAGGTTAGCCTTTTTTACCAGCGAATATTCAAACTCGCTGAAAAACTCGTCGTTTATCTCGTATTCAAAATAATGCTTGCCCAGCTTTAGGCCAGAGAACGGTATTGAATATGTGCGTAGCGATTTCAATGAGCAACAATTAGCCCGCAAATGTAGGTATTTTTATTAAAACAGGAAAGTGTTTTTTTAATAAGGCAAAGGGTTAAAGAGGAAAGGTAAAAGGTGCGCGAAAATAGTACTCTATTGTCGTTTCGAATAAGCTACAGCAAGAAGAAATCTTCTACGTTATGCGCTTACTTGTTGTATGCAGAAGATTTCTCGTCGCCCCTGCACTCAATAAGCCCGCCCTTCTGCTCTGTCGAAATGACAAAAAGCGGCCTTAAAACAAAAACGCCCTCAGTAAGCGGGCGTTTAAATATATCTGTTTACTGCTAATTACTTAGCAACGTACATTACCTCTTTAACGGCCTTAACCAGGCGCTCTGGGTTTGGTAAGTATTCCTGGATAAGGGTTGGTGCGTACGGCAATGGTACGTCGCCACCGGTTAAGCGCAGGATAGGTGCATCTAAATAATCAAATGCATCTTTTTGTACCTTAAAGGCAACCTCAGTAGCTATTGAACCTAATGGCCAGCTTTCTTCGATGATCACTAAACGGTTTGTTTTCTTAACCGATTCGATAACGGTAGCGTAATCAATAGGGCGAACAGTACGTAAGTCTATAACTTCAGCATTGATGCCTTCTTTTTCTAATTCGGCAGCAGCAGCAATAACCACTTTCATGATCTTACCAAAGCCTACCAACGTAACATCAGTACCTTCTTTAACAACTTTTGCCTTGCCTAATTCTATATAGTAGGTTTCTTCAGGCACCTCGCCTTTATCACCATACATTAATTCAGACTCCATGAAGATCACCGGGTCCGGATCCAAAATAGATGACTTTAAAAGCCCTTTTGCATCATACGGATTTGATGGAACCACAACCTTTAAGCCCGGGCAGTTAGCATACCAGTTTTCAAAACACTGGCTGTGCTGCGAGCTAAGCATACCTGCGTTACCGGTAGGGCCGCGGAATACAATTGGTACAGAGAACTGACCACCACTCATTGACATCATTTTAGCTGCGCCGTTGATGATCTGGTCAATAGCTACCAACGAGAAGTTAAACGTCATGAACTCAATGATAGGGCGTAGGCCATTCATGGCCGAACCGATACCGATACCTGCAAATCCTAACTCAGAGATAGGCGTATCAATGATACGTTTTGCACCAAATTCATCAAGCATACCCTGGCTTACTTTGTAGGCACCGTTGTATTCGGCAACCTCTTCGCCCATAAGGTAGATATTCTGATCGTTGCGCATTTCTTCCTGCATGGCTTCACGTAGCGCTTCTCTGAATTGTATTTCTCTCATTATATTATTAAAATGAAGTTTTTAGCGAGGCAAATATAAGCACTAATGTTAAATATGCAATCGGTATGTATGCATAATAAACCCGTTACATAAAGCTTACGCTTTTATGGCATTAGCAAAGTTTAAAACCAGCTCCGGGTCAGGAATGTTTTGGTCATACTCGCCTCTGCGGCTATAATAGCCTACCCCGGGATAATCGCCATTTGCATCGCCAATATCCAGCATTAGTTGAAAATGAAGATGCGGCGGCCAACTGCCGTTTTCAGAAGCATCACCCAAAGTTGCTATCAGCTGGTTCTTCTGGATCACCATACCTTTATGCAAGCCCTCAATGCTTTTGCGACTTAAATGACCGTACAAGCTATACAGGGTAAAGCCGGTAAACTGATGCAGCAGGATGATGGTTGGCCCATAATCGCCAAAATTGTTGTTATCTGCAAAGCTATGAACGGTGCCAGCAACAGGCGCATAAACCGGCGTGCCAGCCGGCCCCCAGATATCTACCCCCAGGTGCAGGCGGCGCGGTTCACCATCTGCATTAAAAAGCTGACTGCGATTATAAACCGAACGATGTTCCATGTAGCCACCAACTGCATAACGACAATTGTTAACGGCCAGGCGACCATCCACCCAGGCGCTAAAAGCAGCGGTATCTGCTAATAGCTCTGGTGTCAGTTCTGTATTTGAAATGGTAAGATCAAGCGGGTACAGTTTATCATGTACAGGATCCAGATCTACCAATTTCCCAAAAGCGTTAGGATTTGCCTTTATATAAGCTGCCAGCTTTTCGGTAGCAGTCATCAGCTTAGTTTTCGTCGGTATCAGGCTGGCGGTCTTCCTTGCTTATTTTATCGAATATCTTGTCCATACGCTCAACGTACTCATTGGTATCATCCACAAAAAACTCAAGCTGCGGGATAACCCTTACCTGGTCTTTAATGCGCGCGCCCAATTTATAACGTATCTCTGATGCGTGCGACTTTACGGTTGCCAGCGACTGCTGCGTATTGGTATGATTAAAAAAGCTGAGGAAAACACGTGCAATTGCCAGATCTGGCGTAACGCGTACTTTAGTGATGGTAACCAGTGTGTTTGGCAGGTAGTTCATGCCCTCGCGCTGAAATATTGCGGCCAGGTCTTCCTGAATTACCCCGGCAAATTTTTGCTGACGTTTAGATTCCATAGTATTGTAACGCCCTTTGGGCGATTGAGTTTTTAATTAATTGATAAGCCGGGTAATACCTAAAGCTATGATTTTATTTTAATAGTTACTGCTGGGATAACACCCTAATCCCTGTTGGTTAAAATAACTTGTGTTAACTGCCCGCAGATTTGACTCACCCCGACATCGCTCTCGCTTGTTGCCCCTCTCTTCGCTGCGCGGAAAGAGGGGATCGAATAAGCTTTCGACTTTGAACTTTTACAAGTCTTTCTTAAGCTCATCCAATTGCCTTACGCTTAAACGTGCGCTTATACCTGAAGCGATAACCGCTATACCTATCACGGTTAAAAAAACAAGGCCAAAATCGCTTAGTTTAAATGCTACCGGATAGGCATCCAACACAGACAGACTTGAGCCCATTTTGATCAGTTTGAAATACATCTGAGCCAAACAAACGATGGTACCAATAGCTAAGCCTGCAACGCACCCAATAAGCGATATCATCATCCCCTCTAAAAAGAAGATGCCTTGTATCAATGATTTATTGGCACCAAGGCTGGTTAAAATGGCAATGTCCTTTCGCTTATCTATCACCAGCATAGTCAACGAGCCTACAATGTTAAACAGCGCTATAATAAGCACAAAAACGAGGATCATGAATATTGACCAGCGCTCAAAATTGATGGTTTTGTACAAGCTGGTATTCTGCTCCTTCCTGTTTTTAACCGTGTAGTTCTTTTCAATTTTTTCAAGGATGCTTTCCTGCACTTCATCCAGATCGGTGCCCGGCTTAAAGTTAATGTCTAAAGAGGATACCCGGTTTGGTTCGTCAAGCAGGTCGCGGGTAAACTCGAGCGGTGTGATAACGATATCATCAAAATCAGCCTGTATGCCAAACACGCCCGAAGGTTGTATTGAACGGAACACAAAATCGTTTATGGGATTGGTTGAGTTGCCGGCAGTACGTTTTGGCGAAAAAACCTGCATGGGCGTAAACTGGTCTTTCAAACTTACACCAAGGGAACCTTGCACCGTTGCGCCGATGACGGCATAATCTGCACCCTTATCTTTAAGCGTAAATGAACCGAACTGTATAGTACTATCTAAATGGCGGCCTTTTAAAAAATCGTCGCTTACGCCTTTAACGGTACCTATGAAAGAACGATCGGCATATTTGATCAACGCGCGCTCCTGCAACACTTCGGTAAACGAAACAATGCGCGGGTCTTTTCTAAGCGCTTGAAAATATGGCTCGTCGGGATTAAAGGTCTTACCGAGGCGCGGTTCTATCTTAAGCTCGGGTGTAAAGTTGCTGTACAAACTCAGGATCACCTTTTCCAAACCGTTAAAGACTGACAAAATAATGATCAATGCCGCACTACCCACCAATACACCCAACATGGATATACCCGATATGATGTTAATGGCGTGTGTTTGTTTCTTAGAGAACAGGTAACGCTTAGCTATGTAAATGGAGGTGTTCAATGTGCTTGGATGATTGCCTTTATAACCTACAGATAGGGATTATGTTGTTTTTCGAAACCGATTGTTGTTTCGGGACCGTGGCCAGGATAAACGGTACAATCATCAGGCAGGGCGAAAAGTTTTTCTTCGATGCTTTTGATAAGTGTAGAATAGTTGCCACCCGGCAGATCGGTACGTCCGATACTTTGGCGGAATAGCACATCGCCCCCTATCAAAATATTATCTTTCTTATCGTAAAAACATAAGCTGGCAGGCGAATGGCCCGGTGCAAAGATCAGCTCTAACGTGGTATCCCCGAAGATTATGGTGCCGGTTTCCGGTAGAAAGGTATCAGGCAAAGGCGAAGCATCGTACCTGAAACCCATGGCCGGGGCATATGCCACTACAGCAGCAAGCGTTTCTGATTCCCCTTCATGAAATTGAGGTTTTAGTCCGTACTGCTCAAACACAAAGCGGTTGCCCAGTATATGGTCTACATGGCAGTGTGTATTCAGTAGCAATACCGGTTTAAGGTTATTATCCTTAATAAAATTTACAACGGCATCCTGCTCGGGCCGTGTATACATACCCGGATCGATGATAGCGCATTCGCCTGTTTCATCAAAAAGGATATAGGTATTCTCCTGGTAAGGATTATTAACAAAGGACTGAACTTTAGCCATGGGGCAAAGGTAGGGTATTGAGTTGAAAGGTAAAGGGTGAAAGCTAAAAGGCAAAAGGTTTTTGCGGGCGGGGATTACAAAACCCTTAACCTTTCGCCTCTTATCTTCTAACTTTCCTATTTCCACTTAAAACTCTTGATCATCACATCTACATCCTTTTTGATAAAAGTAAGAACAGGCTGTATCGAATCGAGGCGTGGCTCAGTATTGAAATATAGTGCGCCCCTGAGATAATGCTTGGTGCTATCAGTAAGGAAAAACTGGGCGGATGATGCAGCATTGCCGTCGATAGTGTAATATATGCCGTAAACTTTACGATCGGGGTAGTGGATAACGCCTTCGTCAATGGAGGTCGCTTTTACCGTATGTTTAAAGCTAAGTTTATGCGCGTCTTCTATCAGTTCATTGAATTCCTTTTTAGATGTTACAGGCTGATAGCTTAAGTGCAGTGTTGCATTAAATTGCGGGAACTGGATATTTTGCCAGCAGAGCTTAGCCCCGGGCGACTTGTCGGCCTCTATTTTACCATAAACAGGATATTGAAAGGTAAACGGACAACCCTGGTTATATTCCTGGTAGGCCTTTTTAGGAAACTTGATGCGGAAATATCCACGGGGCTTAGGCGAAAAGTCGTTACCACCGCAACCAACCGCTAAGAAAGCGAAGGTTAGCACCATCAGGAAACCTTTTATTTTATTTTGTTTGAATTCCATATTTCCCAGGCTTTTTCGGCTTGTAAAACCAACATTTCGTAACCGTTTTTTATTGTTGCGCCGTGTTCTGCACCCTTCTTTAAAAATAAGGTTTCTGCAGGATTATATACCAGGTCAAACAATACATTTCTGTGTGTAATTGCTTCGTAAGGTATAGGAGGGCACTCATCAATATTGGGGTAGGTGCCCAATGGTGTTGTGTTGATGATAAGCCTGTTTTCTTGAATGTGCTCGGCTGTTAATTCATCAAACAAGATGCCGCCTTCAACGCGCTTACGCGTAACGGTGGTATAATTAATTCCCCTGTTCTCTAACGAACATTTAACCGCTCGCGCTGCGCCACCGTCCCCAAGGATGAGGGCTTTATCGAAACTATCATTTATTAATGGCCCTAAGGAAGTATCGAAGCCATATATGTCAGTATTATGGCCTTCAAGAAACAGGTCGTCATTATTAAATGCAACCTCGCCGGAGAAAGCGGTGGAAACCGGGCTCTGTGAAATTACCTTAATACAATTTACTGCGCCAACACGTTTGGCGTCGTGTTCAATCCAATCCAGGTGTTTTAGTACAGATATTTTGTGTGGGATGGTAACATTTAAGCCACATAAATGTGGATGCTTATGTAACAGCTTTGGCAGGTCGTTAATATTTTCTAAAGGATAAAGTTCGTAAGTACAATCTTCAATCCTCTCTTTCTCAAATTTTTCAGTAAAGTATTTTTTTGAGAATGAATGCGAAAGCGGGTAACCTATGAGGCCAAAATGTTTCATCGCCATAATATTAACACAAAAGATGCTGCAGGCATCAGCTGTGCGACAATATTAACGAATTAATTATTTTATACACTCAAATTTTACCACCAGTTCCCAGCGCTTTGGATTTTCAACCAGCTTAAACATCGGGTCGGCAGAATCATTAAATTCACAACGGCGAATGTTCTGAAAACCGGCGTCACGCAATTCTTTTTCGGTCGATTCCCAATCCCAAAGCCAAAGGTGCTCCAGATAGCCAAACAGATGTTTAGCAACTGCCTTAAAATTGCGCGGGCGTACCTCTACGCCCATCATCATCCTTTTTATCAGGCGGACAGACGCTTCAGGATCATGCTTAACGTCTTTGTCAGTGATATAATCCCGCACTAAAACTTCCAGATCCGGCATAATAATGCGGAATATTCCGCCTGGCTTCAGCATTTTATAGGTATTGCGCAGCGCTATTCTGAAATGCTCTAATGACATATGTTCGAGTACGTGCGAACAGTACACACCATCAGCAGAACCGTCCATAATGCCCGGCAAACCTTTGGTTATATCGCCATATTTTACGTTTTTATCAAACACCTGGCCTAGGCTTTTCTTTAGTAAAAATCCTAAAACGGGTGTGTTTTGGATTACCAGGGTGGGCGATACATCAAAGTTTTTCCATTCGGCAGGTGCGGTTTGGCCGCAGCCGTAGTGCACGTAAATTTTGTTATCAGACATTTGTTATCTTGTGGCAGTGTTAACGGGTTTAAAGGTAATCCAATTTTAACTAACAAGCCTATAGTTTAAACGTGTATTTATCACTTTAGGTTACATAAAACACATCCATATATAACACTTAGCCGTATAAAGTAAAAATTTATTACACCCCATGCTTAACAACCGAAATATACTTTGCATTAGTGGTACTGAGTGGAATGGCAACTATATTAAGGCAGTTGTAGAATTAATGAAAGTGTTATCAGTAAACAACAACGTGTTGTTTGTAGAGAACGCCTACACTTACAAGGATGCCCTGATGGGTGTAAACAACAAAGATAAGATAGACTTTAAACAGGTGTTGGGCTTAAAAAGCCGCATACGCACAGTACAAACAGAAGGAGATGGTACGGTGCACGTACTATTCCCGCCGCTGGTTTTTCCTGTAAGTTTTCTGTCTGACGGGCCTTTGTACCGTCAGTTGCTAAAATTCAATGGTTGGTTGCTAAAACGAACCGTTAGAAAGGCGCTGAAAAAATTGAACATGCAGGATGATCTGATTAACTTCACTTCATTTAACCCGGGCATGGGTGCCATGACAGGGAGAAAGTTCAACGAGAAGTCGCTCATATACCATTGCTATGACGAGATCAAAGGTGCGCACTCCTGGTTAAGTCGGCATGGTTTGCGCCTTGAAGCCATATTTATGAAAATGGCTGATGCGGTAATTGTAACATCGCAAGGACTTTACGAAAGCAAAAAAGACTTTGCCAAACAGTGCTTTATAGTGAAAAATGCCGTAAAGGTTGATCTGTTTAAGAAAGGTTTTAAAGCAGAGCCAAACCGCTCAAAAACGGTAATAGGTTATGTTGGCACCGTTGACGATCGAAGCAACTATGATATTTTAGAACATTTGTTCACCAACATGCCCGATGCAGCATTTGTATTTGTTGGCCGAATTTTGAGCGAGCGAGGGGTTAACATCTTAAAAAAATATCCCAACGTTAAAATAGAGGGTGCCAAACGGCCCGAGGAATTACCTGCCTACCTGCAAACCTTTAGCGTAGGCATTATTCCATTTGTAAAGGATGATCTTACCAAGGGCATTTATCCCATGAAGATAAACGAATATTTGGCAGCAGGGTTGCCTGTAGTGAGCACCAATTTTGGTGACATAAGCGATTTTGCCAGCCTGGTTAAGATTACCGATGATAAGCAGGATTTTTTAGAAGCCTTACTTGCCGAAATTGGCAATGACAATGCTGAAAAGCGCACCGCTCGTTTAAAAACTGCCGAAGGCAACACCTGGAACAAACGTACCGAAGAATTGTCTGATGTTATTGAACGCGTTGAGGCCGGCTTAAAACGTTAAAGATTTTTCGCCCCGTTCAAAAAAATGTGTTATTTACCTTTTCTATGAACCCGTACGAACAGAAACGCCGCTGGAAATATTTTTTGCTTGCCTTTGCCGTAGTTATTGCCAGCGGCTCGGTGTTTTATACCAGTTATCTGGTAAAAAAGATCTCTCAAAGCGAGCGTACCCGTGCACAGGTATGGGCGTTAAGTATGAAACAGCTCGCCAATACTTATGATAACGACTTCTTAACGTACGTTTTGGCTGTGCGGGATAGCCTTGTAGTACCAGCAATTGTAACAGATACCAAGGGCGGTATCAAATTCGTGCGCGGTTTAGACTCAACCAAAACCTATATTAAAATGGATGCGCAAGAGGCAAAACTTGCGCACAAATGGTATGACCCGCAATATTTTAAGGATGAGCTGGAGTATATGAAAAGCCAGCATGAGCCGTTCAAAATAACCATGCTGAACGAGCCATACCTCGTTTATTACAAAGACTCGGCATTATTAACCCAGTTAAAGATCTTCCCCTATATACAGTTATCTGTTATTGCTATATTCTTATTAGTGGCTTATACTGCCTTCAGTTCGTCAAGAAAGTCGGAGCAGAATCAGGTTTGGGTAGGGCTTGCGAAAGAAACGGCGCACCAGTTAGGCACGCCAATATCTTCGCTGATGGCCTGGATAGAGTTGATCAAAGAGAAATTTAATGCGGAGACCGACCCGCTGATGGCAGAGATGGAAAACGATGTGAAGCGGCTGGAGATAGTTGCCGATCGTTTTTCTAAGATAGGCTCAAAACCACAATTAGAGGAGCATTCGGTTTATGCGGTTGTTAAAGAGTTTGTTGATTATTTTAAAGTGAGAGTAAGTTCCCGTATCACTTTTGAAATGACGGGTAACCGCAGGTTAATAGCCGGTTTAAACATACCGTTATTTGATTGGGTGTTAGAGAACCTTTTAAAAAATGCCGTAAATGCCATTGAGGGGCCAGGCACTATTCGCGTGCAGATCACGGGAAATAAGCAAAAGAAATTAATTTTTATCGATATAAGCGACAGTGGAAAAGGTATACCGCGGTCAAAATTTGATACCGTTTTCCAGCCGGGTTATACTACACGTAAACGGGGGTGGGGGCTTGGTTTGTCACTAACCAAACGGATCATACAAAATTACCACAACGGGCAAATATTTGTGAAAGAGTCTGAAGTGGGCAAGGGAACAACTTTCAGGATAGTACTAAAAACCATGAAATATGATAAAGAGGCCAAACTCTGATGACTACGCGCCATATGCGGCCAACTATGTAATCCTTGTTCCGGAAGGAACGGATGTGCTGGCCCTACTTGCGGAAAATCAACAGGCATCATACAGCCTTTTCAGCGGCCTTTCTGAAGAACAGGCTATGTTTGCTTACGCAGAGGGTAAATGGACTTTAAAAGAAGTGCTCGGCCATATGATAGATACGGAGCGTGTATTCTCTTTCAGGGCATTTGTATTTTCACGGGAAGATATCTCCCTGCCGGGATTTGACCAGGAAACTTATGTTGCCAGTACGGATTTCAATAGCCGCAAGATAGCAGACCTGGCTAAGGAATTTAAAGCTGTTCGTGAGGCTACTTTATATCTTTACCGCTCTTTCAGTGAAGAGCAATTAGGCAGATCAGGAGTGGCCAGCGGTGCGCTTGTGAAAGTTGCTGCACTTGTTTACATGACCGCCGGGCATGAGCTTTATCATCTTAATTTAATACAGGAAAAATACCTGCAATAAAAAAAGCGCCGATAAGGCGCTTTTTTTATTTGTTTAAAGCCTTTTACTCTTTGTCCCGGTTATTATAAAGCTCTTTTTTCTCGATAACATAAGAGAGCACTAAGCCAAAACCTCCAAATACAGCTATCAATCCGAAGTAAATTGCTTCGTTCTCATCTCTCGTTGTGCTAAATACTGTGCGGTCTAACAGATAAGCGACAAACAAACCCAAACCGGCACCTATCAGTAATAATCCCCATTTAAGGTTCTGCCATGGAGCTGGTTGCGGTTTGTAACTGCGTGGGTCCATACCACGCTCAATCATCGCCATGCGTTCACGGTTTTTGATGTATACAATTCCAAAAATCATGGCAAACAGGCCCAGCGGCACTAAGATCGGTATTAATAATTCTCCAGGCATAATATTAATTTTTAAGTTATTTCTGTAATGTGATACACCACTGTGGTGTATTTGTATGCTATGACCACATAATTTTCAAGCAGGTTACACCCGGCATAAAAATATTTTCGGAAGAATCTTTATTTGTTTTCTTAGCAGTAAGTGACGGTTGTTGAATAAGCTAAGAAGAGTTTATAAATAATACAATATCGGAAGCTCTTGCAATATGGGCAAAAGATATATAATCCCGCTACGTTGTGCTTTGCTCATTATTATGTGATACTGTTTTATTAATAAAGTAAATTAGCGTGTAACCTGGTCCAGAAAAGTGTAGTCAGAGATGGCGTAATATGCAAAGCAAGCTTGCTGATATAGAACTGATAATACAAACTATCAATGGCAACCAATCGGCCTATGCTGATCTGGTTAAGCGCCACCAACGGTTTGTATTTACGCTTGCCTTGCGTTTTACAAAAAGCCGCGAAGATGCAGAAGAAGTGGCGCAGGATTGTTTTGTTAAAGCATACCGGTCGTTAAATTCATTTCAGCAGCAATCTAAATTTAGCACGTGGTTGTACACCATTGTTTATACCACTGCTATGACCTTTCTACGAAAGAAACGGGTGGACACGTCTTCAATTGATGATGAGCAAACGTTTTTACAATTAGAGAATAAGCCAGGCGGCTTTGACGAAAATAATGCGGAAAACAGGTCGCGGTCTTTTTATTTGAACCAGGCTATTGAGCAATTACTGCCCGATGATGCAGCAATAATCACCATGTTTTACAAGGGCGAACAATCGCTTGATGAGATTGCACAGGTGATGGGTATTGAGGCGAACACCGTGAAGGTTAAACTTTTTAGGGCGCGCCAGCGTTTGAAAGAAAAGCTGGAGCGCAATTTAAAACACGAAGTTAAAGAACTGATATGAACAGCATTGAAGAAAAACTTTGGAACTATATTGATGGCAGCTGCCCGCCGCAAGAACAGCAGGCCATTGAGAAACTGATTGCGACAGATGAAATCTATCGTAGAAAGTACGATGAATTGCTGCAGCTAAATAACGAGTTTATGTTGGCAGAAGTTGACGAGCCGCCAATGGCTTTTACTTACAATGTAATGGAGGCTATAAGAACCGAAAAAGCGATGCAGCCATTAAAGGCTCGTATCGATGGTCGCATAATCTGGGGGATAGCTGCTTTCTTTATTATAACTGTGGTGGCGATGCTTGCCTATACGTTAGGCACAGTAAATTGGTCATCAGGGGCATCTGTGGTTAAACAAGTTGAGCTGCCGGTACAGTTAAATGCAAATAAGCTGAACGGGATATTCACCGGCCCGATAGGAAAGGGATTTTTGTTTTTTTATATGGTAATGGGATTGTTCTTTATTGATTACTATTTGCGACGCCGCAATATGACAAAACCGCAATGATTGTCACACTTTGGGTACAAAATTTCTGATATTACTTAAAAGCTTACGCCAGGTGGCTATAATCGTAATAGCTGAAAGTGCTTGTTAGTGTCTGCAAGACACATTTGGATACAAATGCTAAACTTTGGTACAGTCTTTGTTAAATACTAAGCATACCGGTAAACTTACCGGTTAATTGTGATAAGGTTTAGGTTGAAAGTCCTCCGGAGCAAGTCTGGAGGGCTTTTATTTTTTTAGCCCTTTTTCATAACTGTCAATTAAACCTTTTCATTAAAAAATCATCTTTCAATTATTACCTTAGTGGTAAAATACAATAATGAGAAAAGCCAAACTATATCTTTTTGCTGCGTTTTTAACGTGTGCAAGCCTAAATTTATTTGCGCAACAGCAGGAACCGCGCATCCCGGAAGCAAGTTCTACTCAAACCATTATACAGGATTTTGGATTAGGAAAAATTACAGTAACCTATTCGCGACCAAATGTAAAAGGCCGCAAAATATTTGGTGGCATTAACCCATACGGACAAGTTTGGCGCACAGGTGCCAATGCCGCCACAACTATCAATTTTACTGAAAATGTGATGTTAGAAGGCCATAAAGTGGCTGCAGGCACCTATGCTTTGTTTAGTATACCTGAAAAAGATAAGTGGACCATTATCCTTAATAAAACGGTAAAACAGTGGGGTGCTTACGATTATAAACAGGCTGATGATTACCTGCGTTTTACGGTTAAGCCTATCAATGTAAAGGAGAAACGCGAGACCTTTACCATCGCCTTTGCTAACTCTACCACAAAAAGTACAGATATGTACATTATTTGGGACCATACCGCAGTGCCTATCAGTATGCAAACTGATGACGATGCCCAGATAACTGCCAACATCGAAAAACTGATGCAGGGCGAGATCAGGAAGCGCCCTTATTTCAACGCGATACAGTATTACTACGAAAACGATAAGGATCTAAAAAAAGCAATGCAATGGGCTATTGAAGCCGAGAAGCTTGAGCCAAAAGCACCATGGTTCAAATTATGGAAAGCTCGTATACAGCTAAAGATGGGTGATAGGGCAGCTGCCATAGCAACCGCGCAAGAAGGTATCAAACTTGCAAAAGCAAGCAACGACGACGAATACGTTAGATTGAACGAAGCAGTTATTGATCAGGCTAAAAATTAATTGCGGTGCAAACAGTATGCCTCCGATAGTCGGCAAATAATAGAAAGCTCTGGGTAAATCTCAGGGCTTTTTTATTTCGCTTACAAAGCTGCCGGGCAAAAGGCTGTAAGTTTGTGGCTGGATGAATACGAGCTTTATCAACGGGTAAGCTTGTTTAATAGCTTTTCGTATCCTTTCTATTGATGCAGTTATATCTTCCGTGTCAATAGCCGGTTCAAAATCAATGATCAGCATTAGTATCACGTCATCAGGCGCCTGGTAGGTCGATAGCACATTTACAACTTTGATAACAGCTTTATCCTGCTCAGCAAGTGTGCATATTTTACGCTGTGTTTCGGGTGCAATGCCTTCACCCATCAGCAAGCTCCGGCTTTCTCGGGCCAATATCGCCGATGTAAATACCAGTAACAATCCTACCAAAACTGATGCAACGCCATCCAGATAAGGCAAGTTAAAATTATGGCCTATTACCATTAGTATAAATACGATGAGCAAACCTAAAACTGCCGCGCCATCCTCAAACAAAACCAGGAAACTACTTGGGTCTTTGCTTTTAACAATGGCTTTCCACCAACTAAGGCCATTGCGCACCTGGTTAAATTCTTTGGCCGCAATTATAAATGAGCTCCCCTCAAATATCAGCGAGAGGCCTAATACAATATAATTCCAAAGCGGGTTTTCTACGGGTTCTGGCCGGATAATATGCTGAATGCCCTGGTAAATGGAGATGCCTCCGCCTAAGCCAAATATTAATATAGAGACTATGAACGACCAGAAATAAAGTTCTTTACCATACCCAAACGGGTGGGTGGCATCGGGTTCTTTCTTACTGCGCTTAAGTCCGTACAGCAGTAAAACCTGGTCTACGGTATCTACTAAAGAATGGATGCCTTCCGATATCATCGAAGAACTCCTGGTGAACCCTCCGGCTATAAATTTAGTTACAGCAATAAGCAGGTTGGCAATAAGCGCACTATATATTGATTTTCTGTTTTTAGCCATTTAGCAGTTGTGTAACTACTAAAGTTTAAAACGGCATTTCTGTTTCAGAAATTAGTTTAAGCTTTTATCAGATCAGACTTGTTGCCTGGAGTAGCGATGTTGATGATAACAGCAATGATGATAACTCCTATGCAGCCAATTGCATTAAGCCAAAGGTAGGCAACCGTTTCGTAATAACCCATCACGCAAATAATGGCCTCCGTAATTACTGCCGCTATAAATACCGGCGTTGCTCTTACGTTTTTTAGATAAAAGGCAACTACGAAAACTCCTAAAATTGTGCCGTAGATGTAAGAGCCTAACTGGTTAACAGCCTCAAGCAAGTTGCCTATCTTACTTGCGTAGAGCGCCATACCTATACAAACTAATCCCCAGAATAATGTAGATAGCCTTGATGCCATCACATAATTCCGTTCAGATGCGTTGGGTTTTAAAACGCGTTTGTAGATATCAACTACGGTTGTTGAAGCAAGGGAATTTAACCCGCTGGCCGTTGAACCCATTGATGCCAGAAATATGATGGCGATAAGCAAACCAATTAAGCCTTTAGGCAGGTATTGCGTAACAAAGGTTAAGAACACATAATTAGTATCGTTAACATTATCATTACCGCTGCTTTTTTTGATCACACTTACCGCTTGCTTGCGGATAGTATCCAGATTGGCATTAGCTGTTTTGAGCGCAGCTTTGGCAGAAACTAACCGGGAATTGTCGGCACTTTTTTCGGCCTTACTAAAGGTTTCTACTATAGCCTTCTTTTCAGCAAAGGCTTTATTATAATCGCTTTCGAGTTTATTAAACGCATTTGCATATGGCGTTTTCTTTATCTGCTCAACTTCGTAATTATTAAAAAAAACCGGCGGGCGATTAAATTGGTAGAACGTGAAAACCAGCACACCTAAAAGCAGTATCAGAAACTGCATGGGTATCTTGATAAGCCCATTCATGATGAGGCCCAAACGGCTTTGACCAACTGAGCTGCCCGTGAGATATCGGCCAACCTGACTTTGATCAGTGCCGAAGTAGGAGAGCTGCAGAAAGAAACCGCCAATGATGCCGCTCCAGATGTTATATCGGTTATTGGGATCAAATTTCCAATCAATGATATTCATGCGGCCTTCGGTACCGGCAATCTTTATGGCATCAATAAAGCCAACTTGTTTCGGCAGCAGGTATACCACAAAGCAACCAGCAGTAAACATCCCCAAAAAAATGATACTCATTTGCAGCAGTTGCGTATACGATACGGCCTTAGCACCACCGTAAACGGTGTAAAAAAGTACCAGTCCGCCGATGAAAAGTGTAGTGTAAGTGGTATTGATATGCAATATGCCAGACAGGATAATGGCTGGGGCATAAATAGTGATGGCAGTTGAAAGCCCACGCTGTATCAAGAAAAGCAATGCAGTTAAAGCACGGGTTTTAAGGTCAAACCGTTTCTCTAAAAACTCATACGCGGTGTAAACCTTAAGGTGATGGAATATAGGCACAAAGGTGATACACAGCACGATCATAGCCAGCGGCAGGCCGAAGTAAAACTGTACAAAGCGCATCCCATCACTGTAAGCCTGCCCCGGAGCCGATAGAAAAGTTATAGCGCTGGCTTGCGTTGCCATAACAGAAAGGCCTACATGGTACCATGGTAAGGAGCGGTCGCCGGCCAGGTAATGATCTATATTATTACTACGGCCACTTTTCCAGATGCCGTAGCTAACAATACCCAGCAGGGTTAGGGCAAGAACTATCCAATCGGTTAAGCTCATTCAAATGCATTTGTAATGAGCCAAAATATAAAAATTAAAAAAACCAGCCATACGATAACTATACCGTAAAACTGGTTCCAGTTTTTTATGAATGAAGGAAGGTCTGTTTCGTTAGACCTCTTCACGGCCTTTCACTAAAAATTTAAGGAAAATAGCTGCAGTTAGTAAGCCTAAAACACCACCAACAGGTATCCAGATAAAGCCTCTTTCAATAACAGCGCCTACAAATAAGCCACATACCAATGCTACAAGGTAATAGATATAATCGTAGCTTTTTTCTTCTTCGTGATGTGGGTGATGATGATGTGACATAGTATGTTAATTATATAATGCGTTGCAAATTTAAATTAATAACCAATTGCTGCCTAATGCAATTATCAGTTTTTAGGCTTACTCAATAAATTTATAAATAAGCGGTAAGCGCCGGGTACACCTGCAGGCAATTCTCTAAAGAAAGCCAGCGATGTATACACAAAACGCCCTTTGCCATAATTTGTTACAAGAAGGGAACCTTTGTTGGGTGCCATCCCGGTATCGTTCATTTGCAACGGGGTAGCATATTTACTGTCGATATTGTCAGCAAAATAAAGGCCTCGCTCTTGTATCCATCCGTTAAAGTCGGCATCTGTTATTTTGTTTGGATAATTTAACGCCGGGTTCTGCTGATCGGTAAGTGTTACTTTCGCATCTTCCTCGGTAACGCGCTGGTTTACGATATTGAACGGATAAGGCCCTATATCGCGGGTGACCAAGCCATTATTTACGTTGTATTGCACCACTACATTACCACCATTTTTTACATATTCCATTAATCGCGGCTGCTGGTATGCAATACGTTGGTTAACATTAAATGCCCTCACGCCAAGTACAATGGCATCATATGCTGACAGGTCGCTGTTAGCAATTTCATTTTCGTTTAAAATGTGCATATCATAGCCAACTTCACGTAACGACTCTGGGATCAGGTCGCCGGCGCCGGGAATGTAGCCTATTTTTTTGCCAGCTGTTTTCAGGTCGATGCTCACCAATTTTGCCTCTGCCGGCGGAAAAATTGTGATAGCAGGGATATGGTTATACCGAATATCTAAAATGCTTTGCGAGGAAGTTTTACCATTCGCAATCACTTCTGCCTGTAATTGCGCCGTGCTGGTTTTAGTGTCATTAGGTGCAATGCTAAACGCCGCAGCCCATTCATCACCTTTTTGCTTGTTGCTAAAATCGATCTTCGCCGGGCTGATCTTCCAGCCGTTGACCGGCTTTAAGTTAATGCTGCCACTAACGTTGGTAAAGCTCTTTAATTTAAGCTGAACTGTTTGTGGTTGCGTGCTGTTAAAAATGTAAACCTTTTCGGCAATGTTGGCCGTTACCGGAGGAGTTATTTCTAATGGCTGATAGATCTCACCGCGAGCTGGATCAACGTACTTATAATCGATAACACGTTTATAACGGAGCGTTTTGCCGTAGATATTGAAGCTAAACCAAATGGCCGGGGCATCCGGGTTCTCCGGGTTACCAACCTTTTTGTCATCATTTATAGCATAGCTGCCTAAACTGCGTGGCGACTCCAGCCAATAAGGCTGTGAGACCCTTTCAGCGGGTAAGGTATAACCCCAATTCTTTAGCTCGCCTTTTTTCAAGGTACTATCTGCATGACCAATAAATGTGTCCGAATTTTCAAAGCCAAAAAGTTTGATTGGTATTTCCCCGTTGTTTATCGCCTGTAGTTGAACATCGATTTTATCTCCTACCGCATAAACGGGCTCTTTAGCGTACGCCTCAAACCACAAACCAGCACACTGCGCTATCAGGTCTTTAAGCTCTTTTGTTTTTTGTTTGTGCCAGTAATCGTAGCTTGAGTTGGCTACTTCGGTTAACCTTACAGTTTGGAAAGCTTTGTTGGTAGCTACGGTTTGGTCAATATCACCCAACAGGTCTACCAACGATTTTACTGAAGCCTGCGGTGCATCGCTGTTAAATGCTTTGTTGATAGCCGCCAATTTAGTTGCGATGGCTGCGCCGAACGGGATCCTGTTCCAGCTTACATCCACGCCATCCATCAGGTCGGTTTTAGGGGCATCGCCTAAAATGGTTTTAAAATATTCAAAGGCATCACCCCGCTGGCGTGCCGAGCCAAAGCCCTGGGTTTTGTGGTTACTGCGGCTTTCAGCAGCTATTTCGCCATAGCTTTTGCCTAATACGGGGTTGTAACCACCTACGTTTATCTTAAACTGATCTGGCGATGTGGTGTTTACGCTGCCAAAACTAAACGTATTCCATAACAAACGTTTTGCCTGCCAAACGCCAACATATTTTAATTGCTCCGGGTAGCGCTTTGGGTCGGCGGCGGCACTGAATGCCTCCTGTGCTAATATAGCTGAAGCCGTATGGTTGCCGTGGCCTCCCTCACCTGTTGTAGGGAAACGGCATATCATCACATCGGGCCTAAAGTTGCGTATCACCCATACCATATCACCCAGCACTTTATCCTTGTCCCAAAATTTTAAAGTTTCTTCGGGATTTTTAGAAAATCCGAAGTCGTTAGCGCGGCTAAAAAACTGCTCTGCGCCATCTACACGGCGGGCAGCAAGTAGTTCCTGAGTACGTATCAAGCCCAGCAGTTCGCCTTGTTCTGTTCCTATTAGATTTTGGCCACCGTCACCGCGGGTAAGGGACAGGTAACCGGTGCGGTAATGTTTCTCCTGAGCCAGGTAACCCAATAATCGTGTATTCTCGTCATCCGGGTGGGCGGCTATATACAGTACGCTACCCAGTACGTTAAGCTTTTTAAGATTTTGTTTGATAGAACCGATATCAGATGGCGGTGCGGTTTGGGAGAAGGCCCTTGAGCAAACTATCAAAAGGGTAAACGTTAACGGCAATAGGCGTTTCATGCCCGCAAATATATCTGAAAGATAGCGTGATATATATAAGTTAATTGTAAAACGATGCTTTGGTAACGGTGCGCGGTGTTCACGTTCACGCCATGAACACTCGTGAACACCGTGAACGGTAGTTTATAAATTAAGAAGCTATACCTAAGGTTAATTTTTTATCTTTAGCGTATGCAGACTACCATCCGCCAACCACAAATTAGTGAATACCCGCTGTTGCTTGATCTTTGGGAAGCATCGGTAAGGGCAACTCACCATTTTCTTGCTGAAGGAGATGTCGAATTTTATCGGCCGCTGGTTGCTACCTACCTGCCCTTACTCAAGGTTTACTGTGCCGCCGATGATAATGGTATTAACGGTTTTATAGCCATAGGTGAGGAAATGATACAGGCTTTATTTGTGCACCCGGATGCAAGGGGAAAAGGTATAGGAAAACTACTGATAGATCATGCAATTGTACAGCTGAATATCATCAAGGTTGATGTTAACGAACAGAACCAGCAGGCGCTGGGCTTTTATGAACGTTTGGGTTTCAGGGTAATTGGGCGCAGCGAAATTGACGGAGCAGGCAAACCATATCCTATTTTAAATATGGAATTAAATTACGAACTATCAGATTATCCTCAGCCGTAGGCTAAATAACGTTATACCTTACTGCTTTATCCACCAGGCGTAGAACACTGCAAAGGCTTTACGCCATTGGGCTTCATTATGTTTAGCATTTTTCACGATCAAAGGTGCAGGCACATGACCACGATCAAATTCCTTAGCCGATAACAGGCTGTCCATCCGCGCCACATAGGTTGTCTCGTCGCCTTCCTGATCGCCGCAGGCCAGGAAAAAACGATTTTTGGTAACCGGTTTCTCTGTTGATACCATTTTATACATATCAGGTGCTATCCAGAATGATGGAGAAAATACCCCAGCCGTACCAAATAACTGCGGATATTTAACCGCTGCATACATGGATATCAAGGCACCCATCGAGCTGCCAGCTATAACCGTGTGCTTCGCATCCTGTAATGTTCGGTAAGTGCTGTCTATATGCGGCTTAAGGGTTTTTACAATAAAATCTGTGTATGCAACACCCTCCTGTTTGCCATACTTGCTATCCCATGCATTATATTCCATAATGCGGTTAGGCCCGTTATTAATGCCTACAACTATCACTTGTTTTTTTGCAGGATAGGTTTTTAATAACGAATCGATATACCAGCTAAATGCAGGGTCTTTTGTACCGCTGAAAAGGTTCTGCCCATCGTGCATGTATATCACTGGATATTTTTGTTTTGACGAAGCGTAGCCTGCCGGCAGATAGATACGCAGGCTGCGGTCGCGGTTTAGTTGCGGGATATGGATATTCTCTGTTACGATCCTGGCGGTATCCTGTGCAATGCTCACAGAGGAAGCGGTAAGCAGTGCAAGCGTCAAAAGCTTAAGGCGAAGTTTTAGCATGCCATTAAATTAGGCATAAATCCGGCTATTGCAAAGCCTGGTAGCAACTCAGTTTGTATTCACTTGTTTTGACGATGATGATCTTGACTACTCCGGCAGCATCAAAATTTTTTGTACTATGGGTGTCGTTTAAGCCGTTTATACCCCAGCCTCGTCAGCGTTTAATAACCGTATCAGTTAAGTAAGCATTCAGAATATCTAAACGCATTTGGTTAAGTATTGCGGTGTCTGTATTGCTTAACAAAATTAAAGTGATATCTCTGTCCGTAAGATGCACCCAGTTAGATTCGTTACCGTATCCACCGCCCTGCCGCTCCATAAAGATGGTGTTAAATTTGCCTATTCTACGAGGATATATCCATACTCCAAATGCAACATCGCCCAACTTAGGGTAAGCTGTCATCATCAGATCAACAGTTTGTTTTTTTAATAGATGATAATCGAAAATGCCCTTATCAAATTTAAGCAGATCTTGTGGTGTTGAATACATGGCACCTGCTGAGAAATGATTATCAATATAGTGGTTTGTTGGCATGATGATAGCATTTACATCATCTCCATTATGGTAGTAGCCTTCAGCCAAATTGGGGATGATATCCTCGTGCCCGTAATAACCGGAGTTATCCATGTGCAGCGGTTGTAAAATCTGCTGGCTTAGTACTTTTTTAAAAGATTTATTATATAATTTTTCGATAATGCGCCCTAAGATAATATAGTCGCCGTTGCTGTAGTTGAATTTGGTACCTGGAGTATCGATCAGCTTTTCTGAGCAGTAGCGGTTAATAAAGGTATCCACAGGCCAAAGATTCTGATCATAAGCTTCGGGAATATATTTCGGATCCATCTCCTTTAGATAGCGACCACTGCTGTAGGTAAGCAGATTGCGGATGGTAACCTTATGAGCAGCCTCACCTTTATATTCAGGATAGTAAGCCGATATGGTAGAATCAAGACTGAGCCTACCTTGTTCATATAATTGAAGAATGAGTACGGCAGTAAAAGTTTTAGTGACAGAGAAGATCTGAAACCGTATTTTGGATGAAAACGGGATATCGTAATGACGGTTTGCTATGCCAGCGTATTTAACGTATACCGGAATGCCTTTTTTGGCAATCAACACTGCACCGTTAAAGTTTCTATGTCGGACGCATGAATCGAGTATCTGGTTAAGATGTTTAAATTGGGCGCTGGCGCAATTTGTAATGAGCGAAAAAATAATCAATATCAGATATACAATTCGTTTCATTTTTGGAGAGGTCTAATTTCAGTAATAAATCAAAAAGCGCACGTAAGATATTTTAAATATAGCCAGCATATTACTGAAAGATATTTTAATCGAATACTTGATCCTTCGCGGAAAAGTTAAGTCAAATTGAGGCACTATCCAAGGCCTTAAAAGTATAGCCTTGTTCGCTAAAATGCTCCAATACCTTTGGCAGGGTGTACTCCATTTTAAGGTAAGCCTTAATACTATCGTGAAAGAGCACTATTGAACCGTCGCCGGTGTTTTTGAGCACATTGTCCAACGCCTCATGTTTTTTTAAGCCGATGTCAAAGTCGCCGCTAAGCACATCCCACATGATGATCTTAATGTCCGGCCTTGCCTGTTGCAAAAGTTTTACCTGCGACCGCTTGATACGGCCGTAAGGCGGGCGAAACAGGGCGGTATCCATCAACTCCGCAGCCTTAAGGTAATTCTCCAGGTAAACCTGGTCATGGGTGTCCCAGCCGCGTAAATGATTATAGGTATGATTACCGATAGAATGCCCTGCTTTTTTTACCTCTTTATAAATGTCAGGATGTTTGCGTACGTTATCGCCAATGCAAAAGAAAGTAGCCTTTGCATCATACTTTTTTAAAATATTTAAAACGAAAGGTGTAACAATGGGTATAGGGCCGTCGTCAAAAGTCAAAAAAATAGAACGGGTACCCGGTTCGGCATTCCATATCAGCTGCGGATAAAGTTTTTTTAACCACCAGGGGGTCTTTACCAGGTACATTCTTGAGACAAAGTTAGCTGCTTAGCTTAATACAAATTAATGCATGGCTCGCAAGGTAATTATCAGTTACTTTACAATTGTACACAATTAATATGAAACTAAACTTACAAGTCACAAAAGTAACCATTGCTTGCCTTATTGCATTGTGTGGCTTTAATTATACGGCCAAGGCGCAGGAAGTTATAACCCTGCAGCACGCTATTGACCTTGCCCTTGAGCGTAACCTAAATATAAAACAGGCGCAATTTAGCGAGGCATTATCTGAGGAGAATTTAAAGCAATCAAAATATAACCTGCTTCCAAACTTAACCGCGGGCCCGCAGGCATCATTCAACTTTGGCCGTAATATCGACCCTTCTACCAACCAGTTCATTAACCAGCGTATTTTCGCATTAAGCGGAAACATAACCTCGCAGGTGACGCTTTTTCAGGGCGGGCAGTTACGCAACCAGATCATCGAAAACAAGTTATTGCTTAATGTAGACCGCAGCAACACTACAAAAATTAAGAACGACCTTATTCTGAACGTTGTAACGCAATACCTGCAGATATTAACCAACCAGGATTTAGTAACCGCTGCACAGCAGCAGATAGATGTGGCCAAAATTACGGTAGACCGCGCGCAAAAGAACTTTGACGTGGGCAACCAAACCCTGGCCGACCTGGCACAGGCCAAAGCCCAGCAATCAACCGCCGACCTGAATTATACTACGGCTGAGAACCAACTGGAGCTATCTATACTTACGCTTAAGCAATATATGGAGATGCCGCCGGCAACACCTATAAGCTTTGAGAAACCGGATATCAGCAAGTTTCGCCAGTTGGCAACTTCGTTTAATGCCGAAGAGGTGTTGAAAACAGCACTGGCTGTTAACCCCGATGTAGGCCTTGCCGAAGCCCGCCAAAAAGCCACCGCCCAGGACATTAAAGTAGCACGCGGAAATTATTACCCAAGCATTGTGCTTTTTGGCCAGGTAGGTTCTAACTATTCTGATGCGCGGAAACTGGTATCGGGCGTGGTACCTAACGGCCGGGCAGATACTGTTGGCTTTGTTGGTGGCAATACCGCTAACCCGGTAACCATACAAGGCCTTAACCCTGTATATTCAAACTACAGGTTCTTTAAGCAATTTGGTGATAACTTTAACCAATCGGTTGGGTTAAGCTTGCAGATACCCATCTTTAACCGATTTACAGCGCGTACTTCAGTCAGAAAGGCAAAGATCACTAACGAGAATGCCATTGTTGGCGTGCAATTGGCCCGCAATAACTTAAGTAAGATAATTTACCAGGCAGTTTGGGATGTGCAGGCAGCAAATAAAAAATACCAAAGCACTATGCAAACTTATACAGCTAATAAAGAAGCCTTTAACGTGATACAGCAGCGCTACAACGTTGGCCTGGTTAACTCGCTTGATTATAATACATCGCTTACCAATTTAAATAAATCGCAGTTTGATATGATCAACGCGCAGTACGAATTGGTATTCAGGAATAAAGTAATTGACTACTATCTCGGAAACCCTATAACTCTATAATCTCATAACCCTAATACCATCATGGGAAAAACTACTAAATATATTCTGTTCGGCGTTGGCGGCTTGGTTGTACTGCTAATTGTGCTAAAGGCTGCCGGCATTATCGGTAAACCACAGCTTACCCAGGTTGCCGTTGAAAAGGCCGAAAGTCGCGATATTAATGAAACGGTATCTGCCAGTGGTAAGATAAAACCGCATATTGCTGTAAAAATTAGTCCCGAAGTATCGGGTGAGGTGGTAGAACTGCCTATCAAGGAAGGTGATGTGGTTAAGAAGGGCCAGCTGCTGTGCCGTATCCGCCCGGATATTTTAAAATCGGGTTACGAGCGTGCCGTTGCATCTTATAATACGCAAAAGGCCAGCGTTGGTAACTCAGCACAAATGCTTAAGCAATCTGAAGCGTCTTTTGCAAATCAACAATCAACCTATAAACGCAGCAAGGAACTTTTTGATAAGAAAGTGTTGACCATAGCCGAATTTGATAAAATCAAGGCTGATTATGAAAGTGCAAAAGCAGCGCTTGAGGCAGCACGACAAAATGTTATCGGGTCGAAATTTGGTTTAGAGCAATCACAGGCATCTGTTAAGGAAGCATCAGATAACCTGGCAAAGACCACTATCTATGCACCGGTTGATGGTGTGGTCTCAAAGCTTTCTATCGAGAAAGGCGAGCGCGTATTAGGTACCCAACAGTTTGCCGGTACCGAGATCATGACCATATCTGACCTTACCAAAATGGATGTTAACGTTGATGTGAACGAGAACGACATCAACCGCATCAGCGTAGGTAACAAGGCCCAAATTGAGGTTGACGCTTTCCAGGGTAAAAAATTTGAGGGTGAGGTGATAGAAATTGGTAGTTCTGCAAACGTTGTAGGCACTAATGCCGACCAGGTGACCAATTTTACGGTGAAGGTTAGGATCACAGCGCAATCTTACATGGATATCTTAAGAAAGAACGCCGAGAACCATTCACCCTTCCGCCCCGGATTGACTGCTACTGTTGATATCAATACCAATCATGTAAAGGCCTTATCAGTACCAATACAGTCGGTAACCACCCGCGAGGATAAAAACAAAGACAAAGCTCCTGCTAAAGAGGGCGACGACGACAAAAAGAAAGCTTCTGAAGCACCGGCCAAAGAATACGTATTTGTTTTGCAAGGCACTAAAGTGAAACAGGTTGAAGTAAAGACCGGCATACAGGACGATACTTACATACAGATACTCTCCGGCCTTAAAGGCGGCGAAGAAGTTGTATCAGCGCCGTTTGCAGCTATTTCCAAAACGCTAAACGATGGTATGCAGGTAGAAAAAGTTGATAAATCAAAACTGTTTACGGACACGAAGAAATAAGTCTTTAAGAGATTACGGATGTAAGGACAAAGGATAAAAGACTTTGTCCTTTTTTTGTATGTTTCCCCACCATGTTATTACGAGCGATAGCGCGGACAACCGACCTTAGGGAGCTCATTGATACAATAACTTAAAATAAAATCATCAATAATCTCGTAGGTAGTACTTCGTTAGGAATGGTAGTAGCTTTATGATCGTTAGTGGATGTACTTTTTCTTTTTTCCGCAAAAGATTTCTATGATAAAAACAAATTCTTATGCAGCAATTTTCGAGCTGTATGGTAGATCTTTATTTATCACAGAAACAATACGCTGTAATATTTTATTCCGCAGTGCATTGATGACGCTCATTTTGTTTTTTCCTTCTTTCACTTTCCTTTGATAGTATTGGTACATTTCGCAATTTTTGTTTTTAACTATGGTCAATGCTCCCAGATGCAATAATGATTTTAGTTGTTTGTTAGCCATCATGCTGACCCTTGTCCTTGCTTTCACTGAAGTGCCCGAAGAATGTTCAAACGGGGCCACACCGCAATAACAGGCCAGTTGTTTAGCGTTGGTAAAATTCCTCATTCCGTTACTATAGGCGAGTAAATACCAAGCTGTTATTGCACCTACACCGGGTACAGATAACATCAGGTCATACACTCGCTTCATATCACCCTGAATGCTGATCAGTTTTCTTATGATCGCCTCTGCTTTTCGGATGCTTGTATCGATGCTGTTGATAGCCGGTTGCAGAACGCGTTTCATTTCTTTCGCCTGTGCAGTAAGTCCCATATCCGCAAACTCATTTACCGGCTGTTGCAATTGTTGCTTTTGCTTAATAAGCCGGTCCCTGAATGAGAGCCAGTCTTTCAACTTATAGATCATCTCTGATGGTTGTTCGGTGTCCGCTTCGCTATGGTGTTTAGCTGCATAAGAAGCAATACGTACTGAATCTACTTTATCGTTCTTGCCTCTTTGCAGGCCGATCGACCGCTTTATCTCAACGGGCATCACAACCCAGACCTTGTAACCGAGGCCAAACAGGTAAATCATCAGCGGACGGCTGTACAAACCAGTGTTCTCCATACAAAAAAGCGTTTGTTCGGGCAACATCTTTTCCAGGTTTACCCACTTCAGCAGTTGCTTATAACCTTTGGTGTTGTTACTGAATTTACTGTACAACTTACATCCCTCTGAACTCAACAACGTCACATCTAATGTGGCCTTGGATACATCAATTCCTGCAAAATAGTTCATAACTTTATTTTTGATAATCATCTGTAACCGGTACTGAACGTATTTCAATTCCCTGATAATAGGTAATCACACCTCAATTTCTATTTGAAAATGTGTTCAGTAAGCAGCAGGGTCTTCAATCTTTTGATAGGCATGCACGCCTTAAAAAGTCACATAAGAACATCCTGCTGCTCTGGTTACTATTTATGAATAATAAACAAGTCTAAGGGAAAAAGTACCAAAAAGAAAACTCGCGGCTGCCGCAAAATGCTTTAAAGTTTCTGCTAAAGCAATGCCTGTGCTTACCGCCTTTTGCGAAGGCCGCATAGGTTCGGTTGCGTTAGGTTCGTTACGATATTTATATTCTACTTTCTTACTTTTTTTTCTCCTTGTCAGCAAAAAAGCTTCCGCCGAAAGCGGGCAGAACAATAGCGGCCTTGTGCGTTGGCAAGGGCATAGCAATACTTGCCAGAAGAGATGGCCATTAGCGAACGAAGTGGCGGCAAGATTTTGCAGCCCGTGGTTCTGCCCGCTTGCAGGGCAATGGCTTGTGCGCAAGAAGTCTCTTTGCTGACTTGATCTTTTGCTTCTTTTGTATCAAGACAAAAGAAGTAGCCCCTGCGGCAATGAGCAGAATGTCAACGCCCCCGACTAACAACCCACCAATTAATTCGTTAACATGAAAAAGCTTTTAATTTAACTATTAAACATATCTTTACGCCAATGATATTCCTGACCTTTTTCATTGGCATTATTGCCAATTTTATAGGGTACATACCCCCCGGAAACATAAATCTTACCCTCGCCCAGATCACCATTAACCGTGGAATGAAACAGGCGCTTCAGTTTATCATTGCTTTCTCCTGCGTTGAATTTTTCTTTACTTTTTTTGTGATGCTTGGGGCCAAGTGGCTGGCAGAGCAGGTGCGTTTAGATACCATAATAGATTGGGTGATGGTGGTGTTGTTCACCGTTTTAGGGATAGTCGCCTGGCGCGCTCGCAACAAGCCACCGCAAACCACATATTCTGATCATGCGGCTATCAAATACGGTATCCTTTTGGGCTTTCTTAATCCTATGCAGATACCTTTCTGGATGGTGACAGGCACATACCTTATTACCCACGAGTGGATATTAGATCAGAAACTGCCATTGGTTATTTTCAGCATTGGTTCGGCATGCGGGGCATTTATTGCGTTGTTTTTGTATGCCAAGTTTGCAGGCTACATTAAGAAGAAATTTGAATTAAGTAACCGTTTGATAGATACCGGGATCGCCATTTTATTTTTCTCCTTTGCGGCGTATCATATCTTCAAACAGATCTACCTGGCGTTCTTCAAGCATCATTAATTAGGGCTTTGGCGCCCGGTAGTCCGAATTTAACAATCTGCTTAAACTATTATAAATTCAATAAAAAAGCCCCGCTTTTAGCGAGGCTTAAGGTTTTAGTGGATGCCCATAAACAAGCGGCTCCAGCGTATCTTGTGGAAGAAGGAAGCATTATCATCCCAACTCATCCATACAAACAGCGCCTTACCAACAATATGGTCCTCGGGAACAAAGCCCCAGTAACGCGAGTCTAATGAGTCGTGGCGGTTATCACCCATCATCCAGTAATAATTCATTTTAAAGGTATAGGCGGTAGTTTCCTTATCATTGATAAATATCTTACCGTTCTCTATCTTCAATTTATTGCCTTCGTAAACCTCAATGGCACGGCCGTAAAGCGGCAGTGTAAGGCTATCCAGCTTAACTGTCCAGCCCTTTTTAGGGATGATGATAGGGCCGTAATTGTCAACGTTCCAGTCATAACCCTTATTTTTAGGATTAAGTTTGTATTTAGGATAAGCAGCCGGGAAAACAGGGTTAAAAGGATCTGCAATACCCGGTTGTTTAACGTTAGGCGTTACAGCCTGTACGTTATTAATACGCTTAACTTCCTCGGCAGTGGCCTTGGTCATGGTTGGCGGGGCGCCTTCATAATTAGATACACCAAGGTCGGCCAAAACATCCGGGTTGATTTCCATACCGGTTGTTTTAATGGTGTAGTCGGTTTGCTCGCCCGGAGGGTTAGGCGCAGCTTTACCATTTACATACACCTGTGCGTTTATTAACCTGAGCGTATCGCCGGGAGCGCCCTGGCAGCGTTTAATGTAATTTTCTCGTTTATCAACCGGCCTAAAGTACGGCGAATCAGCCTCCATCGGATAGTTAAACACAACCACGTCGCCTTTTTTTACCTCACCCAAGCCCGGCAAACGATAGTATGGCAACTTAACGCCATCCCAGTAAGCTTTTGTGCCGATGATAGGCATGGTATGGTGTGCAAAAGGGAATGCAATAGGCGTCATGGGTGTGCGTGCACCGTAATTAACCTTGCTTACAAACAGAAAATCGCCAACTAAAAGCGAGCGTTCCATTGATGGGGTAGGTATGGTGTAAGCCTCTATAAAAAGCGTACGTATCAAAGTAGCAGCAACAACCGCAAAAATGATGGCCTCGGTCCACTCGCGGGTGGCGCTTTTCTTTTTAGCGTGTTCTTGTTTCTTTCTCCAAAATTTCCAGTTCATTACTTATATTTTTCGCAGCAAGTTAATTACTACTTATTAAAATCAAACATTTCTTCAATAGAGTGAAAGCCCTTTTTATCCTGTATCCACTCGGCAGCTAACACTGCACCCAAGGCAAAACCGTTGCGGTTGTGTGCCGTGTGCTTAAATTCAATGGTATCAACCTCCGAATCGTAAATAACGGTATGTGTACCGGGCACGCTCTCAATACGTAACGATTCTATCAAAACCTCGTTAGCCGGCGTTACTTCAGTATTAGGGTGATCATCGCCTACCAGTACATTTTTCCAGTTTTGTTTGCTTTCAAGGTTGTCTATAATACCTTCGGCAATGGTAATGGCGGTGCCACTTGGCGAATCAAGCTTTTGCGTATGGTGTATCTCTTCAACCTGTACCTCGTAATAAGGGTAATTGTTCATGATACGCGCCAGCATCTTATTTACGTGGAAGAAGATGTTTACACCTACGCTGAAATTGGTGCCGTATATAAGCGATGCCTTGTTAAACTCACACTGCTCTTTAATCTTCTCCATTTCGTTATGCCAGCCAGTAGTGCCAACAACTATGGGCACGCCTGCACTAAAACACAATTCAATATTATTTAACACTGTTGATGGTGTACTGAATTCGATAGCTACATCAGCCTTTTGAAGATTTTCGGCAGTTAATTCGTTGATGTTATCTTTGTCTATCTTCAGGACTATCTCGTGCCGGCGGCTAAGGGCTATCTGCTCAATCATTTTGCCCATTTTGCCATAGCCTAACAGTGCTATCTTCATTTGTGTAAGTGTTTATAGCGCAAATGTAATTTTTAATCCGGGAATATAAGAACTCATTGAGGTTGCCGCATACATGGGCTGATTAATAAAGGCAGGGCTAATTTTGAATGACAGGTTATCATCAACCGTATAGGCGTTTATAAATTTGGCCTCGATATAGGCCTCAACAGCCTGCACACCCCATACCACTAAAACGCTAAGGATACTGATCTGGAAGTTACGCTGGTAGTTACTTGATGCCTCTTGCAATTGGGTGGAGTTTGCGTTGGCATAAAGCGCAACTTCGCGCTGATATTTTATGTAATCTGCATAATACAGATCGCCGGGTTGTGGTATACCGCCTGTATTTTTAATGCGCGTAAGCGCCAGAAACAGTTTGTAATTTTTATAGCTATCAACTATTGAATAACCTAATGCACCTAAACCGGCATAAATAGCCGGAACTTTCCACCAGACACCTTTTTTATTATATAGCTGTCCCCAGCCGGGTATTATCAAAGATCGCCTAACGGCAAGGCTTGGGCTATGCGTGCTATCAGGGTGATACGTTGGCTCTTTTTTAATTTTGGGCTTAAAAACTTCCTGTTTAGGGTTGGCTTTAGGCAGGGTATCTGCCTTTGCTTTTGCAGCCAATGTATCGGCCGTTTGGGCCATAGCAAGGGTTACAAATCCTACAAGAAACAAGGTAGCTAAAAGTTTTTTGATCATGATAGTGGTTTACCAATCCAGCATTTCCAATATACGGCCCAGATCGTCTTCGGATAAGAACGGTATTTCTATTGATCCATTGCCCTGGCTATTAACTTTTAAGCGCACCTTGGTGCTAAACTTTGATGCTAGGTCATCCTGTATCTTTCTAAGTTGATAAGGCAGGTCTTCAGGCTGTTTACCTTCTTTTTTGGTGGGTGCTTTTTGTATTTCCCTAACCAGTTCTTCCGCTTTACGTACAGAAAGTTCATTCTTGATGATCTGCTGATGGATATACAATTGCGCAGCAGGGTCTTCAACGGCTAAAAGCGCTTTGGCGTGGCCCATACTTATCTCATTATCGCGCAGCGAAGCCTGTATGCTTGGCGGTAACTTTAACAAACGCAGGTAGTTGGTTACAGTAGAGCGGTTTTTACTTACACGGTCGCCAAGCTCTTCCTGTTTAAGGCTACATTCGTCTATCATCCGCTGAAAACTTAGGGCAACCTCAATGGCATTCAGGTTCTCGCGCTGTATGTTTTCTATCAAAGCCATCTCCAGCATCTGCTGGTCGTTGGCAGTGCGTACGTACGCTGGTATTTGCGTAAGGCCGGCCAGTTTCGATGCACGCAACCTGCGCTCGCCTGATATTAACTGATAAGCATGTGCGCTAACTTTACGTACGGTAATGGGCTGTATCAGTCCTTGCAATTTTATTGACGCTGATAGATCGGCAAGGGCCTGCTCGTCAAACTCGGTACGAGGCTGAAAAGGATTGACCTCGATCTCGCTGATCTTTATTTCGTTAATGGAGCCAAGGCTATCCACCTCAGATACCGGGCGCGGAACGGCCTGCCGTGCTTCGTTATTTTTATTAGGAAGTACGCTCGGGGTATCATTCAACAAAGCACTAAGGCCTTTACCCAAAGCGTTTCTTTTCTCTGTACTCATAAATTAAATTAAGCGGTTACGGTGGCCAGTTCTTCGTCTTTAACCAAGCCGTTCTTGCGGATGATCTCGCGGGCAAGGTTAAGGTAGTTTACAGCACCCTTACAATTGGCATCGTGCATAATTACCGATACGCCAAAACTTGGCGCTTCGCTTAAGCGGGTATTACGCTGTATAATGGTATCAAATACCATATCCTCAAAATGGGTGCGTACCTCATCTACCACCTGGTTTGACAGGCGAAGCCTTACATCGTACATGGTTAACAAAATACCTTCAACCGCCAGTTGCGTATTTAAGCGCGACTGTACAATTTTAATAGTATTTAACAGCTTACCCAATCCCTCTAATGCAAAGTATTCGCACTGTACAGGAATAATAACTGAATCTGCCGCTGTTAGCGCGTTAATGGTGATCAAACCCAGAGATGGAGAACAGTCAATGATGATAAAATCATATTCATCACGCACGCTGTCTAAAACCGCTTTCATTTTGTACTCGCGGCTTTCCATGTTTATCATCTCTATCTCGGCACCTACCAGGTCAATGTGGGCAGGCAAGAGGTCGAGATTAGGTGTATCTGTTTTCTGAATAGCATCATGCGGATCGATCTCATTGATGATACATTCATATATACTGTTCTTAATATTGCGAGGATCGAAACCAATACCAGAAGTTGAGTTGGCTTGCGGGTCGGCATCAACCAAAAGGGTTTTAAACTCCAATACGGCCAGGCTTGCTGCAAGATTGATAGAAGACGTAGTTTTTCCAACGCCACCTTTCTGGTTGGCTAATGCAATAATTTTACTCATTCTTTATCTCCAAAAAATTATATAAACTGCGGTTTTTTATCAACGAAAAACAGGCACATAAATTTCTATGTTTGTACTGTTTTTTATCCGCTGCTAAAGATACGGATTAAAACAATTGAGAAATTAACAGTTTTGCCAACTTACAAACATAATTGGGTTTGGAAGATTAGTGATTAGAGAATAGAGATTAGGGTCGCATGTGATTTATTTACAGCAATCTATGAACGTTCCAATCGCAATAGAAACTAATCTCCAATCACAAATCTCTACTCTCTAAAAAATGATAACAATCATAGCATCTACCAACCGCCCCGGAAGTTCTACCCTTAAACTGGCGCAATATTACCAGCGGCAGCTTGCAGAAAAAGGAATGGATGCCAAGCTGTTCTCATTGTTAGAACTTCCCGGCAGTTTAATAGAGACAGACCTTTACGGCAAACGCAGCGAGGTCTTTACGCCCATACAGGAAATGGTTACCGCTACTGAAAAGTTCCTGTTCATCATACCCGAGTATAACGGCAGTTTCCCGGGTGTGCTTAAGGTTTTTATTGATGCCTGCAGTTTTCCGGAAAGCTTTTACGATAAAAAGGCGGCGTTGGTGGGCCTTTCATCCGGCAAGTATGGCAACATCCGCGGTATTGATCATTTTACCGGCGTTTGCCATTATTTAAACCTGCATGTGATGCCGCTGAAATTGCACATCCCATCCATCCGTACTGAAATGGATGCCGATGGTAACCTCTACAAAGAAGATACGCGTAAGTACACCAACGAACAAATAGATAAATTCATCAGGTTTTAAGTTTATCATCGTATAATTAGCACCCAACCTGACAGTGGTTTTGTACCGTTGTTTAAGTTAATAACGTAATAATATGTGCCGGAAGGCAGATTGTCGCCGTTTAGCTTACCATTCCAGGGCGTGGTATAACCGCGACTAAAAAACACCTGCTGCCTGTTGCGGTTGTAAACTGCCGTTGTGCTTTGGGCATAAGTGAATAAAGCTTCTATGTTCCAAAGATCGTTCACCCCATCGTTATTAGGCGAAAATGAATTTGGGATAATGATCTTCTTATACACCCTTACAAATACTGACTTGATAACCGGTTCACAGATAGGTGAAGTTACCGTTAAGGTGTAGATAATATCATCAGTAGGGTTTACAATGGGCGTAAGTGTATTAGGATTGCTCATGGCTGTTGTGGGGCTCCAGCTAAAGCCTGTGAAATCGCCGGTTACGCTGCCATTTAAGGTTGTTGATTGCCCTTCAAAAATAGCCTTTGCATTGCCGGCACTAACTACCGGCGGCTTGTTCACTACAATGGTTATAGAGTCGGTCACGGAGCATCCATCGGCATTAAAGGCGGTAAGTTTGTAAGTAGTTGTCTTTGTAGGTGAAGCCGCGGGGTGGGATGATGCGGCATCAGACATGCCGTCTGCAGGATACCAACTATAGGTGTTTGCTCCGCTTGTTGTAGCTTTCAATGAGCTGGCTCCACCTTCACATATCAGTGCATCGGCCGCTATTGATGAGATCACCGGCCTTGGTATCACGGTTACCTGTACAGATTTTGGCGTTGAACAACCAGTTTCAGAGATAACTTCAACATGGTACTCACCGGCATTTGAAAGAATAACATTATCTACTACCAGCGGGTTGGCAATTACGCCCGCTGCAGGCAGGTTTGGGCCGGTCCATTTATAATTAGCCCCGCCGGTAGCTGATAAGATTAACCTTTCGCCCTCGCACACTTTTTTTGGCAATATATCCAGTGGGTGCGGATAATCATTTATAACAATGCTGACAGGATTAGAGTATATTCTGCAATTAAGGCTCGCCAGGTTTCCTTCATGTGCAATACCTAATCTATATCGATAAGTGCCAATCGGATAACCCGGTGGAAAAGACCGTAATAATAATGTGGATTTTTCAGCATCAAGATCAATCCAGCCGGCCTCATTTTTGTTTTCCTGCCAAACCATGTCATACCCGGCTGGGGGCGTCGCTGTAATAGCGTAATCTCCCTTATCTCCCACACATTGATTTTTAATGGTGCCAGTTGGCTGGTTTAAAAAACCTGCTTGTATTGTATTTGATATACATGGCCTAAAGCTTATATCATCCAGAAGCAAGTCGTTACCATTGCCGCCGGGGGCATTATTCACCATTTTAACAATCACTGACGTAGTATGTGCCGGCGTTTCAAAAAACACGCCGTATTTCTCCCACCCGTTATCGTCGCTTGTTTCGGGAATGGTTATTGGAGAAGATTGCGTGATTATTTTTCCGTCCAGATCGGTGATAATAAATGTTACACGCGGGCTTATAATTCCCGGCTGGTTCGGTTTCATCAAGTTTAAGATATAGGCCGAAAACTCGTAACCAGTTTTCTCACACAATGCCCCTACATCGGTACCATCAATATTTGTGTTTTTTGTAAAGAAAACCTTATCAGCAACTGCGTCAGCGTTTACAACCATCATGTAACCATTATTGCCTGTATGATCGCTAAGAACCCGGTGCCACGTTGCATCATGACAACCCGTTTCGGTTTTTGATATGGAATATTGCCCATCCTCAGGACAAGAACCCGCCTTGTAGATATAACCGGTTACAGGAAATTTTGGCGTGTCACCAGAGCCAAAGTCGAATTTAAAAACAGGATCGCCTAAACTCCCGGTACAAACCTGGGCCGATAGATTGTTGCAAAATAAAATCAGTAATAGAAAAAGGAGCCTGAAACTTAATTGCATTATAAATTCTGCAGATGCGTCTAAATTATACGTTTACAAAAGAGTTATGAAATATAAACTGATTATTATCTGATCAGCAATACCCATCCTGATAGTTTTGAAAGGTTGTTCTTTCTATCGATAACGTAATAGTAAGTGCCGGCTGGCAGTTGCTTGTTGCCAAGCGTTCCGTCCCATTGCTTGGCGTCTCCTACCGTCCTGAAAACCTCCTGTCCGTTGCGGGTGTAAACGCTTAGCACACTTTCCGGATAGGTGTAAAGTTTTTCAATTCGCCAAAGGTCGTTTACGCCATCGCCATTTGGTGAAAAGCTGTTAGGGATCAGGAGCTTTTTAAATACTTTCACATTCACAATGTCCGTAACTTCGCCGCATTGCTGCGATTTTACATGTAGGGTGTAGGTTAAGTCTTCTGTAGGATTAACAGTTGGCGTTAGCGAAGTGGGATTGCTGATATCATCTGCCGGGGTCCAGTAGTAGGTTATCTCACTGCCGTTTGCAGAGCCTTGTAATTTGATCGGTTGGCCTTCTTCCATACTTAGATCCGGCCCGGCATTTACCAATGGTGGATCCAGCACAGTTACTTTAGCGCTACGTTCCTTTACACACCCACCGTTACTTATAGCTACAATATATTCTGTGGTAACCTTGGGGCTGGCAGTGGGGTTTGCTACATTATCCTTATCTAACCCTGTTGATGGTGTCCACTTAAAAATCGTGCCGCCGGTAACCTTTAGTTGCACACTTTCTCCCCTGCAAATAATCGGTACTGTATTCTCTACCACAGGGTTAAGCGCCGGAAATACCTTTACCTGTGTCGATGAAGTTATCGAGCACCCGTTTTGCGTGATGGTAACGGTGTAAAGCCCCTCATAGCTTTTGTCGGCACTAAGGGCAACATCCAGCCTGGATTGCGTAGAATGTGATCCATCAGGCAAGGTCCAGTAATAGTCAGAGCCGCCTTGTGCGGGAATTGATAAGATATCACCTTCGCAAAAGGTACTCACCGGTGGTAAACTGAATGTCGGATTTTTCACCACATCAACCGTTATAGGCAGCGAAAACGTTTGGCAATTAAGCGAACCGCCCGGTGCGCTAAGTACACCCGCCCTAAATTGATACTTACCAACCGGCGGGTTTTGAAATTCTGTAACCAGGTCTAAGGTTGCATTAGTTTTACCCGGCATATTTATCCAGCCTTGCTTGTTAAAATTAAACTGCCATTGATACTGGGGCGTTACCACGTTGTGCGCAAAAGCTTTTAAAACGTACGTTTGCGGACCGGCATTTAAACAGAGCTGTAAGCTTTGTGGGCCGGTTGGGCTGCCTTCGCCTGCATCAATTTGCGGGCCTATTGGTTTAACGGATATATCATCCATCGCAAAATCATTGCCTGATGTGCCTGTAAGGCTGTTGTTCTCCAGTGTTACTATCACATCGCTGCCGTCTGCCGGGGCCGAAAAATCACCATAATATTCTGTAAAAGTGTCTGAAGTTATGGCTTCGGTAGCTCGGTTTAGCAGAAGTACACCGGATGTTGCAGATCTGGCCACCAAACGTGTGTGGGGATCAACATAACCTGCAGGCTTAGGCATGCCGATGTTGATATTTTCAATAAATACCGAGAATCGGTATTGGGCACCTGCACAAAATTTGGCGGCTTCTATACGCCTGCGATAGTAAACAACAGGTTTATCGTCGCCGTTCACCATCATCAGGTAACCGTAGGGGTTGGTATCGGTGTGGTCAAAATTAATGGTCTTAAAAGTGTCGCCGAAGCAATTGGAAGAACTGTTCAATATTAAATAGGCGCCGTTTGCCGGGCATCTGCCGACAATGCTGGCCGATATCATATCGGTGCGGCCCGCCGGTAGGGGCTGACCAACAGGAGAATAATTTGTACCATGCCCAAAATCTTCCTGCACCACGGGGTTGCCAAGGCTCACCTGTGCTTTTACTTTAAAAGTAAATACAGTAGTTAACGCTATTAGCGTCAGTTTGTAAAAGGTTCGCATTGGTGCAACCCGGGCAGGGTTTAATCAAATATAGCTTTACAATACCGCATTCGCAAACTGCTCACCGGCAATCAATTACTCATTAAAGCTAAGCGGCAAACAAAGTGTTAATCTGTAAGTTATTTATTTAACTAAAAGTCTACCATGAACAACCATTTTACCCTTGCAGCCGCTTTTGTTTTATTACTTACTGCCTGTGAGCAAAAAAAGCCCGACCCGGCAAAGGCGGATAGTGTTGCCACCACACAGCAGGAGGTTAAATTGCCTGCGCCATATGAGACCAAAGCGGTAAAAAATTATTGCAAGGTAATTGGCTGGCCTGCCGGTAAAATGCCTGTAGCACCTGCAGGTTTCACGGTAAGCTTGTTTGCCGATACCTTAAAGAATCCACGCAATATTTATGTAGCCCCTAACGGTGATATTTTTATTTCTGAAGCCAACACTGAAGCGCGGGGCGTTAAAAAATTAGGCGCAAAAGTTTTAGGCGTTGCCCAATCACAAAACTTAGGTAAGAGCGCCAACCGTATCACTTTACTGCGCGATACGGATGGTGACGGTAAAATCGATTTCAGGCAGGTTTTTCTTTCAAACCTCAATCAGCCTTATGGCATGCTGGTAATTGGCAACGCATTTTACGTAGCCAATACCGATGGACTTTGGAAGTATGATTATAAACCGGGGCAGGATAAGATGACTACGCCCGGTAAAATGATATTAGCGTTGCCTGCGGGTGGGTACAACAACCACTGGACACGCAACCTGCGCGCTAACGCGGATGGCAACAAAATTTTCATTGCCGTAGGATCAGGTACCAATATAGCCGAGCACGGTATGGATGTGGAAAAACGCCGGGCAAATATTTTAGAGATAAACCCGGATGGCAGCGGCGAGCGCGTGTATGCAAGCGGTTTGCGTAACCCTGCTGGTATGGATATACAGCCCGGAAGCGGAACACTTTACACTGTAGTGAACGAGCGCGATAACCTGGGCGACGAACTGGTGCCCGATTATTTTACCAGCGTTAAAGAGGGTGGCTTCTACGGCTGGCCATGGGCTTACTTCGGCCAGCACGAAGACCCTCGCCCGGAGGTTAAACGCCCGGATATGGTAAAGAAAACCATCGTTCCCGACCTGTCATTAGGGTCACATACCGCATCATTAGGATTAGTATTTTATAATGCGGCGCAATTCCCGGCTAAGTATAAAGATGGTGCCTTTATTGGCCAGCATGGTTCCTGGAACCGTTCGGTGCTATCGGGCTATAAAGTATTGTTTGTTCCATTTGCTAACGGGAAAATAAGCGGCAAGCCGGAAGACTTCCTGACGGGTTTTGTAGCTAATGCCGATAAAAATGAGGTTTATGGCCGCCCGGTCGGCGTGGCTGTTACTAAAGACGGATCGCTACTGGTAGCAGATGATGCCAGTAATAAGGTTTGGCGTGTAAGCAAATCGAAATAAAAAAAATTAGAAAAGCTTTAACGTAGCCCCTGCATATCTGAGGGGCTATTTTGTTAGCTTAGCGTCCAACATGAAGAACTTTTACCTCGGCACTATTTTCTGCTTTTCCTTTTGCATTGCTGCACAAGCGCAAAATGGCAAAGCCAAGCAAACCGATACGCTGAGGCAATTGACCCCCGTTACCGTTCGTGCTTATTTAACGGAGCAACCGGCTATCAGTGTACCGGCATCTATAAGCGTGCTTGGGGCAGCACAATTAAGGTTACAGCCCGATAACTCATTTGTTACTGCATTAAACACCGTACCCGGGGTGCGTGCAGAGGAGCGCTCGCCGGGGAGTTATCGCCTAAGTATCCGCGGTAGTTTGCTGCGCTCGCCTTTTGGGGTGCGTGATGTAAAGATCTATTTTGATGAGATACCGCTAACCGATGCAGGTGGCAATACTTACCTCAACGCAATTGATATAGGCAACATACGGCACATAGAGATTTTGAAAGGGCCGGATGGTAGTTTATTTGGCGCCAACTCAGGCGGTGTGGTTTTGCTGAGTCCGGTAAGTAAAGTTGATGGCACCTATTTAAATGCGGGTATCAACGGTGGCTCGTATGGCTTATTCCACCAAAAAATATCGCTTCAAAAGCAAAGCGGCAATAACAGGTTCAGCCTAAATCAATCTTACCAAACTTATGACGGTTACAGGCAAAACAGCCGTATGCACCGTTTGTACCTGCAAGCTGGTGACACTTACAAATATGCGGAAAATAGCGAGCTGAGGGCCATAGCCTTATATTCCGATCTTAACTACCAGACGCCCGGCGGCTTAACTCTTGCCCAGATGCAGGCAGACCCACGCTTGGCCAGGTTGCCTACGGCTACGTTGCCCGGCGCAATTCAGCAAAAGATAGGCATTGATACTAAAATGTTTTTGGGTGGCCTTGTTAATGATGCCCGTTTGAGTGATCGCATAAGCAACGTTTTGGCAGTTTATGGCAGCCATGTTGATTTTGTCAATCCTTTCATCACCAATTACGAGCAGCGCGATGAGAATACCTACGGATTACGAAGCTATTTTACCCTTGCAGCTATCCCCAAAGAAAACTTTGACTGGAAACTGAACCTGGGTACTGAGTGGCAGCAAACCAACTCGCTCATCAGTAACTATGATAACAATGGCGGAGAGAAAGGGAACGTCCAGAAGATAGACCGCATCAACACCGGCCAGCATTTCTTTTTTACGCGCTTTGCCGCAGATATTTTTAAACGCCTGCATGCCGAAGCCGCAGTAAGCTTAAACTATTACGGCTATAAATTCCGTAACCTGCAGCCGCTTAATGAGAGCACTACAAACACCCGTAACTTTGATGCCGTGCTGATGCCGCGACTGGCGTTATCATACCAGGTCACAACCGATTTTATCTGGCGTGCATCGGTAAGCAGGGGTTACTCCACACCAACCACGGCCGAGGTACGCCCCACCGATAATATCATCAATACCGCTTTGCAAGCACAGATAGGCTGGAATTATGAGACCGGCTTCAGATTGCGTAACAGCGATGAAAGCATGCTGTTAGATGCTTCCGTGTTTTACTATCGTCTCAATGGTTCTATTGTGCGGCAGTTAAATCCAAATGAAACGGAGTATTATCTTAATGCTGGCGGCACTAACCAGCCCGGCTTTGAACTGGCTTTTACGGATTGGCTCATCAAACG
The DNA here is from genome assembly GCF_019331605.1 of Mucilaginibacter sp. 21P. NCBI lineage: Bacteria > Pseudomonadati > Bacteroidota > Sphingobacteriia > Sphingobacteriales > Sphingobacteriaceae > Mucilaginibacter > Mucilaginibacter sp. 21P. The sequence continues at coordinate 1,214,352 of NZ_CP063061.1, forward strand.
CAACATTGATCAATTTGTACGCGGCCTGCAGTTTAATACAGGTGTATCTATCAGCCGCTTTAAATTCAGGGATTATAATGTGGCAGGATCCAGTTATTCGGGCAACCGTTTAACGGGCGTACCACTCGAGGTGATCGTTTCGTCCTTGTTGCTCAATATGCCTTTAGGTTTATCTGCTTTTGTGCAGCATAATTATACCTCCTCCATACCACTTAACGATGCTAATACGGTTTATGCCGCAAAATATCACCTGCTGCAAGCCAAAGCATCGTGGCAAACAAAAGTGAGCAATAAGACCAAACTTGAGCTTTACGCAGGCGCCGATAATCTTCTAAACCAGCGCTACAGCCTGGGTAATGATCTTAACGCTGTTGGTAACCGCTACTTTAACCCTGCACCATTGCGTAATTACTTTTTTGGGGTGAGTGTAAGTTTGTAAGTATTCAAACCCTGTCATTGCGAGAAGTCACGATGGCTATAGGGATGATGCGGCAATCTCATCGCGTTTGACATGCATGCGAGGAGATGCCACGCTACGCTCGCAATGATAACTTGAAAAATATCTCTGCTCTCCTTTTAGGGGATAGGTGTCTACTCGTCCAGCCTATCTCTTATGGTTAGCGTATCTGCTATCATATCGTGCAGGCACTGTTGTTTGGCATTAAAGAAACACAACAGATAACCGATGAAAAATATAGCGGTAGAAATAATCTTGGCTGCATTACGGGTAAGGGCTTTTGAGGTGGTAAGCCTGTCGCCATAAACATCGCACACTCGGATTCGTAAGAGCTGTTTGCCTATAGTCCCCTGCTTTGGGCCACTCTCCAACTTAACGTTGTAAAAGAATTTAGCAACAGGTGTTAGTGATACGATACCCATAATAATACCCATACGCAGCATCTTATTATCCTCACCCGGGATAAAGATGTAGAGCATCAGCATCACTACAAAAGCTGCAAGCACAAAAACGGCAAACACTAGCAGCCAATCCACAACCGCTGCAATGGCGCGTTGATCAAAGCTGCCGAAGTATTGCATGGTTAAAGGGCGGCGTTGAAAACCTAACAGTTCTCTTAAAGCCGGGATCTCGTGCGCCTCTTTATAATCGATCATTGCATCGGTTTTTACAAAATCGCCTGGCTTGATATTATGTTGGCGTAATTCGGCAATGGTAAACGGACCTTGCGGTTTACCATCTATAACCAGTATGTAATTATCAGCTACTGACGGATCAGGAAAAGAATTGCCGGCTTGCATTGGATGTAAAAGTAATTAAAAAGAGGGCCGATTGATAATCGCGCGCATAGTTTACTCACCCCGACATCTCCGCCATGCGGCGGCTCGTCGACCCCATCCACGCAAGCGTAATGAGGGTAAGTGATTTAGTATTTCACCCTCTTTTCGCGCAGCGAAGAGAGGGTGGTCCAGCGTAGCGAAGACCGGGTGAGTCAACTATGCCACCTGCAAAAACAAAAGCGTCCCCACCAACACGGCAGGGGCGCTTTTTAAGAAAAACTGTAATTAATAACGACTCACTTTAAAATCAGACAGGCCACCTTTCATCACGATGAACATTTTGTTGGCTGCGCTGTCAAAGTTCGGAGTTTCATAGGTGCTGTTACCTTTGTCGGTAAAGCCCGGGAAACTATCAGAAGATAAGCCTGTGCTGGTTTTGATCTGCACTGCTGCACCTTCAGGTACTTTTATATCAATTGATGATACGCCTGTTGCAACTTCAATCCGGGTGGCACTAACCGGCATACCCATTCTTACATCAAATTCTCCGGCACCGCCATTAATATTAAGGTTTCGCACGCGGAATTTTGAAAGGTCAAAATCAACTTTGGTTGCACCTGCTTTTACATTGATGTTCCAAACTGGTTTAGCGTTCAGCTTCATAGTAGCAGCGTTGGTATTATCGCTATCCCATTGGATGTTGCCTTTTTTATCTTTCATGCGTAGCTGAACAACTGGCATGCTACCTTCCATGGTATGGCTGTACACAAAACGGTTAAAGAACTCTTTTGTATTAGCCTCAAATAATTGTGAGGTTGTATCTTTTAAAATATATTCTGTACCGCCACCGTTAACCTCGAGCCTGGCTTCTGCCGTGCCGGGTTTAAATGATTCTACATAGTTACTGCTGCCGTTAACCTTGGTGATCGAGTGGCTTGTGGTATCATTGTCGTTGTCGTTGTCATCACTGTCATCATCCATGTCAAAATCTTTATCACGATGGTTCCAGCCTTTTTCACTAAGGCGCCAGTGCCTGTCAAACGGCGAGAACCACGGGTTTTTGAAATGGCCGAATATAAGCAGTGCAAAACCCAGTATAACAACACCTATTTTAATGGCACTTGCCCAAACTGCTTTATTGTTGGCTAAAACCAGGTTAACGCCGGCCATTATCAGGAATATTGGCCAAAGGTGCCAAAGGTTACCCCAATGAAAATCTATAATGTTAAAGTTATCTAAAAGGAATATGACTCCTATGCCTACCAGGATAAGGCCCGGTACCAATTTATCGCTTCTCATGGCTTATAAAGTTGAGGTGTTATTGTCTTCGTGTTTGTTATTATCGGTATCAGTTTGTGGCGCAGCTGTGCTAAAATCTGCTTCCTTTTTTTCCTGCTGAAAAGCTTCCGGATGTTCCCAGGGTTTCTTTTTTCCGCTGAATATAACCGCTAAACCAGCTATTACCAATGCAATTGGCCAAAGCAGATCAAAATCAAAATCAGGAATAAAATCAAGGTTATCAATTAAAAATAAACTGCCCAAAACTATCAATATGGCACCGAATATCATACCCATGTTGCTTTTCTTTTGAGGCGGGTAAGCAAAGGGATGGCCTGCCTGGTTAACTGGAGGCACGGTATAATCTACCTTAATATCGCCATATGGCTGGCTGTATCGGCTGTCGTAGCCAGGCATCGGGTTCACACCGGGCTTAAACGGATCGCGGTAGCCAATTGGTTTTTTTGGCAGCACTATCCATAAGATAATGTAGGGAATAAGGCCTACACCTTTTAATACCAGGGCCAAAACAAATACTAATCTTACAATAGATACATCTACATTAAAGTACTCTGCCAGGCCTGCGCAAACCCCACCAATTGATTTGTGTTGTTCGTCGCGATACAGTTTCTTTTCCATTTTATTTAGTTGTTAAGTAGTGTTTATATCTGGCCCGGTGCAGGTCTGATGATCATTTCGTCAACATTGGCGCCGGCGCTCATACCAAGTACGTTTATTATTGCCGATGCCACATCCTCGGGAAGTATCATGGTGTTTGCTTCAACTTCAACACCCTTCCACGAATCTGTTAATGTTGAGCCCGGGATCACTGCGGTGACTTTAACACCATGCTCCTGCATTTCGAGCCTCATTACCTTATTAAGACCAAGCAAAGCGTATTTGGTTACACTGTACATACCCGCCACTGCTATGGGGTTTAGCGATGCTACCGAGCATATATTGAAGATATGCCCTTTACCGACAGAAACCATTCGTTTACCGAAGAAACGGTACAGTTCATAGGCAGGCATCAGGTTAGTATCTATCTGTTTCTGGAAGCTGTCATCACTATCATTTAGTATGGAAACATGCTTGTACATACCTACATTATTCACAATAATGTCGACGAAGCCCATGTTTTTCTCGGTGAATTCGGCAAATTTTTTTAGCTCATCGTGCTTACTGCAGTCGGCAAGGGTGATGTAAACCTGTATAGCGGGGTTAATATTTTGTAACTCAACTTTAAAATCTAACAATTCTTGCTCGTTGCGAGAACAAATTGAGAGGTTTATTCCTTGTTTAGCAAAAGCAACAGATACCGCCCGGCCTATGCCCTTGGTGGCACCGGTTATAAGTGCGTTTTTCATGTGTTTTTATTTAAAGTTTAAATTAAGGCAAATACCCGCAGGTATGCAGCTTAAATTAAAAAATGTATTTTTAGCAGATTTTTACCCTATCTATGTTCACAAGTTTTGGAAAATATATACTGCTCCTTCGTTTAAGTTTTAAACGTCCCGAGAAGTTTAAAGTATACTGGGCAGAGATAATGCGCGAGATGGTGTCTGTGGGCATAGGCTCGTTAGGTATCATTGCCATCATTTCAATATTTATTGGTGCGGCTACTACTATACAGGTGGCCTTTCAGTTAGCCAGCCCATTGGTGCCGCTAAGTATTGCCGGTAAGATCTCCCGCGACTCAAACATCCTGGAGTTTAGTCCAACCATATCATCATTGGTACTGGCTGGCCGTGTAGGGTCAAATTTCGCTTCTCAGATCGGTACCATGCGGGTAACCGAGCAGATAGATGCCTTGGAAATAATGGGTGTTAATGCACCGGGATACCTCATATCTCCTAAAATTATTGCAGGCATTACTATGGTACCTATTTTGGTTATCGTATCCATTTGCCTTGGTATCACAGGTGGTTACATTGCCTGTATGGCCGGAAGCGAAATAACACCTTCAGACTATGTTGCAGGCGTGGTTGATGGCTTCGATGGTTTAACCATCCGTGTAGCATTGGTTAAAGCTTTCGTATTTGGATTTTTGATAGCATCAATTTGTTCATACCAGGGCTTTTACACTTCAGGCGGTGCGCTTGAAGTAGGCCAGTCGGCTACGAGAGGTGTAGTTTACAGCTGTGTGATGATTTTATTTGCCGACCTTGTTATAACCCGTCTAATGCTATGATCGAAGTTAAGGATATTGTTAAAACCTTTGGTGAAAACGAGGTACTAAAAGGCATTTCGGCAACCTTTCAAACAGGTAAAAATAACTTGATCATCGGTGGATCAGGCTCAGGTAAAACAACCATGCTTAAATGTATTGTGGGTTTGCACGAACCAACCAAAGGAAAGGTGTTTTTTGATGGTGAGAACTTTACCGAAATGGATTTTGAGCAGCGCGTACCCATCCGTACGCAGATAGGTATGCTTTTCCAGAACTCGGCTCTGTTTGATAGTATGACGGTAGAGGAGAACATCATGTTCCCGCTTAATTTATTTACCAACCAGTCTGTATCCGAGAAACGCGACCGTGCCAATTTCTGTTTAGAGCGTGTTAACCTTAAAGGGCGTAACAAATTGTACCCGGCTGAGCTATCCGGCGGTATGAAAAAACGTGTGGGTATTGCACGTGCCATATCAATGGAACCCAAATACCTTTTTGTGGATGAGCCAAACTCCGGCCTCGACCCAAAGACATCTATATTAATTGATGAATTAATTGCCGAACTGACCATAGAATACAAGATGACCACCGTTGTGGTTACACACGATATGAACTCGGTAATGGGTATCGGCGATCATATTATATTCCTGCACCAAGGCCAAAAATGGTGGGAAGGATCAAATAAAGAAATAGCCCATACCGATAACCAGGAACTTAACGACTTTGTATTCGCCAGCAAATTTATGCAGGCGGCTAAGGAGAAGTTGTAGTCAGTAAATAGTAGCAAGTATCAAGTCGCAAGACTTAAGTCGCTTCAAATTTGTAGTTTTGCGCTTTGCAAGTATCTTAATACTTGATACTAATTACTTGATACTTTAAAAATGATCAACCTTCTCACCCCAGCCCACTGGAAAGATTACGAGCTGATAGATTGCGGCGACTTTGAAAAACTGGAACGGTTTGGAAACCTGATATTGATACGCCCCGAGCCCCAGGCCGTATGGAGCAAAGCCCTTAACCAAAGCGAATGGCAAAAACTGCATCACATACGGTTTAAAGGCCGTAGTGCAACCGCGGGCGACTGGGTAAAAAAGTCTCCCCAGGTGCCCGATCGCTGGCATATCGAATATAAGAACGATGATGTAGTTATAAAATTCCGCCTTGGCTTAACCTCGTTTAAGCATGTTGGTATTTTCCCGGAGCAGGCTGTTAACTGGGATTACATATCGGGCAACATCAAAAAATTTACCACCCCAAACCCAAAGGTGCTTAACCTTTTCGCCTATACAGGCGGCGCATCGCTTATTGCGAGAGCTGCCGGTGCCGATACTACACACGTCGACTCGATAAAACAAGTGGTTACCTGGGCTAACGAGAACCAGGAACTGTCAGGCATCAAAGACATTCGGTGGATGGTTGAGGACGCCCTGAAATTTGTTAAACGCGAGGTGAAACGCGGCAAAACGTATAACGGCATTATCCTTGATCCGCCGGCTTACGGCAATGGCCCCAACGGCGAAAAATGGAAACTGGAAGATAACATCAACGAGATGATGACCGATGTTATCAGCCTCTTAGATCCCGAAGAGCACTTTCTTATCCTCAACACTTACTCGCTTGGTTTTTCATCAGTCATTATAGAGAACTTGATTAAGAGCGCATTCCCAAAAGTGGAGAACCTGGAGATTGGTGAACTATACTTACAAGCAACAGCGGGCCCCAAGCTGCCACTGGGGGTGTTTGGAAAATTTTTTAAAAATAAGGCCTCATAAGGCTGCTATTTCTATCTTTACATTGGTAAAACTCAAACAATACTAAACACTTAAACAACTTGCGTTCGCAACTACCTTTTATGAAATTCAAAAACGTTCTATTTACAGGCCTCATACTAACCCTGTCATTGGCCATTCTCAGTAGCTGCGGTAACAGCGGTACAGATAAAAAAGGCGGCACCGCCTCTGATACTTCTAAGAAAGCAAAAGCAGCCGGCGATTCTCCGGACACGCTAAGTGTAGTTAAATCGAGCTACCCGCCAATTGATAAAGCTAAATACGATTCGTTACTAAAGTTTAACGCACATAATGATACCAGTGGCCGCTGGCCGGTAAAAGGCACGCCATACCCATTAGGTGGCGCTATACTGCCATTTAAGCGTATTGTTGCTTTCTATGGTAACTTATACTCTAAAAAGATGGGTATCCTTGGCGAATTGCCCCCTAATGAAATGCTTGCAAAGCTAAAAGGCGAAGTTAAAGCCTGGGAAAAAGCAGATCCTAAAACACCGGTACAGCCTGCATTACATTACATTGCAGTTGTTGCGCAGGGCGATGGCGGTAAAGATGGTAAGTACCGTTACCGTATGCCATTTAAGCAAATAGACAGTGTATTGGTATTGGCTAAAAAAGCACATGCTATTGTGTTCCTGGATGTGCAGGTAGCTTTATCAAATATCCGTGCCGAATTACCTTTATTTGAGCAATACCTTAAAATGCCGCAAGTACACTTTGGTATGGACCCTGAGTTCTCGATGAAAGACGGAACCAAGCCGGGCAAAAAGATAGGTACTTATGATGCAGATGATATCAATTATGTATCGGGCTATCTGGCCAATATTGTTAAAAAGAATGGCCTTCCGCCGAAAATATTGATTGTGCACCGCTTTACCCGTAAAATGGTAACCAACTACAAAAACATCAAATTACGCCCGGAAGTACAGGTTGTAATGGATATGGACGGTTGGGGCGAGCCTGATCTTAAAACAGGCACGTACCGTTACTTTATCAACCAGGAGCCGGTACAGTTTACAGGCTTTAAATTATTCTACAAAAACGATATTAAAAAGGCACCGCACCACATGCTAACGCCGCAGGAGGTATTGTCGCGCTATAGCCCATATCCGCTGTACATACAATACCAATAGTAAGTCAAAATTCAAAAGTAATAAGTCAAAAGCCTCAGTTAATTCAGCCGAGGCTTTTTTAATTTTGAATTTTTACTTTTGACTAAATGACGAAGTTCGGTATAATAGGTTGCGGGCGCATTGCGCAGCGTTTTGCGGAAGGGATAAAAGCATTGCCTGATGCCGAGCTTGCTGGCGTCTATTCGCGCCGGCCAGAGAGTGTTGCGGCTTTTGTTACTGAGCATGGAGGCATCCCTTTTGACAGTGCGGAGGCTTTGCTTACAAGCGATATCGATGCGGTTTATATCGCTACGTTGCCGGATAGTCATGCGGCTTACAGCATTGCAGCTTTCCGTGCAGGCAAGCATGTACTTTGTGAGAAGCCTGCCACCATAAATTTAAATCAGCTTGATGAAGTGCTGGCGGTTGCGAGCGAAACAGGCTTGCTTTTTATGGAAGGAATGAAACCGCCTTTTTACCCGCTTTACCAAAAGCTGAAGGAGCATCTCGTGAACGACCCCATAGGGAAAACAGGATATGTGCGGGCAGGTTCGTCAGTGGCAGATATCGATCCAAACCATCCCAACTTTAGCTACGAGCTGATAGGCGGCAGCCTGATGCAGATCGGCATTTATGAGGCTTTCCTGGCTATCGACTGGTTAGGAAAAACTGAAAATGTGCAGGCGATGGGGCGTTTTAATGGTACGGAACTGGATATGTTCAGCGTTTTCCAAACCATGCACCAAAACGGGGGATACGCGCAACTTTACAGCGGCTTTGATCTTCATGGAAAAGGCGATGCCCTGATCTGCGGAACCCTGGGCAATATCACCATCCACAAAAACTGGTGGAATCCTGCCAAAGCGACCATAGATTATCTTGACGGCCGGGTGGTAGAGCTTGATGAACCTTTTACCGCAGGCGGATTGAATTATGAAATAGCGCATTTTTGTGAACTCATTAGGCAAGGCAAAACCCAAAGCCCTATCGTTAGCCATGAGATGTCGAGGCAAATGATCGCTATGATAGATGAAGCGAGGCGGCAGGTAGGATTGAAGTATCCCGGCGAATAGCTTGCTGCAAAACAACCTTTTCGTTTTTGCTGTGTTATCTTTACATGACAACACCAGCAAACAACCACGATAAACCATCATCTTCTGATACGCCAACCAAACGCCCAAATGATAACGGTAACGAAAGTGTAGTGCGTAAGGAAGACGAACAATACAATGCCGACCAGCCCGAGCAGGAAAACATTGCCAAAAAAGCAGAACGTGAGGAACAACCTGTTGATCCGATCAAGAATCCCCCGTCAAAAGATCAACCTGATGCATCAGATGATGATGAGCGGAGATTGGAATCGAAGTAGGAAAATAAAAATGTCATTTCGAACGAGGAACGAGGAGAAATCTTCTGCACGGGAACTATTGCGCGTAGAAGATTTCTCGTCACCCCCTTTTCTCATCCCCACTCTTCTGTTCGCTCGAAAAGACATGGCGTTTTGAGTAGAAACTCAAATACTTTTCGCTATACCTGCCGAGTTAAATTGCAGATCGTACAATTTACGGTAATAACCACCCTCTATACGCAACAGTTGCTGGTGGGTACCCATTTCCTTTATCTCACCATGGTCAAGCACGATGATCTTATCAGCGTTTTGGATGGTAGATAGCCTGTGGGCAATAACAATAGCCGTGCGTCCCTGCATCAGTTTATTGATGGCGTTCTGGATCAGGATCTCAGTCTCAGTGTCTACCGATGACGTGGCCTCGTCCAAAACCAATATTGCCGGGTTATAAACCAGGGCCCGTATAAATGATATCAGCTGCGCCTGCCCTGCCGAAAGCGTGGAGCCACGTTCCATTACGTTATAATCATAGCCTCCGGGTAAACGCTCAATAAAATCATGTGCACCAACGTCTTTTGCAGCTGCAATGATCTGTTGGCGGGTAATGTCTTCGCGGTTAAGGCTGATATTGTTGCCAATGGTATCGGTAAACAGGAAAACATCCTGAATAACGGTGGCAATTTTTGAACGGAGGTAATCAACTTTATAATCGCGGATGTCGTGCCCATCTACCTTCACATCTCCCCTGCCGATATCGTAAAAACGGTTAAGGATATTTATAGTAGATGATTTGCCGGCACCTGTTGCCCCTACCAAAGCCAGGGTCTCGCCGGGCTTAACGTGGAAGCTGATATCTTTAAGCACCCAATTTTCATCGTTGTAAGCAAACCAAACGTTGTTGAACTGAATATCGCCCTGCAAAATTGATGGGGCAAGTTTACCTTCGTCAGGTGCAACATCGTCGGTATCCAAAACCTTAAAGATGCGGTCGGCGCCTACCATCCCCATTTGCAGGGTGTTAAATTTATCTGCCAGTTGGCGTATCGGGCGGAAAAGCATGTTCAGCAGAACAATGAAACCGGTTATTACACCTGGCGTAATGCCATTCGGCGAGGCCGAAAGAGTGTGCATTTGCTGGTCGTTTAATATACGCTTACAGCCGTACCAAACCAGCAAGGCTATACAAACAGCAAACAGTATCTCCACAACCGGGAAAAATATAGAATAATACCAGTTTGAGCGGATGTTGGCATCGCGGTATTTTTTGTTTACATCTACAAATTTGCGCATCTCCTGCTCCTCCCGGGCAAAGTATTGGATGATGCTGATACCGCTGATGTGCTCGGCCAAAAAAGTGTTCAATTGCGCCACCTGTGTACGTACTTCCTGGAACGATGATTTAATAGCCTCTTTAAAGACATAGGTTGATGCAAACAGGAAAGGCATCGGGATCAACGTAATCAAAGCGAGTTTCCAATCCTGCCACAGCATATAACCAATAACGGCAACAACCAATAACAGATCGCCCATAATGGATATTAACCCCTCAGAAAAAATATCGGCAATGGTTTCCAGGTCTGATACAGTGCGGGTGATGAGCATACCGATAGGCGTACGGTCGAAATATCGTAAACGCAAGCTGGTGATGTGGTTAAAAACATCCTTACGCAGATCACGGATAACGGATTGACCCAAGGCGTTGGTAGAGTATGTTTGATAATACTGGGCAATGGTTTGTACCACCAGTTGTACCAGCATAAGGCCTATCATAAAAACAAGGCCGTTATAGTCGTTACCTAAAATATATTTATCCAGGGTTATCTGTATCAGGATAGGTTGTAGCAAAGCTACACCCGCCAAAAAGATAGTGAGGATAGTGGCGATCACAAACACCCGGTTGTAAGGCGCAACGTAGTGCATAACGCGCTTAAGCAACTTCCAATCAAAGGCCTTACCGGTAACGGTGCCCCCTCCGCCCCCTGAAGGGGGAATTTTTGATTTGCTCTCTTTATCCTGTTTCGCCATTTTTATATTCTACTCCCCCTTTAAGGGGCTGGGGGGCTTAATACTTCACTTCTGTTAAATACAAGCCGCAGGCGGGTACACTGGTGCCAGCGTTGCTGCGGTTTTTGCTTTCAATAATATTGCGCACTTCTTCGGGTGCTATATCACCGCGGCCAACCATCATCAGTGTGCCTACTATAGCCCGCACCATATTTCGCAAAAAACGGTCGGCCGCAATTTTAAATACAATACCGTTGGGCGTTTGTTCCCAGCGGGCATTTACAATTTTACAATTATTGGTGAACACCTGGGTATTGCTTTTGCTAAAACAACTAAAATCTGAGTATTCCATGATAATTGCCGCTGCCTGGTTCATTAAATCCAGATCTGGCATATCGCGCTGCAACCACGACCAGTTGTGCAGGAACGGATCTTTCTGAAAATGTATGTGGTACTCATAAGCACGTTGCGTAGCGCTGAAACGGGCGTGCATTTCATCGCTTACAGGAAATATCCTGCTAACAGCTATGTCATAAGGGAGCAGGGCGTTTAACCCCCTAACCCCCTGAAGGGGGGATTTTGGAAGTGCGTCTTCGGCTGCCCCTTCAGGGGACTGAGGGGCTTCAAAATGCGCAAAATACTGTGTGGCGTGTACGCCGGTATCCGTACGGCCGCAGCCAACGGTTTCTATGGGCTGGCGCAGCAAAGTGCTTAATGCCTTGTTTAACAACTCCTGCACGGTTATGGCATTGGGTTGTACCTGCCAGCCGTGGTAATTGGTGCCATCGTAACTTAATTCAATAAAATAGCGTTGGAGGTTTGCCACGGGGCAAAGTTAGCATTACCATTTTAGAATTACGATTTACCGTTCTATCTTTGAGCACCTTTAAAAATCAAACATGTTACAACGTATCCAATCTATATATTTATTATTCGCGTCGCTGGTATTGTTTGCTTTATTCATTTTCCCATTAGCCCATGGCTTATTTGTGGATGGCAAATTGATTGATGTTACGGTAACCGGCGTTACTGAAAACGTTAACGGCGCAGATAGACCAGTCCAGTCTTTTGTGGCGCTTACCGTGTTGACAGCCATTGTAGGGTTGATACCTCTGGTGATCATCTTCCTTTACAAAAATCGTAAACAACAGATCGCGCTGATCTATAGCACCATCCTGGTACTGATAGGCTACAGCTTCTGGATGGCCCAAACCGTTAAGAAAGTAGTTGGCCCTATCACCCTGGAATACCGCAATATGGGCATAGGCTTGTTTCTTACCTCGCTAAGTATCATCCTGCTGATATTTGCCGCTAAAGCCGTTCAGCGCGACGAAAAGCTTGTCAAATCTGCCGACAGGTTACGCTAAACAAAAAGAGACGCATTACATGCGTCTCTACATAAATTGCGTTAATTGAACCTGGCCGTTTTCTCAATCGAACGATAGGGCTTTGCAAAAAAGTCGCTAACCACCTGGTTAAATATATCCCTGTAAAATATTGGTGTAGAGTGGCCCGAGTTTGGCAATATCCACAGGTAAGCCTTCGGGATGTTCTCAAATATTTCTAAAGTATGGCGTGTGGTGATCACATCATGGTCGCCGCCAATAACTAAAACAGGGCAGCTTATCTTTTTCAGATCCGCAGTTTTAATGTTCGGTTCGTACGATAGCAGGTGCATCAGCTTTAGTTGGTTCTTCATTTCAGCCGGCGGGTTCTTCATCTTCTTTAATGAATCGGCTCCTTTTATATTTTCTGCCAAAACCATTTTCTGCACAAACGGATCAACAGCCGTAGTATCAGGGCGAAGATTAGCACCCGTAACAGCCAGCTTGTTTACTTTATCGGGATGGCGCATGGCTAATAAAAGACCTTCAATGCCGCCATCGCTCCAGCCTATTACATTGACATTTTTGATCTTCAAATGGTCGAGCAATCCGTTTAGGTCATCTGTGATCATTTCGTAACTTAATGAGTCCGCACTATCAACGGTTTTGCCCTGGGCACGGCTATCTGCCAGTATCACCTGGTATTTTTTGGCGAAATATGGTATCTGAAACAGGAAGTTATTGATAGAACCACCGTTACCATGGATGATGAGCAGTGGTTCACCTTTACCATAAACTTCATAATACATTTTGATACCGCGTATGTTAGCATATTTACCAACAGCAGGGTTGCGGCCATACTTTGTAGTATCCATCATTTTGCGGATATCCTGCGCCCGGATAGCGGCTGTGCTCAACATTGATAGCACCATGAACATCAGTAAGGCAATTCTTTTCATTGTGATTGTGGGTATTTGAGTGTGATACTAATCTAAGTTTAAAATTCGGTACTTTTGCCGGCTAATTAAGCCTGTTTTAAGCAGGCTATTTGTTATATAATGTTCAACTCTATACAAAATTTTGCCGACGGGAAATTGCTGCTGGTAAACAAGCCCTACAAGTGGACCAGCTTTGACGTGGTAGGCAAAATTCGTAATTCGTTCAAACCACTAAAACTAAAGGTTGGCCATGCCGGCACTTTAGATCCGCTGGCTACCGGCCTGCTCATTATCTGCACAGGTAAAATGACCAAGCAGATTGATACCTTCCAGGCAGAGGAAAAAGAATACACCGGCACCATGGTGCTGGGGTCAACAACACCAACTTACGACCTGGAAAGCGAACCTAAAAAGCTGTTCGAAGTTGATCATATTACCCATGAACAGATCTACGCCGCCTGTGCGCAATTTATGGGTGAGATACAGCAATACCCACCTGCCCACTCTGCAATCAAGGTTGATGGCGAACGCCTTTATGAAAAAGCCCGCCGGGGTGAAGAAGTTGAACTTAAAGCCCGCACTGTAACCATCAACGAGTTTGAGATAACCCGCGTTGAACTGCCCGAGGTTGATTTTAGGGTAGTATGCAGCAAGGGAACTTACATCCGCTCATTGGTAAATGATTTTGGCAAGGCGCTTAACAATGGTGCCTATATGTCGCGCTTACGCAGAACCCGCAGCGGCAATTTCAGGATCGAAGACGCGCACGAAGTGATGGAGTTGGTTGGGAAGATAAGGGAGTTGAAAGAGCCGAAAGAATAGCGCTAATTTAAAAATTTCATTGTGAGGAGCGGAGCGACGCGGCAATCTCGTCGCGTTTATCTGTAAGAGAGGAGATTGCTACGCTGTCGCTCGGAATGACAAAAGGCTCTTAAGCATCAAACTGCGGCCCATCAATCACCATCAGCGCCAGCACATCTTCCCTGTCTTTACCTAACTGTACCACCAGCTCGTCAAGTGAGGCAAATTTGATATCGCTACGCACAAAATGCAGGAACTCCATGCGTAGTTGCTGGTTATAGATATCGTCACTAAAATCAAAGATGTTAACCTCAATGTTTCGGCTCATGCCGTTCACTGTTGGGCGATGACCAATGTAGGCCATGCCTTTGTATTGCCTGCCGTTCACATTTACGCGCACGGCAAAAATGCCGTCATCGGGTATCAGCTTATAGCTTTCTTCTATCAAAAGGTTTGCTGTGGGGTAGCCAAGCTGGCGGCCTAATTGGTCGCCTTTGATCACTTTGCCCGTGATAAAGAATGGATATCCCAGGCACTCGTTTGCAATATGGATATCATTCTCCAGCAAGGCCGTACGTATGCGTGTCGAACTGATGGCTACATCGTTAATATCCTGCTCAGGTATTTCTACTACCTCAAAGCCATAACGGGGAGATAATCTTAACAGATCTTGCAGACCACCCTGGCGGTCTTTTCCAAAACGGTGGTCGTAACCTATCACAATTGTTTTGGTTCCTATCTGGTTCACCAAGATATCACGGATATACTCTTCAGCAGTTTGATTTGAAAAATCGCGGGAGAAAGGTGTGATGATCAAATGGTCTATACCTAATTGCTCCAGTAATTCAGCCTTCTCATTTATGGTATTGATAAGTTTAAGGCTTTCGTCTTCAGGATGCAATATCATCCTGGGGTGCGGGAAAAAAGTAAGGATTACTGTTTCGCCGCCTGTACGTTTAGCCAGGTCTTTGATGTGCGCTATGATCTTACGGTGCCCAATGTGCACCCCATCAAACGTACCAATGGTAACCACGGCATTTTCAACGCGTGTAAAATCGTTTATATGATGGTAGATCTTCATAACTGCGGCAAAGGTATAACGACAAACTAAATTGCCGAAAGGTTTTTAGTTATTTTATGAAACAAAGCTCGCGCTTAACCCTCTTAAAAAGAATGTTCTGTAAGGCCTGTTTGGGTTGATATTGGGGCGGGAATTATAATTTATTACTTTAGCACTTACATGGCCAGGTTAAACCTTGATAAGCAGGAGAGCGATTTTTTAAATAACACCATTGCCCATTGGGAAAAGGAAAACCTGGTGGATGCCGACCAAGCTGCGCGTTTAAGGCAATCTTATGAAGTTAAAGGGTTCGACTGGATGCGGCTGGCCAAGTATAGCATTTGGGTGGCCCTTTTTTGCGGTGCCATTGCCATTGGGTCGTTATTTGTAAATAACGCCGTGCTGGAGTGGATAAAAACACTTTATGATACGCCCGATATCGTAATAAGCCTGATATGCGCTGTTGGTGCGGTGGGTTTATTTTACCTAGGCCGACAACGAGAGAAACGCCATCCCGAGCAGGTTTTCAGCAATGAAGGAACTGTTTTTTTGGGGGTATTTTTTACCGCTTGCTGCATTGCTTACCTGGGTAAAACGTTTGATGATGGCTCAGGTCACTATTCGCTGCTTTTTCTGATTTCGATAGTTGTTTATGCTTTCCTTGCTTACCGCATGCAATCGAGGTTAATATGGCTGTTTGCGCTGGTATCATTTGGCAGTTGGTTTGGCACCGAAACAGGCTACCAAACTAATTGGGCATTTTATTTTCTGGGGATGAATTACCCGCTGCGTTTTGTAGCCTTTGGACTGCTATTGGTTGGGGCTTGCCATTTGCTCAGGAATAAAAAGTGGTTCAGCCATTTCTGGGACCTTACCTACGTAGTGGGTATGCTTTACCTGTTTATGTCGTTATGGTTACTAAGCATATTTGGCAACTACGGCAGCCTTGATACCTGGTGGCATATCAAACAAATAAGTTTGTATTACTGGGGCATTATCTCAGCCATCGTAGCCGGTTTGTTCCTGCTCTATGGTTTAAAAAAGAAAGATGTGATAGCCCGCGAATTCGGCATCACCTTCCTCATTATCTCCATATACACCAAGTACTTTGAGTATTTTTGGGAAAGCACCAACAAAACGCTTTTCTTCGCCATATTAGCGCTGTCATTTTGGCTGGTTGGCCGCAAGGCAGAGAAGATTTGGAATGTTAAGATCAATGATTGAACTTCTACATTTTAGTCTCATAACAACTTTATCAAAGCTTTGGCAGCCTGAAGCTATCCCTACAGCTCACATTACCGTTAAATATTGTTAATTATAAAACATAAACTTTTACCTTTATAGCTGGTTTGTTAATTTCGCAAACTATAAGACTGGGTGTAAGGTATTAGGGTTGTCTCATATCTCACATCTAAAATCTCATATCTATAAGGGCACATGGAAGAATTTGAAGCAAGCGCATCGGCGAAGAAAACCAAAACCATATATATATCAACCGTATTTGGTATTGCTATGGTATTACTGATGGTTGGCCTGCTGGGTTTGATATTAGTACACGCCAACAACCTTTCGCGCTACGTAAAGGAGAATATCGTGTTGAATATTTTTATGGATGACTCTGCCCATGAGACAGACGTACTGCAATTGCAAAAACAACTGGACGCCAACCCCATGGTAAAGCAAACGCAATATGTAAGTAAAGAACTTGCTGCGCGTAACCTGCAGAAAGACCTTGGTGAAGACTTTGTGAAGTTTTTGGGTTACAACCCGCTTTCGCAATCGCTTGATGTTTACTTAAAGGCTGATTACGCCAATAATGCAGGTATTGATAAATTTAAAGCCGAGCTACTGAAGAACAAACTGGTTAAAGAGGTTAAATATCAGCAATCACTGGTAGATCAGATGAATGCTAACATCACTTCCATCAGTTTAATAATTGTGGTTTTTGCGGGCATATTTGTGATACTTTCAGTGGCGCTTATTAACAATACCATTCGCCTGGCTATTTACTCCCAACGTTTTTTGATCAAATCAATGCAGTTGGTTGGTGCAACTAAAGGGTTTATTCGCAAGCCATTTTTACTTTACGGTTTATGGCATGGTTTACTGGGCGCTTTAATTGCCATTGTGATACTGGTAGGTACGCTTTACTTTGCCAATCAGCAGATACCAGACCTGGTGATACTGCAAAGCCCGGTAGAATTTGGCTTTGTGTTTTTGGGGGTAATTGCTATCGGCATTTTCATTTCAGGGTTCAGTACGTTCTTGGCAGTTAACAAGTTTTTACGTTTAAAAATATACGATCTATATAGGTAGTCATTGAGTCATTAGGCTATTGAGTCATTAGTACTCATAACCATTACTCATTCACACCATCACTCATTTCACTCATTAAAAAGATGGCATTAAGAGAAACAAAAACAACAGGTAAAGCTGCAACACCAGCTGCAAAAAGCACTGAAGCGCCTGTGAACACCATACCTACACAATTTGTATTCAGTAAAGACAATTATATGTGGCTTATCATAGCCATTGCGGTGGTTGCCTTTGGTTTTGTTTTAATGAGCGGCACTACTGATATTTACAGCACTACCAAAATTGTGATAGCGCCCATCGTGGTTTTAGCCGGCTTCGGCATCGGTTTTTATGCCATCCTAAAAAAGCCAGCCGCTAAATAATGAACATTATACACGTTATAGTCCTTGCTATTATTGAGGGACTAACTGAGTTTTTGCCGGTATCCTCAACCGGGCACATGATCATTGCATCATCGGTAATGGGTATAGCAACAAATGATTTTGTAAAGCTATTTACCGTTGCTATACAGTTAGGTGCTATCCTATCGGTGATCATTTTATACTGGAAGCGTTTTTTTCAATCGGTTGATTTTTATATTAAACTCATCGTAGCGTTTATTCCCGCCGCTGTATTTGGCTTGCTTTTCAGCAAAAAGATAGACGCGCTATTAGAAAGTGCACTTACTGTAGGCATCACATTATTTATTGGCGGTATTATCCTCTTGTTCGTAGATAAATGGTTTAACCACGCGGATGTAAAAGAGGAGAAAGCCATAAATAACCCAACTGCGTTTAAAATAGGCCTGTTCCAGTGTTTGGCCATGATACCGGGTACCTCACGCTCAGCAGCTACCATTGTTGGTGGTATGGCGCAGAAGCTTAGCCGTAAAGCAGCGGCAGAGTTCTCTTTCTTTTTAGCCGTGCCTACTATGTTTGCCGCAACCGGCAAAAAACTGTATGATTTTTACAAGGAAGGGCACCGCTTTACCGGCGAAGAAATTAAGCTATTGGCCGTGGGCAATATCATAGCTTTTATAGTTGCATTATTAGCTATCAAAACGTTTATTACCTTTTTAGAAAAACGTGGCTTCAGGTTATTTGGCTGGTACCGTATATTGGTAGGCGGCGTTATTATTATCCTGTATATGACCGGGCACAATCTTGAAGTGATATAAATTTGGCAATTTATCTGCCTGATTTTCTGTTTTTTACACTTTAAAACTGCAATCCTACTGTCATCATTGTTAAATTGATGGCCAATATTTGATTTACAAAAAATTAAACGTACTTTTGCACCCGATTTGGCGATGTTGCCAGATTCGTTATTTTAATTCATGAACAACCCATTTATTGAACTGGGAATCCGTCATGATATTGTTAATGCCATCTCTGAATTAGGATTTGAAAATCCTACTCCAATCCAGGAACAGTCAATCCCGGTATTGTTAACAGGCAGCAACGATTTTGTCGGATTAGCCCAAACCGGGACCGGTAAAACAGCTGCCTTTGGACTGCCGTTATTAGAACTATTAGATTTCGAAGAAAATCATCCGCAGGCTCTTGTTTTATGCCCAACTCGCGAACTTTGTTTACAGATCGCGAACGACATTAACAACTACGCCAAAAAAATGAACAACGTACATGTTGTTGCCGTTTATGGCGGTGCAAGTATCAGCGATCAGCTGCGTCAAATTCGTCGCGGTGTGCAGATCGTTGTAGCTACACCAGGCCGTATGCTGGACATTATTAACCGTAAGGCGATAGACTTTTCGCAGGTTAAGTATGTTGTTTTAGACGAGGCAGATGAAATGCTCAACATGGGCTTCCAGGAAGATATTGACAATATTTTATCAACCACTCCCGACGAGAAAAAGACCTGGCTGTTTTCGGCCACTATGCCTGCTGAGGTAAGAAGAATTGCAAAAAAATACATGGATAACCCTTTTGAGTTAACCATGGGTACTAAAAATACAGGTAACGCTAATATCGAGCATGAGTACTACGTAGTACGTGCCCGCGATAAATACGCTGCCTTTAAACGCATTGTTGACAATAACCCTGAGATCTTCGGTATCGTATTTTGCCGTACCAAAATTGAGACCCAGGAAATTGCCGAAGCGCTTATTAAAGACGGTTACAATGCTGATTCTTTACATGGTGACCTTTCGCAGCAACAACGCGACAAAGTAATGAAACGCTACCGCGAACGCAGCCTGCAGTTGTTAATTGCAACTGATGTTGCCGCACGTGGTATTGATGTTAATGACGTTACACACGTAATTAACTATTCGTTACCTGATGAGATAGAAAACTACACACACCGTAGCGGCCGTACTGCACGTGCCGGTAAAACAGGTGTATCTATCGCTATTGTAAACAGCAAAGAGCTGGGTAAGATACGTCAGATAGAGCGTGTTATTGGTAAAAAGTTTATCAAGGCTGAGATACCTTCTGGTTTCGACGTTTGCGAAAAACAACTTTTTGCCCTTGTACACAAAGTACATAATGTAGAGGTTAACGAAAGCCAGATAGAGCAATACATCCCGCGTATTATGGATGAGTTTGCCGAGCTGAGCAAAGAAGAAATTATTAAACGATTTGCATCGCTTGAGTTTAACCGCTTCTTAGAATATTACCAGAATGCACCGGATCTTAACGCCCCTGCTGATGATTTCCGCAGCAGAGAAGGCGCAGCTCAAGGCGATCGCTTTAACCGCGATGGCATGCGTTCAGAATACACACGCCTGTTTATTAACTTAGGCAGTGTTGATGAGTTTAACCGCGGCGATCTGCTGGGTTACATTTGCAACAACGCTAAGATAACCGGCCGTAACGTTGGTAAAATTGACGTTAAAGGTGTTTACTCTTTCTTTGAAGTAGTTAATGCCGATGTAGATAACGTAATGAACAACTTTAAAGGTATTGACTTTAAAGGCCGTCCGGTACGTATCGAGATATCAGGCGAAGGTGTTAGCAGCAGCAACCGTGGTGGCGGTGGTGGCCGCCGTGAAGGTGGTTATCAAAAACGCGAAGGCGGTTACCGTGGCGACAGGCGCGAAGGCGGCGAACGCCGCGAGAAAAGCTTTGCCGGTGCCGGCGCTAACAGCGGTGGTGGTTTCCGTGATTTTAGTGGCAAACGCCGCGAAGATCGGCCAGAGCGCCGCAAAAGGTTTTAGTTTAGTTTAAGTATGCCTGCGGTTTAAAACCGCATGGCATCATGTTTTTAGTTTTGTTTTTTCATAAAGCCTTCCGCCACAAACGGAGGGCTTTTCTTTTATTTACTAAATTCAACAGCCACAGTATCATCAGGCATAATCAAGCTAAGGCTATGGTCATCAAGTTTCTTGATCACAAATTTGGTATAAGGCTGGTTGCCTTCAAAAGAAGTAAATATAGTATCGGCTTTCATAAAATAATCCTCGGGGATGGGCGCCTCACCATCTGCCATGGTAAATTGCTTATCGGTTATTTTAAGGGTGATAGCGCCGTCTTTAGATTTCCACGTGCCATGCAATCTTTTATCGGTTTTTCTATTGGTATGGCAAGCGCTCATGCCCAGTACTACTGCGCCGGTTACGTGTATAAATACGAGTGCAAAAGTTTTCAATATGGTATAGGTAGTTAATAAAAGCACCCGCTTAAGCGGGTGCTTTTGTATTGTTATTACATTTCTGCCGGTTTGTTTTTCAACCGTGCTTTAGATACGTAAACATGATGGCCTTTTTTGTTTACGTAGTAGTACTTAGAGTCCTTATCGATGTAAATAGTTTGTCCTTGTGGCCCTACTTTATCATCGTATTTTTTATCAGCAACAGCTGAAGCACCTTTTGAAGCAAGCTCCGCAGTTTTATTACCAACTGTTTTACCGGCTTTTTTGGTAGCTTTCCAACCTTTTTTTGCTGTCATACCAACCTTTTCGCCAAAGGTGGTGTCTTTGTGGGTTTGTGCCATAGCCGACGATGCTGCAAACAACGTAGCAGCAAACAAGGCTGTTTTAAATAGTTTTTTCATGATCGGATATTAAATTAACTACCCTATCAACTCAATTTCTCTGCCAGTTTTTGCATTTCTATTGCAGGCGAGGCCTTCTTGTACAAAATAGCGTAAACAGCCTCGCATATAGGCATTTCTACCTTGTATTGTTTATTCACCTCGTGTAGGCAATTTACTGCATAGTAGCCTTCTGCGATCATGTTCATCTCCAGCTGCGCCGACTTAACTGTATATCCCTTACCTATCATGTTACCAAAGGTACGGTTGCGGCTAAACTGCGAGTAAGCGGTAACCAACAGGTCGCCAAGGTAGGCCGATTCTTTGATGTCCCTGTCAATAGGGTGTACAACGTTTACAAAACGCTCCAGCTCACGTATGGCATTTGATATCAATACCGACTGGAAGTTATCGCCATAACCAACTCCGTGGCATATGCCGCTGGCCATGGCGTAAACGTTCTTTAAAACAGCACCATATTCGGTCCCATAAATATCGTCAGAAACAACGGTTTTAATGTACCGCGTACTTAGCATACCTGCAAATGCAGCAGCAAGCTCTGTATCCTGGCAGGCAATGGTAAGATATGATAGTTTTTCAAGCGCTACTTCCTCAGCATGGCAGGGACCACTGATGACCAATATTTTTTCAAATGGCACCTGGTACGTTTCATGCAAAAATTCACCGATGATCTTGTTCTCGTCGGGTACGATACCTTTAATGGCCGATACGATATTTTTGCCCTGCAGATCTTCTGCTGTTATGCCCGTTAATGCCTCTTTTAAAAAAGCCGCCGGTACATTCAGTAATATAAAGTCGGCGTCACTGATCAGTGGTTTGATATCAGTTCCTATATTCTCTGCATCAAGTTTTATTTCAACAGAGCTTAGGTAATGTGGGTTATGACGAAAGTTTTTAATGTAGTCCGCTGCCTCAGCGTTACGCATCCACCATGATACCTCTTTAGGCATGGTGTTATCGGTAAGCATTTTGATGTTAGCAGTAGCCCAACTGCCACCGCCTATAACAGCAATTTTATTGATTTGCTTAAGCATGTATATGATTAATGTCCCTCCCGGCCATTCGGTTTGCCGGTGCCGCAAATTAGTGAAATTATACGTAGAAGCCGAAAGGATTTACATTCGTCATTAGCTGTTCTTGATAGTGTTTTAGGTAGCCAAAGGAATCACTATTGAATATAGGCCTTTGCTTTGATCAATGTTAGCCCGCTCAATTGCCGCGGAGAGCTACTTCTTTTGTCTTGATACAAAAGAAGCAAAAGATCAAGTCAGCAAAGAGGCTTCTGGCGCATAGGGCCTTTACCCTGCAAGCAGTCAGAACCACGGGCTGCAAAATCTTGCCGCCACTTCGTTCGCTTATAGCCCCCGCTTCAGGCAAGTATTGCTATGCCCCTACCAACACACAAGGCCGCTATTGTTCTGCC
Organism: Mucilaginibacter sp. 21P; assembly: GCF_019331605.1. NCBI lineage: Bacteria > Pseudomonadati > Bacteroidota > Sphingobacteriia > Sphingobacteriales > Sphingobacteriaceae > Mucilaginibacter > Mucilaginibacter sp. 21P. The sequence continues at coordinate 1,237,142 of NZ_CP063061.1, forward strand.
CGCTTTCGCCCCGAAGCTTTTTTGCTGCCGAGAAACTCCTTTTTGTCATTCTGAGCGAGAGCGAAGAATCTATAATACACCGCGCATTAATATAGATGCTTAGTTCCTCAGCATGACAGGGTTACTAACCGCTTAGCAATGAACCTAACGTAACCGAACTCATGCGGCCTTCGCAAAAGGCGGTAAGCACAGGCATTGCTTAAGCAGAAACTTAAAAGCATTTTGCGGCAGCCGCGACTTTTTTTTGGTGACTTTCCCTTAGACTTGTTTATTATTCATAAATAGTAACCAGAGCAGCAGGATGTTCTTATGTGACTTTTTAAGGCGTGCATGCCTATCAAAAGATTGAAGACCCTGCTGCTTACTGAACACATTTTCAAATAGAAATTGAGGTGTGATTACCTATTATCAGGGAATTGAAATACGTTCAGTACCGGTTACAGATGATTATCAAAAATAAAGTTATGAACTATTTTGCAGGAATTGATGTATCCAAGGCCACATTAGATGTGACGTTGTTGAGTTCAGAGGGATGTAAGTTGTACAGTAAATTCAGTAACAACACCAAAGGTTATAAGCAACTGCTGAAGTGGGTAAACCTGGAAAAGATGTTGCCCGAACAAACGCTTTTTTGTATGGAGAACACTGGTTTGTACAGCCGTCCGCTGATGATTTACCTGTTTGGCCTCGGTTACAAGGTCTGGGTTGTGATGCCCGTTGAGATAAAGCGGTCGATCGGCCTGCAAAGAGGCAAGAACGATAAAGTAGATTCAGTACGTATTGCTTCTTATGCAGCTAAACACCATAGCGAAGCGGACACCGAACAACCATCAGAGATGATCTATAAGTTGAAAGACTGGCTCTCATTCAGGGACCGGCTTATTAAGCAAAAGCAACAATTGCAACAGCCGGTAAATGAGTTTGCGGATATGGGACTTACTGCACAGGCGAAAGAAATGAAACGCGTTCTGCAACCGGCTATCAACAGCATCGATACAAGCATCCGAAAAGCAGAGGCGATCATAAGAAAACTGATCAGCATTCAGGGTGATATGAAGCGAGTGTATGACCTGATGTTATCTGTACCCGGTGTAGGTGCAATAACAGCTTGGTATTTACTCGCCTATAGTAACGGAATGAGGAATTTTACCAACGCTAAACAACTGGCCTGTTATTGCGGTGTGGCCCCGTTTGAACATTCTTCGGGCACTTCAGTGAAAGCAAGGACAAGGGTCAGCATGATGGCTAACAAACAACTAAAATCATTATTGCATCTGGGAGCATTGACCATAGTTAAAAACAAAAATTGCGAAATGTACCAATACTATCAAAGGAAAGTGAAAGAAGGAAAAAACAAAATGAGCGTCATCAATGCACTGCGGAATAAAATATTACAGCGTATTGTTTCTGTGATAAATAAAGATCTACCATACAGCTCGAAAATTGCTGCATAAGAATTTGTTTTTATCATAGAAATCTTTTGCGGAAAAAGAAAAAGTACATCCACTAACGATTCACAAAATCACTGCTATTCCTAACGAAGAACAGAACATCACTATAATAAGCTAAATACGGCCAGGGTACATTATTAACGTTACTCTCAAAAAATCGCATATTTGCAAACTATGCCAGAAAGAATTGTATCACTACTGCCTGCCGCTACGGAAATTGTTTGTGCCCTGGGATTGGAAGACCGTTTGGTTGGCCGCTCGCACGAGTGCGATTACCCGGAGAGCGTACAACAACTGCCGGTATGTTCTGAAGCGAACATTCCTGATGGCTTAAGCAGTGCCGAAATTGATGTGAAGGTAAAGGAAATACTGGCTGATGCACTATCCGTTTATACCGTAAAGCGCGAGGTGATCAAAAGCCTGCAGCCTGATGTGGTGCTCACTCAGGCACAGTGCGAGGTCTGCGCCGTTAGTTTGCCCGAGGTTGAACAAGCCCTGAGCGATTACCTGGATAACCCCGCACAGATCATCTCCTTACAACCCAATAGTCTTGAAGAGATTCTTAACGATATCAAACAGATTGCCGGTGTTTTAGGCGTAGCCGAAAAAGGCGAACAACTTTTAGAAGATCTTACCGAACGTATCGACATTATACGCCATAAGCTGAAGTTTATGGAGGTAAAACCTACCGTAGCCTGCGTAGAATGGCTGGAACCAATGATGATCTCCGGCAACTGGATCCCCGAACTGGTGAGTATTGCAGGTGGCACACCAGTACTGGCGCAGGCAGGCAAGCATTCCCCTTATGTGGAATGGAACGATATTGTCGCCGTCGACCCTGATATCATCCTGCTGATGCCTTGCGGTTTTTCTATAGAACGCACGATGCGCGAAGTTGGCTTGTTGTTAGCCCAACCAGGCTTTGCTGAGCTGAAAGCCGTTAAGAACAACCGCGTTTACATTGCCGATGGCAACCATTATTTTAACCGCCCCGGCCCGAGAATAGTAGACTCGTTGGAGATACTGGCCGAGATCATTCACCCAAAGCAATTCATATTTGGTAATGAGGGGAAGGGCTGGGTTAAATTCGTACTTTAAAAAATATTTTAAAAAGTAGGTTATTGCGCTGGTTTACTGGCTATATTTACGATTAAAACAAACCTGAATTAGCCATGCGCCGTTTTATTGCCCTTATCGTTATTGCGTTTGCAAACGTTGCCGCCTTTGCTGCCGCCCCGGTTTTTAATGTTAAAAACTTGAGCCTTACCTGGGAGGTGGTTGATAACAACTACAAAAACAAACAGCAATCTTTAACGGCGCTTATCATCACCAATAATGGTACAGAAACACTGCCTGCCGGTGGCTGGAAGATCTACTTCAATTCGTCGCGCAATTTTATTGCAGATGCCGTTAGTGGTAATGCCAAAGTATTGCAGGTAAACGGCGACCTCTACAGCATTACCCCAAACCAAAACTTTAAAGCCATTAAACCCGGCGAAAGCGCCCGTATCGAATACATCTGCGAGAACGTTGTGGTAAATTATACCGATGCCATCGAAGGCCCTTACTTTGTTTGGGATGCCTCGCCTGATAAAGGCTACCTTCCCGGCAACTTCATCATCAAGCCCCTCGATCCAAAATATCCCGGCCTGGTTACGCCCGAGGTTATTTACAATCAGAATAAAAGCATTATTGATATCCCTGCCGATAAACTGCCCAAGATCGTCCCGCTGCCGTTGAGCTACCAGGAAACAGAAGGTATGTTTAAACTCGAACCAAGTGCAAAGGTGATCAGCGCCGACCCTCGTTTCGCTAAAGAGCAGGCCAAACTGAGCGCTTTTTTAATGAAGGCCTTTGGTATGCAGTTCACGTCGGTAGCTGCAAGCAACACCATAACGCTGGGTTACAAGGTTGGATTTGGTAAAGAGGGTTATGAGTTGAGTGTTAAGCCTAACGCCATCCAAATAAACGCCACTACTGCAACCGGTATGTTCTACGGTATACAATCGTTAAAGAACCTTTGTCCGTCCGCAGTATATGCCGATAAGCAGAAAAGCCTGGAGATTCCTTGTGTAGAGGTTAAAGACTCGCCGCGCTTTGGTTACCGTGCCGTGATGTTGGATGTTGCCCGCAACTTTCAGAGTAAGCAGCAGGTATTACGCCTGTTAGATCTGATGGGTGCTTATAAATTAAACACCCTGCACATGCACCTTACCGACGATGAAGGCTGGCGCATAGAAATACCATCACTGCCCGAGCTCACTTCCGTAGCATCAAAACGTGCCCACACGCTGGATAGCAAAAACTTTTTGCCGGCATCGCACGGCTCCGGTCCGGATTTTAGTAATCCTGCCGGTACGGGCTTTTATACCGTTGCCGATTACATCGAGATATTAAAATACGCCAACGACCGCCACATCACCGTAATGCCCGAGATCGAGACGCCCGGCCATGCCCGTGGTGCCATTAAAGCCATGCAGGCGCGCTACAATCGCCTGGCGGCTGCCGGTAAAAAGGCCGAAGCTGCTAAATATCTTTTGTATGATACCGGAGACCAGTCGGCTTATCGCTCGGTACAGTACTGGAATGATAACGTGATAGACGTTTCGTTGCCATCAACCTATACTTTTGTTGAGCGCGTGGTTGATGACCTGGTTGCCATGTACAAACAAGCCGGTGCGCCGCTGCCTGCCATCCACTTTGGTGGCGACGAGGTGCCTGCACACGTGTGGGAAAAATCGCCGGCTTACGAGGCGCTTAAGAAAACTCACCCCGAAATAAAAAATACCGGCGACCTGTGGTATTACTTCTATGGCCGCGTGAACAACATCTTAAAAAAGAAAAACATTACCCTTTCCGGTTGGGAAGAAATGGCCCTGCGCAAAACCACGCTTGATGGCCGCCCTGCTTACGTGCCCAACCCGCAATTTGTGAACGAGGGTATGCAGGTTGATGTATGGAACAACGTATTGGGCGACGGGCAGGAAGACCTTGCCTATAAACTGGCAAACGCTGGCTACAAAACCGTGCTTACCTGCGTTACCAACCTATACTTTGATATGGCCACCTACAAAAGCTGGGACGAACCCGGCTACTACTGGGGCGCATTTTTGGGTATAGATAAATTCTTCTCGTTTATCCCTTTCGATTATTTTAAGAATACCGATGTGGATAAGAACGGCAAAGCTATCGACCGCCGGATGTTTGTTGGCAAACAGCGCCTTACCGACTATGGCAAGGAGAACATCATAGGCCTGCAGGGTGCGCTTTGGGCCGAAACCGTTAAAACGCCGCAGCAAATGGAATACATGATATTCCCTAAGCTGATTGCCCTGGGCGAACGTGCCTGGGCCAAAGACCCTGCCTGGACAACTGAGCTCGACTCGGCCAAGGCCAAACAAATGTATAACGAGGATTGGAGCCGATTTGTGAACGTGCTGGGCAAACGCGAACTGCCGCGACTGGCTTACGAAGGCGGCGGTTACGCCTTCAGGATACCAAAGCCCGGCGTTATGCTTAAGGATGGAAAATACTACGCTAACGTGCAGTACCCTGGCATGGTGATTCGCTACACCACCAACGGTGCCGAGCCAACCGCCGAGAGTCCGCAGTATACCGGCCCGGTTGATGCCACAGGTACAGTTAAGTTCCGTGTGTTTGATGCTAAAGGCCGCGGCGGCAACATCGCCCAGGGAGCGGAAAATGATAAACCGGCGATATAAAAGCCTCACCCCAAACCCCTCTCTCCAAAGGAGAGTGGCTTATAACATCATTCCTTCACGCGTCATTGCTTCGTGCCTCGCAATGACGCGTTTATTTGCTGTTGTCCTGGATAATTCAAAAAACTTGTTAACTTCATTTCATCATGATTGCCCATTTTATTCAGCATCGAGGTAAAGGCCATTGGGTATTGGCTGCTCCATTAATTATTGGTGTAATACTTTTTGTACTTACTGATGCAATTGGCTACGGTGAGAAATACGTACGTCCGGCAACTTTTTTTATTTCAGCAGCTTTTATCTGGTTCTTTGATAAGGGGCACCTGTTACTGCAGGTTGGCCGCAACATTAACCGGGGGCAAAATACATTGATGTGGATAGACATGAAGTTTTGGGCTATCCCGTTTGCTATAGCAGGTGCTATTTCGTTAGCTGTGATATAAATAAATCAGTTCCCCTCTCGAGAGGGGCCAGGGGTGTGTTTATGGGCCATGCAGAACGTAATATACTTCACAATTTGTCATGGTGAGCCTGTCGAACCACACTATCCCGCTGGCAGGTCTTCGACAAGCGCAGACTAACAATCTCATCTACCATCCATAACTATTTGCTAAAAATATTAGTAAATATAAGCCATGGTTGTTACCTTTGTTTGAAAGCGATAACCATCATGAGCACTACCGAACAACTAAGCCAAGAGCGCCTGCAACTCCTAAGCGAAGCCCTGGAACTGCTGGAAGACATGAAAATAAAAATGGCCCTCTTTGAGCGCCAATACTACAGCAAACTAAAAGCAAAGGCGGAGAAGGTTGGAAAGAAGGGTGAAATTATTTGAAAATCAGGTGTTTTTACGGTAGTTATAATTCTCTTTTTTTATGATATTTATAACACTTTAAACCAAATAATTCACAATGAAAATAATATTTAATTCTTTGCATAAAATAGATATCGAGAATAATCTAGTCGAATTTATGCCTCACTCATCTGACAAGAATGACCTCGATGGTTATGTCATGGAACTAGTAACTAATATTTTATCTGGTTCCGATAGAAAAGGATATCATTTTCGAAGCGATAGTACTGAAGTGCGGACTTTATTGACGGAAATTTTAGATAACAATAAAACGGATGAAAAGCATTACGATACGTTATCCCAAAAGATATCTAAGCGCCTTCTAACTATGGAAAAATCTTCTCAAGCCAAGGTAGATAAGTTGGGCATAGAAATATTAAAAGGAGTATTAGTCGTTTCATTAATTGAATTTGACGACAAAACATCTAAAATCATTATATCAAAAGCCGATCACAACGACTTTATAGATTCAATTACTTTTAGAAGAACATCGGGACTGCCAATAAGAAAAAAAATTTATAAAGCTTTTATTTCTGAATTTAACGACAAGAGAGAACTTACAAGGACTTCTGTCTATGACACCAATTCAGTTTTTTCTGTTTATTGGTGGAGAGACTTTTTGGAATTGACAGAAGTTTACACTGACGAGCACAACACAGAAACTGCATTTGCTGTGTTGAATAGTAGAATTTTGGCTCCTTTAAAAACGAGTTCGAAAGCAGACTATATAAACCTATGGAACACAACAGTGCATTACTTCAGAACCAAAAAAGAATTTGCGCTTGAAGATTACATTGATAATGTCATAAAAGAATATAGGCCTTTCAATGACAAGATTGATATTAATGATATTGAAAAAAAGCGAGGAAATTATCTGAAAAGGGCAAATTTGATAGTAGATTTCAGATTGTACCCAATCTGTTAAATAAAAGATTCAAAAATACTATACCGTTGACACCTCAAATAGAATTGTTGTTAAAGCAAGATATTAACGATATTTCCAGCACTATTCGTCCACATAAAGAGGGTGACGGCTCTAAATGGGTAATGATTAAATCTGACACAGGTTACGAGCATTTTCAGAGAGAAATGAGCAAGTAGAATGGCAATTGATATCAATGAATTCATTAAATTATTTGCTTTTGCGCCAGCGAATTTCATAGAAGAAAGTTTTAAAGAAGTTAGAATTCGCTTTACTGCAAACGAATTAGTTCAAATTTCCAATGAAATAGGTCAAACAGATTCTATATCGTTTCTCAACGACAGAGATCTATTAAAGATATCTGTTTTCGTGGGAGATGATGATCCTATTGATTATTACTCCCCAGGAAGCACTGTCAATTTTTTTCGAGAGGTTTTTAACCGATTAGAAATTAGAGAAGACGATGAAAAAATTGAAATACATTTCGATATAATTAAGAAAACGGTTTACGGCATTCTTTCAATCTATTTTCCCGACAAATTTATTGAATACGTGTCTGACCTTGAATTAACTGAAGTTCTTCATGGATTGCATAATGAATTTCAACAGGAACAAAAATTAATTTTGCAACCGCTTACCGGTAAACTAACTTTTCGGACAGCGACGATTGCAAGTGATATAAATAAGGTTGATTCGCGATTTATGTCCTATGAAATGAGGGAATCTAGAGTTGCTTCGTTGAATTCCATAGGAAACTTTAATCTAACTAATAGCTTTAAATTCATACCGGATGATTTTCATATTTTAGAATGTTCCAACCAACAGCTTAAGATTCTTTTTAATAAAATTTGTGCGATTTATTCAACAGCATATTTGTTTGACATAATTGCAGTGTCAAAATCCATTATCGATTACAAGCTTAATGGATATAAGACTATCATTGGTCAATTAGACTTCCGAATATTGCGTGAAAGACATCTTGCGGAATATTTCAGAATTTATGACTGGACGTTCAAAGGGGAAATTTAAATGATAAAGTCGGCTTGGCAAGAAACATAATTTCTTTACATTTAGATAATTCCAAGGGTATTGAAATTATTGGAAATCCTTTCCAGTCTATTCAATCGAGTTACAAAGTATATGAAAAACAAAACATTAAGCAATATATAGAAATTAGAAATAAGATATCAGATCAACTTTTAACGTTTCATGATAGAGCAAATAAAATAGTTGAATCTTTTGCTTCTGGCTTTCAAAAAAGTGCTCTCGCGCTCATTAGCTTTTATATATCTGCCATTATAATTAAACTTATAGGAAAGCCTGTATTTAAAGACATATTTACCATTGACTCAACTATCTTGTCTAGTGTATTCATTTGTTTTTCTTATATATATTATCGAATAGCATTATGGGAAGTTAAAGAGCAACGAAAAAGGTTTATCGGAAGTTATAAAAATATGAAGCAAAGATATCTAGATTTGCTTGACGTTGAAGACATAAAGAGAATACTAAATGATGATAAGGAGTATTATGCAGACTTGTCTTTTTTAGACGACAAACAACAGAAGTATGCTAATTTATGGAAGTACTATTTGTTAGGTCTTTTTATAGTTACCACAAGCTTGTTTTTATATTACCATCATTGAATATTACCCCAACCAAAAAGGCCCCTGCGTACACAGAGGCCTTTCATATTTTATCTCAAAACTGATTACCTATTCTTCACCAGTACATAAGCTTTGGCCCATTTGTCGTGCCAGGCTTGTTTGCGGTCGTCCCATAGTACCCACAGGTAGCCGATAAATAGTGCCGTGCCCGATACAATTTTGCCAATGTTGCGGGTTAGTGCCCTAAAGAAGCTTAGCCTGCGGCCGTCGGCATCAACCACCGTAAGCCTGAAAAGCTTTTTACCCAAACTGCCCTGCAGCGGCGAAAACTCGCAGATGGTGTGGTACATAGCCATCACCAAAAAGGTGAGCAGGTTAAACTGCATCATGGTGCCCAGGTCGTCAACCGTGGCGCCGCCGTTTAGGGCGCGTTTATATATGGCATCAAAACTCTCCGGTTTCAGTAATGCTATCGGGTACGACATAATGAACGAGTCGGCAATGTAAGCCAGCAGGCGCCAGCCAAACCCTGCCAGGTTATCCTCGGTAGGGAAGTAGTAACCACGAGCCTCAAAATAATGGAACAGCTCCGGCATGTCTGATGCACGCTGCCAGTCTGCGGCATTAGGGCTTAGTATCAGCGTGTCGGCATCAATATCGGCCTGCATGAGTTCCTTAAGGGTAAACGGGCCTTCCTCGGTTTTATCTCGTGCTATGTAGTAGTTCTCTTCCATTTAAAAAATCATTTTCTTCTAATGACGTAGGCCTTCGCCAGCTCATCATGCCATCCCTGTCGCTTATCGTCCCAAAGGATACGTAAAAATCCTAATCCAAAAATTATACTGGATAATATCTTGCCAAAATTACGGCCAAGTGCGTTGGCAAAGGTAAGGCGTTCGCCCTTAACATCCACTACGCAAAGTTTACAAGCTACTTTGCCAATGCTGCCCCGTAGTCTACTTGATTCGCAAGTGGCGTTGTAAAGACTCGCTGATAAACCAAAAAATAAATTTAACCCATTTTCATTAGCAAAGCCCGCTGATGGAGCTACTAAATAAACAAAAAGATTATACGCGAGTGACAACATCATTACCGAAAGTATCACAATTGCTGTATCAATAAGGTACGCCAGGATCCGCCATCCAAAGTGGGCATAATTACTTTTGTTAGGCGGATAAATGCCGCGGTTCTCAAAGTAGTAGTTAAACTCGGGCAGGTCTATCATTTCCTCCCAGCCGGTAGCAAGCGGCGAAAGCACCATGGTGTGCACATCAAGCTGCATATCCATAATTTCGTACTGGGTAAAAGGGCCGGTTTGCTCGCTGCCTTGCATTAAGTAATAAGTATTGATCATGATGGCTAAGGTTTTAAGGGTATTAAGATAAATATTTTACGCTTAAGAGTTTAGCGCATACATAATAATATTTACCCCAAATTTGGTGTTGTCCTCGGCCAGGAAACGCTTATTTCTAAAATCGTAATCCCACTCGCAGCCGTAGTCCTTGCTGCTGTATAAAACGCCTATGCGGCCGTTTATCTCAATGGCTTTCAGGTAATCGTGCACCAGGTCGTCGCCCCAGCCGTTAAGCTCAAATGAGGTGGTAGGCGGCCCTTTCTCAAATTTAAAGAAAGAGCTGTACAGCTTATGGTTATTGGGGATCTTCTTTAATGCCGTTGGACCGAATAGCGCTGCCATCTGCGCCTCAAAGGATTTAGCGAAAAGTCCGTCGATATCGTGGTTGCAATCGTCAACAAAAACAAAGCCCCCGTTTTGTACATACTGCTTAAAGTTGGCTTTCTCCTTGGCATCAAACTGAACCAGCTTATGCCCGCTGAGGTAGCAAAAAGGATAGTTAAAAATGTCGTCGCTGCTTAGCGGGACAACCTTCTCCTGCGGATTAAAGGCAACGGTAGTATACTCCAGCAACGAGTTAAGCAGGTTTGATGGCATGCGCTGGTCGGTATCCCAGTCGCCGCTGTGGTAACTGAGCCGGGTGAAAGTAAATTTTTGCGCCTCTGCCATAGCTGCTAAAATTAACACAAATATTTTGCCCCGATCAGTGCAGATGCTACAGCCGGTGTAAAGTTTTAGATACTTAGCGGGGTGGTTATGCTAAAATTGCTGTGAATAGCTATCTTGTGGACTCACATGCCTCACCCCGGCCCTCTTTAAAGGAGAGGGAGTTTATACTCCCTTAAAGATAGTTCCCTCTCCTTTGGAGAGGGTTAGGATGAGGCTTTTTACAAAAATGCAACTAACTGAACAACAAATTAAATCCCTCCTGGCCAAACTGCCGGCGTTAAAAACCGAGATACAAAAGGTAATTGTGGGGCAGGATGCCATACTGGACGAGCTGCTGGTGGCTTTCCTGGCGGGAGGCCACTGCCTGCTGGAGGGTGTGCCCGGACTGGCGAAAACGCTGATCGTAAAAACCATGTCGCAGGCACTGCAACTGGCTTTCAGGCGCATCCAGTTCACCCCCGACCTGATGCCTACCGACATCATTGGTACCGAGATACTGGAAGAAGACCATGCCACGGGCAAGCGTTTCTTTAAGTTTAACAAAGGCCCCTTGTTTGCCAACATCATCCTGGCCGATGAGATCAACAGGACGCCACCCAAAACGCAGTCGGCATTGTTGGAGGCCATGCAGGAGTTTGAGGTAACCTGCGGCGGGCAAACCTATCCGCTGGATAAGCCCTTCTTTATACTGGCTACCCAAAACCCTATTGAGCAGGCCGGCACTTACCCACTGCCCGAGGCACAGTTAGACCGTTTTTTATTGTTGGTGAAAATAGGCTACCCAACCGAACAGGAAGAGTTTGAAGTATTGAACCGCACCACCGGCATCCGCAATGCCGATGTACAGGCCGTTATATCTGCCGAAGAGATTATACAAGCCCAGGCGCTGGTAAGGCAGGTAACCATCAATGAAGATCTGACAAGGTATGTTAGCCAGCTGATACGCGCCACCCGGCCGGATACCAGCACGGTAAGCTACGTAAAGGAATGGGTACGCTGGGGCGCAGGCCCGCGCGCAGGCCAGGCTTTGATACTAACCGCCAAAGCACGCGCCCTGTTAAAAGGCCGCTACACCGTTTTGATGGAAGATATCCATGCCATGGCACCGGCCGTACTGCGGCACCGTATCCTGATGAACTTCAGAGCCGAGGCGGAAGGGATAAACTCCGATAAGGTAACAGAGGAATTGATAAAGGTAGTGGAAAGGAAGGGTTCTTTATAAATCATGTCATTGCGAGCGAAGCGCGGCAATCTCAGAGGATAAGCACGCTGACCTGCCTGTTAGATTGCTTCGTCGTTCCTCCTCGTAATGACATGGCTTTTTACCCAATAAAATATCACCATGCTCAACCCTAAAACATTAACCACCATAAAGGATTTGCTGCTGCTGGCGAAAACGGTTGTTGATGGCTTCATGAATGGGTTTAATAAAAGTACACTGAAGGGGCCGGGACTTGAATTTTCACAATATCGAAGCTACCAGCCTGGTGATGACCTGCGCTGGCTGGATTGGCGTATGTTTGCCCGTAGTGATAGATATTACATCCGCGAATCGGAGACAGAGACCAGTATTTCGGTGCGTTTCCTCGTTGATGCCAGCGCATCAATGAACCACGATGATGACGGAATAGCCAAGATAGCTTACGCCAAAATGCTGGTGGCTTCGCTGGCATGGCTGGCCAACCTGCAGGGCGATGCCGTAGCACTCAACGTGTTTCAGAATGGCAAGCTATTCTCGCTGCCGTCCAAACCCGATCCACAACATTTGCAAAGGTTGTTCTACCATTTAGAGCAGGTAAAACCGGGCGGACAATTCACCAGACCAGCCCACTACAAAGAACTCTTTGCCAGTAATAATCGTAAGGAATTATTGGTATTTATAACCGATATGTACCAGGCCAGTGGTGAGATATTCTCATTGCTGAATACGCTTGCTGCCTTAAGGCATGAGATCATCGTGTTCCACCTTATGGGGCAAAACGAACTGGACTTTAACTTTAAAGGCTACACCACACTGGAAGATATGGAAACGGGCGAAACCATCCAGGTGAATGCCCAAACTGCAAAAACCGTCTATAAAGAAAAGCTAAAACAACATCTTGACGTCATTAAGGCTGAGCTGCTTGGCAAACGCATTGCCTATCGCATGCTCAGCACCTCCCAGCCGCTTGATGAAGCCCTGAGAGAATTTCTGGTCCAACGCAAAAAGGGGTTGATATGATAGACTGCGGGTTAATTTTAAAACAATTAAAGAAAGTCCTCTCCTTTGGAGAGGATTTGGGAGAGGCTTTCTAATGCAATTCCTTTCCCCCATATGGTTTATCTCATTGGCAGCGCTAAGCATTCCGCTGGTGATACACCTGTGGAATATCAGGCCGGGAAAAACGTTGAGAATAGGCAGCATATCGCTTATCAGCGAAGCATCAAAAGCAAGCAGTCGAAGCCTCAAGCTATTGGAGATCCTGCTGCTGATATTACGCTGCCTGCTACTGGCGCTGATCACTGCATTTTTGGCAAAGCCGGTATGGGAGAAGATCAATTCGGCTTCCAAAGCCAAAGGCTGGGTGCTTATTCCGAAAGAGAACTTTAAAGAGACCTATTTCAGGTTTAAACCGCAGGTAGATTCGCTCGTTAGCAAGGGGTATGAGTTTCATTATTTCAGTAAAGGCTTTGAAAAGCGCGATAGCACAAAACAACAAGTCGATACTGATTCTAACACTAACTACTGGAGCTTGATTAAGCAGCTTGAGAGAATCGGGCAAGGCAGACAGGTTTACATCTTCAGTCCGAATTTTAAAAAGCATTTCAAAGGCAGCAAGCCATCGGTAAGCATTAATCTAAAATGGCAAACCTACACCCCGGCAGATTCTGTAAGTAGATGGATAGTGTCGGCTGCATTCACAAACGATGGCAGCATTAAGGTAACCGATGGCACAAGCACTCCAAGCGGCACATCGTACATCAACATCCTACTAAAAGGCAATGGCGATGCCGTGCACGCCGTCCTCACCCAAAACGGACGGACAACGGTAAGCTTTAAAAACAGCAAAGAGGAGCCCATGCTGGTTGATACAGCTACACAGCGTATTGCCATTTATAATGATAAATATCCTTTAGATGCGCAATATCTGAAGGCTGCGCTGGATGCAGCAACGGCTTTCCATGGCACTAAAACAACCATCAAACAGTACAGTAACACAATCATACCCAATAAGAAGACCTGGCTTTTCTGGTTGTCCGAAAAGCCTGTGCCTGCAGCATTAGCTAATAATGCAAAGCACATTTTCGCTTACGCTGATGGGAAACCCATAGAGGTCAATTCCTGGATTGAGCCGGGACATATTGCTTTGAACAAACGTGTTGCTGCAAGTAAAATACAACAGCTCATTTGGACAGATGGTTTTGGGGATGCCATTCTATCTCACTCCCCCTTGAGGGGGCAGGGGGGCTTCTACCGCTTCTACACCCACTTCAACCCGGCCTGGAACAACCTGGTATGGAGCGATGATTTCCCTGCAATGATGCTAAAGTTGCTGTATCCGGAAACTGACAGCCAACCAAACAGCCACGATCGCCGTATCCTTACTGATCAGCATATACAGCCGGAGGTGGTTAAAGCTGCTTCGCACACATCTCCCTATCGCGTAAGCGAACAAAAGGATGTTTCAAGATATTTCTGGCTGTTGTTAATGCTGATATTTGCTGCAGAACGCGTGTTGAACTTTAAACTTAAACAACAGGAAAATGGCTGAGCAGGCAGGCTTACATAAAATACAAAGCCTGCGCAGGCGGTGGGTGACCTACCAGGTGCTGGAGGCCGTGCTGTTTGCGGCCTACGCCGCTCTGTACGTAGGTGCTATTACCTATTATTTTATCTCGCCGAAACTGCTTTGGGGTATACTCACGTTTCCTATTGCCTTATCGTTGATATTGCTTTTGCGTAAGCCTTGGCAAATGTCTGATAAAAAGATAGCCGCCTTCCTGGATAAAGAATATCCTGAGCTGCAAGAAAGTACCCAATTGTTGCTGATCCCCGCGCAGCAGCAAAATACCTTGCAACAATTAGCCTCGGCAAAGGCTGCGGAGACTTTAAGCAATTTAAAGGTATCTCATAAGCCATTTGCAAAGAAACTTGCTGTTGCTTTTGTTGCCTTGCTGGTAGCTACCGGCTTTATTTGGGCCATGGGTGAATTGTTCTATGTCGATCAGATCCTTTACACGCATGACCGCGATGTGGCCTTTTGCGCACCTGAAAAACCGGAAGTGCTGCTGCCACAGGTTAAGGGTGTCCACATCACCATTACACCACCGGCTTACATCAGCCGTACGCCGTTTACCTGGGATAAATTTAACATCACCATTAACGAAAACGCAAGCCTGCGTTGGGATGTGAAAACCAATGTGAGCGTTAAGGCACTTTCCCTCATTTTTAACGATGTACAGGAATTGAAGCTCCAACCCTCAGCAGATGGTAAGGAATGGGTGGGCAGCAAACAGCTAAGCAAACCCGGTTTTTACCAGGTAAAGGTGGATGGCAAACTATCCGACCTTTATCGCATCATTGTGTTAAAAGATGCCCCGCCGGTTATCCATATCAAAACGCCGAAGACCTATACGTACATCGATGCAGGTGAGGTACAGCGGGTAAATATCAGCGCTACGGTTGATGACGATCATGGCATCATCAACGCGCAGCTTGTTGCAACCGTAGCCAAAGGTCGCGGTGAAGGCGTTAAGTTTACTGAATATAAAATTCCGTTTGCGGAAGAATTCAGAGGGCAGAAAACTAAATACGATCTTGCTAAATTGATAGACCTGCCATCTCTGAAAATGGAGCCGGGTGACGAGCTTTATTTTTACCTGCAGGCGCAGGATACCTATCATCAGCAAAGCCGCTCTGATGTGTTCAAGGTGAGCATACAGGATACTGCGGAATTGTTGAGCATGACCGGCATGGTAGCAGGATCGAGCCTGAAGCCTGAATTTTTCAGGAGCGAAAGGCAGATCATTATCGATGCTGAGCAATTGCTCAAAGATAAAGACAGCATCAGCGCAGAGAAATTTAACATCCGCAGCAATAACCTGGCGATAGACCAAAAGTTGCTGCGCTTGCGTTACGGCAAATTTTTAGGTGAGGAAGCAGAGGACGAGATAGGCAAAGGCAATAATGACCTGGATAACCCGGAAGATTTCAGCAATGCCAAAAAGATATTGAAAGAGTACACTGACGACCATGACAATGCCGATGATGCAGGTTTGTTTGAGCCAACCATAAAAGCGCAGCTTAAAGCCACTCTTACTGAAATGTGGAAGGCCGAACTGCAACTGCGCCTGTACAAACCTGCTGCGGCGCTGCCGTTTGCCTACAAAGCGCTGCGATTGTTAAAGGATCTGCAGCAGAAATCGCGTGCGTATGTGGCAAAAACGGCTTACAACCCGCCACCATTAAAAATGGAGAAACGCCTGAGCGGCGAACTAGACAAGGTGACTTCGCCAACTGATAAGCAGGAAATAAAAGCTACTGCGGACAGGCAAGCTGCCCTGCGTAATGCTGTTGCTGTATTGCAAGATCTTAAAAAAGGCATGATACTTAACGCTACGCAAAAACATATTCTACAATTGGCAGATCAAAAGCTGAGCGAAAATGCCTCGGCGCAGCCGGGCGTTTATTTGCAAGCATTAAACGCTATGAGGCGTGTCCTGGCTACGTCCGCACCAAAACGGACGGACATAGAGCTGGTTGAGCGCGCCATTCAGAAAAGTTTATCGCCACTGAAGCCCGCACCAACATCGGCACAGTCGCCTGCCGATATGGGGCTATCTAAACAATATTTCAAAAACCTTAAAGCCTTGAACCGTTAATGCAAAGCTTGCCGCCATATCTTGTTATTATGGTTAGCGCCCTGGCTGCCATTATCTTTGGCTGGCTGGAGGTTAAACGGCGAAATAGATCGCGGTTGGGGTTGCGCTTGGCGGCGGTATTGATAGTAGTGGCAGCTTTGGCATGCATTGCCTTACCGCTTAAATACAACGCTACGCAAAGTGTCAACCAAGCTCAAAAACATATCTTACTCACATCCGGCTTTGACAACGACAGTCTGCCTACGGATATCAATAATCACATTTATACCTTAGATGCATCGGTAAATAAAAGATTCCCCAAGGCAAAGCTACTTACCGGATTGGATGAGTTACCTGATTTAAAATTGCTGCACATTTACGGCGATGGTTTAAAGCCATATCAATTAGAACAGTTGGAGGGAGTACCTATCGCTTTCCATCCATCATCTAAACCGCACGGTGTAATTGCTGCAAGTTGGCCGGAGAAAGTTAAAGATGGCGATAATTTGCAGGTACAGGGCTTGTATAACAATATATTGAACAAAAAAATTAAGTTAACCTTAAAAGGATCGGCAACGGCTCTTGATTCTGTCACTATCGAACCAAGATCTGAGGCTAAATTCAACCTTTCGGCTAAGCCAAAAGCCACTGGTGAGTTAGTTTATCAGTTATATGTCGATACTGCTTTGCAGGGTGATGTTCCGGTGCAGGTTATTCCTACTAAAACGCTTAAGGTATTGATGCTTTCGGCTTCGCCGGATTTTGAAACCAAGTTTTTAAAGAACTGGTTGGCGGGTAACGGCTATGCCGTAGCCATGCGCACAGTTATAAGTAAGGATAAATACAATACCGAGTTTATCAATTTGCCACAACCTAACATCAATAGCCTGTCAGCAACCATCCTTAATAAATTTGATGTGGTTATTGGTGATCTGTCTGTTTTGGCTTCACTGAACCCGGCAGAAGCAGCAGTGCTTAAACAGCAGATAAATGATGGCGGCTTGGGTGTCATATTACGGGCAGACAGTACTGATAAAAAAACGTGGCTGCAAAACGGTTTTGCTGTCGATAGGCCATCCGGCAAGGAAGCTTCGCCGGGTTTTATTAGTATCGGCACCCAAAAGAGCAGATCGGGTAAATTGCCGGTTGGGGCCGCATACATCAACCATAATAACGGTACGCAGGCTTTAGCTAAAACAGGTGCTAAAACAGTTGCTGCCATAGCGCAAGCGGGCGCAGGGAAGGTTGTATTTAATATCGTCAACAACAGCTATAGTTGGGTATTAGGTGGTGACAAAGAAGACTATGCCTGGTACTGGTCGGCGCTTATCAGTAACGCAGCGCGTAAAGCAGAACCAGATCCGTTAAAAATAACCTTCTCCTCACTTCCTGTTACCGGCGAACCGGTAAAATTCAATATTGATCGTGGCGATAGCGGCCCCATACTTATCAACAACGAACGTGTTGCCCCAGAGCAGAGCCAGTCCGTTCCGTTCTTGTGGTTTGCGGACGGACAAACAACGGCTCCCGGCTGGCAAACATTGCAAAGCGGTGGCCATTCGGCCTTATGGTATGCCTATCCGGGCGACCAATGGCTGGGCATACAATCCGCTCAAAAAATTGCCGCTACTACGGCTTATCAATCAGCCCATCCTATATTATCTGATGTAACAAAACAGATACAAGAAAAAATTAGGATTGACGTGCCAAAAATTTATTTTTATATGCTGCTGCTTGCAGCTTGTACTTTCCTGTGGATCGAGGCTAAGCTTTAAAGCCTCACCCTGCCCTCTCCATGGGAGAGGGTTCAAAAAGTCTTATATTAAAGTCCTCTCCTTTGGAGAGGATTTAGGTGAGGCAAACTATGTTTTTATTTAAACCGTCTTCCCCGGTTGGGAATTAATTTTTGGAGGACAAACTTTGAGAAGAAGAGATTTTATTTATCTGACGGGTATTGGAGCCGGTGCCATGGCCCTGCCGTCGTTAAACAGTTATGGCAACACCATTGATGTGCAGCGGGCGCTTGAGGGTATTGATGTAAGCCTTAAAAAGCAACTGGCTGATGCAGGCTTAAACACCGCAAAATCTGCCGGGGCAAGTTACGCCGATGTGCGCATTGGCCGTTACCTTAATCAATTTGTGATAACCCGCGAGAACCGGGTCATCAACGTAGCCAACACCGAATCATTCGGGGTGGGCATACGCGTTATTGCAAATGGCTGCTGGGGCTTTGCTGCCACTAACGAGGTAACCAAAGAAGGCATTGCCAAAGCTGCACAACGTGCAGTTGCAGTTGCCAAAGCCAACGCTAAACTGGGCAGTGCACCGGTACAACTGGCACCACAAAAAGGCTACGGTGAAGTAAGCTGGAAAACGCCTATCGAAAAGAACGCATTTGAAGTACCTATTAAGGACAAAGTCGACCTGTTATTAGGTACCAATGCCGTTGCCATGAATGGCGGTGCAAACTTTGTAAACTCCATGATATTTGCCGTTAACGAGCAAAAATATTTTGCCTCAACGGATGGCTCTTATATAGACCAGGACGTTCATCGCCTGTACCCAACTTTTACCGTGACCAAGATAGATGCGGCAAGTAACTCGTTTGAAACGCGCCGGTCGTTAAGTTCGCCAGTGGGTATGGGTTATGAATATCTGACGCCGCTTGCCGATCAGAAAATATCTTCCATTACGCCGTTGTACAAACAGCGTTACGATATGCTTGAGGATGTAAAGTTTGCTACAACACAGGCTGCAGAAAAGGTAAAATCAAAAAGTGTGGAGCCGGGTAAATACGACCTGGTTTTAGACCCAAGTCACCTTTGGTTAACTATCCACGAATCGGTAGGCCACCCAACCGAGCTTGACCGCGTGTTAGGTTATGAAGCCAACTTTGCAGGTACCAGTTTCTTAACATTGGATAAATGGAAATCGGGCAATTTTGCTTTCGGCAGCAAGAACGTAAATATTGTTGGCGATAAAACCCAGGTGGGTTCGCTTGGTGCTGTAGGTTATGATGATGAGGGCGTTGCCTGCAAAAAATGGGATATCATTAAAGATGGCATCCTGGTAAATTACCAGGCCATTCGCGATCAGGCGCATATTATCGGCTTAAAAGAGTCGCAGGGCTGCTGCTATGCACAAAGCTGGCAGGATGTGCAGTTCCAGCGTATGCCAAACGTATCGTTACAGCCGGGCAAAACGCCAATGGCCGTAAACGATATGATCAAAAATGTGGAAAAAGGCATTTACATTATTGGCGACGGGTCCTTCTCTATCGACCAGCAACGTTATAACTTCCAGTTTGGCGGACAGCTTTACTATGAGATCAAGAATGGTAAAATTGTAGGTATGCTTAACGATGTGGCTTACCAGGCTAATACCCGTGAGTTCTGGAACTCATGCGTGGCAGTGTGCGACGAGCGCGATTACCGTTTGGGCGGATCATTTAACGATGGCAAAGGCCAGCCAAGCCAAAGCAGCGCGGTATCGCATGGTTCATCAACAGCAAGGTTTAACGGTGTTAATGTAATTAACACAAAAAGAAAGATCGGATAAGCATATGCCTATATATACAAAAGAACAAGCGCAGGCTTTACTGAAGAAAGTACTTAGCTATTCAAAAGCCGAAGAATGTGAGGTGAACCTTGGCGGCAGCGAGGGCGGTAACGTACGTTACGCGTTAAACGCCGTTTCAACAGCAGGCGATATCAGCAATGTTGGCTTAAGCGTAACATCTGTTTACGGAAAAAAAGCCGGTTCAGCATCTATCGACCAGTTTGACGATGCATCATTGGAAAGGGTGGTACGCCGTGCGGAGGAACTGGCCCAACTGGCTCCTGAAAACCCGGAGTATATGCCGATGCTTGGCCCACGAGAATTTAAAGAATCTATCACCTTTAACGCAAATACCGCGGCCATGACGCCTGAGAGCCGTGCGGATATGGTTGGTAAAAGCTTACAGGTATCTAAAGATAGCAAACTGAACGCGGCTGGCTTTTTGGAGAACTCAAGTGGCTTTAATGCCATGATGAACTCGAAAGGTTTGTTTGCTTATAATAAAAGCAGTGATGTTACTTTCTCAGTTACTACTCGTAATGAAGCAGGTACCATCTCCGGCTATGCGGCACGCGGCTTTACTGACGTTTCTAAATTAGATACCGCCGCTGCAACACGTGTAGCTTGTATGAAGGCCAATGCTTCGGCCAATGCAAAGGCGTTGGAGCCCGGTAAATATACGGTGATATTAGAGCCTGTTGCAGCCACATACATGATGGAGAATATGTTCCGTTTTGATGCGCGCAGCGCCGAAGAAGGCCGTAGCTTCCTGAGCAAAAAAGGCGGGGGTACCCGTTTGGGCGAGCAATTGGTTGATCCGAAAGTTACCATCTATTCAGACCCATTCAATCCTGATCTTCCTGCCTCAACCTGGAATGGTGATGGCTTACCCCGCGAGAAAACGCTATGGATAGATAAAGGCGTGGTTAAAAACCTTTCTTACTCCCGTTACTGGGCGCAGAAGAAAGGCGTTGAGCCTGTTCCCGGTCCATCAAATATCATCATGCAGGGCGGCGACGCTACTTTAGAAGATCTGATCAAAAGTACAGAGCGTGGTATCCTGGTATCAAGGTTATGGTATATCCGTATGGTTGATCCGCAATCGTTACTGCTTACAGGCCTTACCCGCGATGGTACGTTCTATATCGAAAATGGCAAGATCATTCACCCGGTTAAAAATTTCAGGTTTAACGAGAGTCCGGTAATTATGCTTAACAATCTTGAAGCGTTAGGTAAAACCGAGCGCAGCATCAGCGTGGAGAGCTACCGCAGCTACCTGATACCACCAATGAAAATTAGGGACTTTACATTTAGCTCGTTGTCCGACGCGGTATAATCAACCTATTAAATAATTTACGCCACTGCCCATAAGCAGGGGCGTTTTTTGTTTATTTGTACCCCCAATATTAAACCCATGAATACCTTTCCTGTCGTTAGTTCTATTTTAGCCCCCAATATTTTAGCGCCTTATGTACAAGATGTTTACAATCTTGATACCGGTGTAACATGCAAGCTGCTTAAGGCAGGTGTTAATCATAGCTATCTGATCAATGATCAGGGCAGGCAGAAATATGTATTCAGGGTTTATAGCTTTGGCTGGCGCAACAGGCTTGAAATTGAGGAAGAATTGAGGTTGCTTAATCTGCTAAAGGACAACAATATACCGGTTAGCTATGCACTGCCTGATAGCGACGGCATTTACGTACAGGAGATATATGCTCCCGAGGGCATGCGTTACGGTGTATTGTTCACCTATGCTGATGGTGAGAAACTATTGAACTTCCCGGCAGATGTCCACTATTCCGTAGGGCGGATCATGGCGCAGATTCATCAACTAACGGAGGGCTTCTCACTCAAACGGAATACTTACACGGCAGAACTGATGCTGCAACGATCCGTAGAGCAGATCAAGGACTTTCTTCCCGAATCTTCCGCCGAAATGCATTGGATGCTTTCTACGCAACAAACTTTACTCAAACTGTGGGCCCATGCTGATGATAGCCAATTGCGGAAAGGTGCAGTGCATATGGATTTGTGGTTCGATAATATGAATATAACCGCAGAGGGCAAGATAAATTTATTTGATTTTGACTTTTGCGGTAATGGCTGGCTTTGTTTAGATATTGCCTACTATATCCTCCAGCTTTACAGCACCGAGAAAGTTAACACGGAACGTAACGAAAAATTGAACAGCTTTTTAGCGGGCTACGAAAGTATTTCGCCTATAAATGATGAGGAGCGCCGCCTGCTGCCTATGCTTGGGGTTAGCATGTATTTCTTTTACCTGGGTGTACAGTGCGAAAGATTTGAAAACTGGTCCAACGTTTTTTTAAACGAAACCCATTTAAAACGGTTTATTAATTTGTTGGTTAAGAAATATTTCGACGACCACGTACTTACATCATAAATATGAACACAACAAAGATCGGTTGGATAGGCCTCGGCCTGATGGGAACTCCGATGTCGCAGCAATTGCTTAAGGCAGGTTATCCTCTTACAGTGTATAACCGGAGTAAAGAGAAAGAAGCAGGATTAAAAGAGCAGGGCGCAAATACCGCATCAAGTCCTGAAGAATTATTAGGGCAATCAGATATCATCATCATTATGGTGACTGATGATAAAGCTATCCGCAGTGTTTTTGAAGGCGAAGACGGCTTATTAGCCGGCAAAGGTGACGGAAAAGTGATCATCAACATGAGTACGGTGTCGCCTGCTATCAGTAAAGAAATGGCGCAGCAATGTAAGGCACATGGGCTTAGCTATCTTGATGCCCCTGTATCCGGCAGTGTAAAACAAGCAGAAACCGCACAACTGGTGATTATGGTTGGCGGCGAGCACAACGTATTTGAAAAGGTTAAACCGGTTTTAGAAACAATAGGCAAGTTGGCCTTAAATGTTGGCGACACCGGAGCAGGTAACGCGGCAAAGCTTGCCATAAACACGCTGTTAAGCTTTTACACACAAGGACTGGCTGAGGCGCTTATTCTTGCAAAAAATAACGGGATAGAGCCACAAGTGCTGCTTGAGCTTTTAGGTAATGCAGCCATCGCCAACCCATACACCAAGCTAAAGGGCGAAGCCATCGTAAACAATAATTTTAAACCGGCATTCAGCTTAAAAAATATTTTAAAAGACCTTAAACTCTCGCGGGATATCGGTTTGACTACACCTTTAGGCAAAACAGCTTTAGCAACATTTGAGGCCGCATCTCAAAAGCATGGCGACGAAGACCTGATAGCCGTTTATAAATATTTGAATGGCGATAACTAATCGCGTTTGCGTTTCAGGGTATAAGATGGCTTGTTAGATTTAATGTGTTCGGCATCATCATACAGGTACAGGATTTTCTTGTTGATGATAAATGAATAAGATTTTTGGCCGGCGGCATTCATGTTAAAGATGATCTCGTCATGGCTGTGCTGCGGATCGGCAATATGGTCGTTCTGTACAAAATAGGTGTTTAAGCCGGGCAGGCCACTAACTTTGCCATCATCGGTGAAACGGGCGTTGACAGGCTTGCCTGTTGCATCTGTTCCCTGGTAGTTTCCGCTAAGTATTGCCTGGTTGATCATCAGGTTCATGGCAGTTGCAAGATCACTTACCTTATTTTCATCAGGTGCTTTAATGTATTGGGCGCTACTGGTTTCTTTTGTTCTGTTGTCGTAATGATAGATGATAAGCGTGGTATCGCTATTTTTAAGCTTGTAGCTCAACTCGTCATTACCAAAAACAATGGTTGTGGTATTTCTGCCGGGTTGAAACCTCAAGGTTAAAGTTTCGCCCTCATGGTTATTTACCACCGCGGCCACAGGTATGCTATCGCCCTTCATTTTTGAAGTATCGATGCGGAATACGGTAACGCCCACGCCATGGTCAACCGCCTCCAGTGGTGATTTGCTTTTCTTTACCTTTTTAATGTAATCCTTTTTAACCCAGGTGCCATTTATCAGTGGTTTAAATTGCTGTACCAGTTCGGGGCCCTGGTTAAGTGGTTTATCAGCACTTTGCTGGTTGTTATCGCAACTACAAAACAAGACGGCGGATAAAACAAGTGGTACAATACGCTTCATGCAGATAGTTTATAATGCCTAATATAAACTTTATGTTATCAAAAAACATGCTACGGAAGCGTATTGTTAAAACTTGGGGGTTTAAAAACTATTCGGATATCATACTGTACTATGATAACGTTTAACTTCTAAACTTCTTTCGTAAATTTGTGCTCATCTAATTCCACGCCTGCATGAATGCTGATGCCGTTAAAGTGCTGCCCGGTAAATATTGTAATTCGCTAACAGATTATTCGCGCTTCGTTACTCGCGAAGTATTTATTGGCGATGTGCCTATGGGTGGCAATAACCCCATCCGCATACAAAGCATGACCACTACCGATACCATGGATACAATTGGTACCGTTGAGCAGACCATCCGTATGGTTAACGCCGGCTGCGAGTATGTGCGCATTACCGCACCAAGCATTAAAGAAGCCAATAACCTGGCCGAAATAAAAAAGCAGCTCCGCATGCGCGGATGCAATGTGCCGCTTGTTGCCGATATACACTTTACGCCTAACGCGGCCGAAGTTGCTGCCCGCATAGTAGAGAAAGTACGTGTAAATCCCGGTAACTACGCCGATAAAAAGAAATTTGACCAGATAGACTATACCGATCTTGAGTACAGGGCCGAGTTAGAACGCATATTTCAAAAGTTTAAACCTTTGGTGGGCGTTTGCAAGGAATATGGTACTGCCATGCGCATAGGCACTAACCACGGCTCACTAAGCGATCGCATCATGAGCCGTTATGGCGATACCCCACAGGGGATGGTAGAAAGTGCCATGGAATTTATCCGCATGTGCGAGGAACTGAATTACTATAACCTGGTAGTATCCATGAAAAGCAGTAACCCGCAGGTTATGGTACAAGCTTACAGGTTACTGGTTGAAACCATGGTGGCCGAAGGCATGAATTACCCGTTACACCTTGGCGTTACCGAAGCCGGCGACGGTGAGGATGGCCGTATCAAATCTGCCGTGGGCATAGGTACATTATTGGAGGATGGCCTCGGCGATACAGTGCGCGTATCATTAACCGAAGAACCCGAAGCAGAAGCGCCGGTTGCAATTGCTTTAGTTCAGCGCTACGCGCTTAGAAGTCAAAAGTCAAAAGTCGAAAGTCAAAAGAATGAAACAACTCCCTCTCCTTTGGAGAGGGCCGGGGAGAGGCTTTTATACTCTCCATACGAATATAAAAAACGCGAAACCTATGAGGCCAACGCCTTTATAGGTGGGCATATGGTGCCGCGCGTAGTTATTGATCTGCAGCACGCTAATCTTAAAGATCCATCGGTGTTGAATGCAGCCGGCTACATTTATTCGCCGTTGCTGGATAAGTATAACATGGGTGAGCAATCTGTTGATTTTGTTTTCCTGGGCGATAGCTTGCCATCGTTTAACATGCCGGGCAACTTGCGCCAGCTTTACAACTACAATACCTGGAAAAAGCTTGCCAATAAAATGCTTTGCCACCCCCTGTTCACGCTTGAAGAATATACTGCGGCAGACGCAGACCGTTCATCGGCACTTAACCTGGTACGCATAACTCATGCCGATTTGGATACCGACGCTTTTGGCGCTATTCCTTTAGACAGATCTTTGGTATTTGTACTGGAAACTACCGAACTTCACGGAATGGCCGATCAGCGTTCGTTCTTCCTTAAAATGCTGGAAATGGGCCTCGATATACCGGTTATTGTTAAGCGTACTTATGATTTTGAAAGCCCAAATCCAAAATCCAAAAGTCAAAACGAGGAAGCGGATCTCGCATCTCACATCTCAGATCTCAATACTAATTTACAACTCTTCGCCTCAACAGACCTCGGTGCTTTGCTGGTTGATGGTTTTGGCGACGGTATATGGATTGATGCACTTCAATTGCCGTCAGGTATAATAACTTCAACCGCTTTCGGTATTTTACAGGCTACCCGCTCGCGTATCTCTAAAACAGAATATATCTCGTGCCCAAGCTGTGGCCGTACCTTGTTTGATCTGATGGTAACCACACAAATGATCCGCAGCCGTACAAGCCATCTTAAAGGATTAAAGATCGGCATTATGGGCTGCATAGTAAACGGCCCCGGTGAAATGGCCGATGCTGATTACGGCTATGTTGGTTCGGGGCCGGATAAGATCACGCTGTACCGCGGCAGGGAAGTGGTGAAGAAAAATGTGAATACTGATAAAGCGCTTGATGAACTCATTGATATCATCAAAAGCGACGGGAATTGGATTGATGCGGTGGAAGATATTTAACCACCTGACCCATCATTGCGAGCGATAGC
This sequence comes from Mucilaginibacter sp. 21P, assembly GCF_019331605.1. Lineage (NCBI taxonomy): Bacteria > Pseudomonadati > Bacteroidota > Sphingobacteriia > Sphingobacteriales > Sphingobacteriaceae > Mucilaginibacter > Mucilaginibacter sp. 21P. Next base: position 1,263,455 of record NZ_CP063061.1, read on the forward strand.
GCGGCAATCCCCTACTTACAGAGCAGCTCTACCAATGGAGGATTGCCACGTCGGCTACGTCTCCTCGCAAGGACGAGGCAAGAACTTACTTCTTCAACACATACTTCCCATACACTCCCAGTGGTGCTATCCTATTCTCAAATATCACCTGCGGACTGGCGAAGAACTTTTTGAAATCAGCCTCGCTTATCTGTCCTGGGTAGGGTGCGTAATAATGATCCGGGCGGCCGTTGCGCCAAATCATAACGTATGATGGCTGATGGTTAGCAAGTATGGGTTGCAGCACGGTGGTCCACCAATTGGCTTGCGGAATTTGTTCATATCCTGTCTCCGGTAAGCAGGTAAGCTTATTATTTCGTTTGGCAATGCCATCAATAATGCCCAATCGTTTATCAAGGTTGTATTTGTAGTCTTCAATATTTTTATAGCAATAATTATCGAAGCCGATAAAATCTACATAGCCGTTGCCGGGATAGCGCTGTAAAAAATCGGTCTCGCTGTTAAAATCGGCTTCAGAGAATACAATGAGCAGGTTATGCAACTTTTTAGTTTGGCGCAGGTAATCGATAGTGAATCGCCATAGCTGCTTAAACTCTTCCGGGCTGCTTGTGTTGGCACACCACCAAAACCAATTGCCGGTCAACTCATGAAAAGGGCGAAAAAGGATAGGTATCTGTTCTCCGTCATCACCTTTTAGGTCGGCCATGTAGGCGGCTGCCTTATCAAGCCATTGCTTATAGGTCTCGTGATGCTCCCCGCAGGGCAATATGGTTGCAACGGTACGCATGCTGGTATCCCAGGCGGTTTTACCATTGGCAGGGTTATCCATGTGCCAGCAAAATGTATTGATGCCGCCCCGGCGGTAGGCCTCCTGTACCAGTTGTTTTTGATATTTAAAAGGTACGCCGTTTATATCGCGAACGCTGTCGTGTTCTATCTTAGCCAGGTCCCAGCCGTAAATGGCCGGATAGGTTCCGGTAACGCTTTTTACGTCAGACTGATCTTTCACAAAGCACCAGCCAACGCCATAAGCAGTATCATCATGGTGGCCAAATATGGTACCTGCCCCTTTAAGGCGCTGCATACTGTAGTAAAGTTGCCTGGTTTCGTTAGTAGCTTGCGGGTCGCTGGGGTTAAATAACTGTGCATTTGCCGGCAGCCAAAGTGTTAGAAAAACCGTTATCAATAAAAACAAATACCGGCGGCAGATACTAAATCGCAAACTCATTTCACCTCAATTTTAAAATCTAAGACAAAGTTTAAAGGCCATGAATGAGAAAGTTTGAACGTTCCTATCCCTAATCAAATCATAGCCCCAATTATTATACAACATACTTGTGTATCAACTTAATGCCTGCATTAAAACAATTATTACAATTAACTGATTTAACTTTTGAAACAAATCGGTCAATCCGGGTTTCTATATCTTACGTAAATTATACCTTTGCCCAGTTAATGGAAGGCACAGAATCGACATCAGGCACAGCGCTATCGCGCTTTAAAAAAATTGGAAACGCAATATCAGATTTTTTCCTGATGCTGTACCGTATCTATGCCTTTGTAATTCGTTTTTTTAAGGAAGTTTTTCTACCGCCTTACGAGTTTAAAGAAGTGGTAAGGCAATGTTATGAAACCGGCGTTAGGTCATTCACGCTGATAACCCTTACCGGTTTTATCATTGGGGTTATCTTTACCAAGCAAAGCCGCCCTTCACTCACAGAATTTGGTGCAACATCATGGCTGCCGTCACTGGTATCTATCGCTATCATGAAGGCACTTGCACCATTGGTAACGGCGCTTATCGCAGCCGGCAAGGTGGGTTCAAGCATAGGTGCGGAATTAGGTTCTATGCGGGTTACCGAGCAAATTGATGCTATGGAAGTATCCGGCACCAAGCCCTTTAAATTTTTGGTATGCACACGTGTTATTGCCACAACATTCACTATACCATTGTTAGCTACTTATGTAGCACTTATTGCCTTGTTCGGCGGGTATTTGAACATAGCACAAAACGAGGGCACCAGCTACGCTACGTTTATTGAACAGGCCTTTGAGCCTATAACCTTTGTGGATATTTGGGCATCGTTGGCTAAGGCTGTAGTTTTTGGCTTTACTATAGGTATAGTTGGATGTTACCAAGGGTATAATTCAACCAAGGGTACCGAGGGCGTTGGTAAAGCTGCTAACGGCGCAGTGGTAACAGCAATGTTTATTGTGTTTATTGAAGAAGTTTTAATTGTACAGATAGCCGGATGGTTCCGCTAATATAAAATGGAAAAGCAAAAGGCAAATATCGACATGAATAACGAGGTGATCCGCATCCGCGGGTTGCAAAAATCGTTTGGCGATTATCACGTATTGCGCGGTATCGATCTTGATCTTTACCAGGGCGAGAACCTGGTTGTATTAGGCCGATCAGGTACGGGTAAATCGGTATTGATAAAACTGATATCTGGCATGCTTTACCCTGATACCGGCACCATAAACGTGTTAGGGAATGAGTTAACCACCATAACAGAAAAGGAAATGGAAGCATTGCGTATCCGTATTGGCTTCTCTTTTCAAAACAGCGCATTGTATGATAGTATGACGGTGCGCAAAAACCTGGAGTTTCCATTAGTGCGTAACCGCAAGGGCATCACCCGCAAGGAGATAGACACCAATGTACACAGCGTTTTGGATGCGGTTGGCTTATCGCAAACCATTAACCAGATGCCGTCAGAACTATCTGGCGGGCAGCGTAAACGTATCGGTATAGCGCGTACACTGATCCTTAACCCGGAGATAATGTTGTATGATGAGCCTACGGCTGGTTTGGACCCTATCACTTGTATTGAGATAAACGAATTGATAAACGAAGTGCAGCAGCGCTATAATACATCATCAATAGTTATTACACACGACCTTACCTGTGCTAAAATGGTGGGCGACCGTGTGGCGATGTTGCTTGATGGACAGTTTCAGCGGGTTGGTTCTTTTGACGAGGTTTTTGCAACGGATGATGCCCGCGTGAAACCTTTTTATGATTATAATTTTATAGAATAAAGATATAGTATCCATTATGGACGCAGCAGAAAGTAAAAAATCAATAATTGTAGGGGTATTTGTGTTTTTAGGCGTTGCAGTATTTGTACTGGGCGTACTAACCCTTGGCGGGTCACAAAAAACCTTCGTAAAAAGCATTCACATCAGTTCAAAGTTTAACGATGTTGCAGGGCTTAAAAAAGGTAACAACGTGTGGTTCTCCGGCGTTAAGGTGGGTACCATTAAAGAGATCAAATTTACAGGCCTGCACGAGGTAGATGTGATCATGAGCATAGATGCAGCAACCCAGTCTTACATTCACCGTAACGCAGGTGTGCGCATTAGCAGCGATGGTTTTATCGGTAACAAGATCATCGTGATAGACGGCGGCAGCCCGCAGGCGCCTATTGTACAGGATGGTGATGTTTTACAATCAGAAAAGTTATTGTCTACCGATGATATCATGAAAACCCTGCAACAAAATAACCAGAACATCCTGGCCATAACCAATGATTTTAAAACGCTGAGCAAAGATATTTTGTCAGGTAAGGGTACCGTTGGTGCATTGCTTGCAGATAGTACCATGGGTAACCAGTTAAAGCTTACCATGCGTAACCTGGCAAGTGCAACAACAAGCGCATCAAAAATGGCCATGCAGTTGAACAGCTTTAGCCAAAAGATAAATACCAAGGGGGGGTTTGCTGATAACGTACTTACAGATACCATTACATTCAATCGTATCCGTTCATCGGTTACCAAATTGCAGGAAGCTGCAGCAAATGCCAGCACACTTACAGATAACCTGAATAAAGCATCAAACAAGCTTAACACCACTGATAATGCCCTGGGCGTCTTGTTAAATGATCCTAAAATGGCAACGCAGGTAAAAAGTACTATGAACTACTTGCAACAAAGCTCAGTAAAATTAAACGACGACCTTGAGGCAGTGCAGCACAATTTCCTGCTTAAAGGTTTCTTTAAAAAGCGAGAGAAAGCGAAACAAGACAGCTTGAAAAAAGCAATGTAAAAATAACAAAGGCGATGAGCAATCATCGCCTTTGTTATTTTAAGCACTATTATTTCTACATCAATTCTTCTTTTCCTTTTTTAGCTGCTCTCTAAAATTCTTATCCTCTTTCTCTTTTTCCTTTACTGCTTTTTTGATGATCTTCTCTTGCTCTTTCTTGTCTTCTGTATCCTGCTGCGCGTTCAACCGTTTCTCTTGTGCCGGGCCTACACCTGCGCAGTTCTTAATTCCATTAAGCAGCACATGCCATACTGTTTTAAAGAAAGGAAAGTTCTTAGGACGAATGTAAACCACGTTAGCCAGTCGGGGCGTAGTATTGCCGTCATCAGGGTTATCGTGCTTAAGCACAACGGTATTTACCAGGGCTGTTAACAGCGTGTTTTTAGTGTAGTTGGGCCGAAGCATGTCTACGCTTAGGTCTTTATATAAAAGTGAGACTGTACCTTTAGAGATCTTTTGTGTGCTGTAGACATTAAAGTCAAGGGAAGTTAAATGGCCCTTAGTAACTTTCACCATACCAAGCGGCATCAATACCGGGTTTATAGCCAATAAGTCCATCGTGGCAAGATGGCCTTTATAACGGTAACTGTAGGCCGCATCGCTTAAATTAAAAGCAAAGTGGATATCGAACCTACTGTTTCCCAAAAATGTGCTGCTGATATCTGCAGTGGCAATGTTGTTCTTTTGAAGCAGATCCTTCCGGTTTGTAATATTTAATAATCTTCCGTTGGTGTTATTGAATTTAAGGTGACCAAATTTCATCGTATTTTGGTTCCGCTCAGCGTAGCTAAAATTCATACGTTTTATTTCAAGCGTATCTACATTGACAGGAAAAGGAATTTTATTACGGATAGCCCAATTGGGGAATGTGACAAGCCTGTCTGTAGTTGGCAAGGGGCCATTGTAGTTACTATATAAACCAAAATTACCTTGATCAATTATAAGTTTTTGTACGTCAATGCTTTGGTCTCGCTGAAAGCCATCGTAATCAAAATTGTACAATACCATATTATCGATATGGAGATCGAACCTGTCGTTTTTGCTTTTGCTAAAAAAAGCAGGGTAAGCTACAGGTATAAGATCAATCCCCTTAACAATTAGTTTTTTTGTTTGGGTTGAGAGCTCTGCTGATCTCACCTTAAATGTGTACAGCCCGTCGGTAGATTTACTATTGTAGTTGTAAAATTTGGTTGTGATATTTTTAAAGAACAAAAAACGTGTAGTATCACTTTCAGATGTGGAATCTATCAGCAAGTTGCTACCCATAATATCCATATCTTTCAATTCGGATATGGATGGTTTGGGCCCGGTATAGTCAATATTTTTTAAATGGACGTCACCGAGCCTCAATTCGCCCACGCTTACCAGCTTAAAGGTCTTTTCAATCTTTTGATAAAGCGTTCGGTCATCTTTTTTATTACTATCGGGTTTATTGGCGTATTTGCTTGCGGTTATATCAGGCTTATCCAACGCAATGCGTGAAATTTGCAGATTTTTGTTGAACAAAAGGTCCGTTATTTTTACACCCGATATTATAAGGCGTTGCACTTGTAGTTGATAAAGGCTGTTTGGGACACGCTCTTTCTGCTTTCGTTTTGCTCTATAGACATCCACCGAAGGGTTTAAACGGATACTGTAGAATGTTGCCCTACCGCGGAGTACGTTTAATTTTATATCGCTAAAATCAATACTGTACATGCTGTCGCTGCCCTTGCTTACAGCGGTTTTTAACTTTTCAGAGAGTTTATTTTCGAGGTAATTGTTGAGAAATAGCACAGGTATCAGTAGCACTATCAAAAATATTCCCGATGCTATGAGCAGCATTTTGAGCCACCTGTTCTTCCTTATCGTGTCTGCCATAAATAATGGTGGCTGTAAGCGTTTCTTATTCCTTAAAGTGTTAACAACAGAAAACCGAATTTGTTAAGCGCTGACAAACTGTCACGCTGGTAATGAATTTTTATGTATTTTTGCGGTTCATTTTTTAAGATCTTAATAATGGAATTCCTTACACCGGATAAAACGCACGACGAGGCAAGGCAGGGAGAGGCTTTAGTATTAGAGCCCGGTGAAAAAAACCTGGGACGCAAACTTTATATTGAAAGCTATGGTTGCGCTATGAATTTTTCTGACAGCGAGATAGTTGCATCCATATTGGCCGAAAAGGGTTTTGAAACGACAAGCGATTTTAATAACGCAGATGTAGTTTTTATCAATACCTGCTCAATCCGCGAGAATGCCGAAACCCGTGTTCGTAACCGCCTTAAAGAGTTTGCTTATGCCAAGGGTAAAAACCCCGGTATGGTGGTAGGTGTATTGGGTTGCATGGCCGAGCGCTTAAAATCCAAATTCCTTGAAGAAGAAAAGTTGGTGGATGTAGTTGTAGGCCCCGATGCTTACCGCGACCTGCCAAACCTTATAGATAAAGTTGACGGAGGGCAAAAAGCAGTAAACGTTCTGCTTAGCAGGGAAGAGACCTATGCTGATATTAACCCTGTGCGTTTAAACAGCAATGGTATTAATGCATTTGTGTCAATCATGCGTGGGTGCGATAACATGTGCTCGTTCTGCGTGGTGCCCTTTACCCGCGGCCGCGAACGCAGCCGTGACCCACATTCTATTGTAGCGGAATGCCGCGACCTTTTTAATAAGGGTTACCGCGAGGTTACTTTGTTAGGGCAGAATGTAGATTCATATAAATGGAGTGCCACACAGTCGGCAGATGGTAGTGAGCAGTTAGCAGAGCAGCCTATTGTAAACTTTGCTGACCTATTAGAAATGGTTGCGCTTATTGAGCCTGATCTGCGTGTGCGCTTTTCTACCTCGCATCCAAAGGATATCACCGACGAGGTTTTACATACCATTGCTAAATACGATAACATTTGTAATTATATACACTTACCGGTGCAAAGCGGTAACAGCCGTGTGCTTGAGCTGATGAACCGTACGTATGACCGAGAATGGTATATGGGCCGTGTGGATGCTATTCGCCGGATTATTCCTGATTGTGCCATTTCAACAGATATCATCACCGGTTTCTGTACTGAAACTGAAGAAGAGCATAATGAAACACTCAGCATGATGGATTACGTACAGTATGATTATGCTTACATGTTTATGTACAGTGAGCGCCCGGGCACCTTGGCAGCAAAACGCTACGCCGATGACATACCTGAACCTATAAAAGCTGTGCGTTTGAACCAGGTGGTGGCAAAACAACGCGAATCATCGCACTATCGCCTGCAGCAACATGTTGGCAGGGTTGACAGGGTGCTGATAGAAGGTTTCTCAAAAAAATCAGACCAAGACTATTGCGGCCGTAACGACAAAAATGCCATGGTCGTATTCCCCGTACAGGAAGGCTACAAGCCTGGCCAATACGCCAATGTACTGGTAGAGAAATGTACCTCGGCTACGTTGATTGGAAAGATCATATAAGGGAGTCAAGACGACAAGAGGCAGGAAACAGGAGTGAAACATAATTTCAAAAGTCTACGAATTTGGCAAAAGGCAACGGACCTTACGGATTTCGTTTATGACTATTGCAAAGTCCTGCCAATTGAGGAGCGCTATAATCTGATAGACCAGCTTAACCGCTGTTCGTGTTCGATACCCTCAAATATTGCTGAAGGCTCCGGTAAGCGGACCAAAGCACATTTTGCAGAGTTCCTGACGACGTCGTTAACATCGTCGTTTGAGTTAGAAACGCAACTACTGATTTGTGAAAGAAGAAAATATGGATCTTCTGACAAACTGAAGCAGTGTTTGGCTTTTGTTATTGAATTGCAAAAAATGATCTTCAATTTTAGAGGATACGTACTTAACGGAGATGATTAAAAAATGAGTCAGTAAGTGGGCGAACCTTCTTGTCTTGGTTCCTAACATCCTGATTCCTGATTCTATCTAAATGGATATTCAAGAAATAAAACAACGCTTTGGTATCATTGGCAACTCGCCGTTGCTTAACCGGGCTATAAATATTGCAAACCAGGTTGCACCTACTGATATTTCGGTATTAATTACCGGTGAAAGCGGTAGCGGTAAAGAGGTTTTTTCACATATCATTCATCAGATAAGTGCACGTAAGCATGGTCCCTTCATAGCAGTTAACTGCGGTGCCATCCCTGAGGGAACTATCGACTCAGAACTTTTTGGTCACGAGAAGGGTGCCTACACCGGCGCTATCGGCGAGCGTAAAGGTTACTTTGAAACGGTAAACGGTGGCACTATTTTCCTGGATGAGATAGCAGAGATGCCTTTGGGTACGCAAGCGCGCTTGTTGAGAGTTCTTGAATCAGGCCAGTACATCAGGGTGGGTTCATCCAAAGTGGAAAAAACCAACGTACGCGTAATAGCTGCAACCAATGTTGATGTTTATGAAGCTGTAAAGGCAGGAAAATTTCGTGAGGATCTTTACTACCGTTTAAATACCGTGCCGCTGAAGATACCACCTTTGCGTGAGCGTAAAGAAGATATCTTCTTGTTATTCCGCAAATTCACGTCTGATTTTACCGATAAATACCGCACGCCGCCTATCCAGTTAGATGATGATGCGCAGCAGGTACTGATCAATTATTCGTGGCCCGGCAACGTTCGCCAACTAAAGAATATGGCAGAACAGTTGGCCGTTTTAGAGCGTGACCGCGTGATTACTGCACAGACATTATTAACCTATATCCCGCATGAAACCAGCAGAACAAACCTGCCAATGCGTTTGGATAACCAGCCCAAAGAAGATTTCTCTGAACGCGATATCCTGTACAAAGTACTGTTTGATATGAAGCGCGATATGGTAGAGTTAAAAAAACTGGTTGCAGATATTATTGAACATGGTGGTGTTAGCCATGCCCACCAGCATCACCCGCAAGCTATTACCCAGCTTTACCGCGATATTGAACTACCTCAGGCAACCATTCCCGAGTCGCAGTTTACGTTGCAGCAGCCGGTGAACAATAATATCAGCAGCGGTAATAACAATTTCGACATTGTTCATCATACCGAAGAGGTTGAAGAATCGTTATCACTGGTAGACAAAGAATCAGACCTGATACGCAAGGCGCTTAAAAAGCACAAGGGCAAACGCAAACTTGCCGCTAATGAGTTGGGCATATCTGAACGCACCTTGTATCGTAAAATAAAAGAGCTAAATTTATAACAGATAAAAATGAGCAAAAAGCTGTTGTTTAAGTTATTGACCGGGTTGTATGTGATGGTATTGCTTTTTACATCATGCTCATATAAGTTATCGTTAACAGGTGCATCTATCCCTGCCGATCTTAAAACTGTAGATGTCCAGTTTTTTGAAAATAATGCTCAATTGGTTGTACCCACACTTAGCCAGAACTTTACCGAAGCTTTAAAAGCACGGATACGAAATACCACTGATATTAAAATTGTACGTGGCGATGCTGATGCAGTATTTAGCGGCGCTATAACAGGTTACAGTATAGCGCCTATATCAATTGAGGCTACAACCGGCGGGCAACGACCCATCGCAGGAGCAAGCCGTTTAACCATCACAGTGGCAGTGAAGTATGTAAAATATATTTACAAGGATGGTAAAAGAACCAGTGATCCTGATAAAATCCTTAGTTTTGATGAAACCTTTACGCGGTTTGCAAATTACAGTGGTGACATAGCCTCGCAGGAGCAGGGCTTGATAGCTGATATAAATAAGCAATTAACGGAAGATATTTTTAACAGGGCATTTGCCAATTGGTAAAAACAACAAAAGTGGATCAATACATCGATAACAGGCAAAAAGAAATTTTCTGGAACTTGTTGGCCAACCCGGCCGATGATGGCGCTGCGCAATTGCAAAGTTTAGAGCGTTTGCTTGCCGACCATCCGCAAAGCGCTGTTTTGCATATGTTAACAACCAGGGCTAACGGTGGAAAGTTTGCCGGCAAGGCAGCTGCTTATATTTCGCCAAGGCTGCTGCACAAGTACATTACCAATGCGCAGGAGTTGCCGGTTGTTGAACAAGCAAGTATTACCGACCTTACTTATCTGTCGCATGGCACCACGCAAACCGGAGCAACGCAAAGCGAGGGGTCGCGACCAGCAGATGCTGTTTTAGTTGATCCTTACGAACAGCTTAGAGAGACAGAGGTAGCAGAGACACCGCAAGAAGAAAGCCAACCGGAAGTGATAACCGAACCCCAAGTTCAAACAGCTGAGCCGGTTATTGAAGAAGAACCGCAGGATGTTGAGGAAGGGCCTGTTTCAGAAGAAGGCAGTGATATCGTCACCGATGTTATCGTTCCGGAAAAATCTGAGTCTGATAACATTGATGAAGAGCCAATAGAGGAAATTTCCGAAGCGCCGTTTGTGCCTGTTAATGCCGCCATTGAAGCGCCCCAAACAGAACCGATTATTCAGGTTGCGGATAGCGAACCGGTTGAGGAAAAACAAGTTGTTCCTGCAAACGAGCCGGTAACTGTTGATCAATTACCGGAAGCCCCAGTTGAGCAACCTGCGGCTCACGATTTAAACGACGAAGCACCTGCTGAAACCAAAGTTGAGGAACAGGCCGTTGAACAGCCTGCTGTAAACGAATACCGTTTTGCACCACGTTTCCCTAAGCGCGAGGCACCCGCTGCTCAGGAACATGAGCAGCCTAAAGAGGCAGAGCCAATTGAGGATGAAGTTTATGATGAAATAGTTGGCATTGACGATATTGGTTTCAAACCTGTTACCTCTGAACCCAACGCTGACACTGCAACTGAACATCGCTTTAGCGAACCTGCTACCGAAGCCGGTATGGAGGAAGAAGAGCCTCTGTCTGAAGTGCTTTTCCATCAGCCCGATGGTGAGGTAGAGCCTACGCAAGACGATAAAGCAAACGACATTCATAAGGAAGAAGAAAAGCTTATCCTCGGTGGTATTGTGGGCGGGGATTACCTGTCTTTCGATAAAAAGCTGGATGAATTACGCGAAGCCAGCGGCTATGTAGCGCCACGGTTTAAACCCCAGGAAGAGGAAGAGCGGCCTGAACCTGACGAGGCACAAAAAGCCCCTGAACAAACAGGGCCGGCAGCACAGCCGGAGCAACCTGTTGCACATACCGAACAAGCTGCTGCCAGTCATATCGACCCTAACCATGTGTCTCGGTATGATGACGACAAAATGCCGTATACGTTTTTATGGTGGCTTGATAAAACCCGTAAAGAGCATGCTGAGAACCTGAGGCCTTATGCTGAGACGGGTTTGCAACAAGTGCCAATCGGCGGTAATCAAAATTTAAAACGTCCGGATGAACTGCAACAGCAATATTTTGAGAACATATTTAGTCTTACCACGGTAAGCGGTGTGGAACGTGATCCTGAACAGGAGCGCGTACAGTTTAATCCGGAGAAAAAGGAGGATGTTATTATCGAACGCTTTATACAAACTGATCCGCAGATAAAGCCGCTTTCGGCAGATAAGCTGGACAATGAAAATAAGGCCAAGCGCAGCTCTGAAGATAGCAACGAAGTAGTGACAGAAACCCTTGCCCGTATATATGCCGACCAAATGCTATATCATAAAGCGATAGCTACTTATAAAAAATTAATATTGAAATTCCCGGAAAAAAGTACGTACTTTGCAGCCCGGATTGAAGAGTTAGAAAAGAAAACCAATTGATATAAAAAGAAATGTATTTAGTATTAATCGTAATCACGATAATTTTGTGTGTGCTTTTAGGCCTTATCGTATTAATCCAAAACCCTAAAGGCGGTGGTTTGGCATCAAACTTTTCAGGTTCGTCGCAATTAATGGGCGTACAAAAAACCGGCGACTTCCTTGAAAAAGGTACTTGGGTACTGGCAATCGGTATTATGGTATTGTCGCTTGTTATTAATGTATCTGTTAAAGGTGGTGCACAAAAATCAGAAGACCCTGCGTTAATGGAGCAGATCAAAAAAGCTTCTAAACCTTCTGCAGCGCCTGCAACTACAACCCCGGTCATGCCTGCACCAACCAATACACCGGCTCCGGCTAAAAAACCTGCTCAATAACAAGCAGTAAAATAATATAGGCAAAAGGCTTTGGACACGTCCAAAGCCTTTTGTGTTTATTAAAGTTGCCGACTGACACGATGACACCCGGCGTTAAGTGCACTTTAACTGGTTGTAACTAAATGCCATAAAAAGTGACAATAAAACAGAAAAATATGCCAATTTTAGCGCCCCGGCTTGCTTGGCACAATTGCTGTGAAAAGCAAATCACAAAACTTAAATTATATAATTCAAAATAACATTACTATGTCATTAAACATTAAACCAAGTGCAGACAGAGTGGTTGTTGAGGCTGCTGCTGCAGAAACCAAAACCGCTTCTGGTATCTACATTCCGGAAACAGCGCAGGAGAAACCACAAAAAGGCACTATCGTAGCTGTTGGCCCTGGTAAATACGCCGACAACACAGGTACATTGATCCCAATGTCAGTTAAAGTGGGTGACCAAGTATTGTATGGCAAATATGCCGGCACCGAGATCAATATCGACGGTAAAGAGTATTTGATTATGCGTGAAACAGATATTTACGCAGTTTTTAATTAATTAAATGTTGAAAGGTTGGACGTTGAAATGTTATAATCAATACAACAGCAACGATCCGCACCAAACCTTAAAACCTTACAACTTTATAACACTACAACAGAACAAAGAAAATGGCAAAACAAGTTAAATATAATGTTGAAGCCCGCGATACTCTAAAACGCGGTGTTGATATCCTGGCTAACGCCGTAAAAGTTACTTTAGGCCCTAAAGGTCGTCACGTAATTATTGACAAAAAATTTGGTTCACCTGCTGTAACTAAAGATGGTGTTACTGTAGCAAAAGAAATTGAACTGAAAGACCCTATTGAAAACATGGGTGCACAAATGGTTAAAGAAGTAGCGTCTAAAACTGCTGATATAGCAGGTGATGGTACTACTACAGCAACCGTTTTAGCTCAGGCTATTGTTACTGCGGGTATTAAAAACGTTGCTGCCGGTGCAAACCCAATGGATTTGAAACGCGGTATAGATAAAGCCGTTGCGCAGGTTGTTGCTAACTTAAAAGAGCAATCACAAACTGTAGGCGAAGACAATAACAAAATTAAACAAGTTGGTTCTATCTCAGCTAATAATGACGAGGTTATCGGTTCGTTAATTGCTGAGGCGATGCAAAAAGTAGGTACTTCTGGTGTTATCACCGTTGAAGAAGCAAAAGGTACTGAAACTGAAGTTAAAACTGTAGAAGGTATGCAGTTTGACCGTGGTTACCTTTCTCCGTACTTTGTAACCAATTCTGATAAAATGGAAGTGGAATTAGAAAGCCCTTACATTTTGATCTACGATAAAAAGATCTCTTCAATGAAAGAGTTGTTGCCAATACTTGAAAAACAAGTACAAACCGGCAAACCACTTTTGATCATTGCTGAAGACTTAGACGGCGAAGCGTTAGCTACCTTGGTAGTTAACAAAATTCGTGGTTCACTAAAAGTTGCTGCTGTTAAAGCACCAGGCTTTGGCGACCGCAGAAAAGCAATGTTAGAGGATATTGCTGTATTAACTGGTGGTACCGTGATCTCTGAAGAACGCGGTTACAAACTGGAAAGCGCTGACCTTTCAATGTTAGGCCAGGCTGAAAAGATCTCTATCGATAAAGATAATACTACTATCGTAAACGGTGCAGGTGATGCTGAGCAGATCAAAGGCCGTGTTGGCGAGATCCGTTCACAGATCGAAACCACTACATCTGATTACGACAAAGAAAAACTACAAGAGCGTTTAGCTAAACTATCAGGGGGTGTTGCCGTGTTATACATCGGTGCTGCATCTGAAGTTGAGATGAAAGAGAAAAAAGACCGTGTTGATGATGCTTTACATGCAACCCGCGCTGCGGTTGAAGAAGGTATCGTAGCAGGTGGTGGTGTTGCTTTCATCCGTGCAGTTGCGTCATTAACTGATCTTAAAGGCGCTAACGAAGATGAGAATACTGGTATCCAGATCATCCGTCGTGCTATCGAAGAGCCTCTTCGCCAGATCTGTGAGAACGCAGGTATCGAAGGTTCTATCATCGTTCAAAAAGTGAAAGAAGGCTCTGCTGACTACGGTTATAACGCACGTACCGACAAGTTTGAGAACCTGATAGGTGCTGGTGTAATTGACCCAACTAAAGTAAGCCGTGTTGCATTAGAAAATGCTGCTTCTATCGCTTCAATGTTGTTAACTACCGAGTGTGTGTTAGCAGATGAGCCAGAAGACGAAAAAGCTGGTGCTCCACCAATGGGCGGCGGCATGGGCGGTATGATGTAATATCATTAAGTCTAAAGTTAAAATCCAAAAGTCAAAAAAGACATAGGAATTATAACCTTAGACTATCGACTAAATAAAAGAAACCCTTGTACGGTAAAACGTACAAGGGTTTCTTGCTTTTGGGTGATTGATTGGCCCTTATGTATCATTTTAGTCACCAAAAAGTCCTGGAGGGCGCTAAAACGTTAAGCTGTGTTAAATGTTTGTTACATAATTTGGGTTTGGTTTTTTGGGCATAGGCTTTGCTTTTAACGCTGCATGAAACAAATAGTGCATAAAAAGAGACATTTACACAGCCGGATAGTGGAGTGGGTGCTGTATAAAGGCCCCGAGCTATTTGTAGCACTTTACAGTTAATAAATAGTATTATTTTTAGCTCCAATTATGGAGCTCGAATCTTTCTACAATACTTTTCACCGTTGGCTCATTAACAGAGGCCCGGTTTACGCTTTCGGTATTATTGTTTTACTTGTCGGTTTTTGGGTAATATCATTTATCCGGGCCAGGTTATTACAACGCTTAAGCAACCGCAAGGTTAATTCATCTTTACAGCCTTTTATTCTTAGTCTTTGTATTACGGGAATGTATGTACTGCTGATCATCAGCGTGCTTAACATTGTAGGGTTCGAGCTCACGCTGATCAACACGGTGATAGGTGCTTTTGGTGTTGCAGCAGGTTTGGCCTTATCGGGTACTTTGCAAAACTTTGCAGGTGGTGTTTTGATATTGTTGTTAAAGCCATTCTCCATAACGGACAGCATTAAAGCGCAAGGGCAAGAGGGAACAGTTACATCTATCCAGTTGTTCTATACTGTACTGCTTACTGCGGATAACAAAACGGTAATTATCCCCAATGGTAAATTATTTAACGAAGTTATTGTAAATATTACCCGCGAGCATAAACGTCGCTTGGATTTCGAGCTCAAATTGGGCTACGCAGCAGACATAGATAAGGTAAAAGACATCATCAACAACATCATAAAATCAACGCCCGAGGTACTTACCGAACCTATAACCCGGGTAGGTGTGAGCGCTTTGGAGAACGATGGTATGCGCTTTATTATAAACGTATGGGTAGAGCCTGCCAATTATCTAACCACCAAAATTTCCTTGCAGGAGCGCATTGTTAAAGAGCTTTCCGCCGCAGGCGTTAAACTCCCCGGCACCGGTGACCCGAGCGGCGCAGAGTTGATACAAGCGCTGGTAAACAGGACTAATAGGTAGTAGCCGTTTTCCTGAGCAACGTAAGGCTTGATGAATATACATAAGATGTGATTTTTTGGGTGTATAGGATCTCTCGTTGTGCTTCGCAGAGACTTACACTTCTGCCCGCTCAAAATATAATCGTAGCCTGATCTTTAAAATCTCTCCTATCTCAGGGAGAGATTACCACATTTAATTGTTTGGTGTTCACGATTGCTTCGCGATTTCGAGGGGGCTTTCCTATCTTTGGCGCTCAATATATCTTATAATGAAAATATCAGTATTAGCACAAAATCTTCATGGCTCTGAGATCATCAAAATAGCCGGAGAGATAAACGAATTGAAAAAGCAAGGCCAGAACATTGCCAATTTAACGATTGGTGATTTCGACGCTGATATTTATCCTATCCCGGCTGAACTGCGCGATGGCATTATCGATGCTTATAATCATAACCAAACCAACTATCCACCGGCAGATGGTATGCTTAGCTTGCGCGAAAGTGTGTCATCATTTCTTAACCGCACATTAGGTTTGGATTATGCTGCCAACCAGATACTGATCTCGGGCGGATCGCGACCATTGATATATTCTACTTACCTGGCCCTGGTTGACCCCGGCGATAAAGTGGTTTTCCCTACACCATCATGGAACAATAACCATTACTGCGACCTTACCGGTGCCGAAGCAGTATTGGTAGAAACCCGCCCTGAAAATAATTTTATGCCTACGGCAGAAGAGATCCGCCCGCATTTAAAGGGCGCTACTTTGCTGGCTCTTTGTTCTCCGCTTAACCCAACCGGTACCATGTTTGATAAAAAGGATCTGGAAGAGATATGCGACCTGGTGATAGCCGAAAATAAAAGCAGGAGTGCCGATGAGAAACCATTGTACCTTTTGTATGATCAGATCTATTCTCAGCTAACGTTCGGTGAGTACAAACATTACGACCCGGTAACGCTTCGCCCTGAATTAAAAGATTATACTGTATTCATCGATGGCGGCTCAAAATGCTTTGCTGCTACAGGTGTACGTGTAGGTTGGGGCTTTGGCCCGGCGTTTATCATCAATAACATGAAGGCCATTGTTGGCCACATGGGTGCATGGTCGCCGAAGGCAGAACAGGTTGCCATGGCCGAATACCTGAAAAACGATGATTTTGTAAACGGTTATCTTGATACGCTTAAAGGCAGGATACAAGCCAGCCTGAACACCTTGCATCAAGGTTTCCAGCAGCTTAAATCAGAAGGCTTTGCGGTGGATTCAATAGAGCCGATGGGTGCTATATATCTTACCATTAAATTAGACTACACCGGCAAAACAACCCCGGATGGTAAAGTATTGGAAAATAGCGCCGACGTTAATTTTTACCTGATAAAAGAAGCAGGCGTTGCCTTTGTGCCATTCTCTGCATTTGGTACCGGCGAGGAAGTTACCTGGTTCAGAGCATCGGTTGGTGCAACCACGCTGGAAGATATCGAGCAGATGACACCAAGAATCAGAGCGGCATTAGCTAAACTCAAATAACGATACACTATCCTCAAAAAGCCCCCTATTATGGGGGATTTGTGAAGGCTATATACTTGTACCATGCCAAACGGAACACTCTACCTTATACCTGTACCCCTTGCTGATGAAGCTGCGGCTAAATCTTTTACGCCGTATCTTACCGATACGATCAACAGTATTAAGGAATATATTGTAGAGAATGAGAAAACTGCCCGCAAGTTCCTGAAACAGGCCGGACTTAAAACACCACAGAGCGAATTGCTTATACACGATTATGGCAAGCACAATCGCGATAGCGGGCTAAAAGATTTTTTTAAGGGCTTGATGGCAGGCAATGATGTTGGTTTGATGAGCGAGGCTGGTTGCCCCGGTATAGCTGATCCTGGTGCGGATATTGTTGCTGAGGCACACCGCAAGGGAATAACGGTGGTGCCATTGGTAGGGCCAAGCTCCATTTTATTGGCGCTGATGGCATCGGGATTTAACGGGCAAAGCTTTACTTTTCATGGGTATTTGCCCATAGATAAAGCGGATCGCGCTAAACGCATTAAAGATCTTGAGAGTGCGGCTGAGAAGCATAAGCAAACTCAGCTGTTTATAGAAACACCATTCCGTAACGATAGCTTGCTGCAGGAGGTTTTAAAGACTTGTAAACCTAACACCCGCCTTTGCATTGCCTGCGATATTACGGCCCCTAAAGAATTTATCAAAACACAAACCATAGCAGCCTGGCAAAAACAGGTACCCGATCTGCGTAAACGCCCGGCAATATTTTTGCTGTTCCATGCCTGATGCTGAACCCGCCGCAACATACCAGTGTGCTCATTGTAGGGGCAGGTCCATCTGGCTTAATGATGGCTGCACAACTGCTGCGTTATGGTATACAACCGGTTGTTATAGATAGCAAGCAAGGACCAACAAACCAATCAAAAGCGTTGGCTGTACAAGCCCGTTCTTTGGAGATATACCGCCAAATGGGCGTTGTTGATAGATTATTGGATGAGGGTAAAAAGGCAAAAGGCTTAGCCTATTACAAGGAAGGTGAACACCTTGCAGAACTCGATCTCGATCAAATTGGCGACCAGCAAACGCTATACCCATATATACTCCTCTATCCGCAAAGCAAAAATGAACGCCTGTTACTGGATTTTCTAACGCAAGCTGCATGCCCGGTTTATTGGCAAACATCGCTTGTATCGTTACGCCAGTTAGGCGCTAAAAGCGAAGCCAGCTTACAGATAGATGATCAAACTTATCAGATTACCTGCGATTACGTAATTGGTGCAGATGGCGCGCATAGTATGGTACGCAAGCAAATGGGTATGCATTTTAGCGGTGATACCTACAAGCATAAGTTTTTTCTGGCAGATGTTAAGCTAAGGTCGGTTATTGATGATCAATTGATCAGTTTATACATAGATAGACGAGGCTTCGCCGGGTTTTTTCCATTACCGGAGACTGATAGCTTCAGGATATTGGCCAGTTTGCCGGATGAGTTGGAGAACGAAGAAAGCCCCACGCTTGATACTGTTTTACCTGCGTTAAAAAGTATTTCTAAAAAGGACTTGCAGATAGAAAAAGTTAACTGGTTTACCATCTATAAACTACATCACAGAATGGCTACCCAATTTAATGATGGTAACTGTTTCCTCGCAGGTGATGCTGCACATATCCACTCGCCGGTTGGCGGGCAGGGCATGAATACCGGTTTACAGGATGCTTACAACCTGGCTTGGAAACTGGCTGCGGTTATCAACGGACAAATACTCCCCAATATCCTTAATAGTTACGCAGAAGAAAGAATGCCGGTAGCAAAGCAATTACTGAACACTACTGATAGGGTCTTTAACGTGGTAACCTCCCGAACATGGTTTGGAAATATTCTAAAAAAATATGTTGTGCCGCGTGTACTTAAGTTTGGCTGGGAGAAAGAAAGCACCCGTAATTTCTTTTTTAAACGGGCATCACAGATCGGGATCAGTTATCGCGAAAGCAAACTGAGCCTTTCATTAGGCAGACCGACGGAAATTAAAGCCGGCGACAGGCTGCCTTATCTTGAAATTTTCGACGAAAAGAAAAAAACCAAGACCGACCTTCACAGTTGGTGTGCTAAGCCCGGTTTTACACTACTTACCTTTGGGCATGTGCAGGAGAGCTTTTTGTTTACTATAGCAAAATGGCTTACGCAGGATTACAATGGCGCCATTAACTTTTTTCATTTGCCTTACTCGCCGGCTAACCAAAAGGTATTTGATGTGCTGCAGATACCGGAAGGAACCCGCAAAGCTGTTATTGTAAGGCCGGATATGCATATCGGTTACCTGAATGACCTGATAGATATCAGCATGATGAATAATTACCTGCGTAATGTGGTTGGTTTTAAAACCCCATAAAAAGTTATGCCCCCGCAATCGCTGCAGAGGCATAAACACTAAACCAAACACTAATTATGAAAAAATCGGGGGTATACCGTTATGCAGCTAAAGCATTTTGTTTGTTTAAAACATTGCTGCCAACAGGTTGATAGCTGCTTATAGCCAGGTGGTCTTGCATCTTTATGGTAAATGTTGTTTCGCCTTTGTTGGCAGATAGCACAAGGTATTCGCCTATGGTGTTCAAAAGCAGTAACTCGCCGGTAATGTAGTTAATAGCAACTTTATGCGCCTTAATATCTGTTATATCAGATTCTATCAACTCCATTTGGGGCACCTCAAAGTTGATGCTGTTGCCCAGCGTATCGGTGAGTGACGGTATCTTATTCTTCAACGTTTCAATAAAATAGCCTATCACAAAACTGAGTTTGTAGTGTAACGAATTGGCCCGTCCATCGTTATTCTTCATCTCGCTGAACGTTTTTAAAACATTACCGGGGTTATATGCCTGCGACTTGAGTAAAAACTCCCGGTAAGAAGCAGAAAGAATGTTGCGCTCAAAATCTGTTTTGGCCGATGAATCGATAACCTGTTTGTAAGTAAGTTTGATGATAGCTTTTGACATGGCGATAATTTTTTTTGTGATCGAAATATATGTTGTCCCGGTGATCTATAATGCAATGCCGAATGTATACGTACCTTTGTAACCTGCTGCAATGCTGCCTGTTAATGATGGCGTTTCGTTAGCCAGGTCGGTAGCCGAGTTGCCCAAAATGCCATCATTGGCGTTTCGGGTAGTATTTACGCCTACGCCGTAATGCGTATGCACCGCGTCGGAGATATTTTCAGGAAAGGCAAACTGCGCTGTTTTCTTCATTACATTATTAACAAAGATCTCAAAGTGAATATGTGTTGCCCGGCCCTGGTACCACCCCGGATAAACGGTGGTAAAGGTTACAGCACCCTTAGAATCAGTGGTTTGATAACCGCGTAAAAAGGTTTCGCCTACAAAGCTTTTACCATTTTGGTTACCGTAACCAGAGTAATATCCATCTTTGCTGCAGTGCCATATGTCAACCCTGGCATTTTGTACTACGTTACAATTGTCGTTAGTATTAACAACTAAAAGGTTAAGCACCAACGGTACACCTGTTTGTCCGCCGGTGATGTCAGATCGGTCAAGGGGGTTTTTCAATTCACCTCCGGGGTAAGGGTAAGGGCCTTCTACCTCGGTTGGGGTAACCCGGCAGGCACTACTGCCCGTGTTGGTGTCTGCCGATGTTGTGGTGCCTGTGCTGTCGATTGCGGTATCTGTTGAATCTTTTTTACAGGCATCTAACAGCATTGGGGTTGCCGCGGCGGCAATGGCAAATGATCTTAAAAAATGTTTACGCTCCATATTACAGAAATTAGCAGGGGTGTGTTTATTTGTTTCTGTAAAAGTAGAACGCTAATAACGGGGACTGAAGCGGGTATCGGTAAACGCCTGTTTTGTGTCGATTACTGCAGATTTACTTCATTTTCATCCAGCGGCGCGCGAAATCAGCATAGCTGTCGCTTACCGGTAATTCAACGGTAGGGAGTTTAATTTTGCGGTTTTGTATAGAGATGATCTTGTTTACCGGCACAATATAGCTGCGGTGAATACGCTGAAACCTATCCTCCGGCAGTTTCTCTAAGACCCGCTTAAGCGGCATCAGCGTTAGTATGGTTTTATCAAACTGCAGGTGTATCTTAATATAGTCTTCCATGCTCTCAATGTATTCGATATCCTTATGGTTTATCTTAACCATTTTGTATTCCGAATAGACATATAAGCTTTCGCCCTCCCCATCACCATTGGTTGCATTTTTGTACCGGTGGTAATCAGCGGCTTTCTCAATAGCCTTACCGAAACGTTTAATATCAATAGGCTTAAGCAGGTAGTCTACAGCTTCCAACTCAAAGCCCTCAAACGCAAAGTTTTTGTATGCTGTAGTAAATATCACCATGGGTTTGTTCTCCAGCGCACGCACCAGGTCTATACCCGTAATATCGGGCATGTTGATATCGATGAATAGCAGGTCGATAGGATTGTTACGCAGGTATTCCGCACCGTATATGGCATCCTCAAAAGTTTGCATAAGGTTCAATGATGGAAACTTTGAGATATAATTTTTTATCAACTCCAGTGCCAGCGGCTCATCATCTATGGCAACACATTTCAATTGCATATCATCAGCTGTATAAGGTAATTATCACGGTGAATTGGTTATTCTCCTCGTTGATGTTGAGGATGTGTTTACCGGGATAAAGATATTTTAATCTTTCGCGTGTGTTGTTAATGCCGATGCCGGTACGTTCCAGATTTTGGTTTCGTTCAAATATCGGGTTCACACAAAGGAAGGTGATGGTATCAGGTTTAACAAGCAGGTTTATGTCGATATTGCTTTGGTGCTGTTTGCTTATGCCATACTTAAAAACGTTTTCTACGAAGGTCATTAGCAGTAAGGGGGCTATCTTTTTGTTTGCAAGATCGCCTTGCACGGTAAAGCTTACAACCGTTTTTGCACCCAGGCGTAACCGTTGCAGATCAATGTAATTGGAGATACAATTAACCTCATTTTGCAGATCTACCAGGTCTTCTCTCACATCATCGGTAACGTAGCGCATGATGTTCGATAGCTTCATGATGCTATCTGCCGTATACTCGTTATTGGTAATGGCAAGCGTGTAGATATTGTTAAGTGTATTGAATAAAAAGTGAGGATTGATCTGTGCTTTTAAGAAAGATAATTCTGCACTTGCCTTTTCGGCCTCGGCACTGATTGCTCTTTGCTCTGTTGTTTGCCATTGCACTACGGTTTTGATAGCGGTACTCAAAGCCATTATCATCAGGAACAGGAATAAACTTGAAGAATCAAAATGTTTTCTTCTGCCATTACGCCAGCGCTCTCTGAATTGCGGAGGAGGCATCCCTCCGGGGTACATTTGCGACCTTTGAGCGCTGTCAGGCTGCATATTCGGCGGTGGCGGCGGCTGTTGACCATTGCTATCCGGTGTAAAACCTGGTGGCATACCTGCAGGCGGCATACCAAACTGCGAAGCCGCCATTTGTGCAAAAGCTTTTTTGTTAATGCTGTGCAACAACTTATCGTAAGGCTTAAGAACGTATACTACGCTAAGCAGACAAAAACAGATGACGGCATAGTCAATATATTTTTTCCTGAGGAAAAACCGCGGAAAAAGGAAGTTGGTGTTGAGATAGAATAAGGCAATATAGGTAGCACAGAACATCCAATAGTATGGCGACACGATGATAGTGCCCATGGAAACATTGCCATCCGGGCCGTTCAAGAACAACAGCGGGAAGGCCATGAACAATAACCAGCAGGCTATATGTATGAGTACCGAAAAGGTTTTTAAGCGTAGCATCCCCAAAAGAACTGTTAATCAGCTTAAAAATAAATAAAGTATCGGTAAGCGGGCAGTATGTGTGGACGAATTATCCGTGTATGGTTTCGGCCTTGCCGTAGTTTTGGATAACCTGGGCTTCAAAAGCCAAAAATGCTGTCCAGCGTTTATCTACATCAACATCAACAGCATACTTTTTAGCCAGGCGGATAAAGGTGGCATAGTGGGTAGCTTCACTCGCCATCAGTTCATAGTAGAAATCGGATAGTTCTTTATCTTCAATGTTTTCTGAAAGAACTTTGAAGCGTTCGCAGCTACGCGCCTCGATCATGGCAGATAGCAAAAGGCGGTCTATCAATTGTGCCTCGCGGCCACCGCCAACAATCATAAATTTGCGCAACTCATTAACGTAGTCATCCTTTCGTTCCCGCCCCAAGGTATAGCCGCGTTGAATAATGATCTGGTGAACGCGTTTGAAATGTTCCATCTCTTCCTGCACCAAGTCGCACATCTCCTGTACCAGGTCACTAAGGTTAGGATTTTGTACAATAAGTGTGATGGCATTGCTGGCAGCTTTTTGTTCACAAAAAGCATGATCGGTCAGCAATTCTTCAATGTTACTTTCCACAACATTTTTCACCCACAACGGATCAGTAGGTAATTGCAGCTTCAAAATGGTTTTCTCGTTCACAGGAGCAAAGATAGAGGTTATGAGCGGAAAGGTGAAAAGACTACGGATAAACGTTACTAATCCTCAGATGAAAATGCATTATTATTTTGAAAACTTCGAGAATGATGATGTATGGAGAGAATGTTTAATTGCTTATCAGAAATGATCTCATCAATAATTCTGTAATTCCTGAAGATCACTTCTCGTATGTGCTCATTACCTAATTCCGGAACCATCCTGCCAGCAAGAATTTGATTTGGTATTTTGTTTATGGCATCAATTATCTTCGCTTTGTCCAAATTAGCGTAATACACAGAATCTCGTTTGATATAAGCTACAATGTCTTTAAGAACGGTACGTGCAGAAGGAGATATGATAATTTTTACCATGAATCCATTTCGCGTTTCAAGTCTTCCCAGTCGATACCTTTACCTTCAGCTATTTCTCTTTGACCAGTTTCTATTTTTTGTAAAATAATCACCCTTTCTACTAAATCATCGACTGAAAAGGTATCCGGCATGTGATCCACTAACTCTTTAACTTTTTTTTGGTAAGCATCGTTACTCCTTTTTATAAAAGTACAAAATTACTTATACAAACTTTTGCTCTCTATAAACTTAAGAACAGGATCGGGCACGAAAAACTGTATGTTCTTTTTTTCTTTGATGGATTTTCGGATAAATGTCGCTGAGAGTTCCATCAACGGTGTCATGGTGATGGTTACTGATGGATGAGATGCAAACTCAGCATTTTCATACCCGGGGCGTGGGTAAACAAATATCTGGTAATCGCGCAGAATGAGGTTATAATTCTTCCACTTGTGCAAGGTAACCAGGTTGTCAGAACCCATGATCAGCGCAAATTCGTGTTCAGGATATTTTTCTTTGAGATGGGCAAGTGTATCAATGGTATAAGACGGCTGCGGCAGCTTCAACTCCACATCGCTTACCGAAATATTTGAGGCATTCTCGGTAGCCAGCTTAGCCATCTCTAAACGATCATAAGTATTGATGAGGTCTCCGTATTTTTTTAAAGGGTTTTGCGGCGATACTACTAACCAAACCTTATCCAAAGCGGTATGGTTAGCCATGTAGTTGGCAATTATCAAATGCCCGATGTGGATAGGATTAAATGAACCGAATAGTAAACCAATCTTCATAAGTTTGCAGTTTTCAGTGAGCAGTTTGCAGTAAAAACCTAAATTGGTTCATAAAGCGCCGAATTTTTCCGGATTATTAATCATGAAGTGAAGCAGTTTACCAACTTCAATTGATTGATTATTTACACGGGTAAACTCTTGTTCTGAAATGTAATTGCAGGCAAGTGAAAATTCTAACCAGCCTTGTGTTTCGCTATTTTCCATATCTGCATCTGTTAGCTTGCTGATAAAATGATTGGGATAACGGCGCTTTCTGTAAGCTTCTATCATACAAATATTAACCGACCTTGATGAACGTCTAATCTGATCAGTTAATGAGTACGTTTCTTCTTTTGGAAATCGCTTAGTCATTGCAAAAATTTCCATTGCCAGCTCGAAACTCTTTTGATAAAGGAGAAGGTCTTTATAAGTGCCCATCGATAAATAATTTGCAAACTGCCAACTTAGAACTGCAAACTATCCCCCGATAAACTTAGTTACCAATTCCTCAGCTTCTTTACAAGCTGTCTGAAGATCGTAATTTTTAAGGATAATATCAAACTGAGGTGCGTAATTTAGCTCCTTTTCTGCTTTTGCAAAACGTTCCTGCAGCTTTTCGGGGCTATCAGTCCCGCGGCCGGTTAAGCGTTCTATCAACACCTCTAAAGATGGCGGCTGTACAAATATAGCCAGCGCCTGGTCGGCATATTTGCGCTTAAGGTGCATGCCGCCCTCTACGTCAATATCAAATATTACCGTTTTACCTGTAGACCATATTCGCTCTATCTCCGTACGTAAGGTTCCGTAAAAAGTACCGCTGTAAACTTCCTCAAACTCAACAAATAGTTTTTTAGCAATGCGATGCAAAAATTCTTCTTTGCTGATAAAGTAGTAATCAGAGCCGTCTTTTTCATCGCCGCGCGGGGCGCGTGTGGTAGCCGAAATAGAAAACTCCAATTCGGGTATTTTGCCCAGCAGGTGGTGCACTATAGTTGTTTTACCTGCGCCCGACGGGGCCGAAAATATAATGAGTTTTCCTTCTTTCATTATTGTTGGAAAGTTAAAAGGTTACAATGTTTGAATGTTATAAGCTTGATTATCTTAACGTTTCAACCTTATAACATTTAACCTTAAAACCATTTATAGTACATTCAATAATTGTTCTTTAATTTTCTCCAGCTCTTCTTTCATGCCTACAACCAGTTTTTGGATGTCGGCATCGTTTGCTTTTGAGCCAAGGGTATTTATCTCACGACCGATCTCCTGCGAAATAAAGCCAAGCTTCTTACCATTGGCGTCGGCAGCCTTAAGTGTTTCAAGGAAATAGTCGCAATGGCTTTTAAGCCTTATTTTTTCTTCGGTTATATCCAGCTTGTCTATGTAGTAGATCAGCTCCTGTTCAAAGCGGTTTTTATCTACGTTTTCAGAACCAACAGCTTCAGTTAGAAACTGGTTCAACCTTTCGCGGATAACCGGTATGCGTTTAGGCTCCGCTACTTCAACAGCGGCAAGGTTATTCAGGATTATAGCTATACGCTGCTTAATATCATTCTCCAGCACATTACCCTCGTCTCTTCTGAATTTCTGGAAAGCGGCCAAGGCTTGCTGAAAGGTCTTTTCAACCTGTTTCCATTCATCATCGTTAACGGTGTCCTCATCGTACTTAACCACTTCAGGTAAACCAAGAGCCAGTTGAAATAGGTTTGCTGACGGCTCTCCAACTTCTTCGCTAACGCTTTTAAGCTGGTTGTAGTAGTGCATTAAAAGGTCGCGGTCAATCCCTGCAGCTTTTACATTGGCACCGGTTTGTTCTACATTAATGCTCAGGTTTACCTTACCACGTTCTATCTGCTTGCTGCATTCGTTTCGCAGTTGAAACTCTTTTTCAGAAAACATTTTGGGCAAGCGTAAAGACAGCTCCAGGAATTTGCTGTTCAGCGATTTAAGCTCGACGGTATATTTAACATTGCCGGCATCGAAAGTGGCAATACCATACCCGGTCATGGACTTTATCATGTGCAAAGATAAAGATTTTAGGGGAAATTGGGGTAATAGAGATCAGAGATTGGTGATCAGCGATTAGGCAATACAAATCATCGTGATATAACCATTAACTGATCTCCATTCAGTAATCTCTAATCGTAACCACAAACCTTAACATTTTTTCACATTTGGCAACCATGTACATTTTGTACTTTTACTACGTTTAAATTTATATGCACCTTAGGTTTCTATCATTCTTAATTATCCTGTTATGTTTATCGGTTGTGGCGGGGGCCCAAACCGGCGTAATAAAAGGTGTTATATATAAACGCATCTCTTCTGAAAGGCTTAACGCGGTGGCTGTGACAAATATTAAAACCAACGTATTTGTAATGTCTGATGATCTGGGGAACTTTTCTATCAGCGCAATGCCCGGCGACACACTGGAATTTACCAAAAAGGGATTTACACCGCAAAAACAAGCGGCATCGGCTTACGGAGGTTTGGTTGTGTACATGCAGCCCTCAATGGAACTCGCGGAAGTAAAGGTGGTTGGGCAAACCAAAAAGCAGGAACTTAACGAGGTGATGAAAGATTACCGCAAGCAAGGCACCTTCTACAATGGTAAACCTCCGGTGTTAACAATGCTTACCAACCCAATAACCGGCTTATATGAGCTCTTTGGCAAAACTCCAGGCAGGGCCAAACGATTTGCTGCATATCAGAAAAAGGAACTGGAAGCCAGTGAGGTCGACCGGCGTTACAACCGCCCGTTTGTAATGCGCGTGACCGGAGAAGCAGATAGTACAAAAGTGCTTCAGTTTATGAACTTTTACCGACCCAGCTTTGAAGACCTAAAGCAATGGGGCGATTATGACCTTATAAAGCACACCAAGATACAGTGGGAGTATTTCCAAAAAAATGGGGGTAAGGATAGATTGCAGAAATTGTATTGAAGATTAGAGGTTGGAGATCAGAGATTAATTAGCTATCTTAATATGGCAAGTTTTACTGATCTCGATGTTTGGAAAAAGGCAAGGCTTTTGAGAAATAATATTACAGAGATTACGAGAGAATTTCCAGTTGAAGAAAAATATCGTTTAGTAGATCAAATTATTCGTTCATCACGATCCATTGGAAATATCATTGCAGAGGGGCATGGACGGTTTCACTATCTTTACGCGTCAAAATTTCTAATAACTGCGAGAGGTTCTTCTTCGGAAACAATTGATCACCTGATAATAGCGTTAGATAATAATTTGATTAGCGTAGAAATGTTCGATTGCTTGAAGGCTGATTGTGAAGAATGCTCAAGTATGATAAACGGTTATATTAGTTATCTTAATAGCAAGGCTTAAAGTTAACTAATCTCTAATCTCCAGCCTCTAATCCTTAAACTATATCCCTAACGCAGCACAGGCTTTCTCAGCGGCCAGCTTCTCAGCGTTTTTCTTACTGAACTCTTTGCCAGATCCCAATATTTCACCGTCAACATTTACCTGTATGGTGAACAGTTTGGCACTTTCGCCTTCCAAGTTAGTGGTTAGCTCAAAGGTAATATCCTTGCCATGGCGCTGGCACCATTCTATCAGTTTACTTTTAAAATTAGTTTCGGTTTGCTCAAGGGTATGGATATCAATGTGAGCTTTGATAATGTGGTTCACCAGGAAGTGGCGGGTAAAATCGTAACCTTTATCCAGGTAAACGGCACCAACAAGCGCTTCAAAGGCATCACCTAATAACGAACCCTGGCGGCCATTGGCCAATATCTTGGGGTCAAATTCTATCAGCTTATCAAAGCCCAATTTGCGCGCAAGCTGATTGAGGTTATTGCGGCTAACAATTTTTGAGCGAAGCTCGGTTAGGAAACCCTCATCCTCGTAAGGGTAAAGTTTAAATAGCACTTCGGCCACTACACTGCCCAAAACGGCATCCCCGAGAAACTCGAGGCGTTCGTTACTGTTCTTTACACCCTTGCGTATATTTTGCGCAACCGACTTATGGCGAAAAGCCAGCCGGTATAACGACAAATTGCCCGGCACAAAGCCGAGCAAATTCTTTAAAACCTTAACGTATTTTCTATTGGGCGAAAGGTATAGCTTATAAAAGCGGCTAATTGGCATCCAATGAGATTAATCCTGGTATTTTCTAAATATAACCGAAGCGTTATGGCCACCAAAACCGAAGCCATTGCTTTGCGCTACATTAACTACACGTTTTTGCGCCTTGTTAAATGTAAAGTTAATTTTAGGGTCAAACGCCGGATCATCAGTAAAGTGATTGATGGTTGGCGGTATAATATCGTTTTTGATAGCCAAGATAGCTGCAATTGCTTCAACGGCACCGGCAGCACCTAAAAGGTGACCAGTCATTGATTTGGTTGAGCTGATGTTGATATCATAAATACGATCACCAAACGCATCTGTTATTGCTTTAACTTCTTGCGGGTCGCCAATTGGGGTTGATGTACCATGTACGTTAACGTAATCAACATCGGCAGGCGTTAAACCGGCATCCTCAAGGGCCGCTTTCATCACCAAGCAAGCACCAAGTCCTTCAGGGTGTGGGGCAGTCATGTGGTATGCATCGGCGCTCATGCCGCCGCCAACCATTTCAGCATAAATTTTAGCACCGCGAGCTTTCGCGTGCTCCAATTCTTCTAAAATAATGGTACCTGCACCTTCACCGGCAACAAAACCATCACGATCCAGATCAAACGGACGGGATGCAGTTGCAGGGTCATCGTTACGGGTACTTAGCGCGTGCATAGCGTTAAAACCACCAATACCGGCTTCGTTTATAATAGCTTCAGACCCGCCGGTAATAAACATGTTTGCTTTACCAAGGCGAAGGTAATTGAAAGCATCAATAAGCGAATTGTTGGATGAAGCACAAGCGGAAACCGTTGTGAAGTTTGGCCCGCGTAAACCATATTTAATGGAGATATGGCCCGGTGCAATATCGGCTATCATCTTTGGGATAAAGAACGGATTGAACTTTGGCGTACCGTCACCTTTTGCAAAGTTAACAACCTCATCCAAAAACGTTTTTAAACCACCAATGCCCGATCCCCAGATAACACCTATGCGGCTGGTATCAAGTTTTTCAAAATCTAAACCGGCGTCTTTAACAGCTTCTTCTGTTGAAAATAAAGCATATTGTACAAATGGGTCAAGCTTACGTGCGTCTTTACGACCCAGAAAGCCATCGGCATCAAAATTCTTTACCTCACAGGCAAACTTGGTTTTGAATTTTTCAACATCAAAACTCTTAATAAAGGCAGCGCCGCTTACCCCATTAATAAGGCCGTTCCAATATTCTGCAACGGTATTACCAATCGGAGTAAGCGCTCCAAGCCCGGTTACTACAACTCTTTTAAACTCCATTTAACAGTCTTAAGGAGCTTTAAATTAAGCTTTAACGTTTTTTTCTAAGTAAGCAACAGCCTGGCCAACAGTGCCGATTGTTTCAGCCTGATCATCAGGGATAGCCACGTTAAATTCTTTTTCAAACTCCATGATTAATTCCACGGTGTCTAAAGAGTCAGCACCAAGATCGTTGGTGAAGCTTGCTTCTGGTGTAACTTCACTTTCGTCAACACCCAGTTTTTCCACGATAATAGCTTTTACTCTTGAAGCGATATCAGACATAGTCTTTATGATTTAATGATTAATAAATTCAGTGCAAAGAAAAATAAATTATGTTAAATATCAAATTGCAAAAACTTATACAATAAATGGCTAACACCTGTTTATTGTAAAAGGTTTGTTTTGAGTTCCTAATGCCTCAAAAGTAATCAAATTGTACAGAGTAATAAATAAAAATGTAGTTAGCCAAAATTAAGCTATATTGGTGATAATGAGGTGCAAAGCAGTTTTGTGTAGGTGAGTTTTATTTAAGCACACTTATTTTAAAGGCAAAATGGGTAATAGCTTCTGCGTTTATTATAACGTTTGGTATGCCTGTGCCGTTAAAACAAAACTTTATGGTTAGGTTAAGCTAAGTGTTTGTACTTTTGCTCATCAATAAAGTAAAGCCGGTTGAATAGGAAAATATTAAAGTTTGAGATAGATCTGGATTTTGTATTGATAGCCATCACTACATCACTGAAAGATTACCGCATTTGTTATCATATAAACAAATGTTTGAATTTTAATTTTACCCGCGTTGATGACCTGAAACTGGATAGTGGTAACTACGGCAACGAGATGCTTTTCTCTTTCTATAATTACAGTTGGGAAAACACCGAAACGGATTTCTATTTTATTGGTAATAAGGGAACTGAGGGTTACCTGGTGCCCGAAATGCGTGAGGCAGACTATTTTTTAATGATCAAAAACTACATTGATGATGAAGACCTGGAGAACATCATATCATGCCTTAATAAGATACCGGAAATTGTTGCAGCCGTAAAGATTGACCCAAAAAAAATAAAATCACGGGAAAATCTTTTATTTTAGCCAAAATTTTAAAAATGTGTATTTAGTACACATTCATCCAAATAGCCTGAATTAATCTGAGAATATGAATTTTAATTATAATCGTACCAAGATCGTTGCTACAATGGGCCCTGCGTCGGCCAAGAAAGACACATTATTGGCAATGATAAGGGCTGGTTTAAACGTTTGCCGCCTTAATTTTTCTCACGGTAAAACCGAAGATCATAAAAAAGTAATTGACATTATTCGCGAGATAAACGCGGAATATAAAACCAACGTAGGTATTCTTGCCGATCTGCAGGGCCCTAAGATCCGCATAGGCCTTGTAAAAGATGGCGGTATACACCTTGTTAACGGTACCCGCATTAATATCACTACCCACGAATTAATTGGTGATGATAACCAGATCTACATTACTTACCCAAGCTTTCCCCAGGACGTACAGGCAAACGAGATCATTTTGCTTGACGATGGTAAACTGCAATTACGCGTAATTGATACCAACCGTAAAGATACAGTGGTTTGTGAAGTGGTACACGGCGGTATATTAACATCACGTAAAGGTGTTAACCTTCCAAATACTAAAGTATCTATCCCAAGTTTAACGCCAGAAGATATTGAGAACCTTCATTTCGCCTTAGAGCAGGATGTAGATTGGATAGGCCTTTCGTTTGTGCGTACCGGTGCTGATATTGTTGATCTTAAACGCATCATCCGCGAAAGCGGCAAAGGCGCACGTGTTATCGCTAAAGTTGAGAAGCCTGAGGCTATTGACAATATAGATGATATTATTGCCGCTACTGATGCTGTGATGGTAGCCCGTGGCGACCTGGGTGTTGAATGCCCGCTTGAGGAAGTACCGTTGTTGCAAAAAATGATCGCAAGAAAATGCCGTGACGCATCTAAACCTGTTATTGTTGCAACACAGATGCTGGAATCTATGATCACAACTCCACGCCCAACACGTGCGGAGGTTAACGACGTTGCCAACTCTGTATTAGACGGTGCCGACGCGGTAATGCTTAGCGGTGAAACATCAGTTGGTGAGTTCCCGGTTATTGTTATCGAAACCATGGCAAAAATCGTTCGCAATGTTGAAGAATTGGGCTATCCGTTCAATGCTGCCAAAGCGGAGAATAAAGACACCGCTTCTTCAAACTATTTAAGCGATGCGCTTTGCGGTTCTGCCGTTTATTTGGCAGAGCATACCAACGCGGTAGGTATCGTATCGATGACCACTTCAGGTTATACCGCTTTTGAGATATCAAGCTATCGCCCTAAAGCTGGTACTTATATCTTCACATCAAACAGGCAATTATTGAACTCGTTGAGTTTGGTTTGGGGTGTACGTGCGTTCTACTATGATAAACTGGAAAGCACCGACCAAACTATTGCTGATGTTAACGCGATACTTAAATCAGAAGAATTGCTTCGTCCTGGTGATGTAGTTATCAATACTGCTGCCGTGCCAATTGTTAAGCAAGGTAAAACCAACATGATCAAAGTTAGTGTTATTGAATAGTTGTGAGTCTTCAGTCTTTGGTCGAAAGTCCGAAGGTTTGATATAAAGGAAAAAGGGTTAAGCGATGAGCTTAACCCTTTTGTGTTATACTCAAACTGATATGCTGAGAAACTAAGCATCTTTAAACTGTGCAGAGAACGCGGTCAGATTCTTCGCTGTCGCTCAGAATGACAATTATATCCAGAGCCCAACTAATCTCCAATCTCTACTTAGCCTTCTCTTCGTAGCTTTTAGGATCAAGTGCCGCCGGCGACCATCCTTGCAAAAACTCCATTACTTTTGCTTTGCTATGGCCCTTGCCTTCTTCAAGATAACCGGAGTTTTGGGTATGGAGGCGATTACCTTCCCCATCCAAAACCACAAATACCGGGAACCCAAAGCGTTGCGGATATCCTAAACTTGCCAGCACCTTTTCATTCTTATTTTCGGGGCTGTAGTTTACGTGTAATACTACATAGTTGTCTGCAAGATACTTGCTAAGGTCTGCATCCGTAGTAACCAGGTTGTTGAACCGCAAGCACCATATACACCAGTTACCACCTATTTGCAATAACACATTCTTGTGCTCAGCATTTGCTTTTTTGATTGCAGATGTAATATCAGCTTTAGCATCTGCCGCCGGGTTGTAAATTTTAGGTGCATCTGCCTTTTGAGCGTCTTGTGCCTTAACACTTGCCGCAGTAAACGCAAGTGCGGCTATCAGGATAATTTTTTTCATTTGTTAGTAGTCTTTCTGCTAATATACTGCAATGCGCAGTTGGTGAATATACTTTTAAAGTAAATATGCTATTACAAAAAAGCCCCTCAAGGTATTACTTGAGGGGCTCGAGAAATTTTATAGGTTATACTTAGTGCGCGTAACGTTGCATTCTTAAAGTATTTGGCATGTTTTGCCCTTTCATCTCTGCAACCGGTTTACCCTTTCTATGGTTAACATTGGTATTAACAGAATTATGTTTTTCGTTATTTCTCATCAATCTGCGGCGGCGTTGTTTTAAACGGTAACGCTCGGTCCAGTGGTCAAATGTACCTGTAAGCGCTAATATACCACCCACCACAAACACAACCATCATAAAAACCACAAAGAGGTGTAATAAATTCGATAACAGATTTTCCATAACGTATAATATATATGTACAATAGATGTGAGGCAATCACCGTGCCTGTTTTTAGCAGTTGTAATTTTCAATTGTAACAAAAGCGTTGTTTTGCACCGTCAGCTGCGTTGGTATTTAACCCGTTTTAGTGACACTTTATTGTAATCTATACGGCCTGGGTTGCTGTTGCAGCGTTGTTGGTTGCTGTAAATAGCTGTAAACAAGGGTAAAAAAATTATACTTTGGTTAAAGTTTGTTAGAGACTGCAGTTGTATAGTTAAGTTTTTTGATTTTTAAGCGAGATTTGAAAAACATTTGGGATAGGCTGCGTTTACAATTTCGCGGTAAGGTATTTCCACAACTTGGGGTAAATTAAACCACAGTGAGCCGCCTTCCAACACGCGTATATTTTGGGCCGGCATAAGGCTCTGCGTGTGGTGATAGTCTTACTCAAACACCTATTTTACATGTTACGCCTGTATTGCCCGCCAACTTCGTAGAGGGCATGGCTTATCTGGCCAAGTGAACAGTATTTACATACTTCCATCAACTCCTCAAAAATGTTTTTGCCGGCAATAGCGGCCTGTTGCAAATGCTTTAACAGATCTTCTGCTCTGTCGGCATTACGTTGATGGAAGCTTTCCAGGTTGGCTATCTGCGCCCGCTTCTCATCCTCAGTAGCACGGATAACTTCTGATGGGATGATAGTTGGCGATCCTTTTTTGTTAAGGAAAGTATTTACACCGATAATAGGGTATTCGCCTGTGTGTTTCAGGGTTTCGTAATACAAAGATTCTTCCTGTATCTTGCTGCGCTGGTACATGGTTTCCATGGCGCCCAGCACGCCACCACGATCGTTGATGGCTTTAAACTCGGTGAGTACAGCTTGTTCTACAAGGTCGGTCAATTCTTCGATAATGAATGCGCCTTGAATAGGGTTCTCATTTTTTGCGAGACCCAACTCGCGGTTAATGATCAGCTGTATAGCCATTGCCCTGCGTACCGATTCTTCGGTTGGGGTGGTGATAGCCTCGTCGTAGGCATTGGTGTGCAGCGAATTGCAATTATCATAAATGGCGTAGAGCGCCTGCAAGGTGGTTCGGATATCGTTGAAGTCTATTTCCTGTGCATGTAAAGAGCGGCCGCTGGTTTGGATATGATATTTAAGTTTCTGCGATCGGTCGTTGCCCTTGTACTTGTTCTTGATGGCCTTAGCCCAGATGCGTCTTGCTACACGTCCGATCACCGAATATTCCGGATCGATACCGTTACTGAAGAAGAACGACAGGTTGGGCGCAAAATCATCAATATGCATACCGCGGCTGAGGTAATACTCAACATAAGTAAAACCATTGGACAATGTAAAAGCCAGTTGAGTAATAGGGTTAGCACCGGCTTCAGCAATGTGGTAGCCTGAGATAGACACCGAATAAAAGTTTCTTACTTTTTCATCAATAAAATATTGCTGAATGTCGCCCATCATCCGCAGGGCAAACTCGGTACTAAAAATGCATGTGTTTTGTGCCTGGTCTTCCTTCAGAATATCGGCCTGTACGGTGCCTCTTACAGTTGATATAGCTTTTGCTTTGATTGTTTGATAAACATCCGCCGGCAAAACCTGATCGCCGGTTAAGCCCAGCAGCATTAAACCAAGGCCGGAGTTGCCGGGTGGGAGAGTGGATGCTAAGGAATTGGTCGCCTCTAAATCTTCCGTTGTAGAAGCCTCACCTAAATCCTCTCCAACTTTAGCCCCCTCTAAATCTCCCCCGATAGGGGAGACTTTCATTTGTTCATTAGAATAGATATTTCTCTCGGGTTGCGATTTTAATTTTTCTATAACTGTATTTACAACCGAATTTATATCTGACGTCACTTCATCGTTGTTGAAGCGTAACACATCAAACCCGTACTCTTTTAAAACCCGAGTTCTTACCTCATCCTGTTCTTTTGTAAATTGATGATATCCTCCGTCAACTTCTATCACAAGGCCTTTTGATAGTGATACGAAATCAGCAATGTATCCATCGATAGAATGTTGACGCCTAATTTTAAAACCGGTTTGTTTTGACCGTAAGTGTTGCCATAACAAATCTTCCACTATGGTAGGATTTTTTCGATTCTCAACAGAATTAGCTTTTAATATATCCCATAACTTCAGGTCGGCAGTTTGAAAATTCTGTTTAAAGTCTTTCACTCCCTCTCCTTCGGAGAGGGTTGGGGAGAGGCTTTTTTTCAGAATTGAAATACCTACTCCATACACCGGTCTCTTCAACCCTTTATCATCGTATAATTCTTTAAACTTTGCCTCAACCAAATGCTGCAAGTTGTTTTCTATGATGTACTTTTCGCACTGCTGATCTATGGCGGCATTCATGAAAAAGCCGAGCAACATAGGTGCAGGGCCGTTGATGGTCATGCTGACCGAAGTAGATGCATGGCAAAGGTCAAAGCCTGAATACAGTTTCTTTGCGTCATCAAGCGTGGCGATACTAACGCCGGCATTGCCTATTTTTCCGTAAATATCCGGTCGTACGTGTGGGTCCTCGCCGTAAAGCGTAACTGAATCAAACGCCGTTGATAGCCTGTGCGCGGGCTGACCGAGTGAAACGTAGTGGAAGCGCTTGTTTGTACGTTCGGGACCGCCTTCACCGGCGAACATACGCGTGGGGTCCTCACCTTCGCGTTTTAAAGGGAATACACCTGCAGCATAAGGGAATTCGCCGGGAACATTCTCAGTTAATAGCCAGCGCAATATGTCGCCCCATGCTTCATATTTGGGCAGCGCTATTTTTGGTACCTTAAGTTGTGAAAGAGAGGTATAATAGAGCGGTTGTTTTATTTCCTTATCCCTTACTTTATATATAAAGTTATCGGCCTTGTATTTGGCAACGGTTTCCGGCCACTCTTTAAGTAGACGCCTGCAATCAGGATGCAGATGTTCTTCCAAATTACTGTAGATCTTTTCCAATTCGGATTTGAAACCTTTCGTTTCAATCTTATCCTCGGTAATTTCTATCGTCCCTTTTATGTTATATAATTGCTGCGCTATGCGGCGTTGTTCGTTCACCCAATTAGTATAAGATGCGCTGCTTTCAGCTATCTCCGCCAGGTAGCGTATCCTATCCGGCGGAATGATGTAGATCTTTTCAGATTCTCCATCCTGATTGTTTAAAGGTTGCTCTTTACCTTCAAAAATATCTACACCGGTTTTGTCTCTCAGTTTGGCCGCAAGCGCAGCAAACAGCATGTTCATGCCAGGGTCATTAAACTGCGATGCCATGGTGCCGTAAACCGGTATATCTTCGTCTTTGGCCTCAAAAAGCATATGGTTGCGGCGGTATTGCTTGCGCACATCGCGTATGGCATCTAAGGCACCACGTTTATCGAATTTATTAAGCGCAACCAGGTCGGCAAAATCAAGCATGTCAATTTTCTCTAACTGTGTTGCAGCGCCAAATTCAGGGGTCATTACGTAGAGCGACAAGTCGCAATAATCGGTGATCATGGTGTCAGACTGGCCTATTCCACTGGTCTCAACGATCACCATATCATAACCAGCAGCTTTACAGATGTCAATAGCTTCCTGGACATGTTTGCTTAACGCAAGGTTGGCCTGGCGAGTAGCCAGCGAACGCATATATATCCTGGGATTATTGATGGAGTTCATCCTTATCCGGTCGCCAAGTAAGGCCCCACCGGTTTTGCGCTTACTTGGGTCAATAGAAATTATAGCAAGCGTTTTATTGGTATGCAGCAGATAACGGCGTACAATTTCATCAACCAGGCTTGATTTACCTGACCCACCCGTTCCGGTGATACCAAGTACAGGGACCCGGAGCGAAGTGCGGGGAGAGGGAACAGGAGTGTAGTTGCCTTTTTCAGCGGCGGATATGAGCCGTGCAATTTGTTTGATCTGATCCGCACCCTCACCGATCTCTCGCTCTGCTAAAGAGAAATCGCACTCCTGCATCATATGGTTGATCATGCCTTGTAAACCCATCCGGCGGCCATCATCCGGCGAATAGATCTTACAAATGCCATAGGCCTGTAATTCGTCTATTTCTTTTGGCAGGAAAACGCCGCCACCACCACCAAAAATCTTGATATGTCCCGCTCCGCGTTCCCGCAAAAGGTCATACATATATTCAAAATATTCAACATGCCCGCCCTGGTAGCTGGTGATGGCAATGCCTTGTACATCCTCTTGTATGGCGCAATTAACTATCTCGTCAACACTTCTATTATGCCCCAGGTGTATCACTTCCGCACCTGTACTTTGCAGGATACGCCTCATGATATTTATGGTAGCATCATGGCCATCAAATAATGAGGCTGCAGTAACCAGGCGGATCTTATTTTTAGATTGATACGGGGCAATACTTTCCATTACAGGCTATTATAATTGGGAGTAAGCAAAAATAGGATTTTTTAATCAGGCATAGCAAATACGCTACGCTCACCTACATCTATTGGCACAATAGTTTAATTTTTCCTGATTGTTAATGATGAAGGTGTCCTGTTAACACAATAGAAATTTTAACGAAAAAAAATGTCAGATATGTAAAATTGATGTTACCTTTGGGTAATAAACCGATTGTTTAATCGAAAATTTGACCAATACAACTCGTTGGTTTATAGTGTAAAAGGGTAGAGATTTAACCTTTTCGCCGTGCTGGCATTGTTTTAGGCGGCACCTGTTCTAATCAATTTTTAATTTTTGGTGATACCCCTTAATCAAAAATTAATAGATTTGCGATGTTGATGTTCGTGATCGATGGGATTTTAAACTCGTCGTCATGCGTTTGCAATAACCTGAACCTTAACGACCAATACCCATACCCCTCCTAATTTACTATTGGCTTAAACCAAGTTGTTAAGACTTTTTTTCATGCATAATTGCGCGTGCTCAATAGATATTTCACGCTTGTTGTTCTTTATAAGATCAGTTAATTAGTTAAGCAACCTTCTTGAGGCGTAGAAGGTTGTTTTTTTTGTTAAAGTGCTCAAACTAAAATCGTTTATGAATAGGAGTGAAAAGTATGAATAGAACATTATTACTCATTTTTTTTCTTTTTAATGTTGCCGTTGCGGCAGCGCAAAACAGCACAGTAACGGGTACCGTTACTGCCGCCGCCGATAAAGGCATATTGCCCGGTGTAAGCGTGCGTGTAAAAGGCAGCCAGGCTGGTACTGTTACCGATGCCAATGGCCGGTACTCTATCGGTGTGCCATCAAGCTCTTCAGTGCTTGTTTTTTCGTTTGTGGGTTTCGCACCACAAGAAGTAGCCGTAGGTGGCCGCTCAACTGTTAATGTTGCCCTTGCAGAAAGTAGCCAGCAACTTGGCGAAGTAATTGTTACGGCCCTTGGCATCTCACGTTCAGAAAAATCTGTTGGTTACGCTGCACAGCAAATTAAAGGTGAAAACCTTACCATGACGCGCCAGCAGGATTTCAATACATCATTAGCCGGTAAGGTTTCTGGTGTGCAGATACTTGGTGGTTCAGGTGCTAAATTTGGTGCATCAACCATTCGTATCAGGGGTATCAACTCATTACAGGGCGGTAATCCAATCTACGTTGTTAATGGCGTTATTACTGATCCAAACGCAATCAACAATGATGACGTTGAAACACTTACTGTACTAAAAGGCCCTGCAGCTACCGCATTATATGGCCAACGTGCATCTGAAGGTGCAGTTGTTATTACACTTAAGAGAGGTTCAAAAAAAGGTATCGGTGTTACCGTAAACCAAACAACCACACTTGAGCGTGTTTACACCTTACCACAATACCAAAACGAATATGGTGGTGGTACCAGCCAAACCTGGAATGTTTATAACTACAAAGCAGGTGATCCTGATTATCTGAAAGGTTTTAATGGTATCAAATACTACAACTATTCTGTTGATGAGAGCTGGGGCCCAAAAATGGATGGTACGCCTTATGCGCCATGGTATTTCTGGGATCCGTCAAATCCTGACTTTGGTAAGCTAAAACCATTTGTTGCGCAGCCAAATAACATCCGCGATTTCTATCAAACCGGTGTTACCACTAACAACAACGTAGCTTTTGCGAAAGCAGGTGATGATTACAACACCCGTATCTCGTACACAAACTTAAACCGTACAGGTGTTAGCCCTAACACTAAGCAAAGGCGTAATAACCTTAGCTTTAACGGCGATGTAAAACTTACTGATAAATTAACAGTTAGCGCAAACATCAACGTATTCCAGGAAAATTTGAAGAATGTACCTACCGAAGGTTACGGTACACAAACTGCGGGTTCATTTAACCAGTGGTTTCACCGCGACCTTGAAATGGATAAGTTGAAAAACTACCGCAGGGCGGATGGTACTTATACCACCTGGAACATTACCGGCCCAACTGATCTGACGCCTAAATATTGGGATAACCCGTACACAGAGGCTTATGTTAACACATCAGAAGCTAACAGCAACCGCTTATATGGTAACGTTACCGCTGCTTACAACTTCAGAAAAGATCTGAAACTTTCTGTTATAGCACGTGGTGACTATTTAAACCGTGATGCTAATAACAGGGTAGGTTCTTACACGCTTAATCCTGATTCATACAGCGAGAACACTTACCAGTACAAAGAATACGATTACGTGGCATCGTTAGAGTATGACCACATGTTTGGCAAAGATCTTTCTTTCCGGGCAGGTGCTTATGCCGAATCGAGACAAGATGTTACCAAGTATTTGTTTTCTGGCACCAACGGTGGTTTGTCTGTACCGGAATTATATACTGTAGGTAACTCTTTAGACCGCCCAAGCACCACGTCACTACATAGTAACAAAGTAGTTAACAGTGCTTACGGTTATACTTCATTCGGTTACAAACAGTTCTTGTACTTAGATTTGAACGTAAGGAATGACGTTTCTTCTGCTTTGCCAACAGATCATAACTCTTATTGGTATGGTGGTGCTTCCGGTTCATTCGTGTTTACTGAGTCTGGTTTAATTCCTAAGAATGATGTACTTTCTTTTGGTAAGATCCGAGCTTCGGTAGCTAAATTGGGATCCGATCTTGATCCTTATCAGATTTATCAAACCTATACGCTAAGCAGCGTTCCTTACGGTAGCAGCCCGGTACAATTTGTGCCTAATACTTTGCCTAATGGTAACCTGAGGCCTACGTTATCAACTTCTTACGAATTAGGTACTGAGTTACACTTCTTAAGAGGCGATCGTATCCGTTTAGACTTCAACTACTATCACCGTAACACTAAAGATCAGATACTTAACCTGCCTGTTAACGGTAACACCGGTTACTCTGCTATTACTATCAACGCTGGTTCGATTGTTAACCAGGGTATCGAGATCTCATTAGGTGGTACGCCGGTTAAAACAAGTGATGTTACTTATGATCTTAACTTTAACATTGCGTTTAACCGCAATAAAGTTGTTCAATTGTATCCTGGTTTTAATACGCTACGCAATTCACCTGAAGGTGCTGGCGGTGCTACACTATCAGGTTATCAGGCAGCAGGCTCAACAGGCTTCGGTTTCGTAGGTTCGCCAAGCTTCTCTGTAAACAGTGTGGTAGGCCAGCCTTACGGTCAGCTTATTGGTTCTGGTTTCCAGAGAGATAAATCAGGCAACATTGTTGTTGATGCAGATGGTTACCCTGAGCGTAATGACAACGTAAACCTGGGCAGTATCCTACCTAAATTTACAGGTGGTTTTACCAACAACATCAATATCAAAGGTGTTAACGTTGGCTTCTCTCTCGATTATCAATATGGTGGCAAATTCGTATCTGTAACCCAACAAAATCTTGCCGGTTCAGGTCTTGCCATGTCAACCATTGGTAACAACGAGAACGGTGTTCCTCGTCGTAACGACCCTGCAGCAGGTGGCGGTACATTGGTTAAAGGTGTGCATGAAGATGGCACCCCTAACACCACTTACGTTGATACCCGTACCTTAAATGAACAGGTTTACAGCCAGATTTGGGAGCAATACACTTATGATGCTACCTACATTAAATTAAGGGAAGTAAGCGTGGGTTACAATTTGCCAAAACGCTGGTTTGGCCGTTTCCCACTACAATCAGCAAGGTTCTCCATCGTGGCTCAAAACCCATGGTTGATCTATACTAAAGCGAGAGTTAAGGGTATTGATCCGTCGCAACTGCAAACATCTTTTTATGAAGGTGGCCAGTTACCGGCAACACGTACCATTGGTTTCAACCTTAATTTAAACTTTTAAGAAATAGACATATATGAAAAAGTTTTTAAATAAAGTTATGGTTGTATTTGTTGCAGGTGCTGTTTTAACATCATGCAAGAAAATAACCGACGATATAAACATCAGCCCTAACCAACCTGCAAATCTATCTACCGGTTATGCACTTACCAGTGCGTTACAATATATAGGTGGTACAGGTGGTGGTGGTGCTACAACTAACATCAACAGCTACGCCGGTGAGTTATATTCGCAATATATTTCTGAAACGTACTATACCAATGAATCAAGGTTTGCACTTGCGCAATATGATTACCAGGGATATTACACCGGCCCGCTTACCGATCTTAAGCAGGTAATTGATTTTAACACCAATGATAAAACCAAAAACCTGGCTACCACAATCAGATTTGGGTCAAATGCTAACCAAATAGCATCCGCACGCATTCTTAAAGCGTTCATATTCCTTACCATGACTGACCGTTGGGGCGATATCCCTTACTCTCAGGCTTTGCAGGGTAATGTTAATTTAACGCCTAAGTTTGATGCTCAGAAAGATATCTATACAGATCTTTTCAAAGAGCTTACAGAGGCGCAGGCTCAATTTGATGATGGTGCACCGCTTACCGGCGACGTACTTTTTGGTGGTGATAACACTAAATGGAAACACTGGGCAAACTCGCTGCGCGCCGTTATGGCATTGCGCTTAAGTA
Organism: Mucilaginibacter sp. 21P; assembly: GCF_019331605.1. Lineage (NCBI taxonomy): Bacteria > Pseudomonadati > Bacteroidota > Sphingobacteriia > Sphingobacteriales > Sphingobacteriaceae > Mucilaginibacter > Mucilaginibacter sp. 21P. The sequence goes on from NZ_CP063061.1 coordinate 1,306,038, forward strand.
AAGTTGACCCGGCAACTGGTTCAGCAGAATTTAAGAAAGCTGTTGCTGATGGCGTAATGACCTCAAATGACGATAACGCAACTTACCAGTACCTATCTGAGCAAAATAACGAGAACCCATACTTTGGTAATTACAGAACAAGGTATGACTACGCAGTTAGCAGTCAAACTGTAAATACGATGAAAGCTAACAGTGACCCTCGTTTACCTGTTTTTGCAGAAAAAGCAAACACAGGCGACTACATAGGCTTGCCTTATGCTACGCAAGGTGATGACTTAAACAACTTTAGCATCGGTAACAGGAGCGGATCTACTATTAAAGCAGGTAATATTTCACAAATAGGCCTTGCTTACTCAAGCCAAAACAGCCCAACTACCTGGACAAGCTATGCGCAAACACTTTTTGCCGAGGCTGAAGCAGCTCATTTGGGTTGGATACCTGGCGGCGATGGACAAGCTGCTACTTACTACACTCAAGGTATAACAGCATCCTTAGAGCAAAATGGCGTAGATGCTGCATCTATCACCGCTTATCTTGCAAAACCGGGTGTTGTTTTCAACGCGGCAAACGCAGTTGAACAAATCGTTACGCAAAAATGGTTAGCTAACTATCTTGGTGACGGCTGGGAGTCATGGTCTGAGTACCGTCGTACCGGTTTCCCAAGGTTGCTTGACCCTGTTCCAACTGCAGTAAGTGCTGATAAACACATACCACGCAGACAACAGTATCCTCAATCAGAAAACGACCTAAACAAAGCAAATTACAACGAAGTAATTGCAAGGCAAGGTCCGGATGCTTTGAGCACACACGTATGGTGGGATAAATAACCGATCATATAAACCTGATCTATAAAAGGGTGGCACAGCGGAAGCTTGCCACCCTTTTTGTATTTAAAAGTCATCTTTTCTACCAAAGTCATCAAGCCTTTACCGCCAAAACAAAAACCGTATCTTTGCGGCTATCATGATGTTATCAAACCAGGCAGGTGTACAGTGGGAGAAAGGTTACAATAATTACGGGCCGTGGCTTCGCGAGAAGTATAAGGGCAAACGCGTGTTTAAGGTAATTGTTGATGGCGGTTTTACCTGCCCCAACCGCGATGGCAGCAAAGGTTATGGAGGTTGTACTTATTGCAATGTAGATTCGTTCACACCATCTGTAAGCCGTAATGCCACTACCGTAAGGCAGCAGGTAATGGAAGGCATGGAACGCGCCCGCAAAGGCAATAAAGCCGATAAGTTCATTATCTACTTTCAGCCTAACACCAACACTTATGCGCCTGCGCATTATTTAAAGATGATGTACGATGAGGCACTTAGCTATGGTACCGAAGATATTGTTGGTTTAAGTGTAGGTACCCGCCCGGATTGTATCGACTTTGAAAAAGTGGCTTTATTAGAGAGCTACACCGATCGTTTTGATGTTGACCTGGAGATGGGGATGGAAAGTATTTATGACGATACGCTTGCCCAGATAAACCGCGGTTGCAGCCATGATGAATTGCTGAAAGCCTTAAAACTGTTAGAGAACAGTCCTTTAGATATTTGTGTGCATACCATTTTCGGCTTGCCGGGAGAGACAAAAGACATGATGCTGGCATACGCCGATGAGATCAATCGCCACCAACAGATCAAGTTTGTAAAGTTTCACCACTTACATATAGTGGAAGGCAGCGTAATGGGTGTTAAATATAAACGCGAACCATTTAAACTTTTCAGCCTTGATGAGTACGCCGATTTCCTTTGCGACCTGTTACCATTGGTTCGCCCGGATATTGTGATACAGCGCCTGTTCGGCCTCAGTGATCGCGAATTGTTGATAGCACCCAATTGGGGTTTAAAAAAGAGCGAGATACAGTACCGGATAGATCAGCGCATACTCGAGCGTGGAGTAGTGCAAGGCAGCGCTTTGTAGATAGTTGCACAACTGCGCAGATGCGTTTAAACATAAAACGCTGTCATTGTTATTCCGTATTTCTCTAAAGTGGTTTTAAACAATTAGCCCATAAAATCCTTAATTCAGTATTTGATACCCACAAGAAAATAGCAGTTGGTACTTCCTTTGTATAACTATTAGGAACAATTTACCGTAAAAATTAAATTCAAATACTGTTTTGGTGCAAAAACCTTTACAAAATTACATCCCGGCTTTAACAGGCGTACGTGCATTAGCAGCGTACCTGGTGTTTATATCACATTACGCGTACGCGTTTGATGAAAAATTTCCCCAGGGCGTGCAACGTTTTCTTAATGAATTCCATATCGGGGTAACCATCTTCTTTGTTTTGTCAGGGTTTTTAATTGCGTTCAGGTATTTTGATAATTTTAAACTAACCGGTGATTGGTTCAAGCAATATTTAAAGAACCGTGTAGCGCGTATTTATCCAATGTATTTCCTGCTTACGGCAGGCGCTTTCATATCTTACTATTTTACCCGCGATCCAAAAACGGTTAACGGCTTTGGCAGTCCGGTGGGTTTGTTCTTTATGAACATCACTTTTGTTCGCGGATTTTTTGATCAGCTTAAATTTACGGGCATAGCGCAAGGCTGGAGCCTTACTGTTGAGGAATGTTTCTATTTTTCGGCACCATTTATATTCTACTTTGCAAAAAAATACAACAAATTCTGGCTGCAGTGGGCTGTGGTTACACTGTTTGGTGTTGGGCTGGTAATGATATTCAGGAATGTTAACTGGTATGGTTTCTTCGGCAACTTTACGTTTATGTTCTTATATACTTTCCTGGGTCGGTGCTTCGAGTTTTTTGCAGGGATTCAGCTTGCATTGATTGTAAAACGCAGGCAGGATAAAATTGACGGGCATGCTAAAACCTGGTTTACTTATGGCGGCTTTCTGGCCATATTTGTTTGCGTATGGATCATGTCTATCCTGCCAATCCCGAAAGGCGAGGTGGCAGGTTTGCACCATCCGTTTGGTATTGTTACCAACAACTATCTTTTAGCTACATCCATTGCCGTGTTTTTCTATGGTTTACTTACCGAGACCACCGTGCTTAAAACGATACTCAGCTTTAAATTTGTTGAGTTGCTGGGCAAAAGCTCTTACATTTTTTACCTTATACACCTGGGTTGGATGTATGATCTGTTCCACAATTATCTGAATAAATGGAACGACGATATTTTTGAACTCTACGATAAGTGGGGTAAAGACTGGAACTCGCCCTTCCAGTATGATAACCTGAATGTGCTTTACGGCTTCATTGTATTAAACGCCGTCTCTATACTGTTGTTTAAACTGGTTGAGGAACCGCTGAATCATTATATCCGACAGTCGGATTTTTTGATCAAAAATAAAGCACGTAACCCTGAGAACAGATCGGAGGCCATTAAAGCTTAAGTTTTATTTATACTATGTTAATCAGATCAAATAAGATATTTTTCATGTTGCTTTGCATCTTCACCCTTGCGGGCATAAACCATGCCCTTGCACAGGATGATGAGGAAGAAGGAATTTCGACTGTGCTTACCGCAGGTAACAAGAACGCCATTTTTGGTGATCATGCCAGCTATACCTTCGAGGTGAAAAATCCTACCAATAACCCGCAAACAGGTACGGTTTCCTACATTATAACCCAGCATGGTAAGGACATCAAAACAGCATCGCAGAAGGTAAATCTCGGCAAGAAAAGCTCGGGGAAATACAGTTTCGAACTGCCATCGCTGCCAACAGGTTTCTATAAGGTTAACTTTATGGTTAACGTATCTGAGTATGACGATACTACCCGCAGGGTTTTTGGTATCCGTCCAGAAGAGATACGCTCTAAATATCAAAAACCTGCAGACTTTGATTCTTTTTGGAATAAAGCCAAAGCAGAGCTGGCCGCGGTTAAACCTAATTTTAAGGTAACGCCAATGCCTAAAATGAATACAGATAACCGTAAGGTGTTCCTGATAGAAATGCGCTCGCTGGATAATTACCTGATAAAGGGATGGATGACAGTGCCGAATAATCCCAACCCAAATCGTAAATTTTCGGTACTGTTGGGTTTGCCGGGCTACCAGGTTAACCTGATGCCCATAACGGGATTGGATGAAGACCTGGCCATTATTACATTAAACGTAAGAGGGCAGGGCAACAGTCGCGGCCAGATAGACACCCGCCGCGATGAATTTATATTTTACCGGATAGAAGACAGGGATAAATACGTTATGCGCGGCGTTATAATGGATTGTTTACGCGCCATTGATTTTATCTACGCGCAGCCAAATTTAAAGCACGATAATATCCTGGTATCAGGCGGTAGTATGGGTGGTTATTTGGCGCTTGCTACGGCATCGCTTGATAAAAGGGTTAACCTGTGCTCTGCCCAAAACCCTATACTTTGTGATGTAAATAATCTGGACGGTGAAGTTACCTGGCCTATCAGCGATATTAAGAAATACATACGCACTCAACCAGGGTTAACCCTGGATAAGGTGATGAGCAACCTTAACTACTATGACGGTAAAAACTTTGCAGAAAATATAACTTGCCCCTCCATAATGGGTATAGGTTTATTAGACCCTTACGCACCGCCTTATAACGAGTATGCCACTTACAACGTAATACCCGGGAAGAAAAGGATGATGGTATTTAAAGACCTGGGGCACGAGATATCACAATCATATAAAGACCTTGAAGGGCGTTGGATGCGCGACCATTTTGCACTATTTTAAGCTTACGACATGACAGTACCTAAAACTCACTTTAAGATATTTTTATTAGCAGCAAGCTTTATGTTGCTGGCTAACACCAGCAGTTTTGCGGGTGGTTTCCCGGTAAGGCCAAAGCGGTTATTGCTGTCGCCATCTGTTAGCTATTTTTATGCAAACAGCGGTTGGGATTCGTTACGCCGCAGAACGCCTTTTGCTAATAATGGGCAGTTCTCATCAATAGGTTTTTCGCTTTACGCGGAGTATGGCATAAGCAGGCGCTTAACCGCAGTGGCTTTGCTGCCTTATGTGCGCAACACGTATGAAGATATCAACTCGAAAACAACCAGTACTGGTTTAACCGACCTGGAAATAGGCCTGCGTTATTATGTGGCCAACATCAATTACATCTATTATTTTACTGTGCAGGGTACGTACATTACACCATTGTACAATGATCTTACGCTGGGTTACCGCGAACAGGGCGCTGAAATTAAACTTGCCTTTGCAGGTAGCGGTAAAGTTTTAGGGAAGAACTATTATTTTACATTGGAGAATGGCGTACGCCAGTATTTTGGTCCTGATGGCCCAACCCAGGACCGCTACACCGGTACCTTTGGTTTAACGCTGGATAGGCGTTTCCATCACCAGCTCTCGGTATCATTGGGTGGCTTTTACTCATCAAGTAACTTTACCAGGTTTTCGCCCATATTGGCTGTAAATAAAAACTTTGCATTTAACCAGGCAACACTTACTTATGGTTACACGGCAAACAAACGCCTGTCGTTTTTTGCAACTGGGGGGCATTTCATAAACGGCCGTAATACCGGCTATGGCACCACGGCATCGTTCTCTGTTTTAGTTAAGCCTTTCAGATAATATTTAAGATGGTAAGATTTACAATAGCTTTTTTACTGCTGCCGTTTTGCTGCCTTGCGCAAAGCGCGGAAACCTACATTGGCGTAGGAAATACCGAAGCTAATATTAAAAATTATCGCCAGGCTATTGTTGATTTTAGTAAGGCTATAGAAATAGAGCCTAACAACGCTAAAGCCTATTTCTATCGCGGTAACGCATACAATAATATAAAGGACGCTGACAAGGCCATAGCCGACTATACAAAAGCTATTCAGTACGACCCTAATAATGCCTTTGCCTATATGTACCGCGCTAATATCTATAATGATAAAGGCCGGTATAACGAAGCCATTGCCGATTTTGATAAGGCAATAGCGCTTAACCCACGGGCAGATATGTATCACTACCGTGCTAATGCCAAAGCAAACATGGGCAATCACCAGGGAGCGGTAGATGATTTTACCAAAGCCATTTCACTTGACCCGCGCGACCCGTCATTATACGAGTACAGAGGTGTTGCCAAAGCTAATTTAAAGGATAACGAGGGTGCTATTGAAGATTTTAATAAAGCAGTTGCGCTTGATCCAAAGAACTCAGACCTGATCTATTACCGGGCAAACTCTAAAGGTAACATGGGTGATTACCGGGGTGCTATTGCAGATTACACCGTAGCATTGGCGCTTAACCCTAAAAATGCCGACGCCGTGTTTTATCGTGGCAATGCTTACGGAAACCTTAAAAATTACAAAGCAGCCGTTGCCGATTACAAAGCAACCATTGCTTTAAACCCACGGATGCCTAATCTGTACAAGTACCTGGCCAATGCTTTAAGCAATAACAATGATAAGAAAGGGGCGCTGCAGTATTTTGGCGAGGCCATAAAACGAGACCCAAACAATGCCGAGCTGTATCTTTATGATGGTTTGGTTAAATATAACCTTAATGATAAACAGGGGGCGCTGGCAGATTTTGATAAGTCGATAGAATTGAAGGAAACCTCAGATGCTTTTCAGAACCGTGCGGATCTCAAACTGGATATGAGGTCTTTTGAAGATGCCAAAGACGATGCCGACCGCGCCATCGAGCTGGACGCAAAAAATGCTTATGCCTACGTAAGCCGTGCCCGTGCCAACCTGGAGTTGAAAGACACCACCGCAGCATTGGCTGATCTTAACCAGGGAATAAAAATGAACCCCTCTAATGATTATTCTTATGTATTGCTGGGTAACATTGCGGCAGGGAAACATCAGTACGATGCTGCTGTGGGCTATTACAACAAAGCATTGAGCTACAATGGTGGTGATTCTGAAACATTATTAAAACGCGCAGAAACGCGTTTAAAAGTTAACGACCGTGAAGGTGCGCTTGCCGACTACAAGCGAATTGCGGCCATTGACAAAGACGATGATAACCTGCGCGACAGGTTTGTACGATCAATGGTGAAAGCTCAATTTTACAACGAAGGTTTGCCTTTGTTTAATACGCTGGTGAGTAAAAACCCTAAGAACGCTAATTACCTGATAGGCAGGGGAGCCGCCAAACAACATACCGGCGACCTGCAGGGCGCCATTGCTGATTACAACGCAGCACTTAAGTTGGATACTGCTTCATCGCAGGCTTACTTTAACCGCGGCAGCGCCAAGTTTGATATGAAGGATAATAACGGTGCATTGGCCGATATTGCCAGGGGTATTAAGATAAATGACGGCCAGGAAGATGCTTATTTTATTCGCGGGCAGATACGTTTGGCTATGCAAAACTACCAGGGCGCTGTCGATGATTTTAACAGTGCCATATTTATTGACATGAACAACACTGTTGCCTATGCGTGGCGTGGACTGGCCCGAAGCCTGGCCGGTGATACCCAGCGCAGCAACCTTGATTTTAATTACGCGCTGAAGATAGAGCCTAAAAACCCGGAGATCTACCTGCTTCGTGGCCGTGCAAGGGTAAACCAAAAGGATACAGGCAACGCCTGTACTGATTTTAAACAAGCCGTTAACCTCGGCTCAAAGGCCGCCGCTGCTCAAGTGGCACAATATTGTAAATAGAAACTATTAACTAACTGATCTATAAAAACCAAGGCCGGGCGCAATGCCCGGCCTTTTATGTTTTATCACTTAGCGCCTACTGACAGGATCATGTCAGCGTTCACGGCGTTCACGATGTTCACAAGTGTTCATGGCGTGAACGTGAACATTACCCTTGTCATACTGAGGAACGAAGCATCCGTTCTACGACTTACGGCGTTTTCACTGGATTCTTCGCTATCGTCCAGAATGACATAATTAAGCCTATTTCCCCATCGCTTTATCTCTCACCGCTTTAAACTCCGAGCCTTTTTTCCAGCCCGGGAAGGTAGTTTCATTGCTCAACTGTACGCCGAGTTTGTACATTAGGTCGGTGGTCTGCGCCATGCCACGGGTGTCCATAGCATCGCTGTACTCGTCTGATGGTTGGTGGTAACGCTGGTCGTTGTATTCTTTTAGCTTCTCTTTACCAAACTCTTCACCACGCTGTATGCTTTTGGCCCCGTTGTGCAGGTCTAAAGCGGGTACACCAACTTTGGCAAAATTGAAATGATCGGACCGGTAGTAACTTCCCGAGCCTGGGTTCTCATCACCTACCACATCCCAACCTTTGGCTTTGGTCAGTTTGATCACGTAGTCATCCAAGTCGTTCTGGCCTTTTCCGGTGATGGAGAAGTTGCTGGTTTCACCAAAGTCTGACAGCGCATCGAGGTTCAGATCAGCCACCGTTTTGATAAGCGGGTAAATAGGATGCGTGGCATAGTATTCTGAGCCTAACAAGCCTTGTTCTTCGGCAGTAACTGCAAGGAAAACAATAGAGCGTTTAGGCTTCTCTTTTTGCGAAGCAAACTTTTTAGCAACCGCCAAAATAGCGGCTACGCCACTGGCATTATCAACCGCACCGTTATAAATGCTGTCGCCTTTAGCATCAGGTTTGCCAATGCCAAAGTGGTCCCAGTGAGCGGTGTACAGTATGGTTTCATCCGGGCGCTCGGTACCTTGGATGATACCGATAACGTTGTTTGATTTTGAGTATTTCAAATTGTTTTTCAAGTCGAGCGAAACGCTGCTGCCTAACGCCACCGCTTTAAAATCCTTACGGCGTGCATAGTCACGGATGTTGCCGTTGAAGCCGGCGCTTGCCAATAATTTAGTAGCGGCCTGTTCGCTTATCCAGCCCTCAACCTTGCAGCGGTTCATGTGCTTATCGGCTTGTTGCAAATAAAGTTTTGAGCCTGCAAAGCTGTTTTGTATCACCTGCCAGCCGTAGCTTGCCGGTTCGGTTTGATGGACGATGATGACACCTGCAGCACCCTGGCGCGCGGCCTCTTCGTACTTGTAGGTCCAGCGACCGTAGTAGCTCATTGTATCGCCTTTGAATAACTTTTCCGGCGCTTTAAAACCGGGGTCATTTACAAGTACAATTACGGTTTTGCCTTTTACATCAAGGCCTTTGTAATCGTTCCAGTTAAATTCGGGCGCTACCACACCAAAACCGGCAAATACTAAAGGTGAATTTTTAAGGCTCAAGGTATCCTGCTCGCGGCGGGTTGAGGCGACAAAATCCACACCCGGTTTCAGGTCCATAGTAGTTTTGCCACTGATGCTCATATCATTTGCGGTAGAAGTGATCTCTACCATCGGCACTTCCTGGAAATAACTGCCATTGTTACCCGGCTCAAGGCCGAGCTTCTTGTATTCAGATGCGATGTAGTTAATGGTTTTTTCTTCGCCCTTAGTAAACGGTTTGCGGCCCATCAGGGAGTCGTTAGCCAATACGGCTATGTGATGTTTGATGTCTGCCGCAATACCTGTATCGGCAGCAATGGTTTGGTTTTTATCAGTATTACCGGCGCATCCTGCAAAAAGCGCGGCTGCGGCAACAATAGCTATTGCATTTATTTTCATAGTAAATATGGGTTTTAATTCAAATATAGGAATTTTACTCACCCGGTTTTTGCTCCGCTCGACCACCCTCTCTTCGCTGCGCGAAAAGAGGGTTAGAAGACTTTGTCTATTCACTCGCAATGACGCGGTGTTGAGTTTGCGTTAGCGATAGTAGCGGATACCGGCCCCGAGCCTAATGCCTGTGCGCGTATAATTAGAATAGCGCGGGCAGGAGGCAACGCCCAAAAGCCCCCTCTAAATCTCCCCAACAGGGGAGACTAAAAAAAGAAAAGCTTCTTATAGCCCCTCTCCTTTGGAGAGGGGTTTGTGGAGAGGCTTCCGTGTAAAGCTTTATGTCTTTATAGTAAAACATATACCTATTCACAATTAAATTGCCTATTTTTGCAACCTTTAAAATTCGAGTTGAACATATTGATGTACAAGGAATATAAGCAATTAGATCTATCGAAAACGGGTAAAGAAGTCCTGGAGTTCTGGAAACAAAACAACATCTTCTCCAAAAGTATCAGCAGCCGGCCGGCAAGTAACCCCTACACTTTTTATGAGGGCCCGCCGAGCGCAAATGGTATGCCGGGTATTCACCACGTAATGGCCCGCTCTATTAAGGATATTTTTTGCCGTTACAAAACGCTTAAGGGCTACCAGGTTAAACGTAAAGGTGGCTGGGATACCCATGGCCTTCCTATAGAGCTGGCTGTTGAGAAAGCCTTGGGCATCACTAAAGATGATATAGGTAAAAAAATTACCGTTAAAGAATATAACGATGCCTGCCGTAAAGAGGTAATGCGTTACACCGACGTGTGGAACGACCTTACCGAAAAGATGGGCTACTGGGTTGACCTTGAAAACCCGTACGTTACCTACGAGAACGAATACATTGAAACCCTTTGGTGGATACTGAAGGAACTTTATAAAAAAGACCTTTTATACAAAGGTTATACCGTACAACCTTACTCGCCAAAATCGGGCACAGGCCTTAGTTCGCACGAGCTGAACCAGCCGGGTACTTACAAAATGGTGAAGGATACCACCATCACTGCGCAGTTTAAAGTTAAACGCGACGGCGATTCTGAATTCCTGTTTAACGGTGTAAATACCGATGTGTTTATCCTGGCCTGGACGACTACTCCGTGGACTTTGCCTTCAAACTGTGCCTTGGCCGTTGGTGAGGATATCACTTATGTAAAGATCAATACTTTTAACCCATACACTTACAAGCCTGTTTGTGTGGTATTAGCTAAAGAGCTGATTAGCAAATACTTTAAAGCCGATGGTGAGAACGCTTCTTTTGATGATTACAAAGGCGGCGATAAAATTATCCCATGGCAAACTGCCGGTGAATTTAAAGGCAGCGACCTGGTAGGCATCCACTATTACCAACTGATGCCTTATGTAACTAATGAAGACCTGCAGAAAAATGCGTTCCGCGTTATCCCTGCTGATTTTGTTACTACAGGCGATGGTACCGGTATAGTGCACACTGCATCAGTTTTTGGTGCGGATGACTTTAGGGCATGTAAGGAGAACAACGTGCCATCGGTGATGGTGAAGGACGAGAACGGTAAAGATGTGCCACTTGTTAACAAACAAGGCCGTTTTGTTGCCGAAGTTACCGACTATGCCGGCCATTACGTTAAAGAAGAATATTATACAGATGCTGAGCGCGGCGCGGCGGACTTTAAACCGACCGACGTGCTGATCTCTATCAAACTAAAAGAAGAGAACAAAGCATTTAACGTACAAAAATACGAACACAGCTACCCGCACTCATGGCGTTCTGATGAGCCGATACTTTACTATCCGCTGGATAGTTGGTTCATCCGTACCACTGCCGTTAAGGACAAGATGGTGGAGCTGAACAAAACGATTAACTGGAAACCAGAGAGCACTGGCACGGGCCGTTTTGGTAACTGGTTGGAGAACCTGGTTGACTGGAACTTGTCGCGCTCACGTTACTGGGGTACCCCGCTGCCTATCTGGCGCGAGGAGAACGGTGGCGAAGAAAAATGTATAGGCTCAATTGCCGAACTGAATGCCGAGATAGGGAAAGCTATCGCCGCAGGTTTTATGCCTGAAGGCTTTAAGCTGGAAGATATGCACCGCCCTTATGTGGATGATGTGATCTTAGTATCATCAACCGGCAATAAAATGATCCGCGAGACAGACCTTATCGACGTTTGGTTTGATAGCGGGGCCATGCCATATGCACAATGGCATTTCCCTTTTGAGAACAAAGATGAGTTTGAGGCCGCTTACCCTGCAGATTTTATTGCAGAAGGCGTTGACCAAACCCGTGGCTGGTTCTTTACCCTGCACGCCATAGCCGTAATGCTAAGCGAAGCAAGCGACGAGGTGAAAGCCGTTAATGAGAAGGTTGGTAACCGCGGCATAGCCTTTAAAAACGTTATCTCAAACGGTTTGGTGCTGGATAAGAACGGTAACAAAATGTCTAAACGTTTAGGCAATGGTGTTGATCCGTTTGCTACCATTGAACAAGTTGGTGCCGATGCTGCCCGCTGGTACATGATCAGCAATGCATCGCCTTGGGATAACCTGAAGTTTAATACCGAAGGTTTGGACGAGGTGCGCCGTAAGTTCTTTGGTACGCTTTATAACACGTATTCGTTCTTTACACTTTACGCCAACATCGATAAATTTAAATACGAGGAAGCGGAGATCGCTATTGAGAACCGCCCCGAGCTTGACCGTTGGATCTTATCATTACTAAACACCCTGAGTGCCGAGGTTGACGGCTACTATGCCGACTTTGAGCCTACCAAGGCAGCACGTGCTATACAGGAATTTGTTGATGCGCATTTGAGTAACTGGTACGTACGTTTAGGCCGTCGCCGCTTTTGGAAATCAGATAATTCTGACGATAAGCTATCGGCATACCAAACACTTTATACTTGTTTGATAACCATCAGCAAACTGATGTCGCCTGTTGCGCCATTCTTTGCCGAGCGTTTATATACCGACCTGAACAGTGTAACCGGTAAAGAGGAATTTGAATCGGTACACCTGGCTTACTTCCCTGAGTACCACGCCGACCTGGTAGACAAAGCTCTGGAAGAGCGTATGCAATTAGCGCAGGACATATCATCATTGGTGCTATCATTACGGAAGAAAATAGAGGTGCCGGTCCGTCGTCCTTTAAGCAAGATATTATTGCCTATCCTCGATAAAAACTTTAAATTACAGGTTGAAAAGGTTAAGGAATTGATCCTGTCTGAGACCAATATTAAAGACATTGAGTACATCACCGATACCGCCGGTTTCATCAAGAAAAAGATAAAACCAAACTTTAAAGCCCTTGGTGCTAAGGTAGGCAAGGATATGAAGGATGTAGCTGCTGCCATAAACGCCTTCAATCAGGACCAGATAACAGAGCTGGAAACTAATGGCTCCATCTTAATACTTGATACTAAGTACTCGATACTATCATCAGATGTAGAGATCATAGCCGAGGATGTTCCAGGATGGCAGGTAGCCAATTTAGGTAAACTTACTGTGGCGCTGGATGTTACCATCACAGAAGAGCTAAAAGAAGAAGGTTACGCCCGTGAATTTGTTAACCGCGTACAAAATCTGCGTAAAAGCAAAGGGTTTGAAGTTACAGACCGTATCACCGTACAAGTGAATTGCGGTGCTGAGATCTGGAAAGCCATTGAGAGTAATATAAGCTACATCTGCGCTGAGGTATTGGCAGATAGCATAACCCAGGCTACCGACCTTGCCGATAGCGAAAAGGTAGTTATAGACGAATTTGAGATATTGATAGCCATAAATAAAAGTTAAATGGAACACGAAAAAACAAGATATTCTGATGCTGAGCTGAAAGAATTCAAAGAACTGATACAAGAAAAATTACGCAGCTCTAAAGAAGAGTTGGCTGCATTGGCTTCATCGCTAAGTTCGCCTAATGCAAATGGCACTGATGATACTGCAGGTACTTACAAAACACTTGAGGATGGTTCTGCCACGCTTGAGAAGGAATCGATAAACCAACTGGCTGCCCGTCAGAAAAAATTTATCGAACAGTTAGAAGCCGCATTGGTACGTATCGAGAACAAAACTTACGGTATTTGCCGCGAAACCGGTAAACTGATACCTAAAGAGCGCCTGCGTGCCGTGCCGCATACCACGCTGACTATGGAAGCTAAACTAAAGCAATAGATGAAGGCTGCTTATACAAGACCGTTTTTAACTGCTGCATTTATCATCCTGCTGGATCAGATCATCAAGATCTGGGTACGAAAACACATGACTTTGGGCGAAGAGATCCATTTTCTCGGCGACAGAGGCATGCTTCACTATACCGAAAATAACGGTATGGCTTTTGGAATGGAGTTAGGCGGCGAGTTTGGCAAACTTGCATTAACGTTATTCCGTATTGTGGCAGTTTTTGGTATCGGATATGCGCTGGTGCATCTGATAAAACATAAATACCACCGTGGTTTAATTATGATGGTAGCCCTGATATTGGCCGGTGCCCTGGGTAATATCATTGACTCGACGTTTTACGGCCTGATATACAATTACGCGGGTATCTTCCATGGCCGCGTGGTTGATATGTTCTATTTCCCACTATTGCAAGGCCACTTTCCTGATTGGTTCCCGATATGGAAAGGAGAGGAGTTTATCTTCTTCCGCCCGGTGTTTAATCTGGCAGATGCCGCTATCTCCATCGGTGTTATCATGATCCTGATCAATCAGAAGCGATACTTCAAGCATGAAACGCCTGAGGTTAGTTACCCCAACAGCGAAATGGTAGAAGAATAAATTTGAAAGCCCTGCAGCGATGCAGGGCTTTTTTGTTGCCAAAACGATGTTAATTCGAACAAGCGGCAACGAAGAGAGATCTAATTGCGCGATACTTTCAACGCATATGATTGCTTCGTTCCTCGTAGCGGCACTGTCTCATCTCATCTATTTTTGACACTTTCCCAAGTAAACTATCAGGTTAAATTATTCGTTATATACTTATATTTGTATACTGACTAATGATAATGCCATGATATTGATACGTTTTCTAATTATAACTATCTGCTCTCTTTATATCATACGTAGCCTGGTGCGTATATTTTTGCCGATGCTGTTCCAGAGTGTTGTAAACAAAGCGCAGGAGCAAGCGCGTCAGCAACAAAACCAATACCAGCCACCCCGCCCCGACGGTAAGATCCGTATTGACCATATGCCCGAACAGCGCAAAAGTTCTGTACCTGACTCTGAAGGGGAATTTGTAGATTACGAGGAAATAAAATAACCTGAGCCTATGCTTCCCGAGGGAATTTACAAGAGAAGAAAGAACCATAACAACACGCCACCAACAGTGCTTCTTGTTATTACAAATTGCATTGTACTGGCTCTGCTAACACAACTTTTTACCGGCTGTAACAGCATCAATAATTTTTTTTGGGGCGCTTTGGCCATCCTTGCACTTTACAACGTTTACACTATAAGGCGTAATCCGGATGAGTACACTTGGCTCAACGGCATCATCTACGTGGTAAGCATCGGGATGATGATATTGCTTTTCTTTTACTTCCAAAACCAGCCTCATAACTGCTGATTCTGTAAAACTTATCATTTTTAATCTCATCCATTTTTCTATTTTTGGGAGATTTTACGATTATAATACTATTCCCTAAAGAAGTTTAAATGAACAACTGGATAAAGCGCAATGGCGGGCATCTGATAGTTGCTGCAATTTTTTTCGTTCTAACGTACGCCTATTTCTTAAACCCTATTATGCAGGGTAAGATCTTATACCAGGGCGACGTTTTGCAGGCAAAGGCGATGCAAAAAGAGATAATGGACGTAAAGGAAAAAACCGGCCACGCACCATTATGGACCAATCAGATGTTTGGCGGTATGCCAAGCTACCAAATATGGGCCAAATACGGTAAAAACCTAACCACTTACGTTATTGATGGCTTAAAGGGGATATTCCCTAATCCGGTTGATACGGTTCTGCTGTATTTGTTCGGCGCATATATGCTATTTAATACCCTGGGTTTAAAACGTTGGTTAGCTGCCGCTGGTGCGGTTGCGTTCGCTTTTTCATCATACAACTTTATTTATATTGAGGCAGGGCACGCAAACCAGGCTTACGCCATTGCATTCTTTGCGCCTTTAGTTGCGGGTATCATCATGACCTTGCGCGGCCAATATATCCTCGGCGCTTCGCTCACAGCGTTTTTCCTGGCCATGGAGATCCGCTCTAACCACGTACAGATGACCTACTATCTTGTTCTGGCTTTGATCATCCTTGTATTTATTGAACTGTACCACGCTATTAAAGCTAAAACTACTGCGCAATTCTTTAAGGCAATTGCTTATTTGTCTGTGGGGACAATTATTGCAGTGCTGGTAAACGCCGGGTCACTTTGGACTACCTACGAATACAGCAAGCTTACTATACGCGGTAAACCTAATTTGAAAAGCGAGACCACGGCACAAAGCACCGGCCTTACCAAAGATTATGCCTACCTGTGGAGCGAAAGCCCAACCGAGATATTTACCTTTTTTATACCCAACGCATACGGTGGTAGCAGTAGTACTACGATGGGTGAAGATTCAAAAGTTGCCAAAGCTCTGATCGATAAGGGAGTTGATCCCGGTCAGGCACAACAATTTGCTTCGCAGCTACCGTTGTATTGGGGTAACAAACCAAGCACTGTAGGCCCGTGGTATTTTGGCGCTGTAGTATTCTTCTTTTTTGTACTTGGTTTGATCATCATTAAAAACCGTATTAAGTGGTGGTTATTGGGTGCCGTTTTGTTGAGTGTATTTTTATCATTCGGTAAAAACCTTCCTTTTATATCTGATTTGTTTTTTGATTACTTCCCGCTATATAATAAGTTCCGCGCAGTAGAGTCTACCTTGGTCATCGCATCGCTTTGCTTCCCAATACTGGCTTTCCTGGCGCTTAACGAAGTATTTGAAAATCCAGATAAGGCATACATTTTTGCAAAAGCCAAACTGGCGTTCTACATTACCGGTGGTATTACCTTATTGATGATCGTTCTACCTGGACTTGTGCTAAGCTTTAAGGGAACTGAACACCAAAATCTTATCAACAATTTAGCGCAGTTGTTTCGTGGTGATATGGGAGCGGCCAATTCTGTTGCCGGTGCCCTTGTCGAAGACCGCCAAACACTTGAAAGGCAAGATGCTATACGTACGCTGATCTTCATCGCAATTGCTTTTGGTTTGGTATGGATAGTTATCAAACAAAAGATCAATACTACGTTTGCGGCTATAGTGGTATTAGGTGTGGTGCTGATTGATATGTGGAGCGTGGACAAACGCTATTTAAAGGACGATACCTTCGTATCAAGTGATGTGATAAACCAGGCTTATGTACCGCGCGAGGTAGACGAATTTATCATGCGCGATAAAGACCCAAACTTTAGGGTGATGGACCTGAGTTTGAGCGATCCTTTCCATGATTCGCACTCTTCTTATTTCTATAAAACAGTTGGTGGTTTCCATCCGGCAAGGTTGCGTCGTTTTGATGAAATTGTAGAAAATCAGTTCTCCAAAAGCGTAAACCATGATGTACTGGATATGCTGAATACTAAATACATCATCACTGCCGACCCTAAAACAGGTACTGCCAATATGCAAACTAATAACACGGCCTGTGGTAACGCATGGTTTGTTAAAAGTGTTAAGTATGTGAGTGGTGCTGACCAGGAAATGCAGGCCATCAGCAGCTTTGATCCTAAGAACGAAGCGATGATCGACCAAAGCTTCAAGAAAACTGTTGAAGCTAAAACCTTGGGTTATGATGCCAATAGCTCTATCAAATTAGTAAGTTATGAGCCGGAGCATTTAGTATACCAAAGCGGTTCTATGGCTAACCAGGTGGCTATATTCTCAGAGATATTTTACGATAAGGGCTGGAAAATGCTGATAGATGGCGTGGAGCAACCTTATTACCGTGCCAACTATGTCTTACGTGCCGCTACTATACCTGTTGGTAATCATAAAGTGGAATTTATATTCCATCCGGCATCGTACTACACCGGCGAAAATATCTCTTTAGCAGGTTCGGTATTATTGATACTTGCCCTTGGCGGTGCGGTATATACGGAACGTAAGAAAACCCAGCCGGCAAAAGCTTAGTTAGTTCCCCAATAAAATTGAAGGCGATGAGAGATCATCGCCTTTTTTATTTTCTAAATATTGCATTGCGGGGAGCGACAACAACGTGGCGATATCAATTGGGCGGATCGAGTAAGCTTATCAATTGATATTGCAGCGCTATCGCCCACCGAAAAAAATATTTATAACAAACAAGGCCACGAACTACCGTGGCCTTGTTTGTTTATCTTAAGTTCTGCAATTATTTGATACGTACAGGAACAGATAATTTATCCCAGCTAAGTGTAAAACCTTTTTTGTTCATTTTGTAAACCAAACGCTCGTTCATTGCAGACGGCATAGGTTTAACCATTACGCGTAGGGCATCCTGGCTTTCATCATATTTAAAGGCGCCCCATTGTTTAGCGGTCTTATTGAAGATGATGGTCCATGTGCTTGCAGTTGGTATAGCAAATAATGCATATGTGCCTGCAGTTAGTTTTTTACCCTCAACCGTAATGTCTTTTGTGGTGGTAAAAGTAGTAGCTTCATTAGCACCGGTGCGCCATACTTTGTCATATGGTACCAGCTCGCCCCAAACCTTGCGGCCTTTTACAGACGGGCTGCCATAATTAATGGTGATAGTTGAACCGTTAATGGTTGCACTAACGCTATCGCGCGGACTCTGCATAGGTTTGTTTTGCGCAAAAGAAATTGTAGCAAATAACATAGCGCATACAAACATCGCTGTATGCTTAAACAGATTGGTGGTTTTCATTTTTTAGATGATTTAGTTTTTCTTGGTGGCTAAGATAGTATATAAACTTAACCAGCTAAAAATTATTACGTTAAGCTTTTGAAAAGTGAAATTTGGCACGATACGTGCGTTACAACATATGAATTCACATTGCAGTTAGGAATAGACCGAAAGGTTAAAACAATTGTTGTGAGTTTTTGCCCTTGTCGCTCTTTCGGGCGACAGGGGTTTTTTGTTTTATAACTCTCACCGTGGCTCGACAAATTTAGCGTTACAAAGCTATATTTGTCTGTAATGAGCAATAGCCCCAAGCGTATATATATAGTGCTGTTAATATTGGCGCTGATAGTAAACTTCGCCGGTTTAAACGCGGGCTTTTTTACCGACGACCCCGGGCTTTATGCATCCATCGCTAAAAATATTGTTAAAAAAAGCGACTGGCTGCAGCTTTTTACCTACAACACCGATTGGTTAGATAAGCCTCATTTTCCTTTTTGGATGGCGGCATTGTCGTTTAAAGTTTTCGGGATAAGCGCTTGGGCGTATCGCCTGCCTGCATTACTTTTCTTCTGCCTGAGTTTGCTGTACACCTGGCTGTTTGTCCGCAAGTACTATGGTAAAGACAGTGCATTTATTGCTGTATTGATATTAGCCACTGCCGAACATATCATTATCTCCAACATAGATACCCGTGCCGAGCCTTATCTAATGGCGCTGGTAATAGGTAGTATTTATCACATCAGTCAGTATAAAAACAAAGGCACGCTTAAGCATTTTATCTTAGCTGCCTTACTTACAGCTTGCGCTATCATGACCAAAGGGCTTTTTGTGGTAGTAGCGATCTATGGCGCACTACTGGGGCAGATGATAGCCGAGAAACAATTTTTGAAACTTTTTAGCGGCAAGTGGCTATTGCTTTACCTGTGTACTGTTGTTTTTACGTTACCTGAATTCTATGCACTGTATGTGCAGTTTGATCTTTATCCGAAAAAGTTGGTGTTTGGCAGGTACAATGTAAGCGGCATCCGTTGGTTTTTGTGGGATAGCCAGTTTGGACGTTTTGCTAACAATGGGCCTATTCATCAAAAAAAGTCAGGCGATCCGTTCTTTTTTTTGCATACCATGCTATGGACGTTTTTGCCCTGGTGCCTGATGTTCTATTTTGCGGTTTATAAGAACGTAGCAAAGCTGATCAGGAAAATTAGCCTGCCGGAATATTACACCTTTGCAGGCGGAATGTTACTGCTGCTGTTGTTTTCACTCTCAAGGTTCCAGCTGCCGTTTTACACCAACATTCTTTTCCCGCTCTTTGCCATTATGATGGCTCCTTATATGCTATCGGCGTTGACAAGATCTGAAGAAAGATTAAGGAACGCGTTCTTACTAATATTTGCCATTGCATTGCCACTAATAATTATTGCTGTTCACATTTTACTTAGGCCAGCAAGCAGTTTGTTGTTCATTGTGGATGTTATGCTATTCGGCGCGCTTATTATCTGGCTTATCAAACAGCAAATACTATCAGCTTTAAAGGTTTTTGCCTGCACATGCTGTGCGGCATTATTCGGAAATTTTTATATGAATACCGTTTTCTTCCTTAAAATGGCATCTTATAATTCACAGATCCAGGCGGCTAATTTTATAAATCAACCACTATTTGCCAATGCCAATATTTACAGTTTGAGGCAATCAAACAACAGCTTCCAGTTTTACTGTAAAAAACCGGTTAATTACATTGGTCTTGAAGATTTCGGCAAGTTCTCGCCTAAAGGAAAATCCATATTTTACGCCAGCCAAGCCTCTTTAGACCAGCTGAGAAACGAAAGTGCGCAGTTTACCATCATTGCTACTTTTGTAGATTATCCGCAAGAGAATATCCTGCCTAAGTTTATTAACTACAAAGCCCGGCAACAGGTATTGTCAAAGGCCTACCTCATTACTAAATAGTTACTTTACGGTGTATCGATAAACAACCCTGCCGAGGCGCCCGTTATTATTGATCCCTTCAAGTATTACACGGTAGTTACCTGGCACGGCATTATTAAAACTGAAGGATGCTCCGCCACCGCTATCAGTTGCGATATTAGACTTCCACAAAATTGTAGGGCGTTTGGATTTATTTATTGCAAATGAGGGTTGATAAACCGGGTTGTAAAAACTGCGTGCATTATAGTAACCCTGGGGAGTTACAGATATAATGCCCGGAGCCATTTCCTGGCTTATGGGTTCGGCCTCGGCTCCCTGCCTGGTATTAATGATTATTACCCCGGCACCGGCACCCATGCCATAAATCGCTGCATTGGTACCCTTTAGTATCTCTATGTTATCTACGTCTTGTATCATAACATTATCTATGGAGCCTCCCTGACCAAGCAACCCGTCCACCACTACCATCATGGGTTCTCTTACATAGTTGCCATTTGCAACCACACCACCGGTACGTAAAAAAGCCTGCCCGTTAATAAAATCAACTCCGCGAATTATATTTTGTAAGCCTTGTGACAAGCTTGTTGCACTGGGTATATCTTTTCTAAAAACAACCTGATCAGCATTACCTGCGCCTATTAGACTGGTGGTATGATAGCTTGCACCGGCTTTTCTTTTTCCTGGTTTACTCATCGCTAAATTTACAGCTACATTATTTCCTGTTGAACTGTAATTTGATCTGTCCACAACTTGAACCGGTTCCCTTGTTGGAGAAACAGGCGCCGGGTTGTAGGTTTTTTCAATAGTTACCATGGCGTTTTTACGAATCGATTTATTCTCAACGTTAAATATAAACTTACTTCCGTTGTTAAAGGATACATTGTCAAAAACAAAATTTCCGTCTTTGTCGGTAGTGGCCTGTGCGCTTTGATTAGCATCCGTTAGTACGGAAACTTTTTCATTGGCAATAGGCTTGCCCGCCTTTGTGGCCAGTTTACCCTTTAGCTGTAAGTTACTTTCAGGTTGATAATTGTTTGCAGCAGGCTTTTCAATCTGCGTTTTTACTAAACCTTTGTAACCCTGGGTAAGCAAAAACAGATCAAGGTTGTTGCGTGTATCTGCATTGTTTTTTTCAAAATAGTAACCTGGCTGCTCTATGTAACCGCGAATATCGGAACTAAGTAACAGGTACGATAAAATATTATCTGTCGCCATATCCTTGCATGGATCTTCGTCCTCATTTACAACCGCTGCTGAGAAACTACCTCTTTCGCTACTGCCTGTATTTTGCTTGACATTGACATTAAGGGTCACCTTTTCCCCGCTTTGGTAGATCTGTTTATCAGTTCTAAGATCTATGTTAAGACCATCATTGCCGTTGATAAATAACATCCGTTCGCCTACTTCCATCTCGTCAGGGCCAAACAAAATAACAGTTGTTAAGCCGGATGGAAAATCCTTCTTAGGCATATCAAAGCCAATTATCTGGTTATCTAATGCTGTTTTAACCGTTTTAACTATTCCCGCAGCGGAAATAACAACGGAAATGTTTTTATTCTTATTTTCCAGATAATAAGCTTTGGTTGTATTGATATCTACCGAAAACTTTGCAGAATCTGAATTATTAACTGTCATGGCAATGCCGTTGGCTACTGGTTTCAGCAGATCCACTGTAGATGACGAGCCATCGGCAAAGTTTAATTTTGCGCGGTAGGTTTTACCTGCGATAGCTGTTAAATAAAATTGCCCCATGCCCAGATGAGCCGATCTTAATTTAGCGACAACTACATCATTGTTGTCGACCACCACGCCATGCACGTCAATGCCTAAACCATTATCAGCTACTGCCTTAAACGCAAAACGGGTGGGTATACCGGCTACAAATACCCCTGCTTCCGCAAAAAATTGCATATCGGGCTTGCCGCCTGCATTTTGCGGTTTAGCAGCCGATATGGTGCTATTGACAGGTATAGTGCGATAAAAAAAGTTGTTATCCCTATAGTTACGCATCCAATTGGTATACGCCCTTACCCGGTAATTGCCTTTTTGAAAATAAGCAGGTAAGGCAAAATCGCCGGCGGCAGTTCCGTTTTGCGTTTGCAATAAGATCGATTGTATTATCGAGTCGCGGTCGCTTATCAGATCAACATGCAGCACGCCGCTTACCTTTGATGGTTCGTGTTTTTCTCCAGTTGTTAAATATGCCTTAAAATACATAGTATCGCCTGCATTGTAGCACGCTCTGTCAAAGTGTAAATAGGCTTTCTCGATAAAAGAGTTCGCTGCTGCGGCTTTTAAGTTCTGTACAAACTCATCCGCATTTGCAGGGCTTGATGCCACCTGCGCGCTTAATGGCAATACAAACCCCAACAGGGAGTAAACGCAAAGCAAGGTCTGTCTCATATTTCCTGTGATTTAGATCAAACCGGGCGTTGGATACCCGGCAATAATTGGTATCTAAATATACTGATTTTGAGGGGAATAAGAAATTAACACAAGCCAAAGCCAAATAGGTATGTATTGCACGCCTACTTAGGTAAGAAAAGTTATCCCGGCTGAACGACGTCTTAAGGTTATAGCTTATCGATATAGCATAAAATAACGCTTCGTTAGATCAATTGTCGGCTTTTATTTCTTCCCAATAAACCGTGCCATGGTAGAGGCCATTTTTGCTGGCTACCTGGAATTTAACCTTTTCCAATTCTTCCTTTAACTTCTCGGTAGGGAGGCCTGCGTTAAGCGAGGTGTAGAAAATTACATACCCAGTCTTACTGTTTATGAATTTAAAGTGTTTGTCAGCAGTATTCATAGTAATAATGCTTTATTATATAACTGCGTTCTTTAAATTTTAGTTTGTAAAAAGGGCGGTTATTTTTGTTAACCGCCCTTTTTATTATTTACCGCCGCCGCTTTCAGGAATATCCGTTCCGCCATTATTATCGCGGCCCTCTTTCTCCTTGTCTTTGGCAAAATCAAGCTTACCAAATTTGTAGCTTAAAGTGATCCCGAACGAACGTAATGGCATCTGCCTCAGGCTTTCCTGATTAAAGCTTACACCCGTAGTGGTAGAGTATTGATCAACATATTTATTAAACGGATTATTTGCTACCAAACCTATGCTGGCCTTCTTATCCCAAAACTGTTTACGTACTGCAAAATTGTACCAAAAGAACTGCGGCCTTGTGCCTTGTAACGTTCTCGCGCTGGAGTTGTAGTTGCCAAATATCTCAGCCATAAAATTATTAGGGAACTGATAATTAGCATTTAGGTTTATGCGATAGTTAAAAGCACTTACGCGTTGGATAGCATTATTATTAGCAGGGTCTGGTGCGGTGTTCCAGCGGTTGGCAATAAAAATATTGCTCCGCAGGTTAAGTTTACCAACAGGCACAGATGCAAATATATTACCACCCAACGTGCTTTGCGTACCACGGTTAGCACGCTGGCTAAGCAATACGTTGGTATACCTGTCTCCATTGACAACCAATGTATCAAACTGGGTGGTATATTGCTGTATATCATCTTTGTTATGGCGGTAAAAACTACCTACATAAAAATTAGCGCCGCTATTGAACGATCGATTGTAACCCAGTTCAACACTATTGCTTTTCTCTGGCTTTAAGTTAGGATTACCTGTGCTGATGTTGTGTGGGTCACTGATGTTATAGAAAGGATTTACTTCGCCGTAATCAGGGCGCTCTATCCTGAATGAGTAACTCAATTTTATGCTTTGCGTTGCATCCAGTTTATGTGAAATAACCGCCGATGGCGCCACAGTGTTGTATCCAGGAATAACCACGCCGGGGAAATTGGCGTTGGTTGTGGTATACTCATTACGCAAGCCCAATTTCACATCCAAAAAATTCTTGAATAACGATGCCGTTGTAGAGATATAACCGGCGTAAATGTTACGCTTATAGTTAAAGCCGTAAGTTTGGTTGGCGTTGTTTAAATAATTCCCGGCAGCATCGAGCGTATCTGTATTAATGATATTGGTAAGGTTTTCTAAAACCACTTTTGCACCGCCTTCCAAACTAAAGTTTTTGGTAACCGGGTGCGTATAATCTAATGAAATGTTGGTTTCCCTGTCCCGGCCTGGGTTATAGCCCCTTGTGCCGGTAGCGGTCATCATTGGCGCATCATAATCCTGGCGTTGAAAATAGTTTACGGTGTTTTTACTACTGCTGGTGGTAATTAAAAACTCTAACTCCTGGCCTTCTTTTGCAAAGGTCTTCTTATAGTTTAAGCTGAGATCGGTAGAGTAAGCACTAAAACGGCTTTCAGAATTTCTGACACTGTTAAGGTCGTTCAATAAAGCTCCTGATATACCGTACAAACTTTCTTCCTGGTTGGTAATGCCTTTATTGCTGTTGCCAAAATGATCAAAACCTACAGAAGCGGTAAGGTCGTCTTTTGGGGTGATGCTCCAGTTGAAACTTAAGCCCGATTGATAGCCACTGCGTTTAGTATCTGCGTACCCATCCTGGAAAAGTTCGCTTCTGCTACCATCCGGATTACTGGATGTACGCTTATTCGTATTCAGCGCCCTGGTATTCAGCATAGCGTTGCCGCTAAAAAATGCGTTAACACCAAAATTCCCTTTGCGGGCGTTCAGGTTAAAAGATCCATTCTCCTGGCGTGTACCTGCTGTTAGGTTAACACTTCCATTAATACCCGATACCTTACTATCCTTTAAAATAATATTAATGATACCACCTGTGCCTGCTGCATCGTATTTAGCGCCCGGGCTGGTTATTACCTCTATACTTTTAATCTGGCTGCCCGGGATGGCCTGCAAGGCATCGGCAAGGCTTGCCCCAAAAATACTGCTTGGCTTACCGTTGATCAAAAAACGGATATTAGCATTACCCTGTAGCTCCACGTTGCCATCAATGTCAACAGTTACTTGCGGAACTTTCTTTAACACATCAATAGCTGCCCCGCTTTGCGCCGTAAGATCATTTTGGGCATTGAATACCATTTTATCAATACGGTTTTCAATTATCGGTGCTTTGGCAATAATATCTACTCCCTTTAACTGGTTTTGGTTAGGTTGCAAAAGCACAGTGCCAATGGTAGCAATACCGCCATCTTTAACTATAACATGCTCAACTATGTACTTTTTATAACCTAAAAAATCCACGGTAACACGGTAGTCACCTGCCGCTATGCTTTGTATGTTGAATGTGCCTTTTTCATCTGTACTAATGCCATTGAACGGGCTTGTACTGCCTTGCTTAAATACAGATACTGTAGCGTAGTCTACCGGTTGTTGCGTGGTGGCGTCTATTACCTTTCCAATCAATTTACCTTTGCCCCCGGTGTTTTGGGCAAAAGTGCAGAACGATAACAGGATAAATGAAACTGACAGGATGTAACTACGCATAATGGCCTATAATGGAGGCGCAAATCTCCACAGAAAAATCCGATTAATGCGGAGGTTTCGTAAATGTTACATACACACTAAGGCAATGTTAAAAAATAAGCACAATGCTGCCGCCGATGATCAATAAAGCGCCCAAAGCATTCTTTAAAGTGAGTTGCTCGCCCAAAAACACTACAGACAAAACAATTGCCAATGCCACACTCAGTTTATCAACAGGGGCCACTTGCTGCACCTTACCAATTTGCAATGCCTTAAAATAAAATACCCATGATAACCCGGTAGCACAACCGGAAAGGATAAGAAAGGTCCAATTGAGCCGGTTAAGCGTTTGGATGCCCGTTTGTGCGTGCTTAAAAAACACAATTGACCAGGCAAGTACCACTATCACAACAGTACGTATTGCCGTAGCTAAGTCGCTGTCAATGTCCTTGATGCCTATCTTAGCAAAAATTGCAGTTAGTGCTGCAAATACAGCCGAAAGTAAAGCGTATATCCACCACATAGTTTTCTGTTTATCTAATTATTTGGCTTGCTATTCAAAAATTAATGTTATTTTAGTCAAATATATTTCGTTAAGATTAACAATAATTGATTTTTTAGCCGTATTTTTAAAAAATATTTATAGTTGAAATACAACCGTTGTACGGAATTGTTATCTTCAACGTTTTAACCCTAATATGAAGAAAACAGATTTTATCTACTCGCAGGAGTCCGAACCGCATCGTATACGTACAAAGAAAATTCTTAAGCAGTTCCCACAGCTACGAAACTTAATAGGTAAAAATCCAAAAACCATCTGGGCTATCTTAGGCATTGTTGGCTTCCAGGTAGCATTAGCATGGTTTCTTCGCGATCAATCTTGGTGGCTTGTTTTTGGCGCAGCCTATCTGCTTGGGGCATTTGCAGACCATGCTTTGTTTGTAATGATACATGAGTGTACCCACCAGTTATTATTTAAAAATCGTAACGCTAACCGCTGGGCAGCCATACTGTCAAACTTACCGCAGGTAGTGCCAACGGCAATGTCGTTTGAAAAATATCATATTAAACACCACTCTTTCCAGGGTATACACGAGCTTGACGCCGATCTGCCAAACCGTTGGGAAGCCAAACTGATAAGCAACTCATTTGTGGGTAAAGCTATCTGGTTATTGTTTTTCCCGCTATTCCAGATCTTCCGCCTTTCCCGCTTACGCGAGATCAATCCTTTCGATAAATGGATAGTGATCAACTTTGTGGTACAAATGGCTTTTAACGTAGCTATATGGTACTTTATGGGCTGGCAATCGGTTGTTTTCCTGGTGGCAAGCTTCTTTTTTTCTGTTGGTTTACACCCGCTGGGCGCACGCTGGGTGCAGGAGCATTACCTTACCCACGGCGAGGAACAGGAAACTTACAGCTACTATGGTGGTTTAAATAAAGTAGCATTTAACGTAGGCTTCCATAATGAGCATCACGATTTTCCATCAATACCATGGAACAGGTTGCCAGAGATAAAAAAAGCAGCACCTGAATACTATGATACGCTGCACTCGCACCAATCATGGACCAAATTATTTTTCCGTTTCCTTTTTGATAAAGAGATATCGTTATTTAACCGCATATTGCGTAAAGAACGCGGCAAGGTAACCTTGAAGGACGTTTCTAAGCCTGATGCTGAGATCGTTTACACAGAGAAAACAACCCTCATTGTTCAAGACTAATAACTAATTATAAACTTAAATTAGAGCGGCCTGTAATATATGGGTCGCTTTTTTGTTATATAAGCTTACTATGGTCAGATCAAGAGCTGTTAAAATAATTGTCCCGCTTGTTGTATTGGTGTTTGTTGCAGCATTTGCCAAACACCGCTTTATCGACAGCAAAATGCAGCCCGAAGGCAATTTGAAAGATAAAGCGATGGACGAAACATCGGGCATAGCAGCTTCTACTATCAATCCCGATATATTTTATGTACATAATGATAGCGGCGACACCAGTCGTTTTTTTGCAATAGATGCAAAAGGAAATCTTAAAAGCACCATTTATTTTAAAGGAAATGAACAACCTCCGGGCGTAACAGATTGCGAAGATATTGCCGTTGGCCCCGGACCTAAAAAAAAACAGAGCTACGTTTACCTTGGTGATATAGGCGATAACGCTGCGCACAGAAAAGCTATCACCGTTTACCGTTTCGCAGAATCAGCAGCCTGGGCAAGTGCCGGCAACACAGAAGCTAAACCAATAGCTTTCACTTATCAATATCCTGACGGGCCAAAAGATGCAGAGGCTATGGCCATAGATCCGCTGCAAAAACTGCTTTACATTGTTACCAAACGTGGCGACAGCGTTGGCGTTTACACGGCCCCGCTCAACACTGGTGAAGGGGATACTACAAAACTCACCTTTAGAGGCAAATTGTTTTTCTCGGGCTTAAAGCCTTTTAAATGGATCACCGCTGCAGACATATCAAAAGATGGCAGCCAGGTATTGGTTAAAAGCTATGAACGGGTTTACTATTGGCGCAGGCAAGGCAACGAGGCTATTTGGCAAACACTGCAACACCCTGCCCGTGAGTTACCATACAAACAAGAACGCCAGGGCGAAGCTATCGGCTTTAGCGCAGATGGTAAAAGTTATTACACTACCAGCGAGGGCGTTTTTGCCCCCATATACCACTATTCTTCTCCCGATAATTAACGGTTTTTTATAAGGGCCTGGTAGTTTACTTTGTCAAATTCAAACTCGGGCATTTTGGCGGCTTTGCAATAATTTACCACCATATTGTAACTACCGGCACTTTGGCGTGGCACATACATGCGGTAGCGATAAGCAGGCGGTAGCTCGGTATCTTCCCAAACACTTAGTTTTGTTTTAGGATCAATAATGTAAATATTGATGTTTGATTTTTTTACAAATTGGTAAAAAGGTGGTGCTTTGAGGTTATATTTATTATTACCTATCTTTTTAAAATCATTTAATACATGCGGCTCGGGGCCTTCTTCGCCTCGGTAGATGATCGTGCTATCAGTAATCATTCTTTTGTCTGCATTTCCCCAATCAGCCGGTGCATATAGGTAGCGCTCGCCCCTGTAAGTGTAAACCGGCAGCCACTCGTTAGGCAGCCCGGCCAGGTCATATTTTTTTAGCGGCTTTGGGTTACGCACCTTTAATACCCTATACGCTTGCTTATAGTTCACAGTATCGTAATGGTCAAACTTAAAATTTACCAGATCTTTAAAGATCTGTGCAGCATGATTTTTCTCTACATAAACTATGTGGTAATAATCTTTGGTCTTCTCTTTCTGCAGAAACATGGTATCGGTTGCTGCAGGTGCGGTGGCTGTTTTTGCGATGTCTTTTTTTGCGGTATCATCAGCTTTGTTGTTGTTATTGCCGACACAGGCCGTAAGTAAAAGCGGTATCAGGTAGAGTAATTTTTTCATAGTTGTATTACCTTATTAATAAACAAGCGTAATAATTACTTCAATATTATTCATTATTTCCTGATTATTTTTGAAGGATCATTGCGATTATTAAATATCAAAAAAAATTTAATCGGAGGCAACCTTAGCAACACCTGCTGCGTGATGTATGCAGATAAGGTAAAATTCGGGGTAGTTAACAGATAAACCCAAATATGGGCGAAGAAGAATTACGAGAACTGGTAAGCGGCTGTTTAAAGGATGACAGGTTAAGCCAAAAGCTGTTATATAAGGCTTTTTATGGCTTTGCTATGGGCATCTGCCTCAGATATGCCAACAACCGTTACGAAGCTTCTGAAGTGATGAACCAGGGTTTTTTTAAGGTTTTCAAAAACCTGGAGAAATACGATAAAGCCAAACCTTTTAAAGCCTGGCTCGGCCGTATAATGGTAAACACTTCCATAGATTATTATCGAGCTAATCTTAAAGTTGCCTATACGGAAGAGCTTGATAAGGCAGAGCACGTTAATGACAATGATTACGCAGATAAAAATTTAAGCTATAACGAACTGCTTGAGATGATTACCAGGCTGCCACGGGCATACCGCACCATATTTAACCTGTTTGCCATTGAAGGCTACACACATGAGGAGATTGGCGAAATGCTGAACATCAGCGTGGGGACATCAAAATCAAACCTGCACAAGGCACGTGAAAAATTAAAGGTAATGATAGCGGAAAGTGAGCGTTTGCCCGGATACCTATCAAAACAATCAGGAGACAACATTATAACAGTAAACCAAACAAATACACCCAACCTGTCCGTATCTTTTTTTAGCAGAAACAACAAGAAATGAAAGAGGAAAAAGAAGATAGTATTGATAAATTGTTTAGCCGCGGCCTTAGCGACCCGGGCGACAATGCATCATACCGCGAGGCGGATTGGGACAAACTTGAAGCTATGCTGGATGGCCGAGCCCCTAAGGCCGGTGGCATCCCTAAAAACATTATTTATCTCATCACTACCATTGCAGCAATGCTGTTGATCGTAATTGGATTGGCTTACTTTAAGGGTGATAATAAAACCACAAACCAACAGGTAACAACTAAGAAGCCGCAGATAAAAAAAGACTCAACTAAAAACGGTTCGCCCGTGCAGCAACAGGAAGTTCTCGCAAGTGGTACACTTTCGGCCGGTAAAAACAGCGTAGTTAGTGCAAATGAAAAGAGCCGTAAACGTAAATCGTTCTTCACCTTATCTGCTGCACCGGGCAACCGTATGTTTAATAATGGCATCATTGTGCCACATTATACAGGTGAGCCATTATTGAAAGATTCTGCAAATAAAAGTTTAGTAAGGAGCAGCAGCAACGAGCCTGCTATCACTTACAATAGCATAAAGCGTGACACAACACCGCCAGATCCGGCGGTGAACCTCGCAGCACTGAAACATGCTGATAGTGTGATCAACGGCGTTAAAAGGACGGAGTTGGTATCGGTTGTAAATGATATTAAAAAGCCTCTTAAAACAGTTGGAACGGCGGTAAGCTATCAACCTACTTTCGCCATGACGATTGTTGCTTCACCGGATGTAAACAGCGTGAACGGTTTAAGTAATACCCGCGTGGGTACAAACGCAGGTTTAATGTTTACGGTTGGCTTATCAAAATGGACCATTAGCACGGGCGCGGTTTATGCTGATAAACCTTACGCTGCGCCGTTCTCCGCCTACTCATCAGCCTATAAATTTTCAACAAACCCCAGTGAGGTTTATGCAAGCTGTGCCGTGCTGGATATTCCACTTAACATTGGTTACCGGGTTTATAATAAAAATCGCAATAAGTTCAGCATAGGTACCGGTCTGTCATCTTACTTTATGCTGCGAGAAAATTACACTTTTGATTATCCACCAAATGGGGTGCAGGGACCGGCTACCTACAATATCCGCAATCAAAACCAGCACATATTTGGCATACTTAATTTAAACGCTACTTATCAGCGGGATATCAATTCGAGGTTCGGGATAGCTATACAACCTTACATGAAATTACCGCTCACAGGTATAGGCTACGGCAAGGTCAACCTCCAGTCGACAGGGGTTGCAGTGGGAGCTACATGGAACATAATATCGGGCAAAAAACCTAAGTAAAAACATGAAACATATCGGGTTAATTTTACTCGTCTGGTTTGGGATAAATCAGGCGGGGCAGGACATCTATGTCTGTAAAAATGCAGTTGTAAACATCTATTCGAAGGCACCGATTGAAGACATCGAAGCCAGATCTGCTAAGGGGACATCCGTGCTGAACACCACAACAGGAGAGGTTGCATTTGCGGTGCCTATCCGCTCTTTAAAGTTTGAAAAGGCCCTGATGCAGGAGCATTTTAACGAGAACTACATGGAGAGTGATAAGTATCCTCAGGCATCCTTTAAAGGCAAAATAAATGAAAAGATAGATACCGGTAAAGATGGAGTTTACCCGGTTACCGCTACAGGTGTGTTTGAAGCGCACGGTGTAAAGCAAAACCGCACCATACCGGGCAAAATAACCATCAGCGGCGGTAACCTTGCATTAACCAGCGAGTTTATGGTGGCTTGTAAAGACCACAAGATAGACATACCCACACTGGTATTTAAGAACATCGCCGAAACTATAAAAGTGAACGTAACGGCGGCATACTCGCCTAATAAATAACAAAAACTCCCTCACAATAACCATGAAAAGATCCCTCTTATTTGCAGCATTGCTGTGCTCGGCAATTATGGCTTCTGCGCAAACAAAATCTGATAGTACTACAAAAGCCAGCAGTACGGATTCATTAATGAACACGCTAAGCTCACCCGAAAAAGGCGAACCTGTTATTGCAACCTTTAAGGCAACCCGCCTCATATTTTCGCAAACCACCGAGACCGTAAAAAAGAAAGAACTCAACTTTTTGGTGATACACCGCTTTGGCGACATTGCTGGCGCACAGGGTGGCGGCAAAACCTTTTTCGGGCTCGATAACTCTTCGGACATTTACATTGGTTTTGAGTATGGCATCAGCGACAACTTTAACATAGGCCTTGGCCGAAGCAAGTATGAGCAGCTGATAGATATGCACCTTAAATACTATCTACTGCACCAAACCACCGATAATAGCGTACCGGTAGCGGTAAGTTTATTTCTGAAGGGCGGTTTTAAACCCTACCATGTTGAAACCAACATTTACGACAATTTTGCCAATCGTTTCGCCTACTTTGCACAAGCTATTGTTGCACGCAAATTCTCAAGCGCTTTATCCTTGCAGATATCTCCCTCTTACGTAATCGACAATATTCCCTTCCCGCTGGCGCCAACAAACGAAAATAACTTCTTTGCTATATCAGCTGCAGGCAGGCTCAAGTTCTCTAAACGCATGGGTATCGTATTGGATTATTTTCATCCCTTTTCCAGGTTTAGGAACAACAGCGTAGATCCTAAATTTTATGATGGGTTAGGCGTGGGCCTGGAGATAGAGACAGGTGGGCACGTATTCACTATCAACTTAAGTAACGCCCAGGCCATATCAGAGATCAACTACATGAGCAACACAACTTCAAACTGGGCTAAAGGCCAGTTCAGGTTAGGTTTTACCATTTCAAGGATATTCGACTTTAACAAGAAACATAAATCAGCTTACTAAACAAAAAACTCATGAAAAGGCAAGAATTTCTTTCAAAATTAGGTATCAGTGTAGCTGCTGCATGCATTGGCTGTGAAGTAGTTAGCTGCACAAAAAATAACCCGAGTGCTATTGATGATAAGGGGGGCGACAATAATCCACCATCGTCGGGGGCTGTATTATCTGCAGATCTAAGCAGCGAGTTACAAACCGTGGGCAGCTCAAAAGTGGCCAATGGCGTTATCATTGTTAGGTTAGCTGCGGATAATGTACCTGCTTCTTTTACCGCAGTACAGGTGGCCTGCACACACCAGGGTACGGCTATAAATTTCAATAGTAACCAAGGTGTTTTCATTTGCCCTAATCATGGCAGCGAGTTTACCACAACCGGCGCTGTTAAGGTTGGCCCGGCCACACAACCACTTAAAAAGTACAACGTAGCTATCGCAGGTAGCAATTTAACGGTTACCGCATAGCATTTAACATTGCAAACGGCCGGGCAGCATAACGAAAAAATTTGAGGGGTTATTTCGGGATGCCGGCCGTCTTGCTTTTACATTCCATAATTTCAGAAAAAACTTAATGGCGCAGGCCTTGTTCTTATTAGCAAACTAATAATTGTAATGATGAGTGCCTACCAGCAAAAATGGATAGATATATTGCAAGCAGCCAACTTAAAAGGCTGGGAGATAAAAGCCGAAGGAAATGAGATACATGTTGAGATGCCGCATGTGAGCGATCTGAAATTGATAAGGGATAACTTACCGGCAACACTTGCTGCATTAGCACTGGACATTAATTTACCTCCCGAGCGTTTAAAGTTTATCTTCCACAACGGATACGAGAACTTTGAGTACGTGCTTAACCCAAGCGCCGAGGAACTTAACGAGGAATAGCTTAAATTTTAGCTTTGGTGGAAAATGCGGTTACGCAAACGCCCATTAAGGCAATTAGCGTAAAAGATGCGCGTAGCGAAAACGCACCTGCGATAAAGCCGATTACCGGGGGGCCAACCAAAAAGCCCATAAAGGCTATGGTAGATACCGCCGCAATAGCAACACCCGGCGACATGGTTTTTGACTTACCTGCAGCACTGTAAACTAACGGTACTACAGATGATACGCCAAAGCCTACCAGTAAAAATCCACCCAAAGCGGTGTAAATATGTGGGAAGATAACAGCAATGGCCAAGCCTGTTGCCGTAAGCATACCGCTCAATTGCAGGGTTCGCTTTAAGCCAAACCTGTGCGAAAAGCTGTCGGCTACAAAACGCCCTGTTGCCATGGTAAACATAAAGGCAGTGTAACCCAAGCCCATAATTTCTTGAGGCGCGAGCACTACCTTTTTAAAATAAATAACGCTCCAATCGAACATTGCACCTTCGCAGATCATAGAACAGAATGCGATAAGCCCGAGTTTAATAAGCGATTTATCAGGCATTACAAATGCCGGTCCTGCACTTGCGGGCTTATCAAACTTAAGGAATCTTGAGGTCGCTACAATGGTTAGCAACACCACCAGCATGATCATCACGAAATGATGCAGTGGTACAATGCCGCGGCCAATCATAAAAGTACCTATGGCTGCACCGGTAAACCCTGCCAGGCTCCATAGGCCATGAAATGAGGCTAAGATAGGCCTGCCATACATTTCCTCAGCAGCAACGGCTTGGGTGTTTACAGATATATTGACCGCATTGCTGGCAAAGCCAAACAACAATAAGCAGCAAATTAATTGAATAGTATTGGTGCAAAGTCCTAACACCGACAACGTAATGCAGTAAATGGTAAGCGAAGCAATTAACAAATTACGGCTGCCTATGCGGGTAATTATCCAACCGGAAAATGGAAGTGAGCAGATCAACCCAACCGGAAGAGAAAACAAAACACCGCCTAATGCGGCATCACTAAGTTTAAGCGTTTGTTGTATGGTTGCTATACGCGATGCCCAACTGGCAAAACAAAGCCCGGTCATAAAGAACATTACGCCAACTATTGCACGTAGCGTTGTTCTCGAAAATTTATAAGTTGGTAATACTGCGTTCAATTCAATGTGTAAATGTTACACAAATATAACTATATCCTTTTTAGGAATTAGGTCTGCTTTGGGATTATTGTTGTATGTTGAACGAACCTCTGATAGATTCTTTATGACCACTGCTATTTACAACATCAGCGGTAAAGCCCCCTTTTATCGTTCCTTTTGAATACTGATCCATGGTTGATACCGTTACCTCTACCTTACCTGTCTCGCCGGGAGGCAAACTATAGTCAAGGTAGCTGAACAGCAGTAGATCAAACGTTCCAGTTTTATCGCCTACATAGGAAAAGGTTATTGAATCAGAATTAAGCAATCCAACAAAACCAAGTATGCCTGAAACATCGTTGTACATTACCTGGTTAAAAGTTTGAATACCGTTAGCGCTGTTAAGTTGTATCCTGATGGTGTTTGTGCCGCCGATTGGTAAACCTATACTATTTACCGGTTCTGGTGTGCCTGGGTTAGTACCCGTGCCCGGATCTGTTACTTTAGGGCCATCTGTTATAGGTATTAAGTTGGCCGGCAACACAGGCGGATCCATTTTGCAACTGCTAAAGGCCACACACAAAGTTGTAGCCAATAATATTTGACAGTAAATTTTTTTCATACACTTAACATTTACACTGCGCAGCAAGGTTTTTAAGACTTAATGATCTATTACGAAAGATCACTGCCTAAAGTTAATGTTAAGGTAAGAATATTTTGTGCAAATCAACAGTTACCATCAGGGCCGCATACTGGTCCATCTATCACTTCAAACGCGCTACGCTGCTGTCCCCACTCTTCGTAAGCTTTCTCAAGGGTTTGCGTAAACACCGGTGCAGGCTGTGCGCCCGATACCGCATACTTATCGTTCATTACAAAAAACGGAACGCCGCGTATGCCCAATTGCTGCGCTTCATTTATATCCCTCCTAACTTCGTCGGCAAAGGCATCAGATGCGAGCGTTTGTTTTACCAATTCAGCATCGAGGCCAATGGAAATGCCAAGCTCAACAAGCGTAGCATCATCATCGGTATTTTTGCTATCGGTAAAATAGGCTTTAAAAAGTGCTTCTTCGGCAGCATCGCCTAAACCATGTTGTTTAGCCAGGTGGCCAAAACGGTGAGCTTTAAAACTGTTTGCCACCACGGCGTTTGATAAGTTGTAGGTTAAGCCAACTTCTGCCGCCATTTGGGTAACATGCTGGTCCATTTGATGCACATAATCTTCTGTCCAGCCTTTTATTTGGGCAAGGTATCGTGTGTGGCTAACACTGAGATCTGTTTTCAGATCAGGGTTTAGCTGAAAACTTTTCCATTCTACCTCAACTTTATCTTTATGAGGAAACTGTTGCAACGCCTCTTCAAAACGGCGTTTGCCGATATAACAGAAAGGGCACATCACATCAGACCATATCTCAACTTTCATAAGCTTTTTATTTTTGATAAAGTTACGATCAGGAGAAATGTGAAGGGTAAGGGGAAAGTCAAAAATTGACTCACCCCGACATCGCTTCGCTCGCCGACCCTCT
This sequence comes from Mucilaginibacter sp. 21P, assembly GCF_019331605.1. Classification (NCBI taxonomy): domain Bacteria; kingdom Pseudomonadati; phylum Bacteroidota; class Sphingobacteriia; order Sphingobacteriales; family Sphingobacteriaceae; genus Mucilaginibacter; species Mucilaginibacter sp. 21P. The sequence continues at coordinate 1,342,246 of NZ_CP063061.1, forward strand.
CTTCGCTGTGCGAAAAGAGGGTAAGGAGTTTTCTTTTACCCTCTTTGCTGCTTGTAGCAGAGAGGGTGATCAAGCGTATCGTAGAACGCGTCAGTCAACCGGGCCGCGGATTACTTGGTCGTATCGCGCTCAACCAGTTCCATGCCGCATTTGCTGCAGGTGCTCGGTTTGTCTGATGTTACATCAGGATGCATAGTGCAATAGTACTTGCCTTTAGGCTTTGCGACCTCTGTGGCCTTTGCATCTTTTTGTGATGATGAATTACACGCAGTGATGCTCAACGCTGCCGCTGTTACGGCTAAGATCAAAATGTATCTTCTCATAATTATCTGTTTTTTAAAAATCCAATAAAGCCAAATACCGACACAACCAAAATGCCTAACGCTGCTAACATGCTGGCAATGTCCCGCACGTTTTTTCCTGCCCAGGCCATGCCAAAGTATTTGTGTAAAAATATGAACGATAACCCTTCCGCCCTGTCTATACCGGCAACCTTTGCAGCCAACTGGGAGGTTGTAGTTTCAACATACCAGTTTTCGCCATTGGGATAGCTGATTTGCTGCACCGGCAAACGTTTATTGATGAAACCATACTCATTTGTAAATTCACGTATCTGGGCTGTCTTAACCTTACCATCAACATTCTTCTCCGGCTCGGCACCATAATAGGATGCAAGGTAGTTGGCATACATGGCATCACCATTCTCAAGTACAGCACCGTTATCCACATCGAAATATCGCACTTGCTTTTTGGTGCTATTTAACTGGTAAAAAGTTCGTCCGTTAAATTGAACTAATCCGACGTTTTTAACCAGGCTATCCTCAACAGGGAGTGAAAGATTGGATGTTGTCAGTTGAGCTGTTTTCACCATTTGCCTGATGCCCGACTTGGCGGCATGCTTGTCATTAGCCAGTTTAACGTACAGGTGAAACGCCCCGCTGACTGTAAAAGTAAACATAACCAACGACACGGCTAAACCTAACTGCCTGTGAAAACGATGCACAAATCGGGTGTCTTTACGTTTATCGCGGCGGCGGTTCTCAGTGGCTGTCTTAAATTTTTTCCAGAATAAACCATAAACCGTAAGCCCCGATATGAGGGATAACAGCATTATCCCAACGATAATCAATAACACTACTACCCTGAACTGCTCACCGGCTATAGCAGCCAGGAACTGCCATGTATGCAATTGTTCAAACACAACCAGCATTGCTTTGCGGGTGTTGTTATTAAAGGTGCCCATACGGCTCTGGCCGGTTTCGATGTATACATCCATTCCATCAGGGCGGTCAAATGAAATTTTCCAAACCGGCAACAGATGGTTTATCGGCTGATACTCGGCATCAAAAGCTTTTTGGATAGTGATGCTTGTAATTTTGGATGTACTATCCTGCGTGAAATATCTTGCGAGATAAGTAGCGTAAAGCCTGTCGCCATTAGCCAACACGTCACCCGTGTTAGCCGAATAGTATTGGTACGTACTATCCATACCCATCACCTGGTAATAGGGTTGTTCTTGATAAGTTATTGTACCAAAATTAATGAAACCGGGCACCTTATTCTTATCCAGCACCTGCTTAAGCGATAAGGCTGGCTTTACCTGCAGAGGCTGCGATTTATAAATTTCTCTGGCAATGGTAGGCCTAAACCAGTTTGACATGAACGGGTGCGAAAGGCCGCTTAGCGTCCACATCATGACAGGGATAAGGGCTATTAAGCCCAATATCCTATGCCATTTATAAAAGTTTTGTTTTGCAGTTGCCATCTCTTAATATTTTGCAAATGAGTAGCTGATACCTAACGAATACACCCTCGGCGGCGCAGCGTTATAGGTATCGCCATATTGGTTACTGGTAACCGTTGTTGCATACAGCTTATTGGTTAAGTTAAGCACGTTAAACCAAATACCGCAACCTTTAAGCGGCCCGCCTTTTACGTCAAAGCCGGTACGGGCGTTAAAAAGATCATACCCGCCATAGGTTTTGGTATTAGCAGGATTGGTAAAATATGAACCAATGTGTTGCCACTCTCCGGAAATGCGGAAACCGTTTAGATAAGCTGGTTTGTAAGTGATCTCGCTGTTTGCTATCCAGTTTGGTGCATTAGCCATGCGGTTGCCGTTGTATACCAGTACGGTGTTTGTCCCCGTCGCATAATTGGCTCTTACTTCGCTGTAATCGCGGTAGGTATGCCATGCATTGGTACCGCTGAAACGAAAAGCCAGCTCTTTAACCGGCGCAAAAGCTATGGAGTATTCCACACCGCGATGCCGGGTAGCACCGGCGTTTTGATTCTGAGTAGTATTATCGGGCAGCAACTGGCTGATGATCTCATTACGGCCTTCCAGGTCATAAACCGATAGTTCCAGGTATAACTTTTTATCAAAGGCAGCAAACCAGCCGCCTGCTTCGTAATTGTTAAATGTTGCCTGTTTAAGAGGAGTTAGCTGGCGGGCGCTGTAAAGGTCTCCTGTCTCTGGTGGCTGAAAGCCAACGCTGTAATTTGCGTACAAACCTTTGTTGTTACCAAAATTATAGGTTAAGCCCAATTTAGGAGCTACAATATTAAAGTCGTTCGTTTCCTGCTGCTTGTATTTACTACCACTGGTGATGCCGTTAGTAAAATTATAATGGATCCTGTCGTAACGTAAACCCATAACTATTCGTAAGGCATCAGTTGGCTTGATCTCGTACTGTGTGTATGCAGCGGTGTTGAATAATTTAATGCGGTAGTTGTCAATATACTTGCCAGTATTGGTATATCCTGTGTAGAAATTATTCGCCACATCTTTCTGAATGTCGAGATATTTGGCATAGTAAGAGCTCGGGCTGTTATCCATGTACGCACCTATTATCAACCTCGAATGCAGGAAATCGAAGCCCTGGCGGTGCTGGGTTAATATGCCAATGCTGTGGAAGCTTTGGTTATTCTCCTGCCCGTTTGAGCTTACATAGTTGCCGGCATTATCCCTTACGTCAGAAATAAAATAGCTTGGTAACTGGCCGGTTGAATTGTTGCGATAGAATAGCGTAAAGAAAGTATTGCTCTTATCATTCCACTTATGATCTAAACGTGTATTGGCGCGCAGGGCTTTTACCTCGCGATAAGTGAAGCGCTGATTTGCACCGTACTTTCTGCTGTAAAATTTGGCGCTATCTAAACTGCCCGGTGTTTGGGTATTCAAATAATTATAAGCCAGCGAGGTGGTTAAGCGGGTGTTGGCATCAAAATCATAAGTTGTTTTAAAATTGCCGCTGCGTTTATCAAAGTCAGTGTAATCCTGCCAGCCATTACGTTGGCGGGCCAGATAGCCGCCTACGTACAAACCAAACTTACCACTGCTGAAACCACCATCTGCATCAACCCTGCGGTAATGGTAATTATCACCTTGTAAGGAAATATTACCTGCATAACCTGCGGGCGGCCCTTGCGTTATGAAATTGACCGCACCGCCTACAGCATTACTTCCATATAGAGAAGAGGCCGGGCCTTTGATCACTTCAATATCGCGTACACCGCTCATATTTATTTCGTATAGTGAGTTGTGATTGAAAATGCCCGTAGGACGAATAGGCAGACCATCTTCCATATAAAGATAAAGCGCATTATAAGTGATAGGTTGGCGAATAGCCATAGTGTGCTGCTCGTTACCGAGGTCGACCATGTAAACACCGGTTACCTTGTTCAGTAGCTGATAAAGTGCAGTGGCTTTGGTATCGTGGATCTGGGTAGCGTTTATTTTGCTAATGGCGATGGGCGCATCCTGCCTTGCCTGCCTTTCGCGGCTGGCAGATACTACTACCTGCTGCAGGTCGATAGTGGATGGCTCCATCATTACATCAATGGCTTTACCATCTGCGACACCGATTATCTGCGGGGTAAAGCCAACCATGGCAAATCGCAGGGAAGAAACGTTTTCAGCCTTAATTTCAAATTTACCTTTGTTATTTGTAGTGGTTAATACAGCACCGGTAGCGTTGTTGCTTATCATTACGCCCGCCAAAGGTTCATGGGTACGGGCATCTGTAACGGTACCATGCAGGTTATTTTGTGCAAAAGAAAATGCACTAACCATACACAGTATTATGGTATATAATAATGTAGAGAGTTTCATAAAAAAGTGTTCGATAGCCTGCGCAAACAGGCATCAAGTAGAAAAATACAGTCGGGTGCAAATGCACGGTTGCGCAAGCCTTTAAAGGATGCGTCAAAAACTGTAACCTGTAAAATGAATTATACTTTTTTATGCAAGCCGGGGCGGCTGATAGATATCACGGATCTGTTGCGGCAAAGCAATGCGGTGATTTGGGACTTTGGTAACCGATAGCAGCACATTGTAAAAAGTAACCTTATTAGCCTGATTGTAGAAGGCTTCCTGAAAAAGGTTCTTTTGTGCCTGGCGCTCCTCTGTGCTTTTGTTTTCTTCGGCCTGCTTTAATTTCTTCATGAAATAGCATTTGCCATTACAATGCAGCTGAGGTTTGTTACGGTTCTCGCAAAGCTTTGTCGCAATGTAATTACGGTTCAGCTCAAAACCCGCGTAGATAAAAAAACGCGAGAAGTTGGCCGATACCAGCGCTACAATCAATAAGTAAGCGGTTATGCGTTGCAACATGGGCGCAAAGGTAAAACTTGTTAGCTACATTAAAGCACAAAAATGTGCTTTACTAAACAGCATTACGAACAAAAGCCCCGCCGGGTTGGCAGGGCTTAATTAAATTATAATATGGTTAAGATTATTTTGCGCGTTTAAGTACAAAATGAGATTTGCTGCCACCAAAATCAATGTCCATAGCACAAGAGTCTGCATATGCTTTTCCTTTGTGTGGGTAATCCGTACCGGAAACGTTTACGCTGAAGGTAAAATCGTCGCCCATCACTTTACCGTTATCAATAGCAATCTCGCCCATCTGTGAGGTGGCCGTACCTGTCAATTTATCGCCATTAACTTTAAAATTATAAGATACATCAAGGGCGTTACCATCTGGCGTGCTGATGGTGCCGCTCCATTTGCCGTTAATGTCTGCAAAAACTGCTGCAGCAACACAAACTGCTACAAAGCATGATAGTAAGATGGTTGTGAATAATTTTCTCTTCATGTTCAAATTGATCTATAGTTTATAGCTCTAAGATAGCGTTTTAATTGAACCAAATTATAAACAGGAGATTAAATTGGTGATTAGTTAATTATAGGGTAGAGGCAAGACTTCAATTGAGTAAGTAATGTTTTGAAAGAGCTTAAATACATAGTCATACTTAATCTCTGATTACAAGTTAACTAATCTCTTCCTTTTTCCCTGCCAACCTGTCACCGAAAAGTAATCACTGCCTGACTGATTGTACAAGTACTGACACTAAATTATTTGATTTTCTGCCAAAATAATATTGGCACAAGCATTGATAAATAGTGGGAGAAACAAAACATTAATCAATAAAATATCAATCATCATAATATGTCTAAAATAATTGGAATTGACTTAGGAACAACCAACTCCTGCGTTGCAGTAATGGAAGGTAACGAGCCTGTAGTTATTGCAAACAGTGAGGGTAAACGTACTACGCCATCCGTTGTAGCTTTTGTTAACGATGGTGAGCGTAAAGTAGGCGATCCTGCTAAACGCCAGGCTATTACAAACCCTACAAAAACTATCTATTCAATCAAACGCTTTATGGGTAACCAGTTTAATGAGGTTACTAATGAAGTTGGTCGTGTACCTTACAAAGTTGTAAAGGGCGACAACAACACTCCACGTGTTGAAATCGGCGACCGTAAATATACTCCGCAAGAGATCTCTGCCATGATACTTCAGAAAATGAAGAAAACAGCAGAAGACTTTATTGGATCTGAAGTTACTGAAGCGGTTATCACCGTACCTGCATACTTTAATGATGCACAACGCCAGGCTACTAAAGAAGCCGGTGAAATTGCAGGCCTGAAAGTACGCCGTATCATCAACGAGCCTACTGCTGCTGCCCTTGCCTACGGTTTGGATAAAGCACACAAAGACATGAAAATTGTTGTGTTTGACTGCGGTGGTGGTACACATGACGTTTCTGTACTGGAGTTAGGTGATGGCGTTTTCGAAGTAAAATCAACCGATGGTGATACTCACTTAGGTGGTGATGACTTTGACCAGGTGATCATTGACTGGATGGCTGACGAATTTAAAAGCGACGAAGGTGTAGACCTGCGTAAAGACCCAATGGCTTTACAACGCTTAAAAGAAGCAGCTGAGAAGGCTAAAATTGAGTTATCAAGCTCAACTCAAACTGAAATTAACCTGCCATACATTACTGCAGGTGCCGAAGGCCCAAAACACCTGGTTAAAACTTTAACCCGTGCAAAATTTGAGCAATTGGCTGATAGCCTGATCAAACGTACTATCGACCCATGTAAAACTGCTTTGAAAAACGCAGGTTACAGCGCATCAGATATCGACGAGATCATCCTGGTTGGTGGTTCAACACGTATCCCTGCTATTCAGGATGCCGTACAAAAATTCTTCGGTAAAGCACCGTCAAAAGGTGTTAACCCTGATGAAGTAGTAGCTATTGGTGCTGCTATACAAGGCGGTGTATTAACCGGCGAAGTAAAAGATGTGTTATTGTTAGATGTTACCCCGCTTTCATTAGGTATCGAAACCATGGGCGGTGTGATGACCAAACTGATAGAATCTAACACTACCATCCCAACCAAAAAATCTGAAACGTTCTCAACTGCGTCTGACAGCCAGCCATCAGTAGAGATCCATATCTTACAAGGTGAGCGCCCAATGGCATCTGCTAACCGCACCATAGGCCGTTTCCACCTGGATGGGATACCACCAGCACCACGCGGTGTGCCTCAAATTGAAGTAACCTTCGATATTGATGCTAACGGTATATTACACGTATCGGCAAAAGATAAAGCTACCGGGAAAGAGCAAAAGATCCGTATCGAAGCATCTTCAGGCTTAACTGATGCTGAGATCAAGAAAATGAAAGATGAAGCTGAAGCCAACGCTGATGCCGATAAAAAAGCAAAAGAAGAAGTTGAAAAACTGAACAGTGCTGATGCTTTGATCTTCTCTACCGAGAAACAGTTGAAAGAATACGGTGACAAGATACCTGCTGATAAAAAAGCGCCTATCGAAGCCGGTTTGGAAAAACTGAAAGCTGCGTACTCTTCTAAAAACTTAGAAGAAATAGAAACAGCACAAACAGAGCTGAACACTGCCTGGACAGCAGCTTCTGAAGATATGTACAAAGCTTCTGCTGAAGCAGGCCAACAGCCGGGTGCTGATGCAGGCCAGCCTCAAGGTGGCGAACAGGGCGGCAATGCCGATAACGTAACTGATGTTGACTTCGAAGAGGTTAAATAATCGGTTCTCCTGATAAATTGAAAAGCCGGAACATTAAATGTTCCGGCTTTTTTTGTGCTCATTTCATAAACCATGTCGTTGCGAGGAGCGCCAGCGACGTAGCAATCTCATCGCGTTTATATCTTTAAGCGACGAGATTGCCGCGCTATCGCTCGCAATGACATAACACTTGAAAGCAATGACTCAATGACAGCGAAGTATAATGACTCAATACCAACGAAGCCTACAACGTTGCTTTCACCACTATATACGGCGACAACGATTTACTATCTATGGGTATAATTTTAGTGAACACCTTACCAACAATCCATATCGCTTTAACAATCCCTTTGGCAATGGCCGATTGTTCTGATTTATTTTCCAGCCAAACGGTAAACTTGCCGTGGTAGTAAGTTTCAATATCTTTTAAACCCAAGGCTTTGCAGCTATCGCGCAGCAAGTTAAGGTTCATGCTACTGATGTTGTGCTTATCGTAATTCTCTTTGTCGAAGTTTTTTTGAACCCAACCGTTAACAGCTTTAAAGTTAGGCAGCGTTATAAATAAGGTTCCGCCGGGCTTTAAAAACTTAAGGTGTTCTTTAATGATGAATTGCGTGTCATTAAAATGCTCTATTAACCCAAAAGAGAGCACCATATCAAATTTCTCTTTAGGCTCATAAGTAAACAGATCGGTTTCGATGATATCGATATCGCCGGGCTTAAGCTCATTGACGGTAAGCAGTTGATCTATCAGTTCCTGATGGATAAAATAATCCAGCAGCGTAGTTCTAAGATGCTGATATTTTTTTAGATAAATGGAATAATACCCCGGGAAGCCCCCTAACTCAATGGCATTTTTGATGCCCTTTTCCTTGATGATCTTGCCCAGTATATCGCCAAAAACGTAATTAGGCTTGATCTTAAAGATCAACCCCTTGCGCGATTCCCAAAACGATTTCCAAAAAGGGCGGTCGGTAAGTAAATTATTATCCATCAGATGCTTTCAATTGGGCTCTCTACCCTGTTATTAAATACCCGCGCCGGGTTCCCAACCGCTACGCTGTTATTGGGTATGCTTTTTACTACCACGGCACCGGCACCAATGGTTACATTATTACCAATTACTATATCTCCTATTATGCAAACGTTAGCGCCTACATCAACATTATCACCCAAGCGAGGGCAACCGCTAAGCGAACCGTCTGCCATTTTTTTGTGGCCTATTACAACGCCATTCCGTAGCACGCAATTCTCGCCGATGACTACTTTGTTATTAACAACAAGGCCCTGACCGTGATAGAAAACAAAGTTAGGCCCGATGGTAAGTTTACGCGGCAGTTCAACGCCTAACGTCCATTCTACAAAAAAGCGGTAGAACATCAGGTAAGGGAAAAAGATGATCTTGCTGAGGGTATATGTGTTAATGGCATTCACCAGCCTGAACATGGTTAGCACCAGGCGCCCCTTCACGTTGCCGCGGTTAGCCCTCCAATCCTGGAATATGTAGCTAAAGAAACCCATTTATTTTGCCGATGATGCTTAAACTTCATTTAAACGCAAATGAAGCAATCAAAAGTAAAATTTTTATATTTAGTATCATTATACTTGCCGCGGGAAATGAAGGTTGCACTCATAAATACATCTGATGCAGGCGGGGGCGCAGCAGAGGCCTGCATGCGCTTGCTTAACGCCCTTAGGCAACATGGCATTGAGGCAACCGTGGTGGTGCAGGAACAGCGCCGCCAGGCCGAGCATGTACATGGCGTTAACCAAAGCTTTTTTGGAAAGCTGAAAGCGCGGTTCAATTTTTTGTTGGAACGGATTCCCTATATTTTATTTGAAGAACGCGAGAAGGCTGTACGCTTTGCATTCTCAACTGCAAACGTCGGTACCGATATAACCAAGGATGATGTGATCAAACAGGCGGATGTTATACACATTCACTGGACAAACTCCGGCTTCCTTTCTGTACAAGATCTTAAAAAACTTCTTGCGTTAAATAAACCAGTGGTTTGGACGCTCCACGATATGTGGGCCTTTACCGGTGGCTGCCATTATGCAGGCCCTTGTAACCACTTTAAAAACCAGTGCGGCAATTGCTATTTCCTGCGTGATCCACAGGATGACGACCTGTCGCATAGCGGATGGCTGCGTAAAAGTAGTTTGTTCGAGCAGGCGAAAAATCTGTCTATCGTAACCTGCAGCCATTGGTTGGGCGAGGTAGCCATGAAAAGCAGCCTGCTTAAAGGTTTTATGATTGAGGCTATCCCTAATCCTATTGATACGGAAGTATTCTCGCCTAAAGATAAAGCAGCCATGCGTGCCAAGTGGAAAGTAACCGATAGCGCTAAAGTGATCTTGTTCGGTGCCGCTAATATTAATGACCGCCGTAAAGGGATAAATTTCCTGGTGGAAGCTTTAGATCATTTAAAAGCTTTATCTGCTGATGAGCGTGTGGAGATTGTGATCTTTGGAAAAAACAAGCATTTCGATACTTCAACGCTACCATTCCCGGTGCACCAACTGAATACGATTACATCTCCATCAGACCTGGCAGAGATCTACAGCCTTGCTGATGTTTTCATTTCGCCTTCGGTAGAAGATAACCTGCCCAATATGATTATGGAAGCTATGGCCTGCGGAACGCCCGTGGTCGCCTTCAATACCGGCGGCATTCCTGACCTGGTAGATCACTGGACCAATGGCTACCTTGCTGAATTTAAATCATCATCAGATCTGGCAACCGGCCTGCAAATGTTGCTTAACACCCATGAGTGGGACAAATATTCATCTGCGGCACGCTACAAAGTGAAACGTGTTTTTAATAACGAGAAGGTTGCCGGTCAGTATATCTCCCTTTACCAATCAGTATTAAAGCCCGTAAACGGATGAAACAGCCCGTACTTTCGGTTATAACCATTGTATATAACAATGTTCGCGATATTGAACGAACTATGCTATCTGTTTTGAATCAAACCTATCCGGATATCGAGTATATTGTTATCGATGGCGCATCAAACGATGGGACGTTGGATGTAGTTAAAAAATACGAAGACAAGTTAGCCAAACTTATCAGCGAAAAAGACAAAGGCATTTATGATGCCATGAATAAGGGGCTTGTGTTAGCCACAGGCGACTACATTATCTTCATGAACTCGGGCGATGAGTTTTATGACACCAACACAGTTGCTAAAGTATTTGCTGCTTCGCCAGATGCCGACATTTACTACGGCGAAACCGAAATGGTTAGTGACGAGCGCCAAAGCCTTGGCCGCCGCCGACACAAAGCTCCTGAAAAGTTTAACTGGCGAAGTTTTAAATATGGTATGAGCGTTAGCCATCAGGCAATTTACATTAAGCGCTCCTTGGTAGAACCATACGATCCAAAATATCAGCTCAGCGCTGACATTGACTGGATCATCAAAGCAGCAAAGAACGCAAAGAAGATCGTAAAGGTTGAAGGCTACGTTGCCAAATACTTGGTAGGAGGTATGTCAAAAGCCAAACACCGCCAAAGCCTGCTGGAGCGTTTTGATATCATGAAAAGACATTACGGTTTGGTACCGACGCTTTTTAATCACGGTGTGATCGCCTTTAACCTCGCCTGGTATTGGCTGCTGAATAGAAGGACGAACGATTGATCCTATCGTCGTCCTGAACTTGTTTCAGGATCTGAAAGTTTGCAAATTCTTATTAAAAAAACATCAAAGCGAACTTCTATTGCAACGCACTCTTTTTGATTGCAAAAAAAAGGGTGGCCTCTTGTAAGCCACCCTTTCATCATGCTATGTTCACGATGCTACATTCCTTTCTGTATTGCCTCGTAAACTGCATCCTGTATGCGCGGGCGTATGTTTAAACTACCAAGTTTGTTACCCACATTAGGATAAACACGGTTGGATAAGAAAACATACACCAGGTTATATTTAGGATCTACCCAAATGCAAGTGCCTGTAAAACCGGTATGTCCGTAAGTTTGGTCTGATGCCAGTTTTGATGGGTAATGCCTGTCGGTAATTGGATCCCAGCGGTCAAAGCCAATACCACGGCGACTAACCGCGGATTGTTTCGAAGTCCATAGGTCAACCGTTTCCGGTTTAATATATTGGACACCGCCGTAGGTGCCGCGGTTAAGCATCATCTGATAAAGGATGGCTATATCGTTTGCGCTGGCAAATAGGCCTGCGTGCCCGGCAACGCCGCCCATTAAAGCTGCAGTTGGGTCATGTACGTAGCCGTCAAGCAGTGCTTTACGGTCTTTCCTGTCATCTTCTGTTGGCGCAATTCGTACAGCCGGGAAACGCATTAGCGGCAAAAAACCAGCGGTTTGCATGCCAAGCGGATCATAAAATTTCTTTTGTACGTAAAGGTTAAGCGGGGTTGATGTAATAGTTTCAACTATTTGCTGCGCGAATATCAAACCTACATCACTGTACACATATTGGCCGCGGGTTTTTACCGGCGAGGTTAACATTGCCGGCAGCATCACATCCTCGAAATAATTTCTTCGCAGGTAATAACCCTCGTTTACTTTAGTTGGGAAAGCTGCAGATGAGTCAACGGTATGGTCAGTAGGTTTTACAACTTCAAAGGTTTTAATATCCGGTATAAGGCCTGCCTGGTGTTCTAATATTTCGCGGACAGATAAAGTTTTTTTATTAGTGTTGCGGGCTATAGGCATATAACTGCCGATGGTTGAGTCGAGGTTTAGTTTACCCTGATCGTACAATTGCATGGCCTCCATCGTGGTAGCCGATATTTTAGTCATGGATGCAACATCGAATATATCAGTTATCTTATCCTGTATACCATTGTCATACATGTGGTAGCCATATGCTTTATTGAAGATCACCTTTCCATCCTTGGCCACTAATACTACACAGCCTGGCGTAGCACGCTGCGCAATGGCCTCGCGGGCGATGGCATCTATGGCGCTGTTCAGGTTATCGGCATTAATACCGGCATCTTCCGGTACAGTGTATTGCAAACGAACTTTTGAAGTAATAAAGCCCGTATTAGCAGCATATTTAGGCGAATAGCTTTTAGTGAGCCTTTGCGTTATCGAAACACCGCCAAATATGGCCTGTGCGCTAAATAAAGCCGAAACAGGTGATACCCTTGCCGACCAGATAACAGGAGCTGTAATATCATTCAGTTGAACAAGTGAAGCGCTGTTACCAATGAATGATATCACCACATCCTTCATTTTCTGATTATTTTTGATGAACTGGATGATCTGCGGATTACTCAATTCAGCGTCGGTAAGTTGGAGGATAAGCGTTTGATAAAACTTGGTGTCCTGTACCAGCATATCAAGCGGTTTGGCACCCATGTAATCGGTTCCATTTATCACATCAACTTTGGCATACTTGTTTAAAAGGCTGTCAAAGCCAACGGCATAAGCTGTAGAGAAATGGATGCTCGCTATCCTGTTGTTATCCAGGTTACGTAGTGGAATAATATTCTTTTCGTTGTTAAGCAATACGGTGGCCTGCTCTGCAGACCGCTGTTCATTTACATATGCTTTTCCGGTAAATGGCTGTGGCTGCGCACAAGCCGAATGAACTAAAATTAACCCGAACAGTGCAGTTAAGTATAAACCGCGCTTATTTTTTCTCATAAACCTTAACACCATTTACAAACGTTTTTAACACTTTAATTTTTGGCAACTCGCTGCCCCTGGCTTTCATGATATCCTGGTCGAGGATAACGAAGTCGGCAAATTTGCCCGGCTCAATACTGCCCTTTTCCTTCTCTTCAAAATTTGCTTTGGCTGCCCATATGGTCATGCCGCGCAGGGCTTCCTTGCGGTTAAGGGCATTCTCCATTTGAAATCCCCCATCCGGCTGGCCCTTTAGATCCTTTCGTTCAACTGCAGCATAAAACGTGTACATAGGATTTATATTTTCAACCGGGAAATCGGTACCCAAGGGAATCCATCCATTTTGCTTAAGCAGATTTTTGTAGGCATAAGCCGTTTTAAGCCGATCAGCACCGAGGCGTTTAACTGCCCATGCCATGTCTGATGTAGCGTGTGTAGGCTGTACAGACGGTATAATGTTGTTATCGCCAAACAGTTTTATGTCCTCTGGTGAGATGATCTGCGCATGCTCAATTCTCCAGCGTTTATCATTCTTACCTTTCAGGTTCTCTGCATATATCTTTAAGATCATTCTGTTGGCAGAGTCCCCAATGGCGTGCGTTGCCATCTGGAAACCATGTTCGGCAATTTTTTTAGCAACCTCTTCAAAATGTGTTTTTTGGCTCAACAAAAATCCGTTCCATTTAGGTTGGTCGGTATATGGTTTCAGCAAACAGGCCCCACGCGAACCCAAAGCGCCATCGGCATAAACCTTAAAGGCGCGTACATTTAAACCTGGTGTTTTATAGGCGCCACGTTTAAACAGGTAGTCATAATTTTCTGGTTGATCTGCCAGCATCAGGTACAGGCGCATCTTAAGGTCGCCTTTGTGCTGAAGTTGCGCAATTACATTTATAAGCTGGTAAGGAACTCCGCAATCATCAACAGTGGTTAAGCCTACAGCAAAGCAGTTCTTTTGAGCATCCAGCAGGGCAGCCTGTATCATCGGCTCGGTTGGGGTAGGTATTTTGCGGGTAACAATACCAACGGCGTTATCCACCAAAATGCCTGTTAGCTTGCCATTGATGGTTTCAATGGAGCCACCTATAATTTTTTGTCCGGGCTTAACACCCGCTATATTCAACGCCGCCTGGTTTGCAATAGCTGCATGGCCGTCAACTCGATTCAAAATAACCGGGCGTACAGGGAATAGCGAATCTAGCTTTGCCTTGTTAGGGAATGCTTTGTTTGCCCAGGTGTTTTGGTCCCAGCCCCATCCAACTATCCAGCCTTCTGTTCTATGGGTAGCATAATTTTTAACGGTATCCAATGTGGCCTGCCAGCTTTTAAGACCTACTAAATTTGCGTATTGCAAGCCCAGCCCATACTCCATAAAATGTGCGTGAGCATCAATAAACCCCGGATAAACCGCTTTGCCCTGCGCATCTATCACCTCGCGTGCCACGTATTTATCTTCAAGCGAGTCTATGTTACCAACTGCCTGTATCTTGCCATTGCTCACTACAAATGCATTTGCAGTAGAAAAAGTACTATCGACGGTGTAAACAACAGCATTTTTGATGAGCAGGTCGGCGTTATATTCCTTTTTGGGTTTGCAAGCGGCTGCAAGCAATAGTATTGCGAGGAGAGGTTTCTTCATATTGATAAACAGGCGGATGTAAATATTGTCAACACAAATAGTATATACAACTATGTAACCGTAAAGTTATGCAATCAAATAATTAATTTAGCACCTGAAAAGGTGGTTAAAGAAAGCCTCGCCCCAAACCCCTCTCCAAAGGAGACGGGCTATACCTTTTTAACCCTTTCCTTTGGAGAGGGCAGGGAGAGGCCGAACAGAGAAGGGAAGATTTTTTAATGCCAGATATAATTCAGCTTTTACCGGATGCCGTTGCCAACCAGATAGCCGCAGGTGAGGTGGTGCAACGACCAGCATCGGCAGTAAAAGAATTGATAGAGAACGCTATAGATGCCGGTGCCGATAAAATTCAGCTGATCTTAAAAGATGCAGGTAAGGCCCTGATGCAGGTAATTGATAATGGCTGCGGCATGAGCCTAACTGATGCGCGTATGTGCTTTGAGCGCCATGCCACATCGAAGATCCGCAAGGCTGAAGACCTTTTTGCCATCCGTACCATGGGTTTCAGGGGAGAGGCAATGGCATCTATCGCGGCTATTGCACAGGTTGAATTGAAGACCCGCCGCCATGAAGATGAGTTAGGAACATGTATCCTTATAGAAGGGTCGGAAGTGATCAGTCAGGAAGCTTGCTCAGCGCCTACGGGCACCTCCATTTCGGTTAAAAACCTATTTTACAACACCCCTGCCCGCCGTAACTTTTTAAAAAGTAACCCAGTGGAGATGCGTCATATCATTGATGAGTTTCAGCGTGTGGCGTTGGCTAATCCGCAGATATTTTTAACCCTGCACCACGACGGGCAGGAAGTGTACCATTTGCCCGCGGCATCGCTTAAGCAGCGCATTGTACACTTGTTTGGTAATAACTATAACCAGCGATTAGTGCCGGTTGAGGAGGATACGACCATCATCAAACTGCATGGCTTTGTTGGCAAACCCGAATTTGCGCGTAAAACCCGAGGCGAACAGTTCTTTTTCGTAAACAACCGGTTTATAAAGGATAATTACCTTAACCATGCGGTACTGATAGCTTTCCAGGAATTATTGCCTGATGATACTTATCCGCTGTATGTATTATTTATTGACATTGATCCGGCCAAGATCGATATCAATGTGCATCCTACAAAAACGGAGATCAAGTACCATGATGAGAAATCTATTTATGCAATTATTCGCTCTGCGGTAAAGCGTTCGTTAGGAAAATATAATATTACACCAACGCTTGATTTTGACCAGGAGAATAGCATCGGTCACCTTATCACCCCAAAACCTTTTGAGGAGATTGTGCAGCCGAGCATTGCTTTTAATCCGGATTTTAATCCTTTTGCTACAGAGAAGAAAACGAACGAGCGCGAACCTGCGTCTTATAGAAGTACCGGCGTAAGTGATCACCGTACAGCCATCCCGCGTAACTGGGATACGCTTTACGAAATAGCCAAAAAGGAAGAAACGCAACAGTATGAATTACATCAGGAAACGGCTACCATGGCAGTTAATGAGCAGGATGTAACTAAAAACAGCGAAAAGCAATTCTTCCAGGTGCATAACAGGTATATACTTTCGCAGATAAAATCAGGGTTTATGCTGATAAGTCAGCAGGCAGCGCATGAACGTATCTTATACGAGCGTTTTTTACAGCAATTGCAAAACCACTCGGGTGTTAGCCAGCAAAGTTTATTCCCGCAGTCGGTTACACTAAACAGCGCCGATTTTGAGTTATTGAAAGAACTGTTACCTGATATACGCGCTTTGGGTTTTGATATACGCGAGTTTGGCCGTAACACCGTTGTAGTTGAGGGGATTCCTGCCGACCTTACCAATGCTAACGAACACGAATTGCTTGAGCAGTTATTGGAAGGTTTTAAAAACAACCTGGCCATCCTAAAGTTAGATAAGCGTGATAACCTGGCACGTTCGCTTGCCCGTAATGGCGCCATGAAAGCCGGCACAAAGCTATCAATGGAAGAGATGAACCAACTGGTAGATCAGCTTTTTGCCTGCCAGATGCCAAACCTTGCCCTAAATGGCAAACCGGTTATCAGCACGGTAACACTTGTAGAACTTGCCGAACGATTTGAAAAATAGCAGCAATGCTTAAACCATAATTACAATAATAGAAAAGGATGCAATCACCATTTGCCAATTTAACGCCGGTTGTAAAAAACCTCATCATTATAAATATCATCTTTTTTATAGCAACATATGCTTTAGCAAAAGTGATTGATATGGAGGCTTTATTCGCTGCGTATTATCCCGCTTCGCCTTCTTTTAAACCCTGGCAGCCCATAACCTACATGTTTATGCATGGCGGGTTATCACACATCTTTTTCAATATGTTTGCCTTGTTCTCTTTTGGGCCATTGCTTGAATATGCTTTAGGTTCTAAAAGATTTTTCAATTACTATTTCATCACCGGCCTGGGCGGCTACGTATTGTACATGGCTGTACAGGCTATACAGATACATGCTATCACAGGCTCGTTCTCTGTACCAAATGCAGGTGTAGAAGCATCTTACTTTCAGTACGGAGGCGGTCAGGAAGCCGCCCAAAAATTATACACGCTGGTGAATATGCCAATGGTTGGTGCATCGGGTTCTATATTTGGTGTATTGGTGGCTTTTGCAATGCTTTACCCAAACCTGGAGATGATGATCATCTTTATACCGATCCCTATAAAAGCCAAATACGTAGTTATCGGTTATGTGGCTATAGAGCTGTTCTCTGGTATAGGCAGGTTTGCAGGCGATAATGTAGCCCACTTTGCACATCTGGGCGGGGCTTTGTTTGGCTTCCTGCTAATTAAGTTATGGAATATAAAGCGCCCCAACAATTTCTATTGATAATGGTTTAATTGTATATAATAGTGGAGTAGGTTATGAGTACGCTTTGGCAGGACATCCAATATAAAATGTTGAAATCGCATAGCAGGTTAAGCCTGCTAATTGGCGTAAACGTTATACTTTTTCTGGCGGTTAACATTGTCTCGGTGATCTGGAAACTTGCCAATAACATGGGCGATGATACGATAATGTACTACACCAATGAGTACTTGCTGTTACCTGCCTCATTACCCAAACTCGCTCACCGCTTTTGGACGCCTTTCACCTACATGTTTATGCATGCGGGTTTTTTTCACATCCTGTTTAACATGCTTTGGCTGTATTGGATGGGGCAGATATTTGAAGAATACCTGGGTAATAAACGCACTATCGGATTATATATCTTCGGCGGCCTCGCAGGCGGTTTACTGTTTGTAGCTGCGTATAACCTGATACCCGGATTTACCAGGATAGACGCTGCGGCTAACGCCACTGTAGTTGGGGCATCAGCCAGCGTTATGGCTATAATCATTGCCACCGCTACGCTGTTGCCCAATTATACCATCCAACTGTTTTTGATCGGTCCGGTTAAATTAAAATGGCTGGCTATATTTTACATTGTGATAGATTTTATAGGCATAGCAGGTGCCAACGCAGGTGGAGAAATTGCTCACCTTGGTGGCGCGCTTATGGGTTTCATTTATATTAAGCAGTTGCAACGTGGTAATGATTGGGTAGGGGGAATCACCAAACTGTTTGCACCTAAGCCTAAACTTAAAGTGGTAAGCACCAATTTTTCAGCAAAAAAAGCTGTTGCCGGCGTACCACATCAGGATGAGATAGACAGGATCTTAGATAAGATATCAGCTACAGGTTACGATAGTTTAAGCAAACAGGAAAAGGAAAGCCTTGATAGCTTAAGCAAGCATTAACAAATGAAGTTTAGAGACAGGAACCTTCCTTTTATTGATAAACTATTTCTTTGGATAAATTACCTGCTTTGCCTGGCTTTGTTGATAAGCTACCTGGCACCGGTAACAGATCCGCGTAAGTTTTGGCCAATAGCTTTCTTTGGGCTTGCTTACCCGCCGTTATTGGTTGGTAACCTGATAATGATAGGGTATTGGTTATTAAGAAGAAGATGGTTTGTTCTTATTTCTGTAATAAGTATCCTCGTTGGCTGGAATGTGCTTGCCAATAATGTAGGTATACGCCTGCCCGCAGGCGAAAGCAGCACGCCTCCGCAGCACCAGCTTAGGATCATGACCTACAATGTGCATGATTTTAAACGTTTTGGCGCCAAAAACGATGTTTCAACAAAGCATGAGATACTCAATCTGATTGGCGAGCAACAGCCTGATGTGATAGGCATGCAGGAGTTTTTTACCAAAAAGAAAGGTATTTATAATATGATAGACTCTTTAAAGCAGGTGATGCGGGCCCAGTATTATTATTTTGAGCCTACCATGACCAGCCAAAGTGAATCTATCGGCTTGGCCATTTTCTCTAAATTTCCAATTAAGGCTTATGGTTTAGTACAACTGTCTGAGAAGAACAGTGGAAACCAATGTATTTATGTAGATATACAGAAAGATAGCACAATATTCAGGATGTACAGCGTTCACTTGCAGTCTATCAAATTTGAGCCCCAGGATTATCAGTATCTTGATAAGTTGTCATCAAAAGGCAAAACAGACATTGGCGCTACAAAAAGGGTGGGCTATAAATTAAAGCTTGCGTTCCAAAAACGGGCCGATCATGTTTTTATCATTAAGAACCACGCTAAACAATGTCCTTATCCATACATCATTTCCGGCGACTTTAATGACACTCCATCTTCATTTGCGGTAAACCAAATGGCGAAAGGATTAAAAAACGCATTCAGGGAAAAAGGTGCAGGATTGGGCCGTACTTATAACGGTGCGTTCCCCAACTATCAGATAGATTATGTGATGGTTAGCCCGCAATTTTCAGTGGCCGAATATAAGATCATCGAGAAGAAATTGTCAGACCATTATCCTTTAAGCACCGTTGTTTCACTAAAATAAAAACAGCCAAATAAACTCAGCGCGTAAAATTGTAAGTTTGCCCTCATGACGGAACAAAAACTGTTTGTTTACAACTCGTTAACACGTACCAAAGAGGAATTTATCCCGCTTAATCCAGGCCACGTTGGCATGTATGTTTGCGGGCCTACTGTATATAGCGATGTGCATTTGGGCAACTGTCGCACATTTATTTCTTTCGATCTTATCTACCGTTATTTATTGCACCTGGGCTATAAGGTGCGTTATGTACGCAATATAACTGATGCTGGTCACCTGGAAGGCGATAGCGATGAAGGCGAAGACAAAGTATCCAAAAAAGCCAAATTAGAACAACTGGAGCCAATGGAGATCGTACAGAAATACACTGTAGATTTTCATAAAGTAATGGAGATATTTAATACCCTGCCGCCAAGCATTGAGCCCACCGCAACCGGCCATATTATTGAGCAGATTGAATTGGTAAAAACCATATTGGATGCAGGTTTTGCCTATGAAGTTGGTGGTTCTGTTTATTTTGATGTAGAGAAATATAGCGAGACCCATGATTACGGCGAACTTAATGGCCGTAAACTGGAAGACCTGCTGAACAATACCCGCACCCTTGGCGGCCAGGATGAAAAACGCGGTAAGCTCGATTTTGCACTTTGGATAAAAGCGAAACCCGAGCACCTGATGCAATGGCCGTCGCCATGGGGAATGGGTTTCCCGGGCTGGCACCTGGAATGTTCTGCAATGAGTAATAAATACCTGGGCCATCAATTTGACATTCACGGTGGTGGTATGGACTTAATGGCTACTCATCATACTAATGAAATTGCGCAAAACATTGCTTGCTGCGGAAAAACGCCTGCGCACTATTGGGTACATACAAACATGCTTACGGTGAACGGGCAAAAAATGTCAAAATCAGTAGGTAACAGTTTTTTACCTTACCAGCTTTTTACCGGTGAGCATGCCTTGCTTAGAAAAGGGTATAGCCCAATGGTGATGCGGTTCTTTTTTATGCAGGCCAGTTATCGCAGTACAGTTGATTTCTCAAACGAGGCAATTGATGCTGCCGAGATCTTTTACAAAAAACTGGCAGAATCAGCTAAAAAACTTGCGGCATTACAGCAACAGAAAATTGGGAATATTGACGAAGAGACCGATAAGACTATCAATGGATTTTGTGATGATTGCTATGCCAGCATGAATGACAATTTTAATTCGCCTAAAACGTTAGAGGCTTTGAACAATCTATCAAAGTGGATCAACTCGTATGCGGCCACTACCCGTAATTCGGGGGAGATACGTACAGAAACTTTTGACAGGTTACGCAAAACTTATAACGCTTTCTTTTTTGATGTGCTGGGTTTAAAGTTAGAAGACACTGAAGGTGGCGATACTGATGAACTAATGCAACTGATAATAAAGCTGCGTAATGAAGCGAAAACAAATAAAGATTACGCTACATCAGATAAAATAAGAGAAGGCCTTAAACAGATCGGGTTTCAGTTAAATGATAGCAAACAAGGCACAACCGACTGGATAAGAATTTAACAAAAATTAAGAAAACAAATTGGCACAGGTGATATTATGTAATCAGTTTTAAATTAATATTAACTTGCCCTATCAAATCTATACTATCTAAGCATGAAAAAATCATTACTGGTTGCATTAATACTTTCCGGAACTGCTCTTGGCGCTGCTGCGCAAGTTAAGGTATCTGTAAACGATGTTGTTGCCGCCGAAGAAAGTTTTAATAAGAGTGTTGCACGTAAAGGCATTAAAGAGGGCTTTTTATCAGTTGCTGATCCTGAAGGGATCGTGTTCAGGCCAAACCTTGTAAAGATATCCGAGTTCTATGGTGCTATTGATAAGCAACCGGGTAAACTCACATCTACACCAAAATTTGCACGCATATCAGCTAATGGCGACCTTGGTGTTACTGCAGGCCCTTATGTTTATCAAAATGGTAAAAGCGATGACGACAAGATCTATGGTGATTACATTTCTGTTTGGCGTAAAGACCTTACAACCGGTGTTTTCAAATTGCTTATCAATGTAGGTGAGCAACACCCGGAACCTGAGCAGGAAGCTACTGTTGACTTTAAAGAGCCTGACTTAACAAAGCAAAAGGCCGCAAGTAAAGACCCGTTTGCGGGTAAGAAGATACTTACCGCAAATGACCAAACCTTAAACCATTCATTAGAATTATCTACACTGGCTGGTTACAAAGAGTTTTTAAGCCCGGAGGCACGTTTTTATTTTCCTGGTTTTGAGCCGGTAACAGGTGTTGACAAGATATTAAAATTTGTTGCCAACGAGGCTATTAATATTACAGCCACAACGGTTAATACAGGCCGCTCAAGCAGTAACGATCTGTCTTACTCTTACGGTACAGCCCGCATTAAAAAAGGCAACATTGTTAATAACTACAATTACGTACGCGTTTGGGAAGCTGATGACAATCATCGTTGGAATCTGTTATTAGAGATATTCTCAACTATCGAATAATAGTTGAATTAAATAACGTCAACAAAAAAGTCCTGATAAAATTATCAGGACTTTTTTGTTGACGTTATTTAAACGCTAAGATTTAGAATAGCTGCTCAATGATGTCATTTGCAGATAAGCCATCGGCTTCGGCATGGTAGCTACGAACTATGCGATGGCTTAAGATAGGTTTGGCTACTGCACGTACATCTTCAATATCAGGAGAGTATTTACCGTTTAAAACAGCATGGCATTTTGCCCCAAGTATCAGAAATTGTGACGCCCGCGGGCCTGCGCCCCAGTTAAGCAGGCGTTTTATTTGTGGTGTGGCCAACTCGCCGTTGGGGCGTGTTTTACCAACCAGTTTCACGGCGTATTCCAGCACATTGTCGCTCACGGGAATGTTCCTTACCAATTGCTGAAAATAAGTTATCTGCTCTGCATTAAGCTTTTTGTTAACACTTGCTTTAACCGTACCTGTGGTGTTTTTAACTACTTCAAGCTCTTCCTTAAATGATGGGTAGCCAAGCGTAACGTTGAACATAAAACGGTCTAATTGCGCTTCAGGCAGTGGATAAGTGCCTTCCTGTTCAATGGGGTTTTGAGTTGCCAACACGAAAAATGGCTTACTTAAAGTATGGGTAATGCCAGCGGCTGTTACCGCTTTTTCCTGCATGGCCTCAAGCAGTGCGGCCTGGGTTTTAGGCGGCGTACGGTTTATCTCATCAGCCAAGATGATGTTAGAAAATACCGGGCCTTTGATAAACTTAAAATTGCGGTCTTCACCCAAAATCTCCGATCCGATAATATCAGATGGCATCAGGTCGGGTGTAAATTGTATGCGTTTAAAATCAAGGTCTAATACCTGTGCTACGGTTTGCACCAGTAAGGTTTTGGCAAGGCCAGGCACACCAACTAAAAGACAATGGCCGTTGCTGAAGATAGAGATGAGCACAAACTTGATCACCTCATCCTGCCCAACTATAACCTTACTTATTTCGGCACGTATTTCCTGATAAGCACTTTTCAATGCATCAGCGGCCTCAACCTCTGAGCGGTATTGCATATTATTTGTTGGTGGTGGCGGTTTTAGCAGGAGTTGCATCAGCCACGCTTGCCGTAGTTTTTGCAGATGCTGCAGGCAGCCATCCTTTCAACACGTCACAGCTCTGATATCCCGGATCTATTTTGATGTAGGTTTCTTTACGGCGTTTTTCAAACCACTGTGCAATAGTGCGATTAAGCTTATCGTTCATGGCTGCATCTTTCAGCTTGGCAAAGTCTTGCTCCATGTTAGCTTTATGAGCATTAACGGCTGATTTAAGGTAAAGTATCTTGTAGCTCTTTTTATTAGTTTGAGGATCAGTAAACAGCTGAGGTTTTGAAATGCTACCCACTTTCATGGTATCAACCACAAGCGCAATTTGCGGATCAAGCTTATCGGTTGGGATAAAAGTTGTACGGGTCTGTACGTTCTCAGCATTCAACATCATACCACCGTTATACTTGGTTTCTTTATCATCCGAGTAAAATGCTGCAGCACTTGAGAAATCCAGTTTCTTCATGGCAAGTAATGATTTGTAAACACTATCTGCAGTACTATGTGCACGATCAAGACTTGCTTCGGTAATGGTAGGAATGATAATGATGTGCCTTGCGTGTACTTGTTCGCCACGGCGTTCTATCACCTGCAAAAAGTGGAAACCAAATTCTGTTTCAAATACAGGCGAAATCTCACCTGCTTTAAGTCTGAAAGCGTTGGCGGTGAATTCTTTGGCCATTTGCTGGCGGTCAAAGAAACCAAGATCGCCACCTTGCTGTGCAGAACCATCTTGTGAATAAATCCTGGCGAGGTTCGCAAAATCTTCGCCCTTTTTAACGCGCTCGCGCAGATCAGTTATTTTTTTACGTGCCGATTCTTTCTCTTCTTTTGAAAGTTTAGGTTGGAAAACGATTTCGCCAACTTCTACTTCCTTATTGTAAGTCGGGATACTGTCTTTAGATATCTTATCAAAATAGTTTTTCACATCTAAAGGCGTAACATTTACCTTTTCAGTGATCTTGGCGCGCATACGCTGGGCCACTAAAGACTCTTTTATATCCGGGCGCATCTCATCTTTGTACTGGATGATAGAACGGCCCAGGAACTGTTCCAATTGCTCCTGCCCGCCAGCGCGTTGTAAAAACGAACGCATACGCCTGTCTACCTCGTTATCTACCTCATCATCTTTTACCTGCACACTATCAATAACCGCCTGTTGTGCCAAAAGCTTTTGGGTAAGCTGGTTTTGCAGTATAAGGCATTTAATGCTTGGGTTTGGCTGCTGGCCGCTAACAATATATTGTGCGTACTGTAGTTCTACGTCAGATTGTAAAACTATACTGCTACCCACAACAGCCGCAATTTTATCAAGCGTGCGTTTTTGCTGTGCATTGGCAACAGTGATAATCAACAGTATATTTAAAAGGGAAAGTCCTAATTTTCTCATGTAATGTTATAAACTAAAAGCGGGAGAGTGGCTCCGTAAGTATGCAAATTTCGGTAAAATTTATCAATATTAATGTATAATTGAACCGTTGTGCGAATATGCTCATAAAGCTTCAACCCAAATAGGTATTTTTGGTTAAAATTTGTTAAAATATGAGAGTTGAGTATCCACAAGCCTACCGCTTTATATTGCAGGAAGATCTGATTCTGCTGCCGCAGGATAGGCTTGCTGTAAGCGATATTACATCAGAGGATAAGGAAGCGCAACTACCGTTATCACCAGATGTCGTTAGCTTAGGCGAGTTCACGGATAATCAAACTCCTAAAGTTTCAGAACAACAAACCACCGCAAACCCTGCCGCGGTTCAAACTATTAAACAAACGGAAAACACCGGATTTAAGTACTTGGGCAGCAATCAAAAACAGTTTTTGATCTTGGTAAACTACGCTAATGAAGAATATATAGCTGCCGGGCACTTAACTGCACTGGAAAGCATACTTGCAAGGAAGGGTTTAACGCTTAAAGATGTAGCGATACAAAATTTAAATAGTATCGCTCCGGTAAAACTTTCCGATTTAGTGAGCCATTACAATCCCACGAGGTTGTTGATCATGGGGGAAGATGCCTTGCCACAAGGAATAGGAAACCTGCCTTTAAATAAACCCGTGCAGGGGAAAAAGATACACGTACTGTACAGTTTTAGCTTTGATGAAATGATGAGCAGTAACGATAATAAGAAAGCTTTTTGGGAACAAATGAAATCGCTTTAATATGCAACAGTTAGTTTTTGCCACCAACAATAAACATAAACTTGAAGAAGTAGCCGCCAAAGTAGGTGATAAGCTGAAACTGGTTACCCTGAATGAAATAGGCTGCCAGGATGATATTGCTGAAACCGGCCATACATTCTACGAAAATGCATCTATTAAGAGCCATTACATATTTGAGCATTACGGACTCAATTGTTTTGGTGACGATAGTGGATTGGAGATAAATGCTTTAAATGGTGGGCCCGGTATATATTCTGCACGTTACGCAGGCAAACATGGCGACCATGATGCCAACAACAGCCTTGTGCTGCAGAAACTATACGGCCAAACAGATCGCAGGGCTCGTTTTCGCTCGGTTATATCGCTGATATGGAACGGTGACGAGCATTTTTTTAAAGGCGTTTTAGAAGGTACCATCAGGCAGGAACTTAGCGGCAACAAAGGTTTCGGTTACGACCCGATATTTGAGCCGGATGGTTACGATATTACCCTTGCCGAGATGACCGTGGACGAAAAGAATGCTATTAGTCACCGCGGGCAGGCTGTGGCTAAATTGGTAGCATTTTTAAAGGAGCAAAACTAAAGCTGCTTTGTAACTACCGTATCCTTCTTAATGTTTTTAGGCGCCAGTGGTGAGGTGTTATCTTCACGCTGCCTGTTTTGTATTGGCGCAGGTACCACGTTTGTAGTGTCGGTGTTTATTCTAACCGGCACCTTTACCTTTACGCTATCGGTGGTGTTATTTGCAGGCACAGTCTGTTTGTTGCTTTTGCCAACCGTTGTTTTTGATTTGCCCGACGTGTTAGTTGCCGGTGCACTCAAAGGTGGTTTATTGCGTAGTGAATCTAATGTCCTGGTTCCTGTTGGCTTAGTACCCAGTTTAGCAACAGCAGGTTTTTTTGATGTTGGATTACGCGCTTCCATCTTACGGCGGTAGGATGGAAGGATAGCTTCTTTTGATGCAGGGCGTTCCTTCGGTTTCCAGATAAAACCTTTTAATACCTTGTCTTCCTCCGTAAATTTCGACAGCGGCCCATAACGGTGTTCCGGCTTTGTCAAGAATACGATGGTTGACGCTTTGTTGTTCTTAAAATGAACCCGCATGCGGCTGCTTACAGATCGCTGCATACCGTCAACTTTTTTTAAACTGTCACGGCTAAAATAGATACTCTCAGCATTGCCTAC
The DNA here is from genome assembly GCF_019331605.1 of Mucilaginibacter sp. 21P. Taxonomy (NCBI): domain Bacteria; kingdom Pseudomonadati; phylum Bacteroidota; class Sphingobacteriia; order Sphingobacteriales; family Sphingobacteriaceae; genus Mucilaginibacter; species Mucilaginibacter sp. 21P. Next base: position 1,368,612 of record NZ_CP063061.1, read on the forward strand.
CACAAACATCCTGTCGAGCTTATCATTCAGAAAATACCCTTTCATGCGCTTGCCCGCAACCTGGTTAAAATGCGTGGAATCGCCTTCTTCTATGTTGACTATAAACGATGACGGATACATGGTTAGGTTATCCATCTTTTTATTTTTCATTTGCACCATTATGGTATCTCCCGATAGCTGTGAGTTTTGCGCCCACAGTATCGGGTTCACATACATGCGTAAGGTAGAATCTGCATAACTGTAGAACATTGAATCGGACTTAGCCTGCAGGTCAGACTTGAACATCTTAGCGTTGTGATAAGCTTTTACGATCCGTATCCTGGCGGTATCTTTTAATGCCAGCGGTGGTGTGTAAAACAGCGGATCCTGATCCAGATCCTCGTCATCATCTCTTGGTGCGCTACCATCGCCGCCTGCTTTCGGCTGCTTTGCGGCAACCTTGCCGTTCGCACTGGTAACACCGTTTTTGCTCGCCGCAACAGATTTATTTTTTGCAGCTTTAGCTGCTGCCGAATCCGCTCTGGCCTTAAGCATAGCAGCAAAGTAATCGCGATGGATTATAAGAGAAGTATCTCTGCGTTGCCATGGCGGCAGATAGATCAAAGTTTTGCTATTGACGGAAGATTTCTTTTTTGCCTTCGCAGTGGTATCACGTACTGGTTTGGCCTGCATAGCCTTGTAATCCTTAAAGGTCACCATCTGCGATTCAAGCGTATCGGCAGAAATAAATACCGAATCACGCTTAATTTTTTGAGGTGGCGCAACGATAGTCTTGTTCTTGGTGGTATCAGCAGCCTTTTGGCCGGACAGCGATTTTACCGACATTGTACCAGCAGGAGGCTTTACTGCTAATAGGTCTGCCTTCTTTACCAAGCTGCCTGCCTGTGTTACAGCCTTTTTTACAATGTTCTTTATACCTGCCGTATCTGATTTTACCGAATCTTGATTTGGAATGGGCAGCGATTTAAGCGGTACACCATTCTTTGGCACGTTGGCGGCTGCGTTTTTAATAATATTGGTTTGCTCCTTTGAAGAAACTTTTGATCCTTTTGCTGGGACTATCTTAACCGGGGTGGTATCTGTTTGGGTAGTGTCTTTCTGCTCTGTTACAATTATCACGTATGGGTCTTGCGTAACAACAACACGTTCCGTAGCGCGGTAGTAATCGGCCAGTTGGCCTTTAAGCGTCATGTTTTGTTTTTTATCCTTAAACACGATGTTTTTTATAGCCCTGCCATATCCCTGTGCCCTATCATAAAATAAGCTGTCGCCGGTAAGGGTCTTGGTATCCTGCTTGTAAAGGTTCTTCTTACCAAAAAAAGCTTGCTCCGTTGCCGTATTGTAAGTGCCGTTCTCCGTATAAAGGGTATCTTTTTTTTGCTTAGTATCGTAAATGTTGGTAGGCCCGTAAAAGAAAGCAATGCGGCTGCCAGTGTTGTACCGCAGCGTGTCGGTCTTTATCAGGGCATCCGGTGTAACTAAAACCACATTGTACCTGAAATATGAATCGCGCGAGTAGGCAAAATAATAGCCGTTTTTGCTGGTAAGCGTATTGTCCTTGTTTATCAGTTTACCACCACCTGTATATGTTCCTATGCGTGTTGCCGTATTATAAGTAAGGTAATTGGTTGTAAGTATTGCATCTTTATCAACCATGCGCACATTATCTGTAAGAATAGCTATTTTGGTGTTGCCGTTGTAATTGAGTTTATCTGAATAGATGTTTAGTGTATCGCCCTGGGTGATATGCACATTGCCAAATGCATCAAAGGCGTTATCCTGTGCGTAGAAGTATCCGCTGTCTGATCGCATGGTAGAAAAATCCTGCGTAAAAACACCCTGGAAAACCTTAACCACATCCTTGCCGTTAATTTTTACTAACTGGCTATTTTTTGACGAGATCAGCTTAACAACAGATTTTTTTTTCTGTGCTGAAACTGTTGAGGTTAGCAGTAAAAGTAGAGCGCTAAGGATGTATTTTATCACGTTGCAAAATTAGTTTTTTGCGGGGCTTATTAAATTAATAATTTTGGCCATGCTGCCGGTTAAACGCTTTATTGATTTTGTTGAACAAAACAGGCTTTTTAAGCCCGCCGATAAAGTGCTCGCAGCAGTAAGCGGAGGCATGGATTCCGTGTTAATGGCGCACCTGCTCAAAGCAGCAAGTTACAATTTTGCCATAGCCCATTGCAACTTTATGCTTCGCGGTGCTGATGCTGATGCCGACCAGCATTTTACCAAACAAATGGCTATTAACCTCGGCGTTCAGTTCCATACCATCAACTTTGATACAGCTCAATATGCTCGCGAGCATAAAGTATCTATCCAGATGGCTGCCCGAGATCTGCGTTACCAATGGTTTGAACAATTGCGCCTGCAACATGGTTTTGATGCCGTTGCACTTGCTCACCATCAAAACGATACGATCGAGACTATATTGTTAAACCTTACCCGGGGTACAGGCATAGCTGGCTTACACGGTATTTTGCCGGTTAATGGCAATCTTGTGCGCCCGTTGCTTTTTCTTTCGCGGGATGAGATACAGACCATAGTAGAGGCCGAAGGTTTAAATTATGTGGAAGATGCTTCCAACGCATCAACAAAGTATGCGCGAAATAAATTAAGGCATAAGGTTATACCTGTTTTAAAGGACCTTAACCCCAACCTTGAGGCAACGTTTGAAAATAACCTGCGTACGTTTAGGGAACTGGAGATGCTGTTGGATAACCAGGTAAATTTGTTGGCCAACGAACTGCTGGTTTCTCATGGGGATAATACAAGCATTTCAATAGAAAAGATTAATCACCTGTCACCAAAACGATTGCTGCTTTTTAAATTGCTGCAGCGCTTTAACTTTACCGAAGGTACGGTTGATGACCTGCTGACCGCATTGCACAAGCATTCCGGACGTAGATTTGAAAGCCCCACACACAACCTTGTAGTGGACAGGCAGGATATCATTATAACTGGGAGGAATGATATGGAGCCTGATGATATTATCTTTAATGAAACAGACCATGAACGAAAATGGGGCAACTACCGCATCAATATTCTCCATGATGATAGCCCTATTATAGTACGTGATAATCCACTGGCTGTTTCTATCGATGCATATAAATTAATTTATCCGCTTAAAATAAGAAGATGGCAGCAAGGTGATACATTCTATCCCCTGGGGATGAAAACGAGGCAAAAGCTAAGCGATTTCCTGATCCAGCAAAAAGTGCCGTTACATGTAAAGAAAACTGTTCCATTATTAATAAACGGAAACGGAGATATTATGTGGATAGGTGGCTACAGGTTAAACGACAAATACAAAGTGAGCGCTTCAACCAAAAAAGTTACTATATTCGAATTGTTTAAAATATGAGTGAAAAAGCCGTTTTTGTAGAAAAGCAATACCTTGGCCGCGAGTGGATACCTATAACCATCAGGCTGGTGCTGGCGCTATTTTGCTTTGCCGCGTATTTTTTTACCGATGAGCGCGAGCGTAATGGCGATCTGCTGGCCATTGTTGGCTTTGTCATTATCATCATATCCATTATCATGGGTTTTCTGTTGCACTTTAGTACTACTGTGAAAAACAAAAGTGTGCTTTTAGATGGCTTATGGTCAACCCGGCGTGTTAAGATAGACCTGAACAGCATTATTAAAGTAGAGAAGGGAACTTACAGTCGTTACCTTTTTAACAACCCGGTTTACAATCTGCACACCAAAGGAACAATTCGTTTTTACGCAGCCGGTAACGATGCCTTACACCTTACAGACAGGGATGGTTTAATCTACATTATCGGTTCGCAACATGCCAACGAATTTTTAAGAGCTATTAAGGCAGAGATGAAAGAAGCCTGATAGGAAATGCTCAATAAACAACAAAGGCAGCCATTAGCTGCCTTTGTTGTTTATGAAAGTTAAATTCAATGCGTTTTGTAGCTGGCGAGATCAGTATAAATATTCCTGAATGAGCTGCGGACGCCAAAAGTTATCATGCCAGTTTTATCGTTAAACTGGCTGTTTTTTTCGTTACGATAGATTCCGCCAAGCTCGAGGCGTAAATTATATTTTGGATTAAGCATGTAGCTTACCTTGCCTTGCAGGTAGATCATGTTAGTGGTTAATCCCTGGCCGATAATGTTGTTATCCTGATGCACAGGTTTTGTATACGGTTGAAAAATATCTTTTCCGTAATTGTCACCATCAACGTCTAACCCATAACGTCCGTAATCTACTTCGCCCATAAGGTTGAAGCGTTTGTAAGAATAATTTAACAATCCAAGTACTTCACGGAAATTAGCACCCCAGGGATGGGCTAATGGTTCGCTGTTAGCAGAGTAATTTAGGATAGATGCTCTTTCGCTAAAAGTATAAGGCCTAACTGTATTGTGTTCTACCAGGTAATTAAGGTTTTTAATTCCAAACAGGTTTGCACCTCTTAAGCCTAACTGATATCCAAATTTATTACGCACACTTCCGGTGTTCTGAAAAAACTCTTTTGCTTGAAATTCATCAAGGGAGAATTGGCCGTAGGCTGTTACGCCATCGGTAATTTTGTATTTTGAAGTAAATCCAATAAGTGCATTATCAGGTGAGCCGTTTGCAGCTTCAACCGGGCGAAGGAAAATGATCGGATTAATATAATTAAAATCAAACCCGTGTTTATGCCCCTCGTCATCAACATCACCCCAAATAACAGAATCAAAGAAACCGATAGATAAACGTTTACTGATATTCCAGTCTAAATAATGGAAAACGCCCCATTTGGCACGGTCGGTAAACTGATCGCTTGTACTTGCCGGGTCATCAAAACGTGCCCACATAGCCATGTAAGTTACGTTGCCCAAATTTCCAGTTAATTTCAGGAAGGGGTAGGGTGAGGCGTAATCAGACAGAAGCAATGAGCGGTAGCCGTCACCTATAAAAGTTTTATCGCGCCCGGCGGTGATGTTTAAGTATTTATTAGGCGTGTAAGATGCAATTGCAGTTATGTAGTCCCAACCGTAAGCTCGATGGTTGTTGTTAAATGTGCCTGCGTAAGCCATACCAGGCATTATACCTACCTGCCGCACATATGTTGAGATATAGTCTGGTACCTCAGCACGGTTAAGATAACCGGTAACATTATAGAAAAATTTATCACTTACGGTACCGCCAACCTGCAGGCCTAAAGAACTTTGCCACAGATTTTGTTTTTGGGCAAAATCTCGCCCGATAACAAAATCAGGTAAAAGATCAGCATAAAATGTAGAGTTTTGGCCTTTTACATCTATTTGATGCTCATTAAAGAGCTTCCTTAAAAAAACGTTGTCATACTTTCCTGTACCATAATTCATGATAGAATCATATCTGCGTCGCAGTAATGAATCGGTTATAAAATAGGACTGTACAGCCGAATGTATCCTTGTTTTAGTAGAGTAGATATCCGCATCAAACTTCTGATAGAATTGGTAGGAATAAGGTTGGTAAACCGCCTGAGCGCGTGCTACCCCGGCCGCAGCCAACAACAAGCTGATGCTGATAAATATTTTTTTCATAGAAAAGTCTTACTATTCAAAGTAATTTAAAGTTTTGAAGCCGCCATTCTTCATGTATTCATCTTTTTTGGCGAGATGCAGGTCTGACTGCACCATATCTGTAACCAAGGCCTGGAGGTCATATGTTAATTCCCAGCCTAATTCATTTTTAGCGTTTGAAGGATCACCTATAAGCAGGTCGACCTCAGTTGGGCGGAAATATTTTGAATCAACCCTTACAATGGTTTGCCCAAATTTAAGAGCATCGGTATTAAGACCAAGCGAGATTGCTTTATCTTGATCAATATCAATTATAACGCCTTTCTCATTCTCGTCTTTTCCGCTAAATTCAATCTCTATACCCAATTCGCCAAATGCCATTCTTATAAAATCGCGAACGGTTGTGGTAATACCGGTTGCAATAACATAATCCTGCGGTTCATCCTGCTGCAACATCAGCCACATGGCTACAATGTAATCTTTAGCGTGGCCCCAGTCGCGCCTGGCATCAAGGTTGCCCATATACATGCAATCCTGCAGGCCCAAACTTATTTTTGCAACAGCGCGGGTGATCTTGCGGGTAACAAAAGTTTCCCCACGTATAGGGCTCTCATGATTGAACAGGATGCCATTACAAGCATACATGTTATACGCCTCGCGATAGTTTACAATTATCCAGTAGCCATATAGCTTAGCAACCGCATAAGGGGATCGCGGGTAAAAAGGCGTGGTCTCGCTCTGCGGCACGTGTTGCACCAAGCCATAAAGTTCTGATGTTGATGCCTGATAAAGCCTTGTTTTATCAGTTAAACCTAATAAACGTATAGCTTCCAATATACGCAATACGCCAATGCCATCGGCGTTGGCAGTATACTCGGGCGAGTCAAAGCTCACTTTAACGTGGCTTTGCGCACCCAAATTATATATCTCATCGGGCTGAATTTCCTGTATCAGCCTGGTTAAGTTCATAGAATCAGTTAGGTCACCGTAATGCAGAAAAAATCGTGCACCGTTCTCATGCGGATCATGATAAAGGTGGTCTATCCTATCTGTGTTAAAAGATGATGCACGGCGTTTAACGCCATGTACCTCATATCCTTTTTTTAGTAAAAATTCAGCTAAGTAGGCACCATCTTGTCCTGTTATGCCGGTTATCAAAGCTTTTTTCATTTACAAACTTTAGAAAGTGCAATATTATTAAATTAATTGTAAAAGCTTGTAAAAACCAGCAGTGGATGGTAGTGCTTAAAGATGTTCTACGGCTTCTTCCAGTTCGCGATACCATTCTTCGCCGTATTTGCGGGTAAGCGGCCCCTTTAAAAATTCATGCACGCGTACCTTCAGCTCATCGCCAAAGGTGCAGGCAGGGCTGCAAATACTCCAGCGGTCGTAATTTAAAACATCAAACTCAGGGTATGCCGTAATGCGGATGGGATATAAATGGCAGGAAATAGGTTTTTGCCAATCAATATCGCCGGCTTCGTAAGCTTTCTCAATAGCGCATTTAGTAATCCCGTTCTCCCAGGTAACGTAGGCGCACTCTTTATTGGTATCAACACAAGGCGTGGTGTAATCGCCTTCAAAATCAGTTACGTGGGTACCTATTGCTTCAATGGTAGCAATGCCCTTGCTTGTCATGTATGGCTTTACTTTAGGATAAATATCCTTGAGTATTTGCAATTCATTATGGTTAAGTGGGGCACCAGAATCGCCTTCAAGGCAGCAGGCACCTTTGCATTTATTTAGGTTGCAAACAAAGTTATTTGATACTACATCTTCATGCACCAGCACGCTGCCAACTTCTATCATCATAAAATATTATTTTTTTACAGGATTAAGCGGATATTTTAAGCCGCTTGCCTGTGTGAGATCCATGGTTAAGCTACCTACAACTATCTCAACGTTGGCCTTAACCGGGATACGGTTCTTATCATCAGTGATCCACAAATATAGCTTACTGTTCTTTTTAAATATACGCCCGGGAATTATTGTAGGGCTAAATTTTAAACAGTTGAAGGTGCCAAGGTTGCATTTAGTCTGTTCCTTGCCAAGGTAAGTGATGGTAAGTGGGTGAATGCCATCCTCCAGGAAATATCTAAGGGTTAAAACATCGCCTACTTTTAATCCTGTTATATCAATGTTTCGCGCGTAGTAGTAGCACGATAGGAAATCGAACACATCTCCTTTAAAAGGGAATTGCCCCTTATCGGCAGTTATGATATTCTTTTGCCTGTCAAAAGTTACTTTATCAGTGTGGCGGTACTTGGCCTCTTTTCTGTTTTCCCAGTAATAATACGGAAGTAGGGTGGCAGGATCTATATAACTGTGGTACTCGTTTCTTACATTAAACAAAAAGTTAAATGTGCCCAGGGTTTTGGCTTGTGCGTTGATATGTAAAACTGGCCGCCCCTCAAACTTTAGCGGACTATCTTCAACCTTAATAACCGTTTCTGCAGCACTTAAAAAACCGTATCGCAATTTGTAGGTTATCTGCTCTCCCGCTTTAAAGGCTACCTCTTTTGTTTTGGTAACCTGCTCTTGCGCCCACGCGCCCGCTGTATTGCATAGTATTAATAACAGGGCGCTTATAAATTTCTTCATTTAATCGTTTTAGACGCAGTTAGCATGCTACGGTTTAATCCCGGCGCTTGTAGATGGGCACTGTTGAACATGGTTCGCCAAACATCAGGCTTTTAACAACGAGTGTTAATTTCTGCGTCAATTCAACATACGCCGACACAGGTACTGGCACGTCACCACAGCCTTTTATTACAATGCGCTGATCGCGATATTGTTCAACATCCAAGTCTTTCACTGCCTTTACAAATAGCACCGTTTCTAAAACATCTGCATCACCAAATACAACTTCTTTTGCGTAAGGTGCCATTTTGTTGGCTAACAGCATGTAAGCCCAGGCAGGTACTATAGCATCTGCAGTACAGGTTACGGCCACATACTTATCCTGGTATTGTGCCCAATCATGGCTCTTCACAAACTCACGGAAATCTTTTTCCCTAAGGATGAGCCCGTGGAACAGATTTTCTTTAATATCATAAACCACCCGCTCGCCTGCAACATAAAATTGCGCAGGATCTAAGGTGACCAAACCGCTTTGCGCAACTTTATTGATGATATTTTCCTGTATTTCCATATCTGATAGTACCTGTTCTAAATAAAAAATCCGGCAGAGCTATAACGCAGCTGCCGGATGTAAAATTACTTTATTTTATGTTACAAGAACTTAGCTCTGTTATCTTTTACATTAGCCTTATCTTTTAAGGCATCAAGTAAAGAACCGGGGGTGCGCTGTGCCAATACCTGGCTCAGCTGTTGTTTCTCTCTTACAGTGTTAGTTAGCGGCGCAGGGTTTACAAAGCTTTCTACCGTGTAAACATACACGCCGCTTTGGCCTTTAATTGGCGCTGATAATTTATTTGGCTGCGAACCGAAGATAGAGCCTACAAGCAGATACTCTGCTGATGAACCTGGTAACACAGGGTTAGCAAATACGATATTTTGAACAGGAGTTACTTTGCTGCCTGCTTTTTGAGCAACCTGGTCAATACTGGTTGATCCATTTAATGCAGACTGGAATTTCTCTGCCAATTGTTTGCCTTTAACATCAAGCAATACAGCCGGCTCAATTTGTTTTTTAATAGCGTCTAAAGGTAAAACACCTTGTGGCTTAATATTGCTTAAACGGGTAACAACATATTGATCGCCTACGGCGAACACCTGGTCACCAATGGCGCCTTTATCTGCACCAAAAGCCCATTTAACTATCGGTCTTGCGTTATCAAGGCCTGCTAAACTTGACGCAACACCGGTTACATCGTCAGAAGTTTTAACAGCTAATCCTGCTTTTTTAGCTTGCGCAGTAAAGTTATCTGAGTTAACTGTAGCCAAAAATTGCTGCGCTTTTGCGTAAGCTGCGTTTTGAGTTTCGCTGCTTGGCGTAAGCGACTTATCTATAACAGCAACTTTAACTACTTTAGATGAGCCTTTTTGGCTTTCTATTTGCAAAAGGTGCACACCAAATTGAGATTTAACAACTTTAAGGTCTCCGGCTTTGCCATCAAAAGCCGCATCCTCGAAAGCAGGGATCATGGCACCACGGCCAAATGTGCCAAGGTCGCCACCTTTAACAGCAGAGTTTTTATCGATTGAGTAAGTCTTAGCCAGTTCGTCAAATGATTTTCCGCCCTGGATCAATTTTTTCAACGAATCTGCCTTTGCAACAGCTTTATCCATACCGCCTTCAGTTGCAGGATTTAGTAAGATGTGACGCGCTTTAACTGAGTCCGGTCCAACTTTAGTATCAATTAGTTTGGCTATTTTATATTTGCCGCCGGCAAGGTATGGTCCGTAAACGGTACCTTTTGCTGCATTGAACATCGTAGAATCAAGCGTTGGGTCTAATTGGCCTTTCTTTGCATATACTAACGGTGTTTTTGTTTCAGCATTGATCTGTACAAATAATGAATCGTTAGGAGCTGATTTGAATGATGCAGCTAATTTCTCTACCTGATCTTTGATAGCTGCACTATCTTGTTTAGATGGGGCTGCATTAAAGCTTACGAACTCAAAGCTGCGGGTTTCTTCAGGGTTTTTAAACTGGCCTTTGTGCTCATTGTAGTAAGTGCTATAATCGTCATCAGTAAGCTTAATTTTGCTATCCGGTAAGGAAGCATAATCAAGTACAGTGTACTTGAAGTTAGCCAGCTTGTTCTTATCAGTGTAATCGTCTTGTGCCTCAAGCGAGTTTACATACAGGCCATTGCTTACCAGTGCAACGTATTTTTGTTGTCTTTTAGAATCGATAACGTTTTTAACAAAGTTGCCCCATCTTTCAAACTCGGCAGCAGGCACTTTGCCTGAGTTGATATAAGAAAGAAACTGGTTAAGTTTACCTTTGTCGAATTTGCCGGTTTCGTCAGTAAATTGGCTTTGTATCTGCTGGTCAGGATTGTTGCCGCTTATCATTGATGCGGTTTCGGCCTCACCAACAACTAAACCTAATTTATCGATCTCCTTTTTCAAAAGGATGCCGGTAAGTAATTGGTTCCAGGTTGTATTTTGAATGTAGTCGGTAACCTGTGGGGTTAGCGGCTGATTATATTGCTGCCTAAACTGATCTGTACTTGCTTCAATACGTTGGCTAAAATCTTTGTAGTCAATCTTTTCGCCATTTACTTCGGCAACAGTGGTTGCGTCACCTCTAAAAAAAGAACTGCCGCTGTGTACAACTTCACTTCCAATAAAGGCTAAAAGCGCCAATCCAATAACAAATGCGAGAATTTTTCCCATCCTGTCTCGCAGGTAACTCATGATACCCATACAACTATTCTATATAATTTTTTTCTTAAAAGAGGCGCAAGATACAATTTTTACTAAACTTTTATGATACAAAAGTTTGCGTAATAATTTGCTCTTTTTATTGAGCTTCTTCGCCGTTTACGTGGATAACAGCGGTGGCATTTTGGAAGACCGGATTTTTAAGCCCAATGCTTTCAAAACTTGTACCCTCCATTTGGTCGCCAGTAGGCTTAGTCATCAAAACCTTTTTGTTGGAGTATATTTTATTGGTCTTACGGTCCCAGATCAATTCTTCCGATTGATATTTGGTACCCTCGTCATTTATCGCAACTACGTTGTGTTTAAATTTCGCCATTTCTTTGGCGTCGTAGTAGTAACCGGTATCAGCAGTTACCGTACCTTCCGGGTTTGTGGTGCCATTGAAAAGCAAAACCTTTACACCTTTAGGCATAAACTTATGTGCTGTGCTGTCCTTAGTATCGTATTCGTAAAGTAGCGGAGTAAGTAAGCGTGCCTTTAGGACAGAAGAATCGTTCAGGATCATATCAACACCCGTAGTTCGCTGTATGGGCTTTGTGGCATCAGCAGCTGCAATTGCGCGCACTTTGTTCAGGTCGTTCTCACAAGCGCTTATGAATAAGCCAATGATCACAACAGGTGTATACAGCAAACAGTTTTTTAGTCCGCCTGGCATTACCCTAAATTAATCAAACCTGTATTTCTGGAACCACTTATCGTTAAGTGTAAACGATAGATGGATATTAACATAGTTTTCTCTGATCAAACCGTTAACGAGTGTTCCGCGTCTGCCAACTTCAGCACCCACGTTGATCTTATAAAAACTGCTATTGTTAGCCCTTAAAGGAAGCCCAAGGCCTGCGGTAACGGCATAGCGTTTTATATCAGTATCGTTTATTTTCATGTACGTTTGGTCGTAAATAAAGCCTAAACGGTAATCTACCGATGCAAAATAATTATTTAACGAGTTTGAATTTGGTGTAATCTGGCCGCCAACGTTCAGCGTACGGCTATCCTGCAAACCACTGTTCACGCCGGCAATGGTTAGTTTTGACCAATTGCTCATCGAGTAATCAGCTCCGATCAAATACTTGCCATCATATTGGTAAGAAACGCCAAAGCGGTTGATGTTAGGTAACCTGATCTTTGCAGCGGCTTGCTGATTGTTAACAGAAGTATCAGTTGCCACTCCCTCGTCACCATTTGCACTGCGGAAATAACTGCTTACAATATAACTGCGCTGGCTGTTAAGATTAGTAGAGGCCGCGCCCGAGTATCCAAAGGTTAAGTGCCTGCGTGCCGAGAAGTTGAAAGCGTATTGCAAACCGTACTCATAGTTCCAGCCTTTAATACTGTTGCTTTCCTCGATGCGCGAATTATGAACGCCCGCTAAATTTGGTATCTCAGTTGATTGTGATTCTTTAAGATTACCAAATATGTAAGATGCATTTGCACCAATTGAAAGATTCTTGCCTATTTTAAAACCATAACCAACGTGGAAACGGGTAAGGCCGCCATCGCCGTTGTAGATATAGTTAACAGCATTGGTATCAACTGCATTACCTGTACCCAGATTTGAAGCGACTGACCTGTAGCTGTAACCTAACTCGCTATAAGGCATTAAGCCAAAGCTAAGAGCAGAATTTGCTGTAACCGGTATAGCAAATGCAACGTGGCTCAGCCTAAAGTTGGAATTGATTTGTGATGGAGAGCCGTTTTTTTCGAGCGTGTTAAAACTGCCGTAAAGACCTATATCAATGGTAGTAAGGTTTACATAAGCGTAAGACGCCGGATTGATGATGTTAACGTTGTTGAAACCGCTTATACGGTTTGTTGCAACACCAATACCACCCATAGCAAGATTTTGCGGTAATAACGCAGGATTGATATCACCCAGGCCATAACGAGAATATGGAGAGCTGGTAGTGGCTGTACTTTGCGCCTTTACGCTAAGTGTTGCTGTGCTAAGTAAAAATAGTGCCGGTAATAACCTTAAATATTTAGTCATTATGCTTGTTTATCGCTGCGTTTAATCCTTTAAGAACCAGGTACGGTTCAATTTTAACATAGGGGGCAAAGATGCTATTTTTCAATAGAGTATCAAAAAAAATACTGTCGCCCCCGTGCAGTATAATGTTGTACCCGGCACCTTGTTTTATATACTCAGATATGAAGCCTTGCAGCTCATATTTTATTCCATTTTGTATGCCTGACCGTATGGCCGAGGCGGTGTCTTCGCCGTAGGTTGCATCAAATTTTTCATCCGCAGTTAATAGGGGCAAAGCAGCTGTATAATAGTTAACCGCTTTATAACGCATATTTAAGCCTGGTGATATACTGCCGCCAAAATAATTTGCTGCTGTATCAACAAAATCGTAAGTGATGCAAGTGCCGCCGCCTATGATGATGTTGTTATGCGAAGGATATAAATAATGCGCCCCAATTACAGCGGCCCACCTGTCGGCACCAAGTGTTTGAGGTGTTTTATAGTGATTGTTGATGCCGGCAGTTATCTGGCTGTTAAACTTTGTAATGTTAAACTTATCGGCCAAAATGCTTTGCCATGCATCTTTAGTTTGTTTTACTGATGAAATGATAACATTTGCAAAACTGCGCCCGGCAATAATAGCGTCAATGTCACTTAAATCAACGTGTTCATATTGCTTAGCCTTTATCAGATCGTCGTTTTCAAAAACAGCGATCTTTGTGAAGGTGTTGCCAATATCAACGGCCAGGTTAAACATTAAGCGTTAGCCAATGACAAAATCGACTCAAATATAGCTAAGCCATCCTGGTTGCCCACCAAACTTTCAGAAGCACGCTCCGGGTGTGGCATAAAGCCGAACACGTTACGCTCTTTATTGGTGACACCTGCAATGTTCTCTAATGAACCGTTAGGGTTGCTTTCGTCGGTAATGTTTCCGGCCTCATCGCAATAGCGGAACAACACCTGATCGTTGTCATTAATGCTTTTCAACACGTCAGCGTCAGCAAAATAATTTCCTTCGCCATGCGCTAAAGGTATTTTGAGTGCTCGTTGCGGGTCGATGCCGCGTGTAACCATTGAATTTTGGGTTTGTGCCCTCATGTAAATGTTGCGGCAAATAAACTTGCGGTTCTTATTGTGCAACAATGCTCCCGGTACCAGGCCGGCCTCTGCCAATATCTGGAAACCATTGCAAATGCCCATTACTTTACCACCTTTTGCAGCAAACTGGATAACCTCTTGCATAATAGGGGAGAAACGTGCGATAGCGCCGGAACGAAGGTAATCGCCAAAAGAAAAACCACCCGGTAAAACAATGAAGTCGGCACCTTGCAGGTCATGGTCTTTGTGCCATAAACGTACCACTTGCTGGCCCATTACGTTCTGCAGAACGTGAATGATATCTTCATCACAGTTTGATCCGGGGAAAATTACTACACCAAATTTCATGTTACAAAGCTAACATAACCGCTGAAATTTGGACGAATGTAATAGTTAAAAAGTGTTAAACTGGAAATATATGATGCTGATAAGCAGCAGTAAATAAAGGCTTTCATAAAACCATTTCCGGCTGGCGTTTACAAAATAGTATGCCAGAAACACAGACGCAGGCACTGCACATAGTATGAAATGCGTTAAACTGAACCGGCTTTTTACATAAAATGATAACCCGCCAATTACAAATATTACCAGTAACAACTGAAAAGATTTGCGCACCTGTACGTAGCTTTTGTAGTAATTTTTCTGGAAATAAAAGAAGAACAGACCTATGATAACAATCACCGGCACCAGCACCAGGTAGTTTAAATATTTTATGTTGATGCTGTTTGGAAATTTAGTGCCAAGCGGCGCCCATATCTGGTAAAAGCTGCCCAAGCGGTTATTCAGATAATAAAATACAGCGAAGAAGAAAAATACGGTAGCATAACCAAGTACACCTGAGATCCATTCGCGCCAGTTAAATGGTTTAAAAATGATAAGGCCTATCCAAATGGCCAAAAACAGGTATACGTAAGGTAAATAGATAACCGTACCAATCGCTACGATCATTCCCAGATCATAAGCTGTAGATTTTGCATCTTCTCCTTTATAAAAACTGAATAGCTTAAACAGCATCCATATGAGCAGGAAGTTGCATAGTAATGGTGCACTCAATATTAAAAACTGCGGAAACAATGCCGTAACCGTAACATACATTAATGATGGCAAAAAAGTTGATCTGCCAAGTAAGTTGTACTTATTAACCAGGAAATTTAACAGTACAGCTTGGCTTAATATCAGCAAGCCTGCAATGAAAACGTTTTCAAAAGGGGAAAATGCGTACTCATAACCAACGGGTAGCAGCAGCCTTGCAAAAGGCTCAACAGAAATAAACTGCAGTTTATCAGGGGCCTCAGCGATGTAGCCGATACGAAAAATAAACACCAGGATAGCCAGCCAAAGAACATTAAGTGGATTAAAGGACTTAAAAATATTGATCATAGCGTTACCTGCAGCGCGGTAAAATTAACAGAAAATATTAGAGTATAGGGAATGTATAGGTGTAAAACAGATCCTATCTGACTTTAATGAGCAAAACTAAATCTATCCCAGTGTTTCATTAGGAAAGGTATCAGTGTATGCGAAGCTTGTGGATGTAGTTTTTCTTTTTCCGCAACAGAAAAAGTACCAAAAAGAAAACTCGCGGCCTTCGCAAAATGCTTTAAAGTTTCTGCTAAAGCAATGCCTGTGCTTGCCGCCTTTTGCGAAGGCCGCATAGGTTCGGTTGCGTTGGGTTCGTCACGATATTTATATTCTTTTTTATCTCCTTGTCAGCAAAAAAGCTTCGGGCGAAAGCGGGCAGAACAATAGCGGCCTTGGGCGTTGGCAGGGGCATAGCGATACTTGCCAGAAGTAGGGGCTACGAGCGAACGCAGTAGCGGCAAGATTTTGCAGCCCGTGGTTCTGACCGCTTGCCGGGCAAAGGCCTGGTGCGCAAAGAAGCCTCTTTGCTGGCTTGAATTTTTGCTTCTTTTGTTTCAAGACAAAAGAAGTAGCTTCTGCGGCAATAAGCAGACCAAGTTAAATAAAGTACAAACCAAACAACAGGAATGCCGATCCGCTAACCTGCCAGACAATTTTTCGATTACCTTTGCCTTGCATATTTCTTCACCATCTCATCAACGATCTGCGCCGTTTCATCTGGGAAATCAACAACAATACGATTGTCATTGGCCAGCCAGTTGTTGATACGCGGGACGAAATCATGCCCGATGGTGTGTATCACCTCAACGCCAAGCTTAGATGCGGATAGTGCGTTGCATTGTTGTTCGTACTGGCCTCTCATAGGGATCATCAAAACTTTTTTACCGAGGTAAAGTGCTTCTGCAGGCCCTTCAAAACCGCCGCCTGTAAGCAGGCCGGTACAGCTGGCCAGGCTGGCATTAAACGCCTCGTTATTCACCGGGAAGATTTGAACATTACCCTCCCGATATTGGGTTTTCTGGCGCTTGCTGAATATCTGCCACTCAACATCGCTGGTTTGGCTCAGATATTTTACCAGGGTTTTATCGCTATAAGCAGGCAGGTAAACGGCATAGTGACCTTTATCTGATGTTTCCATTTTGCGGATATCACTACGTATAACCGGGGTATGGATAAAATGGTCATACCGCTCAAAGTGAAAACCGATATGGTGGGTGGTAGGGGAATAGTATTTGAACAACCACTCGGCATAGTTCCATTTTTTTGGCCGGGGCGTTTTATCTGATACAAACGAGCATTGGTGACTTAATGATACTGACGGTACTTTTTGCAAGCGACAAGCCCATGCACTAACGGGCTCAAAATCATTGATGATGAGGTCGTAATCGTTAAGCGGCAAGCTGTGCATATCTTTCCAAAGCTGCCTCAAATCCATGATCTTGAAGGTGGCCCAATTATCAACGCCGCCATTTTTGCCGAAAACAAAGCTAAAGCCGTGAAATTTATATTTAAGCGGCTGCGACAGGCTCACCTCCGCTTCGGTTCCGCTAACCAATAGGTCAACCTCGCCGTATTGTTGCAGTAAAGGCACAATCTCGCGGGCACGGCTTATGTGGCCGTTGCCTGTACCCTGTATACCGAACAATATTTTCATGAGGTTGAGATGAGCAGCAAATATAATCGCTTTAGTAAATCTTAATGCGTTTCCTGCTTAAATCTTTCTAAAAGGCTGCGCACGTCTAATTTGGCATCAAGGTCTTCCGCGTCGGTTGTGTCGTCGTCTTCAGTCTCCTGTTTAAAGTCATCAGGCTGATATTTAAATATGTCCCACTTTTTGTTGTTGTACTCCAAAGCAGTAAGGCTTTCAACCCAGTCGCCACTATTTAAGTAAGTAACCTCGCCTGTGCCGTTTGTTGCTTTAATTTGGCGCATTTCGGCATGGTGAATGTGCCCGCAAATAACATAGCTGTAAGATTTTTCCACAGCCAGGTCCGCGGCGGTTTGCTCAAACTGATTGATGAACTTAACAGCATCTTTAAACTTTGCTTTTACCTTTTGCGAAAAGCTCATTTTGGGTTTACCCATTATAGTTAAGAACCAGTTTGTAAGGCTGTTGATCAGTATCAGCGTATCATAACCTATTGCACCTAATTTAGCCAACCACTTTGAGTGCTGCATGGTAACGTCAAAAACATCACCATGGAATATCCAGGCTTTATGGCCATCGATATTTAAGACGATCTTATCCAGTAGTTGAAAAGTGCCCAGGTTAAAATCAGTGAATTTACGCAGCATCTCATCATGGTTGCCGGTAAGATAATAGACCGGGACACCCTCGGTGACAAATTTGAGGATACGGCGCACTACCTTCATGTGTGCCTCTGGCCAGTATGACTTACTGAATTGCCAAATATCAATGATATCCCCATTGAGGATAAGCATTTTTGGCTTAATACTTTTTAAATATTTGAGGAGTTCTTTTGCGTGGCAGCCGTAGGTGCCCAGGTGTACATCAGATATAATTACAATATCAACTTCGCGCTTTGCCATCTAAAACATTGAGGCCGGCATGGCCTGATAATTTTTGATTGGTATTGGCTGGCAATGCAAACGTTCAGAAAGATCTTTCTTCTTCCTCGTCTTCATTAACCTTTAGTTCGTAAGGGCTTAAATAGAATGCACCCAGCAATACCAGTAATCCTATTACAAACAAGTAAGCAAATTCAAAATTCATCTTTCCTTATTTTTACAAAAGTCGGGTAATCAAATTATTATAACGTTAAGACTGTGTTAAATGTAAAAGGTTACAACCCGCTCTAAAATAAAATAGCCTGTAGTTGTAAGTGAAAACAAGAATCTGAGCTAAGGATGTAGAAAAGGTCAACTGTAATTAGTGCGTAAAGTGTTTTTGCGCCAGCTAACATGTTAGCAATCAAATAAATGTTAACAAATAAATCATCGCTTCATAACGTTTATAAAATAAGTTATCGCTTATTTTTATGGACTTGTAACTGGTCATTGAATTAAAAATTAACTAAACCCAATTTTTATGACCTGGAGAAAATTTAGCGGCGAGGTGATCCAAACACCTATTCTTGAAGAAGTAGAAGCAGCTATTGAGCGCGAAACATCCCTCGGCAACAAGCTTAAAGTTTGTATTGGTACAGATTCGCAGGTAAAGGGAGCGATTACTGATTTTGCTACCGTTATTGTGTTCATCCGCGAGCAGCGTGGTGCTTTTATGTTCATCCACCAGGAGCGTACATCGCAAAAAATGAGCATTAAGGAGCGTATGTTACACGAGGTACAAAAATCAATTGATATCGCCTACAAACTTTGCGACCTGCTTGACCTTTACGATGTGGAACTTGAGGTACATGCCGATATTAACACCAACCCAATGTTTAAAAGCAACCAGGCCTTGCATGAGGCTATGGGGTATATACTAAGCATGGGTTTTGTATTTAAAGCTAAACCCGAAGCCTTCGCAAGCTCATGCTGTGCAAATAAGATGGTTCAGTGACGAGTTGATCAGGAATCTGTGATTAGAGATTAGTTAGCTGCGGTTTCATTTCTGCTGAGGTTTTTCTAACTTGCCTTTAATTAGGCAGGCAGGGGCTTGATCGCCGATAATGAGACCTGATCTCTCACCTCCAATTAACTAATCTCTGAAAAACCATGTCCCCATTAATAGAAATTACCGACCCTAAAATATATGATCCTGCTGTTGTGTTGATAGATGTGCGTGGCGGCGCTGACGCTCACGAACGCTATTTGCAGGGGCATTTACCAAACGCAATTTTTGCTTCGCTTGATGATGATCTGGCCGATCATCCTGAAGATGCGGCATATGGCGGCCGCCATCCGCTGCCTAACCTACACGACTTTGCTGCAACGTTACAGCGCTGGGGCCTTACGCCCGATAAGCACGTTATTATTTATGATGATAAAAATGCCGCTATGGGTGGTGCAAGGCTGTGGTGGATGCTGCGTTCGATAGGGCATGATAACGTGCAGGTGATAAACGGCGGTTTAAAAGCAGCTACAGACGAGGGTGTTGAGTTAAGTACTGATGACTATAAGCCCCAGCCTGCAGCCACCCTTTACCCTGTTGCCGATAGTTATAAAAACACCGTTGATATTGAAGAGGTTAAAAAGGCCGCTAAAGACGATAACCGTGTTGTTATAGATGTGCGCGAAGGTGCCCGGTATCTTGGCCATACTGAACCTTTAGACCTGGTTGCCGGGCACATACCCGGCGCGGTAAATTTGTTTTACAGTAATAGCTTATCTCCCGAAGGAAAATACCTTACTGCGCAGGCCTTAAAAACTTTGTACCAGAACACCATTGGCAACATTAAACCCGGCGATGTGATAGTGCATTGTGGGTCGGGAGTTACGGCCTGCCATACGCTGCTTGGTATGGAACACGCAGGTATAGTCGGTCCGCGTTTATACGTTGGCTCATGGAGCGAATGGAGCCGCCGGGATTTACCAATTGCAACTGAAGCCAACGGACTGTAAGTTATCATCAGAATATTAAGCAATAAAGAAGTGATAGCCAACAATCTTAGGTTTGCCCTGTTAATGAGTACGTGAAAACATACGCGTTAAAATTTAAACAGAACATCCCGATTAGTATTGATGAAGCCTGGGATTTCTTTTCTTCGCCGCTTAACCTTCAAAAGATTACTCCGGAAGACATGAAATTTGTGGTGACATCAGATTATACCGCCGAAACCAAAATGTATGCAGGTATGATCATCACATACAAAATATCGCCGCTGCTGGGCATTAAAATGAGCTGGATGACCGAAATTACCCACGTAGCAGATAAGCAGTACTTTGTAGATGAACAGCGTTTTGGCCCGTACGCCCTATGGCACCATCAGCATCACTTTAAGGAAATTCCGGGCGGTGTAGAGATGACTGATATCTTGCATTATGCTATTCCATACAGCGTTGTAGGCACTATAGCCAACAATGTTTTTGTAGGCAAAAAGGTTAAAGATATTTTTAAATATCGCACTAAGGCTATCGAAGATATGTTCGGGAAGATGTAATTCAGATTTTATCGATGCGCACCCACTGCATATCGGCGGCAATTGCAGCCTGTACGCCCGGTTCGCCATCCTCAAACACAAGGCATCTTTTTGGGTCTACGCCCAATTTTTCGGCTGCGGCCAAAAACGGATCAGGGTAAGGTTTGCCATTGGGTGTTTCGCCTGCGCACACTAGCACCTCTACCATATCTAATATTCCTAAAACGCTTAAAGTTTTCTCAACAGATCTGCGGCTGCCGCCACTTACAACTCCAACACGCACCTTACCGGCATGGTTCTTAAGGTGGTTGACCACGTAATCAATCGGCTGGGTATGCTCAATAAACTCGTTAAAAAATATCTTTTGCTTGCGGCCGGCAAAATCTGCCGGATCAAAATTAGTGTTATAGCGCTTATTTATTTCGCCTATCACATTTTGGGTAGGAAGGCCGGCAAACTCATCAATAATATCTCCTTCTATAACTACGCCTTCATCGGCAGCAACACGAATGTAACTCTGTTTATGCGCACCCATATTATCTGCAAGGGTACCATCGCAATCGTATAAAAATGCCTCAAAATCTCCTGATGAAAGTTTGGTAAGGGCTTTATATTTCTTTAGTGAAGTAGCTTCCATTTCGGTTGCAAGTATAACAAAACTTAAAACAGTGCCATGTCAAAAGTATATTACCATTAGATTGAAAAATAACTTTTTCTGCCTAACTTGTGTAACCAATAATTAATTACGATGAAGCCAAATATTATACTGCTTATAACCGGCCTGGTGTTGGCAGGGGTGCTTACCCTGATAAGCATCAAAACAACTAACTATAATACCGAACGGTGGACCAGCGTAGGTGCTGGTTTTGTAACCGGCGTATTGCTTTTAAAAGCGCCAAAGGCTCTAACGCAGCGCAAAAGGCAAGAGGTTTAATAGATACTTCTTCCTGCGCCGCCATCGATCTGTATGGTTTGTCCGGTGATGTAGGCGGCTTGCTCTGATGCCAGGAAGGTAACCAATGCAGCCAGTTCTTCGGGATTACCGATACGGCCCAGGGGAATGTTTTTGGTTTTCTCCTTTATAGCTTCTTCCGGATCAACATCCTTAGGTAACGTGTGTTTAATACGATCGGTAAGTATAAAACCCGGCGCTACGTTGTTTACCGTGATATTATAAGGCCCAAGCTCGTCTGCCATTAGTTTCGCCATACCAACAACGCCCATCCTCATCGTGGTTGATAATATCGAATTTGGCAATACAGATTTCACCGACCCGCTGATGATATTGATGATGCGCCCGCTCCCGGTAAGTTTCATATATGGGAGTACCAGCCGCGATGTACGTGCCATGCTTAGCAAATTAAGGTCGAAAGCTTTTTGCCATTGCCCGTCATCAAAGTTTTCAAACTTATCAAACGGTGGCCCACCCGCATTATTTAATAGTATATCTATGCGGCCGTAAACGGCAACAGCTTGCTTTACAAACTCATTAACACCTTCGGCATCAGCAACATCAACCCGGATAGCCGTTACCTCGTTGCCGGTTAAGTTGCGTATGTCCAGGGCCGTTTTGTTTAATTCTTCAGCGTCGCGGGAGCCAATGATAACTTTTGCGCCTTCGGCAGATAGCGTACTGGCAATAGCCTTGCCCAATCCCTTGCTGGCGGCCAGTACAATGGCCACTTTATCGGTTAGTTGTAAATCCATAGCGTAGAAATGCTTTGCTGAGCAAATTAAATATATTTGCAACAAATGAAGAATCAATTAAGGCGTACGGTGATCTTGTTGGCTGTTGCGTGTGTGTGTTATTGGATAGTGGTTTTCTTCGCTACAAAAGAAAATACCGACATGATGAACATTTTACGGGGTGCTACCGCCGGTTTTGGCCTGGCTGGCTGCATTAGCTTTTTAATGATGCTGTTTGGTAATTTAAAGAAGAGCCGCGCCAAATGAAAAAGCTCATCCGCAGTTTTGGTTTTGCGTTCAAAGGGTTTAAGTATGCCTTTGTTACGCAACAAAATTTCAGGATACATGTTTTTGCAGCTTTAGCGGCAAGCGCTTTGGGCTGGTGGCTGCATATTAACGCTAACGAATGGCAATGGATAATACTCTGCATCATGCTTATGCTGGTTACCGAAATGCTGAATACCGCCATAGAAACGCTTACAAATCTTGTATCACCAAACTATAATAAACTTGCCGGTCACGTTAAGGATGTAAGCGCCGGGGCAGTTTTGCTGGTGGCAATTTTCTCACTTATCACCGGCTGTATTATTTTTATCCCGAAGATCATCACGCTTATCAATGCTGTATAAAACCAGAGGCATAGTTTTTAAAACTACTGATTACAGCGAAAGCAGCGTTGTTGTACAGATCTTCACTGAAAAATTTGGTCTGCAATCATACATCGTAAATGGCGCTAAAAAGCCAAAAGCTAAAATAAGCCGCAACATGCTGCAGCCTCTCCATTTGGTTGATATGGTGGTTTATCACAAGGCCAACGGCAACGTACAGCGTATCTCAGAGTTAAAAAATGTCCCCGTTTTGCAAGGCGTGCCTTATGATGTTATCAAAAGCTGCATCGCCATGTTCCTTAACGAGGTGCTTTACAAAGCTATTAAACAGCAAAGCGCAGACGAAAACCTGTTTGATTTTGTATTTAATGCCATAGAACTGCTTGACCATAAAACCACCGGACTGGCCAACTTTCACTTGCTCTTTCTGATTCAATTAACACGCTACCTGGGCTTTTACCCTCACGGTAAACCCGCCGATTTTTTTGATATGAAGGATGGTGTTTTTGTAAATTATAAGCCTGATACGCTTAATTACTTATCACCGCCGCACACCAAAAATTTCTACCACTTGCTGCAAAGCACTTTTACAACCATCGATAGCGTAAAACTAAGTAACGACGAACGCCGTTATCTTATCAATAAACTGCTGGAATACTATGCCATGCACATAGAGGGGTTTGGTAACATCCGCTCGCACGAGGTTTTGGAAGAGGTTCTGGGTTAGATACATATAATTATATAATTTAGCAGCATGTCTGTCACGTATAAAAACGCTCTTATACTTTTAATCGCATCTATATCAACCATAACCGCTTGTAAATACCGCTCGCAAGGGCCGGGACACGGTGAAAAACCCATAACTTCTTTTAAAAGCGTGGAGGGCATTACCTTCATAGAGGTATCGCGCAGGCAGAAAAGTAACGGCTTATCCTATAACGAATACGGTTACCACCTGACACCAGACTGGCGCTTACGCTTCGTATCAGATGATTCGGCAGCATTGTATAGTCCGCAGAAAGATGCGTTTTTCAACTTTCCGCTGGCGCTGGGTACCGATTCTGTTTTTAACATCGCGCATGCCTTCCTTAAAATGAAAAAAATAAGTAAGGATAGCCTGGTGTTTGATTTGTTAGAGGCGCAGGGCGATTCGATAGACATCCATAAATCGCGCGTGGTGATGAAACTATATTCGGAGCCATATATAAAAAGGACCGGAAAGGATCTGAAACAATTACAAGCCGCCAGCAAGAAAGATACTTTGTTTGTTCGTGGACTGGTTAATAAGGCAAATGCTGACATTAAAAAAGCTTTCGCTGCAGCCAATCCGGTACAACTAATCAGCAAAAACCCCAACCTGCAGGTTACCAAGCGCAAAACCAAGCCAAGCCTTTTGGATAATAAATACGCTACCGATGACGATTACCTTACCCCAACTTACGATATAGTGATCCATAAGGCCTATCAGGATTTTGATTATTCATTTGAGGCTACTGTTGACTCAGCAGGAGTTTGGCATTATAACAAACCGCTCGTTCCTTTTTTGGGCGATGACGATGCACAGGCTAATTACATTAAGGTGTCAACGGCAATCATGAATACTTACCTTAAAATGTTTATGACAACTATTCCCGGTGAAACACTCGGGATGAAGCAGGCCAGCACCATATCGGTAAATGTTAAGGGCATTAAAGCCGCCAAATAGGGTTTATTTTTTTGACTTGAACAACCTGGTAAGGAAATTTCCTTCTTCACCCTTCTTTTCCTTTGGCGGCCCTATCAGGAAACCATAATCATGCAGAGGTTCAAAATTATCGCAGATGATTTTAAAGATGCCTAACATTGGTACGGCCAGTATCATGCCGGGTATACCCCATACAGCCTCGCCAACAACAATGATGAGGATAGTGAACAACGGGTTGATGTTGAGCCTGTCGCCCACTATCAGCGGTTCAAGCACATAAGTTTGCAATAGCTGTACACAGCCATAAACTATCAGTACACCAAAAACGATTTTGGTATCGCTGCTTTGCGCTAAAGACATCAATACCGTAATAGAGGTGCCTGTGATATTACCAGCAAAAGGTACCAGCTCCAGCACACCGCAAAGTATGGCAAAGAATAATGCATTCTTAACACCGACAATGCTGAAACCTATGCCGTACATGATCCATAGCATCACGATCATTAAGGCCAAACCACCCAGGTAACTTTGTATCACTTTGCCGGCGTTATCCAATACCCTTTCTGTAGTTGGCTTATCTTCAGTTTTGAACAACCTTAATACAAATTTTTTAAAATGCGCACGGTAAAAAATGAATAAGAAGGTATAAACCAACACCAACACGGTATCAACCAGGATACCTGCAAATGAACCCAACAGGGTAGTGATCATTCCGGCAGCCTGCCCCATGCCACCTGCTTGTTGTTCTTTGATTATCTTTTGCTGCTCTTTATGCGAGATACCAAAATGCTGTTGTATATAATCTTTAGTAGAATCTATAAGCTCATTTATCCGTTGTTCAATTTTTGAAAGGTCGTCTAACAGATCTGTGAGTTGATATTGCAATAACGTAACGATCCCTGCTACTAAAGCAATTAACGATACTATACTTAAAGCAGAAGATAAGCCATTACCCAAACCTTTTTTCTGGAGCCAGTTGCAAACCGGCAGTAACAGCAGGGCTAAAACCAAACCGAAGGTAAGCGGCACCAATACAACCGAGCCAAAGTAAAGCACAACAAAAGTGAGAATAAAAAGCAGTAATATGCGAAGAGTTTGGTTGAGGTATTGAACGGTCATAGGCGGTAGGACTGAGTGAAAATATAAAGAGCACAAAAGAATTTGTGCTCTTTAATTGGATAAGCAATATTATCCTAAAATACGTTTCTTGATGTAATCTATCGCCGAGTCGGCAAGTTCGTTACCCCCTGTTTGTACCAGGCAACCATCTTCCTGAATGGTAAGTTCAGCATTGATGTTGTTGTCTATTTGTACGGTTAGTTTATTTTGTTCCTTTTCAACTTTGCAGTTTACTTCGCGGCCAGAATAGTGAATTTCAAACTCGTATTTGCCGTCACGTTCTGCCGGTGCGGTATCTTTATCTTCCTTCATTGGTTTAGCATTTATAGGAATAACACCAAAAAGTACACCAATGTTTCAGAAACAAAAAAGAGAAAACTTATGGTTTTCTCTTTTCGTGTTTTTACTGACCTCATTATTTATCATAAAGAACAATTGGTTGGAGTAGATAGATAACAATTAAGTCAAATATAATATCTATATACTAAGTAGACTAATTTTTATGAATAATATTTGCTAACAATCAAGAAAAACACCATTTACTTGTTGATAAACCTACCCGCGAGAAAAGTATTTAACTTTCAGTTGTTTAGCTCTGCGTATTAAGCGTTGTAATATTGAACCTTTCCTGTTACTTAAGAAGTATTTTATTGCATCATATGCCTTTTCATTTTCCTTTATCAGATCCGGGAAATATGAAACAGGTTGTTGAGCTACATGTGTGCTGTACATATTTTCTATGTTGGAGTGAGTACCGCTGCCATCGTGGCCAATGTTATGCACCAGCGACCGGGAAGGGTTCAGGGTAAGTCCGCCATTTAAGAAAACAGATGCGTACCAGCGTATAGCCCAGGAATTATTTTTGCCGGCCTTAAAATCAAGCATCTGTTTCCAGAAGTTCATGGTGCCTTCAATGGAGAATTGATTGATCTTTTGCTCATCAAATTTTGGGATGAGTTTATCAATATCCGGTTCAAAGTTTTTCCAGGCGCTATCCCAGGTAGCCCAGCCCCAACTAAACGCGGCGCGGAAAAAGAAAGTCTCCGGCAATTCACTATTCTCCAGCGGAAAAATATAAGAGCTAATGTGCATTACCTTGTCATCGTTTTGGTAACGTTCCAAGGCATCGTTGAAATACTTTAAAGTGTATGGCGATGATACCAGATCGTCTTCAAACACAATTACCCGCCCGTGGGTATTTACCAGATCAGTAACCCCGCTGATGATAGACTTTGCCAACCCCAGGTTACTTTCTCGTTCAATAAGTTTTATAGTTTTAAAGCCTGTAACCTCCCGGGCAATCCTACGGACTTCTAACACGCCTGGTTCATCCTTAGCAGTTTTGGCACCATCCGAATAAATAAACAACTCGCTCTCTGAAGCAAGCTCGTTTTTTCTCAAATGAGCAAGCGTTTCGCTGGTATGATCGGGCCGGTTATAAACAAAAAGCGCTATGGGAGCAGGAGATGTCAATTAGTGAATTATTGAGTTAATGATTAATGATATCGACTTAGAATATCTCAGCCTGCTTATCGGTTTTGCTGCATAATACCGTATAGGCATTGGCAAATTTTTCTTTGTAGGCCGAACTTAATTTTATTAGCGTGTTTTTCACGGCAAATTCTGCACCTATCTTAAAACTTTTCAAAAAGTTCTTAGCTTTTTTCTGGTTGATGAAAGTATTAAAGCGGGTAACCTCAGGGGCTATGATGGATGTAAGGTCTGCTTTAATTTCAAAGCCTTCTGTTTGCAGCAGGTACCGTAATGAAGTGGGAGTATAAACATTGATATGTCCGTAGGCCAAAAAATGTTTAATGCGTTTATCGACATTGGTTTTATAATCAATAGGTACTTCTATAACAAAGTTTTTCGCTACCCTTTTGATCTCCCTAAGCAACAAACGTTCGTGTTCTACATGCTCCAAAACATGCGATAGAATGATGAGGTCGAAAGAGTCATCTTCAAAAGGTAGTTTGTACCCATCAAAGATCTGTACCGATGCCAGGTTTTCGATCTGCCTGTTGGCAATGTGGGCAACGCCGCTCTCAGATATTTCTACTGCGTGATATTCGGCCGCAAAACCGGCATCTGATAAGTATTTCAAGATGCTGCCATCACCGGCACCAACCTCAAGCACTTTGATGAATTTGTGGACACTGCTAACTCCGATGATATGCTGCGCCTTATATTTAGCGCCAAGCATACGCCATTCTTCATCATGCTTTTTGTAGAACTCGTCATAAGCAGTTTTTACGTTACCGCTAAGTTGGGATACCTGCATATCGCAATATTAATAAATAACTGTTATCCAGCCCGATTTTTTTGCTTTATTATCCTCCATACTTATCACGTAATAATAAACAGCTGCAGGCAGTTTTTTACCATTGTAGGTAGCGTCCCAATTTTTTGAAGCCCCCCTTGCTGAATATACCAGTATGCCAGCCCGTGTAAAGATCTGCACGTTTGCTTTGGGGTAATTCTCGAGATTTTTTATCACCCAGGTATCATTTACGCCATCGCCATTTGGGGTAATGCTGTTAGGTATCTTCAACTCATTATTTACGGTAACTTTTACAGTAGCCCATGCGGGGCAGCCGGCAGCATTTGTTGCCGTAAGTGTGTATGTGGTAGTGTTTAAGGGGGCCGCAACAGGGTTTAGCGTAGTAGTGTTGCTTAAACCCGCTGCAGGCGACCATACATAAGTTGTATTTGGGCTAACACTTCCATTGAGGGTTGCTTTTTCGCCTATCTCGATCACAACCTCGTTACCGGCGCTAACAATTGGCTTGCTGCTGATATGTACCGAGTTACTGCCTTGTGATGATGCGCCGCAAACGGTTTGTACAATACTCCACGAAAATTTAATATCCACATCGACAGGTACGTTGATTAACGTCACCTCGGGGTTGTGCATGTTTGTGCTGTTGAACGGGTTGTATCCGGCTGGCCCGGTTAAGCTCCATGTACCTGTTTCGTTACTGTTTGGTGGCGTAGCGATTAACGTAACCTTTGTTTGCCCGCATGACACCGGTGCAATACTTACCGAAGTAAGAGTGACATAACCCACATAATCTATCTTTACGGAATTGCTGATTACCCTGCAATCGCCGGAGATAGCCACCCTGGAATAATATTGCCTAACAGGGCTAATAAAAGTAAACTGGAAATCTTTTTCAGTAGCACCGTTTACAATTTGCCAGCTGTTATTATCGGTGCTTACGCGCCATTGATAAGTGAAAGTACCGTTGCCACCTGCGGGTGTACTGCCTGTTATAGTAACATCTTTATCACCTGTTGCGCATATTGTATTGGTGGTAGTGCTAATGCTGTTGTTATTTATTTGCGGATAGATATTAAGGTTAATATATGGCTGGTAATTTATAGTGCCGCCAACAGTTGTTTTTCGCCTGTAATTCTCAACAACTATTGCCGGGAATGTATTTGATATTGGCGCGATATAGTCGCTATTTGCCCCTTGGCTACCAACTGATTGCCAGGTTCCGTTAGTATATTTCTCCCATTGATAAATTGCTCCACTTGTCTCGTTGCCCACTAATAAAATATTAAAAGCATCATTGCAAACATTTAACTCTTCAGGTACCGATTGGGTGATAACAACATTGTAATAGATTATAGAACAAGCATTACTAAGCGAGTAAGTTACAGGCGACGTGAAATTACGTGCTACCCCTGATGCGGGGCTAAGAGTGCCGCTGTTGATAATGATATTGGGTGATAAACCTGTAAGGTTTGTTTGCGGCGATACGGATATGGTTATAGTATGGTTTGTTTGATCAATTACTGCCGGCCCATTTTGCCCTGTCACCGCAAAGCCGGTTATTTTACTGCTGATGCCATTAGTGATAAGTACCGAAGCACTGCTGGTTTGGTCGCAAGTGGATTTACTGATAGTCCAGGTAAAATCAAATTCAGCGTTTAGTGGCATTCCGGTGATCACTGCGTTAGGGTCATGTATGTTTGACGCGTTGAAAGGGTTATAACCTGTAGTTGAAGTAACAGACCATGTGCCAGTTTCGCCTAAGCCCGGCGTATTACCGGTTAAGGTATAAGTACTTACGTTGCATAAAGTAACCGGAGGCCCAACGGTGGCTGGCGTAGGGCCGGGTATATAATCAAGGGTGATAACATTACTGTAAGCTTCGCAGTTGCCCGTTTTGGTTATTCGCCTTATCATTAATTTTTTGGTAAGGGTTAAGCTTATTGTCCAGTTTTGGAGAAAAGCGTTGGCCTCGTTATGCCAGGTTATGCCATCTGTACTGGTTTGCCATTGGTACGCAGAATATCCGAAATAACCTGAAGGCACGTTACCGAGAAAGAAAAAAGTTCTGGCGGTATTGCCACATGCAACAGGTTGATCAACTGAGATCTCATTTTGTGCGGTTGTGGGGCTGATGACCACTTTATAATAAGAATCATAAGTAGTAAAGCCCGATTTAGTAACTGCTCTTCGGTAATTTCTTATCACATCAACCCCGCTTAAATTTGATGAGCTGTTGGTGTTGTAATCAG
Source organism: Mucilaginibacter sp. 21P (assembly GCF_019331605.1). Taxonomy (NCBI): domain Bacteria; kingdom Pseudomonadati; phylum Bacteroidota; class Sphingobacteriia; order Sphingobacteriales; family Sphingobacteriaceae; genus Mucilaginibacter; species Mucilaginibacter sp. 21P. The sequence continues at coordinate 1,398,575 of NZ_CP063061.1, forward strand.
CACTGTTTGTAATACCGGAGGCAGGCTCCCAAACGGTGCCTTGTTGTATTTGCCAGGCATAGCTTGTTACCGGTAAAGTTACGTTGGCGCCCGCCATAGTTACCGTGTTGCCAGGGCATACGTTTATAGGCGTAACAATATTTTGAACTTTTACATCAACCGCATAAGTAACATCAGAACAGGGGTTAACCAATTTGTAATAAACCCGACCGGTAAAATCTCTTGTTGTATTTGCCGCAGGCACTGTATTGGTTACAGGTGTAGTTGTTATCTGAGGTGTTAACGCCGTTAGGTCGGTACCGTCGGCAACCGTAATTTCTACTGTTTTATCAGTATTATTGATAACAGGGGGGGCAATTTGTTGTGGTAAGGTAAAACCTGTAATTAGCGATACTCCATCGTAAACAGTAACCGCTTTTGATGCCGACGTTACGCAGCCCGATGCATTGGTTACAGTAACTGTATAGGTGCCACTTGTATGGAAAGTGTTCGTAGGCTGGTTAGGTGTGTCACCACCACTCCATTCGTAAGATACGCCTCCACTTGCTGTTAGTTTGGTGCTTCCGCAGGTTGCTGCACCTTCTGCTATATTGATATTAAACGGCTGCGGCCTTATGCCCCAGGTTAAATTGGTATAATATTCTGGTGTGTTAGAATCAATGGTGACGCAGGTAAAATCGCCGGGGAACATAATTATGGCATAACCTTCCGTTCCAGTAATTTTTGTATTACTATCGTAAACCATGCCGCCACCATCATACAAAACCACGTAAGGCGTTGAAAAAGTAAGCGACGCACTTTGAGGTAACGAACTCCCTAATGAGGCTAATAGTAACACAGGATTAGTCACCTTTCTGGAGAAACACATGGTGGTTGTGCCACCAGGCCCTGCAGCCCATTCTGTTTTTGGGACAGTCGAATTTGGAATGGTGGATGGATAACCGCTAAGCCTGCTATTAAAAGAGTAAATAGATGGTGTGGTTCCAAATGTATAATTGGCAACCATGTTGATGTCTATGGGGGTGCCGTCGGCATCAATTACGCTGCCTGTTAAGCTGGTAACATTATTTTGTGCAGGCCAGGTTGCCCAATTTACATCATAACAATTTGCAAAAGGTTTTAATTGTCTTAAAATGTTGCCCGTAGAATCATTTAAACCATGGCTAAAGACCATCCGTACTTTACCTGCAAACGCAGGGGCGACAAAAAATATAATTGCTAAAAAGGTAATCACGCCAATTTTTAAAAGATGGCGTAAATACAAGGTTAACGAGTTCGCCGCTAAGGATAACAAAGGTTTAGGTGATTAATAGGGTGTAAAATTATAAGGTCAACTCATATTGCAAGGCAGTTATCCGTTTTGTAAAATATAGATGTTGATTTTCTATAAAATAAGCCCGGGGAAATGCCACTAAATACTAAATGTTTAAATCCCTGCTCAATTAAGAAATCGACACCGTCTTTGTAATCGGCTCTTTCAGAATCATCCAACACCATTACACCATTAACAGATAAGGCTGGCAAGCCCTGCTTGCAGCAATTTACACGGTCGCGCCCGTCAACAATAATAATATCAAACTTCTTATCAAGCTTAACAGGCATACGGCAATAGTCACCATTACGTACTAATTCACAATAGATCAGTTCAGCATTTACTGGTTTTTTTCCAGATTGCTCAATTTTATCAAACCATTCTTTATCGTGTTCAACAGATACCACAGCACCTGTATATTTAGCATAAAAATAAGTTGAATTGCCAGAGCCAAATTCAAATACGGTATGCTGTTTATTAAGCCGGTCTTTTATAAAATCGATAAAAGAGTAAGTTACCCAGGGGATAGGATTGCCTTCAGCATCAACCGGCGATCTGCTGTCAAAAGCCTTGAACCAGCCTATATCATTTAAATACCCTTTTTTATCGAATGATAATAGCGCACGTAAATGCGACGGGTTTGTAAGAACTTTTATAAGAGATGAAATCGTACTCAACGTTTTGCGATTTTTTGGAACAGTGAAATCAAAAATAATGATTTAAACATCATTAAACCCTGCTTGTGAACTTTTGGAATAAAAATGATGAAGAAAGTTGATGAAGCATAAGCTATTAATGTAGCAATTGCAGTACCCATCATACCCATAGTTGGGATAAGTAATAAGTTAAGCGCTATGTTGACTATCGCGCCAAAGCCGGTTCTGATAAAACTAAGTTTTGCAAAGTCTTCGGCAATTAATTGCTGACCGTTGGCCACACCCAAAAACACAAATAACCCAGACCAAATGTGCACAGCAAGTACAGGTGCCGCGTAGGCATATTCGGGTTTAAATAATTTATAGATCACCGGAGATGCAAAACTAATGATAACAGCCGCCGGCAAACTGATGTAGACCATTAGATCATAAAGATTTTGCAACCTTTTGCGATAACGATTAACATCATCCCTTTTGGCATTCAGTATTGCAGGAAATAGCGTGCTCACAATCACAGAAGGAATAAAATACCAGGCCTCACTGAATCTCACAACTGTGGCATAAGCTCCTGCTTCGGCGGCGTTACGGATATTTTGCAGCATTATTTGATCTATACGCATGTAGATGGATACCATTACGCCTGATATGATAAGCGGCCAGGAAAACTTAAGTAGCTTTTTTGCAAGTGTTCCTTTGAAAGACCACCTACTTATTGTACGGCCGTCACGTTGGTAAGTAATTAAATATCCTGCAGAAAGCATTATCCAATCAAATAAAAACGCGTAAACGAACCACAAAACAGGTGCATGATAAAAATAAATCAGAGTTAGTTTGATGGCTGCAGATATCAAATATGATATTACTTGCACCTGCATAATATATTTTGATTTTACTTCCGACTGAAAATATGGATCAATAATATTTGCTGATTGTATCACACCGGTGAAAGACAGGATGAAAACAAATAGGTAAGGTGTGCTTTTAGCCGGATAAATCTGATAAGCCAAAAAGATAAGCGGTATAGCAGTTAAACCCGCTATAAACTTTAATGAAAAAGCTGTCCCTAAAATCCGATCACGGTTATCAGGATGCTGGTGAAGTTCCTTGACAACATACTGATCAAGACCTAAAGATGTAATAGCTTGAAAAAAATAAACGTAGGTAATTGCGCCGTTTAAAATACCATTAAGCTCCAGATGCAAATAGTTTGCTATTTGGATGTTAACAAGCATTGTGATAATCAAACTCCCAACCCTACCAATAAAGGCCATACCGGTATTTTTAAAATACTTTTCTACAGCAGCTTTATCAAATCCGGGAATATTAGGTATGCGCATTCAGGGTGTAAAGATAGTTGTTAGATTTTAGAGATTAGTTAAACGGAGATTAGAGATTAGATTTCACAAAAAAAGGTACCCTTAGAAACGATACCTTTTGAATTTTAGATTTAATGTTTAGTCCCGCGATTAAAACTTATCTCCTATCATCAATATCTTATTAACTACTGCTGTTTATGCAACACATTGGTCGCGTCTAACCACCACGCCTTTCCATCGGGGGTAACTGCAATATTTGTCCCACCAGGTAAATTAAGGTCCTGCCACCTGTAATAGCTATCAAATTTAAAAATACCTGATGCTGCGGAACTTGTTAGTTTTCCAACAACAAATACAGAACCGTTGGCCCCTATACCAATATCTGAGGCTAATATGTTATTGAAAGGCTCCCACAAATAAGTGCCACCATAACGGTAAACGATGTTTGATTTATTTACAACCCAAGGGATACCGTCTGGCGCTACCGCTATCCTGGTACCGGCACAGTCGGGCTTATTTTCCCAATTTGAGCCGGTCCAGCTCATAATATTATTGCCACCGGTTGGGGATGTTTCAATATTACCAATCGCAAAAATGGCACCGTTAGCACCAATAGCAATGTCAGTAGCTGTACCCGGCTGTTCTATCCAGGCCGTTCCGCTATATTTTAGCACTTTGTGATCCTTATTAATCACCCAAGGTGTTCCGTCAGGTGTAACAGCCACTCTTACAGCTCCGCAATCAGGGAGTTTAGTAAGTTTATTGTTTACCAATTTCGAAATGCTGTACCCACTTCCTGCGGATGTACTATCTGTACCAATGATAAATACAGATCCATCAGCGCCTATGCCGATGTCTTTACCTTCTATAACCATTGGTATAACCTTAACCTGGCAAATGGCTGTAATGTTGTGTTGTTTGCTTTTGGCGGTCATGGTGGTTGTGCCTTCTTTCAAAGCTACTATTACACCTTTTTCGTCTATAGAAGCAACCGTATTATCTGATGATGTCCAGATGATCTGTGTAGCGTCGTACTTAGATGCAAGCAACTGTTTACCGCTGCCAACTTGTAAAGTGAGATCTGTGTAATTTAATGTGATAGCATCCGGTTGTATCTCAGCATTTTTTACACAACCGCTGAACATTACCGGAATAATGTAAAGTAGGATAAGGAAAAATCTTTTCATATGTAAGGTTTATTAATATATAGATATTGATTCTTCTTTTATTTTAAGACTCAGAATTAAAACCCTAATAAAAAAGGCATCCATAACGGATGCCTTTAAATTATTTAATGTTAAAAGATTAACCTATAACCTCTAATTATTGGCTTACAAACCTTTTAGCGTTTATTTTGCGCTCGTTCTCATTAAGGTATATCTTACGTAAGCGAATGCTTTGCGGGGTTACCTCAATGTATTCATCAGCCTGGATATACTCCATAGATTCTTCTAACGAGAATTTAATTGCAGGTGCAATACGTACGTTGGTATCGCTACCAGATGCACGCATGTTGGTTAACTGCTTGCCTTTGGTTAGGTTAATAACCAAATCGTTATCGCGAATGTGCTCGCCTAAAACCTGGCCTTCGTAAACATCAACACCCGGATCTACGTGGAAACGACCACGATCCTGTAATTTATCGATAGCGAAAGCTGTGGTTTTACCTGTATCCATAGATACCAATACACCGTTCAAACGACCAGGAATCTGACCTTTCCAGGGCTCGTATGCTTTAAAGCGGTGTGCCATAATAGCCTCGCCACCTGTAGCAGTTAATACGTTGTTACGTAAACCAATAATACCACGTGCAGGGATGTTAAACTCCAAGTGTTGTAGGTCGCCTTTTGGCTCCATTACCAATAGGTCACCTTTACGTTGTGTAACCAGTTCAATTACCTTACCGGCAACATCACCCGGAACGTCAACTATCAAGGTCTCAACCGGCTCACATTTAACACCGTCAATTTCTTTAACGATAACCTGTGGCTGGCCTACCTGTAACTCATAACCTTCACGACGCATGGTCTCGATAAGTACCGACAAGTGAAGGATACCACGACCGTACACCAGGTATGAATCCGGCGACTCGGTTTCAACAACCTTAAGTGCCAGGTTTTTCTCCATCTCTTTGTACAAACGATCGCGTAGGTGGCGCGATGTTACAAATTTACCCTCTTTACCAAAGAATGGTGAAGTGTTGATGGTGAACAGCATGTTCATAGTAGGCTCATCAATTTTGATAACCTCTAATTGCTCCGGTTTATCAAAATCGGCAATTGTATCGCCAATGTCAAAACCATCAATACCAACAACGGCACAGATATCGCCCGAGCTAACTGAAGTAGCCCTAACTTTACCCAAACCTTCAAAAGTATAAAGCTCTTTAATACGTGTTTTTTGAATAGTACCGTCGCGTTTTACCAAAGATACCGGTTGGTTTTCTTTAACCGTACCACGAGCAACACGGCCAATTGCAATACGACCAACGAAAGATGAATAATCTAATGACGTGATCTGCATTTGCAATGTACCTTCTTCAATAGGAGCCGGAGGGATGTTCTCCAGGATAGCATCCATCAATGGGAAAATATCCTGCGTTGGTTTTTTATAGTCGGTGCTCATCCAACCTTGTTTTGATGAACCGTAGATAACCGGGAAATCCAGTTGCTCTTCGGTAGCTTCAAGGTTAAAGAACAATTCAAATATCTGTTCGTAAACCTCTTCGGGGCGGCAGTTTTCTTTATCAACTTTATTTACAACCACTATTGGTTTAAGGCCTAAAGCCAATGCTTTTTGCGTTACAAAACGCGTTTGCGGCATGGCGCCTTCAAAAGCATCACAAAGAAGCAATACGCCATCTGCCATTTTCAACACGCGCTCAACCTCGCCACCAAAGTCGGCGTGGCCCGGGGTATCAATAATGTTTATCTTCACATCCTTGTAACGTACCGATACGTTTTTAGACACGATAGTGATACCGCGCTCGCGCTCAAGGTCGTTGTTGTCAAGGATAAGCTCGCCTGTTTCCTGGTTGTCGCGGAAAATGGCGCAGCTATGTAAAATTTTGTCAACCAAAGTGGTTTTACCGTGGTCAACGTGTGCGATGATCGCAATATTTCTGATTTTTTGCATGAAATGCCGCCTTATAAATTTTGCGCAAAGATACAGTTAATTTGCGGGATAAGAAAACCCTTTAAGCTTTTTACAAACGCTTGATTTTTACTTAATTATTTGATAATCTTATTTACAGCGTTTATGCCGGTTTTATCGCCATAAATCGCTTGGATATGTAAACAAGGTAAAGCTATAATTTATTTAACTAACATAGTTAGATGCGTTTGAATGTATCGTTTAATGTAAATGTAATTATGAAGATGGTGACTTGGTTAACCCTATGAAAGCCCGACAGTTTTACGTATATTTGCGAAAATTTTTAGCAATGCGCTTATAGCCTAAAACTAAGCCGCATTTACAATGTTTCCTTAAAGATATATGAACGAAAAAATAATAGATCTGGGCGAGCAAAGTGAGGTTGAGGTTTATGGTGCCCGGGTACATAATCTAAAAAATATCGATGTTTCTTTTCCGCGCAACAAGCTGGTTGTAATTACCGGCCTTAGTGGCAGCGGAAAGTCATCGTTGGCCTTTGATACCATTTACGCTGAGGGCCAGCGCCGTTATATGGAAACATTTTCGGCTTACTCACGCCAGTTTATGGGCGGTATGGAGCGCCCGGACGTTGACAAAGTATCAGGCCTTAGTCCGGTTATTGCTATTGAGCAAAAAACCACCAGCAAAAACCCCCGCTCAACAGTAGGTACCATTACCGAGATATACGATTTTATGCGTTTGCTTTTTGCCCGCGCAGGTGATGCCTACAGCTACACCACCGGCGAAAAGATGGAGCGCATGAGTGAAGATCAGATACTTAAAACCATTTCTGAAAAATTTGATGGACAGCCGGTAAACATCCTGGCGCCAGTAGTAAAGGCTCGTAAAGGACATTATCGCGAATTGTTTGAGCAGATCCGCAAGCAAGGTTATCTAAAGGTTTATGTTGACGGCCAGATAATGGACGTTGAGCCCAAAATGCAGCTCGACCGTTATAAGATCCATGATATTGATATTGTAGTGGACCGACTGATGGTTAGCGAAGCAGATAGCAAACGACTGTTCACTTCGGTACAATCAGCCTTAAAAACTGCTAAGGGAATTATTCGTATTGCTGATAAGGACAATAACGTTGCTTACTTTAGTAAATACCTAATGGACCCGGTATCGGGCATCTCTTACGATGAGCCACAGCCGAATACCTTTTCATTCAACTCGCCTTATGGTGCTTGTGAAAAGTGTAATGGCTTGGGATATATTTTTGAAGTAGACGAAGCTTCGGTTATACCTAATCCCAAACTGAGCATCATTAACGGTGGTTTGGCACCTATTGGTGAGTACCGCGAAACGTGGATCTTCCAGGTTTTAAAATCATTGGCTAAAAAATATGAGTTCTCGTTATCTACCCCGATAGAAAAGTTAACACGCGACCAATTGGATATCATATTGAACGGCACGCCAGATATGATAACCGTTGCCGTTGAGTACAATAAGTGGAATGTTCAAAGCTATCAGATCACGTTTGATGGTATCATCCGTATGCTGGAAGAGCAACAGGAACGCCGCGGCGATGAGGGCATGGACGATATGGAAAACTATCGTGTATTGCGTACTTGCCCGGTTTGTAATGGCGCCCGTTTAAAGAAAGAATCGCTGCATTTTAAGGTTGATGAGAAGAATATTTTTGAACTGGCATGCATGGATATCACCACGCTTGATGCCTGGTTCACCGGTTTGGAAGATCGCCTTAATGAACGCCAGAACGTTATTGCCAAAGAAATATTAAAAGAGATCCGCGCTCGTATAGGCTTCCTGCTTGATGTAGGTTTGAGCTACTTGACGCTTGACCGTACAGCCAAAACGCTATCAGGCGGCGAAGCGCAGCGTATCAGGCTGGCTACGCAGATAGGCTCACAGTTGATGAATGTAATGTATATTTTGGACGAGCCAAGTATCGGCCTTCATCAGCGTGATAACGAGCGTTTGATCAACGCCTTAAAAAACCTGCGCGATCTGGGTAATACCGTACTAGTGGTTGAGCACGATAAGGACATGATACTGGAGGCTGACCACGTGATTGATATGGGGCCGGCGGCAGGTGTGCACGGGGGGACTGTTGTTGCACAAGGCACGCCCGCTCAACTAATGAACGCTACTACACTCACCACATCATACATTAACGGCAAAAAAGAAATTGCCATCCCAAAAAAACGCCGGGAAGGGAATGGTAAAGTCCTAAGCCTAAAAAAAGCAACCGGGCATAACCTCAAAAAAGTTTCGGTTGATTTCCCATTGGGTAAATTGATAGGGGTAACAGGTGTATCGGGCTCGGGTAAATCGAGTTTGATCATCGAGACTTTATATCCTATCCTTAACCACCACTTTTTCCGTGCTAAGAAACATCCGCTGCCTTATGATAAGATAGAGGGGCTGGAAAACATTGATAAAGTTATCGAGATAGATCAGACGCCTATTGGCCGTACGCCGCGTTCAAACCCGGCTACTTATACCGGTGTGTTCTCTGATATTAGGAATTTATTTGTGGCCCTGCCGGAGTCGCGCATACGGGGTTACAAACCCGGGCGTTTCTCTTTCAACGTAAAGGGTGGCCGTTGCGAAACATGCCAGGGTGCGGGTATGAAAGTGATAGAAATGAACTTTTTGCCGGATGTACAGGTTCCATGCGAAGAATGCCAGGGCCGCCGTTATAACCGCGAAACTTTGGAAGTGCGTTACCGCGGCAAATCCATTAGCGATGTGCTGGATATGAGCATTGAAGATGCTACGCCATTTTTTGAACACATTCCATCTATCTACCGTAAGGTGAAAACTTTAAATGATGTGGGTTTAGGGTACATTACACTCGGCCAGGCCTCAACAACCCTATCAGGCGGTGAAGCTCAGCGTGTAAAATTAGCTACCGAGCTTTCTAAAAAAGATACCGGTAACACTTTTTACATTTTGGATGAACCAACAACAGGTTTGCACTTTGAGGATATTAACGTGTTACTTGGCGTATTGCAGCAACTGGTTGATAAAGGCAACACGGTACTGGTGATAGAGCACAACCTTGATGTAATAAAGGTAGTAGACCACGTAATAGATGTTGGTCCCGAAGGTGGTGCAGGCGGCGGCAAGATCCTTTTCAGCGGCACCCCCGAAGGCCTTTGCAAAGTAAAAGATAGTTTTACAGGTAAGTTTTTGAAAAAGGAAATGGGGATAAAGTAGGTTTACGCCTTCTCCCCAAACGCCAGGTCACCGGCATCACCTAAACCGGGAACAATGTAAGCTTTACTGGTCATTTCATCATCTACGGCACAGGTGCAAATCTTAGCTTTAGGTAGGTTAGCGCGTACATGGGCAATACCTTCTGTGCTGGCAATAATGCAGGCGATATGCAACTGCTTAATATCATAAAGCGCCATCAGTTCTTTACAAACAATAACCATACTTTGCCCGGTTGCCAACATGGTATCACATAAGATCAGCGTTTTTCCGGTGAGATCAGGGCTGGATATGTGATTGAGCTGAATGGTGAACGATCCGCTCTTTTTTACTTTTCTGAAAGCCGTTATAAATGCCGACGGCGAACGATCAAAGAAATTGATAAATCCTTGGTGAAAAGGTAGGCCGGCGCGCATAATGGTGCCTATCACCGGCGCATCTACCAGCATATTTACCGGCGCAATGCCTAAAGGGGTTTGTACTTCCTGCTCGATGTAGTCAAGTGTTTTACTTATTTCATAAGCTAATATGCCACCTAATCGTTCTTGATTTTGTCTAAAGCGGAATTTATCCTGTTGAATGTTCGCATCCCTAAGCTCTGCTAAAAATTGATTGGCAATACTATTGGTTTTGTTAAGAACGAATGGCTGTGTTGTTGGCATGGTTAAAGATAATGATTTCAGGAAAGCTTTGCTAACTTATGGACTCACCCCAGCCCCTCTTTGCTTCGAAAAGAGGGATTTTGTTTTTCGCTTCACCATCTTTTCGCGCAGCGAAGAGAGGGTCGACGAGCGTAGTGATGTCGGGGTGAGTAAAATAATGCGTGGGCTTTTTACTCTTGACATACCCTTGTCACTAACCCGCCTTTCCTTTGCACTACAATGTCGAACATTGCACGGTCAAAATCGTTAACTGATATTGCCGGTCATTAATTAACTAAACGTTTATACGTATTTTTGTTTAACGCATGGATTTTAAAATAACCTCTCAATATGTACCTTCCGGCGACCAGCCAGAAGCTATCCGCCAACTGGTTGATGGCGTAAACAACGGCGATCAGTTTCAAACCCTGCTCGGTGTTACGGGCTCAGGTAAAACTTTTACTATCGCAAACGTAATTGAGCAAACGCAAAAGCCAACGCTGATATTAAGCCATAACAAAACTTTGGCGGCACAGCTTTACGGAGAATTTAAGCAGTTCTTTCCGGAGAATGCGGTGAACTACTTTGTATCTTATTATGATTATTATCAGCCGGAGGCGTTTATACCTTCGTCTAATACTTATATAGAGAAAGATCTCCAGATAAATGAGGAAATAGAAAAACTCCGCCTGCGTACAACATCAGCATTAATGAGTGGTCGCAGGGATGTTATTGTAGTCTCATCTATATCCTGCATCTATGGTATGGGGAACCCGGAAGACTTTGCCGCTTCTGTATTTAAATTTGCAGTAGGCACCCGCGTAAGTCGTAATGCGTTTTTGCACCGTTTGGTTGAGATATTGTATGCCCGCACCACTGCAGATTTCAAACGCGGAACCTTCAGGGTTAAAGGTGATACCGTAGATATTTTCCCGCCTTACCTGGATTACGCTTACCGCGTTTCTTTCTTTGGTGACGATATTGAAGAGTTAAGCAGCTTTGATATTACTACCGGCAAAACCATTGAGAAAACCACGCACATGGTGGTTTATCCGGCAAATCTTTACGTTGCCCCGCGAGATCGTTTTCAGCAATCTGTTTGGGCTATACAGGAAGAGCTGGAAGTGCGCAAAAAGCAATTTATAGATGACCAGCGTTTCATCGAGGCCAAACGCCTTGAGGAAAGGGTTAATTACGACCTGGAGATGATACGCGAGTTAGGGTATTGTAGTGGTATAGAAAATTATTCACGTTTTTTTGATGGCAGGCAGCCAGGCATGCGCCCATTCTGCTTGCTGGATTACTTCCCCGATGATTACCTGATGGTGATCGATGAAAGCCACGTTACTGTGCCACAGATCAGGGCTATGTATGGTGGCGACAGGTCTCGGAAGATATCATTGGTTGAGTATGGTTTCCGTTTACCGGCGGCTATGGATAATCGCCCGTTAAACTTTCAGGAGTTTGAACGTTTGGCACCGCAAACTATTTATGTAAGCGCAACCCCCGGCGATTTTGAACTGGAAAAATCTGAAGGGGTGGTAATAGAACAAGTTATACGCCCTACCGGATTGCTTGACCCTGTTATTGATATCCGCCCGGTAATTAACCAGGTGGATGATCTGCTGGACGAGGTTGATAAAACTATCAAAGCCGGCGACCGCGTATTGGTGACCACCCTGACCAAGCGCATGGCCGAAGAACTGGCTAAGTACATGGATAGGTTAGGCATAAAATGCCGTTACATCCACTCAGAGGTAAAAACCTTGCAGCGTGTAGAGATATTGCGTGGACTGCGTTTGGGCGAGTTTGATGTACTAATTGGTATCAATCTTCTGCGTGAGGGGCTTGATTTACCCGAAGTGTCTTTGGTAGCCATTTTAGATGCTGATAAAGAAGGTTTTTTACGTTCCGAGCGTTCGTTGATACAAACGATAGGCCGGGCGGCCAGGAACGATCGCGGAAGGGTAATTATGTATGCCGATACTATTACCGAATCGATGCAGATCACAATTGAGGAGACAAATCGCCGCCGCGAAAAGCAAATTAAATATAACGAAGAACATGGAATAATCCCTAAAACGGTAGGCAAAACCAAATCGGAAATAATGGAGCAAACCTCTGTTGTGGACTTTAAAGGTGGTGTGCAACAGGCATATGTAGAGACGGAAGTGGCAACGCTTGCTGCAGACCCTATAGTGCAGTACATGACCAAAGCCGATCTGAAAAAATCTATCGAGAACACCCGTAAAGACATGGTTGCCGCAGCCAAGAACATGGATTTCCTGCTGGCGGCCAAGCTGCGTGATGAGATGTTTGCCTTGGAAAAAATGATGGAAGAAAAGTTTTCGTAGCCATTGCATCCATACGTCATCTCAAATATCTGCACGCCTGAAATTTGCGCATCTGAAATCGGCAAAACTTTAATTTGCTAAAAGGTTTGAAAACCGTATTTTTGCAAACTTAATTTTAAAATACAGATGTCAGCAACGGAGGTAAAAACTAAAACTGAAGCAGAGAAAGCACGTGTTGTAAAGGGCGGAAGTTTTGTTCAGGAAAACCAAAAAAGCTTGTTATTTATTGCAGCAGCAATTGTTGTAATGATTGTTATTTATGTGGCTTATCTTAAACTTTACCTGGCCCCGCGTGAAGGTAAAGCGGCGAACCAAATGCACGTAGCACAAGATTTTTGGGCTAACAAGGAATGGGATAAGGCCATTAACGGCGATGCAGGTTATCCTGGTTTTAAAAAGATCATTGCTGATTACAGCAACACCAAAACTGCTAACCTTGCTTATTTTTACCTGGGTACCGCATATCTTAACAAAGGCGAATACCGCCAGGCTATTGAAAATTTAAGCAATTTCCATGGTGATGATAACATGGTTTCTGCAGAGGCACTTGGTGCTACAGGTGATGCCTACGTTGAATTAAAAGATTACGATAAGGCAGAAACCTACTTTAAAAAAGCTGCAGACAAAGCTTCAAACAAATTCTTAAGCCCGCTTTATCTTAAAAAGTTAGGCTTGGTTTACGAAGCTAAAAAAGACAAAGCTGCCGCTGCTGAAGCTTACAAAAAAATAAAATCAGATTATCCTGAAAGCGCCGAAGCTCAAAGCATTGATGCTTACATTGGCCGCGTTGAAGCAAAATAATTTCACGCTGAGATCATAATATTAATAATGCCTGCCGCAAGCAGGCATTATTTGTTTACAACATTTATATTTAGCACAATTGCATAAATAACATGGCTACCCAATTAAAAAACCTTTCCGATTTTTCAACCGCGAGTGAAATACCATCAGCAGAGAACTTTAGCTTCGGCATTGTTGTAGCAGAATGGAATGCAGAAATAACTCATGCACTTTATAAAGGCGCTTATGATAGCCTTGTAAAATATGGAGCGAAACCGGCGAACATATACTCGTACCCCGTTCCGGGCAGTTTTGAGCTTACTACAGGGGCAGAACTACTGTTAAAAAACAAAAAAGTTGATGCTGTTATCACGCTTGGCTGTGTTATACAAGGAGAAACCAGACATTTTGATTTTATTTGTGAGGCAGTTGCAAATGGAGTAACAAACGTTGCCATAAAATACTCAAAACCTGTTATATTTGGGGTGTTAACCACTGATAATCAACAACAGGCGATTGACCGTAGTGGTGGTAAACATGGCAACAAGGGCGATGAAGCGGCCGTAACTGCCATAAAAATGGCTGATTTAAACAAAACCCTTACCACATAAAGTAGTACAAAATACCAATATAAATGAAAAAGATTTTTTACATCGCAATTATTGCACTCACGCTTGGCGGCTTGGCTTCATGTTCAAATAAGCTTTGCCCTGCTTATGGTTCTTACCCTAATCACCGGTAACCACAACCAGTCAGAAAATTAAGGTAGTTTTACACTGTTTTTACTTATAAGAAACATTATAACACTATTTTTGCGCTATGGAATGGACAAAGTTGGAAACGGCTGATCAGCTGGAAGGTATTAAGAATAAACAAGGCTTTAGCCTTATTTTCAAACATAGCACCCGTTGCTCTATCAGCATGATGGCTAAACGCCGTTTCGAGATGGATTGGGATAGCTTGCCGGCAGATATGCCAGTATATTTTCTAGACCTCATCCAACATCGTGATATTTCTAACAAAATAGCTCAGGACTTTTCAGTCCATCATGAGTCACCGCAAATGCTGGTTATTAAAGATGGTGAATGCATCCTTGACCAATCGCACGGATCGATCTCCGTTGATGAGGCGATGAGTGTAATGGCGTAGTAGAGAAGCAAGAATTTTAAATTCAGGAATCAAGATATTTTTAAGTCCACGGGGTTTTTCCTGGGGACTTTTTTTGTTTATACATCTATACGATAATGTCAATTGCGAGCGTAGCTCGGCAATCTCATAGGCGACAATTACCTCACGCATCATTGCTCATCAATCTATAAGATCGCCATGTCGCTATCGCTCCTCACAATGACATAACTGGATAAAGCCTATATTATCGTTTCTGCGTAATATTCGTTCACGTTGCGGGTGCACCTACTCCGTTTTTCGCTATTTTTGTAGCATGATTGATTTGCCAGTAGTACCAGCAAACCCGCCGCAACGTAAGCCGGATTGGTTGAGAGTAAAACTTCCGGTAGGGAAAGAATATGCGCACGTTCGTGGTTTGGTTGATGAGCATAAACTTCACACCATCTGCGAAAGCGGCAATTGCCCAAACATGGGCGAGTGCTGGGGCGCAGGCACTGCAACCTTCATGATATTGGGTAACATTTGTACCCGTTCCTGCTCTTTTTGTGCCGTAGCTACGGGAAGGCCGCTTGCTGTTGATACTAACGAACCTGAGCGCGTTGCCAACTCGGTAAAACTGATGCAGGTTAAACACTGTGTAATTACCTCTGTAGACCGTGATGATCTTAAAGATGGCGGTTCTATTATTTGGGCAGAAACAATTAATGCAATTCGCCGCGAAAGCCCGGATACAACGCTTGAGACCCTGCTTCCTGATTTTCGCGGAATATGGGAAAACCTTGACCGTGTTATAGCTGTTCGCCCCGAAGTAGTGTCACACAACCTGGAAACTGTTCGCCGTTTAACCCGCGAAGTTCGCATACAGGCAAAATACGATCGTAGTTTAGATGCCCTTCGCAGAATCTCTGCAGCTGGTCTTCGTACAAAATCAGGCATTATGCTTGGTCTTGGCGAAAAGGAAGAAGACGTACTTGAGGCGATGGATGATCTGCTTGAAGCAGGCGTTCACATTCTTACCCTTGGGCAATATTTGCAACCTACCCGCAACCACCACCCGGTAGTTGATTGGATACATCCTGATCAGTTTGCATCCTATAAAGAATGGGGCCTGAAAAAAGGATTTAAGTACGTAGAAAGCGGCCCGCTGGTAAGGTCTTCTTACCATGCAGAAAAACATTTGTTTGATATGTGATGTTTCCTTTCTATCTTACTGCGATTTGAGCCCAAAACGTAAAATATCACTATCAGAAGAAGAACTGATACAAGCGCTGCGCAACCGCGAGAAAATTGCTGTTGAGGCTTTGTATGACATGTACTCTGCATCGTTGTACGGTGTTATTGTTCGGATTGTAATTGATGAGGAGCTTGCCGAAGATATTTTGCAGGAAACTTTTGTGAAGATCTGGAACTCTTTTTCTGGTTACAGCGCCGAAAAAGGTCGTTTGTTTACCTGGATGGTAAACATTGCCCGCAATTTATCGATAGATAAAGTAAGATCTAAAGATTTTAGAAACCAGGGCAAAAACCAAGAGCTTGAAAATAACGTAACTTTCATTGACGAACAAAGGAATACGGTTTACAATCCTGAACTGTTGGGTATAAGGGATTTAGTACAAACACTGAAACCCGAACAAAAATCTATCCTCGACCTCGTTTATTTTAAAGGGTATACACATGTGGAAGCTGCCGAAGAACTCGACATTCCATTGGGTACTATTAAAACACGGTTGAGAATGGCTATTCAACAGCTCAGAAAACATTTTAATGAATAGTGGAAGACGTTAAGGCATATATTGAATCAGGAGTGCTGGAGCTTTATGTTCTGGGGGACCTTACCCCGGACGAAAGGCTTGAAGTAGAGCGGATGGCCCTGAAATATCCTGCCGTGAACGCAGAAATTGCCGAAATAGAAAAGTCAATGGAAATGTACGCACAAGAACATGCCATTGAGCCATCTGAAAATCTTAAAGACAAAATAGTTAACAGCACCTTGGTTAACCTCGGCGACGATAGTATATTTACAAAACAGCGTAAACACACTGATGAGATAGCGTACGAGGATGACAATGTTATAACCATGCCTAAGCGTACACAATTTTACAAGTATGCTTTTGCAGCCTCCGTTGCTTTATTGCTTATCAGCATTTATGGATTGGTGAACCTTTACAGCCAGCTGCAGGAATCCAATACCCAATTGGCGGTTCTGCAGGCTGATAAAACCAAATTTGCAAATCAGGTTAATTTAAAGGATGAGCAATTAAAGCTTTACCTTGATACTAATTACCACATAGTAAGGCTTAAAGGATTACCAAAAACGCCATCGGCTTCCATGGTACTTGCATGGAACCCATCAACCCAAAAGGTTATGGTTGACATGAATGCCGTGAAGTTACCAAAACACGATGCCGAACACCAGTACCAGTTGTGGGCACTGGTTAAAGGTAAGCCTGTTGATATGGGTATATTTGACAATGCAGCTGTTGATAGTGCCATTGTTAAAGAAATGAAGAATGTTGCCTCTGCCCAGGGGTTTGCAGTAACACTTGAACCCAAAGGTGGCAGTATTAACCCTACGTTAAACCAGATGGTAGTTATTGGTCAGTTCTAAAATAATATATAAGTACTTATAATAATAACAAACGAAGGCCGAATTCTATCAGAATTCGGCCTTCGTTTGTTAAATTTTTGTTAAATATTATATTTAATATAAAACTTTCTAATATTTCGCGTTGTTAACTGTAACGAATGACCGCGAAGCGCGTCATATATACAGTTAGTTAGAAGTATGTAGTTCTTTATAAGATCAGTTAATAGTTTGAAAAGCGAATGTCTATACTTGCATTCGCTTTTTTTATGCAATTAACTTTGCCATGGTTGATGGCAAATGGTTTGCTACTTGTTGGGGCAATACCACCTTTGAACGGTTGGGCAAAGCCAATTCATCACCTGCCTTGCCGTGGATGTAAATGCCTGCTAAACACGCCTGCTCCTGCGTGTAATGTTGCGCTAAAAGGCTTGTGATAATCCCTGTAAGTACATCGCCCATGCCTCCGGTTGCCATAGCCGGGTTTCCTGTCGAATTAAAGTATAATTTCCCTTCCGGCGTTGCAATGATGGTGTAATCGTTTTTTAAAGCGATATAAATCGTCAGCTCTTCGGCTTTAGCTTTTGCCTTTTGTACACGTTGCCACCAGTTTTGGTGTTCACCGAATAAACGGTCAAATTCTTTCATGTGAGGGGTAAGGATGCTACCGGTTGGCAGTTCGTTCAGCAATTGTTTATTATCTGCCAATACATTCAAAGCGTCTGCATCTATCACTACCGGCTTTTTGTAATGCTCAATAATGTCGTTTAACAACTGCAACGTATCGGTGCTTTTCCCCAAACCGGGCCCAATGCCTATGGCAGAAAATTTATCCCATGCTATAGCAGGCAATTCTTCGTCTTTACGAATAAGCGCCATTACTTCTGGCATAGAACTGTTCAGGGCAATTAGGCCACTTTGAGGTATACAAGCAGTTGTTAACCCGGCACCAGCATGTGCACAAGCCGAAGATGCTAACAAGGCAGCACCCATAGTTTCATCCTTGCCCGCTATGATGAAGGCATGGCCATAGGTTCCTTTATTGCTGAAACGCTTGCGGGGTTTTAAGATCTTCCGTATATCCTCTCGCTCCACCAAATAATAGGGCGTATCAACTGCATTGATAAACTCTTCACTCAAACCAATTTTTACCACCTCACAGCAGTCAATGTAAGGCCCCGACTCTGGCAGTAGAAAATTGATCTTGGGTTGTTGAAAGGTAATAGTTATATCCGTTTTCAGAATAGTGGCTTCTTTCGGTATCTCCGCATCAGTGTAAAACCCTGTCGGCACGTCAACGGCAACAACGGTTGTATCAAGCTTATTCAGGTGTTCTACCAGATTTTTATAATCACCCGCCAGCGGCTTATTTAAACCACTGCCCAGCAAAGCATCGATAATAATATCGGCTTGCTCGCTAAAATCAGTCTCGCCCTTGTTGATCTCTGTTATTTTAATATGGGTAGCTTGTAGTCTTTCAAGGTTGGTGTTAAAATCATTGCTGGGTTTATCAGAAAATCGGATAACCTTCACAGTCAAATTTTTGAAGCCATGCTCACCCAGGATACGGGCAATGGCTAATCCATCTCCGCCGTTGTTACCTGTACCGCAATAAACAGCTATGCTTTGCTGCTTGTCCTGAAAATGATTGACAAACCAGCCTACAAATGCCTTAGAGGCCCGCTCCATCAGATCGACAGAGCTTATTGGTTCATTTGCTATAGTAAAGGCATCGGCATCCCGAATTTGTTTTGCAGTGAGTAATGGTAGCATAATAATGTAAGTTAGTATTTGCCGGGTTTGTTTGTAAATAGTGGCTAATAAAACTATGCAACGATAATAAGCTTTAAAACTTGTTTAGCTTTACACCGTTTTACAATTGCCATGAAAACTTACCGCCATATTTTCTTCGATCTTGACCATACCATTTGGGATTTTGATAAAAATGCTGAAGAAACCCTGCAGGAACTTTATGGCACTTATGAATTACAGGAAGTTGGTGTTGATTCTGCCGAGGTTTTTATAGAAACTTATACTCGCCATAACCACACACTTTGGGCACAGTATCACCTGGGGCTAATTACAAAGGATGCCTTACGCGAGGCCCGTTTTAAGAGCACCTTTTTAGAGTTGGGATTAGCGCCTGATAAGATTCCCGCTAATTTTGAAGATGCTTATGTAAAGCTTTGCCCTACCAAAACCAATCTTTTCCCGCATGCGCACGAAACGCTGCGTTATCTGCAGGATAAATACACGCTGCATTTAATATCAAACGGTTTTAAAGACTCGCAGGCACTAAAATTAGATGGTTGCAATTTGGGAGGGTATTTCAAAAACCTGATCATATCTGAGGATGTTGGCGTTAACAAACCCGATCCCCGGATATTTGATCATGCGGTTAAAACAGCAGGCGCTACAATCGAAGAAAGCGTGATGATAGGTGACAGTATAGAGGCCGACATCCGTGGAGCGATGGCTGTTGGTATGGATGCTATTTATTTCAATCCGTTTCACCTGGATAAACCGGCAGATGTTAAAGTACAAATTCACGATTTAAAAGAGTTAACTTTAATGTTATGAACCTTGTTAATGAGCGCCGCGCTATTGATGAAGCTTTGAGCAGCTACCGCAACTTGCTTGAAGATATAAACGAAGATCGCTTTATCGAAACACCATCAAAGGGCGGTTGGAGCTATGCTGAGGTTTATGACCATATTTTAAAAGCAACACTCGCTTCGAGCATTGCGCTGGAACGCTGTACTCATAACGTGTGCGCGCCAACCAGATCCGGGCCAACATTAATAGGCCATTATGTGCTTCTTTCAGGTACTTTCCCGCCATTTAAACTGAAAGCCCCGCCAGAGATGGAGGCAACAGTTAAAAAGATATCCAGGGAAGAGGCTAAAAACCTTATCATAAAAGCACGTAAACGACTTGATGGTATTGTGGCCCCCCTTAAAACAGCCAAACCACAGTGGCGCAATAAACATCCGCGTATGGGTATGTTAAATGCCTGGCAATGGTTAAAATTCATTCGTATCCACCTTCAACATCATTTGAAACAACTGGAGCGCATCAAGGCAGATTTTAACAGACCTTAATCCATAAAAAAAGCCGATCCCATTTCTGAATCGGCTTTTGATATCTAAAAAGTGCTTTACCTCGCTTTAAACGGTTTTGCCTTTTTAACCGGTAAATGTGGCTTGCCTTGAGGGTGTATCTCCGGTGCGCCCACCATGGTCATAGCGCAGCGGAAACCTATTTCGGCACTGGATTCGTCCTGGTCTTTAAAACGACGGGCGGCCGGGTTTAACCAATAAGCCATATCGTTCCATGATCCGCCCTTGTAAACCTTAGAATGGTCGTTAACCATGGTGGTTGTACCATATAGGGCAGTATTCACGGTATCTCTAAAGCCACGGCTATCTGCAGTGTAAGCTTTGCCTGCAAGCGGGTCTTTGGTTGGAGTTGCGCCATTAGCAGGTTGTGCACCGTTGCCATTAGCGCCCGCTTGTTGGTTAGCTGCTGTAGCCTGTCCGCCTTGTTGTAAGGCCAGCATTTCGCTGTATTTCAATTTCTTGTTAGATTTTGCTGCGTCTTTAATCGGCCTGCCGTATTTATCTTTTGCATAAAGGCCTTTTGCCGGGTCGGCAAGGCGTTTGTTGGTAAATTCATTACCACGGAACGGGTTAAAATCGTCCACATCCTCAAAAGAGGTTTGGCGGTAGGTGTCAGCAACCCACTCGTTCACGTTACCAGCCATGTTATATAAACCAAAATCATTTGGCTCGTAAGACCGTACTGGTGCGGTAATATCCGCTTTATCATTTAGTCCGCCACCCACACCGGCGTTATCACCGCTGCCACGTTTAAAGTTAGCTAAGATCAAACCGCGGGTTTTGCTTTTAGGTGAGCGCACGCCAAGGCCATTCCATGGGTAAACCTTACCATCGTTGATGTTCTCAAACTGCGTATTGCCTGCAAGAGATAATGCAGCATATTCCCACTCTGCTTCAGAAGGCAGGCGGTAACCTTGTTTCACAATACCGTCTTCCATGCGCACAGGGCGTACAGCACGTCCGTTTTTGCCTGTACCATTTGCTTTAGCATTAGGGTTAAGGTCGGTTATCATTTTCTTACCATCTATGCCCTGGCCACGGTATTGTCCGTTCAAATAAATATCAGTGTTAAAAGGCTGGTCGGCTCCGGTACCGGCTCCAGCGTTGCCCTGGCCTTGTTTACTTGCTTTATCTTTCCAGCTTACCAGGTTACCGCGCTCGCGCAAAATATTCTCGTTGGTACGGTCGGTACGCCATATGCAATACTCTTGTGCCTGGTCCCATGTTACACCCACAACAGGATAATCCTGGAAAGCAGGATGGCGCAGGTAATTGCTTACATAAGGCTCATTGTAAGATAACGGACTGCGCCATACCAATGTATCTGGCAGGGCGTTGTAATACAATTCGTTATCGTTAGGGAAAGTAATATTTATCCAATGCAGGTAATCCAGCCAATCCTGGTTAGATACCTCGGTCTCATCCATGTAAAAAGAAGGCACAGTTACCCTCCGGCGGATGTTGTTATACTCATAGGTGATGTCCTGATCGGCACTGCCGCCAAGTACAAATGTACCACCCTCAATAGGGACAAGACCAGGGCCCGGAGAAGGGTGGTTTTGCCTGAAACGCAAGTACCCGCCATTTGTCCTGTCATTATAGGTAATGCCGGTTTTTTGCGACTGCTCCTTTTTACTGCAACTGCTTAGCATAAAGCCTAAGCCCAACATCACTAAAGCAGTATTGGTAAGTAATCTCATCTTCAAATTGTAAATATTTGCTGGTAAATTTATAAAAAATTAAATAACAAACTGAGCCTAAAGGACGCCAAAAGCCACATAGACTGTTGCCTTTATACGTGTTAATTTTGCTTGCGGTTACATTTTTTTGAAGCACTCGAGATGAGGCTATTGTCTTTCATAATTGCATGTTTAATTTATCGCTTATTTGTTTAATAACATTAAATTGCACCAATGAATTTTCTTAAGCCAAAGTGCATCTTGTTATATTTATTGTTAGGCATGCCTGCAATTGTTGCTGCACAAAGCTCAACCGGTGTAAATGGTAGCAACACCAATGCAATACCAACAGCCGTTCCTTTCCTTAATGTAACGCCCGACTCGCGCTCTGGTGCAATGGGTGATGCCGGTGTGGCATTGTCGCCGGATGCAAATGATAACTATTGGAACCCGGCTAAACTTGCTTTTTTAGAAGATAATCATAACGTATCCGTATCCTACAATCCCTGGCTACGCCATTTGGTGCCTGATGTAAGCCTTTCTTATTTAAGCTATGCCTATAAAATGGATGAGCGTAATACGATCGGGGCTTCTTTCAGATATTTCAACCTGGGATCGATACAACTGATAGACAAGAACCAGGTTGATATGGGTACTTACACGCCAAACGAGTTCTCTTTTGATGTTGCCTTTGCACGTAAGTTTGGTAATAATCTATCCTTAGGCTTGCAGGCAAGGTACATCTACTCAAATTTTAATAATGGCTCTTTTATAACAGGTAGCGGCCAGCCTAATAAGGCCGGTAATGCTTTTGCTGCCGGTGTGTCTGCTTATTACACAAAGCCCTATGGCGATAATAAGACCTTTTCTTTTGGTGGTAACATCTCAAACATTGGTACCAAGATCACTTATGCAGATAACGGTACCAGCTACTTTTTACCAACCAATTTAAAACTCGGTGTTGCAAATAGTTGGAAACTGGATAGCCTTAATAAGTTCACGGTAGCATTTGACGTGAATAAACTCCTGGTTCCTACGCCGCCTATTAGGGATGCGCAGGGCAACATTGTTAAGGGGCATGATGACAATGTATCTGTGCCGGCAGGTATATTTCAATCATTTGGAGATGCGCCGGGCGGGTTTAGCGAGGAATTAAGAGAAATTACATTGTCTCCTGCGGTTGAATACATGTACAACGATATGCTTGCCATACGTGCAGGTTATTTTTACGAGAATCCGCAAAAGGGTGGTCGCCATTATCTTACAACAGGTTTTGGGGTTAAGTACAAAGATTACCGTTTTGATTTTGCATACCTTATAGCGAGCCAGCAAAATAGTCCGCTTGCCAATACCCTGCGTTTTACATTATCAGCTAACTTTGGCGGCGTAAGCAATGCCGCTACAGCGGCAAAAAAATAAATGACTAAAATTAAAGTAGGCTTTGGCTTTGATGTACATCAGCTAAGGCAAAACCACCCATTTGTATTAGGTGGCGTAAACCTTGAATATACCAGTGGTGCATACGGCCACTCTGATGCAGATGTAATGCTGCATGCAATTTGTGATGCACTGTTAGGTGCAGCCAACCTGCGCGATATAGGTTATCATTTCTCCAACAAAGATGACCGTTGGAAAGGTATCAGCAGCCTTATCCTTTTACAGCACGTTGTTAAGCTGATTGGAGAAAAAGGCTGGAAGATAGGCAACATAGATGCTATGGTTTGCCTTGAAGCTCCTAAGATCAATCCTCACATCCCGGCTATGCAGGCCAATATTGCGCAAGCCGCAGGTATCGATGTTGAAGATATCTCCATTAAAGCAACTACCAACGAGCAGCTCGGTTTTATAGGCCGCGAGGAAGGTGTGGTTGCCTATGCCGTTTGTTTAATACAGAAAGATTAATTACCCTGTAACACTTTATTTCCCAAACGCCCAGCACAAAAACTTAGGCATGGCTTTGCCCCATGTTGCGGTGTCATGCGTGCCATTGTGCATCTCCAGGTACTGAATATCGTTGCGCTGTACACCTTTGGCTAAAAGCTCTTTGATGATGTCGATAGTATCGTCAATAGAATCGATGATACCGTTATTATTGCGGTCGGCGGTTTCATCTTTGGTGCCGGTTTGCAGCCAAAATTTCAGATCGGGTTTTGTTGCGGCATTTTTGATAACTGCATGCATAATGCGGTCGTCATTGGTGTAGCCCTTACCCAGGTCTTTGCCTCTCCACCAGAAAGAGCCGGAGAATGTTCCGACTTTTTCAAATACCTGCGGATTGTTCCAGGCAATGTCAAAGGCGGATAATCCACCTAAAGAAAATCCTGCGATCGCTGTACTTTCAAACTCATCCACACCCGTTTCCGCTTTAATAAATGGAATAAGCTCCTTTAAAATAAACTCCGTATAAAGCGCCGCTTTGCTGCCACGCTTTTTAAAGTCGGGGTTACCGGCTACGCCATATTCCTGCAGCCGCTCGTCATTAGCATGTATAGCTACAACCAGCACAGGCTTAATAGTATTACGGTCGTAAAGTTGCTCAAGTGTATCAATAAGCCCAAGTGCGTTCACTTCCTGGCCATCGTTAAGTAGTAACAAATTCAAAGGTTCGGTAATTGCATCTGCCTGTGGCTTAAGCAGGGTGCAGGTAATATCCCGGTCAAGTATCTTAGAAGTAACTATCAGTTCCTGTTCGTCAATCATTATCGCTGTCTCTGTACTGTAGTACATAGGTGTTTTTAAATTTAAGGGGACAAAAATAAGTTTTAAAGTTTACCAAAAGCTTAAAACAGAATTATTTGGCATAATGTTGACATTAACATCCAAACCCATTAACTTACCTTTTTAATTTAACCACCGGCAATTGAAGGAGCAATATCATCGCTGGCACTCGCCAAATTTAAACCTCGACGTTGAGATGCTGGTTTTTGGTGATCGTGGTTACCCGGTGATTTTGTTCCCGACTACGAAGGGCGCATATTATCAGAATAAAGACCACGGACTGATTGATAGTGTGCGATGGTTTATTGATGAAGGCCTGGTAAAGATCTACTGCCCCTCAACCTTTGATGACATTACCTGGTACGATAAAAGCATCCATCCCGCAGACCGCGCGCGACGATATGCCTGGTACGATAAAACGCTGCTTGAAGAGCTGGCACCATGGGCCATGAATGAAACGGGAGTAGGCAAGGTAGCCGTTGCCGGATGCAGTTTTGGTGGTTACCATGCTGCCAACTTTGCCTTTAAACATCCTGAGAAAGTAGGACACCTGTTGAGCATGGGTGGCGCTTTCGATATCAGAATGTTTACCGATGGTTATTATGATGACAACATATTTTATAATAATCCGGTAGATTACTTACCGGGCAGCGACAACTGGGCGCTTTGGCAAATGAACATCATCTTAGGTACATCAGACTGGGATATTTGCAAGGAATATAACCTTACGCTATCTCATATTTTAAATAACAAAAACATCAATCACTGGCTGGATATCCGGCCTGATGGCAAGCACGACTGGCCGATTTGGAAAGAGGTGTTCTCGCATTATTTAAGTACGATAAAGTAGAGATTGGAGATTAGTGACCAGAGATTAGGAACAATTTTTTTAGAATTTAGAGATCAGAGTTTAGAATTTATCCTTCATTAGGATTTAGATTTTAGGATTTACATATAAAACTACCATGAAAAAAATAGGCATTTTATTTGGGCAGGAAAATTCATTTCCACAGGCATTTGTTGATCGCATTAACGAAAAAGCAGAGAAAGGTATCAGCGCCGAGTTTGTGCGCATTGATAAAATGCTTCAGGGCGAGCCGCTGGGCTATTCGGTAATTGTTGACCGTATATCGCAGGATGTGCCTTTTTACCGTGCATCGCTTAAAAATGCAGCTATCACTGGTACGGCGGTTATTAATAACCCATTTTGGTGGAGTGCTGATGAGAAGTTCTTTAACAACGCCCTCGCTACTAAAATAGGCGTGCCGGTACCAAAAACAGTGTTACTGCCATCAAAAGATCATCCCGATAATACAACTGACAAATCATTCCGTAACCTGGCTTATCCGCTGGATTGGGAAGCAATGTTCAATTACGTTGGATTCCCGGCCTACATGAAACCCTTTGATGGTGGCGGCTGGCGCGATGTTTACAAGATTAGTGATGCCGAAGATCTTTGGACAAAATTTGCCGAAACCAAGCAGCTGGTAATGTTACTGCAGGAAGAGATCATTTTTGATGATTACTTCCGCTGCTACTGCATTGGTGGAAAGCACGTGCGAATCATGCAATACGAGCCGCGTAACCCGCACCACTTGCGTTACGAGCATGGGAAAGCACCGGCATCTAAAAAAATGCTGGAAACCATTACCGATTATGTTTTGCGCCTAAATCAATACTTAGGCTACGATTTTAACACCGTTGAGTTTGCCGTGCGTGACGGCATTCCGTATGCAATAGACTTCTGCAACCCCGCACCTGATGCCGAAGTGACCAGCGTGGGCCAGGAAAATTTTGATTGGGTAGTTGAAACCGCAGCAAGCTACGCCATAGAACGCGCCAAAAAGCAAAAAGACGACCGCGATAACCTTACCTGGGGCGAATACCTAAAAACCTCTGTTGCGGGTAAAGAATTGTACGTTGCAAAAAATATCAGTCTGCAAGCCAATCCTGTAACAGAAGGTCCAATAGATCATACAATAGCTCAAGAAGGCAAGGCGAAAAAGAAAGCGGCGCCTAAGAAGGCAGCGGCAGCGAAAGAAGAAAAGCCTAAAAAGGTTGCCGCCGAAAAAGCAGCACCTAAAAAAACGAAGAAGTAAGTCACCCCGACTATGCTTCGCTGGTCGACCCTCTCTGCTGCGAAAAGAGGGTGAAAATTAAATTCTCTCTTTCCGCTTGCGGAGAGAGGGAGGTCGAGCGGAGCGACGACCGGGTGAGTCAAAACGAGCTGATACAACCAATAACCCCTAACCAATTATGAATGAGTTCACCTTAGGTGTTGAAGAAGAATTTATGGTGATTGACCCTGTGACCAGGGAACTCACATCGCACGAACAGAAGATTGTTGATAGTGCGCAAAAGATACATGAAGACCAGGTGAAGGCCGAAATGCACCAGGCTGTGGTTGAGGTGGGCACACACATTTGTCGTAACACGCAGGAGGCTCGAGCGGAGGTAACCAAACTACGTGGCACCGTAGCCCAACTGGCTGGCGACCTGGGCCTGCGGATAGGTGCCGCGGGCACGCACCCATTTTCGCACTGGCAACATCAACTGATAACAGACCATCCGCGATATTTTGAGATAGTGGATGAGATGCAGGAAGCTGCACGCTCAAATCTTATCTTTGGGTTACATGTGCATGTGGGCATCCAATCGCGCGATATGGCCATACACATTGCCAACCAGGTGCGGTATTTTTTACCGCACGTATATGCGTTATCAACCAACTCGCCATTTTGGGAGGGTCGGAATACAGGATTCAAATCGTTCCGCACCAAAGTGTTTGATAAATTCCCAAGGACGGGAATACCCGATTACTTCGGCAGCATTGAAGAATACGACCGGTACATCAAATTGCTCGTAAAAACCAACTGTATTGATAACGCCAAAAAGATCTGGTGGGATATTCGCGTGCATCCATTCTTTGAGACCATTGAATTTCGCATTTGCGATTGCCCCATGTTGGTTGATGAAACCATCGCTTTTACAGCATTGTTCCAGGCTTTGTGTGCCAAGCTTTATAAACTTAGAGCGCAGAACATGAAGTTTATAAATTATTCCCGCGCGCTAATTAATGAAAATAAATGGCGTGCAGCACGTTACGGTATAGATGGTAAGATGATAGACTTTGGCAAGGAGATGGAAGTTAACACCCGTTCGCTGGTGTTAGAGTTGCTTGATTTTGTTGACGATGTAGTTGATGAGCTCGGTTCGCGTGATGACTTGGCCTACGTGCACAAAATATTAGAGCACGGCACCGGTGCCGATAGGCAACTGGCTGTTTACAACCAAAGTAATAACTTTGTAGATGTGGTTGACTATATCACATCACAAACGTTAAAAGGGATTTGAAGACTCACCTAAATCCTCTCCATAGGAGAGGACTTTAAAAAAAGATTTTAGAACCCTCTCCTTTGGAGGGGACAGGGTGAGGCCTAATTAAAAAAAGATTATGAACACTGACAAACCGGAAATTAAGGTAGCCATATTAGACTTATACGATGGCGTGGCAAATGAGGGGATGCGGGGTTTCCGGGAGATACTGGAGCGCTACAAAACGCAGCACAATTTAAATTTAAGCTACCAGGTTTTTGATGTACGCGGTAAGGCAGAAGTGCCGGATCTGGGTTTTGATGCTTATATTTCAAGCGGTGGTCCGGGCAGTCCGCTGGATAGCGAAGGCAGCGTTTGGGAACGCAATTATTTTAACCTGATTGATCAATTGGAAGATCATAACCTGGGCAACAGCGCCGATAAAAAGCATGTTTTCTTTGTTTGTCACTCTTTCCAGTTGATGTGCCGCAAGTATGGTTTGGGTGAGATCAATACCCGGCGGTCGTCGTCTTTTGGCGTGCTGCCTGTGCATATTGTTGGCAACGGGAATAATGAACACATATTTGATGGATTGAGCAATCCCTTTTACACGGTTGATTCGCGTAGCTGGCAAGTGATAAATCCAGATGAAAAGCGTTTTAAAGATTTAGATATGGAGCTGGTTGCACTTGAAAAGGAGCGCCCGTATGTTGACTTGCCCCGTGCTATGATGGCGATAAGGTTTAGCCCGTACTTTTTTGCAACACAATTTCATCCGGAGGCTGATGCGCACGGAATGAGCATGCTGTTACAGCGCGAAGATAAAAAAGCCGACGTGATAGAAGAGCACGGCGAAGCGAAATACAACGAGATGATAGAGCGCCTGGAAGACCCGGATAAGATAGTACACACACAGCACACTATCATTCCCAATTTTTTGAATGAGGCATTGCTGAAGTATGAGAAGTTGGAACCAAGAGTGTAAGACGGTGCATCAATATATCAAATGTCATTGCGAGGAGCGTCAGCGACGTTGCAATCTCATAGCGAGATTTAACATACATATCCTATGAGATTGCCACGCTATCGCTCGCAATGACATAGTTTGGCAGTTTGTACGTATTATTTAAAACATCATCAGCCATGAACCCATCTGTCAGAACCATATTTAACCAAAACTTCACTGAAGAAAAATATGCTGATTTTCTGGTCGACCTTAATGCAGGACTGGATAAGCCGGTAGAGTTTCGCGTGGCAGAAACGCCCGTTTTCCTAACAGACGATTTTAGGGATAAACTGGTACAGGCAGGACAGGAGATAATAGATGTTGTAACCGCACCGGGCTTCAAGGAACTGAGTGAGCGTGCCATACCCGATAAATGGCGCGTTGCCAACGAGAATGACCATCCCCACTTTATCGCGCTGGATTTTGGGGTTTGTAAAGATGAGGCAGGCAACATCGTTCCTAAGCTGATAGAGATGCAGGGCTTCCCGTCGTTGTATGGCTTTCAGTTGCACCTGGCCGAAACTTATCGTCATACCTTTAATGTGCCTGGTAATCAAACCATTTTTTTTAACCAGCTAAGTAAAAGCAGTTACATAGATCTGCTTAAGGAAACCATCTTAGGCCCATACCAGCCTGATGAAGTGGTACTGATGGATGTAAACGCGCCCGAACAAAAAACCGCTGTTGATTTCTATCTTACAGAACGATACATTGGTACCCCGATAATTTCACTTACTGATCTGATACAGGAAGGCGATCGGCTTTTTTACAATAATGCTAATGGTGAAAAAAAACGGATAACGCGGATCTATAACCGCCTGATATTTGACGAAATAGAAAGTGATCAGAACATATTTGATAAAGTAGTTGATATACGCCAACCGCTTGATGTGGAATGGATAACGCATCCAAACTGGTTTTATCGCATCAGTAAATACACCATGCCATTCCTAAAAGGGAATTATGTGCCGCAAACACAGTTTGTAAATAAGCTGGCCACCATTCCTGATGATTTGCATAATTATGTGCTTAAGCCGCTGTTTAGTTTTGCTGGGCAGGGTGTTATCATTGATGTAATGGATGATGATATAGAAAAACTGCCTGACCCTGAGAACTGGATACTGCAGCAAAAAGTTGATTATGTGCCCGTTGTCGAATCGCCGGATGGTGGCGTTAAGGTGGAGATAAGATTGCTGTATCTTTGGCCCGATGGGTATAATAAACCTACCCTTGCGATAAACCTGGCAAGGTTAAGCAGGGGTAAAATGATTGGCGTACGCTACAATAAGGATTTCGACTGGGTGGGCGGCACGGTGGCTTTTATGCATAAATAGCTTTTTATACTTTTTTGCCGTGCATAACGTATATATTTAATACTTAATTTTGTAGCATGAATATTCAGGTTGTTATCATAGCCATATTATTTATTGTAGCTATTGCTTACGTTGGCCGCATTGTTTATAATAGCTTATTTGCAAAAAAAAGCTGTGGCGGTAATTGTAAGTGCGATGTCGATTTTTCTGGTATAGAGCCGGGCAAACAATCAAAATAATACACACAACATAACCACCTCATCAACTTAAACTTCAAGATCCATTAATGTCCTCAAACAACAGGCAGATATTTCAGGCCGATAACCCCGGAAGGTGGAACCGTTTTAAATGGCTTAGTCGTGTATTACTTATCGTTTTTGTAGTCGGCGTTGTTGCTGCCGTTATTACGGTAACATCAAAAGAATACCCTGCATTGCCGGTTTTGGATCCTACACCAAAACGGATAGCCAAAGAAGACCTTAATGCTTTCAAAAAATCTAAAAGATACCGCGATTTTACAATCGAAAAGGCGGAGATAGAGCAACTGGCACGCGCGCGCCGTCTGCACCAGCTCAAGCACCCAAACAACGCTAGGCGTATTAACGCAGCTTTTTATAAAGCATGGGAATCACAGGCTTACACATCCCTGGTAGAGAGTATGCCTCACCTGGATATGATCATATCTGAGGGTTTTTCTTTTTCGCGCAATGCTGATACGCTCACTACTGCCATTGATACCGGTTTGATCAACGTAAACAAGCGCTTTAAAAAGCAGGTACTTGTTACCTTATCCAACTACGTAAACATTGATAATAAAACCGGCGAATTTGATACCAAGGATGTACAGCGCATCTTTAAAAGCAAAAAGTTGCGTACCGCTTTCATCAACAGTATGGTGGGGGTGTTAAAGCATTACAACTTTAATGGTGTTAACGTTGAGATTGAAGATATTAAAAACCGTAACAGCAAAGAGTATATTGCCTTTCAGAATGATCTTTACCGGATATTTAAAGCCAATGACCTGCTGGTAACACAAAACGTTGCTCCTGATGATGAAGAGTACGACCTTAAGCGCCTGCAGCATGTAAACGATTATTTGTTTGTGATGGCCATAGATGAACACAACGACGGCACCAACTCCGGCGACGTGGCTCACCAGCACTGGGTAGAGGAGATTTTGGATCATGTTTGTTCTCTTATACCGAGCGAAAAAGTGATCTTAACGCTTGCCAGCGGCGGGTACGATTGGCCCGAGGGTAGCGTTGGGCAATCCATAGGTTATCAGCAGGCAATAGGTACTGCACAGCAGAAAAATAAAAAGATAATTTTCGATTCCAACTCGGCCAATTCACACTACACTTATTTAGGTAATGATGGTCTCGACCACACCGTTTACTTTGCCGATGCAGCTACCAACTTCAATGTTATGCGCATGGCTGACGATTGGGCAACGGGTGGCGTGGCCCTTTGGCGCTTAGGTGGTGAAGACCCGCGCTTGTGGACCTTCTTCCGCAAAAACCTTTCGATAGACTCGTTAAAGAAAACCGGCGTCGAGATAAAAAGGCTAACAACCGTAGGTTTAAATAATAACATCAGTTACGCTGGTGATGGCGAGGTGCTGGACCTGATAACTGTACCTAACAAAGGAGAGATCGATATTTCGATGGATCCGAAAAATTTTATCATTACCAGTCAGTACTATAAAACTATACCCACCAAATACGTTATCCGCAAGTATGGTTACAAGCCGGGTAAAATTGTTCTAACTTTTGATGATGGTCCCGATCCTGATTATACGCCACGGATATTAGATATTCTGAAGCGTGAGAAAGTTCCCGGATCTTTCTTCGTGGTGGGGTCAATGGTAGAGAAAAATATACCTCTGCTCAAACGTATTTATGATGAAGGATATGAAATTGGTAATCACACGTTCTTTCACCCTGATATTTCTACCATAAGCCTTGAGCGGGTTAATCTGGAGCTTAACTCCACCCGTAAGTTGATCGAATCGGTAACCGGGCATAGCACCATACTTTTCCGCCCGCCGTTTAATGCCGATGCCGAGCCGCAAACGCTTGCAGAGGTTATCCCGGTGGCCGAGAGCCGCAGACAAAGCTATATTACCATAGGGGAGTCTATCGACCCATGGGATTGGCAGCCTGGCGTTACAGCTGATAGCATCATCGCCCGTACCATTCGCCAGAAAGACAATGGCAGTATGATTCTGTTGCACGATGCGGGTGGTGATACGCGCGAAGAAACGGTGAAGGCTCTCCCGGCCATCATCCATTTCTTTAAAAAGAACGGCTACGAGTTTACCACCATTGCTGATATCCTAAATAAAAAGAAGATCGAACTGATGCCGGTAGCTACCGATGAGCAGAATTTCTGGGGGCATTACTACGATATTGTTGTGGTAGGGTTCTTCCTGGGTAATAAGTTCTTCTTCTACGTGTTCTTGTTTGCGATATTCCTGGCAATGGGTCGTATTATCCTTATAGGTATACTGGCAACAAGGCAGTTTAATGATAACAAGAAGATACAATACACGGCGCATGAATTGCCGCCGATAAGTATTATTGTGCCGGCTTATAATGAGGAAGTAACGGCAACGAAAACCATCGAAAGTTTGCTAAAGACCGAATACCCGGTATTCAACATCATTTTTGTCGATGATGGTTCAAAAGATAGTACCTACAAAGTGGTAAGCGAAGCTTATGCAAATCACCCTAAGGTAACGGTGCTCACCAAGCCTAACGGGGGCAAAGCTTCTGCTTTAAACTTCGGTATAAGCCATGCAACCAACGATTATGTGATCTGTATCGATGCTGACACCCAGCTCAAAAATGATGCTATTTACCACATGATGACCTATTTTACTGACGAGCAGATAGGGGCAGTGGCAGGTACGGTGAAGGTGGGTAACGAAACCAATATGATCACCAAGTGGCAGTCGTTAGAGTATATAACCGCTCAAAACATGGACCGCCGGGCGTTTGACATCATTAATAGTATTACGGTTGTGCCTGGCGCTATTGGTGCTTTCCGCAAGTCGGCTATATTCAGGGCTGGCGGTTTTACTTATGATACGCTTGCGGAGGATTGTGATCTTACCATGCGTATCCTTAAAGAAGGCTACGTAGTGAAAAACTGTGCCGAAGCGATAGCCTACACCGAAGCACCTGAAACATTAAATGCACTGCTTAAACAACGTTTCCGCTGGAGCTTTGGCGTTATCCAGAGTTTCTGGAAAAACCGGGATGCTTTATTCAATAGCAAGTTCAATTACTTTGGTATGGTTGGGATGCCTAACATCCTGATCTTCCAGATCATCTTGCCGCTATTTTCACCACTGGCCGATCTCATCATGATATTAGGTTTATTCGGTAGCCACCCTGAAAAAATGCTGGTATTTTATGTAGCATTCCTGCTGGTCGATTTTATAGTGGGTGCAATCGCTTTCCGTATGGAAAAGGAACCGTACGGTAAATTGGTATATCTGATACCGCAGCGCTTTATATGGAGGCAACTGATGTATTACATCTTATTCAAATCTATCCGCAAAGCTTTAAAAGGGGAGTTGAACACATGGGGTGTATTAAAACGTACCGGTAATGTGAAAGTGAAAAAGGCAGGGCTCGTAGGCGGCGGAGACGAGCCACCGGTTTAATATACATTAACGTTGATAATGGCTTAACGCAAGATTAATAATGCTGAAGTTCTTTTGCGGACAATTTAACTACTCCTCAAATGAACAAAAATTTACTAACTATTCTTGCTGTTGCTGCCCTTAGCTTTAGTGCTTGTAAGAAAGACCGTGTTGCAATTGATCCGGTTACCACGGTAAGCTATCCTGATATGGCAGAGGCATCAGATCCTGCTGTGCTTTTTACTACTGCTGCCGGTGTAAAAGTTTACAACGGTGGTTTTGGTTCTGCTTTGGCTGCTGATCCTAACGACCCAACCGTATTTTACCTAATGACAGACCGTGGCCCAAATGTGGCCGGTACTGCTGCAAACTCTATAATATTAGGCAAAGCTGATTTTACCCCGGCAATTGGAAAATTCCGTTTAAAGGATGGTAAACTCGTTTTAGAGCAAACCATTGCCTTTAAAAATGCTGCCGGCGCCAACCTTAATGGTTTGCCTAACCCAACAGGGCAGGGTGCAACTGGTGAGGTACCTTACGATCTTAACGGTAATGTTTTACAAACCAGTGCCGATGGTATCGACTCTGAAGGCCTTGTGCGTGCCGCAGACGGCTCTTTTTGGGTGAGCGACGAATACGGCCCGCACATTGTCCATTTTGATGCTACAGGCAAAACTATAGAGCGTATTAATCCATTTGGCACCGGCACCGGCGGAAGGAAGATCCCCTTGGTGTTTGCAAAGCGTCGTGCTAACCGCGGTATGGAAGGCCTGGCTATCACACCTGATGGAAAAACACTGGTAGGTTTAATGCAATCGCCAATGTACAACCCATCAAAAGCAGCAATCGGCAACTCTGTTGTGTTGCGTATTCTTACTTATGAAATTGCAACCGGCAAAACCAAACAGTACGCTTACCTAATGGATGATCCATCGCTCACCGGCTGTAGCGAGATCACGGCCGTTAACGCAACCACGTTCCTTACTATCGAGCGCGATGGCTTATATGGTGGTGCTGCAACTAATCCGGCAAAATTTAAAAAGATCTTTAAGATCGATATCAGCAATGCCACGGATATATCAGACCCTGATAACGGAGCCAATGGAAAACTTTACGGTGGTAAAACGGTAGAAGAACTGGGTACCACAGCTGGTCTGCAAGGTGCAGGCATCACCCCAGTTACAAAAACATTGGTTTTAGATCTTTTAAAAGACCTGCCAACTGTTTACCCGCATGATAAGGCCGAAGGTATCACGCTGCTTCCGGGAAACATCCTGGCTATATCAAATGATGACGATTTTGGTGTGGTGGATAATGGCTCAAATACCTTTGCCCAAAAGCTATTGCCGTTAACAGGCAAGGTAGACCATAACAGCATTTATTTTGTAAAAATCAAGCTGTAATAAAAAGGCCTAATTAAATTCTTATAAACGCTATGGCGTATAAAACAAAGGCCCCCGCCAACTGGCAGGGGCCTTTTCATTTTTTGTGCTCCGTAATTTATACAATTACTTAATTGTAAGCTACCAAAAAAGATGGCAGCTGATGTAGATGATTATAGCTGTAAAAGTTCTTATAACCGTATTTTTCAGGGTTCGTGATGATCTCCTTCATGGCTATAAGTTTGTAAACGTAAGAACCGGTTTCGCGGTTAAGGCTCATGCGGAAATAATTATCCTCATTTTGCTTGTTAATGGCGCGTTCCAGTTTAATAGAACCATTGTTGTAAGCGGCTGCAGCAAGCGTCCAGCTGTTAAACTCCTGATAAAGCTCTTTGATATACTTACAAGCTGCTATGGTTGATTTGCGCAGGTTAAGGCGCTCATCAACCCGGCGGTTAACCCTTAAGCCATAGGTGCGGGCGGTACCGGGCATAAATTGCCATACCCCACGTGCACCCTTTGGCGACGTACCTCCACGTAAGCCTGATTCAACTAAAGGCACATATTTAAAATCTTCGGGTATGCCGTAAGCTCTTAAGATTGGCTCGATAATTGGAAACATTTTATCGGCTTTAGCATGTAACACGTTTGACTGTACAGTTTTATACCTGTGTTTTGCTATCGATTTCTTTAATTTAAAATCTACTTTTTTGTCGTCAAGCGGTAGCGCTTCGTCAGCAAAATTGTAAGCCGCTTCTTCTGCTTCAGCGGGCTTGCTGAAAAGGAGATTTGCAGGTACTAAAACAATGTGTTTTGCTGCCGGCATAACCGGTGTTGTACTGAAAATGTTGAGTGCGGAAATGATAACCATCACTACGATTACGGAGCACGTAATTAAGTGTTTTTTAGTCATTTCTTTTCTATCCATTAATTAAACATTTTGGTAAGATGTGCGGCAAAGGTACGTTATATGAGGCAGACTGTCAAACAGTTAGTAGGTACTTAGTGTTTTGAGAATTTAAAAAAGGGTACAAAATCGGCGTTTAAAGTGGTTTAAACGCCGATTTTTAAATAGCTAAAAAAAATTAAATTAGCGGGTTAAAATCCCGGAAATTTCGTACTTTTGACCCTTCACGCTGCGAAAGCGCAAAACAAAAATATATGGTATTTAAAAGACCAACCGGTAATCGCGACGATAAGCCAAACAGAAATTCAGGCAGCCAACGTGGCGGTGCCGAAAGCACAAAAAGAACGTCTTCTTCCGCTCCTTACGGAAGCCGTGACGCGGATAATAAACCGTACGGTAACAGAAGGCAAAACACAACAAATCCAAAACCATTTTCCCGCAAGGCAGAGTTCGGCGATAAAGAACCGGGCAAGCGTTTTGATGCGTCATCAGCTGGCGACAGAAAACCATATGCCGGGAAAGGCAAGCCATATACAGGCCGCCCCGAAGGAGGCGACCGCCCATACAATGCACGCCCTACCGAGGGTGACCGCCCAAAGCGCAATAACTATGGCGAACAAGCAGGCGGTAAAAAAGCATTTGGTAAAGGCAAACCATACGCAGGCAGGGCTGAGAACAGCGACCGCCCTTATGGAACTCGCTCAACCGAAAAAAGTGACCGCCCTTATGGCGCACGCCAGACAGAAGGGACAGATCACCCTAAAAAATCATTTGGCGAAAGCCGTGGCACTGGTTATACCAACAGCACGGGTAAAAAAGATTTCAAAAGCACAACATCAGGTTACAGAAAACGCGAAGGCAGCGAATTTGAAAGTGGCAACGAAGGTTCTTCAAGAACTATGCGCAGCCGCAAGAATGCACCTGCTGCAAAGGCTAAAGACGATGGCCTGATAAGGCTGAACCGTTATATCGCAAATGCCGGCATATGCAGCCGCCGTAAAGCGGATGAGCTGATACAGGCAGGCGTGGTATCTGTAAATGGCGAGGTAGTATCTGAACTGGGTTACAAAGTTGATCCGAATAAAGACCTTGTACGTTACAACGGTGAGCCGCTTAAACGCGAGCGCATGGTTTACGTATTGCTAAACAAGCCAAAAGATTATATCACCACTACTGATGATCCGCAGGAGCGCCGTACGGTTATGCACCTGGTAGAGAAAGCCAGCCGTGAACGTATTTACCCCGTTGGCCGCTTAGACCGCAATACAACCGGTTTGCTGCTAATGACCAATGATGGTGATTTAGCGGATAAGTTATCGCACCCACGCAATAACATTGTTAAACTATACAATGTAGAGTTGAATAAAAGCCTGACCCAGGGCGACCTTAACAAAATAGGTTTTGGTTTAGAACTGGAGGATGGTTTCATTAAACCGGATAGCGTATCTTATGTAACCGGTGGAAC
Source organism: Mucilaginibacter sp. 21P (assembly GCF_019331605.1). Lineage (NCBI taxonomy): Bacteria > Pseudomonadati > Bacteroidota > Sphingobacteriia > Sphingobacteriales > Sphingobacteriaceae > Mucilaginibacter > Mucilaginibacter sp. 21P. The sequence goes on from NZ_CP063061.1 coordinate 1,436,238, forward strand.
TAAGAAAGAAGTAGGTATCCAGATCCATAGCGGTAAAAACCGTATTGTACGCAGGATATTTGAATCATTAGGGTATGAGGTTGTAAAGCTTGACCGTTCGGTTTATGCAAACTTGAATAAGAAGGACCTTCCTCGCGGCCGTTGGAGATATCTTGATGAGAAAGAGATCATCCAGTTAAAACACCTGGTATAATACAATAATAGTGAAGGGCGCCTGATAAGGCGCCTTTTGTATTTAAACTTAACGGTGTGCGGCGGAGTCATACCATCATCAGGCGAAATGTAAAATTTTGTAAAGCTGTTATAAAATCAGGATTTTACTACCTTGCATTCATAAACCAGATTTCTTGATGAAAAAGATTTTATTTTGCGCTTTGGCAATGTTCCCTGGGCTGGTTTTTGCTCAGAAGAAACACATGGGACCAAAATCATACGACCTTGTGGTAGGTACTTACACCAGCGGCACCAGCAAGGGTATATCGGTATATCGTTTTTACCCGGAAAGCGGCAGGTTGGCTTACTTAAACCAAATTGAAGGTGTAAGCAACCCGTCGTACTTAGCGGTATCAAACAACAACAAATTTATTTACGCCGTTAACGAGAATGACCAGGGTGAGGTAAGCGCATTTCATTTCGATGGTAAAACCGGCAAAATGGATTTCATTAACAAGCAATCTACCCTTGGTGGTGCGCCGTGTTATGTATCTGTTGACAAAGGGCAAAAGAACCTTTTGGTTGCAAATTATTCAGGCGGCAACATCGCTGTGCTGCCATTGAATGAGGATGGCTCTATTGCCCCGGCTGCGTTAACCATTGCTGGCGATAGCAGGAAACTGGGTCCTAACAAAGAGCGCCAGGAAAAATCACACGTACACACAGCAGTATTATCACCCGACGAGAAACAGGTTTTATATACAGATTTAGGTGCCGACCAGATCCACATAGCTAAATATAAAGCAGCTAAGAAAGATCAAATTTCACAAGGCACGGTTATTTCAGTTAAGCCGGGCGATGGCCCAAGGCACATAGCTTTTTCTAACGATAAGAAGTTTATGTACCTGATTACGGAGATGGGTAGTTCGGTTGTGGTGTTCGACTATAATAACGGCAAACCTAAGCAACGCCAGGAAATATCTTTATTGCCTGATAACCCTAAAGGACAAACCGGTGCTGCAGACATTCACTTATCGCCAGATGGTAAGTTCTTGTACGCATCAAATCGCGGAGATTATAACGATATATCTGTTTTCTCGGTTAACCCGGAAAACGGCGAACTAGCATTCGTTCAACGTACGCCATCAGGTGGTAAAGGCCCGCGTAATTTTATTATTGATCCTTCAGGTAAGTTTTTGCTTGTAGCACATCAGTATACCAATGACATTGTGGTATTCAAGATAGACCAGGAAACCGGCAAATTAATACAAGCAGTTAACCGTGTTGAAATTGGTAACCCGGTTTGTTTGAAATTTGCTGCCGTTGAATAACTCAGCAACCCCATAAAAAAGAGAAAGCCCGAAGCATTATGCCCCGGGCTTTCTCTTTTATGTTAAATGCAGGATTATTGCTTTGTAAAGGTATAAACTACATAGCCTGTACCGTTACCTACGGCAACAGGTGATAACAGGCTCATGTTTGTGCTGGTGATCTGGCCGATATTAAGGCGGTAACCTTCTGCAACGTTTTTAGCTTTATCGCCTTCAAACAATTTTTTGAATTGGAATTGTGTGCCACCGTTACCATTGAAAACAGACCAGAAAATAGTTTGCGACTGGCCATTGGTAAGCGAGTACATGCCATTACCGCTGTTTGTTAACTTCCAGGTGCTGCCTATGAAAGCTGCGGGTGGTGCTTGGTCAAATACATTTTGTACTGCATTTGGTAAAAGGCCTTGGTAGCTTACATCGTTACAAACCCAGGTACCTACAAATTTACCGCGTGATACATTACCAGACGACATGCCCGATTGTGTGTTTTGAGTAGATGAGCAGGCTGAAATAACAAAGGTTAGGGCTAAGACTGCAATTGCTGTTTGGAATATCTTTTTCATGGTTGATTTGGTTATAATTTTTTGTTGTGTGTGTTTTTGCTAATAACACAAATCAAGCCAAAAGGTTACTGGTGTTTGCTGTTTTCTATTACTTCTTCGTAATAGCGCTCATACAGCGGCATTATATTACTTAGTTGCAATTGTTTAGCTCGTTCAAGCGCATTTTCCTTAAACTGCTGTAAGCGTTCATCATCTTCCAATATATATATTGCTTTCTCGGCCATTCCCTCAACGTCGCCAACATCTAACAGGAAACCGGTAACACCTTCTATATTTAGCTCAGGAAGGCCACCCGCATTACTGCTGATGACCGGTACTTTACAGGCCATGGCCTCAAGAGCCGCCAAGCCAAAACTTTCTGATACAGACGGCATCAGGAAAAGATCGGCAACAGATAATATCTCTTCAACTGCATCCTGTTTACCCAGAAAACGCACATGCTCGCTTATGCCCAAAGAGCGACTTAATTTTTCACAAGATGAACGCTCACCGCCATCGCCAACCATTAATAACTTGGCCGGTATGGTTTTAATAACACGGGCAAACATCTCAATCACATCTTCCGTACGTTTAACCTTGCGAAAGTTGGATGTGTGTACCATTATCTTTTCGCCGTTAGGTGCGATCGCTTTTTTAAAGTGATCCTTAGGCTTAAGGCTAAAGCGCTGCATATCGATAAAGTTAGGTATCACACGTATATCTTTCTCTATCTTAAAATATTTGTAGGTATCGGCTTTTAAATGTTCAGACACTGCTGTTACACCATCAGATTTATTGATGGAAAATGTGACTACGGGCTTTAGCGTGTTATCCTGGCCCACCAAAGTAATATCGGTACCATGCAAGGTGGTTATAACCGGTATGCTAATGCCATAGGTAGCTAATATTTGTTTGGCCATAAACGCCGCCGAAGCATGCGGTATAGCGTAATGTACGTGCAGCACATCCAGTTTTTCAAAACGTACTACATCAACAAGGCGACTTGCAAGTGCAAGTTCATAAGGCGGATAATCAAACAGCGGATATTGTGCAACCGAAACCTCGTGGTAAAAAAGATTTTCAGAAAAGAAATCTAACCTGGCAGGCTGGTTATAAGTAACGAAATGGATCTGGTGGCCGCGGTCGGCGAGGGCTTTGCCCAACTCGGTTGCTACAACGCCGCTACCACCAAAGGTAGGATAACAAACTATTCCTATTTTCATTGAAATTGAAAGATTTAAGCCCTCGAAACAGGGCTTAGAGGCCATGCTTTAGAGCATGCAAGTTTAACAGCATTTTATTATAAATGTGTTACAGCGGTGTAAAATGATTGTGGCAGAGGCGCCGGGGCCAATTGAATGCATCAACAGCGTCGGCGTCATCGCGCGGAACGAAGCAGAATTACCTTATAAAATAGAGTTTAAGATAAGTTAGTTACCTACACCAGCCACCCACTTCAATAATGAAGCATCGATGATGTTATTGATGGCGTTAAGAGTAGCATTGCTTTTAGATTCCTTCTTCAGGTCGTCATGATAGATCAGGTGATCAACGCCTAAAACTTTAAGGGTAGAATCAGCACGCGGACTTTCTTTTTGCTTGTAGCAGCAGATCTTAATGTTTTTGTAGAAAACATTTGATTGTAAACGGCGCAGCACTCGTTCCATATGATCGCCCATGTGTGCATGGTCAAACAATATCACGTGGGGCTTAAGCTCGTGTATGGTTGGGAATATCGTGGTAATAGCTGAAATATGTTTAACGTTATCGTACTCGGCCAGTAACTGGTCGGGGAATATGCTCGGCGCTACCAAAAGAACTTTTTTGGAACGGGTACGTATCATGGTCAACTAATTAAGGGGTTTGTAAAGATAAAACGTATCTTTTACAATGTCAACCATTTATACGCACAAGTGGGCAAAAGGATACTGTTAATGTACAGGTCGGGCATCTGCAGTATCAACTGCGCTCCGGCCAGATGGATCTGCATTACCGCCGTTCATCTTACCGCTATCATTCTTGGTACTGTCGGCAGCCTTTGTGTTGTTAGGGTCGCCGGTGCCTGCTTTTGCAACGGTATCTTTTGTTCCGCCAAGCGTTGCATTGCTGCGATCGCCACAGGCAGTTAATGTTGCAGAAAGTATTAGTACAACTGCTATATATTTTAAAGCTTTCATTGGGCCGTTTGGTTTGTTAGTTATTATTTAACATGCCCCTAAACCAAATGTTTGCAACAAAAAACGGCGGACCATAAAGCCCGCCGTTTAACTTATATATTGATCTGATTATTTTATCTCGAAAATAGCATTGATCTGGAAGCTCAGTTTGATCTTACGTACATCAATGTCAGACTCAGGCGTAGCATCACCAGCCATATTGGCCTTTGCCATAAACATTACGTTACGTGGCTGTGGGAAGTTGCTGTTGTCGCTTTCGGTGATGTTGAGTGCGCTTCCAAGTTTATCGCCCAGGCCGTTAACTAAAAATGCTGCCTTATCGCGTGCAGATAATAAAGCTTGTAGCTTAAGCTTGTTTTTGATCTCGTTTATTTTAGAGTAATCGTAACTATCGATGTTTGTAGATTGTATGCCTTTTGCATCAAGTTTGGCAATTATCTGGTTAAACTTGTTTAGGTCATGAAATTTGATTCCATAGGTTTTGCTCGCCAGAAAGTCCGGGTTCTTTTTCTTTTCGGTTGTATAGTTCCATGATGACAGGCTGTTAACGGTAAAATCTTCTTTAGGGATACCTGCCTGCGCAACGGCTTTTTCCAGTTGCTGCTCTAATTGTGTAATGGTTACTTTGGTTTTGCCATTCATGTATTCTTTAAGCGAAATACTAACGTTGATAATATCTGGTGTAACCTCCTGCTCGGCAGTGCCGGTAACTTCAATTTTGCGGCGTAGGTCGGCGCTTTGTGCAAAGGCGCCAAGGCTGGTTAATGCGAATACGGCTAATAAAACAAATTTTTTCATAGTACTTAGTGTTTGTTATGTAGATATTATTACGGCAATAAAGTTTAATATGAAACAGAAAAAAATAATATATATGGCTTTAAACTGATGAGTGAGGATTGTGTTTGATGCCCTCTCTAAATTGCGAAGCATTCATTAACATCCATAATGATCACTCGTGAATAATCTTTCCGGATAGCGGAGATTTTCAACACATTTTACTCACCCCAACATCGCTACGTTTGTTGACTCTCTCTTCGCGGCCCGAAAAGAGAGTAAGTTGCTTAGAAAAATCACCCCCTCTTTGCGAAGCAGAGAAGGGGCAGGGGGAGAGTCCCAAATAAAAACTGTAAATTTGGTCTCTCACTATGTACCTGCAACACCTCTCTTTTATCAACTTTAAAAATTACGCCGAAGCAGAGCTATCACTCGCCGAAGGGGTAAATGCTTTTGTTGGTAATAACGGGGCTGGCAAAACCAATTTGCTTGATGCGGTGCATTACCTTTCGCTTTGCAAGAGCTACTTTAACCCTATAGATAGTCAGCAGATAAAACAGGGCGCTGATTTCTTTATGATCAACGGGACGTTTCAGAAAAACGGCGGAAAAGAAGTGGTTGCCTGCGGTGTTAAGCGTAATCAAAAAAAACAATTTAAGCGAAATAAAAAGGATTACCAGCGACTTGCTGATCACATCGGACTGTTGCCTTTGGTGATGATCTCTCCATACGATATAAGCATCATTATAGAGGGTAGTGAAGAACGCCGTAAGTTTATAGACAATGTGATTTCGCAAACGGATAGCAAATATCTGGATGAACTGATAGCTTATAACAAGGTTTTAGCTAACCGCAACAGTCTCCTAAAGCAAATTGCAGATACCGGCCGCTATGACCCGGAACTGCTAAGTATTTATGATGAGCAACTGGTATCATCAGGCACGCGCATATTTGAGAAACGCCGTGTGTTTATGGATGCCTTCACGGAAATATTTAACCGCCATTACCAGTTTCTAAGTCAGGATGCTGAGCGTGTTGAGCTGGCTTATGAGTCGCCCTTGTTGCAGGATAACTTTGCCACTCTGCTAAAAAAAAATATGGAGCGCGACAGGATATTGGAGCGTACGTCCCTGGGTATCCATCGCGACGATCTGCAGTTTAACATTCATGGTATGGCCATGAAAAAGTTTGGCTCTCAGGGCCAGCAGAAATCGTTTTTAATAGCCCTTAAACTTGCCCAGTATACATTTTTAACGCAAACAAAAGGCTTTAAGCCGCTACTGTTATTAGATGATATTTTTGATAAGCTTGATGATAACCGCGTTACCAAACTGATGCAAATGGTATCAAACAATAACTTTGGGCAGGTTTTTATAACCGATACCAGTATGGAACGGGTGCAGGCTATTTTTGAAAAAATAAATGTTGAGGTGAAATTATTTAAGGTAACGGAGGGTAACATAGATGCGTAAGGCTAACGATAAATCTATCAAGGATGCCATTGAGCAAATGCTTAATGTTTATAAGATAAAACGCCGTTTTGATGAAACCCATGTGGTAGCTGCCTGGCCTGATATTGTGGGCAAAAGCGTTGCTAACCGTACTAAAGAATTGTTTATAAGAGATAGAAAGCTATTTCTCCGTATCGAATCATCAGTTATCAAAAATGAACTGGTAATGATGCGCCAGCAGATCATTCAGAAAATAAACGATGAAGCTAAAAGTACTTTGGTTGATGATATAATCTTTTTGTAAAAGATTATCTGCTGCGTGAGTAGCGTAAACGATGGCTTACTTTACGGAAGCTATCATCCATTATCTGCGAGAAAGCCAAAAGGAAAATACCGGGGAAAATAAAGGCAAACTGCGCTTCTGGGTGGTTACGAAAAATATCCATTGAAGCAACTACGATACTTACGATAATGATGGAGTAAATAACATATTTGAATACTAACTTCATGGTAATTGGCTTTCGTAAAACGCAGACTATCTTTGCGTTGTAAAGATAAAAAATCAACTTTAACAAAACAAATTAAAATATGTTAAAAAGGGTTGCAACGCATTTGGTTACAACCCTTTGTTTTGTAAAGTGCCTTTAACGCTTAGAAACGCTCAAATGCAGAGAAAAAGAAGTTGCCTTCGATCTCGGCATTTTCATCAGAATCAGATCCGTGGATGGCGTTTGCATCAATTGATTTTGCAAAACGGTTGCGAATAGTACCTTCTTCTGCCTTGCTTGGGTCGGTAGCACCGATAAGTTTACGGAAATCTTCAATAGCGTTATCTTTTTCAAGTATAGCTGCTACAATTGGGCCTGATGACATAAAGCCAACAAGATCATTAAAGAAACCACGCTCTTTGTGCACCGCGTAAAATTCGCCGGCTTTTTCTGCAGGCAGTGCAGTATACTTAAGGGCTACAATTTTAAAGCCTGCTTTAGTGATCTGATCAAGTATTGCACCAATGTGGCCGTTTGCTACCGCATCGGGCTTTATCATTGTAAATGTTCTGTTAGTTGCCATGTAAATCTACGTTGTATTTGAGGGCGCAAAATTAGCGTTTTATAACTGAAACCTAAAGCTTTTGCTTTAAATATAGTGCGCGTATTTGATTAATTTATTTAGCTTTGCCTTTCTTTAAAAATTGATGTTGGATTTAGCCTCGCTTACAGATTTCTTATCCCAGCCCCGCAAAGTAGTGATCACCACCCATCATAAACCTGATGGCGATGCTATGGGCTCATCATTAGGGATGTACAATTATCTGATACAGCAAGGCCACCATGCAAAGGTGATAACCCCAACAGATTACCCCGATTTTCTTACCTGGATGCCGGGTAACGAAGAAGTAACCATCTTTACAGAAAACCAGGAACTATCAGCTCAATTGGTAGCAGAGGCTGAGATTATTTTTTGCCTTGACTTTAATTCATTAAACCGAATTAACGAACTGGGCGAACTGGTTAGGGCGAGCAATGCTTACAAGGTAATGATAGACCATCACCTGGAGCCTGAAGATTTTGATGATTACCGCCATTGGGACATCAAAGCTTGCGCTGCTGCGCAACTGGTATACACATTTATTGCAGATCAGTTAAATAACAAGGCACTTATCAATAAAGACGTAGCTACTTGTTTGTACACCGGCATCATGACGGATTCCGGATCATTCAGGTTACCAAATACCACATCAGAAGTACACCGCATAGCTGCAGAACTGATAGACGCCGGCGCAAATAACTCCCGCATCCATGAGCTGGTTTATAACAGCGCATCTGAAAATCGTTTGCGCTTTTTAGGCTACTGCCTGGCTAATTGTTTAGAGATATTGCCTGAATATAATACCGCAATAATTGCTGTAAGCAAACAAGATATCCAGCGTTTTGACGTTAATACCGGCGATACCGAGGGTATTGTTAACTACGCTTTGTCAATAGCGAGCATACGTTTAGCAGCTTTCATTGTAGACAGATCTGAGAAAGTTAAATTATCCCTGCGCTCAAAAGATGAATTCCCGGCTAACGAGATCTGTAAAAAATACTTTGCCGGCGGTGGTCACCGCAATGCGGCTGGCGGGCAGTCTGACGAATCTTTGGAAGCAACCGTAGAGAAATTTAAATCTATTTTACCCTCTTATAAAAAACTATTAATACAGTAACATTAAAAACAGAAATGAGAAAGAACTTAATGATAATGGCAGTTGCCGCCCTGGCATTTGCAGGTTGTAAAAGCGGTTTTAAACAAGCCGACGGCGGTTTGCTTTACAGCTTCCGTACAGATAAAACCGGTGCTACCATTAAAGAAGGCGATTTTGTAAGTGCAGACCTGGTTCTGAAAAACGAAGCAGATTCTGTGATGGGCAGTACTTATGATATGGGCCGCCCTGCACCGCTTATCTACCAAAAACCACAACGTAAAGGTGATATCACTTCTATATTCCCGTTATTGAGCGAAGGCGATAGCGTAACCATTAAAGTGAATATTGATTCAATGTTTACAAAAGGCCAGCCAAAACCTCCGGGTCTTAAAGGTAAATACCTTATTTATGAAGTCAAAGTTCAAAAAGTAATTGCCAAAGGCGGCGCAAGTGATCCTGTTTTCCAAAAACATATCAGCGATTACTTCCAGGCGCAAAAAGAGGCAATGTTGAAAAAAGAACCTGCCGCTATGAACAAGTATGTTGTTGATAAAAAGCTGAATGTTACCAAAACAGCATCTGGTATTATGTACCAGATTACCAAACCGGGTAGCGGCCCAAACATCCAGGTTGGTGATACAGCAGTGTTAAACTATACCGGCAGATTGTTGAATGGTAAAGTATTTGACAGCAGCTTACCAGAGGAAACTAAAAAGATAAAAGGTTATGATCCTCGCCGTAAACCGGAGCCAATTAAAGTTAAGGTTGGAGCAGGCAATGTTATCAAAGGCTGGGACGAAGGCTTGTTGTTGCTAAATAAAGGTGCAAAAGCAACTTTTGTTATCCCATCAGAGCTTGGCTATGGCGAGCAAGGCATAGGTAATGGCGTTATACCAGCATACGCTCCGCTTACATTTGATGTGGAGATCCTTAATATTATCAAAACCGATCCTAACGCACCAAAGGCTACGCAGCCAATGATGATGCCGCAGGGAAGATAGTTAGTTATTTAATTTACAGCCTCCCGGCAAACCGGGGGGCTTTTTTTATTTAAAAAATGAAGAAGATAGTTTATCTGCTGGCATTAACAGCTTTAACGTTTAACGCGTCAGCACAATTCAAAAAGGCTGATAACGGCGTTCAGTACCAGATCATTTCGCAAACGCCAGGTCGTAAGCTGGCCCCTAATGATGTTATTACATTTAACGTTGTGCAAAAGAACGATAAGGATTCTGTTCTTTTCAGCACGTACAAACAGGGACAACCGGTAAAAACTCAGATCAGGGCAACCAATAATCCGGCAGACCTGATGAATATTTTTACGCTGATGAGCGTGAACGATAGTGCATGTGTAAAAGTGCCGGTAGACTCCATATTTAAAGGGCACGAAGAACAAATGCCGCCTAACTTTAAAAAAGGTAGTGATGTGGTTTTTAATCTTAAAATATTAAAAGCTCAAACCCTTGAAGAGGCAATGGCGGAGCGTAATGCTGCCATGGCAAAAATTAAGGCTGAAGTTGAAAAGCGCAAAGTAGAAGAAGCCGGTTTATTAGCTAAATATATAGCGGACAATAAATTGTCGCCTAAGACAACGGCATCTGGATTAAAATATATTGTAAGAGAGGCTGGTGCAAAACCAAAGCCGCTTAACGGCGATACCGTATTTGTTAATTATACAGGTCGCACTATTGATGGTAAGGTTTTCGACAGCAGTATTGAGGCTGATGCAAAGGCAGCAGGTTTGCAGCAGCCCGGTCGTTCTTACGAACCTATCAGTTTTGCATTGGGTTCGCACCGCGTTATCCCCGGATGGGAAGAAGGGCTTGCCTTGTTAAATGAAGGTTCTAAAGCAATGTTCCTTATTCCGTCTAACCTGGGTTATGGCGACCGCGCCATGGGCGATGATATTAAGCCATACTCAACACTGATCTTTGATCTTGAACTGGTGAAAGTAGTAAGGGTTAAACATGCACCAGCCGCTAAAACATCTGTGAAAAAGAAAACCAGCTTAAGGAAGCGACCTACAACCAGGAAGAAAAGTTAAAATGACACATCAAAAGCCTTCGGTAACGAAGGCTTTTTTATTTTTGTACCATGGTATTAATAGATACACATACCCATTTATATTACGAGGCAGATGAAGCCAAACGCGATGAGCTGATGCTGCGCTGCAAGCAAAATAACATCGACAGGCTGTTTTTGCCTAACGTTGACGCTGCATCTGTACCACTGATGTTTGATCTGCTAAAGGCTTATCCGGATAACTGTTACCCTATGCTGGGTTTACACCCATGTTCGGTAAAAGAGAATTGGGAAGAGGAACTTGCGGTGATACAGCCTGCTATTCATCAGCATAAAATATATGCTATAGGCGAAATAGGTATTGATCTGTACTGGGATAAAACTTTCCTTGCCGAACAGATACAAGCCTTTAAGCTGCAGATTAAGTGGGCCAAAGCCTTGAACCTACCCATTGTGATACATTGCCGTGATGCCTTTGATGAGGTGTACCAGGTTTTACTTGATGAGCAGGACGATAAACTGCGTGGCATATTCCATTGCTTTAGCGGTACCCTTGAACAGGCCCACAAAATAATTGATCTGAGTTTTTATCTGGGTATTGGCGGCGTGGTTACTTACAAGAATGCCGGACTGGACAAAGTGGTTGAACAGATAGATCTGAAACACATTGTTTTAGAAACTGATTCGCCATATTTAACACCGGTGCCTTACCGCGGTAAACCTAACGAAAGTTCGTACCTGATATATGTTGCCCAAAAAGTTGCCGACCTGCATAAAACCTTTGTTGAAGAAGTGGCTGAAATTACCACAGCCAATTCAAAGGCCGTTTTTGGCATATAATAACTATATTTACCGCCGTTAACCCCGAAATAATCCTAAATGAGCCAGATCCTGATCATCTATACCGGAGGGACAATCGGTATGATGAGCGACCCTGTTACAAAAGCACTGGTACCCATTAACTTTGAACAGATAATGGACAACGTGCCCGAGCTTGAAAAGCTTAATTGTAAAATCAAAGTCCACTCGTTTGAGCAGATCATCGATTCATCAAACATGAATCCTCAGATTTGGGGTGAATTGGCAGCACTCATCGAAGCTAATTATGAAGAGGTTGATGGCTTTGTAATCCTGCATGGCTCTGACACCATGGCCTACACGGCATCGGCTTTGAGCTTTATGCTGCAAAATTTAAATAAGCCGGTTATTTTCACCGGGTCGCAATTGCCTATCAGCGCGGTACGTACTGATGCTAAGGAAAACCTGATGACGGCTATTGAAATAGCAAAAGCAAAAAAGAACGACCGCTCGCGTGTGCCGGAGGTTTGTATCTATTTCGATTATAAACTTTTCCGCGGCAACCGTGCCTTTAAATATAACTCATCAAAGTTCGAGGCATTCCGCTCACCAAATTATCCGATATTGGCAGAATCTGGTGTACACTTGCGTTTCAGTGTAAATGATATTCGCCAGCCGGGCGAAGGTCCGCTTAAGATCCATAACCACATGGTTAGCGATGTTGCTGTGCTTAAACTTTACCCCGGAATTGGTCCCAAGGTGGTTGAAGCCGTTGTGAATGCCGATGTACGTGGCATCGTAATGGAGACCTTTGGCGCCGGTAATACCACAACCGACCAGTGGTTTGTTGACCTGCTGAAGAACGCCATCGACTCGGGCAAAGTGATATTGGATATCTCGCAGTGTAAAGTAGGTTCGGTTGAGCTTGGCCGCTACGAGACCAGCAAACAGCTTAAAGATATTGGCGTAGCCAGCGGTTACGACATGACCTTTGAAGCTGCTGTTACCAAAATGATGTACTTACTGGGCGAAGTCATCGACCCGGTAGAAGTAAGGCGCTGCCTTGAAAAAGATCTTAGGGGAGAGCTTACGGAGTCATAAGACCGCTTTTTCGTTTCATTGCGGCGGGCAGTGTTCACGTTCACGGCATGAACACTCGTGAACACCGTGAACGCTGACAGGATTTTGTCAGTATAATTTGCGATTACTTTCAAAACATCCTCTTGGTCACAACTTCCATAAACCCGTCCCTGAATTTATCACTTACAGGTATTTGCTTGCTGCCAATATAAATGTGGTTGTCTTGTACCTTGCTGAGTAAACTCGTGTTAACGATGTAAGAATTGTGCACCCGGACGAAAGGCGGCTGTAATTGCGCTTCTATTTCTTTTAATCTGCGGTACACTAACAACTCTTCTTTGTTGGTTACCAAACGAACATATTCTTTCTCTCCTTCAAAGTAGAGCACTTCGTCAAGTGATATCCGGCTTAAAACCTTGCCAGATTTGATGAAAAAATAATTGTTGTTAATTTGATCGGGTAATTCGGCAGGTGGGGTGTTCGTTGTAAAGGCAGCTTCTATTTTTTGTGTTGCCGCTAAAAAGCGTTTAAGCGTAATAGGTTTAAGCAGGTAATCAATGGTTTTAAACGAATAGCTATCGGCAGCATGTTCGGCATATGCTGTTGTGAAAACTATTTTAATTGAAGTAGGTAATAATGCGGCTAACTCCATGCCCGTTAGGTGGGGCATATTAATGTCCAGAAATACAAAATCGACCTGCTTCTCTTTTAAAAAGGCTAATGCCTCTAAGGCATCATAACACTTGCCCATCAGTTGCCAGTGGGTAGTTTGAGCTATCAAAACTTCCAGCAGGTATACCGCGTTGGGTTCATCGTCAATAATTAAACACTTTAAACTCATGCCAGCGGGATATTTAGCTTTGCCCTAAATTCTTTACCTAAGTTAGAGGTAGTCAGTTCAAAATTGTTACCGTACAAAAGTGACAGCCGCTTATGCAAGTTACTTAGCCCAAATCCCGAGGAGTTTTTCGCAGAATGTTGTGCGGGGATGTTGTTGGCTACAGTATATAACAGCCTTTCGTCCTGATAAATTAATGTGATAATGCATTTATTATTAGCGCTGCTTTTATCAATACCGTGCTTAAATACGTTCTCAATAAATGTCATCAGCAACATAGGAGGTACACTAACATCAGGGAAATTCTCTTTAATGATCTCAATCTCTACGCCGTAGCGTATCCTTATTTTTTCTAACGCGATGTAGTTCTCAATAAAACCGATCTCTGTTGAAAGGCTTACCTTATCTTTACGACTCTCATCAACAAAATATCGCATGATCTCCGATAGCTTTTCTATCAACCCCGCCGTACGGGGCGACTCCAGGTAAGCCTCGTAGTAAATATTATTAAGCGTATTGAATAAAAAATGGGGCTGTACCTGTGATTTTAGCAGGTTGAGCTCTGCCTGCTTTTTTTGAGCGATGATCGCGTCTGATTGCTGTTTTAGCACAAAATAAGCTATGGCTATCCTGAAAATAAAGCTAAGCAAAAACACCATAACGCCGCCCAGTACAAAGGTGAGGATAGCTTTGTTGCTCATTGGCTCGGGGTGTTTGGCAAACAGCGTGTTGTAAATATGCATAGTTACAAACGCCCGGATAAACCCCATACCCGCCAGGAAAATTATCACCGCGGCTATGTAAAGCACGATTTTCCCCTTCTGATACAACCGGGGGAAAAACAGCAGGATGTTGCCGTACACAATGGCCGCGTAGAAAGCACTGTTAAGCAACGCATAAACTGCTGCCTGCAGCATACCATCCATAGCTGTTAGCGACAAGAAAAGTACCAGGTATACAAATCCCCATATCATCCATTGCAGTTGCGATAATGTAGGCTTTGGCTTAAATAACATCCTTAAAAATATGAAGCTTTATTTGGCAGACGGTGCTATTTAAACAGAGCACCTTCTTTTTTAAACTATAGACCATTTTTCTTCAATAATGTTACCGCAATGCCACTTATTGAAAGTTGCTGCCCATCTGTTAGAAATACCGGGCGAGAGGTTGATTTGAATATTTTGATTGCACGCTAAGCCGCAGTTTTGTGCCATAATAAAAACCTATCATAACAAATGAAAGCAACAACCATTACACTATTAGGCCTGGCGGCAATTCTGCTATTTTCGGCTAAGTCACAGATGGCACACGCACAGGTAGATACCATTCGTGTTAATGATCACCGTTTAAATACTGCTGCATTGAAACCCGGCTTGCGGCAGTACCTCGTTTATTTCCAAAATACAAAAATCCCCAAGATGTTAAGATTTTGGTTTTGGCTCCGCGATACTAAAATAGGCCAGCGAAACGGCGAAAAAGTTTTTGCTACCACACAGCATTGGTATGGCAGTGATACCATCAGCTACCGTAGCGGTTACTCAATAAATCGCGCATCTGATTTTGCACCGGTCTACCACTCTGAAGTCATTAACGGAAAAATGGGTGCTTACAACTGGTTTGCTGATAAAGTTACAGGTGCTGATAGTATTGCCACCAATACCAAAAAGGATTTTAAACTTGAATTTGATAAGCCCTGTTTTAATTGGAATTTGGACATAGAAACATTTGAGATGCTGCCACTTGAGGCAGGTAAAACCTTTGCCATTAACTTTTACGATGCAGGTTTTGGCAAACCAACATTTGTTAATTACAAGGTAACCGGCAGCGAGGTATTGTTAACCTACAACGGACAAAAGATAGATTGTTGGAAACTCTTTAACGAAAGTGATAACGCAGGCAGGCACTTTACGCAAACATTTTGGATAAGTAAAAAAGCCCACGAGTTTTTGAAGGAGGAAGACAGCTTCCCTGGTGGCTATCGTTACAAGGTAAAAATGCCGGCCGCCGCTGCAGATATTTCATCAAGATTTCAAAAGCCGTAAACCGGAGATCAATCTAATCCTTCGCACCATTCATCAATAGTTTTCATTCCGGCTTGCCGTGGGAATACTTTGGTTAAAAGTACACGGTGGGTTTCCTCATCGGCATCAAAACAACCGTCGGCAAGTATGGTAAGTTGAAGATCTTTATCTGCAGCTTCTCTCGTGGTGGATAATACTACACCACTGGTTGATACTCCCGCCAGCACCAAATGCTTTACGTTTAAACCGCGCAATACTACATCAAGGTCGCTGCCGGTGAAAGCGCTAAAGCGTTTTTTGTAAACGATTATGTCGCCCGTCTGGGGCGCAACGTCCGGATGAATATTTGCAAAATCAGGATTATCAAACCGTGAGCGCGCAGCGTCAAAAAATTGGTTGTTGCTGCTTACTTCGGGCGTACCGGGCCTAAATGATAATGCCACATAAATAACAGGTATCTGATGAGCGCGCGCTGCATTTGCCGCTTTGTTTACGCGGTCAAGCAATTCAGCCAACTTGTCGTTGGGCATACCGGCTAATATTGCAGGTTGCAGGTCCATCAATAATAAAGCTGTATTTGCTGTTGCCATGGTTATATTAATATTATTAACATAACGCTAAAAGCGTACTGCTGTTGGATGTGCGGCAGAAAATCATGCTATTGTTACGATAATTGTGCAACAAACCTTGGTGAAGGTCTGTTAAATGTCAAAAACTAAACTATGTGTAACTTTGCACAAAATAAGATGTTACCATTACCTAAAACAAAGCTGCTTTGAGTAAAAATCTTACATACTTGCTCTCAAAAAAAATATTAGGTGTTATCAGCACTGTAATGATGGTTTTGATTACCAACATTACTTATGGGCAAATAACACCAGCAGATACGATTAAGGCCGATTCATTACAGAAGATTGCTAAGATCAAAAAGAACAATAATACTGCCGGGCAATATGATGTGGGCGATCTGTTTAAATACCTTTTCCATCCCCATAGAAAACCCGACTCCGTTAAGAAGAAAGCATCGGGTATTACCATTATCCCTAACATCGCATCAAACCCCAGCATTGGTACGCAAATAGGTATAAAGGCAGTAGCGGGCAGGGTATTGGGAAATAACCCAAATACGCTGATGTCTGTAGCGGCTACCTCGGCATCCATCACTACTAAAAACATCATCTATTTTTATCTTACACATAACATTTATACGCCGGGTAACAAGTGGAATTTTCAGGGTAGTTTAGTTGCTGCCAAGACTGTTACGCCTGATTTCGGCCTTGGCATAGGGCGTGGCGCAAATGATGGTAACCCCGAAGATCTTATCCTTACCAACCCGGGCAGAAAGCCCTATGTGCTTAACGCGCAGTATTACAGTTTTCGCGAGAAGGTTTATAAACAGATAGATAAAGGCTTGTTTGTTGGGGCAGGTGTTTCGTTTGATGTGCGCCGGAAGATCTATGATAAGAACAACGCGGATTCCGTATTAACGCCTTACCGCATCTACAACCAGCGCAACGGTTTTGAGAACGATCATTATGCCTCAAATGGATTTTTAGCCAATATACAATACACTACCCGCGACAACCAGAACCGTGCATATACCGGTATTTATGCCGATGCAGGGGTAAGGGTAAATCAAACCTGGATGGGTAGTACAAAAAATGCTGTTCAATTTAATACCGATTTTAGAAAGTATTTCAGCCTGTCTGAAACCAATCCCGAACATGTGCTGGCTTTCTGGAACTGGACATCATTTGTAGTGGGTGGCGCACTCCCTTACCTCGAATTATCCGGTACCGGCAGGGACGCCAACTTCCGCAGCGGCAGGGGCTATACTGTTACTTACTTTAAGGGGACGCAATATTTCTACTCAGAGATGGAATATCGTTTCCCGATAACGAGAAACAAATTCCTGAGCGGTGTTACATTCTTTAATATCCAGAGCGCTAATGATGATCTGGGGACAAAACTATTTGATGTTTGGCAGCCCGGCGGCGGTGCGGGTTTACGCGTGCTATTTAATAAAGCCACCCGTACCAACCTTTGTATAGATTATGCCTGGGGTAAATACGGTGCCCGCGGTTTGTTTCTTGGTTTAAACGAGGCTTTCTAAATACTGATATGATCAAAGCTTACCTACTTACTACCGGTGACGACGGTCACTCGCACGTGCAAACCGGCCATTTAACCGATGCTGTATTTTACGATGCCAAAAGCATCAGCTTTAAAGAAACTGCACCTCATTCGTTTTTAGACTGGCACACCGCCCCAACCAACCAATATGTAATATGCTTAACAGGTACGCTCGATTTTGAAACGCATACTGGTGAAAAGTTTACGCTTCATCCCGGCGAGGTACTCATTGCTAAGGATACCACAGGTACCGGCCATGTTTGGCATATGCAGGGGCAGGATCCATGGCGACGGGTTTATGTACCCTTTGATGAAACAGAAGGGTTTAATTTTAAAGCAGACGAATAAAAATTTAGCAGTATTTATTAAATATCAGCACAGCGGCCTTAGAGCCGTTTTTTTATTACCAGTACTTTGTTGATGTTATTTAGATTAATTAAAAATAACTATTGACAATGATGTCTTTTTGGTGTTTCTTTGCCGCTGTTTAGAATCATTCAAAATAAGGCATGAAGAAATTTTTATCCCTCCTGATTACCATAATTACTATTTCGGGCGCTTTCGCTCAATCACAGCACGGCAGCGTGAGCGGTGTTGTTACCGCAACAGATGGCAGCCCCGTTGCTTACGTATCCGTAGCTTTAAAAGGCACATCATACGGCGCATCAACTACAGATAAAGGCCATTTTCGTATAGGCCGCATTAATCCCGGTACTTACACCGTTGTAGTTAGTGCTGTTAACATGGCATCGCAAGAGAAAGATGTTACTATAATAGCCGGCCAAAATGCAACGGTAAATTTTATGCTCGACCTAAATACTTCACAATTGAAAGAAGTAATGGTTAACGCACGTACCAACAGCGTTAAAATGGATAACCCATCACAATCTTTACGTCTGCAGGAGCCATTGCTTCAGGTACCGCAAAACATACAGGTGGTATCGGCACAGTCATTAAAAGAGCAGCAGATCATCAGCATGAGCGATGGTATTGTGCGCAATGTAAGTGGTGCGTTCAGGTTAGAGCACTGGGGCGATCTTTATGCCAACATAAACATGCGTGGTTCGCAGGTACAGGCATTCAGGAACGGTTTCAATATCGTTACTTCTTTCTGGGGACCCTTAACTGAAGATATGAGTTTTGTTGACCATATAGAATTTGTTAAAGGCCCGGCGGGTTTTATGCTCTCAAGCGGCGATCCGAGTGGTTTGTACAACGTGGTAACTAAAAAGCCAACCGGCCAAACCAAAGGCGAGTTTAGCTACACAACCGGCAGCTACAACCTTAACCGGGCAACACTTGACCTGGATGGCAAACTGAGTAAAGACGGTAAACTGTTGTACCGCCTAAACTTGTCAGGCCAAAACAAAGGCTCGTTCCGTGCTAACGAGTTTAATAACCGTTATGTGATTGCGCCGGTAGTGTCATACCATGTTGATGATAAGACCAAACTTACGGCCGAGTATGTTTACCAGCGTGCAAATATGTCAAATGTTGGTTCTTACTATGTATTCAGTCCTAACGGTTATGCGCAATACCCACAAAGTTTTACCGCTTTACCGTCTGGTTTGCCGCCAACCAATATCAATGATCATAGCGTAACGCTGAACATGCAAACCCAGTTAAGCGACAACTGGAAACTTACCGCACAGGCGGCTTATTATAACTACGGGCAAAATGGTTCATCTATGTGGGCTGATAGTGTTGGCCGCGATGGCAGGTACATCCGCAGCATTGGTATCTGGGATGCAAAAAGCACCATGTCTTTAGGTCAGGTTTTCCTGAATGGTAAAGTTAATACCGGCTCAGTTGTACATAAGATATTAGGTGGCGTTGACCTGGGGAACAAGGTTTACAATGCCGATTATAACCAATCGCACCCGCTTGATACCAAGGATCAAATGTTTGATCCGCTGAACCCTAACCTGGGCGTGCCGCCAAATGGTTACCCGGTGTTTGACAGAAGCACCAACCTGGAAGCGCGTGCCGCTGCAGGCTTTGGCTATATCGCAAGTACTTACAGCAGCCTGTATGTGCAGGATGAGTTAGGCTTTTTTGAGAATAAATTACGCTTAACTTTAGCAGGCCGTTACACCTACATCAAAATCTCTAACTACGGCGGTCCCGAGCCAACTGCCAAGCACTTCACGCCGCGTTTAGGTTTAAGCGTGTCAGTAGACGAGCGTACCGCTTTATACGGATTGTATGACCAAGCCTTTACGCCTCAAGTTGGCAGGTTAGCTGTTGGCAGCGTTAAACCGCTTACTGGTAATAATATCGAATTTGGTGTTAAAAGAGACTGGGCCGATGGTAAATGGAATACCACTTTAGCTGTGTACAGGATATTGAAAAACAACGAGCTAACTGCTGATCCTAATGCGGATCCCAATGCCGGATTAAGTGTTGTATTAGGCCAGAAACGCGCGCAGGGTGTTGAGTTTGATGTACGTGGCGAGATTGCACCTGGGTTTGATGTAACCGCTAACTACGCTTACACCGATTCAAAAGTTACAAGGTCTGTAGTAACGGGTGTTACCGTTCCATCTTTCGCTAAGCATACTGCAAATGCGTGGTTAACTTATAAACTACAAGGTGGTGCATTAAGAGGTACCGGTGTTGCAGGCGGGTTTACCTTCCTGGGCGACCGTTCAACAGATGCACCTGCGCCACTTAAAATGGACAACTATTTTAAACTGGATGGCGGTTTATTTTGGGAAGGGAACAAGATGCGCATCTCGGCAAACGCATTTAATATCTTAAACAAATATTTATACAGCGGTTCTTATTATGCCTTCTTGCAATCATATTACTACCAGGCAGAAGCGCCGCGTAACTACCGTTTATCTATCAATTACAAATTTTAAGCGTCCCTGCTATCTACCTACAAATAGAAAAGACCGGCTTTCTCAAAAAAAGCCGGTTTTTTTTGTTTAACAATTTGGGTAATATTTTGTTAATATTGGCTTAACACAAAACTATAGTGAAGAAAATTTTATTCACCTTACTGATATTAAGCTCTTTAAGCGTGCAAGCGCAGGTGAAGGATACCACTAAGGTCGATTCATCAAGCTTGCTGGCCTTGCCGGACACCGTACGAAAATTACGCAGTTCGCTACCTGCTTACATCCCGCCGGCGGTTTTTATCACTTATGGGGTATTATCTTTCCCGGTAAAGGCTATCCGTAACCTGGATCATAGCATCTATAACGATCTTATCCAGGACGTGCCAAATTTCAATTATCATATAGAGAATTATTTTCAATACGCGCCGATAGTGATGGTTTATGGTTTAAACTTAGCAGGCATACATGGTAAGAATACTTTTATCGACCGTACCATACTCATTGGTATGTCTGAGGGGATAATGGCGCTGACTACCTTCAGCATTAAAAAATTCTCGCATCGCTTACGTCCCGATGGTTCTAACTATTATTCCTTTCCATCAGGCCATACCGGTAATGCTTTTGCCGCTGCCGAGTTTATGGCGCAGGAGTACAGCGAAAAATCAATATGGTACGGTATTGCAGGTTATTCGTTTGCAACAGCCACAGCCATCTTGCGCGTTTACAACCGCGACCACTGGTTCAGCGATATTATTGCCGGTGCCGGCTTTGGTATTATTTCAACCAAGTTAGCTTATCTCATCTACCCGCTTTTCCGCAATAAGTTGTTTCATGATAAACACTCTGATAAAACAAGCATCATTATGCCATCGTACTCCAACGGTATAGCAGGTTTCTCG
The DNA here is from genome assembly GCF_019331605.1 of Mucilaginibacter sp. 21P. Classification (NCBI taxonomy): domain Bacteria; kingdom Pseudomonadati; phylum Bacteroidota; class Sphingobacteriia; order Sphingobacteriales; family Sphingobacteriaceae; genus Mucilaginibacter; species Mucilaginibacter sp. 21P. The sequence continues at coordinate 1,457,485 of NZ_CP063061.1, forward strand.
TTTGTTAAACAGCTCTAATAAGTGTAACAATCATTATACGCTGCTTAAGCTGTAAAGCACAAGATTTTGCTTTATTTTGTTCTGTTTAAACTAACTGACTAAACAATGAACAAATATTTACTTACGGCTGCTGCAGTTGTTTTTGGCTTAAGTGCGGCTGCACAGCAGGGCGGGGCGCTTACTGCTAAAGATTATGAGCACGCGGAGAGCTTTCTGGCTTATAACACTATGCCGCTTGTTTACAGGGCCAATGTAATGCCTAACTGGCTGCACAACGGTAAATTCTGGTACCGCGTTACTACACCTAACGGCGCTGAGTTTTACCTCGTTGATCCTGCGAAGAAAACTCGCAGTAAAGCCTTTGACGAAACAAAGCTGGCGACGGCGTTATCTTCTGCCGCTGGCACAACTTATAGTGCGGATAAACTGCCGTTCATGAGTATTGGCTACACTGCCGATGATAAATACGTAACTTTTAATGCCGACGGAAAGGGATGGAAATACGACCCGCAAGCTAACCAGGTAACGGCCGATAATTCCACAACAGAAGCCGTGAAGCCTGCACGCTTAACCGGCAGGGCGGCCCGTGGTGGTGGTAATGAGGTTTTATCTCCGGATGGTAAAAAGGCTGTATTTATCAAAGATTATAATCTGTGGGTGCGTGATGTAGCTAATAATTCCACTACACAACTAACTACCGATGGCGTTAAAGATTTTGGCTACGCTACCGATAATGCAGGCTGGACGCACAGCGATCGCCCGATAGTTTCATGGTCGCCGGATTCTAAAAAGGTAGCAACCTTCCAACAGGACCAGCGCAAATCAAGCGATATGTATTTGGTAACTACCAATGTGGGTAGGCCTACCTTGAAAGCCTGGAAGTATCCTTTGCCGGGTGATAAGGACATCACCATGATACAACGCGTTATAGTTGATGTAGAGAATCCTAAAGTTGTACGCTTCAATATTGCGCCAGATCCTCACCGCGCTACCTTAAGCGATGATATTGCCAGCAGCGGCAGCTTGGATGATGCTGATTGGAAACCAGACGGAACCGAGTTTGCTTTTGTTTCCACATCACGGGATCACAAGAATGAAAAGTTCCGCATTGCTAATGCACAAACGGGCGTTGTGCGCGATGTATTCGAGGAGACTGTAAAAACACAATACGAATCTGGCTGGGGGGCCATCAACTGGCGGTATTTACCTGCATCAAAAGAGATCATCTGGTTCTCTGAACGCGATAACTGGGGGCACCTTTACTTATATGATGCTACCACCGGTAAGTTAAAGAACCAGATAACCAAAGGCAACTGGATAGTAACTAAGCTGCTTAAGGTTGATGAAAAAAATCGAATGCTTTATTTTATGGCAGACGGCCGCGAACCAGGCAATCCTTATTTTGCGCATTTGTACAAAATAGGGTTTAATGGCAAAGGCTTAACGCTGCTTACGCCGGAGGCCGGTAACCACGTGATAAGCTTTTCTCCGAATGAGCAATACTTTGTGGATACTTACTCACAGCCCGATGTACCACAGGTAAGCGTTGTGCGCGATCTGAACGGTAAATTGATCAGCAATTTAGAGAAAGCAGATATCTCACAACTTGTTGCAACCGGCTGGAAAGCGCCGATACCTGTAAAAGTAAAAGCGCATGACGGCACTACTGATATTTACGGCTTGGTTTTTACGCCAACTAAAATGGATGCAGGTAAAAAATATCCTGTGATAGATTACATCTACCCTGGTCCGCAGGGGGGCAGTATTGGCAACTGGTCTTTCGGGCCATCGCGTAATGATAACCAGGCACTTGCCGAATTAGGGTTTATTGTGGTGGCTATCGAGGGTACCAGCAATCCGCTGCGTTCAAAAAGTTTCCATGATATGAGCTATGGCAACATGGCCGAAAATACACTGCCGGACCAGATCACGGCTATCAAACAATTAGCTGCGAAATACCCTATCGACACTACCAAAGTGGGTATATGGGGCCACTCGGGTGGTGGTTTTGCTACAGCAACAGCCATGTTCCGTTACCCTGATTTCTTTAAGGTAGGTATATCAGAATCGGGCAACCATGACAACCGCAACTACGAGGATGATTGGGGCGAACGCTACGACGGTTTGGTTGAAAACTCCGACTATGACGCTCAAGCAAACCAAAATTGGGCTAAGAACCTTAAAGGTAAACTAATGCTGGTACATGGTATGATGGATGACAACGTACCACCCTACAATACTCTGTTAGTGGTAGAAGCACTGGAGAAAGCCAACAAAAGTTTCGACCTTGTGATTTTCCCTAACAGTGCACATGGCTACGGGGCTTACTCGCCCTACATGATGCGCCGCCGCTGGGATTACTTTGTAGAGAACCTGTTAGGCCTTAAACCGCCTTACGATTACCAGATGGGTAAACGAACAGTAGGGCGATAAATAGTTCTCAGGCCTTGCAAATTTTTGCAAGGCCTGAGAACTATATCTGCAAGGATTTTATGTTAGTTGTTTAAAAATTTGATGACTCGTTAGCAGCAGAAGCTACTTCATGATCTTGTTCTACAGTGCCGCCTGATACACCTATGGCTCCAATGATTTTACCGTCGCTATTTTTTAATACAACGCCACCGGGAAAGCTTATTAATCCACCGTTAGAGTGTTCGATGTTATAAAGCGGGCCGCCCGGTTGCGATAATTTACCTATCTCGCCGGAGTTCATGTCAAAGTAACGTGCCGTTTTAGCTTTCTTTATGGCGATATCAATCGATCCAAGCCATGCGTTATCCATACGGTGAAATGAAACCAGGTTGGCCCCTTCATCAACAATGGCGATGTTCATAGCTACACCAATTTCTGTAGCTTTAATTTTTGCTGTATTCGAAAGTTTCTCTGCTTGCGCTAATGTGATACTCATAATTCTTGGTTTGAAAGTTTAACAGGCGTTGCGTAAGGTTGTTTTGTCCTATCTAATTGTTTTAAGTATATACGCACCTTTAACAACGGTATCAAACAAATTACCCCGAATGAGCAATCTATCAGTCGCCAGAAAAAAGGGATATGCCTGATGCTGCCGGCAATAAAAGCCAGCGGAAAAATGGCTATACTGGCAATTATGCCAAATTGAATTATCCAGATGTTCTTCACCGGATCACGCAGCGGACCGATAAAAAGTACCGCCAACAGCAGGTGAGCAAATGCCAGCCAATCAGTTCCATAAGATAAATACGGATATGCAGCGTTTGTAGCTTTAACTGCATTGTAAACGGTATTTAGCCAGTGTTGCGCATGGGCAGACATAAAGCCCGAGTTGGTGCTAAGCCAGGCCAGTTCTGTTTCGATAGGGAAGGCCGTGATGCCGTTTAAGGCCAGGCCAATAATGATCATCCATATCAATAGCTTAATACGTTTTTGTAATTGTTTCCGGTTGGTTGGCATGATAGATCAGGTTAAGATTTGATGCTCAGCAGATCATGGATGGCATGGGCAGCTTCGGGGTATTGGAATTGGTAGCCGCTATCTAAAAGTAGTTTCGGGTAAACCCATCTGCTTTTAAGCACCAGTTCCGTTTCGGTACCTATAAGGGCAGCGCCGATCTCCAAGAGCCATTTGGGAGAAGGCAATCCAACCGGGATGCCGTAAGTATCGCGAATAATGCGCATCACTTCGGTATTGGGCAGTGCGTTTGGTGATGTTACGTTAACAGAACCATTAATTTCCGGATGATCGTAAGTCCACTCCGTAATGGCGGCTACATCCTGTTCGTGTACCCAGGTTACGTATTGGCGGCCATCGCCTTGCTTACCGCCGAGGCCAAATTTAACAAGGTTGCAAAGCGCCGGGAAAGCACCGCCATTTCGGCTCAACACAATACCTAAGCGCAACGCAACTTTGCGCGTTTTGGGCGTTTGTTGCTCAAAGAAAGTTTGCTCCCACTGCTTGCAAACGTCTATTGAAAAGCCATAACCGATCTCCCCGGTTTCTTCATTTTGCGGACGGTCTTCTGCATGGCGGTAAATAGTTGCTGATGCGGCATTGAGCCAAAGCGCAGGTGGATTTTCTGATCTGGCTATAACTTCACCCAGCAAACGGGTAGGTACCAACCTTGAACTTAGTATCTCTGCTTTATTCTTATCGGTGTAGCGGCAGTTTACGTTTTTACCACACAGGTTAATGAGTATATCTGACCCGTCCAGTTCCTTTATCCAATCTCCGGCCGTTTTAGCATCCCAAACGACGGTACGGATGTTACCTTGAGGGGCTTTAGGCTTGCGGCTCAGTATCACTATCTCATTCGCCTTATCGCTGTAATATTCGGCCAGTTTAGTGCCAAGGCTGCCGGCACCTCCTGCTAATATGATCTTGTTGAATTTCATGATGATAAGTTTAAATATACAAAATAGCACCCAGCACTGCCGCACGGTAAACCGCCCAGGTAATGGTTAACCACCAGCCAATGCCCATTATTTTGCTTCTGCGGATGTGTTCAAGGAACATAAGGCCTGCTACGAGCAGAAAGTAAAGGGTATAGAATAACGGATGCATGCCAATAGCACTGCTAAATAGCACCACAGGCAACAGCAACAGGCTACCACCAAAAGAGATGGTCATCATGTTACCTAAATATTCCCAGCGTTTTTTATTGAACAACAGGCTGATAAAAATACCCTGGAACAAGATCTGGCCGCCGCAAATCAGGTATTCACGGTAGGCGCTGCCAATTGGTACCATCCCTTGCAATAAGGTTGCGTAGTTGGTAAGTATTGCAGCTGTAATAAACCAGGTGAAAAGCAGGTAAGCTATGCGGTAGCGGAGTTTAAAAGTAGGCTGATAAATATAATTCTCGGTATTTGCAGGGATAATTACCCTGCGGTTGTAAGATATAAAAGCATATACCTTACTCATTAGCCAAACAAAGGGTGTAAAATTAAATAGCCCTTTAAATACCGGCCACCTATTACCCAACACTCTGAATAAGCTTTTTATACCATAAGTAACCTCGCCGGTTTGCCGGTTCACTAATGCAATTTCATCTGCTGCGCGCTGACGGTTAACCAGCGGACAAGCATCTGGTGCCAATTCCTGGTAGGGTGCCCTGCCGGCAGCATCAAGCATCCCGGTTTTTACAAATGCTTTAGTGTAGATTTTGCACATAGGGCATTCAGCATCGTAAAGTATAGTGTAATTGCCAAGTGTTTTCATGATGGATAGGTTTATAGATGTTATTATTTATATGTTTCGTATTTTCAGTAAATATTGAAATGTAGTAAGCAAAAAAAATGTCCTATTTGAACATTTTAAAAATCGACCCCCAAAACCAGCTTTCATCTGCTTTAAGCATGGTATCAAGCATACGGTCAACGTTTTTAGACATTTTGTTGATGTCTGTCATAGATTTATTGAATGTTTTAAAGTCAGGGTCGTTCTTATCGCCTTTTACCTGTACCAGTTCTTCCAGGGTTTTTAAAACCGGCTCCAATTCGCGCTTGCGGCGCTCTTTTGCAACCTGGCGGGCAATGTTCCAAATGTCTTTATCTGCGTAAAAGTACTCCTTGCGTTCGCCAGGCTTCAATTGCTTTTCTACCAGGCCCCAGCTCATCAGATCACGCAGGGTCATGTTGGCATTACCGCGAGATATACTAAGTTCCTCCATCACCTGTTCGGTAGTTAAAGCATCTGGTGTTACCAGCAGCAGTGCATGTACCTGGGCCATGGTGCGGTTAATACCCCATTCTGAGCCTAACTTGCCCCATGTTTCTATAAATTTTTGCTTTGCTTCTGGTAATTGCATGTACAAATGTAAATACTTTTTTTTAAACTTTCAAAAGTTTTTGAAAGTTTATTTTTAATCACCTTATATTCGTCAACCAGTGTGTCATTCTGAGCGAGAGCGAAGAATCTATTATTCATCATCCGTACTGGCGATAGATGCTTCCCTACGTTCAGCATGACAGGTTGTTTTAAGGTATTTTAACCCTCTTTGCTGCTTGCAGCAGAGAGGGTCAACGAGCGAAGCAAAGTCGGGGTGAGTAAACTATTCGCGCTGCTTATCTAATCGCTTCAAAAACTCCTCTGCATTATGCAAATGGCGTTTCTTTTTAGCCTCATCCATTTTATCGAAGGATCTTACCAGCATACCCAGTCGCGGGTTTTGGGTGAAAAACTTGCGGTGCTTGTGCATAAAACGCCAGAACAGGCCGTCCCAGGTTTCCTGCCAGTCGCCTTTGGGCCAGTTACCCATCTTCATGAGGTAGTTGCTGCCGCTAATGTAAGGTTTGGTCATCATCAATCCGCCATCGGCAAATTGTGTCATACCATAGGTATTGGGTACCATTACCCAGTCGTAAGCATCTATATACATTTCCATAAACCAGCGGTACACATCATCCGGGTCAAACTCACATAAGAGCATAAAGTTTCCCATGATCATTAAGCGCTCAATGTGGTGGCTATACCCGGTGTGCAGCACGCGCTTTATCACAATATCAACAGGTAAAATTCCGGTTTCGCCCGTCCAGAACGTCTTTGGAATACGGCGTTTAAAACCCCAGTAATTTTTAGTGCGCTGTTTTACACCTTCGCGCTCATAAACCAGATGAATAAATTCGCGCCAGCCCATAACCTGTCTTATAAAACCCTCAAGCGAGTTTAAAGGTATGTCATTCTCGGCTGCATAATCCAGGGTTTTATCTATTACCTCCTGCGGGTCAAGCAAGCCGGTATTGATGAGCGGCGACAGAATAGAGTGATATAAAAAAGTTTCGCCGATGACCATCGCATCCTCGTAAACCCCGAATTTTTGAAAGCGGTTTTTCAAAAAATCCTTAAGCCAAAGTTGCGCTTGCTGATGGGTTACCGGATAAAAGCCACCGATGTTTCCAAAAGGCGAGCGGGTATCGCCGTAGTTATCAGGGTAATGTTTTTCTACCCATGTTATGGCGTCCTTTACATATTTATTCTCCGTAGGAGGGTTTAGCATGGGTACTATCTCATTCTTCGGGAATTTTTGCCGGTTCTCAACATCATAGGTCCATTTTCCGCCAAGCGGCTTGTCTTTGCCCTCTAACAATATGTTACGCTGTTTACGTTGGGCGGTGTAAAAATCCGTCTGGAAATAAGTTTTACGGCCGTCAAAGTAATCGGCCACTTCTTCGGCGCTGTTCAGGAAGTTCGGGCTATCGTATTTCTTTATGCCGACATTTTGTTTTTCGCAGGCTGATACAATGCGTTTTCCCAACCAATCATCTGCAACGTGGGCGTAATGGATGTTATCCACGCCTTGTTTAACCAAATGGGGGACGAGTTTGCGGATATCGCAAAGCTTATCCGTTGCCTCAATGTAAGTTACATTAATGCCCTGCTCTTTTAGAAAATCGGCATAGTATTGCATCGATGCCCGATGCAGCACCAGCTTTTTCTTGTGAAAATTATATTGATTGAAGAACAGACCTTCCTCGATCAGATAAACAGGACGACCTGCACCAACTGCCGGGTGTTTCTTAAATAACTGATGAGGAAAAATAAGGGTAACTGCCGATGGACGCATGCATAAGCAACATGGCGAAAGCTGAAATGGTTTGGCTAACTCTTAATCTTGCAGAGGTTGAAATTCGGGTAATCTATATGATAAGCAAGTCATAGCTATCGCATAATCCTCAACTTTTAATCATTGAGAAATCAGATTAATAACATTGGTTAAAATTTTAACAATCAGCCGCAAAAGAGACGAAAACTTAGAGCTATAGGGAATGCTTTTTGTAAAATTGTGTCCCCTACTAATTTAACCTGTTCTAAATGAAACTAATTAAACAAGTACCTTATCCAGGGACTACTTTTAAAAAGTACATTATTAGTACTGTGGTGTTTTTGCGTGCTGTTGTGTTTGATGTTAATGCTCAACAGGGTTGCCTTTTTAACGGTGCGGTTTACACCACTTACAACAGGTATATATTTATTTTCGTTGATCTTTCGTACTATTCCAATCCAATTTCCGCCAGTTGTCCTGTCCCTTCTACACCAGCCAACACGTATTTGTACACCTTTAATCCATCTGGTTCTTGTTCAGCAGGGTCGGGACCTTCCTTTTTTCCCAATGTAGGGACTTTAGTAAGTTATCAGATGAGGCAATGTCCTTTAGACGATTTTTTGCCTTTACTGTTTTCAGGAATCGCTTTTATAGGTATTTGGAAAATGAGGTATCGTTATCCTGTGTATCAAAAAAGCAAATCAAGCATCTAATCCAGACTGGTGTTATAACTGCCTTAATTTATCGGATCGGCTTTTGCGGGCTTGGTAGGATCATAAACCGCTACGCAGACCCTCGAATCAGCAGCACCGTAGTACAGGAACCATTTCTTTTTAAAATAAGCCATACCTTCCAGGAACACCGTACCTGCCGGGTATTGTCCGCTTTTTTCAAATGAGGCCATTGGGCGCATAAACGGCACATCCAATCGGGTGATAAATTTTAGCGGGTCATTCTTATCAAATAAGCCTTGCCCGGCGCAGTAGCTGTTCGGCGTAAAACGCTTGTCGCCATCATTGCCTGCTTTGTTTTTGCCGTTGTAAAGCAACACAATTCCTTTATCAGTTATGATGGCCGGCGGGCCGCATTCGGTCAACTCGCTATCAAAGTAGCCTTTACGGGGCGAGAATAGTTCAGTTAAATTACCATCAGGGTTAACAACCGGTGTCCAGTCTACCAGGTTGGTTGATGTTGCAGCATAAACGTGTAATTCGCCCCAGTACATCCAGTATTTGCCTTTTACTTTGGCTACAACTTGTTTACCATTAACAATTTTGGTAAGAATGGACGCTGATTTATGCGGGATGTTCAAGAACCTTCCCTCGTAAGCATCTTCAAAAATCGGCCCGTGTTTGATCCAGTGTTTAAGATCTTTTGATGTAGCTACACCAAGGCGCGGCACATCACGGTTCCACTGTGTATAGAAAACCACGTAGGTGCCGTTAGCGGTAACAGCAACGCGCGGGTCTTCGCAGCCACCCGGCCATTCGTATTTTTTCTGGCTATCGTTATCCGGGTAGAACACCGGCGTTTTATCACGCTTAAAATGTAAACCATCTTTACTTATTGCGTAACCTAACCTTGAGGTGCGGTAACCTATACCAACCCCCGATTTATCTTCAGAGCGGTAAAGCACTACAATGTTACCCTTGTAAACCGCGGCGCCGGGATTAAAGGTGTCGTTAGATTCCCAGCCCACATATTTTTTAAGTAAGGGATCCAGGAAGCGCGTTGTGCTATCAGGTGAGATGATAGGGTTTAGTGTAGTTTCGCGCTCAAAGCCTCCTAATGCCCATGCGGGTAACCGGTTCACTTCCTGCGCTAATGCGCTGCCTGTTAAAAGACATAATAGGACTAAGCTTTTAATGAAGATGTTTCTCATATTGGTTTATTGGCGATAAACAAATATATACATCTCTATCTATCAAAGTAAAAAAGCCGCTAAAAGCGGCTGATTAATTCTCAAGCGATACGGAAAAACTATTCCGGGCTTACGGAGCCGGTCTTAACTTCACCACTTTTTTTGTAGTTGGTAACAATAACCCCCTTTGGTGTTATATGGCTTTCAACCAGTTCAAATTCTTTAGGCATGGCATCGTTACCAAAAAGCTTTTTGCCATTACCCAGGATGATGGGGTAGATGTTTAGCCAAAACTCGTCGATCAGATCGTTTTTCAATAGCAGTTTAACCAATTCGCTGCTGCCCCATATTTTAAGGTCGCGACCTTCGGAGTTTTTAAGTTGCCTGATATCATCAACTGTTTTCAGAAAATGCGAATTTTCCCAGGCAGATTCGGTAAGCGTGTTAGAGAAGGCATATTTATTCACCTCCATAATGCCCGGCCAATACTGCGCGTTCTTTGGCCAATATCCTGCAAAAATGTCGAAGGTTTTGCGGCCCAGCAGCAGATCGGCAGGTTCTAATTGTTTCTGCATTGCTTTTCCCAATTCCTCATCGCCATATGGAGCTGTCCAGCCGCCAAATTTAAAATCGTTTGAAGTATCTTCTTCGGGGCCGCCCGGGCCTTGTATTACGCCATCTAATGTGATAAACGATAATAAGATTATTTTTCTCATGTGATCGATCTCCTTGTTTTAGTTGTTTTGATAAGTCAAATCTCGGGATAAATATATAAGCCGGCGAGGTGTGAAAATGACGAATGATAGGGCTGTTTGCGACTTTTAGATTTTAACAATATATACAAGCTGATCGGAGTAATAAAATTTATTTTTTAGTTGTTAAAACGATTTAGCAAATTTTATTTAATATTGTTTAGGATTTAATTAGTTAACTAAAATGTTTAAACAGTACACGTGTTTACGCCTTAAAAAAGGATTCACTAAAAGCTTATTATTGATATCATTATTTGGCAGCAGTATTACAATGCAAAGCTGTTCAAAAAAGATTTTGCCGAACGTTCCGCAAAATGCCAAATTATTTAAGGCCGGTGATAGGGTGGCTTTTGTTGGTAACAGCATTACGCATGGCGGGCGCTACCATCAGTATATCTGGTTATATTACATGACGCGATTTCCCAACCTGCGTTTTACCATCATGAATGGTGGTGTAGGAGGCGATATTGTGGCCAATATCAACAATCGTTTCGATGAAGATATCCTTACCAAGCAGCCAAATAAAATAGACCTTACCTTTGGAATGAATGACTCTGGTTTTTTTCAATACATGACCGGCGACTCTGCTAAGATATCAGACCAGCTATTTGCAAAATGTGACAGTGCTTTTAAACTTTTGCAAGCAAAGCTAATTCAGCATAAAGAGATCAAAACTACTTTGATGAGCGGTTCTCCTTACGATTTTACTACTAAGGTGATAAACGGTAACGGTTGGCGCGAGAAACCTGCCACCTTTGAACGTATTGTGCAATTGCAGCATGCCACGGCAGCTAAGAATAACTGGCCGTATGTTGATATTTATCACCCAATGGACAGGCTGAACAAGCAATACCAGCAAACGGATCCAAATTTCACCCTTAGCGGAAGTAACGACAGGGTACACCCTGAATCTTACGGCCATTTAGTTTGGGCCTACCTTTTCCTTTGCAACCAGGGTTTAAAAGGAATGGAAGTAGCAGATTTTACTGTTGATGCAGCAAACGCTAAAGCTGTGACATCGGTAAACTGCAGCATCAGTAATGTTAAGGGTAATGCACAAGCTATAAGTTTTGATTATTTGGCAAATTCGCTGCCTTTCCCGGTTGATGAGGAGAAACATAACGGCGATCATCACCCCGCATCATATGCACTCAATTATGTGCCGTTTACAGATGACCTGAACAAAGAGGTGCTGAAAGTACGAAGCCTTGACGGTAATTATGAATTAAAAATAGATGATAAATCGATGGGGCATTTCAGCGCAGCCGACCTGGCAAAAGGTGTAAACGTGGCGCTGATCACTAATACACCGCAGTATCAGCAAGCACTGCAAATATTAAAGTTGAACGAAGAACGCGGCTCGGTTGAGCGCGAGACACGAGATTACGCCGTGCAAGTATATAATTTCGCAAGGGCTAACGGCATTAAAAAAGATAATGACCCGGCATCATGGGCAAAAATGCGTGAGCTAAAGAAAACCAACGGCTGGATAAACAATGACCTTTATGAACGCGGCAGTAATCCCGCTACCCAAAAAGCTTGGCAGGATAAAATGAACAACCTCATCAACCAGATATATGCAAGCAATAAACCGGTAAAACATAAGATTGAGTTAGTGAAAATTACCGAAAACCAATAACGCAACAATTTGATTTAGAAGCCTGCGGACGCGATGTTTGCGGGCTTTTTTCGTTTCTGTGGACGTGGCAAATTTGAATTACTGTACTTTTGCAGAAAAATTGAAGGTGCACAACATGGTCGGCAAGGTAATTTATTTTGATGAGAGCGAGATTGAGGGGATAGACCTGCCCGCGCGTTTTACCTTTCCGTTTTTTTACGAGCCACACCCGCTGGCGCTGATCGCATCAGAAAAGCTTAAAAATTATCTCCAGGGCCAAACCGATCTCGACCATAATTTTGGTCTCGACCGAGATGCCGAAGGCACAGCTATCGGTAAAATGTTCGGCGTTTTGATAGTTCAAGATGAGGAAGGTAAGTTGGGCTACTTATCCGGGTTCTCGGGCAAACTGGCCAATTCTAATGATCACTCTTATTTTGTGCCGCCGGTATTTGATATGCTTACCGAGGATGGCTTTTTCTTAAAAGGCCAATACATGCTTAACGATATCAACCGCGAGGTTAAAGAGATTGAAGCCAATCCGGACTATATCGCTTTACAGCAGCAGCTCAAAAATTTAATAGCGCAAACGGAGAAAGATTTAGCTTATTTTAAGGGTCAGCTAAAAGCTAATAAGCTCGACCGCAAAAAACAACGCGAAGTGCAAAAGCAAGCACTCAGCGCTGAAGCTTATATAGCGTTTGAGGCCCTGATGATAAAAGGAAGCCTGCACGATAAGCATCAGCTAAATTTACTGGGTGCCAGGCACGAGGAACAATTAGATAAACTTAGGAGCCGGATAGCAATCTTTAGCGATAGAGTAGAAACCTTGAAGAAGCAGCGCAGGGAAATGTCGGCTGGCTTGCAGCAGCAGCTTTTTGAGCAATATGTTTTCGTGAACCAGCAAGGGCAAACTAAAAGTTTGCATGATATTTTCAGCGAAACGGTTTTAGGCGTGCCATCGGCGGCAGGCGAATGCGCTACGCCCAAGCTATTGCAATATGCTTTTCTGCAGGGCTACACACCTTTTGCCATGGCAGAGTTTTGGTGGGGAACCTCTCCAAAATCGGAGATAAGGGTGCACGAGCAGTTTTATCCCGCATGCACCGGTAAATGCAAACCCATCCTTAAACACATGCTGGAAGGTATTGAGCTAGATGATGATCCGTTGCTCATTAATCCCGGTGAAAATAAACCGCTGGATATTGTTTATGAGGACGAACACTTTGTAGTAGTAAATAAGCCGCACGGGTTATTATCCGTACCCGGTATCAATATTACCGATTCGGTTTACACACGGCTAAAACAGCGTTTTGAGACAATTGAGCCGATGATCATCCACCGGCTGGATATGGCTACGTCGGGGTTATTGGTAGTTGCCAAAACAAAAGAAGCGCATAAGCATATACAGCAGCAATTTCTTAAACGCACAGTAACCAAACGTTACACGGCACTACTTAATGACATAATTAGCGATGCAGAAGGAGAGATCAGTCTGCCGCTAAGGGGCGACCCGGAGAACCGGCCCCGCCAACTGGTATGTTTTGAACATGGGAAAAAAGCGGTAACAAAGTGGAAAGTAGTTGACAGACAAAACGGCAAAACCAAGGTGCATTTTTGGCCGCTTACGGGCCGTACCCACCAGCTTCGAATGCACGCCGCCCATGAGAGAGGCTTAAATGCCCCAATTTTGGGCGATGACCTTTACGGCATATCCGCAGATCGTTTGCATCTGCACGCCGCTTATCTGGCGTTCACTCACCCTGTTTCCGGAGAAGAAATGATTTTTGAGATCGCCGAGGATTTCTAAAAATCAAAAGAGCAACCCTATAAGTCGCTCTTTTGATTTTATTATATTTCTCAAATCTATTATCGCCAGCCTAAGCCAGGGGCAACATGGTCCAGTATGGATGACAGCACATGTACATTATAATCAACCCCTAAAGTATTAGGAATTGTTAAAAGTACTGTGTCTGCTTCTTGTATGGCCTCGTCCTTTGCCAATTCTTCGATCAGCCTGTTAGGCTCGGCTGCATAGCTGCGGCCAAATACAGCAAGGGTATCACTTTCAATGTAGCCGAATTTATCCGTGCTTTTGTTATCGCGGCCAAAGTATAGCCTGTCCTGGTCGTTCATTAAAGCAAAGATCGATCGGCTTACCGACACGCGCGGTTCGCGTTGATGACCGGCATTTTTCCATGCTTCTTTAAAAAGGCGGATCTGCTCGGCCTGTTGAATATGGAACGGCTTGCCGCTCTCGTCGAACTTTAATGTAGAGCTTTGCAGGTTCATGCCATTTTCTGCCGCCCAAACTGCGGTAGCATTTGTTGCTGCGCCCCACCAAATACGTTCGCGTAAGCCGGGTGCATAAGGTTCTAAACGTAGTAAGCCCGGCGTGTTAGGAAACATGGGATTGGGGTTAGGTATCGCGAAACCTGCACCATCTAATTTACTTAAAAATTGCAGCACCTTTTCGCGGCCCATATCTGCATCTGTCTGGCCTTCTGCGGGTTCATAGCCAAAGTATCGCCAGCCATCTATAACCTGTTCCGGCGAGCCTCTGCTTACGCCCAACTGCAAGCGCCCACCAGATATCAAGTCGGCAGCGCCTGCATCTTCAACCATGTATAGCGGGTTCTCATAACGCATATCTATCACACCAGTCCCGATCTCTATCTTACTGGTTTTAGCGCCAATGGCAGATAGCAATGGAAATGGTGATGCTAACTGTGCAGCAAAGTGGTGGACACGAAAATATGCTCCATCAAGGCCGATCTCCTCAGCAGCTACTGCAAGGTCTATCGACTGCAGCAGTGTATCGGCTGCGGTGCGGGTTTGATAAGCCGGGTGATTGGCCCAATGCCCAAATGATAAAAATCCTATCTTTTTCATATTAAATCTCCGAAATCAGATCATTAAAGTAAAGATAACGATACTACATTTAAAATAAATGTTTAAACATATAAAATTGCTTTTGCATGTCTTTTTGAGATAGATGCTGTTCTGTTTATTTGTTAGTATGAAGTTGATTGCCTTGGATTATTGATAGCAATACATAATATGCAGATCTCTTTTCTATCTGGGCAATGAGCCAGGCTACGAAACTTGTAATGAACAGATCACTTTTCTGCTCGTTTTGCAATAGTTGCATAACATCTTTTTTGTAAGCCGCCTCTGAAACGATATCCGGGTTTATAAGGTACTTTTCGACCAGCTTAATAAAAATGATCACCCGCTCTTCTGATGTTTGCAGCAAGTATTTTTTGTACCGGCGTTTAAAGCTTTGCAATCTTGAGGTTGCCGGATCTATCTCATCAAACTGCGCCCATATTAGTATCTCCATCAGGTTTTTCCTGATGGTCCACAACATCCCCATTTTCTTTTCGTACCAGGCATCTGTATGGTTAAAATGGCTCAATTGTTTTACACAACGCTTGTTGCCGCATAGGGCCCAAAACATAGTTAGGCATAAACGATGATCCTCGATATCTTCCTGTTTAAAGGTTTGCCTGTTCTTCCTGAGCGATTGTTCCAGCGTGAAAATAGCGTCTTCTGCAAAACCGGTGTAGAATAGATTTAAAGCGTGCAATAGTTGATAGCGCAGGTAGAAAACCCAATAGAACCGCGTATCTGTAAGCATCAGGCACATCATATCCTCTAAATAGGCTGCGCTTGTTTTAAAAACGCGTGTTCTTAAATGATAATTCGCTAATAAATATAACATGGACAGATGGTAGAACAGGTAAGGCTTTTGGTTGGCTTTCTGGCTTATAAAGTTTTCTGTCGCTGTTATAAATTTTGCTATCAGTCCGTAGTTATGGTTTATAGCGGCGTATTCGTTAGCTATAAGTAATATCTGGTAAACTGATCTGTAAGTTTGCAGGTCTTTCGTAGAGATCTGATAGTTTTTGATAGTCGTGACCATCAGCTCAGTAAGATCTACTATCTTACCTTTAAGATGTATCTCCTGTAATTCCGTCCGCAGGTAAGCATAAGCCATGTTTAGCTTTGCTTCCCGCTGCATATTTGTTTGGTTAAGGTTAAAACGCTCAATAAGACCTTCAAACCTTTCGGCACCATGCAAGTGCGCATATTGTATCTTTAGCGAAAGCAACTCGTTGAGCAGGTTAAATTGCTCCAAATGTTCTGCGAGTTTTTCTGCTTTATCCAGGCATTTAAAACCCAACCTGGTTAGATCATTCTCTAATAAGAAGCGCCCAACAACAACCAATCTTAGTGAATCATAAGTATCAGAACTATCGTCTTCAAAAGTTTTTTGCGAAAGAAACAAAAGCAGGTTATCCTGCAATCTTTTACGCAATGCATGGTATGCGTCGTTATTTTTTTGACCTTTGTATAATTTATTTTTATGATTTATATCATCAGTTTCTATAAATTTAAGTAGATCTAAATTCTTGACATCGGTTCGTTTGTTTTTACGTTGTAGAAATGCTTTGAATTGCCTTTTGTCATCAATATCAAGTAAATCATTAAGTGCCGAAAGTGAATCCATTCTTTAAATTGTAGCCGTTTTGGTATAAAAATAATAAAATATATCATCAGTTTGAATGATATTATTGTTTTAGTAGCTCCGCAGTTCACCGCACATTTGCTTCCATATCAACAACAAAAAAATTAAAATTATGGAACCGCTACAAAACAGAACAGAAGAGACATCATCCATCCTGAAACATGGAGACAGAACCAGGAATCCCTTTAAACCAACCCCGGCATTTATAGGTGCATCCTGGTTTGCATTATTGGTTGGCATAACAGGCTATTGTATTGGCTTGTGGAATGCAGATATACAGCTTAACGAAAAAGGGTACTACTTCACCATATTGCTATTTGGCTTATTCGCAGTGATTTCCGTACAGAAAAGTGTGCGCGACAGGGCCGAGGGACTAACGGTGTCTAACCTTTACTATGGCATAAGCTGGTTTGCAACCATAGCTGCGATGGTATTACTAACAATAGGTTTATGGAATGCAGGACTGGCCCGAAGCGAGAAAGGCTTTTACGCAATGGCGTTTTGCCTGAGCATGTTCTCCGCCATTGCCGTACAAAAAAATACCCGCGACGCAAAGATGTTTGAGGATAAAGAGTTGTAACGTAGCGGTTGCCACCCCCGCAGTGTTCGCTAAGGTGAACCTGCGGGGTTTATTTTATAGCAATAAAGATTATCCTTAATAACCTAAATCTTGTACAAAAAAGCAAAGCCCGGGGAAGTTTTCCTACCGGGCTCTATTGATATTTTCAGAATTTAATTTTGAAATTACAGCGTTTTGATAAAATTATTTAAATAAAATATATATTTGAAATAATATTATTTGGCACAGCTTATCTATCACTATGAATTCAACTTCTATAATTAAAACATTAAGTCAAGGTTTATTTTTGTTGATGCTGCTTTTTAGCCTGGTAAATTGCAAGCAAGGTAACGCAGCTAAAAACGGTAATAAAAAAGAACGAATTTCTTTTAAACCGGTATTTGATATTAACTATATAGAGGTGGCCCGCAGGTTAGATAACGGCTTGTCGTTTAATGAGGATGGATACCAGTTAGAGCCCACCTGGCAAATAAAATTTGTGTCTGACGATTCGGCTTCTATCTATAGTCCGACAAAGAAAGCGTCAATCAATTTTCCCATAGCCCGGGGAATCGATTCTATTTTTTACGCGGCGAAGGTTTTTTTTTAGGGTAAAAAAGATAACACGTGATAGCATGCTGTTGCAGCTTATTGAGGCGAAGGAAGATTCTATAGACCTGCGGGGGGCTAAGTTATACATGACCTTTTATGCCGAGAACTTTATAAAAGATATAGTACATAAAGATTTGGCGACATTAAAGGCCCCAACCTGGCGCGATACCAATGTTTGTTAAAAACCTTATTGACTCTGCAGAAAAAGATTATAGTAAAGCTTTTTTCGCGCGGCAGCCAGCTGTAGTAACAAGCAAGAGCAACTCCATTAAGATAGAAACGCTCCGTGTAACAGGTAATATACTTGAAACCAACCCAACGGATAACGATTATATGTATCCCACATTTAATATCTCTATAAAGCACGCCAAAAAAGATTTTTACTATTCCTTTTCAGTAACAGTTGATAGCCGGGGTGGCCTGCACTATGAGAAACCCATGGTACCCGGCAATAACCTTTATTACATTTCGCACTCAAAAGCGATATTAGATAAATACTTGAAGCGATATTTAAATGTTAAGCCCGGCTCAACATTGGGTATGGTGCATCCCAGCAGTATTTACTTACATGTGAGAGGGAAAAAGGACATGTGATGGTGTGAAAAACATGGCCGAAAAAAGATGCTGTAACCGTTAAATCTTAGGTAATTCTAACTCCTCTTTTGGCTTCTTTTTATCCTTCCCAAAAAGTTTCATAACAGCCTTGAAAAATTTACTGCCAGCAACCCTGAATGCAGTATTTAGAATGGCTACACCCATTTTCGACCGTGGATAAACTAAATTAGGAACGCCCGGCGGCAGTTTTTGTACTTTGGCAACATAGGGTCTTAACCGGTTTTCGTACGCTTTAAACGCTTTGGTATGATCGGTGTTGCGGGCAAGTTCTGTGGCAACTATGTAAGCACCGGCAATTGCAAGGTCGGTACCTTTACCGCCAATTGGGGTTACGCAGTATGCAGCATCGCCTATCATGGCAACCCTGCCTTTGTGCCATCGTTTTGCCTTTACCTGGCTCAGCCTTTCCAGGTAAAGATCCTCAGACTTATTTATCGCTTCGGTTAGCCTCGGTGCTTCCCAACATACATTTTTTATTTTATCAGTGAGCAATTTTCGTTGCTCATCAAGCGGAAGCTTTTCATACCCACGCTCCGGCGATCGGAAATTTACAGATGCCCGTGTTGTACCATAATTATCTGGCCGTATTAAAAAAACAATGCCACCCGGTGCGTTACACCAACGAGCCCATTCACTATCAGTGGCTGCCTTTGGCGCTGTGAAATATGATGTGTACACTCCCAGATAAGCGAAGCTTACCTCATTACCAAATACCTTTTGCCTTGTGGCAGAACCGATACCTTCGGCGATAATAAGCAGATCGAAATTTTCTTTTGCACCGCTTTTGAATTCAACCTCAACGTGGTTGTCCAGGTTGTTTACGGCAGTGATGTGGTCGTCGAAACGGATATCTGCATTCGCCTTTGCCTTGTTATAGAGAATCTCAACCAGATCGCCACGCAAGATCTCCAATTCCTGGGTCATGCTAAAAGCATCGTCTTTTGAAAATTCAGCTACAACTTTGTTTTTTGTAGTTACAAACTTGATACCAACTTCAGTGGTGTTGGCGGCTTTTATCTTTTCTTCAAGCCCCATCATCCTCACTACTTCAACAGCCGGACCTTTCACATCAATATTTTGGCCACCTAAGCGGAGATCGCCACCTTTCTCGATGATGGTTACATCAAACCCATATCGCTGTAACCAATAGCTAAGCGTTAGGCCCGCAATGCTGGCACCAGAAACCAGTACTCTTTTTTTGTCCATGTAGAAAACTGCCTTAAAGTATTTGAAGTAGTAAGTAGACGTTTGGCGTGGCAGAAGGTTTGAGTATCACGCTATTGTTCACCAACACATCGCACGGAATAAAGGAATTGTGAGGATAAAACCAAAAAGGCGTTTTTGCGATTATAGGTATATGAATTTTGAAGGCAAAAATGTTTTAATTATCGGTGGCAGTTCCGGTATCGGGTTATCTGTGGTAAAACAGCTTCAGGCGCAAAAGGCGGTGGTTTATCTTATCTCCAGGTCTTCATCTGAAGAGTGGGGACCGGATGTTCATTTTCTGTCTGCTGATGTTACAGGCGAGATGGGTGATGTGGAAGCATTTTTACCTCAGCAGTTACATGGGTTAGTCTATTCGGTGGGGAGCATTAATCTGAAGCCTTTTAACCGGCTAACGATGGATGATTTCATGACCGATATGCAGCTCAATCTTTTTGGAGCGGTAAAGGTGATACAGCAGACACTTAAACAGCTAAAAAATGCAGCAGGGAGTTCTGTAGTTTTAGTAAGTTCTGTTGCCGCCAGTACCGGTATGGCTTATCACGCCAGCATTGCAGCAGCAAAAGGAGCGGTTGAAGGTTTTGCTCTTTCGCTTGCTTCAGAACTGGCCCCGGCAAAGATCAGGGTTAACGTAGTAGCGCCATCTTTGACAGATACCCCACTTGCGAAAAATTTACTCAGTACACCGGAGAAAAGAGAGGCATCAGAAAAAAGGCACCCTTTAGGGAAGATCGGAAAACCCGAGGATATCAGCCGGGCGATAACTTTTTTGCTGTCGGAAGAAAGTGAATGGATGACCGGACAGGTAATGCACGTTGATGGTGGTATGGGAAACTTGAAAATGCTTTAAATGAAGAATTTTAAAAACGATGAGATAGGTAAAATGGAAAAGTTTTACCGCATGAACCTGATCAACAGCCTTATTGGTTTCCGCGCACTTAATTTGTTAGGCACAGCTAATGATGACGGCGTAAGTAATCTTTGCATTATTAGTTCAACTTTTCATCTTGGCGCCAACCCACCGTTAATTGGGTTGGTAATGAGGCCACAACGCGAACACAACGACACGCTGAAGAACATCCTTTCCTCAGGCCAGTATACGCTTAATAACATCCTACCTGATTTGTATAAGCAGGCACATCAAACCAGCGCCAGCTATCCCTCGGGCGATTCAGAATTTAAGGAATGCGGCTTTGAGGAGTTGTATATTGATGGTTTTAAAGCTCCGTTTGTGCAAGAAGCAAATGTCCGGATCGGGTTGGAGTTAAGAAAAACAATAGATGTGGACTTGAATGGCACCACCATAGTTATTGGCAAGATAATGTACATCCTTACCGAAGATGGCCTGATTGGGAATGATGGCATGATAGACCATTACAAAGCAGGAACGATCACTGCTGCCGGATTAGATAGTTATTATACTATAGATCCTTTGGGTAGATTGGCATATGCCAAGCCTTACGTTGCGCCTCATGAAATTTAAATTGAAAATAAAATAGCCTATTAAAGTAATTTTAACAGGCTATTCTCTTTTGTAGCTTATTTAACTTCTATTACAAAGTCTTCGGTTGGGTTGCGTACTTTTTTCATCGGTGCAAGCCAATCGTTTTCGTCGCGGTAACCTAAGTACAGCAGGGTTACACTTTTTAGGCCTAATGATTTAAGGTCGAGCAGTTCATCCACCAGCGCATTGTTAAAACCTTCTGCCGGGGTGCTGTCTATCCTTAGTTCGGCCGCTTGTGCAATAGCCATAGCAAAAGCGATGTATGATTGACGGGCAGTGTGCACAAAGTTCTCCTCCGCGCTTTGGTTAAGATAAAGGCTTTTGATCTTATCTGTATAGCTGCTAAACCTTCCCTGGGGCAAGCCCCGCTCATCGGTTATGCGGTCATAAATGCTGTCTATCCGTTCGGCACTATACCTGTCCCAGGCTGCAAATACCAGCACGTGCGAGCAATCAACCATCACCTCGGGATTAAGGGAGCTTGGTGCGAGCTTTTCTTTTATCTCCTGGTTAGACACAACCAGCACACGAAACTGCTGCAAGCCTGATGATGTAGGTGCTAATCGAGCGGCTTCAACAATTTTATCGATATTTTCCTGGCTTACTTTTTTAGTCGGGTCATACTTCTTAGTGGCATATCTCCACTTCAGATCTTCTATTAATGACATTGTATAAATTTTTAATTATTGGTAACTGCTAACTTCACTTCGATGTTACCACGAGTGGCGTTAGAGTAGGGGCATATCTGGTGTGCTTTCTCTACCAGTTCTTTAGCTTTTTCAAGTTCAGTTTCGCTAACGTTCACATCAAGCTCAACGGCAAGGCCAAAACCTCCCGCATCGTTTTGACCGATGCTTACCTTTGCAGTAACAGCCGTGTCGCCAGTAGAAACCTTTTCTTGTTTGATCACTAAGTTAAGGGCGCTGTCAAAGCAGGCTGCATAACCTGCAGCAAACAATTGCTCTGGATTGGTATGATCATCGCTGGTGCCGCCAAGTGCTTTGGGCATCCTGACTTCCAGGTCTAATACGCCGTTGCTGCTTTTTACATGGCCGTTGCGGCCTCCGGTTGCGGTTGCTTCCGCAGTATATAGTGTTTTCATTTTTTAGGTCTTCTTAAATAATTATTTTAAACGGGCGATCATCTTTTCTGCAACACCTTCTGATGACGCAGGATTTTGTCCGGTTATCAATAAACCGTCTTCAACCACATGTACGCCCCAGTCGTCGGTTTTACTGTAATTTCCGCCCAGGTTTTTCAGTTCGTCTTCAACCAGGAATGGCACAACATCAGTCAGTTTTACTGCCGCTTCTTCGGTATTTGTAAACCCGGTAACATCTTTTCCTTTTACAAATGACTCGCCATTCTCAAATTTCACATTTTTGAAAACGCCCGGCGCATGGCAAACTGCACCCACTAATTTTCCGGCGTTATAAAAGTCGAGGATCAGTTGTGCCGACTTCGTATCGTTAGCCAAATCCCATAGCGGGCCATGGCCACCTGGGTAAAATATCGCATCAAAATCAGATGCATTCATTTCATCAAGCTTATGGGTGTGGGCAATTATATCCTGCACCTTCGCATCGTTGTAATAACGTTTGGTAGCTTCGGTTTGTGCAGAAGGCGCTTCGCTGTTGGGGTCAATAGGTGCCTGGCCGCCTTTTGGGGTAGCTACCACCACTTCGTAACCGGCATCTGTAAACTTGTAATAAGGTGCGGCAAATTCCTCAACCCAAAAACCTGTTTTGTGGCCTGTATTGCCTAATTTATCGTGTGAGGTAACTACAAATAAAATTTTCATCGGTGATTTTTTAAAGTTATATGTTATTGATTTTTGTTTTTAAGCGCGTTGGTGCTCCAAAGCGCCCATAGAATAAGGATCGGCTGAAAAAAGAGTCTGATGAGCCTTGCGTTATCGGTATTGAGGCCGAAGGCGTTTACTTTATTAACATACTGAGAGACATTGCCTGGGAAGATGAGTATAAAGAAAATGGCTGCTGTAATGCCAACCCATTTTTTGTACTTTACTGCAAAAATGAGCGCTAAACCCAAACTTATCTCTACAATGCCGGATAACACGACTGTCAGGTCCGGGTTGATAGGCAACCATTTAGGTACCTGCGCCAAAAACTCCGTACGGTTAAAGGTAAGGTGACTTACACCCGCAAAGGTTAAGAAAGTACCCAGAACTATGCGGGCTATATTCTGTATTTTGGTAGTGCGCATTATTTGCCTAAAACTTTATTTAAAAGAGTGCGTAGTTGCAAGAGTTCATCAATAGAAACATTTGCGCATTTCACTAACTCCATTGGGATATGCTTTGCTTCTTCTTTCAATTGGCTGCCTGTGGTTGTCAAAGAAATCATGACAATACGCTCGTCCTGTGTGCCCCTTATTCGGTTTACAAGTCCTTTCTGCTCTAATCTTTTCAATAACGGGGTAAGGGTGCCAGTATCGAGGTATAACTTTTCTCCTAACTGGTTTACGGTTTGCGTTTTATGTTCCCACAATACCATCAGCACCAAGTATTGCGGATAGGTAATATCTAATTTGGCCAGCAGCGGCCTGTACAAATTTGTCAGGTTTCTGGAAAAAGCATACGCAGGGAAACAGATCTGATTTTCGAGCTTTAATAAATCTTCCATGGTGTTATAACGATGCAAATCTATAAATGTTTTGCACAATATAATTTTGTAAAATATTTATGGATATGGCTTTTCTATTTACGGCAATGCAAACGCTTTCAGCCATCCACGTAACCCAATGCTCAAGCTGTTTATTAGCTAATAAGAAATTAAAGAGAGATATCTGAGCAACTCAAAGCTTTAAAACTAATAGTACAAGCTTTGAGTTTGCGTTGCATCAGCCTTTCAATATTATCAAACGCTTTCTTCGAGCATTTAGATCAAGTAATTTCTTTATTACATCAATTTTGAAGGAGTTTTTGGTAGTACCTTTCCAGTTGAGTCATATTTCTTTAAAATTAACAATAAGCGCGCGATGGGTGGTAGGCTAACGAAAGTTTTATTCAGTAGTTTGTATTTAGGTGTAGCTTTAGTAGGCTTCAATTCGTTTACCGTTAAAAAAAGTGTTACCATCAAAGATGATGGAAAAGGGCTGTTTACAACCTATTGCGCCATTTGCCATATGTTACCTAACCCGGCAAGTCTTACAAAAAATATATGGCAATTGCACGTGCTACCCGTTATGGCCAGCAGAATGGGGATAATCTATCCAAATTATGACCCATTAAAAGGCCTTTCTGAAGAGGAACGGAAGATAGTTAACAAAAATGCCATTATCCCTGAAAATCCAATGTTGACAGATAAACAATGGGACCAGCTAAAAAATTACATTCTTAAAAACGCTCCGGATTCAATTCCATTAGATAGAAGCCGTTTAACCAGGGATAGTAAACTAACGCAATTTGTAAGGAACGATGTGCAGGTAGACGAGCAGCTACCATCCTTGATAACAGGTTTAAAGTATGATAAGGATACAAAGAAGTTATGGATAGGCAGCTACTATAACAAGGTTTTAACCTGGCAACCGCGTATTGGTGTGGTTGATATTATCCCAACCAAAAGCCCGGTTGTTGATTTTAGTTTTTATAAGGGCGATGTTTATTTCACCCAGATTGGAAAGCTTTATCCTACAGAGTTAAGTACCGGGCAGATCACAAAGAATGACGGATCTTCAGTGTTGGCTGGTGCATTACACAGGCCGGTAAATACCGCGGTAGAAGATCTTAATAACGATGGCACGCCTGAGATCGTAGTATGTAATTTTGGTAACAAGTTAGGGTCACTATCGTTGTTTAAAAAAGACAAAAAGGGAAAGTACAAGGAGGATGTATTGCTGCCACAGGCGGGAGCTATTAAATGTTATGTGCAGGATATGAATGGCGACGGCAAGAAGGATATTGTTGCTATGTTCTCCCAGGGTGATGAAAGTGTTTACATTTTCTATCAAACGGATAATCTAAAATTCAAAGCTAAACGAGTGCTGCGTTTCCCGCCAAACTATGGTACTACCGATATGGTACTTACAGATTATAACCGTGATGGCCTTACCGACATTATAACTGTACATGGTGATAATGCCGATTACTCAAACATATTGAAGCCTTACCATGGCGTTAGGATAAATATCAACGAGGGCAACAGTGTATTTGCAGAAAAGTTCTTTTATCCTATACATGGCGTAACACGCGTGCTGGCCGAGGACTTTGACAAAGATGGCGATATCGACCTGGCGGCAAGCGCATTTTTTCCTGATATGGGACCATTGGTAGATGAATCTTTCGTTTATCTTGAAAACATGAATAGCGCCAAATACAATTTTAAAGCTTACAACCTAAAAAGTGACGTGCCATTAAAAAGTTTAACGCTTGAAAAAGCCGACATAGACGGCGATGGAGACGTTGATATAATAGCAGGAAACTTTGCACAAAGCCCGGGTGCGGCACCGCCTGAACTGGATAAGAAATGGAAAGCCGCTACCTACGGCTTAATCATCTATTTAAATACACTTAAAAAGTAGATGTTTTACGGGCAGGTTTCAGGACCAAACTTATCCTGCTATTGTTAAATAATATTATTTTAAAAAAGCACAATCACTTATACCGATCAAAAGGCCTTACATGTTGATGTAAAGCCTTTTGATATTTTATATTCTACCTGGCGGAGAGGGAGGGTTCAGAACCCACCTCTGTATTGTATTCATTTTTAGTTTGTTATGAGTTTGCCAATATTTGACTCACCGCATGACGCACCAGTTTTTTTCTTCTCTTTTTAGAGCCGTAAATCTTAAATAAAGATAATAAATTTAAGATCATAATTAAATTTTTGGCGTAATTTACTTGATCGTATAAAGGGCGCTACAATCGTTATACAATATTTAAACCAGAAACAATACATCAGGTATTCGTTCCTTTTTGATCTGCGTAAGGCTTATTATACAATGAATTAGGCTTCAAATAGATCACATTTCGCTGGAAGTCAAGTACTGTATTGAATTTTTTTAAGACATCACTTCCTAAATAATGCACGTTAGCTCCTGGTAGTGGTTTGCCTTGCGTCATGATCTGTGCCGGAACGTTTCTTAAAATGAACTTTCCGATCTTCAGGCATTCCAAATCAGCAGTGATAACGGGCAATTCATTACCTCTTGTTCCATGCATGATGACTTTTTTGATTACCGGCATTTTACTGACTGGGAACTTTGAAGCAGAAAGCGCATCATTATCCAGCATCACCGCCCTTTGATAGCCCAGGTCAAAAAAGAATAAGCTTTTGTTTTTTACACCATTTTGCCTGATCTCGCTTTCTATAAAAGGTTTGTTTTTGATATACGTGAGCTTGAATTTTTGATATTCCGGATCGTTGATGATGTGCTTAGGCATTTGGGAATGAATAAACATTCTATGGTTGTCATAATCCAATTCTACGATCATGCCGTCAAATAGATTCCAGCCAAGCAGGCCATC
Source organism: Mucilaginibacter sp. 21P (assembly GCF_019331605.1). Classification (NCBI taxonomy): domain Bacteria; kingdom Pseudomonadati; phylum Bacteroidota; class Sphingobacteriia; order Sphingobacteriales; family Sphingobacteriaceae; genus Mucilaginibacter; species Mucilaginibacter sp. 21P. The sequence continues at coordinate 1,483,765 of NZ_CP063061.1, forward strand.
TACTTCGTTACCGGCTAAAGAGATGTCATACAGTTTGCTGTTATAACTGTTATGTCCTACTCGTATAGGGTACTCTTTGCTATATAATTGGGGTTGTGTTTTAACCTTATGTTTGAGGCTTTCTGTGATGATACAAACTTCAGTAGCCCCGCTATCAAAATTAAGCAATAATGAATCAATTCCATTAAGTACCACGGGGACATAATTGGTATTATATCTGTTGATGAAAAAGGGAATTGTATCATGGATGACAATTGATGATCTGCTTAGATCTTTAAGTTCAGGACATTCTATACGGGTAAGGCAAGAGTCCTTTTCATTCAGCAGTACGATAAAGTCTTTGTGCTGGCCCGGTGCCAGTTTGAAACGAATAGAATCCAAGTCTGTAATGAATTTGATTTCTGCAGGTCTTGCCAGCTTACCTGTAGAATGTACATCCAGCTTGATTTTGGGGTTAATCCCCCAATTAGAAATGGCACCAAATTGCTCATAGATCCTGGCCTGCTTAGATGTCGCTTTGATCACAGGCAATCGATGTTGGGCGATCAAACCAGAAGAATGGATGATCATTGCCAGTATAAACAGATATCTCATAAGTTCAGTGTTAGAATTGAGGTCAATTGAACGCTGATGCGACGATAACTCGTAATTTGAAACTAAAGTATGTATTCTATTGTGAAAGACGGCTCCTATTATTCTAAGAATTCAATTTAGTTTTCTGAACTTCTGAAATTTCTCCTAATTGGTGCAATACCGAGCTTAGCGCTTGTAAGGACGTTTATGCTTAAACAGTAGTTTATTTGAAAGAAAAATGGACTCGGATATATCAAATTTTCAATTGCCTGTCACGATTCCGGTAATAAAACGTCTTAACTCTCATAAGCATGATCAAAAAACTATATTTTTTCATTTTGATGCTAGTAGGCCAGGCTTGTTATGCTCAATCGATTTCGGCCCGCTTAAATAATAAAGTCATTTCGTTTGATGGCAAGAATGATCTAAATGAGGATTTAAAATTTAATCATAATAGCACCTATCTAATAAAGGTCTACCAGGAAAACATTGATATCGAAATCAATCTGTACGATAAAGAGGGTAAAAAACTCGCATCAACCGATCTGGCCGATGGAAATAAGGGATATGACAAATTGGAATACGCTGTAACACCCTCGAGAATTTACCGATTGAACATCAGGTCGGTCTCACCTCAAGCTGTCCCGAACGGTATCATTAAAATAAACATTTCTACCTTGAGTAAGGCTGAACTCAACCGTAGGAAAAGAATCGCTAAAGAAATGGAACCGGAAAATGCCAAAGATGTAACGACCATTGATATCAAACATTTTTGGGAAGCTTATGACCATTTGAATCGTGCTAAGAACTACCAGGATAGTGTACATATCATTCAGGCTGATTACCTGGGCAGATATGAAACAAGGCGTATCGGGTGCGAGCGGTACCAAAATTTACCAGTATGCAACGAATAGGACCTTGCAACTTAACTCGTCGGTTTCCATATCTGGTGTGAACTTCGTTCTGGATGATCTGTCCAGATTGAATGCCACGGTAGGCCGGAAATTTGATGGGATCATCGGCAACGACATTCTGAAGAACTACCTGACCGTGATCGACTTTACCAAACGACGTTTATTGTTATACCCATTCGATCAAAAGCTGGATACTAAGGGCTACACGGAGATCGGCTTCAATTTTTCCGACGGTCGACCTATACCCGAATTACCGGTCAGCATTAAATTGTTGACGGAGACAATTTGTCCGGCAATGTGCTTTATGATAGCGGCGCGGGGCTGACGCTCATGGTGAATACGCCATTTCAGCAGAAAAATGATCTGATGCGCAAAGTGGGAAAGCGAGTTGAAAGCACACAGGATAATCTAAGCGATAAAAGCGTCACAACGTTAGCCGCTATCGGTGGTTTGAAGTTAGGGCCTTTTGATTTTAACCAAAAACTACGAGTGAACATTTCCACCGATCAGGCAGGTGCCAGTGCCTACGAAGGTTACCTGGGGATATTAGGAGCTGAGATCATCAACCGTTTTGATCACATCATTGATTATAAGGCTAAGCGGATCTATCTCAAACCAAATTATCTTTATAAACAGAAGTTCGTTGCCGCCGTGCCTCCGGTGAAATTATGTCTGAAAGATCATAAGGTCATTATCTCCAGCATTATCAAAGATTCGCCTGCTTACCGTAGCGGGTTGCGCGAAGGGCAGACAATCGTTTCGATCAACGGCAGATCGAATACAGATCTGCAATTTTATAAGGAAATGATGCTTAAAGAAAATGAAGAGGTCGAAGTGGCCTATCTTGATGCCAACGACCGTCCAATCAAATGCCGTTTTAAGATCGAAAAGCTGCTGTGAGATCTTGCTTAAATTCGGAGGTTCCATATAAATACCAAGCATGAAACGTTGATGACTGGTGGTCTGTAATGTTTAAAGTAACAATCTAAGAGCGCTTCTCTTATTCATTGGACATGTTTGCTATTAACACGAAGCAGTGAGTAACAAACTTGAACTCGCTCTCATTTCGATCATTTTACAGGCCATCTTGCAGGTTACCCGTAACCTTTTTCAGGGTTGATGTATTCTGGTGACGGGATCTACAAATCGCTGAGATATCTATAACCGATATTGGGCGTGTCAAATATTCCAGGGGTACTGCCTATGTTAATTACTTTATCCAGAAACAAAGTATTTGCTTTGCAAGCTTTGATCGGTCGTCTTTGAATTGCAATAAATGCCTGCTGGCCAAATGTTAATATCTAAAGTCCAACAATTTAATTAGACTTTTTTTTGAACCAGGCCTTGATCCTGGACCAAAGCGGTTTTTGATCCCGGCTTTCATCATCATTGCCAATGAGGTAACCGTAAGGTTTGAGCGGCTCGATATGATCGAATATAATTTTAAGCATCCCCAATAGCGGAATGGCGAGTACCATACCGCCGACGCCCCAAACGGCTTCGCCTACGATTAAGACGAAAATGGTAAAGAAGGGATTAACGTCGACATCTTTGCCGACGACCAGCGGTTGCAGTATGTAGCTCTGAATGAACTGCACTAGCCCATAAGTGATCAATACCTGGATGACCATGGAGCCGCCGCCGCCCTGTGCAAGCGCCATCATTGCGGTCAACGTGGTACCGGTAATATTGCCGACAAATGGAATGATCTCCAGAGTGCCGCAGAGAATGGCAAAGAAAAACGCGTTCTCTACACCGACGATAGAAAATCCTATGCCATACATAATCCAAAGGCAAACGATCATTTTTGCGAGGCCGGAAAGGTATTTCTGCGCTACACCGGTGGCTTCATTCATGATCATGCTCGCTTTTTCCTCCTGCTGATCACCGGCCAGTTTCAGGATAAAACGCTTAAAATGACGGCGGGCGCTGATAAAAAGAAATACATAGATCAGCATTAAGACAGCGGTGGTCAGCGAGCCCAGGAAACCGGTAGCCAGCGAGGCCAGGTAGCCGGCGGCACTTCCTGCCCCGGATGAGCCCTGTTTTTTGATCAGCTGCTCCTGCTGCGCTTTGGAAACACCAAACTTGTCGTTCACCGTTTGCTGTAGTCCGGTAAGTAGTTTTTTGATCTGTTCCTCTACCTGGTTCAGGTTGGTCTGGATATTGGATACCCGCCAGCTAAGCAAAAAGACAAAACCGGCGACCGCTGCCAACAGCACCAGAATGCAGATTACGGCTGCGACCGTCCGGTTAACTCCATTTTCTTCAAGCCAGCGGCTCAAGGGCAGCAGTAGCATGGCGATGATCGCGGCGAGCGCGACGGGCACCAGGATTCCGGCAGTGAAATACAGCCCGCTGAAAATAAGGAACAACAGGAAAAGATAAAGAACCGGCTTTAGCGGGTCTGGATATGTTTTTGTCATCATGTATCAATTGATCGCTCCTGTTGTTTTGCAAGGCTATGGTCTGCGGCTACTACATAGAGCAATGGTCTGTTTTTGCAACAGCGTTAGTCCGGTAATGGTTTGGTTTACCTAATGCGGTGAAAGATCATGCTTTTACCGATCCATTTGAAATGCCAGTAACCCCGCACTTTAAGCAAACCTTTTTTATTTATGGAGGCGGAAGCGTTCCATTCCTTACCATGCTTGGAATCATAAACCTTGCCGTTTTCCCAGGTTCCTTTATCAGCCTTATATTCAAGATCGCGCAAAATGCTCATGCCTAGTATGGTCCGGTTTCGCAACTTTGGATCAGGATTACGCTTATCTTTCCAGTAGCTCATCGGCTTGCCTTCCGTATCACTGAACCAGATGATCTTCGCTTTAAATTCCTGATGCTCCATATAAATACGAATACGTAATGACTTAGCCTGATTCTCCCAATCGCCGCAAATGCGCTGGCTTGCAGGAAAGTTCTGAGCATATGAAGCTTGGTTAAAAAGAACCAACGATAGATAAGAAAGAAAAAGGTATATCAGTGGCTTTTGAAGAGATAACATCTTAATTAGATCATTCACCTACTTAATAGTTTAATTGAAGTTTGCTGGAATGAACTAATTTAAGCGGGCTTTCAACCTTTGCTTTGATCGGCTGATCTTTAACGAACAGTACGGCCACTTCAGTATTCCGGATCATGCGCTGGGTGAAACTGCCGAAGAAAAATTCTTTCAGATCACGGCGTGTTTTTGCTTCAATGACGAGCAGCCCGGCATTTTTTTCGCGGGCGATCCCGATAAGTTCTTTTACAACATTAAGGCTATAAACGGAACTACGGCTAACAGATCCGGCGATCGCCTGAAGTCTCCATTTGATCCGTGCTGCCAGTTCCCTGATCGGATTCAGCAGACCCAGGTCTTGCTTTTTTACCATGCCGATGACCGAAACATCAGCATGGTTTTTCTTAATGATGCTGCGTGACAGACGCAACTTGTTGACCGCGTCCTCTCCGCCAAGAACAGGAAAGATAATGTCACTAAACTGGTCAACTGCTTTTGCAGCTGGTACGGTCAGCAGATGTCCCGTGCTGTTTTGCAGGACCTTGTAGGGCAGGCTATCGATCAGGTAAGAATCTTTGGCAAGTTCCGGGTCTGTTCCCATCACCGTGATGTCTGCATTTAAATAATTCGACACCTCCGCGATCAAGATCGCACGGTGTCCGGTCTCAATATGCAAGCGGCAATTAACCTGATGGCTGCTGCGTATCGCCATAACGATCTTATCGAGTAATACTCGGTCTTTCTCCCAAACATCTTCTATCATTGGGGCGATGGTCACTAACTGTCCCATCTCCGGGTAATAATGCATCAGGTCTTGTACGTACAATAAATGCAAGACAGCATCATGTCGTTTAGCCATTTGTATAGCAGTGTTCAGGGCGTTAAGTGATGTGTCGGAAAGATCAATAGGGATCAATATATTTTTGATTTCAGTATTCATAACTTTAGAATTTAAGGGTTAATAGATCCAGGTGATCGCGGACGGATCTCCTGCTGAAGTATGCTTAATATACGAAAAAAAAGTGGGATCACCAAATTTAAACCGACCTTTTTGTAAGCTTTTGCGGTGTTCGTTCAGGTCAACAGTGCTAATTTCTGTTCATCAGTTGTCTATTTATGATAGTTGAATGATGCATAATACCGGTCAAAAAGCGATCGCCGACCAACCGTTTTTAGAATTCACGATGACGCTAACTTTTGAAGCTCCGCGGACTTTGCTTTTATGAAAACAGTACAAAGCGGAAGCTTTGTTTCGTGTGAACGATGTTGTTATCGCTGCATCTGACATAATGCTTGATCATGATGATCAAAAGATCCATGAACAGGTTATTTACAGGCCCTGAAATCGAGCTTTCCAAACAAAAGCAATCTTTAATGTTTGATACTATATCAACCAGCACCTAAGGCCGGCCGATGAGTAAAAAGAACATAACACTACATAAGCTGAATGAATTACAGGCTACCGCTATATCCGGTAACGATATCAGTTCTTCTTGCCTGTATGTTTCCGCGCTGACCATTGCTTATGCGGGCCAGTATGCCTGGATATCCCTGCTGGTGGTGGCCCTTGTGCTTTTTTTGTTCCGAAAGATCTATGGCGAGGTGGTCGGCGCTTTACCTTTGAATGGTGGTGCCTACAATGTTTTACTTAATACGGCCTCCAAACGGACGGCTTCCTTTGCCGCCTGTCTGACCATTTTATCTTACATGGCTACCGCCGTGATCTCGGCTTATGAGGCTATGTTCTATTTTCACGATATTGTGCATGACCTTCCCCTGATCCCGGCAACGATCATGATCCTGGTCATCTTCATGATGCTCACGATCATCGGCATCGGCGAGTCCGCCTTCGTAGCCGTCATCATCTTTATCACCCATATCGCTTCGCTCGTGCTGCTCGTGCTGTCGGCCTGCTGGTTCGTAGTACAGCATGGTACCGGCATTTTCCTTTCCAACTGGCACTTGCCGGTCACTTCAGGAGGTGTCGCCACCGCTTTATTCCTGGGCTTCTCGGCGGCCATGCTGGGCATTTCAGGTTTTGAAAGTTCGGCGAATTTTGTAGAAGAGCAAAAGCCTGGCGTGTTTCCGAAAACGCTGCGTAATATGTGGGCGGTGGTCAGTTTTTTTAACCCTGTGATCGCTTTACTGGCCCTTGCTGTCCTTCCTATGGCAGCAATTAGCGGACATCAGGAATCGCTGCTTTCGTTTATGGGAGAAAAGGCCGGCGGTAATTGGCTTAGTCACCTCATCGTGATCGATGCCGTACTGGTATTGAGCGGGGCAGTTTTGACCTCCTATGTGGGTGTGACCGGCCTTGCCGAGCGGATCACGCTGGACAGGATCCTGCCCAATTTCTTCCTGGCTCAAAATCGCAGAGGCGTAAATTACCGCATCGTGATCGGCTTCTTTTTATTATGCGTTTCCATCTTGCTGGTTACCAAAGGCGATCTGGCAAGTCTTGCAGGGGTCTATACGTTTTCTTTCCTATTGGTAATGGCTTTGTTCGGCGTGGGCAACCTGCTTTTGAAGGCAAAACGGGAAAAGTTGCCACGGCCCGAACGTGCCACGGTCATATCCGTCATCATCGCTATAGGCTTTATCATCACAGCCTTCCTGGGTAATATGCGGCTGAATCTGCCATCATTCTACGTATTTATTCAATATCTCATTCCAACGGTCCTGTTCGTGTTGTTAATGTTAAACCGTGTGCGAGTGATCAGGTGGCTGATCTTCGCGGTGAGTTATGCCGGTCAGCCTTTACAGCGGCTGGTAAAACGAACGATACGACCTTACAGAACTTTGATCAAATTGAATTCGCAGGAATTGGTGTTCTTCACCCGGGGGGACAATGTGGCCATCCTCAACCGTGTGATGATCTATGTGGAGGAAAACGAAGCGACCAAGCGCCTGAAGATCGTCCATATCGCCAATGAAGATAGTAATAATGACAACTTGAAAGTAGACATTGAAGTACTGGATCGGGCTTACCCGGACATTGATATTAATTTCGTAGAGATCGAGGGACAGTTCGGTCCGGAAATGATAGACCGGCTGTCGGAGGAATGGGGCATTCCGAAGAACTTTATGTTCATCGGTGCGCCAGGTAACAAATTTCCGTATCATGTTTCGGAGCTCGGAGGGGTTAGGCTTATCATGTAAATGCTTTTTATGGATATAGATCATGCATACCGACTAATAACAGAAAAGCTGACACTTTGGACCAGGGAGTTCATTCGTCTGCTGCCCAACATTTTTTTGGCCGCTCTGATAATGACGTTTGGCTTCTTTATCGCCAGATCAGCCAGCAAAGCCCTTCAGCGGTTGATGCGGCGATTCATTCCTAACCAAACGCTGGATAACCTTTTTGGCTCGCTTATATACCTGTTCTTACTGGGTGTATTCTTTTTTATTGCACTCAGCATATTAAAACTGGATAAGGCGGTCACCACCATTTTGGCGGGGGCAGGTATCGCCGGACTTGCGCTGGCCTTTGCATTTCAGGACATTGCCGCTAATTTTATGTCCGGGATCCTGATCTCTATCCGTCGGCCGCTCAATGTGGGAGATATCGTGAAGGTCAAGGACTATATGGGTAAAGTGGAGGAGATCAACCTCCGTGATACCATCGTACGCACTTTCCAGGGACAAATGGTGATCATTCCCAATAAAGACGTATTCCAAAATCCCATCGAGAATTATTCGATGCTGGGTAAAAGAAGATTTGACCTGAGCATCGGCGTGTCTTACGGAGATGATCTGGATAAAGTTAAGACGGTAACGCTTGCGGCTGTAAAAGATATCCCGGGCCTTTGTGAGGACAGCGAGGTCACTATGTTTTATCAGGAGTTCGGGGACAGCTCCATCAACTTTGTTATCCGGCTTTGGGTAAACTCACCTGAGCAGCCTGCGTTTCTGCAAGTCGGCAGCGAAGCCATTATGCGGATCAAGAAGGCTTATGATGAGAACGACATCATGATACCGTTTCCGATCAGGACGCTTGATTTTGGTATTAAGGGTGGTGTTCCACTGAGCGATATGAAAGAACGGAAATAATTCACATTACCTCGGTTGGTTTAAAATCTGCGTGTCATACAACGCTAGCTGTCGTCCGCTATTTCTCAAGGTAAAATGTTTAAGGACCTGACTGCCGACCCATCTACCGTTATCTGTTCTACCCGGATAACGGCCTTTTGATCAAACCGCCATGCCGTCTGTTGTATAGATGATCAAGTGGCTAAGCAGCAACAGCTTTATCCTTAAAAGCCTGCAGGATCTGGTGATGGTTCCCGGAACTATCTTGTTGTCGCAGCTGATCGGCCAGGTGCTTTATTGCATCCTTTACGTAGCGGTCATCTTTGCCGTAGTGGCAGATCGGTCCGATACAATCTTCAAACAATTCCTCAAAAGTAGCCACCTGCTGACGGATACGTGGATCACCATTCTTGTCTCTGATAATTTCCGGCAAGCAATGAGAGAGCCTGTAGGCGAAAAGGTCTGACAAGGCATTGATGGCCAGCACCGCAGTAGCGGGATCATTGATACCCGGACTCAGCGCCTTAATGGCCACTTCGGCCAATTGACGAAAGCCATATTCAGGATTCACATCGATCGGTTGACCAGGAAAAAAATCTATATTGAGGTAAATGTCTCTTTTTACTTCCTCTGTCAGGCCGGTGACTCCATAGATCTTTAAAAAGTCTGACCCTTTGATGAGATAGGATCCTTTTTGATGAAGAAGATCGATCTTCAACTGTTGTTGGGTCGCCAATTGCATTAGCGTCTTTTCATTGAAGCCCTGGTAATAACCTGATTCATTTGCAGGTAGTATGAAGGATCCCGCAGGGTCATCTTCAAGCTTTTCATCGACAGTGCTACAAAAATGCTTTTTCATAGATTCAAGTGTTTGCGTCTGCACCCTTTTGATGACCGTTTCGAATTTCACGGTCTGCGTAACATAATCCAAAAAGTAGATGAACAGAAAAATGTCGGCAACGGTCAGGATGATGAGCAGGTAGATGCTGATCGCCGGCACATAAACGCCGCTGCTGATATCACGGATGGTACTTAAAAGGAAGAGTGCATAAACTATGGTGCCGATATAACAACCCAGTACCACCTGCTGGAACCGGTTACCGATCATACTGTTCAGTATGCGGTTGCTCATTTGTGATGCAGCCTGGTTAAGAACGATCATGACCATGGAGAAACTGAACACCGTCAGAGAAATGATGCCGCCTGCAATTGTGGTCAAAATGGACCTTGCCGTACTGGCATCTTTAAGACTAAGCCAGCTCAATTGCTGCTTGAACTGTTTTCCCGAAGGAGAAAAATCTATCCGCAGCATGATGACCGATAATAACAAATAGACTACGGCAATGATCGCCGGGTAAAATGCGATACTGCTGGTGATCTTATTATAATGCTTACGCAGCCATTTGATCAATATTTTCATATGCGGGTCGTTTACCTTGATAAAAACAGAAGCGAACAAATAGTTTGTCTAATCCGTATTGTAATAAGTGTATTTGCGTATCTTATCTATTGAAAGGATCACTTGTCGAAGATCGACGGTGGCGCGATCCTATGTTGCGGCCAAAGGAAAAAGATGATCCGATCAACGGTTAGACCACACTTTTTATACATTTATGTAGATTTTTAAGAATTAATAATATTACCTATAGAGGCTGATGATCAAAAACATACGTTGCTCGAGATACTTATTGTTAATGACCCTGACGGTACTATATCTTGTCAGGCCGCTGACAGGCTTTGCACAGCAGGACAGTCTTCAGCAGCGGAAAGATTCTTTGGACAACGCTCGTTTGGACAAGCAATCAGCCCGTGTCAAACAGTTCGCTGCGGAACGGCTGGCCGATTCGCTCAAACGGGTGGAACTGGAGGCAAAAGTGGCAGAATTGAGTAGCACGGATAATCTCAAAAAAGCGGAATTGCAAAAGCAGCTCGAGCATATTCGGCAACAGGATTCGGTGAAACGCAGCCGACAGAAACATGAAGTAGATTCTCTTCGCCGCTTCATCAAAGGATTCCCGGTGATGCTGATGCAAGATACTTTGTTCAAGATCTATGTGAGGCAGGGTAGCTTTACCGCACAGGACAGAGCCGCTGCCATTAGTGCCCGCATTAAAGGTTTGGGAGAACGTTTCAATTTTAATACAGACTCGTTGAAACTTGGTCCTGCTGAACTCAGCACCGATATCGTTTACGGAAACTCACTCCTAATCTCTGTATCTGACCAGGACGCACTCTGGCTCAACACCAGCCGTGAACAATTAGCGACCAGGCTGCGTAACGTCATTGCTGACGCCGTGGTCAGATATCAGAACGAAACGAGCTGGCAAAATCTGGTCAAGGAAGGCCTGCTGGCCTTCCTTGTGATCGTCGTTGTTGCGCTGATCATTTATGGTGTTAACCGTTTGTTCCGTTCGATCCAGGTTAAAGTGGTCAGATCGCAGGGTACCTACATCAAAGGTTTTAAGTTAAAGAATTACGAGGTATTCAATTCCGACCAACAGCTAACCGTGATCAGCGCCCTGCTGACACTGGTCAAATGGGTGGTGGTTCTGCTGGTACTCTACCTGGCTCTGCCGGTATTGTTCGGGATCTTTCCCTTCACCCGTGAATTGTCCAACCGTTTGCTTGATTACATATTAGATCCGGTCAGGCGCATTGCGCTGGCGGTTTGGAACTATGTGCCTAACCTGATCACTATTATTGTACTGGTGGTCGTATTCCGTTATGTGATCCGCTTGCTCAGATATTTAAAGACGGAGATCGAACGGGGACAATTGCACATTCCAGGCTTTTATGCAGATTGGGCGAATCCGACCTACCAGATCGCCCGCGTACTGGTATTGGCGTTTATGCTCATCGTGATCTTCCCTTACCTGCCCGGTTCGGATTCGCCTATCTTTAAAGGGGTTTCCGTTTTTATGGGCGTGCTCTTTACTTTTGGCTCCGCAGGCGCGCTCAGCAATGTGGTGGCGGGGCTGGTCATGACCTATATGCGGGCATTCAAAGTCGGTGATCGGGTCAAGATCGGTGACGTGACGGGTGATGTGATCGAGAAGACCGTTCTGGTGACCCGGGTTAAAACAATCAAGAATGAATTGATCTCGATTCCGAATTCGACCGTGATGTCCAGCCATACGACCAATTACAGCAGCGAAGCTCCTACCGCTGGGCTGATCATTAATACTACCGTAACCATTGGTTATGATGTCCCCTGGCGTCAGGTTCATCGCCTGCTGATCACTGCGGCTGGTCAGACCATTCATATCGAACAGGACCCTGCCCCCTTTGTGTTGCAGACAGGACTGGAAGATTATTATGTGAGCTACAACATCAATGCTTACACTAAAGAGCCTAATAAGCAGGCGCTTATTTACTCCAGCCTGCACGCCAATATCCAGGATTGCTTCAATAAGGAAGGGGTCGAGATCATGTCTCCGCACTACCGGGCGGTACGTGACGGCAATGTGACCACTGTTCCTGCCGAATATTTGCCCGATGACTATGAAGCGCCGGTATTCAGGTTGCCCCGGAGGGACAGAGGCGATCAGAAGCCGGAGCCTCCGGTGAACGACTAGCCCTAAAATTTGGTTTTTTGCACGAATATTGTTACATTAAACCATATGATATTAAAAAAGTGGCTAATCTTTCTGGTTTCCGCCTGGCTGATCAATACATTGGTCTGTTTCCACGGTGCTGAACTGTTCGATGCCCAACCCGCCAAAGGGTTCACTTATATCATCAATGGTCATGCACCGCAAAATCTGGTGGTTTGGCTGGGCAAGCAGACAAAAGTGACGGATAGTGATGGCGCTACGAAGCCGCTAAAGATCAAGTTCAGGTATCGCTATCTTCACTCACCTTATCAGTCGCTGCTTATCTACTGGCGCCGTGCTGAAATGATCTTATGGCAAGCAGACAGCTTTGCAATGATCATCAAACGGGCAATGCGAACAACCAGGTCATTGGTTTCCGCCCAGCTATCTGCAATTCCCATCTTCCGGCTTACGCCGTTCTGATCATCCCGGTCAAAACTGCTATCCATTATTTTTTTACCGGTCAGCACAGTTATGCGCAAGCCATTGCTTTGCGCTGATTTTTCATGGCCATAAACTCTGAAAAAGACCTTATGTCGAAATTACTTATTATATCTAACCGCCTTCCGCTTACTATTGAGAAGCATGGGGAAACTTACACCTGCCGTCAATCTTCAGGTGGTTTGGTGTCCGCCATTGATGCTTTCCTTTCACAAACAGAAAATGATCGATTTAATCGGCGTATCTGGGTTGGCGTGTCGGAATACCCTGAAAAAACATGGATGGCTGCAATTCCATCAGCAGCCGGTGAATACGAGTTTTTACCCATATTCACACCCGCTAAACAATACGATCAATATTACAATGGCTTTTCAAACTCAGTGATATGGCCCTTGTTTCACTATTTCCCATCTTTTGCCGACTACACGCCATCCTTCTACGAATCTTATAAGAAGGTGAACGCCAAATTTGCGGAAGAACTGGCAAAGGTGATCGATAGCGAAGATACCGTGTGGATCCACGACTATCATTTATTGCCGTTGTCCGGTATGTTGCGCAAGCAGTTCCCAAGGCTCACTATCGGTTTTTTTCTTCATATACCGTTTCCGTCATACGAGCTATTTCGGCAGGTACCGCGGGAATGGCAGCAAGAATTGCTACAGGGTATGTTAGGAGCCGATGTGATCGGCTTCCATACGACCGAGTACCTCAAACATTTCTGCAACTGCGTTTCTAAAGTATTAAAAACACCGGTATCAAATGATATTATCTACTGGCAAGACAGAGAGATTTGTGTAAAAGCGATACCGATCGGGATAGATTATGAAAAGTTTCAGGAAAAAGCCGCTGACAGGACCGTATTGCTTAAGCGGTCTGAATACCTGCGGTCGAAGCAGGACAGGAAACTGATTTTCTCCGTGGACCGGCTGGATTATACAAAAGGCATATTCAACCGGTTAAAAGGGTACCGCGAATTCCTGGTACAAAACCCGGGGTACCGGGGGAAGGTGGTTTTCACACTGGTGATCGTGCCCTCAAGGGATAACATCAGCAAATATGCTGAACGTAAGAGAATGATCGATGAATATATCGGTAACTTCAACAGCCGGTTCGGCAATATCAGCTGGCAACCGGTCATTTACCAATATGGCCATCTTACTGTTGAAGAACTTGTCGGGATGTATACAGCCTGCGACCTCGCCCTGATCACACCGATACGTGACGGAATGAATCTGGTCGCTAAGGAATTTATTGCATCCCGGCGTGACCGGCAGGGCGTATTGGTGCTTAGTGAAATGGCCGGCGCCGCAGAGGAACTAACGGAAGCTTTGCTGATCAACCCTAATGACCGGCTGGAGATCGCCCGGATGATCCGTCAGGGACTGGAAATGAGTACCAGCGAACAGGAGGCCCGCATGACCGCTATGCAGGAAAAGATCCGTACGTCTGATGTAAATAATTGGGCAACATCATTCTTTCATACACTTGACGAAGTAAAGGATCAGCAGCAGCAGAGAATGCCAAAACTGCTTGATAATTTCGCAAAGGCCAGGTTATTGGAAGATTATAAAGCAGCAGATAGAAAGCTGTTCTTGCTCGATTATGATGGTACGCTGGCACCGTTCTGCGCAGATCCCCAACTCGCTGCACCTTCTCCTGAGGTACTGCAAACTTTGGCTGAACTTAGCGCCGACCCTGGCAATGAGATCTACGTCGTTTCAGGCAGAGACAGCGATACGCTGGCAAAGTGGCTGGGACATCTGCGGGTAGGTCTCATTGCAGAGCACGGCCTGAAGCAGCGTTCTGTCGATGAGGATTGGAAAAAACGAACAGGCATCGATCCGGGGCAAGCACTGGCTCCTGTTCAGCAACTTATGGAGCGTTTTACCCAAACCTGCCCCGGGTCATTTGTGGAATGTAAAGAAGCTTCAGTAGCCTGGCATTACCGTAAGTCTGATCTTACGCTTGGACCGATCAAAGCCGCACAACTGCATCAGTTAATAGAGAAACAGATCGACGCCTCGACGTTGAGTGTGCTGCAGGGGCATAAGGTGCTGGAGGTAAAAGCAGCGACAATTAATAAGGGCAACGCTGTTACTGCGATATTACACGGACAGGCTTATGACTTTTTATTATGTGCCGGCGATGACCGGACCGACGAGGATATGTTCCGCCAGCTTCGCGGACGATCGGATGCTTTTACCATCAAGATCGGGGCTGAGGCATCTCTTGCTGAATATAACCTGTTAACGCCTTACCTGATGCTGGAATTGCTGCAGCGAATAGCGGTATGCGGAGCATCGCTTAAACAAAACGAATTATCAACCATTAAATAAAATTATATGAAAAAGTCAATTGGGATCATCATGATTGTATTGGGCGCTGTTATGCTCATCTGGACCGGCTTTACCTATATAAAGAAAGAAAAAGTGGTAGACGCAGGCCCTATACAAGTTTCAGCCGATAAGGAGAAAAGTGTTAACTGGCCGCCGTATGCCGGGGGCGTACTGCTGCTAGGCGGCGTAGTTTTGCTGGCAACCGGCCGTAAAAGCAGGTGATCCGGCATCAGACAACTCTTATCAGCGGCGTTAAAACGCCGCTTTTTTACGTGGCCATGCGGCAAGAATGTATCTTAGACAATTCGATCCTGAACAATGAACATTAACGAAATTCTGACGATCACCATCGTACTGGCGGCGATCTTTGCTTATATCAACCATCGGTACATCAAGTGGCCACCTACCATCGGAATCATGATCCTGTCACTTGGCGCTTCTTTAGTGCTGGCTGTTTTAGGGCCTTCACATTCCCTTTTGTCCAAAAAAGCCGTTGAACTGGTCACTTCGATCGATTTCCAAGAGGTGCTGATGAACTTTATGCTGAGCTTTCTGCTGTTCGCGGGCGCGATACACATTGATGCGCAGAAGCTCAGAGCGCAGGGCTTACCGGTCATTGTCCTGGCCACTGTCGGCATCCTGCTGTCCACCTTTATCGTCGGTGGTTTGATGAGCGTTGTCTTTAACTGGTTCGGGCTCAAAGTTCCGTTTATCTACTGCCTGTTATTCGGCTCGCTGATCTCACCGACGGATCCTATTGCGGTATTAGGCTTATTAAAGGCCGCTAAGATACCGGCAACCCTGGAGTTGAAGATCTCCGGCGAATCACTGTTCAACGACGGTGTGGCGGTGGTGATCTTCATAACTATTATTGAGATCGCCCGGTCCGGTGGAGCCGACATTTCGCTCCTCGATACTTCCAAGCTTTTTTTGCAGGAGGCTGTTGGCGGGTTGGCCTTTGGTGCTGCCGTAGGCTACATTGGCTTTCTGGCCCTGCGGTCCATCGACGACTACAAGGTGGAGGTCCTCATTACTTTGGCCATTGTCATGGGCGGTTACTTTGCTGCCAGTCACCTGCACGTATCCGGCCCTCTGGCTATGGTGGTGGCGGGTCTCATTACCGGAAACAAGTCGAAGGCCGAAGGCATGTCTGATGTTACCCGCGATTACCTGGGCAAATTTTGGGAGCTGATCGACGAGATATTGAACGCCATCCTGTTCTTACTGATCGGTTTTGAAGTACTTGTCATTAAGGTGAATTCGACCTTGTTGCTGATCGGCGCCATAGCCATTCTGGTGGTCCTGCTGGCCCGCTGGTTATCGGTTATTTTGCCGGTTACCGTGCTTCGACGCTGGGTCAAATTCGAACCCAATGCGGTGACCATCCTGTCCTGGGGCGGCTTGCGTGGGGGAATATCCGTAGCACTGGCTTTATCACTGGGTAACGGGATGTTTCGGGATGAGTTCGTACTGATCACTTACGTGATCGTCGTTTTCTCTATACTGGTTCAAGGGCTGACCATCGGGAAACTGGCCGGTCGTTTGCAGCAAAAAAGTACATAGCATCATGGGAGAGATTTCAAAAGCCATACAAAACTTCATAGCACACCGATTCAGCCTGCAGGAAGACCGAGCAGAAGAACCAGTTATTATTGAATCGATACGTAAGAATGTAGATTTTAAAGGTGCTAACCTTTGGGCGTTGATATTTGCCATTTTCATTGCCTCCATCGGCCTTAACGTCAATTCGACAGCGGTGATCATTGGAGCCATGCTGGTTTCTCCGATTATGGGCCCGGTAATGGGCATTGGACTGGGAATAGGGATAAACGATCTTGAACTGCTTAAAAAAGGAGGAAAGAACCTGCTGGTCGCTACCTTATTCAGTATTCTTACCTCGACGATTTACTTTTATGTTACACCGCTTCATGAAGCGCAATCAGAACTTCTGGCACGTACATCGCCATCGATATGGGATGTATTTATCGCTTTTTTTGGTGGATTAGCCGGTATGGTCGCTGCATCCAGGAACGAGCGGAGTAACGTGATCCCCGGCGTAGCCATTGCTACCGCCCTGATGCCGCCACTTTGTACCGCAGGCTTTGGTCTGGCGACCGGCAACTGGCTGTTTTTTTTGGGCGCGCTCTATTTATATTTTATTAATAGCGTATTCATCGCGATCGCAACCTTTCTGATGGCCAGGTATCTTAAACTGAGCAGAAGGCATGTAGAGAATCCGGACACGGAAAAGAAGGTAACCCGCTACATGGTCATGGTGGTACTGGTCACTATTATTCCCAGTATCTACATGGCCTATCGGATCGTAGATAAAAGTATCTTTGAGACCAATGCCCGGAGGTTCGTCGACGAACAATTTCATTTCGCCAAGACGCAGGTAATTTCGCGCTCCTATCGATACAGCACAAAGGAAAAAGAGATCGATCTGCTATTGATCGGGAACGAACTTAATAAAACACAAATGGACTCGCTTCGACTGCATTTGAACAGCTATAAACTGCAGGGGGTGAAACTGAACATCAGGCAGGGCCTAAATGCCAAGCAGGAGATCGACTTCTCGCAGATCAAGGCCAGTATCATGGAGGACGTTTTCAGCCGGCAGAAAGTTGCGGATACGATCCGTAAAGCTGCCGCTTCGCGTGCGGTAGCTGATACTAACGTCTTACAGGAATTGAAGGTGCTTTATCCTGGGATACGCACCTTTGGCACGAGCGATATGGTGATTCACTCGGCTTCAGACGGTGAGCGAGATACCGCAAGGGTCGCCGTTGCTTCTTTCGGTGGCACAATGAAAGAAGCAGACCGGAAAAAATTACAGAAATGGCTTCAGGTAAGATATCGTTCTGATCGTATCAGGCTGGTCGTACAATAAGGAAAAGATCAAACATATCATGCAGTGTTGGCATCATTCTCGCTGGCTATTCCTGCAATGGCCGGGCATTTAGAGCATCGCGTTATTTACCAAAATTGAGACCATCTGTTCCACGCTGCCTACAAGTTTTTTTTATATAATAATTATAGTTAAGCATCTTCAAACCCTGTTTCGTGGCTTCTTCCGCCAGTTTTGGAGCAATTTGGTGAGTTTCAGTCCGATTCATAAAGGGCTTCAAAATGGCTATCAGTGAATTTTTTCAGTTTGGAGTCGTTTTGAATGGTTGTCGTTAGTTAACCATTCAATGAATTTAAAGATCTAAACGCAGGTGCACTGTGCTATCTGGAAAGATCGGGAAGAAAAGATGTTCGTCATATGTCTTTGAGGTCAGCAGCATGGGCGGCAGGTCATTCTTTTCATTCGTTTGGCGAACGACCGCCGAAACGGTCTGAACGCCTTTGTCATCGGTATGGATATTCAGCAGGATATTGCCTTTGTGCATGCCTGCTATCTGTTCAAAAAAGTTCGTTCTCATGTTATTGCTTTAAGTGGCTAACGCTGCGATGGCCAGTAAAATCAAGCCTGCCCATCTGCAGAGTTTGCCGATCATTAATAAAGTTGTTTCTAAAATTCCCGTGATCACTGCCTTACGGTAGCTGCTGAATTGTTGTAAACCGCAGTTTCCCCTGCGATTGAACCTGCGCCTGCCGACGTAATATCGAATCAGCAGGTAAAACAGGATCAGTCCGATACCGCAAACGATCATCTTGTGGTTTTGCATCTTCAAATCAGTTAAATAAGAGATCAACCGCCAGTTTAAATTTCGGGTCGCTGTGTTTCCCTTTAGTCGTGTATTGCAGTAAGAGGTGGCTCATAAAGATGGCACCATAGCCATCGAAAAGCTGTTCTGCGAAAACGACACTGCTTTGTTCCAGTTTACGGCCATATTTCTCGATCCTCAAATGGGCATCTTTGGATAGTTCTATCCAAAATGCTGCTGTGAATAATTGATCTTTCCAATTTTCGCTGATAATATCTGCATTGTTAGCGATAAACAGGCAGGTCTCACGGGCATAGTTAAGGAACTGCGGTATTTCGGTCAGCATCAGGGCGTGCAGCAGTCTTGCTTTCTGCACGTTGTTCATTGCTTTTAAGGGTTGCATTTTTTAATGTTTAGTAGATGCAGGGGATCGCTCCCCTGCATAAAGGGTTAATTTAAATTGAGTGCGTCCGCACCGTTCCTGGCAAATGAGGTACAGAGGTCAAATGCGACCTGCGCGCGCTGTTTGGCAGTGCCATCCATGATGCTTTTCAATTTTGCATCGCCGTCCTTGAATTTGCGGACATTTTGATAGTAGCCCGTAATGGCGTTGTAGGCACCGAACAGCGTTCCTGCGGTCGTTTCCATTTGTTGGGTCGGGTCACCCATCGCATAAGTAAATGCGCTATCCACGATATTGGTATACGTAGTGGACAATTTGTCCAGCAAGCCCAATTCGAGGTTGTGTATGACCTCTTTGTTAGGAGCCATTGCGACCTGTATCAACTTTTTGACCTGCTTATCCGTGATGCGTACCCTTGACCAGTAATTGAACAACTCCTGTAATTCCTCGCCTGCCTTGTGCGAAATGCCCATCAGTGTGTGCGCCTGTTTAAGCCTGTCATTAGCAGAAGCGGTGTGCCTTATTTTAATGCCCGCGCTTTGGTTCCTCATGGCAGCGTTAAGGGTATTCTGACATACTACGCGCACAGGTGTAAAGGCTGCGGTGATCGAGCCAAAGCCATCATGCGAGGTGGTCAGGAACAGGTACTGTTCGATCAGGTCTTGTTTGCCGACCTGTATATGGTCAGGTAATTTAGCCGTAATGAAGATGCGCTCACCCTTGCCTAATGCGCCTGCGGTCTCGTATTTGATACCCTCGCCACCACCGACGATAGCATCAAAGAACTGGAACGCATCGGCATTCTGTACCACTTCGTAATCTTTGCCCACTACACCCAATACGCTGTTGTTATCGTTGCGCACGGTCGCATAATAGTTCGGTACAGCTATTTTGCTCAAGGCGAAATCCGGGTTGATCTCGTTCAGTTCATTATTCAGTTCGTTGGTGAACAATGGCCTTTTTTCCACCTGATAGTCCAATCCCGCAAAGCGCATCGCTTCCGCGCTCGTTGGGTGATCGGCTACGATCTGCCCTAATCCGTGCCATGCTTTTTCCTTTACGCTGAAAAAACTGTGTTTACCTGTCTGCTCGTTATAATTCAAATGGTGTCCCATGATCTTCTTTTTTTAATTTGTGAATGAATGGTTAGTTACGGTTCGCTTTACGTCCTCCATTGCCTTTTGATGAGTTAGCAGCCGATGCGCCAAGCAGATTGATCTCGCGCGTGTTGAACTGCAGGCCTGCCATGAGTTCACCGTCCCGTGACACCCATGCTTTCGCATACATTTCACCTGAAAGCTGCACCAATAGCCCTTTGGTCAGGTAGGGGGCGATCTTCGTTCCCCGCCAGTAAGCGCAATCAATAAAAGTGGTTTGTTGCCTGCGTTCGCCGTCCACCTTGTACGTGCGGTTTAGGGCCACCCTGAACCCTGTTAGTTCCTTGTCCGAGTTGGTCTTTCTCACGGCAGCGTCCGCTACCAGTCTTGCTGTAATTTCCATGTTGTTAAAATTTAAATGGTTTCTGAACTGCTTTCCTTGTTTGCCCTGCGACCCTTGCGGCCTGAATTTTTTCAAAAGAAAAAAGGGAAAAAAAGAAAGCACTGGGAGCCGTGACGGGTAAGGGACGGGAGAACTATAAGTCCCGGAGGGTGGCCGCAGCGGAGCGGAGGACATTATGCGTTCGTACGGTCCGGCCGTTACGACCTCCGCGTCCTTTTTTACCCTTTTTCTGAAAAATGAATGATCAGTTTATTTTCAGTGTGAGATCTGTTGACTTTTTATTCGTTGGAAATTTTGCTGCTATCGTTTTCCTAAAGTTGCTGCGCTGTGTCATTGCAGTTACGCTGTAAGCAAATTGCTCAGAAGCCGAATCTTCAATTATCTTGTCAACGCTCAGTGTTTAACGGACCATGCTTTTTTACTAAGCTGACTCGTCCGCAAGTTTCTGTTCGCTAATATTAATAGTATCTTTATAGAAATTTATTTCATGGACCAGGATCAGACCTTATTCGTTTCACAGGAAAGTTTGGACATCGCGTTGAACCATGCCAAACTCGGATTTTGGGAACTGGACCTCGTTAATACCAAGATGACCTGCACACCGCAATGCAAGATCAACGTTGGTGCGGAAGGTTGGGCGACCGTGAGTTATGAAGACCTGATCGGTAACATCATCCCGGAGGACCGGGAAAAGATGCAGGCTGATGTCGCCGTTGCCATGTCGCCGGGCCAAGGAACCTATCACTCTGAGTATCGGGTCATTCATCCTGACGGAGCACTTCACTGGATCGAGGCTAACGGAAAGGTCCTTTATGAAAATGGTGAACCGATCCGGATGGTCGGGACCACGCTGGATATTACCGCAAAAAAGGACATGGAGATGCTGAAGGATGAGTTATTGAGTACGGCTACCCATGAATTAAAGACCCCTGTGACGGTGATCCGTGGCTATCTGCAATTGCTTCATAAATTTGTACAGGATTCGGGCGACGAAAAGTTCACGGAGATCTCCCGCAAAAGCCTGTCAGCGGCAGAGCGGATGACACGACTGCTTCAGGACATCTCCGGTCCGGCAGGCCGTAAAGGCGATCAGCTTGTATTACAGAAGCAACCGTTTGACGTTCATGCACTTTTGCACGAGATCGTAGGGAGCATATCCATCGTCAGTCCAACACATTCCTGCCACGTCAAATGTTCAGACCCTGTCTTCATCTCAGCTGACCGGGACCGCATCAGTCAGGTCCTGATCAATCTCCTTACTAATGCAATTAAATTTTCACCTGATTCTTCCGGTATCGACATAATGGTCGATGATATGCAGGATCATATCATGATCAGTATCCGGGACCGTGGGATCGGGTTATCCGGTACTGAATATGCCAAAGTATTTGAAAAGTACTACCGGTCTGAGAGCGTTATCAATAAGATCGAAGGCTCAGGGATAGGGCTTTATCTATCCAGTGAGATCATCACCAGGCATGGCGGTCGTATATGGGCAGAGCAACCTGAAGATAAGTTGGGAAGCAGGTTTGTCTTTACTCTGCCAAAACCCTGATCGCAAATTCAGGGATTCCTGTTATTACAGACCTGTCAATGATAATTTAAGGTGCCAGATCGTTCCCAGACGGGGGCGGACTGATCAAGTCTATGTCGATCAACAGTAACTTCATTTGGAAAGTACATCTATGAAGATCTCTTCAACCAAAGTAAAGCACCCGTCACCGATAAAAGCCCAGGCAATAATCCAAGAACAACATAAAACCAACGGATATAGTCGCCCCCATAGAAGCCGATATGCAGGTTATAAACCTCGGTTTCGAAGCGCTGATCAAAGCCTTGCTTATCGATATCAGACAGTTTTTTAAATCGCCCGGTTACGGCATCAAAAGACAGGCCGCTGGCCTTGCCCTGTAACAGGAAAAAGCCTGTTGTCGGCAGCGACCCTCTAACCAATACATCAACTCCTTTGGTTGTCGGAATATTTACGGCGATCGGCTTAAAACCGGGTGCGATCTTTTTAGCGCTTGCGACCATCGAATCGATGTTTGCCGGTACGGTATAAGCTGCCTGGTATTTTGGTAAAGTCCATTGTTCCGGGGTAAAATATTCCTTCAGCATCCAGAACCCGGTAAAAAATAAAACAGCGGTAAAGCCCAAAGACCAAACACCTAAAATGCGGTGCAGTGATGAAACAGCCGTGCGCCGATTCTTTAAATTCAAACCGGCCCTCAACCGGAAAGCCTGCCAGAAATGTTTACGGTAAACAACAGCACCTGTTAATAATGATAACAGCATCGCGATACCCATCATACCACTCAATAGCATACCGGGTATACCCAGCTGTAAACTGTAGTGCAAGGTATATAGCCAACGGAAAAACGAAGGCCTTAACGATCCGTAACTGCCTTCCCTGATGATCTGCCCGGTATAAGGGTTAACAAATACATAGTACAGGTAATTATCCGTCAGCTTTTGTTGCCGCTTGTACAGCATGAATTCGTAACAATCAAATTGATCTGCCGGAAAATCATGTATGACTAATTTTCTCAGGTTCGGATGCGTACGTAACACCATGCGGTAAAGCTGGTCAGCCGGTTGTGGCTGACCAGCAGGCTTTATCCGGTGTAATTCCGGGTTAAAGTAGCGGTCCAACTGGTGCCTGAACATCAGCAGGGAACCGGTGATACCATAAAGCAAAAAGAACAAACCTGCAAAAAGCCCAATCCAGCCGTGCAGCTTAAATGCCGTTTTCGTTAATCTCTTTTTCCAGGCCATCTGATGCACTAAAAGTTAAAGCCTAAATTCAATCTCAACTCACGCGGCGGATATGGAACATAGGCATAGGTGCCCACGGTACCGGATGACGGCGTGATCCAGGCACTGCCATAATTGAAGCGGTTCAATATATTATTGACAATGGCATTGACCGAGTAACGGCCATTCGTCCAGCCGAGACCACCGTCCAGTCTAAATACCGGTGCCAGTTCCAATTTTTGCAGTTCATACCGTCCGGCACGTCCTACCTGTAACTGGTAGCCGCCGGAAACCGAGAACCCTTTTAGGGCAACACCCGGTAGCTGATAGTTGAGCCAGGTATTCTGGATATGCTTCACCCGGAACGGGGTTGCCAGGCCTACACGCAGCGGGTTGGCATCTTTGGAAATATAACTATCCGTATAGGCGTAATTCACCACGGCATTGAGGCCTTTTATGATCTCTCCCTTCAAATCGAACTCCACACCTTTAGACAGTGTCTGGCCCAGTTGGCTTTGAATATTGGTCGATGGATCGGTTACTTTAACATTGTCGCGAATGATACGGTAAACCGAAACGGTGGTATTCCACTTGCCGCCTGCCCAGTCTTTCTTTAAACCTGCTTCCAGATTTTTTCCTCTTAATGGTTTAAATGCTTCGCCGGTTGTAGTACTCACGCCGCTTTGCGGGGTGAAGGTCTGGTCAAACAGCCCATATACCGAAAAATCAGGCAAGAGGGAGTAACTTAGGCCAACTTTAGGTGTGAAAGCGGTGTTATCGGTGCTGCCCAAACCTGTTTTTACCGGGTTTTTCTGTACGTCCGTATTGGAAGAAGTCAGCCTGGCCGCGAGTGTCAGGCGCAGCTTATTGTCCAGCATCCCGAGCTCATCCTGTGCGTAAACCGCCTGGTAGCTGATGGATTGCTGATCGGTCGCTATATCGGACAGTTTACCTGTGCGGACGTTGGGATCAAAGCTGATCCCGTATACCGGGTTATAGGCATCCAATGGATACAGGGTTTGGTTAGCGGTCGGGTCGTTAGATCCGGAATAGGATAGAAAATGCTTGCGGTTCACGTCAATACCGCCCAGGAAATGGTGACTTAAGATACCTGTATTGAACTCCCCGCTGATATAAGGCTGTATGGCGAGCACGTCGGTATTCAGCCGCTCATAGGTAGCCCGGCGCATAATGAGGTCAGGCTGCTGCGCGTTGTATCGTGAAACAAAAAAATACGTACCCTCCAGATGATCTTTGGCATAGGCCGTTTTTACCGTGAGACGCCAATGGTTGTTCAACTCGTTGTAATAGCTCAGGAAGCCATTGTTCTCGGTTGATCTAAAGGGTTGCTTGTTAGGGTCATTGATCGTAAAATCGCGCGGCAGCGAGGCAAAGCCATCCGGTGCAAACACAGTTGCAAAGTATTGCTGAAACCGCTGGTCCTGATAGATGTATTCTGCTGAAACAGAGGAATGATCATTGATATTATATTTCAATACCGGGTCCACCGTTACTTTATCATTAAAGTTATATTTCTGGAATGACCTGTCTTTTTGCCCGACGGCGTTGAGCCGGTATTGCCATTTACCTGTCCGGTCCAGGTTGCCATCCAGATCAGCGCTGAGTCTGTACAAATTGAAACTCCCGGCAGTAAAGCTGAGCTGGTTGGAGCGCGTCCCCATCGGTTGTTTGGTCAAGACGTTGAAGGAACCTGCGGGGTCGAACAACCCGTTAATGAAACTGGACGGCCCTTTGATGAATTCTACACGCCCGATGATGGCTGCGTCCTCTGCGCTTGGCCCCGCATAGATCATGGAAATATCCATCCCATTACGTAAGGGCGTGATCTGCGCGCCCCGCATATACACGTAAGGCGTGTACAGGTCGGCATTGTTATTACGCACGGCACCGCTCACATTCCGGGTGATACTTTCATTAAGGCTGACGGCCTGCTGGTCCGTGATGATGCTCTGGTCAATTTCCTGGATGTTTTGTGAAAGCTTCAGCAGCGGCGTATTCACTTTTAAAGCATTGGAAGCCCTGTCCGTTTTATATCTTTTATAATATTTGGAGGTAACGGTTACCTCTTTCAGGTTATGCGTGGCTGTATCTTTTTTTACAGAAGCCGTGTCTTTTTTTGCCGGTTTAATTTGTTGTGCGTAAACACTGCCGGATAGTAAAAGGCTTATGATGATTAAAAGTTTATTCATTTAACTATTTGTTCTATGGATAGCCTTAGCCGGAAATGTTTTGAAAACCTGCCGGCAATTGGCACATCCTTAGTTATGATTTGTCCAAAAAATAATTGTTATTCGTTAGTGTGTATGCAACTGATACGCGGTCGGATTTTTCCTGAAACCGGCTTTACAGCGTGCGGAGCAAAAGCCGATGATTTTGCCTTGGTAATGCACGGTATCGGCATAACCGGCTAAGGCCATTCCGCAAACCGGGTCTTTATCGTTATCAATTTTAGCTTTTGCCGCTGACTTTTCAGGATGCAGCAAAGGATCTAAGGCGCTATCGTACATGGTGCGCACACTTTCGACGATCGCTTTATCCGTATTGTGCTCACTGCCACCTTTAACCGGCGGTTGCGGGTCGTACTCCAGGTCAAGCATTACCGTTTGGGTATACTTTTCACCCATAATGTCGTTGATTAGCCCCAGGCTCATATCAATACCTGCAGAAACGCCTGCACTTGTCCAGTACTTCCCGCTATGCACATAACGCTTGTCCTGCGCCGCAATACCGAACTGATCTTTCAGGAGCTGCTTGCCATACCAATGCGTAGTGGCCTCTTGGTCTTTCAACAGGCCGGTTGCCGCCAGTATCCAGGCACCGGTACAAACACTGGTGGTGTACTTCGAATGGGCATCGATGGCTCTGATCCAGTTTAACAATGCGGTATCCTTCGTAGCGGCATAGGTCTCATTTAATCCTCCGGGGATCACCAGGATATCCAATTGCTTTACTTCGTTGATGGAGGTGTCACACAGTACTTTCATACCGTCACCGGTAGTGATCAGTCCTTTATGACGCCCTACAAAAAATACTTTGGCACCCATCAACTCACTCAGTACATGATATGGGCCCATCGCATCCAGTACCGCGTAATTATCATACAGCAGGATGCCTACCGTTTTGATCTGCACTTTTGGTTCCGGTAACATGGCTGCCATTTGTTCTTCCTGGCCTTTTGGTGAGGCAGTTCCTGTATCTTTTGATTTGTCTTTACACGCGGCGACCATCAGGATGAGGGTCGCTGCAAAGAATAGTTTTTTCATCAGCTTTTCTATTTAAAATTTAGCGATCAAAGTTGTTCCGTAGGTTCTCGGGCTGCCCAACAGGAAAGTGCCGAAGGAGCCGTAAGCCACGTACTTTTTATCCGTGATGTTCCGCGCCCAGAAATTCAATTCAAAGTTCCTGGTGCTGATGCCCGCTTTGGCGTTGAATAAATTATAGGCAGGCTGGCTTAAACCGTTCACAAAATCAAAGTAGTATTTGTCGATATAGCGATATTCACCACGAACGAAAGCCGCTAATTTTTGCTTGCTGCCCGCGAAATCATAGGTGTACTGCGCTGCCAGCATCGAGCTGATCGGCGGCGTGTTAATAGGCTGATCGCCTTTATAATTCACTACTGCTTTCGCATCTGCACTATATAGCAATAGCGAAGCATAACGCGCATGGGAATAGCTGGCATTCCAGTCGATTTGCAGGCCTTTTACCGGCAGGGCCGTTACTTCCAGTTCCACACCCTTATTATGCATTTCACCCACATTCAGGATCAGCGCGTTAATGCCGTCCATGGCAGTACTGATCTGCTGGTTATGCTGTTCGAGGTAAAAAGCGGTCAGGTTGAATTTTAGCTTATTATTGAAAAGCATGTTCTTCCAGCCGATCTCGTAATTATCCGAATGCTCCGGCTGGTAAGGAACTTGCGCCGGATCGGTCGCATTGGTGTTTAAGCCGCCTGCACGAAAGCCCCTTGCATACGAACCGTAAAGCAGCATGTTATCCTGCAATTTATAGCTCAGTACGAATTTGGGCGTCACCGCGTGAAAGCTGGCCCGGTAATCCGCATTCGGGGTTAATAAAGTTGCCGGGGCAGGATCTTTCTGGTAATCGGTATACTGGCTAAGTCCACGATTTTCGTGGTCGTACCGTATGCCCGCAGTGAAGTCCAGTTGGTTAGTTAACGAATAGGTCGCCTGCCCGAAGAAAGCATAACCTTTGTTGTTGCCGCGACTGTTACCGATGGTGGTAAATGGCGCGCCGGAAGCAGGGTCAAACTGCACATAATCCGGCCCGTAAAATGTCGGCGTGACCGTGTGGAGATTTTGCGTGAAACCGTAGGTGCCGGCTACCCATTTAAGCTTACTCTGACTTGCGGATGGAGAGCTAAATCGAACCTCCTGTGTAAAAACGTGCTGCCGCTGATCAGGGGCAGTACTCAAAGCATCTAATGGGCTGAAATCATAGTCAACGCCCCGTCCCTCGTAGTACTCATGCCAGTTGATGTATGAAGACACCGAAGTAAAGTTAAAATTCCTGCCATAGTAGTTGGCCGCCAATGAGGTGTTGAAGTTGTTCCTTCGTTCCACATTGGTGTTGTTGGTATTGACCTGGTACGGTTTGGAAAAGACATCTTCAATTGATCCTACCCAAGGGAAGCTGCCTTTGTCATTATCGTTCTCCGTTTTGACATTCAGCGCAAGCGACCATTGTTTAGCCGGGATATAACGCAAATTAAAGTTCCCGGAATAATCCTCTCTTCGGTCAAAACCGCTTTTCGTAAAATCATTATAATAGATCGAGCCGCGGTGATTGTAGGTAAACGAACCGCTGGCAAACAGCTTGTCTTTGATGAGCGGTTCTGAAAGACTGACCGTATAACGTTGTTGTCCGTAATTCCCAAAAGTCATTTCCGCGTAGCCGGACGGCGTATTACCCGGCTGTTTGGTGGTGATATTGACCACGCCGCCGTAAGCATTACGGCCATATAAGGTTCCCTGGGGGCCGCGCAGGATCTCAATGCTTTGCACATCATTGAATAAAGGGGGTGCTGAAAAGTAGTCGAACTGGTAAACACCGTCCACGTAAGTAGCTACGGCCTGTTCGTTGGAAAAGCCCATTACGCCTCGAATGTTAAAGAAATTTGAGCTGGTGCTGTTGCCATGTTCTACGACGAACAGGCTTGGCGCAATGGCGGTCAGGTTGGTGATGTCCCACAGACGGTACTCCCTGATCTGTTTAGCATCTAAAGCCGTGATCGCTGCCGGGATCTTTTGTATCGCTTCCTGGCGCTTTTCGGAAGATACCGTTACTTCATTCAATTGACTGCTGCTTTCTGCCAGCTTAACATCAAGAGTCAGCATTTGGCCTTTTCTTAATTCAAAGGCTTTCAATTGCGAGGCGTAGCCGATGGCTGAAACACTGATGGTATAATTCCCATCATGTAAATTATCGATGCTGTATTTTCCCTGTAGGTCTGTCAGATCGCCATCATTGGTATTGAGTAACTTAACGGTTGCCTTAACAATGGCTTCGCCGCCCGTAGCTGTGACCGTGCCCTGCACTTTTGCAGATTGGGCAAGTACAGGTACGGTAAATAGAATAATAAAAAAAGTATATAAAGATTTCATCAGATCGCGTTAGTGGCCATCGGTAACGCACAGCAAAACAGGGCTGCTTTATCCGAAAGCCGAATAAATAATGGTCGCATACAGACAAACCGTAGTTTGTCGCATCGATACAGTAAATAGATATTGGTATTAAGCGATCTTCTTGGGTGGTCTGAAGATGGTGTCAATATAGCGGCTGCTGTATTGATAGGTGTAAGCGGGGAAACCGCTTTCGGCTGTCTCTAAAATTTTAGGAGCTATAGATGCAAATTGAAATGATTCCTGAAAAAAGGAAACTTCCAGGCGGTTCAGGTTGTCTTTCGCTTCCTGCTTTTTCTCATTTTCCTGGGCCTGGTGGATCTTTTTCATGAAATAACACTTGCCATTACAGTGCATCCAGGGTCGGTAACGGTTAATACAAAGCGTTTCTGCGATATACTTTTGGTTCATCTGAAAACCGGCATATACCATAAACATTGAAAAGTTGGAACTGATCAATGTTAACATTAGCAATATGGCGGTAAACCGTTTGAACATCGGCGCAAAGGTATATCATAAATACGCTGAGTTTTCAAACATTTTATTAAAAATATTCAAAAGGATGAACGTTTTGATAATAAAACAAAATGAGAAACGGACAAAAGTTTATTCCACGAATACATCAGCTTAATTGAGCCTCCGTATTCATTATATTAATTATTAGGGAAAGGAATTTGTTAAAAATCAAGCAAGCTTGAAAACCTGCTCTACTAAATCAGTCACATCAAATGGCTTTGAAATGTAGTGGTCAGCATTACAGTATTTTTCGTGTCTGGTATGCCAGCCATGAGTTGCCGAAACAATAATGATCGGGGTATTAGCGGTATCGTCAGCACTTTTTAAAGCTTTACAGATATCGCGTCCGTCCATATCACCAAGCATAACATCAAGCAATATAATATCAGGAGAAAACGAGCGGACTAACTGCTCAACATCTTTGCCGTTATCAGTGGTCAGCACCTCACAACCCTCCGAATCAAGCACGATACTGATGATCTCCAGGATATCATGATCATCATCAATAACCAGTACTTTTTTCTTTCTGTTATGCATTTATACTTTGACTAAAAATATTAACCAAAATCATTCAACTTAGTTTTAATTTTTGATGTTCAGATAAATAGGTTGTTTGTTATATAAACAGGACAGCATATAAAAAAATCGAAGCAGAATTGGTCTGTGAGTAGTATGGGATCAGACTTACGCTGCTATTGCAGCCTCTCTTAAAGGATTTTGAAACATCAGGCGTACGTTGGATATGTTTTTGCTCAAGGTTATTTCGGAAAGTGAGCAAGCTGATGAAAAGAATTCTTGTTATTGATGACGACGAAGATCTGCTCGAGATGTTTAACATCATCTTTAGAGAAGCAGGGTTTAATGTAGTCACTGCGAACCACAGTGACACGGCAAATCGCATTTGGGAGATTGGTCCTGACCTGGTCATACTTGACGTAAGGTTGAAAAATTCACCGGAAAGCGGAGCAGACATTTGTCAGCGGATTAAGAAACGATTTGGAATCGCAAAAATTCCTGTATTATTGGTTTCTGCGGAAACCGATGTTAGTCAGATCGCATTTAATTGTGGGGCAGATGGTTTTGTAAAAAAGCCTTTTGATATTCCCAGCCTTTTACGTGAGATCCAAAAAATGATCAATTGAAATGGAAGAACAACCCGGACCGGCGAAAGCCATTACCCTTGGGGAAGAAAACTTGAGAAGATTTTTTGTAGGGCACCTGAATGTGATCTATGCTGCCAAGTCACATTTGGTTCTAAAGCTTCCGACAATTGTTGAAGAGGTACACTACCATGACCTGAAGGAGGGTATTTTAGATACCATCAGCGATGTACAGAAACAAATGGTCAGGGTGGAGATGATCTTTGAAATGATCGAGGAAAAAATGGACCCGGTAAGCTGCACCGGTATGGTCGGCATGATTGACGAAGCCTTTGAGGCGATCGGCCGTCACAGGGATGCTGATCATGGTTTGCGGGATCTTGCTATTGCCAATTATATGCAGCAGATAGAAAGTGTGGAAGTAGCTTCCTTCCAGATCTTAGAGATGGCTTCAGTAAAGATCAAAGACAAGCAGATCAAACATCTATTAAAAGAATGTTATGATGAAGCCCGTGCCGACCGAACGTTAATGTTACTCATTGCTGCTAAGTATATTGTCGCTAAGTGATTGCTTTTGCCATTATGATCTAATGATCGAAGAAAAATATTTTATTCTTAAGTATTCTCTTGATCTAAGGACGTTTCATAAAATATTCGTCTATTAGCTGGTGCTAAAAGCTCGACATCATCGTACTTTCATAGAAAAGCAGATATTCCGGCATTATAAGCAAGCGCAGCATATAGAGAATGGTCCCATATCGAAAGCATCTATGTCTTGATGACTGGGAATTCTTTGCAAACTTCAACTGTCAACTCCAGACCACCTTTCGGGGCATATTCATATCGGACAGCAATACATCACATCGAACTCCCTTTCGCAGCAAGGCCAGCAACTCAACGCCGTCTGAGGCTGATCCTTTAATTTCAATGTCCTTAAAATTGACTAAATAATTGATCAAACCAAGATTGACTATTGGGTGGTCTTCAGCGATAATGATAAGTATCAATAATTTGATAGGCTTAAGATCAACAAATGTTATGTAGTTCCGGAAGCAGCATCAACTATTTATAGTATAAATACTCTTATCGGTATCTATACTGTTAATTGCTCAATTACAGAACGGCCTTGCAAGTGGAAGATAGGATTTGAAGTCTAATTTACGGTGATCACGTTCAAGTGAACTAAATGCAATTCGAAGAAAGACTATCTTAAAATAATCATTATTGTGCCTTGTACTGAAGAAATTCAAACCGGTTATCAAAAGGATCAAAAAAGGAAAATCTATCCATGCCCGGAATTGCAATATCCTCTTTGATCCTGACACCATTTTCAACAAGGTGTTTCCTGGCTTCTTCCAGGTTTTTTACCTGAAAAGCGGGATGGCGCTTCGAGTGGTTGATCTCGTTCTCCACGCCGATGTGTAACTGGATATTGGCTACTTGGTACCACAAGCCACCATTGGGGATCAATGCCTCGGGTTTA
Source organism: Mucilaginibacter sp. 21P (assembly GCF_019331605.1). Taxonomy (NCBI): domain Bacteria; kingdom Pseudomonadati; phylum Bacteroidota; class Sphingobacteriia; order Sphingobacteriales; family Sphingobacteriaceae; genus Mucilaginibacter; species Mucilaginibacter sp. 21P. The sequence goes on from NZ_CP063061.1 coordinate 1,515,724, forward strand.
CTGATCTCTTTGAATCCAAGTATCCCGGTATAGAATTGGCGAGCCTGATCTTCAGCGCCAATGGGTATACAAACCTGTATGTGGTCCAATCGTTCAATTGTTATCATAATTTGTACTTAATACTTAATAATCATACGTAAATTAATGATCGATAAGTATAGCACCCATATTAGATCGGGATTAAAATGAACGATCCTCAATCTGAAGTTAAATTAGCCATACGTTCAATACCTGCATGAACACCTTTTCTGATCATATCGCCATAACCTGATCCAGGTAGGTCTTTCAGGTGATCAGCTGCAGTTTGGTAATATTTTAATGCAACTGTGAATTGATCTAGATCCTCATGGCATTTCGCGATGTTAAGGTATAATGAAGGCAGGATCGCTAAAACGGACTCATCTTTGATCTGTAAGGCATAACTTAACGCCGTTTGATCCCATCCGAGTTTTTCTTCAACAGAATTTTGATGGCGTGCCAGATAATGTGCGGCAGTAAATTTTTGTACGTTATTGACGGCGATATTCCAGGCTTCTTGGAATAAAGCCATGGCTTGTGCCGGTTTAGCTTCGCCTTCTAGTTCCATACCTTGTGCACAAAGTTTTACGACCGGATCATCAGCGTCAAATGTCATTGTGTAAAGTGCTTAGTTTGATCAAGTCAGAGGATTGCTTCCAAGGTCAAATATTAAAAATATCTAGTGCCTATTTTTGTATAAAAGAAGATATGTTTCATGCCAACGTCTCCTGCATCACTGCATAATGATGTATTTTAAAAGCCCAGGTCCATTTTATTTAGGCTGAAGAAAAGCCTGCAATTGTTGAATGTCCATATTCCTGATCTCCGCATATTCGCTTCTATGAAAGATGTCCAGTTTTTGCAGGATCGCCAAAAGCATATCTCTTTCGTCGGTAGCCAAGTTATGTACTAACAATTCAGACACCAACCCAAGTTTTTTAAACATGGATTCTAAAAGCCTCTTTCCGTTCTCCGTTATCTTCAGGCGCTTGCTTCTTTTATCTAATCCATCATTAAATTGTACCGCCAGCTCATTAGCCAGTAACCTACGGATGATCTCGGTCCCTGAAGTTTTCTCTTGGAAGTTCTGATTGATGAGTTCGCTTTTGGTGATGCTCGTGATGTTATAAAGCATGGCCAGGTAAGAAAGCTCTTCAAGGGTTTGCAATGGTGTATTTTCGAATGCTTTTTTAGCGTAATTGCGTGCATGCCTGTTGATCAGCAGTAACAACCTGCTGATATTGTTCTCGACATTCTTTTTTTTGTCCAGGTTGATCACATCAGATTCCCTTTGTTCTGGTTTGATGCTGATCTGGTTTTGCTGTGAACTGTGAGCGACCTCCTTTGGTTTGCTGCGGTTTAGATAATCCTGGAAATCCTGCATCGTCAGGTCTTTTTCAAACCCATGCTCGTTTTCCAGTTCCTCTACGAGATGTATTAATTGAACCAACAAATTGTAGTTTTTCCTGTGCATGTACCAAAGCAAAGATCAAAGGTGTAATTATTTAGACCATATCGAAAATCTAAACTAAAAAATTACACTTAGATCCCGTAATGTGCAATGATCATGTATCTGCCTCAGAGTTTATTATATTGGACAACTCGAATTTTTAAGGTGTTTTAGTCGGGCTTAAGAGCTTTTACAAGGGCATGGCTATCCTCTAAAAACCGATAGTAGACGATCAGGCCATCCTTAATTCGAAAGTGTGCTGAAAATGGAGAATTATAGTCCTTCCCGGTCGCCAGCATAGTAGAAACAAATGTACCTGTAACAACGCCAAAGTCCCCGCCCGTAATTAGGTGTTCAATTTCGAAGGCTTTGGATTCAATGTTAACCAGTAGCAGATCAAAAAAATCTTTCACCTCTCCTGAAGTTGTTCGATATCCCAGCCAGGGTGCTAAAGATTTTTCACCCGGTATAAACCAATCGATCTTTGGTGCGAATTTACCTGCGATCTTTGTGGTATCGCGAGAAGCTAATGCATTATAAAAATCTTCAATTACCCTTTTAGTCGTTATTGTTTCCCTATCGTATTCCATAGTAGTTGCATTATTTAGATCTTATGTATGACAATTAACTCAGTTCTGTTATTCATTGATAAATGCAATAAGATCTGAACACACTTTCTGCCAGGCACTGATCTGTATGCTGTGTGCTTCGTTCGGATAGGTTTTCAATTTTGCATTAGGTAACAGCTCTCTGGAAGGTATTGCGGTAAGCTCCAACGGAGATGAGCGGTCATCCTCGCCATGCTGCAATAATACAGGTATCGTTATCCTGGAAAGTGTCGTTCTCAGATCTGCGAAGAAAAGCAGTTGTTGTAATTCGATCACGGTCTTAAGGGATGCCGACGTGGTCAGGTTGACTGCCCAGTCGATCATCTCGGAAGAGATATCCGTGTGTTTACTTGTAAGATTAAAGAATTGTTCAGCCAGGCTCTTGACAAATGCCGGTTTGTCCTTTTTCATGGCGTCAATAGCAGCGTGAAGTAGATCCTCATCCATTCCGTCTTGATTGGTTCCATCCTTTCGCAGATAAGGTGTCGTTGTAGCGATCAGGCTGGCTTTCACAACTTCTTTGGGTTGATGCGTAGCCAGATAATGAGCAATGACCGCACAACCCATCGAATGACCTACGAGTACTACATCCTCCAGTCCTAAACTAGAAATTACTGAGCCAAGGTCATTTCCAAGTGTCTCGAGGTCATATCCGCTCCAGGGTTGGTCAGATCTTCCACATCCGCGTATATCGTAAGCAACACACCGGAAACCATTGTCGCATAATTCATTCATGAGGTATTCCCATGAATCCGAAGCCAGACACCAACCGTGTACCAGTAAGATGGGATTTCCTTTTCCCCAATCCTTGAAGTGTAAGCAGACATCATCAGAAATTTTTATAAATGCCATATCATTTGTTTTTCGTGTCTGACAAAGGTGATTTGAAAAGTCTATCGGTAAATTGCTCATAAACGACAATTGCTTACCATTTTGCGACAAGGCTAATATTTAGCAGACGGAGCCTTTATCTTTGTCAGAGAGATAGACATGAATAAAAACTTTAACGTGATCGCGGCAAGTATGATAGCTTACTTCGCTTACCGCGAATTACCTTCCGACAGGCTATGTCGATCAGCAGGGATCGACAAGGGCAGTATGTTCGAAGACGCTACTATGATCAGTGAAGAAAAGATAAGAAATCTTTGGGTGAATGCAGTAAAGCTGAGCAACGATCTACTTTTTGGTCTTCATTTTGGTGAATCCTTGCAACTCTCCGCGCTCGGTATCGTTGGTGAATTGATCAAGACGTCTCGTGATGTAGGGACAGCAATTACAGCCGCAGCAAACTTGATATCCACCATTACACCGCTATTCAGGATGGAGATGTGTTCAGATGAAATCCATTTCGTTATCAAACTTCTTCCCACCGAACGTTATGATCATAATGACCCGGTTTGCGGGCAGATCCGCGATTTCCTGACCGCATTTACGATCCATGAGCTCGATGGGTTGACCTTAAAAAAGATACGGCCAGTAAGTGTCATTTATCCAGCGGACAAATCTAATGTGCCGGAATACGAACGGGTCCTGCGGTGCAAACCGTCTATCGGTGATCATGTCGGGATAACATTTGAGATCCAAGACTGGGATATGCCGATCATCACTTCGAATTACGAATTGCAACAGCTGCTATTGCAAAGCAATGCTACAGTTAAAGATCGCATGAGTAGTGAGGTTTCCTTTAAAAATAAGGTAACGAACTACATGCTCTCCAATGCATATTTAGGATTACCGTCTATCGAACAACTTTCTTCCAACTTTAATATCAGTAGTAGGACCCTGCAACGCAAACTCAGCGTTGAAAACAGCAATTTTCAGCAGATCACCGACAATGTGCTAAAACGTCTTGCCATTTCCTATCTAAAGGAAGGATCACATACGTTAAAAGAAATTGCTTACATGCTAGGTTATAATGACCCAAGCGCCTTCTCAAGGGCTTTTAAAAAATGGACAGGCTTTCCGCCAGCGACCTATCAGCGAAATGAGGAGCATTGATCGACGACCAATTCTTGCCAATAAGGGCCTGGACGATTAATATTTACTTACCGGTGCTTATCAAAATGGTCTCCACGATCTCTTTAACATAAGAACGAAGTGAGGCCTCGTTGTTTAATTGCAGCCCGGTAAATGCTTTTAGATCTGCTGATGATGCTGAAATAGATGCCAGGGATGCGTACAATAAAGACACTTTAAGTTTCAATCGATCCGTGTCTTTCTCCAGTTTTAACTTTTCAGCTGTTTCAAGCATGGTCAGAAAGACCTTTTGGTTAGTATCATTGGTCTGGTCGCTTCCAAGCGTATTCCATACCCTGGTCCTGGCAAATTCCGGATACCTGATACATCCCTCATGTAAGAACACCACCAGATCGATCAGCGGGGTAATTCCTGAATGTTTATCCATCGGGTGCGCCATTAACCAGTTATCAATATTCCTGGTCATGATCTTTTCAATGGCAGCATTATAAAGTATTTCCTTGGTGCTGAAATAATAATGAATGGCGGCAATATTCACGCCGGCTGCTTTAGCGATCTCGCGTACCGTTACGTCTGCCATCGGTAAACGGAGCAACATTTCTTCGGTGACCTGAATGATCTTCTCTTTTGATGCCTTAGCCATTAGTTCTATGTTTTATTTCAATCGCTGTAACAAATCTAACAAAATTAAGTCATTGTTTTAAACGGTGTTTAATTTTTGATTTTACAAAATGAAAAGCAAGACAATATTGATCTCCGGTGCAAGTATTGCCGGGCCAACGTTGGCCTGGTGGCTGAGCTATTATGGTTTTGATGTCACGGTCGTTGAGCGTGCGCCAGAATTGCGGAGGGGTGGTTATAAGATCGATCTACGCGGAGCGGCGGTCGAGGTCATTAAACGTATGGGACTTTATGAAAAGGTCAAGGATGAACAAGCCGGGATGACCGGAGCAGCCTTTGTTAACGACAAAGGAAAAATTTTAGCCCGGTTACCGGCAAACCTGATCGGCTTACGGCAAAATGATGATGTGGAACTTATGCGCGGGGATCTGTCCCGAATCATCTATGAAGATACGGTCACCAAGTGTCGTTATCTGTTCAATGATTCGATAGATACGATAACTGAACAAGGCGAGCAGTTAGCAGTTACCTTTAAAAATAGCCAATCCCAACTGTTTGACCTGGTGATCGGCGCTGATGGGATACATTCGCATGTGCGTTCATTGGCGTTCGGACCTGAATCAGCCTTTATGCAAAACCTTGGTGATTACTTCTTTGCCATATACAGCGTGCCAAATTACCTGAAACTTGATCGCAGCGAATTGTTTTACGCCAAGGCTGACCGTGTATGTAATCTTTACAGAACCCGGAATAGTGCGGATGCCAAAGCCTTGTTTATCTTTCGTTCACCTGGATTTAATTATGACTACAGGAATCAAACCTTGCAAAAAGATCAGCTCAAACAAACTTTCGCAGATATGGGTTGGGAGGTCCCCAAGGTGCTTGCTTACCTCCATGAAGCGCCAGACTTTTATTTTGACACCGTGCAGCAAGTACACATGAAGGCTTGGTCATCCGGCAGGATCGCTTTATTAGGCGATGCTGCCTGGGCGCCTTCTTTAGCTTCGGGGCAGGGAACCAGTATGGCTGTAGTGGGTGCTTATGTATTGGCCGGTGAACTTTTTAAAGCGCAGGGAGATCATCAAATAGCTTATCCTTCTTATGAAACTGCTATGCGCCCTTTTATTGAAAAGAACCAGCTATTAGGCAGGCATGTTAAGCAGATGGTACCATCATCCAACTGGCGTTTGCGTTTACAGTTGATGATGATCAGACTAATGCCTTACCTGCCGATGGGCAACCTGATCATTAAGAAAATGCTGGAAGAAGTAAGTGTTGCGGCAAATGGGATCAGGCTTCATGATTATAAGCAGCTGATCATTACATAATACTTTATGTCGAAAGTTAGGGAGGTGTTACCAGCATGATGATCTTGTTGGTGTATCAATCTGGATTCTTATATTTATTTAGGTAGCGATTTTGTGTTGGCTTCTATTTCTTTTTGTATCAACGTCAAAGCAATTTTTAAACCTTTGATCCTGTTTATAAGCAAAGTTGATTGGGAATTCCTCTTAGTCAATTTTTTTAGAGATTCCTCACATTTATGCGTTAGCGAAGTGATTACAGTGTTTGCCTGGATCAAATCTGATTCTGAATAATCGTTCATTTTAATCGAATTAAGGCTTTTTTTATTTAAGCCAACTTTAAAATTACGTATTATATTTTATAACCGAACATCTATGTAAAAATGTTAAATTTAAGACAGAGATAAACCTGATTTTAAATAAGTAAACGCTAATTGGGTTAAATCAATTGAAGCTCCATATGGAAAATCTGTTCAACACTTACCTGCCGGAAAATTTCACAACGTAACGCCATATTCCTAATCGGATCTTATAAAGTTGGTGAAAAGTTTGGTGCAAAAGTTAAACTGACGGATTGCTAATGACTAATTTGTATAATGAATGTAAGAAAGAAGTGCCAAAAAATCTTCTTTAAATTATAGACTCGAAATATTCCAAACAATTTTGAAGCAGACATTGATGTTGATGAGGTCTGAGTCGTAACTTTCTATCCTGAATTATTCGAAAGGCTAACAAGATAGAGAATCCTCAGTTAATAAAGACAGTGCCACTAGTATGAAAGTAGAAAACATAAAAGCATTTGACGGACAACATTGCGAGACCACAGCAACAGGAACTTTGTTGCGACAAATCGGAATTGAACTTTCTGAACCAATGCTTTTTGGAATTGGACAAGGACTTGGTTTTATTTTTTGGAATATGAAATCAATGGATTTTCCTTTCATTGGCGGACGAGTGAAAACGGATTTACTAACACAAAATATTGCTAGAAATCTTAAACTTGAACTGACAGTTAAAGAAACTTCTTCAACGCAAAAAGCTTGGGACAACGTAAAGCAACTAATTGACAGTGGAAAAATTGTTGGACTGAAATTAGACTGTTTTCATTTAGAATATTTTTCAAAACCATTTCACTTTGCAGGACATTACGTTGCTATTTATGGTTACGACAATGAAAACGCTTTTTTGGTAGACACTAAACAACAAGGTAGGCAAGTGAAAACAAGTTTGACAAGTTTGGCGAAAGCCAGAGCAGAAAAAGGATTAATGTCTTCTAAAAATCTTTACTATATTTTAAACAAGACCAATGAAGAATTTGAAATTAAAACAGCCATATTAAATTCAATTCGGAACAACGCAACGGACTATATCAATCCGCCCATAAACAACATTGGTTACAAAGGAATTTTAAAAACAAGCAAAGAGATTTTCAAATGGTTTGATACTAGTAAAAACATAAAAGCCGAATTTGAAACTTGTGCCATGATTATGGAAAAAGCAGGAACAGGCGGAGCATTATTTAGAAATTTATACAGAGATTTTCTGAAAGAAAGTTACGAAATTCTACAAATCGAAACGCTTGAAAAAGCACATGGTAACTTTGTTGATATCGCAGAATTATGGACACAAATTGCAGAATTATTCATAAAAGTTAGCAAGACAGAAAACAGGAAATATATTGAACAAGCATCAGAAGTATTAAAACAACTATCAATAAAAGAAAAATTAGCAATGGAGTACTTGGCGAAAATTTAGCCGAAACGCTAATGAAGAATACCAAACCGGTAGGACTATAAGTAAATGCTAATTTAGTTAGATCAATTAGAATTCTCTATGGAAAATATATTCAACACCTACCTGCCTGAAAAATTTCACAACGTAACGCCATACATTTTTTCAGAAGAGCCTGAACGACTGATCAGCTTTCTGAAAAACGCTTTCGGAGCAAAGGAAATTCATCGTTCTTTAAATCCGGCAAATGGTGACCCGGCCAATTGTATCGTTTGTATGGGAGATAGTTGTTTTATGATCAGTCAGGCCAGGGGCGAATTCTTGGGCATGAGAACAGCACTTTATCTTTTTGTAGACGATGTTGAGGCTATACATCAAAACGCTGTAGAAAACGGTGCTACGGTATCATTTGAGCCGGCATACATGCCCTATGGTGACAGGCAATCCGGTATTATCGATCCAGCAGGTAACTAATGGTGGATTTCTAAAAGAGAGCTTAAAAAGGGATATCATGAGTAGCGGCTATGGCTGTAAAGGGTCGGGAGCAACGACCTTCAACTATTCTTTAACAATTACAGAAAGTCCTTATCAGATATCAAAATGTGTTTTGGTGACCGGGAAAGTAGCTGTCTAAGACTGATGTAATGAAGTTAGATTTCGCTGCCGTATACAACTCCCTGTCGTTTTGATATCTTTCAGCTAACTGAGCTTTCAGATCAGCATATTCTTCGACCAATGCCGGATGGGCAAGAAGAATATTCCTGAATCTTTTGATCAATTCATATTTTCCTGATCCGGATAATATCAAGTGGAGGTGTGCGAACCGGCGATCGTCGACAACTTTAACGAACGTTCTTCGATGATATCGTTCAGCATCTAATTCCAGGGGGATCAGGTGCCAATCTTTTTTCCCCAATACCAACAATATATTCTCAGTTTCTGAAAAGTCAGGGACGGGATATGCCAGATCGATTATCGGCTTTGCCGCCAACCCAGGTACGGCAGTACTACCAACGTGGATCAAATGATCAGGGTCAAAGGAGTATAACCCGGTAAGTTCAGTTACCAGCCGTTCATATTTAACAGGCCATTCGGGGTTGTAAGGTTCAATATGAACCTGTTCCGTTGCCCACTTGGGCCAGTTTGTTGATTCGTTGTTCATGATTCCAACAGTTGAGCTATCAATACCAACACCTGCTTATAGAAAATCAACGCTATGTCTCTTATAGTTAACGAATCACGTCCTTAAAAGCTCCAATTTTCCCACATTCGAGCGCTACAAAGATATACTCATCACCGATGGCAAGTCCATGGGGTTCGGAGTTTTCGGTTGGTAGGTCAAATTCAACCATATTGCCATTTAAATCTATGCTTGCGATCTTATTAGCTCCCCATTGCGTAAACCAAAGTTTATCTCCTTTTTTATAGGTAATGGCATGAGGTTTGGCATTTGGCGTAGCTAGTTCATATTCCGTAATGGTATTGTCCGGATTTACCCGTCCGACTTTATTTCCCAATATTTCTACGAACCAAATGGTGTTTTTCGGTCCCAAACAAATTCCAACGGGGCCTGATCGCTCTGTGGGTATAGGTATGTTTTTAAAGTTTCCCTGCTTATCTATCTTTCCAACCGAATTAGCCTGGTTCAGCGTAAACCATACATTCTCATTTTCATCGATCGTTATAAAGCTGGGATAAGAATTATCTATCGGTATGGTAAATTCAGCATATTTAAGCTTCGAGTCAAGCTTACCTATCTTGTTGGCATTCATTAGCGTAAACCAAACAGAATCATCTTTTGGGTTATGTGCAATGCCAAACACGCCAGAATTCTCATGTTCTAAATCATGTTCTTTTATATTCCCGGAATAATCAATTTTGCCTATTTTATTGCCAGTAGTTTCCGTAAACCACAACGCGTTAGCGCCTTTAACAATAATCGAGAGTCCTGCGTTTTCTGTGGGTACAATAAATTCAGAAATAGTCCCTTGTGATGTAACCCTTCCGATCTTGTTCCCTTTGTTTTGCGTAAACCAAAAGGCGTCATCCTCTCCAAAAACAATACCGTATGGCGAACTATCTTTGGCTATCTCAATTTCTTTTATCATATATTACTTCTTTATTACGTTACCTTTTTCATCCAGGGACTGAATTAACGGTTCGTTCTTTTGATCAATGAATAAGCGTAACCTTGGTCGGCCTTTTGAGTCGGTCAGGAATAGCCCCACTTCACCATTTTTGTTTTTGCCAAGGAACATCCTTTGTGCAAGATGTCCCTCATCTTTGTAACGTTTAAGTCCCCGGGCATAGGCACTGGTATCTTTCAACTTTTTCAGCGAATCGAAGTAGCTGATCTGCCCGGAAAGCGGCAGTTCATCGCGGTCGTTCAGCGTAAACCCGTAACTTCTCAACGGCTTACCGGGCCGGTTCTCCTGATCGTAACTTAAGGTCATGATCTGGTCGTTCTTATATTGATCCATTGTCATGAACATGGCGGCCTCTTTCTTATCTCCATTATAACCCAACCCGCCGCATTCGTCCCCCTCATCGTTAAAGAACAGGAGCCCTGCAGGCCTGTCACGTTTAGGCAGGTCTTTATTATCCATCCGCCCCGGATGCTGACGGGCACGGTTACTGATCACCATACGTAGCGTGCCATCAGCTTCAACAATGTTGATCCTTTCAGCCGTAAGTTCTTTACTTTGGCTGTTTCCTTTAAAAAAGCATACGCCGATCAGCACGATCAGTAAAATGGTAACCCCGATACCATATCTTTTTAAGATCCTAACCTGCCTGGCCAATTCTTCAACAGCTATATTTTGCATAGATGATCGTTTTAAATAATGAGATAAAGAGCTATTAACGTAGCAAAAGAGCAAAGTGATATTAAGCGTTATCTTCCCAGATCACCTGTATGATCTGCCATTTGCCTTCATGTTTCATGAAGTGTAACATTTTATTTCCGCTGCCCCTGTAATCATTACCCTGAAGCACCCCGCTTTTCTCATATCTGGATAAGCGTTGGGCAATTTGGCCAATGATCCTGGTTTCAGCCTGAACTTCATATTCGCTGAAGCCGGTCAATGTCCCATCGGTCAGGATCTTCTTCCTTGGTTCGATGAAAGACCCCAGGTCATAGATCTCTGCCCCGTCGGCCGTTTTCTTGATGATCTGTGCCTGCTCATGGCAAAGTTCAGTGATAAGGTCAAATTGCGGAGCTTCCGCTGTGTTGGTAAATAATGCAAAGAACGCTTGCGTAAGTTTATCGATCTGCACCTGGTCTGCACTTAACGCATATTGGCGCAAAGCTTTATTATCTACTTCCAATGTAGTTTCATAAAAAAAATTCAGCTTCTCCAACAATTTGATGGACCGGATATTGGCTTCTGTGGTGATCGCCAGGATCTTGTCTGCCAGTAAAGGTTCGGGCAATGCATGCAGCACCGCTTGCGTAGCTTCGGCTGAGTAACCTTTGCCCATGTAGCTTTCCAGGAAAGCAAAGCCGATATCATAATGGTCCAGGTATGGTCGCTTGATCAGGGTAATGATGCCAATAGGAATACGCCCGTCCTTTAATCTGACTGTCCAGTACTGTATGTCAGGATTAGCGATGACCTTCTCAATATAACCAATGGCATCAGTTCCCGACCGGACATTACGGTCACCTATAAAGCTTAGCCAGCCGGGAGAGTTGACCAGTTCAAAGATAAAACTGTGGTCGTTTACGCTTAGTTCGGTTAAGTGAAGCCTTTTGGTGCTTACCTCGGAAATACTATCGATCATAGGTTGTAATATGGTTAGTTTTTTAATTAACGCTCGTTAATTAAGGTTTTATATGAATGTTGTTGTGGCTCAATATATTGATCAACCGTCCGAAAGGGTCTCGTGCATAAAATCGGCGTACACCCCAGGGTTCATCTGTCGGGCCATATTCTATAGGAATGCCAGCTTCGTACATTAGACGATAAGCTGTGTCTATGTCGTCAACTTCTATGGACAGGTCAGGAACGTCTGTACCTGAACCACCTTGCGAAGCGAAGCTAACCTGTACACTCATTTTTTCATCGTTGCCATAGGTAGCGATCCAACCGTGATCCATTAACAGGTCAAGCCCTAAAATGTCACTATAAAATAGTTTTGCAGCTGGTGGATAAGGCGCTTTGAAATTGGCCACAATGCGTTTAACGGTTATTTTCTTCATTACATTTCAATGTCCTGTTGCTAAATAAAATTATTCAAATCTTCCTGAAATATCAGCGCTCTTGAGGCGCAAAAAGTTCCTTATCAAAAGTTCACTAAAAATAAGTACAATTTTGTAATAAAAATAAATTAATACATATTTGTACTATAATAAAGCTTGTATCATTGGGTTTTATTGGCCTGAAGCCTGATATCAATGCGGTAAGCAACGATCAATTTGTAGAAAATGAAAGAAAGATTTGATGTGTTATCTGCCACCTGCAGCCGGGCTACAACGAGATTGTACAGCACAAGCTTCTCGCTTGGTATTTATTTCCTGGAAAAGGAACTCAGAGACCCCATATATGCAGTGTACGGATTTGTCAGACTTGCTGATGAGATCGTTGACAGTTTTCATGATTACCCCAAAGCCGAGTTGTTCAACGATTTCAAAACGGATTGTTTTCTGGCGATCGAAAGAGGGATCAGCCTTAACCCTGTCTTGAATTCATTTCAACGGGTAGTTAATCAATATTCCATAGATCACGATCTGATCGTGAAATTTCTACAAAGCATGGAGATGGACCTTTCAGAACAGGTTTATAATACGGCTAAGTATGATGAATACATCATGGGATCAGCGCAGGTGGTCGGACTGATGTGTCTTCAGATCTTTACCAACGGTGACCGGGAACAATTCGAGCGGTTATGCTCACCCGCAATGAGACTGGGGTCGGCCTTTCAGAAAGTGAACTTTCTGCGTGATGCGAAAGTAGATCATCAGGATCTAAGCCGAAATTACTTCCCTGATGTAGACCTTGCAAAATTTTCTGATGTGCATAAAGCAAAGATCGAAGAGGAGATCAAACAGGAATTTAAAGAAGCGCTGAAGGGGATCAAAGACCTGCCCGACTCTTCCCGGAAAGGGGTTTACCTGGCTTATGTATATTACCGGCAGCTTTTCCGGAAGATCTCAAAAGTTCCGGCAAAACGTGTGATGACAGGACGGATCCGTGTTTCCAACTTTGAAAAATTTTGGCTGATGCTGGATTCTTTGGTCAAGTATCAACTGAATGTGCTGTGAAGTTATTGTTCGGATGCCTTGTATTAGTTTACTGTTATTGGTTACCGCCGCAGATAAATGATCTGCCTGAGATCAGAAAACTTGCTGCCGGGTCTACCATTGACAATAATCAGGCGCGTAAGTTCGCCGCTGCGATGGTATCTGTCAGTTCGGCCGATGCCCCGGTGATGATCTGTTACAAGGGGGCAAGCGTCATGATACAAGCCAAATACGCCTTTAACCCTTTTGTGAAATTCGAAAAGTTCAAAACGGGTAAAGCACTGATCGAACAGGCTTTTCAACGCGACTCAAGTAACGTTGAAATTCGCCTGATCCGTTATTCGATACAAAGCAACCTGCCTGCTTTCCTGGGTTATCATTCAGAAATAATAAATGACAGGCTATATATTCAGAGGCATTTCGGTGAATGCCAGGATGCCGAACTAAAAAAAATGATCTTAAGTATTCAGTCTTTATCAGGAACGCGAGCTAATGGATCAAAACTATAGGGCAATTGGAAGATAGAGTAATTCTTGTCGATATCGATGGTCATATGACCGGAACAATGGAAAAAATGGCTGCCCATGAAGCGGGCGTGCTTCATCGTGCCTTTTCCGTTTTTGTATTTAATTCAAATGGACAGCTATTATTACAGCAAAGGGCTTTCGAAAAGTACCATTCAGGTGGAACCTGGACAAATACCTGTTGCAGTCACCCCAGACCAGGTGAAAAGACGGCGGATGCCGCCCATCGACGCCTGATGGAAGAAATGGGGATGAAATGCGACATAAGAGAATACTTCCATTTTATTTACCGGCACGAATTTTCTAACGGTCTGATCGAGCATGAATATGATCATGTTTTCATTGGCTATAGTGATCAAATACCTATACCCGATAATGCCGAGGTCGCAGATTTCAGGTACACAGACACGGAGGATCTCAAGGGAGATATCGTTAATGATCCTGATAGTTTTTCCCCCTGGCTGAGGATCTGCCTAGACCGCGTTACCGCTATCGTAAAGCAGAGGTCGACAGAAGGCATCAATTGAACATTTGCATATCTATAACTTTAAAACCGTTACATCTTGTTCGTTCCGATCTCAACCTGATCCCAAGCTATACCATATCTGCAAATTGCCTTCCGTTTTTAGGTTTAATATTACACACGGTTCTATGCTAGTCAAACAGTTGCTATCCGCTTTCGAACCAAAGAAAAATTAGAACACAACTTTTCCCTATGGATCATTTCTCATTTTATAAGAACCTGCTTTTGCGGTCGCCTGTCGGAAGTGCGGCGCGTTATACCCTCGACGTTGAAAAGATCCTGGCAGATGAAGTATTCACAGATGCTGTTTCTATTGCATCCCCTTCGTTTTATAAAAGGATAATACAGGAAAAGAAACTTGATCCGCGTACGATCCTGACCCTGCGCAAATATTATAACAGGTTCTGTTTCAGGCCTACGCCGTTCGGCTTTTTCGCCGGTGTAGCGCTCACCAGTTGGGCTCAACACAGATCTCCCGAAGCAGACAGACAACTATCTATATACGTCACTGCTGATCGTCACCTCGATCATCTGCTTAGGGAACGGTCTTTACCCTGTCCAGATGATCTCATGGAACCGAATCCGACGCTTTACAGCGTCCAACGGGAGTTCCGCTTCATCCAGACGGAAACCGATCCCATCACAGGCAAGCGACAGTATTTACTTCAGGCAACGGATCGGACGTCGTTACTTGCTCGATTAATACGATTTTGTAAGGAAGGGAGATCAAGGAAAGAACTGATCGGTCTTATTCAGCGTGACAGCGGATGCGAGCTTGGGGAAGCAGAAGATTACCTTTCTTTTCTGACCACTAATCAGATCCTGTTAGGTAAACAAAGATCCGGAATAACGGTGGTGACCGATGGTGTAGATAAGTTTCCTGATTTTACTGGAACTTATGATTGGTGTTCCGGTAAAGTGCATGATCTTTATCAAGCTGCCAGCAATTCACTGAACGGATCGATCCGGTATGACCGCCCGTTATTGAATGTGATCAGTTTCTGGGAAAGCCCATCCTGCCATATCGATCTGAAGGTGCAACATTCACTTAGTGATGGTCTTTGGGCGATGGAGCAACTGGCAACCCCATACCAAGTTCCCGCTCTTAAAAGGTTCGCTGATCAATTTCAGGCGCATTTTGAGGACCGGGAGATCCCAATACTGGAAATACTTGACCCGGAGACAGGAATCGCTTATGGTGTTTTGGAAAAAGAAACAGGAAATAATTTGCTGGAAACATTTGACATTGATCGCAGGGTTGAGCACAATACCTCTAACGAATGGACCGCTGTACACCGCTTCCTGCTTAATGCCTGGCATGATCAGGCAGGACGGGATCATGACGTTATACAACTTGATGAAAAGGCACTAAAGCAAATCAAACGGAGTAGTGAAATCAATGGGACCTCCGGTTTTGGGGTTTTATTTAAAGAATCATACGATCAGGTGTGGATCGATTCTGCCGGCGGCTATCATACGAACGCGTTGATCGGCCGGTTTACGACAGCGAATGAAGCGATCAGAAATGCAGCCAGGGAAATGGCATTACAAGAGCAGCATCTTAATCCAGATATCATCTTTGCTGAAATATTGCACCTTACCGACCTGCGTACAGATAATGTTAATCGCCGGGCTCAGATACTGGATATGGAAATACCGATAACAGCGGCAGCTTCAGTTGGAAGGGAGATGCAGATCGCACTGAATGACCTGATGGTAAGCGTGCAAGATGGACAGGTGCTATTACGTTCTTTATCCCGTGGATCAATGGTCCTACCCAGACAAAGCTCGGCCTATAATCACGGGATCAATGATCTTCCTTTATTCCGTTTTCTGGCAGACCTGCCTTACCAATATGCAGCACCGCTGCGTACACTGGATATGATCCAATTGTTTCCAGGGCTAGATCGGTATCCTCGCGTGTCATACAAGCAAACCGTCTTGTCACCGGCAAAGTGGGTATTGAATGCGGATGAGATCGGCCAGATCAAGAGTGATCCCCATTACTTTACCATCATCAAGGCGAAAATGAATTTACCTGACCATTTCCTGCTGACAGAAGGAGATCAGCAGTTGTTGTTCAACAGCTTATCCGATGCCGAGGTGTCCATGTTTATTGAATGCATTGGAAAGGCATCCCAAGCTATATTACAGGAGGTACCTCTAAATAGAAGAACGGGAATGCCTGTTTGCGAGCAGTTCAACGCTTTTGTGCTGCCGGTTAATCCGCTGAAGCTGCCTGATCTTCCATTAAACAGTGATCCTGATAGGTCAAACAAAAGAAAATTCATTCCAGGGTCGGAGTGGTTATATGTAAAGATCTATACTTCACGTTTAGGTACAGATGCACTTTTAAGGGAATTATGGCCTTTTCTGAAACGGCAACTGCGCCAGGGTTACGCTACTAAATGGTTCTTTGTACGGTATGAAGACCGGGGACCCCATCTCAGGCTCCGTCTGTTGATCGACCGGGCAAAACTTGGCCAGATCATGGTCGAATTATGCGATTTATTTGAGCGGAAGGTCGAACGGAACGTCATCAGGGAATTTCAGGTAGACACTTACAGCAGGGAATTGGAGCGCTATGGTGTCCATGATTTTGAGGTAGTGGAGGATCATTTCTATGCCAGTAGTAGGTTGGTTCTCCGGTATTTGACCATGCCGCAGGCAAGGGCGTCCAATGATCGTATTCTATTTGCATTAATGGTCACGCACAATTTGAGCAGATCGGCTTTTCCGGATGAAGATAGCCTGATGAGCTTTTACCAGCAGCGGTATCAACAATTGGCAAGCGAGTTCAGCGGTGACAAATTGCACGTGGCGCTTGATAAAAAATACCGTGAAATAAAAACAAGGATCAGCGAGGTTATGGAAAATAAGGCTTTTTTCGCCTCGATCAGGGTTAACAAGTGGTTTATCTTTTGCCTAAGCACCTACCTGAAGCTTCTAAAACAGGTCGATCAGAAAGGGCCTCAACATCTGCTATTGGTAAGCAGCCTGATCCATATGCATCTCAACCGGCTGTTCATTACAAAAAGTCGCCAGCAGGAAATGGCTGTATTTTATTTCCTGGCTAAACATATGGCGGGAACAAGGGCTAAAAGAGCAGCCGGAACTGGAAAATACGGTCACGCTTAGCCACATTTAGCCGACTTCATAGATCTTAATTGACCGCTTATGAAGCCCGGTTCGATCTAAGCAAGGCACTATCCATGTATTCAAGAAATAACTGCTTATAATTTTCACCCATTGGCAGGAAGCGGCCATCTGCCAGCCCGACCTGGTTACGTTCAATGATCCTTGCAAAATCGATGTTGATCACGAACGACCGGTGTATGCGCATGAATTTATTCGTAGGTAGATGTTCCAGGATCTCTTTCAAGGTGAGGTAGGTCATATGCTTGCCGTTGACCGTATGGATCTGTATATAATTGACCGCACCTTCTATAAAGATTACTTCATCGAACCTGATCCTGAACATTCTGCCTTTGATCTCACTTTTAATGTTGAAATAGTCTGCTGTTTCCAATGCCGGTGGTGCGCTTGCCCGTAGCCATTTGCGTTTCACTCTGTTAATGCATTTGATAAAGCGTTCATAATCTATAGGCTTAAGCAAGTAATCATAAGCGTCTTTTTCGAACGCCTGAATGGCATACTGCGGATAAGCGGTAGTAAATACGACCGTGGTATAAAGATTGATCATATCTGCAAGCTCAAGACCGGATAACTGCCGCATATCGATGTCTATGAATGTGATCTCAGGTACGTCCTTACCGGTAAGAATATCGATAGCCTCAACCGGATTTTCAGAGTAGCCGCTAAGTTCCAGTCCCGGTGTGGCAGCAATGTGATTTTTCAATAAGGCGATGGCATCTGATTCATCGTCAATGACATAACAGCGTATCGGCTTCATAGTTGTATGATTAATTCTGCAAAATAGTCCTCATCATTCTCTCTGATAACAAGTTCGTATTGTCCCGGATAGATATTGTTCAATCGCTTCCGCAAATTCACCAAACCGATCCCTGTAGATGGATGCACGGCCGGTCTTTTCTTGTTAACCGTCTTGAAGGATAAATGGTTCTCATGGATGACAAGTTCAGCTACAGCGGGATGATCCGGTTCTCCGCATTCGCCGTGTTTGATCATATTTTCAACCATGGTGAGCAATGCAAGTGGCAGAATGGACAGTTCGTTTAACGTCCCTTTTTGATGGTACGACAAATAGCGCTTGTCCCTGAAACGCAGGCGGTCAAGTTCGATCAGATTCTGTACCTGTTTGACCTCTGTTGCAAGGCTCACTTTTTTATCCTTTTCATTGCCGGCGGTGATGGAATACCTTAATAATTCTGATAAGAGCATGATCCCTTTACCTGCACGATCCGACAATTGGTATACCGCGTAGTAAATGAAATTGAGGGAATTAAACAGGATGTGTGGACTGATCTGATTTTGCAGGTAAGCGTTCTCCATGGAAATATACTGGTTCGTTAATTCCAGATTAAGGTTCCGTTGTTTTAATTGCTCTATCTCCAACTGCCTGGCCTGATCGCGTAAATGGGTCACGTAGAGCAGTGCCCAGTAGGCTATACTGAATCCGATAAAAAAGATCAGCCGGAACAAGTTGGAAAGCAGATATGCGCGGGTAAACATGGTAGCGTGCAACGAAGGGTTATAGCCCCCTTGCAACACGCTGTCCAAAATAACCTTTAAGGCTCCAAAAACAATGATCTCTGCCAAGATCAATAAGGTGGCTATCAGATAGGGTTTACCTGACCTGTGAAAACTGTAATTCAATATCACATGGGCATTAAAGTAAAACAGGCCAATATAGAGGAGATAATAAACGAAGTAATGAGTATAATGGCCGTTAAGTCCTACGCTCGCGGCAATACAGAGCAATTCATAAACGATAAATACTGACCATACCAACAGGTGGTAGCAAACCTGCTTTTTGTTGGGTGACAAGTTCCCATTTTCTTTCAAAACGGTCATTTTTATATCGTGATAAGGTTTCTACATAGGGCAAATGCCTTTCTGCGTAATAAACTTTTATTAAAATCAGGGGAAAATAGTTTTGCTCAAAACGTCATATTATGAGAACGAGCAAAGCAAAAAAACTATCCAAAAGGCTAATGACCATTACTGATTTCAGCAGCATCCCTCATCAGGAAAACCCGACAAAGGACACTTCAGACACAACAGCTACGATGACCATCATCGTCACTACGATCAGCACACATGCAGGTCTGAAAAATTAAATTAAAGTTAATAAAAAGTAACTGGTTACAGATAGTAAACCAAATGCAATTACTATTCAAAAAGGAGACTGATCTTGTTCAAGCGAGAGACACATCAACTGGAAGCGGTGGTGGGAGAACTCTTAATTTCCGCGACCGACTGGCAAGCCGACCAACTGGCTTCCTGGAGGGACCGCATGCTCAAGGCGATCGAGGATCTTCAAAAACGTCTGTCCGGTCAATTTTTAAATGCGTTAAAGGAACAGCCGCTGAAACGCTATTTGCATTTCCACCAACGTTACCTGATCCATCTTTCTGATCGTCTAACAGATCTCCGTAGTCAAAGCGCTGGTTTATCCTCAACGATAGCTAACGTTATCAACGAGGTTCTTGAGGGTATCGAAAAGGTACTGGATAATGCGAAGGAGCATTTTGGGGAGGGTTTTGACCTTTCCGCTTCTGTATCACTATATCATAAAGAAAGATCAGCGCAGATCAGGTATTCTTTTTCGATCCCCAATTGTGATCAGCGAACATATGGACTACTGGAAGCGGTAGCTAACACATTGAATGAACTAACTGAACCAAATACGCAGCGGAAACCAACTTATTACGAAATGCTTTTTGCCCATAAGATCAGCAGCATCATAGCTCAACTATTGACGATGACAGCTATCGATAGCCGCCTGCTTTTCGACCGGCTTTATATGGAAAATTTCAATGCTCCTGCCTTTGCCCTTTGGTATCAGCAGGATGTTCTTGAAAGTATAAGCGGACTTGATGGTGCTGCCCGTAAACAGTTCCTTAATCAAGAGATCAATAGATTGCTGCTTACCGGTATACCACCTCGACAAGGTTTTCATGAAGACCGGCTCTCCATCAATGAAGAACTTACACGCTGGGTCGTCAAAGTAGCTACGTTAGATACGGGGGCTGTCCAGCAATTGCCGCTTGACCTGTCAGTAACCCAGATCGGTCTTTTTATCAGGCTTTGTCAACAGACCGGCTGTTTTCATGAGCAAAGTATATCCGGTCTTCTACGCTTTTTCGTACGGCATTTTACCTCTAAAAAGCAAACCCATATCTCACAGAAAAGCCTCGCTAAGGCTTTTTATAATGCTGATCAAACGACGGCGGCGACTTGCCGGGCCTGGTTACAGCGCATGATAGACCAGATCAATAAACGATATTTTCCATAATGAGCCTATGTAACACATTGACACAGCATTGTTAGCTACACCAGCCACGAGTGCGGGTGGCATTGCTGACTTTAATTAAACGATAATGATATGATCGCAAAATTCAGCGAAAGGCTTTATGCGGACCTGATGAGGGACCTCAACGAGTTCGTACTGGAGGAAGATAATATGATCAGGCGTTTAGAAAGATCGGTAAAAAGCTGCGTCAAATATCTCCTGCGCCTTAAAGAGTTTTGTAAGGAGCATGACCCATCAACTCCCGCGGAACAAATCGAATTCTTTAAGCACATTAAACCCAAATTCAAGTCACAACTGATCTTTTACCAATCACTGCTGAATATAGAGATCCGTAAACCGATCGGGGAAGAACAGGTGATCTGTGCTTATCTGAACAATGAGTTGAAGGTGCTCCATCATTTCTTTGAAAGTAACCTTTCATTTTACCAGTATGTGCGGACCGAAGCCACCTATCTTGATGAGTATTATTTTGTCCGTGGATCTTATGATGTGCATCTTGATCCTGACCAGTGTGTGGTCGATTTTGACCCCTCGTTCAGTACTACTCATGATCATAAGCTTGCCCAGGTGATCGCGAGCGAATTATTGCAGGACCACCTTCAGCAGGATATCCTGCGTATCACCCAACGGGAAAGCAATGCACAGGCAGGTGCAGAAATGCGTGACTTTGACTGGAAGCAGACGAAATGTGCATTGATCGAACTGATCTACAGCTGGCATGCTACAGACGCGTTCGGTAAAAAAAGCCTTAAAAGCATTGTTAAATTTATTGAGCGGGCATTCAATGTTTCGCTGGGTAATTTCTACGATACTTATGACTGGTTGTGCGGTCGCCAGGCACCAACCGCTTATCTCGACGAGATGAAAGAAGCATTTCTTTTACGGGCACAGAAACGATTGCGATAAAAAAGCAGGACTCCGACTCGGATAAACTCGGAGTAGTGAGGCGTCCAAACCAGGGAGATTTGTATCAACGCTGCAATGGAGCAGCGCTGTAAATCTAATGTTATGTTAGCACACATCTCCTGGACGACCTATCTGCTCAGCGTACTGGCAGCGGTCCTCGTCTATTATTTGTGGTTCGGCATTCAATTCTATCGGAAGGGGATCGCCGGAAATTTCGACAGTAATTTCGGAACGAACAACCGGCAGTCGTTTACCCCGCCGATCGCTCCCGTCATGGGTGCCGTCGCAGAAGAACCTGAAAAGGTAACGAACTCAGATGAGTTAGTATTCGGCGAATCAGCACCAGATGAATCAGTTGGTGATCAACTTAACAGTTATGACGAGCCAGATCGCCTTCGCTTACGGAAAGAGGCAGAAGCGTTGATCAGTGTGATCGCTGAATCGGCAGAACCCAAAGCGCATTTTCTCCTATTAGCCGGACTTCTTACTGAGAAATATGCATCGGTCACTGATAGTGAAGACCGGGAACAGATCGTTCAGCGTTTCCTTGATCCGTCAAACGGATTTGCCTTTGAATTAAAGGCTGAGGATCTGAATGAATTATGGCGTGAACCAATCAATATCTAAAATCATGAAATCAAAATCTTTTTATGAGCAAAATATTGCGGTAAGGATAATCGCAGTATTTACAATGATCTGTTCTTTGATCACCTTAACCTTTATTTCTGCGGCTGCGCAGGATGGGAATGCTGGTATCACCGAAGCGACCAACCAGGTCAAAAGTTATTTTGACACCGGTACGAACCTGATGTATGCCATCGGCGCGGTAGTGGGCCTGGTGGGTGCGATCAAAGTATATAAAAAATGGAGCGACGGAGAACATGACACCGGTAAGGTGGCTTCAAGCTGGTTTGGCGCCTGTATTTTCCTGGTGGTCGTTTCTACGGTACTCAAATCATTTTTTGGCGTATGAAAGCAACGATCGATCATATTCGCTGCCCGCTGCACCCTCATACTTTATCGGTGCGGCCGATACGCAGATGGGTCGAGGACCACTGTGAAGGCAGCGTGCTGAATTTATTTGCCGGAAGAACCCGGCTTGATGTAGACGAGATCCGAAACGATGCGGATCATGACGCCGATGCAGACTTTCATCTGGACGCACTTGAGTTTTTGGAGCGCTGGCAAGGCGGCCCGTTTGACACCATTCTGCTTGACCCGCTTTCGTCCATCCGCAAAAGCGAGAACGCTGATCAGACAAGGGTAGCCAGATATTTCCGTGCGCTGAAGGATGCCATCGTAAAACAGCTTAAACCCGCTGGAAAGGTCATCACTTTCGGCTATCATACGATCGTCATGGGGAAAGGCCGCGGATTCGAGTTGGAGAAGATCGGCGTATTCAGCCATGGCGGGGCTGCTCATGACACGATCGCCAGTGTAGAACGGTATCAACTTTAAAAAACCGGTCATGTATCAGATCAATAAAGGTATTAACCGGCCTATCGAGTTCAAGGGACTCAAGGCCCAGTATATCTGGTATCTGGGTGGCGGTTTGGTTTCGCTGCTTGTGCTGTTCGCCATCTTGTACCTGGTCGGTTGCCCGGTCTACGGATGCGTGCTGATCATCGGCGCATTGGGCAGCGCGCTCTTTTACCAGGTCTTTAAACTGAGCCACCGTTATGGTGAGCATGGGCTGATGAAACGTGGCGCCAAACGCTACCTGCCCGACTATCTCAAATTTCAAACAAGGAGGTTATTCTATGAAAAGCGCTGAACAAGTATTTCCGATCTATAAGGTCGAACATGATACCTTGCTCTCCATGCAGGGGGAACTGACGGTCGCTTTCGAGGTGGTCCTGCCGGAACTGTTCACGATGTCCCATGATGAATATACGGCCTTTCACCAAGCCTGGGTAAAAGCGATCAAAATGCTGCCTAAAAACAGCGTGTTCCACAAACAGGACTGGTTCGTTACGGCGAAATACGAAGCTGATTTTACAGGCCGGACCTTCCTGAGCCATGCCAGTGAACGTTTTTTCAACGAGCGGCCGTACCTGGCGCATCATTGCCTGGTGATGCTGACCAAACGCCCAGAGAACTATAAACCGGTCATCACAGCGACCAGCAGCCTGCTTCGCAAGCACATTACACCGAACGAGGCCACCTCAACAGAACTGTTCAGGGATTTTATGGATAGCGCCGGGCAGTTCAAAAGGGTGCTGAAAGACAGCGGCCTGGTCAAGGTAAAGCGGCTGACCGACAGTGATCTCGCCGGAACGCTGGTTAGTCCAGGTATCCTGGAGCAGTATTGTTTCCTGATCAGCAAAGACGCAGAGCCGGTCTTAAAGGATATCCATCTGAAAGACGAACTGCGGATCGGCGACCAATATTGCCAGCTCTACACACTGGCCGAAGCCGCCCACCTGCCTGCCTTATGCGGGCCGAGGATCAGCTATGACCCCTACAGTACGGACAAAACGAAATTCAGTACCGGCTTTGCCAGCCCGGTAGGTGCGCTGCTCAATTGCAACCACATCTATAATCAGTACCTGTTCATTGAGGATGCAGCGAAGACCATCAAAAAACTGGAAGCCAAGAAACTTCGGCTGCAATCATTATCGGCCTATTCCCGTGAGAATGCGATCGGCAGGGATGCGACCCAGGACTTTCTGAACGAGGCGATCAGCCAGCAAAGGCTGCCGGTGAAAGCGCATTTCAATATTCTGGCCTGGGCGGATGACAAAACTGACCTGAAAGAGGTCAGGAATAAGGTCAGTTCCGCACTGGCCCAACTGGACGCCCAGCCTAAGCAGGAAACAGATGGTGCTCCGCAGATCTGGTGGGCAGGGTTGCCCGGTAACGCGGGCAACTTCCCGATGAACGATACTTTCGACACCTTCGCAGAACAGGCCTGCTGCTTCTTTAACCTGGAAACCAATTACCGAAGCAGCCTGTCACCCTGCGGCATCCGCCTGGGTGAACGCATCTCGGGGAAACCGCTTCAC
Source organism: Mucilaginibacter sp. 21P (assembly GCF_019331605.1). NCBI lineage: Bacteria > Pseudomonadati > Bacteroidota > Sphingobacteriia > Sphingobacteriales > Sphingobacteriaceae > Mucilaginibacter > Mucilaginibacter sp. 21P. Next base: position 1,540,090 of record NZ_CP063061.1, read on the forward strand.
GTTGACCTGAGCGATGAGCCCATGAAGCACGGCATTACGACCAACCGGAATAAATTCATCCTGGGGCCGTCAGGCAGCGGTAAAAGTTTTTTCACTAATCACCTGTTGCGCAGCTATTTCGAACAAGGTGCACATATCGTCCTGGTCGATGTAGGACATAGCTATGAAGGTTTATGCGAGTTCCTAGACGGTTATTACTTTACTTACTCCGAAAAGAAGCCGATCAGCTTTAATCCATTTTATGTGGCGGAAGGTGACGCGCTGGATACCGAGAAAAGGGAGAGCATCAAAGCTATGATCCTGGCGCTTTGGAAAAAAGAAGATGAAGGGGTGCAACGTTCCGAATATATTGCCATATCGGATGCCCTGTTCCATTACTATGCGTCAGATCCGGCGTTTCCCTGTTTCAATTCCTTTTACGAGTTTTTAAAAGGAACTTTCTATGGGACGATGAAGCAAAGTAAAGTCAAGGACCAGCATTTTGATATTGATAATTTGCTGTTCGTACTCAGGCCATATTACAAGGGCGGGGAGTACGATTATCTGCTCAACGCTACTGAAAATCTTGATCTGCTGAATCGGCGATTCATCGTTTTTGAATTGGATACCATCAAAGATCATCCGATCCTTTTTCCGGTCGTAACCCTCATTATCATGGAGACGTTCGTCAGCAAGATGCGCAAACTTCCAAAAGATGTCAGAAAGATCATTTTGATCGAAGAGGCCTGGAAAGCCATTGCCCGGGAGGGAATGGCTGAGTATATCAAGTACCTGTTCAAGACCGTCCGTAAATACTTTGGTGAGGCGATCGTGGTCACCCAGGATATCGAGGACATCATCAGTTCACCGGTGGTCAAACAAGCGATCATCAATAACAGTGACTGTAAGATCCTGCTGGACCAGCGTAAGTACCAGAATGACTTCCCGAAGATCCAGCAACTTTTGGGTATAACAGATAAGGAAACTGCGCTGATCATGAGCATGAACCGGGCGAACGATGAACGCTACAATTACAAAGAGGTCTTCATCAGCCTGAATGGCCAGTTGTCCAAGGTCTACCGGACGGAGGTCAGCCGGGAAGAGTACTGGACCTACACTACAGAAAGTTCAGAAAAAGCCAGGGTCAAAAAATACCAGGCCAAATACGGCGATATCCGCAAAGCGATCGCAGTTATTGTCCAGGAAGAAAAGCAAACCAAAAACGAAGCGGTATGAAAAAGTCAATCATGATCCTGGTCGCGGCCACACTTTTCGCCGCTTGCCAGACCAAACCAAATTATAACGGCGTCTATGTTGCTCACCTAAAAGGTCAATACTCCATAGCTGATGATACGTTGATCGTAAAAGATGATATAGTCACCAGGCGTACCGGGTTCAGGAAGATCAGAAGCGGGATATTAAAAAGTAAGGAGTACAGTGCAAAGGTCTTTAGGCTGAACTCATTGGATGCTCCCTTGATCCAATTTGGAAATGGCCAATTAACATTTGGAACAACCATTTATAGAAAATTGCCATGAAAAAGCTGAAAATCCTATTAGTAGCCGTCCTGCTTGGTGGTAGTCTGAACAGCCAGGCCCAGGTCCAAATCGTGACCTCGATGGTCAAAAGGGTGATCAAGGCCATCGACCTGAAGGTACAACGCATGCAAAATAAAACGATATGGCTGCAAAATGCGCAGAAAACGCTGGAAAATGAATTGTCCAGGTTTCGGCTGACCGAGATATCCGGCTGGTCCGAAAAGCAGGAAAAACTGTATGGTGATTACTATGACGAACTGCTTAAGGTAAAATCCACCATCGCCTATTATCAGCGGATCAGGGATCTGGCCGGGAAGCAGGTCGCAATAGTCGGCGAGTATCAGCGGGCCTGGAAACTGTTCCGGTCAGATGGCCACTTTAAGCCCGGTGAATTAGTAGAGATGGAGCGTGTCTATGTTGGTATCCTCGACGCGGCGATGAAGAACCTTGATCAGATCATGCTGGTGATCAATCCCGGCAAAACGCAGATGACCGACCAGCAGCGACTGGAAATGATCAACCAGGCGGGCGACCAGCTGGACGAAAACTACAGTGACCTCAGGCAATACAATAACCAGAACTTAATCCTGACGCTGCATCGCAGCAAGGACCTGAATGAACTACAAACCCTAAAAAACTATTATGGACTGCATTGAAGCAACATGGAAAAAGGCGAAAGCCCTGCGTAAACGCAGCCGGCAATTACTCGCCTTTGCGGTCTTTACCGCCGCCTTGAGCCATACAGAGGCCTACGGCCAGACCTTCTCCGAATGGTTCAAGCAAAAGAAAACGCAAAAGCAATACCTTTTGCAGCAGATCAGCGCACTGATGACCTACCGGCGATTTGCCTCAGATGGCTACCAGATCGCTAAAGGAGGCTTGGGTTCCATTGGTCGTTATGTTGGCCAGGAATATGACCTGCACAGTGATCATTATCAAAGGTTAAAGACGGTTAACACCGCTATAAAAAGCGACCCGCAGGTCAAAACGATACTGTCCAGGCAGCATGATATCCTGGCACTGACCAGCCAGGCGAAAGTGCAGAACGGGTTAACACCTAACGAAAGCAGTTATATCAAAAAGGTATGCGCTGCTTTGATCGAAGACTGTGATGGGTTGTTGAATGACCTGCAAACTGTGGTTAACGATAATAAAGTGACCATGAGTGACGAAGAGCGGCTGCGCCAGATCGGAAGGATCTGCCGGTCCATGCAGGACAATTACCGGTTTGCCCAATCTTTTAACGATCAGCTAAAACTATATATGCTGCAAAAGGATCAGCAACAAAAGGATGTTAACACAATAAAGCAATGGTATGGAAAAGTTGATTAAGGTCTTTCGCATCGCTGTGCTTATGGGCGTGCCATTATTCGTTTCAATTTCTGCATCTGCTCAGGACCAGGAATTACAGCAACTGATGCTGAATATTGAAAAGCTGACCCAGTTCAAAGCGATTTTGTCTGACATGAAGACCGGTTTCCAGATCTACCAGCAGGGTTATGGTGCCATTTCCAATTTATCGAAAGGGAATTTTAACCTGCATAATCTGTACCTGACCGGCCTGATGGCGGTCAGTCCGGCAGTGCGGAACAATCCAAGGATCCGGCAGATCCTCGATCAGCAAAGTGATCTGCTGAATGAATACCAGCGCTACCGATCCTTGTTCCGGCAAAGCGGCAGCTTCAACGCCAATGAGCTTCAATATATCAGCAAGGTGTTTGACCAGTTGGTCAGGCAAAGTAATGAGAATATCGATGACCTGGCCAGTGTCACTACTTCGAACAAACTGCGGATGTCGGATGACGACCGGCTCCGGGCGATCGACCGCATCTACACCGGCAGTACTGAACAGTTACAATTCCTGCGCTGGTTTAACCGGAAGGCTGTCCTGCTGAGCCTGCAACGCAGTAAGGAATTACAGCAAACGCAGACGCTTAGGCGGCTGTACGGCATTGACTAAATCCTAAAAGATCATGAACAAGAAACTTTTATTCAGCGCTTTGATCGTGCTGACAGGGACAGTTTTTCCCTTATTTTCCAGAGCGGACGGGCTGGCGAACGATGTCCACGGCCTCCAAGGCGTATTGGACCAGGTCTATGATGACATGCTGCCAATGTGCAGCCAGTTGATCGGCGTAGCCAGGGGGATCGCTGGTTTTGGAGCCCTTTGGTATATCGCAGCCCGTATCTGGCGGCATTTGGCGAATGCAGAGCCGGTCGATTTTTATCCTTTGCTCCGCCCGTTCGGGCTCGGGCTGGCTATCCTGCTTTTCCCGACGGTCATCGAGGTAATTAATGGGGTGATGAAGCCGACGGTGACCGCGACCAGCGGGATGGTACAGAACTCCGATGCGGCGATCAGCAAGCTGCTTGAGGAAAAAGAAGCCGCCATTAAGAAAACCGATACATGGCAAATGTATGTCGGCGACGACGGCGAAGGCGATCGTAGTAAGTGGTATAAGTACACCCATCCGAATGATCCAAATGGAGAAAATGATGGAATGCTGTCAGGTTTAGGGAATGATGTTAAGTTCGCCATGGATAAAGCCAGCTACAAATTCCGCAACAGCGTCAAGCAGTGGATGAGCGAGGTATTGCAGGTGGTCTATGAGGCCGCGGCGCTTTGCATCAATACCATCCGCACCTTTTACCTCGTGATCCTGGCGATACTTGGCCCGATCGTCTTTGGCCTCGCCGTCTTCGATGGCTTCCAGCATACGCTGACCGCCTGGCTGGCCAAGTATCTCAATGTATTTCTCTGGCTCCCCGTCGCCAACATATTTGGATCCATCATCGGAAAGGTTCAGGAAAATATGCTGAAACTGGACATCCAGCAGGTAAACGGTGCAGGCGATACCTTTTTCAGTTCCACAGATACCGCTTACCTGATCTTCCTGCTCATTGGTATTGTCGGCTATTTCACGGTGCCTGCGGTGGCCGGTTACATTGTCAATCCCGGAGGCAACAACGGCTTACTCCATAAGATCACCAGGCTGACCGCGATCAGTGTCAACAATGTCAGCACGGCTGCATCGCAGGGTGGCAGTGCGCTCGGCAGCCGTTTGAGCGACGGCGCAACGAACGTCATCAATACGCCTGGCTATATCAAAGGAGGCTATCAGTCCGCAAGCACCGGCAATTCGCACCAGGCAGAAAAGATCAATGGAAACCCTAAAAATTAAAGATCATGTTTACCCATCTCAGAAATATCGAAAGCGCATTCCAGCAAAACAAAAAGATCGTGGCCCTGGTGATCCTGACCAGCGCATGTATATCGGTCGCAGCGATCTGGTTCGCCTTCAGCGCCTATCAAAAGGCCAGCAGCCACGTCTATGTGCTGGCGAACGGTAAAGTGTTGGAAGCTGTCTCCGCCGACCGGAAAGACAATATCCCGGTAGAGGCACGCGACCACATCAAAATGTTCCACCATTACTTTTTTACCCTCGATCCGGATGAAAAGGTTATTGAAGGGAACATTAGCAAAGCCTTATACCTGGCAGACGAAAGCGCCCGCAACCAGTACAATGACCTGAAAGAGAAAAGCTATTATAATAACCTCATTTCCGGTAATATCAGTCAGCAGATCGATGTGGATAGTGTCCGGCTGGACATGAACACCTATCCGTATTATTTTAAATGCTACGCCACGGAGAAACTGGTCAGGGCGACGTCTACCATCCACAAAGTACTGGTCACGCAAGGCTACCTGCGCAATGTCAGCCGCTCGGACAATAACCCGCATGGATTCCTGATCGAACGCTGGGAAACGCTTGCCAACCGGGACACCACGATCAGCAAGCCATGATACGGGAGCTCATTCATCGACTCAACAACTGGTACAACTCGCGTGGCAGTTGGACACAGATGGGGGTGTTGTTCGGCTTTTGCGTAACCTTTCTGATCACGCTTTGGCTGGCGATCACCTGTATCCGCTTTGATGCAAAACAATTTGACACGAAAATTCCGGTGAGCATCGGCAAGGCTTCCGGCCCGGCGATGATTCACCCGGAACCAAAAAACAATAAATAACTATTATGGAAAAGCAACGAAAATTCTACCTGGTATTACCACTATTGGTCGTACCATTTCTGACCATGGCCTTTTGGGCGCTTGGCGGAGGTAAAGACAGCGGACAGCGAGCAGTAGTCGCCAAGGGACTGGATACGAACCTGCCTGCAGCGCAATTCAACGATAAAAATAAGACGGACAAGATGGCGATCTATCAGGCCGCAGGGCGGGATTCCTCACAGGATGGCATCAGCCCGGCTTTCTTAAAGCAGATGGGGCTTGATAAAAACACGGTTACCCTGACAGATTCCGGCGCAAGTGCAGACGACCAGGCTACGAAACTTCAAAGCAAACTGGCAGCCCTCAACCGGCAGATCAACCAACCGGAGGTAAAAAGTGAGCAGGAAGATGATGATGAGCCGGAACCTGCTCAGGTCAAACATCTGAAGAAGATGATGCGGAAACTCGATCGCGAAAGTGTCGGCGGCAACGATCCGGAGATGAAGCAGCTTGATCAAATGCTCGATAAGATCCAGGCGATGCAAAATCCAAGTCCTGCTAAGGCAGCACTTCCCAAAACAAACAGTGAAAAGCCGTTTCGGGCGATCCCAGCGGTCATTGATGGCAAGCAAAAGATCGCAAATGGAGCTGCCGTCAAAATGAAGCTAACGGACAGCATGCGGATCAAAGGACAATTGTTGCCCCAGGGTCAGATCGTATTTGGATCCGCACAGATCGCTAATCAGCGATTGTTTATCACTATCCGGAATATCCGACTTGATACCCAGATCATCCCGGTGGACATGACGGTTTTCAGCGAAGATGGAATGCCGGGTATACCAGCCCCTGAAGCAGTATTGAACGGCGTTGCTACCGAAAATGCAGATCAGACCCTGCAAAGCATGCAGATCATGAGCATGGACCAGTCACTGGCTGCCCAGGCAGCTGCCGGGGGTATCAATGCCGCCAAGGACCTTTTCAGTAAGAAGGTCAAAAAGATCAAAGTGAAGCTAACGGACAAATACCCGGTGCTGATCAAGATCAACAGATAACAACCTAACGAAGATGTGCTATTAAATTAAAGATCATGAATACACAAAATGCAGAATTCCTAAAGAAGACCTTACTGAACCTGGGGTTTGGTGAGAAATTGAATGATGAGCTGGACAAAAAGATGGACGGAAAATTGCCGGAGTTCCAGCTGACTACTCAAAATGAGTATAACGGAAAGCAGGTTGACTACAAGCTTCATTTCAAAGCCGGTGACAACAATGACATGTACTTTTTTAATAAGTACGATGCATCCGTCAAGCCTGAAAACAGCGAGGCCTTGAAACAGACCTTTTACATCAATAAAGGGAATGGCGTAACCGCTAAAGAAGCTTTCAACCTGATGGAAGGCCGCGCCGTACATAAGCAGCTTTATAGCCAGGAAGGTGAAAAGTACCACGCCTGGATCAAACTGGACAAGGAAAATCTGACGGAAGGCGGTAACATGAAGATCCGTTCCTGGAATGACAATTATGGTTTTAAACCGGAAGAAGTGCTGGTCGGTAAAGGAATTAAAGAAATGACCACTGACCAGGGCCGTGACAACCTGCTCAGGTCATTAAAAAAGGGAAATGCGCAGCAGATCACCGTTGAGCGGGATGGCAAGGAAAATAAGTATTTCATTTCTGCGAACCCGCAATTTAAAACCATAGACCTATACGATCACCAGATGAAAAAGATCAAGCGGGAAGAATTGCTCAAACCGGAAAATTCCAACAGTAAAACCCAAAAACAAAGCACGCAGCAAAAGGAGGAGCTGCCGGGAAAAAAGCATAATAAAAAAAGGAGTCAGAGCGTATAATAATAAAGGGGGCATACGCCCCCTTTATTATTGATAAATGTCTTATATCAGGCTGACGGCAATGAACTTTTATGTCGCTGTAGATGGTCATATGCCCTCGCGATACTTTCTTTTTTGAAAAGCTCACGCTTGCGTTCTGTCCATAAGTTCGTAGCTACTTCCTCTACGGTGTAATTAGGATGCTCTGCCAGCAAAAATGCGACAGAAGCTAATATTTCCAGGGAAAGTTCAGAAGTAAAGTTTTGCAGGAAATAAAGCAGGCTTTGAAGGCGGTCTTGTTCTTCCTTTGGCATTTGCTGTACAAAGCGGTTAACTTCATCCCATGTTTCGTAATTCAACTTGAGGGGTTCAAAAGGCTTTGCCTCGCCCTGTTCCAAACCTTTCAGATAAACACCATTCAAGTGATATAGAACCTTTTCAACGCCTACCGCATAGGGGCCGTAGTGATGCGCCTTAAAATCAAGTTTCAGATCTTGTCCCATGCGCTGAAGGAAATAAGCAAGTTTATTAGCTGCGAATAGACTACTGTACTCTCCAAAGCTCTCGAATGCGAATAGGCAATAAAGTAAGGCGGCTCGTGAAGAAGTAAGGTGCGGTTTCTTTTTAGGCTCCTGTTTTTGTAATATTGCCTTTATCGCGGCGTTAGGTTCGAAGATCTGTATGTCTGCAGGGAGGTCTTCCAGTGCCTTTATGATCATTGGTTTAACCTTACTCCAATCAAGCCCTCCATTTCCCGCACCTAAGGGTGGTATAGCTATACTCTTGATCTGATCATTAACAATTAGCTCGCGCAGCGCTTTTAAACCTGTTTCAATATATTCATATTCGGAAGGTTGGCGCCAATGAGTTTTAGTGGGAAAATTGATAATGAGTTTATTACCATATAACAAGTTGGAGTCATGTACCGCCAATAATTTGCCCGGCACAAGTTCATGTCTTTTACAAGCGGCCACGTATACCTTATTGTTGTGGGCAAAAGCCTCCTTGAATTGCAAAGCGATACCTTTACCCATGACACCTACGGTATTAACAGTATTGACCAGTGCTTCCGCATCAGCCCTTAATAAGTCTCCAGTTACAAAGTTGATCATGATCTAAAAAAAGTATTCGGGTATAACATTGACTTTTATCATTTTTCCGGCGCTGTTAACTTGTTGCTGTGTCCAAGCCGCCATTTTTTCAGAACATACACATATCGACTCAAAAAACTCTGAGGGCACCACATCTTTAACCAAAAATTCTGCCTGATATCTTCTTGGCCGGTCATAGTCGTCTGATTTGGCGAACCGACTGTTTTGAATGCATTCCCAATCGATCTTGTCAAGCTGCCTGAGGCTGCTATAGTGATTGCTTTCGCCATCATTTGCCTGGCCGTCGGTGAAAAACCATTTTGGTTGTGTGGCAAGTTCCTCGATCAGACACCGGATCACAACAATTTCTTCACGAGCCCGCTTTGGCATCCTTGGTGCATAATAACCAGTAATGATATTGTACAACATGATCGAATGTGGTGTCAGGTAAAAAGGGACATAGTCACCAACATTACCATAATCAGCTAATCTGACCGGCGTAGTAGCACGTACATCAATGATTTCCGGATTTCCAATACCAATAAATGCAGGATCTGCGCTTTCGTGATTTTTGGTTACCAGCCCATGCACCAATATATGTGCAAGATTGTCCCGATGCGTGATCCGGTAACAAAATTTTTCATGGGCATTGATCGGCATGCAGGAGACAGGTATAATATTTGCAAAATAACACAATTATTTCAATACCTAATGTAAGCGTATGTGGCTGGTGAAGCGTGTCTCTTGATAGGCAACTCCACTTAAGTCTTCTTTAGCACGAGAAGCATGCGAAGAAAAATAGTGGATTTAAGCGATTATAGTAAAGAAGTCAACTTGTCACAGTTTCTTAAAAGTTTAAGTTTCCTAATCAATCGGAAATGGTTACTTTCGCAACTGTAATGAAACAAGCTATTTACGATAGTCCGCTTACACCACCCTGAATTACCTCCTATAATTCTATCTGCTCACCCATATCATGGGTGATGATTTACCGCTATTTTATTATTGATCGCACGAGCTTTTCATGTATCTCCTATCAGATGCTGAATATGTCTTTGCTTAATTAATTTTTTTTCCATGCCAAGTTTCAACTGGTCTTTATTCGACTTTTCACAAAAAATAAATTATAAAAATGAGATCCTGGCCGGCCTAACTGTGGCCATGACCATGATGCCCGAGTCATTGTCATTCGCCATATTAGCTGGTTTTCCTCCGTTGGTCGGATTGTATGCAGCATTCACAATGGGACTGGTCACCTCCATATTTGGCGGCAGGCCTGGACTGGTCTCTGGTGGTGCCGGCGCAACAGTGGTTGTACTGATCGCACTCATGCGATCAAATGGTCTTGAATATGTATTTGCAGCTGTAGCCCTGGCCGGAGTGATCCAGGTGCTTGTTGGTCTGTTCAAATTGGGTAAGTTCATTCGGCTGGTGCCCCAGCCGGTCATGTATGGGTTCGTGAATGGCCTTGCTGTGATCATCTTTATGGCTCAACTTGAGCAGTTCAAGACGGTGGTGAACGGACACGAGGTCTGGTTGTCCGGTACGCCGTTGTATGTTATGGGCGGTTTGGTGGCCCTGACCATCGGGATCGTGGTCTTATTTCCAAAGCTTACCAAAGCCGTACCACCATCGCTGGTCGCGATCATTGTCGTTTTCCTGGTGGTTTTGGGATTTGGTATCAGCACGAAAACGGTTAGGGACATCGCTGCTGTGAGCGGTGGATTTCCACCGTTCCACATCCCACAGGTGCCATTTGAGATCGATACGCTGAGGATCATCTTTCCATATTCCCTGATCATGGCCTGCGTGGGCCTGACAGAAGGCTTGCTAACCCTTAATCTGGTTGATGAGATGACTGGTACGCGGGGCAACAGTAACCGTGAAGCGCTGGCGCAGGGCGGTGCTAATTTTCTGAATGGATTTTTCTACGGTATGGGCGGTTGTCCTATGATCGCCCAGACGCTGGTCAATCTCTCCGCAGGGGCCAGGGCAAGGCTATCCGGTATCGTGGCTGCATTAACTATATTGGTGATCATCTTGTTCGGTGCACCGATCATCGAACGTGTACCAATGGCGGCATTAACAGGTGTAATGATCATGGTGGCCGTAGGTACGTTTGAATGGATAAGCTTCCGCATCATCAATAAAATGCCCAAGCAGGATGTGTTCGTTGGAATTCTGGTGGCGGTCATTACGGTTTGGCTGCACAACCTCGCGCTGGCTGTGTTGATAGGGGTAATTATTTCAGCTTTGGTGTTTGCATGGGAAAGCGCCAAAAGGATCAGGGCAAAAAAGTATATAGACGCTGCAGGCGTAAAGCACTATGAGATCTATGGCCCGCTGTTCTTTGGTTCAGTGACCGCCTTTAATGAGAAGTTCGATCCGGCTAATGACCCAATAGAAGTAGTGATCGATTTCAGAGAAAGCCGGGTTGCAGATATGTCGGCAATCGAAGCTTTGAACAAATTAACAGAGCGTTACCGCAAGGCCGATAAAAAATTGCATTTAAGACATCTCAGCGAGGATTGCCGGATATTGTTACAAAATGCTGATGATGTTATCGATGTCAATATTTTGGATGATCCGACCTATCAAGTAGCAGGTGACCGGTAATAATGTGTAAGATAAAGATCGGGATCGATTTTGATTAGCTGAAGCTGTTTTCCGGAGCATTTTGAATGTATATATCTTCCGGTCTAAACAGCTTTAAAAATCAATTTGATCGCATTTTAACCGCTCTGCGATCGTAAAATACGGCATCCTTATTGTAGCAAGAATAGTTGCTGAACTGGGTTCCCGCGCCCCTCAGTTGACATCAAAGCCGGCATCACCGATCACCCATGGAAGCAGATGAATAGAAGATATACAAAACAAAGTTCAGCGATCGTCGCAAACATCAGAGCGATACGTATCAAAAAGGAATTGTCACAAATTCAGGTAGCTTCAAAATTAGAGATCTCACAGAATGCTTACAGTAAACTGGAATTGGGATATTGCAAGCTACGTGTCGATCAGTTGATCTGTATATCAGAAATACTTGATGTGCCGGTGCAGATGCTCATAGATATATGATGAGAACTGGGTTGCGCTAAATTTAGTTACTGATCAGCATTTTTTTATGTCCTGTAAGTCTAACAGAAGTTACGTCTGTGTGAACGGCTCCGAATCAGGTGAGGTACTGTAACAGCGATCGGTTGACTTTTAAAGATCTAATATGTTACTTTGTGCATTGAATAGGCAATGCCTGTTCATTGTGATAAGGTTTAGGTTGACGCCCCGTTGCAGCGAGTGCAAACGGGGCGTTATTTTTGATGTAAACCCGTGATCGAAACCAATCTGTTGCTGAACAGTTATCTGATCATGGCAGGAAGTAAAACTTCAGGAATAACGTATATCCAGCTATTTGCCGGAATGGCATTGTTTGGAAGCGCAACTCCCCTAAGCGGCCTTGTCACCAAGTCTTTTCCCGTTTTTATTGCTGGTGGATCCCGTGTACTGCTCGCCTTTTTGGTTATTTGGCCGTTTATCGATTTAAAAAATATCAGCAATTATAAAGGTAGGGACCGCTGGCTTTTGTTCGGGATCGCGCTTTTTGGAACACTGGGTTTTACTGCTTTCATGTTGTATGGTATGAAATTGGTGAGTGGTGTGACCGGCAGCGTGGTGATGAGCACAACACCTGCTGTAACGGCCATTGCTTCCGTTGTTTTTTTTAAAGATACTATCACATGGAAAAAACTGCTGGCGTTGTCATTAGCTATCGGCGGAGTGGTCTTGTTACAGATCTTTCGAACGGATCAAAACAATGCTGATGTTCAGCATCCCTGGCTGGGCATGCTGCTGATCTTTGCCGCTGTATGCTGTGAAGTAAGTTATACATTGATGGGTAAGGCACTGACCAAAAACTATCCTCCCGAAGAGGTGGCGGGGCTTTCGGCTATGATAGCCTTTATTTTGTTCATACCACTTGGTATATGGCAATTTCCAAAGTTCGAGACCGGTGAATTGAAGCTTGAGAACTGGCTTAGCCTTGGGGCATATGGTTTGATCACGATGGGGCTGGGTTCGGTGCTCTGGTATAAAGGCATTAGTAAGGTAGAGGGAAGTGTGGCTGCATCCTTTATGGGCGTAATGCCAGTTAGTGCATTAGCCCTATCTTACATGCTACTACATGAGCGCTTTCAATGGATACATCTCGCCGGGTTCTCCTTGGTCTTCTGTGGTGTACTACTGATGATCAGCGTGCATAAAGCTATGGCCAGGCAGATGGAAAAAGGAGAAGGCAAGCATGGATGACAACACTCACAAAGGGAGCGTCAGTGATCATCTGGCTAACGAGCGTACTTTCCTTGCGTGGGTCAGAACGAGCATCGCCCTGATGGGTTTCGGTTTCGTGGTCGTTAAGTTTTCCTTGTTCGTCCGGCAGTTGTCCATAGCGGTCACAGGACATTCGGTTACACCAGTAACAGGTTTCTCCGGAGTGATCGGTTTCTGTTTAGTCGCTATAGGAGCCCTGGCAGCTTTGATCGGTTATCTGAGATACCGGCAGGTGGAAAAGCATTTATTGAAAGCAGATTTCAAGCCGCATTCGACGTTATTACTCATATTGACGATCTTCGTGATCGCAGGCAGCATGCTGTTACTATATTATTTGCTTCCGAATCTATGACCCAGCTTTTTGACATATCCCTTTAACTCATTTCTACCAGGACATGAAACGATCCTGTATGATCTGTTAAAAAAATTTAATAGAACGAAAAATCATGGCGGCATTTCAAACATATAGGTTGTGGGATCGTTAGGTTTTAATGGAAACATTCGCAGCCAAAGTAATAGAACTCTTAAGGGAGAAGTGTAGTCATGCAGATCAGTTGAGTACTTTCATGGGTCAACCGGTCTTTTCGGTTCCAGCCAAAGGGGTGAGTGAATTAGCAGCTCTGCAAACGGAGATCAAGGATCTGATCGACACTCACTTTCCCGACCGTGAAGAGGACGTTATGATCACGATCAGAAGAGAAGGAATGGAAGATAGCGGATTTAGAGTTTGGAAAACAAAACATTCCTGATACCCGAAGGAAAGTATAGCAATAAGCATTAAACTAACAACGGGCATCTCTTTCGAACAGGATCTTCATCGACATTCACCATCTAAACCGATATTATTATGGCTTTAAAGGATTACTTTACCAAAAAAGCGTTTAAAAATGGAGCCACGATCATGAAAGCCGCTTTCAAGGGCTTTAGTGATGATATGGCGATGAAATACAGCGCCTCATTAGCTTATTATACTATTTTTTCTCTGGCACCATTACTCCTGCTGACCATTTCTATTGTAGGTTTAGCGCTTGGTAAAGATGCGATCCAGGGAAAACTATTTTATGAGATCAATGGCCTGGTCGGTAAAGAAGCTGCCGAGCAGATCCAGGAGATGATCAAAAACCTGCAAACCAGCGGAAAGTCGACGATCTCGGTGATCATCGGTGCGGTAACACTGGTCATCGGAGCAACAACGGTTTTCGGAGAGATCCAGGAGTCGATCAATCTCATCTGGCAGGTCAGGCCCAAACCGAAGGTCGGCTGGATCAAATTACTCAAGAACCGGCTCTTATCCGGTTCGATCATCATTGCGATCGGTTTTCTGTTACTGGTTTCCCTGGTCATCAATGGCGCATTGCTTGCCGTCAGCGACTATTTAAAACATTTCCTGCCAGATTTCACCGTAACGCTTTTCAATATCATAAATGCATTGATCAGTTTCGCAGTAATTACGGTTTTGTTCGGTGTGATATTTAAAGTTTTACCCGATGCTAAAGTAAGCTGGCGGGATGTTCGTTCCGGAGCGTTATTTACGGCCGTGCTGTTCATGATCGGCCGTATCGTGATCGGCATCTATATTGAAAAGAGCAGTACAAGTTCTACCTACGGTGCAGCGGGATCGTTGATCATCATCTTACTTTGGGTATACTACACCGCTGCGATACTATACTTCGGAGCGGAATTTACACGTGCATATGCAGACTTTTACGGCGTAAAGATCGAACCGGCGGAATTCGCTGTTCACATCGAGTTTAAAGAAGCGGAAGAGAATGTGAAAACAGTACCACCGAAACATGATATCGGCAAAAGTAGTTAGCGGGCTTCGTGTTTTCCATTAAACCCAAGATATGAGATCAATGACACGGTTACCTGAATTTGCTGATTCCCTCTCACCGCTGGATGACCCATCCAGAGAAGCGCTGAAAGCAGCGATCCGAACCATGCACTTTGACAAGGGCGACTATTTATTGGAATCGGGACGGGTCTGCAAATACATTTATTTTATTGAGGAGGGATTGGCTAAAACCTCTTTTCATAATGGTGAAAAAGAATTTATCATGCGGTTCTTTCCAGAGCATTCCATATTCACGGTGCTGGACAGCTATGTGCAGCGGACACCTTCAACTTATAACATCATCGCGCTGGAGCCAGTGACGGTTAGCTTTATTTTTAGAGCAGATATGGATGATTTGTGTGCCAGGCATCATAGCATCGAAAGATTCCTGCGTTCGCTCGTGTCGTTAGCTTCGATCAATATGATGAAAAGGATCAGTGAAATGCTGGAAGAAGATGGCAAACAGCGCTATGAACGTTTCATCTTCGAACAGGGCAAGCTATTAAAGCGGATCAGCCTGGCCGACCTGGCGGCCTACCTCGGCATCACACAAGTTTCGCTAAGCCGGATCCGGGCCATCCGGTAGTTTTTATCATATGATAAATAATTGCCGGTAACTAATCGGCAGGTTTGCGTATGCAAACATCAAAAAAAAGTCAACAGCTCAGCCTGGTTATCGCAATTCTGTGCTGTATAGTATTACCCTTGATCGGTTATATTAAGATCGGGTTGCCACCGGTGATCATTGTCGGTGGGTCAGCAATCCTCGCATTTTTTCTTTGGTATTTCACTTATTTGAAACATCCCGTTGAACCGGAGGTCATTCTGCCACTTTTCATTTTCACGGTCGCCGGCCTGCAGACCCATATCATTGAAGAATATCTGAGCGGTTTTGGGCCTGCAATGAGCAGGCTCTTCGATATTCCCTGGAGTGAAAGAAGTTTTCTGATGGTCTTTGCTTTGGTAGGGCCTACCATCTACACACTGACCACATGGGGCTTATATAAAAAGCTTCCGCTTGCTGGCTTTGTAGCGTGTTTCATCTTTATCGGCCCCGGTGTCGCGGAGTTTACACACTTCATTTTTCCGCTCATCAGTCCTCGGTTGGAGCCGGACAACGTCAATTCGATCAGCCGCGAAATAAAGGGCGTACAGATCAACAGCATGCCGAACTATTATTACAAGACGACACACAGCTATTACTTCGCCGGGATGTATACGGCCATTTTGCCGATGGTACCGGGTATTTATGCGATCCGGCGTTTGATCAGGGTGCGTCAAACAGATAAGCGTAATTGATCGTCGCAAAAATCAGCAAGTCCAGATCCACTGCTGTAGTTTTTTACTAACAGAGCGTTAACGGTATCGCTCTAATGAAGATGATAAGATCGCTTCATATTAAAAATAGCTGTTCCCTGAATTACCTCATACTTCCAACCTAGTCTTTTGAAGCGCGCTCAGAGTCACAAATAAGTTAAGGTATTAACCCTTTCATCCGCTTCGGTTGATGAATTTTAAGGTGAATATTGATTGAAATGGTCATGATCGACTATTTGCAATAGGTTGCCTCGAAGCGCCCTTTAACATCAATGTTGTTCTCGGTGTTTATGATATTAACATAGCCAGAAACCTTGTCATTAGTTATGCTGGTTATCGTAATTGATGATTGCGCATTAGCATATAAAATACCTGTTGTACCGGTCTGATCAGCGGGATCGTTGACCAGGATGTATGTATCACCATTTGAGAATGTCCCCACTTTTTTTGGTACGGTCAGTCGCATGGCAAATTCATTCACTTTCGAACTGCAATTTTTGGAACTGTTGTCAGATACATATATTGCAAATAGGTCATCAGGGCGATAATTATTCATGCTAAAATTGGTATAACGCTCCAAACTGACCTTGGCGGTAAATGCCTTGCTGTATAGTGTTCCGGTTATAGCAGGAGGAATGGATTCGACGGGCGCCGGCTGGTCTTTCTTTTTACAGCCCAATAAAAAAATGAATAAGGCAAGGACAAATAAGCAGCGTTTATATAGTAGGGAATGCAATTTCATCTGATGGTTCGTTTTAAAATGAAGGTAAACCGGTAACAGGGTTTTAGCGACTTTTGTTTGATCTTCTATATCCTCACCAAATGATTCATAATGTAAAACTGGGTCACCGTAAAGCCCTCCAAGATTTCTAAAAAGCTTAAGGCTGAGGATCAATCTTTCCAGTGATGATTAGCATATATCCATTTTATTCATCACCAAGTTTTATTTTTTTTAAAAACACCATGATCGCCTCATTTACACCAGACGGATCTTCTTCAAACATGTAGTGTCCGGTATTTTTTAAATTCACCAATTCATAATTTTCTGCTAAGGCTGGTAAAGCGTACTGGTAAAAGCCGGAAGAAACATTGCTGGCTATTCCTAAAACTGGCATCTGGAGCTTCGAATAATTTTTGGCGTCTTCAATATCCTGGCTAAAAGCTTGGTACCAGGCGTTAGAAGCACGTATACGTTTCGGCTGATCGTAAACTGATGCATATATATCCTTTTCGAAATCAGTCATTTTAGAACTGTCCACCATTACGTAATCAAAAAGCCAGTCGAGCAGGTATCGGTAACGCCCTTCGAGCAATTTTTCAGGTAACGCTTTGACCTGATTAAAGCTCATCCACCAAGTATATGGCTGCTGAAGATCTATCTTTTCATTAAAGGTTCCCGCAGGTGGAAAAAGTTTCATTTGCATCATGCCTTCATTGGGATGAAGGCCGTCAGCAAGGATCAGTCGTTCTACAACTTCCGGGTAGTTGTGCGCCAGGCTGGCTGCCACCATGCCGCCTATGTCATGACCTAACACGTATGCCTTATTGATGTCCAAGTTACCATCAATTCGTACACATCAGCAGCCATCGTTCTTTTATCATAGCCTGACGGTGGTGTTGCTGAACTGCCCATACCTCTAATGTCTACGACGATGACCCTGAAATGATCAGACAAAGGCACAGCTAAAGAACGATAAGAATACCATGTTTGCGGCCAACCAGGCAGACATAACACAACGGGTCCATTACCCCCGCTGTCTACGAAATGTAATTGCGTGCCATTCACACCTACTATATGACTTGTAAAGTTCGGCCAATGCTTAACCAATTCTTCGTCAGTAAATTTCTTTTCCATGTTATGCTTTTTTGTTGTTGATTCCTTTAAGTGTCGTTTCTGCAGTTTGCCATATTAACCCGGCATACCTGTCATTATCCAAGGCGTTGTGATGCGCAGTAAACATGCTGTAGAGATATTGCATCTGCTGCCATTGCGGGTATAACTGTTTTTCTCCTTCTGGATCTCCTGCGCGTATTATTTTGATATATGCCGAGAATTGCTCCAGCGTGCCCTGTTCATTAAGTTCAAAAGCCTCCCCAAAGATGCTTTCGGCGAGTATTGCCAGTTTGGTCGGGGCAATTTGAAAGCTTGCGATACGTAAGAATCTTGGTGCATTACCATCTAATGCTGCACACGCAGTAAAGGCGGCCGTATCTTCTACAGTGGTGAAGTCGATCTGCCAATCAGCTTTGCCGGAATAGTAAGTTATTGATTTTGACTTCGTATCCAGTAGCGGGATACCATATTGTAGAACATAGGCAAAAGCTCCGTTTAGTATAGAGGTAGCACGGATGTTACCGGCTTCAAGAATGGCCTGGAACTCCCTGCGAAGGTCAAAATTCCTGTTTTCGCCCGTTTGTATTTTGGTGAAATCTGTACAGAAGTCCGATGGGATAAATCGGGGAACGCCTGCCTTGATAGCGGCATGCAGCAAATGGCTTTGTGCCATTATAATTACATCGCTAAGGCCCGCAAGTACCGATACGACACATGATACGCCATTACAGGCTGCAATTAACTGTTTTTCGTCGTCAAATTGAACTGTGATAACCTCCACGCCGGACTCGCGCAATTCAACTACCTTTTCCGAACTGCTTTCTTCCCGCACAATGGCACGCACCCGTGCTCCTTTAATGCGCAGTGATCTGCATATTTTGCCACCTAAATCACCGGTAGCTCCAGCAACTAAAATAAGATCCTCCATAGTTTTAAAGTATTTGTCCAGCAAAACTATGAGGATATCAACCCATTCGACCTACCATTTGGTAGAATACGCATTTAGCGCAGATTTTTCCGAATGCGGCTCAAGGCATTTGGGGTTATGCCGAGATAGGAGGCCATCTGTTTGACGGATATCAGCTGCATGAAGCCCGGCTTTTTTAAAAATTCGAGATAGCGCTCTTCAACGGTCATGGTTTGGAAACGTATGATTTCATCGATCATACGAATTGCCATACCTTCCCACATTTTGCGGCCAAATTCCTGCCAGGCAGGAATTTTTTTGTAAAGCAGTTCCATATCTTTTTTACTGATACAGTATAATTCTGAATGCTCGACCGCCTCAATATTGAATCTGGTTGGTCTTTCCGGACTCAAACTGGAGATCTCTGTGAAAAATTCTCCAGGTTGTACGATCCAAGCGGTAAGTTCATGGTCCTCGTCATAGTAAAAGCGTAGACCCCCGCTTTTCAAAAAATAGTATAACGTCGCTGTTTGCCCGCGTTTGAGCAGCAGATCTCCTTTGTCCAATGCTTTGGGTCTAAAAAAACTGATGACGGATGTAAGATCCTCTTCGGTCAAGTTGACCCTTGAGATCAAGAATTTTTTTAAGTCTTGCATGAAAAGCCTGAACCTCTAAAATAGGGATAAAATTTTTTTTACGGTATTAAAACAAAGCGGTCTTAGAATGTCGTAAAGTGACCAATAGTCACTTTAATGGTCACAAAACATAAACATCTAACTAAAGCGAAAAGGGAATTCAGTCCTTTTGTACAGTTATGTTTAAATAATGTGATCGTCTGACAAATCATTTGAACCTAACGAAATCATCCGGCCCGATCTGTTCTTAAATCTTGATTTTGTTTCGTCCTCAGGCGTTGACGGTTTGTAAAACCGGCCAATGCCCGAACGGCAATGCTTCCGTATCGACATAGGTCAGATCGATCGGTGCTAACTCCGGGTAATCCAAAGGTATAGCTTCAAGTGTTGTACGATAATTCCGGTCGATGGTACAGTGATCAAGCAGACGTGAGGGTATTTGAGTACGCGCTATTTGCGACAGGCGTTCTTCGGTTGGTTTTTCCATCAACCACTCCAGGCCAGTTCTTCCGTTAATATCGTTGGCATGCGGTTCTTTGAGTTGTGTATCTGGGACATTACGGTATTTGCTTCCGTGATACCGATCGCTACCGTATTGACGAATTGGCTGGTTTCCGGGTCTAACCATTCATTGTAAAGTCCTGGTAAGAAGAAGTATTCATGATCTTTGACGCTGACCTGGTAAGGATACTTGATCTGTTCCTTCAATTCCTGTCCTTTCTTGCCGATCTTTGGAACGTGACGGGATTCAACAATGCCGGTTGAAAGTACAAGACAGCGTCTGTTCTTGGCCGCATCCGCCCACATCGAGCGTTTACCATCTTCTTTCAGAAACAGGTTCTCCGACCTGAAATTAAGCGTCGTGTATTTCGCCCTGAAAATATTTGCTTCCGTTCTCGTCTTCACAAAACCCGGCACATATCCCCATTCGGCCTGCGTGATCTCAAAGTCTTTCCCGTCCGCAGAAGGGACAAGTATCGCGCAAGGTGCATAATTGAAACCATTATGAACACCTACGTTTAGAAAGTTGTATTTCTTGACCGGTTTTGCTAATCCTTTTAATTCGATGTATTCAGCCCGGCTAACGCGCTGACCGTTGTAGTAACACATACTTACTCCTTTTTACTCCTGATATATTGGGCAATTAGCTTGCCTGCCTGTTCTGCTTCTTCCTGACGCCCTTCAGGGATCGATGTCCAGAATTTAACGTCTTTATTATCCTTTGCGACCGTTATGGTCAATGGTTTTTGATGACCATCATACTGCAAATGAAAGATACGCCTGCTTTTGATCTCTGCTTCGGTGACCCTTGCGGTCTTTCCCTGGAATTGAATCTCAAATGGTGGTTCGATCTCCCTCATGTTGTATAAAATTAAGTGTTTATCAAATGAAATCAAAGATCATCCATCCGGCTTAGAAAAGTTACCGGTGAGATCACCGCTTCTATTGCCTTTGATGTCAAATGATTATCGGCTGCTTTAAAGGGCCTTTCAAAAATAATTCAAAAATCATTTTAAATACTAATATTTTTAGCATTAGTTTTGTTGAATAATTCAGGGGTAGTCATGATGAATTATAGATGCTAATAACCTACGTGCGATCTATATAATTGAAAATGAAGGCAATACAATAAACTAAAAAGTATGAGCACTGACCGCCAGATCATTCATTTGGACCAGGATGCATTTTTTGTGTCTGTTGAAATGAGGAAAGACCCCCGCTTATTAGGACGTCCTGTGATCATTGGCGGACTGTCAGATCGGGGTGTTGTTACCTCCTGTAGTTATGAAGCGAGGAAATTCGGCGTTCACGCTGCGATGCCGGCACGACTGGCCAAAAGGCTATGTCCGCAGGGGATCTGGATCAGGGGAAACATGGATGAATATTCCAAAGCATCACATGAGATCACGGAGATCATCCGGGAACAGGTACCCCTGTTGGAAAAGGCCAGTATTGACGAGCATTACATCGATATGACCGGGATGGATAAGCACTTTGGTACGCTTAAGTATGCACGGGAACTGAGGGGTAAGGTCATTAAAGAAACCGGGCTGCCTATTTCGTTTGGCTTGTCCGTGAACAAAACGGTTTCCAAAATGGCGACGAACGAATGCAAGCCTAATGGTGAACTGAGCGTTGCGCGTCCAGGCGTGCGGCCTTTTCTTGATCCGCTGTCCATCCGCAAGATACCCGGCTTAGGCGAAAAGACCTTTATCAAGCTCAGCGATATGGGTATCAAGAGTATCCATACCCTTTCACAGATACATCCCGAATACATGATCAGTATTCTGGGTAAGAACGGCCTGTGGCTATTGCAGAAAGCGCAGGGGGTAGACGATTCCCCGGTCGTTCCATATCACGAGCAAAAAAGTATCGGTACGCAATCGACATTCAGCAATGACAGTATTGATATTCAATCGATCAATGACCTGATGACTTCAATGGTGATGGAACTTGCTTTTGAGTTGAGGCAACAGAAAAAGCAAGCGGCCTGTATCACGATCACCATACGCTATTCCACTTTCGAAACGGTGTCCAAGCAGGCCCGTATCGGCTATACCGCGTTGGATGGCGTGCTCATCAACAAAGCCAAAGAGCTTTTCAAGCAACTCTATCAAAAGCGATTACTCATTAGGCTTATCGGCGTACGTCTGTCAAACCTGGTCAACGGGTTTGAGCAGATCGATCTATATGCAGAGTCGGAAGAGCAATACAGCCTTTGTCAGGCCATGGACAAGATCAGACGCAGGTTTGGCCCGGGTTCTATCAAGTTAGCATCAGGTATTGACCTTAAATTGTAAGCCATGTACCTGAACGTTCATTCCCAATATAGCCTACGTTACGGAACGATGTCCATCCCTGCACTGGTGGAGGAGGCATTGGCCCGGGGTATCACGCAAATGGTGCTGACCGACATCAACAATTCCACCGGGGTGATGGAATTTATGCGGGAGTGTAATGATAAAGGTCTAAAACCGGTTGGTGGGATAGAATTTCGCAGGGACAAGCAGCTGCTGTATATCGGCATCGCAAGGAACAAAGAAGGCATGCGGGAACTCAACGAGTTTTTGAGTGAGCACAACCTGGAAAAAAGAGTATTGCCCGATCATGCGCCCGTATTCAGCAATGTGTTCATCGTTTACCCTTACAGTTACGGTGGTGAGTTGAAGACGAATGAGTTTATCGGTATCCGCTTTGATGAGCTGAATAAACTGTATGGCCGGAATCTCGATGAGATCAGGGAAAAGCTGGTTGCTTTACAGCCGGTCTTTGTGCTTGACAAGGTCGGTTACCGCCTCCACGAATATTTGCGAAGTATCGATCTGAACACGGTATTGACTTTGGTAAAGCCGGAAGATACGTGCAGCCCAACGGATATGTTTCTGCCGCCCGGTCAACTGGAAGCTAAATTCTCGAGGTATGCCTTTATCCTGGACAACACCCGCAATCTGATCAGTAACTGCGTCATGGATTATCCCAAAGGGCGAATCAACCTGAACCGGCGAACCTTTACCGGTAGCCGGGCTAACGACCGGGAATTATTGACGAAACTGGCACTGAAAGGTCTCGAATATCGGTACGGCAAAAGTAACAAGGTCGCCCTGAAGAAAGTTAAGCACGAGTTAAAGGTCATCGATGAACTGGATTTCTGTGCCTACTTCCTGATCACCTGGGATATCATCCGCTATTCATCCTCACAGGGATATTATCATGTTGGCCGGGGATCTGGCGCGAACAGCATCGTTGCCTATTGCCTGAAGATAACGGATGTTGATCCGATCGAACTGAACCTGTATTTCGAGCGTTTTTTGAATGCGCAACGCACCTCGCCGCCTGATTTCGACATCGATTATTCCTGGGATGAACGCGAAGATGTGCAGGACTATATCTTCAAACGCTATGACCGCCATCACACTGCTTTGCTGGGTACGATGTCGACCTTCAAAGACCGGAGCATTATTAGGGAGATCGGTAAAGTAATGGGACTTCCCAAGGCGGAGATCGACAGTTTTACTGATCCCCGGCAGGCGGAAGCTAATAGGAACAACCCTACGTTCAAAAAGATCCATACCATCTATGGCCTAATGGCCAATATGCCGAACCAGCGTTCTATTCATGCCGGGGGTGTGCTGATCACGGAAGAACCGATCACTTACTATACCGCACTTGACCTGCCGCCGAAAGGAATGCCGACCGTGCAGTGGGACATGTATGAAGCAGAAAAGATCGGTTTTGATAAATATGATATTCTCAGCCAGCGCGGGATCGGCCACATTAAAATGGCGGTGAAACTGATCGAAGACAACCAGCAGCGTAAGATCGACATCCACCAGGTGAAGGTCTTCATGAATGACGCCAGGGTCAATGCGCAACTTAAAAGCGGGAATACGATCGGCTGCTTTTATATCGAGTCGCCGGCAATGCGGCAGCTGATCAGGAAACTGGATTGTGATAATTATCTAACATTGGTCGCCGCCAGTTCGATCATCCGTCCCGGTGTCGCCAGTTCCGGCATGATGGGCGAATACATTAAATATCATCATGCACCTGATACCGTAAAATACCTGCATCCTGTGATGAAGGAACAACTGGAGGAAACCTACGGCGTTATGGTCTACCAGGAGGATGTGATCAAGATCTGCATCCACTTTGCCGGCATGGACGGAACGGATGCTGACATCTTAAGGCGAGGCATGAGCGGCAAGTACCGTTCAAAAAAGGAATTTGACCGGCTTGTTCAGCGATTCTTTGAGGAAGCGAAAAAGCTGGGCCGTCCTGATGATGTGGTCGCGGAAGTCTGGCGGCAGGTTTCTTCATTTGCAGGCTACAGTTTTTCTAAGGCCCATTCGGCCAGCTTTGCGGTGGAGAGCTATCAAAGCCTGTTCCTGAAAACCTACTATCCTCGGGAATTCATGGTGGCTGTTTTGAATAATTACGGTGGTTTCTATACGAGGTCATTATATATCCACGAACTGCAGAAAGCAGGAGCGATAGTGCATCTGCCCTGCGTCAATAACAGTGACAGCATCGTTAACATCAGTGGCATCGATGTCTATTTGGGTTTCGTCGGCATCCTCGGATTGAATGATCACTTCATTCAATTGATCCCGGAAGAACGAACAGCGAATGGCCCTTACCAGAGCCTCGAAGACCTGATCAAAAGGACCGGAATCGGCCTGGAACAAGCGATCATACTGATACGGGTGGGTGCCCTGCGTTTTACCGGAAAAAGCAAAAAAGAACTGCTCTGGGAAGTGCATCTGTTGATGGGAACCAAAGTGAAGTCGACCAATGAGGTGGAACTGTTTGTAGTAGAGACTAAGAATTACAACCTGCCGGTACTGGTCAATACGCAGCTTGAAAATGCTTACCATGAACTCGAACTTTTAGGCTTCCCCCTGAGTATGTCTCCATTCGATCTTTTGCAAACTGACTATCGCGGAGAGATCGGTGCGAATGACCTGATCAACCATGTCGGCCAATTCGTAAAGATGGTAGGCAGGTATGTCTGTGAAAAGCCGGTGCCGACGAAGAACGGCAAGATGATGTGGTTCGGCTCTTTTCTTGATGTCGAAGGCAATTTCTTTGACACTGTCCATTTTCCGAATTCAACGAAGACATATCCCTTCAATGGTGCAGGTTGCTATCTGGTCTATGGAAAGGTGGTTCAGGAATATGGCTCCCCGAGTATCGAAGTAACGAAGTTCGCAAAGCTTCCGATCTTAACAAACCCAGTAATTGACTGAGCAATATGGACAGATTTAAACTAAGTGGCGAAATAGCAGGTAAAGGAGTAGAGATGCAATTTGACCTGAAGAAAATGCCTGGTGAGAAAGGCCCGACTTACATGGTTTCTATTGATGGATTGTTCCGGGGTTATGTGACCAAAGGGATATCCGGATCATATGTGAAAATGTTCAATTCGGACGTACCTGATGAGTGCCTGCTAATCATCAATGAAAAATTTGTCAAGGTGTAGGGGTTCAACACGAAAAAAAACATGCCTATTAGTCTGCCCGGTAAATGAAGCAAATCAAACAATCGCCTGGTTTTCCGGTTTAGCCAGCGTAATATTCACCATTACGATCAACCTTAACATGCCGCAGATCGATCTTGAACTTGATGACCTTTCCATATGTCGTATTGATCAAATATCATTACATGATTACCCCGAATTGGCTTGTGACATATTTGAATTGTTATCCGACAAGGCTACATTACGTTTCATTCCTGAAAAGGAGATCGCTGATCTTAAAAGTGCCCGGCAATGGCTCATCACTTCGCTGATGAACAGCCAATGCGGACGTAACCAAACCCATTTGATCCACTCGAAGGCGTCGGGCGAACTGTTAGGTATCGTTGATATTATTCCGCCGAAGGTCGCGAGGGAACACTACACGCTTGATGACTATCCGTTTTTTATCGAGTTCTACTTGAAAAGCAGTGTATTTGGACGTTCGATCATGTCGTTGCTGCTGCCGCAATTAGTGACTAAACTTCAGGACCGCGGCGTCCACCCCCTCGCTGCTGTCGTTAACAAAAAGAATATTCCTGCCCGGAAAGTGTTAAGCCGGTCAGGCTTTGCGTTCGAACATTCCTTTGACCAGTTCCAGGACCTTTATTCGCTTAGTGCATGAACATTCAGGGCAGCAAACGGCTTCCTGTCCCGTCGAAGGTATTTGACACCTACTGGAAGCTCGCTGCCGCGCGTCAAGAGATATTTTTTGCACGGCTTGCCGGCAAAGACCAGTTAACTGATGACCCGATCTTGCGCAAACACAAATTCACGAATGCTTACCGTGCGGCTGACCGGGTAAGTCAATACCTGATCAGGAATGTCATTTATGACCAGGACAGGCCGCCGGAAGAAATACTATTTCGTATCATTCTCTTTAAACTGTTCAATAAGATAGAGACCTGGCAGCTATTCGAGCAGGAGTTCGGGGAAGTGAGCTGGAAAGACTTTCGATTTGAACGCTACGCCAAACTGTTGAATGAAGTTATAAAAGCCGGTGGGCCGATCTATTCCGGCGCGTACCTGATGAGCTCTGGCACCTCTGCTTATGGCTACTCCAGAAAGCATGAGAACCATCTGAAGCTGATCGAACACATGATGCGTTCGCGTTTGGCCGACCAAATACAAAAGCAGCATCAATGGAGCAGGTTTATGAGCTGCTTTTAAGTTACCCAACCATCGGTAAATTCCTGGCTTATCAGTATGCGACCGACATCAATTATAGTACGCTAACCGATTTTAGTGAAATGGAGTTTGTGATGCCTGGTCCCGGTGCAAGCGACGGCATCCGGAAATGCTTTGTTGATCTTGGAAGTCACAGTGAAGCAGATATCATCCGTTATGTAACCGACCGGCAGGAACAGGAGTTCGAGCGGTTGGGTATCGACTTCAAGACATTATGGGGAAGACCGTTGCAATTGATCGATTGCCAGAACCTGTTCTGCGAAACAGATAAGTATGGCCGGGTTGCTCATCCTGAGATCAGCGGCCTATCTGGTCGTACCAGGATCAAACAGGTCTATTGCCGGACCGACCATGAGATCGACTATTTCTTCCCGCCAAAATGGGGACTGAACGATCGTCTGCATGAATTGCCCTGATCATCGATCAGCCTTTGCTTAACTGAGCGATCTGCTCTGCGCTGATGCTAAATTTTTCTTGTAAAAGTCGAGCGACCTTGCCGTTGGGGTCGATCGGGTGCACCTGTTTAGGTTTGACCTTCCTGTAAGTAATGGAAACCCTCCGGTCGCGGTGATGCACTTCGCCATCTATCTTGTCTTTTTTACGCGGAGGGATAGCATGTTTCCACTTTTTGCGGGCATCATCCTGCATGACATAAATTGACCGTCTTGGAATCTCGATATCAAACACTTCGTGACCAATGCCTTTGATAAAGCGCATCACGCAGATGCTTCCCAGATTTACACCACAAATCTGATTTTCGTAATAAGCCCGGTCCTTATGTGGCTTGATACCTTCACCAGGCACGTACTCGTTAATGATAACCTGGTCCGGTTGCAGATCAATGATCTTCTGCTCCACCAATTCAACTGATAATTGATGGAGCAGCGGCGGCATGGCAACAGGAAAAGGAATCAAAGGGTATGGCTTTTCCAGTTCGTTACGATAACCATAATATTGCAGCCTCCTTAAGTAATCAACAATCCATGTCTGGCTATCGATCTCTTTCATTAACTGAGTTTCCCTTGCCTCATCTATAAAGTCCGGGTAGACAAATAATCCTGGTAATCCTGTCTCCATTATAACGCTTTAGTATTTGATCTAACCGTTGAGCGTTGAAATGGTTGGGGATGGTAATAGTTAAAGTGTCATCCAACGACGGATAATGTTCAGTTATCCATTATTCGACTTTAATTAAATATGGCAAAATTGTGTCTAAGAATCCGTTGCCTTGAACAGCTTTTTGTTGCTGAAAACTTAAAGTAAAATAACCAAAGATATCCCCATGTAATTTTTGTCAATAATATTACTTGTGATAATCTTGCTGGCGGCTCCGCCAGGCGGAGCCCTTGAACCCGCTTTTGATATTGCAGATTCCCAATTTGATCAATAGCCAATCAATGCGCCGAGAGGTAGTTACCAACTCACTGGCGTAACGCGCTGAAGATCAATGTTGGTGTTTGCAGGATCTAATGGAACCTGCATAAAACTCTTCAAGCTCTGCGGAGAAATACAGGGTGTTGCCTCCCGCTCGCGAATGACGCATCCGAATTGGTCATCCCGGTTGGCACGGCAGCATTTCCCGGTCCGATGTACGCGTATAATGGTAAAGTGTTTATCGGCAGCCAGTTCAATCAGCTCGACGCTCCCAAAACGTTTGCGCAAATTTATATGTGACATATTAAAGAGAATGTGGGATAGCGTTTTGATCGTACTTATAAATCGAAGTTTACTAGCATTTGATAGATTATTTCAGCTAAGTTTGTATGTGCTTGTTGGCAAGCCTGCTCGTTCGTGCAAAGATTTCATCAGCCATTCGTCAACCAATAATTTGAAGGGCAGGTTTGCGCAAAAATTACAGAGATAAGAAAGAAAATTGTATCGTTTGAGGAAAGCGTCGACAGACTCGCTTTGCTTTAGACAGATTGGGACTATAGAAAAAGGAATTTTAGTAACACTTCAATCAGCAGTACAGTTCAAATTGCTCCCGCGTTAAAAGTTTACGCGAAAGAACTTTCGGATTTTGATTTTGAGCTTATCAAACAACCGCCTACAAGGAAACAGCGTAAAGGGAAATAGTACCTGTCAATCAAACAAACCTGGTTTTTCTTTCTGATTGGCGATCTTTAAATTGCGATTATAGTTTAAGACTTCGTCAGCCTCTGCTGCCGTCTCCTCCATTTCAACAATTAGCCGGTCATCTTTTTCTACAATTGACTTTATTAGCAACTTTGTGCCTTTAACAAATAACACTTCGTTCTCTATGGCATTGTTTGTTGATCTCGATATATCACGGGCATTACTTTCCGATTTGAGCGTTTTGATCCCGTAGATTAATTTTTCAGAAATCCATTCATCCTTGGAAGTCGACATGTAGCAGGGATCGATTAATACCTTTCCCTTTTTACTTTCAAAATAGGTTTTATAGGGATTTATATCTTCCACGTATTTCGTCATCCGGTAAACAGTTTGATTATTATAAGGAGGAACTGATTGTAAAGCTTTCAGCAGCGCTTTGTCATAGGCTGCAACCTTAACTGTTAAGTCAAGGTAATTACCTCTTATTGCTCTGTTTAATGCTTTGCTTAAGTCGCCGGAATAATTAGTAATGGCATCGGCATCGGCAAGTGAAATGCTGCCATCAATTACATCTTTGAGATTGGCAGTTTTAGCAGGGTTTTTCAAATATTCTTTAGTGAGAGGAACATACCTTTTGTCGTAAATACCGTCTTCGTTTTTAGCCGCTTTGATTTTTTCTTGATTTTTATCCATAGTGAATAAAAAGGTGAAAACTTAGCAAAGTTAAGCTATTTGTAATTTTTATAAGGTCGTCATTTAGAACGAATGCCAACCATTATATTTGATTTGACTTAAACCAATTGTCATAAGATGCAGACACCGAAATATCTAAATGTATTAATAAGCTATAAAGAATTATTTGGAACAGATGGTACGCAAGAAGAAGCTAAACAACTGATCGCAGGGATCAATTCCGCCACCATTCTATACAAATTTGCCCACATAAATTTGTACATGTATCTGGCACAACCAGGGCCGGAAGGGAAGGCACTACAGCTCAAAATGCTGAAAAGCTTCCTTTCATTTACAAACATTGAATTTTCGAAGCGATTCTTAGTAGCCATAAACGAGGTCGAAGCCGACGGGCAATGGCCAGCGGTCTTTTGGGAACATTCCACATTATTGTTCTTTGATTTGATCTTTGAAAACTTTGTTGACGGTCCCGTGCAAAGGCTCTCCGAAATAGAAACAGAGAATATCCTTAAAGCTTATCTGATTATCAATAGCATAACCAATAACCGTTTCACCGTAACTCAGGAAGAAATTCAGTCCGCTGTTGAACTGGACAAATTGGAGGACATTTTTCTTCCTCACTTCATCTACCAGCGCGATTACGAATCGAATCTGGATTTTAGCAACCAACTTAACAGAGGCGTAGAGCTTTTTAAATATTTAGAAAGCTCTACGGTATATAGACCTTACGTTCAAGGCTACTATAATTCCTTACAGGTAAAAGATTATAAAGACCTCTTTTATAATACGCTGACGGTTTGGGCTCAGGCGGAAATTGACGGTCCTGTTGGTGATCGCAGAGCGCAGATATCATTTTCCCAGCTATTGCCACTTACCAATATCGCTTTCATTGACACATTGGCGATCAACGGTCAACTGCAAAATTATAAGTCCGATAAAAGTTTTACGGCAATAAGGCAACAACCATTATTTAAGATTGGGCCTACAGAATATTTGATACTGGACATCAACTTTTTGAACGACAAACTTTACAAAGGTCAGCTTTTTAGTTTCAACACCTTCCTTAAAACAAACGGTTATCGGGGTAATTTTCTTTCCGTAAAAGGAAAGGAGTTTATGGAGGATATATATTTCCGAGCATTAATGTTAAGGTGCTTCCCCACATTCAAGAATTTAAACGGAGATGAGGCTGTCAAAATCGACGGCGGCGAACTTTGCGATCATTACGCTAGGAAGGTCAATAAGGTGCTGTTGATAGAGTTCAAAGATGTGCTATTGAACGCTGATATTAAAGAAAATGCTGATTCAGCAGCGATCGATTTAGAACTGAATAAGAAATTTATGGCTAATCAGTCCAATAGCCCAAAGGGCATTACCCAACTTTATAATGCTGTCAAATATCTTGAGACAACAGACGTCGTTAATGATACCTTAGATCGCACTTCTAAGACCGATATCTATCCGGTAATTGCTTATACAGATCGCTCGTTTGGCCATGATGGCATTAATAAAAAGTTCAGACTCGAATTCCGCAAATTGTTGGAACAAGACACTTGGGTAAACCTACATATCAATGATGTGTGCTTTGTTAACCTTAATTATTTTGAGGTACACGAACAATACTTAGCAGGAGAGTTGATTGACATCTTTAAAATGTTTGATGAATTCGGCAAATATGTCGATCAACCTGATAATAGCCTTACCCGGTTCGAAGTCTTTTCGCGTGCGTACTTTGAGGAGAATGATTTGCCGGATATTAAAGATAATCCAATATTCGCCTCAAATGTTGCAGCGATCATGCCTCAGCCAAATCCTGAAAACTAATTGATCAAAATCGATAGACATGGCCGATAAAAATAGCACTGAAAGCAAGTCAGAACCTGAAAAGTTTAAGTTGGAGTTTTTGCTTAAATCTTTGAATGAGTCATTTGGATTTAAGCTCGCTACCCGTAATCCAAACAATATTCACAATTTTTTTCAGGCGTTTTTGGGCATTTTCCCCGGCGTGCTTGATTATGAAGCCCGAACGATCACTTCATTAACGGTGGTGACGGATGAAATGCGAAGTAATTTGCGTGCATTTGTAAGCCAACATGAAGCAAAATTGAAAGTGCTTAATGGAGTAGAATCTTTTATTAGCCGCCTGTCAAATGGGGACCAGTTATTTATCATACCTCAAATCAAACCTACACAACAGCAAAGTATTGCTTTGCATAATTACTTGGTTGCGGAGGGTGATAAGGAAAAATACATTCAGCTTAGCGCTCAGACTAATGACATGTTTAAAGACCTAATGGAAGATTACCTGTTATTTCCTTATGGCGCTAAACGTCAGACAATCGGAGAACCAATTAAGGCAAACAGGGTTTGTCGATTTTGTAGTAAGAGCATGCCGGAAGTTACTTTTACCAAAAAAGCCCATGCCATATCGGAAGCACTGGGAAATAAAACTTTAGTGCTCACAGAAGAATGCGACGATTGCAATCAGAAATTTGCTACAGCCATTGAACCGGAATTGATCGAATACTTTGCTCTTAATAGAGCCATTTACGGCATTAAAGGCAAGGGTGGTGCAAAAAACTACGAGGGAAAAAACTTTAAGATCTTTCGCGATGAGAAATTAGAACTACATTATTATGATAGTAATAATAATGGCGATCCGGAAGAACGTCGGGGGGTGGATATGCCCGGGGAAATTACCTTGGAAAGCAATAAGGAAGTCGCCAAACAAAATATTTACAGGACGCTCGTCAAGTATGCACTGAGCGTAATTGATAGTAATTATTTAAAGCATTTTACAAAAACGATAAAGTGGATCAACGCAGACTTCGACGCCGATAAATTGCCGCCCGTCGCAGTATTCTTCTTTGATACGATTATTGACCAACCAACTATTACGCTATACATCAGGACAAGCGAAAAAATGGAATTCCCATTCGCGGTTGCAGAGTTACACTTCGCTTTGAGTAAATACTGCTTCATTATTCCATTCTCAGACAAGGACGATAAAGGCTTTTTTACTCAGGAAACTTATCAGGTTTTCTTTGACAAATTTAAACACTACACGTTGTTAAAGAGCTATGCTACATTTACCGATCTTTCTGACCCGGTCTCAAAGCCCTTTGCTATGCGTATAAATTTTGAAATGAAAAATAAAGGGGAATAACCTATATAAACGGTTAAACTCGGCTCTTATTCTGTTCAATATAATTGTAGTACTGCGATCTTTTAGAATTGGTCAATGGCAGCTTATCAAAATTAAAGCCGAATTGCTCCGCCGACAATTCAAGTCCAATACAGGCAAAACCCCAGATAAGATCATTATTAATATTCGGTAATCGTTCAAGCGCATTAGTAAGTCTGTCTTCTGCATTTGGATGTCGCCCTTGCCCCCTGTTTACAAGCTGATGGAATTAGAGATATAAACAGGAGGCGTTTCAATTAAAAACTGAGTTAGACAGATTGTTTTAAAAGATACTTGTCAAGTTGCAGGCTTAATTTTAATGCAAGCCACCATGTGTAAAATCCAGCAGGAGCGAAAAAACGCGAGGTGCTATATTTACCGTGGGCTACCAAGTTTCTAATGTTGTTGCCAAACGATTCATTTAGCAATCCTTCCAGGTCAAATAGTAGATCTTCTGTAAGAATCTCTTTCAAATGACTAAAAAAGAACGCCAGGCTATTCTCAGACTGAATATCTTCCAAGATTTTCTTTGTAATTATTCCATGCGTTTTGAGTACATACCGCAACCCGTTTTCGATCTGCGGAATCAACAATTGAACCGCGACGGCAAAATTTCCGCAAAAGCCATGGTATAGCCCGTGGGTGAAAATATCTATTCGGTCTTCAGGAACAAATTCGCTATTCTCAATTAGCCAAAATATCTCCGTCTCACTTATCGCGAACTTATCGGTAAATTTATCGTAAGCCGGTCGCAGTAATGTTTTACAATGTATGTCTCTCGTCATCGCCGCATCTCTGTAAATAAGATCAACATTATCGGGGCTTACTGCGACAGTGTTTCCTTCTTCATCGGTCATAGTTGATCCCATGAACTTGAGAAATAAATACTCCTCAGTTTTATCTTTCAAATCATCGACGAATTTCTGCTTAACAGGAAATTCTCGATCGATGAGCCAATATATTCCCTGAAACACATGTTGAAAGTCAGGAATCTCAAATTCTAATTTCTTCAATGGTATTGGTGGCAACTGGCCGATTTTTTCCTGTTGCTGCGCCGCCAATTTTAGAATCTCGACCATCTTTGTTCGAAGTCCTTCAGTTTCAAAACTCTTTATCTTCAATTGGCTGAAAACTCGAATGCCTTTCTTGTATAACTCAGCTACCGAAAATAGTAGAGCGTTACCCCGTAAATGGTATTCATCCGCCTCCATAATATAGCCTCTCGCAACTTCTGTCCCGAATGTCAAAGAATCGTTTGGTAATAATAACGCCAGCACATGGTTGCATTCGCGGTAATGCCTAAATTCTCTTAGGCTCAAAAATGGCTGAACAGCAAGCTTTATTTTATTAGTTAACAATTCATACTTCTCCTGGTCCATTAGAAGGGGAATCATTTCTTCACTTAACTTCGTAATTGAATAGCAATCACCCATCATATCTGCGTCCATTGTGTCCTGCCAGATCGGATTTGCGATCTCTTCCAAAAGAGCTGTCCTGCCTTTACCTAAACTGGATAAAATCCTTAAAATCCGGATGTAGACGTCCCTTTTTTCACTCAAACTTTCATGTTCCGCAGTTAGTGACAAGTAAGCTTCAATTGATCTTTTAGCATTACTGAACTTATCCTTCCTATTGATCTGCAAAATGTCATAGAAATACGCCCGGATGATTGGATTGATAATTTGGGGGGTTATTTCCGTAAGTACAGCCAACGTTTCCTGTCCGGGCCGATGTTCATTGATATCCTTTACTTTACTGTTACCATTCAAAAGATCAAGTTTTAAGACCGCCTCTAAGTAGGTCATTAACTCTCGCTCGCTTTCGCTTAAATTGATATCTGCTAACTTTCTCTCGATTGTTAATTGTATTTGACCGAGTCTGTGGTCGGCATTGAAATTTAAATTTAGGATGCTTGCAGCGTCGTTCATATTGTTGATGAGATTTTGGTCTTTTATAAAAGGCTCGTTTGAATATGCTGCGTCTATTTTGTTTGGTTAAAAATGGCTTTGATTTGGTCTGCGATCGCCAGTTGATCTTCTTTATAAATCCCTTCGAATCCAATACTATAATTGTCGAAATCGGCCATTGCCTTGCTAAAATTGGCAGTAGAATTTACCTTTAACCACTGCTTTTTCCTTTCCCGGGTTCCTTTGTGGTAGCGTAGTATCGCATCCTTTAAAAGCCTCTTATTCTTACTCAGCAATTTGCTATTCTCGAGAAAAAAATCACAACTGATCATCGTCACCGGCAAAATGGCTTTGAATTTTGATGAGAGCTCAATTGAGAGCTCAGGGCCATTATTGATGATGAAATCATTGACAGCTACTACACCTGCATGTGGTTCAGAATAAATTATTATTGGATAAATTTTCAATTTTTTTAACGGGATGCTAATCTCAAATAATTCCTCTGGATGGTCAGAAAGATGTTGAAGACATTTATGTAATTGAACAACTCCTTTTTTATCGCTTATAAAATTATCGTTCAGGTACTTTTTAAAAGCATTCAGATTCTGTTCCTGCCAATCTTTATAATGAACCGTCGATGTCTTGATCTCTATAATGAAAATATCGGTCTCGTTTAAAATGAGCGTCATATCCGGCGTTTTTTTGTCGTCTGATGGGATCACTCTATATCCTTTTTGATGAAATGATTGGAACACTTTTCCTAACAGAAATTTCTCCACGTAGTAGCCAAAAAAAGCCTGGAAGCTCGACTTTGAAAACTGTGGGATGTAAGACGACAACGATCCCTCTTTAAACAGAAAATAGCCCCAACCCAACTCAGAGATCAACGATAGATCATGAGTTCCTGTGAAACTCAAATTGCCATTTGACAAACGGATAAATGGTTTCATCATGATATCAAAGATTGAAAAGGCAACATCGTTTTTTCCAGGCTCTAATACCAAATTCAAATTGTAAAGTGTTTGATAGATGGGATCCTCCGGCGGGATGCAGATCAAAGGATCGCTTGTTTGAATTCGTTTATCTTGCTCGATCTGTAAAGCTAGGTATAGCAAGCTAACATCGCCCAGTTTGTTAATTCCAAGCATTTCGCAAATCGCTTTTTCAAACGCCGGATAACCAGTCCCTGTAATTTGTTCCAAAAAGTCTATAAAAATGGCTTGCTTCATCCCACCAGTACGAACAAAGCTCGCAGAATTGGCGCCGTTCATATCCTGCATCATCATTATTTGCCATAGAAGATCATGGGTATCAGATTTTTCACCAATACCGATTTGTCGAAAATGATGCTCATTATAGATCATTATCGTTTCCAATACGGCCAAAGCGATGTAATCAGGACGCTCATACATAGGCTCCAAACTCGTTTCAGTTTTCTGGAATAGGTCAACCAGGATTTGGTTTACAATTAAAGGCGTAGTTAGAAAATGCTTAGGGAAGCCATCGAATACTAAATGTCGGAACCGTTCACCATGTGAATCCGGCAGTTTAGAAACAAACCAATTGATGAAGGGATTATTAATATCTCGCTCACTGCTTCGGGATAGCGTCATTTTTAAACGGCAGAACAAATTAAATACAACGTCTCGATTCAACCCGTCTAATCGCTCAACGTTTTTTTCGGGGATGTCATTTTGAGGATAGAATGCGGAATAGGTTAATACCGCGTGATACTGTTGATCCATTTAGCATTTATAATTGATTAAAGATAATGCTTTAAAAAGCACTAAATCTGTCTTTCGATGTCTCTATCTTCAAAATATTGATAAAAATGCCGACCTTAACCTTACCGATTATGCCAGAAAATTATCAAGAAATAAATCAAAAAGAATTCTTAGCCGACTATGAAGATTTCGCCATTATTCCTCCGGCGAAGTATAATTTTGATCAGTTACCATTCAAAGATCTCCCTCCACGCAGATTTGAGCAATTATGCCTTAAATATTGCTATAAGAACTATGGCATGGAACGCTGTACGCTTTATGGAAAGCCAGGTCAAAAGCAGTTCGGGCTCGATATTTTGGTTACCGGGGAAGATGATGATTATATACTTTATCAGTGTAAACGGGTAAACGAGTTCTTGGGCACCGACCTTGCAGATGCTATCAAAGTTTTTCAGGACGAAAAGCATCAGGAAAAATGGTACGCAAAAACTTCAGAATTTATTCTATTTTCTTCAAATGAATTGATTGAAACCTCCTTTGTCGAGGAAATGGAACGTCAACGCAAAGCTTTACATGAGGTAGGCATAAAGCTAAATAAATTAGGCAGTATCGAACTATCTGAACTTTTGAAAAATGAAGTTGAGATTGTATATGAGTTTTTTGGAGAACAATGGGTTAAAGGGTTTATTAAACCTGAAATATATCAACCCTATTTGGCAAACCTTGTCATCTTACCGGAAAAGAAAATTTATAGTGAGGTACGGGACTACATCCCTCGAAGTTTGACAAATCCCGAAAAATCTAAAGATAGTTTAGGATATAGGTTTTACGATGCAGTGCCGTTGACCGATTATATCAAAGAGCTTCATGCGGATAATAAGCCTGCAAGAGTGATGATTCGATCAGATGCGGGACTTGGGAAAAGTAAAGAGCTGGAACATCTCGCAAATCTTTATAGTAAGCCAGGCAGGTATTATCCGGTCATCATTCGCCTCAAATTGTACCAGGGCGACCTGGAAAAATTAATTGGCGCATTCTATGAATTTTGGAAATCAATACCCAGGTCAAGGCTTTTTTTGCTTTTCGATGGATTAGATGAGGTTCCGAATATTCACCTGGACACCTTCATCTCGCAGTTCAATCTGTTTTTGCAAGAGTATGAAGCAGCAAATATTTTGGCGACTGTGCGTAATAGCTTTTCTCTGCGTTCTGTTGGAGATGGCGTTGACGAGAATAGTGTTTTAAAGCCGCAATATCTCAAACCTCTCGATCAACGGGAAATTGAGAAATATATAGCAAATCGAGGCAATTCCAGTATTCAAATCAAGCGATTTCTGGATCTTTGTGTTGACAGACGTCTGAGCGATCTCCTCAGTAATCCTTTTTACCTCAAAAACTTAGTCGATTTATACCAACATGCGTCCCTTAAATTCCCTGATGACCGGGCTGATGCGATAGCACAGATCATAACTTTAAAGATGGAGCAAGATCGTTTCAAGTTTCCATCAATGCCATCAGCCGATCGCTTTTTACTTCTTGGGAAAAAATTAGCGGTCTATCTGACATTGACAGGCAGGAATTCTTTTCCGGAAAGCCAACTGACCGAGCTAACCGATCTGAATATTTCTGAGATCAGATATTGCTCACTGTTTAGTTGTGAAGAGAATGACAATACATTATCTATCTATTTTGAACATAATAACTTTCAAGAATTTCTTACTGCCGCATATTTAAGTAGTTTAAGCTGGTTAGAACTAAAACAACTTCTTTTCCATGAACCGGCCTTCTTGATTCTTAAGCCCAGGCTGGTTAATACGGCTAATTATCTATTTACTTTGATGGATAAGGATAGTGAACTATATCTCAATTTCTTCAATACCTTGAAAAGTCATAATACCGAACTTCTGTTGAAGTTTGAGAAGGATAAGATTGACTCAAATACGCGTTTCGAGATATTTAGGTACTTGGTGCTGGAGGGTAAACGGGAAGGGATAAATTACCTTCGTGGAAAGTACGAAGTAGAAGAGCTATTAGCCTATGTTCTACACAGTCCAACAATTCTGAATTTTCTCTTTGAAGAGCTTGAAGATCCGTCAAGTTCGGCTATCCATAGACTTTGCTTGTTAGAGATATTGAGGGATCTCAATACAAGTTCTATTATCAGAAAAGAACGAAAATATCTTCACCTCTTACTAAAGAATATCATTAAATCTCAGGAAACGCCGGCAGTCCATGACATGGCGATTGATGTCATGGTTCGCCATCTCTTCGTTGACGATGCAGATATAAACTTGTGTGTTAAGAAATGCCCCAACAGAAACACCAAGATTGTCCGTGAGAACATTCTCAAAATGATCAGAATTGGTGGGGATGGAAAGTATTTTGACTACATTTTAGAAAGCGCTGACTTACTTTTCCGAACTGACAGCAATACTTATTCCCAGTTAGGGAATGATTTTCTCGAAATCGTCCTTAACTTACTCAATCCAATTACTGGAGTTAAATGGTTAGCCTTCGCAAAAACTAACATAGAATTATTAGGAATTCTATTAGATGGTCTTTACGATCCGTCGGAACGAATGGTCATTCAACAAATCAACCTGAAACTTGCCACACTATATAAGCAAACTAAAAATGACGTCATATTGGACGACTATATGGAGTTTGTTCACGCTATACACCGCAATCTTTCTGAAGGTAAATGGGGAAATCTTGCCTTATTCTTTATTAACACTGATACAATTGAAAGGGCATTTTTTGAATTGCTGAAGAAAGAAGATACCGTTTTGTACCGAAGCTCGATCGGTGCAGACCTTGCAAATCCAACGATCATAGATCTTTTGATAGAAAAAGTTCGTTCTGGGGTGATACCTCAAGATTATATAAGATTAACCGGTAACTTTATTCATTACTTTAAACGATTCGACCTATTCAACTACCTTAAAGATCAAGTGAATTTGTTGCTACCTGATTTCTTTAAACCTGTTGTCGAAACACAAGTTAATTGGCACGAGTTGAATGAACGGCGAACTGCGAGAGATTTCGAGCTATTAAAAGGTAAAGAAATTTTTCTTGCAGAAGCCGCAATGATTTTCAAGGAAGTAGCACGACTCAAAGATTTTGAAGATGATTGGTTTAATCTCGAGTATAGTGAGAAAGCTGAGATTAAAAAGATCGTTACCAATAATATTATTTTTCGAATGATCGAACGCGGGCGTATTACTGGCTACAACGCTTTTGTTGAATGGATTGATAAGTGGAATTGGGATTACTACGTATTTACCCAACTGACCAAGTTTGCGTTGGAAATGAAAAAGGTGATACCTGAATTTTGGTCTAATTGGATGCAACTATATGTAACTAATGTATTGTTATCGGAAATAGATTTTAAAAAATCTTTGAAGAAACTTGATAATGGTGGATATACAACAACGAATGGAGCAAGGCAAATACGTGGTCTATTCATGGCTGATTTTATAGTGCTGCCGCAAGACGTACTCTTTGACATACCAATCTCTGACACAAGTGGTTTCAGTCAGTTGAAGCCTTCGCCGGTTAAAAAAGACTATTTATTTTTAAAGGTCATTGACAAAGTCGAAGACGTCGATGCTTTCAAACAGCGTATTCTTGTCAACTTAACAAAAGAT
This sequence comes from Mucilaginibacter sp. 21P, assembly GCF_019331605.1. Classification (NCBI taxonomy): domain Bacteria; kingdom Pseudomonadati; phylum Bacteroidota; class Sphingobacteriia; order Sphingobacteriales; family Sphingobacteriaceae; genus Mucilaginibacter; species Mucilaginibacter sp. 21P. Next base: position 1,579,816 of record NZ_CP063061.1, read on the forward strand.
TTCCCAGTACCAATAGTACTTGAAACTCACTGTAGCATTTGCAATTACTTACAGATAGTTGAGGCTATACCATTACTGATCGATCATTTGCGGAAAAAATCAACCCCTACAGATGTTAAAGAGTCAATTGTGATTACCTTGAATATGCTTGACATTGATCCGGTCATTCTCGTAAACGAACTAAAGGAGTTGACAACCATTACAGCTCCCTGGCATTGGGAATTATTTAAGCCAGTTTTCAATGAGATTGTTAGCGGGAACATCATTTGGGATCAATCAGAATGTCTTAATTTGATTGAAAGGTCAATTCAAAAAAATAAAAACGAGTCCCGTTTAAAATGGCGACTTATCAAATCTGCACTAAAGTTGGGGTCTAAGAAAGCAGCAGATCAATTCTTTGCATTTATGGGCAACACCAAGAGTTGGAGTGATTATGCAGATGTCGAAGCCAAAGACTTCACTAACGTTGTTACTTATGATCCTAAGAAATTAATAACCAAGTGCATAAGTTTGCTCAAAGAATCGGTATTGAATAAAACGAGAGAACGACCAGAAATGGTCGAACGTTTTGTAACCCAGCTCATAAGGCAAATCGCAGTACAAAGTTATGACCTGATGCTGTTTTCGCTGAGTAGCTATGAGTCTTTGATTGTTAAACTTATCGCCATTAAACCGGAATTGGTTCACCTCCGTTGGTACGAAAAAGATTTGGTTAGCGACTATTACATTCAAGCTGCAACATTCGAAGAGGAAAATACTGTGCTTAACATGATAAGATCAATTACATAATCGGACGCGTTGCCCAGATAATGGTTAGATGAAGCTTTCAGAAAAAAAAGATACGAGAACAGATTGCGAGGTTATCCTAACCAGGATGTGACAGGTTCCAAATTAAACCGCTTTTTGACAATGCCAAATGCCTTTTATCAAATAGTTCGTTCATGATCATCCAAACCTGATCAGTTAGTGCAAATGACCTTTTTGAGCTTTTATCAAATTTTGCAAAGTGTCCCGTGATGGATATCCGTTGAAAAGACGTTTCCCCTTCATCGTGTTTCAAAAGCAGTTTCCGGTTGAGAGGATAATCTATCGTCATTGTTTTTAATAGCTCGCCCCGTCTTTGTCTCTCTTTGGAAAATTCCCCCAGAAATTTACTTAGTGAAATGGTGTTTCCATTAAGATCATGAAGTATTACGTTGTGCATGGCAAACATTTCTTCTTCATTCGCGACGTTAATCCTCTTATCACCAAAATCTACGCTGGTAACAACGGCACGAGAGACAATGGCACCGATGTTAATATTCAGGGTACCGAGCTCAAAAGTCTTGTTGTACGCGTTATCATTTTCACCGGCCTCCCACAATTCAACAAGCTTTATGCCTTTGTAAGCAGCGTAGGTAAGGGTATTTGGCGTATATCCAGACTTGCAAACTATAATGCCACTTGTTATATCTGAATCCTCCATGATACCAGCCAGCTTCATAACGACATCTTTATCAACTTTTTTATTCCAGTACTTACATTCTATAGCGGTGAGTAACCTTTTCTGACCGTCGAATTGTTCAGTTAAGACGTCAACCTGATGTTTAATCGTGGATTTTCCTTTAATTTTACAATTCTGGCCATAACCAATTATTTTAATTCCATCGCGTTTTCCAAGTGAAGTGTAGATATATTTGGTAATAGCTTCGTATTCCTTCCAATCAAGTTCGTATTCTTCCGCCATGACTTTTTTGCGATTTTTTGGGTTGTTAGATGTGGTTTCTAAGCATAATAAACAGTTCCAAATCCTGATTTCCAGTATTAATGAACAAATCAGCAATTTATTTGGTCGGGCCGTTACTTTCGCCGGTTTTGACAGCTCCGAGGTCATCCCATGTTTTTAACTTAACCTTTGCAACATTTTCCGTCTCGTAAAGCATTGGCATTTCCTTGTTATATGGCAGGGCAGCGTGCATTTCTTTGATCAACGACCTTGCTGAGTCAACGAGCTTAAATATTCGCGGCTGTAATAGTTGGTGATCGATTCTATCTTCAGTTTTTATATCTTTCGGCGCGACATTTCGGGTGTGAATGACCTCATTTCTGATATCCTCTAATTTGCTGAACGTTGAGTATGATTTGAATTGGCCGGGGTCCTTCATTTTTAAAGCGTTCGGTAAAATTTGCCTGAGCTTTTGTGTCGTGGATTTCCACCGCTGAATTTCCTTTACATCCCATATTCTCTCACCATCTTTTCCTTTTTCAGTGTAGCTATATCCCGGTGGTATCAACGCATTACATAAGCATTCGACAGCAGTGTAAGCCATGATAATAGCAACCTTCACATGCTCAAAGTAATCATATATCTGGGTTATTTCGTCGTTGGCCAAAACGTAAAGAGTTCGAGTTGAGAGCTTTGGTTCGATTAGATTTTGATAAAGTGACTTTGCGAGTTTCAATTCGCGATCGGATGCGTTTAGATACATTGCAGTGGCATTCGGCATATCGAAACGAATCGTTGATTTGCCAATTCTGAGTGTGGCGATCTCTTGCATAGCAATATCTTCATTGAGATCTTCAACTTCATAGATCAGTAGTTTTGCCTTTCTTTTATCCGAAATATGGTGTGTTATTCCATCTGCCATGTCCTAAAGTTTTTAGTTGCATTTATGATGCGTTATCTATTCGTTATCCAAAGTAAAATCCACGCGTTGATAACCGTAAGAGATGTAAAGATAGGGGGGCTTTAAAGCTTCCTGTATATCGTTTTGAATAATAAATCCTCGTCGATATTTTGTCTCTTTTAAAATTTTCCCTTCCTTGTCAAATTGACGCTCTATTATACCGCTGATTTTGAAAATCTCATTATTGAATGACCCAAACTGTAGTGCTCCGCCAACTGCCTTATCTTTCTCAGACAATATGACTTTTTTGATGATTTGCAGCGGAGTCAATCCGGGTTCGTTTTCAGAAACCTCTTCTCCTAATTTACTACCGGAGCCAAAAAACAATAAGCCATCTTCAGTCAATATTTCTTCGAAGTCATAGGTTATGTTGTCGGGGTTAATCGTTGCAAATAACCTCATTATTCTGACTCTTTTCTCATGCAGACAATATCCTCCGAGTATGATCTCACTAAGTCCGTTTTTTTGAAGGATTGGCACAAGTTCTTCTGAAACCCCCTTGTAAACTTTAAATACCAAAGCACCGATTGAAGGAATTGACAAATCGGATAGATTTGTCATCACAGTTATGTTATTCAAAACTTCACTAATTGCATCTTTGACTGAGTAGGCGTTTATTGAACTTCCCACTACAGCGAGGCCAAATTGAGTTTCGTAGGCCCATTTATCGAAGTCAGCTTTTGAACTTGCAGGCTCTTTTATTCTAAAAGGAACAGCGAACAACTTGATGCCTTTATCCATGTAACCTGCGTCTCCAAAGGAAATCCTTGAATCAGCACTAAATGAAACTCTCTCGCCATCTCTCTTAACAATTACTAACGTCATTATATAGATTTCTAGAAACTAAGCTAAATAAAAGTAATATATCAATGTAACGATTTTGACGACACCCTTGTATGCGCTTGGTTGAGCTCGAAACAGTTACCCGGTCAAAACCATCCGGATTTTTTTAGTATTTTCGGGTCTATATCGGTATTTTTGTACCATTAGAGAGGTGAAACACTAAAACGGCGACCATGGCCTGATGAATTCATCGTAAGCAATTGAAATTTTGCACGAAATAGAAATATGTGAGTGTTGCCCAGGTGAGCGCAAGATTTAATTAATGCAGTTTCTTCGCAAAAGAAAGAATGTCTTATCTATAGGCGATTTATAGCTTCGTATAGCACATTCCGGCATTTGTATGGACGATAGGTTCATCCTAACTTCCGAAGTAGCTCAAAGTAGTTCCCATGTGCAAAGCACAATATCTAGTTTTTTGACACCGAAACAAAATTAAATGATAGTCAAGAACAGATAACTATTTATTATCTACGTTAAATCTTGGAGAGATAGACATTCCTTTTAGCCCAACAAAATCTAAGCGTTAAGGATTGCAGGGTATAGCCCGCAGTACAACGAGGACTTGTAACGAAAAGCCTGGGCCGGAGGCAACGCCCTATTCAAAGTCTAACAAATCCTTTGCCGTTAGTGAAAAACCTTCAGCTATTTTTCGAAGAGTTTTTAAGCGGATATCAACTCTTCCTTTTTCAATATTGATGAGTTGATGGTGTTCAATATCTGCGATCAATGCGAATTCTCTTACGCCCAAATTTTTAGCAACACGAAGACCCTCGATCTTCTTGCCCAAGCGTTTTTTAAATTCTTCATCACTAATTGACATTAGTGAAAGATGAACTTAGTTGGAAAAAATATTGGTACATAATTTTGTACCAGTGGCCAACTTTTTATACATTAGTGTTTTAGATAAAAAATAGATGTAAATCTTTAATTATTTTTGCGACTCTTCATGATTTTTAAGAAGCATTCGCACTTAAACTCGCTCTGGAAAACTGGTAATTTTATAGAACCGAGTCGATAAGTGGAATGCTCACGCTATAGGCGTGGGCTCACTTATTGGTTCATGGTATACCAGTACCTCCAGAGCAATAAGACGGGTTCCACGCCTTCCTTTTGCTTCGCAAACAAGACGTCACCCTTCTTTAACAAACAGGGTATGGCCAAAGTCAAAACCATTTATTCCGCACCGATGCTCAGCGCCCGACAGGCGATGGACAAGCTGCTGCTTTCCATCGGGGACGAAGAGGTACGTGCGGAACTCCAGAAATGGCTTCATGACGGCCTTACCGGCAGCGGTTCCACGCTGCACCGACTCCGTCCGGAACAACTCACGCTGTTCCTGGACAAACTGCCCGATCTTCTGCTCGCGCTGTACTGCCAACAACAGGAAGATCAGAAAGGAGAGCGACCATGAACCCTTTCAAAAAAGATCCCTGGTTCTACGTCCTGTGCCCGCCGGACTAAATAGCCGGTCAACGGCAACCTATGTCAGTTAATAGTTAAATACCGGTTGCCGTTCTCCTTTCCTTTTTACTTACCCGAACTAAACGAACATGAAAAAATCGATACTCCTAAGTGTCCTGGCCGCGCTTTGCCTTTTCGGCAGCGTGAAAGGACAGCAAACGACCGGCCTGCAGACCGGCGACCAGGTCCCGGACCTGCTGATGACGAATGTCATTTATTCCCCTCAAAATCCCTTAAAACTCTCCGATTATAAAGGCAAACTCCTGCTGCTCGACTTCTGGGCCAGCTGGTGTTCCAGCTGTATAGAGAACCTGCCGAGGATCGAAGGAATTGCAGCAAAATACAAAGACCGGTTCGCGGTACTGGGCGTTGACGATGAACCCAGGGCTAAGATCGAACAATTCTTTAAGACCAAGAGCCACAACGGCCAGCCCTATGAGTTCACGACGACCTATGCCGACACCACGCTGAGAAAATGGTTCCCGCACCAGACGATCCCCCATTGCGTATGGATAGCCCCCAACGGGACGGTGATCGCTATCACGGGTGCCGCAGAGGTTACCGAACAAAGCGTACTGGCTGCGCTGGACAAGCACCCGCTGCAATTGACGACGAAGAAAGACATCGATCCGCAGCAGCCCCTTTTTCTGAACCAATGGTTCACGGCGGACAGCCTGCAAAGCTACTTCCTGTATGTCAAAGGCTCATACCCCGGAACCGGTACCAGCTCCCCGGTGCGGATACGGGGAAAAGATACGATCGGCCAGGCTTTCACGAATATGGATGTGCTGACGATGTACGAGACCACGGCTACGAGGCAGCTCAAAAAGTGGGGCGAGAACTATAACACGAAACGCCTGCTGCTGGAAACACCCGATTCAACGAAACTCCGCCTCGAGAACCACCAGGTCAGGTATGTGCAAAGCAACCCGAGCCCTTATGCCAACAATGTGGATATGATCGTGCCCAGGTCACAAAAGGACTCCGTGTTCCTGCTGCTGCTGAAAGCGCTGAACCAGGCTACCGGTTACCAGGCCCGGCTGGAAAAAAGAATGACCACCGTGCTTGCCCTGCAACGGACCGGCAAAGACCAGGAGCTGATCAGCAAAGGCGGATCGCCCGTTTATTTGCAATTCAACCAGGGCCCGGCCAAAGCGACCAACCAACCCATCAGTGCGATCATCGCCAGGCTGAACAGCCTGCCGGAGATCAAGCCCCTCATCACGGATGAGACCGGCATCAGCACGAAGGTCGACCTGACATTCTCCGGGAAAACCGATCTCAAAACGATCAATGAAGACCTCGAGAGACAAGGCCTGCGTCTGACCCCGAGAAAGGTCATGCTCAACAGGCTGGTCATCAGCGGACATGCCAAAAATTAAACCCTAATTCCCATGAACAAGATCATCCTCATCCTATTCACGATTTTCAGCCTGCAGGCGGGAACAGCATCCGCGCAGCAGCGCTTCAGCGGCACGGTCCGTTCCGCGACGACCCAGGCCCCGGTCTACGGGGCGACCATCAGCACCGGGGGCAAAGCCCTGACCAGCAGCGACAGCACCGGTAAATTCAGCTTTACCCTCCCGGACAAACAGGTCACCATCCAGGTCAGCAATGTTGGCTTTATCGGCAGGCAGGTGACACTCAACGCCGGATCCCCGGCAGTCATCCAACTCGAAGAGACCGCTTCCCAGTTGTCCGAGGTCACAGTCTCGACTGGTTACCAGCAACTGCCGAGGGAACGGGCGACCGGCAGTTTCGCCCAGATCAGCAAACCCCTGTTCAACCAGCAGGTATCCACGACAGTGCTGCAACGCCTGGAAACGATCACCAGCGGATTACAGGTAGACCGTTCCACCAGCGCGGCGGGCAAGATTCAGATCAGGGGACTGAGTTCCATCAGCGGCCCGCAGGCACCGCTGATCGTGCTGGACAATTTTCCTTACGAAGGCAGCCTGGATAACATTAACCCGAACGATGTCGAAAGCATCACGGTGCTCAAGGATGCCGCAGCCGCTTCGATCTGGGGCACCCGGGCCGGTAATGGCGTAATCGTCATCACTACGAAGAAAGGCCACCTGAACCAGCCGCTCACAGCCGAATTGAACGCGAACGTCAGCTTTGGCGAAAAGCCCCGCCTGGGCTATATCCGGCAGATGAACAGCAGCGACTTCATCGACGTTGAAAAGATGCTTTTCAGCAAGGGCTACTATGACGGGATGCTTAGTGATCCCGGGCAACCAGCCGTCACCCCGGTGGTCGAGCTGCTGAACCAGGCACGTTCCGGCAGCATCACCCGGCAACAAGCCGATGCGGAGATCAATGCGCTGCGTAATGTCGATGTACGAAACGATTTTAACAAATACCTCTACCGCACGGCGGTGAACCAGCAGTATGCGCTTAACCTGATGGGCGGAGGGAAGGACCATTCCTGGCAGCTCTCCGGCGGTTACGACAAAAATATTGACAACCTGCGTGCCGCCTACGACCGTGTCAGTTTGCGGACCAGCCATACGCTGCAGTTCAAAGACCTGCAACTGAACATGGGGCTGACCTATACGAAGAGCAATGCGAACACCGGCGCACCCGCTTACGGGCAGGTGCAATACGGTTACGGCAGTTTGTACCCGTATGCTCAGTTCGCCGATGCAGGAGGCAATTCGCTGCCGATCGTGCGCGATCACCGTTCTTCCTATATCGACACGGCAGGCCGGGGCAAGCTGCTTGACTGGAGATATTATCCGCTGGAAGAATACCAGCATACCCGGACCGGTACCGGCTTGCAGGACCTGGTGGCCAACATCGCGGCCAGCTACAAACTGCCCTTCGGACTGAGCGCCGACCTGCGCTACCAGTATGAGCGCCAGCAAACCGACGGCAGAACCCTGTATGACCAGCAAAGCTATTATACCCGCGACCTGATCAACCTGTTCTCGCAGATCAACCCGGCGAACGGGCAGGTGATCAGGCCGCTGCCCTTGGGCGGCATCCTCGACCTTAGCGTCGGCACCCTGACCGCGCATAACTTCCGCAGCCAGCTGAACTTCCGAAACCACTGGGGAAAGCACGAGGTCAATGCCCTGGGCGGCTTCGAGGTCCGGGAGATCGCCAGCGGGAGCAACAGCAACCGGCAGTACGGCTACAATGATGATAACCTCAGTTACGCTAATGTCGACCTGGTGGGCACTTACCCGACCTATATCACCGGTTATGCCATCAACATCCCGGATAACCGCGCCAATGCGGCCAGGAACAACCGCTACGTATCGACCTTCGCCAATGCTGCGTACAGCTATGATAAACGCTACACCTTTTCGGTCAGCGCCCGGCGTGACGCTTCGAACCTGTTCGGCGCGAATACGAACGACAAATGGATGCCGCTGGGTTCAGCAGGCCTAGGCTGGAACGTTTTCAATGAAAAGTTCTACCACAGCACGTTCCTGCCATACCTGAAATTACGCGTCACTTACGGCCTGAGCGGGAATGCCGACCCTTCGCGGACAGCGATCACGACACTGCGCTACAGTTCCATTTCGCCTTACACCCAGACCCCGATCGCGACCTTTGTGAACTATGCCAATCCCGACCTGAAGTGGGAAACTTCTAAGATGTTCAATGCCGGGATCGATTTTGGGCTGAAGGATAACCGAATCAACGGGTCGGTCGAGTACTTTCATAAGAAAGGCACCAACCTGTTCGGGCGTGCGGAGATCGACTATACCGCAGGGATCGGCACGACGGTGGTGAAGAACGCAGCGGCCATGTCGGGCAACGGACTCGATCTCGAGCTGAACAGCATCAACCTGGAGGGCAGCGTCCGCTGGACCACGCAGTTGCTGTTCAGTGCCTACCATGACCGGCTGGACCAGTATTACCTGTCCGCGACCACCGCACAGAACCAGGTGCAGAGCGTTCCGGTGATCTCCGGCGTGATCGGCAAGCCGGTTTATGGCATCTATGCGTACCGCACAGCCGGGCTGAACCCGCAGAACGGCAACCCCAGAGGATATCTGAACGGGCAGTTGAGCGAAGACTACACCGCCATTGAAAATGCCGACTATTCGACCTTGAAGTATATGGGACCAGCGGTGCCGCAATATTATGGTTCGCTGGGGAATACCGTGAGCTGGAACAACCTTTCGCTGACGGTCAGACTGTCTTACAAGTTCGGATATTATTTCCGGCGAAGCTCCATCCAGTATGAAAGCCTGTTCTCGACGGGTAACGGCCATTCGGACTATGCGCTCCGCTGGCAGCAGCCGGGCGATGAGGCGCACACCCCGGTACCGTCGATGATCTATCCGAGCAATTCGGCACGTGATGCGTTCTATGCCGGGTCCGAATCACTGGTCGAGAAAGGCGATCACATCCGTATCCAGTATGTCACGCTGAGCTATGACCTGAACAGGCAAAGACAGCGCTGGCTGCCGTTCAGGACAGCGCAGGTCTATGTGAATGCCAATAACCTGGCTATCCTGTGGCGCGCCAACAAAGCCGGGCTGGACCCGGAGTATGATTATTCCTCCACTTCGCTGCCACCGTCCCTGCTGATCGCGGGAGGTTTCCGCGCAAACTTTTAAGCCATGAAGAAACACTTGTTACTCCTGATCGCAGCCGCATCGATGATCGCCGGCGGCTGTAAGAAATACCTTGATGAAAAGCCCGACCGATCGCTGGTGGTCATTTCCGCTACGGCAGACCTGCAGGCATTGCTGGACAATTACAGCACGATGAACAATGCCGATCCCGGTTCGGGGGAGGCCAGTGCGGATAATTACTACCTGACCGATGCGGACTGGGCCAGTATAGCTTCGGAACCCCAGCGCAGACTGTACACCTGGGAAAAGGACCAGGTGATCGCGCTGACCAGCAATGACTGGTCCAATGCCTACCGGACGGTCTATTCCTGCAATACGGTACTGGAAAATGCGGACCGGGTCGCAGACCCCAACAATAACTACGAGACCGCCAATATCAAAGGACAGGCTTACTATTACCGGGGCAAAGCCCTGCTGCAATCCGCATTGCTCTGGTGCCTGGCCTACCGATCTTCAACGTCACCTACCGACCTGGGTTTGCCGCTGCGGATGACCACGGATTTTAACACGGAGGTACCAAGGTCGAATAATGCGCAGACCTTTGCTGCGATCACCACTGACCTGATACAGGCGGCAAAACAGCTGCCGGTCACCCAGGCTTCGGCCTATCGTCCCGGCAAAGCAGCCGCGTTCGCGCTGCTGGCGCGGTGCTATCTTTACACCCATAATTATGATCTGGCCGGTAAATATGCCGACTCTGCGTTGCAGATCAAAAAGGACCTGCTGGACTTTAATACCTTGTCGGCCTCGGCTACCTACCCGATCGCCCGGCAGAACAAGGAAGTGCTGCACCAGTCGATCATGGTGCTGCCGCAACTGATCAGCGCGACAAAGGCGAAGATCGACAGCAACCTCTACCGGTCATATGCCAGCAATGACCTGCGCCGGACCATCTTCTTTAGAGACAACCGAAACGGCACCTATGCCTTTAAGGGTAGTTATGATGGCAGTGCGGCGTTCTTTTCCGGTGTCGCGGTGGATGAAGTGTACCTGACCCGGGCAGAGTGTTATGCCCGCGGCGGAAAGATCACGGAAGCGATGGCAGACCTCAATACGCTGCTGGTCAACCGTTACAAGAAGGGAGCCTTTATTCCCCTGCAAGCCGCAACGGCAACTGATGCACTGCGCTTCGTCCTGGTAGAAAGAAGGAAAGAATTATTGATGCGGGGCATCCGATGGATGGATATCAAAAGACTGAATACCGAGGGGGCTAACATCGCACTGCAACGAAAGCTCAACGGCGCGAATTACCTGCTGCCGCCGAACGATCTGCGGTATGCGATCGCTATCCCGGAGAACCTGATGCGCTTTGGGATCGAACAGAACCCGCGGTAAACAAAAAGGGAGAGCGCCGCTCTCCCTTTTTGCATTAATTCTTGGTCGCTGCCGCATCTGCCAGCACCTGTTCATCTTCAGGTCTTTCCTCCAGCCAGCTGCTCAGGCTCTGGTTGATGGAGATATAACATGGCCGTACATTAGCATTGCTGCAGCCGGTCGGCGGCGTGGTGATGGCGGTATATTTACTGGCATCATGCATTTCCGCTGCCGTACCGTCGAAGCGATAAAGCGAAGCGAAAGTGGTTTTCTTAGCAGGTGTGGTGAATGCGCTGGCTGCGATCGCGATGGCGATGGCTGCCATTCCAAGGATACTTTTTTTCATGGTCATGGTCTGCTTTGTTGAATCAAAAAGCAGGAAAAACTTTAGGTTAAAAAAATGATGGTGCCTACTCTGTTGACGGGTTTTCGGCAACTCCTGTCCATGTTCCTTCACCTGGTGAACGGCTCACGGCATTTCCTCAGATCACTCTTTGCCAATGACGCTCCTTTCCCTGTTAATGGTGTATATGCCGATGCAGCTTAACAGCAAGAAAAAAAGGTTGAACAGGAAATGTACCTTCCAGCTCATGTGTTGTAGTACACCGCCGCAGGCACAGGGCATTTTCAGAAAAAGGCCAGCCGCAGCGACCCCTGCATAAGCGGTGAACAGCGACATGAGTATCGCAGCGATCAGAAATCCTGTTACCCGTAATGATCGAAATGATAGCAGAAAGACCACCAGCAATTCCAAAGGCGGGATCACATAAACCAGTAGGTCAGCGAACCAAGCAGAAAATACCTGGCTGTGCATCTGTGAACTGAATTCGGAAAAACTGAACAGCTTAGCGAAAGCAGTATAAGTGAACAGGGCTATCAGCAACAGTGCACAGCCTTCCGCGATAGGGCTAAGGTAAGATCGTTGATGTTGTCGCACAGTTGCCATGTTCAGGTCTTTTTCATCAAAGTAACCGTAAACTTAAATGCAAAAACAGGTGCAAAAAGGGGGTTATAGAATTACGATCAAAAGCTGCCCAATGCGGCGTCATATTGCCATTTAGACCGTTGATCGACTCAATTAAAGGCAATAAGGTCTTAAATCAAGGCCATAATGCTATACCTCTTTCAGGAATACTTAAACATATCACAACAGGTCACAACTATGGCCCTGATCTAAAAATCCTTAAAAGCACTCCTTTGTGGAATAAAGCTCAAATAAGGGTTGACCGTGAGCAATAATCAATTAAATACCAGTTAAATTAGCAATATCAAAAGAAGCCGGTGATCCATTGTCTGGCGCATCAACTTCCTCGCTAAATGATTTATGTCTATTGCCAACAAACTGTACTTTACGGTTGGGATCATGGCGGTGCTTATTATCATCGAGCTTTGCACTTTGCGTTTCTGCCTGCATACGCTTTCTGCGATCAGGGGATATGTGAATGGTGAGGCACTTTGGTCAAAAGCGCAGCGGGATGCCAGTTTACAACTACGTCTTTATGCAACATCCGGCAAGGAAGTGCATTATCGCTCTTATCTGAAAAGTATGCAGGTGCCTTTAGGTGACCGGCAGGAAAGGATCGCACTACAGCAGGCTAAACCTGATCTTGAAATGGCGAGGGCAGGTTTATTACAAGGCCGGAATCATCCGGAGGACATCGACGAGATGATCAGCCTGATGCAAAATTTCCATGAAGTTTCTTACTTGAAGCGCACGATCTATTACTGGGAGAAAGCGGAGCAAACCTTACTTAAGCTGATCCCTATCAGCGAAGAATTACACAGAGCGATAAAGAGCGGGCGGATCACGCCTGCAGATCGTATCGCTTTTACAGACCGGATCGATCAGATCAATACCGAGATCACACCATATGAAGAAGGTTTTTCTTACACGCTTGGTGAGGGTTCGCGATGGTTGGAAAACCTGGTGTTCCGGATACTGTTCGGCCTTGCTTTGACAGTGGAGGTTACCGGGATACTGATCGCTGTATCGATCAGCAGGAATATTCAGAAAGGTCTTGGGGAGATCATAGCGGTGGCAAAAAAATTAGCCCGCGGCTCGTTGACGGAAAGGGTGAAAGTCAGCTCAAAGGATGAGATCGGGGTGCTCGGAAATGCTTTTAATATTATGGCTGACCACCTTCAGTCGACGATCGATAGACACCAGGTTTCGGAAAATAATCTGCGATCATTTTTTAACAGTACGAGGGCCTGCCACCTGCTTCTTGACAAGGAGCTGAAACTTTTGTATTTTAATCAGACGGTATTAGCATTTGCCCGGGAACATTGCCAACTCGAATTGAAAATAGGACTGGAACCGCATCAATGGCTATCAGCCAGCAGGCTAAAAGATTTTACAGAACAGTGCAGGCGGGCCATGAATGGTGAGATCATCCATGAGGAAAAGGAGATCACCTATCCCGACGGAGAAAGTTTTTGGTGGTCCCTGACGTATGAAGGCGCGCGTAATGCAAACGGTGAGATAATTGGTGTGACCTATCATGCGATAGATATTACCAAACGCGTCAATCAGGAACAAGCGATCATCGCTCAAAACAGATCACTGACGGAAATCGCTCATATGCAGTCCCATGGGATGCGGCGGCCGGTCGCCAACATTATTGGCCTGATCGAAATGTTCGAATCGGATGATTTTAAGATCAGCAATGAAGAGTTGATGCTCTTCAAAAAAAGTATTTATGAACTAGATGACCAGATCCGGAATATCATCGGTGAAACACAGCGCAACTAGCCAGGTGATCGGGGTGGCTTTGTGATGATGAATAAGGAGCAGTCATCAGTAGAGGACATTAGATCATTTTTATTTTGACTTCAACTCCCGGTCAATGATCGATGCAATGTCCTGTTTGATATTTAAATAGTTCGAAAGTACTTTTTCATGAGTGATCTCCCGAAGAACAGGAAGATTTTCATACGCCCTTTCCTCCGAACGGATCGCTTCGTGGTCATTAATAATATGGTTATGAAAAATTTTCAGGTCCACAGGCTCATCCGGGTTATCGGCCACTATACCGACGAACTCACCGGATGAAAGTGTCGCGATCTTTGAGGCGGGAACAGCATAATCAAGCTGGGTTGACCGGCTCACGGAAGTGTCCTGGCTGTTGATGGTCAGGCTTTGTTTTTCCTGGTTGATCTTACCGAACCGCTCGCTCAGTTGCTTGGCCGTATCACCCGTTACCTGGCCGGAGATCACGTTACCTACGATGTTCATAATTACTTCTGCCTGATCCCGGCCATAATCTTTTTTCAGCTGGCTGTAATCCTGGACGGCCAGCGTTGTTGCGACCTTGTTGGACCGCGCGGTCGCGATCAGGCTGTCGATGTTGTTAAAGTAAATGGTCGGGAACTCGTCAAAGATGAGGTTGCACTTGAGCTTGTTCTTTTGATTGACCAATTTGATCGCACGTGCGATATACAGACTCAGTACCGCACCGTACACCTGCTGTTTGAGCGGATCGTTCCCTACGCAGATCACTTTAGGGGCATCCGGGTTATTCAGATCCAGTGTAAAGTCATTCCCGGACATCACATAGTATAATGCCGGCGACGCAAGCCTCGCCATACTGATCTTGGCGCTCGCGATCTGCCCTTCCAATTGGTCGGTCGCCTCGTTTCGCCAGGCGGAAACGAATGGGTTGATCAGTACTTCGACCTCCGGTTCTGTCTGCAATAACGCGAACAGGTCATCATATTCTGCCTGCGCCAGTTCGATGACATGAGGTAAGGTACAAAATTTTCCGTCCTGGTATTTGCGGAGAAACCAGATCAGGGCGGTCACAAAATTGATCGGCGATTGTACAAAGAAGTCGCTTTGCTTTTTGATCCAGTCGCGGTTAAGGCCGAGCATAAAGGTCAGCGATGATTCCATCGCATCGGTGATGTCGTGCATGCCCGCAGGATCAAGCGGGTTGCAGCGGTGTGTGCGGGAGAGGTCCTCAAAATTAATGGTGTAGAACTTAGCCGGGGTCTTATAGCAATGGCTGTATCTGCGCAGGGTATTGTAAGCGATCCGGCTGAGGTCATCATATTTAAAGTCATATAATAACATGGCAAATCCTTTCCGGATGTGCTGGGTAATGATATGGCGGATGATAAAGTAGGATTTACCGGCACCCGGACTGCCCATGACCAGCGTCCCCCTGAAAGGATTGATGATATTGATCCAGCTTTTCCTGACGTCTCCTTTGAGTGTATATGCTGCCGGGAGATTGATGGCATATGGATTTTCAAGCTTTCGTTCTTCCTGTGGAAAGGTCTCATTATAATGGTTGAAGATGTCTGTGTTCAATTCGATGTTCAGCAAGCGGAATAATTTAGAACCGGCAGCAATGAGGATAAGGTAACCGGACACGGTTGCAAGCATGTAAAGTCCGTTCTTGAGATCGACCGGGCCATTTATTTTTAGCAACAAACCCGATAACCAATAGATCATCATACCCATCCCCCCATAAGTAAATACCTCCTTTCGGGTGATCTCCGTGTCCTTTTTCCCTTTACTGCCGATCAGGGAAACGAGTAAAAGAAGCAGGATCGCAGCCTTGGCGTAAAGAACAGAACCGAAGATCGGTAGACGGGCAATATGACCCAAAACGGCGTTAACGATCTTCCAGGTCGCGCCATGATCTTTAAATGTTTGATAACAGCATAGGTACAGATGTATGACCAGCATACTTACACTGAGCAGCCGGGTAAAGTCGATGACCTTACGCAACGCTTGTTCATTTTCTCCCGTTTGCATGATTTTTTGAATTAAAGTTTTAACCTTCTTTTCTTTTTCTTTTTTGGACGGAATGCAGGCGAGGTGTTTTCATCAGGTACCCTTTCAAACAGGGTAGTTAAGATCTGGCTGTCATTATTCTTCAGATCGACCGGTGAACCCGGAGGCATGATGACCTCTTTATTAGTCTGCCTAGTATAGCTGTGATCATCGGTCAATCTCGCTGCGATCGCAGCAGCCGCGTAGGATCTGCCCAAGTCACTTCCATTGAAGACCACTTTATACTGATGATCCACCAGGGTAAATCCGTAGATCATACCTGTGTCTGTTCGCCGGATTACCGCTATGACGTCTGATCTGGCAAGGAGGCGGATCAGATCGTTTACGGAAGTGCTGCGGGATAATGCGGCATCTACCTTAGCCCTGACCGCTTGTTTATCCGAACGCCGGAGCGCTTCATTGAGTTGAAAACGTTGTTCAAGCAACTTCAATGTTGGCCTTTCAAGTAACCTACTAGCCTTGAGCGGCGTGCCGATCTTGTTTCCATTGGCATCTGTGATCCAATACCGCAGTCCGTTATTTCTGTACATGACAGAAGATCTGGTGCCCCGGTCAGCTAATACGTGGTAATGCTGCAGGATCGCATTGAGTTCGGGCAGACTGGTAAAGCGATAATCATTGACCACTGTGCGCACGACCTGCTCCACTGCTTTTTTTGATGACCCCTGACCATAGATCACCGGTTCGATCTTTGGCTTGTTGATCTGGCTTGCCGCCTCTGCTTTGATCAGTCCGAATTCCACTTCGATCGCTTTCCGGGCTTCTTCGGATCTGGTCTTACCCAGGTTATGCAGCGATATCCGGACTCCTTCACGGTCGATGTTGGTCGTCAGAATATGGATGTGCGGATGACCAGCGTCAAAATGCTGATAGATCAGGTAGGGTTGAGCGCCAAAACCGATGCCTTCCATATACCGTCCTGCGATATCGATCAAGCGATCCTTGGACAGATCTTCGCTAACTTCAAAGTTCAGGGAGATATGGACAGTATTCGTCCATACCCGCTGATTACGCCCGGCAAGGTCAGTAAGCCGGAACAATTTGTCCCGGAAACTGAGATCATCCAGATCCTTGCTGTAGCCTACCGCCTCCAATAATTCTGCCCGGCCATCGGCCACCTTTACCTCATTGTAAGATAAAGCGCCCTTCAGGCTTTTTCCGCTCCTGATCTTCGCGACCATATGTCAGCAAATTTTGCGATCCTCGACTTGATCTCCGTAATGGACGGTTCGAGCTTAGCGTTGATCAGAGAAAGCAACCCCATCCATATACGGTGATCGGCCTGACCGTGGGCTGCGTTGATGTTCCGTACCGCCTGGTTCAAATTGTTGCCGATCGCATTGAGTTCTTTTCTTAACAGGATCAGCTCTTCCAGCATATCGTCCATGGCTTTGTCCCGCGTCAGTACGGTGACCGGTTTTCCCAGGATCAATGCACGGGCATACTCACTTAAATTCTGAAAGGTGGTGCGCTTATACTTGTTGACAAGCACTTCCTCTTCACTTGGCCGCAGACGGATCTTCATCCATTTTGACCGGTTCTCGTGTTCGTTCATGATGTCTTCCTTAACCGACTCAGGAGGTTGAGGTCAGACCCGCCCGACTTTGGAGGCAACGGGCAAGATCCGTTTGTGGTACAAACGTACATCTTGCTTCCTGCAAAAAGACAGCAGTGATCCTGACCTTAGTTCAATTCCGGGGTCATTGATTTTTAAAATTCCTATTCTTCAGGTATTCCCTGAGTGCCTGAATATTGAGTTCCTTAAGCGTGATATCTGCTTCAGCAGCGTAGGCCTTTAATAGCTTTTTAAGCGACCAGGGTATCCAGTTGTTAAATCTCGATTTCTTCTCTGTTTCTTTTGTCACGGCTTTCACAGGATGTACTGTTTGTATCGGTGTAGCCGGCGTTTCTTTCTTAAGTTTATCGGCCAGTGAACCGAGCTTGCCTTTATAATCTGTCATTACTTTTCGTTTTATGTAGCATCCTGCAAATGAACAATTGGAGATAAGTAGAATTGTACAAATGAATATTCCTTCAAATGAATAAATGGCCAATACTGCATTTATTCAAATATTCATTTCTCTAAATGGGCAAATGTTATTTTCCAGTGTTGTTCTTTTATTCATTCAACTGATGAGCTCAACGATCTCTTCGGCAAGACCAGTGATCTCATGCACTGCCTTGACATCGGTACCCTGTAATATACCACCGGTCATAGAAGATCGGGCATAACTGACCCGGTCATAGATCCGGGTATTGAGTAATGGCGTACCCAGGTTAAGTAAAAGGTCATAGACCTCCTGCGTTAGACCGGAACGCGGCTTCAACATATTCAGGACAATGCCAGCTTTAAGATTTCCATTTTTTGCCTGCGCAAATTTGACCAGCGCTAAGGTCGCGCGGATAGCCATGACATCGAAGAACCCGGCTTTGGTCGGGATTAGTACGAAGTCCGAACCGTCGAAAAGGTCGGCCAGGCGATTAGAAAGATAGGGAGGCGTATCTACGATGACCAGGTCATAAGGTAAAGCAAGTATATCCTCAAGCCGGTCAGGTGACAAAATTTCGATGTCATCAAATTCATCTTTGATATGGTAGATGCTTCCCTGCAGATCGGCATCTATTAACGCAACTTTTAATTGATCCTTAAAGGACAATGCAAGGTTTAATGCCAGGGTGCTTTTTCCGACCCCGCCTTTTTGATGTGCCAATGTGATGATCTTTGCCATTTTCTTTTAGATCGATGTTCAAATACAGATCTGAACAAGTGAATAATTGAACAATTGTATAGCAAAGGTCTGACCTATGACGGTGGGTAACATCCGAGAATGTCCGAGTCGGATAGCATTTTTTTGCTCTTATTACTGATCGGCATTCATCTACGGGCGATAAATTTTATATGAAAAGATTTAAGCCTGAACATGAGTGCTCTAATTTTACAAATAGGCCTTATTTTTTGGTATAATTCCAACTCATCTTTACACGATCTTTGCCAATGAGTGGGCTGAGGCAGACCATCCAATTATTAAATATTTTTCAATATGAGTGACAAAACGAATTTAGAGCATTTTATTGACAAGAATTTTCCGCAGTTCGAGCCAGCCTTGAAAAGATTTCTTGTTAACAGTGCATCATTGATCCGTATACCCGCGGGCGAAGTTGTCATGCGCCCAGGTCAGTATATAAAGAACATGATGATGATCGTAGAAGGTAGGGTAAAACTATACCGCGAAGGCGAGGATGGCGGCGAGTTCTTTATGTACTACCTGGAGCCGGGTAATGCCTGTGCGCTCACAATGATCTGCGCGACCAAACAGGAAACCAGTGAGATCATGGCGAAAGCCATTGATGATACTATCGTACTGTCTGTGCCCATTGGTTTAATGGATACGATGATGACGACTTACAAAACCTGGCATTATTTCGTGCTGGAAACCTACCGGTCAAGGTATGAGGAATTGTTGGTGGTCATAGACCATATCGCTTTTAAAGACATGGATCAGCGTTTGTTCTCCTACCTGCAAAACCAATATCAAAAAGTAAAAGCTCGGGAAATAAAGATCACGCACAGTGAGATCGCCGCCGATCTCAATTCATCCCGAGAGGTGATCTCGCGCTTGCTGAAAAAAATGGAACAGCGTGGTGACATTGCTTTGTATCGCAGCTACATTGAATGGAAAAAATAACAGGCCAGGTGACTTAAGTCACCGTCTTTGTTATAGTCTCACACCGATGTTTGTGTATCAATATTTACGCACATGGAGATCATCGCATACGCAGCTGCAGCATTCATTGGAATATCTTTAGGACTCATTGGTGGTGGCGGTTCTATCATGACCGTGCCGGTTTTGGTGTACCTGTTCGGCACCAATCCTTTGCTCGCGACCTCATATTCATTATTCATCGTTGGCTCCACCAGTATGGTTGGTGCTTACAGCAATTACCGAAAAGGATTAGTAAGTTTTAAAACAGCTTTGCTATTCGGCCTGACATCGATCAGCACCGTTTTTTTAACCCGAAAGTTCCTCATTCCGTTAATACCTGAACACATTGCGCAATTCGGGTCGTTCGAGTTGACGGCTGGCATACTGACCATGGTATTATTCGCTATTTTAATGGTGGCTGCTGCAGTTGCAATGATCAACAGTGGCCGTAATAAGGAAGCCACTAGGAGTGTCGGCAAAACGGAACTTAATGTGCCCAAGCTGTTGGGTTACGGAATTACGATCGGGCTTGCTACAGGCCTGTTAGGTGCAGGAGGCGGCTTTCTGCTGATACCTACACTGGTATTACTGGTAGGACTGCAGATGAAAGAAGCCGTAGGAACATCGTTACTCATCATTGCCTTGAATTCCCTGGTCGGTTTTACCGGCGACCAGGGCCACTTCCAGATCGATTGGCCTTTTCTGATCAAAGTTACAGCCATTGCCATTGCGGGGATATTTATAGGTGGTGCCATTAATAAAAATATAGACGGCTCTAAGCTTAAAATAGGGTTTGGCTGGTTCATACTCTTAATGGGCATTCTCATCATCACTAAAGAACTCATCCTGAATAATTGAACGACGTGCACTATTCCGGGCCACTGTGCTGGCGGATGTACGGTATACGATCTCCGCCAATTAATTAATTAACGAATGAGGTTAAGTGACATTTGTCACCGTCCGCAGGAGCCGGCGCTTTCGATATTTGCATAAAATATTATAAATGACATCATGATCATTGAACAAATATATACGGGTTGTTTAGAGCAGGGCGCTTACTACATCCAATCTGGAAATGAAGCTGCCATTATAGATCCCCTTCGCGAGGTTGAACCTTATATTAATAAGGCCACATCGGCGGGCGTACAGATCAAATATGTTTTTGAAACGCATTTTCATGCCGATTTTGTTTCGGGACACCTTGACCTGGCGCAAAAAACAGGTGCTCAGATCATCTATGGTCCGAAGGCCGAAACGGGTTTCCATGCCTACGTTGCACACGACCACGAAGAGTTTAAGGTAGGTGAAGCCATAATAAGGGTTTTACATACGCCAGGCCATACCATAGAGTCGACCTGTTACCTGCTGATCGATGAAGCAGGTAAAGAAACAGCCCTGTTTTCGGGTGATACCCTGTTTATCGGTGACGTGGGTCGGCCAGACCTGGCTCAAAAATCCGACAGTCTGACAAAGCAAGATCTTGCCGGATATCTGTACGAATCGTTACGCGCAAAAATCATGACCTTAAGTGATGATATCCTCGTGTATCCTGCACATGGAGCCGGATCAGCCTGTGGTAAAAATATGAGCAAGGAGACTTCTGACACCTTAGGTAATCAAAAGAGAAGTAATTACGCTTTGCGTTCAGACATGACGAAGGCCGAATTTATTGCCGAGGTAACCCAAGGCTTACAACCGCCGCCTGCGTACTTTCCGCTTAACGTAAAAATGAACAAGGACGGTTATGAGAGCTTTGAAAAGGTGTTATACAGAGGGATGCGACCGCTCACGCCTGACAATTTTGAAATAGTAGCCAACGCAATCGGTGCACTGATGCTTGATACAAGGGATGCCCAAAGCTTCGCCAAAGAATTTATTCCTAATGCGATCAACATTGGAATTGATGGAAGTTTTGCGCCTTGGGTAGGTGCGCTGATCCCGGATATTGATATGCCGATATTGCTTATTGCCGAGGATGGCCGGGAGGAGGAAGTGTTGACACGCCTTGCCCGGGTAGGTTATGACAATGCCGTTGGGTTTTTACAAGGCGGTGTAGCTGCCTGGAAAGCGTCAGGCAAAGAGACCGACAGCATCCGTTCGGTAACACCCGAGGAGTTGAATGATATAAGTAAGCAACAACCTATCGAGATATTAGATGTGCGCAAAGAAAGTGAATTTACGGCTGAGCACCTGCTTGATGCCGAAAATTTCCCACTTGATCATATCAATGATCACTTGGCTAAATTGGATCGCAAAAAGACCTATTATGTTCATTGTGCCGGGGGCTACCGCTCTATGATATTTAACTCCATGTTGCGTGCCCGTGGATTTGAAGATCTGGTTGATGTAAAAGGCGGTTTTAAGGCTTTAAAAGGATCGGGTGGGTTTGAAATAAGCAATTATGTGTGTCCAAGCACCTTGTTATAGTGTGTTTAGGTATTGATGTGATATTAAACTGGCCAGTGCAGATAATGCCTGGCTTAAATACAGATTCGATAACAATATTAAACTTATAAATAAAAATGCTTGACTTAATGAAACAACCCTGGCCCTGGTATACATCGGGCTTAGCCATCGCCGCAATAATGGTCACACTGTTGTACTTTGGTAGATCATTCGGTTTTTCGTCAAATCTGCGGACCATGTGTACCATTGCAGGCGCAGGTAAACGCACCCCATTTTTCGATCTTGATTGGCGTACACAAAAGTGGAACCTGCTGTTTTTGGCAGGGTCAGTTATAGGAGGTGTTATCTCGTCAACCTTGCTTAATAGTGGCCAGCCTTTGCAACTCGCACTTGCCACGATCAAAGATCTGAGCGCGTTAGGTATTCATTTTGATGGACAGCTCAATCCATCACAGTTGTTTAGCCTTCAGGCCTTATCGGTAAAAAACGTTTTGCTCATGCTGGCTGGTGGCGTTCTGGTTGGGTTTGGCTCGCGTTATGCAGGCGGGTGTACCTCTGGCCATGCTATCAGCGGACTGTCCAATTTGCAACTTCCATCGCTGGTTGCTGTTATTGGTTTCTTTGCAGGTGGGCTCGTAATGACCCATTTACTTTTACCCCTGATCTTTTAACTTATGAGAGGATCTAAATTTATTCTGGCCGGTATTGCTTTTGGAATAATTATGGCTAAATCTGAGGCGATATCTTGGTATCGCATTCAGGAAATGTTTCGCTTTCAGTCGTTTCACATGTACGGCATTATTGGTACAGCAGTGACCTTCGGCGTGCTTGCAGTATATTTAATTAAGCGGTTTAATTTCAAAGATTCGCAGGGCAACCCAATTTTTTTACCCGATAAAGATAAAAGCTGGACCAAATACATTTTAGGCGGGCTGATTTTTGGGTTAGGCTGGGCGCTAACCGGTGCTTGTCCGGGGCCTATGTTCGTCAATGTTGGCTACGGTTATCTTTCTATGATCCTGGTCATCACCGGAGCTTTGATTGGTACTTATGTTTACGGAATAATAAGATCAAAGTTGCCGCATTAGCACATAAGCTTTGAACTGGTGCTGAATCTAAGGACAAATTTGGATCAAGCAACCTTGATAATAATTATATGATGATTGGTATTTTAAATAACCGTAATCATCGAGTTGTTTGATGCATTTATGGTAAGTTGCAATAGAGTTTATGTGGGATAAGCGCATTAAATCCTTCCTGAAAATCTTGAATCTACTATTGTAGTTGCTCTTACTCCATCGAGAGATCACTGCTGCATAAAGACTGATGTGACTGGGAAGTAATCGTTCATCTTTGATAGCCTTTTCTAAAAAGGCATTCATGTGCTTGATCGCGTTCATCTTTGACCTCCTTCAAGCAACTTCAGTATCTCCTCCCGTTTGTAATACATGATCCTGCCAACACGGCTATAACTCAATGTGCCGTTAATGCGTAGCGTTTGTAAGGTGCTTGCTGATATCCGAAGTAGTTTCCTCACTTCATCGCTTTTTAACCACTGTTTCATTTGTGTACCGGGAACAGCGATGATGTTTTTAATATCTTCTAATAATTGTTGCCTGAATTGTTGCAGGTCATCTTTTGTTAAAATGTCGATTGCTGCCATAACTTGAAATCTTTCAACAAAGTTATTCGACCATTGACTCTTGAAACTCCGATGCACTCCGAGTCGGATAAAGATTTATTATAAAAATATGGGAAAATAAAAGTTGGAAAAAAATCGTGACTAAAAGCTTTTAACTTTTAATGTGTTTTTCTTTGTAGCAAGATCAACAATTAAGGTTAAATGACATTATTTTGCCTCTTGCCAATTCCTTTTTAAGAGTGCATACTGCAATGTGTTTACATAGATTGGATTCCCGTTACTATCATTGATAAAAGAGATATACTCTTCGAATAACCCTTCCTTGCGCATACCAAGTCGTTCACATAACTTTTGAGAAGGTAAATTATCATCCTCTACATAACAATATATCCTACGTGCACTTTTCTCATAGAAAAGGTAGTTGAATAAACCTTTCGCTGCTTCTTTAGCGAAACCTTTTCCTTGATAAGCTGGATTAAAATTCCAACCGATATTGTAAGTATCTCCTTCTTCAATGGCAAACAAGTGCCCGATGAGCAGATCATGGTCATTCAGGCAAACCGCGAACTGCGTTGGGTCTTGCTGTTTTCTTGAAGCTTCCAGCAAAGCCTCCTCCATTGTAGCCAACTTTTCGTCAGCGAAGCAATTCACTGTCGGGCTATAAAGGTAACTGAATAGCTGAGCGGCGTCAGATCCACTGAATTGCCTTACCACTAACCTGTCGGTTTGATAGAATTCCATTTTATTTTCGATGTGTTGCTTATTTCAATTTCTCCATCAACTCACGGCGATAGGTGTTACCGATAGGTATCGCCGTGCCGCCAGCCATTTCCAGTTGACCGCCGGATAGTTTTTTGATCTTGCTAAGCGATACGATAAAAGATTTGTGCACACGCTGGAAGATCAGAGGGTCGAGTTTTTGCACGATCTCTGTTGTTGTTACAGGGCTAAGGAACGTTTGCTTATCGGTGTATACTTTAATGTAATTGCCCCAGCTTTGTATATAGATCACCTCTTTACTTTCAACTCTTATCAGTCCACTATCCACTTTCAATAGAACAGATGAAGAGGGCACATTGCTGTCATCTACCGAAATTACCGAAGCCGATGTTTGCATTCGTGAATAGGCGTTGTCGATCGCCTGGATAAATCGCTGAAATTCGAATGGTTTGACCAGGTAGTCCACCACCCGGTATTCGTAACTTTCCAACGCGTGCTCCCGGTAAGCGGTCGTTAAAATGACCATAGGTGGGTTGGAAAGCGATCTTAACATCTGTAAACCACTAAGTCCTGGCATGTTGATGTCTAAAAACATCAGGTCAACCGGATATATGTGTAGGTGCTCCAATGCTTCTAAAGCATTGTAAAAGGAATCGGTTACTTCAATATGCTTTAAATTCTGAAGGTAGTGTTTTATTACGAGGTGAGCTCCTTCCTCGTCGTCGACGATAATACAGGAAATTTTTTTAGCCATGAGCAAGTGCGTTTAATTGAATAAATAACCTGGTTCGAAAAATCTCCGCATCTGAAGTAGCAGACAGTTCATATTTACCGTCATAAAGCATTTTTAGTCGTTCGCGGATGTTGACCAACCCTATCCCCGTAGAAGGCGTGGTCAGGTTCTGATCAGGCATCGAATTTTCAATGTACAGATATAAACGGCCGTCCACAGCACGGACCTTAATGTGGACGAACCAATCCCTTGTTGCTGTGACGCTATGCTTAAAAGCGTTCTCAACCAAGGTGATCAATATCAATGGAGCAATAGTATATGATCGTAAAGCCCGCACCTCGTCCTCAATAAGATATTCTATTTTACATCTTTTGCCGACGCGCTCCTGTTCCATGGCGATATAGTTATCGATGAATTGGAGTTCGTCAGGAATGCTAACCTGGTCTTTAGTGCCGCTTTCTAATTGATAACGCATTAAAGCTGAAAGCTTAAGGATGAGATTAGGCGTACGTCCAGGATCTGTCAGACTTACTGCATAAAGGTTGTTGAACATATTAAAAAAGAAATGCGGGTTGAGCTGGGCATGCATGAATTTGAGATTAATCTCGCTCAATAAGAGCTGCGCTTCATTCCGCTTCTGTAATGCGCTCGAATATTGCCTGACCAGGAAGATCGATAAAATGGTGAAAGTGCTGATAATGCAAAGCACAAAATGATAAAGCATCCCTTTGATCAGTGATTCGCCATTTCCAAAGATCTCAGGGGCAATCCAGTAATAATCAAGAACCATCAAGATCGCGGAAACGATCAGTGTAGATATGACAAAGAGGAAAAAATACGCTTTATGCCTTTTCGCCAGAAACAGCGGGAAAAGCAAACGGCGGTGCAATTGCGCTTGCCCATATAGCAAGGAGAAAAAAATCAGCCCTTTAACAAGATCCATTAGAGTATCCATCTTCATCCACTCATGCAGCATGGTCAACACGAACATGGCGACAAAGATGATCAGCTCCTGGAAAGTCCGGGTTTTATAAAACTTGAATTGATTCATGATCGATCAGATCATTGCGGATCTGTTAAACAAAAATCGACCATTTAGAACCAAGTTCCAAAGTTTAATGATGAACGCAGTTCGTCATCTTTCCGCAGCGCTTTGTCATTAATTTTTTCGAGGCCGCGCTCTTAACAGGAGCTTTGGCTTATTAAACGTTACTAATATGTTCAAATCAATAATTTACAGCTTACTGGTCGTCTTATCGCTGACCATTAGTTTTGAAGTTACCAAAGCACAGGGACAAAGCAGTGCGGTGCCACCTTCAAAGATCACCGGCCTGGTGATCGATTCACTGACCAAACAACCCGTCGAGATGGCAACGATCAGCTTGTCGGTCAACGGTAGGATCATTCGTTCCGTGGCTTCAGATATTTCAGGGAAATTTTCGTTCCCGATACCGGGGAACAGCCCATATGTGATAATTGCTTCTTTTATCGGTTATCAAAATTATACCAGTATGCCTTTCAACGGAGCTAAGCACCTGCTGATCGCACTTAAAAATAATGCCGCCTCACTCAATGAAGTGATCGTGAAAGCAAAAACACCCCCATTACAAAACAAAGGTGATAAGTTGATCTATAATGCTGTTGCTGACATCAGTAACAAAGCCGGATCAGCCACAGATGTACTAAGAAAAGTACCCATGCTCACCGTTGGTGGGGACGGTGAGGTAAAACTACGCGGCAACTCAAATATTAAAGTCCTGCTTAATGGAATGCCATCCGGGATGATGGCTAAAAACCTGAAAGAGGCTTTAAAGATGATACCGGCCAGTTCTATTAAATCCATAGAAGTGATCACCTCTCCGTCCGCCAAATATGAAGCAGAAGGTGCAGCGGGAATTATCAATATCATCACTAAAAAGACGATCAAAGGGACCAATGGCAGCGTAGATCTGAGCGGTGGTAACCTGGAGCAATCTGCCAATGCAGCGTTGAATGTTAATCGGGAAAAGTTTGATTATAGTATTAACCTGAACACCAACCGAAACCAGTTACGTACCATGTCTATGTTGGAAAGAACATCCCTCGCCAACGGGCAACAGGCAGGTTCACTAGACCAGCGAAATGATGCGACTCAATATGACCGTGGAACCAGTGCCGGCGGTAGCTTCAACTATCGTCCGGATAGTTCACAAAAGATCGGAGCGGACCTGTCCTACTGGCGTGGCAGCTGGCCAGCAAAAAGTTCGCTATATAATCGCTACGCTGATGCTACAGGTTTGTCTGAGTACAACCAGCAAAGCCGCCAGTCCGGTCTTTTTAACTACTATGAACTGGGACTGAATTACCAAAAGAAAATGCGTAGGAAGGGACAGGAGCTGGATATCCGGGGACTCATCGGTAAGGCTGACGAACGTTCGGACTACTTGACCAATCAATTCGATCTAACCGGTTTCAAGTATTTTACCGAAAGAGGGCCCAATACCGGTAAGACGTGGGATACCGATCTCCAGGCTGGCTATGCGCATCCTCTAAATGAAAGTGGAAAAAGCCTTTTGGAAACAGGCGTAAGATTTACGCGCGCCAGTTCGCAAACCGCTTATGAAGTATTTAATAATCTTTCTAAGCCAGGAAGTGAACAACTGGATAGGATCGGATCCCGGTCAGACGCTATGAACTACTTCCAAAATATTTATGCTGGCTACGTAAGCTTGAGATTGGAAACCGGCAAACAATGGATCATCCGTCCGGGGCTGAGGTTCGAAGAGACATCGATCAACAGTAGCTTTAAAAGTAACCAGCCTTCGTTTATTTCAAGTTTCCATAACTGGGTACCCAACCTGCTGATCGCAAAAAAACTGAATGACCAGCACGAGTTCCGATTTAATTATACTGAGCGCATCCGCAGGCCTTTTATCTGGGACCTGAACCCCTATGTCAATGCAAGTGATCCAAGGAACCTTACCTCAGGTAATCCCCGGCTGCGACCTGAAAAAACAAGGATGTTGGAGCTGGGACATAATTACACCGGTAATTCTGGTCTAATGCTTAACAGCAGCGTCTACTACCAGTCCAACAATGATGCGATAGAGTCTTTCACCACTGTCAATGCGCAGGGCATCTCTCTGACCACGCCGAGCAATGTCGCTTCAAGCAAGCGACTGGGCAGCAACATTAACGCCTCTTTGGAAGTCACCAACGACTGGACGATCAACGGTGGCCTGGAGCTTTACCGCGTTTGGTTCAAGAGCCCGACCATTTCTGTTAGTAATAGCGGCAATTTTTACGCTGTTAATTTTAATACTGCTTACACGCTTCCAAAGGCTGTTACGCTACAACTGTCAGGTGATTACAGCAATGGATTTGTTACCCTGCAGGGCCGAAACACCGCTTACTGGAATTACCGGATATCGGCACAAAAAGAATTTCTTAACAAAAAAGCAAGTGTATTGATCAGCTTGAACAACCCTTTTCAGAAAACCTTCCTTCAACGCAGTTACACTACAGCACCTACATTCAGGGATAACCTGACCAGCAACCTTTATAACCGGGCGTTTACCGTAGCATTTAGCTGGAAGTTCGGGTCTGTGAAAAGTAAACCAACCAGCGAAGAAAAGGCAAGGGACGAAGAAGTTCCGAGCTCAAGACGCCGTGGTAAATTGTGATCAAATATTATTATGCAAGACATCAAAACACAATCGAACGTATCAGTCTCTATGCTGCTGATACGCCTTTCGACCGGCGGTCTGCTGTTATTTCATGGTGCCGCTAAATTATCACATGGGCACAGTTTTATCCGGGAGATACTGGCAGAAAAAGGCATGCCTGAATGGCTATGGTTAGGCGTTCCGCTGACCGAAGTGTTTTCACCGGTGCTTTTATTGCTGGGTGTATTCACACGCATGGCCGGCGCCGGCATTGCCCTCCCGATGCTGATCACGATCTTTCTTGCACACATGCCGGGGGCATTCAATAATACTGATACAGGCGGCTTAATGGTTGAATTAAACCTGATTTATATGTCAGGTGCCTTATCCATCGCATTCGCTGGCCCGGGTAAATTCCGCGTTTATAACCCCTCAACATATTGGTTGCAATGATCGATCTGTCAATTCTCCATAATTTGCTAACCGAAAATGGCACCTTAGCCTATGCCGACCTGATAATTGCAGCTGATGGGGCAAATTCCAAAGTCAGAAGATATGTTACCGACATTGAGCGCATTTGCGCAGGTATTACCATTATGGAAGGAAATGTTTATAACGCAGCTACAAATGCACCGAGTTTATGGGAATTGACCTCCGGTGGAAAAGTTTTTGCCCATTGGAACGGTAAAACGATTGTTCTAAGTGCAAAGGGTGAAGGCTCGCTCTCGTTTTATACTACCATTAAAGAGACAGCGGAATGGGTAAAAGACCCGGGTATTGATTTTACGGATAAAAAGCAGGTGTTTACCTGGTTCAAGCAGCGCTTTGCTGATTGGAGTGATGCTTGGCAAGAAATATTTATTACTGATGAATCCTACTTTGTTCATCGTCCGCAGTATTATTTTACAATTGATCAATCCTGGCAAACTCGTTCAAACCTAACCTTACTCGGGGATGCGGCCCACCAGACGCCACCTTCTGGAGATGGTGTGAATCAGGCTATGCTGGATGCTGTAGATTTATATGAAGCCCTTTGCATGGAAGATTTTAAAACAATATAGGAGGCTATTGCCGCATATGAACGTAAAATGCTTGACAGGACCTCTGTAGTAAACAAGGAGGCGTTAGAGTTGGTAGATGCCATGCAATCCGATAACAATCTTCAGTTTATGCTTAACTTCTTTAACGGCTTCCAGAAGCATTGAGCAACGCAGAGGGTCAAGGCACCTGAACTTGTTGTGATAAATCCATCAGCCATTGGTGTTAAAATTTAGATTTTTAAATTTATTTAACCAGCGAGTTTGTGTTGACTTCTATTTCTCTTTGAATTCATGTCAAGGCGATTTTCAAGCCTTCTATCGAAATTATCTATTATCATCCTTGACCGAACAAGTATATTAAAGTTTTTAATTTTTTAAACTAGATACTACCCGTCAGCTCAACAGACTTATTACTTAGTATAATTTGCTACCTTAAGTGGAGGTCAGCTTTTGTTGCCCTCTGCTTGATATCGCAAATTAGGACATCTAAAGTCACAGATACGCTTTTATGATAAAAGGTACGTTAAACTATTTAGTATTTAATTTTAAGATCTTAAAGTACAATTAGAGAAAACGATGATAGATCTATTGTTAAAGACGATTGAAAAAGCAGTAGTCATAGATAAAAATGAGAAAGAACTCATTGCCGGGCTTTTTCATGAAAAAAAATATGGGAAGGGCGAATATTTTTTGAAAGAAGGCGATGTGTGTAAGTACGTTGGATTTATGATCAGTGGCGTGATGCGCTATTATATTAACGATGATGGAGAGGATAAGACTTATGGATTTGCTAAAGAATCTGAATTTATCTGCAACAATGAAAGTTTTCTTCCCCAGTTGCCATCACGCCAAAGTATCCAGGCCCTGGAGGATTGTAATTTATTGGTCATCGGATACAATGATCTTCAAAGATTTTATATATCATTTAAAAACGGTGAACGTTTTGGAAGGCTTGTGATTGAGCAGGTATTTATAAAGACCTTACGGGGATTTAATTCTTTTTATACAGATTCCCCGGAAATCCGTTATGAAAAATTTGTTAAGGAATATCCCGATTTGTTGCAGCGAATTCCGCAGTATTATATTGCTTCATATGTCGGCGTCAAACCGCAATCGCTGAGTCGTATCCGGAGTAGAAATCTAAGGCGGGAATGAGTTATTAACTCAGGTGCATGAACGGTGAAAACTGTACAAATAACTTTGTTGTGAACTTAAAAATAAAGATTATGACAACGAGAATTTGTTACTGCATTTCATTGATAACAGCAGCAGGACTTCTATTTATAGGCCTGAGATTTTTGATCTCACCGGTTAAAGCCGAATTTGATTACGGTATTTCCGTTAATATGCAAACTGATTATTCTTTTCACTACATCAAAGGAATTCGGGATTTATTTTCGGGTATTCTTCTGATGCTCCTGGTGTTAACAAAGCAAAGAAAGGCATTGGCTTTGACACTACTTGCAGCGACTGTTGTTCCACTGGGTGATTTAATGATTGTTATGGTCAAAAATGGAGGCGATTGGCAACATGGCATAGCTCATCTGATCGCTTTAGCGATCTGTTTGATAGTCGGCCCCATACTCTTAATGCAAAATCCGAAGAAAAATGCAACGGATAGTGAAGCTTACTTCAATTTAATTCATTCTGCTGTTGATGGTGGACCTAGAGTGATTGAATGTGATCTGCTTCCGGGAGCAAAAACACCCTGGCATTATCATACATCATTTTCAGAGAAATTTGACGTCCTGAAAGGTGAACTGGAGGTAGGGAAGGCTGGCAAACGTTACCAACTCAAAGCTGGCGATCATATAATTATTATGGCCAACGAAACACATCTTTTTTACAACAGGTCTAAGGAGGTATGCCGGGTAAGGACGACCATAGATCCAGGCAATTTTCAATTTGAACATGCCTCGCTAATCATTTCGGGTCTGATGAAGGACGGTCTTACAAACAGTAACGGAATACCGAAAAAGCTTTCAGATCTAGCTCTGTTCATCTACCTTAATAACTCTAAAATGACAGGAGCGATGAAAATTGTAGAACCAGTATTAGCTTTTATTGCAAACATTGCTATAAAAATGGGGCGGCTTAAAGTTCTTGAGGAAACCTATTGTAAGAAGGCTGATCCTAACACAATTTGATAGATATAACAATAAATTTAATCAGCTTTCTGATAAATGATTAACGACTAGTGAAATTTGCAAAGTTTAAATTGCTGTGTTCATTAAAAAGTAGGGAAAAGTATTATCTATCTACGGGTGTTAAGACACCCGTTTTCTTAACACTTTATACTTGGGTTTGAGTATAAAATCTTTAGTACCTATGATTCGAATGCATCAGCCATCAATTCCTGATCCCGACGTGAAAGCCCGATGTTTGCCGCGACATCCCGCCAGGTTTTGACTGCCTCTTTAATTTCTTCCAGGCGTTTTGTTGCATTCGCTGAATTCAGTCGAAAAAAAGTAGCAACCTCAAGCGCAAGTTCCGTATCCAGTGAATTATCGTCCTCAGAAATGTTCAAGGTAAGACCTGTTCCATAGGGATTAGGATTTATATCGTATGCCGGTGATAGGTCCCAACCGCCGTCACGAAGTAGGAAGCCATGGTTTCTAAGGTGATCATCCGTGTTTTTGACCAGTATATTGAAAACGATCCGGCTCCATAATTCTTTCAAGTTTTCATCGACATTTCTTCCTTGTTTTTGTATAACCGAGACAAGGTCCAGGTAACTGGCGCCTGTGTTGAAGTCTGCACCATCCTGCTGCCCCAATAAGGTCATCGCCGAGGCGAAATGGATCCGTATTTGCTGCATGCGGTCAAAACGTTTGCTTAGGAAGGTATAGTGATTTCCTGAGAATTTTTGTACCTGAGCATCCGGTACCTTCAGTCCGGCTGTTCTTGCCAATCTCAACACTACCATTTCCCAGCCTGCCATGTCATATTCGTCAGTGACACTGGGGAATTTAGCGATCCAAAGGTCGCCTTCAGGATCGGTAACGCTGGCTTTAGGACGCGCCCCGCCAAGCGAAGCGCCTGGTGCCATTAGCATATTTAACCATTTCAATTCTTCTGAGTCATCTTTTGCTTTATCCCGCTCAACTTGCTGACTGGCAAACTCCAGGTCGCGCAGGCTGACCCATGGCGGTGCAGCAAGGGCTTGTTCGTCGTTCATAAAGATGCCTTCAGGATTAGTCTTGAAGCGTAGTCCGCCCATACGTATCCCGTCGAATACGCCGAGTAAAAAATCTTGTTCGAAAAGTGGCCTGGCCTTGCGTTCCTCTCGACGGGCCAGGATAGCTTCGCGTCTTTTCATCAGCACACGGCCCCAGCGGTCAGGCGAGGAATCCAGGAACATTCCAAAATTTGGTTTCCCGTCGTTCAGGTACTGCGGACCGGCAAACAACTGTAAATCGGGATCAAGCAGCTGCGCCTGCGGGTTCTGTAACCACGTTGCGTTGTAATTAAAAGAAAATATCTCTTTGCCACGTACCAATTCGGCATGCAGCACACCGATTTGTGTAGTTGCATCTAAGCCATTCCAATCGGCGTATACGTAAATTTCCATAGCATTACTTCTTTGGTGAGCGTTCTCTGGTGATTAATCCGGCATCCTGTAATTTTCTGCCCAACTCGTCATCTGAACCCAATTTTAGAAAATCCTTTTCCAGACCCAGTACAAACAAAACCTGGAAGTAAGCACCCATGGTAACAGAGGGTTTGCCTTTCTCTACCTGCCATAATGTAGACCTACTGATCCCGGCACGTTCACTGACTTGCTCCATGCTCAATTTACGCCTTAAACGGGCTAACTTGAGATTCTCTCCAAACTCTGTCAATACGCGTTGCGCTTTAGGTAGCAGGATCAATTCATTTTTCATAACGTTTTATATAATGAACAAAAATACGTTATAATGTTTAATTTATAAAACACTAATTATGAAAAAGAAATGACCAAGACAATTGTTAATATTACTTTTATCATTAAATGAAGTGATCAAATTAAAAGGATCCCAATTTGAGATCCTTTTATTTATTCCGCTGTTAATTACCTTTTAATTTGAAGCCGATCGGCTCACGGGGTTCATCATTTTGATGAATTAATTGCTTTAATGCCCGAAAAATGGATTGTATATCGTCATCATGCTGAACAATCAATTTTTCGATCTGTTCGAATTTAAGAAGTAAATCCTTCTGCGAGAGCAGCATTTCTCTGAATTTCACGAACACTTCTATGATCTTGATGCTCATGTCAATTGCTTGCTGACTTTTAACGACGTTGGCAAGCATAAGAATACCATGTTCGCTAAATGCGTATGGTAATGCACCGCCTAATGCTTTACGTGAAGGTATCACATTTTGTGATACCATAGCATCGACCTCTTTATCTGTGAGCTGAAACATGAAATGGCTGGGGAAACGTTCAATATTTCGTTTAACCTGCTGTCTCAAACGTATCGGGATCGTGCCATACATTTCAGCCAGATCTTTATCGAGCATAACCTTAATGCCCCTTATCAAATATATTTTTTCAGCGATCATCTGATCGCTTGTAGCTAACTCATTCATAGTTGAATTTTTTTGATCATGTTAAAGCTTTATGCACCAATCTTCGCCTTGAGGGCCTGCATGTCCTTACTTAATTTGATATTAAGCACTTTCGCATACTCCTGGGTCGTTTTAATACTGGAGTGGCCAAGCATAACTGAAACACTTTCAATGGGAACATCATTGGCAAGGGTCACGGTGGTAGCGAAAGTGTGCCTGGCAATATGGAATGTCAACTCGGTCTTGATCCCACACATCTCTGCGATCTCCTTGAGATAATCATTTACTTTCTGATTAGATGGAACTGGGAAAACCAAACCAGAGTTAGCACACTTAGGGTGATACTCATACTTCCGCATCAGGTCAATGGCCTGCGGCAGCAAAGGAACCCTTGTCGGAACATCTGTTTTTTGACGATTTGTAACGATCCATATCTCGCCATCATAACGATTGGTCAGATGGTTGCGATGTAGTTTTTTTACATCTACATATGCCAGGCCAGTAAAACAACTGAACAAAAAGATATCTCTTACCTGCTCGAGGCGGCTTGAGGCAAATTCTTTATACATCAGCCTGTCAAGGTCGGACTGTTCAAGACATACCCGTTGAACGCGCTTTGTCTTTCCTTTATATTTCATGAAAGGATTTCTGTCGATCCAACCGTTATCAAGACAGATCAGTACGATCTTTTTAAAGTTACGGATGTACTTTACAGCGGAATTGTTGCCACAATTCCTTTCCGACCTGAGCCAATAATCGTAATCTACTACAAATTGGTGATCGATCTTACGTACGGGTATGTCTTTCAGATGGTATCTCCACTGGAGAAAGCGCTGCGTATGCGCAAGCGAGATCCGGTACCTGCTCAGGGTTCCTTTGGAACCGCTGTTACCGATAAGTTTTTCATAGCGATCGTTATGATCCTGAAATATCTCGATCAGCATTTTGGGATGCTCATCCTTACCGAGGAAACGGTTCTTCAAAGTTTCTGCAGTGATCAATTCATCGGCTTTGATCATCGCGCTGTGGGCGTCATCCACCTGGGCACGAAGGGTGTCGAGGTAGTTATTAAAAGTTTTGACGTTCTCTTTGGTGCCCTTCATGCGCCCTGCGGAACTCACCCATTGTGACGGTTCGCATTCACGGCCTGTACTCAGCTCAGAACGCTTGCCATCGACCGTAATACGCATGTACACAGGCTTGGTGCCTGATACATAGTTTCTTGGACTTTTCAAGTAGAAAAGTACACTGAAAATTGTCTTCATAATGACTCACTAAATGGTTAAACAAATTTAGATCTACGGTCACTTTCAGACAAGATGTTCAATTTTTGAACTGGCTGTCAATCAGATGAATAACCCCTTTTTGGTGAGTCAGGCCAAAATTGAAATGACTCACCGAATGACGCACCAAAAGCAAATTGGTACTCAGGACGGATCAACATGTTCATTTTTTGAACTGGCTGTCAGTCAGGTAATTAACCCCTTTCTGGTGAGTCAGGCCGAAAATCGAAATGACTCACCGAATTACGCACCAAAAACTTACGAATCGGCGTATAAAACAGCTTAACGAAAAATAGAAAAAGCCCGTTTCCATGCGAAATACGGGCTTTTATTTTATCCTGGTATGAAAATCAGCGGAGAGGGAGGGATTCGAACCCTCGATACGCTTTTGACGTATACACACTTTCCAGGCGTGCTCTTTCGACCACTCAGACACCTCTCCGTTTTTATAAGGATTGCAAAGGTAAAATATTATAACAAAAAAGCGGAACCTTTTTGGGGTCCCGCTTTTCACGAAAACTTTAACTCACAAAAACTAAACTTATGCTGTTATTACTAACTGATATAATAGAGTAGCTTACCCGCAAATGGTTTAACGCCACACTAAAAAAATCTGATGTTTGTACATATATATCTTATAAACCTTATGTTTGCCTCCTGAATAAAAGGCTGGCCTGTTTGCATGCTAAACATCAACGAAATTAAGAAACCCATTGCTGCAGAAATTGATGTTTTTGAGGGAAAGTTTAAAGCCTCAATGCAAAGTTCTGTTCCCCTGCTTGATCGTATTACGCATTACATTGTTAAGCGCAAGGGAAAGCAGATAAGGCCAATGTTTGTTTTCTTCTCAGCCAGCATTTGTGGCGGCATAAATGAATCTACGCATCGCGGTGCCGCGCTTGTAGAACTGTTACACACTGCCACCCTGGTGCATGATGATGTGGTTGATAACTCATATCAACGCCGTGGTTTTTTCTCTATCAACGCCCTTTGGAAAAACAAGATTGCCGTTTTGGTTGGCGATTACCTGCTGAGCAAGGGTTTGCTGCTTTCTGTTGATAATGGTGATTTTGGTTTGCTAAAGATAGTTTCTGAAGCCGTAAAGCAAATGAGCGAGGGCGAGTTATTACAAGTGGAGAAGGTTCGCCGTATGGATGTAAGCGAAGATGTTTATTACGAAGTGATAAGGCAAAAAACCGCTTCGCTGATTGCCTCTTGCTGTGCTTGTGGGGCCGCTTCTGCAGGTGCTGATGAAGCCACCGTTGAAAAGATCCGCTTGTTTGGCGAAAAGATAGGTATAGCCTTCCAGATCAAAGATGATATGTTTGATTTTGGAACCGATGATGTAGGCAAACCTTTAGGTATAGATATCAAAGAGAAGAAGGTTACCCTTCCGCTTATTTATGTGCTAAACAGTGCCAGTGGTGCCGAAAAGAAACGCATGGTAGGCATGGTCAAAAGCCATAACGATGACCCCAAGAAAATAGCCGAGATCATCAGTTTTGTTAAAAGCAACGGCGGCCTGCAATACGCCCAAACCCAAATGGAAAAATATCAGCAGGAAGCTTTTGATATCCTTAACACCTTTCCGCCATCCGAGGCCCGCACCGGGTTAGAGCAATTGGTGAGGTACACTACTGAGAGAAATAAGTAAGGTTTGAGCCTTAAGTCGAAAGTCAAAAAACAACTTGTCATTCTGAGCGAAGCGCGGCAATCTCGCCATATGCAGATTTAAGCGCGAAGAGATTACCACGTCGCTGACTCTCCTCGCAATGACATGTTTATGAATGCGATCAACAAATCCTTTGCTCAAGGTTCAGAACACAACTACCAATCTTCCACAAAATCTGTTAACTTCGTGATATGCATTTCCCTGAACTCAACTTTCCAAAATTTGGCATTTTTGATGTGCTGGATATATTGCTGGTAGCTTTTCTCATCTATCAGTTATATAACCTTATCAGGGGTACCATTGCTGCCAATATCTTCATTGGTTTCATCACCATTTATCTCGTTTACCGCATTGTGGATGCATTGCACATGCAGATGCTATCAGGCATTCTCAGCAAATTTGCAGATGTAGGCATCATTGCAATTATTATCGTTTTTCAGCAAGAAGTGAGGCGGTTTTTGCTGTTGGTTGGTAAGAATGCATCGCTGCAGCGTAACAAAACCTGGTGGAAGTATTTTTTTGGCAAAGCTGATGTGGAAAAGAACAACTACGCACGCATAAAGCCTATTATTGATGCCTGCAAAAGCATGAAGCAAACGCGCACCGGCGCATTGATCGTTTTCGCTAAATATTACGATGAACAGTTTTACCAGAACAGCTGCGAAGTTTTGGATGCCAAAATATCGAAAAGGGTTTTAGAAAGTATTTTCCAAAAGAACAGTCCGCTGCATGATGGAGCGGTAGTTATCTCAGAGAACAAGATTAAGTCGGCGAGTTGTATTCTACCGGTTACTGAGAAGTCTGATCTTCCTGCTCAATTTGGATTGCGCCACCGTGCAGGTATTGGTGTAACCGAAGCAAATGACGCCACTGCTATCATCGTATCAGAAGAAACCGGCGAGATCTCTTACGCCAAACAGGGCCGTATCAAGATGGATGTTAGCTTTGCCGAATTGGAGAAACTACTCAATAAAGATTTTTAAGGGATCGCAACCACGCTGTCGCGGTTATTCTTCGGTTGCGGAGCGGCACCCATAACAGGCATCTTTGAATTACCCTTAAGCTTTACCACCGGGATTTTTGAGTAGAACGGGATCACCTTAACAGCAGGGCCATAGTTAGTGTTGGCTCGTAATGGCAATGTTTTGTTCTGAGGAATTTCCGCATACATTTTGTTGAGGTTGCCCAAATTATTTTGACTGTCCATCTTCAATTGCGGGAACTTCTTTAGAAAGGTGCTATCAGCCTTTAAATTCTTTGATAACTGCTGGTTGAAGAAATTATCAGCAGAATTTGCAGGAGCTTTTTGAGCCGATGCCATGCCGGCTACACAAACAGATACTACCAGGAAGAACAACTTTTTCATAACAAGGTAATTACGTAATACTAAGATAATAAACAAGACGAAAATTTGTTGGCATCTGTTGCTTGGTGTAAATGTTAAAACGAAAACTTTAACATTTGTGATAAAACAATAGCCGCTCCTTTTGGGGGGAGCGGCTATCATTATTACAATAAGATATTGTTAGTTAGCCGGTGCGTTCAATTCAGCTACGCCTTTGTCAATAGCTGCATTTGATGATGTATCACCTGCTTTAGTGCGGGCCTCTTTAATGTTGGTTAGGATGGTGGCTATTTGCGGACCAACACCATACTTTTTGTATTTATTACCAAATTCAATAATTGAGTTTACACCTTGCTGGGCGTTAGCCGGATTTTTAAGGCGGCCTATCATATCAGCATAGTTCCTCATGATGTTGAATTGCGACTGAGGCTGACCGTTTTTGAACGATTCGTAAACAAATGGCCATTGCTCATCGCTGCCGCTGATAGCGTAGGTGTTAAGCACTGATTGTTTAAGCGCGCCATTGCTGTCTTTCTCATAAGTTTTAGCCAAGGTCATTGCTTCGGCAGGATTGATAAGGGCAAGTGCATTTAATGCAGCACCTTCAACAGCGTACGATTGGCTGTTAAGTGCTTGTTTGAACAAGTTGCTGTTACCAGATGCTTTTAGTTTACCCAAAGCAGTGATTGCAGCTGCTTTTACCAAGTTGTTTGGATCAGTTTGCGCCAACTTTACAAGAATAGGTTGCGCTGCATTACGCACGTCATCATTATTCATGTCTGCAGCTTTAATAGCGTCTATCTGCAATTCCCAATATTTATCATTAAGGGCGGCAATGATCACTTTGCGGGCCGCTGCATTGCTGTTTTGTGATTTTGCAGCTGCTTTAATAGCTTCGTAACGGTCTAAATATAAAGGCGCATTAAAGTACTGGAAAGCAAACTCATCAAGTGTTTTGTTGTCGGTTTTTTTAGCTAACAGCATTTTGTCTGCATCAACGTTAACCAGGCTTGGCTTAACAGCCGATTTGAAAACCAGGCTATCAACCTTGTTGCGCATCCAGAACGTTTTACGTTCTTTTTTTCCACCCGCATAAACATCAATAGCCAACGGCAGTATGAACGCGTTGCCATCCTGGCTTTGGTTCAATACCACGGTTTCGGTTTTGCTTGCATCATCCCATTTATAAGTGATGCCCAAAATAGGGTTGCCGGCACCAAAGTACCATTGGTTAAAGAACCAGGTAAGATCGCGGCCACTGGCTTCTTCCAAAGCTAAACGCAGTTGGTGGGCCTCACCGTTTTTAAAGGCATTTGTTTTAAGGTAGATGTTCAATCCTTTGTAGAAAGCATCGTTACCTAAATAATTACGCAGCATGTAAAGTATGCTGCCACCTTTTTGGTAGGTAACGGCATCAAACATGTCTTCCTTATCATGGTAATGGAAACGTACAAGATCTTTACTGCGCAGGTTTGGCTGGCTCAGGTAGTTTTCGCGATCGTCCTGAATATGGGCATCACCGGCATCTTTACCATATTTGTGTTCGGCCCATAGGGTTTCGCTGAAATCGGCGAATGACTCGTTAACAGTCAGGTTGCTCCAGCTTTCGGCGGTAACGTAATCTCCAAACCACTGGTGGAACAGTTCGTGAACGATGGTACTGCGGCCTTGCCCATAGTAATCGTCGAGCAATTCGCGTTTAGTAGCTTGCACATAATCACCATGTAAGGTTGCAGATGTATTTTCCATTGCACCGCTCACATAATCGCGCACTACGATTTGCGAATATTTATTCCATGGGTAATCAACCCCCAATGTTTTTGAGTAAAAATCTATTACCTCCGGCGTAAAGCCGAAAATATCCCTTGCATACGGCGCATATTTAGGTTCAAGATAGTAGCTAACCTCTTTACCTTTCCAGGTGTCCTTAGTGATCTTAAAATCACCCACAGCCATCATAAATAAGTATGGCGAGTGCGGCAACTCCATCTTCCAGGTATCGGTACGGGTGCCGTCTCCGTTAACCTTTTGCGAAGCCAGACGACCGTTTGATAAAGTAACGTACTTGGCCGGCACCGTCATGCTGATCTCATCAGTAGTTTTTTGGTTGGGTTTATCGATTGTTGGGAACCAAACAGACGAACCTTCGGTTTCGCCCTGTGTCCATATCTGTGTTGGTTTGTCTTTCTCGGTACCGTCTGGATTAATAAAATATAAACCTTTGGCATCGGTTATTGCCGCGCTGCCTTGTACTTTAAGTTCGTTAGGTTTGGCAGTGTAATCTATATAAACGGTGTAACTCTCATTATTGCGGTAGGTGCGGTCAAGCTTTATCTTAACCACCATGCTATCATAGGTAAATTTTAACGGCACGTTCTTACCATTCTTTACTATGGCAATGGTTTTAAGGTCCATGCCCTTTGCATCAAGCGATAATGAATCGGTAGGATAGAAGTGCGGTTTTAAGGTAACCCATTCTTTGCCGTACATGTAGCGCTTTTTGTAATCAAAACGCACGTCAAGCTTGGTGTGTACAAGGTCGCTGTATTTGGTAGGCGTTTCCCGGTAAATTTTTAATGCAGGGTCATCCTGCTTTGGTGCAGCTTGCTGTGCAGATGCGTTTAGGGCAAACGCGCCCAAACTGCCAATGAGGGCGGCAGCATAAATAATTTTCATATAGTTAATGGTTTAAATAATATGCATGCATATTAAGGCTAAGATAGCTTTATGCAATGAATTTAAGACGACAAATTTAAACTAATGTTACAGCTAAAACAGCTTTAAATAGTGTGTAATATTGGTGGTAACAAACCTGTTATATTTTAACTTAATATGCAGTTTTAATATGTAAGTGCTATTTTAGCCTTAACCAATTGTGTGCTCAACATTTACCTTGTTTAACCTGGAAACGGTGATGCCAAAATTAAACTACCTGTAATATATGAAAAACTTAAAAGCTTACCTATTGGCGGCTGCTGTTATGGCCGGTGTACATACTGCCAATGCGCAAGGCGGTTACACCAACCTGTTTGACGGCAAAACACTTAACGGCTGGAAAATATTAGCCGGTAAGGCCGAGTACAAAGTGGAGAATGGCGGCATCACCGGTACTGCGGTGCTTAACAGCGGCAACACCTTTCTGGTGACTGAAAAAGAATATGGCGATTTTATTTTAGAGATAGATGTAAAAACCGAAAGTACCATCACCAACTCGGGAGTGCAGGTACGCAGCCATTTTGACCCCGCCGGGCACGAAGGCAAAGGCCTTGTTTATGGTAAACAATGCGAAGTAGACCCCAGCGACCGCAAATGGACCGGCGGTATCTATGACGAAGGCCGACGCGACTGGCTGTACCCGATGGAACTAAACGCCAAAGCTAAAGATGCCTGGAAGAACGGCCAGTTTAACCACATCAAAGTGGAATGCATTGGCAACAGTATGAAAACCTGGATAAACGGCATTGCTACCGCTTATGTGGTAGATACGCTTGATGCCCGCGGCTTTATAGGCTTACAGGTACATGCTATTGATAACGAGGCACAGGCCGGTAAAAAGGTATACTTTAAAAACATCAAAATAAAAACTACAGGCTTAAAACCGGAGCCATTTAGTAAGGGCGTTTACGTAGTTAACCTGCAATCGAACAGTTTAACACCTTATGAGAAAACCGATGGATGGAAATTGTTATTTGACGGCAAAAGCAGCGCCGGCTGGCGTAGTGCATCTGCTGCAACCTTCCCGGCTAAGGGCTGGAAAATAGCTGATGGCAAATTATCGGTAATTGGAGCCAACGGTGGTGAAGCAACTAACGGTGGCGATATTGTTACCGATAAAATGTATGGTGCCTTTGATATGTCGTTCGAGTTCAGGATGAGTAAGGG
Source organism: Mucilaginibacter sp. 21P (assembly GCF_019331605.1). Classification (NCBI taxonomy): domain Bacteria; kingdom Pseudomonadati; phylum Bacteroidota; class Sphingobacteriia; order Sphingobacteriales; family Sphingobacteriaceae; genus Mucilaginibacter; species Mucilaginibacter sp. 21P. Next base: position 1,622,121 of record NZ_CP063061.1, read on the forward strand.
GGCAAACAGCGGTGTTAAGTATTTTGTAACGCTTGATGAGAAAACCAAAGGCTCGGCGATAGGGTTGGAGTACCAGGTGCTTGATGATGCCGTACACCCCGATGCCAAGCTGGGCCGCGACGGCGACCGCACACTTGCCTCGTTGTATGACCTCATAACTGCCAAAAAGCAGCCGCGTTTTGTACACCCTATCGGTGCCTGGAACACCGGCCGAATCATTGTTTATCCAAACAACCACGTAGAGCACTACCTCAACGGCATAAAAGTGCTTGAATATGAGCGCGGCTCAAAAGAGTTCCGCGACCTGGTAGCCATCAGCAAATACAAGATCTGGAAAGATTTCGGCGAAGCCAAAGAAGGCCACATCCTGCTGCAGGATCACGGCTTTGATGTGGATTTCAGGAGTGTGAAGATAAAGGAGTTGAAGTAGGAACAATAACTCTTAAGCTGGTGCGAGCTTTCAGCTCGCGCTAACCATAACGTCAGCTTTCAGCTGATGGAAGCTGAAAGCTTCATTCATGCATGTCACGGGATACGCTAATCCCTCGACGGCAACAAAAAAGGGATAAGGCCTAAAAACCATATCCCTTTTTATTTTATCCTGATTCCTGACTCTAAAAGTCCTGAATCACTTAGTAACGGTAGTATTCCGGTTTAAACGGACCTTCTACGGTTACACCGATATACTCAGCCTGATCCTGGTCTAAAACTTCCAGTTCAACACCAATTTTGGCAAGGTGTAAACGGGCAACTTTTTCATCAAGGTGTTTTGGAAGGGTGTAAACTTTGTTTTCGTAAGCATCACCGTTAGTCCAAAGCTCTAATTGAGCCAAAGTTTGGTTGGTGAAGCTGTTGCTCATTACAAAGCTTGGGTGACCGGTTGCACAACCTAAGTTAACCAGGCGGCCTTCTGCCAACACGATAACATCATTACCGTTGATAGTGTATTTATCAACCTGTGGCTTAATTTCAACTTTGGTATCGCCATAAGCACCGTTTAACCATGCCATATCGATCTCGTTATCAAAGTGACCAATGTTACAAACGATAGCTTTATCTTTCAATGCACGGAAATGCTCTTCGCGAACAATGTTTTTGTTACCTGTTGCAGTAACTACAATATCAGCCTCGGCAATAGCGGTAGAAAGTTTTTTCACTTCAAAACCTTCCATTGCAGCTTGTAAAGCACAGATAGGGTCAATTTCGGTAACAATAACACGTACACCTGCATTACGCAATGAATCTGCAGAACCTTTACCTACGTCGCCGTAACCACAAACCACACCAACTTTACCGGCCATCATTACGTCGGTAGCGCGGCGGATAGCGTCTACCAGCGACTCGCGGCAACCGTATTTATTATCAAACTTTGATTTGGTAACAGAGTCGTTGATGTTGATAGCAGGCATTGGCAAAGTACCGTTCTTCATACGCTCGTACAAGCGGTGAACACCGGTAGTGGTTTCTTCAGAAAGGCCTTTAATGTTAGCAATCAGCTCAGGATATTTATCCAAAACCATATTGGTTAAGTCGCCACCATCATCCAAGATCATATTCAATGGCTTGCGATCTTCGCCAAAGAATAAAGTTTGCTCAATACACCAGTCAAACTCTTCAGCATTCATGCCTTTTTTAGCATAAACCGAAGTGCCCGCAGCTGCAATAGCAGCAGCAGCATGGTCCTGCGTTGAGAAGATGTTACAAGACGACCAGGTAACCTCAGCGCCAAGCTCGATCAAAGTTTCGATCAAAACAGCGGTTTGGATGGTCATGTGTAAACAGCCGGCGATGCGTGCACCAGCCAGCGGCTTGCTTGCGCCATACTCGGCACGAAGAGCCATTAAGCCCGGCATTTCTGCCTCAGCCAGTTCAATTTCTTTGCGACCCCAATCGGCCAGCTCAATATCTTTTACCCAATGCTTGGTGTAAGCGGTCTCTACTGATGACATAGTGTTTAATTTTTTGTTGCAAAGGTAAGTAATTGAGGCGAAAGGCGAAAGTGGTCGGTTAGTGATTGATGATTGTAATAATAGATACCAAGAGATATTACTTCCATGTGAAGATCATTAATAAAAAAGGCGATGAATTAATCATCGCCCTTATATATCAGGAGTTTCAACTAATCTCCAACCTCCGGTAACTAATCTCTAAACTACAAATTCAAGCTCAAATATTGTTTAGGATTAACCGGCTGTCCGTTCTTGCGGATCTCATAATGCAGGTGCGGCCCGGTTGAACGGCCTGTTGATCCTACCTTGCCTATCAGCTGACCAACATCAACTCTTTGGCCTTCTTTTACGTTTATCTTTGAAAGATGCCCGTACCAGGTCTCGATATTGTTATTATGGCGGATCTTTACACAGTTACCATAGCCACCGGCCCTGCCTGCAAAAATAACCCTGCCGCTGGCCGTACATTTTACAGGGTCGCCTTTATGCCCGCTAAAATCGATACCCGGATGAAACTCGCTCCCACCAAAATCAAAGGGGTTGCCGCGTGAGCCAAAAAATGATGTGAACGAACTTAGACGCGGGTAACCCATAGGAGTATAGGCTATGGTATTAACCAGCCTGTCAAGGTAATTGTTAAAATCAGCGTACAGTTTGGTCTCGCTTTTAGGCTTCTCGTCGATATTAAGTTTGCGGAAGGCGATGTTGCGCAAGCCGCGTTTGCTCATATACTCGTTAATGCGTTTTAGCTTTGACTGTATATCTGCCAAGTATGATACCGCTTTACTTCGCTGGCCGTCTTTTTGTGCCGTTTCAAGCAGAGCGTTCTGCTCAGTCTTGTCAATTTCACCTTGTAATGTAGCTATTTGCGATTGCAACCTGCTGTTCTCATGGCGTTGCTGTTCTGTTTGCGTGCTTAAGCGAATGATCGCTGTCATGAGCACCATTACCACAATAAGTACAGCGGCTACGGTAAATTTTAGCGAATTTACATGCTTGGCCTTAACCTGTACAATGCGTGGCTGGGCCTCATTTCTGTTAAAAAGAAATCCCATACCTAAATGTTCTGTTTTAAGTTTAATTCAATAGTTTTATTAGGGTTAAAAACTACAGATTGCAATATAGTAATACCGGCAAAAAAATATACCACACTTACCCTCACCATCCATCTTTCAATATTTTATAACCGAAACGTCAATTAATACGGTTTATTCTGATTACGGGTTGTTTTTATTTTGAATTTGGTACTTTTGCACTGAATATTAGCGAAGTAAAAATTATGATGTACCCAGAATATTTAGTTGCGCCAATGCGCGAAGAATTAACCCGCGTTGGTTTTGAAGAATTGAAAGATGCAGAGCAGGTTAATGCTGCTATTAAAAGCGAAGGTACCACTTTTGTAATGGTGAATTCGGTTTGTGGTTGTGCCGCTGCTAACGCACGCCCTGCTGCACGTATGGCTGCTGCCAATGCAAAACATCCGGATAAATTGGTAACCGTATTTGCCGGCATGGAGCGCGAAGCTGTTGATGCAGCCCGTAACCTGATGTTGCCTTATCCACCATCATCGCCATCAATGGCTTTGTTTAAAGATGGTAAATTGGTACACATTATAGAGCGCCATCAGATAGAAGGCCGCCCTGCACAAATGATCGCCGATAACCTGATCGACGCGTTTGAGCAATACTGTTAGTTAGTGATTGGAGATTAGTGATCAGAGATCAGTAATTTTGTAATACATAATATAAAAGCCCGGTGCAATGCATCGGGCTTTTTTAATGAGTTATTTCTTGTCGGTTATTTTAAGGTTCTTCCAGTCGCCAGGGGAGCCGAAGCCTACCCAATAGGCAATTTTTGTACCACCGGTATGAGTGAGCGGAGTAATTACAAGAGCGGGCGTAGCGGAATTATTTACATACACGCTTACCTTATCCGCCATTACATCTATTTTGGCGTGGAACCAGCCATTAGGGTCTGGTGCCGGCGTTACAGCTAACTCGTATTTGTTGGGATATTTCTCGCGCAGTATTGGCCAATCAAACAGCGGAGGGGCAATGTATTGTACACCATGGCTTCGCCTTATAGCGTCATCAGCCTTAAAATTAAACGGACGGAAATAGATTGATTCATAAGTACTATCGTTTAAACCATGGAAGGCCACACCTACAAAACTGCCCTGTAATTTATCGTTGCCTTTTACATCAAACTCAATAGTGCCGTATGTAAACCGGCGATTATTAAGCCATACAAAGCCGGCGTTATCTACGCCGTTCACCTGCACGGTGCCATCGTCTTTAATGTTGAGCTGACGGTTTACCACAGTAAAGTCTGAAGCTTTGGGTTTAACCTGCGCAAAGCAATTACTTGCACCAAAATATAAAGCCAGAAAGAGAAGTTTTCTATCCAAATGTATAAAACAAAAGGTGATAGTGAAATACTTTTAATGACCCAATGACCCAATGACCCAATGACCCAATGACCCAATGACCCAATGACCCAATGACCCAATGACCCAACTAATCCGTTTTTAAACTTTTCACCGGGTTTATCATAGCGGCTTTAATGCTCTGATAGCTTACAGTAAGTAAGGTAATTGCCAACGCTCCCACGGCTGTTGCAGCAAATATCCACCATGATAGATCCGTTCGGTATTTATAATCCTGTAGCCAGCCTTGCATAAAATAGTAGGCCGTTGGTATGGCCAGCATTAAGGAAATGGTTATCAGTACCACAAAATCAACAGACATTAAGCGCCATAATGTAAATACAGATGCACCTAATACCTTGCGAACGCCAATTTCTTTGGTGCGCTGTTCTGCCATAAAAGATGCCATGCCAAATAAGCCAAGGCAGCTTATAAATATAGCCAATATGGTAAAGAAACCGGCCAGTTTACCTACGCGTTCTTCAGTAGCAAATTTTTTGGCATATTCTTCATCAGTAAATTTGTAATCAAACGGACTGGCCGGGTCGTACTTTTTAATTACGGCCTCTATCTTTGCCAATGCTTCATGCGTGCCGACTTTAGGGTTCAGCCTAATATTCAATACATCGCCTTTCTCTTTAGACATACCAAAAATGGTGGTCTTAACGGGTTCGTAAGGAGATGTCATCACCAGATCCTTAACAACGCCGATGATTTTAAATTCAGTATCCCATTTTACAATTTCTCCTATCGGATTTTTGAAACCCAAGAATTTAGCGGTAGCCTCGTTGATAATAATGGCAGTAGAGTCTGATTTGTAATTTTCGTTAAAATCACGTCCCTGGATAATTTTCCAGCCTGCGGTTCTGCCAAAAGTTGGACTTACGGGTATAGTACCAAAATCATCCTGCTGGCCCGGCGCTTTTCCGCGCCACTGCATACCGCTGTTGTTTGACCAAACGGCTGTTAACGGACTGCCGGATTCTGCCGCGTCTATCACGGTACCGGTTTGTATCAGGTCGTTCCTTACGGCGGCAAAGCTTTTGTGTATGGCATCAGTACGCATATCGGCCTGTAACAGACCGGTACGGTTGTAGCCAACCGGCCTGTTCTTGGTATGCTGTACCTGCAGAAACACCACAATGGTGCCAATAATAAGTGTTACCGAAACGGTGAACTGCAACACCACCAGCATCTTACGCGGCAACGCGGCAAGCTTGCCGGCTTTAAAGGTTCCCTTTAGCACTTTAACCGGTTGGAAAGATGATAAGTAAAATGCAGGATAGCTACCTGCTATAATACCAGTGAGTAAAGTAAAGCCTATGCCAGTTACCCAAAACAGCGGTTTATCCCAAAGTACCGACATGGTTTTGTTGGCAACCTGGTTAAACCAGGGCAATGCCAGCACCACCAATAATATGCTTACCGCAAAGGCAAATGCCGCTACCAATAACGATTCGCTGAAGAACTGGGCTACCAATTGCGCACGCAATGAACCTACGGTTTTGCGAATGCCTACCTCTTTAGCACGTTTTTCTGAACGGGCAGTGCTTAGGTTCATGAAATTGATACAGGCCAGCAGTAATACAAACGCACCGATAATACCAAACATGACAACGAATTGGATGCCACCGCCTGTATTTACGCCATTTTTAAACTCGCTATATAAATGCCATTTGTCCATAGGGTACAGAAAAACGGTCGGCTTAAATGCCGCACCAACATCATCGCCCTGCAAAATGATGTTCTTAAGCTTCAGGTCTTTGATGCGTGCCGAAACTTTTTTGATATCGACCCCCGGCTGCAACTGTGCAAAAATCTGGAACGAGTTATTGCCCCAGCGGGTTGAAGCCCTTTTTAACCATGGTTGCGAAGCAACGTATCTATCCCATGGTGCTATCAGCTCCATATCGCTGAAGGTGGTATTTGCAGGTAAGTCTTCGTAAACACCGGTTACCTTGTGGTCGTACTGGTTGTTTATGCGTACTACCTTGTCCATAGGGTCGGTGTTACCAAACAGGGCTTTTGCCAGTTTTTGGGAGATAAGGATAGAGGTAGGTTCTTTCAGGTTATCCCGGCTGCCCTTGATCATTTTTAGGCTCAACATATCGGGCGCTTCTGGCTGCATGTAGTTGCCATGGGTTACCAGCTTTTGTTCGCCATACGATATACCGAGGGAGAAGGTCCAGCTTGATAGCGAAACATATTTAAAATCGCTCTTGTACTCATCTCGCAGCATCGTACCTAAAGGTATAGGCATAGAGTTGCTGGTGAGTACCTCACCGTTGATCGTCTGGTTTTGCATTACACGTACAATGCGGTCATGATTTTTGAAGTATTTGTCGTATGATACTTCATCATACACCCAAAGACCTATAAGTATGGCTACCGCCATGCCAACCGATAGGCCGGCAACGTTAATAAACGTGTGCGTTTTATTTTTGATAAGATTGCGCCAGGCAATTTTCAGGTAATTCTTTATCATGATAAATAAAGTTTAATAGGTACGTTGCAAACAAGCTTGCTTTAAGTACCAATGCAATAATGTGCCAAACAAGTAAATATTTGATTACAAGTTAATTGCGAGATTTATAAATACAAAAATTGTTCGTAATCGAACACCGGTTGTTCGATAGTGCGCAAAATTTGTTGCCTTGTTTATCAGGTAGTTAAATGCATCTTTTTGTAACGGTTATGCATTGGATAGCATGTTTTTAAAGATATCCGCATGCAATAAAGTTAAAGCTTATTTTTACCGGCAAAATATTTATTGATGAATTTTTCTGAAAGCACGGTGCAGCTGCAACACCAGGGCGTAAAGTTTTCAATTACCGTTTTAGAAGCAACCAAACCAAAATCGTTAGTGGTTTTTGCAGCGGGGCGCGGAGGCAGCCCAGCGAGGCATCTTCCGTTACTTGGCGCTATTGCCGACCAAGGATGTACAGTTATAGCCCCGCATTTTGACTTGATACCGGGGCACACACCTACAAAGGAACAACTTGATTCGCGCATTCGTAAGCTTGAAATTGTCTTGACTAAGTATCTCACACCTGCAGCAATACCTATTATAGGCATCGGGCATTCTATCGGGGCAACGTTGTTGCTTGCACTGGCGGGGGTAAAAGCGATGACCTTTTCAGGAGATCTTGTTGAGACTAATTTCAAGAGCCAATTTAATGGGTTGGTGCTTCTTGCGCCGGCTGTAGATTTCTATTTGCATCCGGGAGCATTAAACACGTTAAACACTGGGGTATATCTACGAACGGGTGCTAAGGATACTGTCACACCGCCCGAAAGAACAATTTTGTTTAAGAATATGCTTGAAGAGAAGCACGAAGTGAGGTTTATTTTGGACGAAAATGCAGGTCATTTTAGCTACATGGATCAATTGCCACCTAATGTGGAGGACATCCAACCCGAACGCGAGATTTTTTTATCTGCTTTAGCCAGCGATGTAACGGAATATATCGTAACCCTAAATTGAGATAAGCCATTGTTAATTCAAGCTACTTTAACGGCTTATCTATTTAAACAATTTATCCTAACTTAACGCCGTGTTTTACTAAACCAATAGCAATTAACATGAAAGTATTAAGCAAGGCAATTTTAGCCTTATCGGTAGCTGCAGTATTTGGCCAGCAAAGCGTGGCGCAGAACAACATCCCCAAAGATTATTTATCCAAGGAATTTCATGCCGGCAGGCGCGATGCCTTACGCAAATTAATGCCTGCTAATTCGGTAGCGGTGATCTTCGCATATCCCGAGCGCGTGTTCTCTAACGATGTAAATTACGTTTATCACGCAAATCCAGATCTGTATTACTTCTCGGGCTACAAGGAGCCCGATGCTGCTTTGTTGGTTTTTAAAGACCTGCAGGGAACCGGTGATACAGCCTTTAATGAGATACTGTATGTGCGCAAACGCGACCCACAGCAAGAACAGTGGACGGGCCGCCGTTTGGGTGTTGATGGCGCCAAAAGCCAACTGGGATTTAAGCGTGTGTACAACAGCAACGAATTTAGGAAGATGCCGGTTGATCTTAAAAAGTTCACAACCGTTGTTTATGACAACCTGCCCGAGGCTGCAGGTGGCGCGTTGCAGGGAATGATAACTTTATTTAAAGCCAAAGCAGGTGTAAAAGACATTGATAAAGGTTTAATGACCGATGTTAAGGTGGTAATGTCTTATTCCAATACACACAACCTTGAGCAGATAGTAAAATACATGAAGCCGCGGATGCAGGATGACGCTCACAAAAACGAACCCTTGATGCAACAAATTTCTGTAGGGATGGATTCTGTTGCGCTTGAGGGTATAAAAGCAAAATTACAGGCAAAATACGGTGCATCAAATGTTTTTACAGAATATACTAATGCGCTTCGCGGGATTAAACAGCCCGAAGAAATTGTCCTGATGAGCAAAAGCGCACAGCTATCGGCCATTGCGCATGCAGAAGTGATGAAAGCCATTAAGCCGAGCATGAGCGAGCGCGAACTGGAAGGTATATTGCTGTATGTACACAAAAAGTATGGTGCAGAGGATGAAGGCTATCCGCCGATAGTAGGCGTAGGTGCTAATGCCTGCATTTTGCACTACGAAGAAAACAATGAGACCGTTTTAAACAACCAAATGGTGTTATTAGATGTAGGATCTGAGTACCATGGCTATTCTGCCGATGTTACCCGTACAGTACCACCAACAGGCAAATTTACCGAGGAGCAAAAAGCAATTTACCAGGTTGTTTATGATGCACAGGAACAGGTTATCAATATGTGCAAAGCCGGGATTAAATACAGCGATCTGGAGAAAAAAACAGGTGAGGTGTTAGCAGCCGGTTTGATCAAGTTAGGGATCATCAATGATGCTAAAGAACTGCGTACCTATTACCCGCACGGTGTATCGCACCATGTTGGTTTAGATGTGCATGATAAAGGGCCCTACGCTGGTAATTTGGAAGCAGGCATGATCATCACGATTGAACCGGGTATTTACATCCCGGCAGGCAGCAAATGTGATAAGAAATGGTGGAACATTGGTGTGCGTATTGAAGACGACATCCTAATAGGCAAGGATAAATTTACCAACCTATCCGCCGATGCTCCACGTACTTGGCAGGCGGTTGAAAAGATGGCCGCACAAAGTAGTATATTTGACGGTGCGAAATTCCCGCCGCTTAAATAGGAAGATTTAATTATATATGAAAACCGCCCCAAAAGGGCGGTTTTTTTGTTGATGATTAAACTGCGCAATGTCCATTTTCCATTAAGCTTTTCTTTATTCACAGGTATCTGTTCGGTTAGCCCGTTATTAAAAATTAAATTATTGTGTAACCTTAACAGGAATAGGCATTACGTAGTAAAATGCGCTGCGATCGACATCGGTTATTTTAACTTCCATAGGGGAGGCAACCTTATTGATATTTACGTTGATGCTGCCGTCGGGGTTCACAGGCAGGGTTACAAATTTTTTTGAATCAGCTAAGGCTGGTGTAATAGTGGCTTTAAACAAGTTGGCTGTTAGCACAACTGCAATAATAGTAAGGACGGTTTTGGTGTAAAGGTCGGTTTTCATGTTGCTAAAGTTTTGAGTTTAAATATACTCTCAAATAGCTGAAAACGAAAAAGCCTTCAGGGTTTGGGAAGGCTTTTGAGCGAAAGACGAGATTCGAACTCGCGACCCCGACCTTGGCAAGGTCGTGCTCTACCAACTGAGCTACTTTCGCGTTGGGGTGGCAAAAGTATAATTTTAGATTAAATAGCAAAAAAATATTTTAAAATTTTTCGAATCCATGCGGAATGTTGGGTGTTCACGTTCACGCGCATGAACACCGTGAACACTCGTGAACGCCTAATATTCAATTTTTTGCGACTGACATTATTCTGTCAATGTTTTCTTAATTATTGATAATCAGTGGTTTGTGAATGACGTGGTTTTGTCAGTACTAAAACATTATACCGTCTGCAAGTAGCCGGCCGTTGTTGGTGTTGTCATCAACAACAGTGGGCTTGGGTTAAGTTATTGCTTTGATTAGTGTCAGTCTGCTCATTGCCGCAGAGGCTACTTCTTTTGTCTTGATACAAAAGAAGTAAAAGATCAAGTCAGCAAATAGGCTTCGTTGCCGCACAAGCCATTGCCCTGCAAGCGGGCAGAACCACGGGCTGCAAAATCTTGCCGCCACTTCGTTCACTAATGGCCATCTCCTCTGGCAAGTATTGCTATGCCCTTGCCAACGCACAAGGCCGCTATTGTTCTGCCCGCTTTCGCCCGAAGCTTTTTTGCTGACAGGGTAGCGGTATTAATACCCGCGTCAATTGTGAGGAACGAGGTAATCTCTTTAGGACAAGCGGCTCTGTAAGTAGGGGATTGCTTCGTTTCTCGTAATGACGCGTTGGTCGAAGCGACCCTAAACCCGATTGCAGCGGATACCGGCCCCGCGCTTAAGGCCTGTGCCGTATGAGCGCAAAGCGGGGCTGGCGGTCGATAGTAGCAGTGGCATTGCTTTACTTATCGTTTTCATAACACGTCCCTAATCCCTCTCAGGAGGGGAATTAAAGTGTATCCCGCTCCCGCTCCCGTATCCCGCTCCTTACCAATCAAAAACTTTTTTACTCAAGCGCTTGAAAATCAAAAAATAGTGCCTACCTTTGCAGTCCTTAAAATAAGGATAAAACTGTAAAAACAAAAAGCAAAGAATGCCTACTATTCAGCAATTAGTTAGAAAAGGTAGAGTAGCTCTGGAAGACAAGAGTAAGTCTCCGGCGTTGGACAGCTGTCCACAGCGAAGAGGAGTGTGCACACGCGTGTATACCACTACCCCTAAAAAACCAAACTCAGCAATGCGTAAAGTTGCACGTGTGCGCCTTACAAATGGTAAAGAAGTTAACGCCTACATCCCTGGTGAAGGCCACAACTTACAAGAACACTCAATTGTTTTGATCCGTGGTGGTCGTGTTAAAGACTTACCTGGTGTACGTTACCACATTATCCGTGGTGCATTAGATACATCTGGTGTAGCAGGCCGTAACCAGCGTCGTTCTAAATACGGAACTAAACGCCCTAAACCAGGACAAGCTGCTGCAGCCCCTGCAAAAGGTAAAAAGAAATAATTAAGGAGGATAGAATACAATGAGAAAGTCAAAACCAAAAAAGAGAATTATCCTTCCTGACCCAAGATTTAACGATACTTTGGTTACAAGGTTTGTAAACAACATGATGTATGATGGTAAAAAATCTACCGCATACGCTATATTTTATAATGCAGTTGACATAGTTGAGAAAAAAACCAGCGAAAGCGGTTTAGATACCTGGAAAAAGGCGCTTAACAACGTTATGCCTGCTGTAGAGGTTAAAAGCCGCCGTGTAGGTGGTGCTAACTTCCAGGTTCCTACCGAGGTTCGTCCGGAGCGTAAAATCGCTTTAGGTATGAAATGGTTAATTAGCTATGCACGCAAACGTGGCGAAAAAACCATGATGGAGAAACTTGCCGGCGAGATCATCTCTGCTGCTAAAGGCGAGGGTGCTGCTGTTAAGAAGAAAGAAGATACGCACAAAATGGCTGAGGCTAACAAAGCGTTCTCACACTTTAGATTCTAATGAATGAATTAGTGAATGATTGAATGAGTGATTTATTGAAAAGGTAACAATAACCTAATCAGTAAATTGCTTATTCGCAAATTCACTCTATCACTCATTCACTCATTTAAAAAAAAGACATGTCAAGAGATCTTAAATACACAAGAAATATTGGTATTGCCGCTCACATTGATGCGGGTAAAACCACTACTACAGAGCGTATATTATACTACGCCGGTGTTAGCCACAAAATTGGCGAGGTGCACGAAGGTGCAGCTACAATGGACTGGATGGCGCAAGAGCAGGAGCGTGGTATTACCATTACATCTGCAGCTACTACTGTAAACTGGAAATACCGTAACCATAACTATCACATGAACATCATTGATACGCCGGGCCACGTGGATTTCACCGTAGAGGTGAACCGCTCGCTGCGTGTATTAGATGGTTTGGTGTTCTTATTTAGTGCGGTTGATGGTGTTGAGCCACAGTCAGAAACTAACTGGCGTTTGGCTAACAACTACAACGTACCACGTATTGGTTTTGTTAACAAAATGGACCGTAGCGGTGCCGATTTCCTTAACGTTGTAAAACAAGTTAAAGAAATGCTGGGCAGCGTTGCTATCCCTTTGCAATTGCCAATCGGTGCCGAAGACCAGTTTAAAGGCGTGGTTGACCTGATCAACTTCCGTGGTATTGTTTGGAATGAGCACGATAAAGGTATGACCTTTACTGAAGTGCCTATCCCTGACGATATGATAGATGAGGCAACTGAGTGGAGAGAGAAATTATTAGAAGCGGTAGCTGAGTTTGATGATTCATTAATGGAGAAATTCTTTGATGATCCAACCACTATCACTGAGCGTGAAGTATTAGACGCGTTACGCCAGGCTACTTTGGCTGGTAAGATCGTTCCGATGACTTGTGGTTCATCTTTCAAAAACAAAGGTGTACAAACCATGCTTGATTACGTGATGGAGTTAATGCCTTCACCTTTGGATTCTAAGGGTGTTGTTGGTACTAACCCTGATACTGGTGCAGAAATATTGGTTAAACCGGATGTTAAAGAGCCATTTGCCGCTTTAGCGTTTAAAATTGCTACCGACCCATTTGTAGGTCGTTTATGCTTTATCCGCGTTTACTCTGGTAATCTTGATGCCGGTTCATACGTGTACAATATGCGTTCAGAGTCAAAAGAGCGTATCTCCCGTATATTCCAAATGCACGCTAACAAGCAAAACCCTATCCCTAACGTAGGTGCTGGTGATATTGCTGCGGTAGTAGGTTTCAAGGATATCAAAACAGGTGATACTCTTTGTGATGAGAAAAACCAATTGGTTCTTGAGTCAATGGTGTTCCCTGAGCCGGTTATCGGTTTGGCAATCGAGCCTAAAACTCAGGCCGATGTTGATAAGTTGGGTATGGCTTTAGGTAAATTAGCTGAAGAGGATCCAACATTCCGCGTACAAACTGATGAAGATACTGGTCAAACAGTTATCTCTGGTATGGGTGAGCTTCACTTAGATATCCTGATGGACCGTCTTAAACGCGAGTTTAAGGTAGAGGTTAACCAGGGTGCTCCGCAAGTAGCTTACAAAGAGGCTATCACAGGTACTGTACAACACCGTGAAACATACAAGAAACAAACTGGTGGTCGCGGTAAATTTGCTGACATCCAGGTTGTTATTTCACCTGCTGATGACGAGAAAGAAGGCTTACAATTTGTTAACGAAATTGTGGGTGGTTCAATCCCTCGCGAGTTTATCCCATCTGTTGAAAAAGGCTTTAAATCAGCCATGGACAATGGTGTATTGGCAGGTTACCCGCTTACCAGCTTAAAAGTTCGTTTGATCGATGGTTCGTTCCACGCGGTCGATTCAGATGCATTGTCATTTGAGATTGCTGGTCGTTCAGCATTCCGCGAAGCTTTACCAAAAGCAAAACCGGTATTGTTAGAGCCTATTATGAAGATCGAGATCCTTACCCCTGAAGAAAACATGGGTGATGTTATCGGTGACATGAACCGTCGTCGTGGCCAGCTGCAAGGTATGGATACCCGTAACGGATCACAGGTTATCAAAGCAATGGTGCCACTTTCTGAGATGTTTGGTTACGTAACTCAATTACGTACTATCACTTCAGGCCGTGCAACTTCAACCATGGAGTTTGACCACTACGAACCAGCTCCACGTAACGTACAGGACGAGGTTGTGGCTAAATCAAAAGGCCGCAAACAAGTTTCTGTAGAATAATATAGAGATTAGTTGATTGGTGATTAAAGATTAGTTGCCAATCAACTTTTAATAAATAACCGATCGTTCCTAATAAATAGCTCTTAGGGATGGTTACTAAAAACAAACGAAATGAGCCAAAGAATCAGGATCAAATTAAAATCGTACGATTACAACTTGGTTGATAAATCAGCTGAGAAGATCGTAAAAACAGTAAAGCCAACAGGCGCTGTAGTTAGCGGACCACTTCCGTTACCAACCGAAAAGAAAATCTTTACTGTATTACGTTCACCACACGTAAACAAAAAAGCTCGCGAGCAATTCCAACTATGTTCTTACAAGCGTTTATTGGATATCTACAGCTCTAACTCAAAAACTGTAGATGCTTTGATGAAGCTTGAATTGCCAAGCGGTGTTGAAGTTGAGATCAAAGTGTGATAGTACCGGAAGATCTGAATATAAAAGCCATCAGTTGAATAACTGATGGCTTTTTTGTTAACCTACTTTATCATTCTTAACGACAGGGAAGAATCTGACTATTTTGCGAGAACGAGGAAAGATGCTTCACGTGTTCAGCATGACAAATGTATTTATTGCTGCTCAGGCATGCCATTCGGGTCCATCCACATAAATTCCCAGTGGTGGCCGTCGAGGTCGGCTACGCTGTGTTGGTACATAAAGCCGTAGTCTGTTGCAGGGTTTGGGATCTTGCCGCCAGCCGCTTCTGCTTTGGCAACCATTTCATCAACCGCTTCTTTGCTTTCTAATGAAATACATATCGAGCATTCTACCTCCTTGTGTGCATCTATAATGCGTTTCTCGGTAAAGGTCTGGAAGAACGTGCGGGTCAATAACATTACGTAGATGGTGTCGCTGATGATCATGCAAGTAGCCTTCTCATCGGTAAATTTTGGATTGAAGGTATAGCCAAGCTTGCCAAAGAATTCTATTGATTTGTTAAGGTCATTAACCGGAAGGTTTAAAAAGATTTGAGTTGCCATGAGTTACCTGATTTAGTTTACTCAAAGGTAGGGTGTTAACTTAAACAAGCCAATGTGCAAAAACGACAAGTTAAGGGGCTGATTGCGACGTTTCTTTACATAACCCCGAACTTAGGGTGTTCGCCAAGGAAATCTAACCAAACACCTTCTAATTCCTCTACCAGTTGCGGGCGGATGGATATGCCTGATGCCTGCGGCGTCCAGTTCTGATCGGCAAGCGCGCCGGTCTTTAAGATGTTTAAGTTTAATATAGGTTCTTTATCAGGATTCAGCAAAACATCAAACTCAATATTGATGCGGTGATAAGTGCGCCCCTTGTGCGATGCCAGGAATGGCTCTGAAGACACATAACCGGATGCAAATATACCTTTAGGTTCAACACCTACACGTACCACATAGGCACGGTCGACCGGCTTAATGCTTTTGTAGCTGGCTACGCTCCAGCTATCTTCAACTTTTTGGCCTGTGGTTAAGCGGGCAATATCCTTATCAATATCAGCCCATTCAAATTTTTGAGGGTTCCAGCCGAAAAGGTAGGCAGCGCCCCCTAACCCCCTGAAGGGGGAATTGTTATTGTTTGATAAACCATCCATGTTTTGCTCCCCTTTAGGGGGCTGGGGCTTGGCTTTGTCTTACCCTTTACCGGTTAATTCATCCAGCTTATTGCGCTCAGTTTGCAGCTCGCGGGCAAGTTTCTTTTCCTTTTCGTTTGCTTTGGCTTTGTAATTTTTATATTCTTCGTCCAGCTCGTTATAAAGCTTAACCCGATATTTAGCTTCGCGGCTATGCGCGCCAGATCGGGCTATCACAATGGCAGCAATGGCACCAAACACAATTACCAAGCCCCACATGATCAGGTTGTAAGTATCTTTTTCAATAGGTATGCCCAAAAGGCTTACCTCATTCACTTTGGCCTGCGATGCCGCTAATGATTGGTCTTTATTACTTGATGATCTTTTTAGCGTATCAATGGTTTTAGCCTGCGCTGTTACAGTTTCCTGTGCATCCTTCAATTGCTTGCGGGCTGCCTTAAGTGTATCGTTATAGTTTTTTACCAATGCACCTACAAGTGGCTGCTGGTAGTTGTATATTTTGGTTAAAAGATAAGCATACTGGCCATGAAGGCTTTTATCTACCGGTTTTTGCGGCTGCGGCGTTGTACTTACTGGCGATGCAACAGGAGTTTGGGCAGTAGTTGCTGGTCTTTTATACGGATTTGGCTTTGCAACAGCATTGGCCTTTTTGGTAGTATCCTGTGCATGCGCGGCAATGCCAAGGTTAAATATCAGGGTCAATAACAGTAATATACGCAAGTTAGAAAGCTTCATCTTTTAAAATTTGATTTGGGGATATGATCTATTATTTTCAAACGTAAAAATTTAATTTAAAGTTTCTGTTATCTGCGACCAATAAAATACCTCATCATTGGCGAATGATGCACAATTAAGGGATGATAAATGCAAAGCATTATATTAGCCCTCTCAAAGTTATGCTATGCAGATAGGAATGATAGGTTTGGGCGATATGGGTAAACTATACGCTAAAGCTTTTGCCGCAGCCGGATACAAGGTAGTAGGATGTGATATGCCTGCTAACCGTGAAAAGTTGGAAGACGAGTTGAATCCTCTCGGCATTACTTTAATGGATAACGGAAAGGACGTTGCACGTATAAGCGACCTCATCATCTATTCCGTAGAGGCCGATAAGCTGGCACAGGTAGTTGCCGAGTATGGCCCGGCCACCAAATATGGCGCCATTGTAGCGGGGCAAACTTCTGTTAAACACCCGGAGATCACGGTTTTTGAGAAATACCTGCCTGCAGATGCTCAGATTATAACCTTCCACGCCATGCACGGTGCCGGGTTTGAACCCAAAGGGCAGAAACTGATCCTGATACCTCATCGTACCGATAAGACCGGTTATGAAGATATGCTGGCCCTTTTCAACGCCGTGGGTAGCGATGTGGTTGAAATGAAAGACTACCATGAGCACGACCAGATAGTCGCCGATACGCAAGCAGTTACCCACGTAGGCTTCGAAAGTATGGGTACAGCATGGAAATCGGCAGGTTTTTTCCCCTGGGAGAATGCTTCGTATGTGGGCGGTATCGATAATGTAAAGATACTGACCACGCTGCGGATCTTCAGTTACAAAGCGCACGTCTACGCGGGATTGGCGCTGCTTAACCCGTACGCTAAACAACAGGTAAGGCAATATGCCATGTCAGAATCTGAGCTATTTAAGCTGATGATAAAAGAGGAAGAGGCCGAATTTAGGCAGCGCCTTTACAAAGCTCGTGATTTTGTATTCCACGAGAGCCGTAAGCCCATCATGTTAAATGATGCCGTGATGCGCGAGTTTTCCCTTTCAGATAATTCGCACAAGCAAAAGCCAAACTCACACCTTAGTATATTAAGCATGGTTGATGCCTGGTATCACTTGGGCGTAAACCCTTACGATAACCTCATCTGCCAAACGCCGCCATTCCGTTTAAGACTGGGTATTGCGGAATACTTGTTTAAGAACGAGGATCTGCTGGAAGAATCCATCGAAACTGCATTATACGATAAAACCATTCGTGGTGATGACTTGGAATTTCACTCGGCTGTGCGTGAATGGAGCTCCATAATTGGCTATGGGGACATGGAAGGTTACAAGAAGCACTTTAATGATGTGCAATCTTTTTTTACCGGCAGGCTGGAGGAGGGAAACAGGCAAAGCGCTGAACTGATTAAGCGGCTGATGCAAAGTTAGCATAACAAAAAAAGCTCTTGGCCTTTTTTGTTATGCGCTTCAAAAACTTAGTGGTTACCCAAAACAGCAAACTGCTTTTTAAACATCTCGGCATTTTTAGTTTTAATATCACAATCAAAGTTACCGGCGGTTGTTTCTAATCTAATAAAAGTTATGTTTTGTGTAGATAGTTTTTCTATATCTGCCGGAGAAAGTCCAAACAAACCAAAGGAACTGCCTGCAATAGCTACCGTGCTGCCGGATATTGAATAATCGTCAGATACGCATGTTAGCGTTACTATGCTTCCATCAGCAAGTTTAAAATTCGCTTTGCCTTCTTTGACAAATACAGGAAACTTAGCTTGGTTAGTTGACTGAATATTGAGCACAAGACCTTTTGCACCCTTAGTTGATTTTAAAAAGCACACAACTGCTTCGCCTTGCCCGGTCAGGTAGTTACCGTGCATGTAAAGTTTTTCTTTAGATGTTGACCAAATGGTGTCGCCTGTCAACTTATCTACCGTGGGTTTAAGTAATTTTTGAGCTGATACGGTGAAAGGGATGAAGAGAATAAGGATAAGTAATAATTTTTTCATGATTAATTTTTAAGTGGATGAAAATACTAAGTTATTTAGTTTTTCCAAACGGCTTTTAAAAATAAGTCCCAATGGTTTTACAGCCTTGGGAAATGTGTGGAAGTGCTGCGCAATTATTTGCAGGCTACGTTTAACGGAGGTCATGATAAATAATTTTTAACCTTATTTATGTGCTACGAAGTGTGATCAAATAACCGCAAGTGGGTACCTGCTTCCGTTGTTTATTTTACGCTGATGATCAATCAAATAAATATTGAAAAATAATTCAGTAACTATTTGACAGTTAATACAAAATTTCTATCTTTGCCGTCCCTTAAGAGGGACAAATTTGCCTTGAACGAAGCCCTACTGCTTCGATGGGCACAAATAAAATAAATAAAATGTCAGGAATTATTGGTAAAAAAGTAGGAATGACCAGCATTTTCGACGAAACAGGCAAGAATATTTCTTGTACTGTGATCGAAGCTGGCCCTTGCGTAGTAACCCAGGTAAAATCTGTAGAAACAGACGGTTACGCCGCTGTACAATTAGCGTACGGCGAGAAAAAAGAGAAGAACACCTCTGCTCCCCTTAAAGGCCATTTTGAAAAAGCCGGCACTACTCCAAAACGCAAACTTGTTGAATTTAAAACATTCGAAGATGAAAAAGCTCTTGGTGACACTGTTACCGTTGAGATTTTTTCAGCAGGTGATTTTGTTGATGTAGTTGGTACTTCAAAAGGTAAAGGTTTCCAGGGTGTTGTAAAACGCCACGGTTTCGGTGGTGTAGGTATGCAAACACACGGTCAGCACAACCGTTTACGCGCTCCGGGTTCACTGGGTGCGTCATCATGGCCATCACGCGTATTTAAAGGTATGCGCATGGCCGGCCAAACCGGTAACGCTCGTGTTAAAGTACAAAACTTACAAGTAGTTAAAGTTTTTGCTGAGCAAAACCTAATAGTAGTTAAAGGTTCCATACCTGGAGCTAAAGGTTCATTCGTTATAGTGGATAAGTAAGATGGAAGTTAACGTATTAAACGTATCAGGTAAAGAAACAGGTGCCAAGGTGCAGCTTCCTGAGTCCGTATTCGGTGTTGAGCCAAACGATCATGCTATTTACTTAGATGTAAAGCAGTTCTTAGCAAACCAGCGCCAGGGTACGCACAAAGCAAAACAACGTAATGAAATTGCAGGTAGTACCCGCAAATTACATAAACAAAAAGGTACAGGTGGTGCACGTGCAGGTAGCATCAAATCACCTCTATTTAACGGTGGTGGCCGTGTATTTGGCCCGCAACCGCGTGATTATAGCTTTAAATTGAACAAAAAACTTAAAGCATTAGCACGTAAATCAGCTTTAACTTACAAAGCACAGGATAGCAATATCGTGGTTTTGGAAGATTTTAATTTTGACTCTGTTAAAACTAAAAACTATGTTAAACTGGTAGAGGACCTTAACCTTACCAATGAGAAAACTTTATTGGTATTGCCTGCTGCAAATAACAATGTGTATTTATCAAGCAGAAACCTGAAAAGAGCAAAGGTTGTTACTGCCGATCAGTTAAACACTTATGATGTGTTAAACGCAGGCAAACTTTTGTTAACAACCGGTTCTGTAAAAACTTTGGAGGAAGCATTCGCTAAGTAATTATGGAAATTTTAAAGAAACCACTACTTACTGAAAAGGTAACTCAATTAACTGAGAAGCTTAACCGTTATGCATTCAAAGTTGATCACAGAGCTAACAAAATTCAGATCAAGAGCGCAATTGAAACTATGTATGGTGTTAACATTACAGCAGTTAACACAATGAAATATGTAGGCAAACTGAAAACCCGCAACACAAAAGCAGGTGCAGTACAAGGCCGCTCTGCCACTTACAAAAAAGCCATCATTACACTGAAGGATGGTGAAACAATTGATTTTTACAGCAATATATAATAAGACATGGCAGTAAAGAGATTTAGACCGGTTACACCGGGTACCCGCTTCAGGATTGATGTATCTAACTCAGATATTACAACAAACGTTCCTGAAAAATCTTTGGTTGTTGCAAACAACAAAAGATCAGGCGGCCGTAACCATAGCGGTAAAATGACTATGCGCTACCTGGGTGGTGGCCATAAACAAGCATATAGGTTAATTGATTTCAAACGTAACAAGTTTGATATCCCTGCAAAAGTTGCAACTATTGAGTACGATCCAAATCGCTCAGCACGTATAGCATTGCTACACTACGCTGATGGCGAGAAACGTTACATGATTGCACCAGAAGGCTTAACAGTTGGTATGACAGTAGTATCTGGCGAAGGTTCTGCACCAGAGGTTGGTAACACCATGCCTTTAAAGAACATCCCATTAGGTTCTATCATTCACAACATTGAGCTTAACCCTGGTCAGGGTGGTACTATTGCACGCAGTGCAGGTACTTACGCACAGTTGTCAGCACGTGATGGCAAATACGCTATCATCAAATTGCCTTCAGGCGAAACACGTATGATCTTGTCAACTTGTTTGGCAACTATCGGTACCGTGTCAAACGGTGAAAAAGCTAACGCAGTGTTAGGTAAAGCCGGACGTAAACGTTGGTTAGGTCGTCGTCCTCGCGTTCGTGGTGTTGCTATGAACCCGGTAGATCACCCTATGGGTGGTGGTGAAGGCCGTGCATCAGGTGGTCACCCACGCTCACGCAAAGGTTTATTAGCTAAAGGCTACAAAACCCGCGATAAGAAAAAAGGATCAGATCGTTACATCATTGAAAGAAGGAAGAAATAACAATGGCACGTTCAATTAAAAAAGGGCCTTATATTGATCATAACCTCGACAAAAAAGTGTTGGTGTTAAATGAATCAAATAAAAAATCGGTTGTAAAAACATGGTCACGTCGTAGCATGATTTCTCCTGATTTCGTTGGTCATACATTCGCAGTACACAACGGTAACAAATTTATACCTGTGTATGTAACAGAAAACATGGTGGGTCACAAGCTGGGAGAGTTTGCCCCAACCCGTACATTCCGTGGTCACGCAGAAAAGAAAAAATAACACGCAATGGAAGCAACAACAAAAATCAAAAAGTCTGTTCTGATCAGGCAACAAAAAGAAGCTGCTAAAGCTCAAACAGGTGGCGCTTCTGTTGCAAAGTTACAGGACTGCCCAACCTCGCCACGTAAAATGCGCCTGGTTGTTGACCTGGTTCGTGGTGTAGAAGTTAACAAAGCTTTAAGCATCTTAAAATTTACTAACAAGGAAGCTGCAATACGCGTAGAGAAACTTTTGTTATCAGCTATCAAAAACTGGGAAGCTAAAAACGAAGGTGTACGTTTAGAAGATACTACCCTTTATGTAAAAGAAGTATCAGTAGGCGGTGGCCGTCAATTAAAAAGATTGCGCCCTGCACCACAAGGCAGAGGTTTCCGTATCCGTAAACGCTCTAACCACGTAACGCTTACAGTGGATAGTAAAAACGATAACAACTAATTTAAGATGGGACAAAAAGCACATCCAATAGGTAACAGGTTAGGCATTATCCGTGGTTGGGATTCTAATTGGTTCGGTGGAAATAACTACTCCGATAAATTAGTTGAAGACGAAAAAATCCGCAAATACTTATCAGCCCGTATCAACAAAGGCGGCGTTTCTAAAGTAGTTATCGAACGTACTTTAAAACGTATTACTGTAACTATACACACTGCCCGTCCGGGTATTGTGATAGGTAAAGGTGGCCAGGAGGTTGACAAGATCAAAGAAGAGTTAAAGAAATTAACAAAAAAAGATGTTCAGATCAACATCTTCGAGATCAAACGCCCTGAGCTTGATGCTCAGTTAGTTGCCGAAGGTGTAGCTAAACAACTTGAAGCACGTATCTCTTTCCGTCGTGCCATGAAAACTACAATTGCTTCAACCATGAGAATGGGTGCTGAGGGGATTAAAGTGATGACATCAGGCCGCTTAGGTGGTGCTGAGATGGCCCGTACCGAACAATATAAAGAAGGAAGGATTCCGTTACATACCTTCCGCGCTGATATTGATTACGCTTTGGCAGAAGCATTAACTACCTACGGTAAAATAGGTGTTAAAGTATGGATCTGCAAAGGCGAGGTATACGGAAAACGCGACTTGTCTCCGAATATCGGAAGTACAAGCAACCCAAGTGGTAAAGGTGGACGCCCTGAAGGCGCAGCAGGCTTTGGTGGCCGCGACAATGCTCGTGGTGGCGAAAGAGGCGGCGAACGCAGAGGTGGCGACCGTAAACCAGGCGGCGACCGCAGAGGCGGTGGCCAGGGTGGTAACAACCGCGGTGGACAAGGCGGCAATCGCCCGGGTGGTCCAAGGAGATAATTTCATTAACAAAAGTAGAATGTATATCCGTGAGGATATAAAAGCTTAACAAAATGCTACAGCCAAAAAGAACTAAGTTCAGAAAGATGCAAAAAGGCAGGATGAAAGGTTTAGCCACCCGTGGTGCTGAACTTTCATTCGGATCTTTCGGTATAAAATCACTCGAAGCGGCATGGATCACCAGCCGTCAGATCGAGGCTGCACGTATTGCTGTTACACGTTACATGAAACGTGAAGGCCAGGTTTGGATCAGGATTTTCCCTGATAAACCTGTAACCAAAAAACCAGCAGAGGTACGTATGGGTAAAGGTAAGGGTGCACCTGAATATTGGGTTGCCGTTGTACGCCCGGGCCGCATGATTTTTGAAGCCGAAGGTGTGCCTTTGGAAATTGCTAAAGAGGCGCTACGCCTTGCAGCACAAAAATTACCGGTGCAAACCAGATTTGTAACACGTAGAGACTACGTAGAAGCGTAAACAGTAGGTTGAAAAGTTGTAAATGTTAAAGGTTGTAAAGAGTTGATTGCAGCCGCCATTAGGTAACACTAAAACATTTGAACTTTTAAACATTACAACAACTAATTTAAAAAAATGAAGAACTCAGAAATTATAGAGCTTTCAACCGAAGAATTGGCAGCGAAACTGGGCGAAGAGAAACAAACTCTTACCAAGCTTAAATTCGCTCATGCGGTTTCAGCTATCGAGAATCCTTCACGTATCACTAAAGTACGTAAAGACATTGCTCGTTTAACTACTGAATTAACAAAACGCAAAGCGGCAGCAGCCACTGCTAAAAATTAATTTTAAGCGTCGGAAAAAATGGAAAGAAATTTAAGAAAAACACGTACCGGCCTTGTAGTTAGCAATAAGATGGAAAAATCTATTGTTGTTGCCGTAGAACGTAAGGTGAAACACCCTATCTATGGTAAATTCGTAAAGAAAACTACCAAATTTATGGCTCATGACGAAACAAATACCTGTGGTATTGGCGATACCGTATTGATTATGGAAACCCGCCCGTTGAGCAAAAACAAAAACTGGAGGTTAGTTCAAATTATAGAGAGGGCTAAATAACATGGTACAACAGGAATCAAGATTAAATGTAGCTGATAACAGCGGCGCTAAAGAAGTTTTAGTTATCCGCGTATTAGGTGGTACCGGTAAAAGATATGCCTCTATTGGCGATAAGATAGTGGTTACCGTAAAAAGCGCTTTACCATCAGGTAACGTTAAAAAAGGTACTGTATCTAAAGCCGTAGTAGTTAGAACCAAGAAAGAGATACGCAGGAAAGATGGTTCTTACATCCGCTTTGACGATAACGCAGCAGTTTTGTTAAACAACCAGGATGAGCCAAGAGGTACACGTATCTTTGGCCCAGTTGCAAGAGAACTGCGTGAGAAACAGTTTATGAAAATTGTATCATTAGCACCGGAGGTATTGTAATATGGAAAGCAAAAAGAACACAAAGCCAGCCAAATTAAAGATCCGTAAAGGTGATTTGGTACAGGTTATTGCCGGTGATGCTAAAGGCTCACAAGGTAAGGTAACTGAAGTTATCATAGACAAAAACAGGGCAGTGGTTGAAGGTGTGAACATGATTTCAAAACACACTAAACCAAATGCAGCCAACCCTAACGGTGGGATTGTAAAGCAGGAAGCTGCTATACACATTTCGAACCTGGCGCTGGTTGAGCCTAAAACAGGTAAACCAACCCGCGTTGGCCGTAAAACAAACGATGCCGGCAAATTAGTAAGGGTATCAAAAAAATCAGGGGAGGAAATTAAGTAATGACTTACACACCAAGATTAAAATCAAAGTATAAAGAAGAGATCCGCACTGCGCTGAAAGATAAGTTTCAGTACAAAAGCGTAATGCAGGTTCCTAAATTGCAGAAAATTGCCATTAACCAGGGTGTTGGCGGTGCTTCTACAGATAAAAAACTTATCGAGAACACCATCACTGAGTTAACTACCATCACTGGTCAGCAGGCAGTTGCTTCAAGATCAAAAAAGGATATCTCTAACTTTAAATTACGTAAAGGTATGCCAATTGGTGTACGCGTTACTTTACGTGATAACACAATGTATGAGTTTTTGGACCGTTTAATTGCTGTTGCCCTGCCACGTATCCGTGACTTTAAAGGCATCAACGATAAAGGGTTTGATGGCCGCGGTAACTATACTTTAGGTATTACAGAGCAGATCATCTTCCCTGAGATCAACATTGACAAGATCAACAAGATCCAGGGTATGGATATCACTTTTGTAACCTCTGCTACCAACGACGTCGAAGCATTGGAGTTACTTAAACAATTTGGATTACCATTTAAAAATCAAAATAGCAATGGCTAAAGAAGGCGTAAAGGCTCGTGAAGTAAAACGTGCCAAATTAGTAGCAAAATTTGCTGAAAAAAGAGCAGCGTTAAAAGAAGCTGGTGATTACGAAGCATTAGACAAATTGCCTAAAGCAGCTTCTCCGGTAAAACTGCACAACCGTTGCAAATTAACCGGCCGCCCTCGTGGTTATATGCGCCAGTTTGGTATTTCGCGTGTTACATTCCGCGAAATGGCATTAGCTGGTAAAATACCGGGAGTTAAGAAAGCAAGCTGGTAATATAAGCTTAAAGGTGAGAGGTGAAAGGCCAAAGGATGAAACAATCCTTTTACCTTTAACTTTTCACCTTTTAACTAAGATAGGACACGCAAATGCATTCAAAATATACATTCGTATGTTTTGAATTTTTTTGTAATTTTGCGGCTCCAAATTTTTACGAATTAACCGGTAGAAGGTCGGCAGGGATGTTACCTGCAGGAAACCACTACCATAAACAACAATAATGAATACAGATCCAATCGCAGATTATCTTACAAGAGTAAGGAATGCTATTAAAGCCAACCACCGGGTTGTTGAAATTCCTGCATCAAATCTGAAAAAGGAAATCACTAAAGTGCTTTTCGAAAAAGGTTACATTGCTAACTACAAGTTTGAGGAAAATGGCCCGCAAGGAACCATTAAAGTGGCGTTAAAATACCACCCGATAACTAAAGTTCCTGCTATCCGCAGCATTAACCGTATCAGTAAACCAGGTTTGAGAAAATACGCAGGTATGGACACCATGCCACGTGTATTAAATGGTTTAGGTATCGCTATCCTATCAACTTCTAAAGGTGTTATGACCGATAAAGAAGCACGTCAGCAAAACGTGGGTGGCGAAGTTTTATGCTACGTATATTAATAGGAGGAAATTAGAAAATGTCAAGAGTAGGAAAAGCACCTATAGCACTTGCAAGTGGCGTAACGGTTAGCGTATCTGATGATAACGTAGTAACGGTTAAAGGCCCTAAAGGCGAGTTGCAACAGGCAATTGATAGAGATATCACTATCGAGCAAGAAGGCAGCCAGTTATTGGTTAAACGCCCTTCAGACCAAAAGCGTCACAAAGCGTTACACGGTTTATACCGCGCGCTTTTAAATAACATGGTAATAGGTGTAACTAACGGTTATACAGTAACGCAAGAGTTAGTGGGTGTGGGTTACCGCGCTACCAACCAAGGCAATACCTTAGACTTAGTGTTGGGTTTCTCTCACCACTATGTATTTGAGTTACCAAAAGAAATTAAAGTTTCAACCACTGCTGAGAAGGGTAAAAACCCAACCATCATCCTGGAATCTATTGACAAACAATTGATTGGCCAAGTAGCTGCGAAGATCCGCTCGTTACGTAAGCCAGAGCCTTACAAAGGTAAAGGTATCAAGTTTGCTGGCGAAATATTGAGAAGAAAAGCAGGTAAATCAGCATCTAAAAAATAATCGTCATGAAATTATCAAGAAGAGACAGAATTAAAAAAGGTATCAGAAAGCGTCTTTCTGGTTCAGCAGCCCGCCCACGTTTATCTGTATTCAGAAGCAACAAAGGCATCTATGCACAAATTATTGACGATGTAACAGGTAAAACTTTAGTATCGGCTTCATCTCAATCAAAAGAGTTTTCAGCCAACGGTACTAAATCAGACCAATCAGTAGCTGTAGGTAAACTTGTAGCTGAGAAAGCTAAAGCTGCCGGTATTACGGATGTAGTGTTTGACAGAAATGGTTACCTGTACCACGGCCGTATAAAATCACTGGCTGAAGGTGCACGTGAAGGTGGTTTAAACTTTTAATAAGAAAGAGAAATGTCAACAATCAACATAAAAAGAGTAAAATCAAGCGAGATCGAATTGAAAGACCGCTTGGTAAGCATACAGCGTGTTGCCAAAGTAACCAAAGGTGGCCGTACTTTCAGCTTCTCTGCCATTGTGGTAGTAGGTGATGAGAACGGTGTTGTAGGTTACGGCTTGGGTAAAGCTAAAGAGGTAACTGAAGCTATTGCTAAGGGTATTGATGATGCTAAAAAGAACCTGGTAAAAGTTCCTATCATCAACAACACTATCCCTCATGATCAGATCGGTAAATTCAGCGGTGGTTTTGTATATATTAAACCAGCTGCTAACGGTACCGGTGTAATTGCTGGTGGTGCGATGCGTGCGGTATTAGAATCTGCAGGTGTACACAACGTACTTGCAAAATCAAAAGGTTCATCAAACCCGCACAACGTGGTTAAAGCAACAGTATCTGCATTGGCTCAACTGCGCGATGCACACACCGTAGCACAACAACGCGGTATTAGTTTAGGTAAAGTATTTAACGGATAATCAGTTATGTCGAAAATTAAAATAACACAAATAAAAAGCGTTATCGACAGAAGCGAGCGCCAAAAGAAAACCGTTGAGGCCTTAGGCCTTAAGAGAATTAACCACAGTGTGGAAGTTGAAGCTACTGCAGCTATAATAGGTATGGTTAGAAAAGTTAACCACCTGGTAGCCGTAGAAAATATCTAATATCATGAATTTAAGTAATCTGAAACCTGCAGAAGGTTCTACTAAAAATAGGAAAAGAATTGGCCGTGGTACCGGTTCTGGCCGTGGCGGTACATCAACCCGTGGTCATAAAGGTGCCGGTTCACGTTCAGGCACATCTACCAAGGTGGGTTTTGAAGGTGGCCAGATGCCATTACAACGCCGCGTACCTAAGGTAGGTTTTAAAAACCCTAACCGTGTAGAGTATGTTGGTGTAAATCTTGACGTGTTGCAATCATTAACTGAAAAATTCTCATTATCTTCAGTTGATTTTGATACGCTAAAACAACATGGTTTGGTTTCACGTAACGACGTAATTAAAATCTTAGGTCGTGGTGAGTTAAAAGCCAAATTGGAAGTTAAGGCACATGCATTTACTGCTACTGCTCAAAAAGCAATTGAAGCAGCAGGTGGTACCATCGTTAAGTTGTAATTTCAATGAAGAAATTTTTCACCACATTATCCAATATCTGGAAAATTGAGGATCTAAGAGTGCGTATAACAAACACACTCTTATTTCTCTTGATCTATCGTGTTGGTTCATTTATAGTGTTGCCGGGTGTAAACGCGGCATCGCTTAACTCATCACAAAACAAAGAAGGCCTTGTAGGCTTGCTTAACATGTTTGCAGGAGGTTCGTTTTCACGTTCCTCTATTTTTGCATTGGGTGTTATGCCTTACATCTCGGCTTCTATCGTGGTGCAATTGTTAGGTATTGCGGTACCTTACTTTATTAAGTTACAAAAAGAAGGTGAAAGCGGTCGTAACAAGATCAACCAGTGGACACGTTATCTAACTATCCTTATCACAGGCTTACAAGCTATCGGGTACCTGAAATCACAGGTAAGTGCTGATGCTATGCTTATTTCAAACCCGTACTTTACTATACTAAATACTTGCGTTTTAACTGCAGGTACCCTGTTTGTAATGTGGCTGGGTGAGAAGATCACTGATAAAGGTATTGGTAATGGTATATCATTAATTATAATGGTGGGTATTATTGCCCAGTTACCTGGTGCGTTTGTTACAGAGTTTAACAACCGTACTACTGGTGCAGGTGGTTTAATTACCTTCATTGTAGAGATTGTTGCTTTGTTAGGTGTAATTATGTTTACAATCCTTATAGTACAAGGTACCCGCAAAATTGCGGTACAGTACGCTAAGCGTATTGTAGGTAACAAACAGTATGGTGGTGTTCGCCAGTACATACCTTTAAAGGTAAATGCTGCGGGTGTTATGCCTATCATTTTTGCCCAGGCATTAATGTTTATACCAGCTACGGTTGCACAGTTTTTCCCTAACGCAGCTTCAAACGGTATCCTTATCGCTTTATCAAACTACAACTCTTGGGAGCATAACTTGGTATTTGCGATACTGATCATCCTGTTCACTTACTTTTATACTGCTATTACCATTAACCCTAAGCAAATGTCTGATGACATGAAGAAGAATGGTGGCTTTATACCAGGTGTTGCACCGGGTAACCCAACTACCAGCTTCATTGATGATGTTATCTCAAAGATCACTTTGCCGGGTTCTATCTTCCTTGCTATTGTTGCCATTATACCGGCACTTGCAAGCATGATAGGGGTGAGCAGCATTTTTGCAAGATTTTTCGGCGGTACTTCATTGATCATTTTGGTTGGTGTAGTATTAGATACCTTACAGCAGATTGAAAGCCACCTGTTGATGCGCCATTACGATGGTTTGATGAAAACAGGCAGGATCAAAGGACGCACTGCCGTTCCTGCTGCTTCTGGTGCAACGCCGCCTGTTATTTAATATAATACATGTCAAAGATTCATTATAAGTCTATCGAAGAGATAGAACTCATAAGAGAAAGTTCTTTACTTGTTTCTAAAACACTCGGGGAGATAGCTAAGGTTATTGCCCCGGGTGTTACTACTTTAGAGCTGAACACATTGGCCGAAACGTGTATACGTGACAATGGCGGTGTACCGGCTTTTCTCAATTACAACGGCTTTCCTTTCTCTTTATGTATTTCGCTTAACGACCAGGTAGTGCATGGTTTTCCAAGCAAACATGCACTTGTTGAAGGCGATGTAGTATCTGTTGATTGCGGTGTGGTGCTGAATAAGTATTATGGCGACTCGGCATATACCTTTCCTATCGGCGATATACCTGAAGCTACCGCTACACTTTTACGTGTTACCAAAGAATGCCTTTACAAAGGTATTGAAAAGGCGACCACAGGAATGCGTGTAGGCGATATTGGTTTTGCGGTGCAGGAGCATGCAGAGAACCATGGCTTTGGTGTAGTTAAAGAACTGGTGGGCCATGGTGTTGGTACACATCTGCACGAAAAGCCCGAAGTACCTAATTATGGCAAGCGCGGCGCTGGTATTAAACTGGAAGAAGGCATGGTGATCGCTATTGAACCAATGATAAACGCTGGCCGCGCTGGTGTTAAGTTCTGGAGCGATGGCTGGACGGTATCAACCGTTGATAAAAAACCATCAGCACATTATGAGCATACGGTGGCTGTAAAAAAGGGCCAGGCTGATGTTCTTTCAACCTTTTCATATATCGAAAAAGTTTTGGAAGAAAAAAATAAATAATCAAAAATTTTTATTAATTTTGCGTCCCACTTTGGTGGGCGGATAAACAAGTAATAATCAATAAAATATGGCAAAACAATCCTCGATTGAGCAAGACGGTACAATTCGCGAAGCATTATCTAATGCGATGTTTAGAGTTGAACTTGAAAACGGCCACGAGATTATTGCGCACATATCCGGTAAAATGCGTATGCACTACATCAAAATTTTACCTGGCGACAGAGTAAAACTGGAGATGAGCCCATACGATTTAACAAAGGGTAGAATAACCTATAGATATAAATAAGCAACGAGATGAAAGTTAGAGCATCCATTAAAAAACGCAGCGCTGATTGCAAGATCATCCGCCGTAACGGGAAACTTTATGTTATCAACAAAAAGAATCCTAAGTTCAAACAGCGTCAGGGGTAATTAAAAACAAATTGGAACAAGTCCGTACAACGGTAGCCGCCGTTCGGTTGTTCACTCAAAACACAAATTAGAAATATGGCAAGGATCTCAGGTATTGATTTACCAAAGAACAAAAGAGGCGAGATAGGCTTAACCTACATTTACGGTATCGGCCGTACAACAGCCCAAAACATTTTAACCCAGGCAGGTATTGATTTCAATACTAAAGTTCAAGATTGGTCTGATGATCAACTTACTGCTATCCGTACTATCATTAACGATCAGGTAAAAGTTGAAGGTGCTTTACGTTCAGAAGTTCAATTGAACATCAAACGTTTAATGGATATAGGTTGCTACCGTGGTACCCGTCACCGTAAAGGTTTACCTCTACGTGGTCAGCGTACTAAAAACAACTCACGTACCCGTAAAGGTAAACGTAAGACAGTTGCTAACAAGAAAAAAGCTACTAAATAATAAGTGATTAGTGATTGGAGAGTAGAGATTAGTTCCTTACTCTCTGATCATTAGGAATATAATTAAACGAAAAGACTGATGAGTCCGAGTTATTCGATAATTCAGTAATTCATCAGATCAATAATTAAGAAAATGGCTAAAACTAAAAAAGTTACCAAAAAGCGTATCGTTGTTATCGAGCCTGTTGGCGAAGCGCATATCAACGCTACTTTTAACAACATCATCATCACCCTTACCAACAAAAACGGCCAGGCTATTTCTTGGTCATCAGCTGGTAAAATGGGTTTCAAAGGTTCTAAAAAGAACACTCCTTACGCTGCCGGTCAGGCTGCTGCAGATTGCGGTAAAGTTGCTTATGACTTGGGTTTACGTAAAGTTGAGGTGTTTGTTAAAGGCCCAGGTTCAGGTCGCGAGTCTGCTATCCGTACCTTACAAACAACCGGTATCGAGGTAACTACCATTAAGGACATCACCCCGCTTCCGCACAACGGTTGCCGTCCATCAAAACGCAGAAGAGTTTAATTCACTAATTTTTAAAGCTAAGATTCAACAGCTGCGGGCTGTTTGATACTTTAAAACACACATACAATGGCAAGATATACAGGCCCAAAATCAAAGATCGCTCGTCGTTTCCGTGAACCAATCTTCGGTCCGGATAAGGCGTTAGAAAGAAAAAACTATGGCCCAGGTATGCACGGCGCTTCAAAAAGAAGAGGCAAGCAATCTGAGTACGCAGTACAGTTAATGGAAAAACAAAAAGTGAAATACACTTATGGTGTATTGGAGCGTCAGTTCGAAAACTTATTCCACACTGCATCTGCTAAAGAAGGTATTACCGGTGAGAACTTGTTAAAGTTCTTAGAAGCACGTTTAGATAACGCTGTTTACCGTTTAGGTATCGCTCCTACACGTTCTGGCGCACGCCAGTTGGTAGGCCACAAACACATTACTGTTAACGGTAATGTAGTAAACATTGCTTCTTACCAGGTTAAGCCGGGCGATATTATTGCTGTACGCGAAAAATCAAAATCTCTTGAAGCTATCACTACTTCAGTAGCAGGCCGCAAGATCAACAGATATAGCTGGTTAGAGTGGGATGCTGCCGAATTATCAGGTAAATTCCTTAACTATCCAAACCGTGATGAGATTCCTGAGAACATCAAAGAGAACCTTATCGTCGAGTTATATTCAAAATAATAACGATATTTTCCAGGAGAATGATTGGCATATTCTGTCAATCATTTTCGTGGTTAAATCCAACCCAAGTAGTAACATAAACCCAAGATATAAATGGCAATTTTAGCATTTCAAAAACCAGACAAGGTTATCATGCAGAAATCGAACGATTTTGACGGCACATTTGAATTTCGCCCGTTAGAACCAGGCTTCGGTGTAACCATTGGTAATGCTCTGCGTCGTATCTTACTTTCTTCATTAGAAGGTTATGCTATTACATCTGTACGTATTTCAGGTGTAACGCATGAGTTTTCAACCATCAAAGGTGTTGTTGAAGACGTAACCGAGATCATCCTGAACCTGAAACAAGTTCGTTTCAAGAAAACAGGTGATTCTGGCGATAATGAGAAGGTATTTGTGATCATTAATGGTCAGGATGCCTTTACTGCAGGTGACATCACTAAATTCTCAAATAACTTTACTGTTTTGAACCCTGATCTTGTTGTTTGCAACATGGATTCATCAGTAACGCTTGAGGTTGAATTAACTGTTGCTAAAGGCCGCGGTTACATCTCAAACGAAGAGAACAAAAACCCTGATGCAGCAGTAGGTGTGATAGCTATTGATTCTATCTTTACGCCTATCAAAAACGTTAAATACACTTTAGAGAACTATCGTGTAGAACAAAAAACCGACTACGAGAAACTTATCCTGGATATTTCTACAGATGGTTCAATCCACCCTGAGGATGCATTGAAACAAGCTGCTAAGATCCTTATCCAGCACTTTATGCTGTTCTCTGATGAGAATATGATGCTTGAAGCGCAGGCTAAAGAAGAAACCAAAGAAGTTGATGAGGAGATCCTGCACATGCGTAAGATCCTTAAAACCGAATTGGTTGACCTTGATCTTTCAGTACGTGCGCTTAACTGCTTAAAAGCTGCTGATATCCGCAGCCTTGCAGACTTAGTTTCTTACGACGTTGCTGATATGTTGAAATTCAGAAACTTCGGTAAAAAATCATTAACTGAGATCCAGGACCTGGTTAAATCAAAAGGCTTATCTTTTGGCATGAACCTGTCTAAATTTAAGTTAGACGAAGAGTAATAGAGATTGGTGATTAGAGAAAAGAGATTTAGTCTCGTCTTTAATCACCAATTTTTTTTATAACAGATCAAAGAGGATACAGTGACTAATCTCTGATCATTAATTAACCAGTCACTAACAACGCGTAATTCCGAGGGCTTGACGATAACCCGCCGCCCAACGGTATGCACGTGCCACAAACAACAAAAAAATGAGACACGGAAAAAAAGTTAACCACTTAGGCCGCACCGACAGCCACCGCAAAGCAATGATGTCTAACATGGCGTCATCACTTATCCTGCACAAACGTATCACCACTACTTTAGCTAAAGCGAAAGCTTTACGTGTGTATGTTGAGCCTTTGTTAACAAAATCAAAAAACGATACTACCCACTCTCGCCGTACAGTGTTTAGCTATTTACAAGACAAAGACACTGTGAACATCCTGTTCCGTGAAATTGCTGAGAAAATTGCTAACCGCCCGGGTGGTTACACTCGTATCGTTAAGTTAGAAAACCGTTTGGGTGACAACGCTGAAATGGCGATCATCGAGCTGGTTGACTATAACACTGTTTACGGTAAAGACGTAGCTGCCAAAACCGAGAAAAAATCACGTCGTCGTGGTGGTTCTGGTAAAGGTAAAGCTGCTGCCGCAACTACTGAGGCTGCACCTGCTGCAACCGAAGAAACTGCAGTTGAAACTGCGCCTGTAGCCGAAGCTGCTCCGGCAGTTGAGGAAGCCCCTGAAGCGGAAGCTCCTAAAGCATCTGACAAAGAAGAGAACGCTGAAAAAGGCGAGTAATTGATATTACTTCTTTAAGTTAAAAAGCCCTGGTGAATTTTCATCAGGGCTTTTTTGTTTTAATCGAGCATCTCTTCATATACTGCTTTTCATAATATTTAAAACCCCTGCGGCTATATTAGGTTTGTACTATATCAAATCTAAGAATATGGCAAATGTTGCAGATCAACTGGTAGAGATGTTGGTGAACGCGGGTATCAAACGTATATACGCCGTAACCGGCGATAGTTTGAATGAGGTGAATGATGCTGTTCGCAGAGAAGGCAGCATCCAGTGGATACATGTTCGCCATGAGGAGGCCGGTGCATACGCAGCCGGTGCTGAGGCACAGCTTACCGGTAACCTTGCCTGTTGTGCAGGCAGCAGCGGCCCGGGGCACGTGCATTTGATAAATGGCTTATACGATGCCCACCGGTCTGAAGCGCCGGTTATCGCCATTGCATCAACCGTTGCCAGTTTTGAATATGGTACCGAATATTTCCAGGAAACCAATACTATTAAATTGTTTGATGATTGTAGCCATTACAATCAGGTTGCTACTACACCCAAGCAGTTCCCAAGGATGATGCAGTCGGCCATACAGGCTGCCCTGCACCGTAAGGGTGTTGCAGTGGTTGGCCTGCCGGGCGATGTTACCAGTATGGACACCGAGGAGATTACATCATCAACAGTGAATTATAATCCTGTCCCGGTAATACGCCCATCTGATGAAGATATACAGAAACTCGCCGAACTGCTGAACAGCTATAAAAAGATCACCATTTTCTGCGGTATTGGCGCCGGCGAAGCTCATGACGAGATTGTTGCTTTATCCAAAAGGTTGCATGCCCCGGTTGCTTACTCCTTCCGTTCAAAAATGGAAATTCAGTATGATAACCCTTACGAAGTTGGGATGACCGGACTATTAGGTTTACCATCTGCTTACCACGCCATGCACCAGAGCGAATTGCTGGTTTTGTTGGGTACAGATTTTCCTTATACACCTTTTATGCCTACCGATTGCAAAATAGTGCAGGTAGATATCAAACCAGAACGCATTGGCCGCAGGGCTAAGGTAGATGTTGGGTTAAATGGTGATATCAAGGATACGCTTACCGCATTACTGCCACTTGTTAAACAAAACGAAGACGATAGTTTTGTTAAAGAGCAAATGGAGTTTTATGGAGATGTGAAGAAGAACATGAAGATATATGTGGAGGATAAAGGCCGAAAGGATAATATCCATCCCGAGTATATTGCCAGTCTGCTGGATGAGATAGCAGCTACTGATGCCATATTCACGGTAGATACTGGCATGTCATGCGTGTGGGGATCACGTTACATTAATGCTACCGGTAAGCGCAAAATGATAGGCTCGTTCAATCACGGCTCAATGGCTAACGCAATGCCGCAGGCTATTGGTGCAGCATTGGCTTTCCCTAACAGGCAGGTGGTTGCGCTGTGCGGCGATGGCGGCCTTTCAATGCTGTTGGGCGACCTTGCTACTATAACGCAGTATAACCTGCCTATTAAGATTGTCGTGTTTAACAATCGTTCGTTAGGTATGGTTAAATTGGAGATGCAGGTGGCTGGCTTACCGGACTGGCAAACCGATATGCATAACCCTGACTTTGCCATGGTGGCAAAAGCCATGGGTATTCGAGGCATCACTATTAATGATCCTGATGAAGCCAAGCATGAACTTCGTGAAGCATTCCTGTACAACGGCCCGGCAGTGATCAATATCATGACCGATCCTGCAGCTCTAGCAATGCCGCCTAAGATAGAATTAAGCCAGGTAAAGGGTATGGCATTATCCATGACCAAACTCATGTTGAATGGCCGTACTGATGAGGTGGTGGATACCATCAGATCTAACTATAAACATTTTAAAGACCTGATATAAACGCATGAACCAACGCCGGCAGCGCATTTTACTTTTTGTACTTTTATTGATCACTGTCGGTTTTGTGGCCTTATCGGTGGTAGTGCACATCTACCCTGATCTTTCGATCGATTTACGGTTCTCACGTGACATCCAGGAGCATCAGAACGAAACGATCGATGGCTTAATGTATGCCATTAGCACACCTGGTTACATGCCCGAGTCTGTGATAATGGTGTTGGGTACGGCTTTAATATTATTTTTATTTAAGTATAAAAAAGCGGCGGGCTTTGTGTTGCTCACCAGTTTAAGCGGATTGGTGAGCACCATTGTTAAGGCCATTGTGAACAGGCCGCGACCATCTGACACACTCGTGCGTATTGTAAAGAAAACTGCGCAGCAGAGTTTCCCCAGCGGGCATGTGCTATTCTACGTGGTATTCTTTGGTTTTTTAATCTTGCTGATGCTCCAGTTGGAGAAAGTGCCCAAATGGATTAGGTATCCGGTAATTGTTGTGAGTACATTTTTAATCTTCACCATACCGATATCTCGGATTTATCTCGGAGCTCACTGGTTTACAGATGTAGTAGGCGGGTTCCTGTTGGGCTTGCCGTGCCTGTATGTATTGGCTTATTATTACCTGCGCAAACCGGCCGACAGGCAGGAGGCCCCGGTTGCCGAAACCAAATAAATTATTTATTTTCAGGCAACTAAATCCTGAAAGCAATGACCAGTACTTTACCTGTAAAGCAGCGTATCCAATCCATTGATATTCTGCGCGGCGTTATCATGCTAATAATGGCGTTAGACCATGTCCGTGATTTTCTGCATCAGGGCGGTGCCTTTTCCGATCCTACCAACCTAAAAACCACTACGCCCTTCCTTTTCTTTACCAGGTTTATCACCCATTTTTGTGCGCCTATATTTGTTTTCTTAAGCGGCGTATCGGTTTACCTGGTAAGCACTCGTCGTAGCAAAAGCGAATTGATCAGCTTTTTGATAAAGCGCGGGATATGGCTTGTTTTCGTAGAACTTGTATTGATATCGTTTGCTTTTTCGCTTAACCCGCTATTTAATAGCTTTGCCTTGCAGGTGATATGGGTTATCGGTATCAGCATGATATTGTTGGGTTTATTGATCTGGCTTCCGGTACGGGTTATAGGCGCTTTAGGAATACTGCTGATTGTAGGACATGATATAATCACTACAATGACGGTGGCACCCAACACCACCGAAGAAGTGTTATTAAAAGTATTTTTTACCGCCAGAGGAACCCTATTCTTCTTAGATAAAACCCATATCGTATTTGACCTGTACGCAATACTGCCTTGGACAGGGGTGATGTTCCTTGGATATTTATTTGGAACGCTTTACAAAAACGGTTACAATCCGGCAAACCGAAAGCGTTTTTTGCTTGTTAGCTCGGCCTCTTTGTTTGCATTGTTCATCGTATTAAGGATAGTAAACGGATATGGCGATCCTGCGCCCTGGTCAGTACAGAAAAATACGGTATTCACAGTAATATCTTTCCTTAATATAAGTAAATATCCGCCATCGTTGATGTACTGTTGCCTAACCCTATCAGTAGGGTTGTTAGTGTTGGCGCTTACGGACAATGTTTCCGGGAAGGTTTCAGGATTCTTTAAAACTTATGGCAGTGTGCCATTTTTCTATTATATCCTGCACTTTTACCTCATACGTATTATCACCGTTATCGTGTTCTTTTTGCAAGGGTTTAAAACATCGCAGATCATTACGCCTAATGACCCTTTCCTGTTTACGCCACCTGGGTTAGGCTTTAGCCTCGGTGTTGTTTATATGTTTTGGTTAGGTGTTATATTAATACTTTACTACCCGTGCAAGTGGTTTTCAAAATATAAGAAAACCCATCGGCAGTGGTGGCTTAGCTATTTATAAAACTATATATATTGGCTAAGCACCTGCTGCAGTTGCCCTGCCTGCATTACACCGCTTTGGCGCCATTTAGTTTGGCCTTTTTGAAACACCATCAAAGTAGGTACACTTTGTACGTGATAGGCATTGGCTGCCGCGGGGTTTTTATCGATATCTATTTTGATAATGGTCACCTTATCGCCTAATGCATCTTTTACTTGTTTCAAAATAGGTGGCATCATCTTGCAAGGGCCGCACCACTCCGCCGAAAAATCTACAAGTACCGGTTTTTCTGATGCGATGATATCATTAAAGTTTGCCATTGGTTATTCTCCTTTTTAATTACAACGTATGCATAAACAATACGTTTGCTAAAGTGTATATTTTCTGGCAAAAAAGATATGTTAAATAATGTCACTAAGTGGTGACTTATTTTTATATTTGTTACAACGTTATCGTTTAAATGCTTAAATGACAATCACGGCCAATTTGGTCGAAAGAAATAACCTCCTAAATCTTGTGCAATCAAAGGCTTTCTCTATATCGAGAGGCCTTTTTAGTTTAAGCTATCTTACTTAACCGTTGTTGCTCATAAACCGCTTCCACCATTTAGAGTTGAACGTACTTACCTCCGTCGGTTGGCCGGGTTCAGGTAAAAAGAGTTCAATGTTCTTTTGCTCAGCAAATTTCTCCAACAACTCAGCAGGCTCATACCAGGCATGCAGGGCAAGGTTAAATGTAGCCCAATGGATTGGCATCAGCACTTTTCCTTTTAGTGCTAAATGAGCGTTCGAAGCGTTATCGGGCCCCATGTGAATGTCCGGCCAGTATTTGCCATAGGCACCTATCTCCAGTATGGTAAGATCGAATGGACCATAAGCTTCACCTATCTTCTCAAAATCAGGAGACCAGCCGGAGTCTGCGCCGAAATAGATATTATGTTTTGGGCCTTTGATAACAAAGGATGCCCAAAGTGTTTCGTTACGATGTGTTATGCCACGACCCGAAAAATGCCTGGTAGGGCAGGATGTAATACTTAAGTCTTTAATGCTAAATGTATCGCCCCAGTCCATTTCTCTTACCAATTCCGGTTTTACGCCCAATGCCGTGAGGTATTTACCCACGCCAAGGGATGTGATAAAAGGAATATTTTTATCAGCCAGGATACGGATAGTAGCTTCATCCAAATGGTCGTAATGGTCATGAGAGCATATCACCAGGTCTATCGCAGGAAGATCGGCCAAAGCAAGCGGTGGCTGAAAGAACCTTTTAGGGCCCATCAGTTGCGTAATGGATACACGCTGGCTCCAAACCGGATCTGTTAAAATAAGGATGCCATCAATTTCGATGATCAGGCTTGAGTGGCCTATCCAGGTAATGCGCAACCCTTCTGACGGTGGTGTTTGAAAAATGCTTGCATCAGTTTTAAAAGGGCCCAAAGTTTTTTTGGGAACGGTTTCGGCTTTGTTATTAATATATTCCTTTATCATGGGGAACATGATATTGAAACCGCCCTCGGTGGTCGGAATTGTATTTTGGTATTTGGCGCCTTCTTTACGCGACCGTGGTAAACTCATGCAACAAGTATAGGGTGTTTGACTATTTAAACAAAATGGTCAGTATTGTTTTTACTTTCAGATGTAAAAAGGCTATTGTTTAAAGAAAGTGATTACAGCATCTGCAACCTGCTTAAGCTGCAACGTAAGAACATCTTTTAAATACGGTTGTGAAACGTTGAATACATGATCTGCACCATGGATCACAAGCAACTCGGCATTAAGATTGGCAACTTTAAGCAGTTCTGCATGTTTAAGCGGCACACTTGTATCAGCATCACCGTGTATAATGAGCCATGGCTGAGTTATCTCTGCAGCACGGTGCTGAATGTTTAACCTAACCGGATTTTTATCCAGGTCTTCGAGCATGGTTACACGATAAGGCATATCCTGACCTGTACGTGCATTTTTCATGTATATAACACCCTGCAACCTCCATTGATCTTCGATTTGTTTGGGCCACAGTTTATCGAAATGGGCAATTGCTGCCAATGTCGCCAAGTTTTTTATACGGTTATCCTCCGCTGTTTTCACGATACTTACACCACCACCAAGACTATGCCCTATCAGGAAAACGCCATCCGCAACAGGTATAGCTGCGCCGCTGTAGGCAAAATCTATAACATTATTCAGATCATCAAGTTCGATAGAAAAGGTGTTATCGCCAAAAGCTATCAAGTCGGCAAATTCAGTCAAATGCTCCGGTGTGGTACCGTTGTGTGAAAAATTAAATTTCAGGTACCGAAAGCCATTTTCGGCAAATCGGCGAGCCACTAAATGATGTGCCCCCCAATCTTTAAAACCGCGGATCCCATGGGCAAATATCACCAACGGAGCCTTGGGATCAAGATCATCGTAAGTGAGATCGGCCGTGATAGGCCTGCCTTTAGCGCCGGGTATAGTATATTGCTCGGTGAGAATCATAGCGTAAAGCTAAACTTTCTTCCCGTTAAATGTAATCCCATAAAGATCGGTACGGCGGTCTTTCAGGTTTTGTACGCTGCCGTATTCGTGCAGTTCGCCCAATATGGATAAGTCTACATCTGCTATCACGATCATTTCGCTGTTCGGTGTCGCTTCAGACTGGATACCATTAGTCGGGAAACCGAAATCTGATGGCGTGAACACCGCCGATTGTGCATAAGAAATATCCATGTTGTTTACATTAGGCAGGTTGCCTACACAACCAGCAATGGCCACATAACATTCGTTCTCAACAGCACGGGCCTGTGCGCAAAACTTAACGCGGTTATAGCCGTTTTGGGTATCGGTTAAGAAAGGCACAAAGAGGATCTGCATATCCTGGCTTGCCAAAATACGCGATAGCTCTGGGAATTCTACATCATAGCAGATCAGGATACCTATCTTGCCGGAATCGGTATCAAACACCCGCAGATCGTTACCACCGCGCATACCCCATGAGCTAATCTCTGAAGGGGTAGGGTGTATTTTCACAGTCTCTTCCATACTGCCGTTGCGGCGGAAGAGATAGGAAACGTTATACAAATGCTCACCTTCTACCTTAGGCATGCTTCCAGCTACAATATTTACATTGTAAGAAACAGCGAGCTTTGAAAACGCTTCGGTTATAGGGTCTGTAGACTTTGCCAGCTCGCGCATTGCTTTAGCCGCATCCATATGGTTGTACTCGGCCATTAATGGCGTGTTAAAAAGCTCCGGGAAAAGGATAAAATCAGACTGGTAATCACTCACCGCGTCAATAAAATATTCCGCATGTTTCATCAACTCGCTGATGTTGTTATAAGGGCGCATCTGCCATTGCACTAAACCGATGCGGACAACGGTTTTGTTGTTGATAACAGAGCTTACTTCCTCATAATATACGTTGTTCCATTCTATTAATGTGGCAAAGCCTTTTGAGCGGGCATCCTCAGGCAGGTAATTGCGTAATATTTTGCGAACGTGAAAATCATTAGCCAATTGGAACGATAGGGTAGGGTCGTATATTTCCTTATACTTTACCTTATCAATATACTGGCGAGGCGTAAGATCGTTCTGAAATTTTTGATAGTTTGGTATACGGCCACCGGCAATGATGCTTTTCAGGTTCAGCTTTTCGCACAAAGCTTTGCGCGCTTCGTATAAGCGGCGTGCAAGGCGCAAACCACGGTATTTTGGGTGTACAAATATCTCAATGCCGTAAAGTACATCACCCTTGTCATCATGCGTTTTAAAGGACCCACCAGCGGTTATCTGCTTATAGGTATGCGCATCGCCATACTTTTTATAATCTACAATGATACTCAATGCACAACCTACCACTTCGCCGTTTACGGTTACGCAAA
Source organism: Mucilaginibacter sp. 21P (assembly GCF_019331605.1). Classification (NCBI taxonomy): domain Bacteria; kingdom Pseudomonadati; phylum Bacteroidota; class Sphingobacteriia; order Sphingobacteriales; family Sphingobacteriaceae; genus Mucilaginibacter; species Mucilaginibacter sp. 21P. The sequence goes on from NZ_CP063061.1 coordinate 1,663,971, forward strand.
CCTGCCCTTCGGGAAAAAGCTTGATCAATTTTTTGATTGATGCCGAGTCCCAATAGTCCTCATCCATATCCAGGTAGGCCGACTTCATTGATTTTTTCAGCTCCTGGTAATCCTGTGCTTCCAGGTTGCGCAATTCAATACTTTGCAGATCCATAGTGCCTTTTTAACCCATTTTTAAGCTGATTGTTTTATTGACGCACAACCTCAGAGAATTTATAAACCATCTAATGCCTTATTTTCTATGCCACCATGCCCAAAGCATTAACACCGGCTGTAACAACAGTCTTATCCATGCAATTACCGGTGTTACCATCAGTGCGCCAACCTGTAACGGAGCATCAATAAGCATGCTGATGTGTACCGGCAAAAAAGCAGCTAAAAGTAATATTAAACCCCATGAGGCAACCTTACGGGTTTTAGGCCGTATCATTAACAGCGCTAATAAAATTTCAAATGCACCAGCTAAATAATTGGCGATAACCGGCAATGGAATGTATCGCGGAATGATACGTATGTAGCCCTCCGGATGGATGAAATGATTGAGCCCGGCAAGAAGGTACAAAAGCACCAAAATGCTAAGACTGATGTTTTTAATTATTCGCATTTTATGTTGTTCAATCGATTGATTAATAACCGATTTTATAAAAATACGCAATTTTATTGCGGAAAATACATTATTTATAACCATTCTAAATACGCCTGTTTGACAAATAATTGACATTGCAACCAATAGGGTGTGTTACTTTTGTTGGGCTTAAAAATAAACTGCTTTGGAGTATCTTAAGGTAATTGCGTTTACACATAAACAGATCGAACTGAAAGAACTCGGTAAATTGGTTATCTGCCAGGAGAACCTTACCGATAAACTCAGAGCAGTTAAAGCGCACTTCGGTATTGATGAGATCTTTTACTTATCCACCTGTAACCGTGTAGAATTCGTTTTTTCTACGGCTGTGCAGGTTAACAGAGAATTTGCTGAGTCTTTTATATCAGAAATGCGCATAGGGCTTTGCCCGCATGCTACACAAACCTTTTTAGATGCGGCTTCTATCTACGAAGGTAAAGAGGCATTAAATCACCTATTGCGCACTTCGTGTTCATTGGAAAGCCTGGTTGTAGGTGAAAAAGAAATTTTAGCGCAACTGCGTAAAGCTTACGAAGATTGCCGCGAAGAAGGCCTTACCGGTGATAAGCTTCGTTTGGTAATGGAATGTGTGGTTAAAACAGCGAAAGAGGTTTATACCAATACTAATATCTCTAAAAATCCTATCTCAGTTGTATCATTAGCTTACCGTAAACTAAAGGATCTTAAGCTTTGTTCAAATGCGCGGGTGCTTATTATAGGTGCAGGCGAAACCAATCGCAACTTATCCAAGTACCTGCAAAAGCATAAATTCAGCAATTTTGCGGTATTTAACCGTACGCTTGAAAAAGCAAAGCAGTTAGCTGCTGATCTTAACGGCGAAGCATTTGAACTGGCAGAACTGGTAAATTATAAAAAAGGTTTTGACGCCATTATTACCTGCACATCAGCGGTAGAGCCCATCATCACCCCAGAAATTTATACTTCACTGCTTAACGGTGAAGCCGGCAAAAAAACTATTGTTGACCTTGCCATCCCTAACGATACCGCGCCCGAAGTATTAGAGCAGTTTGATGTTAACTTTATCGAGGTCCACTCGCTTAACGAAGTTGCCAAAAAGAACCTGCAGGAGCGCTACCACGAACTTGTTCATGCAGAAGCTATCATCGAACAAAACATCACCGAATACTTTGTAATGCTTAAACAGCGCAAAGTAGAACTGGCTATGCGCCAAGTTCCTCAAAAGATCAAAGAGATACGCCACAATGCGGTTAATACTGTTTTTGCTGATGAGGTACAAAGCCTGGATGATGAATCTCGCGCCATCTTGGAGAAGGTGATCAACTACATGGAAAAGAAATATATCAGTGTGCCTATGATCATGGCAAAGGATATATTGATCAATCACTAAGATTTTCTTTTTTCTGTATATTGGTTTATTTTAGGGGAATGAACCAACGTCTGTCCATTAAATACAAACTCTTTTAAAAGATTCTATTCGCTATGTTTATATGGTTTGCGCTGTAGTTGCCAAGCCCGGTTGGCTTGTTCAATTATATCTTTATTAAGTCTGATTATGATTTATTGACCATTTCTCAACGCATCCTCCACTTTGGTATTTGTCTTGCCTTATCCATTTATTATTATCGCGATATCATCATAGTTGAGTATAGTAAAACTGATTTGATTGTTATAGATAACAAGGACCACCAAATTTATACCACCCCTTTCAAAAATTTAATAAGCATGTCGTCATCTGTACGTACAAGAAGGGGAGCGGTAGCTACTAATACTTACAAAATAGAATTTTTAACCAAGCAAGGCGCTAAAGACCAATTGAAGTTTGCCGCCTACTACGGTAAACGGATAAGAGATTTTATGGAAGCGGTTAAGGCTGAGAATCCTGATTTTTATAAAGAATAATTTTCGCTGCCCCAAGTTTAGCGCAGCATATCTCGTGATATAGCATGTGGTAAGCTGGAAGCTTACCCCTCTAACAGTCAGCATACTCTCATATCCTTATTTAATACATAATTACTGCCTCTAAAAAATTAAATTTGCGTTGTAAAAATTTAACCTTTTGGACAGAACAGTAATTATCGGCACACGCGGAAGCGAACTTGCACTATGGCAGGCAAATTTTGTTAAGGACCAACTTGCAGCATTGCACATCCCTGCAGAACTTAAGATCATTAAAACACAGGGAGACCGTATCCTTAACCTAAGCCTGGATAAACTGGAAGGCAAAGGCTTTTTTACCAAAGAATTAGAAGAAGAACTACTGGCAGGCACCATAGATATTGCCGTGCATTCGCATAAAGACCTGCCTACAGAAAATCCGCCGGGACTTATCATTGCAGCAGTTTCAGAACGGGAAAACCCGGCTGAACTGCTGATGATATTAAAGGACTGCGTTGATGTACGTCAGAAGCTGTCGGTAAAATATGGTGGCATTGTGGGCACGTCATCCAATCGCCGTAAAGCACAACTGCTTGCCCTGCGCCCCGATCTGGAAATAACAGACCTGCGTGGCAATGTGCCTACCCGCATTGGCAAATTACGCGATGAGAAATATGACGCCATAATGCTGGCAAAAGCCGGTGTTAGTCGTTTAGGTATCGATCTGAGCGAGTTTCATGTAGAGGAGTTAACCCCGACGGAGTTCATCCCTGCACCTGCACAGGGTGTGCTGGCCATACAGATACGTGATAACAATAAAATCCTTTTTGATGCGCTGCAGGAATTAAACCATCCAGAAGTTGCCGAGCAGCTTGCATTAGAGCGTGGTGTATTAAAACAATTTGGTGGCGGGTGTCACCTGCCATTGGGTGTTTACTGCCGTAAAGAGAACGGACAATACCAGGTATTTACTTCAAAATCTGATGATGAAGAGGAATTTCCTGATCGCCTATTTATAGAAACACCAACACTTGAAGGTGTTACCGAACGTATTTTAGCCAAGTTTGCTAAAGACAGAAAGTTCCCTGCAAAGGTGTTTATCTCAAGGGATATTTCAGCAAACAGCTACTTCCGCCGTGCGTTGCAAAAGCATAAGATCACTATCGAAGACCGCTCGCTGATCCGTACAGTTCCGGTTATCACCCGTTTCGATTCTTATATTCTTAAGAATATCGACTGGGTGTTTTTCACCAGTAAAAATGCAGTTGAATATTTCTTTAAACTGCAGCCGCAATTTCCAAAAAAAGTAAAATTTGGGGTAATGGGTGCGGGTAGCGAAGATATGCTTCGTCGCAATGGTCACTTTGCTGATTTTGTTGGAGAAGGTACCGATACCGCTGATGTAGCTGCCGATTTTGCTGTGTTGGCAAATGGTAGCACAGTTTTATTCCCGGGAGCAGATAACCCAATGAGGAGTATTCATCAGGGCTTGTCGGCAGATACAAAGATCATTGATCTGCCGGTTTACGAAACTGTTTTAGAAGAAGATGTAGAGGCCAGTGGTGCCGACGTGATGATATTTACCAGCCCAAGCAATGTCGACGCTTACTTTGCCAATAACCTGCTTGAGCCTGGCCAGAAAGTGATAGCCATAGGCAAATCAACCGGTAAAAAGTTTGATGAGATGGGCGTAAAATACGTGCTCCCATTCTCTCCGGATGAGGTAGGATTAGCCGAGGCAGTGTTTGGGATTTAAATGTTCACTGGTTCATTTGCTCATTAGTTCATTGGTGACGCTTTAAAGTCCGCCTGCAACTAATAAACTAATGGACCATTGAACTAATGAACTTAAAAAGATGCTACAACGACCAAGAAGAAACCGCAAAAGTGAAGTTATCCGCCAGATGGTGCAGGAAACTCATGTAAGTGCGGCCAATTTGATATTTCCGCTTTTTATTGTTGATGGTGAGAGCCAGAAAACTGAGGTAGCTTCGATGCCGGGTATTTACCGTTATTCTATCGATAACCTGCTACGCGAGGTGGAGAGCTGCCTTAAGCTTGGCTTAAACTCTTTCGACTTGTTCCCGAATATCGATGAGGCGCTGAAAGATAAGTTTGCTACTGAAAGTCACCGCGACGAAAGCCTGTACCTGCGCGCTATCCGTGCGGTAAAAAAGGAATTTCCTGAGGCTTGCGTGATTACCGATGTAGCTATGGATCCATATAGCAGCGATGGCCATGATGGTATTGTAGAGAACGGCGAAATAATAAACGATGCCACTTTAGAGGTATTAGGTAAAATGGCTTTGGCACATGCACGCAGCGGTGCCGACATCATTGCGCCTTCAGATATGATGGATGGTCGCGTAGGCTACATCCGCAAGGTGTTGGATGAAAACGGCTTCACCAATGTGTCGATCATGTCGTATTCGGCAAAATATGCAAGTGCGTTCTATGGTCCGTTCAGGGATGCATTAAACTCTGCGCCTAAGTTTGGCGATAAGAAAACCTATCAAATGAATCCCGCTAATCAGCAGGAGGCTTTGATTGAAGCCCGTTTAGACGAAGCAGAAGGTGCTGATTTCCTGATGGTGAAACCCGGTTTGCCTTATCTGGATGTGATTAAACTATTGAAAGACAACACCCAGCTACCTATTGCAGCCTACAATGTAAGCGGCGAATACGCTATGATCAAAGCTGCCATACAAAAAGGCTGGCTAAACGATCAGCGTGCCATAACCGAAGTGCTGACGAGCCTTCGCCGTGCAGGTGCAAGCGCGATATTGACCTATCACGCAAAAGAAGTGTTGGAAAATAAGTGGCTGTAGAAAAGCCCCACCCAAACCCTCCCCGAAAGGGAGGGCTTAATGAAAATGTTAAAATGTTATTCCAAAAGTCTCCCCTTTTGGGGGAGATTTAGAGGGGGCTATATAAAATGAGTATACCTGATATCAGCAGAGCCAACTCTGCCGAATTGTACGAGAAAGCGAAAACGTATTTCCCTGGCGGTGTAAATTCACCGGTTAGGGCATTTAAGTCTGTTTATGGGACGCCGCTGTTTATCGAAAAAGGTAATGGCAGCCATATTTGGGATGCGGATGGTAACGAGTTTATCGATTTCTGCTGCTCTTGGGGGCCGCTTATCTTGGGTCACGCAAATCCTAACATACTTGAAAAGGTTACCGAGGTGATGCAAAAGGGTATGTCATTTGGTGCGCCAACTGCACTGGAGAATGAACTGGCAGAATTGATCCTGAACAATAATAGGTTTATTGAGAAGATCCGTTTCACAAGCTCGGGTACCGAGGCGGTAATGTCGGCCATCAGGCTGGCGCGCGGTTATACCAAGCGCGATAAGATCTTAAAGTTTGAAGGCTGCTACCACGGTCACTCAGATAGTCTGTTGGTTAAAGCAGGTTCGGGTTTGGTTACCTTTGGCGAAACCTCATCTGCAGGTGTTCCAAATGCGTTTGCCAACGAGACTATCGTTGTAGCATTAGATGATACCAAAGCTTTAGAGGGCGCATTTGCCGAGTTTAAAGGCGAGATAGCTGCGGTGATCATTGAGCCTATCCCTGCTAATAACGGTCTGTTGCTGCAAAGCCAGGAGTACCTGCAATACCTGCGCGACATCTGCACCCAAAACGGTACTATGCTGATATTTGATGAGGTGATCTCCGGCTTCCGTGTAGGTTTTGAAGGCGCTGCAGGCGTTTACGGTATTCAACCGGATATTATTACTTACGGCAAGATCATTGGCGGCGGTTTGCCAGTTGGTGCTTACGGTGCATCTGCAGAAGTAATGGATCATATATCTCCTGTAGGTTCAGTTTATCAGGCCGGTACATTATCGGGCAATCCAGTTGCTATGGCTGCAGGTATTGCACAGTTGAGCCAATTATTAAAACCAAGCTTTTATCAGGAACTGAATTATAAAACGGCAGCGTTTGTGAACGATATACTGGATTTCGTAAACGGCAAAGGTTATCCCGTTAAGTTATTTACTATCGGGTCTATATTCTGGTTTGCATTTACAGATCAGGAGAGCATTAGCACTGCAGAGCAGATTGACCCTAACAGCATGATTATGTTCAAAGAAATGCACCGCGAATTGCTTAACCGCGGCGTTTACATGGGCCCGTCAGGTTATGAAGTTGGCTTCATATCATCGGCCCATACAACGGCTGACTTGGAAACAACAAAAACAGCTATATTTGATAGTTTAGATATTGTATTTAAATAGTAGTAAGCAATAGGTAGTGAGCAGTTTGCAGCAAAGCAATCTGTAAACAAAAGACTGCAAACTGAGAACTGAAAACTTCAAACTAATATGAAGAAGACGCTGGTAATATTTTATGCAATTATCATTTATGCCGTTGCCGAGTTGATATGGTGGGGCTACATGCTGGTTAACCTGAACCCAAGCCGCAAAGGCATGATAACGGGTGAGGGGATGATGTTTATCATGGTGTTTTTGGTGGGTGCTTACTTCCTGCACAAATCACTGAATAAAGAAGTGAAGCTGCAGGAACAAAAGAAGAATTTCTTGTTGTCAGTAACCCATGAACTTAAATCACCACTGGCATCTATCAAGATATTGCTGCAAACTATCCAGAAGCGCGATCTTAATCGTGAGCAGATCTTAAACTTTATTGATAAATCGCTTTTGGATGTAGAGCGGTTGGATGATATGGTTGAGAATATGCTGCTGGCAGCCAAGATCGAGAACCGTTCTTACAGTTTCCCTAAAGCGGAATTTAACCTATCCGTATTGGTAGATAGTATTGTTAACCGCTTACAGATAAGCAAGTGCGATTGTAACCAGCAAATAATTGCAGCGGAAATAGAACCGAAGGTGATGATTACCGGCGACAAGTTTGCCTTAACATCTGTAGTGACCAACCTTATTGAAAACGCGGTGAAATATTCAAGCCCCTGCGAAACGGTATTTGTAAAGTTGTTTGAAAAAGATGACCGTATCATATTCCAGGTAGCCGACCACGGTATCGGGATAGCGGATAGCGAGAAAAATCGCATCTTTGAAAGGTTCTATCGTGTGGGTAGCGAAGATACCCGTAACACAAAAGGTACAGGTTTGGGCTTATACATAGTTAAAGAGGTGTTAGATAAGCATCAGGCCAGTATTAAGGTAAAAGATAACCGCCCTGCGGGTAGTGTATTTGAAGTAGTATTTGCATAAACATAAACCTAAGCATACATGAGCATGCCAAACAGAAAAAGAATATTGTTAGCCGAAGATGAAGAGCATTTGTTAGAGGCCATTAAGTTAAACCTGGAGCTGGAAGGTTATAAAGTTTCTACAGCAAACAATGGGAAAAAAGCGCTTCAGATTTTTAAGGAAGAGCGTTTTAACCTGGTAATATTAGATGTGATGATGCCCGAGATAGACGGCTTTGTGGTTGCTGAAACCATCAGGTTAGAGAACTCTGAGGTGCCTATCATGTTCCTTACCGCAAAAAACACCAACGAGGATAAAATATCAGGCCTTAAAAAAGGTGCGGATGATTACCTTACGAAGCCTTTTAACCTGGAAGAGTTGATCCTGCGTGTTAACAATCTTATCAAGCGCAGCCTCAAAGGTGATGATCTGAAAGAGTTTAACAGCTACAAGATAGGTGATAAAACTATCCACTTTAACTCATTTGAGTTGATCAACGAGGATGGCAGCATCACGGCTTTAACCAAAAAGGAAACCATGCTGCTGAAGCTGTTGATAGAGCGCCGAAATGAAGCTGTGTCGCGAGAGCAGATCCTGGAAACGGTTTGGAACTATGATGTTTACCCATCAACCCGTACCATCGATAACTTTATCCTTACGTTCCGTAAGTACTTTGAACCAGATCCAAAGAACCCGGTTTATTTCCACTCTATACGTGGTGTAGGTTATAAGTTTACTGATAATCACTAATAGTACTGCATGTTTACAAACAGGGCAAGGATATTAGTTATAGGGATGTTTGTGATACTGATGGTAGTTGCCATTAAGTACCAGGTATATCAACTGGCGGCGGCAGCCGCCATGTTTGTTGTAATACTGATATATGGATATTTTAAGCAGGGCACAATTGTGCTGGCTGCAAAAGCTTTCCATAACAAGGAATATGACAAGGCCGAAGAATTATTAAAGCAGGTGTACAAACCCGAAGTGCTTAGCAAAAAGCGCCGTGGTTTTTATGAGTTTATTTACGGCGGGGTTTGTCTGCAAAAGCAGGATTTTGACGCGGCCGAACAACATTATGAACTTGCAGCACTGTTTCCGCTGCGTAACGCTAATGACCATGTAGCCGCCTTGGTGCACGTGGCCAACATTAATGTGCGTAAAGGCAATTGGGACAAAGCGAAGGCTTACCTGCAATTAACAGAAAAATACAAAGACAATATAACTGCCAAAATGAAGGATGTGATCCAGAAAGTAAGGCAGGAAGTACAGAAGCATTAAGAATTGACAAAGGATTTGTAGATGAAAGACAAAGGATAAAAGACGTCCTTGTTCCTTTATCTCCATGTCCTTACTCTCCAAAGAAATGAAAGATTCCTTATTTATAAAAGCTGCATTTTCAGAGAAAACAGAACGACCACCCGTGTGGATGATGCGCCAGGCTGGCCGTTTTATGCCGGAGTATTGGGAAATTAAAAACAAATACTCGTTTTTGGAGATGTGCAAAACACCGGAGATCGCTGCGGATGTTACCATGCTGCCGGTTGATCTGTTAGGTATTGATGCGGCCATATTGTTCTCGGATATCCTGGTTACAGGCGAGGCCATGGGTGGCGACCTAAGCTTTACCGCAGGCGTAGGCCCGAAGTTTGCCAACCCGGTGCGTACCCAGGCAGATGTTGATGCTTTGCAAACAAACGTGGGCGACAGGTTACATTATGTTGCCGATGCTATCAAAGTTATTCAGCAGCGTTTAAATGGGAGCATCCCGCTGATAGGTTTTGCTGGTGCGCCATTCACCGTAATGAGCTACCTGGTTGAAGGTGGATCATCAAAAGATTTTAAACTAACCAAACTGATGCTGCATAACCAGCCCGAGCTGGCGCACCAGTTACTTTCAAAAATCGCTACGGTTACTGCCGATTACCTCAACCTGCAGATTGCTGCCGGTGTAAACGCTGTACAGATATTCGATAGTTGGGCGCAGGCTTTATCGTGGGATGATTACACCGAATTTTCTCATCGCTATATCCAGGAGATCATCAGTAAGTTGAACCGGAAGGATATACCGGTGATCTCGTTTTGTAAAGGCAGTTCAGTATTTGCACCGCTAATGGCTGAGGCAAATCCGGATGTGATCTCTATTGACTGGAACGTGGACCTGTTAGATATGAAGAACAGGTTGCCACAAGGCATAGCCGTACAAGGTAACCTTGATCCACATATACTTTATGCTGATAAATCGGTGATCAAAGACCGTATCCATCGCCTGTTTGAGCGTATGCGCGGGCAGGAGGGCTTTATCTTCAATTTGGGTCACGGCATTATGCCTGATATTCCATTTGATAATGTGAAATACGCGGTTGAGGTGATAAAAGAGTTTAAATATTAAGACCCAATAAATAAACTTATGTCATTGCGAGGAGCGTAGCGACGTGGCAATCTCTTCGCATGTATGTTGAACGCGAAGAGGTTGCCACGCTATCGCTCGCAATGACATATTGCTAATAGGCATCATGTACCAATACGTTTTAGCCATACATATCATATTTGTAGTCTGCTGGATGGCGGGGCTTTTTTACATGGTACGCCTTTTTATCTATCACACCGAGGCACAAGAAAAACCTGAGCCTGCCCGCACCATTCTTTCAGAGCAATTTGAATTGATGGAACGCAAGTTATGGTGGATAATCACCACGCCGAGTATGTATCTGGTGGTTATTGCCGGTGCTTTAATGATACACCTCCACAAGTGGTACATGATATGGCCGCGCTGGCTTATCATTAAGCTATTGTTTGTTGTCGGTCTGCTGGTTTATCACTTCATCTGCCAAAACAAAATGAAGGCCATGGCCAGTGGCAAATTCACTTGGACATCCACCCAGCTCCGTTTATGGAACGAACTGGCTACCATAATTCTCTTTGCAATTGTTTTCCTGGTTGTACTTAAAAATTCTTTGAACTGGATCTTCGGTGTGATAGGCATTATTGCTTTCAGCGTTATCCTGATGATAACTGTAAAGATATATAAACGGTTTAGGGAAAGGAAGTAGATATCAATTCGTGTTTCTTATTATCTTAGGCTAACTTAAACTTCTAACTTTTAGAAGTTTTTATTTTTTTATCACCACATGCAACCAAAACATCAACACTAACATCTTACTAATAAATAAATGATGTTTTTGGAACCTAAGCACACGATTAACGAACTGGTAAGCCGATGTATAGCCGGGCAGCGCAAAGCGCAGGAGCAGCTATACAAACAGTTTGCCTCAAAAATGCTGGGCGTTTGCATGCGCTATGCTACCGACCGTATGGAGGCCGAAGATATGCTGCAGAATGGTTTTGTACGGGTGTTCGGCAAAATTGCAGACTATCGTGGCGACGGCTCTTTTGAGGGCTGGGTGAGGCGCATTATGGTGCACAGCTCGATAGAATACTATCGTAAGCATCATAAAATGATGCAGGTAGTAGAGTTAGGTGAAACAGTGCAGGAACCGTCGGCAGAGGCGGCAGCAGCAAGTAGTTTGGAGGCCAAAGACCTGCTGGAACTTATTAAATCACTATCGCCGGGTTACCGGATGGTATTTAATATGTACGCCATTGACGGCTATTCGCATAAAGAAATAGCGGATATCATGGGTATTAGCGAGGGGGCATCAAAGTCGCAATTGTCAAGGGCAAGGGCGATACTTAAAGAACAGGTTTTAAAGTTGGACAACAAAAAATATAACTATGCAGGATAAAGATCTCGACCGCTTGTTCAGCGATAAGCTGAGCGATCTGGAAGTTGAACCATCGCGCCATGTATGGAAAGGCATCTCTGCTGATTTAGATAAAAACAAGCGCAAACCTTTGGGTATTTACCTAAGCATTGCCGCAAGTTTACTGGCAATGTTAACGGTTGGTATCTATTTTTTGGGTAAAAAAGTGCAGGCTGATCAAAACCAGCAGGTAGCGGCAGTAAAAGGTGGAAAGAAACCGGAACCGGCTGTAAAACGAACTAACAACATTAAAGATGTTAAAGTAGTTGAACCCCTTATTGCAAACGTGGTTATAGAACCGGTAAATAAGGTTAAGTCGGCATCGAAGGTGAGAGCTGTTGTTGATAGGGATTTCCGACAACCGGAGCGTGAGCTGTCGCCGGTAAAGCCAAAACCACTGGAAGTTACTGAACCGCAGGAACAGCTTGCACAGTTGCCTGCGCAAAAGCCTTTAGGCATTAAATTTACGGTGCCCGATAAAGATGTGCCGCTTGCAGAGAAGATAGCTGAACCTTTAGCACCGTCAACATTGGCTGCCAATGCGGAACCAGCTAAAACAGAACTTGCTGCTGCACCGGTACGCAAACACAAAATACGTGGCATCGGCGACCTTCTAAACGCAGTTGTAAGTAAGATTGATAAACGAAAAGATAAACTGATAGAATTTTCAAGCAAAGACGAAGATGAACCGAATGTTACAGGCCTTAACCTCGGTTTCATCAAAATAAAAAAACAAAGTAGATAATTTTAAAGTACATTACAGAACATGAAACGCCTTCTCTTTACCATCATTATAGGCTTGGCCGCTACATCGCTTTTTGCCCAAACCACCACTACTGATTCCGTTAAAACTGACACCACCAAAAGCAGGCGCACACGCATCCGGCTTGGCTTCGGCGACGATGTAGCGCAGGTGAATATCAACGATACCACCCGCCGTGCATCAAAAGCGCCGGGTTTTTCATTCGGGCTTACTTTTACCCGTTTTGATATCGGTTTAACAACGTTGAATGATAATGGCAGCTTTACCCTATCACCAACTAACAGTTTCTTAAATTATCGCTCATGGCGCAGCAGCAGTATCGGTTTTGATGTGCTGCAGTTGGGTTACCGTTTCAGCAGTTCGTTCAGGTTTTATGTAGCCGGTGGTTTTGACTGGACTAATTTACGCCTGCGCAACAACATCACCATACAACGCGGCGGTAATGCGCTTACTTACACCCAGGATGATGTGCAGTACAGCAAGAACCGTTTATCTGCCACATACATCCGCATACCTATCTCGTTTGATTTCCGTACGCATGATGATGCCGACGGCCGCAGGTTCCACTTTGTGGTTGGTCCGGACCTGGGCATCCGCATTAGTAATAGTCTGAAACAGGAAAGCAGCCAGGGTGATACCAAACTGAGCGGCGATTATCATTTTGCTAAATTCCGCTATGGTGCGGCAGCGCGCATAGGTTACGGAGCTATTGGCATATTCGCTAAATACTATTTCAACAACATGTTTGATAACAGCCCGGCGCAGGACGGCTTAAGACAATTTAACTTCGGTATGAGCGTGGGTTGGTAAGCAGTAATCTAAAGTATTTATTGAGGGATCTTCATTATAATGAATATCCCTTTTTTATGTCTGCAAATTGCCTCTCCGTGAAAGTGCCTTTAATATTTATCTTTGGCCTTAATGGCTAACGAAACTTTTTTACGGGCAGATGGTGTAAGCAGATCATATGGCGGGGCGGTACAATCAGGAGTAAGCAATATCTCAATGGATGTAACGCCCGGTAAAATTACGGCCATCATTGGCGAAAGCGGAAGCGGAAAGAGTACGTTGCTACGCCTGCTGTACGGTTTGCTCTCGCCGGATAGCGGCACCGTATCTTTTAACGGAGAACGGATTTGGGGGCCTGAAGAAAAACTCATCCCCGGCCATGATGCCATGAAAATGGTTACCCAGCATACTGATGACCTTAATTTATTCGCCCGGGTATGGGACAATGTTTCGGCAATGCTGCCCAATACCAACGTGCAGGCCAAAGAGGAAAAAACGGAGCAGGTATTGCGACAGTTAAATATAATGCACCTGGCTCTAAAACGTGTTGCCGACCTTAGTGGCGGCGAAAAACAACGCGTAGCCATTGCAAGAGCCATCATTACCCGCCCGCAGGTTTTATTGTTGGATGAACCATTTAACCAGGTTGATACATCTTTTAGAGAAGGCCTGCAGCATGATATCAGGCAGATAGTGAAGGAAACCGGCATTACGGTGATCATGGTGTCTCATGACCCAGCAGAGGTGCTTTCCATGGCCGATGAACTAATAGTGCTTAAGAATGGAGAAATTGTTGAAACCGGGCATCCAAAGGAGCTTTATAACAATCCGAGGAATTTATATACTGCTGAATTGCTAACCAACTGCAATGTACTTACTGCCGATGAAGCTAAACAATGCGACATTAATATTGATAAACAAACCGTTGTAATTTACCCTGAGTGGATACGCATTGCCACCATGCTTAAAACCAACGAATGGCAGGTTAAAGAAGTGCTTTTTAAAGGTTCTTATGAAGATCTGATATTGGAAAGTAACGACGTTATTCTCCGTGCTGTAAATAATGAGCCTGATGCTTACAGGGAAGGTGATGTGGTAGGTATAAAAGTGAAGAAGTGGTTAGAGTATTAATGGATGTGCAAATGTGCAGATTACAGATGTGCAGATGCCATTAAATCTAATTTCATGTATACTGCAAAAGAATGGTGCAGATCACAGATATACGCAGTTTTAATTTGCATATCTGCACATCTGTAATCTGCACATCTAAATGGCTTATATCTCGAAAGATGCCAGGCTAACAAACTGCTGTACGCGTGCGTTAACTTCTTCCTGACTTAAATTTTTAATTTTCTCAGGGCCAAATTTCTCTACACAGAATGATGCCAGCGCTGATCCGAAGATGATGGCGTTTTTCATGTTGTTGAAATTTACTGTACCCACTTTAGCCATATAACCGATAAAACCACCGGCAAAGGTATCACCGGCGCCGGTTGGGTCAAATACTTCGGCAAGCGGCAGGGCAGGGGCCGAGAAAACGTGATCTTCATGGAATAACAATGCACCGTGTTCACCTTTTTTAATGATCAGGTATTTTGGGCCAAGCGTTAAAATTTTGCGCGCAGCTTTCACCAATGAGTATTCGCCTGATAACTGGCGTGCTTCCGCATCGTTGATAATTAATACGTCAACCATTTTAATGGTTTCCAAAAGGTCGTCCATTGCAATGTCCATCCAAAAGTTCATGGTGTCCATCGCAATTAGTTTAGGGCGGTTTTTAAGGCGTTTAATAACCGTTTGTTGAACCTGAGGGGTTAAATTACCTAAGAACAAATATTCGCAGTCCTGGTAGCTTTCCGGGATGATAGGGTCAAAGTCGGCCAATACGTTAAGGTCAGTCACCAGGGTGTCGCGGCTGTTCATATCATTATGGTATTTGCCGCTCCAGAAAAATGATTTTTCGCCCTGTTTTATCTGTAAACCTTCGGTATCTATGTGGTGGTCATTAAAGCTTTTTATTTCTTCCTGCGGGAAGTCGTCGCCAACAACGGCAACAATTTTTATCTGGTCATAAAAGTAAGATGCGGCCAAACTTGCGTAGGTAGCAGAGCCTCCAATGATTTTATCGGTTTTGCCGAAAGGGGTCTCAATTGCGTCAAACGCCACAGTACCAATGGTTAACAAACTCATGTAAAATATTTTTAAATTTTTTTTGTGCAAATATTGTGAAATATCATCAGAAAACATACTTTTGCACTCTCCAAACCGGAAAACACTCCTGAATAGCTCAGCCGGTTAGAGCATCTGACTGTTAATCAGAGGGTCGCTGGTTCGAGTCCAGCTTCAGGAGCCAAAAGCCTCACAGCAATGTGAGGCTTTTTTATTTGCCGCTTGCCCCGTCATTTTTTGCTATTTTTATATCGCTTTTGCTTTATCATCCCCCAATGGAAACAGAAATTCCCGGCGCTATGCGCAACAAAGAGCAAACACGCCAAAAGTTTTTGGCTGCGGTTGAGGAAATCCTCACTACCAAAGGGTTTGCTGCGCTTAAGGTGAACGATATAGCCAGGGCCGCCGGTTTAGATAAAAAGCTTATCTATAAATATTTCGGGGGTAAAGACCAGCTGATAGACGAGTACATCAGGCTTAAGGATTTCTGGAGTAATGTAAAGGGTGATGAAGTGCCCGATCTTAGTGGTGGCGGTGCCAAGTTTGTTGAAGCAATGGTGCAATCGCAGTTTGATTACGTTTACAAAGACGAAGCATTTCAAAAGATCTTATTGTGGACATTGACTGAAGAACGGGAATCACTCAAAAAACTGATAAACGCACAGGAGGCCAATGGCGAAATGCTGATGCAATACATCACCGATCCGCATTTTGGAGAGCGTTCAGCGCAATTCCGTGCGATAATGGCGGTGATCATATCCGGTACTTATTACCTCGACCTTTTTTCAAAGGTAAACGGCAGTAAGTTTTGCGGTATCGACGTGAACGATGAAACTGGCAGGGAAGAGGTGAAAAAGGGTTTATCATTTCTCATCAGATCGGTCTACAAATATTTATAGGGGATATTCTGTGCGCTTTTTTAACTAAAAGATACCAAATAATGTTGTTAGGCTTATCTTAGCGGCCATAACTGATCAGCTATGAAGATTACAGCCTGCCGTTTGCTACTCCTTTTTCTCTTAATTCCTTTCTTATCAAAAGCCCAAACAGAAACTGAACTGAACAGCGGCTGGCGGTGCATAAAAGCCGACGAGCTAAAAGCCAATGGCAGCCAGGTAAGTGCGACTGACTACAACGTTAACCAATGGATGCTCGCCACCGTGCCGGGAACAGTGCTTACAACACTGGTGAACAACCGTAAAATGCCTGATCCATTCTATGGAATGAACAATAAACAGATCCCCGATATTTATTACAAAGGCAATGCGTACTACACTTATTGGTTTGTTACCAACTTTTCCCATAAAAAGCCTGCAGCAGGACGGACAGTGTTCCTTAACCTGCGAGGGATAAATTATACCTGCGAGATCTTCATCAACGGTCAAAAGTTAAAGGCTGATGATGCGCAGGGAATGTTCCTCCGTCAATCGCATAATATTACGCAGTATCTTAAAGCAGATGGCAAAAACAGGCTGGCTATTTTGGTACATCCTGCACCGGTTGCAGGCAAGCCAAACGGCGGCCAGGGTGGCGACGGTACCATTGCACGCAACGTAGGCATGCAATACACCGCCGGCTGGGACTGGATACAACCCACTGCCGACCGTAATACTGGTATTTGGGATAAGGTGACGATACAGGAAACAGGCAACGTGCGCATAAATGCGCCGCACGTAATCACGCTTGTACCGGGTGTACGCTTGCCCGGCGCTAAGCAGGATGCAGCCATCATCAAAACCTCTGCAGAGTTACAGAATAATACGGCTAAACCGTTATCGGGCTTGTTGAAATATACTATTAACGGTCAAACGGTAAGCAAGCAAGTAAATCTCGCTGCAAATACAACTACCGAAATTGCCTTGCCGGCGCTTACCATGAATAATCCTAAACTTTGGTGGCCTAACGGTTATGGTGAACAGTATCTGTATCCATCAAACTTTGAGTTTACAGAGGGTGGAAAAGTTCTTTCTGATAAACAAGAGGTGCAGGTAGGCATCCGCCAGATTGATACCAAATGGAACGAGGTCACCAACAGCAGGCAGGTGGCGGTTAACGGGCAAAAGATATTTATTAAGGGTGGTAACTGGATCATCTCTGATGCCATGCTGCGCTTCAGCGATGCCCGTTATGATGCCGAAGTGCGTTACCATCGCGATATGAACCTTAACCTCATCAGGATATGGGGTGGAGCAATGATAGAGCGGCCCGAATTTTATGCTGCCTGCGATAGGTATGGCATACTGGTGTTCCAGGATTTTTGGATGTCTGGTGATTGTAACGGTCGTTGGATAGACCCGGCCAAAACTGATGACCAATGGACACGACGTAAATACCCGGACGATCATTCGCTGTTTTTGCGTTCGGCAGAAGACCAGATCAAAATGGTACGTAACCACGCATCGCTGGCAATATGGTGTGGTGGCAACGAGATCCCTCCGCCTGATGATATTTTAGTGCCGCTGCGCGATCAGTTGTTACCTAAGCTGGATGGTACACGCTGGTTCATAGATTATTCAAATTCGGCAGAGATGTCTTACAACACCGACGGTGGCAATGGCGATGGCCCTTACGGTATACAAAATATCAACACTTTTTGGCAGCATAAAACCTTTCCGTTTAACTCAGAGGTAGGGTCTGTTGGTGTAGGCGATTACGAATCATTACAGCGTTTTATTCCGGCTGCAAATTTAAAGGCGCCAAAGTTTGATGGTAAAAAGGAAAGTGTAGACTCTGTATGGGATTATCACAAATACATCGGGTACGAGAATTCGATAAAGCCTTACGGCGAAGCTAAAGACGCCCGTGATTTCTCAATGAAGGCGCAACTGGTAAACTACGACCAATATCGTGCTTTGATGGAAGGCTTTAGTTCTCATATGTGGGAATGGTATACCGGTTCAATCATCTGGAAAACCCAAAACCCATGGACCGCACTGCGCGGACAGATGTACGATTACTACCTGGATGCTAACGCTTGTTTATATGGTTTACGTAGCGGGTCAGAGCCTGTGCACGTAGCCTATAATCCTGTAGATGGAAACATTATTGCGATCAACAACGGGTTCAAGAATTTGAATAACCACATGCTGGTAGTTAAAACCTATGACATGGCCGGCCGCGACTCGCTGCTGACGCAGGTATTTATTTCTATCGGCGCGTCATCATACCAAAAGGTTCTGTCGTTGAAATCACAGGTAGATGCCTTGCGCAAAAAAGACGGCGTTTTCCTGAGCGTTAAATTGCTTGATGAACGCAAGCAAGTTCAAAGTAATAACTTTTACTGGCTGCCTAATACGGATGGCGAATATTCCGGTTTGCAGGATATCAAGAAAACAAAGCTGAATGTAGCAACAAAGCAATTAGCTAACGGCAAGGTTGAAATAAGCCTAACCAACCCCAAAGGTGGCCCGGTCGCATTCTTTAATCGCCTTGCGCTGATCAATAGCACTACAAAACAGCGCGTATTACCGGCATTTACAGCAGATAACTACTTGTCTGTAATGCCCGGCGAAAGCAGAAAGGTTGTAATAGAATACCCTCAAACCGTAAAAGATAGACTTCAGTTACAGTTGTACGGCTGGAATGTTAATGAGCAGATCCTTGATATAAATTATTGACCTTTTATGTTTAGTTAACCGTCAGGTCAGTAGTGATGGTTCCTGCGGTGTAATTACCATTAGCAATTTGCGACGCTGTGATGGTAGTTTTGCCGGCTTTCTTTACAGTGACTATGTTGCCGTTTATAGAGGCTATGGTAGGGTCGGCGATAGTGTAAAGAATGGAGCCGCTGCTATTGCTGGTAGGCGCGGTAAGGGCAAACGCTGCATCAGATGCAAGTTTTGTAACCGCCGGGAAATTATTGATGGTAGGAGCAATCCTGTTCACCTTAAAATCTGCAGCAATGGCCAGTTGGGTAAACTTGTCAGATTCTCTTTGAGTAGCAGTAATAGTTGTGATGCCGGCACCTTTAATTGATACGGTTGAGCCATTAACGGTAGCTACATTGGTGTTGCTACTGATGTAAGTAAAAGGCTCAGGGCTGTTTGTTGTGGGCGGGGTTATATCAAAATCGGCGTCACCATAATTTTTATCGGCAAACGCAAAATCAGATTGTGTGGTTTGCTGGCGTTTGTAATCAACGGTTTTTTTGCAGGCAGAGGAAATAGTTGCTATCAGGATTACCGCTATCGTAGCTTTTAGAATGTTTTTCATTTTTTAGTGATGGGATTTTAGCTTAAACTGGCCTGTTCTACGAAAAAGGCGGCATAAAGGTTTGAGTACATGCCTGCCATTCTTTCAGCAGCAATAATTACCTTTATCATTATGAAATACCTTATCCTGATCATCACTATTTTAAGTTTAAACGTTTCAGCCCAAACTTATAAACAACGTTTGGCCGCATATCGCGAGCGCTACAAAGCAGATTTTTTAAGCGATGCTCATTCGCCGCTTAAACAGGAAGATCTAAATAATTTGAATTTCTACGATGCCGACAGCACCTACAAAGTATCAGCAGATGTGCAGTTAACTCCCGGCGAGATCCCTTTTCAAATGCCTACGTTTAGCGGCACCGCGCAAACTTATGTACGATTTGCCAAAGCGAAATTTAACTTGCAAGGCAAAGCCTATGAGCTCAATCTTTATCGCAGTATTGCCCTCATGCAAACCCCGGCATTGGCTAACTATCTGTTTTCACCATTTACGGATGACACCAACGGCAGCGAAACTTATCAGGGTGGGCGCTACATTGATATGCAAACTACGGACATCAGGAATGGTAAAATGGAGATAGATTTCAACAAAGCTTACAACCCATATTGCGCTTACAGTGCCGGCTACCAATGCCCAATACCCCCACGCGAAAACTTTTTGCCGTTAAAGATAACAGCAGGCGAAAAGCTTTACACCGGCGAGAAAAAGCACCGTTAACTGTTTATACGTTTTACCCGCGCGTTGCCTGCCAAATAAACCAAACGTTTAACAAAACATAGGTACCCAGGATGATCCTGCTGCTAACGAAGTCAAATCTTTTAGCACGTTTGAACTCATCTCTTTTAACAAGTAACAGGGAATATGAAGTACAAACTATCGTGACAAGTATAGACATGAGCGTGAGGCCGTGCAGCATATCAACCAACGTAAAACTGCTTGTTTCGGGTAAGGATGCATCCACAATGTATTTATTACCCACAACGGCGAACAGCGCGCCTACGCCAAGCCCAAATCTGGAATCTATACTATCCGAGTGGATGTAAAACGAGATAAACGAAATAAGGAAGGCCACATACATTCCCAGGAACAATTTCCAGAAAAGCCCCATAGCATCACGACTGATAGTGAGCACAACCTTAAAGTTGCTGTATTCGGTATGGGGTTTAGCAGCGCTCTCATCGCCGAAAGCGGTCTCATATTTTTTAATGCCCGTGGTTATATCAATGCTGTCAATGTTCCATCCCCGTAAGGTAAAGCGTGGATCAAAATGCTGACCAATGGTATCAGCCTTAAAAACCAACGATTTTGATTCAAATTGAGAGTTTTCTATAGAAAAACGGAGTTTCTGCTTATCAAAAGGGAAATTGTTAGTAGCCCATGAATCCTTCATGGTGGCTTGCAATTTCATCAGCATGTAGATACGGTTAGTACTGGAGTCGACGGTAGAAAAGGCTGTTGAGACTGACTTGGCCTGTGGTACCTCCAGGTTGTGCAAAAAATCAAAGCCTTTGTTTTTGTATTTAAGCCAAAGCCACATATTGATGTTGTACTCTTTGTCTTTAAAGTTAATGTCATGAATGCTGGTGATGTAGACGCCCGTTTTAACCGTATCCGGCTTTTTTATTTGCGCATTTGCTGTAAGGCAAAGCACGAAGTATATGATAAAACTTGCTGTAATATATTTAAAGGCATTTAGCATAAGCATATAAACATCAAAGAGGCAAAAAGTTGAGGCTCTTTCGCATTTTTTTATTCTAAAACGCTCTGTTATCTAACTGGTTAAAACATTTTATCATGGCGATAGTTGAAGTATTATTTGTGGATAACGGGAGTAAAACAACCACTAATTATAATAGCCGTTTAAGGCAACTTATAATTACCGAATGATTTAAGATAAAAGTAAATCCGTTGGTTGTTTATTCTCGTTAGTTGATGAAGATACCAATACTAAATTAATGAAAAATAATATCAAAAACAGGGTAAGCGAGATCATTACTAATATCAGGCTCGCCCGCGAGAGACTTAATTACACGCAGGATTACCTGGCTATGCGTATGAATGTTTCACAAAATGCCTATTCTAAAATAGAATTGGGTTACTCTAAACTCACCTTGGCCAGGTTAATGGAAATATGTAATATCCTTGAAATACCATTAAGCGATATGATAGAACCAGAAAAAAAGCAGGTTAATTACCGCCTGGTGTATAACCCGGCCTTGCAGGCGCAGGCAGTGTAAAGTACATTATCTATTCAATTATATAAATAAACGGCCCGGCTTTTTGCGGGCCGTTTTCGTTTTAATATAAGGGCTTAGTTACCGGCTTAAGATTTTTAATGCTAAATTAGCTAATTAGTTACTTACCCTATTAATGTCAAAAAACAAGTTACCTACCATTAAGGAGATAGCCAAGCGGCTCAATGTGTCTGCATCTACCGTATCACGGGCGCTGCATGATCATCCAAGTATCGGTTTGGTAACTACCATGCGGGTACGCAAAGTAGCGCAAGAGTTAGGGTACGAGGCCAACAAGATGGCCATCTACTTTAAAGAGCGCAAAACCTACACTATCGGGGTGATCATCCCCGATCTTTCCGAGCCATTTTTTTCCGCCGCGCTTACCGGTATCGAGGATGCCGCCGAAGCCAGTAATTACAACGTTATCATCGGCCAGTCATTGGATAATTTTGAGCGTGAGAAAAAAATAGTGGAGAATATGAAAGACCATAGGGTAGATGGTATACTGGTATCACTTACCAAAGAAACTTCTACTTATGAACATTTCGACGGGCTTAAAAAGTATAACATCCCGGTGGTTTTCTTTGATCGCGTACCCAACCGCAAGGATATCAATTACGTTGCCTGTAATCTGGTAGCCGGTATGTTGCAAGCTGTCTCCAAGTTAGTTGCCATGGGGCATTCGCGAATAGGGTTAATTAATGGCCCTGCTAAACTGGCTGCTACCCTGCAACGGCTGGAAATTTATTTCAGGTGTTTGAAGGAAAATAACCTGCCAATGGATCAGGATATCATTGTATCAACAACGCTGGCAAAAAGTGATAATTTAAAAGCCATCAATAAACTGATCATTTTAGAGGAGCCGCCAACGGCAGTGATTGTTTTTAACGATTATGTACTGCTGGATTGCATTGCTGCCGTTAAAACCGCCGGGCTGAAAGTAAATAAAGACATCAGTTTTATCAGTTTTGCCAACCTGCCCATTTGGGAATATATGGATAGTGTGCCACTTGCCTCTATTGAACAATTCGCCAATAAACAATCATCTATGGCTGCGGGTTTTTTATTTAAGCTTATTAACAACGCTGCTTCGCCCAACCCGGTAGAGCTTCCGCTATTACAACATATCATCGACTCTGAGATGGTAGAGTACAATCGTTCAAAATAAATCAACGTAATTTTCGATCTGCAACAAATTATTTAGGGTTTAAGCTCCTAAATCGCTAATAATAATTTGTTTACAACGCGCCTTATGCAAATTACGCAAACGGTTGCGTTGAGTTTGCGCAAACGGTTGCGTAATCTATGCAAACGTTTGCGCAATTGTCAGGGCGGGGTCACGAGCTTTTGTTAACAGTAATTTTACGTCACTTTTACAAATAAGCAACTAACCATTCTGTACTAAACAAACTAATCGTCACAATATGATCAGAAAACTTCTACTCATCTTTTGTTGCGTTCTGTTGATTTCTTTGCAGGGCTATGCCCAATCTGCCAAGGTCACCGGGCGCGTTGTATCCGCAAAGGATAACCAGCCGCTGCCCGGTGTAAGTGTAGCAGTAAAAGGAACCTCAAACGGCGCCATGACCAATGTTAACGGCGACTTTGCCGTTAATGTGCCATCCGGAAAATCAACCCTTGTTGTCAGCTTTATAGGTTACACCTCAAAACAGGTTGAGGTTACCGCAGGCCAAATCGGCATACAGGTATCACTTGCAGAAGACATACAGCAACTTAATGATGTTGTTGTTGTGGGTTACAGCAGCAAAAAGCAAAGCGAGTTAACCAGCGCTGTAACTGTGGTGAATGCTAATAAGCTTAAAGACGTTACTGCAAACAATGTAGGAACCATGCTGCAAGGTAAGGTAGCCGGTTTGCAGGTAATTAACAGCAGCGGTGTGCCGGGTGCCAATCCAGAGATAAGGCTACGCGGTGTGTCGTCCGTTAATGCTAATCAAAGCCCGCTATTTGTGGTTGATGGTATTATTGGCGGAAACTACGACCCTAATGATGTTGAAAGCATTACAGTATTGAAAGATGCGGCATCAACCGCATTGTATGGTTCGCAGGCAAATGCCGGTGTTATCATCGTTACAACCAAAAAAGCCAAAAGCGGCCAAACCAGGTTTGAGGCAAAAGCATCTTCAGGTTTCCGCACCGCAGATTTTGGTAAGCTTAATGTGATGAACAGCAACGAGCTTTATGATTACCAGAAAGAATTTTATCGCGATTACATTGTAGGCGCTACAGATAACAGCTATAAAATTGACCTGGCTAAATTCTATTCAGAACGCCCGCTATCCCTGCGTAACCAGGATTATAACTGGCCGAAACAATCTTTCAAGGCAGCGCCGATGTACAACTTCTACTTATCGGCAAGTGGTAAAACAGAAAAAAATGATTACTACGTAGGTGCATCATACTATAATGAGAAAGGTACTTTCTTAAATACCAATTACCAGCGTATCAACTTACGTGCAAATTCAACCTACCATTTCTCTAAAAAGCTTGATATCACCAATAACATCAACTTAAGTGGTAATATGGGAAAGAGCTATGATTACATGGATGTATATTATTCTTTCCTGAATATGCCATGGGATAACCCATATGACGCAAACGGAAATGCAATTTACGTTGATGGTAATTCTACATTTAAATGGTGGTCGAGAGATAAGATCAACCCAATTAATACCATAAAAAACTCAGACCATAGCTACAAGGGTTTCGATCTGAACTATGACCTCGGTATCAATTACCGCATCACAAACTGGTTAACATTTGCCAGCACCAACAGGGTAGCTGCTGGTTTCAACAAGGGCACAAATTACGTGTCGCCTACTGCGGCCGGTACTTACCACGGAACCGGTTACCTGGATGAGTTGAATACACTTAATTATGGCATAGTGTCAAACCAGTTATTAAAATTTGATTTTAAACTGGGCGACCATAACCTGAGCGGTTTTGCAGGTGCAGCATTTGAAGGCAGCAATACCGAATATTCAGGGGCATCAGGTAAAGGCTTGCCTGAAGGCTTGCGCGTGCTTAACGTAGTATCAAACAACCAATTGGTTAACGGGTACAACGCCAAAGCTTACCTGCAATCGTTGTTATCACAGGTTAACTACAATTACAAAGAGAAATATTTCTTGTCTGCATCAGTACGTTATGATGGTTCTTCGGCGTTTGCACCTACCAAGCAGTATGGAACCTTCCCATCGGTATCCGGCGCATGGCTGGTTAGCAACGAGGATTTCCTGGCAGGCAATTCAATACTTAATAACCTTAAAATACGAGGTAGTTATGGTGTAACCGGTACGCAGGATATTGGCGCATCAAGATACCTTGGCTTATTCTCACTTACTACGCAATACAATGGCCTGGTAGGTGCGGTGCCTTACCAACTGGCAAGCCCTAACCTAACCTGGGAGAGCAAACATCAGGTTAACCTTGGTGCAGATATCAGTTTGTTTAACCGCTTAACCTTAACGGTTGATGTTTATCGCAACAACACCAAAAACCTGCTGCTGCAAGTATCGCAGCCGCTATCTGTTGGGTTTGAGACCAAATGGGAAAATGCGGGTAACGTGATCAATAAGGGTATTGAGGTTGGCATCAGCTCTACTAACATCCGCAACAAGGATTTTGAGTGGAACACTGATTTCAACATCAACTTTAATAACAACAAGATCTACGGCTTGCCTGCACCGATCGTTAAAACAGGCTCATGGAGCATCTCGCAGATCTACCGCAACGGTGGCAACCTGTATGAGTTTTACATGCCAAAATGGTTAGGCGTTGATGCGCAAACCGGTGCGCCAGTGTGGGAGAAAATTGTTTATGATAACAATGGCAAAGCTGTTGCCAGCGAAAGAACATCAGATTACTCGCAAGCCACTATACAGGAAGTAGGTTCAGCACTGCCTAAGTTCCAGGGTGGTTTTAACAACAGCTTGCGTTACAAAAACTTCAACCTAAGGGTTAGCACTTACCTTAACTACGGTAACAAAGTGTTCAGCAATAACCTTAGGTTTATGATGAATGATGGGCACGAGCCATACTACAATCAGATAAAACTACCTTCTGGCGCAAAAGTATGGAGCGGCCCGGGCGATACACAGGCAACAGAGCCAAGTCCGCAAAACTCAGCTAACTCAACTGAAACATCTACCCGTTACTTAAAAGATGGCAGCTATTTTACCATCCGTAACATTGCGTTGTCTTACACGCTGCCGAAGCAATGGGCAAAAAGCATCAGCATGGATGGCATAACTGTAGGGCTTACTGCTGATAACGTGGCTACATTCTCCAACTTCCTGGGGCAGGATCCGCAGACAACCATACAACCGGGCAGCTTTGCAACCCCCGGCGTGTCTGACTTTAAGTATCCTAACAATCGCCAGTATTTGTTTACAGTTAACTTTAATTTTTAAGCAGGTATATCCTGATAAGATAATATAGTATGAAAAATAAATTTTTCGCCCTGCTAACGCTCGCTATGGTTGCTGCAAGCAGCTGTAAAAACTTAAACGTTAACCCCAGCGATGCCATAAGTACAGGTACCATTACCACCACATCAGACGGCCTAACCAATGCCCTTAATGGTGCTTACGCTTTATTGAAAGACCACATAGAATTTAACGGTACCGTTGATAACAATAACATGTACCTGCGCCAGTTTTATCACCTGAGCGATTTTGCCAGCGATGATATTGTTTGCGGCCAGGTAACAACCGACCCTTTGTATTACAGCTTTAGCTTAGGCCATTCGCCGTCGCAAGGTAACACACGTTATTACTGGTATGTATCGTACAAGATCATCACCGGTGTAAATACGGTAATTGATGCCATTGAGAAATCAGGAAAAACAGATGCTACCACCAACCAGCTTTTGGGTGAGTGTTATTTTTTACGGGCATTTTGCCACTTTAACCTGGTAAGGTTATTCGGCAAACCATACAGCGTTGATCCAAACTCGCCGGGTATTATCCTGCGCACCAATTTGACCGACGAAGCGCAAAAAGCCCGATCAACCGTTAAAGAAGTTTATGATTCGGTTATCGCCGATACTGAAAAGGCAGAAGGGTTAATGACCCAGAGCCGCGGCGTGCAATATGCATCACAAGAGGCTGCCTGGTCATTACTGGCGCGTGTCAACCTTTACAAAGAAGATAACGCAAAGGCAATTGAATGGGCAAACAAAGTGATCAACTCAGGTAAATTTACTTTAACCACCAAGGCTACTTATCCAAGCTTGTTCGCTAACGCTAAAACCGGTTCTGAAACCATCTTCTGTATTGCCTTTACACAGGTTGATGATTACGGCAAATTCGGTTCTATCGCATCCATGATCTATTCAGACGGTAACTCGGGCTGGGGAGAGGAATATGCCTCATCATCCCTGCGCGACCTGATGAGCGCCCACCCGGAAGATGTGCGCTGGTCGTACATTGTTCCTTCGAAGGATGCATCGGGCAACGTTCAAAAGAAGAATGGTATCGAGATGTACTACATCAGTAAATTCTCTTTCCAGGATGGGTTGCCTAACCTGAGCTCTCCAATTATGTTCAGGCTGGCAGAGATGTACCTGATACGTGCCGAAGCTGAAGCCAAGACCAACGCTACAGCTGCCGCTTTGGATGACGTGAATACTATCCGCAAAAACCGCGGCTTAGAAGGCTCATTGTATACCAGTGTGCCTGCAGGCAAAACAGCGCTTGACGTAGTGTTGGATGAGAAGCGCATTGAGATGGCTTTTGAGGGTCACCGCACTTATGATGTATTCCGCAACAAACGCACCTTGGATAAAACTTATTGGGGATATCACATCACCAGCTTAAAAGAAACAGACATTGATCTGTCTAAAAAGCCGAGCGGATATCCAAACCTAACGGTGCCTTATACCAGCCCGCGCACAATCTATTTCATTCCTATTGATGAAATACTGAGCAACAATAAGGCAACCCAAAATCCATAATCAACAGCAAGGTATCACTAAGTAAATAACTGTTCTGATATGAAAAAAGTTAAAGCAACCGCCCTGTTTTGCATAGCACTGCTGGGCATCAGCATAAGTTCCTGCAAAAAAGACAACTACGTGCCCCAAACCGACCTCGCATATGATGTTGCGGTTGATGGTGCTACGGCCACATTTAAGGTAACAACAACCGGCGTTACCAATTATCAATGGGATTTTGGCGATGGTACCAAATCAACCGATGCATCACCAACACATACTTATCCGGGCAAGGGTAAATATGTGCCTACACTCGTCGCATCGGTAAACGGCAAAACCACCGAGTCGTCTACCGTATTGCGAATTGCTAAAGTATCGCCGGTTAAATTAAACGACAACTCACTTGCTGATTGGGATGCTGTTACGCAAAACGTAATTCCGTTAGGCCCGAACAAGGGTGTTGTTAACGCGGTAAAATTAGATTACGACGGCAACTATGTATATATTTATATGGAGATGGCCCGCAAAAAGGCAGACGCTGATATCTTCGATTTTTACATCGACTCTGATAACAACCCTGCTACCGGTTTGCTGACAGGCACTTTCACAGGTGGTGGATATGATATATTGCTGGAAGGACAATTACTGACATCCGGAATAGATATTTTCTACCATAACAGTACAGATCAGACAGCGTTCTCATTTGCCCAGCAATCTATTGCCGATGCTATTAAAGTGGGTACAGTGCAGGAAGCAAATGGTGTGACCAAATTTGAAATGAGCATAGCGCGCGGTAAACTGAAAGGCCTTACCGGCACAGGAGCCCGTTTTGGCATACAGGTTACCAAGAATGATTACTCGGTACTGTTCGGCAGCGCACCGGATCCGGGAAGTGCAAGCTTCTTTTTGGATATGAGTGAATAGTGCTTAAAGTAACACGATAAATAATATACATCGCGCACTTTATGGTAAAAGCTAATTCTGCAGATCAACTGGCCTCAGGCCGCCTCGTATCACTTGATGTGATGCGCGGTCTGATCATGATACTGCTTTGCGGCGAAAGCTGTGCAGTTTATGAGTCTATTAGGCATCTAAATGATACAGAGCCTGCCGGCGGACTCATCATGCAGTTTTTTCACCATCCGTGGCATGGGCTGCGTTTCTGGGATTTGGTGCAGCCTGCGTTTATGTTTATGGCAGGTGCCGCCATGTATATTTCATACAGCCGTAAGCTGGCTAAGGGCAGCGGTTGGAGCAACAATTTAAAGCATATCCTCATCCGCAGCCTTAAATTGTTCATTTGCGGTGTTGCACTGCATTGCGT
Source organism: Mucilaginibacter sp. 21P (assembly GCF_019331605.1). Taxonomy (NCBI): domain Bacteria; kingdom Pseudomonadati; phylum Bacteroidota; class Sphingobacteriia; order Sphingobacteriales; family Sphingobacteriaceae; genus Mucilaginibacter; species Mucilaginibacter sp. 21P. The sequence continues at coordinate 1,692,846 of NZ_CP063061.1, forward strand.
TTACGCAGGCAAACCGGTTTGGGAGCTTTGGAACGTATTAACGCAGTTAGCGTTCACAACCATAGTGGCTTATCTGATAATCGATCGTTCTTATGCTTTTCAGATTGCATTTGGTGTAGGCCTGCTGGTTATAACAGAAGTGCTTTACCGCACCATACTTATTCCGGGCTTTGACCAGCCTTTTATGGAGGGCCACAATTTCGGTTCTTATACCGATACCTTGTTGATGGGTAAAATAAACAGCGATGGCTGGGTAACTCTTAACTGCATCCCCACGGCGGCGCACACCATCTGGGGCGTACTTGCGGGTAAGTTACTGGTATCAAACAGAACGTCGGCACAAAAAATTAGCACGTTGGTCATCGCCGGCATTATTGCTTTAGCGATTGGCTTCGGGTTAGATTGGACGGGTATAACACCAATTATCAAACGCATCAGCACCAGTTCTTTTGTATTTGCCTCGGTAGGTTGGGTACTGTTAATGCTGGCTGCGGTGTACTGGTTTGTTGATGTAAAGCAAAACAAGCGCTACGCATGGATAGCCACTGTTGTGGGTATGAACGCCATATTTATTTACCTGTTTTTTGAGACAGTAGGCGCCCAATGGGTAAACCACGCCGTTAGCATATTTAGCGGCCAGATGCTCAACCTGTTTTTAGGAGTGCCTGCACATATAGCTGCGGTTGTATCGGCACTAACTACGCTGGTATTAGAGTGGGGGTTATGTTATTGGCTGTACAAACGCAGCATCTTTTTTAAACTTTAAACCATTATAGTAATGATAAAGATATTAACAGGATATTGCCTTGGGCTGGTGTTAGCCTTTACGTTGTTGTCCTCGTCATGCAAAGACAAAGAGGCTAACCTGGTTAAGGTGGAAAAGGTAAATGTTACCTATACAGAAAGCAATGAAGATTTTCCTAACCCCGAGCGCGGTTTCTACCGCTACTCCGAGGTGCACTCAAGTAATTACACGGTACTTTCTGTAGATGAGCTTAAGAGTTATCGCTCTTTACAATCTATCCAGAGTGCAAACTACAGCGTTTTAAGCACGCTTGTATTTCGCTATTATATTTTGGATGATGTGGTTAATCAGCCAATAAAGTCAACGTTTTTAGATAAACTTAAAAAGGACTTTGCAGCAGCGCGTGAGGCCGGCGTTAAGCTGATACCACGCTTTGTTTACACCGCAACGGCCAAACCGGGCAATTGCCCCGAAGGATTTATTTGCCCGCTTTATGGCGATGCTCCCAAGAACATTATCCTAAACCACATTGCCCAACTAAAACCGGTATTGCATGATAACGCCGATATAATTGCCTGCGTGCAATTAGGATTTATAGGCGTATGGGGCGAGCAATATTACACCGACTTTTTTGGAGATGCATCACAGAATGCAACGCAAGGCAAACTGCTTGATGCCAACTGGCGAGATAGGATAGAAGTGATAAAAGCCATGCTTGATGCTGTACCTGCTGATAGGATGGTGCAGCTGCGCTACCCGCAAATAAAACAGCGTTACATTTACGGCATAAACGCCTTGATAACGTCGGCACCGTTAACTGATGCGCAAGCCTTTAGCGAGAATGATATAGCCCGCTTAGGTTACCATAACGATTGTTTTTTGGCCAGTTCAAACGATTTTGGCACTTATGAAGATTATGGTAACAGCTCAACCCCTCGTACATCTGATGGGGCCGTGCTTAACACTTTGAAAGACTATTTTAAAGCAGACAGTAAATTTGTGGTTGTGGGCGGTGAAACCTGTTCTGATGGTTACAGCCCAACTAATGATTGCGAACCGGGCGGCCAGGCACAGGCGGAGTTTTCATCGCTGCATTACAGCTTCATCAATGCGCATTATAATACCGAGGTAAATAACGACTGGCAGGATGGCGGTTGTATGGATAATATTAAACGCAACCTGGGTTATCGTTTTGTGCTGCAGAGCGCTTCCCTGCCTGATAATGCAGTACGTAATGCATCAATGCAGATTACTTTGAACATTAAAAACAAGGGTTACGCCTCGCCCTATAACAAACGTACCGTTAAGCTGGTGTTGCGAAATAAGGCTACCAAAGAGATCCGTTCGATAGATCTGGCTACAGACATCCGCCGGTGGTATAGTGGCGACAACCAGGTGAGCGAATCGGTAAACATTCCGGCAGACCTGCCCGCTGGTGATTATGAAATGCTGTTGAATATGCCCGACGCTTATGCAAGCATCGCCACAAAGCCGGAGTTTAGTATCCGTTTGGCTAATAACGATGTATGGGAATCTACTACCGGTTACAATAATTTAAACCACACGCTAAAAGTAAACTGATCTTGAGTAAGGCTATCAAAATAATATTATCAGCTGTATTTGTAGGCTTGGCGGCATCGCTTAGCGCGCAAACCATTGCCATTAAACCCGGCGAAAAATGGTTTGGCGGTGCGGTAAATGATGCTCACTTAATGCCTTTTACCAACGGCTATAAACTTAACCTGTATGGCGATACCCGCGGAAACCAGGCATCGCCCTTACTGGTATCAACCAAAGGCCGGTTTATCTGGAGTGAAGAACCGTTCAAGTTTACTTTTGAAAGCGGTAAGCTCATTATCAGCGAAACCCACGCTGCATTGGTTGTTGACTCTTCGGCCAACAATTTGCAAAGTGCGTTTAAGCTTGCAGCTAAACGATATTTCCCATCGAAAGGTAAACTGCCCGACACCTTGTTGTTTGCCAAACCGCAATACAATACCTGGATAGAGCTGGTTTACAATCAAAATCAAAGGGATATCATCAAATATGCAAAAGCCATTATCGATAACGGTTTCCCGCCGGGGGTGTTAATGATAGATGATAACTGGGCTGATTATTATGGCAGGTTTGATTTTCGTGCAGATAGATTCAGCAACGCTGCTGCAATGGTTGATTCACTGCATAATATGGGTTTTAAAGTGATGCTTTGGGTTAGTCCGTTTGTGTCACCCGATACAGAGGTTTATCGCGAATTATTGGCCAAACGCTTGCTGCTTTTTGATAATGGCGGTAACACTGGTTTAACCTGGGATAAGGCTGATAAACCGACCATCATTTCCTGGTGGAACGGTTATAGCTCGGTGCTCGATTTTACAAATCCGCAGGCAAAGGAGTGGTTTACCGGCAGGCTCAATTACATGATGAAAACATATCACCTTGATGGCTTTAAGCTGGATGCAGGCGATGCAGATTTTTATCCGGCCAACGCCGTTTCCTACAAAAAAGCAACGCCTAATGAACATAGCCGTTTATGGGGTGAGATTGGTTTAAATTTTCCGCTCAATGAATATCGCGCCATGTGGAAAATGGGCGGCGAGCCCCTCGTTGAACGCTTGCGCGACAAACAACATACCTGGACAGACCTGCAAAAACTGATACCACACATTACCACCGCCGGTTTATTAGGCTACCAGTTCACCTGCCCGGATATGATCGGCGGCGGCGAATTTGGTTCCTTCATCGGTAAGGATAAACTGGACGAGCAACTCATTGTCCGCTCTGCGCAATGCTCTGCACTGATGCCGATGATGCAGTTTTCGGTTGCGCCATGGCGTGTTTTATCTCAGCAAAATTTAGCAGCCGTTAAAAAGGCAGTTGCCTTAAGGGCAAGGTATACGCCTTACATATTGCAGCTGGCAAGAACATCGTCGCAAACCGGCGAACCCATTGTGCGCAGCATGGAATACCAGTTCCCTAACCAGGGCCTTGTTGATGTAAAAGGCCAGTTTATGTTAGGCAGCAAATACCTCGTGGCTCCTGTAACAACTAAAGACAACAGCAAAATAGTTTACCTGCCTAAAGGCACCTGGTTGAGCGATGACGGCAAAAAGGTAAAGGGGCCGCTTAAGTATAACATCATGGTAGCGGCAGATAGGTTGCCTGTGTTCGAATTGATCAAGAATTTAAATTACAAAATTACTAAATAGTGCAAAGTTTTAAATACATAGCCGAAGTTGTACCGCACTTTAAATGTACTGCAGATGCCGGTTCCTATAAACCTTATGGGTCTGGCCATATCAATGATACCTTCTTTTTGAAGAATTTAGCCGAGGGGGCTGACTATTTACTGCAACGCATTAATCACCATATTTTCACCAACGTTGAAAAGCTTACCGAAAATATGCAAAAGGTGACCGAACATTTAAAACTCAAGGTAATCAGCAACGGCGGCGACCCGATGACCGAAGTAATGACGCTTATCCCAACCAATAGCGGCAAGTATTTTTATCAGGATAGCGATGGCAACTATTGGCGCATGTTCTTTTTTCTGGGTAACACCAAAAGTTATGACCTGGTGAAGCTCCCTAAACAGGCTTATGAGGGTGGAAAAGCATTCGGAAAGTTCCAGGCAATGTTGTCTGATATCCCGGCAGGAGAAATGTTTGAGGTGATACCCGATTTCCATAACATACAGCACCGGTTAAGGCAATTGAATGATGCCATTGCAAAAGATGCAGCAGGCCGCGTTTCTTCTGTTAAACCCGAATTGGATATTGTACGAAAGTATGCTGAGCCTATGCAGTACTTCCAGCAGCCCGACCAGGTAAATGCTTTGCCTAAACGCGTTATCCATAATGATACGAAGTTTAATAACGTGCTGCTCAACCAAAATGACGAAGCGCAATGCGTTATTGACCTGGAGACGGTGATGGATGGCTACGTAGCCTATGACTTTGGTGATGCCATACGTACCATTATTAATACCTCTACTGAGGACGAAGCCGATCTGAGCAAAATTAAGTTGAACATGCCGCTGTTTGATGCCTATGTACAAGGTTATCTGCAGGAAGCTTCGAAGTTTTTAACGGATGCTGAAGTGAGATCATTGATGAAGGGTGCACTGCTACTGCCGTATATGCAAGCCGTCCGGTTTCTTACCGACCATATTAACGGCGATGTATATTTTAAAACCAAGTTTGAAGGGCATAATTTGCAAAGGGCCCGCGCGCAGTTCCAACTGCTTAAAATGCTTAATGCCAATGCCGAAGCAATGAACGCTACTATTTTAAACGAGATGGCCGGTTATAAAACGGCGCATTATTAATGATTACTGAAAGCAACATATCATACCTGGAAGTGGATGAGCAACCTCATCGTATTGAGGATGTTTCTGCGCTGATGGATCTTTGTGAACGGATGCAGATATCTTTTGCGCCATGGCATGGAGAAATGGCTATGCCAAAGGTTGATTTTTGCATTTCTTACAATGAAAACAATATTTTTCTTAAATTTTTTGTAACAGAAGCTGCAATTAAGGCCGAATATGTTAATTTTAACGATCCGGTTTACGAGGATAGCTGTGTTGAGTTCTTTATAGCCTTTAACGGCGATAGCAGCTACTATAACCTCGAGTTTAATTGCATGGGCACCGGCAGGGTACAATATGGCAGCGGTAAGTATAACCGCGCATTTATACCTGCGGGCTTAATTAAAACAATACAACATCAAACTACGCTAAAGAGTACCAGCCGCGGAGATATTTATTGGGAGCTTACTTTAGTGGTCCCCAAAACTGTATTTATGTTCCATCCGCAATTAAACTTAGAAAACAACCGGGCAAAAGTTAATTTTTTCAAGTGCGGCGACGGCTTGCCACAGCCACACTACTTATGCTGGAACAACATCGTTCATCACGAACCGGAGTTCCATCTTACAGATTTTTTCAAACAAGTAACATTTAGTCCACAGGTAGTTTAAAATTTAAAAGCATGGCACAACAAGCAGTATCATTACAGGCAGAGAACAAGAAAAGCGCAATGAGTCCCATTTTCATCATTGGGATGCTGTTCTTTATTTTTGGTTTTATCACATGGTTAAACTCGGTTTTGATACCGTATTTAAAACTGGCTTGCGAGCTTAACAATGTTGAAGCCTACTTAGTGACAACTGCTTTTTATATCTCTTACTTCGTACTGGCTATACCATCGGCCCGCATCTTAAATGCAACCGGTTTCAAAAAAGGGATGTCGGTTGGTTTGGCGGTAATGGCCGTAGGTGCATTGATCTTCATACCCGCGGCATTAACACGCTTTTACGGCCTGTTCCTGTTAGGCTTGTTCATACAAGGGTCCGGATTGGCCTTACTGCAAACTGCATCAAACCCCTATATCACCATACTTGGTCCGCCGGAGAGCGCTGCAAGGCGTATCAGTATTATGGGCATCTGTAATAAAGTGGCCGGTGCAATTGCGCCGATAGTGTTAGGAGCAATTGCTCTTAAAGATGTGGACGGTTTAAAAGCCCGCATTGCAACCATGGCTATTGAAGCAAAAAAGTTAGAGTTAGATGCATTAGCATCACGTGTAATATTACCGTATGTGGTTATTGTGGTAGTACTGTTGATATTGTCAGTTGTTATTTACAATTCAAGCCTGCCCGAGATAGATACCGACCAGGAAGACGAAACCACCGCGTTAACCAATACCGGTAAAACCAGCGTCTTGCAGTTCCCGCACTTGTTGCTGGGTGTACTTACGCTGTTTTGTTATGTTGGTGTTGAGGTTATAGCAGGCGATACCATTATCAACTACGCTAATACGCAGGGCATTGCTATGGAGAGTGCCAAATTCTTCACCTCGTTTACCTTAGGCTGTATGCTTGTTGGTTATGGAATAGGGGTGGTGTGCATTCCAAAATATCTTACACAGGAAAAAGCTATGAAGCTCTCGGCGGGCTTAGGTGTGATCTTATCTGTTCTGGTAATTTTTACACATGGCTATGTTTCTGTTTTGGGTGTAGCCCTGCTTGGCTTAGCTAATTCATTAGTGTGGCCGGCTATATGGCCAATGGCTTTGGCGGGTTTGGGCAGGTTTACCAAAATTGGCTCATCGCTTATGATCATGGGGATAGCCGGTGGTGCAATTGTGCCGCTGGGCTACGGTGCATTGGCCGATGCTATTAACCCTACACACGCTTACGTTATTTTGATACCATCATACCTTATCATTTTATATTACGCTTTCAGCGGCCACAAAGTAGGCCGACCGAAGGCAATTTGAAAGATTAATTATAAAATCAAGAATCAATAAATTTAAAAATTATGGACCGCAGAGAATTTGTTAAGAACACCGCTGTAGGAATTGCAGGATTAACCATTTTGCCCTCGGGGTTGTTATTTGCAAAAAATGCAGATAAGGTAAGGTTGGGTTATATTGGGGTAGGTTTGCGCGGCAGAAACCACATTAGCGAGGGTTTGCTGCGCGATGACGTAGAGATAGTAGCCATTTGCGATATACAGGAAAGTTCGCTAAAATACTGCCGCGAGCAATTTGTTACGGCAAAAAAGAAACTCCCAACTGAATATACCGGCGGGTTAGATGCTTATAAAAAACTGCTGGCCCGTAAGGATGTTGATGCTGTAATTATCGCCACACCGTGGCAGTTCCATAAAAGCCAGGCTATTGATGCCATGCGCGCGGGCAAATACGTAGGTTGCGAGGTTATTGCCGGTATTTCGGTTGAAGACCACTGGGATATCCTGAAAGTACACGAAGAAACCAAAATGCCTTACATGACGCTGGAGAACGTTTGTTACCGCCGTGATGTGATGGCTGTTTTAAACATGGTACGCCAGAACCTGTTCGGCGAATTGGTGCACTGCGAGGGCGGTTACCAGCACGATCTGCGCGGTATCCTCTTTAACGATGGTAAAAGCTTTTACGGCAAGGGCGGCGAGTTTGGCCCGGGCACGATGGGCGAATCGGCATGGCGTACGCAGTGGAACATTGACCGTGATGGCGATATATATCCTACCCACGGTGCCGGCCCTGTAATGCACTACCTGGATATCAATGCAGGTAACCGTTTTACTAACCTGGTATCATTCTCAAGCAAGTCGGTTGGGTTGAATCATTATATCGAGAAGGTATCGCCGGGAAATAAAAATGCCAAGATCAAATTCAAAAATGGCGATGTTACCACCACCATGATCAATTGTGCTAATGGTGAAACCGTTACCTTAAGCCATGACGTGCATTTGCCTCGCCCTTACTCATTGGGTTTCCGCGTGCAAGGCACTGAGGGTGTCTGGATGGATGTGGCTAACTCGATCTATATTGAAGGGAAATCGGCCAAGGATGATGTATGGGACAAAGCTGATGCATGGCTTGAAAAATATGACCACCCGCTTTGGAAAAAGAACGAGCACCTGGCAGAAGGTGCAGGCCACGGTGGTATGGACTGGTTTGTGTTTAACGCTTTTGTAATGGCTGTAAAAGAGCGCAAGCAAACCCCAATTGATGTTTATGATTCATTAACCATGAGCGTGATAACACCGCTTTCAGAAAAATCATTAAAAGAAGGCAACGCACCACAACAATTCCCTGATTTTACCAAAGGCAAATGGAAAGAGCGCAAAAATACTTTCGCTTTGGATGATAGCGGGTTTTAAATATGGGTTATGATTATATTAACACGAAACCCCGCCTTTTAGGGCGGGGTTTCGTGTTTAAACGTGATTTTAAAAGTGGCAAGTTTAAGTTTGAACTAATTAGTCATCATCAATAATTGTTATATTTGTTTATGGACGCTTTGATTGTTTATCCTGAAAATAAAGAACAGTTAGCCGCTGTTAAAGCGGTGATGAAGGCTATGAAAATAACCTTCGAGCAAACGGAAAAAACGTATCCGGCTCAGGTGGTTGAGGGTGTAAAGCAATCTTTAAGACAAGCTAATGAGGGTAAATTAACTGCTTTTACTTCAGTACAAGATATCCTGACTCGGTCTTGATTTTGCAAATCCTATATACTGATACTGCGAAACAGACATTACTCTCAACGTATGACTTTATTAAAAATCAATTCGGTGAGAAATCAGCGAAACTGTTTGCTGATAAAGCAGACAAAACTATAAAGCTGTTGGCTGAATATCCTTTAATGTTTAAGGCCTCTGATTTAGGACCAAATGTTAGAGTAGGCATGATAACAAAACAATGCTCTTTGTTTTATCGCGTGACTGAAACAGAGATCCATTTGCTTTTCTTTTGGGATAACCGGCAGGAACCTTTGTCAATATTTCATCCATGAAAGACATCCCACTACATCAACTGAAAGAGCGGGCTACTACCGGCCTGGAGATGTGGCGTTATTATGCTGGTGATATGGACGACGACGACCAGGCGCCGCTGGGAGCTCACCGGGATGATCATTATATATTTTTTCTGATCGAGGAAGGTTCGGCATCACTGATGATCGATTTTACTGAAGTAGTGTTTCATCAACAAACGCTGTATTATGTTTTGCCCGGCCAGGTACATCAGAGTTTAGGCTACAACGAGGCTTGTGGATGGTTCATAGCGGTAGATACCATGCTTGTGCCGCCAGATTACCGGAAAGTTTTTGAGGGCAGCCTTGCTTTGCAGCAGCCTCATGCACTCAACAATGATCAGATGCAACAGTGCCGTAGCTTGCTTGAAGTATTGCTGCAGCGTTTTCAGGAAAAGGACAGTGTACCTTTTAATGTTTCGGTGACGCATTCTTTGCTGCAGGCATTTATAGGAATGGTTGCCGGTTGTTATAGCTGTGCTGCTAACCCAATTGTGCAGTCAACGCGGCCCATGGAAATTGTGCAACAGTTTAAGCGTGTATTGATAGATAATATCCATACAATAAAAAGCCCGTCTGCATATGCCGACATGCTTCGCGTATCTGAAAGTTACCTTAACGAATCGTTAAAGAAGGTTACCGGCATGTCTGTTAGTTACTGGATCTTGAATGAGGTTGTACTGGAAGCTAAGCGTTTATTATACTACAGCGAATTAAACGTTAAGGAAATAGCCCATCAATTGGGCTATGATGATCATACCTATTTCTCTCGTATCTTTAAAAAATCAGAAAACATCACACCATTATCTTTCAGGGCTTCTTACCGTAAATAATCCAATCATTACCGCGGGTTTGCCATTGATGACGGCTGCTTTTACACGTTTCTTTGTATCAAAGCAAAACACCCACGTTATGGAAACATCTACTTTTCAAAAATTTAAGCAGAAGGCGGGCAGTCTGCTCGAGCCACGCATATTACAAACTGGCCGGGTGCTGGAGGTAAGGCCATGGTCACCTTCAACCATGATAGAGATAGACCTACATCTTCCATTTACCGATATGGAAAATTGGGAGCAGGTACCATACATCAAATTTAAGGTTGATTCGCTGACCTATCGCGATTACACGCCATCCGGGTGGGATGCAGAAACAAGTACCTGCACCATTTTTGTTGATGCACTGCACAATGGCCCCGGCGCAAAGTGGGCCCGGGGGTTAAAGGCTAACGATACGGTAAATTATTTTAAACAGATAGGATACACACAGCACCAACCAGATCAAACCTCAGCGGTTATTGCCCTTGGCGACGAAAGCAGCGTTGGCCATTTGCTGGCGTTACAAAAGATGGTATTACCGCATACCCGTTTCTCCGGTGGTATTGTTATGGGTAATGAAGAGCACCGCAAGCAGTTCCACGAATATTTTTGGACGCCAATAGAGCCTGTTGAGCGCCGTGATATTTACGGACATCATAGTTTAATGGAGTGGGTATTAAGGCAAAAGTATAGCCTGGAGAATACCATATTTTACCTCACCGGAAATAATACCATGGTAGGGCAATTGCGCAAATTGCTCAAACAGCAGGGCTATCCATCATCTCAAATTAAGACACAAGGTTTTTGGTCTTGAACAACATACGTTAAGCAGGTTATTTCTGCTTAACGTATGTTTCAATTATTTCGTGGTTGATGTTAAGGCTGTCAATTTTTTCGATGCCTTTTTGTATCAGCGTATCACCTTTAAATTTTACCGTAAAGTCAAAATCCTTACCCTCCCAGTCGCGGGCATTCAGGTAGGCTAAATGTTCGGTATACTTGTCGCCCTTTAAATTATAAGTGCCGCCGCCCGCTGTGTACGTGGCGTCTTTTCCCTTGCCTTTGCTGAGATCATGTCGCATAAAGGCAAAATGAGTATCATTTAAAATTTTGATCATTTCCTGGTTGGCTACCGGATAATCTTTAACGGTATCACCCTTGGTAACTGTAATGGCCGATACAAGTTTCCAGGTGCCCACCATTGGCGACGCCGATTTTGTTTCTTTATCAGCAGAGTCAGCAGGTTTTTGCGTGCATGATGCTAATGCCAGGGCAGCCAGCGGTAGCAGGTTTTTAAATTTCATGAGATTGAGGTTTTGTTGATTTAGCACTAAGATAGGTGCAACAATAGTAAATGCAAGCATGTTAACCTTTAGTATGCAAAATAGCGTTTACCAATTACCAGCCAATTTTTACTCAGGGACCAGCGGACTGGTGTTGCCCGTGCCTAACAAGCAGGCTTATCCTCCCGAGTTTCAGGATAGCTCGCGCCTAACTTACTTTGGCTCTCTGTTCAATAGCCTTGAGATCAACAGCTCGTTCTACAAATTGCCAATGGTATCAACCGTGAAGAAATGGACGGAAGAAGTCCCTGCTGATTTCAGGTTTACTTACAAGTTGCTGCGCGACATTACCCATAACAAAGAGTTGTTGTTTGAGCCGGATGTTTTGTCACGGTTTCTGCGGGTAGTGGATGCCGCCGGTGATAAAAAAGGGAGCTTGCTGATCCAGTTTCCGGGGAAAACAGATATTGGCTCTTTAAGGCAACTGCAGAAATTGCTGGTCAATATTGGAGACACGGAATGGGATGTAGCTGTTGAATTCCGTAACAAGAGTTGGTATTGCGAAGATGTTTACCGACTGCTTGATGAGTACAAAGTCGCAATGGTGATACAGGATATGCCAAAGGCCATAACACCAATGATAGATTCGCCGGCTGATTTTGTTTACCTGCGATTCCACGGGCCTAACGGCGGTTACCGTGGCAGTTACAGCGAGGCGTTTCTACAGGAACATGCCCAACTGATTGCCGAATGGTTAAGTGATGGTAAACGCGTTTACTGTTACTTTAACAACACGGCCGGAGAGGCAGTGCATAATCTGATCACGCTTAACAGCATGGTTGCAGAAGCAACCGGATGAAAAAACAATGCCCGGTGCGAAACTTACACCGGGCAAAGCAATCAACATATCTTATATAATTACCATGGCAGTTGTTCGCCCAAATGGTAAAAACCACCATTAGGGCCATCTTCGCCAATAAGGGCTAATTCCACACTTGTTTTAGCACCGTCTACAATTTCCATAGGTGCTACATCAGTACCACCGAGTTCGGTTTTTACCCAACCCGGGTGTGCAGAGTTTACTTTGATGTTGGTATCTGCCAGTTCAATGGCCAGGTGGTTGGTGAACATATTTAAAGCGGCCTTAGATGCATCGTATGATAATACCTTGATCGCTTCTATCGGGCTATTTGGTTGAGAATGCATTGTCAAAGATCCTAAAATGCTTGATAGGTTTACAATACGGCCTGCATCACTCTTTTTAAGCAGCGGTAACAACGCATTGGTTAAATAAACCTGAGCGAAGAAGTTAGTTTGAAAAATGTATTCAAATTCTTCTTCGGTAGTTTCTACAGTTGTTTTTACAAACAACGAACGTTTTGGAGCAACACCCGCATTGTTTACCAGGATATCCAGCTTGCCGAATTTATCTTCTATATAAGCGGCTAAAGCTTTTCTGTCGTCTGCACTGGTCACTTCAAGTTTGGCGCCGTAAGCGTCTATTCCTTGTTGCTTTAATTTCTCGGCCGATTCGTTTGCCACATCAAGGTTGCGGGCGGTAAGGATAATGGTTACGCCCTTCTCGCCAAGTTGTTTTGCAGTTTCAAAGCCTATGCCTCTGTTTGCACCTGTTATAAGTGCTACTTTTTGATTTTTCATTGTTGTATGGAGTTTTATTTATGTTTATCTTTTTTAGACCGTTCGGTCTTTTTTATTTCAAAAAAAATTAAATGGTATGAGCAGTTATCTCATCCTTGAGCATTTTACTTATCTGTTTCATTGCCATGTTATCGTCTGCAACCTTGGCCATTAGCATCCCACCCTCAAGCATGGCAAACATCTTTACAGCAAAATCCTCTATTTGCCAATCGCTTTTAAATTCATCGTTAGCTTGCCCGCAGGCTAATATGCTACTGAGCAATGCCTGCGAATCTTTAATACCCTTGTTTACCCGTTCTTTAATTGCGGGGTTGGTATCATCTGCCTCCGAACCAAAGTTAAGCATCGGGCAGCCGCCTTCTATAATAGGCTTATCAACCCTGGCAAAGTGATCTATAAAATAGAACAGCTTTTCTTTTGCTGTTTTCTTTCTGTTTAAGCCTGAGGAAATACTATCGCTCATTGTTTTTAAGCAGTAATCAACAACCGCGCATGATAGCTCTTCTTTACTTTCAAAATGGCCGTACAAACCGCCCTTAGCCATCTTGGTGACCTGCATTACATCGCTCATGGCTGTTCCGGCAACCCCCTTGGTATTAAATACCGGGGCCGATTGCTCGATAATGAATTGCCTTGTGCGTTCTGCCTTTGTCACTGATGATTTATTTGTTGAGTCAAATGTAGACCGTTCGGTCTATTTTGGCAAGAGCTGTTTTTACAAATGTTAATGTAATGACAATTGTTACAAACTGCGACTTAAACCATTGCCGCAGTTGAGAGGTCATACCACCAAAAAAACAGAAAATAAAATGAAAAAGATATTTTTAATGTTAGCGTTTGTTGCCGGCATAGGTGTTGCGGCAAATGCACAAACTAAAGTAGTGAAGACTCCAGAACAGCGCGCACAACACAGGGCTGCGGCATTATCTAAAAAGCTTAATCTTACGGCAGATCAATCTGCTAAAGTAAACGCCATATTTGCCAAGCAGGCATCGCAAATGGATAGCCTTAAAGCCAATAAAACAGGCGACCGCAAGGCTAATTTTGCAGCCCGCAAAGCAATATTTGCCAATACTGATGCCAATCTGAAAAGCGTTTTGACCCCAGATCAGCAAAATGCTTATGCTAATTTAAAAACTGAGATGAAGGGCAAATTTGCCGGCAGGCACCATGGCGTTAAAACACCCGGCGAAAAAGCTCAGCGTTTAACAGGTGTATTAACTAAAAAGTTATCGCTAAGTGCAGATCAGTCTGCTAAAGTGAATACCATTTTGTTGCAAAGCGCTACACAAATGGATAGCCTTAAAGCTAACAAACCTGCAGACCACAAAGCAGCAAGGGCCTCACGTAAAGCAATATTGACTAATGCTGATGCTCAGTTAAAAACAGTATTTACTGCAGAACAGCAAAAAAACTATGCTGACCTGAAAACAAAGATGATAGAAAAAATGAAAGTAAAAAGAGGTGCTAAAGCAGCAACTCCAAACGCAGGATAATTTTGATTAATGGATAAGTGAGCGGGTAGGCAGCGATAAGTTGCCTGCCCTTTTTTATAACCCTTTCACCTTCATATCGTAATGTTCGCGAACGGCATTTTGTGAAGGCATCTCGTTATAAGCCGAGTAAACAATATAGGGGCTATTCTTTTCCACACCCGGTAAAAGTGTGTTTATCGTTTTCCTGATCTCGGCATTTTCGCGTTCAACAGCTTCTACGTCTTTTAAATTCTTTTTAGTGATATAGCAAATATTGGGGAAAGTACCATCATTAAAGGTAGTGTGGTACAAGCGGATAATGGTTGGAGCCCCGTCTACAGATGTTAATTTCAAAGGGAATTTGTAACCTTCATTTACTTTGTTAATCACTTCACCTGCAAAACTGTACATTTCTGCTTCACTATCATATTGCCAGGCGTTATTGGGCCTTGAGCAGCTTTGCAGTAATTGTAACGTATTTGCAGCGGCAAAAAGGTTTTGTGCACGGTATGCCAATTTAGCTTGCTGATACAACTCGGGTGCTGTTTTTCCATTGATGGTATAAGGGGCAACATCAACATCTTTTATTTTCCACCCATAGTTATAATGGCCGTAAATAAGCGTTATCATGTATTGATTAGGCGTTCTGCTCTTGGGCAGAAAGGTAGCTATGTACATCTCCTGCGGGTCGCCATTGTAAATCAATTTATATGAATTGATGCCATTTGCCACTTTAATTGTATCGCTATCAATATATTTATTGATCACGTAAAAATCATCGACAAGTTTAAAACTATCTTTACGGGTGGTGCCGTAAAGTTGGGAAAACAACTTGTTGCTGTAGTTATCCTTTAGCAGTTCATTTGTAAGATAATTGCCAAATTTCTTGTCGTCGTTTTCGCTGACAGTTTTAAAAACTGCGTCGTTCAATTGATGCAGATCTTCACGTTCACTTTCGGCTATCTTATCATTTTTCCAAACGCCGATTTCCTGGCTGCAACTCTGCAAAATACATACTAAGGCAATGCTTAATAGTTTAAAAAGGTTTAGGGTACTTTTCATACAACGAATATAATAAAAGTAAACCTATGGTTACATCGAGCATAAACCTTAAGCTATTTTATATCTTTGGCGGTGATGGTATCAAAAGAAAGCATATTTAAACTGTTTGCATCCGTTGTAGCGGTAACCGTTATTGCAGCTTGCAGTAACGAAGAAAAGAAAAAGCCTGCCGCCGACAGCACAGCCATGGCTAAATCAAATACCGTGGTAACCATGCACGCAGATACCGGCCACCTGGTAGGAGCCTGGCACGATGAAGCCATTAAAACTGAGGACGGTAAAGACATTGCCTACGAGGTGATCAGCAAAGGCAATAAGGTATATATCCAGGCGATAACATTTACAGGTAAGAGCCTTACCCTTAATGATGCTCCGCCTATCACGTCGTCGGCATCTGAGATAAAAAAAGATGGAGATAAATACGTAGGTGTAAACTCACCAACCGAAGTTTACAAGGTAGATAAAACCGGCAACCTGCTCATCTACGATGGCGAAACGTTAGTAGCGGTTTGTAAAAAGATATTGTAAGCAGAAAAGCTTACTTATGATTCTTATTCCAGCCGATTTTTATTTTGCCGTCTTCTTCATGAGCTCGTACGTGTACTACAATACCTTTAAAGCGTTTCTTACGGCGTTCTTCAGGGTCGGTTATTTTAAAGTCGTCTTTTGGGTTACGTAATGGGATATCAAGCGCAATATTAGTCCCGCGGGTTAAACCGTAAACACCTTCTACATCCACATTCAGTACGCTTGAGCTTACTTCCATAGGTTTAATGGTTATCATATCACCGTTCACAATGAAGTGCGCGTCAAGTTTTGGTATCTGGATATTCTTCAGATCACGAAAAGGGAATACAAACTTACCTACACCCTGCAAAGGTTGAAAGTTTAGCAAAGCGGCATCGCGCAGGCTCACATCCAAGTTGCCATTTAAAGAGCGGGGCACCAGGTTGCCTGCATCGGTAACACTGACGCTGATATTTGTTTTCGCCGATAAATATCCTTTCAAGTTATCGGCGGTGAAATCTTTGAGTGCAAAATTATTAAAGGCTCTAAAAAACTCAGGCATATTCACATTGCTTACCACGGTGTTAACGGCGAAGCGGTTAAGTTTATCGCCCTGGGTCACCCTGCCGTTCATTTTTAGTGTTCCACCGGCATGTTTAACACCCACGTTTTGTATCAGTATGCCATTATCTGTCGTCAGCAGATCTGCGTGAGCATCGGTAGCCATAAATTTTTTGTAGTATACTTTGTTGATCTGCATATGCATTTCGGCCCTGCCTTTTTCCAGTACATTGCCCAACTGATCGATAAAGTTGCCGCTATTGCCCCGGCTTTTAGTTTTAGGCGCAGTTTTTCGCTCGCTAAGGAAACCCATAAACTCACCCAGATACAAGGCTGGGCTATGTATTTGCCATGTAAGCAGTATTTTCTCGGGAGCGTCATAATACAGATTCAGAAAGTTATTTACCCTTCCTTCCATATTTACCACGCTTTTGCCGCTTTGCAGGTGAATGTTCTTTAAGATCAGATCATCTTTTACAAAGTTAAGCGAGAACGAGGTATTTGTGAGCTTAAGCCCTCGTGGCAAATAATACAGATCGGTATTTTTAAGATTGATGGAACCGTTTACAAAGGGCTTATTGATTTTATAGTCAACCACATCAGCACGGTAACGCAGGTTAATATCTGCCGTGCCGCCGCTAAACTTGGCCACGTTATCTTCCAGGAACCAGTTAAGGTCTGCCGCAGGGAAATTAGAGCGGAAATTACCGGTGGCCACCGGCTTTTCAAGATTAAGCACACTGCCGGTATCGATAGTGAATGGCAGGTGATTGTAAGTCCCCGTGAATTTGGTTAGCTTAATTACGGAGTTAGCATCGCTAATTTCTTTGTTTTTGGCATATTGATTAGTAAATACACCGCTGAAGTTACAGTTATCGATGATCCCTCCAGGGATGGTAAGCTTGTTATCTTTAACCTTAGCTGTTACATACAATAGAGGATCGGAACCGCCACCAAAGCTGCCGTTTATTGCCGCTGTAACATCAATGGGCTTATCCAGGTTAAACATGTTAAGCGAGGTTTGTATGTTGGCTGCCAATAAGTTTGAGGCGTGTTTCCACAAGAGCTGGTTGGCTACAAGATTGATGGTAAATGTTGTAGGCTCTTTTTTGGTGCGGAATACGGCATTTACAATAAACGGATCTCCGCCGATATTTAAAGGTGTTACCTTAATACTGACGATCCCTTTATCCTCATTATACCCGGCAGAGAAATTTCCATCAAGCTTTTTATTTTTGATGAAGCTGCCCTTTTTAATATTGAAGGCCATGCTTTTTGCCAAAACATCCAGGTGGAAATTGGCACGCCAGCCGCTATCAGGGTAGGCCATATTGCCTTTTAGATCATTAATGCTGAAATTGAAAAGCTTATTGTCTTTACGGTTATCAACGGTGAAGTTAACATCATCAAAGCTGAAGTTTTTCAGCTGCGTAGCCGAGCTGCTTTCGCTCTTGTTATCTTTTACTTGTTTATTGTCTTTTTTAAATACCGCTGTATTACTGTAGCCTGTGCTGTCGGTAAAAAGGTCTATGTCTGCATCGCTTATGGCGATATGGTTAATATCAATGGTGCCTTTAAAAAGCGATAGCGTATTAAGTGATACGTTAAAGCTTTTAGCATTAAGCAGCGTATGCTTATGCTTTTCGAATTGTTTATCGCGTACCAATACATTTTGCAGCGTGATGGAAACATTAGGCAATCCTCGAAAGAAATTAGGTTTCATATCGCCGATGACCAGCGTGCCGTCAACACTTTTGCTTAGCTGCTCATTCACCATTTTTAACACCTTGGTTTTATTGAACGAGATGTAAACAGTAGCACCAACAATGATCAGCACAAACAGCAATACCACGCCCCCTACAATCTTAAGCGATATTTTTAACCATTTTGGCATATGAGGAATTTACTGATAAAGCTTAAATACATGATTTTGTTTGTTTTGAGTAATTATGCTTAATAGCAGATGAGAATAAAACTGTTAAATGAGTTAAAACTATTAAGTTTGAGCCGTGAAATTTCTGTGCATCTTGTTTTCAGTCATTGTTTTGTTTTTATCAGTACGGCCATGCTGTGCAGATAAAGACTGTGATTTTAAAGCTGATAGCAAAACAGAACGTTCGGCCGGTAAGGATAAGTGCCCCGGATGTTCACCATTTTTTTCCTGTAGTAATTGTGCCGGGTTTGTTGTTGGCAAAAGGATGTTCATGCCATATTTTTCTTTGCAACAACATTTAAAAAAGGATTATCTGCCATATAAACAGCCGGCAGTTAAAGAAGTAACCCTTGCCATTTGGCAGCCTCCTCAATTAGGTTAGTTTACATTGAGCCCGCACCGGGCAATTCTTTACTAACTTAATCATCAAATTTCATGAAAAAATTACTTGCGCTGCTTGTAGCATCGTTATGCCATTATGCCGCGTTTTCTCAAAACACATATACCGTTTTTATTAAAGATGCAGAAACTAAAAAGCCTTTGCCGGGCGCTGCAGTCGCCATTGTTGGGACCACAATAGGTGCAATGGCTGATACATCCGGCAAAGCCGATCTCAGTAACATATCAAACGGACTGCAAATTGTTCAGTATAGTTACGTAGGATATATAACCCGCCGTGATACACTTACTTTTCCTTTAGATATCAGTAAAACCTTTACAGTATTACTTAAACAAAACGATGAAGATAATGAATTGGAAGAGGTAACCGTAGCTGCCACGCGCAGCAGCCGCACCATTGCAAATATACCCACCAGGGTTGAAGTGATAAGTGGAGAGGAACTGGACGAGAAAGGAAACATGAAACCTGGCGATATTAGAATGCTGCTGGCAGAAAGTACCGGTATACAAACCCAGCAAACATCTGCCACCAGCGGTAATTCCAGCATTCGCATACAGGGTTTGGATGGTAAATACACCCAGATCATACGCGATGGTTTCCCCCTATACTCCGGTTTTGCCGGAGGTTTGGGCCTGCTGCAAATTGCACCATTGGATCTTAAGCAGGTAGAGGTGATTAAAGGATCGGCGTCTACCTTGTATGGCGGCGGCGCTATAGCAGGCTTAGTGAACCTGGTGTCAAAAACACCAACAGATAAACGGCAACTTAACTTTCTATTGAATGGGACATCAGCCGGAGGTTTGGATCTAAGCGGCTTTTACGGGCAAAAGTTTTTCAAAACAGGTGTTACCGTTTATGCAGCTTACAACCACGGCTCCCCTTATGATCCTGCCGGGGTAGATCTTTCGGCAATTCCTAAGTTTAACCGGTATACGCTAAATCCAAAAATTTATTTCTACCTGACGCCTAAAGCAACATTGGATTTTGGCATTAATGCCACCGTTGAAAAGCGAATAGGCGGTGATATGCACTATATTGAAGGTAATGGAAGTACGCAGCATTCATATTTCGAAGCAAATAATACCGAACGTTACGCAACTACTGCAAAGTACGCGCTGCAGATAGATAGCACACACAAATTTACGGTGAAAAACAGTGTGGGATTGTTTAACCGTAAAATACAATTGCCCGATTATATATTTTCCGGCAAGCAGTTATCTACTTACAGCGAGGCCAATTACCTTATCAATCATTCCAAAACCGAATGGATCTTTGGGCTAAACTATATCACAGATAAGTTTGAAGAAAATAGGGAGACATCGTTCCCGCTACGTAATTACGATCATCAGATAATTGGCGGTTTCGTGCAAAATACATGGGATATCAGCCCCCGTGTAATTTTAGAAACGGGTTTGCGAGGCGATCATCACAATCAATATGGCTTTATGTTTTTACCGAGAATCTCTGCGTTATGGAAAATATCAGACAAGATATCTACCCGTTTAGGCGGAGGTTTGGGTTACAAGGCACCAAATGTATTTACCGAAGATGCAGAGCGCATACAGTTCAGGAACGTATTGCCTATAGACGCATCCCTGGCAAAGGCTGAACGTTCGCTTGGGGTAAATCTCGACGTTAATTACCGGACCGGTTTATTTGACGAGCAGGTAAGTTTTAGCGTCAATCAGTTGTTTTTTTACACACGCATAAATAACCCTATTCTATTAGCATCACTGCCCAACGGCAACCAGCAATATCAGCAACCGCGGGGAGACCTGAATACCAAGGGTACAGAAACCAATCTGAAATTTGGTTACCATAATTTTAAGCTCTATATCGGCTACACTTACGCAGATGTAACCCAGCATACTTTAAATACTGTTAGCGTTTACCCATTGGTGAGTAAACACCGGTTAAACAATGTGCTTTTTTACGAAATTGAAGATAGTTGGAAAATAGGTGCCGAGGCTTATTATTTTAGTCCGCAAAGGCTTAATGATGGCACAACTGGGCGGGCCTATTGGACCACCGGACTCATGGTCGAAAAAATATGGAAACGTTTATCCGTTTTTGTAAATTTTGAAAATCTTACCGATACGCGGCAAACCAAATTTGGGCCTATTTACACCGGCAGTATAACTAACCCGGTATTTAAAGACATCTATGCGCCACTTGATGGTTTTGTAGCTAATGGAGGTATTAAACTGAAGTTGTAAAGGCCCTTTATATTGCCGCTTAGGAGCGGAGAGGGGTGAGTAACCAAACATTTTATATCTTAGTCATCACAAAATATGGGCATAATACCACCAGAATTACGAACCGTTAATGTAACCCGCTACGTAACGCCTTTGCGGGAGGGTGGTTCGCTGCCCGCCATCGCTGAAGCGGATGATGACTTTTTGTATGTGCTTAAGTTTAGAGGGGCCGGACAGGGGCCAAAAGCACTTATAGCCGAATTGATAGGCGGGGAGATCGCCCGTAAATTAGGTTTCCGCATCCCGGAGCTGGTTTTTGTAAACCTGGACGAAGCGTTCGGGCGTACCGAGGCAGACGAGGAGATCCAGGACCTGCTTAAATTTAGCGTTGGCTTAAATCTGGCCTTGCATTACTTATCTGGCGCTATAACCTTTGATCCAACGGTTACGGTGGTGGATGAACTATTGGCCTCGCAAATAGTTTGGCTGGATGCGTTGCTAACCAATGTAGACCGCACCGCACGCAATACCAATATGCTGATATGGCACAAAGAACTTTGGCTGATAGACCATGGTGCTGCACTGTACTTTCATCATAGTATGGATAATTGGGAGGAGCAATCACTGCGCCCATTTGTGCAGATAAAAGACCATGTATTGATAAAACGCGCAAGTAAACTGGATGAAGTTGATAAAGCCTTCAGGGAAATTTTGACGCAGGAAGTGATCGACGCCATTACATCCATCATTCCCGATGCCTGGTTTACCGATCGTTCTTTTGAAACCGAGGACGACCAACGGCAGATCTATTCCAAGTTCTTAAACAACCGAATAGCAAACTCAGAAATATTTGTAAAGGAAGCACAAAATGCAAGACAGACACTTATTTGAGTATGCCGTTGTACGCGTTGTGCCAAGGGTAGAGCGCGAGGAGTTTATTAACGTAGGCGTTGTAGTTTACTGCGCCAAACAAAAATTCTTGAAGATGACATACCATCTTGATCGTGAGCGTTTGCTGGCCCTGTCAAAGGATGCCGATGTTGAGATGATCGAACAAAATCTGCAATCGTTTCAGCGGATAGCTGCTGGTGGCAAAGATGCTGGTCCGATAGGTGAACTGGATGCACCATCACGTTTCAGGTGGTTAACAGCAACCCGAAGCACGGTTGTGCAAACCTCAAAAGTGCACCCCGGCTTTTGTGTTGATGGGGAAGATGTGATAGGGAAGTTATATACGCAACTGGTATTGCAAGAGTAAGTCTAACCCTGTATTTCCACGCGTCATTCCGAGGTACGAAGCAATCTCCAGACCTTATCAGGCGTCTTGTCCTGTATAGAGATTGCTTCGTACCTCGCAATGACGCGATTTATAAACCTTAATAATTCAGTTACAGTTTACGTATTTGTACTACATATCTTACATTAGCTTTCCAAAACCAATTTGAAAACTGCCTTTATGCTCATCAAACTAAAAACTGTATTACTTGGCTTTTTCTGCCTTGGTTTTCTGCAATCGGTAAGCGCACAAAAAAATACTGCTAAGCCTTTGTTCAAAGTGATTGGCTTTTACACCGGAAAGGAAGATCAGGCACATATCAGTTTCCTGCATGAGGCTACCAAATGGTTCCCGGCGATGGCTAAAAAGTACAATTTCACTTTCGATTCAACAGCCAACTGGGGTAATCTTAATGATGAGTTTTTAAAACAGTACCAGGTAGTAATATTCCTTGATACCCGTCCTGAAGATGCTGCACAGCGTGCTGCTTTCGAGCGTTACATGAAAAACGGAGGCGGTTGGATGGGTTTCCATTTTTCGGCCTTCGAATTAGATAAATCTGCTATACCTGCCAATTGGGATTGGTATCACAACGAGTTCCTGGGCTCAGGCCAGTACGGCAGCAACACCTGGAGGCCAACATCTGCTATACTCAAGGTTGAAGACAGAACACATCCGGCAACTAAAAACCTGCCTGCCAAATTTAAGGCACAACCTAATGAGTGGTATCGCTGGGAAAAAGATCTTACCCAAAATCCAAATATCCGCATATTAGCTTCAATAGATCCGGCGAGTTTCCCGCTGGGGACGGGGCCAAAACCAAATGAGATATGGCATAGCGGCTATTACCCGGTGGTGTGGACCAACAAAAATTATAAGATGATCTACTTCAACATGGGCCATAACGATATCGATTACGAACAGCACACCAATAAAGACCTGTCGCATACGTTCGGCAATCCCGTGGAAGACAGGTTAATAATTGATGCCCTGATGTGGCTTGGCACAGCCAAAACTAATTGATATGTCTAAAAGAAAATGGCTAATTCTCAGCGGCTTGTTTTACATCACCTTCATGTTTGTAATAATGGGGTTGCTTTGGCCATGGCTAAACAACGAACCGATTACCACTCGTACCATATTAGGAAGTTTAGTAAGCGGCCTTGGCGGAGGATTTGTTTTTATTTGTATGGTTTATTATCAGCTCAGGAAAAAAGAAGCCAGGCTTAAAGCAGACGGCGATAAGCTTTCTACTCCATAATTGAGTTTCTCACTCTATTTAGTTGTTATAATTAAATTATTAGTAAAATAAATCAACTATTTCGGTAGGGTCTGTGTTGGATATGTATAACACAATGGAAAACAACATGAAAACTAATTTATTATTACTGGCCGCAGGCGTATGCATGTCTGTAGCAGCTTGTACAAGTAACGGCTCAAAGAAAGCAGCAGATAGCTCTGCCAAAGGCGACACAGCCACAATGGCAGCAACTGATACAACAAAAGCTTTAAAGCCGGCCGGACCAGCACCAAGCTGGGCGCCAACCATGAGACCTGAAATGCAGGTAGTAATTGAGAAGTTAGTCAGCTATGGCGACAAACCAATACCTGAGTTACCGGCGGTTGAAGCACGCAAAAATCATACACCTACCGATGCTGTAATGGATGTGATGAAAGAGCACGGTATTGCTAAACCAGTATTTAACGTAGACACTATGGGTAAAGACATCCCTGTTGATGGCGGTACCATTCACCTGCGTGTTTATACACCTAAAACCAATGCTTCATCGTACCCCGTAATTGTATATTATCACGGCGGCGGTTTTGTAATAGCTAATTTGGATGTTTATGATGCTTCGGCAAATGTATTGGCTGATAAAGCCGGTGCAGTTGTGGTGTCTGTTGCTTACCGTTTAGCACCAGAGCATAAATTCCCTGTTGCACATAACGACGCCTACGCAGCTTACAAATGGGTAGTCAATAACGCGGCATCAATTAAAGGCAATGCTAAGAAAATTGCAGTTGCAGGCGAAAGCGCCGGCGGCAACCTGGCTATAGCAACTGCCATTAAAGCACGCGATAGCAAGACCATGGTTCCAACAGCTATTTTAGCGGTTTACCCGGTTGCACAATCAGATATGAATACAACTTCATACATTAAGTATGGCAATGCCAAACCACTTGATAAAGCTATGATGGGTTGGTTTGTGAAAAACTATTTGAATAGCATGGCCGAGGCAAAAGATCCGCGCATTAGCCTGGTAACGGCTAACTTAAAAGGATTGCCACCGACTACTGTGATAAATGCAGAGATCGATCCGTTGCAAAGCGATGGAATGATGATTGTGGATAAATTAAAAGCCGCAGGCGTAACCGTTGATAGCAAAAAATATGACGGCGTTACGCACGAGTTCTTTGGTATGGGAGCAGTAGTTCCTGAAGCGAAGGACGCTGAAGAGTACGCTGTAGCACAACTTAAAAAGGCTTTCGGGATGTAATCCCTGAAATGTGAATGCGAGGAAAACGCCGGGCTGTTAAAGTTCCGGCGTTTTTTATGGAGTAAATTGTCGATCCAAGCCTGCCGAAGACCTTGCAGCGCAACGAGTAGTTCTACAAGCTCACCATGGCATCTTGATTTTGGTTATAAAACCTGATATTTGGCCTACCACCAATTGCACACCATTATGAAAATCCGTATCCTGGCAATCGTGTTCGTTCTATCTGCATTGTATGCTTCTGCTCAAACCAGGCGGCTAACCTATTGTAATCCGCTTAATCTCGATTACGGTTACACCCCATTTGCCAATTTTGCAGCCTGGGGTAAGCACCGCGCAACCGCCGACCCAACCATGACGCTATTTAAGGGCAACTATTACCTCTTTAGCACCAACCAGTTTGGTTACTGGTGGAGCCCTGATATGCTGAACTGGAAATTTGTATCGCGCAAATTTGTGCGACCATACAACGAGGTAAAGGGTGATGAACTCTGCGCACCAGGTACTTTGGTTTTGGGTGATACCTTGCTGGTGATCGGCTCAACCTACAACAAAGATTTTACCCTTTGGATGAGCACCGACCCGCGTACTGATACCTGGAAAGCTGCTAAAGATTACTTCAAAGTAGGGGCATGGGACCCGGGGTTATTTGCTGATGATGACGGCAGAGTATATATCTACCATGGCAGTAGCAATACCTTACCCATGTATGGGCAGGAAATAGACCGAAAAACGTTCGACCCGATCGGCCCTAAAAAGGAAATGATAAAGCTTAACTGGGAGCAGCACGGCTGGGAACGCTTTGGCGAAAATAATGATAACGTATTCCTCACCGGGTTTATGGAAGGCGGATGGATGAATAAGCATAACGGTAAATATTATCTGCAATATGCCGCCCCCGGTACTGAAGGCCGCGGTTACGGCGATGGCGTTTACGTAGGGGATAAACCGCTTGGTCCGTTCACTTATCAAAAGCACAATCCGTTCAGCTACAAACCGGGGGGCTTTGCCAAAGGCGCTGGCCACGGCGCAACCTGGGCTGATAAATTTGGCAATTACTGGCATATCTCAACCATGGTGATAGATGTGAAAAATAACTTTGAACGCCGTATCGGTTTTTGGCCGGCTGGTTTTGATCCAGATGGTACACTATTCACAAATACATCTTATGGAGACTATCCGCATTACTTGCCAAACGGAAAAGAAGACCATGTAAAGAACGATAACTTTACCGGCTGGATGCTGCTAAACTACAACAAACCCGTACAGGTATCATCAACCCTGGGTGCTTATGTACCTAACCTGGCCGTTGATGAGGACATCAAAACCTATTGGAGCGCAAAAACAGCAAACCCCGGCGAATGGCTACAAACCGACCTGGGCGATGTGAGCACGGTACGCGCTATTCAGATCAATTATGCAGATCAGGATGCTACCTTTATGGGTAAATCTTTAGGTGTTTGTCACCAGTATAAAATAACGGCCTCAAACGATGGCAAAACCTGGCGAACCATTGTAGACAAAAGCAACAACAAAACCGATGTTCCGCATGATTATGTGGAGTTAAAAACTCCTGTTAAAGCACGATATCTTAAGATCACCAACCTTCACATGCCTACGGGTAAGTTTGCGTTATCAGGCTTCAGGGTGTTTGGCAAGGGTGCGGGATTGGTGCCGGATACGGTGAAGAACTTTATCGTTTTGCGCGGCAAGGCCGAAAACCGTAACTCGTGGTTGCGCTGGCAGCAAACCGATGGAGCGGTAGGTTACACCATTTATATGGGTATAGCGCCTGATAAGTTGTACAATAACATTCTGGTGTATAACGCAAACGAGTACTACTTTAACGGGATGGAGAAAGATACGCCGTATTATTTCCAAATAGAAGCCTTTAATGAAAATGGCATAAGCAAGCGTACTAGGGTGATGAAGGTGGAGTGATCATTCGCTAAAACCTTATAGTTTATTGCCGGTTTAAACACGGTAAGTGTTTCAAAAATTCATAATTAAATAATATGCCGATTGAATTTTTT
The DNA here is from genome assembly GCF_019331605.1 of Mucilaginibacter sp. 21P. Classification (NCBI taxonomy): domain Bacteria; kingdom Pseudomonadati; phylum Bacteroidota; class Sphingobacteriia; order Sphingobacteriales; family Sphingobacteriaceae; genus Mucilaginibacter; species Mucilaginibacter sp. 21P. The sequence continues at coordinate 1,719,606 of NZ_CP063061.1, forward strand.
AATTTAGCGGCGGGAAAATTGTATGAAGATCACATTTGACTTTGAGAAACCTCTTGCCGAGATAGAGGGACAGATTGAAAAGGTTAGGCAGGTTGAAGAAAAAAACAAGCTTGATATGTCTGCCACTGTAGCTGAATTAGAGGCTAAATTGCAAGAGGCACAGAAAGAAATATATCATAACCTTACCGGTTGGCAAAAAGTGCAGATATCGCGCCACCCTGAGCGCCCTTATACGCTGCAGTATCTGGAGCTGATGTGCGATGATTTCATAGAACTGCATGGCGACCGTACAGTAGGTGACGATAAGGCCATCATTGGTGGTTTTGGTACCATTAACGGCCAAACGGCTATGTTCATTGGCCACCAGAAGGGCCGTAACACCAAAGAGCGCCAGTACCGTAATTTTGGTATGGCTAACCCTGAGGGTTATCGCAAAGCCTTAAGGCTGATGAAAATGGCTGAGAAGTTTAACAAGCCTATCATTACACTAATAGATACCCCGGGAGCTTTCCCCGGCCTTGAAGCTGAAGAACGCGGACAAGGCGAGGCTATCGCCCGTAACCTGTTGGAGATGGCAGTACTTAAAGTACCTATCATCTGCGTTATCATAGGCGAAGGTGCATCTGGTGGTGCATTGGGTATTGGTATTGGCGACAAAGTTTTGATGCTGGATAATTCATGGTATTCGGTTATTTCGCCGGAGAACTGTTCAACTATCCTGTTCAAGACATGGGAGCAGAAAGAGCGTGCTGCAGAGATGCTGAAGCTTACCTCATCTGAGATGTTGAAGAACAAGTTGATCGATGGTGTTATTAAAGAACCACTTGGCGGTGCTCATCAGGATCCGGTTGCTATGGCAGCCATCCTTAAAAAGCAATTGCTAAAAGACCTTAAAACCCTGGGCGAGAAAAATATCGACGAACTGGTTACCGAACGTATCGATAAGTTCTGCAACATGGGGGTTGTAGAGGAATAATCTTTAAGATAAAAGATTTAGGACAATAAACAAAGGACTCGGAAGCAGCTTACTATGGCCTTACTTTGGCTTACTTTTTCTGCTCACTTCTAAGTATTCACCCCTCACCACACACGTGTTCACGTTCACGGCATGAACACTTGTGAACACCGTGAACGCTGACATGAATTTGTCAGTTGTTCTAAACATTACTATTATAATCCGAAATAAAAGGATAACAAAAAAAAAAGCGGCCATTAGCCGCTTTTTTTTTGAGCCCATACGTCATTTCGAGGAAGGCGTAGCCGACGTGGCAATCCTCGATTTAAAGAGTAGCACTGTATATCGAGGATTGCCACGTTATCGCTCGCAATGAAGAGTTTAAGTGCCTACTTCTTCTCCAAGCCCTCAATTATCTTCTTACCCATTTCGTTAGTAGAGTCTAAAGCAACGGAGCGTTTATAGTTAAGCAGGGCTTTCTCTTTATCACCTTTGGCATTGTAGGCATCGCCCAAGCTGTCAAAAACATTGCCTGATTGCGGGAATAGCTGAGTATTATAATCAAACACCGTAATGGCATCATCAATGCGGTTTTTTCCCTTGTAGTAGTAACCTATCATGTTCAATGACGATTCATTCTCGAAGCCATACTCAGCAGCGTATTTACTTTTAAGATTGTTATACCACGGGATGATCTCGTTGCCTTTGAGGCTGTCCAGTTGTTTGGCAAAATCATTTAGTACTGATCGCTTTGGCTGTTGGTATGGTTTGCCATCCAGTATGGCTTCAATGGCATGGTCGACATCGTAAAGCGTGTTTTGCTTGTTATTGGTGAGCAGGATGATGGTGCGGCCTTGAGCGGGGTAAGCCGTTAACAATGCCTGGTAGTTTAACGCGGTACCATCATGCTGATGATAGGTTAACTTATCGCCATCCATAACGCCGCCACCCAGTCCGCATTGCTTGCCTGGTGCGAAGGGGGTAAGTATTTCACGGGTTGATTGCGGGCCGATGAGCTTGAAACTCTCTAACGCTTTTTCCCATTTGTAAAAATCATCAAGGGTAACTGCCGTCCAGCCGGTGATGGAGTATTGCATGGGAGATTGTACCTTATCGTTATTGTATGATTTTGCTACCAGCGGTTCGTCAGTAGGATCAACAATGGAGTTGGTCATGCCGCAGGGTTTCAGCATCTTCTCTTTCACAAAATCCGCGAAGCTGCGGCCCGTTATTTTGGCTATGATCTGCCTCTGCAATAAAGTATTGCTATTGTTGTAAGCGTATCGTGTGCCCGGCTCAAAATCGAGCTTATTGAAAGCGTTAAGGGCGGCCATAGCTTCTGCATCAGACGTTAATTCGCCCCATTTTAGGTTGGGCAACCCGCTGGTGTATTGTAGTAGGTTTTTAATGCTTATCTTATCTGCCCAAGTCGGTAATCCGGTGATGTATTTGGATACTTTATCATCGGTATTTAGTTTACCCTGTTCTTTCAGCATCATAATTGCCATCGCGTTAAACTCCTTGGCTATAGAGCCGATGTGGAAGCGGTAGGCGTTGGTTACCGCTTGCTTCTCTGTAGCATCGGTATAACCAATAGCAGCTTTGTACACCACCTTGTCTTTATCCATTACCAGAACATTTCCTTTGAACACACCAATGCGGTTACTGCGGCGTATCAATGAATCGATAGTGGCGGTTTTATTTTGCGCTGTGGCAACAAGCGAAGCTGCAGCAAGCAGGAGGGTAAGGCAGGTGTTTTTCATGAGGATTAGAGAGGCTGACGGGTGTGATTGTTACAGATGCCATACCAATACTATGTGATGCCGTCCGTCGGTTGACGGTTCGGCATCACATACGAAATTAAATCAAACAAAAAAAGCGGCCATTAGCCGCTTTTCTCTATTTAAGACAATTTACTGCCCTTGCTGTTGCTGCTGTTGTTGCTGCAGGAAGCCTCCAAACTTGGTGCTGTAATCTTTCAGCTGAGCTTCAAGTTTATTGGCAAGTGCCGTTTGATGATGCTCCTTAGCTGCCTGCGTCAGGCTGTTCAGTATCGACATATTGAACTGAATATCCCTGCTGTTAACAGACCCATCGTTACTTTGGTAAACGCTGTAATTGTATTTTAAACCGTCAACCGCGTATTCAGACAGATCATTTACCCACTTGTTGGCAGTTGTTACATCGCCCAGGCGATAAAGTGTTTCAGTCATAAAGTATTTTCGGAGCGCCACTTCTGATGAGTTGATGGTAGATGGCATCTCCTTGTCATACTTTTGTATCGCTTTTTTCGCAAGATCTAAATGCCCTTCAGCAACCAGGTTGTCGGCAAGGGTATTATACAAACGTGCAATAAGCGGGTAAAACAAATTAATAGATTCGTGGTCCAGGTATTTGGCGTGTTTAAAATTGCCGTATTTGTACTTGTTCACCATGTTGTTGTACATGATCAGCGTGTTGCTGTTTTCCTGCGGGCCGCGGGTGGTATCAGCCTTGTAAGGCATCAAGCGGTAAGAAAAACCTTCGCTATACAGGTAACGGTCTAAACCCATCATGTTATCACTTGGTACTGTTGTAGCAAAATAAATAGGGCGTTTCCAGTTGTTGTGAGCAATGATATCCATCATGGCAAGGTTATCCTTGGTAACGTATTTACCAGGGTAGGTCCAATCCATCTCAGGAATTATTTTGTCTTTCTTATCCGCACGTACAGTGCCCGATTTTAGCACATCCTCTGCATTAACCGTAAGCTTAAAACTTTTAGTGGGCAGGTAATTGCTGTTATCGCCATTTTGGTAGGTAAGCATTGATTTTGGGTCATCAGAGGTAAGGAAATCAAATACATCCTTCAGCTCAACCGAGCCTGCAATTTTTGCATCATTATAATAAAGCACATCGCGCACACCGGCTTCAAATTTCTTATTATCCATGGTGATAGGCAGCGGTGCCGAATCATTCATCTTGGTTTTCATCTGGCGGATATACCAATCGGTACCCAGCAAGCTTAAGTTTACAATGCGCACATCCGGGCGTACACCTTCAACTTCCTGTATGTACCAAAGCGGATAAGTATCGTTATCAGCATAAGTGAACAGGATGGCGTTTGGCGCGCATGAGTTTAGGTAATCATAAGCCATGTCATGCGGCGTAAGCTTGGTTGAGCGGTCATGGTCGTCCCATTCCTGGCTGGCCATCAATACCGGTGCAGCTAATAAACAAACAACGGTTGCTATTATGGCGCCTGTTTTTGCATTGATCTTTTTACTCAATAGGTCTGCTATCATCAGTACGCCCAAACCTATCCATACGGCAAAAGCATAGAACGATCCTGCGTAGGCGTAATCACGCTCGCGCGGTTGCAGCGGATCCTGATTAAGGTAAAGTACAATGGCCAAACCGGTAAAGAAGAATAACACGGTTACCACGCCCGCATCGCGCTGGTTGCGTTTAAAGTGATAGAACAAACCGCATATCCCTATTATCAGCGGTAAAAAGAATAAACGATTGTATGATTTGCTATCAGTGATACTTTTAGGCAGTTGTTTGCTAAAACCGAAGCCACTTATCCAGCTGCCATCCGGTCCCTGCGCGGTTTGTCCATCCTGGTCGTTAGCACGGCCAACAAAGTTCCACAGAAAATAGCGTGTGTACATCTGCGTAACCTGCCAGCTGGCAAAAAAGCCAATATTGGTGGCCATAGTAGGCTTCTCGTCGGGGCTTAGGTTGCTCCACATCCTGTAAAACTCAGGGTGGCTCGGCTTTTGGCTAAACATACGCGGGAACAGCGTATTGTGGTCGTATATGGTGGTTAGTTTTTTACCGGCCTCTTCATATTTGGTTTCGCCACGGCGATACAGGGTAGCGCCTTCTTTTTGGTCGATAGGTTGGGCGTCAAAGAAATTGCCATATAACAGCGGTGTTTCACCGTACTGATCGCGGTTAAGGTAGCTGTTAAGGGCAAATGCATCCTCAGGGTCGCTGTTGTTCAAATTCGTACCCGCTTTGGCGCGAATAACGATCATCACAAAAGAGCTATAACCAAAAAGGATGAACACTGCACATGTAAGCACCTGGTTTAATATGGCACGGTGTGTACGTACTTTTAAAACATACTCTAACAGTGCCAGTATGGCAACACCCGCTATAAGGCCAATTATGCTGGCGCTGAAACCTAACAATAATATAAAGCAAACAATTGCCAGCCACAGGTAGGTTTTGTTTGCGTTGATGGTATAAACTATACCGAAGGCCAGTGCACCTGTTACCAACAGGTAAAAGATGATAGCACCGGTATTGAAGGTCATGCCCAGCGTGTTCACAAAGAACAAGTCTGAGAAAGCAGCACCTTTAACCGTAAATTGTATAACACCCCAAAGGATACCTGCAACCGTGATACAACCTAAAATGAAATAACCAATGGTACCTTTTGTAGAAACGTTTTTTGCCCTGCGGAAATAAATAACCAAAGCAATGGCAGGTATAACCAACAGGTTTAACAGGTGGATACCTATTGATAGACCCATAATATAGGCTATAAAAATGATCCATTTATCGGCGCGGGGCTCATCGGCATGGGCATCCCATTTTAATATAGCCCAGAATACGATAGCCGTACATAGTGATGATTGCGCATAAACCTCAGACTCAACTGCCGAGAACCAGAAAGTATCAGACCAGGTATAAGCCAATGCACCAACCAAACCGGCACCCATTATGAGTATGGTTTTGGTTACATCAATTTCCTCGCCGGCTTTGGCTACCAGCTTTTTGGCAAGCGCGGTAATGGTCCAGAAAAGGAAAAGAATGGTTGCGCCACTTGCCAGGGCCGAAGCCATATTGGTAAAGTAGGCTACTTTGGTATTATCGCCCATTGAAAGGAGCGAAAAAACTTTGCCTATCATGGTAAATAAAGGCGCTCCCGGTTGGTGAGCCACCTGCAGGCGGTAGATACAAGCTATAAATTCGCCGCAATCCCAGAAACTGGTAGAGGGTTCAAGCGTTAAGATGTAGGTAATTGAAGCAATAATGCCGGCTGCCCAGCCAACGATATTGTTAATTTTATTGTAGTTCATCACTGATTATTACAGATACAACTGGTGTTAAGCAGCCGAAATTAGTAAAAACATTATGTAATCCCCTGTAAAAGCTAAAACCTTAACAATTTTTAACGGATTATGAGGCACTTACAAACCGGCATAATATTTTTTTAAATTTTGCTTTTGACTTTTCAAAAATCGACCTATATTTGCATTCCATTTCGGGGAGGTTTCAAACCGGGGGAGATTGCCTGATAGTATAATGGTAGTACGACGGTTTTTGGTACCGTTTGTCTAGGTTCGAATCCTGGTCGGGCAACTTAAGAATAATCGGATTTCTGATTTTCATGTTTCGGTAAAACGAACTGAAAGTAAGAAATCCGAAGTTTTTTATAGGGGTTGATATACTAAGCGATTAAAGACAGAACTATTTAGGAAACTATCTTAATCTAATAATCAAAATGCCTTTACAGTTTAATACAGTTAAGTTATTTGCAGGATCGGGATCAACCGCTATTGCTAAAAACATTGCCGCATCATACGGTAAAGATCTGGGTAGCGTAACCATTTCGCGTTTTAGCGATGGCGAGTACCAGCCGCATTTTGATGAGTCTATTCGCGGTTGCGATGTATTCCTTATCCAATCAACCAACCCACCTGCCGATAATTTAATGGAACTGTTAATGATGGTTGATGCCGCACGCCGTGCATCAGCACACTACATCACTGCGGTTATCCCTTATTTTGGTTTGGCAAGGCAGGACAGGAAGGATAAGCCGCGTGTAGCAATTGGTTCAAAACTGGTAGCCAACCTGTTGGTTGCTGCGGGTATCCACCGTATCATGACCATGGATTTGCACGCAGCGCAGATACAGGCATTTTTTGATGTGCCGGTAGATCACCTTGATGCTTCTATCATTTTTGTGCCTTACATCAAAAGCCTTGGCTTAGAAAACCTCACCATTGCATCGCCTGATATGGGCGGATCATACAGGGCACGTAACTTTGCCAAGTATTTTAATGCAGAGGTAGTAATTTGCGATAAACGCCGTAAACGCGCTAATGAGATAGAAAGCATGACCGTTATTGGTGATGTTACCGACCAGGATATTGTGTTGATAGACGATATTTGTGATACCGCCGGTACTTTGGCAAAAGCTGCAGGTTTGATCATGGAACGTGGCGCACGTTCTGTAAGGGCAGTTTGTACGCACCCGGTGTTATCAGGCAAAGCCTATGAAACTATCGAAAATTCTGCTTTAACAGAATTGATCGTTACAGATACCATCCCTTTGAAACAGGAAAGCAAAAAGATAAGGGTTTTATCAACTGCCGAACTGTTTGCTAAAGCGATAATGAACGTGAACGAGCATGGCTCTATAAGCCAGTTGTTTAAGGTGGAGTAGAAAAGGTTATAGTTCATGGCTAATGGTTCATAGCCGGACGCCTGAATTAAAGTAAATAAAAATATTCGTGAGAATTAGACCATGAACTATGATCTATGAACCACGGACTTAACAAATAAATTAAATAAATAAATGAAATCAATTGCTATTAGCGGTTCTCCAAGAGAGAACGTAGGGAAAAGAGACGCTAAAGAACTGCGTTACCAAGGCTTAGTGCCTGCAGTACTTTACGGTGGTGCTACCCAGACCCACTTTGCAGTGTCCGCAGCTGATTTGAGAACCGTAATTTACACTCCGGTTGTTCATTTCATCGACATTGAAGTTGCAGGTAAAAAAACTCAGGCTATCATTAAGGATGCACAATATCATCCGTTAACTGAGCAACTTATACACATCGACTTTTTAGAGCTGGATCAAAACAAACCGGTAACTATCGAGATCCCTGTTAAATTAACCGGTACATCTCCGGGTGTTAAAGTGGGTGGTAAATTAGTTCAGAAATTACGCAAACTGCGTGTTAAAGCCCTTCCGAAAGATCACTTGGATAACATCGAAGTTAGCATCGAATCGTTAGAGGTAGGTAAATCAGTACGTGTTAGCGACATCAAAGTTCCTAACCTTACTATCACCAACGCACAAGAAGATACTGTAGTTTCAGTAACTACTTCACGTGCGCTACGTCAGGCAGAACAAGAAAACAGAGGCAAGTAATTTGCCTTGTTCCCTAAAGGGGTAAACAAAAAAAGCAATAGGGGAACCTGTTGCTTTTTTTGTTTGACAAAGGACGGAAAGATAAATGACAAAAGATATCTTTATTTATGTTAAATCATAATTTCAGACAGCTAAGAATTCGGGTTGATTCCGTTGAGTTGACGAAGGCAATTTATCAGTTTACACAAAAATGCCCGGGTGAACATAAGTTTGGATTGTCAAGCCAGCTATATAGAGCCGCTGTTTCAATACCGTCTAATATTGCTGAAGGTTCTGCCAGAAAAACTAATAAAGATTTCAGTCACTTTCTTACAATGAGTTTAGGATCTGCTTTTGAGTTGGAAACGCAGATGATTGTAGCTCAATTATGCGCTATCGTACCTGAGTATGATTATCAAAATTTGATTCAAAGGATACAAGTTTTACAAAAACAGATCAGCGCTTTTATAGATTCTCTGCAGTAGCTGATCTTTTGTCTTTAACTCTTTTATCTTTGCTCTCCTTATGAAATATCTGATCGTAGGTCTCGGTAACATTGGGCCCGAATATGCCGATACACGCCATAATATAGGTTTCATGGTTTTGGATGAGTATGCTAAGCAGGAGAATGCAAAATTCTATAACATGCGTTTGGCTTACTACACCGAGGTTAATTACAAAGGCCGCAGCCTGCATCTGATAAAACCTACCACCTACATGAACTTGAGCGGTAAGGCGCTAAACCATTGGATGAAAGAGTTAAAAATACCGGTGCAAAATGTACTGGTAATTGTTGATGACCTTGCCTTGCCTTTGGGTACGCTTCGCTTAAAACCCAAGGGCAGCGCTGCCGGGCATAACGGCTTAAAAAACATTGAGGCAATTTTAGGCAACAACGAATACGCCCGGCTTCGTTTTGGTATCAGCGATAATTTCCCAAAGGGCCGCCAGGTTGACTATGTACTAAGCGGCTTTGATGATGATGAAAAACCGGAGCTTCCGGCACTGATAGACAGATCGATAGAGATGATCAAAAGCTTTGTGACTATTGGTACCGAGCTAACCATGACCAAGTTTAACAAGTAGCATTTTTGTTACACAATATTTGATAAAAAAGTGAGTTTGTGGGTGCAACGGACGTGTATCTTCGCGCGTCTTATATACCTAAATCACTACATGAAAAAATCCTTTCTGGCAGCTTTGTTATGCTGCTTTTGTGTAACCTTATCACTCGCACAGTCTGCTACCCAAATTATTTCTATAAAAGGCCTTGTAATTGATTCTGCGGTTAATAAACCGCTCGGCTATGTTACCGTTGCATTAACCGATGCTGCAACTAATGCACCTGTCAAAAGTGTGCTTAGTAAGGATGACGGCACCTTTGAATTGACCGGTATTGCCCCAAGGGCATATAAGCTTAACCTGGTTTATATAGGTTACGCAACTAAGATCATCAATATTACTGCGGATAAAAAAGCTCTTGATCTGGGCAGGATCCTGATCGCGCCAACGCATAATCAGCTTAAAGAAGTATCGGTAGTAGCCACCAAACCCTTGATGAAACAAGAGGTGGATCGCCTGAGCTACGACGTGCAGGCAGACCCGGAAGCAAAGTCGGTTACCGCGTTGGATATGATCCGTAAAGTGCCTTTGCTTTCTGTGGATGGTAATGATAACATTAAACTGCGCGGAAGCGGTAACTACAAGATATTGCTCAATGGTAAAGAATCGGCATTGATGGCGCGTAACCCTTCTGATATTTTAAAGGCCATGCCGGGCACTAACATCGTAAAGATAGAGGTGATAACCACCCCTCCTGCTAAATACGATGCAGAGGGTTTGGCAGGTATCATCAACATCATCACTCAAAAGAAAGGCGATGAGGGTTACAATGGTTCTGTCAATCTTAACTATAACTCCATTTGGGGGCCACGGGCAAACTTAAACCTTACTGTTAAAAAAGGAAAGTTCGGTATTAACGCTTATGGTGGTACCGGCCACAGGCCAAAACGCCCTACTGATTTCTTTAACCAAACAGACTTTTTATTGCAGCCATCATCAGTAGTACAAAACGGTAGCAGATATGGTACCGGCAATAATAACTATGCAAGTGCCGAGGTAAGCTTTGAAGCAGATACTTTAAACCTTTTCACCGGTACGTTCAACTACTACCGCGGCAGTAATGAAAATGGCTCTACACAATACACCACCGAAACCAACAATAATGTAGCAGATAGTTACACCACCACCAACAACGGTAACGGTGTATACCGCGGCGCTGATGCTGGGTTAAACTACCAGTTGGGCTTTAAAGGCAACAAAGAACGTTTGCTAACCGCATCTTATAAATACAGCGATAACAGGAATAACTCATTAAACTATGTGTCGCCGGGCAATACAACAGATTTTAGGCAGTTGAATGATGCAGGCGCTAAAGAACATACTGCCCAACTTGATTATGTGCATCCGCTAACAAAACTAAATGTGGAAGTTGGCGGTAAAATGATCAGCCGGCAAAACTTCAGCAGGTTCCATACCGATCTTAAGGATGCAACCGGTAACTACATGGACAACAGCGGCCAGGCCAATGATTTTGATTACCATCAGAATGTTTACAGCGCATACAATTCTTACACGCTCAAATTAACCAAGTGGACCTTTAAAGCAGGTGCACGTTATGAGCGTACGGAGATCAATGCCAACTTCATTTCTAACGGTACCAATTTAGATCAGTCTTATACCAATGTGGTGCCATCGTTCTCGATGCAGCGCTCGCTAAAGAATGCCAGCGTTAACTTTGGTTTTACGCAACGCATCCAACGCCCGGGCATCTTTCAGTTAAACCCTTTTGTAGATAGCACCAATACAAAATTTATCAGCAGAGGTAACCCGGCGCTTCGCCCGGCAGTTAACAACAATTTTGAATTGAGCTATGGCAACTTTGCAAAGGGATCATTAAATATCAGCCTTAGCTATTCCTTTGCCAATAACACCATACAGAATTTAACCAGTGTAGATGGTACTGTTACCACCACTACCTTTGCCAACGTGGGTAAAAACAAGAACCTGGCGCTCGACCTTAACTGGCAGTACCCTATAACAACGAAATTCAACGTTAACGTAAACGCCGAGCTAATGCGCGTTTGGCTTAAAGGCACTTTTGATAACGAATTTTATACCAACAGCGGCTACCAGGGCCATGTGTTCACCAATGGCAGCTACAAGTTTGAAAAAGGTTACAGGGTAGGGGTTAACGTAGGCTTTGATAGCCGCTATGTGTTGTTACAGGGCGTGGATAACTATTACCTGGGTTACGGGTTCAACGCATCAAAAGAATTCCTTAATAAAAAGGCCACGCTGTCGCTTTATGCCAATGGTCCTTTCAGCAGGTTTATCAAGCTTGATTTTTATACCCGTACCAATACCTTTAACACCACAACCTTTAATTACCAGAACTTCAGATCAATTGGTATCGGCTTTAATTACAAGTTTGGTGCATTAAGTTCATCTATCAAGAAAAATCAACGTGGAATAAACAACGATGATTCATCGGGCGGTGCTAAAAATTAATATTTTAGCCGCATGAAAGTATACGGTATAACCAATTGCAATACGGTAAAAAAGGCGCTGGATTGGCTTAAGGCTAATCATGTTGCCTACGAGTTTCATGATTTTAAAAAACTGGGCATCAGCAAAGAGAAGCTGGAGGAATGGGACGCAAAGGCAGGCTACGAAAAGTTTTTAAATAAGCAGGGCCTCACCTGGAAACAGCTTGACCCAGCAGTTAAAGAAAGTATAAAAACAAAAGATGATGCATTAAAACTGCTGCAGGAGAAAACCAGCATGATCAAACGCCCGGTTATAGAAAAGGACGATTTCCTGTTTTTCGGTTTTGACGAGGCCATTTATGAGCGCGAATTAAAGTAAAGGCCTTCTTAAGATCTCTTCTATCAAATTATAGGTAATTTACTTATTACACAAGTATTTGATAGGTATACACAAATGTTTATTTGTGTATACTTGCTCTTTGTTTTTACTAAATCATTACTAAACATTATGAAACTTAAATTGATTGCCGGCAGCATACTGGCTGTTATGGCTGTTAGTGGTGTTGCCCAGGCCCAGCAGGCCCCTGCAAGCAACTATAATTATCACGATGCGTTCGCGCCATTTTTCTATACCAAAAACGGATCGGAGTTTCGTGCGGCAGATGGACAGCCGGGGCCAAAGTACTGGCAAAACCGCGCCGACTATCAATTGTCAGCAAAATTGAACGACCAAACCAACGAGGTTGTTGGTTCTGAAGTTTTAAGTTATACCAATAATAGCCCGCAGAAGCTCGATTTTTTGTGGATGCAGTTAGATCAAAATCTTTTCAAAAAAGACTCTCGCGGTCAGGCGATCATTCCGCCGGCAGGTAGCCGTAATGGCGGTCGTGGCGATCTTACGCAAGGCGGATATACCATTAAATCGGTAAAACTTGTAGGCGCCAAAGGCGGCGCAGGTACCGAACTTAAATACGCCATCAACGATACCCGTATGCAGATAATGCTGCCGCAGGCAGTAGCAGCAAACGGCGGCCAGGTTAAACTCGCTATCGAATATTCTTTTGTGGTACCTAACTATGGTTCAGACCGTACAGGTATTCAGGATACTAAGAACGGTAAGATCTACACCGTTGCGCAATGGTACCCACGCATGTATGTTTATGATGATGTACTAGGCTGGAACATGCTGCCATACACTGGCCCAAGTGAGTTTTACCTGGAGTACGGCGATTTTGACCTGAGCATTACCGCACCTGCTAATCACATAGTGTTAGCATCAGGTGAGTTGCAAAACCCACAGGAGGTTTACACACCAGAGCAAATTAAGCGTTGGGCTGCTGCAGAAAAAAGCGAACAAACCGTTGTTATCCGTTCGGCATCTGAGGTAACTAACCCTGCTTCGCGCCCTGCAGGTAAAAAAGAATTAACCTGGCACTTTAAAATAAAAAATGCACGTGATGCTTCATGGGCTTCATCAGCATCGTTTATTATCGATGCCGCTAAGATGGATCTGCCAAGCGGTAAAAAATCTACAGCAATATCTGCTTACCCTGTTGAGAGCGATGGCAACAACGCATGGGGCCGCTCAACCGAGTATGTAAAAAAATCTATCGAGTACAACTCAAAAAAATGGTTTGAATATCCTTACCCTGCTGCCACCGCAGTAGCCGGTGTAGTTGGTGGTATGGAGTATCCTGGCATCGTTTTCTGTAGCTGGAAAGCAACCAAAGGTTCTTTATGGGGTGTAAACGACCACGAGTTTGGCCATACCTGGTTCCCGATGATCGTTGGCTCAAACGAACGCCTTTATGGTTGGATGGATGAGGGTTTCAATACTTTTATCAATACGCTTAGCACTGCCGATTTTAATAACGGCGAGTATGCAAGCAAAGGGCGTGATATGCAAAAAATTGGCGCGTATTTAACCCGCCCTGAGTTGGAGCCGGTAATGAGCAATCCTGAAAACCTTAAAGAAATGAACAATGGTATATTGTTATACTTTAAGCCGGGTATGGGTTTAACCATGTTGCGCGAAACCATTTTAGGCCCTGAGCGCTTTGATTACGCCTTCCGCACCTACGTTGCACGCTGGGCGTTTAAGCACCCAACACCTGATGACTTTTTCCGTACCATGGAAAACGTTGGCGGCGAAAGCTTGCAGTGGTTCTGGAGGGGTTGGTTTGTAAACAACTGGAGACTGGACGTTGGCGTACGCGATGTTAAGTACGTTGATAACGATCCATCAAAGGGTGCACTGATCACCTTGGATAACCTGGACAAAATGGCTTTCCCTACTACGCTTGAGGTGAAAACTGTAAGTGGTAAGGTTGAGCGCGTTAAGCTGCCTGTTGAAATATGGGAGCGTAACACCACCTTCACCACCAAATTCCCGTCAACAGAAGAGATCAAATCTGTAACGGTAGATCCGGACAAAACATCTCCAGATTACAATTCTGACAACAACGTTTGGAAGAAATAATTACTAAAACCCGGTTAAAGCCGGGTTTTTTTGTTTTACGGCGGTTTGTCGGCAAACCTTTACAACCTTTAGCAGGTTTATATGATAAGCTATTATTTAAAGCCATGAAGAAGATATTATTCCTTGCCGCAGCTCTTATTGTATTTGTGCAGATGGCTAAAGCCCAAAACACCCTTAAAGGAACTGTTTATGAAGCCGGCCGTGGTACCCGGCTTGATAACGTTTTTATCAGGGACAATAATACCAAACAGGTGAGCATCACAGATAAGAACGGAAATTTCGATATCAAGACAGCAACAGGCCATACCCTGATCTTTAATTCTCCCGGATACACTGCCGATACATTGTATGTGATAGATATGAGGCCAAAACGTATTGAGATGGCTTCTCAGATGATAAGATTGAGCGAGGTTAACGTAACTGCTACACGTGCACCATTTAATCCGAGGCTCGAGTACCCGGAGGTTTACGAGAAAAGTAAGGTATATGTGTTATCGCCATCAACATGGTTTAGCGGCGAGGGCAAGCGCGCCCGCAGGCTTAAAAAATACTTCCAGACCGAAGCCGAACAACGTGCCATCGACGATGCTTTTAGTCCGGCTTACGTGGGCAGCATAGTGCCGCTTAAAGGTGTAGAACTTGAAAACTTCATGACCATGTTCCGCCCAAGTTATAAGTTCCTGCGCAGCAACGATAGACAGTCAATGGCTGTATACATCAACGATAGCTACAAAAAATTTATGGCAATGCCGGCTGACAAGCGTGCACCACAAGGCCTTAAGACCACGGCGGCTGATTGATTTAAGTCTGTCTTGGTGAGCTTGTCGAACCACTCTTTGCTTTTATAGGTCTTCGACAAGCTAAGACTGACACGCCCTTTGAGTCATGGTAAGCCTGTCGAACCACTCGTCGCTTTTATAGGTCTTCGAAAGGCTCAGACTGGCACTCTATTTTAAGTCCTGGTGAGTTTGTCGAACCACTCTTCGCTTTTATAGGTCTTCGACAAGCTCCTTTAGATTTGCATAATTATTTTAGTAGGATAAAAGATCGCGAGGAGGCAGGGTGAACTATGACTTAGGCTCTGAGCTAATGGCTCATAATCTGAAGAAGACCCTGCCCCTTTTCATCAACAAGAAACTCAAATAGAAATTCGGGCTGGAGACCCATTATCAAGGAGTTGAGTATGTTGATGATCCCGATCAATAAAACTTCAAGACAAAATTATGCAAAAGCAAACAATTGTTGGTATCGATGTGAGCAGCGCGACATTGGATATCTGTGTAAGTAACGAACAGGGGCAATTATCATTTGTTATCAAGAATGAGGTAAAGAGCATCAAAAAGTTCTTCAGTTCTTACAAAGAACAACTGATCATCGGTATGGAGAATACAGGTCGCTACAATTGGAACTTATATGAAGCATTCAAAGAAACGGGGCATCGCATCTTTGTTGTACCACCATTGCATCTAAAAAAGAGCCTGGGTCTTGTCAGAGGAAAGAACGACAAGATAGATGCAGTAAGAATAGCAGCCTTTATTAAGAAAAGCCATGCAGAGCTTCCGCAATGGAAACCATCCTCTCAAACCATTCAGAAACTAAAGATCCTGCTTACCGAGCGTAACAGCCGGATCAAAACCAAAGTTCAGCTACTTAAACAACAGCATGACTACGCCAAGATGAAACACCTGGGCATATACAAATATCTGTTGAAAATGAACCAAGAACAACTTGCCCTGATTGGCAAGCAGATCAAAAAGATAGAGACAGATATCGAAATGGTCATTCGTGCTGATGAAAAAATGGACACGCAGGTGAACCTGATCCGTTCTGTACCGGGAGTTGGCAAAGTATTGTCCTGGATGATGCTTGCCAAAACAGAAGGCTTTGAACTGATCACAGAGGCAAGAAAGATGGCTTGTTATAGTGGCGTCGTCCCCTTTGCTAATAGTTCCGGTACTTCGATAAGGGGACGGCACCAGGTATCAACGTATGCTGATAAAGCGATCAAATCTGTACTGCATCTGGCTGCCATGAGTGCTATCCGACTTAAAAATGACCTGCAGCATTACTACCAACGTAAAGTAGCTGAAGGCAAGAACCGAATGAGCGCATTGAACGCTGTCAGGAACAAGATCGTTCACAGAATATTTGCCGTCATTAAAAAACAGCAACCCTATCAAATCAGTTTGCTTTTGTCATAGAAATCAGACTGACAGCAGGATTATTTTGCTTCCGTCAAAAAATATAAAATATTGTATTTCAATATTAAAAACATTTTTCTACCTTTGACGTCCCTGAAAGGAGGTATTTGGGATTATGATCATTATCAACGTAAAAGACGGAGAATCATTAGATAAAGCATTAAAACGCTTTAAAAAGAAATTTGAGAAAACTGGTGTCTTAAGAGAGCTACGCAGTCGTCAGGCTTTCGAAAAGAAATCTGTTACTCGCAGACACGTGGTTAAACACGCTATCTACAAACAAGGTTTAAACCAAGAAACTGTTTAATTCTTTCATCGGATAAAGAATTTTATAAATTTCTTGTCAGCATAAAAAAACTATTTGTACATTCAATTTACTTGGGTGTTCAAATAGTTTTTATGTTTTTAGCCGATTTCATACATTTTATCCGTAACGAGAAAAGGTACTCGCCGCACACCGTTACCGCGTATGAAGGCGATCTTCAGCAATTTTTCCAATTTTTGCATTCCGGCGAAGATCTTACCACCAAACACCCTGCAGAAATAACTTATCATGACATTCGTAACTGGATGGTTAAGCAAATGGACGAAGGTATCAGCCCGCGTTCTGTTAACCGTAAACTGGCTACGCTGCGTAAGTATTTTAAATTTCTGCTGCAACGCGGCGAGGTAACTGCAAACCCTACCGCTAAAGTTACAGCGCCTAAAGTAACTAAGAGTTTACCTGTAGTTGTTGAAGCCGATAAAATGACAGCTTTGCTTGATGGCAGGATGGATGATGGCACCGCACCCATATTTAGTAATGACTTTGCCGGTTTACGAGATAAAATGATCATTGAAATGTTGTTTGGTACCGGCATGCGCCTTGCCGAACTTTTAGGGTTAAAGGACGGGGACATAGATACCCGCGAAAAGACCATTAAAGTTTTAGGTAAACGCAACAAACAGAGGATAATACCCCTTAATACCGAACTATTGGCACTTATTGAACGGTATAGAGAGGTTAAGAAAAGTGAAATTTTTAATAACAATTCCTTAACCTTTATCGTTACAAATAAAGGAGCCGCCGCATATCCGGCGTTTATTTATTTAACCGTGCAAAAGTATCTTTCCTACATATCAACACAAGATAAAAAGAGCCCGCACGTGCTTAGGCACACTTTTGCAACCAGCCTTTTAAATAAAGGGGCCGACCTTAATGCAATAAAAGAACTGCTTGGCCATGCAAACTTAAGCGCAACGCAGGTTTACACGCACAATTCTGTTGAGAGACTCAAATCTATTTATAAACAAGCCCATCCAAAGGCATAAAAAGGAGGAAAAATGAAAATTACAGTGCAATCAATTCATTTCACCGCAGATCAGAAATTACTGGACTTTATACAGAAAAAGGCAGATAAGCTGGAGACATTTTTTGACAAGATAGTAAGCGGAGAAGTTTATTTAAAACTGGAAAATGTAGATGATGAGGCCAACAAGATATCAGAAATAAAGCTGACGCTGCCGGGCTTGCAGATGTTTGCTAAGGAGCAGTGCAAAACCTTTGAAGAGGCTACCGACCTGGCGGTTGAGAGCCTGAGGAAGCAAATTGAGAAATACAAAACAAAAAAATCTATTGCTGCCGAAGCTGCTAAAAAAGCTGCGCTTGTTTCGGAAGAGGATGATTTTTAAGCATATACAGAAACGAAAAATTCGTTATGATCGGCAGGCCAAAAGCCTGCCGATTTTTTTTGTAAAAATATTTTGCAGGGGTTTAATTTTTTGTAGATTTGCAATCCCTTTCGGAGAGGTCTTAAACACACCGCACAAAGCCAAAGGGTGGTTCTTTTAAAAGAGAAATAAAAACATCGCAAATTAATTTGCGCTTCGGTTATTCCGGTAAAACAGGGTAACGGAAATAATAAGCCTCCTTAGCTCAGCTGGTAGAGCAACTGACTTGTAATCAGTAGGTCATTGGTTCGATTCCGATAGGGGGCTCAGTTTATTTCGGAAGTGTGATACTTAGCTTCCAATTGAGTATTGTTATTTCCGAAATTAAACGATGGGGAGGTACCAGAGCGGTCAAATGGGACGGACTGTAAATCCGTTGCTTCGGCTACGAAGGTTCGAATCCTTCTCTCCCCACACAATTCAGTATGCAGTTTTCGGTTTGCAGTAAGCAGTTTATCTGCCAACTGTTAACGGGGAACTGCTAACTGATTTAAAAGCGGAAGTAGCTCAGTTGGTAGAGCGATAGCCTTCCAAGCTATAGGTCGCGAGTTCGAACCTCGTCTTCCGCTCTTTTAGGTGAGCAGTAGGCAATTAGCAGTTGGCAGTCGATACCTGAAACTGCAAACTGTATATTACAAACTGCAAACTTGAAATAAAAGCCGACGTAGCTCAGGGGTAGAGCACTTCCTTGGTAAGGAAGAGGTCATGGGTTCAAATCCCATTGTTGGCTCAAGTACTTTAAATAGTATTTTATTAAAGAATAAATTAACCTACAAACAAAAATAGATCATGGCAAAAGAAAAATTTGACCGCAGTAAACCGCACTTAAACATCGGTACAATCGGTCACGTTGACCACGGTAAAACAACCCTTACCGCAGCTATCACTAAAGTATTAGCTGACGCTGGTTTATCAGAAGCGCGTTCATTCGATTCAATTGACTCAGCTCCTGAAGAAAAAGAACGTGGTATTACTATCAATACTGCACACGTTGAGTATTCAACTGCAAACCGTCACTACGCACACGTTGACTGTCCGGGTCACGCTGACTATGTGAAAAACATGGTTACAGGTGCTGCTCAGATGGATGGAGCTATCATCGTGGTTGCTGCTACTGATGGTCCTATGCCACAAACTCGCGAGCACATCCTTTTGGCTCGTCAGGTAGGTGTACCTGCACTTGTAGTATTCATGAACAAAGTTGACATGGTTGACGACCCAGAGTTGTTAGAACTTGTTGAGATGGAAGTTCGTGAGTTATTATCATTCTACGAGTTCCCGGGTGATGATATCCCAGTTATCCAAGGTTCTGCTCTTGGTGGCTTAAATGCTGATCCAAAATGGGTTGGTAAAATTATGGAGTTGATGGACGCTGTAGATAGCTACATCCCAATCCCTCCACGTTTGACAGAGCTTCCATTCTTGATGCCAGTTGAGGACGTGTTCTCAATCACTGGTCGTGGTACAGTAGCAACTGGCCGTATCGAGCGTGGTGTAATCAACTCTGGTGATCCTGTAGATATCTTAGGTATGGGTGCTGAGAACTTGAAATCAACCGTAACTGGTGTTGAGATGTTCCGCAAGATCCTTGACCGTGGTGAAGCAGGTGACAACGTAGGTTTATTGTTACGTGGTATTGAGAAAACTGATATCCGCCGTGGTATGGTTATCTGTAAACCAGGTTCAGTAACTCCTCACACAGATTTCAAAGCAGAAGTTTACGTGTTATCAAAAGCAGAAGGTGGCCGTCACACTCCATTCTTCAACAAATACCGCCCGCAATTCTATTTCCGTACCACAGACGTAACAGGTGAGATTTCACTTGCTGAAGGTGTAGAAATGGTTATGCCAGGTGATAACGTTACTATCACTGTAAAATTGATCAACGCTATCGCTATGGAAAAAGGTCTTCGTTTCGCTATCCGTGAGGGTGGTAGAACCGTAGGTGCTGGTCAGGTAACTGAAATATTAGCATAATCCAAATACCCTTAAACGGGAGCTAACGGTTAATTTTTGTGTAAAGTACCGGGGCTATTGTCTCGGTACTTTATTCACAATAAGCAAAACATATAAATTTCTGGTAACACAGAGGTTTACATACACGGGAATAGTTCAATGGTAGAATAGAGGTCTCCAAAACCTTTGATCAGGGTTCGAATCCTTGTTCCCGTGCTTTAAGCGAACAGATAAAATGGCAGGCGTAGCTGAATATATTAAAGAATCATACATCGAGTTGACCGAGAAAGTAACCTGGCCAACCTGGAGAGAACTGCAAAACAGTGCTGTATTGGTATTGGTTGCGGCCTTAATTATTGCCATGGTTATTTTTGGTATGGATCAGATAATCGGCTATTTGCTTAATCAGTTTTATACTTCACTAACCTAATTATAAGTAAATAGATGAGTGATCAATTAAAATGGTACGTAGTTAGGGCTATTAGTGGTAAAGAGAAGAAGGTAAAACAATATATAGATGCGGAAGTAAGCAGGTTGGGTATCACTCATCTTGTACCGCAGGTTTTAATACCTACTGAGAAATATTACCAGATGCGTGATGGAAAGAAGATCGCTAAAGAGCGTAACTACTTCCCAGGATACGTGTTGATGGAAGCAGCGTTGGATGGTGAGCTTGAGCACGTTATCAAGAACATCAACAGCGTTATTGGTTTTTTGGGCGATAAGGCAGGTAATGCCATCCCATTGCGCCAGGCAGAAGTTAATCGCATTTTAGGTAAGGTTGACGAGATGACAACCCAGGCCGAAACAATGAACGTGCCTTATTACGTTGGCGAGAACGTTAAAGTAATGGATGGCCCTTTCAACGGTTTCAGCGGTGTTATTGAAGAGGTTAACGAAGAGAAAAAGAAACTGAAAGTAATGGTAAAGATATTCGGGCGCCGTACGCCGCTTGAATTGAATTACATGCAGGTAGAAAAAGAGTAGTAAATAAGTATCGGGTATCAAGTAGCAAGACACACATTGCGCTGACATAACACACCGATACATTGTATAAAAAATATGGGTCTTGATACTTGATACTAAGTACCTGATACCCTCAAGATCTTAAATGTTACTTAGCTTCCACTTACTAACATTGAGTTATAATAAAGTAAATTAAAAATGGCAAAAGAAGTCGGTGCGTTAGTAAAACTACAAGTAAAAGGCGGCGCTGCAAATCCATCTCCACCAATTGGCCCTGCATTGGGTGCAAAAGGTGTAAACATTATGGAGTTTTGCAAGCAGTTTAATGCACGTACCCAGGATCGTCCTGGTAAAGTGTTGCCTGTGGTTATTACTGTATACGTAGACAAGTCATTCGATTTTATCATCAAAACCCCACCGGTTGCAATACAACTGTTGGAAGCAACTGGTTTAAAAAGCGGTTCGGCCGAGCCAAACCGTAAAAAAGTTGCCAATGTAAATTGGGAACAAGTTGAAACCATTGCAAAAGATAAAATGACTGATTTGAATGCTTTTACAGTAGAATCAGCCATGAAAATGGTGGCAGGTACTGCCCGCAGTATGGGGATTACCGTTAGCGGTACAGCACCCTGGAACAATTAATTTATACAAATCAGTTTAAGACAGTGGCAAGATTAACAAAAAATCAAAAAGCGGCACTCTCCAAAATTGAGGCGAACAAAACTTACACATTACAAGATGCGTCTGCTTTGGTAAAGGAACTTACCAATACCAAGTTTGATTCATCAGTAGATATTGATGTACGTTTAGGTGTTGACCCACGTAAAGCCAATCAAATGGTACGTGGTATTGCAACCCTTCCTCATGGAACCGGTAAAACTGTACGCGTTTTGGTGCTTTGTACTCCAGATAAGGAACAAGAAGCAAAAGACGCAGGCGCAGATTACGTAGGTTTGGATGATTATATTGCCAAGATTGAAGGCGGTTGGACTGATGTTGATATTATCATCACTATGCCAAGTGTTATGGCTAAAGTAGGACGTTTGGGCCGTGTTTTAGGTCCGCGTAACTTAATGCCTAACCCTAAATCAGGTACAGTTACTCCAGAAGTGGGTAAAGCTGTAACTGAGGTTAAAGGTGGTAAGATCGATTTCAAGGTTGATAAAACCGGTATCATCCACACTTCAATAGGAAAAGCATCTTTCTCTGCTGAGAAAATTTATGAGAATGCATTAGAAGTATTGCAGGTTATCTCTAAATTAAAACCATCAGCAGCAAAGGGCACATATTTCAAGAGTATTCATATCTCTTCAACAATGTCGCCAGGAATTACAATTGAAACTAAATCAGTAGCGGGGATCTAATCATGAATAAAGAAGAAAAACACGACCTTGTTCTTGCCCTTACTGAGCAGATTAAAGAGTACGGTAATTTTTACATTACTGATACTGCTGATCTTACGGTTGCAAAAGTAAATTCGATCCGCCGTCAGTGCTTTGAAAACGAGATCACCATGCAAGTTGCTAAAAACAGCTTGATCAAAAAAGCTATGGAAGCTGCAGGTGGCGAGTTTGATGCGATATACGATGTATTAAAAGGTTCATCATCGATCCTTTTCTCTAAATCAGCAACAGCCCCGGCTAAGCTGATCAAAAAACTGAGAAAAACAGGTGACAAACCGCTTTTAAAAGCAGCTTATATCGACTCAGCAATTTTCATAGGCGACAATCAGTTAGATACCTTAACTAAGCTTAAATCTAAGGAACAACTGATAGGCGAGATCATTGGCTTACTGCAATCACCGGCTAAGAACGTTGTTTCTGCTCTACAATCAAGCGGAAGCATTATTGCAGGTGTTGTAAAAACATTACAAGAAAGAGGTTAATCCAAACACCTTTAAAAGTTTGGACATTAAAAAACAAAGTATTTAAAAGTAAAAATTTAAAATAAAATGGCAGATTTAAAAGCCTTTGCTGAACAGTTGGTTAACTTAACAGTAAAAGAAGTAAACGAGTTAGCTCAAATCTTAAAAGACGAGTATGGCATTGAGCCAGCTGCTGCAGCTGTTGCTGTTGCTGCTCCTGCAGGTGATGGTGGCGATGCTGCTCCTGCTGCTGCTGAGCAAACTGCATTTGACGTGATCCTGAAAGAAGCTGGTGGTCAAAAATTAGCAGTTGTTAAATTAGTAAAAGACTTAACTGGTCTTGGTCTTAAAGAAGCTAAAGATTTAGTAGACGGCGCTCCAAAAGAATTGAAAGCTGGCGTTTCTAAAGAAGAAGCTGAGTCTCTGAAAAAACAATTAGAGGAAGCCGGAGCAGTAGTTGAGGTTAAATAATTTAACCCTCCGCACAAAATAGCATCAGACTCCGACCATTTTTGGTCGGGGTCTATTGCTGTTTATATACGTCGTTATATAAGAGGGTTGTGGTTTGTGGTTCATCCCATCCCTTAAATTACAGTAGCACAGGCTTCTGAGTTACTAAAAGCCGCATACAAAACAGGTTTAATAAATTAAAATTATAACACCTTGGCAAACGATAATAACCAAAGAGTAAACTTTGCAACCAGCAGAAAGGTACTTGAATACCCGGATTTCCTGGATGTACAGTTACAATCTTTCCAGGAATTTTTTCAATTAGAAACTACTTCAGACAACCGCCACAAAGAGGGCTTGTTTAAAGTATTTGCAGAAAACTTTCCTATCTCAGATTCAAGAAACATCTTCGTTTTAGAGTTTCTTGATTATTTTATTGACCCGCCTCGTTATGATATACGCGAGTGTATTGAGCGTGGGTTAACTTACAGTGTGCCATTAAAAGCAAAACTTCGCCTTAGCTGTAACGATGCTGAGCACGAAGATTTTGAAACAATTGTGCAAGACGTATACCTGGGTACCATCCCATACATGACGCCTAAAGGTACTTTTGTTATCAATGGTGCCGAGCGTGTGATCGTATCACAGCTGCACCGCTCACCAGGTGTGTTCTTTGGCCAAAGCCGCCACACCAACGGTACAAAATTATACTCTGCCCGTGTTATTCCTTTCAAAGGTTCATGGATAGAGTTTGCTACAGACGTTAACAACGTGATGTATGCATACATTGACCGTAAAAAGAAATTCCCGGTTACAACGCTGCTTCGTGCAATTGGTTATGACTCTGATAAA
This sequence comes from Mucilaginibacter sp. 21P, assembly GCF_019331605.1. Lineage (NCBI taxonomy): Bacteria > Pseudomonadati > Bacteroidota > Sphingobacteriia > Sphingobacteriales > Sphingobacteriaceae > Mucilaginibacter > Mucilaginibacter sp. 21P. The sequence continues at coordinate 1,743,719 of NZ_CP063061.1, forward strand.
GACATCCTGGAGTTATTTGAACTTGCAGACGAAGTTAAAGTAAGCAAATCTGGCCTTAAGAAATTTATTGGCCGTAAGCTTGCCGCAAGGGTACTTAAGAAATGGGTTGAAGACTTCGTAGATGAAGATACCGGTGAGGTAGTTTCTATCGACCGTAATGAGATCATCCTTGAGCGCGAGACCGTATTGGAAGATGACCACATCGATATGATCATCGACGCTGGTGTTAAAACCATTATCCTTAACAAGGAAGATGCGTCTACCAGTGGTGATTATACCATTATATACAATACTTTACAAAAAGATACTTCAAACTCAGAGAAAGAAGCGGTTGAACATATCTACCGCCAGCTGCGTAACGCAGAACCACCTGATGAGGAAACCGCACGCGGTATCATTGACAGGTTATTCTTCTCTGATAAACGATATGACCTGGGTGATGTGGGCCGTTACCGCATTAACCGTAAATTGAAACTGGATACTTCTGACGAGATCAAAGTGTTAACCAAGCAGGATATCATCGCGATTGTTAAGTATTTGATCAAACTCATCAACTCAAAAGCTGAGGTGGATGATATTGACCACTTATCAAACCGTCGTGTGCGTACCGTTGGTGAGCAGCTTTACGCTCAGTTTGGTGTAGGTTTAGCGCGTATGGCACGTACCATCCGCGAGCGTATGAACATTCGTGACAACGAGGTGTTCACACCTACCGACCTGATCAACGCGCGTACTCTGTCATCAGTTATCAACTCGTTCTTCGGTACCAACCAGCTTTCACAGTTCATGGACCAAACCAATCCACTGGCAGAGATCACGCACAAGCGTCGTCTGTCAGCCCTTGGGCCAGGTGGTCTGTCACGTGAGCGTGCAGGTTTCGAGGTTCGTGACGTTCACTATACCCACTATGGTAGGTTGTGTACTATTGAAACACCGGAAGGACCGAACATCGGTTTGATCTCTTCTTTGTGTGTACACGCTAAGATCAACAACTTAGGCTTTATCGAAACACCGTACAAACGTGTTGTTGATGGCAAAGTACAAGTTGATGAGCCGGTTATTTACCTGTCTGCAGAAGATGAAGATGGTAAAACCATTGGCCAGGCAAACGCAGTATATGATGATAAAGGTGAATTTGCTACTCCACGTGTAAAAGCACGTTACGAGGGCGACTTCCCGGTAATTGAGCCGGAAAGGCTGGATCTGATGGACATTGCTCCAAACCAGATCACGTCTATCGCTGCATCGTTGATTCCGTTCTTAGAGCATGATGACGCAAACCGTGCTTTGATGGGATCGAACATGCAACGCCAGGCCGTGCCGCTTTTACGCCCTGAGGCGCCAATTGTAGGTACCGGTTTGGAAGGCCGTGTAGCAAAAGACTCTCGTACCCTTATCAATGCCGAAGGCAATGGTGTGGTTGAGTATGTTGATGCTAACCAGATCACTATTAAATATGACCGTAATGAGCTTGACCGTTTAATATCATTTGACGGTGATAGCAAAACTTACTTGTTAACCAAGTTTAAGAAAACCAACCAAAGCACCACCATCAACCTTAAGCCAATTGTTAAAAAAGGCCAAAGAGTTGAAAAGGGGCAGGTACTTTGTGAAGGTTATGCAACACAGAATGGTGAGCTTGCTCTTGGCCGTAACCTTAAAGTGGCGTTCATGCCTTGGCAAGGTTATAACTTTGAGGATGCTATCGTTATATCTGAGCGCGTAGTGTCGCAGGATATATTCACTTCAATTCACGTTGAAGAGTTTGAACTTGAAGTACGTGATACTAAACGCGGTGAAGAGGAATTGACACCTGATATCCCTAACGTATCTGAAGAAGCTACAAAAGACCTTGACGAGAACGGTATCATCCGTATCGGTGCCGAGGTTAAAGAAGGCGATATCCTTATCGGTAAGATCACTCCTAAAGGTGAGTCAGATCCTTCACCGGAAGAGAAACTATTACGTGCCATATTTGGTGACAAAGCAGGTGACGTTAAGGATGCATCATTAAAAACTCCGCCTTCAATTGCGGGTGTTGTTATTGATACCAAACTTTTCAGCCGTGCTAAAAAGACCACCAAATCTGAAGAGAAAGCACAAATTGAGAAACTTGATGCTAAACACGAAAAAGCGATCAGAGAACTTAAAGCTACTTTAGTTGATAAGTTGTTTGAGATAGTTAACGGTAAAACATCACAAGGTGTTTACAACGTTTACAAAGAGCTTTACGTAGCTAAAGGTGTTAAGTTCACTCAAAAAATACTTGCCGAATTAAACTACGAGAACATCAATCCAACTAAATGGACAACTGATGACGACAAGAACGACCAGATAAAAACGTTACTTCATAACTACGGTATTAAAGTTAACGAAGAACTGGGTGCTTACCGTCGCGATAAGTTTGCTATCAGCGTGGGTGATGAGCTGCCATCAGGTATTGTACAGATGGCTAAGGTTTACATCGCTAAGAAACGTAAACTTAAAGTAGGTGATAAGATGGCGGGCCGCCACGGTAACAAAGGTATTGTTGCACGTATTGTACGTGACGAGGATATGCCTTTCTTGGAAGATGGTACCCCGGTTGATATTGTGTTGAACCCACTTGGTGTACCTTCACGTATGAACTTGGGCCAGATCTATGAGACCGTATTAGGTTGGGCCGGTAAAGAGCTGGGTATGAAATTCGCTACGCCTATTTTCGATGGTGCAAGCCACAGCGAGGTAGAAGAGTGGATAAGCAAAGCTAAATTACCGGAATCTGGCCGTACTTACTTGTACAACGGTTTAACCGGCGATCGTTTTGACCAGCAAACTACTGTAGGTATTATCTACATGCTTAAACTGGGCCACATGGTTGATGATAAGATGCACGCCCGTTCTATCGGTCCGTACTCGCTTATCACACAACAGCCGCTGGGTGGTAAAGCTCAGTTCGGTGGTCAGCGTTTTGGTGAGATGGAGGTTTGGGCATTGGAGGCATTCGGTGCAGCAAACATTCTACAGGAGATACTTACCGTTAAATCGGATGATGTTATCGGCCGTGCCAAAACATACGAAGCTATTGTTAAAGGCGAGAACCTGCCAACACCATCAGTGCCAGAATCATTCAACGTATTGGTTCACGAGCTAAGAGGTTTAGGTTTGGATATCACCTTGGAATAAGATTGTTTTAAAGTTGTAAGGTTTGAATGTTGAAAGTTTAATACCACAACATTTTAGCCTTACAACATTTCAACTTTACAACGTTCCAACCTTTCAACAACATTAAAAAAAGAGGAGACTATGTCTTACAAAAAGGATAATAAAATCAAAAGTAACTTCACCACCATTACCATCAGTTTGGCCTCTCCGGAGTCTATCCTGGAGCGTTCGAGCGGTGAGGTTTTAAAGCCGGAGACCATTAACTACCGTACTTACAAACCTGAGCGTGATGGTTTGTTCTGCGAGCGTATTTTTGGTCCGGTTAAAGATTATGAATGTCATTGCGGTAAATACAAACGTATTCGTTACAAGGGTATAGTGTGTGACCGTTGTGGTGTTGAAGTAACTGAGAAAAAGGTTCGTCGCGAGCGTATGGGCCACATCAATCTGGTGGTTCCGGTTGCGCACATCTGGTATTTCCGCTCGTTGCCAAACAAAATTGGTTACCTGCTGGGCCTGCCAACCAAAAAGCTCGACCTGATCATTTATTATGAAAGATATGTAGTTATACAGCCGGGTGTTAAAGAATCTGACGGGATCTCGAAAATGGATTTCCTTACAGAAGAAGAATACCTGGATATCCTGGATACTTTACCAAAAGAAAACCAGTACCTGGATGACAAAGACCCACAAAAATTTGTGGCTAAAATGGGTGCCGAAGCGCTTGAGGAATTGTTACGCCGCATCAATTTAGATGAGCTTTCATACAACCTGCGCCACCAGGCAGCTAACGAAACTTCGCAGCAACGTAAAAACGAGGCGTTAAAACGTCTTCAGGTTGTTGAGGCTTTCCGTGGTTCAAAAACACGTATCGAGAATAACCCTGAGTGGATGATCGTTAAGATCGTTCCGGTTATACCTCCTGAGTTACGCCCGTTAGTACCATTGGAAGGTGGCCGTTTCGCTACTTCCGATCTAAACGACCTTTACCGCCGTGTAATTATCCGTAACAACCGTTTAAAACGTTTGATCGAGATAAAAGCACCGGAAGTAATTTTACGTAACGAGAAACGTATGTTGCAGGAAGCTGTGGATTCGTTATTTGATAACTCACGTAAAGTTAACGCGGTTAAAACCGAAGGTAACCGTGCTTTGAAATCACTTTCAGATATCCTGAAAGGTAAACAAGGCCGTTTCCGTCAGAACCTTTTGGGTAAACGTGTTGACTACTCTGCACGTTCGGTAATTGTTGTAGGCCCTAACCTTAAACTGCATGAGTGTGGTTTACCAAAGGATATGGCTGCCGAGCTGTTTAAACCATTTATCATCCGCAAAATGATTGAGCGCGGTGTGGTTAAAACAGTAAAATCTGCCAAAAAGATAGTTGACCGTAAAGACCCATTAGTTTGGGATATTTTGGAGAACGTACTTAAAGGCCACCCTGTATTGCTAAACCGTGCGCCTACACTGCACAGGTTAGGTATCCAGGCGTTTCAGCCTAAACTGGTTGAAGGTAAAGCTATCCAGCTGCACCCATTAACCTGTACCGCGTTCAACGCCGACTTTGACGGTGACCAGATGGCTGTGCACGTACCGCTTGGCAACGCAGCAATTTTGGAAGCCCAGGTATTAATGCTTGCATCGCACAACATCCTTAACCCGGCAAATGGCACACCAATTACGGTACCATCTCAGGACATGGTGCTTGGTTTGTACTACATAACCAAAGGCCGTAAAACTGATGAGACCCGTGTTGTTAAAGGTCAGGATCTGTCTTTCTACTCTGCAGAAGAGGTGATCATCGCTTACAACGAGAAGAAAATTGACCTGCACGCCTTTATTAAAGTAAAAGGCCGTGTTAAAGAGCGCGATGGCAGCATCGTTACTAAATTGATTGAAACTACTGTAGGCCGCGTGTTATTTAACCAGCACGTACCAGAAGAGGTAGGTTATATAAATGAGTTGTTGACCAAAAAATCACTACGTGATATTATTGGTGAGGTAGTGAAAACTACCGGTATGGCACGCGCAGCACAGTTCCTGGATGATATCAAAGAATTAGGCTTCCAGATGGCATTCCGTGGTGGTCTTTCATTTAACCTTAAAGACATCAACATTCCGGAGCAAAAAGTTAAACTGATCGACCAGGCTTCAAAAGAAGTTGAGGAAGTGATGAATAACTACAACATGGGGTTCATTACCAACAACGAGCGTTACAACCAGATCATCGATATCTGGACACGTATCAACAACCGCTTAACTGCGAACGTAATGGATATCCTTAGCAACGATAACCAGGGCTTCAACTCTGTTTACATGATGCTTGACTCTGGTGCACGTGGTTCTAAAGAGCAGATCCGTCAGCTTGCAGGTATGCGTGGTTTGATGGCTAAGCCGCAAAAATCAGGTTCAGGTGGTGAGATCATTGAAAACCCTATCCTTTCAAACTTTAAAGAAGGTTTGTCGGTATTGGAGTACTTCATTTCTACCCACGGTGCGCGTAAAGGTTTGGCGGATACGGCGTTGAAAACAGCGGATGCTGGTTACTTAACCCGTCGTTTACATGACGTAGCACAGGATATGATCGTAGGTGAGGTTGATTGTGGTACACTACGTGGTATCTACACAACTGCATTAAAAGATAACGAGGATATTGTTGAGCCATTATACGACCGTATCTTGGGCCGTACAACCCTGCACGATGTTCATGACCCTATCACCAATGAGCTTTTAGTAGCTGCCGGTGAAGATATCACTGAAGAGATCGCTAAGAAAATAGAGAACTCTCCGCTTGAGGGTGTTGAGATACGTTCAGTATTAACTTGCGAAAGCAAGCGTGGTGTGTGTTCATTATGTTATGGCCGTAACCTTGCAAGCGGTAAACGCGTGCAAATGGGCGAGGCTGTTGGTGTAATTGCCGCACAGTCTATCGGTGAGCCGGGTACACAGTTAACACTTCGTACCTTCCACGTGGGTGGTACTGCATCAAACATCGCGGCTGAATCACAGATCAACGCTAAATTTGATGGTGTTATCGAGTTTGAAAACGTACGCACCGTTAGTTACGAAACTGCCGAAGATGGCGCTGTTGATGTGGTATTAGGCCGTTCTGGCGAGTTCCGTATCATTGAGGCAGGTACCAACAAGGTAATTGTAACCAACAATATACCTTACGGTTCATACCTGTACATTAAAGACGGTGCAACCGTTACTAAAGGCGACCGTATCTGTTCATGGGATCCGTACAACGCGGTAATTATCTCTGAGTTTGCAGGTATCGCTCAGTTTGAGTCGGTATTAGAAGGTGTTACTTTCCGTGAGGAAAGCGACGAGCAAACAGGTCACCGCGAAAAAGTAATTATAGATACACGCGACAAAACCAAAAACCCTGCTATACAGATAGTAGATAATAAAGGTAATGTTGTTAAAGGCTACAACATCCCGGTAGGTGCTCACATCTCTGTAGATGAAGGCGACAAACTGCAAACCGGACAAGTTATTGCTAAAATTCCTCGTTCAACCGGTAAAACGCGAGATATTACGGGTGGTCTTCCACGTGTAACCGAGTTATTTGAAGCACGTAACCCATCTAACCCTGCAGTTGTAACTGAGATTGATGGTGTGGTAACTTTAGGTGGTGTTAAACGTGGTAACCGCGAGATAACCATTGAAAGTAAAGACGGACAGGTTAAAAAATACCTTGTACCATTGTCTAAACACATCCTTGTACAGGATAACGACTTTGTTAAAGCTGGTATGCCATTGTCTGATGGTTCTATCTCTCCGGCAGATATCCTTGCAATTAAAGGCCCTGCTGCTGTGCAAGAGTACCTGGTAAACGGTATACAAGAGGTTTACCGCTTACAGGGTGTGAAGATCAACGATAAACACTTTGAGGTTATCGTTCACCAGATGATGCAGAAAGTAGCTATTGAGGATGCAGGTGATACCCGTTTCCTTGAAAGAGAAGCTGTTGACAGCTGGGATTTCATGATGGAGAACGACGACATCTACGACAAGAAAGTTGTTGTTGAGCCGGGTGATTCTACAAACCTGAAAGCTGGTCAGATCATTTCATTGCGTAAACTGAGAGACGAAAACTCAATGTTGAAACGCCGTGATATGAAACTGGTTGAGGTAAGGGACGCAATCCCTGCAACTTCAAGCCCAATGCTTCAAGGTATCACAAGGGCATCATTAGGTACCAAATCGTTCATCTCTGCGGCATCGTTCCAGGAAACTACAAAAGTACTGAACGAAGCAGCTATCGCCGGTAAACGCGATAACATGCTTGGCCTGAAAGAGAACGTTATTGTAGGTCACTTGATCCCATCAGGAACCGGTATGCGTGATTATGAAAATATCCGCGTAGGTTCTCAGGAAGAGTTTGACCGCTTAATGGCCTCTAAAACTGAGGAAGTAGAAGCTTAATCAGATTTTTTAAATACTTTAGCAAAGCCTTCTGTGCAAACGGAAGGCTTTGCTTTTTTTAACTACTTTTGCGCTATGGAAGAACAGAACGAAAACCAAATCAGCATTGAACTAAGCGAAGAAATGGCCGAGGGTATCTACTCAAACCTGGCTATTATTACGCACTCAAGCTCAGAGTTTGTTGTCGATTTTATCCGTGTAATGCCGGGTGTTCCAAAAGCCAAGGTTAAATCGCGCGTGGTACTAACTCCAGAACATGCAAAAAGATTAGTTGGAGCATTGCAAGATAATATAGACCGCTTTGAAGAGGCCCACGGCCGTATCAAGATCCAGAATGATCCGCCGGCATTCCCCATGAATTTTGGCGGCACAATGGGGCAGGCATAATAGTTCATTAGTTAACTTATTCAATGGTTTATTAAGGTAAAGTTAGAGATATAGCACTTGCCATTATGCCACCAACGAACTAATGAACTGATGAACCAATGAACTTTAAAAATGAACAAAGATTCTAAAATATTTATAGCGGGCCATCGTGGTATGGTGGGTTCTGCAATTATGCGTAAACTGCAGCACGAAGGTTTTACTGATCTGATAACGCGCACTTCATCGGAACTTGATCTCCGTAACCAACAGGCAGTAGCTGATTTTTTCGCCACCGAAAAGCCGGAGTATGTATTCCTGGCAGCTGCTAAAGTGGGAGGTATTGTAGCCAATAACACTTACCGTGCAGAATTTCTTTATGACAACCTGCAGATCCAAAATAATATCATCAACTCGTCGCATGTTAATGGCGTTAAAAAACTGATGTTTTTGGGTTCGAGCTGTATCTACCCTAAGATGGCGCCACAACCGCTGCACGAGGATGCATTGCTTACGGGTTTGTTAGAACCAACTAACGAGCCCTATGCCATTGCCAAGATCTCGGGCATTAAAATGTGCGATGCCTACCGTGCGCAGTATGGCTGTAATTTTATCTCGGTAATGCCTACTAACCTTTACGGTTATAATGACAATTACCATCCGCAAAACTCGCATGTGCTGCCGGCGTTGATCCGCCGTTTTCATGAAGCAAAGGAGCAAGGCGCCCCAAGTGTTACCATATGGGGTAGCGGTTCGCCTTTGAGGGAATTTTTATTTGCTGATGATTTGGCAGAGGCCTGCTACTATTTAATGCAAAATTATGATGAAGCAGGGTTCATCAACATCGGTAGTGGTAAAGAGATCTCCATAAAAGACCTCGCTATATTAATAAAAGATATTGTGGGCTATAACGGCACACTTGAATTTGATACCACTAAACCGGATGGTACTCCACGTAAATTAATGGATGTTTCTAAGCTGGCCGAAAAAGGCTGGTCTTATAAAACCGAACTGGCTGATGGTATTAAATTGGCCTACGCTGATTTTTTGAATAAATACAAAGGTTAAAGCTTCTTTAGAAACTTTATGAAAAAGATTTTAGTTTTTGGTGCATCGGGGCAGTTAGGTAACTGCCTGAAAGAGGTAGTTGAAGACAAGGCGCTTGAAGGCTACGTCTTTCCTGATGAATCGGAGGCAAATATTCTTGATGTAAATTCATTGGAAAAGCTATTCGCTAAGCATGATCCAACTCACTGTATCAATTGCGCAGCTTACACCGCGGTTGACAAAGCTGAAAACGACCGGGAAACCGCGTACGCTGTCAATAAAACAGGTGTAGAAAACCTTTCAGATCTTTGCAATTCCTATGATACGGTCCTCATCCATATTTCAACCGACTTTGTATTTGGTGGTGACGGGAGCACGCCCTTGAACGAAGAAGACACAACGGCACCGGTAAGCGTATATGGCCGATCTAAATTAGATGGCGAACTTGTTATTCCAACTGTTTTAAACAAGTATTTCATTATCCGTACCGGTTGGTTGTATTCAGAGTACGGCAACAATTTTGTAAAAACCATTTTGCGCATCGGCAAAGAACGAGGTGAGATAAGAGTGATCAATGATCAAACAGGTACGCCAACCTACGGCATTGACCTTGCAAAGACCGTAACTGAAATTATCAGCTCAGGCATAACTAAATATGGCCTGTATCATTACGCTAATGATGGTAGTACCACTTGGTATGGCTTTGCAAAGCAGATACACGAGCTTGCAGGTACCGGCGTAAAAGTATTACCTATCCCTACAACTGAATACCCAACGCCGGCCAAAAGACCGGTGTATTCTGTGATGGATAAGTCAAAAATCAAACAAACATTCAATCTTGATATTCCACAATGGGAGGATAGTTTAAAGGTTTGCATCAGTAAACTGGAAAATTAGATAAGCAATTCTAAATTCACTAAATCACACATTCATTATACTATGAAAGGTATCATTTTAGCTGGTGGCTCGGGCACAAGGCTTTATCCAATAACAAAGGCTATAAGCAAACAACTGATGCCTATTTATGATAAACCGATGATCTATTATCCGCTGTCGGTATTAATGCTTGCAGGGATAAACGAAATTTTGATCATCACTACGCCTGAAGACAACGCTGGTTTTAAACGCCTTTTAGGCACGGGTGAGGAGTTAGGCTGTAAATTCGAGTACGCAGTGCAGGAGAAACCAAATGGCCTTGCACAAGCCTTTGTAATAGGTGCCGAGTTTGTGGGTAAAGATAAAGTGGCCCTGGTGCTGGGCGATAATATCTTTTATGGATCGGGTTTCAGCAAGTTGTTGCAAAGCTTTAGCAATATAGATGGCGCAGCTATCTTTGCCTACCCGGTTGCCGACCCTGAGCGTTACGGCGTTGTTGAATTTGATACCGATAATAAAGCCATATCTATTGAAGAAAAACCTCAGCAGCCAAAATCAAAATTCGCTGTACCGGGTTTGTATTTTTACGATAACAGCGTAGTTGAAATAGCTAAAAATATCGCACCTTCTCCTCGCGGCGAGTACGAAATAACCGATGTAAATAAAGAATACCTTAAGCAAGGTAATCTGCATGTTGGTGTAATGGACCGCGGTACAGCCTGGTTAGATACCGGCACTTTCGACTCATTGAGCGATGCTACCGAATTTGTACGGGTGATTGAAAAACGCCAGTCAAAAAAAATAGGTTGTATTGAAGAAGTAGCGTATTTAATGGGCTATATAGATGCTGACAGATTAAAGGAATTGGCGCAAAAATATGCCAAAAGCGGTTACGGGGCATATCTGCAATCGGTTTTAGACAATAGTTGAAAAGATTTTGAATTAAAAAGAGCAGGCTAACAGCCTGCTCTTTTTATGATGAAGGCAATAGCCTGTCAATGGTGGCAATGATATTTTCGGTAAGATTGATATCACTGGTATCTAACCAAATAATATCCTTATCCTTTCTGAACCAGGTGAGTTGCCGTTTTGCAAAACGGCGGGTATTTTGCTTTATTTGTTCAATAGCGTCATCAAGACTTACCTTTCCTGCCAGGTAATCAAATAGCTCTGTGTAGCCTACCGTGTTCAAGGCATTATAGTGTTTGTATTTAACCAAAGCTTCCACCTCGGCTAATAAACCATTTTGCATCATCAGATCAACGCGTTTATTGATACGGTCATACAATGTTTCGCGGGGCATATCTAATGCCAGTTTGATGATATTGAAAGGGCGGGAATTACCTTTAGCCGTGAGGTAAGCGGAGAACGGCTTACCTGTTGCCTCAAACACCTCTAAGGCACGTATAATACGCTGTGGATTGTTCACGTCTACAAGTTGATAGTAATCCGGGTCAACACTTTTCAGGCGCTCCTGAAGCGCGTGAATGCCGTTTATGGCCATTTCTGTATTCAGTCGGTCTCTTATATCCGGGTCGGCAGCGGGGATATCGTCAAAGCCCTCCGTTACGGCTTTGATGTAAAGGCCCGATCCGCCGGCCATAACTACAGTTTTGTTGGCTTTAAAAAGCTCATCCAATAAGTGCAGGCATTCACGTTCGTAATCGCCAACAGAAAACGGTTCTGTTACACTATGTGAATTAACAAAGTAATGGGGAACGGCTGCTAATTCGGCATCGCTTGGTTTAGCCGTGCCTATAGACATTTCGCGGAAAAACTGTCTCGAATCGGCAGATATGATAACTGTATCTAAATGCTGCGCCAGTTGGATAGCTGCGGCTGTTTTACCAGAAGCTGTAGGACCGGCAATTACAATTAATGTGGGGCTTGTATTGTTCATAGGCAGAGAATGGTTTATAGTTCATGGTTCATAGGTTCTTTGCCATGAACTATGAACCACCAACTACCTTCTAATTAATAATCATCGTTACGGCCACTGCGGCGGTCGTCCTCTTCAAAATTATCATCGTCTCCAAAGCCAAATTCGTCTTCTTCACTTTCCTCTTCTTCGTCGTGTTCTTCTTCATCTATACCGTGAGCCTTCTGCGGACTTACTGAATCTGTATCGGTAACTTCAGAAAAGTCTTCTGCATCCTCCGGGTTAAATTGCATCTCATTAAGAAAATCAAAATCCTCGTCAGCTGAAGAAATTACCGTAGGGTTGAAAACGTTTCCGAATTGTTTAGGCGCTTCACCAACGCTTCGTACAACGCTTGGGTAAGTTACAGCTGGATTTTCATCCAAAATGATCTTCATCAGTTCCACATGAAAATCAAAGGGCTTATCAAAGTTGAAAGTGTAGTAAAATTTTTGGTGAGGATCGTCAATGTAGCTGCTTAATTTTGCTTTTTCCATTAAAGGTATCTTTCTATCGATCCTTTTTTGGTTGGGCATATAGGTAATTTCATCACCCTTGGTCCATTGATCGTTGCTCACGTAAAAAGACGAAGGGTAATCGGCTTTGTAGCCGGTAGATTGGTGGATTGCATTGTGAAGATCTTCGAAGGTTTGGTTCGATTTGATATCAATATCGCGCGAAACATCATCGTAATCTTCAAAGGTGATCCTGAACCTGTATAGTGCCATTTTATTTAAGTGAGTTTTTTGTCAAAAATAGATAGTTAAATTCAAATTCAGTTTTCCACAACTTTCAAGCCAATTTCTTTGCCTTTTTCAATTGTGAAGCTGATTGCTGCATCTCTGTCATTAGGAATTTCGCCCTCAAGTATGGCTTCGCGTATTTTATTTTTAATGATACCCACTTCGCGCCCCTCGCTAATGCCAAATAGCTGCATGATATCAAGCCCTGTTACAGGCGGCTGCCAGTTGCGTATGCTATCGCGTTCTTCAACGTCTTTTAGTTTCTGCTGAACCAGCTCAAAATTCTGTCGGTATTTTTTTACCTTATATTCGTTCTTTGTAGTTACGTCTGCTTTACACAACAGCATTAGTGCCTCAATATCCTCGCCTGCATCAAAAAGCAAACGCCTCACGGCAGAATCAGTAACGATAGATTGCGACAAAACGATCGGCCTCAGGTGCAATTGCACCAGCTTTTGCACAAACTTCATCTTATCGTTTAAAGGCAACTTAAGCTGCGTAAATATCTTAGGTACCATGCGGGCACCCTTATCCTCGTGACCGTGAAACGTCCAGCCGTGGCCCTGTTCAAAACGTTTGGTTGCCGGCTTGGCTATATCATGCAAAATGGCAGCCCAGCGTAACCAAAGGTCGCCGGTAGCTTCGCAGATATTATCCAGAACCTGCAGGGTGTGGTAAAAATTGTCCTTATGGCCTTTGCCGTTAATTATCTCCACACCGTACAGCCCCGCCATTTGAGGGAAGATGATGTGCAGCAAACCGGTATCAAACAGGTAATTAAACCCAACAGAAGGTACAGGCGATAGGATGATCTTATTCAGCTCATCAGTAACACGCTCCTGCGATACGATCTTAATGCGCTGCAGGTTGCTTTTGATGGCAGCGACAGCCACCGGATCAATGGTAAAGCTCAGTTGCGAAGCAAAGCGGATGGCCCGCATCATGCGCAACGGGTCATCAGAGAAAGTTTCTACCGGGTTAAGCGGCGTGCGGATCAACTTATTATTCAGATCCACTATACCACCGAAAGGATCTATCAATTCACCGTAATTATCAGGGTGCAAAGAGATAGCCAGCGCGTTTATGGTAAAATCACGGCGCTTTTGGTCATCATCCAGCGTGCCGTTTTCTACAATAGGTTTACGCGAATCAGACCGGTAGCTCTCTTTGCGTGCGCCAACGAACTCTACTTCTACATCCTGGTAGCGCAGCATGGCCGTACCAAAGTTTTTAAATACGGATAGTTTTACGTTGAGTTGGGCAGCAACAGCTTCGGCGAAATCAATACCGTTGCCTAAAATCACAACATCGATATCTTTTGAGGTTCTGTTAAGGAAAATATCACGCACGTAACCACCAATTGCGTAAGCCTGTACATTTTTTTCGGCAGCAAGTTTAGAAATAACAGAAAATACCGGATGTTGCAGGTGTTGTTTCATGGTGGGTTAAGCTGCGAACAGGCTTGTATTTGCAGCAAAAATAGTATTTTACTTCTTAACGGCGAATAAATTCAAAAGTGCCGTTAGGAGCTATCCGCATAATGGTTGATGGCTTTTTAACCTCGGTTAAATACTGGTCAACATCAACCACGTAATCAACGCCATCAATAATTTCCTGCGAGATCTTGCCAAAATACTCAGGAGAAGGTTCTCCGCTAATGTTGGCAGATGTACTAACCAAAGGTTTACGCAGGCGTTGTATCAGCTGCTGGCAAAACGGATGGGTTGAAACGCGTACGCCAACGCTGCCATCTTCGGCAATAAGGGCAGGAGAGATATTTTTTGCGCCCGGCATAACCAGTGTAAGCGGGTTTTCGGCGTATTCTATCAATGTGTAGGCAATATCCGGAACTTTCTGTATGTAGCTTTGTAGTTTGTTATCCACATCAACCAGTATGATCATGCTTTTGCTTTCTTCGCGTTGTTTAAGCGCGAATATGCGTTTAACGGCATCGGTATTAGTGGCATCACAGCCAATGCCCCAAATGGTATCGGTAGGGTAAAGGATAATGCCACCGTCTTGTACTATTTTAAGCGCCTTGTTAACTTCGTCTTTAAGCATAATTAAGGCACAAACTTAAGGCTTTTAAAATTCTTTTCTCATCTAATAACTGCATGCATTTGGGAACACCATATAATTTGCAGGTGTTACGCACGCAGGGCTCACACTCCAGTTGGCCATAACGTATTACCTGCAGGTTATCCTTGTTGTAAGGTGCAGTGTTATTCTCATCCCCGGCGCCAAATAAAACGATGGTAGGTACACCCAGCGCGTTGGCGAGATGAGCAGGGCCGGAGTCTGTTGTCAATACCGCCTTACTGCCTGCCATAAGTTCTGCCAAGCCTTTTAAATTAGTTTTACCTGCTAAATTTTGCAATCGAAGCTGGTTATCTAAGCCTGAAAGTATTTCATCTATAAAAGCTGCCTCTTTAGGTGAACCTACAAAAGCAAAATTCAACTCTGCAAAATGAGTTGTAAGTGTATTGATGATATTCCTGCCTTTATCAACCGGCATACGACGGGATGAGGCTTCGGAATTAAAGTTGATGATAACAGTATTGGAAATATTAGCAGGATTGGCTTTTAACTCAATTTTTCTTTTGGTAGAGGCTTTCCCTGTAAAAGCTTCGAGGAGATGGATATATTCATCCACCCGGTGCGCACCAGCGGGCTTTGTAACAGATCTGGTAAGCAGGAAAATACCACCTTCTTTACGGAAACCAATGCGTTGCTTAGCGCCGGTTGCCCAGGCCATTACAAATGATGAAAGCGAATGAGGTAGGTTAAAAAAGATATCGTACCGCTCAGGCCGTAATGCTTTACCGAAGCGGTAAACACCGCCTAAGCCGGGATGATCCTGTTTGGAAAAGAGATGAACTTTATTGATGCCCGGTATGACTTCAGCAATGCCACTCAACTCTTTTTTGATGATCACATCAATAGTGGCATCGGTGTACTGGGTTTTTACAGCATTAACAAATGCGGTAGCCATCACCACATCGCCAAGCCAGTTGGGAAGCCGGATAAGTATTCGGGGATCTGAGATTTGAGATTTGAGATTTGAGACAGTCTGCATCATCTAAATTTTACAAGATATGCGGTAGCTTATCTCACATCTCAAATCTAACATCTCATATCTATTTAAACCGCAACGTTATTATCTCTCAGCGCATCGTTAAGAGACGTTTTTTTGTCGGTTGATTCTTTGCGTTTACCAATGATCAAAGCGCATGGCACCTGGTATTCGCCGGCAGCAAATTGTTTAGTGTAAGAACCCGGAATAACAACTGAACGCGCAGGGACTCGGCCTTTATACTCCACCGGCGTTGAACCTGTAACGTCAATGATCTTGGTTGATGCCGTTAAAACTACGTTAGCGCCTAATACAGCTTCAGATTCAACGTGTACACCTTCCACAACTATGGCGCGCGAACCAAGGAAACAGTTATCCTCAATAATTACAGGAGAAGCTTGAACAGGCTCCAGCACGCCACCAATGCCCACACCACCGCTAAGGTGAACATGTTTGCCAATCTGCGCGCATGAACCTACTGTTGCCCAGGTATCAACCATAGTGCCTTCATCTACGTAAGCGCCAATGTTTACATAAGATGGCATCATGATAACGCCTTTAGCCAGGTAAGCACCGTAACGGGCAATACCATGCGGTACCACGCGTACGCCAAGCTCCTTATAGTTTGTTTTTAGTTTCATTTTATCGTGGAACACAAACGGGCCTGTTTTAATTTCTTCCATTGCACGGGTCGGGAAGTATAGTATAACTGCCTTCTTTACCCAGTCGTTAGTGTGCCAACGAGAACCAATAAGTTCAGCAACGCGTATCTCGCCTTTGTCTAAACGGTCAATAACAGACTCAATGGCGTTAGTATATTCACCAAAGTTTAAAAGGTTGCGGTCTTCCCAGGCATCCTCAATAAGTTTCTTCAGGTTAAGCATTCGTACAAAAAATAAGTTTTGCCAAATTAAAGGATTTTTAGGGACATTTGTTAGCTTCATTAAGCTAAAAGACAGCACACCTGAATGCGATTTTTAAAAATTGAACAATTTAATTGTAACAACGCAGTTTATTTGGGTGTCAGCATGTGCAGCACTGATCGATGTTAAGATATGCCTGAGAAAGATAAATTAAGAATAGATAAATACCTATGGGCAATAAGGGTATTTAAAACCCGTACGCTTGCTGCCGACGCTTGTAAAGCCGGTAGGGTGAAATTGGATGGCAATAATACCAAACCCTCTCACGAAGTAAAAATAGGTGAAGTATACACGGTATCAAAAGGCCCGGAGAAGCGAGTGATAAAAATAACCGGTTTGCTGGAGAACAGGGTAGATGCCAAAACGGCTGTAAATTTCTACGAAGATATTACCCCCGTAGAACAAACTACCGCTTTTAAATCAATGTTTCATGCACCAGTTTTAACGCGCGACAGAGGCACAGGCAGGCCTACAAAACGCGACAGACGGGAGATTGACGACCTTAAAGATGATTTTTTTAATTAGGTTAAAACAATTATCTTGCACGCGTTTTTGTATGAGCACTTCCTTATACCCCCATTAGGAAATTTACATAGGCGATGCGCAAATAGTTGATAAAATTTAAATTTTGCAACTTGATTCTTTTGCATTATTTTCAATATCTCAATTAGGAGTTATTGGCATACATGACTTTACGTTAGTTTATTCGATAAAAAAATCTAATTTTGCGCCCGTAATACCACAACCTATGAAAAAAAGGCTCTACCTTAAAGTACTTTTCTTTGCTTTCATAATAGCGTCGTTATCATCATGCGTTAGCCAGAAACAAATAGCTTACTTTCAAAAAGATATTAATGGTAAAGATACCATTAGAGTTGCAGAAGCTTATGTGCCTAAAATTCAATCGGGCGATATACTATCAATTTACGTAAGCTCGTTAAACCCTGTTGCCAGCAGTTTTTTTAATCCATACGCTCCTTCGCCCGGATTAGCTTCTGAAACAGCAGGCTCAGGCAATTCAACGCCATCAGTAGGGCAGCAGTCACCTGCAAGCAGCTCAGCCCCGGGTTTTCTGGTAGATCCGCAAGGCAGGATCGAGTTACCTTTGGTTGGTGAAATTACAGCTGCCGGCCGTACTACCTCTGAGCTGCGGGATACTATTAAAAACAGACTTAAAACTTACTTGAAGGAACCGACCGTTAACGTTCGTTTTCTAAATTATAAAATATCGGTAATGGGTGAGGTTGCCAGGCCTTCTGTTTACGTGATCCCAAATGAGAAAGTGACCTTGCCTGAAGCATTAAGTATGGCTGGAGATATCACAATCTTTGGTAAACGTGACAACGTGCTGATTGTAAGGGACAATAACGGAAAGAAGGAGTTTGGGCGGATAAACCTGAACACGAGGGAAGTATATTCATCTCCGTACTACTATTTGCATTCAAATGATATTGTTTACGTTGAACCGGGTAAAGGAAAGATTGCTCAAACCGATAAAACTTATCAAATACTTCCGATAATTTTAAGTGCCCTATCTTTCCTATCTATCATATTTGTTTACAGTAAAAGATAACCGATCCAAGTTCTTAAAATGCAAAATAACGATAGTTTAACTACTGATTTCGAAAACGACGTTCATGAGCAGAGCGTACGCGAAATACTTTTCAAATACATTAGATATTGGAAGTGGTTCTTGTTGTCATTTGTAGTTGCGATGGCGCTGGCCGTTGTTTACCTTAAATTCAGCACACCTGTTTATAAAATTGAAACTGACCTTTTAATAAAAGATAATAAGAGCAATTTAGGCGGCTCTAATGATCTGTTGAAAGACCTCGACATGTTCTCCTCTGATAAGATCATCGATAATGAGATGAATATCATTAAATCGAGAACATTGATAGAAAAGGTTGCAAAAAAGCTGAACTTAACCACGTCATACTTCACAAATAAAAGTATCAGAAGGCAGGAGCTTTACTCGGGTCTTCCGTTTAAGATCGAATTGTTGAAGCCGGGTGGCGATGAGGATGATTATAAGACGATATACAACGTCAATATGATCAATCCTACTCAAATTCAAATAGATGGCAAAACTTATCCGGTAAATACCCCTGTAACTATTAAATCAGGTTTGGTATTAATAACCCCTAACGCTGACGTTCCTCCATCTGTTTTTAAGGATAAATATCAAGTTAAGTTTACTGATATAAGATACATTATTGAAAGTTACAACGCCAAGATAAACGTATCGCCAGTAAGCAAGCAAGCTACTGTTTTGATCATAACACTTGAAGATGCTATACCTGCAAGAGGTAAAGACATCCTAAACAGTTTAGTAGCTGAATACAATAAAGCTGCCATAGAGGATAAAAACCAGGTTACCGCTGCAACCTTATCTTTTATAACAGATAGGTTAAACAAGTTACAAGAGGAATTAGGGGTTGCTGAAAAGAAAGTTGAAAACTTCAAGTCGGGTAATAAAATTACCGATATAAGCGCCCAATCGCAGATATTTTTACAGGGAGTACAAGGGAATGATTCTGATCTGGGCAAGATCAATATACAACTGAACGTGTTGGATAACATGCAGAAGTATATTTCTAATTCAGGTACCGAGGATACCCAGGTACCGGCAATGTTCGGTATTGACGACCCTGCCTTCACTGCGCTTGTTAATCAATTGGGAGAATTGGTGCTAAAAAAACAAAGCCTGCTTCAAACTATACCGGAAACAAACCCGGTTATCACCTCGCTTAACGAGCAAATTAAAACCGTTAAAACAGGTATAAACCAATCGCTACAAAGCCTACGTAATGGATTATTAACCACAAAAAGGCAATTGCAGAGCAAAAGTAATATGTTTAACAATATCATTAGCCAGGTGCCAAGTAAAGAGCGCGGTTTAATTGATGTAATGCGACAACAGGAGATCAAGAACACGTTATTCACCTACTTATTGCAAAAAAGAGAAGAAACTGAGATATCCCTTGCATCAACAGCTTCTGATAGCAGAATAATTGATGCAGCTACCAGCACAAGGGCACCTGTTAAGCCTGTTAGGCAGGTTATTTTCCTATTGTTCATGCTGATAGGTTTCGCCGTGCCGGCGGCTATAATTTATTTTGCAGATCTGCTAAATTTCAAAGTAACCAAAAAGGCTGATATTGAGCGGAATACCCGCGTACCTATCATATCAGAAATTTCGCACTCAACGGATCGTTCACCATTACTGGTATCGGCAAAGCCAAGATCAATGGTATCTGAACAGATAAGGGCCTTAAGAACCAACCTTAATTTTATTATACCTAAGCCGGACCAAAAGGTGATCTTATTTACCTCAAGCATTAGCGGCGAAGGTAAATCGTTCATATCCCTAAACCTTGGGGCCAGTTTGGCAATGTCCGGAAAGAAGGTAGTAATATTAGAGCTTGACTTAAGAAAGCCTAAGCTGCATGGTGGTTTGGAAATGAGTAATGATAGAGGTCTGTCAAATTATTTGATAGGTGAAGTTGCTGTAAAGGACATTGTAAGGCCTATACCACACCAGGAAAATTACTATCTTATTTCAAGTGGTCCTATCCCTCCAAATCCGGCAGAGTTGCTCGTTAACGGTAGAATAGGCGACCTGATATCAGATCTTAAAAATGATTTTGATTACGTTATACTTGACGCACCTCCGGTGGGTTTGGTAACGGATGCACAAATACTTGGTCAGTTTGCTGATACAACGCTATTTGTTGTAAGGCATAATTACACTGCCAAAATACACATCCCGATAATAGAGCAATTTAACAAGCAAAAGAAATTCAAAAATCTTAACCTGGTTATGAACTCAATTGATACCAAAGGCGGATATGGCTATGGTTACGGCTACGGTTATGGTTACGGCTACGGTGGCTACTATGAATAATAGTCATACAAACAAAATCCTGTATAATCACTAAATTATTTACATCTCTTATAAATGGATACTACAAATAATCCTTCTTTTAAAATTGCAATCATTGGTTTAGGCTATGTAGGTTTGCCTTTAGCCGTTGAATTTAGTAAGCAATATGATGTGTTAGGTTTTGACATCAATGAAAGCAGGGTTGCTGAATTGAGTGCCGGCAAAGACAGGACCCAGGAAGCCAATTTAGATGAACTGAATTCGGTTATTTCGGCAAAAGCTAATGGGTTGGAATACGGACTCAGCTTCTCATACGATACAAATGCTCTTGCAAATTATAATGTATTTATTGTAACGGTGCCAACACCAATAGATCAGTTTAAATCACCTGATCTAACGCCTCTGTTAAAGGCTTCGGAAATGCTTGGCAAAATATTGAAACCCGGCGACTTTGTTATCTATGAATCTACTGTATATCCGGGCTGCACTGAAGAAGATTGTGTGCCGGTTTTAGAAAAATTCTCAGGTTTAAAGTTCAATAAGGACTTTTTTGTGGGCTACTCTCCCGAAAGGATAAATCCGGGCGATAAACTGAATACATTAACCAAAATTAAAAAGGTTACCAGTGGTTCCACACCCGAAGCTGCAGAAATTGTTGACCAGTTATATAAATCAATTATTGTTGCCGGCACTCACAAGGCACCAAGCTTAAAGGTGGCAGAAGCTTCAAAGGCTATTGAGAATGCACAGCGCGACGTTAACATTTCTTTCGTAAATGAGCTGTCTTTGATATTCGATAGAATAGGTATTGATACCAACGATGTTATAGAAGCGGCAAGCACGAAGTGGAATTTTTTAAAGTATAAACCCGGTTTGGTTGGCGGTCACTGTATAGGTGTAGACCCTTATTATCTTGCCCATAAAGCTCAGGCTTTAGGTTATCATCCGCAGGTTATATTATCCGGCAGGCGCGTTAACGATCAGATGGGTGCTTTTGTGGCTGACAAGGTTGTTAAGCTGATGATACAAAAGGACATGAAGATCAAAAACTCCGATGCTATTATCATGGGTATCACATTCAAAGAGAACTGCCCTGATGTAAGAAATACCCGTGTTGTTGATATTTACCATGAACTTAAAAACTTTGGTTTAAACGTTTTGATATATGACCCGTTAGCAGATGCCAAAGAGGTTGAACACGAGTACAATGTGAAAGTGCTTAATAAGTTGCCTGAAAACATGCGTTTTGATGCTATAGTTGTAGCTGTTGCTCATACAGAATTCTTAAATTTTGATTACTCGTCCATCAGAAAACCTAATAGTGTTATTTACGATACCAAAGCTTGCCTGGATAGAGAAAGCGTAGATGGCAGGTTGTAACTGCCCGTGTATCTGTTTTAATTATAGCCGCAATGCCAGATAATAGCACTAACAAAAAAATAGCTAAAAACACATTAGTGCTTTATGTGAGGATGTTGCTATCAATGCTGGTAACATTGTTTACATCAAGGGTGGTTTTAAACGCTTTGGGTGTGCAGGATTTTGGCATTTACAACGTTGTTGGCGGTATAATTGTAATGCTCGGTTTTTTTAATAGCGCCATGACCGCTTCTACACAAAGGTTTTTAACCTTTGAATTGGGCAAAAATGATATTACGCAGTTAAGAAAAACCTTTAACATGAGCAGTACAGTGCATGCTATTATAGCAGTAATTGTATTGATATTAGCAGAAACGGTTGGGCTGTACTTTTTGAACCACTACCTACATATCCCGGCGCAGCGCATGTACGCGGCAAATTGGGTTTATCAATTTACCATCTTTGCTTTTATAGTTACGGTAATCAGTGTTCCTTACAACGCGGCAATAATAGCTAACGAGCGTATGAATTTGTACGCTTTTGTAGGGCTGTTTGAGGTTTTTGCAAAACTTGCTATCGCTTTCATATTAACATATGGTCATTTTGATAAACTAATAGTTTATGCAATATTGCTTTTTTTGGTTGCAGTGATCATAAGGATAATTGAGGGCATATACTGCAAAAAACATTTTGTTGAGTGTAGCGAGTACAAGCTTATCTGGGATAAGGAAATGTTTAACAGACTTGGAAGCTTCGCAAGCTGGAACCTGCTTGGTGTTAGTGCGGGCATTGGTTACAACCAGGGCGTTAACATTTTACTGAACATATTTTTTGGCCCAACGGTAAATGCTGCGCGCGGGATAGCCTATCAGGTACAAGGGGCGTTAACCAATTTTGTAACCAATTTTCAGGTTGCGGTAAACCCCGCCATCACTAAAGCCTACGCACAGGATAAAATATCAGAAACATTAAATCTTGTGTTTGCCGCGTCTAAGTTTTCGTTTTATCTATTGTTGTTTTTGTCGCTTCCGATCATAGTTGAAGCGCAATTTATTTTACAGTTGTGGTTAAAAACGGTTCCGTCATACACCGTGACATTTACCCAACTTGTGTTACTCGATGTATTGATTGGCTCTATTTCAGGGGCATTACAAAGCTTGGCGCAGGCTACCGGTAATATAAGGAGATATCAATTAGTCATAAGCGGCATCCTGCTCTTAAACTTGCCTACATCTTACGTATTGCTTAAAATGGGGTTTTCGCCGCAAGTTACGGTATTGGTCTCCATCAGTTTTACGATCGTTGCCCTGATAGCCAGATTAGGCATTCTTAAAGATATTGCTTCGTTACCTGTGTTTCGTTTTACCAAAACAGTTTTATTACAAGCTGTAATGGTGGCAATTCTTGCTTTTATGGCAACCTGGTATACGCGTTCATTACTCACGAACCAGGGTTGGCAATTTATTTTTACGTGTGTAGTTTCGTCATTCTCCATTATTATACTGATTGTGTTTTTGGGGCTTAACAGTTTTGAAAAACAGGCGATAAAGAATTTATATTATAAAAAAATACTTAAAAAAAACCTAAGCGATGTTTAAAGACAAAGTGCTTCTGATAACAGGAGGAACAGGCTCATTTGGTAATGCTGTTCTTAAAAGATTTTTAAATTCTGATTTAAAAGAAATAAGAATATTTAGTCGTGATGAGAAAAAGCAAGACGATATGCGTCATGAGCTTAAATCGTCGCGTGTTAAATTCTATATAGGTGATGTGAGAGAAAGAAGCAGCGTTGATAATGCTATGGATGGTGTTGACTACGTTTTTCACGCAGCAGCATTGAAGCAAGTACCATCATGCGAATTCTTTCCGCTTGAAGCTGTTAGGACAAACGTTCTTGGTACCGAGAATGTGCTTCAGTCTGCCATTGCAAATAAGGTTAAGAATGTAATTGTGTTAAGTACTGATAAAGCCTGTTACCCCATAAATGCAATGGGTATAAGCAAAGCAATGATGGAAAAAGTTGCGATAGCTAAAGGGCGGTCAATAAGTGAAGATAGTGGAACAGTAATTTGCTGTACCAGGTACGGTAACGTTATGGGCAGCAGGGGGTCTGTTATCCCGCTTTGGCTTGATCAGATAAAGGCAGGTAAAAAGATAACGATAACCGATCCTAACATGACGCGCTTTATGATGACCCTTGAAGATGCGGTTGATCTGGTACTGTTTGCTTTCAACAATGGTAAAAACGGTGACCTATTTATTCAAAAAGCGCCTGCGGCAACCTTAGAGGTTTTGTCTAAAGCTTTACATGAACTTTGTGATAAACAGGAAGCAATAGAAATAATAGGTACAAGGCATGGTGAAAAATTTTATGAGTCGCTGGTTACCCGTGAGGAGTTGGCAAAGTCTCATGATCTTGGAGATTATTACCGCATCCCTTGCGATGGCCGTGATCTAAATTACGACAAGTATTTTGTTGAGGGGGAAGAGAAAGTTGCCGAGTTTGATGATTATCACTCGCACAACACCCGTAGGCTTAATGTGGAAGAAATGAAAGAAATGCTGTTGAAGTTAGACATTATTAAAGCGCTGTAAATAATAGCATATGTTGAAGGTAATGACTATAGTGGGCACACGCCCCGAAATTATAAAGCTAAGCAGGGTTATAGCAGAGTTAGATAAGTTTGTTGAGCATATTATTGTTCATACAGGCCAAAACTTTGATTATGAGCTTAACGAGATTTTTTTCAGCGACCTGGGTATCAGAAAGCCTGACTATTTCCTGAATGCAGCCGGTGAAAATGCGGCTTTAACTATAGCAAATGTTATTAGCAAGTCTGACGAGCTGTTTGACAAGGTTAAGCCTGATGCCCTTTTGTTATACGGTGATACCAACAGTTGTTTAGCCGTAATTTCAGCAAAACGGAAAAAGATCCCTATTTTCCATATGGAAGCTGGTAACAGGTGCTTTGATCAACGAGTGCCCGAGGAGATAAATCGCAAAATTGTTGATCACTTGAGTGATATTAACATGCCGCTGTCTGAGCATGCGCGAAATTATTTAATTGCTGAGGGCCTGAAACCTGAAACAGTTATTAAAACCGGCTCTCCAATGCGCGAAGTGCTTGATCATCATGCTGAATCTATTGAGGCAAGTGATGTTTTACAGAGAGAGAATTTAAAGGCGGGTGAGTATTTCATCGTTAGCACACATAGAGAAGAGAATGTTGACAATGAGAAAAACTTTCAGGATCTGTTAGCTTCCCTTAATGCGATATCTGATAAATACGGAAAAAAGATAATCGTATCTACCCATCCCAGAACCAGAAAAAAATTAGAGCATTTAAATATTGTTAATACTAATCCTAATATCAGCTTCTTAAAACCCTTCGGGTTTATAGATTATATTAAGCTGCAGCGAAATGCATTTTGCGTAATCTCTGACAGTGGTACCATAACCGAAGAATCGTCTATCTTAAATTTCCCGGCTATTACCATCAGGCAAGCGCACGAACGCCCGGAAGGTATGGATGAAGGAACGCTGATCATGTCTGGTTTAAATGCCGAACGTATAATAGATTCAATTAATGTTGTTACCAGCCAATTTGCTGAAAATAACAATGCGATACGTATGGTTAAAGACTATGAAATAGATAACGTTTCAAAGAAAGTTTTGAGAATAATACTCTCTTATACAGATTACATCAACAGAACCGTTTGGAAAAAACCTACACATGAATAAGCAGAGGATATTGGTACTTGGGGCAACAGGTATGGCCGGACACATGGTATATTATCACTTGATAAAAGAGCAAGGTTACGATGTGATACCCGTTTCATACAGAACAAAGTTTACCGACGATACCTTGATCGTTGATGTGACAGACAAAAAAGCGCTCAAAGATCTCATTGACGATGTTAGACCAAACTATGTGGTTAACTGTGTGGGGGTTTTGATAAAAGGCTCGGCCAATAACCCCGCAAATGCTATTTACATAAACGCCTTTATGCCACATTACCTTAAACAACTTTGTGAGGATGTAGAGGCTACACTGATACATATCAGTACAGATTGTGTTTTTTCAGGAAAGAAGGGGAACTACGGTGAGTCTGAATTTAAAGATGCAGATGATACTTACGGGCGAAGCAAGGCATTGGGTGAAATAGAAGATGAAAGGCATTTGACGCTTAGGACATCTATAATTGGGCCGGAGCTTAAAGATAAAGGAGAAGGCCTGTTTGATTGGTTTATGCACCAAAAAGGCGAGATCAATGGATTTACTGCCGCAATTTGGGGGGGGATAACAACCCTGCAGTTAGCTAAAGCAATAAAGCAAGCTATAGAACACAAATTAACCGGCTTGTTACATGTAACCAACGGCGCAAAGATCAATAAGTATGATCTGTTAGCGCTATTTCAGAAAATTTGGAACTTGCCGCACTTAAAGGTTAATAAGGTTGAGGGTAAAAAAGTAGATAAATCTTTACAGGTTTCATCCGTGTTTGATTTTGCAGTACCCTCTTATGAAGATATGTTATTGGAGCAAAAGCAATGGATAGATAGCAACAATAGCTTATACCCTAATTATAACAAGTAGTTATCACGATGAAGATTTTGATCATTACCATGAATGTAGGCCGTACAGCACCAGGAATAGTGTTTGAACGACTTATTTACGGATTGTCAAAACATCATACGATAGATGTAATTACTTCAGACTATGACCCGGGTGTAGACCTTTCAGATGTAAAGAACATTATTGATCTGCGGCTTACACATTTAAATAGCAAAATATCAAAATTGCTGCTAACCTTATTTGCGGTTGATGTATCAGCTAAAATTTGGGCAAAAAAAACTGCAGCAGAGGTTAGGCGCCGTAATTTGAATGACTACGACCTTGTGTTTAGCTTTGCTTCTTATGGGCATTATGCAGCTGCAATGGCAGGGAATAAAATATCCTCGCAGCTTGGTATCCGACATTTTGTTTATTCGGTAGATGCTATCCCGCCACCTGTAGGTTGGTTAAAGAACGACATGTTTTACAAGAGTATAAAAAAGCTTGCTGCAAATCTTTTTAGATCTGTGGATGGCATTTTTAGTGCGAACCATAAAATGTTGAAATATCAGACAACTACATTTAAGCCAAAAAAGAATATTATTAAAGGAGTAATATATAATCCGAGTTTTGGTGAAGTTCAACAATATCCTGAATTAGGCGATGAAAGTAACATGTTTTTATACACAGGTGGAATATATGGCCCCCGTAAGATAGATTACATTTTAGCTGCTTTCAGAAATGTTTTTAAAGAATACCCTAATGTGGTAATTGAGTTTGTTGGAACTAAATTGAATGAAGAGGTTTTAAGCAACTTTACTGCTGATGAAAGAAAGGCTATTGTTGTGCATCCTTTTGCAAAGGACCTGACACCGTTTTATAAAAGAGCAACTGCTTTATTGGATATAGACGCAGAGCTTGAAGATGACATATTCCTGTCAAGTAAAATAACCAACTACATCAACATAAACAGAGTTATAATATCAGAAACAGGAACCAATAGTCCTTCACATCAGATATTTAAAAACATAGGATCGATACTGCAATGCGGGCATAATGTTGAGGAAATCACTAATGCAATGCGCAGAGCCATTAATACTAAGAATAAAGTTGATTTTTCTGATAGGGAAGAGGTTATCAATTTATTTAAATTGGAAAATGTTGTTGCCGAAATAAATAAGGTTATTGATAATGAAAATTAAAGGCAGAGAAATTGAGGCGTCACGGTTTTTATGTATAATCATATACTACGCTATTTTAAAGCACTTGCCTGCAAGCACAACACCTGTTGTTGGTAAGTTAGCCAAAAAACTGAGGTATAGCTGTTGTCGCCGTATTTTTAAGGAGTGTGGTAAAAATGTAAACATCGAGCATGGCGCAGTTTTCGGCAGCGGGTTGGATATTTGTATTGGCGATAACTCAGGTATAGGTATAGATTGCGTTGTATCCGGGCAAATTACGATAGGAAGAGATGTAATGATGGGGCCGCAATGTTATATATTAGATGCCAACCACGATTTTAGCCGTACCGATATTCCGATGATACAACAAGGCCATAGTAAAAAAATGCCTACCGTAATTGAGGATGACGTATGGATAGGAAGACAGGTAATATTTACTCCGGGTCGTACGGTGAAAAAGGGGTCGATAGTTGGCGCCGGTTGTGTGTTAAGTAAGGATTTTCCTGAATATAGTATAATTGGGGGGAACCCATCTAAATTGATCAGAAATAGAGTAACTCAGAGAAGTGAGTAGAAATTGTATGGTGTTTAATTTTCTACAGGTAAATATCAAATAGGTTATAACATGAAAATATTTAATATTAGATATTTACCATTATCCATTGTAATAGGCTTTAATTTGTTTACGCTGTTTATTTTTTATACAGCGCCAATGGATTGGAAGACAGATAATTTACTTGCGTTTTTCTTTTTTTCGATGTTATGCCAATTAATGGTGTACGTGGGATACAAGCAGGGCTTTAAAAAAATAGCAAAAAAGCGTTTTAAGGCTAAATCCTTAAGGGCGTTAACGGCCAAACAGTTAAATTTTTTATTTGGCTTTTACGCAGTTACAGTACTCATCAAATATGCCTATATATTAAGATTTCAGATCTTGGATATCAAAGGCATGTTTTATTTCCTTTCTATAGGGCTCTATGATTCTCACTTAGGGTATCAGCTATCATTAGATAGTACAAGGCCCTACACGGTTAGCTGGTCTCTTTATTTTATTACGGCTGTGATAAATCAGGGGTTCTTCATCGTTGGATTCACACATTGGAGCAAGCTCAATAAAATAAAAAAGATTCTTTTCTTGTTTTTTGTGGCAGCCGAAATGTTTTTTTGGTTGGGTAGAGGTACTAATTTCGGTGTTATCATTATGATAACAACCTTTGTTTTCTCTGTGATCTATAAATTATCTA
The DNA here is from genome assembly GCF_019331605.1 of Mucilaginibacter sp. 21P. Lineage (NCBI taxonomy): Bacteria > Pseudomonadati > Bacteroidota > Sphingobacteriia > Sphingobacteriales > Sphingobacteriaceae > Mucilaginibacter > Mucilaginibacter sp. 21P. Next base: position 1,772,463 of record NZ_CP063061.1, read on the forward strand.
CCGTTAAATTTGACTTGAAAAGACAAGTTTTCTTTATATTCTTAGTAATCGTAATGCTTGTTACAAGTGTTTCTGTTTTCTCCTACATTATGGGTAACAGACGTGATAATTCCACTTTCAATGATTACTCACAATTTCAGTTAGGCCTTGCTACTGTAAACGAATATTCTCCTGTTTTTGCAGTTATTCCTCAACCTTTGCATGATACTTACATGTACATGGTATCATACCTAACACAAGGATACTATCATACTTGTTTAGCGTTTGACCTGGATTACCGGTCAACCTTTTTTATGGGCAACAACCCCGCTATCATAGAGTTCGCCAAAATTTTCAATGTAGATGTGTGGCCCAATACTTACATGTTCAGGCTACGAGAGAAGGGTGTGGACCCTTTAGTAAACTGGCATTCGGCCTACACTTGGTTTGCATCTGATTTTACATTTGTGGGGGTTCCTTTTATTATGCTTTTTCTGGGCTATTGCTTTGGTGCAAGCTGGAGTTATACCATCATCCATAATGACTTTCTATCTAAAATAGTTTTCATTGCGGTAGGAAATATACTCCTGTTAACTTTTGCTAACAACACCTATCTATCGAGTATATTTTACATGATCATGTGGGTTGGGCCATTGTGGTATTTCACAAGGATTAAAACGTTTAAAGCTTCATGATAGTTGATTTGCTTGATTATTTGTATTCATCCACAGCGAACAAAGTACCGTTTTTTAAAAAGATCAGGCTTTATTCGGCATTAAGGTTTATAATCAGAATAGTTGCCAACAACTTTATTCCCGTTTATTTCAAATTAACAAAAGGCAACAAAAAATATTCTTTAAAAACTTATTCAGAGAACAGTAACGGGGTAATTGTTTCTCTAACATCCTTTCCTAAAAGGATCAATAGGTTGTGGATCGTAATTGAAACTATCTTACGCCAAACACTACCGCCTAAAAAAATTATTTTATGGCTTTCCGCAGATCAATTTTCTGATATGGAACAGCTCCCGGCCAGTTTGTTAGCACAACAAGAGCGGGGGCTTGAGATCAGAATCATGCCAAATGACCTTCGGTCGCACAAAAAATATTATTATGCCCTTACCGAATATCCGGATCATGATATAGTGTTAATAGATGACGATATTTTTTATCGTTCTACTATGATAGAAGATATGCGGAAATATGCCGACCTAAACCCGCAATGTGTGATTGCACAATTTGGTAAAACAATGCTGTGGAACGACCTGGACAAATTGAAGCCCTATGTATCGTGGCCTTTGGTTATTACTGAAACAAAACCGCGCGATGACATTTTTTTTGGTACGGGAGGTGGCGTTTTGATTAATAAAAGGCATTTAAGTGATGATGCTTTAAACAAAGACCTTTTTATAAAGTTGGCACCAACAGCAGATGATGTTTGGATCAACGCAATGTGCCGGTTACAGGGCACCAAAGTTGTAAAAACCAAGTATTACTCGTACCATTTGCCGGTTTTAAGCCCCAACGATTCTACTTTGTTTGATGTAAATGAGTCTTTAAATGACATTACCATCACCGCGGTAAATGCACATTATGTTAGCAACAATGCGGGAGTATTTGATAAAAAATAAGCTGCTGTAGAGCAAAAAATTTTTGGTCGTGCCTGATAACGCCGATTGGAAAAACTTAAATAATAATAACTTAATAAAAAGCGTATCGCCTGGTTACATGGATAAATACAGCAATCATAAAAAAAAGGTAGCAATAATTTCTAACTGTTTTCCAGTTTACAGGCAGCCAATTTATAATATGCTTTCTGCTTCAACACAGCATGATTACACTGTAATAACTGGCATAAACATGAATATCCCACTTAAGCTGGCTGATGTGAGCTTAAACGATAAGCCAATAAATGAGGGCGGCGTAAGGTGGGTTCAGTTAAAAAATATTTGGTTTTTTAACAGATTTATGTGGCAAAAAGGTTTGCTAAAGCACTTAAAGGAAAAAAACTACGATACCATAATCTTACTTGGTACAGTTTACTACTTATCTACATGGATAGCTGCAATATTGTGGAGGCTGCGTGGTAAAAAAATCATTTTTTGGACACATGGCTTTTTGAAGAATGAGCCTGGTATAATGGGCTTTTTAAGGTCGACATTTTACAAACTTGCTCATGAGTATCTTGTATACGGCCAAAGGGGCAAGAATATAATGATCGATAAGGGTTTTAAGGAAGCCGAGATAACGGTTGTTTACAATTCTTTAGATTATGATAAGCAACGAACCATCAGAGAGCAAAAGGCTGACAGGATTTTTGAGTTTGAGAATAAAAGCCTCCCTGTTATAGGTTACATAGGGAGGGTCTTAAAGCAAAAACGACTTGATATCTTGATTGATGCGGCAAAGTCTTTTCCGTGCAATGTTATCATTATTGGTGATGGGGATGCTCTGCCGCAACTTAAAGAAATGGTGGCCCAACTTGGTTTAAGTGATCGCTTTTATTTTCACGGGCCAAGTTACAAGGAAGAGGAAATATTTAACCTGCTGTCACAAACAGATGTTATCGTATCTCCCGGAGAAGTGGGCCTCACTGCAATACACGCCATGACCTATGGCATACCTGTAATAACGCATAATAATTTTGATAAGCAAGGGCCAGAGCATGAATGCATTGTGCCGGGTGTTACAGGCGATTTTTTTGATCTGGATAACCCCGTGAATAGTTTGGTAAAGACATTGAACCGTTGGTTTAGCAATTACGATAAAAGTGAAATCAAAAAAAATTGTTACGCAGTTATCGATAAATATTACAACCCGTACGCGCAGCTTCAAATTATAAACTCGGTGGTTTAAATTTAATCTTTCATGATCGATACAACAGGCAACAACAAAACTTTGATTTTTTTCGGCGAATTACCTCCAAAAACCAATCATGGCGTAAGTATTTCAAATCAAATTAATCTTACTTTTTTAAAAGAAAAATTTGATGTTGTTGTAGTTGAGGAGTTTAGTGATCTTAAATTTCATGACAGATTTTCTGTGCAAAAGATGTTCACCTTTTTAAGATCATGCGTAAAGTTTAATCGTGAAGTGTCACACAGACCGCATATAGACATTTTTTACACCATCCTGTACCAATCGCTATTCGGGATATTAAAAAACGCCATCAGTATCTTTCTATTCCGCAGAAAATTTAAAAGCTCAAAGGTGATCCTACACGTTCACAGGAGTGATTTTAATTCTTTTTACAGCAGCCGTATCAACAAGCTCTTGTTTGATTATGTATCAAAAAACACTGATAAATTTTTGCTTTTAGCTCGCGGTCAAATGTCAGTTTTTCCGGTTGCGGATGCCAAAAAAAGCGTTATATATAATACAATTGAATACGAAGTTGATACACCGGTCTATGGCCTTAAAACTGCTCCTTACAAGCTCATAAATATTTCAAACTATATCCCTCAAAAGGGGTTAGCGGAGTTACTTGATGCACTGAAGTTGCTTCCTCAAACACAGTTTAGCCTTGATGCTTACGGCAATATATCTGATCCTGATTTTTATAACAGCATCATAGCCAAAGCCAAACAAACATCAAACGTTCAAATTCACGAGGCCATTAACGGTGCCGTGAAGTTTGAAAAATTAAAACAAGCACAGCTTTTTATATGCCCCTCTCATAACGAGGGATTTCCCCTGGTGTTACTCGAGGCAATGAGTGTAGGTTTACCAATTGTTACAACAAAGGTTGGATTTATCGAAGAAATGCTTGGCAGTGACTATCCTTTGTATTGTGAACCTAATAACGCTACATCCTTGGCACAGGCCATTAACCAATTTTTTGAATTGGAAAACAAGCAGGAACTCTCTGAAAGGATCAAACATTTATACCATGCAAAGTTTTCCCGCCTGGTGCATAAGCAAGTTTTAAATCAAATCTTTGATATTGAAAACTAATTAGTTTTCAATAGAAAGTGGTTCCCCTTAGTGTTAATGGTGTTTTTATCAAATTTATTCAGGATCATAAAGTCCTGTGAACTTGAAGGCCTGTAAAAGGTGTTATTTGTTATTGTGCTGTTCCTGAAAAGCGTACCCGGATTATTTTTAGTCGGATCTGCATTATCTCCCTGGATATTAAACACTTTATCAGAATTGCAATAAAACTTATTGTTACTTATAGTGATACTGTCTCCTGTAACCATGCGCTTGTACTTTTCAACATTAAAATAATTAAAAGCGGGCAGCCCGGTGTAGTAAAAAGCACCCAATACGGCATACTCACCAATATTTTTGATGGTATTTCCGGTAATACTGTTAAAACTGGTATTTAGAATATATAAACCAGACTTTTTAACCCCATCAATAATGTTGTTGGTTATATTAGTGTTATAACTCTGGCTTATTGCGATCCCAAATTTTTGCGAGTTGAGTATGCTATTGTCTTTTACCAGAGAACTGATACATCCATTTAATGATATAGCGCCGGGAGGCAAAATGTTACTATTATCGGTGTTGAGCAACGTATTACTTACCGTGTTGCCTATGACCTTTGAATAATGTGATTGCATCAAATAAATACCCATTCCCCAGGGTTCGGAGCTATTTACATTACCAATATTACTTACCTTATTATACAAAATAGAAGTACTCTGGAGAGTCATTGTAGTATAAACATGGTTGTAAGCTATAATACCATAGCGCAGGCAGTTTTTTATAACATTGTTTTTGAACGTGTTATTTTTACCATGCCCTATAATTCCCACACCTATCGCTAAAACACCATTTCCATCAACTGTATTCCCTTCTACAACATTGTAAGTGTGGAAGTAATTATCGCCCGAGTAACCAAGCATTATACCTCCTGCGTCAATATTTTTCAACCTGCTATATGCAGGATTGATCAATGTGTTGTTTTTTATTAAGTTATAAGAACTACCCTGGGTATTATTATGGTATACCGCAATGTTATTGCCGCTTACCTTATCAAAGGTTGTGTTAACAATTTTGCAATGCGAAGCGCCAAATAACATCACACCAAAACCATGACTGGGGTCGTTATCTGCGGTTTGCCCATTGCCTTCAATGTAGCCGTTTCTAACATCGCAATAGTCATTGGCAATTTTAATTCCTCCGTTCAAACTTCCGGCTATCACTAACCTTGCACCTTTATCAAAGGTAAACACAGTACCGGGATAAGTAGTTGTCAGGGTCCTGGTAATGCGGTACCTTCCTGCGGGGAAATACACTTTTAACGGACCTTGATTTGTTTTTAAAACCTTATTTATAGCATCAAAATCATCAGCTGCTCCGTCACCTTTGGCGCCGGCTGTTTTTACGTTTAGAGTTACAGTATCCTGATTGTTGTTTTTAAGATCATTGGCTAATGCTGCACCGCTATACAGGCACAAAATTGATAATGTTAAAGCCCGAATTTGTTTGATAAGCATTTTTGAAAATTTAAGGGGTACATATAATTAATAATCATTAGGTTTGCAATCGCCTAATTGATTTATTTTACACCAAAACGCGTTCTCGCATATTTTGTTATCCAACTCCTTCAAAGAAATATTAATTAAAAGATCAAATACTTAAACCCCTATGAAGATTGCCCTAATTACGGGAATAACCGGCCAAGACGGCGCTTATTTAGCTGAGCTTTTACTTAACAAAGGTTATCACGTTCACGGAATAAAAAGAAGAAGCTCTTTATTTAATACTGAGCGTATTGATGGCCTGTATCAAGATCCTCATGAACAGAACATAAGATTTACGTTACATTACGGAGACCTGTCTGATTCGACAAATCTTATTCGTATCATACAGCAGGTACAACCTGATGAGATATATAACCTTGGTGCTATGTCTCATGTTAAAGTTAGTTTTGATACACCGGAGTATACAGCTAATGCAGACGGAATTGGCACGCTTAGGCTATTAGAGGCGATACGCATTTTAGGTCTTACTAAAAAAACCAAAATATATCAGGCATCTACATCTGAACTTTATGGCTTGGTACAAGCTGTCCCCCAATCAGAAACCACACCGTTCTATCCCCGCTCACCATACGCTGTTGCCAAGCTTTATGCTTATTGGATAACCGTAAACTATCGTGAAGCTTATGGTATGTTTGCTTGCAACGGAATTTTGTTTAACCATGAAAGCCCACTAAGGGGAGAAACCTTTGTTACCCGTAAAATTACCCGTGGTGCAACTAAAATAGCAATGGGTTTACAAGACAAGCTATTTTTAGGAAATCTTGATGCAAGGCGCGATTGGGGACATGCCAAAGATTATGTAGAGGCAATGTATCTGATTTTACAGCAAGAGAAGCCCGAAGATTTTGTTATTGCCACAGGTGTAACAACCACTGTAAGGGATTTTGTTAGGCTTGCCTTTTTGGAAATGGGCATTACTGTGAAATTCACCGGCGAGGGTGCAAACGAAAAAGGAGTTGTTGAAGCTTGCAACAATCCTCACTATCAAATTGAAATCGGTAAAATTATTATAGAGGTAGATCCGAAGTACTTTAGGCCAACAGAAGTGGAATTGCTTATAGGCGACCCAACCAAGGCTCAAACTCAATTGAACTGGAAACCTAAATACGACCTTAACGGATTAGTGAAAGAGATGATTGCCAGCGATTTGCAAAGCTTTAAAAAGCAGAAGTTGCTGAAAGATGCCGGTTACGATATATTAAATCAATTTGAGTAATTTGTATTAATGTACCCTGCAGGGATACTACATCATCAATAAATTTTTCATGTCTCAGAAAGTACAGCCCACTGTTAGTATAATAACTGTGTGCTACAATAGTGCGGCAACAATTGAGGATAGCATAAAATCTGTGCTCTCTCAAAATTACGCGAACATTGAATACATAATCATCGATGGTAATTCTAAGGATGATACACTACAAATAGTTCAAAGATATAGCGATAAAATCAATGTAATAGTGTCAGAACCAGACAAAGGTTTGTATGATGCTATGAACAAAGGAATCAAGCTTGCAACCGGGGATATTATTGGGATACTAAATTCTGATGACATATATTGCTCTAATACCATTATTACAGAAATAGCTCAGGAATTTGTTGAGCGAAATGTCGATCTTTTGTATGGTAACATCACTTACTTTAAAGATGATCCTGAAATAAAGGTAAGAACCTGGTTAGCGAAGCCTTACTACGGTAATTTTTTTGATAATGGAGATGTAGCGCCACACCCATCTTTGTTTGTAAAAAAACATGTATATGATAAGATAGGGGTGTATTTCCCCGACTTCAAAATCACTTCTGATTACGAGTTTATGATGCGCGCATTAAAAATAAACAAATACAAATCTTATCATTTGAACAAGTTTATAGTTAACATGCGCATGGGTGGCGAGAGTACTAAAAGTTTCAAGAACATTGTAAGGGGTAATAAGGAAATTATCTTATCATGGAAGATGAATGGCGTAAAGCCACCGCTGTATTTTTGGCCATTAAGGGTCTTTAAGAAAGTACTACAGTATCTAAGATGATGAGTGGTGATAAGATATTATTGACCGGCGGATCTGGATTTTTAGGAAGAATTGTAAAAACCTATCTTGAATCTTCGATAAATGCTAAAATTATTACAATTGGGCGGGGCAGTGATAATGATATTCAGTTCGATGTATCTGACCCAAGTTCCACCATTGAACTGCCGGATGATATCTGTACAGTAATACACGCTGCCGGCAAAGCCCACGTTTTGCCAAAGACCGAAAAAGAAGCTCAGGATTTTTTTGATGTTAACTTTTTGGGCACTAAGAATCTTTGTGATCAAATCAATAGATTATCGATTTTACCTAAGTATTTCGTCTTTATAAGCACGGTAGCTGTTTACGGCGTTGATGAGGGAGAAATGATCACGGAAGAACATCCTCTGAATGGTAACACGCCTTACGCTAAATCAAAGATCCTCGCAGAAGAGTATTTGTTAACCTGGGCAAAATCTAATAACATAACGTTAACTATACTCCGTTTACCGCTTGTTGCCGGTCCTGGCGCGCCGGGTAACCTTGGGGCAATGGTGAGCAGCATAAAAAAAGGCAGATATTTTAGCATAGGTAAGGCCAATGCGCGTAAAAGCGTGATATGGGCAGAGGATGTTGCTAAAGTTATTTCGTTAGTTGCTCCGGTTGGTGGAGTCTATAATATTACCGATGGGTTTCATCCAAGTTTTAAAGAACTTGAAACTATTATAGCTGATGGTTTAAAGGTTAAAATGCCTTTTGCCATACCTTCATTTGTAGCCACGTTAATGGCCGGTGTTGGAGATTTGGTAGGTAAACGTTCACCTATAAACTCAAGCAAACTGCGAAAAATAAAATCAACTTTAACTTTTAACGACAGCAAACTTCATCAAATAATCAATTGGACGCCATCGCCTGTAGTTGAAAAGCTCAAACAAAATTTATGATTTATTTCTATCCAGCTATAGCGATCGTTTTTTTTGCCATAATGTTGGTGTATTTTCGTATTGCAGAGCGCTACAATATTGTTGACAGACCAAACGAACGTAGTTCACATACCAACCTTACAATAAGGGGAGGAGGGGTTATCTTCCCGATAGCCTGCATTCTTATATTCTTTTTATATCCGGCCTACCAACTTCCGGCTGCTGGTGCTGTTGCTATCGGAATCATCAGTTTTATTGATGACAGGATTACTTTGTCATCTAAAATACGCCTTGTAGTCCATTTTACTGCTGTAACAATGATGTTCGTAGCACTTGGCATAATGAAACTGCCGGTGCTATTAATTATCGTTAGTTATTTTTTTGCGATAGGGATCATTAATGTCTACAATTTTATGGATGGCATCAATGGCATAACCGGCGGTTATACGCTTGCAGTGCTTGCCGGGCTGCAATACGTTAACAACAGTGTTGTAAATTTTATCGAGCCCGATCTAATATGGCTCCCTATGCTTGCTAACGTAGTGTTTTTGTTTTTTAACTTCAGGAAAAAAGCAAAATGTTTTGCAGGCGATGTAGGTAGCATAACCATAGCGTTTTGGATCGTGTTCCTTATTTTCAAGCTGATTCTTCAGACACATGATTTCACGTACATCCTGTTTTTAGCAATATATGGCGTTGACTCTGTATTAACCATCGTCCAAAGAATAATGTTGCGGCAAAATATTTTTGAAGCTCACAGGCTTCATTTTTATCAAATTTTAGCTAATGAGTACAAGGTTCCGCATCTGCTTGTTTCCACTTGCTACGCTATAGCACAGGTTATTGTAATTATTGTTGTAATAGCAATTCCATTGCATCCATTATGGAAATTTATTGTCATTCTTGCTCCTTTGGCCGTTAGCTACGTTATTGTTAAGCGATATCTGATAACAAAACATTCGATGCTTAAGCTTTCTCAAAACAAATAAAACACAACATTGGCAAACGGTGTTAGTCATCTGCTTTAAGTACGTTATGCATTATGGTTAGCAGCTTAATATTAAATAATTAAGTTATTGCAGAAATATTTAAAAATTTATTAATTTTGCATCCGCCCCCATTATAACCCTATGAAAAAATATTTGCTTTTTAATAAGGTAATACCCAGGTGGATAATTATGCTTGCAGACTTTGTTATCGTAACATGGTCTTTTGCTTCGTCCTATCTTATTGTAAATCGCTTCGAGTTCTCCAATATCTTAAGGGGCTATTTTTTTATATACACTGCCGTTTATGCCGTTGTGGCTGCATTGGTAATGTTTACCATGCGTATACATACAGGATTGATAAGGTACTCTAACACCAGAGATGTGTTGAGGATTTTCGGATCGGTATTCATAAGCAGTATAATTTATCTGGCTGTTATTACCCTTTGGATAAAAAAATACCTTCACGTAAGTTCTTCTACAATTGATTTTGTGTTACTTGTCAACTTTTCGGTATCAAGTACGTTGCTTATATTGCTTAGAAGCGCAGTTAAAAGCGCCTTCAATTATTTAAATAATTATTCTGCAGGAAACAAATCTGTAGTATTGATATACGGGTCTGATAACAGTGCTGTATTGGTAAAGCAGGCGCTCGAAACCAGCGCAACTAACTTTGTGGTTGCCGGCTTTGTAGATAACGATCCGAATAAGATCAATAAAGAGATACAAGCGGTTAAGGTTTACGACATCAGTAAACTTGCTAAGATCAAAGAGAAGCGCTCTGTTGATAAGATGATCATCATGAATCATCATTTGGATGAGCAGGAAAAGAGAACTGCGCTTGAGAACTGCCTTGCTTTAGGTATACAGGTTTTAACTGTACCTCCATCAGATCAGTGGATCTATGGTAAACTTAACCTGCAACAAATAAAGGATCTAAAGATCGAGGATCTTTTGCAACGCAAAACTATCCAGATCGATACTACACGTATCTCACAAGATTTAAAAGATAAAAGAGTATTGGTTACCGGCGCCGCCGGTTCTATTGGGTCTGAGATTGTACAGCAGGTGCTGCAATACGGCCCCGCAATGGTAATCCTATGCGACCAGGCCGAGTCACCTCTGCACGAGGTAAGATTAGAGATCGAAGAGAAATTCCCGCATATACCTGTGGTGATTTTTATCGGCGATATACGTAATTATTACCGCATGCATAAACTGTTCTCAGATCATATGCCTGAGGTGGTTTACCATGCCGCTGCTTACAAGCACGTACCGATGATGGAAGAAAACCCCTCAGAGGCTATTCGTGCGAATGTTTTAGGAACAAAGAATATTGCAGACCTGTGCCTCGCCTTTAGAGCTAATAAGTTTGTAATGGTATCAACTGATAAAGCAGTTAATCCTACAAACGTAATGGGCGCAAGCAAGCGTATCGCCGAGATCTACATACAATCGCTTAAAGATAGTCCGGCTAATAAAGGTACTTGCTTTATTACTACGCGATTTGGTAATGTGTTAGGTTCTAACGGGTCGGTAATTCCGCGTTTCCGTGCTCAGATACAAAAGGGCGGGCCTATTACGGTAACCCACCCTGAAATTACTCGTTACTTTATGACTATACCTGAGGCCGTGCATTTGGTGCTTGAGGCCGGTACAATGGGTAGCGGAGGCGAGATATTCATCTTTGACATGGGCGAGCCTGTGAAAATAGTTGACCTGGCCCTGAAGATGATAAAACTTGCAGGCTTGCAGCCTGATAGAGATATCAAAATAGTTTATTCTGGTTTACGCCCTGGGGAGAAGCTGTACGAGGAGTTGCTTAACAGCGGAGAAAACACCATGCCTACGCATCACGAAAAGATAAAGATCTCCCGTGTAATAACCTATCCGCATGAGCAGGTAGCTAATGATATCAATGAATTGATATCATTGAACAAGCAAGGTGATGAGATGGCTACGGTTGCAAAGATGAAGGATATTGTTCCGGAATTCCAGAGCAAGAACTCTAAGTTTGAGCATCTTGATAATAACAAACAGCCTCGTATCGTAACCACCGAAGCGCCTAAGCTTAGCGTAGTATTTGATTAAGGCTTCCTGCCGCGCTGTATAAACGGCTTATCTGAATTTTATTGAGTAATATTGCAATGCTAAATAAAGTGGATACTGTTTAATGAAGAGCATTGCCCAAAAAGTTTTCGACATCGAGATAGCATCTCTCAATGAGGTGGCAGCAAGATTAGACAATACCTTTGAAGATGCAGTAAATGCTATTTTAAAATCGCAAGGTAAATTAATAGTTTGCGGTATGGGTAAATCGGGCCATGTTGCCCGCAAGATCTCGGCTACTTTTACCAGCACCGGCACACCAAGTTTTTTTCTCCATCCGGCTGAAGCTTTTCATGGCGATTTGGGTATGATAAGCGACGAAGATATTGTGTTGCTGATCTCTTACTCAGGCGAAACTGAAGAGATCCTCAAGCTTATCCCTTATTTGCGCTATAACAGAAATAAGTTTATTGCTATAACGGGTAACCCGGCATCTACTCTGGCCACACACGCACATATTCACTTAAACGTTAAAGTGTCGCAGGAGGCTTGTCCGCTTGAGCTTGCACCAACATCATCCACTACTGCAACATTAGTAATGGGCGATGCCCTGGCGATAGCGTTGATGACGGCCCGTGATTTTACCCCGGCAGACTTTGCCCGTTTCCATCCGGGTGGTAGTCTTGGGCGTAAGTTATTGGTGAAGGTAAAAGATCTGATGCGTACAGATAGACTTCCCTTTATAACCGCTGATGCATCATTTACGCAACTGGTGATTAAAATGTCTGAAGGTAAATTAGGTATGGTGATAGTTGGTAATCAGGATAACGTAGAGGGCGTTATTACCGATGGTGATCTTCGTAGAGGTTTAGTTAAGTACGAGGATATCCATCATATGCCAATAACTGATTTTATGAATGCCAAACCCATTTTTGTTGATGAAGATGAGATGGTATTTGATGCTGAAGAATTGATGTTAGAGCGTAAGATAACCACCTTGCTTGTTAAAAATTCTACCAATGCGGTAACCGGTGTTTACCAAATATTTAATCAGATATAAGCTTGAAGACCGTTATTGTTATACCTGCCCGTCTTAACTCAACGCGCTTACCGCTAAAGGTTTTGCTTGACCTTGGCGGCAAACCTGTTATTCAACGTGTATATGAAGCTTGCGCAAAGGCTAAGCTCCATCATGAGATCTGGATAGCTGCCGATAGCCAGGAGGTAATGGATGCTTGTAAAAAATTTACAGATCATGTGTTGATGACCAGCCCTGAGCATCCCAGCGGAACCGACCGTATTGCTGAAGTGATAAAAACCATTGAGTGCGACTTGGTAATAAACGTACAAGGTGACGAACCTTTTTTTGATCCCGGTATTGTTGACAGGCTCATTACTGCCATGCGACAAAGTGATGCTGCAATGGCCAGCGTTTGTGCACCGGTAGAAAATTTGGATGAGTTGAATAATCCTAACCTGGTAAAGGTGATAACCGATGTAAACGGATATGCGATCTATTTCTCACGCTTTGCCATACCGTTCTCAAGGGATAAAGAGGTGGCAGATGTGAGCGTTTATCGTAAGCACATGGGTATATATGCGTACCGTACTAATTTTTTAAAGGAATTTATAACCATGCCGGTTTCGTTCCTGGAGCAAACAGAGAAGTTGGAGCAGCTAAGGGCAATTGAGAACGGCTATAAAATAAAAATGATAGAAGTGAAAAGTATTGAGAAGGGGATAGACACACCTGAAGACTTGGAACTTGCACGAAAAAAACTTAAACAGAATGGCACTATATAACGATATAACTTCGAAACCATTTTTTATTGTTGGCCCATGTGTAATGGAGAACCAGGACCTGCTTTATACTGTTGCAGAAAAGGTTGCAGAAATAGGCAGCAAATATCCTGTTACAGTAGTGTTCAAATCGTCATTTGATAAAGCCAACAGAACCAGTATACACAGCTATCGCGGTCCCGGTCTTACAAAAGGCATGGAGATGCTAAACAATGTGAAGGAAAAGTTCGGTTTGCCGGTTACTACCGATATTCATGAACCATTCCAGGCCGCGGCCTGTGCTGAGGTGGTAGATATTTTGCAAATACCTGCCTTCCTTTGCCGCCAAACAGATTTGCTGGTAGCAGCGGCAGAGACGGGCAAGATAGTGAACATTAAAAAAGCGCAGTTCCTTTCCGGTCAGGATATGTTTTATCCTGCACAAAAAGTAAAGGAAGCAGGTAACGAACAAGTGATCCTAACCGAACGCGGTAACTCTTTCGGTTACAACAATTTGGTGGTAGATTTCAGGAACGTGGCTGATATGGCCGAGTTTGGATACCCGGTTTGTATGGATTGTACCCATTCGGTACAGCGCCCGGGAGGTGCCGGTGGTAAAACCGGTGGCGATCGTAAATTTGTACCATCAATGGCGCGCGCTGCAAAAGCTTTTGGGGCTAGCGGCTACTTCATTGAAACTCATCCCGATCCCGACCATGCCTTAAGTGATGGCCCGAATATGCTATATCTCCGTGATCTGGAAGATTTGATAAAATCACTGATAGCCTAATTGCCGCATGGGCAATCACGAATTTCTAAGTATAATGCGGACTGTAGTTCACTACAGTCTGCACTTTTTAGCGCCGGGTTTACTGGCGTTTTTATTTTTTAGAAAGGAATGGAAAAAAGCCTGGTTGATTATGATAGCCACCATGCTGGTAGATACCGACCATCTGTTAGCTGATCCCATTTTCGATCCCAATCGTTGCAGCATTGGCAACCATCCCTTGCATTCTTACTATGCAATTTGCGTCTACTTTGTACTGCTATTTTTCCCCCGCACGCGCATTATTGCGGTAGGGTTGCTGTTCCACATGCTTACAGATTGGCAGGATTGCCAGTGGCTGCATTGGCTGCACTAATAATCAGTTTTATTTTCCGTCCGTTGCCATTGCTTAAACACCTGCAAAGCATCATCGTGCATTAATTGCTCAAACGGTAATTTGCGGTTGGCCATAGGCAGTTCCAACTCATCGTAAATAAAATGATCATCGAAGCCTATGTCTGCAGCATCTTTCTTGGTGTTAGCATAATAAACCTTGCCTATGCGCGCCCAATAGATAGCACCAAGGCACATAGGGCAGGGCTCGCAACTGGTGTATATTACACAACCTTCAAGGTTGTAGGTGCCAAGCTCTTTGCAGGCCAGCCTTATGGCAGCAACTTCTGCGTGTGCGGTAGGATCATTAGTGGGCACAACGCGGTTGGCACTACGAGCTATAACATCGCCATCTTTTACGATCACTGCACCAAATGGCCCGCCTTGTTCATTATCAACATTATATTGCGATAGCTCAATGGCCATCTGCATAAATTTTTTGTGGTCTTGTTCCATAACTTGTTCCATTAAAAAACCCCAACCAATGGCCGGGGTTTTAAATTTTTTTTATCCTTCACATTGCATCCCAATGCTTGTCGGGACATCAACTTTAGAATTATTTTTTGTCTTTAGCGTAAGCGTCGTTCAGGCCTTTTACCACGTCAGCAGTAATATCAAGGCTTGGGTCGCCGTACATCATGGTAGGGTCGCCTTTTTTGTAGGTTAACACCAATTTGTAACCATGCTCTTTAGCGTAAGTTTTAACAAAGTCGCTTAACTTTTCGTAAAGCTTGGTTTGCTCGTTCATCTGGTCGTTCTGTACTGCAGCACCTGCGTTTTGCTGATATTGCTGAAACTCCTGGCCTTTACGTTGCAAACGTTGCTCAGTTGCAGCACGCTGGTCAGCGCTCATGGTAGCTGCATTTTTTTGATAGTCAGCAATTTCTCGCTGAATGGCTTGCTGGCGGGAACCTACATCACTTTGTGCAGCCTTACCTTTTGCCTCTAACCTTTTGTCCATGTCTTTGATGTAATTGTATTGAGACACTACAGAATCCTGGTTAAAGTAAACGATCTCAGGTTTATCGCCGGTTGTTGATGCAGCGGTAGCAGGAGTTGATGAAGCAGCAGCCGGTTTATCAGCTGTTTTATTTTGGTTGCAGGCAACAACGCTGGCAGCGATGCCTATTGCTAATATTGATTTAGTAACTAAAGATGCCGTAAATTTCATTGTATTGGTCTATAAAAATTTTGACAAATATAATTTTTTAACTCAAGTTTCCTATTCATTAATTACATGTTTATGAGCATTCTTAGTTATCAACAATGCAATTATTCTTGCACAAGCCTGAACTATTTCCGGGTTTAAAATCGTATTTTTGAAGGTTACTGTTTAAGAAAAATATGAGCGAAGAAAATCAGGATAGATCAAATTATTCAGCGGATAATATACAGGTTTTAGAGGGGTTAGAAGCGGTTCGTAAACGCCCTTCCATGTACATTGGTGATACAGGTGTAAAAGGCCTTCACCACCTGGTTTACGAAGTAGTTGATAACTCCATAGATGAGGCACTTGCAGGGTATTGCGATACCATCAACGTTACCATTCATCAGGGCAATTCAGTCACCGTTAAAGATAACGGTCGTGGTATCCCAACGGGTATCAACACAAAAGAACAAAAATCGGCACTTGAGATCGTAATGACCGTGTTGCACGCCGGCGGTAAATTCGATAAAGATACTTACAAGGTATCCGGCGGTTTGCACGGTGTGGGTGTTAGCTGTGTTAACGCATTATCTACCCATGTAAAAACCGTGGTACACCGCGAGGGTAAGATATTTACCCAGGAGTACGAGCGCGGCAAGCCAATGTTTGATGTTAAAACTATCGGCGAGTCTGACCTCACCGGTACCATACAAACATTTCAGCCAGACCCGGAGATATTTACTACTACACTTGAGTATAAGTTTGAAACACTGGCTACCCGTTTACGAGAGCTGGCGTTCTTGAATAAAGGCATCAGGCTAACACTTACAGACGAACGCCAGACCAATGATGACGGCAGCTTTGTTTCTGAAGAATATTTTTCAGAAGGTGGCTTAAAGGAGTTTGTTAAATACCTGGATGGTACCCGTGTTGCCATAATTCCTGAACCGATTTACGTTGAAGGTATAAAGCAAGGCGTACCTGTTGAACTAGCATTGCAGTATAACGATACTTACTCAGAGAACGTTCACTCATACGTAAACAACATTAATACCATTGAAGGCGGTACACACGTAGCCGGTTTCAGGATGGGATTGACCCGTACTTTAAAAGCATATGCCGATAAAGAGGGTTTGTTGAAGAACGTTAAGGTTGATGTTACCGGTGATGACTTCCGCGAGGGTTTAACCGCTGTTATATCAGTAAAGGTACAGGAGCCTCAGTTTGAGGGTCAAACCAAGACCAAACTGGGTAACAGCGAGGTAAGTGGCGCGGTTAACGTTGCCGTTGGTGAGATACTGGGTAATTACCTTGAGGAGAACCCTAAAGAAGCGCGTATGATAGTGCAGAAGGTTATCCTTGCTGCTACTGCCCGTGCCGCGGCACGTAAGGCGCGCGAAATGGTGCAGCGCAAGAGCGTAATGAGCGGCTCGGGCTTACCGGGTAAATTGGCTGATTGTGCTAACAGCGATCCAACCCTTTGTGAAATTTACCTGGTTGAGGGTGACTCGGCGGGTGGCACGGCCAAACAAGGCCGCGACCGCGAGTTCCAGGCGATACTGCCACTGCGTGGTAAGATCCTGAACGTGGAGAAAGCCATGGAGCATAAGATCTACGAGAATGAGGAGATCAAGAACATGTTTACCGGTTTGGGTGTAAGCATCGGCACGCCTGAGGATGCAAAAGCATTGAACATTACCAAGCTTCGTTACCACAAAATTGTGATCATGACGGATGCCGACGTTGACGGTTCGCACATTACCACCCTTATCCTTACCTTCTTCTTCCGTTATATGAAGGAGCTGATAGAATACGGATATGTTTATGTGGCATCGCCACCACTTTACCTGGTTAAGAAAGGTAAAGAGCAGGAATATTGCTGGAACGATGAGCAGCGTGATGTGGCTATACAACGCCTTAAAGGCGCGGGTAAAGAAGATAGTGTACACGTACAGCGTTATAAAGGTTTGGGTGAGATGAACGCAGAGCAACTATGGGACACCACCATGAACCCTGCCAACCGCACCTTAAAACAAGTAAGCATTGATAACGCTGCAGAGTGTGACCATACCTTCTCTATGTTAATGGGAGATGAGGTTGCGCCACGCCGCGAGTTTATAGAGAAGAATGCGCGTTACGCACGCATCGACACGTAAGATGAATATGCAAATGTGCAGATGCTAAACGTACAGATGTTTTAAAATACCTGAGCCCCGCCTAAAGCGGGGCTTTTTGTTTTAACGTTAATTTTTTCCTGCCGAAATCTACAATACCTTTATATTTCATCATGATATCGCTTCCTATAACACCCAATATTTCGGGATGGCCCATTTCGCGGTAAGCATAATTAATAGTTGACAGATCGAGCACAGCAACCTCTATTTCAGGAATCAAAAAATCGCTGATATAAAGCTTTTTGATAACCGCAGTGGCCGATTCCATTGTGGTTGTTCCTAAGCCTGTAGATAACCTTTCGCTGGCGATTATATCGGCTTCTGCGTTGGCCGCCGTTAATACCTCACGATCGAAAGCCGTGCGGGATGCACCTGTATCAAGCACAGCCTTAAATGGCTTTCCAAAAACGGTAATGTCTAACAGCGGATGAAAGCCATCATCATGTAAATTGATAATTTGCAGCGGGATAGTAGATGATATGAAAGGCATGTTTATAACAAAGGCGGCAATATAGTAATAAAGCCGCCTTTGTAAATGTTTGTATTTGCTGTTGGTTAGAATGGATAACCGATAGCGATGTTTAAAATAGCATTTTTAAAGCTTGGGCTTATTGATCTCGTTCCGTTTACCGGCGTGTAAGGGCGCATCAGCGGGAAACCCAAATCGGTGCGGAGTACCAATATGGTAGCATCAAACCTTAAACCAAAACCTGCATCTACTGCTAACTGGCTTAGGAAATTAGGCCCGAATGTACCGCCTTCCTGGTGTGGTTTCGCGTTCCAGATATTACCGGCATCAGCAAATAAAGCACCGTAAACTATGCTGAAAAGTTTTTGCCTAAGTTCTACGTTAGCTTCCAATTTGATATCGCCAGACTGGTCTGCAATAAAAGAGTTGCCATCAGGGTTAGGATTAACCGTGCCCGGGCCAATAGATCTCGGCCTGAAACCTCTTAAACTGTTTGGGCCGCCAATAAAGAATTGCTGGTTGTAAGGAAGTATGGTTGAGTTGCCATAAGGTAAGCCCACACCGGCAATTAAACGTGTAGCTATCTTTGTTTCAGAGCTTAGCTTGTGGAAGAAACGTATCTCGCTTTCTACCTTAACATACTGGTTAAAGGTTGTGCCAAACAATT
This sequence comes from Mucilaginibacter sp. 21P, assembly GCF_019331605.1. NCBI lineage: Bacteria > Pseudomonadati > Bacteroidota > Sphingobacteriia > Sphingobacteriales > Sphingobacteriaceae > Mucilaginibacter > Mucilaginibacter sp. 21P. Next base: position 1,791,292 of record NZ_CP063061.1, read on the forward strand.
TTTTATCCTTACCAGCCAAAGTATCAGCGCCAGTTATTAAGCCATAAAGATTATTTGATAAACTTAATTTACTACGGAAATACAAGCTATTGGTGCGGTAGTCTTCTGTTGTGTTATCATAAGTATACGCATAGCTTGGCCCTAATGTAAACTGCGGATCAATGACGTGTTTAAGGGCAGGATTATTTGTTTTTGTTATGCTATCGAGATATAGCTGCTGAATATTACGTGGTTTCACAAATGTTGCTTCCAACACGTTAAGCTCATGCATTTTGTGCTCGTCCGTTTTGAACTGGTAACCAAATGAACCGGTGAACGAGTTAAGCGAATAAAGCTTTTGCCTTACAACCGATGAGTAGCCCAGTTGTAATACGGTACGCGGTATGTAAGCATTAGATGATGACACACGCCAAGGTGTTATCAAACGCGGCCATGACAGGCTGGTTTGAACACCATATTGATAAACGTTGTATCCACTGTTTTGCCCGCCTACCTGCACGTCAGTACTTCCGAAAAGGGTTACAGTAAGTAACTCACCGCCTTTAAATGCATTGCGGTTTTTCCAGCTTAGGTTAATTTGTGAACCGGTATAATTGGCTGATGTAGTCCGACCCAATAACTCTAACTGTAATGACTTTTTCTTGTAAGGTGTAAGGAAATAATACACATCTAGCTTAGGAGAATCCGGCGTTACGTCCTCAAACCTGTTTTTTACATACCGGTAGGGGCCAAGATTAATAAACCTGTTTAGTGAGTTATTATGCGTGGTACGACTGTAAACATCATTAGGGTGCAGCAACACAGTATTAGCAAACAAGTAAGGGCGGGCGGTATTGCGCGGGTCAACAATATTATACCAGCGGTAAGGCTTAGCCTGATCTAACTTTAAAGAGGTATCGCGTAGCGAATAATTTGGGTACACGTAAATATTACGGATGGTGTAAATCTCACGTGCACGATCAGGCGTTTCGGGTTTTATCTGTAACACCACGTCAACCTGATGGTTGCCTACGGTGCTATCAACCTTTGCTAATAACTGTTCAGGGGCAAAGTAGAAAAAGCCTTCTTCCTTTAAACGGGCATCTATACGTAAACGCTCATTTTTTATCACGTCGAGGTTATACTTATCGCCTTTTTTAAGCAGGGTCTGTTTCATGGTCCCCTTAACCGCGGTATCCAGGTTGTTATCCGTAGCGTTAGGGAAGGTAAGGTTACGTATGGTATAAGACGGGCCGGGATAAGCGGTAAATAATGCTTTTGCAATTTTTTGCTTACCAATGGTATCACCCTTTACGGTTGCCTGGAAGTAGCTGATGTTCTGCAAACGGTTTTGCATAATGTCGCTGTTCTTTTGAAGGTCAACCTGGCTTGCCAATACAGGCGGCTCGCCATATTTACTCAGGAATTTGTTGATAAAACCCTTACGGCTTTTGGTTTTATAGTAAAGCCATAACTTAATACGCATACCCAGAAGGGATGAGTTTGGTTTAGGCCTGATAAAGGTTTTAAGTTCCGACTCCAGCGCCTTTGCATCTTTTTTAGGAATATTCTTATCTTCTACCTTAACATCGCCACCGGTGTATAACTTCTCGCCGGGTGGGAGATATTTGGTGGTACTGCAGGCAGTTAAGGCTACCGTAAGAAACAGAAAATATATTACACGTTTGATCATATTGTTGTAGTCTGGGTTTTTTCTCTCATCTCCTTATCCTTCAGCTGTTGTTGCTTTTCCTTCTCGTCTCTTTCCTTCTGTTCCTGTTTGTAGCGGCGCTGTTGTTCGCGTTCCTGTTGAGTACGTTTTCTGCCAAATATTTCGCGGAAGCGGTTGTAATCTACTGTCAGGGCAAAGCCTAGGCCTGTTTCAATGATCTGGCCCTGTATCACCACAAACTCGTCTTTACGGTAAGCACGTAGGCTATAGCGGCCATCCTTGCTAAGCTTGTAGTTCACCGAAACGTTACCTGCAATGTTCGATGTTTTTTGCCCTGCCTGTGCACCTTCCAGATTAAAGTTATTACCTACACTAACCGTTAGCCTGTCATTAAGGAAACGTTTAGACAAACCAATGTTCAGATCCGTTCGGTTGGTTGCCGTACCTGAAGAGTAGTCTTCTCCGGATGTTACACCAAAGTTAAGATCCACGCCTTGTATCAGGTCGCCTGCCAGGCTATTTAACTGGTCGGTAAGTAAGCTGCTTACGCTGCTGCGGATTGCACCTTCAACGCCGGCGCTGCCACCCTGACTTTGTAGCGGGTTATCGCCGATAAAGTGACCAAGGATAAGCACACCTAAAACTTGCTTGTTCAATTCGTTAGGATCAGAACGAACCTGTGCCAAACGAGTGTTAACTGTATTGGTTACCTCTGTTGATACGTTCAAATTACTATCAGGCAACATAATATCAAAACTGATCTGAGGCTTCAGCAACTCGTTCTTCAGGTTAAGATTTACGTTGAATGGCAATTTTTGCTTGTATTGCGTTGTGTTATCCGTTATCTGATTAGATACAAGATCTATAGGCGGAACGTTTGCCACATAAATAGCGGTAAGATCGATATTGGCGCTTGTAGGGTCACCCGTCCAGGTGATGGTACTACCACGTTTAAAGTTAAACTTGCGGTTTACAGTGGCGTATGAAAGGTTGTAAGATCCTTCGTTAACAGTATAAGTACCGGTTAAGCTAGTTTTGCCACTTGGGTCGATACCGCCGCTTAAGTGCGCTTCGCCCTTAATATTTACCACATCGCCGTTGCGCTCATCAACAACAATGGTGAAGTTGGCATTTTTATCGATGTTTACGGTTGCGTTAACATCCAGGCCGGTAATTTCAGATTGCTTTAGCGAATCTAATTGCCGGGCTACCAAAATTGAGTCGAGGTTTTTAGCATCGGCATCATAAAACTCCACCACGCCTTTCCGGTCTTCAACGCCAGGGTCGGTTGTTGGTAAAACAATGGCCAGGTCGGTTTTATCATTCACAGTCAAGTTCGCATCAACCACAGGTTTAGCCATATCTCCGCGGATCTTGATATCGCTATTAAGGAATAGCTTACCGTAGAACAACTTATTATCTGCTTTAGTGGAGTTGATGACCCGGAAGTTCCTGGTCTGGATATTCATTCCAAATTTAAAGTCGGTGTAGGTTTTTGTGTAAATGGCACCGGAGATAACCGCTTTGTTGTTTGTAGAATCAACCAGTGTAAAGTCGTTAAATCGGATACCCTCATCATTAAAGGTTATGCTCTCCTTAGGCATGGTAAAGTAGGAGTTTAGCATAGACACGTTAAACGCTACCTTATTAAAGTTGATATCGCCACGTACAGATGGTGCCGCTGTTGTGCCCGTTATTTTTAAGGCACCGGTAATGTTACCGCTGGAGTTACGGATAGATCCAAAGGTAAAGCCTTGTATGCTCTTCATGCTCAGGTTTACAATGTTCAGGTTCATATCAAACCTGCTTGATGGGGCAGTATAGTACATACCGTTTAGGTCAACCTGATTACCTTTGCCCGTAATGCTCACGTTGGCAGCAAAGGCATTGGCGGTTTTATTATCAACCTTTAAGGCAATGTTACCTACGGTATCGCCTTTAAAATTAAAGTCGCTGATGTTAATGGCCGATTCAACTGTCGGCGATTTCTGGAAGTTGCTCACTATGGCATTACCATTAATAGTGCCACCAATTAATAGCGAATCTTGCTTAGCCAGTTTGGTTAAGGTCTCTATCTTGAAATTGCGGAAATCAACAGTAATAGGAGAGTTCATGCCGCCGGAACTGTTGGCACTTAACACCTGGTTGCTGTTGGTAATACTGAAATTGCGCGCCAACACACCCTTGCTGCCAAATTGCAAAGCATTATCTGGGTTAACTGCCCATGCAGTGTAATCCAATAATAGTCCATCACGCACAAAGCTAAACTGGTATTCGTTAGGCATGGCGCTAAATTCGCCGGCAACGCGGTAACGTTCTTTACGTTCTTTATCCCTAACCTGTAATTTGATGCCCAGTTTGTTGTTTTGGGCAGCACCGGTGATGCTGGTATAAAGCAAATCTAAAGATGAGCCTACTTTTATCTCGTCAACATTTAAACCGTAATTAAGCGCATTGTTGCCGGCATTTACATCTAGCTTAAGGTTTTTAACCGTATTGGTGCCATAAATAACGTTAGGTGCAGACCCTTTAACGATCAACTCGCCTGATGAGCTGTTGAAACTACCGTTAAATAATACCGGATCCAGTTGCTTCAAGTCGGGCACAAACTTTTGAACCAGGGGTGTTTTTACAAAACGAGCATCAAACGTAAACTGCTGTGGTGAGTATTTAAACTTTGGCGCAGCTTTGCTACCGCTGGCCAGGTTCATGTCGTAATATTTATTGATCACGTCCTGTATGGCAGGGGCTATTTGAGTAAGCTTGTACTTGCCATTCATATGCGCATAAAACATAGGCGTTTTAAGGCGTAATGTACTGCTATCTGCGCTTGCTGTTGAGATGAGGCTTACTGTATCTAAGGCAATGCGCTCGCCTTTATTTACCACCAGGAGGTTTGTCGCAAGTATATTGGCGTTTAGGTAATCAGGGTCAGCAGTTGGTACATCGGCCTGTATCTTCCCATGGAAACGCATAGGGTCTTTTACAAAATTGAGCTTTTGCAGGTCTATGCTATCCACATTCAGTGTTGCGTTAACCGCCGGGTATTTTTTGTTGAGATTAGCCTTTGCATCAAGTGTAAAGTTGATGTTAGGATCGCGCATAGTGGCTTTAGCGGTATAGGCACCATTGCGGGCTGTCCCGTTCATCACCAGGTTGCGATAGGTGTAGCCTTTAACGTTAGCGCTAACAACATCGCCGTTAAATTTAAGGCTTGCTGTTTTTGGGTCTAAGCCAGCACCGCTAATGTTGGCGCGCATGGTTACATAACCAACCATTTGCGGCTGTTTAGTTAGCGCCCCTACGTTAAGGTTGTTGGCTTTTATATTAGCGGTGTACGTTTCGCTGCCTTTACGGGCGCCGCTTTTCATTTGCGCTGTAAGGTCAACCGCACCATAGCTGCTGCGTAGCGCCATCTGGGTATAAAAGTTTTTCATACTTCCCTTAAATGAGCCTTTAAGGTTCATATTCTCGGGTATGCTTACATTAGGCGGAATAGTTCCCTTGGGTACCAAACGGGCAATGTCATAGCGTGTAGTACGGAAGTCTGCAATGTTAAGATCAAAATAAGCCTTGTTCACATCAGGCAGGCCGCGCATGGTTGCAGATGCTTTTACGTAGGTATTCCCAAAGCCGCTTATTTCCAAACTTGGTATGTGCAGATTATTTACAGTACCATTTACGCGGCCATTGATTTTGATGGTTGAGTTTGGCGACGACTTAAACGGTTCCATTGAAGCAATGGTTGGCATCAGCAACAGCACATCGCGCAAGCCTAACTTGCTGCCGTCTAAATTGGCGTTAATGCTTAGCTTACCGATATCTTTGGTAAGCGACTCGATAGAAGGGTAGCCTACCTGTAGTTCTTTTTGAATGACAGAGCGGGGGGTTATCAATAGGAGATCTTTCAGGTAAGCGCTTTTGGGGCCGTACAGGAATGAGGTTTGGAATTTGTTTACCTCAAAACCACTCTTATCACTAAAGGTGAAAGAATTAACTTTACCGGCTATAGTATCGGGCGAGTAAGCCAGTTTCTCAATATCTGCATTTAAGTTTTTGATATTCATGTGGCTAAAGTCCAAGCCCCGAGGCAGGGCCTTTTGCGCGTCATTATCAAACTTAACGTTGTTGTTGCTTAATACTATTTTATCTAAAGAAGCTCTCCAGCCCTTGGCTTGTGTTCTGGAAGCAAGGGTGTCTATCTTTTTAACCGTTTTTTCAACCGCTTTGGCTACGGTTTGTGGCTTAGCTAAGATCAGTCCTGCGTCGGTGCCATCTAGGGTGATAGATTTGATGCGAACGTTCTGGTTCTTCATGTCTATCTTATCCATGCTTACCAGAAACTTACCCAAATCTACCTTTGCCTTCATCTCGGCGCTTTGGTAGTCGACCTTTACCTTTTGGATGTCAATATCACCAAGGTTCAGGTCCATATTTAAAGGCTTGGTAGCAGTGTCAATAGTAGCCGCTTGCTTTATAGACGAGCCAACAGGCGTTTGGATAATACGCGCGTTCACACCGCTCAAATTGATCTTGGGAATGCTGAACTTCATTTTGTCCAGGTCAAAATCTTTTACACGTGTATCAAAATGACCCAGTAAGAATTTCACATCATTACCGGTGGTAACGTCCTTGTAAGAAAGGTTTATTTTATCCAGGATGATCTTACCCAATGATATTTTCATCGCCGAAGTCGTATCCTCCGGCTTTGGCTCTTTTTTGTTTTCGCTTGCAAAGGCTTTAATAATATAATCAAAGTTAAAGGCGCTATCAGCACCCCTGCTAACTTTGGCTGTAATGCCCTGTAAGTTAATCTCGTTGATCTCTACCTGGTTTTTCAGCAGCTTAAGCATAGAGATATCAACCTTAAGCTTATCACCAGCTATAAGGGTGTCTTTTTTCTGGTCCTCAAAGTAAACATCCTCAAGCACCAGCATTTTGGGCAGGCCAAGGCTGATGTGCCCTATCTCTACCTTAGTGCCTATTTTTTTCTCTAAAAAGGTAACAGCTTTATCTTTTGCAAAATTTTGTACGGCCGGTACTTGTATAAGAATTACGATTAGCAGCACCAGGAGTATGACACTTGCTATTATCCAAAGTATAGTTTTGAGGGCGATACGTCCAAATCGTTCCAAATTATTAAAGGTTAGGATTGATTATTAGATTGTTAATTAATACCTGCAGTAAAGCTTAGTTTGGGGTACTAATCCGTTAACATTTTGCTTTACCTTTTGTTTTTATTGGTTAACCAGTAAATGAATTAATACATTATTGGAAGTGAGTTTTTGCTTATTATCATAACCTTTGAGAATAAATTAATTAACAGGAAATATCATTATTAAATTATTATTAAATCGCTTTAAGTCAGTTGCTAAAGTAAGGCCCCAAAGGTATCTTCGTGCGCTCAAAAAAAAAGAGCAGTTTAATACCCCCTATAATGAATAAGCTATTTCTTGCTGTCATGGCTTTGTGCCTTGTCATGTCCTCTTGTAGAAAAGGACAAATCGTAAAACCAACAGAACCAGTAAAAACAGTTGATCAACCTAAGACCGGACAATCAGTAGATAATCCACAACCAACAAACCCTACAACATTTTCCACTCTTGACCTTAATAGTATAGAGTTCACACCAAGCACAAATAGAATTCCTCTTAATGCGTTTGCTTTTTCCTGCAAAAACAACACGGTGCCTATTACTATGCAACTTTTGGGAATTGGCTGGACTCACCCGTCTGTATTACATTTTCCGGTTAAATGGAATGGTTATTTTTATTGGATGGCTATAACCCCTTACCCAAATGGGGACAATCAATGGGAAAACCCAACTTCATTTTGTTCAAATGATGGCATAAACTGGAGGGAGCCCGATGAAAAAACGGCCGTCATCAATCTTCCCCCTACAGGTGGTGCTTACAATTCAGATCCATCTCTTTTTTACAACGCGGCTGATAACAGCATATACTGTTTTTGGCGTCAAAACGGCGTAGAAAAAGGCCGTGCATTATTTTTTGAAAAAACCAGTGATGGTGTTAACTGGTCAGAGAAAAAATTGGTTTGCTCATGGCCGGCTAAGTCAGTAGACGTAATTGCACCTTCTATAATACAAGACGAAGGTAAGTTTTATTGTTACGGCGTAAGTACAGATGAAGCTGCCAAAGGTAGTTACTTTACAGAAAGGGCTATCAGAAGGATGAGTTCAGACAACTTAACCACCGGCTTTAAACCAGATAAAGCCAATGGATACGACTTGGTGAAGATTGCCAACAGGCCATGGGGAGAGACTCAGGAGCCATGGCACTTAGAGGTGCGTAAGGTAAATAAAGTATGGATCATGTTAGTGGCAACTACCAATAACGGACTCTATGGTGCCGGCGGCAGATTGTTTATGGGTTACTCAACAGATGGGTTGGACTTTACCTTCGGCGAACGCCCGATAGCGGATATTAAAGCCACCTATAAAAGTTCGTTTATACCTACGTATGACCCTAAAAATCAAGTTTTAAACGTAGAGTTATGGAGGGCTATGTCTGATACCTGGACGGTGTACCACGATTATTTCTCGATAAAAGTTAAATAAAACAGTAACTTATAAAATCCAGTTTGAGTAACTTTGTACTCCACTGGATTTTTGTTGCTATGCCCGATTTTTCTCACTTACACGTACATACCCAATTCTCGTTACTTGATGGCGCTGCAGACATCAGCAAGCTTTACAAAAAAGCCGCTGCAGATGGTATGAAAGCGCTTGCCATTACCGACCACGGTAATATGTTCGGTGTGTTTAAGTTTGTAGCCGAGGCGGGGAAACACAACGTGAAGCCCATTGTCGGCTGCGAATTTTACGTGGTTGATGATAGGCACGTAAAGCAATTTACCAAAGAGAAAAAAGACAAGCGCTACCACCAACTTTTCCTGGCAAAAAACCCTGAGGGCTACAAAAACCTGGTGAAACTGTGTTCATTAGGCTACATGGAGGGGCTTTACAGCAAATGGCCGCGTATTGATAAAGAACTGATATTAAAATACCACAAAGGCCTTATTGCTACTACCTGTTGTATTGGAGCATCAGTGCCGCAGGCCATTTTGCGGGATGGGGAAGAAGCCGCCGAAAAAGAATTTAAATGGTGGTTAGACCTGTTCGGTGAGGATTATTATATCGAGCTGCAACGCCACGAGATCCACGAGCAGGAGATCATCAATAACACCCTGTTAAAGTTTGCCAAAAAATATGGCGTTAAAGTTATTTGCTCTAATGACTCTCACTATGTAGATCAGCAGGACTCAAACGCCCACGATATTTTGCTTTGTGTAAACACAGGTGACATGCAAAGCACACCTATTGCTACTGACGAAGAAGGTGGTAAAGGTTATCGTTTTGGTTTCCCTAACGATCAGTTCTATTTTAAAACGCAGGCCGAAATGGGCCAGCTTTTTCATGATGTCCCTGAATCGTTAGATAACACCAACGAAATAGTTGACAAAGTAGAAACCCTTAAGCTTAAAAGGGATATCCTGCTTCCTAACTACGTTATACCGCAGGAATTTAAGATCCATAGCGAAAGCACACCAGACGCCGATACGCTAAATCAGTGGGAATACCTTAAGCACCTTACTTTTATGGGTGCGAAGGAGCGTTATAAAGACATCAGCCCCGAGGCCGAGGAACGTATAAACTTTGAGTTGTTCACCATCCGTACCATGGGTTTTGCGGGCTACTTCCTCATCGTTGCCGACTTCATTAGGGCAGGCCGCGATATGGGCGTGTTCATTGGTCCGGGCCGTGGCTCTGCGGCAGGGTCTGTAGTGGCCTATTGTATTGGTATCACCAATATTGATCCGCTAAAGTACAATCTCCTGTTTGAGCGTTTCCTGAACCCGGATCGTAAATCAATGCCCGATATTGATACGGACTTTGACGATGCAGGTCGCCAAAAGGTTATCGATTACGTGGTTGATAAATATGGTAAGAACCAGGTAGCGCAGATCATTACCTACGGTTCAATGGCTGCACGTACCAGTATACAGGATGTGGGCCGTGTTTTGGATATGCCGCTTAGCGATGTTACTGCACTAAAGAAGCTTGTGCCCGAAACATTAGGTATCAACTTAAAAACGGCTATTGAGCAGGTGCCTGAGTTGCAGGAGATCTACAAATCCAACGATCTGAAAGGGATTGTGCTTCGCGAGGCTGAAAAGCTTGAGGGATCAGTACGTAATACCGGTGTACATGCTGCGGGTATCATCATTGCGCCTTATGACTTAACGGAAATTGTACCCGTTGCTACCGCCAAGGACTCCGACCTCTTAGTTACCCAATATGATGGCCGTGTAATTGAGGATGCAGGCGTTATCAAGATGGACTTTTTGGGTTTGAAGACCCTTACCATCATTAAAGATGCCTTACGCCTCATCAAGCAGAACCACAATGTGGAGATTGATATAGATTACATCCCGCTGGACGACGAGACCACTTACGCGCTCTACCAACGTGGTGATACCAACGGTACGTTCCAGTTTGAGAGCGACGGTATGCAAATGTACCTGCGCGATCTTAAGCCCGATAAGTTTGAGGACTTAATTGCCATGAATGCACTTTACCGACCGGGCCCGATAGAGTACATACCAAACTTTATCAAACGTAAGCACGGGCAGGAAGAGATCGTATTCGACTTGCCGGACATGGAGGAGTATCTGGGTGAAACCTACGGTATTACCGTGTACCAGGAGCAGGTAATGCTTTTATCGCAAAAACTTGCAGGCTTTAGTAAAGGTGATGCCGACGTGCTGCGTAAGGCAATGGGTAAGAAGCAGATTGAGGTGCTTAATAAAATGGAAGCCCAGTTTATGGATGGCGCAATGGCAAAAGGCCATCCCAAAGATAAATTGACGAAGATATGGACAGACTGGAAAGCATTTGCGCAATACGCCTTTAATAAGTCTCACTCTACATGTTACGCCTTTGTTGCTTACCAAACTGCTTATCTTAAAGCACATTATCCTGCTGAGTACATGGCAGCGGTATTGAATAACCAGAACAGCATGGAGAAGATCACCTTTTTCATGGAAGAGTGCCGCCGCATGGGCATTGAGGTTTTGGGGCCTGATATTAATGAAAGTTACATGTCGTTCACTGCCAATGCAAAAGGCGTTATCCGTTTCGGTTTGGCCGGGGTTAAAGGGGTAGGCGAAAAGGCAGTAGAAAGCATTATTGAAGAACGTATTGAGCGTGGTCCCTACAAATCTGTTTATGACTTTGCCCAGCGATCAAACACGCGTAACGTTAACCGTAAATCATACGAAAACCTGGTGTACGGCGGCGCATTTGACGAGTTTGGTTTAAAGCGTGCTCAGTTTTTTGCCAAAACAGAAAATGGCCTGCTTACCGGGGTAGAGCGACTTATTAAATACTCCAACGATTATCAGAATACCCAGAACACTTCACAAGCATCTCTATTTGGCGGTGCCGTTGCTTCATACATTCCGGAACCCACCATGCCCGAATGTGAGGAGTGGGGCCTGATCGAAAAGTTAAAATATGAGAAGGACGTTATAGGTATATACCTAACCGGTCACCCTTTAGATAATTACAAGCTGGAACTGGATAAGTATTGTAATACTACCATAACAGAACTTAAGGTGCTCCAAAAAGCGCGCTCCGGTGAGGGTGGCGATGCAATAATGGCCAAATTTGCCGAATTACGTAAACGCGGCGAAATATGCATTGGCGGTTTAGTATCAAGTGTGCAGCATAGGTTCACAAAAATGGGTAAACCATTTGGGGCATTTGTACTGGAAGATTACAACGACTCTTACGAATTTGCCTTCTTCGGTGAAGATTATGTGAAGTTCCGTAACATGATGGTTGAAGGTTACTTCCTGCATATTAAAGGCAATATAGAGGAGAAATTCCGCCAGAAAGACAATTGGGACCTTAGGGTGACCAGCATGAGCCTTTTATCAGAGATGCGTGATAAATTGAGCAAATCATTAACCGTTTGCCTTGATGTACGTAACCTGAATAATCAACTGTTGGATAACCTGATAGAAGTGATCAATCAGAACAACGAAAAGTACCCAGCCAAAAGCTGCCAGCTACGCTTTAAAATCATGGACGGAGAAGAAGCGATGACGGTTGATCTGTTCTCCAAGCTTTTCCGCGTAAGCCCAAGTGATGACCTGATGAATGATATTTATAACCTAACCAACGCAAGGGCTGTGTTGGCATAGTCTGAACCCGGATCTCAAGAATTAATGGAATTTATAGAAAGCTGCCCTATAGTCGGGTGGCTTTTTATGTTTACCACCTTGTCATTGCGAGCGATAGAGCGGCAATCTCCTCAAATACAGAGTATAAACGCGATGAGATTGCCACGTCGCTATCGCTCCCCGGAATTGTAAGGGTTAGGTAATTCGGTAACAGAATTAGGTATTATTTTTTGTTGTTTAGGGTAGCCATATCAATAGGTTTCTTTCCACCGATACCCTGATGAGGTCTTTCCCAATTATAGTAAACGAGGTATTTAAGCAGTTCATCTTCCAGTTCCTGGAGGCTATCGAAGTCTGTATCTTCGATCAGGTCCTCTTTGAGCGTCCGCCAGAAGCGTTCAACCTTGCCGTTAGTTTGCGGCCGGTAGGGTTTCATATATCTTCTTTTGATACCTGTTTCGACCAGCATACGCTCAAAAGGGTGGTTCATTTTGTTTTGACTTACAGCCGTTCCGAACTCCGGGCCGTTGTCTGCAATGATCTCCTCCATCTGGATGCCGAACTCCCGTTTGAGCGCCTGCATGCAATGCATTGCGGTGAACATCGTAGTGAGTGCTGTGATATCTGTCATCACCTGTGCCCATGCCAGGCGGCTGTAGTCATCCAGTACGCAAAGCAGGTACAGCTTTCTGTTTTGTCCGCGTATAACGCTTTTACTTAAATGATGGCAATCGATATGTCCTAACTGGCCCATGCGCTCCTTGACGATCTTTTGTTTGATTTCCCTGTCAACCGGTTTTAAACGGTTACGCCCATTGCGCTTCAGAATATTGTAAATACCTGATGGCGATGGTGTAAAGGTATTGGATTTCTGCCTGAGCTGGCTGTTGATCTCGAACTTATTGCAGCCTTTATCCCGCAATTCGAGCACTTGCTGTTCCTCAACCGGAGAAGGCCTGCGACTGCCGTACTTCGGCCCGCGCTTCTGCGGGAGCAGATCAAGCTCATTGCCTGATTGTTTGAACAGATTGTAGTATTTCAAAAACGCTCGGGCATCGGTATCATGGGCCAAATAGAAATCCCTGGCAAAGCGATAAACAGGATGTTCCCTGCGTTTGACCTGCTCGTATTCGCTGATCAGAAAACGGTATTTGCTCAGATAATTCCGCTTTAACGTAAGGTCATTATTAATGTTCCGCATAACAATATTGCTTTATTCTTTAAAGCTAATTCTGTTACCGAATTAATTGACCTTTACAGCAATGACATACTCTTTAATTTTTTTATTCCCCCATCATCTTCATCGCTTCCTTAGCTGCTATTTGCCCCGATATCAATGCTGGTGGTACACCCGGTCCGGGAACGGTTAACTGACCGGTATGCAGCAGATTTTTAACGTGCTTGGCGCGCATCGCCGGTTTAAAGAAAGCGGTTTGCGCAAGCGTGTTTGCCAATCCGTAAGCGTTTCCTTTAAATGAATGATAATCGGCTTTAAAATCATCAACTGCATAGCTTCTTTTTACAACAATGTTGTTTCGGATATCCTGACCGGTAATGCGTGCAAATCTATCCAGCAGCAAATCAAAATAACGATCACGCGTAGCTTCATCATCTTTCAGATCCGGTGCAATCGGCATCAGGAAGAAAAGGTTTTCGCCACCTTCAGGAGCACAAGCGGTATCTGTTTTTGAAGTACAGCAAACGTAGAATAACGGTTCGCTTGGCCATTGTGGTTGTTTGTAGATCTCGTTTGCGTGGCGGTCAAAATCTTCATCAAAGAAAAGGTTATGATGCTGTATGCCCTTAACCTTTTTATTGGTACCGATGTAAAATAACAAACTTGAAGGCGACATAGTACGTGTATCCCAATACTTGGCAGTATAATTGGCAGCCTGCTTTGGCAACAGGTGCTGATCGGTATATTCATAATCAGCTCCTGATATTACCATATCAGCCTGGTAAGCGCCATTCGTGGTTTGTATGGTGCTTACTTTATCGTCGCTTACCACTAAGCGGGTAACCTCAGTATTCAGCTTTATGTAGACACCTAAATCAGTAGCAATGCGTACAATTGCTTTAACGATCTCGTTCATGCCGCCCATAGGGTACCAGGTGCCTAATGCAAGGTCGGCATAGTTCATCATGCTGTACATGGCCGGTGTATCTTTTGGGGTTGCTCCCAAAAACAGCACCGGGAACTCCAGCATTTTTATCAGCTTAGGGTTTTTAAAATATTTACGCACGTGGCTGCTCATACTGGTTAGTAGTTGCATGCTAAAGCTCTTACGTATCAGCTGAAGATCTATAAACTCGGTAATGGAATGCGACGGGCGAAAAACATAATCGCTCATGCTTACCCTGTACTTGTATTCGGCCTGTTTCATAAACTCGCGCAGGCCTTTGCTGCTGCCCGGTTCAATCGACTCAAAAAGTTGCTCAAGCTCCTGCATGTTTGCGGGTACATCAAGTACATCATCTTTGCCGTAGTAAATACGATAGCCGGGGTCAAGCCGTTTCAGGTCGTAAAAGTCACTTGCCTTTTTGCCAAACAAAGCGAAAAAATTATCAAAGACATCTGGCATCCAGTACCAGCTTGGGCCCATGTCAAATGTAAATCCGTCTTTTTCCCAAACACGGGCACGGCCACCGGGCTGGTCGTTCTTTTCTAAAACGGTAACCTTATAGCCATCTTTAGCCAGTACACACGCCGAAGCAAGGCCGGCAAAGCCAGCGCCTATTACCACTACCCGCTCTGTTTTGTTCATCGTAGCCAAATTAAAACAATTACATTCACCTTGCTCAAAAACAATACACCTTTCATTTTGTACATTTGGGTAATGAACTTATTTGACGAAACCTGTTTTGAGTGCAGTAAAGTTATAACTAAAAAATACAGTACGTCTTTTAGTACCGGTATACGCGCCTTTAACAAACGTTTTCGTTATCCTGTTTACGCTATTTATGGTTTTGTTAGATATGCTGATGAAATTGTTGATACTTTTTACGGGCACAACCAGCGCGAACTCATAGATGATTTTCAGGCGGAAACCTTTAAGGCTATCGATAGGGGCATCAGCACCAATCCGGTACTGCAGGCTTTTCAGCAAGTGGTTAATCAGTATGGCGTTGAAAAAGATCTTATTGAGGCGTTTCTACTATCCATGCGTATGGATCTTGACAAGACAGCCTATAATGATGATGGTTACAAAACATACATCTACGGTTCTGCAGAAGTAGTTGGCCTTATGTGCCTGCGTATTTTTTGCGAGAACGATTCAGCATTGTATGACAGGCTGGTGCCAAGCGCCCGCAGTTTGGGTTCGGCCTTCCAGAAAATAAACTTTTTGCGTGATATTAAGTCTGACTATGAAGACCGTGGACGTACTTATTTTCCCGAGGTAGATTTTAGCAATTTTACCGAGGAAGATAAAAAACTGATTGAGAAAGATATAAAGCAGGATTTCGACGATGCCCTAATTGGCATTAAGCAACTGCCGGCGGGCAGCCGGTTAGGTGTTTACGTAGCTTACATCTACTACCTACAGCTTTTTAAAAAAATAAGTGCAACTTCGGCCCATACAATTATTGAGAAACGCATAAGGGTTTCTGATACGCAAAAGATAGGCCTGTATTGTAAGGCCCTGCTGCACCGGAAGCTCAACTTTATTTAACTGATACCCATGAGTGGCGTAGTTGTTATACCTCGTAAAATTTGGTTGTGGGTTTCCGTCCTTGCCGTTACAGTTATGTTCACCACCTCAGCATTCACTTTTGATCATGTAGCCGATACCGAAGTTCATAAAATAAGAAAGCTGCTGGTGACCGCGTTGGACAGTAAAAAAACAACCGATTCTCTGTACACGCATTTATCGGGAATAAAAGACCGGTCGGCATTGTTAAATGCCTACATGGGCACGCTTGAAGCATTGAAAGCCAAACACGCCTGGAATCCTTATTATAAGATCAAATACCTCAACGACAGCGAAAAAACCTTCAAGGGTGCCGTACAAGCTGACCCGCATAATATCGAGATCCGTTTTATGCGATTTTCAATTGAGCATAACGTGCCTAAGTTTTTAGGCATCAACAAAAATCTTACGGCTGATAGGGAAGAGATCATCAAACAGATTGACCGTAAGTATTATTCATCGGCAGATAAGGCACTGGTCAAAACCATTATCAATTTTCTGCTCGAGTCTAAACGCTGCACACCCGCGGAAAACGCCAATTTGAAAGAACACTTAGCCGCATTGTAGTGAAGCTATACACCTACCTTATCATCAACATACTTACCATATTTTTTCCGGTGGTGCTGTCTTTTGATAAAAGGGTGGCCTTTGCAAAAACATGGCGCTACATCTGGCCGGGAATGGCCATCACGGGCTTCGTCTTTTTGTTTTGGGATGTATTGTTCACCATTTACGGCGTATGGTCGTTCAATGATAAATATATTATCGGCCTTCATTTTTTCGGCTTACCGTTAGAAGAGATACTATTCTTCCTTACCGTACCATTTGCATGTATATTTATTTATGCCTGCTTAAATTACTATGTAAAGTGGCAGTTACCGCAGAACGCCGGTAAAGGCATATCTATTATGCTGATAATAGTTTCTCTGGTGCTATTGGCAATTTATCATGACAGGCTTTACACCGCAGTAACCTTTGCGTTGTTGCCGGTGGTTTTACTGGTTACCTTTAAAAAAAATTGGCTGCCGAGATTTTATCTGGCCTACTTGGTTTCTCTTTTACCATTTTATATTGTAAATGGGTTACTTACATCAATACCGGTTGTATTGTATAATAATGCGCAGAACATGGCTATAAGGGTAACAACCATACCGTTTGAAGACCATTTCTACAGCATGGCATTGTTGCTGATGAACATAGCTTTTTACGAATATTACAAAAATCGCAAAGCAACGCTCTGATGAACGATCTCCCTATTTATTCACGTTCACAACTGGCACTCCGAAACGGGCAGGATAAACCGCAGATATGGGTGGCCTTTAAAGGCATAATCTATGATGTTACCGAAAGCCGCTTATGGCGCAATGGTAAACACTATGAACACTGGGCCGGGCAAGACCTTACCGAAGAGTTAGCTGATGCACCACATACAGAAGGTGTGTTTGAAAAGTTTGTAGCTATAGGGAAGTTAGGCTAATCATATTTGTCATGCTGAACGTAGTGAAGTATCTAATGGGCAACTTGCATAAGGTGTAACAGATGCTTCGCTATCGCTCAGAATGACATGAGTTAGTGTGCAACAAAAAAAGCCCGTTTTACAACGAGCTTCTTGCTATATATATTGAGTTTATTTTATAATTAATCGATCTCAGCGTAAACCGGTTTTGCTACACCGTTATCATAAGCTTTCAAATTCTTTTTAAGCAATTTGCGTGCTACGTGGATACGGGTTTTTACAGTTCCGATAGGAATATCTAAATGGTCAGCTATCTCGTGATATTTGTGGCCTTCAAAATACATGGTGAAAGGCACATAGTAATCAGATGGTAAACGGTCTAAAGCGCGTTTAATATCGTCCATTACAAATTTAGCTTCGCCTTGGTTTTTAGTTGAACTGAATACCAGGTTTGGAGATGATATCTCATCGCTTTTGGTTACAAAAGTGCTCATCTTAACAAAACGGCGGTAGTTGTTGATGAAGGTATTTTTCATGATGGTGTACAACCAACCTTTAAGGTTAGTACCTTCTTTAAACTTATTGTAATAAGTTATCGCTTTCAACATCGTATCCTGAACAAGGTCGTTAGCATCGTCGGCGTCATGAGTGAAGTGCAAGGCATAAGACCTTAATGAACTTGCTTGACGTAATACCAGGGTGTTAAACTCAATCTTTGTCATTCTGTTAATGTTTTGTATCAAGGTTTATACAAACACGATACCAGTAATGAAAATTGAATGAAAATGGAGAAGAGACTAATACGCTTACCTAAATTGAAGGAAATTTCTTTTATATCTAAAAAGAAATTTAAGCTACTGAAAACAAGTGGTTTACAATACTATGACAACTGTAATTAAGGTTATTTGCAACCTAAAACTAACAACACATAATTGCTGCATTAAGTTTTTGTAAATGAATTAAATTTGAAGAAAATTGATTTCAGGAAACGCTTTACCGTACGATATTTACTTCACGCTGTAGTAAAACGCCAAATTTATCGTACACACTGTCTATAATTTGCGACGAAAAATTGTACACTTCTTCGCCCGTAGCGCCGCCGTGGTTTACCAATACTAATGCCTGGTTCTTCCATGTGCCGGTATGGCCTACCTGTTTTCCCTTCCAACCGCATTGCTCAATCAGCCAGCCGGCAGCGAGTTTTACCATGTTATCAGGCGCGGGATAATTTACAACATCGGGATGTTTGGATATCAGGGCTTCAAAATCAGCGCGACTGATGACCGGATTTTTAAAGAAACTGCCCGCATTGCCAATGGTAGATGGATCTGGCAGTTTAGATACACGGATGTGTGATACTACCTGCGATACATCCTTAAGGGTAGGGTTCTCTATGTTTCTATTAGCAAGCTCCTGCTCAATGGCGCCATATTTTAAATTAAGGTGTGGCACCAATGATAATTTAAACTTTACCGAAGTAATGATGAACCGCCCGGCAAGCTCCGCTTTAAACACACTTTCGCGATAGCCGAATTTACAATCATCCTTACTGAACGTACGAAACTCGCCGGTAGCTATTTCAAAAGCGTGGCAGCTTTCAAATACATCCTTCAATTCTACACCGTATGCACCAATGTTTTGGATAGGCGAGGCACCAACCGAACCCGGGATGAGGCTTAAATTTTCCATACCGGCAAAGCCGTGGGCAACACAATAATTAACGAGGTCGTTCCAAACCTCACCGGCACCAGCATCTACATGAACATCATCATGACTAATGCGGTGCTGAATGCCGCGAATATTTAACCGGATAACTAACCCATCAAAATCATTCACTAAAAGCATGTTGCTGCCGCCGCCCATTACAAGGCGCTGCACTTTGTGCCACTGCGGGTCGGCAAAAAGCTCAACCAGACCTGCTTCGTGGTTTATCTCAGCGAAGTAACGTGCGTTTACATCAATACCAAAGGTGTTAAAGTTTTTGAGGGATACATTTTCCTGTATTTGCAGCATGAGGCGAATTTCGGGAAATTTGTTGGAATTGATAACAACATGAAACTATTGTAAGATTGTTTGTTATCTCTTCATAATCTATATTTGTTTATGGACACACTGAAAATTGAAATAGTGAACCCCAAAGCGCTTAAGCTTTTAAAAGATTTGGCCGACATGAATTTGATTAATATAAAAGAGAGCCCAAAAAAAAGGTTTGAAAAAGTATTGGATGGTTTACGTTCGCAGTATGACACAACACCTTCTCTTGATGATATCACAGCAGAAGTAGAGGCTGTTAGGAAAAGCCGCAATGCCAAGTAGGGGATTAAGAGTTATTCTTGATACTAATTTATGGATCAGTTTCCTCATTAGGAAAGATCATTCTTTTTTGACTCAATTAATTCTTTCAAAAAAAGTCAGGTTATTATTCAGCGAGGAATTATTAAAAGAATTTATTGAAGTAAGCCGACGTCCTAAGTTTATAAAGTATTTTTCCGGAAACTCTGTCGACGAGATTTTAGATATTATAAACGACTTTGCAGAGTTTATAGAAGTCGATTCAGTAGTAACTGCATGTCGTGACGAGAAAGATAATTTCCTACTCTCCTTAGCAAAAGATGGGCGAGCTGATTATTTAATTACCGGGGACAACGACCTTTTGGAATTAAATCCTTTTGGTAAGACCAAGATCATTTTATTGTCTGACTTTATTTTGGAAGTCAATTCCTAAACCACTTCTTACTCGCCACAAGCAACCCAAATTCTTCCGAAGGGTTTTTCTCTGTGGATTTGTGGTGTATCTTATGCGCCCTCCTGATGCCTAACAGGTAGCGGTTAGTGCTCTTAAAGGCTTTAAAGCGGTTATGGATAAACCAATCGTGGAAGATGAAGTAAATGATGCCGTAAACGCTGATGCCTGCACCTATCCAAAAATGATAATCAAATGTCTTGCGGCCTGTCCACATCAGCCATAATGAAATTGCCGCAAAGCCAATGCTGAACAGGTCGTTCAATTCAAACCAGCCGTGGCGTTGCTGGTGGTGGGTTTTATGGATAAACCAAAGCGGCCCATGGAAGAGATATTTATGCATAGCCCATGAGAGGAGTTCCATCGTGGCGATGGTACCCAGTAATATTGATATATTTATCAGTATTTGCATGTGTAATTAACCGCTAAATTCCAAAGCTGTTTTATGTATTGATGCCGTACGTTAAGTGTTCGATTTCGAACGTTCATTTCTTAATTTTTTATTATAAATAATTGATAATCAATCAAATGAACTATTGGCACAAGCTTTATCATATATTAAGTAATAACGCTTACAGCTATGATCAAAAACTATTTCAAGATTGCCTGGCGCAATTTATGGAAAAACAAGGTGTTTTCCTTTATCAATATAGTCGGCCTTGCCACTGGTATGTGCGGCGCCATTTTGATATTTACCTGGGTGCAAAATGAGTTGAGCTTTGATAGGTTCCATAAAAATGCAGATAACCTCTACAAGGTTTGGAACCGTTCATACAAGGATGCAACCGGCAATATTTACACGTGGGACGTAAGTTCGGCACCGATTGCAACAGAGCTGAAACAGAAATATCCGGAAGTGAAAGCGGTGGCAAGGGTGTATTGGCCTACCGACCGCCTTTTTAATTACAAAGATAAGAGCATAATGGGCAATGGCCTTGATGTCGACCCGGAGTTTTTAAGCATGTTCAGCTTTCCGATGATCAATGGCAGCAAACAGGCTCTTAACGATCCTAAAAGCATTGTATTGACTCAGACTTTTGCAAAGCGAATATTTGGTAGTGACGATCCTACAGATAAGATACTCCGTATCAACGATAATGGCAATTATAAAGTTGCGGGAGTAGTTAAGGATCCTCCGGTAAATACACAGTTCCAATTTGATTACCTGGTATCTATAGTGCCGCTGGTAGGTACTTCCGAAGCAAATAACTGGAGCAATAGCAGTTTCAATACCTATGTACAGCTGCAGCCCGGAACTAATGTTAATGCTTTGGACAAAAAAATAAAGGGCATGATCACTCAACATGATCCCAATCTTAAATTCGGTATATTCTTGCACCCGTCAACAAAATGGCACCTCAACTCAAGGTTCGAGAATGGCGTAGCGGTGGGCGGTGCCATAGAAACGGTAAGGCTTTTATTGGGCATAGCGGTGTTGATATTGCTAATAGCCTGCATCAATTTTATGAACCTTACTACTGCCCAAAGCGAAAAGCGTGGAAAAGAGGTGGGCGTACGTAAAGTAATTGGCGCGGGCAGGCTATCTATTATCAAACAATTTTTAACAGAGTCCATACTAATTACCGCAATAGCAGGCGTTATAGCCATTGCATTGGTGCAATTAGTGCTGCCTTACTTCCAGGAGCTAACGGGCGTTAAAATGTTCATTAACTATACTGATCCTTACTTATGGTTGGCTGGTTGTGCTTTTGTATTACTAACAGGCCTGCTGGCGGGCAGCTACCCTGCATTTTATCTGTCGTCATTCAGGCCAGTTAATGTGCTTAAAGGTTTGTTTAAAACGAAGGCGCAGGTTATCAATCCGCGTAAGTTTTTAGTGGTTACCCAATTCACCGTTGCCATTGTATTGATCATTGCAACCATAGTTATTTATCAGCAGATCAATTATGTTCAAAGTCGTGATACGGGTTATGTGCGCAATAACCTGATAGAGCATCCGGTTACCGGCACGATAGGGAAGAACTTCGAAGCTTTAAAAAATGACTTGATAAACAGCGGTACCGCCGTGGCAGTAAGTAAAACAAGCATGCCGGTTACGCTTGATGCCAGTAACGGCACAGGTTTTAATTGGGGCGATATGGACCCGGCTCACAAAAATTTAAACTTCACCAGGTTTGGCACCACCGGAGATTTTGTTAAGACATTTGGGTTTAAACTTATTGCCGGGCGGGATATTGATTTCAATAAATACCCGTCAGACTCAAGCGCGGTTATGATGAATGAAGCAGCGTTGAAAGTAATGGGGTTAAAGGACCCGATAGGGCAAACCATACTAAGCGGAACCAACAAGCTTACAATTGTTGGTGTTATTAAAGATTTTATTATCGGCTCTCCATCTCAGGATATTAACCCCATGCTGGTTTTTGGTAACAAATACTGGTCAAACTCTTTAACCTTTAGGCTTGATGCCCATAAACCTGTTTCGGCGAGCCTTAAACAGGCGGAAGCTATTTTCAAAAAATACAACCCGGCATATCCCTTCCAATATCATTTTGTTGATCAGGCTTATGCCCAAAAATTTAAGAACGAACAACGAACCGGCAAAATTGCCTTTACGTTCTCCTGCTTAACCATCATCATATCTTGCCTTGGCTTATTTGGTCTTGCCGCCTACATGGCCGAAAGCCGTGCAAAGGAGATAGGCATCCGTAAGGTATTAGGTGCTGGGGTAGCCAACCTTATGCAATTATTAACGCGCGATTTTGTAGCTCTCGTGCTTGTATCCGTTGTAATAGCCGCGCCGATAGGTTGGTGGTTTATGAATAAATGGCTGCAGGATTTCAATTACCGCATCCACATCAGCTGGACTATCTTCCTGTATTCGGGATTGGCAGCAGTAGTGATATCAGTAGTAACGGTAAGCTACCAGGCAGCCAAAGCAGCTTTGGCTAATCCGATAAAGAGTATTAAAACAGAGTAGGAAATGTTTGTTGGAATGTTGTAAGTTTCGAAAGTTTCTATTGCTTCAGCAAGGCTAATAGTCAACTGATCAAACATCGAAGAGTTGACTCACCCGGTCTACGCTACGCTTGACCACCCTCTCTGCTGCAAGCAGCAAAGAGGGTTAAGAATAAAAGCTTTTTGATACCCTCTTTTCGCGCAGCGAAGAGAGGGGCGGCGAGCGTAGCGATGTCGGGGTGAGTTGATTGTTTGAGCGATACTTACCTCCTGTCAAATTACATGCTATTAAACCCATAAGCGGAACGCTTTAGGTAGCAGCAGAAATAAATAAAAAGGCGTACCAAATGGTACGCCTTTTTATTTATTCGATTAATAGAAGGACCACTTAATTGAACTGTTTAAACATTACAACCTTCCACAACATTAAATATGAATAGCGCGATTCTCTGTCGCTGCTAAACAAGCTTCACGCATTGCTTCGGTATAAGTTGGGTGGGCATGGCTTGCGCGGGTTACATCCTCTGCAGAGGCACGGAACTCCATGGCAATAACTGCCTCAGCTATCATATCTGCAGCGCGCGGACCTATCATATGTACACCAAGGATCTCGTCGGTAGTAGCATCAGCCAGTACTTTAACAAAACCATCCAAATCGCCGCTTGCACGTGCACGGCCGCTGGCTTTGAACGGAAATGAGCCCACTTTATATTTTGTACCGGCTTCTTTCAACTGCTCCTCGGTGAAGCCAACTGCAGCAACCTCCGGCCATGTGTAAACTACACCGGGTATCAGGTTGTAATTAATGTGTGGTTTTTGTCCGGCAATGATCTCGGCAACAAAAGTACCTTCGTCTTCCGCCTTGTGGGCAAGCATAGCGCCTTTAATTACATCGCCAATAGCATAAACACCTTTAACACTGGTTTCCAGGTGGTCGTTAACAGGTATTTTGCGGCCACGCTCTTCAACGGTAATGCCAATTTTATCTAAGCCCAAACCATCGGTGTAAGCTACACGGCCAACGGCTACCATACAGTAGTCGCCTTTAAGCTCTTGCTTTTCGCCTTTGGCGTTATCAAAGGTAACAGTTACCTCTTTGCCTTTAACGGTAGCGCCGGTTACCTTGTGGTTAAGATAAAAATCCATGCCCAGTTTCTTAAGCACCTTTTGCAGCTCGCGGCCAAGGGCCTTATCCATGGTTGGGATAATGCCATCCATAAACTCAATCACAGATACCTTTGCACCCAAACGGGCGTACACAGAACCCAATTCCAAACCAATAACACCGCCACCGATCAATATCAGGTGATTAGGTATTTCGGTCAGTTTTAAAGCTTCTGTTGAAGTGATGATGCGTTTTTTATCGATCTTCAGGAAAGGCAGGCTCGATGGTTTTGAACCTGTAGCAATAATTACATTTTTACCGGTAATTTCAGTAGCTGCACCATCAGCTTTAGTAACTGTGATGGTATTTTTATCTTTAAAAGAACCTACACCCTGGTGTACGTCAATCTTATTTTTTTTCATCAGGAAACTGATACCGCTGGTGTTGGCATCAACCACTTCCTGTTTGCGTTTTATCATCTGGCCAAAATCAATACCCAGGTTATCCAGCTTAATGCCATGTGTTGAAAAAGTATGTGCGGCATTGTGGTAATGCTCAGAAGAATCAAGCAGGGCTTTTGATGGGATACAGCCCACGTTAAGGCAGGTACCGCCAAGGGTATTATATTTTTCGACTATTGCGGTTTTTAACCCCAATTGGGCACAGCGAATGGCAGCCACATAACCACCAGGACCAGACCCTACAACGATAACATCATATTGCATAGTAGTGTAATTTGGAGGCCAAAGTTACGCAATGTTTACAGCCTTATAAATAGCTATTTAATTAAAATGTGAAGGGTTTGACAGAGATATATCTGTATAGGTTCTTTATTATATGTGTTGCGAGATCTTTAAATAATATCTAATTAACCAATCACTAATCTCTAACTGAGGGCGTTCCCCCGATGTATATCGGGGTCGGGCTTTACGTTCATACGCTTGCAGGCCTTAGGCGCGAGAGCATGTATCCACTACAATCCCTAACGCAAAATTGTCTGAATCAGAATTTACGGAATTAATGAATTAAAAGAATAATTAAATAACCTGTCATTCTGAGCGTAGCGAAGAATCTATGTACTCTACAGAGAACGCGGTTAGATTCTTCGCTACGCTCAGAATGACAAAGTATTTTTCTTCCGCCGCGTCAGCAAAAAAACTTCGGACGAAAGCGGGCAGAACAATGGCGGGCGGTGCGTTGGCAAGGGCATAGCAATACTTGCCTGAAGCGCCAGTCTCGAGGGAACGAAGTAGCGGCAAGATTTTGCAGCCCGTGGTTCTGCCCGCTTGCAGGGCATAGGCTTGTGCGCAAAGAAGCCTATTTGCTGACTTGATCTTTGGTTACTTTATATCAAGACAAAGTAACAGCCTCCGCGGCAATTGAGCGGACTAACGCAGAACAAACAAAATCTTTAATGTGGCCTGCTGACTCAAAAAATTTAAAAGACTTTAAATGAAACAATGTTGCTTTTGTAACATCATTGTAACTATGTAGTTAATTAGCAATTTACTTAGTAAATTACACCCGTTAACACTATTACTGACCCACATCATGAAAAAACTCTCCGCATTATTATTGCTGATAGCGGTTGCCTGCAACGCAGTGCTTGCCCAAAGCAGTTACGTAAAAGAGCACTACACCAAAAAGGACGTTTACATCACCATGCGAGATGGCGTAAAGCTTTTTACTTCCATTTACACGCCTAACGACGCTGCTAAGGATAAAAAGTACCCGATCATTATGCAGCGTACCTGTTATAGTATTGCCCCTTACGGCGAAACCAAATATCCCAACCAGGTTGGTCCTTCAAAATACATGATGCAAGAAGGTTATATCTACGTTTACCAGGATGTGCGCGGCCGCTACAAAAGCGAAGGCACCTGGACAAACATGACCCCGGTTATCGATAACAAGAAGACCAAAAAAGACGTTGATGAAGGTTCAGATACTTATGATACCATTGATTGGTTGATCAAGAACGTAGCAAACAATAACGGTAAAGTTGGTCAGTGGGGTATAAGCTACCCTGGGTTTTACACCGCTGCGGGTATCCTGAGTAATCATCCTGCACTGAAAGCTTCATCGCCGCAGGCACCAATTTCCGATTTCTTTTTTGATGATTTTCACCATAACGGAGCATTTATAGAAGGCTACTTCTTTACTTTCCCGGTATTTGGTGTGCAAAAAACAGATACCACCTCAAAAGCCTGGTACCAAAACACCATGTTCAATCCTGGCACACGTGATGGCTACCAGTTTCTGTTAGATCTTGGTCCGTTAAGCAATGCCGATAAATATTATAAAGACAATTTCTTTTGGCAGGAAACAGTTAATCACCCCAACTACGATGAGTTTTGGCAAAAACGCGGTTTGTTAAAACACTACAACAAAGTAAAACCTGCCGTAATGCTGGTTGGTGGCTGGTTTGATGCCGAAGACTTAACCGGTCCGTTGGCAATTTTCAAAACCATCGAAAAGAAAGACCCGTCCGCTTATAATACAATTGTAATGGGACCATTTGGCCATGGTCGCTGGTCGCGCGAAACGGGGCATACCATGCATAGCAACATCTACTTTGGCGATAGCATTGCTACCTTCTACCAAAAGGAAATGGAGCAGAAATTCTTCCATCACTTCCTAAAAGAGAATGGTGATAAGAACTCAGGCCTGCCTAAGGCTTACATGTTCAACACCGGTAAAAATGAGTGGCGCAAGTTTGATAAATGGCCTTCTCCGACTGCCAGCCATGTTAAATTTTACCTGAATAACGATGGTAAGCTTACCGAAACCGCACAAAACGGTGGCGCAGGTACCAGCTTTGTAAGCGACCCGCTAAAACCTGTTCCGTACACCGAGGATAATACCACTACCATGGGCTTTACCCCTCACAATTACATGAGCGAGGATCAGCGCTTTGCCGGCAGGCGTACGGATGTGCTGGTTTTCCAAACAGATGTTCTGACAGATGACGTTACACTTGGCGGTGAGATAATGGCTAACCTAAAAGTAGCTACCACCGGTACGGATGCCGATTGGATAGTTAAACTGATTGACGTTTACCCACCCGATGAGCCTAACAACCCTTATATGCCAAACAAGAACATTATCCTGAGTAACTACTGGCAAATGGTGCGTTCGCAAATCATGCCGGCACGTTTCCGCAACAGCTTTGAGAAGCCCGAGTCGATGGTGCCAAACCAGAAAACCCCGGTGAACTTCCACCTGAATGATGTACTGCATACCTTTAAAAAAGGCCACCGCATTATGATACAGGTGCAAAGTACGTCGTTCCCGCTTTACGCTCGTAACCCGCAAAAGTTTGTTGAGAACCCATACAAAGCAGCAGCAAGCGACTATCAGAAAGCTACCCACACGGTGTTTAATGATAGCTTTATTGATGTGGAGGTGTTGAAGTAATTAATTAGAGATAAGAGAATATTTTCACATTGTCATTGCGAGGAGCAAGAAGGGCTTTGTGAAAGGGAGCGACGTGGCAATCTCATCAGCTGATCGAATACGCTTGTCCTTTAAGATTGCCGCGTTACGCTCGCAATGACATAGTTTTATATTATTATTATGAAAATCAAAAACTCAATATATGCCGGCATCCTGATAGCCGGTTTTCTTTCTTCAAATGCCCACGCCCAACTTGGTGTTAGCAAAGAAACTTTTACCCGTGCTGATACGTTGCGCGGCTCGCTCACTACGCCATTGCGTACCTGTTATGATATCAATTATTATCACCTGGATGTGAAGTTTGATATCGATAACAAATTCATCAGCGGCAATGTACTTTTTAAATACACCGCCACGCAGGATTTTACTAAGCTGCAGTTTGATCTGTTCTCTAACCTTAAGGTAGAGAAAGTGCTTTATAAGGGCAAGGAAGTACCATACACCCGCGAGTACAATGCGGTGTTTATAACCTTCCCGCAGACCATAAAAAGCGGTAGTAAGGAGCAGTTCACCGTATATTATTCGGGTAACCCCACTATTGCTAAGCGTGCCCCTTGGGACGGCGGCGTAGAATACAATGTAGATTCACTTGGGCATAAATGGGTATCAACCGCATGCCAGGGTATGGGTGCCAGCGTCTGGTGGCCTACCAAAGACCAGCAGGCCGACGAAGTTGATAGCGCATTGATCAGCATAAGTGTACCCAATGGTTTAAAGGATGTAAGCAATGGGCGTTTGCGTAAAGTTACCAAACTTAAAGACGGATATACCCGCTTCGATTGGTTTGTAGCCAACCCCATCAATAATTATGACATTGAAGCCAACATAGGCGACTATGCGCACTACAGCGATGTTTACCAGGGCGAAGATGGCAAGCTTACGCTTGATTTTTGGCCGTTAAGTTACAACCTGGAGAAAGCTAAGAAACATTGGGGAGCAAACGTTAAACCGATGCTAAAAGCTTTTGAACATTGGTTTGGGCCATATCCGTTCTACAAAGATGGATACAAACTGGTAGAAACGCATCACTTAGGTATGGAGCACCAAAGCGGCACTGCTTATGGCAACCATTACCAGAACGGCTACCTTGGTCGCGATCTTTCCGGTACGGGCTGGGGTTTGAAATGGGATTTTATTGTAGTGCACGAGAGCGGTCACGAATGGTTTGGTAACAACATCACCTCAAAAGATTTGGCCGATATGTGGATCCACGAAAGTTTTACCAATTACAGCGAATCATTATTTATTGAGGATAACTGGGGCAAACAAGCCGGTCAGGAGTATGTGCATGGCACCCGCTTAGGCATACAAAACGACGGGCCTATTGTTGGTCCGTACAATGTTAACAAGGAAGGCTCCGGCGATATGTACCCTAAAGGTGGTAACATGCTCAATATGATACGCACCATTATTAATGATGATGAAAAATGGCGTGGCATTTTACGCGGACTTAACAAGACCTTTTACCACCAAACCGTTACCTATAATGATGTGGTAAATTATATTAACCAGCAAAGCGGCATTAACCTTTCACCTGTTTTTGAGCAGTATTTGAAGCATACCGTTATACCTACCCTGGAGTTTGATACCATTAATGGTAAACTGATGTGCAGATGGATTGCCGATGTGCACGGTTTTAACATGCCGGTTAAAGTGAGGGTAAAAGGCGGCGAATACCAGTTTATCAAACCAACCCAACGCTTTTCTCCTGTAAATATCCAGGGCGCAAATAAAGAAAACATCGAGGTTGACCTGTTTAATTATTACATAGGGGTCTTGGTAGATTAAGGTTCGCAACTTCAGTTGTTCTATCATTTCGAACGAGCGACAGCGAGGAGAAATCTTATGCATTGTAAGTGTCACGCGAATAAGATTTCTCCTCGTTCCTCGTTCGAAATGACATTTTTTGTAATGTAAACCCTCTCCCGCAGCACACGCGTATCGCTCATATCTATTTCAATAACTTCTTTCAAATTTATTTTTTGTTCTGTGCAACTTTTTGGTTACATGCTGCATCTAATAGTTAAACACTCGAACTAACATGAACACACTTAAAACCTTTTTACTGGCAGCTACCATGGTTGCCACAGCAAGCCTGGTTAAGGCAGATACGCAGGACAGGCACCTTGCTGGCTTCCACGCAGTAGAAGTTGCAGGCTCTTACGATGTATTTATCACTCAAGGCTCAAGCGAGTCTGTAAAAGTTGATGCACCGTCTGAAGTGATCAACAAAATTATCACTGAAGTTAGCGGCGGTGTACTTAAGATATACAATAAAAATAATCTTAGCTGGAACTGGAATGGGAACAAGAAAATGATCGTTTACGTGAGCATCAAGGACGTAGATGCAGTAAGCCTTGCGGGAAGCGGTGATGTAATGTTTAAGAATGGCTTAAAAGCACCTGCTTTAAAATTGAAATTAACAGGTAGTGGCGATATTACCGGCAGGGTTGATGTTAAAGAGCTTGAGAGCAGCATTGGCGGATCAGGCGATATCACAGTATCCGGCCGTGCAGATAATTCTGTTGTTAAGGTTGTAGGCTCAGGAGATTTTACTGGTCAAAACCTTACTACCAATAATACCCAGGTAAAGGTTGCAGGCAGCGGCGATGCACGTGTTAATGTTGGCGAAAAATTAGATGCTTCGGTAGTTGGCAGCGGCGATGTGCATTATACTGGTGCTGTCAGAAATATCTCTACCTCAAAAGCAGGCAGCGGCAGCGTTAGCAGGATGTGATTTATTTTGAATAAGGAATTTAGAATAAAGACAAAGGACAAAATTCCTCCAAATAAGAAAGCCTCTGGATGTTTTTCAGAGGCTTTCTTATTATATCGTTCAGCTCAATTATGCTAATTGTTTTGCTAATTTGTCGGCAAGGATAGATTTTGGCACTGCACCAATTTGCTTGTCAACAATTTCGCCGCCTTTAAAGTATAATAAAGCCGGGATGTTGCGGATGCCATACTTCATTGATATACCTGGATTGTTATCTACGTTAACTTTACCTACAACGGCCTGGCCTTCGTAGTCTTTAGCAAGCTCTTCAACAACAGGGCCTACCATTCTACACGGACCACACCACTCTGCCCAAAAGTCGATCAATACCGGTTTATCTGATTTAAGAACAAGTTCTTCAAAGTTTGCATCAGTTATTTCTAAAGCCATGATTTCTATTTTTTAAATAATGTTATACAAATATATACTAATCAAAACGCTTGCCACAACACCCACCCTGACATTGTGACAATAAGATTATCAACAACTACGATCCTGACAATGGCTTTGTTTTATCCCGTGCCCGATAAAGTATTTTGACTGTGGATAACGTAACGTATAATTAGTAACCGATAAAAAAAGCCGCCCGACAATGAGCAGCTTTCAGCAAATTCTTTTATTCTTCTGATCCGTATTCAGACCAAATATTCAAACAATGTAGCATCCTTGTTGATCTCAATCACCTCGAAACGGTTCTCCTGCATACGTTGCAGCAGGGCAGGATAGTCGCCGGCATTTTTTAATTCGATGCCTACCAGGGCCGGGCCGTTTTCTTTTGATGTTTTTTTAATGAATTCGAAACGGGTTATATCATCGCCGGGGCCTAATACCTCGGTAACAAATAATTTTAAAGCACCCGGGCGTTGTGGGAAACGAACGATGAAGTAATGTTTAAGGCCCTCGTACAACAACGATTTTTCTTTGATCTCGGCCATTCGGTCGATATCGTTATTACCACCACTGATGATGCACACCACGTTTTTACCTTTTATCTGGTCTTTAACAGCATCCAACGCAGTAACTGATAACGCACCCGCAGGTTCAACTACAATGGCGTCCTCGTTGTATAATTTAAGGATGGTAGTACAAACCTTACCCTCTGGTACGGTGAGCATATCATCCAATATCTCCCGGCAGATGGTAAATGTTTTTTCGCCTACGCGCTTTACAGCAGCACCGTCAACAAAGCGGTCGATATTCGTAAGCGTAGTATTCTCGCCGTTTTGCATAGAGGTAAGCATTGATGGTGCTCCTTCAGGCTCAACCCCAATCAATTTGATACCGGGTACGGTTTGTTTTAGATAAGTACCCATGCCCGCGGCCAAACCACCACCGCCGATAGGCATAATGGCAACCTCGGTGTTAGGAAGGTCTTGTAAGATCTCAACACCAACAGTTCCCTGGCCTTCAATGGTGCGATAATCATCAAACGGCGGGATGAAGGTCATGCCGTGTTCTGCGGTGTAGGCCAAAGCTTCGCGCAGGCAATCGTCAAAAGTATCGCCGGTTAAAACCAGCTCTACATTGCCGTTACCGAACATCTCGGTTTGGTTAACCTTTTGTTTCGGAGTGATCTCAGGCATAAAAATTACGCCTTTAACACCCATCTTTTTGCAGGAATAAGCCACTCCCTGTGCATGGTTGCCCGCACTGGCGCAAACCACACCGCTACTCAGTTCATCCGCACTTAGCTGACTGATCATGTTATAGGCGCCTCTTAACTTATAAGAGCGCACTATCTGCATGTCTTCGCGCTTTAAATATATGTTGCACTCGTATTTTTCGGACAGGCGCTGGTTGTACTCCAATGGGGTACGTTTAACCACGTCTTTTAGCCTTGCGTAGGCCGCGTCAAAATCCAAATGCAATGCTGTATCTGTATCCATTAGTTAGTTCTTTACCAGCTTATCTGCTATAAGGCTTTGCAGGTCGTCGTCGTTTATATCCAGTTTGCTATCAGCAAGAGTTAAAAAGCGCTGATAGGCTTCATAAAGCTCATCTTTATCCAGTTTATAGCCCAATCTTTCCAGGTGGAATTTCAAAGCATGGCGGCCGCTGCGGGCAGTCAAAACAATGCTTGCACTTGGGAAACCTACATCTTCTGGTTTAATGATCTCGTAATTTTCACGGTTTTTAAGGAAACCATCCTGGTGGATACCTGAGCTGTGTGCGAAAGCGTTAGCACCTACAATAGCCTTATTTGGCTGCACTGGCATACGCATCTGCGAGCTTACCATACGGCTCATCTCATAGAAATTTTTGCTGTTTACGTTGGTGTACAAGCCAAGTGCTGCGTGTGTTTTCAGCACCATCACCACCTCCTCGATAGAGGTGTTACCTGCACGCTCGCCGATACCGTTGATTGTACCTTCTACCTGTCGGGCACCGTTCTGTAAACCGGCTATGGAGTTAGCGGTTGCTAAACCCAGATCGTTATGGCAATGCACAGAGATAATGGCCTTATCGATGTTTTTAACGTTTTCTTTCAGGAACTTGATCTTAGCACCATACTGGTCTGGTAAACAGTAACCGTTTGTATCCGGGATATTAACCACCGTAGCACCGGCAGCTATCACAGCCTCAACCATTTGCGCCAGGAAAACCACATCTGCACGGCCTGCATCTTCGGCATAAAACTCAATATCTTCTACTGCCTTTTTGGCGTATTTTACAGCATCAACCGCACGTTCCAAAATTTCTTCGCGGGTGCTGTTGAATTTATGTTTAATGTGCTGATCTGATGAACCAATACCTGTATGGATACGCGGATGTTTAGCATATTTTAAAGCTTCGATTGCTGAATCGATATCACCCTTGTTAGCGCGGGTAAGTGCACAAACAGTAGGGGCAGATACAGCCTTGGATATCTCCATAACGCTCTGGAAATCGCCGGGGCTTGATACCGGGAAACCTGCCTCAATAATATCCACGCCAAGCGTTTCCAGCTCGCGGGCTATCTCTATCTTTTCCGGGGTTGTTAGCTGGCAACCCGGTACCTGCTCGCCATCGCGAAGCGTGGTATCAAAAACGTAAACGCGGTTTGGATCGTGTAACATATTTCTTCGTTTTGTATTAGTTTTAATATCGGGTAGTTAGTATCAAGTATTTATTCAAGCTCTGCGATGTCTTGCTACTTGATACGATATACTTGCTACTCTTTAACAGCTGTAAATCTTAATCTTACGTAGTCTGCGTACCATTGGCCGTTCTCGTTGTAATGCGGCTCAAGCAGTTCGGTAACTTCTGTAAGCATTTGTTTTTTCTCTTCTTCGGGGATGCCAACCAAATAAAGGGGCGCAAACATGGTGATCCATTTAGCTACGCCCTGGTCGCCGTCCTGCAGCGGTGTTTTTCGATCGAAATGGGCCGCAAACGTTACCCTGAAGCCTTGCGCTTCTAACCGTGCGGCATATTCTGCCAGCGACGGGAAATACCACACCTCGGTTTTGGATTGTTTTGCATAGCCGTGGTTGATAAGCACCTGTTTTGTAGCGGCTATCAGTTTGCCTACGTTGCCTTTGCCACCCATCTCGGCTACAAAGCGACCGCCCGGTTTAAGTGAGTCATATACGCTCTTGATAACCGCATCGGCATTGCGTATCCAATGCAGGGTAGCATTTGAAAACACGGCATCAAACTTTTCATCGAAATGAAAATCGGCACCATCAGCCACAAAGAAATCTACGTTACTATAAGTTTCACGTGCTTTCTTTATCATTTCCGGAGATGAATCGATACCGGTTGCTACTGCACCCAGCTTTTGTATTTCATTTGTTAAATGCCCCGTACCACAGCCCAGGTCAAGGATGTGTTCGCCCGGTTTAACATCAAGCATTTCCAACACACTCTCGCCGTATTGAAATACGAAAGCATGTTTGTTATCATATAATTCAGCGTTCCACTTCATTTTTAGTCATTGGGTCATTAGTCATTGAGTCATTATTTTAACTTTTGACTTTTCAATTTTGACTTATAAATACTCCAGCACTTTTTGGCCCATGGCTTTGGTGCCTAATATTTTTGCTTTGTCGGTATTACTATCAGCAATGTCGCCGGTGCGGTAACCGTCTTTTAATGTTTTGTCGATAGCGGCGGTTATCTTTTTGGCTTCTTCTTTTAGGCCGAAGCTGATCTCCAGCATTAGCGCAACCGATAGGATGGAAGCCAGCGGGTTAGCTTTGTCCTGACCGGCAATATCATGTGCCGAACCGTGGATAGGCTCAAAGAAACCCGTACCATCACCAACCGAAGCTGATGCTAGCATACCCATAGAGCCTGCTATCTGCGATGCCTCATCGGTAAGGATATCACCGAAAAGGTTGGCGGTTAATACTACATCAAACTTTTTAGGGTTCTTAACCAGTTGCATGGCTGCGTTATCAATAAACATGTGCTCGGTCTCAACATCAGGGTATTGTTTGGCAATTTCCTGCACTACCTCGCGCCATAGGCGTGAAGCCTCTAAAACGTTAGCCTTATCAACTGAACATAACCTTTTGCCGCGTACGCGTGCTGCTTCATAAGCTTTGATGGCGATACGCTCAACTTCGTAACGTGAATAGATCATCAGGTCTGACGCTGTGTTGCGGTCATCACTGCGTTTTTTCTCACCGAAATAAACATCTCCGGTCAGTTCACGGAAGAACAAAATATCAGTACCGCGCAGTATCTCCGGTTTAAGGCTCGATGCATCCAATAACTCATCAAACAGCATAATAGGGCGCAGGTTGGCATATAAGCCCAGTTCCTTGCGGATCTTTAACAAACCCTGCTCAGGGCGAACTTTTGCCGATGGATCATTATCATATTTGATGTGGCCGATAGCGCCAAACAGGATGGCATCACTTGCCTTTGCTTTCTCAAGCGTTTCATCAGGCAGTGGGTTGCCCGTAGCCTCGATACCGGCGTGACCCATCAGCGCCTCGTCAAACGTAAACTCATGGCCAAAATCAGAACCAATTTTCTCTAAAACCGCTTTACCCCAGGTTGTCACCTCGGGGCCAATACCATCGCCCGGTATTACTAATATGTGTTTTTGAACTCCCATGCCACCATACCCCTTAAAGGGGGATTTTTGTTGTGTTAATTTTTATTAATTCCGCGCACTTCTTTAAGTTTCATTACCATTTGTTGTGCGTGGGTTGGTATCCAGTTATTGTACTCTTCAATTGCTTTAAGGCGGTCTGCATCGCTGATGTATCCTTCATCAACTATCTGGTTCATTTGCGCAACAGACGACCAAATGCCCACTTTATGCTCAAAGTTCGCATTACCTTTTGTGTAAACCTCATTAGCTTCAAGCACCTCAATACCCTGCAAACCGGCTTCTTTAAAAAGCTCAGGCAAGCTATTAGCCATTATGTTATCCATGCCGGCCTCTGAGCGCCATCTCAGGAAGGTGGCATAGAACTGCCTCATACTTGCAGGCGGTTCGGGCAGCCATTCCAGTGCCTCGTGGTTATAGTCGAGGATGGACAGAATGCCGTTGGGCTTTAACAAACTTTTTAGCTTGTTCACCGCTTTCTGCGGATCACTTAGCCATTGTAATGTTCTTGCACTTACGATCAGGTCGAACTTCTCTTCCGGTTCGTAAGTGTAAAGATCAGCGTGATAAAGTTCAAGGTTTTCTATATCAGCGTAAGTTTCCCTGCCGCTTTCAATAAAATATTGAGTGTTATCAATTCCAGTAACCCTGCCGGTTGGCCCAACCAGTTTGGCAATATCTTTCGATATAGCACCGGTACCGCAGCCCACATCAAGCACGCGCAGCCCCTGTTTTAACAGCGGCTGTAAAGTGGCATAGTCGGCAGCTAAACTGCGTTCATCGAACAGTTTTGCGGTGCCTTTGCCTTCGCGTTTTATCTCTTTTTGAGTTGTGTTCATCAGTTCACTGGTTCAATAGTTCATTTGTACTTCAATGCACTATTTTGCTTCTTCAAACTCTTCTATTTTATTTTTTTGGCTAAGGATGTAGTCAATATCATCATAACCGTTTATCATGCAGGCTTTTTTGTAAGCATTAACTTCAAAGTGTTCCTGTTCGCCTGTGGCGGAAATTTTGATAAACTGGTTTTCCAGATCGATCTCTACTTCGGCAGTATGATCGGCAGCCACAGCATCAAAGATCTTCTGCAGGAAATCGTCGCTTACCTGCACCGGCAACAAGCCATTGTTTAGGGCGTTGCCTTTAAAAATATCAGCGAAAAAGCTGCTTACTACAGCATCAAAGCCGTAATCGGCAATGGCCCAGGCGGCATGCTCGCGGCTACTGCCGCAACCGAAGTTTTTACCTGCTACCAGCACCTTACCGCTGTAGGTAGGGTTGTTCAGCACAAAATCAGGTTTGGGCTGGTCGTTCTCATCAAAACGCCAGTCGCGAAACAAGTTGTTGCCAAAACCATCGCGGGTAGTAGCCTTTAAGAAACGGGCCGGGATGATCTGGTCAGTATCGATGTTCTCAATAGCCAAAGGCACCACCGGTGTTTGTATGTGTTTGAATATTTTAGTCGCCATTTGAATCAGAATTTACAGGATTTAAGAATTTTCAAAATCCTGTTTGGTGTTCTAATTATTGTTAATTTTAATGTTATATCTCGGGTTGAATATCAACTTATATTGTAGGCTTTGGCTTCCAAAATTAATTAGTAAACCAATCGGGAAATCGTAAGCAACAGTATAGTTTTTAGCCTGTGCCAGATGAACATCTTCTAAATTAATTATTGCCTTCAATTCCAAACATAGTCTACCTTCGATCACGAAGTCAGCTCGTCTTGAGCCAACTTCAATACCGTCATAAAATATCGTATGCTCTTGTTCTCTCACGAAGTTTACACCTGCGTTTGCCAATTCAATCGCCAAACATCTTTGGTAAATCACTTCTTGAAAACCATTGCCAAGGGTGTTATGAACTTTCATAGCACAACCAATCACTTTATACGTTAGTTCGTCTTTTTCCATTCTGTTAATTCACTAATTTTGTGAATTCTGATTCAGAAATGAACGTATATCCGTCACTTTACCCGTAATTGCACTTGCTGCTGCGGTTAGCGGACTGGCAAGGAAGGTGCGGCTGTTAGGGCCTTGTCTTCCTTCAAAATTGCGGTTTGAGGTTGATACACAGTATTTACCTGCCGGTATCTTATCCTCATTCATACCTAAACATGCGCTGCATCCCGGTTCGCGTAACGGGAAACCTGCTGCGTCGAATATCTTGTCCAGGCCTTCGCGGATGGCTTGTTCCTGTACTTGTTTTGAACCGGGTACTACCCATACGGTAACATTATCTGCTTTGTGTTTGCCCTTTACAAATTCGGCAACCTGGCGCAGGTCTTCAATACGCGAGTTGGTACAGCTGCCGATAAATACGTAGTCGATAGGTTTGCCTAACAATTGCTCATCATCATGCAGGCCCATGTAGTCAAGGGCTTTTTTGTATGATACCTGCTCTTTTACATCAAAAGAAGCAGTCTCAGGTACGTGTTGTGTAACACCGATGCCCATACCCGGGTTGGTACCGTAAGTGATCATCGGTTCAATATCTTCTGCGCGGAAGGTTAAAACGCTGTCAAACGCTGCATCATCGTCAGAGTAAAGCGTTTGCCAGTAAGCAACTGCTTTGTCCCACTCTTCGCCTTTAGGAGCAAATTCGCGGCCTTTAACGTAGTTAATGGTGGTTTCGTCAGGCGCTATCAGACCGCAACGGGCACCCATCTCGATGCTCATGTTACAAATGGTCATGCGGCCTTCCATGCTTAATGAGCGGATGGTATCGCCGGCGTACTCAACTGCGTAGCCGGTACCGCCTGCGGCAGAGATCTGGGCAATGATGTAAAGGATAATATCCTTTGCGCCAACGCCGTTCTGAAGTTTGCCGTTCACTTCAATCTTCATACGTTTAGGGCGCGATTGAAGCAGGCACTGGGTAGCCAAAACCTGCTCAACCTGCGATGTGCCTATACCAAATGCTATGGCGCCAAAAGCGCCGTGCGTTGAGGTATGGCTGTCGCCGCAAACGTAAGTACCGCCGGGGCGGGTGATGCCCAGTTCAGGGCCTATAACGTGGACGATACCCTGGTACGGATGCCCCAAACCGTAAAGCTCAATGCCGAACTCTTTACAGTTTTTGGTAAGCATATCTACCTGGTATCGGGAAAGTTCTTCTTTAATGGGGAGGTGCTGGTCCCAGGTCGGGACGTTGTGGTCGGCTGTGGCAACGGTTTGTTGCGGCCTGAAAACCGGTAACCCTCTCTGACGCAAACCATCAAATGCCTGCGGACTGGTTACCTCGTGAATAAAATGCGTGTCGATGTACAAGATATCCGGGAAGCCTTCAGCGCTACTGACGACGTGCGCGTCCCATATCTTATCAAATAATGTTTGTCCCATATTAGTATCAAGTAGTGAGTATCAGGTATCAAGTAAACTTTCAATCGATACAAGTATTCTTTTATGAAAAGTAGCAAGTATAAGCATCCGTATCAAAAAATCCTGATACTTGATACTAAATACTTGCTACTTAAAGAAAATTACGCTTCTACAGCCTGGTTCTCAGGGCGTAAGCTGCGTACGGTTTTACCCGCTTGCCACATTTCGCTTTCGCGAAGTTCGCGTAATTCTTCGTTTAATTTTTCGCGGTAATCCGGCTGGCTGTTTGAGTCGATAGAACGTTGAGATTCTTTACCGGTAGCAACGCTATCGTAAAGTTTTTCAAATACCGGTTTAGTAGCATCGCGGAACTCTTTCCACCAGTCTAACGCACCGCGTTGTGCAGTGGTTGAACAGTTTGCGTACATCCAGTCCATACCGTTCTCAGCTACCAATGGCATCAAAGATTGGGTTAATTCTTCAACAGTTTCGTTGAAAGCCTCAGAAGGTGAGTGGCCTTTGCTGCGCAATACATCGTACTGTGCCGCGAAGATACCTTGCACACAACCCATTAAAGTACCACGCTCGCCGGTAAGGTCGCTGAATACTTCTTTTTTGAAATCGGTCTCGAACAGGTAACCGCTACCTACTGCAATCCCTAATGCAATAACGCGCTCCTGTGCTTTACCGGTTGCATCCTGGAATATAGCGAAGCTTGAGTTTAAGCCACGGCCTTGCAGGAACATGCGGCGTAATGAAGTACCTGAACCTTTTGGTGCAACCAGGAATACGTCCACATCAGCAGGTGGAACGATTCCAGTTTGCTCTTTAAAAGTGATACCGAAACCGTGAGAGAAGTAAAGCGCTTTACCAGGGGTTAAGTGCTTTTTAACAGTTGGCCAAAGTTCAATCTGGGCAGCATCGCTAAGCAGGTAGCAAATGATGGTACCGCGCTCTAAAGCCTCTTCGATCTCAAAAAGGGTTTCGCCCGGAACAAAGCCATCACTTACAGCTTTATCCCATGATTTTGAATCTTTACGCTGACCAACAATAACGTTGATGCCGTTATCTTTTTGGTTTAGCGCCTGGCCCGGGCCTTGTACACCATAACCAATTACAGCTACGGTTTCATTTTTTAATACTTCCTGAGCTTTTGCTAAAGGAAACTCCTCGCGGGTTACTACATTCTCTTCAGTACCGCCGAAATTTAGTTTTGCCATTGTTTTTGTTTTTACTTGATTACACCGATGTGATTTGATGATTACACCGATTGTTATTTGTATAGTTCTTGTAAATAGTTACTTAATTGTTTCTGAATCAGAATTTTCAGAATTAATGGATTTACAGAATTCTAAAATTATGAAGCTTTTTCATTTTTCAGCCATGCAGGATTCTGTGAATTTTTAAATCCTGTAAATTCTGATCCTTACATCGTAAACACCTTTTGCCCTTTATTCAGGTATTCGTTCTCAATTACCTCTTCGCCCGGTTCAAGGCGTTCAAACTCGCGCAGTTTGCTGTTGAAGCCCTCGCTGTCTTTAATGATTGCTACACGGGCGCTGCGTACAAATTCGATCAAGCCATAAGGCTGAAGGATCTTGATCAGGTTATCGGTCTCCTCGCGGTGGCCGGTTGCCTCAAACACGGTATAATCCTTACGGATGGTTACCGCACGCGCACCATTTTCGCGCAACAAACGCTCTACGCTTACTTTCTCGGCAATTACATCTGTAGACACCTTGTACAGCGCCATTTCCTGCCAAACTACATCAGCATTGGTATGGTAGTATACTTTTAATACTTCTACCTGCTTCTCAATCTGGCGGGTAAGTTTGCGCACCACCTCTTCCGACTCTGTGATCACGATATTAAAACGGTGAATACTATCGATCTCTGATGGAGATGTGTTCAAACTGTCGATATTTATTTTTCGACGGGTAAATATAATAGCTATCCGGTTTAGTAACCCTATCTGGTTCTCGGTGTAAACCGTGATGTTAAATTCCTGCTTATCAGTTTCCTGGATTTCCATTGTCTTAGTTTTTAAGTTCCCCCTTCAGGGGGGTAGGGGGCCTTTATTTTAACCTGATCTCTGCTACGCTGCAACCTTGCGGTACCATCGGGAATACGTTATTCTCTTTAGTAACGAAAACTTCTAAAAGGAATGAGCCTTCGTGAGCCAGCATTTCTTTCAATGAACTTTCCAGTTCGCCACGGTCTGATATTGATTTACCTGCAATGCCATATCCTTTAGCAACGGTTACAAAATCTGGGCTTTGGATATCCACGAACGAGTAACGACGCTGATTGAATAATTCCTGCCATTGGCGCACCATACCCAGGAAACGGTTGTTAAGTATAACAATCTTAACATTGATGCCAGATTGCATAATGGTACCCAACTCCTGCAAGGTCATCTGGAAACCGCCATCGCCAATGATGGCAACCACTTCGCGATCTTGCGCACCGAATTTAGCGCCGATAGCAGCGGGCAAAGCGAAGCCCATTGTACCTAAACCACCACTGGTAACGTTGCTGCGGGTTTTGTTGAACTTGGCATAACGGCAAGCCACCATCTGGTGCTGACCAACGTCAGTTACGATAACAGCATCGCCGTTGGTTAACTCATTAAGATGTTTGATCACCTCACCCATGGTCATTTCCTCGGTAGAAGGATTTAACTCTTCGTGGATAACCTGCTCAATTTCCTGGCGGGTATATTCATTAAAAGTGTTTAA
This sequence comes from Mucilaginibacter sp. 21P, assembly GCF_019331605.1. Taxonomy (NCBI): domain Bacteria; kingdom Pseudomonadati; phylum Bacteroidota; class Sphingobacteriia; order Sphingobacteriales; family Sphingobacteriaceae; genus Mucilaginibacter; species Mucilaginibacter sp. 21P. Next base: position 1,832,395 of record NZ_CP063061.1, read on the forward strand.
CCAATCGGTATGCTCGCGTTTATCAATTAGCTGCGTAAGCATTGGGATGGTTTCTTTGCAGTCGCCCCATACCGGTACGGTTGATTTTACGTTTTTGTCTATCTCGGCAGGGTCAATATCCAGGTGGATAACCTTGGCTTGTTTAGCGTATTTATCCAAACGACCAGTTACACGATCATCGAAGCGCATACCTATCGCTATCAATACATCGCATTCGTTGGTTAAAACGTTAGGGCCGTAGTTGCCGTGCATGCCCAGCATACCCACATTTTGCGGATGATCTGTAGGGATGGCACCCGCGCCAAGGATGGTCCATGCTGCAGGGATACCGCTTTTTTCAACAAAGGCTTTAAATTCTTTTTCGGCCTCCCCCAAAATAACGCCTTGGCCCCAAATGATAAATGGTTTTTGAGCGCTGTTGATCAGCTCTGCAGCCTGCTGAATATATTGCGGCCTAACAATAGGTTTTGGCCTGTAGCTGCGGATATGGTTACAAGGTGTATAACCCTCGTAGTTGAATTTCTGGATCTGTGCATTCTTAGTAATATCTATCAACACCGGGCCTGGCCTTCCGCTGCGCGCGATATAGAAGGCTTTGGCAAGCACTTCAGGAATCTCCGTAGCATCAGTTACCTGGTAGTTCCATTTGGTAATAGGGGTGGTGATATTGATCACATCGGTTTCCTGGAAGGCGTCGGTACCTAAAAGGTGCGCAAATACCTGCCCGGTTATACAAACCAATGGAGTGCTGTCTATCTGTGCATCGGCAAGGCCGGTAACCAGGTTGGTAGCACCGGGGCCACTGGTAGCAAACACAACGCCTACTTTACCGGAGCTGCGCGCATAGCCCTGGCCGGCGTGGATACCGCCCTGTTCATGACGGACCAGGATATGGTTCAGTTTTTCGCTGTAGTCATAAAGTGCATCATAGATAGGCATAATTGCACCACCCGGATAACCAAAAATGGTATCCACACCTTCAACTATCAGTGCCTCTAATAAAGCTTCTGAGCCTGATAATTCTACCGCCTGCGCTTTAGCCGTTTCGGCCTTAGCATCGCTGATCTCCTGTGTGATTGTTTGTGTTTCCATAAAGCCCCCCGTCCCCCCTAAAGGGGGAGTGTTTGTTTAATTGTTTATCGTTAATGCCCTTTTATTTCCCCTTTAGAGGGTAGGGGGCATTCTAAAATTCATCCGTTACGCAACCTTCGGCTGCATTGCTTACCGTTTTGGCATAGCGGTATAAAAGCCCTTTGCTTACTTTTAATGCAGGCTGTGTCCAGGCAGCTTTGCGGGCTGCCAATTCTTCGTCAGATATTTTAAGGTTGATGCTATTTGTGGTAGCGTCGATCTCTATCAGATCGTTATCCTGTACTAAACCAATAACACCACCTTTGTAAGCCTCAGGTGTAATGTGGCCTACCACAAAACCATGTGTACCACCGCTGAAACGGCCATCGGTAATTAACGCTACCGACGCACCTAAACCGGCCCCATAAATGGCCGAGGTCGGTTTCAGCATCTCGGGCATACCCGGTGCGCCAACAGGGCCAACGTTGCGAATAACCACAACATCACCTGCTTTAACACGACCATTAGTAATACCATCTATCAGATCAAACTCGCCATCAAATGTGCGGGCAGGGCCTGAGAAACGCTCGCCTTCTTTACCGCTGATCTTGGCTACGCTGCCGCCTTCTGCAAGGTTTCCGTAAAGGATCTGCAGGTGACCGGTAGCTTTCACCGGTTTTTCAACCCGCCAGATGATATCCTGCTTGCTGAAGTCCAATCCCGGTACTTCGGCTAAGTTCTCAGCTATGGTTTTACCGGTAACCGTTAAACAATCGCCGTGTAGCATGCCTTGTTCAAGCAGGTATTTCATAACTGCTGGCACACCACCGACATTGTGCAGGTCGGTCATCATGTATTTACCGCTCGGCTTCATATCGGCCAGTACCGGTATACGATCACTGATGGTCTGGAAATCATCCTGCGTTACTTTTACGCCGATGCTTTTTGCCATCGCTATCATGTGCAATACCGCGTTGGTGCTGCCGCCCAATACCATGATAACCACCATTGCATTCTCAAATGCTTTGCGGGTCATGATATCGCTTGGTTTGATGTCTTTCTCTAACAACACACGAATAGCTTTACCCGCTGCTAAACACTCAGCTTTTTTCTCATCGCTCAATGCAGGGTTGCTTGATGAATACGGCAAGCTCATGCCTAAAGCCTCGATAGCTGCAGCCATGGTATTGGCGGTGTAAACACCACCACATGCGCCAGCGCTTGGACAAGCATTTTTGATCACACCTAAAAAATCTTCGGGAGTGATGGTGCCGGCAATCTTTTTACCTAAGGCCTCGAAAGCCGATACAATGTTAAGATCTTCGCCTTTCCAATGCCCCGGGTGGATGGTACCGCCGTATACCATAATAGAAGGGCGGTTTAAACGGCCCATAGCTATAATAGAGCCAGGCATGTTCTTATCACAGCCCGGCAATGCAATCAGACCATCATAATATTGTGCACCGGTAATAGCCTCAATTGAATCGGCAATAACATCGCGACTGATCAATGAGTAGCGCATACCCGGTGTACCATTACCCATGCCATCGCTAACGCCAATGGTATTGAAGATAAGGCCTACCATATCGCTGTCCCAAACGCCTTGCTTAACAAGTTGTGCCAGATCATTAAGGTGCATGTTACAGGTATTGCCATCATAACCCATGCTGGCAACACCTACTTGTGCCTTCTTCATGTCATCGTCGGTCAAGCCAATGCCGTAGAGCATAGCCTGTGCTGCGGGTTGAGTAGGGTCTTGCGTAAAAGTTTTGCTGTATTTGTTTATTTCTACAGCGTTTAAGGTATCCTGTTGCAAACTCATATTATGTAATGGCAATGTGCCTTAAGCGTTTAATTTAGTCCCCGGCTTAGCGGGTTGTTTTTCATTTCTGTAAGTTAGGGATCGGCGTTTTTAAACACAATAGCAAGCAACTGATTTTTTTATTTAGAACATTATTCTATATAAATCTTATTTTATTATTTATATTCTTATTTATATAATTTATACAGAATATAATTCTTTAACTACTATACCAAAATTCAAAACGGTATTCGGTACAAATTTTATGCGTGCATAGTAAGTTTTGAAAATTCGGCGTGAAATGGGGAACTGTGGAGATAATAGTTGATTTGCGGGAGATAAAATAAGGGTCTGTTTTAAATGATGGTGTTACTCTTAGTGAGTTGTGTAAGGATGGCATTATATTTAATTGCTAAATGATTTTAGATAGGTTTTTTATATTTTGCAGAATAAACAAATCACAATAGTATATGAATCTTGAGGAAAAACTTTTAGCTGAAGTAGACAAAAAAAGATCAGAATTTAGAACTGATAATTATAGTATGTCTATTGGCGAGTTATTGAACTTATATGAAAAAGGTGAAATAGTAATTAATCCTGATTTTCAAAGATATTTTCGTTGGACTGATTTGCAAAAAACAAAGTTGATTGAATCAATTATATTGGGTATTCCCGTTCCGCCAATTTTTGTTTTTCAACGTGACGATGGTATTTGGGAAGTAGTAGATGGCCTTCAAAGAATTAGCACCTTAATACAGTTTATGGGAGGGCAATTACCCGTAATTCCTGAAGTCCCAGCAAAAGGCAAGCTTGTTTTAAAAGGGACAAAATATTTACCAAGTTTAGAAAATTCTGTTTGGGAGGTCAAAAATGCTGATGAAAAAGAGTTACCACCATCTTTAAAACTGTTTATCAAAAGAGCAAAACTAAATTTTTCAATAATTTTAAGTGGTTCTGGTAAAGATGCAAAGTTTGAAGTATTTCAAAGGCTAAATACTGGGGGTAGTTACGCGTCTGATCAAGAAGTTCGGAATAGTGTCATGATAATGATTAATAAACCAAAATTTGAATGGTTTAAAGCATTATCACAGAACGAAGCGTTTGTAGAAACTACATCTTTGTCTGATAGGCTCACTGATGAGCAGTATCCTATGGAGCTTGTTTTGAGACATATAGCTTTATTACATTTCGATTATTCTCCCAAAAAAGAATTGAGTGATTTTTTTGATGATATTACAGAGTTGATTTTATCTGAGCCGGGTTATCCTCTGGAAAAATTTAGTGAACAGTTTGTGGGTACTTTTGACTTATTGAATAAGTTGGAAGGCGACAATGTATTTAAACGTTTTGACGGGAATGTTTTCAAAGGAAAGTTTTTGGAGTCGGCTTATGAGGCAGTATCTGTTGGAGTAGCATTTAATTTAAGCAGTTATAAGTTACCTGATGATATTGATTTTTTGAGAGCGAAAATTAAAAATCTTCATACTGAAGAACATTTTAGAAAGTATACTGGGTCTGGTTCAAATGCTAAGACAAGAATACCCAACATACTGCCTTTCGCTAAAGAATACTTCAAAAAATAATGGCAAAGGATTTATATACATACGATAGTTTATCAAATAAGTTGTATGATGAACTCGGATGGCGACGCAAAGAACTTCTTCTTGTTAAAAATTTTATCCCAACAGAAAAAAATACTGTTCAATCTGCGATGCTGAGAGCTGCGCTTCCATTATTATATGCTCACTGGGAAGGTTTCGTCAAATTGACGATGTCTTATTACTTAGAATTTGTTTCTAAAAGATTTTTGAAACATTATAAACTGAATACGAAATTCATTGCTTTATCTCTGCAAAACAAGATTGGTGACTTGGCAAGCGCTGATTTTGAAAATCGCGTAAAAATAATTGATTTTATACTTAACAAGTTTAATTCTCAATCTAATATACCTAAAAGAAATATAATCAATACAAAATCCAATTTAACATTTAGTGTTTTAAAGGAAATACTATTCATTTTGGACATAGACAGTACTCATATAGAAGGAAAAAAATCGTTAATAAACGATTTGGTTGATACAAGAAATCATATTGCCCATGGAGAATATAAAATACTCGATTATGGAACTTTTCTGAACTTTTATGATGACGTGTTATCTCTTATGGAATTTTTAAAAACTTCTATAGAGAATGATGCAACGTTGAAAAAGTATCAGGTTGAAAGAAAAGATTATGACAATATTTTTGATTTGCAGTTGGCAGTTGCGGCACCATAGTAAATAACAAAAAAAGCCCGGACATTTGCCCGGGCTTTTTCATAAAGAAAATTTTTTTGATTACTTGTGTGTAATGCCTTCAGCTAAAACGGTTACCTTATTGTTTAAAGCTTCAACTACACCACCTTTGATAAAAAATACTTCTTCGGTAGCGCCTCTTACAGTCAGCTTGCCGTCGTTTAAAGTTGAGATGATAGGTGCGTGGTTATTTAATATTTCAAAAAAACCTAAAGTGCCCGGCAGGGTAACCGATTTGGCTTCGCCTTCAAATACTTTTTTATCGGGTGTAAGAATTTCTAAAGTCATGCTTGTAGTATCAAGTAGTTAGTATCGAGTATCAAGTAATTATTTTGATATCAAGTAGCCAGAAAAGATCTTGCTACTTGATACTGTATACTTGCTACTTAGCTATTCGCTTCAGCTAATAATTTTTTACCTTTTTCAATAGCATCTTCAATGCTACCTACAAGGTTAAATGCTGATTCTGGGTATTCGTCAACTTCGCCATCCATGATCATGTTGAAACCTTTGATGGTATCTTTGATATCAACCAATACACCTTTCAAACCGGTGAACTGCTCGGCAACGTGGAACGGCTGAGAAAGGAAACGCTGAACACGACGAGCACGGGTTACAGTCAGTTTATCTTCTTCAGAAAGCTCGTCCATACCTAAAATCGCGATGATATCCTGAAGTTCTTTGTAGCGCTGAAGGATCTCTTTAACACGTTGTGCAGTGTTGTAGTGCTCATCACCTAATACGGCTGGGCTAAGGATACGTGAAGTTGAATCCAGAGGGTCAACCGCAGGATAGATACCTAACTCGGCAATTTTACGTGAAAGTACAGTAGTAGCATCCAGGTGGGCGAAGGTTGTAGCCGGCGCAGGGTCGGTCAAGTCATCCGCAGGTACGTATACCGCTTGTACCGAAGTGATTGAACCACGTTTGGTAGAAGTGATACGCTCTTGCATGGTACCCATCTCTGTTGCCAAAGTTGGCTGGTAACCCACCGCTGATGGCATACGGCCTAATAGTGCCGATACCTCAGAACCTGCCTGGGTAAAGCGGAAAATGTTATCGATAAAGAATAATATATCGCGGCCTTTACCATCTTCATCACCATCGCGGAAATATTCTGCAATAGTTAGACCTGATAACGCCACACGTGCACGTGCACCAGGAGGCTCGTTCATCTGGCCAAAAACGAAGGTTGCTTTTGAATCTTTAAGGGCTTCGGTATCAATTTTAGATAGATCCCAACCACCTTCTTCCATAGAGTGCATAAAAGCATCACCGTATTTGATAATGCCCGATTCAAGCATCTCGCGAAGTAAGTCGTTACCTTCACGGGTACGCTCACCTACACCTGCAAATACTGATAAACCGGCATAAGCTTTTGCGATGTTGTTGATCAGCTCCTGGATCAATACGGTTTTACCTACACCAGCACCACCAAACAAACCAATTTTACCACCTTTAGCATAAGGCTCTAAAAGGTCGATAACTTTGATACCGGTGAACAATACCTCAGTTTCTGTAGAAAGATCTTCGAAACGCGGAGGGTTTGCGTGGATAGGGCGACCATTGGTTTTCTCAAGGTTAGGGATACCATCGATAGCATCACCAACCACGTTGAATACGCGGCCTTTGATGTTATCGCCGATAGGCATTTTAATCGCAGCTTCAGTATCTAAAACCGGCATTCCGCGTAATAAACCATCAGTTGAGTCCATCGCGATAGCACGTACACGATCTTCACCTAAGTGTTGTTGTACTTCTAAAACAACTTTCTGACCGTTCTCTTTTGTGATCTCGAGAGCGTCATAAATTTTAGGAAGATGTGCCTCATCAGCGAAGCTAACGTCCACTACCGGACCAATGATCCTTGATATTTTTCCAATGTTTGGCATATATAACCTGGTATTTTAAAGAATTTAAAATGAAACAGATAGTGTTTATACAAAGCACTGCTATTTCAGAGGCGCAAAGTTAAGCTTTATTACTAAAATATTAAACACTTGTGTCAACTTTTTATCGGCTTACAACCAGCACGTTGCGCAATCAGTTGTAACAGGTATTTTACAGGCTACCCGTACTGTAGCACTACCAGCTTAAAACTATTTTGCCCATGTGCGTACTGCCTTCCATCAGTTGATGGGCAGCGGAAGCTTCTGCCGCTTGGAAGGTTTTGTAAATGACAGGCTTGATCTTTCCGGAAGCGATCAACGGCCAGGCGTACTTTTCAAGGTTGGATGCGATAGCGGCTTTAAAAGCTACATCGCGGTTGCGTAGGGTTGATCCAGTAATAGTCAGCCGTTTGCGCATAATGAGGGAGAGGTCTAAGGCAACGTCTTTGCCTTTCATGGTATTGATCAATACCAAGCGACCATCTTCAGCCAGTATTTGCAGGTTTTGATCGGTGTAATCACCACCAACCATATCCAATATCACGTTTACGCCTTTACCATTGGTGAGCTCTTTTATTTGCTCGCTAAAATTTTCTTTTTTGTAATTGATGGCTTTTAGTGCGCCTAATTCCTCGCAAAACCGGCATTTATCTTCACTACCTGCTGTAACGTAAACTGTGCTGCCGAGCGCAACGCCCATTTGGATTGCTGTAACGCCGATGCCGCTGCTGCCACCATGCACTAACAACGATTCGCCGGGTTGTAGTTTGCCGCGGTCAAAAACATTGCTCCAAACGGTAAAGAAGGTTTCCGGCAGCGAAGCCGCCTCCCCAAAGGTAAGGTTACCTGGGATAGGCAAACATTGACCTTCCGGCGCGGCGCAGAATTCCGCATAGCCACCACCACTTACAAGGGCGCAAACCTTGTCCCCAATTTTAAAGCGGGTAACCTCTTTTCCTATTTGCGTTATTTCACCGGCAATTTCCAACCCTGGTATATCCGGCGATGCGCCTTCAGGTGGCGGGTAATTTCCCTTGCGCTGCGCAACATCGGGCCGGTTAACGCCTGATGCTTTCACTTTGATCAGCACCTCATTATGTTTAATGACGGGTAAAGGCCGCTCTTGCAATTGCAAAACATCCGGCGCGCCGGGTTGGGTAATAACGATGGCTTTCATGTTATGGTGAACGTTTACGGCCACCTTCTGGTTTTGAGTGTGCTACTTATGCATTGCTTTAACTGATTTACCTGAAAGGATGATAGCTGCACTATCGGCAATATCCAAATTGAGTTTATTAGCATAGCCGCGGCCTATATCTAATATCGTATAGTCTTTTAACTGCGCGTTCACATACCCAAATTGCATGCTTTTACTGCCCTTGGTTTCTGGTGACATTTCAAACATAACCTGGCTAGAATCTGCTTGCGAAATGTTTACTGTATCAAACCTTCGATTATCACTTTCTACCTCGAGATGCGATTTACCCCTTAAGTTGATAGTGATGTTTGCTTGCTTCAGTTTTTCAATTTCAAAATTGGTGTTGTTTCCGTCTACCGATAGCAATTGCGGAGCGAAAAGCCTAACCAAAACCGTACGGCTCATCCAATCCCGTTCGTTTAAGGTCTTGTATTTGTTTGGAAAAATCAGATGCAGTGTGTCGTCTTTCACGAACGTCTTAAATGTAACATCCTTTTCATATTCCTGCCAATCGTTAAGTACCCTTAACGAATATTTTTTGCTTGGTTGGAAAATTATCTGAGTTATGTTACCACCTTCTATTTTCAGGTGTTTGTATGGTTGCTCAAAAACAGGAGTGTAATTCCAGTATGGATCATTTTTATCTATTTTTTCATAAACGTTTTTCATGGCTATGTTAGCCAGGAAAATTCCTGCAAAGAGAATAGTTAAAAGTGTTGACACAATGATGTTGCTTAGTTTAAAGCGTGGTTTATTTTTCATTGCTATTCTTTAAAGTTTTGTTTTATAAATTGACTGTAACGTTCCGCTATCTCAGAAGCCGGGATTTTAAGAAGATACATATTGCGGAAGAACAGAGGCAATTCAGTTTCTATGAATTGCTGTTTTCTCAAAGCAATAACTTTGTTTATCGCATCTTCATCTGCAAAGTATCCTATACCTCGTTTATTTGTTATAATATATTGCTGCTGTAGAAAATCATATGCCCGCTGTACAGTATTTGGGTTCACTTCCATCATCACTGCCAGATCCCGGATACTCAGTATTTTTTCTCCCGGTGGCCATTTATCAAGTAATATCTGATCGCACACATATTCGGCTATCTGCAGGTATATCGCTTGTTTTTCTCTAAAATCCATCTAAATCTCTTTTTCTTTCAGCCTTATAAAAGCGGTAGCCCATAGCGTTGCGGGCATTAGGTAATAAATAAAAATATCTGAAGCTTTGCCTGCGCTTCGTGGCAAATTTATAACGCCGACTTCCGATCTTACTTTTATCAATACCGTATAATAAGGGAACGCTACATCTACGTTTTTAAACAATGCCGAAGCAACAGCCAAATTAAGGAAGTAAATAACTCCCAGTATACCACAAACCGAAAGTGCGACTTTGACGATCGCAATCCGGTTAAAATATAATGAGCCGAGTAGCATTGCCCCGGAAAAATTGGCCCACATTACAAATACCTTTTCTGCAACATTATTGCCAAGGAAGGGATAGATGTAAACATGATCATAAAGCTTTTTATACAATGGACTATGATGGTCTAAGCCATTACGGTAAGAAGTTATAAAAGCGAGGTCCATCAAGCGGAAAAAAACTAAAAAAATAAAAAGGAATAATACGCCGGCAATAATAACTCCGCACAACCATTTTTCTAATACAGAAGCGGGTAGGGTTAAGTAAGTTGCTCCACTGGCGTTTGTATTAAAGTAGTTGAACACAAATGCTGATAAAACTGTTCCACCTCCGGTAAGGCCCCAAATAAAAGATAGGTTTTGTGCAGGATTGTAATCGATACTGTATAAAACCAGTGAATATATAATTAGCGTAAAGGCTAATATGAGGCCGGTGAGACCAATCAACTGCATTGGGCGCTCCAAAATAATTTTTTTGAAAAGTAACCCAAAACGGGTTAGGTTAAAGGTATCGTTCATAATGTGAAGTTAATTTAGTGGAAATAGTTTTTTAGCCATCTCCTGGTTTTCCGTAACTCCATTGAACAGGTGTTCGAGATTGATCGCTGTATCCTCACCGGTTATATTTTCCGTAATGATAGATGTGCCGCGCAGCATCTTTTCTGCGTACAATACATTTAGATCTGCAGGTATATCACTAACTGTATTAAAGCAAAGCTTTTCCGAAATTTCAGCTATTGAAGCATGAAGAAGCAGTTTGCCGTTATCCACGATCATTACTTTATCGATCATATTTTCCAGATCGCGTATCTGGTGCGTGGATATGAATATCGTTCGATCTTCATCCATCACAGAAGCAATAAGCTTTCTGAATTGAGACTTAGAAGGGATATCAAGTCCGTTGGTTGGTTCATCCATTAATAGCACCCTGGTGTTGCAAGCTAAAGCGAATGCTATCACAAATTTCTTCTGCTGACCGAAAGATAATTTATTCAACTTGCTATTAACATTAACCTCAAATTCTTCTAAATAGCTGTAAAAATTGATTTCGTTAAATAAAGGATAGAACGGAGCAAATAAATTTTTATACTTTTTAATAGTCAGGGCTGGCACATAAACATCTTCGGCTATGTAATATATAGTTTGCAAGAATGATGGTCTTCGGGTTTTAGGTTCAATACCATCTACTATTACGCACCCCGTCACCGGAAAAAGCGTGCCCACCATATTCTTCAAGAGGGTAGACTTGCCTGCTCCATTTTTCCCTAATAGGCCGTATATGCTTCCTCTTTGAATTGAAAGCGTAAGGTTTTCGTACAATAATTTTTTACCTGGATAACCGAAGGATAAATTATCAAATTGTATCATTAGTGTATTAGTTAAGTAGTACACTGCAAATGTTCAATTTGAATTTGATATTTCAAAGAGTTTTTTGAAATTTTTTCTTTGGAACAATCGATAGGTTGCTATCTGTAATTAATTACAGATAAGAATTACATAGAAGTTTTATTCACTCTTCAAACTCTCCGCCGGATTAGCCACTGCGGCTTTAAATGATTGGGTACTGATAGTTGCAAAGGCAATAACCAAAGACCCTGCGCCAGCCACGGCAACAACCCACCATTGTATACTTTGGCGATAGGCGAAACCATCCAGCCATTTGTGCATCACCAGCCAGGCGAGCGGTGCAGCTATCAGGAATGACAGCATAACAAGTTTTATAAAATCTTTAGATAGCATACTTACAATGGATGATACGCTTGCACCCAGTACCTTGCGTATGCCTATCTCCTTGTTGCGTTGCTCTGCAGCATAAGCGGCCAGGCTAAACAAGCCTAACCCTGCAATAACAATGGCTAAGGTAGCGAAGACCAGAAAAAGCTGACCTGTGCGCTGCTCGGTGCGGTAGGCGGCGTTAAAATCCTCGCCCATAAAAGAATATTCAAATTGTTGATTTGGAGATGCTTTGTTCCATTTTGCCTCAATTAGTGGCAGAAAGTGTTTTACATCAGCGCCCTGTAGTTTAACGCTTAATGCGTTGTTATTACTTTGCAGCATCATCACCACCGGGGTAATATTGTCACGTAGGGATTTAAAGTTAAAATCTTTGATCACACCTATTACTTTAAGCTCTCTTACAGCGGTATCGCGCTCGCCGCGCTCCGGCTCGTAGTAAAGGCTTTTACCTATGGGATTAGCCGCGTAACCCAGTGCACGGGCGGCGGTTTCATTGATGATCACTTTTGATGAATCGGAAATATTGCCTTCTTCAAAATTTCGGCCCTGCGATAACTTCATACTCATGGTAGGCAGATAATCCTCATCAACCGGCCATATCTCTGTAAATACTGCATTTTTAGGTACCGGTGTGCGGCTTTTAAATACTGAATTAGGCTGCCTTAGGGTTCCGGTGGGTAAAAAACCACTTAGCGATGCATTGTTTACACCTGTAATTTGCTTTAATTCGTTTTTAAGTGCTCTGGCGTTTTCTACCCCTAAAGTGTTTTTTATAACCAGCACATGGCTGCGGTCATAACCGAGATCTTTTTGCTGTATATAATTTAACTGGTTGTAGATCACAATGGTGCCGATGATCAAAAAGATAGATACTGAGAATTGCACCACCACCAGGCTATTGCGTAACAAACTGCCCTTAAAGCCGTTTGATAACTTGCCTTTTAAAACGGCAATAGGTTGAAAAGCCGACAGATAAAAAGCAGGATAAGCACCTGCCAATACGCCCACAGTTAACACTATTGTGAATACGGCGGGTAATAACCATTTAATGGTTTGCAGGTTTATGCTTAATGCTTTGCCCGCTATGTTATTAAATGCAGGTAACAATGCCCAAGCCGCAAGCACAGCAATTATCGCTGCAGCCAGCGTTACCAAAATAGATTCCGTAAGGAATTGAAAGATCAGCATTTTGCGCGGCGAGCCCAGTACCTTACGTACACCTACTTCGCGGGCACGGTTAGCCGAGCGAGCAGTAGAAATGTTCATGAAATTGATACAAGCCAGCAACAATATAAATAATGCAATACTTGAGAATATGTACACATAGGTAACATCGCTGTTGGTACCCAACTCGTATTGCCTGTTAGAGCGTAAGTGGATATCAGTAAGCGGTGTGAGGTTTACGCGCACATAATTACCGTTTTTGGCAAAGGCCTGTTTATTAAAACCCGGCTGTTTTTCAAAATGCGATTGAAAAAGTGCGTCCAAGTTTTTATTCAATGCAGTAGCATCAGTTCCCGGGCGGGCAAGCAAGTAGGTACTGTAAATAAAGCTGTTCCAAACGTTGGCCTTGCTGCCCTCGTTGGTGCTCATTGATATCAGGAAGTCATAATTAAAATGCGATTGCTCGGGCATGTTGGCTATTACACCGGTTACTTTAAAGTTCTCGTTATTATTAGCCATAGTTAGCACGCGGCCAACAGCATCAGTGGTGTTAAAGTATTTTAAAGCGGCACGTTCTGTCAACACAATACTATGCGGCTCTGCAAGTGCCTTGTGCGGATCGCCGTGAAGCATAGGAAAGGTGAATACATCAAAAAAGGTAGAATCAACATTGGCTACTTTTGGCTCACTGATGTTTTCCACACCTTTTTTAAAGCGTACTTCGGTGGCAGTTGTTATGCGAACAGCCTTTTGTACTTGTGGCAGTTTGTTAACTGCTTCGGCAGCGAGTGGGGGCGGGCCGATAGCGTAAGAGCTTGCGTTGCCGCCGTAGCTGATATCAGTATTAACGCGATAAATACGGTTGGCGTTGGTATTAAACTTGTCGAAACTTAATTCGTCTACCACGTAAAACACAATCAGCAGGCAACTTGCCAGCCCCAGGGCTAATCCAAATATGTTAATGAGGGTTACGCCTCTGTTTTTGAGCAGATTTTTGAACGCAATTTTTACAAGGTTTTTGAACATAACAGTTGGTGTTAGGTGTTGCAGGCGATGCTTATAGCTGATTATTTTACGTTTTATAAAAGTAGTATTCACACAAACATCAAGATGTTAAATAAAGTTAAACTAAAATTTTAGTTATATCAAACGGTCTTCTAAAATATATTTTAGAAAATGTTACTGAAATATGCGTCTAACACTTTCTTTTGCATAAAAACAGCAACATGGCAATACAGATAGGAGAGGCAGCCCCTCAGTTTAAATTAGTTTCAACGGAGTTGAAGGAAGTATCGTTGGCGGATTTTAAAGGACAAAAGGTGGTGCTTCATTTTTTTCCGATGGCTTTTACAGGAGTATGTACTACGCAGCTTTGTACTATGCGCGATGATTTTGGCTTTTACGAAGGCATTAACGCACAAGTGTTGGGTATCTCGGTTGATTCGCCTTTCACGCTTGCTAAGTTTAAAGAGGAGCAAAAATACCAATTCCCATTGCTGTCTGATTTTAATAAAGAAGCCTCTTCAGCCTATGGAGCTCTGTATGATGAGTTCTTTTTTGGAATGAAAGGCGTTTCTAAACGTGCTGCTTTTGTTATCAATGAAGACCAGCAAGTGGTTTACGCTGAGGTGCTTGAGGATGCTAACAACTTACCGAACTTTGAGGCTATCAAAGAAAAATTAAAGTAATTGATAAAAAAGTTTGCAGCGGATATAAGAAAATTCTATTTTTGCAGTCCGTAAAAAACGGGACGTTATTGGTGAGACAATAACGGTTTTACATAGTACAGCGCACTTGTAGCTCAATTGGATAGAGCATCTCACTACGGATGAGAAGGTTTGGGGTTCGAATCCCTACAAGTGCACTCAAATTTTAAGCCTTTCCGTATAACAACAGAAAGGCTTTTAACTTTAATCACAAAGGGATGCTTAACTTAGTACTGTTTGGTCCGCCCGGTGCCGGGAAGGGTACGCAATCACAAAAACTTATCGAAAAATTTGGCCTTATTCACCTTTCAACCGGTGACTTGCTACGCGGCGAAATTGCACAAGGCACCACGCTTGGCCTTGAAGCAAAGAAGCTGATGGATGAGGGCCAATTAGTACCAGATGCGGTTGTTATTGGCATGATAAGCAATAAGCTTGATGCTAACAAAGATGCGCAGGGCTTTATTTTTGATGGTTTCCCGCGTACGGTAGCACAAGCAGAGGCATTGGATGAGCTTTTAGCATCTAAAGGTTCAGCTATATCAGGCATGATCGCTTTAGAAGTTAATGACCAGGAGCTGGAGCAGCGTTTATTAAAGCGCGGTGAAACATCCGGTCGCCCGGACGATGCCAACCCCGAGGTTATCCGCAAACGTATTAAAGAATATAACGATAAAACCGCACCTGTTGCAGGCTTTTATCAAAAGCAAAATAAGTTTACAAGCATTAACGGCATAGGTTCAATAGATGGCATCTTCGACTCTATTAATGACGTTATAGACGCATACTGATTGTTTGGGGCAAATCTTCGTGTTTAAATTTCAGAGCAGCAAGTTTTTTGACTCTTTAGGATGTCTATGTTTTAAAAGGCATGTGATAACTAAACCATTCATCAATCAATCTGTCAGACACCTAGATAATCTTATCATATGAAATTTTTTTCTTTTTTTTTATCGATTGCACTTATCGCACTCACTGCTATTTCCTGTAAAAAAAGCGATACGGTCACTCCATCCAAAACTGATTTGGCGGTAGGGGAAAGCACAATACAAGATAGTGTATCGTTTACCCTAAACGGAAAGTCGTATATAAACTTGCTGAATCCGACATCTTACACATTTAACGAGTTCGGTAATAAAGGCACCAATTTGAAGCCAACCACTACGCCTGGTGAATTTTATATTGGGCGGGGTAATACTTATTGGGTAGGAAGTCCTGATTCCGTTCAGTATTATTCGGCTTATGAGGCAGTATTGCAAAACAAAGCAGGTGTCATAAAGTTTTCTTTCATCAGAAACAACAATAAATTAGATGTGGTAAAGATGGGTAGCTTTTATCTGCCTAAAACTAACGAGGATTTTTATAAGGTAGGAGATTACCAATATGCGACAGACTTTGAGCGTGAAGGCAAAGAACAGGGCATTGCAATAAGTTTTGGATCGTTAAAGTCAAACACCCAGTCAGAGATATATGATCAGCCAACATTAACGGCACAAGATCAAAAGGGGTCGATGTTCAGGATTAAAAAAATCACAGAACTTAAGGGGGATCAATTGCTGTACGGAGCGCCTTCTGTTATGATAGAAGCAATCTTTGAGGTGAATTTATTTGACAAGGATAAAAATTCGGTTAAAGTTACCAACGGTTTTCTTAGGTTTAAAGCTATCGAATATGGAAACAGATGGAGTTTTTAACAATTGATTCCGTTTCGTAATTATCATCCCACCATATATTCGGTAATAAGTACATTAATAACTTCTTATTTGGTTTATTTTGTGTCAAATGAGAAGTTATCACTTAAAAAACTTTAATTTACTTGCTTATGTCTCAGGGATCTAACTTTGTTGATTACGTAAAAATTTGCTGTCGCTCGGGCCATGGCGGGCCGGGCTCTGCGCATTTGCACCGTGATGTTTTTACAGCAAAGGGCGGCCCCGATGGCGGCGATGGTGGCCGTGGCGGGCATGTTATTGTAAAAGGTAATGCGCAGTTATGGACATTGCTTCACCTTAAATATCGTAAACACGTTATTGCCGGTGACGGCGAATCCGGAGGCAGTTCGCAGCGCTCAGGTAAAACCGGCCGTGATGAAATATTAGAAGTGCCGCTGGGTACCATTGCCCGCAATGCAGAGACAGGCGAGGTGCTTTTTGAGATAAACGCTGACGGCGAGACCAAAATAATTACTCCTGGCGGTCGTGGTGGTTTAGGTAACTGGCACTTTAAAACACCAACCCAGCAAACGCCCCGTTTTGCGCAACCTGGTGAAGACGGCCGTGAGGATTGGAACGTTTTAGAGCTTAAACTACTTGCTGATGTAGGTTTGGTGGGTTTCCCAAATGCGGGTAAATCAACTTTGCTTTCGGTAGTATCTGCCGCTAAGCCGGAGATAGCTGACTATGCCTTTACCACGTTAATTCCTAACCTGGGCATTGTAAGCTATCGCGATAACCGCTCTTTTGTAATGGCCGATATCCCGGGGATTATTGAAGGTGCTTCACAAGGAAAAGGATTAGGTATCCGTTTCCTTCGCCATATCGAGCGTAACTCTACGCTGCTGTTTATGGTACCTGCCGATACTAACCGCACTATTAAAGAAGAGTATGATATCCTGTTAAATGAGCTTAACGAGTATAATCCGGAACTGATGCACAAGCCGCGTGTTTTAGCCATCACCAAAGCTGATATGCTTGACCAGGAATTGCAGGAAGAAATGGAAAAAGAATTGCCGAAGAATGTACCGCACATCTTTATATCGGCGGTGGCACAGAAAGGGATCACCGAGCTTAAGGACTTGCTCTGGAGAGAGATCAATAAATAGTTACCTGGCTTCTGTTGCGTAGTAAAGCACGTAATCGTCGCTTAGCTCTTTAAGAGAAAAACCTTTGTAACCGGGGAAGCATTTGAGTAGAACATTAGCGCGTATGCCAATGTAATTATGCGGCATTAGAATATAAACCGGTCCTCCATGTCTTTTGTAGGTATAATCATCCATATTAATACTAATATCCCTACCGAGCGGATCTAAGGTGATGCTGCGGTTATGATTGATCTCTAATCCCATATCCGGGCTAAAAAATACGAATACTGCATTGTTGTTATGGTTATCCAGCATTCGCAGATAATCCATAGTTTCCTTATCAGCAAACTGTTGCGCTATGCCGCTGGTGCTGTAAACTGCTTCTGTTCTTAGTGCTATGTGCGATAAAATATAGAACTTTAAACCAAAGAAAGCTGTAAAGGCTACCATTAAGCCAAATGCTATACGGTAGACTTTTGCAGCGCGGCTAAACAGGTAAACGGCACCGGGGATTGTAAGCAAGCCTACCGTACGGAAGTGCCTGGCCTCAAAAGATATATCCAGTTTACGTAAAAAAGCCGAGCCGAAGAATAATACTGCCGCAGCATAAAATATTGCCAGTAATACCGCGTACCGCTTATTCGGCACCTTTTTACAGATGAAGTAAATAAGTAACAGGCTTACGATAGCTAAAATGGCAATTATAGCTACCGCTTGCCCCGAGCTGAAGATTACCGCATCATTGTGAAATATAAAGCCATTGGCCATATCATCAAATGAAAAGCCGGCCAATAGTGGCGAAGCCAAAGGAAAGGCAAATACTTTTAAACTGAAATCCAAACCACCCGATGCTGATGATGGATTAATCCCTCTGGAAATGTATGTGAGGTAAATTACAGCGAACGAAATTACCGCCGGCACGCCTATCCAAAAGCCATTGACAAGCCACGTTTTTATCTCTCTTGTATGTTTTGACAGTTGTATACAAATAAATAATAATCCGGCACCGTACATCCATAAAAAGGATGATTTAGCAAAAAAGCCGACCCACCCGGATATCAAAACGAAAACTACCAATACAATGCCTGGCTTTGTAAATGACAAGCATCCGTACAAAAACCAGCCTATAAAGCCAAATAGCAAAACCTCCCCGCCGTTATAAAATATGAAAGGTGTTAAGAAAGACTGCTGCAGGGCGATGATGAGGATAGACAAAGCACTGATGAATTTGCTGAAGCCTGCCTTTTTAAAGAAAGCATAAAGGCCTGCCAGGCCGGAGAACTGACAAATGATAGTGGTAAGTGATGATGCATGACCCAGATCGAGCCCAAAAAGTTTCTGAAACGCTCCCGGCACAAGATATTGGCCCGGCGACCACCAGGATTTAAATTCTTCCACATTAGTTGCAATATTTGTGTGGCTTACCTGTGTTATCATATTAAAGCCACTTCCATTTTGCATGCTGCGCCAGACCTGGAAACCCCAGGATGCATCAGGAAAGATAGCCGCAGGATGCAACAGTAGTAATGCACATGGTATTGCAGTTAATATAAATGTGATAGAAAGTATGATCTTATAAGCAGAGCCGGAACGGAGAAACATAGTTATTGTATTTGACGGGCCCGCACCTTTATGGCGGGGTTACCCTGGTAGATAGCGTAGGCGTCGAGATTTTTGGTAGTGACAGATCCACTGGTGAGTATAGCATGGCTGCCTACAACAACGCCTTTGTTGACAACGGTATTTTGCCCGATCCAAGCACCATCCTCAAGGGTGATAGGGCCAATGATGAGATCGAACGTCGATTTTTTATAGTTATGGCTGCCGGTTTGTAAAACAGCACCCTGTGATAAGCAAACATTGTTGCCGAGGGTAACGGTTGTTAAATTATCTATCCAAACGCCTTCACCTATCCAGCAGTTATCACCTATTTGCAAATGCCATGGATATTTAATGTTAACGCGTGGCTTTAGCCTTACGCCCTTGCCAATGCGGGCGCCAAAGACTTTAAGCAGCAGAATCCTAAAACCGCTTACCGGTAACCATGCACTATTGATGAAAACGATATTTACATAATACCAAAGTAAGCGCTTGAAAGCATTTGCACCGGGACGGTAAGGATGGTTATTATATTTTGAAAGATCTGTTTGCTGCATTTATCGTCAAGCCTTTAATTCGTAAGGTTTGCTATTTATTTTTTGTAATTCATACACCTTGATATCGATCATCATCCTGAACCAAAAACCCTGTAAAAAATGAAAAACAAAACCGGTTTTACCGTCTAAAAACCCAAGCTTTATAAAATACCTGATCAAAAAATAAATTACCGGCCTAACAAATAAAGGAAACGACTCATACTTGTTTTTTAGATACCGCCTGCGTTGCATGGGATTACCCCAAAACTTTGGTTGTATCAGTTCAGTGCTATCCGGTTTATTTTTTTTGGCAAACTGATACTGTGCTTCGAGTGTGGCCCAATGGTTATGCCGTGTTACAAAAGTGTTTATAGAATCGGTAATAATGTCGATGATATCGCCCTTTAAGATCTTTGTTCTGCCATTTACGAGGAAATGCTGGTCGTAGAGTTTATCCTCGCAGCTCCCGTATCCACGCCTAAACATGTTTGCATGGTAGGTAGGGTAATGGCCGCCGTGCTTTATCCACTTATCCATAAAAATGGTGCGGCGGCTTATTAGAAAACCATTCAGATCGGCATCGGTTTGGGTAGATAAAATAGCATTTAGCTCGAGTGCAAGTTCCTCGCTTATGCGGTGGTCTGCATCAACATTAAATATCCAGGTGCCTTGCAAAGGCAGGTTAGCAAGCGCCCAGTTACGCTGTGCCGCATAGTTTTCAAACGGGTGATCAAAAATATTGCCTGTAAATTTCCTGCAAATCGCCAGCGTGTTATCTGTTGAGCCGGAGTCTACGATATAGATGTTGGAATTAAGAGGCAACGTGCTTTTAAGGCAAGCCTCAATGTTTTTTTCCTCGTTATAGGTTAGTATGATAATGTCTAAACTTTCAGCCAAAGTTATTATGCTATTTCTTGAATTACAGGTGCCGTTGCTATGTTATTGTACATACTTAGATATTCAGATACCAGCTTATCAATATTGAAATCATCTCTGATAATATCAGGAGCTTTGGAACTGATAACGTCAAACTTACTTTTATACAAAGCACATATATCGTTAAGCTTATCGCTTAAATTGTCGGTGTTAATCTTGAATATCCATCCCATATCCTTGTCTGCAACATAATCCGCTAAGCCAACCTTGTCGCTTATCAACACAGGTGTGCCAACGCTTAAACTTTCAATGACCACGTTACCAAAATTCTCGTCATACGAAGGGAGGATTAACAAATCATGATCATTTAACACATCAAACTTATCATCAGTAACAAAACCAAGCCAGCTTATTTGTTGGCCAATATTGTTGTCGGAAATAAGACTTTTAAGGGATTTGATGTACTCTGGATCGCCGGTGCCAGCGATGGTTAAACTAAATTGAAAATTTAGCTTGGGAAGTGCCTTTAGCAGTAGATCCAATCCTTTTTTTTCTTCGATACGAGAGAAAAACAGAAGTTTAATGGGCGATGCTTCATCGAAGGTTCGTTTAAAAGTCAGCTGACAGGGCAGTTTCACAAAGTTAGGAATAACCGTACTGCTTAGCGGCTTTATGAGTTTGTTTACGGCAAAAGCTTCACTTTGGGCCGTGGCGTGAATGTGACAGTTGCGAAGCAACTTTTTGCCGAGGAGATGATGTATTAGCCTCTTTTTAAAGCTATTTCGATTTAAAAAACTATAATAGCTTAAAGTTCCTCGCGGTGATAATATAACCGGCACATTATTTCTTGTAGCTATAAGTGCTGCAAATACCGAGACCAGATTCCACCAGGCATGGATGTGGATTACGTCATAATCTTTAACCTTTGCACGCAGGTTTTTTAACAGAGAAGGTGAAAAGTGAGTATGATCTTTAGTGATGCGTTTAAAGTATGTAACCGGCACGCCATTTACCATTTCTGGCGTCCCAGGTTTTACCGATAATTCCTGGCTTCCATTCGCTGTTGTAGTTAAAACTTCAACGTTGATACCGTTTTCGACCAATGCCTCGCAAAGCGCACTTACCGACATGATAGGGCCGCCATAGATATACGCCGGTTTGTAAGATGCGGTTACGTGCAGTATTTTCAATGTTTTTTTATATCGTATCAACAAAGTTTTTCTCAACCTTGTTATAAATTATTACTCCTACTAACAATGTAATAACGGTAGCTATTGTACAATAGGCCAGCAGACCGATGTCAAAACTGCCCTTCCCAAGTAAACCGTATCTGAAGGTTTCTATGATCGTTGTTATCGGGTTATATTTAATTACCCAACTATAACGTGGAAATTTTGCCTCTGCTTCCGATAACGGGTAAATAACTGTAGTAGCGTACATTAACAATGGCACACCAAAGGTTACTACAAACGCAAGGTCTCGATATTTTGTGGTTACTGCTGAAATGATCATCCCTAACCCCAGCCCTTGTGCGGCAATTAATACCACCAGGAAAGGGAAAAGCAACGCGTAGATATTTACTTCGATATTTGCACCTTTTATAAAATAGAATACTGCAACGGCGATGAATAACACCAACTGCACTGCAAAACGTATGAGGTTTGATGCTACAACACTTAGTGGCATTATCAGACGCGGGAAATAAACTTTGCTCATCAAAGCAGAATTATCTTTGAATACGGTTGATGTTTTGGTGAGGCAATCTGCAAAGTAATTCCAGAGGATAGTACCAGCCAGGTAAAAAAGAGGTTTAGGAACACCATCTGTTGGTATGCCAGCAAGATTCCCGAAAACGAATGTGTAAAAAACAACTGTGATAACCGGCTGTATAAAAAACCAAATGGGGCCTAATATGGTCTGCTTGTAGAATGCTACAAAGTCGCGGCGGACAAGCAGCACCAGCAGGTCTCGGTATTGCCAGACATCTTTGAGCTTAAGATCAAGAAGGCTGCCGCGAGGTTCAATTATGGTGTCCCAATGTTCGTTTTCAATATCAGTCATTGCTCAACATACTTTCAATTTTCTTACTGTAATTTCTTTCGTTAAAGTGTGTAAGACATTCTTGCTGCAGATCCCTTCGTTTAGCATTGGTAAGCGGTTTGTCCAGATAATCTGCAATAGCATGCTCCAGTTCTTTCTCATTGTCCGGGTCGATAGCTATTCCAAGTTCGCCGTCCCTTACAGCATCAACGCTTCCGTCTGCGTTGCCGCAAATAACCGGTAATCCGCAAGCAAGTGCTTCAATAAACACGATCCCAAAACCTTCTTTTTTGCTTGGCAGTACAAACAGATCTGCAATTAAGAAATGATCAGATATTTCTTTGTCGTCAATAAAGCCTGTAAGTATTACCCGGTCCTGGATGTTATATTTTAAAGCAAGCTGTTTGATCCTTTCTTCTTCCAGTTCATCGTATCTGCCGGCTAATATGTATTTAAGATTTTGATATTTTTCTTTCAGCTTAGCAACGGCTTTAATTACCTTTTCATGCCCTTTGTATTGTTCAAATGACGAGAGGCGTGTAAGGCTTAATATAACCTGATCGGTTTCTTTTATACCATAGCGATGCAACAAATAATCTGGTTTAACTAAATCTGCTGGCAGTTGCATAAAAGGATCAAGCACATTATTCAGTACTTCACATTTATCCGTTGTTAAATGGTGGCGGTTTGTTATTTGCGAAAGGGTGAATCTGCTTACGCACAATATCTTATCACTTTTTTCCAATAATTTCCGCTTTAACGGAGATAAAGGGCACCACATTTCAATGCCATGTGCTACAAGCCAGATCTTTGTTTTAGGACTAAAAAACTTTATTAAAACGCCGACAGCAGCCAGATTTATATGGCTTAATATCACAACGTCAGGTTTTTCGGCGAATAACACGCCTTGAAGCATAAACCTGATCTTCTTTCGGGCAAAGCCCTTAAAACTGCCTGCGGGGATATACTGATCCATCAGATCAGCATCCTTATCGTACAACGACACGAATTTAAAATCCCAATGCTTCCGGCTGCAAATATTATGTAATGAATGCGATAGGGTGCGGGTCATTTTTTGAATACCGCCGGTATCGCTAAAAGTCTGTAAAGAAAAGAGAACTATCTTTTTAGACATGTTTTTGTGTGTGATATAAGGCGAAGGCTCTTGCCCAATGCAGCTTTCCCGCTTTAAAATCAGCGATTTTTTTCTTGGCGAAGCTGCTATTATAATTATCAGTGTTGCAAATATTTTTATTTGCTGCCATCCATTTTTGTAAAGGGAAGGTAAAGCCCATTTTTGGCCTTTGCCAAACGGCAGCCGGTAACAGGTTATTAAAGCTATTTATCAGGAGCTGCTTATTACCATCTGCGAACCTAACATGCGGATCGATCGACTCTACGTAAGCAGCGAAATCCTCATCAAGGAACGGCACCCTAACCTCAAGGCCGTGTT
The DNA here is from genome assembly GCF_019331605.1 of Mucilaginibacter sp. 21P. NCBI lineage: Bacteria > Pseudomonadati > Bacteroidota > Sphingobacteriia > Sphingobacteriales > Sphingobacteriaceae > Mucilaginibacter > Mucilaginibacter sp. 21P. The sequence goes on from NZ_CP063061.1 coordinate 1,855,976, forward strand.
GCATGCTCATCATATCCGTATCGCGCAGTAATTGATTTTGCATGTAAAGCCCTGTTTCCAGCTTGGCGGCTTTAAGTTTATCGTAAGGTAAATTTTCGCTATTTCCTTCACAGGCTAAAATGTCTTCAATTTCTTTTTGGTCCGCATTCAATAACCGGGGTATCTCGTTCAGTGAGAATAGTCCCCTAAGTGCAAGATAATCAGCATTATCACCTTCGAGCGAAAGGTAAGATAGCCGCTTCAATCCAGGTGACCCTGCTAAATTGAACAGTTGCATTATACCCGCAGGGATTTTTCTTAAATATGAGAGGTATTTGATCCTATCAAACGATGGGTAACCGCCAAAAAGCTCATCGCCACCAATGCCGGATAATACTGTTTTTAAACCTGCTTCCCTTGCATATTTGCTAATGAACCAGCTATTGATGCCATCAGTGGTTGGCATGTCCATAGCCTTTACGATCGCTGCAAAGTTTTGTTCAAACTCTTCCTGCTTTACCAGGTAGGTAAAGTTATCACCTTTAGTTTTATCTAAAACTGCTTGCTGGTAAGCGCGCTCATCGTATTGCTTTTCGTTAAAAAAGATGGAGACTGTTTTAAGCTGTTCCACTTCCTTAGCGGCAAGTAAGGTAATAAGACTTGAATCTACCCCACCACTGAGGAATACGCCAATAGGCGCGTCAGCTATCAGTTGGCGCTTTATGGCACTTCTGAAAGTAGCATTGATACCATTTTTTGCTTCTTCTTTATCGTTCACCCGATTATAACTTTTATCGGTGGTATAACCTTTAATACTATAGGCTCCACTTTGCTGCCAATGCAGGTAATGTCCGTTAGGTAAGCTGTAAACGTTTTGTAAGGTTGTATACGGCTCCGGCAAATGCCCATAAGCCAACAGATATACCGGCCAGTTATGATTATTTGCATGAGCAATGTCGCCCGCTTTAAAAGCCTTCACTTCCGAAGCGAATGCCAATTGCTTATCTTCGATATGATAATACAAAGGTTTTATACCGGCTGTGTCTCTTACGAGATAAACATCACCGCTTATCACATCATGTAATGCAAAAGCGAACATTCCCCTTAATTTCCCAAAAGCCGAGGTGTTCCACTTAAGATAGGCCTGCAATATTACTTCGGTGTCACTGTTGGTTTTAAATGTTGCACCTGCAGTAAGCAACTCTTGTTTTAGATCGATGTAATTATAAATCTCTCCATTGAACGTGATAACTGCCCTGTCATGAGTATCACTCATAGGTTGATGACCGTTGGCGCTGAGGTCAATAATAGATAGCCTGCGATGGCCAAAGATGACACCGCCATCATTACTTGCATAGATACCCTCATCATCGGGGCCGCCATGCCGTAGAGCATCGCACATAGCTTTAACCTTGTATTTTTCGGTTCCGGTACTTAGGGGATTTACCAGCCCTGCTATCCTGCACATATCTTAGGGGTTGAACACAGCTTCGCTCCGTAAGTCACATTTTTGGCGAGACTTATCAATAACAAAGCTATCTATCAGGTTGTCAAAACCTGTTTATCAAAGCAGCGGGAGCATTTACCAAGATGGATTGTCCCATGCTTTCAAGTCGTACCAATAATTGCTTTTGCGAACGATGGGCAACAATTTCGCCCGTTATGCCTTTAAGCGGTCCGCCCTTAATGGTTATTTTTTCGCCCGGCTGCAGGTCTTCTTCAGTCACTTCCATTTCCAGCGAGCTTGCCATTAAAAGTTTAAGCTCTTCTATCTGATTATCTGGCATAGTAGCCACCTTACCGGAGAAGTACACAAAGCGGGCTATACCCTTGGTCATTAATACTTCTGCCTGGCTGTTTGCAGGTATACGTACAAAAAGGTAAGAGGTTATCAAAGGCTCTTCCACCCATTTTTTCCTGTCGCTCCATTGTTTTAGTTTACGCTGGAGGGGCAAATAAGCCTCGATCCCCTTGGCAATCAAGGCGGCGAATGCTTTTTTTTCGGCACGTGGGTTTGTGTAAACCGGATACCATTTCAGGCCGCCTTCACCCGCAGTATCTTTCATTATTGCCTTGATAGTGTAAATATGATCAATGCTGTATTAAGCAATAATAAAGCGGGTTGTGCCCATGTGTTAAAATTTTGCAGGTTTTCCGTACGTATAGCCCGTTTGTTTTGCGCTACGTAAATAATGTCGCCGTTTTGCATAACCGTGCGAGGGTCTGATATCGAGTTTAAATCGCTTAGGTCTATGAGGTGAACTTTTTGCCCTTTCCCTTTGCCACGTATGATCTTTACATCTTTTTCGCTTGCTGCTGGCGTTAATCCGCCTGCCTGGCCAATTATCTCAACCAGTGTTGTATTATCTTTTAGCAGCGGGATATTACCCGGTGATTTAACCTCGCCTAAAAGGGTAACCTTTAAATTTGTTACTTTAAGTTCAATAAGCGGGTCTTTTAGTAAATTTTTTCGGTACAGGTCTTCAATCATTTTGGCTGCCTGGGTACGTGTTAGGCCAGCCACCTGCACATGGCCTATAGCCGGTAATGTTATGGTTCCATCATCCTCAACCTGGTAGGTTTGCCCGCTGCCTGCAATGTTGCCACCAGCAGATGTTCCTCCATTTCCTGAAGACATAGGAACTTCATCAACAATATATTTCAAGTTTTGAAGGTTGCGTATCTGCAAGGCATCCTGCGGTTGTATGCGGTAAGGCGTAACCGGCGCTTGTTGTGCGGTATCAGTTAATGCCGAAACCCTGTTTTGAAATAAAAGCTGGTTTTGTTTGTAAGAGCAGGAAGTAGCAATAACAACAAATGCTACAATTAATAAGGGGTGTAAAAAACGCATATATATAACCGCTTAATGTTGTCAATTAAATTAGGCAGCGCTTTCAAAAATACATAATTTGCGCTTATTAAAGCGGCCCTTAAGCTTGGAATATCCTAAAATATCAATCATAACCGTTTGTTATAACGCTGTTAACACCATAGAGCGTTGCATAAGGTCTGTAATAAACCAAAATTATCCTAACGTTGAATATATAATTATCGATGGAGGCTCAACAGACGGTACTGTCGATATTATATCAAAGTTTTACGAGCACATTGCCATAAGTGTTTCAGAAAAAGACCAAGGAATATACGATGCTTTAAATAAAGGTTTAAAATTATCATCAGGAGAAATTGTAGGCGCGCTTAACGCTGATGATTTTCTTTCGAATGAAAATATTTTAACTGTTGTGTATGAAACCTTTTCTATCCACCACCCGTATATTGTGTACGGTGACCTTGATTACCTTGATGGCACCGGTAAAATAATCCGTAAGTGGCGCAGCGGCAAATACAAGAAAGGTTCATTCAATTTCGGTTGGATGCCCCCGCACCCTACATTTTACTGTAAAAGGGAGTTATTTGAAAATCTGGGTAATTATAGTTTAGCATATGGATCTGCAGCAGATTATGAACTGATGACAAGATTTATACATAAATATAAACTTGCTGTTCACTACATACCGGTTGTTATGGTTAAAATGATGACGGGGGGTGTAAGTAACAGCAGTATGGGCAACCGATTAAAGGCTCTGGCCTATGATTTTAAAGCTATGTATAAAAACAGGATTATTTTTCCACCTATGGCGTTGTTGCTCAAACCTTTAAGAAAAATAAAACAATTTTTTTAATCCGAATACAATAAAGTAGATTTGCGAGAAGATAATACCCCTAATAATTTATCTAATGCAAGAGTATCTAGGTACTTACTACTTTGTTTACTACTTATTTATTGCTACGTTTTCTGTCCTGATAACGTTATTGGCAATCCCGTCAATTTTACACGTTGCCCGTACTCGCCATTTATATGACGATGTTGGCCACTTTCGTAAACAGCATGACCATGGCATCCCACGCTTAGGAGGCGTGGCTATCTTTGTAAGTTTTACTATTACGCTGCTATTATTCAGCATAGTTGATAAAAGTATACCTGTAAGCTACATACTGGCGGCCAGTATTGTGCTTTTTATTATGGGTATCAAGGACGATCTTTCGGGCGTTAATCCAAGTACTAAGTTTTTGATACAGTTGGTTGTGGCAATATTGCTGGTTACCGTTGGTAAAATAAGGTTTACAAGCATGTATGGTGTATTTGGCTATCATGAAATACCCTATCTGGTAAGTGCTGTGTTGTCATCGCTTTTCATCATCCTTATTATCAATGCCTTCAACCTGATAGACGGTATAGATGGCCTTGCCGGTACAACCTGTATCATCGTTAACGGAACCTTTGCTGCACTATTTATTTACATGGGGCATTATGAGCTTGCAACGGTTGCATTGGCCATTGTTGGTGCAGTGTTAGGATTTTTACGATACAATTTAACACCTGCTAAAATTTTTATGGGCGATGCCGGTTCGTTGCTCATCGGGTTGATATCTGCCATACTTGCGGTAAAGCTGGTGGAGCTTAACAGGTTCACTGCAACAGGCGCAGCGCCAGCTATCATTTCGGCACCGGCGTTAACCTTTGCTATTTTAATAGGGCCAATCTTTGATACTTTGAGAGTGTTTGTACTCCGGGTTTTTACAGGCAAATCTCCATTTCTGGCAGACCGTAATCATATCCATCACCGCATACTGGGGTTAGGTTTTACCCACCTGCAAACCGTGTTATTATTAGCCATAGTTAACATTGGGCTGATATTTATTGCCTACTTCTTTTCCTATCTGGGCAATTTTACGTTGATGATGATCATTGTAGCACTATCTATGTTTTGTAATTGGATGGTAACCTTTGCTTTGCGTAACCGCCAGCGCGAAAAGTTATCGCTGCGTAACTTGTTCATATAACCCGGCGGGGCTTTTTTTATTTAAGTAAATTTGCATCCTAATTTGTTACTGAATGAGGATCGCGATAAATGGATTTGGCCGCATTGGCCGAATTTTTCTGAGAACTATATTGAATAAGCAAGGCGTTGAGGTTGTTGCCATTAATGATCTTACTGACACCGCTACACTTGCCCATCTATTTAAATACGACTCTGTCCACCGAGGCTTTAAGGGTACGGTTAGCGTAAGCGGTGATGCCATGATTGTTAACGGACAAAGCATCAAAGTACTGCGGCAGGCTGATCCCTCATTATTGCCCTGGGCCTATATGGGCATAGACCTGGTTATCGAATCAACAGGCAAATACACTTCTCTTGAAGGTGCCCAAAAACATCTTGCAGCCGGTGCCAAGCAGGTTATTATTTCTGCTCCGTCGGCAGATAAAGCCATACCTACGGTTGTATTAGGTGTAAATGATGATACGGTTGATATTCACGCACCTATATTGTCAAATGCATCCTGCACTACCAACAATGTAGCAGCCATGGTGAAAATATTGGATGACAACTGGCATATAAAGGATGGTTATATTACAACGGTACACTCCATGACAGGCGACCAAAACCTGCACGACGCCCCGCATAAAGATCTCCGCAGGGCTCGTGCGGCATCATCATCTATCATTCCAACAACAACCGGGGCGGCTAAGGCCATTACTAATATATTCCCGCATCTTGAGGGTAAACTGGGAGGGGCGGGTATCAGGGTTCCGGTTTTAAATGGCTCACTTACCGATTTTACCTGCAGCCTGGCTCATTTGCCAACCGTTGAAGAGATCAATAATGCCTTTAAAGCTGCTGCCGATGGCCCAATGAAAAATGTTTTAGAATATACGGAAGACCCAATTGTGTCTGTTGATATTTTAGATAATCCGCACAGCTGCATTTTTGATGCTCAGCTTACCTCTATTGTAGGCGGTTTAGTTAAAGTAGTAGGCTGGTATGATAACGAGATGGGGTACTCCAGCCGCCTGGCAGATCTGGTTGAAAAAATAAGCCTGAGCAAGCATGATTAAGTTTATCACAGCCGAAGAGGTACTGCCTATCCGCAACGAAGTTTTAAGAGAAGGTAAGTTAACGCTTGATGAGTGCCGGTTTGTGAATGATGAAAAGGAGAGTAGCTTTCATCTTGCTTATTTTGTAGAGGAAGAGATGGCATGCATTGCATCCTTTCATGAGCAAAGCTATAAAGATTTCCAGGGCAGCGCTTATCAGTTAAGAGGCATGGCCACGCTTGAAAAATACAGGGGGAAGGGTTACGGCGCCATGCTGGTTAATTTTGCTATTACTTATCTGCGCGGCCGGCAGGTTAACTACATGTGGTGCAATGCGCGTAAAAGGGCGGTGCCATTTTACCTAAGCGTAGGATTCGAGATCGTTTCGCCTGAATTTGACATATCGGGCATTGGTCCGCACCATGTGATGTATGTTAAGATAAGGTGAAATTTTGATAAAATACAAACACCTTTTTTACTTTGGCGTTGCTCATTAGAATAAATTTCGGCATTTTGCGCCGTTACATCAATTATATATTATTTAAATGAAGACAATTGATCAGATAAGTTTCAATGGTAAACGTGCCCTCATTCGTGTGGACTTTAACGTTCCGTTGGATGAGAATTATAACATCACCGACGATAACCGCATGACAGCGGCCCTGCCTACCATCAAAAAAATTCTTAAGGATGGTGGTGCAGTTATCCTGATGTCGCACCTGGGCAGACCAAAAGATGGCCCGACCGAAAAATATAGCTTAAAGCACGTGGTTCCGCACCTGTCTGATCTGCTTGGTCAGCAAGTAGAATTTGCCAATGATTGCATAGGCGAGGAAGCTGTACAAAAATCAAAAGAGATTGAAAAAGGCGAAGTTTTATTATTAGAAAACCTTCGTTTTTACAAAGAAGAAGAAAAAGGCGATGTAGCTTTTGCAGAAAAGTTATCTAAGCTTGGCGATATCTACGTTAACGATGCATTTGGTACAGCGCACCGTGCACATGCTTCAACTGCAGTTATAGCGCAATTTTTCCCGGATGCAAAGGTATTCGGTTACCTGATGGCGGCTGAACTGAATAATGCTGAAAAGATCTTGAACGGTGCTGCAAAGCCTTTCACTGCCATTATGGGCGGATCAAAGGTTTCTGATAAGATCCAATTGATCGAACGTTTGCTTGATAAGGTTGATAACCTGATCATTGGTGGTGGTATGGCTTATACCTTTGCCAAAGCAGATGGCGGTAACATTGGCACATCGTTGTTAGAGGCCGATAAGCTTGAGCTTGCCCTTAGCCTTAAGCAAAAAGCAAAGGAAAAAGGCGTTAACCTGCTGTTACCGGTTGATAACGTTATTGCCGATAAATTTGCCAACGACGCTAACCGCGATGTTGCTAAAACCGGCGAGATACCTGACAACTGGATGGGTCTGGATATTGGCCCTGAAACCATTAAATTGTTCAGCAAAACTGTTGAAGAATCAAAAACTATCCTTTGGAACGGCCCTATGGGTGTTTTTGAGATGGATAACTTTATGGCAGGTACCAAAGCAATTGCTGATGCAGTGGCCAAAGCAACCGATAACGGTGCTTTCTCTCTGATAGGTGGCGGCGACTCAGCTGCTGCTGTCGCTAAGTTTGATATGATAGGTGATGTTAGCTACGTATCAACAGGCGGTGGTGCATTGTTAGAGTACATGGAGGGTAAAGAACTTCCGGGTGTTAAAGCAATTAACGAATAAGAACGAATTTGTTTATATAAAGAAAGGCAACCAATTTGGTTGCCTTTCTGCTTTTATTATCTCTCCGTTTTATTACGGATTATAAGTAGTTGATTTGCCGTAAAGCGCATTTGATATACTGCTTAAATATGTATGCACATCCGTATTAGGCAGGTTGTAATACAAATAAATACCATAGGCATTACTAACCGTGCGGGTAGCCAAAGATGCAGCAGTAGATGAACTCGTCGATTGTATGTCGATAGCTGCCGGGCCGAGGTTACTTTTGGCAAGGCCGGGCACATTTGGTGCCGAATAGGTGCCGTAAACTGCATTCCAGCTGTAATTTACCTTTGAACCTACGGTAACGCCGTTGTAGCTTAACCGTGATGCAGCAGGACCGTAAAAGTAGAAAGAGATGATCTTGTTAGGCATTAACTGGCGCAATGCACTTACCAGGTAAACAAACGAACTTGAGTTTGGCTGGCCTGTTCCGTTTGTGCCGTAATCAGCGTATTCATCGTCAAAATCAATACCGTCAAGTCCGTAAGTATTAACGGCATCGCTCAATTGCTGTGCAAATGCCTGCGCAGCAGCCTGGTTAGGAAAATTAGAGATACCGGCACCCTGGTGGTTGCCGAGGATAGATAACAGCACTTTGATACCCTTAGCCTGCAGCGTTTGTATATAAGTTGCCTTGTTGTTTAAAACATTGCTCACTTGCGGGTTAAAGTAAAGCACGGCTTTTTGGATGCTTGTATCGTAATTGATGTTAGCTGCAAATATGATGGCAATATCAAACAATTGGTGGCCGGTAGATAATTTGTAACTGCCTACATTGCGAATGTCGTTATTGTTCACCTCAACATAACAAACTCCTTTTGGCCCCGTAACGCCAATGGCATCAGTACTTAACCGGCTGCTGCTTTTCGGTGTTTCAGCAGGTGTTGGTTGTGTAGTAACGTCTTTTCGGCAAGCCGTAAAAATCAGCGGCAGACTGAGGAGTGTAACAAGAGTTTTGCTTAACTGTGATTTAAAAACTGTTCTCATAACTATTACTATTGGTTTATAAAATGGCAAATGCAGAACAGGTCATCCTTCAATAAAAATAAATGAATAGCAAAAGCATTCGGCTTTAATTGCCGTTTAGAAAAGCAGAAAAGGAGAACCTGATTAAATGGTTTGTTTGGTTTATAATTACTCTAACGTATTTAACCACGGCGGGGTTTCGTTAACCTTAGAGAAAATTGGAGTGCGAGCGATAAAGTTGATTGTTGTTGTGTTAAGATGGAAATTTGCTGATATTCACCGTATGAAAAGATCCCTCGTTATCGCTTTAAGCTTTGTGCTTTTGGCGTTCAACAGCTTTGCGCAAAATGATGCTGCTTACATCAAAGACAACTACACCAAGTACGAGTACCAGATACCGATGCGAGATGGCAAAAAGTTGTTCACCTCGGTTTATGTGCCTAAAGATCAGGCTAAAAAATATCCTGTTATGATGGATAGAACGCCCTATAGTGTTGGCCCTTACGGGGCCGATAAATACAAGGGCAGTTTAGGCCCATCATCGCTTTTTGTGCATGACGGTTACATTTTTGTTTACCAGGATGTACGCGGCCGCTGGATGAGCGAGGGTATTTACGAGGAAATGACCCCCGAACTGGAACAGCACAAAACCAACAAAGATGTTGATGAGGGTACCGATACCTATGATACCATTGACTGGCTTATCAAAAACTTGCCGAATAACAATGGCAAAGTAGGGGTATGGGGCATATCCTATCCGGGCTTTTACAGCACAACCGCTTTGTTAAGCCGTCACCCGGCTTTGGCTGCTGTATCGCCTCAGGCACCAATTGCCGACTTGTATCGCGATGATGCTTTCCATAACGGAGCTTTTATGCTGGTGGCAAACTTTGGCTTTTATCCGGGTTTTACCAATCGACAGGATGACAAACCTACCCAACGCAGGGCAAAGGGCTTTGATCCGGGCACTAACGATGGTTACAAGTTCTTTATGGATATGGGCAGCATGCGCAACTCTAACGTAAAGTATTATAAAGATACTATCCGCTTGTGGAACGAGATGATGGACCATCCTAACTACGACCAGCATTGGAAAGACCGCAACGTTTTGCTGCACCTGCATGATATCAAAACGCCTACCCTGGTAACAGGTGGCTGGTACGATGCCGAAGACCTATACGGAGCGATCAATACCTATAAAGTTTTAGTAAAAAATAACCCTGCAACACCGGTTTACTTTGCCATGGGGCCGTGGGTGCATGGCGGTTGGGCACGCGGTAACGGTGATCATCTGGGCGATGTAAGCTTCGGCGGACCCACCGGGCCGATGTACCGCGAAAAAATTGAGTTTGCGTTCTTTAGTCATTATCTGAAAGGTACACCTATGGATGTTGCTAAGGTTAATACATTTGAAACCGGCGTAAACCAATGGAAAAGTTACAAGCAATGGCCACCTGTGGAAGCGCAGGAAAAGAACCTATACCTTTTACCGGGCGGTAAACTTTCCTTTACCGCGCCAACAACCACCAGGAACGATTATAAAGAGTTTGTTTCAGACCCGATGAACCCGGTGCCTTTTATCGATGGGATAGATTTTGACATGACCCGCGAGTATATGACCGCCGACCAGCGCTTTGCGGAAAAACGACCGGATGTGTTAACCTACCAAACCGATGTATTGGATAAGGATATCACTTTAGCAGGTAACATTTGGGCAAACCTAAAGGTGAGCACCACAGGGACTGATGCCGATTGGATAGTGAAGGTACTGGACGTTTACCCAGATACTGCATCAGCTAATAAGTTCACCAAAAAAGGCGTTAACATGGCCGGCTACGAGCAAATGGTACGCAGCGAGGCTATGCGTGGCAAATTCCGCAACAGCTTTAGCAAGCCAGAGGCATTTGTGCCTGGCAAGATAACACCTGTAAACTTTGAACTGCAGGATGTGCTGCATACCTTTAAAAAAGGGCACCGCATTATGGTGCAGATCCAAAGCACATGGTTCCCGCTTATTGACAGAAATACGCAGCAGTTTCAGGATATAATGAAAGCCAAGGACACTGACTTTAAGAAAGCAACACACCGCGTTTATAGTTCAAAGACAGCCCCAAGCTATTTAAAGGTGAGGGTGTTGTAAGTAATAACCGGAGATTTTGCGTTAGTTACAGATTATATCTGTTGAATAGCTTGCAAAGCATTAATGGATAGGATAATACCAACAACCTGTAAGAATAGGTTGAACTGATGATAATCAAACAAATAAACACCTTTTTCATTTAAAGGATTATGATAAATATTGTTAACATAACAGCCATACAGCACATTGGCATACCGGTTACCAATATCGGAGACTCACAAACGTTTTATGAACGGTTGGGTTTTAAACGCGCAATGCTGGCGGGTTTTATGCACAAAGGGCATCCGGGCTCTTGTGTAATGATGAAGCGCGGAGATATGCTGATAGAGCTTTATCAATTACCCGAGCCTGATCTTAATGAGATACGTGGCCGGGGCAATGGCCATATCGACCATGTGGCATTCAACGTGCCTGATATTGACGTAGCCTTTAAGGAGATCAAAGAATCTGGTTTTACCATTATAGAGCCTGAGCCCGTTTTTTTGCAGTTCTGGAAAAATGGCTGTAAATTCTTTAACATCACCGGCCCTGATGGCGAGCGGCTGGAGTTTAACCAGATACTATAAGCTATGAAAAAGCTTTGCTTATTTGTATTACCCATACTACTCTTTGCTACATCATGTAGTAAAAGCGTTAACAGCGGATGTCCCACAAACCAGATCTGTACAGAAATATTTGCTTCCGTAGGTACCCAGTTTGTTGATGCAAATGGAAAATCTATTAGCGTAACCGATCTTAAAGTGTATAATCTCCGCACAAAAAAATATATAGAGCCTAAGGGTATCATTGATCCGGGTTTCTCACCTATGCATTATACCATTGTTACCGACTCTAACCGCAAGGAATTATCCTCCGAAGGGGACGACATCAGAGTGACAGCCATGTACGGCACCAAGCGTGTAGAAAGCATCTTCAAAATCTCCGGCGGTTGTAATTGCCACGTAGAAAAATTATCAGGCCCGGATAAAATAGTAATAAAGTAAACCTTAAGGTTGTGAAATTTGTTATGTTTGCATAGTATTTCGCTATGCGTTTAAATCAATTTAAATATCTGGTTGTTTTTATCTGCCTTTTCTCTTTGTTAGAGAGCACTGGCATCTCTATGATCAGGATGATCGTAAAAGCTAGCATAACGCATGTCCAAAAAAGCGCACTGGCTGATGATGACGCGACCGAGCGCAGCGATCGTGAAGTGAACTTGAAGGAGATACTGGCTGTGGAGGCTTTTTGTACTTTGCCGTCTGTTGCTTTACATGTACAAACTTATAATTATTCCACAGAAGCTTTTGTGCCCCACTTGGGTTGGATATCTCCCGTTCCAACACCGCCGCCCGATTTCGTGATATAATACTATCTGTCTTTTTAAGCCGCTTTGCGGCACAATCATTTATTTACTTAAAATTTATATCATGAAAATTCGTGTTCAATTCATATTATCATTTATGTTGATTTTAGTTGGTTTTGGTATCAAAGCATCAGCACAAACCATCAGCGATAAAGAAATTAAAACCAGCACCATGCCTTTAACCAATTCGCTTAATTATATAGCGCAGCTAAAGCCTATCAGTTACAGTTATGACCAGCAGCAGTTTAAGCAGTTACATTTGCCTGGTGGTACGCAATACGGATTCATAGCTGCAGATGTTAAGCAGGTGCTTCCATCAGTAGTTGGTGCTAAAAATAGCTGGTACCCGGCAGGTAAAGGAAACCAGCGCGCGGTAACCACCCCTGAGGTTGATCTGCAAAAACTTGTACCACTTTTGGTAGGCGCCATGCAGGAGCAGCAAGCCCAGATAGAACAGCTAAAGCAGGAAGTGCAGCAACTAAAAAGCACCAAATAATTAAAAGCGGCGAGAGCCGCTTTTTTTGTAGCGTTAACCGATCAACGTGCGTAATCATATAAACCAAAACCAAAATGATTATGAAAAGATTATGTACGTTATTACTTGTACTCGTTTGTGGATTAAGCGCCTGTAAAAAGAACAAAGGAGGCTGCGCCGCCCAGGTTTGTACTGACGAATTTGCGTCTGTAGGCATCGTGTTTACCAATAGTGACGGATCTGCGGTTGCTATATCAGATATCGAGGTCATAAATCTGCGTACCAATAAGCCTGTTCAGCGTCCTCCAATGCCACCTAACGTTGATTATGTGGCAGGCTTTGTACTGCTGGCAAATGACAATACCAAGGCAGAATACTCTTCTGCCGGAGATGATATCAGGGTAAGTGCTAAAAGCAATAAAACCGGTCAGGTTAAATCGGTAACGTTAAAAATAGCAGGCGGCTGCAACTGCCATGTCAGTAAAGTATCAGGACCGGATAATGTCGCCTTTGATTAACTTTTTTATACAATTCTTGTTATTCAGGGGTTTATTGGTAACTTAATAAACCCTTATTTGATAACCTGAATTGTATAAATATGAGCTTAAAGCGCTTACTCATCGGCAGTTTGTTTATAGCGGCCGCGACAATTTCACAAGCACAAAAGATTACGGCTTATCATGAGCCATACCGCCCGCAGGCGCACTTTTCCCCAAAAAAATGGTGGATGAACGACCCGAACGGCATGGTATATTATAAAGGCACCTACCACCTGTTTTTCCAGCATTACCCAAAAGCTACCATTTGGGGGCCGATGCATTGGGGCCATGCCACCAGTACCGATCTGGTGCACTGGACGGAACAACCTATCGCACTTTATCCCGACAAATTGGGCTACATTTTCTCCGGTAGTGCGGTGGTTGATCAAAATAACACATCGGGTTTGGGTGCAAACGGCAAAGCGCCTATGGTGGCCATATTCACCAGCCATGATCCAAAGGGAGAAAAAGCCGGAAGTTCCAAGTTTCAAAACCAGAGCATAGCCTACAGTTTAGACGAAGGCCGCACCTGGACGAAGTATAAAGGTAACCCTGTTATTAAAAACCCTGGTATTAAAGATTTTCGAGATCCCAAGGTTTTCTGGTACGAAGAAGGTAAAAAATGGGTAATGAGCCTGGCTACTAAAGACCGCATCACATTTTATTCGTCAGCCAACTTAAAGGACTGGACAAAGCAAAGTGAGTTTGGCCAAACCTTGGGTGCACACGGTGGCGTTTGGGAATGCCCCGATCTGTTTCCGCTTAAATTGAATGGTAAAGAGTACTGGGTTTTGCTGGTTAGTATCAATCCGGGAGGGCCAAATCAGGGATCGGCTACGCAATATTTTGTGGGCCATTTTGATGGTAAAACCTTCACACCCGTAAGTACTAATACCAAGTGGATAGACTTTGGTCCCGATGATTACGCAGGAGTTACCTGGGGTAACACAGGTAAGCGAAAAATATTTTTGGGCTGGATGAGCAACTGGCGCTACGCTAACCAAACACCTACCAAAGTTTGGCGAAATGCCATGACCATCCCGCGCGAGCTATCGCTGCAGCTTACGGCCGGCGATATTTACCTAAGATCAGAACCTGTTGAAGAGTTAGAAAAAATAGTTTCAAAAACTATTAAGGTTGATCCTGAATTGTTGGCCAAGAACAACAACATCTTTTCAGTGATAAAACAAACGCCCGCACAATACGTGTTGAAGTTTGATACCAAAGCTGCAAACAATTTTTCTGTAGTATTATCAAACACAGGCGGCGAGCAATTGATCGTTGGTTATGATGCCAAAACCACGCGTTATTACATAGATCGCACCAAAGCCGGGCAAACCAAATTCGATAAAGGCTTTGCACAGATCGCATACGCGCCTCGCCTAACAACAACTTTAGAAACTGATATGCAACTGGTAGTTGATGCATCGTCTGTAGAAGTATTTGCTGATAAAGGTCTTAGCGTTTTAACGTCGCAATTTTTCCCTAAAAAGCCTTATACAAAATTAAGTATCGTTAACCATGGTTTAGAGATAGAGCATTTGGAAATACAGCCGTTGAAAAGTATTTGGTAGGTCGCTGGTCTAAGTTTAGCGAAGCGTAACTTAGACCTTTAAATGTATTAAGCTTTCAGCTTAACAAGCAAGGAGAATTCTTGCTTTATCACTCCAGGACCACCGTCTTGTTTTTATACACAAACACGCGATCGTCAAAAACCAGTTTAAGGGCTTTTGCTAAAACAGCGGTTTCAATTTCTTTGCCCGCCTTTACCATATCCTGCACGGTGTGGCTGTGGTTAGCAGGGATAATTTGCTGGGCAATGATAGGGCCTTCGTCCAGCTCGTTGGTAACGTAATGGGCCGTCGCACCAATAAGTTTAACACCCCGCTCGTGCGCCTGGCGGTAAGGGCTTGCACCCGCAAATGCCGGTAAAAACGAATGGTGAATGTTGATGATGCGCATCGGGAAGCGTAACACAAAATCGGGCGAGAGGATACGCATAAACTTTGCCAGCACCAGGTAATCAAATTCGTATTGATTGATGGTTTCTATAAGCTTAACTTCAAAAGCTTCCTTACTGTTACCAGCCTGCACTTGATAAAAGGGCACATCAAAACGGTTGCAAATTTCCTGCAGGGTAGCATGGTTGCCTATAACGCACTGCACGGTTGCGCCAAGAGTTTTAAAGTAGTTGCGCACCAGTATATCCGCCAGGCAGTGGTACTCTTTCGTAACCAGCACCACAATCTTTTTCTCTGGTACTGGATTCACCTTTACAATGGCGCCCTCAGGTAATATCTGTCGCAGGTACTTTTCAATTTCCGCCGCACCATCAGTTTGGTCAACATCCAGGCGCATAAAGAAAAGGTCTTCGTCGTTGTCTACAAACTCCTGCATGCCATTAATATTAAGCCCTTTGTCGGCCATCAGGCAGGAGATAGCCGCTACAAGACCGATCCGGTCGGCGCATTGGATAACAATGATCATGGTTGGGGTATTACTTATTCTCTTTAACTAAAGCTATTTTCAGTTTCTGCCTGATGGGTATATCAAGCAATCTCATCACAAGGTAAGCAAAGCCAATTAATAATACGGTGCCCACGGCTGTAACAATGGTCATCTCACCCATGGTTGGCTTTTTTGCCTCCACCCAGCTCATAAACCACCAAATAAAAGGGTAGTGAACCATATATAGAGGATAAGAAATTTCCCCTAAAAAGTCGGAGATCTTTTTTGATGTGCCTTCTTGTTGAATACCTGCAGCAAGAGCTAATATAAAGGGGAAATAAAAAACAACGCTTACAGGCTCAAACCATTTATTAAAGCCGTCCCTGTACGGAACAATGAATATTACAAATAGCAGCACGCTGATCACTGCAAAGTTGATCTTAGATCTGATGATCCACTGCGCACGGTAAACCAGCATTCCGGCTAAAAAGGAAAAACTCATGCGTGCAAATCCGCCGCGCATAGTGTCGCCGCTCCACCCCAGGCTTAGGTTGCCTGATACCTGCGCTTCCCAAAACAGCGCAATTGCAGCAATGATCGTAAGCACCCAAAGCAACGGTTTCTTTATCCTTACCAGCACAAGCGCGTAAATAATATTGGCTATGTACTCAAAAAACAGAGACCACGTAGGCGGGTTAAGGTGGAACAGGTTAAAGTACCGTTCACGTACAAGCGGGTAAGGTATCATTACGCAAGAGGCAACAAACATCAGCAGCAGATTACCGGCATATTTCTGATAGAGGTTGCTCCAGGGGTCAAATACAAAGCAAACCAACCCCAACACCGAACCGATAATAACCAGTGGATGCAAACGAATGAGGCGCATTTTTAGAAAATTGCCGATACCTAACTTCTCCAGTCGTTGATCGTAAGCATAGGCTATCACAAACCCCGAAAGGCAGAAAAAGAAATCGACAGCCAGGTAAGCATGGGCAATAAAGCTTTTGGTATAATCAGGCTGTACCAACTCCATAAAATGGAACACCACAACGGATATGGCTGCAACGCCTCTTAATCCATCCAATACGGCAAAGTGCGGTTTAGTAGCGGTAATGCTTGTAGCAGCGGTTGGGTTACTCATGGTGATTGATCGATGGATGATAGTTTGCGGTTAATTGGCATTTTTCTTAAGCCATTCTAAACGGCGCTGATCCGGCAGGTGCTTAACCTTAAAGTTTTCAAATTTTGCCTCGAAACCCTGCCCGTCTGGCGATGCTGCCATAAGCCCAACCATTACGGGTTTGTTATCCTGGATGGGTGCGTTACGAGTCATGATGTAATTGACATCATCTAAAGAGTAAAACACTTCAACCGCATCCAGTCGCCGCACTATCTTTATCCAAATAAAAGGAGGTACTTTATTTAAGGTAGTAACCGCCCAATCGCTGGTGTGGTGGGTAACCACGCTGCTTACGTTAAACTTGCCGTCAACAAATTCAACGCCTGCCTTAATATAATTTTCGTGATCGGTACGTACCATTAAACCCATCTGGTCAAAACGCGCTTTATAGGCACCGGTAAGTTTCACCTTGGCTTCAAACTCGCCGCCGTAGGTAGTGTAATAAAAGGGTGCATCATCAACCGTGAAGCCATAATGCGAAATGCGCCAGTAATCACTTTGCGGTGTTACTGCCATAATTAAGGCGTTGTTCTTTATTTCCCACTTTTCGGGTTCATTGAACCATTGCATTTTTTCGAGGCTTTGAGCCATGTTCTTCTCGGTAGCGCATAACGCCATAACGGACAATAGAAGTCCTTTAAATTTAGTCATGAAAGGTAGAAATTGTAGTGCTTGTTGTTTGTAATGGCAAGTATAATAATTACCACCGGCGATTAAGGCATTTAATGTTTCCCATTTTCTACCACCAACGCACAGCCGGCAGATTTTAAATGCTGCTAAGTGGTGAGTAAGAAGTTAAACCTTAATTATTTACGCTCCAATCAACATGGTTGTCCGTCTTGCTTGATGTTTGATTTTTCGGCGTTTAGAGCAAAACAAGACCCCTTAAAAATTGTTGAAAACTTTTAAGTGGTAAAAGGTGGTAAAAAGTGGTAGAAGTGTTTTACTTTTACGTTACAAAAATTGCCGACAATCTAAAATGTCCTATTTAACCGGAGAATTTGAATGTAAACTTGATGCCAAAGGGCGGATGATGATCCCTGCTGGCCTAAAGAAACAGCTTCCAGAAGCTGAGACTGAAGGGCTTGTGATCAACCGCGGCCTCGAAAAGTATCTTGTTATTTACACCAAAACCGAGTGGGACAAAAAGCTTGATGAGCTGAGCAAACTTAACGAATACGACAGGAAAGTTAACCAGTTTGTGAGATATTTTACCGGTGGTGCCACTACTGTAGAGTCGGATGCGGCCGGTAGGATAAACCTGCCGAAAGGTTTGATGGAGTACGCAGGTATTACCGGCGAAGTGGTTTTAACCTGTATGTTAAATAAGGTAGAGATATGGGATAAAAAAGCGCATCAGCAGATGCTGAGCGATGAGCCCGAAAACTTTGCCGACCTGGCCGAAGAGGTGATGGTGAAAAGAGGAAAGGGTGGCAATGAGTAATTACCACGTACCCGTTATGCTGCAGGAGTGTATTGAGGCATTGAATATCAAGCCAAATGGCACTTACGTGGACGTAACCTTTGGTGGTGGTGGCCACTCGCGCGAGATAATGAAACACCTGAGCGATGGCGGCAGGTTGCTGGCTTTTGACCAGGACGAAGATGCGCAGCGCAACAGGATAGACGACGAGCGTTTTGAGTTTATTGACCAGAACTTCCGTTTTCTGAAAAACTTTGTGCGTTTGCATGATGCTATGCCGGTTGATGGGATACTGGCTGATCTGGGTGTATCATCGCACCAGTTTGATGAAGCCGATCGCGGTTTCTCTATTCGTTTTGATGCGGAACTGGATATGCGCATGAACCAGGCATCTGACCTGAGTGCTAAAGAAGTGGTAAACACTTACAGCGAGGCGGATCTGCACCGTATTTTTGGCGTTTATGGCGAAATCAAAAATGCCAAAACGCTGGCAAAAACCATTGTTACCGCAAGATTAAACGGTCCGCTGAATACGATAGCAGACCTAAAGAATGCGATAAATGGTTTGATCCCTCGCGGTAAAGAAAACAAATACCTGGCGCAGGTTTTCCAGGCGCTGAGGATAGAGGTGAACCAGGAGCTTGAGGCTTTAAAAGATTTTTTAGAGCAATCAGCAGATGTGTTAGCCCCTGGCGGTCGGTTGGTGGTAATGTCTTACCACTCGCTGGAAGACAGGTTGGTAAAGAATTTCATCGCCAAAGGCAAATTCAGCGGCGAGGTGGAGAAAGATATCTACGGCAATGATAACCGCCCGCTGGATGCGGTAAGTCGTGGCGCCATAACCGCCACCGAAGAAGAGATAAAAGAGAATAACAGGGCACGCAGTGCAAAACTTAGAATAGCTGTAAAAAGATGAGTAACCGTTTACGTACAGAAATTCTGGAAGAAGAGGAGGAAGCAGCAAAACAGCTTGTTGTTGAGGAAAAGCCGCGCAAAAAAGAGCTTCCGGACAATTTGCTAACGCGTTTCCTTACCAAAGGTGTTATCAGTACTGATGATGCCACCCGTGCGTTGCCTTTTATACTATATCTGGCTATGCTGGGTATGTTCTACATTGCCAACAGGCACTTATCAGAAAACAACATACGCGAGCTGGATAAAGTGAGTAAGGAAGTTAAAGAGCTAAGCTGGGAATACAAAAGCACTAAGGCTGATCTGGCTTTTAAAAGCACACTTACCGAAGTGGCTAAACGCGCAGACACACTTGGCCTGAGAGAGAGTAACGAACCACCACAAAAAATAACAGTAAAGGAGGATGCGCAGTAATGGGTATCAGAACTAACATATTATTAAGGGTTTACCTTGCATTTGGGTTGATTCTTTTGTTTGCAGGCGCTGTTTTGTTTCAGCTTTGCCGGGTGCAGTTAACGCAAGGCGAAAAGTGGAAAGCTATGGCCCGCAACCTGTCAACCCGTTACCGCAACATTGAAGCGGCGAGGGGTAACATATTTTCTAATGACGGCAGTTTGCTGGCTACATCGGTACCTGAGTACGAGGTGCGTATGGACATGCTGGCCGTAGCAGATGACAAGCTGTTTGATGAAAAAGTAGATTCGCTTGCACAAAAGCTTTCTGCATTTTTTGGCGATAAATCGGCACGCGAGTATTCAAGGATGTTCCGCGATGCACGCAAAGATAGCTCGCGCTACCAATTGGTTAGGCGCAGGGTTACTTATAATGAATTGAAAGAGATGCGCACCTTCCCCATCTTTAAAATGGGTAAGAATAAAGGCGGCTTGATCGCCGTGCAGCAAAATAAACGCATTCTGCCATTCCGCGCGTTGGCAGCACGTACCATCGGTTACAAAAATGAGAACGTAAAGAACCCGGTAGGCCTTGAGGGTGCCTATGCGGATTATATAAACGGAGAAAGCGGTAAACGCCTGGAGAGCCGTATGGCAGGCGGCGTTTGGATGCCGGTTAATGATGACGATGAAGTTGCGCCAAAAGATGGTGCAGACATTATATCTACCATTGATGTAAACATGCAGGACCTGGTGCAGAATGCTTTGCAAAAGCAATTGATATACACCAAAGCAGACCACGGCACCGCCATCCTGATGGAAGTTGCTACTGGTGAGGTAAGGGCGGTGGCCAACTATACCCGCATGCCCGATGGTTCATTTAAAGAGAAATTTAACTACGCCATTGCAGGCAACCAGGATCCCGGTTCAACCTTTAAGCTGGCATCATACATGGCGCTTATTGAGGACCATAAGGTAGACACCAGCACTATGGTTAACACCGGTGAATATCCTATCCCGGGCCATACCATTAAAGATTCGCACGGTAGCATCGGCAGGGTATCCGTTAAAAAGGCTTTTGAAAAATCATCCAATGCCGCGGTGGCTTATCTGGTAAATACAAGTTACAGAGACAACCAGGCTAAGTTTACAGATCATCTTTATGATTGGCACCTGAACGAAAAAATGAATTTGCAGATACCAGGAGAGGCACGCCCGGTAGTTAAAAACCCAAGCAACCGCAGCTGGAATAAAAACATGACCCTTCCGCAAATGGCATATGGTTACGAGATGCAGCTTACGCCGTTAAAGATGCTCACCTTTTACAACGCCGTAGCTAACGATGGAAAATTGATAACGCCTGTTTTTGTTAAGGAGATAAGAAGGTTGGGCAATACGGTTGAGCGTTTCCAAACCCGCGTAGTGAACGACAAGATATGTTCTGACGTGACCCTTAAAAAAATGCGCGAGATGCTTGAGGGCGTGGTGCTGGAAGGTAGCGGCCGCGAATACGTTTACAATCCGCTTTACAAAATAGCCGGTAAAACCGGTACTGCACAGGTGGCAGATGCTAACAAAGGTTATAAAGCCAAAAAGCAGTACCAGGCATCGTTTTGTGGTTACTTCCCGGCAGACAGACCTAAGTATTCATTGATCGTTGTTATCAATGACCCTAAAAATGGTTACTACGCTGCTTCGGTGGCAGGGCCGGCTTTCAGGGAAATTGCAGATAAGGTGTACGCCGGTGATATGGAGCTGAACCAGTCGCCGATAAGATATGTGGGCAATACAACCTTGCCAAAATACAAGCAGGGCAATGTTAAGGCGCTTAAAAAGGTTTACGAAAAGCTGAGCCTTAAGCCGCTTTATGCTTCAGCAAATTTAAACTCGGTGGATACCAGCAACGGTATTGGCTTTGAAGATAACAAATACAAAACCGGCACGGTGCCCAATGTAACCGGCATGGGTTTAAGCGATGCATTGTTTGCATTAGGTAATGCCGGCTACAAAGTATCAGTAAAGGGAAGTGGATCGGTAATAAATCAATCTGTTACCGGGGGGAGTGCAATACCTAAAGGATCAAAAATTTTAATTGAACTGCAATGAGATACCTGAGCGATATAGTAGAAGGAGTAGCCTTTACCGAACTGCAGGGCAGCGCGGATGTAGAGATAACCGCCATTGTTTTTGATTCGCGCAAGGTTGTACCGGGCTGTATGTTTGTAGCTGTAAAAGGCACGGCTGTAGACGGCCACGACTATATTGACCATGCTATAAAAGACGGTGCGGTTGCCATTGTATGTGAAGAATTACCTGCACATACCGCAGCAGAGGTTGACTTTTTAATGGTTGCCAACTCAGCAAAAGCTTTGGGCACCATGGCAGCCAATTTCTATGAGAATCCATCTACCAACTTAAAGCTGGTTGGGGTAACGGGCACCAATGGTAAAACTACTATTGCCACGTTGCTTTATAAGCTTTTCCGCGATATGGGTTATAAGTGCGGTTTGCTTTCAACGGTAGAGCACCAGATAAACGGTAATATTATTCCTTCAACGCATACCACGCCTGATCCGGGGGCGCTGAATAAGCTATTATCAGACATGGTTGATGAGGGTTGCGACTACTGCTTTATGGAAGTTAGCTCTCATGCAGTAGCACAGCACCGTATCGAGGGTTTGAAATTTTCAGGGGCGATATTCTCGAACCTTACGCATGACCATTTAGACTATCACAAAACTTTCGACAGCTATCTGAAAGCTAAAAAGGCATTCTTTGATAACCTGCCTAAAAACGCTTTTGCATTAACCAATACCGACGATAAGAATGGTAATGTAATGCTGCAAAATACCGCGGCGCACAAAAAGAGCTATGGCCTTAAAAGCATGGCAGATTATCGCGCACGTATCATAGAAAACCAGTTCAGCGGCTTGTTACTGAACATTGAGAACGAAGAAGTGTGGTTTAAACTGGTAGGTACATTCAATGCTTACAATCTGCTTGCGGTTTATGCAGCGGCTATGTTATTAGAGCAGGATAAAGCCAAAGTATTGGTAAGCTTAAGCAAATTAACCGGTGCCGAAGGTCGTTTTGAATATTTTACTGCGCCTAATAAAGTAATAGGCATTGTAGATTATGCCCATACGCCTGATGCCGTGCAGAATGTGTTGAGCACTATCCACGACATTCGTAAGGGTAATGAGAAAGTGATAACCGTTATCGGTTGCGGCGGAGACAGGGACAAAACCAAACGCCCGGTGATGGCAAAGGTAGCCTGCGAATGGAGCGATAAGGTGATCCTTACTTCAGATAATCCACGTACGGAAGATCCTGCGCAGATCATTAAAGACATGGAAGAGGGTGTTGATCCAGCCTTTAAGCGTCATACGCTAAGCATTGCAGATAGAAAAGAGGCTATTAAAACAGCCTGCATGCTGGCACAGCCCGGAGATATCATTTTATTAGCCGGTAAGGGGCACGAGAAATATCAGGAGATTAATGGCGTAAAAAACCATTTTGATGATATGGAAGAATTGGAAGAACAATTTAAACACATGGTTTAATGCTATACTACCTGTTTAACTACCTGAACAAGAATTACACCATTCCCGGCACGGGCGTGTTCCAGTATATCACGTTCCGTATGGCTATGGCGGTAATTGTATCGTTATTGGTAACAACGGTTTTCGGCCGTAGGCTGATCGATTATCTGCGTTTTAAACAGGTGGGTGAAACAGTACGCAACCTTGGCTTAGAGGGCCAGATGCAAAAGTCAGGCACGCCAACAATGGGCGGTATCATCATTATCCTCGGGATACTTATCCCAACCTTGTTGTTTGCTAAACTGGATAACATCTACGTGATCATGATGCTGATAACAACCGTATGGTTGGGTTTGATAGGTTTCCTTGATGATTATATTAAAGTATTTAAAAAGAATAAAGAAGGCCTTGCAGGCAAGTTTAAAATAACCGGTCAGGTAGGTTTGGCGCTCATTATCGGGTGGACGATGTATTCAAACACATCCATTACCATTCGCCAGGAAGTAAAACTTCCGGTTAAGTACGATGCCCCGGTTGATTTCCACATGCGTGGCGATAAACCGGTTTACACCCAGGATGTAAAATCGACCAAAACAACCATGCCTTTCTACAAAAACAACGAGTTTGATTACGGTAAGGTGCTTAAGTTTTTAGGTAAAGGGTATGAGCAATATGCACTGCTGGTGTTTATGGTGTTTGTTATCGTCATCATTACGGCGGTATCAAATGGGGCAAATATAACCGATGGTATTGATGGACTTGCAACTGGTACATCGGCAATTATCGGCCTTACGCTGGCTATACTTGCCTACGTATCAGGTAATATCATCACTGCCGATTACCTGAACATTATGTACATACCCAACTCGGGCGAGCTGGTGATCTTTGCCGGTGCCTTTGTGGGTGCATGCGTTGGTTTTTTATGGTACAACTCATATCCGGCCCAGGTATTTATGGGCGATACAGGTAGTTTGGCAATCGGTGGCATCATCGCAGTGTTTGCCATCATCATCCGTAAGGAATTATTGGTACCGGTGCTTTGCGGCATTTTCCTGGTAGAGAACGTATCCGTAATGATGCAGGTAGGCTGGTTTAAATTCACTAAAAAGAGGTATGGCGAAGGCCGCAGGATCTTCCTGATGGCACCATTACATCACCATTACCAGAAAAAGGGATTTCATGAAGCCAAGATCGTCACGCGCTTTTGGATCATTTGTATTTTCCTGGCGATACTAACGGTGATAACGTTGAAGCTCCGTTAGTGATTGGTGATTAGAGAATAGAGATTAGTTAAATGAACGAAAATAAAAATATATCATCCCTAACAGCTCCCTCTCCTTCGGAGAGGGCTGGGGAGAGGCTTTGCATCCTCGGTGCCGGCGAAAGCGGTGTTGGTGCGGCCTACCTGGCACAGCAGCAGGGGTATGATGTTTTTGTTTCTGACTTTGGCGCTATAGCAGATAAGTATAAAGAACAACTACAGCAATGGAATATTCGCTTTGAAGAAAGCGGACATACAGAGGTTGAGATCCTCAGCGCTGAAGAAGTAGTAAAAAGCCCTGGTATACCTGAGAAGGCACCAATTATCAAAAAGCTGCGCGAGGCAGGCATCCCTGTAATATCTGAGATAGAGTTTGCAGGCCGCTACACCGATGCAAAAATGATATGCATAACCGGCTCTAATGGTAAAACAACCACCACCAGCCTTACTTATCATATTCTTAAAAATGCTGGGCTTAATGTAGGCCTTGCAGGCAACATCGGCAAAAGCTTTGCCTACCAGGTGGCAACAGAAAAGTTCGACTGGTATGTGCTGGAGATAAGCAGCTTTATGCTTGATGATATGTACCGTTTTAAGGCTGATGTAGCAGTGCTATTGAACATCACGCCAGACCATTTGGACAGGTATGAGTACAAGCTGGAGAATTATGCGGCATCAAAATACCGTATTACCCAGAACCAGACCGAAGCCGATTACTTTATCTATTGTGCAGATGATGCAGAAACGATAAAGGTACTTGCGGAGAAAGAAGTTGCAGCGCAACAGCTGCCGTTTTCGATAGAAAAACAACTGGTGCCGGGAGCATATCTCGATGCCGACAACCTAATTATAAACGTTAATAAACAACATTTTCAAATGTCAATCAACGAACTGGCCTTGCAGGGAAAGCACAACATCTACAATTCTATGGCTTCGGGTATCGTAGCCAAGGTGCTTGAGCTACGTAACGATACGATGAGAGAGAGCATGGGTAACTTCCGCAATATTGAGCACAGGCTCGAGTCGGTTGGCAAGATATCTGGCATCAGTTTCATAAATGATTCAAAAGCAACCAACGTAAACTCTACCTGGTACGCTTTAGAGAGCATGACAACCGATGTTGTTTTGATATTGGGCGGTGTTGATAAAGGTAATGATTACAGTATGCTGCGGGATCTGGTTAAGCAAAAGGTGAAAGCCATAGTTTGCCTTGGGAAAGATAATAAGCGCATACACGATGCCTTTGAAGATGAGGTAGAGGTAATAGTAAACACTAATTCGGCACAGGAAGCAACACAGGTGGCTTACCACCTGGCTTCAAAAGGCGATACGGTTTTACTATCGCCGGCCTGCGCAAGTTTTGATCTTTTTAAAAATTACGAAGACCGCGGCAACCAGTTTAAAGCGGCGGTAAGAGAGCTTTAGACGGCCTCTTGAAAGGGAGAACCTAAGTTTAAGATTAAATTAAGTAACAGAAAAATAAAGATAATGAGCACGACGGCAGCAGACCAAGCTACTCAAAAACTTCCTTTTAAGGGGATTGGGGCGCTCTTGAACAACGTTAAAGGAGACCGTTGGATATGGCTGATCGTGATATTGCTGTCGGTGATATCATTACTGGCGGTATACAGCTCTACCGGTACGCTGGCTTATAAAAGAGGGCAAGCTAATGAGTTCATCCTCATGAAACACCTGTTTATGATAGTAGGTGGTTTGGCGCTGATGTATTTTTCGCACCTGTTAGATTACCGTTATTATGCAGGTATATCTAAACTGCTAATGGTTATTACCATTCCATTGCTATTATACACGCTTTTGTTTGGTAATCACGTTAATGATGCCAGCCGCTGGATCTCTATCCCCGGTACCGGTTTAACGTTCCAGACATCCGATTTGGCTAAACTTGCGCTTATAACTTACCTGGCCCGTACGCTATCGCGCAAGCAAGAAAACATCAAAGACGTAAAGCAATCATTCATTCCAATTATGGGGTCGGTTTGTGTTGTCTTTATATTAATTGCATTGGCAAACTTGTCAACAGCTTTGATGTTGTTCGGTGTAAGCATTTTGTTATTGATCATCGGGCGTATCAGCATTAAGCAAATAAGCGTGGTTTGTGCAGCAGGCGCAATCTTATTGTTGGGCGTTGTGTTTTTAGGCCCTCGCCGTACCACTTACATTTCGCGTGTACATGCATTTATGCATCCTGAGACTGCTAACCCGGATAAGTCATTCCAATCGGACCATGCTAAGATAGCTATTGCTACCGGTGGTGTGTTTGGAAAGGGTCCCGGCAACAGTACAGAACGTAACTATCTGCCTCACCCATATTCAGATTTTATATACGCAACTATCATAGAAGAGTATGGTTTGCTTGGCGGGTTCGCTCTGGTGGCTATCTATCTTTTTCTGTTATACCGGTGTATAAAAATTGTAACGGCAGCACCCAAGGCTTTTGGCGCATTGCTGGCTTGTGGTTTAAGCTTTAGCCTTACCATACAAGCATTTGCCAACATGGCAGTAGCAGTTGGTTTAGGCCCGGTAACAGGTGTGCCGCTGCCACTGGTAAGTATGGGTGGTACATCAATACTGTTCACCAGCGTGGCGTTCGGTATCATCCTTTCGGTTAGCCGGGATATAGATGAACCAAAGAAAGTGGTAGTAGGTGAGATAAGGGAAGTGGCGGCGTAACCCGCAGTGATTAGAGATCGGTGATTTGAGATTAGTGATAAGGGCTCTCTTTTAGGATTTGGTTTTTAGGATTTAGAGTTTAAAATATAAAATATGAGTAAAAGGATCATCATAAGCGGCGGCGGTACAGGGGGGCACATCTTCCCAGCTGTATCTATTGCCAACGCGGTGAAAAAGCTTGATCCGGATACCGAGATACTGTTTGTAGGAGCCAATGGCCGCATGGAAATGGAAAAGGTTCCGGCGGCCGGCTATAAAATTATCGGGTTAGATATTACCGGCATCCAGCGTAAATCGCTCTGGAAAAACGTAATGTTCCCCATAAAACTGTTACGCAGTGTGCGCAAGGCCATGCAAATTATAAAAGATTTTAAGCCCGATGCCGCAGTGGGTGTGGGTGGTTTTGCTTCGGGGCCGCTGCTTTATGCAGCATCGTTACGTGGCATACCAACGCTTATACAAGAGCAAAACTCTTATGCAGGTATTACCAACAAATGGCTTGGTGCAAAGGCAAAAAAAATATGTGTGGCCTTTGATGGTATGGAAAAATTCTTCCCGTTTGAGAAGATCATCAAAACCGGTAACCCTATCCGTAAGGAGTCGGTAAATATTGCCGGCAAGCACATGCAGGCGCTGGAGTTGTACAAGCTTTCGTCATTCAAGAAAACCATCCTGATAACGGGTGGCAGCCTTGGTGCGCGCACATTGAACAACAGCATTATGGCCGGTATAGAAAAGCTGATAGCGGCTGATGTACAGGTAATATGGCAAACAGGTAAATTTCATTACCAAAGCATATTGCAGCAATTGGGGCCTGATAAACACCCCGATATTTGCGTGGTAGAGTTTCTAAACCGTATGGATCTGGCTTATGCCGCTGCTGACGTAATTATTTCACGTGCAGGGGCAGGAACCATTGCCGAGTTATGTGTGGTTAAAAAACCGGTAATATTGGTGCCTTCGCCAAATGTCGCCGAAGATCACCAAACTAAAAATGCGCTGGCACTGGTTGAAGAGCGGGCGGCAATTTTTATTGCTGATAGGGATGCCGAAGCAAAACTGGTTGACAGGGCACTTGAGTTACTAAAAGACAACGATTTACAAAAAACATTAAGCAATAACATTGGCAAACTGGCCCTGCCGGATGCCGATGAGGTAATTGCAAAAGAAGTTATCCAAATAACAAACAACAATTAAAGTAAAAGCCTCCCGCTTAGGGCGGGAGGTCTTTTTAAAAATGAGTTAGTTAGTTTCCCGGTATTATCGGGAAGAGATTAGGAGTAAAAAACTAAAAATGGAATTAAACAACATAAAACGAGTATACCTGATAGGGATCGGCGGCATAGGCATGAGTGGCCTTGCACGCTATTTCTATCACCTGGGTTGTGTTGTTTGTGGTTACGATAAAACGCATACGTCACTTACAGAGGCGTTGCATAACGAAGGTATTTGCATTGTATACGAAGATCTGAAGGACAGCATACCAATGAGTTTTCAGTCTCCTGATGAAGGAACGCTGATCATTTACACACCTGCTATCCCTAAAGATTCGGCGATACTCAATTATTTCCGTGAAAGCGGGTTTGAGCTGTACAAACGCTCGCAGGTGTTAGGCATCATCAGCAAGGGCATGTTTACCATTGCCGTTGCAGGTACGCATGGTAAAACAACCACCTCGTGCATGATAGCGCACATCTTGAAAGATTCGGGTAAAGATTGCTCGGCTTTTCTGGGTGGTATATCATCAAACTATCAAACCAATGTGCTGTATGGGCAAAACGATATTGTAGTTGTTGAGGCTGATGAGTATGACCGATCGTTCTTAACACTTCATCCAAATATCGCTATTATCACATCGATGGATGCCGATCATTTGGATATATACGGCGACCATTCAAAACTGGAAGAATCTTTCCTCCTGTTTGCTTCACAGCTTAAGCAGGGAGGTACTTTAATATACAGGCAGGGTTTGCCGTTAAACAACGGCTTTACCTACGCCATGAATGATAATGCGCAGGCTATGGCCACAAACGTACGCATTGAAGAGGGTAGCTTCTTTTTCGACTTTAACGATGGAAAGGTAAGCATACCGAACATACGTATGGGTATTGCCGGTCTGCACAATGTTGAGAATGCTACTGCAGCTATTGAAGCAGCCCTGCATGTTGATGTTGACCCTGATGCCATCCGCGAAGCGTTGGGCTCTTTCAAAGGAGTTAAGCGCCGTTTTGAGTATATTATTAAAACCTCGGAAACTATTTTTATTGATGACTATGCACACCATCCCGAGGAGTTGCGTGCTGCGATATCATCGGTAAGGAAGCTGTATCCGGAGAAAAAGCTGACGGTTATATTTCAACCCCACCTGTTCACCCGCACCCGTGATTTTGCAGATGGTTTTGCAGAGGTATTGAGCATGGCTGATGAGACCATCTTACTGGATATTTACCCGGCAAGAGAACTGCCGATTGAAGGTGTTACCAGCGAGATGATCCTTAATAAGATGACGCTTGCAAACAAACGTAAGCTGGGCAAACAGGAATGTATTGATACAATACGTAATGAAAAACCGGAGCTGCTGCTTACGGTAGGTGCAGGCGATATTGATGCAATGGTGCAACCATTAAAAAGTGCTTTAGAAAATGTTTAAGAAACGCATTTGGAAACCACTCTTAATTAGCTTGGGTTGGCTGGTAAGCCTCTCGGGCCTGGCGGTGCTCATGAGTTTCATTGAAGTAAAAAAGGCAGAATTGGTTTGCAAAAAGGTAAAGGTATTTATCCCCGGCAACCAGTACTTTATTGACAGGCAGGAGATAGATAACATTTTGGGCGCAAGTGGTAAAAACCTGGTTGGCCGCCGGTTGGAGAATATTGACATCCATGCGCTGGAAAATAAGCTAAAGCATAACCCATTTGTGGAATATGCCCGGGTTTACGAGGATATGGATGGCACCCTGCAAGTTGAGGTAGTACAACGCAAGCCTATGCTGCGTGTAATGAACCGCTTTGACCAGGATTTTTATGTAGACGAACATGGCATGAAAATGCCGCTATCGCAAAACTTTACCGCAAGGGTATTGGTTGCTAATGGTTTTATTGATGAGTTGTTTGCCAACAAGGTAGACTCGTTGCATACCGTTTTAGCAAAGGATATTTACAAAACTGCAGATTTCATCAGGAAGGATTCACTTTGGGAAGCGCAGATAGCGCAGATCTACGTGAATGAGAACCATGAGATAGAGCTGATACCGCGGGTAGGCAACCAGCGCATATTGCTGGGTAATGCCGATTCGTTGAGTACACGTTTCAATAACTTGAAAGTGTTTTACAAGCAGGCACTGCCAACTGTTGGCTGGGAAGCTTATAAAGTTATCAATATAAAATACCTTAACCAGGTAGTGGGGGTTAAGAACGAAACGCTTTTAGACTCGCTTAAACGCCGCAAGGCTTTTGAGACCGATTCGATAAAGCGTGCACAAATTAAACTGGACACGGCGAAGGCAGACAATGCGCCGGTTATAGAAAGTACGGATAAAAAGACATCTATTAAAAATTAAAAGTATGGACAAAAGTTCGACACAAGAAAAAAGCTCGCCAATTGTAGTAGGCCTTGATATTGGTACTACTAAAATTTGTGCAATTGTTGGCCGCAGGAGCAAGAATGGCAAGATCGAGATTTTAGGGATAGGAAAGGCGGAGTCGGCGGGTGTCACGCGTGGTATGGTATCAAATATTGATAAAACCGTGCAGGGCATAGTACAGGCAGTAGATGTGGCCGGTTCGCAGTCGAACGTTGAGATAAGGATCGTAAATGTTGGTATTGCCGGCCAGCACATCAAAAGTTTACAGCATAGGGGCTTAATAACTCGCCGCGACCTGTCGCAGGAAATAGGCCGTAAGGATATTGATAAACTGGTTGAAGATATGTACAACCTGGTAATGCCTCCGGGAGAAGAAATTATCCATGTGCTGCCACAGGAATTCACCGTTGATAACGAGCCGGGTATCAAAGATCCTATCGGTATGGCAGGTGTGCGCTTGGAGGCTAACTTCCATATCATATCAGGCCAGGTAACTGCCATTAAGAACATTGTAAAATGTGTTAACAAAGCACAATTGGAAAGCCAGGAACTGATCCTTGAACCACTTGCCTCATCAGAATCCGTACTGAGCGAGGAAGAAAAAGAAGCAGGCGTTGTGCTGGTAGATATAGGTGGCGGTACAACAGACGTGGCTATTTTCCACGAAGGTATTATACGCCACACTGCAGTTATTCCGTTTGGTGGTAATAGTGTAACTGAAGATATCCGCGAAGGTTGTTCGGTAATGCGCAACATAGCAGAGCAGCTGAAGGTAAGATTTGGTTCGGCCTTGGCTGAGGAGAATAAAGAGAATGAGATAGTTTGTGTTCCTGGTCTGCGTGGCCGCGAACCCAAAGAGATCTCTGTTAAAAACCTTGCGTTTGTGATACAAGCCCGTATGGAGGAGATCATAGAGCATGTTTACTACGAAATAAAATCATCAGGCTACGAGAAAAAGCTGATAGCAGGTATAGTAGTAACCGGTGGTGGTGCTCAGTTAAAACATTTAACCCAGCTTATAGAGTATGTAACCGGTTTAGATTGCCGTGTGGGTTACCCTAACGAGCACCTGGCTAAGAATGAAGTATTGCCTAAAGCCACTTACGAGGATATGCAAAGCCCTACCTACGCAACCGGTATCGGCTTACTGATAAAAGGTATCCAAAAGATGGAGTATGACGGGGTAACGGCGACACCTGCAGCTTCAACCGTTAAACAGGAAAAGGTAAAATATACCGATGACCGCAAGTTTGGCTTGCTGACCAAAATTTTAGAATCGGGTAAGAAATTTATTAAGGACGATATAAAGGATGAGGATTTCTTGAAATAGACTCACCACCAACCCCTCTTGCGAAGCAAAGAAAGGAACTAAACCCTCTTTCCGCGCAGCGAAGAGAGGGTCGACGAGCGAAGCAACGTCGGGGTGAGTAAAAACTCGCGAGGAGTTGAGACAAGGACTTTTTCCACAAACAATAACTTTTCCACATTATAAACGATTGTGGAAAAACCCTGTGGAAAAACTGTTATCATTACATTAAGTAAATCTATCTAATCGTCGAAATACATATAGCTGAAAATAAGGATTATGCAGTTTGAGATGTTAAAGGAAAAATCGTCTATCATCAAAGTTATTGGTGTTGGCGGTGGCGGCGGCAACGCAGTAAACCATATGTACAGGCAGGGAATCACCGGTGTTGATTTCATTATTTGTAACACCGATGCCCAGGCGCTCGAACTGAGCCCTATCCCAAACAAGGTGCAGTTGGGTGCAAGCTTAACTGAAGGTATGGGCGCCGGCTCTATTCCCGAAGTTGGTAAAAACTCTGCCATAGAAAACATTGATGACATTAAGGAAATGCTGGGCAGCAATACAAAAATGCTGTTCATCACCGCCGGTATGGGCGGTGGTACCGGTACCGGTGCAAGCCCTATCATAGCGAAGGCTGCCCGCGAACTGGATATCCTTACCGTAGGCATTATTACTACTCCGTTCTCTTTTGAAGGCAAGCGCCGTAAAATGCAGGCTGAGGAGGGTATGGAAGAACTTAAAAAGTATGTAGACTCATACCTGGTTATTTCAAATGACAGGCTTCGCCAGATATTTGGTAACCTAACCATGAGCTCTGCATTTGCACAGGCCGATAATATCTTAACAACTGCCGCTAAAGGTATTGCTGAGATCATTACCCTGCCCGGCTATATCAACGTTGACTTTAAAGATGTACGCACCGTTATGAAAGATAGCGGCGTATCTATAATGGGCAGCAGTAGCGCCGAAGGCGAACACCGTGCATTAAAGGCGGTTGAGGGTGCATTGGCATCTCCTCTGCTGAAAGATAACGAAATTGAAGGTGCACGTTACATCCTCCTGAACATCAGCTCTGGTGATAGCGAAGTTACCATGGATGAAGTAAGCATTATTACTGATTACATACAGGAAGAAGCCGGCCTTGCTGCAGATCTTATCTGGGGTAACTGTAAGGACGAGAACTTAGGCGATAAGTTATCGGTAACCATTATTGCTACCGGTTTCCAAACCAAAGACGAGCGCGAAAAAGAGAACAACAATAAGAAAGTAGTATCAATGCTGGTGCCTGAGAATGAGCCACTGGTAAAACCGGTAAATGAATTTATCACCCCGGTTAAAGATGATACCGACCTGGTTGCGCAGCCTTACATGAAAAGTACTGTTAAGGAAGAGCCGAAACAAACCGGTTTATTTGATCTGTTTGCCCGTGCCGAAGAGCAGGACAAACATGAAGGCAATGTTGTTAGATATAACCTTACTGAGGAAACACCTGCAGCACCGGAAGAAACCGATGCTACGGAGTTTACTTTTAAGGTGACTGAAACAGTTATGAACTTTGAGCCGGTTGCAGCGCCGATACAACAGCCCGAGCCGGAACCAGAACCGGAACCACAGGCACTTAGCGCTGATGACGGCAAAACTGATGAATCTATAGAGGAACAACTGCGTAAATCGCGTGAGCGCATTATGCGCCTTAAGGATCTGAGCATGAAACTGCGTAACGGTAACATCCAGGAACTGGAAAATGTACCGGCATACAAACGCAAAGAGATTGCATTACAACAAACACCGGCATCTGATGAAAGCCAGGTGTCAAGGTTCTCGTTACTGCCTGATAGCGATGGCAAAACCGAGATCAGGAACAACAATTCGTTCCTGCATGACAATGTCGACTAATTGATTAAACCCTATCCCAAGCCTTTCAAATTAACTTTGGAAGGCTTTTTACTTTCCTAAACCTTTCTAAAAAAGCTGGTTCAAACAAATTGGCTATAAGTTAGTTTTGCAACAAAGCGCCCATTTGTGGTTTAACCAGCCTGCCTTAGGCTATATTTGATGTGTTATTTTTTAGAGAGAAACTATTTTGGATTTATTTGACAAGATCAATAAGAACGTTGGGGGGCCGATAGGGCAGCACCAAAAGTGGTCGCACGGATATTTTTCGTTCCCAAAGTTAGAAGGTGAGATAGCACCTCACATGCAATTTAATGGCAAAACTCACCTGGTGTGGAGCCTTAATAATTACCTGGGTTTAGCCAACCACCCCGAAGTGCGCGAGGCTGATGCTAAAGCGGCTGCTGATTACGGAATGGCTTACCCCATGGGTGCCAGGATGATGTCGGGCAATACAAAACATCACGAAGAACTGGAGAACGATCTCGCTAAGTTTGTAGGCAAAGAGGCGGCCTTTTTATTGAACTACGGCTACCAGGGTATGGTGTCTATTATAGATGCACTGGTTGACCGTAATGACGTTATTGTGTACGATGCTGAATCGCACGCCTGCATCATTGATGGCGTTCGCCTGCATATGGGTAAACGCTTTGTTTACAAGCATAACGATGTGGATAGCTTTGAAAAGCAATTACAACGCGCAGAGCGTATCACTATGCAAACCGGTGGCGGCATCCTGGTGATCACCGAAGGTGTTTTTGGTATGTCTGGTGCACAGGGTAAGCTAAAAGAGATAGTTGCACTTAAAGACAGGTATAAGTTCCGCATATTGGTTGATGATGCGCACGGCTTTGGCACTATGGGTGAAACAGGTGCAGGTACCCATGAGGCGCAGGATTGCGTTGAGGAGATCGATATCTTTTTTGGAACCTTTGCCAAATCAATGGCAGGCATAGGCGCTTTTGTGGCAGCTGATAGTCAGATCATCAGTTACCTGCGCTATAATATGCGTTCGCAAACCTTCGCCAAGGCATTGCCTATGCCAATGGTGATAGGTTTAAAAAAACGTTTTGAACTCCTTAAATCAAAACCAGAGCTGCGCGAAAAATTATGGAAGGTAGCTACAACCCTGCAAAAAGGTTTAGTTGAACATGGCTTTGACATTGGTGTAACCAACAGTATGGTAACCCCGGTGTTTTTAAAAGGAGACCTGATGGAAGCAACAAGCCTTACCCGCGATCTGCGAGAGAACCATGATATATTCTGTTCTATTGTGGTGTATCCGGTTATTCCTAAAGGCTTAATTATGCTTAGGCTGATACCAACCGCCTTGCACACCCTTGATGACGTACAGAAGACGCTAATAGCCTTTGCCGCGGTAGCAGCAAAACTTACCGACGGGCACTACAAGGAAGCTATCGCATCATAGATTTTAGAAAAAAGTTTATTATCCTGCGCAAAACACGCAGGATTTTTTTGTTTATGCCCTTTAAAGCAAATGGATGCGGTTTTTATAACTAAAAAGGCCTTTGGTTAAACGTTAAATAAAAAAATTATGCGTTAGTAAATAAAAACACAATAAATGTCAAACTGGCCTTTAAACAGCTGTTGCGGTATACTTCAAAAAGCTTTAGAAACTGCTTGTTTACAGCTAAAAATGTGGAAAAAAACCGCGTAGATGCCCTTTTATTATACCTAAAAAAATTTTTAATTTAGATAAAAGCAATTAGCTTAGCTTTAATTAAACAGTAAACCTCAAATTTAAAGGAGTAGTCACAATGAAAAAATTCGAAGAAGTAAAACAACTGGTTGCATCATTAGAGGCAGATGCTGACAAATTTTACAACAAAGGTAACAGCGCTGCTGGTACCCGCGTTCGTAAAGGTATGCAGGATCTTAAGAACTTAGCACAAGCTATCCGTCTTGAGGTTCAGGACACCAAAAACAAAGAATAATTTGCCCGCATAAGGTTAATTTACTTTTAAAAATAAAAAATCCGGCAGCTGAGAAGTTACCGGATTTTTTATTTGATTATTATTCTATGTGTCATTGCGAGCGATAGCGCGGCAATCTCCTCGCGTTAATGTCAGCGATGAGGTTGCTACGTCGCTCACGCTCCTCACAATGACATGGGTATGTAAAAGACGGGGCTCTTACTTCACCACCTTCAACTGCTCGCCGATCTTTGCATCAGCAGCGGCGCTAACATTAACCAGCGGAAGGCGTACGGTATCGCCGCAAACGCCTAATTGCCTCAGTGCTGATTTTACACCTGCGGGGCTGCCTTCGGCAAACATAAGGCGGGTAAACTCTATCATACTATAATGCGAAGCGTGTGCGCCTTTAAAATCGCCCGCAAGGCATTTTCTGATCATGTCTGAAAACTGGCGCGGCAAAGCGTTACCAACTACAGATATCACACCAACGCCGCCCATTGCAACCATTTGTAACGAGATGGGATCATCACCGGATATCACCAAAAAATCTTCCGGTTTATCGCGGAACAGTTGGTTCAGCAGGTCGAAATTTCCGGATGCTTCCTTTATACCGATGATGTTATTAAATTCTTTGGCTAAACGCACGGTAGTTTCTGCAGCCACAGAAGAACCTGTGCGGCTTGGTACGTTGTACAGGATGATCGGTAGTTTTGCAGCTTCGGCGATAGACTTATAGTGCTGGTAAATACCTTCCTGCGTAGGTTTATTGTAATGCGGACTTGCCGAAAGGATTGCGTCATAGCCATCGATATTAAATTCAGCAATTTCGGCAACAGTTTCGCGTGTGTTGTTGCCGCCAATGCCGGCAACAAGCGCAACACGTTTATTCACGGTCTTAGCAGTAAACTCCCACACCTTCTTCTTCTCTTCCTTGCTCAATGTGGCGCTTTCGCCGGTTGTGCCTAATGATACGAGGTACTCCACCCCGCCATCAATCAGATGGTCTATCAGCTTACCTAAAGCCGGGTAGTCCACCTCTCCGTCTGCCTGAAAAGGAGTAACCATTGCCACTCCTGTTCCGTGAAATCTGTTCATGTTCAAATATTAAAGGTCGCTAAGATAATAATTAGAGATTAGAGGCCGGAGATTAGTGACCAGTTTTTTACAGAACTGCTTTGATTTGGGTGTTTCCCGCCGTTCGGCAGGCCGGGCTTTTCGTTCATACGCCGCCGGGCATTAGGCACATGGCCTGTATCCGTTGCAATCCCTAACGCAAAGGTTGTCTGAATCAGGATTCACGGGATTAATGAATTATCAGGATTAAAGTTTTGGGATAATAAATAGCAAGAAATTTTCCTATCCTCTTTTCGCGAAGCGAAGAGAGATGCGACGATCCGCCGGTAGGCTGAGATGTAGGGGTGAGTAAATTTGCGAGGTAACTCACCCCGCGACACTTTGTGCGCGACCCTCTCTGCTTCGCAAAGAGGGTGAAAAGTAAATGCGCGATGTGTTGTAGTTTTACTGACAAATACGTGTCAGCGTTCACGGTGTTCACAAGCGTTCATGGCGTGAACGTGAACACTTTCGCTTTTGATCTGAGTTTGTCGCTTTCAGTCTGAACTTTTCGAACACCCTTTCGCCTAATGAGCTGTTAGTCCACCTCACCATCAAATCTTTGTTTAAATTATCCCATGCAACACACCGCCTTCGGCACCCATAGCATCAACAGTTTTCTCAACTGCAGGGTCGCGCTCCAATACTGGTGCATGGTGGGGTTTAATGCGTGCATCAACGATCAGCGGGCCGCGGCAGCCCCAGTGTTTGTTCTCGGTAAAACTGTTGATACCGTAAATATCATGACTTGGATTGCTACGGGTAAACGTTACCCAAACCAGGTTATCGATAGTGGCGGCAGTGAACGCGGCATCGTCGCAAAGGACTATCAAAGGCAGACCGTTTAAATCAGCCTCGCCTAAATGTTCCTGCAGAAACTCCAGTATCAGCGGCAGATCGCTCTGGCGGATGTTCTTTGGCACTTCTACGGCCAGTACGCCCGGCATAGCCATTTTGTAATTCACAATAGGGCGCGGCAGATCGAAACTGGCAGGCAGCTCCGTCCATAACTCGCGTTTAATGGCACCAGCAACGGTAACCGCCACTTTACTGCCGCTGTTAAGGCCTTCGCCGCTGTAATCCAGCGTATCGATAGTAGTGCGGGTATGGAAATGCAGGTCGCGGGTTAGGTCCACGCGTTGCAGTATGTGTTTCAGGAATGCACCAATGTCATTGACATCCAGTTGAGGGTTATCTTCCTTCGCCGCAATGAAAAGATACTTGGCAAGGCTCAATTGCCCTTTACCTAAAATATGATTGGCAATGGTTATCAGTTCTGCAGGGTGGCGCTCCTTAACATAAGGTGTATAACGCTCGCTGCCGATGGCAAAAAGCAATGGGTGCACACCTGCAGCATCCACAGCGTTAACGGCGTGCAGGCCGGGTATTTCTTTTGGAATAGCACTACCAGTTATCTCATGTATGAGTGCGCCAAAACTTGTATCCTCCTGCGGAGGTCTGCCCACTACCGTGAACGACCAAACAGCATCCTTGCGATGGTAAACATTATGCACCTTCATCAGCGGGAAGGGGTGGGTGAGGCTGTAATAACCTAAATGGTCGCCAAATGGGCCTTCGGATTTGTTTTCCATCGGCATAACCGTGCCGGTGATCACAAAGTCAGCATCAGCGGAGATACAGAAACCCTCAGCATCATAAAAATAACGAAAACGACGGTTGCCCAATGCCCCGGCGAAGGTCATCTCGCTTAATCCCTCGGGCAGCGGCATAACCGCAGCAACCGGGTGCGATGGCGGGCCGCCAACAAATATGCTCACCTTTAAAGGTTGTCCCTTGGCATTGGCCTTGGTTTGGTGTACACCGATACCGCGGTGCAACTGGTAGTGCAGGCCTATCTCTTTATCCTGCACGTAATCATTACCACCAAGCTGGATACGGTACATCCCCAGGTTGGCATTCATAATGCCCGGCTTATCGATGTCTTCAGTATAAACCTGCGGCATGGTTACAAATGGGCCGCCATCCATGGGCCAGTTTACCACTTGCGGTAGTTCGCTTATCTGCGTACGGCCAAATGCTACCGGTGCATTTTTGCCTACACGCATCGGCAAAGCCGATAAAGCTGTTAAGGCAGTATTGGCATATTTGAAAGGATTTTTAATGGCTGTGATAGGGTCGTTTTTGATATCGACCAGGGTTTTTATCTTCTCCAATGTATCCCTGAAGATAAATTTCGACCTATCCAACGTACCAAAAAGGTTAGATATAGCCGGGAACTTACCGCCTTTTACATTCTCAAAAAGTATGGCAGGGCCCTCATTCTCAAACACGCGCAAATGTATCGCCGCCATTTGCAGATAAGGGTCAACTTCCTGTTTTATGCGTACGAGGTGACCATGTTTCTCAAGATCGGCTATGCAGGCTTGTAAGCTTTTGTATCCCATTTGGTGCCAAAGATATTATATAATGCGGTCAATAAGAAGTTGCAAAAGCTTACCTTTACCGCAATCAATTATACCAACTCATGTCGGTACTTGTTTTTACTGCTATTATTCTTGTAGGCGCTTATTTCGCTGGGTTGTTAGGCTCTTTAACAGGGCTGGGCGGCGGTGTTGTTATCATCCCTTTACTTACTATTTTACTGGGTGTAAACATCCATTATGCTATCGGCGCTTCTTTAATATCGGTAATTGCAACCTCATCGGGTTCGGCAGCAGCATATGTAAAAGAGGGCATAACCAATATTCGGCTAGGGATGTTCCTGGAAATAGCTACTACCATAGGTGCGCTGGTTGGCGCATTAATAGCGGTTTATATACCAACGCAATTTATTGCCATCCTTTTTGGCCTTATTCTGATCTTCTCAGCTTTGATGTCGCTACGTAAGAAGGCGGAGACAATTATAGCTAAACCAACTTACCTGGCAGCCAAACTTAAACTACACGGCAGCTATCCAAATGGTAAAGGCGAGCAGATAGATTACGGGGTAACCCATGTAAGCGGCGGCTTTTTTATGATGCTGTTTGCCGGCGTTATATCTGGTTTGTTAGGCATTGGTTCTGGTGCGCTTAAGGTTATTGCTATGGATACCATTATGCGTATCCCGTTCAAAGTATCAACCACCACCAGTAATTTCATGATAGGGGTAACGGCTGCGGCAAGCGCCGTGGTATACCTGCAGCGTGGCTATATCGATCCGGGCATTTCGATGCCGGTGGTTATTGGCGTATTGCTTGGCGCCATGACGGGTTCAAAAATTTTGGTACACACCAAATCATCAGGCTGGCTAAGATGGGTGTTTGCCATTGTGGTAACCTTCCTCGCCGGGCAAATGATCTATAATGGGGTGATGGGAAGGATTTAATTGGTGAGTAGAGATTAGTGAATGATTTCTAAAACACTATATTTAACACTCTGCATAACCACTAATTAACCAATCTCTGATCAACTAATCTCTAACCATGAAACGCCTGCTTTCCAATCTTACTTTCCAGGTTATTGTTGCTATCCTGCTGGGGGTATTGGTAGGCTTGTACTTTAAAGATTTTGCGCCCACGGCGCAATTGATCAGCAAGACTTTCATCAGCCTGATCACCATGCTGATAGCGCCGATTATATTTTTTACGATAGTGCTGGGTATTGCAGGTATGAGCGATATGAAAAAGGTTGGCCGGGTTGGAGGGAAGGCTTTGCTTTATTTTGAATTGGTAACCACCCTTGCTTTGGTGATAGGCGTTGCTGTTGCAAATATCATTAAGCCTGGTTCAAACTTCATTAATAACCACGTAAAGGTAGATTCGTCTAAACTGGCAGAATATGAAAAGGCCGCCGCTAACATGAAATGGGGCGAATTTTTCGCCCACATCGTTCCGGGGAACTTGTTCAAAGCCTTTGCTGATGGCGATATCCTGCAAATATTGTTCTTCGCTATTCTGTTTGGTTTTGGCTTAAGCCGCATGGGAAAGGCAGGCGAATCGCTGATACAAACGTTTGATAAACTGTCTAAGGTGTTCTTCAACATCATGAAGATAGTGATGAAGGTTGCACCGCTTGGCGCATTCGGCGGGATGGCATACACCATCAGCACCTACGGAATAAAAACGCTGCAGCCATTAGCCATGCTGATGGGTTCGGTTTACCTGACCATGTTTCTGTTCATCTTCGTGGTGCTCAACATTATTGCTGCGTTGTTTAAGTTTAGCTTGTGGCAATATCTAAAGCATATCAAAGAAGAAATACTTATCGTTTTGGGTACGTCCTCATCAGAATCGGCATTGCCGGGAATGATGGAAAAACTGGAAAAGTTTGGCTGTTCAAGATCTGTGGTAGGCTTGGTTATTCCGGCCGGTTATTCCTTTAACCTGGATGGCACTACCATCTATCTTTCAATGGCTACCATATTTTTAGCACAGGTTTTTAAGATCGATCTTTCGTTGGAGCAACAGCTTACCATCATCGGGATATTAATGCTTACCTCAAAAGGTGCAGCAGGCGTAACCGGGAGCGGGTTTATCGTACTTACCTCAACGTTGGCCGCCATTAAAGTGATTCCGGTAGAGGGTGTGGCGATCCTGTTGGGAGTAGACCGCTTTATGAGCGAGGCTCGTGCTATCACTAACGTTATAGGCAATGGCGTAGCTACTATTGTGATCGCGAAAAGTGAGGGGGAGTTTAGCTCAAGCCACACAGCCTCCTGAAGGGGGCGTACTAATTTAAAATCCCTTTCTTAAAATCAACTTGTGTGGGCGCATCCTTTCCTCTAAGATTTTTGTAGCGCGTATAATTCTCTTTGATGTACTGCATCAGGTTGTAATCCGTCATGCCGTCTATAAGGTATTGAGGCGGCTGATAGTTAGCCATAAAAGTATCCAAAGAGTCACCTTTCATGCCGGTTACTTTGGTTACGAGGCCGCGGTTGAAACGCAGGGCAACGTGATTCTCATGTTCAAGCCTTAACATCGCTTGCTGCAATCTATATTGCTTGGTTTTCTTTTTAAAGATGGTTTTATAAAGTGATAACAGGTCAACGTTTACAAAGGCAAAAGGGGCATCTGTGCTGCTATGGTGCATCACATCTGTAAGCGCCGGGCCTTTAAACGCAAACTCTTTTGCGAATATTCGCCGGTTATCCAACGAATCCTGCAGGTAGCGTTTATAAGCAGAGATGGTTACACCGCGCAAACGGTAGGTTTCGGGTATGAGTTCTATTAATTTTAATTGTCCGCTGAAAGGCGTTACCGGGATCACTACAGGTTTATAACCCATGGTTTTTATTTTAATGGTATCGCTTATCTGCCTTACGCGTACGGTAAAGCCGCCGGCCTCATTAGTGAATACATTTGTTCCGCTTGTTGATACAAGGATAAAAGGCATCGGTTTTTTGGTGTCTTTTTCTACCACAAAACCGCTCACGTTTTGCGCCGATACTTTTAAACTGAAAACAACAAGTATTAAAAAGGCAAGGTTTTTCATTGCGGGCGCTTTGCAACTAAATTAAGTAGTCAAAAAGTTAATTAAAAGATATTTAACAGTTTTTAACCGCTTAAACCAATCGGTTTCTTGTTCTATTGGGCGTTTTTACAATGAGAGATCCGGCATAAAAATTAAAAACTGATTAAGGTTAACATCTTTTAAACCGGCCGACCGGGTTACCGCCAACAATTGCGAAAATATTTTGACGTAAAAATGCCATCAAGGCTAAAAATAAGTTTGACTTTAAGGGCAATAACTTTAGCTTTGCCATACAAAAATCAAAAGCCGATGAGCGTTCTCGTAAATAAAGATTCAAAAGTTATCGTACAAGGTTTCACAGGTAAAGAAGGTTCATACCATGCTGAGCAAATGATAGCCTATGGTACACAGGTTGTTGGTGGTGTTACGCCGGGCAAAGGTGGCCAAAGCCATTTAGACCGCCCTGTGTTTAACACAGTGAAAGATGCAGTTGACCAGACCGGTGCCGACGTATCTATCATTTTTGTTCCGCCTGCGTTTGGTGCTGATGCTATTATGGAAGCTGCCGAAGCAGGTATTAAAGTTATAGTATGTATCACCGAGGGTATCCCAACAAAGGATATGATCGAGGTTAAAGAATATATCAGTGATAAAAACACCCGTTTAATTGGCCCTAACTGCCCTGGTATCATCACTGCTGATGAAGCTAAAATTGGTATTATGCCTGGGTTTATCTTCAAAAAAGGTAATGTGGGTGTGGTATCAAAATCTGGTACCTTAACTTATGAAGCTGTTGACCAGGTTGTTAAAGCCGGTTTAGGTATCACTACTGCTATTGGTATCGGTGGCGACCCTATTATTGGTACACCAACCAAAGAAGCTGTTGAATTGTTAATGAATGATCCTGATACGCATGGTATCATCATGATCGGTGAAATCGGTGGTGGTATGGAAGCAGAAGCTGCCCGTTGGATAAAAGAGCATGGCACTAAACCTGTTGTAGGCTTTATTGCCGGCCAAACTGCGCCTCCGGGCCGCCGTATGGGCCACGCGGGTGCTATTGTTGGTGGCGCTGATGATACTGCTGCTGCAAAAATGAAGATCATGGCAGAGTGTGGTATCCGCGTTGTAGAATCTCCTGCTGAAATTGGCGCTGCTATGGCAGAAGAATTAGCAAAAAAATAGATTCAGGACTTTTAGAGTCAGGAATTAAGATATATAAGTCCCGGTCAATTTTTGACCGGGATTTTTTTTTGTTTTTAGAAGATTGATAATTGAAGAATTTTTAAAATTCTTTTAATTCCGGGTCAGATCATTAAATTAGATGTAAAGCCTCATCTATGCGCAAATATTTTTACCTGCTGCTTTTTGTTTCGTCGGGCGCTTTCGCTCAATACAAGCCAGCCACTTTTACTGATCCCGACCGGTTAAAGAAAATTGAAGCTACTTACAGCGTTATCGACAGTGTTTATAAACACCAGGCAGAAGCAATGCATATACCAGGCCTTGCTTACGGCATTGTGGTTGATGGTAAGCTGGTGCATACCGGCAATGTAGGTTATACTGATATTGCCACTAAAACACCGGTTTCTTCGCAATCTGATTTCCGCATTGCATCCATGAGTAAAAGCTTCACCGCCATGGCAATTTTAAAGCTGCGCGACGAGGGCAGGCTTAAACTTG
Organism: Mucilaginibacter sp. 21P; assembly: GCF_019331605.1. NCBI lineage: Bacteria > Pseudomonadati > Bacteroidota > Sphingobacteriia > Sphingobacteriales > Sphingobacteriaceae > Mucilaginibacter > Mucilaginibacter sp. 21P. The sequence continues at coordinate 1,899,853 of NZ_CP063061.1, forward strand.
ATGATCCGGCGTATTTCTATATACCGGAGATGAAGAACAACAAGTATCTCACCAAGGATGCTGCGCCGGTAACCATCCGCCACCTGTTAACCCATTCGGCAGGTTACCCGGAAGACAATCCGTGGGGCGACAGGCAGCTTGCCGTAAGCGATGCGGACCTGATCAATATTTATAAAAAAGGTGTCTCGTTTTCTCATAACCCTGGTCAGGGTTATGAGTACAGTAACCTGGGGTTTGCCACTTTAGGATATATCATTAAAAAGGTTAGTGGCAAAACCTATGAACAATATATCAACGAGAATATCCTTAAGCCACTCGGTATGACCCATACTTACTGGGAGTATAATAATGTACCCCAAGATAAACTTGCGCATGGTTACCGCTGGTTGGATGGGCAGTGGGTGGAGCAACCTTTGCTGCATGATGGCGCTTACGGGGCCATGGGCGGTTTAATCACTACTATTGAAGATTTTAGCAAGTACATGGCCCTGCATATGGATGCCTGGCCGCCTCGGGATGATGCGGAAAAAGGTCCGGTAAAGCGTAGTTCGATCCGCGAGATGCATTATCCATGGGATGTTAATTATATTAATCAATATTCGCTTAATCCGTCTAAACCTTGCGCTTCTGTTTCGGCATATGCTTACGGATTGCGATGGGTTAAAGACTGCGAAGGACGAGTTTTTGTAGGTCATACCGGCGGCTTGCCGGGCTTTGGCAGCCAATGGAATATCATGCCCGAGTATGGCATTGGCGTTGTGTGTTTTGCCAACCTTACTTATGCAAGTGCCGGCAAACTAAACAACATGGTGTTAGATACTTTGCTTCAATTGTCAAAAATCCAACCCCGTAAATTGCCTCCGTCAAAAGTGCTTACCCAACGACGTGACGAGTTGGTGAAGCTACTACCCGGTTGGAGTAACGCACAAGCAACCCGCATTTTCGCCGATAATTTTTTTCTTGATTACTTTCCTGATAAATTAAAAGCTGAGGCAACTGCAATATTTACCAAAGCCGGTAAGATCGTTAGCGTGGGGGATGTGGTACCTGAAAATAACCTACGTGGCTATTTTATCCTTACAGGCGAAACAGCGAAGATCAAAATATCTTTTACGCTTACCCCGGAGAATCCGCCGTTAATACAGGAGTATCATATTGGGTTGGTGGAGTAAATAGTTCGAATGAGAAGGAAAAAGGAGTATAATTTTAAGAAAGCATCAATTTGGTTTGATGTTGTAATGGCCGTTTTTTTAGTGTCAGTATTTATATATTGTTTACTCAGTATTTTTTTCGATGGAGCGTCTCGGTTTGTTTTATTAGTTTTAATTATTCCGGCGTTTCTTCTATGGTTTCAGGCATATGTTATATTTATTACCATTCAGTTTAATAATGCAGATAATGGTAAGCAGATAATAATAGATGATCTGGGTGATAATATGATAGTTATACAGCATGATGAGCAAATCAATATTAATCGGGATGAAATAGATTTAGTAGAAATACATGAACAAAAGTCTTTAGGCAAGTTTGGCACATACAACTACATGGTAATTGTTCTAAAAAGTGCCGTTAAAATAACCATTACCCAATTCACAGTTCCTCTTTTGGCTTACGACAACATTATGCAATCCTTTTTAAGGGAAAAGCCACGTCAGTATTATAAAAAGACATTTAATTATATCAGGCTGTAAACTCACAGAGCTTGTCGAAGATTTTAAAAATGGACAGTGGTTCCAAAGGCCTAATGACATAATGCTTTGAATTTATCTGCTTAGTGGCAGTATCTGCTGATCTAATCCTCCGTCAACCCTTTGTAAACATCCTTTTACGAAACAATCTTAGCGGAGCATTTGTCGTATATTTATGTGTGAGCGAGGGTAGTAAAATCGCTCATTCACTCACTCCATAATTCAGTAACTAAAAATGTCATATAATCAATTAACCCCCGAAGAAGAATACGTAATACTGCATAAAGGCACCGAGCGCCCATTTACCGGCGACCTGCTTAATAATAAAGCACAAGGCGTATATGTGTGCAAACGTTGCGATACGCCACTTTACCAGTCAGAAGATAAATTTGAATCTTTTTGCGGTTGGCCAAGTTTTGATGATGAGATACCGGGCGCGGTAAAACGCGTACGCGATGCTGATGGCAGAAGAGTAGAGATCGTATGCGCTAATTGCGGTGCCCACCTGGGCCACGTTTTTGAGGGAGAGTACATGACCCCTAAAAACACCCGCCATTGTGTAAACTCTATCTCCATGAAATTTGTGCCGATAGAACAATTAAAGAAATAATCACATCACCGGGACATTAATATCATCCCCACGGTTGTAAAAACCGGTGGGGATTTTTCTTTTTCCACATTAATTGTTGTTAAGAAAACGGAAAAAAAATTGGTGCAGATAAGTGCTTGAAAAAGCGCGTTTTTAGAGCCTTTTACCTTTGAGTTTTAGGGTTGTTTATAACGTGTGGAAATCGCACAAATGCCGATGTATTTTTGTTTTGATAAACAATATTTTTTGTTGTGGTAGGCTATAATAAGTTGATGGTTAGATGCTTAAAATTTTAAAGCACTTACAATAATCTCAATGTCATCTTGCCGATTGTGGACAACTTATAGGTGATGTTAAGAACTTAGACTATCTCGGAATTGCCTGATGCCCTATCTTTGAATTACAAGTTCTTTCAAGTACTATCTATGATGCCGGTTACCTACTGGCAAATTTGAAAAATGAACCATATTGTATGTGGTTTAGAACGTGCAACTAATAACAAGTTGAAGAAGGCAAGAGGGGTTTGAAATTGAGTGAGTAATATGCGCAAGTCGATGTCGACTGCTAATTTTTTATAACTCGCCATGGTAAACCTGTCTGCTGTTGTCACGTAGGTAAATTGAATATGAACGCGTAACGGAGCTATTAAAATAATATAAAGAGGCAATGCAAGAGGAAACCGAATTACTGTTAAAAGAGAACAAAGACCGCTTTGTTATCCTGCCGATAAAGTACCCGGCAATATGGGAAATGTACAAAAAGTCTGAAGCCAGTTTCTGGACAGCAGAAGAGATAGATCTTTCTGATGACCTTAAACACTGGGAAAGCCTAAACTCGGGCGAAAGACACTTTATATCACACGTACTTGCCTTTTTTGCTGCCAGCGATGGTATTGTAAATGAAAACCTTGCAGTGAACTTCATGAGCGAAGTGCAATTGCCGGAGGCGCGTTGTTTCTATGGTTTCCAAATCATGATGGAGAATATCCACTCTGAAACCTACGCATTGCTGATCGATACTTACATCAAAGATCCGGTTGAGAAAGATCGCCTGTTCCACGCTATTGAAACCGTGCCTTGTGTAGGTAAAAAAGCAGAGTGGGCGCTGCGTTGGATAAACAATGGTTCGTTTGCAGAGCGTTTGGTAGCATTTGCCGCTGTTGAAGGTATCTTCTTCTCAGGTAGTTTCTGCTCTATCTTCTGGTTAAAGAAACGCGGTTTAATGCCGGGCTTAACCTTTAGTAATGAGCTGATCTCTCGTGACGAAGGTTCGCACTGTGAGTTTGCTTGTTTGCTTTACAGCATGCTGGAGAACAAGCTGAGTAAAGAAGCTGCAACAGCTATTATCACTGATGCTGTAGAAATTGAAAAAGAGTTTGTTACCGATGCATTGCCCGTAAACCTGATAGGTATGAACGCTAAACTGATGCAGCAATACATCGAGTTTGTTGCCGATAGATGGTTGGTAGAGCTGGGTTACGATAGAGTGTATAACGCAACCAATCCGTTCGACTTTATGGAGATGATAAGCTTGCAGGGTAAAACCAACTTCTTTGAAAAACGTGTTGGTGATTATCAAAAAAGCGGTGTAATGAATAGTGCCGAAAGCAAATCATTCTCGTTAGACGAGGATTTTTAAGGGTAGAGACCAGAGATTTGTGATTAGAGATTAGGAAAAGAAAATCATGAAATCCACTAATCAGGCAGATCAAGGTTCAGAAAAAAGAGAACAAGAATAATTAATATATAAACTTAAACCATCCGGCGGGCGGCCGGGTAAATAAGGAGGCGGTAAAAAAATGTTTGTAGTAAAAAGAGACGGCAGAAAAGAGTCGGTTAAGTTCGACAAGATCACAGCTCGTATTGAGAAGCTGTGCTACGGGTTCAAGCTGGTTGATCCAATTGATGTAGCGAAAAAAGTAATTGAAGGTTTGTTTGATGGGGTTACCACATCAGAGTTGGATAACCTTGCAGCAGAAACAGCAGCATCATTAACCACCAAACACCCTGATTATGCTTTGCTTGCATCGCGTATTGCGGTATCAAACCTGCACAAAAATACCACGAAGTCGTTCTCTGAGACCATGAAACGCCTTTATGAGTACATTGACCCTAAGACAGGCAAAAGCGCTGCTTTATTGGCTGATGATGTACACGAGATCATCCAAAAAAATGCAGATATCCTGGATAGCAGCATTATCTACGACCGCGACTTCGGTTTTGATTACTTCGGCTTTAAAACGCTTGAGAAATCATACCTGTTAAAATTGGACGGTAAAATTGCCGAGCGCCCTCAGCATTTGTTTATGCGTGTATCTGTTGGTATCCACAAAGAGGATATCGAAAGCGCAATCAAAACATACAACCTGATGAGCGAGCGCTGGTTTACGCACGCAACGCCTACTTTATTTAACGCCGGTACACCAAAACCTCAAATGTCATCATGCTTCCTGTTAACCATGAAGGATGACAGTATTGAGGGTATTTATGATACATTGAAACAAACCGCCAAAATATCGCAAAGCGCGGGTGGTATTGGCCTAAGCATCCACAATGTGCGTGCAACAGGATCATATATCAGCGGTACAAACGGTACGAGCAACGGTATTATCCCAATGCTGCGCGTGTTTAACGATACTGCCCGCTACGTTGACCAGGGTGGTGGCAAGCGTAAAGGCGCTTTCGCTATCTATCTTGAACCTTGGCATGCAGATATCTTTGAATTCCTGGATCTGCGTAAGAACCACGGTAAAGAGGAAATGCGTGCACGTGACCTGTTCTATGCCCTTTGGGTATCAGACCTGTTCATGAAGCGTGTTGAGGCAAACGAGGACTGGAGCCTGTTTTGCCCGCATGAAGCACCTGGTTTAGCTGATTGCTTTGGTGCCGAGTTTGAAGCTTTGTATACTAAATATGAAAGAGAAGGACGCGCACGTAAAACCATCAAAGCACAAGAGCTTTGGTTTGCCGTGTTAGATTCACAAGTTGAAACCGGTACGCCTTACTTGCTGTACAAAGATGCTGCTAACAGCAAATCAAACCAGCAAAACCTGGGTACTATAAAAAGCTCAAACCTTTGTACCGAAATTATCGAGTACACTTCTGCCGATGAGGTAGCGGTTTGTAACCTTGCTTCTTTAGCATTGCCACGCTTTGTTATCGATGGTAAGTTTGATCATCAGAAATTATATGATGTTACCTACCAGGCAACGTTAAACCTTAACAAGATCATTGATCATAATTTTTACCCGGTAGTAGAGGCAGAGCGTTCAAACCTGCGCCACCGCCCGGTTGGTTTAGGTGTACAGGGTTTGGCTGATGCTTTTATCCTGTTACGTTTACCTTTCGAGAGCGAAGAAGCAAAACAATTGAACAAAGAGATCTTTGAGACCATTTACTTTGCCTCAATGACGGCTTCTAAAGACCTGGCTATAAAAGACGGTGCTTATGAAACTTTCAAAGGTTCACCTTTATCAGAAGGTAAATTCCAGTTTGATCTGTGGGATGTTAAACCGGCAAGTGATCGTTGGGATTGGGAGAACCTGCGCCTGGATGTAATGAACCACGGTGTACGTAACTCATTATTAGTTGCGCCGATGCCTACAGCTTCAACATCACAAATTTTGGGTAATAACGAGTGTTTTGAACCATATACTTCAAACATATACACCCGCCGTGTATTAAGCGGAGAGTTTGTGATCGTTAACAAACACTTGTTAAGAGACCTGGTTGACCTTGGCTTATGGAACAACACCATGAAAGACAGGATCATCAGCGCAAATGGTTCTATTCAGGATATTGCCGAAATACCTGCCGATATCAAAGAACTGTACAAAACAGTATGGGAAATTAAAATGCGTAACATCATTGATATGGCAGCCGATAGGGGTGCTTATATCTGCCAGTCGCAGTCGCTTAACTTGTTCATTAATTCGCCAAATGCATCTAAACTAACTTCAATGCACTTCTATGCATGGAAGAAAGGCCTTAAAACAGGTATGTACTACCTGCGTACGCAAGCTGCGTCACAAGCTGTTAAATTTACAGTTGAGAATCAGGGTGGTAAAAACATGGAAGCCGTTATACCAGAAGTTGTTGGTAATACCAGCGAAGAGGAAATGCCGGCAGGCCCAACCTGTTCAATGGAAGAAGGTTGCGTTACCTGCTCTGCATAATTTCGCCTAATACGATATAAATAGAATTAAGTAGTCGGAAAGTCAGAAAGTCCGCACAAGTCCGAAAGTTAAAAGATGTTTTCTCATCTTTGCTTTCGGACTTTTTTATTGATCGATTTTCCGGCTTTTTGGACTTTCGGTCTTCCCAACTTCCTACTCAAAATATGCTCACCTCCGCCAAACACGAAATACTCCATTGCGAACGCTGCAGCAAGCCGTTTGAGTGTAAAGCCAATGCCTACACCAAATGCCAGTGCAGTACTGTGCAGTTAAGTATAAATGAGGTACAGTACGTAAGCGAGCTATATGATGGCTGCTTGTGCGCCGGTTGTTTATTGGAGTTGCAGAAGGAGTATCAGGAGAGTTTGTAATTCTTAATCCTGTGTTTCACAGTCTCAACGTTTTCATTATCTTAGGGCAACATTTAAACTATTCTTTATCACAACATGTACCCTAATTCCCCAAGGAAAACTGCACTGCGGGCCTCTTTCATTATCTTAATGTTAAGCACCTTTTTCTTATTGCCGGCTAATGCACAACGCCGGGGCCTTGGCCTAAATGCTGACGGCGACCTGCTTGGCGGTAGCAACAGCAGCAGTGGTGGCGGCTCTACCGTTGATAGGGAGAACGGTTGGGGTGTAGCCATTAACCTTGGTTATGAAAGTCCTGACAAGGATCTTAGGGATTATTACAAAGCTGCACCTACTTTCGGCTTAACAGTTATAAAGCGCTTAAACAACTGGCGTTTCTCCGGCAGTGCCGATTATCGTTCATATAAACCCAAACAAGACGTTTTTGTGACCGAGAGTGATTATGGTAATGCATATACGGCTTTCAGTAATTTCCGCGGAATAGGGTTATATGCGGGCATAGCTTATAGTTTACCAATTACTGATGCGGTTGAAATTTATGGCGGTATCAATGCCGGTTCGGTATTTATAAGCCAGTCTTTTTACACTGAAGATGATGCCGGAAATCAGTTTTCATTTTCGGGCAATTCATCTTTAAACTACCTGGGTCCAAAACTTGGGGTTAATTTTGCAAGCGCCGGTAATATCACCATCGGTATTGAAGGTAGGTATGGCTTAAACATTACCGGCTTTAACTCAAATACACAAACCGGTACAGAGGTTTACAAGGGGTTCAGTGCGGCGTCGGCTAATTTAATGCTAACTTATAACTTTTAAGCCTGTCTGGCGTGCCAGTTAGGCTTGCGGTCTTCAAGGTTGGCTTCGATGATACCGTAAATCTCTTTCGCTTCCCCATTGACCCAGTTCAGTCGAGTCCAGACCCTATCATGAGAACCATTTGGCCCCTTAAAATAAAAGTACAGCGCGGTAACTGATCTGCCTTGTGATAGCTTGATATCTGTTATATCACCCCATTCAATAATAAAATTTTGCGAATGGTCTACAACGCCTATTTGATTTATCTCGAAAGCTATTTTTCCTCTCAACATAGGAATAGTGTACCTTATAGTTATATATAAAAAGATAGTGATGAGTGTAAGCACTGCTGTACCATAATATAATTCATCTACAATATTTTTTGAAAGTGCTTTAGAAAACGGACTGCTTATGAGATATAAAGCCCATGCTAAAAGTCCATAATTAATTAAGCAATAACTCCAACTATAGCGGTACGTTATTTTGTCCTCCATTAGGTAAAAGATAGCTTTATGTTGCGTGGTGTTGCCATTTGAAGTTGCGTTCTTCTAAATTGGCTTCAATAATACCAAAAACATCCTCGTCGTCGCAATCTACCCAAGTTAGCGACATTTTGATGCAAGTTTCGCGGCCATTAAAAAGGTTGTAATAACAATGCAGGGTAGAGAAACCTTGCGTATTATTGGCAAGCCTCAGGTCGGTAATGTCAGTCCACTCTATAATTACGTTTTGCGGGTAATAAATAATGCCTTGCTGGTTTATCTCTAAGGCAGTACTTTTCTTAAACGCCGGTATAACGTATTTGTAGGTGGTAAAAGCTGCGTAAACCATGAAGAACGCAAAAAATACGCTCATCACAAATACGCCGCTAACGCTGCCAACGCTAAAGTAATCATAAAGGTCTATTCCCAGCCAAACCACAGGAATAGCAAAAAAAGAAGCGTATAGCAGGCTGCTGATCAAGCTATAGCGAAAACTGATCTTTTCTTCACGTGCCATAAGGGTGATAATTGGTTAAACCTAATATACATAAATTTATTTGCAAGAAGTTCACAGTTTTTTGGGTTTCATATAGATTGCCTATCTTCACGCACTCATAAAAAGCATACTTAAATTATGAAATTGTTAGAAGGAAAAACCGCACTGGTTACCGGTGCTTCAAAAGGGATAGGCCGCAAAATTGCCGAAAAATTTGCTGAACATGGTGCCAATGTAGCTTTTACTTATTTGTCATCTGTTGAAAAGGGACAAGCCTTAGAGCAGGAACTGCAAAGCTTTGGTACCAAAGTAAAAGGTTACCGCAGCGATGCTTCTAAGTTTAATGAAGCAGAAAAGCTTATAAATGATATTGTTGCTGATTTCGGTGGTTTAGATATTGTGGTAAATAACGCCGGTATCACTAAAGATGGCCTGCTGATGCGCATGACCGAAGACCAGTGGGATGAGGTGCTTGACGTAAATCTCAAGTCGATATTCAACGTTACCAAAGCGGCTTCAAAAATTATGATGAAAGTACGTAAAGGTGTGTTCATTAACATGAGTTCGGTTGTTGGTGTGCAGGGCAATGCCGGCCAGGCTAACTATGCAGCATCAAAGGCGGGTATCATTGGTTTCTCAAAATCGGTTGCAAAAGAATTAGGTTCACGCAACATCCGCACCAACGTGGTTGCACCGGGCTTTATTCGCACCGAAATGACCGACGTATTAGACCCTAAAGTTGTTGAAGGCTGGGAAGCAAATATTCCATTAAAACGCGCAGGAGAGGTTGACGATGTGGCCAATGCCTGCGTTTTCCTGGCATCAGATATGGCAGCATACATCACCGGGCAGGTTATCCCTGTCGATGGTGGAATGCTGTAGGTCTAAGTCAAAATTCAAAATTAAAAAGTCAAAGGTTGCGGAGTGCGGCTTTTGGCTTTTTAATTTTGGTATCTTATCCCAAGATCTGCTGATACAGCTTAAAATAATCCTCAGCCATTTTTTCTTTAGAGAATTTTGAAGCAGCCCAATCGTGGCAGTATTGCCTGTTGATGGATGGGATGCTCTTGATCGTGTCTACAGCTTCATCAATTGTGTTGACTAAAAAACCCGTTTTTTCGTGCTGTATCAACTCCGGCATTGAACCTTTGTTGAAGGCAATTACAGGAGTTCCGCACAGCATGGATTCTGCCACGCTCATTCCAAATGGCTCGGCAAAATTGATAGGGTGGAGAAGGGCAAGGGCATTACCTAAAAGTTCGTTACGTTTTTCCGGGCCCGCTGAGCCTACATAAACTATCTGCTCGTTTAAGTGTGGCTCAACCTTTTCGCGCCAGTAGTTCTCATCTTGCTTGATACCAGCTATGAGTAATCGCTTGTTTGCCTTCTTAGCTATTTCTATGGCTTCTGCAGCGCCTTTATCATGATGAATACGACCAAAGTACAGCAGGTAGTCTTTAGGCTTCTCTGTAAACTTAAAATCTGCGGTGTCTAAACCGTTGTAAACCGTAGCCATATATTCCAACTCCGGGCTGCGGTCCGCATCGCTTATAGATACATAATGCCCGCGCTTATTATACTTTTTATAAACGGGTATTATTCTCTGCGATGAAAAGCCATGTATAGTGGTAATAACCGGGGTATTGATAAGCCCGGTATAAGTTAGCGGCAAAAAATCAAAGTTGTTATGAATGATATCAAACTCGCCGGCTTTTTCCATCAGGTTGCTGATATGCAAACACTCGAGCACCTTAGCATCCTGCGTTCGGTCTTCCTCATAGCCTTGTTCGCAAATTGCATCCAGTTTGCCTGCAGTAATGGAGTCGCCGGTAGCAAAAAGGGTAACATCAACGCCAAGCTTTATCAAACCTTCGGCAATGTTAGAAGCAACCTGTTCCCATGGCCCGTAATGCCTGGGCGGTGTGCGCCAGGCAACGGGAGCTAAAATCGCTGCTTTCATTTTTGTTAGCAGATCTTAACTTTTTGTTCCAATTTGTTGTACTCGTACTCCAGTTCAAAAGCTTTAAGCACTGTGAGGTGCGATATCATGTAGGCAAGCGTACTTTCTGCGCCCTGGTTACGGTTAATACCGGTAGGCAACAAGCCATCGCAGCAGCCTTTTGTTTCGTGATCATAAAGCGGTGCGCGCAGTGTATTCTCACCCAGGAACCATTTGTAGCTTAGGAACATCTTTTCAATATACTCAGGCTTACGGAAAGTTTGATAGGCCTGGAAGTGCATCAGCACCATGGCCATAGTTTCTATAGCTTGCTGATCGAAAGTAGGAAATGTACCGCCGCGGTAGTACCAGCCATCGTTACCAACTGGGCTTAAGTAACCATTTGATAATGTTAACTGATCAAGGAAAGCCATGGTTTTCATTGCTACTTCCTTGGCTTTAGGGCTGCCCGTAATTTCGTAAGAATGAAGTAGCGCTAAAGGCAATATAGCATTGTCATAGGTCATGCTTTCTTCAAACCATTCCCAGTCATCAGAACGGGTATTGTCGTAAGCATCCAATAATGGTTGCGTTAGGCGTATCAACTCGGCAACCATACCTTCGTCGGTTGGGTAAACCTGCAGGTACAGCGCAATACCGATAATGGTATTTGCCTGGCCGCGGATATGTTTAAGTGCTTTAAAGTGAGTGTATGATTTATGAAACAGCTCTAAAGCAAATTCGCGGTAAGAGTTGCTGGCAGCACAGCTAATCAAATGACCCAGAGCCCAGATGGTGCGGCCAAATGAATCCTCTGAACCTACCTCATCCAGGTAACGCCTATCAAAGCTTAGGAAGTTACGGAAGTTACCGTCATCCGTTTGCATGTAGTGAATATAGCTCAGGTAGATAGGGAGCAGGCGATAAGCTTCGCTGCTTTTGTTACGCTGGTAGGCCATTAAAGCCATTATCAGCGCACGGGCGTTATCATCAAGGCAGTAACCCTCTTTTAAGTTAGGGATACCGTATTTGGCATGCTGAACGATACCGGTATCGTCAGTTAAACGCAGTACGTGCGCCAAGCTAAACTTTGGTAATATCTCAGGATCAACGATGCTGTTTTTTAATATCTTGTCGCTAAAGTCGTGCCTTGCAGAAGCCTCTTGTGCTACTTTGATGAACTCGGCACCAATTACCGGCCAGCGCAGATGCAAGCCGTACTCATAGGCGTTTTGTTTTAATTCTTTCAGTTGTGCATCATCGCCCAATAACTCGTTAATTGTGTCAGCTAAAGCATCTGAGTTTTTAAAATCAAACAGACGACCACGGTCATCAGCCAACAATTCAGTTGCGTGCCAGTATGGGGTTGAAACTACTGCTGCACCTGCACCAACGGCGTATGATAATGTACCGCTGGTAATTTGCGCTTCGTTAAGATAAGGGGTTACGTATACCTCTGCTGCGGTAAGGTAATTGATCAATTCATCTTCGGCAACAAACTTGTTGATGAATGCCAGGTGTTGCGATACTTTCAATTGAGCAGCTAAACTTTTAAGGTGGTCGCGGTATTCCTCGCCCGAGCTTTTAATAACGCCGGGGTGGGTGTTACCCAATACCACATACATCACATCCGGGTGTTTCTCTACAATTTTGGGTAGTGCCTTAACAACCGTTTCTAAACCTTTGTTACGGCTTAACAAACCGAATGTTAACATTACACGGCGATTCTTAAACTGGCTTAAGCTTTTAACCGGGTTGGGTTCTGGTGCTTCAACATCAGGTACGCCGTGCTCAATTATTTGTATCTTCTCTGCAGGTATATCGTATATGGTGGTTAAAAACTCCACTGCGCGTTTGCTCATTACAATGATCTTTGATGACTGCTCGGCAATCTCGCGGATAACGATACGCTGTACGTAGCTTGGGTCTTTTAAAACCGTATGCAGTATAGAGATAAGTGGTTTCTCTAAACGGTTTATCAACGGTAATACATATATGCCGCTCTCTCCACCGTAAATGCCAAACTCGTGTTCCAATATCACTGCTTCTACGTTACTGGTGTTGATGTAAGATGCTGCGCGGATATAATCCTTTTGATGATTTTGACGGATAACGAATTTAACGTGCGATGGGTATTCGTACTCTTGCAGATCCTCAGAATCATTTAGTGCAACTACATAACCACCATCAAGCGGATCCTTCCTGTCCGGGAAGTTAGCGTTAATGGCGTTCATTAAGTTGTGGTTAAAGGTAGCAATACCACATTCTCGCGGCGGATAGGTTGATATATAAGCGATTTTCATAGTGTATGTAGAGGTCCGTTATTTATTGCTTAGTTGTCAAGATGCGTTAAAAACACTAATTGACCCGAAAACTGTGCACTGCTGACCTTAAATAAGGCTATTATAGCCATACAGCGGATCAATTTACGCAGGCATTAACCTATATGCATAAAGTATACCATAAACATCAATAAAAGCCCGTTACAGCATTTATTGAAGCATTTTTGATAGCATAAAGGTAAAACTAATAGTTGTTCGGATGATAACTGCTTAATCTTCTGTATGTTGGGCGATGGCTTGCACAATGATATGGCAAGCTTTAACAAGCTCTTCTGTCGTAATAATTAAAGGCGGTGCAAGGCGCATGGAGTTACTACAGTGCAAAAACCAGTCTGTAATTACACCATTTTGTATACAGGTGTCGATGATTCTCTTATTAGTATCAAAACTTTCAAATTCCACAGCCAGCATAAGGCCCTTGCCGCGTATCTCTTTTATAGCCGGGTGCTGCAATTCGCGGCGGATAATTGCTTCTTTCTCCGCAACGTCATCTATCAGGTTCTCCTCAAGCAAAACATCTAAAGCTGCCAGCCCCGCAGCACATGATACCGGGTGCCCGCCAAAAGTAGTGATGTGCCCGAGGATAGGGTTCTCTTTAAATGCCGACATGATCTCTACCGATGACACAAACGCACCTACGGGCATGCCGCCGCCCAAGGCTTTAGCCATCAGCAAAATATCCGGAACGATATCGAAATGCTCAAAGGCGAACAATTTGCCTGTACGGCCGAGCGCGGCCTGTATCTCATCTAATATAAGCAGCGTACCTGTTTCAGAACAGCGCTTGCGCAGGGCTTGCATCCACTCGTAGTCCGGAACCCTGATACCCGCCTCGCCCTGTATGGTTTCGAGGATAATGCAAGCGGTTTGATGATTGATGAGTTCAAGATCATCATGATTATTCAATCGCATAAAGCCAATGCCGGGTAGCAATGGGCGGTAGGCTTGTTTAAATTCCTCGTTACCCATAACACTGAGTGCACCATGTGTGCTGCCATGGTATGAGTTATTAAACGCTAATACATTTGGCCTGCCGGTGTAACGCTTAGCAAGTTTGATAGCTCCCTCAACAGCTTCGGCTCCTGAGTTGGTGAAGTAGACGGAGTTTAACGAGTCCGGTAGAATACTCACCAGTTTTTCAGCAAAGCGCACCTGCGGGGTTTGTACATATTCTCCATATACCATCAGGTGCATGTATTTCTCTGCCTGATCCTTTACAGCCTGCACAACTTTAGGGTGGCTGTGGCCCAGGTTACTTACGCCAATGCCGGAGATAAGATCCATATAACCTTTGCCACCTTCTTCATAGATATACACACCTTCGGCACGGTCAAATTCCAACAGTAGCGGGAAGTGAGTGGTTTGTGCATTATTGTTAAGAAAAAGCTGGCGAAGGGTGAGCATATTCTTTAATTGTAATTTGCAAAGATAGATAAGTTGTAAAGTTTAGGGCTGCGGTATAAACAAAAAAGCAGCGCTTGTGCACTGCTTCTATATTTTGTTCAAGTTAGTGACCTTTCAAATGTTACAACTTTCCAACCTTCTAACAATTTAATTGCCTGCCCTGATGCTGCGTTCGCTTAATTGTTTAATCAGTTCATCTGTAAACTCGCGCTCGCTTTTGTATAGAAGGCTTACCTTCTCAGGAGGAAGGATCTTCATAAACTCATCGCGGTAGCGCTGGCGTATCTCAACCAGTTGTTTTTCGTAAGCTATTTCTTTATCTACCTGTTCGGTACCGTTTGCAGCAGCGGTAGAGTTGTTTGCACGCTTTAATATACGTACTGCAGTAAGGTCTTGTTGGTATTGGTTATACAGGGGCCAAAACTTACGCGCTTCGTCACCGGTAAGGTTTAACTGCTGCCCTATAAAGTTATTTCGTGCAGCCAATATTTTCTGGCCTTTACCAGTACGCGGGCGGTTAAACTGTGCGTTAGGTGCCGCCTGGCTGCGGAAACCCGCACGCAGACTGTTCACCTGTGCAAAAGCATCAACCCCGGCTACTGCCAGTACACCAATAAATATGTATTTTAAAAGCTTACTCATGTTAGTTAACATCCAAATAGTCCTGTAAATCTTGCGACAGGGCATCTGTATTTATTTGTTCTTCGTTGGCATTCTCCAACAGCTGGCGATTATCGCTTGCGTCTATATGCAGCTCTAAATAGTCCTTTATCTCATCTGCCGGTATTTGCGACAGTTGCGAATGCAGGTAGCTTCTTTGATGCTCAACCGGTTGTGGTACTTGTGCATTCCTTAAAAAAGCACCGGCGCCAATTATCAAAGCTAAACAAGCAGCTGTTGCATACTTAAAGGTATTTGAAGCCCAAAGTTTACGTACAATGGTTTTACGGATAACCTCTTCGCGGCCAACGCCCGTAGTTTTAGCCAGTATATTTTTATTCAGTGTTTCAAAGTAGTTTTCAGGTACTTCAAACACCGGTTCTTTTTGTAAAATTTCTACCGCTATACGGCTGTTTATCTGTTGTTGCAGGTTATCAAAATATCCGGCAGGCACAGTAAAGCCAATATCTTCTTTGTTTGCTGCATCCTCAATGGCAATGCGGCTTTGTATGTTAGCGCTAAGCTGGTCAAAATATCCCTGCGGAACAGCAAAAGACGGCTCGTTTGGATCTGCCGCCGCCTCAATATTTATCCTGCTTTGGATATTGTTAGTTAAATTCTCAAAATAATCTGCAGGCACGGCAAAGCCTTGTGCCGTATCATCAGTTTTTAAACCCT
Source organism: Mucilaginibacter sp. 21P (assembly GCF_019331605.1). Lineage (NCBI taxonomy): Bacteria > Pseudomonadati > Bacteroidota > Sphingobacteriia > Sphingobacteriales > Sphingobacteriaceae > Mucilaginibacter > Mucilaginibacter sp. 21P. The sequence continues at coordinate 1,915,471 of NZ_CP063061.1, forward strand.
CAATGTTCACCAGGGATAATATGCGCTGACCGGCCTCTTCAAAATAGCCGGCTGGCACTGCAAACGGCGTTTCTTTCGAAAACCGTTGAAGTGACATTTCTTCACCTGCCCATTCCTTATTCTCCATATCGCTTTTCATACATCCTTATAGATGACTTTACTTTCAAAAGGTTTAATACTAAATTAAAAATTAATCATTTGATAGTATAAAGCTCTCTATCTTTTTTCACTGCGAGGTGATATGACGCTTTTAGTGCACCAACGCTTGTGCCTAAAACCTCGCTCATTTCTTCGTACTTCATATCATCAAAGTACTTCATGTTAAAAACCAGGCGTTGCTTGTCGGGCAGTGTTAAAATGGCCTGCTGTAACTTCATTTGTATCTTATCGCCGCTGAACTGATCAGAGCTTGATAAAGTATCAGACAGTTCATAGTCCACATCGTCAAGTGAGACGTTATTTTTTTGTTTCTTTTTATTTAAGAAGGTGATGCACTCGTTGGTAGCTATACGGTACATCCAGGTGTACAATTGTGCATCATTACGGAAACCGGGCAGGTTTTTCCAGATCTTTATAAAAACATCCTGCGTAATGTCATCGGCATCATCATGGTCTATCACCATGCGCCGCACGTGCCAATATATTTTCTGCTGATATTTTTTCAGCAATATATTAAAAGCCTCGTTGCGGGTTTTCTCGTCCCTAAACTTGCTTAAAATTTCTTCGTCTTCTGCCTGTATGGCCATTTATTGAATTTTAATCTACTTTAATAAGTATAAAGCGTTTTTGTTTGAGATATGTTTTAACTACGGTTATTTGCCCAGCAGTTCAAGCACCTGCTGTGATGATGCTTTGGTATCAACCTTTTCAATAATATGGGTAATTATGCCATCGCCATCTATCACAAAAGTTGTGCGGGCAGTACCCATATATTTTTTTCCGTACATATTTTTCTCAACCCAAACGCCATAAGCCTCAACTATGCTGTGTTCAGTATCGGCTATCAGCGTAAACGGCAATTGATATTTGGTTTCAAACTTTTTGTGCGATTTTTCATCGTCAACACTTACACCTATCACCTCAAAGCCTTTACCTGCAAGCGATTGATAGTTGTCTCTAAAATCGCATGATTCGGCCGTACAGCCAGGGGTATCATCCTTTGGATAAAAATAGAGTATAACGTTTTTACCCTTGTAATCAGACAATGAAACAGGGTTGCCATTCTGGTCGTTTGCGGTAAAATCCGGGGCTTTGTCGCCGGCTTTAAGTTGGGTTGCCATGTTTTCTATCGGTTAAAATCTGCCTTAAATGTAGATGTGTTGTTTTTAGCATCAATAACAGTAAACTCAAAAGTGTGTTTGCCCGGGGAAATGCTACCGTCAAATGTATAACTTAATATCTTGGTTTTAAAGTTACGTTCAACCAGTACCCATTTTCCATCTATTTTACCGGCATAACTTTTAATGCCCGATAGGTTATCGCTCATTCTAAGCTTGATCGCCTTGATAGCACCTAAGTTTGCGCCGTTGCGGATATTAATAGGTGTAATGATTGGCGCTACCGTGTCTATTTTTATATAATAATCGCCAAAGGCACGTGCCGAACCTTTTACCCAGCCGTTCTCCCAGGTGCTTGGGATAGCGCCCGTTGCGGCGTTTACTATCACAGCCTTTTCAGCATTGGCACCCAGGTCTGCATCTGGTTTTATCCAAATATCAAAGCTATCGTGTATAGGTGTAAGCTTGTTGTGCAGGCGGTGAGTAGCAGAAAATGCGCCCGGTTTAGCGGGTAGTTCTGAGTAAATAAAGTCCAGATCATCATATAGGTTACCCGCCGGAATAATCACCTTAACCTTATTGTTGACAAATTTACTCTCTCTATCGTAATGCAGCAATGTTCCCTCCGGTTTAGCCGGAGCAAGATTGGCCGACGAGGTGTTAGACTGCACCTTCAGGTTCAATGTAGAAGTATTACCTGCCACATCTTTAACCACAAACTCAACGTCGTGTAGTTTATCATCGTTAAACGCTAAGATACCCCGGTTAATGGATTGAGGATAAAGCGTGATGCGACTGCCCGGCAGGATAAAGCATTTCTGCATCCAGCGGCGGGAGGTGAGAAAGGCCGGATAATCGATGTAGGCGTTTATAGCATGGGTTTGATCAAAGGCGAAACGCTCTACCGAGAAAGTGTACATGGTTGTGCCATCCAGCTTCATCTCAATAGAATAAATGCCGTTTTTATTGGCTGATGCACTATTCCTGTCCGTAACCGAGATACCGAAACCTGTGTTGCCGCTAAGGGTTAACACCTGCGGTTTCAGTAAATGATAGCTGTTGCCTGCGCCACCAACGGCCAAAAATTCTTTAGGCGTTTTATCGCTGAAGGGGTTGCCGTTAAGATGATATATGCCCAGTGCCGTAATGGTTGGCGGTATCTCATCAGGGATGGTTAGGCCAAAGAGCTGCGGATTGATGGTCTCTTGTGTTGTAGTGTCTCGTAATTCAAAGTGTACGTGTGGGCCTGCAGATGCGCCCTCGTTACCTGATATGGCAACTACATCGCTTTTTTTAACAGGGAATACACCAGCTGGTATGGCGATATCGGCCTCGTAACTTTGATTTTTGTACTGCCAGTCGTGGATGTATTTCTCCACCTCGGGCATAAAGTTGTTGATGTGGCCATAAACCGAGATGTATCCGTTTGGATGGGTGATATAAAGGGCTTTGCCAAAGCCACCGAACTGGATGCGCACCCGCGATATGTATCCGTCATAAACCGCATGCACAGGATAGCCTATACGCTGGTTGGTGCGAAAATCTAACCCGGAGTGAAAATGATTCGGCCTCAATTCGCCGAAAGAACCTGCGGTAGATGGTGGCAGATCAAGCGGGTAACGGAACTGGTCTTTAGGGTATTGCCTGGTTTGGATAACATCCTGCGCACTGGCAGTAGTAAATGCAAAAAAAGCAATTATTGATAGAAAAGTACTTTGTGTTCTATTTAACATGGGTATGTGATCTCGCTAAGAAGCAAAGCCGCTCTGTTTAATGAATGGGCTCCCGGAGAGATAATGTTTTATTTAACGTGAAAATCTAAAAGCTTTTCGCCCTCTAAAAAACCTTCGAGCCTGTCGCCAATGGCAACTTTACCAACACCTTCGGGCGTGCCGGTAAATATCAGGTCGCCTTTCTTTAGCGTGATGTATTGGGATACAAAGGCAATGATTCGCTCGAACGAGAAAAGCAGATCTTTGGTGTTGCCTTGCTGGCGCGTTTCGCCGTTAATGTTTAAGCTGAAGTTGATGTTATAGATATCGGCAAAGTTTGCCTTTGGTACAAAATTACTAACAGGTGCCGAGCCATCAAAAGCTTTAGCCAGCTCCCATGGCAAGCCTTTTTCTTTGTGTTTAGATTGAATATCACGCGCGGTAAAATCAACCCCAAGGGCTATCTCCTCAAAATAATTGCCCGCAAATTTTTCGCTGATGTGTTTGCCTTCTTTGCTCACCTTTAATACAAGTTCTATCTCGTGGTGCACATCCTGCGAAAACTCGGGGTGGTAGAATGGTTTGTTATCCTTTAAAAGCGCTGTATCCGGTTTCATAAATATCACCGGGGTAGTTGGTACCGGGTTGTTCAGCTCTTTTGCATGCTCTGCATAGTTGCGGCCAATGGCAATTATTTTCATAGGCACGCAAATTATAAACTATGCGAGGTAAATCCTAAAATTGAAACAGAAAAAGAATAAGGGAAGAATTGGATGATTAGTAAACTACAGAAATACGCCTGTTCACTGTTTCGTTACCAACAACAATGCGCAAAAAGTAAAAGCCCTTTTGTAGTTTATTAGCAACACTAAAGGTGAAGTTTTGATCGCCGGTCTCAACACGCTGCGAAGTAAGCGTAAGCACATCATTACCTAAAACATCCATTATCTTAACATTTACGGTAGCGTTGCGCGATAGCGTATATTTTAGGTTGATAACATCGGTTACCAGTGTAGTTACCTGCACGTTGGTTAACAGTTTATCATCTGCTCGCGGCAGATTGATCTTAGCACTTGATGTAGCGGCAGGCTTAAGCGGCGGTAATGCGAGATGTAAACCTGTTTTTAGAATTGATTTGTTTTGGCGGGCACGAAGCGCCCGCAAATATGATGAATCGCTCTTTTGTGCATTAACTCCTCTTGCAAGCGCAAAGTTAACCGCTATTGCAAGCACAATTACAGTTAACCAGGAATTAATATAAGTAGACCTTTTCACCATATGTATAATACACGTTTCGCAAAAGTATAAATAAACTTAGTATCAATTTTAAATCGATACAGATAAATAATACTTTTAACAAATTTTAACAAAAAGTAGTTTTAATAGTTACTACTTGCAATAGACTTATACGCTTTATTATAGTTTAAGTTGTAATTGTTTTTTTAAGTAGTTTTGCATCGATTTTAAAACAACTGTGTCAAGTCATAAAGATCTACAACGTCTATCCGCCGCCGGTCTGCTTATTAGTTTAGGGATAATCTACGGCGATATAGGTACATCACCGCTGTATGTGTTTAAGGCCATAGTAGGGTTAGAGCATTCAACCAATTCGCAGCCGCTTACGCAGGCACTTGTATTGGGCGGTGTATCACTTATATTTTGGACGCTTACGCTGCAAACAACACTCAAATATGTAGTTATAACCTTACGGGCTGATAACAAAGGCGAGGGTGGTATATTCTCACTTTTCTCTTTGGTGCGGCGTAAGGCAAAGTGGCTTATTGTGCCCGCGGTTGTAGGTGGTTGCGCTTTGCTGGCCGATGGTATTATTACCCCGCCAATTACCATCTCATCTGCTATTGAAGGGCTTACCGCGTATTATCCGCGCCTGCCAACGGTACAGATCGTTATTGGTATTATAGCCATATTATTTATTATCCAGCAGTTTGGTACCTCTTTAGTAGGAAAGGCCTTTGGGCCGCTAATGTTCTTATGGTTCACCATGATGGGTGTTTTGGGGATTAGTTACATTGTGCAAATGCCGGTGATTTTTAAGGCGCTTAATCCTTATTATGCCTTCCAGCTATTAACATCAAGCACCTATGATGCGTTCATCATACTGGGTGCGGTTTTCCTGTGTACTACAGGCGCCGAGGCCTTATATTCAGACCTGGGCCATTGCGGGCGCGATAACATCCGTATCAGTTGGATCTACGTTAAATCCTGTTTGGTGCTAAACTATTTGGGTCAGGCGGTTTGGTTACTGCAGCGCGAGGGCAAAGTGATAGACCTTAGCGTTAACAACCCTTTTTACAAGATAATGCCCGACTGGTTCCTGATATATGGTATCGGTATCGCCACAATTGCGGCGGTTATTGCCAGCCAGGCGCTTATATCAGGTTCGTTTACGCTTATTGCAGAGGCGGTTCGGTTAAACCTTTGGCCAAAGGTTAAGATCAATTATCCGTCCGATCAGAAAGGACAATTATATGTGCCAAGCGTTAACTGGTTGCTTTGCGCAGGTTGTATTGGCGTTGTGTTATTGTTTCAGCACTCCAGTAAAATGGAAGCGGCCTATGGGTTAAGTATTACCGTAGCCATGTTGATGACCACCATATTGGTTTCTAAATTCTTACAGCGTAAAAAAGTACCAACGTATATCATCATATCGTTTTTTGCGGTATATGTGATCATAGAGGGTATCTTCCTATTGGGTAATCTGGTGAAGTTTATACACGGCGGCTGGTTCACTTTATCAATCGGCTTAATACTGTTCATCATCATGTGGACCTGGCACATTGCCCGCAGGATCAAAAACCGCTATGTTAAGTTTATTGAGATTGACGATTATTTCAACATTATAAAAGAAATGAGCGAGGATGAGAGCGTACCTAAGTATGCTTCTCAACTTGTTTACCTAACAAGTGCCAATTTCAACTCAGAAATAGAATCAAAGATCATTTACTCTATTCTACAAAAACAGCCAAAACGTGCCGATGTGTATTGGCTGGTACACGTTGATGTGGTTGATGAACCTTATAAACGTGAATATGAGGTAGATTTTTTGGTGCCCGGTAAACTGATCCGTATCGACTTTAAATTAGGTTTCAGAGTTGAACAGCAAATTAACCTGTTGTTCCGGAAGGTAGTTGAAGACCTGGTTAAGAACGGGGAGGTTGATATTACCAGTAAGTATAGATCCCTTAACAAGCACAAAATTGTTGGCGACTTCCGCTTTGTGGTTATCGAAAAAGTTATCTCACGCTCTCATAATCTGTCGTTATACGAGAAAGCCGTTATGTTCATCTATGGGCAGCTTAAGCGGGTGAGCCTTTCAGAAGAGCGCAACTTTGGCCTCGATCTGAGTTTCGTTACGGTTGAAAAAGTACCGCTAATGCTTACCTCGCCAGATTCGGTAAATATAACAAGGGTTAAACCGTAAACTGATTTCTCTTAAAGCCCCCGCGGGGAAGTAGTATCGTTATAGGAAAGGGCAATCCAACCGGATTGCCCTTTCTTTATTTTATTGTTGACTAACTAAGTCAGCCATCCTGATGCGCCGTTACAAACCGGAATGCGTTCACGAGCGTTCACGATGTTCACGATGTTCATGTGCGTGAACATCGTGAACATCTGGTATTCGACACCCTTATTGGTGCATTAAATTCAAGGTCGGACCTTACTCTTTTTTATCAGAAAATGCTGTTTCAGATTTCTGTTTGCCCAACACGCTATGTTTATAACCGTAGCTAAAATATATCACTAAGCCAATAACTAGCCAGGCAAGGAAACGGATCCAGCTTTCATACTCCAACTCGGCCATCAGGTAAAAACAGCTCAACAAGCCTAAAACAGGTATAAGTGACAATTTTTTAATAAACGCAAACACGGTAAGCGTGAATGATAACATCAGGAATAAGAAATAAGGGAACTTATGGTGTAAAGCTTCGCCTTCAAATAGATTAGCAATCCAATGGCGGCCAAAGAACACACCAATGATGAACATTGCAGGTACGATGAATTGTGAATTAATGTAAGGCAAATGGAACTTACCTTTAACCGCTGCTTCGCGAGGTAACAGTAATACACCGCCACAAACCAGTACAAATGCAAACAGGGTTCCTATGCTTGTTAAATTAGTAACCTCGGTAAGGTTTAGGAACAATGCCGGTACAGCCACAACAAACCCGGTTACTATAGTAGCAAATGATGGTGTATGAAACTTAGGGTGAATGCGAGAAAAAGCCTTTGGTAATAAACCATCCCGGCTCATGCTCATCCATATACGGGGCTGGCCCAACTGGAATATCAATAACACACTTGCGGTAGCTATCACTGCGCTTACAGAGATCACATAGCTTATGTTTTTTAAGCCGACTTTTGAAAATACAAAAGCCAATGGATCGCCTACCTGCAGGTCTTTATAGTTAACCATACCGGTTAGCACTAAAGCTATCAGAATGTACAAAATGGTACAAATAACCAGCGAGTAGATCATGCCTTTCGGAAGGTCGCGCTGGGGGTTCTGACATTCCTCAGCGGTGGTAGATATAGCATCAAAACCAATATAGGCAAAGAATACGCCCGAAACACCTTTCATAACGCCACCGAAACCGTTAGGCAAAAACGGGTGCCAGTTGGCCGGTGTAACGTAAAAGAAACCAATGACAATAACGGCCAGTACCACCGCAATTTTAAGATAAACCATGGCATTGGTAGCCTTTTTGGTTTCGCGGATGCCTATATAAACTAAATAGGTGATAATGATAACAATAAGCAATGCGGGGATATTGGCGATAAGCCTGAAATTGCCGGAACCCGGAGCTGTAGACCATGCCTCAGCAGCGTGTCGCAGTCGTTCGGTAATATCTGCGGTATGGCCGCTTGCTGTTAATTGCTGTATCTGTTCATGTGCTTTAAAAGCGGAGAAGTAATCTAATGTAACCCATGCCGGTAAATGGATGTGGAAACCCTCTAACAGGTTAACGAAGTATTCGCTCCAGGAGATAGCCACTGCGATGTTACCGATGGCATATTCCATCAACAAGTCCCAACCTATGATCCAGGCGATAAGCTCACCGAAAGATGCGTAGGCATAAGTGTACGCACTGCCCGCAACCGGTATGCGCGATGCAAATTCAGCGTAACACATGGCAGAAAAACCACAGGTTATAGCCGTTAAAACGAACAAAAGCGTAACGCCCGGCCCGCCGTTAAATGAAGCTTCGCCGATGGTTGAAAATATACCTGCACCAACAACGGCTGCAATACCCATTAGGGTTAGATCTTTGGTAGTAAGTGCTTTTTGGAGGTGCGATGCCGTGCCGGGATGCTCGCTGTCGCTAAATCCGCTGGCAACATCGGCCAGTATTTTAGATACGGACTTTTTTCGAAATATACTTTTCGACATGTATTGAGGTCAGTTTTCTTTTAATCAAACATAGCCATTTTTTTGCATTGAAGAAGTATATACCTTACTTTGTGCCAATGAACACCGGCGCTAAAGACGTTTTGCATAGGGTACGTACCCTTTTTATCCCTTATATTATTCTGTTTTGCGCCTGTTTGATCATCAAGCTGCTTTATACCCGTTCTGAGATATACTTCGCGGTAAATAAACACTATTCAGACTTCCTGGACGCGGTTGAGCCATACATCACCCACCTGGGCGACGGCTGGACTATGCTGGCGCTTGCTGCTGTAATACTGCTGTTTAGTTATCGTGCAGCGTTACTTACTGCCAGTAGTTACGCAATTACAGCGCTTACGGCACAAGCCTTAAAATATGCTTTTGATTTTCCCAGGCCGCGCATCTACTTCCAGGATCAACTTTATAAAATTCACTTTGTAAAAGGTTTGTACATACTTGCGGTACACAGTTTTCCGTCGGGGCACACAGTTACTGCCTTTTCTATGGCAATGGTAGTTACTTACTTAGTTAAGAATAAGAATTGGGGATTTGCTATGCTGGTATTCGCCATGATGGTTGGCTATTCGCGCATGTATCTAAGCCAGCACTTTTTTGAAGATGTGATGGCCGGTTCGGCAATAGGCGTATTTGTTACGCTGGTTTGGCTTACCTTCTTAGATAGCCGTAAATTTATAAACAGCCCCCGTTGGTGCCGGGGGCTGTTAACTAAATAGCTATTTAAGCTACCGCTTTTTTCCTGCGGATAACCAATATAGTAGCGATGATCAATATCAATGCTGCGCCACCAAAAATACCCACTTTGGCTATGGTAGACATTCCCTTAGCATTGCTCAAATATTGATCGGTGCGTTGTAACTCCGGAGATACCTTCAATGATGCAGAATACTCTTTGTATTCGTTTTTCGCAAGGTCTTTGCTTAGTGCTTCATAGTAATACTCAATGGTGTAAGTAACATCTTGTGTGTATAAGACAATGAAGTTCCTTGATTTTACACCGGCACCTTCGTCAACCTCAAGCGTAAATGTCTTGGCTTTAAGGTGGCCTACGGTAGTATCACGCAGGTTCATCACGTCGCCGTTACTTTGGCCTTTAATGCCGGCCACGTAATCTTTAAGAACCTTGTTCAGGTCTTTCTCTTTCTGCAAAGGCTTTTTGTCCTGGTTAGGTGCACGTATAACGGTCATGTAACCATAAGCACCGTTTGCATTGTATATAGACTGACCAAGGGTATCCTTTTTTGTGTACTTAGCCGGTAACGAGATGGTGATCAAGCTATCAATCTTAACCGGCTTTAATGGTACTTGTGCCTGTCCAAAACTTGTGGCGGCCATAAGTACCAAACCTAAAAATGCAATTAACTTTTTCATGCTATAATTAACCTGAAAAACACTTATAGGTTTTAAAATATCTCAAATTAGATGCCTTTATAGATATTTAAACGATAGATTATTAGATATTTATATAGTATTATTACTTATGTTGTCGTAACGAAATTTTGTAATAATAAACAAAAAACCCTCTCGTTTTTCGAGAGGGTCTTTGTAGCAAGTGTGTTAAATCTTATCCATTTCAGCTTTAACAAATTCTGCCAGTTCTTTGACGTACCCGGCACTAAAATCAAATTTTATACCGGCTGTTTCATATATCTCCTTAATGGTTTTTGTGTAACCCAATTTTAATGCATCAAGGTATTGCTGCAACCCCTTCTCGGGGTTTTCCTTGTAGTTTTTCCAAACAGCTATTGCACCAAGCTGTGCCATGCCATACTCGATGTAGTAAAACGGCACTTCAAAAATGTGAAGCTGTTTTTGCCAAAGGTTTTCTTCTGCAGTTTTAAGTCCGCTCCAATTGGCAAAGCCTGCACCAAAAGGCTCATAAATTTTCAACCAGGCTTCGGTGCGCTCGGCATCGGTATGATCTGGGTTGGTGTAGATCCAGTGCTGAAATTGATCTACCACGGCTACCCATGGCAGTGTTTTTAATACATCGTACAACTGATCGCGTTTGGCGCGCTTGAGATCTTCCTCATTCTCAAAGTAAACATTCCAGTTATCCATCGAGATCAACTCCATTGACATGGAAGCCAGTTCCGCTACCTCGCTTGGGCAATGTTTAAAATCATTCAGCTCAAGGTCGGCAGTAAGGAAAGTATGTACGGCGTGGCCACCTTCATGTACCATGGTAGTAAGATCGCGGAAGGTGTTAGCAGAATTCATGAAAATAAATGGGGCACCTGTTTCTGACAGCGGATAGTTGTAACCACCCGGTGCTTTGCCTTTGCGGCTCTCCACATCAAACAGGTTATTCTCTTTCATGATCTCCAGGCGTTCACCTAAATAGCGGTTGATGTTTGAGAAACACTGAATGGATTTCTCGATCAATTCGCCGCCATTGTTAAAGGGTTTCAAGGCGGCTCGACCGTAAGGGTCTACATCCATATCCCACGGTTTAAGGATTTCAATGCCTAAAGCCTCACGGCGTTGTTCTGCAAATTCACGAAGCAAAGGTACAACCTCGGTTTCTATCGCTGAGTGGAAGGCATAACAGTCCTGAGGTGTGTAATCAAATCTGCCTAAAGCCTGGAACATGTAATCGCGGAAGTTTTCGAAACCGGCATTTACGGCTACTTCGTGGCGCAAGCCACGCAGGTGATCAAACAGTTCGTCCAATTTTTCTTTATCCTGCAGGCGGCGGGCAGTGATCTTTTCCCAAACTTCCTGGCGTTTAGCACGGTCGGTATCTTTTAAAAATACTGATGCTTGTTCAAGCGTATATTCTTTATCGCCAATATGTACCGACATAGAACCGGTTATCGACTGGTATTTCTGCTGCTCAACCTGTATCTGCGTTTGCAGCGGGATATTCTCTTCACGGAAAAGTTCTAACTGCTTGCGGGTGCTGCGCAGCATGATGAAGTATTTTTCATCATTTAGCTGATCTACAAACTGACTATTAATTAATTTCTTATTTAGCTCATTGTTATATGGAGCTGTTTTTGGCTCTATTTCGGTGGCAAAGTATTGAAAGCTTTCCAGTAATTCTTCGTTAGTGGTATCGCAGGTCATGCGGATATAACGCCATGCAAAATCCTCTTCTAAAGCAGCTTGCAGCTCGCTGCCATCCTTAAGCCATTGCTCCAGTTCTTCAACAGAATTAATGGGGCGCTCTAATAATTCTTTGTATATCGGTTCCAGTGTTTCCCATTTTATTTCAAGGTTCTCCGGAATGTAGGTACGTGTTTTCTTGTGGATCATATAACAAATATGCAGATAAGTGTGTAAAGTCTGAATTTTATGTCATAAGCACAAAGTCAAAAAAAAGTTTGGTTTACTTATCCCGTTCCTATTGCTATCGGGATGCGCTTGTCGACCCTCTCTTCGCTACACGAAACGAGGGTGTTAAACAAAAGAACCCCTCTTTGCGTAAGCAGAGAGGGGCAGCTAAACTTATAGACCGTGTCATTGCGAGCGATAGCGCGGCAATCTCAGAGGACGAGCACGCCGATCAGCCTATGAGATTGCCGCGTCGTCCCGATAGCCATCGGGATGCCTCGCAATGACATGGTTTTGAAATAGTTTATTCAGGCTTGTATATCGTCCTTGCTACTTCTCTTATTCCATCTTCGTAACTTGTAGGTTTAAAGTTAAAGGCACGTTCAAACTTGTCGCTGTTAAAATTATAGTCGTGGTCGGTTTGATAATACATTTCTACCGTGCCGGCTATCAGTTTATTAAATAAACCAAGCGCCCACAGCATAAATTTATTAATACGCATAAACTTTGGTTTAACGCCATAAATGGTTGCTGCTAACTGCAAAAATTGATGACCGGTCATTACAGGGGCGGTGGGCAGATGCCAAATTTGATTATCACTCTCGGGCGATTGCCCAAGCAGGTACATTGCACGCCCGGCATCAGGAATGTAAATAAAGTTGTGCAGCTTACTTGGGTCGCCCATCCATTGGGCACTTTGTTTCTTGGCATATTTGGCAAGCACCATCAGGTCTAAAAAGGCGTTGGTGCTGGTAGTGCCGTAAAAATCAGGTGCGCGGGCTATAGTCGCGTTAAGCTTTCCCGCTTTAACCTCATTCATCACCATTGCAGCAATCTCGGCGCGTACCTCTCCTTTTTTGCTAACGGGTTTGTAAGGCGTTTCCTCTGTTATAGGGCCGTTAACCAAGCCATACATGTAAATGTTATCAAAGAAGATCATACGGGCATTATACTCTTGAGTTACTTTGATAACGTTACGTATAATAACCGGCCACTGCTGGCGCCAGATATCGGCATCATAAACCAGCCCAGCACACAGGTAGATCACATCAGAACCTTTTGTAGCTTGCCTTAGTTGTTCGAGCTCCAGCAGATCTGCCTTTTGCCAGCTTACATTTTCAGCTTTAACATCCACCGGGCGGCGACTAACCAGGCGTACTTTTTTTTTGTTTTTTATGAGTTCATCTGTAAGGGCATTAGCCACCGGGCCACCTGCACCTAAAATGGTATGTATCATGTTTTTTCTATTTTGGTATGATACAAAGTTGCGAAAGCGCTGGCCTTGAAAACGTTATCTTAAGATAAGAAATTAGTGAAGTAGGGTTGGAGATTAGAGATTAGGTTTTGTCTCTTTTTTTAATTTAGGTCTTAGAATTTAGCTTTTAGATTTTAGGATTTCTAAACCAATATCCTTTTCCTTATCCGCGATAGCGAAACAGGGGTTATACCCAAAAAATTGGCTATGTAATGCTGCGGCATCCTGCGGATGATATCTTTCCCGCTTTCTAAAAGTTTAAGGTAGCGTTCCTCCGGGGTTTGGGTGATGAAGGCTGTAACACGGTCTTCGTAGCAAATAAGATAATATTCGGCAAGCAAGCGGCCAAAGCGTTCTATTTTGTAGGCCAGCATAGGGTTGTTTAGCATGGCATCCCAGTTTTTTTTGCTTACGGTGAGTATGGTAGTTGGCTCAAGCGCCTGTATATAACTTATGGAAGGTTCGCCGGTGAGGAAGCTTTTGTAAGAGCTCACATAATCATTCTCAAAGCTGAAGTAGTTGGTAATATCTTTACCATCGATAATGTGATAGTACCTCACTGATCCGGATAGTACAAAGCCCAGCGTTTTGCAAACCTGGCCCGGCTCGATGAAATGCTCTTTCTTTTTTAATTTAAGTATCGAGAGATGTTGTATGCAAACGATCCACTCCGCCTCGTTGAATTCAACGTAAGCGGCCGCATGTTCGCGAAATTGGTTAAGTTGTTGATTGCTTAACGCATCCATACCCTGTCTAATAAAAAGAAGGCGGCAAATACAACACTGGCAATGCCATTTGTAGTCATGAAGGCAAGGTTAACACGGCTGAGATCGTTAGGTTTAACCAACAGGTGCTGGTAAATAAGCATACTGCAGAAAAATACAATACCTATGTAGTATAATAACCCAACATGCGTATAAATCACCGGCATAACAATAAACGCTGCTGAGAAGACATGCAGCACGGTTGACAGCCTTAATGCATTCACTTTACCTAACCACGCGGGAATGGAGTGTAGTTTTTGGTCACGGTCAAAATCTTCATCCTGCAGGGCATAAATAATATCGAAACCGCTTACCCAGCATAGTACCGATAGTGAGAAGAATATTGGCGTAAGCGCAAATGCACCTGTAACTACCAGGTAGGCCCCAATAGGCGCTAACGATAAGCCCAAGCCGAGTACCATATGGCAAAGTGCGGTAAAACGTTTGGTGGCACTGTAACCTAACACCACTAGCAACGCCACCGGCGAAAGGTAAAAACACAAAGGGTTAATAAACCAGGTGGTTACTATAAATAAAGCGCAATTAGTTAAGGTAAATGTTAACGCCGCTGCGGGACTGATACGCCCTGCCGGGATATCGCGCTGTTTGGTACGGGCGTTTTTGGCATCAATGTTCCTGTCCAGATAGCGATTAAATGCCATGGCCGAGTTACGGGCGAACACCATACATAAAAGCATCATCACCAGTTTTTGCCACTCAAATTTATGGTCGGTGGTAGTAACAGCCAAAAAGAAGCCTATAAAGGCAAACGGCATGGCAAAAATGGTATGCGAAAACGTAACGAGCGAGAAATATTTTTTCATTGTCTTAATTCCTCTCTCAAGAGGGGTAAGGGTATGTGCTTATTGCAAAACTACTACTTATAGTGTTCATCGTCAAACACTGGCTTCTCAAATCCCTGGTTGATGGAATCGATAAAGTTCAATACTTCATCACGACCTAAAAGGTTTTCTGCCGAGGTAATGAAAAACTGTGGTGCTTCTTCAAACGATGCCAGCAATGCCTTACGAAACTTTGCTATATTCTGGTCGGTTTTAATATTGCTCTGTTTATCAGCTTTTGTAAATATGGTGATGAAAGGTAGGCCTTTCTCTCCAAGCCAGTTGCAAAACTCAAGGTCGATCTTTTGCGGCTCAAGGCGGCTATCGATCAAAACCATTACGCATTGGAGGCTTTCACGCTTATCCAGGTAACTGCGAATAAATTTGTTCCAATCTTCTTTTTTGCTTTTAGAGATACGTGCATAGCCGTAACCGGGCAGATCGACTATATACCAGTTCTCATTGATCAAAAAATGATTGATCAGCTGGGTTTTACCCGGCGTTTGCGAAGTCTTAGCCAGCCCTTTTTTCTGCGTTAGCATGTTAATAAGCGAAGACTTACCCACGTTTGACCGACCAATGAAAGCATACTCAGGCTTTAACGGTGGCGGCAGCTTGGAGATCTGCGTATTGCTGCAAATGAAATCGGCAGTTTTAATGACCATAGTACAAAGGTACGGTTTATTATTTTGTTGGGGTGATGTTGTAAAGTTGGAAGGTTTGTAAGTTGAAATGTTACTAATCTCGAATAAATGTTTAAACATTTATTTTACAATAAGTCGACACATACCTTTTAGATACCCCCTAACTTTACAACATTAGAACCCTACAACGTTCCAACGCAACGCAACGTTTCATTATTCCAACAATGGAAAACTACAAAATACCTGCCCAAACACGCATCGGTCACGTTCATTTAAAGGTGAGCGATTTGCAGAAGTCTTTAGCATTTTACCAGGATCTGTTAGGTTTCGAGTTGGTGACCATGTACGGCAACCAGGCCGCTTTTATATCAGCAGGAGATTACCATCATCATATAGGGTTAAACACCTGGCAAAGCAAGGGTGCCCCACGAGCGCCCGAATATGCACCCGGTTTGTTCCATACTGCAATCCTTTATCCGGAAAGGAAAGACCTTGCCGCCATTTTCAAAAGATTGATGGATAATGGCTACCCGCTAACTGGCGCATCAGACCATGGTGTTTCTGAAGCCCTTTACCTGGACGACCCCGACGGTAATGGCGTCGAGCTTTATTGGGACCGACCGAGAGAAGAATGGCCCTTGGATTCGGAAGGAAACCTCACTATGTTCACCCGACAACTGGATGTGCGTGGTTTATTGGCAGAACTGGACTAACTATTCGTTAAGCATAAATTTATCCACGCCGGCAGCGGGTTTCCAATTGCTTTGCGGCTCAAAATAATGCCATAATAATGCAGACACGTTTTTGATAAGTATCCCGGCCTCGTTTTCGGGCGTCCAGCTTTGATCTTTATTATTTTTAGTGATGATGGAGAAAACATAGTCGCCGTGCGGGGCATTTACCAGCACAGTTTCTGAACGCGAAGCATCTACTGCACCCTGTTTGGAGATTGCCTGTACATAGGGCGGTATTTGCGAAAGCGCATGTTCATCCCAATAAATGCGGTTAAGCGTACGATACATGCGCTCGCTTGCAGCAGGACTTACGGCCTTACCGTCTCTTATCAGCTTAAATAGCTTACACATTTCATACGGCGTAGTTACACCCCAGCCGTAGATGTTACGCATAGCTTCGCGCCCTGGTGTGCGCGAATTTACCCGCATCACCTTAAAGCCATTTGCTGCAAGCCAGTTATTAATGTACTCCCCGCCAACAAGTTTTTGCAGCCATAGGCTTGCCGTGTTATCGCTCATGGTGATCATCAGCATGGTCACTTTGCTTAGCTGGATGGTGTCGCCATTTTTGAAAGAACCTAAAATGTCTTCGCCGGCGTAAAGCAAACTATCGCGGTAAACCAGTTTCTGATTGTATTTAAGTTCGCCCTTTTCAATTTTGTCCATCACACCGTTCAGGATGCTCACTTTTATCATACTGGCGGTAGGGAATAGTGTATCGGCGTTGATGGCAGCCGTTTTCCCGGTTTTCAGATTATGCACATATACACCAGCCGTACCGTTAAAGTTTTTTAATAAACCCTGCAATTGAGAAGTAAGTTTGGCATCAGTTTGGGCAAAGGTGCTTAGGCTTATGATGGAAAGGAAAAAGGTGAGGGTGCGTTTCATATTGTAAGGTAAATATTTTCTTTTGATGAGAGTTCTTGATTTTCAAATAACGTTTGGATTTATGTGCGTCTGTCTGCTCATTGCCGCAGGGGCTACTTCTTTTGTCTTGATATAAAAGAAGCAAAAGATCAACGTTTAGCGATTAACTTAACGCCACCGAGCCTATGCGGCCTTAGCAAAAGGCTGCAAGCACAGGCATTGCCACAGCAGAGACTTTAAAACGTTTTGCGGCAGCCGCGACTTTTCTTTGGTGGCTTTTTTTTGAGAGAAAAGAAAGTAACATCCACAACCAATCATAGCACTACACCCCATTCCTAATGAAAAACGAATGAACACAAACAACAATAGCGCTTGTTACATAACTATGCCCAGCAAAATCTCTCAAACCATCCTAAAAATGGCTTCCCAACGAGCACCCGATAAAACCGTTTGCCCGAGCGAGATAGCGAGAGCCCTGTTCCCGGATGATTGGCGCAAACACATGGCCGATATCAGAAATGAAGCCATTAAGCTGCAGGAAGCAGGCGAGGTGCAGATAACCCAAAAGGGTAAGGCAGTGGATGTTGAGCACCTTAAAGGGCCTGTACGTATCAAATTTATCTCCCCGCAATCCTAATAATTTTGCATTTTGCAGGCATGTCATTAACCTGGGGTACTGTTTCCGGCTGGTGGTTGCCGCTTTGCGTAGTGCTTGGGCTGTTGTATGCATGGCTCATGTACCGCAAGCCGCTGCAATTGCAAAAGGGCCTAAGGTACGGTTTGTTTGCACTCAGGGCTGTAGTGGTGAGTTTACTGGCTTTATTGCTGTTGTCGCCGCTGGTACGCACTGTAAGTTATCAGCCGCAGAAACCCCTGATATTGATAGCGCAGGATAATTCACAATCGATAAAGTTATTCAATAGAAAAGGTAATAACACTCTCCGAAGCGGCTGGGATAGCGAACTTCAAAAGCAACTTGGTGACAATTATGAAGTCCATGCCTTTCATTTCGATAAAGACTTAAGAGACGGCCTGTCGCAAACCTTTAACGGCAAACAAACCAACATCGCAGCGGCGCTTAAACAACTTAACGACCTATTTGTAAACCAGAATATCGGCGCTATTGTGCTTGCTACAGATGGTTTATACAATACCGGTGCAAATCCCTCATATGAGTCGCGCAATATCAAGTCGGCTATTTACACCGTTGCTTTAGGCGATACCACGGCGCGTAAGGATGTATTGATCAGCAATGTTAACTATAACAAAACCGCTTTCTTAGCTAACGATTTTGAGATAGAAGTTGCTGTAGAGGCTTACCAAAGTAAAGGCCAGCAAACGCAGCTTAGTATCACCGAGGATGGAATGGTTGTACATCAGCAAAGTATCGGCATTACTTCTGATGTATTTAAAAAAACGATCCCAGTAAAACTCAATGCAGACAAAAAGGGCCTGCGCAAGTTTGTGATATCCTTGTCGCGGTTAAATAATGAGCTGTCATACGATAACAACACCGAAACCATTTACATGGAGGTACTGGATGCCCGTCAAAAAGTATTGTTGATGTACGATGCCCCGCATCCCGATATTGCCGTAATAAAACAAGCAATCGAAAGCAACCGGAACTTTGAAGTGAAAACAAGCTTAGTCGCCGATGCGTCAAGCTTAAAACCTGCTGATTATACCTTAGCTATATTATATCAATTGCAGGCAGGTAGTTATGCTAAGCTACGTTCCATCATGCAGACCAAAGTTCCGTTATGGTTTATCGGCGGTGCGCAAACAGACCTTAACGGCTTTAATGACCAGCAAAAGATCCTGAATGTTGATGCCCCCCGCTCGGAGAGCCAGGAAGTATTTGGTATGCCGGTACCGGGTTTTTCTGCATTTACATTAAGCGACTCCACACAGAAAAAATTAGAAACGCTGCCACCGCTGCTGGTTCCGTATGGTAATTACAAAACGGGCAACGCTGCACAGGTTTTGTTGAAACAGAAGATAGGCAATGTGGTTACCAATTATCCACTTATGGCTTTAGGCGACGACGGCGGCCTCAAAGTAGCGGTACTTGCAGGTGAAGGCCTGTGGCGCTGGCAACTGGCAGAATATAAGGCTTACGAAAACCACCACGCTACGGATGAACTGTTGAGCCAAACCGTGCAATACCTAACCGCCAATGCCAACAGGCAGCGTTTTAGGGTTTATGCTTCAAAAAATGTTTTCGACGAGGGCGAGAATGTGCTGTTGAATGCAGAGCTTTATAATGACGCCCTGGAATTAGTGAACACGCCGGATGTGAAGATCAACCTAAAAGATCAACAAGGAAAAAACTTTAGTTTCCTATTTACGCGCAATGGGCAAAGTTACCAACTAAATGCGGGCACGATGCCGGTTGGCACGTATAGTTATAATGCTTCAACAACGCTGGGTAAACAAACCTTTAAAGCAGAAGGACAGCTTACGGTTAAACAGCTTAACCTGGAGGCACGCCAAAGCGCGGCAGACCATCAATTACTCCGCGAAATGGCCCAACAGTCAGGCGGTAAAATGATTTATCCATCCCAGATAGATCAACTGGCTGACTTGATCAAAAAGAATGACAACATCAAAACCATTGTGTACGAAGACAAGCGGTATAATGATCTTGTAGATCTAAAGTGGGTATTTTTCCTGCTTTTGGTGCTGCTAAGTACAGAGTGGTTTTTGAGGAAGAGAGCTGGAGAGGTGTAAAAGCCCTAATTTCTTCTTACATTTTAACGAAGTTGTCAGTCTGATTTCTATGACAAAAGCAAACTGATTTGATAGGGTTGCTGTTTTTTAATGACGGCAAATATTCTGTGAACGATCTTGTTCCTGACAGCGTTCAATGCGCTCATTCGGTTCTTGCCTTCAGCTACTTTACGTTGGTAGTAATGCTGCAGGTCATTTTTAAGTCGGATAGCACTCATGGCAGCCAGATGCAGTACAGATTTGATCGCTTTATCAGCATACGTTGATACCTGGTGCCGTCCCCTTATCGAAGTACCGGAACTATTAGCAAAGGGGACGACGCCACTATAACAAGCCATCTTTCTTGCCTCTGTGATCAGTTCAAAGCCTTCTGTTTTGGCAAGCATCATCCAGGACAATACTTTGCCAACTCCCGGTACAGAACGGATCAGGTTCACCTGCGTGTCCATTTTTTCATCAGCACGAATGACCATTTCGATATCTGTCTCTATCTTTTTGATCTGCTTGCCAATCAGGGCAAGTTGTTCTTGGTTCATTTTCAACAGATATTTGTATATGCCCAGGTGTTTCATCTTGGCGTAGTCATGCTGTTGTTTAAGTAGCTGAACTTTGGTTTTGATCCGGCTGTTACGCTCGGTAAGCAGGATCTTTAGTTTCTGAATGGTTTGAGAGGATGGTTTCCATTGCGGAAGCTCTGCATGGCTTTTCTTAATAAAGGCTGCTATTCTTACTGCATCTATCTTGTCGTTCTTTCCTCTGACAAGACCCAGGCTCTTTTTTAGATGCAATGGTGGTACAACAAAGATGCGATGCCCCGTTTCTTTGAATGCTTCATATAAGTTCCAATTGTAGCGACCTGTATTCTCCATACCGATGATCAGTTGTTCTTTGTAAGAACTGAAGAACTTTTTGATGCTCTTTACCTCATTCTTGATAACAAATGATAATTGCCCCTGTTCGTTACTTACACAGATATCCAATGTCGCGCTGCTCACATCGATACCAACAATTGTTTGCTTTTGCATAATTTTGTCTTGAAGTTTTATTGATCGGGATCATCAACATACTCAACTCCTTGATAATGGGTCTCCAGCCCGAATTTCTATTTGAGTTTCTTGTTGATGAAAAGGGGCAGGGTCTTCTTCAGATTATGAGCCATTAGCTCAGAGCCTAAGTCATAGTTCACCCTGCCTCCTCGCGATCTTTTATCCTACTAAAATAATTATGCAAATCTAAAGGAGCTTGTCGAAGACCTATCAAAGCGATAGATGGTTCGACAAGCTCACCATGACAACCTTATTTCAATATCATGTTCATATTTTAATCACATAAATCATGGTTCATTACAAAATAGTATACTTGCGACACTATGAAAAAGACATTAACACTTCTTTTCGCAATCTCACTATTCGCAAGTTTAAGCTACGCGCAGCAGCGCCAGTTGAACATTGGAACCTACAATCTTCGTAACGCCAACCGTGGCGACTCTACCGCCGGAAACGGCTGGGGACAGCGCTTCCCCTGGGCAGCCAAGCTTATCCTGTTTCAGGACTTCGATATTTTTGGTACGCAGGAATTGAAATATCATCAGATAACTGACCTTACTGATAGTCTGCCTGGCTATAAATGGCTGGGAGCAGGCAGGGATGATGGTAAACTCGGTGGAGAGTTTTCTGCCATATTTTATAAATCAACCCGTTTCCAGGCATTAAAGCATGGCGATTTTTGGATGTCGACTGTTACTGGTAGGCCAAATAAAGGCTGGGACGCAGCTTTGCCGCGGATATGCAGTTGGGCGCAGTTCAAGGAAATTAAAACCGGTTTTACCTTCTACTTCTTTAACCTGCACATGGATCACATAGGCGTGGTTGCACGCCGCGAAAGCGCCAAACTTATTCTTAAAAAAATACAGGAAATGGCCGGTAATACAGCAACTATCCTAACCGGCGATTTCAACGTAGACCAAACATCAGACAGCTATGCAGTTATCAATAATTCGGGCGTATTGAAAGATACCTATGTGTTGTCGCCCATGAAAATGGCACCGAACGATACCTTTAATGATTTTAACGCCAATACTGCAGGCGATAAACGCATAGACCATATCTTCGTTACCAAAAACTTTAAGGTGCTGCGCTACGGTATCTTAACCAATACCTACCATGGCCGTACACCATCAGATCATTATCCGGTTGAGGCGGTGATAACTTATTAGGTTATGGTTCATGGTTGGTAGTTCATGGTTAATAGATAAGTGCCGATAGACCATGGTTCAATTTATAAGATCAACAGAGAGCCATGATCTATGAACTATCAACCACAAACTATTAACTAAAACATCTATCTTCGTTTCATGTCGCCCACTGAAGCAAAAGACCGTATACAGGCGCTTACTGCCGAACTTAAAAAGCACAATTACAACTACTATGTGCTGGCTATGCCAACCATTTCTGATTATGATTTTGATCAGAAACTGAAGGAACTGGATAAGCTGGAAAAGGAATTCCCGGATTTAGCAGACCCTGAGTCGCCTACGCAGCGCGTAGGGGGCGAGGTAACCAAGGAGTTTGTTACCGTTAAGCACCGCTGGCCCATGCTTTCTTTGGGCAACACCTACAACGAGCAGGAACTGATAGATTTTGACCAGCGCATACGCAAAGCCATCGGCGACAATTTTGAATATGTGTGCGAACTAAAATTTGATGGCCTGTCCATGAGTCTCACCTACCAGGATGGTAAACTGGCGCGTGCCGTAACCCGTGGCGATGGTACGCAAGGTGATGAGGTAACTACCAATGTGCGCACGATCAATACCATCCCAAAGAAACTGGTGTCCGGTAATTATCCTGAGCTGTTTGAAATACGTGGCGAGGTATTTATGCACCTTAAAGCCTTTGAGCGTTTAAATAAGGAACGGTTAGATAATGGCGAAGTTCCTTACGCTAATCCCCGCAATTTTGCATCGGGTACTATTAAATTACAAGATTCTGCAGAAGTCGCCCGTCGCCCGCTCGACTGTTTCCTGTATGGCTTATATACCGAAAAACAACTCTTTAAAACCCATTGGGAAAGCCTGCAGGCGGTAAAGGAATGGGGTTTTCATGTAGATGATCACAGTCGTTTATGTTCTGATATAAAAGGCGTGCTCGATTTTATCAATCATTGGGACACAGAGCGCTATCATTTAAGTTATGATATTGATGGTATCGTTATTAAAGTAAACAATTACTCGCAGCAGCAGGAGTTGGGCTTTACAGCTAAATCTCCACGCTGGGCCATATCTTATAAATTTAAAGCCGAGCGCGTAGAGACCGAATTACTCGCAGTTACCTACCAGGTTGGCCGTACGGGTGCCGTTACGCCTGTAGCTAATTTGAAGCCGGTATTATTGGCCGGTACTACCGTTAAACGCGCTACTCTGCATAACGCCGATGAAATTACTGAACGTCTTAAACTGCATGAGCATGATACGGTTTTTGTGGAAAAAGGGGGCGAGATCATCCCTAAGATCATCAGTGTAAATTTGGATAAACGTAAACCAGGTGCAGAGGCTATCAAATATGTTACCCGTTGTCCTGCGTGTGACACACCACTACTGCGTACAGAAGGGGAAGCCGCGTGGTACTGTCCTAATGACGAAGGCTGCCCGCCGCAGATAGTTGGCAAGATACAGCACTACATCGGCCGTAAGGCCATGAATATAGATGGCCTGGGCGACGAAACCATCTTGACTTTCTACAACCAGGGTTTTGTTCGCCATATCAGCGACCTTTATGATCTGGAACAGCATGCGTCCGAGTTAAAGCAAATGGGTAGGTTCGGCGAAAAGTCGATCAATAATATGCTGGAGGGTATTGAGAAATCTAAACAACAGCCATTTGAAAAGGTATTGTTTGGACTGGGTATCCGTTACGTAGGCGAAACCGTTGCCCGTAAACTGGTAGCACATTTTAAAACCATCGATAGGTTAATGGCTGCTACCGTTGAGGAGTTGACTGCCGCCGAAGAGATAGGTGGGCGAATTGCGCAAAGCATAACCGAATACTTTGCCGACCCCGTGCACAAGCAGGAGATTGAGAAACTGCGCGAAAAGGGATTACAATTTGTTGCCGAAGAGAAAGAAGTAGTTTTAGCAAGCGATAAGCTGGCAGGTAAAAACTTCATCATCTCGGGCACGTTTGAGAAATACTCGCGTGATGAGCTTAAAGATATCATTGAGCAAAACGGCGGTAAGATATTAAGCAGTATCTCCGCCAAATTGAATTATCTGGTAGCCGGCGAAAACATGGGCCCATCCAAATTAGAAAAGGCTACCAAGTTGAACATACCTATCATCAGCGATGAAGAGCTGATGGCTTTATTAAAATAGACATCTACCAAACATGACTGCCATTAAGTGGGGTATCATAGGCTGCGGTGCCGTTACCGAAAAGAAAAGCGGGCAAGCCTACAATAAAATTGACGATAGTAAACTGGTTGCTGTAATGCGCCGCGATGCTGAAAAGGCCGCAGATTACGCACGGCGCCACCATGTTGACCGTTGGTATAACGATGCTGAGCATTTACTGAATGATCCGGAAATTAATGCGGTTTCTATCGCTACCCCACCAGATTCGCACCTGGAATATGCAAAGCGCGCCATCGCTAAAGGGTTGAATGTTTATGTAGAAAAACCGGTTACCCGCAACGCTGCTGAGGCACAAGCCATGGCCGATGCTGTGCATGCCGCAAACGCTAAGCTTACCGTAGCGCATTACCGCAGGGCTTTACCCATGTTTTTGCATGTCAAAAAACTGATAGATACTAATGCCATAGGTGATATCCGAACAGTGCAGATAAGGATGTGGCAATCCCAAAGACCAATATTGGTCGAGCAAAATGCCCCCAACTGGCGCTTGCAACCAGAGGTATCGGGCGGTGGTTACTTTCATGACCTGGCCCCTCATCAGCTGGACCTGATGCTGTATTTCTTTGGCGAACCCGCAGTTTACAGCGGCTACAGCTTAAATCAAGGTAAATTTAGTCCGGCGGATGATCACGTAACCGGGCAGATCATCTTTAAGAACAAAATTGTGGTTGATGGATCCTGGTGTTTCAATGTTGCTAAAACCGAGATCACAGACAGGTGTGAGATAGTAGGTACTAATGGGAAGATTACCTTCCCGTTCTTTGGTAATTTTGTTACCTGTAAAATAGGCGAGGAAGAAGAAACCGTTGACTTTGTACAGCCCGAGCATATTCAACAGCCGATGATCACTAAAATCGTATCCTATTTTAAGGGAGAAGGGCCAAACCCCTGCACCATAGATGAGGCGATTGTACTGATGAAAATTATGGATGCTTTTACCAATTCTAATGATTTAGGATTATCTTAGCGTATAAATTTCAAATGAAAAGGATAATCGGCATCATCATTTTTGCTGCTTGTTTAAGTATAAAAGCATCTGCTCAAACATTTGATGTGCCGGTAAATTATCGCTTTGATAAACAGACCAATTACCATCTTTACGAACTGGATATTGTAAAGGCTGCAGACTGGCTTCAGAAAACACATTGGGGAACCGAAACTAAAAAGACAGAGGCTGTTACTCAGTTTGTTTTGAAGTGGGCGCAAGGCGTGCCTTACATTACGGTAGAGCTGAAACCAGCCATTATGGATCTGGCCGACGCTAACCCGCAACTGGGATTTATTTACATGGCACAATATTGTAAGTACACCATACAACATCCAGACAATTTTAATACTGTTGATTCAAACGTAGATGCGCTTAAGGCAGTTATTGCAAAATACCAGGCCGAGCCTACTCGTAAACGCGATACACAGGTTGAGCGTTTAATTGAAATAGACAAAGCCAGCCAGCTTGAAGAATGGATCAAGAACGATTTTACACTTTAACAAAAAAGACCTCTCGGGCTATTCATAATATTATTAACTTTTTTGCTTTGGCACTTTTGCGCCTTCTTTTCGCGCTTCTGACAGGCCTATCGCAATAGCTTGTTTTTTACTGGTAACTTTTTTACCTGATCCGCTTTTAAGCTTACCTTCTTTCATCTCATGCAAGGTCTCACCAACCTTTTCACTTGCTTTTTCTGAATACTTTGCCATGGTGTTTTAATTTTAATGCTACCCTTAATTTGAGCAAAGTATCTGCCAAACATTAACGATCTCTGAAAATCGCATTAATGTTCAAACAACTATTAAGTGTTATAAACACACCTTAAATAAAAACATTAGCCTGCAAAACCTGTTCACAACTTAAAGTAAATTAATACCCCATGCCCGAAAAAAAAATAATTGCTCCGTTTTATGAACGCCTCGCGCTCATCCTTATTGGTTTATGCGTGTTGGGCTATTTAGTAATAGTCGCTAAAGAACTTTTAGATCCGCTTATCTTCGGATTCCTGTTCGCCATTTTGCTACTGCCTGTATCAAACTTTTTTGAGCGTAAGTGTAAGCTGCCACGCAGTGCCAGTTCATTTCTTTCGATAATACTATTAATAAGTTTTGTTGGCGGCATACTATACCTGGTAGGTAACCAGATATCCGGTATTGCCAACGACTGGCCGATGCTTAAAAACCAGATAAACCAGTCTGTTAACGATCTTCACAAATGGGTCGAAAATACATTCCACGTAAATACTGACGCGCAAATGGGTTACGTGAATGATACTGCTAAGAAATTGATGTCATCTGGTGGTGCAGTGCTTGGTACTACCTTTGGCGCGGTATCGTCGTTAGCGTTGTTCTATATCTTCATCCTCATCTTTACCTTCTTTATTTTGTTTTACCGCAGGCTGCTTATCAAATTTATCACCTGGGTATTCAACGATAACAATAAGGCTACGGTTATGGATATCGTCGAGAACATCCAAAAGATCTTACGCCAATACATATTCGGCCTGGTTATCGAAATGGTGATCGTTGCAACCATGGCAATAGCTGTGTTTTGGATCATCGGTATCAAGTATGCGGTTTTGTTAGGTTTGATCGTTGGTCTCTTTAATATAATTCCATACATCGGCATATTTACCGCATTGCTGCTAAGCACGCTGGTAACTTTCGCTACCGGTACCGTTAGCCAAACGCTTACTACCGCAGCTGCTGTTATTGGCATACACGCAATTGATGCCAACTTCCTGTTGCCTGCAATAGTAGGTTCCAAAGTAAGATTGAACGCCTTAATTTCCTTTATCGGGATAATCATTGGTGAGATGATATGGGGCTTATCGGGTATGTTTTTATCCATACCGGTGATGGCTATTATGAAGATCATTTTTGATCGTATAGAAGACCTTAAGCCATGGGGATATCTACTTGGCGGAGATTATGAGTATAAAGAATCTGCCAAGGAAAAAATGAAAACAGAATAAATCAGCGAACCTGGTTTATCATGTCGTGAATGCGAATAAATAGGGTAATGCCGTAGGCCATCAATACTACAGTATTTACAACCAGCAGCCAGTTCATATCCGGTTTGCTGTATTTTTGCCGGACGCATATAACAAGTAAGGTAATAAAACCTAAGATGAGCAATATGGGTGGAACAAACGCCCATATTTGCTTTCCGTCAAGATATACATGGTCAAGCTTGTTATTCTCATTCAGTAAGAAGGCCAGGGCTACCATCAACAGCACAAGAAACAACTTGGTAACAATTTTGGCAGCAAGTTTACTCGTTTTCATGCCGGCCAAATTACTAATTTTGCTATAATGAACCGTCTGCCTAAAATCATACTTGTTTTATTGTTGCTGATGCCTGCCACGTTGTTTGCGCAGGTTGCAAAGCCATCTTTTAAAATTGTGCCATTGGGTGTACTGGGCGGGATAGATGAAAGTAATCTATCTGCTTACATGATAGCACCAATTGGCTCAAATAATTACGCATGCCTTGATGCCGGCACTATTCACTACGGGCTTGAGAAAGCTGTTAAGAATAAGGTATTTAGATCACCCGCAGAAGAGGTGATGAGGCATAACATTAAAGGCTACTTTATTTCACACGGGCATTTAGATCATCTGGCCGGTATGGTGATCAACTCGCCGGAAGACACTGTGAAAAATGTATACGGACTGACATCAACCATTGAAACGCTGAAGACCCATTACTTTACCTGGGAAAGTTGGGCAAACTTTGCAGATGATGGCGGGGCACCGCAATTAAAGAAATATCACTACAAAATACTTACACCAGGAGAACAGCAACCTGTTGAAAACACCGAAATGATGGTAACGGCTTTTCCGCTTAGCCACTCCAATCTTACCAGCACGGCATTTTTAATGAAAAGCGACGACAACTATGTGTTATACCTGGGCGATACCGGGGCGGACGCGATTGAAAAAAGCCAGAACCTTAACAAACTTTGGGCTGCTGTAGGACCTTTGGTTAAAATGGGCCGTTTAAAAGCACTGATGATAGAAGTGTCTTTCCCTAATGAGCAGCCCGATAAAAGCCTGTTTGGCCACCTTACACCTAAATTATTGATGGCAGAGTTGGGTCAGTTGCAGAAAATAGCTGGTGAATCAGTAAAAGGATTGAACGTTGTGGTTACCCACTTGAAACCTCCAGTCAAAAGCATCCTCAAAATAAAGGAGCAGCTAAGAGCGGGCAACACGCTTGGCGTAAAACTCACCTATCCCGAGCAGGGAAAAATGCTGCTTTTCTAATTTTTATCATCCAGCAGGTCTACGCAGGTTTTAGAAAGTTTCTTTAGTCGCTCATTTAGCGTTGCCAACCCTGTTTTATCATTGATATTGTTGTAGTACAATTTGATGAGCTTAAGCGTATCATCGTCAGGGTCGCAGGCCTGTGCTTTTTCCAAATGGGGGAGTGCTTTGCGGACAGCAGCGATGTAAGCTGCACCGCCCGATGCCTTTAGCGCTTCAGCTTGTTTGGCGTATTGATAGCCTAATCCTCTTTGCGCTACATAATAATCCGGAACGGCTGCCACTACCTTTTCGTAATATTCGATGGCTTTAACAGACTGATCGTTATTTTCGTAAAGGTTGGCAATGCTGTAATAGAAGTTATTGCGTGCACCCGGCTTCAGCTTGTCAACGTTAGGAATGAGGTCTGCGCCAAGGTCCAATGCCTTTTCGGTTTCGCCTTGCATGCGGGCAAGGTTATAGTCAAGGTATTTGTTATAAACTTCTTCGGCTGTTTGGGCTTTGCAACAACAAACAGCAGATACAAAACTTATGGTGAAAAGCAGTTTTTTAAGCATGGTTATTTGGTATGACTTGTTTGATGAAAAGAAGTAAATTCAGATAATTTATTTCCTCATAGCGA
Organism: Mucilaginibacter sp. 21P; assembly: GCF_019331605.1. NCBI lineage: Bacteria > Pseudomonadati > Bacteroidota > Sphingobacteriia > Sphingobacteriales > Sphingobacteriaceae > Mucilaginibacter > Mucilaginibacter sp. 21P. The sequence continues at coordinate 1,944,287 of NZ_CP063061.1, forward strand.
ATTGATCCAATATTTTTCCAAGAATTACCCGAGTGTATTTTACAATTGAGTTCTGCATTACTACAATCATAAGTTAAGATCTTATCTTTAAAAGTGATCTGCCAAAAGTCAGATGTAAAGTTCGATTCGACTTCTATTTTTTCGTTCAACTCAAGCAAGCAAAGATTGTAAAGAAAAACAGGCCAATCATTAGATAATTGTTTTTGGATGTCAAAAGCAAATTCTTTGGCCCTTTTTAAGCTTTCATCAAACGAACCAATAACCTCTGCTTTATTACCGTATTGGTTTGTTAAAACAAATTTGAAACAGCCGTTAGATACTTCATCAAAATTTAAATTCCAACCAGGCAAAGATTTCAAAGTATTCATTTCAACTCATTCAATAATCTGAACATCTTCTCCCTTATGGCGCTGCCGGTTCCGCTGTAATTATTTACCATGATAGAAAAACACAGTTGGCGGCCTTCATGCGTTTGGAAACCGGCATAGGCTTGTACGCTGCTAATGCTGCCGCTTTTCATCTTCATATCATTATACACGGGCAGGCTTTCATAAAAATCATCAAACCAGGTAGCTGCACGGGCGGATTGTAAGATACGCGCCATGGTTGAGGTGGTGATGTGGTCCTCCGGCGATAAGCCGCTGCCATCAAAAATGTTCATCGATCGTTTGTCGATACCTTTCTGCTCCCAAAATGCTTTTAAAACATTCACACCATCGGCAGCCGTTGCCGTTTTACCAGACTTAAGTGAAATGGTTGCCAGCAATTGTTCGGCGTAAAGGTTAACGCTTTTCTGGTTTAGCCAGTAAACTATCTTGCTCAACTCCGGCGAAAGGATAGTAGTTAACGGAGTTGATGCCGTTAGTACCGGTTGGTTTTTCTCCGCAAGCATGTTGGTCGACTGCGGGTCGCCATTTATGGTTATGCCTATGCGCTTAAGCGTATCTGACAAGCGCAGTGCTGCGTCAAAAGCAGGGTCTGGTATGGCGGCAGAAACACGCTTTTTGGTTTGATCTACCGCGTATGTTCCCCGTAGGTACATCACTTTACTCCCAAATGAAGGCAGATATGGGTAAGCCTGGTCGCCGGTTTTTGCGGCACCATTGGTAAGCTCGCTTTTGTACTGCAGATAGTTGGTCTCCGGGTTTGTACCTGCTACGGCTATGGGGTTCCCAACAGCGCCCGTTCGTAGCAAAATATCAAACTGGTTCTCGCGCCAGCATAATCCGGCAATGCCTGCACCGTAATAGGTGCCTAAGTCCTGCCAGATCCACCCGTCGGGAATAGACTGCTTGTTGTAGGCGCCGTTATCACCTATGACCCGACCATTTATTTTTTTAATACCTGCTTTTTTCAAAGCAGTAACCATGGTGTTTAAAACTACGTTCTCTTTGGTATTGGCATACCGCCAGCTACCCAATGTAGGGTCGCCGCCGCCTTTGATGATCACGTCACCGGTAAGCGTACCATCCGCAGCCAAAGTGCCGGTATATCCTAACTGCGTTTGAAATTGAAAATCCTTACCCAAAACATTGAAAGCAGTAATGCTGGTCACTGTTTTTAGCGTAGAACCCGGCGCTAAGCCCATATCCGGGTTACCGCCGAAGATCATCTCGCCGGTTTTTGCATCCATTACAGTTAATGATACCGCACCGTATTTGCACTGCTCATCAGTTTGTAAGCGGGTAAAGGCATTTTGCAGCCGCTTTTGTAAAGTAGATTGAGCGCAAAGGCTGTTGGTGATAAATAAAAGACTAACTAACCAGGTCCGCTGTATCGTCATTCTTGATGTTTCTTTTTGAGATATAATAAATTGGGATGCCTATAAGCACAATGCCTAATCCATATTTAACGTAATCGCTTTTGTAAACGCATAACAAAATACAAAAAGCTACACCCATTAAAATATAAATGGCAGGTAGGACCGGATAACCAATGGCTTTATAAGGCCTTTCTGCATCAGGGCGTTTAACTCGGAGGATGTAGATACCGATAATGGTAAGCACGTAAAATACAACCACCACAAATGATATCATATCCAGCAGGTCGCCGTATTTACCGCTTAAACAAAGCACTGAGGCTACAATTGCCTGTATCCACAACCCGAATTCGGGTACAGCATTTTTGTTCAGTTCGGCTGTCTTTTTAAAGAACAGGCCATCCTTGGCCATGGTATAGTAAACGCGCGCGCCGGAGAGTATCAGCCCGTTGTTGCAACCAAAGGTGGATATCATGATCATGAGGGCGATAACATACGTGCCAATGTTGCCGAATATCACATGCGAGGCCGCAACGGCCACACGGTCTTTATCAGCGGTAGCAATATCATGTAATGAAAGCACACCGGTGTAAACCACATTCGCCGAAACGTAGATGATCGTAACGATCAATGTACCCAACATCATGCTCAGGGCCACATCGCGCTTAGGGTTCTTCATTTCGCCTGCTACAAAGGTTACGCTGTTCCAGGCATCGCTGCTGAAGATAGAACCCACCATAGCTGCAGCAATAGCGCCTAATGCCGTGCTTAAAGTTAAAGCGGTTACACTGCCATCTTTATTCAGGTTGTGTAAGTCCCAGGCGTTTGCCCAGTTGGCTTGCCATATATCGCCTTTAAAAGCTAAAAAGCCAAAACCTATTAACCCGAAAAGACTTAAAAGCTTTGTTAATGTAAACGTGGTTTGTATCAGCTTGCCACCCTTAACACCTTTTGTATTGATAAAAGTGAGGAAGAATATAAGCACGATGGAAACTATCTGCGCCGCACTGATCTTTAATGAACCGATGCTGACTAAAATGTTATCCTCGCTAACGGCAGGGATAAGATAGGCCGTAAACTTGGAGAAAGCTACGCCCACCGCAGCAATGGTACCGGTTTGTATCACCGCAAAAAAACTCCATCCGTACAGGAAAGCTATCAGTTTGTTATAAGATTCCTTAAGATAAACGTATTGTCCGCCTGCTTTAGGGAACATAGCACTTAGTTCGCCATAGCTTAGGGCAGCTGTAAGCGTCATGAAGCCGGTAATGATCCAAACAGCTATAAGCCAGCCAGATGAGCCTACATTGCGAATGATATCGGCGCTTACGATGAATATCCCTGAACCGATCATGGAGCCTGCTACCAGCATGGTGCCATCAAGCAAGCTCAACTCGTGTTTCATTTTTGAGGAAGAAGACGAAGAATTATCAGCCATTTAAGATTTAGTTTAAGAGGCTTAAGTTAGGAATAAAATTATGTTTAAAGCAAACGGGCTAAGGGTTCCGTTACGATGGATATAACTAATCAGCGTATTTATTTGGCTAACTGCTAAATAATTGCCGATAACCTATTGCAAATAAATTAATTTACTATTTTGCAGCAACCAATTATAATAAGCCTCAGGCTTTTAGTTCGCACACTTCATAAACTAATCTAATTATATGGATCTTTTGAACACTTACTTAATTTATTTGATCCCTGTTATGGGCGTTATAGGTTTGCTTGTGATGGCAAGCAAATCTGCCTGGGTAACTAAACAGGAAACTGGCGATGCATCAATGAATCAACTGGCCGGTTACATTGCCGACGGCGCAATGGCATTCCTTCGTGCAGAGTGGAAGATACTGAGCTATTTTGTGGTATTAGCCGGCATATTACTGGCATGGAGCGGAACCACTGTTGGTGAAAGATCAAGCCCGGTAATTGCCATCTCTTTCCTGATAGGGGCTTTCCTTTCTGCATTTGCGGGTTATATTGGGATGCGCATTGCAACCAAGGCTAACGTGCGCACTACACAGGCCGCCAAAACCAGCCTGGCAAAAGCATTAAAAGTTTCGTTTACCGGTGGTACCGTAATGGGTCTGGGGGTAGCCGGTTTAGCTATCATAGGTTTAGGTTCGCTATTCATAGTTTTTTACACCATGTATGTAAAAAGCAAAGGTTTAGATGTTAACGGTGAAGCTATGGAGAAAGCCCTTGAGGTTTTGGCCGGTTTCTCGTTAGGTGCTGAATCTATTGCACTTTTTGCGCGCGTAGGCGGTGGTATTTACACCAAGGCTGCAGACGTAGGTGCCGATCTTGTGGGTAAAGTAGAAGCCGGCATTCCCGAGGATGATGTGCGCAACCCTGCAACCATTGCTGATAACGTTGGCGATAACGTAGGCGACGTAGCGGGTATGGGTGCCGACTTATTTGGTTCTTATGTAGCTACAATGCTGGCAACAATGGTGCTGGGCCGCGAAATTGTGTCTGCCGATAACTTCGGCGGTATCGCCCCGGTTTTGTTACCCATGGTTATTGCCGGTTTAGGTTTAATATTCTCGATAGTAGGAGCATCTTTTGTTAAGATCAAGAACGAAACAGACAGTGTACAAAGTGCCTTAAATATGGGCAACTGGGCATCGATTGTGCTAACCGCCATTGCCACTTATTTTTTAGTACAATGGATGCTGCCTGCCGGCGACATGCACCTGAAACGCGACCTTGATGCAAGCGGTGCTATCAAAGCAGGTTCATTGGTTTTTACCAAGAATGGTGTTTTCGGTTCTATCCTGGTAGGTTTGGTTGTGGGTACGCTAATGTCTATCATCACCGAATACTATACAGCAATGGGTAAACGCCCTGTGCTAAGCATTATCAAGCAATCATCAACAGGGCACGCTACTAACATTATTGGTGGTTTGGCAATCGGTATGGAATCAACCGTATTGCCTATACTTGTTTTAGCTGCCGGTATTTATGGTTCATATTTCTTTGCGGGATTATATGGTGTGGCTATCGCTGCTGCCGGCATGATGGCTACTACAGCTATGCAATTGGCCATCGATGCTTTTGGCCCGATTGCCGATAACGCTGGTGGTATTGCAGAAATGAGCCAGTTGCCACCGGAAGTTCGTCATCGTACAGATAACCTGGATGCCGTGGGTAATACTACTGCAGCCACCGGAAAGGGATTTGCTATCGCTTCAGCTGCTTTAACTTCACTGGCACTGTTTGCAGCATTTGTAGGCGTGGCAGGCATAGAGCATATTGACATTTACAAGGCCAATGTTTTGGCCGGTTTATTTGTGGGCGGTATGATCCCTTTCATCTTCTCGGCTTTGGCAATTTCGGCGGTGGGCCGTGCAGCAATGGCAATGGTAGAAGAAGTTCGCCGCCAGTTCCGCGAGATCCCGGGCATTATGGAATACAAGGCAAAACCCGAGTACGAAAAATGTGTGGCTATCTCAACCCAGGCATCCATCCGCGAGATGATCGCGCCAGGTTTGATCGCTTTGGTAACCCCGCTGATCATCGGTTTCGCCTTTGGCCCGGAAGTGTTGGGTGGTTTGTTAGCCGGTGTAACCGTATCAGGCGTGTTAATGGGAATTTTCCAGAGCAACGCAGGTGGTGCATGGGACAATGCAAAAAAATCTTTTGAGAAAGGGGTAGAGATAAACGGCGAAATGTATTACAAAAAATCGGAGCCTCACAAGGCTTCGGTAACAGGTGATACCGTAGGCGATCCGTTCAAAGATACCTCAGGCCCATCAATGAACATCCTGATCAAACTGATGTCTATCGTATCGCTGGTAATTGCCCCACACTTAAATAGTGAGATCAATAATAGCGAGCACATCCAAAAGCAGCTAAAAATACAGTCGATGAATAACACAACGCATGTGATCAAGACTGATAAAAAGATCTGATAAAGTTTTAAATGCAGAAAGCCTTCGCTAACCAGCGAGGGCTTTTGTGTATATTGGCACTGATGAAGAAATCCATTCTTTATATACTTTGCCTTTATAATATCTACCTGTATCTGGATGATATCTTCGCGATTTTGAAGATAGACATTGAGCCACCTACACTTGATAGCCTCATGTATTTTGATGCTGCTGTGGTGTTATTTGGCGGGTTGGTGTTTGGTTATCTGCTCCGCAGGCAAGGCGATAAAAAATTAGGCTGGGTGATGACGATCTTGAATCTTGTTTTAACACCTTGGTTTATTTGGAGGGCTTTGCCATGAGAACGTTATGTCTCACTTTAAAAAAACGTCTTTTTACAACTTTTGTCAGTCTGAGCTTGTCGAAGACCTTGCGCGATGAGTGGTTCGACGTGGTCACCATGACATGAACGTTCACAAAATATTATTTAGCCCACTTTTATTCTGTTAACAACTCCCATACCCTTGTTACATTCTGTTCTTTAAGTTTTCAATTAAATTAACTACGTTTGGGCTAAGTGTTTTTAAAGTTTTACTAAACTGATCTATTAATTTAAAATGAAGGTATTTGTAAAAAAATCTATTGAACAATTAACTTCCTCTGCAGATGGAGAGGGTAGCCTAAAGCGAACGCTTGGTGCGGGCAGCCTGGTTGCATTGGGTATTGGTGCAATTATCGGTGCCGGTTTGTTCGTAAGGACTGCTGCTGCTGCCGGTGAACACGCTGGTCCGGCGGTAACCTTATCATTCATTGTAGCGGCTATTGGCTGTGCTTTCGCCGGTTTGTGCTACGCTGAATTTGCTTCTATCATTCCTATTGCCGGTAGTGCCTATACGTATGCGTATGCTACTATGGGCGAGATCGTTGCCTGGATCATAGGCTGGGCCTTAATATTAGAATATGCGCTGGGCGCCGCCACAGTATCCATAAGCTGGAGCGAGTATCTTAACAAGCTCCTCGGGGGTGGGATACCCTATGAGTGGTGTCACTCGCCAATGGAATCGGTAATGATCAACGGACATAGCGTACACGGTATCGCTAACTTACCTGCATTGCTTATCCTGGTGATTTTATCCTTACTTTTAATAAAAGGTACACAAGAATCGGCTACGGTAAACGGTATAATCGTTTTCATTAAAGTAGCTATCGTATTGGTATTTATCGCTATTGGCTGGCAGTACATTAACCCTGCTAACCACCATCCATACATTATCCCTGCTAATGCACCTGATGTTATGCAGGAGAACGGGAAAGCCTATTCTTATGCGCCGTTCTTTAACCACGGCTGGGGCGGTATCATCAGCGGTGCCGGTGTGGTATTCTTTGCCTTTATTGGCTTTGATGCGGTATCAACTGCAGCACAGGAAGCTAAAAACCCGAGCCGCGATATGCCTATTGGTATCTTGGGTTCATTAGTGGTTTGTACTATCCTTTATATCCTGTTCTCTTGGGTATTAACTGGTGTGGCTCCTTATACCGATTTCATGAAATCTGGTAAAGAAGCTTCTGTAGCATTTGCTATCAGCAATTACATGCACGGTTATGGCTGGTTATCAACCTTAGTTACAGTAGCTATTCTGGCTGGTTTCTCTTCGGTTATCCTGGTGATGCTGATGGGCCAATCAAGGGTATTTTACACGATGTCTACCGATGGTCTATTGCCAAAAGTATTCTCAGATCTTCACCCTAAATTCAGAACGCCATACAAGAGCAATATGATCCTGTTCATATTTGTAGGAGCATTTGCGGCATTTGTGCCGGGCAGCGTAGCAGGCGATCTAACCTCTATCGGTACCCTGTTTGCATTTATCCTGGTGTGCGTGGGCGTTATATTGTTACGTAAAACTGACCCAGACCTGCCTCGTCCGTTCAAAACCCCGTTGGTGCCATTGGTACCTATATTGGGTATGATCGTTTGTGCCGGTATGATAGTAGGTTTACCAAGCGAGACACAAATAAGTGCATTAGTTTGGATGATATTAGGTTTGCTGATCTATTTCGGTTACAGCAAAAAACATAGCAAACTCGGCACAGCAGGCGACATACTGCCAAAAGCTGCCGATTTTGAAAAACAGTAATTTTTTGATTACGACATATAAAAAGGTTCTGCATTGCAGAACCTTTTTTGTTTTCATGGCTTTTGTAAGGGCATGAAGGTGAACAAGATGATTTGGGTGCTGGTATTAATAGCCGTAATAAATTCAATGGGGTTCGGCATTATTATACCCCTGCTTTATCCTTACGGCAAAAAGTTTGGCGTTACCGAGCACACCATTGGCTTGTTGACTGCAGCCTTCTCCATGGCACAATTCGTAGCTACGCCTATCCTCGGGTCCTTGTCAGACAAATGGGGTCGCAAGCCAATCCTCATCATCAGTTTGATAGGGACGGCTATTTCTTTCGTTTTATTTGGCTTGGTTAACAGCGTTTTAATGCTCTTTGCTGCCAGGATCCTTGACGGGTTAACCGGCGGAAACATCTCTGTTGCCCAAGCCATGATCTCTGATATTTCATCGCCAAAAGCCCGGGCCAAAAACTTCGGGATATTAAGCTCTGCCTTTGGATTTGGTTTTGTTATCGGCCCGGCTGTGGGTGGTTTGTTGAGTAAGTTTGGGATGCATGTGCCTTTCTTTTTTGCCGCAGGAATAGCGGTGTTGGGCGTAGTACTATCGTTTATTTTCCTGAAAGAGACCAACCACAACAAAAATGCAAAAAAGCAGGGCGGGGGTTTTAAAATCTCTTCATTGATAACAGTTTTAAAAAAGCCCGTGATCGGTACGGCAATATTTACCGGTTTTTTGCTGACCATGGCCCAATTTGCCATGATAATCGGTTTTCAAACCTTTAGCGTTGATGATCTTAAATTAAGCACATCACAAACCGGGTTATTCTATGCTGGTTTTGGTATCACGGGCATTTTGATGCAATTGCTTGTGCCCGCTATAAAAAAGCTGATCCCCTTGCAATCGGTTATTTTGCTGATCTCTACAATATTTTGTTTTGGGATGATGATGCTCACCGGATTTGCTACCGCTTTGATACTGTTTGCCATTTCAATAGGCGTCTACGGATTATTCAACGGCTTACGTAACCCAATGCTTAATGCCATCATCGCCGACCATAACGACGAAAAGGAACGCGGCGAGGTGATGGGAGTAAACCAGGCTTATATATCCATAGGGCAAACATTGGGGCCAATTACGGCCGGGTTAATAACGGTAATTTCGGTACATAGTGTTTTCTTTTTATCGGCTTTCTATATTTTAATTGCACTTTTGTTTAGCATTCGGTTAATAACAAAAGAAAAGCAATCCTAAGCTATGCATCCATTCATTTTTAAAGAGATATTATCTGTTACGATGATTCTCTTTGCTATCATTGATATAATGGGCACCATCCCTATTATTATACAGATGCGCCAAAAGGTTGGGCATATCCAATCAGAGAAAGCAAGTATAGCCGCCCTGGTGCTGATGATAGCCTTTTTATTTGTAGGCGACGAACTACTTGCCATCATCGGTTTGGATATATCTTCGTTTGCGATAGCCGGTTCCATTGTGATATTTATCATCGCACTGGAGATGATATTGGGTGTTACTTTCTTTAAGGAAGAAGTGCCGGAAGCTGCGTCGATTGTTCCCATAGCATTCCCGCTTATAGCCGGTGCTGGTACCATGACAACTCTGCTTTCCCTAAAGTCCCAATATCAAACACAAAATATAGTAGTAGGTATTTTACTGAACACCCTGGTTGTTTATTTGGTGCTTAAGAACGTAAAATGGCTGGAAAAACTTTTGGGTAAAACTGGCTTGCACATATTGCGTAAAGCCTTTGGGGTGATATTGTTGGCGATAGCCATAAAATTGTTCAGAAGTAATTCCGGACTATAAAAAGAAATAGCCGCATTAGGCGGCTATTTCTTTTTATATTTTTTTACCGGCTCCTGCCAACTTCAATGGCTTGTTTAATAGCCTTGGCATCAGCTTTTGAAAAGCCGTGTGCCTCTACTTTATTGCCGTTATGATAAAAGCGAATGGTTGAGAAACCGATAAGCGGGGTATCTATCTCAACTGCCGATATGCTGTTATAAGCAACAGTGGTTTCATCGCCGCTAAAAAAGCCGGGGATCCTAACCGTAATGCCGGTTGGCTCTACAATAACCTGTGCCGGGAAAATCTTGTTACCTTCGGAAAGGCGTGATGCAGTATATTTCATTTTGTGCAGGGATAAGTTTAAAAAACGTTTATAATGTAAAGGTATTGTTCCCACGCTACAGAACCTAACGAAAGTAGATGATCAAGATAATCTTAACTGCATGTGTTGATGCTGAACACCCAAAAGGGTTACCTCAGTTATTACTTTAAAACCTAACCGTTCGTAAAGGCGCTTAGCCTCCGGGCGGCTAACTAAGAGGCCTACCGTATCATGCCCTTCTTCTTTTATTTTATAACACATGGCCTTTATTAACTTACTCCCTAAGCTGTGGCCCTGCCATTGGGGTAACACAGCCAGGCAATCTATATAATATTCGCCGGTTTGGGTCTCGTCTTCGGGTTCACCCGCAAAACCGTTTTTCTGTTTTATATGATCGAGGAATGGTTTGCGTAATTCCTGCAGCTTTATACCATCATAGGCCATTATCATGCCCGCAATGTTTCCATTCTCTTCTTCAACCAATATGTTTTGATAGCTATATTGATTGTCCTTTGCAGCCACAAATTGGCTAAACAGATCTGTTTGTACTTGCAGATCATCACTATTGGCGAATTTGGTGGCAAGCGGGCCCATAGCCAGCAGTATTAAAGGTACTATTGATTTTGCATCGTTCGGATTGGCGTCCCTTATCATATGGTAAAATTGCTTAATATTTTGTTAAACAGCGTTTATAAATAAAATAATAAGGTTATTTAATACTTAATTTATTAAGCTAAGTTTGATAAGCCAACACCTGTTTAATGATCGTTATTAAAAAGCACGACCTACTAAGGAAGGAGCTTATCAAACAATTTTACTATAACAAACGCCTTACCCTAACCCAATTAAGTAAACTAACGCATAAAAGTTTGCCGCTGGTTACCACAACAGTAAATAACCTGGTTGAGGAGGGTTATATACTGGAACACGGGTTGGCACCGTCAACAGGTGGCAGGAGGGCATTATCATTTTTGCTGAACCGCCATCTAAAGCGCTACATAGTGGCGGTAGCAATAGATCAGTTTGTTACGCAGATAGTGATGTATGATATGCATAACAACGCAAAGATTGCCCCGGAAACTATCGAAATATTGATCACTAAAGATGATCCCTCGACGTTGGGAAAACTTACCGGGTTTATCAGGAGTTATATCCGGCGGTCAGGAATACCGGCAGAGCAAATATTAGGTGTAGGAATTGGCATGCCGGGTTTTGTCAACGCTGATGAAGGTGTAAACCACAGCTATTTTAAACCGGTGGGAGGTACCAGTCTTAAAGAATATTTAGCTAACGAAATAGAACTATCGGTTTACATTGATAACGATTCCAGCCTTATTGCACTTGCCGAACTAAAATTTGGCGCAGGGAAAAAGCACAAGGATGTATTAGTTGTTAACGTAGGCTGGGGCATTGGTTTGGGCATGATAGTAAACGGTCAGCTGTTTAGAGGCCACACAGGCTATGCCGGCGAGTTTAGCCATATACCACTTTCGCAAACTAACAAGATGTGCTCCTGTGGTAAACGTGGCTGTCTGGAAGTTGACGCCTCATTACTGGTGATGATAGAAAGGGCAAAGCATGAAATTGACAGCGGCGCCAGCTCAAGTATGGAAAAGATATATAAAAGCAGTAAGGAGTTGCCGGTAGAACATTTTTTAAAAGCTGCCCGTGCAGGCGATCCGTTGGCTGTATCGATATTATCTGATGCAGCATTTTTGATAGGGAAGGGGATATCAACCCTGATACATATCATGAACCCGGGCCTTATTGTACTTAGTGGAAAAGGGGCCACGGCGGGTAAGATCTTAATGGCACCTATACAGCAGGCCATTAATGAGTTTTGCATACCATGGCTGGCCGAGCAAACAGAGATAGAGGTATCGCAGTTGGCGGCCAATGCCAAGCTGTTAGGTGCCGCAACACTGGTAATAGAAAGTTGCGATTTTAAATAAAAAGATAGCCCGGCTTAGCTGGTGCAATAAAGATTTAAATATTTGATTGAGGTTAGTTAAAGCTGACCCGGTTCGCCGGGGCAGCTTTTTTTGTTTGCTTGAGAAACAAGGATATTGCAGCTTTCAATATCTCTGCGATTTTATACACGTTAAAGGCCAGCCGATAGAAGGAACCTTGCAACCTTATAAGCAGGCGACAAAAATGCTGATAACCGCTAATGCGCTATGTAACAATATTATTGCGACTTAATGGATATGAGAATGTTTAGTACTTGTATTATATTAGGCTGTTATTCTTACGCCAATTATGAGAAGTTCCCTAATTAAACCAGGCGTGTTGCTGGCAGCTATTTTTATGCTTGTGAGTAATGCCTTTGCCCAAAAAGACCAATCAGGTGCCGATCCTGCATTTTTACATAATCTTGCTACAAAATGGCAGGCTCATTGGATACAGATAGGATATCCGGAGGATAGTTTAAATCATCCCTCACAATACTTTAGCAAACAATTTGACTCATCAGGGAAAGTTAAGCAGGCCAGGTTATTTATTACCAGTCGTGGCTTGTACGAGGCTCAAATTAATGGCAAGCGGGTAGGTAACGCATATCTTACTCCCGGTTGGACAAGTTACAATAAACGCATAGCTTACCAAGCCTGGGATGTGACTGATCTTGTTAAAAAAGGCGATAATATCCTGCAGGTAACTTTGGGTGATGGCTGGTATCGCGGTGCCCTGGCGTTTGAGAACAGGCGTAATTATTTTGGTACTAAGTTATCCCTTATCTGCCAGCTTGAAGTTACCTATACTAATGGCCGTAAAGAGATCATTATCTCTGATGATTCCTGGAAAAGCGGAGAAGGGCCGATCAGGCAATCTTCCATCAATAACGGAGAAACTATCGATCACAATCGTGTAATGCAAATAGATAAGCCCGTCAGGATTGCCGACGATTATGCAGGTAAATTAGTGCCAACAGAAAGTTACCCGGCAACCAAACATGAAGTATTTAAACCAATCAAAGTTATAACCACTCCCAAAGGAGAAAAGGTGCTGGATTTTGGTCAGAACCTGGTTGGCTGGGTGATGCTGAAAGTTAAAGGTAAGCAGGGCGATACCATTACCATACAGCACGCCGAGGTATTAGACAAAGCAGGAAATTTTTACATCGCAAACTTGCGGGGAGCACAAGCTAAATCCACCTATATTTTAAAAGGGCAGGGCGAGGAATTTTTTGAACCTCATTTTACTTATTTCGGTTTCAGGTACATCCAGATTAAAGGGCTTAGGGCAGATCCTGATCCTGAAGACTTTACTGCAGTTGCTATTTACGCAGATATGCAACCGAGCGGCACGTTTGAATGCTCTAACCCTATGCTGAATAAACTTCAGCATAATATTCAATGGGGGCAAAAAGGTAATTTTCTTTACGTACCTACAGACTGCCCTCAGCGCGATGAACGCTTGGGTTGGACGGGTGATGCACAAGTGTTCGCCCACACAGCAGCGTATAATTTTGATGTGCAGTATTTTTTTAAGCAATGGATGGTTGATGTGGCGTTAGACCAGCGGAAAGATGGGGCAGTCACTTTTGTGGTGCCCGATATTCTGGATGGTGCAGCAGGCAGCGCCGGTTGGGGCGATGTATCAACTGTTGTGCCCTGGACCATGTACCAGGTTTACGGCGATAAAGAAATATTGCAGCAACAGTATGAATCGATGAAAAAATGGGTTGGTTTTATGACCCAAAACAGCACAAATGATCTATGGAACAAAGGCGACCATTTTGGAGATTGGCTAAGCTACCATTCGCCTACCGATGATGGCAGCGATGCCATAACAGATAAGTATGAAATAGCGCAGTGCTTTTACGCATACAGCACACAACTGGTTATCAACGCTGCACGTGTTTTAGGTAAAACAGAAGATGTAAATTACTATTCAGCATTGCTTAACCGGATTAAAGATGCTTATCGTAAAGAGTATACAACTTATAGCGGTCGCATACTAAGCAATACTCAATCGTCTTATGTGCTTGCCCTGCAATTTGATATGCTGTTAGAAAAAGACCGCCCAACGGCGGCATCTTACCTGGTGAGTAAAATAAGGGCTTACGACCATCACCTCACTACCGGTTTCTTGGGAACGCCATACCTTTGCCATGTGCTTTCGCGATTCGGGCATACAAAGGAAGCTTACCGGCTCTTGCTACAGGATACATATCCAAGCTGGCTGTACCCCATTAAAATGGGTGCTACAACCATTTGGGAGCGATGGGATGGTATAAAACCCGACGGTAGCTTTCAAACTACGGCCATGAACAGCTTTAACCATTATGCTTATGGCGCCATAGGCGATTGGATGTACCAGCATATAGCAGGTATACAGGCAGGCAGCCCGGGTTATAAACAAGTGATCATTCGCCCTGATCTGGGGGGCGGGTTAACCTGGTGCAAGGCATCATATATCTGTCCTCAAGGTAAGATAATTGTTAGCTGGAAAATAGCCGATGGGAAGTTTACACTTGATGCAACCATTCCTAAAGGAAGTGCCGCTGTTGTTTACTTACCGGATGCTGAAGGAAAAAATATTCAGCAGAAAAATATCTCCGCCGGGAATTACCACTTTAGCAATTAACAAAAAAGCTCCCGGCACAACCGGGAGCTTTATGTTTTTACCATTCTTTTAAAGCTTCACCTTCAAAAGAGATGCCCGGCCAGCCGTTCAATATAAACTGCCTTATGTTTTGATGATCAGTACCGGTAGGATTATTCAATACCGATTGGTAATGCTCTGCAAATAGATACAAGGTATCTTCCTGGCTTAAGCCGTTTAACTGCGCAAAAGCAAAAACTTTTGCGCTGCCTTGGTTTTGTGTTGCCTCGTTATAAGCCTCGCCATTTTTAAATGCCGTAGGCTGGTGTTCATAATCGGTTTCTATAAACTTCAGTACATCGCTAAAGGATAATGCACTTTGTTTGATATCGTTTAGCAAGGTTTTTATTTGTTCTTTCATGTTGCTCATGTTATCAAGTACGTTACCACAAATATTCACAAAGTTGGGCAACTTGCCTAAAGCAATTTTAACATGACCAGATTTAATAAGAATAAGAGCCTATTTATTTGGGAATTTCTTTCTTAACAAATTTCTTGTAAAGATATTCTGCATAGCCCACACTTACGTAATCAGGGAACTTCCAGGTAGGGTAATATTTTCTTTGGATGTATTTAACTATGGTGAAGAATATAACGCCTAAAGCAAGCAAAGCAGCGAGGCCGAAAACAATTAATCCAAATATTGAAATAAGGTTCATTTTGTGGGGTTGTAATATTAAACGAATATATGATTTATAGCTGATTCAATAAAGCCGTAAACTATTAAATATCGATCTACCAGAACTGAAAATTTGGCAGTTGAAACCTATGGAAATGCGGATCCGATTATATCACGTAAACCAAAATCAGTTCCGCGCGTTGTTGATTTAAATTAAACGTTATGAAAAATCCATTCAAAAAAGAAGACAATCACGGTATACTAATATCAGGTCTCCTTATAGGAGCAATGTTTGCAGGTGCTATTACTTACTTATACATCAAAAAGAAAAGTGAGTTGCAAGAAGCCGGCGAAGATATTAAAGAGCATGCAAAAGACTATCTAAAGAAAAAGGCTGGTAAATTAAAGAAACACAAAAGCGACATTAGCGATCTGGTATAGATGAATTATAGCTGCTTGGACAATGCGCTTGTTCAATAACTGAAACAAAAAAGCCTTTAATCTTTCGACTAAAGGCTTTTGCTTTTTTGGTGGTGCCAGCTGGAATCGAACCAGCGACACAAGGATTTTCAGTCCTTTGCTCTACCAACTGAGCTATGGCACCATCATCCCGTTTGGGGTCTGCAAATGTAGCGTTTTTTTCAGTTTTTAAAATTTTTTTTTCAAAATAGGGCAACTGCGGCATATCTGCTGTTGATTATCAGTGCATTAATTTAAAAAAGCTTTTTGTCAAGCTAAATCATCTGCATCTAAAACATTTCATACCTTGTAACATTAAAACAAATAACTATTTTCGTTATTAAAATACTATGCATGCATAATAAATTATGATCGGACAAGCTATCTTTTTTATCATATTGGCCGCTGCAGTTTACCTCTTCTGGAAAAATGCAGCTAAGATCCGTCGTAATATTTTATTGGGAAGGGATGCAGATTTTAGTGATCGTCCGGCTGAACGCTGGGCAACCATGGCGCGTGTAGCTCTCGGTCAAAGTAAAATGACCAAGCGCCCCGTAGCGGCCATCCTTCACTTGTTTGTGTATGTAGGCTTTGTGATCATCAATATAGAGGTATTGGAGATATTGATAGATGGCCTGTTTGGTTCGCACCGGGTATTTTCCAAACCGTTGGGAAGCTTTTATGGCTTGCTTATAGGCAGCTTTGAGGTATTGGCGTTATTGGTACTGGTAGCATGCTTAATTTTCCTGGTGAGGCGTAATGTATTAAAGTTAAAGCGTTTCACCGGGCAGGAAATGACCGCGTGGCCAAAATCTGATGCTAACTATATCCTGATTACGGAAGTATTGTTAATGGCGGCTTTCTTGACCATGAATGCTGCCGACTATAAGTTACAGGCGTTGCATTACGGCCATTATTTACAAGCCGGCAATTTCCCTGTAAGTGAGTTTATAGCGCCTTTGCTGCCATCGCAAGCAAGTGCCTTGGTTGTTGCAGAGCGTGTTTGCTGGTGGTTTCACATTGTAGGCATATTAGCTTTTTTAAATTACCTGCCTTACTCAAAGCATTTCCACATTTTGCTGGCTTTCCCAAATACGTATTATTCCAGGCTTAAGCCTAAAGGACAATTCACTAATATGGCTTCGGTAACCAACGAGGTAAAGGCCATGCTTGATCCGTCTTTTGTACCCGAGCCTGCTGATGTAAGCCGCTTTGGCGCCAAGGACGTGACCGACCTCACCTGGAAAAACCTGATGGATGCCTATACCTGTACTGAGTGCGGGCGTTGCACGTCGGTTTGCCCGGCAAATATCACTGGTAAAAAGCTATCTCCACGTAAGATCATGATGGATACCCGCGATAGGGTCACCGAAGTTGGTAACAACATAGACAAGCACGGAAAGGATTTTACCGACGAAAATACTTTGCTGGATAACTACATTACCAGAGAGGAATTATGGGCCTGTACAACCTGTAATGCCTGCGTAGAGGCTTGTCCGGTTAACATCAACCCATTGGAGATAATTACCGAAATGCGGAGGTATATAGTAATGGAAGAATCACAGGCGCCTGCAAGTTTAAACAACATGTTTGGCAATATGGAAAACAATGGTGCTCCTTGGAAGTACAGCCAGGCAGATAGATTGAATTGGGCGGAAAAAAGTTAGTTAATGATCCAGATTTGATGGATCATAAAAAGGAATTAATGGATCAAGAAACAGAGGCTTTTAAAGCCATATATAAAACATTTGTGGAAAAGGCCGCAGCCAACCGGTCGGTATGGGGATTGAAAGGTAAAGGCGGCTGGGCAAATGCAGAGGCAAGTGGCGATGCTGATGCAGTTATCCCGTTTTGGAATGACCGAGCCCAGGCTAAAGCTTGTGCACGTGATGACTGGAAAGGTTTTCTGCCGACTGAGATATTTTTAGCAGATTTTTTGGAGAATTGGTGCATTGAAATGGCAGAGAATGATACGCAGGCAGGGATCAATTGGAATGCACAAATGCAGGGAGTAGAAGTTGATGCTATTGACCTGGCGATGGATATCTTAAATCGGTTGAATGAAGTTAATTCGGGCATTACATTTTCCGGCTACAGCAGCATTAAAGAATTTATAAGCAGCATTAGCGAAGAATAAAAGCTTATGGAACAAAGGATAACTACAATGGCCGAAATGGCTGCCGAAGGCAAACAACCTGAGATACTGTTTTGGGTTGGCTGTGCCGGTAGTTTTGATGAACGTGCGCAACGCATAACCCGCGACATTTGTAAGATACTACAGCATGTAGGCATTAGTTTCGCGGTTTTAGGTACAGAAGAAGGCTGCACCGGCGACCCTGCCAAACGTGCCGGTAACGAGTTTTTGTTCCAGATGCAAGCCATGACCAACATACAGGTGCTGGATGGCTACAACATTAAAAAGATTGTTACCGGTTGCCCGCACTGTTTCAATACCATCCGCAATGAGTATCCTGCTCTAGGCGGCAATTATGAAGTGATACATCACTCGCAATTGATACAGCAACTCATAGACGATGGCAAGTTAAAAGCCGAAGGCGGCGAGAGCTTTAAAGGCCGTAAGATTACTTTTCATGATCCCTGTTACCTTGGTAGGGGCAATGATGTTTACGAAGCCCCCCGCCGTGCTTTGGAAATTTTAGATGCCGACCTTGTTGAAATGAAACGTTGCAAAAGCAACGGACTTTGCTGTGGAGCCGGTGGCGCACAAATGTTTAAAGAACCTGAGCCGGGTAAAAAGGACATCAACGATGAACGAATGAAGGATGTGTTAGAAGCAAAAGCCAACGTTATCGCATCAGGCTGCCCTTTCTGCATGACCATGCTTACCGATGGCGTAAAACACATGGAAAAGGAGCAGGAAATAAAAGTGCTCGATATCGCCGAGATCACGGTTAAGGCGAACGGCCTGTAAGCTATTTGATCCAAACGGTAACAATGCCGTTTTTGGCATTTGGGCCGTACAGTTCTTGCGGCACCGGATGTTTGCTATAATAAATGTCTGTTATATTTTCCGGTTTAACCGCTGATAACCTCGTAAAACAATCTGTTTGAAGAACTGGTTGCCCGTTGATTAAAAGTATCGGTTCTTTGGAGACAATTCCGTTTTTAGCGGCTTCAGGCTTTGTATATTTAGCTAATGCTGTTTTCAAAGTTGATTGTTTTATAAATTTGTTCTGCTCACCTTTTTTTAAAATCAATACCGTAATTTTTCCAGGGTTATTTGTAGAAGGCATTAGTTCTTCATTCCAAAAAGGATCGATAGTTAGCAGGTCAGTGCCTTTGATCAATGCCAGGTCGCTGTTTAATTTTATAGAGTCTTTAGGCTCATACATTATTTTATTAAATGCGTAGCCTGATATCTTTCCGGGCTTATAAGCAGTATCACATTTTAATAACCAGCTATCAATTTGTTGCTTGGTTATATTTTGTGCTTCAGTAACTGTTGCAAAACAAATGAGAAAGACAATCAAAATATATCTCATGGATTTTTTCCTTTAAGAAATGTCAACGCTTCTTTTAAACTGTCCAGCCTTTTTGGCGACAGTTTCTTCACGGGTATATCCCACTGGGTAACCATGGAGTCGAGGTCGCCGGCAGGGTCTTCAAAGGTTTGATAGATGATATCGTCTGTAACGGTTTTAAATTCGATAGTATCCGTATTGGCTGTTCCCGGCTTAAAGTTAAGGGCATCCATGCGGTTTATCCTGAATGAGAAATACTCCTGTTTACCCTGTTGATAAGTTTTTCGTAACCGGATAAAATGATCCGGTGTAAGGTTGATCTCAAACTTTTTAATATTGGGATCAACTGAGGGGTCATACGTCTCGTTGAGGAAGCGATTGCCCCATGCCGTCCATTCCTGGTCGTCCATTAAACCTTTAAAGCTGCATAATAACAGGCAAATAGCCAATAGCGCAATACCCGGGCGAATTTTCAAAACAGGTTTTACAATTGATGCTCGCATGACAACTTAAACTGTTCTTAAGTTAAAAAATCAAGTAAATTTGTTCCATGGAATTTTCTTCACATTCACGGGTTTGGATCTACCAATCGGACAGGGAATTAACAGCATTAGAGGCGCAGGAAGCGCAGGTTTTGTTAGACAACTTTACCCGCAGTTGGACAGCACACAATAACCAGTTATTAGCCAAGGCCGAAATTAGATACAACCGTTTTTTGATTTTGTTTGTGGATGAAAGCCAGGCAGGTGCAAGTGGTTGTTCAATAGATAAATCTGTTCATTTTATAAAGCAGTTGGAACAGCACTTCGGCATTAATTTATTTGATCGATTTAATTTGGCTTACCGTGATGGCGATGTCATCAGATCAGTTCCGAGGCAACAATTTGAGAACTTGATTAAAGAGGCAAAGATCAAGGGCGACACCATCGTATTTAATAATCTTGTGCAAACCCTTGCAGACCTGCGCACAAAATGGGAAGTTCCATTTAACGAAAGCTGGCATGTACAGCTATTTGGAAGCTTGTCGTAAATTTAACCATTGGTTTACGTTTTCATAAATGGCAAATAAAAGTTAATGATTAGATAATATCTATAGCAATTAATTAGTGTGTAGGATGTTATCTTTAATCAATTATTAACCTTTAATCTTTTTTATCATGAAAAAAGCCATTTTATTATGCAGTGTGATGTTTATGTTTTGCTTTGCGGTTAAAGCACAAACGAATTTCGCCAACGCTCAGGCAAAAGAATCTGTTGCTTCAAGCATCAATGCAAAACCAGACGTAAATGCTGTTAAACCAATTATGTACAATTTAACAGTGCAAAACAATACTGGCGGCGGCACCTTTCAATTTCAACTCGTTCCGCAATTCTCCGGCGGTACAAATGCCTCTTTTAATTTTACAACATCGCAAACCATCAGCGTAGTGGGTGGGGTTTATAGTGTGTACTTACGTGGGCCGGGCTCAACTTACAGGTTCGCTTATCAAATTTGTGCTACCTTTGGCAGCATTACAGGGCAATATGCTACATTCAATAATGTCAACATTTGCTCAGATAATGGTGTCATCTCTGTAAACTAATCCAATTTAGCGTCAAATAAAACAAAATGTCCCCGCGTGACCTTATGATCCGCGGGGATTTTTATTAAAGTAGTTTTTTGTATTAAGGCGTGGCCTTTGCGAACTTTCTTTATAATTCAGTGTTTAAAGATCATGTTTATTATTGATTTACATTATACTGCGCCGCTGGAGGAATTAGATAAGCATATGGCTGCGCACGTTAGTTACCTTGATAAATATTACAAGGCCGACGTATTTTTAATGAGCGGCAGGAAAGTGCCACGTACTGGTGGTGTAATTATAGCCCAGGCAGATTCAAAAGAAATTTTAGAAAAGATAATTGCTGAAGATCCGTTTCATAAACACAATCTTGCGGAATTTTCGATAACAGAATTTAACGCGTCTAAAAGCCATCCGGTCATAAACGGTATAATCAGGTAATGTTCTTTTAAAACTCCAGCGGTCCTAACCTTCGCATGTTTTTTAATATCAGGTACTGCCGGTGTTTTAGATAGCGGGTAGGGTTGGTGGCGCTCCAACGCAGCGGGCTTGGGAATATAACTGCAATAGCAGCTGCCTGCCGTTTGGTTAACTGTGATGCTGGCTTATGAAAGTAGGATTGAGATGCTGCATCCACACCATATATACCATCGCCCATTTCAATAACATTGAGATATACTTCCATAATCCGCTTCTTGCCCCAAAAAGCCTCTATCAACACGGTAAACCATGCCTCAAGTCCCTTGCGCACAAAAGAGCGCCCCGGCCAAAGGAAAACATTCTTGGCTGTTTGTTGCGTTATGGTGCTGCCACCAATCAGCTTTTTGCTTTTTGAGTTTTTCTCTATCGCCTTTTCTATCGCATGAAAATCAAAACCATGGTTCTCTAAAAACGTCTGATCTTCGGCAGCAACGGCAGCGCGTTTCATAGGGTCAGCAATTTGGTCAAAGTCCACCCATTTTTTGTCTATCTTCCACTCCAGGCCGCGGCCTTTGCGTTCAAAGCCCCGCTGTATCATTAACCAGGTAACCGGAGGATTCACAAAACGGTACAAAATCACGAAAAACAGGCTTGAGCCCACAAACAAAATAAAAACAAGTTTAACAACACGTAACACCAGTTTTAAGATGCCATTACGGTGAATGCCTGTGGTCTTGCTTTTTTTGCGGGGTTGCGCTTTTTTAGCCATTTAAGATGTAAATGTAAGGTAAATAAAAAAGGAGCAGGGCAAATGCCAAACTCCTTTTTTAAAATTCTAAATCCTAAGTTCTAAACTCTAAAAGAGCAGGAACCGGGATATTATAATTATTCAGCTACTACTTCAAAAGGTACCTGAACTTTTACTTCTTTATGCAGGTTTACGTTAGCAACGTACTCGCCCAATACTTTTGGCTCTTGGTCAAAAGTGATACGGCGACGATCGACGTCAAAACCTTCTTTTTTCAATGCATCAGCAACCTGTATGGTATTGATAGCACCAAAAATTTTACCGCTTTCGCCTGCTTTAGCGCCGATAGTAAGTTTTACACCTTCTAATTTAGCAGCAATAGCATCAGCATCTTTGCGGATCTTTTCTTGTTTAAACTGAGCTTGTTTGATGTTCTCAGCCAAAACTTTACGTGCACTTTCAGTAGCTAATATAGCGTAACCTTTAGGGATAAGAAAGTTGCGGCCGTAACCCGGCTTTACATTCACTACATCGTCTTTATCGCCGAGGTTTTTTACGTCTTGTTTTAAAATAACTTCCATTTGTTTACCTCCTTGATTATTTTAATGAGTCTGTAACATAAGGTAATAAACCGATGTGGCGCGCGCGTTTAACGGCCTGTGCCACTTTACGCTGAAACTTCAATGAAGTACCTGTTAAACGGCGAGGTAATACTTTACCCTGGTCGTTAACAAATTTTAAAAGGAAGTTAGCGTCTTTGTAATCGATGTATTTGATACCGTTCTTTTTAAAACGGCAGTATTTTTTACGGTTATCCTCCACTTTTGGAGCAGTAACGTATTTAATTTGGTCGTTTGCCATTAGTTGTTCTCCTCCGCTTTAGCTGCAGGTTTTTTGTTGAAAGCACCGCTGCGTTTTTTCTCGTTGTAAGCAATGGCATGTTTATCCAAAGCAATAGTTAAGAAACGCAGAACGCGCTCATCACGTCTGAATTCAACCTCCAATTTGTTAATTAAATCACCCGGAGCCTTGTATTCAGTTAAGTGATAGTACCCTGTAGTTTTCTTTTGAATTGGGTACGCTAATTTTCTCAAACCCCAATTGTCTTCTTGGACAATTTCGGCTCCGCCATCAGTTAAGATCTTTGTGAATTTGGCAATTGCCTCTTTCGCAACGTCTTCTGAAAGCAACGGGGTTAGAACGATCACGGTTTCGTACTGTTGCATTATAAATTGATTTTTAATTATTTACCCGGTATATCGGGGCTGCAAATGTACAAAGAATAAATTTATTTTCAAAGACATTTACTCGCTTAAATTACCGTAAACAACAGCATATTAAGGCATATAATATTTATCTGTATTATATATATGTTACATCCTTCGCATGGCATGTTATTTGTCGTTCTCAAATCAAATAACATCGCCATGAATTACTGCTATCAACCCCATGCGTTCAACGCTTTAGAATATGCAATTTTATTAATGCAAGCCCCAGGCGCCGATGACGACGGCGATGGTTCTGATAACCTTGCCGACGAATTAAATCTGAACACCCCCGACGAAAGCCTGCCAAAAGAGGGCTGTTGGGATGATGAGGAAGACGAGGATTTTGAAGACCAAACCGAGTGGCGTAACGACTTGAAGGAGATACGCGTTGGAGACGATGTGAATGAGCCTGACCCTGAAGATGCTGACCATTTACCGGATGACGACCTTCAATAAGCTTCACTTTGCCGGCCTTTAAATACTGATTTAGCCTTTCAGCTTAGCCATTTTCTTGCTACCTTAGTGCCTGTGGATAATTTTATTGTTTCGGCACGTAAATATCGCCCGGCAACGTTTGAAACCGTTGTTGGTCAGCAACATATAACCAATACGTTAAAAAACGCTATCAGGAATAATCAGCTGGCACAGGCATTTTTATTCTGCGGGCCACGTGGGGTGGGTAAAACAACATGCGCGCGTATCCTGGCAAAAACCATCAACTGTACCAATTTACAGCCAAATGGTGAAGCTTGTGGCGAGTGCGATAGCTGCCGTGCTTTCCAGAACGGCAATTCTTTTAACGTACACGAGCTTGATGCTGCATCAAATAACTCGGTTGACGATATCCGCAGCCTGATCGATCAGGTTCGTATACCGCCACAGGCAGCACGCTACAAGGTTTATATTATTGATGAGGTGCACATGCTGTCTCAGGCAGCGTTCAACGCTTTCCTGAAAACGCTTGAGGAACCACCTAATTATGCCATATTTATATTAGCTACAACCGAGAAGCATAAAATACTGCCAACCATACTTTCCCGATGCCAAATCTTTGATTTTAACCGCATCAGGGTAGAGGATATGTCGGGGCACCTTGCCAATATCGCCAACAAAGAAAACATCTCTTATGAGGATGACGGCTTACACATCATCGCCCAAAAAGCGGATGGCGGTTTAAGGGATGCGTTATCGATGTTCGATCAGATAGTTAGCTTCTCCGGTGCCAATGTTACTTATAAAGCCGTAATAGATAATCTTAACATCCTCGATTACGATTACTACTTTAATATAACCGATAGATTATTACAAGAAGACAGCGCTCAAACGCTATTGTTATTTGATGAGATATTATCAAAGGGCTTTGACGGAGCGCATTTCATTTCAGGTCTGTCAGAACACCTTCGGAATTTGTTAGTGGGTAAAGATACCTCTACTATTAAATTGCTCGAGGTAAGCGAAACCATCAAGGCGCGTTATCTGCAGCAATCTCAGGCGGCGTCGGCATCGTTCCTGTTATCGGCCATGAATATTGCCAACCAATGCGAGATAGGTTATAAGCAGAGTAAGAACCAGCGGCTACAGGTTGAGCTGGCGTTGCTGAAAATGAGCAACCTGCAATCCGTGTTTAACCTGGCAAGTATGCCGGCCGGTAATGCAGCTGCTCCCAACGGAGAGTTAAAAAAAAAACCTGATACCTCATTAAATCAGTCACCGCCGCAATCCAAAATAAATGACGATGTTGCTATAGTTCGCGATACTCCTGTAAGTTACAATACAGGTAAAATATCGCAGTCGGCGCCTGTCACTTCTGCTCCGGTAAGCGCTACACCGTCGTTAAGCGCCAAACCTGTTGCAGTCAAAGAACCTGCTGCAGAGAAAGTAAACAGCTTTGTGCCAAACATAAATATTCCGACTTCTTCCATTAAGATACCTAAGTTTAATGAATTGGGTAAAATAGTAGAAGAGGAAGCTAAGGAAGAAGAAGATCCGTATCTAAAGGGTGAGGACAAAGAAGCCTTTACGCAAGATCAGTTTCTGCAAAGCTGGAGTAATTACGCGGCCAAGATAAAAGCCGATGGTAAAGCCATGAGCCTTGTTACCATATTTACTGCCAACGCTCCAAAACATATCAACAAGGAAATTTACGAGATCGTTGTATCAAACAAAGTACAGGAGGCAGCCTTTAAAGAAGAGCGCCCATATTTGCTCAATTACCTGCGTACCACCCTTAGAAATTTTGATATTGAAGTAAATGTAAGGGTGGAGGAAACTACTGCTGTGCGTAAACCTTATACCTCGTTAGAGAAATTTCAGTACCTGGCTGCAAAGAACCCCCAATTGTTAGAATTAAGGAGCAGGTTTAACCTTGATTTCGATTGATCAAGTGTAGATTGAGTAAACAAGTATAGACTAAATAAAAAGGACGGCTTATCGGGCCGTCCTTTTTACCTGGTATTGATTATTTCTCTGGTGTATCATTTTTAGGATAGCCTTCCTCGTCCAGGTCATCCCTGTCATCTTCGGGCGTGTGAGCTAATGCTTCGTCGCGCGGGTTTAGCTCAACTATCTTACCACTGTCAATATGCATTCCTAATGATTCTGCATCCGTTTCTAACGAACGGTCGGCATCGTATTCACCTTTGGTATCATACGGGTTAGCTTCGTCATATGTAGAATCGATATCCTCACCATTATTGGCGGTAGTATCGTACGGGTCCGGGTGATCGTAATCTTCGTTATCGCCCTTTATATCGTATTCATAACTGTTAGATTGTTCATCGTAGTTAAGGTTCTCATCATCTACAATGTCATCATTTTCACCTTCAAGGGGTGTGTTCCTATCTTCAGGGTCGGTTACAAAATCGTCATTTGGCTCGGTGGTATTCATAGGTTTAAATGTTTATAAAACAGTAACCAAAATCCTGCCAAAAACGGTTCTTATAAAGTTTTACGATATGAGGTTACGCCGCCAAGCGCAAATTTTAGGTTGATACTGATCTGCGACCACACATCCTTGCTTTTGCCAGCTGTGAAGCCATCCAAATTATCGGTAAGGTCAAAATTTAGTTGATAACCAACATCTATCTTAAATGAAGGCTGGCTGTATTGGTTAAAGAATTTAAACTCGTAACCTATGCGGGCGGGTATGTATAGCTCGTTGCTTTTATTGAGACCGCCAGAATAAAACGGGTCGCCGTTGGGATATTGAAGTTTCTGCGAAACGCGATTGATGTCTTTCATATTGTTAAGCACGTAACCCACACCAGTAGAAAGGTAAAGGTTTTTCAATCCCGCCATAATGCCGCCGCCACTGTAATCTATAATTTCGCCGGCTTGCAGCTGCCCTCTAAAAACCAAAGCTGTGTAAGAGTTTTTAAAATATCTGCCCGTGGTAGACAGTTTATCACCACCTTCTAAAGTACCTGCCTGAACTTCAAAAATGTAATTGGCATAAGGTGTTTGATTAAAATTGAAACTAACGGCAGCAGAAGGAGTGCCTTTGGTTGTTTGTGCATCGCCGTAAACAGTGTTGTAAGCCCCACCCAAGCCTAAATCATACTGGGCATAATCATAACCTATCTGGGCTTTAGCAGCCAAAGAGATAACCGCAAATGCCAGTGTTAAAAAAGTACCTTTAATGAACAATTTGGTCATAATGAACAATAAACTGCATTAGGGAGCACAGATTGAATGTAAAGGTAACAGCCTCATTTTAAAAAACAACTTTTTGTAATTAGTTGAGGGTATAAATCTTTGCAAATAAAAAAATATGTATGTTTGAAACCGTTAAAATAAAATCATAACAAGCGATGTCGAAAATTAAAGTAGCAAATCCGGTTGTTGAACTGGACGGTGATGAAATGACCCGCATCATCTGGAAGTTTATAAAAGACAAATTAATAATACCATACCTTGACGTTGATATTAAGTACTATGACCTTGGTATCGAGTATCGCGACGAAACAGATGACCAGGTAACCGTAGATGCTGCTAACGCTATACTGCAATATGGTGTAGGTATCAAATGTGCTACCATTACGCCTGATGAGCAACGCGTACAAGAGTTTGGCTTAAAACAAATGTGGAAGTCACCTAATGGTACTATCCGTAATATATTGGACGGTACTGTTTTCCGTGAGCCTATTGTAATGAGCAATGTACCACGTTTGGTTCCAAACTGGACAGCGCCTATCTGCATTGGCCGCCACGCTTTTGGCGACCAGTATCGTGCTACCGATTTCTTGACTAAAGGAAAAGGCAAACTTACCGTAACCTTTACACCAGAGGATGGCGGCGAACCGCAATCTTTTGAGGTATTTAACTTTAAGGGAGATGGCGTTGCTTTAACTATGTACAACACCGACGAATCTATCAAAGGTTTTGCGCACGCATGTTTTAACCAGGCTTTAATGAAAGGCTGGCCTTTATACTTGTCTACCAAAAACACCATCCTTAAAAAATACGATGGCCGTTTTAAAGACATTTTTGAAGAGATCTACCAAAACGATTACAAAGCTAAATTTGACGCTGCCGGCATTACTTACGAGCACCGCTTAATTGATGACATGGTTGCATCGGCCCTTAAATGGAACGGTAACTTTGTTTGGGCTTGTAAAAACTACGATGGCGACGTACAGTCTGACACCGTAGCCCAAGGCTTTGGTTCATTAGGTTTAATGACCTCTACTTTGGTTACACCAAACGGCGAAGTTATGGAAGCAGAAGCAGCACACGGTACAGTTACCCGTCACTACCGCGAGCACCAGGCAGGCCGCCCAACTTCAACCAACCCAATTGCATCTATATTTGCTTGGACACGTGGTTTAGAGTTCCGTGGTAAACTGGATGGTAACCAGGAGCTGATAGATTTTTGCCACGCTTTAGAGCAGGTTTGTATTGAAACTGTTGAGAGCGGTAAAATGACGAAAGACCTTGCTATTACCATTAAACCAAAGGTTGAGCATGGAACAGATTACCTGTATACCGAGGAGTTTTTAGAAGCTATCGACGAAAACCTGAAAAAGAAATTGGGTAAGTAATTATCTGATGCTTTCTTAAATACAAAGCCCGGTTTGTACTGCAAACCGGGCTTTTTTATTGTTATTATGGTAAGTTAACTTATACTTCACCATCATCATCCGAAGGCACTTCCGGTGCTGTTAATCTTGCTACGAACATCGTGTCTGCCTTTCGATCGTACCCTTTCAACACCTGCTGTTCTTCCAGTTGCAGGCCAAGCTCTTTGATCAAGTATTTAACAGCGTCCTCATTCTCGGCTTTTAGGGCCGAACAGGTGATATATATCAATGGTTTGCCGGGTTTAAGATGTTTGGCAACGTTTTTAGCAATACCCTGCTGCAATCGTTTAAAAAAATCTGCCTTGTGCAACTCAAACTGGCTGATCATTTCCGGCGTACGGCCCCACGTGCCCGAACCGCTGCAAGGGGCATCGAGGATGATACCGTCAAAAGCGTAATTGTACAATAGCTGTTCGTTGTTTTGCATTAGGTCCATTACCTTTTTCTGGTATTTCATCAATCCCGCTTGCTGGAAACGTTCGTCGAGATTGGAAAGGATAGATTCCCTGATATCAGATACTACCAGCTTTATATCTGGCTGCAGGCTGTGGAGTAAGAGCGATTTGCCGCCCGATGCCGCACAGGCATCCCACCAGCTATCCCATTTGTTAGGCTTAAAGAAATGCGCCGTTTGTTGCGATGACAAGTCCTGTATCTCAAACCAATGCTGCTTAGGAAATATCACATCCAGGCGTGTACCGTTTGGCAACGATAGGCAATTGTCGCCTTCATCCTTAAACTTCACGTTGGCTTTGGTCAGCTCAGCCTTTACCTGTTGCTCAAAGCCTTTGGTTAAACGGATAAAAAGATCCGGCTGTACAAAAAAAGACTTCAGAAAGGCTTGTTTGTCAATCCCATCTGATAGTTCTTTACTCCACGGGAAAACATCTTCCAGCTTAAAATCAGGGTACGTAGTTTTAACCAGTGCTATCTTTTCGTCTATATTAAATGCTATACACGCTGCCCAATCGGGTTTAAAATGCTGCAGAAAAGAGTTGGTTTGTGTGTTGCACAAAAACTCGGCAACCATCAGTCTGTCTTCAGGCGGCAGTTTTGGCAACGCGCGGCCCAGCCTGAAATGATTATAGACCAACCGGCCTGCAACCTTGCGGTCAGTAGAGCCCATTTGCTTGTTCTGGCGATAGAAACCCGGTAAAAACTTACTTAAAGGCGTATCTGCCGGATACTCACTCATTATCCGCTGAAACGTCTTTAGTTGATTTACCGCTTTCATTTAACCTTTTTCAGATAAAAATTTTCGTATCGTAGTATATCGACATGCGTATTTACCCAACCCTGGCCCGGAATATTTTTAAAGTGGAAGCTGTTGTGCAATCCGGTGAAATCTTCAAGATCTGGTTTGCGCATATCTTCTCCTTCTGCCAGCATGCGTGCAAAATACAAACCCTCATCAAACCCTTTTATGGCAAAGTCTGTGGGCTCTGCATGGTAAGCATGGCGATAGCTACGTAGAAAAGCGCTTGTTTCGCCACTTTTATAATCAACCTTGTCTGATGATGTAATGTGCGTATGCAAGCGCTGCAAAAGTGCTGGTTTTAAAAATGCAAATTTTTCCCAGTTGGGATGACCGATAACTGTAACAGGAAACTTTTTCGAAAGTGTATCTAATGAGCGCAGCGTTACCATCAAAAAAGCCTGTTTGGTAGATGGTACTAAAAAGATGTTTTGCTCGGCTGCCGAAAGGTTTTTAACTATCTTCGTTAAGTTGCCCCTGCTAATGGTTGTAGTTATAACTTGTATCTTGCGCTTGCTTAAGCTATCGATGGTGCGTTTAAAAGGCGAACTATAAGCCTTTTCATCACTGAAACCCGAAGTTAAAATAAATACCTTTTTTGGCTTTAGCTGCTTTGCTACATACTCCGCAGCACCTTTTGCATGGTACTCAAGCGGCGGCGTCATAGTAACCAGATTTTGATTTCTGAACGTTTCCGGTGCAGCAGGCGAAAGTGGAGATACAATTGCTTTACCCGGTGCCGTTAACGATGAACTGAAAGCTTTGATATCCTCCGGAAAAACGGGGCCTACTATCAGGTCGCTTGCTTTAACCTGCGGGTTTAAGCCCAGGCTGTGTGCCTGTGCCATATCGTCCTTAGTATCAAATACCTGGAGTTTGAAATTTGCACCTTCAGAGGCTGCAGAATCGAGGGCCAGCTTAAAGCCCTGGTAGTATTCTACAGACATGTTGGCCGACCGCAATTTAACCGCTGTGTAGCTTTGCCCTGCGGCTGCATAATTAAGCCCTAAAGGCAATATGAGCGAAA
The DNA here is from genome assembly GCF_019331605.1 of Mucilaginibacter sp. 21P. Classification (NCBI taxonomy): domain Bacteria; kingdom Pseudomonadati; phylum Bacteroidota; class Sphingobacteriia; order Sphingobacteriales; family Sphingobacteriaceae; genus Mucilaginibacter; species Mucilaginibacter sp. 21P. The sequence goes on from NZ_CP063061.1 coordinate 1,974,692, forward strand.
TAACGGAAGCTTTTGCCGCAGGCGGTTTGGCCTGCGGCTGCTCCGGAGCTTTTTCGGTTTTATCCTGGGGTTGTTCAGTTCCTGTTTTGGCGGGTTTAGATACAGGGTTCACCTTGGGCGAACATGCACCAATTACCACAGCTAAAACAAATAATAACCACTTATTCCCACTCAATAGTGGCCGGTGGTTTCGAACTGATGTCATATACTACCCGGTTTATTCCTTTTACGTTGTTGATAATCTCGTTTGAGATCTTGGCCAGCAGGTCATAAGGCAAATGGCACCAATCGGCCGTCATACCATCTAATGATTCTACTGCGCGCAGGCATATCACGTTCTCGTAGGTACGTTCATCACCCATAACGCCTACCGATTGTACCGGTAAGTAAATGGCGCCTGCTTGCCAAACTTTATCATAAACACCCGCCGATCGTAAATTGTTGATGTAAATCGCATCAGCTTGCTGCAAAATGTCAACCTTCTCCGGCGTAATGTCGCCCAATATCCTGATAGCCAAGCCGGGGCCAGGGAAAGGATGGCGGCCTAATATATTCTGATCGATACCTAAAGCGGCACCTACCTTGCGTACTTCGTCTTTAAACAGGGTATTAAGCGGTTCAACTACCTTCAGCTTCATAAAATCAGGCAGGCCGCCTACATTATGGTGCGATTTGATGGTAGCCGATGGGCCTTTAACAGAAACAGACTCGATAACATCAGGATAAATGGTACCCTGGCCAAGCCAGCTTACGCCTTGTATCTCTTGCGCAGCATCGTCGAATACTTCGATAAATACTCGGCCAATGGCTTTACGTTTCTTTTCAGGATCGGTTAAACCGGCCAGCGCATCGTAAAAACGTTGCTTGGCATCAATACCCTTAACGTTAAGGCCCATGTGCTGGTAAGAGTCTAATACGGATTGAAACTCATCTTTACGCAGCAAGCCGTTATCAACAAATATACAATGCAGGTTAGCGCCAATTGCCTGGTGCAGTAACACTGCAGCAACAGATGAATCTACACCGCCTGACAGGCCTAATACTACTTTATCATCGCCCAGTTTTGCTTTCAGTTCGGCAATGGTGGTTTCTATAAAAGAATCTGGCGTCCAATCCTGTGCGCAACCGCAAATATCAACCAAAAAGTTTTGGAGAATTTGTTTGCCATCAGTGCTGTGGGTAACCTCGGGGTGAAACTGGATACCGTAAGTTTTGGTATCGGTAATATGGTAAGCCGCAACCTTCACATTATCGGTGCTGGCAATAATTTCAAAATCAGTTGCAATGCGCGCAATGGTATCCCCATGCGACATCCAAACCTGTGAGCCTTGTGGTACATCTTTAAACAGGATAGTATCCGGCTTGATGTAATCCAGGTTGGCTCTGCCGTATTCGCGGGTGCTTGATGCTAACACTTCGCCGCCGTTGAAATGGGCAACGTACTGTGCACCATAGCAAACGCCTAAAATAGGAAGGTTTTTGTGATGCTTAGCAAACTCAAAATGAGGCGCATCGTCCTGGCGAACAGAATAAGGGCTGCCCGAAAGGATGATACCTTTTACGCTGCCGTCTACTTCAGGAAATTTATTGAAAGGGTGGATCTCACAGTAAATATTGAGCTCCCTGACACGGCGCGCGATGAGTTGGGTAAATTGCGAGCCAAAGTCAAGAATAAGGATTTTTTCTTGCATGGGCAAAGATACCCTTGCAAAGTCAAAATTCAAAAGTAAAAAGTCAAAAGGTTTTCAGTGGCTTATATCGTCATGAAACCTATAGCAAATATTAGCCAGGTTAGCTATTTGAAGGTCTTACACCCGCATACTCGCATATTTTTTTTTTTATCTCGTCGGGGTTAAGCACATAATCAGGATGGTCATTGGCTATCAGTGTTTTCGGTAAGGATGGAAATTCCGCGGTTATCGGGTCTTGAACGATCACCAAACCTTTCTGGTCTTCAATAGCTTTAGCACCCTGCAGGCCGTCGGTACCGGTGCCTGATAGGATAACTCCAACACTTTTATCAGCAACTACTTTGGCCAGGCTAAAGAAAAGTGTATCGATGGTGTGATTGATCTTGTCGCTAACGTTTCGATCCTCAACCTGCAAAAAGCGGCCATCTAATTTATATTGCATGCCGCTTGCCATTACGTAGAGGTTGCCCGGCTCAATGTATTCAATGGTTTCAACTACAACAACCTTCATTTTGGTATTGCGCTCAACCAGTTTGCCAAGGTTGCTTGGCGTACCCGCAGGTAAATGCTGGTTTAGGATGACTGCCGCGTTGGTACCTGCCGGTATGCTGCTTACAACTTTCACTAATGGGTCAAGCCCACCTGCCGAAGCACCAATGCCGATCACATAAAAGTCGTAGTAGTTCATAAAATGGGCGTTTTATGATAATAACCAAAGCGCTGGAAAATTGTTAAGAAATTAAAAATTCAACCCCACCCTCAACCCGTTCTTCACATTACCTTCGCCGGTATTGAATGATGTGCCGTACATCACCCTTAACCCAAAATTGGTTTGGAAGCCGAAGCCCAGTTCGGTGTAGTTTTTAAGCGCAGGGGTGGTTAAGTAGTTTACATCTACAATCTCCTGTAATTTGAGTTTGCGCAACAGCGGAATTTTATTGATAAAAAGGCCTGTGAAGTTTTGTTCCACGTGTGCTTCCAGGTATTTGTCGCTTGTGCTGTAACCATAATAGTTTAGCAGCATAAATTTATCTATACCAACCCTATAAGCAGTTATTTGGCTTCCGGAGAATTGGCGCGCATCCATATAATAAATGTTTTTTGTATCAAAGAATTTACCGGCACCTACCCAAAACGAGAATTTACCATAGTAACCAACAGGGATATCGCTTTTCGTAACATCTGCGGAAATAAGGCTGTAATCGGCATCAGAACCTATAACGTTTTTAATTGCTTTAGTGAAGCTCACGCCAATGGTTGGATACTTTGATGGCAGGTAACGCCTCCCGGTGGGGTAGGTCTCGTAATGATTGCTAAAATCATAGGTGCTACGCAAGGTAACCTTAAACGACTGATTGTTCTCGAACAACGGAACATCGGCATCCGGGACAAACGGATTGTTCGATGTAAAATCGTTGCCCTTTGGATGAAATAAACTGTAATCCGCCGTATTGTTTAACCACTTGCGGTTTGCCCACTCTGCCGATGCACTGGCTTGCCAGCCACCATAGATCCGGGTGCTAAGCGTTGCCGATGCAAACTGTTTCTGGTAAAGTTTCTTATAGTTTTGACGATACAGAAGAGTATGTATCGTATTCACAAAAGCCGACATAGGCTCGCGGTCGTTGAGGTCGGCTATGGTAGAGCCTCCTGATAAATTTAAAGTAACCCGGCCAACAGGAACCACCAAACCGCCATACGCATTAAATAACTTGTTTGAAAAACCATAGCGCACGTTACCATACACTGCAAAACGGCGATTATTAAGACTGTCTATCAACTTGCTGAATGTAATGCCGTAATTAAGTGATAAACCTTCTACCGTATTATACTGAACCGCGCTCAACAAAGAGTTGGTAGTGAAGTACTCGTGTTTAAAACGGTTGCGGTGAAAGTAGCCCCGCAGCACCAGCCGCGTAATGTTAACCTTGTTGTTTTCTTTGTCTATCGAATCCAGGTATTCCTTTGATTCGCGTTTGGCGGCAAGCACCTCCTTCTTTTTGTAATCAGTCCGCTCCTCGTCGGTTAGCGGGATAGGGCGTTGTTGCTGCCAGTATGTTGAATCGAGCTTGTTAACGCCTTTGCTGATGCGCAATACCTCTTTAAACTGGCTTTTATCTAACTGCGGGTTTACTTCGTAGTCCTTGTATAACGATACAAAGTAACCCGCAAATTTAAAGCCCATAAAACCACCGTTAAACTCAAATTTCATGGACGCCGGCATCCAAACTTTATTGCTTACAGGCACGTATTGCTCATCCACCCGCAGGGTATCAACAAAGTTGATGTTGGCTTTTTTGGTAATGTAAAGCGATAAACTTTGCAGGCGCCAGCTGTCTTCCAAAATGTAAATGTATCCGCTAAAGCACGGGTTGTTAAGGTTACGCGGCATCACCTGTATTTTGTTAACGGTCTCGCCGTTTTCTATCGTAGCACCAATCAGTTTGTATTTATAATAACTCAGTGCGTTATCTGCAATGGGCGAGATCACGGGGCGGTTACTAAGGCCTTCCCAGTTTTGCAGGTTCTCATAAAAATTCACCCTTATATCGCCGGCGCGGTTAAAACTAAATGCCTGGTTACGGCCTGATACTTTTGATGAGATCATTTCCTCGTGCACCTTATCAGGCTTCATAAAGCTTAATTTTGACTGCGACTCTGATAGGTAAATGATACCCCTTCGGTTGGAGTCGAGGCCGTTTTGGAGGGCAAACTTTTGTACATCAAACCCAAGGAATTTTTTCGGGGCATCCAGCAAACGCTGCAAACCTTTTATGTATACCTCGCAGGTGTAGGCGTTCACTTCGTTAAGATAGGTCTTGCGTTTTTTGATCGCCTTACGGATGATGTCGTAAGCAGGGTCTTCACCACCTGCTTTTATCGATACCTCATTTAGTTGATACTGCTCTGTTTTTAAACTGACATCGATCTTCGCGTCTGCCAGCAGGTTAACGTTGCGGCTTACCTGTTTGTAACCTACAGCTTTAAATAATACTTCGTATTGGCCTTTAGTTAAGTTCATGGTATATCCTCCGTCACTATTGGCAGAGGTGCCTTTTGTTGTATTGCGAACATAAACCGATGCGAAGGGGATAGGTTTCCCGGCATCATCCGTTACTTTGCCACTAAGCACAAGCGTTTGTGCTAAACCCGGAAGTGTAAGTAGCGATAATATGAAGATCAGGTATTTTCTCATGAAAGAGTTTAAGCAGCGCTAATATGGGCTTTATTGTTTGTAACGTTTAGACGCCGGCTGTTAATATTTGTTAAAAATTAAGGCGTACTTTTTAGTACGCCTTAATGTCTCAATACGTTATTGCCATTTGTCAATAACCATCGGGTCTTCCCGCAAGAACTCGTCTGTTAGAACAAGTTAATTAAGAATCTTTTCTATTCGTTCCAATTCCTCTCCCGAGAAATTAATATTATCCAGGGCTTTCAGCGAATCGGCTAACTGCTCGGGTTTGCTGGCGCCGATAAGTACCGATGTTACGCGCTCATCCTTAAGCAGCCAGGCCAGGGCCATTTGGGCAAGGGTTTGTCCGCGTTCGGTTGCTAAAGTATTCAGCTGTTTTACTTTGGCAACTACTTCCTCTGTGACTTGTCCTTCCTGTAAAAAGCCGGTTGACTTTGCTGCCCGCGAATCTTCAGGAATGCCGTGCAGGTATTTATTGGTCAGTAAACCTTGCGCCAATGGTGAGAATGGTATACAGCCAACACCATTTTCGCCTAAAACATTAAGCAAAACTTCTTCAGGCTCACGAACAAACATGGAGTATTTAGGCTGATGAATTAAACAAGGTGTCCCCATATCCTTCAGCATCGCAATGGCTTTTGCAGCTTCTGCAGCAGGATAGTTAGATATACCTGCGTAAAGTGCCTTACCCTGCCTAACCATCAGATCAAGCGCCGCCATGGTTTCTTCCAGTGGGGTTTCAGGATCAGGTCGGTGGTGGTAAAAGATGTCTACATAATCCAGACCCATACGCTTAAGACTTTGGTCCAGACTGGCAACAAGGTATTTCTTTGAACCCCAATCGCCGTAAGGACCATCCCACATCGTATAGCCTGCTTTGCTACTGATGATCATCTCATCCCGGTAGCCGCGAAAATCATCTTTCAATATCTTGCCGAAATTCTCCTCTGCGCTGCCCGGCGGCGGACCGTAATTGTTAGCCAAGTCAAAGTGCGTTATGCCGCTATCAAAAGCGAGATGCAATATCTTGCGGAAGTTTTCCTTCACATCCACATGGCCGAAGTTGTGCCACAGGCCTAATGAGATTTCGGGTAGTTTAACACCGCTTTTGCCGCAACGGCGGTAACGCATTTTGTTATATCGTTCTGATGATGGTTGGTAGGTCATGAGCTTTGGTTTTGGGCTAAAGTAAGATTTTGAAATGGGATACAAAAGCTGTCAGTCTGAGCTTGTCGAAGACCTGTAAAAGCGATGAGTGGTTCGACAGGCTCACCATGACAGCTCCTTTTTGTCATGCTGAAGAACGAAGCATCTTTCAGCTCTTATAACTATTGAAAGATTCTTCGCTGTCCATCAGAATGACAAATTAGAAGAATTCAGACAACCTCCGCCACCACAAAAGTACTGCCGCCAACAAACACCAGGTCATGATCTCCGGCGGCTTGTTGCGCTGCCCGGAAAGCTGATTTTACAGAGGGGTGGATTTCTCCACGAAGATCAAATGCTGCGGTTTGTTCTTGCAAAATTTCAGCATCCAGTCCGCGTGGGATATCTGGTTTGCAAAAATAGTAGGTAGCATCTTTTGGAAGCATGCTGAGTACTTTGCTGCTGTCCTTATCGTTTACCATGCCTATTACAAAATGCAGGTGATTGTATTGTACAGCTGCTATATTTTTCATCACCTCCTGTATGCCATCGGGGTTGTGCCCGGTGTCGCAAATGGTGAGTGGACGGGTGCTTAGCGTTTCCCAACGGCCATGCAGGCCGGTAAGCGTTTTCACTTGTTTTAGCGCTGTTGCAATATGCTCATCAGTGATGTTAAACCCTTGCTTGCGAAGTTCATCAACAGCGGTTAAAACCGTTTTAACGTTTTTAAGCTGGTAGGTGCCGGTAAGATCAAGCTGGAAGTTGAAAGGCTGAAGTTCCGGGTCGGACGTTTCCAAAGACACTTCAAGCAGGGCACTATCTTCTGACTTTTTACTTTTTACTTTTGGCTTAGCCTCGGATGCGAAAGAGATCTTGCTTCCTTCTTTACGAGCTTTGTCGATGAACACGTCTGCAACCTCAGACTGATGTTCGCCAATAATCACGGGTATCCCTGGTTTGATAATCCCTGCTTTTTCCCCTGCGATCAATTCAAGGGTATTACCCAGCATATTCATATGGTCCCAGCCTATATTCGTTATCACCGACAGGAGGGGAGTAATGATGTTGGTAGAGTCTAACCTGCCGCCCAGTCCAACTTCCACAACTGCTATATCAACCTTCTCTTTCGCGAAAACATCAAAGGCCAAAGCAACGGTCATCTCAAAAAAGGAAGGCTGTATCTGCTTAAATGCTGCCTGATTGGCCGCAACAAAATCAATAACGGTTTGCTCGCTTATCATTTGCCCGTTTACACGGATGCGTTCCCTAAAGTCGCGCAGGTGAGGTGAGGTGTAAAGACCTGTTTTATAACCTGCAACCTGCAGAATTGCGGCGAGCATGTGGGATGTTGAGCCCTTGCCGTTTGTGCCGCCAATATGAACGCTTTTAAATTTGTGCTGAGGGTTATCGAGCAGTTCGCAAAGTGCTATAGTGTTCGTCAGGTCCTTTTTAAAAGCAGATGCACCGTCGCGCGTAAACATCGGCAACTGGGTGTACAGGTAATCGAGTGTCTCGGTGTAGTTCATGGTCGATGATCCATAGCTATGGATGACAATGCAAACTTAAGATAAAATCAGGATGATTACTGGCGTTTAAATACGAAGGTTTGGCGATAAGTTTGCGTTTCACTTACGTTGGCCGATGGACTAACTTTGGCGTTCTTAACCGCTTGGATACACTTGTCAACAACGTCGCCATCTATAATGGTTGAGCCACGGCCAACGCCTGCATATACAACATTTCCATCTCCGTCTATCCTGAACTCGATAACAACTTTACCTTCGGTATTGGTTACATTGGGTTTGGCGGGCGGGCGTAAAAAGTTTCGTGCCGTTAATGAGTTACCGCCGTTACCGGAGCCCGTTCCGTTGTAGTTATCAGTAAGTGTGGTACCGGTTGTTTTTCCCTGGTTCCCCGGCGTGCTTCCTGTACCATCACCTTCGCCTGTACCGTTGTTGGTTTTACCCTTGTACAAAGCATTTTGGTTAACGGCAGGTTTGGCTTCGGTTTTAGTGGGTGTTGTGGCAATCGTTTTACTTGGCGCCTTCGAGTTGGCGGTTACTTCGGGTGCATCTTCGTTATTTTGAGTAACAACGTTCTTATCACTTTGGTCTGCCTCAACCTTTTGTTCGGTAGGTGGGGCAGGAGTAACTTTATCAGGTTGGCTTTTGTTAGCTTTTTCAGCTACAGATGGTTCTTCTGTACTGGTATAGTCACTGCCCATTCCTTCATCAACAGTACCGTAGTTTACAAGGATGCCACCCGTGCCATCTTCTTCCTTAACCGGCATCTGGAAAACAATGAAATAGCATAATGCCATTACAATGCCCAGTATTATGCCTGTTGCAGCAAATGCTTTCGGATAATTATTTTCTTCCCTGTATTGCATTGGTTTTAGTAGTTGGTATTTAGTATCAAGTATAAAGACCAAATTGTGTCTAAATACTCGATACTAAATACTTGGCTCTTATTACGCTTTAGGCTCGGTGGCCAGTACCATTTTAATATTTAACTTTTGAGCTATATCCATCACAGCTACCACATCTTGTATAGCCACAGTGCGGTCAACGTACAATACAATTGTCAGCTCTGATGCCAGGCTCTTGTATGATTGCAAGGTAGGCTGCAACTGATCTACCGGCACCTGTTTTTTATCAATGGTATAAACCAGATTTTTATCGATAGATACGTTGATGGTTTTTTTAGATACCGATTGCCCGCTCGATGATTTCGGCAGCATCAGTTTCACTACGTTAGGATTAGTAACGGTTGATGCAATAAGGAAAAACAACAGCAGGAAGAACATAATATCGTTCATGGCCGAGGTGTGTACCTCTGCTGATGCGCCCCTGTTTCTTTTTCTTAAATTCATTTGCTTGGCTCTTCTAACAGATCAATAAACTCAATGGCATCGGTCTCCAGTTTCAATATCACCTTATCAACCATCATGTTAAGGATATGATAGCATACATAAGCGATGATACCAACAAAAAGGCCGGCTGCGGATGTCACCATCTTTACATATAAACCACCTGATATAACGCCCATGGAGATGTTGTCTGTTTTGGATATATCGTAAAAGATCTTGATTACACCGGCAATGGTACCCAGGAACCCGAACATGGGCGCTATACCGGCAACAATACCGATGATACCAATGTTCTTTTCCAGTTTTGATACCTCAAGCTTGCCAACGTTTTCAATTGCGCCTTCAATATCCTTAATCGGGCGACCGATACGCAGTAAACCTTTCTCCAGCATGCGGCCAAGCGGCGAGTTGCTGTTACGGCAAATAGCGATAGCTGATTGTAAATTGCCAGACAATACGCTGCTGCGCACCTGCTGCATCACATGCGATTCGTCTTTTGATGCCTTGCGGATGGTAAAGTAACGTTCAAAAAATATTACAAGGCCCAAAACAGCCAGGATACCAATTGGTATCATTACCCAACCCCCTTTTATCAGCAGGTCGCCAAATCGTAATTCTTCATCAGGTATTTTAGCTACTTGCTGTGCTGCAGCCTGGTGTGCGGTATCAATCAATTTAGAGGCAGTATCCGTAACCTGCATTAATAACGTCATAGTTTTGGTTTAATTTCTAAAGTGTAAATGTCTTTATTAACCTTCTTGTTAGCTATCATCGACTTACGGACCTCTTCGGCCTCTTTACGTGTTTTGTAAGTCCCGAGGCTAACTTTTTTGCGTTTGCCCGGTGCGTCGCTAACAATGTGGGCTTCTATTCCCAATCTTTTGTAATTGGCAATTGCCGTATTGGCTTCTTTGTCATCTTTAAACGAGCCACCCATTATCTCATAACGTGGTCCTGTTGTAGATTCTTTTGTTTCAGTTGCGTTATTTTCGGCAGGTTCTTCTTTATTTACAACCGTGCTATCAGCTTTTTTCGGTAGCCCTGTTTCTATATCAGGTTGCACGGCGCGCTTCATGGTATCGGCAGATGATTCGGAAGTAGTATCTTCCGGGCTAACCGCCACAACTTTAGCATTAATAACTGTGTCCTTGGTTTTTGATTTGACTGCTGTTTTTACCGATGCAAAGTTGAAGACGTTTGGATTGAACCGGTAAACGAGGAATACGGCCAGCGCAAAAAATAGTAATATGCTAATGATAAATATCCAATTTCCTCTTCGCTTGCGGCTGCGTTCCTCACGTGACATCTGGGCTTCGTACTCTTCGTCGCTTTGATATTGTAGCTCTTCAGCATTATCAGGGTAACCTTCAGGTGCTACCGCAAAGGTCTCGGGTTCAGTGTAAGCAAAAGGAGCGGCGGTTTCTACAGGTGTTGCTGTTGGCGCAAAAACATTTTCGTGTTTTGGTGCGCTGCCTATCCTGTTTAAAGCAACGGGCTCATAACCAAAAAAATTTGGATCGGTACCTTGCTCGTTGTTGGCACTAAAAAACAAACGGCCCTGCTCTATGTAAAACCAACCCAAATCGGCCAATGCAGCTTCTTCTGTTTGAGCTTGCAGTTTAAGGCCGTTGATGTATTTTTCAGTAAAATATTTAGCAGAAGCTACCGATATCTTCTTTTTATCGGCAATATGCTGCGCCAGCGAATCATCATCAATAATCTGAGGATCAAACTGTACGCTGTAAGTAGGCGGGTAAAATTTACCATCAGCCTCATTATAATAACCGTTAACCCGGGTATGCGCAAAATATCCCAAACCTGGTACGCTTACCTCGCCTTTTTGCGCCAGCAGTTCGCTTATATAATTGCCTACATCCATTCGCTAAAAGTACGTATAATTATAAAACCTCAAAACGACTAAAATGCATAGCCTACACCACCAAATATGTTAAATCCGTAAGCAGGATAGTACACCCATGTTTTGTTACCTGCATTTAAGATATTGTTGGCTTGTACAAATACCGATAGTTGCTTGTTTACTTTATAAGTTGCGCCGCCACTCAGATCAGTAAAGGATGGTATTTGTGTGTAAAGCGGATTAGTTGCTGTGCTTCCTGTTAACTGCAACGGATCTTGCGTGCTACCACGGAACATCAACGAGCCATTGATATCAACTTTATCATTTATATGGATAGTTGTACCTGCAGTTAGTACAAACTTAGGCAGGTTCCATGGTTGCGCTTCGCTGGCCATTTTGTAATCTTTAACCTCAATACGCCCATACAGGTTAAAATCGTCGCTTGCTTTGTAATCCAGTTCGCCGTTAAAGCCGCTAACGCGTGCATCTCCATTATCATATATCACCTGGAACTTGTTTCCCTCTGCAGCAAAGTTGTTAACAAACAGTGGCAGGTTCTTGATACTGTTACGGAAAATTGCTGCTTTAAACGCAAGGCCCGGCGCAAGAGTACCTTTTAAGCCCAGTGTAATATCAAGCTTATCAACAGAGTTAACGAGATTAATATTTTGGCCCAGGAACGGGTTGATGTTGGTGTAATCAAGCAAAGATGCTTTGTTGACGTCACCTTTAGCCTCTGCAAACAAACGCACGTATTTTGGTACTACCTGTACTTCTAACTTTGCTGCCGGGAAGATGTAAAAACGAGATGAAAAACCAAACTCCTTGGCAAGGTTAACACCGGCTTCTATCTTGTAATTATCTCCCTGGAACTTAATATAAGGGTTTGCCCTTAAGATGCTGTTGTTGTTAGAGTACAAGCTATCTTTTTGAGTACCTACATCTATTGATGCTGCCAGGCCTGCATAAAACTGTTTAACCGTTTTGTTAAGGAAACCGCTTAATACAATATTGTTTTCACGCGCGTTAAAGGCGTTGCTAAATACGTAACCTTTAATTTTTGCTGCATAGGTAAGCGGGTTTTCCTCATCCTTAAAGTTTTTTGAGATCTCGCCCTCGCCACCAAATGTGTTGAAAGTCTGTTTTTGAGGATCAAAATCAGGGCGAGGATTATTATCATCAAACCCGTAAAAATAAGTAGCGTGGCGCTTGTAGTTAAGCCTGCCGCTAAGCGTTATGTCTTCCGTAACGCTTTTGCCAAATACGCCGACTTCCTGGCGCGCATCGCTTTGTTTCTCTATGCTGCCCGATTGTGCAAAGTGTTTTACAAAACCACCTACCTGCAAAGCTTCATCGCGGCCATTGCTAAAGTAACCTTCGGCAATACTGGTTTTCATGCTTCCCAAACCTGCTTTAACATAATTGTTCAGCAGCATAGAATCCTGCTCCGCAGGTCTTTTCATAGCATCCAGTTGGCGAATATTGTTGTCCTGAGATAGTTTCCTATCTATTGGGGCATAAGCAAGCGGTGCCTTGTAGGGCTGCTTGTCTTCCAGGTCCGGGTTACGACGGATCTTTACGGCCTCGGCCAATACTGGCTTGTAAGATGTTGTTACTACAATTTCCTCTGCAAGGCTGGCCTCGTTGTTAGGGTTATCGGTGTTACTTGCTTTTTTAGTGGTGTCGGCACTAATTTTTGATGCAGCATCGCCCAGGTTTTTTGCATTGGCTTTTTGTTGTGCCGCTGTTTTGGTTGATGCCTTTGGTGTGGCTGCTCTTTTTACCGGCTGTTTAACCACCGTTTTTTTAGTGGTGGTCTTGGTGGTTTTTTTCTCCGTCTTTTTCTTTGTTTGCGCGTTGGCAGAGGCAAAGAAAAATACCGTTAATAAGGTAAGCAGTGTAATTTTATATCCTGATCTCATTGCTTGTCTCTCCGTTTATTGTTCTTTGGTCTCTTGTTGTTTTTGTTCAGTAGCTGGCTCTGTTGACGGTTTTTCCTCGGCAGGTTTGGCTTCTGCAGGTTTTTCCTCAGCAGGGGCGCCTTGTTGGGTGGTATCCGGCTGCGTTTCTATCTGCTGCCCGCCCTTGCCCGGTGCCAGTTTGTTTAATTTGGCCTTGGCTGTTGGCAGTACATCATCATTGCCCTTATAGTTGTCTATGATGCTCTGTAAGGTTGCCTTTGCCTGGTAGTTGTCTTTCAAAGCCACATAATCATCAGCTAATAAGATGTAGGTTTTAGCTACCCAATAATCATAGTTTGATAACTCTTTAACCAATTCAAACGCTGTTTTTTGTGATGCCTTGTATTTGCCTTGCAAGTACTCGATGTTAGCGATGTTGTACTTAGCTTCGGCAGCGGCAACGGTTTTGGTATTGCTAATGGTATAGTTAAACTCTTTTATGGCTGCGGCAGTATCTGCAAGTTGTAGTTGTGCCCTACCTGCATATAAACCTGTACGGAATTTATCCTCCTGTGCAGACTTCTCGTAACCACGCACCAACTGCACATACTTTAATACATCGTTTGGCTGATTGATCTGCGCGTAACAAACCAATAGGTTGTTTATGGCAAAGCTGTAGTCGGCTTTGTATTCTGAATTGGTTTCCAGTCTCTTCAGGAACACGATAGCATCGTTATACTTCTTCTGATTCATGTACAACTTAGCCATGCTGATAAGCGATTTTTCGCTGTAAGCACTTGTCCAGTCGTTAAGGATCACATTGTAGTCGGTAACGGCTTCATCGGTTTTGCCTAAGTTGGCTAAGCCCTGCGCACGTATAAAGCGCGCCTGTTTCTCGTAGATCTGTTTTTTAGGGAACTTATCAAAATATGCATTAACCGCATTAACGGTTCCTTGCCAGTCGCCCTTCATGTAAAGATTGTTGGCAGCAGTTATCATAATGCTCTCCTGCTCGGCACTGGTGTAATTACCGATAGAGGTTGAATTAGCATAGTTAAGGAAAGAAGAAGCGTCGCCTTTATCGGTGTATATCTTCTCAACCTGTTTTAATGATTGTTTTGCCTCGTCTGATGATGAGTAATCTGATACCACTTTCTTAAACGCATCAATAGCTGCATCATCATGGTTTGCATTATACTCTATCAAACCAATGGTGGTATAAGCACGCGGAACATAGCTGCTGTGCGGATACTTTTGTATCATCGCATTCAGATCGGCTTTGGCACGTTCACCATCATTTTTAAGGAAGTAGGCGTAAGCGATCTCAAAGGCTGCATCATCTGCATAGTCAGAATTAGGGAACTGCGTTAAGAGGCTGTTAAGCGTACTGATACGTGCGTCATAATTGCCTTGCAAACCCTGAATGATACCGCGCTGAAACAAGGCATATTCCTGGCCCTGACTGTGGCGTGCGATGATCTTATCATAATACGTAAGCGCCTGCCCATAGCTCTTCATACCGAAATAGCTGTCACCTAAACGGCTTATCGCATCGTTCTCGGTGTTTTGATCGGTAGGGCCGCCATCTAAAAATTTCTCAAAATAAGTGGCTGCCTTGCGGTATTGCTCATCATAAAAGGCAGAGTAGGCAAGGGCATAGTAAGCATAATTGGTCAAGCCCGTTTCTTTGGATTCAGGCATGCTTAGGAATTGCTCAAAATTCTCAACCGATTCTGTGTACTTCCGCACCTCAAACATCGATTCGGCCATCCAGTAATGCGTAAGTGCTTCTATTTTGGTATCAATAGGATTTTTTAGCGAACGCAAGAAAACACCGATAGCATTTTCAAAGGCACGTTCGTTATAAAACTCCAAACCGCGATAGTAGGTAACCTTTTGGTAGGCTATCAGCGCGCTTTCAGATTTATTAGGAATAGGCTCCAGAATATCAATAGCCTCTTTGTAATTCTTAGAATTTAATAATGCTTCGCCTAATAATACCTTTACCTCATCGCGGCGTACCGAGCGCGGGTAGTTTTTTAAGTACTGGCGGGTTGCCACCAATGCATCGTTATTAAAATCCAACTCGTAAGACAGCTTGGCATATTGGTACAACGCATCTTCCTGCAACTGACCATCAAAGTTTAACCTCGATGCTGTGAAGAACGCATTGCGGGCGCCTTGCTTGTTATTCATTTTCAGGTAAACATCTCCTAAAGTATAGCTTCCGCTTTGGCTGTAGTTATCGTTTTGCGCAACCAGGTTGGTTAGTACCGATGCTGCTTTGCCGTAATTGCCCACTTTATAATAAGCATAACCTATCTGGTAGCTGTCCTGCGTGTTTTGGGTTTGGCCTTTGTCCTGCTCCTCAAAACGGCTGTAGTATTCAACTGCTTTATCATAGTTACCCTTAGCAAAATACGATGCACCGATGATGCGAAGCATCTCCGTTTCATGCTGTTGCTTGGTGCTGTTAATGATTGGGATGGCGTAGTTGAGCACATCGTCATAGCGTTTATCTAAAAAGTAAACGGCTGTGATGTAATATGGATAGCTGGCCTCATATTTCTTAGAGTTTTTTAAACGCTCAAAATTAGCCAGTGCCAGGTGATAATCTTTGTTAAGATATGCGATGTAGGCAAAGTAATAAACGGCGTCGTCTGTGTAGGCTGATCTTTTATTCTTTACCTCGCTAAACAGCAATTGCGCGTTCTTATAATCATTGATAACAAAGTAAGCGTAACCCTTACGGAATTTATACTCTGTATTTTGAGAACCGGTAAGGTCGCCGGCATCTACTTTATTAAACCATGTTAACGCTTCGGTGTACTTGCCTTGCTTAAAGTATGATTTACCCACCTGGAAATATGCTGCCTTAGCCAGCGGGTTCTCCGGGTGCTCTTTTATAAAGCGGGCAAACATGCTTTGGGCGTCATCATTATCCAGTTCAAGTGCACAAAGCGCCTCGTAATATTGGGCGTTCTCTTTTAGCAGCGATATCTCCGATTCGAATTTTGACTGTGATGTAGTAGTTATCTTGGTTTGCTCAACAAGGCGGTATTGCTCTGCCGCAGAAGCATACTTGCCCATGGCCATCAAATTGTTCGCGGTTTGATAAGTGCGATTAATATGAAAAGAAGGACTTTGCTGTGCGAGCGCTGGCAGGGCTAAAAATACCGGGGCAATGAAGGCGACGTATTTAAGTTTTATCATAGAGCGCAATTATAGTGGTGCTAAATTAGCGTAATCGCAAAAATGCAATCCACATAAGTAATTAACAAGTGTGGAAAAGCACTTTTTTTAAACGATGCTTGTTGTACTAATGGTATGCCTGTTGAAAACTTTAATGTAAATGCCTGTAGATAAGGGTTTAGAGGCTAAGATCGGCTTATGTCATTATCACGTAATAGCAAAATTTAGGCAGTAATAATGACCAAATATATAACGTTTAGTTAAGCCATGATAAAAAAGTTATCAATATTTATTGGCTTTACAATAATTTCTATGCCCGTATTGAGCTGTTTTGCACAGCAACAAAACACAGCATTGATCGATCTGAAAACCAATCCTTCAATCGTAAAACCAAATCAATTTTACATTAAGGAGGTTATAGACAGCCGAAAAAACAAATCTGCTTTAGGGAAAATGCAACCCTATAAGGGTGGAACAACTACGCTTCCCTACAATACCAATTTAAAAGGCGGTAGTGCTGCACTTTCTGCTTTTGTTGCCAACAGCGTTTATGCCGATAAAGAGCAAAGATCAATCATCCTTACCATCAATGAGCTATCGGTAAATGAAGAACCATTAACTATCGGAGCCGTAAAGGGAAATATAAAGATATCATTGTCTTTTGCGTTGCAGGGTACATATTCGGACATTGATCTTACCAGTTATACCTCATCTACAACATTTCAACGGCCTGCCGGATCGCCGCAGCAAATTGAGCCGATCTTAAGCAAAACGATCACCAACGGACTGATCTTCTTTGATAACTGGATGAACAATAACGCAGGTGATAATATCAAATTGGCAACGGCCGTAAAACTGTCTTTTGCTAACTATCAGGACAAAACAGAGGGAGATACGATCTATTACAGACCTGATAGACCTTTAACGTGGGATGATTTTACAGGCCAGCCATCCAAAAGTTTAAAGCATGCCGCAGAGGTTTTCTCTTACATTGGCTATGACCAGGATATTGATCTGAAAAATGGAGTAGTGTATGTGAAGATAAGTCTTAAACCCTGGGTGGCTAAAAGCGCATCGTGGGTGAAGCCCGGGCAACAAAATAATTATGCGCTAAACCACGAGCAAAGGCATTTTGATATAACCCGTTTGGTAGCTGAGCATTTTAAAAAAAGATTATCTGATTTAAAACTGGCGCCTGACACTTTTGAGGGTGAAATAAATATGGCTTATTTAGACGCCTTGAGGGAACTGAATACTCTACAAAAACAATACGATACTGAAACGGTACATGCAAGAGATTCAGGTGAACAACAGCGTTGGAATGACCGTATAGATAAAGAATTGATATCAGCAGGGATAAAATCGTAATTTGTTAAGCAGCTCTTAAACTAAGCTGTTTTTCTATTGTTCCAAGCAGATCATTAATGTCAAATGGTTTAGCCACAAACTCGTCAGGTCCATCTTCTCCGTTTATGGTGTTACCGGAATTGTGACTGGCAGATATCATCACAACAGGTATGTTATGGGTTTGCTCAAGCTTCTTTAATTGCTTACAAAGGTCACGGCCATCGCAATTACCTAACATTACATCAAGTAAAATTAAATCCGGATTATTTTCATTTACGGCATCCATAAATTTATTACCGTCTGATAAAGTGTCTACTTTATAGCCCGAATCTTCCAGAATAAACTGCAAAATGTCTAAAATATCGTTATCATCATCAACGGCCAAAATACGCCACATAACTGTGCTAATTAAATATCTGATAGTATCTTACTAATACATAACAACTATGTCAATAGTTGTACCAAATAATTTAATTTAGATTAGTCTTTACGTTTAACAATATAGCGTGCCTTTTTGCAATTGGCGCAAAAATACTTTTTCACCGGAAGAAAAAACAGCAGATTTTTAACGATCCAGCTTCTGTGAAGCTGATGATGGAACAGGTTGCCGCACTTTGGGCAATAGGTACTGGGGGATTTAGCAGTATGGCTCAAGTTCTAAAAATAAATAAATAAACGGTCACCGCAACTTACGGTGTTGATCAGCAAATAGTTTTTAGTAACAAATTTTAACAGTTGAATGTATCACAATAATTGGTTTGCTAAAGGAATAAATTCAAAGGTTCAAAGTTACATTTTGTTAATAATTAGTAAATGTAAAGATGTTGTTATAAAGTAAAAGCAGGGCAATTTGTACTTTGCCGCTGCTTTTAACTTATTAGTAACCAATTAGTAACCAATTAGTAACCAAATATTTGTTTTATATCTGGCTTATTTAGCTCTCCGTATTTCTTCAGGTCGTCATCAGATATGCGTTTGTCTGAAGCTACCACGCAGTAAGTGTAAGGCTTGCCTTTTAATTCGGCATCATGGAAGGCATTTAGCTCCGCGAAGCCTAATTTACCGGCTGTTTCAAAAGTGGTTTTGCGAATATCATAGTCAAGGCCTTTGCGTTGTGCGGCAAGGTATGAGAACAAGATTCCTTCCTGAGTGATACGTTCTGTTTCAATAGACTTCACGATGTTCTCGCGGGCCGCTTTAAACGCCTCCCCAGACTCCGGCATGGTGTTCAAAAGCTCGTTCATTGCTGCGATGGCTTCGTTCATTTTATCTGCTTGTGTGCCTACATAGCCTACAAAAATGTCGTTATCTTCTTTTTTTTGTGCTTGTGCATAGTTGGCGTAAGTAGAGTAAGCTAACGCTTTTGACTCGCGGATATTCTGGAATACAATGGAACTTATGCCTCCACCAAAATAACCGTTAAACAACTCGATAGTTGGGGTTTTAGCAGGTGAGTATGTTGCCTCGTTACGCACCCACTGTATCTCGGCCTGCACCATATCAAAATTGGCAAACAGTACCATATTCTTACTTTGGTTTACACGGGTAAACTGTTTTTTCAACGGATAAGCAGTGAACGATGCAGGCGTCTTATGCAATTGCGATAAAGTAGTGCCTGCCTGCGTAGCGGTTTGCGGTCCGTAGTAAAGAATTGTGTGCTTATAACCAGTAAGGCTATGCAATATATTTACAAGCTGATCGGCCGTAACCGCATCTATTTCCTCATCTGATAACGTGTAATTGAAGGGATTGTCAGCGCCGTATTGTGCGTAACTGACAAGGCCCTGCATTATGGCGCTTTTGTTTAGCTTAAAGTTTTCGCGTGATTTTTTCATCCTCGCCTTTAAGCTGGCTAATGCTGCCTCGTTAGGCTTGCAATTGGCCAGTACGTTCTCAACCAAAGTTACAGACGGACTAAAGTTTTCCTGCAAACCGCTAATGATAACATGCGACAGATCTGTGCTGGTGTTTACGCTGAATGACGTAGCCAGTTTATAGAAAGACTTGCTTACTTCCTCGGCACTCATTTTATCGGTACCCAAAAACTGCAGGTATTGTGCAGCCATTGGTAGCAACTTATTGTTCCAGCTGCCCATATCAAAGCGGTAATAAAGGCGGAAAATACTGTTGTCTTTATTTTGTACGGCTAACACATCAACGTTTCCGGATCTGGCGCGTTGTATATCGCGGTCAAAATTTAACCAAACAGGTTTTACCGGGTTTGCAGGCATGGCGTTTATCATCTGCACGTAAGGCGATTGTTTGCCGGCATTAACCTCAACCGGGGTAATAGGCGGTTTATCAACTTTGATCACGTTTTTATCTGCACCCTGGCGTTTGTAAACTACTACGTAGTTGTTATCATGCAAATATTTGTTGGCAAAAGCCATAATATCAGCTTTGGTGATCTTTGATAATTCGGCAATGGTTGCAACGTCTGTTCTCCAATCAACACCTGATGTAAAATCGTCCATTAAGTTGCTGGCACGTTGTACATAGCTTTCATCCTGCTCAATTTTGCTTTTCTTGTAATTGTTGGTGATGGATGGGATAAGATCATCAGAGAAATCGCCTTTTTTCAGCTTATCAATTTCGCCCAGCATCAATGTTTTTACGTCATCTAATGACTGGCCTTTGGCAGGTGTAGCGCGTAAGGTAAGTAAGCTGTAATCTTTCAGGATATCGGCAGAAGCAGAGCCGCTTAACAGTTTTTGTTTTTTAGTAAGATCAAGATCTATTAAGCCAGCCTTCCCATTAGCTAATATGCTGCCCACCAGGTTAAGAATGCGTGCATCACGTGTGCTGGCACCAGGGAAACGGAAAGCAATGGTAAGGTTCTCCGGATTTGGGCCGTAAACCTCGCGGGTAATAGGGCTGGTGATAGGCGCCTCTGGTGCAAATTTATATGGCGGTACCGGTTTGTTCTTCATGTAAGCGAAGTTTTTAGCCACTTTGGCTATCATCACATCCGGGTTAAAATCTCCTGAAAGAATAACGCCCATGTTGTTTGGTACATAGTAATCGTAATAATATTTACGAATGGCTTTTAGCGATGGGTTTTTTAAATGCTCTATGGTGCCGATGGTAGTTTGCTTACCGTAATTATTGTTGGGGAACATAGCAGCAAACAAAGCTTCCTGCACTTTGCGTGGATCACTGTCAAGCCCGCGGTTTTTCTCTTCGTAAACTGCCTCTAACTCGGTATGAAAGATGCGCAGCACCGGTGCGCGGAAACGCTCGGCCTGCATGGTTAAAAACTTATCAATTGATGAACTTGGAATATCTTCGGTATATACAGTTTGTTCAAATGAGGTAAAAGCGTTACTGTTTTGTCCGCCCATACCGGTCATCATTTTATCGTACTCATTGGCGATAGCAAATTTTGCCGCCTCGCCTGATGTTTTGTCTATCTGTTTGTAGATCTCTTTGCGTTTAGCTTCATCCTTTGTAGAGTTGTATTGCTCGTACAGGTCGTCGATCTTATTTAACAAAGGCTTTTCTTTAGTCCAGTCCAGCGTTCCGTATTTATCGGTACCCTTAAACATCATGTGTTCCAGGTAGTGGGCAAGGCCTGTATGGTCTGCAGGGTCGGTCTTGCTGCCCGCCTTAACTGCAATATAGGCTTGTACACGTGGTTGTTTTTCTGTTGGACTTAAGATAACTGTAAGGCCATTTTTTAAGGTGTAAAAACGAGAGTGGGTTGGGTCGCCGGTTACGTATTTATAGGTGTATGCGCCGGATTTGCCGGTTTTCCAAACGTACGGGCCCTGCGCTTTTAACGTACCTGCCGAAAGGCCAGTTAAAAGCAGCATGATTGAAAGTTTAATTTTCATTTTAAGAGTTTAGGTAATAAATATAGGAAAGCAATAACTGTAAATGCAAAGTATATAAAAACAAAAGAGCCTTGCAGTAATGCAAGGCTCTTCTATAAATTATTCCCTAATGATTTAGCTCCAAAGGTTAGCAGGGTAAGTACCGTTCTCAACCAGTTCAGAGATACTGGCCTGCACAATAGGCTTATCTTCTTTATAAGTTACGCCAAACCATTTATTTGAAGTGGGTATCACTTTGAAAGATGCGACACCGTTTTTGATCAAATCATCTGCAACAAGCGGAATAAAGAATTCTGCTTTAGGATTGCTCTTGTTAGCTTCAACAAATTTTCTGAATAACTCTTCGCTTTGTTTGAAAACAGCAGGAGTAAAGCCCCAGAAATTCATTGACACGCGAGTATCGTTACTTAGCGGATGCTCGCCGGTAGCGTCTTTATAAGCAACAGAACCATCTTCCTTAAAGTATACTTCGGTACGTTCATTAACTTCGGTCATATTGCCGTTTTCGTCAACGGCACACACGCCGCGAGATACGGTACCATAGTCAGATAGCGTTTTATCAATTTGATAACCCATCAGAGAGTATTTGTCATCAGCTACCTCAGTGGTAAGGAACTTAGCCATTTTTTCAAATGCTTCGTAACCATAAAAATCGTCGGCATTGATTACGCAAAACGGCTCATGTACTTGTTTATGGGCTGCTAACACCGCATGTGCAGTACCCCATGGTTTAGCGCGCTCAATTTGTTCGGTAATGCCAAATGGTGTTAGGTCGAAGTTTTGAAACACGTAGTCGATCTCCACACGGCCTTTCAGTTTAGGCTCAAATATGGCTTTGAATGAATCGGCAAATTCTTCGCGAATAATGAAGCTCACCTTACCGAAACCAGCTTTAATGGCATCGTATATTGAATAATCGATGATGGTTTCGCCATTAGGGCCAAAGCCGTCAACTTGTTTCATGCTGCCGTAACGGCTGGCCATACCTGCGGCCAAAATTAATAATGTTGGTTTCATTGTAAAATGTAGGGTATAAGTGTTTTGCAAATACACAAAGTTGATTTGTGTACAAATGTTTTTAATTATTTGATATACCTGAAATCCTGTCCGTTCTGTATGTTAAGCAGTGATTCGTAAATAAGGCGGATCACATTATCTACGTCATCTTTATGGATCATTTCGACAGTAGTATGCATGTAGCGCAGTGGTAACGATATCAATGCCGATGGCACACCATCGTTTGAGTAAGCAAATGCATCGGTATCGGTACCTGTTGAACGTGATGAAGCCTGGCGCTGGAAAGGTATGTTAGCTTTTTGCGCCGACTCGATCAGTAATTTATTTAAGTTATTCTGCACAGCAGGTGCGTAAGAGATCACAGGGCCCTTACCACAACTAAGGTCGCCCTGAACGATCTTGTTGATCATCGGGGTGCCGGTATCATGGGTAACATCCGTTACGATGGCCACATTAGGTTTAATACGGTGAGCGATCATTTCGGCACCACGCAAACCAATCTCCTCCTGTACGGCGTTTACAATGTATAAGCCGAAAGGTAGTTTAACGTTGTTCTCTTTCAGCAAACGCGCAACCTCGGCTATCATAAAACCACCTGCTCGGTTATCCAGTGCGCGGCCAACATAATAGCGGTTGTTCAACACCATAAACTCATCCTCGTAAGTAATTACACAACCTACATGGATGCCTAAGGCTTCTACTTCTTCTTTGCTGGTGCAGCCGCAATCAAGGAAAATATTTTTAAGAGTTGGCGCTTCTTCCTTTTCGCCGCCCAAACGGGTATGGATAGCCGGCCAGCCAAATACTGCTTTTACAATGCCGTTATCAGTGTGGATGTCAACTCTTTTTGATGGTGCTATTTGGTGATCTGAACCACCATTGCGAATAACGTAAATTAAACCATCACTGGTAATGTAGTTTACGAACCAGGATATCTCATCGGCGTGTGCCTCAATCACTACCTTGTATTCAGCCTCGGGATTGATGATACCAACGGCTGTACCGTAGTTATCAACGTAATGGTCGTCTATGTAAGGTTTCAGGTAATCTAACCAGATCTCCTGACCTTTCCACTCAAAGCCGGTAGGTGAGGGGTTGTTTATGTATTTCTCAAAAAATGCTAATGATGCTTCGTTTACAACAACGGGTTTTTGTTGTTCAACTTCAGTTTTCTTTTTTGCCATGGGCTGGAAAATTCTATAATTAAAAGCTATCGGGGGAATAGCGTGGGGCAAATATATAACAATGCAAATGATATGCAAGAAATGTTATTTTGACAGTTTTAAAGTTTATCTTTTATTTAACATACACTTCATATTGATACATCACCTTTGCAGCGTTAATTTTAAGATAATTAGTTAGTCAGTTTAGTATTAAAAGGTCAGTTTGCGCAAGGCAGGCTGACTTTTTGTTTTTAATCAACTTTGCAGCAATTTTTCCATTACGACATAGTCGACACCCTTTTTGCTAAATTGTGCACCCGTTTGCGTGAAATTATATTTTTCGTAAAAGCCAATGGCCGAGGTACGTGCATTGCACCAAAGGCGTTCGGCATGCTCTTCAGTAGCAAAGCCCGTAATGTAATTTAATAAGTCTTTACCAATGCCTTTACCCTGATAAGCCTCATCAACCGCCAGCTTGCGGAATTGCCAGTCGTTGAGGTTTTTGAACAGCGATACCACACCTACCAGTTTATTATCTGTAAACGCCCCAAAGTGATAACCTTGTTCATCCTCGGGCATTTCCATATTGAATTTATACTCGCCGGGGTAGAGCACATCGCGGCGCAGCTGCCAGGTTAGGTGCGGGGTTATTTGTTCGATAGAGATCATTCTTTAGAGGTAAAAGCTGAAAAGATAAAGGTAAAAGTTTTTCCCAATTCCCTCCCTCGGGAGGGGTGTGTAGGGCATAGCGCAAAGGCAGGGAGGGGTTTATTAAAGCGACTACTCGCAAAAACCCCTCCCTGCACCCTCCCAAGGGAGGGAATCGCACAGGCCTTACGTCTTTAACCTTTCAACCTCACAAGGGTATATTCCCATGCTTTTTCCTCGGGTTATTCACTACCTTATTTTCCAGCATTTTAAAGGCCTGGATAAGTTTACTACGCGTTTCTGATGGTTCAATTACCTCATCAATAAAACCACGTTCGGCAGCGCGGTAGGGGTTGGCGAAGATGTTGGCATATTGCTCTTCCTTTTCGCGCCATTTGGCTTCGGGGTCTTCGGCAGAAGTTATTTCGCGTTTAAAAATAATCTCGGCAGCACCCTTGGCACCCATTACGGCTATCTCGGCAGTAGGCCAGGCGAAGTTCATGTCCGCGCCAATGTGTTTTGAGTTCATTACATCATAAGCGCCGCCGTATGCCTTGCGAGTGATCACCGTAATGCGTGGTACTGTTGCCTCGCAGAAGGCGTAAAGCAGTTTGGCTCCGTTGGTAATAATGGCGTTCCATTCCTGGTCGGTGCCCGGTAAAAATCCCGGCACATCCTCAAATACAAGTAATGGGATATTGAAGCTATCACAGAAGCGCACAAAACGTGCGCCCTTCGTTGATGAGTTGATATCCAGCACGCCCGCCAGAAACATAGGCTGATTAGCCACAATGCCAATGCTCCGACCAGCCAATCGCGCAAAACCCACCACAATGTTCTCGGCAAAGTCTTTATGCACCTCCAAAAAAGTCCCTGCATCTATCACCTGCTCTATCACTTCACGTATATCATAAGGCTGCGAAGCATTTTCAGGCAGTGCATTATTTAATGAAGTACGGGTTTCATCCTTAGCATCATAAGGCAGGGATGGTGCGCGGTCTTCGCAGTTCTGCGGCATGTAGCTTAGCAGTTGTTTGATATGTTGTATGGCGGCTATTTCGTTGGCGCAGGCAAAATGCGTTACGCCACTTTTGGTAGCGTGGGTATGTGCTCCGCCCAATTCTTCAGAGGTTACCTGCTCATGTGTTACGGTCTTAACAACGTTAGGGCCGGTAACAAACATATAAGAAGTGTTCTCTACCATTAAAATAAAATCGGTAATAGCAGGAGAGTACACCGCGCCGCCCGCACAAGGGCCCATAATAGCCGATATCTGCGGCACTACGCCGCTTGCCATGGTATTAAGGTAAAATATATCGGCATAACCCCCTAAGGATACCACGCCTTCCTGGATGCGTGCACCGCCGGAATCATTAAGGCCAATAACCGGCGCACCGTTTTTCATGGCCAGGTCCATTATCTTGCAGATCTTTTCGGCATGTGTTTCAGAAAGCGACCCTCCAAAAACGGTAAAATCCTGCGAGAAAACATAAACTAACCGGCCGTTTATGTTACCATAGCCGGTTACCACGCCATCGCCCGGATACTTTTCTTTTTCCATCCCAAAATCAGTAGAACGGTGCGATACAAACATGCCTATCTCCTGGAAACTGCCTTCATCCAGTAAAAAATGAAGCCGTTCGCGGGCGGTAAGTTTGCCCTTTTTGTGCTGTGCTTCAATGCGGGTTGCGCCGCCGCCTTGCAGTGCCTGTTTGCGTTTTTGTTGTAATGTATCCAGCTTTTTGTTCACGATGATGTAATTGGTGATGGCTAAAATTAGGTATTTAAATATAAAATAAGGTTGATTGGCATTGTATGTTTTGGCATTGCCAAATTATGTTATATTTGTGAAGCATGAAACGCAGGACATATAAACACGCAGTTGCGGCATTGTTCCTTGGCATCTTTGTAGTAAAGATGTTCATATCCATTGCGCCTGTGTATTTATCTCTTGATAATAAGCATGTAAGGGCGGTTATTATGCAATTAGAGCATGAGACCAAAAATGAGAAAGAAGACCCCGAAAAGGATGCCTTTAAAGAAAAGAAGGCCTTTGACGAGAACTTTGTATATCTCAATATCTACCGCCCGATTGTTTTAGAGAACAATATCCTGCATAGCCAGGAGCGGTCTCTTTACCAGCAGGTTTATCATCCTGTTGTGCCAACGCCACCACCCAACGCTTAATCTTTTTTAGCCGGATAACAAGTATCCGGTGATTGGCCGCATAAGCTTTTTTGCTTTTGTTGCCGCGCTCTTTTGCTGTATTTCTGCAGCCGGTATTAATCATTACAGTTGAACTTTTTATTTGATCTATTATGCAAACTAAGCAAGGTGGCACCCCTGTGGGCGATCTTAATTTTAGAAAATATTTTTTGGCTAAAAACCTTAAAAAAGATATGCCTGCCGGGATAGTAGTGTTTTTGGTTGCGCTGCCTTTGTGTTTGGGTATAGCACTCGCATCCGGTGCACCATTGTTCTCAGGGCTTTTAGCCGGCATAATAGGCGGTATAGTGGTAGGTACTTTAAGCGGTTCTCAGTTAAGCGTTGCAGGCCCGGCCGCGGGTTTAACGGTTATCGTTTTAAACTCCATAGCAAAATTAGGTTCGTTTGAAGCCTTTTTGCTGGCCATTATGTTGGCCGGTGCTATGCAGATCATATTAGGATTGGTAAAAGCCGGAACCATAGGTAACTATTTTCCATCGTCGGTGATAGAGGGAATGTTGGCAGCCATCGGGATTATTCTGATCATGAAGCAGTTTCCGCATGCTGTTGGTTATGATAAAGATTTTGAAGGAGATGAAGGTTTTAGCCAGGTGGATAGAGAGAATACCTTTTCGGGGATCCTGTTCGCCTTAAGGAAAATAAATTATGGGGCGGTTGTTATCGCTGCGGTATCGTTGGCGATAATGATTTACTGGCCCCGCATAAAGAAATTTGCTGTTATTCCTGCACCGCTGCTGGTCGTAGTTGTGGGTACTACGCTGGCGGCGGCTTTTGCAGGGACCGGTTTTGCGCTTTTAGATAAGCAATATGTACAGATACCGGTAGTGGGCAGCACTACTGAATTTTTCGGCCTGTTTAAGTCGCCGAATTTTGATGGAATAAGGGACAAGGAAGTTTGGATTGTAGCGGCAACCATTGCCATTGTAGCCAGCCTGGAAACATTGCTCAGTTTGGAGGCCGTGGATAAGATAGACCCTATTAAAAGAGTATCGCCTACAAACCGCGAACTGATTGCCCAGGGTGCCGGCAACTTAGTGAGCGGTTTTTTGGGCGGTTTACCCATGACAGCCGTTATTGTACGCTCGTCTGCTAACGTAGGTGCCGGTGCGCGCACCAAAATGAGCGCCATTTTCCACGGCTTTTTGTTGCTGGTATGCCTGCTTGCTATTCCATCGTTACTTAATAAAATACCTTTATCATGCCTTGCGGCGATATTGCTTACTGTTGGCTACAAGCTTGCGCGTGTAAGCCTGTTTAAACATATCTGGCATAAGGGTTTGGATCAGTTTATACCGTTTGTGGTAACAATTGTAGCCGTAATTCTTACCGACCTGCTTAAAGGCGTAGGTATAGGCATGCTGGTAGGGGTGTTCTACATATTGCGCACCAATATGCGTAACCCCTATTTCTATACAATTGGGCGCAACGGCGGAAAAGAGGCCATCACCATAAAACTCGCTGAAGAGGTGTCGTTCCTTAACAAAGCTGCTATACAGGTAACCCTAACCAATTTACCTACCGGCACTGATGTGATCATAGACGGATCGAACTCAAGATATATTGACCCTGATGTACTGGAGATAATCCATAATTACCGCCATAACGCTTATACAAAGGGCATTGTAGTCCAACTTAGAGATATTAAAGAGCGTTACGATGTGCCGCCTTTAAAAGACCTGGTTTACAAACCGGAACCAATTGCGCAAACAGTAAACTAACATATCCTGCATCTATCAAAAAAGGCCGACCCGGAAACGGATTGGCCTTTTGTTTTTTGTGTCAATTTGGGCTTTTCGAACTTTTGCACGCGAGCAGAGTGGTTCGACAGGCTCACCACGACAGGTGGAAACAAAAGAGCCGATCCTTATGGATCGGCTCTTTATCCTGATTCTTGTCTTCCTGGATCTCTTCAGATCACTTAGCTAAGAACGGATACCTGTAATCTTTTGGTGGATCAAATGTTTCTTTGATGGTACGCGGAGATACCCAACGTAACAGGTTGATCATTGAACCGGCTTTATCATTTGTACCGGAGCCTCTTGCACCACCAAATGGCTGCTGACCAACAACGGCACCTGTAGGCTTATCGTTGATGTAAAAGTTACCTGCAGCGTTGCGTAAGCGTTGTGTTGCCTGTGCAATGGCGTAACGGTCTTGCGAGATGATTGAACCGGTAAGCGCGTATATAGATGTTGTATCTATCACATCCATTATCTGCTCAAACTGGTCGTCCTCATAAACATAAACCGTAAGTACCGGGCCAAAAAGCTCCTCGCACATGGTTACGTATTTAGGGTCATCAACTCTTAAAAGAGTTGGTTGTACAAACCAGCCTTTGCTTTTATCATAATTACCACCGGCAACTACTTCAACACCTGCATCTGTTTTAGCGGCATCGATGTATTTAGCCAGTTTATCAAACGATACTTCGCTGATAACGGCATTTACGAAATTCTCAAAATCTTCGGTAGGGCCCATTTTAAAAGTAGCCATTTCGCGTACCATGTGCTCTTTTACAGCAGGCCATAAGCTTGCAGGCACGTATGCACGTGATGCGGCAGAACATTTTTGTCCCTGGTATTCATAAGCACCACGGAGCATCGCAACGGCAACTACATCAGCATCGGCACTTGGATGTGCAAGTACAAAATCTTTACCCCCCGTTTCGCCAACAATGCGCGGGTAGGTTTTGTATTTGTGGATGTTTGCACCTATCTCGCCCCAGATGTGTTGGAACACTTTGGTAGAGCCGGTGAAGTGAATACCAGCAAAGTCAGGGTGGCTGAATACTACATCACCAACTTCCGGGCCATCAGCATAGATCAGGTTGATCACACCGGCAGGCAAACCTGCTTCTTTAAATATCTGCATGATCACATTAGCAGCGTAAACTTGCGTATCTGCAGGTTTCCAAACCACTACGTTACCCATCATGGCAGCAGATGCCGGTAAGTTGCCTGCAATTGCTGTAAAGTTGAAAGGTGTAAGCGCAAAAACGAAACCTTCGAGCGGGCGTTGCTCAAGGCGGTTCCAGATACCTTTACCGGAGATAGGTGGCTGTTGCTCGTATATCTCGGTCATGTACTGCACGTTAAAGCGCAGGAAATCGATCAGCTCGCACGCAGAGTCGATCTCGGCCTGGTAAGCATTTTTGCTTTGGCCAAGCATGGTAGCTGCATTAATAATGTAGCGGTAAGGGCCTGCAATTAATTCGGCTGCTTTTAAGAAAATTGCCGCACGTTGTTCCCATGGCAGGTTCTCCCAATCGGCTTTGGCAGCTAACGCAGCATCAATGGCGGCAGTAACATGGCTTTTATCACCATAATGGAAAGTACCTAAAAGGTGCTGATGATCATGTGGCGGGCGAAGCTCCTTTAAATTACCGGTGCGTACTTCCTGGTCACCAATATACATAGGTATATCAACTTGTTGGGCGCGAGCTTTTTCAAGCGCAGCTTTTAGCGCGGCACGTTCGGGGCTGTTTGGGCCATAGTTTAAAACAGGCTCGTTAACAGGTGCAGGAACGTTAAAAAATCCTTTTAACATAGACGAATTATTTGAGACCGCAAAGATAGGGCTTTTGAAGGGGAAGTGGTAATTAGCTGTTACGCAAATTAAGATTGTGACGGCAGAGTGATGTGGCTAACATAGAATAGCAATGATGAAGGATTACTTAATTAAGCTTGTTATAAAAATCGAATATTTTTTTTACATCTTGCTCATTATTATATTCAAGCTGCTCATTATCGGCGTAAGCGCTAATTTCGGCATGCTTATCTGCCAATGCAGCAAGTATGGCTGTTTTATCCAGTTTTATTTTAGATATCTTCTGATCCTTAAAAAGATAGTAGTGTTTAACCGAAGTGTACTCTCCGCTCGTTGAGGCCCTATCTTCTTGCACTACTTTTAGGTATTGACGGTGATGTTCAAGCAACATTGTTTTACCGCCTGCTATTACCTCATAATAAGTTTTTTGATTGGAGCCATCAAATTTTGGAAACCCGTTTGCAAAAACACGTTCTCTTCCTGCATTTACCATAAAAACCTTCACATTATCTTTAAATTTCTGTGGTTCATCAGTTCTATTGTAAGAAAAAGTGAGCAGATTGTTTTTTAGGTCGAACTTAAGGAAAAGATTTTTGTAGGTTTCGCCATTATCAAAGGTAACCTGCCCCGGCATCCAATCGTCGTAAATCTCAGTTGTTCCTTTAATTTTGGTAATATCGTTATTGCTTATAGGCCTTCCCAACGGATCAATAACAGGGGTAGCCGAATTTGATCCGTAACGAGCGGTGTTGGACCAAGCCTGCGCCGATACAAGTTTGCAGATGACTAATAAAGCTAAAGTGATGACCGATTTTTTCATGACAGATATATCTTCATACTAAGTTAATAAATGTTTATTTAATTATATGTTAAAGTGATAATTAAGGCAACTAACCAATACCATGAGCTAAAAGTGCAGTAATTGATTGTCCATGGAGTTTTTTAGTATTCAGTCGAACTGACAAAATCCTGTCAGCGTTCACGGTGTTCACGAGCGTTCATGGCGTGAACGTGAACACTTGCACACCCAATTGCCAAAAATGTTTATACTTGCAGCATGTCTGATGATGCTGTTGTAAAACGACTGAAGGTTATTGTTAAAGAACATGGCGGGCAACTTGCCCTTGCCAACGCTATCGGCGTGGATCAGGGTTTCATCAGCAAAGTGATCAACAGAAAGCAGGACGTGAGTTATTACCTCATCCGCAAGCTGTGCTTCCAGTTAAAATACTCGCCCGAGTGGCTGATACTGGGTACCGGCGATAAAATGATCCACAAGCAAGACTCGGCCAAACTCATTACCGAGATACAGATGCTGCGTACCGAGGTAGACATTCTGCATGCCCGTATGCGCGCTTACGAGCTTGAATTAGAAGAAATAAAGGGTGCAACACCTAATTCGCAGCAACAGGCTGGCTAACAAAAACTTTCGCTTTAGTATTAACATAGACTTAATATTAAGTGCCTTTTTTGGTAACAAACCAGTAACATTCAACTAACATCGCGGTAATAGTTTTGCGGTATTAAATTAATACACGTGAAAAAAATAATTTACGCTATTAGCACGCTAATGGTTGTTGCATTATTGTTTGGTGACGCCTATGCCCAAACAACCGGTAAGATCACCGGCAAGGTGATCGATCAGAAAACGAGCGAGACCCTTATCGGTGCTACCGTTAGTATTGAAGGCACTACAACCGGTGCCGCAACTGATGTGGATGGTAAATACACCATCGCCGGCCTTAAACCGGGCAAGTACACTATCCTGGTACGTTACATTGGTTACCAAACCAAATCAATCTCTGATGTTGAGGTAAAAGCAGGCGATGTAACCAATCTTGACATTGCCGCCGCGGCATCTCAATCAACTGCATTAAAAGAGGTAGTTGTAAAAGCAACTTACAGGCAAGCCTCCGTAGCATCATTGTATGCAGTACAAAAGAACAGCATATCTATTTCAGATGGTATCTCATCAGAGATCATTAAACGTTCACCAGACCGTAACACTGCCGATGTTTTAAAACGCGTAAGTGGTGCTACCGTACAGGATAACAAATTTGTGGTTATCCGTGGTTTAAGTGACCGTTATAATTCTGCTCTTTTAGACGGTGCTCCACTGCCAAGCACAGAGAATAACCGTAAGGCTTTCTCATTTGACATTGTGCCATCAAACCTGGTTGAGAACCTTACCATCACCAAAACGGCTACGCCTGATAATCCGGGTGATTTTGCAGGTGGTTTGATCCATATCCAAACCAAAGATCTGCCGGATCAGAACTTTATCACGTTTGGCATCGCAGGAGGCTACAACACAGCTTCAACCGGTAAAGACTTTATCAGTGGCCCGCGTAATGCTTCTGATTACTTTGGTTTTGATAACGGTAAACGCCAGTTACCAAACGGCTTTGCTTCAACTGAGCAAATATCTAACGGTTTATCAGACCAGGTTAATAACGCCAACCTGCGCGCGTTACCTAACGACTGGAACCGCTATGTGAATACAGCATTGCCAACACAGAATTATCAATTCTCTATCGGCCGCGTGCATGATGGTAAAGAAAGCGGTAACCGTTTCGGTGCTATCCTTGCACTCACCTATCGTAACCAGCAAAACATTTACAGCGATATCAAACGCGAATTTTACGGCTACGACTATACTGATAATAACTACAAATTCAGCACAAATATTGGTGCGTTGTTAAACCTTGGTTATACTTTCGGTAAGAATAAGATCACTTTTAAGAACGTTTACAACAGGATCTACGACGATCAGTACCTTGGCCGCACCGGTCATAACAACTCTGGTTTTGATGTAAACTACTACGCTTTTGACCTTCAGCAAAAAGCTTTACTAAAATCGAGTCTTGAAGGTAACCATCCGATAGGTGAAAAGGGTGCGAAGATAAACTGGGAATTGAGCTATGGTAATATCCTTAATGACCAGCCGGGTCAGCGCAAAGCACTTTATACCAGGGCAGAGGGTACAAACGATCCTTTCCTGGCGCAGCTAACCTCACTTACCAAGGAAAACTCAACGCTTTTTGGTAAGCTAAAAGAGGACTCTTACTCAGCTGCTGTAAACTACAGCATGCCGGTTAAGTTATTCAACCAGTCTACATTTAAGGCAGGTGCATTAACGCTTTACCGTACCAGGACTTACGATGTTCGCTTTGTTGGTCCGCTGTTTAGCCAGGCTGTTCAAAGTGACCCGGATAGGTTGAACGAGATCGCAAGCCGCCCGCTTAGCACTTTGTTCTCAACTGACCTGATCAACCAGGGTGTATATAGATTAAATGAGGTTGCATTGATCCCTTCGGATTCATACTCTGCCAATGCGCGTACTAACGCTGGTTATTTGATGCTTGACAACAAGCTTACAGCCAAATTGCGCTTTGTGTGGGGTGCACGTGTTGAGCAGTTTAATACCAATGTAACGCCAAACAGCTACCAAAACCCGGGCGACAACGTTCACCAGGACTACACAGATGTGTTACCATCAGCAAATCTTACTTACAACCTTACCGAAAAGATCAATTTGCGTGCATCATACTCACGAACATTGGCAAGGCCGGAGTTTAGGGAGTTGGCAACATCATCCTATTTCGATTATGAGTTGTTGGCATTCCAGCAGGGTACTCCCACGCTTAAACGTACCAAGATCGATAACTTTGATGTTCGTTTTGAGTTGTTTCCATCTGCCGGTCAAATATTATCGGTATCAGGTTTCTACAAAAAGTTCCATAATGCAATTGAGGCATTTAATAATGATGCAACATCAACCCGTATCATCACTTACTTTAATAGTGATAAAGCAAACGTTTATGGTGTAGAGTTAGAAGCACGCAAGTCGCTTGATTTTATTTCCCCAACTAACGCTCTAAAAAATACCACGGTTTACGCTAACGTATCTATCGCCAAATCAACTGCGAAGAACCCGGTAAACTCGGGCTTAAATCTCAAGTTTGATGAGCGCCCGCTAATAGGCCAGGCTCCCTACGTAATTAATGCTGGCTTAACACACA
Source organism: Mucilaginibacter sp. 21P (assembly GCF_019331605.1). Taxonomy (NCBI): domain Bacteria; kingdom Pseudomonadati; phylum Bacteroidota; class Sphingobacteriia; order Sphingobacteriales; family Sphingobacteriaceae; genus Mucilaginibacter; species Mucilaginibacter sp. 21P. Next base: position 2,008,347 of record NZ_CP063061.1, read on the forward strand.
CATTCCTTAATAACAAGATGACGTTTAATGCATTGTACAACCGCGTAGGCCCAAGACTCAACTTGGCAGCAGGCGGTCAGTATGCAAACGTATATGATGTTCCGCGTAACGTGATTGATGCTCAATTAGGTTTAAAAGTACTTAAAGGTAAAGGCGAAGTGAAGATAAACGCAGGTGATATCCTTAACCAGCGCTATACTTTCTTCTTCGATCAAAACAACAACAAAAAGTATGACGCGGGCGATTACACGCAAAGCAGCTACCGCGTAGGTGCTACGTATACCGCATCATTTACCTACACCTTGTAATGTTAATACAGGGTTAATAAACACCGATGTTATTTAACACAGGTTTAAACAGCAGGTAATCTTCAGTTCAAACCATTGGGGTTACTTTGGATATTAAATTAAATTAAATCGAGCATGAAAAAAGTTTTATTACTTGCCATACTTAGCGCGAGTATCTTTGTAACCAGCTGTTCTAAAAATACAGTTGATACCACCGGCGGCGGTGGTGGCGGTACAACCCAACCAACTGACGGTGTTGTTACTGTTTCTGGCGATATCACTGCAAACACTACCTGGACAAAAGACAAAATTTACCTTCTAAAAGGTAACGTGTTTGTAACCAACAACTCAACTTTAAAAATTGAAGCCGGTACTATCATTAAAGGTGATAAATCTACCAAAGGTGCTTTGATCATCACCCGTGGTGCAAAGATAGATGCGCAAGGTACTGCTGATGCACCTATCGTATTCACCTCAAATGCCGCTGCCGGTGGCCGTTCACAAGGCGACTGGGGTGGTGTTATCCTTTTAGGTAAAGCGCCTAACAACCTGGGTACTTCAATCGCTATTGAAGGTATTTCTGATGCTACCGATAAAGGTAAACACGGCGGTACAGATGCTGCTGACAACTCTGGTACAATGAAATATGTACGTATCGAGTATGCCGGTATCCCATTGAGCCCGGATAACGAGATCAACGGTTTAACCTTTGGCAGCGTTGGTTCTGGTACTACTATCGACTACATTGAAGTTTACCGTTCTGGTGACGATGCTTACGAATGGTTTGGTGGTACGGTAAACGCTAAACACCTTTTAGCTATCGATACCTGGGATGATGATTTTGATACAGACAATGGTTTCTCTGGTAAAGTACAATTCGGTTTAGCTCAGCGTTTAGCTGCCACTGCAGATGTATCTGGTTCAAATGGTTTTGAGTCTGATAACAACAGCACCGGTACTAACGATGCCCCACAAACAAATGCTATATTCTCTAACATGACCATCTTAGGTCCAAAAGAGACTTCTTCTTTCAGCTCTATTAATGCTAATTTCCAGCATGGTGCTCAGATCCGCCGTAACTCAGCGATAAGCATCTTCAATTCTGTAATTGTTGGTTACACAGAGGGTGTATTCTATGATGATGCTTTACCTTCTGGTGGTACAGCTAATTCATCTGCTAACTTAGCTGCGGGTCGTTCAGTATTTGCTTACAACATTGTTGCCGGTAGCAACAGCAAAGGCAATCAGATCAAAGCTACTGGTAGCGCTTTAGCCGCAGTTACCGCGTTATTAAACCCTGCTCAAGGATCATTAAATACGTTTGATGCTAATCTTTACGGTGCAGGTATCTATGCTGATCCTTACAAGTTTTCATCGGATCTTGCTCCTTCTGCAAGAGCCGGCGTACCTAACTTTACACAAATCGCTAATTCCCCAGCTTTAACTGGCGCTAACTTCGCTAATGCTAAACTTTCGGGTTTTGAACAAGTAAGTTACAAAGGTGCATTTGGTACTACAGATTGGACATCTGGTTGGGCAAGCTACAACCCACAAGTGTTACCTTACACTACACCAGGTGCTGTTAAATAATTAACAACGAGGTTTACAATTTGATATAAAATCGCCCTTGCATTGCAAGGGCGATTTTGCTTTAAAGCAATTTGACTACCTGTTATAAGGGTATTCGTTTATCCAGTTAAAGCCCCTGTTGATAAGCCTGAATTTCTTAAGGTCTATCTTTTTCAGCCTTATCTCTAACGAATCTGAGCGCTTAAGTCCTTTAAGCAAAAGTTCGTCTTTCTTAGGTATGCTGTAGGTGAATATGCCTTTGTTTAAACTATCTGTGTAAGGAGCCATGAGAACGGTATGCTTGACGGTATCCAGTTTCCAATCATAACGCCTGATGGTATCATCCATAAATGTTACTCTTGCCCCGCCACTGTAAGATAGGATTAACTTATTCCATCTCGTGGTGTCAGTTGCAAGCGGCGGTACGGTATCATGGTTGCGTATAAAGGTCTCTACCTGGTAAATGCCGTACAATGGTGGTTTGGGAGCACTATCTCCGTATTGGCTCATCGCCTGTATGTCGCTTACCAAGTTACCTGCAAGTACGTAAACTATCAGCAAATATTTTATTACAGTGGTGGAAATGTTAACCCAGCGTTTCTTAAAGGTATGAGGTGTAAGATTAGCAGGTGCGGCGGGTTTATTGAGGATAAAGAAGTTGATGAGCCTTACTGCATCCTTAAACAGCAGGAATAAACACATCAGCGTTAACATCGTTGAAAGCAGCTTTACGGGTACGTCAAAGGCATAATTGATAGCCATAATATTGGCGGCAACAACCAGCCCAAGTAAAGCACCAAGAGTTGAGGTACGCCTGAAAAATAAAAGCAAACCACAAGTGATTTCCCCAAGCCCTGTAAAAATATTGAAGCCGTAGGAGTAGCCCATATAGGTCCAGGCTAATCCCATTGGCGACATATCGCCAACAGGTTCCAGTAAACGGTTAAGATCTGGCGATGGAAATTGTAATTTGATAACTTTTACAAACCCGTAAGTGAGCATGGTGATGGCCACGTAATAACGTACAACCACAGTGAGCCAGTAAAAAAGCTTGTTGTAGTTTCGCACCTTGCGATCGGCTACGCTCCAAATAATGGTGGCAACCAAGGCCAATACAAAAATGAGCAGCATGATCACATAATCATAGGTAGTATCTCCGCTGCCATTGGTAAAAACTGTAATTGGCTTCGCGAGGTGAAGGATGTTATTTCCTATCCAAACCACCAGGCTATGAAATGGTGTAATATATTGCTCAAACAATACATTGATGTAAGGCAATACACCGTTTGGGTTAAAAAAAATATACAAAAGAAAGAACACCAGGAAAAAGCGCAGGGCAATTTTACGGGCAGCCGACCAGTAAACAGGTTCGTCAGTGGTTGTCATAAATAGTGGGTTTGGTTATTCTAAAATAGTATTTATCCATTTAAAAGGAAATCGATTTGTATTGCATTTGAAATGGATTATTCAAATTAATAAGTAATGACAGATTGTTTTCCCAGTCTTGATAATGGAAGTAATCCTCAAGATCATCCTATAGCCTCTTGAGCAAGTAAGAATTTTGCATTTTTTGGCAAATGCTTAACTTACGTTCACCAATTTAAAGCTATGGCGAACGTTAATTTCAACAAACTATCTGATAATACCTTTGATGCCATTGTAATTGGCTCTGGTATAAGCGGTGGCTGGGCTGCTAAAGAGCTGTGCGAACATGGCCTTAAAACGCTTGTTTTGGAGCGCGGTAAGGATGTAGTACATTTAAAGGACTACCCAACGGCCACTAAAAACCCATGGGACTTTCCGCACCGCGGGCGTTTGCCATTGGAAGTTAAAAAAGAAAATCCGGTTGTAGACCGTTGCTATGCTTTTAGTGAAGCCACCGAGCATTTCTTTGTGAAAGATAAGGAGCACCCCTACGTGCAAGATAAGCCATTTGATTGGATCCGCGGTTACCAGGTTGGCGGTAAATCATTGTTGTGGGCCAGGCAAACGCAACGCTGGAGCAAATTTGATTTTGAAGGGCCTGCCCGCGATGGTTTTGCTGTTGACTGGCCGATAAGGTATGATGACCTTGCCCCTTGGTATAGCCACGTTGAACGTTTTGCCGGTATCAGCGGTAATCTCGACGGCCTGGAAACCCTGCCTGATGGGGAGTTTTTACCTGCCTGGACAATGAATGTTGTTGAGAAGGAGATACAGAAACGTATTATGGCCAACTACAAAGACCGTAATGTAATCATTGGCCGGTGTGCGCATCTAACCCAGCCTAAAGAGATACATCTGCAGCAGGGCAGAGGCCAATGCCAGGCGCGCAGTTTATGCGAGCGTGGATGTCCGTTTGGTGGGTATTTTAGCTCCAATTCATCTACCATTCCCTGGGCGGCTAAAACCGGTAATTTAACCTTACGGCCTGATTCTGTTGTGCATTCTATCATTTATGATGAACAGAAGCAAAAGGCAATAGGCGTGCGTGTGGTAGATGCTCACACGGGCAAGGCTATAGAATATTTCGCGCGCATCATATTTGTTAACGGTGCAACCTTAAACAGTAACCTTATTTTGCTTAATTCTACCTCAACCCGTTTCGCTAACGGCTTGGGTAATGATCACGATCAGCTGGGTAAATACATCGCGTTTCATAATTACCGCGGCTCGTTAACTGCTGATTTTGACGGGCCGATGGACAGCTACTATTACGGCCGAAGGCCAACTGCGGTAATGATGCCTAACTTCAGAAACGTTCACAAACAGGAGACCGATTTTTTACGGGGATATATGGTTTTCTATACCGCTACGCGCGCAGGTTGGGGCCACCAAACGGACGGCGCTCAAATAGGTGCAGACTTTAAGCAAAATATCAGCGAGGCTGGTCCGTGGGGGATTTATATGATGATGCAGGGCGAGACCATCCCTAAGGCCAGCAACTTTGTGCAACTAAGCAAAACGCTAAAGGATAAATGGGGCGTGCCGCAACTACAGATATCGGTTGATTATGATGATAACGACATTAAGTCGCTCAAAGACTTTTTACAGCAAGGAGCGGAAATGCTGGACAAAGCCGGCTGCAAGGATATCGCCACCAACGATAGCAAACAAGCACCCGGATTGGACATCCATGAAGTGGGCGGCGTCCGCATGGGGCATGATCCTAAAACATCTATGCTCAACAAATGGAACCAGCTACATGCATGCAAAAATGTGTTTGTAACCGATGGCGCCTGCATGACCTCGACCGGCACTCAAAACCCGTCGCTTACCTTCATGGCGCTTACTGCCCGTGCTTCAGATTATGCGGTTAAAGCGTTGAAGAAAGGCGAAGTATAAGCACGTAGATTAGCCCTTCGACAAGCTCAGGGTGACAATAATTGTTCAGCTCCCTCCTTGGGGAGCGGTGCGATAGACAGTACGCAAAGGCGGGGAGAGGCTTATGTAAGCTTGGTTACTTCCAGTCATTTACCGCTTCACCCAGGTCATAAACCGGCACTTCTGATGTAACAGCGCTGATAATACCCACCGCCGCCGCAGAACGGTAACCCGCTGCGCAGTGAACTAATATCGGCTTATCGGCAGGTATCTCGTTCACGCGTTCCCTAAGTTCCGGTAGTGGAATGGTCAAAGCATTGGCAAATAGCTTTCCTGATTTTATCTCGGCCCAGTTGCGAACGTCAATAATGGTGTAGGCATTAGGATTAGCCTTAAATTCTTCCAGATTAAGTATGGCGGATTTTTCTGTAGCAGTTGGAGGTGTTAACACAGCGGCTTTAATATTATGCTCGTAACCAATTTTTGCTGCCTTAGCAATAGCGGTATCTAAAGCGGCATCATCACTTCCTATCAGATAAAATTGTTCTTCCGGGCCCACAATAGAACCCAGCCAGGTTTCAAACTTTTCTGCATCCTGCAAATTATATGAGCCTTTAACATGGCCATTGCGATAAGCCTCGCGGTTGCGTGTATCTATGATAATAGCATCACTTATATCGGCAGGTTGTTGTCTGTTTACTTTAGCAACACTTTCTGCGTAGGCCGCGGCGCCGATCTTATTCAGTTCAACATCATAGCCAAAGTATTTTGGCATAAATGGCTGGTCGGCCATTAAGGTTTGCACAAATGCGAGTTCGTCCATCAACTGCAGTGCATAATTCTCGCGCAATTCTTTCCCTATGGTACTGTGCAGATCGGGGCTCATGCTTTTACCGCAAAGTGAGCCCGGGCCATGAGCGGGATAAACCTTTACATCGGCAGGCAGGGTCATTAATTTTTCGCGGGTACTGTGATACATCTGGCGGGCCAGTTCTTCTTTCTTGGCGGTGATGTTGCCAACTGATTCGCGCAGATCGGGTCTGCCAACATCGCCTGCAAAAAGCGTATCGCCTGTAAATATGGCGCATTCTTTACCATTCTCGTTCTCAACCAAAATACAAATAGAATCTGGTGAGTGTCCCGGTGTGTTTATTGCTTTAAGATTGATGTCTTCCAGTTTTATTTCGTCGCCCTCGTCAAAAGTTTGATGTGGGTAACCTGCACCGGCAAGTTTGCTCACGTAAATATCAGCACCAGTTGTGTGGTGTATCTCCAGATGTGAGCTCACAAAATCAGCGTGTGGATGCGTCTCGATAACACCAACTATTTCTGACTCATGCAGGTTAGCGAAATCATAATATGGTTGTGGATTACGAGCAGGATCAATAACGATCATTTTTCCGCTGCGAACAATGGCGTACGAGGCATGTGCCAGGCCTTTATCGTAAAACTGGTGAATTATCATAATGAAATCAGTGCCGCAAAGATAGGGTTTTACTAATAAGTGAAACTGCCCAATTGTTGTGAAGCGGTAAGATTATTGACGCGTAAATTTTAATTTAGCCAAATATTGTTAAGTATTGCGAACGTACCATTTGTTAGAGGGAAAATTATTTGGTGGTATACCATTCCGCAGATATTGTTAATGCTCTTGTTGCTTTTGGGCTTCTCCCAATTTGCGGCAGACGGATTTGAATTTATATACGCTTTTATAGCTTATTGGGCGATACTTTATTTAATGAGATGGCTTATTGCTACTGAACATCGAAAGGGCATCGCAGCACTTAAGAAAAATAAATACGAGAGGGCCTTGGATCACTTTAATAAAAGCGTTGCCTATTTTGAGCATAATGCCTGGATAGATAAGTACCGGTATATTACGATGTTCAGCTCGTCAAGAATGGGTTATCGTGAAATGGGGCTTTGCAACATTGCTTTCACGCTTAGTCAAATAGGCCGCGGGGCAGAGGCAAAGGAACTGTACAGAAAGATTCTTTCAGAATATCCGGACAATGGCATTGCCATTGCGTCCCTAAAAATGATGGCAGCAATTTAAAAGAGCAAACCGTGGTATTTGTGCCGGATGAGTGTTGAGGTTTTTGTTAACAAAGTCTTCAAAGTTTTATATCACCAGGGTAGCGTTATCCAAATATTTATTATTGTTACAATTTAAAACGAATGTAAGCTAAAGCTATATATCCGAACTGTATTCTATATTCTTGACTGATAAACCTGCAATATCAATTTTTGCTGTACTGCGTTTACTTGTGTTCTCAATTTTATCAGTGTAGAATATATATGCATAAATGGTGAATCTATTTTTGCCTGATCCTGACATAGTGGTGAAGCCTGTATTGAAATATTTGAAGTCTCCGTGGCTGAATAACCCTGGACATTTATAATTCACATAAATGCAGCCCTTTGATTCCAATAGTGGTTTGATATAACATTTTATTGCCTTATTGATTAATAAATGAATCAACAGGATATTTCCTGCAACGACAAAGGCAAACATAAGCAAGACCATGATGACAAAAGTTATAATATTATCAGGAGGCATGATTCTGAAATTCTCTTAATCAGACTGAAATTTGGAAAATATTTTTAAAAAAGCAAAGCCCGGCGTATGCCGGGCTTTGCAAGACTAAGCTCTAATCTCTAATCTCTAAAATTACCACACCTTTATCCTGTCTTCAGGCTTCTTAAACATTTTATCGCCGGGTTTAACATCAAAGGCAGCATACCATGCATCCATATTGGTAATAGGCGCATTGGTACGGAACTGCTCCGGTGAGTGCGGGTCTGTCAAAATACGTTGTGCAGCAGCCTCTGGGCGTTGTGAACCTCTCCAAACCTGTGCCCATGATAAGAAGAAGCGCTGGTCAGGCGTAAAGCCATCTATTTTGTTGTTCGACTGGCCTTGCTTTGTTTTCTTAAATGCTTCGTAAGCGATGTTTAAACCGCCAAGGTCGGCAAGGTTTTCACCAAGGGTAAGTTTACCGTTCACGTGCATGGTATCTAATACCGTAAAGGCATTGTATTGGTTCTCAACCTGTGTAGCGCGTACTTTAAATTTATCGGCATCCTCTTTCGTCCACCAATCGCGAAGCGTACCGTCGGCATCATACTGGCGTCCCTGGTCGTCAAAACCGTGGGTCATTTCGTGGCCGATAACTGCACCGATACCCCCGTAGTTAACCGCGTCATCCGCCTTAAAATCAAAAAACGGGAACTGCAGTATACCTGCCGGGAATGCGATCTCATTTGTGGTTGGGTTGTAATATGCATTAACCGTAGGTGGTGTCATACCCCAACGGGTTTTATCAACCGGTTTGCCCAGGCGGGTTACGTTAAAATTATAGCGCCACATAGAAAGGCGTTTAAGGTTGCCCGCATAATCATTACGGTTGATCACTACGCCATTGTAAGTTTCCCATTTATCAGGGTAACCTATTTTAACGGTGAAAGCATTAAGTTTGGTTAACGCTTTGGCTTTAGTAGCATCACTCATCCAGTCGAGGCGTTTAATGCGGTCGCCAAGGGTTATCTTCAAATTATTTACCAGGTCAAGCATGTACTTCTTGGCAGCAGGTGTAAAGTATTTCTCTACGTAAAGCTGGCCAAGCAATTCGCCCAGGCTACCATCAACAAGGCCGCTCATGCGCTCGTTGCGAGGGGTTTCTACTTTTTGGCCGCTTAGCGCGCTACTGTAAGCAAAGCTTGCTTTTACAAAGGGCGAGCTTAATGATGAAGCCGCACCTTTAAGTACATTCCATTTTAAATAGGTTTTCCAGTCTTCAACAGAAGTTGAAGCCAGCATGCCATCAATATCTTTAAAGAATGCGGGTTGACCAACCAGTATGGTATCCTGCCCGGTCACCTTCATCATTGGTAATAATTTAACCCAATTAAGGTGCGGGGTTGTTTTGCTGAAATCGGCAACCGAAAATTTGTTGTAGGTAACGTTAGGGTCGCGCATGGCAACACGGCTCAACTGAGATGCAGCCAGTTTTTTCTCGATATCAAAAACTGTTGCAGCATTTTTGGCCGCCGTTTCCTGCGGAGTACCGGTTAAGGCAAATAAGGTAGTTATGTAAGTTTTTAGCGCGTCCTGGATCTTTTTTGAACGTGCATCGTCCTTTAAGTAATTATCCCTATCCGGTAGGCTGGTGCCGCCCTGGCGTAATTGGGTAATGTAATTATCTACATGTTTGGAGTCCTGGCCAACGCCAAAACCAAACAACGGACTGCCCACACCATTCACACGCTCGTAAACTAATTCATTGATAACGCCATTTAAATCGCTGATCTTATCTATTCTTTGCAGATCGGCTTTTATTGGCGAGTATCCTTTTTTCTCAATAGCCAGGCTATCCATGCCACTGGCATAAAGGTCTCCAACACGTTGTTTTAAGCTGCCTTTAGGCTGCTTAGGGTTCTTACTCACTTCGGAAAGTAAGCTTAGCAGTCGGTCGGTATTGTCTTGTCTTAAGATATTAAAACTTCCCCAGCGGGTTTCCTTTGCAGGTATTGCATTCTGTTTTAGCCATCCGCCGTTGGCGTACTCAAAAAAATCGTCGCCCGGCTTAACAGACGGGTCCATGTTGGCAGGATCAATAAATTTCTTAGGCGGTTCGGCTGTTGTTTTGCCTTTTACAGGCTTATCGCCGTTTGATGCGTATACGCTGGCCGAAATGCATAGCGCGCCTGCCAGCATCAATTTTGAAAACTTTAACTTCATAATTAAATCAGTAAAAAGCTAAAGTTAAAAATTTAATGCGCGCAAAGGCAACTACAAAGCGGACGGGGGGCTTTATCGATTAAACCAGTTGATTACCACTGATAATCGTGACATCTTGATAATAGCTGCCAGAAAGCGGTTTACAGGCAAAGTTCTCATTTTTTGATGTGCTTATAAGGCTATAAACGCCGGTATGTAAAATTATTGTTGCGAAAATTTATTTATGACGCTTCTAAGATAGTGAGTGGAAACTGCGAATGATGAGTAGTGTTTATCTCAACTTTTAGAATTGGGTGGAATGATGTTTTCAAATAAAATTATTCCCGTTGGCGGCTGCCAACGGATTTGTTATTTTTGCGGGCTATGAGTATTGCAAAGACCTATTCACCTGCAGAAGCCGAAGAAAAATGGTACCAGTATTGGTTAGATAAAAAATTCTTCCGTTCTGTGCCAGACGAGCGCGAGCCGTACACCATTGTTATACCGCCGCCAAACGTTACCGGCGTGCTTCACATGGGTCACATGCTTAACAATACCATACAGGACGTGCTGATACGCCGTGCCCGCATGAAAGGTAAGAATGCCTGCTGGGTACCGGGTACAGACCATGCCAGCATCGCTACTGAAGCAAAAGTAGTAGCCATGCTTAAGGAACAGGGAATCAGCAAAAAAGACCTTACCCGCGAGCAGTTCCTTGCCCATGCCTATGATTGGAAGAACAAGTACGGCGGTATCATATTGGAGCAACTTAAGAAGTTAGGCGCCTCATGCGATTGGGACCGCACCAAATTTACTATGGATGAGGACATGAGCGAAGCCGTTATCGACTACTTTGTTCACCTCCACAAGCAAGGCCTTATTTACCGTGGTGTACGCATGATCAACTGGGATCCGCAAGGCAAAACAGCCGTAAGCGATGAGGAGGTTTTGCGTAAAGAGGTAAATCAGAAGCTTTATTATATCAAGTATCAAGTAGCAAGTATCGAGAATCAAGACGAAAATCAGTCTAACGACTCGATACTTGATACTAAATACTTAACCATTGCCACCACTCGCCCTGAAACTATAATGGCTGATGCTGCAATATGTATCAATCCTAATGATGAGCGTTATACCCATCTTCATGGCAAAACGGTTTTCATCCCGCTTATTAACCGCGAGATAACAGTCATATTAGATGAATATGTGACTATGGATTTTGGTACCGGTTGTTTGAAAGTTACACCGGCACATGACTTAAATGACTACGAGCTTGGCCAGCGCCATAATCTGCCTGTTATCGATATTTTAAATGACGATGGTACGCTTAACGAGAGAGCACAGATATTGGTCGGCGAAGATCGCTTTGCTGCCCGCAAGAAAATTGCTGTAATGCTTGAGGAAGCCGGCGCACTGGTAAAAACCGAAGACAATATTTCGCAGATCGGCGTATCAGAACGTACCTCGGCAGTTATTGAGCCAAAGCTTTCTATGCAGTGGTTCTGTAAAATGAAAGAGTTGGCACAGCCTGCTTTGGCGTACGTTTTAAACGGCGATGTAAAACTTATCCCGGAGAAATTCATCAACACCTACCGCCACTGGATGGAGAACGTGCGCGACTGGAATATCAGTCGCCAGTTGTGGTGGGGGCAACAGATACCGGCTTACTACCTGCCAACCGGTGAGTATGTGGTAGCTAAAACCAAAGAATTGGCTTTGGCAGAGGCGCAAAAACTGAATGCTTCATATACCATAGATGACCTTACCCAGGACGAGGATGTATTGGATACGTGGTTCTCATCGGGCTTGTGGCCAATCTCGGTTTTTGATGGTGTACGTAACCCTGATAACCCCGAGATAAACTATTACTACCCAACAAACGACCTGGTTACAGCACCGGAGATATTGTTCTTTTGGGTGGCACGTATGATCATGGCAGGCCATGAGCTACGCCAGCAAAAGCCGTTCAATAACGTTTATCTGACAGGTATCGTTCGCGATAAGCTGGGCCGCAAAATGTCAAAATCATTGGGGAACTCTCCTGATCCGCTTGATCTGATGGCTAAGTACAGTGCCGATGGTGTGCGTGTTGGCATGCTGCTTTGCTCGCCCGCAGGTAACGATCTGATGTTTGACGAGAAATATTGTGAACAGGGTAGTGCCTTCGGCAACAAAATATGGAATGCTTTTAAACTGGTAAAAGGATGGGAAGCTGATGATAGCATCCAGGCGGATAATTCGGTAGCTATCGAATGGTTCCAGAGCCGCTTTAATCAGGCGTTGGTAGAGATCGAGGAGAACTTTAGCCAGTACCGCTTATCAGAAGCTTTAATGGCTTCTTACAAATTGGTTTGGGACGACTTCTGCTCATCGTACCTGGAGATGGTTAAACCCCCATACCAAACGGATGTTGAAAGGCAGAAAATTGACACAGCATCGTACAACGCAACTGTTAGTTTTTTTGAAAATATCCTTAAGGTGCTTCACCCATACATGCCGTTCCTTACCGAGGAATTATGGCACGATGAGATCTTTGGTGAGCGTGATGAGCTTGAGTGTTGCATTGTTGCCCAACTTCCATTAATCGGGGAGATTAATACCCAACTGGTAGGGGAGATGGACGTGGTGCAGCAGGTAATTGCGCAGGTTAGGAATATTCGTAATAGCAAAGGTTTATCACCAAAAGAAACATTGCCGCTTGCTGTTAAGGTAAATTCGGCCATTGATTATCAGCAATATAGCGCCATTATTAAACACATAGCCAATATAACTGAGCTTGGTTTTGTGAACGAGGCTATTGCCGGAGCTGCAAATTTTGTAGCTGGCACCGATGAGTTCTTTGTTACGTTGAATATTGAGATAGACGTAGAGGCCGAAAAAGAGCGATTGGAGAAGGAGAGAGAGTATTTAACAGGTTTCTTAAGATCGGTAGATGCCAAGCTGGCTAATGAGCGCTTTGTGTCAAATGCAAAGCCGGAAGTAGTTGAAAATGAGCGTAAGAAGAAAGCTGATGCTGAGGCTAAGCTTAAGATTGTTGAAGAAAACTTAAAAGGATTGGCAAATTAATTGTAATGTTTAGCCGCACAGGTAACCTATAGCAGCTTATTGCGTATTAGGCTTTATTTGTTATATTAGTTTTCTTAACCGCGGCCAGGCCTTGAATTTTTTTAATCTTTCAATAAATAAGATCATAACGGACGAGATGTCGTTTCTCGACAAGGCTCGCATCCGTATGCTATACTACGGGTTTTTATTATCCATAGTAGGTCTTGGTGCACTCTTCCTTAGCGTTTATCTGCAGAACCTTAAGGTGATGACAGCTACTTGTGGCGGTGTGCTCATTGCAGTTGTAGCCTTATTTAAATATTTAACTTTCAAGCCTCACTGGCGTATTATATCCCATTTAACATTAATTATTGGTACGCTGATAAACTTGTCCAGCGTTTTTGTTATCCTCCAGGATGTAAACGTTATCACCATCCAGATCATCATTCTCATTATAGTATTCAGCTTTTACATGCTCGGGCAAAACTGGGGGATGTTTTACTCGCTGCTTAACCTGCTGCCGGTGTTGCTGTTTATGGTGATGAAGTATGACCACAATTACTACATAGCCTGGAAACCCGAACGTGCCGATGAAGCCACGGATATTATAGCAGCCTGCGTAAACTTCATTCTTATCATCTTTATCAATAGCCACTTTTACAATACTTTTATAGCCAATATTAAGCAGCTAAAGGATACCGGCGAACAGCAGGCCGCTTTAAACGTGAAATTTGAAAAGGCGATAGAAAAGGCAGAAAAATCATCACAGGCGCAGTCGGAGTTTTTGTCTACCATGTCACATGAGATACGTACGCCGTTGAATGCGGTGATAGGTATGAGCAACTTGCTGTTGATGAATAATCCCCGTGCAGATCAAAGTGAAAACCTGGAGATATTAAAGTTCTCGGCCAATAACCTGCTCGCCATTGTGAATGACGTGCTTGATTTTAATAAGATAGAATCGGGTAAGATCGTGTTTGAACAGATCAAATTTAACTTGGTTGATCTGATGCAAAACATCTGTGGCGGGCAAAGCATTAAGGCGCAGGAGAAGGGATTGCTTTTTAAACTTGATGTTGATAGTACATTGCGCCGCAAGCTTGTTTTTGGCGACCCTACGCGCTTAACGCAGATAATCTTTAACCTGGTTAGCAACGCCATAAAATTTACGGCACAAGGCAATATTTGGGTGAGGGTAACCTGTGTTGAAGACAGGCACAACAATATCACAGTAAGGTTTTCTGTAAAGGACACCGGTATTGGTATTAAGCCTGATAATTTAGAGAACATATTTGAACCCTTCACTCAGGAATCGGTAACTACTACCCGCCAATACGGGGGTACCGGTTTAGGTTTAGCGATAGTAAAGCGCCTGTTAGAGTTGCAGAACCTGCAGATGAGCGTAAACAGCGTATTTGGGCAGGGATCTGAATTTTCATTCAATATGGAATTCCCCGTATCTACAGAAGCCTATAATCCACCGAGGGAGGCGGCGCCGAGTGCCAGAACGACTGAGGTTTTTGCAGAAAGGCAATCACATAGTGAACAGCCATCTGTTTCGGAACCTGTCTCATTACCATCGGAGCCTACAGGTTTACGTGTTTTAGTTGCCGAAGACAATCCGGTTAACGTAATGCTAATGAAAAAGCTTTTCTCAAAGTGGAATATTATACCAACCATTGCTGAAAATGGCGAACGTGCGGTAGAGATAGTTCAATACGGTAATTTTGATGTGATCTTGATGGACTTGCAAATGCCGATTATGAACGGATTTGATGCTTCAAGGGAGATCCGTAAGATGACCGATCCTGCTAAGTCAGGCATTCCTATTATTGCCCTTACTGCATCGGCTTTGTTTGATATAAGAGAACAGGTTACCGCCGCCGGCATGAACGATTATGTGGCCAAGCCGTTCAAACCGGATGACCTGATGGAGAAGATCCAAAACCTGGTGGCTATCACGGTTAAATAGTATTGTATACCGGTAATTCTGCTAAAAATCTATAACTGTCTGTCTCGTGCTCAATTTTGCAGTAATAGTGCTGCAAACCATTACTTACAGCCATTAAAGCAACCTTGTGCACCATGTTGTAACGGGCAGCTTGGTTAAACGTAGCTTGTGTAATGTTTACCGATGGGGCTTTGCATTCTACAAGCAGTACCCTTTCTCCGGCAGAGTTGAAAACTACGATGTCCGTACGTTTGGATAGGCCGTTGAGTTTTAAGCCGCCTTCCAGTTTTATTAAGCTTTTTGGATAACCTTTTTCTTTAATAAGGTACTGTACAAAGTGCTGCCTCACCCATTCTTCGGGTGTAAGAATGATCTGTTTTTTACGCAACTCATCAAAAATGCTCAGCTTGCCATTGTCATCGGTTAGCTTAAAAGGGTATGGCGGAAGGTTGAGCGGAATTAACATCGAGTCAAAAGTAAAAAGTTAAAAGTCAAAAGTTCCCGGCTTTTATCCACAATGTAATGCCTTTTTACTATTTACTTTTTACTTTTGACATACCCATGGCTACAGCGCAGGATATCATCAAAGATCTTAAGAACAGTAAATTTAAGCCGCTATACCTGCTGCATGGCGAAGAACCGTATTATATAGACCTGATAGGTAACTATATTGAACGGAATGTACTTTCTGATGCCGAAAAAGGGTTTAATCAAACCATTTTGTACGGCAAAGATACCGACGTGATGACGGCCATAAATGCCGCCAAGCGTTACCCCATGATGAGCGATTACCAGGTGGTGATTGTTAAAGAGGCCCAGGATATGAAATGGGGCCGCGATGATGACGACAAGAAAAGCATCAACCCATTATTGGCATATCTTGAGGCGCCACTACCCAGCACCATTTTGGTTTTTTGCTACAAATACGGAAAGTTTGATAAACGGAAGAAAACGTTTAAGGCAATAGAAAAGAATGGGTTGGTATTTGAATCAGCTGGTTTGTATGACAATAAGATCCCCGGTTGGATTGAGGAATACTCGAACGATAAAAAATACAAAATTGCCCCGCAGGCAAGTGCTATACTGGCGGAGTATTTAGGTAATGACCTTTCTAAGATCGCTAACGAGCTCGACAAACTGATGCTTAATATCCCCCAGGGGCAAGAGATCTCGTTAAAAGATGTCCAGGATAACATTGGCATCAGCAAAGAATACAATGTATTTGAACTACAGTCAGCTCTGATCAGGAAAGATGCTTACAAGGCTAACCAGATCGTAAATTATTTTGAGGCCAACCCTAAAGCCAACCCAATAGTGTTGGTGTTGGGTAACCTCAATAACTTTTTCAGTAAGGTATTGGCCTACCACTACGTGAGAGATAAAGCTAATGCGGCTAAAGAATTAGGGGTAAGTCCGTACTTTTTAAAAGATTACGAGCAGGCCGCCAGGGGTTACAACCTCGCCAAAACCTTCCAGGTGATCAGCTGCCTCCGCGAGTACGACCTCAAAAGCAAAGGCCTCGATTCAAACACAGACCACGGCGGCTTAATGAAAGAGCTGGTTTACAAAATAATGCACTAAAGTACTATCCTCAGTACGGATGCACAGGTAGTGTAAAGTAAAAGCGGCTACCTTCATTGATCTTGCTTTTTACCCTTATCTCGCCATTTTGGGCAGTAATGAAATCCTTAGCTATTGCAAGCCCCAACCCGGTACCTGATATCCTTGAATCTTCGCCCGGAACTTTGAAATAGCGCTCAAATAAGCGGGATAAGTAATTTTCTTTAATACCCTCTCCATGGTCTCTTACAGAAAATTCAAGCACGTACTCAGCAGTTTTTGCAACGGCTAATTCTATCGTACTTTTGTTTGGACTATACTTTATGGCGTTGGTTAACAGGTTAATAAGCACCCACGCCGTTTTGTCCGGATCAGCCCATATCTGTGGTAGATCTTGCGGACAGTCTATCTTCAAGGCAATGTCCTTTTGCTCTGCCAACAACCTTACGCTTTTTTGAGCATAGTTAACAATACTGATAGGGTCTGTAGCAGTAAAGTTCAGCAACAACTTGCCGGTTTGCACCTGCCCCATGTCCAGCAGTTCAGAAGTTATTTTAAGCAGCCTGTCACTATCCTCCTCAATGTTATCTATTAATTCTTTCTGAAATTCGGTAATTGCCCCATACCTGTCGTTCTGCAGTAGCGCAGTACTCATTTTAATAGAGCCTATCGGGGTTTTCAATTCGTGGGATATGGTTGCTATGAAATTGGTCTTCGCTTCATCCAGGTGATAAAAACGTGTGATATTTTTAAGCAGTACAAAGTGGCCTATTTTGCTTTGTCCGTTCTTATTAGCCGGCAGGTGTATCTCAAAAAATTCGCGCGTAAAGTAGGTTTGCTCTCCGTCCAGTTCAAGCTTAAGGTCATAAATAGCATTTTCTGAGTGAATGAGTTTAGATATAACCTCGTTCCATTGTGCTATCTCTTTTAATTGCTTTCCTTTTATTTCTTCTTCCGTGACCGCTAAAAGTTTAATTGCCATAGGGTTGGCAAATATTATCCGTTCTTGCTCATCAAATCCTATGATCGCGTCGGTAACATTTTGCACAAGGGTTTCCACGCGTAGTTGTTCAAATTTTATGCTTTGCAGGTTGCCATCCTCGTAATCGCGCAGTTTGGTGACCATTTCATTGAATGACCGGCCCAGGCTTTGGAACTCGCTATTATCAGGGAAATGAACGTTCACCTCATAGTTTTTTCGGGAGATCTCACTAAATGCATTTATAAACCTGTTGATTGGCTGGCTGATATAGTTGGGAAACCTGAAAAGGAATAGAATCGTGATCAGCAAACTTACTGCTCCCAGTATACTCATGTTAAGCATCGCATTGTTGGCATCGATATTGGCTTTAGCGTTACGCTGGTATATAGCTTTCAAATTTACCGTGGAAATATGATAGACGGCCGCTTTCATCCTCGCCCTGTAAACAGCTTTTTTTAAGGGATCGTAGCTATACTTTTTAAACCCAATAAAGTTTGCAAACAGCGAGTCGGCGTATTCCTGTTCGTGCGGTTCTGTTATATTATTGTTCTCGTTGATGATGTTTTGCTGAATTATTTCCTGTTGTACATCATTTGGTATATCTGGCAGATCAAGGGCTTCATTGATATTCTTTACGAAAATGAGCGACTCGTAATTATCGCGTAGTATCGCTTTATCATCCTCAGCAATTTTTTTCAAATTCAGTACTGAAAGTATCGAGATAAGGGCAGTAAGTGTAAAGATCACCCCAAACCCTATGCGAAGTAGATTTTTAATTGTCATTTACCCGGAACTTGTGATAGGCGGGCTTTACAATGCCAGTGCCAGAGCTTTCGCGTTAGGCTCACAGACCGGATTACGGCCTGCGAATGCAGAATAAGAAATTTTTTACTGTTTTGGCCGAGTTGCTTAGTGCAGCATCTTTTTCATTTTGACAAAGTATTTTCCCAAAATGATAAGGTGACGCTGTTGGCCAACTTTGCTAAAAAGGTTAAATCATACGCTAACAGCCTGTTTATGCCGGCTTACAAAACAAGGCATATTTTTAGCTGCGCGCGAGGGCGATGGCAGATAATATCTTAATAATAGAAGATGAGGGCAAGTTTAGAGACCTGCTTGCGCGTATCATAGAAAATGAAGGGTTTAATGTTTATAAAGCGCCAAATGCTGCGGCTGGTTTAAAGCTGCTTAGCGAAAATGAGGTATCGGTGGTAATAAGTGACGTGAAACTACCTGATGCAAGCGGAGTTGAACTGGTAAAAAAAATAAAAGATCGGTTTGAAAGGGTGGAAGTTGTTGTGCTAACTGCCTTTGGTTCTATAAAGGACTGCGTTAAGGCGGTTAAAAACGGCGCTTTCGATTACATCATGAAAGGAGATGATAACGCTCGTATAGTTCCCATTGTTAAAAGTGCAGCAGAAAAATCAAGGCTGGTTATGCAGGCTAAGCCCCTGAAAAAGCAGATATCACAAGAGTATACCTTCGATTACATTATTGGCAACTCTCCTGCAACAAAACAAGCCGTAGCCATGGCCCAACAGGTTGCGGCAACCACCACTACTGTATTACTTTTGGGCGAGACAGGCACCGGCAAAGAGGTATTTGCCCAAGCCCTGCATAAAGCCAGCCCGCGGCATGATAAACCTTTTGTGGCAGTCAATTGCAGCTCGTTTTCCGGCGACCTGTTAAAGAGCGAACTCTTTGGCCATGTGGCTGGCTCTTTCACCGGCGCATTAAAAGACAAGAAAGGGCTTTTTGAGGAGGCTGATGGAGGCATACTTTTCCTGGATGAAATAGGGGAAATGAATCTGGAACTGCAAGCTCAATTGCTGCGTGTATTGGAGAATGGAGTTTTTAATCGTGTTGGCGAGGCGCGTACCACCAAAGTTAACACCCGTATTATTGCGGCTACTAACAGGAAACTTAAGAATGAGGCCATCAACGGTAAGTTCCGGCTCGACCTGTATTACCGGCTTGCGGTTTACACTATACAGCTGCCGCCACTACGCCAACGGGGTGAAGACATTAAAGCCCTTACTGAATATTTTGCGAACCAATTTGCCGTATTGTTTAATAAGCCTGTTCCGCAGATCAGCTCTAATTTGTTGAAATGTTTAAGTGAACATCTATGGCCGGGTAACATACGCGAGCTAAGAAATCTGATGGAACGTTTAATGATCATCAACAGCGGCGAGGAATTAACAACCGCATCATTACCGTCAGATTTTTTTGAGGAAACTTTAGCAGAGCAGCGTGATTCGTTTGATTTAAACGACCTTGAGACACGGTACATTCGTAAGGCCCTTTATCAAACCAATGGTAATAAAAAAGAGGCTGCTCAATTGCTTGGTATAAGCCTTTCTACCCTCTATCGCAAAATGGAAGAATACCACATCTAAGATTCTCAATCTGATAAATATTTTCTCATTCTAAAAAATTTAAGGCGATAAATTAGAATTTTATAATTATTATTTAACTGAAAATCAGTGTAATAACACATCTCTTAAAGTTTGGCATCTGCGTAGCATAGCCCGCATCAGATAGTTGATCTATCGCTACTAACAGATTTAAAATTTAAGCGATTAAACATGAAAAAATTTTTTACCGCACTTACAATTGCGCTTACCTGTGCTTCTATTAACACAATGGCTCAAACGGCCAGTGAAACAAAACCAGAGCAAAAAGACTCGACGAAAAAGAAACTTGAGATCCCTGCAGATGCTGAACCTTTAAACTATGCCGATTTCTCCTGGATCAACGGCCAAAACCGCCAGAAATCAAAGTTGCTGGATAATAAATATTTCACGGGCGACTTTACCTTCGACATGAACTATACCCGCTCTAACCATAACCCTATTGATAATACGGTTACCGGTTCTACAGCACTTGCCAGGAATGGTGAAGCAGAAGTATCGTTCGTAGGCATAGGTGGTGATTTTCATTACGACAATGTACGCGGCCGTATCATGACGCAGTTTGGTACCCGTTCAACCGTTGTACCACGTAACGACTATAGTGGCTACCGCGGTCAGTATGACCTGCCTGATGCTTACAGATACTTAAGCGAGGCTTATGGTGGTTACCACTTTAATGCATGGCATGGTATTAACGTAGATATGGGTATCTTCATGTCGTACATTGGTATGTACTCCTACAATAACTTTGAAAACTGGAGTTATCAGCCTTCTTACACGTCAGACAACACACCATGGTTTTTTAACGGTATAAGGGTTCAGGCTTTCCCATCGGTAACTACCAAGGTTGAGTTATGGATCATCAACGGATGGCAATCTTATGGCATGTTTAATAAAATGCCCGGCATTGGCTTCTCGGTTAATACAAGGCCAAGCCCTACTTTCTCGTTCGTGAGCAACAACTACTTTGGTACGGATGTGGCAGGTGCACCCGGTGTTAAACGTTATCACACAGATAACTCTATTCAGCATTTATATTTTGATGCAGCAAATAAAAGTACATCAGGTATAAAACGCGCAGCATTTACCCTCACAGCCGATTTTGGTTTCCAGAATGGTACAGCTCCGGGCGGCGTAGTTTACTCTGCTTTTGGTAAAAATGCCTCAAACTTTATCAGCGCTATGGCATACAACCGCTTATGGTTTGGTAAGGATATGAAATGGGGATGGACACTTGGCGGCGGCTTTATGAGTAACCCAAGCCGCTACCTGGCGTTAGTGCCTCCGGGCCAGGCTACAGATTCTTTCCTGGCGGCATCAACCCCGGGTGCTAAAATGGCCGGCTGGGATGCATCATCTTGTATAGATTATAACCCCAACCAGTTCCTTACCGTGCGTTTCGAACTTGTACACAGGTTCATGAATGTTCCTTATTTTAATGGCCATGGTGGTGTTACCAGTCCTTCTGGCTACCAAACCAATCCGGCCACATCGTTCAACCCAAACTCTTACATCCCCGCCGATGCGTCTTTTACACCAGACCTTGTTAAATCAGAGAACAGGTTTATCATCGCATTAATGACACGTTTTTAATCACAATTTTTAAAGATCATGAAAAATTTACAGAATGTATTTTGCAGCATGATGCTCATAGTTGCATGCACGCTGATGTCTACAAAGGTCAAAGCCCAGTCAACATCCGGCATTTACCTGTCGGCAGATGATTTCGTTAACCATAAATTGAGCTATACTACGGAAGCAGAGACGCATCACATCAGGTTCAACGGATTATTTGACTGGTCAACCATCAAGATAGACGAAAACGGGAAGCCTGTGCACCTCCGTAAAACCGAAATTTTTGGTTACAGGCTAAACGGCACCGATTACCGATTTTTCAAGAACACCGCCTACAAAATAATTGCCGATAAGGGTATTTATCTATATGCCGCTTATCAACTGGAGCCGGGCACACGTGGAATGAAAAGAGTTGAAGATTTTTACTTTAGCCAAAAACCGGACACCACTATAAGGCCGTTGACCCTGACTAATTTGGAGACAAGCTTCCAAAATGATACGCAGTTTTTGTACGCGCTTGAGGGCTTCTTCAGATCGGATAAACAACTCGCCGATTACGACAACAAGCTGCACGAGTATAAATTAGAGTATATATACGGGCAAACTGTTAAGTAAAAAGCTGTAACATGTTACGTTAAGAGCTGATCTGTTTAAACGCATCAGCTCTTTTAAGTTAAAGACCGTTTTAACTGTTTCATGATATTGCTTATTTTGCCCCCGCATTCATAGCATGCCATGAATGTATTTATTTGAAGATATACATGAATCATTGGTTAGTAAAATCGGAACCGTTTAAATATAGCTGGGAGAAATTTAACCAGGAAGGCCGTACTTTTTGGGATGGCGTACGCAATTACCAGGCGCGTAACAACCTGCGCGGCATGAAGGTGGGCGATTTAGTTTTTTGGTACCATAGCAACGAGGGTAAAGAAATTGTTGGTATTGCCCGCGTGGTAAAAGAAGCGTACCAGGACCCCACAACTGATGATACCAACTGGGTGGTTGTTGATCTTGAACCTGTACAGAGCCTTAAAAAGCCGGTTACGCTTGAACAAATTAAAGCCGACGAACAGCTTAAAGATATTGGCCTGGTAAGGCAGGGACGCCTTTCGGTAATGGCTGTAACCCGCGAGGAATTTGACAGGATATTGGAATTGGCAGGGGAATAAATAAAAGGGCATATCGGTAGATATGCCTTAGTGTTTTATAAAAGCCTCTTCAAAATCCTCTTTATCAAACCTGGCCCCTCATAAATAAAACCGGTATATAACTGTACCAATGATGCACCTGCGTTAAGTTTCTCTAATGCATCTTCGGCAGAATGGATTCCACCTACGCCAATAATTGGGAAAGCTCCATTTGATGCTTTGTGTAAATAGCTGATAACCTCTGTAGAACGCTTGGTAACAGGTTTGCCGCTTAGTCCGCCGGTTTCATCTTTATGCGCAGAAACTAAACTATCTCGACTGATGGTAGTATTGGTCGCAATAATGCCAGCAATACCTGTTTGCTTTACAATGTCTGCGATATCATCTAATTGCGAATTGGTAAGGTCAGGGGCTATCTTCAATAGTATGGGCCTGCTGATGCCATTTTTGCTGTTACGTTGCTGCAGTGTGTTCAGGATGTTCATCAGCGGTTCTTTCTCCTGCAATTCGCGTAGTCCGGGGGTGTTTGGCGAGCTTACATTCACTACAAAATAGTCAACCACATCAAAAAGCCTGTCGAAGCACTTAATGTAGTCGTTAACGGCTTCCTCATTAGGCGTTACTTTGTTTTTGCCGATGTTGCCACCGATGACCAACGCTTGCTCGCCCTTTTTTAAACTGTTACGGTATGTGGCAATGCGTTGCGCTGCTACATCGACGCCAAGGTTATTAAAGCCCATTCGATTGATAAGCGCGCTATCCGCCGGCAGGCGAAACATACGTGGTTTTGGATTGCCGGGCTGGGGTAGGGGTGTAACGGTACCAACCTCACTAAAGCCGAAACCAAGGTTTCCCATTTCGGCTATCATTTCGGCATTTTTATCAAAACCGGCTGCCAAACCCACAGGGTTTTTAAACTTTAAACCGAACACTTCGCGTTCCAGGCGCTTGTCATCAATCGTCCACATGGCTTTGCTAAGCGCTTTGCCTCCGGGGAATTTATTAAAGCGTTTAAGGTTACGGGTAACAAAGTAGTGGATGTTCTCAGGGTCGAACTTAAATAACAGCGGTTTGATCAATTGATACATGCCGCGAAGTTAGTTATTTAGGTTTTAGGGTTAAAGGCAAAAGGTTAAGGGTTTTAAATGAATGCTTTATATCAAGGCCTTCCGCATTTTACTTTTAAGCTTTCGCCTTTGGCCATTTACCTTTATCCTTTCACCTCTCCCCCCAAAACCGTATCTTTGCGCCCGAAATGATAGCTATAAATAACCTTACGTTTGAGATTGGTGCGCGCGCCCTTTATGATGAAGCTAACTGGCATATAAAACCAGGCGAAAAGATCGGGTTGATAGGTGCAAACGGTACCGGTAAAACCACCCTACTAAAGATCATAGTAGGCGATTACAAGCCAACATCGGGCACTATATCAATGGCCAAGGACCTTACCATGGGTTACCTTAACCAGGACCTGCTATCATACTCGTCTGATAAAAATATTGTGCATGTTGCCATGGAAGCCTTCGAGCGCCAAAACCAACTGCATGATGAAATAGAGAACCTGCTTAAAAAGTTGGAGACCGATTACAGCGAGGATCTGTTAAACAAACTGAGCGACAAGCAACACGAGTTTGAACTGCTTGATGGTTATAATATTGAATACAAGGCGCACGAGATATTGGCGGGTTTAGGTTTTAGCGAGGCAGATTGCCAGCGTAAGCTAAGTACTTTTTCGGGCGGATGGCGTATGCGGGTGATGTTAGCAAAGATACTTTTACAGGCACCTGATATCCTGCTGCTGGATGAGCCTACCAACCACCTTGACTTACCTTCGATTCAATGGCTGGAAGATTACCTGAAATCTTTTGAAGGTGCCATCGTTATCGTATCGCACGATAGATGGTTCTTGGATAAGGTGATCAACCGCACGGTTGAATCGCGCAAAGGTAAGCTTACGGTCTATGCCGGTAATTATAGCTTCTACCTGGAAGAAAAGGAAATGCGCTCGGAAATACAGCGCGGCGAGTTTAAGAACCAGCAAGCGAAAATACGCCAGGAAGAACGTTTGATAGAACGTTTCCGCGCCAAGGCTTCCAAAGCAAAAATGGCGCAGTCGCGTATTAAAATGCTCGATAAAATGGAGCGTGTTGAGGATGTGGATGATGATAATCCTGAGGTAAACTTTAGCTTTAAATTCAGCAAGCAATCTGGAAGACACGTGGTAACTTTAGAACATATCACAAAAAAATATCCGGGTATTGATATTCTTGACGATGCTGAGGCAATTATAGAAAAAGGCGACAAAATTGCTTTGATCGGTGCTAACGGTAAAGGTAAATCTACCTTATTGCGCATAGTAGCAGGTGCCGATCAGGATTTTACCGGTACAGCACAAACCGGCCATAACGTTACCCAGACTTTCTTTGCGCAGCACCAGTTAGAGAGCTTGCACCTGGAGAACCAGATATTGCAGGAGCTGCAATCTTTTGCACCAAAACATACGGATACCGAGCTTCGTTCAATATTGGGTTCGTTCCTGTTTACAGGCGATGATGTTTTCAAGAAGATCAAAGTACTATCGGGAGGAGAGAAATCGCGTGTGGCGCTTGCAAAGGCGCTTACTGCCGATGCTAACTTCCTAGTATTGGATGAGCCTACCAACCACTTGGATATGGCATCGGTTAACATACTTATACAAGCCCTGCAGCAATATGAAGGTACAGTGATCGTGGTATCGCACGATAGGTATTTCCTGGATAATGTTGCCAACAAGATTTGGTTTATTGAAGATCAAAAGATAAAACAATATCCGGGCACTTACCAGGAATATGATGAGTGGAACGCAAAGCGCAAACTGGAGCCAAAAGCAGCACCTTTACCTCAACCTAAAAAAGAAGAAAAAAAGCCTGAACCGGTTAAGCAACCAACCGACAATAAAGCTCAGCAACTAAAAAAAATGAATCAGGACCTGTCTAAATTGGAAGAGCAGGTTAGTGCATTGGAGAAAGAAGTGAAAAGCCTGGAAACGCAATTAGCAAACAACGACGTGTACAATCAGGTAGATAAACTTCAGCAACTTACTGATAAGTATCAGCTGAAGAAGCTGGAGATGCGAGAGCAGCAGGCCCGTTGGGAGGCACTTGCCGAGCAGATAATGGAACTGGAAGGCTAATCAAAAATATGACGAAGGGCGGTTGCATAGCAACTGCCTTTTGTTTTTAGTAGTATGAAGATACACATCATGGGCGCATCGTGTGCCGGCTCAACTACTCTGGGAAAAGCTTTAGCCAGCCGTTTAGCATATCCTTACTTTGATACAGACAATTACTTTTGGCTGCCTTCTGATATTCCTTACACTCAAAAGCGTGAACCGGCAGAAAGAAAGGCCATGCTGCTTGCAGATTTTGAGGAAAACGAAAATGCCATAGTTGGCGGCTCGTTGGTAAGTTGGGATGATAGCTGGCTAACAAAGTTTGATCTGGTGGTTTTTCTCCGCATTCCACACGGTGTACGTATGCAGCGACTGGATGCGAGAGAAGTGGAACGTTACGGCGATCAAATTTACACCAACCCGGTGCGGGTGCAACTTTATAAAGACTTTAGGGAATGGGCTAAAGGTTATGACGATAACACCACCAATGGCCGCAACTTAAATGTGCACCTGCAATGGCTTGATCGTTTTCAATGCCCGATATTAAAGATAGAGGGTGATACGACAGTGGAGGAGCGGATTGATAGGGTTTTAAAGGCGATTAAACAGTTGCGATAAATTATTTAGACGTGTCAGTCTCAGCTTGTAGAAGACTTTACAAGCGATCAATCGTTCGGTAAGTTTACAATGACTATATTACTACAGTAGCGCTCGTCCAAATTAATTCCGCTCCACGGCGTTTTGTTCCTATCTTGCAATAATGAAAAGTTTGTTAAGCGGTATTCTCGTCTTTTTTTGTTTGGCGGCTAATGCCCAAACTCCTCCATTCGAGAACAACGTTTACCGGCACGAGATAAAAAGTGTGGAGTTTTATAATTCAAAAAAAGCTTCATCATTTCCTATTATAACGTTAGGCAGCGATGAAACGGTAACCTTAGGATTCGATGACCTTAGCGGCGGAACGCGCACATTTAACTATACCCTGCAGCATTGCGACGCTAACTGGCAGCCATCAAAAATTACAAGCGCAGAATACCTGGAAAGCTACACGGATGACCGGATCATCGATTACATCTATTCGTCTGCCACCTACCAAAAATACACGCACTATCAACTTAAATTACCCAATCAGAACATTATCCCTAAAGTATCGGGCAACTATATCCTAAAGGTTTACGAGGATGGCGATCAGCAAAAGATGATACTAACCCGCAGGCTATATGTAGTTGCGCAAAAGGTTGCTGTTGCTGCCACGGTTCAATCATCGAACAAAGTCTTGCTTAGGCGTACCAACCAAAAGGTGAATTTTACAGTTGATTGCTCGGGCTTGCAGGTGCAAAACCCGCGTACAGAAGTAAGGGTACTGTTGATGCAAAATGCACGGCCGGGAACGGCGTTGTTGAACAACACACCTACTTACATCCGCGGTACGCAATTGGTTTACAACGATGTTGACATCAACGATTTTGCCGGCCGTAACGAGTTCAGGCATTTTGATACCCGCACGCTTAAGCTTAACTCAGAACGGATATCAAAGATTTACAAGGACACTGCAAACACGGTTATGCTTTTAGGCGACCCTAATCGCAACTTGCCGGATTATACACTGCTTTACGATAACGATGGCAAGTTCTTTATCCTGAACCAGGATGGTACCGACCCTCGCCGTGACGCTGATTACGCCTACATGTATTTCAGCTTGGCTGCGAACAAAACCCCCACCGATGGAACGGCTTACATAGTAGGCCAGTTTAACGATTATCAACTTGATGATAGGAGCAGATTGCAATATGACGATAGCGGCCGTTGGTACACACACCTGCAATTAAAACAGGGCGTGTACGATTATGAGTATGTTTGGGTTGATAACGCTACTCAAAAACCGGATGATACAACGCTTGAGGGTAACTACTTTGAAACAGAGAACGAATACCAGATGCTGGTGTATTACCGCCAGGTTGGGTCGCGATATGAGCAGTTAGTTGGGTACGGTCAACTAAACAGCGCTAAACAGTAGTTGCTATGTTAGCATAGTTTTTTGCTGGTTAAAGCCTATCTTTGCGGCATGAAAGGAAAATCGCCGAAAGATTCGCATACCATTATGAATGAGCTGGTATTGCCCAATGATACCAATACGCTTAATAATTTAATGGGTGGGCGCTTGCTACATTTCATGGATATTGCAGCCGCCATTTCTGCGCAAAAACACTGCAACCGTATTGTGGTAACCGCATCGGTTGATAATGTATCCTTTCATCATCCCATCAAATTAGGTGATGTAATTACTATCGAAGCCCGTGTTTCGCGCGCTTTTACTACGTCTGTAGAGGTTAGGCTTGATGTGTATGCCGAGAACATCCCATCAGGCACCAAAGTTAAAAGCAATGATGCCTACTATACTTTTGTAGCCTTGGATCAAAATGGCCGCGCTATACCGGTGCCTGCGCTGATACCCGAAAGTCCTGAAGAAACGGAGCTTTTTGAAGGTGCATTGCGCCGCCGCCAGTTGCGTTTGGTTTTGGCCGGTAAAATGAAAGCTGACGATGCCACAGAACTTAAGGCACTATTCTTTGCTACAGAACAGAAATAGACCTCAAACATCCCCGTCTTTTATACGATTATATTTTTATGGATAAGCGCATTAAAGTACAACAGGGTGATATTACTAAATTAAAGGTTGATGTCATTGTAAATGCCGCCAATACCAGCTTGCTGGGCGGTGGCGGTGTGGATGGCGCTATTCACCGTGCGGGTGGCAAACAAATACTTGATGAGTGTATAGCCATCAGGAATAAGCAGGGTGGCTGCCCAACCGGCGAAGCTGTGATAACTACCGGCGGTAAACTGCCTGCTAAATATGTGATACACACGGTTGGCCCGGTTTGGAACGGCGGCAATCGTAATGAGCGGCAATTACTGGCTAATTGTTATTTAAACAGTTTAGCTATTGCTGTAGGTAAGAATATTAAAACCATTGCCTTCCCCAATATCAGTACGGGTATCTATCATTTTCCTAAACCAGAGGCTGCGGAGATAGCCGTTAAAACGGTTAATGATTTCCTGCAGGCTAACCAAAGCATTGAAGAAATAATATTCATCTGCTTTGATGACGAGAATTACCGGTTATATGAAAATTTGCTGGCATAAAAAAAAGCGTACTGATGTTTCAGCACGCTTTAAGCTTTTCTTTGAGAAAGAAGGTTAGTTTGCAGCAGCAGCTTTAGCTAAAACCTCATTGTTTTTATCAATTTGGTTGCCTTTTTTCTGTGCAGAACGGCTGCCTAACTCAATGTTAGTAGCCAGTTTTAAGAACTGAACTTCTAAACGAGAAGTAGTTTTGTTTCTTCTATCTTTTCTTTTTAAACGAGTAACGCCCATGACTTTAATTTTAAATATTTTGTAAACCTTGAGGTCGGAAGCGGATTCGAACCGCTGTACGAGGTTTTGCAGACCTCTGCCTAGCCACTCGGCCATCCGACCATTTTTCAGGACTGCAAAAATAGTAATTATTTACTTCTAATCAATTTTATTTAAAGGTTTTTGCAGCAAGTTGTGAACAACATATCGCTGCAGCTATGGCAACATTCAAAGATTCGGCCTGGCCAATGCGTGGAATCGTAATGGCTTTTGTGATTAGCGCCTGTATATCAGGCCTTATGCCGTTGCCTTCATTCCCTAACAATACCAAACCTTCGCCACCAAATTGCGTGGTATAAATGTTATCGCCGTTTAATAATGTTCCAAAAACCGGCAGATCTGCGTACGTTATAAACTTTTTCAGATCAGTATAAGTAACATTAACGCGGGCCAGCGAACCCATAGTAGCCTGTACCACCTTAGGGTTGTAAACATCAACGGTATCTTCCGAACAAATAATATCAGTAATACCAAACCAGTCTGCCGTGCGTATAATGGTGCCCATATTACCGGGGTCCTGCACACCGTCCAGTACAAGGCTAAATTTGCTTTTTAATGCGGATGCATCAACAACATCATTAACCGGCATTTTTACAGTGGCCAGCGCATCTGCAGGCGTTTTTAAAGCACTTATTTTCCCGAGTTCTGTCAAAGAAATCTCATGAGAGTTTATTTTTCGGGATAAATTGAGCAATTTTGAAGCTACATCAGCCGTATGATAAATGGTTTGGATCTGGTAGCCGGATTGTGCAAATTCTACAATGGATTTGTAGCCTTCTACAATGAACAAACCATGTTCTCGACGAAACTTTTTTTGTTGTAACGAGTTTAGTAAACTGATTTGAGATTTTGAAAGCATATACCCCTGTAACTTTACGTTTTGCAATATTAAATATTTTAGTGCTGATAATTGCGTCGGGATGCAGCGTTACGCGCGGTATTCGCCAGGATCAGGCTATCGTACGCAAAGTTGTTATTAAGGGTGTTGATAAGGAGTTCAAAGATCTTGCCTTTAACTATGTTGATAAAGAGCAGCAGCCTAATAACTGGTTAAACCTGCAGATCTATTACACCTTCAGTAAAAAAGGCAAGCGCAACATTGGTGAAGCACCAGCCATTTTAGATTCTAATCTTGTAGAGTTTTCGCGGGACCAGATCCAGAAGTTCCTGGTGAACAAAGGCTATCTGAAAGCCAAGGTTGTTGACTCTATTGCCATCAAAAAACGCAAGGCCACGCTTTATTTTACTGCCCAGGAAGGCCCTTTGTTTCACGTCCGCAATTATCGTGACAGCATTTTTGATCCTAAAGTACAGCAGATATACCGCGATACCCGGAAAAATTACACGCACGTAAAGCCCGGCAGTCGTTATGATACGGATAGTCTGGCTTATGACCGCGACCAGTTTTTCCAGGTGATGAAACAGCACGGTTATTATGATTTCTATCGGCAGTACATTACCTACCTACCCGATACCAGTTGGGGTAAAAGCGTTGCTGATGTGGTGATCATGATAGATAACCCGCCCGGTAAAAAAGAACATCCTATCTACACGATGAACAACACGCTAATAACGATTGCCAGGAGCAATGGGCGTACCAACGGTAAAGCCGATACGATCCAGGTTGATTCGCAGTTCAGGTTTGTTGACTTCTCGGGCAGGTTTAAGCCTCGCACGGTAACGGATTATGTTTTCCAAAAAAAGGGGGATAAGTACAGCCTGGAGACACAGATGCTTACTACATCGAGGCTATCAGAATTAAACGTTTTCCGTAACGTACCCAACCCAACATACGAGAAGCTGCCAGATAGCACCAACAGGCTTAACAGTAAAATAGATATTGTACCGCTAAAGCGAATGACCGACCGACTGGAGGCGGAGTTTTTGTTTAACGGTGGCCGATATGGTTATAACCTGGGCAATACCTTCACCAACCGGAATATATTTAAGCAGGCGGCAGCTTTGCAGCTGAAACTGAACTGGAGTATATTGTTCGACAATGGATCCGGCACTAAAGGTATCCAAAATCAGGATTTTAGGGTAGGTGCAAGCGTTATCTATCCGCGGTTATTGCTGCCATTCAGCTTCCCTAACCTGGCTAAGTTTGGGGTGCCGCATACTACGTTCTCGTCAAACTTCCAGTTATTCTACCAGAAAGATCTGGTGGAGCGCCGCAGTTTTATCAACTCGGTTACTTACGACTTTTTTGAGACCTTCCGTAAGCAGCACTCTATTACGCCTATCAGCATCGAGTTCTCTAACGGAACTATAGATCCGCTTGCCCGCAACCTGCTGCTGAGCCAAAACAGGTATTCATACGTTTATTTGATTGGCCGTACAACATTTACATCTGCAACACAATACACTTTCCAGTACAACGCCATTGAGCTTAACTCGTTCAAGAATTTCATCTACTTTAGAGGCAACCTGGATATTGGTGGTAACTTTTTATCACTGCTAAGTAACCTTGCAGGTACCAAGCGCGATAGTTTGGGCCAGCGTACCATATTTGGATATACATTCTCCCAATATGCCAAAACAGAGGTAGATCTGCGTATTTACCGTAGTCTGGGTGGGGAAAAGCAGTTCATCTTCCGCATTAACCCAGGAGTAGGGGTGCCCTATGGCAACAGCAATCAGCTAATATTTGAGAAGAACTTTTATGCTGGTGGTGCCAACGATATGCGGGCGTGGTTGCCACGAAATCTTGGTCCGGGCCAGTTTAACCGTGCAAGCTATGGCACAGGCGCCGTGGCAGATACCACACGTGCCAGATTGAAGTTCCTTGATCAGTTTGGTGAAGTTAAAATAGTTGCCAATGCCGAATACCGCTATAAACTGGCCGACAACTTCTTTGGCTCCAAACTTAAAGGCGCGTTTTTTATGGATGCCGGTAACGTTTGGCGCTTACACAAAGAAGCAGATAATCCTAACGGAGAATTCAGGTTTAACAATATATGGCAGGGTACGGCAATAGGCATAGGTACAGGCCTTCGTTTCGACCTTGGTTTCTTTATCTTCAGGCTGGATGCCGCGTTTAAATTTAAAGATCCACAATTCCAGGGCTCAGATCAATGGGTATTTATTAAGCACTTTGATGAGGTATTTGGGAACGGGCCATTTAAGCAAAAATACCTGCTGGACAATAAAACCGGCGTAGACCCGAGCAGCGGGAAGATCATTGGCGATGGCTATTCATTTATGCAACTCAACTTCGGTATCGGGTTACCATTCTAAGTTAATTAGATAAGGACGTAATGAGTGAATGAGTGATTTCGAATTATCGATTCATTTGTTAAATGGGTGAAGCAACAATAATATTAATGTGTTTTTGACCACTGACCACTGACCACTGACCACTGACCACTCACGAAAACATTCCCTTTAATCCATCTAAAATGCTCTGGAAAAATGTTGGGACACTTAGGCCACTGCTGTGATTGAAATAAAGGAATACGCAGAATACTACAATTGCGATAATGATAAGGCGCTTAAACATATAGCCAATAAGTACCAGGGCCAGCGGTATGGCAAGTAATACTATCCAGCTTATTTTTACAAGTGATAGTTTACCATCGTGCCGGTAAACGTAATAAAGCGTTGAGTGGGTGCCATCATCATTTTGATGGCGAGAGTAAACAAAGCTCGATTTCTCTATCTTATGGCGATAAAAAGCAGTGCCTTTATCAAACTTAAGCTCCTCTGTAAAACCGTTGATAGTAAAAGTAAAGATGCCGTTCACGTTTTCCTGGATAACGCCTGCAGTGTCTACTGCAACAAAAGCGATCTCATCTGTAGCAAAAGGATTTTCTTTCACCACAAAATTATCAATGGCAATTTTATCGGCGTAGCAAAAGCCGGTGACACATAATAGCAAACAGATAAGCAGCAGTTTTTTCATTGCACAACAAAATTATCGTCGGCAATAAATGTAACTCGTTTTTCTATTTGTTAAAAATATAAATACTGAGGTTAAGCAAAGTAGCAAAGCTTACCCAAAGGAAGTAAGGTATAAGTAAGTATGCGGCAGGCTTACTGAAGCGGTTAAACCAGCTTATGTTTAGAATGATAATGACCAACAGTGCTATTATAACAAGGAGGCCTCCCAATATTTGATGAAACTCAAAGAATACTATAGACCATGAGAAATTAAAGAGCAGTTGCAGAGTATAGATAACTGTGGCTGTTTTGTAAGTAACAGATCTATCGCGCTTTTTCCATACCAGGTAAGCAGCTATCGCTATCAGGATATATAACAACGTCCACGCTATCGGGAAAACGAAATTGGGTGGTGTAAATGTGGGTTTTTTTAAAGTTTGGTACCATCCCTCTATCTCCGGGCGGGTAAAAAATGAAGCTGTAAAGCCTATAGCAAGCGTAATGATCAGGCTGATCAAAAGCGGAATAAATTGAAATTTGCCTGATGGTTTTTCTTCAACCATGTTTTTAGTGGGGGTATTACGTTAAGCTAAGTTAGCAGCTTAACTTATTTGTGCAAAATGGTATAACGCAAAAAGCCGGATGTTGTGTCCGGCTTTTTACGTTATTTGCTATTTTTATAGGTTACCCCTTGCTTCCTGTTCACGTTCAATGGCTTCAAACAGTGCTTTAAAGTTCCCGGCTCCGAATGATTTTGCACCTTTGCGCTGTATGATCTCAAAGAAAAGCGTTGGCCGGTCTTCAACAGGTTTGGTGAATATCTGTAGCAGATAACCTTCATCATCACGGTCAACCAGGATGCCCAGTTGTTTCAACGGTCCGAGGTCTTCGTCAATATGCCCTACGCGGTCTATAAGGTCATCGTAATAAGTGGTTGGTACGGTCAGGAATTCTATACCGCGACTTTGCAGATCGGTAACGGTTTTAACAATATCCTGCGTAGCCAACGCCAGGTGCTGTACACCCTCACCCTCGTAAAACTCAAGATATTCTTCTATCTGGCTTTTCTTTTTACCCTCAGCCGGTTCATTTATCGGGAATTTAACGTAACCGTTTCCGTTACTCATTACCTTGCTCATCAATGCAGAATATTCGGTGGAGATCATCTTATCATCGAAAGTAAGAATGTTGCGGAAGCCCATTACATCTTCATAAAAGTCTACCCATTGGTTCATTTTATGCCAGCCAACGTTGCCTACACAATGGTCCACATAAAGTAAACCGGTTTCGGTAGGATGGTAGTTGGTTTTAAGTTCCACATAGCCGGGTAAAAATGCACCTTTGTAATTCTTGCGTTCCACAAAAAGGTGAACAGTATCGCCATATAATTTGATGCCGCTGGTGCGCACTTCGCCAAATTCATCTTTAATGACCTGTGGCTGCAGGTAGGCTTCTGCACCACGACTTGTAGTTTGCTCAAAAGCATCAAAAGCATCATCCACCCAAAGTGCAAGGGCCTTTACGCCATCGCCGTGTTTTTTGATGTGCTCGCTGATAGGATGGTCTGAATGCAGGGGAGTAGTTAACATTAGACGGATCTTACCTTGTTGCAGAACATAAGAGGCACGGTCGCGCATGCCTGTCTCGGGGCCGGCATACGCCAGGTCCTGAAAGCCAAATGCGGTTTTATAAAAGTGAGCAGCCTGTTTGGCATTACCCACGTAAAACTCAACATAGTCGGTACCGTTAAGCGGCAAAAAATCTGTTGAGGTAGTTTTTTTATCTATTGTTAGTGTTTCCATTGTTTTTAATGAGTGAATTAGTGAAGGATCGAATGAGTGAATGTTTGATTCCTGACTCTTCTAAGAAATCCAGCTTTTATAATAATCTCCGTCTTCAATATTTACGGCATCGTCCGTTAGCATCAACGGGCGAAAGGGGTCTATCATTACGGCCAGTTCTTCTGTTGATTCTTTGCCGATAGATTTCTCAACCGAGCCTGGTGCCGGCCCGTGCGGGATGCCACCTGGGTGCAGGGTTATCTGACCTTTAACTACATGCTTGCGGCTCATAAAATCGCCGTCAACGTAGTAGAGTACCTCGTCGCTGTCTACATTGCTGTGATTGTATGGGGCAGGGATTGATAACGGGTGATAATCAAACTTGCGCGGCACAAATGAGCAGATCACAAAGTTGTGTCCCTCAAAGGTCTGATGCACGGGCGGTGGTTGATGCACACGGCCGGTTATCGGTTCAAAATCATGTATTGAGAACGCCCACGGGTAGTGAAAGCCGTCCCATCCCACAAAATCAAAAGGATGCGTGCCGTAAATGTAAGGGTAAATAAGGCCTTGCTTTTTTATAAGGATTTTAAAGTCGCCTTTTTCATCGTGCGTTTCAAGGTCGGTAGGGCGTTTAATATCGCGCTCGCAGTAGGGGGCATGCTCCATTAGCTGGCCGTACTGGTTGCGGTAACGTTTAGGCGTGCGGATAGGGCTGAAGCTCTCCACAATAAACAAGCGGTTCTGCTCGCCATCAAACTCCATCTGGTAAATAGTGCCGCGCGGTATCACCAGGTAGTCACCATATTCAAATTTAAGCTTACCGAAACCTGTTTTTAGCGTGCCGGTACCCTCATGTATAAAGATCACCTCATCAGCCTGGCTGTTCTTGTAGAAATAATCTGTCATACTTTTGCGCGGGGCAGCGAGAGATATATGCAAGTCGTTGTTTACCAGCACAGGTTTGCGGCTTTGCAGGTAATCATCTTCCGGCTTAATGTTAAAACCTATCAGGCTGGTATGCTTCAGGTGCTTCTCGCGGGCAATCTTCGGCTCAACAGAGTAGGGCTCGCCCAATTCTTTCACAATTGTAGGCGGGTAGGCATGGTAAACCAGCGAGTACAAGCTCGAAAAGCCTTCCGTTGAAACCAGTTCTTCGGCATATAAAGTACCGTCGGGTTTACGGAATTGGGTATGCCGCTTATGCGGGATGTTCCCTAATGTATGGTAAATTGGCATTATAAATTGGTTTAAATGTTGGAATGTTGAAGGTTATAAAGTTGTAAAGCTTTACCCTAACAAATTAGTAATCAAACATTTGAAATTAGAGATGGTTTTTGACAGACAGCCGGAATAACATTCCAACCTTTCAACGTTAAAACCTTACAACAGCGGCGTTAGAATTGCGCCAAAACAATTTTCGCAAGCACAGCATCCCTAAACATGGCAGACCTGCTCATTGAGGTGAGGCCAAGGGAAAAATAGAATTGTTTGCTGATGCTCATCATAAGATAAACGAAATTAAGCCGAATATATTTAATATGCAAGCATAGTTTTTTATCCAACAAAAACAAAAATCATTAGTTTTGGCGCATACCAATTAGCCACCTTATGAAATTAGTATCCTATAAAACCGAAGACAGAGAACATCTTGGTGTTTATGTAAACGGACATATTTATAACCTTAACTCGTGCGACAAGCTTATTCCTGACAACATGAACGAGTTTTTATGGGGTGGCGAGGAATTAATGGAACATGCTAAACGTGTTAACGAGGATATCAAAAGTGGCAAGTTAGAAGCCAAAGAAGAGCTTTTTTACGAGCTGCAGGCACCTGTGCCCCACCCAACATCATGCCGCGACGGGTACGCCTTTAGGCAGCACGTAGCCGCCGCACGCCGCAACCGTAAGGTGGAGATGATAGCTGAGTTTGACCAGTACCCCATCTTTTATTTCACCAACCACAATGCTGTACAAGGCCCAGGCGAAATAGAATGTATGCCAGATCATTTCGAGAAGCTTGATTTTGAACTGGAAGTTGCCGTTGTGCTGAACAAAAAAGGCCGCAACATTACCGCTGCAGAGGCAGATAGCTACATAGCAGGTTACATGATCATGAATGATATGAGCGCCCGCACCTTGCAAATGGAAGAAATGCTGTTGAACCTCGGCCCGGCTAAGGGTAAGGATTTTTCTACCGTGATTGGCCCCTGGTTAGTAACGCCTGATGAATTAGAGCGATACAAAGTACCAGCAAAAGAAGGCCATACCGGCGCCAGCTATGACCTGGAGATGAAATGCCATGTAAACGGCGAGCAGGTAAGCCTCGGTAACATGAAAGATATGGACTGGACGTTTGCCGAGATCATAGAACGCTGCGCCTACGGCTGCGACGTTTTGCCCGGCGATGTTATCGGCTCGGGTACGGTAGGTACCGGCTGTTTTCTGGAACTGAACGGCACCGGCCTGTTAAACGATGCCAATTATCAAACGCAATGGCTGCAACCTAACGACTTGGTTGAAATGGAAATTACCGGATTGGGAGTGCTGGGGAATATTATTAAACAGGCTGATAGTGAGTTTTCGATTTTAAAGTTGAAGAAGTAATTAGGATAATATAAACCCATGTCATTGCGAGCGATAGCGCGGCAATCTCATCGCGTTTGTATGAACGCGATGAGATTGCCACGTCGCTACGCTT
This sequence comes from Mucilaginibacter sp. 21P, assembly GCF_019331605.1. Taxonomy (NCBI): domain Bacteria; kingdom Pseudomonadati; phylum Bacteroidota; class Sphingobacteriia; order Sphingobacteriales; family Sphingobacteriaceae; genus Mucilaginibacter; species Mucilaginibacter sp. 21P. The sequence continues at coordinate 2,045,830 of NZ_CP063061.1, forward strand.
CTCGCAATGACATGACTTGAATATAAGTGCTGTCCATGCTAACCCTCGAAACAAAAGATCTCACCCCGCTCCAGATCCAAAGCTACCTTAACCATGCGGTGGCGCCACGGCCCATTTGCCTGGCATCAACCGTGGATAAGGATGGCAATGTGAATTTGAGTCCGTTTAGCTTTTTTAATCTGTTTAGCGTGAACCCGCCGGTGTGCGTGTTCTCAGCATCGCGAAGGGTGAGGGATAACACCACCAAACACACGCTGGAAAATATAAAAGAAGTGCCTGAGTGCGTGATCAATATCGTTAGTTACGATATGGTACAGCAAGTGTCGCTTTCAAGTGTGGAATATCCTGCCGGGGTAAATGAGTTTACCAAAGCAGGATTAACAGAACAACCTTCGCAATTGGTAAAGCCGCCACGCGTGGCCGAATCTCCGGTACAATTGGAGTGTGTAATTAAAGATGTTATCGCCTTAGGTGATGGCCCAGGCGCGGGCAATCTTATTATTGCCGAAGTGAAAATGATCCACATTAAAGAGGAGATATTGAACGAGGCCGGTACCACTATCGACCAAACCAAAACTGACCTGGTAGCCCGCCTTGGTGCCGACTGGTATTGCCGCGTTAACGCTGCTAACCTTTTTGAAGTGGCCAAACCTGTGCGTACTATCGGGATAGGGGTAGATAACATCCCATCGTCTATCAGAAATTCGAGAATACTTACAGGTAACAACCTTGGTCAGCTGGGTAATGTGGAAGCTTTCCCTGTTGCTGATGCCATTGATGAATACGCCCAACGCGACGAGATCAAAGAAATATTTGATGCGACTATTGGCGATAATCACACCCGCGAGCTTCAACTGCACCTGCATGCCAAACGACTGCTTGAAAATGGTAAGGTTAATGAAGCCTGGATGGTATTGCTGGCTGAGTAAGGTAAGATCGATTATGACATTGCTGAAGATCCATTCTTACACTTGTGATTCGACGGTCTTACTATCACAAAACAAAAAATCCTGTCATTCTGAGCGGTAGCGAAGAATCTATTATACACCGTGAAAAGTTGCCCGTTAGATGCTTCCCTACGTTCAGCATGACAAAGGAGATAAGTGCCGGAAAATTATATCCCCAACACTTGTTTCAATTTTACATAACCGGTTTTACTGACCGGAATCTTAGCGCCTGATTTTAGAATAGCCAGGTGACTATCTTTTTCGTACGGATCTAAACGGGTTATCTGCGAAATAGCTACAATGTAGGAGCGGTGGACGCGCACAAATTGCCTTGGGTCGAGGGTTTTCTCGAAGAAGGCCATTGTTTTGTTTTTGAGGAAAGCGCCCTCGGGGGTTATCACACTTACGTAGTCGTCATCAGCTTGCAAGTATTCAACATCCTGTACGGCAATGATCTTAACCTTGGTTCCGGTTTTAACCACGATACGCTCGTTTTGTGCCGGCGATTGCGCGGCTGCTTCTAACAAGGTCTCCGTATTTTTAGCAATGTTATTATTTGCTGGTGTTATGGCTAAAAACTTCTCTATCGCTTTATTGAAACGCTCTTTGCTGAATGGTTTTAATAAGTAATCTACTGCATGTGCTTCAAAGGCTTTAATAGCGTACTCATCAAAAGCGGTAGCGAAAATTACCGCAGGCGGGTTATCAACCAGTTCCAGCATCTCAAAGCCGTTTATCTTGGGCATTTGTACATCCAGGAACACCAGATCCGGTTGCAGTTGTTGTATGGCTTTTAGGCCTTCAAAACCATCACCGCACTCTTGTAGTACCTCAATCTGGCCTTTAAATTCCTGCAAATATTCTAATACAACCATCCGTGCCAATGGCTCGTCGTCAATAATTAAAGCGCGTGTCATAACTGCGGTACTTTTATAATGGTTGTAAATATATTATCATTTGCGTGAGTTTCCATCAGATCGTTACGTGCAAATATCAAATAAAGCCTGCGCTGTACCCCGCTTAACCCAAAACCGGTACCCTTCCGCGGTCGTGAAGTTTTTGGATCATAAGGGTTTTGTATCATAATAATGAGGTATTGTTCCTCAACCTCTGCACGTACGCTAATAGTAACCGCATCAGTAGTATCGTATAAACCGAATTTGATGGCATTCTCTACCAAAGGCTGTAAAAGTAACGATGGTAATTTGGCTTCGCCACAAGCCTTATCGCAGCTTATCTCCGTTTGCAAACGGTGACCAAAACGTACTTTCTCAATCTCCAGGTACAAATTTAAGTGAGAGAGCTCGTCGCTAAGCGGAACAAGTAACTGATCGTCTTTTTTTAGCGTACCACGTAAAAAGTCTGATAACTGGTGTATCATAGTGCGCGCCAGTTCGGGCTTAAAACCGATAAGTGCGCTGATAGAGTTTAAGCTGTTAAATAAAAAATGCGGCTGTAATTGCTGGCGAAGGTTGTAAAGCTCGGCATCGCGGGCAAGTTTTTCGGCCTCGGTTTTACGTAGCTCGGTGCGTTTGTTATCTAACTGGGTATAGAATAATGCGCTTATCATGGCCATCCAGCCCAGAGCCAAAAACGTAGTGAAGAAGCGGATAACCAGCGATTGCTGCAGGAAGTTGAAATAAACCTGCCCCATATCAAACAGAGGCAAAATATAGCGGCAACCTGCAACACAGGCAATTGAAAGGGCGGCACACCATATGAACAGGTAAAAGTAGCTTTCTTTGTCCGGCTGATAGTAACGCAGGTTATTATTGATAAGCCAGCAGGCTATGGCAAGCAGTACCGCGCTTAGCAAGGCATCTACTGCCGATGGCATCCATAAAAAACCGAAACTGTGGATGATGTAACCTTGCAAAGCAGCCCAAACCACCCCGCATATAGCAAAGGCAATTACTAATTTTGATTGTGATATTGGTGATGTAGCCAAAACCTTGATTTTAAAAGTTTAGTTGCGTACGCCTAATAAAGCGCTTTTATGATGTGCCCATTTAATGTACAGATCAGGATCGGGCGTTTCATGTATATTGTAATATAATTCTGCTCCGTCTGTTGGGCTGCCTATTGCGTTAAGTTCGGCCACATCAATGAATTGCCACTTAACAGTTTGCTTTTGCATGTTCAAAAAACTGTCCTGATTGGCATGACCTATACTACTGGCTTTCTCAAAGGCCTGCAGTTCATTATCGGCATTTATCAGCCTTAGCTGTTCATCAAACTGCGCGCTGTGATCGCCGCCGCCACTTATTACCCTGAAGATCAGTTTTGCTACGTACCAGTTCATGTTGATTGTATTTTAATTTTTGTTAAGCCCCCTCTAAATCTCCCCCGGAAGAGAGACTTTTAATAAAAGCCCCTCTCCCTCGAAGAGGGTTGGGGAGAGGCCTTTTACTTAGTAACTCCTGATGTCAATACCGGCGAATAGCGATACGCCTTTTAGTATCAATACTTTATCCATATTTGGTTGGCCGGTTTTAACGCGTTTGTCGTCAACGCCTGCAAAAACGGCTGCCAAGTCTGGAATCACATGCCAATTAGCCGGCACGATCAGTTTTGTGCCACCGAAAACCTGGGTAATATCAACCACTACCCGGCCATTGATGTCGGCCTGGGTAAAATCTATCTCTGTGCCCCCAAAAATGTTGGTTATATCGCCACCTCTGAAATTTTTCGACAGTACAGTTTTGTTTACACCGCCAAAAATTGAGGTAGAATCCAGGTAGTCGTCATGTGATGGCGGGGGCATTGTGCCTACAGGATCAACCGGCGGTACGTTTGTATCAGCACTGGTAAATTGTGCGTCGGTAAAATCAGCAAGCGGTTTTTCAGCGGTGGCTTCTACTGGCACATCAGTACGATATTTTTTGTCCCAGTAGTCGGTATCATACTTAGAAGTATTCTTGCTACTTTTCTTAGACATTATCCAGAAACCTAAACCTATTATAGCTAAAGGCCATACAAAGCCATCGGCATTGTGGATATTCTCGGTGACGAGAAATATAACACCGAGACCCATTAAAATTACGCCAGATGATTTTTGGAAGTTGTTGCGTGCACCAATTACCAGCCCCCAAAATATTAACCACAGCGGCCACAGGTCGATATAGTCGGGGATGAAAAAAATACCTAATTGCCTTAGCAAAAGGTATGCACCTACGATTAGCAGGATGGCTCCAAGCATCACTTTGCTTTTAGAGCGGTCGGGTGAATTATTTATATTGTTGAACATGGCTGTCTTTCTTTTAAATCTTAACCAAATCTAAACTAACCTTACAGATTAGCAAACCCAATATTGGCAACATCATTAAAGATGTCGGTAAAAGCGGATGAATTGTCGGTGAAAAATTTGTGGAAATATTAGAGCATAAAAAAGGGGAACGTTTATCATTCCCCATAGCTCTATTTTGACAATGTTAAATGCTTGGCTCCTGCTGACTTAAACAATGAAAACTCCCCAAACCCCAGATAATATCTGTTGAATCGATACCGACTACTTTCCTGTTGGAGAAGCAGCTTTGGATGATATCGAGTGCCTTGTCATCGTTCTTTGAGCGGAACGTTGGTACCACTACAGATTTATTGGCGATGTAAAAGTTAGCATAAGATGCCGGCAAACGCTGGTCTTCGTAAATAACGGGATCCGGCATTGGCAGCTCAACAATGTTTAATTGTTTGCCGTTTAGCAAACGCATGGTTTTAAGGGTTTGTAGGTTCTCCTGCAGTATGTGGTAGTTCTCGTCGTTCTTGTTTTCTTCGATAACGGTAACTACGGTATCGGTATTTACAAAACGGGTAATATCATCAATGTGGCCGTCGGTATCGTCGCCGATAATGCCATCGCCCAGCCAAAGTACCTGTTCAACACCGTAGTATTTTTGCAGATAACCTTCAATTTGCTGCTGGTTAAGATGCGGGTTACGGTTCTTATTCAGCAAACATGCAGTAGTAGTTAAAACCGTGCCTGCACCGTTAAATTCAACCGAGCCGCCTTCCATCACAATACCCGGATGGTAAACCGGTAAGCCAAAGTGTTGCGAAATTTTGGTAGGGATAACATCATCCAGATCATAGGGAGGATATTTATCGCCCCAGGCATTGTAACCCCAGTCCACGATCACTTTTTTCTTCTCCTCGTAGTTCACTAAAAACGCCGGACCGTGGTCGCGGCACCAGGCATCATTGGTAGGGAAGTGGTAAAACTCAACCTTGCTCAAATCGGCACCAACTTCTTGCAGTTGCGCTTTGGCGAAAGCTTCCATCTGTGCATCGGCTACGTTGATGCGAACAAGCTGACCTTCTGCCACTACTTTAATAAACTCGCAGTATTTAGGGTATATCAAGTCAATTTTGCCCGGCCACGAAGCCTCTTTATGCGGCCAGCTAAGCCACATGGCGGTTTGCGGTGCCCATTCGGCAGGGAAGTGGAAGTTACGTAAGTCCGTAAAGTTCATGGTTGATAGTTCATTGTTCATGGCAGGGCAATATAAAAATATGTCATTGCGAGAAGCGTAGCGACGTGGCAATCTCGTCGTGTTCAATATGCAAGCGACGAGATTGCCACGCTATCGCTCGCAATGACATGATAAACAAATTAGTCGTTATCCAAAAGTCTCTTCGTAATAGGCTGATAAGAATCTATACGACGGTCACGCAAAAACGGCCAATGGCTGCGGTAGTAGTCTGACTTATTCAAGTCAAGCTCTTTCACGATAACTTCTTCCTCATCGACTGTGGTTTGGTGCATGATCTCGCCGAACGGATCGGCAAAGAAAGAACCGCCCCAGAATTTAACGCCGGCTTCTTCGCCCACACGGTTAACGCTTACCACGTGCACGCCATTGGCAACTGCGTGGCTGCGCTGTATGGTTTGCCATGCGTTGTACTGTTTGGTGTTGGTAGCTTCATCCTGCGTTGTAGCCCAACCAATTGCGGTAGGGTAAAATAAGATCTCGGCACCCATCAATGCGGTGATGCGGGCCGCTTCCGGGTACCACTGATCCCAGCAGATCAATACCCCTATTGTAGCAAATTTGGTTTTGAAAACTTTGTAACCCAGGTCGCCCGGCGTAAAGTAAAATTTCTCGTAAAAACCCGGATCATCAGGAATGTGCATTTTACGGTACTTGCCAAGGTAGGCACCATCTGCATCTAAAACAGCGGTAGTGTTATGGTAAACACCCTGCGCGCGTTTCTCAAACAATGAGGCAATGATCACCACACCTAATTCGGCTGCTACCGCCGACAAAGCATCTGTTGACGGGCCGGGAATAGCCTCGGCCAGCGCAAAGTTGTCGTAATCCTCAACATCGCAAAAATAAAGCGACGTAAACAGTTCCTGTAAACAAACTATCTGGGCACCTTTGGCAGCAGCCTCGCGTACTTTAACAATAGCTTTATCAAGGTTTTCCTGTTTGTTTGCGGTGCAGCTCATCTGCACAATACCTACTTGTACCTTACCCATAGCGTTTATGAAATTTGGCGCAAAAATACGTATTTCTTTAGGGATTTCACCGATTATGTACGATGATTACACCGACTTTAAATAATGATTACATTGGGTTGATTTTCCAATTTATAGGGCTTTACTCACGTTGTAACCCCGTTAAAATCTGTGAAATCATTTTAAAGCAATCGGTGTAATCAGCAAAAAAACATAGCTTTGCATCCGCATGAAAGACTTAGCACAAGCCGAGGAAGAAGAAGCACAGGAACTGGTTGCCCCCAAAACGTGGAAGCAGCGTTTGTGGAGCATCACCAAAGTGTTGCTCAAATTCATTGTAACAGGCGTTCTGTTGTACTTTGTGTTTAGAAAGGTACCATTAGAGAAGGTCAAATATCGCTTGCTGCATGCCAATTATTGGTGGATGCTGGCGGCATTGGTAAGCTTTTTCGCATCGATGGTTATTTCTTCATGGCGGTTATCAAGCTTCTTTAAATCCATCAAATTGAAGCTCGACCCAAGGTTTAACTTTCGCTTATATCTTTTAGGCTTGTTCTACAACTTCTTGCTGCCGGGTGGTATTGGCGGCGATGGTTATAAGATATATCTGCTTCATAAAAACTATAAACTACCGGCCAAAAAGGTATTCTGGGCCATTATGTTTGATAGGCTCAGCGGATTGTGGGCGATCGGTTTGATCATTATCGCGCTAATATTTTTGATCCCGCAGATCGATATCCATATCGGTATCCCACTAAGCATCTTTGTTGTAGCATCAGCCATATATTATTTTATTGCCTACAAATTCTTTAAAGAATACACCCGGTACTTTTGGCAGGCGCACTTAAAGGCTATTGGTGTACAAAGTTTGCAGGTAATTGCCATCGTATTTGTGATGATAGGGCAGGATTTCACCGGCAAATATTCTCCGTATTTGCTTTCTTTCCTCATATCGGCTTTGGCCACCATTATCCCTATCAGTATAGGCGGCGCAGGCATCCGCGAAACGGTTTTCCTGCAATTGACCAAGGTTTTCCCAATGGACGAGAGCCTTGCTACTTTTCTGCCGGGCACGTTTTACATCATTTCGTTGCTTGTAGCACTATTGGGTGTATATTATGTTATCCGCCCAAGCCGTTTAGAAGAAGGTTTGCCAAAAATGGAAGAACCGGTAGATAGCGAAACTGAAAATTCAAAATAAAATTCCTTAAATAGATTCTGAAATAGAATGATAATCGGTTTGTTGGCTCTTGGCCAACCTATTGCTTAGTTTTACGTTTTGTTAGTAACCAGCAAAACCAAAATGAGCCGATTTAATGATTTTAACAATCCGCAGGTTGCTGCGCTGCCTGCCCATTTAAAGCAGTTTATAGTAGATCAGCATTACGAGCACTATACACCGGTAGACCATGCCGTATGGCGCTACGTAATGCGCCAGAACTACAGCTACCTAAAGGACGTGGCTTACTACCCATACATACCCGGTTTGCAAAAAGCAGGATTAACCATTGAGAAGATACCAAGCCTGCAGGAAATGAATGATGCTTTGGGTAAAATTGGCTGGGGCGCTGTTACGGTGGATGGCTTTATTCCGCCGGCGGCATTTATGGAATACCAGGCTTACCGTGTGCTGGTTATTGCGGCAGACATACGCCAGCTAAATCACATAGAATATACCCCAGCTCCGGATATCATACACGAATCCGCAGGGCATGCGCCGATAATTGCCGATAAAGATTACCATAACTATTTAAGCTACTTTGGTTCAATAGGGGCTAAGGCGATGTTCAGCGCGCAGGATTTTGAATTGTATGAGGCTATCCGCGCATTATCTATTCTTAAAGAAATGCCCAATGCCGATGCCGAAGCCATTAAAAAAGCGGAGGAACGTGTAGACTGGCAACAAGCCAACATGGGCGAGCCTTCTGAGATGGCACTGCTTAGTCGCCTGCACTGGTGGACGGTTGAGTATGGTTTAATAGGCTCTTTGGATGATCCCAAAATCTACGGTGCCGGTTTGTTATCTTCTATTGGCGAAAGTGCCAGTTGCATGAAAGATAATGTGACCAAACTACATTATACCATCGATGCGGTTAAATATCCTTACGATATAACTAAAACGCAGCCGCAACTTTTTGTAACGCCAACCTTCCAAAACCTGATAGATGTGCTGGAGCAATTTGCCGATAGCATGTCTTTCCGTAGGGGCGGTATTTATGGCATGCAAAAAGCTATCGATAGTAAAAATACCTGTACGGCTGTTTATAGTTCTGGCTTGCAGGTATCGGGTACCTTTACCGATGTGATGATCGAAAACGGTTCGCCGGCTTTCATCAAAACAACCGGCCCATCTGCGTTGGCTTTTAATAATAAACAATTAAAAGGCCACGGCAGGGATTATCATAAAGATGGTTTCAGTTCGCCGGTTGGTTTGCTTAAAGGGTATGATAAACCTTTAGAAGATTTTTCTACCGATGAACTTACAACTGCAGGTATAGGAAAAGGCAGAGAAGCGAAGCTGGAGTATAAAAGCGGCATTGCCGTGTCCGGGAAGATCAAGAATATTCATACTGATGGTGGCAAAACCCAGCTCATCACTTTTACTAACTGTACAGTGATTGATGAGAAGGGCGCAATACTTTTTGACCCTGCATGGGGCGATTATGATATGGCGGTGGGCGAGCGCATTGTTTCTGTATTCTGCGGTGCGGCAGACAAGGATGCCTTTTTAGAGGTGGCGCTTAAATCGCAAACCAATACGCACCATACCGAATATGATTCCCGCACTCGTGAATTGCATAAGCTTTACCAGCAGGTGCGCAATCGTCGGCAAACGGGGGGCGATCTGGGATTTTTAGGAAACGTGTGGATGATGCTTCAAAAATATCACCATGACGACTGGCTGTGTGCGCTGGAAATATTGGAATTACTGGAACACGAGAACGCCGAACCGGCACTTGCTGCGGAGATTCGGCAATTTTTAATTGCAAAGGCAGCCAGCCAACCCGAGTACAGAAAATTGATTGACGACGGCCTGTATCTGATAGCCAACCCGATAGAAGAGAAGTTGGTGGTTTAGGATATTTGTGCTAATTTAGAGTTATGACAACGCTGATTGTGAAAGTAGATGATGAACGTACCGAGTCTCTCAAAAAAATATTGAGTGAAATACCGTATGTGCATGAGGTTGAAGAAGAGCGAAGCCAAGACCAGTTTCAAGAACCATCTGAACAATATCAGCGTGTAAAAGCAATTTTAGACAAGGCGAAAGGCAAAAACCTTTTCAACGACATAAAAGATCCGTCCGAATGGCAGCGTGAAATCAGAAAGGAATGGGATCGTGATTTTTGATACGAATATTCTTATTTATTTATCGAATTACACTTTATCCCCCGAAAAACTCTTTCTTAAACACGCATCAATTTCTGTTATCACCAAAATAGAAGCTTTGGGCTTTGCCTTCAAAAATGCGGAAGAGCATGACTTAATTGTAAAACTTTGCAACGAGCTTTCAATTATCCACTTGAACGATGCCATTGTAGAGGCCACCATTAATATCCGCCGCGCTAATCGAATCAAGTTACCAGATGCAGTCATCTACGCTACTGCATTGGTTCAACAGCAACCTTTGTTAACACACAATGTTGCCGATTTTAAATCTATAGATAATAAAGTTGAATTAATTGATCCTTTTGCTCTATGAACATATTAATTACCGGAGCCAGCAGTGGTGTTGGGTTTGAAGCCGTTATTGAATTGATTACATCCGGCAAGCATAAGGTTATCGCCTTAGCTCGTTCTCAGGATAAGCTCACCCGGTTAATGGAGATCTCCCAAAGCATTAACCCCGACTGCCAGCTGTTTGCCATAGCTTTTGATATTGTACACGATGAATATGCCGGGCTGCAGCAGTTTATCAACCAAAATTTTGATGGTAAAATAGATGCACTTATCAATAACGCCGGTGTTTTGATTAACAAGCCATTTATGGAGTTGCAGGAAACGGACTTTGTAGAGATGCTGCAAAGCAATTACTTAGGCCATGTTCGTGTGATACAAAACCTGCTGCAGTTTATGGGGCAAGGCTCGCACATTCTAAACATCGGCAGCATGGGCGGTTTCCAGGGAAGTTCAAAGTTCAATGGGTTATCGGCTTACTCAGCATCTAAATCGGCCCTGCATACCCTTACCGAATGCCTGGCGCAGGAGTTTGCAGATAAAGGCATCAAAGTAAACTGTCTTGCCTTAGGCTCGGCTCAAACGGAAATGTTAGAGCAGGCTTTTCCGGGGTACGAGTCGCCGGTGATGGCTTTTGAAATGGGTAAGTACATTGCTGATTTCGCTATTGGCGGGCATAAATTCTTCAACGGCAAGATATTGCCTGTAGCCTTAACCACGCCTTAAACGGGCACTCCGTTAAAGAGTAGTCCTGTGAAAACAAGCCCCGTTGTTCATTTGTAAGTAAATATGCCTTTGCGTTACGGTTTATGACAAACCACTGAACGCGGGGCGTGTTATGTTGACCATATTTGGCAAAAAACAAAAGAACAATGGCTAATCTATTTTCGCCCCTCAAAATAAAAAATATCGAGTTAAAGAACCGCGTAGTGGTATCGCCTATGTGCCAGTACAGTAGTACTGATGGTTTTGCCAATAACTGGCACCTGGTGCATTTAGGCAGTTTTGCTACCGGAGGCGCAAGTTTGATCATTACAGAGGCTACCGCTGTATCTCCGGAAGGGCGCATCTCCTTTGCCGACTTAGGTATCTGGAAGGATGAACACATCGATAAGCTTAAAGAGATCACTTCTTTTATTGAAGAACACGGTGCATTTGCAGGAGTACAATTGGCACATGCAGGTCGTAAAGCCAGTCATGAACAGCCATGGAACGGTGACAAACAAATTTTACCTGACCATGCAAATGGTTGGGAAACTGTTGCGCCGAGTGCTATTCCCTTTAAAACTGAAGAAGTTGCGCCGAAGGAACTGGATAAAGCAGGGATCGAAAAAGTGATCGCTGATTTTAAATCGGCTGCTGAACGGTCACTGAAAGCTGGTTTCAAGGTAATAGAGATCCATGCCGCCCATGGTTATCTCATCAACCAATTTTTATCCCCTTTAAGTAATCAACGTACTGATGAATACGGTGGTTCCCTGGAAAACCGTTCAAGGCTTTTGCTGCAGGTAGTTGATGCTATTAACGAAGTTTGGCCTGCCGATCTGCCTCTATTTGTTCGCATATCCGCATCTGAATGGGTTGACGGCGGGTGGACAATCGACGATTCTATTGCTTTGGCAAAACTCCTGAAGCCTAAAAATGTTGATTTGATAGACTGCTCAAGCGGTGGTAATACAGCCGGTGCGCGCATAGCCGTTAAACCTGGTTACCAGGTTGAATTTGCTGAAGAGGTAAAAGAAAACGCTGATATATTGACCGGTGCGGTTGGTTTAATAACCGAACCTAAACAGGCAGACGAGATCATCAAGAACGGTCAGGCTGATGTGGTGTTATTAGCGCGTGAAATGCTGCGCGACCCGCATTTTGCTTTAAGGGCAGCACATCAATTGGGCTATGAAGTGAAATGGCCGGTGCAGTATGAAAGAGCCAAATGGTAACATCGTAAAGGTGACTCACCCGGTCATTGCTTCGCTTGACCACCCTCTCTTCGCTGCGCGAAAAGAGGACTTTTCTAAACCCTCTTTGCGAAGCAGAGAGGGTCGACCAGCGCAGAAAAGTCGAGGTGAGTAAAACGGTAACAGTTTATTTATTTTGAATATCAATACAACACATTATTTTAGTATAAACTCATAAAAAACAAATCAAATGAAACGTACAGCAAATGCACACTGGAATGGCAATTTAAAAAGCGGTAAAGGTGAAATAACAACTCAAAGCACAACTTTAAACAATACTCAATATTCCTTTAAAACACGCTTTGAAGAAGGCGTTGGTACCAACCCGGAAGAGCTGATAGCGGCTGCCCATGCAGGCTGTTTTACCATGGCGGTAAGTGCAGCGCTTACGCAAAAAGGTATTGAAGCCGGCGACCTGGCAACGGAAGCCACACTTGATCTGGATATGCAAGCACTTGAGATAAAAGGTATTCACCTGGAGCTTAAAGCATCAAAAATTGAAGGTGTTGATGAAGCGCAGTTTAAAGAAGTCGCAGAAGGTGCTAAAGCCGGCTGTATCGTTTCTAAAGCGCTTAGCGTGCCAATCACTTTAAACGTTACTTACGCGTAATTAAAGCGTATTAATATTTTAGACAGCGATGGCCAAAACCATCGCTGTCTTGTTTTGAAAGTATTTGTAAATAGATTTCTATGTTTAACTCATCCCGCTCGCGGTTTTCGCTTACTTTGTTTTTTGCGCTGGTAATAACCGGATTTTTGATCTTCCTGTTCTTTTATATCAAGCATGAATTTAACACAACGCGAACCGAGATCACTGAAGATGCCATGGTATCTAAAATAGTAAATATGGGCAAGCTTGAGCTGGTTAAATACGCCATGAAGGATGTTGTTGAAAAAAAAGAACTGCATATGATACTGCCCGATTCGCGGGTGCTGTTTGTAGCGGTAGGTGACGTAACCGCTTGTATCGACCTGACCAAGGTGCGCAAGGATGATATCATACAAACCAAAGACACCGTTACGGTAAGCCTGCCACAACCGGAGATCTGCTATGTGAAACTGGATCACCAGAAATCACGAGTATATGATGTATCGGGAGTTTGGTTTGCCGATAAAAGCAAAACTATGGTTGAGGACGTGTATAAAATTGCCGAAAAGAAAATGCTGGCCACCGCAACCGAGATGAACCTTTTAGGTAAGGCACGCGAGAACGCAGGTACTATTTTTAAGCCGTTCCTGGAAAATGTATCAGGCAAAGCGGTTTTGATCAGGTTTAAATAGTATTCGTTTAACTAAAAATTTAATTTAAGGGTTAATTGTAATAAATTAGGGGCATCAACATCTAAATGTTATCATTTAAATTTTTATGACCTCTAAAATTACTAAACTATTAACCCTTGCTGCTGCGGGCTTATTCGGCTCGTTTTGCGCAGTTGCCCAGCCAAGGCTTTCCGAAGGTTACTTCTGGAAAAAGCTACCCAACGGACTGGAAGTTGTTGTGATAGAAAACAGCAAAGTGCCGCTTACAACCATTGAAATGGCTGTTAAGAACGGTGCATACACAGAAGGCCCCGAGTACAGTGGCCTTTCGCACCTCTTTGAGCACATGTTCTTCAAAGCCAACAAAGATTATCCTACACAGGAAAAATTTTTGAAACGCACACAGGAACTCGGTGCAATCTGGAATGGCACCACCAGTGTTGAGCGTGTGAATTATTATTTCACCGTCGGTAAGGACAGCCTCAACGCCGGCCTAAAACTGATGAACGCCTCTATCCGTTTCCCAATCTATCGTGAAGAAGATATGCAGAAAGAACGCCCTGTGGTTGATGGCGAGTTTCAACGTAACGAAAGCAGCCCGGGCTTCCAGTTATATTACGATGTAAATAAAAATCTTTGGGGCGATCTCATCACCCGCAAAATGCCTATTGGTATACACGAGGTTATCAACTCTGCTACGCCGGAGAAAATGATGATCATCAAAAATAAATACTACTTCCCTAACAATAGCTTACTTACTATTTGTGGTGATGTAAAGCACGAAGACGCCTTTAAAAAAGCAGAGCAGATCTTTGGCGACTGGCAAAGCAGCGGTTTCGATCCGCATGTAAAATATCCTATTCCGCCGTTTAAGCCGCTGGATAAGAGCGTAGCGTTTGTTAAGGAAATGTCTATTGCCCGCACGCCAATGATCATGATTGATTGGCAAGGCCCGGCGTACATGACTGATTCAGCATCAACCGTTGCTGCCGATGTGTTTTCAACCATTACCGGTTTAAACTCATCAAAATTGCAACAAGCTTTGGTTGATAAAGGATTGGCATCGTCAGTAAGCTTTAGCTACAATACGTCTCACTACACCGGCCCTATCTCTTTATTTGTGGTGCCAAACCCAAACAAGCTTAACGAATGTTACGAGGAGATCAAGAATCAGATGAGTATTTGGGGCAGGCCGGATTATTACACAGATGAACAATTGGCTGATGCAAAAGCTATTTTGCTACGCGATCATAGTCGCGCTATGGAAAAACCATCATCAATTCCATCTCAACTAAGCTACCAGTGGTGCAGCACGTCGTTAAATTACTATACCGATCTAACAGATAACTACCAGAAAATTACCCGTGCTGACATCGCCAAATACATGAACACTTATGTAGTTGGTAAGCCTATGGTTGCTGGTATCATTTTAACGCCTGAAGCCAGCAAGGCTGCCAATGTGCAATCATTTTTTGTGGTTAAATAATCTAAACTGAACATCAAGATGAAAAAATATATATACCTGTTATTGCTTGCCGCTGCCACTACCGGCGCAAGCCCTGCCTTTGCCCAGCAAAAGGCTTACGAAATGACGGTTGACGGCGTAAAGGTTATGGTACAGCCCAGCGGTAACGATATTGTAGAGATACAAACCGTTATTAAAGGTGGCGTACAAAACTACCCTGCCGATAAGGCCGGTATTGAGGCTATGGCTATGAATGCCCTTAGCGAGTGCGGTACACTTAAGCGTGATAAAAACGATTTTAAGAACCAACTGGATAAAATCAGCGCTGCCGTGTATGGTATGGCAGTTAAAAATTATTCGGTGATAAAGGTAAACTGCATCAAGAGCGACCTTCCTAAAGCATGGCCGCTTTATGTAGAGGCTATTACAATGCCTAAGTTTGATGTTAAAGAATTTGAACGCATCAAACAAGACCAGATCAACAATCTTAAATCGCAGGATTCTGACCCGGATTATGCTATCGATCAATACGCTGATAAAGTAGCTTTCGCCGGCAGGGACTATGCAAAAAATCCTAACGGTACGCCTGAAACTATAAAGGCACTTACCGCTGAGGAAACTAAGAAATATTATCAGTCAATTTTAACCAGGTCTCGCATGGTTATCGTGGTGGTGGCTGATCTTGACCGTGCCGACATAGAAGCAAAAATTAAAGGATTGCTTAGCTCCATTAAACAGGGAGCACCTTACGAGATGAAAAAATCATTCTTCAGGGTGTATAAAAACACATTTTCGGCCGAGAACCGCGAGCTGGCAACTAATTATGTTGAAGGTGTAACCAGCGGCCCGGCACCGGGTACGCCTGATTTTGATGCCTTTAACGTGGCCATGCGCATTTTTGCTGATAAACACTTCCTGGATGTGCGCACCAACAACGGCTTATCGTACGCCCCATCTGCTTGGTTCAGTGTGGGTTCTACTTCGGTAGCTAAATTCTCGGTATCAACCACGCAGCCCGATAAATACATAGCTGTGTTTGACAAACTGGTCGACCGTATCAAAAACAATGGCTTTGATGCTGCTGACGTAGCCAACATGAAAGTTACCTACCTTACCGGTTTTTACTATAAAAACGAGACCAATACCGCACAGGCAGGTTCATTGGTAGCTAACGAGGTATTGCACAACAACTGGAGGCGCTCATTAACGCTTGCCGATGACGTTAAGAAATTAACGCCAACACAAGTAAGCGATGCTTTCCGAAAGTACATTGGTAACATCATCTGGGTTTACCAGGGCGATACCAAAAAGGTGAACCCGATACTTTTTACCAATGGAACGCTTAAAAAAGCGGACAACCCGGTTAATCATTAAAGTTCTGATAAAAGATATTGGACGAAAGAAAAATGACTCGACAAAGCAAAGGCCTCAACTTAATGTTGAGGCCTTTGCTTTGTTACTATAATTTGAAATCTCTTTATCCTTTGTCTTTCACCTCTGATATTATTGCAGCTTTTCTCCTGCTTCGCCATATCTCTACCACTTGTTTGGTTGGCACATTATCGCCAAGCAATTTACCCCAGGGCTTAAGAGGTTCTATACGATCAAATACAATTTTTAATACGGCAACAAAAGGGATGGATAGGAACATCCCTGAAATGCCCCATAATTGATTACCCAACAGCACCACCACTATAGACATTAATGCGTTTATCTGCACTTTTGAAGATACAATACGCGGCACCAGGATATTATTATCGATAAACTGTATAACGATGTATGCGATAACTACTCCTAATTGGGTAGAGTATCCATCTTTGGTAACTGTAGCCATTAATACAGGTAGCGCTATGGCAATAATGCCACCTAAATAGGGGATAAGGTTAAGGATAGCCCCTATACAACCGATAAGGATACCATACTTAACGCCAAGCAGCATTAAGGCAGCAGAATTCATGGCCGCTACAATGATCATCTCTATTAACAGGCCTACGATATAGCTTTGTATAGCGGTTTTAGTTTCGGTAAGTACTTCGCTTACTTTTTTAGAGTTTTCTTCGGCAAAAACCTCGTACAGAAAGTTGAGGATGAGTGTTTTGTAAAAAAGCATCAAAAATATATAAACCGGCAACAGGAAAACTACAGATAGTATGCCCAGTACGCTATTGAGCGTTTTGCCTACCATGGCCTGGCTGCTGTTCAAAGCATCCTTGATCATTTGTTCCTGCTTAGCAAGCGTAACGCCAAATGAGCTCTGTATCCAGTTTTTAAGATCAGCGGTAATACTCTCAAACTTTTTTTGAAGCATAGGCAGAGAATCACCAAATTGTACGATCTGGGTAGACAGGAAATAAAATACCAGCAACACTGATAAGATCATGATAAGCATGGCTATGACAATGGAAAGCACCTTAGGTACTTTCAACTGCTGCAATTTGTTGCAAAGCGGATTAAGCAGTATAGAGAGGAAAACAGCAAAAGCAAGCGGCACCAGTATCTCGCCCAAGATATTCAGTGCATAAACCACCAATATTAAACCGAATAATACGGCAGTGGCCTGGATGTAAAAAGGTTGATCTTTAATTTTTATGGACATGTAGAGGTAGATATACCCAGAAAAGAAGTTAAAGACCTTAAATGTTTGATATATAATCAACTTTTAAATAACCGCCAATTTGTAACTTTACCGTTTTAATACATATCCCTTATAAAAAGTGCTTAGCATCCTTAAGAAAGAAATTACAACTTACCTCAGTTCGTTAGTAGCGTATATTACCATTGGCGTGTTCTTACTGGTGCTTGGCTTGTTCCTTTGGGTATTTCCGGACACCAGCATTCTGGCCTATGGCTACGCCGGTTTAGATAGTTTGTTCAGCACTGCGCCTTACCTTTTTATGTTCCTGGTGCCGGCCATAACCATGCGCTCGTTAGCAGAAGAACGTAAGGAGGGTACTTTTGAACTGCTGCTTACCCGCCCGCTCACCAATTTCCAGATCGTGTTAGGTAAGTACCTGGCAGGGGTGGTCATCGTTCTGTTCGCATTGGTACCTACATTGGTTTATTATTTCAGTGTGTCAACATTGGGCACGCCGCAGGGGAATATTGATACTGGTGCGGTTATAGGCTCTTACATAGGTTTGTTTTTATTAGGCGCTGTTTTCACGGCGATAGGCGTTTTTGCCTCATCGGTAAGTAAAACGCAGGTAATAGCCTTTACCATTGCTGTTTTCCTATGCTTCTTCTTTTATAGCGGCTTCGATTCGTTAAGTACCATCCTTTCATTGCAAAACCTCGGCCTGCAAAATTTAGGCATTACCGAGCATTATAATTCTATAAGTCGGGGTGTGTTAGATACGCGCGATCTGATGTATTTCCTGGTACTGATAGCCCTTTTCATCTGGCTTACACTTTACGTACTGCACCGCCAGCTAAAAAGGAAATTTGTGAATACGGCATTTCTAACTGTATTTGGAGGAGTGCTTGCACTTACCTTATTATCTACAAAGTATTTTAGCCGGTTTGATTTCACTAAGGAGAAACGTTTCACTATATCGCCTATCAGCCGCAACATCATGCAAAAATTGCCCGGCACGGTTAAGGTAACAGTGTTTTTGCAAGGTGATAACTTTCCTGGTGGGATGAAGCGTCTTCAAACTTCGGTAAAAGATATGCTGAGCGACCTGCAAGCGTATAGCAATAATAACGATCTGCAATTTGAATTTATCGAACCGTTAAGCGGCCTTAACCAGGAGCAGCAAAACCAAAAACTTGATGAGTTGCAGCGAAAAGGTATAGAGCCCCAAAACCTGAGCGTTAAAACAGATGATGGCGTATCTCAAAAACTGATCATACCATTTGCGTTGGTGAGCTATAGCAACAAAAGCGTACCCGTTAAGCTGTTGGAAACGCAAAGCAATGTAAATCTGAGCCCGGATGAGGTGCTGAACAATTCTATTCAAAATTTGGAGTACGCATTTACATCGGCTATAAAAAAAGTAACCAATGGCGGCATGCAACGCATTGGTTTTACCGAGGGCCACAACGAATTGAAAGACCGTGAGCTAAACGGTGCCATGCAAAGCTTGAGTGACGGCTATTTGGTAGGCCGTGTAAACCTGGCAACTATACCTTTTGATAGTTTAACCAAGATAAGTTTGCTGGTTATCCCCAAACCCGACAAAGCATTTACCGAAGCAGAAAAATTTAAGCTCGATCAGTTTATTATGCGCGGCGGTCGCGTGCTATGGGCAATTGACCAGGTGAGCGCCGAATTGGATAGCCTGCGCAATAAAGGCGAAGACCAATTGGCATTTAACAAGCAACTGAATTTAGACGATCAGCTTTTTAATTATGGCGTGCGCATCAATTATGACCTGCTGGCCGATATGAATTGCTCGCAGATACCCGTGACCACCGGCAACGCAGGTGGGCAGCCGCAGATACAAATGCTGCCATGGTTGTTTAACCCGGTTTTTTTGCCATTTGCAAAGCATCCTATCGTAAAAAACCTGGATGGCATCAGCAGCCAGTTTGCAAGCACCATTGATGTGGTGGGTGCTAAAAATATAAAGGCGACGGTGCTATTGACCTCTTCGCCTTATAATAAAAAATTGAACGCACCTCACATGTTGTCGCTACGGTCTTTAGAGCAGGAGCCTGATCCTAAAGAGTTTCAAAGTCAGCCGAAAATAACGGGCGTTTTACTTGAAGGTGAGTTTATTTCTGATTTCAGGAACCGCCCGGTGCCGGAGGGGATCACCGATAAGGTACAACCATTGCAGCAAAGTAAACCCACCAAAATGATCGTTCTAAGCGACGGCGATATCCTGCGTAATCAGGTAAGTGCCGATGGCTCGCCATTTCCGCTGGGTTATGACCGTTACACCCACCAAACTTATGGTAATAAAAACCTGCTGCTTAACATAGCCGATTACATGACGGACGACTCCGGCCTTATCACTTTAAGGTCTAAAGAGATACAGATGCGGCTTCTGAACCGTGCCCGCATTCGCCAGGAAAAGTTGTTCTGGCAGTTGGTTAATAACATAGTGCCGATAGCCTTAGTGTTGATATTTGCTATTTTTCAACATTATCTGCGCAGGCGAAAGTATGCTCATTAAATTTTTTACTTTTGGTAGCACCTTACACCTCAAGTCACCCTGTCAAATTAAGGGTTGATGACAGGCACGAGAGGCCAAGATACTTTAGAAAGAATAAGATAAACGTTATATCATATGAGATTTATTGTTTCCACATCAACACTACTCAAACAGTTACAGTCGGTAAGTGGCGCGCTGAGCAACAGTACCGTATTGCCTATACTGGAGAACTTTTTGTTTGAGATCAAAGACGGGAACTTGACTATTTCTGCTACCGACCTGCAAACCAGCATGACCACCTCGCTTGCGGTAGAAGCGAAAGAGAACGGCCGTATTGCAATTCCATCACGCATACTGTTAGATACGCTTAAATCTTTACCGGAGCAGCCTGTAGCTTTTTCGGTTGATGACAGCACTTTTGCTATCGAGATAAGCGCTGGTGACGGTAAATATAAACTCAGCGGAGAAAACGGCGAAGATTTCCCGAAGATCCCGGTTGTTGAAAATGCCTCATCGGTAAACCTGCCGGCTTCTGTTTTAGGCGAGGCTATTAACAAAACCATATTTGCGGTAAGTAACGATGAACTGCGCCCAGCCATGACGGGTGTATTTTGCCAGTTAACCACATCATCACTAACATTTGTGGCTACCGATGCGCACAAACTGGTGCGCTACCGCCGTAAAGATGCCAAAGCAGAAAGCACAACATCTTTTATCCTGCCTAAAAAGGCTTTAACATTGTTAAAATCAGCTTTACCGGCCGATGATGTTAACGTTTCAGTAGAATATAACAATACCAGTGCCTTCTTCAAATTTGGTAATATCAACCTGGTTTGTCGTTTAATTGATGAGCGTTACCCTGATTATGAGGCGGTTATTCCTAAGGAAAACCCAAATAAGTTGGCTATAGATCGGTTGGCTTTCCTGGGCTCGTTGAGCCGTGTGGCTATCTACGCCAACAAAACCACCCACCAGGTGCGTTTAAAGATAAGTGGCAGTGAGTTGAATATTTCATCAGAAGATATCGATTTCGCTAACGAAGCCCATGAGCGTTTGTCTTGCCAATATGAAGGCGACGACCTGGAAATCGGCTTTAACGCGCGTTTCCTGATAGAGATGCTTAAGAACTTAAATTGTGAGGAAGTATCGCTTGAAATGTCGACCCCTAACCGGGCCGGTTTATTACTGCCACAAGGCGGCGACGAGAATGAAGATATATTAATGCTGGTGATGCCGGTTATGCTGAATAGCTATGCGTAGTTAGTTAATTGGTTAATCAGAGATTAGTGATTAGGTATTTGATTCGACAAGAAAATTGATCTCTAATCACTAAAAAAAGTCCGGCTCCAACCGGACTTTTTTGTAACCACCATATAACATTTGTTGCTATTATTGAGTTATATAGCATCTGCTTTTGATGATGAAATTAAACCGGACACTTATTGCTGTAATTGTTGCCATAAGCGCTTTTATTACTGCCTGTAAAAAGGGGGATGATAGCACAGGTATAAGACAAACAACAACCGTTAACCTGGTAAATGCTACGGTGGACACGGTAAATGTTTACGTGAACGGCAGCAGGGTTAATACCACAAACTTTTTGTATCCATTAGGTTCTTCCGGGCCTATCAATACATTGGTTGGCCTGCAAAATTACCAGGCACGCAAGGCTGGCCGGCCCGATGTGCTTTTTAATGTACCCTTAGCTTTAGATAGTGGCAAACGCTATTCTTTTTATATAGCCGGTAATTCGGCCGAACAGGCTTTTGCATTTGTAGATACATTAAGCAGTGCTGCAAAAGACACCTTATTGGTACGCGTTGCGCATACCTCTCCAAGTGTGGGGAATGTAGACGTTACTGTGGGTGATACCCTGGCTTTCACAAATATCAGCTTTAAATCTATTTCCCCTTATTTCGCAACAGGATCGGGCAGTCGCAGGCATATACGAATTTATAAAGCAGGTATCGCGCATAGCGCGGCTTCGTTGATAAGTGACGACATTTGGCTTTTAACGCCAAGGCGGGCATATACAATATTCCTGAGAAGTAATTTAACTACCAGCCCAACAACTAACGCAACTGGGCTTACCCTTAACGATAACTAACAGGCATGGCAAATAAAAACAAAAGCAGTTTAATGGTTTACCTGCTCCTATGTGTGGTAGGTGTTATGGTGCTTCCGTTGCTAAGCTCGTGCGGTAAAGAAAACGGTGTTTCAAGTTCAAATAACAATGCACGGTTTATCATTGCTAACCTAAGTCCGGATGTACAACCGATAAAATTATATACACGGTTTACTCCACAAAGTAGCGCCGTTTACAGTTATCCAAGCATTTCAAGTTATAGCTTAATAAATGTGGCTGATACGCCACTTCAAATACGTAATGTACAATCTGCTACCAACCTTAATCCCACCAACCTGCTTACTTTAAACCGTAGTTTAGTAAGAGGCGTCCCATTTACCCTGTTTATAATGGGTTTAAAGGTTGATAGTTCACTAACGTATGTTCTAACTGCTGACACTACCTCAGAGCCGGCAAATGGCAGGGGGAAAATAAGGTTTGTTAATGGCATCTTCAATATACCATCAGGACTTAACCTCACACTGAATGATACGGCTGCATTTAAACAGATCCCATTTAAGGGCACAACTAAGTTTGTTGAGGTAACGGCCGGCAGTTACAACATCAATATCGTGGCAAGTAACAATCCCACACAAGCTATCAGGACGCTTACAAATTTTACCATCCTTGATGGTAAGTCGTATACTATTTTTAGCTACGGCCGCTCAAGCAGCACGTCTGATACCGCTTCCTACGGTATCAATACCATTTTAAACACGTTGCCGGTAAATACAACTTATTAATTGGCTTACAGCTTTATCTTTATATTTTTGCACCAAAATTTTAAGCTTTGGAAGTAATACACAGCATCATCGATTTTATTCTGCATATTGATAAACATCTCTCGCAGATCATCAGCCAATACCAAAGCTGGACCTACCTCATCCTCTTTGTAATTATATTTGCGGAGACCGGTTTTGTGGTAACCCCATTTCTTCCCGGCGATTCGTTACTGTTTGCTGCAGGTGCTTTAATAGCTGGTGGCGCAACAGGCATGGATGTAAATTTGCTTTGCGTTATTTTGATAATTGCCGCAGTTTTAGGCAATACTGTTAATTATTTGTTAGGTAAATATCTGGGTGCCCGTGTATTTAAAGAAGAAAACAAAATACTTAAGCTAAGCTACTATTTAAAAACCAAGGCCTTCTTTGATAAGCATGGTGGTAAGGCCGTTATTTTTAGTCGTTTTGTGCCGATCATACGCACCATTGCACCGTTTGTTGCAGGGGTAGGGCATATGCCATTTGGCCGTTACACCGTTTACAATATTGCGGGAGGCGTTTCTTGGGTAATCATCTTCTTGTATGGTGGTTACCTGTTTGGTAATGTAGAGATCATTAAAAAGAACTTCTCGCTGGTGGCTATCATCATCATCCTGGTATCATTGCTTCCGCCGATATTTGCTTACATCAAAAGCAGGGTTAGCAAACCGGAGAAAGTGAATGCAAAATAAGCACTAAGGTTTGATGGCCACCTTACCTGCTTTATACAAAGCTTCCTCATTGTCAATTTTCAGCCTTTCATCTTTGCTTAGGGGCTTTTGAATTAACTTATTCAAGTCTGGTTGGCCTGCATCAACCCAGGCTGAAAACCAAAAGCTGCCAACGCTGAGTATGGATGCCCTCATCTGCCGCTGCACCATTCCGCGTAACAATTTGTGATAGGCCCTGCTGTAAGCAACCGAGTAAACTTTTACTTTTCTGTTGCCGCGCTGCTCTATTACATACTTCTGCAACGGCAGGAAGGTTTTATTCAGCATGCGCTCCACGCGCAGTACCGTATCAACTTTTTTGTACGAATTGATGCAGATCCTAAAGGCTTCTGCCAGTGGGTTACTGATGTATTTGGCCTTGCCAACATTGTAATGGTATCCATTGGCAAAAAGTTCGGGCAAGCGGCTTTCCCATAACCCGTGAATGCCTTGCTGATTAGTTAGCTGCCCATCGTAGTTTTCCGTTAAATGTAAGGGCGTATGCGCGTCTGAAAGGTAATGTGCCAGGTTAGCCGAGGTTATCAATATGCCGGTGGTATCATGTGCCTTAAAAGCTTTTACCAGCCAGTAATAATTACTGGTGATGGTCCAGGGAACGGTGCCATATTTATTCAGCGTATCTGATGAGTATTTGGCTGCGGCATCTATCCAATGCTGTGGCATTACTTTGAAAGGTTGCTTACCATAATGGTCGGCATCGAAGAAATGGTGGGGTATCTCTGACGAATCCACATAGCGCTTTTTGTCGGCGCTAACAGCATGCTCGGTTATAAATTCGATGTTCGCTTTATAGAAGCCAGCCATTCCCTTTGGTAGCGTAAAAACAGCCAGTCGGTTGATACGAAAATGAGCAAAAAATCCCCATGAGCAGCAGGTAGTAATAATTAAGATGCAGGAGATGAAGGTTAAAAGCAGGCGCTTCATGGTTGGGTGAAGATAGGGGATTAAATTTAATGAGAGAAGTAAGCGGTTGAGATTAGTTAAATGGCGCAGTAATCATTGCGACGGCCTATGCTAAGGCGCTTTTAAATCCGGTCAATTCGCCAATTCTTTAAATTCCAGTTCAGGCATTTGCTTAATGCTAACATGCACTAATTCTTAATTCAATGTTAAAAACTATCCAATAAAATCCATAAAAACTATTGCATATAAAAAAATCTGTGAGTATATTTGCAGCCTTAAAAAGAATAACAAGCTACAATGGCAAATCATAAATCATCAATTAAAAGAATCAGGGCAAATGCTGCGAAGCGTCTGCGTAACAGGTATCAGGCAAAAACAACCAGAAACGCTGTTAAGAAATTAAGAAGTGCAACTACTAAAGCAGATGCAACTCCGCTTTTGTCTAAAGTAATTTCTATGCTTGACCGTTTGGCTAAAAAGAACGTTATTCACAAAAACAAAGCTTCAAACAATAAATCGAAGCTTACTAAATTTGTTAACGGCTTAAGCTAATAGCTTAATCAACAATATCTTAAAAGGGATGCTGCCACAGGTGCTATCCCTTTTTTGTTTAAAAAAATTGACAAGCTTAATTTAGCTATTTGTCAACATAAGCTTGTCCCCCACATTTAACAGGAAAAATCATAGACCCTTTTTTCCATTTTACAGTTGTTTTATATTCTCTTCTTTTTTTAATGATGGTATCTCCGGGTTTAAAGTTCGTGTAGATTTCGCTCATCCACCCACTGCCTTCATATCTCTGTACAAATTCCCCGGTTTTTAAATCAGTTCCATACATATATATGAGTGGGCCATTTCTTGTAGCAGATTTATATACAATGTTAAATTCTGTGTTGTTCTTGTAGCCTTCAGCCCAACTATCACAATTAAATTTGTCTGGGGTACATTCGTATAGAAAAAGCGTAAATATTAAAAATATTTGCGTAGAACTTTTTTTCATTTATTCAATACTTGTACCTAATATAGTTATTTTAGACAATCCTAACCCCTAAACCAAATTGGAAGACTACAACAATAAAATAAGCATAAAATCCTGGGCCGAAGAAGACCGCCCGCGCGAGAAGCTAAGCGGACAAGGTCGCCGTGCACTTACTGATGCCGAGCTCATCGCCATCCTGATTGGTAGCGGCAATCGTACTGAAACGGCTGTAGAGCTAAGCAAACGCATTCTCCTCCACTACAATAACGATCTTAATAAACTCGGTAAAGCATCCATCAGCGAACTGTGTAAATTTAAAGGTATAGGCGAAGCCAAAGCTATATCTATTATTGCTGCCCTTGAATTGGGTCGCCGTAGGGACAGTTCTGAAACACCGGTGCCTGATGAGGTAACCTGCAGCCGCGACGGTTACAACATTATGCGCCGACACTTGCGCGATCTTAACCATGAAGAGTTTTGGCTGATGCTTATTGGGCGTTCCTCAAAAGTAATTGCCAAAGAACTGGTGAGCAGAGGCGGCTTAAGTGGCACCGTTGCCGACCCAAAGATCATCTTCCATATGGCATTGCAGCACCAGGCCAGCGCCATCGTCATGGTCCATAATCATCCCTCCGGGAATCTAAAACCAAGTCAGGAAGATCTAAAACTAACGAAGAAGATAGTGGATGCAGGCCGATTGTTAGATATCAATGTGCTGGATCATTTGATCTTAACAGATAATGGCTATTTCAGTTTTGGGGACGAGGGGTTGATCTAAAAGTCTTTTCACTGTTTGTGTCATTTCGGACGAGCGGGAGCGAGGAGAAATCTTCTGCAAGCGATACTTACAGTGTAGAAGATTTCTCCTCGTACCTGGTTCGAAATGACAGCGTAATTTGGCGTGTACTTCAAACATTGCGCCTTCCACTACGTTCTATCTACATACTTAAAACAAACTACCATGACAACTCAACCGGAAGAACAAGACGATATGCTGCAACAGGATGATCAGTTAAGCCAAACCGAGAACGAAGAGCAAATGAGCCAGCAGGATATTCATAGCAATGGCTTTGATGATACAAACGAAGATATTGGCGAAATAGATGAAACCGATCAGGCTAACCAGGCCTACGATGCTTCGGAGCCATCTTACACGTTGAACTTAGGTGATGACGAGGAATAGGCTTTAAGTTACCTCGAATAGAATAATTCACGCGTCATTGCGATTTTGCAATGACGCGTTTTGTTTAATTATGTAGTTATAATCATTTAGCCCATCTAATCCCAGTTCAATACAAAGTTCTATCTTTGCCCTTGCAATGAAAATTTCATACAACTGGCTTAAAGAGTTTATTGATACTGAAAAATCTCCTGAGGAGATATCAAAAATATTAACGGGTACCGGTCTTGAGGTTGAAAGTCTTGAGAAGGTGCAGGCCATAGCAGGAGGCTTAGAGGGCCTGGTTATAGGCTACGTTAAGGAAACTACCCAACACCCCAATGCCGATAGGCTAAAGGTTACCAAAGTTGATGTTGGTACAGGCGAAGACCTGCAAATTGTTTGCGGAGCAAGCAATGTTGCTGCAGGCCAAAAGGTGGTTGTAGCAACTGTAGGTACCATGGTACACCCAACAACCGGCGAACCTTTTAAGATCAACAAATCAAAAATACGTGGCGAGGTGTCCGAGGGCATGATATGTGCCGAGGATGAGATAGGCCTTGGTCACAGTCACGAGGGCATTATGGTGCTTGATGCCGATGTACCTGTTGGTAAACTGGCTAAAGAGCATTTTAATGTGCAGGATGATTACATGTACGAGATAGGCCTAACGCCTAACCGTGCAGATGCAGCATCGCACCTTGGTACTGCGCGCGATATTGCTGCCTTTCTTAAAATTGCCGTTATAAAGCCGGATGTTTCTGCTTTTAAAGTTGACAATAACGATCTGAAAATAGAGGTAATTGTAGAGAACGAGCAGGCAAGCCCACGTTACTCCGGCCTTACCATTTCTGGTCTGGAAGTTAAAGAATCACCGGATTGGTTGAAGCAGCGTTTAGCTGTTATTGGCGTGCGTTCCATCAACAACGTGGTGGATGTTACCAACTATGTACTGCTTGAGTTAGGCCAGCCCCTGCACGCATTTGATGCCGCTGCAATTAAAGGTGGCAAAGTGGCAGTGAAAAATGTTGCTGAAGGTACCATCTTCAAAACACTGGATGATGTTGACAGAAAGCTATCTGCCGATGACCTGATGATCTGTAACGCTGATGAACCGATGTGTATTGCCGGTGTTTTCGGTGGTGCAAAGTCTGGAGTTACCGAGGGCACAAAAGCTATTTTCCTGGAGAGTGCTTATTTCAATTCGGTATCTGTACGTAAAACGGCTAAGCGCCACGGTTTAAAAACCGATGCTTCGTTTCGTTATGAGCGTGGTACCGACCCGGATATGACAGTGTTTGCTTTAAAACGCGCTGCATTGCTGATACAGCAGGTAGCAGGCGGGCAGGTATCGTCAGAGATATTTGATCATTACCCATCGCCTGTTGCACCGTTTGATGTAGATGTGACCTTCAAGAATATCGACAGGCTTATTGGTAAGGCTATCGGTAACGAAACCATCAAAAGTATTTTGACCTCGCTTGATATCAAGATCGTTAACGAAACAGCGGAGGGCTTATCGTTACAAGTGCCGCCTTACCGCGTGGATGTTACCCGCGAGGTAGATGTGATAGAGGAGATATTACGCCTTTACGGTTACAACAACGTTGAGATCCCTACGCAAATACGTGCTTCGTTGAATAACTCGCAACGCCCGGAGAAAGATACTGTACAGAACGCTATCTCCGACCTGCTGAGCGCTAACGGCTTTAACGAGATGCTGGCCAACTCGCTTACCAAACTTGCTTATTCTGATAAACCGGAGAGTGCCGTTAAAATAGTGAACCCGCTAAGCAGCGATCTGGATGCTATGCGCCAAACACTGCTGTATTCGGGTTTGGAAGCTATCGCCTACAACCAGAACCGCAAAAGCCCTGACCTTAAATTTTATGAATTCGGTAAGGTCTACGCTACCAAAGAGGATAAGTATATAGAAACGCAGCGTTTTTCGGTATTTATTACCGGTAACGATGCTGCCGAGCAATGGAACCAAAAGCAAACGCAGGTATCGTTCTATAACCTTAAGGCTATTGTTGATGGTATTTTGCAACGCCTAAAGATCACCGATTACGCGGTTGAAGATGCTACCTACAGCAAGCTGGCTTATGGCCTCCAATACATTCTTAACGGCAAACAACTGGTTAAATTTGGTACGGTTGCAAAAGATGCGCTGAAAAAAGTTGACCTGGATAAAGAGGTTTTCTACGCCGATTTCAACTTCGATGTTGTATTGAATGCGGTGCGCAAGAACGTTATAGTTTACCAGGAAGTATCTAAATTTCCTGCCGTGCGCCGCGATCTAAGCATGTTGGTTGATACAGCAGTAACGTTTGGTCAGTTAAAACAGATCGCCCAACGTGCGGATAAAAAGCTCCTGAAAGAGATCGGTGTGTTCGACGTTTACCAGGGCGACAAGTTACCGGCCGGTAAAAAATCTTATGCGTTAAGCTTTATTCTGCAAGACACTGAAAAAACTTTGACTGACAAAGCTATCGACGCCATCATGCAGAAAATTATTTATAATTTAGGCAAAGAAGCAGGAGCGGAGATAAGGAAATAGAGGTTAGAGATTGGTGATTAGAGATTAGTTAATTTAATTGTTAATAGCTATGAAGTCATTCACCGACCTTGAAGTCTGGAAAAAATCGAGAATGTTAAGGAATAACGTTTCAGTATTAACCAAGTCTTTTCCCTCGGAAGAAAAATATAGATTGACTGATCAGATTGTTAGATCTTCGAGGTCGATAGGTAATAATATCGCTGAGGGCCATGGTAGGTATCATTTTGCAGATTCATCTAAATTTTTGCTTAACGCCCGTGGCTCAGCGATAGAAACCATAGACCATTTAGTGATAGCGCTCGATGAAAATTATATTAAGGAAGAAACGTTTAATAAGTACAAAGAAGATTGTGAGGAGTGCATAAAGATGATAAATGGTTATATCAAATATTTGAGAAATCAATCATTATTATCAAAAGCAAATTAACCAGGCAACTAATCTCTAATTTTTGATCTCTAATCTTTAATGAACATAGCTGACCAACTTAGTAACGTAGTAGAAAAAACCGAAAGGCTGATAGAGCTTTGCTCGGCTTTGCAGGAGGAAAATGACCTGCTTAAGCTGGAGAGCGAAGCGTTAAATGTTGCCCTTAAGGCCAGTACCAACAAGACTAAAGAACTGGAGGAGAAGCTTCGTGTATTGAAGTTGGCAAAGTCGTTTTCAGAAACAAATGAAAAAAGTGTTGACATTAAGCAAAAAATTAACGACTTTGTGCAGGAAATAGATAAGTGTATTGTGTTGCTTAAAAAGTAATACAGAAAGTGAAAAGCTCAAATGGGAGAAATCTCAATAAAAATAAATATTGCTGACAGAGTTTACCCGCTAAAGGTAAACATGGAAGAGGAAGAGATTATTAGAAGGGCAGCAAAGCTGATTAACGACCGTATAAAAGAATACCAGGAAAATTATGCGGTAAGGGATAAACAGGATCTTTTATCAATGTGTGTGCTGCATTACGCAACATCATCGTTAAAAGCAGATAAAAAGGTAAGCACGGAAGATACCGAGGTTGCCGAAAAGGTTTATCAGTTAGATCATTTGCTAAACAACTTTTTTTCTAAACAATAACGTTCTTTTTTTAAGTTAAGAGTATAGAGTTTAAAGTCAAAAGTCCTACAGGTTTTGAATTTTTACTTTTGATCTTTGACTTAGCATACGAGCATTTTAAGATTTAACCGCAGTTAAATTTTAAGTTTTCACTATTAAAAACTTAACGCTTCAATATCTCCGGATCAAAAAGGAGGCATGCGTTGATCGTGTATTTTAACGGTAACCCGTGATCCGATACATCCGACAAGAAGTTTTAACAATACATGAACACTTAGAAGTTTAGTTGCGGTTTTTTTATTTTATAACCTAAAAAAGAATGAACAGTGTATTATATGTAATTATAGGGGTGCTGTGCGGTGTCCCCACAGGGATCGTCATAGGGCGTTTCCTGCTGCGTAAATTGTTTAAAGACCAGGAAGTAGCAGCTCAAAATAAGGTAAAGAAGATATTAAAGGATGCTGAGAACAATGCGGAGATACTGAAAAAGAACCGTTTGTTAGAAGCAAAAGAAAAGTTTCTGCAGCTAAAAGCCGAGCACGAACAGGAAGTGAATGCCAAAAACAATACGCTTAACCAGCGCGAGAATGGCATCAAACAAAAAGAACAATCGTACAACCAAAAACTGGAAAACCTTAACCGCAAGGAGACTGAGCTGGATAACGTACGCAAAAAGCTGGAAACACAAACAGAAATTGTTGTAAAAAAGCAGGAAGAGGTTGAACATCTTAAGAATCAGCACGTAGCTCAGTTGGAAACCATTGCAGGTTTAAGCGCGGAAGATGCCAAAAACCAATTGGTTGATAACCTACGCGAGGAAGCGCGCAGTAAAGCAATGGCGCAGATTAAAGATATTGTTGACGAAGCTAAACTTACTGCTAATAAAGAAGCTAAAAAGATAGTCATTCAAACCATCCAGCGTACGGCTACGGAGGCCGCCATCGAGAATACGGTATCTATCTTCAACATCGAGAATGATGAGATAAAAGGCCGTATCATAGGTCGCGAGGGTAGAAACATTCGTGCGCTTGAGGCTGCTACCGGTATTGAGATCATTGTTGACGATACACCTGAGGCGATCATTCTTTCAGGCTTTGATCCGGTTCGTCGCGAGATTGCCCGTTTAGCTATGCACCGTTTGGTGACGGACGGACGTATCCACCCGGCACGTATTGAGGAGGTGGTTGCCAAAACTAAAAAGCAGATAGAAGAGGAAATTGTAGAGATCGGTGAGCGTACCGTAATAGATCTTGGTATTAACGGCCTTCACCCCGAACTGATCCGTATGGTTGGCCGTATGCGTTACCGTTCATCATACGGGCAAAACCTGTTGCAGCACTCGCGCGAGGTGGCTAACTTCTGTGCTACCATGGCTGCAGAATTAGGCCTTAACGTGAAACTGGCAAAACGCGCTGGTTTGTTACACGATATTGGTAAAGTGCCGGATGACAATCCTGAGCTGCCTCACGCAATTTTGGGTATGCAGTTGGCCGAAAAATATAAAGAACACCCTGAAGTTTGCAACGCCATCGGTGCTCACCACGATGAGGTAGAGATGACGTCTATGTTATCACCTATCATCCAGGTTTGTGACGCCATTTCAGGCGCAAGGCCGGGTGCACGCCGCGAGGTGGTAGAAAGTTACATCAAGCGCTTAAAAGAGCTTGAGGACTTAGCTTTATCATACCCTGGTGTAGAAAAAACATTTGCTATACAGGCAGGCCGCGAGCTGCGCGTTGTGGTAGAGAGCGAGAAGATATCAGATGCACAGTCAGAGGTATTGGCAGCAGATATTTCAAACCGCATCCAAACCGAAATGACCTACCCTGGCCAAATAAAGGTTACCGTTATCCGCGAGACCCGTTCAGTGGCATTCGCGAAATAATTTTGCCCCACCCAAACCCTCCCCTAAAAGGGAGGGCTTTTTTGTTTTTAGAGATGGGTAAACAACACCACAAATACTCCACCCCCGCCAAACCAAAGCAGGAAGACCTGCGCCCCGTTGAACTCGTTTTTGCCCGATTGGATGCCAGTCATCAAAACCCTACCAATCTGCTGCTGCATTACATTTGCGTTCCGCTGATGGTGCTGGGGATATTGGGTATGGCATGGGCAATGCCTTTTCCTGAGATCGGCTTTTTAAAGGCGTACCAGGGTTACTTTAATTGGGCGTCTTTTGTTATTGCCGTTGCGGTTTATTACTACCTTAAGCAGTCGCCAATGCTATCGTACCTGATGCTGTTCCTGATGTTTGGATTTAGCTATCTCGTTATTCAGTTTGAGACATGGGAAAAAGCCGGTGGGCCTGCACTGGGTATTGTAAGCGTTGGCATTTTGATGCTGTCGCTGTTAGGCCAGTATATTGGCGGCAAAATAGAAGGCAAAGAGCAATCGTTTAACGACGATAGCAAGCTGTTTTTTGTTACACCGCTGTGGGTGATGTATAGGTTGGCAAGGAAGATCAAGTTGAAGTATTAGGAGGTAGGGTGAAAAAGCAGAAGCCTGTGCGATTCCCTCCCTTGGGAGGGTGTAGGGATGGTTTCTACGAGATGTACGAGCCCTCCCTGCCTTTACGCAAGCTCCAGCCGCACGCCTCCCAGGGGAGGGAGTTAAGAATTTCTTAAAACCTAAACTTTTGCTTCATCCCCAGTAAACCCCAAACACCACCGGTGTGGACAGCCAATATTTTGCTGCCCGGGGAAAAGTAGTCTTTAGATGCCAGATCATATAAAGCGTAAAGCATTTTGCCTGTGTAAACAGGGTCTATAAGGATGCCGGTCTCCGCAATAAATTTTTTGATGAATTCAATCAGTTCGGGCGTGGTTTTGCCATAGCCACCAAAGTGATAATCGGTGTGGAGCTTGTACTCAACAGGAAAAGTGAGCATCTTGTCGATATCTTCCCGCAGAAAATCGCCGCCTTTTAAGGCCGGTACGCCATTGAAAATGGTTGGCAACGCATGAGTGGTTAAGCCATTTATAATACCTGCTGCGGTTGTTCCTGAACCGCAGGCGCAAAAGATATGGTGGTAGGTTTCAGGTAACTCGTCTATTAGTTCGGCAACGCCCAAGGCACCTTCTGTTGAGGATCCACCTTCATTTATGAAGAAAGCATCAAGATCATCCATAAAATGTTTACCAAACAAAGCCTGCTTATCGCGGTAGCTGTCTCTATCAGTAAAAATGAGTTCCATGCCGTGCAGGCGGCACATAAAAAGAGTATCGTTACTCACTTCTTCACCTCTTACAAAGCCTGTGGCTTTAAAGCCAAACTTAGCGGCGGCGGCTGCCGTAGCCATTAAATGGTTCGAATAAGCCCCGCCAAATGTGACCAGATGGCGTTTACACTGCCTGTTCGCCTCTTGTAGGGTGTATTTAAGCTTGCGCCACTTATTGCCGGATATGATTGGGTGTATCAAATCATCCCGTTTGATATAAACCTGCAATCCCTTATCCGCAAAAAGCTGGTTATGCAATGGCTGCACGGGGCTATATATATCCAGGCTGATATCCATACTGCAAACTTATAAAGTTATCCTGATTTACCTTACTTTTGCCGCATGACGGACGATAACCTGATTATTGATAGTGAGGAGCAGGACCTGTATGAACATCTGCGTATTGTGGTTGATAAAGGGCAATCGTTACTGCGTATTGATAAATTTTTGATGCACCGTGTTGAAAATGCATCGCGCAACCGTATACAAACCGCTATTGAGGCTGATAACGTGTTGGTTAATGATAAACCAATCAAAGCCAGCTATAAGGTAAAACCCGGCGATATAATTTCCGTGGTATTACCACATCCGCCCCGCGATACGGAAGTTTATCCGGAGAATATTCCTTTAGATATTATTTACGAGGATGACGATGTACTGGTTGTAAATAAACCTGCCGGGTTAGTGGTGCATCCTGGGTATAACAACTACACCGGTACGTTGGTAAACGGTTTGGTCTACCACTTTCAGCAACTGCCTACTTTACCGGGTAATGATGGCCGCCCCGGGCTGGTACACCGCATTGATAAAGATACCAGCGGCTTGCTGCTCATCAGCAAGAACGAGCGCAGTATGAACTACCTGGCCAAGCAGTTTTTTGACCATACCATCAACCGCCGCTACCTGGCGCTGGTATGGGGCGACATTGCCGAAGACGGCACAGTAACCGGTTATATTGGCCGCAGCATTAACGATAGGCGCGTAATGTCTATCTATGATGATCCTGAGAAAGGTAAATGGGCAGTAACGCATTACAAGGTTTTAGAGCGTATGGGGTATGTTACGCTGATAGAATGCAAACTGGAAACCGGCCGCACCCACCAGATCCGTGCGCATATGAAACACATTGGCCACCCGCTGTTTAGTGATGCCATGTATGGCGGCGACAAAATACTGAAAGGAACAGTGTTTAATAAATACCGCCAGTTTGTAGACAACTGTTTTGAGGTAATGCCGAGGCAGGCATTGCACGCGCAGTCGCTTGGGTTTGTGCATCCGTCGAAAAAAACGAACATCT
The DNA here is from genome assembly GCF_019331605.1 of Mucilaginibacter sp. 21P. Lineage (NCBI taxonomy): Bacteria > Pseudomonadati > Bacteroidota > Sphingobacteriia > Sphingobacteriales > Sphingobacteriaceae > Mucilaginibacter > Mucilaginibacter sp. 21P. The sequence goes on from NZ_CP063061.1 coordinate 2,080,475, forward strand.
ATTTTGAAGCACCCCTACCTGCCGATTTTGAGGGTGTGCTGGAGAAATGGCGCAAATATGCAGGTGCTGAAAAAGAAGTTTAACACGGTGCGAACAAAAGATAAAATCAGCCGTTTCTGAAAGCAAATATTCCCACGAGAAGTAATTTTTTCTGTTAAAAAGTGTTCATATAAATAAAGTTGTCAAACAGTTCTAATTCCGCAACCCGAGTACCTATGCCGGTTTTGATAAATTTTAACGGAGAATTGATACCCGAGGACAGTAAGTTGTTTACAGTTGCTAACCGCTCTTTTAGATACGGCGACGGTCTTTTCGAAAGTATGCGTGTCATGAAGGGTAAGCTCAACTTCCCTGAGCTGCATGCAGATCGTTTACAAAAGGGCATGAAGGCCCTAAAAATAGATGGCTATTCGCAAGCGGACACCTGGTTCTTGAAAGAGAAAGTAGAGGAGCTCGCGCGCCGTAATAAGATAAAACATGGTCGTGCACGTTTAACAGTTTTCCGTGATGCTGAAGGCTTGTATACGCCATCGCAAAACAAAATGGCCTATTGCCTGGAGATCCAACCTCTGGATGAGCCACGCTATTACTTAAACGATAAAGGCCTGATAATGGATGTTTACAGCGAGTTGAAGAAGCCTTTTAACTACTTGTCTAACATCAAAACATGTAATTCGCTGATCTACGTAATGGCCGGGCTGTTTAAACAACAGAACCGTTTGGATGATATTTTTCTGCTGAACGATAGCAGTAATTTATGCGAAGCTGGCAGCTCAAACATATTTGTATGGTACCAAAGTCATTTATACACACCGGCTTTAAGCGAAGGCTGCGTTGAGGGCGTAATGCGCCGGGTGGTGATACAACTTGCGCGGGACAATAACATCCCGGTAATGGAAGCACAGATCAATGCAGAGATATTGAACGAGGCTGACGAAGTTTTCCTAACCAATGCAACCAAAGGGATACAATGGGTAATGGGCTACGGCGTTAAACGCTATTTTAACCGCATTAGTAAAGCGCTGATTGATGAATTGAATAAGTTGTAAGAAAGAAGGGGCGGAAATCGTCATGCCGAATTTATTTCGGCATCTCACACGCTAAGATTGTGCTGTAAATTAATGTCAGTCTGCTCATCGCCGCAGGGGCTACTTCTTTTGTCTTGATACAAAAGAAGCAAAAGATCAAGTCAGCAAAGATGCTTCTTTGCGCTCACAGCCTCTCCCGCGCAAATCGGGCAGAACCACGGGCTGCAAAATCTTCCCGCCACTTCGTTCGCACATAGCCATAGCTTCAGGCAAGTATTGCTATGCCCTTACCGCGCACAGGCCACCATCTTTCTGCCCGATTTCGCCCGAAGCTTTTTTGCTGACGTAGTGGAGAAAAGAAATAGGGTTAAGATTATTCTTTTAGTTTAGATAGTTTCCACAACACTTGCCTTTATCCCTTCCAGTATGCCATCCCAAAGGTTAATGCGGGCTTGCAGGGCCTGCTCAACAGCAATGGTTGCTTCCTGCCATTTGGTGTCGTCGGTACCGCAAAGTTCGGCGGTCATTTCATAGGCAAGGTTAGAGTGATGATCGCCGTCAACCTCGATGTGGCGCTCCAGGTAATACACAAAAATATCAAGCTTGCCTGCGGTTTCGCTATTCAGCTTTTTTACAATGCTGGTGAATATACCAGGGATCAGGTCTTCCCTGCCGAAAGTAAATACGGCAGCCTGTACATGGCTTTTGGCATTGTTTACCACGTCAAAGGTATGTTCAACAAACATTCGGGCAGCTTGCGGCATATCAGCACTTTTCAACGCTTTTTTTATATCGGCCTGCATGCTTAATTCTTTAAACAACGATACGATGCCAGCTGCATTTGAGCCGGCTTGTTGCATGGCATTTAAATATAATTCAAAATGGCTGGTACGGTTGCCGTGCTGGTCAACATCGCTTTCTTCCCCGGTAACAATTTCGTTGATGAGGTAACGTGTATTGGCGTTACCAACCGGCATCCACGGCAGGGTGGTGCAGGTAAGGTTACGTTGCAGAACTTTTAACAACGACATAAAATCCCAAACCGCAAAAACATGATGCTGCATAAAAAGATGCAATTCATCAAGCGTGTTAATGTGGTCATACAACGGGTGATTGATCAATTGCTGGCGTAGCGGCGCTATCTGTTGCTTTAATGCTGAAATGCGTTGATTTTGTTCTGTCATTGCCTTATTACTGGAATGTAAAAGTACGGTTATTAATAATTTGCCGCCGAACAGTTTGTACTTTATGACGTTAAATTGATAACCATAATAGTTGTAAAATGCCCATGCAAATACACCCGCCGGATGGAGGATTGATATATACCGAGACCGATCTCCATCACTTTTTCCCGGAACCCTTTAACATGGTATCGTCAGCCCTGTTTTTAATACCGGGTATTTATTGGTTGATAAAATTGAAAGGATTTGATAGGCGATATGCTTTTTTAAGTGTGGCTACCTGGTTACTTCTTATTGGCTGCATTGGAAGTACAACCTACCATGGCTTGCGGCGCTGGCCGGTTTTCATCATGATGGATTGGCTACCGATCGCCATACTGTGTCTTATCTCAAGCGTATATTTTTGGATAAAATTTAGCGGGAAAAATTATATAGGCATAATAGCACTTGTGGTTTTTCTCGGGCTAACCTTCGGTATCAGGCGGTTTTTACCGAAATACGATATTCAGTTAATGATCAGCCTAAACTACACCATTATGGTGCTGATGATAGTTTTACCGCTGATGTTGTTGCTTTGGAAAACGCGCTGGCAAAACAGTTGGCTGGTTTTTGCCGCGCTTATATCATTTGGTGTCGCAATAGGTTTCAGAGTGTATGATAAATACACCTCGTTAAGCATTGGTACCCACTTTTTGTGGCATACGTTTGGGGCAATAGCCACCTCGCTGATGTTTGTGTTTATTTACAGGGTGAGTAGGTTGCTCGTTAAGCCATAGCGGCTGTTGGATAGTCCCTACGGGACAAAAAAACTTGGTTGCTTGTAGCTACAAAGCGGTTGTCCCTATGGGACAGTGACTGTCTTTTTCAAATCAATATAGAATTTGCCTCGTTATTGATTATCCTTTGTAGAAAATTACAAAGCGGTTGTTCCTAAGGGACAGTAACTTTTATCTTCAAATAAATGTAGAATTTCAGGGTTGTCTCGTTATTGATTACCCTTTTGTAGAAAATTGCAAAGCGGTGGTTCCTATGGGACGGTAACTTTTATATTCAGATCAATATAGCGTTTCGTGAATGCCTCGTTAGAGGCTACCGCTTTGTAGAGAAATACCGGAGTGAATTTTTGCTCCATAGGAGCTACCCCTAAAGAGTTAAATAGGCTCCTTAAAGATATATCGCTCATCGTAAGATACACCAAAGTTGTCAAGCAGCTTAATGTATTCCTCTAAGAAAGTAACCTTTTTATGATGTTCCTGCTGATTGATAATGTATTTAACAACATTGTCTATTTGTGATTTGCTATAACTAAACGCCCCATAACCTTCCTGCCATTGAAATTTAAAAGATGTCAATCTTTCTTTGTTGATCCATTCGGACGAATCACCTTTTACCAATCGCATCAAATCAGAAATCGATTGCGCCGGATTAAGACCGATAAGCATGTGAACATGATCTGGCATTGATTAATTCAAAGCATTTTATGCCGGTTATTCTGTACTGTTGCAGTAATGTACAATCTCAAACGTTCTGCCCATGCATCGCTTAATAGAGCATGTCGATTTTTAACGGCAAATACGATATGGATGTAAAGCTGTGAGTAAGTATTACTTATAACCTACAACCTCACACCACGTAAAAACTCCTCAATGCTCATTCGCTTTTTGCCCTCGAGTTGTACATCGGTTACGCTGATGAAACCATCTTTGGTGGCAAATTTTAAGTTGTTTTTATGATTGGTGACAAAGCCGCCTGCCGATATACCCGGCTCACCTTGTTCATAGCTGGCATTGTAGATCTTTAAAACTTTATCGTTTAACATGGTATATGCTACCGGCGATGGACTTAAGCCACGGATAAGATTATACACCTGCTCTGCCGACTGATTAAAATCTATCCGGCAATCATCTTTGAAAATCTTAGGGGCATGTTTCAGATCAATACCGGCCGCCAATTGCTCTTGTGGATGCTCGTTGTACTTGTTACTTTCAACCGCTTTAACAGTTTTTACCAATAAGCCTGCGCCTTTATTCATAAGGCGGTCATGCAGTTCGCCTGCTGTTTCAGAGCCGGTAAGCGTTACCTTTTCGGTAAATAGCACATCACCGGTATCTATTTCATGTTTCAGGAAAAATGTAGTTACCCCGGTTTCTTTTTCGCCGTTGATGATTGCCCAGTTAATAGGCGCAGCGCCACGATATTGCGGTAGTAATGAAGCGTGTAAATTAATAGTTCCTTTTGGCGGCATATTCCAAACCACCTCGGGCAGCATCCTAAAGGCAACAACCACTTGTAAATCAGCTTTTAGCGCTTTTAAGTCTGCAATAAATTCAGGGCTTTTCAGTTTTTCTGGCTGCAACACTTTTAAGCCGTTGGCCACTGCATATTGTTTCACAGCAGATTCGCTTACCTTCTGTCCGCGACCGGCAGGTTTATCTGGTGCGGTTACAACACCAACAACATCACATCCAGCGGTAGTTAAGGCATCTAAAGAAGCAACGGCGAAGGCAGGGGTGCCCATAAAAACAATTCTCATATCGGTAGTATATGGCTTAGTTGTATAACAAGTATTTACTGCGTGTAGCTTTAAATTTAATTAAACCCGGTTCCCAGGTCCGGCGTATCTCCGCTTCGGTTTTCCCATCGGTTATCTGCTTCCTCAGCTCGGCATTGCCGGCCAGTTTATTAAAGTAGGCCGTGAAGAAATGCTCCTTATCCGGGTAGATCTTGTACATCTCAATTATCCATGCCAAATTAAGTTTTCCGCTTTTGCGGATGGTTTGCATATTGTAATTTTTAAGATCGAGGCCATAGCAAACAGTATCTTTCAATGGCGGGTTATCGCTCATGCCGGGTATGCTCACAGGCTTAAACGAAAAATGATATTTATCCTTTAGTTTCGGGCTTCCTATTACCTGGAACGGGAACAACGTGCCACGGCCAAGGCTTAGCTTTGTACCCTCAAAAAAGCAAATATGCGGATAAAGTAAAATGGATTGCTGTGTGTTTAAATTAGGCGACGGATTTACAGGTAATGTGTAATCCATGTTGCGGTTATAGTTGCCTGCCTTAACTATTTTTAGCTTGCACTGTACTTTGTTTTTCAACCAGCCCTCGCCATTTATCATCTGGGCATATTCGGCAATCGTCATTCCATGGAGAATGGGGATCGGGTGCATGCCTACAAATGATCTGAATTTTGCTGTGTCTAATATCGGGCCGTCAACGTAAACTCCGTTTGGATTTGGGCGGTCTAAAACCATCAATTCGATATTATTTTCGGCGCAGGCCTCCATAACGTAATGCAGGGTAGAAATGTAAGTGTAAAAGCGTGTACCAACGTCCTGCACATCAAATATCATCAGGTCTATGCCGGCAAGGTCTTCCTTGGTTGGTTTAAAGTGTTTGCCATACAGCGATATGGCAGGCAGGCCAGTAACCGGGTCTTTTGTAGAACTAACCGTAGCGCCATCGCTTGCGTTACCCCTAAAGCCATGTTCGGGACCGTAGATCTTTTTTACATCTACACCTAATTTGATCAGGCTGTCTATCAGCGGTTTTTTATTGCTGCCGATGATAGATGTCTGGTTGATAAGCATACCTACCTTACGGCCTTTCAAATAGGGCAGGTAAAGCTCGGTACGGTCAGCCGCGGGTAGTATGGGGTTGGTAACCTTTTTAACGCTTGTTGCTTCGCTTTTGCCCGGGGCATTTTTTACCTGTGCAAAATCGTCGCAACTGCAGGTGAGCATGGTAGCAGTTAATAGGAGCGCGTATATTTTTATGCCTTTCATAGCTGATTTTTAAAGCAAATTTAATGGCAGTATGTTACGTGTAAAAACGCATCTTTGCGAAGGTACAAAAACATTCTACATTGAATTTCGCCGCATTTATATCAAACCGCATAACTTTTAAAAGTAAACGCACATTCTCAAAGCTCATTGTGCGTATTGCCATTATCGGCATTATGCTGGGCCTTGGTGTAATGATACTTTCTATTGCGATCATCCGTGGTTTTAAACAAGAAATACGGGAAAAGGTTAGGGGTTTTGCAGGCGATATGCAAGTGGTTAAAACTGACAACAATGTATCATATGAGCGGTCGGCATTTGTTGATAGCGCTGTATATGTAAAGGGCATCAAGTCGGTTGATCTGGTTAGCGATGTGCACCCCTATGCAACCAAACCCGGCATCATCAAAGCAAATAACGAGATAGAAGGCGTTATCTTGAAAGGGGTAGACAGCACCTACAACTGGAATTTTTTGAAAAGTAACCTGTTGGCCGGCAAGGTGATGAACTTTGCAGACTCTGCCGAAGCGATGAAGCAGATCATGATATCGCAAACTACTGCCAATCGCCTCAAACTTAAAGCAGGCGACGACCTGTGGATGTATTTTGTGCAGGAGCCGGTGCGCAAACGTAAACTGAAGATTGTGGGCGTATTTGATGTAGGGGTGGAGGAAGTAGATAAAACCTTCGTGATAGGCGATCTTAACCTGGTGCGCCGCCTTAATAACTGGACAAAAGGGGAGATTGGCGGTTATGAAGTTCGACTTAAGGATTTTGGCGACATCGCCGTTGCTGCAGAAGCTGTTGACAGTCGCATACCTATCACGCTTAAATCTTACACTGTTTTAGATAACTATCCAACTATATTTGAGTGGCTGAACATGCTTGACGTTAATACTGTGGTGATGCTGGTATTGATGACCATTGTAGCCGTGATCAATATGATATCTGCCTTACTCATCATGATATTGGAGCGAACATCAATGATTGGTATGTTTAAGGCCTTGGGTGCGTCAAACTGGCTTATTCAAAAAGTGTTTTTGTATAATGCTGCCTGGCTTATAGGGTCGGGGTTGCTCCTGGGCAATGCCTTTGGAGTCGGTTTGGCGCTTTTCCAGGAGAGTACCCACTTCTTAAAGCTCGACCAATCGTCTTACTACATGACATTTATCCCGATACAATTGCGGTGGATGGATGTAATTCTGCTTAATGCAGGCACATTGGTTATTTGCCTGCTGGTTTTGATCATCCCATCAACGCTGGTTACGCGCATTACACCGGTTAAGGCAATACGATTTAAGTAAACTTTGCCCTATTACGTATTTATCTCCTGCCGCCTTTAAAGCTGAATTTTAGGTTAACACCGCCCGATCCAAATCGAATATCCTGCGCACCTAAACCGCCGAGCGGATATTTTACAAACGGCTCAACTATCAGCCTGTTGGTGCCTACCGGGTAACCTACACCGAATGATAGGTTGAGCAGCCTACCAAAATAGAAATTACTGTTGCCGCGTACCGACTGGCTTTGGTCTTGCCCGGCATCTGCTGCATTAGATACAGTACCATTACTGTAAGTATAGCGATAAGTATAATTCTCATTAAAGAACGTTCCTGAGCTTAAACCTGCAGAGATAAATGCGTCTGTTTTATCCGGATTAAATTCATATTTCAAGTTTATAGGTACATCAATACCCAGCATACTCACATTGTAATTGCGGAATACCGGCAAAGCTGCAGACATGGCAAAGAAACCTTCTTGCCTTAATACAGGGGCTTTAGCAGCCACAGCAAATGCTGCCTGCGGCGCAGTATTGGCAGAGCCGTAGTTAAGTGAGTTTTGCGCCAATGCTACACCTGTTGATAGCTTAAGCTTTTTGGTCAGCCTGAAATCAGACGCAAAGCCTGCGCCTGCATTAACCTGGTTGGTACTGCCTTCGGCATAATTAAAATAGGTGGTAGCAAATACGCTGAAAGTAACTTTTTTATCTCCCTTATCTGTTGGTTGCCTTTGTGCGGTTTGCGTGCGTTTTTCACGCTCAAACATATCCATGATGGTGCCTGATCGCTTGGTATCTTTATTGGCCGCGATAGTGGTTTGCTGCGGTTGTTGGTTTACACTCTCCGTCGGTTTGGTTGTTTGTGCAAGCTGCGGCTGCTGTACCTGTTGCGCCTTAACCGTATCGATTGGAGTAGTTGCATATGCAATACCGTTATCCTTTACAGGCGTATTGGTAGCCTGGTTATTTTCGGGTTCAGTAGCTTTAACAGGCTGTTCTGCATTAAATAACGGTGAAGCTTCCTTGTAAGGCCTAACCTGGTAGGCCATAACCGGTGCAGCAGCTAAGGAATGCACGTACGGACTTTGATATGGCTTTTTATTAGATTTTTTCGTCGGTGTTTCCGCGCTGGCCACCGCAGGGATTTGTATAGGCTGAACAGCATTTGTTGACGAATCTTTTGCAAGTGGTTTAGCAGCCGGTTTTAAAACGATGTTATTTTGCTGTGTTTTATCCTGCGTTTTAAACCAAAGGCCAACGCCAAGCATCAGCAAAATTATAGCTGCAGCACTGCTCCACCAAAGCATAGCTACTTTGCGGTCTTTACCCTCAGCAGGGTATTTTTTCCTGAATTGTTCCCAACCATGATCTGCAGACGGGTGCTCGTAATTATCGAACACTTCCCGTATGCGGTTGGTTAGTCTGTTGTCGTCAAACTGCTCATCCATGGTTACGTGATTCGATTGTTAAAAGATGCCTGAGCTTTTCCTTCGCCCTGCTCAGGTACACCCGTGACGAGCTTGCCGGCAAATTTAATATCTGCCCTATCTCATCATGGTTATATCCATCTATTTCGTACATGTTAAAAATTGTAAGCTGTATCTGCGGCAATTGCTTCATCAGCTTTAATATATCCTGTGCATTTAAGCTTTCAACAGCGGTGGCATTATGGCCAACCTCGTAAGCATCTTCAATATCTGTATTGGCCTGGTGCTTTAGCTCCTTACGCCGCCTGTCAATTGCTGTGTTTACCACAATGGTGCGCAGCCAGGCCCTAAAAGGTTTATCAGTATTATAGGTTTTTATGTTATTAAATATCTTTATAAAAGCATCGTTCACTACCTCTAATGCATCGTCTTCGTTTAGGCTATATCGCATACTTACACCCATAGCGTAGCCATAGAACTGCTTGTATAAGAGCTCCTGGTGTTTAATACTGCCAGATTTACATTTACTGACGATCTCTTCCTCAGTAATGCGGTGAAGTAAATGCATTTAATTGTAACACTGCTTAGTTGCCAATATACAGTACGCCTCCAATTCCCAAACGTTACAGCCGCCTCAAAAAATAGTGCAATAGCAGTTATGTATGCTACGTATAGCTTAGTTTATCTTTTTAAGATCGTATTCAAATGCCAGCGAATCGCCAATAATGGTTTTCATCTGCAAAACGCTGCCGTTATAAACAAATAAATAAGTGCCATGTAAATGTGCCTTGCCGTTAATGATGGGCGCATTGGTAGTAGCTAAATTTGCAGGTACCGATTTATCGGCAAAGCCGATGCCTTGTCCGTTTATGCCATATAAACCTTTGCTGGCTGCATGAATCTTCGAAGTGTCGCCGCCAACCGAGTAAGATGCCGTTGCTTGTGTTAACGACAATGAGATGTTGCATTTAGCGGTATCAATTTTTGTTTGTCCCGGCTTCCTGCTTATCAGCCTGAACTCGCCGCTGAAAGCACCTTCAGGGTTAGGAGTAACAGGTTGATCATTACCCTTTAAACAGCTTGATGTTAAGGCCACACCCAGTAAAACTGGTATCAAGTATCTTAATCTTTTCATATGAACTGATTTACAAATTGGATTACGTTATTGAAATTGAAAACGCTACAACAAAAAACAAACGTTTAAACTTTTTTTGCCTCTTCCCAAAAAACGTCCATTTCGGCAAGATTCATATCGTGCAGGTTCTTGCCATGCTCGCGGGCTTTTTCTTCGAGATATTGAAAGCGTTTAATGAATTTACGGTTGGTTTTTTCAAGGGCATCTTCAGGGTTGATATTGATGAAGCGTGCGTAATTGATGAGTGAGAACAGCAGGTCGCCAAACTCACCTTCTGCCTTTTCTTTATCTATAAGGCTTTCGTCGTTAACGTTAAATTCGTCTTTAAATTCCTGCAGTTCTTCTTCAACCTTATCCCAAACCTGGTCTTTATTTTCCCAGTCGAAGCCTACGCCACGCGCTTTTTCCTGTATGCGCGATGCCTTTACCAGCGCAGGTAACGATGCCGGTACACCACCCAAAACCGATTTATTGCCTTCCTTTAGCTTTATCTGTTCCCAGTTGCGTTTAACGTCTGCCTCATCGTTCACATGCGTATCGCTGTAAATATGCGGATGGCGGTTTATCAGTTTATCGCAAATGCTGTTCAACACATCGGTAATATCAAAGTCTTTGGTTTCAGACGCGATCCTTGCATAGAAAACCATGTGCAGCATAATATCGCCAAGCTCTTTTTTTATCTCCGTCATGTCGGCGGCCAGGATGGCGTCTGATAGTTCGTAAGTCTCCTCTATGGTGAGGTGGCGCAGGCTCTCCAGGGTTTGTTTCTTGTCCCAGGGGCAATTGGTGCGCAGGTCGTCCATGATGGTAAGCAGGCGCTCAAATGCGCCGCTTGCGTTATGTGATGCAACTGGTGCTGTTAAAGCCATAATATTTTGTGTTTACACAAAGATACTTATTCAGTTGGCAGTTATCAGTGAGTAGTTTGCAGATAGTGACTGGTAATAAAGTATAACGAAGTGGAGTTACAGCTCACTAATAGTTAGTTGCGGAGAAGGACGTGTGTAGCGTACCCTCCACAGCTAACCAAACAAAGCTGAAAACTGCTCACTGGCTACTGCACACTCGCGACAGCGCGGAGCATCTCGCGTTTGCCGGGTGCGCCGGGCGCTTTCTCCACCTTTAATCCTAATGCTTTGATGCTTCGCTTTAAATTGCCGGTTATGGCATAGGTAACAAACACGCCGCCCGGCTTTAAAAATTTAAAAGTATGCGCTATAGCCTCATCCGTCCACATTTCGGGCTGGTGGATAGCAGCAAAGGCGTCAAAGTAGATCACATCAAAAGTTTTACCTGATGAAAAATTCGTCAATTGTGTTACTGCTATCTCCAGTTCAATGTTTTCCAAAAGTTGACTTGGGGCGGCCAAAGCTGCCGGATAATCGCTTATGAAATTTTCCCAGGTAGCCGGTGCCACAAAATTTTCATAGCCCGTTTCGGCTATCATGTCAGGCGTAAGCGGATAGGCCTCTATGCCGGTATAACGGAGCTTGATATTTTGTTCTGAACAGTAATCGGCAGTGAGCAGGAAATTTAACCCCGTGCCGAAACCAACTTCTAATACAGATACCTCGCCCGAAGGATTTTTATCCAGGAAATGTTGCAATCCCGATTTAAGGAATACATGCCGGCTTTCCTGTAATGCGCCATGCTTAGAATGGTAGTTTTCACCAACTATCGCGTTGTGAATGGTTTTTGAACCATCGGCCGTAGTTACTATGGTGAGGTGAGTATTTTCTTTGTTCATCTATGCAAACAAACAAAGAAAAGAAATAGGAATTATAAATTTTCTCTAACACCATGTCATTGTTGTAAGGGTTAGGTAATTCGGTAACAGAATTAGGTATTATTTTTTGTTGTTTAGGGTAGCCATATCAATAGGTTTCTTTCCACCGATACCCTGATGAGGTCTTTCCCAGTTATAGTACACGAGGTATTTAAGCAGTTCATCTTCCAGCTCCTGGAGGCTATCGAAGTCTGTATCTTCGATCAGGTCCTCTTTGAGCGTCCGCCAGAAGCGTTCAACCTTGCCGTTAGTTTGCGGCCGGTAGGGTTTCATATATCTTCTTTTGATACCTGTTTCGACCAGCATACGCTCAAAAGGGTGGTTCATTTTGTTTTGACTTACAGCCGTTCCGAACTCCGGGCCGTTGTCTGCAATGATCTCCTCCATCTGGATGCCGAACTCCCGTTTGAGCGCCTGCATGCAATGCATTGCGGTGAACATCGTAGTGAGTGCTGTGATATCTGTCATCACCTGTGCCCATGCCAGGCGGCTGTAGTCATCCAGTACGCAAAGCAGGTACAGCTTTCTGTTTTGTCCGCGTATAACGCTTTTACTTAAATGATGGCAATCGATATGTCCTAACTGGCCCATGCGCTCCTTGACGATCTTTTGTTTGATTTCCCTGTCAACCGGTTTTAAACGGTTACGCCCATTGCGCTTCAGAATATTGTAAATACCTGATGGCGATGGTGTAAAGGTATTGGATTTCTGCCTGAGCTGGCTGTTGATCTCGAACTTATTGCAGCCTTTATCCCGCAATTCGAGCACTTGCTGTTCCTCAACCGGAGAAGGCCTGCGACTGCCGTACTTCGGCCCGCGCTTCTGCGGGAGCAGATCAAGCTCATTGCCTGATTGTTTGAACAGATTGTAGTATTTCAAAAACGCTCGGGCATCGGTATCATGGGCCAAATAGAAATCCCTGGCAAAGCGATAAACAGGATGTTCCCTGCGTTTGACCTGCTCGTATTCGCTGATCAGAAAACGGTATTTGCTCAGATAATTCCGCTTTAACGTAAGGTCATTATTAATGTTCCGCATAACAATATTGCTTTATTCTTTAAAGCTAACTCTGTTACCGAATTAATTGACCTTTACAATTGCGAGCGATAGCGCGGCAATCTCATAGGTAGTTCTCCGTAAAGAATGTAAGTGAAGTAAGTTATCATCAGTGGATGTTACTTTCTTTTCTCTCAAAGATAGTAACCAGAGAAAAGTCGCGGCTGCCGCAAAATGGTTTTAAGTCTCTCCTACAGCAGTGCATATGCTTGCCGCCTTTAACGAAGGCCGATTTTTTGGTGTCGTTAAGTTCCGCTATTCTTTCAAGATCTCTAAAACCTGATCTCTGATCACAAATCTCTAACGCTAACTTACGCCGTCATGGCGATAAGGTGGTTCAAACTATGGCAGTAATCAGGTAAAGAGATAAGGCCTTTATCGTAATCTGCAACAAGCTTATCCAACTGTTTCTCAACCTGGCTGTGGTCAAACCGGCGATCATTCACGGCTGCCTTTAACGCGCGCATTTTATGTTCTGCAGCTTTTTTCATCAGCATAGGCTGGGTGCCTTGCGCCTCTACCAAAATCTTACTTAACTTTTGCCTGTTCTTTTTATCAAACAATAGTATAAAATAAACCAATGTTGAGCCTGCCACTAAGAAGTAGAAAAAAATCGCTGTCGGTGATGTAAAATAGTCGTTCATAAAATACCCTTTCAAATCAATTTCAGTGACAGGTTGCTTAGTTTTATTTATTACGGAAGCGTTTAACCCGGGGTTGCAATTGTTTATAAAAAAATTAACTATTGCGCATTTTCACTATTACCAATTTCACAAATAACCACTTGTTTTAGTTTAATCCGTATACCTTTGCGGCATGTTAAACAGGCACTTAACAACAACCTTCGCTTTTATTGCATTTTTATTAATCGTAAATGATCAGTATGTCGCTGCTCAAGGCAAAAGCAAAAAAACTGCCGAAACTGCGCACTCCACTTATAAATTTAAAACTATTGTAATTGACCCCGGCCATGGCGGCAAAGACCCTGGTTCGCATGGTACTTTTTCAAAAGAAAAAACTGTGGCGCTTGAAATAGGGAAGAGGCTTAAAAATATGCTTAATGATGAGATGCCGGCCGTTGATGTGATCATGACCCGCAGTACCGATAAGTTTATTGAACTACATAAACGTGCAGATATCGCAAACGATAACCATGCAAATTTGTTCATATCTATACACTGTAACTCATCGCCGGAGAAAAAAGGTACCCACCGCGGCGTTTTATTACTGGTTTATGGTTACCATCGTAAACAGGAGCAAATGGAGGCACTGCGTGAGAATGCCTCTATATTTATTGAGAAGGATTACAAAAAGAAGTATAACGGTTATAGCGAGGATGCTGCAGTGAATGCCATTATCATGAGTGCTTTTCAACAGCGCTACAGGAAACAGAGTATCCACTTTGGTAATCTTTTAAATACGCAGATCAAAGAGAAAGATGGCCGCCGCAGTTTGGGAGTTAAAGAACAGGGAGTACTGGTTTTACAACAAAGCGGGATGCCGGGCTTGCTTTTAGAAACAGGCTTTATTAACAACCCGGCAGATGAAAAATACCTCAATTCCGCCGAAGGACAGAATGCCATTGCTCGCTCGATTGTAAACGCGGTAAAGCAATACAAAAAAGGGTTTGATTAAACGATAAACATTAAAACAAAAGCATTATGAAACCAGGAGTAAACACATCAAGAAGAGATTTTATACGTAATGGTTCCATAATGGCGGGGGCGCTGGCTATCAGTCCGGCGTTGTTAGCTGCTGCCGGTGCATCACCGGTTAAAAAACTGGGCATCGCTTTGGTGGGCTTGGGTGGGTACGGAGGCGGACAACTGGCCCCGGCACTTCAGCAAACGCAAAATTGCTACCTGGCAGGCATTGTTACCGGTACACCTTCAAAGGCCGAAGAATGGTCGAAAAAATACAACATCCCGCAAAAGAACATTTACAACTATCAAAATTTTGATGAGATAGCCAAAAATCCGGACATCGATATTGTTTACGTTGTGCTGCCGGTATCTATGCATAAAGAGTACACCATACGCGCCGCCAAGGCGGGCAAGCATGTAATATGCGAGAAACCGATGGCGCTAAATGCTGCAGATTGCCGTGAAATGATCGCCGCTTGCAAAAAAACCAACCGGTTGCTTTCAATTGGCTACCGTTTGCATTTTGAACCGCATAACATGGAAGCCATGCGCCTTGGCCAAAAGAATGTGTTAGGAAAGGTAACCGTAATTGACACGGGCAACGGTTTTGTTTACACCGGCGACCCTAACGCATGGCGCTTAAAAAAAGCCCTGGCCGGTGGCGGAGGTTTAATGGACATGGGTATTTATGCCATACAAGCCGCCAGATACACTTTGGGCCAGGAGCCCATAGCCGTTAAAGCCACTCAGGAAAAAACAAAACCTGAGTTGTTTAAAGAGGTAGATGAAACCATTTTTTGGGAACTAAAATTTCCGGGCGGGCAAAAGGTGACCGGCAAATCAAGCTATAATAATAACTGGGGCTATTTAAGAGTAACAACCGAGAAAGGCAAGTTTGATGTAGAACCCGCATACGGTTATGATGGTATCGACGGCCATATTAACGGCAAACCTATGAACTTGCCCAACATAAACCAGCAGGCTGCCCAGATGGACGACTTTGCCACCTGCGTGCGCCTCAATAAAACCAGCCGTGTACCCGGCGAAGAAGGCGAAAAGGATATGAAGGTAATAGATGCCATTTACCGCAGCCTTGATAGCGGAAAGTGGGAGAAAATAGGGTAACAATGTTTTTATAAATTTTTCCTGACAAAATAATGTCAGCGTTCACAAGCGTTCACGGTGTTCATTGTTGTAAACGTAAACACTCATAAGGGCTTTTTGCAAATAAGGAATATCATTATCTTTCACAAAAAATGTCATGCGCCTTAAACGTTTGTTACTGATGGGCATTATCCCGCAATTATTAGCTGTATTGGGCTACGGCCAAAAAATACCTTATGGGAGCAATCCCGCCGCCGGTAAGTATTACCAGGTTAATGGCATCAAACTTTACGTAGAAGAATACGGCCAGGGCAAACCACTACTAATGACCCATGGCAATGGCGGCGACATGAGTGCCTTTAGCGAGAATGTAGCCTATTTTGCTAAGAAGTATAGGGTTATATTGGTTGATAGTCGTTCGCAAGGCAAATCCATTGATCCAAACCCAAAGATCAGCTTTGAGCAAATGGCTGATGATTTTACCGTCCTGCTCGATCAGATGCATATTCAAAAAGCCTATGTTTTAGGATGGAGTGATGGTGGTATAAATGCCATCATGATGGCTATACATCACCCCAGTAAAGTTATAGCATTCGCTGCAACCGGTGCCAACGTTACCCCTGATGCCAGCTCATTTGCCGACCCAAAGGGCTGGGCGAGCGGTAAAAAATATTACGAGGAAAACAAGAACCGGGTATGGAAAACCACAGCAGATAAAAATCGCTGGAAAATGTTCCTGCTTGATTGGGAGCAACCTAACCTAACCGCAGCAGATCTGCACAAAATAACCTGTCCGGCTTTTATCATTGCCGGCGACCATGACGCGATAAGTGATAGCCACACCCGCTACATCCAGAAAAACATCAAAGGCTCAAAGCTTTGGATAGTGAAAAACTCGGGCCATGGTACCTTGGTAGAACATGCTGCAGCGTTTAACAAGCGGGTTGATGAGTTTTTCTCTCAGCATTGAATTGTCATACACATTTAAAAAAAAGGATGTTTAAACATCTTTTATAAAAACCTTTTATACATTTGTCTCAATTAAACTCAGAAAAAACAAAATGAAAAAGATCTTCACCCTAATCACTGTTGCTTTTTTAGCAACGGCAGCATCTGCGCAAAGCACCTGGACGGTTGACAAGGCGCACTCACAAGTAAAATTCTCTATCACTCACTTAGCAGTGTCTGATGTTGATGGCAAATTCAAAGATTTTGATGCAACTATCGTTGCCGCAAAACCTGATTTCAGCGATGCGAAATATACTTTCTCTGCAAAAACTGCTACAGTTGATACAGACAACGAAAGGCGTGATGGCCACCTTAAAGGTGCTGAGTTTTTTGATGTTGAAAAATTCCCAACGTTAAACTTCGTTAGCACTTCAGTTAAGCCAAACGGTACTAACAAATACAAAGTTACCGGTAACTTAACCTTACATGGCGTAACCAAACCGGTAACTTTAGATGTAGTTTACCGCGGTACCATTACTAACCCAATGACCAAAGGCCCTGATGCAGGTTTCAAGATCACCGGTACTATCAAACGTTCTGATTTTGGCTTTGGCAGCAAATACGGCTCACCAATGCTTAGCGACGAAGTTGAACTTGTTGCTAATGGCGAGTTCATGAAACAATAAGTTTTTGATTGATTTATATAATGACGGCGCTTTTTTAAAAAAGGCGCCGTTTTTTTATACCCTTTTAAAGGTGAGCGTTTTGCCAATAAATTTGAAGTGCCAATAGCCTTTAACCTTCAACTCGCCTTTGCTGTTGATGTAAGCACATGAGTTCCAGAGGCGGCCATGTTTGGCATCATAAATAACACCGTTTTCCCACGTATTAGTGTTAGGAGCGTATTGAAGTTTTTCCAAAACCTCCATCCCAACGATCTTACGGTTACGTAGTGTTGGGTCTGGGTTCAGCCTGTCAAAGTGGTCATCAAGCTGCATACTTTCGTCACGGTCATCAAACCAAACTATTTTTGCATGATATTCAAGGTTATCTTTCGAGACTTGAATTATCAGATCTTTGTCCTCTGAAATCCATTTACCACAAATTACCTCATCGCTGTGCACATTGCCTGCGGTACAAGTTAACCCAGTAAGCAGTACTGTGATTAACGAAATTTGGAAGGTCTTCAACATAATTATCTGATGACATTGGTGTGACATAAATATATGAAACAAGAATGTTACAATCCAAACTTTAAAGAAAAAAATTTCTTGATCTATTGACTATACTCTCTTAAAAGTCAGAGTTTTACCGATAAATTTAACATGCCAGTAACCTTTAACTTTAAGAAAGCCATCCTTTGTCAAATAAGCTGAGGAGTTCCAATGGCGGCCGTGTTTGGCATCGTATATAATGCCGTCTTCCCAAGTGTTTGTTGTTGGGTTGTAAGTAAGCTTTTCTACCACGTTCATGCCCAAAATTTTGCGGCTGCGCAGAGCGGGATTAGGATTAAGGTCATCTGTCCAGTATTCCATCGGTTTGGTATCATCGTGGTCATCAAATGAGATGATCTTCGCCCTAAATTCAGAACCCTCCCGATAGACCTGCACTGTAAGCGCGTCGTCAACCAGTTGCCATTTCCCGCACACCATATCTTCTACTGCTTTGTTGTTTGGTGTACTATAATTTGTACTGCTGTACAACATTATGATGCAAAAAATCGATAAAAAGCGTTTTGTCATGGTATTGTCTTTAGTACGTACTATAAAGGCAATACCAATGCCAATTAAGGTTAAGCTTAAATTCTATGAAAGGTCATGGTTTTTCCGAGTAGTTTAACTTTCCAATACCCTTTAACTTTCAAAGTGTTATCGCCATCTAAAGTAGCCGCAGCGCTCCAGTATTTACCGCTTTGCACTTCGTAAATGCGGCCGCCTTCCCATGATTTTGTTTTAGAGTTGTAAGTAAGCCCTTCAACTACATCAAGACCTAAAACTTTGCGGTTGCGTAATGCCGGATCAGAGTTTTTTTTATCGGTTATGCTTTCCATAGGTTTGTCTTTAGTAACGCCGCCGGTAAAGCGTATCATTTTAGCCCTAAAGGTGTTTTTGTAAGGGTATACCTCAACAACCAGGTCTTTTCCGCTCGATTCCCATTTGCCACAGATGCGGTTGGCATCGCTCACCTCATCAACAAGGACAGATCTGAAAGAACATAACACAATAAGGATTAAAACGGAAAGTAAACGCATAGTAATTGCAATTATAGAGATTTAAGCAATAACAGTTTAGGCGGGGATTGTTTGAATGCACTAATAAATTTTACTTTACCGTTTATCCTTTAAATTAGCAACTATGATCCGCACCGAATGGACACCTGCTGCCTACAAAGAAAATGATTCCCCCATCATCCGTAAAGCTGCGTTTGCGGACAAACCCGTCTTGTTGCGATTTGAGCAGGGGGTAGTGGAAGCTGAGCGTACTTTTACGCCGGAGATGAAACCTGGCCCGCAACAATATTATGATCTGGATTGGCTGCTCACCTCATCGGATGCATACCTGGTTGTAGCAGAATCAAACGGAGAGGTTATCGCCAGCGGTTATGCCCGCATCAACGAATCGAAACCGTATCTACGTCACCCGCACGAAGCCTACCTGGGTTTTATGTATGTGCTGCCCGAGTACAGGGGTAAAGGAATCAATAGATTGATAATTGATGCGTTGAAAAATTGGGCCAAATCTCACAATGTATCTGAACTGCGACTGGAGGTATACAGCGAGAATGCCCCGGCAATAAAGGCGTACGAAAAGTTTGGCTTTAAGCCTTACCTGCTGCAAATGCGTATGGATGCAGGCAATTAGCATAATGCGAATATATGCCTCAGCCAGCTATCAAATCGAACGTTAAAGGTTGCAAGACAGATGGGTTTATTTCCAATCAGAAATTATAGCTTAAGTGGGCTACCGCAAAAAACTTAGTGCCGGCCGTAAAGGCTATGTTATTTATCGGCATCTGGCCTTTTAAGCGGGTTTCTGTCTCAAACTGGGTCTCTTTCCATTTTACATTGAACAGGTTGTTTATCGTAATCCCGATCTCATACCTGCGTTTAGTGTAATTGAGAACGAGATCGTTAACAAAGTAGCCTTCAGCCTTTAAGCTATAATCCTCATTGGCCGCCCTGTTGCCCAGCCACCGGTAACGCAAACTACCGTTAAAGCCATCTTTAAATATGTAGGTAACACCACCTGTGCTGCTCCACACCGGGGCCAACGGAATATAGTTTTGCCCGGCAGGGTCATCGATAGCACGGCCATGGGCGTAGTTAACATCTGCATCAAGATAAACAAATGATAGAGGTTGATAACGACCGGACAAATCAATACCCACACGCCGGGTTCTTCCGCTAAATTCAACTGAACCGCCGTCGCCGGCATAGACGAATTCTTTTTGCAGGTAACTATACCATATTGCGGCATTAAAAAGCAGATTTTTGGTTGGCTTTATAATGCTTCCTAAATCAGCTCCGTAAGCAGCAGGCAGGGTTTGCAGTCCCTTTTCGGCTACTACAACCCGTGTGTCATTTGAATGGAATCCTTTGCCTAAAAACAGGTAAAATTGCGCTTTATCAATAGCCTGATAATAGAAGTTTAGTTTAGGGCTGATTATGTTATTGGTGGCTTTATAAATACCCGCCCCATTAAGTGTACTATCACTTGGTAACTTGTTGTTGTAACGGTAAAAGAATTGATCGAACCGCAATCCGGCGTTTAAACTGAATTTTGATGTGAATTGAAATGTTTCGCTTAGATACGCGCCTGCGCTTGTTTCAGTAATGTCGCCCAGCTTTAGGGTATCAAGCAGCGTAAAGTTATTTACCGTATGAGAAAGTTCTGAACCTTTTGTAGCATCCAAACGTGCGTTAATTCCAAATTCTGAGGTAAGCTTGGTGCCACCAATATAGCTTTCGTGCAGATAACTCCCGTTATAGCCAAATAAGTTACGCGCCTCTCGTTGACGTATCTCATCACCATTAACGGTATCAACAAGATAAAAAGTAAAGTTGGTATGCAGATCAAATTTATAACGGGAGTAATAAAGTTGATTTTTTAGCAGATCATTGTTTCCCAGTGTGGTAAGTAATTGGGCGTTTACGTTGGTGCGCGAGGTTACGCCGCCTTCATTTGGATCTATCGCACCGTAAAAACCGATGATGCCCTCATCTACCGCGCTCTCCGGTATTTGGCCGGATGCCTTCCATTTACTGTACATGGTTGAAGCGCTAAGCGTAAGGATACTATTCGCATTTAAGCGGCCATGATATTTGGTAAAAAAATTAAAGCGGTTAAAATGCTGTGGATTGTCAAAATAACTGTTGCTGTAACGATATTCTGAAGCGGCGTACCAGGATTGTCCTTTCGATTTAGCATTATCGTTTAATAAATTAACCATGCCTAATAATCGATATGTATCAAATTGCCCGGCTTCTGCTTTAATGGTATTGCCGCTAATTGCATTTGCTGTATTGAAATTTACCCAACCTGTTACAGCAAGATCACCTTTATCGGCATCATACATGCCTTTTTTATAGGTAGTGCTTTCTATTGTTTCGGGGATAATGAAGTGGCTATCTGCATACCCTTGCCCGTGTGCCTGTGACACCATATTAATAGGCATACCATCAACACTCATGTTGATGTCTGTGCCGTGGTCGTTATCAAAACCCCGCAAAAATATTTGTTCGGCTTTTCCTCCTCCCTGGTGCTGCCCGATAAATAAGCCGGGTACTATCCTTAATACTTCCTGAGAGTTAGACACGCCGCGTAGTTTAATATCCATCTCACTGATTGCCTTGTAAGGGTTAAAAGTATGTGTAGTGATCGTGACGTCCTGCAATTGAGTTTGCTGAGGCGCCATCAGTATAGTAACATTATTCCTCAACGCTGATAGATCGAGTACCTGTGTCCGATATCCAACTGCACTAACAACCAGTTTTTTACCGGTAACGATCTTAAAGAAAAACCTGCCTGCATCATCTGTAACATCGGCCTGGCCGTTGTCAAGCTTAACCACTACATTGCTGATCGGGATACGTGTTGCACTGTCAATGACAAGGCCGGATATTTTTCCCTGCGCCAATAGGTGCGTAATAGATAATGAGAAGATCAAAAGCAGTAAAACTTTCCTCATGAAGATCCAGTAAAGCGACGAAGATAAAGAAATGTCCCTTTAATGTGGAAATGCCAAAACTTGTTGTCAAATTAGACATCTTCCATCACTATAAAGCCACCTACCAAGGGTGACTTTTGGTTTTTTGCATAATTTAAAAAGTTTTATCACTTATTGCTGTGTTCTGAAAAAATGCTAATTTTAAACAGCGGTTTCCGGTGAAACTATTTAAAGTATCCAAATTACTCCATGGAAATTAAGAGCACAGGTGTTAAAAGTAGCTGGTTAAAAAATATGATCATTAAGCGATTGTATTTTGATAAAGCGATGTCCTGCGCCGGTTTAAGCCAGCTTTTTGATAAAAGTATCCCATCAATAGCCAAGGCTATAAACGAGCTGATAAAAGAAGGCTTTGTGGTTGAACAGGGTTATGCGCCATCAAGCGGTGGCCGCCGCCCGTTGATGTACGCCATTAACGCGAATGCTATGTTCATATTAGCCGTAGCTATGGACCAGCTATCCGCCCGGATACAAATGCTTGATCTCAACAACAGCCCAATTGCCGATATGGCAACGGTGGAGTTAAAACTTCATAATAACGATGAAGCTCTTTCGCAGCTGATAAACCAGCTTAATAAATACATAGCGGAAACCGGTGTAGCTAAAGATAAAATTGCGGGGATAGGCATAGGTATGCCGGGCTTTATCAACGCAATAGAGGGTATAAACTATACCTATCTTGATGCAGGCGGCGAAAGCCTGAGCAAATACATAGAACGCGCTACGGGTATTACCACATACATAGACAACGATTCCAGTTTGATTGCACTGGCCGAACAAAAATTTGGTATTGCCCGCTCACAGCAGGAAGTGATGGTGATAAACCTGGGCTGGGGTATTGGTTTGGGTATGATCATCGATGGTAAGATATTCAGGGGATACAATGGCTTTGCGGGCGAGTTAAGTCACATCCCGTTGTCAGACGATGGTGAGCTTTGCGTGTGCGGCAAGCGGGGGTGCCTGGAAGCGGAAGCATCAATGTTGGTTGTGGCCAAAAAGGCTGAGGAGGGGATAAAAAAAGGACGCGTTACCAGTTTACAGATGCAGGATGGACAATCGAAACTGATAGGGGATGCATTAATGGAAGCTGCCAATCAGGGCGACCAGTTTGCCATTGAGTTACTTACCGAAGCCGGTTACAAAATTGGCAAGGCGTTGGCTATCCTCATTCATATTATGAACCCTGCTAACATTGTGCTGAGCGGTAGGGGAGCAAAGGTTGGTAAGATATTGATGGCACCAATACAACAGGCCTTGCACAAATATTGTATCCCGCGACTATCATCAGGTACGGAATTACTGATATCCTCATTGGGCTTCGACGCCGAGTTGATAGGCGCGGCGGTATTGGTAATGGAGAATTTTGATAAAGAGGATAAGGTTATTTAGTGATTGGAGATTAGTTAACCAGAGATTAGTAAAAGTGCTTAGAATATGTCAAACGCTTATGCAATCGCCTATCTCAATCACCGGGTGAAACTCAATACCTGATTTTTCAAAATGTTTCCTGTAGTTTTCGTAGCGCTGTTTCAAAAAGAATTCTTTAGCGTAGCCATCATGTACAGGCAGTATCCTTTTAGGCCTCACGCGGTCTGCAAAGCCTGCTATACGTAGTTCGTTGGCAAAGGGGGCCATTGTAACCATGATAAGTACGTCAATATCTCTGAATTCGGTAAGTTTAGTCTCCATAGAATCAACCGGGTGCAAAACTTTATCGTTGATGATAAAGCCGGTCATTTGAGGGATCGGGTTATCCAGCAATGGTTCGTGCTGCACGGGGAAGGCTTGTAATTTAAACGGCCCCAGGTCAAATGTGCCTTCTTTGATGATGTTGAAGGGTATATCTTCTTCCGCCAATGCTTCGCCCACTTCATCATTGGTGTAAACGGGGGCTTGGCTGCTCGCAACTATCTTTTTAAGGTTATCTACGTCAAGATGATCGGGGTGAATATGGGTGATGATGATCGCGTTAACATCAGCAAAGCTATCCGGTTTAATTAGTCCTTCTGCAAAAGTAAATTTACCGGGATCGAATAAGATCTTATACCCCTTATCTTCAAATACCAGGCATGAATGCAAAAACTTTGAAATATTCATTTTTAGCAACAGTAGTTTAAATTTTAAACCCTACTTATTGCCTAAAAGTTTGATTATAATATTTCTTTTAGTTCCTCAAATTTGTTGATAGTTGCAACCATACCTGTTTCAACGGCCCCAAAACCATAGGCCGCAAAAATGAAGGGAACGCCGGCTTTTGCAGCAGCGTCATAATCGCCCATAGTATCACCTATATAAACAGGTGCTTGCAGGTTATGATCATTCACAATGTCTTTTATGTTATCTGCCTTAGGGTTTCCTTTGGTGCCAAAACATTGATGGGCAAGAAAATGCGGGTGCATGTTATGCAGATCTAAAAACAATTCGATATAGCCGCTCTGGCAGTTACTTACAATATAAAGCTTGTAGAATTGGCCTAAGTAAGTTAACGTATCCGCAAGGTTTGGATAAAGCTCGCCGCCTTGTTTGTGCAGGATATCCAACTCGGCAACTGAGCAAAGTTGTTGTACCTGGCTGCGTTGTTCAACGCTAAGCGATGGAAATAATTTCTGGAAAATGGCGTCATAGGTCATCCCGGTGATAGATTTTACCCGCTCACGGCTCATCACCTCGCCTGCCATAAAAGGAGCCTGGTCCAAAGCTGTTTGCCATGCACGACTAATGGTTTCTGTACTGTCCCAAAGTGTGCCATCCAGATCAAATATAATGCTGTCGAATTTTCCTTTTAAGTTTTCCATATCGGGTTTGTGCCGCAAAAATAGAATTATTTTGAGTGCACCCGATTAATAAATAGGAAACTGACCAAATATGTACAATAACGACATGACAGGTACAGCCAACAGCAAGAACATTCTTGCCTGCTCTACTTTGTTTGAATCGCCCTTTACAAATACGTTGTTTATATCGGTAAGTATAGTGTTAATTGCTTTTTTCATGGTAACAGGTTGTTATTTCTGTTTATGTGACCATGAGTAGCGCCTATGGTTTAAAGGCGGTGGCAGCTAATTGGAGAATTAGCTGTTAATCACCGTATAAAGATGAGTTGTGAAAATTCCAATCATCTATATCGATGATACCCGGCTTAGTCTGGTAATGAGAATTATCGGCAGGGCATTTCACAACATACCTTATGGTATCAACCCATGCAATTATGGGTCTTGCGCCACATTGCTTGCAGTTTTTGCAACAAAAAGTTACAGGTATGTTGATAAAGCCCTTCATCTGGCATAATTTCATCCACGAGACGCACAAATTCGTTATATCATAACACGTCTGTTAAAATATAATAATAAGGCTTCCCAGCGAAATTGTTGCCTGATGAAACTGTTAGAATTATAAGCAGTTATGGCTATTTAGCGTCGTTTATCTCGATCCAGTAACCGTCCGGATCCTGGATGTAAAGCTGAGACACGCCATCAACACGATGTTCTATCTGGCCCGGCACTTGTTTCCAGTTGCAATAGGAAATGTTTTTTGCTTTCAGCATCTCAGCAAATTTGGGTACCGATGATACGCTGAAACAAATATGATCTGCTATAACCTTAGTAGTTGCGCAATTGCTTTGTATTACGTGCATGGCAATATTGGGTGCAATGCTATACCAGGTATGCACGGTATCCTTAAATGGATTCGGGATAATTTTGAGATTTAAAACGGTGGTATAAAACTCGTTGCTCTTCTTCAGATCTTTTGAGCAAAGGGCTATGTGGTTGAATGTTGCCTGCGCCTTAACAGCAGGGCAAACAAACATGAACATACAAACGGCTATACCGGCCAGTAATTTGGGTAGAGAAATACGCATGGTTATTGGTTTGTGTAAAGATACGTTTGTGAATCTATAGCGCACAAGCTATCAGGAAAATTATATGTTAAAATTGTCGTTACAATCATTTTGACGCAATTGTGGTTAATGCTTTATGTTTAGTCAGATAAGTTCAGGTGCCCGCGCATTTTGCGCTATTATATCGTTGTTGTGCGTTGCAGCTATTGTACTTCAGTTAAGCATGTCCTTACCCGGCTATGCAGACAGAGGGCGTACATTGGGTGGCTTCCTGTTAGAGTACTTTAGTTATTTTACCATACAAAGCAATTTATTGGTTGCATTGTGCACCGGCTTTGTTGCGTTGTCAGGCTTTAATGGTAAATGGTTTACCCGTCCGGGAGTGCTGAGTGCCGTTGCGGTTTATATCACAATTGTATCGCTTGTGTACAATGTTGTTTTGCGATCTACCTTTCATCCTGTTGGATGGGCGCGTGTGGCTGATGAACTACTGCATGTGGTAAACCCGATTTTGTATCTCATCTTTTGGGCTGCTATATCTCCTAAAACAGGTATCACTTATAAAGGCACGTTCAGCTGGCTTATTTATCCGCTTTTTTACATCATCTATATTCTTGTCCGTGGTGCTTTAACAACCAAATATCCGTACTTCTTTTTGGACGCCGGTAAATTTGGGTACCCGCAGGTTGCGCTCAATATTGCCGTTTTGGTTGTTGTTTTTTGGTTGTTTTGTATGCTGTACGCCTTTATAGCACAGCGAATTACAGGGCGAAAAAGACAATCCTGATCATGGGCATATCTTCATTTTGATTGTAACAAGTTAGTTATACAAGCCCTGCGACATTAAACTTGGAAAGCTTTGCGCAGTTTAATATTTAAACAATGCGCTATTAAAAAGCAAAGTGAAGGAGATATTAAAAATGAAAAAAAGCATCATAAAAATAATGGCCGTACTGGTGTTAGGTACTGCATTATTCTCAAGTTGTACAGTAGACAATTACAATAACCGTCGTTACGGCAGGTATCATTATGACAGGTATCACGACCGTTATTACCGCGACCACGGCTACTATCGTAACTATTAATTCTAACAAGTACATTCTATCAACCCTAAATACGAAACAATTATGAAATACTTAAAGATGATCGCCGTTGCGGCAATAGCACTATTTAGTTTTAGTACTGCGGATGCACAGGTGTCAATTTCGGCACAAATAGGTACGCCGGCGCCTGTGGTTTATGAGCAGCCGGTTTATGTTAACCGCCCTGTATATCACCGCCCGCCACGCCGTGTGGTAGTTGTAGAGCGCCATTACCATAGCCGTTATTACCGCCCGGTTTTTGCACCGAGGCGATCGTATTACCATCATCATTACCGCGCCCGTGGCCCGGTACATGTAAGGCGATATTAATAATAAGAGCTCCCGCTGCGAAATGCAACGGGAGCTTTTGTTTTAAGCCGGTTATCAAACATTGCCTCTTTCTTAAGGTTATTGTTAACGCAAAACGTAACAGGTGTTTTTACAAATCAATTACCTATCCTTTTATATCTTGCAATCTTAAGCTATCTAATTTTATGCACAGAGGCGGTTTATTCAATTTTTTCCTTATCACATCGGCTATAGCGTTCTTAATGGATTGGTACGTTTTTAATGGCCTGCGTACCTTAACTGCCGACTGGCAATCGCGCTTTGCCAGGCAAGCGTTACCATGGGGCTTTTTGCTTATATCGGTAACCGTCACCGTTGTGTTTCTGGTTGGCATCAACAGCTTTAATTCTGCAAAGGGAATGACGCCGTTTCACGAGTGGATGTTAAGCCTTTTCCTAACATTCTTTGTTACCAAACTGGTGTTTTGTATAGTACTGTCACTTGGCGATCTCGGTCGGTTCGTTGCCGGATTAGTTGGGCAGCATAAGCCCGGCGAGCCCTATTTTCCGCAACGGCGAAAGTTTATCAGTGAAATAGCCATATTGCTGGCAGCATTACCATTCACATCCTTTTTTTATGCCATGTTCCGCGGCAAATATGATTACAAGGTGCATAAGCATACGATATATTATGATGAATTGCCCGATGCTTTTGATGGCTTTACCATTACCCAACTCTCCGATATCCATTCGGGGAGTTTTGATAATGTGGAGGCAATGCAAAAGGGCATAGACCTGGCTAATGCCCAAAAATCTGACCTGTTTGTATTTACCGGCGACCTGGTGAACAACGCAGCATGGGAAATTGAGCAATACATTGACAATTTTAGCCAGTTAAGAGCACCGTTCGGCCAATTCTCTATATTAGGTAATCATGATTATGGTGATTACATTCAATGGGATAGTGAACAAGCCAAACGAGATAACCTGGAGAAGTTAAAACGCCATCATAAGGAGTTAGGATTTCGTCTTTTATTAGACGAGAATGTTGAGTTAGAAAAAAACGGCCAGAAGATATCGCTCATCGGCGTACAAAACTGGGGGCGCGGCTTTATTCAAATAGGTAATCTTGATAAAGCGTTGCAAGGCGTGGATGACAAGGCCTTTAAAGTACTCCTCTCTCATGATCCAACACATTGGGAAGAGAAAGTGCGCTATCATAAAACGGATGTTCACCTAACACTGTCGGGGCATACGCACGGCGCGCAATTTGGGGTAGAAACCGCAGGTTTCCGCTGGAGCCCGGTGCAATATCGTTACCTGGATTGGGCAGGTCTCATCAAACAAAACAACAGGCATTTGTACGTGAACCGCGGTTTTGGCTTCCTGGCCTTCTCGGGCAGGTTGGGTATATGGCCTGAGATAACAGTGATCACCCTTAAAAAGAAAAGAGCTTAACCGGCTATGGATAACGACATTTTCAGGCATTTTGCAGACATTACTACGAGAGAAATAGCTCCCG
Source organism: Mucilaginibacter sp. 21P (assembly GCF_019331605.1). Classification (NCBI taxonomy): domain Bacteria; kingdom Pseudomonadati; phylum Bacteroidota; class Sphingobacteriia; order Sphingobacteriales; family Sphingobacteriaceae; genus Mucilaginibacter; species Mucilaginibacter sp. 21P. The sequence continues at coordinate 2,108,805 of NZ_CP063061.1, forward strand.
GCTTTTTCTCTAAACTGATACATACCGATAGCAATACCATCAACTTTATAGAGGTTGCGTCGGGCTGTGTGTTGGGTACACATAACCACGTACACGAGCAACTATCTTTCGTTATTGAAGGAAAATTTCAGCTAACGGTGAACGGTTCCGCGCAAATACTTGACCCGGGTATGTTTGCTGTTATCCCATCAAATGCACAGCACAGCGGCTTGGCCATTACAGATTGTAAGCTAATAGATGTTTTTACCCCTGTACGCGAGGATTATAAAAACCTGTAAGCGCAGCACTTTAACATTTGTGAGCTATTCGATACATTTGCTGTATGGCTATAACTCCTGCAAAATCTTCTGATATTCCTGAACTGGTTGATCTGATAAACTCTGCTTATCGTGGCGAAGGCGCCAAACGAGGCTGGACAACTGAGGCAGACCTGATTGATGGAACCCGCACAGACATTGGCAGCTTTACCGAGGAGCTAAATGACCCGGCCGTTACCATGTTAAAAAACACCGATGAGGATAATAAAATAACCGGTTGCGTATTTCTACAAAAGCGTGGCGAAAAGCTTTATCTCGGTATGCTTACCGTATCACCAACTTTGCAGGCTAAGGGTTTAGGTAAACAATTGCTGCAAGCCGCAGAAGATTTTGGCCGGGAACATGGCTTAAAGTGTATGACTATGACCGTTATAACCAAACGCGAGGAATTGATTGCCTTTTATGAAAGGCGTGGCTACGCCAAAACAGGCGAAGTGATCTCCTTTACCATACCCGAACATAACGGCATAGCTAAAGAACCTTTAGAGATGTACAAGCTGGAAAAGCCTTTATAGACTACTTCTATTTTAATAAGGCGTTTGCAGGCAATTACGATGATTTATTATCTTTAAATGCAACGCCGGGAAAATATCGGTGTCCTTTATATCAGAACTATTAAGGCATTGTATGGACCATCTATCCCCTCAATTAAAGGATTTTATTGTTGACTATTGTCGTCGGTATAAGGTTGTGCCGGTTGATACTTCAATGATAAAAGCCGATACCAGCCTGGATCTCGATCTCGACATTTACGACATCGAGATAGATCTTTTTCTTTCGGAGTTTGCAGAACATTTCAAGGTAGATAAGTCAAAGTTCAGCTGGTATAAATACGGGTACCCAAAAGGTTCAACAAGGGTGCGTATGATAAAAGCCATGTTTGGCTACAAGCATAAATGGGTTAAAAAGGTAACCGGCTATTGTTACAAGCCAAAGTTTAAAGTAGCGGTTTTGCAGCAGGCTATAGATAATGGAAAGCTTGTTTAACATAAAGATAAACTGTCGTGCCACCTGCGGCCAAAAGGTGGTATCACACACAAAATACGGGCTCTGACAGGTTTAGTTTTTTTACGGTGTGGGTCCCGGCTTGGTAGCTAACAAACCGGGATGACAGTATTTTTTTCTTACGGCATCCGCTCGCCTTTTTCGCTGTACATTATAAGCTTTTCTAATCTACTCATTTGTGTTTTTTCTTGCTTAGCGCTCATCACCCTGTGCAGAGCAACCTTTCGGTACCATGGTGCCTGGGCGTCAAAAAATTTCCACGCGGCCTTATTGGCTTTAAAGAGCTTTTCGTAGGCAGGTAGTAATTTTTTCTCCTCGTTTTCAAATGCGTACACGGCAGAACGGTCTTCCCTGCGGTTTTCAAAAGCTGCTACTCCTGCCGGTTTCATTAATCCCCTCTCTGTAAGTTCCTTGATCTTTTTAATGTTCACAGCGCTCCATATACTGCCGGGCTTACGCGGCGTAAACCGTATGGAATAGCTTTCATCATCTATGGATCTTCGCACGCCATCTATCCAGCCGAAACACAAGGCTTCATCAACAGATTGCGGCCAGGTTATGCTGGGCAAGCCGGAGCCTGTTTTGTAGAAACCTACCAACAGTTCTTTCTCAGTATGTGCGTGCTGCTCAAGCCATTCCCTGAATTTGGTAGGGGTTTCGAAAAATACAGGTTGCATACCGCTAATATACAGTAATGGGGGCTATGCTTTTTTAGACGTTGCTACTATAACAATTCCACCAACCAGTAAAATACCGCCTAAGTAGGGTGGCCAGTTCACCGTTTTCTCTCTATCCGCCGATACCTGTATCGGCCCGGCGTCAATGATCTTTTCCTTTTTTGTATAGGTAAAGCCGGTCCATATCAGCATAACTGCGCCAACCACTATCAAAATAATTCCTAAAGTCCTGTTCATGATCGTTTGGTTTTAAAGGTTCAATTTGTGAATGATTTTTTAAGGGAATTTGTTTTATTCAACTATAAATAACCAATGATTAATGTCGATTTTCAGTTGCTATCGATTTCGAGTCTTTAGGTGTAATCCAGCCTCATTAAATCTATTTTTTTTGGCAGACACCGATTTATACATTAGGTTTGATACGATAATCCCTCGTCGCAAGTCGTATATAATGAAAGATGAATTGATACTGGAGACCATTACGGTGACCAAAAATTTTTTTGGCGATAAATCTTCAGGCGTAAATAATGTTACTGTTTTTATACCCAAAGGCAAGATCACAGGTATAGTAGGTGAGAGTGGCAGCGGTAAAACATCGCTCCTTAAATTGCTATCCGGCCACATGAAGTCGGATTCGGGCGATGTATTTTTTCATGGTCAGCCATTGCCTGTAAGGACTACTAATCTACAGCCCGAGCACGCCAAAATAACCATGGTAAGCCAGGACAATGCCGATATGGATACAGCCGCAACGGTGTGGGATAATCTGGGCAGGTCACTACCCGCAGAAGATGTTAATTACAAGATACAAAAGATAACACAAGCATTAAACCTGTTAGGTATTGACGATCTGCGTGACCAACCATTCGGCAAGCTGAGCGGCGGGGAAAAGCAACGGGTAACCATTGCAAGAGCGCTGATAAACCGCCCGGAAGTATTAATGCTTGATGAGCCCTTTAATCAGGTTGACGCCAATTACCGCGAAGGCTTGCAGCACGATATACGCCAGATTGTAAAGGAGTGGGGAGTGACGGTGGTACTGGTATCACATGACCCTGCAGAGCTGCTTTCCATGGCGGATGAACTCATTGTTATAAAAGAGGGTGAGATTGTTGAGCATGGTCCGCCAGAAAAGCTCTATGAAACGCCTAAACTTTTATACACAGCCAGGATATTGGCAAGCTGTAGCGAGATGACGGCTAACCAGGCTAAAACCTGTGGCATAAAATCAAAAAGGGGTACGGTAGTGATATATGCCGAACATGTACAGATAGCATCTTCCATATCAATGGGTTCAAAGTGGCTGGTTAAGCAAGTGCTCTACCGTGGCTTTTACGAGGAACTTATTGTAGAACGAAATGAAGTAATTCTCCGCGTTTATAACTATAACCTGCGTAAGCATCCGGTAGGTAGTAAGATAGGAATCAAGATCACTAAGTTTTATGAGTTTGGTAGATGGTTGGGGTAAAGTGACCAACAACATCCTTATTAAAGCGTCGTTGCGAGATGCGAAGCAATCTCCCAACTTGCAAAGCGCCTCTGTATAGCAAATAGATTGCTTCGTACCTCGCCATGACGCTAATTGATAACTTTACTTATACAGCTTCTGGCACACCTCGCAATAAAAACTTGTGCGGTGCGATTTGCCGGTGTCTTTGCGGATAATTGGCACGTGGTTACGCGGGCATTCTTTCTTATGGTAAGCCTTCCAGTTTTTCTTTAATGTTCCTGCCTGTTTCTGCTCCAGAAATTGGAAGCTGTATTTCACCGCTTCGTTGATCATTTCGCTTAGCTTTTTTGGTGGCAGGGCACTTACCAAACTCTCCGGATGAATGCGGGCGTTAAATAGCGCTTCGTTTTTAATGATGTTGCCAACGCCCGAGAATATGTGCTGGTCCATCAGCGCATCGCAGACAAGCAGATCAGGGTCAGCTTTCATCTTTTTGATGGCTTTACGGCTGCTCCAGTGGTCGCTCATGATGTCGGCTTGCCAGTCGTACACCTTGTCCAACGGTTCCATGATCAATTGCAGCTGGCAGGCATAAAAGTTAAGCTCTGTATCATCAGTAAAACGCACACCTAACCGAGGTGGTTTAGCAGTGTGTGCATTGATGCGGTAGGTGCCAAACATCATCATGTGTATGCGCACCGTAAACTTAGGGAAGCATATCAAAAAGTGTTTGCCCCAGCTTTTAAAGTCTATGATGCATTTATCTACCAGCAGTGAAGCGTCTAAAGATTTATTATTACAGGTAGCTTCGGCAACGGTTTTATGTTTAAATTGCTGTACCAGTTCTTTTAAGATCAATATGCTTGGGCCTTCGGGCATGTAATTGGTTTTAGCCCCCCAACCCCCTGAAGGGGAGCTTTTTTAAAACAATTCAAAGAGCAATTGTTTTAAATTCCTAATTAAGGCCGCAACGCGAAAGAATCTCCTACTCCCCCTTTAGGAGGCCTTGGGGGGCTTAATGCCCGCTCTTCTTCTTCAGTAAACCACCGGTGGTATCGTCAACACTGGTTTGGACAATAAAGGCAGCAGGATCTATCTTTAAGATCTCACGTTTCAGAAGCGGCACCTCCAGGCGGGTAGCCACGGTGAAGATGATCTCGCGAGGAGAATTAATATGGCCATCTTTGCCATAACCGCTTTTACCCTGGTATACAGTAACCCCACGGCCCAGGCTTTGGGTAATGGCAACGCGTATTTCTTCGCCTTTGGTTGATACCACCGTCATGCCTGTGTATTGCTCCAAACCATTAAGGATAAAGTCGATCATTTTAGAAGCGGACAAATACGTAAGGATGGAATACAAACCCGATTCAACACCGAGGGTAAATACGGCGACAACAAATATCACAACGTTAAGGATAAGGATTACATCGCTCACGCGGACTATCTGTGCACGTTTACTTACCAGTAGGGCAGCTATCTCCGTGCCATCTAAAACGGCACCACCACGTATAGCCATACCTATACCTGCACCAATAAATACCCCGCCGAATACTGCAGTAAGCAATTTATCATGCGTAACATCAGGGAAATGAACAAATGCTAAGCATAGCGATAGACCTGCAATTGCAGCCGCGCTTTTAACAGCAAACTTTAAACCCAGTTTGCGGTAGCCAAGTATTAAAAAAGGTATGTTGATGATAAAGATAAGTACTGATAGCGGTGTTTTGGTAATATCGGCCATCAACATTGATATACCGGTAACCCCGCCATCAATAAAGTGACTTGACAGAAGGAATCCTTTTAGGCCAAAGCCGGCAGAGAATATTGCACAAACGAGTAAGACGGTGTCAACCAGTACATTTTTAATTTTCATAGTAGAATTAGGTTAGCAAACGGGCTTAAGATAGCCAAAAAAGCCCGGATGACCTAATTTACCAGCCTCCCTGCAGGCCCTCTTTAAGCGCTGCGCGATAGTTTTCGAGGTTAAAAGAGTATAGGTAAGGGGCTTTATGAGCGCCGCCTTTTCGTGTCTCTTCCAGTTTATCCAGAATGCCAAAACCAAGTATCCGGCGCTGAAAATTACGGCGGTCGAGCTTTTTGTCCAGTATGGTCTCGTAGAGTTTTTGCAGTTCGGGCATGGTGAACTGCTGCGGCATCAGGCTATAGCCTATGGGCTGGTAGTTAAGCTGCAGCCTTAGGGTATCTAAAGCGGTTCGGAATATGTTTTCATGGTCTAACTGGAAAGCCGGGAGATCATCAAGGTCGCGCCAGGTGCATAGTTCAGAAAAAGCATCGGGCATTGGGGTAACGTCAACAAAGTCGACCAGGGCATAGTAACCTATGGAAATGAAACGTTGGTTAAAGAAGCTGTTATCCTTATAGATCTCATTATGAAACTTTGACCTGTCCGGATCGCCAAATACATGAAACTGGCGAAGAAAAACCTCATCAATGCCGGTGCGCTCCTTTAATATTCGGTTTGCTGCTTCTTCAATAGGTTCTTCTTTAAGTACAAAACCGCCCGGCAGGTACCAGGCTTCTTCATTATTGCTTTTAAGCATCAAAACTTTGAGCTGGCCTTCATGAAAACCAAACACAACGCAGTCAATAGATATATGATTTAAGTATATCTTTTCCCAATGATCGTCTAACTGCTCCTTTGTTAACATTTAAGGGGTATTATATAAAAAACTTTGATTGTTTGATTTTAATATCTACAATTGTGTACTATTTACACCTTTCCGGGCGTAAATTCTATAGCCAATTATAGTAATAAGTTTTACAGTTATTTTATAAAGATAGGTTAACATTTGAATAATGTTGGCTTTTACCGTATTTAAGCTGTTTATAGATGAAAAAAAAATTTACCCGTAACAGTGCAGCATTTATAGGTGCTGCTTTATTAATGAGCGTTTGCAGTATAAATGTAAATGCACAAACTGCTGCAGAAACTGCAAAGATGAACGCCTATGTAACCGGCCTGATGAAGAAAATGACGGTCGATGAAAAAATAGGTCAGCTTAACCTGGTTACCGGCGGTATGGCTATCACGGGCTCGGTTACCAATAACGGTATCGGCGATGGCGTTAAAAACGGCACCATTGGCGGCATCTTCGGTTTATACGGTGTTGCAGAAGTTCGTAAAATGCAGGAGGCAGCCGTTAAAGGGTCTCGCCTGCATATACCGTTAATATTTGGTTTGGATGTTATCCACGGTCACCGTACCATATTCCCCATACCACTGGGCATGTCTGCTACGTGGGATCTTGATCTCATCAAACAATCTGCACGTATTGCCGCGAAAGAGGCAACTGCCGAAGGTTTGAACTGGGTGTTTTCTCCAATGGTTGATATTGCTCGTGATGCACGCTGGGGCCGTATTTCGGAAGGTAGCGGCGAAGACCCATACCTGGGCGGTCGCATTGCTGCAGCTATGGTGCATGGCTACCAGGGCACCAGCCTTAAAAATGCAGATGCTGTTATGGCTTGCGTAAAACACTTTGCGCTTTATGGTGCTGCCGAGGCGGGCCGCGAATACAACACGGTTGACATGAGCCGCCTGGCAATGTATAATTATTACCTGCCGCCTTACAAAGCGGCCGTTGACGCCGGTGTTGGCAGTATCATGAGTTCATTTAACGTGGTGGATGGTGTGCCCTCAACCGTTAATAAATGGCTGCTTACAGATCTGCTTCGCAAGCAATGGGGCTTTAAAGGTTTCGTGGTTTCAGATTATACCTCACTTAACGAGGTTACCAACCACGGCCTCGGCGACCTTAAAACGGTATCATCCCGTGCTATTAATGCCGGTTTAGATATGGACATGGTGGGCGAAGGTTACTTAAAAACACTTAAGAAATCATTACAAGAGAAAAAAGTAAGCATGGCAGATATCGATAGGGCATGCCGCCTGATACTGGAAGCCAAATATAAATTAGGCTTGTTTGATAACCCTTACAAATCGCTTGATGCCGCGAGAGAGAAAAGTGATATCATGACTGTTGCTAACCGTGTTGCGGCCCGTTCGGCTGCGGAGCATTCTTTTGTACTGCTTAAAAATGACGACCAGATATTGCCGCTAAAGAAAACCGGTGGCAGCATAGCTTTGGTTGGCCCCTTGGCAAATAACAAACGCGATATGCTGGGCACCTGGGTTATCGGTGGCGAATGGGAAAAATCGGTAAGCGTGATGGAGGGCATTGAGCGTGTGGTTGGCGATAAGGTAAAGATCAATTACGCCAAAGGCAGCAACATTACTGATGATACAACTTTTATCAAACGTTTAAACTTTGGCCCGGGCATGGTTTCCTTAGATAAGGAGTCGCCTGAGGATATGATCGAGGATGCTGTTAAAGCGGCAAAGAGGTCGGATATCATTGTGGCTGTAGTAGGAGAGTCGCAAAGTATGAGCGGTGAGTCATCAAGCCGGTCTGATATCAGCATACCCGAAAGTCAACAAAAAATGCTTAGGGAACTTAAAAAACTTCATAAACCTATGGTGCTGGTGTTATTTAACGGTCGCCCGCTTACTTTACAATGGGAAAACGATAACGCAACTGCAATATTAGATGTATGGGCCCCGGGCACCGAAGCCGGTAATGCTATTGCTAACGTATTATTCGGCAACTACAATCCGTCAGGAAAGTTAACTACAACTTTCCCACGCAGCGTTGGGCAGATACCTTTATATTATAATCACTTAAATACCGGGCGCCCTTATACAACCGGCCCAACTAAATTTAAATCTAATTACCTGGATATTGATAATTCACCACTTTATCCGTTTGGCTATGGCTTAAGCTACACTAAATTCCAGTACAGTAATCTAAAGCTTAGCAAAACTAACCTCAAAGGTAACGAAACACTTACTGCAACTATAACAGTTGCCAATACCGGCAATTATACTGGTGAGGAAACAGTTCAATTATATATCGGCGATCCGGAGGCCAGTATCAGCAGGCCGGTAAAGGAGCTTAAAGACTTCAAGAAGATCACCCTTCAGGTTGGCCAAAAGAAAGATGTAAGCTTTACCATTACCCCTGATAAACTGAAATTTTTTAATAGTAACCTGAAGTATGATTGGGAGCCGGGCAAGTTTATTATTGAAGTAGGTACCAATTCCGAGATTACCGAATCTGCTACTGTAAATTGGATGAAATAGCTTATAAATAAATTAAATAAACTGTCATTAAAACAGCTTTTGCACAATGCAAAAGCTGTTTTGTTTATACAAAACCTTTACAGTGTAGTAAAAATCGACTTCGTGTATTTTGTACAAGTAAATGTCGTTTAGACATTATTAACCACTTTAAAATTTAATAATTCGTTAACATCTTATACATCCGGCGGGTCAGACTTCTTAAAAAAAAATCGCGAAGTTTTTAAATGCAGCGTTTTGCTGGGCCGGGAAATCTATTATATCCCTTAAAGTGTTGGTAATTGTGGATAATTAGCACTTTTAACTCTGTAAATGAGCTTATTATTTAGATACAAAAATTGCCTTTTTTTTAATAAAAATATAAGCGGCAGGAGATATGCTGATATTTTATTAATTAATTGATTGCATTTATGAATAATTTATAATTCTGATATAAATCTTGTGTAGCGTATACACCTTAGTTATATTAGATAAATGCCAATATAAACCGGGTTCTTTTTAAATAAGCCCAAAAACAAATTAACCAGATATTAAAGTGAGGCAACATCAGCCGCTTCCATATCCTGGTTTTAGTAGGAACATTTTAATAGGATAGTGTAAATACATGATTAAACTTTTACATTTTCTTTTTTCATATCTCAAAATCGAAAGCTTACGCTTTTACCCTGAAAAAAGAACTTCTGTAAGCTTATTGTATGCTACCACCGCACGACGGCGAACGTGCAGGTACGGCCATGTTCCTATATCTCACCAAGAATAAGGTCTTAAATCAAATATATTAATCAACTAAATCTCAATCTCATGTTTAAAAGTTTACTCCGCAAAGGGAGAGCATTGTGCTTGCTACTGGCATGCATGGTATCTTCGCTGGTAGTTACAGCTCAAACAAAGCACACAGGTAAGGTTATTGGCAGCGACGACAAGTTGCCGGTAGTTGGCGCCTCTGTATTGTTAAAGGGTACTACCACAGGTACACAAACAGATGTAAACGGTAATTACAGTATATCTGTAAAGCCGGGCGATGTGCTTGTGTTTACTTACCTGGGTTACACCACTCAGGAAGTAACAGTAGGCCAAAGCGACGTTGTTAACGTTACTTTAAGGTCTGCTAACAATACTTTAAACGAGGTTGTAGTAACAGGTTATACCGCTCAGCGTAAAAAGGACATCTCTGGTTCTGTTACAACGGTTAACGTTACTGCAGCTAAATCGGTACCAACTGTAAGTGCCGAAACTATGTTACAGGGCCAGGCGGCCGGTGTTAACGTGATTACACAAGGTGCCCCTGGTGCGGGTGCACAGGTAAGTATCCGTGGTATAAGTAACTTCGGTAACTCTTCACCGCTTTATGTTGTTGACGGTTTGCAAACCGGAAGCATCTCTAACATCAATCCTAGTGATATAGAGTCTATCTCTGTATTGAAGGATGCTGGTGCAGCTGCTATCTACGGTGTGAGCGGTGGTAACGGTGTTGTAGTGGTTACAACTAAAAAAGGTAAACAAGGCAAAGCGTCAATTTCTTACGATGCTTTCTACGGTACTACCCAGCCTTTAAGTGGCAATGTTTTCAACTTGCTTAATGCAGACCAGTACGAGCAATTAGTTGCAAAAGTTGACCCTGACAACGACCTGATGAAAGGCAACAATGGTAAATTTTACGATTACGGTTATCAATCAGGCGCGGGTTCTAAGGGTGTATTTAACCAGGCACAAGCAGGTAACTTTTTACCAAACTATCACTTAGATAATGACCCGGCTAAAGATTACCTGATCCAGAAATTTGTTAGAGGAGCAGGTACAGATTGGTTCCACGAGATCTTTAAAGCTGCTCCAATCCAACAGCACTCATTAAGTGCAAGCGCGGCAAGCGATAAAAGCTCATATTTCTTATCATTTGGTTACACTAACCAACAAGGTACACTTATTAATACATACTTTAAACGTTACCAGGCCCGTGTTAACACAACCTTTAACGTAAAAGATCACATCCGTTTAGGAGAGAACCTAAGTTTCTATTATGCTACTTCACCTAATGGTGGCGGTGGTTTAGGTAACGGTGGTAACCAAAACGAAGGTAACCCAATTTCTGAAACGTACCGTACGCTTCCAATTATCCCTGTATATGATATTGCAGGTAACCTTGGTGGTACTTACGCTGGTCCGGCTGCTTTAGGTAACGCTTTAAACCCTGTGGGTATTCAACAGCGCCAAACTACAACTCATACTAATGAGTACGGTATTCAAGGTACCGTTTTTGCTGAGGCTGATTTCTTGAAGCACTTTACAGCGCGTACAGCTTACAGTGCAGACATTTATAACCGTTATTATTACAACATTGGCTATCGCCAGTATGATAGTGGTGAAGCGCATGGCGGTAACAATAGCTATAATGAAGGTGCTTTATATGCAACTAACTTTAACTGGAGTAACACCATTGCATACAAGGAAGTATTTGGCAAACACAATATCAGTTTATTGGGTGGTTTTGAGCAAAGAGGTTTTACCGGTCGTAACATTAACGCAACTGCAAAAAACCTGTTCTCACTTGATCCATTCTACGCAAACATCACCAATGGTCAGTCTGGACAAACCACAGCAAACAGCTCGTTTGGCGCAAACAATACACCTCTTAACAGGATCATGTCATTCTTCGGTCGTTTAGATTATACCTATGACGATAAATATATTTTAGGTGCAACTATCCGTCGTGATGGTAGCTCACTATTTGCTTCAGGCCAAAAATGGGGTACATTCCCTGCGGTTTCATTAGCATGGAGAGCATCGCAAGAGGAATTCCTTAAAGGTAATGCATGGTTAAATGACTTGAAGATCCGTGGTAGCTACGGTACTCTTGGTTACAACGCAAACGTTGGTCAAAATAGTGCTTATGCTGCGTTTGGCGGTAGTGCAGGTGGTTCTTCATACCCTATTACCGGTTCATCAAGTTCAGTAGTTCCCGGTTATTTCTCAAACTCATTGGGTAACCCTAACACAACTTGGGAAACCGATAAAATATTCAACGTAGGTTTCGATATGTCTATCCTTAACCATTTCGATTTTACAGTTGAGTATTACAGAAAAACCATTAGCAATCTTTTGGTAAATGTACCTCTTCCTGCAACTGTAGGTGGTTTGGATGCTGCTATCCCTGCTGTTAACTTCGGTACAGTAGTTAACAAAGGTTTTGATATCAGCGCTAACTACCACGGTGCTTCAGGTGGGTTTACCTATTCAATTGGCGCTAACATCACAACGCTTAACAATAAGATCACCGAACTTGGTGCACCATTCTACACTACCGGTATACGTAATGGTAACGTAGTTTACAACCAGGTAGGTGGCAGCATCGGCGACTTCTACGGTTATAAAGTGATTGGTTACTGGAATAACCAGGCTCAAATTGATGCGCTTAACGCTCAGCAAAAACCGGATCTTTTCGGATCAACTCCTGTTTATCAAACAGATGCAGCTCCTGGCCGTTTCCGTTACCAGGATACCAATGGTGATGGCCGCATCACTGATGCTGACCGTACAAAGATCGGTAGCCCACTGCCGGATTTCACTTATGGTGTAAACTTAAATCTTAGCTACAAAAAGTTTGATTTAGGTGCAGTGTTCTATGGTTCGCATGGTGCTGATATATACAACACCATCAAATACTGGACTAACTTCTACGGTTCACAAACCGGTAACAAAAGTTTAGACCTGTTAAACAACTCTTGGACACCAACCAACACCAATCCTAAAGCTCCAATTTTAGAAAAAACCACAAGCTTCAGTACCTCTGATGCGATCAGCTCATACTATGTTGAAAGCGGTTCATTCCTTAAATTGAGGTCAGTTCAAGTAGGTTACACTTTTGAGCCTTCTATAATCAAGAAAATTGGCCTTGAAAAATTGCGTGCGTATGTACAGGGTACTAACCTGTTCACTGCTACTAAATATAGTGGCCTTGATCCGGAGTTGCAGTCTGTTGACCGTAACAGCCCTGGTATTGATTTGGGTAACTATCCAAATAACGAGCGCAGGTTTATTTTTGGTGTAAACGTAACTTTCTAATAATAACTAACAGAAGATATAAGATAATAGTTATGAAAACAAGCTTTAAACTAAAGGTAATTATCCCGGGCACGCTTCTGCTGGTCGGTTTAACTTACTCTTGTAAAAAATATCTGGATCAGGCGCCGATAGGCTCGCTGATTCCGGAAGTGATCGCAACCCGTACAGGTGTTGACGGTGTACTTATTGGTGCATACTCTGTAGTAGATGGCGTGTTTGACGGCCAGGCAGGTAGCCCATGGGAAACCGGTACCGATAACTGGGTGTATGGTAGCGTTGTTGCGGGTGATGCATTTAAAGGTTCAAACCCCGGTGACCAGCCGGCTGCTGCTAACCTTGAAGCATTTAGCGCTACAGGCGCAAACGATTACCTGAACGATAAATGGCGCGTATGCTATGCTGGTGTACAGCGCGCAAACGACGTGTTAAGGTTATTACCGCAGGTAAAGGATGGTTCAATTTCTGATGATCAGAAAAAGCAATACATTGCTGAAGCACGTTTTCTGCGTGGATTCTTTCACCTGGAGGCTGCCAAACTTTGGAAAAACATCCCATATGTTGATGAGACCATCACTTACGCGGCTAACAACTACAACGTGCCAAACAGTGGCCCAATTTGGGATAAAATAGAGGCAGATTTTGTAGCAGCCGCAGCAGATCTCCCTGCCACACAATCACAAATAGGCCGTGCTAACAAATGGGCGGCGCTTGCATTTGAAGCTAAAACCCTGATGTTTGATCATAAATATTCTGCTGCGTACACCATATTAAAAGATGTAATTGCTAACGGCGTTACCTCTTCTGGTGCAAAATATGCTTTAGGCGCTTATGCAAACAACTTTAACCCGTCAACCAAAAACGGCCCTGAGGGTGTGTTTGTGGTGCAAACGTCTGTAAATGATGGTGCAAACGGTTTAAATGGTAACGCTGGTAGCGTATTAAACTTCCCATCAGGCGGCCCTGCCGGTTGCTGCGGTTTCTTCCAGCCTACATTTGATTTTGTAAACTCGTTTAAAGTAGATGCAAACGGTTTACCGTTGATCGATACTTACCAAAACGGTTATATCAAAAACGACCAGGCTGTTCCTGCTGGTACAGTATTTACTCCTGGCGATGAATTGTTAGATGCAAGGTTAGACTGGTCAGTTGGCCGTCGTGGTATACCATACTTAGACTGGGGTATTTGCCCGGGTGCTGCATGGGCTCGCGACCAGCCAAACGGTGGTCCGTACCTGCCAATTAAAAACGTTTACTACAAAGCTGCACAAGCAACAACTTCTGACAGCTACGGCGGTTGGGCTGCTAACCAGGCAACATCAAACAGCTACAATGCTATCAGGTACGCTGACGTGCTTTTATGGGCTGCAGAATGTGCGGTAGAAGCTAACGAACTTGCAAATGCGCAAACTTATGTGAACCTTGTTCGTGCTCGTGCTGCTGATCAAAGCGGTTGGGTTAAAGGTAAGTTAACCGGTTATACCAACGGTGATGCTACCAAACCAATTGTTGATAACAGCCAGTTTGCTGCTAACTACAAAGTTGGTTTATATACTAATCAATTTGTAACAAACGGGCAGGCTTATGCTCGTAAAGCAGTATACTTTGAGCGTAAACTTGAGTTGGGTATGGAAGGACATCGTTTCTTTGACCTTTCTCGTTGGGATGCTGTTAACGGCGGCCCTGCAACAGGCTTTATGTCATCAGAAATTGAGAAGTTCCTAAAAAATACCCGCGACTTTGGTGATTCATTCACTTCAGCGGTTATGAAGGTTGCGAAGTTCACTGCTAACAAGAATGAACTTTACCCGATCCCACAAACTCAGATCGACTTATCTAAAGGTACTCTGAAACAAAACCCAGGCTACTAATAGCTCACAAATAGTTTAAAAAGAGGGGAAGATGTATCGTCTTTCCCTCTTTTTTTTGAATATATTTGTTCATAACCCGTTATGACTTCCCTAAGATACTTACTTGTAATAGCTATTGCTTTATCGGTTACCGCGTGTAAAAAGGCAACACTTTTTGAACGTATATCATCCTCTCAATCCGGTATAAAATTCAACAATCTTATTGTAGAGAACGACAGTATAAATCCGTTAGATAAATTAAATATTTATAATGGCGGCGGTGTTGGTTTAGGCGATTTCAACAATGATGGCTTACAGGATATTTATTTTATTGGTAATGCAGTACCAAACAAGCTGTACATCAATAAAGGTGATTTTAAATTTGATGATGTAACAGATAAGGCAGGCGTTGGAGGCAAAGGCGGCTGGGGCAGGGGTGTTGCCGTTGTTGATATCAACAATGATGGCTTAAAAGACATTTATGTATGTAACACACTGCTAAACGATGCAAATAAACGCACAAACTTACTATACATTAACCAGGGCCCTGATAAAGATGGTGTCCCTCACTTTAAAGAATCAGCGGCGGAATACGGCTTAAAGATCAACGTACACTCCACAATGGCTTCGTTTTTTGATTATGATAATGACGGTGACCTGGATATGTACCTCACCGTTAATGAAGCGCAATCTACAGACAATACCAGCCAGTTTAGGCCATTGATCAAGGATGGATCGGCCCGCAGCACGGGTAAACTTTTCAGGAACGATTATGATCCTGTACTAAAGCATCCGGTTTACAAGGATGTTTCAAAAGAAGCCGGTATCCTGATCGAGGGATATGGGCATGCAACTTCAACAGTAGATATTAACAGGGATGGTTGGAAAGACATTTATGTAACCAACGATTTCCTACCTAATAACATCCTGTACATCAACAATCACGACGGTACTTTTACCGATCGCTCACAGGAGTATTTTAAACATACCGCTACCAGCGCTATGGGCCAGGATATACAGGACATTAATAACGATGGCCTTGCCGACGTATTTGAACTGGACATGGACCCCGAGGATAACTATCGAAAAAAGATGTTTATGCCCGGCACAACTTACCAGTTATACCAAAATTTTGACTTTTACGGCTATCAATATCAGTATAATCACAATACCCTTCAGCTAAACCAGGGCCCGCGTTTGGGCCAAAATGATTCGGTAGGTGCTCCTGCATTTAGCGAGATTGCATTCATGAGCGGTGTAGCGCAAACAGACTGGAGCTGGGGGCCTATGATAACCGATTTCGATAACGATGGCTTCAGGGACATTGTAGTTACCAACGGCTACCCAAGAGATGTTACCGATCATGATTTTATTGCTTTCAGGAACGAGTCATTTGCACTGGCATCAAAAAAGCAGGTTTTAACTCAGATACCGATTGTGAAGATCCCTAATTACGCTTTTCGTAACGACGGTAAATTGCAGTTTGAAGATGTTACCAAAACCTGGGGCATGGACATAGCATCGTTTTCTAATGGCTGTGCTTATGCCGACCTGGATAATGATGGCGCAATGGATTTGATCATCAATAATATTGATGATGAGGCATTTGTGTATCGTAATACATCGCGCGATAAGGATAAAGACAATAATCATTACCTACACGTAAAATTTGAAGGCTCTGCTCAAAACAGGGATGGCATAGGTGCCTGGGCAGATATTTATTACAACAACGGTAAACACCAGGTTTACGAGAATACGCCATTCAGAGGCTATTTGTCAACCATTCAAAACATAGCCCATTTTGGTTTGGGCAAAGTAGCTAAGGTTGACTCGGTAGTTATTAAATGGCAGAACGGCTTGCAACAAACGCTGGCCAACGTTAAAGCCGACCAAACGCTTACTGTGAACATTAAGAATGCTAAAAGCCCTTATAGCTTTAAAATTGGCGGCGTAAACGATCGATCTCTTTTTGCTGAAGTAACCAAAGCCGTAGGCATCAATTATAAACATCAAGATGATGATTACATTGACTTTAATGTTCAGAAGTTGCTTCCGCACAAATTTAGTGAGTATACGCCTGCTATTGCCGTAGGCGACATTGACGGCAATGGCTTTGATGATATGGTTGTTGGTGGTACCTCAAAATATCCGGCACAGGTATTTTTGCAGCAAGCCAATGGCACCTTTAAACAACGTGCTTTGGAGCCTGCTTCTACCGATGTACAATTTAAAGATGAGGGCATGCTTTTGTTTGATGCCGACGGCGATGGAGACCTTGATCTGTATATAGCAAGCGGCGGCTACGAGAAGGAGCCAAATTCAAAGGCTTACCAGGATAGGATCTATGCTAATGACGGTAAAGGAAACTTTGCCTTACAGCCCAACGCCCTGCCTGCCAATTTTACCAGCAAGCTATGTGTAAAGGCAGTCGACTTTGACAAAAACGGATCGCTTGATCTGTTCGTATCCGGCAGGGTTGAGCCGTGGGCCTATCCTAAACCGGTATCGAGCCTTGTGTTGAAGAACGAGAGCACAAAAGGGCAGATCAAATTTGTTGATGCTACGCCAACAGTAGCCAAAAGTTTAAATAAATTGGGTTTGGTTTGTGACGCGTCGTTTACGGATTATGACAACGACGGATGGCCCGATCTGATCATAACCGGTGAATGGATGCCGCTTACCTTTCTTAAAAATGATCATGGGGTGTTTAAGAATATGACCGCTACTACCGGGGTTGAGAATAACCTGGGATGGTGGAACACCATAGCTGGTGGTGATTTTGACCATGATGGCGACATTGATTACATCGTAGGTAATACGGGCCTTAATACGTTCTACTGCGCAACGGATCAGTACCCGATGTACATAACTGCAAAGGATTTTGATAATAATGATAGTTATGACGCTTTTCCATCACTGTTTTTAAAGGACAAAGAAGGCAAGCTACAGGAGTTCCCGGCGCATACGCGTGATGACATTGTTAAGCAGATGATCAGCATGCGGGTTAAGTTCCAAAACTATAAAAGCTTTGCGGTAGCAACCATGGATAGTGTTATTACGCCGGAGATGCGTAAAGGCGCAATCCGTTTAAAGGCTAACGATCTAAGATCTGGTTATTTGCGTAACGATGGGCATGGTAAGTTCACATTAATGGCATTGCCAATTGAGGCCCAGATGTCGCAACTTGCAGGTATGGTGATCGACGATTTCGATCATGATGGCAACTTAGATGTGATATTTAACGGTAACGATTACGGATCTGACATTAGCAACGGCCGCTACGATGCCTTTAACGGCTTAATGCTTAAGGGCGATGGTAAAGGTGGGTTTAAACCGTTAAGCATTATGCAAAGCGGCATTTATATACCGGGTGATGGTAAGGGTTTGGTTAAGCTACGCGGTGCCAACGGCAATTACTTGTTAGCCGCCAGCCAGCACAAAGGCCCTTTAAAAGTATTTCAACTTAAAAAATCTCCTAAGGCCGTAGCGCTACAACCTATGGATATGTATGCTACAATCAAATATAAAAACGGAAAATTAGCTAAGCAGGAGTTTTATAATGGTGGGTCGTTCTTGTCACAATCGGGCAGATTTTTTAATATTGACGATACAATGGCCGCTGTTACGGTAACCAATAATAAGGGCCAAACGAGAACTATACCCTTAAATTAATTTACAACGCATAATGATGAGGAGCCTGAAGGTTTTAGCCGCTGCTTTTACGATAAGTTTAATTATTGCCGGCTGTAACCACAAACAAAAGATAAAGCTGAAAAGCGATACCGATGTTTTACACGAGAATGTTGACCAGCTAACCCAGGTTATCATATATGATGCTTTTAGCCCGCCGGTTGCCAGCCGCATTTATGGATACACAACGCTGGCAGCTTACGAGGCCATGAGGTTCCAAAATCCAAAATACAATTCTATAGCCAACCAGCTCAAGGGATTTAAAACTATGCCTGTCCCGCAAAAAGGGCTAAAGTATAACTACGCTCTTGCTGCTACCAGGGCGCTTTTCACCGTTGCCCATAAGGTTACTTTCTCGGTTGATACATTGAAGCGATACGAAGACAAGGTTTTTGCCATGTATAAGGATAATCTTGATGAGGAGACCTTTAATCGCTCGTTAGCATTTGGGGATACCATTGGTAAGGCTGTTTTAGCAAGGGCAAAATTTGACAATTACGCCAAAACAAGAGGCAAACCACGCTTTTTAGGGAGCCGTGATAACGGCAAATGGCGCCCAACCGCTCCCGATTATCTTGATGGGGTAGAGTTTTGCTGGGGAACCATGGAAACTTTCGTAGTAAAATCGTCTTCTGATTTTCCTTTGCCGCCGCCACCTCCTTACAGCGAGGATAAAAACAGCACGTACTTTAAGCAAAACCTTAATGTTTACGAACAAAGCAAAAAGCTAACTAAAGAACAGGTAGAGATCGCTAAGTTTTGGGATGATAACCCATTTGTGATACAGCACAACGGGCACATGATGTTCGTAAATAAAAAGATAACCCCAGGCGGCCACTGGATAGGCATTACCGCCATAGCCTGCAAAAAATCAAAGGCTGATGCTGCCAAAACCGCCCAGGCTTATGCCATGACAGCCATTGCGCTTTACGATGCTTTTATATGCGGCTGGCAGGTTAAATACACCACGGAATACATAAGGCCGGTTACGGTGATAAACGATAAAATAGACCCTAAATGGCTGCCGCTGCTGCAAACGCCACCGTTTCCTGAATATCCAAGTGGGCATAGCGATATTAGTGCAGCATCAGCAGTGGTTTTAACTCATCTGTTCGGTGATAATTTTGAATATCAGGATACCAGCGATCTGCGATACATAGGTATGCAAAGGCACTTTAAATCATTTTACCAGGCTTGTGATGAAACGTCTATAAGCAGGTATTATGGCGGTATACACTATAAATTTAGTGTTGATGCGGCGGCTAAGCAGGGTAGGGAAATTGGAAATTATATTTGGAATACGCTTAAGTTAGAGAATTAATCAGGGGAGGTATATGAGTTTAAAACGTAATTCTTTTATCGTAAGTGCGTTGGTAACAGGTTCGGTGCTGCTATCAATAAGTGCGGGGATCGAAGGCTGTAAGCCAAAAACTGCCGCCAGTTATAAGCTTACCGGCGATGTTGTTGCAGATGGTAAGTACCTTACCCAGCAGTACTGTACAAATTGCCATGCCCTGGTGCCAGCTAACGCGCTTACTAAAGATGTATGGCGAATGCATGCCCTGCCTGTAATGGCTGATTACCTTAAGATATCTACCTACGGCAGCGATTTTTTTAAAAAGCCGACAGATACAGGTGGAATCTCTTTAGTACACTGGCAGGCGATAGTTGATTACTATAACAAAATTGCTCCTGCAGAATTAAAACCTGCTCAGGCGCCGGTTGCATTAAGTAGCGATTGGGCAGGCTTTACTTTACGTAAGCCAAATGAGGTTGCAGATGTATCCTTTACAACCACCATTAAAGGTGATCCTGCTACGGGGAAGATCTACACCAGTGACCTGGTGGCTTCTAATTTAACCGAGTGGGATACCGAGCTTAAACCCAAAGTACTAACTACGCTTTCATCGGGTGCTACGGATATACAACTGCAAAAGAATGGTACAGCCGTTATATCTGCGGTTGGTCGCATAGATCATGTAGATTACCCAAATGGCCGTATACAGGGTTTAAAATTAAATGGCGGCAACAAGACTTTTGACATTGCCGGTGACATGCCGAGACCAGTACAGACCATCAGTGCTGATTTTGATAAGGATGGCAAAGATGAGATTGTGGTATGTGGGGAAGGTTTCAAAAAAGGAGGTGTTTACCTGCTCAAGGTTGATGCAAACGATAAACCACTAAAGCAGACAACTATTGCTGATAGGGCAGGTGCGGTACAAGCCATAGCACAGGATTTTAACAAGGATGGCTGGCCCGATCTGATGGTGCTTTACGGCATTGGTAACGAAGGATTAGCTTTGTACCTGAATGATCAAAAGGGCGGATTTACGACAAAGGAGCTACTCCGGTTCCCACCGGTGAATGGATCTACCAGTTTTCAGCTGGCCGACCTTGACCATGATGGCAACCTTGATCTGATATATACCTGCGGCTACAATTTCCATGATTCCCGCATTTTAAAACCCTATCACGGCCTATACATTTACAAAAACAAAGGCGACTTCAAATTTGAGCAACAATGGTTTTACCCGATAAATGGTGCAACTAAAGCTATAGCAACCGATTTTGACGGTGATGGCGATATTGACATTGCCACTATCGCGTTCTTTGCCGATATGAAAGAAAAGCCTGCAGAGGAGTTTATCTATTTTGAGCAACAAAAACCAATGCAGTTTAAGCCTCACAGCGTACCCGTAAGCCAATATGGCCGTTGGATGAGCATGGATATAACGGATATTAATAAAGATGGCAAACCGGATATATTATTAGGCAATTACGCCAGCGGATTTATGTTCCAGCCTAATTTTGCACCAACCTGGAATGAACATTTACCCTTTATTGTGTTGCAGAATAATTTTAAAAAATAGTCTTTAGACCATCCAATATCAAATAAGCGCCGGGTAACCGGCGCTTATTTTTTTGCCTTTAAATATTGCAATATCTTGCTTGTTTCATCAGGATATACGCCGATGTGATGGGTGCGTATCATCACAGATTGCTGCTCGTTCACTATCGCTTTTGAGGGCAATAGTGGCATGTGGCAATCTATACATTTAGAGCGCAGTACAGCGGCATCGATTTTACCTGTCATTTTGCAAAGCTTATGATTGGCGTTGCTGTGGCAGGTTTCGCATTTTGCAGCAAAGTACAAAGCCTCGTCGTGCTGTTTTTTATGCGCATCGTGGCAGCTTGAGCAATTCATTTTGGATGCGCTAAAGCATTTACTAGTTTTAAGCATTTCAAGCTGATCGCCGTGTACATCCAGGTGCTTTAAATCCGGCGGCCCTGCAGAGGCGGCCCTTTTCTTAAAGTCGGCAAGTTTATCACCCGGTTTAAATTCAAATATCGAACGGCTATTATCAGTTTGCGTGCCCGAGTGACAGGTGCCGCAAAGGTCTGTTTGCTGCGTTTGTGAAAGCGATTGAATACGGGTGATATACTTCGCTGTTTTTATGTCCGGATTACTAAACTGATATTCGGCATGCTGCCTGCCGGGGCCATGGCATCTTTCGCAATCTATCTTTAGCACTACAGAGCTTTTATCAAAACCAACGGATTCGCCCGAAAAGCTGGCAACTTTGCCCGGCCCTGTTTTGGCGTAAGATGCGTGGCATTCCATGCATCTAAGATTAACCATCCTATCAAAACTGGCTATGGTTGTATCAAACCCGGGGCTTACTATCCATTTGCTTTTTGTTTTATCGTAAGAGACCGGTAGCTCAAATAATTCGTTTTCTTTCCAGTATAGATAGGTCTCACCTTTTACGCCGCCTGTTACCAGGTCAATTCGTTCGCGGTTTACCTGCTGTCCGTTTATAAAACTTGCCTCGTATATCCCGCTGTCTGTTTTCTGCATCATGATGTGTGCATGATCATTATAGTACACAGAATCATTTCCCTTAAAAAAACTGCCATGAACACTACTATCAGACGGGAGGGAAGAAGCGAGATAATGCGCCGTATGTATGTAGGACTGATCAATATTTTTATGGCAGCTAATACATGTTTTAGCTCCCGTATAATCTTCACCTCGCGGATCTGTAGCGGCGATCCCCTTGTTGCTTAAGCATTGCGTAAGAATTGCAGCTACAGGTAAGAAAAACAGGGCGAACAGCACTAATCGCTTCCGGGGCATAATTTAAGCCAATTGGTTAAGTATATAATAATAACCATAATTATATGTGGCAATAAGTAAGGAACTGTAATGTTTCTGTTACATATTGATGGCAACGCCCAAAACGATACGAAACTTTATTTACTTAAATTTAAGTAACTGTGAATCAATAAATTGTGATTTAAAATAGTACTATGTATTGCATAATACCATGTAATGTTTAATTTTGTGTAAATACTTATTACAATGAACAGGCAAGTAAGATTTTTAATTATAGCCATAGGCGCATTAGCTTCAATGGCTGGATGCAACAGAGGTAGGACAACCCGTATCATCAACACAAGCGAAGATCATAAACAGGAGATCAAATTTTCGGGAAGTGTCGTTTTCAGTCGCGATTCAACAAGTGTGGCGCATATCTCAGACAAGGGATATCTCTTCTTTGATGAGGATGGCAAGAAGTTAAGGGCTGAAAATGATGATAAAAACCATGTGGTGTACAGCTTTGATGGCGACGGTTTTGTGAACTTGTTGTCGGCAGAGCAGAAAACCTTTTTGGCTCACGCTGTAAAAGTTATCATCCGCGAGCGCGCCAAACTGAACAGGTAGTTCAGTAAAGAATTTTGAGTTTCAATTTGAGTGTGTGAATGCCTGCCGCCGCGAGGGTAGCAGGCATTTCTATGTTAAAGCGTGTCCAACTCTACTACTGTGATCTTGTCGAGGCCACTCACAACCTTCTCTGCCTTAGTTAGCACCTCAGGTGAGCCGATACCTACCGTTTTCATGCCACCATTTACGGCAGCTTCAATACCCGCAACGGCATCTTCAAATACCACACAATCAGCTGGCGATACACCTAAGGCTTCAGCGCCTTTTAAAAATACCTCAGGGTCTGGTTTTGGGGCGCTTACGCTGTTGCCATCAATCACAGCATTAAATAAAGATTGCAAGTCTAATTTTTGCAATATAGTAGGGGTGTTCTTACTGGCCGAGCCTATAGCCGTTTTAAGCCCTGCATTGCGGCATGCAATAACAAAATCTCTGGCGCCGGGCAATATTTCAGAAGGTGTCATTGCGCCTATCATCTCGGTGTACCAGGTATTTTTGCGGTCGGCGAGTTCTATTTTTTGCTCGTTAGACATACCTTTAATTCCACCCCAGCCCAGTATCAGGTCGAGGGAGGCCATACGACTTACACCTTTTAGTTGCTCGTTCTGGTGCTCGGTAAAGTCGAACCCTAATTCGTTCGCGAGGCGTTTCCACGCTTTGTAATGGTAAACAGCGGTATCAACAAGTACACCATCGAGGTCAAAAATGCAAGCCTTTATTTTCATTTTGTAAATGTAGCAGGCTTGTTAATAATCATTATAAATAATTATTAACATTATTTGGATTAATTATAAATAAATGTGACTTTTGTTGTCAGAAATGGTTACAACGCTTACAGAAACACAAACAGGGATTTGGGAAGATGTGTTCAGCACCAAAGCAGGCACAGTTTACCAATGCGACGCCGAAACTTGCTGGTACATCAATTTCGCCGGCAAGGTGGCCAAATTTGATTACCGTTGTCTGCAAAAGCTAAAGAAAGCCGTTTACCACATTGATATTGAAGCTAAACTCCTCGATTCATCAAAAGATCCGGATGTTGAGATCATTTTCATTTGTGCCTGCGACCATACGTATATCCTCACACTCCTGCAGATCATCGAGCTCAAA
The DNA here is from genome assembly GCF_019331605.1 of Mucilaginibacter sp. 21P. Lineage (NCBI taxonomy): Bacteria > Pseudomonadati > Bacteroidota > Sphingobacteriia > Sphingobacteriales > Sphingobacteriaceae > Mucilaginibacter > Mucilaginibacter sp. 21P. The sequence goes on from NZ_CP063061.1 coordinate 2,132,850, forward strand.
GAATTGTTACAAGGCACATTTGTAATGTTACAGTTGAACAATATTCTTCACGATAAGCTGTACCGCACTGCTGTTTAATAATTTAGACTGAATTCATATTGCTTTTATTTTGAACGGATGGCTCAAATGAGCCGTATTATTGTTTAAATGCTTAAGTCGGCACGCTTGTTGACCATAAAGTTTAACAATAATCTAAATACACAATATGAAAGATCTGATCCGCGTAAAAAGCCTTCTTTCTACAGAAGTAGAAGAGCTTTTAAACCAGCAAGTAAGGAAAGAAGCATTGTCTTCATCTATATATTTAGCCATGGCTTCATGGTGTAACCGTAACGGTTTTGATTATTCTTCAGAATACTTTTTTAAGCAGGCAGAAGAAGAGCGCCATCACCAGCTAAAGTTTTACAAATATATCCTGGATATGGGCGGTAATGCCGTATCACCGGAGGTTACAGGTATTAAGCAAGAGTATAACTCATTCCGCGAGGTATTTGAGGATGCGCTTGACCAGGAGATAAGCGTTACGCAATCTATCAAGAAGATCTACGCACGCTGCTTAAACGAGCAGGATTATGTAACCAATGAGTTTTTAAACTGGTTCCTGAAAGAGCAACGCGAGGAAGAATACAAAGCCCGCCGTGCGCTTGAGCTGTTTGAGGTTATTGGTGTTGAAGGTACCGGTGCGTGGGAAATTGACCGCCACGTTGGTAAAATCAAATACGACAGCGAAGCAGCCGATTAATTAATCGGTCATCAGTTTTAAAACATCCTTCTCCGAATACTCTTTTAGCCAGATATTGCCGGGAGATATAGTACAGACCGGTGCCCAATCGCACCGGTCTGTACATTCTATACGTATCACTTCTATATCCTGTCCGCTGTATTTAGCAAACCTCTTTGCAGCTTTATAAGTATCTTTTCCGCCACGTTTAGCGCATTTGCCGCCGGTACATATAAACAACGTTTTATCAGGAACGGGGAACTTGCCCATATTAATTTCACTTTAGTAATTCAACTTACAAATATCGTGTTTGTTTTTGAAAGTGGGTTATTTTGGTGGGGTCGACTCACCCCGACTGCGCTTCGCTGGTCAACCCTCTCTGCTGCGCAAAGAGGGTAGGAGTTACACTGGTTAAAGCTTATAGCTTCGACCTTGAACGAAGCAAGCATTCTGCTTGCGTAAGCCGAAAGCTTATACCATCCTCGGTCGAATTGACGCTGTCGCTAAACTTCGACCAGTTAGGGACTATGGGAATGCAAAAAAATAAATCATGTCATTGCGAGCGATAGCGTGGCAATCTCATCGCGTTAAGACCAATGCGATGAGATTGCCACGTCTCCCGATATTCATCGGGATCCTCGCAATGACATAAATTTTAAATAGCAAAAAATGCCATCCTTGTAGATGGCCTTTACAATATTTTAAACAAAGCTTATTCAGCTTTAGCAGGTTCTTCTTCTTTAATTCCGTAAGGTGCAAGCATCTTAAGGAATGATGCCAATTTCTCTTTCATCTCCCTGCGGTCAACGATGAAATCAAGGAAACCGTGCTCTAATACAAATTCTGCTGTTTGAAAACCTTTGGGCAGATCTTTCTTAATAGTTTCTTTAATAACGCGCGGGCCGGCAAAACCTATCAATGCGCCGGGTTCAGCAATGTTGATATCGCCAAGCATTGCATACGATGCGGTAACACCACCTGTTGTAGGGTCGGTTAATAAAGATATGTACGGAACTTTAGCTTGTGCCAGCAACGCCAGTTTTGCTGATGTTTTAGCCATCTGCATCAGCGAGAAAGCAGCCTCCATCATACGTGCACCGCCAGATTTTGAGATCATCAGGAAGGGCACTTTGTGCTCAATGCTGTAATCGATAGAACGGGCAATCTTTTCGCCCACAACAGAACCCATTGAGCCGCCTATAAAGTTAAAATCCATACAGGCAATAACAATGTCCTGTCCGTTCATTTTGCCAACGGCAGCACGGATAGCATCGGTAAGGCCGGTTTTACTTTGAGTTTCTTTAAGCCTGTCGCTGTATTTTTTGCTGTCGGTAAAATTTAAGGGGTCGCCGGAACGAAGTTCTGCAAATAGTTCGGTAAACTGGTTCTCATCAAACAGTACCGAAAAGTATTCTTTGGAGCCTATACGTAAGTGAAAACCGCAATAGTGGCAAACGTACTGGTTTTCAACTTGTTCAGAGTAGTGAAGCGGTTTTTTACAATTTGGGCACTTGTTCCATATACCGTCTGGTGCTTCCTTCTTCTCCTCTGTAGTGGTAATAATGCCTTTAATTTCGCGCTTAAACCAAGCCATATCTTAAAAGTGGTTAAAAGTAACTGCAAAGAAACAAAAAAAGCTTGTAAATGATTGCAGAAATTTAACCGGCACACTATGCTGCGGTTTATAAAGCATTTAGTGTTGTATTTCAGGCAGTAACCCACCGGGCTTGTTGTATATATTACACTATTAACTTTCTATGAATGCCTATTAAAAAGGTAGAATTATTTTGATTGCAGCTAATTCGCTTATATTTCAGCTTATTAAATCAAAAATAGATGATAATAATTAGGCAAAACATTAAATTTTTATAACTTCGAAGCCCAAACAAATGCTCATGGATTTAAAAAATTATAAAGGCGTTCTGCACGGCGATCAAGTGCAGGAACTATTTGAAGCAGCTAAAAAACATCAGTTTGCATTACCTGCGGTAAACGTAATTGGTACAAACTCTGTTAACGCTGTAATGGAAACTGCCAAGGCAGTTAATTCTCCTGTAATTATTCAGTTATCAAACGGTGGTGCACAGTTTTACGCAGGCAAATCATTAGATAACTCAAAACTGCAAGCCTGCATTTTGGGCGCTGTATCTGCAGCTAAACACGTGCATTTATTAGCCGAGCACTACGGTGTTGCGGTTATTTTACATACAGACCATGCCGCAAAAAAATTATTGCCATGGATAGATGGTTTATTAGAGCACGGCGAAAAGTTCTTTGCCGAAACCGGCAAACCATTGTTCTCATCACACATGCTCGACCTTTCTGAGGAGCCGATTGAAGAGAACATCGAGATCTCGGCTAAATATTTACAACGCATGGCTAAAATGGACATGACTGTTGAGATAGAGCTTGGTGTAACCGGTGGTGAAGAAGATGGTGTTGACAACTCTGATGTTGACAGCTCACGCCTTTACACCCAGCCCGAAGAAGTTGCTTACGCTTATGAAGAATTATCAAAAGTTAGCCACCGTTTTACTGTTGCGGCTGCCTTTGGTAACGTACACGGTGTATACAAACCGGGTAATGTTAAATTGATGCCGGTTATCCTGCACAATTCACAGGAATTCTTAAAAGAAAAACATAACCTTACTACTGAGAAACCTATCAACTTTGTTTTCCATGGTGGTTCTGGTTCAAGCCAGGAAGAGATCCGCGAAGCTATCTCTTATGGTGCAATCAAAATGAATATCGATACTGATATGCAATGGGCTTTCTGGGAAGGTATTAAAGATTACTATCAATCAAAGGAAGCTTACCTGCAATCGCAAATCGGAAGTCCTGATGGCGACGATTCTCCGAACAAAAAATATTACGATCCACGCGTATGGTTACGTAAAGGCGAAGAAACTTTTGTTAAACGCTTAACAGAGGCTTTTGCCGACCTTAACTGCCTTGATGTGAATAGCAAATTGTAACAATATAGCTAAAAGGAGTTTAAAGCGCCGATGTTGAAAAACATTGGCGCTTTTTTTTAGTTGTGGCTAAATACCCTACAAATCATGGCCATACAAAAACACCGCAACAAAAACTTTTTTGAAAGATTTGCTAACTGGGCAACCATTGCTACAGGTAGCTCTGCTGCTTTTATCGCTGCAACAGCCGTCATTATTATTTGGATCATAACCGGGCCGGTATTCAAATATTCTGATACATGGCAATTGGTTATCAATACAGGCACAACAATCGTTACCTTTTTAATGGTATTCCTGATCCAGAAATCGCAGAATAAGGATTCAAAAGCGGTACACTTGAAGCTAAACGAGTTGCTGGCATCTCACCAGGGAGCAAGTAACCGTATGGTAAACATTGAGGATCTTACCGAAACTGAACTTGACCAGTTAGCCAAATTTTATGTGAAATTGGCTAAATTGGCGGGACAAGATGACGATATCACGTGCACGCACTCGATAGACGCTGCGGAGGAAAACCACAACGAAAAGATAACCAGCCTGAAAACCAAAAAGCATTATCAAAATGCCGTTAGAAACAGAAGCAAAACGCATAAGTGACCCAATTGATCTTGAAAAAGCATTTGCCATAAGGCGCGAAGTTTTTGTTGACGGACAAAATTGCCCACCCGATCTGGAGAGCGAGTTTAATGATGCAGCTACGCACTTCCTTGCGACTGTTGAAGGCCAACCTGCCGGTGCCGCCCGTTATCGGAAAACCGATAAAGGGTACAAATTAGAACGTTTTGCGGTACTGGACAAATACCGTGGCTGCGGTATAGGGCAAGCTTTGATAAAAGCTGTTTTAGCAGATCTGCCTGCCCATGCTAACTATGTTTATCTCCACGCGCAAGTGCAGGCGGTAGGCTTGTACGAAAAATTTGGCTTCAAGCCTTCGGGCCCGCAGTTTGAAGAAGCGGGTATTCAGCATTACAAAATGGTGAAAGAGTATTGAGATATTATAAGGAATAATATTTTGTTTAAATTTTAAAAATAAAATATTATTTTGCGATAATGTTTTATCGCCATGAATAACTTAGACTTTAAAATTGCCTTCCGCACTTTTTTAAAAGCGAAATGGTATAACTTATTAAACATTACAGGCCTTGCTTTAGGATTGGCCGCATTTATATTTGTAACGCTGTACGTAGATCATGAAACCAGCTACGATAAGTGGAACAAAAATTATAAGCGCGTTTATTTAGTAGAGCGCGAGTTGCCCAATGGCCCATCGCCTTACACACCGGCACCATTAGCAGCTACCTTAAAAGCCCAATGCCCGGAGATAGAGGAAGTCGGCAGGACAAACACGGCGCTATTTCAGATACCTTTTTATACATCCGACGGTAGATTTTTGATCAAGAAATGGGCCGGTGCAGATTATTCTATCGCAAAAATATTAGGTATAAAGCCTAAAGGTTTTAACCTAAAGCCCGACAATCAGTTACCTACCACTTTACTCTCAAAGGAAACGGCGGAGGTGCTGTTCCCGAAACACGAAACCATCATCAACAAAACGGTGAATATGATGTCGAAGTCGGGTATGCCTTTTACCGTGGCAGGTGTGGTTGATGATATACCCGGTAATACCAATTTCAAATTTGATTGCATTGGTTTTTCAAACGATATTGCTTCAGGCAAGGATCAGAGCTATGGCAGCCGTGTTTTCCAAACGTATATCCTGGTAAAACCTAATGCAAACATTGCGCAATTATCAAAGAAAATAGACGCTATTTACAAAAAAGCAGCCCTCGCCGATACCAGCAGGGCAGCGCGTGAATCCATTAGTCCGGGCGCACCGGCCATATATCTGGATGCTTTGCAGAACCTGCATCTTAAACCGCATTATGGTTCGCCGGTCGGCGATCATATTGTAAAGGGACTAATGGCGCTGGCCATCATCATACTTTTGGTTACCGGCGTAAACTTTACCAATCTTTACATCACGCAAGCCAGCAGGCGAGCCAAAGAGGTTGGCATAAAGAAAGTGAATGGCATAAAAAGGGGCAAGATAGCGCTGCAATTCATATTAGAGATTTTTATCCAGTGCATTATAGGTTTAGCTATTGCGTTTGTGCTGGTTGTTGCGGGCCTTCCTTATTTCAATCAATTATTGCGTGTCGATCTGCTCATTTCAGGCATTGGACTAAATATAGTCATTCAGTTAATTGCAATGCTGATAGCGTTGACACTGCTTGCAGGCGTTTATCCTGCTTTGCTAATGGCGGGCTTTAATCCGGCTGTGGTGCTTCGCGGCGATCAGTTTACGGCAGGAGGGCGGTTATCATGGCTTAAAACAGGCATCACCGTGCTGCAGTTTACTTTTGCTATTTTTTTTGTGATAACATTGGTGGTAATAAACCAGCAAATAAGATACATGCGCACACAAGATGCAGGGTTTACCGCAAGGCAAGTAGTGTATGTGGATAACCTGGCGATCTTTAACACTCCGGATAAATTTACTCCTGTCCGCGACCGAATTAAAGCCATCCTCGGCGTTAAGCATGTAACGGTAAGTACGAACGTGCCGGGTGGAATTAAGCCCATATCTAACGAGTACACTGTTAACAACAAAGCCGTTACCATGAACACCATCGGGGTAGATTATGAATACTTTGAGACACTAAGTATCGGCATAAAAGGAGGTCGGGTATTTAACTCATCCTACTCCGGCGATTCTGCGGCTGTGGTGATCAACCAGGCAGCTGCAAAGGCTATGGATCTGCCCAACCCTTTGGGCGAAACCATTAATGGTTGCGGCGGCAGGTACAAAGTTATAGGCGTTACTAATGATGTAAAAGCGTATGGCTTTGAGGAGAATATACAGCCAACGGTTTATGTCATGAACAACCATTGCAACCTCACCAAAACGCAGATCATGATCAGCGCGGAGGGCAAGGCAATCCCTGCGATGCTGAGTACATTAGGAAAGCAATGGAAAGATATAAACAAGCTTGATGGAGATACCTTTAGCTATCACTTTTTAGATGAGCTGTATGGGCGGCTGTTTATTAAACAAGAACAACTGCAAACGGTACTTTATTTCTTTTCGGCATTGGCGTTGTTTATTGCTTCGTTGGGGATCTTCTCATCGGCGGCGAATGCTATACGGATAAGGATGAAGGAGATTGCCATTCGCAAAGTATTTGGTGCCATGGGGCAGCAGTTGATGGTAACGCTTACCAAGCCGTTTTTCTACACGGTTATTATAGCTAATATAATTGCCTGGCCGGCATCATACCTGATAGCTGATAAATGGTTACAGACGTTTGCTTACCGCGTGCACTTATCTTTTGCGCCTTTTTTGATAGCACTGGCTATATCGTTGGCTATTGTGGCGCTAACGGTTTGCCTGCAGGTGGTACGTGCTGTTAGGTTTAACCCTGCCGTAAAGCTGAAGGTGTAGATCAACCAAATACTTTAGCCGAATAATCCATAGCCTCGGCAAGTTTGTCCAGGTCAAGGTCTAATGGCACATTTTGGTGCAGCAGGAAGGCCACCAAGTTCTCAGTAGCAATGTTACCCGTGAGGTCATCTTTTGCCATCGGGCAACCGCCGTAACCTTTAAGCGCTACATCAAATTTATTGCAGCCTGCTTCGTAGGCAGCGGCTATCTTTTCCTGCCAGGTATCGGGTGTAGAATGCAGGTGAACACCAAACTCGGTTATGTCTGATAATTTCTTCAAGGAAGGGTACAAACTACTTATCTGTTCCGGTTTGGCAATGCCAATGGTATCAGAAAGGGCAATGTAACCAATGCCTTCATTTATCATTTTCTGCGCCCAGTTTAAAACGATGTCGTTGCTCCACTCATCTCCATAAGGATTGCCAAAACCCATAGACAAGTAGATAAGCAATGCCTTATTATTGGCAGCGCACAGATCGTTAATACATTTAACATCGTCAAAAGCCTTATCGATTGTCGTGTTTGCATTCCGCATCTGGAAGGTCTCTGAAATGGAGAAGGGATAACCCAGATAAGAGATCTCCTCATGTTTTACTGCATCTTCAGCGCCACGGTAATTGGCTATAATGGCTAATAATTTAGAGCGGGTTGTACTCAGGTCGAGTTTGCTTAAAACCTCAGCGGTATCCCGCATTTGCGGTATCGATTTAGGCGAAACAAAGCTGCCGAAGTCAATGGTTTCAAAGCCTACTTGTAATAGTAGGTTTATATAAGCTACCTTAACGTCAGTAGGTACAAAATCGTGCAGACCCTGCATGGCATCACGCGGGCATTCGGTAATCTTAATATGATCGGTCATTTAATCAGGTTGTGATACTTGCTGATGTTTATCTACAAGTTCTTCTCGTTTAAAGTTACGGATTATTAAACGGCTGCCGCCATTGTAGGTTACGTAGCTGGCCACCCAATTGATAAACACGATCACCTTGTTACGCCCACCCATCAATGAAATGAGGTGCACAAACATCCATATTAACCAGGCAAAAAATCCCTGGAACTTCAATTTACCAAGATCCGCAATAGCTTTGTTACGGCCAATAGTAGCTAATGACCCTTTATCGTTGTATTTGAATGCCTCGGTAGGCTCGCCGTTTATTAAGCGGATAATATTTTTGCCGGTAGTTTCGCCCATCTGTATAGCAACCTGTGCTACACCCGGGTGTCCTTTAGGCGTTTCTGGTGTTATCATAGCAGCCACGTCACCAATAGCGAAGATATTCTGGCTGCCCACCACGCGGCAAATGTTATCGATCTTAATACGGTTACCGCGTTCAATGGCATCTTTTTCAATACCATCGGGCACAACACCCATAACACCGGCACTCCAGATCACATTTTTAGTTGCAATACTTTTGCCGCCCTCAAATTTTATCTCTTCACCGTTATAGCTTTCTACCTTAACGCCCAGCAGGAGTTCAACGCCCATCTTCTTTAAAAACTCCTCTGCAGCTTTTGAGCCTTCATCGGAGAAAGGGCCCAATACCTTCGGCAGAAAATCTACGAGGTAAACCTTCATCTCATCTTTAGCCAGTTCGGGGTAGTCTTTATCCAATACGTGATTGCGTAATTCTGCCAAAGCCCCTGCAAGCTCTACACCGGTAGGGCCGGCGCCAACCAATACGAAGGATAGGTACGGCGCTCTTTCTTCACGAGAGGGCTTTAAAATAGCTTCCTCGAGATTTTGCAGCACCATGTATCTCAGGTTCATAGCCTCCGGTATCGATTTCATCGGCATGGCGAAATGCTCTATCTCTTTATTACCAAAGAAATTGGTGGTAGAGCCGGTGGCGATAACCAGGTAATCGTATTTGATCGGGCCAATATCTGTATGAACCGTATTCAATACCTTATCGATGCCTAACACCTCAGTATGCCTGAAACGCAGGTTCTTTTGATTGTCGAAGTTCTTTCTAAGCGAGAAAGCAATAGATTCGGCCTCTAAGCTGCCGGTCGCCACCTGGTAAAGCAGCGGCTGAAAAGTATGGTAATTATGTTTATCGATGAGGATAACCTCAACCGGTTTATCTTTCAATTGCTTGGCCACCTGAATCCCGCCGAAACCGCCGCCTATGATAACTACCGTTGGGAATTTTGATGTATTTATTGCATCCATGCCGTTTATTTTGTTTGTTTTAGAAAGCCCTTCAAACCTGTCTACAAGGAAGATTTAAAACACATTATACACTGTTGGGCTAATAGTTGTAAAACAAAAAAGACTCCAAAAGTTCTTTGAAGTCTTTTAAAATAAATTTTATGACACTTTAAATAGTAATTGATCTCGCTTGATCAAGTACTATTCAGTTTTATTATTTCAGCTTCTTATCACCGAAGTCAACAATTACCGGTGAGGCAACGCAAATTGATGAATAAGTACCAAACAGTACACCTATCAATAATGCGAATGAGAAACCACGGATAACGTCACCACCAAATGCGAACAACACAACCAATATCAACACCACGGTTAATGCGGTGATGATGGTACGGCTTAAAGTATTGTTAATGGCGTGGTTAATAACTTCGCCCTGATCCGGGTTTTTCTCATTATGTAAAAACTCGCGGATACGGTCAAACACAACAACTGTATCATTAATAGAGTAACCTATAACGGTAAGCAAAGCTGCTATAAAGGCCTGGTCGATATCTAAAGAGAACGGAAGAACATCTTTAAACAAAGAGAAGAACGATAACACCAGCAATGAATCGTGCGCAGTTGCAACCATCGCACCCAAGCTAAACTGCCATCTGCGGAAACGGATAAGGATATACGCAGAGATAACAATAATAGCGATGATGATGGTCCACTTGGCAGATGATTTTACTTCGTTGGCAACGGTAGCTTCTACTTTTTGATGGCTTAATATGTTATCAGCCGTGATCTTGGTAGCAGGGTTAGCCGATAAAGCTTTGATCAAAGCAGCTTCAACTTTAGCATCAGCGCTTTCTGCGTTATCATTGATCAGGTAGTTAGTAGTAATGCTGATCTTATCAGAACCGTAAGTTTTAACTTCGGTACCTCGGCCAAGCGTAGCATCTACAGCATCATGTACCTGCTCTGTAGTTACCGATGGGGCAAACTTAACAACGTAGGTACGGCCACCGCCAAAATCCACACCGTAGTTAAAACCACGGGTAAACATTGATATCAAACCGGCAGCAATGAACAAACCAGAGAATGCGTAGAACTTGTAGCGGTTTTTAACAAACTTGTAGTTTGCGTTTTTGAAAGTATGTGAGCTCCAAGGGCGAGAGAATTTAATATCCCAGCCTTTTTCAAGCATATATTCAAATATCAACCTTGAGATCAGTAATGAACAGAACAAAGTGGTTATAATACCGATCATCAACGTGGTAGCAAAACCCTGGATAGGGCCCGAGCCGAATACGAATAATATAACACCTGTTAAGAATGTACTGATGTTGGCATCCAAGATTGATGGCAATGCGTGTTTAAAACCATCAGCAATGGCAATGCGTAATGATTTGCCTGCATTAAGTTCTTCACGAACGCGCTCGTAAACCAATACGTTGGCATCCACCGCCACACCCAATATCAAAATGATACCGGCAATACCAGGCAGCGTTAATACCGCACGGATGCTTACCAATACACCCATCAGGAAGAATACGTTAACCAATACCGCAACAACGGCTACAGTACCTGCACGGTTGTAATAAGCGATCATGAATATCAGGATCACAACCAAACCAAGTATACAAGATAGCAAACCTGCGCTGATAGCTTCCTGGCCCAATGACGGACCTACTACTGCCTCACCAATGATGCGGGCGGGAGCTAATAAACGGCCTGCTTTTAACACGTTGGCTAAGTCTTTGGTATCTTCCTGGGTAAAGTTACCGCCAGAGATAGATGAGACACCGCCTGTGATTTCGTTCTGCACGTTAGGAGCAGAGTATACATTATCATCAAGAACAATCGCAATGGCTTTTTTACCACCGCCTGCAGAAGCTTCTGCGGTAACGTTTTTCCATTTTTGTGCGCCCTGAGAGTTCATATACATGGTAACTTCAAAGCCGCCTTTCAATTGGTCAACATCGCTGCGTGCATCAGTGATCACATCACCGTTTAGCACCGCACCATTTTCAGCACCTGATAACTTGATAGCAAACAGGGTAAATCTTTTTGTGCCTTTTTCAGGTTTTACGCTCCAAAGCAGTTTCAGATTTTGTGGTAACACCGCTTTAACATCAGCACTGCGCAGGTATGCATCTACTTTAGCAGTATCTTTTTGCTCGGCAGAACCAACCATTGGGCCGGGAGCCAACTGAGGCGAACCATCTTGCCCCTGGTAAACCATTGGGGTTAAAACAGCAAACAATGGGTTTTGTGCAGCCAGCTGCGATTTGTTATTTACACCGGCTGAATCTTTAGCAGCACCCGTTTTGATCTTGCTTAACAATGAAGAAGCAGAATCTTTTTTATTAGCATTAGCTGCAACTTTAGCAGTATCTGCCTTGGCAGCCTTTGTAGTATCTTCTTTTGGAGCTGTTTTGTTTTTAGCGTTTGCTGCAAGAATACCGTTAACGTTATTAAGCAAACCGTAGATCTCGCTGTTATCAAAAGTTTGGTAGAACTCCAGTTTCGCAGTTCCTGATAACAATTTACGAACACGCTCTGGTTCTTTAACACCAGGTAGCTCAATAAGGATACGGTTAGTGCTTTTTTGTAACTGAATGTTTGGTTGTGTTACACCAAACTGGTCAATACGTTTTTGCAATACGGTGTATGATTGTTGAACTGCAGTATTGGCCTGGTCTTTCAGGTAAGCTTCAACTTCGCTGTTTGATGAGTTGAATTTTAATTTATCCTGGTTGTTGTTGTTGGCAAAAATAGTAGCCAGTTTACCATTCGGATTAAGCTTCTGGTACTCGTCAACAAAAAGGGTAATGTAATCCTTTTGTTCGGTTACCGTTCTTGCCTGCGCGTTAGCTAACGCCTGGTTAAAAACAACATCTTTGTTTTTGTTTGAAAGCTCGGTCACCAACTCGCGCAAAGATATTTGCATGGTAACATTCATACCGCCTTTTAAGTCCAAACCTAAAGCAAGTGCGTTATCAACACAGTACTGGTAAGTATGCCCAAAAACCGGGTAAACCGGTTGCGTAGAAATAGAATCAAGATATGCCCTTTCTTTTTCGGCATTGCCTTTGGCGTACGCTTTAGCATCGCTCTCAACTTTGTGCGTCACCCATGTAAATGATAGCTGGTATAAACATACCACAGCCAGCACAATGGCGAAAAATTTAATAACCCCTTTACCTTGCATTGCGAATTAAATATGTAATGAATTAGTTTATAAGCTTTTTAAATAAGACGGCAAATCTAATAAAATTTCACAAGCATGAAATTTTTAATTGAAACAAAATCTCCGCTGTTTTTGTTAGCGCCGTTCAAGTGTGATGTAAGAATACGGATAAGGATTTTTCTCGTCCGCTTCATGGCGCTCGCGGCTCACTTCGGCCCACAACGAGTGATCTATCTCTGGGAAAAAAGTGTCTGCATCAAACTGATGATGAACAACTGTTAAATAGATCCTGTCGGTTTTGTCCATGGCTTGCCTGTAGATCTCGGCACCGCCACCAATAAAAACTTCGTCTTCGCCTTTGCAGAGATCCAAAGCCTCGTCTATTGATTTAACCACTTCGCAGCCGGGGATCTCAATATCCTGCCTGGTCACCACAATATTGCGGCGTTTAGGCAACGGCTTACCAACCGAATCAAATGTCTTGCGACCCATGATGATGGTGCGGCCCGATGTTATGTCCTTAAAATGTTTAAGATCATTTGGCATGTGCCAAAGTAACTGGTTGTTTTTGCCGATAGCATTGTTCTCTGCTGTGGCTACTATAATTGAAATGGTCATTGGGTCAGGAAAGTTTTGATTGTATCCAATCTTTAATTTCTTCAAAATGAATGTTACCCATACTGGCTAATATTGCCATGTCGTACTTTTCGTCTTGAGTAGCATTGATATCGACATCTTCGTCGAGTAAGGTTAATCGAAGTAAGACATACGCGGTCCGCTTATTGCCATCAATAAAAGGATGATTGATTATAAGGCTTTCGAATATAGCAGCAGCCTTGTCAATCGCTGTTGGATCAAAGTCTTGCCCATCAAACGTCATATACGGGCGTGCCAATGCGGCTTCAAGGCCGGCTTGGTCTCTTATTCCTTTAGAGCCGCCATGAGCGTCGATAACTACGTTATGAAATTCTAATACTTCTTGAAGAGTTATCATTTAGCAAGTCTTTCAAGAACGTCTTTATCCTCTTCGAGAATTCTTTCGAAATTTCTGGCGCGCTTTAATTTTTTTTCTGAGTTTGATTGTAGTGATTTTAAAAATGCCAAAGCTTCATTTAAAGAAGTTTCAGGCACGTTGTCTATGGCCTTGTGCAATTCTTCCTTAATTTCTGTTGTTGTCATAATCTCAAATTTACAAAACTAACGCCTATACCGCAACTACACCCTTGATATGCGGATGCGGATCATAATTTTCTAAAGTAAAGTCTTCGTACTTGAAACTGAAAATATCTTTCACATCAGGATTGATATTCATGGTTGGCAGCGGGCGTGGGTCGCGGCTTAGTTGCAGTTGTGCCTGCTCCAGGTGATTGTTGTAAATATGGGCGTCTCCAAAGGTGTGGATGAAGTCGCCGTAGTCAAGGTCGCAAACCTGTGCCATCATCATGGTAAGCAAAGCGTAAGATGCAATGTTGAATGGTACGCCTAAAAATATATCTGCACTGCGTTGGTATAACTGGCAAGATAGTTTTCCTTTGGTCTCACCTTTTGATGCATTAGCCGGCTCAACGTAAAATTGGAACAAGCTATGGCAAGGTGGGAGCGCCATCTGGTTCACATCCGCAACGTTCCAGGCCGACACCATGATGCGGCGCGAGTCGGGATTGTTTTTGATGGTGTTCACTACCTGGGTAATCTGATCAATATTGCCGCCGTCAGGTTTAGGCCAGCTGCGCCACTGGTAGCCGTACACCGGGCCAAGGTTGCCGTTCTCATCGGCCCACTCGTCCCAAATGCGCACGCCGTTATCTTTTAGATACTTGATATTGGTATCGCCGCTTAAAAACCAGATGAGCTCGTGAATGATGGATTTAAGGTGAAGCTTCTTGGTAGTCACCATCGGGAAGCCATCTTTCAAATTAAACCGCATTTGGTAACCAAAAACGCTGAGGGTGCCCGTCCCGGTGCGGTCATGCTTTTGCGCTCCGTTTTCCATCACATGTCGCATCAAGTCGAGGTACTGTTTCATTTTTACTTTGCTGGGTGGTTAGTTGTCATTGAGTCATTAGGTCATTGAGTCATTGTTTTTAATAATGACTCAATGATAGCAAGGTCAATGACTCAATGACTCAATGACAGCGCAGCGAATTATGGCGAAGCCAGTTCTTCGGTACAAAGAAAAATAATCTAATTTTGGTATCCTACTGATGTGCAAAAATACATCCGTTGTTAATCAATCGCTGATGATCGTATTCCCGAACGCAAAAATAAATATCGGATTAAATATCACTGCCCGCCGGCCCGACGGATACCACGACCTTGAAACGGTTTTTTACCCTGTGAAAATTTATGACGTGCTGGAAGTGATAAAGGCTGATGAGCTAAGCTTCCAATCATCAGGACTTGACATACCTGGCAGGCCAGAGGATAACCTTTGCATCCAAGGATACCACCTGCTCAAAAAAGATTTTCCAAAACTACCGCCGGTAAAAATTCACCTGCACAAAAATGTGCCGATAGGTGCAGGGTTGGGAGGGGGATCTGCTAACGCTGCGTTCTTCATCAAATTGATGAATGAAAAATTTGAGCTCGGCATGGATGAAGACGCCATGATGGACTATGCGCGGTTGCTTGGCGCCGACTGTGCTTTCTTTATCAACAACCGCCCGGTCTTCGCTTTTGAAAAGGGCGATGAGTTTGAGCCGGTAAAACTCGACCTATCAAACTACCATATTGCGCTGGTAATGCCTGATGCCCAAGTCTCCACTGCAGAGGCTTACAGAGGCGTAAAACCAACTCCTGTTAAGGAAACTGTATACGACCTGGTAAATATGCCCCTAACGGCATGGAAAAAGCACATTCGAAATGATTTTGAAGCACACATCTTCAACAATCATCCTGTTATCCGTGGCGTAAAAGCACGCTTGTATGAGCGTGGTGCCTTATACGCCAGTATGAGCGGTTCTGGCGCATCGGTGTTTGGTATTTTTGAAAGCAAGCCCGACTTAAAAGATCTGGAAGAAACTTGCCGGGTTTTTTACAACGTTTGATAATAACCACCGCAAAGCAGATAACAACTAACATATAACCGGGTGCAAACTAACCCCCGACCAGGTACCAACTAAGCCAAAGTAAATATACTTGAAGTGCTATGATCACCCATTAAACCTCGCTAACTACTAACTTATATAATCCCTGTCTTCGTCACTTAGTGTATTGGGGTCTTCTTTACCATGGATATCGTTATAGTGTTCGCTGATGTTGTACTTCTTGTTTTTAGGGCGTGCAACCAACACGCCTAAAATGAAAGCCAGGATGGCAACCGGCAAAAGCATTTTCACTTTTGATGTATACACTGTGCTGAATAAAATATGGAAATACACGCCATCTGTATTTTGCATAATGATCACCGTAAGCAATACGACTATAACAAGCGCAACGATATTTTTGATGCTCATAATTTCCTGAGATAAGCTTTTCTCTAATCTACATTTTTTTAGTTGCTATTTAAAAATAGTATAGGTCTTAGGCGGGATTTATAAAAGACCGACTGCTGCCGTTTTTTTGAATTGCAGACGGGCTGAATCTTCGCTCAGATCTTTATCAAATACTTTCCAGTTGAGGTTGCAATTCCGACCCTATTAAGATATCGCTTTTGCAATATGATGGAGTGGTTTGGAGCCAAAAATCTCTCCGCTCGGCGGGATCATTAGTTTGATACATGTGTCGAAAATTCCTCGAAATTTTCACCAGGGATTCCAAAATGTATACGCTTGGCAGTACTACCAGCTTTTTATTCAATTTTATATTTTGGCTATTCGTTACACTTAGTATTCCGGATATAGCTTAAGGATATGCTTCAAATTTATTGATTATTTAATCAATATAATTACACTGATAACCATTACGTTAAGTCGATTTAAATCCTCTTTTAATTTGCTATGCTAATTTTATTAGTAATTGAGTTTAATTTAATTGTTATTTATATAAATTAAAATTTCATTTAAATTATATAAATAAGTGATTTACATAATTATATATAATTTATATATTATTTATAATTAACTATAATAATTAAAATTTTAAGTTAGAAGTGACATGAAAGTCATCTCTGCTCATTACTTGATACTAATACACTAACTTGATTTTCAAATTTGGCTCTAAAGTGTCTGAATTTTTTTTGCGTGGAAATATGCGCCTAAAAATGAAAGTGCCTTAGAAGGGCTAAAAATGCGTTTGACTGATAGGGTTACTTTGCCCCTACCCCTGATAGAAAACCCTGAGGAACGACAGAAAAAAGACAAGGAAAAATTATCTGTTGCGATGTTTGGTCACCTGTTTTTGGGCGACAGGAAACAGGAAGATGGTAGACAATACAATTGCGGCACCAGCCCAAAAACCGGCACTCATGGTGCTGGTATTGTTAAAAAAAAGAAACGCCATAATGATGCCGTACACCGGCTCAAGGTTGGTGATCAACGCCACGCGAAAGGCAGAGAGCTCGCGCATTACTGATACACCCGCAACGTAAGCGAGGGATGTGCAAACGGTACCAAGTAGTAGGAGGTAGCCAATATCAGATAGTTTTGGAATCACCAAACCACTGAGTCCAATGGTTCCCAGAAGGTATAATGTGATCCATAAAAAGGCGCCGGAAAGTTCATAAAATGCAATTACAGGCGCCTCTATTTTTTGCACATGGCGACCATTAATGATAGAGAATAAGCTCGCAAGCACAGCACTTACAAGGCCGGCGATGATACCCTTAGTGTATTGCGTTTCAAACTTAAAAATTAACGTAATGCCAATTACAATAAAAACTCCTGCAATCACCTCCAATTTTGAAGTTTGCTTTTTGTTGATGATCGGCTCAAAAATTGCCGTAAAAAGGGTGATAGATGAGAGGCAAACTAAGGTCACCGGAACGGTTGAAAGTTTGATTGAAGCAAAGAAAAGTATCCAATGCCCGCCTACTAAAGCACCGGTAAGAGCCAGTTTTAGCGCCGTTTTTCGGCTTAATTTGAAGGCCGTTTTGTTGAATTTGAAGTACAAAAACAACGAAAAACTGGCGATCATAACCCTGTACCACACCAAATTTACCGCGGAAATTGAGATCAATTGACCTAAAATTCCGGTAAATCCCCAGATAAAAACAGTGAAATGAAGGATCAAAAGGTTCTTGTTCAGACCCTGATTTTGTACGTTTGAAGGCATTTATTTAGGCGCTTTTACGATCAGTATATAGCCTAATATACCAAAAATTGCGTTGGGAATGCACACTGAAATGAGTGGATCGAAGCCTCCTTTTACCGAAAAAACGAGGGCAAATTTGTTCACCACGATGTATGTAAAGCATATAAAAATGCCTATACCAAGTGGCAAACCTACTCCTCCGCGTACCTTTCTGGATGATATTGCAACGCCGATACATGTGAGTACAAAGGTGGATAGTGGCTCTATAAACCGTCGATATTTTTCAAATTCCATATCAATAACTGCCCCTGTGCTGCGGATTTTTTCCTTGGCAATTGCCGCATTCAAAGTCTTCAAAGGCATGGCGCCGTAGATATTACTTACCACATTATCGTGCGCCTGGAAGTCAATGGGGCGCATGTCAAGCACGGTATCTATGTTGTTGTAGCTGCTGAAAAGAGTGTCCTTTAAGCCCTTAATAATGCGCCTGGATGGGCCGCTTATTATCCAGTGATTTTTAAGAGAATCGTACTTTATACTGGTTGCCGTGAGGCGTTCTTTCATGGTATCACCATCAAATTTTTCCAGCATAAACTGATAGCCGGTTTGCATTGCAGGGTCAAAAGATTGCATGTAAACGTAAGTGTGTTTATCTAATTGGATATGCACATCAGCCTTTGATTGGTCGTCGTTAGCGAAGAAATTTCGACTTTCAAAATCAACTTTTAGCTTGTTGGTATGCGGAATCACATACAAATTAAGCAGGAGGGAAATAACAAAAATTAGGATTGAGGATAGTGCGTAGGGCCTTAAAAAGCGATTAAAACTGGCCCTGCTGGTAAGTATCGGAACGATCTCCGTCTGGTTGGCCATCTTAGCCGTAAAGTATATCACCGCCAGGAAGTTAATGAGTGGTGACAATAACATCAGGTAAAATGGAATAAAACCTGCGTAATATTCGAATATAATATCGTGCAGGCTGGAATTCTTGCCCAGAAAATTATCAAGGTGCTCAGAGATATCAAAAATAACCGATATTACAAGGAAGATACCAAGGGTAAATACAAACGTGCCCAGGTATTTACCCATAATAAACCTGTCAATAACGGTTAAATATCTGCCAAGTAGTTTCTTCATCTACAATCTTGTGCCTAAGCGGGTTACCATTTTGTTCTTCCAGTCGTAAAACTCTCCCGAGATGATTTTATTGCGTGCTTCGCCCACAAGCCATAGATAAAAATGCAAGTTGTGAAGGGTTGCTACTTGTGCGCCAAGCATTTCGCCGCTATGTATAAGGTGGCGCAAGTATGCTTTGGTGTAAACCTTATCGGCAAAAAGGTCACTGTCTGCCTCGATAGGAGAAAAGTCGTTTTTCCACTTTTCGTTTTTGATATTGATAATACCATCTTTAGTGAACAACATACCATTACGTGCGTTGCGGGTTGGCATTACGCAATCAAACATATCAATGCCTAAAGCTATGTTCTCCAGTATGTTAACAGGGGTTCCAACACCCATTAGGTAACGTGGCTTTTCCTTTGGTAATATATCGCAAACTACCTCCGTCATGGCATACATTTCTTCGGCAGGTTCGCCTACGCTAAGTCCGCCAATGGCATTTCCTTCGCGCTCAAAAGAAGCAATAACTTCTGCCGATCTCACCCTCAGATCTTTATACACAGACCCTTGAACAATAGGGAATAGGGTTTGGCTATAGCCATATTTTGGCTCGGTGCTGTCAAACCTGTCGCAGCATCGTTTAAGCCATCGATGGGTCATTTCTATAGACCTTTTCGCGTAATTGTACTCGCAGGGGTAAGGCGTGCATTCATCAAATGCCATAATGATATCGGCACCAATAATGCGCTGTATATCCATCACATTCTCGGGTGTAAACAGGTGTTTTGAGCCATCAACATGCGAGCGAAAGGTTACGCCTTCCTCCTTTATCTTACGCACTTCGGTAAGCGAATAAACCTGGTAACCGCCGCTATCGGTCAAAATTGGGCCGTCCCAGCCGTTAAATTTATGTAATCCGCCGGCTTGTTCAAGCGTGTTTAGTCCGGGCCTTAAGTATAAATGATAGGTATTTCCTAAGATGATCTGCGCCTTTATGTCCTCTTTAAGTTCGCGCTGATGTACCGCTTTTACGGTACCGGCAGTGCCAACGGGCATAAAAATTGGCGTTTGGATAACCCCGTGATCGGTAACCAATTCGCCCGCCCGGGCCTTTGATAGTGGGTCTTGTGCTTGTAAAGTAAATTTCATTGTATCCCGGCAAAATTAACAAAAGCTACCTTATTACTGTAAGTTTTAGAGGCTTCAAAGTTTTAATGTTTGTTGTTGATAGCTAAATGTTTTGCCCGATATGGAAAACTAAGGTCGATTATGTGAAATATGTTAACATTTCAACCTCAAAACGTTACAACATTACAACGTTTTTTAACAACTTTGCTCTTTATTTTAAAGGCGCATTGGAAGCTTATATACAACAGGCATTATTCATTTTATTTCAGCTTTGTTTTATTGTTCAACTATATTACCTCATCAGTAACCATAGTAAACTTTCGGGCTACAAACCACGGCAAGAGCTTCCGCAACCAACAGTACCTGTTTCGGTGATCATCAGTGCACGTAACGAGGCTAAAAACCTGATCGTTTACTTGCCTTATATTCTGCAGCAAAATTATCCTGACTATGAAGTTGTGGTGGTAAATGACCGTTCAACAGATGATACGGCTGATGTGTTGCGCGAGATACAACAGGAGTTTGCGCATTTAAAAATAGTAACCGTGACCGAAAGCGAGAAGCATAGAACTGGGAAAAAGTTTGCGCTTACCATGGGTATAAAGGCTGCGAAATATGAGCATTTTTTGTTTACAGATGCCGACTGCAAGCCCGCCACGCTCGACTGGATAACCCGAATGGCCGCAAACTTTAACGCCTCAACATATATCGTTTTAGGGTATTCGCCGTATATTAAAACCCGCAATTTTTTAAATCCTTTTATCCGTTTTGAAACGCTTAAAACGGCTATCAATTACCTTTCTTCAGCCTTAAAAGGCGACCCTTACATGGGTATAGGCCGTAACTTGGCTTATACGCGCAGCCTGTTTTTTGGTGCCAAGGGCTTTGCATCGCACATGCACGTAATGAGTGGGGATGATGACCTTTTTGTGAATCAAAATGGTACATCTGTAAATACAACTATCGAAATTCACCCCGATACATTTACTTACAGTGATGCAAAAAGCACTTTAAAAAGCTGGTTTATTCAAAAGAAAAGGCACATGGGTGTAGGTAAATTATACAAGAACAGCCATCGACGTATGCTTAGCCTTGATGCTGTAAGCGGCTTTTTGTACTATGTGCTGCTTATTGCATTCATCATACTAAAGTTTGAACCATTATTAATAGCGGGTGTTGTATTATTTAGGTTGATACTGCAATTTGCTATTTATCGCAAAATATTTAAAAAACTGGACTGTGCCGATCTGCTGTGGTGGCTGCCATTTTTTGATATGATATACTATATCTATTTAAATGTATTTGGATTGATTGGTACCTTTATTAAAACCACACGATGGAAGTAAACAAAAATTTCACCGAGAACGCCAGGAACGATTTCCAGCTGGTGCTGAAAGCCCGCGAGGGAAACCAAAAGGCCTATGCTGATCTGATGCAGCGTTATAAAGATTCCATTTACTTTATGGTGCTTAAGATGGTGAACAATAAGGAAGATGCCATGGACCTTACCGTTGAAACCTTTGCCAAGGCCTTTGAAAAGCTGGATAAATATCAGCCCGAGTTTGCCTTTAGTACCTGGTTATTTCGTGTGGCTACCAATAACTGTATAGATTTTATCAGGAAAAAGAAGCTTAGCACTCAATCCATCCACGGTATGATGGATGATGATGGCGATGAAAAGCCGTTGCAAATAAAAGCTGATACCCTTAATCCTGAAGAATCATCGATAAAAAAACAACAAACGGCCGAGTTAAAATTATTGATAGAAAGTTTGCCTCCGCGTTACCGTAACCTGATAACCCTGCGCTATTTTGATGAACTGTCATACGAAGAGATCTCCCAGCAGTTAGACTTGCCGTTGGGAACCGTTAAAGCACAATTATTTAGAGGGCGTTACCTGTTGGGCAACATCATAAACCGATACAAAAAGGATGGAATCTGATATCCTCTTAAAATACTTCCCCGATATTACCAAGGAGCAGCAGGAACAGTTTGCACAGCTGCAGGAACTTTATACATTTTGGAATAACCAGATCAATGTGATATCCCGTAAGGACATCGACCTGTTGTATGAGCGCCACGTTTTGCATTCGTTAGGTATAGCTAAAGTGATGGGCTTCTTGCCAGGTGAGAACGTTTTGGATGTGGGTACCGGTGGTGGTTTTCCGGGCGTTCCGTTGGCTATTATGTTTCCGGATACACAGTTTCATTTGGTAGATAGTATTGGTAAAAAGATAAAGGTAGTGAGCGAGGTTTCATCTGCTATTGGCTTAAAAAACCTGCGTGCAACACATGCACGTGCAGAAGAAATTAAGGAGAAATTTGATTTTGTAGTATCGCGTGCGGTTACGCAATTGAAAGACTTTTATCCCTGGGTAAAGGATAAATTTAACAAGCAGTCTAAAAATAAATTGCCTAACGGCATACTCTATTTAAAGGGAGGGGATCTAACTCAAGAAATTGCCGACGCGGGTTTAGCCGTGCAGCAATTCTACCTCAAAGATTATTTTGATGAGGATTTCTTCGAAACCAAACAGGTTATTTACGTTAAGATTTAATTTTACTGCCAGTTACAACAACTTCTGTAAGTACCGTGCTTTTGCCATCTTTTGGTATCTGCCTGGCAATTTCTACTTTATTATCTATTGTTGGATTAGGATTATCTTCATCAACAAGATTAAAAGATACAGGGATATAATAGTTGCCGGCCGGAATATCCAAATGCTTATCATACATCCCTAATACCCTTGCTACTTCATTATCGGCGATCGGAAGTATCCCTTTATACAATTTGATGTTGTTTAGTTTTCCATCTTTTACATCAAAATTCATGATCACTATGCCGCTTTTGTCTTCATTTCGCAACCTGGCAGGGAATCTTACATATTTGGCTATAAAACTATAAAAAGCATTTAATCCTTCGATTTGGTCCCGGCTTTTCCACTTGGTTGAAGTTATAGTGGGTGGCGGTGGCGGAGGTGGAACGCTCGTAGCTTTTTTTCTTGATTCTACGGGTGGCGGCGGTGGTGGATTATTCACATAACCAGTGGCTACAACTACGCCGGCAAAATTTGGTTTAGACCTGTAATTATATAATGATTGATACCTTTTAGTATAACCTTGCAGTGCAAAAACCGTTGCCAAATAGTATTGCCCCGGCGCTTTATCAACAATGCCATTAAAAGAACGGATTGCGTTCAAAGCTGCTTCGTCACAACCATTGCCAATGCCTTTTTCTACTTTTATGTCGGTTATTTTACGATCGGAATTCAAACGGTAAGATAATATTACATTACCATCAGTTTTACTTTCACGGGCAGATTGTGGATAACGTAAAGTTTTAGCCATATGTTTATACAATGGTATATATGCCGTTTCATAAGGTGGCGGTGGGACCAAAGCTTTAGTAGGCAATTGAGGCGCAATTACGAGCGCGCTTCCTCTTTTATCTTTATTGTATATTGATACCGGTCTTGAAGGCGGCGGCGGTGATTTTTGAGTTTGCTCATACGCTGATCTGGCCGAATCACGCAAAACTTTTTCTATCCTAAAGTGATCGCCGTTGGAAATGGTAATCTCTTTAGGTTTATCAGGAAAGGTTTTAACTGAATAAAAGGTGGCTTTGTCGGCAGTCGAATCGCGCAGTTCCATGTCATCCGCAATGGCTATGATGCCGGTTGTTAGATCAGTTAGTCTAAGCGTGTAGTTACCGCTATCAATCTGCACTGTACGGCTGGTTTGCTTTTGCGGCGTAAAGTCTATCATCCCGTAATCTTTACTAAATAGTAACGTGGATGTACACAACATCCCCGCGCAAAGCGGTGCTGCTGCCAGGTATTTTAGCCTTGCTAACTTGCCTGATCGTTTTTGGTTTAACATGATTATTCTCCTTTTTAATAGGTTATTGTTGAAGAAGGAATGCGTAACCGATGCGCCTGCCAATCCGTAAGCGTTATTAAGCAGGAAGGATGAATAGGAAAGGGCATCATTTTCGAGGGCCGCAGTTTGCTCGTCGGCTATATATTCGTGCAGGGTTTTTAAGCTTTGTTGTACCAGGTAAACTACCGGGCTAAACCAATTAACTATCTTAAGCAATTCCAGGAAAAGCACATCGAGTGTATGTTTCTGGCGAATATGCACCAATTCGTGGGCGATAATGGTCTCAGACTGTTTAAGTCCGGTACCGATATACAGGTAATTAAAAAATGAAAAAGCGGTTTGACTTTCCGGTAGATCAACCCGTTGATAGTCGCCATAGCTGTATGATCGTCCGGCTTTGGTTATCTTAAATAAACGCCATAACCTAACAACAAGAACTACTGCAGCAATCATTGTCCCGGCTATGTACAGGTAAGGAAGCGTATTATTTACAGTAAACTCGTAGCCCTGCTTTTGAACGGGGATGTTAAGATTTGACGGCAAGATATAAGAGGCCTGCGTAAAGGTTTGCGTTTCTTCAAGCTGCGGTTTTAGTGCACTTACCAGCGTCAGCGGAATAATAAAGGCGATAATACAAGATGCTATCAAATACACTCGGCTTAGCGTATAGTGTGTATTATCAGCTAAGAGCAAACGGTAGCACAGATAAAATACCAGCATGTAAATATTGGCTTCGATGAGATAATGTATCCAGCTCATTTTTTCTCAGATTTAAGTTTTTCAATCAATGCGCTTAATTCGTCAAGTTCTTTAACGCCCAGCTTATTTTCATCGGCAATAAACGATACCAGGCTTTTGTAAGAGTTATCGAAGTAGTTGGTCATTAACTTATCTACGCTGAATTTTTTGTAATCAGCTTCGCTGATGACAGGGAAGTATACATGCGAGTTGCCATAAGCTTTATGATCAATAAATCCCTTACCTTCCAATACGCGCACTACAGTTGATACCGTATTGTAGGCTGGTTTGGGATCAGGCATTTGCTCCAGTATATCTTTAACAATCCCTTCTTGCAACTGCCACAATATCTGCATTATCTGCTCTTCGGCTTTTGTGAGTTCTTTTAGTTTCATAGCAAACTATTTTTATAGTTAAGTAAAGGTATAAACTATTTATATAGTTTGCAAACTATTTTTATAGTTTTTTTCAGAGGCGGCATATTTCTAATGCTATCGCTATATTGTAGCACTTATAACTATGTCATTACTTCACCAAGTTGCGCTTACGTTTTTAAAAGAGATAGGTCACGTTAGGGCCAAAACGCTTGTTGCCCACTTAGGCAGTGCAGAAGCAATTTTTAAGGCGAGCCCCGCGCAGTTATCAAAAATTCCGGGGATAGGGGAGATCACTATCAAGAAACTGGAATTCACGGAGCCGCTGCAACGCGCTGAAAAGGAGTTGAAATTTATTGAAGATAATAATATTGACGTGTTGTTTTACACCGATGCGCGTTACCCCAAACGCTTAAAAAATTGTGTAGATGCGCCTGTGTTGCTTTATGCGAAGGGCCAATATAATTTAAATGCGCTTAAGGTTGTGAGTGTTGTTGGTACCCGTAATGCTACCGATTATGGTAAGCAGCTTTGCCGCCAGTTGATTGAGGAACTGGCAGAGTATAACGTTCTGGTGGTTAGCGGACTTGCGCACGGTATTGATGTTGCCGCACATAAAGAGTGCTTAAAAGCTAATGTGCAAACGGTTGGGGTGTTAGGGCATGGGTTGGATAGATTATATCCCGGCCAGAACCGCAGTACGGCAGATAGGATGCTGCAAAACGGCGGACTTTTAACCGAGTATCCATCGGGTACCAATGCCGACAGGCAGAACTTTCCCGAGCGTAACCGTATAGTTGCAGGCATGGCTGATGCTACTATTGTTGTTGAAGCAGGTTTAAAGGGTGGTGCGTTGATAACTTCAGAGATCGCTAACAGCTATCACCGTGACGTATTTGCTTTCCCAGGAAGATTGGGTGATGAATATTCAGAAGGCTGTAACTTCCTGATTCGTAATAATAAAGCTGCACTGTTAACCTGCATGGCCGATCTGGCTTACAGCATGGGATGGGAAAAAAGTACAGAAGTTAAAGGCGGCCCAGAGCAGTTGATCCTGCCGATTGACTTATCTGCCGATGAACGTGCTGTTTATGAAGTAATACAGACTAATAAAGCGCCGTTGGCCATCGATGAGCTTGCCATAAAGGTAAATATGCCTACCAGCCAACTGGCCATGACGTTGTTAGATATGGAGTTGCAAGGTTTCATCCGTTCATTACCGGGTAAAACCTACGCGCTTAATTAATCCTCCTTTGGGCTATCAAGCCAGGTGAGTTTTCCTGAACCTTCGTGCAGTTCCATCCAATTGTCAGCCTCAAATTCCAGAAGCGCAACGGCGCAGGTAGACATATCTTTGTATTCTCCTGATAGCAATGTAAGCACCTGGCTTATAGCGGGGTTGTGCCCTACCAATGCAACGAAATCCTTGTCAGGTAAGTTATAGATCACTTTGAGTAGCGTATTTTCACTCGCCTCATAGATATCATGATCTGTGATGGCAGTAACAAGACCGAGTTCCTCTGTAAAAACATTTGCTGTAGATAGGGTACGCAAAGCTGGGCTCGCTACTACAATATCCGGCTTTATATGGTTTTTAAGCAGCCTCGCCGTCATGATTTCACATTGCGTAAAGCCTTTATCAGTAAGGGGGCGTTCAAAATCCTGGTAACCACTTTCATGCGTGGCTTTAGCGTGTCGGATAAATAGTAGTTTTTTCATGTTATATTAAACAACAAAAGCGAAGCCAAAGCTCCGCTTTTGTAATAGTGTAATGGATTTATTTAGAATTTAAAACCAACAGAGATACCAAATACACGGTTTTTGGTTGAAACTTCTGCTGTGCCGTCATTACCAATATCTGTTAATCCCAGATCATAGTTAATACCCAACAGGAAGCCGTTTTTAAATTCGAAACCTGCTATGCCATTAAAACCTGCATCAACTCTTTTAAAGTCACCATCGCTGCCGAAGGTTACATCCATGCTTTCAAAATTTGTTCCATCTGATGCTTTTACCTTACCGTTTAATCCGAAGGCAACATACGGGCCTACGCCAAAGTAAACGCCGCCAAACGTAGCAGGTACGTGGTAAACCACATTAACGGGTACTTGCAGATAATAGGTTTTAAAATCTGCTTCAACACCACCTGATTTGTAATTTCCGCCTTTTCCTGCATAGTAAATACCAGGTTGGATGCTGACGTTTGTGCTGGTTTTAACATCAGCAAAAAGGCCGACTGCAAATGTTGTTGTTGAACCTGAACCTACAGATAAATTGCCGCTTGATGATGAAAGGCTTGCGAAACCTATACCACCGCGTACACCATAAGTTGTTTGAGAAAATGCTGAGGTTACTGCGAATGCGCAGCAAATAGAAAGTAAAAATTTCTTCATTGTGCTTAGATTTAGTGAGCGCAAATGTAAGAAAATATGAGAAAATCCCTTAGCTGTTCACAAATTCGGTGATAGCGTCCTCGGGGATATCCCACATGCATTTAAAATGACCTAATGGACATTTCTCCAGGCCGAATTTTGAACAGGGGCGACAATCCAGATCAATGCCGGCCAACAAAGACTTTTTTACCATGTAAGGCTGCACACCCAGCAGATCGGGCACGGTACCACCCCAAATAGAAACAATTGGCCGGTCAAAAGCTTCGGCAATATGGGTAAGCCCGGTATCAAAACCTATAACGGTTTTTGCTTTAGAAACCAGGAAAACAGATTCATCAAGCGAGGTTCTGCCGCAGGCGTTATTGACTTTTTCACCGATTGCAGAGGCAATTTCATCTCCGTTGATCTTTACATCATTGCCGCCGAGCAATAAAACGGGGCCCTCAATTTCTTTGCAAATGCTGATTATCTTTTTGTTAGGCATGCGCTTTGTAAAATGCGTGGCCCCAATTACAAAGGCCGTATATCCATTAAGGTAACTTGCAGGCAGCAGATCTGCTAACTGATACGCCTTATTGATGTAATAATCTATAGGCTCTCCGTCATTGGTAACGCCTAAAAATTTTACTGTTTTAAGGTATCTATCAACCAGGTGCACGGGGGATACCAGATTTTTATGAAGCTTTAGGCTAAGCCATTTAAGTATGGTTTGCTTATTATAAGTAGATGAGTGTATACGTGTACGTAGTTTAATAATAGCCGTACGCAGGTTGTTGTGCAGATCGATGATGTGATCGTAGCCTTCTGCGTTGATATCAGCAATCGTTTCTGATAGGCTGGGTTTAAGCAGTAGCAGCTTATCCAGGTATGGATTATTATCGTAAATATATTTGAATGCCGGTTTGGTTATAAAATGTACTTCGGCGTTGGGTAATTGTTTTTTTAAGCATCGCACCACCGGTGTGGTGTAAATAATATCACCCATTGAACTGAAGCGAATAACCAAGACCTTCATCAGGAAATTTGCGCTTTTATCCTGTTAATAATAGATGTTGATGAGTAGCCATCAACCAGTGTAATTGTTTTTACTTCACCGCCGTTTGCCAGCACTTCTTTTGAACCGGCTATCTGGTCTACTGTGTAATCAGCACCTTTTACCAATACATCAGGCAATAACTGCGCAATCAGATCACGAGGTGTGTCGTCCTCAAACATCACAACTGCATCCACAAAAAATAGGGAAGCCAATAAGGCCGCCCGGTTGTTTTGGTCATTTATTGGCCTGCTTTCACCCTTGAGTCGTTTAACAGATGCATCGGTATTAAGGCCGATTATAAGTTTATCGCCAAGGTCGGCGGCCTTTGCCAGGTAGGTGACATGGCCCAGGTGCAGCAGGTCAAAGACGCCATTAGTGAATACAACCTTTTTGCCGGCAACCTTCCATGCAGTGATAGTTTCCTGCATTTGAGGTAGGGTTTGTATCTTATTCAAAAGTGTATTTTCCAGCTCTTGACGCATTTTGTAAAGCTACGCAATTTAAAAAAGGTCGTCTACAGCTTTGCACAAAATGTGGCCAATGAGGATGTGCATTTCCTGTATGCGTGCGGTAACATTTGCAGGCACTACAATATTAAGGTCACAAATGCTATTCATTTTTCCACCATCCCTGCCGCTCAATCCCAGTGTTTTACACCCAGCGTTTGTTGCGGCACTAAAAGCATTTAAAATGCCCTGACTGTTGCCGCTTGTTGAAATGCCTATAAATAGATCATCCGGTCGCGCCAATGCCTCAACCTGGCGGGAGAAAACGTGATCGTAACCGTAATCGTTAGCTATAGCGGTAAGGGCAGATGTATCTACCGTTAAAGCGATTCCCGGCAAAGCACGGCGTTCTTTTACAAAACGGCCGCTTAGTTCTGCCGCAATATGCTGGGCATCGGCAGCACTGCCACCATTACCCGCAATTAAAACTTTGTTACCAGCTTTTATACAATCAGCGATCATTTTGCAGGCAAACTCAATGTCGCCGGTAAGAGTTTCTATTACCTTTTGTAGGGTTTGCTGGTGTTCGTATAGTTCCTCTATAACCATTTCTTTAAATCATTGTAATTAAGTAAGTCATTTATTACCGGCTACTTGTCACTTTTTACCTGTTTTCAATATCCTGTAGTATTTCATCCACCGTAGTCACAGCACTACCTGTTTGCCTTATCACGATGGCCGCAGCATGGTTAGCCAATTCACAGGCCTCTTCAACAGAAAGCCCCTGAGCTATAAAGTAAGCCATAGTTGCAATTACCGTATCACCCGCGCCCGTTACATCAAATACCGATGTTGCCTTAACGGGTGACAGCTTGTAAGCCAGTTCGCTGATAATGGCCATTCCCTGCTCTGACAAGGTTACTACGATGTATTCGGCCTCCGTTTGCTGTAATATTACGCGGGCAGCTTGTTGTAATTCTTCTAAATTAGTTATACTTTCAACTTTTGCAGCTTCGGCAAGTTCTTTACGATTGGGCTTAATAATGTAAGCACTTTTATACTTTGCGTAGTTAAGACCTTTCGGGTCTACGATCACTTTTTTGCCGGCTGCATTTGCAGCTTCAATCAACTCCTGTGTAAGCTCCGGAGAGAATAAACCTTTGTTGTAATCAGATAGAATGATTATATCTGCCGCGTCGATAGCTGTTTTTATATTGGCAACAAACTGGTGCTGTAGTTCTGGTAAAAGCGGGATGGTGGTTTCCCTATCTACACGTACTAATTGGTGACTGCCTGCCATAACGCGGGTTTTTACCGTTGTAGGCCTGTTTTTATCGCTAAAGATGGCACTTGCATTAACGCCTTCGCGCTCAAGTATTTCGGTAAGCTTGCCTGCATCGGCATCATTACCAGTTACGCCACCTAAAGTGATAGCAGCCCCTAACGAGAGCAGGTTTTGCGCAACGTTGGCAGCACCGCCGGGAGTAATAAACTCTTTCGTAACGTTAACAACAGGCACCGGTGCCTCAGGCGAGAGCCTGTTGGCATCACCTATAATATAGTGATCGATCATCAAGTCGCCAACAACCAAAATATTTGGTTTGGTTCCAGATTGCTGTAAGCTGCGTACTTTTTGTGATAACATACCTTGTGGCAATACTTAAGCGCTTACAGCGCTTTTTTTCTTAGCAAACACTTCTTTAATTTCTGTTAATGATAAAGCGTTAAGGCAATTCTGTTTTGCCACACCGCCTTTACGTGCCACAATGGTGCCGTATTTCATATCATTAAAACCACTGTTGCGGTGCGCATCCGGATTAATTGATAGCATTACGCCTTTTTCAATAGCGTATTGATGCCAGCGCCAATCAAGGTCTAAACGCAATGGGTTGGCATTTATTTCTATAACAATATTATTGGCGGCACAAGCTTCAATTACTTTTTTATGGTCAATATCATATCCTTTCCTGCTTAGCAGTAGTCTGCCGGTAGGGTGGCCCAGTATTGTGGTGAAAGGGTTTTCGATGGCTTTTATCAAACGCGCAGTCGCCTTATCCTCGGTCATTTTTAAGTTGGCGTGGATAGATGCCACTATAAAATCAAACCGGGCTAAGATCTCGTCGGGGTAATCCAGCGAGCCATCGTTCAATATGTCTGATTCAATCCCCTTGAAGATATGGAAGCCATCGATTTTTTTATTTAAATGATCAATCTCTTCATGTTGTTGCAACACCCGCTCAATGCTTAAACCTTTTGCATAGAAGGCACTTTTGCTGTGGTCTGATATACCCAAATATTCAAGTTTGAGTTCGTCACGGCAGTAAAAGGCCATTTCTTCAAGTGTATTTACCCCATCGCTCCAGGTACTGTGGTTGTGTAATGATCCCTTGAGATCATTTAAGGTTATCAACGTAGGCAACTGGTTATGAATAGCTGCCTCTATAAAGTTTTTCCCATCGCGCAGCTCAGGCGGCATCCATTGCAGATTTGCCTTTTCGTAAATAATTTCTTCGCTATCCGGGAAATCAAGCGAAGGGCTTATCCTGTTCAAAACTGCTTCCACGTGCCCATCGTTGCCTGTATTGATAAAGAGTTCTTTATAATACTCCGACCTTTGTACGCAGATGATATCGACTAACAAGCCGTTCTTTAACTCACCTGATACATGATGCCCATTTATGGTTACATTACTTAGCAGCGCCGAATTGGCCAAAGCATTAAACGCAATTTGCTGATCAATACTGCCGATGATAATAACCAATTCGCTGATGACCTCATTTAAACGGCGAAACTCTCCGGCAAAATGTTTTAAAGCATCGGGGAAGATGCCTCTTATTTCATCCATCAACTCCTGAGCCTCTTTTTCTACCTGCGCAAAAAGGAATTTACCGTTACCGGCCATGCGGAATTCGATCACTTTTTTGATCTCTTCCTGCGTCTTAAGGCCGAAACCTTTAGCCTCTATCAGTCGGTTCTCGTTACAAGCATAATAAAGTTCACCAATATTTTCAATGCCCAGCTCCTTCCAGATAATAGCGATCTTCTTTGGGCCGATACCTTTAATACCCATCATTTCCACAATGCCTTTCGGCGTTTGGGCAATCATGTCTTCCAGCTCGGCAATTGTGCCGGTTTGCAGTAGCTCGATGATCTTGGCAGCAGTACTTTTACCGATACCATCAATTTTTTCCAATTCTTCCTGCGTTTTGTCTGAAGCCTGGAAGGGTAATTTATCTATCTTAAATGCAGCGTTCGCTATTGATTTTGTTTTGAATGAGTTAACCTCATGCAACTCCATCAATTGCGATAAAAGGCGAAAAGTGCGGGCTATCTGTTTATTCTCCATAAATTAGACGAACGGTAAAAGTACGAAAGCTTCTCTTATCGGTCATTTTTATTATTATATTATAAAATGAGTTAAGTAGGGTATTGTTTTAACACTTTACGTTCAAGTTTAGGAGACGGCCACATCTCTATTCTATAAAAATCGTCACCTTCATCCCCATCTACCGAAGATAGGTTGGATGAATAAACCCGCACTCTATAAATTCCATTTTCAACAGGAATTTCGAGTTCGACAGTCGATGTTGGACAGTCGATTACTTTGATACCTCCTGAATCGATCCTGATATTGCCTTCTACAATATGATCATAGTCAGCAGCGATAAAACTCTTATTCTCCCGTTCTAAAATTTCCAATTCTCCTTTTATTGGGCCGTAACATTCAGTCCCTACACCTATTATTCCTTCCTCCATTGCTAATCTATCGCTAAAAGCATCATCGGTCCAAAATTTATCAGAACTGGTATCGCCAAGCGTATCTTTATCAGAAACGTAGAATTGACTGTATTGGGTATAAAAATCAAGCGGATGTACCATTCTATAAATTTAAAAAAGCCGCCTTTTTAAGGCGGCTTTCCATCAAAATATCAAGATAATTATTTTATCACTATATCATAAGGCATGCGCATTTGCGGGGTACGCATCATGCTGGTAACGCCTTTTATCTGCTCGTAGATGCGGTAATTTTCGCCAAGTTCGGCTTTTACAAAATGAGCTTTAACTTCGGCGCTTAAGCCGGCACCAAATTTATCCAGCGTGCTTTTCTGCTCCGGGTAGCTTACCAATTTATAATTTTTGAGGTTAGCTTTTTTCGCTGCCGATGCAATGGCATCGTTGATATTACCAAGGCGATCAACCAGTCCGATTTTTACTGCCTGCGCACCCGTCCATACGCGGCCTTGGCCGATGCTATTTACATAAGCCTGCGTTTTGCCGCGACCCGCTGCAACGGCTTTGGTAAAATCATCATACCCGTGGTTTACGTTGTTCTGTAAAATAGCGCGCTCCTCTGCTGTAAGCGGGCGACTGATATCACCAAGGTCAGCAAATTTACCGGTTTTTACACCGTCAAACGTAACGCCTAACTTATCATTAAATAGCTTTTGCATATTAGGCAGTACCGCGAAAATACCTATTGAACCGGTAATGGTATTAGGTTCCGCTATAATAGAATCTGCCGCGCATGAGATATAATAACCTCCGGATGCTGCCACATCGCCCATTGAAACAATTACGGGCTTTACTTTTTTTGTAAGCATTACCTCGCGCCATATCACATCTGAAGCTAATGAACTGCCACCCGGCGAGTTAACACGTAAAACCAGCGCTTTAACCTTGTTATCAGTGCGCACTTTTCTTATTGCTTTAGAGATGGTCTCAGATCCGATCGAATTGTCGTCACCGTCGCCGCCGTTGATCTCGCCTGATGCATAGACCACAGCGATGCGATTATTGGAGCTTACCTCTTTAGGATCGGTAGAATTTTCGTTCCCGCTTTTCAGGTATTCATCTAACCCGACACTGGCAATATCTTCTTTGTCTTTTTTACCCGTGCGCTGTTTTAATTCAGCCAATATCTCGTCCTTGTATTTTAAACCATCTATCAATTTATATTTCAGGGCATCTTCCGGCAATTGAATGCGACCGCTGTTGGCGTAATTAAACAAAGTGTCTTTGTTGATGTTGCGCGCCTTGCCGATATTGGTGAGGAAGTGATCGTACATTGAACCCAGGTAAGAGGTAACCTGCATGCGGTTAGCATCGCTCATTTTGGTTAACACCAACGGTTCTACCGCGCTTTTGTATGTACCCACCTTAATGATCTGCGCTTCGATACCTAATTTATCCAAAGCACCTTTAAGGAAGGTGATCTCAGAGCTAAAGCCCTTAAACTCCATAATGCCTTTAGGGTTCAAATACACCTTATCGGCAACAGATGCCAGGTAGTAGAAACCCTGTGTGTAGATCTCTGAGTAAGCGATAATAAATTTGCCCGATTTTTTGAAATCTATCAGTGCGTTACGTATCTCTTCGGTAGTTGCCTGGCCATTCATCATATAGCTTTCGTCCAGGAAGATACCTTTGATCTTATCGTCGGTTTTAGCTTTTTTAATGCTGGCTAAAATATCGTTAAGGCCTAACTCACGTTTTTTATCAAGGCCGAGGAAGGGTAAGTTACTAAGCGGATTATTGGGCGTGCGCTCATTAATGGCATAATCGAATTTAACGTGCAGAACCGAATTTGCATCTACTGTAGCAGCACTATCGCCACTGGCCGCCACCCCAATTATTCCCAACAAGATCACAAAGCCAACAACAAAAACAATGGTGATACCTACTATAGTAGCTAATACAAATTTGAAGAATTGTTTCATTAAGAGTGATAAATCATTTAACTATGCAAACTTAGCGATTGCATATCGATTAAGAGTTGCAAGCTTGATATTTGTTACAACAATGATTGATGTTTTTTTGCTCTTAGGCAGTAACCTCGGCAACCGTAAATTGTTTTTAGACAAGGCGATTGAACATATATCAGCAGAGATAGCGTCGGTAGAGAAGGCTTCGTCAATTTATGAGACACAATCATGGGGTAAAACAGATGAGCCGGATTATTTGAACCAGGTGATATTGATAAAAACGAATAAGCCGGCAAGAGTGATATTACAAAAAGTATTGAATATAGAACAAGAGCTTGGACGCGTGCGCGAAGCCAAATGGGGCTCAAGGGTGATAGATATCGATATCTTATTTTATGGTGACGCAGTTATTGATGAACCAGACTTGAAAGTGCCTCACCCGCAATTACATAACAGAAGATTTACTTTAGAGCCATTAAATGAGTTAGCGCCAAAACTGTTTCACCCTGTTTTACGTAAGAATATAAACCAGTTAAAAACCGAGCTTACCGATAGCTTAATTGTAAAAAAAATCTAAATTTGATCTTATAAATTTACATAATGTCTGATTTTCACCCTAACCAAGACCTTGACCTGTCTTTCCTGTACGAGATTGCAGATGGCAGTGACGAATTTATTGCTGACTCTATAGGGTTATTTCTTGAACAAACACCGCAACTGCTTAGTACCATCAGTAATGCTATTTATGCACAGGATTGGGCTACGGCAGCATCCGCATCACATAAACTGAAACCTAACCTGGGGTTTTTTGGTATGCCGATAAGCCAGGCAACCATTCAAGAGGTTGAGTTGGCCTGCAAAGCAGGAGGGGAAAATCCGACAGAAATAATTGAAAAATTTACGCAGGTTAAAAACACTGTAGAAGCCAACCTGATTGAGCTGCAAAAGATCAAAACTGAGAAAGAAGCAAATTTATAGGGATTAGAAAGACCGCAGTCGGTAAGTCCGAAAGACTGAAAATGAAAATATGAAGCAAAAGAAAAGCAAGCCATCGGCTTGCTTTTTACATTGTATTTGTGTTTTCTTGAAATAAAGCAACTTTCGGACTTGCCGACTAGTGACTTCAGACTTGATACTACTTCTCAGTAAGCGTAAAAGTATAGCTTTCCATGATCAGGTTAGCTAACAGGTTTTTGCAAGCCTCGTCAACTTTTGCATTCGCGGTGGCCTCGCTGTCGGCTTCAATTTCTAACGAAATGTGTTTACCGATACGCACGTTCTGTATCTCAGACAAGCCAAGGTTTTTCATGCTGCCGGTTACAGCTTTACCTTGTGGGTCAAGAATTTCTTTTTTGGGCATTACATCGATCTCGGCCAGAAATGTTTTCATGTTTTGAAGTTAACGAGATGATACTGAATAACCGATTACTTTTTTGAACCGCTTATTGCAGTATTGTCTGCAAATTTTAATTGAATTAACGATAAGGTGATATACATTACAATAACCACCGGAACCGCGGCAAATTTAAAAAATAGTATGAGTATTGCCGAAAACAGGAGCAATAAATAGCGGTAAAAGTTTTTATTAAAGTCGCGATCCTTAAACTTTAACGACATAAGGGGCAACTCGGCTACCAGCAGGGTACACATCACAACAATGAATACCGAAAGCACGTACGGGTTGTGCACATAATGCGCAATGTTGGTATACTGTGGCAAAATTAAAGGGATGGATGCGATAAGGATGGCGTTTGCCGGTGTAGGCAAACCAATAAAACTTTCGGCCTGGCGTGTATCGTTATTAAATTTAGCCAGCCTTAGTGCCGAGAATACCGGAATAAGAAATGCAATAAAGTTTAACCACTCACTTACATGGTCAATCTGTTTGGTTTGCAGCATCAACATGTACATAATAGCTGATGGCAGCACGCCGAAACTCACCATATCAGCAAGTGAATCAAGATCTTTACCGATGCCTGAAAAGGACTGAAGAACCCTGGAAGCGAAGCCATCAAAGAAGTCGAAAATGGCTGCCAGGAAAATGGCGTAAGCCGCAAATATCAGGTTATCCTGAAAGGTAAAAACAATACCAATACAACCACTGAACAGGTTTGCACACGTAATTGCATTCGGTAGATGTTTTTTTACCCGTAGCCGCATAATGTTATGAAGGTATCACAATTTTTACTAAAACGCAAAGGAGTTACAATTAACGTTGTGTTATTTATAACTCCTTTAAGCGTAAAAATATTATGAATTCATTGATATTAAGAACTCTTCGTTAGTTTTTGTACCACGTATTTGTGCCTGTAAAAACTCCATCGATTCCTGCGAGTTCATATCAGCCAGGTGGTTACGTAATATCCAAATGCGCTGCAATGTATCGCGGTCAAGCAACAGGTCGTCGCGGCGGGTACTTGACGCGGTAATATCAATTGCCGGGAATATACGTTTGTTAGATAATTTACGATCCAACTGAAGCTCCATGTTACCGGTACCTTTAAATTCTTCAAAGATAACCTCGTCCATTTTAGAGCCGGTTTCGGTAAGCGCAGTTGCTATAATGGTTAAAGAACCGCCATCTTCGATGTTACGGGCCGCGCCAAAGAAACGTTTTGGTTTATGCAATGCATTAGCATCAACACCACCCGATAATATTTTACCAGATGCAGGGGCAACAGTATTATAAGCACGTGCCAAACGGGTGATAGAGTCAAGCAAGATAACCACATCATGGCCACACTCAACCATACGTTTTGCTTTTTCTAACACGATATTAGCGATTTTAACGTGGCGCTCGGCAGGTTCATCAAATGTTGATGATACCACTTCTGCACGTACGCTGCGGGCCATATCGGTAACCTCCTCAGGGCGCTCGTCAATTAGCAGGATGATCAAATAAACCTCCGGGTGATTTTTTGCTATCGCGTTAGCCACATCTTTTAACAACATGGTTTTACCTGTTTTAGGCTGCGCAACTATCAAACCACGCTGACCTTTACCAATAGGTGAGAAAAGGTCCATTATACGGGTTGAATAGTTGTTAGGATCGGTAAACAGGCTCAGCTTTTCTGACGGGAACAGCGGCGTTAAGTGATCAAAAGGAACACGGTCGCGCACCTCTGCAGGGATACGGCCATTAATAGCCTCAACACGCACCAACGGAAAATATTTTTCACCTTCTTTTGGCGGGCGAATACTACCGCGAACGGTATCGCCGGTTTTTAAACCAAATAATTTGATCTGCGACTGTGATACATAAATATCATCAGGAGAGGTTAAATAGTTATAGTCTGACGAGCGTAGAAAACCATAACCATCAGGCATAATTTCAAGCACACCTTCGTTAACAATTACGTTATCGAAATCCATGTTAATGGCAGGTTCCTGTGCTTTTTGCTGTTGTTGATTATTTCTGCGGTCAAATTTCTGCGGGCGTGGGTTTTCATTAACAGGCGCTGCATCAGGCTGGCCCACTTGTGGCGTTTCCTCAGTGCTTTCAGCAGCGGGCTGGTCAGTAACTGGTGCTACTTCTGATTCAACTTCCGGCTGAGCTTCTTCCTCCTGCTGATCAAAAAGGTTAGTATCATCTAAACGTACTTCAACGCGTGGTTGCTCTTTGCCTTTTACGGTACGCGTACGTTTACGTGGTTTATCTTCAAACTCTGCGGCGGGGGCTGCAGTTGCAGTTTTTTCAGTGTAATTGTTGTTTGTTGTATCTTGTTGTTCCCGGGCTACAGCTATTAATTGTTGTTGCTCGTTTATAGCAGTTATTAACTGCGCTTTACGCAGGTCATCAGCTTCGGCAATACCTAAACTTTTAGCAATTTCGCGCAACTCAGAAACGAGTTTGTCGTTCAATTCAGTTGTCTCAGACATGTTATGAAATATAATTCAAAAGGATTTTTATGAAAGTTGTTTGGAAGTCCTGATATACAATGTTAATCCAGGCAAATTATTAGATAGATAATAAATAACGTGGAAGCTAAAATTGTTTCTTTGGTGCAAGAAATAATCCAGGAAAACAGTGCAATGTTAATGAAATAATGTTACAATGCAAATTTATTAAAAAAAATAAGGGTTGGCTATAATTAATGTAGTTTTGCCACAACAAAATTTAAGTACCCGCCAATGATATCCCGCGCGCAGCTTATTGACCAGATCAAACTTAAGAAATCGTTTTTATGTGTTGGCTTAGACACTAATATTGAGAAGATACCCGGTTTTTTAAAAGAATATCCAGATCCTGTTTTCGAGTTCAATAAGCGCATAATTGATGCTACTAAAGACCTTTGTATAGCTTATAAGCCCAACGCCGCTTTTTATGAAGCACGTGGTGTAAAAGGTTTGCTTAGCCTGATAGCTACAGAACAATACATTCCTAAAGACTGCCTAAGCATAATAGACGCCAAGCGTGGTGATATTGGCAATACATCTGATAACTATGCCCGGGCGTTTTTTGATAAAGAAGCTTCGGGGATGGATTTTGATGCCATTACGGTAACGCCCTATATGGGTAATGATAGTGTTACTCCGTATCTTAAATACGATGGTAAATGGGTGATCATATTGGCTTTAACTTCATCGGTAGGTAGCAAAGATTTCCAGTACCTCAATACAGGTGATGGCTACCTTTATGAAACTGTTATAAAAAAGGCTAACAGTTGGGCGGGCACCGATAGAATAATGTATGTAGTTGGCGCTACCAAAAGCACTGAGTTTACGGATATTCGCAAACATGCGCCTGATAATTTTCTTTTAGTACCAGGTGTTGGTGCACAGGGCGGAAGCCTGCAAGATGTTTGCCAATACGGCATGACCAAAGATTGCGGACTGATTGTAAACTCATCTCGAGGCATCATTTACGCCAGCAGCGGTAAGGACTTTGCTGAAGCCGCTCGCGCAGAAGCGTTCAAACTGCAGCAGCAAATGCAGCAGGAACTGGAGAAAGCGGGCGTTGTTTAGTGATCAGAGATTAGTCAAATAGAGATTAGGACGTTTCCCAATTTCTTTTCCTGATCTCTGATCACAGACATCTAATCTCTAAGCTTCAAGCTTCCCTTCGATAGAATCATCAAGGGTTTTGCCTAAAGCTGCGCCTACCAATTGTTTAACAAAGGCAATGGCGTTGCCGTGTTTATTATCCCAGTAATAACCTTGTGTTGGCGATACTTTTATAACAGTGATACGCGAGTCATCTTCGCCTTCGGTAAACCATGTTTTTAAAATGGGTTGCCACAATTCTTTAATCTTTTCTTTGTCTTTGCTTATCTCTGCAGTGCCATAAATATTCAGGAAATCAGAATGTGCTGAACCTTGAAAAAGCAATTGTACAAAAGGGTCTTTACTTATCTCTTCGTTTTTATGGCTATCGTCTGCGCTTAGAAACCATAGATCACCGTTGTCGTCAATTTTTTGAGGTGACATGGGGCGGGTAGAAAATGGCAAACCTGTTTTGATGTTGCTGCAGAAAAAGCAACTTGAAGCCGCTTCTGCTAATTCCTTCATTTTTTTCCAGGCTTCATTACCTTCCAGGTTTTCAAAATTATCTTCGGGTTGTTGTTGATTGATGCTATCCATCTTTATCGTTTTTAATAGTTAAATGATAATATATTAACTTTTAGGATAGTGATTTGTTTGTATTGAAAATTGATTAACATGACTCAAAAGGCAATTTTTAATGTTTACTTAACGCTTTTTTCGGTAGACGTGAATAGCCTCGTACTTAGTCGTTTTTGCACCCGATGATCCTGAAAGCCTTAGTCTACTTTTGGTACATAATTATTAACAATAACTAAAATGAGAAAATTGAAATTGCAGGTACACATGACCGTAGATGGTTTTGGAGCAAGAAAAAATGGACAAAATGATTG
Organism: Mucilaginibacter sp. 21P; assembly: GCF_019331605.1. NCBI lineage: Bacteria > Pseudomonadati > Bacteroidota > Sphingobacteriia > Sphingobacteriales > Sphingobacteriaceae > Mucilaginibacter > Mucilaginibacter sp. 21P. Next base: position 2,173,190 of record NZ_CP063061.1, read on the forward strand.
GGTTTTCTTTTCAGGGCCGGACGAAACAGGTTTTCAAACATTAATAAATCTTGCAAAAACATGCGATACCGTTTTGATTGGCCATAATATGGCACCTACCTTTTTAGGGCATTGGCAAAGCATGGCAGATAGTGAGCAGCCTACCCAGCAAAAACTTTTGGACAGGTAATATCTAACATGCGAAAAATTGTTTTTAGCAGAAACCAAAAGACGAGTGACGTGCCTAACGTAGAAATCGAAAACGGAGATTTGCGTAAAGCTATTGAAGCGCTGAAAAACGAAGAGGGTAAAGATATGGTAGTCTACGGCTGTGGTGAATTTGTGCTTGCCCTTATCAAGCAAAATCTGATTGATGAATACTATATTATTGTAAACCCGGTGGTTATCGGTGACGGTATAAGTGTTTTTAAAAAAGAAAAAGTATTGAAATTAGAAAGCTCAGACGCTTTTAAAAACGGAAAGGTTTTAAACAAGTATCTGCCGGTATAATCCTGTAAATTCAGACAATTCTTTAATTCGAATTCTAACTGCTATGCAAACACAAGTTTTCGTTGCGGAAAACGGTCGGCATAGCCGGTTACAATGTTGCGGATGTAATCGTTACCAGGATAGGGGGTAAGGTAATTTTTAAGCGATTGAAGATTATCTGCATTATAGTAGTGAGAGATGTAGCCCATTCCATAAAAACGGCCTTCTTCAATAAGTATACAGCTATGCTCATCGTCTGTTCGCCCCTCATCGCGTATGGCAAAAGTAGGCAAAGCTTTTTTCAACTCATGAAGGGCTGCATCAATACGTTTATTATAATTTTCAGGCGACTCATGGCCTTCACATGCACAGTTACCAATGTTATTACCGCTGCAGGGCTGGTCATTTTTTTGAATGAAGCATAGCTTAGGGCAAAGTCCGAAGGTTTCTATGAGGTTGTTTAGCAAATTATAGCCCTCCAGCAGCGAATTGCAAGCATAAACGGCAGGCATGTGCTTGCGGTGTTTATCAACAGCCATACGCAGGTATCCACGCTGATCTTCGTACATGTAAATGCCGAATGTATTTTCAAAGCGTTTAAGCGATCTGTTGTATTTCGGCCAAAGGCGTTTTATTTCAACAGCTTCCAGTACAAAAGCAATCAATTCTGTACCGCAGTTTTGGAAACTGATGCGGTGAATGTTCTTTAAAAATTCTTGCCTTTGCAGGTTGGGATTGTTCCCGGTAAAATGGCTGCATACCCGTTTGCGCAAGTTTTTGGCTTTGCCCACGTAGATCACCTTTCCTTTTTGATCATGGAAATAATAAACACCGGGGTTTTGAGGTAAAGCATCAATATCGGCCTTAGGTAAATTGGCGGGTAGTGTTTGCTCCTTGCTATTTTGTTTTAAGGCTTTGCTGATGTGGTTATCATTATCCTTACCAAGCAAGATAGAGAATAGTTGAGCAGTGGCTTCAGCATCTCCCATGGCCCGATGGCGGGCATTATTCTGAATGCCCAGGTGGCTGCAGAACTTACCTAAACTGTATGACATCAGCCCCGGCATAATTTTACGCCCCAGCCGCACGGTACAAAGCTTGTTCAGGTTTATCTCGTAGCCGGCAGCGTTAAGGTGATAACGCAGAAAAGAGTAATCGAAGTTGACGTTATGCGCTACAAAGATCTGTCCTTTAAGCAGGTGGAATATCTCCGCAGCAACATCTTCAAATAAGGGTGCGTGCTGCACCATATCGTTGGTTATACCGGTAAGAGCACTTATGTAAACCGGTATATCTCGTTGAGGGTTTACTAAAGTCTCAAACCGCCGAACCACTTTTTTACCATCGTGTATACAAATAGCTACTTCGGTAATACCGTTAGCACTGGCATGCCCACCCGTGGTCTCTATATCTACAATTGCATACATGGTAATAACAAATGTAAATATTATTGCTAAAATTATTAGTCTTAATTAGAAAAAAGTCCGAAAGTCGGTAAAGTCCGCAAGTTTGAGAAGGCAAGAAGCATGAGTAATCGATGTTAAAGATAAAAGCCCCGTAACATCAGTTACGAGGCTTTAAATACAATCTTTGGACTTTACTGACTTGCGGACTTTCCAACTTATTTCTTTTTAGTTTGCACCTGTTGTTGCTGGCGCATCATTTCTTCCATTTTGGCAGCGAAACCTGATTTTTTCTTTTTAGGATCTTCGGGTTTCTTTTTATTTTCCTGTATCTGTGCATGGATCTTCTTATCATCAACCATGAATTTGATCAGGTATTGTTGTAAGAAAGTGAACATGTTAGCCAGGAAGTAATAGTAATTCAAACCGGCAGGGTAGCTGTTCAGCGTAGCAAAGAAGATGAATGGAGTAATGTAACCAATGTATTTCATTTGGCCTGTAGCACCCGAGATCTGATTGTTGAAATAGGTATAGATCAACGTAGATATCGTCATCAGCAAACACATTGCGCTGATGTGATTACCTATAATGGGGATGTTAGTTGAAAATTTGATCACATCATCATAGGTAGACAGGTCATGCATCCACAAAAAGTTTTGTCCGCGCAACTCAAACAAGCTTGGGAAAAAACGGAAGAATGCAATTACGATAGGCATTTGTAGCAGCAACGGCAAACAACCACCTAAGGGATTAACGCCTGCTTTTTTGTAAAGCTTAAGGTATTCCTGTTGTAACAGGGTAGGGTTATCCTCTCCAACTTTAGCTTTTATCTCGTCCATCTCCGGCTTAATTACACGCATCTTAGCCATTGACAGGTATGATTTGTAAGTAAGCGGTGATAACACCAGTTTCAACAATATCGTAAGCGCCAGGATGATCAACCCATAATTCCAGTTAAACTGTTTCAGGAAGTTGAATACTGGTAATACTGCAAACTGATTGATGTATTTTAATGGTCCCCAGCCCAGGTTGATGATCTTTTGCAGATCGTAACCTTGTTCTTTAAGGGTATTGAACTGATTGGGGCCAAAGTAAAACTCTAAAGGCACAGCGCCGCTTGCATCGCGGGTTAGCTGTAAACCTGCCTTCATTTCCTTAACCAGTGCTGTATCTGCAACGTTGGTAACCACGCCAAAGTCAGATTTGGCAATGCCATCTTTAGCGATCAAAACGCTTGAGAAAAAGTGCTGCTTAAAGGCAACCCATTGCATTTTTTTATCGCCAATGCTTTTCTGGTCGTCTTTGGCTTCAGACAGATAATCCACATCGCCATCCATGTTACGATAGTATACCGTTGAGTATTGGCGCTCTTGTTTGATATCTTTTTCAAGTTTGTTTAAGCTGGCGTTCCAGTTTAGGCTATATACATTACTGTTGGCCAAAACCTGATCCATCCCCGTTGGGCGTATGGTTAAACCCAATTTAAAGCCCGTGCCTTTTAAGTTGTATATATAATCAATATACTGCGTAGGGCTGTAGCTTAAACGCATAGTAACTGTTGAAGAATCTTTACCAGCAACCGTTAAAGAGGTGTTGCTTGGCTTAAAGTAAAGATCATTGGTGTTATAGTTTTTACCTGATGCAGTTAACGCCAGGCCAAAGGTGTTTTTATCACCATCAAATAAAACCAATGGTTTTTTACCATAAGTAAGGTACTTTTTAAGTTCAGCAGAATAGATACGGCCGCCTTTTGTGCTTAATTTAATACGAACGTCTGCATTTTCTAAAGTAACAAATTGCTCGGTACCGTTAATTGCACCACCAAACGGGCCCTTCATTGCAGCAGAATCTACCGCTACAGTTTTTGCTAAGGTATCTGCCTTGGCAGGGGTTTTTATCAGGCCTTTTTTTATCGAGTCCTGGTGAACTGTTAGCTTTTCTTTTTTGATCTCTGCCTCGTTTGGTTTCATTAAAAAGACACCAACACCAAGGATGATCATGATCAGGAATAAACCTGTGAATGTATTCTTATCCATTTATCTGTTTCTCGTACTGTAACTTAGTTCTTGCGGGCGTAAGCCAGCGAAGCGGCGACAAAGTTAATAAAAAGTGGATGCGGATTAGCAACAGTTGATTTTAATTCCGGATGGAACTGTGCTCCCACAAAATAAGGGTGATTTTTTAGTTCAACAATTTCCACCAAACCATTTTCAGGGTTGATACCTGATGGCACTAAACCCGCAGCCTCATATTCTTTTAAATACTTGTTGTTAAATTCATAACGGTGGCGATGGCGCTCACTGATGCGCGTTTTGCCGTAAGCTGCTGCCGCCTTTGTGCCCTTTTTAATATCACACGGCGAGGCACCTAAACGCATAGTACCTCCTTTGTGCACAATAGTTTTTTGTTCCTCCATCATGTCAATTACCGGGTTAGGTGTTTCCGGGTTCATCTCGGTGCTGCTGGCGTCAGCATAGCCTAATACATGGCGGCCAAATTCAACAACGGCACATTGCATGCCCAGGCATATGCCAAAGAACGGAATGTTATTTTCGCGCACATAGCGTATAGCTTCGATCTTACCTTCAAAGCCTCGTTCGCCAAAGCCGGGTGCAACTAACACACCATGCAGGCCACGTAATTTTTCAATGGCGTTTTCTACTGTTAAACTTGCCGATGGAATATATTCTACCCGTACTTTACACTCATTTTTTGCACCGGCATGCACGAATGCTTCAATAATTGATTTGTATGCATCGGGCAATTCCACGTATTTACCTACCAAACCTATTCTAACATCAGCAGTAGGGTTTTTTAAGCGGCCCAGGAAATCCTTCCAGCTTTCCAGATCCGGCTCGTTCTTATGTGCCAGTTTAAGTTTTGATAATACGGTTTGATCGAGTTTTTCTTTCAACATCAGCAAAGGCACATCATAAATTGTTTGTGCATCCATTGATTCGATTACCGCATTGATGTTTACGTTACAAAAAAGTGCAATTTTTTTTCTGATGTCTGCATTTATGTGGTACTCGGTACGGCAAACAAGTATATCCGGCTGGATACCGTACTCCAGAAGCATTTTTACCGAGTGCTGGGTAGGCTTGGTTTTTAACTCACCTGCGGCAGCAAGGAAGGGGATAAGCGTTAGGTGGATAACCAGTGCATTATTGGGCCCTGCTTCCCATTTAAACTGCCTTACAGCCTCTACAAACGGCAGGGATTCAATGTCACCTACTGTACCCCCAATTTCGGTGATCACAATATCGTAGTCGCCGCTTTCGCCCAATATGCGGAAGTTGCGTTTTATCTCATCAGTGATGTGAGGCACAACCTGTACGGTTTTACCCAGAAAAGCACCTTCGCGTTCACGATTAATTACATTTTGATAGATACGGCCGGTGGTAATGTTATTAGCCTGAGAGGTAGGAACGTTTAAAAAACGCTCATAGTGACCAAGGTCAAGATCTGTTTCGGCACCATCCTCGGTAACGTAGCACTCGCCATGCTCATAGGGATTTAACGTACCCGGATCGATGTTAATATACGGATCGAATTTTTGGATGGTAACGCGATAACCGCGCGCCTGAAGTAACTTAGCTAATGAGGCCGAAATAATGCCTTTTCCTAACGATGAGGTAACTCCACCCGTAACAAAAATGTATTTAGTCATGATTTTTTTTGAAATCAAAGGCAGTTTTAAAGGGGGCTGCCAATTGTTTGTGTACGGGATACAAAAGTAAGAAATTTTGCGGGATTTGCCCGTTCATTTTGCAATTGTGGAAAAGCCTCGATAAACCGATAAGGATCCGCTTGATTAGCAATACAATAACAATTCATAAATTTGATCGGCAGATTAGCAACCAAAGGATATATGCATTAGTTTAGCGAAGCCATTCTTTCTTTTAATGCCGCTGCTTAAAATGATACCCCAAGTAAAATCTTGTAGAAAACTGCCTGCACTGGCAAATGCGCTTATTTGTCTGCTAATCATCATAGCTACTTCATCTTGTTCGGTGAAGAAAAAAGCAGGTGCCACGCTTGTGATGCAAGAAAATTACTGCGAACCGCCCAAATATTTCATAAGGTCGGCAATTCCGGATACGTTAAAGTCGGAAGAAATTTTGGCGGAAAATCACTCGTTAAAAAAGTTTTTTACCGACCAGGATATTTTGATCATCAACTCATTAGGGATTGCAGGAGACATGAAAAAACTGATGAGTTTGAAAAAAGATACTACTATAAATGGCAGATTGAGAAAATTGGAGATCGGGAACAAAACAGCTAAGGTATTGCTGCTTGCTATCTCTGATATTAATTCGGCTGCTGCGGAATTAGATTGTGAGGGTGAGCGTGTGGACCAGGTAGGCAGCTATGTAGATAATATCAACTCATCAAGAAATAACCGCTACACTGCTGCCTCAATTGTGTTAGGCGCTTTAACATCAATAAGTGGCGTTTTTATAAAAGCAGAAGGACTGAATAATGTTGTTACCGTAGCGGGAGGGGGGTTAACAGGTGCGCTCGGATTCTTAACACTTAACCCGGGCGGTAAAAAGGTGCAATTTAACCATCGGCGTAATTTGCTCAAAGACATTTGGCTGCAACAAAACACAGACAACCATTTTTCGGGTTGGATATGGTATATGTTGAGCGAAAAAAGCTTTAGCAATAAAGCTGAATCATCCCTGATGTTTAATCTAAAAAAAAGATGGATAAAATATCAGTTTGATAACGACGAGAAACAAGCCAACAGATCTGTGATTTTTACCGAGGGTGGGATTTACAAGGCGGATGACCTGCACGACCGGGCATCTATGATCAATCAATTGCAGGCAGTTATCCGTTCGATAAATCAAAATTTGAATAACCTGATGATCGAGATGGAAAAGGCGGAAACTACTCCTTAAAATAACCCGTTTATTTCCCTTTCAATCTGATTAATGATAGTTCCCATATCTTCAGGGTTGTTGGAGAAATCAAGGTTGTCTTTATCCAGCACCAGCAGTTTGCCCAACTTATAGTTCTTTATCCATTTATCGTACTTCTCGTTAAGTTTGGACAGGTAATCTATACGGATACCAATTTCATACTCGCGGCCGCGGCGTTGGATGTTATTCACCAGGGTTGGTACCGAAGCCTTGAGATAAACCAACAGATCTGGTGGTTTTATAAATTCGGTGATGTTGTCAAAAATGCTTTGATAGTTCTCGTAATCGCGGGTGGTCATCAGGCCCATATCGTGCAGGTTCTCTGCAAATATGTAGGCATCCTCATAAATGGTTCGGTCCTGGATAATGTTACGGCCGCTTTTCTGGATATCGATGATCTGGCGGTAACGGCTATTGAGGAAATAGATCTGCAGGTTGAAGCTCCAGCGTTTCATATCACTGTAGAAATCCTCCAAGTAAGGATTATTATCAACTGCTTCAAAAAGGGGATCCCAACCATAGTTTTTGGCGAGCATTTCTGTAAGCGTGGTTTTTCCCGCGCCGATGTTTCCTACGATAGCGATGTGCATATATTGTCTGAATCAGAATTTTCCGAATTTACAGAATTAAGAGAATTTATTTGGGTGTCTGAACATGAATTCTGAGAATTTTAAAATTCTGTAAATTCTGATTCCGACAGTTTAAAACTTCCTGAACCCGATGATCTCTCTTACTTCCCTGATGGTTTTAGATGCACTTTCGCGGGCTTTATCGGCACCAAGGTTGGCAACTTTGCGCAGGTAATCAGCATCGCCGGCAATATCGTTAATGCGGTCGCGAATAGGTGCAGTAGCAATGATCATATCTTCAGCCAGTTGCTTCTTTAGATCGCCGTAGCGGATAGCCATAGTATTGTATAGGTTGTCAAAGTGCGCGATGGTATCTGCCGATGAAACTACTTTCATCAGGTCGAACAGGTTTTGTATCTCCTGTGGTTTAGTTTGGTTCTCTTCTGTTGGGCCGCTATCGGTTTTGGCGCGCATCACTTTTTTGCGGATAGCCTCGGGGCTGTCACCTAAAAATATAGCATTACCTTCTCCTTCGCTTTTGCCCATTTTGCCGGCGCCGTCAAGTCCCGGGATTTTCACCAGGTTGGTACCGTATGAAAATGCATAGGGCTCAGGAAAATATTCGTGGTTATAAAGGCGATTAAAGCGGTTGCCGAATGTACGGGCCATCTCCAGATGCTGTTCCTGGTCCTTACCTACAGGTACCTTGGTAGCTTTGTGAATGATGATGTCTGCCGCCATTAAAACAGGGTAGGTAAGCAGGCCGGCGTTAACATTATCAGGATTGGCACGTACTTTATCTTTAAAAGATGTGGCGCGTTCCAGCTCGCCCATGTAGGCGTTCATATTTAAATATAAGTAAAGCTCCGTTACTTCCGGTACGTCGCTTTGCACGTATATGGTTGCCTTTTCAGGGTCAATACCTGCTGCAAGGTATTCTACTAAAACCTGTTTAACATTGGCGTGCAAATTGGCAGGCGTGGGGTGCGTGGTCAATGAATGCAGATCGGCTATAAAAAAATAACAATTATACTCGTTCTGCATTTTTACGAAGTTTTGGATTGCTCCGTAATAGTTTCCTAAATGCAAGTTTCCGGTTGATCTTATGCCGCTAACAACAGTTTCCATATAGGTGGCGAAAGTAAGGATTTTTTAGCCTAAGCCCAAACCGGTCTCCAAGGGAGAGAGGCTTTTAAGAAAAAAGTATAAGCGTGTGACAAGCTAAGTTTTGATCCGCTCGTAACGTAACTTACCCCGACATCACTACGCTCGTCGACCCTCGTTTCGCGTAGCGAAACGAGGGTAAGGAAATCTCTGTTCCTTTACCCTCTTTGCTGCTTGCAGCAGAGAGGGTGTCCAGCGTAGCGTAGACCGCGTGAGTCAACTATGACGCATGAAATAGTATAGTTACGTTATAAGCGGCTATTTTTTATATTTTTGGAACGGATGAAAATGATATTGAGAAAAGCGCACCTATACCTTTACCAGGGCAGTGTGGCGTTTTTTTACTTTGTGCTTTGGCCGTTTTTATACTATAACTCGCGCAAATATGAGCGTTACGGTAGCATGAATGCTTTTAGGCGCGTATGGGGGCGCTTAAGTTCAGGCACTGTGGGAATCCGTTATCGTTATCATTACGAGAAACCTATTGACTGGAGCCGCACTTACATTATCACACCTAACCATACATCAAACCTTGATATTACCGCTATGAGCCTGCTAGTGAAAAATAATTTTTGTTTCATGGGCAAGCAGGAACTGGTTGATGGTTTGGTTACTGGCCTTTTCTTCCGTACGGTTGATATTCCCGTGAATCGCGAAAGCAAAATAGCGTCTTTTAAAGCTTTTAAACAGGTGATGGAACGTTTGCAGCAAGGTATGTCGGCCGTTATATTCCCTGAGGGCACTATCCCTGATGAGTACCCACCGGTGCTTCATCAGTTCAAGAACGGCCCTTTCAGAATGGCTATTGAACTGAAGATCCCAATTATTCCCGTAACATCTGTAAACACATGGAAGGTGATGTGGGACGACGGGAAAAAAATGGGCAGTGAACCGGGCGTATGTGATATATTTGTACACGAGCCAATTGAAACGGCCCATTTAACTGTTGATGATGCTGACGATTTACGCGATAAAGTTTTCAGCATCATGACCAATAAATTAAATTAAGCATGAACATTGACGAGCAAACCGTTGATAAGATAGCCCACCTGGCAAGATTAGAACTGGCTGCCGACGAAAAACAGGCCATGATAACCGACATGAACAAAATATTAGGTTTTATGGATAAACTAAATGAGGTAGACACTACAGGTGTTGAGCCCCTTGTTTACATGACGGCAGAGGTAAACAACCTGCGCGATGATGTGGTAAAACAGGATATCACTACCGAAGAAGCGCTTAAGAATGCTCCACTGCATGATGATAGCCATTTCCTGGTAGCGAAGGTTATTTCTAAATAGATAAATAGTCGAAGGACAAAGGACAGGAAATTCTTCTCTCCTTTATCCTTGTTTCTTTTGTCAAAAAAAATGTAACATTTCCTGCCGACTTATTGTCAAAGCAGCAAAAAAACGGATGAAGCAGACACTTACCAAAGATGAACCGCTTATTACTATCAAGGATATCGGCCGTAAATACGTAATCGGGTCTGAGATTATACACGCTATAAAATCCGTTACGCTTACTATTCAAAAAGGCGAATTTGTGGCTTTAATGGGGCCGTCCGGTTCAGGAAAATCTACCTTAATGAATATTCTTGGCTGTTTAGATACACCTACCAAAGGGCAATATGTACTAAACGGTATCGACGTAAGCCACATGACCGATAACGATCTTGCAGAAGTGCGCAATTCGGAAATCGGGTTTGTGTTCCAAACATTCAACCTTTTGCCGCGCAACAGTGCCTTAGATAACGTGGCTTTACCTTTGGTATACGCCGGCATCAGTAAAGAAAAACGTAACGAGCGCGCAAAACAGGCTTTAGAGAACGTAGGCCTTGGTCATCGTGTAGATCATCGCCCTAACGAGCTTTCGGGCGGACAGCGCCAGCGTGTTGCAGTGGCCCGTGCTTTAATAAATAACCCATCCATCATCCTTGCAGATGAACCTACAGGTAACCTGGATACCAAAACTTCTATTGAGATCATGGGGCTTTTGGAAGATATCCACTCAAAAGGTAACACCATTATATTGGTAACACACGAAGAGGACATTGCTTTGCATGCCCACCGCATTGTACGCATGCGCGATGGCCTGGTGGAGAATGATTATCTTAACGATAACATTCAAACCGTTAGCAAACGCGAGCCTGAGGCTGAAAGCGGCATCAATTTGACTAAATAAGTGAAAACGCTAAAAACAGGTGAATTTTACGGGCAAACCAACCAAACCCTGCACCTGGATTTTGCAACCATAACCGATACCGAATATACCCACGATAGTGTTGACTGGCATTACCACGAGAATGCTTATTTTACTTTTATACTGCAAGGCAACGTAATTGAGGGTAACAAGAAAGAAGTCTATACCTGCACGCCCGGCAGCTTGCTTTTCCATAACTGGCAGGATCCGCACTATAACATTAAGCCCAAGGGATATACCCGCGGCTTCCAGATAGAGATCAATAACCACTGGTTATCTCAAGCCGATATAGACATACAGAACTTACAGGGGAGTTTTTCCATTGATAACCCGCAGGTGAAATTGCTTTTTTACCAGTTATTTAAAGAATCTAAGGCCAATGATGATGCATCGATACCCGCAACTGAGGCATTGCTGCTACAGGTTTTAGCCGGCATGGAAAGTAACGCCGCAACCGGAAGCCGGAACAGACCAGATTGGGTAAAGCAGGTAAAGGAAGCTATCGCCGATGATATTTCGCGTAAGTTTACCTTAAAAGAGATGGCTGTTGTAGCCAATGTGCATCCCGCGCACTTGTCTCGCGATTTTTCAAAATATTTTAACACTAACCTCGGCGAGTATATTCGAATGATGAGGATAGAGAAGGCCTTATCGCTGATGCATAGCAGGAAGCTCAGCTTAACCTAAATTGCCATGCAATGCGGCTTCGCCGACCAAAGCCATTTTTTGCGCTGCTTTAAAGTGCTAAATGCGGATAAGCCTAAGTTTTACAGGGCGGTGTTGGCGAGGGGTTGAACAAATAACACACCCCTTTCCCCTCTCGAGAGGGGAAAGTATGATGGTGAATAGATGCTTTCATCCCCCTCTTGAGCGGGGCGACCGGGATTGACAAAAAGCAGAAACATTCATGGGGTGTCTCAATCTCGTACTGTAAAGAATAATGCACAACGTTAATTCTGTTCTATTTTAGCAAATACTATCCGGCCATCTTTGGGGAAATAAAATTAATTGATGAAACTACTTAAAACGCTGCTTTTTCTTATTTCAATCCTTGTTTTAAGAAATGCCTCTGCGCAGGATATAGTAAAAGCCGACCCGATAGAATCGCCATTACATAAAACGAATGTAGGCCGCATCATATTCATGACTGATACCGTTCCCCTGGATAAAACCACTGATAAAGATTTCTTAAGTGAGGTTACATTAACTCCCAATGCTAACTTAAGCATGCGTGCTTTTATGCCCAACTCGCTTACTAATCTACAGCATCAAATGGCCCCACAGCAAACTGTCGACCAGCTAAATCAGGGCAATTACCAGTTCACATATTATGTAGATGGCAAACAGATCTACCAGGAAAATCTGCATAAAGGTGCTGGTTATGCGCGCAACAAAAATGGCCGCACAATACTCACTGTTAAATTATTAAGTACACTGCATGAAGATATGTGGTCGAGGCATATGTTTAGCCGATTTATGATGCGCGGGGGCGAGGATGCCTTAACAACCGGACATCACATGCTTAAAATAGAACTGCGTCCATATATAGTTGAGCCCGATATTAAAGTAGGTGACCTGATAGCGAAGGGTGAAATAAAAATTATTGTCCCGAGTATTGATGTAAAAAATAAAGCCATTCAGGCGATAAAACCGAACAGCGGCTGGCCGGTATCTGCCGAGCGCTACAATAATCAACTGATCATTGGCCTTAATGAGAAGATCTTGCAGAACAAGTTTAAGAACATTAATGGTATTGTAGTGATCAAGAATGGCAAACTGTTGATAGAAGAATACTTTAACGGCGATGGGCGTGATACACTGCATGACCCGCGTTCGGTAGGGAAAACCTTTGCATCAGCTATTACGGGCATAGCTATCAGTGAGGGTCACATCAAATCTGAACAGCAAACGCTAAAAGATTTTTATGATCTTAATACTTATCAAAACTACTCGCCCCGCAAGGATAGCGTCACTATTAAAAGTTTGCTCACCATGAGCTCCATCTTTGATGCCAATGATAATGACGATAACTCGCCTGGCAATGAGAACAACATGTACCCAACAGATAACTGGGTAAAATTTGCGCTGGATTTGAAGGTAGATAGCCTAAAAACGATATATAAACAATGGAACTATTTCACTACTGGGATAGTAGTTTTAGGGGATATTTTGAACAAAAAAGTGCCGGGCGGACTTGAACGTTATGCCGATACGAAATTATTTGAACCACTTGGCATACGCGAGTACAAATGGCAATACACACCGCAAAATGTGCCAAGTACCGCTGGTGGTATACGGTTACGAGCATTGGACTTCGCAAAATTTGGACAATTATATAAAAACAAAGGCCAATGGCAGGGCAAACAGATCATCCCGAAAGCATGGGTTCAAAAATCATTCACCAAACAAATAGCTTTGCCTGCCGATGTGGTTGGCCCTGGTTATTACGGTTATTTGTTTTGGAATAAAATCTATCAGGTCAATGGAAAAACGTACGAAACGTGGTATTGTACTGGCAACGGCGGCAACAAGATATTTGTGTTTAAAGATCAGCCTCTTGTAATTGTTATCACAGCAAGCGCCTACAATGAAAGTTATGCCCACATCCAGGTAGATAAAATGATGGAGGACTATATCATACCGGCCGTAACGCCCTAAATTAACATTTCAACTCTGCCAGTTTAGCTACAAATTCTGCCAGGTAAAGTGTGTTTTCGGGGGTAACTGGCTTGTGGTTGCCGATGATAAGGGTATGCTCATAGATCTCGATCACAAAGTCTGACTTTTTGATAGACATAACGGCATCCCTGAATTGTTGGTTCATTGCGGCTTCTGTTTTGTGGCGGTCGTCTGTTAAAACATAAAAGCGGTCGCTGAAGGATTTGTCCTCGCGGAAATCAAGCTCGATAGGGAAAACGATCTCCCGTATCTTATCGATAATTGTTTCGGTACGGATCACTACGCGCCCGAAATCTTTTTTAAGGTAGGCCAGCGCCCAGGGCTGGAAGGTATCGCGGTGCTGTATCTTGTTTTTTTGATTGATCCGGGTTGTTTCGGCATCGGTGTCGAGTAGTAAAACATAGCTGTCCCCACAATGATTTTTAATGGCAAAAGTGTTGCGGATGTGAACAGACCGGTGATGATTTAACGTTTCAAATTGCTCTAACTGGAAATCGATATCACCCGGAATGTCTATCCTGAAACGGTTTCTTAACCTTTGGCAAGTCGTCTCGTAAGGGTGTTTTCCAATATCGGGCAAGCCGGTAGCATCAACGGATAAGGAGTTCATTTAGCTAAGATAGCACAATGCGGTATTTGTTACAACCACATTGTTTAACTACTTGATAAGGCCAAACTGCTTAAAATGATGTTTAAAGTGCTTGTTGTGCCATTTTATCCACTCGTTATAGGTCATCATACCGAAGCCGCCGTGTAGTATTTCAATACCGGGGTTAACGTTGTGATGTTGATGAAAATTTTCTATTTCAACAAGTAACTGCCATTTTGCAGTTTCCAGATTCGGGTAAAACATTTCTCCGGCAGTTGACCAAGTACTACATTCCGAGGGATGGGTTCATCTGTGTAAACCCAACGTTTTTTCTGTTCCTTAAAATCTGGCGGTAGGCCAGTATCTATAGGCGTTTTTACGCCGTTTGTGTACTGCACCTCGTTTATCATGTGCTCAACCATTTGTTGTGCAGTCATGTTGCCCCAAAGTGGTAGCGAAACGGGTGTTAGTTTCTTAAGCCGTTGTTGAACACCATCAATATCGGTTACATCAACAGCCAACATATCAATACTTATAAGGCTCCATTTTACCACAGCTACAAGCACAATTAGGGTCGGTAACGCCTAATTTTTTAAGAAAGAACTGGTAAAAGCCTATACGGTCTTTCATACTGTAATTATCTTCGCCCTTGTTACATTCCAATTCGCCGTTTACGATAAGGATGGTCATGCCGAAGCCCGGTGTTCGGCCTTTGGCTCTATCAGTGGCGCTTGGTTGCCATTTACCTATCATCACATCATGTGCTGATGGTTTGTGAGTTTCGGGCGTCATCCAGAAATAAATAGCAGTTTTAAACGATACAACAGGATCAGTTTCAACCAGGCCCGGATTGTTCAGTAATACTTTCTTATCGCCAAAAATACAGTCAGATGCATAACCGTAGTTGCCATTATAACTTATTTGCATAGGCCCGCGACCATAGTATTTTTGGCCTTTAACTGGTGGGTACTCATCGCTATCGCTTATGTATTGCAAAGATGTATTTTCTTCGTGCAGCAGCATAAGGCCGTCGGTATAACTCTCATTTTGACCGTGGCGAGTTTCATGGGCTATTTGCGCAAAAAAAGCTGATAATTCGCGCTTGTTAGTAGTTGCATCACCGGCAGTACAAAACGCGCCATAATCAACAGTGTAACTGCTATCAGGCTTTTGCTTGGCCCAAGGCTCGTTCCAATCACCATCCTGCCTTACGGTTGAAGATTTACCTGTACTTTTATCGGTGCGGATAAATTGGTAAACCGACACCGCTCTGCGTGTAACCTGTACCTTTATCTGTGCCAATTCATCAACTGCTTTTATAAAGGCAGCATAGGTATAAAACTTATCCCGCTCAGGGAAAAGCTCGTTGAACTGCTTCTCTGATATAAACTTACTGAAAGAAGGGGCGGCAGCAGGTTCGGCTTTAACGGTGGCTGTGCTGTCGGTTGTTTTTTTTGCATTACTGTTACCGCAGCTAAAGCTTAACAATGCGGTTGCTAATAAAGTTACAGTAGCCAGCCTGGCAGTAGAAGTGATGATCTTCATGGTAGCGGTACATATTTTATTTGTACAAAACACAAACACGTAGTTTAAGTTTAAACTTTGTAAATATGCATATTAAAACGCCATCACGATTAAATAATTGTTTATGAAGATCTATACCAAAACCGGCGATAAGGGCTTAACCTCGTTAATAGGCGGTACCCGGGTACCCAAGCATCATTTACGTATTGAAGCCTATGGCACGGTTGACGAATTAAACTCCTACATCGGGCTGATCCGAGACCAAAACATTGAACAACACGATAAAGATATCCTCAAAGAAATTCAAGACAGGCTATTTACGGTTGGGTCGTTATTGGCCTCAGATCCCGAAAAATCTAAAATGACAATACCCGATCTTTACGATAATGACGTTGAACTGCTGGAGAAGGAAATGGACAAGATGAATGAGGTTTTACCGGCGCTAAAACATTTTATATTGCCCGGCGGGGCTACAACGGCTTCCTATTGCCACATAGCCCGTTGTGTTTGCCGCAGGGCCGAACGTCTCTGCGTACACCTGGCTGAAGAAAGTAAGGTAGAGGAGAAAGTGATCATTTACCTGAACAGATTGAGCGATTACCTGTTCACGTTAGCGCGTATGGTTGTATATCAGCTTAATGTTGCTGAAAATCAATGGATTCCGAGAGTTTGAAAATTTTACAAAAAAATATTGATTATCAATTTAAAAATATTATACTTTTGCGAAAACATACAAACAGAAAATATTTACCATTTAATATAAAAACATGTATTGGACACTTGAATTAGCATCACATTTAGAAGATGCTCCCTGGCCTGCCACAAAAGATGAATTAATAGATTACGCTATCCGTTCTGGTGCTCCTGTTGAGGTAATTGACAACCTGCAGGCTCTTGAAGACGATGGCGAACCATATGAGAATATTGAAGAAATATGGCCTGATTACCCTACAAAAGACGATTTCTTCTTTAATGAGGACGAGTACTAATAAACCTCTGCTAAAACTTAAAGCCACTGATAATCAGTGGCTTTTTTTATTTTTATCTCTGTTTTGGAATGATTTTGGTTTAGCCTCTCTTAATTAACAAAAACTTAAACAAAAGCATATTAACATGAGAGGTTTACTTTACATTATCGCGGTTATCCTGGTGATAGGATGGGCGTTTGGTTTCTTTTACGCCGGCGCAACCGGAATCATTCATATTTTATTGGTAATTGCAATCATTGCTTTATTACTGGGCGTCATAAGAAGAGCGTGACCAGCCAGGCAATAATTGACTTTATCATTTAAACCAATTGGTTGTAAAACTTTTTTTTGGAGACTTGGTTTATATAACATTTACTTAACAAAAACACACATCACTATGAGAAGCTTATTGTACATAATCGCCGTAATTTTAGTTATCGCCTGGATATTTGGCGCATTTGTAACACCATTTGGTGGCAACATCATTCACGTACTCCTTGTAATTGCAATAATTGCAGTATTATTAGGCGTTATCAGACGAGCATAATATTAAGTCTGACCATAAATATTAGGCCATCAGCTATTAGTTGATGGCTTTTTTGCTTAATAACGCTTCGGCAATTATAACATCTTCGGGAAATGTGATCTTAATATTGCTATGGTCGCCCTTGATTAAATTTATTCTGTATCCGGCTTTTTCAACTACCGAAGCATCATCAGTGAAAAGACTTGTATAGGGTTGTTCATAAGCCTCTTTTAACACCGATGCCCGAAAGGTCTGCGGTGTTTGCACAAGGTAAATTTCATCTCTGTTGAGGCATGCAGAAATGTCGCCGTTCAGCTGTCTTATAGAATCACGGCTTTTTACAGCTGTAACTGCCGTCCCATTTGACGCAGCGACACGAAAGCTCTCTTCGATAGTTTGTTTAGACGTTAGCGGACGAACAGCATCGTGCACAGCAACTATCGCATTGGCTTCAGTTATAATCTCTAAAGCATTTTTTACGGAATGGAAACGCGTTTCCCCGCCCGCAATAACCGTATGAGGTATTGTAAAGCTATGCCGCCGGCATAGCTCTGCCCATAGGTCATGATAATTACTATTAAGCGCCAGGATGATTTGGGGTGCAGCACTACTCTCAAAAAAAGCCCTGATGGTATGCATTAAAACCGGTTGGCCGTAAATTTCAATAAACTGTTTTGGTAAGGCAGATTGCATACGGCTGCCTGTTCCACCAGCAACAATTACTGCGTAATCAGATTTGAGATTTGAGATTTGAGATTTGAGATCGGGCATAATAAAAGTTTTCATGTGATCCCTAATTTATTTCGAATCACATCACAAAAGCTGACAACTTTACTTGTGGGTTGCCGAAACAAGTTCGGCATGACTAATCTTAACAAAGCTATAAAACAAAAATGAGATATGAGTTTTAGTCTCATATCTCATATGTAATATCTGCGAGAAGCGCTGATTAGATGATCAACATCGCATCGCCGTAGCTGTAGAAACGATATTTTTCTTTTACAGCTACTTCATAGGCATGCATAACGTGTTCGTAGCCTCCAAATGCACATATCATCATCAACAGGGTTGACTCAGGCGTGTGGAAGTTGGTGATCATTGAATTTGCGATGCTGAATTCATACGGCGGAAATATGAACTTGCTTGTCCAGTCGTTTGCCGCTTTAAGAGATTTGTTAGCTGATACAGCAGATTCTATAGTACGCATAGATGTAGTACCAACGGCACAAACACGTTTTTTGCGCTCAATAGCACGGTTCACAATATCTGCCTGCTTTTGCTCGATTATAAACTGTTCAGAGTCCATTTTATGCTTGGTAAGGTCTTCAACCTCAACCTGGCGGAATGTACCCAAACCAACATGCAAAGTAACCTCTGCAAATTCAACACCTTTTAATTCAAGGCGTTTCATCAATTCGCGGCTAAAGTGCAAACCAGCAGTAGGAGCAGCCACGGCACCTTCGTTTTTAGCGAAGATAGTTTGGTAACGCTCTTTATCCTCGGCGGTAGCTTTACGTTTAATATATTTTGGAAGCGGTGTTTCGCCTAATATTTCTACGTTACGACGGAATTCTTCGTCAGTACCGTCAAACAGGAAGCGAATGGTACGGCCACGAGATGTGGTGTTATCAACTACCTCAGCAATTAGCAGGTCGTCATCGCCAAAATAAAGTTTGTTACCAACGCGTATTTTACGTGCCGGATCAACCAACACGTCCCAAAGGCGAAGCTCTTTGTTCAATTCGCGAAGCAAAAATACTTCGATCGTGGCACCCGTTTTTTCTTTGTTACCATACATACGTGCCGGGAAAACTTTGGTATTGTTCAGGATCATTACATCCTGGTCGTCAAAGTAATCCAAAACATCTTTGAAGATCTTATGCTCAATCTTGCCCGAATCGCGGTGTAAAACCATTAAACGCGACTCGTCGCGCTTATCTGCCGGGTTGTGGGCAACTAATGATTCAGGTAAATCGAATTTAAACTGAGATAATTTCATGCTTGTATATATGAATTTTTAGGGCGCAAATGTACGAAAATATTATTAAATTATGCGCCTTTGTTTACGGAAACAGGTTTGTGACAGTTTATTGAAAATGCCTGTAACTTAACTCCATAAACACCGTCTAAACCATACTGTTTTAGGCAATACAAAATCTATAACCCGTGGTTAGCTTATGATCATATTAAAACTTATCCGCGAAAGTTTCCTGTTTGCGTACGATGCTTTGAGGCAAAACAAGCTTCGTACCTTACTTTCTTTGCTGGGGGTAACCATCGGTATATTTACCATCATAGCTGTATTCTCTGCAGTAGATACCCTGCGTAATAACCTGCAAAAAAGTGTTAATAAACTGGGGAGCAATAGCATATACGTTCAAAAATGGCCCTGGGTTGGCGAGGATAATTTCCCCTGGTGGAAGTATATGCAGCGCCCGGTACCAAAACTTCGGGATTTTGACCAGTTGGCCCGCCGCAGCCAAACGGCTAAAGCTTTATCTTACGAGATCAGTATCGATAACCGTACGGTAAAATATGGAAGCAACACGGTAGATGGTGCGCAGATAGACGCAGTTTCTCACGATCATGATAAGACCTGGAACTTCGATTTTCAGGACGGTAGATATTTTACGGAGATAGAATCGCGTACAGGGGCGCCAGTTACTATTATAGGAGCAGACATTGCGTCAAATTTGTTCCCGGATGGGAATGCTGTTGGTAAACAGATCAAAATTATGGGCAGGAAGCTTACCGTAATAGGTGTGTTTACCAAAGAAGGCAAGGATATGCTTGGTATAACCAGCGATAACGAGATATTGCTGCCTTTAAACTTTGCCAAGAACGTAATTGACGTTGAGAACGAAAGGTATAACCCGCAGATAGTGGTGCGCGGGCTTGATAATTTAACCGATGTGGAGGTCGAAAGTGAAGTGCGCGGCATTATGCGATCGGTACATAGCATACGCCCGGGCGCAGAGGATGATTTTTCGCTTAACAAGTCAACCATATTAACTAACCAGTTAGATCAGGTTTTCGGGGTATTGAATATTGCCGGTTTGATCATTGGTGGCTTTTCAATCTTAGTTGGTGGCTTCGGTATTGCTAATATCATGTTCGTATCGGTGAAAGAACGTACTAACATCATCGGCATTCAAAAATCATTAGGGGCAAAAAACTACTTTATCATGCTTCAGTTTTTGATAGAAGCAGTTGTACTTTGCCTGATGGGTGGTTTTATAGGTTTGTTTTTAGTTTACCTCGGCACTTTTGCGGTAAAGGCCATAGCAGACTTGCAGGTGGTGCTTGATGCAGGAAACATCATCTTCGGCATAAGTATTTCGGTGGCTATCGGGATGCTATCAGGCATTGTGCCCGCTTACTTTGCAGCTAAGTTAGACCCGGTTGAAGCTATCAGAACTAATTAGGCTTCCTCCGGATCTTTAAGCAGATCCAGACCTTGTTCTTGTTTGCGATATTTTGAAACTTTTTCAAACAGATCTTCGGGCACAAAAGGCTTGGTGATATAATCGCACATACCTGCCTGGTATGCCTTTGTGTAAGTTTCAGCCATAGCATCTGCTGTAAATGCGATTACCGGTATCAAAGGATCTATTTGTTTAATTTGAGCAGTGGCTTTAAACCCATCCATCACAGGCATTTGCAGATCCATAATGATAAGATCGTAAACTTCACCAGCTCTAACTAAATCCACAGCAAGCTGACCATTAATGGATTGTGCAACATGGGCCCGCCATTTCTCTAAAAACTTAGCCGCTATCATCAGGTTCATTTTGTTATCATCAACAACTAAAATTTTCATGCCTGCAAGATCTTGTGGCAAGGTTGGTGCTAACACATCCTCCTCGGTGCTTATATGTTCGCGTGGCTCAAGAGCTGCCACAGGAGCATTGCCAAATCTTATGGAAAAAGTAAAGGCTGTGCCTTTACCCGGCTCGCTGCTAACTTCTATGTTGCTTTGGTAAAGTTCTATAAGGCGTTGGGTAATGGCAAGGCCTAAACCCGTGCCACCATACTCGTGTGTTATGGTTTGCGGACCTTGTATAAATGGATCAAAAACAACGGTCAAATTCTCGGCAGACATGCCAATGCCGGTATCAGTCACGGCAAAATTGATCGTCACGTCGCCGTCTGCAGTGAACTCTCTCATTAGAGATATGGTTACGCTGCCTTTGTGAGTGAATTTAACTGCGTTGCTTACCAGGTTGATTAATATTTGCCCTAACCTTGTTTGGTCGCCCATTACAAAATCCGGGATGGCATTATCGTATTGCAGATCGATCTCCAGGTTTTTTTCAACCGCTTTTGCATAAAACGATTGGCGAATGTTTTGCACCAATTGATGAATATTGAACGGCAGGTTTATCAACTGGAGTTTGCCGGCTTCTATTTTATTGTAATCCAGGATATCATTGATGATCGCCAGTAAGTTTTCACTGCTAAATTTAAGTGTATTGAGGTATTCTAACTGTTCCGGCTTAGGATTCTCCTCTAACAAAAGGTTTGTTGTACCTATCACAGCATTCATAGGTGTGCGGATCTCGTGGCTCATGATGGATAAGAATTCCGACTTAAAGTGCGATGAGCGCTCTGCCTGCTCTTTCGCCGAAATCAATTCCTGCCTAACTTTCTGCTGTATGGTGATATCTTCACCTATGCTGGTGGTTTCCTTAATATTGCCATATTCGTCGTAGCTAACCGTATTTTGCCAACTGATGGTTCTTAGGTCTCCATTGCGGGCGATAATGGGATTAACATAATGTGGTTTAACCGTTTTGTTTTTAAACCACGATGTAATTACTTCCCTGTGTTCGCCGGGAACAAAGTTCTCCATCCAGTCCATCCCTAATATTTCCGCTTGCGAATAACCAACCAGGTTAGCCAGGTATTTATTACAAAAAATCACCTTGCCATCAGCGTTTAAGGATAAGGCCGCCATTTTAATGGTTTCCAATACTAGGCGATACTTATTTTCGGTGCGGTGATGGTCTATTTCTGCTTGTTTACGTTCGGTTATATCCTGCAGCGTGCCAATTATTTTACGTAAGGTGCCATCTTCCCGGTACATAAGCTTACCAATAATAATGCTGATATACTTGAGGTTACCGTTTGGTGTGATGATACGGTATTCATAAGAGCTACCTGTATTATTACCGCTTTTGAATAAGTTGCTTGCAATGTACTGGTCGTCCGGGTGGATGTATTGTAACAACAATCTTCCAAAACGAGATGATGATGCGTTATTGAGATCTATCTCATGTATCGAATTAACCTCATCGCTCCATGATAAAATATTGCTCTTACTATCCCATTTCCAGTTACCTATCTTGGCAATGGTTTGCGCCTCCAATAACTCAGCCTGGCTAATCTTAACCGCTTTTTCGGCAAGTTTAGATTCGGTCAGATCTTGTATAATACCTACAACCCGCTTAAGCCTGCCATCAGTATCCTGCTGCAGATCGCCCATTTGTATCTTGAGGTATTTAAGATTGCCTTTTGGGGTTATAAATTTGTGATCAACGCTGTTTGATCTCGCATTGTTTATTTGTTTAAGATAGTCAGTTACGGCTTCCCTGTCGTCCTGATGAATAAGTCCAATATAATATTCAAATTTACTTGTTCCCTCAGGGATGCTATCGATCTCTAATACATTATAGAGACTGGAAGACCAGTAATTTTCCTTTGTGTCATCATCATACCACCAGTTACCAACTTTAGCCAATTGCTGGGCTTGTAACAACAATGCTTCGTTTTCAACAAGTGCATTGGCATGTTTCTTTTGCTCAGTAATTTCAGTTACTGAAACAGATATGCGTTTAGTGTATGCACCGTTAACATCAAGTACCGGAGACGCTTTGGCTAAAAACCATCCGGGCTCGCCGTAAACAGACGCAAACTCTACCTGGTAAGGCTTTTTGTACCTGATGACATGGTCGTAAACCTCCAGAAAAGGACGCGCACGTTCTTCGCCTATGGCTTCAAATAGCGTTTTATTAATAAAATGTTCGGGTTTTAAATAGGGGGGCGTATTTGGCCCGAACCAAACGTTGATACAGGTCTTGTTTTCATCAAACTCAAAAATAGTATCATTAACAGAGCTGATGAGCGCATGTAGTTGATGCTGGCTCTCACGCAATTTAATGCCCTTACTTATAAGCGATTTATTGAGCTCTACGATGCTTTTTACGGCTTTGCGAAATTGTAGTTTGTAAGCCAGCACTACCAGGAAAGATACGTACGCAACAATTGTGAAAACAGTTATCAATATTAACAGCCCCGGGAGTGGTATCTTACTTGATGATGTAAGATAGGCACCTACAACAGCAAGCGTATTTAGCGACGCCAGACAAACAAATTCCCAGGCCTTTTTACAAAACAGCGTTAACGCGACAAAAATTGTTAACGAGCTGAATAAGTAAACGTTAGCAAAATTATTGATCCCTAAAAGTAAATAGTTATTGATGTACAGGTGGGAGCAAATATTGAGGTACACCATTATCCTCAGCGGTTGCCTGTTCTTAAGATACGATGCTGCTAAAGTTATAAGGCATATCAATACGTTTAGTGCACGCAACCAAATTGGATCAAAACTGTTGTTGTAACACAGATAATGTAAAGACGGGCTTGCAATTAGCAAACCTAACAGCACTAATCTGTTTATGGTTATATCGTTCTCAATAAGCTGCAGAGCTTTGCTTTTAAGCGACATGAAGCAGGGGTAAATTTTTAATCAAGTCAAACAAAATTGAGGACGACAATATAATTACTTAATGAGAATTTTACAGTTAGTAAATCATCATAAAGGCTATTAATACGCAGATTTAATTACATTTGTTGCAAACACTAATTATCCTATGTCTGAGACTGCACAACTAAAAATTGGAGACAAAACATACGAACTTCCTGTAATTGAGGGTACTGAGGGCGAAAAAGCTATCGATATTTCTAAACTTCGTGATCAAAGCGGTTTTGTTACCCTTGATATTGGTTACAAAAATACCGGTGCCACTAAAAGCGCCATCACCTTTTTAGATGGTGAGGTTGGTATACTAAAGTATCGTGGATATCCAATTGAACAGCTTGCAGAGCAAAGCACATTTATTGAGGTTGCTTATTTGTTGATCTATGGCAACCTGCCAACCGAAGAGCAGCTTAAAGCTTTTGAGTATGAAATAAGCCATCATACCCTTGTACACGAGGATATGAAAAAGTTTTTTGATGGTTTCCCTTCAGGCTCACATCCTATGGGGCAGTTATCATCACTAATAGGTGCTTTGGCTGCATTTAATCCTGCTTCACTTAAACAAGGCTTAACTGCAGAGGAAGTGAATTTAGAGATCATTAAACTGATAGCCAAGATGAGCACCTTGGTATCATGGATCTACAAGAAATCGCTTGGTCATCCGGTGATCTATCCTCGCAATAAATTTGACTACGTTACCAATTTCATGCACATGACCTTTGGTCAGCGCACAGAAGATATTGAAATAGACCCGGTAGTGGTTAGCGCCATGAACAAACTGCTTATCCTGCATGCAGATCACGAGCAGAACTGTTCAACATCAACCGTGCGTATTGTAGGTTCATCAGATGCTAACCTTTATGCTTCTATTTCTGCAGGGATCTCTGCATTATGGGGCCCGCTGCATGGCGGTGCAAACCAGGCGGTGGTAGAGATGTTGCAAAAAATTAAAGAAGATGGTGGCGACGTTGATAAATGGGTTGCTAAAGCTAAAGACAAGAATGATTCGTTCCGTTTAATGGGTTTTGGTCACCGTGTTTACAAGAACTTTGACCCGCGCGCCAAGATCATCAAAAAAGCGTGTGATGATATTCTTGAGAAATTGGGCGTACAGGATGAAACCTTAGATATCGCTAAAAAACTTGAAGAGGTTGCCTTAAGCGACCCTTACTTTGTTGAGCGTAAATTATACCCTAATGTAGATTTCTACTCGGGCATCATTTACACTGCGTTAGGTTTCCCTACCGAAATGTTTACTGTTCTATTTGCCCTTGGCCGTCTACCTGGATGGATTGCGCAGTGGAAGGAAATGAAAACCAATAAGGAGCCTATCGGTCGTCCGCGCCAAATTTATGTTGGCGAGGTGAACAGGGAATACACTGATATTAAAAGTAGATAATGCCCGGGTGAACTCACCCCTACGACGCTTGGCTGGTCTACTCTCTCTGCTAGGCAAAGAGGGTAAGAATAAAAAATCCGTCTTTTCGATTGCGAAGAGAGGGGCAAGCGAAGCAATGACGGGGTGAATAAAATCACCGCCAAATATATTTTATCCAAAGCCCGCTTGCCGGGCTTTTTTCGTACAGCAATGACATCACGCGAAATACTTAGACAATATTGGGGACATGACCACTTCCGGCCGATGCAGGAGGAGATCATTGCGTCGGTATTGCAAGGGCGTGATACGTTGGCATTACTGCCTACCGGTGGTGGTAAGTCCGTATGTTTCCAGGTGCCTGCCTTGGCAAGGGATGGTATCTGTATTGTGGTGTCACCACTTATCGCGCTGATGAAAGATCAGGTCGAAAATCTGATCGAAAGAGGAATCAATGCCATATCTATCGTTTCGGGGATGGGTAGGCGTGAAGTGGACATAGCCCTGGATAATTGTATTTATGGCTCGGTTAAATTCCTATACTTATCCCCGGAACGTTTGCTGTCTGATCTGGTGCGCGAACGCATCAGATACATGAACGTTAACCTGTTCGCGGTTGATGAGGCGCATTGTATCTCGCAGTGGGGTTATGATTTCAGGCCACCTTACCTGCAACTGGCTAAGTTGCGAGAGCTGCATCCTGCAGTACCTGTACTGGCCCTTACAGCAACTGCAACTGCAGAAGTAAAGCAGGATATAGAGGATAAGCTTGACTTTAATAACAGCGCTGTATTCGTTAAGAGCTTTGAGCGTAAAAACTTGAGTTACGTGGTGCAAGACACCGAGGACAAACTGCGCAAGCTGATCGACGTAGCTACCGGCATACAAGGGAGCGGAATAGTATATGTACGAAGTCGTAAAGAAACTTTTGAGATAGCGAGGCACTATCAGCGACATCAAATATCTGCCGATTATTATCACGCCGGCCTTTCTGCCGATGAGCGCTCAGAGAAGCAATCGGCCTGGAAAAATAATAATACCCGCATTATTGTTGCCACCAACGCCTTTGGAATGGGTATAGATAAGCCGGATGTAAGGTTTGTGATCCATAAAGACATACCCGACAGCCTGGAGGCTTATTACCAGGAAGCGGGGCGCGCAGGGCGCGACGAGCAGAAAGCTTATGGCGTTTTACTGTATAACGAAACGGATAAATTACGGCAACATAAAAAGTTTTTACAGAATTTTCCCTCTATTGACGAAATAAAAAAGGTATACCATAACCTGGGCAACTATTGCCAATTGGCTTACGAAGCAGGGGAGGGCGTTAGCTTTGATCTTGACCTCGGTGAGTTTTGCAGCAAGTTCGAATTGGATGCTATCAAGACCCTCAACGCACTAAAATTCCTGGAGCAGGATGAGTACGTTTCATTTACCGAAAGCGTTTACCTACCCTCGCGTTTTAGGTTTGAGGTACTTAACGAAGACCTATACAATTTTCAGATACAAAATCCTGGCTGGGACCCATTTGTTAAAACGCTGCTTCGTTCTTACGGAGGTTCGTTCGAGAACTACGTGCGGCTAAAGGAGTTTGACATAGCCAGGCGCACCGGTATGAGTGTGCAACAGGTAATCGCCGGGATGCAGCAACTACAGGCCTTTGGTTTATTAAGCTATATGCCACAAACGGACAAGCCTCAGATCACGTGGTTAAAACCTCGGCAGCCAAACAATCAACTCTACATTAACAAGGCCTATATTGGGCAGCGCAAAGCCACCTATCTTAAAAAGCTTAAAGCAGTATTTGCTTACGCAGACCATGAGGTATGCCGCAGCCAACAACTGCTTAATTACTTTGACGAAGAGGATGCACCAAAATGTGGCGTTTGCGACGTATGCCTGAGAGAAAAGCGTTTGCGTAATGCCGGCGAAATTGTTGACGACCTAACTAACGAGATCGTACAATTGCTTACTATGCGTTCCCATACCATCACTGATCTTATCCCTGCGCTTAAACTTGGTACCGAGCGCGAGAAGATCCAAACCCTCCGTATGCTGCTGGATGCCGGAAAGATAAAAACGGATGGTGAAAATTACTATTTGTAGCGATTTGGTCTAAGTAGACCGTTCACGTTCACGCCATGAACACTTGTGAACACCATGAACGCTTGTGAACGCTGAAAATAGCTTGTCAGCGCGGTTTTCCTTTGCATTAAACACAAACTTTGGGCATAGCATTGAATAGGATCGATCTGTCATATATCAAAATATAGACTTAAATTCTTTAGTGGGGTCAAAATTTCTTCCTCATTTCACCGACCATAAACTGTCATTCACCGACACATTTGCCCCGCCTGTCTATTTCCCGGAAAAGTGCTGTAACGTTTCTTCGTAGTGCTCGTCTTATCAGTGTAATTAATAACAATAAATAATTAAAACACTTACAATCAAAATATTACAGTCATGAAAGCGAAATTTTTAACCATAGCAACTATCTTAACTTTAGCCTTAGGAACAACTACTGCAACCTTTGCAAACGATAAAAACAACAACGAAGAAGTTAGCACAACTTTAACAAACGTAACCAAGATCAACAAGATAGAATTACACGGTAACGTAGAACTATATGTATCTGATGGCGCCGCAGACCAGGTAAAGGTTTACAACAAATACTATTCTGAAAACGCTTTAGTGCAAAACAAAGATGGTGTGTTACGCATATCTTCTTACAACGACAAAAAATTAGTGGTTTGGGTAACTGCCAATGACCTTAGAGCTATCACCGCTTATGATAATGCCGCAATAAAATCATTTGGCAACCTTTCAAAAATTGAGTTGAACGTAACGCTTAACAACAACGCATCTGCCGATCTGAAATTAGATGCTTATGCTGCCAACATCAACGTTAATGATCGTGCTAAAGCAAACATCAGCGGTAGCGTTAACGATTACAGCATTACTCAAGATCAGTCAGCTACCGTTAACGAAAGTAAATTGGTTGCTGGTAATACTATTAAATCGACCACTAACAAATATGTAAAGGCTGATAAAGCAGAATTAGCCATCCTGTAAAGCAATTACTTTTTAAAAGTCCAACATATATTAAAATCAAAAGCCATCAGCGATTGACTGATGGCTTTTTTGTTTGTTTGGTCTTTGCTTACGCCGATATCGCGTTGATAATGTCGTACTGGGTAATGATCTCAATCTTCCCCTGCTCATCTTCAACTAAAACAGCAATGTTGTCCTTATTGATCATGCCCGAAATACGGTCGATAGATGTATTAAGATCAATGAAAGGGAACGGGGCTGTAGAGATGCTTTTAACCGGCTGAGATTTGATACCGGGATTTTCCATTAACGAGTTAAGAATATCACTCTCTGTGATCTTGCCGATCACCATGCCTTGCTGTGTTACCGGTATCTGGCTTATGTTGAGCAATTTGATAACATTAATGGCCTCAAGCACTGTTTTTTCGCAATCGATTGTAATGATTTCCGTGCTTTCTTTTTTAGAGATGATATCCTTAGCAGTGAGTTTGCCGTCTTTCAAGAACCCGCGATCTCGCAGCCAGTCATCATTGTACATTTTGCCCAAATAACGAGTACCATGGTCTGGAAAGATGATCACCACCACGTCGCCTTCTTTAAACCTATCTTTCATTTGAAGGGCACCTGCAACAGCAGCACCGGTTGAGTTACCTGCAAAAATACCTTCTTTACGCGCAATCTCGCGCGTCATTAAGGCCGCATCTTTATCGCTTACCTTTTCAAAATAATCTATCAGGCTAAAATCAACATTCTGAGGCAGAAAGTCTTCACCGATACCTTCGGTGATGTACGGATAGATCTCGTCCTTATCAAAAATGCCGGTCTCTTTATATTTCTTAAATACAGAACCATAAGTATCAATACCCAGTACCTGGATGTTTGGATTTTTCTCCTTTAAATAACGTGCAGTGCCTGAGATGGTACCACCTGTACCTACGCCCACAATAAGATGGGTTATCTTACCTTCGGTTTGTTCCCATATTTCGGGGCCGGTTTGCTCATAATGCGCTTGCGAGTTGGATAAGTTATCGTACTGGTTTGGCTTCCAAGAATTTGGTACTTCACGCTCTAAACGAGAAGATACAGAATAATAAGATCTTGGATCTTCAGGCTCAACGTTGGTAGGGCACACGATAACCTCGGCACCAAAGGCACGAAGAGCGTCAAATTTTTCCTTCGACTGCTTATCGGTACTGGTAAAAATACATTTATATCCCTTTATAACAGCCGCAATGGCCAGTCCCATACCTGTATTACCTGATGTCCCTTCAATAATGGTTCCTCCCGGTTTAAGCTTTCCGCTTTTCTCGGCATCCTCTATCATCTTAAGGGCCATACGGTCTTTTATAGAGTTACCGGGGTTAGTTGTTTCAATTTTAGCTAAAACGGTAGCTGGTATGTCTTTTACTATTTTATTGAGCTTAACCAAAGGGGTTTGGCCAATGGTTTCTAATATATTGTTATACCACATAGTCTATTGTCTACTTATCCTGTATATTTAATTGGATAGTACACAAAATTAGGAAAATTATTGGGCAGATGCCCAATTTAACCATTCACTAAATGTCAAGAAATGATAGGGGTAAACATAATTTCAGGTGTCCCACACGCCGACTATAGCGTAGCGGCAATGCGGGTTTCCGAAATAAAGGAAAGTGATTAAAGCACTTACGCTTTAAAACTTCAGGTGCTTAACGGTTAAGCCACCATTTATGAGTTGTTTTAACGATTCAATACCTACGTGCAGGTGGGTCTCCACATACTTTTCGGTAACTGTTGAGTCGCTTTCTGCGGTCTTTACACCTTCAGGTATCATTGGCTGATCTGATACCAGGAGTAAGGCGCCGGTAGGTATTTTGTTGGCAAAACCGGTGGTGAATATGGTTGCAGTTTCCATATCTATTGCCATGGCACGTAGTTGCTTAAGATATTTCTTAAACTCTTTATCGTGTTCCCAAACGCGACGGTTAGTGGTGTAACAGGTTCCCGTCCAGTAGTCACGCGAGTGATCGCGGATGGTGGTTGAGATGGCTTTCTGTAGCGCAAAAGAAGGCAATGCAGGCACTTCCGCCGGCAGGTAATCGTTTGATGTGCCTTCACCACGAATGGCGGCAATCGGCAGGATAAGGTCGCCTACGTTATTTTTCTTTTTAAGGCCACCGCATTTGCCCAGGAAAATTACTGCTTTAGGTTTAATGGCGGTTAACAGGTCCATCACGGTTGCAGCAACCGAGCTGCCCATACCAAAATTAATGATAGTAATACCACCAGCGGTTACGCTTTGCATTGGCTTATCTAAACCCATTATAGGTGCGTTCTCATTCCATTCAGAAAACAACTGCAGATACTTTGAGAAATTGGTTAGGATAATGTACTCGCCAAACTGATCAAGCGGCCTGCCGGTGTAACGTGGCAGCCAGTTTACAACAATGGCATCTTTGGTTTTTAAACCACTCTTAACAGGGGAGCTTACCTCTTTGGGTGCTTTAACAGTTTGGGTACTGTCGTCTTTTTTAACATCTAATTCTTCGTTCATATGCTATTATTTTAGGCGGCCGGGCGGCCGCAGTGTACAAAAACGAAACGTTTTTACACAGCAAACCCCGGCTAATTGCCAGGGTGCCTTTAATTTTGAGATATGCAAATATAGTAATTTACTATGATATTTTGGTTAAGCCACCTTTAACTTTTTAAGGTCGCTTTTTTCAAACTTCTCTCTTGCATAGTCGAGCGTAACTGTTAAACGCTTTACATCTTTTTTAGAAGGGAACTCAAACATGGCATCTATCATGATAGCCTCACATATAGAACGAAGACCACGTGCGCCCAGTTTAAATTCCATTGCCTTATCAACTACAAAGTCTAAAACATCGGCATCAAATTCCAATTTCACACCCTCATATTCAAACAGCTTTTTGTACTGTTTAAGCAACGAGTTCTTAGGCTCTGTAAGAATGTTGTGTAAAGCTTCGCGGTCAAGCGGGTTCAGATATGTAAGAACCGGCAAACGACCGATCAGTTCAGGTATCAACCCAAATGATTTAAGATCCTGTGGCGTAATATATTTGTACAGGTTCTTTAGGTCCACCTCGGTATCTTCGCGTTTAAACTTGTAGCCAACGGTTTGTGTACGTAAGCGGTTAGCTATCTTTTTCTCGATGCTATCAAAAGCACCACCGCAAATAAAAAGGATATTGCTGGTGTTCACCGTGATCATTTTCTGATCCGGGTGTTTACGGCCACCTTGCGGTGGTACGTTTACCATTGTACCCTCTAATATCTTTAATAAAGCTTGTTGCACTCCCTCGCCGCTCACATCACGGGTAATTGAAGCATTATCGCTTTTGCGGGCAATTTTGTCAACCTCATCAATGTAAACTATCCCTCTTTCGGCAGCATTTACATCATAATCAGCAGATTGCAGTAAGCGTGTAAGTATGCTCTCAACGTCTTCGCCAACGTAGCCGGCTTCGGTTAGCACGGTGGCGTCACAAATACAGAAAGGTACATTAAGCACTTTGGCAAGCGTTTTAGCCAGCAGGGTTTTGCCTGTGCCGGTTTCGCCAACCATAATAATGTTCGATTTTTCAATCTCAACCTCGTCCTTATCAACACGCTGGTTGAGGCGTTTGTAATGGTTATAAACCGCTACCGACAATACTTTTTTTGCATCGTCCTGGCCGATAATGTATTGATCGAGGTGTGTTTTTATTTCAGAAGGTTTCAGCACCGACGGTACGGCAGGGGAAGCCTTCACCTTGCGTACTTTAAGTTCTTCGGCTAAAATTTCGTTCGCCTGGTCAACACACTTATCACAAATATGGGCATCCAAACCGGCGATCAGCATCAGGGAGTCTTGTTTACCTGCGCCACAAAACGAGCATCTGATCTCCTTGCTGTTCTTGTTCATTTTAAAACGGTTTTATCAAAAATAATCAATTAGCGGATGTTTACAAATCCAACTACAGTTAAAGGATTTCACCCGCTAATTGTTTATAAATTATTTACTTGAGCTTGCTCGCAGCACTTCGTCAACCATACCAAACTCTTTTGCTTCTTCAGCAATCATCCAGTGGTCGCGGTCTGATGCGTCCCAAACTTTCTGGTAATCGGCACCGCTGTGTTCGGCTATTATCTCGTACAATTCTTTCTTCAGTTTGGTGATCTCGTGGTAAGTGATCTCGATATCAGATTGCTGGCCTTGGGCACCACCTGATGGCTGGTGTATCATCACCCTTGAGTGTGGCAACGCAGCACGCTTACCTTTTGTACCGGCCACTAAAAGCACAGCACCCATTGATGCTGCCATACCTGTACAGATAGTAGCTACATCGTTAGAGATAAATTGCATGGTATCATAGATACCTAAACCTGCGTATACCGAACCACCCGGCGAGTTGATATAGATCTGAATATCGCGTTTTGCATCAGCCGATTGCAGGAACAATAGTTGCGCCTGGATGATGTTAGCGTTTTGATCGTAAATGGCATCGCCAAGAAAGATGATACGGTCCATCATCAAACGAGAGAACACGTCCATTTGGGCAATATTCATTGGGCGCTCTTCAATGATGTAAGGCGTCATACCAGTGATGCCGGGGCCGGTAACAATACCCGACGGTGTTGACGAGCGGTTTACGCCGCCAATAAATTTATCTACGTAAGTGCTGCTTATACGGTGATGTTTAACAGCATATTTTCGGAATTCATTTTTATCTGGAATGCTACTCATGGTATTTAATTATTCTTGTTAGGGATTGGGTAAATATAGTTTTTAGTTGAATAGAATTTGAAAAATATAGTTTTTAGAAAGTAAAAATTAAGCCCGGCCTCTTCAAAGAAAGCCTCTCCCCAAACCCCTCTCCAAAGGAGAGGGGCTTTAAGCGCCTCTTTAATCCTTGTCATTCCGATCCGCCGGCGGGCGAAGAACAATCTGATCTGCCGCCCACTCGTCGGCGAACAGATGCTTCAATACGTTCAGCATGACAAAGGTTGTTTTAAGAGCCTCCTCTAAATCCCCCCCCGATAGGAGAGGCGTTCCGCATAAAACACAAAAGCACCTGCCTTTTGGGCAAATGCTTTTGGTAAAGTTTGTATGTAAGAAAAATATTAGTCTTCCAGCTTGTTAAAATCTGTGAACAAAATTTCTTTCTTATCAAGGGTAATTACACTTTTAATGTAATCAAAAACCCTAACGGCTTTCACTTCTTCAAATATCTTGTTTGCATTTTCTTTGTTTTGCAGATATTGAACAGTGTATTGTGCCAATTGCTCGTCAGTTAAAGATTGCTGGCTGTACATTCTGAACTGGTTGTTCAGGCTTTGTTTAGCGTAAGCAAAAACCTCGTCATATTTAATATCGATCTGGTTATCAACTACAATTTTGTTGGCAATAAGCGTCCATTTAAGGTTTTTCGCAAAGTCTGCATAACCGCCTTCTAATTCTTCATCAGAAAGTTTTTCGTTGGTTGCTTTTAACCAGCGTTTCAGGAACTCATCAGGCAATTCAAATTGTACTTTATCTAAAGTGTAGTTGTAGATATCGTTTTGCAATTTGCGTTCGCTGTCCTGCTGCATCATGGTCTCAAGCTCTTCAGTGATCTTCTCACGGAAGCCTTCTTCGGTTGTAACAACACCTTCACCAAATAATTTATCAAAGAACTCCTGGTTAAGATCTGCCTCATCTAAACGGTTTACATTTTTAACCGTAAGCTGGAAGTTTGATTTTAACTCAGCTGCTTCATCTTCTTCAATTTTTAATAAACCGGCAACTTTAGCTGCATCATTTTCAAAAGCTTTTTGAAGATCGATAGTAACTACATCACCCTTTTTTAAACCGATCAAAGATTTTTTAACCTCTTCGTTTTTGATCTGATCTAAACGTACAGATGCAGTATTGCTAATGCCTCCTTCAAAAACAGAACCATCCGGAGAAAGTTGCACTAAATCAGAATAAAGCACGTCATCCTCTGCCGATACGTCAGGGTTTGTCATTTTGCCATACGCACGACGGATGTTTTTTTCGCGTGAAGCCAATGTCTCGGCATCAACTTTGATCACGTATTGGGTTAATTTATCTTTTGATGAGAACTCAACGGCAAACTCAGGCGCTAAACCTAATTCGTAAACAAACTCAAACTCATCGTTAAAGTCCCAGTTGTATTCTTTCTCGTCATCAAGCTTAGGTAGGGGCTGGCCCAATACTTCAAGCTTTTCGTCTTCAATATATTTGTTCAGTTTGTCTGATAACAAAGTATTGATCTCGTCAACCAAAATGCTTTTACCGTACATTTTTTTGATGTGGCCTGCCGGAACCATGCCTTTGCGGAAGCCCGGAAGCTGCGCTTTTTTAGCTTGTTCTTTAATAGCTTTATCAACTTGTGGCTGGTAATCTGCCGGGCTAAGACTGATCTTTAACGTTGCATTCAGGGCGTCTTTTTTCTCCTGTGATATATTCATCTTTTACAGTTTTGTTAATGTGTTGTGTATAGCCGTTTTAGGGTAATCGGCAATACAAAATTGAGGCGCAAAAGTATGAATTAATTTTGAGAAAAATCAGGCTTTTGTGTTTTGCTTTTCGGCAGGCGATCTATGTGCTTAGATATTTGAACCGACATGTTTAAATTACAATGGCGACCAATGGCCGCCATTGTATATGTTTGGATTAACAAGAAGAGTTAAATCCTGATCAATCTATTTTTTTAACCGATGCAGCGCCGGTTTTATCTGTGTTAACGGTCGACGGTGTGCCCCTGTATTTCACCTCAGATGCGCCGGTGCTGTGCACATTAAGTTCGTTTAACACATTGATGTTGCAATCGCTGGCGCCTGTAGTTTCAAGGTTGTAACGGCCAACAACAAATTCAAGTGCATTAATGTTTCCCGAACCGGTTAAGCGCACATCTGCACTTGCAGCCTGGCCACGCAGGTCTAATTCGGTTGAACCTTTCCCTGTAACGCGAACATTGGTTGCGCTTAGATCCATGTTAATTTTGGTAGCTCCCTTTAATTCCAGCTCCAGGTCTTTAGTATTTAAACGGCCGTCAGATTTTAGTTCTATACCGCCCGAAGCTTTCAAAGACTCGAGATTGCGCACGCCTACAACTAAGTTCATTTGGTGGCTACCACATATATTGCGCTTATTCTTTATCAGCAGTGTGTTGCCGCTTACTTCTGTTTGGATGTATTGTAACAGGTTATCATCAGCATTGATGGTTAGGCTTTGAGAACTGTCTTGTTTAAGGGTGACATTGAAGCCGCCTGAAACTTCCAGCTTAGTAAATTCTCCGGTTTTGCGGGTCTCGGTTTTGATTTTACCTGATCCCTTTTTGCATCTGAACCTTTTGCAAGATGAGCTTAGCACGGTAAGTGAAGCAAGGGCAATAACAAATGGTATTTTAAAATAGCGGGTTTTCATAACGGTTTAGTTTTAGTGTTGTATGACTGCTTAAGGCAGGATGAAGTTACATTTAAAATTAAA
This sequence comes from Mucilaginibacter sp. 21P, assembly GCF_019331605.1. Lineage (NCBI taxonomy): Bacteria > Pseudomonadati > Bacteroidota > Sphingobacteriia > Sphingobacteriales > Sphingobacteriaceae > Mucilaginibacter > Mucilaginibacter sp. 21P. Next base: position 2,208,876 of record NZ_CP063061.1, read on the forward strand.
AAAGCCACCACTAAAAATAATGGTGGCTTTGGAAGAATGATAATGTATTTAACTTAACTATGTTATAAACTTGATAGGGTATTGGCTTTGATAATTTGTGTTTTTATTACTTCTGCAGCTACAAGATTGTTATGGTTAACATTGGCAGGTTTTGCACAGGCCAGGTTGTAACTGTTTACGTTACCGGCAAGTGAAACTTCTGCTGCATCGTCTACAGTCACATTAGCTGTATAAGCATCAAGTTTAATATCAGCTTTTGCGCTGTTGTAAAGTTTTACGTCCAACTCAATTTTTGAAAGGTTACCAAATGATCTTACCTCGGCATTATCGTAAGCAGTGATTGCTCTAAGATCGTTTGCGGTTACCCAAACCACCAATTTTTGGTCGGCGTATGATGAGATACGAAGCACTCCATTTTGGCTTTGTACCAAAGCGCTCTCAGCATAGTACTTGTTGTAAACTTTTACTTTGTCGCTATCACCATCAGATACATATAGTTCCACATTTCCGTGGATCTCAATTTTATTGATCTTGCTGATGTTTGTTAAAACGGTTGCCTCTTTGTCGTTTCCGTTGAACGTATTAGCGAAAGTAGTTTTGGTGTTTACCATGGCCATGAACATTACGGCTGCGATGGTTAATATTGTTGTTTTCATGACTGTTAATATTTTGATTATGAATAATATATGTGATGTTGTTTTGTTATTGATACTACTATGACGCCCACAAAAAAAAATCGTTACAGCCAATAAGTGTAAATTAGACACAGTGCCGGTTTTGGTCGGTAAGCGGTGTATTTGTGTCGGTGAAAACGGTAAAAAATTTGAAGGGGTGGGGGTGCCAGGCTTATTTAAAAGTTATTGCAGGCGTTTTTTGGCCAGTTCGGCACGATAGATCTCGTTCAATTTTGGTGACGGATCGGTAAGAAGATAGATGCGTACGCCATGTTCCCGGGCAAGGGGTGTTTGCACCTGCCCAACCAGTTTATAACTGCCAACCACTTTGCTTAAACGACGTTCAACATTGTCGTCATCATCCACATAGATAATGTATTTGGCATTCAGGTTATCTGCAGCCCACAATTGGAAACTGCTGTTGAGTGACACTACCTCGGGCAGTCCATATTGATGACGATAATGGTGAAGCGCACCCGCTTCCCCGTAATTATCTGCGTACAATTGTGTATTTTTCTGTTGTTCAGGGGTAAGGCTATGGTAAACGTCGGCTGCTTTTTTGGCCATCTCATCCCAACCAAGCATGTCGGCATAATCCTGCGTTAGCGGATGTTGCTTTTGATCTTCCCAGGTAATAATAAATTTGAAGAAAGGGTAGCGTTCTGTTTGGCGTTTAATAAAGCTAACGGTATCCTGTAATGATAATATAGGCAATACAAGCGGTAGCAACAGCATGTTAGGGATAACTACAATAAGCAGAGCTAAGCTCCGTAACAGATATGCCTGGCGTTTTAAGATTCGCTCAAAAGCAAAACCACCGGTTGCAAATAACATAGGGTATGCGCCAAAAATGTAATAGCTTTTGCCATTCATCTTAAGCAAAAACAGGAATATCAATATATAAGCTATCGCCATAAACCTGAACCTGCGCAACCTGAATGATGCAAACAAAGCAATAAAGCCCGTTAGCCAAACAAACAAAGCCGTGCCGTTTACCAGTAGTTGCTGCTCTATAAAATCAAGCGGATGAACGTAATCCAGCTGCGTTTCACGCAGCTCGCGCATGTGGGTAATCACCGGCAGGTGGTGGGCAAACTGCCATATCACATTTGGTAGAAATATCACAGTTGCAACCAGTGCGGAATAAAATACATGGCGATTGTAAAGCAGCTTCCGCTCCCGGCTGATAAGGATGCCGATGATAAGCGACCCGGTAAAGAATGCCATGGTATACTTGGTAAGCATACCAAGGCCAACGGCAGCACCAAGCCAGTAAAGGTAGCGAACATCGGCAGTGTTCAAATATTTGCAGAAAAGCCAAACGGTAAGCACCCACCAAAGCTGATCGAAAACTACAGGCTGAAACAAATAACCGCTGGCGGCAAAAGCGGGGGAGAAGATAAGCGCCAAACAAGCTACTGTAATGGCAAAGCGTTTCCCGCCAAGTTCAACGGTGATCAAACCGGTTAACCAAATAATTAAACCGCTGGCAAGGGTTGAGAAAATGCGCGCGGCGAATACGGAGTCGCCAAATACCGAAAGGGTTATTTTAGCCAATAAAGCAATAAAAGGCGGCACTTCTTTGTACCCCCAATCCAGGTGATCGCCCAATACCAAATGAAGCAATTCATCTCTGTGAAAGCCAAAATTTTTGATAGCAAAAAGGTTAAGAATAACCTTAAGGGCTACAAATATGAGTATAAACGGGAAGTACGAAGATTTCCGGTTTTTGTAAGGCATCTCAGGTATGTTGTACTGGAAGCGATAAATGTAGTAAAAAGAGCGAAAAGGAGAAAACCCTGTTAATTGACAAAAACAAAGGACAAAAGATTATTGAAAACATCTTTTGTCCTTAATCTTTTAATCTTCAATCTTCGATCAAACGCGTTTGATATCTGCACCAAGTGCGCGCAGGCGCTCATCGATATTCTGGTAACCGCGTTCTATTTGTTCAATATTATAAATGGTAGATTGACCTTGAGCAGATAACGCCGCGATCAGTAACGATACCCCTGCGCGGATGTCAGGAGAGGTCATGGAAATACCACGTAACTGAATTTGTTTATCCAAGCCAATAACGGTAGCACGATGGGGATCGCAAAGAATGATGTTGGCACCCATATCCAAAAGCTTATCCACAAAGAACAGGCGGCTTTCAAACATTTTCTGGTGAATCAGCACTGAACCCTTTGCCTGCGTGGCGACTACTAATACGATGCTTAACAGATCGGGCGTGAAACCCGGCCATGGTGAATCTGCTACCGTTAGTAGCGAGCCGTCAATAAAGGTGTCTATCTCGTAATGGTCTTGCGACGGAATGTAAATGTCATCGCCACGGCGCTCCAGCTTAATACCCAGGCGTTTAAAAACGTCAGGTATCATACCAAGTTCGTCGTAGTGTACATCCTTAATGGTAATTTCAGAACCGGTCATTGCGGCCATACCGATAAAAGAACCGATCTCTATCATATCCGGCAGCATACGGTGCTCGGTACCGCCAAGTTCGGTAACGCCTTCAATGGTCAGCAAGTTTGATCCTATGCCGCTGATTTTTGCGCCCATGCGGTTAAGCATTTTGCAAAGCTGCTGCAGGTAAGGTTCGCAGGCCGCATTGTAAATAGTAGTAGTTCCTTTGGCTAATACTGCAGCCATTACAATATTGGCCGTACCGGTAACAGATGCCTCATCCAGCAGGATATAAGTACCCTGCAGGTTTGATGCATCAACATTATAAAAACCATTTTCGGGGTTAAAGTCAAAACGTGCGCCCAATTTTTCAAAGCCCAGAAAGTGAGTATCCAGCCTGCGACGACCAATTTTATCGCCACCCGGTTTTGGGATAGATGCACTGCCGAAACGTGCCAACAGCGGGCCGAGGATCATGATAGAGCCACGCAGGCCGCCACCTTTGGTTTTAAAGGCTTCGGAATTAAAAAAGTCCTGGTCTATTTCTTTGGCTTCAAACGTTGCGGTATCGCGAGAGATGCGGTTCACCTCAACACCCATATCGCCCAAAAGCTCTATCAGTTTATTCACATCCTGTATATCAGGGATGTTGCTGATGGTCATTTTTTCGCCGGTTAGTAAAACGGCAGATATAATTTGTAAGGCTTCGTTTTTTGCTCCCTGCGGAATGATCTCGCCCTTTAGCTTTTTACCGCCTTGTATCTCAAATGCGTTCTTCATGTTTAGTTAATGGTTGATGGTTCATAGTTCATGGTCCGGATCAGAAAGCCGAAGCATGAATACCGCGCAAAGATTATAAAATAATTGCAATGCCGCAGGCAGTCTGGTTCATTTCTATGATCTATGAACCAATAACTATGAACACATGTTCAATTAATATTTTTTCGCTCCTCCGTTGTTGCGGTTACGGTTATTTTGGTTGTTATTATTGCGGTTGTTCTGGTTGTTATTGTTCTGACGACCGCCGCCGCCTCCGCTACCACCGCGATTATTCTGATTATTAGTACGGCCGCGATTGTTGTTGTTATTATTATTGTTGTTGTTAGTGCGGAATTCAACCTTAGCAAGGTTAACATTCTCTTCAAGTTTAAGCTCACCGTTAGACAATGAATACAGATCATTGATAATGATCTCATCTGCAACAGAATCTTTATTCCACTGCACATATGCCATTTTCATGAAATTGGCAATAGCCTGTACCATGTGGCGCTTACGATCCGGCTCCTCAATACTTTTAGCCTTTTGTATCATTAGCTCTATGGTTTTACCGTAATGGCGGGATTTGATGCGCTGATTAGGGTATTTTAAAGGCTCCGGCTTAATATGGATCGCTTCTTCTGTAGGTTTCGGGTATGGCGAATCAACATCTAATTGAAAGCCCGAAATAATGTGCAGGTGGTCCCAAAGTTTGTGTTTAAAATCGGCCACATCGCGCAGATGGGGGTTAAGGAAACCCATCAGATCAATAACTACCTGTGCGTAGCGGTTACGCTCTTCTTTGGTTGGCAATGCAACAATGTATTTCACCATGTTTTGCACATTGCGGCCGTATTCTGTAAGTAAAAGTTTGCTCCTGGTTGAGTTGTAATCAAACGGACCAGGCAAGTTGGTTAATGCCATGAATATTTTATTATTAAATAAGTTCGTGAAATGTTTTTTAGTTCATGGACAGTTTCACAGACCGAAGGCGGAAACCGGAGAACCAAAATGGAGTACTTTGTAGTAACGCAAATATACAGTAAATGTGTTAAAGTGCAAATGTTGCGTTTACTACTTAATTTCTGCTATTTTAGCATAAAGCATATAACCAATGTGTGTTACTATTACCTCCATCGATATTTACCGCTTCAGCATCCCGATGGAGCCTTTCACCATTGCCACCGGCACTATGGACCATGCAAAGAATGTTTTTATTCGGGTGCATACCGATGCAGGCTTGTACGGTGTGGGCGAATGCTCGGCCTTCCCCATGATCGTAGGAGAAACGCAGGATACCTGCCTGGTGATGGCTAAAGATTTTGCGAAGTTATGGAAAGGCAAGGGTGCTTTGGATATTGAAGCCCGCTTGCAAGAGCTTCACAGCTTTACTGCCGGCAATACCACCATCAAAAGCGCTTTTGATATGGCATTGTATGATATAGCAGCCAAGCACGCCGGCCTGCCGCTGTACAAATTTCTTGGCGGCGAAAAGCGAGAGATTGAAAGTGATATTACTATCGGTATTTCCTCACCGGAGAATATGGCTAAACAGGCTATTGTGTTCAAAAACAATGGAGCAAAGATCCTGAAGGTAAAACTCGGTAAGAACGCGCAAACCGATACAGAACGGATTAACGCCATAAGACAAGCCGTTGGTCCCGATCTGAAAATACGTGTTGATGCCAACCAGGGCTGGGCTTTTGATGAAGCTGTTTTTGCCCTGCAAACCATTGCTAAACACGACATTGAATTTTGTGAACAACCTATGCGTACGTGGTACGATGATAAGCTGCCCGAGTTGATGCAATTATCGCCGGTTAAAATTATGGCCGATGAAAGCGTTTACAATCATCATGATGCACGCCGACAAATTGAAAGCGGAAGTTGCGATTACATCAATATAAAAATGGCAAAGGCTGGTGGCATACATGAGGCCAAAAAGATCCATGATGTAGCAGCAGCACACAGCATCCCCTGTATGATGGGCGGTATGCTGGAAAGCCGTATAGCCCTAAGTAGTAAACTGCACTTTGTGTACGCAAGCCCTAATATCAAATTTTACGACATGGATACCTGTATGCTCGGCCACCTGCAAGACCCTTGCCTTGGCGGGGTGACCTATGACGGTTACAAGCTAAATATCAGCGATGCTGTGGGGATAGGGGCGGATGCGGATGAAGGGTTTTTGGAAAGGTGTGAGAAGATAACGGTCTAAATCAGAATTTTCAGAATTTTAGAATTTACAGGATTAGAAATCATTCTGAAAATTCTATAATCCTGTAAATTCTGATTTACTTACTCAACTCAGCAAAATACTTATGAAACAACGGGATGGTTTCAATGCCTTTGTAGTAATTGAAAATGTCATACTTCTCATTTGGCGAGTGCAGGGCATCACTATCCAGGCCAAAGCCCATTAACACTGTTTTTATACCCAGCTCAGCTTCAAATAAAGCCACGATTGGGATACTGCCGCCGCCACGGGTTGGGATGGGCTGTTTGTCAAAAGCTTCTGCAATCGCTTGTTGTGCCGCGCGGTAAGCAACGCTATCGGTAGGGGTAACAACAGGCTCGCCGCCATGGTGAGGGGTAACTTTAACCTTTACGTATGGCGGAGCTATCTTAAGGAAATGATCTGTAAATAATTGAGTGATCTTTTCGCTGGTTTGGTTTGGTACCAAACGCATCGAGATCTTGGCATTGGCTTTTGACGGCAATACCGTTTTGGCGCCTTCGCCGATGTAACCGCCCCAGATGCCGTTTACTTCAAGCGTAGGGCGGGTGCCAGTACGTTCAAATGTAGTGTAACCTTTCTCGCCCCATACCTCGGCAATGTCCAGGTCTTTTTTGTATTCTTTCTCATCGTAAGGTGCCGCGTTAAGTTCCTTGCGCTCGGTTTCGCTTAGCTCAATTACATCATCATAGAAACCTGGAATGGTGATATGGTTATTATCATCATGCAATGAAGCTATCATTTTAGCCAGGATGGTTGCAGGGTTAGCAACCGCACCACCATAAACGCCGGAGTGCAGGTCGCGGTTAGGGCCGGTCACTTCTACTTCAAGATATGATAAACCGCGCAGACCGGTCTCCAAAGATGGATGCTCCATGCTGATCATCGAAGTATCAGATATGAGTACGACATCTGCCTTTAAGCGATCTTTATTGGCTTTAACAAATATGCCCAAGTTGTTTGAGCCTACTTCTTCCTCGCCCTCTATCATAAACTTTACGTTGCAGGGAAGGCCATCGGTCTGCATCATCAGCTCAAAAGCTTTTACATGCATATAAAACTGGCCTTTATCATCACAAGCGCCGCGGGCATAAATTTTACCATCGCGCACAGTCGGTTCAAATGGCGGCGTATGCCAAAGCTCAAGCGGATCTGGTGGTTGAACATCATAATGACCGTATACTAAAACGGTGGGTTTTGATGGGTCGATCAATTTTTCGCCGTAAACAATAGGGTAACCCGCAGTTTGGCAAACCTCCACATTATCAGCACCGGCATCGCGTAGTTTTTGGGCCACATAATCAGCCGTTTTTAGAACTTCGGGAGCATATTTAGGGTCGGCACTTACAGAGGGGAAGCGCAGCAGCTCAAAAAGTTCATCGAGCATGCGCTGTTTGTTATCATCTACATATTGCTTTATAACTTGCATAAGCGTGGTGTTTGTGGCAAATATAGTATATTCGGATTTTATGCGGGACTCATCGACTCATAATAACGATGTCATTTCGAACGAGCGGCAGCGAGGAGAAATCTTCTGCAAGCGATACTTACACCGTGGAAGATTTCTCCTCGTACCTCGTTCGAAATGACAGTTCTGGTATGGTTGAGAAGCAATTACTCCGCTTTCTCAACAATAACGGCAGTACCGTAAGCCAATACTTCAGTAATGCCCTGCATTACCTCGTTAGCATCATAGCGCATGCTAATTATCGCGTTGGCACCAAGTGCTTGCGCGTGTTGTATCAATAGGTGAAAAGCTTCTTCACGGGCATTCTCACAAAGCTCAACGTAAACAGATAAGCGGCCGCCGAATAGCGATTGTATACCACCTGCAAAGTTGCCCACAACGCTACGGCTACGAACGGTAATGCCGCGCACAACACCAAGGTGTCTGGTTATTTTATACCCTTCTAAATTGGTGCTGGTTGTAATAAGTGACTTGTCCATTGTTTGAATGTGTTTTTGGTTAGATGTTATTTCTTCAGAAATGTTACCAATGCCGGGTTCACAACGTCCGGTTGCTCCAGGTGAGGCAAGTGTGCTGCATCATCAACAGGTAAAAAATCTGTCTTGACAAGCTTGCGTACTGAATCGCTATACGTAAAAGGTACAGTCTTGTCCTCTTTGCCCCAAATTAAAAGAATCGGTTTATGCTGATTGTTAAGCGAAGTATAACTTTCTTTTGAGTTGTAATTAGCCAGGTAATCATAATCGGTTGAGATAAGCGCATGCCTGAAGCCTTTGTATTCCATCTGCGGGCGATACTGCTCGGCCCAGTTTGGGTGCTTATCGGGGTATTTAAAATCTTCCATCTGGCTCAAAGCACGTTTTTCAGGGTCTAAGGCCTCCAGGTAATCGGCGGCTATCCGTGGCAGTTTGGGCTGCCCTGTCACATAAGCGGGATCTATTAGTAATACTTTGTTCACATTAGCCGGATAAGCTGCTGTATAGTCAGTTGCCAACGCCCCGCCGAAAGAAACACCAACCAGGCTAAATGGCTTTTTTAAATGCAGTTGGTCCACAAGTTCATTAAGCTGTTCAAAATAAAGTTGCTTATCATAGGTAACATCGGGCCTGTCAGATAGTCCGCGGCCGTACATATCATAACGTAAAACCTTAAAGCCATGCGAGGCGAGGTACTCAAAAGTGCCGTTCCAATTGTAGTACGGTACACTAAAGCCATGCAGCATTACAACCAGCTTACCGCTGTCGGGGCCGTCTAATTCGTAATGGGTAAAGCCTTTACTTAGCTCAACGTAGCTTCCATTGGTATTCTTGCGGAGTTCGTAGGTGAGCTCTTTTTTTTCGATGTTTTTAAAATAGTAGACGATAAAAAGGGCAGCGCCACCAAAAATAATGATGATGAGCAGTACGGTGAATAGTTTCCTTAAAAACTTCATTGTGTTAGGGGTATTGGAATTGCCCTTAAAAGTAATGGATTTATTTAATTTTGACGCGTTTATAGTTAGAATCTATGCGTATAACCATCGTCGGGTCTGGCAATGTAGCCACCCATATCTCAGCAGCTTTAAAAAATGCGGGTCATCGCATTGTGCAGGTTCATAGCCGTAATTTGCATAATGCGGCTTTGTTGGCTTACCATGTTGGTGCCGAAGCAACTGATGATCTCAATGCACTCACCATCAATACTGATCTGTTCATTATATCTGTAAAAGATGACGCCGTTGTGCCTACTATAGCGCAACTGGCTAAATACGGTAAACTAATTGCCCATACTTCTGGAGCTGTGGAGCTTTTACCTATGCTTCAGTTTACGCAGCAAGCCGGTGTTTTTTATCCCCTGCAAACCTTTAGTAAAACCAAGGAACTCAATTTCAGAGAAGTGCCGATGTGTATTGAAGGGGCCAGCGAAGCCATCACTAAAACCCTTGAAGACCTGGCGCGCGACATCAGCAACAAAGTTTACCGTATATCATCGCAACAGCGTAAGGTGTTGCACCTGGCTGCCGTTTTTGCTTGTAATTTCACCAATCATCTTTACGGCGTAGGAGAGGGCTTGCTAAAAGATAGCGGTATGAGCTTTGATATGCTTAGGCCATTGATAGCCGAAACTGCCGATAAAATAAAAGAACGTTCGCCGTTTAAGGTACAAACCGGCCCTGCAGTAAGGAATGACGAAACTACCATGGCAGCACACCTGCAATTGCTTGAGCAACAGCCGCATTTGCAGGATGTTTATAAGATGCTAAGTCAGGATATTATCAAAAACCACAACGAGGTTAACGGGGACAGGTAATTTTGTTACTTTTGCCAATAATGAATATTTTTAAAGTAAAGATAAACTTTGAGGAAGCCGATCACGAAAGTGTGGAATTGCCGATAGCGGAGGGTGAATCTGTATTAGACGTCTGCCTTGAGAACGGTATCGAATTGCAACACAATTGCGGCGGCGTTTGCGGTTGTAGTACCTGCCACATCTATGTTAATAAAGGTATGGACAGCTTGCAGGAAATATCTGACAAGGAAGAAGACTTTATTGACCGTGCTGTTAACCCTCGCATCAATTCGCGTTTGGGTTGCCAATGTGTGGTAATAGATGGTGACATCGAGGTTACCCTGCCGGATCAATCAGGCTTTATGGGTCACTGATTATAGCGTCAAGACATTTAGAATCAAGAATCAAGAAAAATCAATGAGTACAGATAAATTCGCACTGCCGATTCACTGGAACGACTACGAAGACATTGCCATGGGCCTTTATGAAAAATTTGGCGATGAATTTGGCGAATCCAAAATATACCGCATCCGCTTCACAGATCTGTTGGAGTGGGTACTTACGTTGCCAAGTTTTGTTGGTACGCGCGAAGAGGCAAACGAGGGCCATCTTGAGCAAATTCAAAGTGCCTGGGTTTACGAATGGCGCGATAACCAATAGTTTTGATGTGCAGTTCCGATAGTTGTCGGAATCAGATGTACAATGTGCAGATGATCTTCAGGGACACCGATGAACTAATGAATAATTGAACCGATCAACCAAAGCAGATGGAATCCTTCTTAACCAAGCTTAACGATATTACCACCTTTATTTTTGATGTGGATGGCGTGTTGACCGACGGCTCCGTTTTTGTAACCGAGACCGGCGTGCAAAGTCGATCATTCAACATCAAAGATGGTTATGCTTTGCAGTTAGCTGTAAAGAGCGGTTATAATGTGGCGGCGATATCGGGCAGCAGGTCAAAAAGTGCTTTATACCGGTTAAATAGTTTGGGTATCAAAGATGTTTACCTGGGTACACACACCAAAATAGACCGGTTTAAATTGTATACCAGCGAAAAAGGTATCCATCCGTCCAGGGTGCTTTATATGGCCGATGATATACCCGATCTGGAAACCATGAAAATGGTTGGGCTACCTGTTTGCCCTGCCGATGCTGCCGAAGAGATAAAGGCTATCTGCAGCTATGTATCACCTATCCCTGGCGGTAAAGGCTGCGTACGTGAGGTTATTGAGAAGGTGATGAAGGTACAAGGCACCTGGATGAACGAAAAGGCGTATAGCTGGTAGATTTTAGTTAATAGTTCATGGTTGATAGTTCATAGAAGCCACCATGAACCATGATCTATGAACCATTGAACATGAACCAAAAAATTATTCTTGCATCAAAATCGCCTCGCAGGCAGGAGCTTTTAAAGCTGATGGATATTGATTTCCGGGTAGTTTTAAAAGAAGTAGATGAATCGTACCCTGATGGTTTGAGTCCTGCTGAGATCGCTGTTTACATAGCCTCTAAAAAAGCTGAAGCATTTGACGAGGAAGTGAACGACGAGATCGTTCTCACCGCCGATACCATTGTTGCGATAGATGGCCTGATATTGGGTAAACCAGAATCGCGCGAGCATGCCATCGAGATGTTGCAGCGCTTATCTGGCAAGGTACACGAGGTGTACACCGGCGTTTGCCTGTTCTACAAAGGTGAATACAATAAATTTTACGACCGTTCTGAGGTTTTCTTCCGCCAGTTGACCGATGAAGAGATCATCAGCTACGTTGACGAATACGAACCATATGATAAAGCTGGCTCATACGGCATCCAACAGCGCATCGGCCTTATCGGTATAGAGCGCATTAACGGTTCTTATACCAACGTTGTAGGTTTGCCTACTGAGAAGGTTTATCAGCAGTTAAAAAGACTGGTTCAATAAACGCGTCTTTGCGAGGCACGAAGCAATCTCTATGCTATATAGGAGCCGCTTTATAATAGCCACGTCCTTGCGAGGAGCGACAGCGACGCGGCAACCTCATCGCATGTAGATGATCGCGATGAGATTGCTTCTCCGCCATTCGGCGTAACGCAATGACATGGTTTTTACAGCTTCTTACTATTATTTTTCCTGTTCACATCCGGCAATGCATTATCCGGATCTATAACAACGCTTTCTACATCTTTGGAAACAGGCACGTTATATGTGGTCACCTTATTTTGCAGCCAGGTTTCTACCGGGAAATAAGTGCGCTGCTTGCTGCCGTCTTTAAATTTTAACTCCACGGTAAACGGCATAGCCATCATCTCTTTATTGGCTATGGTTAGCTGTACAGTCTTTTTGTTATTTGTGTATTTAACATCAATCAGCGCAATATCCAGTTTGTAATTGTTATAGAACCAGCCGTTCCAGAACCAGTTCAGGTCTTCACCGCTGCCATTTTCCATGGCCCGGAAAAAATCATCAGGTTGCGGGTGCTTGTAGGCCCATTTGTGGGTATAGTTTTTAAAAGCATAATCAAACCTGTCGTGGCCCAAGATCTGTTCGCGAAGCAAAACCAAACCAAAGGCAGGTTTAAAATAAGTAAGCGGGTGGCGGTATTTCTCGGGGATGGCATCGGGCTGTGTCATGATGCTGGGCGAGTTAGGATCAATGATATGCTCGATGATCTCATCGGCAGGGTTGCCGCCGCCCGGCGCGTACTCGCCATCGCGCTTAGGAGCATACTCGCCGTTGTTAAATGCATCAGATGCGTAAACATCAATAAAGGTGTTCAAGCCTTCGTCCATCCAGGCAAAACGGCGCTCATCGCTGCCCACTATCATCGGGAACCAGTTGTGGCCTATCTCGTGTGCGGTTACCCAATATAATTCGCTGCCTTTGTCGTTAATACCATCAAACACAATACCGGGGTACTCCATACCGCCGGCTATACCTGCCTCGTTAATGGCAGTAGGCCAAGGGTACGTGAACCACTTTTCTGAGAAATACTCCATTGATTTTTTAAGGTACTCCGTAGCGCGTCCCCATGCAGCGTTGCCCTGGCTCTCTACCGGGTAAACCGACATAGCCAGCGATTTTTTACCGCCCGGCAGGTTAACCCTTGCTGCATCCCAAATGTAGGCCTTTGATGCACCGAAGGCAACATCACGCGTGTTCAGCATTTTATAATGCCAGGTAAGCGTGCCTTTGTTAACCGGTCGCGATGAGGGCGAATTGATCTCATCCGCGGTGCGTATCATAATAGTTTTATCGCTATTGCGGGCCTGTGCTAAGCGGTTTATTTGTGTAGTAGTCAATACTTCTTTAGAATTCAACAGATCGCCTGGGCCGGCTACAATGATATCCCATGGTGCAGTAACGCTGTAGTCGATATCACCGTACTCGCAATAGAACTCGCCGCTGCCAAGGAAAGGTGCGGTAGCCCACCCGCGGCTGTTATCATAAACACACATGCGCGGATAAAACTGTGCTATCTCGTAGATCTTACCATTTTTGGTGTCCACAAAATCGGTACGGTTACCAAAGTTGCCCGGGATAGTGTAGTGATATTTAATATTCAACACGATGTTGCCCTTACCCAAAGCTTGCGCTAAACGCACTTGCATGCGCGTATCGCTTATTTTGTAATCAGCCTTTTTAAGGTTAGCACCGCTGATGATCTCTACCGACTCAAGCTCGTAACCACTGGTATGTTGCTGCGCCTGTGCGCCTGTTACAAAGTTTGAGCGGGCATCTTTTTTATAGGTGTTCTGGTCCAGCTGTAACCACAGATACTGCAAAGCATCCGGACTATTATTGGTATAAGTTATGGTAACGTTACCGCTAATGGATTTGCGTACCGTATCAAGCGTTACAGCTATTTTATAATCAGCGCGGTTTTGCCAGTATTTTGGCCCCGGTTCGCCGTTGGCCGAATGGAATTCATCACCCCGCGTTTTGTAAGGCAGCGGAGAGAACAGTACCGATGGTTGGTAGTTGGATGAAATGGTATCAGTAGATTTTTTCTGCGCATTTGCAAAGCTGCCGGTAAGCAGCAATAAAGCAGCAACTGTGAGTTTTTTCATGTTGGAATGATAAGCGCAGCAATATACAAATGATGCTGTTAAACCACATTGTTAACAGGCTTTTTAATACCTTAGGCCTTACATGCACTTCCCGCTTAATATATCTTTGGGCAAGGGCCAGATCCCCGTTCACTTTGTTTGCGAAACGCTGGCGTACTTTATCGGCTATCGTTACTACAGTTATCTGCGCCAAAAAACGCATGACAGTATAAGTTCAAATCATCGCATCATTATATTCGTTGGTGCGGCAGCAGGGGCTTTTTTAGGTTCCCATATTGTTGGTGTGCTTGAGCATCCGGAGTTACTTTCTAAATTCAGTCTGCTCTATTTTATGGGTAACAAGACCATAGTGGGTGGGCTGCTGGGCGGGTTGATAGGAGTGGAATACACCAAAAAGCAGATTGGGGTTACCGCCTCATCCGGCGACCTGATGGTTTATCCGCTCATCCTGGCCATGCTTATTGGCCGTATAGGTTGCTTTTTTGCCGGTTTGGAGGATGGTACTTACGGTGTAGCCAGCAATTTGTCATGGGCTATTGATTTTGGCGACGGGGTTCGCAGGCATCCTACCAATTTATATGAGATCATCTTTTGGATTTTACTTTGGGGTGGACTGTCATTTACAGAAAGGAAACGCCAGTTAGCAGATGGGGCGAGGTTTAAGATTTTCTTATCAGCTTACCTTGTGTTCCGGTTTTTGATAGAGTTTATCAAGCCCAATTTCGTGTTCAATTTTGGCCTTGGGGTTATACAATTGGTGTGCATCGCGGGTATTTTATATTATTACCGCGTGTTTATTCAACCTAAAAAGCTATTTTTAAAACATGCCTGAACGCCCATACATCTACTACGACTTTACCCTCAGCATATGCTCAACCTGTTTAAAGCGGGTTGATGCCAAAATAGTATTTGAGGACGACAAGGTATTTATGCTGAAGAACTGCCGCCAGCATGGCTTTGAAAAAGTTTTAATAGCAACCGATGTTGAGTACTATAAAAACTGCCGTAACTACGCCAAGCGCAGCGAAATGCCATTGAAATTTAATGCTAAAACGCATTATGGCTGCCCCTATGATTGCGGTTTGTGCCAGGATCATGAGCAGCACTCATGCCTTACAGTGGTTGAGGTTACAGATCGCTGTAATCTTACCTGCCCTACTTGTTATGCTATGTCGTCCCCACATTATGGCAGGCACCGTACGTTGCAGGAGATAGAGCAGATGCTGGATGTGATTGTTGCCAACGAAGGTGAACCGGATGTGGTGCAGATAAGCGGTGGAGAACCTACCGTCCATCCGCAGTTTTTTGACATACTGGATATTGCTAAAACTAAACCCATTAAACATTTAATGGTGAATACCAATGGCATCCGTATAGCTAAGGACGAAGAGTTTGTTAAACGACTGGCAACATATCAGCCCGATTTTGAGATCTATCTGCAATTTGATTCGTTTAAGAAAGAGGCTCTTGTTGAACTGAGGGGAGAGGACCTGCGCGAGGTAAGGGCGAGGGCGATTGATAATCTTAATAAACACAATCTTTCTACCACGCTGGTAGTTACGCTGCAAAAAGGGTTAAATACCGATGAGATAGGAGGGATCATAGAATATGCTTTGAAACAACCTTGCGTTCGCGGTGTAACTTTCCAGCCAATACAACAAGCGGGTCGCCTCGCTAATTTTAATCCAGCAACAGACAGATATACGTTTACCGAAGTACGGTCGGCTATTTTAGAACAAACCAATATTTTTAACGCAAACGACCTGATACCCGTTCCTTGTAACCCCGATGCGCTGGTGATGGGTTATGCGTTGAAATTGAATGGTGAAGTTTTTCCGCTAACGCGAATGATCAACCCTGATGACCTGTTAGATAACTCAAAAAACACAATCGTTTATGAGCAGGATGAGCGGCTTAAGATGCATTTGCTAAATATGTTCAGTACCGGCAACTCTGTGGATAAAGCTAAGGAGCATCTGCATTCCATTATGTGCTGTTTGCCTGAGATAGATGCCCCGCAGTTGAACTATGATAATCTTTTCAGGGTGATCATTATGCAGTTTATCGATGCTCAAAACTTTGATGTAAGGGCCATCAAAAAGTCGTGCGTACATATTGTAAACAAAGACATGCAGATCATCCCGTTTGAAACCATGAACCTTTTTTACCGTGATGATAAGCGTGAATATCTGGAACAGATAAGGCACGAAATGCAAATGATGTAATTATGGAACAAGAGCAAATCCCATTTCCGCCGCCGAAAAATGGCGGCCCTGACAATAATAACATGAAGTTGGTCGGTATCAACTTTGCAGTTTTTGCAGGCTATTGTTTAATACTGGCAGTGGCGTTAAAACGTGGAGAATGGGAATTTGCCGCTATGGTAGCGGCCGGTATCCACGGCTTCATCTGCTTTGTAATGGCTATCGTTGTAAAAAGATGGGCTTGGGCATTAGCAGGGCTGCTATTACTTATCGCTGGTTTTTCTACCTGCGTGTTTGGGTTGTTAGGAGTGTGACAACAGATTAACCATGGCACCCTCTTTAAGCGACCAGGTAGACATCTTCACGTCCGCGATGCCAATCTTTTGCATGATGTAAATGGTGAGCAGGCTGGCCGTTACTATCATATCCACCCGTACAGGGATAATGCCTTTCATGCTTGCGCGAAGCTTGTGGTTTGATTTGATAAGCAACTCTATCAAGCCTAATAATTCATCGATATCAAACTCGTAGGTCTTAACCTGCCTTATATCAAAGCTTCGTCCTTTCTTAAGCTCAATTACTTCCGCAAAGCTTTCAAAAGCGCCGGATGAACCTACCAAAATAGAAGGTTTATATTTGGCAGCTGCAACAAACAGATCGCCAAGCTTACCATTTAAAAAAGTAGTAAGTTCTTTAATAGCTGTCACCGGTATGGGGTCGGTTTTATGAAATTTATCCATTAGCCTGGCGGCACCTATTTCAAAACTCTGCTTCCACAACACCTCATCGCAATTGGCAATGATGAATTCGACGCTGCCGCCACCGATATCAACTATCAATGCATTATCTTCTGTCAATACGCCGCTTGCGTCAATTCCCTGATAAATGTAAGCCGCTTCCTGCTCGCCGGTTATCACATCTATTACAATTCCGGTTTGCTGCCTTACTGTAGCAATAAAATCCTGTCCGTTGGTGGCATTGCGAAGGGCAGAAGTAGCAATGGCTTTTAATTCATTAACGCCGGTCTCATCTATCAATCTTTTAAAGTTTTGCATGGCTATTAAACCACGCTCAAACGCTGCTGGGATGATGATGCCCCTGTTTATGCCACCCTCGCCAAGCTTAACGGGAACTGTTTCCCTTGCAACCTCGAGAAAATTATCACCCAATTTTTCACCTATCAATAAATGGAATGTGTTGGTACCGAGGTCCATCACCGCAACGCGTTTTTGATTGCTCATCGGCCGCTAAAATAAAAAATCCCCGCGAGAATAATCTCAACAGGGATGTTATTATGATGTGGTAAAGGAGTTACTCTTTATAAAAGAACCATTTGGCTAATTCTTTAAAGCTGGCTTTTTTGCCGTACATCAATACACCAACGCGGTAAATGCGCGCCGCCACGTAGGTAGTGAACAGGAACCCGATCACCATCATACCCATTGATAAGAACAACTGCCAATCAGGCACGCCTCCAAATGGCACGCGTATCATCATGGCAATTGGCGCAGTAAAAGGTATCATAGATAACCATACTGCCAGCGGGCTGTCCGGCGCCCTAAACAACACGGTTACAGATAATAAATAAGTAAATAATAGGGGCATGGTGATAGGAAACATAAATTGCTGCGTTTCTGTCTCGCTGTCTACCGCTGAGCCTACAGCCGCAAATAATGCACTGTAAAGCAGGTAGCCGGTTATGAAATAAAACAAAAAGCAAAATAAAATATATCCAAATGGCAGGTTCTG
Source organism: Mucilaginibacter sp. 21P (assembly GCF_019331605.1). Classification (NCBI taxonomy): domain Bacteria; kingdom Pseudomonadati; phylum Bacteroidota; class Sphingobacteriia; order Sphingobacteriales; family Sphingobacteriaceae; genus Mucilaginibacter; species Mucilaginibacter sp. 21P. Next base: position 2,226,690 of record NZ_CP063061.1, read on the forward strand.
CAAGGTTACCAGGAACTGCGCCATACCGCCGGTTGCGTGCTGCCCACCGATTTTTGTAGCGAGGATAGATAAAATGATCCACGCGCTAAACTGCGTTAAACCTACCAAGCCAACGCCGATAATTTTACCCAGCATCAATTGAAACGGTTTTACCGAAGAAATGATCACTTCTATGATGCGGCTTGTTTTTTCCTCGATAACGCCACGCATAACTTGTGCACCATAAATAAACAACGACATATATATCAGTATGGCACAAGCCACACCTACGCCCATGCTGGTGCCTACATCGGCGTCTTTGGTGCCCGCATCAGTCACTTCAAGAGCATTCACGTTCACCTTATTTTTCTTTGCCTGGTTAAGCAGTGCTGTATCAATATGGTTAGCTAGCATGGTATTGGTAGATGCTATCTCATTCATCTGGTTTTCCACTTCGCCGGTAAGTACAAGGGATGGTTTCTTTTTTGAAAGAAATTGCACCGGTGTGTGTGCATAATCTTTAGAAATAACCAGGATAGAAAGATCTTCATCTTTATCCAAACCCTTCTTTGCCTTTTCTACCGGTTCATCGGTGGGTATAAAAATGATATTTTTAGCATTTTTAAGTTTACCTGAGAATAACTGGCTTTCATCGATCACCTTAACTGTTTGTGGCGTGCTTAACTGGTCGCTGTCTTTTGATACGTAGGCTATCAATTTTGTCATGCCGGCAATAAGCAACGGAACCGCAAACATCATCACTAAAAACGCACGTTTGCGCACGCGGGTAATATATTCGCGTTGTATAATAAGTAATACTTTTTTCATGGATCAGGCGGTTAAGTTTACTTTTTCGATAAAAATTTCGTTCATGGTAGGTATCACCTCCTGCAGCATGTTGATGCGGGTTTTAGGCAACAGGTATTGTAACACATCATTGGCGGTGCTGCCATTAAGTTTCATTTTTATGATGTGGCTGTCGTCCTCACCCTCTGTTTCAGACACGATGCTGAAAGGCTGAGCCCCATCAAAGGTGATTTTGCTTCCGGTATACCTAAGCAGGTAAGTTTCGTTCTTATAAGAATTGCGGATATGCTTAACCCGCCCATCAAGTATCTTATGCGATTTATTAATGAGTGCAATTGAATCGCATAGTTCCTCAACAGACTCCATGCGGTGGGTGGAGAATAGGATGGTAGCCCCTTGCTTATTCAATTCCAAAATTTCATTCTTTATCAGATCGGCATTTACGGGGTCAAAACCGCTAAAAGGTTCATCAAGGATGATCAGATCGGGCTTGTGCAATACCGTAGCAACAAATTGGGCCTTCTGCTGCATACCTTTAGATAGTTCTTCAATCTTTTTCTTCCACCAGGTTTCCATACCCAGTTTCTCAAACCAGAATTTTAACCTGGCAGTTGCCTCCGCGCGAGTAAGTCCTTTAAGACGTGCGAGATAGATCATTTGTTCACCTATCTCCATTTTCTTGTACAGGCCACGTTCTTCGGGCAGGTACCCAATACGTTCGATGTGAGATTGATTAAGACGTTCGCCGTTAAAATACACCTCTCCGGAATCAGGAGCGGTTATTTGATTGATAATACGGATGAGTGACGTTTTACCCGCGCCGTTAGGGCCAAGTAAACCAAATATCTTTCCGCTTTCAATTTCAAGGCTTACATCGTTTAGCGCGCGGTGGCCCGCGTATTCTTTAACAATGTTGCGTATGCTTAACATGAGTGTGGGTTTTTGCGAAATTTAGACAAACTCGCGGAAACATTGTTACACCTGTTTTGTTTAAATAGTTGATTTTGGAGTAAAGGTGATTAGTATTTAATATTGGTTATAGCGAAATATTTTTCAATTAGATGCAATATTTTTTATCGATAATGTACATATTTGCGCCAAATGCTATGTATTAAATAATGTAAGTTAATTTGTATACTTTAAATTCTATCTATATTTTTTAATCAATCTATTACTTTATGAAAACTATTCTTATTATTTGCAGTAGCTTTCCTTTATTTTGGTAACAGCGCGTATGCACAGCGCGGTTCAACTTCAGCCGGTTTAACCGTTGATTTTGGTGACGGTGCTACTTTAGTTGGCCCTGCCTTGAGGCACGCATTTACCCGTAACGATTATGGACAAGCGGAGCTTACCTTTGGTGGCGACAGAACGTACCTTGCTGCCTACTATCAATATCAAGGCAGGATACGTAACTCAGGTGGCTTAGACTGGTATTTAGGTATTGGTCCCCAATTAGGATTTGGCCATGGTAACACTGATTTCTACATTCGCCCTATGGCTGGTTTAGATTACAAATTACGCGGTGCACCGCTTGACCTGTCTTTTGACTGGCGCCCGGCTTTCTACGTTGGTGACAACTCAGATTTCACCGCCGCAAGGTTCGGTTTAGGTTTCCGATTTGTATTTTAATCAATAACACAATATTTAAAAACGAAAAGCCGCTGTATGTACAGCGGCTTTTTTGTGAGTTAAATAAAAAGCTCGATATTAATTAACATCGGGCTTTTTATCTAAAAAATTACGTCTTACTCAAAATATTCCTTCATCCGTTCAAAGAAACTTTTCTCGTTTTTGCCCGGGTTGGGTTTAAAGTTTGGTGAGCTTTGCAGTTTCTCTAACGCCTCACGTTCTTCACGACTCAAGGCTTTTGGTGTCCAGATGTTTATGTGGATCAATTGGTCGCCGCGATGGTATGAATTTACTTCGGGTACGCCTTTACCTTTAAGGCGCAATATCTTGCCGCCCTGTGTGCCCGGGTCTATTTTTATTTTGGCTTTACCATCAATGGTAGGCACCTCAATGCTGGTACCCAATGCCGCATCTACGAAACTGATATGCAAATCATAGATCACGTTGTTACCGTCGCGTTTTAAAGTCTCATGCGGAACTTCCTCTATCAGGATGATCAAGTCGCCCGGAACGCCGCCGCGAGGAGCTGCGTTACCTTTGCCGCTCATGCTCAACTGCATACCTTCGCTAACACCTGCAGGAACATTGATAGTAATCGTTTCTTCGCCACGCACAACGCCGTCGCCATGGCAAACATTACATTTTGAAGTAATGGTAGAGCCTTCGCCGTTACAGGTAGGGCAGGTGCTGGTAGTTTGCATCTGGCCCAGGATGGTATTGGTTACCCGGCGTACCGAACCTTGCCCGCCACAGGTTTTACAAGTTTGGAAAGATGATTTATCCTTAGCACCGGTACCGTCGCAGGTTTTACAAAGTATTTGTTTGTTTACTTTTATTTTCTTTTCGGTACCATTGGCAATTTCCTCAAGCGTCAAACGCACTTTAATGCGCAGGTTGCTACCGCGTGCAACACGCCTGCCGCCACCCTGCCGACCACCGCCGCCAAAGAAGCCATCAAACGGACTGCCGCCACCGAAAATATCACCAAACTGGCTGAATATGTCGTCCATATTCATGCTGCCACCGCCGTAACCACCACCGCTGGCAGAACCGGCATTAGCCGCATGGCCAAATTGGTTGTAACGTTGGCGTTTCTCAGCGTTACTTAAAACCTCGTAAGCTTCGGCAGCCTCTTTAAATTTCTCTTCAGCGTCCTTATCTCCCTGGTTTTTATCAGGGTGATATTTAATAGCCATCTTACGATATGCCTTTTTAATCTCGTCGGCATCTGCACCCCGGCTCACACCAAGCACATCGTAATAATCTCTTTTAGCCATTTTAATTAGTGAGTTTTTGAATTAATGAATTATTGAGTAATCCCAATCATTATCAACTCTGTTAATCTGTTAAATTTAAATAGGAAATGAATCACTAATTCAGTAATTCATTAAATCAACATTTATACTTACGCTCCAACAATAACTTTAGCGAAGCGTATAACTTTATCGTTGAGCTCGTAGCCTTTTTCCATTTCATCAATTACCTGCCCTTTTTGATCGTCAGGTACCGGTACGCTGGTAACAGCTTCGTGTATATCGGCATCAAAAGGCTGGCCTATTGATCTCATTTCTTTTAAGCCTTTTTGAGTGAGTATGCCTTTTAGCTTGTTCTGGATCAACTCAACACCCTCTTTCACAGATGCTACTTCGGTTGCTTTGTCCATAGCGCGCAGTGCACGTTCAAAATCGTCTAATACCGGCAGTAGGGCAACAATAACATCCTTGCCTTCTGTTTTACGGGCATCTTCACGCTCTTTAATGGTGCGGCGCCTAAAGTTGTCAAACTCGGCGTATAATCTTAAATATTTATCATTAGCCTGACTAAGCTCTTCTTTCAACTTTTCTTCAGCGGCAGGTGTTGCCTCCGCGTCGGTTGATTGCTCTTGGCCGTTTTCTGCCGTTATTTCAGCATTATTGTCAGGCGTTTCTGAATTTTCTTTATTTTTTTTCTTCAACATATCGTTAAAATTCATAGCAAGTAGTGCCAATCAAGTATCCTGCCATAGGGCAAAAACAGACACTGTGACAGCGATTTGTAAGGAGTTGTGACTTGTTATCAGTCATTATCTGCTTACATGACAGTGACAGGTATTCTTCAGGAATCAATGATTTGATTAGACTAATCTCTAATAACTGAACTAAGCTATCTGCACATCCTCTAACACTTTACCATTTTCGCATTTAATAATACGCGACGGGAATGTGCGGATGATGTGATAATCATGTGTGGCAACAACAACAGCAGTACCGCTTTGGCTAATTTGTTTAAGCAATAACACAATTTCCTCTGAAGTATCAGGGTCAAGGTTACCCGTAGGTTCATCGGCCAATATGATCTCGGGGTTGTTTAACAAAGCTCTTGCAATAACTACCCTTTGCTGTTCGCCACCTGATAGCTCATGCGGCATCTTTTTTAGTTTAGAGCGAAGACCAACTTTCTCTAACACATCTAAAATACGTTCAGCGATCTGCGCTTTTTCAGTCCAGCCGGTTGCACGCATCACAAATTGCAGGTTTTGCTCAACCGAGCGATCTGTTAATAATTGAAAATCCTGAAAAACGATGCCCAACTTGCGACGCAGGAAAGGAATGTCTTTAGTGGCCAGCTTGCTCAATTCATAACCACACGCATGGCCGGTACCAGTTGCAACGCTTAGGTCGCCATAGATAACCTTTAGCAAACTGCTTTTACCGGAACCCGTTTGCCCAATAAGCCAAACAAAGTCGCCTTTATCAATATGCAGGTTAACATTGCTAAGCACCAGGTGCTTTTGCTGAAATATATCTATGTTATTAAGTTTTATAATGGAATTTCCGATCATGATATTTTACAGATCTAATTTTAATATTTTACCGAATGGTAGTTCTTTAACAACGTTCATGATGTAATCATAATGTTCGCTAAGGCCAATTTTGTCTAACGATTTCTCCGGCCTGTCTACCCTAAAGTAAGCCAGTAAGGTAAACTTATCGTCCCTTAGCTGCACGTAGTCGGGTATTTTGGCAACGCCTTTTACTTTTATGATATACATTATTTAAAGGTTAAGGGTAAAAGGTAGGGTTAAAGCACCTTTTACCTTTTGGCTTTCGCCTTTTGCCTAACAATCCAAAGGTATTGCAAATTTAAAGATTAGACAAGAAATCCATTGTATCAACGCCATCTGCATAATCCCATAGTTTGGGGCGTTGGCTTTCACCAAACGTTACCACCTGGTTGGGTACTCTTAACTTGGCATCGGTAACAATGCATTGCAGGCTATCACTTTGTTGTAATAGCATGTCTTCCGCTTCTTGCAGACTTGTATAGGTTTCAAAAAAAACAACCGATAGGGGGGATGTTAGCTTTTCGTCGCGTTTTACCATCAGGAAGCCGTTATCCAAGTGCTCATCACGGTTTACCAGGTAAATGGATTTATTGTAGTCGTAATTATTATTGTATTTATGGTGATGAATTATAGGCGCAAAATGCTCTATCGATTCAAAAAACTTGTTAAAGTTGTAACCTTCAGGTACCAGCAGTTTAGACACGTTCCGGCAACCTAAGCCAAAATAATCGAAAATATCATGGCCCAATGTGCTCAACTCTTCGATGCTCTCGGTGCCGGTTAGCAAAGCAATGCTATTTCGGTTCTTGCGGATAATGTTGGGCACCTTGCCAAAATAATATTCAAAATAGCGCGAGGTATTATTGCTGCCGGTAGCAATAATGGCATCAAAACCTTCCAGCCGTTCTACAAAACTAAACTGCCCTGCATAGGCCGGATCGATCTCTATTAACTTATTTAATACATATCTTATCAAACGCGCATCTTGTGATGATGCCTTTATCAGTGCATAATTACCGGTAACCAAAGCGCACAATACATCATGGAAACCAACCATAGGTATATTGCCGGCCAATACAAGCCCCACTTTTTTGTTACCGCGTGCAGCATTAGGATATCGACCAAGCCATTCTTCAAGATCTGTGGGATTTAGCATTTCGCCTACAGCTGTTACTGCACTACGCACGCTTTCCGGAGTAAACCAGGCGTTGTAATTACGTTCGGTTTCTATGATCTGGCTCAGTTCAGCATCCGGTACGACCAAAAGTTTGCCGAGTTCAGAAAATGTATTTACGGTGTCGGCTATATTAAAATTTGACATATATATTGTAAGGAGCTAAACCCTTAAACGCTTTTTTTGTTATATTTGCAAGCCCAAAAATTGGGGCAAAGTTAAACTAAGTACTTAAGAATTTTTAAATATATGGCGATTATAATCACCGACGAATGTATTAACTGCGGAGCTTGTGAACCCGAGTGCCCAAATAATGCAATATACGACGCTGGTGCTGCATGGCGCTTCAGCGATGGTACATCACTAAAGGGTGTAATTGATTTTGGCGATGGTAATACTTTAAATGCTGAAGAGGCACAAGCTGCTTTGTCTGACGATATTTATTACATCGTACCTGATAAGTGTACTGAGTGTGTTGGTTTTCATGATGAACCACAGTGCGCTGCGGTTTGCCCGGTTGATTGCTGTGTAGATGATGAGGATGTACGCGAAACTGAGGAAGAACTGCACGCAAAGAAAGACTGGTTGCACGCAAACGGTTAATCATTTTTAAAACGATATAGCAAAGGGGAATGCATTTAAGCGTTCCCCTTTTTTGTTGCTACAACTTTTTTTTCTATTTTACGATAGTATTGCTACTAATTGAATATGGAATACGGAATCTGTAACCTTGCTGTAATCCCTCTACGTGCCGAGCCCAGTGACCGAAGTGAAATGGTTTCCCAAATACTTTTTGGTGAGGCTTTCGAGATTGTGGAATGGAAAGAGAAATGGGTGCAAATAACAACTGCTATTGACCAATACAGCGGTTGGATTGATAGGTTGCATGTAACCAATTTAGGGCATTTAGCCTATAAAAGGTTGCAGCAATCACCCCCGCCGCTAACCTACCGTGCCGTAACGCAGGCCTGGAAGATCATCGACAACACTGTTATATATCTGCCGGCCGGTAGTTCGCTTGTTTTTTTAGAAGGTACCACCAGTTATATAGGTAACCAACGGTATGAAATAATAGGAGAGATAGGCGAGACGGATAATTTGCGCAACATCGCCATGTCTTTCTTAAACTCGCCTTATTTATGGGGCGGCCGAACGCATTGGGGTGTAGACTGCTCCGGATTTACACAGGCGGTATTCAGGTTAAAAGGCCTGCAATTGAAACGTGATGCCTGGCAGCAAGCTTTAGAGGGCAGGGAAGTGGAATCATTACTTACCTCACGCTTTGGCGACCTTGCGTTCTTTGATAATGCCGAAGGACGTATCACCCACGTGGGTATTGTTCTGGGCGGGGGAGAGATCATCCACGCCTCTGGCAAGGTAAAAATTGAAAAAATAGACTCTCAGGGTATCTATTCTGAAGAACTAAAAAGATATACGCATAAACTGCGTACGATAAGGCGCTATTTTTAGAAAGTGATGTCCCATATCATGACGGTTTTATCGTCGCTTACAGATAGCAGATGGTCACCGTCCCATGCCAGTTTATTAATGGATAGTACATGGGCAGGATAACCTTTCTCGCGGCTGATGATCTTATACAATTTAAAATCGTCAGCACCCCAAATCTTGATGCTTTTGTCCATGCTCGCCGTAGCAAAATACGACCGCGTAGGGTGGAAGAGGATGTGGTTGATGGCAAACATATGTGCCGGGATGTTTTTCACCAGCGAGTAGGTTTTTGCATCCCAGATTTTTAACTGTGCATCCCGCGCGCCAGACATAAGATATTGCCCATCCGGCGAGTATTGTAATGAGAATACGGCTATAGTATGACCCTCTAAATTTGTAATAAAGCTATAATCGTTCAGGTCAAAAATCCTGATTCGGTTATCGCGGCAGCCAAAGGCCACACGCTCTTCGGCTGGATCGATAGCGATACATCGGACCGTATCGTGCGATACGTTTATGGCATGCAAAAGCTCCAGCGACGTTAAGCTCCAAACGGTAACAGTGCCATCTTCTGATGCAACAAGCAACTCATCTTTCTTCGGCGATGATTTAATATCAAATATTGGCTTAACGTGTTTGCGTAAACGGTGGGTGATCTTTTGCTCGATGAAGTTAAACACCAGCACCTCGCCGCTGCGCAGACCGGCAAACATCAGCGGATAGCCTGCCGGGCAATGGATAGCGTATATCGACGTAGGCACCGGGAACATCACTTTGATAAATGAATTATCTGCCAGGTTCCATTCCACCAGTCCTTTATCGTTGCCGCCTGTAAACAAGATGCCCGGCTTCTGAGAAAGCTCCAGGCTGAATATCGGGTTACTGTGGCCGGTTAGGTCTGCTGTTTTTATTACGTGCATTTTTGTCAGTTTGCAGTGACCAGTTCTCAGTTTGCAGCATATCAGTTTGCGGTTTGCAGGGAGCTTCTGCACACTGCTAACTATTAACTGCCAACTCAAAACTGCTACTTATGTCTTTCCTCCAAATTTTTAGCTATTTGCTGCAAACTTAAGCCTTTTTCGCGCAGCAATACCAACAGGTGAAAAACAAGATCGCTTGATTCATCTATCAGTTCCACCTCAGTTTCGTGCAGGGCAGCTATTACCACCTCAACGCCTTCTTCGCCTACTTTTTGGGTAATCTTTTTTAGGCCTTTGTTGCGGAGCTTGTTCACGTACGAGCCTTCTACCGGGTTTTCGTAACGGTCGGCAATGATGTTCTCTAACTCATTAATAAAGTTTTGGTTATACTCCGTTTGGAAACAACTGCGTGAACCGGTGTGGCAGGTAGGGCCATCGGCTTTAACTTTTATCAGCAGGGTATCGTTATCGCAATCAATGTGCATGCTTTTAACATGCAGGAAGTTCTGGCTGGTTTCGCCTTTGGTCCACAGGCGCTGTTTGCTGCGAGAGAAGAAGGTAACCACATTCTCCTGTACAGTTTTATCATACGCTTCTTGGTTCATGTAGCCCAGCATGAGCACTTCAAGCGTTTGCTCGTCCTGTATAATTACCGGCACCAGGCCGTCGGTTTTGTTAAAGTCGATGTTCATAAGCCCCCTCTAAATCTCTCCCAAAAGGTGAGACTTTTATTATTTATTTGTTATTCAAAAGCCCTCCCTTTCGGGGAGGGTTTGGGTGGGGCGTCACACCCTTACCTCAATATTATTTTCTTTCAGTATCGTTTTCAGGTCTGGTATCAGTATTTCGCCGTAGTGAAATACTGAGGCTGCGAGGGCAGCATCTACATTGGTTTTATGAAATACATCCACAAAATGCTCAACGGATCCCGCGCCCCCCGAAGCGATAACCGGGATATTCACTGCATCATTCACATGTTTAAGTAGACCATTATCAAAGCCGCCTTTGGTGCCGTCATGGTCCATAGAGGTCAACAAGATTTCTCCAGCGCCACGGCTTTCTGCTTCCAGTATCCAGTCTAACGTTTCCTTTTCAGTAGGTAATCTGCCGCCGTTTAGGTGTACGATATTTTTACCATCAAGCACGCGCGTATCTACTGCCACTATCACAAACTGAACGCCGAAGGCCTTAGCCAATTCATCGATCAAAGCCGGGTTACGTACAGCAGCTGAATTGATGGAAATTTTATCTGCTCCAGCATTTAGCAACGCATCTGCATCGGCTATCTCGTTGATACCGCCGCCAATAGTGAACGGAATGTTGATTTGCCTGGCAACTGCTTTTACCAGCTCCACCATGGTTTTGCGGCGCTCTACGGTAGCCGTGATGTCCAGAAAAACCAATTCATCGGCACCTTGTTGCGAATAGTTCCAAGCCAATTCAACCGGGTCGCCGGCATCACGCAGGTCAACAAAGTTCACACCTTTCACGGTGCGACCGTCCTTAACATCGAGACAGGGGATAATGCGTTTAGAAAGCATGGGTCGTATTCTATATCATTGCAAGCGGTAGCGCGGCAATCTTCTCAACTGCTTGGCTATTGTAGCGACGAGATTGCCAAGTCGCTCCTCGCAATGACATGATGTTTTTAAATTGTTGTGGTTAAATCGATATCAGCGCGTCCAGATTCCAGTTTTTGATCTCTTCGATGCTTATATGATCTTCGTAGATAGCCTTACCAACAACGCATGACTCAACCTTGATCTTACTTAGCTCTTCGATATCTTTCATTGAACTTACACCACCAGATGCGATCAGTTTAATAAAGGGCGAATGATCTAATAGTTTGCTATACAGCTCGATGCCGGCACCGCCCAGTTTACCATCTTTACCAATATCGGTACAAAGGAAACGGAAGAAACCTAAACGAAGGCATTTATCCACATAATCCATTAGTTTAATGGGCGAGCTTTCCATCCAGCCGGAATATTTGATCACCTCGTCTAAGACATCAATAGCTACAATTACCTGGTCGCTGCATTTATCTTTGCCGCAGATCTCTTTGCTAAGATCTTCCAGAAAAGTCGGATTAGTGATGGCTTGTGTGCCTACAATAACGCGTGATACCCCGGCGTCTATCAGTTCTTTTACCTTATCAATACTGCGGATACCACCGCCATACTGTACCTGCATATCAGTTTTTTTGATCACATCAAACAGGTATTGCTGGTTGCTGAAGTCGTTTTTAGCACCATTTAGGTCTATTATATGGATGAGATTGGTGCCGTTGCTTTGGTAACGCTCAATCATCTCTTCTAAGGTAACATCGTATTCTGTTACTTGTGAGTAATCACCTTCTCGCAGGCGGACTACTTTTTTATTCAGAATATCGATAGCCGGAATTATATACATGATTTCAAATGTTTGAAAAGTTTTTTAATAGTGTTTCACCATAGGTGCCAGATTTTTCGGGATGAAATTGGACGCCATAAAAGTTGTTATGCCAAATTGATGCCGAAAAATTATTGATGTAATTTGTTGAGGCCAAAGTATATAATGGATTGTACTCAATAAAGTATGAATGTACGTAATAAAAGTGCGAACCGTTTGGAATATCACGAAAAAGCGGATTATCTTTTTTAGCAAATACCTGGTTCCAACCGGTATGTGGTACTTTAAAATCAGCATCAGAGGCAAATTTTAATGTCTTGATCGGAAAGATGTTCACCAGGTCGGCATCACCTTCTTCGCTGTAGGCGGTCATTAATTGCATGCCCACGCATATACCTAAAGTAGGTTTTTTTAAAGCCTTAATAGCCGGTATCAATCCGGTTCCCTGCAATTTTTGCATAGCCGCACCCGCATGGCCAACGCCGGGAATAATATAGCGGTCAAACCCTTCCAGATCAGCCTCGGTATGCACCATGCCATAGGCAATGCCCAGCCTGTCTAAAGCAGCTGTTAAGGAGAATATGTTGCCTGCGCCGTAGCGAATAATTCCTATCATTTTTTAGAGAATCAGGAGTCAAGAGTCAGGAATCAAGAGCGCACTTTGTCTAACGTCTTGGTTCTTGCATCTTGATTCTATTATAACAATCCCTTTGTTGACGGTAAAACCATTTTTTCAGCGTCGCGTTTTACGGCCATTTTTATGGCTTTGGCAAAGGCTTTAAATATAGCCTCTATTTTATGATGCTCGTTATGTCCTTCCGCTTTTATGTTCAGGTTGCATTTGGATGCATCGCTAAACGATTTAAAAAAGTGGTAAAACATCTCTGTGGGTACGTCGCCTACTTTTTCGCGTTTAAATTCTGCGTCCCAAACAATCCAGTTGCGGCCACCGAAATCAATTGCGGCCTGAGCCAGGCAATCATCCATGGGCAGGCAAAAACCGTAACGTTCAATTCCCATTTTGTTACCCAGTGCGGTGGCAAATATCTCGCCTAAAGCAATGCCGGTATCTTCGATAGTATGGTGTTCATCAATATGCAGGTCGCCTTTTGCCTCAACGGTAAGGTCTAAACCCCCATGGCGGGCTATCTGATCAAGCATGTGATCAAAGAAATGCAAACCGGTTGAAACCTTTGCATCGCCTTTGCCATCAAGATTAAGTTTGATATAGATATCTGTCTCTTTAGTGGTGCGGCGGTGTTCAACTACTCGTTGGCCCAGTTTAAGAAATTCATAGATCTCTTTCCAGTCAGTGGTTTCCAATGCGATCGCATCATTTAATGATTCATCAGCAGCAAATTCTGCATTGCCCAAGCCGCTTTTGTTGTTTATCCAGATCCCTTTTGCACCCAGGTTGCGGGCAAGCAGGATGTCGTTCTTGCGGTCGCCTATGGTATAAGAGTTAGCCAGATCGTATTTGGTCTCATCAAGATACTTGGTCAGCGAGCCTGTAGCAGGTTTGCGGGTTGGCGCGTTATCTCTGGCAAAAGTGCGGTCTATAGCTTGCTCGCTAAAGTGCACGCCCTCGTTTTCAAATGTTTTTATGATGAGGTTATGCACCGGCCAGAAAGTATCCTCTGGAAATGAGGCAGTACCTAAACCGTCCTGATTGGTTACCATCACCAGTTCAAAATCAAGCTCGGCAGCTATGCGTGGCAGGTACTGCAGTGCACCCGGATAAAAGGTAAGTTTCTCAAACGAATCTATTTGCTCGTCAACCGTTTCGTTTATGAGCGTGCCGTCGCGGTCAATAAAAAGTACTTTTTGCAGCTTGCTCATGCGTTGTATTGCTGTAGGGTTTTAATCAGTTTATCGTTTTCCTGCGGGGTGCCGATGGTAATGCGCAGGCATCCCTCACAAAGCTCTACTTTTGAGCGGTTGCGTACAATGATGCCACGCTCAACCAGGAAATTATAAATGCTGTTGGCATCGGTTGTTTTTACGAGGATAAAATTGGCATCAGACGGATAGATATCCAGCACAAAGGGCATGTCTTTCAGCGTTAGTACCAAGTTATCGCGCTGCTGTAAAGTTTCTTTTATCCATACATTTACCTGGTCTATATTGGCCAAAGCTTGTAAAGCTAAAGTTTGCGAAGCCTCATTGATATTGTAAGGCGGTTTTACCTTGTTCATCACCTCAATGATCTCTTCGCTGGCAAAGGCCATACCCATACGCAGGCCGGCAAGTCCCCATGCTTTTGAAAGGGTTTGCAACACTACAAGGTTAGCATATTCAGTTAACTCCTGTATAAAGGTTTTTTGGCGACTGTAATTGATATAAGCCTCATCAACCACTACAATGCCGTTGAAGTTGGCCAGAAGGGTCTCAATGTCATCACGGTTAATGGAGTTGCCTGTAGGATTATTTGGCGAGCAGATAAATATCAGTTTGGTGTTGGCATCAATTGCTTCAGCAATACCTTCCAGGTTTAATTGGTACTCTTCAGTAAGCAGGACGCGTTTCAGTTTTACATCATTGATATTAGCCGATACTTCGTACATGCCGTATGTAGGTGGCACAATGATCACATTATCAACGCCAGGGTTACAAAAGCTGCGGAACAGGATATCAATAGCCTCATCGCTACCGTTACCCAGGAAGATGTTGCGTGCCGGAACACCTTTTATCTGACTCAGGCGCATTTTAACCTGGTACTGCATAGGGTCGGGGTATCGGTTATAAGCCTGTACTAGCGGCGAACCGTATGCGTTTTCATTTGCATCCAGAAAAACACTTGCCTCTCCCTGGAATTCATCACGTGCGGATGAATAGGGCGTAAGGTTTTTTATGTTTTGGCGAAGGAGCCCCCCTAACCCCCTAAAGGGGGAGTTGCCATCAGGGCCGCTATAAAGTTGTTGTTGATCTATTTCGTTGCTCATTACTGTATACTTAGGATTTTACTCCCCCTTTAGGGGGTTGGGGGGCTAACTCTCACACTCACTGCATTCCTGTGAGCGTGCAAACCCTCAAGGTCTGCCAATATTTCTACTGATGGGCCTATGTTCTTTATGCCTTCCTCGGTTAAATGCTGAAAGGTGATCTTCTTCACAAAAGAATCTACCGACACGCCGGAATAAGCCCTTGCGTAACTGCTGGTTGGCAAGGTATGGTTAGTGCCCGATGCATAGTCGCCTGCGCTCTCGGGTGTTAAATTTCCGAGGAATACCGAGCCTGCGTTGATGATGCTGTCGGTAATATCTTTCCAGCTCTCTGTAGCTAATATCAAGTGCTCCGGGGCATACTGGTTGCTGAAATCCATTGCCTCTGCTAAGGTGTTCGTAACAACGATATAAGAATTATCCAGTGCTTGTTTGGCTATTTCTGCACGTGGTAATACCTGTAACTGTTTTTCAACTTCTATCAAAGTTTGCTGCGCGATGTTCTCATCGGTACAAACCAATACCGACTGACTATCGATCCCATGCTCTGCCTGTGCCAGCAGATCGGCGGCAACAAAGGCCGGTTTCGCTGTTCCATCAGCAATAACCAAAACTTCTGATGGCCCTGCGGGCATATCAATTGCAGTGGTAGTTGTGCTTTGGATAATGGTTTTTGCCTTAGTTACAAATTGGTTACCGGGGCCAAATATTTTATCCACCTTGGATATGGTTTCAGTGCCATAAGCCATGGCAGCAACAGCCTGTGCGCCGCCTGCAAGATAAACCCTGTCTACACCAAGCATCAAGGCAACCTCGGCGATAAAGGCATTCACTTTACCATTTTTCTGCGGAGGTGAACATACAACAATCTTTTTACAACCGGCTATCTGCGCGGGGATGCCCAGCATCAGAAAAGTTGACGGCAATACCGCCGTACCACCGGGGATGTATAAGCCAACTTTTTCGATAGGTCTTAATTCGCGCCAGCAGGTTACGCCGGGCATAGTTTCTACTTTATCCTCAGCTTTAACCTGCGATTGGTGAAACTTATATATATTATCGTAAGCCACTTTCAACGCTGCCTTTTGATCAGCCGTTACGGCAGAAGCAATTTCCTGCAGCTCAGCCTTGTCCAAATAAAGCTTGCTCAGCTCAACTTTATCAAACTGGTGTGCGTAATCAAACAACGCACGGTCCCCATGTTGCTTAACGTGCGCTATCACATCCTCAACCAGGGTGCGGATCTCGTTAGCCGGGTCAACATTGCGCTGAACCAGGGTTTGGATATCCTGCTTGTTTAAATTGCTGTAATTGTATGTTTTCATTATCGAGTTTGCAGTATGCGGTTGGCAGTTTGCAGCAAACATAACGCCAACTGCAAACTGAAAACTGCGAACTATAATATTATCTTCTCTATCGGCATTACTACGATGCCCTGCGCACCGGCTTGCTTTAGCTGGCTTATGCGGCTCCAGAAATCGCGCTCGGGAATAACCGTGTGCACCGCAACCCAGTCTTCTTCTGCCAATGGCACTACCGATGGGCTTTTTACCCCTGGGAGTAACGCCGTAACTGCCTCGAGGTTTTTGCGTTCTACATTGAGTACCACATATTTGGTTTCTTTAGCACGCAGCACCGATTGTACGCGTTGTATCAGTTCCTGTACCAGATCTTCATTCTCGCTACCTTTGCGACCGATCAGAACCGCTTCGCTGCTCATTACATCAGCAAAGGGTTTTAGGCCGTTGCTTTTTAATGTACCGCCCGTTGATACCAAATCGCAGATAGCATCGCTTAAGCCCAGGCCGGGTGAGATCTCTACCGAGCCTGAAATTGTGCGTATATCTGAGGTGATACCTTTTTCCTTCAGGTATTTACCAAGGATAACCGGGTAGGTTGTGGCAACCGCTTTGCCATTTAATTCTTCAAGCGTGTTTATGCTGTTGTTATTAGGCACAGCAATTTTTAATGAGCATTTACCAAAGCCAAGCTTTTGCAGATAACTCACCTCAACTTCTGTTTCCTGTATAACATTTTCGCCAACAATACCCAGGTCGGCAATGCCATCCTGCACGTATTCAGGGATATCATCATCACGCAGGAAAAGTATTTCTAAAGGAAAATTTGATACGGGAGAGATCAGCGAGCTCTTGTAATTTTCAAAATTAAGGCCGCAATTTTTCAGTAATTCAACGGATTTTTCGTTGAGACGACCCGATTTCTGGATCGCTATTTTTAATGTTTTCACAAATGGGAGTTTTAGTAACTAAAAAAATGGGGGTTGTTATTTCGCGTAGAAACATACATTATCTATTCACCACAGCGTGGTGATGGTGCAGATGAAGATGATGTAGTTTAAACTTTTCCATTTTTAGTATGATACCGGCTGGTATTGCTGCAAATATAATTACTCCATTATCAAATCAAAACGTAATTTAATTTTTATTGAAAAAAATATAAAAAAAGGCTTCGATTTTTATAAAAATGGCAATATATATAAGTGCTTATATAATCTGATCAGAATTTACTGGATTTTTGAATTTTCAGAATGAGAACTGGACTCTCAGATTACAGAATAATCTATTTCTGTTCGTTCCCTAATTCTGTACATTCTGATTCTGACCATCATACTCATAGATCCCACCCTCATCACCAAAGTCCTTTATGGTCTTTAGCTTGATGCGTGATTGAATATCCTTTAGATTGATGATCTCCGAATGCTCGAGATTTTTAAACCAGATGAGGTAGAAATGCTTTGTCTTGAAGAATTTTTCTACATCCTTTGGGAAAAACTTATGCGGAACAAGGTATGATGACAGGCCGGAGAAAAAGTAAACCGCTTCATGCGCATCTGAATAGATAGTCACATTCGGTTTAAAAATGCTTTTGTCCATCGTTTTCAGGTAGTTTGCAAATTTCGATTCTTTCCAGTCATTATCCGTATAACCCGGGTTGCCGTATTCATCTGCTATCTGATCTTTATAACGCAGATGGTCTATCATAAATATCTTGGTGATGTAGCCCAGCATCAACCCTATAAAAACTACTGCCACAGCTATACGCAATTTTGGATTTCTCAATCTTTTTAAAAAAAGAAGCCCCCAACTGGTGTAGCCCCACAAGGCGGGGATATACATGGGCGATAACAGGCGAGGATTGATACGCTCGTACCGTGAAAATGTAGATGAGAGCACGATGAATGAGCCGTAAACCAAAGCAAAGGTGATAGCAAGATTTTCGTAGCTATTTAACTTGCGGCGATAAAAATTAAAGGCCAGTGCTGCAATAAACCCTGTTAAAATGACGATAGCAAGCGGGGTAGCAAGGAAATACATATCGGGGGTAAAACCCAGCCACTCACAAAATACAGTACCAAAGTAATACAGGTTTTTAATAAAAGGCGTAATAGATGGTTCGCGCGGACCGGTAACAGTGCCGGTATGCAAGGCATTGAACCACAGATTGCCTACGAGTAATGAAATGGATATGAACCCGAATATGAGTATATGCCCTATCTTTTTGCGGATTGGCAACGTACGATCAAGCAGGAGTATTAAACCGCCGGTACCAACAATGGTAATGGCGGCGTAGCGTGTTATGCACGCAATTGCTGCGATCAGCGCCGCAAAAATTAACCATTTGCCGGCGTGGTTAAGCAGGTATTGCTTAAAGACGATCATGAATAACAGCACCTCTAAGATAAATAGCGTCTCTGACCATAAATAGGTGTAAACCTGCAACAATCCTGGATTTAAAATAATGGCTGCTAATACCAGCCATTTATAAATGCGTGAGGTTGGCACAAACCGCGACATGATATACCCGCTACAATAAATTAGCGCAGCGTACATCAGCGCATCCAGCCACCAGCCAAAAACGGTTGGGTCCAATCGGGTTATGAAACTGACTATACCTAAATAGGTAGGGTAAAAAACCGGGAAGTCTACAATAGGGGCATGGTTAAACGTATGCAAATTACCATGGGCCACAAAATTGCGCGCCGCACTGGTGTACATGATAGAATCGGGCGAAATGCCCACACCATTATAACTGCAAAACAGGTAGATAGCAAAAAATGCTATCGCTGAAAACACCAGCGTATCGTAGTTTTTTAATTTATCGGTAAATGTCATCAATGTTTAGATGCCTTAAAAAGGATCGACACTCTAAAATGTTTTAAATGTGCCTAATCTATCATACCCAAAACCGTACTTATTGGCTGGTCGCTATCAATCAAAATACCTTTAACACCAGCTGCTTCACCTGCTTCAACATCGCGCTCGCGGTCGCCTATAAAGTATGATCTTGATGGGTCGATGTTATATTTTGATATGCCCTGCAACAGCAAACCCGGTTTTGGTTTACGGCAGTCGCAATCGCCGGTAAAGTTGGGATGGTGGGGGCAATAAAAAAAGTCGGTCAGTTCTACGCCGTGCTCCTGGTAAACCTGTTTCAAGTGATCATGCATTTTTGCCAGCTCATCCTCACTGTACCAACCTTTAGCAATGCCGCCCTGATTGGTTGCCACCAAAAGCATGTATCCACGGTCTTGCAATTCCTTTAAAGCACTAAAATTATCCAATACATGGAAGTCTTCAAACTTGCAAACATAATCGCCCATTTCTTTGTTCAGCACGCCATCTCTATCTAAAAAAACAGCCTTTTTTTTCTCACTCATATATAAGGTATAAACGTTGTTTTTAACACTTCCTGCACACGCATAAAATTTACTATGTGTGCATATTATTTAAGTGGCCAAAATTATGATTTTGTTATCAAAAGTATATGATAATTGTCGACTTTATAAATTCCTTTCATTAAAAAGGCGCTGTTTTAGATATTTTTAAAAAATAATTGATATTATTATGAAAAAATGATAATTTTCGTAATTTCGTTATTACCACTGATTATAAACGATAGGTAAAAGGTATGGATCAAAGTGAATGCAACCAGCAGGGTTTGTATAGGCCCGAATTTGAACACGACTCTTGTGGAACAGGTTTTATAACCCATATAAACGGACATAAATCGCACGCTATTGTAAGTGATGCATTAACCATGTTAGAGAACATGGAACACCGCGGTGCTTGTGGCTGCGACCCTGAAAGCGGTGACGGCGCCGGTATTCTCATCCAGCTTCCGCATGAGTTTTTGATGGAAGAATGTTCTGACCTGGAGATAAGTTTACCTGAGCCGGGCGAATATGGTGTAGGTATGATGTTCCTGCCAAAAGAGCCTTCTTTAAAAAAGGCTTGCCGTAAAATTATTTCGGCTGCTACGGAAAAGCTTGGATTTGAAACGCTCGGTTTCCGTAAGCTTAATGTTGATTCTTCCGTGATTGGCGAAACCGCACGCCAGGCCGAGCCTGATTGCGAACAGATCTTTGTTGCCCGCCCTCGAGGTATCTTTAATGCCGATGATTTTGAACGCAAACTTTACGTACTGCGTCGCTATATTAATAAAACCGTTTTAGAAACGGTTCCTGCCGCAGGCGAACATTTCTATTTTACATCGTTCTCCTGCAAAACCATCATTTACAAAGGCCAGGTAACCACTTACCAGTTGCGTAAATATTTCACAGATCTTGCAGACGCGCGGGTAACATCAGGCTTAGCTTTAATCCACTCACGTTTCTCAACAAATACATTCCCATCATGGAAACTGGCGCAACCGTTCCGCTTAATTGCACATAACGGCGAGATTAATACGCTTACCGGTAACCTTAACTGGTTCTACTCGGGCGTAAAATCATTCGCATCAGCCTATTTCACTAACGAGGAAATGGAGATGTTGCTGCCGGTTATCGACAACAATCAAAGCGACTCTGCATGTTTAGATAATATCATTGAGGTATTGCTGCACACCGGCCGATCATTACCGCACGTAATGATGATGCTTATCCCCGAAGCATGGGATGGTAACGAGCAAATGGATCCGGTTAAAAAGGCATTCTATGAATATCATGCAACCTTAATGGAGCCATGGGATGGCCCTGCCGCCATCAGCTTTACCGATGGTAAAAAAGTAGGTGCCGTGCTTGACCGTAACGGTCTTCGTCCGCTGCGTTTTGTGATCACCAGCGATAACCGCGTAATTGCTGCATCTGAAGCCGGTACACTTAAGTTAGACGAGAGCACCGTTGTACGCAAAGGCCGTTTGCAACCAGGTAAAATGTTACTGATCGATACCGAGCAAGGTAAGATCATAACTGACGAAGAAATTAAAAAAGAAATAACCAGCCAGCAACCTTATGGTAATTGGTTAGATAATTATAAGATCCGTTTAGGCGATCTGCCCGAGCCACGCGTATCATTCGCGAGCTTAACGTCTGATTCTGTTTATCGTTACCAGCAGGTATTTGGTTATAGCAGAGAGGATATCGATACCATTATTAAGCCAATGGCTTTAGATGGTAAAGAGCCAATAGGATCAATGGGTACCGATGTGCCCTTGGCCATATTATCTGATAAACCGCAGCATCTTTCAAGCTACTTTAAGCAGTTCTTTGCGCAGGTAACTAACCCGCCTATCGACCCTATCCGTGAGCGTTTGGTAATGAGTTTAGCTACCTTCATCGGTAATAACGGTAATTTATTGGACGAGGATAAAATGCATTGCCATTGCGTAGTGCTTAACCATCCGATACTAAAGAATCACCAGTTAGAAAAGCTGCGTTCGATAGATACTGGTTTGTTCCACGCTAAAACGCTGCAAACTTATTACAACGCCGATGGTAACCCCGGCTCAATGGAGAAAGGTATAGCAAGACTTTGCCGCTATGCCGAAGATGCAGTTGATGATGGCTTCGAGGTATTGATACTAAGCGATCGCGCTATCGACTCTGAACACGCACCAATACCGATGTTGCTTGCGGTTTCTGCCGTACATCACCACTTGATAAAGAAAGGCCGCCGCGGCGCCGTAGGTATTGTTGCCGAAACCGGCGACATTTGGGAAGTACACCATTTTGCTACCTTATTAGCATTTGGCGCTACAGCCATTAACCCATACCTGGCGCTTTCCACTATCGAGACCTTAAAGAACGAGGGCAAATTAGATACCAGCTTAGACCTTAAATCGCTTTATAAAAACTATGTAAAATCGGTTAATGATGGCTTGTTAAAGATATTCTCAAAAATGGGTATCTCTACGTTGCAGTCATACCATGGGTCGCAGGTTTTTGAAATATTGGGCATCAATAAAGAAGTTGTTGACCGTTACTTTACCGGTGCGGTTACCCGTATTGAAGGTTTGGGTTTGGATGAGATCGCTAAAGAATCGCTTTGCAAACACAAAACCGGCTTTAACGCGCCTAAAACAGAAACACATTTATTGCCTGAGGGTGGTATTTATCAGTGGAAACGACGCGGCGAGGCCCACTTGTTTAACCCAACAACGGTACACTTACTGCAGCACGCTACGCGCAGCAACAGCTACCAGGTTTACAAAAACTATGCAGCTGCCGTTAACGAGCAAACAGAAAAACATTACACTATTCGTGGGTTGCTGGATTTTGCCCACCACCGCGAATCGATAAGCCTGGATGAGGTTGAACCGGCAGAAAGTATTATGAAGCGTTTTGCTACCGGTGCCATGTCATTCGGCTCTATCTCGCACGAGGCACACAGCACTATGGCTATCGCCATGAACCGTATAGGTGGTAAAAGTAATACCGGCGAGGGCGGAGAGGACGAAATACGTTACGACAAACTGCCAAACGGCGACTCGATGCGCTCTGCCATCAAACAAATTGCGTCGGCACGTTTTGGTGTTACCTCGCATTACTTAACCAATGCGGATGAGTTACAGATAAAAATGGCACAAGGTGCAAAACCGGGCGAAGGCGGCCAGCTGCCGGGCCATAAGGTTGATGAATGGATCGCTAAAACCCGCCACTCTACGCCGGGTGTAGGTTTGATCTCTCCGCCGCCGCATCACGATATTTATTCTATCGAAGATTTGGCACAGCTGATCTTCGATTTAAAAAATGCTAACCGCGAAGCACGTATCAACGTTAAGCTGGTTTCAAAAGCCGGTGTAGGTACCATTGCAGCGGGTGTGGCAAAAGCCCATGCCGATGTAATTTTAGTTGCCGGTTACGATGGTGGTACCGGTGCATCGCCAATAAGCTCAATTAAACACGCAGGCTTGCCATGGGAGCTTGGCTTGGCCGAAGCGCACCAAACGCTGGTACGCAACAAACTGCGCAGCCGCGTGGTGTTGCAAACGGATGGTCAGCTAAAAACCGGCCGAGACCTTGCAATTGCCACCCTGATGGGTGCAGAGGAGTGGGGTGTAGCTACAGCTGCACTTGTTGCCGGTGGTTGTATCATGATGCGTAAATGCCACTTAAATACCTGCCCTGTAGGTGTGGCCACGCAAGACCCTGAACTGCGAAAACTATTCAGTGGCAGCCCTGACCACGTTGTGAACTTATTCCGCTTTATGGCTGAGGAGTTACGCGAGATAATGGCCGAACTTGGTTTCCGTACCATTAATGAAATGGTGGGCCGTGTGCAGTTCTTAAAAGTTAGAGATAACATCCAAAGCTGGAAAGCAAAGACAGTTAATTTGTCGGCTATCCTGCACCCTGTTAATACTGCTAAAGGCAGCACGCTTTATAATAGCGAGAAGCAGGATCATGGCATGGATGCCATCCTCGACTGGCAACTGCTTGAGCATGCAAAACCTGCCCTGGCAGATAAAACGCCGGTGTTCGGCACTTTTGATGTGAAAAACGTTGATCGTACTATCGGCACGCTGTTATCTAACGAGATTTCAAAAGTGTATGGCTCTGCCGGGTTGCCTGATAATACTATAAATTTCAAATTCAAAGGCTCGGCAGGTCAAAGCTTTGGTGCATTCAATACAAAAGGTGTTTCTTTTGAACTGGAAGGTGAAGCAAATGACTATGTAGGTAAGGGTCTTTCTGGTGCGCAATTAGCTATCTATCCTGATGCTACAGCTAAGTTTACGCCTGAGGAGAACATCATCATTGGTAACGTAGCGCTTTACGGTGCTACCAGCGGCGAGCTTTATGTTCGCGGTATGGCAGGTGAGCGTTTCGCGGTGCGTAACTCTGGTGCTACAACAGTAGTTGAAGGTATTGGTGACCACGGTTGCGAATACATGACCGGCGGTCGTGCACTTATCCTTGGCGAAACAGGCCGCAACTTTGCTGCTGGTATGAGCGGTGGTTTAGCATTTGTGTACAATCCTAACGGAACATTTGCTGCCAACTGTAATACCGAAATGGTTGACCTTGATCCGCTATCGGTTAAAGACGAAGAGCAAATTAAGGCCCTGCTTAAGAAGCATATCAACCTTACAGGAAGTAAAGTGGCGCAGGACATCCTCAAGAACTGGGATAAAGCATCATCGCAGTTTGTGAAAGTATTCCCTAAAGAGTACAAAAAAGTGTTAGAAAAATTAGAGTATCAAACCGTAAGCTAAATTATATAATGGGAAAAGTTACAGGATTTCAGGAATATGGCAGGGAACTCCCGCAAAAAACGCCTGTTGCCGAAAGGGTAAAAAATTATAATGAGTTTGTTGGTCTGTATTCTGATGAAAAACTTAACCAGCAATCGGCGCGATGCATGAACTGCGGTATACCGTTCTGTCACAGCGGTTGTCCGCTGGGCAATGTTATTCCTGAGTTTAATGATGCGGTTTACCGCAAGAGCTGGGAAGAAGCATACCAGATATTATCATCAACAAATAACTTTCCTGAATTTACCGGCCGTATATGCCCTGCACCGTGCGAGTCTGCCTGTGTATTAGGTATAAACAAACCGGCGGTTGCTATCGAGGAAATTGAAAAACATATCATAGAGATAGCATATTCAAAAAATCTGGTAAAACCGGTTGCACCGCTCATTAAAACAGGCAAAACTGTTGCTGTGGTAGGTTCTGGTCCTGCGGGATTGGCTGCTGCTGCGCAATTGAGCAAGGCAGGCCACACTGTTACCGTTTATGAACGTGATGACCGTCCGGGAGGTTTGCTGCGCTACGGTATTCCTGATTTTAAACTGGAGAAATGGGTGATAGACCGCCGTATCCAGATCATGGAAGAGGATGGCATTGAGTTTAAATGCAATGTTGAAGTCGGTAAAGATATAGCTGCTGATGAGATAGCGCGCAATTACGATGCAGTGGTTTTGGCCGGTGGTTCAACTATCCCACGTAACCTGCCTATCCCGGGCTGCGAGCTGAAAGGTGTTCATTTTGCGATGGATTTTCTGAAGCAACAGAATAAACGCGTGAGCAGCATTGACGTTACTGCCGAAGATATTTTTGCTACTGATAAAGATGTAGTGGTAATTGGTGGTGGTGATACGGGCAGCGACTGTGTGGGTACATCAAACCGCCAGGGTGCACGCTCTGTAAAGCAATTTGAGGTAATGGTACAGCCGCCAAAAGAGCGTACGGCACACATGCCATGGCCTACCTATCCGATGGTATTAAAGACCACCAGCTCGCACGAGGAAGGCGCAGAGCGTTTTTGGGGTGTTAATACCAAAGAGTTTATTGGCGACGAGAACGGCGAGTTAAAAGCGCTTAAAGTGAGCGATGTAAGCTGGGAGATAGATGTGATGGGCCGCCCGATAAAATTTGCCGAAGTAGAAGGCAGCGAGAGAGAGATTCCTTGTCAGCGTGTATTCCTGGCGATGGGCTTTGTTAACCCGCAGTTTGATGGTGCTTTGGAGCAATTAGGGGTTGAACTTGATGAGCGCAAAAATGTTAAAGCCCGCGAAGGCATTTACCGTACCAATGTGAGTAAAGTATTTGCAGCGGGCGATATGCGCCGCGGACAATCACTGGTGGTTTGGGCCATATCAGAAGGCCGGGAAGCTGCCCGTAAAGTAGACGAGTTTTTAATGGGACACTCAAACCTGGAAAGTAAAGATGCAGTGAACCAGTTTGACCAGGTTTTTTATCAGCAGGTATAACCTGTACATAGTTTGCCAGTAATAGTTAACC
This sequence comes from Mucilaginibacter sp. 21P, assembly GCF_019331605.1. Classification (NCBI taxonomy): domain Bacteria; kingdom Pseudomonadati; phylum Bacteroidota; class Sphingobacteriia; order Sphingobacteriales; family Sphingobacteriaceae; genus Mucilaginibacter; species Mucilaginibacter sp. 21P. The sequence goes on from NZ_CP063061.1 coordinate 2,251,791, forward strand.
GTTTATAAACCCAAACCCTTGCCGGTAAAATGGCGAGGGTTTTTTGTTACCTTTAAGCTTGTATTAGCCTAAACAGATATGAAGCGGTTCACATATTCAATTTTTGTTACATACTATGTAATTGCTACTATATCGTGTTCGAGTTTGAAATATATCGAATCTCAAACAAGAAATACACGACTATCAATTGATACTATAACATCTTCTTTTGAAAGATTTGATATTTCAGGCTATCGGCAGATGAAGGATTCTTTACGGAAGACTGGGTCGATACATGATGTTAAACAACGTATTGGTAAAATTATTTCCTTTGATGGCGTTGTCGAGTACGATAACGATGGACATTTGATAAAAGAGATAGAAGAGAAATTTCACCAATATATTGTTAATATACGCTTAGACACCAATTTTACCTTTTCAAAAATATACAATGACAATGGGGCATTAATATCTAAAGGTATTGGCAGTTGGCTTGGTTTCTCGGTTGGGAAACAATATTTATTTTCGGAAAATGGCTCGCTTGAAAAGGTCATTGATCATGAAAACGGTTATGACTATCCATTTGAAAAGGTTTTAGCTTTTTGCAAGGCTCACCATATTAAATTAACTAAAGGAACAGGTCAGTACTCGGTAAGTATTAGAAGGAGCAAATATGGAAGGAAGACCAACTCTGCATCCCAACTCAAGCCGGTATGGGCTATAAGCATTCCGAATTATAAAAAAAGAGGGTATCAGATTTTTTTTCTCGATGCTAAAACCGGTGCATTTCTTAGTAAAGCAGTTTTTCCCTTTCCAGGCGAAATTGACATGAAGTAAGTAAAATGTAGGACTTGTTTCGAACTATTACTAAGAAAGCCATTGTCAATTTATTGACAAGGGCTTTATCGAATAACCAATATTTACATTATTCTTCTAACAGCAATCTCGAAATAACAACTTTCTGTATCTCAGATGTACCTTCGCCGATGGTGCACAGCTTGGCATCGCGGTAGAATTTTTCAGCAGGGTAATCTTTTGTATAGCCGTAACCACCGTGGATCTGTACACCTTCGTTGGCTACCTCTACGCAAATTTCCGATGCATAGTATTTGGCCATTGCAGATGCCTTGGTACACTTCTGACCATTATCCTTTAACTGACCGGCTTTACGGATCAACAGCTCCGCCGCCTCTATTTTAGTTGCCATGTCAGCTAACTTAAAAGCAATAGCCTGGAACTGTGAGATAGGTTTGCCAAATTGCTCGCGCTCTTTTGAATAGGCAATGGCTGCCTTGTAAGCACCCCGCGCAATCCCTAACGATAATGCGGCGATAGAGATACGGCCGCCGTCTAATACCTTTAATGATTGGATAAAGCCATCGCCAACTTCGCCTAAAACGTTAGCATCAGGCACGCGGCAGTTATCAAAGAACAGGCAAGCGGTCTCTGATGCACGCATGCCCATTTTATTCTCCTTTTTACCTGCGGTGAATCCCGGTGTACCTTTCTCAACTACAAAAGCTGTCATTCCGTGCGAGTCGCCCTTTTCTCCTGTACGGACGATCACAACGGCAACATCACCGCTGACAGCATGGGTGATGAAATTTTTAGAACCGTTAAGTACCCAGTGATCACCGTCTTTTACGGCGGTGGTGCTCATGCCGCCCGCATCAGAGCCTGTGCCGGTTTCGGTCAATCCCCAGGCACCCAGCCATTGGCCGGTAGCCAGTTTTGGCAAATATTTGCTTTTCTGCTCCTCGTTACCAAACATTAAAATGTGATTGGTGCAAAGCGAGTTGTGTGCCGCGACAGACAAGCCTATTGACCCGCAAACCTGCGAGATCTCGTCAATAACGGTAATGTATGTTTGGTAATCTAATCCGCTGCCGCCATATTGCTCGGGCACTAAAACGCCCATAAAGCCGTACTCGCCTAATTGTTTAAAAAGTTCGGCAGGGAAGTATTGGCGCTCGTCCCAATCCATTATATGGGGGCGGATGTATTGCTCCGCAAATTCGTGCGCGCTTTGTTTTATCATAGCCAACTGCTCGTCGGCCGTAGTGTCATGTACGTTCATAATTTGGTTTATAATTGGTCAGTAAAATCAGGTTTGTATAACGCCAACATTGTAGCGTTCGGTAATAGGGGCGTGGTTGGCCGCCTCAATACCCATTGATATAATTTTGCGGGTCTCCTGCGGGTCTATCACGCCATCCGTCCATAAACGTGCCGCAGCGTAGTACGGACTTAACTCATTGTTATATTTCCGGGTTATCTCGTCCAGCAGTTCTTTTTCTTTCTCAGGATCAACCTCAGTACCTTTGCTTTTCAGGGCTGCTTCTTGTATCTGTAACAGCGTTTTAGCTGCCGAGGCACCGCTCATCACAGCCATTTGCCCGGTAACCCAGCTGTAGATTAGCCTCGGGTCGTAAGCCTTACCGCACATGGCATAATTGCCTGCGCCGTAAGAGTTGCCCAAAATAAAGGTGAACTTAGGCACCACAGAATTCGCCATTGCCGATACCATTTTGGCACCATCTTTTATAATTCCGCCATGCTCAGACCGGCTGCCCACCATAAAGCCGCTCACATCCTGCAGAAAAACCAATGGTATTTTCTGCTGATTGCAGTTCATGATAAAACGGGCAGCTTTATCTGCCGAGTCGGAGTAGATCACACCGCCCATCTGCATTTCCCCTTTTTTAGATTTTACCATTTTGCGTTGGTTGGCAACAATGCCCACAGCCCAGCCGTTTACGCGACCTAAGCCACAAATAATGGTTTGACCATAAAGCTCTTTGTATTGCTCAAAATCAGAGTTATCAACCAGTCGGTCAATAATTTCAAGCATATCGTAAGGCTTCGTCCTATCGGCCGGTAAAATGCTGTAGATCTCAGTAGGTTTTTTTTTGGGCAGAATAGGCTCTGCGCGATCAAAGCCGGCTTTATCATTATGCCCCATCTTATCGAACACTTTTTTGATAGCATCGAGGCAAGCGGCATCATTAGGGTATTTATTATCGGTAACGCCGGAGATCTCGGAATGCGTGCTGGCACCACCCAAGATCTCGTTATCAACAGTTTCACCAATGGCTGATTTTACCAGGTATGATCCCGCCAGGAAAACCGAACCTGTGCCCTCAACGATAAAGGCATAGTCTGACATGATGGGCAAATAAGCACCACCAGCCACGCAACTGCCCATAATAGCCGATACCTGTACCACGCCCATTGACGACATGCGGGCATTGTTTCTGAAAATACGGCCAAAGTGTTCCTTATCCGGAAAAACCTCATCCTGCATGGGCAGGAAAACCCCGGCGCTATCTACCAGGTAAATAATAGGTATGCGGTTCTCCATGGCAATTTCCTGCGCACGAAGAATTTTCTTGGCTGTGATAGGGAACCATGCACCTGCTTTAACGGTAGCATCATTAGATACAATGATGCATATGCGGCCTTTAACATAGCCCATCACGGTAACTACGCCGCCGCCGGGGCAACCACCTTCGTCGGCATACATGCCTTCACCGGCAAAAGCGCCAACCTCAAGCAGTTCGGCTCCCTGGTCAACCAGGTAGCTGATACGCTCTCGGGCAGTCATTTTACCTTTGGCTTTGTGCGATTCTATTTTTTTAGGGCCACCGCCAAGTTTTACTTTTTCAAGTCTTTGCGATAGTTCTGTAAGTAGATCATCCATTTAGTAACGGTTTATTTAGATAACGCCAAATTAGGAAAAATACTATGCATGCATAGTATTTTTAAAAAGAAAATTTTAGCTAATTGTTTTATCAGATCGAAAAAACTGGCGTAGTACGCATCAAAAGCCTGGAAATTATCAAGTAAATAAAATGCGGATGGATAGGGAAAGTGTTGTTTAGCTGCGTGACTTAAGGCCTTTGCCTGGTTTGATAAGATTTAAACTTAAATATTATTTTATCAGCCTTATTAGCAGATCGTCAAACACTGCTTTGTCTTTAGCTACGTTTTTGAAAAACACATCATCTACCTGCTTAACAACTTGATAAGCTTCCCTCAAGGTTTGTGTGCCTTTTTCTGTCATTTTTAACCGCTTGGCACGACTATCTCCCGAATCTTTTACTCTCTCTAAAAATTGCTTTTTCTCCAAGGTCATCAAAACTTTAGAGGTCATCATTTTATCGGTATTTGCATAATCTGCTAACTGCTGCTGGGTAACTGTGTGCTGTTTTTGGCTCAACCAGTATAAACCAGCCATCAGCGAGAACTGGGTAAGCGTAAGACTCATTTTGCCTAACGCCCTGTTCATATTAAGTTGCCACTTCATGGTAACTTGCCAAAGCAAATATCCGCTGTTCTCTTCCGGTTCTTTATATGAAAATACCTTTTCTGTATCCATTTAGTTCTGCATTTGAGACGTTATAAAGTCAAAATCATGTTTATTGATCTCAAAGAAACCCGTTCTGAAAATATAGCCCCACTTTTCTTTGACCTTGATAAACTCGAGACCATCGATCAATGGCCTTATCTCGGCTTCATTAATCTTCTCGTACAATGCCTTTCGCCGGTACGGTTTAAAGGTTGATGTCATTTCGTGCTGAAAAATCTCGTCGTCAGGTAATGTAGCCAATGCGACAAAACGCTGGCACAAGTCTTTTTGCCCGATAACCATTTTTGAGGCATAGTATAACACTTTGTCGCCTGCTGCCATCCTTTTTAATGGTACATTTTTGCCATGATTAACCTGTACAATGCCTGCCTTTTCGCCATCAAGGGCGTGGTCACGAGAGGTGACCACCACCCAAAATCTTGTCGTCATCAGTCTTCTTTTGTTTCCTGTAAAGTTATCGAATAACCGTCAGGATCAGCTATCACCAGTATCCTACCAAACGGCGTAGGATGAATGTCTTTAACTATCGATATCTTCTCTGCGTTCTTTTCCAAAAAGATATCCAGGTTACCTACGCTAAACCATACAGCTACACCCCAGCCAAGCAGGTTTGCTTTAGACAGTTCTATCATTGGTTTTCTGATAGCGAATGCAGCGCCGTTCTTTTGCTCAAATACGATAGCATCTGGCGGGGATTTGGCCACCTGTTTAAAGCCTAAGACCTCCGAATAGAATTTTCCTGATACTTCAAGGTCACTCACCTGGAGCGAAACGAAACTAAGTTGTGTTGGATATGACATAATTGTAAATTTAGTAGTTGTGACTACTAAATTAGATAAAAGAAATTGATCTACACTATTTATATGGTCATCATTTCATCACATTTGTACCGAACGAAAGTGAATTGGAAAAAAAAGGCCAAAGCAGTATCGCTTTGGCCTTTTTTATAATAAACAATATAAGCTTATTTTTTCACATCAAACCTGTCAAGGTTGGTGATCTTAGTCCAAACGGCCACAAAATCGTTGATGAATTTTTGTTCTGCATCGGCGCTTGCGTAAACTTCGGCAATGGCGCGTAGCTCAGAGTTTGAACCGAATACAAGATCTGCGCGGGTACCAGTCCATTTTTGTTCGCCGGTGCTGCGATCGGTACCGTTGTAAAGCTCAGCATCTTGCGTAGCTGCTTTCCATTGGGTGCCCATATCAAGCAGGTTTACAAACCAATCATTACTTAACTGGCCCGGGCGGTTAGTGAACACGCCGTTATTAGAACCATCGTGGTTAATGTTGATCACTTTGAGGCCACCCATTAGGGCGGTAAGCTCAGGAGCAGTAAGCGTAAGCAGTTGCGCCTTATCTATCAGTGCCTCCTCGGTAGAAGCCCTTAACCTGCCTTTGCGGAAGTTACGGAAACCATCTGCCTTAGGCTCAAGGTAACTGAATGATTCTACATCTGTTTGCTCTTGTGATGCATCGCCACGACCAGGCGTGAACGGAACTTTTACCTTGTGGCCACCATCTGCAGCTGCTTTTTCTATACCTGCGTTACCTGCCAGTATGATCAGGTCTGCTAATGACACCTTTTTGCCACCGCTTTGTGCGCCGTTAAAATCATTTTGGATGCCTTCTAACACGCTTAATACTTTCTGCAATTGAGCAGGGTTATTTGCCTGCCAGTAGCGCTGTGGAGCTAAACGTATGCGTGCACCGTTGGCACCGCCACGTTTATCAGACCCACGGAAAGTTGAAGCCGAAGCCCATGCAGTACCCACCAGTTCTGATACGGTTAAGCCAGAGGCAAGCACTTTTGCTTTTAAGCTTTCTATATCGGCTTCATCGATAACGGCATGATCCACAGCAGGAATAACATCCTGCCAAAGCAGTTCTTCCTGTGGTACATCAGCACCTAAATATAAAGCGCGAGGGCCCATATCGCGGTGTGTTAATTTAAACCATGCTCGCGAAAAAGCATCAGCAAAAGCATCAGGGTTTTCCAGGAAATGTCTTGAGATCTTCTCGTATGCCGGATCTAACCTTAAAGAAAGGTCGGTTGTAAGCATGGTAGGGCGATGCTTTTTGTTTGGATCGTAAGCATCAGGTATGATATGCTGGTCGGTTTTAGCTACCCATTGGTGCGCCCCGCCCGGGCTTTTGGTTAATTCCCATTCAAAACCAAAAAGGTTTTCAAAATAGTTGTTGCTCCATTGCGTAGGTGTGGTGGTCCAGGTTACTTCTAAACCACTGGTGATGGTATCTGCCCCTTTACCTGAGCCAAATTTGTTGCTCCAGCCAAAACCCTGTTCAGCAAGGTCAGCAGCTTCAGGCTCTTTATCAACATTATCTGATGATGCAGCACCGTGGGTTTTGCCAAAAGTGTGGCCACCTGCAATAAGGGCAACGGTTTCTTCATCATTCATTGCCATGCGGCCAAACGTTTCGCGGATATCCCGCGCAGCCATAATTGGATCGGGGTTACCGTCCGGTCCTTCAGGGTTTACATAAATCAAACCCATATGCGCCGCACCAAGTGGTTCTTCCAGTTTACGGTCATGCGTATTGCCGTCGGCATTTTCGTCAGATGATACAACCCCATGTGCTGCCACACCCGGTTGGCCATCTGCATAGCGTTTATCATTACCCAGCCAGGTAGTTTCGGCTCCCCAAAAAACAGACTCATCTGCTTCCCAAACATCTGCACGGCCACCGGCAAAACCAAATGTTTTGAAACCCATCGACTCCAAAGCCACGTTGCCTGTGAGGATCATCAGATCCGCCCATGATATTTTTCGACCATATTTTTGCTTGATAGGCCAAAGTAACCTGCGGGCTTTGTCGAGGCTAACGTTATCAGGCCAGCTATTTAAAGGTGCAAAACGTTGCATACCCGCACCGGCACCGCCACGGCCATCGGTTACGCGGTAAGTACCGGCGCTGTGCCATGCCATACGTATGAATAAGCCGCCGTAATGACCAAAATCTGCAGGCCACCAGTCTTGCGAATCGGTCATCAACGCGTGCAGGTCTTGTTTAATGGCTTCCAGGTCTAATGATTTAAACTCTTCGGCATAGTTAAACTGCTCATCCATCGGGTTGGTAAGCTGCGAATTTTGGCGTAAAATATTCAGCTTAAGCTGGTTTGGCCACCAATCGCGGTTGCGTGTACCGCCACCTGCGGTGTTATGAGTCAAAGTGCCATTGTGGAAAGGGCATTTGCTGATGTCGTTCGAATTGTTTTCCATGTTAAAATTGATTGGTTAGTATCTGATGATTAACAAATGTGAAGGTAGGAGTTAAACAAACACAATACCAATCGAATTTTTCGATAACGAATAGGGAAAAGTTATATGCAGAGCTGTGAGGGGAGTAGAGTTAGGAGCGTTTGCCGATTGACTCACCCCGACATTGCTGACGCTTGTCGACCCTCTCTTCGCTGTGCGAAAAGAGGGTAAGGATAGTTATCCCTCTGGTGCATGCAGCGGAGAGGGTCCGGCGTGGCGCAGACCGGGTGAGTAAATTTAGGTTTTGAAAATATCAGCAGTTGCTTTATGCCGCTAAAGGCTGCAATAAAGCAGATAATACATTTACCACCCGATTAATCTCTTCAGCGGTGTTGAACCGGCTAAATGAGAAACGTACGGTGTGACGCCCCGGACGAATTTTTAATGCCTGTAATACGTGTGAGGCGGCCCCGGTTGAGCAGGCACTGCCACCGGATACTGCTATGCCTTGTTCGTCCAAACATCGCAGCAGATCGTCCCCGGTATTGGGCAGGCAAACGCTAAGCACCGTGTATAAACTTTTATCTGCGTTGGCAGAATTGCCATTAAAGCTAACGCCGCTGATATTATCTAACAAGCCTGCCACCAACTGGTCTTTTAGTGATTGTATATATAGTTGATGTTGATCCAGATCGGCATAAGCCAGTTGCAGCGCTTTAATAAGGCCTACTATGCCTGCTATGTTTTCTGTACCGGCGCGTAATTTTGCTTCCTGACCGCCGCCGTGCAGCAGTTGGGTTATGGGAGACTCCTTGCGGCAGTATAAAAATCCCACGCCCTTTGGCCCGTGAAATTTATGTGCCGATGCTGCAAGATAATGAACCTTCAGCTTTTGCAGATCATGAACGTAGTGACCTATTGTTTGTACCGTATCGGTATGGAAAAGCGCTTTATATTCTTCGCAAAGTTCGCCAATTGCAGCTATATCATTTAAGTTGCCTATCTCGTTATTTGCATGCATTACCGATACAAAGCTTTTTGGATGCTGTTGTAGCAAGCTTTCCAGATGTACAAGGTCCAATGTCCCCTGAGCATCATGTTCGATGTAGCTTATTTTGATCTTACCTTTTCTCTCAAATTGTTGCAGTGTGTGCAGTACTGCATGGTGTTCAAATTTGGTAGTGATAACGTGCTCAACTTCTGCGCCGTAAATAGCCGAATGGATGGCGGTATTGTCTGCCTCGGTGCCCCCGGATGTGAATATGATCTCCTCCGGACTGGCGTTTAATAATTGCGCAATGGTTTTGCGGCAACTATCCAGCGTAGCTTTAACTTCTCTGCCAAACGCATGATGAGATGAAGCATTGCCAAAGTGCTGCAGGTAAAACGGCGTCATGGCTTCAAATACTTGTTTATCTAATGGAGTTGTTGCGGCGTTATCAAGGTAAATTTTCATATGTTAAATAAATTAATGTCTTTATGAAACTTACCAGTTCACCGGGGCTTGGCAGCAGAACGCTGCTATTGCTTATCTTTCTCCATTAATTACAGGAGCAGGATTTAGCACCTTTTACCAAAGTGGTACAGGTTGCTAAGACGTCAAAGGGCCATTCCCTCGGTCTTTCTGGATAAGTTTTAAAGAACGTTTCGACAGCAAATATACAAATAATATATAAAGTCTATAGTTTTATAGATTTTTTTTGATTTTTCATTTTAGGTGTTTACTTTTGTCCTGTCCGATAAGAAAAACAACATGAGCATCAACGCTAAAATATCTACGTCCGCTGTTAAATCAAGCTTCTCTCAAAGGCTTGGTTATTGTTGTTGTTGATTTCGGCATCTCGTTAAAATCTTTTGATTTTATGATTTTATATAATAGGTCGTTTCGGTCTGTGATTCACACTATTTTTCAAACAATAAATATTTTAAAAACAATCTTCTAAAGCCCCTCTCCAAAGAAAAGGGGTGGGGAGAAGCTAAGGTTAGGTGGCCGAGTGGCGAGGCACGGGTCTGCAACACCTGTTACAGCGGTTCAAATCCGATTCTAACCTCTAAATAAAACAAAAGGCGGGGTGGCCGAGTGGTTAGGCGGGCGTCTGCAAAACGCCATACAACGGTTCGAATCCGTTCTCACGCCTCTTTTAAGTTTCTCATCTCAGGTTTATAATTGGTTACAAAGTGCCCCTGCCCAACAGGGGCCTTTGTTGTTTATGTCTGAACCCGAATTGAAAGAATTTGAGGAATAACAGAATTATAAAAATTCAGCAAATTATTTTAATTCGGGTCCATACAAAAAAAGGCTGCGAAATTTCGCAGCCTTTACAATGAAGTTTTTTAATTATCAATTCACATCGAACCATAATTTGGTAGTTAATGCGTCAGCGCCCTGGCTGGCAACTGCAGCTTTGTAGCTGGTGCCATTAAGCGATTGCTCTGTACCGGGGTAGATAAACCTTAGCGGTATCTTGCCTCCAAGTGTACCGGCAACTGCCGGGGTAAGTTGCGGATAATCCAGGCGTCGCCATTCGGCATAAGCCTCTAATCCCTGGCCAAATAGCGCAATCCATTTTTGTTCGCCTATTGATTTACGATAGTTAGCCGCATCATATGCAACGCTGCTTTGAGCCAGGTAGGTGTTTATATCGGCGGTGCCTATACCGTATTGCGTTAATGATGCGGTTATAGCCTGCCTGTACAAATCGGCAGCGTTGCCGGCAATAAAACCGCGTTGGGCAGCTTCGGCCTGGTCAAATAGTACTTCAGCATAACTGATGATCACTGCCGGTGCGCTTGGCGCTAAAAAGTAGGTGCCCGGTTTTGATGTTTTCGTAAAGCCATAGCTGCTGGCATCACCTACCAAAAGTCCGTTTGGCAAGCCAACATAAGTTTGTGGTGTAGCATCCTTTGTTTTGCTGGCATAAACCGGCAGGCGCGGGTCATTTAATGCAAAAAGCTTATCTACAATTGTTTTGCTGATGCGGTAATCATCCCTGGTATCAAACAAATTGCTGATAGGGTTTTGGTTAGGCGATGCCGCGTAAACCAGTTGTGCGGTTTCGCTGTTACTGCTGATGTAACCGCTGCCATCCGCTTGAATGTCGGCCAGTACCTGCTTTGCTTTTTCAGGCTCGCGGTCTGCAATGCGCAGGGCAATACGTAAACGCAGCGAGTTGGCAAATTTTTTCCATAGCAGTATCTGGTTTGCGCCGCTGCTGGTGCCATAGATGATGTCGCCTGCAATTGCAGGACCTGAAGGGCTAAGGAAGGTTTGAGCCGATTTCAGATCATCGAGGATGGCAAAATACACATCCTTTTGTTTGTCGTAAGCAGGTGTCAGGAATTCGTTAATGCTTGCTGCCTGCGTGTAAGGCACATCGCCATAATTATCAGTTAGCAATTGGAAAGCCCATGATCTTAGTACTAAAGCAACTCCTTTATAATTAGGGTTAGCTTGTGCATCGGCAATTTTTACAAGTGCGTTAAGATTCACAACCCCTCTTGAATAACCTGTACCCCAAAGCTCATTAAAGGATGTACTGGTATAGATATACCTGTCGGGGTCGGTATACTGTATCTTGGCCCAGTTTTGTACCCAAAGCAAGCTGGCGTCCATATTATTGGATGTCCCCCAGTAAGTATCTGCCAAAGCTTTTGTTACGCCTGTTAAGATATAATCCGGCTGACCGGTTTCTGACGCGTTTGGATTTTTGTTGATATCCTCAATCGTTTTTTTGCAGGCTGTTGCCGATAAAAGCAGTGTTCCTGATATGATGGTGGCTAAATATTTAATTTTCATTGTTTTAGAATTTGAGGTTCACGTTAAAACCAAGGTTACGTACAGTAGGCAGCGTAAGGTCTTCTAAACCTTGTGCGTTACCGCTGTTAAATGCTGTTTCAGGATCAATGTTGGGTACCTTTTTGTGTATGATCCAAAGGTTACGGCCAACCAATGATACTGTTGCCGATTGCAGGCCGATGCCTTTAACCCAATTCTGCGGCAGTGTGTATCCAAGCTTTACCTCCCGCAGTTTTACGAATGAAGCGCTGTAAACAAAGGCCTCATCAACGTTAGTGTACCCCTTATAATAAGTTTGAGCGGAAACAATTTTGCTGTTTGCAGATCCATCAGCTTTAACGCCTTTCCATACCATACCATCGTCGTAAACTGTTTCGCCGTTTGGCGCATTTGCTCCTGTTCCCACTTGTACCGCATTAGCTGACGTGTTGTTGCCTGGGTAGTAATAAGATAAACCGCCATTCTCGGCACCTCTACCGGGAAGGGTAGATGCCAACACGCCGGTGTAAGTGCCGGTGCGGTTAGTGTTGGAGTAAATAGAACCGCCAATACGGGCATCAACCAGCACACTAAGATTAATGCCTTTGTAAGTGAAGCTATTATTGATGCTGCCCAACCAATCCGGAGTAAATTTACCTAGGGCTTTCTTAGTATTGTTTACAACCGGTGTGCCATTGTCGCCGATCAAGATGTTGCCCGAAGCATCGCGAGTATATGAGGTGCCGAATAGCGTACCGTAAGGAAGGCCAACCGCAGCTACAACATCAACGGTGCGGTTTGATCCAAGGATGTAGGTTTGCAGGTTGCCTTCACTGTACAGCGATAGTACTTTACTTTTATTACGTGAATAATTTACAGTGACATCCCAGTTAAAGTCACTGGTTTTTATTGGGGTTGCAGACAATTGAAGCTCAATACCTTTATTGTTAAGATTGCCGCCATTGATAAGCTTATAATTAAAGCCGGTGCTCGGGCTTACCAGTACCGCCAGTATCTGGTTAACACTATTGGTATTGTATAAGCTCACGTCAAGTCGCAGGCGATTATTAAGGAAACCAGCCTCAACGCCGGCTTCTGTAGATGTCGTAGTTTCCGGTTTTAAATTCGGATTAAGGTCTGTTGAGTTGAGCAACTGCTGCGGATTAGCCACCGTACCACCGCCGGGCTGACTCAGATTAAACGGTGCCAGAAACCCATAAGTATTAATTAACTGGTAGGGATCAGTTGCTTTACCAACTTTTGACCATCCGCCGCGTACTTTTAAATAGCTTAAAACATCGCTTTTTAAATCCAGCGCTTCTGAAAGCACCAAACTACCATTAACAGACGGGTAGAAGTAAGAAAGGTTAGCAGCAGGCAGGGTAGACGACCAATCATTACGGCCGGTTACGTTGATAAAGGCATAATCCCTGAAACCTATCTGCGCCGAAGCGAAGTAGCTATATGTTTTAAGTTTGCCGTAAACATTTGAAGATACCAGAGGGTCGCGCGAGTTGCTAAGCGTATATAAGCCAGCAATGGCAAGTTTCGGTGCTATCTGGTCGTTCTGCTCGCGGGTTGTAGTACCAATGTTACCACCCACAAAAGCGTCTAAAGAAAAATCTTTGTTCAGCTTTTTGGTGTACTGTAAGCGGCCTTCGGTATTGGTCTCGTTTACATAGTAAGCATCTTCTTCATAAGACCCAAATGGGGTACCGTTTGTGCCGTAAGCCACTTTTATCTTGCGCCTGTCGTTATAGAAATCGGTACCGGTGCGCAGGTTGGCAGATAAGCCTTTGATGATCTTGTAGTTTACCTCAGCGCTCCCTATAAAATGATTTTTAAACTGTCCAACGGTATTTTCGTAAGCGATAAAATATGGATTGCTGTAGTAGCTGTTATTCCAGTTAAACGTATTTCCGTTGGCATCACGGTAGTTTTTAAGCTGGCTTACATCAACCTGGCGGCCAAACCATGTAAACTGGAGCATGGTGCTTGTTGCACGCCTGCCGTAAGTACCCGGTAAGTTACCTGCATCGTCTTTGATGTAATTAGCGGTTGTGGTAACGGTAAGTTTATCGGTAGGCCGGAACGTTGTGTTCAGCGAGAACGAGTTTCGCCCCAATGATGAATTAGGTACTACACCGGTTTGGTGCAGGTTGTTGTACGATGCTCGGAAATCGAATTTATCGCTGCTGCCCGCGAAGGCTACACCGTTATTTAAAGTAACGCCGGTATTAAAGAAACTGCGAACATTATCCGGATGCGCTATAAAAGGCACCGGTGTGCCGTTGGAGTAAAATTGCGGTATCAGGCGGCCGTCCAAGCGCGGTCCCCAGCTTTCGTCAACACCGTCGTTAACGCCGCCACCCTTGCCATCAACATAACTGAATTTGCCGTTAGCGCCTTGTCCGTATGAATTTTGGTAGTCAGGGAAAACTTTAAGAGTAGCAAAGCTGGTGTAAGAGTTAATGGTAACGCCAATGCCCTTTACACCCTTACCGGTTTTAGTTTTAATAAGGATAACGCCTGAAGCCGCACGCGAACCGTATAAAGCTGCAGCGTTAGGGCCTTTCAGAACGGTAATAGATTCGATATCCTCAGAGTTGAAATCAGATAGTGAGTTGGGAAAATCGCGCGAACCGTTTGTGCCTAACTGCTGCGTGTTATCCACCAACACACCATCTACCACAAACAGGGGTTGGTTATTGCCGGAGATAGATACCTCACCACGTATAACGATACGCGATGAACCCATATCGCCCTGGCTATTGGTAACGGTAACACCGGCTATTTTTCCGGCAAGGGCATTCACCAGGTTAGTTTCCTTGGCTTCGGATATGTCTTTCGACTTAAGTCCCTGAACCGCGTAGCCTAAAGATTTTTTATCCTTGCTGATGTTTAGTGCGGTCACCACCACCTCATTAAGTGAGTTAGGTGCCTCCACTAAGACTATCTGCAGCGGGGCGGAACTTTGCGTAACGGTGATGCGCTGTGTGGTGAAGCCCAGGTACGATACCTGTAGCACATCATTTACTTTGGCATTGATACTAAAGCGGCCCTGAACATCTGTTTGGGTGCCATTGGTTGTGCCTTGTACGGTTACACTTACACCCGGTAAAGGCTGGCCGTCGCCCTTAGCAGTTACCACGCCGCTTACCTTAATTGATTGGGCCGATAAGTGCTGAACAATGATTACCGGTAGTAAAGCCACCAGTAAGAGTTTGTAAATTTTTGACATTTTTTACTGTGAAATAAAGTTTTGAACATGGCATACCTATCTACTTTGCCCGGTAAAATCTACCTGCATTAATGAGTATGCAATAAATTAAATGGAGTTAATGTTACTGGGTTAACAACAGCAGCAACAACACATGCCAGGCATTCGCCAGCATAAAGCGAAAGGGGTTAAGGATAACGATACAGTTTGCGTAAAAGCTGTTTTCATAGTTGTTTGTAGGGTAACGTTTATTGTTTGTCTTTTATAAACTCACCAGGTAAGTACCGGTTAATTGCGGCAAATAAATTGCACTCGCTTATCTTTCTCCTGTTTATCAGGAGCAGGATTTAGCACCTTTCGCCAACGCAGGGGCAGAGGTTGCTAAGACGTCAAAGGGCCATTCCCTCGGTCTTTCTGGATAAGTCTTAAAAAGAACTTCGATGCAAATATAGATTAAAAATATATAATGTCTACGTATTTTGTAGATATTTTTCTAAATGACTTTTTAATGGCATAAAACCGCCATACCGAAACGTACGGGCAGTTTTTGGTGGACAGAGTATTTGGCAAACAGCAACTGCCGGGCATATATTAAAATAGATTAAGTACCCAAATACCGTTTGATATTATACATTTGCGGCATGAATACCCGGTTAACAGTTGAAAAAATTGGCGGCACATCAATGAGTGCCCTTAAAGATGTAATTGATAACATTGTGTTTTACGGCGATTCGCCATACAATCGAATCCTTGTTGTATCGGCGTTCTCCGGCGTTACCAATATTTTACTGGAGAATAAGAAAACTAAGGCGCCGGGTGTTTACCATCGTTTTGCAAAAGGAGAGGATTACCGGACAGCACTTAACGAGGTTTCTGTGGAACTTAAGCGCTTAAATGCAGTATATGGCGAGCTGGGCCTTGATGTTACCTGGGCTGATGCGCAGATAGATCAGCACATGGCAAAGGCTATCGTTTATCTGGATAGCGCCTCTACAATGCTGGCTTCCGGTTATCTTAATGAGGGTGTGTTATTGGCTGCCCGCGAGATCCTGGCTTCCATTGGCGAAACGCATTCGGCCATGGTGCTGGCTGCTATCCTTAAAACCAGGGGACTTAATGCCGTGTTGGTAGATATGGCCGGTTTTGACGATTCTCGCGCCATGACAATTGACGAGCGTATTAAAGATGTCTTTGCTAAAATAGATCTGCCAAACAGCATTTGTATTGTAACCGGTTACGCTAAAGGTACAGAAGGCATTATGCGCGAGTTTGACCGCGGGTATTCTGAGGTAACGTTCAGTAAAATAGCATCCATACTTAGGCCTGATGAGGCCATTATCCACAAGGAATATCACCTTTCAACTGCCGACCCTAATATTGTTGGTATCGATAACGTGCACCCGGTAGGTAATACTAACTATGATATTGCCGATCAGCTTGCCGATGTTGGCATGGAAGCTATACACCCAAAGGCTGCTAAGCCATTGGAAATGGCCGGCATCCATCTGCGCATCAAAAACACCTTTGAACCAGCGCATCCCGGTACGCTGATAACCCGCCAATATGTTTCGCAACTGAAAAGGGTAGAGGTGATCACCGGCACCGATAAGCAATTACTGATCGATATTTACGACCCTTTGATGACCGGCAACGTAGGCAGCGACTTAATTATCATGGAGATATTCGCCGCGCACCAGGTTAGTTATACCTTTAAATCAACCAGTGCAAACAGCATATCCATTGTTATTTGGGAAAACGATTTTAAGGAAGCACTGATAACTGATCTGAGAACAAAATTTGAGCGTGTTAAGCACGAGCCGGTTTCCATGGTTTGTTTATTAGGTACCAATATGGATCAGCCAGGTTTGCTGGCTAAAAGCACTGCAGCACTTGCCCGCGATGAGATAAACATCCTGGCAGCAGGTTTAGCGTATGGCCGGGTTAACATCCAGTTTGTTGTACCGCGCGATCAGTTTAAGGCATCTGTAATAGCGCTGAACAAAGCGTTAGGGTAGATATTACGCTATCTCGGCATACGCACTTTCAGCTGCGGATGGTACGGCTTTGTTAAAAATGCCCGCGGATAGATTTTCATGTTCAGTTACCGAAATGGGCTGATTTACTGTAAGTGGCGAATGATGAAAAGCAAGCAACTGCGGCCCGTCCAATTCGTTAAATAAGCGCTGTATATCGGCTGCTTTGCCTATCTGACGTACCAGTAACTGGTTACCTTCTAAAAGCGTTATTCCGCGTGCATTATGTTTATTAATGATATCCCATACAGCGTTCGCTTTTTTAGTTAGCGATATCCTGTACATAGCAGATCTCAAGACCGAACCAAATGCAATAGTAACATCAATCACCCCTATCACTTTACGTATCCTCAGTAGTATGTTATCTACCTGTTGCGCAGGTACCCTTGCTTCAATGGTTATCAAAACGGTATCCGCAACATCGGTTTGAGATTGTGCAAGGGTAACTATCTCGTAGCCCGGCCGGGTAAATAACCCTATAACTTTGACAGTATTTCTTTTTGGTTTTCGCAGCTAAGGCTGAACAATTTTGGAGTAAGCTTTTCTCGTTTCATAGCAAAAAAAAAGCCTCCCTACTTTCGTGGGAGGCTGCAAATTATTTTATTTAAAATTAATTATAGCAAGGCGCCCTCCCATTTTGAACAAATGACAATCACAATAATGCTAATCACATTATTTAAGATTTGTACGCCTTTAGTTTGTTTGTTCATTTAAATGAAAGTGCATGTTGTAAAACAGGGAAAATATTTTCGAAAATCAAAGGTTGTAACGCATTTTTATTTTTTGGCTTAATTTAACATTTTTTAGGAATCGCCTTGTGCGTTTATTTTCAGTGGTTTAACTATATTTAGGCACTTAATCCTAAGCAATGTTGGTTAAACCCTTATTATCGGTGTTGGCGCTGCTGGCAGTGTCAACGTCTTATGGGCAGCAAAAAGGCTACTACCGCACGCCTGCCCTGCATCAAAACACAGTGATCTTTACCGCCGAAGGTGACCTTTGGAAGTATGACCTAAGCAGCAACCAAACCAGCAGGTTAACAACTAACGACGGGGTAGAATTGAACCCCGCCATATCTCCTGATGGTAAGCAGGTGGCTTTTCTGGGTCAGTACGAAGGTACTACAGAGGTATACCTTATGGATATAAACGGTGGTGTGCCTAAGCGCTTAACTTATGAGCTTACCGGTGGCCAGTACATTTCCGGCTGGACAAAGGACGGGAAAATACTTTACCGCAGCGAGGGAAACACATCCTTACCGCAGCCACAGCTTATAAAATTAGATCCTGTTATCCTTAAACGCCAAACAGTACCATTATGGCAAGCATCCATAGGTACTTATGATGAAAACGGCATCCTGTACTTTACCCGTTTTCCTAACCAGGGCAGCAAGACCAAACGTTACAAAGGCGGTTTGATAGAGCAACTATGGAAATTTGACGGTAAGCAGGAAGCAAAGAGCCTGACAGGCGATTTTGAAGGTACCAGCACCAACCCGATGTATTACAACGGCCGGGTTTATTTTCTTACCGATAGGGACGGTACCATGAATTTATGGTCGATAGATAAAGAAGGGAAAGATTTGAAGCAACACACCTTTTCAAAAGGCTGGGATCTCCAAACACCATCTATGGACGAGGGTAGGATAGCCTACCAGAAAGGTGCAGATATTTATGTTTATGATATTGCCTCCAATGCAGAAAAGCCGTTAAACATCAGTCTGGTATCGGATTTTGATCAGCGCAAGCCAAAATGGATCAAAAGCCCTGTAAAATCAATCAGCTACTCTGACATATCGCCCAAAGGTACTTATGTGGCTATAGTTAGTCGCGGGCGCTTGTTTGTGTCGCCGGCTAAAAGTGACCGTTGGGTTGAAATTACCCGCAAAAGCGGCATTCGTGTAAAAGATGTACACTTTATTGATGATAAAAGTATCGCGGTTTTATCTGATGAAGGCGGTGAATACGAAGTTTGGCGCGTAAATGCCGATGGTAGCGGCGAGGCTAAACAACTTACCAAGGGTAGTAAGGTTATCATTTCTTCTTTCGCCGTTTCGCCTGATGGTAAATTCATCGCTTATACAGATAAGAATGACGTTTTACGCATTGCAGAAACCGCTACCGGAGCGGTAAAATTCACATATGATAAAGCTTACGCTGGCGTCAATGAAATATCATGGTCGCCCAATAGTACTTTCCTTAATATCTCTCAGAACTTGGAAAATTTAAATTCACAGGTAGCGGTAATTGATACCCGCAGCATGAAACTTACGCCGGTAACCACAACGCGTTTAAGCAGTAACAACCCCGCATGGTCTGCAGATGGCAAGTGGCTTTATTTCCTGAGTGATCATAATCTGCGCTCAGTGGTACGCTCGCCATGGGGGCCAAGGCAGCCGGAACCATACTACACCAAAACCACCAATATTTATGCAATGGCTTTGGATACCGCTGCAAAGTTTCCCTTCCTGCAAACCGATTCATGGTTGACTGATTCGGTATTTACTACCGTAGATAAACAAGGTGTTCCACAAACAAAAAAGGTAAGTAAAAAGAAACCGGGAGTACAACCTGCCAGGGTTTATGATTGGGCTACAGCTCAGAGGTCGTTGTACCAGGTGCCGGTTAAAAGCGGCAACATAGGCAGCCTCAGCGTTGTAAATGGGTATTTATACTGGGTTGATGCCGGCGATGATGGCGATGAAGGAGGGGCAAAAATATATGCCCTTAAAATTACCGAAAGCAAAAAGATAGAGCCAACAGAGGTGGCATCCGGCGTGCGCGATTATGTGGCTTCTGCCAACGGCAAAAAGATCCTGATCCGTTATACTAATCAAAATTTGGCAGTTGCAGATGCTGATGGTAGCAAGGTTGATGCCGCAAAGGCCAAAGTAGAACTCAATAATTGGAGCTTTGCTGTAGAGCCGCAGAAAGACTGGCAGGAAATGTTTGATGACGCGTGGCGAATGATGCGTGATTATTTCTACGACCGCGACCTGCATAAGGTAGACTGGGCGGCTGTAAAAAAACAGTATGAGCCTCTATTGCCTCGCGTTACCGACCGTTACGAATTGGATGACCTGCTAAGCCAGATGGTGGGTGAGCTATCTGCCCTGCATACTTTTGTGTATGGCGGTGATAAGCGCACCCCATCTGATAAGATACCGGTAGGTATGCTGGGTGCAAAACTTGCGAAAACAGACAAAGGTTTTAAAATTGAACACATCTACAAAGCCGACCCGGATTTCGACAATGTATCGCCGCTGGGAAAGCCCGAATTGAGAATTAAAGAAGGAGACATTATTACCGAGATCAATAATGTGCCGCTAAAAGATGTAGGAGATATAGGTGAGCTGCTTACCAATAAAGTGGATATCCCTGTTAAGCTTACGCTCGCCGATAAGGCCAGCAAACGTTACGAGCAGATAGTGAAACCGTTTAGTCCGCGCAGTTTCTATAATTTGCGATATGCAGAATGGGAATACTCAAGGCGGTTAAAGGTTGATAGCGCAAGCAATAATGATATTGGATACATCCATCTCAAAGCCATGGGGGGCGATGATATGGACGATTTTGTGAAGCAGTTCTATCCGATATTCAATCGCAAAGGATTGATACTTGACGTGAGGCAGAACTTCGGCGGAAACATTGATAGCTGGGTATTGGAAAAACTGATGCGCAAAGCCTGGATGTACTGGCAGGGCAGAACAGGCGGCCCAACATGGAATATGCAGTATGCGTTCCGCGGGCACATGGTATTGCTGTGCGATCAGCAGACCGCGTCTGATGGAGAGGCCGTATCAGAAGGTTTCCGCAGACTTGGCTTGGGTAAAGTGATAGGTATGCGTACCTGGGGTGGCGAGATCTGGCTGTCATCAGATAATAAACTGGTTGATGATGGAATTGCCACCGCTGCAGAAACCGGCGTATTTGGCCCCGAAGGTAAGTGGCTGATAGAAGGCCGCGGCGTAGAACCGGATATTGAGGTTGATAACCTGCCTTATGAAAGTTATAAAGGTAAGGATGCTCAGTTAGAAGCAGCCGTAAAGTACCTGCAAAACGAGATCAGGACCAAGCCTATACCCGCAGTGGTCTCACCACAACACCCGGATAAATCATTCAAATACCAATAACGGAAAAGGCCCAATAAAGGGCCTTTTTTGTTGACTATAATAACATCTTAGTTGTTAGCAAGTGGGATGGTGATCGTGAAAGCGGAGCCTTCTCCGGGTTTACTGTCAGCTGTGATATGGCCGCCCTGATGCTCCATAAATTCTTTGCATATCATAAGGCCTAATCCAACACCTTTTTCATTTTCGGTGCCGTAGGTAGGCTTGGGTTTGCCGTTAAAGATGGTTGATAGTTGCCCCGGCGAAATGCCCGCGCCATTATCTGCGATGATGATCTTACAATTATGTGCCTCAACCATTGATTTGATGCTGATAATGCCGCCTGTAGGCGTAAATTTCACTGCATTTTGTAATAAGTTGCGCACCACTAACTGCAGCATATCAGCATCAGCATATATCATTTTATCAGGGTCAATATTCTGAATAAAGTTGATTTTCTTATGTGCTGCCTGTACCGCTGCAATTGCCATTGGGTTTTTAAGTGTATTTAAAAGTGACAGCTTCATAATATCTGTGGCGGTACCTTCCATCTGCGAGCGCGACCAGTAAAGCAGGTTGGTAACCAGGTGCAGGGTTTGGTCATTTGCTTCGCGGAGTTTTTTCTCCATAGAGTTTCGCTCTGTGGTAGATAACGAAGGGTCATTGAGTAACTCAAGATAATGGCCGATATGTATAAGCGGTGCTCTGAAATCGTGCGATAGGATGGATAAAAGACGGCTTTTTTCTGCGTCGCGCTGTTCTACTTTCGCTTTCTCGCGGTCGTAGCTACGCCTGAACAGGCCAACCACTATTGCCATACCTATAACGGGCATGGGGAATGCTGTAATACGGTCAATAAATTGCCCCTTGCCATAATGGAAAGGGTATTGCACCAACTGCGGATATTGAAATTCTATCCAGTGAACAATAGCAAAAACAATGAGGTAGGTAACCACCCAGGCCAACTGATATCGGCTGGGGCATATAGTAAGCAACAATACCAGAAAAGCAGGCCACATCAGGTCTGTTGAGCCGCTGATACCGGCGTTAATAAAATAGTTAACCGGCAATATGATCAGCCCTATCAAGCCAAACACGAGACTACGGTACACAATACCTTTAACTCTCGAATAATAATACTGGTACATGAAAAAGCAGACGATAACTAAACAAGATAGAGATGCTACTTTTAAACCGGCGTACAGGTTGTACGGTATATAAAATGCAGCCAGCACAATTATACCCAAGCTAATAGAATGGAATATGCGCGACTCTAAAGAGAAATCGTCGGCATGGCCTATCAGCTTGCGCCATTTGCTGCTGATGTGACCAATACCTGTATGAAAATTGACAGACAGAACTTTGCTCATCCCGGTGAAGATGGTCTTTTTGCTGTATTACGGATTTGAAGTGGTTTAAGTTGCCTTCAAACAAATCATAGGTCGGCAAGGCTGTATAAAGTCAATGACTAACGGCTTTTAATCCTACAATAGAGCCAATAAGCGTAGTGATGAAAAACAAGCGCCAAAAGGTTGCAGGTTCTTTAAAGATGAGTATGCCAACAATGGCAGATCCTACGGCTCCAATGCCTGTCCACACGGCATAAGCAGTTCCTATAGGTAAGGTTTGCGTAGCTTTCATAAGCAAGCCCATGCTGATGATAAGTGATACCAGGAAACCCGCAAACCACAAATACATTTCGGTGCCGCTGGTTTGCCTTACCTTGCCCAGGCAAGATGCAAACAACACCTCGAACACGCCACCCAAAATAACCAGGAACCAACTCATAGCTGTAAATTTTGGCAAAAAAATGCTAATTAATACGTAATTACAACGGTAACTTCGGCAGCAATATCAGCGGATCCTTTTCCGGGTATTTTTTACTTCTTCGGCAGTTACCATGCTGGCGTTGTTGCCAAACTTGCTGCGTATATAAGTAAGCACTTCCGCAATTTCTTTATCGCTTAACTGACTGAAGGACGGCATAACGCTGTTGTACGAGTGGCCTTTAACCGTTACCGGCCCTTGCAATCCTTTCAGCAATGTTTGGATAGCCATGCGTTTATCACCATAAGGGCCGCCCACAACCCATTCAGACCCTGCAAGCGGAGGGAATAAGTTACCATCACCTTTGCCATCGGGCTGGTGGCAGCTGATACAATATTTACGGTATAGCGAAGCACCGGGCGACAGCATTGCCCGGCTGTTATCATCGGTTATCGGATTAGGATCTTTATAAAGGGTTCTTTTTCGCTGAAGCATTGCCTGTAGGTTGGCCGGGCCAAATGATGCCTTGTTGCCTGCGAAGTTTACACGCCACACACGTCCCTTTTCTGTATCTGAAATAACTAAAGAACCATCGGGCGCTTCGGCAAGACCCATAGGACGGTAGGTAGCTTCGCTTGGGCTAAGTATAGTTTGCTTACCGGTAAAACCATCAGCAAACAATTCCCAGGGGCCGGAAGGTTTTCCGTTCTTAAACGGGACAAATGCAATACAGTAACCAGCCTGCGGATAAGGCGAACGGTTAGTTGAACCGTGAAACGCTATAAATGCACCATTACGGTAACGGGAAGGGAACTGATTTCCTTTATAAAATAACAGGTCATTGGGCGCCCAATGCGCCGGGAAGGCCATAATGGGCTGTGTAAATTTTGCGCCATCCCCTTTTTTAATGCCATTACCTCCATACTCCGGGTTAAGCATTAGCTGCTTCTTGTAAGGATCGTAGTAGTAATAAGGCCAACCGGCATTTGTGCCTGGTTTAACCTGTAAAAACTCTTCAGCAGGTAAAACAGCACTCTGCCAGGCGTTAAATTGTTTAGGAAACAGCATATGCAGATCATCGCGGCCGTGGGCCACAACGTAGAGGCATTGATTAGCATGGTTCCATGCCATTGCGACCACACTGCGTAAACCTGTTGCATAACGTACCCCATCTTTAGGGGTTTGATTTAGTTTGTTAGCATCAAATTGCCATATACCACCGGCACTGTCAAGCAAAGGGCAGTTTTTTATGCCCGGCGAACCCGGTACACGGTTCTTTTCCTGGCAAGCGTTGGAAGCAGCCCCAAAAGGTACGTAAATGTGTCCTGCATCATCAAAGGCGATAGGTTTTGCATCATGCTCGTGCCGCCCACCTGTGTCATGAATGATCAGTTCTGGTTCTCCCTGCGGAATGAGGGATGATGAATCCAGTTTTATCCTGAAGATATTGGTCTCTGAACTGAAATAAAGGTAGCCATTGTAGATGCGCATAGCAGTACCGTAAGTACCCTTATCCTCGTAGTCGGCAAATTTTTGAATGATATCGGCGCGGCCGTCCCCGTTGGTATCCCGCAAAGCGGCGTTGCCGCCTGCTTTGTCGGGAAAACGGAGTTTAACATATATATCGCCACTGCTGCTAACAGCTAAATGGCGTGCCGCACCGGGGATGGTGTCAGCAACGGTAATCGATTTAAAACCTTTAGGCAACGAAAGATCGCCCACCTTAAGGGCAGGTTTTTTGTCTGCTATTCCCGCTAACAATAGCGGTACAGCAACGATCAGTAATAAAAGGCGGCTGCCCGTAGATCTCATTCTTCGTCAACGGCAATATCTGCTAATGCTACCAGGCGTGGAGCGCCAAGATATTCTATCCAGATACTGTTCCAGCCACTGCAATCATAGCCCAGAAAAATGGCTTTTGTGATCATTTTGTTAAAACCCTCAAAAGGGCGTCCAAGGTACCGTAACGTGGTGCCTATCTTTAATTCGTGTTTGCTCATTGTAGTTTCCTTTAAGTAATAAAATGCGCAGGATCTGCCTGCAACTAAGTAGGGGATACAATAAGAACAAGTATTATGTATTAGAATGGAACGGGAAGAGCAATGTTCGGTAAAAATGATGCAACGGAACCGCTGTTACCGGCTGATAAATTTTAATTGCCGGTTCATTTATCAGTGCCTTAACACCAGTGTTTGTAAGAACCAGCAACTGTAAAGGCCATCTGAATTTAACCTCTAATTGCCGGGTAATCCGTTCATCAATAAGGCAGCCTTCACCGGTTGTTGCCGGCTTTTTGAGGTGGTTCTTACTTTGCTCTTGCTGAGATGGCTCATCGTTTGTTTTAGCCGCATTATCATGCGCCACAGATGGTGTTAGCTTCACAGCCAACAACAATCCAAACAATATCTTTATCCACCACCTCATACTACAAATATATAACTATAACGCAAAGTTGGACTATATAAATGCTAACATTTGTTAAACAAAAAAGGTTTTATTAACAATTATACCTTTAAACCACCAAAAATACTTGTGGTTATTACGGCCAGCACAATAAGGGTTATGCAAACATACATACGGTCTTTTTCAAGGGCAAACCCTACCAGTGAAAATACGATACGTAACACGGGTGTAGCTATCAGTAAAAGCACACCAAGTTGGATAATTCCTGCTGCATTAAAGCTTAATGCACCTTTTATGATACCGCTATAGCTGGTAAAGTTTGCACCCTCACCTACAAATTTATGGTATGAGGGCATAGGCGATTGTCCTTTGGTCCCAATGTATATTACCCCGCCTATCAATGCTACTATTGATGCAGTGAATACCCCGTAGCGCAAAAGCTGACCAACTATTTGTTCAACGTCGGTATCCTGCCATTTATTTTCAATTGTCTTTTTCATCTTTCGTAGAAGTTAAAATTTATGTTGAATACCATTGTAGATCATCTCCAGCGCTACAAACGTGATAGCGGCACAAAAGATGAACCTTAAAGCTTGTGGGTTCATCTTCATCAGTAATTTTGATCCGGTGAAAGCACCGGCCAAAACACCCAGCATAACCGGGAAAGCCAGCCCCGGGTCCATGTACCCACGCTGCAGATAAACAACAGCACTGGCTGCAGCAGTAACGCCTATCATAAAATTGCTGGTGGTAGTGCTTACCTTAAACGGTATACGCATTGCGGTATCCATAGCCAGCACTTTAAGCGCACCCGAACCAATACCCAACAACCCGGAGATAACGCCTGCAAATGTCATGATAGAAAAGCCGGCGCCAACGTTTTTCAGTTTGTAATCCACTTCGCCCTGCGGAGTAGGATAGCTGCTGTTGAGCTTTAATTTTTCTGCCAGCGGGCTCCCTTCTGTAAGAACTTCCTGATTCTTTTTGCGCAGCGTCATAGCTGCGGAAAAGATAAGCACAGCGCCGAATAAAATGGCGATGGTATTGGTGGGGGTGTAAACGGCAATTAAGGCACCAAGCACCGCACCAATGGTTGTGGCTATCTCCAGGAACATCCCCAAACGGATATTAGTGATTCCCTCTTTTACATAGGCACTTGCTGAACCGCTCGAGGTTGCTATAGAAGCCAGCAAAGCTGCACCGATTGCATAACGTATATCTACCCCGAACACCAGGGTGAGCAGTGGAATAACTACAACGCCGCCGCCCAAACCGGTTAGCGAGCCCAACAGGCCGGCCAGGTAAGAGCCAACTAATAATATGATACTGAATGTTAATATGGTCATTTTAATGATTTTAATAGTTGTTATTTAATATGTATTGCAGTACATCCTGCGCCTGTTTAGCTTTTTTACCTTTAATGGCGTTGTAAAGCTGCTCATGCAAATGATGGCTAAGGGCAAAATGAGAAATACCCTGTTTTTCGCGCTCGCTGAAAAAACGCCTGATGGTAGCGGTAAAAGATTCATAAAGGTTTGCCAGAACCTGATTGCCCGATGCTGCGGCAATGCTTTGATGGAAACCGATATCGGCATCCATACAAAGGGTTCGGTCATCTTGCTCTATGGCCTCCCTGCGTTTATCAAGCCAATGTTTAATACCTTCCAGTTGCTCACTGGTACGATGGGTTGCGGCTAACATTACAATTTCTTTCTCGAGCAGGTTACGCACGCTGTTCACTTCATCAAATTTTGCATGGCGCATTTTGTCGTCTAAAGACTGCGAGGACGGATGATCGTTAACCGTGGTGCCAGCACCTTGTTTTACGTTAACTACACCGGCTGCCGCCAATGCTTTTACAGCCTCGCGAATAGAGGAGCGGCCAACAGCATACTGCATCATCAGTTCAGGCTCCGTAGGTAATTTTTCGCCCGGTTTAAATTTGCCGTTGCTAATGTCGTCCTGCAGGCGGCGCCTAACTTGTTCGCTTATCTTTATTTTTTCATTCATCATGATGATACAAAGGTATGATGTTTATTTAAACATCTGATGAATTTTATCAAATATGACATTTTGTGAATTTCTTTTATTAAATTACGTCATCATCAATTATTGTAAAGAATTTATAGTATTGAGCATAAAAAGCGGTTTAATGCCATTGATTTTTAGATAGCTTTTGTATATTGAGCTTCATTTGCGATCCGTATCCCCTAAAGTGATCGTTTTATAAACCAATTCTTCCTACCTGTTATGGATAATTCTCGTCGTAATTTTATCAGGCAAACATCAATTGCCGGTGCCGGGGTTTTATTTGCCAAAAGCGGTTTAAGTGCTAAAAGTTATAAGCGCATCATTGGTGCAAATGACAGGGTACGCGTTGGCGTTATCGGTTTTTCAGACAGGCATAAGGCCTCGCATCTGCCAAGCTTTATGAACCATTACAAAGAGCTCAATTTTGAAGTGGTAGGCGTGTCTGACATCTGGAAACGCCGCAGGGAAGAAGGTGCAGCCATATGGAAAGGTAAGATGCAGAATGACGTAAAGGCTTACCGCAATAACGAGGAACTTTACGATAGCAAAACGGTTGATGCTGTATTTATCAGCACGGCCGATTTTCAGCACGCCCGCCACGCCATTGAAGCTGTTAAAGCCGGGTGCGATGCTTATGTTGAAAAGCCCTTTGCTGAGACCATGGAGGATAACCGCGCGGCGCTTAAGGCGATAAAAGAGTCAGGAAAGATAGTGCAGATAGGTTCTCAACGCCGCAGCGGTGCCAATTACCATGCAGCAAATGATTTTATACGTGCAGGAAAATTTGGCGACATCACGATGGTTGAACTTACCTGGAACGTGAACCAGCCCGGCCGCTGGCGCAGGCCCGACCTGATACCGTTGCTTAAAGAAGAGGACACTGATTGGAAACGGTTTATCATGAACCGCCCTTATGAAAAATTTGACCCGAGAATATATTTAGAGTACCGCTTGTTTTGGCCGTACTCATCAGGCTTACCCGGCCAATGGATGAGCCACCAAATTGATACCGTTCACTGGTTTACCGGGCTTAAACATCCACGTAGCGTAGTGGCAAACGGCGGTATTTATATGTGGAAGGATGGCCGACGCAACTGGGATACAATTACCGCAGCATTTGATTACGGCCCGCTTGATGATCTTTCAAAAGGCTTCCAGGTTACGTTTGCATCGCGCATGCACAATGGCGATGAACACCCCAAAGAAATCTACTATTCAAACGGCGGCGAACTGAATCTTGACACCAACAAGGTATCGCCAGAAGGCGGCCTTACACAAGATATGGCAAACGCCATGCACATGAAGGCTAATTTGTTGCCTGAAGTAAGCTTGAACAGCACCGAGCGGGTAGTGGCTTCTGCAAATACCGGTGGTGATGTGCTTACCTCAAACCACGTGCGTAACTGGATGGAGTGTGTGCGCAGCCGTAAGCAACCCAACGCACCTGTTGAGGCAGGTTATAGCCACTCCATTGCCAACATCATGACCAATGCTGCTGTGCATACCGGTTACAAAGCCACCTTTGATGAGAAAACGCAGGAGGTGATGGCCAATGGTAAGGTTTTTAAATACTAAGCTATGAACAGGTCTATCCGGATTCTGATTCTTGCGCTGGCTGCTGCCCCAATGTTTGCTCTTGCGCAAAAGGCGGTAACGGTTAAGATAGTTCCGCATAGCACTCAGCATAAAGTTGATGTATTGATAGGTGGTAGGTTGTTTACACAATTCCTGTATCCAGATAGCCTGGAGAAGCCGGTACTGTATCCTTTACATACCGCTGATGGCATAGTAGTTACCCGTGGTTTTCCTTTAGCACCGCGCCCCGGTGAGCCAAATGATCATCCGCACCATATAGGTTTATGGTTCAATTTTGAGAACTTGAATGGATTGGATTTCTGGAATAACTCTTATGCTATCCCGAAGGAAAAAAAGGGAGGTTATGGTTGGATAAAAACAGACAAAATAACCGAAACCCAAAATGGCAAAACAGGTATCTTAGCTTACCACGCTAACTGGACAAACCAGCAGGGGCAAGTGTTGGTAGAGGAAACAACCCATTTTGAATTTAGTGGCGATGCACATAGCAGGACAATAGACCGCATTACTACCTTAAAGGCCGATACCCAGGCTGTTTTCACCGACGCAAAGGACGGCCTTTTGGGTTTACGCCTTGCCCACGAATTGCAGATGCCAACCAATGAAGACCAAAGTTTACCGATAGTAAAGGCATTGTAACTGTGGTAAAGGGCGGTACCGATCATGTTGCCAATGGTAATTATATCACCAGCGCCGGCAAATCTGGCAACGATGCCTGGAGCAGCCGTGCCGTTTGGTGCAAGATTTATGGCAAAATGGGTGCAGATTCGGTAAGTGTAACCATTGTCGATCATCCGCAAAATCCTAATTACCCAACTTTTTGGCACGCCAGGGGATACGGGTTGTTTGCCGCCAATCCGCTGGGAGAAAAGGTTTTTACCAACGGCAAAAGCCAGAAAAACCTGACGCTGAATAAAGGCGAGACAGTGACCTTTAAATACCGCATAATAATAAGCAACGGCAACAAAACACCAGACAAGGCAGACCTTGACAAGGTAGCGGCTGATTTTGCAAAACAGTAGTAAATATGGCGGTTTGTTGATTTGATGAATTCGATTTAATAGTCAATTAATATTGGCGCAACATTTTTGGCGGTAGCTTGCTGTGTATCCCAACACGCTGTTCAGCTAATTCCGTTTAATTTAATATCAGATATAGAGATGATAAACCGGTTCGTACTTACTATTGCCCTTGCCCTTTTCGCTGCCAGTGCTTTTGCGCAAAAAACCAACAAAACAGTTTTTGTAATTGCAGATGGTATTCCTGCGGATGTTATTGAACGATTAGACTTACCAAATATTAAAAAGATTATTGCCGATGGCAGTTACACCCGCATGCATGTGGGCGGTGATGTAAATGCTTACAATCAAACGCCTACAATTTCTGCAGTTGGTTACAATAGTTTGCTAACCGGTACCTGGGTTAATAAACATAACGTGCCTGATAACGATATTAAGGCGCCTAACTATAATTATCAAAACATATTCAGGTTAATAAAGGGACAATACCCGGGCAAGAAAACGGCAATATTTTCGAGCTGGGAGGATAACCGTACCAAACTGCTTGGCTACCACTTGCCCAATGCAGGAAATTTAAATGTTGATTATCATTACGATGGTTATGAGTTGGATACGGTAAACTTTAAACATGATGCCGCGCATGATTACATGCACCGCATAGATGAAAAAGTTGTTAGTGAAGCATCTGCGACAATTAAGAAGAATGGGCCTGACCTTTCATGGGTTTATCTTGAGTATACAGATGATATGGGCCACATGCACGGCGACAGTCCCGAGTTTTACGATGGCGTTAAAAAGCTTGATGTGCAAATGGGCAAACTTTATGAAGCAATACAATACCGCAAGGCACACTTTAATGAGAACTGGTTATTGGTGATCACAACAGACCACGGCCGTGATGAAAAAACAGGCAGGGGGCACGGCGGGCAATCTCCGCGGCAGCGCAGCACCTGGATGGTTACCAACTACCGGCCGCTTAATGCTTATGCCGAGCGCTACCACCCGGCCATTGTAGATATTATGCCAACCGTTGCCCGCTTCATGAATATTACCATACCGATGGATGTTAAGCGCGAAGTTGATGGTACGCCACTTATAGGCAAGGTTTCGGTTGCTGAGCCCGCTGCCATACTTGTACAAGGTAATCTTGATATCACCTGGAAAGCCGTAGATCCTGATGGAAAAGTAAAAATATGGGTAGCTAAGACCAATAACTTCAAAACAGGCAGTCCGGACGAGTACCAGCTAATGGGCGAGGTGCCGGTTAAAGACCAACATGCTTTTATAAGCGTTAAGGACAGCCCGTCTGATTTTTATAAAATTGTTTTAGAAGCACCTTATAACACCACAAACCGGTGGGTGATAGCAGATGCAAAAAAATGAAGGCTGCAAGTAAATAATCCTATAGCAAAAGGCCCCAAACTACCGTTTGTGGGCCTTTTTAATGGAACGAAAATTAAAATCACGACTGTTTAAGCTTCGATTGAACAAATTGAAGCATCTGAGCTTTAAATCGGCCTGTAGAGAAACTTTCGGCATGTTCCCTGATCGCAACCGGATCAAATGTGTGTTGAATCGAATCAAAATGCTGAACAGCAGCTATTATATCAGGTACGGTTTGATTTTTAAAAAACACGCCGGTTTTGTTTTCCACAACGCTTTCTAAAGCGCCACCTTTGCCAAAGGCAATAACGGGCACGCCGCATGCCTGCGCTTCAACAGGCAAAATCCCAAAGTCTTCTTCAGCAGCAAATACAAACGCTTTTGCTGCAGAAAGGTATGCCTTTAGTTTGTCAAACGTTTGGTATCCTAACAAAACGGTATTGGCCACAGCTAATTTGCTTACTTTTTTAAAATCCGGCCCGTCACCTATAACCAGTAATTTTTTATCAGGCATTTGCGCAAAGGCCTGTACTATCAGGTCAATCTTTTTGTAAGGAACAAAACGCGAACAGGTAACAAAATAATCGCCTTTTTCCGCCGCCGGCGCAAAATCTTCAGTAGCAACGTTAGGGTATATCACGTCACTGTCACGACCGTACACCTTTTTTATCCTTTTTGCTATGTATTTAGAATTTGCTATAAAATGATCTACACGGTTTGTGCTGATGTGATCCCATGTTCTTATGCGATGCAAAAGATATTGTGCCAGGAAACCTTTAAGCCCTTTATTAAGGCCGGATTCGCGCAGGTATTGATGATTTAGATCCCATGCGTAACGCATAGGGGAGTGGCAGTAACAAATATGGATCTGATTAGCATTGGTCAACACGCCTTTGGCAACCGCATGTGATGATGATATGATAAGATCGTAGCCAGACAGATCAAACTGTTCAACCGCAAGCGGGAACAACGGTAAATATGACCTGTATTTCTTTTTTGCGAACGGGAGGCGCTGAATGAACGAAGTTTGAACTTTGTGCCCCTTCAGCCCTAATTTTTCTAATGTTTCTTCTCGTGCCACCAAAGTAAACACATCAGCTTCAGGAAATAAGGATGCAATCTCTTTAAATACGTTTTCAGAACCACCAATAACCGTCAACCAATCCTGTACTAATGCAACTTTCATTATTTTGTGTTGTATATGAGCTGATTAAATAATTCTATATGTTTTTGGGCGCTTTGTTGCCAATCAAAAAGTTTAACTCTTTCTGTTCCTTTATTTATCAAAGATTCCCGCTCCTGGTCATTATTCAAAATCCATTCAATTTTAGATGCAATATCTTCGGCATTTTCCGGATCAAAGTAAATCGCGGCGTCCCCGCAAACCTCATGCAATACTGGTATCTCAGAAGCCAATACAGCGCATTTATTTACCATTGCTTCTAAAGGTGGTAAACCAAAACCCTCATATAACGATGGGAACACAAAAACAGCGGCATTGTTGTATATAGTTGCCATATCATCGTCATCCACGTAGCCGGTAAAATGTAAGTTATCTGACAATGCCTGATTGGAGCTGATCATATCAAATAAATTATCATCTCCGGTTATAAAGCCGTCTTTTTTGCCAACAACCAAAAGCTTATATTGATCTTGCAGTGCCTTAGGCAGTGCAAGGTAAGCATTGGCTAAATTTTTAAGATTCTTGTGCGGCTTTACATTACCTACAAAAAGAATATAGTTATCTGGCAGGCTGTATTTGGCCTTTAAATTATTTACATCAACCAAATTAGCTTGTTGCTCTACGCCGTTATGTATAACGTTTATTTTGCTTTGATCAACCTTTATAAATTTCAATATCTCTTGCTTGGAGAAATGCGATACCGTAACTATCCGGTTGCTAAGTTTAGATACCAAATTAAAGGCTAATTTTGCATAGATCTTTTGCTTAAGACTTAATTGAGAAGCGAATGCGAGGTGAAATACGTCATGAATGGTCACCACCCTTTTTAATGCTTTAACAGGCATGAGCGGCGCGTTATAATGCGGCGACCAAAACAGATCGCAAACAGGTATTACCTTGCGGTATTTTAATTGCTCACTTATCGAGTAGATCGATGCCGGGAAATCGACAACAGTTGCATTGGGATAGTATGATCCCAGCAACGATGGATCGCCTAATAGCGTCACCTCAAATTTTGAAATAATTGCAGGCAACAGCATTCGCAAATAGGTACCTATCCCGGAATGGTTGATCATCCTTGCATCTATGCAAAGGTGAGGCTTTTTGTTGTTTGGGGTATTATTCATTTAAAGCTTTCTCCTTTGGTTCAAGTTCGGTCTGCATTAAAAAGAACAATACACCCATTAAAAACCACGTATAAAAGAAATATATAGCCACGCCTAATAGCAGCGGTCCAATTAATGCTAATATTAAATAATTTGAGGCTGGTAAAGGCTTGATGGTTTTGGCCAGCCTAAAGTAAAGCAACAGGTAAATAATAAAGAATATTATGCCTGCTTCAAGCAACATATCAACTATACCGCCTAAACCAGTGGCATCCCAGAATGATACCGGAATTTCGGGCATGAACTGCCTGTAAGCCGGGTTGTTTCTAAGCAGCGGATAGTTACCCCAGCCTATACCCACCCAGGCGTTCTTTGCAAGCATGTTTGGGACAATTACCGTTGCCGAGATTCTTCCCATCATAAAGTTGGGGTCTATCTCACCAGGAGCGAAAAGAGAAGCTTTTAACTCAATGTCTGACAAGCTGTCAACGTACATCTGCAACGTAGCTATTGACCCAAATACCATCAATACAATTACCACAATGTATAACAGTATTTTAACAAATAACCGCTTAAAAAACTTGCCAACTTTAGACATTAAATAAACGGCGCCATTTAAAAATAACAATAGATAGCCAGCCTTAGACTGTCCTAACAAAACTAAAATTACCGGGATTATAAGGTATAAAGGCTTTAGCTTTAAACGACGGTAACATGCTACACAAACCGTAAAAATAAACGCGTAGAACAAGCCGAACGGCCCGCCTTCAACAAAGAAACCCTTGAGCCTGTAAACCTGATCACCCTCACTCGCATCGTAAACTATTAAACTTTCATACTTATCTGTTGCCAGCAAGTGCAAAGCATACAAAGAGTAGGTAAGCATAAAGAATAAACCAAATACCATTATTTGCACAAACAGTATCATTTTCAAAAGATTATATGGCTTTTGAGAGTGAGATAAAACGTTGGCTGTGAAACAGCAGAACGTCATACAGGTAAGCATCTCCAGGAAGCGTGCGAAACTGATAAATCCGGGATTTTTCAATAACGTCAGGTTTTCGTCGTTAATGTAAAAGTTGGTATAATGATTTACGATCAGCGTTTTTACTAATAAAAGGATGTAAAATGCTAAGAAGTATAAAATGGTTTTGCTTTTGGTTATATGTTTTAACAAAAACGGCATTAACAACAGCATCAAAAGTTCTCCGGGCTGAAGGCCGGCTATTTTCAAATCAGGGAACTGAAGACAAATAGTACAGACAAGGACTATCCAAAACTCGGATTTAAATAAAGTAAGTCTGTTTTCTGTCTCCATAATTGTTAATTAACCAACTTGCCAATCAAAGCATTATAGGCCCTAACCATCGTTTTAACATTAAATTTCTCTTCTACTTTTACCCTTGCATTTTTACGGATGATATCTAACTTTTCGTGATCAAGAAATATTTTTTCTAATGTCTCGGCTAATGAGTTCTGCTCATCGCATGTAAAAAGATAGCCGTCTTGTCCATTGTCAATAATTTCCGGTGAGCCGCCTGTATTTGAAGCAGCAACGATCTTTTCGATGGCCATTGCCTCGTAGATGGTTGTGCCTAATGGTTCACTTCCTTCCAGATTACTATTGTTCACAATAACATCGCAAGCATTATAGAAACCGGGCATATCACTTATTTTACCTAAATAATAAATGCCGTTGTCATGTTCAACTGCGTTTAAAAAGTCGTTCCCGTAGGCTTCATCGTCTGCCGATAATGGGCCTGCCAACAATAATTTAAACTTAGGATATTGGCTTGAGAGTTTTTTAAAGGCCTGTATTAAACCAAGTTGACCTTTTCTATGCTCGATGGTGCCCGCCATTCCAATCACAAAATCATCGTTTTGGATAGCATGTAAATGTCTAAATTTTTCACCACGACTTGGATCTGGTTGATATTCGTTCAAGTCAAGGCCGTTATACAGCGTTATTACCTTATCGCTTACAGGATATTTCTTTTTTACGGCGTTAGAAACAGTAAGGGTAGCATCATATAACTTAAATGCTGCTGCAGCAAGCTTGTTGTCAAAAGCAGAATAGTATTTAAGATCATGATCAGACCAAACGAATTTCAGATCTTTTCTGAAAATTTTGGCTAAAACAATTGCCGGGAACAAATAAAATGCGGGCACTATGGTATTGGCATGTACAACGGCTATGCTATTCGTTTTCGCGAATTTTAACACCTTGTATGAAACCGTTAAGCAGTTTGAAATAGCTTTAAAATAAAAGCCTAATTTGCCGGCGCTGCTTCTGTTAAGTTTTTTTAACTCATCTAAAAGATGGATAGCATACTTATCCTGATTTGTTTTGATAAGATTATCTGCGTAGGCGCCAGGCGAAACAAACAAATGAGGCTTAACTGCAGACAGGTTATTATCAATTAATCTCTGGATTACTTTTTCTGCTCCCGAGGCTTTTTCGCCGCCAAACACATAAAGGATATTAACCATTAAAGATATCTGATTATTTTTGCAGGGTTACCCGCGGCCACACAATTATCCGGTAGATCTTTAACCACAATGGAGCCGGCCCCAATCATTACGTTATTACCAATTTTTAATGGACCTATTATACAAACGTTGGCACCAATGTCTACATTATCGCCTATTACAGGGCAGCCGCTGTTAAAATCGCCGGCAGCGCTTTTTTTGTTACCCAACGTGGTTGCGTGGCGGAGTATGCAGTTCTTACCTATCTTAACTCCCGGGTTTACTACCAGGCAAAAGCCGTGGTGAAGCTGCAGGTTTTCTCCGGGTTGTACATGCCATGATAACTCTATTGCCATAAACCATTCAACAACAACGAGATAGAGAATCAAGTACCAAAAAAACAGTATGGTGGTAATTTTATTTGTTCTTGCCAGGCAAGCAAAGCGGTACAAAACCATTACAAGCTGGCCCTTAATATTCTTTTTGTTAGCTTTAAAATCCTGGAAAATCCCTCTGTTTGCTGACATATCGTTATACTGCCTTATTAAGCTTTATTTTTTTGTAGGCCAGGTATGGGCCATAAATTGAAAATGGTAATATGCAAACCGCTGAAGCTATGATAACACCTGCCGATCCTAAACCCAGCTTGATAAAATATATACAAAGTGGAACGTTGGCGATTATAGTAAATACTAAATAAGGCAGTTGTTCCTTTATTGCCGAAACGCTGTTTAAAAATACAGAATAGTTGTAATTCCAGGCATACAGAACGTGATAGATAACCATACCGCTGATTAAAAGCACGGGTATCTGATATTCCTTTTGTACCCAAACAAAAAGTATCTGGTCAATAAATACACCTATTAGTGTGAACACCACCGCTACACCCAATACAAAGTAATTGAAGCGTTTAAATACATTTCTGATCCAATCATTATCCTTTTTTTCAAAGGCCTCGGTGAATACCGTCCATAAAGGCATTGATATCAGGCTTAGCAGCACTATCACGGCATTAAATAACTTGTAGATCAGATTGTATTTGGTCACCTCTATATTGCCAAGATATTTATTGATGATTATCGTATCTGTGAATGAGATAACTATTACCTGTATCTGAACGATGAAGAAACCAAAGCTCAGCTTCAGGATATTCATAAGGTAATCAGACCTGAAGTATTTGATGGAAGGTATCAGGTTGGGGTTTTTCTTAAAGAAAATAAAGTTGGCCGTAACCATGCTTATGATCAAAGATACCGCAGTTACCTGTGACATTAAGTTTATAGTTGCCCTTACTTTAAAAACGTTAAAGAATATCAGTATGACTACGGTAATCAAATTGTTTAAAACCATACCCAAGTTTGAGAAGGATATGTTTTGCATAGATGCCGCAATGTTGTAAACAAAATTTAATGTAAAAGAGATGATTATGGTGATACCAATGGTTAAGATAGCTCTTTCAACGTCGTTTGAGGCAATGTCACCAATAGTGAGAATAGACTGTATCTTCGCGAGCTTTACTACTAAAACCAGTATCAGGATCAGAAAAAGCGAGAGCGAAGCAAATACGATATATCCTGTACTTATATATCTTTTTACATCTTCTGTATTGTTATTTGCCAGTGCTATAGTGATCTTATTTTTAAGTCCATTACCCAAGCCGAGATCAAAAAACAGGAAAAAGTTAACTAATGAAAAGATGGTTAACCAAAGACCGTATTCGTTACTGCCAAGCAAATGTATAGATAGCGGCACTATAGCAAAGCTTAAGAACATTGACAGGCCTTTGTAGCCAAAAGATAGCCCGAGTTGAAGAATCAGCCTGAGATTTCTCTTTTTTGCATCATTAGCATGTATACCCTGCTCATCTTTATTTTTAAACTCGCGTATAATGCTGTTTAATTTGCCTTTAACACTCATATTAAGCCGCTGATCCTATAACTCTTTTAACAACTAAAACAAAAGCGGCTAATATGGCTGCAATTGCAAACCCGCCCACTAACGCTATTTTTTTTCCTAATTTGTTACTTTCAAGTGGTAATATAGGTGGGTCTATGACCTCTATCAATGGCGTCTCTTTTTGCAGGGCCAGTTTTGATATTTCTAAATTTTTGACGATCTCTCCGTAAACTGCAGCACTTGTTTGCAGATCTACCTGTTTACGTTGCGACGGAACCTTTAGTACTAACAATTGAGGATTTGCATTTGGAGACGCATCCAGAGAACTTGCAGCTGAGCTGATGGACGAGTTAATTACCGCCTTTACGCTATCAGCCTGTTTTTGAAGCAGCGCTACGTTAAACTTAGACTTTTTAGTTTTAGTTTGGCTGTAAAAATCGTTTACATTTTTAACGATCTGATTTGTAAAAGCCTGAGCAAAAAGTTCATCAGTTGATTTTAAAGTAACGTGTATAATGCTCAGTTTTTTATCAGGTTTCACAACACTCAGGTCACTTTTGTTAAGCTTCTTTACAATGTCTGTGACCAAACTGTCCTGCAATCTGCTGAATTTATCTGGAGAGCCTTTGAACTGAATGTTGCCCAATTTTTGTTTTTCCCATTGCTTACGCAACTTATTATTGTCAATGTACCTGTCTATCAACATTTCTTTCTTTCCCTGAAAATTTACCTCCGTGAGTAAAGTTTTCATGATCATGGTTCTGGACCGGTATAGTTCAAATATGTTATCGCCTTTAAACAGTCCGTCGTCGCCGCTTTCAATGTTTATACCTGCAAGGGATGCCAGGCCGGCATATTGGCCAAGGCCGCCGCTTCCGCCATCCTGTAAAACAAAAGTGCACTCGGCCTTATAAACGTTTTTTTTAAAGATCGCATAACTTAACGCTAAGGCACCACCAATTATACCGCAAACAAATATGATAAGCCATTTACGCTTGAGGTAGCCAAATACGTCTACAGCGATGCCCTTTATATAACCCGAAGTGATCTGATCTGAGTTTTTATCCTGCATAAATGATCAATATTGACTGTTAAAGTTCGTTAAACTAATTTGTAAGACTATTACTCAGCGAGAAATTAAATTCACTGAACAAAAAAATAAAGAGAAGTTTTTCATGTATGAATATACCTAAGGTATATTTTATAATAAAGTTATAAGCCGGGTATTTTAAACTTTATAAATATCTGATGATGGATTAAGAAAGAACTGCTATTATGTGGATGAATGTCAATCTCTTGTATAAAAGAGATAGTCCGGTTTGCTTTAAAATTATCGATCATTGATCTCAAAATTGATGATATACGGATAGGGAAAAACTGTGGCAAATATAGACTAAATCGTTTGAGTACAACGCAAAATTGATAATCTTCTTATGAAGCTTTAATTGAAAATCCTTAAAGGTAATTGCTAACCCCAAAAATTGAGGTAAGTAAGATTTAAAACAGTATGGCGGATTTTTCTCGTTTTACCGGTGAATTAGTGCAGTGATTGATTGAAATATTTTCGGTAGGTGAGATTACGCACCTTCATTCCGATATTATCTATCTCAAGAGTATCATTTTAACTATCAAGATAGATTTTGACTTGGGTTAACCCAATTTATTCCCTAAATCCCTGATCAGAAAAGCCTCAAATTCATCATCCAACTGTTTACAGCTTTGCTCTAATTTTTTAACAACGTCTTGTAATTGGTCATTATCTTCACCTAAGATTTTAAGCACTTCAACCAAACCAAGAACATTGGCTAAAGGACGTCGGAGATCATGTGATTGCTGGGAAGCAAGTGTGTTAAGCGTTTGAGTGAGAAAGCCAATATGTTCCGGGCGGGATTCAAATGCAGCAACATCATGGCCTATACCGATAACGCCGGTGATGTTCCCCCCGGCATCAAGATCTGCTTTGTACTCCCAATAAGTAATTATATAACCTCCTTTGCCATCAAGCTTTCTCAATGTGATCGGAAAAGTCTTGTCGGGATCTGCAACGCATAGCTGATAAGTTTTAAAGCTTGCAGCATGGTCATCTGTATGCAGCGCAATTGAAGCCGGCCTTA
Source organism: Mucilaginibacter sp. 21P (assembly GCF_019331605.1). Lineage (NCBI taxonomy): Bacteria > Pseudomonadati > Bacteroidota > Sphingobacteriia > Sphingobacteriales > Sphingobacteriaceae > Mucilaginibacter > Mucilaginibacter sp. 21P. The sequence goes on from NZ_CP063061.1 coordinate 2,291,462, forward strand.
CTTCTGTTTTGTTATAGAAAGCGCTGTGACGTTCAAGGAAAAGATCGTTCATGTAAACATAATTACCTTGCGTATCTATTTTAACCAGGTAAAAGTTTTTAGAATCAGCGACCAGTTGTACAGATCTTTGAAAAGAAAAGCTTGTTGACATCATGAAGCGGAATGCTCTTAAGAAAATTAGAGCCTTGCAAAGGTAGGAGTTAATTAAGTATATTGTTAACAAAAATTAAGTTGCCATAAGAGCACTTTGAAGGTGATTTGATAGGTCAAAAAATCGTGGTAAAAGGCATCATTTTTCTGAGAGTAATTTTTTTTTGATGCGGCTTAATGTTTCGGGCGCTATGCCAAGATAAGAGGCGACTAAATTTTGCGGTATGCGCCCTATGATCTGAGGGTTTGATTCGGCCAGTAACAAATACCTTTCTTCGGCGGTGTGCGTAATGGAACTCATTAGCCGTTGTTCTTTTGTAACCAGACTGTTTTGATACAAAATACGAAAATAACGGTCCATAACCGGGACTGCAGGCATCAATGCTTCGTAATTGGATCGTGAAATTAAAAACAACTCGGAGTCTTCGATAGCATCAATATTAAACACGGCTTTTCCGCCTGATAGGAAACTGGCAAAGTCAGATACCCACCAACCTTCCCACCCAAAAATGCTCATGTGTTCAATCCCTTTACTATCCACGTTGTAGGTACGGAGTAAGCCTTTTGCCACAAAGGTCAAGTGTTTACAAACATCGCCTTCCTGTAACAGGTATTGTCTCTTTCTTAGCTTTTTGTGAATGAAGAAGGTTTTTATCCTCTCTTTGTCCTCATTTGTCAGCATAACCTTTTCCTGAATGTGACCTAAAAGTACATTGATCATGTAGTGACTTACGTTTAGAGCAAAGGTAGATTTTTTTACAAGACATCATTTTATCGGGAATTGTATCGCGTAGATATAGACTTGATACAGGTCAAGTGTATTTCTTGATTCAAGTCATCGCCCTTTTTAACTACTGCCGGTAAGTTTGTGAACAAATTATTACAAGTAACACATTTATCTATCTCACCGAAATTAACGCTGTAAATATGATGAACAAAATAGCATTAGTAGTTGGGGCAAGCGGTATTGCCGGTAGCAACTTATCTAAAAAGCTTATATCTAAAGGTTGGGAAACTTATGGTTTAGCCCGTAATCCTAACAATGAGATCGAGGGTTTAAAACCGGTTTTAGCAGATCTGTTAGATAAAAATAGTCTAGAGCAGGCCTTATCCGAAATACGGCCTACGCACGTTTACATAACAACCTGGATGCGTAACGACACTGAGGCCGAAAACATCAGGGTAAATAGTTTAATGGTACGTAATCTTTTGGATACGTTGTCTTTGGACAGATCAGTTGAGCATGTGGCTTTAGTAACAGGTTTAAAACATTACCTCGGCCCTTTTGAAGCTTATGCAAAAGAGGGTTTTTTGCCAGAGACGCCTTTGCGGGAAGAGCACCCAAGATTAAATATCGAAAACTTTTATTACGCGCAGGAAGATGAAGTTTATGCCGCAGCCAAGCGGGATGGCTTTACCTGGAGTATTCACAGGCCGCATACGGTTATTGGTAAAGCAGTAGGTAACGCTATGAATATGGGGACTACCTTAGCGGTATATGCAACTATTTGTAAAGAAACCAACCGCCCGTTTGTTTGGCCGGGGTCTGCCGCCCAATGGAATGGCTTATCAGACGTAACTGATGCGCGGGTATTAGCAGAACATTTGATATGGGCTTCTACAACTGATATCGCCCGTAATCAGGCATTCAACGTGGTTAATGGCGACGTATTTCGTTGGAGCAGGCTGTGGAATCGTCTGGCAGAGTACTTCGGTATTCAACCTGTTGGCTTTAATGGTACAATTCAACCGCTTGAAAAAGAAATGGCGGATTATGCAGATATCTGGGAGGATATTGCGCTGAAATATACATTGCGGGAAAAAAAACTCAGCCGATTGGCTACTGCATGGCATACCGATCTTGACCTGGGACGACCGATAGAAGTAATGACGGACATGTCAAAAAGCCGTAAGCTGGGATTCAGCATTTTTCAGGATACGGAAGACACATTTTATGATCTATTTGAAGAATTGCGGGCAGCCAGATTAATTCCATGAAAAGATTCATATAAAATTCGAGTGATTTTGTAGTGCTGTAAGTGAAGCGCTGGTAACCTGTTAAAAGCCTGTCCTGTATCTAAACCTGTGTTCAGTAGCTTACAGATGATCGAACCACATCGTCTCAGTTTTTCATTACTGCTCGGAAATGCTGCCAACTATCAATTAGCTGTGCGATTCAGGCCAATACGACCATTCTGATAATCCTCTGCAAAACCGAATACGGTGAAAAAATAAATGCCAAAAACGCTCCGTTTGCTTGATGGATTAAACCGTGTCGAAAAATTTGCCCTCCGCTGATTATAAAAATAGGTTTGACCGGAAGGCAACATAAGTTTTATTATTGGATATTGATCTGCGTGAAGATCCTCCGCTGAGGCGTTTAAAACGACGCCGGGGTTACCAGAGTCTAAGAGCACACTGACCGGAATTTGTTGACTTTCGGTAGCTATGGTAGCAGCTATTTCGGGATGATATAAAGGTAATTCGGGGTATGCAGGAAAGTGTGCCGATACTTGTCCTGTTTGTGCTTTCGCTTGAGGGGTAAGTTGGTTGAAACGGTAGTTTTTAAAGTCTGCGTTTGTTAGGCCAACTGTTAGTGAACGGCTTGGGCGGCAGCTGCCCGGTATTTTGATGGCACAACCAAATAATTGTAAGGGGCTTAATTTAAAGCCCGGTATCAATCCGTTTCGGTAATTCAAATATTTCAATGGACTCACTAATTTAAATGTCGTGCGCTCATTTACGCCTGTCACTGTGTTGAAAGTAGTGTTCACGCCGAATACAGATCCAAGCCCGTTTGTTGACTCCTTGCCGTTTGCTGATTTTGCATAAAAGAACATAACGGGCATTTTCTGTAAATTCAAAGCCCCTGTTTGATCGCCCACCATCAGCGTAGCAAAGCCAATATTTCCAAACTCTTTAGTTTCAACGGCCCCTGCAGAGCCATAAACTTTTTGTACGGCAGTACGGGTCACCACTATACCTTTGTATATTAGGGTATCCTGTCCTTTTTTAAATTTAAAACCATGCTCATCTACAAGTTCAGGCGGGAAAATTTTAAGTGCATCCAACGTTACGCCGGCTGAACCGGTATCGAACAGCAACGGAAGTGTAATTGGCACACCGCCTATTCGCATGGCGTTGATATAAAGTCGGCCAGGGCCAGACCCATTATTAAGTTTTGCCGGGTATACGTTAAGACTTACGGGTGATGTAATGGAAAAGTCAGTCGTGTCAACCTGTTCGTTTTTAAGTGAAAATCTTGATGCTTGGGCTACAGATGTTATTATCATCAAGCATAAACAAAAAATTAATGGACAACCCGGTACAAAATATTTATTAGCTCTCATAATTAACTGTATCTAAAAAGATGGTCACACAGGCTTTAAAACGGTCGATATTTTAGTTTGTTTTACCATGAGCCTGTAATACACAGTATCGGTTATAGCACCTTGCAAATCATCTAAATTAGACAGATCCAGTCCGTAAAGGGCTTTCGATAAAAAGAGCAAGGAAAGCCAAACCTGCCCCCGGTAGCGACGTATTTACCCAAGCTTGCCTTCTTGATGATACCAAACTTGCGGAAACTGAGCTATTCGCTCCAAAAACCGCCAAATACTTTTACTTTAGTGGCCCGTGGCAATATGATAACTGTAGTAACTGTTCATCAGTAATTTTGAAACTACGTTCTTAACCGCCTCGGTGAGGTACAATTACGAAAAGCAAATTAAAAATTATGAGGAAGGCCTTGTTCATTCTTATGTTTCTAACACTTGCAGCGGCCAGTTACGCGCAAGTTGTGCGAGAACCTACCGCAACGAAATATCCGGAATGGACAAGACCTATCGAACCATTTAGGATAGTTGGTAACCTTTACTACGTGGGCACCGCCGACCTTGCATGTTATTTGATCACCACAAAAGCCGGCCATATCTTAATTAATACAGGTCTGGCATCTTCAGAAGGAAATATATTAGATAATATCAAAAAACTTGGTTTTAAAATAAGCGATGTTAAAATATTATTGACCACGCAGGCTCACTTTGACCACTTAGGCGCTATGGCAGCAATAAAAAAAGTAACTGGTGCAAAAATGTTTGCTGATTATGCTGATGCACCAATTATTACCGATGGAGGGTTGTCTGATTACGACCTGGACGGCAAATATCGCACCTTTAAACCTATTAATGTAGACCGTACCCTTCATAATGCTGATCACATTTTGTTGGGTGAAATGAATTTGACCATGCTGCATCACCCGGGACATACCAAAGGCTCATGCAGCTACCTTTTCAAGGTGAAGGACAAGAGCCGTACGTATCGTGTATTGATAGCCAACCTTCCTACGATAGTGACTGAAAAGGGTTTTAATGCCATACCAAGTTATCCACAAATCGCCAAAGATTATAGTTACACCATAGCAGCTATGAAAAAGCTGAAATTTGATATCTGGCTGGCTTCTCATGGCTCTCAATTTGACCTTCTTCAAAAGTATAATGCCGCAAAAAGCTATTGGCCATCGTTATTTATGGATAAGAAAAACTATTACAAAGAGCTTGACGAGCTGGAGGATGATTATCAGAAAAAGTTAACGGGTAAAAGGTCTTGAGCGGCCTGTTATAATTATTTGCAAGTGCTGCATTTTGATATTATTAACCTTAATTATTACGTTATGTTGGAAAATACCTTCAAACAGGATGATCCTTATCAAGTCTATTTGAAAATAATCATTGATGGTGCCTTTGTTGATTATCAGCCAATATTGCGCAACGTTAAATTGAGTGACAACTCCAACATTCCGTTATTTCCTGCTCAATGTCATGCCAATTACCTTATTCAGGGTTAAACCCTGCACAACGATCGAAAATACCACGATCACAAAGCCGGCCGTAAGGATCAGCGGTTTATAATCAAAATCGGGAAGAGACAATGCCAATGCCACGGAAATACCGCCCCTTAGCCCTCCCCAGATCAGGGCAAAGCCGCATTGTGTACGCTCGTTGCAGGTGCTGTTGGCACATTTGTGTGGTGATAATGACTAAAATGGTATGTGGACCTGCAACGCTGGTTTGGTATTGTTAGATGAAGCGGGATATGTAACTGTACCGCAGAACTTATCAGTTTTTTATAGGTATAACATAATAGGGCTTGGAGATCCAAGCCCTATTTATATGAAAAAGACAATCTCAAAAAACTCAAATCATTTACTACTCACACCACGTAATGTGGTATTCACCTGTTTCAGCAGATATTCTTTCTTATCATCTGCGTATTCCCAAAACATCACACCGGCCAGGCCATTCTTCTTTACATATTCGCATTTTTTTTGAACAGACCACTCGTTATCATAACTAATGAATTGTTTTGTTGCCCTATTATAAAGATAGGGTGCCATAGCGTCGGTGTCCCGATATTCTTTGAAAGCGTTATTAATAAGCAGGCTATCTTTTATAAACGTGTATCCGCCTCCGCGCATGTGTTCAACTGTCTTTACACCTAAGCCCCAGTTTGTACTGTCTGCTACGCTCGATGATCGCCCGTAAAAAGCCATACCCATTACCAATTTGTTACAAGGTACACCCGCAGCCACATATTCTTTTATCGCTTTGTCCGCGTTATCTCGAGTAACATATTTTTTGGAAGCGAACAGGTTAGTATGGTGGACAGCGATGCCCAGGCTATCCTGGAAATAGTCATAAGTCATCATGTTAACATAATCAAGATAATTAGCCACCTTGTTCATTTCGGTATGTTGCAAAAAACGTTTAAATCCTCCTACAGCTGCCGTTAATAAAAGCTTTTTACCTGTTTCTTTTTGTAGTACGTTTAATTCATGCCTTAAAGCTTTAAACATAAGGGTATAATTTTGCTTGTCTACCGGCCGGAACCTATTGCCTGCGCCGATGTTATCGGGATATTCCCAGTCAATGTCTATTCCATCCATCTTATATTTTTTGATAATATTTACTGCACTCTTTGCAAAACCCCGCCTTGAAGTATCGCTCAAAGCCATGTCAGAAAAGTTGCTGCTCCAGGTCCAACCGCCTATTGATATTAAGATCTTTAGGTTCGGATTTTTCTTTTTGAGTTTTATCAGGTTTTTAAAGTTGGTAGTATCCGTACGTTCATGGGTTAGCCAGGCCCTATTCTGCTGTACATCAACAAATGCATAATTGATGTGCGTAAGTTTAGATGCATCAACCATACTGGTGTCAAACAAGCCTTGATAGCCCCCTACATAGCCGATAATTACATATTTCTTCTTTTTGGGTGGTTTTGAAAATGCGGAAGAGGCGACAGACATAAGGATGAACGCCGTAAAAAATAGTCTGAGTTTAAGCATTATTAATTAATTAGGTGGGATTTGTTTTTGGCTTTCTCAAATAAAAAAGCAAGCTGACGTTAGTTTCCATAATCTTTTACATTAAAAAGTGATACAACATTAAGCTTACAATCAGCCTGACCAAGATGCTCATATTTTTAAAAATTTAGATTATCAAGTAAAAATAGCAAGCCTGGTGGGTAAGAAATCTTGAAATGTTACTCATCAAATTGCGCTGCTTTTTATCGCTATTTGGTGAATAATATAGCCATTTGACTAAAATAAAAAAAACGCTATAAAGCATCGATTTATAGCGTTTTTAACTCAGTTAGACCTGATTTCGTGGAGCCGGAGGGATTCGAACCCTCGTCCAAACATGGTATAAGATAAGCTTTCTACATGCTTAGCTTCTGTTTAATTGTCGGGACAAGGAAGGCCAGTTGCTTGCCTATACCGTATCCGTAGGTGCTTTATCTCGTCCACTTATCGCACCGTAAGCAGACCAGTTCTGTTTGATGATGCCCCAAATACCGATTCAACAGAACGGAAAACCGGCGGGACAAAAGCTATGCTAATTCTAAATTAGGCAGCTAAGGCGTAGTTATTTTCGCCATTTGTAAGTTTGAGCGTTCAGATTTAAGCGCTAATTCACCCAACGCGCTGCATGCTTACCTATTTATCTCCATCCTGTCAATTCCGGTCGACCCCATTTCTGTTGAGTTCGCAATTGGCTGTTTCCAGTTTGCAGTTAAATCAATAACAAATATACGCTTTTTTAGTTTGCCGCAGGCAGTTAACAGTTATCATAATGTCAAAAGCAATATGTATCAAAAGCATCCAGTGCATGCTCAGACTACTAACTGCCAACTTAAAAACCGCAAACTACAAAGTCCTTCTCGGATACTGCTTCAATCCCTCAGCAAGGCATTCCATTGCTTTACTCAAGTCGTTGTTGTTTAATACGTATGCCATACGTACCTCATTTGCGCCTGCGCCCGGCGAGCTGTAGAAACCTGTAGCCGGTGCCATCATCACGGTTTGGTTATCATGGCTAAAGCTTTCCAGCATCCATTGGCAAAACTTGTCGGCGTTTTCAATCGGTAATTTCGCTACCACGTAAAACGCACCGCCCGGGTTAGGGCAGTAAACACCATCCATCTGGTTAAGAGCATTAACCAATGTATCGCGGCGTTCTGTGTATTCTTTACTTACCGCTTCAAAATATTCATCAGGCGTATCAACGGCAGCTTCACCAGCAATCTGCTCTACCATGCCTGGTGAAAGGCGGGCCTGTGCAAATTTCAAACCTGTTGAGATAATCTCCTTATTTTTAGTGATCAAACATCCTAAACGGGCACCACATGCGCTGTAACGTTTGCTTACCGTATCCATCACAACCACGTTCTCATCTAAACCATCAAGGTGCATCGGCGAAACAAACGTGCGGCCATCATAGCAAAACTCTCGGTAGGCTTCATCACTAAAAAGGTACAGATCATATTTAAGGCAAAGCGCTTTCAATGCTTCCAATTCCTCGCGTGAGTATAAATATCCGGTAGGGTTATTAGGATTGCAGATAATGATAGCTTTGGTTTTTTCGGTTATCACCTTCTCAAATTCCGCAATCGGCGGCAAAGCAAAACCGTTATCTATATATGACAGAATCGGTTTTACAACAATATCTGTTTGGTTGGCAAAGCCATTGTAATTTGCATAAAAAGGCTCCGGGATGATTACTTCGTCACCTTGATCAAGGCAGGTCATCATGGCTATGGTGATAGCTTCAGACCCACCGGTTGTTACAATAATGTTATCAGGCGTAATGTTGTAGCCAAGCTTGTTGTAATACTCAACCAGTTTTTTGCGGTAGCTTAAAGTCCCTTCTGATGGGGTATATGCCCAAACCTTAAAGTCGATATTTTTAATGGCATTAAGCATGCCATCTGGTGTTTCAATATCCGGCTGGCCGATGTTAAGGTGATATACTTTTTTACCATCAGCCTTAGCTTTATCTGCAAACGGGGTTAGTTTACGTATTGGGGAAGCGGGCATATGCAGCCCTTTTTGAGAAATTTTTGGCATGCGCCAAAATTAGTAAAAAAAATGAGCCACATCTAAAGGGAAAACTATTGGAGATACGCAGACCAGGTTAATTATTCCTAAGCTTTTATGGCTATGCCGAACTGTACACTGATGACAACTATTGTTAAGCCTTACCTAAATCCTCTCCAAAGCAAAGGGTTTTGAATTGAGAGTTGTTTGAAAGGTATTATTTGGTTCTCTCCATCGAAAGTGATTGGGGAGAGGCCAAAAAAAAGGCACCGCTAATGGTGCCTTAACTAAATTTATTTTTAAGCTTTTAACTTATTTACTTGCAGGCGCGCTGCCGGCAACCACTTCACCAACAATATTTAAGTATTTAGTTGGTGTTTTAGCGTTTGATGTAACTACAATTGTTTTGTTAAAGGCAGATACAACAGCAGCATTGTAAGTGATCTTGATAGTACCTTTACCGTTTTGTGGTACAGGTGTTTTAGTGTAATCGGCAATTGTACAGCCACAAGTAGGCTTTACTTCGGTTAAGATCAACGGGGTAGTGCCAACGTTAGTAAATTCAAACACAGTGGTTACCGGTTTGCCTTGCGGAATTTTACCAAAATCATGCTTTTCTTCGTTAAATTTGAATTCGGCGGTTTGGGCTGATGCAGTGTAGGCGAAACCTAAAACCACTGCGCATATCAGAATAAATTTTTTCATCTTTTTTGTGTTTGACTTTTACAAATATAAAAGGTTTGATATAATGTCAAAACTTAAGTGAAATCTAACCGTTTTGCATTAACCAGTTACCGAAACAAAATAGAATTTCCTACTTTTACCGCCTAATCAGAATATAATATGCCAGAAACTGCATTAAACACAGCTACCGGAATCAATTCTGCCGAACTTAGTTTTGACGATTTTAAAAAGATCGTCATTAATGATTATCGTATAGGTTACGAAAGCAGGCAGGCAAGCTTGTTAGGCAGGAGAGAAGTGCTTACTGGAAAGGCAAAATTCGGCATTTTTGGTGATGGCAAAGAGGTTGCTCAACTGGCAATGGCCAAGGCCTTTAAAAAGGGCGACTGGCGTGCCGGATACTACCGCGACCAAACATTTATGTTTGCTACCGGGATGAGTACTCTTAAAGAGTTTTTTGCTCAGCTTTATGCGCATCCTGATATTGAGAAAGACCCTGCATCAGGCGGCAGGCAAATGAATTGCCACTACGCAACACGCTACGTTGATGCCGATGGCAACTGGACAAACCAGGCCGAAACCATGAACTGCTCTGCCGATATCTCTACCACAGGAGGGCATATGCCGCGTTTGTTGGGATTGGCTTATGCTTCAAAATTGTATCGTCAAAATAAGGAGCTCGAATACCTGAAACAGTTTTCAGTAAACGGGAACGAGGTTGCTTTTGGCACTATCGGTAATGGTTCAACATCAGAGGGGCTGTTTTTCGAAACCTTTAATGCCGCAGGCGTTTTGCAGGTGCCGATGGCCATTTCCATTTGGGACGATGCTTACGCTATTTCTGTTCCGGCGAGACTACAAACTACCAAAGAAGATATATCTGAAGTATTAAGAGGTTTCCAGCGCGATAGCAAAGGAAACGGCTACGAGATATTTAAAGTAAAGGGATGGGATTACGTTGCCCTTTGCGAAACCTACGAGCGTGCCATCAAACTTTGCCGCGAAGAGCATGTACCCGTACTGATTCACGTAATAGAGATGACACAGCCGCAAGGCCACTCTACGTCCGGATCGCACGAGCGCTACAAGACCAAAGAAAGACTGGCCTGGGAAGAAGAGCACGATTGCCTGGTGCAGATGCGTAAATGGATGATCCAATCGGCCATTATAACTGATGAGGAAATTGATGCTTTAGAAGCTGAAGCCAAAAAGCATGTGCGCAACTCACAGAAAGAAGCTTGGAATGAGCTTGAGACCGAGATAAAGGAAGAGATGCACCAGGTATTGCAAATGCTTGATGCTATTGCACAGCCATCACAACATCGGGGTGATCTGCAAAAGTTGATGTCGGGCTTGCAAACATGTGTTGATCCCGGCAGGAAAGATACGGTTGGCACCGTTCGTAAAGCTTTACGTTTAACTATCAATGAGCCATCGGATGCAAGAAATTCGCTTGTTGGCTGGCTGGCCGCAGAAAATGATAAGAACAAAGAGCGTTATAACTCTAAACTGTTCTCTGATACCCCTAAGTCGCCTTTGTATGTACCTGTTATTGCACCGCAGTATACAGATGATGCCAAAGTGATGGATGGCCGCGAAGTGCTTAATGCTTGCTTCGATGCAAACTTTGAGCGCGATAAGAGCATTGTTGCCTTTGGCGAAGATGTTGGTGCTATTGGGGACGTGAACCAGGGCTTTGCCGGCCTGCAAGGTAAATATGGCGACCTGCGCATTACAGATACCGGTATTCGTGAAGCTACCATTATAGGGCAGGGTATGGGCCTGGCCATGCGTGGTTTAAGGCCTATCGCAGAGATACAATATCTGGATTACCTGTTATATTCAATAACCGTTTTAAGTGATGATCTTGCCAGTTTGAGTTATCGCACCCGCGGTGGCCAGCGCGCACCTGTTATTGTACGCACCCGCGGCCACAGGTTAGAGGGCATCTGGCATTCGGGCTCACCGCTTGGGCTTATTTTGGGTGCTGTACGAGGATTGCATATCTGCGTTCCTCGTAATATGACGCAGGCAGCAGGTATGTACAATACTTTACTGCGTGGCGATGAGCCGGCATTGGTTATAGAGTGCCTTAACGGTTACCGTTTAAAAGAAAAGCTTCCTGCTAACGTGGGTGAATTTACCGTGCCGCTTGGCAAAGCTGAGATTTTGAAAGAAGGTAAGGATATAACTGTTGTAAGTTATGGTTCTGCGCTGCGTGTGGTGATGGAAGCTATTCCTGATTTGGAAAAATTAGGTATCAACATCGAAGTGATAGATCCGCAAACACTGTATCCTTTCGATACTGATAATATCTGCGGCGCATCGCTCCAAAAAACCAATAAATTATTAATTGTAGATGAAGATCTGCCGGGCGGCGGCTCTGCTTACATCCTCCAAAAAATTATAGAGGCGCAAAACGGTTATTACCTGCTTGATGCACAACCACAAACTTTATCAGCTGCCGAGCACAGGCCTCCGTACGGATCAGACGGCGATTATTTCAGTAAACCATCTGTTGATGACGTGGTAGAAAAGGTTTACAGGATAATGCACGAAGCAAATCCCGGGAAGTATCCGGCGTTATTTTAAATAAACGAAGCTCAACAAAGGTTGGGCTTTTTTAATGGAAAAAATAAATGATGAACAGAATATTTTACCTTTCGGCTATATGCCTGATGACGCTATCGATCACCGCATCAGCTCAAACTAAAAAACAGATGGTACGTCTCGCCAAAATCACTGTTGACCCAGCACAACTTGATGCTTACAACACAGCATTAAAAAAGCAAATGGCCACCGCGGTAGCAACAGAATCGGGTGTGCTAACCTATTATGCTGTTGCCGATCAGAAAGATCCGTCGCACATTACTATCCTCGAAATTTATGCTGATGTTGACGCTTACAAAAAGCACATTGAAACGGCTCATTTTAAGCAATATAAAACTACCGTTCAGAATATGGTTAAGTCATTAGAACTGGTGGATGTTGATCTGATAGGCGCTGCTAAAAAGCCATAATATCAAATAGTGTTCAAAGCTATTGTGCTACCAATATAAAAGAAAAGGCCGCTCCTGTTTGGGAGCGGCCTTTGTTATGATCGTATTATTATCTATTAATACAATGTAAACTCTACACGACGGTTTTGCTGACGACCTGCTGCAGTTTTGTTACTTGCAATAGGCTGAGTCTGACCGTAACCTGTAGCCTCGATACGAGATGGGTTAGCACCTTTCTCAACAAGGTATGTTTTAACAGCTTCTGCACGGTCTTTAGATAAACGCATGTTTAAGTCTTTAGAACCAGTGTTATCAGTGTGACCTGCTAATTTCAAGCTGAAGTTTTTGTCAACCAATAAGCGGGCAACCCTGTCTAAGCTTGGGAATGATTTATCGCGGATGGTAGCTTTACCTAAGTCAAACTCAAGGTTTGCAATTGCATCTCTAACCACACGGCGATCTTCTTCTGTTACAACTACTACCGGTTTAGCTAACGGACAACCTGAACCATCTACCTTAGTACCTGATGGGGTGTTCGGACATTTGTCGTTAAGGTCAATTACACCGTCACCATCGCTGTCAACTGTAAGTTTTGCAACGTTCGCATTGGTTTCTTCAAGTCCGCGTTGTAATTCAGCATTTTTAGCTTTCTCAGCGTCAACTTGTGCTTGCAATTGTTGTGCTTTCCATAAGTACTCGGTACGCATTGAGTTTACCGGGTTGTAAGCAGACAATTGAGGTTTTTTGCTGCTACCTAAAGCAAACTCTAAACCGATGTGCGCATAAGAGAACCTGTCATTAGTTGTACCTGCATTTACACCGTCAAAGTTATCAGCCTGTACAAAGTTAACCTGGTAACCCAAATCAATGTTAACACCTGATGCCACATTAAATTTGAAACCAAGGCCTACCGGTACAAACCATTCTTTGTTGGTACCATTGGTAGATACTGTTGCAGCACCTGGTGTGTTGTTAGTAACTGTGGTTTTGTAACCCATGTAACCGGCACCGGCGCTTAAGTAAGGTTGTATAGCACCTTTGCGGTTAAACCAGTTAATGTTTGCTAAAGTAAAGTTTGCCTTTAATGCTGCGCTCCAATCTAATTTTGTGTTAAAGCTGCTGCCTTCAGAGATAAGGCCTGCCGCTTGTGAATTTGTACCGCTAACCTGGCCTCTTAAGAAATCAGCCTGTAAGCCAAACGCAGGTAAAAATTGTTTAGCGATGTAACCACCGTAACCGATCTCTGATTGCGGTGTTCTGAAATCCTGACGACCATTTGTACCGAAGATAGTGTACGGGGTTAATAAACCACCATGCACACCTATTGTCCAGGTACGGAACGAACCGCCGCCTGAAAATGGCTGTACGTAATTTTTAGTGTCTAAATTAGCGTCGGGGGTTTGTGCGAATAATTTGCCACCAATTATTAGGCATGATGCCAATAACGATGCTTTTTTTAAATGTAATTTCATATTGATTGTTTTTAATAAAACTATCGTAGCTACGTTATATAGTACGGGTTACAGGGCATAGTCAACAAAGGTGCCATAGAGCCTTTTGTTGTAAAAGAAGCCCGGAAATGACCATGGGTAGTGCTTAAAAGTGCCTCTAACTATCTTCTAATAAGCATTTAAACAAATGTGGGTTTTAAGATACCAAACAGTAGTTGGTATGCCGATGACGCGAGTTAAACAGTTAAAAAGTGACTAAAAAAATATACAAAAACCTAAAAACAGGCTACTAAATGCGCTATTGAATTACTTGCTGCAAGCCAAAAAATCGTAATTTCGCCCACTTTAAAACATCATAGTAATGGATAATAATTTTTCAGTAATAGCAAATAACATCAAGGCCCGCCGTACCATTAAGCCATCTACCATGAATGGCCATAAAATACCCAACGGCCACATCGCATCAATTATAGAACTGGCAGACTGGGCGCCTAACCACGGTAATACTGAGCCTTGGCGTTTTATTATTTTTGAGGAACCGGTACATTACAGTAAGCAGCATGCCGAGCTTTACAAGGCAGCAAATCCCGGCGAAAGCTTTAACGAAACTGTTTACAATAACTTAAGCAATCAGGCAAATGCAGCATCACACGTTATTATAGCTTATCAAAAACGCGGCGACCTGCCTAAAATCCCTGTTTTTGAAGAGATAATTGCTACATCGTGCGCTGTGCAGAACCTGCTTTTAGGTGCTACCGCGTTAAACATAGGTGCATTTTGGAGCACCGGTGGTATGGTACTTAAACCGGCCTTTGCAGAACATTTTGGCTTAGGTGCAGAAGATTCTGTATTAGGTGTACTGTTCTTAGGCTATACAGACCAGCAACCGGAAGGTAAACGCAAGGTATCTTTGGAGGAAAAGATCACTTGGAATAAATAAATTCCAGACCTCTTTTCCGATAATCTTTAAAGCAATAAATTGTCATTAAAGTAGTAAATTAGACTTTAGTGACAATTTATTTCTGTTTTAAGCGTATATTTGAAATACTTGTAATAATTGCAGCAACCTAATCTGCGTTACCCGAACATAAACTTATTGATTAAACCGGATAAAGTATGAGGAAAAACTTGTGGTGGATTGTTTGCGTTTTATTTGTTATATCTGTAGCAATTATAAGCTGGAAGCCGGCAGACGCAATTAAAAACAAATCATTAAAATCATTTACTGCTAAAGAACTTTTTGCAAAGTATGTTGCCGATGTGTACAATACGGCCAATTTGCAGCAAAGCGGTATGGATCTTTCTGTTTTCCAGAAAGCATTTACAGGCTATTTAAATCTGAAACTGAACAACAAACTGCACAGCGTTAATTATTTAACCGTTGTTGATTTTAATAAATCAAGCCGTGTTAAACGCATGTGGATAGTTGATATCCTCAACAGATCCCTTGTCTTAAATACCTGGGTTGCACATGGGCAGGGTAGTGGGGACGATATGGCCAGCCGTTTTTCCAATACAAATGAATCGCACGAGAGCAGTTTGGGCTTTTACCTAACTGACGATATTTATTTTGGCAAACACGGCCGTTCTTTACGTTTAGATGGGTTAGAAGCTGGTATAAACAGCGCAGCACGTGCCCGTGGTATTGTTATACACGCTGCAGACTACGTGTGCCAGAATACGATCAACCAGATTGGCCGGTTAGGTCGTAGCTTTGGTTGCCCTGCAGTATCACCGGAGGTATCAAATACGGTGATCAATACTATTAAAGGTGGTTCGTTATTGTATATTAACGGTAACGATAGCAACTATACGTCAAAACTGCTTGACGATACTGCACCAACCAATTTTGTAATGCAGGAAACACCTGCAGTTGATACCCTTTCTGCATCGACCATAGCAAAACTATAACCGCTTATTAGGCATAAAAAAGGGCCTCCCGAAAATCGGGAGGCCCTTTTTTTATAATGAGGCAAGCGTTGCCAATGTATCAGTATCCGCAAGGAACTTTTTGAGGTGACCGTAAAGCACGGCATCTAAGCCATATACATCCGGGCGATATTGTAGTGTGCCATTTGCATCAACCCAACAGGTTACATATGTGATATACACCGGTACTTTTTTAGATAGATCTAAAGTGGTAGGGGACGGCTTAGGCTCATCCATATCTTTGGCAATGGTATCGTAAGCCGGGGTATCGCCAAATAGGTTTTTAGCCAGTGCCAATGGATCGCCAACACGTACGCAACCGTGACTTAAGGCGCGCATGCTTTGATTAAATGCGCTCCGGGCAGGTGTATCATGCAGGTAAACACTGCTATTATTTTTGAACAGGAATTTGATCTTTCCCAACGAGTTCTGATCGCCTGGGCGTTGTTTAAACTCATACTGACCAGGTTTTGCGCTCCCCCAATCAATGGTTTCCGGGTCTTCCACTATCTTACCATTCTTGTAAACATCAATCCCTTTGTTTTCCAGGTAGTAGGGGTCTTTACCGGCCTCAACCATTATCTCTTTGCTGGCAATGCTTTCCGGTATATTCCAAACCGGGTTCACTTGCGCCGCGTAGATCTGGCTGTTCAATTGTGGCGTCTCTCTTGTAAAAGGGCGGTCAATTTTATAGCTCTCGTTATATTCAGCTAATGAGATGGTATTGTCTGTATTACGACCTTCGCCAACAATAACTTTCATGTTTAAAGCTGATTGACCATTCTCCATTACATCCAGGCGGTAATCAGGAATATTTACGATCACATATTTTTCTTCGTATGGTTTATTTCTCCAACGCAAACGTTCCATGTTCACTACCAGGTAGCGTTGAGTTTCTTCTTTACTCATGCCCTCAGCAGCACCACCTGCCATCAACGCCTTTTGCAACGCCAGGTATTGTGGGTTTTTAGGTTGAATGCTATCTAAAAATGCCTTTAAGTTGCTTGCTTTCAATGTAGCAAGCATTGATGTACTATCCGGGCGTTTGGTAGCCATGTAATAACGCTGGTAGATCTTGCGTGGGCTAACCATACCAAATTGCAAAGCATTTGAGTAGTTAAGCAATGAGTTAGCAGTCAAGATTTCTAACTGGGCAATGTCGCGGTAAGCCTCATCAAGGTTCTTGATAGCTTTTTTGTCTTTAAATTTCGCTACGAGTTTTTTGATCTGCTCGGCCTTGAACATACCCGGATCCAGACCATGCTGGCCGGCCTTTTCAAAATAGTTAGCAGTAAGGTCAACATCGCCATTAAAAATATGGTCCATCACAAAAACAGGATCATAGTTGTTGTCTTCATAAAATGCAGTGATGATCTGCGGCTTACTAAGCTGCACTTTTTGTTTTTGCAGCATATCTTTAAATACTACTTCAAGCCCTTCGGGTGTAGCATCTTTAAAAACTTTATTTTGGGTCTTTTTAAAAAGTTCGGCACCAAGATCTGAGCGGCTTTTTTTAGTACAGCTTTGTATAATGAGGCCTGCCGCAATAAGCAGGGTTACGGATAAAAAATGGAATGACTTTTTGAGTGTATAGTTACGCATCTTTGAAAAATGTTTAAGTAGATGAAACGCTGATTGCAATACTTATTCCAAAAATAATTGCCCTTGGCCGACACGATCATAAACCGCCGGTTTTATATTTGAATATGCATGATAGAAATCTTCCAGAGGTTTGGCTGCGCGGCCCGCTCGATAACATACCTGCATTGTTACAGCCGGTTGCACATGCTTTGCTTCAAGCCAAAGAGGAAATAGGCATCTTAATGAAAGATTTTCCTGATAAGTTGCTTTGGCAGAAGGTAGCCGGGATGGCATCGCCCGGGTTTCATCTACAGCATTTAACGGGTGTTATCAACAGGTTATTTACTTATGCACAGGCTGAGCAGTTAAGCGAAATGCAATTAGAATACCTTTCAAACGAAGAAAACCCGACCAATAAAGTATACACATCAGCAGAGTTGGCAGATGCATTTTACCGCCAGGTTGATGAAGCGATAAGGGTATTATCGGCAACAGATACTAACACACTTACCAATTTCAGAGGGGTGGGCCGTAAGCAACTGCCATCAACAGTTATCGGCTTATATACGCACGCTGCGGAACACACCATGAGGCATTTGGGGCAACTGATCGTAACCGTAAATGTGCTTAAAGCAAATAAAGCTATTAATTGACGATGCCTGCAACGTCGCGGTAATCCTTAGCGCGATAAGTGGCGTGGCTGTCTGTATAACGGTCTTCCGGGTCGAATAAAAAGGTATCGATACCTACCTCTTTAGCAAATTTGATCTCAGATTGCGGATCATCACCGATGATCAGGATTTCTTCAGCATCATAACCGTTATCCATCATTATCTGCCTGAAGATATCACCTTTGTTCAGGTTAGATTGCTCCGGGTCTACCACGTAAACCTTTTTAAAATCTCCGTTGATGCCCAATTGGTTAACCTTGCTCAATTGTAATTTGGTAAAACCTGTTGTTACCAAAAACTTTTCTGCTTTGATTTTGCGCAAAGTTTCATACTCCGGATAAGGTTGCATGGGTTCATCGTAGGTAGCATCGCGAAGCAGATCAAGTCCCTGTTGTTTTACATCTTCACCAAAACCAAAATCTTCAGCAACATACTGGTATGGGCGGCGGGTAAGTTCTTCCTTGGCTTTAAGGGCAGCTTGTTCATCATCCAGGCGCTCATCTATCAGCTTAAAAAGCGGCTCAAATAACTTTGCAGATATGGATTTAACGGGGTAGATAGTGTTATCAAGGTCTAATATCAATGCTCTTTTCATACTTTTGATTGAAGGATCAGATACTCATGTTTGGTTGCCTGTCGTTCGGTTTATGGTAAGCTATCCTGTACAGCAGCCATAAACAGCATGCAACAACCAGGCAAATGCCGCCAAGAGCGTACCACAATAGGGTAAAGCTTCCCCATAAAATAATTTGCCCGCCTAATATTGGTGCCAACACCTGCGCTGCCGACCACGACATAGTATACAACGCTGCATATTGCCCGCGGTTTCTTTCGCCGGAGCGTAAGATCCAAAATGTGTTCATAAAAGGCATGCTAACCATTTCCCCGAATGTGATGATACCGACTACCAAAGCCCCCGAAGCAGCATGCGGCGGCAATATGTTCAGCAATGTGAAGCCTCCGCCTGTAACCAGGATGCCGTAAACAATATATTGTAGCATATGGCGGCGGCCTTCCAGGTAATTGATCATCACCAACTCAACCAGTGCGATGATGATGCCGTTTGATGCCAGCAACAAACCGATAATCCGGGTATTGAAATGCCATTGGATCTTTAGAAATACGGGCTCCATCACAAAAAACTGGAAGAAGCAAAGATTAAAAAATGTTATAAGCACAACAAAGATGACGAAAACCCTATCCTTATAGGCTGATGTTGGTTTAGCTTCATCAGGATGCGGTTTAGCCGGCTTAGCGACGGAGGAGCGCGGGATAAGCGCCATTAATGCCAATGCAGCAAAGATATTGGTGCAACCATCAACCCAAAATAACAGGTTAAAATTGAACGATGCCAGCAAGCCGCCAAGCGCTGCACCAACTGCCCAGCCCAGGTTAGTAGCTAACCTATGCAGTGAGTATGAGCGTGTTTTGTTTTCGGGCGCACTAAAGTGTGCTACGGCCATGGAATTGGCAGGGCGGAATGCCTCATTGCAAAAGCTTAAGATGAAAGTGGCTATCCCCAGCGATAAAAAGGTTGTTTGGTAGCCCACAACAATAAACATTACACCACCGCTTAGCAAAGTAACTGCCTGCATATCATAGAAGCCTATTCTATCGCTAAGCCAGCCGCCAACGTATGCACCAACTATGGCGCCTGCGCCAAATAAAGCCATGATATAGCCAGCCTGCGCCACACTAAAATGCAGCTGGTTAATGCAGTAGATGGTCATGAAAGGCACAACCATGGTACCGCTACGGTTGATGAGCATTACCAGGCTGAGGTACCAGTTGTAACGTGCGAGCCCGCTGTACGCTTTTTTGTAAAGTTGGATGATGGAAGGCATTGTATTATGCAGGGTTAAGGCTTAAAGCTGAAAGACCAAAGCCGAAAGCTTTTTGCTTTAAGCTTCCAGCCTTTCGCTACAATTTAGCGCTTCTGTTGCGCAGCAAATGATCTGCAATTACCAGGGCAGCCATAGCCTCAACAATAGGTACGGCACGCGGAACTACGCATGGATCATGGCGGCCTTTGCCTGTTATTTCTGCGGCGTTACCTTCGCCATCAATAGTTTGCTGATTATGCATAATGGTGGCAACCGGTTTAAAGGCAACCTTAAACTCGATAGGCATACCGTTGCTGATACCGCCCTGTATCCCGCCCGAGAAGTTGGAGCGTGTGGTTACTTTACCGTTTGCATCTTTCTGAAAAATATCATTATGTTCAGACCCGCGCATTTCGCTACCGCTAAAACCTGAACCGAATTCAAAACCGTGTACGGCGTTAATGCTCAGCATAGCTTTACCCAGGTCGGCATGCAGCTTATCAAATACCGGCTCGCCCAAGCCAACCGGAACGTTTTTGATGTAACAGCTCACTTTACCGCCAACGGTATCACCATCTTTACGAACGCCGTCAATAAAAGCGATCATCTCTTCGGCAGTGGCAGGGTCTGCACAGCGTACAATGTTTTGTTCGCGCTGCGCGATAAATTCATCAGCACTATCAATAAAAACGTTTGGCGCATCAATTTTGCCAACGCTGCTTACATGAGCAACAATATCGATGCCCTGCGTTTTAAGCAACAGCTTAGCCAATGCACCGGCTGCAACGCGTGCTGCGGTTTCGCGAGCTGATGAACGGCCGCCGCCACGATGGTCGCGGATGCCGTATTTGGTAGCATAGGTGTAATCGGCATGTGACGGGCGGAATACATCTACGTTGTGGCTGTAATCCTTTGAGCGCTGGTCTTCATTCGGGATGAGCATGGCAATGGGCGTACCTGTGGTTTTACCCTCAAAAGTACCCGAAAGTATTTTAACAGTATCGCTTTCCTTACGTTGGGTAGTGATCTTAGACTGGCCGGGCTTGCGTTTATCGAGTTCGCCCTGTATGTAATCCAGATCCACATTAACACCCGCCGGGCAGCCGTCGATAATTACGCCGATAGCCTCGCCATGTGATTCGCCAAATGTTGTTATCCTGAATAATTGCCCCAATGAGTTACCTGCCATATAGCCCCCTAATCCCCTAAAGGGGGATTTATGTTAGTTAAATTTAATAATTGTTATTCTACAAACCATGTCATTGCGAGGAGCGTAGCAACGTGGCAAACTCCTGGTGTTTATATCAACGAGGAGATTGCCACGCTACCGCTCGTAATGACATAGATTTATTATTGATCCAGTTACGTTCACAAGCGTTCAAAAGTGTTCACGGTGTTCACAAGCGTTCATGCCGTGAACGTGAACACCTCGTTTAAGCCACTTTTTCTGATCTGAAACCTACTTTTTCAAGGTCAGACCAGAACGCCGGGTATGATTTGCAGACCACTTCGGCGTCTTCTACCTCCAGTTCAGGTATCAGGATAGCCAATGGTGCAAAGGCCATTGCCATGCGGTGATCATCATACGTGCTGATGAACATACGCTGCGGCAGGTTGCGTTCGCTGCAATCCAGTTTGTAAACCTGTCCTTTCTCTATCAGCTTAACACCGATCTTCGCCAGCTCGGTTTGCAGTGCCAGTACGCGGTCGGTTTCTTTGATCTTCAATGTTTCCAGCCCGGTAAAGGTTGCCTCATGCCCTAAAGCAGCACATACCACGATAACCGTTTGCGCCAGATCCGGGCATTCCTTCATATCAAATATCTTGCGGACAATAGGTTTAGCCTCTTTTGTCAAATAAACGCCGCCATCCTTAAAAACCGATGTGATCCCGAAATTAGCCATTATCTCCGTGATAACGCTATCGCCTTGCAGGCTGTATGATGTTAATCCCGGCAGGAAAAGTTCAGCTTCGTCGCTTAAGGCTGCAATGGCGTACCAGTATGAAGCAGCGCTCCAGTCCGGTTCAACCAGTAAGGTTGTTTCTGCAAAATCCTGGTGTTCGATAGCGATAATGTTATCGGCCCATGTATGCCGGATGCCTGCCTGGTTTAACATGGCTAAGGTCATTTCCACATACGGTTTTGAAGTAAGCTCACCCTGAATGTGCAATTCTAAACCTTGCGACAGTTTTGCTGCTATCAGTAAAAGCGCAGTGATATACTGGCTGCTGATATTACCTTTTATCCCGATTACATTTGTTTGCTGCTCAAACCCAGGATGGATGTTGATTGGCGGATAACCATCGTTTTTTTCGTAATCAATCGTGGCCCCCAACTTGCGCATGGCATCCACCAGTATACCGATCGGCCGCTGCTGCATCCGTTCAGAACCAGTTAAAACGATGTTTTTGTTAAGCAAGGGAAGAAACGCTGTTAAAAAACGCATGGCAGTACCGGCTGGGCCGATATCAATAGTGGAGATTTGAGATTGGTGATCAGAGATTAGTGAATTTGTTTGACTAATCTCCAATCTCTGTTCTCTAATCTCTGATTTCAGTATATCCCTTAAAAGAACCGCATCCGCAGCGTCAGACATGTTCTCAACCTTAACTTTACCATCGCTCAGTGCTTCAATAATTAACGCGCGATTACATTCGCTTTTTGAGCCGGTAAGTTGTATGGTGCCGTTTGCAGTTTTGCCTTGTTTAGTAAGTACGATGTTATGTTTTGCCATAGTAGCTTAACCTAAATCCTCTCCAAAATAGAGGACTTTAAGTATCTTTTATTATTTGTAACCTCAATTAACCCTTTCCTTTGGAGAAGGGCAGGGATGAGGCGAATTACGCATGCGTTAAACTTTCTTTTGGTTGCTCAATACCTTCGTTCAGGATCAGACCCTGGCGACGGATAGACTCTGTGTGTACCAGCTCTAATAATTTCTCGGTAAACTCAGGGCTTAATTTCAAGGCCTTACCATAATCAGTGGTTTTCTTCAGGATCTCTTCCCAACGGTTAACCTGTAAAATGGTGATGTTGTTATCTTTTTTGTATTTACCAATTTGCTCGGCAATGGTCATGCGCTCAGCAACTTTCTGGATGATCAGGTCGTCAATTTTGTCGATTTGCGCACGCAACTCGGCCAGTTTATCTTTAACCTCTGTGTTTTTAACTTCAGCTTTACGCAGTGCCAGGTTATCAATAATGTCTGATAATGCAGCAGGGGTAACCTGTTGTTTAGCATCTGTCCAGGCAACGGTAGGGTCGATGTGCGATTCGATCATCAAACCTTGCATATCCAGGTCGATAGCTTTCTGAGAGATATAACCTATCAGGTCGCGGTTACCGGTGATGTGGCTTGGATCGTTGATAATTGGCAACTCAGGCACCAAAGTTTTTAAGCTGATGGCAACATCCCACATTGGTTCGTTACGGAAAGCAGATTTTTCGTATGATGAGAAACCACGGTGGATAGCAGCCAGCTTGGTAATACCTGCGTTGTTGATACGCTCTAAAGCACCAACCCATAAAGAAAGATCGGGATTAACCGGGTTTTTAACCATTACAGGTACATCAACACCTTTAAGGGCATCAGCAATTTCCTGAACAGTGAAAGGGTTTGCAGTTGAACGAGCACCTACCCAAAGGATATCCACACCTGCAGCCAAAGCTTCTTCAACGTGTTTTGCGGTAGCAACTTCAACAGCAGTAGGCAAGCCAGTTTCTGCTTTGGCGCGTTTTAACCACTCTAAACCAATACTGCCAATACCTTCAAACTCGCCCGGGCGGGTACGTGGTTTCCAGATACCTGCGCGTAGTGCGCTTACTTTACCGGTTTTTGCTAATAAGTGGGCAGTTGCCACCAACTGATCTTCAGTTTCGGCGCTGCAAGGGCCTGCAATCAATAAAGGCTGTTTACCTTCTTTATTTATCCAGGTATTTAAGGGCTGTATGTTTAAATTCAGTTTCATATCGTGTTTTTGATTTTTAGTCCGGAAGTTCGATAAGTCCGTAAGTCCGGTTGTTTTAATGTTTATATGTGTTATTAGTTTGTTAGTTCAAATTGTTGTCTTTGGGACTTTCCGACTTTCCGGAATCCCGACTAAAGACTTATTCCCTCTTCTTTACGGTTATGTATCGCTTAGCGTTCTTCTCTTTTGGCTTTGGTATACTATCTTGTTCGTACCGCTGATACTCTCCTAAAATGTTGAAGTTATGTGTGTACTTAAGGATCTGGCGAATGGCGTTATCAAATTGCTTGCTGTCTTCCCATTCAATGTCTACATAAAAGTTGTACTCATTACGCTTGCCTAAAACCGGCATGCTTTGAATCTTGCTCATGTTCACATTTTCCTGACTGAAGATATTGAGCACTTTAGCAAGCGCGCCCACCTCATTGTTTACCTGGAAACATAGAGAAGCCTTATTCGCAGGGCCTTTACGCTTGTTGTTCTCATGTGTGGTCAGTATCAGGAAACGGGTGAAATTAAGTTTGTTAGATTCTATCCTGCGTTCCAATACATCCAAGCCATAAAGTTGTGCTGCAAGTGTATTAGCAATAGCAACGGTATCTGTTAGCTGCTCATCACGGATACGTTTTGCGCAAGCAGCGGTATCATTACTTTCAACAATCTTCAGATGTGGGTATTCGTCAAAAAAATCAATACACTGGCGTATGGCAATAGGGTGGGATGTTACATATTTTACATCGTCAAACTTTACGCCTGGCAAAGCCATCAGATGTAGTTGAATGGGTACGTAAACTTCACCTACTACCGGATAGCTGTAGCTCATCATGAGCGAGTAGTTGGGCAATATGCTGCCGGCAATACTATTTTCTATCGCCATTACCACATAATCAGCCTCCTTATTTTTAAGCGCCTCAAATGTTTGCTTAAAAGAGTTGCATTCTATAGCCTCGATGTTTTCGCCAAAATATCTAAAGGCGGCTTCTTCGTGAAAGGAAGCGCGAATACCTTGTATGGCAACTCTTGGTTTATCAGTTTTCATAATGCCCAGTAAGCAAAAAGTCCCGGCTTGTTGGGCCGGGACTTTTCAGTTTTTTCTTTTATGTTTTTTGTACATATCAGTCCCGGCTCTTACTGCTAAAGTAAAAGTAGAAACCCCAGAAATATGCACGTTGTGTGTTCATTGTATTTGTTATGGCGTAAATGTACAAGTAAAAATTGTTTTGTCAATAGATAATTTTATTTTTGGAATAAAAATCATCCGAACAAAATTTTATTGGGTAAAACAGCTGCTTTACTTATTCTGATGCTCTTAAATACTATTGCAACACTACATCCACCTCTGCCGTAAGCTTGCTCTTGGCATTTTGCTTGTCAAAAAAGCGGGCTATTACATGGTATGTTTCGCCAACTTTAAATGGCGGCGACATAGATACTGTGGCAGTTAGCGTTACTGCACCGTTAGGATCGAGGCCGTTTTTAGCAGCTTCAGACATCACATCAGGCAATGTACCCATTACTTTACCGCTTTTATCTTTAACGGTTATCTCGCAGCCGGGGTAAGCCTTGCCATCTTTTAAAGTATAGTTGCCAACACCTGTAACAACAATAGAGAAATTGGAATTTAACGGCACTTTATTATTTTCCATGCGTTTGCCGGTAGCATCAACCAAATATGCATCGTCAGCTTTAAATCCATTATAAGATAAAGATAATCCGGTTTTAAGGTCCTTCTTAGTGCCAACACTGAACTGGCAGGCAGATAAGAGCAAGATAAAAATACCAAAGCTCGCTAACGATGTGATTTTTTTCATGGTAACATTCAGATTAAAAGGCGTTTAAATTTTTACTAACTGTAACTACTCTTTAATCTGATAAATGTTTGCCCTTTATATAAGAGTTTTATGAATTTTGATTCCCTTTAAGTGAAGCTACAACAGGATTTTTAGTAGAGGATATTTTATTTTTATAAAAACCCGAATTTATAACTGTAGCAGGATTTTAAAACTATTATCTTCGCAAATCAAAGGAGTGCCCTAACTCTGAGTCTCTATTAAGAGTTGGGGATGCCTATTGTCAACTCTTCCCTGAAAAATGGGACTGAGGCGGCGAAGCTTTAAACAGACATCAGCTTGGGTTCCAAAGCGATCAAGATAGAAAATCTTTCAAAGGCGTATCAGGTAGGCGACTTCAGTAGCGGTACCATTTCCCGTGACCTTGAACGATATTGGGCACTATTGCGCGGTAAAGAAGATCCTTTTTTAAAAATAGGAGAGACCAACGACCGTACCCAAGCGGGCGATAGCGATATTGTGTGGAGCTTAAAGGATATTAACCTTGAAATTGAACAAGGTGATGCTGTTGGCATAATAGGAAGAAACGGTGCCGGCAAAAGTACCTTGCTAAAAATTCTGAGCAGGGTTACGTCGCCAACAACCGGTAGCATAAAAGTGAAGGGTAGGATTGCCAGTTTGCTGGAGGTGGGTACAGGGTTTCACCCGGAGCTGACAGGCCGGGAAAATATCTACCTCAACGGTGCTATACTTGGCATGCGAAAAGCCGAAATAAAACGCAAGTTTGACGAGATTGTCAGCTTTGCCGGGATAGAGCGTTATATTGACACCCCTGTTAAACGATACTCGTCAGGAATGTATGTAAGACTTGCATTTGCTGTTGCGGCGCACTTGGAGTCTGAGATACTCATCGTTGACGAAGTGCTGGCTGTAGGTGATGCCGAATTCCAAAAAAAGTGTCTCGGCAAAATGGGAGATGTAAGCAAAGGCGAAGGTAGAACGGTACTTTTTGTTAGTCACAACATGGGGCTTATCAATCAACTTTGCGATACATCGGCCTATTTGAAAAGCGGCCAATTAGTATGCTTTGCAAAAACCAAGTCTGTAATAGATGATTATTTACTTGATAGACAAAATTTTAAAGAAAGGCTAAGCGTTTTTTTTAATGCCCAAGAGAGTGATGACAATGTTTTTTTGCATGGTTTTGAAATAATACCGCATTACCAAAACCAAAGATCTTTTGACTCGGGACGACAAATAGAATTAAAATTTACATTTCATATTAAAAAACCAATTGATGGCCTCAGACTGGGATTTGAGTTAATAAGCCCATCGACAGAACAATGCATTTTCAGGACCTTTCATGATGATAGCTTGTCAGAAAACCAAGCGTTACAAGAAGGAAAATACAGGATGATTGCTCATATACCCGCGTGCCTCTTAAACGAGGGTCAATATATCATTACGCCAACAATCGGGATACACAATATTAAATGGTTGTCATTTAGGGATCATCAACTTTTAATAGATATAATCAATATGACTGGTATAAATCAGCTCTATTCAGATTCCCGACCCGGATACCTTGCGTTAAATTTAAAATGGGAGATTGAACATGAAAAAAATTGACGTATACATTGTTCAAAAAGTAATTAACGTTTTAGACAAATATAATCGAAGAAGAAAAAAAAACGAACTCTCTGCCTGGGACAAAAATGTTCTGAATGCTGATAAATTTGTATATCAATTGTCTAATTCTTTAAAAATAATTCTTCACAAAGATAGCTTACTTTCAAAACTCATATTTGAGGGATTTGAGCATGATGAAGAACTATTCATTAGTCGCTTCATAAAGCAGGGAGATATATTTTTTGATGTTGGTGCAAACATTGGCATGCATACATTATTTGCTGCTCACACTCTAAACGGAACAGGTAAAGTGTATGCATTTGAGCCCACTCCAGCAACAGTTAAAAGGTTACGCGAAAATGTTGCTTTAAACAAATTGGTGGATTGTGTAAATATAGAGCCTGTAGGGTTATCGAACCAAGCAGGCGAGCTTAATTTAAATTTAGCTGCTAATGGTTATGATGCGTGGAACTCGTTTGCTAATTTAAAACATATCGAAGTAAAAGACTCAATAATTGTACCCGTAGTTACTTTGGATGAATTTATTGAAAGTTATAGTATTGAGATAAGCCATATTTCTCTCATAAAAATTGATGTTGAAGGATGGGAAATAAAGGTATTTGAAGGTATGCGTCGACTATTTGATAACAATTTATTTAAAGCGACATTTCTTATCGAATTTACTGAAGAAAACATGTTTAGAGCTGGCTACAGTTGTAAAGAGTTGTATAATTATTTAGTTGATAAAGGGTATAAGTGGTATGAGTTTGACCCTCAGAGCAACAGCATTAAATTTTCTGAACTTAAAGCCTATTACCCATATCAAAATCTTATAGCAACTAAAAACCCTGAAGCTGTTAATGCACGTTTAAAAGAAGCAAAAAAAGATGGGGCATAACTACCCTAAAATTTCAATCATCACCCCCTCCTTTAATCAAGGCAAATTTCTGGAGGAAACCATACTTTCCGTGATAAACCAGGGTTATCCAAAATTAGAATTTATAATTATTGACGGGGGAAGCACAGATGCATCTGTGGACATAATAAGAAAATATAATAAATACATAAGCTTTTGGAGCAGTGAAAAAGACAACGGCCAGGCCGAGGCGATAAATAAAGGGCTGTTGAGAGCTACCGGAGATGTGGTTACGTGGCTGAATTCAGATGACTTATATGAGGACGGAACCTTACTGTTAATTGGGGAAATATTTGCGGAGAATCCCTCAGTAAATTTCATATTTGGAGACTGCTTGTTTTTCACTGAAAAAAAAAGTTATACAAATCAAATTGATTTAAAAGATTTCGAAGCGAAGCAACTTGGGCAATTCCCCTATTCCCAACCTTCATGCTTTTTCAGGAAAAAACTAATTGATGACCAAGGCTTGTTAAACGAAAAATTTCATTATTGCCTTGATGT
The DNA here is from genome assembly GCF_019331605.1 of Mucilaginibacter sp. 21P. NCBI lineage: Bacteria > Pseudomonadati > Bacteroidota > Sphingobacteriia > Sphingobacteriales > Sphingobacteriaceae > Mucilaginibacter > Mucilaginibacter sp. 21P. The sequence continues at coordinate 2,319,929 of NZ_CP063061.1, forward strand.
GGATCTTTTCATACGCTTTGCACTAAACAGTCAAATGCGTTACATAAAAAAAACGTTATCTCGATTCCGCATGCACGATGACAGCAAAACTATAAATCATTGGAATAAATTTTTAGAGGAATGGATTGTAATTTACAGTAAAACGCTAAGGACTTTAAATAATAAATTACTCATAGAATGTGCCATAGATCTCGGTATTTACGATAAAGGTACCGACGTTTATAACTCGTATGAAAAGCCTTTTAACATTGATGACCAGTATAAATCTTTTTTATATTTTTTTGAAAGGCAATTTAATAGGGCTTTTCCGAGGGGTACTTTTTTTATAAGTAAGAAAAAGCTTAATGCTATCAATAAGATATTAGCTAAAATTGATAGTGCAGACATACAAAAAGAACAATTCCCGATTAAACCTGATAAATATCTACTGGGCATAGATAAAACACTTTTACATCCTGTAAATATGTTAAGGCGAACAATAAAGAAAACAAGCAGTTTTAATGTGATAAGGGATGCTATATTTAACGTAAAAGCAAAAACAAGTGCAACAGTAAAAGCTCAAATCAAAGCCCCTAAGACAATACCCATAATTATTATCAATTATAATCAGTTGCATACGGTTGAGATGCTTATTAATAGCCTTACTATCAGAGGCTATTATAATATTCATATTTTGGACAATAACTCAGACTATGAGCCATTGCTTGCGTTTTACCGTACTACGAATGCTAATGTGATCAGGCTAAATTATAATTACGGCCATATGGCTTTATGGCGCATTTCAACTGTTAATAAAAAATTTTCGGAGGGATATTATGCCGTCACTGATGCCGACATTGTTCCTGATGAAAATTGCCCGGATGATTTTATGTCTAAATTTATAGATATATTAGATCAGCATCCCGGCGTAACTAAAGCTGGCTTCGGTTTGAGAATTGATGATATACCAGAACATTATCAATTGAAACAAAAAGTAATTGACTGGGAAAGGAAATACTGGACCACAGAAATATCCCCGGGTCTTTACGACGCCGATATAGATACAACATTCGCGTTATACAGACCATATAATAATCTTATTCATAGGAATTTTTTATCAGGAATAAGGACAGCAAGCCCCTATTTGGCAAGGCATTTAAGTTGGTATCAATGTACGGATACTTTAACAAATGAGCAGTTGCACTACATTAAAACAGCAAACATTTCAAATAGTTGGTCGCTAAAACTTTCAGAGTCTAATTACCAAGATTTTTAATGCTCGTTTCTATTATTATACCCAATTACAACCATGCTGCCTTTTTAACTCAGCGTATTGAAAGTATACTCAATCAAACATATCAAAATTTCGAGATCATTTTACTTGACGACGCTTCGAAGGATGATAGCGTTGATAATATCGAAAGATATAAGGGCCACCCTAAGATAAGTAAGGTATTATTTAATAGCCAGAACAGTGGCTCTACATTTAAACAGTGGCAAAAAGGAATAAGTTTAGCACAGGGTAAATACATATGGATTGCAGAAAGTGATGATTATGCTGACCCTGAATTTCTAAAAAGGATGTTGCCGCTTTTCGAAAGCAATGAGATGGACATTGGATTGGCCTATTGTAAATCGCTTCCGGTTGACCAAAACGGTGTAGTGTACGACGAGAGCGATTGGTGGATGAAACGTGTAGACCCGATAAAATGGGAAAAAGATTTTTTTAACAAAGGTGAAAAGGAAGTTGCCGAATTTTTGTCAGTACAGTGTACCATACCCAACGCAAGCGCTGTCCTATTCGATAAACGTTGCTTTTCTCAAATTAAATGGGAAGATATTGATTACAAAATTTGCGGAGATTGGCATATTTATGTTTCTGTCTTAAAAAAATTTGACATTGCCTATTGTTCTTCGCCGTTGAACTATCAGCGTAATCACAATCTAAACGCGAGATCCCGTTTTACTAACAAATTACTTCTGGAACAGATAAAAACTCTATCTCATATTCACAAGAATTTCTCTGTAACCAAAAGTATAGCTTATAACAAAGCACTTGACGAAAGATTGGCTTTACTTATGGCTGCGGTAAAGAACAATGCCATATCAAAAAAAACCTTTATCAGCACAATTCTTTTAATACGGAAATTTGACCATGGTTTTCTTTCGCGTTTTATTAGGGTCTTCTATGGAAAGTTACGCGGAAAAAACTTTAACTTCAGTTAATGCATAACATTCTGGTTGTTGGCGCGGGTTTTTCCGGATCAGTTATTGCGCGGGAATTGGCAGATAGCGGACATTATAATGTTTTGGTGGTTGATGAACGCAATCACATTGCGGGCAATTGTCATACTAAGCGTGATAATGAAACTAACGTTATGGAGCACGTTTATGGCCCTCATATTTTTAACACCAGCAATGAGAAGGTGTGGCAATATGTAAACAAATTTGATGAGTTTATGCCTTACACTAACAGGGTGAAGGCGGTAACAAGAGCTGGTGTGTTTTCACTACCCATAAATCTGTTAACAATTAACCAGTTATTCGGTAAAACTTTCAACCCTCGTGAGGCAGAAGAATTTGTAGCACAATTAGGGGATAAAACCATAGCAGAGCCAAGGAATTTTGAAGAACAGGCCTTAAAAATGCTTGGAAAGAAAATTTATGAAACGTTTTTTCTCGACTATACAATTAAACAATGGGGTTGCCATCCCAGAGAACTTTCTGCTGATGTTTTAAAAAGGCTGCCCATAAGGTTTAACTACGACGATAACTATTATCATACTCATTATCAGGGAATACCAAGAAACGGCTATACTAATTTGATATCAAACATTCTGGATCATCCGGCCATTACCGTTGAATTAAATACGCGTTACGAGCGGGAGTGGAATGGAAAATACCATTACATTTTTTATACAGGCGCCATTGACGCCTATTTTTCATATGCCGAAGGTAGGCTTGGCTATCGTACCATTTATTTTGAGCGTTTCATTTATAATGGAAGCGATTACCAGGGTAACCCTGTTATAAACTATTGCGACAAAAATGTGCCTTACACCAGGGTACATGAGCACAAACATTTTACCCCTTGGGAAGATCATGACAAGAGCCTTTTTTTTAAAGAATTTAGTAAAGAAACCGAAGGTGATGACATTCCTTTTTATCCTAAATCGTTACCTGCCGATAAAGCAATACTTGCCCGTTATAAGCAAAGGGCACAATCTGAGTTTAATACAACCTTTGTTGGCAGGTTGGCTACTTACCGCTATCTGGATATGCATCATGTAATTGATGAGGCATTGACCGTGGCTGAAAGCTTTATCAACTACAAAAATCCTTTGGCAAGTTTTACTCGTTTCCCGGTTAATATTGGGTAACCCAGTTTTTTGCTGGTACAGGCACAATCATGAGAACAGAAACGATCTGCTGAGATATGCTTTAATGGATTTACATATTAAAAAAAAAATAAGATATGTAGAAAGGGATATTAAACAGGCGTTAGTGGCCGGTTACAGTGAGTTTGTAACCAATGGCTCACACAGGCATATTTCTTTTCTAACGCTTAGTTATGGCAATACCTTTAAAAAAATACTGGTTGATAGCGAAGATTCCTTTATTCATTTATCTTATTTGATAAGAGAAGCAGATATTTATTTCACCGCGAGCTACAATACTGAAATACACGTACATAAAAAGTTTCCGGTAGTTTACTCCTGGCAAACTGATAACGATCTAAAGTGGTATCGGCAAAAGATCAAAACAATAATTGATGATCTGGGAGATCAATTTCACAAAATAAAACCTTTTATACCCATTGCTGCCAACTTAAGCACTAATGAAACGATACCGGCTTTAACCACTAAGATCAACAATTTAAGATATCGCATTCAAAAATTTTATGCCGGTACTAACTATTGGCTGCCTGCTTACAAGCTGTTTGAGAACCGCTACAGTCAGCTGTTGGCTTTAAGAGAAAGTACATTAAAATATGATGTTGTATTAAAAGATACGCTGTGGGGCTGGCCGTTACACCGTATAAAATTGCATAAAAAATTAGCCGATCTATCTGAAAAATATAGCATAAGCGCACATCTTAATTGGCATGAGCCTGTAATTGAGGATGGAAGCAGTACACTATTATTAAACGCAACTGATTTTCCATTTACAGTGGGTGGAGAGATAAAAGATTACGAGAGAATGCTGAGCGAAAGCAGGTTGGGGATTTTTGCAGCCGGATTCCATTGGGGTTGGCGCAATATCATGACATTTGGCTTAATGATAGGCATACCGATACTCATTGATAAGCCTCTTTTGGAGCCATATTTTGATCTTTCTGAGTTTAAAGCTTATTACAACCATGATACCGAGTGGGAAAGTATTGAAAGCATCTTAAAAGAAATAACACCCAATGAATGGGAAAAGATAAAAGAGTATAATCAGGCCGTTTATGACCGCTACTTGGCTCCCAAAGCTGTTGCGCAATATTTTTTAAACAATACAATTTCACATTGCGGTTAGGATACATTTCATTTGAACATCCTTTAGGCCAACGCGGAGGCGGTATTGGCACATATGTGGATCAAGTAGCAACTATAATGGCTCAAAGAGGGCATGATATTCATGTTTTTACTGGATTCTCAGGTACAGCTTACTCTACTAAAAGCTTAAAGAACTATGTTTTGCACTTGGTGCCCGCAAAAAGTATCGACGTTTTCAGATTAGCTGTAATACCTTTTTTTGAACAAGCAAATGATGAAAAGCCCTTTGATGCAATAGAAAGTGCTGAATATGGTGCAGATGGCATATCGATTAAGAAAAAGCACTTCAAAATACCGCTTGTGGTTAAGCTTCATACGCCCAGTTTTCTTGTAAAGCAACTCAATTTTACAAGTCCTTCTTTCACTACAAAAGCAAGATTTATAACAGGTGCTATTGTGCGGGGTAGGATGCCAAAATTGTATTGGAAAGAGCAACTTAATCATGATATAGAAAAGGAGATTTACCTTCTTGCCGATAAAGTTAGCAGCCCATCTAAAAGCTTAGCCGAAATTGTAGCCAACAAATGGGGCCATCGTGAAATTACGATTATCCCAAACCCCTATGTACCTCCGGCCGAAATACATAGCTTGAATATTTCTCAAGAAAAAGATGTTTGCAGAGTGCTGTTTTTGGGCCGGCTGGAGAAACGTAAAGGGATTTATTACTTGCTTGCCGCTATTCCTCAGATTATTGAGGTTAACCCTAATATTATATTCCATTTTGTTGGAAGCGACCAACCATCTTACAAAGATAGTTTAACTGTCAGATCGTTAATGGAGAAAAGGCTCCATGGTTATAAAAAGCACCTTAAGTTTGATGGCTTTATAGAAAACCAACAATTACATAACGTATTTTCTGAATCTGATCTTTGCATATTTCCCAGCCTTTGGGAAAACTTTCCTAATGTTTGCCTTGAGGCAATGGCAGCAGGTAGAGCAGTTATAGGCACAAACAATGGCGGTATGGCCGAGATGATAGATCATTTGAAGGACGGATATCTGATTGAACCTAATTCCCCGGCGGCTATTACTAATGCAATCTTAGCTCTTGCTGGCAACCCTTTGCTAAGGCTAAAATTAGGAACAGCCGCAAGAAAAAAAGTGCTTGCAAATTATAATGCTGAGGTAATTGGTAGTATGACGGAACAATTTTATTTGCAAGTTCAGCAAAGCCCATCATTAGCTTGAAAATATCAGTTATCATTTGTACTTACAATCCTCGGTTACAATATCTTGAACAGGTATTGCTGGCATTAAGAAATCAAACTTTGGTAAATACCGAATGGGAGTTACTTATCATTGATAATAAAAGCAGTAACCAATTTACACAGGAATTGGATTTAAGTTGGCATGCTAATGCAAAAGTGATGCGAGAAGAACAAGCGGGCTTAGCACACGCGCGCCTTAAAGGTTTTAAAAACTCCATAGCAGAGCTTATTGTGTTTGTTGATGACGATAATGTTTTAGCTGACAACTACCTTGAACTCAGCTGGGATTTTTATCAAAGCAACCCCCAAGTAGGTTGTTTTGGCGGCAAATCCGTCGCTGTATTTGAAACAACACCACCAGCCTGGTTTTGGAAAACAGGTATAAGTTTGGGCTGTAAAGATGATGGTGATGAAATCTATATTTCAGATTACCGTTCAGATAATTACAAGCTTCAAAATTACCCAGACAAAGCTCCGATTGGAACGGGGATGGTAATCACCAAAAAAGCGTTTAAAGCTTACTATCTTGAGGTGTTAAACAACGCGGATAGATTAGCATTAGGGCGCAAAGGCAAGGCGCTTACTTCAGGAGAAGATAACGACATCGTGCTAACGATAATTAAAAACTATTTTGAAATTGCATACATACCAAAACTGGTAGTTAAACATTTGATACCTACAAATAGAATTTCAACAGCTTACCTCAAACAGATGGCTTATGAAAGTAACAAATCATGGATTACACTTTTGCGACATCACGGAATATGCCCTTTTAAAACGATACCGCAATGGACAGTAAGACTCAGGAAGGTGAAAGCATGGTTTAAATACAAGGTTTGGCAATCGCCGGTTAATATTATTAAATGGCATGGAGCCTGTGGCACTTTTGAAAGTTTAGCTGATGGATAAACGAAATCACTTAATAGATCTTTTGAGATTTGTCGCCGCTACCTGGGTGGCTATTTTTCATTTCAACGAACCTATTCCTTACATTGCCAACTGGTATCGCTCTTTTTTAAAAATAGGCTATGTAGGTGTTGCCATCTTTTTTGTAATAAGTGGCTATTGCGTTTACCTTTCAGCACTAAGGTCAAAAACGCCTCGCGATTTTCTGGTACGCCGTATATGCCGAATATTTCCACCATATTGGTTCAGCATACTTTTGGTGGGGCTAAGTGTGATTGTAAGTTTAATAGTCAATAAGGCAAACTCTGTGGCGGTATTGCCAAAGAATATCTCTGGAATTTTAGCTACAATTACCCTTTCGACTACTCCATTGTTTGATGTCCCGATAATGAATTGGGTTTATTGGACACTTACGTATGAAGTTGTCTTTTATTTCTTGGTGTTCATTTCAATGTTTGCTAAACATCAATACCGCATTTACAGTTATTTATTTATATCTATTTCCGGCTTTTTTTTGCCCGTACATGAAATGTGGCCACTATTTTTTGTTAAATATTGGCCTGCTTTTGCTTTGGGGGTAGCGACTTACAGGCTTTTAAATGAAAAAACACAATTATGGCAAACTGCACTTTTATTAGCCATTTCCGTGTCGGGCCTTTTCTACATTCAAATACGACCTTATGAAGCCATAACATGTATTATAACAGCTGTGTTAATTGTTAGCAACAATTTCAAACCCCTAAAAGCAAATCCGATAAGTACCTTAGGAGATTATTCTTATTCAATCTACCTTACCCATGTTCCTTTAGGGATATTTATACTTGGAGTGGTAAAACAACAATCCATCGTACAAAATAATGTCTGGGTAAACATCGTATGGGATTTAACGCTGTACGCAGTTATTGTTTGCCTGGCTAAACTCATGTTTAAATTTATCGAGCTGCCAGCGATAAGTTTTGGTAAAAAAATCACCAATGTCACCCGGAACGCTGCTGTATAATTTATATTATCGCCCGTTAGGCTTTCTACGGAAGTTGTTTGAAGTAGGGATATTTAATTATGTTGATATCCGCCGTAGCCAAAGTAAAATGATTGCCGGATCTTTAACTATCAACGAAATTGTCAATGGTTTGGACAAAGCGACTTATGAGGTTTATTTCCTTACAGGTAAAAGGTATTGGTATCAAACTGCTTTTTGCCTGTATTCGTTGCAAAAGGTTTGCACTACAATTAGAATAACCGCTAAGTTTATTGATGATGGCTCGATAAATGAGAAGTTAAAAAAACAGATTATTAAGCAATTTCCGTCATCAATTGTTATTACTGCCGCGGATACAGAAGCTTTATTGGATGCCGGTTTGCCTTGGCAGAGCTACCCGCGTATACGTGCCAAGAGAGAGACCTATCCGCATTTGAAGAAATTAACGGATGTACATATACACTCAGGCGACTGGAAGTTAGTGCTTGATTCTGATATGCTCTTCTTTAAATATCCAAAAGAGCTGCTTGATTGGATCAATAATCCATCAAAGCCCTTTTTTCTGAAAGACCCGATAACGTCCTATCATTACTCCTTCAATTTGATGGAAGAACTTACAGGCAAGCGCATAACCCCTAACTTAAATGTGGGTGTAATTGGCTTAAATAGTAAGAAGATCAATTGGGATGCGTTGGAAAATTGGATTGCAGAATTAGAAAAAAAAGAGGGAACATCCTATCTGCTCGAGCAGGCGTTAAGCGCTATGATTGTGGCTGGTGAGGATATAATTATTGCAGACCCATCTGTGTATATGGTTATGCCCTGCGAGCAGGAAGTTAGGCAGCTAACGAGTGCTTTGCACCATTACGTTGCCCAATCTAAAGAATGGTACTACAAGCTTGCATGGAAATCGATAGCTTAAACGCTCCACTTGTATCGATAATAATACCGGTTTTTAATGGGGAAAAATATATCGGAGACACCATCCGCTCGGTATTGTCACAAAGCTATCAGCAAATAGAAGTTATCGTTATAAGTGACAATTCAAAAGATGATACGGATAAAATAGTTCAGGATATCGCAAAAGGCGGCCCGGTGAGATTGATAAGAAATGAAAAAAAAGAAGGTGCCGCTGCTTCACGAAATGTAGGATACAAAAATGCCAAAGGCCAATTTATTAAATTTTTAGATGGTGATGATCTTTTAAACGATGAAGCAATTGCAGCGCAATTGAAATTGGGGTTAAAAAATCCTGATAGCATTATATCCGGAAAATGGGGTCGTTTTTATGATAACAATCTGTCTACATTTAATTTATCAATAGAAAAATGTTGGCAAACCCTTGAGCCGACTAAGTGGATTTGCACATCATGGGAAAATGGACAATCAATGACTAACCCAGGTATTTTTCTTATCCCGCGGCAATTAGTCGAAAAAGCGGGCCTTTGGGATGAAAGCTTATCATTGATTGATGATTTTGAATATTTTACAAGAACAATACTCGAAGCTAAAAGCGTTGTTTTTTGCCCTGATTCTATTTTATATTACCGCTCTGGCAATGGTAATACACTTTCAAGCGCTAAATCAGAACAGGCTTATCGATCAGCCTACAAGTCATTAAATAAGGGCATAGATAGATTCCTTAAAACTAGAACGGATCTGAAGGCGAAGCAAGTTTGTGCAAACTTATGGAAGCTTTTCATCTATGAAATATACCCACATCAACAAGATTTGGCTGCCCAAGCAAATGTTCATCTTTCGTCATTGCCAGCGCCAACGGTAAAATTCCCAACAGGCGGTTTGTCTGAATTGCTATTACCATTCTTAGGATGGAAAATAGTTAAAACGCTACAACGGATAAGATCTACACTTTTAACGTGAAAATCGCCATAACTGCCGATCCATTCATACCAGTACCACCTGAACTTTACGGTGGTATTGAACGAATAATAGATATCCTGATCGCCGAACTGGTAAATCGCGGTCACGAAGTTACCTTATTCGCTCATGAAAATTCTAATATTAATTGTAAACTGATTCCGTATAAGACAGATAAGAGCGGTTTAAAAAACCATCTATCAAACGCCTGTACCATCAATAAATACCTATTAACAAATAAGGTTGATATAGTACACAGTTTCGGCAGGTTGGCGTATTTACTGCCTTTACTACCACTGCGCATCCCCAAATTAATGAGCTACCAGCGCGAACCTACTTTAAGCCAAATAAAAAAAGTTTCAACATTATCGAGATCAGGGAGCTTGAGCTTTACAGGATGCAGCAACTACATCGCAGATAAAATAGCGCCCTTAGCGCCGGCATATACCATATACAATTGTGTAGATGTTGAAAAATACGTGCCGAAATATGATACTAATGCAGATGCCCCTTTTGTTTTCTTAGGCCGTATAGAACCTATTAAGGGCCCGCACATTGCTGTTGAAATAGCACAGGCAACAGGCAAAAAACTTATACTTGCCGGAAATGTACCCACTGAGCATCGTACCTATTTTGAGACCATGATAAAACCCTTTTTGGGTGATCAAATTCAATACGTTGGCGCAGTAAATGACCTGCAAAAAAATGAACTTTTAGGGAAAGCTATGGCGTTGTTAATGCCCATACTTTGGAATGAACCTTTCGGTATCGTTATGATTGAGGCAATGGCATGCGGTACACCTGTTGTAGCATTGAACAGAGGAGCTGTGCCTGAAGTGGTAATTTCCGGGTTAACCGGTTTTATCGGAGATACAATGAATGAACTCATTAAAAAAATATCGCTTTTAAATTCAATAGACAGAAAAGCTGTAAGAGCAACAGTGGAAAATAGATTTTCTTCAGAAATTATTGCATCAAATTATCTTGATCTTTACGAGCAATTAATTGATGCATCAATCCCTCAATTATAGTGATAGAGCTATCAGTCAATGGATAGTTAATAATAACCTATGAGTAGTAAAGCGCGTGTTGTAATAACCTGTGGCACAAAATTCCATTCAGATTATGTTGCCGAACAGCTTTACAAATACGGTTTATTAGAAAAAGCTATAACCTCTCACCCAAGGTCGAGGTATGTTAATCGGACTAACATCCCGGCAGAGAAATTAAAGTTTCTTACTCCGATATTTGTATTGCCTTATTTTTTAAAGAAGGCAGGTACCGTAGGCAGGTGGCTGGCCCGAAGCATCGAGTACAGATTACCAGCTTTGTTTGACTACTACGCATCAAAAAATTTAAGGAAAGCTAACATTTCAATAACTTGGTCGTGGTCTGGCTTGCACACAATTAGGGCTATTCAAAAGGCTCAAGGTATAGCGATAGTTGAAGAATCCGGCTCTTGTAATCTCGAACAAAACAAGCTTCTGCAAGAAGAGTACAGTATGCTTGGGTTAGAATTCCCTGATCCCACTCCGAGTTTTATTATCAATAGAGAACTGCAAGAAGTGAAACTGGCAGATTACATACTTTGCCCATCTAACTATGTTGCCGAAACATTCATTAAAAATAATCTACCAAGGGAAAAATGTGTGATTATACCGTATGGTGTTAATTTAACTTTGTTTAACCATTACCAAGAGGAGAAACCGGAGTTTTCAATTCTATTTGTGGGTACTATAGGGGTCAGAAAAGGACTTATCTATTTATTTAAAGCATTAGAGCTTATACACAAAACCCAACCTCTGAAATGTTTGCTTATAGGGACAGTTGAAGAAAGCTTTAGGCCTATTTTTGACATCTACAAGCACCTTTTCACTTACGTCGGTCGGGTTGAGCAAAAAGAACTATCTAAATATTATAACAGTGCTTCTGCTTTTGTTTTCCCCAGCCTTGACGAAGGTATGGCACTTGTGCAATTAGAGGCGATGGCTTGCGGGTTACCTCTTATTTGCACAACAAATTCTGGCGGCGATTCTATAGTACAGGAAGGGAGTGATGGATTTGTAGTGCCTATACGCGATCACATTTTGCTGGCTGAAAAGATCTCTTTTCTGTATAAGAATCCTGAGGTGCTTAAAGATATGTCGGCAAAGGCGGTTCTGAAGGCTAAAAAGTTTACCTGGGATGCCTATGGAGATAAGTTGTGTTCCTTTATAAATCAACTGTCCGCTGATATTGGTAATGGATGTGTTTGATTCATCGCCGAAAAAAATTTGTCTGATTACGCCGGGCCATATATCTACTAATCCCCGATTAGTAAAAGAAGCCATTGCTTTATCAAGTCTTGGGATGCAAGTTCATATAATTTTTACTCAATATGTTGCTTCACAAATTCCGTTTGATGAAAATATCCTAAACAGCCACCCCAACTGGACTTACGATAAACTTGACTGGACGGGAATCACTATTTCATCAAGAATAAACAGGCTACTGGGTACGCTATTGTCCTTGCTGTCACTAAGCCTGGCACTGAAAGTTAACCGCAATTTATTTTGGCAAGTTAAAAAGGCTGTAACTTCAAAAGCAGATCTCTACATAGCCCATAACCTTGGGGCCTTACCTGTTGCTGCCTATGCAGCAAAAAAAAATAGAGCGAAATGCGGTTTTGATGCCGAAGATTTTCATCGTAACGAAACTACCGATGAGCTAAATAATGAAAAGAGGAAGTTGACCATAGCAATTGAAAATATGTTTATACCAAAGGTGGCCTATCTCACCGCTTCAAGTCCATTGATTTCAGAACGATACACTTCTTTATATAGTGCGGAAGTCACCACGGTATTAAATGTGTTTCCTAAAATACGATACGCAAGCAAAAACGAGAGGGCTGGCGATGTTCTGCAATTATTTTGGTTTTCACAAACCATTGGCCCGGGGCGCGGGCTTGAAACAATAATTGAAGCCATTAATATTAGTAAAACAGCGGTTAATCTGCATTTGCTTGGACAAATTTCGCACAGCTACGCCGAAATTCTAATTAGTAATGCCGACTTGGAATATTGTAATATTGAATTTCATAAAACCGTTTCTTCCGATGATGTGTTTAGGCTTGCCAGTAAATTTGATGTTGGATTTGCAGCAGAACCTAAAGTACCTGCAAACAGGGATATCTGCCTTACTAATAAGCTTTTCACTTACCTACAAAGCGGTTTGGCTGTTTTTGCCAGTAATACTTCGGCCCAAAAAAAATTCTTTGAAGCACACAGTGGTATAGGAGAGCTGTATTCTGATGAACACCAGCTGGCAGAATTTATATCAAAATACCATAATAACCGGGAGAAATTAGCAAATGCCAAGAAGCGCTCCCTGGCGTTTAGTATTGATGAACTGAACTGGGAAATCGAGAGCCAAAAATTTATTAATGTTATACAAAAAAATCTTAGTGCTTGAGGCGTCTGCTAATTATATCACCTTACTTTCCACCTAGTAACGCTGCTGATATACATAGGGTGAGAATGAGCCTGCCTTATTTTAAGGAATTTGATTGGTTGCCTACAGTGGTTACAGTAGCGCCAAAATATTCAGAACAATCTAAAGATGATCTTTTAGAAAAATCTCTTCCAAATGATTTCCCAGTGCACTATGTTAGGGCTTTTGACAAAAAAATAACGTCCAAGCTTGGGTTAGGTAGCATCGCGCTTCGCTCGCTTTATTATTATTATAAAAAGGTTAATGAGCTGTTAAGCAGAGAAAATTTTGATTTGATCTATTTTTCTACCACTCAATTTCCGGTGTGTGTGTTGGGCGCTTTATGGAAAAAGAAGCTTGGAATACCATACGTTATTGACTTTCAAGATCCGTGGTTTTCCACTTATTATGATGACAAACCTAAAAGTGAACTACCACGCAAGCACTGGTTTTCTTATAGGCTTAACAAATATCTTGAACCCATATCTGTAAAAAATGCGGACGGATTGATAAGCGTATCTGCAAAGTATATTGCAGATTTAAAAGCACGATACCCGGAGGTAATAAATATCCCCACTGCTACAGTGATCTTTGGGGCAAGTGAAATCGACAGGCAAATAGCTTTTGAGAATCAGCATCGTTTTCCCCAACTTTTTGATAAACGTTTCAGAAATTTAGTTTACGTAGGCCGCGGAGGACATGATATGCACAAAGCAATTAATTTAGTTTTTGAAGCTGTAAAACAACTTTTTGTAACTTATCCTCATTATACTAAGATACTTAAGTTGCATTTCATAGGAACAAGTTATGCACCGAAAGGTGCCGGTACTCTCACCATTACACCATTAGCTGAACAATATGGTTTGAGTGAAACGGTAGTGGAGATTACTGATCGTGTAGGTTATTACGAGGCTTTAGCGGCTTTAGATAATGCTGATGCGCTTTTTGTACCCGGCTCGGATGATCCAGCTTATGTAGCGTCCAAACTCTTACCTTTTTTATTCGCCAAGAAGCCTTTATTAGCAATTTTTAATTCTAATAGCCCGGCGATCGAATTACTTACTAAATTTCGAATAAAGGACACTTACATGTTTGATAAGGATAAAAACATTGAAGAGAACGTCAAGAATTTCTTAGTTAGCATGATCGAAAATGCAAATACGGTTCCCGATTATCCGGAAGATGTCACTGAAGCCTACAGCGCAAAGGCTCTCACAAAAAAACAAACTATACTGTTTGATCAAGTGATTAACCACAAAGCTAACGCAACAAGTTGATAAGATTAGCTGTAATTACTACACACCCCATACAGTATTATGCGCCGGTTTTCAAGCTCTTAAATCAGAGGCAGCAAGTAGAGATCAAGGTGTTTTATACACTCGGGAAAATAGCCAACGAAATTGACCCAGGCTTTGGCCAAAAAGTTAATTGGGACATTCCCATACTGGAAGGATATAGTTACGAATTTGTAACAAATACCTCTAAGAAACCTGGTTCTGATCATTTTAACGGAATAATAAATCCCGACTTGCTGACCAGCCTCGAAAACTTCAACCCGAGCGCCTTGCTCATTTATGGTTGGTCTTACTACAGTCATCTTAAAAGTCTCAGGTATTTCAAAGGAAAAGTGTCCGTTATATTTCGCGGGGATTCTACGCTACTTGATAAACAAGGCCTTATAAAATCAATTTTGCGTCATGTCTTCCTAAAATGGGTGTATGGTCATGTTGATTATGCCTTATACAATGGCACTAACAATAAAGCTTATTTTAAAAAGTACGGTATGAAAGATAAGCAATTGATTTTTGCTCCTCACGCGATAGACAACGAAAGGTTTGCTGAACAAAGATCTGCAGAAGTTGAAGCCTTACGATCTGGTCTAAATATCCAAGAGTCTGACATACTTCTATTATTTGCCGGTAAACTTGAGCCCAAAAAGAGCCCGACGTTGCTCCTAAAGGCTTTTTCAACTCTCAATAATCCAAAAGTGCATTTGCTTTTTGTTGGTGACGGAGAGCTAAAGGAAACCATTGTTAAAGACTCATCTTCCATGAAAAATGTTCATTTCATAGGGTTTACTAACCAGGCCGATATGCCAATTATTTATCAAAGCTGTGACCTGTTTTGTCTGCCATCCCAGGGGCCGGGTGAAACCTGGGGACTGGCTGTAAACGAAGCGATGGCATGTAGCAAAGCAATACTTGTGTCTGACAAAGTGGGGTGTGCTGTAGATTTGGTAGAACCCGGTTACAATGGTTTACTTTTCAAAAGCGGGGATATCAACGATCTGTCTGAAAAGCTAAAAAATCTCACGTCTTCCAAACATCTCCTTAAAACCTACGGTTCCAATTCCTCAGAACATATACAAAACTGGAACTTTTTAGAGATAGCAAAAGCAATTGAAACGGTTTGCTTTGCTGTAGGTGATAACTCACCTTCCTAACACACTTTATTTTGTTCTTCTTTCCTGTTATCCCTTTACAGGCAGCCTTTCCCGTTTTCTCTTATTATATTTCTTAATTAGCTACTTGATGTGCAACTGTTAACTGTATTCTCTAACTGTTGTTCCGCTTTCATGTCAAGAGATTTTGGCCATCCTTTGTAACTGAGGGTTAATATCCTCAAATGCATTGTTAGATAGTTAATTTAGAGAAGATGACACGCCTACGGGTTATCAAAATAACCATTATCCTGTTATTTGCTTTGGTTTTACAACCATTCAAATCTAAGGCTCAATCAGGGCAGGGGTGTTATATAGCAAGTCTTAGTACTATATATATCAACAATATACCCTTAACTAATGTATTTTTACTTTCTGGCGCCGGCGCTACCAATTGTCCGGTTGGTTCAACGGCAACAACTCCCGTTTATATTATCTCCGGAAATAGTAATACAGATTGCTTAGTTGTTGCTTCTGCGGGTGGGACTGTTTTGGGGAACGGCAAGTATCGAAATTACGTCACAGCCTTTTGCCCATTGGATGACTATGTCAATTGCATTTTTCTCGTTTTGGCTTTTGTAGTTTTATCAAGGTTTTCAAAAGCAGAATTAAGATCAATCTAATGTTATTGAGCTTCTAAATTGTGTACTATATGATTTTTATTGAAAATAAAAATACGATTGAAATATAACCACCTTTGTACCTCGATTGATAATGGTGTAACAATAACATATTGTTAAATCAGATGAATTATAAAGCCAGATCGAAGCGATTTTTAAAAACTCGGTAACTTAGAAATCCACAAAAGATAAATAAAAGCGTAATGTGGTTATCTAATGGGACGTTACAAGTATTATTACTATCTAACCAAGTTACAACACCGCCATAATTTCCGACTCCTACTACGTCACAAGCTTTATAAGGACTCACAAAATTTAATTGAGAATATAATACTCCACATTGAGGGTCGCCAGTGTAAGTTCTCCGAGCAAATGCACCTGTATTTTTGTACCAGGCATTTGATGTTGAGGGATTAACTGAGGGATTATTTATATTCGGATAAACTGTGTTACCAAATAACAAACAACCAGTTCCGCCTAATGCAGAAATACAAAAACTAATTCCAATAAATGATAACAATATCGGCTTGATTAGCTTAAGCATTGTATCTGCAATTAAAGGGTTAAAACCTAAAAACAAAACAAATGCCCAAGAACAAATCGCATTGAGAAAGCAAGTCCTAAAAGTTGTAAATCGATGGTTCACAGAAGAAAAACCAATGTTTTTTTACTTGCAGAAGCAATGAAAGTTGATAAGCAAGGATAATAAGCCATCAACACAAGTTTTCCATGCAGAATAATTCCCCGGATTGGGATGGTAATTGATGAAAAGTTACCACAGTTTTGTGATTACTTCTCGTGAGATAAGTAGGCTGGTTAACTCACTGAAATAGGAATCTTGTTATTCTATTCACTTCTTTTGATCACGGCGTTATCACCTTCTGCCGGTAGTTCGCCTTTTTGACTGTCGTCGTCTGCCAGATTGTTAGCAATAGCGGTGCGGACATCATCCAAACCGTCAACGCCGTTAATGGCGTTAAGTAATTGCTTTACCTGCTGCGTTGTCGCTTCAAATTGTATGGTCATACTTAATCTAAAAGCAAACTCTGAGCCAGTATATGTTAAAAAAAATCTTTGGTAAAACAATCTTGCTCAATGTTGTTGCTTATTAATAAGCTCAAATAATTAATACCAGCAGATGCCATGGCAACAGAAATAAGCACCACTATTAAAGCAGATAACGGAGAAATGCAAACCTGCGTACTTAAAGAAAAGATCAATAACCAAAACGGAAGATTGGTTTATCGTTTTAAGAACCAGCACACAGGCGTTGAATATTCGTTAGTTAAAGAAGGTGGCAATTGGCGGTCGTTAAATACGAACACAATACCTGAGCCTGTTTTTAACGAACTGTGCAGTTTTGCCAATACGCTTTAAGGATGAAAAATCAGCTATTACTGTTGGCAGGCATTGCAGGCGCTGCTGTTATTGTTGTTAAGCTCTCTTCATGTGTTTCCATCCCTCGGGGCGCTCATGCGGTTAAGCCGTTTGATCAGGAGAAGTACTTAGGTAGATGGTATGAGATCGCTCGTATGGATTTTAAATTCTAGAAAAATCTCGATCACGTAACAGCCACTTACTCAAAAAATGATGACGGCAGTATCAAAGTAGATAACCGCGGGTATAATTTTAAGGATAAAAAGTGGAAGGAAAGTATAGGAAAGGCTAAACCAGTTGGCCCGGTGAATGAAGGAAGATTGAAGGTATCATTCTTTGGACCTTTCTATGCCGGTTACAATGTTATTGAGATCGACGAAAACTATCGTTATGTTTTAATTGCCGGCAATAATCTTAAGTATCTGTGGCTGTTATCAAGAGACAAAACTATGCCTAAAAATGTAATTACAAGGTATCTTAATAAAGCCAAAGAGCTCGGATACGACACTGAAAAACTGGTTTGGACTAAGCAAAATTAAATTTACGCGCTTTGTGTTACAGATTAATCCTTTGATTTTACTTTGCCCTCCGGAATATTAATTTTTTGTCCATCGCGCAGGGCATAAAAATGAGGAGACATGATCTCGATGCCTGCTTCATGAAAAGTGTCCTGTATACATTCGTACAGTCTGGAATATATTCCTGCTTGCTTATTTGGGTGTTTTGTATAAGCGTTTAGTTGATAGCTTACAAAATAATCGTCAAGGCTTACCTGAAAAACAAAAGGTTCCGGTTCAGCCTCAAGTAGATCTACCATCGAGGCTGCTTTTTTCAATAATTTATAAACTTCCCGCCAATCAACATCGTATCCAATCGTCACTATCGTGTGTAAGATCAAGCCTTTGTCTTTAGCTTCACTGCTGTAATTAACGGTATGGCTGTTCATTACAGTGGAATTAGGCACAGATATTATCTCGTTTTTTATGGTACGTAAGCGCGTTACCAATAACGATTTCTCTATAATGTCTCCGCTAACCTCACCAATTTTTACGCGGTCACCAATTTTAAAAGCTCTCATATAGGTAAGTACCAATCCGGCTACGACATTACCTAATGCACCGGCCGAACCAAACGTAAACAGCACACCTACAAAAACTGATACACCCTTAAAATGGGCGAGTCTGAACCGGGCATGTACGGAAATATCACGATCAGCATAAAAGCGAGAATCAATATCCTGATGATCTGATAGGTAGGATTTGCCCAATCTGAATAGAACCCTGGGATCTTTAATGCACCGCGTTCTACTTCAACCTTCAAAAAATGGAAAAAGCGTATAACATACCGAAATACTACAATGAGAATAATTATGGTGATCAGGTTAGGGAGGTATGCCCAAACAGCGTGCATGATTTTCTTTAACGGGTCTGTTGCGTAGCTGATAAGTGTTTCAGAAAAATTATGCGTCCACGGAAAAATCCTGAAAATCACAGGCAGTGCGACGTAAATGGTGATCAGTATCAGTATCCATTTTAAAGCAGTAAGTACATTGATCAAAACAGCAACTTCCCGTTTACTGTCAAAAAGCTCATATCTCCTAATGTGTATCCCTTTTATAACCGATCCTTCGAGGCTTTTTACTTTATTTTCTAATCGCCTGAACAGTTTGCTTAACAGAACAACGATAACCAGCCAGGAGGCTATCACCAACATTGAAAGTGCGATCTCTTTTGTCAACGTTTCCCAACTTGTTTCGTTACGATAATCAATTACTGCTTTATTTATGACGGCCTTGTACTTGTTTGCAAGCTGTATCGGTGTACTATTGAACCATAAGGCATCTTCTTCTGTAACAGATGTTACTATAATGTCCTGATATACCAGGTCAACGGTGGTTTGTGATTTATTCAGTTGAAGGGAGTCTGGTTTAAAACCAAAATCTTCATATAGCCTAACGATACGTTCAGAAATAGCTTTCGCGCGTTCCGCAGGAGTAAAGCTTCCTTGTTTACTATAAACTATAAAGAGTGTATCCAGGAATGGCTTAACAGGGAAACCCTTTACAAAGGTTTTTAGGGAGTCTATTTGTTTTTTTTGTTTAGCCTTTCTAAGCGAATCTGCCGTACGGATCTCGGTAAGCTGTTTAAGTAATTCAGATTTTTTTAGGTTATCTGTTGATTTAAGGGAATTTAATTCTGATTGAAGCTGAATTTTTCGCAGTGAATCTTCTTCGTGTGCAGCCTTTAATTGCTGAAGTTCAGTTGATTGCTTTTCTAATGCAACATTCCTTAACGAATCTTTGCGGCTCCGGATGGTATCTGTTTTTTGATCCTGACTAAAACTTAAAGCAGAGTAGAAAACTAAAAACGAAAGTGACAGGAAATATCTGGTAAAAGCTGCAACCATATTATCAAAACGCTTAACTTCAAAATTGTTTGGATAAGCACGCTTAGCGCCGCTGCCAAGTTTCTAAACTTAAACTTTTAATTACGCTGATAGCGCAGTTGGTTCAACGGTGTTTCTTTTTTGCATCACCTTTGTTACCATGGTTTTAAGTTTGTTTTTATAATCCTGCTTTAGCCAGTCGGTATAGTTTTTAGTAACCTTGCCCAGGCACTTTGCATATTGTTTAATTCGCCAGTCAATCTCTTTCTCCAAATCATCCGTTAAAGCCAGTGCTTCGCTTACCGAGTTGCTATTTTCCATACACATAATGGCATGCTGCCTTACAGATTCTCTGATCACGGTGCTTCCTTTTTGGTTTTCATCAATTGCCTGTTGATAAGCTTGCTGTATATCGAAGCTTAACTGCAAAGTGTTTGGGAATTTAGCTCTCAAGTCGGGAGATATACCGTGTGCCTCGCCGGCGGTCTGGGTATGCAAGCTTTCCGCAAAAGCTTCGGGGCGCTCAAATATCAATTGCCAATCGAGTGGTGCCTGCCACTCGCCAAATCGGTCTGTATTGTTGCCCATGTCAATAATTGAAAATGTCTTTTTATTAGGTAACCGCCTCGCTCCGCGACCTATCATCTGGTGGTAAAGGGTGATAGAGGTTGTAGCGCGATTCAGGATTACCGTTTGTACGGTTGGCTCGTCAAAACCGGTTGTAAGGATAGAAACCGATGTAAGTATAGCATTTTTGGTTTTCTTGAACCATTGCAATATCTCCGCCCGTTCCGTAGAGGATGTGTGGTTATCCAGGTGCTTTATTGCATACCCGGCATCTTCAAAATACTTGCAAACATTTCGCGAAGTAAATATACCGTTGTTAAAAATGAGTGTTTTCTTGTTTTTGCTATGCGATTCGTAGGCGTGCAACAACAGTTCCAGCATGGCAGGAGAGGAGTAGAGCGCATCTGAAGTGCTTATGGTGAAATCGCCGTTAATACCTGTTGCCAACGAATTAAGCTCGACATCGTAACGCCAATTGCTTGGTTTGGCTAAAAAGCCGCCGGATATTAAGTCGTTGATGGTCTCACCAACAATCAATTCCTGGTACGTTTTATACATGGGCATATCAGCATTTGAACTGAAAGGCGTAGCCGTTACCCCAATTACCATTGCATTGGTGAATTTGCCTAAAAGCTTTTGAAAGGAATTATGGTGGGCTTCATCAATTATAACCAATCCTACAGTTGCCGGGTTAACTATGCCATCCTTAATGCGGTTCCTCAAGGTCTCCACCATTGCTACGTAACATGTTGCTGCGGTAACTTTAGGCAAGCGTTTCACCGTGCTGTTGATGGTCTTATTGTTAACGCCTAATTTTTTTAAAACGTTTGATGTCTGGTTACAAAGCTCAATGCGGTGAGTGAGCACCACTACGTTTTGTTGATAATCAGCTATAAATCGTTTTGCTATCTCTGCGAAAACTCTTGTCTTTCCGCCACCTGTGGGTAACTGGTATAACAAGCACGCTTGTTTATCTCTATGCTGGATGCGGTCAAACAGCTTATCTAAGTCGCGTTGCTGGTAAGGGTACAAGTCAGCTGCTTTGTTATTACTATTAACTTCAACTGTATTCTGGTCGTCGTTCATCAACATATCGGTCATTGGTAAAGATTTTTAAAAGTCCAGGTTTTTATAATTGGTTCGCAGTTTTGGTAGGCTGCTTTAAACTCTTCATTGTTTTTGTAAGAAAGTTGTTTTAAGGTTCTCGCCTCACAGAAAATATCGAACACGTCTTGGTGGAACGGCCAGGGAGAAACGGCCAGCGAACCATCATTGTTGGCTGTAAAAGTGTACATCTCACCATCAGGGCCTTTGCTTATCTCAATGGCGCGGCCTTCAGGCTGTATCTGGTTCTGGCATAGCAACAGCGAAAGAGCATCGCACCACTCCAAAAGTTGGTAATCATGTTCTAATTGTTCTGCGGTCAAACCAACAGTTTTTATCCATTTTTTCCGTTGCTTCTGTTGTTCGGTTATAAACTGCTTTATCTCTTTATTGGCACCGGCATCATCGCAAAGAAAATCAAGATGCCGGGAACTCATCAGTGCGATATAGGTGCTTTTGTTGTAAGCTCTTATAATGGTTTCCTGGCAGTGCTGCAGGTCCATTTTTCGCATGGCAAAGTTAAGCGGGCCACCATCTGGGGTAAGCAAGTCGGATTGCGCTAATTCTACCTGTGCGTCATCATGTTCTGCAATAGCTATAAGTGTTTCAATCCATCTGCTGGTTCTAACACTGTGTTGCCATTGCTGTGCTACAGAAGCTGCAAGCAGCCCGTGCGCGCGTTGTGAAATAATTTCCCAGCCTTGTTCGGTGTAATTTACTATCATGCTGATGCACTTGATTTTAGAAGTATCTCATTCGGTAAAGGAAGGGGTAGTTCCTAAAAGCATCGGCTGATATATCGAAACATTTGCCAATGTCATGCCAAAACTTGCAGCTGAACATTAATCATAAAGAACTTGTAACTGCCTGATCAAAATTTCACAAACAAAAAAAGACCGGCACATGGCCGGTCTTGATCATTTATTTGAGGGGTTTTATTCAAAAATGAAATAAGATTTTTTTCCATCCAGGTCAAGTACGCGCACCTGCTTTTCTATACTTTGTTTGCCGGTAGTTACAATCAATGTGTAATCACCCAATTCCAGGTTAGAAATGTTGAATGCTTTTGTTTCCCCGGTTTTTGATGATATGGCTTTCTTAAATAGGTTGTTACCCTCACTATCATTTATCTGCACCATCGGTTCTTTCTCAAGGTTGTCAGTAACAGATACAGTAACTACCATTTTAGATGTTAGCCCATTGATCACAACTGCTTTATCTATGTCGTTGCCGTTGGTTTTAGCAGGTGCAGCGTTTGCAAATAGAGTACCTAAACCTAATACTGAAAATAATGCTGTAATTACGATTGACTTTTTCATGATGTTATGCTTTAAAATTTTTGTTTTCTATGATTTGTTAAACAAAGAAACATAGCAATAACGGATCTGTAAAACGCGATAGACGAGTGTGTTACATAAGTAGATAGGATTGCTTTTTTTCTCTCTACAACCGTTAAATTCGGCTGCTGCGCAATGCTTTTTACCGCCATCTATCAATTTTTACCGTTTATCTATTATTAGAGGCCTTTCGTCGATTATGATTGCCGATACCGTGGCATAATTGCTCTTTTGTCGCTGTGGTGCTGCTTCAAACATGAGATTGAGCTACACTTTAGTTGATTATGCGCCTTGGGTGAGATCGGGGCGCATTTTTTATATATATTAGTCTTTACCAATTATTAGCTTCACTATTTGATGACATCGCGCCGGTACACCAAACTATTTGTATCGCCCCAGTTTTGGGTGATGGTATTTTTGCTGGCCTTTGTTTGTACGCCACTTATATACCCGGTAAAGTTTCCTGTTCAGTTTTGGGTTAAACAAGGCTTTGGTTTTGCCATTTGGAGCGGGGTGTTCTTTTTAAGCGGTCAAGTGCTTGCTCCTAAAGTTATTTTTAAAGGGCAAATATTGTTATCTATCATTATCGTGATAGCCTTGATGATAGGGGTGGTGTGGTTAGATACTAAACTTGATGAAACGCTGCACCTGCAACAAGCTATGGATAAAACTTTCGGTAAAAAGCAGCATGGAACGCCGCATTTAGGTAGTTTTATCACACTGGTTGTTACATTACTTTTAATAGGTATTGGTACAATTGCCGCTGTAGTGCGTCGTTTTCAGGCAGATAAAATCAGGGAACAAGCACTGGAGCAGGAAAAGGTGATCTCAGAACTATCTTTTCTAAAAACACAGATCAACCCACATTTTTTCTTTAACGTATTAAATACCATTTACGCACTCATTGGCAGTAACAACGCCAATGCTGCCCAAGAGTCGGTTTATACACTTTCACACATGATGCGTTATGTGCTTTATGAAACCAAGCACGATCAAACCACGCTAACTAAAGAGATAGCCTTTATAAGTGATTATATCAAGCTGATGCAATTGCGCTTACCCGAGAGTGTGCAAGTCATATTTGAAAAGCCCTCAAATCCTACTGATACCAGGTTATCTCCCATGCTTTTTTTGCCTTATATTGAAAATGCATTTAAGCACGGTGTAAGCTCTCTTTATCCAAGCTACATTTACATCGAACTTGTTCAGATAGATAAAGAGTTGATGTTTGAGATCCGCAACTCGTTATTTAACGAACAGCCGGAGGATAAGGAAGAAAGCAACGGCATTGGCTTAAAGAATACCAAACGCAGGCTTGATCTTTTATATCCCAATAAATATTCCTTGCAAATAGATAAGAACGAAGACGCCCGGGAATTTGTGGTTAAACTTAAACTTGAGTTGCAATGATCATTAAATGTATTGCAGTAGATGACGAGCCTATTGCACTCAATCTTGTAGCATCGTATATTGAGCAAACACCCTTTTTGCAACTTGTGGACAAATGCACAAGCGCCATTGCTGCCCTAAGAATACTTCAGGAAAATCCCGACATACAATTACTATTCTTAGACATCCGCATGGCCGACCTGAGCGGGATGGAGCTTGCCAAGATCATAGACCAGGGTACAAGCAGGAAAGACCGCAGGATAATATTTACAACTGCATATGACCAGTATGCCCTCGAAGGCTACAAAGTTGGCGCTTTGGATTACCTTCTAAAGCCATTTAATTTTGCAGATTTCTCACGGGCTGCGGCAAAGGCATTCGAATATTTTTCGATGTTTGAAGAACAGAAGATCAGCCCCGTAGTGCAAATGGCAAGTAATCAGGTAGAAAAGAACTATATCTACTTAAAAGTTGAATATCAACTGGTAAAGGTTGATACCGATCGTATTTTATACATAGAGGGACTTAAAGATTACGTAAAAGTGTACCTTGATAACGAAGCCAAACCTATTCTTACGCTCACCAGTTTAAAAAACCTTGAGGAGAAGTTGCCCACTGATAAATTTAAAAGGCTTCATCGTTCGTACATTGTTGCGCTTGATAAGGTAAAAGCCGTTACGAAAAACTCTTTGCAGGTGGCAGGCATCACTGTACATGTAAGTGAGCAGTACAGGGATGTTTTTGCTGATTTTTTGCGTGGGTGGGTTTAAATTTTTCAATCATGCAGACTTAACTTTTCAACACTTGTTGCCTCAGCCTGCGCGTTTAGGTAGTTTCGGGGCTGTACTATGAAAGTGATCATTGCCGAAAAGCCGTCTGTTGCCCGCGAAATTGCCCGGGTATTTGGTGCCACCACCAAACGCGAAGGATACATTGAAGGCAAAGGTTATACCTTCACCTGGGCATTTGGCCACTTACTGCAACTGGCACCGCCGCAAGAATATGGTTACTACGGCTGGAACGTTCAAAACCTGCCCATGCTGCCCTCAAAATTCAAACTATCAGTACGCAAAACCAAAACCAGGGATGGCGTGGTTGATGATCCTGCAGCACGGAAGCAACTTGATATTATCCGGTCGTTGTTTGAGGAAGCCAGCGAAATTATTGTTGCAACGGATGCCGGGCGCGAAGGCGAGCTTATCTTCAGATACATCTATTATCATCTTAAATGTAAAAAGCCGTTTAAAAGGCTATGGATATCATCGCAAACAGATGCGGCTATTAAAGACGGTTTCCGTAATCTCAAACCAGGTACGGATTATGATACCCTGTTCTATTCGGCGCATTGCCGCTCACAGTCAGACTGGTTGGTAGGCATGAATGCAACGCAGGCATTAAGCCTGGCATCGGGCAATAGGGCGGTGCTGTCATTAGGCAGGGTGCAAACCCCCACGCTGGCCATGATTTGTGCACGATACCTGGAAAACAAAAATTTTGTCCCCGAAACCTATTACCAGGTGGCGATACAACCCGATAAGGATGGTATAACCTTCAGGGCTATTTGCGACCGCAGATTTAAAACCAAGGAAGAGGCCGATGAGGTTTTGAGCAGGGTAGAAGATGTGGCATCGGGCTTCCCTGACGGTGGACTGGTTTTAAGTGTTGAAGCTAAACCACGAAAAGAACCGCCGCCGCTTTTGCACGATTTGAGTAGTTTACAGCAAGAGGCAAACAAGAAAAAAGGCTTTACTGCCGACCAAACCCTTGCCATACTTCAAAATTTATACGAAAACAAGCTGGTAACATACCCGCGTACCGGGAGCCGTTACATAGGGGATGATGTGTTTGCACAAGTTCCTGATCTGATCAGCAAATTTGAAGATCATGCCGATTTTGGGAAACAGGCCACGTTGTTGAAAGATGCTAAGCTGAGTAAACGAAGCGTAAACGCTAAAAAGGTGACCGACCACCACGCGATACTGCCTACTGGAGAACGCCCTAACCATTTAACAAACGATTCGCAAGCCGTTTATGATATGGTAGCCGGCCGTATGCTGGAGGCCTTTCACCAGGATTGTATTAAGGAGATCACCCGGATTATAATTCAAAGCGGCGAGAAATATCAAGCCAGTGGCACGGTTATAAGCATACCGGGATGGCGGGCGGTGTTTAATGATGCGGATGAGGAAAAGAAAGACGAAGAAAATGCATCGTTACCAAAAGTTACAAAAGGTGAGCGTTTGCCCATCCGCCAAAAAGCGGTTTTAGAAAAGCAAACCAAGCCGAAGCCGTTATACAACGAAGCCAGCTTGCTTAAAGCCCTGGAAACAGCAGGTAAGGATATAGATGACGAGGAATTGCGTGAGGCTATGAAAGAGAGCGGCTTAGGTACGCCGGCCACTCGCGCGGCAATAATCGAGACGCTTATTAAACGATCATACATCAGCAGGGAGAAGAAGAATCTGGTACCTACTGCAACAGGCCTTTCAGTTTACGAAGTGGTAAAGAGCCAACGCATAGCGCAGGCAGAATTGACCGGCTCATGGGAGAAACGACTGGAAGAAATAAGGGGTGGAGCATCCGTCACAGCCTTTCGCGACGAGATAAATGCTTACACGCGGGAAATAACAAGCGAACTGCTTAAAGCAACTATACCTGTTAAAGCTTAGCTTACGCTACTTTTGTTGGTGCGCTCCCGTAATGTTTTTTATAAGCGTGAGAAAAGTGAGATAAGGTCTCGAACCCAAGATCGAGATAGATTGCAGATGGCTTTTGCTGTTTGTGTTCTATGAGGTGCCTGGCCTCAGTAAGTCTGCGTTGTTGCAGCCATTGCCGCGGTGCCATACCAAAGGTTTTGCTGAAATCACGTTTAAAGCCGGCAAGGCTTCTACCGGTAAGTTCTGCAAATTTTTCTATCGGCATATTGAAATGGAAGTGCGTATTCATGAAGCTTTCCAGGTCTATCTTATGCGGTTCCGAAAAGTCGAATAAAAAGCTCCGAAGCTGCGGCATGGCGTGCAGTAAAAGCTTCACTGCTTCACGCACTTTTAAAATACCAATGTCTTTAGTCAACATTTCACTCGAGCTCTCTATGTAAGGCATGATGGACTGGAAAAACCCCTTCAGATATTCGTTAGGCGCGATGAGTAAATTTCTTTCGCCGATGTATTTCTTATCTATCTCTATCTGTTCTTCTAAAGCTATTTTTCTAAGGATATCCTCCTGCAGGGTAATGATAACGGTTTGGTAAGGCTCGTTCGGCAGCGGGCCTTTTTGTATCTCTGCCAGTTGATTCTTACCGATAAGCATCATTTGGCCTTTTTGCATGGCGAGCTTTTGATATGCGGTTTCCAGGCAAAATTGCCCGGAAACCTGCATTACCAAAGTATTGTGTTTAAAGAAACCTATCTTTTCTTTGCGCTTAGTGGCAAGGTAGGCGTAAAATATTATCCCCGGAATAATTTCGGTTGGGTTTACCATGTTTTAAATATATGAAAACAGCTTAGCGTTGCAGGTAAGTGCCACCTAAAATTGCTCCCGGCGCAAAATGAGTGTTCAACAAGGCCATCTCTTCATCGGTAAAGGTAATGGCCATAGCAGCAATATTTTCGGGCAGGCGAGATCTTCGGCTCATGCTCACCAGAGGCATAATATAATCGCCCTGGTGGTTTACCCATGCAATGGCAAGTTGGGTAGGCGTTATTCCTTTATCATTTGCCATTTGTTTCAGCAGTTCAATTTTCTCAAGATTTTTAACAAGGTTCTCACCCTGGAAACGTGAGAAATGATTTTGGTACGCATCTGCAGGAAGCGGGGCCGTCATGTTACCGGTTAGCAACCCTTCGGCGGTATTGGCAAAGGCGATTACCGCAATGCCCAACTCTTTGGCGGTTGGCAATAACTCCTTTTCCATTTCTCTGTCAGCTAAAGAATAACCGATCTCTAAAGCAGCTATCGGGTGGATGCTGTTTGCTTCGCGTAGTTGATCTGCATTAATTTCAGAAACGCCAATGTGGCGAACTTTTCCCTCCTTAACCAGATCTGCTACTGTGCCGATGATATCTGCAACGGGTACGCTACCATCCATACGTGATGGTTGGTAAAGGTCTATAGTTTCTACGCCTAAACGCACCAACGAATAATTGATGAAATTTTTGATGGCTATAGGCCTTAGGTCCATACCTAACCATTGCCCATTGTGAAATATGGCACCGAATTTTACGCTTACGAAAGCGTCTTCCCTGCGGTCTTTTATCGCCTTACCTACCAGCAATTCATTATGGCCTGCACCGTAAAAATCTCCGGTGTTTAAAAAGTTGATACCGTTATCAAGCGCAGCGTGTATGGTGGCAATGCTTTCATTTTCGTCATTTGCCTTGCCACCCCAAACTGATGACATGCGCATACAGCCTAACCCAAGTTTAGAAACCATTGGGCCGCCGCTACCTAAAGCTATTTTTTTAATTGTTGTCATGATCTTATTTGTTTTTGTTTAACAAAGATGCAGCCAATGGGTGATGCAGAATGTCTTGTACGGCTCAAATTACTTGTTCGTAAAGCTCATGTATAAAAGTATAGGCAAACAAAAAAGGAGCTGCCCTTGCGGCGCTCCTTTTAAAATTAAATCAAGTTGGTTATTCACTAAACGGAGCCAGCACGAGCCGCTATCACTTGTTCGCAAAGTCCGAAAGATAGTGTCATGCCGTTACCGCCAAGTCCATTAATGATGGTTACCCCGGGCTCTACATCTAAAATCAGTTCTGTTTTACCATTAGTGAGCTTTGCATAGATGCCGTTCCAGGTTTGTATCACCCTTGTATCCTTTAAGTTTGTAAAGGTTTTAAGGTAATCTACTATCATTTTATTTATAAATTCTTTATCGAAGGGATCATGCACCAATCCATACTCATGCGAATCGCCAACTGTAAGTTCGCCATACTGGTTTTGCGAGACCATCACATGGATGCCCCATTTCAAATATTCTGCATAATGCTCCTCATACCGTGCGCGCAGCGCGGGTAAAGAAGCAGCGGCCTGGAAGCCCGGATAGTGTACCATTGATAAGCTGCCACACAGCGACGGCCCAATGCGCCAGTTATTTGGCTGAGCCGCCATCCGCATCATTTGTAATTTACATTTAGTAATAGGAGTGGCAGCGAATATTTCCGGATAAAGCGTTTCAAACTCGGTACCACTGCAAATGAAGATCTCATCTGCCTGATAGGTTTGATTGCCCGTTTTAACCGTATTTGTTTTAACCTCACTAATGGCTGTATTCCAATGAAAGTTTACACTATGCTTTTCAGCCAGGTATGCAGCCACAGTACCTATAGCCTCGCGAGACTCGATGATCATTTCTGTACCGCTCCAAAGCGCACCTTTCAATCCATTGGTATTCACAGCCGGGGATTTTTGCAGCGCTTGTTCCGCTGTTAGCAGCGCGCAATCTCTTAAAGAGGCATTAACATCAACATATTGCTGCATTACCTGTAACTCATCATCATGATAGGCCAGGTGCAATGAGCCCACTTCATCATGCCAGATACCGGCCTCGCCACAAATCTGTTTCCAAATGCTTCGTGATAGCATGGCGCGATCAAACAATTGCCCGGTAGGTTGCCCTATTGGCCAAACCATACCAAAGTTGCGGATAGAGGCACCAACTGCCCGCTCATTACGTTCAAAAATGTCTACTTTATAGCCTCTTATAGCTAACGCCCTTGCTGTGGCTAAGCCAACTATACCAGCGCCAATTACTATAGCGGTTTTGTTGCTCATACGGTAAATAATGATAAGTTGTTTTTCTCTTTAATGCCTTTACGCGCACTTTGCATGAAATAAATAAGTGACAATGTGCCGCTAATGCCGCCAATGATGGATAATACCAATAAGCCGTCCTTAAAAAATAAATTCCAGCTAATGTGCGGGTTCCCCAGCTCTTTCAGTAACAATACGCTTATACTGCCCAGGTAGCCAATGGCATCGGCAACGTACATAATAAAACCTACGTTACTTTTGTAGTGGAAAGACGCGATCATCCTTTCAAAAAATATGGCATTGTAGGGCACATAGCCTGCGTATAGGCCAAGGCCGGCAATGGTCATCCACCAGATAGGGCTGATAACGCCGGCGTTAAAAAATATTGTTGCCAAACCTGCCAACAGGCAACCGCATATAATAAAAATATGGATAACAGCGAACGCTCTCAGGTTATTTCTGATGAGGATAAGCAGACTGATGCCCGCTAAAACTGCAACAGAGATCACCGAATCGATGCTGGCAAAAATGCCATTGTTTTTAATACCTAATCCGTGCCATATCTCAACTTCAAAGTTATCGCGGATATCACGCATCACGGTGAGTAGAACGTAAACAATAACTGTTAAAATTATACCGGGTAAAAAGCGAATTAAAAAAGCTTTGCGTTCAGCGGCGTCCATCGGTAAGCGCTCGGTACGTAAAGCCTTATCTTCCGCCGTTGGCGCCGGCATCACTTCTAAAAATAGTACAAACAATAGTAACGGGACCACGAAAAAAGCACCGGTTATAAAAGGCATGGTATATTCGCTTACGTGCATGTTGCTCATGATATTGCGGGCAACCGTTTTTACGAACCCCGAAGCAAATATTAAACTGATGGATAACACCGCAGCCATAAATTCGGTAGCCTTGCGGCCTTCCAGGTAACCGAAAACCAGGCCCCATATCATCCCCAGCGGGAAGCCGTTTATAAACAGGCAAATGATGTTATAAGGTGCCGGGATAACAGCAAAGAGGAGCAAAGCAAGCCATGAGATAGCTATGAGCATCAATATACTTTTACCCCGGCTTTTCGATCTCACCTCCGCTATAAACCTAATGCCGTAGAACTTACTAAGCATATAACCCAGCACCTGCGCTATCACCAGCCAGGCTTTGTAATCTACGTGCAGGTACTGATGCCCCGTAAACGTGCCTGCCGCAAACGCTTTTCTGAAAGCATACATGGATGTGTATGCACCAAAAGCAGCCAGCCCGGCCAAAACCGAAGTAAGCCCATAAGGCCATTTTGAAACGCGGTTGCGTAAATGGTTAAGCAATTGCATCGCTCTTTTCAGTAACTATCGCTACAACGTCTGCTATATTATCTATGATGTGGGTAGGTTGATAGGTCTCCAGTTGTTCACGGGTAAAAGCACCTGTCGTAACCGCGATGATATATTTGCATCCTACATTTTTGCCTTCGTTGATATCAACCTCTGTGTCGCCAACTTTTGCAACTTCTGCGGGGTTAGTAACCCCTGCTTCTTTCATAATATAATGGATCATTGCAGGATCCGGCCTGCCGGCTGGCACTTCATCAGAGCATATCATGTAATCGAACAAACCGCGCTCACGCCATTTAAGATTGTTAATGATGCTATCGGCAATAATGCGCGAGAAGCCGGTGTTCAAACCAACCTTGATGCCTTGCTCGCGTAAGTAAAGCAGCGTTTCTTCTGCATTGGGCAAAGCTTCCAGATCGGTTGCATTGCGATAATGATTTACAAGGGTATCTACAAAATATTGATGAATGGCGCTTACTAACTTATCCGTTGATTTATTTGGGTCAGCCTCATGGCGTTCAAGCATGGTTCTTATAGCCAGTTTTTTTTCATAGCCCATTAAAGGTGCTATCTCATGCAATGGAACATCGTAACCATATTTTGCAAGAGACGACTTAAAAGTGTCCATCACTCCGCTTTCATCCGCCACTGTTGTGCCGGCCATATCGAATACCACAAGTTTAATAGGCATGCTAAATTGAATTTTTGTTTAGCAATATTAAACATTGTTTATTAAATATAAACTAAGCTTGTGTTAAGAATACTTTAACCGCTTGCAGTATTCTCAAAAAAGTAGATCACCAGCATGCTTGCTTTACCTTTGCCAATATTGCGGGGGGTATGTGGTATCCGGCCGTCAAAGAGCATGCTGTCACCTTCATTTAACTGATAAGTGGTATCGTTTCCGAATAAGTATTCTACGTCTCCTTTAATTATATACTTGTATTCATACGCCTCTGTCTCAACCAGGGGGCGATGCGCATTGGGTTCAAGCTCAAGTATTACGATGTCGACAGTTGAGTTTTTTATAGATTGGGTAAATATGCGCTGATAACCAAATCCTTCTGCATGCTCTTTCTCAAAACGTTCGTAATCACTTTTGCGCTTTATGATCAGGGGAAACTTTTGATCGGCATGACGGATATCTTTAAAGAACACATTGAGGTCTATATCCAAAGCTCTAACTATATCTATTAATACGATAAGTGAGGGTATGGTACGGCTGTTCTCTATTTGTGATATAAGGCCTTTACTTACATTGGCTTTGGTTGCCAGTTCTTGTACGGTGATGTTTTTTTCGCGGCGTTTTTCTTTGATACGATTGCTTATTTGTATCAGGATATCGTCTTCCATTGCTTAATTAAGGTTGTTGGAAGGCGGCAAAGTATAGATTATAAAAACATAAGTCAAGTAAAAATAAGTTTACAGATGTTAAAAAAAGTTAAGTTATATTTAATCATCTGTGGTTAATAAGCAGTTAACATGTCGTTTTTTCTTTTGTAAGATATTAAGATGGAATTAGAGAAGCTTACCCCGAAAGAAGTAGTAGAAAAAGTTTTTGCCCTGTACGAGCAACATGGTGATGAAGACTACATAGGTGAACCGGTATCGCAATTAGAACATATGGCCCAGGCGGCAGATCTCGCCAAAGCCGAAGGTTACGATGACGAGGTGGTGCTGGCTGCGTTCTTTCATGATATAGGCCACCTGTGCGCAGCAAAGGGAGAAGCAGAAAGTATGGATGGCATGGGAAACGTTGACCATGAAAAGCTGGGCGCCGATTATCTTATAGGCTTAGGTTTTTCTAAACGTATGGCTAATCTGGTGCAGGGCCACGTAATAGCTAAACGTTACCTTACTTTTAAATATCCCGATTATTACGAAAAGCTTTCCCCGGCGAGTCGTACAACATTAAATTTCCAGGGCGGCGTAATGAGTGCTCGCGAGGCCGAAGCATTTGAAGCGGATCCGGATAAGGACCTGATCATCCGCTTTAGGCATTGGGATGATGAGGCCAAAATAGAGCACATTCCTGTAACCAGCATTGATGAGCTGAAAAGGATGGCACTTAACCATCTTCAAAAGAACAAAGCTACTTTACAATAATCAGTGTTAAATTAATTGCACTTGTTTGTAATGAAACCGTTAGTAAAAATGCCCGCTCTTAACATTTAACCCCTTAAAGTTTAAAGCTTCCTTAACTTAGGCTTAGTTTAATAATAATAAACAAAGTTTAGTATTGCTGCTGATAAAATCAAACTAACAAACAGATTTTAAAAAGCAGATGAAACAAATTTACCTTTATCTTAAAAGAGTGGCTATCGCTGTGATATGCTGCCTTTCACCCGCAATTTTGTTCGCCCAGAACAAAATTTCAGGTACAGTAACAGATGAGACCAAACAGCCCTTACCGGGCGTTAGCGTTATGTTACAAGGTACCAACCAGGGCACTACAACCGACCTTTACGGCCGCTTTATCATCAATGCCTCGAAAGGACAGGTATTGGTTTTTAAATTCTTAGGGTTTACAGAGCAACAGGTAACCATAGGAAGCACAACCAACATGATAGTTGCCCTTAAAGGCGATAGTAAAACCCTTAACGAGGTGGTAGTTACCGCCCTTGGTGTTAGCAAAGACGCCCGCAAGGTCGGTTACGCCGTGCAAACCGTAAACGGCAGCGATCTAACTTTGGCCCGCGATCCTAACCCTATAACAGGCTTAACCGGTAAGGTAGCTGGTTTATCGGTAGGTGCATCCGCCGAGTTGCTTGGCGCACCAAGCGTGAGGTTGAGAGGTAATGCTATATCACTATATGTGGTAGATGGTTTTCCCATCAACACCGACACTTACAATATCAGCCCTGATGATATAGAAACTTACACCGTGTTAAAAGGCCCGGCTGCTGCCGCGCTTTACGGCAATCGTGCTCAATATGGTGCAATTTTAATAACAACTAAAAAGGGTAATAAAAACAAAAAAGGCTTAACGGTTGATATCAACAGCTCAACCGTAATAAACACCGGATTTTTGGCTTTCCCACGTGTGCAAAAATCATACGGCGCAGGTGAAAATACGTTTTACGAATTTGTGGATGGTAAAGGTGGTGCACCGGGTGGTGTAGATGCCGACTATGACGTTTGGGGACCTTATTTTGCAGGTCAGTTAATCAAACAGTATGATAGCCCGGTTATTAACGGCGTAAGGCAAGCAACTCCTTATACCGCTCGTGGTGCTAATAATCTTGCAAATTTTTTGCGTACAGGTTACCAAACCAATAACAACGTTGCTTTAACTGCAAATGGCGATACCTATAACATCCGCCTTTCAGCATCTCAACAACACCAGAACAGCTACATTCCTGAGCAATATCTTGATATTGCTAACGCTAATATATACGCTTCGTTCAATCCAAACTCACGCTGGAAATTTGAAGGTAACGTAAACTTTAACCGCCAAACTACAGACAACTTCCCGGATGTTAGCTATGGCCCAAACAGCTTGATATACAACGTGGCTATCTGGACAGGTGCCGACTGGGATGTTAACGCACCTGATATTAAAGCTATCTGGCAGCCGGGTAAGGTAGGGGTACAATCGCAATTTGCTGAGTACACCCGTTACCACAACCCCTGGTTAATGGTTAAGGAATGGACGCGCGGCCATTACAAAAACAACACCACCGGTTATTTGTCAGCTAACTTTAAGATCAATAACAACCTGAATGCAACCCTGCGCTCACAAATTGATACTTACGGCTTGCTGCGTACAGAAAAGATGCCTTACTCTGCCCACCCATATGGTCGTGAAGGTAACATGGGCGACTATCGCGAAGATCGCCGCAACTTGTTCGATAACAACACAGAGTTAATGATCAACTACGATTATACCATTGCCAAGTTTCTTAACTTATCAGGTTTGGTTGGTGGTAACATGCGTAATTTGAGCTACAACTCAAACTGGGCTTCAACAGATTATCTGAACGTACCGGAAGTATACTCTTTCAGCAACTCCATGAACCCTGTTCAGGCAAGCAGTTTCAGGTCTGATATGCGCGTTCTAAGTGCTTATTATTCATTGGATGCAAGCTTTGGTAAATACGCTACCTTATCAAATACTTTACGTATTGATAAATCTTCAGCGTTTCAAACACCAACTACTTATTTATACCCAAGTGTATCATTAAGTACAGTTATTTCTGATTATGTGCAATTGCCTGAATTTATTAGCTATTTAAAAGCTCGTGGTTCATACTCCAACATCCGTTCTGATGCTACAGCTACAACAATAGGGCCTGCACCATTCAGTTCTATCACGGCTTTAGGTGGTAGTCCAAATACTTCTAATCCATTAATGACCAACCCGCTTGGTTACGGTACTGTTTATGCGTCGCCTTACAACGGCCCATCTTACGCTTTGAACACATCGTTTACTACAGGTAAGGTGTATAACAGCCAAACTGCTGGTTACGCAACAGACTACCTTTTTCAATCAGGCATCAAAACCTCAACCCGCGTAAACTACGAGGAAGGTTTGGATATCAAATTCCTGCAAAACAGATTGGGTTTAAGTGCTACCGCCTTCCAGTATGTGGATGGTCCGCAGATCTTGGCTAATGCCATCTCAACTGCATCGGGTTACACAATTGAGTACGTTAACGCCTTAAAAACCAAAAAGACCGGTTACGAGCTTTCTTTACAAGGAACACCAATAAAAGATATAAGCGGTTTTAGCTGGAATGTTTTGGTGAACGTATCTACATTTAAGGATAAGTATCTCGAATTACCTAAAGGACAAGATACTTACCAAACATTCTTTAGAGAAGGTGACCGTACCGATAAATTGTATGGTACCGCATTCGTAAGAACACCGCAAGGCCAGGTTATTAATGATGCTGCTGGTAAGCCTCTTATTAACCCTGTGCCACAGTATCTGGGTAATATGAATGCCAATTACGCATGGGCTGTAAACAACAGATTGCAGTACAAAAACTTCAGTATGAGCTTCCAGTTTGACGGCTCTGTAGGTGGTGTAATGGTTGATTATATGCACAACAAAACCATGCGCGGAGGTGCAAACATTGAAACCGCCGAAGGCGCTTTGGGTGCTGCCCGCTACCAGGATTGGTCAAACTACGGCAAAGCCGGTTATACCGGTAGCTATGTAGGTGAGGGTGTACAAATTTCAAATGGTGGTGTTATCAACTATAACTCAACTACAGGTGCGGTACTTAACTACGGCGACCTGCAATACAAGCCAAACGGAACCAAAACCTTTGTGCAGGATTACGTAAGTAAGTATTACGGAGCAGACGAGGCTAACCTGATGAGCAAAACCTTCTCAAAACTGCGCGAGGTTACATTCGGCTTTACTTTCCCTAAACAATGGCTTCAAAAGTCGTTCATCCAAAAGGCATCAGTATCTGTTTATGGTCGTAACCTGCTTTACTTCTATAAAGACAAACGCTTTAAAGATGTTGACCTTGACCAGTATAACTATGCTACAAGCTTAAGTGGGTTACAATCGCCAACTGTGCGTAGCTACGGCCTTAACCTAAATGTATCATTCTAATAACTGATAGCAGTAAACATGAAAACGATATTAACGAAATATATACTGCCTGCGGCGCTGCTGCTTTCAGTAACAAGTTGTAAAAAAAGCTTTGACGAGCTTTCGCAAAATACCAACGTACCCAATAACGTACCGGCATCACTATTATTTAACGGTGTACTTACCAGCACAGCCGAGCTGCCCGATGGTCAAAAAGAGATCTATAGCCAGTATTACTTATATAACTATGATTATTACGGTAATAACCGCTATGATTTTGGATCGGGCGACGATTATTACCGGGTACTAAAGAACGTGACTGTGATGGAGAAAGCGGCTGCCGCAACCGGCGGTGCTGCCATTAATCCTTACGAAGCTTTGGGTAAATTCTTTAAAGCATACCTGTTCAGTAAAATGAGCCTTGAAATGGGTGATATCCCGATGAACGATGCTCTGAAAGGTTTAGATAATCTTGAACCAACTTACGATCCTCAAAAAACGGTTATGATGCAATGTTTGGATTGGCTGGAAAGTGCCAACAGCGATCTGGGACAATTAATTGCCAAACCGAGTGATTTTGGAACGGGAGAAGGTGCTACCTTAAAAAACGATATTTACTTTGGTAACGATCTTACAAAATGGCAAAAAACCGTAAATGCACTTTATTTACGTTTACTGGTACAGCTAAGTAACAAAACCGGCGATACTGACCTGAAAGTTACCACCCGTTTTGCAACCATTATTGCCAACCCATCTAAATATCCGTTGATGCAAAGCACTGCCGATAACATGCAATACACCTTTGTTACGCCAACCAATTTTTATCCAATGAACCCGAACAACTTTGGGCAAAGCGGTTCGCGTAAAAATATGTCATCGACATATGTAGGTTTGCTTACATCGCTTAAAGATCCACGCGTATATGTTACTGCGGAACCAGCACGCGATCTGGTTGATAAACAAGGTAAAAGCGCTAATGACTTTGCTTCTTTTGTGGGTGCCGACCCGGGCGAAGACCAGGGAACAATGTACAATAATGCAGGTTTACAGAAGTACTCTTTCATTAACCGCAAGCATTTTTATTCAACCTACACCGGTGAGCCAAGCGTACAAATAGGCTATCCTGAGTTAATGTTTAACATTGCTGAAGGTATAAACCGTGGCTGGACAAGTGGAAATGCTGAGTCTTATTATCAAAACGGTATTAAGGCATCTATGGCATCATACGGCATTCCAGAGAATGGTGCGTTTACGGCGTATTTCTACCGCCCGGGTTCAACAAGTGTAACTGTTGATGGTAATTATGATACTTTCCAGATACCGGTAACCTTCAACAACTATTACAGCCAAACAAGTGTAAAATACCAGGCGGGTACCGCAGGTTTAACACGCATACTTCAACAAAAGTATATAGCGTTGTTCCGCCACTCAGGTTTAGAGTCGTACTTTACATACCGCCGTACCGGTATACCAAACTTTACTACAGGGCCGGGTACGGGTAACAGCTCGCGTATTGCTAAACGCTTCCAATATCCTGAAGCTGAGCGTACTGCCAATGCCGCAAATTATCAAAAAGCGTTACAGAGCCAATACGGTGGTAACGACGATATAAACGGTATTATGTGGATATTAAAATAATTTACATTTACAGGGCGGCTTAATAAACCGCCCTTTTTTATTTTCGATATGAAAAAAATGATCACTATTGCGATGTTTTTTGTCATCGCTTTTAACGTTCATGCGCAATCTCACAAAACACAAAACATCATCATTGTTACACTTGATGGCATGCGCTGGCAGGATGTTTTCCGTGGT
This sequence comes from Mucilaginibacter sp. 21P, assembly GCF_019331605.1. Lineage (NCBI taxonomy): Bacteria > Pseudomonadati > Bacteroidota > Sphingobacteriia > Sphingobacteriales > Sphingobacteriaceae > Mucilaginibacter > Mucilaginibacter sp. 21P. Next base: position 2,358,555 of record NZ_CP063061.1, read on the forward strand.
GCTGATTCGGCCCTTATCAATTCAAAATTCACAAACGATAAAGACGAGGTGAAAAAGAAGTTTTGGGCGCCTGCCGCAGCAGAGCGTCGTAAAATGCTTTTCCCTTTTCTGTGGTCGGTTGTGAGTGAGAAAGGGCAGGTATATGGCAACCGCGATTTGGGTAATAAAGACGAAGTTGCAAACCAATATCGGTTCTCTTACCCAGGCTATAACGAGATCTTCACCGGGTTCCCTGACGTTCGCATGAACACCAATGACGCCATTGTAAACCCAAACATGAACGTGTTGGAGTTTATCAATAAACAAAAGGGATACGCCGGAAAAGTAATAGCTTTTTCTTCCTGGGAACGCTTTCCTCAGATACTGAATGTTAACCGTTCGGGCTTACCTGTTTATTCAGGCTATGCTGATCTGAAAAACGCAGATGCTAATGCCCGCTTAAAGTTTCTGAATGATCTTCAAAAAGATGTACCGCGCTATTTGGGCGATTCGACACGGTCAGACTTTATCACTTACGAGTTTACCAAAGAATATATAAAGCAATACAAACCACGTGTTGCCTACATGGCGTTTGACGAAACTGATGATATGGCGCATGAGGGTAATTACAAAGCTTACCTGGAGCGAGCAAGGCAAGAGGACGGTTTTATCAGAACCATTTGGGAAATGGTACAGGCAGATCCTTTTTATAAAGATAAAACTACACTACTTATAACCTGCGACCATGGCCGTGGCGAAATGCCGCTTGATAGCTGGAGAAACCACGGTGCTGATGTAAAAGGAGCTGAGCAAACCTGGTTTGCGGTAATAGGCCCTGATACCAAAGCCTTAGGGGAGATAAAAACACCCTCAAGTACTTACCATAAACAACTGGCGCAAACCATAGCGCAATTGCTTGGACTTGATTTCAAAGCCAACGCAGGTCATGAAGTGGGCGAAGCTATTACAACTGTATTTAAATAAATCTTTAAATTAAAAGGGGAATTATCCTGATGGATGATTCCCCTTTTTTTGCCCGGCAGAGGGTGTTTTATTTTGCTTTATCTTTTATCTCATTCTCAATCCTTAGGCTTTCTTTGTGTATGGCGTTCAAAAGCTCTTTGATAAAGTCTTCTGAGAGGCCTTGAGTTTTACCGGCCGCTGTAGACCTGTTTAAAACTTCCTGGAAACGAGAAGCCTGTAGTGGAGGGATATGATTCGCCGCCTTGTATTCACCAATTTCCTTTACCAACTTCTCCCTTGTTCCAATTATCTCGATCAGCTTTTGATCAAGGGAGTCGATCTTTTTTCGGTTGATCTCCATAATGTTCGGAACTTTCGGCGGCTCTGTTTGTGCATAAGATGACATGCCCATGCATAATGACACAAAGGTTGTAGCAATAATCAGGATGTGTTTCATAAGGTATACTTTAATCGCGCGGTGAAGTATTTAGCCTGCTTTTAGAGTAAGTTTTAGATTTGGAATGGGTAATATCAACGCGATCTATTTTTAAGATGTCGCAAACAAAGTCCAATTTAATTGAATGGAGGAAATGAGCAACAATTGCTTTCTCCAGATTGCTATTGCGTTTTGAGTTGATGGATTGTTTTTCTTTTAGAAGGATCCAGATAGCAAACACCATGGCAACGGCGATCAGGAAAATAGCTAAACTCCCCCCAATGCCCGAGGGTGAAAATAACATATTTGCTTTTTCAACTGTAGATGCCATGGTATATTAAACGCACTCTTATTAAGAATGTTTTTAGTGCAACAGTTAAAATTTTGTATTTACAAGTATGATAGTTTAATTTGAGTAGCCGACAATTAGTTTCAAGGCAATTTAATTCAACAAAAAAGCCTCAGCAAAGTGCTAAGGCATTGATAAGTAACAGGTGACCCCGGAGAGATTCGAACTCTCGACCCAATGATTAAGAGTCATTTGGAAAATATTTATATCGTATTGAAAATCAAAAACTTATAAGTTGTTACCTGTTTCGTTGTAAAACATTTGTAAAACATTTACGCAAAAACAAGTGCCTGCCTCGCCCAGGAATTATAAATATACTTAGGATTTATGTAATAGTTATATCAATATTTCACAAAAATCTTGAGCTCATAACGATTAACCAATTGATTTTCTTTTGAAGAAACCTATTAATACTGCATAATTAGGAGCTTTTTGGTACTACCGATAAATAATTGCCTATCTCCATACTGCTAATGATGGCTCTAAAGTAATTACTCGTGTTCGAAGTCGTCTGTTTTGAGGCTATGTAAGTTCCATCCGTTAATTACGCGTCTACACCTTGCTTATGTGATTGTCACGAATTTATCGCGTGCGCGTTGGGTGCTAAAGTTTGCGGGTTTACTCGGTGGGGTTGGTAAATTGTTTATTCCTTGCTACATTAGCAAGCAGCCTTAAACCACATTATGCAAAAGTTAGACTTCGTAAAAAACATATCCGAACTATCAGATAGATTGAAATCATGGGAAATAGTAAACACATTTGAGACAGGATTTAGAACACCTTCAAACAACTATGACTACAGGCATGTCTTGCCGCTTGTATTTGAATCTAAAAGCAATTTCGACGCTATAAGGTTCGACCCCAGATTCTTAGTCCTACTTGCAAACACACAAGCAGATGAGATATATTCTCCTACAAAACTAACTCAACTTACTCAAGGCCTTTCTCATACCACCGCTAATAATATATTGGTAAACCCGGTACTAGTAAGCCTATATCTTTTCCATAAGTCGTTAACAGGAATTGAGGATATTGCTAAGTCAGTTTTAGCTGGCAAAATAGCTACCCAAGACTATCAAGAATCATTAGAAGATGGTGTAATACTTTTTCAAGTTGTCATCGAGGGCGACGGGCTTAGTACTGAAAAGTATATCAAAATCATTACAGCGATACAGGAATTAATTGAAACAGTAGCGAAGCTTTCAAATAATGCGGATGCAGATCCAGAAATTGTATTGCTGGATAGCGGAAGCGACACAAACATTGGTGTAAAAACGGCTGCCGAAACCGCAAAATCTGTTTTTTTAATTTTCAAAGAGATTTGGGATTTTATTGTAAACTTCCGGCATTATAAACAAGAAAAAAACAACAAAGCGTTATTGGAAAGTCTGAGTATCAGAGAAGAAATTAAGAAAAAAGTTAACGCTGGCATCATATCGGAGGATGAAGCAAAAGAATATGTGCATGTTATAAAAACCCGTACAGACGATTTGATTGGCATGAAAGTACTTCCAAAACAAATCGTTATAGACACCAATGAGATCAGTAACAAAAAGTTAATAGAGGAGTTCGAAGGCACAAAATTACTTGGAAATTAAACATGCACTCTCTCACCGGCCCCGCTCAACTCCTCAAACCGGCAGTTAATCAAATATCAACCGGTTACCAGGTGATACTTGGACAGGAAGATAATGGGGTGATTGGCGTTGGTGATACTGTTGAGAATTGGAATTAAAACATCGCATTTACCTTTCAAAAGCAGATGAAGATGATTACCTTGTAGATTACGTGAAGTACGTACTGGCCAGTTTACCATAATCAACCGCGATTAAGGGCTTCGTTAGCCAGTTTAGAGCGGTGAAAAGATAAATGTTATGTGTGCTAAGCAGATACATAAACATAAAATTGATAAGATCAGGCAAGCTGTTATAGACGGGAACTGCGGCTTAAAAGAGATGGCTCGTAAATTATGTATCTCGACAGACGCCGTATGGAGATATAAATTGTACTTCGACAAATTGAAGGCCGAAGATCCCATAAAATTACAAGACAAGCAAATTTACCCCAAGCGGCCACCTCACACTCAAAAACCTTCGGCCAGGTTAATCCATTTTCAAGAAGTTATCGATAGGTTTCATAATGCTTTTCCAGTAGGCACCGAACGTTCGGTCATCTGGAGAAGTTATTACAAGGAATTTCCAAATGGATTTAAGTACCTCAGATTCATTTTTTTCTACAACAAATATCTTGAAGAAAAAGGCATTACTCATATTTTGCTTGATAAAATAGAAGAGGCCGACATCCCCAAACTCACGAAATGGCGTAACAGCAATGATCACAGGCTTTGGCAAATATCGATGGTGCTGAAGTTTGCCACTGAGGGTTTCGGTGCTTTTGAAATAAAAAACAAGGTCTACTGCAATTTTCCTTCAGTCGCAAAATGGATCAATATTTACAAAACCAAAGGGCTGGACGGATTTAAAATTCCACATTATTATTGGCCGGCCAAGAGAGATAAAATAAATATAATCAAGGGTAAGCTCACAAAGCTTATTGGAGAACTTCCAAAAGCACACGGCATTAATCGGACGAGTTGGACTGGCACTCATCTATGGATTGCGTACAACAACCTCTATCCAGATACTCCCTGCAGTGTGGGTCAGATTCGAACATACATGAAGCAAATGGGCTATAAGCGAAGAATCTCAAAGCAAATGCTTACTTCTCAGGACCCTGATTATCGGGCAAAACTTGATAAGATACATGCTATTTTGAGAAAGCTAAAGACGAAAGAGAAATTCTTTTCAATCGATGAATACGGGCCTGTAGGAATAAAAATAAAAGGTGGTAAAACATGGCGACATAAATCTGACAGCCCAGCAGCCGTTCCCCAGATGCAGACGATTAAAGGATGTGTGATATGCACCGCTGCTTTGGAACTTTCTACTAATCAAATAACCTATTTTTTTTCAAGCCACAAGAACACTTTTGAGATGATAAAGCTTGTTGACGTGCTACGTGAAAAATATGCTGATCAAAGTAAACTTTATTTGTCTTGGGACGGAGCATCCTGGCATAGCTCAAAATTGCTGAAAAAACATGTTGAGGCCGTTAATAAAACGGGCAAACCTAAAATCTTCTTTGCTCCTTTGCCAAATACTACTCAATGGATGAATGTAATAGAAGCAGTTTTCGGTGGTTTGGCGCGGGCTGTTATTCACAATAGTGATTACAAAAGTGTCGACGAATGTAAAACAGCGATTGATCTTTACTTTAAAGACCGCAATGAGCACTTTAGACTTAATCCTAAAAAAGCGGGTGATAGAATTTGGGGCCTGGAGACAACCAAAGCAGTGTTCTCCGAAGCTCACGTTACCCGGCATAGCAGTCATATGCGGGGGTATAATGGAAAGGATTAAATAAAACATTATCGGGAGATACCGAGTTAAATATCAAACCCTTAAAATATCAATGATGAAAAAGATCTTTTCACTGGCTGTAGCTCTTATGCTGGGAGTTTCAAGCTTAACATTTGCCGGAACTTATCAAGACAGTACAAAACTGACTAAGAGCGGTAAACTTGACCGCCGTTATAATGCTAACAAGCATTTAAAGAAAGACGGCACCATGGATATGCGCTATAAGTCAAGCAAAAGCGCTGCTAAAAAGACAACAACGACAACGACAGTTACTAAGAAGAAACAATAACATTAACGCCCGGCAGTAGCCGGGCGTTTTAATTCATACGTGCGGAATGCTATGTATTGAGATTTTAGAAGAGGAACAAGTTCATTCAGACCAACTCCGGAAAGGCAGGAAACATTGTTAGGGGAAAAGATAAGGGGCGCCCAGCCTTTTCATAAGGCTGCTTTCTGCAAAAAGCGATAAGGCTGCTAACTGAGTTGCTGAAGTAAACTGCTTCTGACAATGTGCATGTCATCTGCCATCTTCTTGACAATGGCTTCGTAGTGGTCGCATAGGTCTTTTATCGCCTTTTCATATAGTTCATAGAGATCGCCTTTTGATTCGGCAAGCGCATGTTTAATGGCATCTGTCAGATCTAAAACCGTAAGATAAAGTTCTTTCGATTTCAAATTAGATGCTATAACCGCTTCCGTAGATAGCGAGACGTCAAAGTAAAGGCTGATCAGGTTGTATTTCCAGTTGTCCTTATCTAAATCATCCATGTAAGCTTTCATATTTTTCAACTCCTGATTGAGGAAGTCCAAACTCTTTTCGCTTCGGGCATTATGATAGTTCTTCCAGTATTCAATGTTCTTTTTGACGATGGCCATCTTTTCACCGTTGACAAAGTAGAAATTTTCCGCGATCTCGATCTTTTTGTCCCGGTATGTTTTTTTAAGCTCACTGTTGGACTTTCTTTTGTCCGAAAGATACGATAACATCCCTGTCATACCTTGCGTGAGCAATGCACCGATCAAACCTGAAAAGGCACTTACCTGAATCAATAAACTTTCATTTGCCATGACGACTTTCGATTGGTATCCAATATCAAATTTAAAAAAAAATTTGTAATTGCTAAAAATATTAGCATAAATTTGTAGTGCTTAATCTTACAAACATGAGTGACTACAAGGTGCAATTATCAGCAGAAGGAACTACCGTAGAGAACTTCAGCAGACCGTTTAAGATGAGGGTGAGAAAGGATGTGAAGTTAACGGAGGATTGCAGCACAGCCGTACTTGAAGCTTCTGTATATAAGGAAGATGGTACTTTTGTGCAAACCTGTAGTTACCTGTTTGAAGCACTGGACAATCAGGACAAGCCCGTTTCAGAAGTCAGCTTGGAAGAATTCAACAATGCTATTGACTTCTTCTTCACCTCATTGCTTGATACCGAACTTTACGTTAAACGTATACCTCGTGCATCCAGCCTCTGCAACCCGGCAATGAAAGCTTTTAAGTTTGATTGATACTATTATAGCTAAGAAGTGTAATTCGGGTAAGTGTTTATCATCTGCCAGGATAGCCAAATCACCGGTCAATGGCTGAGCATCCCGATAACGAGCGCTGTAAAATCAGTAAGCACCTAAGGCAGAGGTTAATCATGCAAATTTGCATCAGATGATAATCCGTTATTATTGAAAGCCCGCTTTTCAATGAGCAGTGAGGATGGCAGACTTGCTGTTGTCAGATACTGATGTATCTCCCGTCAGATATCTGCTCTGCATGTAGTGCGATAACGGTTTAAGTCTGCGGTTTGTCCATACAGGGTGCATGCCACTATCGGTGAAAAGTTCCAGGCGATGGTTTACTTTAAAATACCATAATTTCCCAACGGATGCCTTGGTTACCGTATCGGGCCGCAGAACTTTTTTAAACCGGGAAAGCTTTCGCTCGTCCATAGCGTATAACGTATGACCAGGCGTTTCGATATTGCAGGATGCCACTTGGTATTCACTGCCATTCCAGTACATACATTGTTGCCAGGAACGGTAGGTCAACCAAATACCTGCGGTGAGTACGACGAATGCTGCCGAGGCAATAAAAAACTCCTTTTTCTTGGCCTTTACAAAAAATAGGATTTTTTTGATGGCCGGCGTTTTGGCCGGCCCGATAATGCCCTCCTCATCTTCAACAACTAACCTTTCAGGGCCTAACATCCAAGAGAGAAGCTCGTAATGTTTGTCTTCCGGTTGAAATGCCTTTCCCCTCAACAAGTCTACTGTAGGACGGAATTTGTCCCGATCCATATCTAAGACGTCTACATCGAAGTTACCTGTACAGTTCCTTTTAAAAAATCCCTTTAGTACATGGTTACTTTCAGGTCGTATACCTGCGCAGAAAAGTTTTTCGCACTCATCCCGCAGGCCGGACGGTACCGGCTTGTTGAGATTCGCGGGAAGCTTTCCTACCGCTTTTCTTCTTTTGTATTCCGTTAACAGTTCGTTTCGCTCTCCGGCTGTCATGATGTAAAATTCGGTCCTTTAATCCGGAGGATTTTGCGGGAATCCGCAAATAGCTCACGATTTATAAGCGGAATACGGCGGAATCCGCTTGTAATGAGCTGTTTAATGACCATACCTTTGTTTCGAAATCAAAAGATCCACGTCGGCCGGCGGGGACTTGTGCACAAGATGATCTCAACAGGAACAAAACCTGTGGTGGCTGCGACACGGTTCGGGAAACGGTAAGCTGACACTGCAGGAAATGTTCCATTTCCCGAAAAAACTGCAGGGGACGTGCTCCCGCAGGGTTTGCGGCTGCTTGCCGGATAGTCCGGCAACAGGCTGCCATTGATTAACCTTTAATTTTTTCGAACATGATTGAATTGATCATCGCGCTTTGTTTAGCGCTTGGAACACCTGCGCCCGGATCTAACGGGGGCGTTACAACACAAGATACAGGGGGACAAACTGGACAGACCCCGCCACCACCACCGCCACCACCACATGGTTAAATAGATGCAGGGCAGAAGAGATTCTGCCCTGTTTGTTTTATAGCAAAGGATGTTTTAGCTTAGTAGGGTGAACCTGACCCAAAGATCGATAGCGCAAATTTTACTATGGCTTTTTGCAATAGCGATGTCTGGTTGCCGCGAAAAAAATGTCAAGGTTTCATCCGGCTCCGGCAATATCGCTTACACCAAAGCCTGGTCTTTTTATCAGCAGCACAAACAGGACAGTGCCTACCGTTATTACGCCAAGGCCGCTGCTGAAACGAAGGATAGCGCGCAATTAGGTGGCATATTCGTCAGCATGGCGATTATTCAAAGCGATCAGGGAGATTATTACGGAAGTGATGAAATGGCAATCCGCTCATTGCGCTATTTTCCTGCAAATGATACTTATCTGCCCTCAGTTTACAATGCTATTGCTATCAATAAATACAAGTTAAAGGACTTCGAAGGTGCTGCTGATTGGTACGAACGTGCAATGTCCATGAAAACTGATAGCATTAACCATCTCGTTTACGTCAATAACCTGGGGGTCGCTTATGCCGAGCTTAGCCGGTACTCCAAGGCTATTGCGTTATTCAAAAATTTACTGACCGATAAATTGCTGAGAGCGGATACTGAAAAATACGCACGATCACTGGACAATTACCATTGGGTCAGATGGAAGATCAATCCGGCGTATGATGCATTATCGGGATATTTTTCGGCATTGCGGTTGCGACAGAAGATAGGCGACGTTTGGGGGGTGAATGCCAGCTATGCACACATTGCAGATTTTTACGGCCGAACCAATCGTGATTCGGCTTTCAAATATGCGGATTTGATGTATTCGACCGCCCGGCAGTTGAAGAGCCCCGATGATCAACTTGAAGGCTTACAAAAGCTTGCCCGGTTTGGACCGGTAGCGGCGGCGGGGCGTTATTTCGAACGGTATGCCTTCCTGCAGGACAGTCTGCTTGCTGCCCGCAATGCAGCCGGTAGCCGGTTTGCTGTCATCCGGTATGAAACGGAAAAAGCCAAGGCAGATAATCTGACGCTGCAGAAAGACAATACGGATCAAAGGTATCGCTTGCTACGTCAGCAATTCCTTCTTTACTGTTTGTTGGTGGTTGTTGCAGTTGCTGCAGTGCTGGTGATCGGTTTCATCCGGCGTCGTCAAGCGCGGTTAAGGCGGGAAGCAGCGGAGCGTCTGCGTGCCCAGCAATTGAGAACGGCAAAAAGGGTACACGATGTACTGGCTAATGACCTTTACAGGATCATGTCTGACCTGGATAACGGTACAGCAGGCAGTACCTCCGCATTGGCTGACCGGCTTGAGATCGTTTACCAGCGTGCGCGTGACCTGAGTTATGAGGATGAACCGGTACCGCTTGAAAACTTCGAAGTGCACCTTTCGGTCATGCTGAATGCCTTTGGCACTGAGACCACAAAGGTACTGCCGGATGGCTGTACAGCGGATTTTTGGAAGGGTACAACTGACATCGTCAAACAGGAACTGTCGCTTGTCCTGCAGGAACTGATGGTTAATATGCGCAAACATAGCCGCGCCACGCTGGTAACGTTGGCTTTTCGGCGGGTAGCCAAGCAATGTGAGATCATCTATACCGATAATGGCGTTGGCATGCCCGGTTTTCGACCGGGCAATGGCATCACTCATACGGAAAACCGCATGTCTGCTATTGGCGGGACTATTAACTTTGTGACCGGCCGTGATAGTGGGTTGCAAGTGCATATATCCTTCCCGTCGGCTTAATCTTTGATCCTATGATAGAAAAAGTCCTTATCGCTGAAGATCATGAATCTGCGAATATTTCTGTACGCAAGACCATGGATGACCTTGGCCTGCGTTATGTACATGCTTATTATTGTGATGATGCGTTGAATATGATCCGTAGGGCTAAGGATGAGGCACCGTTCAGTTTGCTGATCACGGACCTTTCTTTTGAGGACGACGGTACGGCTCAGCAGCTGAAAAATGGGGAGCAGCTCATTCTGGCCGCAAGGGAGATCCAGCCGGGATTGAAGGTGCTTGTTTTTTCAGGGGAGCAGCGTCCGGCGGTGATCGGACGTTTGTTCAGTGAGTTACAGATCGATGGTTATGTGAGAAAGGCGCGTCACGATGCTGAGCATCTCCGTTCAGCTATCGCCATGATCGGTCAGCATCGGAGATATCTGCCGGATGGTTACCGTCAGTCGATACAGCAGGCAGCGGTAGCGTTGACAGATTACGAGCGCGCCATCATCAGGCAGCTGGCAGGGGGGATGTTACAAAAGCAATTGCCGGATTGGCTGATATCGCAGGGAATGGCCAACGCAAGCCTGCGCAGCGTTGAAAAAGCTTTAAACAGAGCGCGTGCCCTGCTGGAAGTTTCGAACAATGAACAATTGGTTGCCTACTGCAAGGATGCGGGTTTGATCTAAGGAAAACAAGACTTTACAATCTGGATTTTCTCGGTCTTTTTGGCTTTTCAATCTCCGCTTTAACGATCCTGGGGCTTATCCTAACCTCTTCCGCCTGTTCCACAGGCCGCGAATCACTTACCGGTAATTCATGCGTAGCTTTTTATTCAGCCGTTTCCGGGTTGATATTTACGGTCAATTCCCTGTCTTTGATTCTGAAACCATCAAGTTCTCCGGCTGCCCTTAACGCTCCTTCAGCCGTTGCCATTTCGACGAAAGCATAACCTTTACATTTTCCGGTCTTTTTATCACGCACGATCTTAATGGTATCAATATCGCCATGCGGTGCGACCAGGACAGCAAGTTCCATTTCAGAGATATCGAGCGGAAAGCCGCTGATAAAAAGTTTTCTCATTACCCCCGCAATTTACAAAAATTTAGGCTGTGCGGATTCCCGCATAATCAGCCCATCTGACTACGGTATCTTTGAAACATAGTTCACCTAAACCTTATCACAATTTATGGAATATAAAGTATTATCGTTCACAGCGACTCTTGATCAGAAAAAGGAAACAACGGCGGTAGTTGCCCAAAAGTTGGATGCGCTGATCAGCAGGCATGCCGTAGACAGATGGGAATATGTCAGGTTGGAAAGCGTTTCGACATTTGTCCAACCGGATACGGGCTGTTTTGGTATCGGCGCGAAGCCAGGTTATATGGCCAATTACCAGATGGTCGTTTTCGGCAAGAGATCGTAATGGCTCAACTGCTCATGTTAGCCATCCGGTTATACTGGGTTTTGGTACCGGCCAGTAAAAGAGGGCACTGCTTATTTAAGGTCACTTGCTCGCAAAATGTTTTCCAAGTGACCAAGAAAAAAGAGTTTTCAAAGGGTATAAGCGCTCTGCTTGAGCGTTACCATTCCCCTAGGTCTGGTTACCATTTATTTCAGGACGGTACCGACGAACGCAAAAAGATGATGTTGGCTAATGGGGGAATTATAGAAGCCGACCTGATAGCTGACAGGTTGCTCAAACATTTGAATCATACTAAATGAACTCAACCATTCTATTAACGATAGCGATTTTTTATCAATTCACAGCGCCCAAGATGGTATTCGTGTGTGTCAGTCCGGGCGCTAAACGCTACCATCTCAACGACAAGTGCCGGGGGCTAAGTAACTGTACTTACCGCATCGTCAAGGTAAAAGAGGAAACGGCTAAGGCTGATGGCAAAACGCTTTGTCATTGGGAGAAATGAGATATAAGAAATGAAAAGATATCATGCAATAAAACTACTCTTAACGCTTCTAATCATCGCTTCATTTTTTGCGAAGTGCAAATATGGGTCAGAAAGTGTTAATAATCTGTCGAAAGCTGACAGTGTCAACAACTGTAAATCAAAAAAGGGTAGGACCCCAAAAGGATGCCCAATTTTGCCGGAATTGCAGCGGATAAATTTTTATGTGGAGACTTCCGCAAGCATGGGCGGATATTACAACGGTGAGACCGAATTTAAAACCATCCTTTCCGATCTATCCGTTAAAATGGACAAGACTATCAAGCCGGTGAGCGTTTTTTTATTGCTGATTCAGTTACCAAATATAATAAATCAGTGGAGGATTTGGGAACAGACATCGCCACGACACATATTGCAAAAAGCAGAGGCTCAGAATTACATAAAATTTTTTCAAAAATTGTCGCGAAAGCAGATTCAGGAAATGTTTCAGTTTTTGTATCGGATTGCATTTTATCGTTTCCCGATAAGATGGTGAAAGCAAATCCCGAAATCAATCGGATTGAGGCACCTAATGCGCTTAAGAATAACATTTTCTCGACGTTTTCTGAATTAAGAAAGAAGGGGCAAGCGGTCAGCATTTACGCATTTCATTCCAAATTCTTCGGTACTTATTATAACTATCAAAATAATAAAAAAAAGTTGTCTGGTGCGGAAAGGCCCTTTTACGTCTGGGTCATCGGAAAGAAGAACTTTGTTGATCAATTCAATAAGCGTCTTGTCGAGATATCAACGTTCAAGCCCGAAAAATCGCTTCACTTCGGATTTGGACAGAACGTTGTAAAAGACTTCAAATTTTTAAGTCAGGTAGATCGAAAGGGCGACTGGAGCGTCAGCGATGTCAGTCACACTTTAACCGACGTCGAGATACCTAAAGATGATTCTTTACGGTTTTGTATAGCGCTTGAATTGGATAGCTTACCGTCATATGTCCAGGCGGAGGATTATCTTGAGAAGAAATTATTGTTGGAATCGCAGGGCTGTCAGGCCACTTTTAGGGTGGAACCCAAATCAGCGATAAACACCTCGAAGCTTTCGGGCAAAAGTCAACCTAAAATTTTTGAGACTGCTAGCCATCTCGTCCTCGTTTCAGTAAGCAAAATGGACCTTGATGAGGCAGATATCAAATTAACCTTGCCGGTCCAAAGCGATACTTGGTATATGGATTGGTCTGCTGATGAAGATAAAGACGTCCGGTCTATCGGCAACAAAACATTTGCATTCAAATATCTGGTCAACGGCGTAAAAGAAGCTTACGAAACCAGGAATAGTAAGTATATCGATCTTAAAATTCACCTTATCAAATAGTTAATATGAGTATGTTTGCTTTTATCTATGAATGGTTAAATGGGAGTAATCCTAATTATCCCGAATACCGAAGCGAGGTCTTCAGGTCCGTTGGATTACTCACAGTTCTGATTTCTATTTCAATAGTAATCTTATTCTATCTGGTGTTGGGCCGTTGGCGAATGATATGGTTCAATACACTTCATTGGTCTTTGACTATCCTTTTCGCCGGTATTATTGGCTTTATGTGCGCGCTCTTATCGGCCAGAAGCGCTATGGACCTTGTTGACGGATATATGATCAGGTTCGCGCTAATTAATGGAGCTTTTGCAGCTTTGCTATTTATTACTTCGTCGTTTTTAATAAAACCTTTCTCGGTTTTTTCCAGGAGAACACCATTTTAAAATTATGAGAATTTTCGTATTCGGCATTGGCGGCACCGGAGCCAGGGTGTTGCGCTCACTGGCCATGCTGCTAGCCAGCGGAGTTGAATTTAAAGATAAAAATATAGAAGTCATACCTGTGATCATCGACATGGATGCCCATAACGGAGATACAGCACGTACCAGAAATTTGTTTCGGAGTTATCACGCCATCCGTAAGACCTTTGTACAATCGTCACCCGATCTTGAGAAAAACAAATTCTTCCGTACAAAGATCAGGTCATTTAATAGGCTCGAGTCAGGCGTCGCAGATGATGTGGAACTGGACATGCAATTTGATTTCCAAAATAAAGACGATTCGTTTTCCAAGTTTATTCATTTTAATGGTCTGAGACGACTTGATCAGGATATTCTTGAACTATTATATAATGACGCCGTTGAGAGCCAGGATTTTCCTGAATTACATCTGAATTTAAGTTTGGGCTTCAAAGGAAATCCTAATATAGGAAGTGTTGTTTTCAATCAATTGGCCAATTCTCAACAATTCAAGAATCTGGAGAGCAACTTTAGTGGACAAGACCGGATATTTATTATCAGCTCCATATTTGGCGGGACAGGTTCGTCTGGATTTCCGACCTTGGTTAAACTTATTAGACAATCGAAGAATGCAAGCCTCGCGAAAGCCGTGTTAGGAGCCATTACAGTGATGCCCTATTTTGATGTAGAACCTAAAGAAGACAGTGCAATCAATTCTTCATTATTCACTACGAAAACAAAAGCGGCGTTATCTTATTATGCAGAGGACGAAGACATACTTTCCATCAATGCGCTGTATTACATTGCGGATAATGCTAAAGCGAGCCAACTCGAAAATGTTGAAGGCGGCCATGAACAGATCAACGATGCACACCTAGTTGAATTACTAGCAGCATCCGCAGTGGTCGATTTCATCGCAAAAGATGATCATGAGCTGGACGGATCAAAGTGCTTTGAATTTGGTTGCGAGCTTGATAACACACCATTTTCTATAAAAGACTTCTCCACTCGCACTAAAGAACTTATCATCGCGCCTCTACTTCAGTTTGCTTATGCAGCACAAATCGCTACGAAAATAATCCCACAGCTAAAGGACAATACCTTTTACAGGCCTAAGGAATTAGACCTTGAGGCGGAAATGGATATCCCTAATGATTACCGTAACTTACTGTCTTTTTTTAATCATTTTAAAAGCTGGACAGAGGAGGAAATGGCTAACCAAAATCATGGAAGACCTTTCCAAACTTTTTCATTTGCTGATGCAGAACATCTCAATAACCTGGTCGTAGGCAAAAAGGTATCCACGAACTTTTTCAACAATGGGTTAAGCACCAAAAAGGTTGCTGAATATCTGAACCGATTCGAAACCAAAGAGCCAAAGGAACTTGGAAAGCCGTTGAAATACATGAATATGTTGTACCAAACCGCGTTCGAGTGCACCAAAGCATTAGGACAATTACCATAATATTGATAGCGTATGCCACATATCTTCAGATTTCATTCAGGAACCATTACCGATATTCTTCATTGGAAGAGCTCGACCAGAATTCAGTCAGTCGACCTTAAAAACGTTGTTGACAGGACGGATGTAATAACGTCAGCCGCAGGATCGTCTATTCCGACGCCACTAGCCAGACTATTCCTTTTTAAAACCGCATTTGAACTGATGTCATCATCAGACTTGAGCGCAACCGCTGCTCAGAATGGTATCTATGCGGGACTTGTGTCTCAAACATTGGACCTGCTTGAACTATTATATACTTCTGGCGGCAACCCGGAACTTTTAAGTTTTGAGAAATGGATTTTTAATGCTAATGATAGCAACTTCTTCGGAAGAGATCACGCTGGTCATAAATTGCTGACATCTTCCTTTCGTCAGGCAGCGTCTCAAACTCCGTTTAATGGAGAAATGGAAATAACCCTAATTTATTATAAAGAAGGGGGGAAAGAAGTGCTTGTAGGTGGAACATCGCCGTTTACAATGGTCTTTACTTCGCCGAATCTCTTGCGCAAAATCCGGGAAAAGCGATTGAAAAATATTGACGGCCTTACCAGTAATCGCGCATTGTTTACAGGGCCGCCCATGCCATTGCATCAGCGAGATCCGGCATTCATTTGGTACATGGAAAATCTCGTCAGCCAACCTATCCGATTATCGGCCGAACCCTTTATCAATTATGTCCTGAACACACGCCGAAAATTTGAGCATCAAGAGCCTGAACGTTTCAGGTCGCAGGGAGTAGAACTGCAGGACATTCTTTTTGAAGGAGATATACCATTATTGGCAGCCGGTAAAGCAATACAACAAATCAGTGCCAAAGACTACCAGAACAAGATCCAATTATACAGTGATTTTTTGCTGGACCTGCCCGTGACAACTGCTTACCCCCCTGACTCGCTTCGTCCGCTTTTCCTAATAAGCAATATGGATCTGGATGGGCAGTACACATCACCATCCAATTATTGGTCAAACCGTACGGTAATCAGTGCTTTGGCTTATGGCCAATCGACCGCTGAAGGGCTATTAACGCGCACGCTTCCTGGTTTGAAAAACGTGAAATATCCTTTCATTTCGAAATTCGATATATTCGAAAAAAGCCTGATCCGGCTTCCTGGATACCTGTTAAATGAAAATAAATTTCTTACACTAATTGATAAGCAGGATTTTCTACTGCCTATTAAACCTCTTTTCTTTCAGTTCTTTCCATTAGATAAAATAACGGATTATGTGACCATTAGTCGTGTTCCCAATAGTCAGGGCACAACACCAGAAATCGTTGTCGAAGTAAGGATACCGATCAAAGGTCCGACGATGGGAAAGAGACAGGTTATTGTTAAGCAAACCTATAAATTGGAACCGCTAAGTTCAAGGAAAGACGACGAAGGAAAATATCCAATGACAGAATATCAGGGCATCTTAGGCATTTTCCCTTTTTTAAAAACAGAAGACCCTGTACTACGCTTTATCAATAATTATACGATCGCATCGTACGAGAAAACCAATCATCAAGACCAATTAAATGGTATCAGATTTCTCAAGAAAAATGGTCAGCCGATTTCAGGCGCACCTGCTTATATCCCGCGGTCCGATTACCAAGATTTAAACACTCGTACAGGATATTATCATGTAAAAGAGTCTTTTGACATTATACAACTTAATTTTCACCTCGAAAGCAACGCACTCGGCGGGTTGATCGTGCCAAAATTCAAACAAGTTATAAATGGTACTGATGAATATGTTTATGGAATCGACTTTGGAACGTCAAATACGCATATTGAATATTCTCGCGTTGAGAACAAGCAAGCCGTAGCCATTAAGCCTTTTGAAATCAATGAAGCGGAGCAAGGGAACATGGTAAGTGCTATGTTGAACAGACCAAGTCGTTTGCAGGAATTAGACGGAGCTATATCTTATGACGATTACACTTGGTTTGGCGTTGATGTGGATGCGGCTAAAGTGATAGCACTTAGAGAATTCGTACCATTCCAAATAGGCGGGCAAAGAGGAGCAAATACCAAATTTCCCTTTCGGACGGCTACCTTCGAGAACAAAAATTTTAAGGCTAACCAGGCACCTCAGCTATTTTCCGATGCTAATATTGGCTTCAATATTGACCGCGACATATTGGTTTATAATCAAGGATATCAAACTGATATCAAATGGCAGCTTGAAACTGATCTCACAAATCCTTTGAAGGAAAATAGAGTAAGGATATTTTTTAGGCAGTTGCTGTTGATGATAAGAAGTCATGCTTTACTTATACGGGAGCCTGAACCGCTATGTGACATGAATCAACTGAAAATTGCAATGTCCTATCCGACAAGTATGGATAATGACCTGAAGAAAGTTTTAATGCGCATATTCAGTGAGGAGATGAGCGCTGTCTTCAATCTTGACCGGCAGGCAAATACGCAAGCCGTTTTACCGGGCGATCAAGCGCACCGGTTAGTCGAGGTAACGGAATCTATTGCTCCTTATTATCAATTGTTGAAAGCAGACAGAAATATTCAGCACAATATTTATTGTAACGTTGATATTGGCGGTGGCACCTCCGACATCGTGTTGGTCAATAACGTGACCAAAGGCGGTGAAAGAGTTTTAAATTGCTATTGCAATTCAGTAAAATTCGCAGGCAAACAATTATGGGGAAGTGTATCGGATAGTTTTGACCCGTTGGACAATGGCTTTTTATTATTCTTCCTGGAGTTCCTCGAATCGCGCAACGTGAAGGATTATGAGAAGATCAAAGAGCTGATCCATGCTCGAAAGAATCGTACGGAAGACATTATCAGTTATTTGTTTACTGAAGAGTCTCTTGGCTTCAAACAGATATTTACCGAATGCAAAGCGCTAAAGGTCCCGCTTCTGTTGCACTACACAGCGCTGCTTCATTTTATTGCCAGTTGCTGCAAAGAAAAGGAAATCGAATTACCAAAAACGCTTAGTTTTTCGGGAAAAGGGAGCGAATTTATCCAGATAATTTTCGCATCAGACGAACACTTGTTAGGTTATACTAAGAAAGCACTTATGCTATTTTCGGGGCTGATCGCAGATCGCGATTTCAAAATCAAAAAAAGCACTGATCCTAAAGCGATAACTGCTCAGGGCTCTGTTATATACGGCGCAAATCCCCTTCGAAAACAAGTTGAGGACATCTTTGATGTGAACGCGTCACGTCAAGCATCTGACGAAATTGAGATCAATGCGGTAGCCGAGACCTATCTGGGGCTAACCGGGGATTTAAATCCGTCAAAGGAAAGGATATATGCTGATTTTCAGGAACCTGGGCAAGAATATCAAAGTGTAATGACCGGTTGCAAGGAATTTCTTAAAAGCTTTTTTGATAGTGATGACTTGATACGGGGATCGGAAAAATCACTGAACATCGTAGATATCAGAAGCTACCGTTCATTTTTCCTGGACGATAAAAATTCAAACAGCGAGATATATGGCGGTGTTTTAAGGAACAGTTATAAGTCTGCCATTGATCAAAAACCGATGAGAAACAAGGTGACGGACTCACCATTTTTCTTCCCTTTTAACACCTCGCTCATCGAGCTATCAAAAAAGATCGCAAACGAAGCTATAGCCGCTAAAAATATCTGAATGAGATTAGGATGGCTGTTGATCCTGTTGCCATACAAGGTGATGGCACAGGGCGATTATGATAAAATAAGATTTGATATCATTAAGGAAACGGTAAATTTTTTAGCTACGGATCCTAAAATTTCAACGCTCAAGGACTTCCATGTAAAGTGTTCAAAGCCCGATTACCAATGTCTGGAAGCAAATATTAATGATAAGAAATTACGAGGGGTACTTCAAAGGGTTCGAGGATGGGATAATAAAAAAGAGAACAATGGGCGAGAAGATATCTTAAGGTTGAAAGAGCGGATATGGAAAGATATAATTGATGCCCCCGGGAAGGAATACCGGAGAGCGCTTCCAGATTATGGCGCTTATGTTAAAAAAATTGATCAATTGCTTCGCGGCATCGCCATAACACCAGGTAGAGCAGCACAAAGCCCGGTTCCGCGTACAGAGTTAAAGACCAGACCGGCTACGCTGGGTGTTGTACCGGATAAGGTTGATGAACAAGAATTATCGGATTCACCCGGTCAAAAAAATACCGAGATGGTAAAAGAAAACGATAACACCACAAACAAAGAAGTAGATTTCATGGATGATAAGATGAGCCTTTTTGCAATAGTAACTTCATTAACAGCTATTTTGATTAGTTTCCTGGCTTTGTTTCGGAAAGCTCCTAAAGTTAAAGCTCCCGCTGTTCCGGCACCGCCTGTTCAGCTATATGCTGACGTTGCTGAAACCAGAAGATTACAGCAGGAATTTGTGAAGGTAAATCAACTGCTCGAACAAAATGATCAACTGTGTAAGCTTTTAGAAAAAAGACTTATAGAATTAGAAAGTCAGAATGTCACCTACGTTTTTGATGTCGCCAGGTCTAAACCTGAATTAGAAAACGTTGACACTCCCGTAATTTTATCGCAAGAGCCGCCGATCCAAAATTTGACGCGATATGCGAAATTCAGCGATCTTGATCAACGGGGCTTCAGCTCAGCCATGCTCAAAGAGAAACAAAACGGAGAGCAAACTTATGAGATTACAATTTATGGGGATGAAGCTACGTTCGTCGTCTCCGATGATACTGGCGCGCAGCGCTATGCCCTGCAGAATTATGAGTATCTAAGCGGTGCATGCATCTTTAATAATCAACCACAGGGTAGCAGTAGAATCGAAACACTGGTCCCGGGTAGATTAGTTCGTACGTCGGACGAGAATTGGGTTTTCGGTGATCGCGCGCACATCCAATTCAGCAGATGATGACCAGAGAGGAAAAAAGCCAATTTATAGAACATGTAAGCTTGGTGATCAGCCAAGAGCAGGCTAATGAAGACTATCCTTATTTTAAACGTTTTGCTACGGAATGCACCCGTTATGATCTTTCAGAGGAGGCTTTTAAATTACAGGTTCTTGCGCCAGCTTTCATGAACTACGACGGACCGCTTGAGCCAACCTCCGGTCCTCATTGCGTTTTGTTTGGGACCCGCTGTTACTCGCTCCGGAAAATGGGGGATCTTCTCTTTAATTTTCCAGCCAGGAGCGAGGAATATTTGTCTGATGCTGTGCTGTTCCGTGAAGATGTCAGAAAACTTGAAAACTCCGACACAACCATGGAGCTTGTAGCAGTTTTAAATTCTGAAAGTCAGGCTGAGCGAAGATACCTCCGGTTGATGTATCACCTAAATCCGGGCCTACCGTTCCGAATTGGTAATGAAACAGCGGGGACACTGAATCTACTTTTGCAAAAGGGGTTTGAAAATTATCAATTTTACGGTCGTATTGTCGCTCAATTCGTTAACGGAAATCTCCGGTTGTGGCTAGAAGAAACGGAACCGGAAATTGCATCGATAATTTCGGCCGATAGCAGTTATTCTGACTTTTTACGATTCTTATATCGGTTCGATTCTTCATTGCCCTTCTACATCGCGGGAGAGTCCTTCCCAAGCCCTCTTTCATTAGCTGCCCGCGTTGTTGCCGATCCTTCATTCTGGGATGTGCTTTACGAACAATTGCGAAACGGGCATCTGGCGATCTGGTTCAACGCTAAGGGGAGAAATGACCTTGACCAAAAATTTGAACTGTTGAAATCTCAGCTGACAGATGATAGCAGGTATGAGAAGAATGAAAAAAAGGCAACCGTGGTCCAGGCCTTGATCTGCGATATGAATAAACAGATCAAACCACCATCCGTCTTTTCAGACGTCCCTTCATTAGCTTTGACCAGTATTGAAGCATCCGCGCCGGTAGAACAAACGATTTCCTTCAAAATAGGTAATCCTGGTTATCTAAAGGTTTTTTTAATGATGGATAAGCAGATAGCTGGAGTTCAATTCAGCAGTGATGCATTTTTGTTGAACAGTTTCGAAGGTAAGACGAGTATCAATATAAGTTTAAAGATCGATCCTGCCTTCTTGGTCAAAGACCAGATATATGCGCTCTCGTTAACGGTAGAGACGATAAACGAACGATTCGAAATCCCGATTGAGATCAAAGCTGTGTTTCCCAAGCAAGCATTCACTGCAGGTGTAATTAAATTTGGTGTGTATGGGCTGCTCTTTTTCGCCTTGATCAGACTCGTCCTGATGGGACTCTTATCATCAGGCGAATGGATGCAGCGTTCTGCTGCACCCATGTCCGACTTACCAAGGGAGTATCCGGTTTTTATTGTTGCCCTCGGCTGCACGATCGCGGGTTTATATTTTCCATGGAAATATCTTGCTAAACAGAAAGATCATGACAAATAACTTGCGAATAGTGCTATTAGCTTTTGCACTTATCTTTATTTATAACTTTTGTGATTCATCCGTTTACGAGGTTGGCCTGCTAGGTTCAGTTGGAGTAATTGGATTCTGCTTTTGGATAATCCGAAAAAATCCCGTGCCGGTCAGCACGCCGTTTAGCACAACGATGAACGGCTTACAGCGAACATATTATGAAGCAGCGCTGAGCTCGGAGAAAAATAGGCGAAACGTTCAACTTGCGATTTTTTTGGTATTAACAGTCTACTGGATGAGGGAGCTTATTGGGAGGCTAGCTTTTTTCTTCTTCTCTTTTTTTGACAACGCTTTTCGGTTTGCTGACAACGTAACCCCCTTGTTGTCCTGGGCGGTTTTGGGGTTAATATCAGGCGCTTCTGCAGGAGCTGTATATTTTGCGAACCGATACCGGTTGTCCGCTACATTTAAGTGCTTGCCGGTCGCTTTTTTCATACTGGTCATCTCAATACTGGCGATTATCAACACACCGTTCGAGGCTCGACAATTCCAGGTTGCATCTCCAGAACGACTCGACACAGTAACCATACCTAAGGTGGTAGTTCCTAAAATAGTGGGAAAGAAGGCCGTACGAAAACGTAAGCTTTTGACTGCGACACATAAAAATGTGTTCGGAATTTCGGTTACCGACCAGGTTAACAATTCCGCACAAGATTCGGCCATCCAAATAGATACAGTAAACTCAAACTAGCTTGCTCTGCGATGGCTGTCAAGAAGATAAAATAGTTGAGGCCTTCATCTGCAGTTTCCAAACATTACGTCTTTTCGTTACCTGATTTGCGGAAACCCGTACGCTCAGTTGTGGATGCAACCCTGTAAATTTGTAAAAAACAATTAAGAACATGGCTTATAAAGTTACGCATATCCGTTTGTCTTCCGGGGGAACGACAACGGAACACATTACAAATGTAAAGAGTACAAGCGACGGTGGCAGTACCTATGAGGAAACAGTCGCCGAAGTTATCAAATACTTGAAAAATGGGAGCAGCTATTACGTTTCTGTTTCAGGCTCAAGAGCCGAGGTAACCTACGTTAAAAAACTAAATGGTACCGAATACATCAAAACAAAACCTGACAATACGGAAAAAGATAATTTATTGAGCTTGCCGCGCTTTTAAGGATTGAACTACTCCTCGAATATGCATTGAGGATAACTGTGGCAAATAACAAAGAAAGCCTCTTGCGGGAACCCGCACGGGGCTTTCTTTTTGACAGCTTAAATTTGTTTAAACAAACTTGAACCGATGACAATGGACTTTAAAGACGAGGTGATGCAGTTAGCTAGCCGGGTTGAAAAACTATTACCACAGATCAAAACTGAGGAAGCGACAAAAAATGCGCTGATCATGCCTTTTATAAAAATATTAGGCTACGATGTCTTCAATCCCTTTGAAGTTAACCCTGAATTTATCGCCGATATTGGCATTAAAAAGGGTGAAAAGGTTGACTACGCGATCATGAAAGAGGGCGAACCCGCTGTCTTGGTCGAGTGTAAGCACCACCTGGAAAAGCTGGATCCGCATAACTCTCAACTATTCCGGTATTTCCATACGACCAAAGCAAAGTTCGGCTTGTTAACCAATGGCCTGAATTATCGCTTTTATACAGATCTGGTCGAAACGAATAAGATGGACAGCTCGCCGTTCTTTGAGTTTAATATTACCGAAATCAAAGAGGCGGATATCATCGAACTGAAAAAGTTTCACAAGTCTTATTTCGATGTCGATAGTATAACGAACACAGCCAGCGAATTAAAATATCTTAATGAGTTGCGAAACCTGATCAGTAAAGAGCTGCTAGCACCTTCAGAAGCTTTCATCACTTTCTTCGCGAGGCAAGTCTATTCCGGACAAGTAACTGCAAAGGTGAAAGAGCAGTTCAGCCCGATAATCAAGCGGTCATTCAGCTCGCTGATCAGTGATTCGATCAACGAAAGGCTGAACTCCGCATTAAAGCAGGAAAAGCAGTTGGAAGTGGCAGAAACTATCAAGCAGGAAGATGTAATGGCCCCCCCAGAACCGGAATCGGGTATCATAACGACAGAGGAGGAACTGGAGGGTTTTTACATTGTTAAATCTCTTTTGCGCCAGCATGTGGATCCGAAGCGAGTAACGTATCGCGATGCGCTCTCTTATTTTGCAATTCTTCTTGACGATAATAACCGTAAGACCATATGTCGCTTATATTTTAACGGGACAAAGAAATATCTGGTCGTTTTAGATGAGGCTAAAAAAGAGATCAAATTTGAGGTTAAGTCGCTGAACGAGCTATTTCAGTATAGTGAACAGTTGCTGGAGGTGATCGGAAGATTGGAAAAAGGGAAGAGTTGAATCAAATAATCATAAATATGCTAAAAGCTATAAAACCAGGACCAAAACCAAGAAAAGAGGATGGTTCATTAGATGAAAGAAGACGGGTCACCCCTGAAAAGAAGCCGCAATATCCTCCTTTAAAGCCACACAAACATCGACCAAGTGAAAGTAAATAATATCAAATATACTTTTAATTGCTTCATCAATGGATACTGCTTTTGGTCAAGCAAGACAATCACGAAATGAAATATTAATATTATGAAAGGTGGCACACCTCCTCGCAAAGTAAAATCTTATGTAAGAACTGTCTCGGTTTTGCCAACAGGCAATGGATCGTCTAACTGCGACCTTTATTTTACTGCTGACTTGGTCAATATTGAGCAGGCACTTAGCAATGTGCCTGTCGGAAATTATTTAAGGCTATCAGCAACATCGGGTGGTAGGATCATTGCCTCAGACACTTCCGGTGCGCTTTGTGCTAGTTTAGATGCTATTGAAGTTCAGGAATTATTGATTTGTATGTCTCAGGGCAACCGTTACCGAGGACGTTTAAGACATGATAGAGCCAGTGTCGATGTTCAAAAGATCCGATAGAGAATTATCTATTCTCGGCGGTACGTATAAAGAAATTTGTCAGGATCCAAGCTACCGGTCTCTGATGGGATCAGGTTTTCGCGCTGCAGTAGCATTGTCCAATGGAGCTGCTAAAGTTCGATTCATAACCTGTTTGGCGGAAGATGAGATCGAAGAATTAACGAATACCTGTTCTTTATTGGACATAAGTTGCAGAATAATATTAACGACATCGACAATCTGTTTTTCCTATTTACACCCACTTAAGAAGCCCGAAATGTATCCGCTAGTAGATAAGTCGGAAATGTTCCGTCTTCCGATAATTGCTGCCGAAAGAGTTCTTTATTATGGAATGGCGGAAGCGGTCACGCCTGTTGAAGCAGAATGGTTAGTCTATGATCCCCAAAATCTTATACGTTTTGAAGACACCGGTTCAGTAGCAACGCATTTAGCATTGATAATGAACAAGAAGGAAGCGTCTTTCTTTAGTAGTCAAGACATCGATTGGCCGATTGAAAGTTTGGGTACTGAAATGCTACAAACATCCAAAGCCGAGGTAATTGTAATCAAAAATGGTGCAGCCGGTGCTTGGGTATTCGAGCGAAACAACGTGACTCATGTGCCGGTTTTTAAAACGACAAACGTTTGGCCGATTGGATCGGGTGACATTTTTTCAGCTGTGTTTGCATGGCAATGGATGCTCAACAATAAAACTCCAACAACCGCGGCTTTGCTTGCATCCAAATATACTGCCGGTTACTGTAATGATGTGGCACTGCCGTTACCTGCCAAACCTATAAATTTTCCGGCACTAAAGTTTAAAACCGACGATCGTAAGATTTATCTGGCCGGCCCCTTTTTTACTCACGGTGAAAGGTGGCTGATTCAGGAGCTTAAAGAAATATTAGAAGACTTTGGACATGATGTGTTTTCACCGTTACATGAAGTCGGTATTGAAGGTAGGCCGCAAGCTATTGCCAAAGCAGATATTGCAGGAATCAATTCTTGTAAAGCTATGCTTGCTGTGGTGTCAGGTCTTGACGCGGGAACATTATTTGAGATAGGATACGCCAGGGCTAAGGGTAAGAAGGTAGTAGTTTTTGCAGAAAATGTTAGTGACGAGGATTTGCTTATGTTAAGGGGCACAGGCTGTGAAATCACTGCCGATCTTTCAACTGCTATTTATACTGCAACATGGTGAAGATATTTATTGTCATCGGTCTCGGTTATGGTGACGAAGGTAAAGGTTTGGTGACCGATTTTCTTTGTGGTGAAAGTGAGCAACCCTTAGTAGTTCGTTTTAACGGAGGGCAACAAGCTGGTCACACGGTGACTTTGCCAAACGGGACCAGCCACGTTTTTGCTAATTTTGGCTCCGGTGCTCTGCGGGGAGTACCGACATTCTGGTCTGCCTGCTGCTGCTTTTCACCCTATCATTTCAATGAAGAATATAAGGAATTGCAATTACATAAACCTGTATTATACATTGATGAAAATTGTCCGGTAACGACGCACTATGACATTTTATTTAATCATGCACTGGAATCTTCAAGGGGAATTGATAGATATGGTAGTTGCGGCATGGGAGTTGGCGCCACCTTTGACCGTTCGGCAAATGTAAAGGATAGCTTGACGGTGGGTGATCTCTTTAGAGAAGAAATCTTGAAAAGAAAACTAACTGAAATCAGAGCTTATTACAAAGATAGATTTGAGAGAGAAACAATATTTGACTTCGACCTATTCCAACACGATGACCAAGACAGGATTTTCTTTTCAGAAGCGTCCAAAGTAGTTAAGTCAATAAACGTTACTACAGCGTCAAAGATCCTACTTGAACGCCGGTGGCAGACATTTATTTTCGAAGGCGCGCAAGGTATTTTACTCGACCAAACATTTGGTTGGTCGCCCTTCATCACCAAAAGCAATACCACCACTCAAAACGCAATGAGTTTGATCAAGTCCTATCTTGAAAAGTTTACCCCGCATTTGGAAATTTTTTACGTGACCAGAGCTTATGCAACGAGGCACGGGGGCGGTCGCTTTAGCCAGTCGGCTGAAACAATTGTCCTGAAAAATAATGCTTGTGAAACAAATTTAAGTAATCCATACCAAGGAAACTTTCGGACCGCGCCTTTAGATGCTGACCGTATACAATATGCATTAGATGCTGATGCGAAGTTTTCAGGAAATGTTGTTAAAAATTTGGTGATTACTTGTTTAGACCAGCTAACACCCACATTTCCGGTTGAAAAATTTTTAAAGAAGATTAACGCAAATTTTGATCGAATTTACGGCAGTTTTGGACCAACCGCTTTGACTTTAAAAACACTGTGTTCTTAGGGAAAAGGCCTTATGGCATCTTAACTGATAATGTCAACATTTAGTGTCCGAAGGTTTTTTAATTACAATTCATATTGCAGCGCGATGGCAAATAAACCAACTTTTTGTTTTTTCCAAGCACGAAGAAATAAGTCGGCGTGATGAAATGATATTTAACAGTGCTAAACACATAAATCAAAGTTCGATAAGCACAATTGTCAAAGGCTATTATTTGAGCAAAATTATAAAAGTGCTTAGTAGGGCTTGCGTGACATAGCGAAATTATATCCTTTTAAAATAATCTAAATCTTAAACATGAGAAAGACATTTCTGTACATGCCACTGCTATCATGCTATCTATATGCAGCGTGCAGCTCTAATAGCCAAAACAACCAATCAGCTACAGATAACCATCGAGACACTGTAACAGTAGAAAATTCAGATAGCGCTAAGCTTGTTGCTAAGTACGGTAGTTCGCTACACGTTGCTTATGGCAAAGCAAACTTTGGCATCTCGGAGAAAGAATTTAATAAGCTGTTCAAAAAATATGATACAGAAAAGGTTGGTGATGATTACTATTCCATAGATGGTATCTTTACCAAAAACGGAAATAAATTATATGCAGTAGAGCTTTATAGTTTGTACAAAACGGCGAATTATGTGGACGCAGATTTGCAAGCTAGCCTGGACAATATCGCTAGCGTTATCACCGCAAGATATGGTGAACCTGAATTCGATCAGGGTAAGCCTGAATTTTTTAGATTTAAGCCTGGGGAATTTCAAGTAGTTAAAGGATGGAATATTTTAAATAAAAGCATTAGAATTGGAATGCGTGAAAAATATAGTGGATCAGAATATCAGGTTGTGTGTCAAATTTATGATAAGTGTATAAACGAAGAAGAGGGCGAAAAATCCGAGCAGGAAAGCAATAAAAATAAATCAGCTGATGCTCATAAATTTTAACAGAAAAGTCGCTAATCCTGGCAGCATTACCCAATATTCTTCAAGAATCTAATTCAGCCCTTATCGTGTACCAAAATTGACTAAATCTCACTCTACTAATACACCGAGGGCGCGTTGTTTTTACACGAATATCATTCGGCACTCAATATTATTAATTTGCAGCGTATCGTTCGGTCAAAGGGCCGGAGGGTCCGCTGGCCGTCCAGTTCGTGGCATTTCTGGTCGGGGAGGAGTAGGTGTTTACACCGGTCAATGCGCCGCTGCATCCGGTCAAAGCCAAGACAAAACGGGGGTTTCTGCCTGGAAGCGAATGGTCGTTCATCAGGTTGGACTGCACACCGGAACGCTCGACAAAACTACTACAAAAATTATTGGTTCCAGTCATCAGGCGGTTCGGCCAAAGCATCGAAAAATGTTTTTTATCCGCTATGATGAAAGTGGACATCACCTGCGCATTAGCTTTCTTATCGCCGCATCTGATCAGTCCGCATTGATGAGTGCCTTGCAGAAACGCGCGGAAAGGCCGGCTATTTCCCGGTTGCTCAGATCGATCAGTATCGCTGCTTAAGAACGGGAACTGGAACGCTATGGTCCAGAACTGATCACCTTTGCGGAGACCATCTTTTACCGAAGTTCCACACGCTTGCTGCGCTACCGTGGTCATGTGCCGATGATCGACATCTTACAGACGGTGCGTATGATGGTGTTCGGATTTTTTACTGATCAAAAGTAAGCAACAGATTTTATCGCCCGTATGTCTGCAGCGTTCGAAAGGGAATTCACTGTGCACAAAAGTGTTAGGGTTCGCATGGATACAGCCTACCGGCAGTGCCACCGCGATCTGTGTGAACAAGGTGCCGGGGAATGGCAGCCTGCATCCGCGAGCGCTGCCGCGACCTACAAAAGGCTGAATAGTGATATCAGGGTATTGCGGGACCTTTCTACGCAACAGGATATGCAAGGGCGTAATACGCTGCTCGCCGGCCTGGTCCATATGCACTTGAACCGGTGTTTCTGCAAAGCACAGCGGAAACAGGAGCTGATGGTTTATTATTTTCTGTGGAAATCTTACCACCACAGGGTGCAAGAAAAATGAGTTGCTGCTTTTGTAACTACTTCACTGTAAAGACATTGTTAATTTAATTTTTTCTGCAATTCAAAAATTAAATTGTAAACTTCTTATTTTAGAGTTGTGATTTCAACCGGTCACACTTATCACATGAAAAAGATCACGATCCTCTTAAGCGGGTTTATAACCTGCTTATCCTTTAGCGCACGCGCGCAGGTCAAACCTCAGCAGATCACCTCCGATATCGCTTTTTCCCGCGCAAAGATCAAATCCGTCCGTGCTAACAACGGGCCGTCCGGAAAAACCGTCACGAATGAGGCCTTCACTAAATTATTAGATTCGTTGCTGTACAATTTGAGCGGAACAGCAGTAAAGAACGGTAAGGCCGTATCAACGGCGGTTATCGTTGACGATAAAAGCGCCACGCTCAACTATACCTTTTTAGACCTGCCGGCTTGGACGATACAAGCGACAGGATCAGCCCAATCAAAAAATAGCTTTGCGGACATTTTCTCAGGTGGGAAGTTCGGAAATACTTATTCCTATGGCTTTAATATCCTGTATTATCCGGCTGTCAATTCAGGGAGACCGTTCAGGGCATCCAAAAATGATGTTACCATCAAAACCGAGAAAGTAATGAATGATTATGAAAAAGCAACAAAATTACTTGCCGGCCGGGATATCGACCGGTTGATCGAGTTATATAAAAAATATGGCCGGTACTTTTTAGGGAATGCCCCGATCGATAGTCCGCTTACCGTCGACGCCGCAGAGATTTACTATAAGGAAAAGGATGAATTTGATAAACTCATTAAAAAATATGCAGCATACCTCCCAAAAAGTTTCAGTAGTATGACGGCAGGGTTACAGGATAAACATTTTGAAGAAAACATTGTCGCTGAAGCATCGCAAGTGTATCTGCACCGGTTGTACAAGGAAGAGGTCGACAGTCTGAATGCCATTCAGATGAAGGCCGGCTTTTCACATATGACATTAAGTTATCTGACCTTCGGCGTACGGTACAACAACGGCAGATTCCCCATATTTGACGGGACTGCATCAGATGATCTGTACACGCGCAAATACACGGATAATTATCCCAGTCTTTCAGCCGGCTATAACTTGATTAAGCTTCGGCCCGAATTTAACATATTTATATTGCCAACCGCAAAGATACAGTATAACCGGGAATTCAATGACGACGACCTGGTGTTTCTCGATATTCCCCAGGGACAGCAGATCATTGGCGGCACGTCATCTGTCGAATACAAACAGACCTCTTATTACCGAACCATCCCCGATAAAAAGACACATGTCAACATTGATGTGCCGTTCAGTGTATTCTTTCCGAGGTCTCCCATTCTTTTCGGATTCGAGATCGCAGCAAAGACAGATGTGGCACCTGAATTGAAAAACCTGGGCGGCCGTATCGGCGTTTACCTGGTCCTATCCGCCGGCAAGCAAAACCTGACGATCGAACCGCTTATCAACCTCAATAAACTCGAGCAGAAGGATAAATCATTTTTTTCAGACCAGGTATCTTTTGGGGTTAATCTTTCGGTTACCCTTCCAGAACTTGCATGGCAAAAATAGGGGGATCTTTGTCGAATGTCTAATTTGTTGCAGCTATCCATTTAAGACTACCACTGATTGTTTATATTTGTTTGAAATTAACTGATGGATACGGCAAGCAAGAATTTAGCGCGACTGTGAGGGTGTCTCGTCTTATTTATCTTATTATGACCCTTTTGTCGGCTATGTCGGCGCTGGCGCAGCAACGGCCGCAATACACGCAGTACGTGATGAATAATTTTTTGCTGAACCCGGCGACTGCCGGGGTGGAAAATTATACCGATGTTAAACTTGGATACCGTAGCCAATGGAGTGGTATAGAAGGAGCGCCTGTCAGTTCTTACCTGACCGTGAATGCGCCGCTCGGGACGGAATTTACACAGGGAGATGCCGCCGGTGCTGAGCCAATGGGTGGTGAAAGCCCTTACAGCCGGATGTATACTGCTGAATACCGTGCTGCAGCGCCTCATCACGGTTTAGGGTTTTCGGTCATCACCGATAAAGCGGCCCGCCTTGAACAGACAGATATCGCCGTCGCATACGCTTACCACCTCGGTATTACGCCCTCGCTTAATCTGGCAGTAGGGGTTTCCGCAGGTGCGGGACACCTGCACCTGCAAACGTCAGAACTGAACTTTGAAAATCCGGACGATCCAATACTCCGGACCCTGGAGAATAACAAATGGCGACCCAATGCGGGGGTAGGCATATGGGCATATTCCGGCAATTATTTCGTAGGTGTATCTGCACAGCAACTGGTATCAAAAGCACCCTTTATTTCCAGTCAAGCGAATGGGCTGCGTTTGAGCCGGGCAGTTCCCCATTATTTTGCGACGGCAGGAATACGTTGTTACGTCAGTGATGACGTGTCTTTATTACCTTCTGCCTTGCTGAAATTCGTAGATCCTGCACCAGCATCGTTTGACCTCAACCTTAAAATATCTTTCCGAGACCGTTTTTGGTTCGGCGGAAGTTATCGTCATAACGATGCGATGGGTATCCTGGCAGGTATCAATGTTAATTCGCTGATCAACGTCGGCTACTCTTACGATGCCAATACATCGGCCTTGCGGAACGTTAGCAACGGATCCCATGAACTTGTCCTCTCGATATTGCTGAACAACCGATACCGGGTGACCTGTCCGAGGCATAACTGGTGAGATCACCTGATCAGGGTGATCGAACCACTGCGTTTCTTTCTGCCGTCAGCAGTAATGATCACGTAATAATAAGCTCCAGCCGGCAATTCTTTTCCATTGTACTTACCGTCCCACGGCTGGTACTTTCCTCTTGACTGATAGAGCATTGTTCCGTACCGGTTATAAATACTTACCTGCGCACCTTTCCAGTTGTCTATATTGCCGATGGTGAACAGGTCGTTGATGCCGTCATTATTCGGTGTAAAACTGTTATGGATCTCCAGTTCGGGTGCGACGTTAACCGTAATCTGCCGCTGCTGCGTGCAAAACCCGTTGGATACCGTTACGGTATAGACCGTTGTTACCGGCGGACTTGCCAGCGGGAACGCTGTCGCTGGGTCATTCAGGCCGGTGGCTGGCGTCCAGCTGTAAGTTTTTGGTTCACCCTTGTAGGTTGGACGAATGGCAACAGGGTTCAGGCTATAGGTATAAGTGGTTTCACCGGCGATGTCGACATCGGGACGGACATCGAGTTCAATGGTCTTGTAAGCCTCGCATCCACCGGCAGAAAGGAAGCGAAAGGTAAGCGTATGATGTCCAGGGCCGGCAAGCTGCGGATCGAAAAAACCCGTTGCGCTCAACCCCGCCCCGCTATAGCTCGCCGTTCCCGGAACGGCATTACTAACGCTGCCGGTCAACTGCACCGGTTGATCGCTGATGCATATTGCTGCCGGTCCGCTAAAGCTGAGCTCCGGCTTAGCGAGCAGTGTGTATTGTGCCGTTTTTTCATCATTGCAGGTGTTACCGGACCAGGCAACAAGCCTGATCATAACCGGGCGGGATGCAATGCCCACGGGTTGAGTATAACGGTAGTTGATCTCTTGTCCGTTCAACGGGGTCTGTATACTGATTTTTTCGTCAGGAGCATTTGCTGCATCAAAATATACGTCGATCCGTGTGATATTGCCACCATTGGCGAACGATCGGTTCCGGATGACCACTTGTTCACCTGCACAGATCGGGTTACTTAACAGTTCAAAATCTGCCTTTGGTGGTCCGCTTACATTTATCGTCTGATTTGAAGAACTTTCACAACCGTTGCTGTTCCGAACGGTTAGTTTGACGGTATAACTGCCGGCAGCGGCATACTGGTGGCTTGGCGACGAAAGTGCAGACCTGTTATTTACCGCCGAAGCGGACTGATCGCCAAAATCCCAATCATAAGACAAACTGCCTTGACCGATCATTGCATTAGCCGAAAACTGCGCCGGTGAGCCGGCACAACTTTGCAGGACGGTGAAGCCGGACTCCGGAGACTTTACAATAGTCTGCAAAACGGTCGTCTGTGCAGTACTGCAGCCGGAGGCATCCACCATGCTCAGCCTGACCGTATAAATATCTGCTTCTGTGTAATAATGTTCTGCGCTGGCCATGTAGGTCGTCACGATCGTTTGGTCGCCGAAATCCCATACCCACTTGACCGGGCTGAATCCGGGTAAGGGCTTGGCACCGAAGTTCACCGGCTTGCCGGGGCAAGCTGGTCCGGAAGCCGTGAGCTCAGGTTGGTAGATCTTTACCGATATTTTCTTGATCGATTCTGCCTGACAACCCGCATCAGAAAGCACGGTCAGCTTAACAGTATATTCTCCGGAAGAACCATACAGGTGGCTGACCTGCCGGCCGGTCGCGGAATTGCCGCTACTGTTGATGTCGCCAAAGTCCCATTGATAGGTTTTTAACTTCTGCCCAGAGACAATTTCCGGCGCGCTGAAACTGACGTTACCCGAACAATCTGCACCGCCTGTGATGATCTCCGGAATAGGTTTAGGTAAGGTCTTAAAGGTATACTCAGCTTGCTCTTCACCGTTATTGCAACCGCCCACCAGGACATGATAGGCGGCGGTTACCTTAACCTCATACGACCCTGCTTGCGCCATCGAAGCAGGTTTCGGCAGGGTATAATAATAGGTTTTACGGATGCCGTCATCGGTGGTCTTAAAGGGTGGGTTTTGTTGTACAATGGGTGCAGTACCGTTGATCTGCCAGCTGATCTTTTCCGACACAAATGGAAGCGCTAACCGCAGGGAAAAGTCCTCATCTGAACAGGCGCTGTCAATGAGGGCCTGGTCACTCGTCCTGATGCCCGTTACTGCGATACTGGAAGCCAGGTTGGTGCCTGCGGAGTAGGAGTAAGACTCAACAAATCCAAATCCGTACGCGATACCATTGAAGCCGCCTGAAGCCTGCAGGTGAAAGGTCTGCACCGGGCTGCCGGTCAGGTCGATCTGATTGTATGCATAGCCGGGTATGTCAGACGCGGGTATAAAAGGCTTGGGTGGTAACTGGCCATTGATCCGGAAACTGGATGCATCCTCCGATCTGATGAGGATGTTCACATACTGTTCCTTGATATGTTCTTTCGACGAAGAATAAATGGTAATGTCACGGATGTTATAGCTGATGGGATTAAGGATCACCATATCCGGGTCGCTATATTTGGTGTCATAGGGACCTAGAAACGTTGCACATTCCTGCGAGATCGCAAATTGTGCAACGGCCACCGGTTGGCTAGCTTCAATCAAGGTGGGCACAGCTATCGGTAGCGGGCTGCTGTAAAACTTTCCTGCTTCCAGCGTAGCTACGACATTTCCGTTAAACTTGACGACCGTGCCATTCTCCTTCGCGACCACACGGATATATTGTCCCCTCGTCCTGACCAGGGACTGCGGATTGTTCTTGCTTTCCATGCTGAACGGGATAAAACCATATTTGGTACCCCAACTCTGGACCGGGTAATTCTGTTGAAAAAGGGGGTCACGGGAGGGCGATATGCAAGTTGTAGCAGCAATAAGCGTGTTATTGCTCCCTGAAAACAAAGCGAAGCGTTTACAACCGGAAGTCGCAGCATCAACACTCACACGGATGCCCGTCATGTCCTGGTCAAAAGCTAGCTGGTAGACGTCACCGGCGCTTTTTAATAAAACGCCCCCAGGTACGATATCGTCACCATTCCTGGTGATCCGGACACGGGTGTCCGGTTCGATCGCTACCACATCGATCAGGTTCCGGCCTTCCATATCCTTTTGCGGATAATTCATGGAGTAATAGTCCTGGCCAAGCGCTTCCTTGGGAAGAACTAGCGTTGCTGCTGACCTGTTGCCTGCAAAAATATGTGCGTACACAACGATCTTGGCGGCATTTTCATCGGCCTGAATGTGAATGGCGTGATTAAGCGCCATGACCTCACCGCCTTGCTGGTTCTCTATATAAACACCATCACGCGGGACCTGGATCTCGGTGACCTGGTTGGCCTGTACCGTAAAGCGCTGGGAAAAGGTATTGGCGGTCACTATACCGCTTGAATTATGATCACTGGTGATGAAGATGCTCATTTTAGCCAACAAGACATTGTAGTTGTCATCGATGTCCGGAACGTGGGTCGGAAAAGGTACCCAGAATTCATGACCAGCGTTGGAGGAAACTTGTGCGTATGCAGGCCTTACGCTTAAAACCAATAATGCGACTAGGATTGCTGCAAAAAAAGATCTGATGATAAGGCGGTAATAGACGTACAACACAAAATCTGGGATAACGTTATGTTAGCAAAAATAGTATAAAAATATTTTGTAAAAAATTTGTTGCAAATATTTTTATCGTTTATTTTCGTGGAAGTTATTTAAAATAACGGTATCGCTAAAATATTAATCCTGATTGATGTTTCGCATTTCGTCGCGAGCATTTTTCGCAGGGGTTAAATGGTGAAGCTTTTTAAATGACACCCTGATTAATAATATTGGTTACAATTTTACATGCCTAAACCTTTATCATGCGCGATGATTATCGTGCTTATGTGCTGGACGGCCCAAACGATGGCCCAAACACCTGCGACGCCAAAAGCATCCCCGGTTAAAATTGTGCACGCTGACAGTGTGCGGCAGGTTCTGCAGGACTCTGTCTCGCGGCTGGCAAAGAAGAAGGTAGCAGCCATTGCATCCCAGGCCGGTCAACCACTCAGATCCGCAACTGAAAAACTTTCATCAGGCAAAACCCGGTTTTTTGATGCTCCCGGTCAGGCTGGCAAAGCCTACAGGAAACTCCGGGACAGCATTGCTAACCTAAATAAATTGCGCAGATCTCTCGGACTGACCACTCCTGAATTTTCGGGAGTAAAAAGTTCGCTTGCAGCTGAAAAAGCCAGGAACCTGGCCTTTAAAAAAGCAGGCAGCGTTTCCAAACCTTTCGTTGCAAAGTTCAAACAGCTACTTAATCCCGACATCGGTCTTAAATTAACGATACAGGATGCTGTGCGCTATCAACCGGTTCCTGCCCTCGGCACATTGGGACAGTCCAAATTCGTAAACGTATTCGGTTTCGATGGTATGCTGAATGCCTTTGGTGTGCCTGTCAAACTTGCATTCTCGACAGACCGGGCAGCATCGATGCCTAACGGCGGGGCCTACAACGATCTTTTTAAATTTGACTTCGATCCGCAGGCTCTTAAAGCTTCACTAAAAAGCGACCTGCAACAATATGCAGATGTCAAAAATCAGTTTCTGGGTGGCAAAGATATCGGTGCGTTTGCAAAAAGTAAGCTGAATGAAAAGCTTTATGACCAAACCACCGGTTTTAAATCGGCCTTGGGAAATAAAAAACTCGCTGATTTCCTGAATCAACCCGGAAATATCGAAGACCTGATGCTTATGGACCGCTCCCAGATGCTCAAAACGCTGAAAGAGCAGGCTGGAATGCCGGATGCTGCTGGACGGCTGCGAAATGCCTTGGCTGAACTTCAGGATCCGACACAGCTTAAAAACCAATTGCTGGCGCAGAAAAATGAGATCGGGATCATCCGGAACAACAGCGTTATTCAGGACTTTTTTAACCATCCCGGCCATTATGACCAGATCCGGTTCATGACCAAAGAGCAGATCGCCGAGAAATTGACCGGTATGAGGCTTCGGGATAGCCTGCAGCGTACGGGTGAACTCGGGAACTCTGCTACGGATAGCCTCCTTAAAGTTAAACTGGCCGGAGATTCGACTACCATGCGTTTGGCACAGGAGATATTTCTCAGCGCACGTACCAGCGGAAAAGTGGACCTCAACCGCCAGTTATCCCAAATGGACCAAATGCTCACACAGCGCCTGAGCACTTTTCAGGCTCTCGCAGCAGGGGCAGCAACGGGCGTTCAGGATAAAAATCTGAAGGGTTTCAACTCGATAATAGAAGTGGAAAAGGTCGCAGCTTCCCTAACAGCGGTCAAAAGTGAAATGCAAAGCAAGGGCCTTGACGTGGATAAAATGATCCAAATGCAGCGTTTCCTGAAAGAAGGAGATTACCGGCACGGCGTCTCGGAACTCGGCGGGCGGTTAATGGGACGGTCTTCGGGAGGGCCGCTTCAACAGTTGTTCGGTAATCTTGATGCCCTTAAACTGGGTGCTTTCAGTAACCATGTTCCCGGTGCCACTAACGATCAGGACCTTTTCCTGAAAGGGGGCTCAGTGACGTTGCGTCCGGGGCGGATCCCGGTCACCTTCGGATACGGAAGCGTCAGTGATATCAGTTCGGTTAAGGATGCTGCTTTCCAGGGTTCGGTTTTCAATGAGCCCAGAAATGTTACTTATATCAGCACGGAATTGCGCCGCTCCGGTTACAGCAATTTGAAGATATCATTCGTCAGTTCAGTGAGCCGGCAGATCAGAAATCAAAATTATTCCATGCCTGCAATATCCAACAATAATGTTGCGCTGACCATCTCAAAAGGTCTTAACATCGGCCGGCTGGGCTTGCTGGACTTCGAGGCATCCAAATCGTCGACGTTATACGCCAATAAATACCAATCACCGGCTTTAACGGCACTGGATGCCAAAAATGGCGCAAGACCGGATTTTGCGGGTGATCTCTACAATTCGCTGGCCTTTGGATTTACGCACCGCCTGGATATGCCGGCCGTCGGTGCCTCAGATAATATCTATTTCAAATATTCGGGAGTAGGGTACCAGAATCCAGGAAATAATGGGTTTGGCGGAGCGCGCATGAAATTTGGTGGCAGCCTGCGTAAGGCGCTCTACCGGAATAAAATGGTACTCAATCTGCGCACCGACTTTAGTAACATGCCGATCAGTTATACTTCTGACGATCGCTGGAAGACCTTCAATGTTCAGCTTGATAGCCGTTTTACAGTAAACAGATCATTCAGTTTTAACTTGCGGTATGCGAATAACGGCACGGATAAGCGCATAGAGGGACTCAGTAGCCGGGTATATAGCTTCCAAAAATTCCAGTTCGACGGTAATGCGAACTACAAAATTGGCCGCAACTATTCCTTTAGTCACTTCAGTGTGGGTACACAGGCGGTGAGCACACCGGCTGCCGGTAATGTTGCAGGTGACGGCTCTCGCTTATTGCTGTTCAACTATGTACAGACAATGATGATGAAAAGGAATGTGTTGTCCTTCAACCTTCTTTACAACCGCGAGCTGACCCCAAATCACCTGATCGGCAATATGCTGAATACCGACTTGAACTATCAGTACAAGTTGTTTCGTAAACTGGTCCTGACCTCGGGGGCAACATTCTTCGATAACAGCGGCATTGCCCGTCAAGCCGGTCTTAAACAGGGTATCCAGTTGATGTCAGCCGGCCATTTTGATATCGGTTCTTACCTGGATGTCCGTAAGAATTTGGTTAAACCGCTTTACGCTGAACTATATCCGTCGTGCCGGGCGGAATTCAACGTGAGGTATCATCTTAACGCTTTATAATGAAAAAGGGATTTTGTTTTGCGCTGTTTTTTCTGATGACCCTGTTATGCAGGGCCGATGTGATCTTTCAATTCGTTCCGGAGGTGTACGGCAGGAACGTAAGCGGTCTTTTTAACTGTAAGATCGCCGGTGCCCAAAACAGCTTCCGGGCCAGCCTGACCATTACGGTTACCGAGCGGAGCGCCGGGGTGATCTGTATCATCAATACGCCGGAATTTACCGTGTACCCCGGAGCGGGGTCAATACCGGTAGCCGCCGCTTCCGGCGCACGTATTCAATTTTCATCCAGTCAGGTTGGCAAGATTACCGCTGCCTCACGTGCTTTTCCCCAGGGGGATTATGATTACTGCTTTTCATTACAGGTATCAGGATCGGACAACCCCCCGGTAGAACAGTGTTTCGAATACGTGCTGGCACCGTTCGCGGAAATGAATTTGCTGGATCCCTATAACAAGGACCAGATCTGTGACAAGAGACCGTTGTTAACCTGGCAACCGCTGATACCAGCTGTGCCGGGTGCGACTTACCAGTTGGTGCTCACGGAGATCAGGTCCGGGCAGAATGCGACAGATGCCCTGAATTATAATTTGCCGCTGATCAACCAGCCGGGCATCTTGTCACCTGTATTGCCTTTCCCTCCCATTGCACAGGAATTGGAAAATAAAAAGCGCTACGCTTGGCAGGTGACCGCTTACAAGGATATGACCATTCTGAACCGCTCGGAAATCTGGGAATTCACGATCGATTGCAAGGACAGCGTGAAGAAAGCGGATACAAGCGCGAGTTATAGAGATATAAGCGATATGGCCGGCGGAAATTACTATATCGCTGATGGTAGGTTAAATTTCTCATTTATCAACGCTTATAGCGCCGGCCCACTGCAATATAAGATAAGCAGCATGGCGCGACCAGACAAAAAACTGAAACATCTCCCGAAACTATCAGCGATTTCAGGGATCAATAAGGTCAGCATCGATCTTGTTGAGGCGGGCGGTTTCGTGGATGATGAATATTACACTTTAAAGGTTTGGCTGCCTGATGGTGTAATCAGGACAATGAGATTTTTATATAAGGAACCTAAATGAAGATAACAAAGCTTGCTTTTTACATCCCTGTCTTGATACTGATTTGCGGCTGCAGCGGACGCTCAGCTGGCTTCCGGTCTGTCGGCGACGAAGATATTACTTTTCAGGCAATGCCCGCGGAAAGAAATGTGGCAGGAGCCGCGGCGGGAAGCTTTTTATTCAGAGTTACACCATCCGCCACAAAGTTCGAAGCTCTATCTGTTGCTTTAAAGGATTCGCTGACACTTTCTATGGACAGTGCTTTTAAAGCAGTTATTCATCACAGAGAGAGCCCGCCGGTGTTTTTACAGTCAGTTCCAAGCGGGGTCAAAGGAACTTTTGAATTTATGGCGGATTTCGATATGAAAGGCATTAAGGAATCGGATACAATAGAACTTATTTACAGAGACAAGTATATCAATAGAAAATTATACCGTGTAAAAACGGTCATTCAATAACATGACGCAGAATAAGCTACTTACATTTTCTTTCAAAAATCGCCGTCTCATCGCCCGCGTGTTGCTAACGGTCTGGTTAATTAACCTTGGTTTGCCAGCCACTGTGTACGGTTTGACCACCGGACCTGCACAGCCGGAAACCCTTGCATTTCAGCCGGCAGGTGTATCAGACATGGTTGATCTTAAATCAGGCGATTTTAAGTACAATGTTCCGTTAATGGACATAGATGGTTATCCAATTAATCTATCATATCAGTCGGGTAACGGCATGGAAGATGAAGCGAGTTGGGTAGGCTTTGGCTGGACGCTGAATACGGGAGCGATTAACCGACAACTAAGGGGGGTACCGGATGACATGGACGGCGATCAGGTGACCGTTGAACATTACACAAAGCCTTCAGTAACAGTTGGTGCACGGTTAACCTCAAAAGCAGAACTTTTCGGCTTGGCCTCCATCAGCGGCAGCGCTAATCTTAGTTTTGGCGTTTACACGAATAATTATACCGGGTTTGGCGCTGAGTTTACACCGAATGCAGGCATTTCAGCGTCTAAGTTCACCGGGGGGCTGATGACCGCTTCATTAGGTATAGGCCTTACCTCGGACTCTCAAAAAGGTGTAGACGTATCTCCTAAAGCCTCCCTTGATTTTAGTGACAACATAACGGACAAAATGCTGAATGTACAGGGTCTAGGCGCAAGTTTAGGTTACAACACCCGCTCTGGAATGAAATCCCTTTCACTCGGCGCAAGTTTTGCACCTGGTACGGTTCAAAAGCTGGGTGGAGGCTTGGGAACTAATTTTTCCTACAATACAGATCCCATAAATCCAAAGATAAGTTACCCTTACGAGAGCTCAAGTAATTCATTTAGTATTGATGCCGGTGCTGCGATCTTCGGCGCTTTTGCCGGCTATGGTATAACGGGCTACAAAACAACCAGAAGTGTCAGTACTCAAGTTTTTAAACGGCCTAGTTATGGTTTATTATATGCAGAAGACGGTAAGCGTGATCCGGATGCGGTCATGGACTTCATACGCGAAAATGATAATCCAATCATTCCCGAAACACCCAACCTTGCGGTTCCCATACATACACCGGACATGTTTTCTTACTCCGGACAATCAGGAACTGGCCAATTCAGACTATTTCGTGGTGGATCAGGGGTGTTTTTTGATAATCTGACAGATGATCGTAACAAATCATCTTCCGATGGTCTGGATATAGGTGGTAGCTTGAATGATATTCACCTAGGCGTTACTTTGTTCAAACAGGACGTTCATAATTTTACCCGCAAGTGGACGAAAGCAAATAGTTATCTGGCGAACGGGGATTTTCAGGATAAGAGCCTCAATAACTTCAATAAAGAACATGCCTATTTTAAGGAAGTGGGAGAGATGACAACGCAGGATGCCAACCTCGCCTCTGCGATGAAAAACACTTTGCCAGTCATGGTTCAGTTAGATGCCTCAAACCGGGCTATGCCTAATTTTGTAGGTGCCTCGGCACAAAAGATTGAAAAGCAATCACGTCAACCTAAAAAAACGCTGATCACTTACCTTACTGCCGACGAAGCTACTCATGGTGGGCTGGATTCTGTGATTTATAATTATCAAATGCTTGATAAGGACAATCTTCCATCCGTATTGCCTTCCAGTCCAACGTTAAAAAAAGCCTATCCACGAGTTGACCCGTTGAAGGATAACAACAAACCGATCCCTGATCAGGGCGACTATCCAAATGTTTATAATGACAATATTTATCCTGTCAGGAAACCAAGGCATATTTCTGAAATAACGGTGACAGACCCGTCTGGTAAACGGATGGTTTATGGCTTACCAGTGTATAATGTAGCACACACAGAACTTTCTCTCGCGCTGGGCAGGACCTACGGTAAAATCGCCGGTACCAACAAAACCTCTTACCCGGGTAGAGGTCTAGGTATTGACGAGTATTATCATAGAGAGAATAAAGCACCTTATGCTTCATCGTTTTTACTAACCGCTATTTTGTCGCCGGACTACGTGGACAAAACAGGCAATGGCATTACTAATGACGATCAGGGTACAGCGGTAAAGTTCAATTATTCAAAAACAGCATACAATTACAACTGGCGAGCCCCATTCGATAATGTCAACGTCAATCGCGGCTTACTGGCTGATCCTGATGATGATAAAGGGAGTGTCGTTTTTGGAGAAAAAGAGTTATGGTATATTAATTCCATTGAGACTAAAACTAAGATAGTTTACTTCATCACCGAAGATCGGTCGGATGGTGTTGGCGCTTTCAGTGAGGAATCAGGCGGACCAAACGCAAGTCAGCGTCAGCGAAGACTGTCAGAAATAAGGCTATACTCCAAAGCTGATATGTCCAGGCCGATAAAAACGGTAAAATTCGATTACGATTACTCATTGTTTGGCGCTGTCCCCAATTATATAGCTAAGTCAGGTCAGTCCGCTACAGGTGGCAAGCTCACTCTTAAAAAGGTATGGTTTGAATACCGAAATATCGATCGTGGCAAATACCATTATTATCAATTCAATTACAATCCCGGCAACACCTATAAAGATATGTCGACAGACAGATGGGGGATGTTCAAAGACGCAGCAACAGAGAATCTTACCTCAGCTTTAAGTAACGAGGAATTCCCGTATGCGAACCAAAAAAATCGCACCACTGCCAACAACAATGCCGGTATGTGGCAATTAAATAACATTAAATTACCCACCGGCGGCGACATTACGGTAAATTATGAGGCTGATGATTATACCTATGTACAGAACCGCAAAGCAATGGCGATGTATGCCGTCAATGGCTTATATAAAGGGACGGGTGCTTCGGTTATTCAACTTAATCCACAGACGGAAGGAGCATTGTACGATATGCAAGCGCTTGGTATAGACCTGCCATCCGGCAAAATGCCACCTGTGGGACAAGCTGATCTCCTAGGTTGGTTTAAAAGGAATATGCTCAATGGTTCGGATTATCTGTATACGAAATTATACGTGCGGATGAAAACCGGCAATGACAGTCAATCTCCGGAAGACAGAGCATATGATTATGTCCCGTGTTATGCAAAGGTCGCATCCGTCGCACGTCCGGCTTCTGGAAACTACCTACTCGTTTACCTGGAAAATTACAATGCAGAAGGACTGAATACCAACACGATCATGCATGCGGCATTGCAGCGTTTAAAGAATGAATATCCACGGTTCGCCTACCCGGGATTCTCCAGAAAAGAAGATGGGACAAATGCAACTGGCTTGATGGCTGTTTTAAATGCTGTTATTACTTCTATAGGGAATCTGGGCGAATTATTTCAGAATTTTTATGATACGGCGAAGGGAAAGTATGCGACCCAGGTCGATCTGACAAAAAGCTTTTTAAGACTTGCTAAGTATGATGGCTACATAAATGCAGACAATCAGGAGGTAATAGCCAAAACTGGTGGCGGGGCGAGGGTTAAAAGCATTTATATAACTGACAACTGGCAGCCCAATGTAGCGTCCGGAAGTAACTCTGAAGTAGGTGTTTATGGTCAGGCATACACTTATACCACGACCGAAAACGGCAAGGTAATCAGCAGTGGTGTGGCTAGCTATGAGCCTGGGATCGGATCCGATGAGAATCCTTTTAAGATGGCCATCCCCGTTATTCAGAAAATCAAGGGTGGAATAGACAACTATTTTGATCTGGAAGAACCTTTTGGTGAATCTGTATTTCCTGCGCCTGGCGTAACCTATTCGAAAGTGACTATACGGGATCTTGTCAAAACAGGTACAAATACTTTCGCACCGGATCCCGACGTCAAGACGGGTTATGTCGTAAATGAATTTTACACGACGAAAGATTTTCCTGTCAGGACAAGCGTTTTGCCAATAGATCCCCGGCGATACACACCGAAAAGTTACTTTAGTTTTATTAAAACGGTCAGTGATGACGAGATGACCATGTCACAGGGCTACAGTATCGAATTAAATGACATGGACGGTAAGGCGAGAGCCGTACGGGTATACAATCAGGGCGGCGCACAGATCAGCGCCACTGAATATTATTATCGGTCAACTGATGTAGGTGGGGGAAGTTATAAGTTGAATAATAATGCGTCCATCGTAAACCCGGATGGTTCCGTAGTCAATGCGGTTCTCGGACAGGATATTGAGCTTTACGGAGATTTCAGAGAACAGGAATCAATCAATAGCGGTACCGCGGTGAACGTAGGTTCAGAAACGATTATATTTTTTGTCTATCCATCTTTCCTTCCGCACTTTCCGGTCAAATTGAATGATGATTACCGGCTCTTCAGGTCAGCTTGTATGCTCAAGGTTGTACAGAGCTATGGTATCTTGGATAAGGTGGTCAAGATTCAAAATGGATCGGCGATCGCAACCGAAAATGTCGCATTTGACGGCGAGACAGGTGATGTCATTATCAGTAAAACACAAAATGAATTTAAGCAGCCG
This sequence comes from Mucilaginibacter sp. 21P, assembly GCF_019331605.1. Classification (NCBI taxonomy): domain Bacteria; kingdom Pseudomonadati; phylum Bacteroidota; class Sphingobacteriia; order Sphingobacteriales; family Sphingobacteriaceae; genus Mucilaginibacter; species Mucilaginibacter sp. 21P. The sequence continues at coordinate 2,402,650 of NZ_CP063061.1, forward strand.
GTTTATACGCTGAATATACCAGCATATTGGGGATACAAGGGTATGTCCGGCGGCTACCGGTCGACAGGGATAGTACTGCAGGATCTCACAACTAACGCAAGTGGCGTATTGACGAGTTACTCGAGCAGTTTCTCGCCGGGCGATGAAGTGATCGATCTTGATGTGGATAAACAGGCAAATTCCCATTTTTTCGGACAACATTATTGGATTGTTGAACAGGTACGAAGCGGGCTGCCCACGACACGTTATCTGATGGATAGATGGGGCGGTATTCAAAAAAGTTTCAGTTCTAAGCTCGTCAAAATTGTACGTTCAGGTAATCGAAATATGACAGATGCCGACATTACACAGATCGTCAGCCTTAACAACCCTGTTGGTGCAAATAATCGATTGCTGATGACCGCCGACAACGATATTTCCACAGTTCTCAAGGCAATAAACGCTTCCGCTACAACTTATGACGAAACCTGGGCTACAGAGATCCCGGATATACATGCTTCAAGAAGCGATGATGATGCTGATTTTGGGGTGTACCAGGGGCTTCGCCCGCCTATTTCAAGGCCGTTCATCATGCACACCAACGATGGAACTTTTGCAGCTAACGAAGGCGGCTATATCCGTAGTGGGCTAGATATGGCAAGTATAAGCGATAATCCCGCCAACCCGCTTTACACCAATAATAGTGGTGGCATGTTAGGAATTATTGCAGATTTCTATGTTCCTGAGACCAAGGATTATTATGTTGCTTATCGCTCGGAAATTAACCTGAAGTTCAGCACCGCACTTAATTGTTCCAGAACAAATTGGGAGATATCTAATAGGGGTACCACTGGTAAGACCGATGTTTACGTATACAAAAAACAGTTCGTTAAAGGTTGGAATAGAATTCACATTGAACTTAGCTCTTCAGAGACTGTCGGTGCTGACGGTGCGACTGGAGCGATAGAGATTTATAATAATACCTTTAATGAACTTCGGAATACCTATCCGCTGACAACTATATTCTCAACTCGGGAACTATTAAGCGGGGGCGGTCCCGGCAGGTTGGTCTATACCAAGACAGGAAGCGATCAGAAGCTTCATTATGCCGTGCGCTATAATGATTACCTTAGAACCCCATATGATCTGTGTTCGATCCCGAAAACAGCGATAAATCCTTATGTGTTAGGTTATGCTGGCAACTGGAAACCCTTTAAAACTAAGGTATTTCAACGAAACCGCGTTTATGCAAATTTAACAGAACCCTTAACAACGGCGGTCAGGGTCAAAACGACTGGTTACATCGGAAACTTTTTTAGCAACTGGTATTACAATGCTAACGCTGGTATACAGCGCTGGATGGAGACTTCAGCGACCAATCGCTGGACCTCGGCAAGTACTGTCACGATATATGATAGATACGGCCAGCAATTGGAAAATCAGGACGCACTTGGGCGCTTCAGTGCCGCCAAATTTGACTTTAATGGAGAGCTGCCTGCCGCCGTCGCCTCGAATGCCCGTAATCGCGAGCTTTATGCTAATTCTTTCGAGGATGGTAAGTTTACATTTGGCTTGCCCGTTTACTACGATCCCACAACTCCAGCAAAAGAATTTACAAGTAATGGTAACTACCCAAGTCTCGGATCAATCATAACCGGAGATGTGGCTCATTCGGGCAACTACAGCATTGCGCTTCCGGTTTCCGGTATAACCCTTGCGACGAGCCGCTATTCGGGCAAGGAGCAGAAGTCATTCCCGTACTTTGATTTCAACACCAATAACGAGTACATCAAACATCCGCAGGCGGTTTATCCTGAAGGCTTTAGGCCTTCCCCGGGCACGTACATCCTCAATCTTTGGGTGAAAGATAATAAGCCTTTCGATCGATCGGTAGTTCCCGTAACCGTTAAGCTAAACGCAACGCCGTTAGCAGACCTGACAGTCAAGGCTGTGGTAGACGGCTGGAAACTACTGGAAGGAACGCTGGATATCGCAAGTACACCGTCATCCGATTTTAATATTACAATAACTCCGGTTGGCGGTGGTGTATATGTGGATGACCTACGAATGCATCCTAAAGATGCACAGATGAAAACCTATGCGTATGATGATAAAACCCTGCGATTAATGGCCGAGCTCGACGAAAATGATTTTGCTACATTTTACGAGTATGATAATCAGGGATTATTGGTTCGGATCAAGAGGGAAACAGAAAAAGGAGTCGTGACTATCAAGGAAACCAGGTCATCGTATTTGAAAAAGAGTCTATAATGAAAACAACCACATACCTCAAGTTAAGCGCGTGTATTGCGTTAGTAGCTGCATTGTCTGCAACAGCCTTGTCTATGCGTCAGAAGCAAAATCATTCACCGATCGTGATGAAAACCCCATCTGTGTTTCCCCAAATTCCCTACAGGGCCGCAGATACCGCAGAGATCCGCAAACTGGACAGTGTATTGTTAACGCTTCCGCTGGACGCACCCGCCATGACAATAGAGGGCACTGCAGATCTGCATGATCCGTCAAACAGCTCAAACGATCAGAAAGATACACGCTTTGTGTTCGCGAAAGAAGGCCATAAATATTTCTACCGTTTTGGAAGTGAGGAGTCCATTAATTCAGATAAAATTTTTGTGGGTATCAACTATCAGACAAAAGCAGTCTTCACCGGCCTATCAAAGGAATTGATTAGGATAAACTTGGTTGATCGTGGCCAATTGCAGTCAATGCTCAGGGAGGGAGGGTTTTATCTTAACATCAACAGGGAAGGTGCAAGGGAAATATTCACATTGTCAAGCGATACAAATCCTTTTTGTCGGATTTATCAGCTAACATTTGACAAAACCAGCAAGAGCATCAAAAGCGTGTTTAATTCTATACCGGATGAGAAATTTGCTGCTGACCGGAGCAAGGACCGTACAGTCCGCATAAATTTTTCAACTATCACTACTGTTGCTGTATTAACAAAATATCCGCAAACGAAAGAAGTTTTAGACGAGCAGGGGAAACTGAGAGGGCGATTTGCAGGATTTAAACTTGTTAAATTATAATATCGACCCAAAGTTATGCGAAAAACTTTACGCTTTTTATTTTTAGTTATATCATTGTTTCAGGGCGTTTCAGCATTTGCTTCTATTGACAATGACCGTGCGGTCACTGATAAAAATCGGTCATTGTATAATTACGGAAATTTCGAGGTACGGAATGATAAGTTTGGAAATGCTGCTTTTGACTACACCAAGTTTCAGGTGGTAAGTAAACAGGCGTTTTTAACGCTGCGGGTGAGCGATATCCCGGCAGCTATGTTAAGTGCTGCAAGTGGTTCAACTCTTACCTTTCAGGTTGACGTGAGTATTACGCCCTACAACGACCTTACCAATACTGAAACTGCCGGAACACCTGTGTCAACTACTTTGACTGTCAACTACAACAAGGACAAAGGTACGACGTTCAAAGGTATCGACACTTATGAACTTCCTGGGGGAGCCTACAGAATTAAAGTGCTTGTCACTGATGTTCGGTGTCCAGAGGTGGCAGCGAGCGTTCCTAAAGCCAATATCCAAGGACTTCAGCTGGAAGCAAACCTGGTTATTAATAGAAAGTATATACTTCAGCCGGATGGTATCGTAAACGTCGGTGCTTTTACTGTGATCAGCACTTTGGCTCCTGCTGCCAAGCAACTGACCATAGCGTGTCAGGCCATCGGTGCAGAAGACTACGATATAGAGTTAGCTACCGTTGATAACGGAAGCGAGTTCTCAGGGACAATCGCTAATCTGCTTGCCAATAGCCAGTCTATTACCGATGCTCAGTTGGATCTTCTTTTCCGCAATAATGCAACAAGAGTTGCTGCGACGCCGCTCGATAAAGATCATACATTTTCGCTGATCTTTGATAATGATTACGTTGTTGTTCGGACGCGAACCGTTAATTACGATGTAGCAGGTAATCGGATAACCGGAAACTGGAAATACAAATGCAATAAGGACGGTGCGCAAGCCGAATCATATGCAATTTTCGCTAATGTATGGAATGACGACCAGAAAAACTGGCAATATGCAGCTGCTTTCGCTGAAAACGGTAAAAGCAAGGAAACCATCACCTACTTCGACGGATCATTGCGAAACCGTCAAACAGTCAGCATCGTTAATACGGAAACCGGCAAAGCTCCGGTTGTACAAGAAGATGTTTATGATCAGTACGGTCGCAAAGCCGTAAGTGTTATGCCTGCACCGGTAATGGATGTTGATCCCAATAAACCGACATTGCATTATTTCGAAAACTTTAACTTGAACAATGATGCGACCCCAAAACCATATAGTATAAAAGATGTTGCCGGTGCGGCTGGCGACTGCGAGGTGCTGCCTAAAAAAATGAGCAACACATCCGGCGCGGCAAAGTATTTTTCGTCCAACAATCCATTTGTAAGCACAAAATTTAAAAACAATGCGACAATACCGGATGCTGTGGGATATCCTTTCTCGGTTACGCAGTATACTAAAGATAATACTGGCAGGATAAAACTTCAGGGTGGAGTAGGACAAACCTTTCAACCCGGATTAAACGGAAGCGGCGCACTGAGCTATACGACAAAATATTTTTACGGCAAACCGGAACAATGGGAATTGGATCAGATGTTCGGTAATGACGTAGGCTACGCTGAACACTACACCAAGAACATGGTCATTGACCCGAACGGCCAGATCACTTTGACTTACCAAAATGCCAGTGGAAAGACAATTGCAACCGCTTTGACGGGCTCAGCTCCCACAAGTCTTGATCCGCTGCCTTCAAAGGATGACAACATAAAAAAGAGCAGTACCCGAATTCTGAATCCTTCCCAGTTCAGTTTCAGCGGAACAGATCTTAAAATTACCGCTACTACCACCTATCTCGCGGCTTTGCCGGATAATAACGTTACGCTCGAAGTAAACATACAGCAACTGAAGGAACTGCATCCTAACAATGGCTTGTGTAGCAATTGTTACTACCGCTTAAAACTGAATATCATTGATGACTGCGGTAACATTGTACCCACGAATGGCGCGGCGCTAACGGAAATAGGGTCCAAGGTTCCCGACTGTCTTTATACCGACGCAACGCCAATCAAAAGCTTTTCAGGGATCAGCTTTAGTCATCCAGGGGAGTATACGATCAGTATAGAGTTTGCGCTTGACAAAGACGTTATAGAAAATTTCACGGATAATTTTGTCACTTCCGCGACCGGATCAGGCTACTTGCAAAAAAAATATGCCTATATCAGGCAAAAATTCCTGGCGGGGATTAACCTAGCAGGTAGTTATAAGGATTGCACTACTTGCCAACTTTTTGAGCAGCAAGGGAAAACGGTGTTCATCAGCCGTCTTCAGGCCCGTTTTTCCGCATTTGGAATAGACGTTACGACTGCATCACCCGACAAAACAGATTTTGATGCATGGTCAGATAACCTATATACAAGTCTCAAGACCCAATGTAATGCGCTTCGTGCAGGTTGTACCTTCTCACCATGTAGCTCAGCTGAAATGATGATGCTAAGTGATGTCAGCCCTGGCGGACAGTACGCTAAATTTAAAAATACATCTCCGTTGGAGGTAAGCTTAAACGTATTAAGTAATCACATCGCTGATGTTTTCGGACCGTCAAAGCTGCCTTCCAGGGCGTTGACAGAAGATGAATATATCACCAGCCCGGATGGTACACAAATGAGCGTATACAGCAGTAAGTTTACGTTGGATCTTATGATCTCTTATTGGAACCCTAATTGGGCAAGCCGTTTTTTGGTCTACCATCCGGAATATTGCAAGCTTCAATTTTGTCAGGAGAATAGCGCTTCAAAAGAATGGGACGAGAAAGTGACAAATTTTGTGACCCGGACAGACAGCATTAAGCTGATCAATAGTGGGACAAATATCGCTTATTCAGAAAATACCCCAGCATTATTGCTTTCGTTAGACCCATTTTTCGCCTCATCAAAGGGACAGCCATATTATAATGACATGAATCAGGATCTGCTACTGTATACATCGCGGGTCTTAAAGATAACAGGTAGTAACGTTCCAAATGCGGTGAATTTGTCGAAATATGTCCGAGCATTATTATCCTGCAAAACAGTCAATGCCAATGGAAAAGAAGTTATCGACTGGACTTGTACACCAAGTTGTATTGCGCCGCAAAAAGAATGGCAAATGTACAGGGACTTGTACCTTGAGCTTAAAAATCAATACTATGAAAAAGCAATGGCTGCAACAACCTGTCCGGCAGCTAGTACCTGTCAGGTAGGCAGCGTTGTCGATGCGTCTGTCGCTGGGATGACATCCACCTGCGCGCTTCCTGGAAGCTTCAGCTTTAGCTGGGACAGCACACAACCGCCGTGTGAAAACGCCAGAACCATCAGAATAACTTATCAGGGATCAAATATTCGATCCAGTACAATTTTAAAATTGAGATATCCTGATGATATAAGCTATTATCGAGTGAGATTAAATCCCAAAGATGACTTCTTATTTCCATGGCCCGTTCAACGGGAGGTAACATTTACGGCTGGTCAGCGCTATGCCTATATATGCGTACCCTCGGGAACTGATATCAATGCTATGGCTGTTCAATCAGTGACATGTTCAACCCCATCATCTCCGGTACCAGGTCAAAAATATGTAAAGATCAGGCATGAGATCACCAAAACACGTGAAACCATTATGATCTGGCACGATTGGGCGTTTGGGATCGGATGGCATGTTTACCCGGATTACGATCGTATAGACGATAAAATTACTGCTACTGTCGTTGATATCAACGGCAATGCGGTTTCATCCGCTCAGCAACCAGATCAGCTCACTATTTATTTCAAATATCGAAAAAACTACGATGACGAAAATAGCCTTAAAAGGCGTTATGGAGACCCGAGTATTGTATATGACCGTCCATTGACAATAGCTGCCCAACAGTCCTCCGGTTCAATGATCGTTCCAATCGAGCGACATTACCGTACTGATTATACTGACAAGGTTATTGTACAGGAGAATGATAACTACTCGCAAAATTTGATCACGCTTCCTGCGGGGTATGCTTTATTTACGTTTGACGGTACAACAATCCCAGAGACAATAGTTACAACGACGAACACCACGGGAGGCGCAACCCCGGCTTGTGACCCGCTACTGGCCAATAAGGTGCCCCGGTTCCCCGTTTCAGTCAAAAACGGTTCGGCAGTTCAATTGACCGACGCCGACATGACAGCCTTGGCTAACGAAAACCAGAATAAATTAAATGAGTCGATCGCAATTAACTGTGCAGCAAACGTTGATCTGCTCATGACGAAAATCCAGCCGTTTATACCGTCAGATAAGATTACAGAAATGCGGACAAAGCTCATTGACGTCTGCACCGCAGGTGGTGATATCAATCACGTTGCAGGTGCGAGTGTTTTGGCTTATAACGCGAGCCCGTCTTACAACACATCACCTAAATCTTTGTCTGTTACTGGGCACAGCAGCTTTGGCAGCGTAATTAAACAGGTGGCGGTCATTTCAACTTTTACCAATGATCTAAATCCATGGTTGGTTGGAAGCCCCGTTCCGTATGATATGCCTCAGCAGGCGACCGCTAAGACCATTAACAGCACTGATCCAGCGATCTGTACAAGATTAACTTCGTTTAAAAACTCCTATACCGCAACACTATCCGGAGGTCAGACCTATTCGGATGCTGGCTTTTACGCTTACTTAGTGAACAGGTTCGGGTCAGGTATGTCGATAAGCCAGGATCAGTTGGTTAGTATTATTTCATCGTGTGCCAATTGCAATGAGTTAATGCCGAAAGCAGTCTTTTTGCCGCCTTTCCTCGATCCATCCGGGACCGGTTACATCACTAAATCGCAGTATGCTGCAGCCCTTTCTGATCTTAACGCGCAGTTTAATAACAGCATATCCAGCAGCTCATCAAATTACGAGACCATATTGACCAATTTCATGAATATGAAGTTTGGTTTTTCTCAGACCTTCAAGTCGTATAAAGACTTTAACGATAATCCTTCAGGTACGGCATTACTTGTAAATGCCCCAAGGTTTAAAGAGGTAGAGATAGACCCTTTTGCAAGAGCTATAGCGTTGGTTGACAATGCGCTTGCAAGCGGTTCACTTGATTACGATCGTTATATTAATGATGCTAAAGACGTTTTTCGTGCTAAGTATATAGCGACTTGTTCTGCGGCTCAAGCCTATATGAATATTAATACGCAAACGCCCCAGTATCATTATACCCTGTTCTATTACGATCAAGCGGATAACCTTGTGCGTACCATCCCACCGGAAGGCGTTCGATTGATTACTGATAACGCGTTACTTCAAAAGGTTCAGGATGCGCGTAATCAACCCGTTGTCACCGCTTGCACAACCGGCTATAATGGCCCTGCCACGAATAGTACACCTGCCCAAATCTTTGGCGCGCTGGAAACTAATTTTAATGCCAAGCAGGGCGGAACTATCGAATTATGGCTGTACAATGCCGGTAACAACCCAAGCAGGGTGATACAGGCAACTCCGAATGGTACATATCAGTTCCAATTGATACAAAACGGCGCATTGTTAAGCGTGGAAATATTATCATCACCGTACAACGGCTCCTTCCAGAAAAATAATAGAGCGGTGTTAAATTTGTCGGGTATCACCAAACTTCAGGATTGGAATCATATCACCATTTACAGTTCAGATTTTGTATCGGTATCGCCACAAGTTTTGATAAACGGGATAATGGCACCGCGTGCAACTTTCCAGGGTAGCTGGTCGGTAAGTGGCGGAGATCTCAGCTCACTAAAATTCTTTCGCCTGTATAGTGGTCGCAAAATGCCTGTCAATGAGTTGCAGCTCAACGCGCTGAGTAATTGTTTCACGGCATTATATAGTGATCACCAGTGGTTCCGCTATAATCTTCCGTCTGTAGGGGGAGAGACCACAACCGGAACGGGCACTGTCGAATTTAAGGATCCCGGAATTTATCCTGAACACCGGATGGCAACCAGCTACCTTTATAATTCCACCGGTCAGATTGTCAAACAATATTCACCAGATGGTGGTACAAACAGATACTGGTATGATTTATTGAGCAGGCTGATACTTTCCCAAAATGATAAACAGAGGCCCAACAACAACTTCAGCTATACACAATATGAAGCTTCGCTAGGGCGAATCACCGAAGTTGGTCAAAAGAAGTACACGGGCACAGCTCTTACAGAGCCGGACTTTGTTGAAGATAGTGATAGGGTCGCAATTTTTGGAATAACAGATAATACGCAAATAATCAGCACGATTTATGATGCCAAGCCTATTACAGGAAACGGTCTGACTGGCGGATTGACCCAAGAAAATCTTCGTAAGCGCGTTTCTGCAACTTATTACCGTGAATCTGCGGCTGCGGCTATTACACAGGCTACTTACTACTCTTACGACGTTACTGGTAATGTAAAAACGTTATGGCAGCAAATCGATGGGCTTACAGCCACAACAGCGCCAAAACGATTAGATTATGAATTTGACCTGATTAGTGGCAAAGTGAATTTCCTTCGATACCAAGATGGTTATCCTGATCAATTCTACTATAAATATGATTATGATGCCGAGAACCGTATTACCGAGGCCTGGAGCGGTACAAGAGCGATTGGGGATCAATTCAGTGGCAGCAGACTGGTCAATGGCAATGCAAAACTGGATGCCAAATATTATTATTATTTGCACGGCCCACTGGCACGAACGGTCCTTGGAGATAAGTTTGGTCCGGTTCAAGGTTTGGATTACACATATACCTTACAGGGTTGGCTGAAAGGAATAAATAGCACAAATCTAGGGGCAGATAAGGATCCGTCGAAAGACGGTTCAACAGGGGCGACGGATGGTACTACGCTGAAGACTAAAGATGCTTATGGTTTCGCGTTGCATTATTTTGGTGCTGCTGATTATGCACCTGTAGGTGGAACTAATCCTTTTGCTGAAGCTTCAGGAGCGCCAGGGTTTAAGCCATTATATAATGGAAATATCGCCGCAAATAGCATAAACATCAGCTTTCCGAATGCCACAGCAATTCAAGGACCGCTGTTAAATATTTATGGTTACGATCAATTGGATCGATTGTTGAGGCAGAATGTTTTTCAAGGCCTTAACTTATCTTCAAATGTTTGGACACCAGTATCCCTATCAGCATTTAACGAGTCTGTAACTTACGATGCAAATGGGAATATTAAAACCTATGATCGCTATAATGAGAGCGGAGTTAAAATGGACGGTCTTACCTATAAATATGAAAAGGACATTGCGGGTAATCTTCTAGTCAACAAATTAAATAGCATCAAGGATGTTATTTCCTCGAGTCTTTCTTCTGTAGATATCGATAATCAGGCCGACAATAACTATAAGTACGATGAGATCGGTAATTTAATTGCCGATGGTACTTTAACATACGATTGGAACGTTTTTGGAAAGCTAAGTAAAGTGATCAGTTCCGGAATGATCTACAATTACAACGCGCTGCAACAAAGAGTAGCTAAAATAACCTCTGGCTTAAAGTCTTATTATGTAAGGGATGCGCAAGGTAATGCATTAGCAATTTATGAGAAGTCCGGGAATAATCCCATTAGTTGGAAAGAACAGTACTTATTTGGATCTGAACGTTTAGGTATTTGGCTTCCGGGAATTGATAATATTGATGCCGCATCAGGTCAAGCGAATACAAAATGGCAGATTTTTGGGTTAAAGCGTTACGAGTTAAACAATCATTTGGGAAATTTACTTGTTACGATTTCTGATCGACAGGTTCAGGATCCCACAGGTTCTACAGATGTTATGACACCTGACGTCATTAATGCGCAAGATTATTATCCGTTTGGTATGCTGCAACCCGGTCGGCAATATGCGTTAAATAATCCCTACCGTTATGGCTTTAACGGCAAAGAGAACGATAATGACGTTGGTAAGCCAAACGCGGTCGAGCAAGACTATGGAAAAAGAATTTATGATGTTAGGATTGGTAGATTCTTAAGTGTCGATCCGATTACTAGACAATATCCAGAATTAACCCCTTACCAATTTTCAAGCGATAGTCCCATACAAAATATTGATCTAGACGGCCTTGAAGGTGTCCCAGCAAAAAGGCAATCAAATGGAACGTTCTCTGTTGCAAAATCATCCACATATGTTCAGCCCTATAAACCAGTCATAATCGTGAAGCCAGCGAAAGTTATCCAAGAAGAAACGTGGCTATTGGCGGACATCTATGGACATGGACATATAGATAAAAAATCAATTGTTATAGAAAAAGTTCGTGCTATAAAGCAGGAATATCGAGATGCAATCAGTGATAACGTTAGAGGAGGTATTTTCGGCGCAACGGCCTATTTAATAGGTGGTGACAAATGGAGTTATGTTGGTGCGATAGGTGATGGTGTAGCAATGGGGGCATCAGAGATGAAAATCCCTGCGTTTCGTGGCCCAAGTATACCACTTGAAACTGAACCTTTTTCAATCCGTTTACCAATAAATAATGGATCATGGTCAGGAGTAGCTGGATACAGTAAGTGGAACTCAGTTCTTCCAGAGGTGAATGCCATCACGAAAGGAGAAGGTATTCCTTTTGTTAATGGTCGTCCGGTATTTGATAAATGGGCGGTTGCAACGTTCGACGTACCTGGCCTAGACGGCACTAAGGCCGATTTCGGAAAAATATATCAAAAAATGACGGAACTTGGCTTCAAAAATAAGACCCAAGCAGAGCTGTGGCTTAAAAGTAATAAATTGACTCCTCATCACGATTTTGGAAATCGAATCCAAATAGTTCCGAGTGACTTGAATAACAAAGTTCCTCATGCTGGTGGGGCATCTGACTTAAGAAACAAATAATAGCTATGAAAAAAGAGTTGATAAACAAACTGAAAAAAATTGGTGGATTAAGCCGTAGTGAATCATGTATTGAAAGTGTTAATGAAATAAAGCTATCCTTAACTGAACTCGAAAATTTATTTCGTTGCCAGATACCTCAGTCTTATAAAGACTTTTACTACCATTTTGGGGCTGGAAATTTCAATAACCGTGTAACAGTTAAATGCTTAGATTCAGGTGTCATAATGCTGCCAGGGCAACGACTTAATGTTGGCAGCTTTTATTGTGTTTCTGGTTTGAAAGATTTTTCGATCCTGTCTGTTCTGAGTACTTATGAGGAACAGTTGTCGCCGGGCTTAATGCCTATTTGTGATGGTGAACTAGGCGATGTTATCTGTTTGAGTTTGCGCGACGGAGAAATTGGTCATTTATACTATTTTCATCACGAAAGTCCTCCGGGAGCTGATTTATATCTTATATCAAGAAATTTCGACGATTTTATCATGAGTTTAGATGAAGCTCAAGTTGATTATGATCAAAAGGAAATCGATAGCATCAAAATGGATTTAACGCCAGAGTTTATTGAGCTTCTGAAAAAATCAGGTTTTGGGCCTAAATAACGTTACAGATAATTTGAATGCTTGCTAATGTTTCAAATTCCAAATATTTATAAATCATTATTCCAATAAAAGGAGACAAGTAAATAATAATAATAGGCGAGAGTGTAAATCTTTAGAGGCAATTAATTCGGATTAATTAGGAAAATATTGATTGTATACCACTTGTTATTGCCAAAAAATAATCTCTGTTTATAATCAATACTAGATTACAACTTAAACGTACGTCATAAACTTAACTTAAGTACGCTCAAATGTATATGAATCAATACGGCGTTAGAATAACAATGTCGCAGTTACCAAAACCTGAAATCGCACAAATCATTTGCTTGCTTTTTTCCTTATTTGTTCCCGTAATAATGTTTGCACAAGCTCCGACCGTGACCAGCATCTCTGGTTATCGAACAGTAGTTGGTGCATCCGTCACTGTGAATGGAACCAATTTCAACACAACTCCGTCTAATAACGCAGTGTTTTTTGGAAGCACTCGGGCAACGGTGAGTGCTGCCACAAGTACGTCATTAACTGTTTCTGTCCCATATGGATCTACAGCTCAAGCACTAACTGTTACTAACACCGCAACAAAATTGACTGGTTATTCTCCAGGCGCATTTGTGCAAAGTTTTTCTCCGGTATCAAGTGTTGGTTCATATACATTCGATCCTGCAGTTTCGTTTGATACAGGGGAAAATCCTTACGCTGTGGCCTTAGCGGATTTGGATGGGGACGGAAAGCCTGATTTGTTAACAGCAAATGCCACTGGTAATACGCTCACTGTGCTCCGAAATCGAGGGTCGATTGGCGCTATAGGGTCATCAACATTTGATGATAAACTCGCATTCTCAACAGGGCCAGGTGCATCTGCTGTAAGAACTGCTGATCTTGACGGTGACGGAAAATTGGACGTTGTTATCGGTTATCAGAATGGCAATCAGATCTCGATCTTTATCAATACTTCATCCGCTGGCACCATCTCTTTTGGCACAAGAATCGATTTGACAGCCGGTAGCGCCCCTGCAGCTGTCGATATAGCAGATATTGATAATGATGGTAAGCCTGATATCGTAACTGCTAATGCTAAGGCCAATACGATCAGTATCATTCGGAATACAACCGCAGTAGGAGTCGTATCCTTCGCTAGTCAAGTTAGTTTAAACGTAGGGAACCTGCCGAATGCGGTTGATGTTGCAGACCTTAATGGTGATAATAAGCCAGAGATCATTGTATCAAATTTTGAATCTAAAACACTTTCAATACTCCGCAATATAGCTGTTGCCGGAACTATAGGCGCAGGTAGCTTTGCACCAAAAATAGACATCTCTGTTGCTGGATCCCCAACCGCTGTTGCGGTTATTGATCTTGATGGAGATGCCAGCATGACTCCCGAAATCATTACCACTTATTACACTCCAACAAAAAATGTAGTCGCCGTTTCTAGGAATACGATTACAAGTGTGGGTTTCGCTTTTACAGCAAGTTCGTTTGCTGCACCTGTTGAATTTACAACTGGTTCTGAACCAATGGGAATTGCGTTGGGGGACATTGACGGAGATCAAAAAACCGATCTTATAACTACAAATTACAACGCGAAATCTGTTTCCGTCCTTAGAAATACGTCGACTAGCGGAAGCATAACAACATCCTCGTTTGCTGCAAAAGTCGACTTTCCTACAGGCGAGATTCCTGTAGCTGCTTCGGTAGCTGACCTTGACGCAGATAAGTTCCCTGACATAGTAACCGCTTGTTACGGTGATAACAGCATCGTTATACTTCACACAGTTAATTCAGCCGGATTGTTAGGCCCAGCCGCAACTGAATCTACCGCATCGATCAGCGCTGGCAGTTTCATTAATACAGATATCTACGACCCAGAGTGGGCGCTGGATGCTCCGATCGGCTATACGATTGCAACACACGACGGTACGACGATAAACGCTGCTGGTAACGCTCCCGCAAACGCAGGCCGGTTCGTTTATTTTTCAACCATGGGATCTGTTACTCCGCTGGTTTATATACCCGGCACTTTGCAATTTACGGCAAAGGGTACCGGAACAATAGAAATTCAGTTGCTGACCACCTGGAATATGCAGATCTATGCAAGAAAGACCTTTACTTTAACTTCTTCTTTCCAGGACTATTCCTGGACATTGCCGAACATGTACCCCCAGAACGAATACGTTTTCGCGGTCATGGTTAATGGGGGGAACTCTTCTGTGCAAGCAACGGCCCAGTTCAAGAAAAACATGACGCTCGCATTGCAGCAGGGGGGCATGTCAGGTACGTTCAGACGTTACCGGGCTGACCAAAGCTCACTCATAGGGAATGTTGAATCCAACTATGCCGGCTACAGTGATCAGTTCGCAATAGACCGGAAGAAGTATCTGCAGCACTCCGCCTATTCGCGGATGCGTTTCACTACCGACGCTACAAAATTTGTGGTCGAATATGTGAGAGACTCTTATGACAAACAGGTTGTCAATCTTTTCCCTTATTCCAGCGGTATCTTAAATACAGATTTCAATGCCAGTGGCAACATTGTTACCGGTAATCATACGATTGCTGATGGAACTAAAGTGGTGGCTGGCAAGACCTACACGATAGCTGGGCTCAAAACGACCAGTCCTACCTATGTTTGGTTCAATGCGGCAGGGACGCCACTAGGTGGTCCGCAGGCATTGACCAATGTGTCGCCCGGAACAACCCAAAATCCGCTTTATCAGCTTACAGCGCCCGCCGGGGCGGTAAAACTGGCTTTGTTGGTTCAACGGATCGTAGATATGTCCAACTACCTCAGCCCTTCAAATGATACTTACCAGGTCTATTCCGAATGCAGCATCAGAGAAGGGACGGTGGCGGCACTAACTGCATCCGGTCCGATAGCCTTTACACCGTTTACGGGCAATGTACCAACCAAGATCTCTGGTATCGCGGTCTTTGTAAACGGCAAACTTTATAACTATTATCAGATCGAGGGAACGGATCTGGCTAAACGCGTCAGTTATCTAACTGACAACCTGCCGCCCGGTACGAAGACCGTTGAGATCATGATGAACGGACAAGGCACTTACACGGTTAACAATGTGCTGATCGACCCGCGTATCAAGCGTTCGGGAACCTATTTGCGGGCTGTTTATTTTCCGGCAAGCAACACAAGTGTTTTTCCGGCTGCTACACAAGCTGCTAACAGTATCCTGTTTATTCATGACTCTATCCTCTCCGGGTTTAATATATCAGAGAATGCTCAGAATAACGTATGGATGATGAAGATCAAAAATGATCCGGCTTATGGTTTTACCGGCGATATATTTTCTGAGGGATATTCCGGCCGTATCTTGTATACAGATATCGACACAGATCCCAAGGCGGATGCTTTTGCTGCTAAGTTGATTTCTTACGGAGTAAAAAATTTTTGGTTCCAGATTGGTGTCAACGACTACGGTTTTGTAACGCCGCTTCATCGCTTTTATAAGCAATATAACCGCTTGGTTGAAAAAATGAAAGCGCTGAAGACGGATGTGAAGATCTATGTTCAGGCCATTGGGCCGGTTATTTATGCTGATGCTAACGCGGAAACCTATGCTGACAATGGATTAGCTTCAACAGGTCCGCAGGCGAAAGATTTCATAGATGTGCAACACGCGATCGCCACAGCACCGACGCATAGCTATTGCGAGTATGTGGATTTTGAGAATCTTTTTCCGCCGAGCATAGAGAACCTGGGCGATGGGATCCACCCATCTGACGCCGGAAATGCTCTATATGCAGCTGGTATCAAAAATAAAAGTACGCTTTTAGGTACGGCACTGCCGGCAACGCCACTTGCGTTTGCGAGAACAGCCATTCGACAATTCGTGCAGAGTATTGAAACGGTCTCAGTGATCACCGCTCAGGGGGGGAAACCGCCGTATACATTCACTTGCCTGAGCAATAATGTGCCAGCCGGTCTTTTTTTCAATCCTGACGGCGTTATCACCGGTATACCTACTGTCAACGGAACATTTACGCTGAATGTGCAAGTTAAGGATGCCAACAATACTACCGTGGTAAAAAACTTTGATCTGACAGTAAAGCCAATTCCGTCTGTGAGAGTTGCCCCCGCGGTTATTTACAATGCCCAAACAGGTGTTGCTTACAACACCAAATTGATGGGCGCCGGTGGTTATGGCAAGTACACGATCACCAAGTCGGGCACATTCCCGCCGGGTATCGACTACGATATCGCTACAAATACTCTATCAGGCACCTGCAATACTGCCGGAACTTACAATTTCAGGCTGACTGCAGTAGATCATTGGGGATTCACTGGATATACGGATTACAGCTTCGTCGTTGGAACAGGTACGCCACCGCCGTTAAAGGACAACATGTATGTTACCGCAAGCGTGAGTCCTGACGGGAATCTTATGGTAGTGCCCCACCTTCATGACAGCTACACGACTGATATTTATGGATACTACGAGGTGTACTACCGTCCACCTTCAGGCGCTGACATCTTATTAGGGAAAAAGAATGCTATAGTGGCGCGGGGACAAATAGACGGTGCCCCGGTTAATTATGGCCCGGTACCTTCAAATGGTGCATTCAAAGCAAGACTGGACGGTTTCAGTATCGCTCCTGCAAGTTCCGATAACAAAACCTTTACGTGGGACGCGCTCACACTTATAGATCTGACCTATGGTACTTATACTGGCCCGTTACAGCCGGTCACTGATAATTATGTGGTCAACGCTTCGGTGAACGCAAATGGGGACGCCATTATCAGGGGGGATCTTAGCCGAGCTTACAGTGGGGATATCTACGCTTATGTCGATGTATATGTTGTAAAAAACGGGGTAGAGAATTGGCTAACGGGATTTAATTTGATTACGACCGCTGGCAATGCGCAATCGGCCTCCATCAATGCCGGACACATTAATTTCACAAAACCATATACGATCAAGGTTCATAATTACGGTCTTGACCCATCTGCATTGGATGGGCGAACGTTTAATTACACTGTTGACACCTTAACGCCTTTTAATTAATGAAAATGCATAAAATTTATATATTGAAGTTGCTTTTCGTTTTGATTATCTCTTCAACTTGGTCTGATGTTTTTGCCCAGGCAGATACCAGTTACTTTAAGCGTACGCCGCTTACAAAGATCATCAGCAAGCAGGAGGGACTAGCACAGCAAACCTCGGAATTAATTGTCCAGGCGCTTAGGATAAATGATATTCATCGGTTGAAATTAACGGTTCAATCCGGACGAAGCGGGGATTTTTACGTGGATTCGGCTGATGATGTCAAAATCATGCTTGCGGATAGTAATTCGATCGCTTTGAAAGTTGATAACCGACAACGCTCAGCATTTGGTGGAATGGGTTTCGGCAACTTTATAACCTTGGATTTGGAACTTTCTGATGAGCAGTACGAGCTACTTCATTCCGGAATTGTACAAAAGATCGAAGTACCTTACAGCGAAGGGATTTTTTTGTTCGAACTTAATGACCAGGCTGCTTTGGTGTTCAAAGAAACAATGGGCGGAGTAGAATAGATGCGAAAGCGTCGCATAAGATCTATAATCCTCCGAATTGGCGCGAACAGTCCTGATTTTGACTTAGCGCACGATAATGCTATTGCAGCCTATCCTGGCAACACAGCCAATTGTATAAAGCTTCTGTGAGGTCATACGATGGCCTTATTCGATCATGGGTACAATTTAAATTGCATATTATCATTGCTCTTATCGTTTGGTGGTGATGATCGAACGTCCTCTTTTTGCTAGATATCCTCAATGAATTTTGCCCAATCGAATGCTTATAAAGAATTACTCCACCATCAGTTTTTAGTAGATGATAGGGGGAGTATTTTAACGAAACCCTCTGAAGTGTTTAACGTTCCTTTTACATAACAGAAAAAGGATAGTAAATAATGCTGATTCATAACTACTTATCAATAGCTTGTTAATACTGTTTATAACCATCGACATCGTGTTTCAATGCTTCAAATGCTATCATTTACAAGTTTGCTTAGATTTAACTAGTGAAGTGTCTATATACATTACAATTATGGTTTAGTTTCGTAATTAGGTGTTGTGGTCTTCAAAGGGCTTTGCCATTAGCCCGACTGAATGGCATTAATATTGCCAAAGAACGATTAATGAAAAAAAAAATACCCCTGCTTACTTAAAATCATCAATTCAAGCTGTGACTGACAACATCCGACGTCTCAGAAAAACAAAAGGTATAAGTCAAAGATTCATGGCAGAAGCTCTCGGAATTTCCCAAAACGCCTATTCAAAAATAGAGTGTAACTCCAGCAGATTACAGGTGCAAACGCTGATTGTCATTGCTTCTGTTTTAGAAACTTCTGTAAATGAATTAATGAACTTTACGCCACCTGCAGCTCTGGATAGATCAAGCGCCTGAGGGTAGCATTTCGGTAATCAAATAACATGCGATTTCGCATAAATTTTACTGCTGTCCATGAAAAGCCCGGCTTTATATTTGGTGGGGTTTTTATGTGCTGCATCGATGATTTTGGACGGACTATATTTGCTTATAAAAAGCGAATAGTGGTTAAGGCCCAATTGTCCGCTTGTTCAATCTGATATAAATAACAGGTTCACCACATGTTTGAAAATTTACAAATCATTAGCAAATTTACATTATTATTAGAATGTTGGTATTAAAGATTTGTTGGTATTAATGCTGTCAACCGGCATGTGCTTATTTATGTTCGTGTAACGAATTGCAGGTAACATCGGACAGGAGGTCTCTGATCATGGATAAGCCACTGTTCCACCGCTTTAGCCGGTTAATTTCTCTAATTTTTTGCCTTTCCTTGACGGATTGATCAGGCTCATAGTAATCCTGCATCAATTTTTTCATTTCATTATGTATATCGGTGGCACAACCCTTCAGTACGAGCTCAGGATTTATGGTTGTCAAATCAGCTAACGCCTCAGTCATGCTTGTGACATAGTAGGGGCAATCCCAATCGTGACGGTAAGGCTGATCACCCTTTACGTTAACTTTTTGCAAGGGATGAGACAGGTCCTCGATAACTTCGCTTATTGCATCGCCAAATACATTGGTGTACTCGGCTACGAAGTGAATCCACCAACGCGGATGATGAGGTAAGTCTTTAACTAGTGTATCACAGACTAATACACGCTTTGGAAAATGAGGAGTTGATGGATCAATGATGACCAGGGAAGCGCCGAAATGACCCTCCTTTGGTGAATGCCGGCTGCAAATTACAAAATATTGGTAGCCAAGATTACCGGTGTCGTGCATCGCCATCATTTGCTCTTTGATCTCCTGAAGGCGATCTTCCAGATAGCCCCTTTTAAAAATTACCTGCAAGTGGCCTGCACCTTTCATCGCGAATCGCTTGCTGTTTTCATCAAAAACATTGCTGTTTGCCGGGCGACTGGTAAAATGGTTGCCGCTGTTGTAGCGTAAGTTTTCAGAGTCAGGCGGGTAACTGGCAATATTGGCCGTGTCACCTGGTTCGGTTTGCTTGGCAGGTTGTACCGATCGAAAAGGAACATGTAATCGCTCACTACTCAATCGGTGGGCAAGGTTATATATCCGCTGTTCCGCTTTCGCAAACAGCGGATCTCTGCTGACTTCGTCGAAATAAACTTCATCAGCACGTCGGCTCAGGTGACGCGCAATGACATCCGATTGGAGTAATTCCTTCAACGGATTTTCAGAATGAAGGAAGAAATCCCTGAGTGCGTTGTTTGTTAAATATTCCTCTAATGATTGGTCAAATCGCAGTAATGTTTTGCTTTCATACTGAGAAACCCAGATGCGTAAAAAGGACTGCACCGCTAAGTCAAAATTATAATTCGCAGCTTGTGCGATTTCCAGTGTACAGGTAACTTGCGACATAAACCGTTGTCCTGATAAAGTTTTATTATTTATTGTAAATCAATTGTTGCTGAACCCTTTAAACAAAGGTTGATCGATAATAGTACTTACAGCGCTAAGCATCGAAAGGCTTATGCGGCAACATTTGGGCTCGGAAAAAAGATAACAGTTGGCGCAGTTAATTTTCATCTTATACATTTAATAAAAAGTGATTTGGCCAACGGATTTATGACACTTCTAAAATAAGCAAAAACTTAGGGTTCTACACTCTGAAAAATAAAAAAACACAATCTATATTTAAACTTTTTTAATTAACATGATAGATTCTTTACCTATCATTTTATTAGGTTTGTCTTTTAACTATATGAACATGCTTTGGTACGAAGTCGAGATACAGCTTTTGGAAGATCAGCGTGCCAGTTTCAATTATGAACCTGACACTTTGTTTTACGGAAGTTCTTCAATCAGGCAATGGACTACCCTAGCCGATGATTTTAAAGGATTAAAGCCTGTAAATCTCGGATTCGGTGGTTCTACGTTGGCGGCCTGTGCTTGGTTCTTTGACCGAATAACTGATGGATTTCAGCCTGAACGGATAGTTGTATACGCCGGAGATAATGATCTCGCCGATGGACGCCATCCTCAGGAGGTTGCAATTTCGTTTAAATACTTAGCGGATTGTGTGATGGCACGGTATGGACCAATTCCATGTTATTTTATTTCCCTAAAACCAAGTATCGCGCGCTGGGGGCTGATAGCCCAATTTAAATATGCTAACGAACTCTTAGCGGATGCCATCAAAGGCAGTCACCAGAATTGGCATTGGGTGGATATTTTTACACCCATGTTAAACGTTAAGGGGCAACCGGAGGTGAGTTACTTCAACGCTGACGGACTTCATCTCAACGATGAAGGCTACCGGCTTTGGAGTAGCGTCTTGCTTGATACTTTGAATCCAAAATAAGCATATCGGCCGCAATGTTTAAACGGTATTGCTCCATCCGGAATATAGTCAAACATTGAATGCTTATCGAGTTATTGATCGAAAGAGAAACTACATTTACTAAACATCACAAACATAAGATCAATTAGACGCTTTATATCTTAGATCATGTTTCATCTGATCTAATTTATACGCTTGCTTAACTTATACTAAAGCCATTGTCAAAGTCTTACCTACACCCGTCGGAAATTACCGATAAGCATATGCAGATAGCCCTGGACCAGGTGAAACTGGGTTTCTGGGAGTGGGATTTAAATACCTGCGAATTAAAAGTAACGGTCCAAAACAAGCTCAATTTCGGTTTCTTCCCCGACGACGAATTCAACATCGATAGTATCAAAAATGCGATCTTGCCAGAAGATCTGCGTCGTCGCGATGCTGCACTTAAGGCAGCACTGGATGTAAACTGCGGCATCTACTCATTTGAATGCCGTGTAAGGCATGCCGATCAGCGTGTTCATTGGCTTCAGATCAGCGGAACGACGATTTTCGAAAATGGTATCGCTCAGCGGATCATCGGTACCAGTTTGGATATCACTGAGAAAAAGGATCTGGAAATCCTTCGTGACGAAGTGCTGAATATTGCTAATCATGAGCTGAAGACGCCCCTGTCAGCTGTGAAAGGCTATTTGCAATTGTTACACCGATTTGTGGCAAGATCCGGGAACGGACACTATGAACAGATCGCCTTTCGCGCACTAAGTGCGACCGACAAGATCACACGGCTTCTGGACGATGCCCTGCAAGCCGACAGTGTTCAGGCAAATGAGATGGTCCTCAGGAAAGAGCCGATCGATTTCCAAAACCTGGTAGAAGAAATTATCGCCAATACCATGCTGGTCAGCCAAAGTCATCAGATCGATTTGACGTCAAGCGGAGATTTGCCCAAAATTAGCGGTGACAGATACCGCCTCAGTCAGGCATTGACCAATATCATGAATAACGCCGTAAAATATTCGCCCGATCATGACCGGGTAGAGGTCAGCCTCGATCAGGACGAAAGTAACGTGCGTATCGTGGTCCGCGATTATGGCATCGGTATTCCACCGGGCGAAGCAGATCAGATATTCAACAAGTTCTACCGCGTTCAAAATGGCCACGATGCGATCACCGGAAGCGGCATAGGCCTGTATTTAAGCGCCGAGATTGTCGCTAGGCACGGCGGAAAAATCGGAACAATGCCGTTAAGTGACGGGCATGGCACGTCTTTTTACATTACCTTGCCTCATTAAAGCCGTCTAGCAAAGTCGACCGATCAGCTCGTTAAGCTCATCAAGATCAAATGGTTTGGCGATGAAAGCATTGGCACCGGCATCCATTGCTTTGCTTTCACCATCTTTGCTAGCGGAGAAAATGATCACTGGTATCTCTTTTGTGACCGGTTGATTTTTGATATATCGGGTTAACTGATCCCCTGTGATTTTAGGCATCCACATATCAAGCAGTATCAGGTCCGGCCGAAATGCATCAGCATTCCGCATCAGGCGGGTACTATCAATCTCTGTCTTTACCTGGTAATCGTCTGACAGAACTAAGTCGACTAGATCGAGGATGTCCTGATCATCATCGCACACCAATATTTTCTTTTTGATCACGCTTTTAAGTAAGGAATGGTGAAATTAAAAACAGAGCCATGGCCTTCCTCGCTTTCTACCCAAAGGGTGCCGTTATGTTCTGCAATGATTTGATTAGATACGTATAAACCTACCCCCAGACCCTGGAAACTATATTGAACGCTGTCAGCGCGGTAAAATCGCTCAAAAATCTTTTTTTGATCTTCCCGTTTAACCCCGACACCGCTGTCGGTGACCGCTACTTTTAAAAAACCTCCAAGCACATTCAAATGCACACCGATCTCCGAAGCCGAGGGAGAATACTTGATGGCATTTGTCAGTAGATTGATGAGAACCTGCTCGAGCCGGAAAAAATCGGCTTTGACCTTTTTGTCGGCCGATCCGGTTACCACAACCAGATGGGTGTCCGTGGATTCCCTTACCGCCTCTATTGCATTGTTTACCACGTCCATGAAGTTGAACTCGGTTAGGTTGAATATCATTTTGCCGGACTGTATTTTGGATACATCCAGCAGGTCATTGATCAGCGTATCAAGTCGTTCGATCGATTTGGTGGTAACTGCCAATGACTTCAGATCGGCCTCAGCATGAGCTTTATTCGCACGTTTTGTTAATATTTGTATATGACCTTTGATCGTCGTTAAGGGCGTCTTCATCTCATGGCTGGCTATCGAGATGAAATCCTCTTTGCGCTGTTCTGTCTCCCGGTGATTTGTAAAATCCTCCATGGCCAGTAGGATTCTGTTTTTATATTTACCTTTTAAAGTGATCTGGCGGGCGTTGAGTACGAGTAAACGTTTGCCGATGTGCGGGAAGTTATGTTCCACTTCAAACCCTTCAAATGGATTGCTGTGAGGCAGAATATCTTCGAGTACGACACGCAACTCCGGTATGTCCCATGCTTTGTCACTGATCTCGTAAAGCAGTTTCCCGACCACTTCCTTGCTTTCCAGTTTAAAAAATTTACAGAAATGCTCGTTGACCGACAAGACATTGATGTCTTCATCCAAAACGACGAGGCTTTCCCGGATCGTTTCGACTATACTCCCCAGATACTCTTCACTTTCCTGAAGATCTTTAGTCCGGCTAGCTACTCGGGATTCCAATAATTGTTTCTCTTTCTGCAATTCCTGCTCCGCTTCCCGTCGCCTGGTCACATCATTTTGCACACCGATGAAATGGGTCACCTTGCCATTCGCGTCGGTCAACGGGCTAATCACCAGCTGATTGAAAAAAGGTGTGCCGTCTTTTTTATAGTTTCGGATCTCCACATTACAGTTTTCGCCGCGTTGGATCGTTTCGCGTATGATCTTTCGCTGTTCCTGAGCCCGGTCGTTTCCCTGAAGGAACCGGCAATTGTGACCGATGATCTCGTCCTGACCATAACCAGTCAGTTCCTCGAAGGCCTTGTTGCAATAAATGATCGGATTGTCGGGTTGCCGGTTATCGGTGATGACGATCCCATTTACGGTCGCATCCATTGCTGCGGCGAACAGTTGAATTTCGGATTGGTTGAGATCGGCAAAGTGCTTATTTTCTTCGTTCATAAAAGGCCCGGAGTGACCGGCAGCTATCATAAAAAGTATTGATGTACCAATTTGCAAATACCTGACAATCATCAGGCCAAATATTGCTGCTTGTGCAAGTGGGGCATTGTATCACAATAAATTTAAGGTTATGCCTAATTGAATTAAATTGTACGCATCGATTACTCCCTGGACAATCAGCAGGAGGTCACTTAAGTCTTATACAGCTTATAGTGGGCTGATCCTGACAGGTTTTGTTTGTCAAATGTTGATCCAAACTCCTAGATTTGTGCAGTGCCGACAGTGGTACGAAATAATGTAGCGGACCATGATTTTTCAATTTCAAAAGCAATTTCCGGAGTTGAACAGTTACTGGGAGAGGTATCTGCCACATCAAAAGCGGCTGGAGATCCCGGCCAGAACGAAGCTACTACAGGAAGGCGCGTTTTCACAGCAGGCCATCTACATAGATCGGGGTTGTCTGCGCGTTTTCTTTAACAACAAAGGCGAAGAAAAAACCGTACAGTTTTTTTTTGAAGGAGAGGGGTTGAGTTCACTGGATAGCTTTGTCAATCATTTGCCGAGTCCGTTCACCATCGAGTCCATGGAGCCATCGATAGTATACCTGCTACCTAAGCGTTATGTGTTGGAATTACTGGAAGAAATGACGCTTGGTCCGGGCTTTTTGATGTTGTTCCTGAAAATGATGGCCAGCCGCCTTAACCATTATTCCGGTGAGTTTGTTTCCTTTATCCGGGATACGCCTGAAGAGCGTTACCAGCGCCTGATTAAAGAGCGCCCGCACATCGTTCAGCGGATAAAGCAGCATTACATTGCCTCTTATTTAGGAATCAGCAGCGTGCATCTGAGCCGCATCAAAAGCAAATTGGCCAAAGGGCAGGCACATTTCTAATTTCATAACATATGTTATGGTTCAAGCATGGACACCGCTGCAACTTTGTAAGCAAAACACAACTAAACGAAAGCTGCAGTTATCTATACGAAAGGCGAATTGCCACAATACGTAGAATTTTCCGTTCCGGAACCTCAAAACGAAGATGAGATCCTGGTAAAAGTCAAGGCCGTAGCCATTAAGCATTTTGATAAAGGCCTGGTTAATGGCACGCACTATGCAAGTTCAGAGCCCAGATCCGGTGGAAAAGTTATTGGGGGAGACGGCGTTTGCATGCTGCCAAACGGAAATCGTGTTTATGCTATTGGTATCAGCGGTATGCTGGCTGAAAAGGCGACGATCAATAGGCACCGCTGCGTTGCCATACCTGATAAGCTGGACGATGCAACAGCAGCTGCATTACCTAACGCTGTTTATGGAGCAGCGATGGCCCTGAGATTTAAGGGCAATATACAGTCTGGCGATACTGTACTCATCAACGGCGCTACAGGCTTCACCGGAAGGGTCGCCCTACAACTGGCTAAATATTACGGTGCGGGCAAAACCATCGTTACCGGCCGGGATCGGCAATCTTTAGGTGATCTACTTTTGTCAGGTGCCGACGAAGCTATTTCTGTAAAATTGAATGATGATGCTTTCTTGTCCGCCGTACATGAGCTCCACCAAAAAACGCCGATCCAGGTAGTGATCGATTATTTATGGGGGCGTACAGCCGAAATAATCTTGTCGGCCATCAAGGGTCACGGCGACTTTACTGTTCGTACGAGGTTCGTTTCTGTAGGCAGTGTGACGTGGGATCTCATCAATCTTTCAGCAGCCAGCTTGCGCGGTACTGATTTACAATTGACAGGTTCTGGTCTGGGAGCCTGGAGCGCAGCGCAGGTCGACGAACTGTTCAACAATATTTTACCGGAGACCTTTGCCTTGGCGGCTGATGGCAAATTGAAAGTCGAAACCTTACAGGTGCCAATAGCAGATATTGGTTCGCTATGGGACCTGCAGGTGCCCGGCGGCAAACGGCTGGTAGTCACCGTTTGATCAGCCGGATGGTGAAATGGCTAACGGTTGCGTGCTTGCTGTTAAGATTGATGTTCAGCTTATGGATGCTGTTAACGCCAAAGCTTACCTATTCAGTGAGGAAGCAAAAGTTTTTGCCGCCATTTCGGTTTCCCTGATTATTTCAGGGTAGAACTGGCAATAGTTAAGATACTGGGAACGGTCGTCTTGTTTATTCCTGGTTTGAACCGCATCATGAAAGAGTGGGCCGATGCTGGGTTCACCCTCAAGATAAGCCCAGGTTTTATAGCGCACATCGCATCCGGCGAATCCCTATCATCTGCTTCTACGTCTTTGCTTGCGCTAGCACTGCTGCTGATCGCTTATTGGGAACACCATGCCAGCCAGGATTATTGGGCATACTGCAACCAACCTCGCAAAAACAGACCTGTAGCTGCCATTAACTGTAGCGTGATCCGCCGATGTACAATCATACAAATTACTTCAATATACGGTGTAAACAGGGGCCATTCTTTGTTGTCACAGTCGATTAGCCCTATCATCTTCACCTTCAAACGCTGTAACATGAGGCCTTTGACGTGACTGTAGCATGAAACATTATTTTAATTTATGATGTTAAACTATTAAACCCTTATGATAATAATATGAAAAAGATCCTTTCACTGGCTGTAGCCCTCATGCTCGGAGTGTCAAGCATCACATTTGCCGGAACTTATCAGGACAGCACAAAATTGACCAAAAGCGGCAAGCTTGATCGCAGATACAATGTTAACAAGCACTTAAAAAAGGATGGTACGATGGATATGCGATACAAATCCAGCAAGAATGCCACAAAAAAGACCACCACTACGGTAGTCAAAAAGAAACAATAACAACCAAGCCCGGGAAGCCCGGGCTTTTCTCTGTTCTCTACATGCGCATATATAACGCTGCGACAAAGCCCTTGCCAAATCAACGAGGCTTTGTCGTATCACCGTACATCGGAAAGCGCCGATCAGTCACTACTATCCATAAGCCACGATCGATCGTTAAACGTATGCAGAGGTTTGAACTACCTACTGGCGTAGCCGCCCGGCCTTCATACCGCGCCGGCCGTAAGCCTTTACCAAGTTACAGCCTATAAGATCATGTGCATCAACCGTCTCAAAAGAACGCGTTCGTCAAAGAAGGATATATTGTAGCAATGACGTTCTGATAGTGGTTTAGCGACAGCAGCTTAAAGCATATTTAAGATATTTGCCACGTATCGTTGGAAATATAGATTGCTTAGTCATGGTCACTGCAATTGCTTATTTCGACTTGTAGTGAAACCGATTAGCTGGAATTTCAGATTTTGCAAACTGTGAACGCTTGCCGGTGATACTCGAAAAGATTCATTTGGCTTTTAGTCCGATCCGGGTGGTTTGGACCGATATCCCACTAAGACATTTGCCTGCCGGAAATTCCAGCAATGGCGCGAACCAAGATCAGCAGATTAAAGAAGGACAGGTGAAGTTATTTGCTGCTTTTAGCTAAGTAGCTGTCAGAAAGCTTGCTCAAGAATTTCTGACAGCTAACCTCGGTCTATGCAAACCGATTAGCAGTAAACTATTGGCGTATAAATTCGATCAGGTCCTGATTCAGTTGGTCTTTTGCCGTAATAAATAATCCATGCGGTTCACCCTCATAAATGATAAACTCGGCGCCGCTGATCATCTCAGCTGCTTGCTGACCGGTCGCGGCGATAGGAACTGTTTGATCATTATCGCCGTGAATAACCAACGTTGGCACGTTGATGCTTGACATATAAGGGCGGAGGTCAGTACTCGAGAATGCCGTTGCGCATTGTAGCGTAGATTTAAGTGTTGCCTGCATGGCACATATCAAATCATAAGTGAGCCGCTCGCTGCTAACGGGATTAGAGAGAAGACCTACACCATAAAATTGCTTGCCGAACGTACCGAGAAAGCCAGGTCTGTCGGCTTGTAGGTTTGCAGCGATCTCATCAATCTTGGCTTGTGGCACACCATCCGGATTATCCTCGGTTTGCAACATGAACGGAGCAATCGAACTGATCAATACTGCTTTGGTGACGCCTTTGCCACCGTAGTTTGCAAAATACTTGACTACCTCGCCGCCGCCCATGGAAAAACCAACGAGTACGGCATCTTCGAGCTGCAGTTCATCGATTAACGTTCTCAAATCTTCGGTCAGGGTATCATAATCATATCCATCCAAAGGCTTATTGGATTTGCCGAAACCTCTGCGATCGTAAGCGATGCACCGAAAACCTGCGTCGGTCAATGCTGCAATCTGGTAATCCCACATCGTGTGATCAAGAGGCCATCCGTGTATGAGTATCACTGGCCTGCCGGCACCAAGGTCCTCATAAAAAATTTTCGTTTCGGTTCCATCCGAATTTTTGCTGGTAATGAATTTCATAAGAGATGTTTATTGGTCAACATGGAATGCAAACAAATGTTCCGGTTTCGAAACTCAACTTCTTACAACCAAATTAAAACCAAAATATTGATAGCCTATTCACACAAATGGCAACAAAAAATTATTCAAGATTGTCCATACCATTTGCCTATAGTCATACGAGCACACAATAAATCGTGGTCCTGGAAGGTATGATTATTTGTTTGGTCAATGATTTAGGGTATATCCAATATCTAACCGGATTTTATGTGCTAAAATTTGTTCGCAAATGATTTTACCCTAGTAAAATGATCAAAGTAACCACAGCGCAACAAGTCAGCATTGTTGCCGATCAAATTAAAAATAGACGCTTAGGACTTAATCACACATAGGAATATTGTGCCGGAAGGTTGCACATATCACAGATTTCATACAGTAAAATTGAACGCGGATATAACAACCTGACAGCCGCTAGGCTGTTCGAAATTAAAATTATTTGAAGATTACGGTTAGGACATTTTAGCTATTAAGTAAAATATAAAGCCTTTGCCTCGCGCTCCGGCATTTTCCTATGAAAATCAATGATATGTATTTTTTTCATAAGAAGGAAAAAAACATCAACCTTAGCCAATAGCTGGTGAATGAGCGTCTCGTCAATCGGCACTATTGTTGTAAAGGCATTGTACTTTCAGTCTTATAACCTCTTTCATGGGTATATGATCTTAAAGCCCAGGAAAGGATGAGAAAATTATACATCGAAAAAACAAATCAAACTTTAATCAACGTTCGAAAAATGCGTGAAGCACGAGGACTTAGTCAGCGTTTTATGGCTGATAGATTGTTCATCTCTCAGAATGCTTATAGTAAGTTCGAGTTAGGCTATACAACTGTGAAATTAGAACACATTTATGCTATAGCTGTAATTTTTGATGTAAAGATCAGTGACATAATTATAATTTAATCGCGGAAAACTTTCCTACAAGTGATCAAAAGATTGAAATACCTGCTGAAGTAAAGAATTTCCGCGAAAACTAAGCTGAACATCCGGTTTGAACTAAGCTTCTATACGCCATGGTCACTTCCTCGATCAAAGCCGTATGATCATCTGAAATGCCGGAATTTAGAGAGAGACTTATCGGGTAAGCGCCGTCGATTATCCATTCGATAAGGTCATTACCTTGATTGTCTGCAACGATCAATCTCAGATCAGCTACTTGAATAGGTCTGTTTCCTTCTATGATATTCGATAGCCAATGATATAAGGCGGAATCCTTGGAAATAATCCCATGTTTTAAGGTCAAAGGTTGAGAGGCCATTGCGGTAGGCAACTGGTGTGCGTAAACTCCATCTTCCAGTACGTTTTGTTTGTCCTCATCCTTTTGAATCAAACCTGATGCCATGTCAAAAATTACCTTATTGTCTTGATAATGTAGTTCAAAGTAAAACAGTCATGATTCAGCGGAATATTTCATGATCTCAAGATATCATTTTTTAAACAGCATATGTGGTGAGCTGAATTATGCCTGTTGTTGATGACCGTGTTATCAGATACGCAGGGTGCACTAAAGGGCTTTGATTTAAGGTATCATGTTTTGATAATAATTCAAATGTTTAAATATTAAATAAAATAAAGAACAAATAGTTGATCTGAGGGTTTAGATTGGACTACTCTTTGCCGCAGCCCCAGTTTTTTTTGCAGATCAAACCAATATCCACCATCCATACATTTTTATTTTTTGATTATCATGAAGAAAGAATCAGGGGAACCAAAATTCAGCACTAAAACATCTCCCAAAGAACAGCCGGCTTTGCTGGAGTTGTTCACAGATGGCATCAAAGATATTTATTGGGCAGAGAACCACCTGGTAAAAACCCTGCCGAAGATGATTGCCGCAGCAACGTCAAAAGCGCTTGCCAAAGGCATTACCGAACATTTGGAAGAAACGAAAACCCATGTATCACGACTGGAGCAAGTCTTTGAACTCCTGGATGAAAAAGTACAGGCGCAGAAATGCGATGCCATGGAGGGCCTGTCTAAAGAGGGAGAAAGCATCATTGAAAGTACTGAGGCCGGCACAGCGACACGCGATGTGGGTATAATTCTGGCTTCTCAAAAAGTCGAACATTATGAGATCGCTACCTATGGTGGATTGCATCAGTTGGCAGTTACGCTGGGCTTGGATGACGTTGCAGCATTGCTTGCAGAGACTTTGGCAGAAGAGAAAGCAGCAGATGAGAAATTAACACAGGTTGCAGAGAGCGACATCAACTACACAGCAGCAAACGAAGCATAACATGGCAAAGAAACCCTCACCTAAAACGGGCACCGAAGCAGCTGTCGACAAACAGTTGGCACCGCAACCCGAAAACGCAAAAACGCAAAATCTTGCACACCATACAGCTGATGCTGCTGGCGAAAAGATGAATACCAACACCGGACTACCGATCAATGATGATCAAAATTCCTTAAAGGCGGGAGATCGTGGTCCGTCCTTGCTGGAAGATTTCCTCTTCCGCGAAAAGATGACGCATTTTGACCATGAGCGTATCCCCGAAAGGGTGGTACATGCCCGCGGTTCCGGCGCTCACGGCGTGTTCAAATTGTATAAACCTTTGCCTGAATATACCAAAGCCGCCTTTTTAAATGATACCGAAGTAGAAACGCCGGTGTTTGTTCGTTTTTCCACGGTTGCCGGCTCAAGAGGTTCTTCCGATCTGGCTC
Organism: Mucilaginibacter sp. 21P; assembly: GCF_019331605.1. NCBI lineage: Bacteria > Pseudomonadati > Bacteroidota > Sphingobacteriia > Sphingobacteriales > Sphingobacteriaceae > Mucilaginibacter > Mucilaginibacter sp. 21P. Next base: position 2,434,124 of record NZ_CP063061.1, read on the forward strand.
GTGATGTGCGCGGTTTCGCGACGAAGTTTTACACGGCTGAAGGGAATTTTGATTTGGTAGGTAACAATATGCCGGTATTCTTTATCCAGGATGCGATCAAATTTCCCGACCTGATCCACGCGGTTAAGCCTGAGCCTGATAACGAAATCCCGCAGGCCGCTTCCGCTCATGATACCTTTTGGGATTTTATATCTTTGATGCCCGAATCCGCGCATATGATCATGTGGGCGATGAGTGACCGTGCGCTTCCGCGCAGTTACCGTATGATGGAAGGGTTTGGCGTTCATACCTTCCGCCTGATCAACGCTGAAGGTAAAGCCAGTTTCGTAAAATTCCATTGGAAACCATTATTGGGTGTCCATTCAGTTGCCTGGGACGAAGCGCAAAACATTTCTGGAAAAGACCCTGATTTTCATCGCCGCGATCTATGGGATGCCATTGAAAGCGGTAACTTTCCCGAATATGAACTTGGCTTACAGATCATCCCAGAAGAGGATGAATTTAAATATGATTTTGATCTGCTCGACTCAACCAAGCTTGTACCCGAAGAATTGGTTCCCGTGCAACGCGTTGGTAAATTGACGCTGAACCGTAACCCGGATAACTTTTTTGCCGAGACTGAACAGATCGCTTACCATATCGGGCACGTAGTGCCGGGTATAGATTTTACAAATGACCCGCTCTTGCAAGGCCGTTTGTTCTCCTATACAGATACGCAGCTGACCCGTTTAGGAGGACCTAACTTCCAAGAGATCCCGATCAACCGTCCAATTGTGCCGGTACATAATAACCAGCGCGACGGCTTTATGCGCCAAACCATCAATCGGGGTAAAACCAGCTACAACCCAAACTCATTAGGTGGCAATGATCCGCAGCAGGTCAAAGAATCATCAGGCGGATTTGTGAGCTACCGCGAACGGATTGAAGCCCGCAAAGAGCGCCTGCGCAACAGGAGCTTTTTTGATCACTTTAGCCAGGCCAGGTTGTTTTTCAATAGCCAGTCAGACCCGGAAAAGAATCACCTTGTTGACGCACTTACTTTCGAGTTGGGAAAAGTAAAAACCATCGCTATTCGTGAGCGAATGTTAGGCATACTGTTACAGATAGACAAAGGCCTTGCAACCCAGGTAGCGTATGGATTAGGATTACACCTGCCGGAAGTGTTACCTACCAATCAAAGTATTCCTGCTGACGGAGATCCGTCACATTACCAATCGGTACAGGTAGATGGCGCGCTCACCAGTTCAGAAGCTTTAAGTATGGCCAATACGGTAAAAGACTCCATCAAAAGCCGCAAAATAGCGTTGCTGGCCGCAGATGGCGCAGATGCTGATTCTATAACTTTAATTAAAGATGCGTTATCGGCTGAGGGAGCGACCGTGGAAGTGATCGCACCGCGGCAAGGTTTTATAACCGCTACGGACGACACGCAGATCATGGTGGATCAAAGTTTCCTCACCGCTGCTTCCGTGCTGTTTGACGCTGTTTATGTCGCAGGCGGCACCAATGCGGTGGCCACGCTGGAAGCAGAAGCCAATGCTATTCACTTTTTAAATGAGGCATTCAAACATTGCAAACCGATTGCTGCGGCAGAAGATGCAACGCAAGTGATCGACGCTACCTACTTCAGTAAAAAGCTGCCTCCTGATTTTTCTGAAGAATCAGTATTACGAGAAGGAATACTGGTTGGGAAGGTCGATAAAAACTTTACAACGTTGCTGATCAAAATGATATCGCAACACCGTTTTTGGGAGCGTGAAAAACCGAGGTTGATACCTGCATAATTGATACCGTATCTATGAATGAAACGATCCAAGCGATCATCAACGCCGCCCGGACGGGCGACGTTGATGCTTTAAAAGACCTGATCAATGCTAAGACGGATTTGAATGCGACTGATGAGAAAGGGTATACGCCGCTGATCATTGCCTGTTACAACAACCGACTGGAAGCAGCTGAACATCTTCTAAAGGCGGGTGCAGACCCTAATGCTGCAGACTTTGGTGGTAATACAGCGCTGATGGGTGCTTGCTTCAAAGGTTATCCGGAGATCGTGGAGTTACTCATCGAAAATGGCGCAGACCTAAACCGGCAGCATGGAAACGGTGGAACAGCGCTTATGTTCGCGGCTATGTTTGGCCGCAATCAGTTACTCAAGTTGTTATTGGAACACGGTGCAGATATAACGCTACTGGATAACCGTGGTATGTCCGTGTTTGATTTGGCTGCGCAGCAAGGCAATGAAGACGGTATTGTCATGCTGGAAAACTATCAATAGGCTGGGTGAATTTGATGTTTGATCAGCGATGACGAATTAACATTGAAAAAGTCTGCTTCTCAACCCTGTATTTCTTAGCGTTTAAACTGGTCAGTTATTCGCTCAGCCGAATTAGCTGAAACTTGCATTCTCGACATCTATAGGTATCGTATTACTTGAGATACGTTATCTATGATGTTGGCTGAGTTTGGAGTATCTTTCCTTAAAAATCCTGCTAAGAAATGCTTGTAGACCACTTTTCGAAACCGATCAAAGCGAGTGAGCCTTTAGACTTTTAGGAAATGAGGTTGAAAACAGATTACTGTTATGCATATTTCACTTGTCGCTGACTTGCGCCATCTGCTGACATCTGACCGACAAGGTCAATCTTGTTGCAGTTAGAGAGCGCAGGCGGATAGAAACCAATCGTTTTGTTTTGATACATTACTCAGAGCTGTTGCTAAACGTCAATTAGCTTTACGATTAAACCTATACAGCCATTTTGGTAATCTTCTGCAAAACCAATAAAAATATAAAAATAAATTCCAAACACCTGCTGTTAGTCAAAGGATTAAATCGTGTCGAGAAATTTGCTCTTTTGATAGAAGAACAAAGTGAAAATAATGCTAAGTTAGCCAATCGACGAAATAGGTAGGTTTTATCACCACGAATATGGAAGCTTGATTATCCAACCACTGTCCAAAAGTTTGCCGCAAGGGCAAATTTGGATCGGGAACTTATTTACAATTATTTTGGAGGATTTGAAGGATTGATCAAGGTATATTTGAACAGCAGGGACTATTGGACAGTCAGCCCGGAAGAAAAAGATGTCCTGATCGCGCAAAGCAAAGCGGATTTCGGCAAAAAAACAGTGAATGAACTTATCGATCAGCAGTTCGATTCTTTGATGTCAAATGAAGAAATGCGAAAAATCATCAACTGGGGACCATCTGAAAATCGTATTCCACTCCAAGACCTGGACATGGAACGCGAAGCGCTTGGTGATGAATTATTCAGGGCACTGATCGATGATCACTTTGAAGGTAAAGGCAAAAACCCCCGCGCGGAGATAGGAATTGCTATCAGTAGCATTTACTACCTGACGCTACAGGCTAGAATGAACGTTGCAACCATGTGTGGGATCGACATCAATACGGAAAAGGGTGCGTCCGAAATCAAAAATGCGCTGAAGCAAATTATCGAATGGGTTTATGAATGATCTTGTCTCAACCGTTAAAATAGCATACCTGATCCAAAGTCACCGATAAGCCGTATACTGTTAATCTTCTAAAGCCGATTTAAAGCCTGTATGCGGTAAAGATGGTAATATGAGACTTCTACAACTCAAAATATCTCTGGATTTAGCGGCTTAGTGCTACCAGTTTCTCGGCTACCCTTTGCAAGATTTCCATTGGGATTTCAGCCGTATCCGCCGTATTCAACGCACGATATCCACCTTCCTCGTCTGGCTCAAAAACGACCATCGTTTCCGCTATCAATACCGAGATCCGGTGCGTATAGCCCCAACGTTCGAACCGCGCTTTATATTCCTGTTCTGCGCCTTGCCAGGTAACCGTAATGAGAAACGGCCCGTTCATCGAATTTTGATGTTTCCAGGATCGCTTACAACAATCTCAGGTTTACCTTTATAATTGACAACATCCCCGGTTACCGTTATGGTCTTATCAGCCAATTGGAGGCCTAATGCTTTAGCTTTACCTTTCAGGGCAAGTGTCAGTAACTGATTGGGGTAAGCCCCGCCCAAATTCACCAACACCATACTGCCGATATCCTTTAAACTATAGACCTTGCCGCTGGTACTAATGCGCTGGCCAACAAAGCCTGCAATGTTTTTTAAAGCAATATTTCTATCAGCTACAGCTTGGGTTGCATTATTCTCGGCCGGTATCGTCAGGTCTGCAGCTGGCGGATTTGCATTATTCAATAGCTTGTTCAGTTCCCCCGCAAGTCGTATTCCCGCCTGTACAATCCGGTGATGGACGACCTGAATGTATTTTTGATAATAAGCATCATTGATCGTTTTCCCTGATTTTGTTAGGGTGTACAGCTCAGCGCTGATCTGATAGCTTTCCCAAAGCCATTCCACCGGGCTGTCGGACTGCCATTTCCTGATCTCTGCTGCAGTTGCGTTATCGTACCGTTTCAAGATCTCCTGCTCCGTCAAGCCTTCGTGTTCGATCAATTTGCTGTCCCACAAGCTGTGCAGGTTCGTCCCCTTGTCGTCGTAGCGTACTTGTATGGTATTTCCGCCCTTGTCCTCTTTCCGACTGACATGCATCGGTTGGTGCGCATCCCCGATAAGGTGGATCAGGTATTTCAATGCCTCATTTTTTGCGTTAGCAGGAACATTTTTGTCCTTTATACTGGCTTCTGTTTTTAGGATGGCGGTGTAAACATTGTCATCACTTTCTATGACCGCCTTCACAAAAGCATCATGATCCAGGCCTGAAGGCAAATTCAGATAGTGCCAGGATGCTGTTTTAGGATCTCGGTGCTCATCTGCCCAGGTGGCAACGTCTGACATAACATCTCCCTTCAGGTATGCGGAAACCACATAGGCCGTATTACTGGACAAATGCTTTTGAGCGATCATGGCAATGGCACGATGGCCTATGTATCCCCAGGAGGCCAGGGTCAAGATGCCGGATATGGCGGCGATAAATAACAAACTTCTCTTCATTTTAAAAAAAATTGATCTGCGAGAGGTAGGGAGCCAGTTGTTGAGTCGCTGTAAAAGAACGCAGGTCCGCGATTTTATTAGTTTTCCGGTCATAATAAACTTCGACATAAAAACCTGTGAGCGCGTATAACTGGACCACCATCCCTTCGGCCTCACGGTCTGCCAGGAACGTGCCAAGCCATACAGCCTCGGCCTTTTCCGGTAAATCGAGTGCGTTGAATTCAAGCTGGGTCATGGACTGCAAAGTAATTGAAATCGCTCCTGAATTTCAAATTTATCCTTCGACGCCGGAGCTGCGAAGATGAACGATGATTCATTTCAAGACTTTCAAACTCACCTTCGCTACATTTTTCAGCAACTCATCATACAAGCTCTCATGCACCAAATAGAAACCCTCTACTTCAAATTTTGACCTCCTGAAAAAGGATTACTCATTTCGTATGGCCTGTACTCAGCAATGGTGTTTTCACACCGCTCCTCAGCGTCGCTCCTGCTTTTGTAGACGACTGTTTTATTTTGTGTAGAGTTGATGATTTGCTTATCCTGGCAAATAATGAACACTTGCCTGAAGCGATACTTCTTTCCCATAAATCCAGTATCAATCAAACTTAAATGCTTGCATTGCCGGAGGACAGAGGCTGGATGTGCGCGGTATACGTTTAACATAAAATTCGGTATCCAGCAACGAGGTGAAAAAAAAATCGACGGCACGATTGAACTCCTCCAAACTCACATCTGCGACAGGCTTGTCCTGACTATCTAAAGCTTCAAACAGGTAACTACAGGTTTGCACAAAACTGCCATCTTCCTTATAGACGGAAGCCTCAAGTAGCGCCGTGCTGCAATCTTGCGTCAACTTCACATTTTTCCTCACCCTCATCTTGAACGGCCTGCTGAAGTTTTCTATCGTAGTCCCTTCAGCAGATAATTGCACCTTGTAGTCACTCATGTTTGTAAGATTAAGCACGACGAATTTATGCTAATATTTTTAGTAATCGCAAATGTCGGGGCACTTTATTTTTCAATCGCGAAAACGATCTGTGACATAACAACTTGTTGAGAGATCGAGGTAAGCGCTGCGTTACTTTGAATATTTATCGCTAGTAGGCTATTTCAATTCGTATCAAAAAAGAAATTCAACACACACGCTCAATAGTATAAGCATTTCATTATCCGCACCCCCGGAAAAGCCGCCATCATCTACATTTGGCACCTCGCGTACTGGCGTAAGATCAGCTAATTTTCAGCGTGACTTCCAGAAAAAAAGGAAAAAAGCGGCGTTAATAGCAATTGCGACTCGTCAGGACCGATCAACGATACGCTGGTTATGCACAAACTCAACAATCCATTAAGGCGTTTTAACAGACTTATAATGGAAAGTGTCCATAGCTGACCGAAACGGGAAAAATGCTTTCACGATTAAACCTATCCCATCTTGGATTGACAGGCGGGCTAGGCTCTTGCTCATCAGGACCTATCACGGTAAAGGCAATTTTACATGCTTTCAAATTATTTGACTTCAAACTCCTTTGGGAATAAAAAGTCTCTAATCAATATCTATCATTGATTTAAACGGTTATTCGGATTTGTCCGCCACAAAATTTAGGTGGTGATTTTTTGCTCCAGAATTTGAATGCTGCTATCGCTTGGTTTGCGGTGCTGTATTTTTTTATCGTAAGTCGTAAAATGTTGATTTACAGATAGAAATTTGGTTTTTGAAGTTCATTTGAACAGCCTTCTCCTAAAGGGGGTGAAAGGATTTTTTCACCCCCTTTCACTGTTTTAGCGATCCCTGATCAGCTTGCTTTGTCCCCATGAACATCGAAGAGATATCATTCCTGATGCAACATGCTGTTCATCGCGGATCGGCGAAAGCCGTTGACCAATGCGGAGCAATCACCGCGTTGGTCAGCAAGGCTGAAGCCTATCGCATTTATGGCAGGAGCAACGTAGACCGCTGGTTGAAGGAAGGCTTGATTTCTCCGATGAAAAAGCCTGGTGAAAAGTCCAAACTATTTCTTGACCGGAAAAAGCTGGCCGGCATAGCAGCTGCCAGCAACAGGCATACTTATTTGCCGGTGGCAGATAGAAAGCTGTAGGCGCTTGGCTTGCGACGCTCTTTGACGTACGGGGATGAAGCATTATCCTGTTAGCCGCAGGAAATTTTGCGAAGCTGAGATCATATCAATAGAGCGAAAACGCATTGGCAGGCGCAAGCCCGGATCGTAGGATCTGACGCTGGTAATCCCGAAATCTCTGCCGGCAGAAATGAATTCACGGGTTCGTTGCCCGCTGCCGGCACATGGAAATCAATCCCTTTCAGCTCAGACTGATTGCGGAAGCCACGGCAGAGCTTGGCGCACTATCCGCACTTATCCTGACAGGGCAGGTAAAACCCTATCTCAACAGATCAGAAGCTTTTAAAAGGTTTGGCCGCGCAAAAGTTGAAAACTGGGTTCACATGGGTTTGATCTCCGTTCATAAAGACGGCGATCATTCAGCCGCCTGGCGTATCGAACGTTTTAGAGATCGAAATTCTCGCCAGATCCGCTGCCATTTCCAAGCTTTTGTAACTGCAATCATTTTATCAAAAATCAAAATTTTTATCGTATGACAGTACAATCAACAGCAAAGGAACTGAAAGAACAGGCGTCTATTGTCAGTTTTCTGGCCAGTTTGGGTTATCAACCCGTCCGCAGGACGGGCAAAGACAAAATGTATCTCAGCATGCTTCGGGATAATGACACCAGCCCATCATTAAGTGTTAACGATGAATTGGGTGTTTGGTTCGATCACGGCACCGGAAAGGGCGGCACCATTATTGACCTCGGTATGGCTATCTGGACCCAGCTTACATTTGGTGAGGTTGTCCGGAAGATTTATCAAACCTGCAACCTTCCCGTAGCCGGCGAACGCCCGCGACGGCCCCGGGTAGCCGTTAAGGTGCCCAATTATATCGTTATGGAAACCAAGCCGATCGGCGGCAATCCCGTCATTACCGATTATTTACAGCAGCGGAGGGTATTTGAGGCAGGGAGGAATAGCTTACAGGAAGTCTATTATTTCATAAAGGATGAAAAAGGGCTAAAAAAAGATTACTATGCGGCGGGCTGGAAAAACGAAAAGGGGGGATGGGAGGTCCGAAACCGGTACTTTAAAGGCTGCCTGGGCAATAAGGCCATCACTTTCGAGCCCGGACATCCCAAAAATGTAGCCGTATTTGAAGGTTATCTTAATTACCTGAGCTGGAAGACGGAGCATCCGGCCGCTGATCATAGCGTGATCGTATTGAACAGTATCGCCCTACTCCGTCAAGGGATTGCAAAAGCAAAATCCTACTCATCCATTGATATTTATTTTGACCGGGACGCATCGGGTTTCCAAGCAACCAAGGATTTTTGCTTGGCACTCCCTTACGCCATCGATCGTTCATCTGTCTTTGCCGGTTTTAATGACTACAATGACAAACTAACGGCTTCCATGCGTCCGGAATGCCTGTCAGCCTCCGCGTCGCCCTCCAGGAGCAAAAACTTTGGCCGTTAACACGCATTTGCGCATTGCATTGTCTAAAGTATGGTTTGATTTTGAGACGGCAAGATGTCTTTTTGTCCGACAAAAAGGATCTTGCCCTCGCCCTCGAGGGGAATGGAAAACATCGCAACTCGTTTTTTCAGGAGGAGAGTGAAATGCCAAAGGGAAGGCCTCGGATAGACGTTGGAAAACGAAGCAAGAAGTTCGACGTCAGGTTCACTGAAGATGAATACAAAACGATCCTCTCCCTGGAAAAGGCGCTGGGGATCAGTAAAACTGAGCTGGTCCGTAAGCGAACCTTGGACAAGGCGGCAATAACCCTTGTCAACGCCAAAGAGCTGATCGTCAGTCTTGACCATATTTTTGCAGAAATGGGCAGGATTGGCAATAACATTAACCAATTAGCCAAACATGTCAACACCCTGAAATTGCGAGGGGCTTTGTCACCGCTGGTCGTTGCGCAATTCGATGCACGCCTTGACCTATACATCCAAATTCAGCAGCAGCTTGAAGTATCGCTGAGAAAGGTGATCCGGTTGATCGGAAAATCCTGATTGTGTTATACAGCTATTCAGTTATAGCTATATGTTGATATAGTGGTAGACAGTTACACCGGTGTCTCGTTATCGCGTTATAAAGTTACGAATTTATGTCGTTATGTGGTTACAACGCTAGCCAGCTAGTTAGTTACATCGACAGGCGATTATAAAGCTAGCCGTTTACCAAGCTACTCATTTACAAGGGTATACCGCTACTCGGTTAGCCATTTCTACAGATCGGTAGCTATTCAAGTCTTCAGTTATATCCATGATCGTTAAAATCCTGTCCTCCTCGGCGAAGTTCAGCGGTGTGGTCTATAATACTAACAAGGTCGACCTGAATAAGGGCGAACTGATGCGGGTTGCCAATTTCGGTGCGCTCCAGGCGCTGTGCAGGTTAAGGCCGCAGGATTACATCAATTACCTGCAAATGATCGCTGCTCAGAATACACGCGTAAAAAAACCACAGTTCCATGCGGTGCTTTCAGCTAAAGGGAAGATGTATTCCGAACGAGAGTTGACTGATGTTGCCGTCGCCTGGCTGGAAAAAATGGGTTATAGCCAGCAGCCATACCTGATCGTTTATCATAAGGACACAGACAATAACCATGTGCATGTCGTGTCGGTTAGGGTTGCAAAGGATGGCAAAAAGATCAACAGCGCATATGAAAAACTAAGAGCGATAGGCAACCTGAAAGAAGTATTGAGCGTCGAAAAAGCATTAGCCTATACCTTTAGTACCCGCGCACAATTCTTTATGGTCATGGAAAGCCTCGACCTTCCCTGTAAAGAAGTTGACGAAAAAGTATTGGCGGACAAGTTGGGGCATTACGAAAAGCCAACGATTAGAATCGCGGAGCTGCGTGAACTATTAAGGGTGGTTAAAGACCATTCCGACTTTAAGAATTACCTGAAGCATGTCCATCACATTGAATTGATATTTCACTCGTCTGAAGGTAAACAACCCTATGGATATTCGATCATCGACCATGATCATAAACTCGTACTCAAAGGTAGCGAGGTCATGTCGCTCAAAGAGTTACTCGCTGAACGTTCTGCGGAACAAGTTGCAATCATCATTCCCCATAACGAAATAGAAGAGAAGCCTTATGTTGCATCTATAAAGCCCGTATGGATCGCTGATGACGTTGACGACCAGCAGATACATGGGATGCGCCGCAGGCGACAAAAGAAAGCAAGAACTAATACGCGTTAAAACTTACCATTATGATCATCATTATCGGAAATCAAAAAGGCGGCGCGGGGAAAAGCACCATGACGCTCGTTATGGCCAATTACCTCACGCAGGCAAAGAACTGCCCTGTGACCGTCATCGATATGGACTACCAGCAATCCATATCTCAAAAATATGAGAAAGCAAAAATCCTGGAAAATAAAGAACCTTACGAGGTGCTCCCAGCAACGCTGGAAACTTTCCCGGTATTGAAAGAAGTGCTGATGAAGAACTCAAAGGACGTTGTGCTCATCGACCTGCCCGGCAAACTGGATGACGATGGTTTACTTGCAGTATTTACCGCCGCGGACCTTTTCATATGCCCATTTGCCTATGACGAATTCACTTTTGAATCGACGATCCTGTTTACTGTCGTCCTTCGTAAAGTAAATCCTAAGATCAAAATGGTCTTCATTCCAAACAGGATAAAAGCGAATGCGAAATTTGAGATCATGCAGGAAGTGAACGCTCAGCTGTCAAAATTCGGGGTCATTACAGCGGTCTTGCCTGACCGCATAGACTTTCAGCGCACCAACACTTTTCAAACGCCTGTTTCTCTTTACCCGATAATCATACCTGTATTCGAAAAAATCTATGCTGATCATCTTTATGGAAAACATGAAATCGCTGGCTGACCAGCTTAGGCAGGAGTTGACAAAACCTACCAATAAACAAACAAGAAAACAGCGGAAAGTTGAAAAGAAATCCGAAGCCGCCATACTCGACGCAATACTAGCTTATGATACGAGTATCAATAAAAGCATGGTCCATGTACGGTTCGATGAAAAAACCGTCCGGATAATGAACCAGTTTAAAATGGCGACGAGCGTGGATGTATCGAAATTAGTGGCCTTTGCTGTTAAGCACCTGTTCGATACCCAACCGGAAATAAAAACAATTATTAAACACTTTATTCAAAACAATGACTTATGACCTGGTTCAAATTTCTATTCTGGATAAGCGGTCTGTATACTGCGTATTATCTGGTTCTCATTGCCTGGGATCACCTCCGCAGCGGCAGGAAGCTTAAAGGTGAGGAAACGAATGAATTGACATTTTCAGAAGAAGTAAGCGCCGCTTCCTTGGTTCCGGAATTAACGATGGCTGATGTCTTATCGCCCATATACGCCAGCGGCGGCGTATCGCTTAAAGGCTTGTTCAACCTCTGCCGGGATGAAGCGTTTGAGTATATCAAGCAGGTAAGCTATTGAAAAAAACGCTTTTAGTTCTGGCTTGTTGCTTTGCCACCTGTTCGATTTTGGCTCAGCCTGGAATTTCAGAAATGCAGCAGGCCCAGCAGGACTTAAGGTCTGCATTTTTTTCAGCGTTCGATTGCTCCTTGGTGGTTGCCGTGATCCTTGGGACTATCGGTGCATTGCGAGTCTACAAGAACGCACAAATGGGTAAGGACCGGTTCTCAGCTGATGTCGCTGCCTGGTTCTTTGCCGCAATTTTCATAACGCTTGCCGGTGTTTTCCTTCGCGCCATGTTTGGCATTTAACCGCAAGCAACTAAAGCATCCATCTGCAGGGTGTATCGCTTAGGGCGTATTTCGTGATCTGAACGCCTGTTTCTATACCGGCCAATTCTCTATGGGCTTTAAAAGATCACTGCCTCGATTTTTTTTCTCCTTTTTAATGCTTAACAAAACAAAAAAACTATGGGCATCAGCCGTGCTGTTGGCCTTATCTGTACCTGTGTTCGCACAAAGTGGTGTTAACGGCTTGAATACCGCGACCACAACCTTAAAGACTTATGTCGCACCCGTAACCAATATTACCCTGGTGATCGGTGGGATTGTTGGTATCGTTGGCGCGATCCGGGTGTATTCCAAATGGAACTCCGGAGATCAGGATATCAACAAAGAACTGATGGGTTGGGGAGGCTCATGTGTCTTCCTGGTGGTTTCTGCTTTGGTAATCAAGGCTTTTTTCGGTTTGTAAATGGCCAGGAAATTTCCGGTTTATAAGGGGCTCCAGAAGCCCCTTATTTTCAAAGGCTTTAAAGGCAAATATATCTATTGGGGTATTGCTTCCTTGCTGATCGGACTGATAGCAGGCGCGCTTGTCATGTCCCTGATGAATATGTGGCTTGGCGCTTTCGTGCTTGTAGGCTGCATTACCGGTGGCCTTTTTTATACTGCATTGCGCCAAAAGGGTGGCCTTCATACCAAAAGCCGCAACACGAATATTTTAATTCTAAACCACTATGGCCGTAAAAAACTTATTTGACGTTCCTTACGCCGGGGTAGATAGGAACGGTGATTATGACCTGCTCATTGGACTGACGGGCGAATACTCGCTGATTATAGAGGTCGCCAATCCGGTGATCCGATACGCAGCTGACCCATCAGGTTACGAAGCGTTTCATTACCTGTTGATCAATATCGTAAAGATTCTGGGCGAAGGCCATCTGTTACAAAAGCACGATATCATCAGCCGTTCCAAGTATCATGCTCCAGGTACCGGCGAGTATCTTCAACAACACTATAATGCTCACTTCGAAGGCCGTGAATGCCTGCAGGTGTCGACCTACCTGACCATTACCAAGCAGATCAAAAAAGGTAATTTTTACACCTATGATGCTAAAGGCTTACAGGACTTTTTACAGGCTGTTGGGAAGGTCTTGGATGTGTTGCCCGGCGCAAAAGCCTTGAGAGAAGCGGATATCAACCGGTTGTTGCTTCGTATGCTGAGTATGGAATTCAAAGGCGATCATTTTAGCCTGAATAACCTTTCGCCTACGACAACGGAAGTGAATATGGGTGATCGAGCTTGCCGGAGCATCAGCCTGGTCAATATCGATAGCATTGACCTGCCCCCAGAGGTAGCCACCCATATTGAACTTAATGACAGGGATAGCCTGAGGGGCTTTCCAGTCGATTTAATGTCCTTTTTATTTCGTGTACCCGACTGCCATGCGATTGTCTATCACCAGGTGCTGGAAATCCCAAACCAGGTGATGACCCTGCGCAAATTGCAGCAAAAGAAGAAGCGTCATGCGGGTATCCCTGATCCGGCTAACCAGATCTGCGTCGAGGATATCGATCAGTTGTTGACCGATGTGGCCAGAGAAAACCAGTTGCTGGTAAATGCCCACTTCAATATTATGATCTGTGCAGCGCAGAAAACGCTTCCCAAGGCCGCCAATTTTGTCGAGCGCTCACTTTTTCAGTCAGGTATCATTCCCAGCAAGAACGCTTATAATCAACTTGAACTATTCCGTTCCGCATTGCCTGGAAACGCTACGGAACTGAAAGTTTACGATTGGTTCCTGACTACCTGCGACGCTGCTGTTTGCTTCTTTTTTAAAGAGACGCTCCCGCATGATGAACCTTCAGACTTTCTACTGCGCTTCACAGACAGGCAAGGAATTCCCATAGGGATCGATCCTGCTGATCTGCCTATGCGCAGCGGTCGCATTAATAATCGGAATAAGTTTGTGCTTGGTCCGAGCGGCTCGGGAAAAAGCTTCTTTATGAACGCGCTCATCGAACAGTATATGCTGTATAACATGGATATGGTCATCGTCGACACCGGCCATTCCTATTCTGGTCTTTGCGCTTACTATAACGGTAAATACATCACTTATACCGACGCTTCACCGATCACCATGAACCCGTTCAAAATAACGGAGCAAGAGTATAACATCGAAAAAAAAGATTTCCTGTGCACACTCATCGGGGTAGCCTGGAAAGGTGCTGACGGCACCATGACTGCGGTAGAACGGGACGTTATTTCCAATGTGGTATCTGCCTATTATGCGGAAAACTTCCCGGTTAACGGCGTGCTGAAGTTTGACACTTTTTATGATTTCGCGCTCCTCAAAATACCGGAGATCAAGCAGGAAGAGAAGATCGTCTTTGACTTTGACGAGTTCCGGTACGTGCTCAAAAAATTTTATAAAGGTGGTGAGTTCGCAACGATGCTCAATAAAGAAACGGATAAATCTTTGTTCACCGAACGGTTCATTGTTTACGAGATAGATTCGATCAAAGAGCACAAAATTCTTTTCCCGCTGGTCACCCTCAACATCATGGATGTATTTATTCAGAAGATGCGTTACCGTTCGGATCGACGCAAAGCACTGGTGGTCGAAGAAGCCTGGAAGGCCATAGCAAGCCCGCTGATGGCAGGTTATCTGCTGTATCTATATAAAACCGTACGGAAGTTTTGGGGAGAAGCAATTGTCGTTACGCAGGAACTGGGCGACATCATCGGCAACAGTGTTGTTAAGGATAGTATCGTGAATAACTCCGACACGATATGCTTGCTCGATCAAACCAAATTCAGGGATAATTATAATGACATCGCAGCGTTGCTGGCCATCAGCGAAACAGAACGCCGAAAGATCTTTACCATCAATCAGCTCGATAATGCGGAGAATCGCGGCCGTTTCAAAGAGGTATATATCCGACGCGGATCGACCGGCGAGGTTTACGGCGTAGAGGTATCGCTTCACCAATATCTTACCTATACAACGGAGAAGCCCGAAAAATCTGCGGTCGAAAAATACATTGCCAGGCACGGTAGCTACGCCTTGGGCTTAGACGCCTTTGTGAGTGACTTCAAATCAAGCGGTAAAACCTTGCCTGCTTTCATTAATCAAGTAAATCAATCGTAACATGAAGAAGCTATTATTCACCATGCTGGGTTGCCTACTGTTTGCCCCAACCCAGGCGCAGGAAATTGTCATTGACCCATTGGTTTCCGGTGCTATTGCAGTCAATGCGTCAACTATTAACGGCCAGTTAAATACAACGATTGATAAATTAAATCTTATCCAGAAAGGTCAGTTGGCGGTAAGCGGGCAGCTCGTTATTGTCAATAACCTGCAGAACAAAATTTATGAGGGATTAAGCCAGGTCGCCTCCGTTATCAACAACCTGACCACGATACGGGAGATCGCTGAATGCGGATCAGACATTGTTTCTGATGTTCAAAGCTCCGTTAAGCTGGCTGCTTCTGATCCCATATTGCTACTGTTTGCTGAACAAGGAGCCCGTGATTTCCAGACGCGAGCCACACTATTAGCCGCAGATGTCAGCGCTTTTGTCCTGAAAGGCGGTACGAATAACCTGATGGATTCGGGTGAACGGGGAAAGTTGCTGAATCATATCGCTACAGAAATGCGCATCCTTTGCGGGATTGCCTACGGCATGAACCGGGCAATGTACTGGGCCAAGATGGAAGGCATTTTCCATGCGCTTAATCCCTGGGCCGAATGGCAGAATCAGGATGTCCGTATCGCAACCGAAGTTTTAAATAACGCCAAATACCTGAAGCCATGAAGCAGTTGATCATGCTATTATTACTTTTCGGCTTAAATGCAGCTGCATTCGCCCAGCAAAAGACGCTCGATATTGTCGGCATACACCAGCTGGTATCCGAATCGCAAGCCGAAAATAAATTGCAGGTCAAGGCCAGGGATCAGCAGGCAGCCGTCGATGCCAATGAGCAAGCCAACCTTAACCTGCTGGATAAACTAAAAAAGACCTACCGCGAATTACAACAACGCTACAATGCACTTGGCACGGCGATCAATTTGGCCGATATCGGAATTTTAGCCAGCCCGATGGTCAGTCGTATCGTGAGTAACCAGGCGCAGATCATTCAGCTGGCACAAAAGAATCCGGCGCTGATCGCCATCGGTTACCAATCAGAATTACAATTTATCACACAGGCGAAGGACCTGATGGGTTATGTGGCCGGTTTGACGCTGTCACTAGGCGATGTGAACCAGATGAAAGCTTCTGATCGCAAAATACTCTTTGACTATGTGCTGGCAGAATTAAGTAACATCCAAAATCTTTCCGGTAACATGTTGAACCTGATGCAGTATTCCAACCTTGCTGCTTTACTGAAGGCAGCCAATCCTTTTCAAAACTTTATCGATGCGGATATTTCCATTGGTAAGGACATTATACAAAACGCTAAATACCTGAAAAAATGAGATGGATCGTTTTATGCTTACTGCTCTGTGCTCATATTGTTGAAGCACAGCAATACGTCGTCGACCCCTGGCATTTTGCCGCAGTTACTGGGAACGCAGCTGTAAGAAGCAGCGCCGAAGCGACCCATAACCAGTACCTGGGTAAGATCAATAACAACATCAATGATCTTAACACCAATGTAGGTTCTGTGGTTGTCGCGCAAACCATGATCTATAACTCCCTGTCGAATGTTAACTCCGCACTTAAGGATGGACTGGCTGTTAAAAATATCGCGGTCATCGTAGCCGACATGACAAGCTACATTCAGCAGGCATTGGCATTGGCCCGGTCGTCCCCGGAGTTGCTGCTTTTTGCAGGCAACATCAGCTCGCAGATGAGGACGCGCGCCACCATGCTGGCCGCTGATGTATCGGGCTTTATCTTAAAAGGAGGTGATCATATGCTCGCGGATTATAACGCGCGTGATGAGCTGCTGCGCAAGGTCGTTCAGCAACTTCAGATTTTGGACGGTTTGGCGTACGGCGCCTGGCGCGCCATGTATTGGGCTAAAGAACGTGGCGTCATCAATTCCTTAAATCCCTTTGCTGCCTATATCAACCAAGACAAAATTTTTGTCAATCGGATCATTCAAAACGCTAAATACTTAAAACAATGAAAAACATGATCATATGGCCAATGCTGCTTTTGCACTGGCTATGCGCTTCTGCACAATCTGTTGTGCAGGATCAGAGTATCCGTTACCAGCAGGAACGCATGGTGTACCTGCAATGGGATCAGAACAAATTCACACCCAAGGCTGGCTTCCTCAATCTTAATCCATACTACTGGCTGACCTGGGGATTATTTTATCCCAACTACCATAGGAAAGACCTCCGGCCGCTAAGTGCTACCGGTCCTCAGACACAACGTTTGGCTTTGGTCGGCGCACTAAGCAACACGGATAATCATTACAAATTAAAATCCGATACGGTTCGCAATACTGCCGCCTCGGAAATTGCCAACCAGTCCGGGCTGCTCAGCGATGCCGACCCTTTGTGGTTGCTGTATTACAAAAACCAGCTCTCGCCGGTACTGAATAATTCTGCTGAGCGTATGCTGGCGGGTTTATCGCCGGCAGTTTCGGCAAAAATGGTTTCGGAAGCCTTATACAACTGGTACAAAAATGAACTCGATATGCTTAAAGAGCGGATCAATGCGGCGCACGCTTCGGACATGGATCGGGGTGCCCGTATAATGGCCTATCATCGGTACCTGATGGAATACAAACGCCTTTCCGGTGTATGGGCGATCAGAACCGCTTCAGCAGCAGCTACTTTAGATATGGCTGCCCAGCAGAAACGGCTGAGCACTAATATGGTGAACGTGACAAATTGGACACCGCATTGGGATATTGATATTGCTAACCAGGTCTTAAAGCATGTACAATGAAAAAATGGATCACTTTAATCGCACTGCTTTGCTTAGGGGCACCAGCAGTGATCGCCCAAACGACCGCACCGGACAATACCAAAACACTCGAATTGCTGCAGGGCGATGGTGTTTACGAATACGGTGTTATGTATTTTCTGAAAGGCCTAAAGGATTCGGTCTGGACCCATTTTGATCTGTTCATTACGGATGCAAAAGCTTTGGCCGCCATTTTTATGATCATTTTTTTTGCCATCAAAAGCTACGAAATGATGGTTGGAGACAAACAACTGGAGATTATGCCACTGATGCGTCCATTCGGATTAGCCATGGTTATTCTCTGGTGGGGAACCTTTGTTAAAGTCCTGGCTTTTCCCACGGACCTCGTCGCAAACCAAACGGAACAAATGTTTGACAGTCAGCAAAAGACGGTCGACAATCTTCGGATCAACCGGTCTAAACTGATGCTGGCCGTTGCGAACTCACTTTATACTTACCAGGCCCAAACGCAAGTAGCCGAAAAGGAAAGTGATACCTGGTATGGTCAGGCTTGGGATGAAGTAACCAGCACCGTAAAGCAAGGCATCAGTAGCGTGGTATCGCCGCTGCTCGAATTAAAGAACCGGCTGGAGGTAGGCATGCAATTGTTGTTCACGCAAATGCTGGAATTGATAGGGATCTGGATTTTACGGATCGCGACCTACGTGATTTTCATCATTCAAATCATTTATTCCACCATACTGATCATACTGGGTCCGTTTGCTGTAGCGGTCAGTATTCTGCCAGCCTTCAGGGACAGTTTCAGCACCTGGATCGCACGATTTATTTCGGTCAATCTTTATAGCGGAATAGCTTATCTGATCATGTACCTAACGGGACTGATGCAGGAATACGCAATGACATCAGAAATAAGTAAATATCAAGAGCTCGTTGGTCAGGATGGTCTGAATGCGGATCTGACAAAAATGGCAGTCTTTGCAGGAAACGGCATACTATCGTTCGGAACGGTGATCATCGTCTTTATTGTTGGTGCCATATGTATGTTTACGGTACCGAGTATTTCTACCTGGATCATCTCGACTTCGGGCATCAGTTCGGCTACTTCTACTTTCGGAAGAAGTGCTGGGTTAGTGGCTGCCGGTGCGCGCCGCGCTGCTGGTCGTTTTATCTAATCCATTTTATGTACGATTCAGGGCCGCATTTAAGCGGCCTTTTTAATTCCCATCAACATGATCATCAAAAACATCGAAGCCAAGATCAAGCTTGCGACGGTCATCGCTATTGGCAGTCTTGTCACATCGCTGATCATCGTCGGAGTTAACTGCCTGTATGCTTTTAAGCTGGTCAGCAGTGCCCAAAAGAGCATTTACATCCTTGATAAAAATGTGCCTATCCTGGCCAGACAAACCGACGTCCAAATGAACAGGCCGGCGGAATACCGCGCACATATCGATCTATTCCATTCCCTTTTCTTTTCCCTAACGCCGGATGACGGTTACATGGAATATCAAATGAAAAAGGCGATGTACCTCATCGATGAATCCGGAATGCAGCAATATAACGACCTGAAAGAAAATGGTTTTTTCAATTCCATTCTTTCATCGAGTTCGGTTTTGACCCTTCAAACCGATTCCATTGCAGTGGACGTAGCGAAAAAGTATTTCAGATACTACGGTAAGCTCAAGATTGACCGGCGCAGTTCGACGGTGATCCGTTCACTGGTTACGGAAGGCTATCTTAAAGACATTCCGCGCAGCGATAACAATCCGCACGGGGTATTGATCACCAATTGGAAAACCCTTGAAAATAAAGACTTACAAGATGTGGAGAAAAATACATTCTAACCGCGATCCGCGTAATACACTCTATTCAGAATTGCGCAGGGAATTTGGGTGCTATTTCTCGGCTTTGAGTGCCTTCATAAGCGAATTGCTTAACACTTACCCCAGACTGGTTTTCTGGCTCATGATCGTACTGCTGCTTTCATCGGCCAGCTTATCGTTCACCATTTTCCGGCACCCTGAAAATAAACCGGATCCCCAGGTTAAAGCTATCAGTCCTGTCACCGAAGGCTTTTCCAGGATCATGGAATCCGCGGCTAAGATCAGGAAAGGGTTACAGCTGAAAAGAATGGTGGACAGCCTGATCGCTAAAAAAGTGCTGACCCACCAAGACAGCATTACGCTAGAGAATGCGCTTGACAGTCTTCAACAAATTCAAAAGTAATGATGATGAAAATCAACTTTAAACAACCCAAGTATATACTGCCTTTGGTGTTGCTGCCCTTTTTTTGCCTCTTCTTTTACGCCTGGCGGAGCAGCTTCGCAAAACCCAAGCAGGACACGGCACCGCAAGAAGTTCTAAATCCGAGCGTTGGCAATGTTTCCAGCGAAGTCCGTAAACGGCAGCTTGCGGATAAACTGGATGCTTTCCGCAACACCTATAAAGAGGCCGATGGGATCTCAGCAGTGGCCGTTATCCCTAAAGAAACGACCAGTAATCCGGCGTATAACAATGACTATTCGGAAAAACAAAGGCGGATGCTGGATTCACTAGCCCAACGGGCAAAGGTGCAGGAAGTCACCGATAATCAAATGAAAGCCGAACGGCAGTTAGTGCGCGTGATCTCGGCAAGATCGCAACCCCCGAAGGCAGTGACGGAGAATAACATTACCAAAGAAAAAGATCCGATGGAGGTCTTCAAAATGCAAATGGCCGTGATGGATAGTATCAACAAAGCCAACGATCCGGCGTACAAAGCTGAAAAACAAAAACGTGATGCGGCGGATAAATTAGCCAAAGGAAAAGCTGCACAGGTTAAATTTACGGTGGTTAAAGCCGGTAGCCCATCCAACGAATTCAATACGGTCTTACCGGAAAAACAGCAGGATTTGATCAGTGCGGTCATCGACGAAAACATCACGGGTTACGCCGGTTCAAGGCTGCGCTTGCGACTGCTTGAAGATGTCCGGGCCGGTGACATGCTCATCCCAAAGGGCACTTACCTGTATGCGCAGATCAGCGGCTTTTCAGAGCAGCGCGTCACCCTGACGATCTCTTCAATACTTTTTAATAGTAGGATCGTGCCGGTCAAGCTGGATGTCTATGATCTGGACGGTCTGCCGGGACTTTATGTGCCTGCCTCATCCTTTCGAGAGTTTACCAGAGACCTTGGCGGCAATACTATACAAGGGGTAACGATCGATGGCAGTTCGGGCAATCAGTTCCTGATGAGTACGGCCAGTAAAATTTTTCAGTCTACTTCGTCGGCCATTGCGGACCTCATTCGGAAAAATAAAGCCCGGCTTAAATACAATTCTTACCTCTATCTGATCGATACAGATGCCTTACAAAACGCTCAAAAGAACTATTAACATGAAAAAGCTAATATTAATTGTTTTCCTCTTTTCTGCTGCCTTAGCTCACGCACAGGAAACTTTGCCGGTTGTTGACCTCCCGGAAAATTCAACGATCCATTTCATATCCCCGGAACCGGTTCAATACGTGGACATATCGGACAAGAACCTTGTTGGTGACCTGCCGCTCAAAAATGTATTGCGGATCAAACTTAAAGATTCGCTTAAAACCTTCACCGGCTCGGTGCTAACCATCGCAGGTGAAAAGTTTATTGCGCAATACCGGTTATTACCCGGACGCCTGGGTGTGCCTACAGCAATAAACATCGAGCCCGAGGATGTCAAACCTTTGGACATTTCTGACATAGGGCTTTCTCAGAACCAGTTAAAATTGCTGTCATTAAAGCTGTATACGACACGAGCAGGTAGCGCATTAAGCAAAACAAAAGCCTTCGGCATGAAGGGACAAGTCAATCATATCGCGACATTGAGCGACTATATTTTCCTGGACGTCTCGTTTAAGAACAAAACCAATCTGAAGTACGATATCGAAGATTTTCGTTTCAGGATCGATGATGAAAAGGTAATAAAGGCAAGCAATATGCAGTCCGTAGAGATCAGGCCGGTATTCGTTTTGTCCAATGTGCCTTCTTTTTCAAAATACTACCGCAACGTGTTTGTGTTCAGAAAGATGTCATTTCCCGGAAATAAGGTTTTACATGCTGAACTGAGCGAAAAGCAACTATCCGGACGGATTATCACTTTGAAGGTCAATTACAAGGATTTACTGGAAGCTGACACGATAAACATCGAATAACGAGCCCAATAGCTGTAACTGTGGACAAGGATCTCATGTCACTATCACTGATAAATTAATTGATCCCTATGGAAGAAACCAGAGAACAGCAGAAATTGCATGGGTTCATGCGGTCTGCGATATACCTGTCCGTGCTGTTTGAAGTCATTGTCTTCGTTTATCGTGAAGCCCCGGTCTGGGGCTTTTTTTATGTCCCGCTGATCAAGTTGTCCCGCCTCGTCATTTACAGGGATCTGGTCTACAGTAAGCTCTTTACCTTAACATTGATGTGTCTGGTAAGTATCGGGACACTGGCAAAAAAGGAAAAAGACCTGAATCCTAAAAATCATATCGTTTACCCGCTTTGTTTCGGTCTTTTATTATTTTTTGGCAGCATTTGCTGTCGGGGACGGGCTTCGCCATTGATATTTGCTTATACGAGCTGGTTTGATCTAACCTATATCGTTTGCTCCTTTACCGGCGCATTGATGACGAGTATGGCAATGGATAACATATCCAAAATGATCCGCTCCGGCCTTGGCAAGGATCAGTGGAACACGGAAGCGGAAAGCTTCATGCAGCAGGTTACCAAAACAGAGACCCCTTACTCGGTAAATATTCCCATGCTTTTCTATTATAAAGGCAGGGTACGTAAGGGCTGGATCAACATCGTTAACGTGTTCCGTGGAACGATTGTCATCGGTACGCCGGGCTCAGGTAAGTCCTTTTCCGTAGTCAATCCGTTCATTCGCCAACTGGTCGCTAAGGAATTCGCCATCTGCCTGTATGATTTCAAGTATCCCGATCTAGGCCATATCGCTTATTATCACTATTTATTAGCCAAGCAGCAAGGTAAACTCAAAAATTTCACCTTTCATGTACTGAACCTCAACGAAGTGGAGAAAAGCCGCAGGATCAACCCCTGGCGCGCAGATTACGTCCGTTCTTTGGCTGATGCTGCGGAAACTGCCGAAGCATTGTTAGAGGCACTTAAAAAAGGCGACCGATCCGGGGGCAGCGATCAGTTCTTTACGCAGTCGGCGATCAACTTCCTGGCCTCCTGCATCTATTTTTTGAGCAAACATGACGGTGGCAAGCTGTGCAGTTTCCCGCATGTGCTGGCTTTGCTGAACCGTTCGTATGAGGAGATCTTTAATGCCCTCGTTTCCGAACAGGAACTGAAATCGCTTTTATCGCCCTTCATGAGCGCCTATCATGCGAAGGCATTTGACCAGCTGGAGGGGCAGGTCGGTACCCTGAAGATCTTTATCAGCAGGCTCGCCACCAAAGAAACCTTTTGGGTCTTTTCAGGTGACGATTTTGACCTCAAGATATCAGCTAAAGAAAATCCGGGCATGCTGGTGCTGGCCAATGACCCGAACACGCAAAACATCAACTCCGCCTGCTATTCGATCATCACCAACAGGCTCACCAAACTGATCAATACGAAAGGTAATCTCCCATCCGCACTGATCGTTGATGAGGTGCCAACGCTTTTCCTTCATAAGATAGAGAACCTGATCGCTACCGCACGAAGTAACAAGGTGGCCGTGCTGATGGGCCTGCAGGAGTTGCCGCAATTCAGTCAGCAATATGGTAAAGATACGGCAGCCACCATCACCGCTGTCGTGGGTAACGTTCTGTCGGGATCCGTGCGCAACAAAGAAACGCTCGAGTGGCTGGAAAGACTGTTCGGGAAATCGAAACAGCTTGGCGAGGGGCTGTCCATTGACCGGAATAAGACCTCGACCTCCTTAAACGAAAAACTGGAGGCTTTGATCCCTGCCGGGAAGATCGCATCGTTGAATGCAGGGGAAATGGTGGGCGTTATAGCCGCAGATGCCAAGGAAATTTATACAGGTCAATTCGAAACGTCTGCCGTGAATTGCCGGGTAGCGCTTGACCTCAAAGAGATCGCTGCGGAAGAAAAGGCTTACAAACCACTGCCTACCTATTACAACTTCCGGGACAAAAAGGACGAGGTCCTTCGCCAGAATTTTTCGCGTATCAGCCTGGAGATACAGGAAATGGTCAACCAGTTCCGTCCGAAGGCTAACCCTTAACCGCAATAAATCCCCAAATTATGGAAAATGGAAGTTTGAACGGGACGCTCGTACTCGTGCGTCCTGACCTGACGTTCGACCCGGCTGGTGGCCAGAGAAAGGTCGGCGTGGTCAACTATGACCGGCCGCAATCGAACGAAATCTATGTCGCCTTTGATCATGGCCGAGAGGCGATCTATCCCCCGGAGGCACTGGTCAGGCTCAAGGATACGCAAACGATCTTAAATGATCTGACCAGTAATGGCTCAAAAATGCCCCTTGACGTCTTCAAGGACCTGTACAAGATCATTATGCTCTTGGACAGGGGAACGAATACCGGTTCCAGACAGGCGCTGGAGATCGCCGGTAAGAATCCGGCCGTCTGGGAGCGGGCTTTGCAACCGGCCAAACCTGCTGAAAAAGAGGTGCTGAAAAAGAGCTATAGCGGATGAAGGCGGTGGTGATCTTTTCATTCGTTTGCCTGCCGCTGCGGTCACTGACCGTTATTTCACCATTCGGTTACCGAATACACCCGCTCTCCGGAAAAATAACCTACCATCCCGGGGTAGACCTCCGTGCACGGTATGACTTTGTGTATGCCATTTTTGACGGCATTGTAGACCGGGTTTCCTACGACCCATCGCTTGGGCTTGCCATACAGATCCGTCGGGGCAAGGTGGTGGCCATTTATGGACACCTGAGTAAGAGCTTAGTCTTACCTGATGATACCGTCCGTGCCGGTCAGGTGATCGCCATCAGTGGAGCGAGCGGCCGTGTCACCGCAGCTCATCTGCACTTCGCTATCCGTTACGGCGGACGCTATCTGAACCCATTAAATTTTTTATACGAACTTTTAAAAACAACACATCATGAGTAAAAATTTTGCACTCCTGCATGAGCAAATTGCCAATAAGCTCATCGCAGAATTGAAAGAAGGAACCTCACCTTTTCAAAAACCCTGGAATGATTCGACTTCTCCTGCCTTCACAATTCCGATAAATCCGACCACGAACAAAAACTACCGCGGAATGAACGCGCTGTGGCTTTCCATGCAAGGGCATCAGGATCCGCGCTGGATGACTTTAAAACAAGCCGATTTTGCCGGTTACACCGTCGAAAAGGGTGCAAAAGCAACGCTGATCAACTTTGTGAAGACCTCCAACATGGAAGCGATACGCGATGTAGACGGTAACAAAATCAAAGATGAAAACGGCGTTACGCAAACCAGGGTATCGAACTTGGATAAACCGATTATCACCAACGCATGGGTATTCAATGCGGAACAGATCAAAGGCATACCGCCGCTTGGTGAATACCTGCAACAGCACCGGGATGAACAAAAATGGGCGCCGGTCGAGCGGGCAGAAAATTTGCTCGCAGCCAGCCAGGCCACCATCAATCACGGCGGTAATGAAGCCTACTATAACAAAGGCAAGGATTTCATCCAACTACCTTTCAAGGAGCAATTCGACAATGAGACCAAGTACTATGCTGTGGCACTTCATGAATTGGGTCATTGGTCCGGGCATGAAAGCCGCCTGGACCGTCCGATGGAAGGCCGCTTCGGTTCGGAAGCATATGCCAAGGAAGAACTTCGCGCGGAAATTGCTTCCCTGATGATCGGCAGCGAGCTGCAGATAGGACACAATTTCGGTCAGCATGCGGCGTATGTCAATAGCTGGGTCAAGATCTTAAAGGACGAACCGTTCGAGCTGTTCCGTGCTTCGGCAGATGCGCAGAAGATCTATGATTTTGTCCTGGACCTCGGCGAGAAGCGGGATTTGAAACAAGCCACAAAAATGGATGACCGGGTGACAGAACTGCCTGCGCTGGTCAAAGGGGACGAGATCGCTTACAATAATAATGTCTACAAGGTGCTGGATATTAAAGGGAAGACCTTCAAGATGGAAGATACGGAAGGTAAGAAGTTCAGTATGAAGCAAACAGACGGCTTATTCAAATCGCTGGTGGCCGCTAAAAATGATCCGGCGGAGCGACAATTGACGGCCGCTGAGGCGGTAGGGGAAGACGCAGGCTTTTCCAGAAAGGTGGGCAGATAAAAATGGATATCATACATTACAACGAAAAATTGCTGCCAATGAAAGATTTCGAAACGATTGGCCTGGCAGCAGGCGGCCAACTGCTCCTGAATGTGGATGATCTAAAGGCACTACTATCCGGAAGACGGACAGGATTGATGCAATTGCATAACCTCGAAGGGGAAAACATCCGCATCAAGTCCATGGATGCCAAGATATCGCTCAAACCAGATGAAGCAGGGAAATTGAATCTGATGATCCACCCGGTTTATAAAAAGCCTGTAACGCCTTCGTTTCTGGATGATGCTGAGGCCGCAAAACTGGAAAAGGGCGAAGTGGCCAATTACCTGAAAAAGACCACTGACGATCTGGGAAACACAAAGGAAATATTGGTGGAATTCGACTCGGAAACACGTGAGTTTATCGTTTCGGATACGGAGAAGATCCTGGCGCCCGATATGGTCAACCTGCAATTCCTGACGGCGGCGCAAAAGGAAAATTATCGCAAAGGCAAGGAGGTAACCCTGACGGATAAAACGACGTTCGCTTATTCCGGGGCAGATGCGAAGGGCATCCGGGCCAATAAATTGGCCCTGGTGGCTTCGATATTGATCGACGGCGGCCTCACTTATGTAGTTTACAAAGGCCTGAACCGGTTATTTAACCAACAGCGGAATGATGTCGAAGCGGGAAAGCTTAGTCCCGGATATTACAACGCTGTCCAGGACGCAGAAAGCGAAAGGCAACGTGTGCCTAATCAAATGAGCCGGTCATACACCCGCAACGGTCACCGTTGATGATCAGCGAACTTTTACATTTTGGGGTCCCTCCGCAGGTCTTAAAGTTTTTTGCTGCGGAGGAACCCATTTTCGACTTCGGAGATGATGCTGAGTACTTTACGGCTGATTGTCACCGTTTGCCTGTTACCCGCAATCTCTGGACGGCAGGTGATCCACTTGCAAGGCAAGTGGTCATCACTTACTCGGCCATGGAAGCGATCGCCTTTTTGACTGTTAAACGATCAGCTTACCGCAACCATCAAGACCTATTCTTCATTGCCATCGGTTCAAGATTACGTCCTGAGCAACTGCAATGGATCCGCCAAAACCTCAAAGGCCGGAATTTCACGCTCGTTTTTGGTAATGATCTCCTGGGTAAACTGACGGATATCAAGGTGGCGGCTGGCATCCGTAATAAAATGCTGTCAATATGTTATCAGGCCGGAGAGGTGGAGATCCGGCTGAAAGCAAGAAAGATCATTTTCGAAGCCGAAAAGCTGAGCTTGCACGTGTTCGAAGAAGCTTTCGGCATACGAACAAAAGTAAGGACTTGTAAACCTGCCTGCGATCTTACTTTTTTGAACCAATTGAAAAATGAAAAATCAAGCTCCTATTATGCTTAAACCAGCAAGGGGATGCTTTTATAAAAGCTTTCCCTTGCTGCTACAGGCACTGACCTTTTGCTGGCCTGGACGCGTTCACCGCTATTCATTACATTTCCCTTTTGCGTCGCTGGTTTGGCTGTATTCCGGAGCCCGTTCTGGAGAAGCTGCAAGTATCTGATCGCGGCAGAATGCATCGAGGCCACATCCGGTGTTTTCTTCAAGCGCACCGACCGGTAAAAATGTCCTGGGTCAAAAATTAGGTCATGACCGGGCGTTTGCTCATGAAAGCTTTTAGGCTCATGGACCTGACGCTAAAAACGACAGATGCGAAAACGCCAGTCATTTGGATGCGGGGCATACCGCCATCAGCTATTATCGGAATAATCGGAACACGCGTTCAGCGAGCCAGAGAAAGGGAGGCATTGTCGAACAAGTCCTTAATATTTCTTGATTTTGACTAATAATATTAGTAATTTTAAGTCATGAAAGCCATCATCAAAAACGTTTTGTTAGCCTTTATCCTATCGACTTTTGCGTTTTTCGGCTTGTTAGGATCGAGTGACGCACATCGAAAGTTAGACGCTAAGCTAACCGGTGAGCAAAAGGAGATCAGGCAAGCCCAGGTCGATAAGCAAACGTTTACGTTGTTCGCCGTCATTGGGGTGACGTGGGTGATTTGCTTTTGGCGTTGCAAAGTGATCAACAAACGGTTGAACACGGAACGCATGTACCAGCAACGTTTCAATGAATATATGAGAACGTCTGCTTTCCGGCGGCAACACTATTAGTATTAATGGTTTTAGCTGATCACGTATCCGCGCGCTGAAAACGTCTTTATGCTTTTTTTTGCTCAAAATGAGTTTGGCAGGAAATCTCTTGTGAGGCTTTATCCTTTAGGTTTGAACGAAGATTCAAGACCCCTTGTACATCTCATGCTACGGCCAACCCGTTATTAATGAACTGCAAAAGCCACGCACAGCAAGGTAAGGGATTGTCAAATTTGCAGCCCAACCAATCCTATTTGTTATATTAGTCGCCTTAAATTAATGAATATGGAAAAATTAGCGGAATTGAAAGCGCTCGTTGAAAGCGCTGAAAAAGAAGGTCAGGCCTTCTATGAGAAAAACAACAAGGCAGCCGGTACGCGTCTGCGCAATGCTCTTCAACAGATCAAAGCGATCGCTACCGATTTGCGTAAAGATGTGACCGATAAAAAGAACGCAGGAAAATAATAAGGTGTTGACACACTGTTTTGGGAAGTCCCTGTCTTTTGACAGGGACTTTATTTTTAGTTTGAGCGTAGATTCAACACCAATTATTAGCGCTTAGGAAGATGTTCAGTTGCACCGGCTTGGAACTCGTTTCGGAATATTCCTGTAAGTAGCTGGCGAAACTTTTTTTTGAAAATCTGATAATTAGCAAAATTAGGTTAAAAGTGATGAGTGAGCTTAAAGCGATCTCCGGCGCGAATCTATATCCGGATCCCTGATAGCTTTTTTATTCCAATCGAATTCACACTTGATCATTCAAAAATCAATATAAAAGGCGGCATCGCTGCAGCCCTTGCGTTTCTACTACCGATGTACGATACGCTTTTCAATCTCTGCCAAAGCATTTTGAATGCCGTCTCGTTGCTCAGTCAGCAATTTCATGTGGTCAGCGTGATCGGCATAGTCTTCGATACATTTATCATAGGCCTCTATAGCAGCTCTTTCCCCGGTCGTGATGGACGTCAGGATAGCTTTATCGTCATTGCTGCTGATGTTGTGTTTGATGGCCAACCAGGCTCGGTGTAACCCGCCCAGTATGCCACCCTTATCATTGTCGGCATTCGCACCGTGCAGTTCGATATGCTCCTTCAATTCCGATGCATAGACGATACGTTCTCCAGAGATTCTTGAAAATAATGCTTTAAGTTCGGGGTCTTTGGCAGCGTCGGCAGCAGTCTGATAACCTTCCCTACCATCATTTACCAATTCCAGTATTTCTTTCAGGTCGCTGATGACCTCACCTTTATTTTTTAACGAAGATGTTTGGATCTTTTCCATAGGATCTATGTTTGTGATGACTAATCGCAATAAAGCGGCCAATCAAGGCATAATTATAATTAAATCTACCCGCTATCGATCCAAGCGAATTTCTTTTGAGAAAATATTATAAATTAAAAGTTACCTTGCGGCGTGGTGCTTTATTTACTGCATACCTAATTAATCTGCTATGACGTCCGAATTTTTATCCTTTGAACGAACCGTTCAGCTGCTTGCTGGATCCCCAAATTTTTATCTGGTTAAGGTCAATACTCAAGGGGATTATGTGTACATGAATGATCTTTTCATATACCGGCACAGTTCGTTTTATAATGCATCTGAGGTCCGCTCAGCCGCGTTAGCCCTCCACCCGGACGATCATGCGGCGAGTTATCAAGTTTATCAGCATTGCGTTGCACATCCTGATAGGAGTTTTCCCACTACGTTAAGAAAGTTGGATGGCAAAGGCGGCTATATTGTAACCTATTGGGAATATAGAGCGGACATTGATAGCGACGGAGTGCTCAGCGGAGTTATTGGGATAGGTCATGACGTAACCGCATTTGAATCCCGGAAGGAGCACCTGCATTTTTTAACAGCAACACTTAATCAGCTTGCTGAACAGCAGTCACATGAGTTTCGACGTCCGTTGGCCAATGTACTCGGTTTGGTCGAAGTGCTTAAAGATCTGGGACAAGGTAACGACCAAATCAAAGAGATCACTGACAGATTGATTGCGAGTTGCGAGCACCTTAATAAAGAATTTGAGGTTTTCCTGATCAAGGATCTTACTGGAAATAGGCGGTTCGAATAAGTAACGCCTGTTATTGCATCAGATCGAAACAAAGCGGTATGTATTTGCTTATCAATATAACAATACCCGCTATGCTAATGCTGACAAGATATACGTGGATAAACAGGAAATAAAGATATTAGATCTTCATCGCATTCTATTTGGCCAGGAACCGCCCTATTTCTGGGTAGAGGTACTTATTCGCGCACTTTTGACCTATATTATTTTGCTGGTCATCGTACGGTGGCTTGGTAAGCGGATGAGCGGACAGTTATCCATCCTTGAAATGGCCGTAATGCTTACGTTAGGTGCTATCGTATCTGTAGGGATGCAAATCCCCGATCGTGGTGTGTCGCTTAGCGCTATCGTATTGCTATTTATCCTGGCATTTCAGCGTGGCTTAGCCTGGCTTGGGTTTAAACAGCGAAAGGTAGAAAACCTAACCCATGGAACGTTAGACGTCTTGGTGATCAATGGGATCATGCAGTTGCAAGCGCTCCAGCGCTGCAATATTTCCAGGCAGCAGTTGTTTGCCCACTTAAGAAGTAAGAATGTGACTAACCTTGGTGCCGTAAGGCGTGTTTATCTTGAAGCAAGTGGCTTGTTCAGCATCTATGAATTTGACAAGCCCAAGCCGGGACTTCCGCTTTTTCCGCCGATCGACCATAAGGTGCTGGAAAGTCGGGTCGGGCTTAACCTGGTATCCTGTAACCATTGTGGACTCACCTGCGATAGGCAACCATCGCAGCCGCACTGTTCCGACTGTAACAGCAATGACTGGACCTCTGCTATTGACGAAAGATGAATGAGCCGATAAAATTAAATGAATGGCAGCGTATCCTGGTAGGTGAAGTACCGACGGGCTTCTTTATAGAACTGTTAATCCGAGCGATCATTTGCTACCTTATATTAGTTTGCTCCATGCGTATGATGGGAAAGCGCATGTCGTCCCAACTCAGCCGTAATGAATTGGCAGCGATGGTTTCACTTGCGGCAACGATAGGCGTACCGTTGATGGCGCCCGATCGCGGCGTGCTGCCCGCCATGATCATTGCGCTTACTGTCGTATCCACGCAGCGGATCATCGCACGATGGGCGTTCAGGGATCAGCGGTTCGAACGCATTTCTCAAGGTAACGTCAGTATACTGGTTTGCGATGGCGTGGTGGATGTAAAGGAAATGGAAAAAACGGGCTTATCCCAGGAACGTTTGTTTGCAGAACTCCGGTGTAACGCCATATTGCACCTTGGCGAAGTAGAGCGATTATATATAGAGGCCAATGGTGCCTTCACGTTGGTCAAGGCAAAAGAACTATCTCCCGGACTATCTGTTCTGCCGATACAGGATGAAGCGTTCGTTGGTGAGTGTTCCTTCGACGAACAGCATAGCGTATGCGGTTTTTGCGGCTTAGCGCCCGCTCAAGAGAACAAATCGAGTACTTGTGACAATTGCGGAAAACAGGAATGGAAGCCGGCAATGCAAATATGACAGCTCCATACAAGTGCTTGGATTTTTAAATGTGGGTGCAAGGGCAGTTATTTTGTCGATATGTCATAGATTAATTTTGTGTTTAAAGTTTAATAGCCAATTGATTATCGAAGCTTTTTCAGGTCAATCATTTCGCCTTTCATCGTATAAGCGCGATAATCTTTTTCCGGAGAAATGCACTGTCACCTACTGCTCTTCCAGCATCTTTTAGAAGGACTGTAAGTCTTTTGGACGTTGTCAGTTTGTGCTGCCTCTTCAGGTGTCAGTTTTTTTGGGTTATCAGTGGCTGGGCACAGAGCTCAGCAATAAAATCGGCCAAGCTGCCGACGGTCTGGAAATTGATTAGGATGTCATCGAGAAAACGATCATGTAGCTTAAATAGCTTGCCCAGGTTCTCGATGTGCAAAGCTTCTTTTTTATAACTAAGTTTTAAGCCGCGTTTGCTGAATTCCTGCTGTAGGTAAAATTTGAAGATAAACAGTGATCGATGATAGGGCAACGGTCACACTTGTTGATCATCATCAAAATAAGTTCTCCGGGCGGTTGGGCCTGCATACTGATTAAGCGGAAATAACTGCAGTTATCAATTAAACTCTGAGCTCATCAACGTCTTATCGTTAAGTTGCACTTGTTTTAACGTGAACCAAAAAGTACTTCCAACACCTATAACACTATCTACTCCAACCTCACCGCCATGCTGCTTAATAATTTCGGAACAGATGTACAATCCAAGACCAAGCCCATCGCTATTTTTTCCATCAGCGGCCCGATAATACCGGTTAAAAAGGAAGGGTAATTTCTCTGCAGAAATTCCTTGACCATGGTCGATAATAGCTACGCGGATCCGGTCCCCTTGTGTTTCCCAAGCGATCTCTATGCTATTTGAGTCAGGTGCATATTTAATTGCGTTATTAAGCAGGTTAACGATCACTTGCTCTATTTTGTTGGTGTCAGCCAGAACCATCACACACGGGTCTCCCTGGCAAGTGATCTTATAACGACTTTCCATATTGATATATTTGACACATTCTTCGATCAGCGAAGCTATCGGAAATACGGAACTCTTTAACGTAGCGTTCCCTTCGGTTAGCCGGGAAGCATTTAATAGATCTTCGACCAAAGTGCTTAGTTTACTCAGGCTTTTGTTGGCCTGGTCAACCAGTTTAGGCAGCATAGGACCAGGGTTGTCTTTGAGCCTGTCAAGTAACTGCAATGCCGCTTTTAACGTGGTGATCGGGGTACGAAGTTCGTGGCTGGCAACACTAATAAATTCCTCTTTTTGGCGAATGACCAGGCGACGCTGCGTCACGTCCATAAAAGTTCCGATCCCGCCTATGATCACTCCGTTTTCATCCCGGATAGGGGCAGCGTTGATGGCAAGATAAAATACTTCGCCATTTGGCGGCCGTACGCCGATCTCATGGTCATATACGTTTTCTCCCGTTGTGAGCGTGATCGACATCGGGTGTTCTTCTGCCGGTAAAAGCGAGCCGTCAAGCCGAAGGTTTGTCCACTTCTCGTCATGATAGGTTCGCTTTTTGATCTCGTCCTCTTTTAACCCTAAAATCTTTTGCGCCATAGGGTTGGCATAAAGTAATTGTCCGTCGATGTCAATGATACCCACGCCCTCTGCCATGATCTCCAACCCGGCAAGTCCTGCCTGTAGTCGCGGCATGACTTGGTTGATATCAGGAATGACGGGCTTTTGGTTTGGGATCATCATGCAAATATAATCTAAATATAAGCATTGATAGGGTGTGGACAATAAGGGGTACTGTTAGACCATCACAAAATTGAATATAAATGCTAATATGAATCTTACTAGCCATAACTGGCAGTTAATTTGCACTTGCCAAAGAATATAATTTTTAGTTACGATTGCAGCTGGTTCTGAGCCCAGTGTATTGGATAAGGCGCAAATTGATAATAAATGGAGCATCAAGGGCACAATAACACGGTACGCGATCCCCAAGAGGAAATCAACGATTTAAAAAAAGAACTGGAAATCTTAAAAAGTCAGCAAAATCGTTTCAAAACTATATTCGAAACCTCAGACGTTGCTCAAAAGATCATTGATAAAGACCTGAAGATCATGGAAGCGAACCAGGCGATGGCAGACCTGTTGGGCTATAGTTTGCAAGAGCTACTTGGGACTGAGATCATGACTTACACGCATGCTGATTTTAAAGAGCGTTGGCAGCAGTTGCAGGTCGCTTTATGGCATCGTGAGTTACCAAAGTTTCGCCTTGAAGCATGCTTGCTGAAAAAAGATGGGACAGAGGTATGGTGTATAATACATACCATTCTTTTTACCAACGACGGGAAGACGTTTGGCTACACCCTACTTGAAGACATCACCAGCCGAAAACAGTTGGAAAGACATAAGGACCAATTTGTGAGTGTAGTGGCGCATGAATTGCGCACCCCGCTGACGACGATCAAAAGCCAGAGTCAATTGCTGGAACGTGGGCTAGCGAAAGAGTCCGAAAGTAGATTACAGGAGTTGACAACCGGTATTAATAAACATGTCAACCGGCTGACCCGGCTGATCGACAATTTGGTAATGGTTTCAAAAATAGAGAAGGGTTTAACTATATCTGCGGTCGAAAATTATAGTCTGACAAGTTTGATAAAAGATGTCTTAGGAGATTTGCGGCTGACCAACCCTCACCGGGAATTTTCAGAAAAGTTTTCGGGCGACCTCCAAACGAATGGAGATGAGGATAAGATACGTCAGGTATTGTACAATCTGGTCAATAACGCGATCAAGTTCTCATCGGCCGGTACTAATATCGATATTTCCCTTCATCATGAAGAACAACAGGCTGTGATCTGTATACAGGATCACGGAGCTGGCATCCCTAAAGAAGACCATGATCAAATATTCAAACGCTTTTACCAGGTGGAAGGCAATGCAGACAAGCACCTTGCCGGAATGGGACTTGGGTTGTACATTGCTGACGAGATCATACGTCAGCAAGGTGGAAAGTTATGGGTGGATAGTGAAGAGGGCAAAGGTTCCACTTTCTGCTTTACAGTACCATCGTTATCAGCTTAGGCCTAATGCCGGCGTATTTAAGGGCTCGCCTTTAGCAGGCTATACAGAAGAGTTATTTGTCAATTCAAAACAGCTCGACCTACGTGAAGCTTATGCCCTCGTGTTCAACGAGATGTATTAAAAATGTCCGCTTACTACTGCAACAGGCTCTTGTTCTACCATTTCATCCGGAATCTTTTCATCACCTTCTCGTGGTCCCGGACCAACGACAAAGGTCATGCCGTATGCCAGAAGCAATAAAGGTACAGACATCCAAATAATTTGATGAATACCAAAGGATGCTATCATAAGGCCGCCTAATAAAGCACCTAGTGATATGCCTATATTGTAACATGAGGTCAAGAGGCTGTTAACGAACTCTAATGCCGAATGTGGCACGCTTTGGGTGGTGCGTATATTGGGAACCAGGAACCCGCCTGTATGGATCATTCCCCAAAGTGAAATGATAATCACCATCGGTATAAAAAGGCCGCCGAAATAATATGCTAAAATTTGAACGCTGATCAGTGAGATATAAAATGCCCGGCTTGTGAGCATTACATTTTTGGCGATGGCCCTACCGATCAGCCAATTTCCGATGATACCTGTGCTGCCGAATAAAAGCAGCATAACGCTGATTTGCGCGCCGTTCATCTGCGAAATTTTTTCGAGATAGCCTGCAAGGTAGCTGTAGCTTGAAAACATAGCAGCAAGTGTCAGGACAGTGGAAACAAGATTGATCCATAATTTAGGCTCCCGCAGAACATGTGTTTGGCTCTTTGCGCCTTGCTCTTTATTGCCAGGGATTGAAGGAATGAAAAATAGTAAACCCAAAAAGGCGACAGTGCTGATCATACTGGTCAGAATAAAAGATGCCTGCCAGTTATGAAAGAAATCCGCAGCATAAGTAGTTATTGGTACGCCCAATACCGTAGCAATGCTCAATCCGGTCATAACTACAGAAACGGCTTTGGCACCATTCTGTTTAAACGCCACGGCAAGTGATATGTTCCAGAATAGCGGATGGAAAAATGCCGGCAGTATTCTGGCGATCAATAGCACCGTAAAATTAGGTGAGAAAGCCGAAAGCAGGTTTGACAGGATAAAGACGCCCAATACAAGGCATAGCAGAAATTTTCGGTTAATCTTTGTTGTTAAGGCGGTTATAAACGGAGATGATATAGCTACAGTTAGCGCGAAAGCGCTTAGCAGCCATCCGGCTGTTTCAAGTGATACTTTAAACTCCCGACTGATAGTCGGTAGTATTCCAATAACACCGAATTCAGTGGTAATGATGCCAAAAGCACCTAAGGCAAGTATGTATATAGAACGGTTCATCTATTCATGTATTTAAATATGTCGATATATTTGAGATGCAGCATTTTTTTTGCTGGATCGAAAGATCTTAATCTTTAAGTTCGTTTAAGCAGTTAATATAGTCGTCAAGCACCTGCTGGTTGAGCATGTATTTAATGTTGCGGCCTTCTTTTTTCGAAAGCAATAATTCGGCGTCTACCAGTTGTTTCAGGTGATGCGAAACAGAAGGCTGCGCAAGATCAAGCAAGTCATTCACTTCAGCACAATACAGACAGTCCTTCTTCTTTTTAAATTCCTGCAAAATAGCTATCCGGTTGGCATCGCTTAGTGCCCGGGATATTTTCTCTATTTTTTTGATGTCCATATTTTGTTACATCATAAGAATGATGATCTACTTTGACAAAGGTACTGCAACCATTGATATATCGAAATCTATCTATCTATTTGAATTTAAAGTGACAAATTGTTGCTACACTTCATCAAGCATATCGTCAAAAGAGTATTTAAAGCACATCGATCATTAAATGTTACTAAAGTATCTTTAGAGCTGTGTTTCAAACCATTTGGAATCACTACATTTATTGGAACGTTTATTATGAATCATTTACAAAAGATCGCATTAGCTTATTTGTACTCAGTCCCTCTGGCTACAGCGGTTATTGGATTCGGGATCGGGCATGCAGAAGTACCGCTTTACGTAACGCTATGGGCTCTAAATTTCTGCCTGATGTCAATAGCCATTTGGCAGCTTAAAAAAACTCGATCAATAGGTACTGACCTGGGCTGGACAAGCGCTGCCTTGCTTTTAATTATCCCCTGGATGCTGTTTCCACTATTTGCTGGCATGGGCCCGCCACCAGTAAAACTGGCCGATTGGGTGACTACGGGAACTGAGCAACAGGTCAGGTATACCATCCTCATCGCAGGAGGAATTATCGCTTGTATGGGTTTTGCTTTGCTTAGAGTGAAATTACAAGAACGAGGCGAAACGGTATTCTCCACTTTAGGTGTTACAGCTATAGGTATCGCTATTCCTTTATTTATTTTGAACATGATATTTTGGGGCTATTACCTTACTGATGCTTTCAAAATTTTTGTCACAGTACCACAAGGCAAACGGCCAGATTGGTATCCGCCTATCAAAACACTTTTTTATCTTATCTCCGTGATTGAAGTCGTTCTGATATACTTTGCAATAGGCCTTTTTGCAATTGCGTTACAAAAGATGCAAGTATTAAGCTATCGAGCTTGCTGTTGTTACGTAGTAGTTGCGTTAATAGGAATGATTTTGGTCGCATTACCAGCGTCTTCACCTGAGCCCTTCTCGACACTGGGCTATTTAGCAGCTATACCTGCCATTCCATTCGTTATGCCTTACCTGATGGGTATCCGTCTCTTGCTACTTGATAGGAGATTTAATAATGCCCAATGAGCTGAAAGGTGATCTTATACACCATAGATCGGCAATACCTTCCTCCGGAAGTGGAACGCTATGTTTGGTTAGGCTATCTTCCATTGACGAAATGGAAGAACACTTGAACATAATGGCCCCGAGTGTAGCTCTGACCAACTCCGAACAGCTGCGCAAATTGATCTTTAAATAGCTAATTATCAATTGATCAAGTACTCAGGCGGCGGGTTCGGTATTTTTGGAGTTTTGTCAGCATAAAAAGTGTGAGCCATATTCACTGACTTAAGATACACATAAATTTATGTAAATGGATGAAATCCTCTAATCTTATGATAGGTAAGTTGGCAAAGTCAAAATGAAACTGAACCCATCGTTCATAATTACGGGAAATGCTGGTCACTGCCAATATAATATAATCTTTTACATAAGTCCCTACGTTGGCTCGAACCATTAGTCTAGCAGTTAATTTAGTTCAGAAGAGGGAGAGTTCCGAACTATGCCCTTGAGCGTCTGCTATTCAATTCATTACTTAACTTGACTGGTTTAACTCCGCGAATCACGCAGTATATTTATGATATAAATATGCCATTTCAATCTTAATAAGCGAGAATTATTTTGAACGCTGTTAAAATTGTTATTTATTTAATTGGCGGTAGGGTAAAGGAGACCGTCCAATCTAATCATAAATTGTCATGTAAGTTCTTAACCCAGGACTAAAGATTTATTTATTCTAGAGAGTAGAACTGATCCCCAGGCTGGACATAATTCGAACCACTTAATTCTACAACTGAAGACTTTGATTGGAATAAAAATGCCTTAAGAAAAACAAACATCTGTTTAGTCCTTACGTTTTTCAAGATCCGATATTTCTTTCAGATATTTTTCAGGATTCGACTTGGATCGAGCTATCTTGTAGTATCTTAGAGCGTCAGGCCTGTTGCCCTGTTTTGCTAATATTCCACCCATTAGACCATACGAATCAGCATCTTCAGGATATTGTCGGGTCATGGCCATGCAGATTTCTTTAGCTTTATCCAGATTGCCTTTCTGGACAAGAAAATTAGTGAATTGGTAATAGCAACTATAAGGCAGAGCCAGATCAGTATCATAATTCTTCTTGATTTGATCCTTATGTTTGTTGATTGCATCTATAGGATCAGTATTTTGCTTTAACAACACCTCCATCGCCAGACTGTCCGTAAAATGCCAATCTTTAAATAGAAATACCAGTCCGGCAGGGATGCTTTGCAGCGGAGTTGTCATATGGTTGAACCCTGGTAAAAAATCAAACTTCCAGTTTAAGGACTTGTTCGGAAATAGTTTCAATAAGCTATCAGCACTTAATGCGCCTGCTTTAAAACCGCTTTCCTGATAACCGTCGCTGCCTGCCGAAAAATAATATTTCTGCTTAGTAGGAATGCCGCTTTGATTGTTGATCAAGTGTTTTTTTAAGCCGTTCAGTACTTTTCCTTTATAGAAGGTGTAGTCAGCAGGATAGTTTAATGCGCCGCTAATACTAATAACCGACCTGAAGAAAACAGGGTCATTGATCATAGCATTGGTAACAAACTGCCCACCTAATGAGTGCCCGATGAACGTGAAATAGCTGCCTGCATTATACTTCTTTTGAAGAATGTTATATAACTCGGTCTTAAGGAAGTGCTGAAATCTTAAGGCTGTTTCCTCGTTCCTTTCAACGCCTAACTCTTTCACTCTATCGTCCTGAACGACGCCAACAAATATAGCTTCTGGTATATCGTTGGTAAACATAAGTCTGTCAACAGCGGCGGAAGCATAATTGAACAATGTTCTGTCTTGCGCATCAAGCAACAGAATAACCGGGAACTTTGTATTTAATTGGCCGTAGCTTTTTTGCAGTTGTATCAAAACGGTATGATCTTCCTGTTCTGAACTAGAATGCAGTTTGATCTCGATCTTATCATTTAACTTTAATTGCTGTGCGGACGCAAAGAAAATGGCCATAAAAAAAATTATGGTCAGGCTGAGCTTTTTCATTTTAACTTAATTATTGATAGTCTTTCTGGAGAGCAGCAGATAATAAACAAAGAGACCTGCTGAAATAAAAATAGCTTCGATGCCATAGGGAAGCGGATCATTTAACTCATACCGGAAATATTGAAGTACGATCAACCCCAAGCCACCAAAAAAAACCAACAAAGCCCATTTTAACACTTTGCGTCTGGAATCAGCGCTAACCTGGTCGATCAACTTCAGTATCTCTGTGTCCATTAAACCTGATCTTAACAGTTTTGATTTTAGCCTGTAGTCAAGTAAAAAGTTAACGATAAATGCAGCAGCGCTAAATGCACTTGAAAACATGATCGCTACGCTGGTATTACTATCCATAGTGTTTATGTGTTGATATGCCCCGTTAGACAAAGCTTAACCATAAAATGTTGCATAAATTTAATTGCAACATTTAGGGGATATTTCTTGTCTAACAAAGCTCATGTATACGGACAAAGTGCTTATAGATAAAATACTGGCCGGGAACCTTGGTGCATATAAGCAGTTAGTTCAGGAACATGAACGGTTGGTAACGCACATGGTAGCACGTGTTATCGGCAACGATGAAGATATCAAAGATGTTAGCCAAGAAGAATTTATCAAGGTTTATCAAAACCTCAGCAAATTCAATTATCAGGCTAAACTATCTACCTGGATAGCGAAGATTGCGTATAGCAGCTCAATAAATTATATCAAGAAATATAATAACAAAAACGTTGTTCATTTGGATCTGAAAGAAAATGACCTGACCGAGCATGAAACGCCGGAACATATTTTGAATTTAAAAAGCGAAGCAGCTTTTTTGCAATACCTAATCAGTAAATTACCACTGGCTTATCGCACGATTTTAACGCTTTATCACTTGAATGAATTTTCGTATCAGGAGATAGAGGATATAACCGGCATGCCGGAAGGAACAGTAAAAAACTATTTATACCGGGCGAGAAAAATGCTTAAGGTGAGATTACAGCACTACTTAGGAAAAGTAAAATGAAAAAATTAACAGATGAACAAATTCAACGACTTCTGGAAGGCCATGTAATTATTGAACCAGATGATGAGGTGCTAATATATCAAACGGTTTACCGAGAATTGTCGAAATTACCTGATGTCAGTGTTGACAACCTAGCACAGGAGGTAATGGTATCTGTTCAAAATAACGTTGAACGTAAAACTACAATAAAGACTTATTTAGCTGTAGCGGTTAGTTTGACAATTGCTTTTTTATTCTTATTGTCGTATCACTTTCCATGGATAATTTGCTTACATTAAAAATCGTATCTGTTTTGAACAATTTTAAATGGGTTATCGTATTCTTAATTACTATCATCGGTATTTCGAGCGTGAGCGAAAAGCTTAATCCTTTTGCAAAAGATATTAGGTAATATGTGAGATCGACCGGATAGTGGTCAAAGCAGTTGAAGCATTGTTTTTTTGTTTTCAAAACACAACAATGGGAAAATCAACTTGGATAACGCTTACCGTTTTAGCAGCCCTATTTAGTACCTACCTCTTCGCCGGAACAGACGTTATTGGTCTTTCAGGCAAAAATCCATCATCCGACAGCGTCCTCTTACAAACTCATTGCAAGCAAATGGGGGGATTCGAACGTTACACCCCTGATCATATGCGATTCGGTTGTTGGAGTACGGCGCTGGCTCAAATCATCTATGATTATAAGCTTAAATCATTCGGCCGGGTTAGATATACCTCACGCGAAGGTTTTGCAATTGATGAACAGCTGAATAGCAGCGACGATGGTCAAAATTTCTTTTCTAAGCGCTGGAACCAGCTGCTCCAGATAATCGACCCGGTAATTGATCATAAATTCCTTGTTCGACGGCAGAAAAAAAAGTGGCAAGTAAAAATAAAATCATTTGCTTAAAGGCGCAGTTGTGAGGACTGCGCCTTTTTTTATGCTTAAAAAATGCTTAATGCGATGGCTTCCACAGGATAATTGAATTGGTAGAAGACAATCTTATTTTTCTTACAAAATCCGATAGGTTGTGATCCAACTTAATACCACCTACCTTACATTCCTACACGATTCATATCGAAAGGTATGTCCGTTTAATTATAGATCAGATGCTTTTACTATACATTAATCATAGTGTCAAACCAGGGTTAGCCATAAATTTATCGCGCTGATGGATAATTACTATAGCTATTGGTTGTGTTTTGAGTTGCTGTAATTTTCCCTCAATGAAAATGAACATTTACCTCGCAAAACGGCAACATCATTGAAGTGTAGAACACCTAATCTATACTTATGAAATTCAATATTGAAAACAAAGTGGCCGTGATCACCGGAGGAGATTCGGGAATTGGTTACGCTACAGCTGAACTATTGGCAGCAGAGGGCGTTAACATCATCTTAGCTGACAAGGAAAAGGATAGCGTTTCAGAGGCTGCAGAAAAGTTAAAAACTGCATATCCGCATGTGGAAATCCTCGCGCTTGCCTGTGACCAGGACGATAATCAAAATGTTTTAGATCTTGCCGAACAAGTAAAAAGCAGGTTTGGCGGAGCACATATTCTGATTAACTGCGCAGGTGCCAGAGGTGCGGCCGGCGACTTTCTGACTTTAACCGATGAAGACTGGATGCAGACGATCAATACAGATCTGATGGGTGCCGTACGCTTATGCCGGGCTTTTATCCCTCAACTGCAAGCTAATGGTTGGGGAAGAGTGGTACTGATCGCCTCTGAGAATGCCTATCAACCTTATGAAGAAGAAAGTCCTTATAATGCCTGTAAAGCCGGTATTATCAATTTGAGTAAGTGTTTGTCCCGCTCTTATTCCAAAGATGGTTTGCTTTTTAACTGCGTATCACCAGCTTATGTAGAGTCACCAATGACCAATGCAATGATGGATGAACTTGCTGAAAAACGCGGTACAGATCGTGAAGAAGCTGTCAAATGGTTCCTGGCAAACAAGCGTCCGCACATTGCCGTAGGCAGGCGGGGTAAACCCGAGGAGGTAGCAGCTGTAATCGCGTTTCTTTCATCAGACCTTTGCAGCTATGTTAATGGCAGCAATTACCGCGTAGATGGCGGAGCCGTGGAATCAGCGTTTTAAATATGCTGATGACAACAACAGATCAATCTTCACTAAGGTCGGCAAAGCCGGCCCTGGTGTTTTTACACTACTTCGGTGGTGCTGCAAAAAGTTGGCAATGGCTGATCGATGAACTAAGCCATGATCATGATTGCCTGGCTTTAGACCTTCCCGGATTCGGCGGATCAGAACCTTTAGTTGACCTGTCTATTGAAA
The DNA here is from genome assembly GCF_019331605.1 of Mucilaginibacter sp. 21P. Classification (NCBI taxonomy): domain Bacteria; kingdom Pseudomonadati; phylum Bacteroidota; class Sphingobacteriia; order Sphingobacteriales; family Sphingobacteriaceae; genus Mucilaginibacter; species Mucilaginibacter sp. 21P. Next base: position 2,476,738 of record NZ_CP063061.1, read on the forward strand.
CGATGGCCAAAAATGTGATCGGACAGGTGAAGCGTCAATACCCAGACCGCGCATTCATACTGGTGGGCCATTCCATGGGTGGCAAGATTGCTATGAAGGTTGCCCACCGTCTTAATTTAGATGAAAATTTGCAGCGACTGCTATTGTTAGCACCTTCGCCACCAACCATCGAGCGCATGCCTGATGAAGAGAAAAAGCGTATGCTCATCCATCCTAATGAAAAGCAGGCTCTGGTCACAGTCGATAAAGGAACAATTCAAAAATTATCCGGTGAACGTTTGCAAACGGCAGTTGAAACGCAGCTTGCTGTTGACAACGGGACCTGGCAGTGGTGGCTCAACGAAGGTATGCGTGAGTCGATCGCTGATCACGCAAAGAATATCCATATACCGGTAGATCTCATCGTATCGTCAGATGACCCGGCCATCAAAACGGAAATGACCGAGGAAGAAACCATCCCTAACTTACCGAAGAATTCAAAAGTGATTTGGACCTCTGGCATCGGTCATTTGATGCAACTGGAAAATCCCATCTGGCTGGCTATTACGATCGGGAAATTATTATCACCAGCAATTAATTAAAATTAAAAGCCAACAATGTAGTAGAGAATCCTGTTGCGTTATAACATCAAAAATTATCCAATAAGAAAAACATGTCAGAAACAACAAAGAAAAAACTGGAAAACCCTGCAGGTAAATATCCTGCACCACCGTTTGACAGGCAACCGCAGGAAGTACCTGGCCTTGCATCGAAAATGAAACCGCTGCCAGATCATGGTGAAGAAAGTTATAAAGGGTCGGGAAGATTGGAAGGTCGTAAGGCGCTCATCACCGGTGGTGACTCTGGGATAGGTCGTGCTGCTGCAATTGCCTATGCACGTGAGGGTGCAGATGTCGTAATTAACTACCTTCCGGAAGAACAAAGTGATGCTGATGAAGTAATTGCTTTGATACAGGCAGCCGGACAAAAAGGCGTGGCCATTCCCGGGGATATCACGGATCCGGAATTCTGCAAAGAATTGGTTGCAACCGCTGTGTCGGAACTTGGCGGACTAGATATATTAGTGAATAACGCCGGCAGACAGCAAGCCGTTGATTCTATTTTGGACATCACGGAAGAAGGTTTTGATGCGACCATCAAAACGAACATCTACGCGCCATTCTGGATCACCAAAGCCGCGTTACCTCATTTGCCGGAAGGATCAGCTATTATAGCTACTACCTCTGTTCAAGCCTATGATCCATCAGAGAACCTTTTTGATTACGCCCAAACCAAGGCTGCGAACGTAGCTTACGTTAAGTCATTAGCAAAGCAGCTTGGGCCAAAAGGAATCAGGGTCAATGGCGTTGCACCCGGCCCGGTATGGACACCATTGCAGGTAAGTGGCGGGCAACCTCAGGATGCTATCGAAAAATTCGGCGCAGTGACGCCACTAGGCCGTCCGGGCCAACCTGCAGAGCTGGCTTCAATATTTGTACAATTAGCCGATGCTGACGCAAGTTATGCAACCGGCCAGGTTTATGGTGCAGCAGGTGGCAATGGCCACCCGTAAGCCAATTATTTAATCATCCGTGCCGGGCTGTGTATCAGCCCGGCTTTTTATTAGCCCATCACATTACATGAAACAACCATTCATATCTTCGCTGGCCGTCATAAGTGACAGGCACACCTGTGCGATACTTGATAAAGAAGGTACGATAAGCTGGTACTGCCCCGGTGCCTTTGACCGTGATGCCATTTTTTCTTCATTGGTTGATGAGAAGAAAGGCGGTTACTGGGAGATCAAATCTCAAGAGCGGACTTATGAATCACGTGCATATGAAGATAGAAGCAGCATATTAACTACGCAATTCAAGGTAAAGGACGAAACATTCTCGTTAACAGACTTTATGCCGATCGGCACACCGTTTAAAGGGATTTGCAGGATGATCTCGAAAGCGCCTGCGGATATGACCGGACATATTTACTTGAGAAAAGTATACGGAACGAAGGATATGCATATCAGACAGACGGATTCCCATACCATCTATCTGTCAGATCCGGATCTTTGGGTGCATAGCACGCATGAGCTTTCGGTTGATGGTGATATGATCAAGTATACTATTCCGGCTGGCCAGCATGGCTGGGCTGCCCTGGTCGATACTGACCAAATGGATGATGACATGTTGGAGAATGCGCTATTATCAACGCTTGCAGCCTGGGAAAAAATAAAAGGGCATATTGATTATGAGGGGCCTTTTGAAAATGAGGTCCGTAACTCACTACGCGCTTTGCAGCAAATGGTTTATGAACCGACCGGCGGTATTATCGCCGCACCGACCACCGGCCTGCCGGAAGTAATTGGCGGTGAAAGGAATTATGATTACCGGTACGTGTGGATGCGTGATGCAGCGCTCATCACTTCCTCGTTGGTGGGCTTGCGAACAGACGGAAAGGTTGAGAGAGCTTTCATGTCATTCGTATCAGGCGCAATGCACAAAAATCGGCAATCCCATGTATCCTGTTTTTACGGTATTGACCAGTCCATCAGGAAAGAGGTGAAATATCTTCCGGTAAATGGTTATCAGAACAGTCAACCTGTTATGGCTGGTAATACGGCTGCAGACCAGTTTCAATTAGACGCTGAAGCCAGTATTCTTTTGGCATGTGGCGCCATTTATGCCAAGACCGACGAACGGCCGGAATGGGAAACGGTTGAAGCTATTGCTGACTACATCTGCAAGAATTGGGAACGCAAAGACAACGGCATATGGGAAGAAGAGCAAGTGCAGCATTACACCTCCAGTAAAGCCTTGGCTGCCCGGGCGCTGGAAGTAATGGCACCTTATCAAGACGACAAAGAGGTTGCACAACGATGGCGTCATAATGCTGAATTGATCAGGAATTTCATTGAAGACAATTGCATAACCAGCTACGGTGCTTTTGCTGTTCATGCGGGTTCTGAAGATGTAGATATTTCCTGCGCGTTATTCGCGCCTTTTGGCTTTGTGGATGCCGGTAATGATCATCTCAGAGCGAGCGTAACGGCTATTGAAGAACGTCACAGCGAAGGTGACCTTTACCACCGTCATTTACTGGAATTTGACGCAGCTAAAGAAGGAGTATTCCTGGCCGCCAGTTGTTGGATGGCTCATTATTATACGCTTGCCGGAAGGCTAACGAAAGCTGAAACTATATTGAAAGCGGTGATCAATTGCGCTAATGACCTTGGTTATTTAAGCGAAGAATATGATCTCAAGAATAGGATCATGCTGGGCAACTTCCCGCAAACATTTGTGCATTCTTCCTTTATATGTGCTGTAAATGCATTTAAAAATTTGACAGCTGATCATATATAACTTGTTATAAGACATCATCCATTACGGCTATGCCATGGATGCACCCATCAACCGCACACACACTGACGATGAATAGATTTGTAACATAATATATCGATTGACTAAAACTTCATGCAAATACCTTTGATGCTAAACAGCAATACTGAACTATGACACCTATATCGATACTTACTATCGTCCACGACAGGCTACCTGCGCTGATCAATATGCTACATGGACTTGAGCTATCCACGCATCTACCCGATGAAGTGGTAGTCATATTCATGAATGAGGATATTTCCGAATTGCCGACTACACAATTTCCCGTCAGAACTGCCCGGATCGATCGTCATGGTTTTTTGCCGCTTGCAGAAGCACGGAATCTCGCGGCCGAGCAAGCCAGCTTTGAGCACCTGATATTTTTAGATGTTGATTGTATACCGTCAACTGACCTTGTTGCACAATACCTGCAAACCGCTGCTCTACCGGAAACCTTGTGGACAGGGTTGGTACGATACCTCAGAAAAGGCGCGACGGAAGCTTCTGATTTATTCTCCAGCCTGAACGAAGTGAGTGATGCCGACCCGATCAGGCAGGTGGACGAAGAGATCACCTATGAGCTTTTTTGGTCGCTCAACTTTGGATGCACAAAAACGACATTCAAGCGTATTGGTGGTTTCGATACTGCTTTTACAGGGTACGGCGGAGAGGATACTGATTTTGCCTTTTCTGCCCGTGAAAAGGGCGTTCCCATTCATTGGCTGGATGCGGTCGCTTACCATCAGTATCATCCTAGCTATGCGCCTCCCTTAAATCATCTGGAAGATATCATCAAAAATGCAGCAATCTTCAGATCCAAATGGGGGGTGTGGCCAATGACCGGCTGGCTAAAAAAATTTTTAGACGGCGGTTACATTAATTGGAAGCAAGATCACATAGACTTGAAAGTGCTGCCAACTGCCAAAGAAATCGAAGCGTGTTTGAAAGTCTGATAAATCAGTTGAATAAGGACTTGTATACCGAAAGGATGCCGTCAGCCGCACGCTGTATCGCATCAGGAACGATGATGCCTGTCCAGTTCGGTAAGGATTGAGCGGTTTCAGACAGCAATATCGGCCAATCGGTATGATAAAAAGCTTTTGGTTCAACGACAGTTGCTAGACCAAGTTCCTGTAATAATAAGGCCTTTTCCAATTGTTCATTGAAAGGCCGGTCTTCCGGAATAGCGATAAAGCGCTTATTCAAAGAACCCATTTCCATTACGGTATTGTGCCCTGCATTACCTATAACGATCTTGGCACTGGTCAGTAATTCGAACGGATCCCGCACACGGCCATGAAAAGTTATGTTATCGGGCATACCACTTATCTCAGGTGTTCGTAGACCAATAACCACAAAATGCCAATTTTTACAGCTATACGCGAGGTGTGAGATAAATTGCAGATCAATACTTGTTCCGCCGCTGCCGGTCAGCACGGCAACCGTGAGATCCTGTCCGGGTTTTTCATCCTCCATGAATCCATGATAACGGCTAAATCCGCCGGTATAAATGGTTTTCTCCGTCAGCCATTTCGCTTCACGTCGTTGCATGACGTCGGGATATGGCGCCATTAACGCGCTAGCACTTTGGTAGGCAGCCAGGTGCGCCTGATCGTACCGATCGCCATGCTGCCGCATCACAATGGTAGGTACGCCGCAAAGGCGCGCTAGTAGTGTAACCTCAACAGATACATCCACAATGAGTAACAGCGGGTAATGCGCATTAAAGAATTCCGTGATCATGCCGATACGTTCACGAAGACCAGTTACGTTCAAAGGCGCATAATGAAGTGATCCGACCGGGTTATGCGGCAGGTGATGCTTGTCCCTTTCGGCAGCTGTATCCATTGGTAAATGGATACACTTTACATTTGGAGGCATCAGGGTCATATAGCCCTCCAGATTACTGCCTAAAAAGGTGATGTTGTAATCGGCGAGCGCACGGCAGATGGAAATAGCGCGCATCACATGACCCGAGCCGTGATGATGTACGTAGTAGGCGATATTAACTGACATCGGCCAAATTGGACTTTGACACAACTTTTTCAAAGAGTGCTTCATACGCATCGACCATATGTTCTGCGTCCAATGTGAGTTCGGCTCTTTCCCGGCATTTTTGACGGTCAAGCGAAGCGGCTTTGTCGATGCAAGCTGCAAGTTCATCAGTTCGGTTACTTGTGGTCAGACAGCCGGTTTCTTTGCATAATATAAAAGGCAGCGCGCCGCGTGATATCCCTGCTACCGGCGTTCCACATGCCAGGCTTTCTGCCACCACCAGCCCGAAAGGTTCGTCCCAGCAAGGAGTGATCACACTTACATCAGCATTGCCGATCAATTCGTTGAGTTGATCATGGTTACAGGCGCCAAGTACGTCTACGTTTTCATCGAGTAAGGGCGCGACATACGTGTCATAATAGTTGCGATCAGCTATTGTCCCGGCGATCTTGATCCTGCGTCCAGCTTCTTTGGCAGCCTGAATAGCTAGGTGAGTTCCCTTGTCAGGGTGAATACGACCAAACCAGATTACATAACCGCCGGTCGGCTTGGCGTTGAAGGTCCAGCTCTTTGTATCAACTCCGTTGTGGATCACCTGGCAATCTTTCAAAAATGGCTTCCAGGCATCTGCGTTCGGTCTGGAAACGCTTACATACCTGATCTGCCCTAATTTCTGTTCATGCGCCATCGCCCTTTTGAGTTCGAATATAGGTGGCGTATGCAGTACCGTGACCATGGGCGTACGGATCAAGGAGGCCATAGTGATCGGAACATAGTTCAGACTGTTATTGAATATGATATCGTGTTCTTGACCGTCAATATCCTGCATGGTCTCCAGGTATGCGTGGTGGGTCGAAATAAAGTCCTCGCTCAATTCGTGGGAACGGAACCGGCTAAAGGTTTCCCTGTCATAGTCGGTATCGCTCAAGATGACTTTTACGTTCAGTTCCGGATCAGAAAGTTCACTCGCATATAGGGTGATCTGGTGTCCCCGGGTTTTCAGCCGGTGGCAGATATCATGTGTGAAAGCTTCAAGACCCCCCATGTATGGTTTGCGGATCGGATGTTTAAGATGAGCGATAATGCCTATATTCATGTACCGAGTTTTGCTCATTACAACTGTAATAACGTTTAGATGTTTTACTCATCGCATCGGATGTGTGATAATAAATTCGTTATGAACTTAAAATGATATGAAAATATATTTATTAATAAGAAAGAAAAACATTCATGGTTGGAACTGTTCTTTACCTAAAGTGCATCTGGGACACCATTCATGCATACTTGGTGAATTGATACAATAACAAGCGTGTTGAGCTTGCTACACGCTTATCATGCGCAACTATAATTAAAAATATGACAGCAACAGCAATTGCGGGATTTACGCTTTTCAAAGACTATATAGATCAAATGCAGGAGGTACTCTTACTAAAAAAAATCGATGACCAGCCCTGGATCGTGGATTATGCCCGCAGGTTACAATACTACGGTTATCGTAATGAGTTGGAGAAGCCGTATGCATTGGTGGAATTCCCGGTGCCCATGCCTGATCTGTTACGTCAACTTGCTCAGCGCATACATGACGAAGGCATTCTCCAAAACATGCCGGATCAGGTGATCATCAACGAATACGTGCCGGGAGAGGGGATCAAGCCGCATAAAGACCGTAATTATTTCGAAAACCAAATCTGCGGCGTGAATCTGGGCAGTGATTGCATCATGCGTTTTATAGGTCCGGACTATGAGGTTAATGATATCCTGATACCCAGAAGGTCAGTATATCTAATGCAGGATGATGCGCGATATAAGTTCAGCCATGGCATCGCACCAAGGAAAAAAGATGTGGTAGATGGCGTTGCCACTTTGCGGGAACGACGGGTATCTATTACTTATCGCAAAGTGATCGCTAAGAAGGTCAAGCCGATCGATCCGAATGGCCGGGTAGCAGGGATTTTAGCAGAGCAATTTGGCGTGACCTCCGTTTAGCCCAAAGGATATCGCTTCAAAGAACAATAAAAATGGCGAAATCGGCACCGCTTTTGTCTGCATAAAAATATGAGCTTAACAGACATATTGGATAAGATAGATAGGAGTGCAGCGCTGCATCATGATACTGATAAGCCGTTTAAATTATGGATGCCTAAGCGGGTGGTATTCACAGCCGACGCTATGAAAGAACCGTACGGGCAGCAGATCCATGAAAGGATTACCAGCTATAATTTACCTGTTGAGGTAGCTAAGAATAACCGCGTCACCGGCCTTCGCGGTAAAGACGACAGAGAGACCTACCGGATTGCTAAAAATACGCTGGCCATTGTGAATGCGCCGCCAAGCGCCATGAACTTACGACCCATCCCACCGTCCGCGGATTGGCAATATCATCTCGCCGAAGGTTGCCCGGCGCATTGTCAATATTGTTATCTCGCGGGAAGCCTGCCCGGACCGCCTGCCATACGCGTATTTGCTAACCTTCCACAGATATTGGAGCGCACGAAGCGATATCAACGTCTTGGTCAGCCGGTATCGTACGAAGCCAGTTGTTATACCGATCCGCTAAGTCTGGAACACTTAACTGGCGGACTCTGCGAATCCATCCGTTTTTTTGCTGAACAGCCGTTCACACACTTACGATTCGTTACTAAATTCGACAATGTGGAGCCCTTACTGCAGCTAGCACATAACAGGCAGACCAGGTTCAGGTGCAGTTTGAATGCAGAAGTGGTTGCTAAACGTCTGGAAGGAGGAACCTCCGGGATTACGACGCGTATCCATGCGTTGAGAAAAATGGCTCTTCCCAAAACGCAGGGTGGTGGGGGATATCCGGTCGGCATCGTCCTTGCACCAATTATCCCGATCCCGGAATGGGTGATACATTACAGTGCGTTACTTGATCAGGTATCGGCTGCACTGAATTTTGAGACCGACCTGACCTTTGAATTAATCACTCATCGGTTCACTCCTGGATCCCGAGACACATTGTTGAGCTGGTATCCAAATACAAGCCTGGATTTCAGTGAAGATCTACGCAGTATAAAAAGAAACAAATTCGGCGGGCAGAAATACGTCTTTGTTAAAGAATTGATGAAAGAAATGCGTTTATACTTTGAGGGGGAAATTGCAAGACGATTTCCAAAAGCTAAGATTTTGTACTGGACGTAAAAAGGAAGTAATCGGGACTGATCTGATCTTATGCTACCTCAACGTAAGATGCTGAATATTTATAGCAGCTAACAGACGTAATGCCGACTACCTGATGATCAAAAAGTGCGTATTTATTTTATGATAGACCGTATTGGCCTGGTATGTTTGGATGCATATCATTGAACATCACCGATGATGGTGTTCCTCACCGTTGTATAAAAAATCAGTTATTGTTGATTGTAGCGGCTTGGCAAAGGTATTACTGATAGTCTTTGCGCCTGACCGCGCGGACCTATTTAAGCACTTCGTATAGGTTTTGAAACACAAGCCATTCTACTTACATGCTTAGGCATCACGACCATCATCTAAGGAGAAGTCCGGCAATGGGTAGGTTTGTATTGAACTGGCTGGCGGACCTGATTTCCACTGATTATCTTAGCCCCGACTCAAATCGACCTTTGTAAACACGGATTAGCCTTTCCAGTCTGATTTTACTTATGTTAAAATCACTGATATCAATATTGACCAGGCCACCGGGATGCTGAAAACTGAAAATGAACAAGACGCCCCTTTTGCCGCGATCCACCTTCGTGATTTTATCATTATAGATCAGGTCCCAATTCAAAAAACCGGTCTCCTGGGTCGTGATCCCCTGATCCTCCAATACCAGTTCCGGTTGCTTTTTCAGCATCCGTTTAATATGGATCACCATAGCGTATAACGCAACGATTGCGATAACAGGAGCAATCAGTGTTAAGCTGATGTTACCGTTATTTTTTATCGCCAGATATTCCAGTCCGCAACCCATGACCATAAACAGCAAGCTGAACAGGATATACAAAGATAGCCGCGCTTCACTATAAAAGATTACCGTTACAGAAGGTATAGCAGGGTCATCCTTGAATGTATCGGGAAAGTCGAAGCGGTCCTGTAATTTATGCCATTGCTCCCTTTCTTCGAAAGAATGGATTTGTATTTTATCCATAAATGTGCCGTAAGCCGGACATAGATTGGCCTGTATGGCTGCGATCTTTAATTCGTGAACATTGTCTACGTTGTCGAATGCCCATAATTTCCATCGTGTTGTCCGCTTACTCCACAATCGAAATGGCAGGTAGAAGCCTATAACAAAGCCCATAAAGATGATACCTGCGGCGATCAGCCACTCATTAATCGTAAAAGTAGGACCGTCTTTAACAGCTATAAAAAACAGCGCGATAGAAAATAGAAAGTAAAACAACCCGATAATCATCAGGATGCGTGGAAACAGCAACATTTTTCGCCCTCGAGTGATAGCTTCATCCACGGAAATCAAGCTGGCTTTCTGATACGGACCCATCGGTAATTATACTTTAACCACAATTTGAACAAAACGTTCACCAATTGTTTATATAAAAAAACGAACCGCTTTGAGATGAGTTTTTGATGAGGATAGCATGGAAATTCTTACGGTTGCTAAAGGCCTTCATGGAGAGCTGCAAATTCAATTTCCGGTGATTTGTGAAATTGGTCAAAAAATTATAACAACGGCGCCCCTTGACCTAGACACTGTTGACACAAACCCAGGAACTGGTAAGTGTTTGGCAGGCTACTGCATATGTACCCCGATGTTAAGCATAGTTTATTGTACGAATATATTTTGATAAAAGGACAAACGGTGCTGGATGTAAAATCATTTCTGTTTCTGCGAACGGAAATCATAGCTACCTTGACCATCACTCAGCAAGTACGCTTATCCGTTGCATGCAATGAAAAGAAACGCTCTTTTTAGGGACTATACACTCCTGATTTTGACTGGCATCATGTGTTGGTCCTGTAAGCATGGCCATGTTTCCCGCGATCGTGTTGACAAAAACATACTGTTGGAGTTGGTAAAGCAATTGGCTGACACGAAAGGTAGCCACGCGCCGGAAGCCAGCAGGGCTTTATTACACGACTATGCTGGACGCTATGAGATGGTGATGGTTGACAGTTTATTCAAGCCTGCAGCTTGCAACCTGGTACAGGTACGTATCGTACCGGACAAAGATTTTTCCTATATTGACATACGGTTGCCAACACAGCTGGAAGGACAGCTAACCTATGCAGATTTTGATCACGTTTTTGGTGCGGGGACAGAACCGCCGCGACCAAAGGAGCCGGTCGGTTTTAGTGTCATGTATTCTGCTTCCAAGCGCGCCGATATTCGCGTGGCCGTTAACAGTCATCAGCCGCCAGAAGCCGTCCATCCTGAGATTTATCAAATTTTGATTTTGTAAATGAGAATAACCTTGATGAAGAACCTGATTCCTTTTCTATTGATAGCCTTCATGGGATGCCAATCAAATTCCAAAACAGGTCCCGGCGGTGACAGTATTCCGAAAACGATGGAAGTCCCCTTAAACTTTACCGGATCATTTGATCTGGCAAGGTTACAACTAAAGGAAAATGCGCCAGAACTATTGAAAGCTTATCAGGTAAAACTTGAAGCCGTTACAGATACGGATGCAACCATGCTGGGCCTGGAGCGCATCAAAAGCCGGGCATCGGAAGTGCTGCGGTATGGTGGGGTGAATCTTTCCGGAAGTGACGGTAAAGTCAGCAATTATGCGGTATTCCATTATGAAGAAAATTCAAAAAGACTGGTTTTTTTTCAAGTAATCTTGTATACACGTGTCGAAGCTGCCGCCCTGAGCAAGGAGCTTGAAAAAATGGGAAACCCCGTTTTTGAAAAGAAATGGCCCGATGGATCGCTGACCTTAGATGCTGAAGGGAATGCCGTCCAGCCAAAAGCGGATGAAAAACAGCGTTTCCGCGTTTGGGAAGATAAAGCTACCGGGATCAGCCGCATTTATAATATTGTAGAAAACAGTCACAGCCTGGTTGCAGAGTTGACGGTAATAAAAAGGGCCGACAAAGTCTCAAGAGATTGGATGCAGACGACCGACCTGGACTGGTACAAGAAGGACAATTGATTTTTGTATCGTTTATCTCTTAGTGTTTAGTGTTCAGGGTGGTCAACCGCAGAACTTCCGCCGGAGTCATTTTAGCTTGGGCTATCTGACCTAATTCCTGTCGGATCAGCGTGATTTCGGCACGAGTTTCACGGTCTTTTCCTGTTTCATAAACGTCCTCTTTCAAACGGACGCGGTCTGGACGATCACCGATATAGTATACTGTCTGGTTTACAGTCTGCCGACTCTCGATATTGCGATAGTTGCAAACCGTAACGCGCCTTCCATTATAGCTTGTTTTTTTGGTAAATCGTATACCTTCTTCACTGGCTGCACGCACGGTGATCAGCCGATGATTACGATAGCTGTATGTGACGTTCCAATGGTCGGTCACAGCTGCCTGGCTGCGCCGCGTAACGATCTGGGCAGATCGGATGTGTTCAGTGTTCGAGGGTGCAAAGAGCAGTAAAGGTATCATATCGCCAAGCGGATAATCTCCAATCCCGTCGGATAAGAGTTGGAGTAACCGCATAATCTGGTGTCGCTGAACCAACTGTGCTTTGACTGTTGGGTAAATGTCGGGAAACAGCGCATATCGGTCGCTGCGGTTGACGATCAGCGAGTTCGTCTTGTCATCAAAAGATAACAATAAGCTGTCTTTGCTCAATTGCCCGCTGGTCAATGGATTGATCAGTAATGTCAATCCGAGGGCAGTTGGGTTTGCTTTGAATTCGGTAGCGGAGCTCACCATACCGCTCTCAATCTTGTAAACGTAAATGCGCTCGCCTGTTCTTTTTTGGCAATACAATATCCGGGTTGTATCCTTGTCTGCGGTCCGGGTAATCATTGTAGCGATGTAACCTGCATCGTTTTGTGCCTTTAATTGCGTAAAACAGAAAGAAATCAGCAGGATAAGATAGTATTTTAACTTTCGCATGATCGTAGGAGCTACTAAATTAAGATTTTGTTTAAAGATTTTCGAAAGGTATTGTAAGGGTGAAGCCGACTAATTAACGATACTCGTCATATAGCTGCGATTAATACCCTTGCCGCTTCTTTATGCACTCATCACCCATGGCGCTGACCGTGTTGCGACTTGAAATGAATATGATCATTTGCCTTTTCCGGGAGGGAATCCCAGAAGATGTAAGTGTTAAAGATAAAACGCTAACTTTGCACGTGTCCAATAAGCTATTGAATCACGATCTCCTAATTAATGCCATGGTACAATGATCACTTTGTATGATTTTCATGGAATGAATATGCATGATAAGGCGGCCGCTACGTGGGAAGGCGTCTATCTGGGATATCGCACAGACGATCAATTTACGATTCAACTTTACAGTATCGGCTCGTTCTACGCTGAAATTTTTTATGACAACCTGCAAAACAAAATTGTAAAGATCAGGGGATTCAGATCAACCACCTTGGTAGAGCCTTATCTGGTTAGCATTACTTTAAACGCTTTTGAATGATAAATCTTCACGGAACAGCAATCATCCGAATGCATTTTATGAAGAGCCGGTATAAATGAACGCTGCCGACGCGCGCTGACAATACCAGTTTACCAATGCCCAATAGAGGCGTTAAATGCAAGTCAATCGGATCAAGGAAATTCCGTAATCATCAAAGCGTCCGGTCATCAGGCTGCCGGGAGAGGATTAGCTGCGCTGGGGGTACGGTGGACGAACGTGAGCCGCACGGCATATTTACCACCGCTAAAGACCGGCTAAATGCTGATCGGATTGATGCGATCAGCTGACAGGTAAGCCAGAAATGATCCCTGAGCCATCTTTACTTTTTGCATCCGGATCTGAAGATGTCTGATGCAAGTCAAGCCAATAAAAAAAGCCGCCTGAAGCGGCTTTTTTTATTGGCCGGGAATTTTTGAACGATCCTTGTGATTTCAACGGCCAGATGCAATTAAACAGATTGTATCTCGTGACGTAATTGTTTCAACTTAAAGCCATGCGGCCTATCTGAATAATATTCACCCAACTCAATTTACCAAGAAACTTCGCCGCCGTCGTTAAAAAATCTTGCGTTTATATGCTTTTCCGTCCCGTTGGCTAGCTTAACAATAGGCTGGGCACCTTGCGCAGGCGTTTTGGCGCCCTGGAATTGGTTGAGGTCGGTCGCAGTATAGCCAGGCGTGACACTGTTGACACGAATACAGTCAGATTGAAGCTCGTTGGCCAGCATCACCGTAAAAGCATTAAGCGCTGTTTTCGAGGCGCCATAAGCTTGTATTGATCGCGGTTCAGGTTTCGGTCAGATGCGGTCCGTAAGGTGATCGAGCCAACCTCGCTCGATACATTGATGATCTGAGCATCCTCGGACCTTTTTAACAAAGGCAGAAATTCCTGGGTAGTCTGTACCGTTCCGAAAAAGTTGGTATCAAAGATCTGGCGAACATTTTCAATGGAGACGCTGGCGAAGTCTTGTGGCATCCCGCCTGCAATTCCGGCGTTGTTAATCAGCACATCCAGGGCCTTAACGCGCTGCTCCAATTGCTCCCTCGCTTGTTTTACAGACTGGCTGTCTGAGATATTGATGATCAGTAATTCCACATTCAGCCCTTGTTCATTTAATTCGGCAACGGCTTTTTTACCCTTGTCCGCGTCCCGGCTCCCCATAAAAATACGGTGTCCCTGCTGCGCGAGTTGTCTGGCAGTCTCAAAGCCGATGCCCTTGTTCGCACCGGTGATCAAAATATTTTTCATGATAGTCATTTCAAATTAGTAATCCTGTTATCTCCAAAACCCTTTGACGCGTATCTGCCCAAATCCTTCAGCACGCAGATGCTGCCGCAGGCCGCTAACCAGGCGATTCCCACCTGTGATATAGAAGTTGGTATGCTGCTGGCAATAACGCTGTTCTTTTAGCCATAATGCTAGTTGTTCCTGATCGTGAAAGGTAGCGAATTGCACACCGAAATGGTTGCGCATGAATTCCGCCTGTGCCGGGTTGCCCAAGATGACCGCGCCGTCAAAGCGGCTATGCGGCAGGGTCAGCCCGCGCAGGGCAAGCAGATGCGCCAGGCTGCTGCTGTCACCCAATCCAACTACCAGGTCAGTGGGATGCGGAATTTGGCGCGTAAAGTCAACCTTCAGGTATTGCAACTTGTCCTGAACCCTCAGTTGTCTGGCCCAGTTGCTCCCTGCCCCGGCGTGCCCCGTATCGATCAGCAAGGAACAGGTCGATGTGTCAGCATCCCAACCGAACGGTGTATAATCGCGATAGGCGAACTGCCCGACCTTGAATTTGATATATGGCACATCTTGCCATTGTCGCATATCAGCCTCAGGGAAATGCACGTCAACCGCTGTTACGCCTGCATTGGCCCAATGCCGTACATCCAGCACGCTGCCATGGTGCAGCAATCGGTCGCTCAGCAATCGGGCGGCTTTTTTAAAAGGATTGATTGTTGTCGTTTCCATACCACAAAGGAACAACGGCCCTAATTGCCTATCAAGGTAGCCAACAGGGTATTGATTGCACTATTCGCGGTAAGCGCCTCGAAAAGCCAGCGGCGTCTGCCCAACCTGTTCTTTAACAGACGTGAGAAATACGTATGGTCTTCATAGCCCAACTCGAAAGCGATCTCTTTGACCGTGGTATTGGTGTAGTATAATAACCGTTTGGCTTCCAGCATCAACGCTTGAATGATCCAGTAGCTGACAGGCAGGCCTGTCGTATGTTTAAGTGCCTCGTTTAGGTAAGCAGTGGAAACATTCAGTAAGCCGGCATAAGCGGAAGGGCTTTTCAATGTCTTGTACCTTTCGGTCAGCAGTGACTTGAATGACTGGCTCAGTTGTGTTTTACGATTTGAAGAAAGGCCGGTACCAGCTGCGTTTTGGTATAAAACGGCCACCATACCGGTAAAGACCTGTGTAAAGCTGTAAAGGATAGGCCGATAGAACGGTTGTCCGTCCTGCTCCAGATAGTGTCGGTAAAGGAGGCTAAGTACCGCTGAAAAACGCTGCTGTTCGTACGCATTCAGGCCGGCCGGCTGTTGTAGCGCTAGCCGGGCTTCGAATATATGCCGCTGTTCGGCGCTCAGCAAACCGTTATCTATGGCGAGATACCACCCATAAGCCTTTTCGGCCTTGATACGATGATGGACCTGCCCTGGCAAAATGAAATAGATCGCCCCGGGTGTCAGGGGTACGACCTGAAAGTCGATCATCAACTCAGCGTTACCGGATTCAACGAGGAAAAAGATGTAATGATCATCGCGGTGCGCACCCAGCGGCACTTCTTCCTCATAACTATCGCCAGGTTGAAAATGATCGATCTCCACGCCGCAATCGGCGCGATCATACAGTTGGTGCCAGGGAATATCGTTCATCTTCAACTTAATTTATTGCCTGTTGAAAGCCAAACCATGGTAATATAATCATTACCAGCCTATGGATGGGTGCAGACCGCTGCCCCTGATGCGTTCTTCGGTACCTTTTACCGACAACTTTTCACTCCTTCCACAGTACAAATTGCTTCCGGTTCTTGACACACTCACCGTAGCGAAGTTAGCAATTACGGCCTGATCGTCAAGCTGAAGATCGGAACGCCCGATCAGATCAGCAGCAATCGCTTTTTTTAAAGACCTCTGCCACACGCTGGTTCGCAAATAAGTATTCCGGTTTTTTAAAATCTGCCTCATTCAGCCTTTGCTATTACCTCCCGATCCGCCATCCCACTGCTCATTCTCCGCGGTCAGAGGCCCATCATTCACGACAAGCTGTTACAAACATGGTTGATATCCACCTCGCTGATCATCACTTATGGGACGAGTCCGATAGCGTAAGTGGCTGTTTACCCGACACCATCGCGCTTCAGGCCGGTCAAATACGGTGGCTCTTTCCTGCACCAGCACCGGAGGCTGGTGAAAGCCTGGTGAAGACGGCGGACCGCGCTTGCGAACCTTTTTACAAAAGCATTGTTAGGGACAGATGCAACAAGAGAACATGAATCAAGGTGGTAAGAACAAATACAGTGATAGCGAACTAAATGAGTTCAGGCAACTGATCAACGAAAAAATAAAAATGGCACGTGAAGAATTGACGGAGCTGGCCAGCTCGCTCAGCGCGTCCAATTCCAATGGTGACGATGCGGCCATTGCCGGTAAGACACTGGAGGATGGTTCCGCTACCATGGAAAAAGAGCAGACCAACCAACTGGCAGCACGTCAAAAGAAATTCATCGAGCAACTGGAAGCTGCCCTGATGCGCATCGATAACAAAACTTACGGCATCTGCCGCACCACCGGTAAACTGATCCCGAAAGAGCGCCTTCGCGCGGTGCCCCATACCACGCAGACCATGGAAGCCAAATTAAAACAATCCTGATCGTATGAAAAAACTGGTCATTTTCGATCTTGACGGAACACTCGCTGAAAGCAAGGCGGCAATAGACGAGGAGATGGCACGCCTCTTGTCTAACTTGCTCACCGTCGCCCGGGTCGCTATCATTTCGGGTGGAGACTGGCCGCAATTTCAGAAACAGGTTCTGGCATACCTGCCACGTACCGATCTCCAAAAACTTTCGATACTGCCGACCTGCGGAACGAAATATTATCATTATGATCACGGATGGCAGCAACTGTATGCCGAAAACTTTACTGCACAGGAAAAAAAGCTGATCATCGAGCAGTTGACCGATGCTGTAGCAACATCCGGCTTCAAAGCCGAAAAGACCTGGGGCGAGCAGATCGAAGACCGGGACAGCCAGATCACATACTCCGCATTGGGACAATCGGCTCCGATCAAGGAAAAGAGTAAATGGGACCCTGATTTTGAAAAGCGCAAACAGATCAAGAAAAAATTGGATAAGACCCTGAAAGGTTTTGCAGTGAACATGGGCGGTGCAACTTCCATCGATATTACCAAACCGGGCATCGATAAAGCTTACGGCATCAAAAAGCTAAAGAAAACCCTGAACATCAAAATAGATGAAATGATCTTTATCGGCGACGCACTGATGGCAGGTGGTAACGATCACCCTGCCTACAAAACCGGTGTAAGCTGTCTGCAAACGCGCGGCCCCGAAGATACCAAGCGGTTGATCGAAGGCATCATGGTCTGCCTCGGTTTTAAGCCGCCGCAGCACAATTAAGCCATATTTTAAAATGTATCCTAACATCTAAGCGATCCATATGAATACGATCCTGATCATTACCTCCCTGATAGCGATAAGCACAGGCTTTAGCTTCATCAACGCTCGCTGGATAAAGTTGCCGGGCGTGATCGGTGTAATGGTATTGGCCATTTTAGCCGCTCTGGTTACCGTCGCCACCGGTTCGTTGTTCCCCGGATTCAGCCGCTTGATCCTGGGGCTGGCCAACGCGATCGATTTTTCAAAAACTTTGCTCGATATCATGCTGGGATTCCTGTTGTTTGCCAGCGCGCTGCACTTCGATGTTAATAAACTGAAAGAGAATCTCAGAGGGGTGTTATTGATCAGTACCGTGGGTGTTGTCATTTCGACGTTGATCTTTGCGGGAATACTATTTGAGCTGCTGCATTTAACGGGCTTCGGACTGCCATTCATCTATTGCCTGGTCTTTGGCGCTTTGATTTCGCCCACAGATGCCGTCGCGGTCGCCGCTTTAATGACCAAATCGAAAATGCCAGACCGCTTAAAAACGATCATTTCAGGCGAGTCATTGTTCAACGACGGGATCGGAATCGTTCTGTTCGTCAGTTTTTCGGAAGTGGCCAGTATCCCTGATAAAAATTTTTCACTTACAGAAGCCTTAAAGCTTTTTGGCCAGGAAGTTTTCGGCGGCCTGCTCTTAGGGGGCGTACTTGGTTTGCTCGTCTACCGTATGATGCGGGCGATCAGTGACTTTCAAACGATCGTGATGCTCTCGGTGACCCTCGTACTAAGCATTGCTGCTATTGCAGGCTTATTACACGTGTCCGCACCACTTGCCGTGGTCACTGCCGGGCTGATCATTGGCAGCCATTCTTTTAAAAGGAACGAATCGATCGCAGAAGGAGAAAACCTTGAAAAAGTATGGTCACTGGCCGACGAACTACTCAATACCATCCTTTTCGTACTGATCGGGCTTCAACTGGTGAGCATCAACGTCCGCCAGGATTACCTGCTCATTGGCGGTGCTGCGGTGCTGATCCTGTTGATCGCCCGGGCGCTGAGTATCGTACTTCCTGTTGCCTTATTGAGAAGAACACTCGCCCTGCAATACAGCAGTGTGGCTATCCTCACCTGGGGTGGTCTGAGAGGAGGAATATCCGTCGCGCTTGCGCTGTCGTTACCTGATTCGGACTATAAGCCACTCATCCTGACCGCTGGCTTTGTCATCGTTATCTTCTCGATCGTCGTCCAGGGATTGACTTTGAATAAATTTATAAATCTCCTGGTCAAACCAACATGATCCGCAGGGTCCGCTCGAAAGATGATCGTTTATCAAGCGATCGCCAGTCCAGCATATGACCGGATATTTACAATGGAGCACATCGCACTTAGCGTCCTGTTCGACCCGAATCGCAAAACGTACAGATCCAAACTTCGGCCTTGTTTTCCTGTTCCCTATTCATGGCAAGAAACGACAAGGACCTTTCCGGCTTTGTGCGGGTGCGCGGTGCCCGTGAGCATAATCTGAAGAATGTGGACCTGGATATTCCCCGCGACGCCCTGGTCGTCTTCACGGGGATCTCCGGCTCCGGCAAATCCTCTCTAGCATTCGGGACATTATACGCAGAAGCACAAAGACGCTACCTGGAATCGGTATCGCCTTATGCCCGCCGGTTGTTCAACCAGATGGCTATCCCGGAAGTGGATGAGATCGAAGGACTGCCACCTGCGGTCGCCCTGCAGCAGCAGCGGGGCGCGGTCAGTACCCGCTCTTCAGTAGGCAGCGTAACGACCCTGTCCAATTTATTGCGAATGCTTTATTCCCGGGCAGGCGATTACCCACCGGGCCAAGCCATTATTTATGCGGAGTCTTTTTCACCCAACACGCCTGAAGGTGCCTGTACGGAATGCCATGGCCTGGGCCGGGTCTACGAGATCACCGAAAAAACGATGGTGCCGGACGACACCCTGACCATCCGGGAAAAAGCGATTGCCGCCTGGCCATCGGCATGGCAGGGACAGAACCAGCGGGATATCCTGACCACCCTGGGTTACGATATCGATATCCCCTGGAAAGACCTGCCCAGAAAAGACCGGGACTGGATCCTTTTCACCGAAGAACAGCCTGTCGTCCCGGTCTATTCCGGGCATACCCACGACGAAATTCAGCGCTTGATCAAAAACAAGCGCCAGCCAGATTACATGGGCACCTTTACCGGCGCGCGGAGGTACGTCAGGCACACGTTCGCCAATACACAAAGCGCACTCATGAAAAAAAGGGTCGCGCAATACATGATCAGCAGCGAATGCCCCGTATGTCATGGAAAGCGCCTGCGGCAGGAATCCTTGTCAGTCAAGTTCGCCGGCTATGATATCGCTGAACTATCCCGGCTGCCTTTAAATAAACTTGCGACAATATTTAAACCCTATGCCAGCGGCGAGGCCAAAGCCCTACAACAGCTGGAAGAAAAGCACCCGGAGAAGGTCGTGGTTGCCAAACGTATCGCCGAGGACTTTATGGCCCGTGTGCAGGTGATGCTGGACCTGGGCTTAGGTTACCTGACCGTCGAACGAAGTACACCGACCTTATCGCCGGGGGAATTGCAGCGTTTGCGGCTAGCCACGCAGGTGCGCTCGAACCTTTTCGGTGTGGTCTACGTGCTGGACGAGCCATCGGCAGGCCTGCACCCGGCCGATACCGAGGCACTGCTAAGTGCATTGGATAAATTAAAAGCATCCGGTAATTCCTTATTCGTCGTTGAGCACGAGATCGATGTGATCCGGCATGCCGACTGGATCGTGGATGTCGGCCCTGCAGCGGGTGAGAAAGGCGGTCATATTCTCTACAGCGGCCTACCAGAAGGTCTGCGCGATGTAAAGGGATCGCTCACGCGCCGCTATATCTATGACGACAGGCCTAACAGGCACAAAACCACCAACGACCGCAGGAAACCTAAAGCATGGCTTAAACTGGAAGGCGTCAGCAGGAACAACCTAAAGAAGCTTGATGTCGCTTTTCCTTTAGGCGTATTAACCAGCGTAACCGGTGTATCCGGCTCCGGGAAAAGCAGTTTGGTGAGCCAGGTCCTGGTAGAATTGGCGGCTCAGCATTTGGGCTTGCAGCTGGAGATCACCGGCGATAGTGAGGCGGATCCGCTGGAAGACACACCGGTACAAACGCTGGGCGGTCAGATCACCAGTGGTATACAAAACATCAAAAGACTGGTGGTGGTCGATCAGAAGCCGATCGGGCGTACACCGCGGTCCAACCTCGCTACTTACACCGGCCTGTTCGATCATGTCCGTAAGTTGTTTGCTGCCACGGCCATGGCCAAAGCGCGCAAGTTCGATGCCGGCCGCTTTTCGTTCAATGTCGTCAAAGGGCGCTGCCCGCATTGTGAAGGGGAGGGGATGGTCATGGTCGAACTGCTGTTCCTGCCAAGTGTCTACACACCTTGCCCGACCTGCGGCGGCACCCGCTATAACCCAAAGACATTAGAAGTTACCTATAAGGACAAAAATATCGCAGAAGTGCTGGGCCTGACCGTAGATGAGGCGGCCAACTTCTTTGATGAAGAACCGGCGATCAGCCGTGCCCTGCAGGTCGTGCGTGAAGTTGGCCTGGGTTACCTGCGAATGGGGCAGCCCGCAACCGAACTCTCGGGCGGCGAAGCGCAGCGGATCAAACTGGCCACAGAACTGCAGCGCGCCCAGCATGGTCAAACGCTGTATGTCCTTGACGAACCCACCACGGGGCTGCACCCCTCAGATGTGGAGCGCTTATTATTACAGCTGAACCGCCTGGTGGGTGCCGGCAATACGGTCATCCTGGTGGAGCATGACATGGAAGTGATCGCGGCCAGCGACTGGGTGATCGATATCGGGCCTGGCGCAGGCGAAGCCGGCGGCCGGATCGTTGCTGAAGGTGAGCCTTCAGCGATCGTCAAGAGCAATGAAAGCCGTACCGCACCCTACCTGAGTAGGCACTTAGCATGCTAACAATTTACAATGCGCTGAAATGAAATTTAACGGCTTCCGGTAGTTTTGTTTGAAAATAATGAACATGAAACGTCCCGAGGTCTTACCCATAACTGATGATCACCTGCTGCAATTCAGAAAGGAAATCGATAATTGGGTGGTATTCAGTGACCAGGAGTGGGAGATCTTGAACGGTCACGTCAGGCTAATCAAGATCAAAAGAAAAGGCCATTTCGCTAGGGTAGGATCGGTATGTGCACATCTGGGTTTCCTGATATCAGGTTCGGTGCGACTTTTTCATATCAAAGATGGCGTTGAGATCACCGCGTATGTGACCCTTCCCAACGAATTCGTCAGTTCCTATAAAAGTTTTATTCGTCAGGAGCTTGGTCAACTTGGGATCCAGGCATTAGAAGATTCTTTAGTGGCGGTCTTTGACCGGCAGAACTGGGAAAAATTATTGGATCATCCTGTTACCGCACACAAAACTGAACGATTAGGCAGGCTAATCACCGAAAAACTCGTATTCTGTTATGAGGATAGATTAGAGGCTTTCATCACCAAGACTCCCGCCGAACGGTACGAAGCGATGCTCAGTTGCCGGCCGGAAATGACCCAAAATATACCCCAGCGTTATCTCGCCAATTATTTAGGGATCACGCCAACATCCCTGTCGCGCATCCGGAAAAGAATTACCCGGTCCGGTAAGCTTTAGTTGTTTTTCTTGTCTTTTGTATACGATCTTAGGCATGGTGACCTCCTAATTTTGTGAAAACAAATAAGATAAACATCATGCAAAAAGATCAGATAAGAGAGCTACCAGCAGGTAGCGAAGCATTAAATGAAAGATTACAATGGCGCTACGCGACCAAGAAATTCGACGCGGCAAAAAAAGTGACTCAGGATAAGATCGAGCGCATCATCGAGGCTGTAAGGTTAACACCAACCTCCAGCGGGCTGCAACCATTCGAGTTGATCCTCATTACCAATGACGAGATCCGCCAGCGTATCCGGGAGGTAGCCTGGGGCCAGGCCCAAATAACCGACTGTTCGCACTTGCTGGTGTTCGCAGCTTGGGATGATATCACCCCTGAACGGGTTCATATGATGTTCGATCTGACCAACGAGATCAGGGGCTTTAAAAATGAAGGCTGGGAAAACTACAGGCAACAACTTCTCAAGATCGTAGCCAATCGTGGCCAAGAGGGGAACTACCAGGCCGCCGCCCGTCAAGCCTACATCGCCTTAGGCACAGCCCTGATCGCCGCTGCATTCGAAGATGTGGATAGTACACCCATGGAAGGATTCGACCCTAAAGCGGTCGACGAAATCCTGGACTTGGGAAGTAGAAACTTACGGAGCGTCATCTTATTACCTTTAGGTTACCGTGCAGAAGATGGAGACTGGCTGGTCGAACTAAAAAAAGTAAGGCGAAGCCGAAATGATCTGGTAACAGAGATCCATTAAATGACTTAGTTCAGACACCATGCCTCCACATACTTAATATCTAAGAGCCGCCTCATTCTTGCTGATCTGAGGCGGCTTGCTTAAAGGTCGTGATTTGAAAACTATTTGATAGGCAGTTGTTCGGTGACCAAGTCAGGCTCGGGTATGTCAGCAATGTCTTTTGGAAGTATTAAGGGTTTAGTATTGCGGCTTGTAAAAGATTCAATCATCTTCCGCTTTTACTCACCTTCAATTACACGATTATGCTTTCTTTTAAAAATGCAATGACAGAATTTTTTCATCATTGCCAGTACGAAAAAAACCTTTCCGCAAAGACTATCAGATGCTACCAAATTGATTTGGTACAGTTTAGTACTTTTATTGAATCGAAACGTTTTCCCTTAGTAGTCAATGCAATAGATAAGACACATCTGAAAGCTTATCTTAAAAAAATCTCGGAATGGAAACCTAAGACTGTGAAGCGAAAAATTGCAACTTTAAAAGCATTGTTCAACTATCTGGAATTTGAAGATTATATCGTTGCTAATCCGCTACGTAAAGTTAAGATCAAGATCAAAGAGCCTGTCTTGCTTCCTAGGGCCCTGACACTATTAGAATCTGTTGCAATTTTGAAATCTATCTACGCTTCTATTTCAGATAAAAAAAAGTCAACTTACTCCTATCTGGCGGCTTTAAGAAATATAGTGGTTATTGAATTATTATTTGCAACCGGCGCCCGGGTGTCGGAAATCGCGGACTTGCGGCGAAATGCCCTGGATTTAGAATCGGGTAAGTTAATCATCATGGGCAAAGGGGGGAAACAACGGATGATCCAAATATGCAACCAGGATACATTAAATGCACTGAAGGTATATTGCGAGCTGACCGAAAATAAAAGTGTGGTAAGTGGCGACTTTCTGCTTTTTAACCGCTTGGGTAATAAACTTTCCGACCAGTCCATCCGGATTATGGTCGGTAACCTAGCAAATAAGGCCAAAATTGTTAAAAAGGTCACCCCTCATTTCTTCAGGCATACGTTTGCAACATTGCTGTTGGAAAATGATGTAGATATAAAATATATACAATCAATGCTCGGACATAGTTCGATTGTTACCACTCAAATTTATACGCATGTTAATCTCGAAAAGCAAAAACAAATTCTTGCTGAAAAACATCCAAGGATGAACTTCTCGCTGGCGGTGCAATAAGTCAATGTAAGATAACTAATAATTATCGTGCATGCACAGAATTGATCCGAACGAGACCGCTAATAGATATAACTCACTTGAACAGATTATAGATGCTGATGATAAGTGGCATTTAGAGACCGAACGAATTATTGAGTCGTTTGTACATGAATCTGTTAGAAAAATTCCTGGATTTGAACAATTTGCGATACTGAATGCTGGCTCGGCTGGCCATAGCTATGGCCTTAATGAAAATCAGATACTGCATGTAGATATCGCAGACAAGCATATAGCTCATTTGCCAAATGCGCTCGTTGCTAATGTAGAGGCACTTCCTTTATCTGATGCAAGCTATGATTTAGTTCTTTGTGTAGGTAGCGTTCTTAATTATTGTGACCCCATCAGAGTCATAAAGGAATTTTCTAGGGTTTTGAAAAGTCAAGGATATATTGTTTTGGAATTTGAAAATAGCAAGACATTTGAGTTGTTGTTCAAAAGAGGGTACAATCAAAGCGCGGTCTATCATGAAACCTTTTTTGATGCACATGGCGATACCGAAAAGATCTGGTACTTTTCCGGAAGTTATGTTATTCAATTGTTAAAAAGCTATAAGTTCGAAGTAGTGGACTTAAAACGCTTTCACGTTCTATCACCTCTTGTCTTCCGTTTGACCGGCTGGCCCTCCTTCTCAAGCGCTTTTGCAAAACTTGATGGTATTCTTAGAAGAATACCTTTCGTAAAGACGCATTCCTCTAATATAATTGTTCTTGCTAAGGCCTTTTAATGCTAAAGCTTTTCCAAAATCTTCTCCAACGTTTTGGAAAAGACATTGGAGCTATTTTCGAAGAGAAGCGCTACTAAAAATAAAGTAAGTCCGATCGAGCCTGTAAGAATTGTTGTTGTTGTACTGCTATCCCATCCCAGTTTCCGTTTCAGAAAGTCAAATATTAAAGCTACGGCCGCGAATGAGATCCCAAAAAGAAAAATGCCAGTTACGACTTTTAAGAGCGTTCTGCTCTTCCCATTTTCACTAAAGTTTGTGTTAACAGCAAATAGTCCTGTTAGCCCATTTATTTCTATTGTCTTCTTGCGAATGAGTTGCTTCTCCATCTTTTCGATGAGCGCTTTAAGTTCTACGGTATATTTTGCCTTTTCCTGATCGTCAACGAATAAGTTATGCCAGCGTTGATAGTATTTAAAATATATGGCATTAACGATTTGAAAAAATGTTTCTTTCCTTATTTGATTACTTTCATTAGCAGAGTAAACCATCAGAATTGAGCGCATCTCGCTCTCAAAATCATGGATACCAACCCTGGGGACGTAATAATTACATTTGATCACCCCAAAATGAGACATTTTTAATAACCTAATCAATAATTTGGAAGACTCTGGTGGTTCTAGATTTTCTTGATAGCAGGCTACCTCTGCTACTATGTAGTTAAATTCTAGGCGTAGCTTACTAATCAAATTTCTTAGCTCGTCGATAAATTGGTAAAAGGTATTATTTCTGCGGTAGCTCTCATGGATTACTAAATAATCAACAATAATGAGCTTCTCAACTTGGAAATAAGCGAACTCACAAAATCCGATCAACTTATCATTTAGAAAAAGGCCAACTACGTAAAACTTATCATCAAAGTCCTGATTCCAGTGATCAAGGCAATGCATGATTTCCTTTGTATCAGTTCGTAAAGCAGGCTCAGTATAATCAACATATAGCTTAAGCGCATTCAGTAGATCTGGATGTCTTGAATTCTTGAAGCGCTTAAGCTCGTAAACTGACTGCATGATAATTATTAGTTATCCTGTATTGGTTCGCTAATATATCAAATGGTTTGTTAAATAATGATGCGGGCTTTTCAATAGATAATGTTCAGTTATCCTTTCTTGCATTAACCCCGTTAAAATTAAAAAATTAAATACATCCATATCAAACTTTGAAAGTTTAGATAACTAATTCTTATAACTCGAAACTTCCAAATCCTCGAGAGTCATCATATCATTTTTTAGCTTTTGCCTTTTTTACCTCCATGCTAGATTCCGTAGCTAAAACATTCGTCACAAATCTTTTCCCATGATTTTGAGCTACAACAGCAAAAACGAGATATTGGATGATCAGTCCGCCAAAATAGAGCCATTTAATTGGCGACGTCCCTAAAAACAATAGTGGAACTCCAGCATATCACGGATTTTGAGGACACATTAACGGAGGACCTTGGCTTTATAGTGAGCGCTGTTACTCAGCTCTATAAAGTATATGCCAATTACAAGGATAACTTGATTCCTGGCCTGAAGTATATGAATTCTAAAAAGTTTATCCCGTTAGTTGTGACTTTAGAGGATTGGTTTGCGGGGGGACCCGACACAGACGATGTAATTAAAGCTGGTGTTGAAGCAGAGTTGATAAAAAATGGAATTGATAGAGAGTATATGATTGAGTTTCCTTTCAAGACATATTCGATTAATCAGTTGGAGCTTGATCTGCAGCTTATATTCAGTTTGGGGTTTATCGAGTATTTTGAAAGGTTGAAGACCGGAAAAATCTCTGAAGAGGAGCGCCATAAATTTCCATACATTGATTATTTTACTGATGAATTTAATCAAGTTTTTTTAGATCCTATAAAGGAATGACCTCTAAATAATGCGAACCGAATTACTTACAGCAATGTTTCAAATTTCTGGATGGTGTGCTTTAAGGAGTTTGAAATTTAGATGGACGATTTTTACCATAGTCTGTTTATTTACCTAAACATGTAGGATAAACTCAATCGTCATCTCTCATAAAACTTTCGCGCCGTTCTTTTTCCGCGTACTTCTTATAATGATCAATTTGACTCATCACAAAAACTTTATGATTTGCAAATTTGTAAGCACCCCTTTTTATTTCATTCAGATTATCCAACACAATTTGCCAATTAGCGGCACGAAGTTCATTGACATTAACCCTGGCTGGTCCAAAATAGGAAGTTTCTACCCAATCAATCTTTTTAAAAAGCTCCAAGTCATTATTAACGGATAAAAACAGGCTTAAAAACTCTTTTTGGCGATTTCGGAAACCTGTATGCACAATTTCCATAATCAAAACCACTTTTGATGATTGCGCCGAGTATTTTTTAAGCATAGCTTTGAGAAAATTCAACGCCCGTATCTTCATTGCTTCGGTCAACTGCTCAAAAAAGGCATTTAGAATACTGTTGCTAACTGAAATGAGGGCTTTGCTTTCTACCAATATAAAGGCATCCTCCATTAATTTCTCTGCATTTTGTCGCTCCCAAATATGATTCAGATTTGAGTATTCCCGGCTCGTTACATATTGTCGTTCACCAATAACAAAATCGATGTAGGTATTAAGGAATGTCGGCGAATGATCAACCAATATAAATAATGACTTACAATTGAAATCGAAACTGTTTTGCAGGTCATCCTGTAACAAATAAGCTTTTTGAAGAACGTTGATGTCCTTTCGAAAATATTCGAAATAGTTCTCAAATACATGATGTTCAAAAGTCCATCGCAAGCCCAGCTTTTCGATTTTCCCGTTTATGATGCGTAGAGTATTTAAGAAAAAGTCTGGATCTATTTCCAAATATTTATTGAGGGCAGTAACCCTGATATAGAAATTATCTTCATTAGTGGTTTCCAAAAAATCCAGAAACCGTGTCATAGCTTGTTTATTTACTTGTCGGCCCGTCAAAAAATCAAAATAAAGGATCATCCAGGCGGAACGCTTCTTAAAAGGATTCTTATTTAAAAGCTTATAGAAATTGTTGGCCTCTCGCACATTAGCCTGCTCCAAGGCGGCATTGATCAGTCGCCAGGCATAAATTTCTGCGGTGTTTCCCTCTTTAATAATATATTTGATCATCGCCCAGCCAATAACTGGATTTGCTCTAAAATTGGCCTCCAGGATCAGGTCTAAAGGTTCAGTAAAGTCAGAGTGCCTTTTCTGCCAACGCCACTCACGAATAAACAAATAGCGTTTATAGAACAACTTGAACTGAGACAGTGAGGTAAATAACGATGTTGTTCTTAACTCCGATTCTTTAAGTTTTTGGTATTCATCGTAATCTTCGTAATCATATTCGGTCTTATCCTTTAAGTGATCAAACTTAAGCAGTCGAAATTGGCGGTAAGTTTCATTTTTAAATATTGGCTTTAGTGCGTCCAATTCGGGAGTGCTTATTTCCAGCCTGTTAAACCACCAGATAGCCTGTTCAACCAGGTAACAATGAACAAAATTAGCAGGCTTGAATTTTTTAAAAATAGCCAGTAAATAAGGTAGGTCAAAAACAGCTATTGGCTTTTCCCAATCAGGTGAAGTGTACAAATAGTTATCGACAAAAGCTTCCGTCTGTAAAGGGTATTCTTTGAATTTGCTTTTTGCCAAGCTCCAAATTTTTCTTCTGAATGTTTTGATTGGTGCTGATAATGGGATGGTATAATGGTACCAGGATATTGTATTTTTTTTGCGGGAAGCAGTATGTACGCGGTAAACCATTCTTAGAAAGTTCGGCGCAAGCGAATAGAATGCCGCGTTGTACAGTTGATCTTCAAAATTTTCGTAGATCAGGCTGAAAAGTTTTTGCTGGCGGCTAAATCTCGTGTAATGGTCATCGTGGCTAAAAACAAATTTTTCCTGCAAAGACTTTATAAACGTCGTAAAATGCTTTGGTTTTTTTCTTACAAATTCAAAACTCAATTCAAGTGCTGTATCTGTTTGAGGTAAATTGTAGGGGAAAAAGTTGTCCAAAAGATCAAGATAGGGAGCAGGCATTCTCGTAATCTTTTCTTTTTGATCCTCATCGTAAACAAAATCAGGGTCGACCCTTGGCAACGCCTCAATCTGCTCCCAGAGATATGCAAAGACATTTTCAAAACGATAGAACCAAAAAGTTTGCAGGAATTTCAATGCTACTTCCGGATCTGATTGATTCTCTTCCCAAAAATCGTTTAGCGAAGGCGTTATCTTTTCTAAGACTCGCTCATAACCGAAAGTGTTGTTCGCGGGTAATATTGAATCCTTAACCCTGTTCGTGTAATTCCTGAAATAACGTTTAAGGATATGACCAAAATCGAGGATGTTGTCTTTGAAAAAGACTTTGTAAAAAAAGAATGTGGACAGAACCTGATCGCTGACCTTTACAATCGTAAAATCAACTGACGTTTCAACTAATTCCAAACGTTCCAGGTGATCAACCGCTTCCTTGAATTGATGCCCCTCAAAATTGGCGGTCGTCATCAAATCATTCATCAACGCAGAATTCGTCAGATCGATGGCATTAAAAAATGAAATGAGTCCCATTGCTTTCATCAGGACTTTATTATCAAAAAGGCTATGATCCGGAATAGCATTCTGAAAGTACTGATCGTAAATTTCTGAAGCATCATGAAGTTTCATAAGGTTCTGACTTTCATTAGCCACTTTAGCAGCCATGATAGCCAACCTTGGATTACCTTCGGCAATTTCTAGTATGCGGTTTATATATTTTGGCGACTGGATGTTGATATCAGGGCTTTTAAGAATTTCCGTCAACTTTTCATCTGTTAGCTTAGGAATATCCACGGTCACTGGCTGAAATTCTCTGCAGGTGTGATAAATTTCGTCGAACGCATAGTCCCTGACAGTAATGATTACCCTTATTTTGCCAGCTCTTTGTTCATTTAACATTGGCAGCAGGCTCCTCAAGTTTCCGGCCTGGCGATTTGCGTCATCAATAAATAGGAGAAAATCGTCATCCCCTTTCAAATATGTGCGTAGGTCATCAAATATTGGCGCATTTTTGTTAGAGATACAGAATATTTGAGTTTTCGGATTTTCCTTCTGATAAGCTTGCAAAAACGCTACGGCAAGTTTAGACTTACCGGTACCTGGCGGACCTTTTAAAATAAATATTTTATTTCTTTGGACAGCCTCCGTTAGCTGATCGAATTCATTTTGTCGCCCTATAAACTGGTTGCTCAAGACCGTTGCAAATCCTGATGCCTCGTATTCCTGTATAAATTGATTTACCGGAATAACCTGAGCTGTATCAATATTTATCCCCAAAAACATCTTAGCTGCATAAGCAGCCCTGCCCATAAGTAATAAAGCGATCTGATCGATACCCTTTAATTCAAGGGAAACCCCGACTTCATTACAGATAGAAGTTAGTTCCGCATCTTCAGCAGGTGTTAAGGTACTGTTGTGACAATAAATTATCTTAATAATCTTGGCTACCGGAATTCCGGTTTTAGTTTCATCCAGGCATTTGGTTAAATCATTTCGAACTTTAGCTAGGAAAGAAGAAGGGCTGTCTTTTTTCGATTTTGTTGTGTATTCAATGAATCCGTATCTGCCGTTAGGGTAGGTAAAATAGGCGTCCGGAGTACCTTTTATAGTTTTTTGCTTGCCTTTCTGGCTGCCAGTTCTGCTTATATTTTCAGCGTTCCTTTCAATTACAAAAAGAATGGCGTCGCAAACATTTTGGAAAACCGCGTCGTTGACCGCTAATAACTCACTTTCAATTTCTTGTAACTTACTCATAGATTTCAATTAAACCGAGATTAACGGAGTGTTATAAGGCGGTTATAAAATCACGCCACATCAAAATTAATTATTTCCGAGTTTACAAATGTTTGAGATAATTAGATTAGATGGTATCATTTGTCTGATTATTGAATCGGGAGATCCATTATCTAAAATCTGAAGCGAGGAATGTAGAAGTGTTGTATATTGCGATGTCACATCCTAAACTTTCGATGAAAGCACAACTGCTATTTGTATACATACATAAATACAGAACTATCTGCGAACAAGGTTTCAATCTAAGTTCGAATTATCAATTCCAATTCACGGCAAATTTTCAGAACAAAGAATATGGAGCCCCCATACTTAGTGTCACCACAAACGATCAGAATATTGCTGGTTTGTTTAATGGTACGTTTACTGACGTCAAAGCTGTTTTAGGCGAAAACGGGGCTGGTAAGAGTACGCTAATTCAATATCTGACTTTTCAAAGCAGTCAGCACCCGGATTATATGGAATATCCTAAAAATGAATTCAGGGATATTGCAGTTTATTCATTAGAAGACCCTTTATACCCATTTCAAATTGTTGCCGGTCGCGATTGGAAGCCAAACGAGAATTTGACTTTACAAGGTTTTGACAACGGAAAAACCCCGATGATTCATGAATGTCAAGAATTAACATGGGATGATTTTTATCATTTTCCTTTCGAAGTGATATACTATTCAAATGTTTTTGATAACAAACCTGAATATAATTATAATGGGTTAAAAAATATTAGCACCAATTTTCTCATCAGGCAAGATTTAAAAGATTTTTTAAATCGAATAGAAGGAAACGCTAAGGTAAATGTACCAGAATCTGTCGCACATGCCTTTCAAGAGGATGGCCGAAGACTTTCGTTTGCGTTACGCTTTAAAAACTTGCTTCCATTTAAGTTACCCGAATATATAAATGTCTTTTACAACAGGACGTCAAGGGCTGACTTAAAGGACAAATTGGCGGTATTTAAATCGCAACGTTCTAAGATAGGTAAAGCAACTTTCCAGCTAATTAAATCTTGGTTAGAAAAAACTGAGACTCAAGAAAACATACAGGTAAGCTTTCGTGCGCAGTTCCAACTGAACTATTTTGAATATTTTATTCTAAATTATTTATTAAGCGAAAGTGATACAACCAGGCAATATCATAAGCAATATCCAGCTTACAGGATTAAAATTTTTGAAAAGCTATACAACCTGTTTGATGTTGAAAAGGGAATAAATAATTTTAATAGCCTTATTGATTTTGCACATTTAGAAGAAGTGCAAATTAATAATAAACGAGGTATCGGACTTGGCGATACATCTTTGTCCAGACCTCTTAGCCTTTTCAGTGACTTCGATCGGATGCTGAGCGATGTTTTTGAGAGTAGCACTGATTTTTCCTCAGGGTTTAGACTTAAGATTGACGATAGGGCTTTGGATATCCACGATCATTATAAATTAACGCTCTACGCAACCAACTATCTGAACTTTAACTTCCCAGGTATGAGTTCCGGCGAGTTTGGATTTTTGACGTTGTTTTCAAGATTTTATTATCTTATTGACCATCGTAATTTTGCAGGGTCTAAGCTTCAAAAAAAGAATCTATTGATTTTTATAGATGAAGGTGAACTGTACTTTCATCCCAAATGGCAAGTTAAATTTCTGGATTATATTAACACAATATTTCCAATCATATTTTGCGAGGATTATAAAGTTCAGCTTGTACTTACAAGTCATTCACCATTTATTGCCAGTGATCTTCCATCCGGAAACCTTTTGTTTTTGAAAAAGGGAATAGAAGGTCAGCTTTTACCATTTAATCGTGAACCGGCAGAAGGTAATTGTGTCGTCGCTGATGCACCAGAGTACACGTTTGGCGCTAATGTGCATGAGTTGCTTGCGGATTCTTTCTTCCTGGAAGGTGCACATATTGGGCAAATTGCAAAAAGAATCATTTATAACTTGGTTGACTTCTTTGAAAGTAAAGAGAATATTCAACAATATAATCAGGAACAAGTCCTTAGTATAATTTCCCAAATCGGTGAGCCATGGGTGCAAAGTCGCTTATTTGAACAGTATAACGAGTATTACGAAATAAATCCTGAATTATGATAGACTTGAAGTTTCTTCCTTTAAATAAACTTGCAAATGAGCATTACAATGAACTTAACCAGTTAACATTCGCAAAATTATTGGCAGTTGAAGATTATTTTTCAGAATTGAATCGCTTGTCGAGTCAAAGGAGATTTCCTAAAAGTAAAGTTGCGTTGGCCGTTAACAAGTTCAGCAAAAAAAGCACTCAAAAACTTCTTCTGCCAAACAAAACACAATTTCACACTGTCGGACTTTATCAGGATTGTCTGAATATCATAAATATATTAAAATCAAATTTCGACATAACTCTGAAAGGAACTCCGCAAGATATAGATAACCTTGTAAATACGATTAAATCAGAATTCCTGCGCCACGGAACTGTTAAAAAGAAGCAATTTACTTATGACAGCTACTTTAATCACTTTCTTGAAGGCTTAAAATATGTATGGGATTATGGTGACTTTACTCAAAAACAGCCCAATTTATTTAGGTATAACGCTTATCAATTAGCGAAGAAA
The DNA here is from genome assembly GCF_019331605.1 of Mucilaginibacter sp. 21P. Lineage (NCBI taxonomy): Bacteria > Pseudomonadati > Bacteroidota > Sphingobacteriia > Sphingobacteriales > Sphingobacteriaceae > Mucilaginibacter > Mucilaginibacter sp. 21P. The sequence continues at coordinate 2,510,016 of NZ_CP063061.1, forward strand.
TTATCCGTTAATACCTGTCCATATTGTAATCGGTCATTTACATTCACAATTAATATTGACAACCCAATCGGCAAAAAAATAAAAGTCGATGAAATTGCCCGGCCTGAATTCGATCATTTTTATTCTAAAGCAAGATACCCATTTTTAGGTATTAGCTTTTATAACCTTGTTCCGAGCTGCAGTCTTTGTAATCAGACCTTTAAGGGTGATAAGGAAATGACCATAAACACGCATTGCCATCCTTATGTCGAAGGCTATGAGCAAGTATTTAATTTCACCACTGGAGTAACCGTTAAAGCGTTTTTGTCGCAAAGACGGCCCAACGTCCCAATTATTTTCAAACAAAACCCAAAGGCAGATGCCTCTCATGTTTCAAGAGCACAGGCAACTCAATCGCTTTTTTGTATAGGGCAGATTTATCCTTATCATTCAGATATCGCCGAAGAATTATTTAGGCGATCAACCGAGGATTCTAAACGCCTCATTGAAAGTTATTGGAATCAAAAAAGTCCAAACGGCAAATATCTTTTTCCCACCAAAGATGATTTATACAGACATTTTGTTGGTAATTATTATTCAACAAAGGACTTTATCAAAAGGCCTCTATCAAAGTTTTATTATGACATACTCAAGGAAACCAGAATTATCTCCTACATCAGGAGTCTGCCTGATCGGCCCTTGCCATCAGTTTCTATACCTATAAACAAATAATTATACTAAAGAACGTGAAAACCTCTATTGTGTGTAGCTTTTTATAGAAGCTTTTAAGGCTTTAATATACAACTCATCGAACTGAATTCCGAACTTTCCATCCTTGAATGTTGTGAAATAAAGCGCTGGAGATGTGTCATCAGGATTTCTGTACAAAATCACCACATCATCAATAACGCCATCATCATCAATCAGATGAATACAGGAGATGGCATCTCGGGAAGCACAAAAAGGAAAATTTTCCGGATTTATACTTCGGTCATTTAATTGTCTGATATAATGTATTTTAAACTCCCCAATAGTCAAGTTTCGCACAATCACGTTTTGATTAACGTAACTATTGTCAATTAAAGCAACTACTGTGAACTTATCTATCGTTTTTATATTGACTACCCAAAATATATAAGCTACCGGATCTATGCGATGAAACCTGCCACCCTCGTAGTATATGACATCAAAACCGCCACCCCATCCGTCCATTAACTGATTGGTATTGGCACGCTCACGAGCAATAAAAGACATACAAATAAGCAATGCACGTTGCTTACAAAGTGTAACTGACGGATGAGTTTCTTCTATCTTGGTGATATTTTCTATCAAGTGCTCTGTCCATTCTCTTGCACCACTTCCAGCTGAATGAACATCTAAATTGTGACGCTCATCATAATGGATCCAATTTCCAATTCTTATTACCTGAGTTTGATTATTCGAAAATTCCGGCCCGCCTAAAACGAAAAGCCATGCACAGTCCTTGCTTTTAACAAACTCGTGTGTATCCAACAGTTCCGTTAGGTTTGCTATTGTAACGCTTCTGTGCATAAAGAAATCTAATATTTCGCTATGTCCCTGTTCTAATATGGTAAAATTGCCCACAAAACTGACGCTTAAAATATCCTGCACAATCAGTGACTTTACATTAAACTCCGAGACCGGGGTTTCTGTTAACGTTTCTCTGTTGGTGGTTGGTAAAACGACCTTTTGAAGTTGACCGGGTGTTGAAACAGCCCTATCACTAATTATTACCGGATATCCGTAACCACTTATAAGGGAAACCAAAGTCATAAGTGTAAATATAAGTTTTGATAATGCTATATGCTATAATGTTGTTAGCCGGAGTTATAGTTTTTTAGATTCTTAACAATTGTGCCACACTATAAAATCTATCTAATATTGTTTATTATTAGTCTAATACTATTTCAATGGCACTTACAATATTTATTATTTTTGAAATCCTAAATCCTTGTGATGGCAAAAAAACAAAAAACACCAGATGGCCCCGAGTCCTCAGCAGGAGATGATTTCCATATTTTGTGGTCGATCCGGAAATCATTGGAGTTATTCAATTTTAATCAAGATGGCCTAAAAGCAATAACCATTGAAGGTGCTGCACCCGAAGATGCCAAGATTTTGGATCCTGACGAGGACTTACTTCTTGGGGTTGATGTAGGAGAATATTTTGGCGGCGAGAAATTTGAAGACTATAATAAACTGGTATTTTCTCAACTTAAATACAGTACTCGCCATCCGACGATGCCCTGGACCATTGCCCGAATTTGTCAGGGTAAAAAAGCTGGATCTGCGGGATCAATTATACATCGCTTAGGTGATGTATTTAAATCACATATTTCGGCGTTTGGCGAAATCGCCGTTCAAAAAAAATTGACGTTGAAGCTGGTCAGCAACCGTCCGGTGGCGATAGAGGTGTTAAATATTATAGCTGCTGTAAAAGTGATTGTTACTAGTGATGGGAGTTTGCCGCCATTCGCTAAACTCAAATCTCAGATCGACAAAACTTTTCTTTCCGACCTTGAAAAAATAAAAAATGCTTCCGGTTTGGCGGCAAAGGATGTAGCGCTGTTTATATCATTACTGGACTTTGCAGATTGTGGAGCAAGTTCGAGAGCAATTTTGAAAGAGGACACAATTTGGGCAATTAATAAAGTAAATTCTATTACTCAGATTGATCATTACAATGCCCTGCACGTTAAAATATCGTCAAAAATGATGCCCGAAAACCGGGAAAATAACAAGTTGACGATGATTGACATGCTCAAGGTTTTCAATGCAGGAACACCCTTGCAATTATTTCCTGTACCACCACAGTTTGAGCCTCACAAAAATTTAGTTATAAGAAAGCAGTTGGGTCAAATCAAGGAAAATGTGTTAAATGCCGGTTCGCTACCAGTATGCCTGCACGCTGGCGCAGGTATGGGCAAATCATCCGTTGTACAACAACTTAGCGGCCAGCTACCTGAAGGTTCCGAGGTTCTCCTGTTTGACTGTTATGGCGGTGGTACTTATCTCGATCCCGATGACGCGCGACACAAACCGGAGTGGGCACTTAAACAGCTGTCAAACCAAATGGCACTTTTACTTGGGTCTGATTTTTTCCTTTTGCCTGCCGGTCAGCCAAGTGAAGTGTATTTCAGAGATTTTAGTTTGCGGGTTAAAGAAGCAGCCGCCATTTTACAGCAAAAGAATTCGGAAGCGATTTTAGTAATAGTTATTGATGCGGCTGACAATAGTATCGCTGCCGCTAACCTAAAGGCGGAACGTTCTTTTGTACTCGATCTTTTACGGATTACATTTCCTTCAAACTGCAGGCTATTAGTAACAACTCGAACTTATCGCCTTACGTCTTTAAATCTGCCAAATCATGTGTCGATCGAGTTACTTCCATTTTCAGAAGAGGAAACATTTGAGCGCATTAATCCAATTTTTGAAAATCTCGACTTCGATAAAGTCAGGGCATTTCACGAACTAACTTTTGGCATACCCAGGGTACAAACTTATGCTTTGGTGAATAAAGAAAGTGGCATTGATTCGATTATTGAGCCACTGAAACCAAATGGAAAAAATTTGGACGATATCATCAATTTTAATATTGATTTTGTAAAAACTAAACTTGGAAATAGTTTATTGGTTGATACTATTTTAAGGTACTTAATTGCGCTGCCAAGACCAGTTTCAATGGATGCACTGGTTTCTCTAACATCGACAACAAAAGAGGTGCTAAACGATATTGCTACTGATATTGGGCAAGGTATCATACCGAACAATGGAAACTTTAATCTAACGGATGAGGATTTTGAGGACTATTTAGAGAGGAAATACCCGTTTACCAATGAGGTAATTCAGGAAGTTGCAAATTACTTTTTAACGAACGCTGAATCTGACGCCTATGCCAGCAGGCATTTAGGTAACATGCTTCGGAGGGCAGGACGGTATGATATTTTAAAGGACATTGTTTTTAACGGAAAGTACCTTAAAGTACCGCAGGATCCTGTTGTTTTGAAGGAAATGGTCATCGAACGGACTATGGCGGCAATGAATTTAAGTATAGCCGAAAATAATTCTGTTGATTTCCTTAAAATGCAGGTGGTGGCTGCCGAGGCTGCTAAAACTAACGATCTCTTGGAGCAAACTTTGATTTCAAATGGGGATTTAACTGCATTATATGGAGATCAACAAACAATTGAAAAACTTATTCAGGCAGATCGTTTAAAGTGGTACGCCCCAGTTCACTTTAGGTGCGCAGCAATTTACGCAAGAAATAAAGAAACTCTGCCAGAGGCAAAAGAGCATTTCAAAGCTGCACAATCCTGGATGGAATGGCGTGATCGCCAAAATTCGCGTGATGTTCAGCAACCTAGCATGAATTCCACCGATTTTATCTATGCCGCCGAAGCGTTTTGCAGATTGACGAACCTTAAATCATGCCTGGATTTTTTGGGTAGTTACAACTACCATCGGATGTCAACTGCAACCAGAGGTTTTTTACAACATATGCTTTGCGAAGCTCCGGAAAGCGAGGTGACAAGTGCAATTTTGCAACTTGATTGGTACCTGCCGGCAAAAATCAATATAACAAGAACATATTTTCGTTCAGGTCGTCAATCACCTATTGATGGAGGAAATGTAGCAAAAGAATTTATTGCCGGCTTTGCTGGTCGTAAATTATTAGGTACTCAGGGAAATGCCGCAGCACTTGAGTTAGGTGAATATCTTGCATGGCAAAGAAATTCTGTCGAAGAGATAATGGGCTTAATTAGCGCTATACGAATTTCCAACCCCTCGTATTTTCCAAAGTTTTACGCATCCAACTACCGGGAAGATAAAGAACTAATAAAGCTTGACCGCATTTTTAAAACAAAAGCGCTTTTCGCGGCTTTGACAGAAACTGCCCTTTCTATAAAAGATTTTTATTCTTCAAAAATTAAGGCGATCGATCCTGAGAAGTATTTACCGGATAATTCGATCAGAGAAGAACGCCAGCGTGCGGACATTTTGTTCGGTCCTATTATAACCTTGTATGCCGCTCGGGCGAGGTTTCTTGCAGGTAAAATATCTGAAGATAGTTTTTTAGCTGTTTTTAAAGAATATCCTAACATTCAATACCGAAATTATGAACGTTATCGGTATAATAGGGAGCTGGTTTACTTTAATCAGCATTATGCGGCAATTTTTAGCGATATTCTTTTTTTCGTAAATGCTAAAAGCGCTTTTTGTGATGCTTTGTTAGCCTGTTTCTCAATGAAGGAAAATGCAATAGGTGTCAGGCTTGATATTGCAACCACTCTTTCACGCAATTCATCTGGGCATTTGGTGGCTCTTAATCTACTAAAAGATGCGGCAGACAAGATCTTCAATTCAGAAACAGGTGCCGGAGCCAAAATTGATGATTATCTCCGTTGCGTTCGGATAGGCGGAAGATTGGACAAAACTGTGGGTGGGGCTTACTTCAAAAGAATGATCGAAACCGTTGGAGAAATGGATTTGGAAGGATTTGAGCAGGTTAAATTCATTGGTGAACTCGCAAATTCAATTTCAGGAAGATATCCTAAGCTCTCCTTTGATTACGCTCATTTTACACACTTTGCTCATAGTCGTTTACGCGCCTGGGATAATTTTCCGTGGCGGGAAAGTATCGGTGGTTTGGCGGCGCTTGACCACTTCGGCGTTTGGGCAACATTGGCACGTTGGGATCATCTTAATTTGGTTAAGATAGAAGATCACCTACTTACTTCCATTGCACCATCAATTAGGAGAGGCTTTTTAAAACCTGGGACACATGCAGTTTTCCTATTGGCCGCTGGAGTTTATAGCGATGAATTTAACCGGCAACTGGAGGTTTTGATTGATAAAGAAAACCTAAAAGAGTCTTCAGCACTTTCTGCTTTAGGACGCTATTTTTATCGATTAATAAAGTTCGAATCCGTTAAATACCTTCAGCGTAATATTTTAGAAAATTTGAAAAGGTTGCTTTTAGAAGCAAATTGCAAGGATGATAGTCTTTATAAGGATATCGATGAAAGCGTATCGTGTTTAGATGCCAGTGATTACGAAGAAACTGATTTCCGAGAGGTCATAAATTTAACGGGTAAATCAGGCATTTCGATACCTGACATAGATTGGGCTGATATTCCGTCCCTTCATAAAAATATTGCAGGATGGTTGACGAAGGAAGAAGGTTCAGTTTTAGACTATTTACTGGCGATGCGGCAAGCCTGCAGTATTGGACAATTTCTGCCCTTCTTAAATCTTGTCAGTGAGTTGGAGAACGACATTATTGGAAATTATGACAGAGAGCGATTACTTAAAGATACATTAGAACTCTGGAAAGATCACCCTGGACTCCCTGAATGGAAATTACTAAACTTTCTTCCTTATTTGCAACGTGTATTTCCGGCATATATTGAGCATCAGGATTTATATAATATTCCAGGTTTGAAGAAAATAGCGAACCTTTTTGACGCAACGGACGATCAGCTTGCGCAAGCTATCAAGGTCATTCTCTCCAAAAATATTGAGCGGATGGATGCAGAAATGATCTATCACCTTGCAAAATTTACAAAATTGAGTTTAACAGAGGATCAACTTATTTCAATTATCGAATGGGTTCTGAATCGATGGATCGCCAAAATGCCGTTAGATTGGCAAACTAACCTATGGGAGGAAAAATTTAATGTCTCTGATGATTCTCAAAATGCGGCTGCTGGACTAATTAGGTATATTCTGGGTCACCCAAGAAAAGAGCTTCGTTGGCGCACAATTCACGGACTTCGGTTAGCAGGAAGAATGGGTGACCTTTCCTTATTGCAGCCACTGCTATCCTTGCAGAATGACAAACTTGCTATTCCATTTCAGCACACGCCTTACACATTTTACTGGATGTCCGCAAAATTGTGGCTATGGATTTTCATGAAAAAAGCCGCAGAAGAAAAATTAAATGACATCGAACAATTTGCCGCGGTCGCCTTTCAATCTTTACAGGACAAAAGTTTACCCCATTCCCTTATTATTTATCATATACAGCAATTTTGTCTTTCAATTCAGTCAACCTATTCCGGCACCTATTCAGCGGAACAGCTATTAGAAATCGAATTTGCTTTAAAACCCAAACCCGGCCAAAAGAAAATAGGAATCAAGGCAAGTTCTCTTATTTCCCCAAATGACTTAAAATTCCGATTTGACACCACCGATACCATACCATATTGGTATCAGCCACTTTGCCAGGTTTTCGACATTCCTTATTTAACCATTGCAAACAGAGCCAATGAGGTCATCACTGGAGATTGGAACTATAACGGAGATGTTAATGAAGATGATCACGTAGATACAAATGATCGCGCTTATAATTCCACATCAAATAGCCATGGCGATATTCCAGAAGTAGAAAAGCTGAGGCATTATTTCGAGTTTCACGCGATGTTTTGTGTAGCGACTCGTTTGGTTAAAGAATCTTCCTCCGCAGGAAAAAGTGCCGCGAACCTGAAAGAATGGCTCGAAGATTGGAATACGACATACGACCAGCTATGGCTTTTTGATTTAAGGGACGTCACACCAATCGATCCCATTTTGCACCGTTCTGAACGACCCGATGATTGGGAAAAGTCGATTAACAATGATCATGTTCTTAGCTTTCTCCAAACCGCTACGGGTTTTTTAACCGTAGCGGCCATTATTAAATTAACTTACGGGTCTTATTACGAAACTGTTCATCTTAACTCGGCTTTGGTAAGAAAAATGACAGGACAATCACTGCTTTATGCTTTGCACGACATGCCCTTACATCGGTATAAACTACCGGAAGAAGATGAAGACAGTCATGAGATCAATGAAGACGGCTTTGTGCTAAAGGGATGGTATTATGACGTAGGCGGGCGTAACGAAGTCCATGACAGACTCGATCCACTGGCTAATCATATAAAACAGCATTATTTAAAGGTTGGCGATTTATTTATGAAATGGGGTAAGTTCGAGCTTTCAAAAGATTTTCGTTGGGTGAGGGACGGAAAACTTAACAGTATTGCGCACTTCGAAAATTGGGATGACAGCACCCCGTATCCTGATTATCACAATATTGAAACTGATGGGCAAAGGCTAAGTGTGAGCCCTGGAGTCATACTAAATTATTTGAAAGACCACGATTTTAGTCTGTTGGTAGAAATTAAAGTTGATAGGGATGAGAGCCGGCGGTCATATTCAAAGAATGATGAACGTCTCGATATTGAATTTAAAAATATATACTTAATTGAATCTGATGGAACCGTCAAAACAGTCGAAGGAGATTTTAAACTTAGGCCGGAAAATCGTTGAGCAACTTGGTCAGGAGCAATCACATGATGTTTTAGGGCATTGGCTCTCATATCATTTGGCAGAACTGATGAAAACAGCAGAGTTGGCCGAAGGCAAGTCAAAAAAAGCGCTTGAAAAGGAATGCGTGGAGCTTATTTTAAAGATCTGGAAGAATCGCGCCAATGCACCAAGAGCACTAAGACCATTGACGGACTTAGAATCGGCCATCCGCCTTTTGCAAGAAATAGGCAATTCCAGGGACCATACCTGGTCAGCCTATTTATTCAGGGGAAAAGATCCATGGCATAAGTCGGGTGCAACTATTCACGAAACAGCTAATCTTATGATGGGCCTTTTGTTGTACACCCAGACGTTAGAAACTGATTGGGCCAATCTCGAAAGTTGGCGCGAGTCACTGCCAACAATGTTAAACGAGGAAGAAGTGTCTTTGATTGATGGCATAAAAGGATTAGCCGGGCGTGTTCAATATTATTATGGACTTGATAAACTCGGAAATGATAAGGCATTAATCAATAAAGCCGTTATAGAAAAGCTACGAAAGGAGCTTGAGCGTCAAAGTAAAGCAATAGATGAATTGGAAATCGCATTAGCCATGGATCAATCGTCAAAAGGATCATCGGTTGAAGGTGATCTTGGAACCGAGTAAATTGCGTAATTTTAACCTGATTGGTCGTATGTTGACCATTCACTTTAACATAATGAGAAAATTCGAAATACAAAAGCGTTTAAACCAGGAACAGTATATATTGGATGGCATTCGCCCAAGTTCAAAAAATTATCAGGCGCAACGCCAGAAAGTGATTGATCTAAAAACCGAAATTGAGTTTTTGAAAATTCAAGAGCAAAATCAAGCAAAGAATAACGCTGATAAAAAAGATAATTAATATAATACAAGGGGCTGACCATACCACTAAGTAGAAACTTAATGGTATACCCCTTCATCTCCGTTGAGCAGTAATATTTCGAGTACATTAACTTTTAGATGCTGAAAAAAGCCCTCGTCTGGCAGTTCACTCCAATAACTATTCCGAACGACGCCAAGTGCGCAATCTCCCAAGAAAACTATAAATGTCATTCCTTCGAAATTTACCGTAATTTCTTCAGGTAAGGCAGGATGACTGGTAACGCCAATTTCATACGTAAATCCGACATATGTAGTCGATTCCATATTTTCAATAATAAAATCTTCATCCACCGATTTGATTGCGGCAATGATGCCGTATTCCTTCTCATCATCAAACCATGAAAAGGCCACAGTCTTGTCAGTTCTGTTCATACGAGCTAATTTACAATTTTTCTTATCTTAGATCATGGACAATTTGAAGGACGAAATCGATAAAGGCAATCTCGGAGAGGAGTTTGTGAATAATCTCGCCTACAAAACTTATCTTAAATATTGGTGCTATCCAGGCCCTTGTGATGAATTTGGGGATCGTAAGGAAATTGTTGACCTGATGATATTATTTCGGGATACCTGCCTATTAATCTCAGTAAAAAACTATGAATTCAACGGAAAATATGACCGATATTTTCGCAATACTTTGGAGAAGGCGACCTCTCAGTTGTATGGTGCTGAGCGTAAATTATATGGACAACGGGATATATTCATTCGGCACCCTGATCGTCCGGAGGAACGCTTTGAAAAGGAGAAGCACCCCCACATTATAAGGTTAATAGTCAACTTAGGTGAAATGGTTCGTTTTTATCCATTTCACACAGAAACAAATACAGGAGGTTATGTCACTGTGATGGACAAAGAAGCCTTCGTGAAATTGATAGGTGAGTTGGATACAATTCCTGATTTAATAGAATATTTGAATAGCCGCGAAAAGCTTTTGGCTGGAAAAAGTGCTTATTTATTGCCAGGTCCCGAGGACGATTTCGATGTTGATACTGCTAATCAATTTTTTTCTCGTGACCCGGACGCCGATCCAACAATTATACCCAGGCTTATTTTATCAGGAACCGAGGCAGACCTGCTGGCCCATTATTTGCGCAATGAACGTAAATTTTCAACGCAGTTGACTGACAGTACAGCCTCCGGAGTATACCTCGACCTAAACGGGGGATGGGATGGATTTATAGCAGAAGAAAAGGTAAAACAAAAAAAGGCAGCGGATAAGTTCAGCTATTTCATTGACAAACTGGTAGAAAATGAACTACTTCGCGCTGAACCAGATTGGGCAAAGGATATGTCCCTTGACTTATTATCCCTGAACCGATTTGAACGTCGGATTCTGGGAAAAAGCTTTTTGGGTTTTGTTCAGGATAATGCCGAAAAGGGGCCAGACTATATGGCCCGACGTTATCAAAAGATTGGAAACACAGCTTTTCTTTTTCTTTGGCTCCATAAATCAAGAGCTATTCCTCAATATCTTCCACGATTTTTAGAAATTGCTGCAGCCGCACATTTAATTCACGATGGCTATCAGCCAAGTAAGTTGTTAACAATCGGGACCTCTGGGTTTATGCAAGGATTCTATTTTTACTATTTGCCAGAAATTCAATTTCCGTCAGCGTATGAGCAAGATATTTTAACGGATTGCAAAACTCTCGGTTGGTTCACAGACATGAAAAAGTTTGAGTATACCGAATCTGAACATCCGAAAACATAATTGACCTTTAATGGAAAAGACATTTGTATATATAGCCAAAGAGGATAGGCAGATTGCAGACACCTTTCGACAGTCTTATGACCCTTATGTATACCAAGGATCATTAGAAGAAAATCTGAAGGAAGCCAGGCGCTTGAAAAAGGACATTACTCATTGTCGTTTTTGTAAAAGATCTCGCCAGGAGACAAAGTTTAAGGAAAATACGCACATGCTGTCGAAGCTTTTAGGCAATTATAACTACTATAGTCATGATGAATGCGATACCTGCAATAGACTTTTCGGCACACGGGAAACTGATTTGTCTTGTTTTTTAGGAACTGCAAGGACCTTTGATCATCTTTTAACGGAGCGAAAGGCACCTGGTTTTGAGTCAGGCTCTGGCCAGGTTGGAGTGAAAAAAATCGGACCTGAAGCATTTTATGTTTTTCAAAAGCGTGAAGGGGAGGATTTTAAAGTAGATATGGAGAGTGGCCAGGCAAAAATTAACCTGGATTCACAAATATATCGCCCAGATAATGTTTACTTGTCCCTTTTAAAAATGGCTTTGGGAATAATGCCAGAAAAGGACATTTCAAATTATGCACTTGCGTTTAAGATATTGCAGGAACCCGAAAAATACCCTGAAGTCCGACATTTATTTAAAGCCAACGTAACAGAAACAGAAATGGTTATCGCCCGGCCATTCGCGCAGTTGTTCCGGAGACGATCAGATCTAAATTCGCCAGATTTGCCGCAGATGTTATTCTGTTTGTCAGTGGGGCGTTTCATGTTTCAAATTATTGTACCAGGATCAGAGTTAACCGAAGCGAATATGGGCAAATCATTAGACATGCGCGTGGCACCATATATACAATTAAATCTACAAGAAACACATGATCGTGTAGTGCAAAAACGTTATATGAAAGATCTGTCCTCAAATGAACCGATAAAAAAAGAGGATCGAATGCAATTTAGCTTTGCAACCGATAATTTGGTGAGCATTAAAATCGAAGGTTTAACAGATCTATTCTAATCGAAAATGTTGCTCCCTAATACAAGTCTATTCAATGATATAAGGAGCCGGAAATTATTTCCAAGTAACAAATATGTAACAGCCTTCTCTTGACCCAATCGCAAAATAGTCTTAAATTGGCCTCTGTAAATCGCAAATAGCGATTGTGCCGGTAGCAAAAGGGGCTACAATAGAAGACTCATAATCTTTTCGTCCGAGATCACTGCTCAGGTAGGAAAATCATCCAGAAAGTGGTCATAGTTTCCTATGAACGCTATTTTGTTGAGGTAAAACTGATGTGAGGGTCGAAAGCGTCTACAAATAATATTCTTCTGGCCATGTTACATGCGATATGAGTGCCCAACAATAGATAACTATTTATTATCTTTTGTAGAGCATTTTGTGATAATTTAAAGGATTTTTCTCGTCTGAATCAAATCTTTGTGCCATAATAGGATGTGCAACCTCAAAGGTTGAAGCTCTTTAACGGAAATACCCTTAATTACTTTAATATCAAAATGATTATGGAACAAAAAGTATACGTCACGAGTTGACCAACTCACTTAGCTTCTACGCTCTGTAGCTTCATCTTATAACCTGCGCCGACCATCCCAGATGGCCTTTACAATCTGCATAATAGAAATCACCTGAGGAAAGCCGCATGCCTATTACTTTCTAAGTTGATGCTTTTTCCGATACGAAATGACCTTCGGTCACTTCTTTACTCTCTACTTTACCTATCCATTTATTTCAAATGGCAAGCCCATCAGATTCGGAAAGGTTGCCCTTTGTCTGCATAGCCAAGCACAGGCCAGGGTTTTCGATATTACCGTGGTCTCTTTATCAAGGAACTAAGATGCTCTGTAATCCTCACACATGCCAGTAATGGCAGATAAATCTGCAGCACAGTCCATAGGTTGCAGGCAGCGGTTTAAAGCGGGTTGGCAAAGTGTCTTCGGGCTTAACTGAAGAGCTTTTTGTAGCGCAATTTACAGCTGATAGGTCTAGGCGATCAAACGAGTTAAATAGCAATAAAGTATTGTGCTGTTCTTTAAAAATATGGATGGGCCACTTACGTTTGAGATATGCTGACGCGTGTTTGATATATGATGGTTCCATAGCCTCAACTATCCCTCATTAAATTGCTGCCGATTTTGCACTTCCTCTTTAAAATATTTTAAGCTCTATCCTGACCTTCTTTTCGGCCAAGCATTTCAATTAGCTTCTGCACGGATGCGTCAGTTGGCGCAGCAAAGTCTTCGATCCCTTCCAAGGTTTCTGCAGTTAGTGCGGCAGCTCTGGAGATCATGCGGTCTTCGTAAGCGGCAATCGCGCTTTGTAGATCGGCGTAACTGGGGTTTGTCACACATTTACTTAGGTCCAGCGCATCCAACATGGCTAGATTAACACCTTCACCATTAGGTGGCATTAAATGCGCCGCATCACCCAGCAGGGTTAGATTTCCTTTAGTAGCCCATCTTTCGTCCAAGGGGAAATAGTTAAGCGGCCGAACGACAAACTTCTCGCAGGCTTTAAAAAGCGTAAAGAACGCGGGATGCCAACCGTTGTAAAAGTTAGTCAAATAAGTATAGACATCTTCCGGATCACCAAAGTCGATACCACTCGCTTCGGCCCAGTTTTCTGGATACATTGATGCGGCATAAAAAGTCAGGCCGCCATCGCCTCTGGGCTGTACCACAATTGTTTTACCATTACCCATTGCCATGAGATTGGCCTGATTCAGTAAGCTGTAGATTTCAGGACACGCCGTTTCAGGATGATCGATCTCGCCCTGAATGATCGTCGCGCCGGAGTATTTTGTTTTCACTTCTGTCAGGTAGGGGCGGACTTTGGAACGATAGCCATCAGCACCAATCACTATATCCGCATTTGCACTGCTACCGTTATTGAATTCCAGTTTCCATCCCCCAGCTTCCGGTCTTAGTTGCACTAATTGACTGTCCCAAATCATAGTACCAGGCAAAAGCCCTTCGATTAACAGATCGCGCAGTGCACCCCTGTCTATTTCCGGTCGGAAGGCGGGGTCGCCAAATGTGATATGATCACATTGATTATCCTCATCCAGCAGGATGTTCGCTTGTGGATCAACTAGTCGGTATTTATCAGCTCCAACCATGTAATTTGCCTTGAATGCATCCAGCAATCCGGAGGCTTCCATTGCTTCCAATCCCGAATCAAAGTGTAAATCCACTATCGCTCCTTGCACACGTGAGGCTTGGCTGAAATCACGTTCATATACATTCACGTCTGCACCCTTCATTTGTAAAAGCCTAGCCAATGTCAAACCACCAGGACCGCCGCCTACAACGGCTATTTTCTTTTCATTTATCAAATTTGTTGCTACTTCCATTACATTTCATTTTTAATAGGCACAAAGAAATGTGGTTTTGATAGCGAAAAAAATGGTGACAAGTGGTAAGTATAGCACTAAACGCGGTGATGGTTGCGAAACGTCAATGGTGTCATACCAGCAATTTTGACAAACAATCTTGTAAAATATGAATAATCGTCGTAGCCCAATTCAGCGGCGATCTCTTTCACCGATTTGTCAGAATGACAGAGCAGGCGCTTGGCTTCCAGAACCACGCGCTCATGGATATGGTTGGTAACCGTGCGTCCACTGCTGGACTTTACACATTCATTAAGATAAGCTATAGAAAGGTTAAGCATGGCGGCATAGTCGGCCGGACGCTTCACCGATTTGAATCGTTGTTCCAGCGTTTGCCTGAAAGCATTAGTGACTACCTCAAACCGATTATGATTGGGCTTTGCCAAAGTGTGCGCCACGTACTGTGATGCTGTTACTCCGACCAGGGTATTGCAAGCATCTTGAAGGATGGTATGATGTAATTTCTCCTCTTTGCCTTCAAATATCCGTAAGCACATCGCGGCGATGGCTGTGAGGGTGGCACGTCCTTGTTCACTCAACGTTAAGGCGTTCACAGGCGCGAGGTTGTTCAAAAGGTTAAGGTATTCCGGACGAAGGTTCTCTTCAGTCACCATCCAGGTGCTGATTGTCGCATGCTCGAAACCGATCACGCGGTGCACCTGGCCCTGTCGGATGAAGATAACTGCAGGTGATTCTACTCGATGGGATTGAAAGTCGATCTCGATGTGCATAATACCTTTTTCCTGTAAGATGAAGGTATAGCCTCCGTCCCGGTGTGGACGATCGACGTGGTCAATATCCATCGAACCGTCAAACGAATTTCGCATTATCATGATGCCTGAACCGGTTCCCGGCGGCAACGTGTAAGTTGGTATGTGATTGCTTTTCGTTGGCATCAATTTAAAGCAAAGATGAAATATATTCGCAATTTTCGGAGCACGGTAGTGAAATATCGATTTATAGCAGCATAGCTTTTCAGTATTTTATTAGTCCGGACAATGAGGATTACTATTTTGGCTGGGTAAAACAATTTCTTAACGATAAATTGCGTTCTGTAAATCTAATTATTGAAATACCTTCGTGCTAAAAAAGACTTTTGACAACGATAATTTTTATCACTGCGTTCGCTCTCATATCGTAGGGAATCGTAGGTCATAAAACCATTGCAACTATAGCGTTTAAATAACTTAAGCCTCAAGCAAATCAGGCACTAAAAAATTGCTTAGAGATACGAGTTTAGCTAGTAGTCCCTCCTGGGCCGACCAGGTAAAAAAGCAACCTGCTTACCGGTCTATCGATAAATGGCATTATCTAAATATTCCTGACAGTCTTACATTCAATCCAATTGAACAGGCCATTGGATCGAATGACAATAAACTTTGCAATGCGTTACTAAAAAAACGAATATGAGATTATCCAATCGGACAGGACGAAGAAACAAAAAGTTGTAGCTTTAAAACTTATTGTTCATTTGATTGGCGACCTACACCAACCAAAGCACGTGAGTACGGCGGAAGACAAAGGTGAAAATACCATCAATTATAGTACAAAGGAAAAGGAACCAATTTGCATTCTTTATGTAACAGCCATTTGATCCGTATACACAACAAATCTTTTGACCAGTGGGAAATTGACATTAATAAAGCAACGCCGGAAGAAATAAAAGATAAACAAGCGTTGGCCCTATGGAATGGCTTTGGGAAAGTTACAATCAGCAGTATTATCTATAAAGAATTTCTGAGGGGAAACAAACTTCAAGATCAATTTTACCAAGCGCATATCGCTATATTAAACGATGAAGTTGAAAAAGCGGAAATTCGTTAGGCTGCTGTTATAAACGAGATTTTTAAAGGATATCAGATTAATGGTACACTATTACACCGCCTCCTGTTTATAGTTTAAATAATGACAAAAGAAGGATTTTAACGTTTTTATGTAGCGCAATTTTACGCTAATTAGAAACGTTGTTTATTCGAAAGTTTTTCTAATATATAGTTTTTTTCGACCTGATTTGCCCGAAACTTTAAGTAATTCCCTATCAACTAATGTCAGAAGTATTCTTGATATCTGGGATCGAATTGACGCCGTAATTGACATTATGGTTTTCTGTTTTATTAATCGCTGTGCTACGTCGTCTACAGAACGATTTTGGGAAAAGAAATTATCTTTTATGAAAAGCGCTTTTATAGTATCGGTTAAATATATCCTAGCCTTCTTTTTTTCGGATAGGGGGAATCTAGGTCCATAATGTAATTCTAAATCAAAAAGTTCCTTCAAAGGATAAAACAATGTAAGAGCATAAGTGATGTAGTAATTTATATCGCTAGTATACCCATTTTCCATATCCACAATTGTCGCAGTAGATATTCCGATCATTTCGGAGACATCACTCAGGGAATATTTTAATGATATTCGTTTTTTTTTGAGTCGTTGACCAATAATTTTGGTAACAGATGATAATTTTATTTTTTTATCCTTTTTGCTGTCAGCAGAGTGTTTGCTCATCACTCAAAAGAGGATAACAATTATATGTATATATAAAGTTATTTGACTGTTAATTTGCATATTTAAAAATTAATTCTATATTTGCTTAAAAAAGAATTGGTTTTGAGGTTATACCGAAAATCTTGCGGAGAAAAGTAGGACATTCGAACGCGGGAGTAGGTATGTACTCAATTCCTATGCTATCTTTGTATAGCATAAGGATTTGGGTCGCCTGCTTATTTGTGTTCGGCTGCTTAGGCAGTGGCTGTCCTACGCCTTCTCGGCAAATAAGCGAATGGCGGCCCTTTCCTTATGTTTTCGGTATCATATAACGTATGTATGGATACTGATAGGAAACATCGAATAGAACTAAGTGGAACACGACTAACGTTTCGCTTTTTTGAATTTGCAACTAAGATTTCCTTTAGTCGTTCGCTGCAAAATCCTATAAAAAACATTATCAAGTCCCCCACATGATTGACGGCTTGCGGCAGCTGATCAGTTAATAGTTAGGCTTTTGGCTGCCGTTTGCTTTCTGGAGCATGTCTCTTGTTTCTGTTTAATATTGCCGTTACCTTTTTATTTGACTTATGGACGCGATTGTCGTTGACCTCAAGGATTTTGGAGACCGTACGCCGGAACAGGCTGTGCGGGTTTTTGTATCGATGTATGGCAACGGTAAAACGCGCGATGAGCTTTTTGGCCTGTTCAGGTTCTTGGCTGTGAATAAGTTGCTTGATCAAAATGATTTTGATATTAATTGGAATGCACAACGCATCTCAGTTTTGTTTGATCAGCTGATCGCACTGGCAGAGGCAGTAGAAAAATTAATGGCGAGGGAACATACTGATCAGCGCTGCGTCATCTGCGGCGCCTCCCCGGAAGTTAAATAACCAGTTTTTTACTATCCCAAGTTATTAAAATGAAGCGAATTTTATGCTTCCTGGCCGTGCTTTGTTCTTTTTTTAGCACTCAGGCACAGGAAAATATCAGTGATCAGGGCATCCGGATAGGAGCGGAAGTGCCCGACGTTCTTGTAAATAATATCAGCGGACTGTCCTTAGCAGGGCAGCCGGTCAGATCAGTTAACTTATCCCAGTTCAGAGGCAAACTCTTACTGCTTGATTTCTGGGCATCCTGGTGCGCGCCCTGCCGTCGAATGACGCCGGTGCTGGATAGCCTGCAAAAGGAATTTCAAAATGATTTACAGGTACTGCAGGTGGCTTATGAAAGCGCTGACCAGCTTCGGCCGGTCGAGCTGGCCATGCAGAAAATTAAGCCATACCGCCTCGCCGGGGTAACCGGTGACCAAGTGCTCAATCACTTATTCCCCCATAAGAGCCTACCGCATTTCGTATGGATCGATCAGCAGGGTATTGTCCGGGCCATCACCGAAGAAAGCGAAGTGACGGCCGAACATATCAGGGCGATGGTGCAGCAGCCGCGGTCAAGCGGATTGGCTGTTAAAAGGGATTTAAGTATTCCTTATAACAGGGATCAGCCTTTATTCATCAATGGTAACGGCTCAGAGGGGGCAAGTATTACCTACCACGCAGCACTATCCGGTTATGTGCCGGGGCTTCAGGGTGGGATGGATGTGTTTCCTACCGACAGTAGCGGCGCAAGGCGGGCAAATATCCGTAACGCGCCGCTGGCCTGGGTCTTCCTCATGGCTTTCAGCGATCACGACCGCTGGTTTTCAGGACCTGCGATGCGCTTCCTGACGAAAGATTCGCTTTTGATGCGCAGCCGGCTTTCCGGCTCGGCGTACGATCAATGGCTCGCCACCGGCAACGGCTATTGTTATGAGCTGATGGTGCCGAAACGCCTGACCCCCCAGTTCTTTTCCCTCATGCAACAGGATGTGGCCAGGCTGTTTCCGCAATACACCGTAAAAGTTGAACCTACCAGAACCAGATGCCTGGTATTGGTACGCACCTCGAAGGCCGATAAACTCCGAAGCAAAGGGGGAGAGGCAGCTGTGGAGGTCGGTCCATTCCAGGCTACCCTGCGCAATGTCAGGCTCGCACATCTGATCAAACGGCTGCAGGTGCAATACCTCGAAGGATCAAAACTGCCTGTCATGGACGGTACCGGTTATACGCTTCCGGTAGACCTGAAGCTGGACGCTGAAATGAGCAATGTTGCCACCTTGAATAAAGCCTTGGCTGCTTACGACCTTCAGTTGCAGGAAATAGATGCAACAGTAGACCTGTTGGTCGTCCGGGATAATCCAAAATCACTGCTTACTCAACCTTAAACCGAACACCATGAAATCTTTTATACTCTTCATCAGTTGTCTTTTGTCCACTGTACTCGGGATGGCTCAAAGTGCCCGTTTAACCGGGGCGGTGACCGACAGCAGCGGCGTCGCACTCAAAGGTGCAACGGTTTCGCTGGGCAGTAGCCAAACCGTTACCGATACTGCCGGAAAATTTTCAATCGTAGCAGCGCCGGGCGACTACATCTTAAAAGTAAGTTACCTCGGTTACCGCAGCGTAAGCGAAGCGGTCCGCTTGCCAAGGGTCGCTCCTTAAGGATAAGTTTGAGCGCTGCTACGGGCCAGATGCATGAAGTGACCGTTTCGACCGGCTACCAGGAACTCCCGAAAGAACGGGCGACCGGATCCTTTGTCGCCGTAGATAAGGCACTGATCAACCGGAGTGTAAGCACGGACATCCTGGCGCGGCTGAAAGATATGGTGCCCGGCCTGAGTTTCAACACCATAGGAACCAGGATCAGCATCCGCGGACAGAGCACCTTGTTTTCCAACGCCGATCCGCTGATCGTGGTGGATGGATTTCCGTACAACCAGCCTGTCGAAAATATCAACCCGAATGATGTAGTCAGCATCTCGGTGTTGAAGGATGCAGCAGCGGCTTCCATATGGGGTTCACGCGCGGGTAACGGCGTCATCGTGATCACGACCAATAAGGGGGCTTACAACCATCCCATGAAGGTATCGGTCAACAGCAACATAACCGTTGGCGGGCGGCCGGATCTGGATTACCAGCCGCAGATGTCATCCGCCGATTATATCGATATCGAAAAGCGGTTGTTTGCTGCCGGTTATTTCGACGCTGCCGCGCAATCCATCAACCATCAGCCGCTTTCCCCGGCGGTTGAACTGTTGTATGCACACCGGGATGGTTCATTGGATCAGTCTGCCCTGGATGCGCAGTTGCTGGCCTTATCCCAACAGGATGTGCGCAAAGACCTGAGCAGGTACTTTTATCGCCCAAGCGTCAACCAGCAACATGCCTTCAGCCTGGACGGCGGATCAGCCACCCAAAAATATTTCTTTTCCGCAGGATATGACAAGAACCTGGATAATGCCGTCGGCAACGGTTTCGACCGGCTGACGCTGAATGGCAGTAACACCTGGACAACACAGAATGGGCGCCTGAGCGTAAGCGCTGCCGGTTACCTGACGGAAACAAAAACTGCGCTTGATAACCCCGGCCCGCTGACCTGGAATAATGGCTACAAACTATTTCCTTATGCCACCCTTGCAGATGGCAGCGGTACGCCGCTGGCAGTAACGCACGACCTGCGGGAAGAGTTTGTGAATGCAGCACCTGCAGCTGGGTTACTCGACTGGCAATACCGGCCTTTGCAAGAGCTACGGACAGCCGACAATCACCAGCAGTCTACCGAGGTCCGTTTCAACACCGGGATCAAATACCGGTTGCTGCCGGGTTTAAGCACACAATTGTTGTATCAGTACGATCATTTGCTCTCGGATAGCAGGCACCTGTACGATCAGAACAGCTTCTTTGCCCGAAACATGATCAATCAATACACGCAGGTGGACCAGGATGGCGTATTATCCTTCCCGGTACCCAAAGGAGGGATCATCGATTTCGGAACGGGAACATCAGTCAACCACGACGGTCGTTTGCAATTGAATTATGATGGGAACTTTGGCAGCAAACATGAAGTATCCGCCATTGCCGGCTATGAGGTGCAAAGTCTCCGGGTGCAGGGCAACGAACATAGGGGCTATGGTTACGATGCGGAACATGGCACCATGCAGCAGATGGATGGCGTCGATTACTTTGGCTACTACGATAATCCCTATGGTGGTGATATCATTCCCCTAGGACTAACAGAGCGCGATGCAACCGACCATTACCTTTCCTACTATGCTAACGGGGCCTACACTTTTGATCGCCGGATCTCTGTTTCCGGCAGTGCCAGGTTGGACCGCTCAAATCTTTTCGGCGTAAACGCTAACCAGAAAGGGGTACCCTTGTGGTCAACCGGTACAGCCTGGGAGATCAGCAAGGAAAGGTTCTATCATTTGCAGTTCCTGCCCTATCTCAAACTCAGGGCAACTTATGGGTACAATGGCAATATCAACAAAAGCCTTTCTGCCTACACGACCGCAAGCTATTTCGATGGCAGCGGGAACATCACGCAACTGCCTTATGCTCAAATCATCAATCCGCCAAACCCGAACCTGCGCTGGGAACGCAACCGGCAGATCAACCTGGGTTTGGACTTCGCAACGGCACAAAACCGGATCAGCGGCACGATCGAGTTTTATTTCAAGAAGGGGCTCGATCTTATCGGCAATACCAGTTACCCGCCTTCCTCAGGGATCAGCCTGTTCCGGGGAAATAATGCTTCGACGTCCGGGCACGGATTTGACCTGAACCTCAGCAGCCGGAACCTGATGGGTGCCCTCCAGTGGTCGACGGTGTTTTTGGCCAGTTATGTGACCGATAAAGTCACGCAGTACGGGCAGGAATCTTACGCAAGTGATTTTCTGGAATCCGGCTATCTCGGCGGTTTTGCGCAGGCCGGCAGACCCTTGTTTGCGGTGTACAGTTATGCTTCCGCCGGACTGGACCCGAAAACCGGCGATCCACGTGGCTATGTCAACGGTCAGCCCAGCAGCGATTACGCTGCGATCATTAACGGTGCCACGCCCACCAATATCAAATATGACGGCCCATCAAGGCCGGTGGTTTTCGGCGCCCTGCGTAACACACTCGCCTACAAAGCGCTGAGCCTTTCATTCAACATCAGCTATCGCCTGGGTTACTATTTCCGCAGAAGCTCCATTTTCTATGGCAATGACCAGGGCCTATCCAGCCAGCATGGGGATTACGCCCTGCGCTGGCAAAAGCCGGGTGACGAGTTACACACCACTGTGCCTTCATTACCTGCCCAGACCAATCTGCAACGGGATCAATTTTACAGGCTTTCGTCCGACCTGGTCGACAAGGCCGATAACATCCGTTTGCAGGATGTCAATTTGAGCTATCGTTTTGCTAAAGGTAGCATTGTACTGTTACCCAGAGCAGACCTGCAGGTCTTCCTTTATGCGAACAACCTGGCAATACTTTACCGCGCCAACAAGAGCGGTCTTGATCCCGACGCAGGGAGCGGCTATCCCCAGCCAAGGACGATCGCCGGAGGATTACGCTTAACCTATTAACCAAAGAAAATGAAAATCACCGCCTTAAAAAAAATAGCATCGTGCTGTTTGTTCACCAGTATTCTTTTCATGGCTTGCAAAAAGGATTTTTTGGATACCCGTCCCGATAAATCCCTTTTGGTTCCGACGACATTGTCCGACCTGCGGTCATTGCTGGACAATACGCAGGTATTTAACAGCAGGTATAACCTGACCGCCATTGCGGATGGCGACTTCTTTACCGACGAAAATGGATTCTCCGCCTACTACCTGGACCAGGAGCGAAATAGCTATGTCTGGGCAAAGGAGATCTTTGCCGGTAACCTCACGCCGGACTGGACAAATGCTTACCAGCAAGTCTTTTATGCAAACGTGGTACTCGAAGGGATCGCCAGATTAAGCGCAGAGGATGCCCGGTCCGCGGAGGGAAAGGCCATAAAAGGCACGGCCCTTTTCCATCGTGCTTTTGCCTATTACGGCCTGCTCTGTGAGTTTACATCACCTTTTAACAAACAGAGCGCTGGTACCATGCCCGGTATTCCGCTCAAGTCAAAGGCAGATGTTACGGAGAAAGTAGGGAGGGGCACTGTCGAGGAAGTTTTCACCCGGATATGGTCGGATCTGAATGCCGCACGTACGTTGCTGCCGGCGACAACCGCCTATAAGACGAGACCGACCCTTACCTCGCTACAGGCATTGAAGGCAAGGATAGCCTTAAGTACCGCAGATTACGGGCAGGCTGAAAAGTTCGCGGACTCTGCGTTGCTGTCCAAAGGATCGCTGATGGATTACAATCTACTGAATCCGCAAGCCAGCCGGCCCTTCCCAAGAATATTGCCGAACGGAAATGATGAGGCTATATTTTATACGGCCCTGAACCCTTACAGTTTTAACCTTGCTTCCTCAGCAACCTATATCGACACCGCGCTATATGATAGTTACGATGCACATGATCTGCGTAAGCAAATTTTCTTTCAGCAAAAGTCGGCAGGCAGGTATCAGTTCAAAGGGAATTACACCGGCACGCTGGCACTTTTCGGCGGGCTTGCAACGGACGAGCTTTACCTGATCAGGGCGGAATGCCGGGCACGGACAGGGAATACCCAGGCGGCATTAACCGATCTCAACGCCTTACTGGTCAAGCGGTGGGAGAAGGGGTATTTCAAGCCGCTGCAATCCAACGATGCGGGCCAGGTTTTGGGGTGGGTCATTGCGGAGCGCCGCAAAGAACTTATAGGCCGGAACCTGAGATGGGAAGATCTGAGAAGATTGAACCAGGAAAACCGCTTCAGCGTCACATTGCTCCGGTCGATCAACGGACAGCGATATGAACTGGCGCCCAATGACAAGCGGTATGCTTACCCGATCCCTGACATGGAAGTGAAATTAAACGGCCTGGTACAGAATGAACGGTAAAAACAGGCTGCCGGCATCCGGCAGCCTGCAAATACTACAAACCGCTGAAAGTACCGCTAGTGGTGCTGATCGGGTTGGCAGGGTTCACATTTGGGTTTTGGTTCTGCGGATAAGTGGCCGTACAAACCGCAGATGAGCTGGTACAGCTGTAATCTGCGGGCGTCTTGCCGGTCAGATCGACATAAGAACCATCGCTGCGATGACCCCACACCTTGTTGGCAAAATGTGAAGGTGCCGCAGCACTGATTAGTGCGGAACCCACGCCTAGGATCATAGCGACTGCGGCCATTTTACTTTTTAAATTTTTCATGACGATGAACGCTTTTTTGCTAAAAAACGAACGAAAAACTTTAATGAATGACGGCCTACTCTTTTTGCAGGTTTTCGGCCTTACCCTGGCTGGTGACTATCCTAAGTCACGAGTATCGTATGCTGAAAGCCACAAGGCAGACGCTGAAATGGCTAGAAAGATGCTGTTGAAAACCAGGTGGCTGCCCCAGGAAAGACGTCCGAGCACGCCGCCGCAGGAGCAGGGAATCCTTTTCCAGAAATGGAGCAGCACCAGCAAGACATACAAGGTAAAGGCAGCCATCAGGATGGTGGCCAGCCATAATCCGAGTCGCTGCGTGCGGATAAAAGATAATAGTACGGCTGTCAGCAATTCCAGGGGTATCAGGATCCGCCAGAGGACCTCCGCAAGCCAGTGGGGAAACGACTGGTTGTACAACTGCCCGTAGAAATCATCTATGGCCAGCCATTTACTGGCAGCTGCATAGGCAAACAACAGGATCAAAGCTGAGGGGGCAAACTGTTTGATGAGATTATTCATAACAAGAGAAATGATTGACACAAAGAAAATGGCCCCGGTGAATGCAAAACAGTTACAAAAGGGTATAGGACTTTTAATGAATAAATGATGATCAACGAAGAATACACATTCTTAAAGCAAGTATTGGTCAGGGTGCCACTTTACACGGTAGATGACTATCAGCTTCATGCCATTGACAACTGGATCAGGCGCCAGGATTTCCTCAACGCCTTGTGGCTGGCCAGTCCGGATTTTTACCGGTCGCTTTCGTCTAAATCATTTGATTGGCAACTGCTAACGAGTGCTGAAAAAGCAACGCTACGAAAGTATTACAACCGGATGTGTTTCAGGGCAACGCCATTCGGCGCTTTTGCAGGCTTTTTGATGTCGGAATGGGGGGATCGGGATCAGCTAAAAATCGCCGGCGTTTCACAAAGTATCTTGCATCTGTTACCATCGAGCGAATGGGGAAGGGCGATTGCTGTCAGCCTCCGGGAGCACGCCGAAGATTATCAGCTTAGGCTCAATCCCACACTATTCCGGCTGGGTAGGGATTATTCTTTTGTGCGTTCATCTTTTGACGAAAATGGCAGGAGTTCTTTTTCTGTAGCCAGTATTCCGGGCGAACCACTGAACGACCGCATTGTGGAACTTACCGGTAAAGCTGCTGCGGACGCCAGCGAATTGATCAGGTCGATCGTCGATTGGACAGGGTGTAATTTGAAAGAGGGCGAAGATTACCTGAAATTTTTAATTGACACGGAGTTTCTGCTGACCGAGCACCATCCCGCTGTGATCGTTGGAGAGCGCTTTTTCGATGAAGCCCGTCAACAACCGGCTGTTTCCATACCATTTAGCGCTGACCTGGATCTCAGAGAAGCGACCGCAGGACTTTCCCGCTTTTCCGGGATAGAACAAAGCGGCCCCCTGCCGCTCTCCGATCGGATAACCTATGCCGGAATGGAAAGAATCCTGCTGGATGGATTGCTCTCCGCGGACTGGCAGCAGGAAATCTGCGCTGCGCTCGATTTGCTGCGCAAAATTATCATACCTTTTCCCACCCCCGCACTGGAAAAATTTAAACAGGCTTTTGAAGAGCGCTTCGAAAATCGCAAAGTGCCATTGCTGGAAGCGCTAGATCCTGACATAGGCATCGGTTATGCAGACCTGTATGCTTCTCCGCAGGACCCGCACTTGCTGAAGGATATTGTCTTCCCTGCCACGGAGGCGAGTCGTGCAAGCAGGGAGTGGAGCGATGTTCACCGCTTTTTCTTCCAGAAATGGCATGGAAATCTGTCAAGATCACAATTTGCGCCACTGGTTATCACAGCATCGGAAGCGCAGCAACTGGCTGTTCAAACCCCCGGCATGCCTATGCCGCCTTCTCTTAGCGTATTGTTTTCAAAAATACCCGGGAAAATTGTACTGGATAATAACGGCGGGGCAACGGCGACCGCATTGATCGGCAGATTCAATGTCTTTACCGATCAGATACGCGATTGGTGTAATGAGATTTCATCGGCTGAAACAAGCACCAATCCGGATGTGATCTTTGCCGAACTGCACCAGTTGTCAGATGTGCATACAGACAATATCAATATGCGGCGTCCGGTTTACGATTATCAGATACCGATCAACGTTTACCCGGAACATCATGATCAGCATGTGTTGATGCCGGGCGACCTGGCGCTTTCACTGGTGAACGGGGAGCTCATCCTGGAATCACTCAGCGAAAAAAAGCGTGTTGTTCCAAGGTTACCAACCGCTTTCAACTACCATCAAAATCAACTGGCGCTGTTCAGGTTCCTGGGTGACCTGCAATTTGAGGGCATCCGGGCAAACCTGAGCTTTGACCTGATGCGTTTATTTCCTGATCTGCCGTTTTATCCCAGAGTAGAATTTAACAGGACGATCATCAGTGTCGCGAGATGGGTCGTGAGCGAGGCTGAGGTCGCTGTACTGACCAATGAACCGCTTTCACTGGGCCGGCTACATCAGTTCAGACAGCATAGGGGCATGCCCCTGGTGGTCACGATAGGCATCAGCGATCAGCAACTGGTTTTCGATTTGGCCAACGATGAGGAAGCGTATTTTTTTCTGCGATCGCTTAAAAGAAAACAAGTGGTCATCGTGCGCGAACATTTGGACTGCGATCGTTCGGTATTGGTGGGAAAACAGCGGAGTGCGGCGCAGTTTGTTGCGGTCATGACGAACAATAACGCGACTTATCAGCGGTATGACACTGAATCCAGATCCCTTCAGCCAAACCTTCAGCGACAGTTCATTCCGGGATCGGAATGGATCTATTTCAAGATTTATGGAACGATGGAATCGGCTAACGGGGTGTTATCGCAGGTGATTTATCCTTTCATCAAAACACATGCTGCGTTACTTAATCAATGGTTTTTTATCCGTTACCATGATCATTCCGGCACACATCTTCGATTGCGGTTTCACACAGACATCGCTCAGGTTGCAGCATTGACCGTCGCTTTTACGAACTGTTTAGCCGACAACGAAGCGAAACACCTGATCAAAAAGGTTGTACAGGATACCTACGAGCGGGAGATCGAACGCTACAGCGAATCGCTGATGGAACTTTCCGAATCTTGTTTCCATGCTCAAAGTGATCTTTATTTGAACTGGCTGATTTCCGGCAAGCTGCAGCTCCATGAATCCAGCGAACTGATCATTTTCGGCTGGGTTTTCCGGATGGCGGGCGCTTTCTATGGGGGTAGTCAACTTGATCTTTTCTTACGGCTTCAAGCACAGCGCTTGTTCCGGGCTTTGGCCGGAAGTAAGCAGCTCAAAATTGAGTTGGATCAAAAACACCGCTTGTTAAACAAAGCGCTAAAAATACAGCTAGCGGAAATCAATGAACGACACAGAGACTCAGCGTCCGACTTTTTGAAAGATCGTGTTGATCGAATGGCGGGTGCTTCGAGCGAATGGCCCATAGAAAGAAGAATGATATTTCTGGCGGATCATATCCATATGCTCGTCAACCGCGCATACGCTACCCGTCAGCTTGAACATGAATTGATGATCTATCACTGCCTGGCAAAACATGTTCGTTCAGAAGCCGCCAGGAAAGTGGTCAGTCAGCGTGGGACCGCCTGCTGATGACCGCTTGTTCGCTCATCAGCTTAACAATTAACGGCCTGAACGTTACGCCGATCGGGATGTTCTGACCGGTCGTCATCTTGACGTGATCGGGTTCAACGGTGCGGAGATAATCACTGTTGATCACATACGAACGATGAACTTTGACAAAGGTAGTGGGCGGCAGGCTGTCCATCAGTTCACCAATGGTCAGGTAGGTCATGATGGTCTCCGTTTTGCAATGGATCTGAACGTAGTTGACAGCCGCGTTAATATAGATGATGTCACTCAAAAGAATCTTGTGAAATTTATGCTTTGCATCACCCTTAACAATGATCGATGAGTCTGCCGGCGTCGGTCCCGTAAAATGGCTCCGCTTAACTTTTTCTATCGCCTGAAGGAAGCGCGCATAGGAGATGGGTTTTAACAAGTAATCCACGGCGGAAAGCTCGAAAGCATCGAAGCTAAACTCTTTGAACGCCGTAATGAAGATGATGGCAATCTCTTTTTTTAACGAACACGCGATCTCGAGCCCCGAAATTTGCGGCATGTCGACATCGATCAGCAAAATATCCGGCGGGGCTTGTTCGAGCTTAGCGATGGCCTGCATCGGATTGGTATCGCTTCCAGCCAGCCGCAGGCCGCTGGTTTGTTTCACATAGGATTGCAGGGCCTTGACGGCGAATGGTTCATCATCGAGTATGAAAACGCTACGGGTCATAGTTGTATGGTTAATCTGGTTTCAAAGTGATCGCCATTGGAATCGGTGATCAGTAAAAAGCGGTCTTGATAAAAGTGTTCCAACCGGTGTCGCAGGTTGATCAGCCCCGTCGATTTTAAACGGGCAAAAGGGGAGGACCGCTTACACGCGTTCTTTGAAAAAAAGCTCAATTCACCGCTCGCTGAGAGCTTAATATCAATACAAGCTTTGCTGATGGATTGGTCGCCATGCTTATAGATATTCTCGACTAAGGTGATCAGCACCAAAGGTATCATTTGAAACTCGCCTATGGGTCCGGAAACGCTCAGCACCACCTGGTTTGGTATTCCCGACCGGATATCGTGGATTTTAATCAGGTTCCGTAGCTGTTCGATCTCATCAGATACCGCGACTTTCCGCTCAGGCGAACCGCTCTCCAATGAGAACCTGAGCGTATCTGTCAAAAGGATGATCATCTCAGCGCTCTTTCTGGAACGCCGGTGGATTGTCGTATGGATAAAATTCAAAACGTTGAAAAGAAGATGCGGATTAACCTGCTGACGAAGCAAGGCGTTTTCAGCGATAGCCAGTTTCGATTCAAGGAGCAAGGCCTTTTTTTCCGCCTCAAGACCTGCGATTTCCGATGCAGTCATTTTTCGTTCGTAATCCGACAGGCTGGAAGCGGCCCAGAACAAGGTTGCCAGCCCCATAAAAAACACGATGCGGTAAATGTTCAGTGCCATCAATTCGATGAAATCTTGGCCGGCCCAATGCGGGTCGCTCGTCAGTAACTGATCTACCAAACTTTTGAGCATCAAGAAAAAGACGATTTCAACCAGGACATATACCGTCAAGCGCAGGGGCTGCTGCAGATCGCCGTGAAAAGCGTTCAGCAAACTGACATGGGTATAGAACAAACCGATATTAATTAGGTAATAAAGGACTGTTTTGCCAATATCCAGCTGCTGATGAGCAGCAAAAACAATGCTTTGTTCGTACAACAATAAAGCTGCCCACCACCACAAATGCCTAAGCCGAAAGGTGCTTAAGCCTGTTAATGATGATCGTCTTCGTACAGACATTTTCATTGCTGTAATAATTACCGGTATTGGCGTAAAACTTTTCTGATAGAATAGATTATACAGTAAAATAGTAAAAAAAAGTCATGCAAAATTCAAAGATCAAACTTCCCGAAAAAAAAGCCAACATCAGGTTCACTTTTAAAGCCGGTATGCCACTCATCGCAACATCAACCCGATCACAAGGCGATCCGACAAACACCTGTACCACTATTTTGACCACAACGCACTTTATGTAAGTTAGTCAAAATTTGTCATGAGCGCCAAACTTTTGGACAATGCGGAATTTTTTGAAATGATCATCGATG
The DNA here is from genome assembly GCF_019331605.1 of Mucilaginibacter sp. 21P. Taxonomy (NCBI): domain Bacteria; kingdom Pseudomonadati; phylum Bacteroidota; class Sphingobacteriia; order Sphingobacteriales; family Sphingobacteriaceae; genus Mucilaginibacter; species Mucilaginibacter sp. 21P. Next base: position 2,539,664 of record NZ_CP063061.1, read on the forward strand.
AGCTATCGATGAATACCTCATCCGAAAGTTCCCTCGCAAAAATCAGCGCTTCAGCGGCAAGGATCCAACATAACTGGATCCTTGCTTTTGCTTCAAATGTTTCCGATCAATTACTTACACGATATTTTACTTCGCAGCTAAGATCATTAAGTAAGTTAGGGTCCTGCATGACCTCCTTGTTGGATTATCCCTCCCTTGATCGTTTATCAGATACATTTATACGGGGCTATTTCTCTTGCGTAGAACCGGGTGCTTTACTCGACGATTGGCTGCTCGCCAAGTTGACAGCACCCTTAACAGATCAGACGCAGCAAGTAAGGGAAATGGTGGCTAACGAATTAGCATCCGGACCGGTCAGTGAATTTTTAAGCCGATATGTTGACGAATGCAGCGGAAAAACTAAGCTTCCTATTACTGTCGGCCAGTTTCGTTATTTTCAAATTGTCATCTTTCGACTCTATCATGAGTTTAACAGCGGCTCCGTTATTGCTGATCGCCTGACCGACCTCTTCATTGCCCTCGAATTTAATCAATTTGAGATTTTTATTGATGCACAAGAGCTCATCCAACGAAGGCTGTCTGCCTTATCCGGTGATGATTGGTCTTCAGAGATCGGTAAACTGGAAAGTTTTTACCGGTTTCAATCGAAAGGAGATGTACCCAGGTATGATCCCCGCTGGCCTCCTTTATCGGCAATGATCGCCGAATGGCTGGCAGAAGAAATTGCAAAAGCCAAAGCTTGTGCTGAAAGTGCAAGAAAAGTATTAAAAGGGAACGTCTTAAAACTGCAATTGAAACTGTCGCTGGCACAATTGGCATTACTCGTCAGGTTACTGCACAAATCCGACGTTTTCGGCGGCATACAGATCAATAGTATTTTTCGATTTTTCTGCCGGCATTTTTCGACAAAGCGACAAGCGGAAATCTCCGAAAGGGGGTTCAGCAAGGAATATTACGCGAAGGATATGGTTACCGCGGTCGAAATCCGGGCATTGCTGACCAAAATGATCAAGCAGATCAATACGGATTATTTCCCGGCAATGGCTGTAATTTGTGCAGCAATTTTTCCTTGCTGAGCAAGTTGATCAATTCCGTAAACCAGGTATAATCGAAACCCGGCTTCTCCTGCAAGACTGCCGGAGCGGTGTCAATGATCTCCTGCAGACTTCGAAAATTCATCTGCAAGCATTTTCCTTTGAAAGCGCTTGAAGCGTCAAGTTGCTCAATCGCGCAATGCAGTATATGTACTTCGATATTGGTCATCACCGATAGGGTAAATATAATTTAAATCGATCATATATGAGCGATTTTTTTGCAATATAATGCGGCCAGTCAAACGCTCCCGACTTATTCCCGGCCGATCTTTTTAGCGTCCAAGCACAGCGAACCGGCTTTTGAAAGATCATGGGGAATCTTACGAGAAGATCAACCTAAAATAGCTCATATATGAGCGGAATAATTTTTTTGGTTTACTTGATTTTCGGTTTGATGAACGACCGGGCCAAGGAGATCAATAAAATATTTGGTATTCAGTTGCGGGACGCCCGTAGGGAAAAGGGTTTAACGCAGCATGAATTGTGGTTGCTGTCGGACATTGCCACCTCTCAGATCGGCAAGATTGAAAGAGGAGTTGCAAACCCAACTTTAGCTACCATGGTCGCATTGGCCGATGCGCTTAAGGTACCCGTCGGCGAACTCATGTCTCCAAAGGCTTAATCCAGTTGATCATCGTCGCTTAATTCCAAGAGGCTAAACCGCGTTGCCAGAATAGCTTGCTGACGCTCACGCAAATTTCCCGCCTGCTTACCTGTCGACTCGGGATTTTACACCATGGAGTAACATTCGATTATTATGGATACAGCATAAACAAATTTCAATGACCAGTGAGTTGTCGACATCCAGGCAAATTAATGATGCCCGGGTCGCGCTTTGCAGCATAGGAGGGTCTTCATTGCGTTCTATCTTAGAATGCCCTCAAACGAAATATCGATGTTCTCCGGCGTTAGAACGGAAAAGCGCCTGGAGTCTTACCTCATAGCGATACTGCTGCTTTATTGCGTCATGACCAGTCCCCCGATCAGCTCAAAAGTCAATCACGCCAAACGCCCGTTTAAAAAGTCCAGGTGCAAGCGTGGAAGGGTTGATAGTGCATCATGACTGATCTACATGGGTTACTTCGACAAGATTCTAAAGACCATCCATACCGGCTTTACTTTTAAAGACAGCTAAGGAATTCTGATCGTTTTGAGCAAGCTTACGGTTTTTTTGGTAAATTGTTTCCGGAATCAGGTATGCAGCAACTTGTTGATTTGATACGGTCGAAGGTCTTTGTGACCGATGATGAACTCGCTGAAATTCTGGCCGGTTTTGAGCTTAAACCCTTGCGAAAAGGGCAATTGTTGCTGAAACGCGGTCAGACAGCTTCCTATTATTACTTCTTGAGCATAGGAGCACTGCGCTTTTATTATCATGATCAACTAGAGCTTACTGCCTGGATCGTGCAGCCCGGTGAGTTTTTTGCTGAAATTTCCAGTCTTAACCCAGGATTGCCCACCCGGTTCAATATCGAAGCGGTAACAGACACTGAACTATATTGTATCCATCAGGACCGTATGGATCTGCTGTATAAGCAATTCCCTGCCTGGCAGGAATTTGGCCGTAAGACCTGGGAAGGAATGGCCGTCCGGATGATCGATGAAATTATCAGCTTTCAGACCATGACCGTCGAGGAACGATACCGGTCCTTTCTGCAAAAGCCAGGTTTCATGCAGCTGATCTCCGTTAGGCAATTGGCTTCTTATCTGGGGATCACCCCGAATGCGCTAAGCCGTATCCGTAAAAATCTCCGTTAATCATTTATCTACCAAATGGTAGTTTCACCGGTGCTGCTGCTCCATAGTTTTGTAGGACAAATCTTATGAAACGATGAGCAATATTATTTTAATAGCCGGTGCTACAGGGGATCTGGGCGGCCGGCTGTCCAAACACCTGATTGGCAAAGGCGCTCAGGTACGGGCCCTGGTCAGAGAGGAAAGCGATCCCGTCAAAGTCGGGAATCTTCGGCAGTCCGGTGTGGAGGTCATCCCGCTCTGCTTCGCGGATGAATCCGGATTGATAGCAGCCTGTCAGGGCGTTTCCTGCGTGGTATCTGTACTTGCGGGCCTTCGTGAGGCGATCGTCACAGCGCAACAGCAATTGCTGGACGCAGCCGTGAAGGCGGGTGTTCCCCGGTTTATTCCCTCTGATTTTTGTACCGATTTCACACAGCTCATGCCGGGTGATAACAGGAATTTCGACCTGCGCATGGAGTTCAAGTCTATACTTGACAGCCGTCCGATCCGGGCTACTTCGGTATTCAATGGCGCTTTCACTTACGTTTTAAACCATGATATCCCGCTGCTGGACACCAGGACGAAAACCATCGCTGATTATGAGGGTAAAGCGGATTGGCGGATCGACTTTACCTCCATAGCAGACACAGCGGCTTTCACCGCATCGGCCGCACTGGACGATGATGCGCCGAGATTGCTGCGGATTGCAGGTTTTCAAGTCAGTCCCAATGAATTGGTCGCGCTCAGCGGGCGTGTTTTTGACCAACCATTTGCATTAAAAAGCCAGGGTTCTTTACCGGAATTCGCTGCCTATATCAAAAAAGTGCGCGCTGATCAACCACAAGGAGAAAGTCAGTTGTACCCGCAATGGCAACAGATGCAATATCTGTACAGCATGTTTGCAGCACATCATCATGCCGTCGACAACGACCGGTACCCTGATATCGACTGGCAAACAGCAGCAGGAACACTAGAAAAAATCAAAAACAAAAAAATAGCCTAATATGGAACAATCATTCAGTGATGCAGAACTCATCCGGTCATGGCCAGGCTTTTCCAGCCATCAGGTCGAGGTCAACGGGACAAAGCTGCACTATGTGCAAGGCGGCACAGGACCGGTATTGCTTTGCCTGCCAGGCTGGCCGCAAACCTGGTATTCCTATCGCTCCGTGGCGCTGCCACTGGCAGGTCAATACACAGTGATCGTTGTCGATATTCGTGGCATGGGGAGTTCAGCCACGCCACCTGCAGGTTACGATAAGAAAACCATGGCCACCGATATTTACCGGCTGATGGGCTTACTGGGTATCGGCCGGGCTAACGTATTGGGGCATGATATCGGCGGTATGGTGGCCGCCAGTCTGGCGCATAATTATCCAGATGTTGTAGAACGCCTGATCCTGGCGGACGGCCTGCATCCCAATGAAGGGACCATGCAAATGAAACTGATCCCGGACCCCGGAACCTTTGGTGATAAGATAGACCAGCAACAACCTTACACCTGGTGGATGAGCTTTAACCAGGTAAAGGACCTGCCTGAAAAACTACTGGAAGGTCGTTACCGCTTTCTACTTGACTGGCTTTTCGGCTATGTGATGGTAGACGATTCAAAAATGCCGGATTTTGAAAGGAATATTTATGCTTCCGTATACGATCAGCCGGAGCGCATCCGGGCGTCTAACGCCTGGTATCAGGCTTTTAATCAGGATATAGCGGATGCCCAGCATTATTCCAGGTTGCAGATGCCAGTTCTCGGTATCGCCAGCAACGTATCATATGGCTATTACCAATATGCATTGCCGGCCATAGCAGATGATCATCAGCTCGTTCACCTGGAAAGTACAGGTCACTACATGTTTGAAGAGAATCCTCTAGCAGTTTATGAAGCGATCATCGCCTTTTTAGCTCATGAGCATCACTAGCATCTTACAGCCTCCTTTTAAACACGACAGACTTTGCGGGCGGAAAGCTAAATCCTCCTGGAGGATTCCGGGGGGATTTGATGATTCGCGCAATGATATATCAATCACGGGCAATCAACTTTACCTCCCGGTGCTTTCCGTTACCAGACAATTTGAACCGCTCATCCGCGGGTATCACCAACGGGTTAAATAGCGATAGCCATCCGGCTTTGATGACGCAACAATGCGTACGATATGGCGAGGCGAAGCGCAAAAATTGGCTGCTATCCAAAATCAGCCGCTTGCATGAAGCGGTCAATGCGATTAATTAATAGTCAATATTGCTCAAATTTCATGCGACATCAACGGTCTGAAATTTTGACTTCAATCAACTACGCCTTTTTGCGCGTATCCTGCTCAAGGTCTCCGGCGTCATGCAAAGGTAAGAAGCAATGTGTCCCAGGTTCGCATATTGGAGGATAAGCGGATGTGTAGCCAGCAATAGGCGATAGCGTTCATACGGGTTTTTAGTCCTAAGCAAGATCAAGCGCTCTTCTGCCAGCATCAGGTACTTTTCAGCAACTAACCGTCCATGGTAATTAGATTCCGGGAACTCGGCATAAAGGGTCTGAACCTGCGTCCAGGTCATCAGGATGAGGTCTGAAGTTTGCAGCAATTCGATACTTTCCCTGGCAGGACATTGCTTGTAAAAGCTGGTGATGGATAACATCACATTTTTCTCATGCATGAACCAGGTGTTGTGTTCCCGGCCCTGCTCATCGGTATAGTAGCCCCGCGCTGCACCTTTGCAAATAAAATAAATGTTTTTTGCGGTCTCACCCTCTCTTAATAAAACCGTCTTTCTGGGCAGCGTGGTACTAATGGAGAACTCTCCGATTCGTCTCCACATCGCACCTGTTATCGGCGCAATGAACGTGAGCATTTGATAAAGATCGTCAAGCGCATCTGGATTGTTTAAATCGATCATTGTTTTTTGATTTAGGTCAACTAATAAATAACATTCACTGTGATAACTTAGCATAGTGAATGGTTTATTAGTTAACCCTTTGATCATGAATTTATTGTGTTAGAATTAGCAAGCTCCTGTAATCATGGTTTCCGATGCTTTATACTCTGTTGTCAATCAAGCCGCTTCTGTAGACCTATTGTCCGGTACAGACATCAATGAGCTTGAGGCCGAACGAATCAAGCGGATCGTATCGGCAGAAATTCAAAAATGCAAATTGAATACCCTTAACCAGTCCGCTGCCTGCATGGACATGCTTCCGACCGTCACGATCCTCACGGATCTGAGCAACACCGTTTTTCATTTTCTGATCGGGTTAGGACGCTTGAAAAGTTACAGCCGATTTCCGGTTTCACGCAGCCTATGTCTTTGGTTGATCGCTGAACTGGAGCAATGTATCGTTTTTTTTAGCGATACTATAGATGGGCGTGGAGAATACCGGCTGTCAGAATACACGTTTACTGCAAAAAAAATGGACCTGAAGCTGGCTTTTAAACGCCTGGAACCCGAGCTGCAGGCAAGCGGCACTGCCAACGCCTTAAGCGCCTTGATCTTTAAGGTATTGAAAGACGCTATATTTAGCAACAATCGGCTCACGGATGGCGCGGTCAAACAGCTCCAGAGCGCGATCTCTCAATTCCGTCCGTTTTTTCTGGAAGGGGAGGAGGCCCTGTTGGATTTTGTTGTATTGTTCAATTTTTCCGACCGGCTGATTTACACCTATTGGACACGTTATCTGGAACGGGAACTTGATACTTTCGAGGACTTGAATGACCGGCAAACCTATCTGCTCTCGCAGCGCAGGCGCCTGGAAAATCTGTTATTGAAAACGGGAAGAAAAGATCCCGTCAATACGCGTTCCCTCGGCGGTAGCCTCTTGAAGTACGTGGAAGAGCAATACCGGTTCCTGAATGATAACCTGAAGCTACGTATGAAATATCATACCCTGCTGAATGCGCAATCCAGCCATAAACGGTTCCTGATAGGTTTGCCTGTTGCTCAATATGCGCTGTTTATCAGGTTGCAGATGGAATCCGGGATCCTGAATAAAGACCATGTCGGCGCGATATTCTCTTTTTTCTCGGATCATTTTTATACGGTGAACGCCAAATTCATTTCAGCCGAAAGTTTACAAAAAAAATCCACAGACGTTGAATTTTCTACCGCACAAAAGATCAAAGGTCAGCTGATCGGCATGATCAACTGGTTGAATAAACATTATAACCTGTCCAATTTCAATTGATGTCCGGAGAACGTTTTTCAATGCTGTAGCTGTTGTCATGCCATGCAGCTGCTATAAAATCGCTTTTGCAAAGCAAGAGACTTGTTGTATGAACTGCGGTAGGTTTTGCCAATGGCAATAAATCATCAGCGTGCGCAGTGACGCAGGCGCTTGGTTCGTGGTGTAACAGATGTAGCCTCCAACTCCGCTCTTTGACGATTGATGATCAAAGTTTTTTACCACGGCAGTGATTACGGTCTTATCCGCCATTTCACTCACAATGTACTTATACAACCGCAAAGTATTGGAGTTACGGCTGCTTGATGAATGAGCACTCCGGTTTTATCCGTAATTTCGCCAGGATGGAAAATGCTTTGCTGGAACTGGCGCGCGCGTATATCGATTCGACGAATACCCTGGTGTTTTTGACCGGCAAAGCGGGGACGGGAAAGACGACATTTCTCAGGGAGGTCAGGCGATCTTCAACGAAAAAGCTTGCGGTCATCGCACCAACCGGCGTGGCAGCGATCAATGCAGGGGGAATGACGATACATTCCCTGTTCCAGTTGCCTTTTGGACCGTTACTTCCAAACCAGGCCGACGGCCCCGAAGCTAAGTACAATCCGGAAAAGCGGGAATTATTGCAAAGCCTGGAACTACTGATCATCGACGAGATCAGTATGGTGCGGCCCGATGTCCTCGACCAGATCGACCGGATACTCCGGAATATCAAAGGAAACCGGTTTGCTTTCGGCGGCGTGCAACTGCTAATGATCGGTGACCTGGCACAGCTAAGTCCGATCATCCGGGAGGATGAATGGCTTGTACTCCGCCCTTTTTACACAACGCCCTATTTTTTTAGCAGCCGGGTACTTCAAAACAATGCCTATGTCCGAATTGAATTGGATAAGGTTTATCGGCAAAGCGATCCGGTATTCGTGGGTATCCTGAATGCCATGCGGGATCAGGAAGTCGGTACCGCGGAACTCGAAGCGTTAAACGCACGCTACATTCCGGATTTTGTTTCAAAGTCAGACGAGCCGTATATCACGCTTAGTACCCATAACCGGATCGTACAGCAATTGAATGCTGAGCGACTTGAAGCGCTGCAAGGAGAGGAGTCGACCTATAAGGCTGCGATTAAAGGCGAATTTCCTGCAGATGCGTTTCCAACCGACACTATCCTCAGACTAAAGGTCGGCGCACAGGTCATGTTCGTTAAGAATGATAGTTCGCCCGAAAAAAGATATTACAATGGCAAGATCGGCAGGGTGACCCGGTTAGAGAACGACACGGTATATGTGCTTACACCAGACGGGCAGGAACTGGCGGTGCAGGCACTCGAATGGACCAACGTTAAGTACCAAATGAGCGGTGATGAGGTTAGCGAAGACAATGCGGGCAGTTTCGCACAGATCCCGCTTAAACACGCCTGGGCGATCACCATTCATAAAAGCCAGGGCCTCACCTTCGACAGGGCGATCATAGATGTCAGCGAAGCGTTCACGCATGGTCAGGCTTATGTGGCATTAAGCCGTTGCCGCTCACTCGAAGGACTGGTGCTGCGCAACCCGGTATCCTCACGAAACGTGATCTCAGATCCGGCCGTTAGGCGGTTTAATGAACAAGCGAAGCGTTATCAGCCGGATCAACAGACGCTCGAGCGGCATCGCGAGGCCTATCGGGTGTTCCTTCTGAGCGAGCTCTTTAACTTCAGCGCTTTCAGGGAACATTTACAAAAGTTTGAACATTTACTTCCTAATGCTGATGCAGAGTTATTAGTGGTCGCTGAAAAGATGGTAAAAGCATTGGCTAACTATTCTGACGAACGCATTCGCAAGGCGGCAAGCTACTTTAGGGAAAAACTGGAAGGTGCCACCAATTCTTTGTATCCGGCACTTAGTGACTTCGTCGGCACTTCAAAGGAACTGGCCGCGCGTGCTGACCAGCTTTTACAATGGATCGTCGATCGAAGCAGTCTGCTGGAAAACTTCCAAACAAATGTTTTTAGTGTAGAGGCCTTCCAGGAAAGCCAGCGCAAAAAGGTTAGACTGAGTAATTCCTTACTGAAAAAGCTGAATGCCAAACCGAACGAAGAATTGTTTGAACAGCTCTTGGAATGGCGGGATCGGACCGCACAAAGCGAAAATATACTTTCAAGCATGTTGTTCACGGAACAGACACTGGCTGCGGTGGCTGCAAAGCTGCCGCAAACATTGAAAAACCTAAGCGGCATAAAAGGGATAGGTCCGGAGAAAACAAACCGCTATGGTCGTGAAATCTTAACCTTGGTCAGGGCGTACGCGCATCAGAAAGGTGGTGGCGAAGAGCAGGTCACATTGTTTTAAATGTCATTGATATTACATGAGCTGCACATTGTTTACTTTTTAATCGCGAAAACTATTCCCATGACATTTCGATATGATCTTTATGTTAACTTTAGATCGAGCAGCTAAAGAATATGTGCTGAGCAAGACGTAAAAATAACATCGACAGGGTCAGGCCGGCTGTAGTAGCCGAGGACTGTAATTTAAAAGTGATGTCTCGCAAACGGAAAATATTTACAGGTTGCATTGGCAGATATCAGTAGTACTTCGATAAATAAAGGGGAGAATCATGAAAAAGTGATCGGACAGGCAAATCGACCTTAACGGGGGCACCATATACGCAAAAGTCGTCGGCTACGCTTAGTTCATTTCTAGAAATTATTAATGGATTTCATCATACATTCTAACAGGCCGAACGAATTGTCGTCTGAAGGGTTTATGATAAAGATTTACCACATGGCTTTAGAGCAAATCAACACTAAAGACTTTCAGTATGTTCCTAAATGTTAGATACCAGTGGAAAATATGTTGCCGGTAACTTATCGATCATCAACTAAATTCATCAGCCAAACGTCAATGGAAAATACAATTGAGAAACAACAAGCAACCACTAATTCTGAGGAGCAGCTCCGATCTTCGCTAAACTTTACCAATTCACCAATTGATAAATTAGCCGTACTGATCATTGAGGTGCTGGGGAGTATGACCTTTTTGATCAGTTGTATGGTCATGCTCACTGGGTGGATCTGCTGGAATGTTAAGCTGATACCCGGTTTAAAACCCTTTGACCCTTTTCCTTTTCCGACTTTGGAAATGGCCGTATCTATCTTCGCGATCATCCTGAGCATATCTGTTTTGATCAATCAAAACCGGCAGGGGCGCATCGAAAAGATCAGGCAGCAAGTTGAATTCGAGATTAATGTAAGAGCCGAACATGAAATTACCCGCCTGTTAGAGCTTGTTCACGAAATACATCAAAAAATGGGCTTAAGCACGGTCTCAGATCAGGAACTTGAAAGCATGAAGCAAAGAACCGATCTGGAAGAAATCAAGCGAACTGTCGATCAGTTGCAGTCAGATGCAGCGGCTGATCATGCTGAATGACGATATGCTGCTGGTCATGCGTGGTAAGACGGGACATCGATCAGGCAGGCCTATCCTTTTGTCTGCTCATTGCAGCGTATAATTAAGCCTTCTTTTGGGATCGGATCATGTCAATCATCAGCTTATTACGGTAATGAAATCCGGTTTAGCTTGTTTTTTTCCAAACTGGTCTCAGCTTGGAATTAAAAAAATTGGATGCAAATGACTCAAAACGAATGATGCTTATTTGACCGAGGAACTAAGGGGTTTAACAAAGTCGGGAGATCCCCCTCTCCCGACTGTAACACAATAAGGCCTTGCGCCTCTAAAATGAAAAGATACCGCTGTTCATTTTTATATGTGATATTTCAAGTAAGTATTTCAATGCTCAGCGGTCAAGCGTCCAACAATAACGCAGACATTTCAAACACCTGTACCGCTTGACCGGCAACCAAAAGAAAAATATTTTCATCACCTGATTGCGTTTGACCCTGCTCAAGTCTGTCTGCTTAGCGCCGCAATGACAGGCTCTTTTAACTGGTTTCAAAGTGTTCATCAGCGTTATCAACATAGATTTTTGCTTGGCTAAGCAAATTTAAGCAGAGAAGGGGAACTGAAAATGCTTAGTTTCCACTTGGATTATTTGGATACACAGTTGGTATAAGTAAGTTTCTAAGGCTTCACAAACAGCCAGCGGTTTTTTGAGAGGTTTAGGAGTCAGGATGTCCGCTGATCAGCTATTAAAGCGTTTTAAAAAATGCTCTTTTCTCGATCTGGCAAGGTTGAGGGCCTCGCCGTTTTCCATGATGATCACATTGTCACCGTGAACTACCCTGGATATTTTGGAAAGGTTGATCAGAAATGAATGATGCACGCGCTCAAAGCCGTAAGGGCACAATTTATTCTGCACGATCCTTAATGGTTTAGAAAACAATAGCCGCTTGCCATTGGTCAGCAAAATGTTGGTATACGAGCCTTCAGCAACGCAGTAGATGATCTCGTCAGGTGATAGGTAATCAATCCCGGTCCTGTTTGGAAAAGGAATCTTGCAAACGGATTTAGCTTGGTCAGCGGTCAACGTATTTCCATCTCTTCGGATTTTACCTGAATGATCATTCAAAGCTAACCTGCGTTTGACTCTGCCGATCGCCTCACGGAGATCTTCACTGTCAACCGGTTTTAGCAGATAATCGATCGCCTGTACCCTGAACGCCTGCGTAGCGAAATTTTCATAGGCTGTAGTGAAAATTACCTCAAAATCCAATGGCTTTGACAGCTGTTCCAACATCTCAAACCCATTCATATTTGGCATTTGGATATCCAGAAAAACGACTTCCGGCCGAATTTCAGCGATCATTTTCAATCCATGTTCGCCTGAATTGCAACTCCCTGTTAGAGCAACGTCCGGACAAAACATGGTCAGGTCGTGCTTCAAAGCGCTGACGCATTGCGGTTCATCATCAATGATTATGGCGCGGATCATAATAAGGGTGTAAATGTTAATATAACAGCGGTACCCAGACTTTTATCGTGCAAATCTTTTTTGTCCTGTACGGACATCTGCAAATGCCAGCTTCTGTTCGTTTGGTTAAAATAATAGATCCTGTCTTCGACCAGTTGCATACCCCGCGACTGATGTTCAGCGAAACGCTTTGAGCGGATCTGACCGGAGGCTGCTCTGCCTACGCCGTTATCATCGATAACGCACTTGACCACGCCATTTTCAACCCTCTCGAATGACAGCTTTACAGCGCCTCCTTTTTCAAGGGGCAGTACGCCATGCCATATGGCATTCTCAACCAGTGGCTGCAGCAGTAACGGCGGAATAGTGATCTTTAAATCGTCCAAAGCGAAATCTGTATGAATTTCATAATGTAATCTTTCGCCAAAGCGCAGACCTTCCATTTTTAAGTATAACCTGCAAGTCTGTAATTCATCATTCAGGCTGAGCTCCTGCGGTGAATTATTCAATTGGGCTCTGATCAGTTTAGAAAAAGCCGTAAGGTAAACGACGGCATCCTGGTTTTTCGATTCCTGTATGAGGGCTTTGATCGAATTTAAACAATTGAAAATGAAATGCGGGTTCATCTGTGCCCGAAGTGCTTGTTCTTCCAATGCTGCAAGTTTACTTGCGAAACGGTGCTTTTGTGCTTCCTGACGTCTCACATTTGCTACGCGGTAAGATAAAAGGGCGTAAATGACAGCCACAAGGGAAAACGCGCACAGTGTTTTGAACCACCAGGTCATCCAGAAAGGCGGCGTAATGCTTACGGGCAGATATTTGATATTGGTGCTCCAAGTTCCGCCGGAATTTGCTGCCTGTACTTTAAAAACATAATCGCCGGGGGCTAAACCGGTATAGGTAGCCATATTTTTTGCTCCGGCGTTAATCCATGTCCTGTCAAGTCCTATTAGCTGATAACGGTAGGTGATTTTTTCCGGTATGTTGTACTCAAGAGCGGAAAATTCGAAGGTTAGAAAATTTTGGCGATAATCAAGTGTCAGTTTGCTCACTGCATTGATGTCCGTTTGAAGCAGTCCGGTCTTACTGCCGTAATTTGCATCAAGGTTACTGACAGTCAGCCCGGTGAGTACCACCGGCGTGTTGAAGTTGTCCGACGCGAGATCGGATGGCTTGAAAATGGTATAACCGTCCGTACCGCCAAAAGCGAGTTCTTGTCCAGGTAGTTTAAAAAAATGAAAGCGATTGAATTCATCAACAGGAAGGCCGTCCACCGTAGAATAGCTCTTGATAGCGCCGTTTGAAGTGTTGTAAGAGAAAATCCCTTTATTGGTACTGCACCACAAAAGGCCTGATTGTTCCAGTATGGCGTAGATGGTGTTATTAGGTAAACCATCAACCGTTGTAAACCATCGGTAGCTAAAGTTGCGTTTGTTTAATCTTAGTAAACCACTACCTTGCGTACCTGCCCAAAGAAAATCGCTGTTATTTGGGTCATTGATCAGCACCGTCAGGCCGGAAACCGGAATATCCTGGAACCAATGCAGGATATTTTTTTGGAGATCGTACCGGAGCAATCCTTCGGAGGTCGCAGCAAAAAAGACCGATTCGCCGTCCATGACCATATTGTTGATCTCGGTTACCTCGTTACGCTTTGCCCAACCTAGCGTCGTGACAACGTTAGCTGTATGATTTAAGGTGTCTAAACGCAACAAATTACACCTGTGGTCTAATGCCCACAAGCTGCCCCTCGGGCTGACGGCTAATGCATTGATACGGTAATGAATGGTGTTATGATGATCAGCATAGCTCCATTGCGGAACAGTCATTTTACCGTTGCTGAAATGGAGTAAGTGAGGTCTTTGGGTTGTGTCAGCGCCGCCTTTTGCGATCCACATATCACTCTTGCCGTTCTCCGCCCACCGAAAAAAATAAGGATTGAGATTTTTTAGAAAAAATGAATCGATAGCGATATTATCCCGGTTAAGTTTTTTGATCAGGTCTGTCGCAAAATTTTCTCGGTAGGCAAGACCGGTAAACCTGGGTATGCGCAGATCTATTTGCCGTAGATTATAGCCATTCGTCCCAATCCATAGCACACCCGAACGATCAACCAGCATGCTGGTTGCGACCTCCCTTTTTGTTCTCGGCTCGTTCCAATCATGAAGTTCGTCGTTGACATCAAGATCGAATAAATGAACGTCGTATCCCAAAACGATAGAACCGTCCAGTCTTTGGGCAAGGATGGGTACCGTATATATCCGCAGCGGAGGAAGGGTTTTTGTCACAAATTTCCCCGTAGCTGATTTGTAGATGATTAATCGCTCCTGATCGATAATAACGATATCACCGTTTGGCCTGATCACTGGGGAATTGTCTTTCCAGCGGCGCAACGGGTCGAAAAGGTGCGGATGAACAAAACGATAAGGTATTAATTTCGTGAAATGGTCAGGCCCGTTCATGCTAACAATAGCCTGATCCGTAATCAGCAAGGCCTTGCCATTCTGAACAGCAATACCGGTAACCGGTCCGGTTGTTGTCCCGGTGATTTTGGCTAATCGGTCCTGGTCGATTAAATCGATCTCTTTATGTTGCCCATCGATACAAAAAACGCCGCCCGTCAGGTTAAGCATCCAGTATCTTCCCTTTGCATCCTGGACGGAACGGTCAATATTCCTGATTTTTCCGATGATTGATCCCAGGTAGCTTTCATGATCAGTATGGCTGATCTTTTGGGTGATCGTGTTTAGCAGATCTATATCACCGCTTTCATATCTGATCCAAAGCAGTTGAGAACGATCAAGCCAGATACCTGTGATCACATTTGATGCAAGGCTTGCCTTCTGGTTCGCCAGATGCCTGAAGACCTTAAATTGCCTACCGTCAAAGCGGGAGAGACCGTCACGTGTCGCAATCCAAATAAAACCTGCCTTGTCTTGGGTCAGGCCACTGATAAAAGACTGCGGAAGACCGTTAGAGACAGTCAGCCTCGATTTTTCAAACCCCATTTTTTGTGCAACGGCGCTTCCCGTAAATAAACCGCAGATAAGGCCTAATAGAAGAATCGAACGGTGCATAAGCAAAGATAGGTATTGCGCTTATGCTTATCGCCATCTTCATATGCAATATATGAACTGAAACCGACCAATCATGTATTAAACGGTGTCAGGCTTTCCAATCAAAGATTAACAATGATCGCAGCAATCAATTCGGAGTACAAATAAAACCAATTTTTAAACTGAACTATACCAAATGCAATAGCCTGATTGAAGATATATGCCTACTTTAAGTCATTGGTAACGTTGCTATGGCAATAAATTGGTAATGATCGCTGTGTAACGACAGCTTTCCATGATGTAGATGAATGATGGCCCGCGAAAGCCACAAGCCCAGGCCTGTACTTTTTGGCAGGCCGGAATTTGTATAGAATGCAGTACCGAGCTTGGCCACATCTACAGCGGTTTCTACAGTGTCGTTTGTAAAGATGATTTCGACCTTTTCGTCATCTATCTTGAGGTCCACGCGGATGCTTCCCCCTATAGGCGTATAGTACAGCGCATTTTGTAAGAGATTTTGCCATACCATATCCAGTTTTTCTGCATCGCCGCGGATAAAATAGGTAGCGGCATGCTTATCAAAATGCAAAGTCGGTCTAAGCTGTTTTTGAAGGAGCAACCCTTTGTTGCGTTCGAAAATACGCAACAGTTGCTCGCTGAGATCTACTTGCGTCAAATGTGATTTGAATTGGCCATACTGAATCTGGCTGGTTGCCAGAAATTGACTTACGATATCCTGAAGCCTTTTGATCTCCTGCAACTGGCTCAAAAGCAGCTGATGATGATCGGCAGCCGTCGGCTGTGTAAGATGGTACTCGGTCTGTGCCTGAAGTACCGCCAGGGGAGTTTTCAATTCATGTGAGGCTGCCGCAAAAAAAGCGGTTTGTTGCTGCTGTTCCTGTTTGATCCGAGCCAGCATCGCATTGAAAGTCTCACCGAGTTCCTGTAGTTCGTCCTCAGTCTGACTGACGGGTACGCGCTGGGTCAAATTGCTGAGGTCAATGCGTTTTGCTCCGTTGATAAGGGCTCTGATGGGTCCAAGCAACCATCCTGCAACCCAATAGCTGATAGCAGCGCTTAAAAATACACTCAATAAGGTGCTAGCGATCATCAGCCAGCGCAGGTAATTCAGCTTTTGATGCAGGTACTGGTTGGACACACCGAAAAGCAATTCAATCGTATTGTCTGCGTAATCTGTACGTTTGACATACACCACACGCAGGCCTAAGGTATCTGATACACCTGATCGATACGGCGGGACCACCTGTTGAATCAAACCTGGCGTATGGAACAAGGTCACCCTTTCTTTTCGGTGATCATGATAAAACGTTTGTATCGCTTCTCCACTATCCGGTAGCGCGATCAGCGTAGGATTGAATTCGGTTCTGCTTAAAATGGCGTTTGCCCTGCTGAACAGGTACCTGTTATAATTGCTCTTTAACAGGTCACTGAAAAAGTGGTAGGTGTATTGGCTGAACAGAACGCTCACTAGCGCGAACAGCACGCTAAAAGCTAGCGCAATCCTGAATCGTAATCCTTTATAGAAACGTAAACTCATCCTTGTAAAGATCAGGTCGATTTTAAGGTATACCCCCGGTTCACCACGGTTTGAATGTGTTGATGCGCAAAACCTTCGTTCAACTTTTTTCTTAGCTGATACAGGTGTACCTCAATCACGTTACTTCCCGGATCAAAGGTCATGTTCCAGATTTTTTCCAGCAGATAGCTTTTACTTAATACCTGATCCGCCTGGGTTGCCAATAATTCTAACAGTAAAAATTCCCGGTTGCTCAGTTCAATATTTTTGCCAGCTCTTTTCACCGTTCGTTTATGCACATCAATTTCGAGGTCCAGTAAGGTAAGCCGGCTATTTCCTGCAGCCAGCTTCTGCCGCTGCCACACCCGGACACGGGCCAGCAGCTCCGACATCTCAAAAGGTTTTTTCAGATAATCGTTAGCACCCAAGTCCAGCCCTGTGACAACATGTTCTGTATTGCTTAACGCGCTGATGATGGTTACCGGGACCTGATTATTGAAATTTCGGAGGTTTTTTAACACCTCAAAGCCGTTTTGTGAGGGCAGCATCAGATCAAGGATGACCAGATCATAAGCATTGATCATCGCACATGCTAAACCTGAGGTTCCGTCTGCTTGGTGATCTACCACAAACCCTGCTTCCGTGAGGGCCTTTTTGATAAACTCGGCTAGTTTCAATTCATCTTCAATCAACAGTATCTTCATTGTAGCAATTTGTGAATTTAAAGAAGTCCTCCGGCCTTAAGCGACATCGGGTGTTGTCGACCAAGACCGGAGTACCTGCACGTTGTTATCTTACTAAATAGGCCTGGCCGCCTAAGGCGATGGTTTGCGCTTTGAAGAAGTTCAGGTTCTCGCTGTACACCACTCCAGGGCGTTTGGGTTCGGCAAAACCGCTTACCGTCACTTTTTCACCGGTTTTGAGCTGGGCAGCGAGCTGCTGACCGACATGCGGTGGGAAATTGATGACCTCACCGGACGACAATACGAAACCATTGATGTCTTTATTCGGGTTGTATCGTAACGACTGTATTGTTGCATTTAAAACCCGTTGCTGCGGCGTTGACAATTCCCTGGGCGCTTGAGGAGGGTTGTCTGTGATCAAACGACCATTTACCTCCGCATTCACCAGTTGGAACTCCTGTTTGTTTTCAGGAGTGGTGCGGTAAAATCCGGTCACCTTTAACGGCTCGCCTGTTTGTTTACCCTTGATGAGCTGCTCACCCAAGTGGGGTGGAAATTTAACCAGCACTTCGCCGTTAGAAGTTTTGAGAAAAAATGCACTGTACTCGGCCCGGTCGTTTGCCACGGGCTTTACGAAACTGCCACTCAAAGCTGACAATTTCTGCAGCTCCATCGCTGGCGTCGGAACATCTTCTTTACCCGGACGGCGGGGAGGACGTGGCGGTTTGGGACGGTCTTTTAATTCGGCTGCGGCTTTTCCGGTTGATGGACCATCAGGCAACGCAGCAGTCTGGGCGTGCAGTACACCAGGTGCGGCTGCAAGAGCAGCGGCAACCCACATTTTAAATAATGGACAATTTTTCATTTGCTTTTTCTTTTATACTCCAAAATTGCGCTGCCAGGCTGAAAGGAAGCTGAAAATGAAATTAATTTTTCTTCATAATGTTGCCCATTATGCTGTTGTTTTCGGTCATCAATCCTATTTTCTGCACCTTTTCCAGTAGTTGTCGATCCTTTTTAAGAAGACCGCGTCCATGGGTATATTTTAAGGTCAAACCATTTTGTAACAAAAAAGTTATCAAATAAACACAGCGACGTTTTAAACGTGTCAACTAGGCAGTATGCAAAACACAAACCAGTTTTGGCTTTATCCCATTATCATTGCAGCAGGTCTTCTACAGGCCTGGGGCCCGCCCATGAATGGTGCACTACAGAAGTCGTTAAGCAATCCCTGGCTGGCCAGCGTTGTATCCTTTCTTCCCGTGATTTCGGTACTGGGCTGCGTGTTTTTATGCATGCCGAGGCCTATGCCTACAGGAGCGGGCTTGACGTCAATGCCCTGGTGGGCGCCATTAGGCGGATTGATTGGTGCAGTCGCTGTCGTGGTTGGTTTGATGTTTGTCAACAAGGTAGGAGCAGGGACACTGGCGGGGTTGACGATTTCAGCCAATTTGATCATGTCGTTATTTATTGACAAGTATGGCTGGTTTGGCGTGGAAGTTCATGCACTTAGTTGGGGTCGGATAGGCGGATGCCTCCTGATGATTACAGGTGTCTATTTGATATCCAAGTTCTAACACTTTCAGGGTTGAAGAAAATCGTGCAATTAAAGAGGTCAGCGTTGCAATCCCATCCAGTGGCTAAAGAACCCCATCACCACAAGCTTAACACTCCTTTACTCTTGATTTTTTGACATCAGGCCATGCAGTAGTCGGATTTGCAGTCGGACCAGGGAGACAGCGTCCCGAATCATATTGAAACTGTAGCGTTTTAACTAAATGAATCGTATTGCGTAGGATAACCTAATGTAATCATGATTAAAACAAAGCTATTTTTGAGAACGTCCATTATCGTAGCATTCTCAACGGCAGTAATCATAGGCTTTTTTCTGGTCAAACACTGCGAAGCAGTATCGATGAGCGCGCTTTTATGGATATTGGGCCTCTGTGTTTTCTTTCTGGCACTTCTATCAGGTTTTTTGTTCGCGTGTGATTTTTGGCGTTTGGACAGGAAGAAAAAGCACCATAGATGGGGATGAGGCTGTGGTCCGTTAAACTTGTATATCCGCGCGTCATTATTTGCTATTTCATCAAGCACCACAATAGAGACCGCCCAAAAGGGAAAATGTGCTCGGCAGCACGATATTTACTGAACAAATGCTGGCTGCGGTGGCAGCAAAATTGCCGCAAACACTCAAAAAACCTCAGCGGCATCAAAGGGATAGGTCCGGAGAAAACGAACCGCTACGGCGCAGCGATACTGACCATGATAAGATCTTACGAACATCAAAAGGGCGGTAATGATGAGCAAGTCACCTTGATTTGAGCCCCTGTGGACTATTTGAAGATAACCTTTTAAAAAAATGATCGGGGAATAGTTGTTTGGATAAGTTTCAGGGTTCTATCAAATAATACGGCGATAGGTTAAATATTACCATCAATCCCGAACAGGCAGGGCGTTTGAGCTGAATTGTTCCAATGATCTTAGCCCTTAAATTGCGCTCATCCCTTGGCTGCCGCGTTCCTGTACTTTATCTTTCAGGTCTTAAAGATATTGTGTTGCTTTGATCAATATAAGTTTAATGCGGAGGAATGCTCAAATATCGCTATACTGGAAATGCCAGCTGTTCGGCTGGTCAGCGGCGTCTTTGTACTGGGCTACTCAGGGAATACTGAATGGGCATTACATTCTATGGATAGGATTATTACAATTCTTGTCTGATGTTGCATTGTACATCCTGATGACACACCTTTACCACCGGTTTTCACTGCGGCATAAATGGCAAACGCTGAAGCTAAAACCGTTGATCATCAGGCTGGTTCCTGCGCTGCTTATATTGAGTCTCCTGTATGTAGTGGTCACCATATCCAAGATATACTGTTTTCGTTTGTTGCTTCCAGTTTACCATCCGGTAACCATCCATGATCTTTTAAGTGCCAACTGGTTGCCGATGTGGATGGCGGGCATAAGGCTAATGGCTATCTGGTTATTGGCTCACCATTTATATTATTACGGAAAGCGGGATTTAAACTTAGTTCAGGAGAACGCGCGGCTGGCCCTCGCGGCAAAAGAAGCGGAAATAAAGCTTGCGCTCATTACTAAAGACAGCCAAATGGATGCGTTACAGGCCCAACTCAACCCTCATTTCTTGTTTAACGCACTCAATACGATCAAAGCACTGGTTGTCGATGATCCTACTTCGGCCAGACGTGCTATCGACCTAATGTCTGATCTGTTACGATCCTCGCTTTATAACGGCGGAATGTCCTTGCATACCTTAGACGACGAGATCAGTTTGATAACAGATTACCTGGAGTTGGAGACGCTACGGTTAGAGGAACGCCTTCAGGTAGAAATCAACTGCCCAAATGAACTTTCAGGCACAACCATATTGCGTTATAGTATACAGGTTTTGGTCGAGAACGCAGTGAAGCATGGTATCAGCAATCAGCGTTCGGGTGGTTTACTTCGGGTTGGGATCAGCAAAGTTGATGACCAGATACGAATGATGGTTGAGAATCCAGGCACGCTGTCATCAACGAACGCTCAGGGGCTGGGTTTAAAAAACCTCAATGAGCGGTTATACTTACACTACCAGGGTAAAGCGAGGTTCCATATTAATGAAATCACCGGAACGGTAATCGCATCTATTTTTATTCCGACGGTATGAAGCAAATAAGGGTGGTAATCATAGATGACGAACGTAGCGGGAGGAGCGAACTCCGGCGGCTGGCTACTCGGTATCCTGACCTCGAGATCGTGGGCGAAGCCCGGGACGCGGAGGAAGCGCGGGAAACCCTGGCCAGGTTAATGCCGGACCTGATCTTTTTGGATATTCAGATGCCCGGAAAGTCCGGTTTTGAACTGCTGGAATCGCTGCAAAGCGTTCCACGGGTGATCTTCGTAACGGCATTCGATCAATATGCATTAAAAGCTTTTGAGGTGAGCGCGCTTGACTACCTGCTAAAGCCGGTACGCGAAGAACGTTTCGCGAAAGCCATTGAACAAGTACGGAAGCGATTGAGCGAGAACCAGGAACCAGCTGTTTTTGTTAAAGACAAGAGCCGGTATTATTTCCTTCCCTGGAAAATTGTCCACCTGGTTGAATCGCTTGACAATTATGCAAGACTGTATTTCGGCGACAGGAATGTGCTGATCAAAAGTTCGCTAAACCGGCTGGAAAAGCAGTTAGCGGGATACGGCTTTTTCCGTGCCAACCGTGCCCAACTCATTAACAAAAATTTTATTAAAGAGATCATTGCCATATCAGGCGGTCAGGCACAGATACTACTAAGGAATAACGAACCGATAGAATTTTCTGAAAGGCAATGGATCAACTTTAAAAAGACAAACACAGATAAATAACTAGATAGTCACCTTTTCGGAAAAGTAAAAAATGAACAGAATAATCTGCCTGGCATTGCTATGCCTTTTTTTTAGCCATATGGGCAACGCACAATCTTTTAAATGGACTGCTGTAGACAGCCACGACAGATTGCAAACGGACCAAGAGATCAGGCAATTGGCCGCCAAACTGTTGAAAGCTTACACCGATGACAACCGTAAAATTTATCTCGAAAACCTTTATCGCTTACAGTTGCTGGCGGGTCAATACGCAACTGCCATCAAGACGGCAAAGCAATGGCTTCCGCATTGGCAAGCCCAAAGCCCATACAAACCAGCGGTAAGCCTTGCATTTCAACTCTACGCGCGGGCTAAACACACACAAACGGCTAATACCGGCAGTTTTGCGGCGATCTATCAGAAGGAATTTGTGGATGCAATTTGTAAGCTGGATGACCGGACTGCTTTCCGCGAGTATGGCAGTTTTTCGAGTCCCGGAGTCCTGAATAATTTAAGATCAGCATTCGAAGATCGTTTAAGTGCCGCCAATAAGACCACTATGTTAATTCCGGCTGAGGCCCTTGCACTTTGTGTTGCCTATGCTGATCTGCGCTTGGCTGAGGAAACAGGACAGATCGCACAGGAGATGATCCTTGCCGATTGCCATAGACGATATGCAGTTACCCAACAACTGGTACCCATCCCTAGCGGCATACATCTTCATGTAGTGACCATCATAAAAAAAGGACAACACCAACCAAAGCCGGTGGCGATGCAGTATACCATCTATGCCGACAGTGTGCCCGGTGTGCGACTATTCGCACCGGCGGCTTATGGTTATGCAGGCGTAGTGGTTTATAGCCGTGGGAAAGGCTTGAGCCGGGACGAGATCGTTCCTTTTGAGCATGATGGTGAGGATGCCAACCAAATCATTACCTGGATAGCCAGGCAGGGCTGGTGTAACGGCAAAGTTGGTATGTTTGGCGGCAGTTATAACGGTTTCACACAATGGGCAGCAGCCAAATACCATAACCCTGCATTAAAAACCATTGTACCCTATGTGGCAGCGATCCCCGGCCTCGGCCTGCCCATGGAAAACAATGTGTTCATCAACGCCAACTACGGCTGGGCTTTTTACACCACCAACAACCGCTACCTGGATAAACGCACCTATAATGACCCAAGCCGCTGGCAGTCATTAAACCGCAACTGGTTCAACAGCGGCGCTGCCTACGACAAGATCGATAGCATAGACGGCACCCACAATCCGTGGCTGCACCGCTGGCTGCAGCACCCGGATTACGATAGCTACTGGCAGCAGCAAGTGCCTTATCAGCAGGATTTTGCTCAGATAAACATCCCGGTGCTGACCGTGGAGGGGTATTATGATGATGGTCAGATCTCCGGCCTTCATTATTACCAGGAACACTTAAAATACAACCGCAGCGCTAACCACTATCTGGTAATTGGCCCTTATGATCATTTCGGTACGCAAAACGGTGGTGTTCCGGTACTGCGTGATTATACGGTCGATCCGATCGCGTTGATCAGTACCCCTGAGATCACTTATCAGTGGCTGGATCACGTATTGAAGGGTAAAAAGCGACCGGCTATCCTTAAGAACAAAGTGAACTACGAAGTGATGGGTGCTAATAACTGGGCGCATTCCGGTTCGATCGCCATGATGGCTGGTAAAAAGCTACGGCTATATTTGACCGATAAGGTAATTGGGAAAGATTATCAACTTTCTGCGGCGCTGCCAGCCCATCCCTTCCAACTTATCGATACCATAGACCTCTTTAACCGCAACACCTGGTACGGCGATTATTACCCATCGCCCATCATTAAAAGCGAATTAAGCCGCAGCAATGGTTTATTCTTTATATCGGTGCCATTTAACAAACCAACACAAATTAATGGCCTGTTTACCGGTGAACTGAAAGCAATTATCAATAAAGCCGATATGGACCTAACCATTGTATTTTATGAAGTAACTCCCGAGGGTAAATATTTCCAGCTGTCTTACTTTCTGGGCCGTGCAAGTTATGCCCACGATATGGCGCACCGGCAATTATTGGTGGCCGGACAAGCCACCACAATACCCTTTGAACGTACCCGCCTAATCAGCCGGCAACTTCAAAAGGGAAGCCGTTTATTGGTGGTGGTCAACACCGATAAAAATCCCTTCGCACAGGTGAACTATGGAACAGGTGGTGATGTGACTAAAGAAACCAGTAGCGATGGCAAGGCGCCGCTAGTGATCAAGTGGCTAAACGGAAGCTATGTCGATGTACCTATCAAATTTTGATTGGACATTTTATGGATGATCAATACGAATGCAACCTGTTTTTAGCGTTATGGAAAACTACCTGTCCTTTGTGTTCCTGCTTTCGCACTCACTCTTGGCAAAAAACCTGTAAAAGCTTCAACCCTAAGCAAAGCATTACAGCAGAATTGAACCGCGATAATATGACTGAACTCCTGGACGAGATGGCCATAAAGCATCCCCACTTTTATCGTTATTTGCAGAAAACCGAAATCGATCAAGAATTTGCTCCAAAATGTCTTGTTCCTGGTTGAGTAGGGTAGATGAACAGCCATACTAGAACAAGTTTACTTGTTCTATTATAAAAAGGAATTCCAAACAATATGATCAGTAAATATAGCTTTATCGTTTACTACAGATCTTTGTACTGCAGCAATTCAAACCGGTTATTAAACGGATCGAAAAAAGAAAATCTGTCCATGCCCGGAATGGCAATATCCTCTTTGATCCTGACACCCTGCTCGATCAGGTATTTTCTGCAATCAGCAAGGTTTTTTACCCGGAACGCAGGATGGTGCTTGGAATTGTTGATCTCATTCTCCACACCTATATGAAACTGAATGTCCGCTACCTCATACCATAAACCACCATTTGGGATCAATGCCTCTGGTTTAATGATCTCTTTAAATCCAAGTATTTCTGTATAAAACCGGCGTGCCTAATCTTCCGCGCCAACGGGTATACATATTTGAATATGGTCCAATCGTTCAATCACTATCATAGTTAAAGTATTTACCATCTATCGATCATACGTAAATGACAGGCGAATAATTATCGCATATCATGAGAAAGTTGTCAAGCCAAAAGCAACTCAACCGGATGTTGCACGACCCATACGTTCAATACCTGCGTGAACACCTTTTTTTATCATGTCGCTGTAACCGGACGCCGGTAAAGCGTTCAGGTGATCAGCCGCCTTATGATAATTTTCCAATGCAACCATAAATTGGCCAAGATCCTCATGGCATTTGGCGATGTTTAGAAATAATGAGGGTAAAACTTCAGTCACTGAATCATCATTGATCTCTAATGCATAGCTTAAAGCCAATTGATCCCATCCTAGTTTTTCCTCAACAGCATCTTGATGACGTGCCAGGTAATGTGCAGCAGTAAATTTTTCGACGTTATTTGCGGCCATATTCCAAGCTTTTTGAAATATAGCTTTTGCTTCGGCCGGTTTAGCTTTTCCTTCCAGTTCCATACCTTGAGCACATAATTTTACAACTGGATTATCGGGGTCAAATTTCATGGGATAAAGTATTTAATTTTATTGTGCGTTAATGATATGCATCCACTATAACTGTTAAACACATACAGTGCATATTTTCGTATAAATAAAAAACCGATCCCGGCGACATGACAAAAACAACTGCATCATTTTCCATGAATTTAGTTCAAAAGATCAGGTCAATCTATTTATTATCCGAGCATGGTGAGCGAAAGCTGCTCGATTGTTTAAGGGAACGGCATATTGAAAAAAATTCTTTCTTGTTAAGCCCTGGTCAGGTTTGTAAGCATATATGGTTTATAGAACAGGGTTTTGCCCGGTCGGTGTGTTTCAACGATACAAAAGAAGTAAGCACAGGCTTTTATATTAAAGGTGATTTTGTAACCAATTTAAACAGTTTACGAAATGGAACACCATCCGAGTATGAAATTCAGGTAACCGAACCATCCATTGTGCTGAGTTTCGAAAAGCAAACGCTCATGGGCCTTTACGAGGCATCGCATGAAATCGCACGCTTTGGAAGAGGGGTGCTGGAACAATTATTGAATGATCAGGAAGAACATGCTAACCTGTTCAAGCTAAAAACGCCGGCAGAGCGGTATTCATTCCTGTTAAAAAACCGGCCATTTTTATTTCAAAAAGCTACGCTCACCCAGATAGCCTCCTACATCGGTGTTTCCAGGGAAACCTTGAGCCGTATAAGAGGCCATGTGTAATTAATTATGTGACAAATGCCGCATGATTTTGGTGTTGCATGATAGATCTTTGCTTTCTAGAAGTTATTGATAATATGAAAAGCAACAGCATATTGATACAGCATTTTATAAAAGATATATGGAATGAAAACCGTTTTGACTTATTAGCAGACTATATTCATGATGCTTTTATTGATCATTCACTGCCTGGTCATTTGCTGCCCAATGCAGAAGGTTTGACAACCTGGGTTTTAGCTACCGGTAAAGCCTTTAGACACCGGTCTGTAACCGAGGAACAGGTTACCGAAGGAGATAGGTCGATGATCAAATTCAGAATGGATCTTGAGCATATCGGTGTATGGCGAGATATTAAACCCCAAGGTGCACAATATCCGTAGTCGGTTATCGATATTTCCGAATTAAAGAAGGTAAGATCATTGAACACTGGGCGTTACTTGATGGGAATTCTATTGAAAATCAGCTCAAAGATTCTGAAACCGGCTGTAAGACCCAGGAATGAAAAATCGATCCAAATCTTCCGTTTCGAGTAATTATACATTATTTAGGCTGAAGAAAAGCCTGCAACTGTTGAATGTCCATATTCCTGATCTCCGCATATTCGCTTCTATGGAAGATGTCCAGTTTTTGTAAGATGGCCAAAAGCATATCTCTTTCGTCGGTAGCCAAGTTATGTACCAACAATTCAGACACCAATCCCAATTTTTTGAACATTGATTCTAAAAGCCTCTTTCCGTTCTCCGTTATCTTCAGTCGCTTGCTTCTTTTATCTAATCCATCATTGAATTGTACTGCCAGCTCATTAGCCAGTAACCTCCGGATAACCTCAGTCCCTGAAGTTTTCTCTTGGAAATTCTGATTGATGAGTTCGCTTTTGGTAATGCTGGTAATGTTGTAGAGCATAGCCAGGTAAGAAAGCTCTTCGAGGGTCTGTAAAGGTGTATTTTCAAAAGCTTTTTTTGAATAATTGCGGGCATGCCTGTTGAGCAACAATAATAACCTGCTGATGTTGTTCTCGACATTCTTTTTTTTGTCCAGGTTGATCACATCAGACTCCCTTTGTTCAGGCTTGATGCTGGGGTTGTCTTGCTGTGAAACGAGAGCGACCTCCTTTGCTTTGCTGCGATTTAGGTAATCCTGGAAATCCTGCATCGTCAGGTCTTTTTCAAACCCATGCTCGTTTTCCAGTTCCTCCACGAGATGAATTAATTGAACCAACAAATTATAGTGTTTCCTGTGCATGTATCAAAGCAAAGATCAAAGGTGTAATTATTTAGACCATATCGAAAATCTAAACTAAAAAATTACACTCAAATCCCGCAATATATACATTGCATCTTACGTTCACTGCTTGGATCCGATCATACAGCGACAAATGGATACTTCCTCTAAATACAGGGCTTGGATCGCCCCAAGCCCGCTATACCAGTTCCCTACAGCATACTGATGAGTTCTGAGATCCGGTTGGATATACCCACTTCATTATCATACCACGCCACAACCTTTACCAGTTTGCCTATTGCTTTTGTCATAGAGCCATCAACAATAGACGAATGCGAATTACCTAAAATATCGGATGATACAAAAGGTTCTTCGGTATATTGCATAATGCCTTTCAGTGACGAATCTGCATAACGTTTTAACACATCGTTGATCTCTGCTGGGGTCACTTCTTTTGTAAGGTTAATGGAAAGGTCTACAATAGAACCATCTATCACCGGCACCCGATAAGAATAGCCATCCAGTTTACCTTTCAAATTAGGCAGTACATCGCCAATGGCTTTTGCGGCACCTGTGGTGGTCGGGATGATGTTATAAGCTGCAGCGCGTGCACGGCGCAAATCCCTGTGCGGCGCATCCTGTAAGTTCTGATCGGCAGTAAAGGCGTGCACGGTGACCATATATCCCGATTCAATACCATATTCTTTATCCAGCACGTGCAAAACAGGCGCAATACTTCCCGTTGTACAGGATGCGGTAGAATAGATCTGGTCTTCACCTATCAATTCATTATTTACTCCATGGACAATGGTCTTAACACCACCGGTTGCCGGTGCGGTGATCAACACTTTTTTGGCTCCTGCACGGAGATGCGCTTCGGCTGATGTTTTATCGGTAAACCTTCCGGTGGATTCTATGACCGCATCAATTTCCAGTTGCCCCCATGGTAATTTCTCGGGATCCTTTTCACTCAGCAATTTGATGCGTTTACCATCTACCACGATATGATCCTGATCAATTGTTACCTCACCCGGAAAGCGGCTATGTGCGGTATCGTATTTCAAAAGGTGCACAAGTGTTTGTATGTCGGTCAGGTCATTGATGGCGATAACTTCTATGTCTGTTTTATCCTGTAAAGCGCGCAGGGTCATCCTTCCGATCCTGCCAAATCCATTAATGGCGATTTTCATATTATTGACGTTTGTATTAAAAAATAAGGGCATAGCTATTCCATGACGCCGAATTTTACTTGGCGTTCCGTTCAGTGCCCCATTAAATTAAATTGTATCAGCGGCCTCTTCGACCGCGTTCGAGAGCAATTCCTCTACATCCATATCCCGTAGAGAGGATCGGAATGCACGACGGTAATCTGAGGGCGTTGTATTCAGGTGCCTCAAAAATATCCTTCGCATAGAAACCAGGCCGCCTAAACCGCATAGTTCAGCTATCCTTTCCAGGGCCAGATCTGAATCCTCCAGGTATTTCCTTGCAGCTTCTACCCGCAGCTTCTCTATGAATTTGGCAGGTGGCATACCAGTCTCCCGGTGAAACACCCGTGTGAAGTTGCGTGTACTCATATTCAAATGATCAGCAACCTTGTTAATATCGAGTTTTTCTGAAAGATGGTCACCGATCCAGTCCTGTGTTTTCTGCCCGATATGTTCGCGCTCAAAGAGCGGTAACAGGCTGCCGAACTGGGATTGGAAACCCGGCCTGCTCAGATAAAACACTAATTTGCGAGCTACACTTATCGCAATATCCCGGTTGTGGTCCTCTTCTACCAGGGCTAAAGAAAGGTCAATTCCTGATGAAACACCTGCTGAAGTATAAATATGACCGTCTTTGGTAAAAAATGGGTTAGCATTAACTTTTACATCCGGATAGGCCCTCATCAACCGCTCGCTGGCCTGCCAGTGCGTAGTGGCCTTTCTGCCGCTTAACATGCCTGCCTTCGCCAGCACAAATGCTCCACCGCAAATGGAGGCAATCCGGCGTGTATTATGTTCATTCCTGGTTGTTAGCCATTGATACAAAGGTTCCAGACCCGGCTGACTGGCTTCTCTCGAATCGTTTCCAGCAATGATGAGCGTGTCGATGTATCCTTCAATCTCCCCCACAAAAAGCTCAAAGCTGATGGTCATTCCGGCTGTACTTTTCAATTGTTTGCTTGCCAGGGGGGATACTACCTTTACATCATAACCTCCGGAGTTCCCGCTATTGGCAACGTATTGATCAGCATTGGTGAACACGTCTGTTGGCCCGGTGACATTGAGCAACATACCGCTGGACATAGCAACAATGACGATCGACCTTTTATCCTCATGTGCAGCATCTTTATCCATAACTCAAATTTACGCTATGTTAAGTTTGGCTCAAAGGACATGTTTTATACAATTTAAGCCATGCAGATCTTTAGCTCATTGTTGATCGGGCGTCAGTGCTTTAACCAAGGCATAGCTGTCCTCTAAAAATCGATAGTAGACGATCAGTCCATCTTCGATCCGGAAATGTGCTGAGAATGGTGAGCTATAGTCTTTGCCGGTCGCAAGCATTGTGGATACGAACTTTCCTGTAACAACACCAAAATCCCCGTCCGTAATTAGGTGTTCAATTTCAAAGGCTTTCGATTCGATGTTGTCAAGTAACATATCAAAAAAATCTTTTACCTCTTCTGGAGTTGATCGATATCCCAGCCAGGGTGCTAAGGCTTGGTCGCCCGGTATGAGCCAGTCAATGTTTGTTGCGAATATACCGGCGATCATTTTGGTATTGCGAGAAGCTAAAGCGTTGTAAAAATCTTTAATGACCTCTTTTGTACTTGTTGTTCCTGTGTTGTATTCCATTATTACGCCGATTTATTCGTTAATAAATTCTATAAGATCTGAACACACTTTCTGCCAGGCACTGATCTGTATGCCGTGTGCTTCGTTCGGGTATGTTTTCAATCTCGAATTAGGTAACAGATCTCTGGAAGGTATTGCGGTAAGTTCCAACGGAGATGAGCGATCATCCTCGCCATGCTGCAATAATACAGGTATCGTTATCCTGGAAAGTGTCGTTCTCAGATCTGCGAAGAAAAGCAGTTGTTGTAATTCGATCGCGGTCTTAAGGGATGACGACGTGGTCAGGTTGACTGCCCAGTCGATCATCTCGGCAGAGATATCCGTGTGTTTACTTGTAAGATTAAAGAATTGTTCAGCCAGGCTCTTGACAAATGCCGGTTTGTCCTTTTTCATGGCGTCAATAGCAGCGTGAAGTAGATCCTCATCCATTCCTTCTTGATTGGTTCCATCCTTTCGCAGATAAGGTGTCGTTGTAGCGATCAGGCTGGCTTTCACAACGTCCTTGGGTTTATGCGTAGCCAGATAATGAGCAATGACCGCACAACCCATCGAATGACCTACGAGTACTACATCCTCCAGTCCTAAATTAGAAATTACTGAGCCAAGGTCATTTCCAAGCGTATCGAGATCATATCCGCTCCAGGGTTGGTCAGATTTTCCGCACCCGCGTATATCATAAGCAACACACCGGAAACCATTGTCGCATAATTCATTCATGAGGTATTCCCATGAATCCGAAGCCAGACACCAGCCGTGTACCAGTAAGATCGGTTTTCCTTTTCCCCAATCCTTGAAGTGTAAGCAGACATCGTCAGAAATTTTGATAAATGCCATATCGATTGTTTTTCGTGTCTGACAAAGGTGATTTGAAAAGCCTATCGGTAAATTGCTTATAAACGACAATTGCTTACCATTTTGCGACAAGCCTAATGTTTAGCAGATGGAGCCTTTATCTTTGTCAGAGAGATAGACATGAATAAAAACTTAAACGTGATCGCGGCAAGTATGATAGCTTACTTCGCTTACCGCGAATTATCTGACGATAGGCTTTGCCGATCGGCAGGGATCGACAAAGCCGGTATGCTCGAAGACGCTACGATGATCAGTGAAGAGCAGATAAGAAATCTTTGGGTGAATGCAGTAAAGCTGAGCAACGATCTGCTTTTTGGTCTTCATTTTGGTGAATCCTTGCAACTCTCCGCGCTCGGTATCGTTGGTGAATTGATCAAGACGTCTCGTGATGTAGGGGCAGCAATTACAGTCGCAGCAAACTTGATATCCACCATTACACCGCTATTCAGGATGGAGATGTGTTCAGATGAAATCCATTTCATTATCAAACTTCTTCCCACCGAAAGTTATGATCATAATGACCCGGTTTGCGGGCAGATCCGCGATTTCCTGACCGCATTTACGATCCATGAGCTCGATGGGTTGACCTTAAAAAAGATACGGCCAGTAAGTGTCATTTATCCAGCGGACAAATCTAATGTGCCGGAATACGAACGGGTCCTGCGGTGCAAACCGTCTATCGGTGATCATGTCGGGCTAACATTTGAGATCCAAGATTGGGATATGCCGATCATCACTTCGAATTACGAATTGCAACAGCTGCTATTGCAAAGCAATGCTACAGTTAAAGATCGCATGAGTAGTGAGGTTTCCTTTAAAAATAAGGTAACGAACTATATGCTCTCCAATGCATATTTAGGATTACCTTCTATCGAACAACTTTCTTCCAACTTTAATATCAGTAGTAGGACCCTGCAACGCAAACTCAGGGTTGAAAACAGCAATTTTCAGCAGATCACCGACAATGTGCTAAAACGTCTTGCCATTTCCTATCTAAAGGAAGGATCACATACATTAAAAGAAATTGCTTACATGCTAGGCTATAATGACCCAAGCGCCTTCTCAAGGGCTTTTAAAAAATGGACAGGCTTTCCGCCAGCGACCTATCAGTTAAATCAAGAGCATTGATCGACGACCAAACTCATTTTTGGCGTCCCTTTTATTTTCTTATTTTGCTACTAATCCTACATATCTAACACCGCAGTTAAGAGGGATTTCGAGAAAAACATTAGCAAAAACTATTGCGTAGTTAAATGGCTTCATTTATATTTGTAGCCAAATAGCTACATAAATGAATTTAAGACGGGATGTATTCCAGGCCATTGCTGACCCTACGAGAAGGGCGATACTGCTGATGCTGGCTTCACAGTCAATGACAGCGGGCGCTATTGCCTCCCAATTTGATTCGGCAAGGCCTACGGTATCAAAGCATTTGCAGATCCTTACGGAATGTGAGTTGTTACAGCAAAAGCAGAGTGGCCGGGAGATCAATTATCATATCAACGCCGAAAAAATGAAAGAGGTCGCGGCCTTCATTGAGCCGTTCCGGCAAATGTGGGATGCTCGGTTCAACAAATTGGAAACAGTGATGAAAAATTTTAAAACGAATAGCAATGGAAAAGAAAACGATAGTAAAAGCCGAAGCTGACAAACAGGAGATCGTTATCACGAGGGAATTCGATCTGCCGGTAGCATTATTATTTAAAGCATACAGTGATCCGGAACTCTTGGAGCAATGGATGGAAACGAAGGTGCTGAAGATGGAGAATAAGCGACATGGCTCTTATGCATTTGAGACATCACGCAACGGGCAAGTGGTCTTTCGTGCCAATGGAACCATCCACGAGTTTGTCCCTGATCAAAAGATAACACGGACATTCGAAATGGAAAATACGCCTTTTCCTGTGCAACTGGAATTTTTGAATTTTGAAAAATTAACGGAGCATACCAGTAAGTTGACCATGCACATGGTATTCAAGTCTGTTGCTTTCAGAGATCAGCTGATGCAAATGCCATTTGCACAGGGCATCAATTGGGCACATAACAGGTTACAGGAAATTATTAAAGGAGCAAAATGATAGAGGCAAAGAGAAATCCTGAAGTTGAATGGTTTTTTGATAAGCCGGGGAAGTGGCAGGAATGCTACCAGGCTTTGAGGGATATGGTGCTGCATTGTGGCCTGACGGAAGAACTTAAATGGGGTTGCCCGTGCTATACCCATCAAGGGGGTAACGTTGTTTTGATACACGGGTTTAAGGAATATTGCGCGCTGTTGTTCATGAAGGGGGCTTTGATGAGCGACCCGGAAGGGATTTTGGTACAGCAAACCGCAAATGTTCAGTCGGCCAGGCAACTGCGCTTTTGGGACCTTGAAGCTGTTACTAAAATCGAGACAGTGATCATAGATTACCTAAAAGAAGCCCTTAAAATTGAAAAAGCCGGTTTGAAAGTACCTAAGAAAACCACGTCACAATTTGAAATGCCCGAGGAATTTGAAACCGTTTTAACGGATAGCCCTGAGCTGAAACAAGCATTCTATAGTTTAACGCCGGGCAGACAGCGAGGTTATCTGTTGTATTTTTCGGGAGCCAAACAAGAAAAAACAAGGATAGATCGGATCAACAAATCTATCCCAAGGATCCTTGCCCATAAGGGCCTGGACGATTAGCCATTACCGGTTCTTATGAAAAATGATCTCCACGATCTCTTTAACATAAGAACGAAGTGAGGCCTCGTTGTTTAATTGCAGCCCGTTAAATGCGTTAAGATCTGCTGATGAGGCTGAAATAGATGCCAGGGATGCGTACAATAAAGACACTTTGAGTTTCAGTCGATCCGTGTCTTTCTCCAGGTTTAACTTTTCAGCTGTTTCAAGCATGGTCAGAAAGACCTTCTGATTAGTATCATTGGCCTGGTCGCTTCCCAGAGTATTCCAGACCCTGGTCCTGGCAAATTCCGGATACCTGATACATCCCTCATGTAAGAACACCACCAGATCGATCAGGGGGTTAATTCCTGAAAGTTTATCCATCGGGTGCGCCATTAACCAGTAATCAATATTCCTGGTCATGATCTTTTCAATGGCAGCATTATAAAGTATTTCCTTGGTGCTGAAATAATAATGAATGGCGGCAATGTTCACGCCGGCTGCTTTAGCGATCTCGCGTACCGTAACGTCTGCCATCGGTAAACGCATCAGCATATCCTTGGTCACTTGGATTATTTTTTCTTTGGAAGCTTTAGCCATTAGTTCAATGTTTTACGTCAATCATTGTAACAAATCTAACAAAATTAAGTCATTGTTTTAAACGGTGTTTAATTTTTGATTTTGTCATATGAAGAGTAAGAAAATATTGATCTCCGGTGCAAGTATTGCCGGGCCAACACTGGCCTGGTGGCTAAGCTATTATGGTTTTGATGTCACGATTGTTGAGCGTGCGCCAGAATTGCGGACGGGTGGTTATAAGATCGATCTACGCGGAGCGGCGGTCAAGGTCATTAAACGGATGGGACTTTATGAAAACATCAAGGATGAACAAGCCGGGATGACCGGAGCAGCCTTTGTTAACGACAAAGGAAAAATTTTAGCCCGTTTACCGGCAAACCTGATAGGCTTACGGCAAAATGATGATGTGGAACTGATGCGCGGGGATCTGTCCAGAATCATCTATGACGATACGGTCACCAAGTGTCGTTATCTGTTCAACGATTCAATAGCTACGATCAACGAGCAAGATGACCAGCTAACAGTAACGTTTAAAAATAGCCAATCCCAACTGTTTGACCTGGTGATCGGCGCTGATGGGATACATTCGCATGTGCGGTCATTGGCGTTCGGACCTGAATCAGCCTTTATGCGAAACCTTGGTGATTACTTCTTTGCCATTTACAGCGTGCCAAATTTCCTGAAACTTGATCGCAGCGAATTGTTTTACGCCAAGGCTGACCGTGTATGTAACCTTTACAGCACCCGGAATAGTGCCGATGCCAAAGCACTGTTTATCTTTCGTTCGCCTGGATTTGATTATGACTACAGGAATCAGACCTTGCAAAAAGATCGGCTCAAACAAACTTTCGCAGATATGGGTTGGGAAGTCCCCAAGGTGCTTGCTCAACTCGAGGGAGCACCCGACTTTTATTTAGATACCGTGCAACAAGTACACATGAAGGCTTGGTCATCCGGCAGGGTTGCGTTATTGGGTGATGCTGCCTGGGCGCCTTCCCTGGCTTCGGGGCAGGGAAGCAGTATGGCTATCGTGGGTGCTTACGTGTTGGCCGGTGAACTTTTTAAAGCGCAGGGAGATCATCAAACAGCTTATCCATGCTATGAAACGGCCATGCGTCCGTTCATTGAAAAGAACCAGTTATTAGGCAGGCATGTTAAGCAGATGGTACCCTCATCCAACTGGCGTTTGCGATTACAATTGATGATGCTCAAATTGATGCCTTACCTGCCGATGAGCAACCTGATCATTAAGAAGATGCTGGAAGAAGTGAGTGCTGCGGCTAACGGGATCATTGTTCCTGACTATAAGCTATCAGCATTGCCAAAACTAGATGACTCGAAGATTTGACACTTCCTACCGTCCTGAAAAATAGTTGTCTAAAGCGGACATGATGAAGTTGGATTTAGCTGCTGTATACAACTCCCTGTCGTTTTGATATTTTTCTGCTAACTGAGCTTTCAGATCAGCATATTCTTCAACCAATGCCGGATAGGCACGTAGAATATCCCTGAATCTTTTGAGTAAGTCGTATTTTCCCGATCCAGATAATAGCAAGTGAAGGTGTGCGTACCGATGCTCATCGACAACCTTAACGAAGGTTCTTCGATGATATCGTTCCGCATCTAATTCCGGCGGGATCAAATGCCAATCTTTTTTTTCCAATACCGACAAGATATCCTCAATAGCTGAAAAATCAGGTATAGGATAGGCCAGATCAATTATCGGCTTTGCAGCTAACCCCGGAACGGCAGTACTACCAACGTGGATCAAATGATGCGGGGCGAATGGGTGCAACCCGTTAAGTTCAGTTACTATCCGTTCATATCTGACTGGCCATTCGTTGCTATAAGGCTCGATGTTGACCGGTTCTGTTGCCCACTTAGGCCAATTTGCTGATTCGTTGTTCATGACCGCAATAGTTGAGCTGGTTAAATTATCCTCTCTAAACACCGGACCTTCGTTAGGTCTTTAGGAATTATGGCCTCCAATTTTTAAAACGCCTACCTTTCCACATTCGAGCGCTACAAAGATATCTTCATCACCGATGGCAAGTCCATGGGGTTCGGAATTTTCGGTCGGCAGGTCAAATTCAACGATATTTCCGTTTAGGTCAATGTTTGCGATCTTATTTGCACCCCATTGTGTAAACCAAAGTTTATTCCCTGTTCTATAGGCAATGGCATGAGGTTTGGCATTGGGTATAGCCAGTTCATATTCCGTAATGGTGTCGTCTGCGTTTACTCTTCCGACCTTATTTGCCAATAGTTCTACGAACCAAATTGAATTTGCCGGGCCCACGCAAATGCCAACGGGCCCTGATTTTTCTGTAGGTATGGGAAGGTGTTTGAATTTTCCCTGCTTGTCTAATTTTCCGATCGAATTGGCTTGGTTCAGCGTAAACCATAAATTCTCATTATCATCGATCGCTATAAAGCTGGGAAAAGAATTGTCAATTGGGATTGTATATTCCGAGTATTTAAGCTCGGAATCAAGTCTTCCGATTTTGTTGGCATTCATTTGTGTGAACCAAATGGCACCATCTTTCGGGTTATGCGCAATACCAAATATGCCACAATTCTCTTGCTTCAGGCTATATTCTTCAATGTTCCCATTGTAATCGATTTTGCCGAGCTTATTGCCTATGGTTTCCGTAAACCACAACGCATTAGCACCTTTCACAATGATCGAAAGCCCTGCGTTTTCGGTCAGCACAGGAAACTCAGAAATAGCTCCTAGAGTTGTTATTCTTCCGATCTTATTCCCTTTGTTTTGCGTGAACCAAAAGGCACCATCACCTCCAAAAGCAATACCGTATGGCGAACTATCTTTGGTTACATTAAATTCTTTTATCATGGTTGAGTAGTTGAGCTGTCAGATATCAGTAGGATCTTATTTTTTCGGGGACCTTACTTTTTCATTAAATTCCCATTTTCATCCAGTGCTTGAAAAACCGGTTCATTTTTTTCATTGATAAATAAGCGCAGTCTTGGGCGACCTTTTGTGTCGGTCAGGAATAGGCCTACCTCACCATTTTTATTCTTCCCGAGGAACATCCTTTGTGCGAGGTGACCCTCTGCTTTGTAACGTCTCAGTCCCTGAACGTAAGCATTGGTGTCTTTTAATTTTTTCAACGAATCAAAATAGCTGATCTGCCCGGACAGCGGAAGTTCATCACGGTCGTTCAACGTAAATCCGTAGCTTCTCGACGGCTTGCCGAGATGGTTCTCCTGATCATAACTTATGGTCAGGATCTGGTCGTTCTTATATTGATCCATCGTCATGAACATGGCCGCTTCTTTCTTATCGCCATTATAACCCAGTCCGCCACATTCATCTCCCTCATCATTAAAGAAAAGAAGCCCGGCAGGCCGGTCACGTTTCGGCAGGTCTTTATTATCCATACGCCCGGGATGCTGACGGGCACGGTTACTGAGTACCATACGCAGCGTGCCATCGGCTTCGACAATATTGATCCTTTCAGCGGTAAGCTCTTTACTTGGTTTGTTTCCTTTAAAGAAGCATACGCCAATCAGCGCGATCAGCAAAATGGTCACACTGCTACCATACCTTTTTAGCAGCTTAGCCTGCCGGGCCAATTCGTCAACAGCTATATTTTGCATACATCATTTTGTTTAATTTATGAGATAGATAATTTATTGACAGTAAATAAAAGAGTAAAGCGATATCAAGCGTTATCTTCCCAGATCACCTGTATGATCTGCCACTTCCCTTGTTGTTTCATAAACTGTAGCATTTTATTTCCGCTGCCCCTGTACTCGCTGCCTTGAAGCCTCCCGCTTTTTTCATATCTTGAAAAGCGCTGCGCGATGTTGCCGGTTATCCTGGTTTCTGCTTTTACCTCGCATTCGCTGAATCCGGTGAGTGTGCCGTCGGTTAAGATTTTTTTCCTGGGCTCGATGAATGACTTCAGATCATAGATCTCTGCGCCGTCGACCGTTTTCTTAACGATCTGCGCTTGCTGATGGCAAAGTTCGTTTATACGGTCAAATTGAGGGGCTTCTGCAATGTTGGTGAATAATGCAAAAAATGCTTGCGTCATTTTATCGATCTGGATTTGGTCAGCGTTTAACGCATATTGTCGCAGAATTTTATTATCTACCTCAATTGTCTTTTCAAAGATAAAATTCAGCTCCTCCAGTAATTTGATCGACCGGAGATTTGCTTCAGTGGTAATTGCTAGGATCTTTTCTGACAGCAAACGGTGAGGAAGTTCATGTACCACGGCCAGAGTAGCTTCTGCAGCGTAACCTTTGCCCGTGTAAGCTTCCAGGAAAGCAAAGCCGATATCATAATGATCCAGGTATTGCCGCTTGATCAAGGTGATGATACCGATCGGAGTTCCATCACCCTTTAATCTAACCGTCCAGTATTGCACATCAGGGTTAGCGATGATCTTCTCAATGTACGCAAGGGCATCAGTTGCTGACTTGACATTACGGTCACCGATAAAATTTAACCAGCCGGGCGAATCAACTAGTTCAAAGATGAAATTATAGTCGTTTACCTGTAATTCTGTTAAGTGAAGCCTTTCGCTGCTTACTTGAGAAATGCCATTGATCATAACTTTTGTATTAAATTCGACAACCGCCTCTTATTGCTTTAAAGATCGCGGTTTATAAATTAAAAATAACAGGTGATCAAACCTGATGACTCAGAATGTTGATCAATTTTCCAAACGGGTCACGGACATAGAACCGTCTTACACCCCAGGGTTCATCGGCCGGTCCGTATTCAATTTTGAAACCGGCGTCATGCATCAGGCGATAAGCGGTATCAACGTCACCTACTTCGATGGACAGATCAGGAACTTCCGTATTGGAACCACCCTGAGAGGCAAAGCTAACCTGAATATCCATTTTTTCATCACTGCCATAGGTGGCGATCCATCCATGGTCCATTAATAGATCCAACCCTAAAATTTCGCGGTAAAATACCTCTGCGGCAGCCGGATAAGGCGCTTTGATATTAGCAACAATGCGTTTGAACATCATTTTCTTCATCATATCTCGTTTTTAAAATACCTGCAATCTTTTTCGGCGGTTTAGTACATTAATTAATTCCCTTGACATTACTCCCTCCTAATTAGTGAAGTTATTTATATGAAAACCGCCTAAAAATAAGTACAATTTTGTAATAAAAATAAAATAGTACATATTTGTATAAATATAGGTTTGGTACAAATTATATCAACGACATGAATCCTAAAGATGGTATCAACAAGATAGTGATCACATAGATGGAAAATGAAAGAAAGATTTGACGTGTTATCTGCCATTTGCAGCCAGGCTACCACAAGGTTATACAGCACAAGTTTTTCGCTTGGCATCTATTTCCTCAAAAAAGAACTTAGGGGGCATATTTACGCAGTGTACGGTTTTGTTAGACTTGCTGATGAGATCGTCGACACTTTCCATGATTACCCTAAAGCTGAATTATTCAACGATTTTAAAATAGATTGTTTTTTGGCAATAGAAAGAGGGATAAGCCTTAATCCTGTTTTGAATTCGTTTCAACACGTAGTTAATCACTACCACATCGACCATGATCTGATCGTACAATTCCTGAAAAGTATGGAGATGGACCTCTCTGAACAGGTCTACAACATTGAAAAATACGAAAAGTATATCATGGGCTCGGCGCAGGCGGTTGGATTGATGTGTCTTCATATCTTTACCAACGGCGACCGGCAAGATTTTGAACGCTTGCGTTCTCCTGCTATGAAACTTGGGTCAGCCTTTCAAAAGGTGAATTTTCTGCGTGATGCCAAAGCAGACCATCAGGACCTAAGCCGTAATTACTTCCCGGGTGTGGATCTTAACGAGTTTTCCAATGAAAGCAAGGCCGTGATCGAGAAGGAGATCGAACAAGAATTTATTGAAGCACTCGAGGGGATCAAAAGCCTCCCGGATTCTTCGCGAAAAGGGGTTTACCTCGCCTATGTTTATTATCGTCAGCTGTTCCAAAAAATCTCAAAAGTCCCTGCGAAACAGGTCATGGCCGAGAGGATCCGGGTATCTGACCTGGAGAAAATCTGGTTGATGCTGGACGCACTCGTAAAATATCGACTTAATGTATTATGAAGCTATTGCTCGGTCTTCTTGTCATGATCCATGGTTATTATTTGCCGTTTCAGGTAAATGATCTGCCTGCGATCAGAAAGCTTGCTTTTGCATCTACGGCTGACAAAGAACAGGCGGCTCGGTTCGCTGCTTTAATGTCATCTGTAAATTCCGGAGATGCTCCCGTACTATATTGCTATAAAGGGGCGAGCGTGATAATTCAGGCTAAATATGCCTTCAATCCATTCGTTAAATATGAGCGGTTTAAGTCTGGAAAGGCGCTGATCGAACACGCGTTCGAACGCGACTCTACCGACCTGGAAATACGTTTGATCCGTTATTTGATACAGCGTAATCTTCCGGGGTTCCTGGGTTATCACTCAGATCTCAACAAAGATAAGTTGTTTATTCAAAAACACCTCGGCGATTGTCCTGACAATGAACTTAAAAGATTGATCCTAAGTTATCCATCACTCTCAGGAGCAAAGACCGGGGAGCAAAAGCAAAGTATACGTTGAAAGAAAGTGTGATTCTGGTCGATAACACCGGTCGTATGACAGGAACGATGGAGAAACTGGCGGCACATCGCGAAGGAGTCCTGCATCGTGCTTTTTCCATATTTATATTTAATAGCAAAGGGCAGCTGCTCTTACAGCAAAGGGCATTTGAAAAATATCACTCCGGCGGACTGTGGACAAATACGTGTTGCAGCCACCCCCGGCCCTACGAAGGAACAGCAGATGCAGCACATCGCCGCCTGATGGAGGAAATGGGGATGCGATGCGATTTGAAGGAACATTTCCAATTCACTTACCGCCATGAATTTTTGAACGGCCTCATAGAGTATGAATACGATCATGTTTTTATTGGACACAGTGATCAGATGCCTGTTCCGGATCCTATGGAAGTTGCCGATTATAAATATGTAGATCCTGGTGAACTTGCTTTGGCGCTTAACAATCATCCTGCAACTTATACACCCTGGCTAATTATCTGTTTCGTGCATGTTAACGAAATCGTAACGAAAGGATTCTGGAAAGATATCACCTAAGCATGTGGAATTGCACTGTTACCCATCACTTGCTTTCAGGCAACAAGGGTGTTAATCCGCGTAAGATGATCTTTTCGTTGCTATGCCTTCAATGTTTTCCTGTTCTGCTTTAATTAAAAATAATCTTATCACATGCTTCAATTTCCCTTTTATAAGATCTGCTTTTGCGCTCATCAGTAGATGGGCCGAATAGTTACACATAGCATGCAGAGAAGATACCCGGAAATAAGGTGTTCATGTGTGCGGTTGCTGTGGCTTCGCCGTCTTTCAATAAAAAGATATCTGATGAAAAAATTGATGATCATCGGATCGATAAATTAGGTATGATTTTCAAACATGTACGTTGTAAAACCGTTAAATCTTGATGGAAGCGTTCGCAGCTAAGGTAATAGCCATTTTGAAAGAACAGTGGGGTCATGCAGATCAGCTGTGCTCTTTGATGGGACAACCGGTCATAACCGTCGAATCCAAAAATGTAAGTGAAATTGTAAGCTTTGAAAACAGAGATCAAGGAATTGATCGAAGGTCGATTTCCTGATTGTGAAGGAAACATGATGATCATCATCAGAAGGGACGGAATGGACGATACAGGCTTTAGGGGTTGGAAACAAAAATGAACCTGAAGATAAGGGTACTTAAGTTTGTTAAGATATTCAGTTTCATACGTCTCTTTTTTGAGCAATAACGCGACCTTTCTTGCTACGAAAATGAATATATCATTACGCCTAATCATCAGCTCACAAAATAGCGCTGAAATAGCAAGGAGGGTGTATGACGAGTGATCAATTACCATTAGTGATGATGGGTAATGAACCATAATAATACCCGGGATCGCGACCACCATGATCAAGACGTTAACGAACGTTTCGGACGAGTATAGTAAAATAATAAAAAAGATTCAAAAAGCATAAAGTGCATGATTAGCATGGAAAAACACGGACTAATGATCGATATGGACGGCGTGATTTACGCCGGTGAGGAACTGATTAAGGGCGGTGACATCTTCGTACAGCGTCTGCTTCAAGAGAAGATCAATTTTACCTTTCTATCTAATAATAGTTCGCGCAGCCGCAGGGACGCAGTTGAAAAACTGCAGAAATTAGGGATCACCGGTGTGACCGAAGATCATATTTATACCAGCGCGATGGCGACGGCCACTTTCCTAAAAGAAGAGTTTCCAAACTGCAAAGCCTATGTTTTGGGAGAAGGCGGATTGTTGAAAAGCCTGGAGAATCACGGTATTCAACTGGTAGATCAGGATCCGGATTTTGTGATCCTCGGCGAAGGCGTTGAATTCGATCTGAAGATGGTGCGAACAGCTGTTGACATGATCCTGAACGGCGCTCGCTTCATTGCGACCAACAGGGACCCTTCTCCGAGAAAGGCCGGCTGGAATAACCTCGGTATTGCCGCTACTGCTGCCATGATCGAGGAAGGCTGCGGTCGCGAGGCCTTTGTCATCGGTAAACCCAGCCCTGTCATGATGCGATCTGCTGCTGCCTACATGGGCCTGCGTCCGGAACAAACGACCGTGATCGGTGATACCATGGAAACAGATATCATCGGCGGACTCTACATGGGATTTAAAACCATTCTTGTCCTGTCGGGCATTGCGGACCGGGAACAGGTCGATCGCTATGCCTATAAGCCAAATCTGGTGGTAGAAAGTGCTGATCAGATCGAGTTTCCTTTGAAATGGTGGACAATATGATAAGCCGGTTACCTGAATTTGCTGATATGCTGTCACCGCTGGATGACATGGCCAGGGAGGCGTTTAGCGCAAATATCCGGACGGTACATTATGATAAAGGCGACCATTTGTTAGCTTCGGGCCGGGTGTGTAGATATGTTTACTTCATTGAGGACGGATTGACCAAAACGTGTTTCGATAACGGGGACAAAGCATTCATTATGCGGTTCTTTACCGAGCATGCTATATTTACTGTGCTGGATAGCTACCTCCAGCAAACGCCGTCAACTTATGATATAATCGCACTGGAGCCAACGACCATCAGTTATATTAGCAAGGCAGCTATGGACGAGTTGTGTGGCAGGCATCATAGCATGGAGAGATTTTTTCGTTCCCTTGTATCAGCCGCATCGATCAACATGATGAAACGGATCAGTGAAATGCTGGAAGACGATGCTAAGCAACGTTACGATCGTTTCCTTAACGAGCAGGGGCGACTTTTAAAGCGGATCAGCCTGGCAGACCTGGCGGCATACCTCGGGATCACGCAGGTGTCGCTAAGTCGGATCAGGGCCATCCGGTAGTTTTTATCATATGATAAATAATACCCGGAGGGTTATTTACAGATTTGCCTATGCAAATATCAAAAGTTCAACCTTTCAGTCTGGTCATCGCAGCACTCTGTTGCGTAGTATTATCGATTATCGGCTATATCAAAATCGGCTTGCCACCGGTGATCGTTGTCGGCGGTTCTGCGATCCTCGCATTGTTCCTATGGTATTTTACCTATTTAAAACGTCCGGTAGAACCAGCGGTCATTCTGCCGCTATTCGTTTTCACGGTCGCCGGTTTGCAAATTCATATCATTGAAGAATACCTGAGCGGCTTCGGACCAGCCATGAGCCGGTTGTTCAATATTCCGTGGAGTGAAAGAAGCTTTTTGATGGTCTTTGCTTTGGTTGGACCTACCATCTATACGCTGACCACCTTGGGCTTGTATAAAAAGCTCCCACTCTCGGGATTCGTTGCCTGTTTCATCTTTATCGGCCCAGGTGTCGCAGAGTTTACGCACTTTATTTTTCCGCTCATTAG
The DNA here is from genome assembly GCF_019331605.1 of Mucilaginibacter sp. 21P. Taxonomy (NCBI): domain Bacteria; kingdom Pseudomonadati; phylum Bacteroidota; class Sphingobacteriia; order Sphingobacteriales; family Sphingobacteriaceae; genus Mucilaginibacter; species Mucilaginibacter sp. 21P. The sequence goes on from NZ_CP063061.1 coordinate 2,583,460, forward strand.
TCCTCATTTCGAGCCGGACAATATCCACTCGATCACGCGCACGATCGCGGGTATCCAGATCAATGCAATGCCAAACTATTACTATAAGACGACAGGTAAGTATTATTTTGCCGGGATGTATACCGCCATCCTGCCGATGATACCTGGTATTTATGCGATCTGCTGTTTGATCAGGGAAGCGCTGAAAAAAAGTAAAAGTGATAATGGGATTGTTGTATGACATAACGCCGGATTATTTGAGGATGCTCAGCTTTAAATAGCGCACCGGCAGTTTAGTTGACTGTTGTATATACTTGGTAATAAGCATGCACAAGAGCGGGATACCGCTTGACATGAATTATGGATACCAGACGAATTAGAAAAATTAAGCTGGTTATCTCAATTGCGTGAAACCTACGATCTGCCTGATCTTAGCATCGAGTACATCGATATTCTTCTTCATGTCGGTTAAGGGAGCAAAATAACTTTCCGTACTATCCATGTCGATCAGGTTCAACAAACCCTGAATGCTAGCCACAGGCCTCCGCAACTCATGGGACTGCACAAATGCGATTTCCTGTAACGTCTTCTGTTGAATTGCTGCGTCTTGCTGCTGTTTCATACGTGCTGAAATGTCATGACCATTGTAGGAAACACCAATGATTTTTCCTTCCCTATCAAACGCAGGTTGTATGTATACTTCCCACCAGTAAGACCTGTCAGCAAATTCCAGATGGCGGTCCATATGCGTATGATGTCCAAGCAAAGCCTCAGCGCAGGCCTTGGTTACCGCTTTACGATCAGCCGGATCGATCAGTTTCATGATATCGTAGCCTTCACTGATTTCTTCCCGGTGGTGTAAGGAGATGAAATCCTTCATTGTTTTACTAAAGGCAATCACGTTCAGTTCACGGTCAAGCAGTAAATGTGCGCAGGAACAACTATCGAAAAATGAGCTCATGATGCGCTCCTCTTGTTTGGCAATCAGAAATTGCTCCTGAAGCAGCTCAAGACTGGCATCAAACTCCAGTAATTGAATGACTTGTTCCGCCAACATTTGCAGCATCCGCTGTTGTTGAGCATCCAGTTGTGCTGGTACCTGACCGATTACGCAAAGGCTGCCCAGATTCAGCCCATCACTGGTCGTCAATGGCGTGCCGGCGTAAAAGCGTATATGCGGATTGCCGGTGACCAAAGGATTATCGGTAAATCGAGCATCGATAACGGCATCCGGCACCACCATCACGCCGTCCTGTTCAATCACGTGATTACAGAACGCCTGGCTGCGTGGTGTACTCCGGAAGTTGAACGACTGCTTAACAGGGATGTGCTGTGTGTCTTGACCGATCAGAGAGATCAATGCACTGGGTGTACCACAAATATCAGCTGCCATGGAAACAATCTCCTGAAGCTCATCCTCTTTAGTAATCTTCAATTTAAGAAAGCGGTTGACGGCGTGTAAACGCGCCAGTTCTGTTTGTGGCATATCGATTTGATCAAGAAACCAATATTTTTTCTTTGAGTTCTTTTACAGCAGCGATGAGCATTTCTGCTTCTTCCAATGTTGAAAATATGGGATCCGCCTTCGCTACATCCAATAAATGGACTACCGCTGCTCCGGGAATCGTTAACTCACTAAGCTCTATCTTCCTTATGTTGTGAAGGGCAGCTTGCTGCTTACGGACGAGTTCTTCCTGTTCCACACGACCCGTGATGTTTACGGCATTGAATGATACGCCAGTGATTGTACCTTCAAAGTCGTAGGCCGGTTCAAAGGTCATATACCAACAAATGCGCCCCAGACTGTAAGTCAGTGCTTTTTCAAGGTGAATCGTCTCGCCTGTTAAAGCACGATGAAAGGAGCGTTTGTATGCCTCTCTGAAGTCCACGTGGACCAGGTCCAAGATCAGATCACCCTCTTTTAAATGCTTACCCTGCGCGGCAAAGGTGATCTCATTTAGTGCCTTGTTGAAGGCAACGATACGCATCTCCCGATCAAGCAACAAATGGCAAGAACTGGAAGCGTCAAAAAATGATCGCAGGGTGATTCCCATATTTTTTGAACGGACAACTTCCTTCTTCAGCAATTGCACACTCGCATCAAACTCCAGTAAATGAATGATCTGTTTTGCTAGACCCTTCAACATCCTTTTCTGTATCGAATGAAGTTCTTTTGCTTGCCGGTCGTATACACAAAGGGTTCCAATTTTTTCTCCGTCACTGGTGGTGAGCGCGACGCCTGCATAAAACTTAATCTTCGGCGCTTGAGTCACAATAGGATTCGATAAAAAGTAAGGATGAATGCTGGCGTCTCCAACCATATATAGATCGTCCTGCCGCATAGCTTCTTTGCAGAATGAGCAATCATCATACAGGAAAGTAAGATCTGTACCAAAACGGTATCTCACATCCTGCAGTTCATTCGTCATGATGGTAATCATTGCGATCTGGCTATCGCATATCTCGGCAGCGTTTTTAACGATATGATTGAGCTCCGAATCCTTACTGATCTCCAGTTTTAGAAAACGGTTATCAGATTTTAAGCGCTCCAATTCTTTTAGTGGCATATGATTGTTTTGGATGTGTCTTATCAAAAGAGGGCAGAGCCAATTTAATGCCTTAAGAAAAACTTATTGCTTCGATCGATACACTCGCAGAGTTAATATACTGAATTTTCCGCAAATCAGATTTAGTTTGCGAAATTATTTCTGCTAACATGGAGCGTTGAATTGGCAAGCGACTTATTGCGCTGTGATCATTGTTGCATTGACTTCAGCTCTACGGGTGACGTACGCAAGTCTCCTTAAGAGGTAATACGAGCAGATCAAGCACAAGCGAACACTGCCAATGATCCGATTGATGTAGGCCAAAAGGATGGTGCCATCAGATTACCCTGTAGCAGAACCCGGTGATCAATGCATGGTATGGAAGCGAGCGACATGAGCGACAAAACGGTCGGCAGTCGGCACCACAAAAGAGACCGATCAACACGTCATGGCTTTTTTGTGCGAGATGGTGGAAAGGCACCTAGTTTCGGGATCTTTGATCGCCGAGTATTCTAAGGGTTTTGCAAATTTTTTTAATAATTTGATAATTAGTTATGTGTCCACTGCCCAATGAATTTGCTAAAAATTATCAATTACGCTTAGGTCTGATACCATGCAAGCTACAAATCCAGCGCCTTCTTGGTAAGTGGGTCAAAATGTATCAAGTAATTGGTTCCAAGTGTATTGCCATCAAAAGCGTCTCTACGGGTAATTTCCTCCATTGTGTAGGGTACATTAAACTCGAACCTGTCATGCATCAGATCGGCTAAGCCGGTAGCTTGGGTGGCATCTACTACAGGTTCAATGCGGTAGGGTATGGCGGAGTGCGGCAATTTAAGGACGACAGGAGAATAGCCCACGCCCAAAAACCTTCCGGTTGGGCGTCCTACGGAGTAGAACCGATCCCCGGTAGTCACATGCGAAATCGCTAAAGCGCTGGCACCAGCCGAATAGATGTTCTCGTTACCGATCATGACGATTTTCCCTTTAAACCGGATAGAAGAATCGGTGGGAACCAAAATCGAACTGTGCTGGGTATATTGATAGAAGTCAAACTTACTGAGGAAGGCTCTTCGTTCGCTAACCATACTGTCTTTTTGAATCTCCCGGTCTTTTAAATAATCAGCTGGCAAGTTACTTGGATTTGGGCCGTCCAAAGTAAGAGGATAGCCAATAGGCTTTTCCAATAGTGCTTGAAAGACTGTTTGCCAGACGACGTCATTGCCGCCACCGTTATCCCTTAAGTCTATAATTACCTTATCTATAGGTCTTTTCCCATCCCGGTAAGCTGCGATCTTACTTTGAAATTTGGGGATTAAAGCGTTATCCATACGGAATAGCTTAATGTATAACACTTTAACTTCTGACCAGTAATCTACCTGGTTACGGATTGTATCCCGGTTGGGGCGGGCAAATGTCAGCCTCTTTTCAGTGTCAAAGTGTACCGGGACGATTTCTTTGGCCGAATCTTCGAAGGTGATATCAATATAGCCATCCTGCACAGTCCGCTGGTTCTCCCAAAAGTTCTCTGCATAGAATTTTTTGCGTTTCAGGTCATAGCGCATCACCAGCTCACCGGTTAAGCTAGCGACAAAAGCATCCGGCTTTTGGCTGTTGACCTCTTTCACCCATGCCCCGGCGGGGATGGTCCGCCTGTTAGCCGTGATGCTTCTGGTGAGTAGATACTTACCATTTACATAAGCCAGAGGCAGGTAAAAGTGAAACTTAGCATATGGCCCCTGGAGAGCTGCCGGACGGTCCATCAGGCTCGTATGGTAATCCTGACAAGCGTTGAGCGCCTCGCTCACAATAAGCTCAAACGATGCTGTGCTTTGAGCTGTATCGATCTTGGTACGAATAATGCCCATTTCCTTTATAGCGTCATATTTCCAAAGGGCTTTTTTGATTGCAATATGTGGCGAAATAGCCTTAACCCTACTGGTCAGCGTATCAAAATCTTCGTACATCTGTTGACGGGTCAGTACACTTTGGCTTTTGGCAGAAAGCACGGAGAAACATAGGAGCAAAAAGACATGATATAATCGCCTCATGGTTAAATATGTGAAGTTCGCGCGATAAAAAAGGTAGCGTTTTTTACAGGACGCAATAAATCATCAAAAGTGACATGAAAGCGCCACGAAATTGTAATATTGAGCCATTGACTGCTTTTACGTTTTCACCAATACTCCACCCCGAAGCAAAAATACTAGTTTGCCATCGCTCAGTTTGCTGACAACTTGTTTAAAGCGTTCGCTTTTATCGGAGATAAGCCACATAAAGACCGGTGCAAAAGCAATGTCATAAATAAACAGATAGGCGATAAACCAAAGGTGATGCCAGCTGATATTGCCTTTGGGGTACATACCACTTGTAAAAACTGTGGGGTAGAATTGCCAAAAACTAGCGGTAAATCCTTGACTCAATCTTTCCATGTAAATCTGCGGCGGCACGATGAAGAGCATGCCTATCACTAGCGGAATGAATAACCGGGTAAAACGCAAGCCAATAAAGTTCCAGGCGCTGCGACGCTGCATCATATAAAAGCTCACCGTCCCGCTGATGAAAAACAGCAGCGGCATGCGCACCAGATGCATGCCCACGTTCAGTAAAAAGAGAAGTGTACTGCTTTGATGATCCTTGATATGCCATGAAAGGTGTGAGGCGTAGGGCATGCCCGAATGAAGTATAAGCACTCCGGCAATTGACAATATTCTTAACCAGTCCAGATAGCTTTGACGTTGTGTGGTTTTCATAATTTCTTTATTTTGTCTAAAGCAACCACAAATACACTGACCTAGGAACTTATTTTGACCAACGGTAATAAACTTTTGAGCAATGGTTGAAGTAGATATTAATATTTGAAGGAGTTATGGACCAACGGATTATGAATTTACGGATTGTACGTTTAAGATTTCAAAGTCCGGGAATCCAGCTTTCGTGTAGTTGGCAAAATACGCACTTAAAAAAAGGTGTTGAGGAAGATATAGCCCCGCTTTCAAATAGGGACGATTACGACGCCGTACGCTACGCGCTTTATCGGTGAAGACTATAAAGGCCAGACAGGTTTCAACTGTAAGACAAATCACTTGGAGATTTCTGTGTGACAACGTGTCTTGTCGCAAGCAAAATCAAATTGTCATTCACATACAGGCTAAGATTTCCTGATGTAATAACAAGCCACTCCTGCCAAGGCAGATAGAGCCACCAATGCATAGTTGTCAAGTGGACAGGCGACCATTGTGTAGTTAACCAAGAAACCATTAAGTCTATAATTTCCTGCATTGTTTGGATTTGTCCCGGTACCGTTTTGCCCACCATTGAATTCAGCCCAGCAAACAGTGCCAGGTGAAGTAGTGTTCGAAATATTACCCGGGTGCTGATTGGAAGCATTGGCACCCACGGGACAAGCTACGTTGTAATAAGTGCTGGTAAAGAATCTAACTGGATTACTTTGCGAACCGGGATATTGCTGGAAGTATATTCGATTTTCCGGCACACTTAAAGTGACCAAACAACCTGTGTCAGCGTATATCTTTGAAGCTGTTATTAGAAACAAAAAAACGGATATAGAGAACGATTTGGGGGAAAACCTCATGGTGTCAAAGGTACACTTATACTATTGCGCAATGTGTGTTAATCCATAGCTTCTAAGAATAAAAGTGAATTAATACTAAAGATTATCTAAAGCGTATAAGTCATTACCTTAGCGTTTGTCCGGATGTATAATTTCTTTTCCGCTTATCAATATCCATTTTAAATATAGGCTGATCTTTCAACGTTGGATTCTTTTGGCCTGTGCACCTGAAGTAAGTCGCGCTCCGTTTCAGTGTACATAATATTGGCGTCTTCATGTCCGTCCGTTAATCATTTATATTTAATTTATCTTAATTTAAATAAGTTACCTAAGTTGTTGTCGGAGGCAACATGCAATTCAATCCGCTGATATGATGGTCAGTTCCGAATGTAACGCATCAATCACGTTGTCATTTTGAACCTCTTGGTACGGAAATATTTGCTGTCGGCTGTGGACATTCAGCTTTAAAGATCGGAAGATCATTGGACACTTGGCATTGTTTGATAGTAATTCGTCAATAATCAACTGGAAAACTGATGGATCGGATGCAAGTCGTGGGATGCATTAGGGGTGAAATAATATGGAAAATCCGATGGCAGAATCAATGGTACGCGAGATTGCTAAAGCTGCGGGCGTTAACATTGCGGCCATTCACTATTATTTCAGTACCAAGGAGTACTTTACAATGCTGCCATTGAAAATATCGTGGCCAGGAATATAGCAGAATGGATAACAGCGCACCCAGTGGATGAACATTCAAATTTGAACTACCTGATCCATCTGTTGTTGTTCTTACATGAGGGATGTATCAATTACCCGGAATTTGCTTAAACCAGGATCTGGAATACCTTAGGAAATGGCCAAAGAAAATGATACTAATCAAAAGGTCTTCCTGACCATTCTTGAGGCAGCCTAAAAATCAAAGCTGGAGAACGATACAGCACAACTTAGACTTAAAGTGTCTTTATTGTATGCATCCCTCAAATCCATTTCCGGATCCGCCGCCGATCTCAATGCGTTCAAAGGAATGAAATTAGAGGAAACACGTTCACTCCATGGGTATGTAGAAGAGATCGCGAAGATCATATTTCACGAGAGCCGGTAGAGGTAAATATATATCTTTCAAGCCCTTATTGGCAAGTATCCTGGGAGTAGATTTGTTGATCCTATCGATTCGCGTTTTTTCTTGTTTGGCCCCTAAAAAAACGCAAATCAGGACTTGTTTTTTCACTATCGCGCATGACTTCGTTATCATTGGCGGGCTTAGATTGCATAGCTGAACCCACGGAGCTTGGACGCATGCAATTGTACAACTCAATAATTGTGGTCACCATTACACAAGACCTATTAAAACCAGAACAGTAGATCAGGTATTTTTACTTTTTTGATCTGCGTAAGGTTTATTGTATAATGAATTAGGCTTCAAGTAGATCACATTACGCTGAAAGTCAAGTACTGTATTGAATTTTTTTAAGATGTCACTTCCTAAATAATGCACGTTAGCTCCAGGAAGTGGTTTGCCTTGCGTCATGATCTGCGCGGGAACGTTTCTTAAAATGAATTTGCCGATCTTCAAGCATTCGAGATCAGCGGTGACAACAGGCAGTTCATTGCCTCGTGTTCCATGCATGATGACTTTTTTGATCACCGGCATCTTACTGACTGGGAATTTTGAAGTAGAAAGCGCATCATTATCCAGCATTACCGCCCTTTGATAACCTAAATCAAAAAAGAATAAGCTTTTGGTTTTTACACCACTTTGGGTGATCTCGCTTTCTATAAAAGGTTTATTTTTAATATAGGTAAGCTTAAATTTTTCATATTCCAAATCCTTGAGGATATGCTTCGGCATTCGGGAGTGAACGATCATTCTGTGGCTGTCGTAATCCAATTCTACGATCATGCCGTCAAATAGATTCCAGCCTAGCAGGCCATCTACTTCATTGCCCGCTAACGAGATGTCATACAGTTTACTATTATATGTATGATGCCCTAAGCGTATAGGGTATTCTTTGCTATACAACTGAGGTTGTGTTTTGACCTTGCGTTTAAGACTTTCTGCGATGATACACACTTCAGTAGCTCCACTATCGAAATTAAGCCGTAAAGAATCGGTTTCGTTAAGTACCACGGGGACATAATTTGTATTATACGTGTTGATAAAAAAAGGAATAGTATCATGAATGACCACTGAAGATTTGCTTAGATCCTTATATGTGGGACTTTCTATTCGGGTAATGCATGAGTCTTTTTCGTTCAGTACTACGATGAAGTCTATGTGTTGGCCAGGTGCCAGTTTAAAACTGATGGAATCTACATCTGTAACGAATTTAATCTGTACAGGTCGTGCCAACTTGCCCGTAGAATGTACATCCAGGTTTATTTTGGGGTTGATCCCCCAATTAGAAACGGCACCATTTTGCTCATAGATCCTGGCCTGCTTAGATGTCGCTTTGATCACAGGCAACTGATGCTGTGCTATAGAAACACACGAATACATGGTCATTGCCAAGGTAAATAGATATCTCATGAAATAAGTCTTAAAATGATAGGTTAGTCGAACGCGGATTCGACAACAACTCGCATTTTCAACTAAAGTATATATTCTATGGTGAAAGATGACATCTTACCATTATAAATTGTTTAGTTGTCATGGCAGTAACCTCATTCTAAAGCTGTAGTTCAAAAAAACGTTATCAAATAAACAGTAAGTACACAACCGAGATTGTGAACCGCTTGAAGTATCAGTTAGCTTAATTATAAAAAATCATTTGATCTGTGGTCCCTAAGAACCGTTTAAAAAAGTGGATAGATATAGCACGAGGGTAATTAACTCGGCTTAAGCAGTTCGGTGTCAAAAGCGTAAGCGGTCATTTAGGTTGGACGGCAAACCCTTAACACTTAAGTCAAGTGATTTTTAAATTCGTTAGGGGTCGTTGCTTTTATCTTACTGAACGTTTGGTAAAATGTGGTAAGGTTGTTAAACCCTGTTTGATAGGCAATTTGCTTTATTGGGTATCGACCTTGTTGAAGGAGATCGCACGCTAATTCTATCCGGATATTTTGGATATAATTAATTAACCCGATCCCGGTCTTAGATCGAAAATATCGTGAAAGGGACGATCTGTTCATGCCTACATAATTCGCTAATTGATCCAAAGTAATTATTGTATGGACATTAGCCCTAACATATTCCTGAATTCTTTTAATCCGAAAGGTAGCAGCAGACAGCGGAATAAGGGATGAACATAAATATGTGCGCTGTTCATCGCGAGCAAAGATATTGAGAATGTTAACCATATCCGTCACTTGAGCGTACCAGGGATTATTCTCCATCTCGCAAATCCTATCTTTGATTTGATTTGAAGAAGCAGCCGCTATTACGCCGTATTTTGCCTCGCCAAATAATTGACCAACTCTACGAAATTCAGGAATACTAGTAAAGCAATCTCCGCAAAAATGCTCTTTAAAAATGACTGCGTACAAGTTCATGTCCTGGTTTAGCACCTGCTGGAATTGGATTTTTTTCAGGCCATTAAGTAGGATGATCTGGCCTTGACTAAGTATTTTACTTTGCCCATGAACCTGAATAATAAGTTGACCCCTATGGACATAAAATAACTGAAATAGTCCTTCATGCAAAAGATTGTGATAAGGTTTAAGGGTATTTGTAATATGAAGTGATAGCAATGTACCGTTAAACAATGTATTTTACCTTTTTAAAATTGCTACTTGATTAATCAACTATTCCATTAACTGACACCAGAAAAATACCATTAAGTTGATAGTCGTTTGCATGATTCGGTATACAAGTAATTTCTTACGGCATAACCAGATATTTATTCGACAAGCTCCGACGTCCGTAGGAGAGGGGGAGGGTTGGGTCACGCCAATTCAACTAATGAATTTTCTACTGGTCAATAGGAAGCTCAACAAAAAAAGTCGTTCCACCCCCAGGAGTTGGTTCAAACCTTATGCTACCTTTCAGATCTTTAACAATTTGTTGGCAGATTGATAAACCTATGCCATAAGACTGTTCGCCGTTTGTCCCTGGCCTAACCAATTTTTCATGTAGGTCAAAGACCTCCCTGTAGTTTTTAAGTGGCATCCCGATGCCATGATCTTTTATAGCTACAAGCACCGATTGCGTTTTCCTGCTCGCTGTTAGAACGATCTCACTTCCCTCAGGACTGAATTTGGTTGCGTTGGAGATCAGATTGTTGAAAAGACGCCATAACTTATGCGTGTTGAAAGGGGCGGGAAAGCGAGTTGCTTCCAGCGTAATCTGCTGGTTTTTTTTAGCGGCTGTAACCTGCGCAAATTCCACCACTTGGTGGAGCAAATCAAATAATTCTCCTTCTTCACCTTCGTTGTGATCGCTTGCGATACGGCCGTTTAAAATCTCACTAATTAATTTGAGGCACCGTTCAGCAGACTGTTTCATCAGGTGTAAAGCATGCGGCTTGGTCGCCGGTGAAGCCTTTTTCAATAGCATGTCGACAGACATGTAAATTTCACTTATAGGATTCCTTAAATCGTGAGCGACAACACTCATCATCCGAAAATTCTCCGCTTGACTTAACTCAAGTTTATCTAAGGCTGACTGTAAAAACTGGTTTTGTAGTTCGATTTTTTCGTTGAACAATTTTAGTGAACGTGCATTTGACCTATAACGCTGAAGGTTTCTCCAAACCAATGTCAAAATCACAGACAACAAGAAAAGTATGGTGACGGTCAGAACGAGATAGGACGTTTTTAACTCATTCTCTTTTTCATTCAGTGCTAAGGCAGCCTTTTGAGCCTTTAGATTAAGCGAGCTTTCCAGATCAATGTTCTTAATAGTTTTATTTTCCCCGGAAATACTGTTGCGATAACTGTCATATTTTTTTAGCGCTATATAAGCTTGGCGGGTCAGACCTATTTTATCAAAATACAACCACCTCAGCTTAAAATAATTCAACCTGATGGTTTTTACTGTCCCGTCCTGCTGGGTCGATGAATTTAAAAATTGCCGAACGCTGTCCAGTTGCTTATGCGCCATTTTCGGTTCATCCAAAGCTAAATAAAGCTCACTCAATTTAAATCGCGCTGTTTGCGCATCCGCCAGTTCATAACCTGTCCGGTCATTAAGATAGATGCTTTTCTTTAAAAAATTTATCGCATCCCGGTGATTACCCTTTAAAGCCAGTAAACCACCCAAATTGCCATAAATTACGCCGATAGATCGTTGGATAGTCACTGTATCGTTAAATCCACTTTGCTTTTGTCCTTTAATGAAAAGAATTCCTTCTCTATAATATTTTTCCGCACTATCGAGCATACCGACCGATTGAAAGGCCAGCGCTGCAGCGTTGAGTGCAGCCTGATTAAATGAAAATGCTTCCGCCATGTCAATCCTTGATTTACAACTATTCTTTTCTTTAAGCGCTTCCAAAAAGTATCGTGCAGCTAAACGCCCTTTTTCCTGTTTATAAGCAACCAGTCCCATCCTGTAGGTAAGTCCACAGATATTGCAAACGTCCAGATATCTTTCAGCGAAAAGTTTTCCCCGGTAGTAAAAATCAGCAGATTCATTGTATTTCTCTGCTTGTAATAGAGCGTCGCCTTTCGAGTATAGAGCATTAGCAAATTCGACAGGATGGCTATAGCGTTGATTTTGCATCAGGTACAGCATGCTGTCTGCGTAATTACTGCTTATAGATGGGTGGCTGTCATAATATAAATAGTAATGCGCTTTAAAATTATATTTGTAGTACAGCAGTTCTGGCGTGTTCAGCTTCTTATTTCGATAGATGGAATCAAGATATTTGATTGACAAACCTGGATTTTGTGTGTTTAACCGCTTACCCGCGGAATCTACCCATGGTGGATTTTTAAGTGCATAGCTCACAGGTCGTGATGGTGCGTTGCAACTTAAAGACGTTACGATTACTATCAATATATATGTTGCACTACATAGTGCTGACTTTACCCTATTCATTCGCCCACTGATCGAAAAAATGCTGGAAAGCCCCTCTGAACTGTTCACCGACCGGAATTAGGGTATTGCTGATCCTGACAGATTTACGCGTGATAGCCTCAATTCTGCTATGGGCGACAATGTAAGAACGATGTATCCTTTTAAACAGGTGTTCAGGTAATTTTTCCTCGAGTTTTCTAAGTGTTGACAGGCATTTGACCGGTGTTTCGCTATTTACAAGATGGATTTTGACATAGTCGCCCGCGCTTTCCAAATAAGCTATTTCGCGGAGATTGATTCTGACTATCTCGAATTCGACCCGGACATATATCGCTTCTGCCTCTTTAGTTAGATTCTTAAGATTATTTTCGTAAGCGTTACTTAGTTCGATAAGTCGCTTTGCTTTTAAACAAACGTTTAGTAACTCGTCAAATTTGACCGGTTTCAACAAGTATCCGATTGCATCAACACGATGAGCTTGCAGGGCGAAGGTTTCGAAGCTTGTTGTATAAATCATTAGAGGCCGGTTTTTAACGTTAGCGTTGCCCGTGATAAGTTTGGCAAAATCAATACCGGACAACTCCGGCATATCAACATCAGAAAATATAAGATCGGGACTTAGAGTGTCACAAGCTTCCAGCGCTTTTATTGGGTTTTGATAACATCCTATGATTTCTAGAAAAGATATCTCCTTTAATAATAGTGTCAAATAATCGAGTGCTATATCACTATCGTCGATGATGATGCATTTTATTGTCATTGGAAAGGGGCATTAAGGTTGTGTACATGTTCCAATGTACTAAATATTGAAAAATATTTTCTCAGAAGTGTAATTTATTATCCTTGTCGTGATGTTGACTTTATTCGCATGACCAAAGATGGCAAGGGCGTTCTGTCGCTTGTTATTTTGGAAAAAAGCGATTCACGGTTTGTACTAAGACATCGATATCAAAGGGTTTCAAGAGGTAGTCCTTTAGTTGGAGATCTTTCACAACTTCCTGAACCCGGATATCTGCAGATATCATCAATATTGGAATCGATGCATATTTATCATGGCTAGTGAGCAAATAAGCTATTCTATCGCCGGAAAGATATGGCATCCTCAAATTCAAAATCAACAGATCCGGAATTGTTTTTTTAAGGAGTTCAAATAGCAGCAAGCTGTTGGATTCCGTAATCACATGGTAATCATGATCCATTAATATTACTTCGTAAATTTGTAAAATTTCCTCATCGTCTTCGCAAATCATTATGAGCGGCTTTTCCATACGTGATAATTCTAATCGTTCACCACTAAAATTATTGCAGAAGTGGGTGTCATCAAATGTAATCGACAGAAACCTCTGTTAAGCAGATTAAAAACGGCTATCAATCGTTAAATACCGATGACGGTATCGGCCGTTGCCTCGAGTATGACTTCCAGATGTTATCCATGTTGATTGAAATGCGATAAGTAGTCAAAAAATCTAAAAAAGCTGCCAAAAATCCTGTATGGTTATTATAGGAGTAAACCTAATTTTCCTTAAAACAATAATTATGAAAAAGAAAATTCAATGGAAATGTCGCTTACTTATTTTGGCGGCTATGGTGAGTGTTACCGCTTGCAAAAAGGGAGAAAAGACTGCAATCAAATCGGAGTCGCAACAAAACTTAGAAAACTCAAGCAAACGGCTGTTAACGTCGATGGCTACAAGTAACGGGGAACTTATCGCTTATAAGGCCTCGAAGCATGAAATCAGCGCGGGTTTCTACAGAGTTCAAGGACCGTGCTACGGTCCAGGCTTAAACGGCTCTGATTTCTCCGCGGTTCCCGATAGTTTAGACGTTTTAATCTTGTTTTGTTTTTCTGATTCTTCTCCCATAGCGTCTAAAACAGCCCAGTGGATCACGAATCTGCACGCCAAAGGCACGAAGGTTCTGGTAACAGGTAACCTAGATCTTATAAACGGAGCATCACATAACCAAGCTGGTTACCAGGCTACCGCTAAAAGCATCATGGATAACCTGATCAATAAATATGGCTTTGATGGCTACGACATTGATGTCGAAAGCAACCCTACGGGTACTCAGCTACAGGATATGGTCGGCGTATACACAGCGCTCTCAGCCTACCTTGGCCCAAAATCCGGGACAGGTAAGTTGTTAACATTCGATACCAATCAAGATGGCAATAATAATATGTTCCGTCAGGTATACGCTTTGGTCAGCTACGTGTGGCTACAAGCATATGGTAGAAGTGTTACGACATTACAATCGACCTGGAACACATTTTCGCCATATATTTCAGCCGATAAGTTCATTCCCGGTTTCTCATACTACGAAGAAAATGGTTATCCAAGTAATGTTTGGTATGATGTCAATTATCCTGTTAATGGAACAGGGAGAGCGTTTGATTTTGCGAAGTGGGAGCCAACCGGTAATAAAAAAGGAGGGGTCTTCGGGTACGCGATTGACAGGGATGCTTCCCTGACATCAGCTACAGATAACAAATTGTATGTCCCCAGTTATGTGGTAACTAATAAACTTATCCAGACGATGAATCCGCCTGTTTCGGGCACTACAGATATCATTTCCGGAAGCAGCTATGAAATGATAACTGCAGCGAATAACACCAGTGTTCTGGACGTTCCAGGCAGTGCTACGGCAGATGGTACCAAAGTGAATCTTTGGATAGCCAATAATCCGCTCAGTAACAATCAAAAATGGAGATTTACTTCAGTTGGAAGTGGTTATTACAAAATTCAACCTTTAAACGCAATCACCAAAGCACTAGACGTCGAAAGCTCAGGAACTGCGGATGGTACGAAAGTTCAGATCTATACCGATAATGGTACTAATGCTCAAAAGTGGTTAGTGAAAAATGTAGGGAATGGTTATTACACCCTTTCGCCGGCAAACGCACCATCATCATGTTTAGATGTTCCGGGCGGGAAAACAACAAATGGCACGGTACTGCAAATCTACACGGCAAATAGTACTGCATCGCAAAAATTCAAGCTCCTCAAGTTGTAATAGCTTTACTATTGTCCGGATACTTATCGCACTTCGTACCTTGGCCGCCGTCTGAAAATGGGTTTCCATCGAAGAATTTGAGCGAATATTTACTCAGCAGTAACTTTAGTAAGTAAATTAACTTTTGAGATTCTCCGCACTGAGCTTTTAGCGGGGTGAAGTTGGTTAAGCTCCCGCAAGGGAGCTTTTTTATTAACCCGTAATTTTACGCGTATCAGCGATGTATGAAATCAATGGGCCTGCTTCTATGTCCAAGATTTCACAAATCAAAAAGAATACTGATAACTGTAAATTGGTACGCCCGTTCTCAATTTTCGAATAAGCGTTTTGCGATACATTCAATTTGGCGGCAATGTCCTTCTGCGTCAAGCCTTGGTGACATCTAACCTCTTTTAACCTGCATAGCACTTGTGATAACTGCACAGAAGTTTTATCTTTCTCTTTCATCGGATTGCTTTGAATAAACTGATTTAAAAGTTGGTTACACCGACAAACGTATTGGCACTGCCAACCCAATTCTATTCATTCTGCGAACCATCGAACTTAGAGCAGACAAGCCGTCAGCCGGTATTACGAATCTGTCTATGATAAGTATGGGCAGGCTGGCAACCTGCTGATTCGTTTCTTTTAATCAGCGATCAACAACAGATTTTTTGAACAAAAAAGGGAAGAGATTGCACCTCTTCCCGTAATCGCGCCTTACAACGAAAGTTGCATTGCACTTCCCTTAAAAAAAATGTTATTTATATAGGTAGTTTAAGGCTATTTTATCATTCGCATTGAAAGACCTGTCAGCTCCATTGGAGCATGCCAGCATAAACGAGGCTGCGTCAGCGGTTGAGGGCGTTCCTGGAATTAAGATCGCGCCATAGGACGAGGTACCTTCATTACCACCTCCGTTGATTCCGCAACTATAGTTGCGGTTAAAATAATCTGTGTGACGAAATCCGATGCAATGCCCCATTTCGTGTTGTAGGACTGAGGTTATATATCCCTGATCAGGATTGCTGCCGTAAGCTTGTGCATTCGTATTCATAGCGATTTGGTTATAGGGGTTACCTGACGACGTTGGAAAACCCGAAGAACCCAAAGTGATGAAGCCTTGACTGTCAGGTCCTTGATTAAATCCAATAATCTGAACCTGCCCGCCCGTACTGACCCGCTGAAACTTCATCCTTAAATTTAGCGCATTGTAACGGCTTATCATTGCGTCTGTTGCTGCGACATAAACGGTTGGTAAATTGGATATAGAAACGGTTATTGTTCTTGGTAAATTACGAACGATGTTGGTTGTTCGGTATTGTTCTGATTCCGCGATTCTTAATGTTGGCGTAGCAGTCGTATCGTTAAAGTTCTGTTCCGTGAGAACAATGTCACCTTCAACCAGATAGCCGTTGGATACTTTTTTTACCTGATCCGTGCTGAAGCCTAGTTGACCTATCTTATTTAATACAGATGCTTCAATTTGAGGACTGCTTTCAGTAGTAGATTTCGCATCTTTTTTACAGCTGCTGAAGGTAATTAACCCCACAACTGTTCCAATCGCATAAAGCGTAAATAGTTTCGTTTTCATATGTGTTAGTTAAGTGTTAAATTTTGTTCGCACCGGCCGATATCACTAAAGTAATTTCCCGAGTGAATAAAATCGTAATCAGCGATAGAAAGTCGCTTTTAGCCGATTGAGAATTAATATGAATCGTTGAGCAGTATATCGAAACCGTACCCTGTTACGATTATCGTCACTGAACACACTCGAAGTCAATTATCTTTGAAGTGCCGATTGTTCTTATGGCGGGCCCATGTAAATGCTTCCTAGCACAATTTCAGGGAAAGTTAAACCGGTAATGCTGAAGAATTCACCCTTGCCAAAAGGAAAGATCAGATTTGAACCCATTAACTGGGCGGATATAACAAATAAAAATCGCCTCTTAAATGTTTAACGGCATTTCCACCGGTAGCATCAAATCTTTGTCAATGCGATCGTCCGCCGAAATCTACCGTCAGCTTTATCTTATTGCTGCTCCGAACCTTTTGAGGGCCTATAAAGCTGTTGAAATTTTGGATTCCGATCTATGCTTACCCTGTTTTACCACTCGTAGAGCTGGTAACGCAGCAGTTCAAACATCTGTGCTATATTCATTTAGTCTCGGAAACGCCTTCATCCCTGGAAACACACAGTACTGGCGCATCGAAAAAATGAGGATGATACTGTGCTTTGAAAAAATTAAAGTTCAACTTTTAGCTTGTCATTAGTCAGGCGCCCTAACATTGGTAATATATGGCCGTACAACAATGCTGGCAGACCGGCACAATTACGGTCTGTTCACATTTAATTGAATCAATGAAATTTTAATGCAACATTTCACTTAAAATAACGACCTGTAAATACCATACATCCAGATCATATGAAGTTAAGCTTTACTATTCTTACCATCCTGTTATTCAAGAATGCTACATTTAGCCAGAGCAGCCGGCAGCAGAAACAATTGGACAGCGTTTTCTCCATGATGAATCGCCAGAACCAGTTCAACGGAACTGTGCTGATTGCAGAGAAAGGAAAGGTGATCTATCATAAAGGCTTCGGTTATCGTGACACGAGTTCGGGATCAGTAAATAACAAGACGACCTCTTATGAATTGGCATCTTGCTCCAAGCAATTTACGGCCGCGGCAATCGTATTACTACACCGGGACGGCTTATTGAATTATGAGGACCGGTTGTCGAAACACATTCCTGAGCTGAGCTTCTGGCAAGAGGTCACGATTTATGATCTGCTACGTCATACCAGCGGGTTGCCGGAATACCTGATCGATATGCCCAAAAGCTGGGATCACCATAAGATCGCGACCAACGACGACCTGATCAAATTCTATGCGCAGCGTAAGGACACGCTGGAATTTAAACCAGGCAACAGACATCGCTATAATAATACTAATTATGCTTTGCTTGCCAGTATCATTGAACGGCTATCCGGTAAAAGCTATGCGGGTTATCTTCAAGAAAGAATATTTAAGCCATTACATTTAAACCAAACGTTCGTGTTCAACAGGCGGCTGCAACCCCGCAAGCTACCGAATCACGCGATCGGTTACGTCTGGGCAAAAAATTCTTTTGACCTAGTTTCCTCTGAAAATGCGCGGTATGGCGACAGCATGGTCTATTACTTGGATGGGATCGTCGGTAATGCAAAGGTAAATTCTACTGCAAGCGAAATGAACAAATGGTTGATCGCCCTGAATCGGAACACTCTTTTCACCAAAGACGAATTTGAACTGATGACGACGGTTAGCAAAACGACAGCAGGTAAGCAAATCCCTTATGGCTTCGGTCTTGATCTATCCAAGGGCACAGGAACATTCTCTTATGGACATACGGGCAGCTGGGACGGATACGCGACATTCATTTACCATAATGTGATCAAGGACCGCTCGATCATCACCTTGCAAAATTTTAAGATGGGCGCTTACCCATTTGATAATATCAACCAGATTCTGGACGGTAAACCATTGACGATAGAATACCGGCCAAAAATTCAGCTTTCGGATGACCAGATCAAAAGATTTGCAGGTGAATATGTAGATGAACAAAACAAGAACGAGGTGCAGGTCCTCACTTTCTTGGATGGCCATCTGGTCCACAATTCCAGCCGGGTGAGATGGGATATGCGTTTCTTTCCCGTCTCTGCCAGCGAGTTCCAGGCGATCAGACAAGGAGGCGCCGATGGGGTACTGAAGTTTACTGAACTGTCAAACGGTGATACCAGGTTGGAGATGCTGCAATACGGCGAAGTGATCGGCAGCGGGATAAAGAAAAAAACGGTTGAGTGATCAATTCCGTCATCGAGTATTAATGTTCCAGCGACCAATGTGTTGGACTCAGCAATTACAACGACCTTAAATTATTAGTGAAGTTGTAACACAAGCGATCGACAGGAGTCTATCACCCGATGCTCGGGCAAGTATGTTCCAGCCCAAAGTAAAATACAAACCCTAATGAAACAAATCACTACAACGCTTCTACTTTGGTAAAGCATAGATCCATTTATTCTATGGGATTTGAATAATTATTTCGGCCTGGGTTGGTCAAAAGGGGAACAGTTATAAAAGATATAAAGTAGGGCGCATCAAATGTTCTAAGTGCTGCGATGCCGTCAGCACAATCACATAAAGCCGTTTATCAGAGTTAGCAAATGTTTTAAAAGTCAAGTCGACGAGCTAATATTGATCTGAAAAGGAATAGCAAAGTTGTAGTAGAACGAACGTAAACTACGAGATGGCAAGCGCGGATCAACATTTTTGACAGGAAAGCCCTTTCAAAATGTCCTTAAAACGGCTGCAGTTATTGCAAAACTTCAGGGAGTCACTAAGCGATATTATTGCATTTTTGGTTGTTCATTACATCGTTCCATTATAATTTCGGATGTTTGGCTAGGGATCTTGCGGTTGTTAATTTGCAGACAAGGATGATCTGATAAAGGTTAAAGCAATGACACTATGTACAAACGGGGCGGGTGGTAAAGTAATGTGCTGCCGAAAGTCACCTTGGAATGATGAAAGATAAGCAATACAATTCCAGGATAAATACACAGCAAAGCTGTAGTGTGCGATCTATATTGACGCGAAATTAAATACTCTAATGAGTTTCTCTATGGGCACCTTAAAACTTTGCGACTTTATCCGAAATACTATATCAATCAATTTATGTAACTATTTAAATACTTGCCTACCAGATGATCATGAAAAAAAGCCATTATACTATCCGCATTTTTAAGCTACGTCTGCATGCATGCCATCTCCCAAATCATTTTACCCTTTGATCTCTACGCAGAAAAAAATATCCTGATTCGGGTACCGGCTTTTAACACAAAGGACTCCCTTACCTTATTTTTTGATACCGGCGCAGCAACGATGGTGCTGGATAACGCTGCAGCCGAGCGCTATCAGATCAAGGCAGATATGAAACAGGGCATATCGGGTGCAAGCGGTACCAAAATTTACCAGTATGCAACAGGAAGGACCTTGCAACTTACCTCGTCGGTTGCCATATTCCGTGTGAACTTTGTTCTGGATGATCTGTCCAGATTGAACGCGACCGTAGGTCGGAAATTTGATGGAATTATCGGCAACGACATTCTGAAGAACTACCTGACCGTGATCGATTTTACCAACCGGCGATTATTGTTATACTCATTCAACCAAAAGCTGGATACCAAGGGCTACACGGAGATTGGCTTCAATTTTTCCGACGGTCGACCTATACCCGAATTACCGGTCAGCATTAAGTTATTGAACGGAGACGATTTGTCCGGCAATGTGCTTTACGATAGCGGCGCAGGGCTGACACTCATGGTGAATATGCCTTTTCAGCAGAAAAATGATCTGATGCGCAAAGTGGGAAAGAGAGTTGAAAGCACACAGGATAATCTGAGCAATAAAAGCGTCACAACGTTGGCCGCTATCGGTGGTCTGAAGTTAGGGCCTTTTAATTTTAACCAAAAGCTACGGATAAACATTTCCACTGATCAGGCAGGTGTCAGTGCCTACGAAGGCTACTTGGGAATTTTAGGAGCTGAGATCATCAACCGTTTTGATCAGATCATTGATTATAATGCTAAACGGATCTACCTCAAACCAAATTATCTGAACAAAAAGAATTTCGTTACTACCGTGCCCCCGGTAAAGTTAAGTCTCAAAGATAACAAGGTCATTATCTCCAGTATCATCAAGGATTCGCCAGCTTACCGTAGCGGATTGCGCGAAGGGCAGACCATCGTTTCTATTAACGGCAGGTCAAACACCGATCTTCAATTTTATAAGGAAATGATGCTTAAAGAAAATGAAGAGCTTGAAGTGGCCTACCTTGATGCGAATGACCATATAAACAAATGTCGTTTTAAGATCGAAAAACTACTTTAATATGAACGTTTCATAGGCAGGATGCCAGATATCAGATAGCGATAGGCGCTCCATGTAATTTATAAGTAAACAAATTTAAAGCTCTTGTCTTATTCAATGAGCATGTTCTGCCTTTAATGAACCAATGAGAAACAAATTTAAACTCGCTGTCATCTCGATCATTTTACAAGCCACCTTGCAGGTTATCCGTGACCTTTATCCTGGGTTGAGGTATACCGGTGACGGTATTTACAGGTCACTAAGATATCTATTACCGATCTTAAATGTGTTAAGTGTTCTTGGCGTATTGCCGGTGTTGATCGCTTTATATAGAAACAGTGCGTTTGCCTTGCATGCCGACGGGTCGAACCCAAGCTCGATCAGCGATAGTAGGGATGAAGGCTTTATTCGTCATCTCGGTATCAGGGTACTGACGATCGTTAGCATCTGTGTCCTGTTCTTCCTTTTCGCAAATTTTGAGAGGGGTTTAAGCGGCGCCTATCTGGTCATCTATGGGATCATGCTGCTGTTAGGTATAGGCACGGTATTCCTGGTGATCGAAGCGGTGATCCTGTATAGAAAAAGGCGTAACTATAGCGCGTCAGGCAATATGATACTGGTGCTTATCATGCTATGCCTGCTGCTGGGGTTCGTTTAAACACATCAATACTTATGAGAAAAGCTACCTATATTTTCACGCTGGCACTACTGAGCCTTCATATGGTCAGTGCTTATGCACAGACCTGTCACCTCAGATCAGTGAACCAAACGAAACCTTTCGGCCTTCAACTGTATTATGGGACCGATGGAAAAGCCGCTTTTGTCCAGTACGATGGTCAAACGGGTATTATCCCATTGAAGTTGATTCGAGTAACTAAAGGTCCAACTGAATACTACCAGTGGGCCGAAATAGTGAAAGCTCAAAAAAATGGTACCTACCAGCTCACTGTGCAGCAAGGTAAGGTGAGCAATGCATTTTATGAGCGCGCGCGCGATAAGAGGCGATTTGATCTTGCGGAGGTCACGCCGAACACCGATGAAACGGTTGGAAAATTGCTGCTGCACGATATTTTGATCACTTATCCTGTTAATGCAGCGGAGAGTCGGTTCTGGTTGAATGACGCGGCGGGTAAAGGCAGCGTACACATTACCGGTTCGGTAGACGCGATTAATGCAATAAGGAAAAGCTATGTCATGGATGTGAATTTTGACGGTTATGATGATCTTGCATTCTCTATTCCCGATGCCGGGATGGGCGTTTATCAAACCTTCAACATCTGGCTATATGACCCGCGATCAAAAAGATTCAAGGCATTACAACCACCCAATGATAAGCGCAGCAAATGCGATTGCCTGTGTGACGTCACGCTTGATCAGCAAAAAAAATTGATCATCACCTCCTGCCGTGGTGGTGCGAGATGGTGGAAAGACAGCTACCGGATCACTGATGTTAACAGACTGATACGGGTAGACTCCAAAGAAATCAAGGGCAACGAGAAATTCTGATCTCCTCTGATTTTGAGAACGACGGCCGAAAGGGTCTGTAGACATTTTCCATCTATTTGGATGTTCAGCAGGATATTGCCCTGACGCAATGCTGCTATCCGTTCAAGAAAGTTTTCTTCACGTTAGTAATTTAACGGGCTAGCGCTACGATTACCAGCAATAATATGCTTGCCCATCCGAAACCATTGCCGATTGTCACCAAGATCGATTCAATAAATGTGGTGATCATAGCCATGCGGTAGTTGCTGAGTCGCTGTGAACGGCAGTTGCCCCGCAGCAGAACCTGCGCCTGCCGACGTAAGATCGGATCAGCAGGCGAGGGAAGATCAGGCCCATATCGCAGGAAGATGGATTTCCACACTGCGCAGCCATGTTAGGTGAATCAAGGATCTATAGCCTGCCTGAAATTAGGGTCGCTGTGCTTGCCTGTGGGAGTGTGCTGCAACAAGAGGTGGCACGTAAAGACGGAACTGTTGCCATCAAATACCTGTTCCTGGAATACTACATCACTTTGTACCAGTTTGTGACCGTACGCTCGATCTTCGAATCGGCACCTTTGGGCAGTTCCATCTAAGACTCCGCGGAGAAAAACTGATGTTCCGATTTTCGGAGATGATGTCTGCGTTATCTTCAGGCCGAAGAAGCAAATTTTACGGATGTTTAGATCCTTTGACCGTTCTCATTGTTTGTTAAATAGTATCGGCGGATTATTTTTGTATCATTCTGTAAAACCGATTGCTGATCATCGGTTAAAATTTCAAGGCTATATTGCAGAACCCAAGTGAAAACCTGATATGCCAGCGGATCAAATCATTCGGATCTCGGCAGAGGGAATGATAAAATAAAAGTAGTTCCCAAACCTGGTTCTGACGTGGCCGATAACAAAATATTATTTTGTATTGCAAAATCCTTAACCAGTTGTAACCCTAAACCTATTCCTCTTTCATTAGAAGTCCCACGACTGGAAATATGTTCTTCATTGCCTTTTATGATCTTGTTAAGGAAAGCTTGTTGCATACCAACGCCCTTGTCCGCTATTAAGAGATCGATAGATTGTTCACTGACCACAAAACTGATTGATATCGATCCTCCGGATGGCGTAAATTTTAGTGCATTCGAGACCAGGTTTTGAATGATTACCCTGAGCTGGTCAGCGTCGGCGTAGATCAGCGGAAGCTTCGGGCGTTCCATGTCTATTCTAATTTGCTTACTATGAGCAGCCGCCCTAAAGAAGCTGATCACTTTTTCGACCTTTAATGTTAAATCAATAGCAACCGGCTGTGTCACGACGCCTCTCAGCTGATTGGCTGCCCAGATCAAAAGGCTATCGAGCATCAAAGAAGCTTTACTGACCTGGTCTGACAGATCTTCAACGATATCAGGAAGTTCATCCGGAGTTAGGTCATTTTCTTTGAAAAGCATCAATGTCGTTTGCAGCGCCGAAAAGGGACTTCTCAGGTCATGACTTACAATCGATAATAGCCGGTCTTTATCACGATTCAATTGCTCAAGTCTGAAGTTATCCTCCTCAAAGGCTTTGTTTTTTCCGGCTTGAAGTGCCAGATCTTTGAGAAGTAATTGGTTCCTATATTTCGTTCTTTTATAAAAGAGAAACGCTAACAAAATACCTATTATGAGCATAAATACAACACCTATAGCCAGTAAGCGATCTATTGCTTTTTGCTGGTCAAGCATAAGAATCTTACTTCTTAGCGCAGCATTATCAGCAGCCTTCGATTTCAACTCAAGTGTACTGATCTGTTTTTCTTTTCCGGCATTGAATAAGCTATCGGTTATTTTCTTATAAAGCGATAATCGCTCATATGCGATCTTGTATTCGCCAATGGCAGAATATGCATGATGTGATAGATCAAGTGCCTGTGCGGCATCCCATTTAGCTTCCGTGCCAATTGCCAACCGGTAAGCCAGGTCAGCATAAGTTGCTGCAAATTTGAATTTTCGATTACTAAGGGCGATCTTCGCCAATCCGGTGTAAGCGAAACTGTTTTCCCAGTTATTTTGATAATCAGTATCGTGGATCACGCTTCGAAATATAGTAGCTGCACTGTCGCGTCTGCCTTGTCTGAAATAGAAGTCGGCAAGATGGTTATTACCCATCGCGACCAGGTTAGCAATTTTATTATCACGACTGATGTGTAGCGACGCTTTCATGATGGCTATTGCGCTGTCAAGTTTATTCAGGTCAGCGTAAACCATTCCAATATTGAGCAGATTAGCAGCTATCCGATTATTGTTTTTCAGTCTTTGATTAATTGATCTCGCATGACTGAATCGAATGAGGGCTTCAGTAGTCCGGTTTTGTGATAATTCAACCAACCCTATCAGGTTTTCTGCATCTGCAATAACACTTGAATCTCTGACCAAGACAGCTTTGTGTAATACTTTAAAAGCGGTGTTTAATGCAGGGGAGTAATTTCCTTTATTATAATCTAGTTTTGCTGATTGTAGCTGCTCTACAATATTCGGGGGAACAGATGTAGTTTGGCCATACATCCAGCTGGTACAGCCTGCCCAAATTGTTATTGATAGTATACATGTTCTAAAGAATAGTATGCACATATTCAAATTGTTCATTTCCAATAAATAAGCATACGATTAGAACTGATCGCTTAACCGCTGATAAAAACAAAGGTTGTGATAGAATGCAGATGCCAATTTAAATTAAATTATTTATTAAATAAGCGTTATATGCCCAAGTCTACAGTTTAAATGCGGTTAAAAACCGTCGAAATATACCGTTTGTTTTTTTCTACTAGTTTTATCTAAAAAAGATTTTATGAGTTAAAATTCATTTTTTAATTGCCACTAAATAATTAGAAATACATCCTAATCATTGAGAAGACTTCTGAAGTTTTTCCGGAAGAGTCCGTGACAGATTCTTTCCAAAACCGGGGGACAGATTTCGAGATATGGAATCAGCTTTCAAAAGTTAAGCCCGGGGATTTCATCACTACTGGCATTAAAGAACAGCCCATATTCACGGAAATATAACAAATAAAGCAGGTCTGTTGACTTGCTTTATTTGTTATATGGGCTGACCTACTTATTCTTTTATAAAATACATTCCCATTTCCGCACGGACAAAAATTGGGATACCGCCGCTATCAAGGGTTCCTTTGAACTTGCCGGGTATCGTTGCAGGTTCTTTTTCGCGCCGTAAGTTCACATGCTGTGGGGCTCACCTTGCGTGCAGGTGACATCGGCGCTGAGTTTAACATCTTCCTTGATATTAAGGCGTACATTACGAGAGGAAGAAAGGGACATATAATGCACGAACCTGCATACCTGACCCATTGATATTTTCCAGTCGATATTTAAAATTCGAATATCGCCGGCATTTAAAGAAAATTTCGTCAGCGCTAATGATCAAAGGGATATCGAAATGATCTTACACGAACTGGCGTTACTCTCAGCTCTTGCTCATTTCGTATCCCCGTTATATTATCTGTGCTTCGCGGGACTGGCGGTAATCGATCAGAATAAAACCACCTTTTTTCGTTACCCCACCACAAGGGCGACTTTGCGGGGTAAGCTATTATAGGTACGACGAGATCAAACAGATCCAAAACCAAATCAATCAAGAAAATGCACATTTTAGTTAAGCAGCTATTGATAATCTTTTGGTTTACGGCTACGCAAGAAAATTCCAAAGTCTTTCACGAACTTAGCTTGTGCTTTGTCACGTGTGTAACGCATGCATAACTTTACCGTCTTATAAGTATGATCCCGCAATTCCAACTGGTGTACCCGGTTTCACCTTTGCTTAAAGAACATATATATTGTTTTTATTCCCTTAAAAGCGATGCTGGCGATTTTCAAAGCAGACATTATTCATTCCCCCACACTTTCAACGCCGTGACAGTTTACCTTGGCGCAAGCATTTATTATGCTGGAGGGCAATTAAAGATAACAGGTGATGGATCGAAAGATATGGTTTGCGTGTTGCAAGGTAAACGTCAACGTCCCTTAATCGTGGATATGACAGGCATCCTATCAAGGGTTACCATTCTATTTAAACCTTTAGGGTTGAATCATTTTATAGATGAGGCGCTTGGAAACATCATCACCGCCGACCCTTGCCTGTTCAATGCCTGGACTATACCGACAGACTTATTCGACGAGAACCGTTCGGTACAAATGCAGCTCCTGGAAAATCTCCTTATTCGCTCTTATAGGCCATTTGCTCAAAGGGGCTTACAACAAGCACTTGAACTATTGGCGGATATCAGTGCCGATCGATCGATAGAAGAGGTTGCGGCCATAGCAGGGCTGTCACTCAGAACGTTCAACCGGTTATTTAAAAGACACCTTGGTGTTTCACCTGTTACCCATCAGCGCATCTCCCGCTTTCGATACTCGTTAGAAAATAAGCTTTTTGGTGAGCGATCTAAAAGCCTCAGTGATATTACGCATGAAAGCAATTTTTATGATCAGTCATATCTGATCAAATTCTACAAGCAGTTCACTGGTTCAAATCCAAGTGATCTGTTAACCAAATTGGCACAACTGGGAGACAGTAGGCTGGTCCTTGAATTTAAAACTTACGATCAGGCAAAATTTGGCTGAAAAATACTATCACGCCATTTGAATAAGCAGTTACTTAGTGTCATGATCAGATCACTACACTTCTGCTTTTTCTTCCTTGCGATCCTCGCTTCGAACGGGGTGATCGCACAAACTAAGCCGGCGAACCTATACGACTCTGCCAGGGTCTATTACGAAAAAAGGGACTTTAAAAAGGCCTACTATTTTTATGACACCTTTTATGCAGATCCACATCATGGTCAAAGTAATTATGATACTTTCTACGCCGCAGTAGCGGCCTGTCAATCAGGGCAGACTGAAAAAATCGCTTATTATTTACGGCGTTCGGCAGAGATCGGTTACGACCTTTCCTCATACGATACCTTTGCCAACGACCCGCTCGCAGCCTGTTTGCACAACCGCCCGGAATGGAAAGCTTTTATAGAACCGTTCAAGTTTAAGGCCGATTCGGCGATGAGGTCACTTAAAGAAATCACGGATATGTTAAATGACACGACCGTCCGGATAAACAGATCCCTACTTACAGACGAAGCTTATCTTGAGAAGCTGGCAGCTAAAAGCACACCGCAGCAGTTGCTCAAGCGCCTAAAAGACTTTAATGCTTTTCCGTCACCAAAACGTACCGGGTTTTGGACGCTCTATCATCTAAAAGCGGGCGACTCGTTGATTGTTCCGTTTTTGGTATATATTCCTAAAATCTACGACGCAAAAAAAGCCAGTTCCCTGTACGTTTTTATGCATGGAGGTGTTGGCGGACCTAAAAATTTCAGCAACCCGGCGTATGAGCCTCGCAGTCAAGCCGAATTTTTCAAACGTGCATTTGAGCAGAACGCGTTCATCATTTTTCCATTTGGTCGAAAAGGTTTTAACTGGCTTTACAACCAGGATGCGTTCGAGACCATCTTGAAAGAAATAAAACATGTGAAGATGCTTTATGATATTGATGATAATCGGGTTTATATTGGCGGGCATTCTGATGGTGGCCGGGGTGCCGTTTGGTTTGCTATGAATCAGGCAACGCCATTCGCTGCTTTTTATGGCATCTGTTATTTCCCATCAGTTTACACTGGTAATACCACGTTACGTAATCTGCATAACCGGCCACCATTCTACAGTATCAGCGCTACAAACGATCAGCTTTTTCCGCTCAGCATGGTCAACAATGTACTTGATCAGGATGTTCAGGCCGGTGGCAATTGGCACCGCCGTATAATCAAGGGCACGCATGGCCTGCCGTATGCTACGCCTGACAGTGTTTATTTTCTTTTCGATTCGCTGGCTAATAATCGCCGCGAACCCGCACCCAAAAAATTGGTTTGGGAAACTGATGACGTCAGGAATGGTAAGTACTATTGGGTAAGTATTGATGAGCTCGATACCGCTGCTTCACCTGCTGGTTGGCACACGCCCATCCAACCCATGATCACCAATAAAGAAGGCAAGACAGGTAGGGCCAATTTTATCAAGCACAAGAGCGGCGCCGTTCGGGCCATGGTAAGTGCGAACGTGATCGATCTGCAAACCTCATGCGTTGGGGAGCTTACCGTAGATATTTTTCCGGAACTGGTCGACCTTAGAAAACCGGTTACGATCCGAATTAACCAACAACAACGGTTTTATGGTCTTATCATGCCGGATAAAGCAAAGATGCTCGAAGGTTTCTTAAAGACAGGCGACCGCTCTCAACTCATTTTGAATTCATTCACTTTTAAACTTATTCCATGAAGCGCCTTGTTTTGATCCTCATCATGGTCTGCAGTCGGATTGTCTTTGCACAAACCCCGACGTATTTTAATTCGTCTGAGTTTGCAAAAGAAGTGCTGAAATATAAACCAATGATGCGGGCGGGCGTAACCGAAAAACGCTTTGCTTATGCACAACGGATACTTGAGGAGACGCGTTCATCGGTAAAAAATGATCCTACGCGGCTAAACGCTGCAGATCTGTGGAATATAACCACAGCATTTGTTGTTCTAAAAGAGCCAAGACAAAACATTGAACTGGCCTTTACTAGAGCCATACAAGCGGACCCCCGCGCTATTTGTGAGTATATTAAGTCTATAGGCAACAATGGGCTGGATACCCTGATCCCGGAAAAATATCTTGAATTTTATCGGTCCTGTCCGCAATTCACGGGATCAATTTCGGATGCAAATACAAAGGATGCCGAGGTATCAAGGCCGGGAGATGAAAGCTTAGTCAGCCTGTTAGAAGCCATTCGCTCGGATGATCAGCGTTATCGCCGTAGTAAAAATGTAGACTGGTCAAAGCAGCGCCCGCTGGATTTGAAGAATCAAAAACGCATTGATTCCCTTTATCAAGACAAGGGCACTTACATAGGGCGCAAGCTTGCCGGCAAAGATCATGAAACCATTATGTGGCTGGTCATTCAGCATTCAAACATTGAGATGATGCAAAGGTACCTTCCGGTTGTATGGTTAGCCGTCAAAGAAGCTCAATTAGATGAAGCACCGTTCACTATGCTTCTTGACCGGATCTGTACGATTAAATACGGCTACCAAATATTTGGAAGTCAGGCAGACGTCCCCGTGGCAAAAAAGGAGATCAGGGACAAAATAGTGGAGCAATATAAGGTGATCAAATAGTGAAGCCGCATGCTACCACGATCAATCCTTTTACCGATGACTTGGAACAGGAATATGCGGATGCCAAAGGCCTGCTAAGCGTAGCATGGATGAAGCGTATGGGTTGGGCAGAATGGTTATAATTTTCATCAACCGTTTTCGCCGCTAATTATTCAATCTTTATGCGTGCTAAGCACACCTTGTCAGACAAATGGCGATCTTGAATAAGATCGCCATTGCTGTTAAGCGGATCGTGGCTTCTTACAATTGCTGCCAGCCACCGTCCATAACTATTTCAGCGCCAACCATGAATGTGGAGTCATTACTTGCCAGAAACAAATAGCCGCCAGCCATTTCTTCGAGTGTGCCGCCACGCTTGATGGGCACGGTAGTGGCCAGGTTCGCCCGCAATGCTATTACTTGCTCGTCAGATAAACCTAAACGCTCGTGGATCGGCGTGTCAACATGCCCGGGCGACAATACATTCACCCTAATGCCTCTTGCTAATAGATCTGCAGAAAAGTTTCGCGCCAATGATCGAACCGCGGCTTTAGTGGCCGAATACGCAGAAGCACCCTCAAGGCCGGCTTCAGATGCGGCAGAACCGGTGATCACGATAGATGCACCGTCATTGAGGTAGGGCAACGCCTTTTGGATAGTAAAGAATGTCCCTTTGAAGTTGATATCCGAGATCTCGTCAAATAACTCTTCTGTATAGCCTGCTAAAGGCGAGCCCTTAAATACGCCGGCATTAACGATCAAAATATCTACTTTTCCTAATTGAGCACCAACCCGCTGGTAAGCTGTTTCCAAGGTAGACAGGTCACGAATATCCGCCCGGATAGCTACTGCATCATCACCGATTTCCTGAGCAGCTTGCTGTAGAGTTTTTTCATCACGACCGGTAATGGCCACCTTTGCGCCTTCTTTGGCAAATAATATTGCGGTCGCCAAACCGATACCACTGTTTCCCCCAGTAATAACAGCCACTTTGTTGTTTAATTTTCCCATTTGTTGTTTAATTATTTACCGGCTAAGTTGACCATTATCCTAAAAGCGAACAAAAAGTTAGGTACATACAATTTAGTTCGTGCTGTCTGTTTTCGTTATATTTGCATCATGAGAAAGGAAAACTCCACTAACCATATCAATGAGCAGGCGCTGGCTGCCCATTGCGGCGTAACGTTCGCAATGACGCTATTAACCGGAAGATGGAAGATCAATATCTTGTGGATGCTGAAGAACGGCGTAAACCGTTATGGCATGTTAAAGAGCAAGATAGCCGGGATCTCTGAAAAAATGCTAACCGAGCGTTTGAAGGAATTGGAGAAAGAAGGGTTGATCATTCGAAAAGATTTTCAGACCATTCCGCCTCATGTAGAATATCAGTTAAGTGCGGCCGGCCAGCTGTTAGCGCCTATCCTCGATGAACTATCTAATTGGGGGGACGAAGTTAGGTTACTTGTATCGCAAAGTTAGCACACGAAATACAATACAACCATTCGCCTGATAGCTAAAACGAATGGTTATATACGCTTAATCGCTGTTTGCTCAGTGATCTCTTATTTCCTACAAACCCGATTACTTCAGGAGCATTAACATGGAAGCGAGTTGTTTAGGCGCTGTTATCATCGCATCATGACCGGTTTTAAGCTCCATGTATTTCCAATCCTTACTGGCGCTAGTTTTGCCGGCAAAGGGTTTTATCGCACGTAGCTCAGGGTCCGTGCAGGCGATATAAATAAGCTGCTTATGGTTACCGAATGGATGGAGTAGCTTAAGCGGTTGTGCAAACGTTTTGAATGGTTGAGGCGTTAACCGCTCGTTCACCCACTTGATGTCCTGTTTATTTTTCACGCCGAAAAAGTCACTGGTAAAAAATGGGATGCTTAAACCCTGATCATGATCTTGGGCAGCTTTAATGAAGTAAGCTTTAATATCGTCGGGGCTAACGTCCAGCGCACTCTGCCCGTTCTCCACCAACATAGCATCCAGAAAAACCAGTTTCGATAGCCGTTCAGGAACTTTGTCTGCCACACCGGCGATCACTGCACCTGCGTAACTGTGACCAACTAAGATGACATTATGCAGGTCTTCGGCTGCCAGATAATTTACAATATCAGTAATATGGGTATCCAGATCGATATCTCGGTTCAAGGTATGCCGTCGTTCGGCTAACCCACTTAAGGTTGGTGTGTAAACGGTCTGGCCATGTGATCTTAATTGATCACTTACCCGCTGCCAGCACCACCCGCCGTGGAAAGCGCCGTGCACCAGTACATAAACTGGTGGCTGCTGGATAACTTGCCCGCTGACCCTTGTAAACGAAACCGTAAGGATTAACAGGATATAAAATGCTTTTGCTTTGACTATACTCAATTTCATACGTTTTAATTTTGAGCAAAATTCGTATCAAAGCAACCCATCAGCAATAACTCACCCGAAAGTGAGTGAACAGTAATAATTATGGCAAGCCCTTTAAAACCCGGAACATCCAATGCCTGCAATATCACTGCGCTTAGCTTAGCCGGCGAAGTGAATGACGTATTAAGGGATATCAGCCCAAGGTGGAAGATGCAGGTGTTGCATAAGATAGCGGCGGGTAATAAGCAATTCAGTTCACTCAAAACAGCATTTCCCTCACTTTCCGACCAGGTGTTGGGCAAAAGACTTCACGAACTGACTACCGAAGGCCTGATAGAAAAAATTGTTATTTGTGATAAGGCTCCAAAAAAAATCTACTACCATGTGAAAGATAAATGGATGGAGTTGCTAAAGATCATAGATGACCTACATAAGTGGGGAGTGAAATGGAGTTGATCATGCCACAATCTTTGAGCCGCCTAAAGAAGGGCATATCTTTATCTAAATAAAAATTCACCGCACCCATGGTAAACCTCATGATAGGTCACACGCAGGCGGAATGATTCGTACATATTAATACCGGATAATATTTTCTCGGTGATAATGATTTGGCTTTTCGTTGTAAATGATTACCTGACCTGTGACTGTCAACGTTTTGCCACCTGACTGCGTTCCCAAGGATTTCTGGACTGTTTTTTGAACGGAGTCGTAAACTTCTTATCTTCGTCACTGGAAAGTAACGGGCGTAGGTTCGAGACACCTATTCGAGACTTCCGGGAATATAACACTTCTCCATTTCATGCCATCATGCTTTGCACGGCATCGGATGTATTTTTTACGCTATGGAAAAACAACCAGCGCCTGACGACCGCATCAAACTTGGCACAAAAAATCTGCAGGCCTTTTTCGTGGATCACCTTAACCTGATCTATGCAGCCAAGCGGCATTTGGTCAGCAATCTGCCGGAAATCGCGGATGTGGTCCGGTATAACGATTTGCGCGATGGTATATTGGAAACCATCCTTGACGTTCAAAAGCAAATGGTCCGTTTGGAAACGATATTTGGATTACTGCATACAGATATGTCGTCAGAGCGCTGTACGGCAATGATGGGTATGGTCGAAGAAGCTTTCCAGTCAATGCGAAAATATAAGGGGCGTGACCATAGCCTCCGGGACCTGTCTGTCGCTAATTACATGCAGCAAATCGGAAGCGTGGAAATGGCTTCCTTCCAAATACTCGAAATGGCTTCTGTCAAAATCAAAAACAGCCAGATCAGGGATTTACTTAAAGAGAGCTATGCTGAAGCAAGGGCAGACCGTACGCTCATGTTGCTGATCGCTACCAAGTACATCGTTGCAAGTTAGAGATTGAACGTCCTTAGAAATGGTTGGAAGTCCTGCAAGGCATGCAGCATCCTCAAGGTGACTTACCTGTATTGCTCACAAAAGCGGAGTGATAGTGAATTATAAATGCATACTTTAACAGGCTATCAACCTTAAAACCGGGCACCCCGGTGTCGTTTCGTTCAACAAAGCCCGCTACTCATTTACAACTTCAGGTCATACACCTGAGCTGAATTTATGCACTTGTTCGATCAATTCGTCGATATCAAACGGCTTGGAAATGTAGTGGTCAGCGCTGCAATGTTTTTCATGACGGGTATGCCAGCCATGTGTAGCTGAAATGATGATGATCGGTGTCTTAAACGTCTCAGCGGAGCTTTTTAATGCTTTACAAATATCACGGCCATCCATATTGCCGATCATGACATCGAGCAGAATAATGTCCGGCACAAAGGAACTAACCAGTTCGCCAACATTACTGCCGTTGTCAGCTGTCAGTACATCAAAACCTGACGAATCAAGCACCATGCTGATGATCTCCAAAATATCAGGATCGTCATCGATGACCAGTACTTTTTTTCGCTTATGATGCATTTCCGCAAGCTACGGTTTATTGACCAAATTGTATGGGTTTACTTTGCAATTAATTTGTGTGTTCCCGTATGGTATGCTGTTCAGCAAGGAGGAGGCGTAACGATATTATCCGCCAATGATCTACCATGTAACCGGTTTTCTCGATGTAACCAGCGGTGGCTTCATTTTTTTTTACCTTATCCCGCTGTTCTAAAAGTGTTTGGAAATATTTTTGCTTGATCACAGGGCTAATCCAATAACAGATGAAACGGATCCTTGTAATTGACGATGATGAAGATTTGCTGGATATATTCAGCATTATATTCAGAGACGCGGGGTACAACGTTGTGGCTTCCAACCATGTTGACACCGCGGAGCACATCTGGGAGATCGGACCGGATCTGGTCGTACTGGATATCCGGATGAAAAATTCACCTGAAAGCGGCATCGTCATCTGTAAACGGATCAAAGAGAGATTTAGAAATGCTAACATACCCGTCGTACTCGTTTCCGCGGAACCCGATATCAGTCGGATAGCGTTTAACTGCGGCGCAGATGGCTACCTGAAAAAGCCTTTTGATATCCAGGCCCTGATGTCAGCGATCAGCAAGCTTATTTAAGCATGCAAAAGCCGATTTCTGGGCTTTATACATCGTCTGCCAGATGAGCCTTTTCATGAGGACCTTTTTGCCGGCGTAAGGATTGTAGCGAAGCAATAACAAGCAATTGCTATCGTACAGAAACACAGCTTACTTTTAAGAACCAGAAGAGATCTGTTGTAACCGTGATTTTGCTGCTGTGCTATCTATGATTGTTAATTAATGAATCAGCTTAAATTAAGTTCTTATTTGTAATTAGTCTAAATAAAATTATATTTGCAGCGTCGTTAAAAAAAGAGGCCGCACAGCGGGAACTGTGCGGCTCTTCCAGCGGGAACTGGATGTGCTCTTAAACTGTCATTTAAAAAGCAATGCAATTTATCAAAAAAATGCTACTGGCAATCTTTTGCGCCTGTAGTTTTTCAACCTACGCTCAAAATCTTACACAGCTTAAAGGCTACGTAAAAAATCATGCAGGCGAACCACTGCCGGGAGCAACCGTTAAAATTCTAAATGCTGATTTGGGCCGCCTCGCCGATGAATCCGGTTACTTTGTATTTGAGCGGATGAACCCCGGGCATTATGATGTCATCGTCACACTGATCGGTTATAAAAAAAGCGTTCAGTCGGTCAATTTAAAGGCAGGGCAGGCGCTTTCGCTAAAGGTTGAATTAGATAATCAGCCGACTGATATGCAAACGGTAACGGTGACCGGTAGAAGCGCGGTGAAGGAAAGCAATCGCCAGGCCTTTAATGTAACGGCTATTGATGCCAAAAAGCTTTATAACACCACCCTTAACCTTGCGGATGCGCTTGACCGGGTAGCTGGCGTGCGTGTTCGTGAGTCAGGCGGCGTAGGATCTAATTTTAATCTTTCACTGAATGGCTTTTCCGGTAATCATGTGCGTTACTTTATCGACGGCATACCGATGGAAAATTTCGGGACATCATTCCAGATCAACAATATTCCGATCAACATTGCTGAAAGGGTTGAAGTTTATAAGGGCGTTGTGCCGGTCTGGCTGGGTTCTGATGCCTTGGGCGGTGCCATCAATATCATTACCGGTGACCGTTATCGCAACTATATCGACCTTTCGTATTCTTACGGCTCATTCAATACACATCGCAGTGTGCTCAACGCAGCGGCCACCAGTAGGAGCGGACTGATCTTCCAACTCAATGCTTTTCGAAATTATTCCGATAATGATTATAAAGTAAGGGTAGATGCTGCTGACATCAATACCGGCGCCTATACCCCCAATGCCATTGTACGCCGGTTCCATGACCAGTATCATAACGAGACGGTCATCGCGAATGTCGGCGTCGTCGATAAAAGTTATGCGGATAAATTATTGTTCGGCATCACGCTGGGCAAGAATTACAAAGAGATACAGACCGGCGCGCGCATGGTGTCGGTATTCGGGGGCTGGCACCGCAAAGGAAGTATCATTATGCCAAGCCTCAAATATAAAAAGGTTAACCTCATCCGGGGACTCGATCTTACTGTCAATGCCAATTATAATCTGGGTACTGAACAGAATATCGACACGATGAACGTGCGATACGATTGGTTTGGCAACAGCAAGCCGAACGGAAATAACGGAGAGCGCTCAAGAAGTTTGTACAAATACAAGAACAATAACGGTATTGCAACCGCAGTGGCCAATTACCGTCTTACCGAAAACCAAAGCATCGCCCTGAGTGACGTATTCAACACATTTGACAGGAAAGGGTCCGACCCGCTCAACCCGGATATCGCCGCCACTGAACAGCCTAAGAAAACGCAGAAAAACGTTATCGGACTTGGTTATACCTATGACAATAAAGACAGGTACAGTATATCCGTATTTGGCAAGCATGTTTATCAGCACAACGTGACAGGTAGCACGGCAGCGGCATCAAACAATAAATTAGGTTATGGAATTGCTGCGACTTATTTCATTTCACCTGCGCTTCAACTTAAGACATCGTATGAACTGACTAACCGTATGCCTGAGGCGCAGGAAATCTTCGGCGATGTGGAAAACCAGGAAGGCAACCCAAATCTAAAACCGGAACAAAGCAATAATGTCAATCTAGGTGTGGCGTACAACTTTCAATTTAATTCAAAAAACAGGGTATTGATCAACGCCAACGCCATCTACAGGCATTCGGATAATTTTATTTATAACCGGCTGAACAATAACCAATCGAAATTGGTAGCCGATAACCGCGATGGCGTACGAACAATAGGGGGGGATGGAGAGATCAGGTATGCCTATGATAACTGGCTTACAGTGGGAACGACGGTGACCTATCAGTACCTCCAGAATCTGCAGAAGGTTGAGCCCGGCTATACCGGCATCAGCCCGCTTTACAAAGACCAGATGCCCAACATTCCTTACCTGTTTGGTAACAGCGATATCGCTGTCACTTTAAAAAATCTTGGTGGTGATGGCAATAACCTTAACCTGGGTTATAACCTTCTCTACGTCCATGCATTTTACCTGTACTGGCCAAGTTTGGGGAACGATAAGCTAAATATCCCGAAACAGCTCAGCCATGATATCAGCGCGGTTTACAGCCTGAAGAACGGCCGCTACAATGTTGGCCTGGAGGTTCGTAACCTGACCAATGCCTACTTGTACGACAACTTTAGCTTGCAAAAACCGGGAAGGGCTTTCTACCTCAACCTCAGGTACTTTATCAACAGAACAACCCGATAGCATACAATAAATCAACATCATATGAATTTCAGAACTACCTTTGCTGCACTTTCTATAGCGGCAACACTTGCCTCATGTTCAAAAAGTAAAGACAATCCTGCAACACCTTCGGATCCCGGAAATTTTATCGTGACCGTGACACCCGCTGCATCGACCGGCGTAGCGGATTATCTATTGACCTCAAGCTCGCTTGACCAGGGAACCATTTCCATAGCCGGTAACGGTATAGAGCAGGATGGCACTTACCGCTACTACGTGACGACCAACGGAAAATTTTTCAGTATGCTGTACGGTCAGGGTAATCCCGGCGCCGTGACAGCATACAACATCCAAAACGGCAAACTGAATAAACTGACCAATTTCCAGACGGAGACTGTACAGACGTTTGCACCTGTCAACGATGACTTATTGCTGTATAAAATGTCCCGAAACCTAGCGACACCAACAGCGAACTGGTATAAAGTGAATACCAACAATTTGTTAATCACCGCTGAGGGTACAACTAATACTTTGAATTTGGCTGGCAATGGAGAACTTGCCCACTTCAGCTGGCTCAAACAGGTAGGGAATAAAGTATATGCGCCGTATTTTACAATTAAGGACAGACTGTTCGCAACAGCATATCCTGACAGTGCCTGGGTAGCTATCATCAACTATGCAGACATGAAGGTCGAAAAAGTAATTAAAGACAGTCGCACAAGTTTCATCGGCAGGTACTTTACGCCTGGTCTGGAGGTGACAGAGAACAATGATATTTATACGTTCTCCTCCTCTGTTGCATCAAACGGGTCGGGTATCAGTTCTACAAAACCCTCAGCCATCACCCGTATCAAAGCAGGAACCACGGAATTTGATCAGTCTTATCTATTTAATTTTGAAACTGCCAGTGGCGGAATGAATATCACTAACTGGTTATACCTGGGGAATAACACCTTTTTATTAGGGGCCACAACCAAATCTGAGAAAGGTGCATATAATGATGGCAAACACCTGAGCATCGTGAACGTGTTGAACAAAACATTTACACCTGTTACGGGATTGCCTGAAACCAACCAAATTAAAAGCGTAACAGTCAATAATTATACGCCGAAGGACGGTAAAACTGGCTACATCGGCGTCAATCTTGCCGACGGAACCAGCTATGTATATAAGGTGGACGCTTCAACGCACACTGCTTCACGCGGGCTGAAGGTCGAAGGAGGTGCAATCACTGCTGTTCAACATTTACAATAGATAGTCGCTTTAGCTTGAAGGATTAGTGGTTATAATTCGCGTCATCCGGCAAAGCCCAGTCTGGATGGCGCGAATATCAATTTCACCATTCCGATATTTTTAATGTTTACAACATGGTTACCTTATCATTCCTGCTGCTTTTCACCGCTTTTGAAATGCTTTACTTATCTGCAAAGCAGAACCGTAAATGCATCAAACGCAGGTGGCAGCAAACAATAGCCGAAAGTCCTTTAGTTTCCAGGATAGCTGCATCAGCATTGATCATGCTCTCCATGGTCTCATTCGTGGTGGTATTCGGTACAGCAAGCGGTTGCATTGCTTGCGTCATCGGACTGATGTGTGCAGGGTGTCTGGTGGTGCTTTTACAGCCGTTCAATTACCTGCGCATGGTGCACATCGGCAGTCTCTTTTTTTTATTTTTTTTACTGGAAACGTTTGTTTAAAAATGCCTGCTAACCCAAAATACCTGACGAAATCCCCCTGGACAAGATTGTCAAGAATCCTGGCCGGCACGCTCGGCGGTTATACCGCGATGATCAGCTTCCACTTGCTATTAGCCAAGCTATTTCCGGCCGCAAAGGTGGTGGCCACGGCTTTTTTTACCGGTTATCTGATGTGGGCAGTACTCTTACTGATTGCTTTCATCACACCAAAGCCTTGGCAGGTATGGCTGGCCTACGCTGGCTTAACCCTTTTATGTTCGCTTCCGTACCTGATATCCTAACCGATCATGAACAACAGAAGATACAATATCTATTTCCATACCCACACGGTCAGTGGGATCATCATCTGCGCTTTGCTATACGTCATGTTCTTTGCCGGTTCATTCGCATTTTTTAAAGATGACCTATCCGCCTGGCAAAAGAACCGTTCCCATTTGGTAATGCCTGATGCATCAAGACTTGACTTTCAAAGTGCTATCGATACGCTCGCCTTAAAACACCAGATGAAAGGTCGCGATCTTGAGTTTTTCCTGCAGAAAGACGGTGAAAATGCCTACATATCCATGTTTGCATCACATGATACCACGATCAAGAAAAAGCTGGGCAAGACGAAATCAAACGTAAAGCGCAAGCGTGGTCGGAGGGGGCGTGGCGGTGATGATGATACAGATTACCTTGCTTATAATCTTGCCCGGAAACGCAGCGTTGATTATGAAGCAGGTTACGATATCGGTGAATTTCTTTACCGCCTGCATTTTTTTGCGCAGCTCAATGTTATTCCCCTGCGGCTGGGTACACCCTTCGGATATCTGCTGGCCGGAATCGTTTCTTTTATATTTCTGTTTGCGCTGATCACCGGTTTGATGCTGCATTGGGATAAGGTCGTCAGCAACTTTTTTACCTTTCGCCCATGGACAAAGTGGAAAACGGTCTGGACCGATATGCATACCGCGCTCGGGGTAATCGGTTTTCCCTTTCAGTTACTATATGCAATTACCGGGATCGTACTGATTGCCAATTTTTTCTTGCTGGCACCCTTCACAAAATATCGCTATCACGGTGATACACCAAAGATCTATCATGAGCTGGGTTATACTGACAGCACTCAATATCAATATGCTTATCAGCCGCTGGAAGCACCTTTAGATCTGAATCAATTGATTGAACGTGCAAGCCAAAAGTGGCCCGGATGCACGATCAACAAAATACAGATCAAAAATTACGGCGATGCCAATATGCACGTAATCATCGAAGCCAAACCTGCTGTAAGCGCGAGCTTTACCGGTGGCGGGAAGATCATCTACCGCGTCCGCGACCATCGCGTACGTTCTGAGGTTGCGCCTACTGGTCAGGTGGGTTATGTAAATCAGGTTAAAAATGCCATCTATCACTTGCATTTTGGCGACTTTGGTGGCAGGCCTGTGCGGGTCAGTTATTTCGCAATGGGGGCCATAGGATGCCTGGTGGTCATTTCTGGAGTTTTGATCTGGTTAGTGGCGCGTGACAAGAATAACGTTATGCCTCGAAAACGTGCCTTTAATTTATGGACAGCAAACATTTTCATGGCCATCTGCCTGAGCATGCTGCCGGTAACCGCTTTTACCATGACCTGCCTGATTTTTATGGATAAACCTACGCAACAGGATGTTTACCGACTGTACTTTTATGCCTGGCTTGTGCTTTCAGTTTACTTCATCGGGAGAAGGCAGCTCCGGATCACGAACCATCAAACGCTGATCTTATCGGCCGTTTTCTGTATGGCGGTGCCTGCAGCAGACGCTCTTAAACGCGGCAATTGGTTTTGGAGTACTTTCAGTGCCGGCGCGTCTGATATATTATTTGTCGATGTTTTGTTCTTTTGCTTGGCACTGGTCAATATCACCGTGTTGCTTAAAATGAGCGAACAGAAGGCCAAAAATGATCACATGCAAAAAACATTTAATTGATGTCGCCAAACCCTTCGCTTGCCAGCGGTAAAGTGAACCAAAAGGTACATCCATTTCCTGTCTGGCAATCTACCCCAATAGTACCCTGATGGCGTTCAATGATTTCTTTGCAAATGTATAGGCCTAATCCTAAACCGGATACCGATTGGTTGTCCTCATTAACCCGATAGTAACGCTCGAACAAATGTTTCAACTTTTCGGGCGGCAAACCAGCTCCATAGTCGGTAACCGCAACTTTGGCATGTAGGTTAGTAGCGGAAATGGTGACATCCACAAATGCTGCATCCGGGGCGTATTTCACGGCATTGGTCAGGAAGTTGGTGACGACCTGGTCGATCCGATGTTCATCTGCCGAAATGACAAGTTCTAGATCCCCGTTGATTCTGATCCGCTGCCTGTTCGCTATATTAATTGGATTGGCACAGGCGTTTACCAACTGTGAAATGATAAATGTTGTTTTATTGAGCTTGATCTCTTTTTGTTGCAGCCTGCCCACATCAAGCAGGTCATCGATCAACATGCTCACGCGCTCCGTACTTTTCCTGGACTGTAAGATCAGTTTAGGCAACATGGGATGGTCTGGTTTATCTTTGAACCGATCCATCAATTGCAGCGAAGCTTTCAGCGTAGTGATGGGTGTCTTCAATTCATGGCTGGCGATACTGATAAAATCGTCTTTGTGTTGCTGCATCAGTTTTTGCTCAGTAATATCAATGAAAGCGCCGACAAACCCTTTGAAGTTGTTCTGACTATCCAACTTGGGTTGCCCGCTTGCCAGATACCAGTTAAGCGTGCCCAGAGTATTTTTAAAACGAAAGGCCACTTCGAACCGCCGTTTTTGCTCTAGTGCTGAATAATAGGTATTCACGACAAGTGTTCTGTCTTGATCATCCACCACGCCAAGCCACCCGATGCCCAAACTGTCTTCTGCTGAAAGCCCGGTTGAGTCAATCCAGGTTTGATTGACGTAAGTGATATTGCCCTCCTGATCGGACATCCAAAGCGCTGTGGGTGCCGCAGAGGTGACGTCTCGCAGAAGCTGCTCACTGTCGGCGAGCGCACGTTTTGCCGACAGTTCGGGACGCAAGTCACGCATAATGGCGCCGATGGCCAATGGCTGGCCACTTGC
This sequence comes from Mucilaginibacter sp. 21P, assembly GCF_019331605.1. Classification (NCBI taxonomy): domain Bacteria; kingdom Pseudomonadati; phylum Bacteroidota; class Sphingobacteriia; order Sphingobacteriales; family Sphingobacteriaceae; genus Mucilaginibacter; species Mucilaginibacter sp. 21P. The sequence goes on from NZ_CP063061.1 coordinate 2,625,419, forward strand.
CGGATCGTCGATCCTGACAGCATAGTTAAGAACCGGAAATAGCTCACCGGTTTGAAGATGTCTCAACCTCATTGTGCCAACCCATCTTCCTTCACGCAGGACGGTCGGCAAGACCGTCGTCTGAACAAATTCCAGGTCTTCCGGTGAATGTAGATTGACGATCGGGGTGACAGCCACTTCTTCGTCACTGGTGAATCCCAGAAGTACCTTGCCAGAATCATTGATATAACTGTTGGTGCCGCTTAGATCCAGTATTGACATCAGGTCAGTACTGTTATCGGCTAAAGTTTTCAATTTGCGCTCCGTATCCCTGGTCTGTTTTTGTTCCGTTACATCCATCAGGGTTCCGATCAACCTTACAGGTTTACCCGTAGCATCATGTACCACTTTGCCTTCAACTTTTACCCATCGGAGGTCGTGCGTATCATTCCTGTAGATCCGGGCTTCGTAGCATAAGCGGCCGGTCGAAAGTGCTTGCTGACGCGCCGTGGCGCGTATTGACAGATCGTCCGGATGGAACGATTCCACATAGGCTGGTAAATCTTGCACCTTTGTAAACCCGAATAGGCTGGCAAGTTGGGGTGAACTGATCAATTGATTGGTTTCGAGATCGATATCGTAGGTGCCTAATCGGATGGCTTCGGTGGCCAATCTTATCCGCTCTTCTGCTAATGTAAGTTCGCTAAGCGATCGTTCCAGGTGGTGCTGGGTGACCAGAAGCTCATCCGTTGTCACACGCAGTTCTTCGCTCCGGGCCTCCATTTTTTCATTCAGGGCCATGTACTCCTCATTCAGCGCAGTCAGTTCTTCATTATCCGTCGCCAGTGCTGCTACCGTATCTTCAAGTCCATTGAGCGCAAGCACCCTTTTGCTGGTGTCCGATGCCGTACTAACAACGCCGTATATCGTACCGTCCTTGTCACGGAGGGGTTTAAATGAGCAATCAAAGAAAATTTTCTTCAGCTCTCCGCTGACCATGATCATCGCTTCGCCATCCGGATTTCGATAGGTTTCGCCTGTATGATAGACCCGTCTCAGCAGCTCGAAAAACGCCTGACCCTGAATCTCCGGGATCGCATCCAGCAAATTGCTTCCGATGATGTCCGGCGGCTTATTCCAAATCATCAGCATTTGCTCATTAGCAGCAGTGATGGTATAATTTATCCCTGTGAAGACACAGGTACCAATGGGTAAAGTGTCAACCATGGTCTGAAGCGCGTATTTTGAAAGCATTGCGTCTTAGATCGATAGATTGTGAATTTATATCATTTAAAAAGCGGGAGCGTCACTGCCATTACTAAGAAGCATTCTTGGTCCTGATCGTCCTGCAGCTACTGCTGCTTCTTAAAGAGGATTGTCAAAACCCTGTTCAGTGGCGCGGAACCATCCAAGATATCCGAAATACGCTAAAAGCGATTTGCACCGGCATGCTCGCTCAGGGCTAATCAGGTCGCTAACTTTTTTGCTTACGTATGTACTTGGTCAAAATAACAATCATCTGACCGTCGATCTTGCCCTCAACCTGGCCCGCATCGTCTGCTACCAGGCGGATTTGTTTTACAACTGTGCCCATTTTTGCGGTCAGTTGGCTGCCTTTGACATCCAGCGAACGCGTTAGTACCACGGTATCTCCCGTCCGGAGCTCGTTTCCAAGACAATCGCGATGCAATGCCGCTACTGTTGTGTCTTCTGCTGCTGAACCGGCCTGTGCAATCTTCAGCAATTCATCTTCAAGATACAGTTGGTCCAAAAGATCCGCTGCCCATACCTCATTTTTCAGCTTGTTCAACGTTCGCCATGCAAGCACCTGTACACCCGGATCTTCACTCCACATTGCCTTTGATAAGAAATGCCAATAATGTTCGTCTGGCTCCTTTCTCGACAATTCGTTCACACAGCCCCCACATATGGCCAACTGATAAGCAGCTTTATCCGGAACGGGAACGGTAAAAATGGACATGGGTGCAGTTGTATCGCAAAGTTGGCAGGTTTGTGTATCTAATTTCTTGTTCATATGTATTGAAAATCAGGTCAGTTTATCAGGTAATTCATCAGGACAATTCCACAGACAATGCCGATGATCATCATCATATCTAGCAAGATCTCATTGCCGGCGAATCTTTTGTATTTGGTCTTGCGACAGCGTGGGCACCCGGCGGAACGCATTGCTTTGGTTTTCGGCGTTCGTCCGTGATTATTATCCGGGTTTATTCGCTGATCCATAGTTTTAGCATTTGCTTGAAAGACATTGCCACCAATTTGTAGGACGCAGGAATGATCTCCTGATCGGCCTGATAGGTGACAACCCGGGTACCGGCGGGACGGTGCTTCAGCGCATGATGGATATAGTTTGCATAATAATCGTAAAGGCTTCTTGATAATTCCACACGCTCGTCGATCGCATGCTGTTGATCGATGTTCTCGTAAAAGGCGTTATAGAAATAGAAATGGTCAAAACGGTTAAAGTCAACCTGTGTGACATTGACATGCTTGAAGTTGGCATTTTTCAATGCCAGGTATTGCAGTGCCCGATCCGCATATTCTACCAGTTCCTCCCTGTGTTCTGCGCCAAAAAAATGGCATTGAGGATGAAGCTCCGCTGCGGTCAGACAGAACTTGCCCGTACCGCTCCCAATGTCCAGTATGCGGCTGCCCGGCACCGCCAGGTAAGCAGCTGCTGCTCTTGCCACTTTGAGCGGAGTCCAGTGTCTCGATGATATTTGTTGCAGGTGCTTAGGATATAGACAGTCGAAACTGGCATCGTTTTGAAAAAAGCGGCCAACTGGCCCGGTATTGGTCAGAGCCCTTATCAAGCCACCTGCTTGATCGTTTCGTTGTTTGGGTAAGGCTGAAGAAGGGTAACTTTCTGTCATATGCAAAGGTGGCCAAAGCAGACCAGTAAATAGCTGCACTTAATCAGGAAAAAAACTGATAAAGATCAGGTTATAGAATTTTGTAAATTTGCACGATGAGCTTAAACGGCCTGTTTCCTATAGATCGCTGGAACTTTCACACCGAATCGGTGCTCGGCGTGCTTACGACCGAGGAGCATACGCTGTTGCTTTCCGGTCGCCAGGATCTGCAGTGTGGTAAAGGCGAGGTGATCTTCCGGGAAGGTACCGTCCCATCAGGGATTTTTTTGATTCGTAGCGGTAAGGTCAAAAAATATAAGTCTGGTCAGCATGGTCGGGAACAGATCATTTATGTAGCGGGTCCCGGCGAGTTGATTGGCTATCATGCAGTTCTCTCAGAAGATCGGTATCCGGATTCCGCAGCGGCCATGGAGGAAACGCAGGTCGCGTTTATTCCCAAGGAAAATTTTTTAGCGACACTTTCACGATCGCCACTATTCACCAAGCGCCTGCTTAAAGCAATCAGTCATGAGTTTTCCGTATTGGCCAACTCAATCTCTGTCATCGCACAACAAACCGGGCCTGAAAGATTGGCGATTGCTCTGATTGTGCTTAGGGAGAAATTTAAAAAAGAGAGATCACTGGATGAACCCCTGACCATTACGGTACCACGTGCGGACTTGGCAAGTATGGCTGGGATTGCTGAGGAAAATGTGATCCGCCTCCTCAAGGAGTTTAAGCAGGAAGGCATATTGGAGACTAATGCTCGAAAGATCTTGATCAAGGATCTGGACAGATTGATCAGACGGGCAAACTATTCTTGATGAAGATTTAGTATATGCCTTATAGGTGAGTGCAAGATCGCGCGCCTCATGCTACTACCATAGCATTCATGCAAAACCAGCTGGTAAAAATCACCAATCGCGAATACAAATCACTCCGCTAGCATCTACCTGTTTCGAAGCCGAAAAGCGACAAAAAATCCTTAATTAAAAATTTTAGTAAAGCATCTTTCCCGGTCAATCAATAAAATCAGGCTGGATTGATCCTGATCTTTTTCGCCACTTTCGATCCCGAGTTTTGTTGTTGATGCTCTGGGCGCAGGTCTTCGCCGATAGCGGCCTAAATTTATGATAGCGGCGCCGGCTAAAATGAGCAGCACTGCTATCGTGTTTTTAGTTTTTTGTGACATGGTTGCGTGATTTATTTATTGTGCCCTTTTGCGTTCTTCTTCACTCGCGGTAGAGCGGTTTCGCGAGGCGGTGATATTTTTGCCCAGACGATAAGAAAAACTCAGCGCTACTGTCCGGCTTTCAACATGATGAAAGAAACGGCTTTGCTGGTCTTGGTAATTGATGCTCACATAGTTGGTGTTCGTGTTAAAGATGTCGTTCACCGCCAGGCGCAATGATCCCTTTCCGTGCAGCATATTGGTTTTAACTCCGGCGTCTACCTGTCCGTTTGCACGGTTACGATAAATGCCCTGTATTCCGGGTCCATACCAGCCTGCGTTCAACTCAGCTTTAATACCCTGTTTAGCATTGATGGTGAAGGCCTGGTCCAGGTTGCCGGCGAAGGAGATCAGGTGGTAGTCAAAACTGCTGTTCAAATATGCTGACGCTTCATGCTGACGATAACCATCTGCAATAGCGTTGATCTCCCACCAGCCTGACGGACGAACTGCTGCGCTTAACCGTACCCCGGCTATTGCGCTTAAGCCAAGGTTGGCATGGGTTCCGTAATAGATCCTCGTCTGGTTATCCTGCATATTGATGTTAGTGAATACATCATGGGTTGAGGTGTAATAAGCCGTAACATGGTAGTCTTTATAAGTGTAGCTCAGTTCCAGATTGTGCACGAAAGCCGGCTGCAAGCCTGGATTACCTACATAGATGTTATACGGTGACAAGTAGCGCCGGGCGGGGTTTAAGCGGTTGTATTCAGGGCGCTCTATCCGGTAAGCGTAATTCAGCTGCAACTGCTGGTCGTCATTCAATTTGTATTGTGCGAACAGCGTAGGAAAAAGTTTCAGATAATGGCGTTCGTTGGTGGTATTCAACGTTACCGAGTAGCCTTTAGCCCGGGTATACTCTGCACGCAACCCGCCTTGCAAGGTCCAATTACCAATGGTGCCAGATAGGCTGGCATAAAGGGCAGCATTATTTTCACGATAAATGAATTGGTTGCCGTTTTGAGGTATGAGGGTTAACGCGTCGCCTGCACGATCATAATAGATAAAATTATTCCGGCTTTTTGTGCTGCTGTATTTTGCCCCGGTGGTGATATCCCAGCTTTTCCCTGCTTTAAAGGCGTAGTCTACTTTTCCGGAGTAAATATCAATTTTTTGCTGGCTTGGCGTAAAAATGTGAAAGCGGTTATCGGTCAGGCTGCCATCCGGCAGAAAAGACTGATTATCAGCATAAGCGTTTGAAGTTGTGCGGTAAGGCGAGTAATCTGCATCAATATTTAAACTGCTTTTTCCGCTGTCCAGTTTTAAATTATAATTAAGATTATAAGTATACTGACTGCCGCTTCCCGGCACAAGGTTGACGGTTCTTAAAGTGGAATCTAACACCTGCTGCTTGTTAGTAGCTTTAGTGAAGGTATTTCCTTCGGTTGTTCCGTTTCGGTTGTTACCGGTAATCAGCACGCCTAATACCTGGTTAGGAGAGATTTGATAGTCGGCGCCAAGGCGGTAATTATGGTTGTCTGACTGGTAGATGTTCCTGTTTACGCTGCTCCATAATGAATTGCCAAAATCGATAGCTGTATTATGGTCCTGAAAGGAATGCCGGTGTGTAAAACTGTAATTGCCGTAGACATTGAATTTCGACTTACGGTAGTTGAAAGTGGTACCCGCATTATAGCCCGGATAAATGCCCTGCAGCAAACCGCTGTTCAATGCCAGGTTAAAGCCTTCCTTTTTACCTTTTTTTGTTACAATGTTTATAACCGATGCACCTTCGGCATCGAAACGAGCCGGCGGGTTGGAATAGATCTCCACCCGTGCAACCTGATCCGAGGGCAGGCCCTGCAGGTAAGATGCTAAATCCTCTCCGGAGAGTTGGAGCGGTTTGCCGTCCATGTATATCTTGACCGTTTTGCGATTTGCCGTAACTTCGTTACTGGCATTCACCTGCACGCCGGGCGCCTTTACAAGCGCTTCCCAGGCGCTGCCGCCTGTAGCCAGTAGACTGTTCTCAACGTTAAAGCTAACGCGGTCAATTTGCCGTTCAATAACCGGGCGGCGATAAGCAACGGTCACCTCGCTCAGCTGTTTGCTGTCCGGCTGCATGGTAATCACGATGCTGTCTTTGGGTAATAAAAGGGTTAATGATGTGGGCTGATAACCTACCAAGCTGGCTTTAACGCTATAGCTTCCGGGCTCTTTATAAATCAAAGAGAATGTCCCTAAATCAGCAAACGCAGATGCAACTTGCTTTTGATCTTTAAGCAAAGTGACGGTCACGGCGTCGAGCGGATGTCCTGAAGCATCCACCACTTTACCGGGAATCTTTGTTTGTGCCTTTAAAAACCCAGGCAACAAGAGTATGAGTAGGAATAATAGGTTCGTTTTCATGTTGCAAACCTACCCCAAGCTTCGGTTAAGGCTCGTTAAGCAATGTTAAACAAGGTTAAATCGTATCTTGTACTTATGATAAACTACGAGCTAATCATCATTTTCGTGGTATGAAATGGTTATCTAAACGTTATGCCTACCCAATGGCAGGACTGGCTATCCTGGTTAGCGTAGGATTGCAGGCGGCCTGGCTGGTTCAATTATTTGATGCACAGCGAGAGCAGATAAAGCGCGACCTGGAGCAATCGGTGAGCCGTGCAGCCAGCATGAATGACTACCTGAGCGTGGTGCATGGCCATGAGAAGAGCCAGAACTTTCGAAATTTCTTTTTGTCGCCGGAATGGTTGCAGTTTAAGCAAGCGTTTACGAATATGCGCAAGCGGCATGTCAGCGGACGGTTTAGTTCCGACCTAAAAGATGACAGTACGATCATCGACATCAGTCTTAGGATCGCCAATAATCAGACTCAGCCGTCCAAGCGAAAAGTCATACGTTCTTATGACATCGGGGAAACCCAAGCATCGGTTGAGGCGGGTGACCGCCGGGACCTGATCAGAATGGACAGCCTGGTGAAAGTTGAATTTGATAAGAACCAATTAGATGTATCATTTTATCATGTACTTTATGACTATGACACCGGCAAGCCGGAATCCCATGCATTGTATAACAAATCGCAGCACGCAGATTACCGAAGCTTGTTGTATTCCTATAACATCAACTTTTTCTTTCATAATTACCAGCTTGTTGTCCCTTCAGTCAGCAAAGTTGTTCTTTACCGGATGCGTTATTACCTCATATCATCTTTTCTGATGCTTGCGCTTACAGCTTTGGCTTTTGTGTTCCTGTTTCGCCTGATAAGCAGTCAGCAGTTGTACACACGGGTAAGGCTGGCATTTACCGGGAACATGACCCACGAATTGAAGACACCGGTTTCTGTGATTGAAGCTGCCCTTGATGCCGTAAGCCGGTACCAGCTCTACCGGGACCCTGTTAAGCTGGAAAATTACCTGGAGATTAGCAGATCGGAGCTGCAGCGGTTAAATATGATGATTAATAAGGTGTTAAGCCTTGAACAATTAGACAACGGCGAGATCGTTCTGCGCAAAGAGCTTTACGACGTACAACAAGGCTTGGCCAGCATGGTTGCCGCCATGCAGTTAAGGAATGGTAATTCCAACGCAAAAATTTATTACCATCCCTCCGATGAGCCTTGTTTTGTAGATGGCGACCCGTTGCACCTGACAAACGTATTCTATAATCTCATTGACAACGGCTTAAAATACAGCGGCACAGACGCTTCAATAACAATTCATTGCAGTGCTGAGGAAGAAACTGTTTCGATCGTAATTGCAGACAACGGTCCCGGGATAGCGGCCATCTATCGCGAAAAGATCTTTGAACGCTTTTTCCGCGTTCCCGAAGAGGCAAGTACGCACAATGTAAAAGGATCAGGACTGGGCCTACATTATGTTAAACAAATTATAACCGTACACGGCGGCACCATCAGTGTACGCAGCGAAGACAATAAAGGCAGTCAGTTTATAATCGAATTACCGGCTTATCATGAAATATAAAGTACTTTACGCAGAAGATGAACCAACGCTGGCCCAAATCATCAGTGATGGGCTACAAAATAGCGGCTATGAAGTTATTTTTGCGGAGAACGGCCAGCTTGCTCTCGAAAAATACCGGGAATCGCCACCGGATATTTGTGTGCTCGATATCATGATGCCGCTGAAGGACGGCTATTCACTTGCCGAAGACATTCGTAAACAGGACAGTGGTATCCCGATCATCTTCTTGAGCGCTAAGTCGCTGCCAGAGGATGTTATTAAAGGATTTAAAAGCGGCGGTAACGATTATTTGCGCAAACCCTTTAATATGGGGGAGTTGCTCATTCGAATGGAAGCACTGCTTACCCGATTCGGCAACAGGACTATTGCCGACGAGCCGCTGACCGGACGTATAAAGTTCGGGAATTGTGAACTGGACACGGTTAGCCAGCAACTAATCACTCCAATATCGTCTTACACGCTATCTTTTAAGGAAACGGCTTTACTCAAGCTTTTACTGCAACACAAAAATAGCCTTGTGAAAAGATCGGTATTTTTACTTGAGATATGGGGAGATGATAGCTTTTACAACGCGCGGAGTATGGATGTATTTATGAGCCATATCCGCAGAATGCTGAAGGATGACCCTAACATACAATTGATGAGTATAAGGGGAGCCGGGTATAAATTGATATGTTGAGGTATATTGATCAAATCGGAGTTAGCTGTTTATAAATTTATTTACGCTAATAAGAGCGTTTAAGATCAATCGGTTTTGACGAGCTAGTGCTTTTAATACAATGAGGCTGTTGCGGTAGCAATGGTGTAGATAGCCTGATCAGAAGTCAGCGCTAGTGTTATCGCAATGGCAGCGTGACGGTGAATACTGTTCCACCTTCTGGCGGGCAGTAAAAAGTGATCTTTCCCCCATGTGCTTCGACGATTTCGCGGGAAAACGGCAATCCGATGCCATAAGATTTTTCTCCGGTGGTGCCGCTACGCTGCGCTGCCTTACTCTCGGAAAATATAAATGGTCGAATCTCTTCCGGTATACCAATGCCTTCGTCTTTAATGCTGATAACAGCCTCTTGATCCGATTGCTTGCAGTCCACCCAAATGGTAGCGCCTGAAGGGCTAAATTTAATCGCATTGACGAGTAGGTTATTAAATACCCGCCATATTTTGTGTTGATCTATATCTGTATGCAGCTCCTTTACGCTTGTTTTTTGGATCTTTTGATTTTTCTCTCCGGCTTTGAACCTGAGTAACGCAACGCTATGCCTAAGCAGGGCGGCCAAGTCACAATCCTGTTTATGCAAGGGCTGCGAATGGTGATCTGCCTTGTGATCAAGCATGTCGGCGATGATCAGGTTGACTTTCATGATGGATTCCTTGGCTAAGAGTAACATTTCCTGATCTTCAACGTCCCTTTCAGCGGTTAACATCATCGTTATGATGGTCGAAATAGCATGTATGGGGTTGCGGAGGTCATGCGCCAGCACGTCTGAAAAATGTAAGTTTTTCTGGTGACTGATTTCCAGTTGTTTCAATGCAATCTCCAACTCAGCTTTACGGGCATTCGTGCTTTTAATTTGCTTAGAAGCAATCCGCACATTGACCGCTAGCAGAATGGCGATAACAACAGCCATGAACGCAATGACCGATACCGCAGTAGCCCTCCATTGAATCCGGTTTTCCATAGCTTTCTTTTCCTGTTCGATCTCCATCAGTCGGAAAATGCCATACATATTGGCGCTTAACAGTTTCCGACGGGATTCCTGCAGCGAATCGCGGAGCAATGAGCGCGACCGCATATCTTGAAGCGCCGCCTGATATTGACCTGTAGCTTGTTCATAATCGGCTCTTGTCATTAAAAAATCAACCTTGCTTTGCGTATCTGCAAGAACAGGTGACCGCCCGGCGACTGACAACAGTCGTCCCGCCTGCTGCATATGTTTGGTCTTTAAGTATAATCTGGCCAGCTTTAGCTTGGTCATCAGCGCATCTTGCCGGTAATGTCCGGGCTGGTCATTGATTGCGATGTCATCCAGATAGGCGCGCTCAGCACGATCGAAGTTTGATTTTTGCAGCCAGGCATCACCCATGTTGCCAATGATGACACCTTTGGCCATGGCGAAAAATTGTTGTTTTGATGGAAAATCATGGACTCTGTCCTTAAGCAACTCCTGAGCACGACTGTAATAGCAAAGCGCGCTGTCCGGGCTTTTTAATTTGCTGTAACTACTCGCTAAATTGCTTAAGGCACCTTGCTTCTCGTACACGAAAGCAAACAGGTTTTTATCCGTTTTATCAAGTTCCTTCAAAACCTGATGGTAATGGGTTATGGCATCTTTAAAGTTCTCCTGTTTGTAGGAAATCTTTGCCTGACGCTCGAAATAATGCGCAAGAAATGTAAACATCTGCTTGCTTTCGTTTGCTTTGGGTAATTTACGCCTGCTCGCATAATAATATTGGAAAGCATAGCTGTAAAGACCTTGGGCAAACAGCACGTCCCCTTTTAACAAATATGCTTCGGCTGATACGATGCGGTCCTCGTCGGATAGACGGCCTAGCTCGACGGCGTGATGCATACTGTCCGCATAAAGATTGGCCTGTTCGTAATTTTTGGATTGCAACGCGGCTTGGGCTAAAAAGAAATAGATGCTGCTCATTTGCAGTCCTGTCAGCTCTGGCTTGGTTTTTCTGATGCTATCAATAAGCGCTAAAGCTTGCACCTCAGCTTCATGGTCTCTTAGTTCAGTTGCGCGGGCAATAACCGAGTCAATATTTTGCGCTTTTTTCCCGGCATTAGGATGCTCCGTACACGCCCAGCTGATGAGTAGCAGTAAGCCAAGCAATGGTCTAACTAGTGATAGTAAAGGTTCCTTCATAGCATTATCAAATTTGTTCAGTTACAGGCAGTAACTGTGAAAATGCCAGTTGCAGCATCAGCTCATTTCAGTGATAACTTGTAATGTAAGCTTTTGTGTTATTGCGATGAATATTTCTAACAAAATCAAAGTAAGATCATAATTTCGCTGAGGGGAAGTCGGTCGATGCAGCTATCGGTACCGCTAATTTAAACGTTTGGTTGAGGAGGTAGTGAGTGTTTTACATTTTTTACAACGTTAGATGTAAAACGGCATTTCCCTTATTCATACGCCGGGCAGCTTATACTGAATAATCCTTTCAAATGCATTAATACCGAAAGGAGTGGGCATAGGGAGCTCGTCAAAACAACTGCCATTCAGTATCGTTGCTTCCAAAAGCTAAAATGGAGAAGGTCAGGTTTTCAGCGATGGTGGCAACACGGGAGATCTTGACGAAATGCTTTTCCAAGGTAATCTTTATACAGATGTGGCATAAAAAGGATACCTTGAAGTTAAAAGAGTCCTTGTATCTGGAAGAGAAGTGGCATCTTTCGCAAATCAAGATAGATGGTAACAATATCGGGACGGTGACTAAAAACGAAAGTCACCCCCCGCATAATATCGGTGCTTATAGGTGTTACAAAAATGCAAAATTAGGCTATGCCTTATTTGCTAACGATGATAAAAAGCTTTATATCATCAAATAAATCGATCATATGAAAAGATCAATAACCGCCATGGTTTTGCTGACCTTGACAGCGCTGTATGGATGTCAATCAAAAATAGAAAAGCAACAAAAGGCAGTTAAGCCGGAACAGGCGTCAACGCATAAGGCTGCAGTACAAAAGAAAAAAAAGCAGCTTGCGCATACAACACAAATGACCTTTATAAAATATGCCGATGATGGTGATTATTTTCAACTCATAGCACATCGAGGCGACAGCACATTTAGTTTCATCGCTGAAACTGACATCAACGGGCGTTTGAACAGGGGCGACCAGATACAAATTTCATGGAAGGATGGCACTGTCACGATTCCTGGTGATGATGACGTGGAAACACCGGCGCGGTTGTTATTACATATCAAAAAAATAGGCAATGGCCCGGTTTCTATGTTTAGAATGGCATATGATAAAAAGCTTAAATATACCTGGCCCACTGACGAGAATTTTACTTCTTCATACCTGGACAAACTTTATCTGCTGATCGAATATTACCTGTCTAAAACGAGCAACTCTTTGTTGCAGCTTGCTATCAAAAATCAGGATCAGCTTACTTATTCAATAGAGTCAAAAGAACGTAACAGCCGGAATTATAGAGTAATTGGTATAGCTCCGATAGGTCCAAATGGTGCTAAGGTTGTTCAATGGCTTTACATTGATGACGAAGAGGATGATCAGATATATGAATACGATCTGGGGGAAGACAGATTGGTGCCATTTGAGTGATGAGCCGGCTAATAGCAATTAAATGTAGGAGATGATCTTGGCAAAAAGAAAACTCCTGCTTATGAAAAGTATATCTTGAAATACTCAATGGTAAACTTTTTTGCAGGACGCATTTTGTATCTTTTCGGACCAAAAAGTTTATCAATCAAATCACAGAGCACGAAATAATCCATTGGAAATGATGTAGAGAACTTTCAGGTATTGAAAGATGCGACTTCGGCATCCATTTATGGTGTCAGGGCTGCCAATGGCGTGATCATTATCACGGCCAAACGTGAAAAAGGCAAAGTTACCATATAAACGATGCTTATTACGGAACGCAGGTGACTAACAGTGGCAACTTATGGCAAACGCTCAATCCGCAGGAAATGGCTGATCTGAAACATCTTGCGCAGACCAATTCCGGAATCACGGATTTTACGGACGAAGAAGTTACTGTGGAGGTTTAGATATTGTTTGGCGTAAAAAAACATGTTCGGTATCTAATATTTGATTTTAGAAGTACTAGATGCTTTGATTTCCAAAGCTTAGCGATTTGTTGCGTGAGTTGATTTAGATTAATACATTTTCAGCATTTAAGGGCAAATTCTTTAGATTTCTCACGTCTTGAAAAATCAACAGGCCCTTTGAAAACGCCAGCTTGCCTCATGTTTTTAATCTGACGTCACAAATAATATCACTTTAAAAGTTTGCTAACATGGCTTTCGTCCGTTAGACCAAATTCCGCCGCGATCTGCTTTAAACTATAAGTGCCGGTATCTAACCTTTTTTTGATCAGGCTTTTTCGATAAAATGCAATATATTCCCTCAGCGTGATTCCGGCATTTCTTTTAAAATATGGGCCGATATAATCTGCGGTGGTATTGAACTGCGAAGCGATCACCTTTGATCTAAGCTTTGCGGGTGTGTAGATATGCTTATGTACGTAACAAAAAACCGCCTGCATGTCCCGGCTTCGACCGGCGGCCGCTTTTAATTCCGGCATATTACGCTGTAAAATTGCGGCTATCGTTAGCACCTGCAACCAGATCAATTGCTCATTGTGCAATTCATCCTGTTTTAAGGATAGGATGACCTGAATGATACCAGCTATCGTTATCCGGTCCACATCTGTTAGGTTAAATCCCGACAAATGTGTCTCCCTGCTTCTGATCAGATATTCGAGTTGCCTGAGACCGAATGCAGATCCGGCATTTACCTGGTGTACATAAACGTCGGTAAACTTAATAAAGACGAATTTGGTAGGTGTGCTTATGGAAAAAGAATGTACATCATCAGGTCCGATCAGAAAGATGTCGCCTTGACCGTAGATGAGTTCATTTCCCCCGATCTGATGCAACCCGGCTCCGTGGCGAATGTAGATCAGTTCATAATGGTTGTGCTGGTGAACCGGATGCGGCCATTCGCTAACTTCAAATGCCGAGATAATCAGCGGCTGAAACTGTTTGTATCGTTTCATGTCGGAAAGTTACTAATATATAGTGGTGTTTTACAAAAAGCTTAGGGCCAATCATATTGAATTTTGTTTCGTCAACCTGCTGGAAGGTGACTTAACAGATATACATTATGCAAAAAACAGCATTAGTGGTTGGCGCGAACGGCGTTATTGCCTCCAACCTGATCGAACATTTACTGATCCTGGGTGATTGGAAAGTTATCGGACTATCCAGGCGCGGTGGTAAGAACCGGGAGAACCTGACATACATTTCCGTCGACCTGCTCGACCCGGAAAAATGTCAAACCCGATTGAGCCACCTAAAGGAGGTGACGCATATCTTCTATGCGGCCTTTCAGGACCGCCCCACCTGGGCAGAATTAGTGCCACCCAATATGGCTATGCTGGTGAACGTGGTTGAGGCCGTAGAACCGGTCGCTGAGCATTTACAGCACATTAGTTTAATGCAGGGTTATAAAGTTTATGGCGCGCATTTGGGCCCGTTCAAGACCCCCGCTAAAGAAAGTGATGGAGGACATATGCCCCCGGAATTCAACGTTAATCAGCAGCAATTTTTAGAGAACCGTCAGCTGGGCAAATCATGGACATGGTCGGCCATCCGCCCATCGGTTGTAGCCGGAACCGCTTTAGGTAACCCGATGAACCTGGTGATCGTGATTGGTGTTTATGCTTCGATCTCAAAAGAGTTGGGATTGCCTTTTCGCTTTCCGGGAAAGCCGGGCGCTTACGACAAGTTACTTGAAATGACCGACGCCGGGCTATTAGCCGAAGCAACGGTTTGGGCGGCAACAAACGTGCAATGCGCTAATCAGGCGTTCAATATTACCAACGGTGACCTCTTTCGCTGGAACGATCTCTGGCCAAAGATCGCGGCTTATTTCGACCTGGAAACGGCACCGCCTCTGCCTATGTCCTTGCAAACCGTGATGGCCGATAAAGAACCATTATGGAGGCAGATACAACAGAAATATGGATTGAATAAACACAACTACCAGGAACTATCTTCCTGGGCATTCGGTGATGCCGTTTTTAGCTGGGATTATGACTTCTTTGGTGATGGGACCAAAGCCCGCCGACTGGGGTTCCATGAGTTTATCGATTCGGAGCAGATGTTTTATAATCTATTCGATGAGCTGAAGGCGAAGAAAATTATTCCATGATCCTTACCTGGCATCTACTTGGTCAGCACGACTGATATTTATAGATGAAGCCTTGCAATAAAGACTTCATCTATTATTGATCTAAAAGCACGCTTTTCGCCTTGCCAGCCGATCTTCTGTAGAAATTGCTCCCAGTTCAGCTTATCCGGATTAATCTGCCTGCTCTACGAGAGATTCAGGTCTTCGCGGAAGTACCCCTATTCACGGCGTATTCTGTTCTACCATTCCGGTTAGCTCCCTGACCAGATGCCCATTGAAACTGAATTCAGGAAAATGATGGAACAATTCGTTTTGGATTAAGCTGATCTATACTCGGCTTTGTTACGGGTAACCCGGTTGAATGTTTCCACCATCTCTTTCGGCGAGATGATATCCCCGGTGACCGGCAGCGACTGACCTGCATAAAGTTTAGGATCAGAAAGAATTTGAAGAACGGCCGGCCCGGTTGCAGTCAGCGGATCGACAAATGAAGCGCGGAAATCTTCAGGCAAATAAGTAGGAACAACCAACCTATCACGATCCATTTTAGGCGTGTAAAATTCCATCAGGTTGATACAAAAGAACGCCATAGTTTTAGCAGACGTGCGTAAATTGGGAAGCCCTCTTGGCAGCACTGCCTTTTATGAATCCCTGCGGGAGATGTTGTTTGTACAGAATTTTGTTGTGATCGTCAACGAATATTTTTCCCTGCTTATTCCAACGAATAATAGATTTCATAACACTTGTTGCTGCGTTGCGGCCATCACGAGTTCGGCTACATTCTTCACGCCAAATTTTTGAATCAAGTTTTTGCGATGCGTATCTACGGTAAGCGGACTAAGAAAAAGTTCCTGCCCAATGATCTGACTCGTTTTTCCTGCCGCAATCAGGGCCAGTATCTCTTTCTCCCGACGGGTAAGGCGTGGTGCACCTTGGAGTTCGTTTTTACTGGGCCTGCTAATGATCTCCATAACTTCCTTGCTATAACAGATATTTCCCTTTATCGCCTCGGCAATACAGTGGCGTAATTCCTCTATCGAACTATTCTTGAGTAGGTAGCCGCTTGCGCCATTTTGTATGGCCTGCATGATGATGCTGCGTTCGGTATGATTACTTAAAATGAGAATTCTGGTGTTTATCGATATTTGTTTTATTTGCTTACACAGCTCTATACCGCTGATATCAGGTAACGTTATATCCAACAGGATCAAGTCAAGCGGCTGATCTAATAGGTAAGCCAAAATGTCGGCGCCAGTACAAAAGCTCGAAGTAATTCGAAGGTTCTCTTCATTGGCTAGCAAAGTCTTTAACCCTTCAATCACAATCGGGTGATCATCGACTATAGCGGTTATCAGTTCAGGCATCTGCATGACTATTTAATTCAATATTTACGGTGGTCCCTTCGTTGATCACAGAACGAAGCTCAAACTTGCCTTTGAGATAACTTACGCGGTTTTTAAGGTTCGCCAAACCCATACCCTTACGATCTTTTAAAATTTTTGTATCGAAACCTGCGCCGTCATCCTCAACAGTAATAAAAAAGATTGAGTCGTTTTGGCTGCATTGTATCAACACATTGTTCGCATGAGCATGTTTAATTGCGTTGAAAAGTAATTCCTGAACGATTCGGTATATATTTAACTGAATATTTAGCGGAATGTCTTTTTCGATGTGGAAAGCTTGGAAATCGATATGTAAACCGTCGCGCATATAGAACTCACAAAGGTCTTTGAGTGCCACTTCCAATCCAAATTTCAGTAATGTTTCGGGTAACAGATTGCGGGCAATGCGCCGCAGTTCTGTTACAGATGTATCTAACTGTCCAATGATACGAAACAAGTCTTTATCCTGTGCAAACTCGTCCTTGGTACTGGTAAGGCCAGACAGCCCTATTTTTACACCAGCAAGCATGCCACCCAGGCCATCGTGCAGGTCACGTGCAACTCGTTCACGTTCATTCTCCTCGCCGTCTAGCATAGCCTTGGCAATGCGGAGTTGTTGCTTTTGTTCCAGCTCATGCAGTTGTTGCCTGTAATTGATTTCTTTTTGTACGGCGAGTTGACGATTGCTTCGGGCATTCAACAATACCGTCGTCAGAATGGCGAGCAAGCTTACGCACCCACTTCCTAAAAGCCAATTGAATAGCTTTTCATTTTTGCTTTTTAACTCAGTTTGGTGGTTCTTCGCTTGTAATTCAGCAATTCTTTTCTGACTCTTTGCAGTACGATATTTTGTTTCTAGTTCGTTGATCTTAACTTCCACTTGCTTGTTATGCATACTATCTGTTAATTGCTGGCGCCTGTTTTGCCAGTCGTAAGCATCATTATAGTTACCCATCATTTTATTGGTTTTGGCTAATTCGCCGTAAAGCATCAGTTTATCATTAGCGCTCGTGAGCATAGTGCCGTCTTCTATAATACTTAATAAAATTTTTTTGGCTTGGGCATATTCTTTCAGATTCAAATAAGCCTCATAACTACGAAACAAAAGCTGCTGCTGCATTTGCTTCTGATTATACCTGGTAGCCAACACCATACCTTTTGTGGCGCTGGAAATAGTTTCCTTGTAAGATCCAACGGTGGCATAATAAAGTGCTTCGTTATAATAATATAAGGTATAATTAAGCGAGCCTGGAAATGGTGCCAGCATAATTTTCGCTTTTTGAAGCAGCGTTTTCGCAATTCTTGGTTTGCCTGCATAACAATTAATGCTCACGCCATTTAAATAAGCAAAAAGAAGGTTTGTTGATTGATGGTCTTGTTTCTCCAATAAAACAATGGCTTTCTTATTGTAATCATCAGCCTTAGCAAATTGGTAATTATTCATCAATATGGTAGCGAGCTGGCTGAAATAAAAAGCAACCATAGTTTGATCACCCGCTTTTTCAGCATATGGGAGCACTTTCTGGATAGTAATGCCGGTAATGAACTCATACCCTTTACCGCGGTTCATGATCGCGTAGTTATACCAGGCCGCTGCCAGCTTACCGTAAGCCTGCGGCGTATGAAATGTAGCGAGTGCCTTTTGCGCTTTTACAAAAGCAGCGGATGCTTTGCCTTTGTCCCAGTTAAAATAATACTGCCCTTCATAGAAAGACGATAGAGCCTTTAAATAGGGCGAACCGCCTGCTAATTGCCTACCTCGCATTAAGAAAGTTTTACTTTTGGTCGTATCCTTAAATTTCCAATACTCAACCAGCATAAAACTGGCAAGCGCTTTACTACTGTCTGTTCTCCCGTATTTTAATACGGTTTCCAAACTGTCTACATGGTGTTTTTCATTTAGCGGCACCTGCTGCTGAGCACTTGCGTTAAGGGCAAAAAAAATAAGCAAATAGAAAAGGTATGATTTCATTAGGCGGCAATAATTTCAATTGAACGGCCGGAGCTTGCGCAATTCACAAATATCGACCTAAAAAATCATATAGACTGTGAAACACATACCCACAAACATAAAATACCTAAAAATCAGGAGAAAAAAACACACCATTCACGGGATTTTATATCAGCGCTCTCTGAGATAGTTTTGCGGTCTATCTATCATCTAAAATGAAAACTATGACAAAGACAGTTCTTAAAAACTTGTTAGTGGCCGTCACTTTATTCGGCTTTATTTCGGCTCTTACATCTTGTGGTAAAAAAGACGCCAATGAAAATCAGCCTTCAAATGGGGGACGTACCGCAAAATTTACAGTGACCGTAACCGGCGCACCAGAATCAGCCTATTTGTCCTTCGTAATGGTAGGTTTGACGAACAACCCTTCTGATGCGACAGTTTGGAAGGTAAATGGAACTGTACAAAATAACCAGAGTACGGTAAGCCTAGGTAAGAATAATTTCAGTGGGAATACTAGCACTTATGTAATCGAATCTGTAAAACCACTTACCAACATCAGTGCAGGTATTCAATGCCTAAGCCCGGGCAACGAAACCTACAAAGTGAGTTATAAGGCCGAGATCGACGGTGAGGTTAAGGAAGATATAAACGGTTTTACGGTTACCAAGTCAGCAGATCTTACCAAGGATTACACTTATTAACTAAGAAACAGCATTTATTCTAATCACATTATTACCAACTCAATCAACGATGAAAAAGATCATGTTCATTTGTGCAGGCCTGCTGTTATTTTGCGCAAGGTTTGCCAGCGCCCAGGCTATCCTAGACAAAATGGACCGCGCAACAGACAAGGCCGACCGGGCAGGCCACACTGCTGACCGCACCAAAAGTACCGGAGAAAAAATTCTTGGTTTCTTCGGGAAGAAAAAGGATGGTACAGCTACAGAAAAAACGACCTTAAAAATTGCAGGTGTTGATTTTTCTAAGCTCAAAGCTATCAACGAAAAGCTACAATCCGCGAAGGGCGTTCAAAGCACCAGAATGAAGTTTAAAGCATCCGGTTCGTCCATTATTCTTGAACACGCCGGTTCTACCTCAGAGATTCTCAAAGCCCTGCAAAAAGCCGCGCCCGATGTATTTGCGGAAAAGAATATCGACGGTATGGACGACGGTGAGATATCCGTGAAATTAAATTAAGCCTGATCCTTGTTTACTAATAATTTGATATCTGCGCGGGTAGACTGAGCTGCCCGCACAGGTATCAATGTTTACCCATGCTTTATGAAAAATAAGATGACAAAAAAATGTTTCACGACTGTAGCGATGCTCGCTTTAACATTTTTAGTATTGATATCATGCAAGAAAAATAGTGGAGGGGGAAATGGGGGACAGGAAATCTACCTATCCTGCAAAATAAACGGAACCTTGCATGAATTTAATTACCATGTTAATGCCAATGATAAACCTGCTACGGACACCGTGCACTTTGTAGTAATAGGTGGTTGGGAAAAGTCCGATATGGTTACCGGTTTTGGCATTGACATGCAAATAGACAAAGGCGCGAAAGAAGCAACTTACGCTTCCAATAGCGTAGCGGGTTTATTGCTTTCGGGGAAATATTATATCCAGCAAATGAAAGACGGGAAAATTGTGGGTACAACCATCTTCAACGGAGGTGACGTTGATGGCAGCAACTTTACCATGACCATTACCAGCTTAACCCAATGGGGTGTGAAAGGGACATTTTCGGGCAAGTTAAGGCTATTGACCGGAGATGAATACCTGACCGTAACTGATGGGAAATTCTCTGCCCCATATAATTGATTTAAAACATTTCAATAATACAGAAAATGACACGATACATTAAGATCTTAACCGCACTTACTTTTTCTGGCATCATACTTTTTAGCAGCGTAACGCAGGCACAGGATAAACCTTTTAATGAAGATTTCTCCACGTATGAAATTGGTGCGTCGCCTCGCAGTATCAAAACCAATGGCGTAGCGATAGTTGCGCACCCGCAAGGGCAAGAAGGGAAATGGCTTTCAGTTAAAGATCAGGCTACTTATAAACTTAATCGGTTAACTGGGTTTCCAGCAAGTTTTACGTTTGAATTTGATGTGCTGGCCATGGCTGAAAGCATTAAGGACATTGCTCCGGTTTGTTTCGGCTTTGTTAAAGATAATGCTGCAAGGGAACATCTGAGCAATGCTGGTGCCTTTATACAGCTACATTACAGAGATGCAGACGCCGTAAACATCGGCAATTATGAACTCAAGAAAGAAACCGGTACCACGTTTGACCTGTCATCTACTACAAACAGACCTTTACACGTAAAATTGGTTGTTAGCGGAACACAGATGGCCGTTTATCTCGATGATACAAAACTTGCTCAAACTGAGCTATTCGCTCCCAAAGCCGCCAAATACTTTTACTTTAGCGGCCCTTGGCAATTTGATAACGGCAGTAAATTATTCATAAGTAACTTAAAGACCACGCTATAGTTCCCTGATTTATAGATTTTGTACCTAAGACTAATTATTAAAATATGTGAAAGATTTTGTCCGTTTTGTGATTTCCTACATAGTCATCATTCAGTTGTATTTAAGTTACGCTGGAGCCAAACGGAACGAAATATTCGGAATGGACAAGACTTGTATCTATTTTCAGGATAGTAGGTAATCTGTCTTGCATCCATCCCTGCAGCCAACAAGTAAGATTGATATTTTAAAAAGAAATTTATTCATCTAAACAACTGCAGGCCGCTGTGCCTTCCGCTGCGATTAGTTCCGGAGAGTTTGTCGGTCTCGTGGCGGATAACCCCGATTGTAGGATCGAATAAAAGCTTATCATGGCAAAATTGTCAACGACCATAAGACATTGAATAAAGACTGCCTGAAATAAAAAAGATCAGTCCGGCAGTCGTGGAACGAAATTATTTGGACATCAAACAGGATATTAAGAATATTATTGAGCTGGAAATGGATCGCTTGCTAGGTGATCCGGCGCTTTCACACCTCATCATTCGTAAAAGATAAACAGATATTATGCAGTGTAATTTGTTCGGTCCTAAATAACAGCTTAGCTGTAGACCCAAGTGCGCCTGTTGCAAAGTGGCAGGAACATTGGTTTGACCATAAACAATTGGTTAACCGCATCTATCATGATAGCAGCGTCGTTGTTTATTATGACGATGACGTTAAGCCGAACATCACCTGGCCAAAAACCTACATGGCGCAGGCATGGAATTACACAAAGAACACATATGGAAGTTTTGGTAAAGATCCGCGGTTATATGTTGTTTTTCACGCAGGTAAATACTCTGGCGGGCATCCGTCAACTTATATGGACGCCAGCCATGATTATCATAACGTGACCGATTGCGGCTCTAACGATATAAACGCATGGACATCTGGTGCGGGTAATGATATAGACCTCACAACGCATGAAATCGGTCATATCGTTGAGGGAGCTTCTCAGGGCGTTCACGGCTCACCTGCATTTCCTATCTGGCACGATAGCAAATTCATGGAGATCTATCAATATGATCTGTATCTCGGTCTTGGCAGAAATGATGATGCTACCCGTTGGCACAATATGAAACTCCAAACCGCTGATGATTTCCCGCGGCCAGGTACCCATTGGTATAAGGATTGGTTTTACCCCATCTACAATGAACATGGAAAAACAAAAACTTTAACTAAGTTTTTTGATCTGCTGGCAGAATATTTCCCAAAAAAAACTTACAATAATGGAAGAGAAAGCTTCCCGGAGTATGCCAGAGACCTCAATTTTGGGGAATTTATTCATTTTTGGAGCGGCGCTGCGGGCACAGATTTAAAAGAGAAGGCCTGAAATTCATTCGGGGATAAGGACGAAAAGGGGAATGCATGGTTGCCGCAATTGCAACGCGCTAAAAAAAAATTTCAAGAGATCGTTTATTGAAGATCGTGAAGGCCCAGAGAACTACTCCGTGCGTAAATTGATAGTTGTTCCTTGATATACTCCCTTTGGTCAACACATTGTTTGTTGCCTGACCCTGGGTTGGTCTTGAAATCCAGAATTCGGTATTGTAATTTGGAAATTACTGCAATAAATTTGATAGCGACCAAATGTTATCACGAATCTACGCTGTGGCAGCATTTAATCGTATTTAAATATGTCAATACAAGCCTTAAAGCTGATTGTTAAATGGTCGTTAACCAATAGAGCGTATCGAACAGTGTTGCAATTTAGAGTGGGTTTACCTGGTGCATCCTTTTATTTCATTTTGCATCACACTACAATTTTACAGCCAGCGAGCCTATTGGTTATAGCAGATAGCGCACCCGATTTTGGCGGATAATTTATTTAGGCGTTGCCTAGGGATTTATAAGTGTATGTACACTAATTTGCAGAACGATCAACTACTTAACATTGAAATCAAAGATACCCATGAACATTTCCAGACCTAAATCGATCTTTATTTATCTAATTGTTTGCTTATTTATTTTAACAGCACGGTTTACGGCAATTGCACAGTCAGCGGGCCTTAATCATTTGATGTCACGAACCGATACCGCTTTTGTACCTAAAGAGATAGAGGATCCTGAATGTGTTGGTATTAACAAAGAATTGAATCATGCGACGCTGATGCCATACGCTTCGCTTGAGGAAGCGCTGGAGGGAAACAGGCGCGCATCATCTTACGCCCGCAGTCTGAATGGCATGTGGAAGTTCAACTGGGTGGACTGGCCACAAAAGCGTCCGGTTAATTTTTATCGAACTGACTATGATGTATCTGGCTGGCATGATATAAAAGTGCCATCTTGCTGGCAGGTTGAGGGATACGGAACGCCTTACTACAGTAATTACGATTACATCTTTCAGAAAGATTTCCCGCGGGTGATGAGCACGCCACCGGTAAGCTTTACTGCTTACCAGGAAAGAAATCCGGTTGGCAGCTATCGCCGTAACTTTGAGTTACCGGCAAATTGGAACGGCAGACGCGTATTTATTACGTTCGACGGTGTGGATGCAGGATTTTTTATCTGGGTTAACGGCAAAAAAGTTGGCTATAGTGTGAACAGCCGTAACGCAGCAGAATTCGATATTACAAAATATGTTAAACCGGGCAATAATATGGTTGCCGTAGAAGTTTATCGTTTCACCACCGGAAGCTACCTGGAAGACCAGGATATGTTTCGTTTGAGTGGCATCTTCAGAAACGTCACGCTGTGGAGCGCGCCTCAAGTCCATATACGCGATTATTTCATCAAAACCACATTTGATCCTCAATACCATAATGCGGTTTTACACGTCTCGGCTAAAGTAAAAAATTATACTGTGAGCGCTACAGGCGCCAGCCAGCTCAGTGTCGAGCTTTATGATGGTAATAACCCTATTGCCGGCATAACAACGCTGCGAGATATACCGGCACTTAAGCCGGGGGAAGAAGTTAATATCACTGCAGAAATACCGGTAAAGGCCCCGCAAAAATGGACGGCAGAGACACCTAAGCTCTACACAACAGTCCTCTCAGTTAAAGAAGGTAATGTCGTTAAAGAACGGCTTTCGGCAAGAACCGGTTTCAGGCAGATAGAGATAAAAGGGCGACTTTTTACGGTTAATGGCGTGCCGGTGAAATTAAAAGGTGTCAATCGTCACGAAAATTGGCCGGATAACGGACATGCTGTGACCGAAGAACAAATGGTTAAAGACATAATCCTCATTAAACAGGCTAATTGTAACCACGTGCGGACCTGTCATTATTCAGATGACCCGAGGTGGTACGAACTGTGCGACGAATACGGCATTTACCTGGTTGCGGAAGCCAACCTCGAAAGCCATGGGGCATGGGATGAGTTCAATGAAGAACCGAGGATCAAGGCTGCGCTTATTGAACGAAACCGCGCGAATGTAGAGAACTTCAAAAATCATCCGTCCGTTGTGATCTGGTCTTTGGGTAATGAGTGTGGGTCAGGCGGGTCTAACTTCAGGGCGATATTGGATGTCATTAGATCTATCGACAATACCAGGCCTACACATTACCAGGGCTTTGGTATTGGCGGCAACAACCCGGCAGATATCGATAGTGAAATGTATACGCAGTTGCCTGACGTTGAAAAGAACGCGAATGACGGTAAGCTTACCAAACCATTTTACCTTTGTGAGTATGCTCACGCCATGTTTAATTCCATGGGTTCGGTTGATCTGTATAATGACCTTTTCGACAAATATCCTTCGCTGATGGGTGGTGCCATATGGGAGTGGCAGGATCAGGGCATTTATAACAACCGCGACCCTAAGCATCCAATTACCGCTTATGGTGGCGGTTTCGGCGAGTATCCTAACGACCGATATTTCATCCACAAAGGCGTGGTTTTTTCAGACCGTTCGCTGAAGCCACACTATCCCGAATTAAAACATGCTTATCAATGGGTAACCATCACAGCGAAAGATGCGTTGAAAGGGGATTTTGTCATCAAAAACAGGTATCAGTTTACCAACCTTGACCAGTTCACCGGGAAGTGGTCACTTACCGAGGACGGAGATCAGGTTGCCACGGGTGTATTTATTACTGGTTCGATCGTTCCTGGAGCCGAAAGATTTGTTCACATACCCCTTAAGTTTAAAGCTAAGCCTGGGGCCGAATATTTTATACGCATTTCATTACACCTGAAAGAAAGGGAAATGTGGGCGCCTAAAAATTATGAGCTTGCGGAACAGCAGATAATGATTCCAAATAATAGCGCAGCCAAATCTGTCAGAGCGGTTGAAGGCGATCTCGTTATCAAAGAAGACGGCCAATTGTTAACCTTGAGAGGTAAGGGCTTCTTCATGGCGTTTGATCAATCACAGGGTACTTTTACACGGATAGAGGAAAAGGATAAAAATATATTAACAGATAATGGGGGACCTCGTTTACACCTTTGGCGTGCCCCTCACCAAATCGATGACATGTGGGCGTATCACGATTGGGAAAAGAAAGGAATAACAAAGCTGGACTGGAAGGTTAATAATGTAAGTTATAAACAGGAAAAAAGCGGTGTGGTCCGGATCAGTGCTGACCTTACCGGATATGGAAGGCAGGATTATAAAATCAGTCATAAAGTTACGTACATCATAACTGCGAACGGCCATATCCATGCAACCAACGAAATTACTTCCAGCGACTCAACATTTGCTCTTGCAAGAATGGGTGTCCGGATGCTTTTAGACCGGCAGCTAACACAGTTTGATTATTTTGGCCGGGGCCCCATGGAGAACTATGCTGATCGTAAACGCGGTGCGGATGTCAACCACTATTTTAGCTCAGTTGCAAAGCAAATGACACCTTACGAAAAGCCGATGGAATGCGGTAACCATGAAGATGTACGCTGGGCGAATCTGACATCAGCAAACGGACTAAAGCTAGGTGTTAAATCAGACAGCGCGTTAATGCAGGTTTCAGCACTACCTTACACGGACGAAGAGATGATGCCGGTTGAATATAAGATCGATCTGCCGGAAAGTAAAAGCACTGTATTGATCATCAGTCACAAAACGCTAGGCGTCGGTTCAAATGGTTGCGGACCACGTCCACTGGAGCAATACCGTGTATATGGAAAGAAGACAATATTTAGTTATGATATCAGTCTATAAGCGTAATGGATTTAATATAGGAAAGCAAAAGCCGCTATGTGTATAGCGGCTTTACAGCTCGGCAGCAAATGTTAATTGCGAAAGCTTTCCTGTTAATAGTGTCAGTTTTTCTGGGCTTAAGCAGTTATCGACTCTGGCTCTTCTGCTTTATCTTTTGTGACGCCTTGCATGCCCGGTTTTAAGATCACTTTGGTCCAACCGTTGTCGCGGGCATCAAAATGTTCGTAACCTGTAGGTGCTTCTTCTAAAGGAAGTTCGTGAGAAATGATGACGGAAGGTTTGGCTTTACCTGAAGATATCAAACCGCAAAGCTGACGGTTATAGGCTTTGACACTGGCCTGGCCTGTCGTAATACTTTGACCCTTCAACCAGAAATTGCCAAAGTCAAATTCCATGTGCCTTTTTTTGCAAGAGGATCTTCTGCCTTTGGATCCCGGGCAACGTAAACACCTACAACACCAATGGATCCTGTGAATTTAACGGCTTGCACCAGTTCGTTCATGGTAATATTATTCTGTTCGTGCCCGTGTTTATCGCAACACTGATAACCCACGCATTCACAACCGCTGTCAGCTCCAACGCCAGCAGTTAATTCCAATACCTGGTCAACTGCGGGTGCTTTTGAGAAGTCGATAGGTATTGCGCCCAAGTCTTCTGCTAGTTTTAACCTATCCGGATGGTCATCCACTACCATAATTTTGTTTGCTCCTTTTATGCCAGCTGAGATCGTTTCCATTAAATCCACCGGCCCGGCGCCATAGATGACCACATTGTCACCAGGTTTAATGCCCGCCAGCTGAGTTGCATGAAAGCCGGTAGGGAAGATATCAGATAACAGTACATAATCGTTTTTTTTCTCTTTTGCGTCTTCGGAAGCTTTAAGCAGTTAAAATCAGCAAATGGAACCCGCAGGTATCTGCCTGCACCCCGTTGTCGGAACCCATTCCGGCAAACCCATATGCGGCACCCGCAAACCCCGGGTTCATGGTCAGACAAAACGCGGTGAGCCCACGCTCACAGTTTTTACAAAGACCGCAACTAATATTATAAGGCGTACAAACCATGTCAACAACCTTGATGTTGACCACTGCGTTCCCTACTTCTCTAACTTCCCCGAGATTTTGTGTCCGAAAATGCATCCTTCTTCCATCCTGTTCAGCTACAGGAATGCTTTCCTGTTGTTGGCTATGATGAATGCCATGTGCATCCCCTTGGTTTTACTGATCATAAAAAACGTAAAATCGGCTCCGAAGTTCCAAGACCAGCTGTGGTGTCCGATCATTAAGCTTGATTACTTTAACGTTTTCCAGGTAGACTCAAAATTAAGAGACCGCTGTTATGCATAGCCGCGTTTATTTCTGAAATGCGGTTCAGGGGTATGTTATCAGTATATTTAAGATATGCCGACCATCTCTGGCATCCAGCATCAACAACCGGCAAAATGAGACCGGAATTGTAGACCACTATGCTAGCCGGCACTCCTATACCGGTGCGTGCAGTATGTAATATAATCACATAGCTTTTCCTCCAGTACGATTGACATCACATCATGGATACCAGGGTCAACATCTAAACTTAAATTATTTTTAGTTCGGAACGCATGTGTCGTGTATCTCAAATTGCTACCTTAAAAAGCTAGACACGTAGATAACTGGTGAATATAAGTGTAGAATAGTAGGATGGAACCCTTCACTAAGGTGAAGATAGAGTTGTTAATCACTTAAGACTTGGCATATAAATTCATGAAAGCGTAGCTTCGTATAAATCTATTTTCGATCCCAATCCGTGTAGTCTATTATGCCAAAAAAAAAGCTCGATAGGTTGCAGACCGTTAACCGGTCATTAAATACACAATTATGGTCGAAATCATAACAAATGAAATTAAAAAGTTCAATGTTCGAATACTTTCGCTTATGCTCCACGCACTCCTTGATACACGCTTATAACCAAACTGAATAATCATTTTTAAGGGCTTGACGAAGCCTTGCAAAGGCCAGCGTCATATGCCGTTCTACAGTTTTTTCGGAGATATTGAGCTGTTCAGCAATCTCTCTGTATTTTAAATGCTCATAACGGCTCATGCAAAAAACCATTTTACATTGTGGGGGCAGTTCGTTCACCGCGGATTTTATTCTTTCGCCAATCTCTTTGTCATGATACGCGAGCTCAAAATTTTCGGCCTGCAAATTAAGTAAGTTTTGACGGTGAAGATAATCTAAAAAAAGGTTTTTGGTTTGCTGATGCTTGAAATGATTTAAGCAGCGGTTGTGCACCATCTTGTATAGGTAAGACGTCAATGAGCAAGTGGTATCTAAATTATCTCTTTTTTCCCATAGCTTGGTAAAGGCTTCATCAGTGATCTCGCGGGCGGTTTCCAAATCGTTGACCATTCTGTTTGCGAAAAGTGTCAGCACACGGTAGTGGCTTTTGAATATCGATTCAAAAGCCTTATGATCGCCGGATTTCAATCTGTTGCTTAGGGAGTCTTGATCTTTTTGCATAGAAGAAACACCAATTTCGTAAGCCCAATATAATCATACAACGATGATAATTATCAATTTAAATAATAAAATCGCGTTAAAACTCATTTTTTCGAAATCATTTGACGTATAAAATTAAAAAAATCAAAATTAGATTGGGGGTAATTGCTTATTCGATTGTATTACGGGTACATGAACGACGATAATATTGATGATTTGCTCATCAGGTACATCACCAGGGAAGCTACGCCGGAAGAAATCGTTTTCTTGAGCAAATGGATCAACGCACATCCTGAGAACGAACAGCATTTCGCAAATCTTTACGAGCTTTGGCAAGACGCGTTGATTAATGATCAGACATCAATCAATACGGACGAAGCCTTTGAGGATTTCCGTAGCCGAAATTTCCAAGACCCCATCATCAGCAAAAAGAGATGGTTATATAGTGGAATCACGCTGGCTGCATTACTCATTATGACAGTCGGATTTTGGAAAATTTCAGATGACAAGCCCCACGCAGAAAGTGAAGTTCGTTTAACAGCATCAAAAGGGACCAGCAGAATATTTAAGCTGTCGGATGGAACTAAAATCTGGTTGAACGGCGGTTCTGCCTTGACAATTGCAAAAGGTTTCAATACGGTTAACCGTACGGTATGTCTTTCTGGCGAAGCATTTTTTGAGATTGGCGGAAAGGAAAGCAAACTGCCTTTTCTGGTTAAAACGAAAAAGTACGCGATCAGGGATATCGGCACGCAGTTTAATATCAAGGCGTATCCGGGTGACGACACTTTCGAAGCATCCGTAGTTCAGGGTGAGATATCGGTAGAAAATGGGTCAGCAAGAAATAATGAAAACAATCGCATCTATTTAAAAGCGCACCAAGTACTCAGCGCTTCGACTAATCTGGCTAAAGCAGGAGATTCTCTGGAAGAGCGCACAGACGATAATTTTCAAAAGATCCAAATCCTGCAAATTCAGCCTGATCAGCAAGCCAGATTCGTCGGATGGAAGGAAAATATCCTGGCATTTGATAGCAGTTCCCTCGAAGAAATTGCTAAGACGTTAGATCGTCGGTTTGGCACTGCTATAGCGATTAAGGATGAACGATTAAAGCAGATCCGGTATTCCGGCACCTTTAAAAATGCCAGGTCAGCCGCAGAAATACTCGATGTGATCAAGGAAAATACTGAAATAACTTATAATCAAACAGGTAACAATATAATGATAGGAGGTGCCGGTCTATGATCTAAGTATACAAAAACAGCCCGGAATGCGTCAACATTCCGGGTGTTGTTCATTCTTATAGCTAATACCCTAAAGCTTGGGGAAGCATCGTATTAACTAATTAAACAACACAAATTTATGATTATTTTTTACAGGAAGCCGCTTCCGGGGAATCCCGTTTGCCGTAAATTACTGACAATGATGAAACTTGTTTCCGTGTTGCTCCTCACGGGGCTGCTGCAAGTACACGCCAACGTATTTTCACAGAAATTATTTAACATCGATAAGGAACAGGTAACTATTTCTTCGGTGCTTAAACAAATCGAGCAGAGTAGTGAATATTCTGTCTTTTACAGGATCGATCAACTTGATAAAAACAGGCTTATAACTATCCATGCACAACATGCAAGTATCGAAGAACTGATGACACAAGTTTTGAAAGGCCAGGCACTAACGTATCATGTTATTGACCATCTCATCATCATCAAACCCAGCGGCGCGCCTACTGCACCGGTATTCGCGATCACAGGCACAGTTACAGATGAGCAGGGACAAACCTTGCCCGGTGTCACCGTGAAGCTCTCCGGTACAAACTTAGCTACTGTTACAGACGCGCAAGGGAAATATAGCTTGACCCTGCCGTCTAGTGAAGGTAACCTGGAATTCACCTTTATTGGTTTTGTTTCAAAGACTGTTGCTGTCAACGGCCAACAACGTATTGATGTCAGACTCAATGCCGAGTCAAAAGCACTGACGGAAGTAGTGGTGGTGGGTTATACAACGCAAAGGAAAAAAGATCTGACGGGAGCCGTTTCGGTTGTAGACGTTAAAAATCTCAATAAAACCGCTTCATCCTCCGTGAACACCCAGCTGCAGGGGCAGGCACCGGGTGTTACGGTGATCGGGTCCGGTCAACCTGGTGAAGAACCACAGGTCCGCATCCGAGGATTTAACACTTTTGGCAACAACACACCATTATACGTCGTCGATGGTATCCCAACGCAGGATGTCAGCACGCTTAATCCTAATGATGTAGAGAGCTTTCAGGTATTGAAAGATGCCAGTTCTGCATCGATTTATGGTGCCAGGGCTGCCAATGGCGTGATCATTATCACGACAAAACGTGGAAAAGGTAAAGTGACCATTCAATACGATGCTTATTACGGAACGCAGGTGCCTAAAAGCGGCAACGTATGGCAAACGCTCAATCCGCAGGAAATGGCTGACCTGAAGCATCTTGCGCAGACCAATTCGGGGATCACGGACTTTACGGACGAACAGTATAACCCTGACGGTCAATCAAGCAAGTATACGCTGCCCGATTACATCGTACCCGCGGGCGCGAAAAATGGCGATCCGGCAACGGATCCTTCTTTGTATTACGTAAATCCCAATTATACGTCCGGTGATGATTTCAATAATTTCAATCGTATTACCAAAGCCAATAAGGCAGGTACGGACTGGTACCACGAGATCTTTAAAAGTGCGCCTATAACGAGTCATAATATTGCTGTTGGAGCAGGTGGGGACAATGGCAGTTATTTATTTTCCGCCAACTATTATAACCAACAGGGTACCCTGATCGACACTTATCAAAAACGTTACACGATCCGTGCAAACAGTGCATTCAATTTTAATAAGCATATCAGGATAGGGGAAAACCTGGCCTACTCCGTTACTAAAAATCCGAAGGTCAGCGGCAACAATCCGGATGGCGTGATCACGATGGCTTTAAGGCAGCAACCGATCATTCCGGTTTATGATATCGCCGGTAATTATGCCGGTAGCTATGGCTCAGGGCTTGGAGATGCGAACAACCCGGTAGCCATCCAACAACGGTCGAAAGTAAATTCAGACGTGGGATACAGGTTGTTCGGAAATATCTACGCAGAAGTCGATTTTCTTCGTTCGTTCACGTTCCGTTCTTCCTTCGGTGGCGATATCGCCAACGGAAACTCTCATTACTTTAATTATCCTACTTACGAGAATAAGGAGAACACGCAAACCAACAGTTATGGTGAAGACTCCTACAGCAACTGGAACTACACCTGGACGAACACGCTGAGCTTTCATAAGGAAATCAGAAAACATGATATAAAAGTTGTAGCGGGCACAGAGGCATTTGAAGAATATGATAGCTATATAGGAGCCTCCAGGCAGAACTATTTTTCTTTTGACCCGGATTATGTCAATCTGAATACGGGATCTGCATCAGGAATCGGTAATTATGGCGCACGCAGTACATCTACGCTATTATCCGCTTTTGCACGCGTCGACTATAGTTATGCAGGTAAATACCTTTTCAACGCGACGATCCGAAGAGACGGTTCTTCCAAGTTTTCAAAAGAAAATCAATACGGTTACTTTCCCGCGGTCAGTGCCGCTTGGCGTCTATCGCAGGAAAATTTTCTGAAAAATGTGAGCTGGATTAGCGACCTTAAGATCCGCGGTGGGTGGGGTATCATGGGTAATCAATTGAACCTGACACAGGCCAATGCTTACTATACCTACGGATCAAGTATCGGTCAATCGTATTATCCGATAGGAGGGGGAACAACGATCGTACCCGGATTTTATCAGCAGCAAATCGGTAATCCTGATGCGAAATGGGAAAAAGATATTAACAGCAACATCGGATTTGATGCGACTTTGTTTGGAGGGGCATTGTCCGTGACTGCAGATTATTATCGTAAAGATATCAAAGACCTGCTGTTTAACCCGGAACAACTAGGGACAGTAGGAAACGGGACAGTCCCTTACGTCAACATAGCAAAGATGCGTACGGACGGCCTAGACGTTGCAGTAACAAGCAACACAAAAATCGGGTCAGAATTGACGCTCAATACCACGCTTTCCGTCACTACCTACAACAATAAAATTTCTAAGGTTTCCAATAGTTCCAGTTATTTTTATTCAGATATATCCAGACGTTTCGATGTTAATATGGTAAGGAACGAAGTTGGTCATCCCATCGGACAGTTTTATGGTTATAAAGTTGTGGGATTTTGGAATTCGCAGGACGAGATCGATGCCGCTAATGCAAAAGCAATGCAGGCTTCAGGCAACCCAGATGCCGTCTATCAGAATGACGTGAAGGCGGGACGCTTCCGTTACGCAGATATCAACGGCGACGGCGTGGTCAACGATGCCGACCGTACCTTTATCGGCGATCCCAATCCCGATTTTACAGCCGGTCTTAAGCTGGGGCTAACTTACAAAGCATTTGACTTCAATGTCTTGCTTTACGGGTCATTTGGTAATCAAATCTGGAACAACGTCAAATATTGGAGGGATTTTTATGCATCCTTTGAGACGGCCAAAAGCTATACTGCGCTATATGATTCCTGGACGCCGACAAATCATAATGCGAAAGCGCCCATTCAGGAGTTGGATGCATCAACCAGCAGCGGCTCAACACCAAATTCTTATTTCGTCGAAAACGGATCATACGTGCGGGCACGTAATGCTCAGCTTGGATACACTTTCACGAACCTGAAAAAAGCTGGTATACAAAAGCTGAGGGTATATGTTTCTGCAACCAATCTTTTCACCATCACCGGCTATAAAGGTACCGATCCTGAACTTAATGGCGGTGTGTTGAACTTCGGTATCGACGAGGGAACATACGCTACACCACGCACCTACCTGATAGGTGTAAATGTCTCATTATGATCAAAACTATAAAGTCATGAAATTTAAGATAAAGCTGCTTATCATATTAACAGGAACGTTAAGTCTGGGCGCCTGCAAAAAATATCTGGACAAACCACTGACCGGGGCGCTCGAAGGACCGCTGCTGGAAACAAAAGAGGGTGTTCGCGATCTGTTGATCGGCACCTATGCGGTGCTGGACGGCCAGCAGGGCGGCGATGCCGCCATCGGCGGCGGCGGTGCCTGGGAGGCCTCTCCGGACAATTGGATCTACGGAGGCGTGGCCGCCGGAGATGCTAATAAAGGCAGTGATCCTGGGGATCAAACGCCCATTGAGTCCATTCAGAAGTTTACAACCGACCCCACGAATGGTTTTTTGAACAGCAAGTGGAAGGCGGACTATGAAGGAATTTCCAGAGCTAATCTTGTGCTTAAGACCGTTGCCAAGGTAAACGGTTACGCGGCGGGACAAAAAGAGAACGTTATCGCTCAAGCCCGTTTCTTAAGGGCGCACTACTATTTTGACCTCAAGAAGATGTTCGACAAAGTGCCTTATATTGATGAAAATACAACTGATTTTAATCAACCCAACAATGCTGATATCTGGCCTAAAATAGAAGAAGATTTTACTTATGCTTATCAAAATCTGCTTGGTCAGCAGGAGGATGCAGGAAGAGCCAATAAATGGGCAGCGGGTGCGTATCTGGCCAAAACTTACTTATACGAACATAAATATGCAGAGGCGAAAACACTTTTCGAAACCATTGTAACGCAGGGTACAACAGCAAACGGCCAACCCTACAAGCTGAATGATAATTTCGAAGATAACTTCAGGGCAGCAACGAATAATAGCGCCGAATCCGTATTTGCTGTTCAGGCTGCTGCAAATGTGGATCCCAACGGGATATCCAACGCCAATAACGGTGACATGCTGAATTTTCCTTACGGCGATGGTAGTCCTTTTGGCTGCTGCGGATTTTATCAACCCTCAATTGATCTGGTTAACCATTTCAGAACCAATTCGGCCACAGGCCTTCCATACCTGGATGCTTACAACGATCACCCTGTGAAAACTGATATGGGCATTTCATCTTCGCAGGATTTTACGCCTGATCAGGGCACTATTGATCCAAGACTGGATTGGACAGCCGGCAGGAGGGGAATACCTTATCTGGATTGGGGTATCCATCCCGGAAATAACTGGGTGCGTAATCAGGCTTATGCGGGTCCTTATTCACCGATCAAGATGGTCTATGGACAAGCGGCGCAAGGGACAGAAGGTGATGGCCACTCCTGGGCTCCGGGATCAGGTATCAACAACAACATCATCCGATTTTCAGATGTTTTGCTGATGGATGCTGAAACGCAGGCACAGACCGGCAATCTCGTACGTGCCATGGAGCTCGTGAATATGGTAAGGGCAAGAGCTGCTAATCCTGCCGGATGGGTTTATCAATACAAAGACCCAGATAAACCTACTGCTGGATTTTCTGATGAACCAGCTGCGAACTATAAGGTTGGACTTTACGATATGAGCTATTTCGCTACGAAGGAAAGCGCTTTGAAAGCAATCTATTTTGAAAGAAAAATTGAGCTGGCACTGGAAGGACACCGCTTTTTTGACCTGGTTCGCTGGGGAATTGCCGCTCAGGAGATCAATACCTACCTGGCTTTCCAGGGTAAATTCACACAGGATGTTAGAGGTGGTAAGTTCACAGCCGGGAAAAACGAGATTTATCCTATTCCGCAACGACAGATTGACCTTTCAGGTGCAGGGGGCAGTCCCAAATTGATTCAGAATAAAAATTATTAGTTCCAATACAGTTAAAAGCTTGATTATGCAAACATTACTTGGTGTTTACCATTAAGTTTCAATAATCGTAATCTTAGTTAAGACAAGTTGCATTGTAATCTCGCTTAACTGGTTATGACGATGATCGACTATAATTTACGTTTTAGCTAACGCTAATCTTTGTGCAATGAAGCTTGTTCCGCGAGGGGACAAGCTTATTTGTATGAAGTGGGTAGCAGCGATGAGTATTCTTCAGGCAATTCATTCTAAAGAACAACTAGTGTAATGTGCAATAAGCCGATTATTGATAATGTTCAATTATCCTTTATTGATGGATTTTTTTTTAAAAGTATGTAACCCCCCTTGGTTCGGACTGGTATTTTACAGCCTTATTAATCAAAAATATAATCATTGTTGTAACGGAGGGAATGTTGGAAACTCGCCAGAGTTTTCAGTATCCCACCGTTTAGCCGTTTATAAAGGTCAGGCTTATGCCTCCTAATGCTTCATGCAGCCTGTTGTAATTGTAATCTTCCATCGATTCATCAGCTAATGCCTGTACCTCGTTAATCCTTTCAAACGGGTAAGCGTCCAGCATATTTTCACGGAAAGTTCTATTAAACCGTTCGATATATCCATTCTGCATAGGCCTCCTGGTTAGGCAAATTGTACAGCATTACCTTTGCTTTCACACCAATCTTTGAAGTTCTTGCTGTTAAACCCAGGCCCGTTATCTACCCGAATGCAGTTGGTTTGCCTTGCTCATGAATAGTTCGTTCCAGTATTTGAATTACCCAAATGGCTGGTATGGTATAAACTGCTTCCACAACAATAGCTTCCAGGATAAAATCATCGATTATATTAAGCGTACAGAACCTCCATTTATCAACCAGCACATCGCACATGAAGTCCATCGACCATGTATCTCCAGACTGCTCAGGCACGACTAATGGCACTTAGTATGCGCAGGCACACGCCTGCGCACCTACCGAACAAGACAGCCTGGGTCTGTTCGCAACCGCAAAATTTTATTGGAGTTACGCAGTGTTTTGCCTGTTTTAATCATCTTATTAAGTGAAATATTTGTATTACAACATAGCCTGTTACGATGACCTCCACGGTAGTAAAATTGATGCCTTAACCGCCTTTGAAAAATCCGCAAAACGAAGATATAGCAACTATACCAATACTATTGCCGATACCAACCTTGGAAAGCCTGCGCAGGGGAAATGCTATTGGTGGCGCTGCAACTCATTCTCGAACGTGGGATATTATATGCGGCGTTAATTTACTTGTCTGGTTGGTTTCGGTTTGTATCACGTTGGCTAGAAGGCCCCCGGTTTCTTATAGCCAAGCGTTAATAACGGCCTTGAAAGCAGTAAATGTGCTCTTTTTTACTATCTGGCTTTGCTCGTTATTATTGGCTAACTAAATTTGCGTTGTTAAATAACTATGAAAATAGCAATTATCACAGCAGGTAATGTTGGTAAATATTCCGGCGCAAATGGATTCGATGAATTGAAAGATTTAACTCCCTTTCTTATACAAAAAGGATTGGATATTAACGAAGAAATATGGGACAACTCGCAAGTCGATTGGTCGCAGTATGATTTGGCTATTTTAAAAACCCCTTGGGATTATACTTACAAGTTTGATCTGTTTAGGTTGTGGCTTAATAACTTGCAAAATCTTAAGGTAAAGTTGTTGAATGGATATGACACCGTGCGATGGAATTTTGATAAGAAATATTTAAAAGAAATTCAATTAAAGGGGTATTTAACAGTGCCGTCAGTTCACCTTGAAAAGAACTGGAACGGTGAAATTATGTCTTTATTTGATAGTCTTTCATCCGATGAAATTGTTATAAAACCCTGCATTAGTGCTGGGTCGAAAAATACGGTCAAATTCAATAGAATGACGGTGAAAGATAGCCTAACGGTTGTAGAAGACATCATCGCAGACGGCGACACTATAGTGCAGCCATTTATACAGGAGATAAATAACGGTGAACTATCGTTTGTGTTTTTTAACGGCCAGTATAGCCATACTGTTCTGAAAAAGCCAAAATCAGGAGATTTTAGAGTTCAGCAATTTTTAGGGGGGACAATTGAGCCATTTTGCCCCAATGAATATCTTATTAACACAGTATCCTCTTATGTAGCGGAATTTTCAGTTGATACATTTTATTCGCGGGTTGATGGCGTTATCATTGACGGAAAATTCGTGTTAATGGAGCTTGAGTTAATAGAGCCGTTTTTATACCTGGCATACGATGCTAACGCGCCGCAGAGATACTATGAGGCTTTGATGCAACAAATAGAAAAACATAGTTTTTAACTGCGAAAATCTTTCGGATTTACGTTGTTCCGGAAGCGAAAAGTCTTACAGCAATTTGAGGCTTCTCGTTTCACAGATTTGTGTTACGTATCAACGGTAGTCTCCGTCCAATGATAATATTATAGCTGTTAATCAGTGCAGCCAACGGTAATATATAAAAACGGCAGTTCATCGATTCTTCATCATCAGTCGATCAATTCTATTAGCTCTTATTTTTCTAACAAATGATTTTGGTTACAATAGATCGTATTTTGATAGGACATGAAGTAGATTTAATTTATAAAATAAAATAAATTATATTAATAAAAAATATAATTTTATATTCGCAATTAAAATTGATAATAAATTTTTCGTGAAAAAAGGGGAAGCGATATCCCTCGCGTGCACCGAGGTATAAGCGCAGCAAGATGCTCAATCCCATCATCTCAAAGAATTGCGAAATGCAGGAGCTTATATTGGAATAAATGGCAGCTGCTATTACAACGGAAAATTAAAAGTTGTTTGGTTTGTTGTACAATTGTTTAGTTGGTCTATGTAAACTGTTTCGTTAAATCGGTTTAGAAGCAGATCTACAGCCATGTCAAGTAGCTGTACTTTGGTGCTTCGTTTTCGAGTTTTGAATCCAGAAAGTAATGACATGTTTCGTTTTAACTCGGCGTTATGAAATATAATCTGTTCATTCAAATACTCGATGATTTCTTGTTCGTTTGCGGTTTCCATAACACAATGATTAGTTGTTAACCTTAATATTTAATGTAATGATAGTTTGTGATTTTCACTGCTGCAAATAATTTACATGAACGTATATTTTACATAGTTGAACTTTGTTATTCTATAAATTTTTTAAAAACCTGATTATTACCGAAGCATGGCCAAAATCACCGAAAAAGACATCGTAGAGCATTTAAAACAAAAGATTGCTTATCATTTGCAGGAAGCGAGGAGGATTGAATTGCTCCTAAATGCTTTTGCCAGTGGTGACATGGACGGTGGCTTTAACTTTGATAAACAATTTGGTTCGGATGATAAAAGCGATAAACAAAAAAAGGCAGGCGAAAAGGTTTTCAAGCCGCTTGAGCCGCCTGTTGAATTTAGCCAGAATCTGACCATTGTAAATAAAATTGCTTTTGCGCTTAACAAGATCGGGGAAGGTTACAATGATGAAATTGCCAAGGTAATAGCGGATCATGAGCCTGAAGGAGATGTTAAAAAGATATCCCAGCTCATATCTGGCGTCTTATCTACTTTAAAGGCCAGTAGATTAATAAATGCACGAAAGGATGGCCGTAAACACAAGTTTTCGTTGGTGAAATAAGCCATCATGTAGTAATAAAATTATAAATAATTTATTTTATATTTATTTAGTTTTTATGCTTTTATAGAAAGCTATGGTATTTGATTCTTATAATATTTCGACTTTTTAGAAAAGATCTACAGTTGCAGGATAGAATTGCTTCGCAGGAAGAGAGCATCCAGGTTAGGATAACTCAAAAATGATTGGTAGAGAGTAGTTATTTAGAGTGCTTGAAAGCCGATAAATCATTCCTGATTACATATTTAATGTAAAAAAGCCGTCGTATCGACACCGCATTAGTGCAAAACAGGAATGATAAATTTACAAACGATAATAAAATATATTTCAGAGTCTCAAGCAGTCACACATCGTATTGGTGGCTTGATGGTGGCAAAGGTGTCGATTTCAAAAAGCGGCTTTATAAAGTATCGGCTCTCAAAATAGAAGGTAAGCTGGATATATCGAGGACTGCATGCAAACTGTGCATTATATTTTCGGGCGTTACGAAATCTTACGGACCACCTTTCACCGTATTGATAATGATTACTGCTTGCGAATTGAGGATGCCACCGCTAAACGTTATCAATTATTATATGATGATATGCTCGATTTTGCCGGCGACAAGGAAACTTATATAAACAAACTGGTTAATTACGTTAATAATGATTTTGACTTTTTGCAGGTCCGTTGTTTTTAATCAGGTTGCTACGAACAAGCGATACCGAACATGTTTTATCAATGATCATCCACCACAGTATTTACGATGGATGGCCGATGGGGGTGCTTTCCAGGGATTTGATGTTCACTTATAATTGTTTATCAAACGGTCTGCTGCCATCGTTACAACCGCTGAAGCTTCAGTACAAAGACACTATGTACTTGAATTATTGCTATGAGAAGCAATACAGCGATATCCACCGGTATTATTGGAATAGTTCAAAGGCGTCTTCCCGCAAATGCTCCGTTTGCCTGGCGAGTAGATTTAAGCGGTCGTGCCGAACAAACCTGCGACAGTGATACTTTCCAGATTTCAGCAAAAGTCAAGAACAGGCTGGATGTGCTGCTCGGCAAATATCGTGTACCGGCATTCCTGACTTTACAAGCCATTTTTAACTGCTATATTTAGCATTTAACCGGACAATACGATATTGTTTCCGGCACTATCAGTTTTAATCGTGTTGATGTAGGGGATATGGAGCAACAACTAGGCCATTATGCACGTTTTCATTTGCTGCGGTCGGTATAGGTACTAACGATTAGTTTGCGATATTTTAGGGAAAGCCAAAAAAGGCTAATGCAGACGTATGTAATTATTAGGCGATGACCTTGCTATATACCTTTGAAGAAAATTTGCAATCGGATCAGTTCCTGAATGGTTACGCTTGGATATTCAACTTGTTTTATGGGGAGGAAACCGGTTATGGTGTAGGCGTAAATGAAGAAGACGAGGCTGCCACTTCGCTAATCATCAACTCGATGGCAGTTAACCAAGTAAGACAGTTGCTTAACATTGATATCGAATTTAAGTTTATCAACAAAAAAGACAAATTAGACTTAATAGTTGGTGATAAAACAGATAATTTCGATAAGCCGGTTGTTAAAAAATATCAAATGGCTTTGCTGAGCATCTTAAGTTTACGGTTTATAATAATTAGCAGTCGTCGTCATTACACTAATTGCACGGAAAGCCTTTGTGCAACAATATCCATGATAGATTTAGCATGATCGAATATAAAGAAGTGACGACCTTCAAACTTCTTTACAGTGAGTTTGCTGGTTGTTTCTTTTTGCCACTCTAACACCTGTTCATAGGTAACGCGCTCTTCACTGCCAAACATCGCCGTAATAGGAATATCAAATGGTGGTGTTTGCTTGTATACATATTCTTCGAGCGTTTGAAAATCTGCTCTAAGGATGGGTTCAAAAAAGCTCATCAGATCCTCATCATTAAGCACCTCGTCCGGACTGCCCCCCATCTCTTTAATCTGAGCCCGAAATTTATCTGAAGGTAGCTGATATCGCTTTGTTTCCCCATAAACTACAGCAGGACCGCCACGGCCGGTTAAAAACAAGTGAATAGGTTTTGGCAATCCCTCATCAATAATTTTTTTAGTTAGTAAATAACTGACTATAGTGCCCATGCTATGCCCGTAAAAGGCATAGGGGTGCTGAAGTTTGTCTTTTATAATATTAAAGCAATCGTTTACAACATCGTCAATCTGTTTAAGTAGTGGTTCTTTAAATCTAAGCCCTCTTCCTGGGTAATCTATCGGAGCAATAGTAATATTCCCATGGGCGGTACCGATAAAAATATTATAGGAGTATTTACTCCCTCCCGCAAACGGAAAACAAAATAGATTCACTTTCATACTATATTTTAGTGTCTTAAATATAACGGCAAATCTATTAAAATATAAATTTATTTTTTTATAATTTTTATTTTTTGTTTGAAATATCTCTATATTTGATTTGTAAATTTGCTGAAAAGCTTTCCTAGTATTGTGACTGGGTTCGACGAAGTCGTAAACGTTCTGTTAATGAGTCTTTTTAAATTTTAAATCTAACCAACATGTATGTTCCAAAAATTATAGAACTAAAAAAAGATCTTGAAAATCTAAAATTGGATGGCCTTGTAGCCGATTGGGAGATCCCCTTTGAAAACCTTTTGACAAGGTTAAGTGCGGCGATAGTGTTCGTCAGCCTTAATGCTTCGGCTTCAGAGCTGCTGTTTAAAGCTTTTGAAAAATTTGAAAATTTCAGCTACAGGATAAACAGCGAGAAAAAACTATCGGCTCTTGAATACCGGCTAACATTTAACCTGGAAGAGAAAGAGAAGAATGAATCGGTTGTTCCAGGTAACGCATTAGCAAGCCAAGTATGATAGGGGGGTAACATGTGTAGCACAGTTAAACTATATTATACGTGGAATAATCTAAAGCTGCCGCCTGATACAATGGAGCAATACCTGGATCAGCTACCTGAAGAGATGCGCCGCAAAATTTGCAGGTTTAAAAGATGGCAGGACGCACAGGCAAGTTTGTACGGCAAGCTGTTACTTAAATCAGCGCTGGAAGATGCTAAGCTGTCGCAAAGCCTGGCGGATATCACTTCGGGAATTTTCGGCAAGCCCGTGCTGCCCGGTGTAGGCTTCAATATTTCACATACCGATGGTCTGGTACTGTGTGCTTTCGCCTTTAATAATGAAATCGGCGTCGACACTGAAAAGAATTCGCCGATTGATGTTAGCGATTTCAAAACCCAGTTTTCTGACGATGAATGGCGCGAGATTACCTACGCGCCTGATCAGGTATCAAAGTTCTATAATTGCTGGACCGCCAAAGAGGCTGTGCTTAAAGCCTGTGGCAAAGGCTTAAGTTTGCCTATGTGCTCTGTTACCGGCCTGGATAATGTTTTTTACGTCGATGGCATTAATTGGTATTTGCGCTCTATAAACTTGTTCCCATTATATATTATTCAACTGGCATCGCAATTCCCGGTGAGGACTGTTTTGCCGGTGATGAAAGTATTTAACCAATGTACACATATAGCCTACAATCAAACAGAATAGCCTAGCAATCATATGCAAGGTTCGGATCAACGTTCATTACAAAATACATCGTATAGTAAAATTGAAACTGATATGGAAAACTGCTCTGAAAACAAAATCGCCCAAAACTGGTACGTAGCGTATACCTTTCCTAATTACGAAAAAAAGGTTGAAAAACTACTGTCACAAAAAAAGATCG
Source organism: Mucilaginibacter sp. 21P (assembly GCF_019331605.1). Lineage (NCBI taxonomy): Bacteria > Pseudomonadati > Bacteroidota > Sphingobacteriia > Sphingobacteriales > Sphingobacteriaceae > Mucilaginibacter > Mucilaginibacter sp. 21P. The sequence continues at coordinate 2,667,800 of NZ_CP063061.1, forward strand.
ATTGCTATTTGCCGCTTCAAAAGGTGATTAAACAATGGAGTGATCGTAAAAAACGGGTTGAGTGCCCGTTGTTCCCTAACTACATCTTCATTAACACTACCGCACATGAGCGTTTTGACGCATTAAATACCGAAGGTGTTTTGCGTTTTGTATCGTTTGGGGGGCAGCCCGCGGTTCTCTCTTCTACAGATATTGATGCTATCAGGAAAATTGCCTCTTACAGCGTGGATATTGAGTGCGAACATGGTTTCGAAAAAGGCGATTATGTAATAATAACCCAAGGTCCTTTCAGCGGCATGAAAGGTTACCTGTTTAGTAAACGCGGTCGCACTCGCTTTGGTTTCAAGATGGACGCCATTGATCAGCATATTTCAATAGAGATTTGCACTTCGATGATTGAGAAGATTGAGTTTCCTAATTAAAGGCATATATAATGTAAAATGAATAATATGAAAAAGATAAGTTTATTGCTGATGATGTTTGCGGGTGTCGCTTCAGTTTCAGCCCAAAGCAAAAAAATTAGCTATACACCATCCGCAACAGGGAGCATCGTTATTAATTTGAAAAATAGCGACATCACTATTATTGGTTATGGCGGTAAAGAAGTCTTGATAAGCTCGTTAAAAGACGGCAAGCCGGCCTCAGCCGAGCTGGACATCAAAGAAAAAAATGGATCGCTTTACCTGAAAAAAAACACAGAAGCCGAATACTCTTATAAAATATTGGTTCCGCAGCAAAGCAACATTAGTTATCAGGAAGAGTTTCGAGCGCCCAAGAAGCTGGAAATTTCAAATATAAAGGGTAACGTTTTTGTTAAAAGCTGGGTTTCCAAAATCGTTCTGCGAAATATTAGCGGGTCTGTCACCGCAAGAAGTGAGGCAGCCGACATCAATGTAGATTATGCATCGCTCCGTCAATTGGCTGTTGATTCATTGGTGTCGCCGGGAAGGCTCGTTTCTGTAAGCCTGCCTAAAAACACTGGTGCCAACCTAACCATGCAGGTTTCATCTGGCCTGGTAAAATCAGACTTTGACTTAGGGGCCGATAACAAAAAAGTGCTTGCCGAACCTGGTAAATCAAAACTTATAAAATTAAAACTCAAAAACGGCGGCGGCGAAATGTTTATATGGGCAAACGAGGTTGAGCTTCGTAGTAAATAACACCTCAAACAACTGCCTGAACTTGCCTCTCTGTTCTTTCCATCTCAGCTGCGTATCGGCACAGCTTACTTAAAGTTTGCTCAAAAAATCGTTAGACAGCTCAAGCTCCAACCATTAGCTGATGGCAGCGCTTGTTCTGTATCCAGGCTTTATTTTCTGAAAAATCAGCAATGAATACCAAACTAAATCAACATAGTACACTCCTTACGGCGCTGAGTAACAGCAAAAATAACAATAAAAGGGGGGTTACTTTTATACAAGGTTCAAACGCAGATAACACGTTATCTTACAGTGACCTTTATAATCGCTCGGTTGCATTTTTGGGGGTATTACAGGCCATCGGCTTAAAGCCCGGAGATGAATTGATTATTCAGCTGGATGATAATCAGCAATTTCTTATCGCTTTTTGGGGATCGCTGATGGGAAAAATCATTCCTGTGCCATTATCAATGGGCGGCCAAGACGATCATAAAAACAAACTGGTGCAGGTATGGAAACAAATGCATAACCCTTACCTTGTATGCGATGATGTACACTTAAAACGAATTGAAGAATATTGCGACGCGCAGGGCTTCATCGAAATTACCATCCAATTGTCAAGGCGGCATATCGGGATAGATAAATTGACCGATTTACAGTACCCGGCACTTCTGGAAAATATCATGCCTGATGATATTGCCTACATCCAATACTCGTCAGGCTCAACCGGCACGCCGAAAGGCGTTGTGCTTACACATAGCAATCTTTTAACAAACGTTACAGACATTGTTAGCAGGAGCGGTATCACGGCTGCCGATGCCATGTTAAGCTGGATGCCGCTTACCCATGATATGGGGTTGATATGCTTTCACTTTAGTGGCGTGCTTGCAGGCATAAATCAATATGTTATCCCCACAGCGCTTTTTATCCGCAATCCGATCTTGTGGATCGAGCGGGCCAGCCAGCATAAAGCTACCCTTTTATATTCGCCAAACTTTGGCTACCAGTATTTTTATACGGCGGCATCGGCTGTAAATAACGGGTTTGATTGGGACTTGTCGCGCGTTAGGTTAATCTACAACGGTGCCGAACCAATTTCTGTAGAAATATCTGAACAGTTCTTGAACTTTTTAGGTAAGTATGGTTTAAACTCAAATGTGATGTATCCGGGGTATGGTTTGGCCGAGGCATGTGTTGCGGTTACGCTTCCAACCCCAGGGGATAAACTCAACGTTCACAACATTAAAAGAGCCTCACTTAAAACAGGCGAGCAGGTTACTTACACCAATATTGCAGATGATTCTATCGGCTTTGTAGAAGTGGGGCATCCTATGGAACATTGTGCCGTAAGGATCTGTAACGATGAAAACCTGGTTTTAGGGGATGGGCACATCGGCAATATCCAAATTAAAGGAGGCAATGTAAGCACTGGCTATTACAGGCAAACCGAAAGAACAAACGGTATTATCCTGGCCGATGGTTGGCTATCCACCCAGGATGTCGGCTTTTTTAGCGATGGTAAACTGGTTATTACCGGCCGAAAGAAAAATATCATCATCATCAATGGTCAAAACTATTACCCGCACGATATCGAGATGGTAATTTATAAAGCCATAAATTCTGAGATTGGGAAAGTGGTAGTCTGTGGGTTAAGAAGCGTTAATCAGGCAAAAGAAAATCTGATTGTATTTATACTGCATAAGGGTACGGTTGAAAATTTTATTCCGATTGTAGCCAAAACCAAGGCCGCGATAGCTAAATCAATCGGTATAGTGGCCGATCTGGTTATACCCGTAAGGCGTATTCCAAAAACAACAAGTGGTAAAGTACAAAACTACAAACTACTTGAGCTTTATGCCGATGGCGAGTTTGACAAGCAAATAGCCGAGATTACGCACTACGCCCAACTGAATACACAGCTTGATGATGTTTTGGCACCAGGAGGTGATACCGTTATTACCGGCTTAATTAAGATTGTTAAAGAATTATCAGGAAACGCTGGCATTGTTGCGAATGATAATCTATTTGCCTTGGGGATAAACAGCTTGCAAGCCGTAAAGCTCACCCTGCAAATAGCCGATAAATTCAAGGTAGATATTTCACTTCAGGATATTTTCGATCATCCGGTTATCTGGCAGCTGGCTAACGTAATCGCGAACAAGCCCCAGGCTCAAAACTGGCATATCAGTAGAGCGCCCGAAAACGAATTTTACGATTTATCGTATGGCCAAAGTCACCTTTGGGCACTGCATGAGTTTTTAAACTTTGGGAGCGCATTAAATATTTCGGTGGCAAAAAATATTGCAGGGCGGATAGATAAAGCTGTTTTAAACCGTGCTTTAGAAACTATGGTTTCACGTCATGAAGTGCTTAGGACGGTATTTACCAATGTTGATGGCACACCGAAACAAAAGATCCTGAACAACGGGTACCACAAACCCGCTGTCAAATTTATCGAACTGCTTAATGAAAATAGCAGCGCCTCGACTATTAAGAAAATTATTGAAGCCGAAGGCGACATTATATTTTCACTGACTGAAGGTCCGCTTTTCAATCTTTCCATTGTTCAATATACCAAGGATGAGTATGTATTTATTTTTACTATTCACCACATCGTTGCCGACGGCTGGTCAGTAGTGAATTTTATCAACGAGTTATTTGTCATTTACCAGTCGTTTGTAAAAGGAACCAAGTTGGCTATGCCGGTTCATGCCTACCAACATAAAGATTATACATACTGGTGCAACCGGCAACTGGCCCAGGGCAAATGGGACGGAGCTTTGTCTTACTGGAAAAAGATCTTTAAAAATGATATAGTTCCGGTTGAACTTCCCTATAAAACCGGGGCTTTGTTAAACCGGTCGGTTAAGGGAGCCGAGTTTCAATACGAGTTTTCGCCAACTGTGGCGCAACAGATAGAAGAGATCTGCGGCCGCAAACAAGTTACTCCTTTTATGATGCTGCTTAGTGTTGTTAAGCTGCTGCTGCATAAATACAGTAATCAAACCGATATCACTATCGGGACTGATATTGCAGGCCGAAATACATTAGAACTGGAATCGCAGCTGGGCTATTTCCTCAACATGCTGCCGATCCGCACTGATCTTTCGGGCATCAGTACTTTCGACGATCTGCTAAAACAAGTTAAGGAGAATACAGTAAACGCCTACTTAAATCAGCATTATCCTGCTTTCAAAGCCATTTCATCGCTCAGGCCGGGTAAGGATGTAAACGATATTTATAACGTGCTGGTTATTTTTCAAAACTTTGATACCCACATAGACGCCGGCGGCGATCTAACGCTGACAGATTACCAATTAACCACAAATACCGCGTTAACAGATTTACATTTTGAATTTTTGGGTGAGCCCGGTAAACTAACGCTTAATTTAAAATATAATACTGATGCATTTGACGCCTGGCAGATCAGTAATCTTTTAAATCACTTTGCGCTGCTTGTGCAGATGGTATTAGATGCGCCGGACAATGCGCTAACTGCTTTCGATCCTTTTAGGCACGATAAACATAAGTTACTGGCATACAATCACGCCAGAGCTTACAGCGAAAAAAACGTAATCGATCTGCTAAGCCGGAGCCTGAACGTTAACCAATCCAGCATAGCTATTATCTGTGGAGATAGCCGGTTAACCTATCAGCAGCTCAATGAGCAGATTAACCAGGTAGCCGCGGCAATAAGCTCTTGTTTAAATGATGCCGAAAAAGCTGTAGTTGGTATTTCACTAGCTCGTTCCGAGAAACAGGTAATAACCCTGCTGGCCATATTGCGCGCCGGCTACACCTACGTATTTATTGATCCCGAATATCCGAAGGAGCGCATGGATTTTATTGCCGCTGACAGCGAGATCAAATTATTGATAACTGATTCGTTGCCAAACCATAATGCTGGGGCATCTGTTGTATTGTATAGAGATCTCTTAGTGTCATCAAAGGCTATCAAAAGGTCGGTTATAATTGAACGCGATGACCTTGCTTATATAATGTATACATCCGGATCTACCGGTGTGCCTAAAGGCGTAATGATAAGCCATGCGGCTTTGTACGATTATGTAAAAACTTTTAGCTATTACTTTGGCGTTGATCAGGACGATGTAATGATCCAGCAATCGTCGTTGGCGTTTGATGTATCTGTCGAGGAGATCTTCCCCGTGTTGTGTGCTGGCGGTAAACTGGTAATAAGCGATGGCGGAGGTCGCGATACTGAAGGGCTTATTGCTAATATTCAAAATCACCGGGCAACACTCCTGACCACAACGCCGCTGGTCATTGCCGAACTGAATAAACAGGCCGGGAAACTTTCGTCGTTACGGGTGCTCATAAGCGGGGGCGACCGGCTGAACCGAAATCACATAGACCGGCTTTTCAGTGTTACCCAGATTTACAATACTTACGGCCCTACAGAAACTACTGTTTGCGCTACCTACAATAAAATAGATAATCTTAACGAAACTGCCATCGTTGGTAGGCCGATACCCAACAGGCAGGTATATATTTTAAACGAAAACCAACAGCTTGTAGCCCCAGGTGTTAAGGGTGAAATTTATATCGGAGGCGCAGGCCTTGCACAGGGATATAAAAACCTGCAAGGCGAAACGAGTTCCAACTTCGTACCCTCGCCGTTTCACCCCTCCGAAAGGCTTTTCAGATCCGGTGATTACGGCCGTTGGCTGGAAAACGGTAAAATAGAAATTTTGGGCAGAAAAGATGATCAGATAAAAATTAATGGCTATCGTATTGAACTTTCCGAAGTTTTGCGGGCCTTACTGCAGGTTAACGGAGTTGCCGACGCATTTGTAACAACTAAAAATGATGAAAGCACTGGAAAGCAGTTAGTTGCCTGGTTTGTAACTGCCAGCGGGAGTTTACTTAACGCTGAATTGCTAAGAGCGAAGCTGAACAACATTTTGCCGATATATATGGTCCCTACATTTTTGATAGCAGTGGCTACTATACCTCAAACGGTAAACGGTAAAGTTGATTCAGGGGCATTACCAATGCCTTCCTGTATTCCTGACAAATTGCAGAGCTATGGGGTTGTCACAAAAATTGAACGGGATATTGCCGCAATTTGGGCAGATACACTTCAGTTTCACGGCAGTTTTAAAAATTATAATTTCTTCGAATCGGGTGGTAATTCCATTAAAGCCACCGTTTTGGCTGCTGCTTTGCAAAAGGCGTATGGCCTGAAAATTTCGTTTGCAGATATATTTGCCAATCCAACCATCGCCTCGCTTGCCAATTTAGTTACTTCGCGTGGTAAAGCTCAAACCAACATCCCGTGGGTAATTGAGGAAGCGGAATACTATGACCTATCTAACGGCCAGAAAAGGCTGTGGCTTTTGGATCAGTTTCAAAACAGCGGCAATGCTTATAGCTTGCAATTTGCCTTTAAATTTAAAGGTGATGTAGATTTTTTAGCTTTTGAAAAAAGCTTTAACTTGCTGATTGATAGACATGGAAGCCTTCGCACTATATTTAAATTGGTTAATAACGAGCCAAGGCAGTTTGTTTACGCGCCCGGCGTAATTAAGTATGTAAATGGTTATGATCATGTGTCTGACGAAGAAGGACATAGTGTTGACGAGATTGCAGAAAAGTTTTTCTCGTCGCCTTTTGATGTAACGAGTTGGCCCCTTTTCAGGGCCGGTTTTATTAAGCTTAATAGCCGTGAATGCGTATTCCTGTTGAAAATTCATCACATCATCGCCGATGGCTGGTCTGTTGAAGTGTTGGCACGTGAGCTGGCCCTGGCCTACAATCAGTTTAAATCCGCAAAGCCTTCGCAACTTGATCCTGTTCAATTTCAATATAAAGATTATGCCGCCTGGCAACAAAAAGAGTTTTTGAGCGAAGGATATGATCAGGCTAAAAGATATTGGTTAAACAAGTTTGAAGAAATACCGCAGCCGCTTGATCTGCCGGCAGATTATTCGCGCATCGGTTTAACTTCATTTGAAGGCGATAAGCTTTCTTTTAAACTGGACGCCGATCTCAAAAAACGATTGGCCGACCTAGGCGCCGATAGCGGTACCAGTTTGTTCGTTGTTTTGCTTAGTGTTGTTAAAGGCTTGTTTTACAGGTATACCGGTTCAACAGATATAACCATCGGAGTACCGGTGTCGGGACGCGGTCAGAATGAGTTTAAAGATATGGTAGGTTTTTTCCTGAATACCGTACCACTCAGGACAAGTTTCAGTGAAGACGACACGTTTTTAGCTTTACTCAATAACGTAAAGGAAACGGCTATCAACGGGTTCAAATACCAGGATTACCCCTATGATCAGATAGTGGAGGCACTTAATATTACTGGTAAAAATGTCGATCTGTTTAATGTGATGGTCGGCTTTCAGAATAAAGAGAACGGTGTTAAGTTATTCTCAAATCTGAATGGAATTGATGTTTCGCTGCATCCTCTCAATGCTACCACCAGTCAGTTTGATCTTTCTGTCGACTTTTTCGATACCACTGAGGGTATCTACGTCGAGATAGAGTTCAGCACCAATCTTTTTAAACGGTCGAGAATTGAGCGCCTTGCTCATCATATTGTTCGTTTTGCGGATGTAATTGCCAATCAGCCTGAAACAATTATTCAGCAGGTTGATTATCTTGGACAGGATGAGAAGTACCGTATTACAAGTCTTTTTAATCAAACCACAACAAATTGGAACGATGCCCGCACCTTTCAGCAAATATTTGAGGATGCAGTTGCACAAAATTCATCTGCTAATGCCGTTAAATACAATTCGAAAGTTTTAAACTATGCTGATCTTAACGCGCAGGCCAATCAGCTGGCGCATTACCTGCGCGGCAATTTTGGTGTAAGAGTAGCCGATAAAGTTGGGTTACTGGTTGAACGTTCTGAAATGATGCTTGTTTACGTAATGGGTATCATAAAGGCCGGTGCAGTATTCGTGCCGATAGATACCCAATTCCCGACAGAAAGGGTTAACGCCGTTGTTGAAGACAGCGGTTTGAAGGTACTCCTTACTGACCGCCCGATCAACTTCTCAAACGATATTAACTTTACCACAGTTATCAATCTTCGGGAAATAGCCAGCCAGGTTAAACTTTGTCTGGCCAGTAATCCGGAAAACTTGAACCAGGTAACGGACGCATTGTATATTATTTATACCTCGGGCTCAACAGGCAAACCCAAGGGCATGGCAATAGCCCATCATAATGTTACCAACGTTTACCACTCTTGGCGCGAAATTTACCAGCTTAATGCCGGCACAAAATTATTGCAGATTGCCAGTATTGCTTTCGATGTTTTTATCGGAGATTTGTGCCGTGCTTTATTAAACGGCGGCGAGATGGTTATCTGTCCTGCAGACATGCGTGTAGATCCCGAAGCTTTATATAATTTGATAACCAAACACGGTATCACTATACTCGAATCAACGCCATCGCTGATTATTCCGTTTACAAATTACATCATCGAAAACGGGCTTCAGCTCTCTATCCTGAAAGTGCTGATCTTAGGATCTGAAACCTGTTTATTGCAGGATTACCACAAACTATTAAAATACTTTGGCGATCAGTTAAGGATAATCAATAGCTATGGCACTACCGAGACAACCATCGACGCCAGCTATTTTGAGGAAAAGCATGAGGCCAATTTGCCCGAAACATCTACCACGCCAATTGGCAAGCCAATGCATAACATGCGATTTTATGTGCTTGATAGGCGCAAACAATTAGTGCCGGTTGGCGTTGATGGTGAGCTATATATCGGGGGCACCGGAGTAGGCATGGGTTATGTGAATCGCAACGATTTAAATGCCGAAAAATTTATTAGTCACCCGGTTGATCCCAATCGTCTTTATAAAACCGGTGATATGGCGCGCTGGCTTGAGGACGGCAACGTGCTTTATAAGGGACGAGGCGACTTCCAGGTTAAGATCCGGGGTCACCGGATCGAACTTGGCGAGATCGAGAACGTGCTGTTAGGTTACGCTGGGGTGCAGGATGTGCAGGTACTGGCTCGTGGCGACGATGAGGAGAGCTACCTTGTTGCGTATGTAATTATGGGCGAAGGTAGCAGTACGAAAGCGCTGCGTGCATGGCTTTTAAACCGGCTGCCGCATTACATGGTGCCGTCATATATAGTTTCGTTACCGGTATTCCCGACCACGCCGAGCGGTAAGGTAGACGTGAAATCGCTTCCGCTGCCTGAGCGGGGGAGCAGGGACGAGAACTATGCCGCTGCGGAGACCCCGCTTCAGGCGTCGCTGGTCAGGATCTGGCAGGAAGTGCTGGAGGCCGACTGCGTTGGCATCCGCGATAACTTCTTCGAAATAGGAGGCCACTCGCTCAAAGCCGTAAAAGTAGCCTCGGGCATTTACCGGGAATTGCATTTGCGTACAGAGCTACGGAACATTTTTACCTACCCGACAATCGAACAGTTATCGGGCTTATTGGAACAGGTGAGCCGGATAGGCTACCAAAATATACAACCGGTTGCATCCGCATCGAGCTACCCGCTGTCACACGCGCAGAAACGGCTGTGGTTGCTGGAGCAGTTGGGTAATGCCGGCACAGCTTACCACATGCCCTCGGGTTATTACTTCAACGGCGGTCTTGATCTTGAAGTGCTGGAAAAGGCGCTTGTTCGGCTGATCAGCCGCCACGAGATCCTGCGTACGCGCTTCATCACGGTTGATGGCGAACCACGGCAGCAGGTGCAGCCGGCGCCAGACTTTAAGATAACTTACCACGACCTGAAAAACACCCCGGAGACGCTAACGGCTATGCTTGAAGAACCGGAGGAGTTCGACCTGTCGTGTGGTCCGCTGCTAAGCTGCCGTGTATTGGAACTGGAAAAGGAACGGTATATCGTGCTGTTCAATATACACCATATTATCGGCGACGGCTGGTCGTCAGAAGTAATGATCCGGGAAGTACAGGAGCTGTATGAAGCCCAACAGTCAGGCAGGGAAGCGGATTTGCCGATCCTGCGGATCCAGTACCGGGATTATGCGCACTGGCAGCATGAACAGCTCTCTTCCGGGGTGCTGTCCGAATCCCGTGCATACTGGTATGAGCGGCTTTCGGGGCGATCAGAACCGTTGGACCTGGCGACAGACTACGCCCGTCCGGCAGAAAAGACCTATAATGGCCGTACGCATCGCATCATGATGCCACCAGCCTTATATGATCGGCTCAAACATGCTGGCCGGGAACACCAGGCCAGTATGTTCATGCTGCTGGTCAGCCTGCTGAACACGCTGCTGAGCCGCTATACCGGGCAGGAAGAAATAACGATAGGAATCCCTGTTGCCGGGCGGAATCACCCGGACTTGGAAAACCAGGTAGGATTTTATGTAAATACGCTGGGCATCCGGAGCCGATTGGATAAGCAAAGTAGCTTTACAGCGCTGACGGCACATGTAAAAGAACAGATGCTGGGAGCTTACAGCCACCAGGACTATCCTTTCGACCTATTGCTGGAAGAGCTGGATGTGGTGTGGGACCAAAGCCGCAGTCCTTTATTCGATGTAATGGCCGTGTTGCAGGAAACAGAAGTATCGGGCAAGCTGGAAGGGCTGAGGGGGCTTAAGGTAAGTAGCCTTGAAACCGCCGACAAGATCAGCAAGTTCGACCTGACATTCAGCTTTACGCCATCAGGAGAAACGCTGGAGCTGGCGATAGAGTATAATACGGATTTGTTCAGCGCGCCGCGCATCGGGCGGATGGCTGATCATTACCTGGCACTGGCGTATGCTGCGCTGTCCGATCCGGAGCAGCCGATAGGCCGTTTAAACTACTTGCCTGCCGCGGAGGCGGCAAAACTTTCGGCAGGTTACCATGACAAGATCAGTTATCCGGCAGACAAGACGTTGCAGGAACTTTTCGAAATGCAGGCGTTAGCCCGCCCGGAAGCGACAGCGCTGGTTTACGGGTCGACAAGACTGAGTTACGGCGAGTTAAACCGGAAGGCGAACCAGTTGGCCCATTACCTGCGCACGGAGTGCGGGGTAAGAGCAGATGAGCCGGTAGGGCTAAGGGTATCGCGTTCGGAATGGATGGTGATCGGGATGCTGGGGATCTTGAAGAGCGGAGGGGCGTATGTTCCGATAGACGTAGAATATCCGGCAGAACGGGTGAGCTATATCCAGGAAGACGCCTCGCTGAACATCATCCTGACAGATGAAGACACAGAGGAAGCAGCAAGCGGGCTTCACAATCTGAGGAATATCAGGCTGGAAAGCCAGCCTGCGGGCAACCCTGCACAGGTGAATATTCCATCGGACGCGGCCTATGTGATCTATACCTCGGGCTCGTCGGGGAAACCGAAGGGAGTAGTTGTAGAACACCGCAACGTGGTGAGCCTGCTGTTTGCCGAAGGTTTCGGGTTCAGTTTCGGTCAGGATGAAATATGGACGGTATTCCACTCGATGTGTTTTGACTTCTCGGTATGGGAGATCTACGGTGCGCTGCTGAACGGAGGTGTTCTGGTAGTGGTGCCGCGAGAGGCGACGCTGAACCTGAGCAGTTACATTGATTTACTGGAGCAGGAGGGCGTAACGGTACTGAACCAGGTACCTACAGTGTTCAAGAACCTGGTAGGAGAGCTATATCAGCGTGCGGAACTGCCGCAGCTTAAGCTGCGCTACGTATTGTTTGGCGGGGAGGCGCTCAACTTTGCCTCTCTGCGCGACTGGCAGCGGCATTATCCCAATGTACGACTCATCAACCTTTACGGTATTACCGAAACAACGGTTGTTGTTACCTACAAGGAAATTATACAGGCAGATATAGAACGGGGATTCTGCAACATCGGTGTTCCGCTTAGTTCGCTGCGGCTCTACCTTGCCGACAGCGACCAGCAGCTGGTAGCCGAAGGGGTAGCCGGCGAATTGCTGATAGGGGGTGCGGGCGTGGCACGCGGTTATCTGAACCGTCCGGAACTGACGCTGAGCCGGTTTATCGACAGTCCTTTCCGCCGTGGTGAGCGTTTATACCGTTCGGGCGACCTGGGTGTCCGCCAGGACAACGGCGATATCGTTTACAAGGGACGAGGCGACTTCCAGGTTAAGATCCGGGGTCACCGGATCGAACTTGGCGAGATCGAGAACGTGCTGTTAGGTTACGCTGGGGTGCAGGATGTGCAGGTACTGGCTCGTGGCGACGATGGGGAGAGCTACCTTGTTGCGTATGTAATTATGGGCGAAGGTAGCAGTACGAAAGCGCTGCGTGCATGGCTTTTAAACCGGCTGCCGCATTACATGGTGCCGTCATATATAGTTTCGTTACCGGTATTCCCGACCACGCCGAGCGGTAAGGTAGACGTGAAATCGCTTCCGCTGCCTGAGCGGGGGAGCAGGGACGAGAACTATGCCGCTGCGGAGACCCCGCTTCAGGCGTCGCTGGTCAGGATCTGGCAGGAAGTGCTGGAGGCCGACTGCGTTGGCATCCGCGATAACTTCTTCGAAATAGGAGGCCACTCGCTCAAAGCCGTAAAAGTAGCCTCGGGCATTTACCGGGAATTGCATTTGCGTACAGAGCTACGGAACATTTTTACCTACCCGACAATCGAACAGTTATCGGGCTTATTGGAACAGGTGAGCCGGATAGGCTACCAAAATATACAACCGGTTGCATCCGCATCGAGCTACCCGCTGTCACACGCGCAGAAACGGCTGTGGTTGCTGGAGCAGTTGGGTAATGCCGGCACAGCTTACCACATGCCCTCGGGTTATTACTTCAACGGCGGTCTTGATCTTGAAGTGCTGGAAAAGGCGCTTGTTCGGCTGATCAGCCGCCACGAGATCCTGCGTACGCGCTTCATCACGGTTGATGGCGAACCACGGCAGCAGGTGCAGCCGGCGCCAGACTTTAAGATAACTTACCACGACCTGAAAAACACCCCGGAGACGCTAACGGCTATGCTTGAAGAACCGGAGGAGTTCGACCTGTCGTGTGGTCCGCTGCTAAGCTGCCGTGTATTGGAACTGGAAAAGGAACGGTATATCGTGCTGTTCAATATACACCATATTATCGGCGACGGCTGGTCGTCAGAAGTAATGATCCGGGAAGTACAGGAGCTGTATGAAGCCCAACAGTCAGGCAGGGAAGCGGATTTGCCGATCCTGCGGATCCAGTACCGGGATTATGCGCACTGGCAGCATGAACAGCTCTCTTCCGGGGTGCTGTCCGAATCCCGTGCATACTGGTATGAGCGGCTTTCGGGGCGATCAGAACCGTTGGACCTGGCGACAGACTACGCCCGTCCGGCAGAAAAGACCTATAATGGCCGTACGCATCGCATCATGATGCCACCAGCCTTATATGATCGGCTCAAACATGCTGGCCGGGAACACCAGGCCAGTATGTTCATGCTGCTGGTCAGCCTGCTGAACACGCTGCTGAGCCGCTATACCGGGCAGGAAGAAATAACGATAGGAATCCCTGTTGCCGGGCGGAATCACCCGGACTTGGAAAACCAGGTAGGATTTTATGTAAATACGCTGGGCATCCGGAGCCGATTGGATAAGCAAAGTAGCTTTACAGCGCTGACGGCACATGTAAAAGAACAGATGCTGGGAGCTTACAGCCACCAGGACTATCCTTTCGACCTATTGCTGGAAGAGCTGGATGTGGTGTGGGACCAAAGCCGCAGTCCTTTATTCGATGTAATGGCCGTGTTGCAGGAAACAGAAGTATCGGGCAAGCTGGAAGGGCTGAGGGGGCTTAAGGTAAGTAGCCTTGAAACCGCCGACAAGATCAGCAAGTTCGACCTGACATTCAGCTTTACGCCATCAGGAGAAACGCTGGAGCTGGCGATAGAGTATAATACGGATTTGTTCAGCGCGCCGCGCATCGGGCGGATGGCTGATCATTACCTGGCACTGGCGTATGCTGCGCTGTCCGATCCGGAGCAGCCGATAGGCCGTTTAAACTACTTGCCTGCCGCGGAGGCGGCAAAACTTTCGGCAGGTTACCATGACAAGATCAGTTATCCGGCAGACAAGACGTTGCAGGAACTTTTCGAAATGCAGGCGTTAGCCCGCCCGGAAGCGACAGCGCTGGTTTACGGGTCGACAAGACTGAGTTACGGCGAGTTAAACCGGAAGGCGAACCAGTTGGCCCATTACCTGCGCACGGAGTGCGGGGTAAGAGCAGATGAGCCGGTAGGGCTAAGGGTATCGCGTTCGGAATGGATGGTGATCGGGATGCTGGGGATCTTGAAGAGCGGAGGGGCGTATGTTCCGATAGACGTAGAATATCCGGCAGAACGGGTGAGCTATATCCAGGAAGACGCCTCGCTGAACATCATCCTGACAGATGAAGACACAGAGGAAGCAGCAAGCGGGCTTCACAATCTGAGGAATATCAGGCTGGAAAGCCAGCCTGCGGGCAACCCTGCACAGGTGAATATTCCATCGGACGCGGCCTATGTGATCTATACCTCGGGCTCGTCGGGGAAACCGAAGGGAGTAGTTGTAGAACACCGCAACGTGGTGAGCCTGCTGTTTGCCGAAGGTTTCGGGTTCAGTTTCGGTCAGGATGAAATATGGACGGTATTCCACTCGATGTGTTTTGACTTCTCGGTATGGGAGATCTACGGTGCGCTGCTGAACGGAGGTGTTCTGGTAGTGGTGCCGCGAGAGGCGACGCTGAACCTGAGCAGTTACATTGATTTACTGGAGCAGGAGGGCGTAACGGTACTGAACCAGGTACCTACAGTGTTCAAGAACCTGGTAGGAGAGCTATATCAGCGTGCGGAACTGCCGCAGCTTAAGCTGCGCTACGTATTGTTTGGCGGGGAGGCGCTCAACTTTGCCTCTCTGCGCGACTGGCAGCGGCATTATCCCAATGTACGACTCATCAACCTTTACGGTATTACCGAAACAACGGTTGTTGTTACCTACAAGGAAATTATACAGGCAGATATAGAACGGGGATTCTGCAACATCGGTGTTCCGCTTAGTTCGCTGCGGCTCTACCTTGCCGACAGCGACCAGCAGCTGGTAGCCGAAGGGGTAGCCGGCGAATTGCTGATAGGGGGTGCGGGCGTGGCACGCGGTTATCTGAACCGTCCGGAACTGACGCTGAGCCGGTTTATCGACAGTCCTTTCCGCCGTGGTGAGCGTTTATACCGTTCGGGCGACCTGGGTGTCCGCCAGGACAACGGCGATATCGTTTACAAGGGACGAGGCGACTTCCAGGTTAAGATCCGGGGTCACCGGATCGAACTTGGCGAGATCGAGAACGTGCTGTTAGGTTACGCTGGGGTGCAGGATGTGCAGGTACTGGCTCGTGGCGACGATGGGGAGAGCTACCTTGTTGCGTATGTAATTATGGGCGAAGGTAGCAGTACGAAAGCGCTGCGTGCATGGCTTTTAAACCGGCTGCCGCATTACATGGTGCCGTCATATATAGTTTCGTTACCGGTATTCCCGACCACGCCGAGCGGTAAGGTAGACGTGAAATCGCTTCCGCTGCCTGAGCGGGGGAGCAGGGACGAGAACTATGCCGCTGCGGAGACCCCGCTTCAGGCGTCGCTGGTCAGGATCTGGCAGGAAGTGCTGGAGGCCGACTGCGTTGGCATCCGCGATAACTTCTTCGAAATAGGAGGCCACTCGCTCAAAGCCGTAAAATTAAACTCGCTCATTTACAGGGAACTTCAGGTAAAGCTGGATCTTAACTTGCTTTTCATTAATCCAACTATCGAGCAACAGGCAGATGTGATCGACAACTCTACTGAAACGAAATTTGAGCCGATACCTGTTATTGCCAACAGCGAATACTACGAGGCATCGCCTTCACAAAAAAGACTTTGGATTACTGATCATTATCAAGAAGACAAGCGGGCATATATTATTCCGTTAGCTAAAATTATAGAGGGCCCGTTTAATCACAATGCGTTTATAAAAGCGCTTCAGTATTTGCTTAACCGGCACGAATCGCTCCGTACTACGTTTTTATTGGCTGATGGTAAGGTAATCCAGAAAGTTCATCGGGCCGATAATTTCCACTTTAATTATCAATATGAAGATCTGACCGGCCGCGCTGACATCGATAAGGCCATTGAAAACTATAGTCAGCACGAACTAACTGAAGCATTCGACCTCGAAAAAGGTCCGCTGCTGAGGGCTCGGATTTGCCGTTTAGACGATGATCAGCATTTACTGCTATTATCAATGCACCATATCATTTGCGATGGCTGGTCAATCAGCATCATCAGCGATGAGCTATTTAAATTATACTACGCTTTTCATTTAAACTTAAAGCCTCAATTGCCGGAGCTTCGCATTCAGTATAGGGATTATGCCGCGTGGCACAACAGCAAACTGAACAGCAACGAAGTGGACGCAGTTAAAAACTATTGGCTTAAAAAGCTTGCCGGTAATATTGAACTGCTTGATCTACCCGCAGATCATCCGCGATCTGTTGTCAGGACAAACAATGGTCGCACCATCAGTATCGAATTTACCGATGATGAAAGAGATGCCCTGCGTCAGCTAACAAAACAACATCAGGTAAGCCTGTTTGTTACGGCGATGTCGGCCGTAAAGGTGCTGCTTTACAGGTATACATACCAGACCGATATTGTGGTAGGGTCGCCGGTTGCAGGTCGCGAGCATTCAGATCTTCATGATCAGGTTGGATTTTATGTAAATACCCTCGTTTTGCGCGATTTTATTTATGGTGACGACAATTTTCGCGGGGTAGTTAAGAAGGTAAATAAAACCTGTATAGACGGCTTTGCCAATCAATTGTATCCGTTTGAATTATTGGTTGATGATCTGCCGGTAAAAAGGAACGGCGGCAAGTCTTCGTTGTTTAACGTGATGGTTATGCTGCAAAATAACAAAGATGCGCAGGTGAGCTATGGCGATTTGAATATCAGGGATTATGAAAACCAGTTACACAACACCAGCAAGTTTGATATCCTTTTCAACTTTTATGAAAAGGAGGATGCTATCCGCCTGGAAATTGAATACAATAGCGATTACTTTTTCAGCGACAGGATTTTTCGATTGATTGATAATCTGAAAATGCTGATTAGAAGTATAACAGACAACCCGGAGCAGCCTATCGGCGAACTTTCCATTTTTGAGACAGACAAAACTGTTGTCGATTTTTTATAAGGTTTTTGCAGGTACTCACATAATCTTATATCACTATGAAATTTATGCCTAAATGTGTTTTAAATGCCGATGATGCTTATCCTGTTTTATATAAAAACACGCCTGCCATTCAGAAGCTCACCAGTGAATTAATACTTAGTTTTTCAGTGGTTTCGCCAGGTTTAGGCTTGCGGATTATAGCTGATGAGCCGTCCTTGTTGCTTGCCGGTTTGGAGGCGCTTAACGAGATCGGTATAAGCCAGGTTGATTGTGCTTTAACAGATTTTCACCAAAACGGTCATTCGTCCGGATATTTTACAGGGAGCTTGCTGCTAATGGATGCCGATAAACAGTTGGCCGCTTATAAAGCAAAAAAGACGGATGATGAACGCGATGGCGATGTGATAAAGTGTACAGATACCGGTTTAACACCCAGCATAGGGGTTTTAGAATGGGTTACCGTTAATTTTGCTTTGATAAACGACTATACTGTTTGGGTGCAAAATAACCTTGTTGTACAACACAACACCGCAATAAACGTTGCTTTTACAGCGGATCAAACAGGTCTGCTTGTAAAACTACTGCCATTTTACATGGCCGGGGCTACAATTTATACACATAAGGCCAACGTAAAAAACGTGATTGATTGCCTGGAACAGTCCGGCGCTGAAAAATTGATTGCTGATGTTGAAACGCTCAAAAGCCTGGCGAACGTGGGCACATGCAGATCGCAAGGTTCGTTGCGTGAAATAATCACTTTTGATGATAGCGGATATAAATTGAGCGACGATGTGGTGAGGCAATTATATGCCGGTCAGCAACAATTAATCAAGATTTTTAGTTTTTATGGATATTTGCAAAACAATCAGCCGCAATGTTACACAGTCATCACGGACGGAAGTTATGACTATTCGATAAAAAATATTGGCCGGTCTGTTTTTCCGGCACGAAATTTCATTCTGGACGATCGGCTCAAATTTGTTCCGCCTGATATCATCGGCACACTTTATCTGCTAAGCCAGGTATCCGGAACAGGCGAATGCATAACCATTTCCGGCAGGGAGTTTTGGCTTCAAAAAACAAATTGTAAGGCCCGCTATAACACCTCCAAAGAGATCGAAATTGTTGATAGCGATAGGAATTGCTATAGCATTAGTGGAAGTGTGATCACTTTGACAGATATCAGGACTGTGATTTCAGCAATTATACCCGCGAAGCGCTGTGCACTGATCAAAAATGTCCGTGATGGCATCGAGCAAATAATATGTTTTCATACTTGCAAGGCTGCGGAAGCGGAATTTGCCAAAGCGACGTTACCGCAGCATGTTGCACAGCGGATTGTATTTGTAAGGCTCGCCGAGCTGCCCGTGAATAAAGACGGAAGTGTAGATGAACAGGTGCTGAAGGATATCGAAATTTTGAGTAGAGATAACCGGATTGAGATAGAACGTATTCTAAACAAGAATTATGGCGACAGCAATTATCAAATTGAATACCGGGTACCTGACTTTTTAGAGACTGATTTTAATAAGTTTGTTGCTAAGCCAGTTGGTGATACCGGTAATTTATCAATGGCCGGTGTAGGTGACGCCATGGCAGCGCAAACAATAGAAGATAATATTCCAGCCATTTTAAACGGTGGCAAACTTTTTGAACGGCCGTTGGCCAATAATCTCGTCAGCTTGTTTTTAAATAACGCAAAAATTGCCGGCGACAAGGGGATCACCTACATCACTGCTGATAAGCAGGAAATTGCTAAAAGCTATAATGAACTTTTAAACGAAAGTTCACGCTACCTCACCGGTCTCAGAAGTTCTGGGTTGAAGGCAGGTGATCATGTCATCCTTCAAATTGATAATCAACACCAGTTTTTTTTGATTTTTTGGGCATGCATCACTGGTGGTATCATACCATTAGTGCTAAATCCGATAACTCATTATACCGAAGAAAATTCATCGGCCCGCAGGCTTCACCATGCCTGGGATATCCTCGGCCATCCTGTAATAATTGCGTCGGCAGCTGTACAGGATATGCTTAGGCAAATGAGCACCGCTTTTAAAATCGACTTAAGTATCTTACCTGTAACAGGTTTAGGCTCGCATACACCCGGGATTGTAGAGGACTTACCTTATAATCAAATTGCTTTTGCGCTGCTCACTTCGGGCAGTACAGGCAAGCCAAAGTGTATACCGGTAAGTCATAAATCAATCATTTCGCATATAGGCGGGATGCAGCCGTTACTTGGAATAGGGCATAACGACGTGGTACTGAATGTCTTGCCTATCGATCATATAACGCCGCTTGCAACTTTTCACGTAAGGGCGGCGGTATTGTGCGTGCCCCAGGTGCAAGTTAGTACCGCGGCTTTTTTGAACGATCCGTTTCTTTGGTTCGATTTGATAGAGCGCTACAAAGTTACACACGCATTTTCGCCCAATTTTGCCTACAAGCTTCTGGCTGATAAATTAAATGAAACAACCGAACGCAGCTTTAACCTATTGTCCATAAAATATTTTATGAACGGCGGCGAACTGGTAAGCCATTCTGTAGCGAAGGTTTTTCTTGAAAAGGTAAATAAATTCGGGGTCGATGCAAGTTGTTTTCAACCGCTGTACGGTATGACTGAGGCTACCGGTGCAATTACATCGTCAACTGGTTTTGCAGATGATTTTATATTTCACCTAAAACGCGGTACCCTCACTCAATCTCCTGTGCTTACAACTGCGGCTGATCCGGATGGCATTACCTACGTAAGTGTCGGTAGTGCAAATCCAGGTGTAAGCATCCGTATTGTTAATGAAGATAACGAGGTGGTTAACCAAGGAAGGATTGGGCGCATACAAGTTTCGGGCGATATCCTCACAACAGGATATATCAATAACGACTTAGCCAATGCAGCCAGCTTCTACGATGGCTGGCTGCAAACCGGTGATTATGGTTTTATAAAGGCCGGCAAACTGGTTATAACCGGTCGGGCCAAAGATATCATCGTTGTAAACGGAATAAATTACTATGTATCGGAGTTTGAACAGAATTTAAGGCTGATTGACGGAATTAATGTCGATTCAATTGCGGTTGCAGCTGTGCAGGATCCCGCAAAAGGGACAGAAAGTCTGGCTGTTTTCTTTTCGCCTTTAGATAAGCAATCAAATAATACAGATCATCTTATTAATACGATAAAGATTAAAATAGCGTCAGATTTCGGTATCGAGCCTACTTACATATTTGCTATGAAATCCGATGAGTTTCCGCGTACTGAAAGCGGTAAAATTAATCGTAGCGAACTAAGTAAGCGCTTGGAAGGATTAGGCGGTATAACAAGGAAATATGGCAGCGAAAAGTGTTTCTTAAGGCTACTGAGTGAACCGTCGCCAGGCAATCCCTCAGAGATCGTTTTAAACCATCTGCAAAAGTTCAGGGATAAAGTGTTGATTAGCACAGCAGATGATACCGAAGCAAACGTATTTGTAAGTATTGCCGATCTGCTTTCAGAAGAAACAATATTAGACGAAACCGAACAGAAGGTAAAAACTGTATGGCGGTCTGTACTCTTGAAAGACAAAATAGCTGTTAACGATAATTTTTTTGAATTGGGCGGCAACAGTTTAAAAGGCATTCAGATTATGTCGCGAATAGCGGACGAGCTGAAAGTCCGTATTGAATTTAAAGACTTGTTTGCACATGCAACCATTAAAGAACTGTCCCAGTTTATCAAAAGTTCGGCGGCCTGTGTGGATACAGTTATTCCCAAAGCCCCCAATTATCCATATTACAACCTGTCGCACGCTCAAAAAAGGTTGTGGATTGTAACCGAGCGGGATAAAAATGGCATAGCTTACAATATGCCGATGGGTTTTTATTTGAAAGGCAGCGTACATGTTGAACGATTGGAAAAAGCGTTTTTTACTTTGATAAAACGTCATGAATCGCTGCGGACAGCCTTTGTGAAAATTAATGGGGAACCAAAACAACAAATCAGCGCCGGCCATAACGGCTTTAAGCTTAACATTGTTGATTTGTGCGGGCGTCCTGATCAGGCTACAGAACTTATTAAACTGGCAAATCAACAGTTTACACACCGGTTTGACTTACAACGCGAATCGCTGCTTAAGGCGGCTATCGTGAAAACAGATCATGAACAATACACTTTATTGCTTACTATTCATCATATTGTTTCGGATGGTTGGTCACTGAAAGTACTCTTTAACGAGCTACTGGCGCTGTACAATTCCGGCGAGCTACAGGAACTGACCATTCAGCACAAAGATTATTCGGAGTGGCATAACGCTTTCCTGCAATCGCCGCGAATGGCGGAACACCGTAATTTCTGGCTTGAAAATTTGTCGGCTGATATTATTGATCCGATTTTCTCGGTTAACGCGAACTCCGCAAGAACCTACGCCGGCAATACGCTGAATTTTGCTGTCGAACCACAGCTTTCGCAAGCGATAAAAGATTTTACATCGCAGCAAAAAGTAACATTTTTTATATTCGTACAAGCTGTTATCAAAATATTACTTAATAAATACAGTGGGAATAAGCGCATCAGCATCGGGGCTCCAATAGCTGGCCGAAACAATAAGGAGCTTGAAGGTCAGATAGGATTTTACCTAAATAATATTGTGCTTGCAGATAACGTGGATGACGACCTTAATTTTGGCGAATTTATATCGCGGGTTAAGCAAACAAATATCGAGGCTTATAATCACCAGGAATATCCCTATGATAAGCTTGTAGAGGATTTAAGCCATTTGGTTGAAACAGACCGGAATCCGTTTTACGATGTAATGATTGTGATGGAAACTGAGGGCGTAAACCTGAAAGAAAATCATGTAGAGGATGCTCCTGCGGATGGCTTAACAATAACGCCTTATAGTTTCGATTACGCCATCAGTAAGCTCGACCTCACCTTCTTTTTTCATCTTGAACCGCAGATAGAATTCAGCATTGAGTACAGGACTGAATTGTTGGAACAAAAATTTATAGAAAAAATTGCGGCCGATTTTATTTCGCTCGCATCTGCGGCAGTTACCCGGCCGACAGCAATCATTGCCGATTTAAAAGTATTGCTAAACAGCAGCGCTCAAAACCACGAGCACGAGGAATTCCAGGAGACCGTGTCCCTTGCTCTCGACGAAGATTTTTAAGTACAACTCAACTTTTAATTACAAATATACCTGGCGCGCACAACGCATCAGTATTCACTCATAGCATTGTTTTTATGAACAAAAAGGTATTACATACGCTGATAGACGAGCACAGCCATCACCAGGGAGAAAGAATAGCGATCAAAGAAACCCTTGGGGGATTGAGTTATATCAAGCTAAGAGCTTATTCAAATGCGATCGGCCATGGGCTTGTTGGCCTTGGGCTGTTACCGGGCGAAGCTGCCGGGGTTTACCTGCCTGGTGGGATGGGTTATGTAAGCGCGATACTCGGGGTAAATAAAGCGGGGGGTATTTTTATGCCTTTGGAGCGTAAGTACCCTGATAACCGGTTGCGTTGGCTGCTGGAATACGTATCGCCGGGCCTGATCATTACAGATGCTGAAGGCGCCGAAAAGCTGAAGGCAATAACGCAGGAAGGCAGCTACCGGCTTGGCCGCTTGCTGGTGATCTCACTAAGTCCCTCTGAACTGCGGATGCGTGAATATGAAGCGAGTACAGGTTATTCGGCAGAACTGACATTGTGCACCGCTGATGTAGCCATAGACCTGACAGGTGAAGAAGGTAATTATTTATTGTACACCTCAGGGTCTACGGGTTACCCCAAAGTGATCGAGGGTTGCCATAAAAGCCTGAGTCATTTTATCCACTGGGAAGTGAAGGAATTTGGTCTGAATTCGGAAAGTCTTGTAAGCCAGCTGGTTCCGTTATCGTTCGATGTGAGCCTGCGGGATATTTTTGCGCCGCTGCTGAGTGGGGGCACCTTGTGCATTCCGGATGAAGGCCTCAAAGGCGATCCGGTTGGGTTGCTGAAATGGATAAGATCTGAGGGTATAACGCTGATCCACACGGTGCCATCGCTGCTGCGTTTGCTGACGCGTGAGCTGGAACTTAATCCGGGATTAAAAGCCGGGCTATCGACATTGCAACACCTGCTGCTCTCGGGCGAGGCGCTTTATGGCAAAGATGTGCTACACTGGCGCAAGGCGGCAGGAGGCGGGGTGGAGCTGGTAAACCTTTACGGGCCCACGGAAACCACGCTGGCTAAAGTGTACAACCGCATTGGCGACGACGCCGGCGATCCAGGCGCCGTTATTCCGCTCGGCAACCCCTTGCCTAATACTGCTGTACTTATTTTAGAAAGTAATCAGCTGTGCCAGATCGGTGCTATCGGGGAGATTTATATCAAGACACCTTTCCGGAGCCGGGGTTATTATAAAGATGCGTCTTTAACGGCCGGCAGCTTTATCCAGAACCCACTCCATAATGATTATGAAGATATTGTATACCGCACGGGCGACCTTGGCAAATACCTGGCCGACCGGAGCATCGCCTTTGTAGGCAGGCAGGACAGCCAGGTAAAGATCCGGGGTAACCGGGTAGAACTTTCAGAAACGGAGCGCGTGCTGCACGGCTACCCGGGCATCTCCCAGGCGGTGGTGATAGCCATCAAAGGCGCCGACGAAAGTGATGTGCTGGCGTGCTATTATGTAGCCACGGGAGCGATAGACGACGATGAATTGCGCAACTACCTGAAAGCGCACCTGCCCGATTACATGCATCCCTCTTATTTTTGCCAACTGGACGAGTTTCCGCTGAACCTGAACGGCAAGGTGAACCGCAAGGCGCTGCCCCGGCCGGAAGACCTGCTATATGAAAAGGTAGCCTACCAGGCGCCCTCGAACGCGTTAGAAGAACAGCTGGCGAATATCTGGTCATCACTGCTGGGACTGGGCAGGGTTGGCGTTAACAACTCGTTTTTCGATCTTGGGGGGCATAGCCTTACTGCAACGAAGGCCGTATCGCGCATCTTCAGTGAGGTAGGTACGGAACTGAGCCTGAAAGATTTTTTTGAACACCCTACCATCAGCCGGTTATCGGCATACCTTTCCGGCCGCAAGCAGGGTAGTTACCGGCAAATCAGCCCGCTGCCGCGTCAGGAGCACTATGCCCTGTCGCACGCGCAGAAACTGATCTGGGTGCTTGACCAGAGCACGGATGAGATGATAGCTTACAATATGCCGGCCTCGTGCCTGCTGAATGGCGAACTGGACAAGGACGCCTTTGTTAAAACATTCCAAACGATCATCTCCCGCCATGAGATTCTGCGGACCACGTTCCAGGTGGTTGCCGGCGAACCCCGGCAGCAGGTGCATGAAGAGATTGGCTTTAAACTGGAAGAAGAAGACATCAGCGCAAGCATCTGCCTAACAGGCAACCGCGAAAGCCTGATCAGGCACTACGCCGCCACGGAGTTTTCCAGGCCGTTCAACCTGCATGAGGGGCCGCTGCTGCGGGCAAAATTGTTAAAGCTGGATGCGCGGCAGCACCTGTTCCTTTTTACGATGCACCACATCATAAGCGACGGCTGGTCGATGGGTTTGCTGGTCAGGGAAATCCTGGAGCTATACCGTTCATACAGCCAGGGCGGGGATAACCTGTTGGAGCCGCTGAAGGTTCAATACAAGGATTATGCCGCCTGGCACAACAGCCAGCTGGAAAGCGGGGAGATGAAATCCCACGGCGATTACTGGCAACAGCAATTAGGTGGCGAACTGCCGCTGCTGAACCTGCCGCTTGATTACCCGCGGGGCAGCATCCGCAGCTATGAGGGCGACAAGCTGCGCTTTACACTGAGCAAGGAACAGTCAGACCGGATCAGACAGATTTGCAGCGAGCAGGAAGTAAGCTTGTTTATGTTCTTCACGGCTTTAATCAATGTATTACTGTACAGCTACAGCGGTCAGAATGATATTATTATAGGGAGCCCTATATCGGGCAGAAATCATGAAGATATTGAGAAAAACATTGGTATGTTTCTTAATAACCTTGTTTTCCGTAACTGGGTAAACGGATCGGACACGTTCAATGCATTCCTTCAGCAGGTAAAACAAACCGTGCTCGATGCTTACGGACATCAGCAGTACCCTTTTGCAATTCTGGTAGACGACCTGAATATCCTGCCTGCGGAAAATCGTAACCCTTTTTACGATGTACTGATCGTTGTAAATAATAACGGATTGAACGGTAGCGCCCAGGATTGGGAAGCTTTTGAAGAAGCATTAGGATTTGAGGCCATAAATACGGAAGAAGGAATAAGCAAACTTGATTTGAGTTTTTTTGCCAATGATGCCGATAATATCCTGATCACTACCGAATACAATACAGACCTGTTTAAAAAACAAACTGTACAGAATATTAACGAGGCGCTTGAAAAAATAATTGTGGCCGTTATCTCGGATTGCGACACCTTGCTAAGCGATCTGTCTGCATTATGCTCAGACGCCGATGACCTTCTTCTTAAATCAAACAATCTGCAAATATTACACGAAGATTTTTAAAGTAATTTTTACGATGAACAAAAAGGTATTACATACGCTGATAGACGAGCACAGCCATCACCAGGGAGAAAGAATAGCGATCAAAGAAACCCTTGGGGGATTGAGTTATATCAAGCTAAGAGCTTATTCAAATGCGATCGGCCATGGGCTTGTTGGCCTTGGGCTGTTACCGGGCGAAGCTGCCGGGGTTTACCTGCCTGGTGGGATGGGTTATGTAAGCGCGATACTCGGGGTAAATAAAGCGGGGGGTATTTTTATGCCTTTGGAGCGTAAGTACCCTGATAACCGGTTGCGTTGGCTGCTGGAATACGTATCGCCGGGCCTGATCATTACAGATGCTGAAGGCGCCGAAAAGCTGAAGGCAATAACGCAGGAAGGCAGCTACCGGCTTGGCCGCTTGCTGGTGATCTCACTAAGTCCCTCTGAACTGCGGATGCGTGAATATGAAGCGAGTACAGGTTATTCGGCAGAACTGACATTGTGCACCGCTGATGTAGCCATAGACCTGACAGGTGAAGAAGGTAATTATTTATTGTACACCTCAGGGTCTACGGGTTACCCCAAAGTGATCGAGGGTTGCCATAAAAGCCTGAGTCATTTTATCCACTGGGAAGTGAAGGAATTTGGTCTGAATTCGGAAAGTCTTGTAAGCCAGCTGGTTCCGTTATCGTTCGATGTGAGCCTGCGGGATATTTTTGCGCCGCTGCTGAGTGGGGGCACCTTGTGCATTCCGGATGAAGGCCTCAAAGGCGATCCGGTTGGGTTGCTGAAATGGATAAGATCTGAGGGTATAACGCTGATCCACACGGTGCCATCGCTGCTGCGTTTGCTGACGCGTGAGCTGGAACTTAATCCGGGATTAAAAGCCGGGCTATCGACATTGCAACACCTGCTGCTCTCGGGCGAGGCGCTTTATGGCAAAGATGTGCTACACTGGCGCAAGGCGGCAGGAGGCGGGGTGGAGCTGGTAAACCTTTACGGGCCCACGGAAACCACGCTGGCTAAAGTGTACAACCGCATTGGCGACGACGCCGGCGATCCAGGCGCCGTTATTCCGCTCGGCAACCCCTTGCCTAATACTGCTGTACTTATTTGTAATGATAACACACAAAGTAAGATCGGTGCTATCGGGGAGATTTATATCAAGACACCTTTCCGGAGCCGGGGTTATTATAAAGATGCGTCTTTAACGGCCGGCAGCTTTATCCAGAACCCACTCCATAATGATTATGAAGATATTGTATACCGCACGGGCGACCTTGGCAAATACCTGGCCGACCGGAGCATCGCCTTTGTAGGCAGGCAGGACAGCCAGGTAAAGATCCGGGGTAACCGGGTAGAACTTTCAGAAACGGAGCGCGTGCTGCACGGCTACCCGGGCATCTCCCAGGCGGTGGTGATAGCCATCAAAGGCGCCGACGAAAGTGATGTGCTGGCGTGCTATTATGTAGCCACGGGAGCGATAGACGACGATGAATTGCGCAACTACCTGAAAGCGCACCTGCCCGATTACATGCATCCCTCTTATTTTTGCCAACTGGACGAGTTTCCGCTGAACCTGAACGGCAAGGTGAACCGCAAGGCGCTGCCCCGGCCGGAAGACCTGCTATATGAAAAAAGGTAGCCTACCAGGCGCCCTCGAACGCGTTAGAAGAACAGCTGGCGAATATCTGGTCATCACTGCTGGGACTGGGCAGGGTTGGCGTTAACAACTCGTTTTTCGATCTTGGGGGCATAGCCTTACTGCAACGAAGGCCGTATCGCGCATCTTCAGTGAGGTAGGTACGGAACTGAGCCTGAAAGATTTTTTTTTTGAACACCCTACCATCAGCCGGTTATCGGCATACCTTTCCGGCCGCAAGCAGGGTAGTTACCGGCAAATCAGCCCGCTGCCGCGTCAGGAGCACTATGCCCTGTCGCACGCGCAGAAACTGATCTGGGTGCTTGACCAGAGCACGGATGAGATGATAGCTTACAATATGCCGGCCTCGTGCCTGCTGAATGGCGAACTGGACAAGGACGCCTTTGTTAAAAACATTCCAAACGATCATCTCCCGCCATGAGATTCTGCGGACCACGTTCCAGGTGGTTGCCGGCGAACCCCGGCAGCAGGTGCATGAAGAGATTGGCTTTAAACTGGAAGAAGAAGACATCAGCGCAAGCATCTGCCTAACAGGCAACCGCGAAAGCCTGATCAGGCACTACGCCGCCACGGAGTTTTCCAGGCCGTTCAACCTGCATGAGGGGCCGCTGCTGCGGGCAAAATTGTTAAAGCTGGATGCGCGGCAGCACCTGTTCCTTTTACGATGCACCACATCATAAGCGACGGCTGGTCGATGGGTTTGCTGGTCAGGGAAATCCTGGAGCTATACCGTTCATACAGCCAGGGCGGGGATAACCTGTTGGAGCCGCTGAAGGTTCAATACAAGGATTATGCCGCCTGGCACAACAGCCAGCTGGAAAGCGGGGAGATGAAATCCCACGGCGATTACTGGCAACAGCAATTAGGTGGCGAACTGCCGCTGCTGAACCTGCCGCTTGATTACCCGCGGGGCAGCATCCGCAGCTATGAGGGCGACAAGCTGCGCTTTACACTGAGCAAGGAACAGTCAGACCGGATCAGACAGATTTGCAGCGAGCAGGAAGTAAGCTTGTTTATGTTCTTCACGGCTTTAATCAATGTATTACTGTACAGCTACAGCGGTCAGAATGATATTATTGTAGGGACAACCATAGTTAACAGGAACGACACCGACCTGGAAACCGTTATCGGCATTTTCCTAAACAGTATAGCACTCAGGAATGTGCTTAACCGCAAAGATACCTTCGGCGAATGTTTATTCGGTGTTAAACAAACAGTGCTCGACGGCTTTAACGCGCAGGCCTATCCGATAGAACAAATCCTGATAGATCTGAAAGCAGAGAAGATTGAAAACCGCAACCCATTGTATGATGTACTGCTGGTTTTAAATAACGACGGCCTCGTCAATACCCACAACGAGGTTAATGAGCATTTAACCATCGGTGATGTTTCGGTTGACGAGGGTATAAGCAAGTTTGATCTGACTTTTTTTATCAACGAAAAAACAGAACTGGAAATCGCTATTGAATACAGTACGGCTTTATTTAATCACGCAACTATTGAGGGTATGGCAAATAAAACGCAGGCATTAATAACTGAAATTGTAAAAGATACAGACCAAACACTAAACGATATTTTATGGAAACTATCCGGCAAAACTTCCGTGCCGGCACTAATTGACGTTAAAGAACTGATCGGCGAAGAATTTTAAATTATAAAATGATGGACAAAAAAGTATTATTCTCGGTACTGGATACCGTGGGGCTACAGCATTCCGGCGCCATTGCCGTTGAAGAACCGGGACGCAAAACCACTTATCACGAACTCATTGGCAATTCAAACAGGATGGCCCGCTGCCTTATTGAAGAGCAAATAACAAAAGGGCAAGAAATAGGTGTCTTTTTAAATTGCAGTGCCAGCTATATAAGTACAGTACTTGGCATTAACAAAGCAGGTGGAATTTTTATGGCCCTCGATACGGAGTATCCTATCAAGCGGATGGAATATATCCTTAACCATGTTAAGCCCCGCATTGTGGTAACAAATGAAAATAATCTGCCATCGTTCCTGAATATTTTGACAGAACTTGGCATTGTTAATGGTGATAACGCGTTTGTCGAAAAAATCATAGTTGTAACAGAAAATGACACTATTTATAAGCAGTACGTTTTCAACCAGAGTGAATTTGCTTTCGCCGGTAGCATGCAATTTATCGACGAACCAGTGAAACCTATCGTCTCCGGCGACGATAGCATGTACCTCGTAAACACGTCGGGTTCAACCGGAAATCCTAAAATGATTGAAGGTCGACATAAAAGCCTGAGCCACTTTATACACTGGGAAGTAGGCGAGTTTAACTTGGATTCATCAACCCGGGGCTGCGTTTTAGCGCGACCATCGTTTGATCTTAACCTACGCGAAATGTTTGCACCGCTGCTGGCAGGCGGAACTTTATGTGTTCCGGCGCCAGATGTAAAAGCGCAACCGCTCAAGCTGCTGGAATGGTTAGGGCAGATGAAGATCAACTTGTTTCATCCCATACCGTCTATCTTCCGCCAACTTATGCGTGAGGTTAAGAATAATGAAACGTTAGGGGAAAGTATGCAATCGCTGCGAAATATATTGTTTGCAGGCGAAGCGCTTTTTGGAAGGGATTTAACCGACTGGCGTTCTATCGGTGGTAATAAAGCCGCCCTCGCAAATTTGTACGGCCCGTCTGAAACCACGCTGGCTAAAATTTGTAACCGTATTCATGAGGCGGAATATCAGCCTAATGAAATTATACCACTAGGTAAACCATTGCCAAATACATCAATACTAATCATCGCAGACGGTTTGTTATGCAGTGAAAACGTTATTGGCGAAATTCATATCAAAACGCCGTTCAGGTCTAAAGGTTATTACAAGGAACCGCAGATGACCGCCGAAAAATTTATTCAAAACCCTTTGCATAATGATTACGAGGACATTGTTTACCAAACCGGCGATCTTGCAAAATATACCGAAGATGGTCTTATCGTGTTTACCGGCAGGCAGGACAGCCAGGTGAAAATCCGCGGTAACCGCGTTGAATTACCGGAAATTGAAAAGGCGATAATGAGCTACGAAAATGTTAAACAAGCCATTGTTGTCGCAATTAAAAATCCCGAAGGCGATTATATCCTGGCTTGCTATTATACCGGCGACGCCTATTTCGAAAAGGAAGACCTGAGAAATTATCTCACTGCCTATCTGCCTGAGTATATGTTTCCGTCCTTTTATATCCATTTGCCAGAGTTTCCACTCAATCTGAATGGAAAGATTGACAAGCGTGCTTTGCCTAAACCCGAGGAGCTATTGTATGAGCAGTTGAAATTTGAAGAACCTCAAACTCCGCTTGAACAAAAACTGGCCATAATCTGGGCTGATGTACTTAACCTAAAAAAGATAGGCATCAATAATTTTTTTTACGAGCTTGGTGGTCACAGCTTAAGCGTAACCAAGGTTTTATCGCGTATTTATAAAGATCTTGGTATTGAGATCACCCTTAAGGAAATTTTTGATAATCCTACCATCAAGAAACTGGCTAACCTGTTATCAACCAAAAAAGTGACTGCTTTTAAACGGATAGAGAAGGTGCCGCAACAGGAATATTACGATTTATCGCATGCGCAAAAAGGGATTTGGTTTTTGGATCAGCAGGAAGAGCGATTGCTGGCTTATAACATCAATTCGACGTTTACACTTTATGGTAAACTTAATGTGGCCGCGTTTAAAAAGGCCGTGCACGAATTGGTTGTAAGGCATGAATCCCTGCGTACGACGTTTTCACTAACAGGCAATGGCCCGATGCAGAAAATTCATGAGGAGATTGATATTCCGTTTGTTTACCGCGATGTACTTACCCTCCCGCTGGATGAATATATCGAAACAGAATGTAATCACTACTTTAACCTGGAAGAGGGCCCTTTGTTAAGGTTAGTACTGACCAGGGTGGCAGAGGATGAGCACATGTTGTTATTTGGTATTCACCACATTATAGCAGATGGCTGGTCGGTAATGGTTTTGATTAATGAAGTAACCTGGCTGTATAACAAGATCAAAAATGGAAGCGCCGAACGCTTACTGCCACTGACGGTACAGTACAAGGATTATGCCGCCTGGTTAAACTCTAATTTAAGCGGTGATAAGGAAAAACAGCTGAAAGATTTTTGGGCGCAAAAATTATCAGGAAACTTATCGCTTGTACAGTTTCCAGCAGATCTGTCGCCGCAGGATAACCTTGGTTTTCGCGGGGATATACTGTCGTTTGACTTGGATGCCGCGTTAACCGAGCAGATCAGGAAATTAAATCAGCAGCATGGCACCACAGAGTTCATATCGTTTTTGACTTTCATCAATATCTTACTTAATAAATTTACAGGTAAATCCGATTTGATTGTAGGTTCGCCGGTTGCAGGTCGTGATCACTTCGATCTTGAAAACCAGATAGGTAATTACGTTAACGTACTGCCGGTGCGTACCTTAATCGATGCTGATGAAACGGTGCTGAGCTTGCTCAATAAGATAAGAAAAACAGTTTTTGAGGTATACGAACATCAGCTTTACCCTATCGACCTGATTACAGACCAGCTTGACCTAGCGGAACAAAAGAAAAACCTGGCTTTGTTTGACATTCTGGTGCAATCGCAAACCTTGGTGCCGGTAAATGATAATAAATTGAGTGAATTGCAGGTTAAACACCGTCCGCTGAGCAATCAAACCAGTAAGGTTGATCTTACATTCGATTTGTCGCCTGCGGTACTTAATAAAAGTATTGTAACGATTGAATATAGTACAGATCGATTTTCGCCGGCTGCCATTGAGAACATTAAAATTAATTTGCTTCACATCATCAGGTTGGCAATCGAGTCGCCAAACACGCCGCTCGCTGATATAAACCTACTTGAATCGGTTGATGAGGACAAGGAATCGGCAAGCTTTATGCAGGCCATGTTAACTGTTTAATTTCTATAAAATCTAACAGCTGAAATATTAGTTTTCGCCCTTAACGCCCAATATATAAGCTGCTTTTTAAAGTGCAATAGCGCCCTTAAATGAAATGTACAGAATTATTGCACTTTTTTGCCATAATTTGCTTTTAGATTTTTTTTTCTACAAAAAATTTAGCGTTCTATATTGAAATATAAAAGATATAAATTAAAATGAATTTATATTTTTTAATTGTTTATTAGCAATGTAAAGGATGAATATACGATTGTGAACGATCGAAATGTTTAATTTTATAAATAAGAGGGTAATTAAATTAAATGTTACCGAGCTGGCAAAGCTGAATAAAATGATAAGTGTTTTTATATTTTACTTTTTTGAATAAAAATAAAAATTATAAAATTTATTTTGATTTATATTTTTAGTTGTATTTTAGCCTTAGGAAATGATCTGACATTAATAAATGTTTAAATCAGTTCCTCTCAGGATGCTAAACAGTTGTCAAATTGTCCGGATGTGACAAAGCTGGCGAAGCCATATAAACACCGCCCAAACTCGCAGTAAATCATCATCACCCAACGGAGCGAGATGATTCGACGTTTAAACAGGACATTAGTGAGCGCTGCGCAAATAAGCTGAGAAATTGCCCGCTTGGTTATTTTGCAACAAGGTACACAGTATGGCGGTCAAAATTCAGCATAACGGGCGTACCATTTACAATGAGACATTTGGATATAAATGATACGATACTCGTGAGCCTAGGCAAAACACCATCTTTCACGTTGCCTCACTCAGTAAGGTAATTTTTGCTTTGGTGGTGCTAAAGTTGGCCGAGCAAAGTATTATTAGTTTAGATGAGCGTTTGCCGCTATGTCCGGCGAGAATGGAGCTGAAGTTGGCGACAACGCCTGGTACGAAGATATGAGCCGCATTGAAGGGTATGAATACTTCAGGCTGGTTACTGCCACGATGTGCCCGATGCATACTTCAGGCTTGCCTTAGCGGAGATTGATGGAGCCTGATAAACAATTGAAATTTAAGTTTAAACCGGGCTCGAAATTCTTTTACTCGTGCGAGGCTATGTTGCTTCAGCAATATTTAAAAAGGCAACCGGTAAAAGCTTTGAGCAATTGGCTGCCGAACTTGTTTTTTATCCCACAAGAACGAACTTGAGCAGCTTTATTTGGCAGGATTATACCGACGATAATATTGCAGCGCCCATATAGCCGACAATGTGATCACCAAAAAACAAAGAAAAATTAAAGCGTTAGGCGCCCGATTTTTAAAAAACAACCGTTGACGATTTTTGCGCGTTCGAGGCTGCTCTATTAGCTGGACGCTTACTTAAGACCGCATCGATTAACGAAATCTTTGGCCCCACATGGCGATAAACACATTTGCGTCGGCCAGCGACCTGCAATATGCACTAGAGCTGCAAACCGTAAATACAACTTATGGCCGGGCATATTTTGAAGAAAGACATGAGATGACGGATGGCAGAGTTTCACCTCGCTATACCCGTTACAAGAGCTATTGCTGGTTATATGTTCAAACAGCAAAAATGCCGAAAGTATTTATGCAGAGATTTCAAACGTAACTCTTGCCGATAATTTTACACCACATTACTGGGACGTTTATGTGAACACTCTCAACACAATCTGATCTGTACCGCCTGTTTGCGCTGTACGATATTTTTAATAAAGAAACTTACTTAATTAATATGAAAGTTGTATTTGATGAACAGGCGTTCCCTTTTGTAATAACTTTTGAAGGTACCCCCCATGTAGAAGAGATTGCCCAATGGTATAACAATAACAGCAATTTCATTGACCGTGTTTTGTACGATAAGGGTGCTATCCTAATTAAAGGTACCAATGTGGATACTGTTTCAAAGTTTGAGCAGTTAACCGGTTCTATAGCAGGTAAGTTCAGGGACTATGTTGATGGTAACTACCCTCGCCGTAACTTGCAGGGGCATGTTTACATTTCAACTGAATACGATCAGAAATTTGATATTACACTGCATAATGAGTTATCGTATTCGGAGAAATGGCCTTCTAGGTTATTTTTTGGCTGTATCATATCTCCAGGGGAAGGCGGCGAAACGCCGCTGGCCGATAGTCGCAAAATTTATAACCGGATGAATGCGGATTTGCTTGAAGAGTTTGAACGAAAACAGGTTAGGTACGTACGCAATCTGCACAACGGCGAGGGCATGGGCCCGTCGTGGCAACAAACCTTTTATACTGAAGACTTGAAAGAAGTTGAGCGCCACTGCAATGCGATGTCAATCGATTATAAATGGAAAAAAGACGGCGCAATAAAGTTGACCCACGTTAGACCTGCAACAAGGATACACCCGTTAACCGGCGAAAAGGTTTGGTTCAATCAGGTTGACCAATATCATCCATCTCATTTCAGAAAGGAACTTTACGAGGTGCTGTTACTGATGGCTGATGGCGTGGAAGAGGATCTGCCGCTATACGCCTCGTTCGGCGACGGTACAAAAATTCCCGACTCAACCATAAAAGAGGTTATCGATACTATCGATAAAGAGGTGATTTTACGCCCTTGGGAAAAGGCCGATATCGTGGTGGTTGAAAATATGCTGGTTGCTCACGGCAGAAAAGCTTATAAGGGCGATAGGCAAATAGTAGTATCAATGGCAAGTTAAAAATTTACAATCATCTTATCAATGTGCGGAATAACAGGTATTTATAAATTCAATCCCGACGCAAAAGCCGACGTCAATATATTGGAAACAATGGCCGAAGGGATAGCTCACCGCGGCCCGGACGATGCTGCCTACGTGGTACTTGACAACCTTGGGCTTGGTTTTAAAAGGTTGAGTATTATCGATCTGGCCCACGGCCAGCAGCCTTTTTATAATCGTGACGAGTCCGTTGTAACGATTTGTAACGGCGAGATATACAATTATAAGGAACTTAGAAAAGAATTAATTGACAAGGGCTATCACTTTAAAACGCATTGCGATGTTGAAGTGATAGTTCATATGTACGACGAATACGGGATAGATTTCATCAACCGGTTGAACGGCCAGTTCGCTTTTTGCATTTTTGACAAGGCAAAAAAGGAGTTATTTTTAGCACGCGACCAATTTGGAATCTGTCCTGTTTTTTACACAATTGCCGATAACTCGCTGATCTTTGGTTCTGAAATCAAGGCTATCATCAGGCATCCATGCGTGAAACGGGAAGTTAATTTAACAGCTCTCGACCAGCTTTTCTCCTTCCCCGGCATTGTAAGCCCTACTACCTTCTTTAAAAACATTATCAGCATAAAACCTGGTCATTTTTTAAGGGTAAAGGATGGCAACCTGTCTGATCACCAATATTGGGATTTGAACTACCCGATTGATTCTGCGGTATGCCATTGCAAACCGGAATCCTATTATATAGATCAAATTGAAGATCTGTTAATCAATTCGGTTAAATATCGCCTTAACGCCGATGTACCTGTTGGCTTTTACTTGAGCGGCGGCCTGGATTCATCCCTGGTTGGTGCGGTGATGAAAAAGGTAAATCCGGATTCTCAGTATAAATCATTTTCAATCGGATACCCGCGCGTGGAAGACAGCGAGCACGACGAACGTAAATATCAGCGTTTGATGGCACGGAACCTCGATTCTATTCACAACGAAATCGAATTTGACTGGCTGAAAGTGGCCGATTTACTTAAAGACGCCATTTACCATTCTGAAGGCGCTTTAAAAGAAAGCTATAATACCTGTTCGCTTGCGTTATCGAAAGCTGTTAGAAACAGTAATGTTAAGGTAATCTTGTCGGGCGAGGGATCTGACGAATTTTTTGGCGGTTATGTAGGTTATAAGTTTGACGTGCAGCGCAGGATGCAAAATACTGACAAAACGTTGGAGGAAATGCTGGAAGATCAGCAGCGCAAAAAACTTTGGGGTGACCCGAACTTCTTTTACGAAATTAATCACGTTGAATTTAAAGATACCACCAGAGCCTTGTATTCAGATAAATTAAACAAGGTTTATAATGATTTTGAATGCCTTGGTCGGCTTGAAATTGATAAATCAAAACTTAATGGGCGTCATCCGTTCCATAAACGCTCATATCTTGACCTTAAGCTTCGCCTTTCAGATCACCTGATCTCTGATCATGCCGACAGGGTAAATTATGCCAACTCGGTTGAGGGCCGCTATCCGTTTCTGGATA
This sequence comes from Mucilaginibacter sp. 21P, assembly GCF_019331605.1. NCBI lineage: Bacteria > Pseudomonadati > Bacteroidota > Sphingobacteriia > Sphingobacteriales > Sphingobacteriaceae > Mucilaginibacter > Mucilaginibacter sp. 21P. The sequence goes on from NZ_CP063061.1 coordinate 2,704,291, forward strand.
TCAACCTGATTGAATTTGTGAAGACAATTCATCCCGAAATAAAATTAAAAGGGTTGGTTGAAAAGTACATCCTTAAAGAAGTAGGCAAGCGCTATATTCCGTCAGATATTACTGATCGTCAAAAATTTAGCTGGATTGCGCCAGGCAGTCACCAATTGCTGAACAACAATATCGAATGGGTTAATGATATGTTATCATACGATCGCATCAAAAGACAAGGGTATTTTAACCCCGATACTATTGAGCGCTTGAAGAAACGTTACAGCGCACCCAATTTTAAACTGAACCTGCCTTACGACAGTGATCTGCTAATGATTGTGCTGACATTCAACATATTTCTTGAGGTATTTGACATGCCTGATTTTGCTTAATGGAAAAGTTAGGTATCATCAGCGGGATGGGTTCTCAGGCGGGGGCCTGGCTGTTTCAGCGTATTATCGACCTTTCAAGCGCCACAACTGATCAGGAGTATCCTGAAATTATCATACATAACAATTCCGGCATACCTGATCGTACCGAAGCTATTTTAGGGCGTGGTTCTTCGCCTGTTGCTGAAATTTTAAAATCGGTTAAATTATTGAACGATTGTGGTGTGGATAGGATTGTAATGGCTTGTATGACTGCCTATTTCTTTCATAAAGATGTTGCAATATATTCAAATGCAACCTTTATTCATCCGCTTGATATCCTGAAGGAGGAACTTGCCGACAATTATCTATATAAAAAAAACGTAAAAACGATAGGCCTTATCGGGTCGTCGGGGCTCTTAATATCGCGGTTGTTTGATGATTTTTTTGAGCCCCTGGGTTATAAGGTTATCTCTATAAACCCTCAGGAGCAGGAGCAGTATTTCAATTACCCCGTATACCAATGCGCCAAATTAGGGATAGTGAGCAACCATATAAAGAATAGATTTAGCTACCAGGTAAAGGTACTGCTTGACCGCGGCGCCGACGTGGTTGTAGGTGCATGCTCAGAAGTTCCGCTGCTTTTAGATAAGGAGGCTTGTGGGGGCGGGGCTATAGATCTGTTCGAACTTCTTGCAAAATCAATAACAGATAATTATCATAAACTTAGATATGCAACATAAATACAGGCTGTTGATTGGTGGTATAGGCGACGATGCGCACTCGGTTGGTATCAGGCTTCTTGAGCTGGGATTTATTGAAGCAGAATTCCATGTAAAAAATATCGGGATACGTAATTCAATAGATCGTTTTTTTGAGGAGGCGAGGCATGCAGATGTGATCATGATATCAAACAAGAACGGCCACGCCGAACTGTATCTGCATGATTTTGCTGCAAAGCTTTCGGCATTTCAACTATCTGATAATAGCACTAAGCTTTGGTATCTGGGCGGAAGCCTTTCTGTAAGTGAATCTGATTTTCATATCAAGAAAAAGTTTATCAATATGGGGTTTACCGGTGTGTATCCGCGGCCCATAAGCTTTGCACAGGTTTTAGAAAATATTACCCAGGACCTTTATCGTTTTGAAATATCAAAAAAGCAGGTCGGCCAGCAGCATACGGAAACCGCCGGGCATGTTAAAATGGATTTTAACATTGTAAACCGGCAGCTAACCCGTGAGGAGTTAGATCAGCAACGCGCTGATGTGCTTACAGAATGGCCAACGGGTAAAGACGTTGTTGGCATTGGTTACAAGGTTAACCCGGTTAATACGCTTGATTACCGTTTGTGGAAAAACAAACTTGCCAATGGTTCGCCGCTGTTTCAGCCGCGAACAGGAGTGGCTGATATTGAACAGCAAATTTCAAAACTAAAATTCTTAGAACAGGAGGGTAGCGATATCAGTTCGGTTCAGCTTGATGCCGCATCCCGTTCAGGGATGTATGATAAAGCCCGTTTGGGTGTTGAAATGAGCATTGAGCGTAAAACATCGCAGCTTAACGGATTCCCTATTCCCATTTATGGGGTAAAAGAGGTGAATAGGCTGGTGACATCGGTTAACAGTCCGTTTCAGCTCCGGGGCGGCGGACCCGACCATCGCTTTACTTATGAAGTTGCATTAAATGCGGGTATAACTGCTGTTGAAGGGGGCTTTTTATGCTATTGCCTGCCTTATGATAAATTAACCAGTCCTTCAACATCGTTAAAATACTGGCAATATATTGACAGATTATGCACGCTTTATGCAGATTGGCATGGAATTCATATTAACCGTGAGTACTTTGGAGTACTTACTGCAACCCTGATAGAACCTTCGCTTGCTATAGTAATCAATATTGTGCAGGCCATTGCCAGCGCTCAGCAAGGTGTTAAGAGTATTTCAGTTGGTTATGCCGAACAGGGTAACCGTGTGCAGGACATTGCCGCCATACAAATGATGGACAAACTGGTAAATCATTATTTAAACAAAGAGAAATTTCGTTGTAAAGTTACCACGGTGTTTCATCAGTTTATGGCAGCTTTTCCGGCCGATTATGAGAAGGCTGAACAGCTTATCTTTCAGTCGGCAATCACGGCTACCTTGGCATCGGCAACTAAGGTTATGGTCAAAACAGCTGCCGAGGCCATCAAAATCCCCGACAGGTTTGACAACGCCAAGGCCGTTAAGTTATGTAAACAGGCAACGCTGCTTGCCAACATAAATACGGTGAACCAAAACCAGCTCGATGTTGAAAAAAGCGTCATCAGGCGCGAAGTTTCCCAACTGATGAATGTTATTATCGAACTGGGAAATGGACAAATTGTACTCGGGGCGTTAAAGGCTGTTGATCAGGGAATTATTGATATCCCATGGTCGCCAAATATTTATAACAAAAATAAGGTGATCAACGTGAGGGATGTAAATGGTGCAGTGAGGTTCTATGATTTTGGCAATATGCCTTTTGATAGCACTATCAAGGATTTTCACGCCAACCACGTAATGGTTAGAAAGAATATGGAGCGCGACTCCAGCATTTTTTCATTACTCGAAAAAGATTTGAGCCGCATCTGGAAAAACGACTACAAACAATGGCCGCTCGACGGCACGTACGTGACTGCTTAATAAGACATTCTTTTGTCCCCTCTGGGTAAATTAAACTACTTAAATTATTATTCAAAAAAACCAGGATGAAGGCTTCAATTATTCATACGATTTTTGAACAACAGGCACAAATAAACCCGAACAATGTTGCCGTGCAAGAAGAAAGATCAAGCATTACTTATGCAAATCTGAATGCGAAGGCCGATGCGCTTGCAAATTTTTTAGTAAACGCAGGCATCTGCAAGGATAAGGTTGTAGGGGTGTATATGGAATCAGGAATAAACCTCGTTACTGTGATACTTGCCAACTTCAAATCAGGCAGTATTTACATGCCGCTAAACAGGAGTTTTGGCAAAAGGCGCCTTACAGAGATATTTGAACAGAGCCAATGCGGTGCGGCCGTTACCAACTCGACTTTATTTAATGATTTTAATGACGTTCTGAAAAACATCCCCAATAGCATTACCACTCTTGTAAATATTACAGAAAATGGCTTTGAACTTTATCGGAAAAACGAGGAGGACGACATTTTTGCACTATGCCAACCGCAAATTAATGTGGACGATAAAAAGTTTAATCCTGGCCTTGATGACAGCAATTATATTTTTTCAACATCGGGTACTACCGGTGCTGGTAAACTTATTTTAGGCAGCCACAAGGGCTTAGCTAATTTTATTAACTGGGAAACAAAGGAATTTAATATTGATTGTACATTTCGTGTAAGCCAGTTAACAAGCATAACTTTTGACGCGTCGCTGAGAGATATTTTTAGTGCATTAACCACCGGCGGCACAGTATTTATTCCAACCGAAGAGGTTAGGCTCAATATGGCGGCTCTGATCAGCTGGCTTGAAAAAAACAAAATCAATTTGATCCATTGCGTGCCATCGTTATTCAGGCTTTTAACCAGAGAGCTTTCGTTGATCGCAAATATAGGCACAAAAAAACTTCCCGATTTAAAATATATCATCATGGCGGGCGAGCAACTTTACAACAAGGATGTACAAAGTTGGTACGATGCCGTGGGCCTACACGTGGAACTGGTTACCATGTATGGCACAACCGAAACAACACTCGCTAAAACCTTCCATCGTATTGGCGAAGTAACGGGTAGCGCCTCGCAGCCGCTGCACGTTGGTAAACCAATTGATGAGGCATTTATAATCATTATTAATAATAACCAGCTTTGCCGCATTGGCGAAATTGGCGAAGTGTTTATCAAATCGCCCCATATTACCCAGGGTTATTATAACAATTCGGAGTTGACCAATATCGTTTTTGTTCAGAATCCGCTTAACCCGCGAGCAGATATCATTTACAAAACAGGTGATATCGGCAAATATCTCAAAGATCGCAGCGTAGAGATCATCGGCCGTATTGACGATCAGATTAAGATCAATGGCGTTCGCATCGAACCTAAAGAAATAGAACAAGCCATTTTAAGTATCGATGGTGTGGAGGAAACCATCATTGTACCTTTTAAAAACATGGACGGTCAGTACGAGCTTATCTGCTACTACATAGGCAAGCCACTGGATGATAATCAAATTAAATCAAGCCTGGAAAAGGATTTACCTTACAACCTAATTCCGACATTTTTTGAACGACTGGATAATTTTCCACTTACAATTAACGGTAAGATCGATAAAAAGGCGCTCCCCAAGCCTGATGGCCTGATCAATAAACAGTTTGTTTACGAGGCCCCGGTAACACAAATGGAAAAGGAACTGGAAGCTATTTGGGAAGATGTGCTTGGAATTAAAAATATAGGTCGCAAGGTGTCTTTCTATGATGTAGGCGGGAATTCGCTGAAATCTTTACTGATGATATCGCGCATTTTTAAGCAGTATGACCTGTTGGTTAAGCTGGATGTAATCATCAATAATAAAACTGTCGAAGCAATTGCCCGTCACCTCACCAACGCACAAAAGCAAAAATATGTGGCCATACCGCAATTAGCTACAAAAAAATACTATGATCTGTCGAGTTCGCAAAAAAGGGCCTGGATACTTCACAACTCTGAAAAGGAAAAAGCGCTTTACAACGTAAGCAGCGCTTATGTGTTCAGCGGAAATTTAAACTTTGAGCTATTACAAACAGCTTTTCAAGCCATTGTTAAAAGACATGAAATGCTGCGAACTTCTTTTGTGGTGGTTAACGGGACACCTCAGCAAACTGTAGACGATTTTGACGCAGACCTGCATAGAATTAAATTCATCGATCTGCGCAATATAGTTAACAGCGAACGGGAAGCGCTGGAAATTATGGCTACGGAATCGAACCATATCTTTGACCTGGAAAAAGGGGAGGTATTCACAACCGCCTGCATACAACTTACAAATAACAGGTATTATGTAAGTTTCAATATTCACCACATTGCGTCTGATGCATGGTCGATGGAAATCATCGCCGGGGAGTTGTTTAAGATTTACAACGCGCTGGCAAATAACCAGCCGGTCGAATTAAGTCCGCTTAAAATTCAATACAAGGATTATGCAGGTTGGCAGAATAAACAGCTGGCCGATTCAGGCAACGATGGCAACCGAAAATTCTGGACGGACCAATTTAGAACCACATCGCCAAGACTTGATTTGCAGGGAGCCAATACACGTCCGCATTACAGAGCCTTCGAGGCCGATTTGACGGCAATCAATGTTAATAAACAAAATTTAGCGCAGATACAACAAGTAAGCAAAGCCGCCGACACAACTTTGTTTATGACATTTGTTGCACTGTTAAATCTGGTACTTTCTAAACAATCCGGGCAGAACGATATAACCATAGGTTCGCCGGTTGCCGGGCGCGAACATCCTGATCTGGAAAATCAGGTGGGTTTTTATGTAAATACTGTAGCTATACGAAGCGTGTTTAACAGGCAACAAAGCTTTAACACTTTGTTAGACGATGTGCGGGCTTGCTTCATACAAATACTCAAACATCAAACTTATCCTTTTGATCAACTTCTTGAGGATATTGACGTTAAAACGGAACCTGGCCGCAACCCGCTATTTGATATAGGCTTTACCTATATAAAAGAAAATGAACTTAACCTGCAGGCCGGTGGTTTGAAGGATATCGAGATCAGCAATATTAGCAGTGGCTTCAACCTGGTAAAGGCCGATATATGGTTCAAGATCATGGATAATGCGGAAGATTTTATCCTTGATATCGCTTACAATAAACAACTTTTCAATACAGTCACCATCAATAAAATTAAAGCCGACTTCGAATACCTTTTCGAAAATATCGCAGCAATCGGAGAGCTGTCGCTGGACGAGATCATCGTCAGGATGAATGATAATGAACATAAACTTGGAAAACAAAGGGAGCAGCTTGCTAAGAAAAAGAACCTCGAGTCGCTTAAGTTTATTGTAAAGGGCGTTCCAGCCAAATAAGGTTTATCAACTAAAAGTTTAAAGGAAATGAACGAACAGGTAATTGCACAGTTCCCATTATCAAACTCACAACGGTTGTATTGGGGGAGCAATTTTCGAGGCTATTGTTATTGCCAGGCGATTGTTAACGGCATCCTGGATAAAAGCAACTTGCTTAAGAGTGTTCAAAAAGTAGTACTTCGCCATAGCATACTCAGAACAACCTATGTCATGCTTCCTGACTTTGAACTGCCCGTACAAAACATTGATGAAGATGCATCCTTTACTTTTTTAGATCATACCGATACCGACATTACAAAAACGGCTATTACCGAAAGCGTTGAGCAGGTAAAAACTGCGCTTGTAGGGTTTAAACCTGATGCCGGTAAGCCGCTCTTTATATCATTACATGGTTGTGGAGAAAATGCCCAATTGCTCACTATAGCATTACCCGCAATAGCAACTGATAGTTTGTCGCTGCAAAATATTGCCAGGGAGATATTGATCAGCTGCAGCAATTCGGAAGACAACAATGATAACGAAAACATCCAGTACTATCATTTTTCTGAATGGCACGCTAACTTATTAGATGTCGGCAGTGAGGAGGCCGAAAGTTTTTGGGGATCTGACGCCGTTAAAGTTAGCGATATTTCCCAATCCGCATTCGCTTGTCGTAATAGGGGAGTTAATAACGCGCTTACCGATATCAAAAATGCTGGTTTTGAAATAACCGCAGAACAGCTGCCGCAACTGAGAATACTGGCCGCCGAGCTGGATACAGATCTGCAAACCATACTCCTGGCTTGCTACGGAATTATGCTTCAGCAACAAACCCGACAGGAAAAACTGAGTGTAGGCTATATCAATAACCGGCGCTGGTACGACGAGCTTAATGATGTAATCGGGCCGGTTGCACAAACCTTGCCGTTGCTTATCAAAGGCACCGAAAATGATTCGTTCCAGAGCATTTTGGCTAATGTTAAAGCCGATCTGGAAACTTTAACCGGTTTTGACGAATATTTTAAAAGCGCAGTTACAAACTGTAAAAGTACCTATTTAAATTACCAGTTTGAATATAATACAATCGATCCGGGCGAAGATGTTGTAAATGATTTTTCCATTACCCAGTTGATTAATATAAGCAGCGCCTTTGATTTAAAACTTAGCTGCTTGGAAAATGGCAATGTTCTTAGGGTCAACTTTAGTTATAACGCAAATGCGTTTAACGAAAGCGCTGTTGAAATTATGGTAAACCAAGTCACTGATTTGGCCGCCAAAATTATTGAAAATAACCATTGCCCCGTAACCGAACTTTTTAACGCAAGTCTGCAGGAACTGAGCCTTATGGTGAACGTTTTCAATAGCGATAAGTGCAGCTTGCCTTTTGTTAATGTCCGGGATGCATTTGAAAAAAATGCGCGGCAATTTCCGAAAAAAATAGCGCTCAGATATGAAGGCATTGATTTAACATTCGACGAATTAAACCGGATCGCCAACCAGTTTGCCCACTTTTTGATTGCTAATTACGGCGTTACTAATGGTGATAAAATTGGATTGCTGATGCCGCGTTCGCATCACCAAATCATTGCCATGCTGGGCATCATAAAAGCGGGCTGCGTTTATGTGCCTGTGGATGTTACCTGCCCGGTGTTAAGGGTTAAGTTGATGATGGATCGGTCGGAAGCAAAAGCTCTGGTTGTTGCCAGGGAACTGCCCGTTGCCACTGTACCGCAAATTGTTTACCACGACTCGAATATTTCGCTCGGCGCTTATAACGATGCTAATCTCAATGTTAATATAAAAGGTAACGACCCCGTTTACATCATTTATACATCGGGTTCAACAGGTGAGCCGAAGCCTGTTCTGATCTCGCACGAGGCCATTTTTAATTATGCTCACTGGTTTTTCAGAAAAAGCGGATCGGAAACCAACTGGAGTAGCCTGTTGACATCCACAATTGCCTTTGATGTTAGCTACACCGTATTATGGCCGAGCCTGCTATTTGGCCAAACGCTTTGTATTTTGAAAGAGAGTGAATACTTTGAGTCGGCTGAAGTAATTAGCAAACTAATAGAATACCAGGTTGATTACATTAAAATAACCGCTTCCGGTTTAAATGTGATTGTTAACGATACGGACTTTGACGAAAAGTGTAGCGAGTTTAATCTTAAACTCATCGTTATTGGTGCCGAGCCCGTCAGAACAGAGGATGTAGATTGTTTTCATAAAACCAGGCCTGGGATTAATATCATGTATCATTATGGCCCAACAGAGACCACTGTTGGCACTATTGCCAAACTGATGGACTTTAATGATTTTCAAAAATTTAAAAATAAGATTGTACTGGGGCATCCGATTACTAACAGTGAGATCTATATCCTTAACGACCGACGAAACCCAGTGCCAATTGGTTTTACAGGCGAAATTGCAATCGCTGGTAAAGGCCTGGCGTCGGGGTATTTTAACGCTCCGGATATTACCGAATCACGTTTTATACAGCATCCGGTTAACGATAAAGAGAAAATATATCTTACCGGCGACCTGGGACGTTGCATGCCCGATGGCAGTATCGAGTTTCTGGGCCGCAAGGATAGTCAGCTGAAAATAAGAGGCTACCGGATTGAACCTGGCGAGATTGAAAGTAATCTTAAATCGCACCCGGATATAAAGAATGTAATAGTACTTGCTCATAAAAATAACAGCGGCGATATTCAACTAATAGCCTACCTGTTATCAGATCAGCGGCAGACGAATGAACATATGAACACATATCTCTCGGCCCTGCTGCCATCGTATATGCTGCCTGATACATATATATGGCTTGCCGCATTACCTTTGCTTCCAAACGGAAAAGTAAATCGCCGGGCGCTGGTGCAACTTGCCCTTGAGGAACCTTCCGATACCTCGTACGTGGCACCAAAAACTGTACTCGAGAAAAAAATGGCAATACTTTGGATGGATATTCTGCAAAAAGCCCGCGTAGGGTTGTACGACGATTTCTTTAAACTCGGCGGCCAATCGCTAAAGGCGACGCAGCTGGTTTCGCGCATTTTTAAAAACTTCGGCTTCCGTGTTAAATTGGCCGATGTTTTCGAAAACGCTACAATAGCAAGCCTCATTGAAGTATTTACCAGAACCGGACAGATAAAATTTGAGGCTATCCCTTCTATAGGGCAGGCAGATGCTTACGTTGTATCGCATGCTCAAAAACGTTTGTGGTTTCTTGACCAGTTTGGTGAAAACCAGAGTGCCTATAATGTAAGCTACAGTTACTGGTTAAAAGGCAATGTTGATATCGATGCGCTTAACCGCGCTTTTGAAGTGGTGCTTAAACGCCATGAAACATTACGAACAAACTTTGTTGTGGTTGATGGCGAACCCAAACAAAAGATATCCGCCTTCAGCGATTTCAGGTTTAAATTAAGCTATGAAGATTTAACCAAAAGCGTTGATGCAGTGGCCAAAGCCGAATCGTTAGCTAAAGAATATCTCCAATATACTTTTGCGCTGGATAGCGAGCCATTAATCAAAGCCGGGTTGCTGCAGGTTGCAGATAACCGCTACGCATTTTTATTAACCATGCATCATATTATCTCCGATGGGTGGTCGATGCGGGTATTGATGAATGAACTGATGGCTGCTTACCATGCCAATTGCTCAACAGTTGAACTGACCGATCCGTTTGATGCGCTAAAACTGCAATATAAAGATTACGCGGCCTGGCATAACACAATAATTGCCGGCGACGACGAAAAATACTGGCGCAAAAAACTCGCCAATACACCGGCCCTGGTAAAACTTCCGTACGACAAATCGGCAGCCAGCGCTGCCGACATCAATGATCCTTATACCATAGTTGAGCTGGATGCCGCCCAGGTAGTTGCCTTGCGCAAACTTGCGGCCAGGCATAACACATCGCTTTCAAACATCGTTTTAACGGCCTACAGCTTGCTTATCAATAAAGTAAGCGGACAATACGATTTCCTGATAGGTGTTGGTCATGCTAATAGAAATCACTCGGATCTGGAATCGCTGATCGGCTTTTTTGTTAACCTCATATCGATAAGAGTTGTGCTGGATGATGATCAAACGATTGACGAAATCATTGACGGGGTTACCAAAAACAGCATTGAAGCTTATGATCACTCTAATTATCCGATAGATCTGCTGGTTGAGCACTTCTGTAAAGAGCGCTATTCAAGCAGGCAACCACTTTTTAACGTGATGTACGATTTTAAAAGTTTTGCAGATTTGACTATCGATAACGAAGGTTTTATCGATAGTGATGTGCTTGAAATTACCGATATGCCGCAATTAAAAAATATAGCCAAATTTGATCTCACTTTGTTTGCAGCAGAGGCGGGCGATATTCTTCGATACTTTTTTGAATACGATGCCAGGGTTTTCTCCAAAGCAACCATCAACAATTTCTATAAAATATTTGCCGGCCTGCTACAGCTTATAAGCGCACCTGAACCGGTATCACAAACCGAACAAACCGCGATGGCCTGAAAAGGTTTTGCATCTGATGTACCAGTCTTAACCGCAAATAGCCCAAAAAATACTTTAATGAAGCTTTCAGGTATAAACCTTAATACACTATCGCTTGAGAATGATATTCTTTCGATGTACGAGTCAATCAACAATACAACGAAAGAATATCCGAGGGATAAAAGTATTCCAGATATTTTTCGTGAAATAGCTCAAAACTATCCAAACAAAACAGCCGTTGTTGCGCCCGGAAACCAGATCACTTTCAAACAGCTTGATGAGCAGTCAAACAAGGTTGCCAACTGGCTGATTGCACGCGGTGCCCGGCGCGACGATGTGGTAGCCATATACTTTGAACGCTCTGTTGAAATGATAACAGGCATAATCGGGATACTAAAAGCTGGTGCTGCTTATTTACCTTTAAACGTTGAATATCCATTGGAGCGTAACCGGTTTATGCTAACCAAATCAAACGTAAGCGTGCTTATTGGCAGCCAGTTGTTTATGCGCCAAATAAATCAGCTGCAATGGCTTTGTCCGCAGTTAACATCGGTTTTGTGTACCGACACCGCCGAGTATGCCGCGGTAATGGAAGAAGCTAATCCGCTGATGAAGAAGGAACTCTGGGAATACGTAGGGGACACCGCCGATGATGACATTGCCGGCGGGGGATGGACGAACAGCTACAACGGCGAGAAATTCAGCCGTAAGGAGATGGACGAATATGCCGAAAATGCTTACCTGAAACTTAAGTCTTACATTGATAAATCAAAAAGGATCCTGGAAATTGGTTGCGCATCAGGCATTACCATGTACAAATTGGCACCTGAAGTTCAGTTTTATTATGGAACAGACCTTTCTGAATCCATTACCAAATATAACGAACAACGATGCGCAGCTGAGGGAATTGGCAATATCAAATTAAAAAGTCTCGGCGCTGATGATATTGATACGCTCGACGAGAAAGATTTTGATGTGATCATCATCAACAGCGTTATCCAGGCATTTAACGGGGTAAATTACCTGCGCCGGATTATCAAAAAGGCTTGCGATTTGTTGAGTGATAAAGGTATTATCTTTTTTGGCGACGTGATGGACCTTGACACCCGCGACCACTTGATAGATTCTGTAAAAAAATATAAAAAATACCATCCTCAGGCTAATGCAAAAATTGATTTCTCGAACGAACTTTTTGTTGCCAGGACCTTTTTTAATGATTGTCGCTATGATATTCAGGGGGTAACGGCAGCAATTTCGTCGAGCAAAATATTTACGGTATCTAATGAACTTACCGATTTTCGCTATGATGTAATCCTGAAAGTTGACAAAAAAAATTGGATAGCGCCGACTTCGAAGAAAAAATTCCAGTTTGATAATTCACAACTCACCGGCTATCCGGATACCGATCCAAAAGTTAAAATAAGCCCTAACCAACTGTCGAACGTAATGTTTACTTCGGGATCAACCGGCACGCCTAAGGGCGTTATGATTGAGCACCATAATGTTATACGCTTGGTATATGCCGATTTTCTGAGCGTTACCGCAAACGACTGCTGGTTACAAACTGCAGAAATATCCTTCGATCCGTCAGTCATGGAAATATTCGGAACGCTGCTTAAGGGTGCCACCCTGTGTATCGCTCCTAAAAATATTGTGCTGGATAGTGCCGAACTGGACAGGTATATGCAAGAAAACAACGTCACTATTTTACAATTGGTATCGGCCCTTTTTCACAAGCTGTCCGAGCAGAATAACTTGCTGTTCAGGAATGTCAGAAAGCTTATTATCGGTGGTGAGGTATTATCACCCGACCACCTGAGGGCTGTTAAAGAAGCGACACCTCATCTTACCATTATAAACGCTTACGGACCTACGGAAAACTGCGTTGTATCAACTGCATTTGAAGTCGACGGAAACTATCAAATAATTCCTGTTGGCAAACCCATTTCAAACTCAGGAATTTACATTTTTAACGACCGTTTTGAACTACAGGCCATGGGCCTTGTTGGCGAACTTTATCTGGCCGGCGATGGCCTAGCCCGTGGTTATATTAATGCCGCCGAACTAAACGAGGGAAAGTTTATACTCAACCCTAATAATCCATCAGAACGTATTTACCGAACAGGCGATCTTGCCCGTATCAATTCAGAGCTAAACCTTGAATTTATAGGACGTAAGGATACGCAGGTGAAAATTAACGGACATCGTGTCGAATTGTCGGAAATTGAATCAGCTATAAAGGATGTGTTACAGGTAAAACAAGTTGTGCTGGCTACCAGGGGCAAAAACAATGCCTTGTGTGCTTATTTGCAAACAGATCCGCTCAGCATTACCGAAACTGTTCAGCAAACGCTGGCGCTCAGGCTACCGGAGCACATGGTCCCGAGGTGTTTTATAGCGGTAAGCGAGTTTCCCATTACCACAAACGGCAAAATTAATATAGCTGCTCTGCCTGAGCCACAGGAAGCTTTCGCCGAAGAAGTGGTAATAGTCAAGCCCCAAAACGGGATCGAAAGCAAACTGGTAGACATTTTTAAAGAAGTATTAGGACGCAATGAGGTTGGCACGGATCAAAATTTTTTCAATATAGGCGGTCACTCGCTTTTGGCAACACAGATGCTTTCGCGCATCAATAAGGAATTTAACACAAATGTGAGGCTAAAAAGCGTTTTCAACGCGCCAACAATTAAACAGCTTGCGACTGAGATCGTTAGAGCCGGCCACGAGTTATTCAAAAACATCGAACCACTCGAACCGGCTGAAAGCTACGACCTGTCGCACGCCCAGCAGCGCCTGTGGGTGTTGAATCATATCCCGGCTTATCAAACTGCATACAATATGCACGAGGTGAGTCGTTTTAATGGCCCGCTAAATGTTTCTGCCTTGAAGCAGGCCTTTGAAAAGCTGGTTAACCGCCACGAAATATTAAGAACGGTGTTTCTGGACACCGCCGGATCGCCTAAGCAAATAATCATACCTACCGATAGTTATGAGTATGATTTTACCAAGATTGAACTGTCCAATGAAACCAACCCGGAGCAAAGTGCGCTAAATATGGTAAGCAGCCACGCTGCAACACCTTTTGATCTTGAAAAAGGCCCTCTCATTAAGGCCAGGCTAATCCACCTTGGTAACAACAGCCACGTATTTGGTCTATTCATGCACCACATTGTAGGCGATGGTTGGTCGATGAACATCATCCTCCAGGAGTTGCTTAATAATTACAACGCTGTAACGAATGGAGAGGCTGTGACACAGCCCGCGCTAAAAATCCAATACAAAGATTATGCGGCATGGCAAAATAGCTTAATTGGTAGTCCGGTCAATCAGCAGCTTAAACAATATTGGCGTGGTCAGTTTGCCGGCCATGTCCCTGAGCTTAACCTGCCGCTTGATTTTCCGCGTGCCGAGATAATTGACACCCGTGCCGATAAGATTTTCTTTTCGCTGCCGGAGCCTACTGCGCAGGCTTTAAAAAAACTTGTAAATCAGGAAAACGGCACGCTCTACATGGTCTTAACAGCCCTGATCAGCGTATGTCTTTACAAATATTCCGGTCAGAAAGATCTTGTAATTGGCAGCCCGGTTGCTGGCCGTAATCATAATGACATTGAAAGCCAGGTTGGCCTTTACATTAATACGCTGGCCTTGAGATTAAGAATTAAAAACGACGATACCTTTGAAAGTTACCTTTCGACAGTTAAAGAAACAACCCTTAACGCTTACGAGCATCAGCTATATCCTTTTGATGCGCTGATAGAAGACCTCAACATCAAACGTGAAATTAACCGCTCGCCGCTTTTTGATGTTGGCTTTACGTGGCAAAATATCGATCAGCCGGGTGCCTCGACGGCAGCAAGCTTGCCCGGCGATTTGAACATCACTCCATTCCAGTACAACTACCGCAGTGTTAAATCGGATTTGTGGATTCATGGTTGGGAGGAGGATGATATCGTGGCGCTCTCTCTATCCTACAACCTCAGCCTCTTCCGCAGGGAAACGATCATCAAAATGATAGACGACATTAAGGCCATCGCTGCGGTTTTCGCCAATAATCCGACAATACAGATAGCTAAACAGATTGAAAATATGCTGGAAAAAGAAAAAGAGGTTAAAGTGGAAAATCAAAGCAAATTAAGAGACAATCGTTTTGAGAAATTCATGAACGTTGCCCGCAAGCCGCTAACGGCAGATAAACCGCTGATTAACAAATCGTATTTTCCAGGCCATGATAAATATCCGGTGGTGATAAAACCGGCTATGGAAGGCTTGATCCTGTATAAATGGGTTGTTAATAATAAAAAATCCATTCAGGAAACGTTGCTGGATAGCGGAGCGGTATTGTTCCGTGATTTTAATATCGCCGATATCGAAGCTTTTCAACAACTGACCACAGCGCTTAGCGAAAACTTGATGACTTACAAAGATCAGTCATCGCCACGCACTTTGCTTGCTGATAAAACTTACACATCTACTGATCATCCTGCTGACCAGGTAATCAATATGCATAATGAGTTATCCTACTCTCATGACTGGCCGATGCAGATTCTTTTTTACTGTCTTAAACCGGCAACAACCGAAGGCGAAACGCCAATTTCCGATAGTAGAAAAGTTTTGGCAAATCTATCGATTCAAACTAAAGAACAATTTGCAGCCAAAGGCATACGATATACCCGCACCATGATTAAAGGCTTTGGCTTATCATGGCAAAAGGTTTATCAAACCGAAAGCAAAGTAGAGGCCGAACGATATTTTGAAGAAAACGGGATCAACTTTGAGTGGCTGGAAAATGATTCGCTCAGGGTTAGCTGGGAGCGCCCGGCCATTCGCCGGCACCCGGTTACTAATGAGGAGATATGGTTCAACCACGGATTTTTCTTTAATGGCAAAAACCTCGACGAAAGCATTCACGAAGCTGTAGGTAGCGAAAGTATGCTGCCGTTCAATACCTACTATGGTGATGGTACACCGATAAAGCCGGAGGTGATTAAAGAAATTGGAGAGGCGTATGAAAAGGCCAAAGTACTTTTTAAATGGAAGCAGGGAGACGTGCTTTTGCTGGATAACATGCTTGTATCACACGGACGCAACAGTTTCACAGGCGAAAGGAAGATCCTTGTTGCAATGACCAATCCACACAGCAGCAGCGCGGCTGAAAAAAAATAAGCTCATGGAAACTTCAACTAGTGGCTATAACCTTTCGTCTCTGCAAAAACAATCGTGGGAGAATTACCAGAGAGGCTATACCTGTAATAACCTTTTAACTATTGATATTAGCGGCGAAATAAATAATGACGCGTTACGGAGAGCTTTACAAGGCATCGTTAATCGGCATGAAATATTCCGCACCTCGTACATTGAACAGCCCCATCTAAGTTACCCGTTGCAGGTGGTTAATGACGAGGCTACCGTTTTGTTTGATTATGAGGATACCGCGGCGTGCCCTTCTGTTAATCAATGTGGTGCCGCAGCCTGTGCGGCAAAAAAAATTCAGCAAACTGTAGCCACACAAAAGTTCGATTTGAGGGCAGGTGCATCACTGGGTGCAAAACTGGTTAAACTGGCACCACAACGATATATACTGGTACTTTCGGTTTCGCCTTTAGCCGGCGATGTGGAAACACTGCTTAATGTTTACAGTGAACTGTCCATCAATTATAACAATATATACGGCAGTGATGAAGAAGCGTTTCAATATATCCAGTTCTCCGAGTGGCAAAACGATATCATCGAGGATGAAGACGTTGAAGCGATTGACTACTGGAAACAAAAACAGGATGCCTTTGCCCCCAATAATGCTTTGCCTATCGAGACATTTAACCCGGAATTATTAGATAAGCCAGCTGGTGTTCTAAACGCAGATATTCCTGCTGGTATCACAGGAAAACTTTACAGCTATACGAAAGAACGGAATATAACGCCAGGCGATTTCCTTTCCATGTGTTGGTCTGTATTGCTTTGGCATCATTTAGATAAACCCGAAGCCTTAACTATTGGAATAGCAGAGAGCAGCCGAAATTTCGAGGCTTTCAGAAGCATCAACGGGTTAATGACGAAAACGTTGCCGCTGCAATTGAAAATTAGCCACGGTGTCACTGCGGACAGCCTCATCAGCGAAATCAAAGCTCAGGTTAAAGAGAATCGTTTATACAGCGACAACCTGGGCGTTCATAACCAGCAAAAAATAAATTATCGTTTTTTATTTGAGTATTATCAGTCCGGTAAAGCAGTTTACCAGGCACCGGCTGATGTGCGTTTTAAAGTAAGCGCCATATATTCTGGCTTGCCGGATGCGCAGTTAAAGCTGTCGGTAATTGATTATGATAATGAACTTGATATTCAGATCAACTATTCTGCCGCAAATTTTACCGCCCATGCTGTTCAACTGCTCAGTAATCAGCTTTTAAATATAGTTGACGCTGTGCTTACGCAGCCTGTACAAGGTCTTGGTCAGCTGTTCAAAGTATCGCAAAAGGAGAAAGAAAGCATCTTTAACAAATTCAATAATACAACGGCTGCATTTCCTGCCGAGCCTTACATTAAACTTTTTGAAGCCCAGGCGAAAAAAACTCCATTTAAACTGGCCGTTGAATTTAACAGCGAACGGTTAACCTACGCCGCGCTTGACCGCAAGGCAAACCAGGTTGCGGCATTTTTAACGGTGAATTATAACGTGGCCGGGAAAATAGTTGCCGTGTGTCAAAAAAGGTCTGCTGATTTGATCGTCCACCTTTTGGGCATTATGAAAGCGGGAGCCGCATTTTTACCTATCGAAAGTACCAGCCCGGCAGAACGTGTGAGTTTCCTGTTGTCAGATAGCCAGGCCGTTTTGTGCATTGCTGATGAATTACTTAAAATTGAGCATAACATTCCGGTTGTGGTAAGCAGAGAAATCAGCACCAGTATCAAAAATAAAAGCAGCGAACCCTTAGATCTGTCAATCAACCCGGCAGATACGCTTTATGTAATTTATACCTCGGGTTCTACAGGTGCTCCAAAGGGTACGTTAATATCCAACAGATCGTTCGTAAATTATATTTCGTGGTTTGTAACTAGCTATGCTATAACCGAAAAAGACAGTACCTTACTATTCTCGTCGATTGCCTTCGACCTTAGTTATACCAGTCTTTGGTCGGCATTGGTTAGCGGTGCATCGCTGCATATCATGGAAGAAGGCGTGATTTTAGAGCCCAACAAATTTATCGCGACGCTAATTGATAACCAGATTACTTATATCAAGCTAACGCCATCGCATTTTAACCTGATCACCGATGACCCGACTGCCGACAACAGCATCCCCGCCGCTGCACTGAGGCTGATCGTAATCGGCGGCGAAAAGATCAGGGTGAAAGACGTTCAAAAATACATTTCCTTAAAACGGTCGACACAGTTTGTAAACCATTACGGACCTACTGAAACCACCGTGGGTGTGGTTGCAACTACTATTGATACTCAATGTTTTGAAAAGTTTATTCAAACCCCTGTTATCGGTCGCCCGGTTTCAAACAATAAAGTTTTTATTCTTTTAACAGGCAACGAGTTGGCGCCAATAGGCATTACCGGCGAACTATGTGTATCCGGTAGCGGACTTGCCAAAGGATACCTGAACCGGGGTGACCTGGAGTCCGAAAAGTTTATCGACAATCCGTTCGAACCGGGAACGCGGCTTTACAAAACTGGCGATTTGGCCAGGTGGCTTCCCGACGGAGCTATCCAGCTTTTAGGACGTAACGACAGCCAGATAAAAATACGAGGCTACCGGGTTGAGCTTGGTGAAATTGAAAAGTCACTAAATGAAGAAGATAGTATTCAAAACGCGGTAGTGTTACCATTTTGTGACCGAGCCGAAGATATGTATCTGAAAGCCTTTTTACTGAAGAGCAAGGCGAAGGTTGACATTGCCGCGATTAAAGAAAAATTAAGCAAAAGTTTACCGGAATATATGGTGCCGTCGCAATTTATTGCTCTGGATACTTTCCCGCTTTTTGCTAATGGAAAAATAAACAGAAAAGAGTTTTACAATATAAAAGCAATGGAAATTGAAAGAGAACTTAATTTTGAAATGCCTGCAAATGCTACTGAGCAGTTTGTAGCAGCTATCTGGCAACAAATACTGGTAAAGGACGAGGTTAGCACCAACGAAAACTTTTTTAACATCGGCGGCAACTCGCTGAAATTGGTTAAGGTTTTTAGGGCGCTATCCAAAGCTTATCCCAACAACCTAACGCTTGCCGATTTGTTTAAATACACTACCATCAAAGCGGTGAGTAGTTACCTCGACTCGGTTGACAAACTGGCAAAAAGTGCCTCTGACACTGAAATCGAAAATTTAGAGAGTTTCGATTTCTGATCGTAGGTCTCATTTATCTTCATTTGTCGGGCTTTGCCTGCTTATTATTCATCTACATACTTTCCCAAGTATAAATACACTTAAAATCAGTATGTCAGCAAAAAAAACAGATGTAGCTATCATCGGGATGGCAGGATTTTTTCCGGATGCCAGTAGCACCGATGAGTTTTTTGATAACCTAAGCCAGGGTGTGGACAGTGTAAATGTTCCGCCTCGCTCAAGGTTGGTTTACTGCGGTATAGACCCGGATAAAGATTATAAAGAGGCGGGGCACCTGAACCGCATTGACCAGTTTGATCACCTGTTTTTCTCGATCTCAAAAAAAGAGGCCGAGTTTATGGAGCCAACACAGCGTATCTCTTTGCAGTTGGCCTGTCACGCCATTGAAAATGCCGGTTACAATATCGAAAATTTTAAGGGAAGCAATACAGGCATCTTTATCGGCTCAAATCACACTTATGGTACAGGTTATCTGCATGCCATAAATGAAACCTATAAGCATAAGGATCCAACCATACATACGGGTACTTTAACATCGATGGTATTTGGCCGGATTGCTTATGAATTAAAACTAACGGGGCCGGCCATAATGGTGGATACGGGTTGCTCATCATCATTAGTAGCTATGAGCCAGGCGGTTGAAAAATTGATGAGCGGCGAAATAGACTACGCCTTGGTAGGCGCCTTAAACCTTAAAGCCGGTTTCTTTGAAAAAGGCGAAGGCTCAGGTCATTTGCAAGCATCATCACCAACTGGTAAGAGCCGCGCATTTGATGCCGATGCCGATGGAATTGGCGTAGGCGAAGGCGGTGGCATGGTATTGCTTAAACGCAACGACAACGCCATTAAGGATAATAATAATATTATAGCCGTGGTTAAAGGCATTGCTGTAAACCAGGATGGCGGTCGTTCAAACAGCATTACAGCTCCAAGCCCAATAGCGCAGACAGAGGTTATTGTTAAGGCATGGGAAAATGCAGGCATAAACCCTGATAGCCTGCAATATATTGAAACACACGGAGCTGGGACCCGTTTAGGAGATGTGATTGAATTTCAGGCGCTTACTGATGCCTTTAATAAGTATACTGATAAAAAGCAATTTTGCGCCATCAGCGCGGTAAAAAGCAATATTGGCCATTTGGGTAACGCGGCTGGCATAGCAGGTTTGATCAAGGCAGCCCTATCTTTACAACATAAAGTTTTACTGCCATCGCTGCATTTTCACACCCCTAATCCTTATATCGATTTTGACAACAGCAGTGCGTTTGTAAACACGGCGCTAACGCCATGGCCTGTCGTGGCGGGACAGCCACGTCGCTGCGGCGTTAGCAGTTTCGGGCTAAGCGGCACTAACTCGCACATGGTGCTTGAAGAGGCCCCTGCCAAGAGTGTTTCAGGTAGTTATGAGCAAGCCGGCTCATGGTTCCTGAAAGTTTCGGCAAAATCGCCCTCGGCATTAAAAAATTACATAGCCAATATCATTGATTACCTAACTACTTCTGGTGATCGCTTTGCCGATGCGCTTTACACCTTAAACAGCGGGCGCGCTGATTATAATTACCGCACCAGTTTTACCGCGACGGACAGCATTGAACTTATTGAAAAATTACGCAAGGCAGCGCAAGATGAGCTTGGAGTTTTGCCGCTGAAAGGCAAAAGTAAAAATGCCGTGCTGTTGTTTCCAAACGTATTGATTGATAATGCTTTGGTAAACAAACTATTAGACAAGAATGCGATAATCAAAAAGACATTTGCCGATGTTGCGGGTTTTTGCGGCTTAAACCACCCTAACCCATACCAGCAAACGCTTGCCGTGCAGTACGGCCTATATCTCCAATTTAAATCCTATGGTTTCCCGGTATCAAAAGTTATGGGTACAGGCCTTGGCAGCATCATAACCAAAGTGATCACCGGGGGTATTGACCTGGAAGCAGGTACGAAACTCCTGGCCGATTATGAAACTACATCTACCTTATTTAAAGAAGAAATTTTTATTAACACAATTAAAGAAATTATGATCAAGCAAGATACGCTTTTTGTCGAGATGGGCGCAAAGAGCATTTTTACTGATAAGCTTGTATTCATGCAACATGAATTTCCTGATTTAGTTGCCGCACAATTTGCCGAAACTACCGAAGCCTCTCTGCTTGATAGCTTTTCTTTACTTTATAATTTAGGTCTGCGCGTTGAATGGGACAAATATTATGAAAATACAGATCGCCGAATCGTGCAGGCACCGGCCTATCCGTTTGATAAGATCAGATGCTGGTATGTTGAGCCCTTTAGGCAAATAGTAGATGGAATAAACGAATATTGTTATCAGCCAGACTGGATCAGGACTAAAATGCTTCAGAAAAAATATCAGGCGAATAACGAATTGTTCCTGATCTTTTGCGACAGGGAAGGTTTACATGAGGAGCTAGTTGAAGCCCTGGGCAGCGATAACACCTGTATTACCGTAGAATATGGAAGCGATTTTGTTGAAAAAACCGCACTCAGGTACCAGTTAAATCCACACGACAAAGATAGTTTCTTTAAACTGCTGGACCGTTTAAAGGAAAACGGCCAGCAAATCGACGGTATTTTTTTTCTCAGCAATTATGTTTCGCCGTATTTGTTATCCGGTAAAAACTATAATAATCATTTAAAAAATCAATTCTTACCATTTTACTATTTATTGCAGGCGTTTAGTGGTTATCTGAAAAAGCCTGGTTTTAAATTGGTAGTGCCAACGTCAAACGCCCACCGGGTTGCCGGCGCCGACGTGCCCCTCATACCTTTCAATACTATGTTAACCAGTTTGATGAAAGGTGTAATTACCGAATACCCTACCCTTCAGCTTACCAATATAGATGTAAACTTCAGTGAAAATACCAACTCGGAGGTTGCCTCGATCATTCTGGCCGAGATTGGCAATAATGATCTGCTTAGGTTTGCCGCTATTCGCAACAACAATCGTTTTTTACCGGTTTTAAGTCAGGCTCAGTTTGATGCAGCTGCATTACAGCAAAGTTTTAAATTAAATGAAAACGGTGTTTATGTAATAACAGGCGGGGCATCAGGAATAGGCCTTGAAACCTGTAAAATGTTTGCCGAGCAGGGCGCTTGCACTCTTGTTATCATCGGCCGTACAGCTATTGACGAAAACAGCAGCGACCAGCAAACACATGAAAAAATAGCCGCTATTAAGCTGCTGATTCAAAATGGTGCCACCGTTGACTATCACAGTGCGGACGTTAGCAACTACGAGCAGATGACACGAATTATCAGCGGTGTCACCGAAAAATATGGTAAGATTGATGGAGTGGTACATGCTGCAGGTATCGGAAGCAGCGGAGTATCTATTGAAGACAGGGAAGTTGCCGATGTGCTGGCTACTCTTAATGCCAAACTTGGGGGAACGATTATACTTGATGAGCTCACAAAGGCCTCTAATCCTGCATTTTTCCTGATGTTTTCGTCGATAGCTTCTTTGGTTCCCGCAAAGAATTGCGCTGATTATACTGCTGCAAATGCATTCGAAGATGCCTTTGCTTATAAAATGCAACTGGTGAATAAAAATTTTGTGGCCATCAATTGGTCGGACTGGAAAGAGACGGGTTTGCAGTACCGTAAAAACCAAAATCGCAGCGATGAGGAAATTTCTATGCGCAATGCGGTTGTGCAAAGCCTTTCAAATAAAGAGGGGATAGCCGCCATTAAATGTGCGCTTATACTGAACCGACCTCAACTTGTGGTTGCCAAAACAAACCTGAGTTTGTTCAAGTCGAACCCATACTTTTTGCTGGGCGATAATGTGATAAAAAATACTGATGCCGAAAATAAGCAGGATGCTGTTGAATCTGCTTTAGCAGCCGTGCCGGCAGATACTGTTGAAAACGAGGTGGCGAATATGGCAAGTGCGCCGGTTGCAACGGGAGATGAAGTTACCGAAACCGAGCTTCAGATGAAGGAGGTTTGGTATGAGGTACTTAAACTCGATGAAATAGCCCTTGATGATGATTTTTACGAAATAGGTGGGCATTCATTGAATATAGTTCAATTGCTCAATTTGATAAAAGCCAGGTTTGGTGTAGAGATTGGGATTGAGGAGATGCTATATAACGGTACTATCAGGCAACTGGTAACAAGGGTTAACGAACTTTTACTCAGCGGCGCGCCAACGTACGAAACCATCGAACCTGTAACGCAAAGGGATTTTTACGATATCTCGCACGCACAAAAAAGATTTTGGCTGCTTAACCAACTGGATGGTAAGGAAGCGTATAATGTGCCGTTGGCATTTTTAATAAAAGGTGATCTGGATGCCAAAATATTGCAGCAGGCATTCAACCTGCTGCTGGAACGTCACGAAAGCCTGCGCACAAGTTTTGAACTGGTAAGCGGCCAGCCAATGCAAAAAGTAAATAATGCCGCATCAATAAACTTTGCTATAAAGCATGTGGATGTTAGCGATGAGAAAGACGACGGCGCCCTAATAAGCCAAATCGTAGAAAACGAAGTAAGCCTCCCGTTCGACCTTAATGATGCGCCGTTATTGAGGGCTTTATTGATTAAAGTTGGTGCCGCCGAGCATGTATTCTGCCTCACAATGCACCACATTGTTACCGATGCCCGTTCCATCGCTATTTTAAAAGAGGAGATATTGCAATCGTACAAAATACTTAGCAACGCAGAAGCATTAGCTTTTGCGCCGCTCAGAGTTCAGTATAAAGATTTTGTAGCATGGCAAAACAAACAGCTAAGCGGAGAACGGTTTGATCAGCACAGAAAATATTGGTTAAACCGATTAAGCGGCTGCAAAACCAGGGTAGATCTACCTGTTGATTACCCTAGCCGATCAGCATCTTCCGACGCAAAACGCGTTTCATTTATGTTAGATGAGAACGATGTTAGCCAACTGCGCAAACTTGCAGAGCGTAACTCAACAACCATTTTTATTGTTGCGTTAAGCTTGTTCAAACTGCTGCTTGCAAAATATACCAATGCCGGCGACATTGTAGTAGCCACACCGGTAAGCGGTCGGGATGATGCTGATCTGGACAATCAGATAGGTATTTATCTCAATACCTTGCTATTGCGTTCGGTTGTGGACCAGGAGGAAACCTTTAACAGCTTTGTCCGCAAATCGCGCCATAATATTGGTAAAGATTTTGAACATCAAATATTTCCATTTGATTTGCTGGCCGAATATTTACAAGGTCAACAGCATGCTAACGGAGCGCTTTTTAACGTGGGCTTTACCTGGAATGTTAAAAATCATTCTACAAAAATGGATACTGACGATACCTGGACCATTGAAGATTTTCCGATAGGCTTTGTTAAAGCCAAAACAGATTTGTGGATGCTGGTTAGCGAATTGGGTAGCCTGGTAAGTTGCACTTTTGTTTACCGCACAGCGCTGTTCAAACATGAATCTGTTGAGCTGCTTAAAGAAAAATTCCTGTTTTTACTTAAACAGGTTATCACCGGCCACGATAAGGCAATGAGTCAACTGGATATTAAATTGCCAACCGAACAATTGCTTGAAGAGCGAAAATTAGACATCAGCTTTAACTTTTAAACGCCCAGCCTTTTACTTATGAACAATAACAGGCATCTGCAAAAGCTTATTAACGATTATTGGCTTAATAAGCTGCAGCACGCAGAAAAGTATGCCGTTGTGGCAGCAGAAACCCGGTTTGAGCAGATTGAAAAAGTGATCAGCAGTGCATACTTGCAGGATTTATTTGCCCTGGCAAATAACAATGAAATGGCTGAATTCATTGTGCTGATAGTAGCCTATGGGGTGTTGCTTGAGAAATTTTTGCCTGCGGAAAATCGCATTATAGCATTGCCGGGTTTCAAAGGCGTTGATCGCCGGGATAACCACGTATTGTTTTTTGAGCTTAGTGCACATGCAACGGATACTTTTAAAACGCTTTTACAACACGCAAAGCTGGAGGTTGGTAAGATTATTAACCACGCAGATTTTGATTACAGCGAATTGGCCGGAGAGTTTATCAACCGGGATATAGATGAAAACGATATATTTAGCTTTGCTTTCTGTTACGATAGCGTTCATACCGGCAACGGTAAGGTAAGCAGGTCGGCATTTCATTTATCGGTCCAAAAAAGCCCTGCAGGCGATCTAAATTTAAGCCTGGCTTATAATGCGGGCATAGTTGATCCATTTATCGCCTCACAAATTCTTAATTACTATGAAAAGTTCATTACAGGCGTTAGGAGCAATCTTGATACAGCTTTTGAAGATATCACCCTGCTGAGCCACGTTGAGCAGGATACGTTAATTAGTTCACTCGCGTTTAAGGAAAATGAACAGTCGCTCGTGGCGTTATTTAACGCGCAGGTTCAAAACAGTCCTGATGGCATTGCGCTAAAGGCCGGAAACATAACCTACACTTATCAGCAGTTAGATGAGATAACCGATAGGCTCGCATCGTATTTACTGAGCGATCATGATGTAAAACCTGATCAGCTGATAACCATCGTTGTATCTAAAACCGAATGGGCAATTATCGGCATACTCGGGATCTTAAAATCGGGAGCGGCATTTGTCCCGATCGAGCCATCGCAGCCGAAAGAAAGGATCAATCACATTATTCAGGATTGCGGCACCAATATATTAATGCTCGAAAGCGAGCAGATGTTTGATTACGATTGGTTTACAGGCAGTATCATTGTAACCGATATCCAGGCAGACACATTGCCTTTTGCTAAACCCGCTCCGCTTACAGTTGCAGATACGGAAGCGCTTGCTTACGTTATCTACACATCAGGTACTACCGGTATGCCTAAAGGCGTAATGATTAACCGAAGTTCGGTTGTGAACTACGCATCATCCTTAATCAAAAAATTTGATCTGGGTACTCATGACGGTTCAGTTATGCTGGCCTCGCTGGCGTTTGATTTGGGTTATACCAGCTTCTGGGGCACCCTGCTTGCCGGCGGAACTCTGCATCTGCTGCCCTTTGACTACGCTACCAAACCCGACGAAACTTTATATTATCTAATTGATAACCAGATAAGATTTATTAAAACAACGCCTTCTTTTTTTTATATGCTTACCCATGTACCGGGTTTCAGGCAAACAGCGCCTTCGCTGTCGCTTAGGTTGGTGTTACTTGGCGGCGAAGCGATCAGGAAAGATGACATCGAATGGTATCGCTTAGCGAATAACCAAACTGAATTTGCTAACCATTATGGCCCGACAGAGGCCACCATTGGTTGTGTATTTAACCTGTTGGGCGAAGATGATATTTGCGATCCTTATACCAATCAACCCATAATAGGTCAGCCTATTGATAATAGCCAGGTGCTTATTGTTGATGAAAAGGGCCGAATGGTTGCGCCGGGAGTAACTGGCGAGCTTTGGGTAACCGGCAATCCACTGGCAAGGGGGTACCTAAACGCTACAGATCAAAACAACACTAAGTTTTTATGGTATCCAGGATTTAATGGATTGCGGGTGTACAAAACCGGCGATTACGGTAAGCTAAACAAAGAAAATAAAATTGTTTTTTGCGGACGTAAAGATAGCCAGGTAAAAATAAGAGGTTATCGAGTCGAACTTTCCGAAATCCGATCTAAAGTGTTGGCAACAGCAGGCGTAACAGATGCTGTTATTGTGTATGATGTTTCGGGCGCCGCGGGCAAGCTGATTGCCTACTATCAAAGTGAAATATACATCGCTGCCGACAAGTTCATTGCTGCAATGCAGCAAAACTTGCCAACATATATGCTGCCCGAATATTTTGTGAAGATCGCCTACGTGCCGCTTACCGCAAACGGTAAGTTGGATCTGAAGAAACTACCGCTGCCTGAAAACACGTCTGACCTCAATGACCGCAACATCCTTCCGCGAAATGAAACTGAAGAGGTTATACTGAAAGCATGGATAGAGGTACTTAACAAGCAACCGATCGGTGTTAATGTAAATTTCTTTGACATTGGCGGTAACTCGTTGCTGCTGGTTAAGGTTAGCACCATTTTGAGTGAGTTTTTTCCTGACCTCACCATTGTAGATTTATTTAACTACACGAGCATCGAAAAACTGGCCGCATTTCTCACTAATAAAAAGGAATACGGTGTAGTAGAGGTAAAGGGGCAAACTATAACTTTTCCCGAAAATTACCTTAACCGAGGTTATAAATTTCGCACCAATAATATGCTATTAAAAGTGCCGGTTATAGGGCAGTCATACCATGAAATAGCGCAGGCCGCACAGTTGGAAAATGTTGATGTGACCGATATTTTAATCGGGATGTTTGCTTACGTGCTTTTTGAAATTTGCGGGCAAAAAGATATTGTGCTTCACACCGTAAAAAACAACGAACAATTTTATTTCGATTACTTACAAGTTGATTTTAACGCGATAAATGACCCGCAAACTTTATTTGCAGAAATTTCTCGACAGCAGAAAGCGATTAACGCCACCGTACCATTTAAACAAATTGATGAGATCAATTTCGCCGACAGAAAAGACAACCAGCTGGTGGTTTTTGTTTACGAAAAAGACGTACTTCCGCTAATGGATACGTTTCTGCATGGCTTTGACATCAAATTCGAAATAGATAGAACATCAGTTGGCTCTATTCAATGCCAGTTTGATTACGGCGTTGCACTCAACCCGGGTGCAATGGACAAACTGGTGACTCAATATTTCGAAAACCTATCCGCTATGCTGAAACTGGAGGCATAAATAGGGCTCGGAAAACCAATTTAAAGTTATGAAAAAGAGTGTCTTTTTGTTTCCCGGTCAGGGAGCGCAATATGGCGGTATGGCGGGAAAGGAATTTTTAAATACTCCTCAAAGCATAAGAATCTTTAATAAGGCGAGCGCTATACTTGGCTACGACCTACGAAAAATTTGTGAAGAGGCTGACGAGAACCAACTGAGAGACACACTAATCACTCAGCCAGCCGTGTTTGTGACCAGCTACATACACTTTGAACACGTAAAATATTTACTGCCGACAGCCCAGTTTATGGCAGGTCATAGCTTGGGGGAATACACGGCCTTAGTTTGCGCTAATGCTATAAGTTTTGAAGATGCGCTTCGCCTCGTTCAAAAACGGGCTGAGCTTATGAAGAACGCGACTGTCAGCGGCACCATGGCAGCCGTCAATAAAGTTGATCCGCGGTTTGTGGCCTGCATTTGCGCGGAGGTTTCGGCCCCGGGGGCACAGGTTAGCATCGGCGCGTATAATTCAAATGATCAAACCGTTATAACCGGCAATCATCAGGGTGTAAAATTGGTGTCAAACCGCTGCCTGGCTCTCAATGGTGTAGTAACACCGTTAAAAGTAAGTTCACCGTTTCACAGCCAGTTAATGAAAGTCGCCGCGGATTCTTTCAGGGACGATCTGCATTCGGTTAATTTTCAAAAGCCAACATGTAAAGTGATTTCCAACACTACCGGGTTGCCTTTTAATGAAGCGAACGATATCGTCGATAATCTTACAGCACAGTTAACTAACCCTATTCAATGGGTACAAACAGTCAACTATCTGCGAAAGAATGGGGTTTGTTTTTTTACGGAGATTGGCCCTGGAAAAACTTTAAAAAATTTATTAAGAGGCACACCAGGTTTAATCGCATCGTCCACAGATAATCAAAAGGATCTGAATGCGCTTGCAGATGTTTTGAAAACCAGTGTAGCATCGGTTGCAACATTGATTACCACATGTTTAGGAATAGCTATGAGTATCAGAAATAATAATAATGATATACAAGAGTATCAGGTTGGTATGGTAGAACCATATCGCTCTATCAAAAAACTGCAATGGAAACTGGAGCAGGAGGGCGCTTACCCCTCACCGCAGGATATCCGCGAAGCCGTAGATAACTTTTGCAAAATACTCCGAACAAAGAAAATAGGAGAGACCGAAGAAAAATACTGGCTGGAAACTCTGTTTGCCGAAACTGGCACGCTTAACCTTATGCCCGACTACGCCGAAATGCTTCGATAAAATCACATAAAGCTTTCAGAAAAACTAACGCAAAAACACTTATCAAATGAGTTTAAATATAGTAGGTATATCAGCATTATACCATGACTCCGCATGTTGTATTTTAACAGATGGTGTGCTTAGAGCCGCTGCCCAGGAAGAACGTTTTACCCGTATTAAGCATGATCCGGCTATGCCATATAAAGCATTTATGTTTTGTTTGGAACAGGCCGGCCTTTCAATCACCGATATTGATTGCGTAGCTTATTACGAAAGCCCGCAGAAAAAACTTTCGCGGCAATTGTGGAGCGGTCATTACAATGGCTCTGAGGAGTTATCACGTCGGCTTGACCCAGCCCGTCCTGAGCGTGAAATTCGCGAAGTTTTAGGTTTTGAAGGACTGGTTAAATTTTATGATCACCACCAATCGCACGCTGCCAGTTCATTTTATTACTCTGGTTTTGATTCGTCGGCAATTCTCACGGTAGATGGTGTAGGTGAGTGGGCTACTACCGGCTACGGTATGGGCAATGGTGCTAAACTTAATATGTTTGAAGAGGTGTACTTTCCTCATTCTATCGGTTTGTTGTACAGTACTATCACCAACTACCTGGGTTTCGAAATTAACGAGGGCGAGTATAAAGTAATGGGCCTTGCTCCTTATGGAAATGCCACTTATGCCGATCAAATCAGGAAACTGATTACCATGGATGAGAAAGGCCAGTTCCGCCTGGAAATGGAGTATTACGATTTCATTGGCGGCAACAAAATGTATTCTGAAAAACTTTGCGAACTATTTGGGAAGGCTGCCCGCGAGCCCGAATCAAAAATGGGCAAGTTTCATTGCGATGTGGCTAAAAGTTTGCAATTAGTACTTGAAGAGGTATTATTGCAAAAAGCTCAATACCTGCACAGTGTTACAGGCAGCGAAAATCTTTGTATGGCTGGTGGTGTTGCACTCAACTGCGTTGCTAACGGTAATATCTTAAGAAAAGGCCCTTTTAAACAAATGTTCGTTCAGCCGGCCTCTAGCGATTCTGGTTGTGCGTTAGGTGCCGCTGCGCTGGCTCATGTTGAGCTTACCGGCGAGCGCCCGCAAAAAGAAAAATTACAGCATGTATATCTTGGCCCGTCATTTGGTTCGAAAGAAATAGCTAACCTGCTGGATGCAACATCATTTATCAATAACGATTTCCGCGACGACGACGAAGGCCTGCTTAAAGAAGTAGCACGCCTGCTTGCCGATGGAAAAGTAATCGGCTGGTTTCACGGTCGTGAAGAATTTGGTCCAAGGTCGCTTGGCGCCCGATCTATCCTGGCCGACCCGCGCAGGACCGATATGCGCGACCGTATTAATGCCATGGTTAAAAAACGTGAGGCTTTCAGGCCATTCGCTCCCGCTGTACTTGAGGAACACGCAGGCTTGCACTTTGACCTGAACCACCCTTCGCCGTTTATGCTTGAAACCTGCCAGGTAAATTCAACTATTGATTTGCCCGCTATCACCCACGTTGACGGCTCGGCCAGGGTGCAAACCGTAAGCGCGCAAACCAACCCGAGGTTTCATAAACTGCTAACCTATTTTAATGAAATTACAGGTTGCCCTATTTTGCTGAACACATCGTTCAACGTTAGAGGCGAGCCTATCGTAAACTCGCCGGAAGATGCGCTTAAATGCTTTATCACTACCGACATCGACAGCCTGATCCTTGAAGATTTCATCATCAGCCGGAAGAATAACGATTTGGATTTGCTGGCCTGGATGATTGGCTTGCAAGGCAAAACCAGCGGTATTGTACACGATGTTTACACATTTATTTAACGAATCTGAGCAATGGATGTGATCATGATGTCATCTTCGGCGCCGGCTGAGCCTCATGCAGAGGAAGCCGGTCCTTTCGTTCCCGGTCAATCAGTTGGTATCTGGAAAAGCGAAGACATAAACGGGCAACGCCGCTTTGTGCGCGAATCAAAAAACAAAATCGCGTCGTTGTGGGCATCTGTGCCGGTGATACCACCAAAAAGCGAACGTAAACGAGTAGTTTTGCTGGGCGAGTCTGTAGCCAGGGGCTATTTGTTCGATCCCCATTTTAACCCCGCGCTGTGTTTGCAGCAAATTGTCAATAAATCAAATTTTATAGATGCGGAAATTGTGGACCTAGCCCGCGTTTCAATCGAAATGCCAGAGCTTACCCAGTTAACCCGCGATTGCCTTGCGCTTAAACCGGATGTCATCGTGGTATTTGCCGGCAACAATTGGTTTGCATCCTATCTTAACATTTCATCAAGTAATGAGTTGGCAGAGATTAATGCGCTGATCAATGAGCATAGCAAGGCAGATGTAGCCGGGGTTAGATTTTTAAATAACGATGTTTTTAACGCCATAAGGCAAAATGTTGAAGACAAACTGGCCACGTTAGCTGCTGAATATATCACTTTACTCAGCGAAATTGCTAGGGCAAACCAAATACCTGTGATCGTTGTAATTCCGGAGTTTAATTTGCTCGATTGGAAAAGCACTGAAATGGAGCGTATCCTGTTCCGGCTTTCAGCTGAGGATCTGGATAAATGGCTTAACGCAAAATGGCAGGCAGAGCAGGCTATTGAAAGGGCCGACAATGAAGCGCTTAAAGCAGCCGCTAATGTCATGATTGCAACAGATGGTTCGCACCCGTTAGGTTACGAGTTGCTTGCTCAGTATTACCTCAACAATAACGACAATGCGGGCGCAAGGCTGAATCTTGAAAAAGCACGCGACACTTCTCTGTTCTGCCGTTCGAGCGGGCAGGCGCGGATTTACAAGGTAATACAAAACAAAATTATTGCTACTGCTGCCGAGACTAACCTGGCCGTTATCAACCTGGTTGATTTTTTCGACCGCCACTTTGAGGGCCAATTGCCTGGCCGGAACATCTTTTTAGATTATTGCCACCTCAATGATGCTGGTATCATCCTCACAATGAAGCAAGTTGCCAAAAAACTTTTAACAGCGTTAAATATAAAGGCCGACGAAAACCTTATTGACGAGCTTGAGATAGATGTTGACAGCGATGTAAAAGCTATTGCCTATTTGTGCGCTGCGGTGCATAACGCGCACTACGGTCAGGGCGACGAAATTATCGGCTATCTCGTTCGCGAGGCCAATGAATGTTCGCATATTTCACGGGACATCTTCAAAAAATATGCGGATTTTAGCAGTCGAAAAATTGATACCGTGTTATGCAAAAGTCACCAGGATTTGATAGAAGGTGAGCTGATTACTCAGTATGAACGCGGAAGCGGTTTTATTAGTAAGCGGGGCAAAAAGTTGCTCGATTTATCGTTGGTTGATGCCATGATAGCTACGCTGAAAGATGCTGCCATTGATATCGGTGAGGAAATTACGGATCTACGCATGTCCGAGCACAGCCCGGCAAGTGGTCCTGTTGACCTGTTAACGCCTTTTTACAATACCACATCGTACGATACCTACTTTGGAAAAGAGAAACCTTACTATGTTGCCCGCGGCACTACATCTGATTTTTGCCTGCTGGCGGATAGTTATAATAGCTTAAACCTCAAAATAACCTATCGCATGCCCGAAACATTGGCGGCCGGCCAGGCGGTACAAGTGCTTGTGAACGGAAACCCGCTCAGAATTTTGGCTGTAACCAATAGTTGGCATACGGTTGATTTTGAAGTTCCGGCAAGCATGTTGGTTAAGGGGGTTAATTCAATAAAGCTTATTTGGCCACACCATGGCATCGTCGGTTTGACGGCAAATGTATTAAGTAGCCAGGAGCAATCAATAGATAAATTAACTGCAATATTTGGCGAGCTGCACATGTTCAAAGCTATACAAGCGCCATTAAAATAATTGGATGCCAGATTTTTTGGCCTTGAATCAATTTATTACTCATTAATCTTTACATAATGTCAGTTCTAACAACAAAAAAGGAAATTGCCGATCGGCTGGCAGAGCTAATTTGCCAGGGCAGTGATGATATGGCCACTATGAATAAACTGGCCGATGAGATATCAGTTTCGCTCAAGCCGGAGCAATTAACATCCTCAATGGTTTTAGAGGACGACCTGAATGCCGGATTCGATAACGTTGGCATCTGGAAACGGAGCGTTAAGCAGGACGGCGTTTACTTTATGCGTGACGATCAATGCAAAGACGACTGGGCTTATTGGGCACAAAGTCCGCTGATTCCGCCCAAAAGCAACAAAAAAAGGATAGCATTTCTGGGCGAGTCCGTTGCCCGCGGCTATTTGTTTGACCCTTACTATACCCCCGCGCAGGTACTTGAAAAAGTGCTGGACGACTCGGGTTTCATTGATGCCGAGGTGATAGACCTCGCCCGTACCAACCTTGATTTGAACAACCTGAAACTGCTTACCGCCGAATGTTTGGAGCTTGCACCTGAAGGCATCGTGGTTTTTGCGGGTAATAACTGGTTCTATTCTGTTAAACGTGGTCTCGGCAAAGCTGATATCCTCGAAATGGGCCGGAAGCTGGAGAAAGACGGCCTTGCCGGTTTGAAAAACTTTTTACAGGAACGATTTGAAAAGGAGATCATCAAGTATCTTGAGCAGCTTTCGGTTGTAGTTAACGAACGCAAGGTTCCGGTTTGGTTCATTATTCCCGAGTTTAACCTTCTCGATTGGAAATGCAGCAATAACGAAAGGATCCTTACAGCGCTGAGTAACGAAAAACTAAACGAATTTGTAGAAATTCGTGACAAAGCTGAGGCGGCGCTTAAAGCTAAAAATTATGTTTTGGCCGAAACTCTAGGCCGCGATCTGATCGATATCGATCTTTCGCATCCGGCCGGCTATGAAATTGTAGCCGAAAGTATCCTTGCCGTGGGCGAACGCGTTGACCAGGCGAGGGAATACCTAGAATCGGCACGCGATACATCCATCTTCAGCCGTGCTTACAGTAAGCCGCGTATGTTTAATGTAGTTCGCAAAACACTGCTAGCTAACGCCGAAGCGTATGGTATCAAATTGATTGACCTGCCCGAGGTTTTTAAAGAAGCAAAAGACGGCAATTTAGCCGGACGTGAATTGTTTCTTGATTATTGTCACCTTTCTGAGGAAGGTATCCAGATAGCTATGGCTGCAACGGCGCAATCGCTTATCGATACTTTTAAAGGCATTAGAATTAATCGCGAACTGCTGGGAGCCGACAAATACGTTGCCGACGCCGATGTGCGAGCCATTGCTTATCTGTGCGCCGCAGTTCACTGCGCTCACTATGGTCAATCGCACAATGTGCTCAATTACCTGTGCGATACAGCAGCTGAAGCATCGACGGTTGCAGTTGATATCATGAGTAACTTTATTGATTTCTCAAGCCGCAGAACTACAAATACACTTTGCCGCAGTCACGAAAAACTGGTTGAAAATGAGTACATCACCCAATATGGCGGCGGCGTTGGGTTCTTAAACAAAAGAGATCAGAAAATAATGGACCTGCTACTAGTAGATGCAATGACCGAGTCATTGCAGAAAGTAGGCGTTGATGTTGTGGAACAGGTTAACACTTTACGACGAACCGAACATGGAGTAAACGATAACAACCTTGAGCTTACCCAGTCATTCTACAGTTCATCGGCTTACGATATTTATCCTGGTAGAACGCCGGGTTATTATCAATCCAGGGATGTAGAGTCGCAGTTTTACTTGATAGCAAATACTAACGATAGTATTGATCTCAAACTTTCATACCGTACGCCGCGAAGAAATGGAGCTTCCGATAAAGTTAAGATATACGCAAACCATGTTTTGCTTACCGAACTGTCAACCACCGAAAACTGGAGCACAGTAAAGCTCAATGTTACCCCCGATCATTTGCTCGACGGCCTCAACATTATCAAGATCAACTGGTCTACAAATTTTGGATTTAAAGCAAATACCAAAGAGCTTGATCTTTGCGAAGATTACATCCTGAACAAGTTGTTCAATGTATATGGTGAGATCAGTTCTTTCAGCGCAAAAATTAAATAGTAACCTGAATATTGTGATGATTGGCATAATTGGCATATCTACGTATTTCCCTCAAAAAACCATAAGTGTAAAGCAGCTTATAGCCAGCGAAAACCTAGACGAGCAGCAACGAGCTTATTTTGAAAGCGTAGGGATTGATACCATACAGCATGCCGATGAGCAGGAGTCGTATGATTTGGCAAAGAATGCAGCGCTAAAAGTAATTGCTGATTACCAGGTTAAACCCACCGATATCAACCTGGTTGTTCATGTTCAAACCCGCTTGCCACAGTATCTGATGAGTTCATCATCGGGCAGGTTGCAGTTTGAAGTTGGCGCTAAAAATGCCAACGCGATGTCGATTTCAGATTTAGGCTGCACCGATATGTCTATGGCGGTAAAAATTGCAGCCGACCATCTGAAAGCCAATGCCGATGCCAGATATATCCTGATCTGCTATGGTAACCGCCAGTACGCCCCGAGCCGTTTCCGGTTTCCTATAACAATTAACGGAGACGGCGGTGTGGCGCTTCTCATAGGCAGAACAGCCCGGAATCAAATTCTCGATGTAAACATCAAAACTTCAGGCAGTTATTGGGACCTTTTTAAGGTTGACTATTTGGGCAAAGCATTTTCTGATTATCGCGAAGAATGCAGCAGCTTTCGCAAATATGGTTTTGAGCTGGCTATTGAAAGTAAACTTAAGATAAGTGAACTGAATGATGCTACCTTAAACCGTCAGGAGCTGAGTAAGGCGGATATTAGTCACTACATGTTGCAAAACTTGTCGGCCAGATCGTTTGAGTTTTACGAAACTACTTTCGATTTAAAATTTGCCGGTGTTTGCCGGGAAAACCTGAACAAATATGGCCATCTCGGCCCGGCCGATATTATGGTTAATTACCAGGCTGGTTTGGATAACGGCACTTTCCGAAGCGGCGATAAAGTTTTGATCATGAATAATAGCCCGGTAGCTTCATGGAGCAATATCCTGTTGCAGGCATAAATCTTCACATAAAATTATTGATTGATATGAACGCACAAAAAAATCAAGTGTTAGAAAACCTAAAAAAAGTTATTGCCGGCGTTTATGAGGTCCAAAGCAGTGCTGTAGACGTTTATGAGACTTTTTTGGAAATGGGATTGGATTCGATTTCCATTATCCAGGTAAAACAACTTGTAAAAAATCAATATAAGCTTGATGTACCGGTAGATAGGCTGTTTAACGATATTGATAACCTCGATAAGCTATCGGATTATATAGAAGAGCATTTACTCGATGCGCCCCTACAGGTGCAGCAAGTTACGCGTGAGTCACAATTGTCTGTCGGTAGTCCAGTACAGGCAAAGCCGAAGGCTATCAAAATCAGCCCGGCTCAAAAAACTCTAACTGCTAATGCGCAATTAGATATTCAGGCCATCATTAATGCGCAATTGCAGGTGATGCAAAAGCAAATTGAAATCCTGGCTACTTTAAGTCAATAACATTCCTGTGTATTACTGCTCTGGCAGATTTGCATCCAATCATTACCCACAAAATAATTGATTATGGCCATGGAAAAAAACTTTTTCAAACCGCGTCAGGCAGCCAATACCTCAACTGCACAATCATTTAACATCGAAAAGATATCAACCTCAGATATCGCTGTTATCGGTATGGCCGGGGTGATGCCTGATTCAGGTGACCTGGGCGAATTTTGGAAAAAAGTAGCTGGCGGTACCGATTGTGTAGTTGATTTTCCGGTAGATCGTGCGGCTGAAGCAGTGAAATATCTGAAATGGAAAACTTTGATTCAGGATGACACCGAAGTGAAATTTAAACGCAAAGGCTATTTGCGCGAGGTTGACAAATTTGATTATCGCTTTTTTAACTTCACTGCCAAGGAGGGCGAAATGATGAATCCGGCCCAGCGCATTTTCCTTGAGGTTGCTTATCACTCCATAGAGCATGCCGGTTATTCGTGCCTAAAACTTAAGAGCAGTAATATCGGAATCTATCTGGGATACACAGGCGGATCAAAAGATTACCTGAATTTTGTAAGCGAGGCTGAACCGGAATTTGCCGCCATGGCTTATCCTGCTAATATGCCATCGATTATTGCCAGCCGGTTATCTTACCTGTTTGATTTTAAAGGACCTTCTATTTTATTTGATACGGCCTGCTCATCGTCTATGGTGGCGTTTTACAGTGCCTGCCAGTCGCTCCGCAACGGAGATTGTGACATGGCCATTGCAGGGGGGATTAACCTGAGCTGGATGCCGGTTGAAGAAGGTACTGCCGGTTTGGGCATCCTTTCGGCATCCTCAAAAACCAAAACATTCGATTATACATCCGATGGTACGGTTGGCGGCGAAGGCTGCGCTGCCGTATTGCTTAAACCGCTTAACAAGGCGCTGCGGGACAATGATAATATTTTAGCGGTTGTAAAAGGCGTGGCCTGCAACCAAGACGGTAATTCAATAGGCATTACCGCTCCAAACGCGCTGGCCCAGGCAGACGTAATTGAAAAAGCCTGGAAAGACGGTAACATACAGCCCGAAAGCATCGGTTACATTGAAGCACACGGAACCGCGACAGCTCTGGGAGACCCTATTGAAATCGAAGGAATTACACATGCTTTTAAAAAGTATACTGATAGAAGGCAGTTTTGCGCTATCGGTTCCGTAAAATCCAACATCGGTCATCTTAACTCGGCTGCAGGTATCGCCGGGATTATAAAAGCCATACTGAGTTTGAAAAATCAGCAAATTCCGCCGTCGCTGCACTTTGAACGTCCAAATGATAAAATCAATTTCGAAGAATCGCCGGTTTTTGTTAACACACGGCTGATTAACTGGTTGGCAGGTGATACACCCAGAAGATGTGGCGTAAGTTCGTTTGGCATGAGCGGCACTAATAGCCATGTTATATTGGAGGAAGCGCCAGAAATTTCACTTAAAATTAACCCGGAGATCCCTCTTTTATTTGCCTTATCTGCGCGCAACAAAGGGGTTTTGTTAAACCTTGTTAAAGCTTACAGCAAATATATAGAACAGCTACCGCCGGAAACCCAATTAGCCAATATTTGCTTTACCGCTACCGCCGGCCGCGATCACCATGAACATCGCATTGTTTTCCAGACAAGCAGCCTGACAGATTTTCATCAAAAAATTAAAGAGCTGGAGGCGTCCGATGATTGGTATACGCTTGCTGCAAAAGGTATTTTATACAACAGCCTGGAAAAAAACAAGGAATTCCAAACTCATAATCGGCAAAACAACAATAGGCTGAACGCCATAAACGCCGGCAACGCAAACCACTCCACCCGCGATCAGCAGCAGGCCCTGTTTGCCATCCGTTACCTGAATGGAGAACCTGTTGACTGGGCCGAATTGTACCAGGGCATAGCCGTTAGGCGGGTTGAAATTCCTCTTTATCCATTTGAGCGTAAACGCTGCTGGGTAACCTGTCCTGATGCTGAAAATAACTTCCCGGTTGATAAGAACGATTATGCAGCGAAAAGCCAGCCTGTAGAAACCACCTCAAATATAACGTGTAGTCCACAGCCTCAAAAAAATGATAATATGACTTTGCTTGAAATCTTAAATGTGCAATTACAGGTGATGTCGCGGCAACTTGAAATGGTAGCCGCCACAACTGCTGTAAATGCAGACAAACCTGCTCCTCATGACGGGATTACGGTGAATGAAGTTATTCCGGCAGTTGTTGGTGAACCAGTGGCTACCCCGGTTTCAGTAAAACCAGGCATCGCTTATCAGCAGGCCATGCAGCCGCGTGAAGAAGGCTTATCGCAGGGGCAGAAACAATATGTTCAGCAATTAATTAAATCATTCAATGCAAAAACAAGCACCTCAAAGCAGCTTATTCAGCAGCAACGGGTAAATTATGCAAACAACCGGTTGGTTGCCGGCTACACCAACACCTACAAGGAAATGATGTATCCCATCCTGATTGACGAGGCGAAAGGGGCGCATATCACCGACGTGGATGGAAATAAGTATATCGATTTTTGCATGGGGTTTGGCGTGTACCTGCTTGGTTACACTCATCCAGAAGTGTCTAAGGCCGTAGCCCAACAATTAGATAAAGGTGTTTACCTGGGTCCAATGTCGCCGCTTGCCGGCGAGGTGGCGCAATTGGTGTGCGAAATGACAGGTGTTGATCGCGTTGCCTTTTATAACTCAGGTACTGAGGCAGTCATGCTTGCCTTGCGGTTAGCACGTGCGGCTACTTCTAAAACTAAAATTGTAATGTTTTCGGGCTCCTACCATGGCACCTATGATGGTGTTTTGGCACAGCCTGATAAATTTTCGAAAGAACATAAGGCGGTTCCCAAGTCTACCGGCATCGCGCAATCTGTTTTAGATGAGGTGATCCTGTTAGACTACGGCACCCCTGAATCGCTGGAAATTATTAAGAAACACGCGCATGAGCTGGCGGCTGTCTTGGTAGAACCTGTTCAGAGCCGCCGCCCGGAATTTCAACCTAAAGAATATTTACTTGAGCTTAGGGCAATTACCGAAGAACTTAAAGTACCGCTGATTTTTGATGAAATCATTACCGGTTTTCGGATCCACCCGGGTGGTGCGCAGGCTTGGTTCGGCATCAAGGCCGACCTGGTTACTTATGGAAAGATTCCGGGAGGAGGCCTGCCGATAGGTATTATTGGCGGCAAAGCCGAATTTATGCATGGCGTTGATGGCGGAATGTGGCAGTTTGGCGATGATTCACAGCCCAAATTTGATCACCGTAAGACTTTTGTGGCCGGTACGTTTTGCCATCACCCTTTAAGTATGGCTGCCGCTAAAGCGGCGTTACTGCACCTGAAAACAAACGGCGGTGCTTTACAACATGATCTGAATTGCAAAACAGCCGCCATGGCGGCCGAACTCAATGCCTTTTTTAAGCAGGAAAAGTTTAATGTTAAAATTGTGAATTTTGGTTCGCTATTCCAGGTTCGTACCAATTACGATCTTTCCCTTATTGTTTACCACTTTTTAAACAACGGTATTTACGCTTGGGAAGGTATGACTTTTTTTATATCTACCGCCCACACCGAGGCAGATATCACTTACCTGATAAAGGCTTTCAAAGATACGTTGCGATTACTGCGGTATGAAGGTTTCATACCTACTCCTGATAACCCCGATGAAATTAACATTGCCCAAACCGACCGCAACCTCCCCCTAACCGAAGAGCAACGTCGTCTTTGGTTTGCCGCCAAAGCAGATAAGGCCGCGTCTGTCGCTTTCCATTCAGTAAGAGTTATTGCGGTTGATGAAAAACTTAATGAAAAGGCCTTTTCAAAGGCAATAGATAGGTTGATCAATCGCCATGAAATACTCAGGACCATTCGGATTGATGGCGATCAGCTATACATTAATGATGCGTTTAAATACCAGGTAGGTTACTTAAATGTAGCAGGCGAGGCGCAGTCCAGTCAAAGGGTTGAAGAGATTAAACACCAGGTGTTTGATTTTGATAATGGACCTTTTTTTCGCATAAAGGTTATTAAGCGAAATGATGACCAATTTTCAGTTATCGTAGTCGTACACCATATTATTGCCGACGGATGGTCGATAAACATAATCCTCGAAGAGATTGCTGCCTTGTATGAGGCTTATAGTAAAAATGAGGAACCTGCCCTTGCTTTGCCGGTTAATTTTGGTGACTACATCAATTGGACTGA
Organism: Mucilaginibacter sp. 21P; assembly: GCF_019331605.1. Taxonomy (NCBI): domain Bacteria; kingdom Pseudomonadati; phylum Bacteroidota; class Sphingobacteriia; order Sphingobacteriales; family Sphingobacteriaceae; genus Mucilaginibacter; species Mucilaginibacter sp. 21P. Next base: position 2,745,109 of record NZ_CP063061.1, read on the forward strand.
TAATGTCTATAATTCAGCCAAAAGCGGTGATTCCAGAACTTACTGGATCAAACAATTATCCAATGATGTGCCGAAAGTAAATATCCCGGAAGAGGTTGTAAAAACCGAATCGGCTTTTAAGGGTTGCAGCTACGTGTTTAAGATGAGTGAGGAACTGACTACCCAACTGACAGCACTTGCCAAGAAAGAAAAATGCACTCTTTTTATGGTGACACTTTCGCTCTATATCCTGTTCCTCAACAAAATATCAGGTTCTAAAAAGCAGTTGTTGGGCATCCCGTCGTCAGGCCAGCTGAATATGGAAGCTGATAGCCTGGTGGGGTGCTGTGTACAGATGCTGCCGCTGTATAGTGACATTGATACATCGCAATCGTTCAGCGATTTCCTTGCCGATGTAAGGAACAAGTGGCTGGATCTTTATAAGCACCGTAACTTCCCGTATCCTAATTTAACCAGGGACGGGCTAAGCGATACGCCTGCAATTAACTTTGCTTTCAATATGGATGCTCCACTGAGCATCCGCATAGACGACCAGAGTGGCGACGGGCGTGATAGGATTTATAAAAAAGAAGGCGAAACCAATAAATACAAGCTGTTTCTTAATGTGATTAAAATGGCCGACAGGTTAAAATTCACCTTTCAGTTTAACAGCAGCATTTTTGATGAGGAATTAATGACGCAATGGATTCAGGGTTTTGAAAATATAACCGAAAAAGCCGTGGCTGATCCAAAAGCAAGCCTTGCCGATTTCTATCCTGTCATTACGGAAGTATACTCTATATCAGCTTTTAAAAATGCTACCAGAGTATTAAATAAAAACGTCAATACCTTTTGGAATAACAGGAATGATGAAGTTGTAAATAGCCCGGTATGGATTCATAACGGCGTGGTGATCTCGCTGAATCAGCTTAGACAAAAGGTTTGCAATGTTGCCCACAATATCAAAAACCGGATACCAAATGAAAACGGCATTGTTGGCATAGCATTGAGTAATTTTGAGGAAATGATTTGCTGTGTTCTGGGGCTGAAACAGGCAGGGTTGAATTATAGATTTTTCTCATCAGGCGAAATTGAAGATAATGACAGCCAGCTCACAGATGAGGTCATTACAGCGATTGTAACCCATGTTGCATCGCAGGGGGCAAAAATAAAAGGCGTTAACAGCATCGACTATAAAAAACTTATTGCCAATAATTTTTTCAGGTTAGATTGCCGAAGGTTTGAGCCTTTAAATGCCACCATGCTTGAGGATAAAGCAACCTACTACCAAGACCTGGTTAAAGCGTTCAAACTATCTAAAATAGGTTGCCTGCGTTTAATATCGCAGGGCCTGGCGCCTGACCTTTTGTGCGACATTGCCTTGTTAGCGCTGTTTACCGGGAAAAAAGTTGATATCTACACGGATGTTGAAAGTGCCATTAAAAACAACTTCGATACCAAATCATGCGCCTGGGTGCTTCACAAAGATATTTTTAGCCAGTGGCTCAAAACCAGCAACCGGCACCTGGCCAACAACCTGCTGGTAATCGGTGAATCGCCTTTGCTTGGCGAGCATGTCAGGCAATGGGCGGGTTTGAGCGGTAAGTTTAACTTGCATTATGCATACTATTCGAATGCCATCGGACGACTGGTAACCGGTTTCAAAGTTACTGCCAGCCAGCAAAACCAACCTGTGCTTAGCATCGGCGAATTATTAAGCACTGCCGGGTTTAACATATTAGACGATAACCTGAAACCGGTAATGACGGGTGTTTTTGGGATCTTGTACAAAATCGAAGCCGAAAATAATATTTTCACTCCTGTTGTTTATAACTGCCGTAGCCGCAAAAACCGGTCGCTTGAGATCAACTATGCCGCCGGTGACAATTCAGGCAAAATTGTACGTCATGCGATTCTTAAAGATTTGATCAGTACCGGCGATCACGTTGATGATGTTTTCTTTATGGGCGAGGACAGCAGTTTTACCGCTTACGTAAGTTTTATCAATGATAAAAACTCGAATTTGTATAATCTTCAGAAGCATCTTAAAAGCTATTTTAAGCCCGAATATTTGCCTGCGCGTATCATAAACACTAAAGATAAATTACCCGATACCCCACAAACTGCCGCAGTTGAAATTGCAGACGAATTTGAACAAAAACTGCTTACTATATTTCGCGCTGTTTTAAATAATAACGGCGTAGATATCAATGATGATTTTTTTGAATACGGTGGCAACAGTTTGCGTGCAATACAGGTTGCGTCGCGTATTTACCAGGCCCTGCATGTGCGGGTGCAACTGAGAAAAATATTTAACAACCCTACGGTTAAAACCTTGGCCGATAACATCCGGAACGATGAAAAAAGGGTGTATCATAATATCGTGCCAGTTGCCATCGGCAAAAACTACGAGTTATCGCACGCGCAAAAGCGAATGTGGATCCTCGATCAGGTTGAAAAAGGCCAGGTTGCTTACCTAATTACGAAAAGCTTAATTATCGATGGCGACTTTAACAGCAAGGCATTTGAGCGTGCTGTCGAAGAATTGTTTAAACGACATGAAAGCTTACGTACAAACTTTATTACTATCGGCGGTGAGCCCGTCCAGCAAATCAACCCCTATACCGCGGAGCGCTACACCATAGACCTTACTGATCTCACTAAATTGACCGATAAGGAGGAGGCTTTAAAACAGATTATCGATACGGAAACAAAAAGCCCAATGAATTTATCGGCTGATGCTTTGTTCCGTGTTAAAGTCGTACAGTTGACAACTAAAAAAATTGTCTTGCTGATGACTATTCACCACATCATCGCCGATGGCTGGTCCATGGAAATCCTGATCAATGACCTGACTGTGTTTTACAACGCCTTTAAGAACAACGAACCTAACCCGCTGCCATCACTTGCTATTCAATACAAGGATTTTGTGGACTGGCAAAATAATCGCTTCGAAGAAGCCGAATTGCAAAACAATCGTGCCTATTGGCTTAGCCGTTTTGAAAAAGGTATACCCGTATTGGACTTACCTACAGATTTTCCACGTCCGGCTAAACGGAGGTTAGTGGGCGGAAGGGTACCCTTTACCTGGAATAAGGACTTATCGGCAAAAATATTCGCTATCAGCAGATCTTTCCATACCAGTATATTTACAACCCTGCTAACGTTTACCAAACTGTTGCTGCATAAGTATTCAGGCCAAACGGATATCATTATCGGCTCAACCACTGCCGGTCGTGAGCATCCGGAGTTGGAGAAACAAATAGGCTTGTTTGCCAACACGCTGATGTTCAAAACAGAATTTGATGCTGGCGATTCATTCAGTGAGTTTTTACTGAATGTTAAAAACGTAACTTTTGATGCTTACGAACACCAAAATTATCCTTTTAACAAAATCGTCGAGGATTTGAATGTCCCGCGTGATACCAGCCGCTCGCCGCTGTTTGATGTAATGATAGAGCTTGATGATGTAGATATCGAGTTTACCACAGGAGGAGATGTTGAGGAACTGCAGCTTGCCTATTACGAACCGGAAACTGCAGCATCAAAATATGATTTAACTTTCAGGTTTAATGCCGGTGATACCGTTTTTGGCTGCGTGGAGTTCAGTTCGGATCTGTTTAACAGGGATACCGTTGAACGATTAATAGCCGGCTTTGCCCAATTGGTTGAGGAGGTTGATGCCGATATTAACAAGCCAATAGCTACTCTCGGAATGCTTTCGCCAAAGGACAAGCAACAATTGCTGAGCGGTTTCAATAACACTGCAGCAGCGGTAGACTGGAACAATTCGGTACAGCAGCGCTTTGAAAACACCGCCAAAATTTTTGCCGGGCAAACTGCCATTCAATTTGGCAATGTTCAACTTAGTTATCAGCAGCTTAACGACCGGGCGAACGCTTTGGCTGCCCATCTGCAAAATCAGTATAATATTGGTGTAGGGGATAAGGTTGCCATTATAGCCGAACGTTCGGAATTGATACCGGTGGCGTTGATGGGCATCCTTAAATCGGGCGCGGCGTTTGTACCGGTTGATCCGGAAACACCTGAAGAACGCAGAAATTATATCTTAAATAATGCCGGTATCCGCCTGGTGTTAACCGATACGAACTTTATGTTTCAATTTGCAGATAACGATCATTTACAGTTATTTGTAATGGATATTGAGTTGGATGGCCTGCCGTCAATTATCGGCGATGTACCTGAAGCGGGCTCGTCCGATAACATTGCCTACCTGATTTACACATCCGGATCAACCGGCATGCCAAAAGGGGTAGAAGTAAGACGTCGCAACCTGCTAAACTACCTGAACTGGGCTAACCATTATTACTGCAACAACAAGTCAGGTAAAACATTTGCTTATTTTACATCGCTCGCCTTTGATTTAACTATCACAAGCATTTTTACTACACTGCTACGCGGTGATAAAATAGCGGTGAGTAACAAAAAGAATGTTTCCGAAACGCTCAAAGATATTTTCTCCACCACTTCGGATGTTGACCTGGTTAAGCTTACCCCCTCGCACATCCGCTTGCTGGGCACACTTGGCCTAAATGAAACCAAGGTATCGCAGGTAATTGTGGGCGGAGAGGCGCTTACTAGGGAGCAGATCCTTATTCTGCGTAATCTAAACAACAATATCAAAATTTACAATGAATATGGTCCAACGGAAGCCACCGTGGGATGCATCACTAAAGAGATAGGCTTTGCCAACAAACCTGTTTTGATAGGCAAGCCTATTGATAATACCCAAATTTATATCCTTGATGAACAGCTCAGGCTGGCTCCGCAAGGTGTGCCTGGCGAGATATACATCGGCGGCGCAAGCGTTGCCCGTGGATATGCAGGAGATGAGGAACTTACTAAGCAACGCTTTATCTCTAATCCCTTTAACGCTAACGAGGTGATTTACAAAACCGGCGATATAGGTAGATGGAACACCGCCGGCGAAATTGAATACCTGGGCAGAAACGATGACCAAGTTAAAATTAACGGCCACCGTATAGAGCTGCGGGAGGTTGAATCGATACTGCTGGGTTTTGAATTGATAGCGCAAGCCATTATTGAGCCGGTAAGAGACCCCGAAGGCTCCTTGTTACTGGCTGCCTATTATGTTAGCACGGCCAATTTAACCATTAGTGATTTGCTGAAGCATTTGCAGCAGCGCTTGCCTCAATACATGCTGCCATCGTTCTTTATTGCGATTGACAGCATTCCTGTCACGGCCAATGGAAAGGTTGACAAAAAAGCACTGCCCAACCCGTTTACAGATCGCAACCATCCGCTACGCACGTACGTTGCACCGGTAACCAACAATCAAAAGAAGCTGATCAAAATTTGGGAACGCGTTTTAGGAATTAATGGAATAGGTATCCGGGACAACTTTTTTGAACTGGGAGGCCACTCATTAAAGGCTACGCAGATCCTTTCGGATATATTCAAGGAGTTTGCCGTGAATCTGCAGCTGGATGAGATATTCAACAATACAACGATTGAGAAACTGGTTCAATGCCTGGATACTACTGAACAGACTTTGTATTATGATATTGCGCCAGTAGAAGAGCGTAGCTATTACGAACCATCTTACGGCCAGGAACGAATTTGGGTGCTTAACCTTTTAGAAGATAATCAAACGGCTTATGTAATACCTGATGCCTTTGTGTTTGACGGCGCCTTGGACGTTGATGCTTTCAGTAAAGCATTTAAAGTGCTTGTTCAGCGTCACGAAAGTTTAAGAACCTCATTTGCACTCTTTGAGGGCGAACCCAAACAATGCATCCACCCGGCAGAAGATTTTACCTTCACGATTGAATACACCGATCTGATTAACAACTCCGCCGCCTGGGAAATTATCGGCAATGAAGTTCTGCGCGAACGTAACCAGCCATTTGATCTGGAAAAGGGCCCGCTGATCCGTGCCCGTTTGTTTCGTATGCAACCACAAAAACATGTGTTTTTACTTACGCTGCACCATATCGTCTCAGACGGATGGTCATTCGAAGTTTTGGTTAGCGAAGTTTCGAAACTTTACGACGCTTTTGCGCAGGGATATGAAAATCCTTTACAACCGCTTAAAATTCAGTATAAGGATTATGCCAACTGGTACCAGCAACAACTTTCGGGGCAGCGCCTTGATGAGCACCGCAACTTTTGGCTCAAATACCTCGATGGTTATGCTGAAACGCTCGAAATACCTGCCGACTACCATCGCAAACCACAAAGAACCTACAATGGTGGCACGGTAAAATTTGCACTCGATCAACAATTGACAGAGAAAATCAAGAAGTTTGGGCAACAGCATTCGGCAAGCGCATTCATGACGCTGTCGGCCGTAATTAACATCCTTATCTACCGGCACACCCGTGCTAAAGATGTAGCTATAGGTTTCCCGATAGCCGGTCGCGGGCACGCCGATCTTGAAAATCAGATAGGGCTGTACCTGAATACACTTGCATTAAGGGTGCAATTTGAGAAAGAAGATACCATAGATATGTTGATTGAAAAAGTTAAACGTTCAACGCTTGATGTTTATAAATATCAGCTTTATTCGTTCAACCGCATCATCAGCGACCTTGATATAGAACGCAAGCCAAACCGGTCGCCGATATTTGATATTGGGATCACCTGGCAAAATCAAATGGAGATGAACATTTCGGCCCAAACCGATTTTAAAGGATTGAAAATAAGCCAACTTGAAGAGGAATGCACCATTGCCAAACACGATTTGTGGTTTTACGGATCTGAACTGAATGAGTGTTTCGGTTTCAGGCTTCGTTATAATACCGATCTCTACAAAAAGGAAACGATTGAACGTGTGCGCAATGATTTTGTCAAGATTTGCGAAATAATGACCGAAGACCCGGGAATAAGCATTGCCGATATAGTTTCTGAGCTTACCTGCAACAATAACCTTATCGAAGCTATTACGGCGATAAATAGTAACCTGTCTGAAGACTTCTGACCAATATTAACCTTTTAAAAGTTATGAAATCATCTGAATTTACCGGCGCGCCGTTAAAAATAACGACGCGCGAACTTCCGCTGACCGTTCAGTTTGACGAAACTATTCAGCCCGAAGAATTGATTGTTTGGCTGAATAATAACCGCGTATCATTAGAAGATCAGCTACTTCAATATGGTGCCGTCAGGCTTAAAAATACAGCCATCAGCAGCGTGCATGATTTTGATCGCCTTATCGCCGCTATCAGTATTGGCGAGCCGATGGCCTACGTGGATGGGTTTTCACCACGCACCAAGCTAACGTCGAATACCTACACCTCAACCGAATATGATGCCGATTTCAATATCACACTGCATAACGAGTTGTCGTATTCTGCAAAATGGCCGTCGAAGCTTATTTTTTGCTGTATCACCCCCTGCGAAACCGGAGGCGAAACTACCATTGCCGACTGTCGTAAGATACTTACCAGTTTCAATACCGAGTTATTGGCAGAGTTGAGGGAAAAAGGTGTTCGCTATGTACGCAATCTCCATAGTGGTGAGGGCGCAGGACCATCGTGGCAACAAACTTATGAAACCGACAGCCGCCACTACGTTGAACAATTTTGCCGCGATAGCGATATCCGTTTTGACTGGAAGGATGATGGTGGGATCAGGCTGGTACAGCATCGCCCGGCGGTGATTAGACACCCGTTAACAAACGAGGAAGTTTGGTTTAACCAGGTTGACCAGTTTCACCCTTCGCACATGGATGAAGAAATTTACGAAGCGTTGATGATGATGTACGAAAATGAAATGGATTTGCCTATGTATGGCTCGTTTGGCGATGGCAGTTCAATTAGCACAGAGAAAATCCAGGCGATAAGAAAAACGGTAGACAGCAACATCGTAAAAAATAGATGGGAAAAAGGAGATCTGCTGATTGTTGACAATGTTTTGGTTTGTCATGGTCGTAGCTCCTACACCGGCAACCGCAAAATACTGGTCTCAATGACCTGAAGAATCTTAGTATAAACTTATAGTAAACGTTTGAATATCCCTATGGAACCTGAAAAGTACACCGTGAGCGGTTACGACGCTACCCGTGCTTCTAACTATGACGATGAATCCAAATTAGACAAAGGCAATCGCGAACTGCACAGGCAATATTTGTATGATGTATTGTTGTTTAACAACAAAACGCCAGGATCATTTCTGGAATTAGGTTGCGGAACCGCCTACTTTACCGATGTTTTTTATGAATTGTACCCTAACGTAAAAGGTGTTCTTGTGGATGGCTCAAAGGAAATGCTTGACATAGCAGCCGAGAAATTTACTGATCCGGGCACCAGGGCGACGTTTAAGCACTATCTGTTTGAGTACCTTGACTGGGACGACATCGGAACAGGTTTCGATATCATATTTTCATCCATCGCCATCCACCACTTGAACGATAAAGAGAAGTGGGATTTGTTCCACCAGATTTACAACAACCTGGCTCCGGGGGGGATTTTTATCCTGTACGACGTTTTTCGGCACCCTAACCCCAAAAGCTTTGAAATATTGGAGTACCTGGCCTGTATGGATAGCCGGCGCAAGCTGGTGGAAGATATTGGTATTGACCTGGACTTAGAAGAGTTAAAAATAGAAAACATTATCAGCAACGACCGGAGAATTAAATTGGCCGAAGGTGATAAGGAAGCCAGCCTAGAACATCAGCTGCTCCATCTTAACAAAGCCGGCTTTGCAGACATAACCACTTTCCTGCAGGACGCCCGTTTTGCGGGCACCATCGCTTTCAAAAATTAAAACCTTTATCCGGTTTTCACACCGGTATCATATTACGAAAAATCAAAATAGTCCTTTTAATCATCATAAGGTATGAACAAGCAATTAGTACACTCAAGATTTGAAGATATTGCTTCCAGATTTGGAAATAAGATAGCTATTGAATCGCCCGGGCAATCTATTAACTATACCGATTTGAATGCGGCGGCCAATAAAATTAGCCATGCTCTAACTGAAAATGGCTTTAGTATAGGAAAAATAGCTGGCGCGTACTTTGATAGTAGCATTGAATATGTTGCAAGTTTATTGGGTATAAATAAGGCAGGCGGCGCTTTTATGCCGCTCGAACCTGATTTTCCGGTTAAAAGATTAGTGAACATTCTAAATGATACAGCTCCGCAGGTGCTCATCGCCCATCCGCAGCAGTTAACAAGCCTGCTGAATGTGATTGCCGATACCGAACTGAAGATTGTAATTGAGCGCGTGCTTACTGTTAATTATGAGAACGAGGAACTGCTGATTAACGTTTATGACGAAAAGGGCCGATTGCTTGAGGCGTTTGATTTTTCGGAAGATGACTTAAATATCGAACTCGACGGCAACCAAACCAACTATATTATTTACACATCAGGTTCTACAGGTACACCCAAAATCATTGAAGGATGCCATAAAGGCCTAAGCCATTTTGTAAGCTGGCAAATAACCGAATTCGATCTTAACGATGCAGTTAAGATCAGCCAATTGGCTCCTTTGTCTTTTGACGTTAGCTTCCGCGATATTTTTGTGCCGTTATTAGCCGGCGGTACGCTTTGCATCCCGGATAAAACTGCGCGTTTTCAACCACCTGCGCTGTTAAAATGGCTTATTTCATCGGGTATTACGCTAATACATTGTGTGCCAACCTTGTTCAGGTTATTAACAGATGAAGTTTTGGCTATCGGTAAAACCGATATAGCCCTTGGCGAGCTCAAATATATTCTGCTTGCAGGCGAGCCTTTATTTGGCCGCGATGTTGAAAACTGGCGTAACGCTGCTGGTTGCGGTGCCGAGCTGGTCAATATTTACGGACCGTCTGAAACAACGCTGGCTAAAATGTTTTACCGTGTTAAAGATCAAAGCATCAAAGCAGCGTCTGTGGTGCCGCTGGGCAAAGCCATCTCAAATACGGCGATCATCATTTTAAACGACGGCAAGCTTTGCCAGGTTGGCGAGCCAGGACGAATCTACATTAAAACACCTTTCAGAACAAAAGGCTACTATAATAACCCAGGGCTTACACGCGAACGTTTTATTCAAAATCCGCTGCATAACGACTTTGAGGATATTATTTATGATGCCGGCGATCTTGGCAAGTATCTGGACGATATGAATGTTGCTTTCCTTGGCCGAACAGATAACCAGGTTAAGGTGAGGGGCAACCGTGTAGAACTTGTCGAGGTTGAGAAAGTTCTAATATCCTATGAAGGTATCAGCGCCGTAGCCGTGGTTGTAGCAAACAACGAAAATGCCGATGACGCTATGCTGGCCTGCTACTATACCGGTAAAAAGATCGATGATACCAGTATTAAAAACTACTTGTCAAACTACCTGTCGCAATATATGCATCCATCGTGCTACGTGCACATGGATTCATTCCCGCTAAACAGTAGTGGCAAGGTTGATAGAAAGGCCTTGCCTGCCCCGGTTATTACCGTAAAAAACGGCTACGAAGCGCCTGTAAACGATGTGGAACGCAAATTGGAGGAGATATGGAAAGGGGTGCTTAAAGTGCCGCAGGTTAGCCGCGACGAATCGTTTTTTACCATCGGCGGCTCGTCTTTAAAAGGTATCAAAATTATCTCTAAAATTTATAAAGAGCTTAATGTGCTAATTAAGCTTCCGGATTTGTTTGTGAGCCCTACCATTAAACAACTGGCAGAGATCATAAGAAAAACCAATGAAAAACCTTACAACGAGATCCCTGCGTTGGCCAAAAAGGACTATTATGATTTATCGCACGCACAGCGCAGGCTTTGGATTCTTAGTCATTTTGAGGAGCAGCATTTGGCTTACAATATGCTGTACGCTTATAAATTTAAAGGTAACCTGGAAGTTAATGCGCTTGAAAGTTCATTGAAAACCATTGTTGACAGGCACGAGATATTCCGTACCGTTTTTGAAGAGGTTGATGATGAACCAAAACAACGTGTAATTTCAACAGCCGATTTTGATTATGAGTTAAATCGCGAGGATTTGCGTTTGCTGAATGATCCGGAAGCGAAGGCAAGACAAATTGCCGAAGATGAATTTAAAAGACCGTTCAGTTTGCAATTCGGCCCGCTCTTCCGTACAACTTTGCTGTACATGCCTAATAACGACTATGTGTTCATCTTCTCAATGCACCACATCATCAGTGATGGCTGGTCTGTAAATGTTTGGATGAAAGAGCTTGTTCAATTATACGAGGCTTACACTAAAAAGCAGCAGAGCCCGCTGAAACCGCTTCGTATTCAATATAAGGATTATGCCGCATGGCAAAACAACCTGCTTGCCGAAAAAAAGCAATCGGAATATCAGGCATACTGGCTAAAACAATTTGCCAACCCCGCCCCGGCCTTGGATTTACCCTCAGATTTGCTGCGCCCAGCTGTTAAAACGCACAACGGAAGGCATTTTTCATGCCGCGTTGGAAGTGATGTATTGACGCCGTTAAGACAGCTCTGCAATAAAAACGAAGCCACTTTGTTTATGACTCTCCTGGCGACCTTTAAGGTGTTGTATTTCAAACTAACCGGTCAGGATGATATTACTATCGGCACGCCTATTACAAGCCGGGAACACGTGGATTTGGAAGACCAGATTGGGGTATTTGTAAACACGCTTGCGTTCCGTACCCAGTTTAATGGCAATGACAGCTTTAACCAGGTGGTGCAGAAAGTTAAAAGTGTTACAAGCGAAGGCTATAAATATCAGAATTATCCGTTTGATTACCTCATAGATCAGCTACAGCTTACCCGCGACATGTCACGTTCGCCGCTTTTTGATACTATGGTGGTATTGCACGATAACAAAACCGCTGGTGGATACTCTATCAATGATTTGAGCGGACTTGAGGTTGGCAGTTTTTATGTTAAGCCTGAAACAACAAAGTTTGATATCAACTTTAATATCACCGAATGGGATGACTACCTGAGTATCAACGCTGAGTATAATCGTGATGTATATTCTGAAGCGGCCATGACCAATATTTTCAGAATTTACCTGAATCTGCTTGAACAGATAGTGCAGAACGTAAATAAACCTATAAAACAACTGCCGGTGGTAGATATCGAGATGGCCGGCGCCATTATGGCCGTGAACCCACCAACCCGCAGGTTTGCAGGCAACTTTAACCTGGCTGAATTGTTTGAATTGCAGGTCTGCATGACACCTGATAACATTGCCGCCCGCGATTTTGAAAATTCCCTTACCTATGTTGAGTTGAATGAGCAGGCAAACGCGCTGGCCTATAATCTCATCAATAAGCAGGGAGTGGCTGTTGGCGATACTGTGGCGCTGTTGCAGGACCGCTCTTTTAATTATATCATATCCGCATTAGCAGTGCTCAAGGCTGGCGCTGCATTCGTTCCGGTAGATATTAATTATCCCGTCGAAAAAATTTCCGCTTTGCTTGACGACCTGAAGCCCAAAACGATACTTTCGTTATCCGTTTATGCCAATACCGTGAGTGGCTATGACATAGTTTATGTTGATGAAATAGAGAAAGCTACGGCCCTGGGCAATCCGGTAAGAAAGATAAATATTGAATCTTTAGCTTACATTATTTACACATCAGGTTCAACCGGTATCCCAAAAGGTGTTGCCGTACCGCATTCAAGCTTTACAAACTACATTAAATGGGCAAACCAGTATTATTTTAATAATGAGCGAGGTTACAGTTTTGCCTTTAATACCTCTGTGTCATTTGATTTAACGATCACAAGCTTGTTTACCACGCTGTTGCGTGGCGACACAATTGTGGTTTACGATGGTGAAATGGATGTAAACGACACTTTGCAGGCTATCTTCAATCCAGGATCGGGTGTAGATGCCGTCAAACTTACCCCATCGCATATCAGCGTCTTGCAAAACTTAGATTTGCCGCACACCGATGTAAGTATTGTAATTGTAGGCGGCGAGGCCTTCCACGTAGAACAGGCATTGCAATTACAAATGCTGAACCCTGAAATTAGGATATTTAACGAGTATGGCCCTACGGAAACTACTGTTGGCTGCACGGTTAAAGAGGTAACCAATACCAACGAAAGGATAACCATTGGTACCCCGATTGCCAATACGGATATCTACATTCTTAACGATGACGGCCAAATATTGCCACCAGGCGCAAGGGGCGAGCTCTTCATCGCCGGGGCCGGTGTGGCTCGCGGTTATTACAAAAACGATCTGCTCACGGTAACCAAATTTGTGGATAACCCTTTTAACCACAATTACAGCAAGATGTACGCCAGCGGCGACGTGGGTTTCCTGAACTTTAAAGGCGAGTTTGAGCTGGCTGGTCGTAGAGATCGCCAGGTAAAAATACACGGACATCGTATCGAGTTGGAGGAAATTGAGAGAGCACTGCTTAAATTAGATAACATCAGTGAAGCTTTTGTTACTGTTTTCAAGGATGAAGAGGGCGAGGACAACATGATCGCCTATCATGTTTCATCGGTAGCATTAAATGCTCTCGAAATCCGCCTGGCGCTTAAACAGCGTTTGCCTCAGTACATGATACCGCTTTATTATCATGCTATCGATTCGTTCCAGCTTACGGCTAACGGAAAGGTTGATGCCAAGGCCCTTCCTAACAGTTTTATAACAAAAGCACAGGTTTCCAAACCTTACGTGGCGCCATCAAACAGCACAGAGAAAGCGCTTGCCAGCATCTGGGCATCGGTACTTAACCAGGAAAATGTTGGTTTGGACGACGACTTTTTTGAACTCGGCGGCCACTCGTTAAACGCTACGCGGATCATTAGCCGCATTTCGAAAGAGCTCGGCTTAAGGCTCTCCCTTAAAACTATCTTCACCCACCCTACCATCCGCACGCTTGCATTACAGGTTGGCATATCTGAGTGGCTACACGAACAAACGCAAGACCAGGTTGCTGAAGTATCTGCCGACACAGAAGAAGTTTACATTATCTGATCGTTATAAATTTACACTTACACACTCTTTTAAAATCTGCTGATATGGAACAGTTGATGTATTTAAAACCTAATGTGGTTATCGAACCCTTGTTTGCCAGATGGTACGCTTGGCCTCATTTGATCTCGCCGGCTACGGCTGCTATGAATGTAGTTGGCAGGCATTTAAAAATTATGGGCTCGTATATACAGGCCCCTATGGTGCATGCAGCCGCGGTTAAAAACCCTAAACTGCTGGGTGGCCCTTTTATGGACATTCCGGTTGCAAGACTTAATGAAGTTAAAGCATTAAAAGAAAACACGCTCCGGGATCAGCAGGACCTGATCGAATTTGCGTCTGCAGTTAATGAACTTGAAAAAATGCTCAAGTCATGTTCGGGTTATTCGCTCGAACCGCTTTATGAAAAGGTGCCCGAGATACTAAAAGGTTATGTCGAATTGGTTTATGATTTAAATAATCATCCATCGTTTAGGTTCTTTGAGCATCTGCTTTATAAAAGTACATATTACAAAGCTGGGGCGCAAAGCTTATCGCTATGGGTTACCAATAATGATGAGCGCCCGTTTGTGTTAAGCACCCCTCGTCTTAATGAACCTGATGTTTTGCATTTGCCCATACCGTTTAATCATTCGTTTATTGACGAGTTAAGCCGCATGCGTCGCACGCCTCAAACACTTGAATACATCAGGGGATTAGTTAATATCGATGCAGAGCAGGAACAATTGTTCAATAGCTTATTTACTGAAAACGCACCGCCGGCGTACAGATCATACCAGGGCGGTAAATTGCGAATGAGGTATTTTGGTCATGCCTGTATACTGGTTGAGACCAGCGAGATCAGCATCCTGATAGATCCGCTGATCAGCTATTACGGTTATCAGCACGATGTAAGCCGTTTCTCGGATATGGATTTACCTGATGTTATCGATTACGTGCTCATTACGCATAACCATCAGGATCACATTCTTTTTGAAACCCTGCTGCCGCTGCGTCATAAAATTAAGAACCTGGTTATCCCTAAAAGCACCAGCGGATCATTACAGGACCCTAACCTGCGCCTGATGTTTAAAAATATCGGCTTTAAAAATGTTATCGAAATTGAAGAGATGGATCCCTTGGTTTTTGATGATTGCGAAATTACAGGTATTCCGTTCATTGGCGAACATAGTGATCTGAATATTCAGTCAAAAGTTTGCCACCACGTACGGATAGGCGAAGTATCTATCCTGTTTGTAGCGGATTCATGTAACGTATCTCCGCAGCTTTATGAACACGTGCATCGCGAAATTGGCGATGTAGATGTTATTTTTCTTGGTATGGAGTGCGATGGCGCGCCGCTTACCTGGCTATACGGCCCGCTGCTGTCTGAAGATCTTCCGCGCGATAAAGATAACTCGCGCAGGCTGGCCGGTTCAAACTACAAACGCGGAATGGACATTGTGGATGTATTTAACCCTAAAGAGGTTTACGTATACGCAATGGGGCAGGAGCCGTGGCTGGAGTTTATAAGCAGTATCAAATATACACCAGAATCAAACCCTATCGTAGCCTCAAATAAACTGGTTGAAGAGTGCCTGAAACGCAGCATCGTATCTGAGAGGCTTTATGGCGAAAAGGAGCTACTATATAATTATGAGCTGCAGCCATGGTCGGAAGAAGTTGCATAGATTGTTTTAATTCAATATTTGAAAAAGGAATTGAAATTATGAAACCCAATCAAGCAATTCTGGAAAGGCTGAATGCCATCACGGACAAGCTCAGCTTGCTTGCTTCTCTTAAGGAGGAGGAGATGAGAAGACCGATCAGCGATCGCGATTATAAATACCTGCATTTTATCTGGAAAGAGGAGTGCGTGTACAATTTTGCGAAAAATCAGTTTTATTGGTTACTCGATTTAAAGCAATCCTAATGATGTGGCGTAAAAGCATTAATCTTATTACCTGGGGTGGCCTTGGAGACGCGCTTCTTGCCACTCCGGCCCTAAAAGCTTTAAAAGAAAAATATCCCGAAAAAAAGATCAGGGTTTTTGCGCATAAACGTCATTTTGAGATTTTGCGCAACAATCCTTACATCGATAGCCTTTTGGGTACTTCATTTAAAAGCGCACCGGTGTACTGGTTGCTCAGCAGGCTTGCCCTCATTAAAATTAAAAGCCTTAACTATAGTTTTTCATACCCGGCAGAAAACGAATCCAGGAAGGCCGCTGAAATTATAGGCGATTTGCTTGGCGTTGTGCTCAAGGATAAAAGGATGAATATGTACCTTACAGATGGCGAGTTGCTTAGAGGTAAGATTGCGATATCGGGCTTTAACAACCCAATTGTAATTAATCCGAACGCTGTTTGTTTTACTTATAAAGAATGGAGTTATGAAAAATGGGAAGAACTGATTGGAAAGCTGCCCAACTACACCTTCATACAACTGGGAAAAAAAAATGAGCGCTTGCTAAAAGGTGCCGTAAACTTAACCGGGCTGCCGCTTAGGGATTCGGTTGCTATCGTAAAAAGTTCATTGTGCTACGTCGGTGTCGATTCATTTTTGGCCCATGCGGCAGCATCCGTTTGCACCCCGTCGGTTGTGTTGTTTGGTCCGTCTTCGCCGGTAGTTTTCGGGAACGAGGGTAATATTAATATTCAAAAAGAATTGCCCTGCTCGCCTTGTATCGATATGCTCATCGGTTCAAGATGTCCTTACAAGGGCGAGTGTATGCGTCAGATAACAGTTCAGGAAGTAAAAGGCGCGATTTTAAAGCAGCTGAATAAAACAGGACTAGCCGCAAGTTTCTCGATGGAAATGTCTGACGAGTTTTAAATAAATATTCACGCAAACCTGAATAGTATGAGCACAATCGTATTCGCCATTGCCGATTCAATCAGCCACTATAACGCCTCGTATAAAATTGCCAATGCCCTACGCAACGCCGGCCATCGTATTATATACATCGGCGACAGCAAGAAACGGCAAAAAGAAGTTGAAAGTCAGGGATACCAGTTTGAAACCATTTATGGAGAATTCTTCAACAGTTTTGAAAAAACTGGCAAAAAGGGATTGGTAAACCGCGTTAAAAACTTTTATCATCATTTTAAAAATCTACAGCGTTATAAAAAAGCGCTGATGGAAGGCACTGAAATAGCAGCCATTATTCAAAAGTTTAATCCAGAGGCGTTCATTATCGATGTTTTTCATGTAATACATGCCATTAGCTTGCGTCGTTTCGGGGTTAAAACCATTATGTTGCAAACTTATGTGGCCACAGATCAGGACGCGCTGGTGCCCCCGCTTAACTCGGATTTTATTCCGGGCGATGACGATAAAAGCCGGAAACGTGTTAAGCAATTATGGTCGCGTCTTTTGCTGCGCCGTGCTTTTTTCAACCTCGTTTACCAGGTTACTTTTGCCGGTTTAGATAAAAATAGCATGGTGCACGCTGTTATTAATGCAACAGGCTATCCTGAAAAGGCTATCAATTTCAAACGATCATTCCATCCCGGCTTAACCGATATCCCGGAATTAATATTAAGCGCAACTGAATTTGATTTTAAGCGCCAGAGGAAATTAAATCAGCATTACGTTGGCCCGATGGTTGAAATGAACCGCCGCGATGTATTGTACGACGAACGATATCTGGAGGTGTTGCTCGAAAAAGAGCTCTCCTATTCAGAGGAGCGAAATGCACGGCCGCTTATATATTGTTCGCTTGGTACGCTTAATCTTAACTGGTACAGCAAGCCCGAAGAATTTTTCAGCATGGTGATCGATGCATTTAAAAGTCGCCCGGATTATGAGGTTTATATAGCAGTAGGTTCAGATATCAAGCCCTCGGTGTTTAAGCGGGTGCCTGAAAATGTTAAGTTGTTCCAATTTGTGCCGCAAATAGATATTCTTGAACATGCCAGCGTTATGATTACCCACGGTGGCATTAATTCCATAAATGAATGTATCCTATCGGGTGTGCCGATGATTGTTTATCCTTTAAGTAAACAGGTTGATCAGCCAGGCAACGCGGCCCGCGTTGTTTTTCACGGAATGGGTATCCGGGGTGATATTCGCAAAGAAACACGCGAAGGATTGCTCGAAAAAGTAGATAAAATACTTGCCGGAGACGTTTATAAACAGCGTGTTAACAGGATGCGTGAAACGTATGCTTCCTACGGCGATGTAAGTAAGGCGGTTAGTGTAATAGAAAACTACCTCGCAGCAGAACTGGCTATAGCGTAGTACCAGGCTTTTAATCAAAATCAACTTAAAACTTTAGTTATGCGTTCACAATTTACTCGGGTGGGTGTTATTGGAGCTGGTACTATGGGTATCAGCGTTACCACTGATCTCCTGCTGCACGGCATCGAAACCGTTTTGATCGATGTTTCGGATGATTTACTATCTAAAGCGCGTGCCGAAATTATCAAAGCGCTGCGTTTTGCCCCCATGCTGCTAAAACGCAATATCGAGGTTACCACTGATGATGTATTCGATAAAATTTTGTTTACAACTGATATCCGTATAGTTGCCGATTGCGACTTCATTATTGAAAATGTGTCAGAAGTATGGAGCATCAAACAGCAAGTATACCGAGATTTAGATGCCGTTTGCTCTCCCGATGTTTGTTTCGGGATGAATACCTCGTGCACTGCCATCACCCAGGCCGGCAGTTTACTCAAAGATCCTTCGAGGCTTGTTGGCGTACATTTTATGAACCCGGTATACCTGAAAAAGACCGTTGAGGTTATTAAAGGCTTCCACACCTCGGATGGTACGTTGCAAACACTCGAAGCACTGTTAAACCAGTTGGGTAAACAATCCATCGTTGTGAATGATCTGCCTGGATTTGTATCAAATCGTATTTCACACCTGTTTATGAACGAAGCGATATACGTAGTTCAGGACCAGGTGGCGCAGCCGCAGCAGGTTGATGCTATTTTTAAAAAGTGCTACGGACATACTATGGGCCCCTTGGAAACTGCCGATCTGATTGGTTTAGATACCGTGATGCATTCTATCGACGTACTTTACGAAAGCTACCAGGATTCAAAATTCAGGTGCTGCCCTTTGCTCCGCAAAATGGTTCAGGCTGGCAATCTGGGCAGAAAATCGGGCCGCGGCTTTTATGAATATTCAGCAATGTAACAATCATCAATTATATCATTATGGAAGATTTAAGGATTGAAAATCCCCCTGCCAAAGCGCGGATCAGGGAGTTTATTAAGAAAAACATCGGCTCGGCCAGTATCAGCGACGATCAGGATTTGTTCGACTCAGGTATCGTAAATTCGCTCTTTTCTATACAACTGGTGACATTCGTAGAAAAAAACTTCAATATCACTGTAACCGTTGACGATCTCGATATAGAAAATTTCAAATCGGTTAACGCTGTTTTCGATTTTTTACAGGTCAAAACTTCAGGCAATGTTTGAGTCACTTTCATTTGTTCACCAGGAACGTTACGAAAATTTCAAACGGTTCGTTTCAACTCATGTTGAGCCCTTTGCCGACGAATGGGACCGGAACCAGCACATGCCGGCAGACATCATCCGAAAAATTGCCGCCGAAGGTTATTTTGGTGCTATTGTGCTACCAAAATACGGCGGACAGGGTTGGGATAATCTAAGCTATGGTTTACTGAATGAAGCGTTCGGTTTTGGCAGCTCGTCATTAACCGTGCTTTTTACAGTACAGAATATGGTAGGTAGCAGTATACTGCGCTGGGGTACCGAAGCCCAGCACAGGAGCTGGCTTGAACCCATGGCCCAGGGCGATATCATTGCGGCCTTCGCACTTACCGAGCCTGAAACCGGCAGCGATCTACAATCCATCACCGTTAACCTTGAAGACCGTAGCAGTCATTTAGTGCTAAATGGTACTAAAAGGTGGATAACATTCGCCGCCACTGCTGACGTTATTTTGGTGTTTGGCAAATTGAATAATAAGCCTGTAGCCTGTATTGTTGAGAGGGATATGCCCGGGGTAACCATTACACCTATCAAAGATATGATGGGTTTCAGGGCCTGCCATTTAGCGCAACTTGATTTTGAAAATGTGGAGATCCCGGTTGAAAACGTAATTGGCAGGGCCGGTTACGGACTTAGCCATGTGGCTCCGGTTGGTTTGCATTGCGGGCGCTTAAGCACGGCATTTTCATCGGCCGGGTTAATCAGGGCCTGCCTTGAGGCAAGTGTAAAGCGCGCGGGCAGTCGAGTTGTTTCAGGAACCGCACTTAATAATTATTCGTCCATCCGGTCTATTATCGTGCAAATGGGGCTTGACTATGATACCAGCATGCTATGGTGCCTTGAAGCGGCAAAAGCCGAGGATAACCGGATGTGTAACGCCGCTGAAACAACTATTGGCGCCAAGTATGTAGCATCACAAAATGCTATGAAGGCCGCTGCAAACGCTATTCAGATAGGCGGCGCTTATGGCTGTCATGAGGCTTCATCCTCAACCGGCAGATTTTACCGTGATGCCAAGATCATGGAAATCATCGAAGGCACCAGCCAGGTATTGCAAAATGTACTGGGTACACACTATATAACCAGCTATCAGCCCGCTGCGAAAAAAGCAGGGCTTGAATATGCATATTGATACCTTTTGTATGAAAAAGCCTGTAAATGAAATGCATAGTTCTGCGGCCGGATTTAGAAAAACAGTGCTTGACGAATGGAATAACACACAGCAGTCTTTTGATGAACATGTCACTATTCAGAAGCTTTTTGAACGGCAGGTAACCTTAACGCCTGATAATAAGGCTGTTTTTTTTGGCGATGAGGTTGTAACTTATCAAGAGCTTAACAACAAGGCAAACAAGCTAGCCTTGCGATTACATGTAGCAGGTATCAAACCTGAAACAATCGTGGGGATTGTTTGCGAACGCTCCTTAGAAATGATGTTTGGCATATTAGGAATAATTAAAGCCGGAGGTGCTTATCTGCCGCTTTCGCCCAATGATCCGTCCGAAAGGCTGAACATCATTATCCAAGACAGCGCCTTGCCAGTGCTGCTTATGCAAAGGAAATTTGCAGGAAAACTTGACTTCGACGGTTTAATAATCTATCTCGACGATTTTGCCGCCGATGACGGCATGCTGGTAGGTAATCTGCCTATTGTAAACAAAAGCACAGATTTGCTTTATGTTATCTATACTTCAGGATCAACCGGGATGCCCAAAGGGGTAATGATCGAACACAGGTCGCTGGTGAACCGCTTAACCTGGATGCAGCAGGCTTATCCCTTAACCGCTGATGATATTATCCTGCAAAAAACGCCCTATAACTTTGACGTCTCTGTTTGGGAGTTGTTTTGGTGGATGCTAACCGGTGCGGCAGTTTGCTTACTGATGCCAAATGGTGAGAAAAATCCGATAGCCATTATTAATACAGTTAATGACAAAAAAATAAGCGTGATGCATTTTGTTCCGTCGATGCTCGGAGTTTTTATCGACTATATCCGCGGAAAGGATACCATTGCAGCGCTATCTTCACTCAGGTTGATTTTCACCAGTGGTGAGGCACTATTGCCGGCACATGTGGAAGGTTTTTACAAGGAGCTTAATTCAATGAATGGTAAACGGCTTATTAACCTTTACGGGCCAACCGAGGCCACTGTGGATGTAACTCATCACGAATGTACTGAAGGTGATAATCTGAGGAGCGTCACCATCGGCAAACCCATCAGCAATACCCGTATCTACATTGTTGACGGGCAGAACGAACTGATTGGCGCAAATGATGAAGGCCAGTTGCTAATTGCCGGAACAGGTGTAGCCAGGGGCTATCTAAACCGTGTGGAACTAACCGCTGAAAAGTTTATTGACGACATTTTTCACGGAGCCGGCAAGCTTTACAAAAGTGGAGATTTGGCCAGTTGGGGGCCGGATGGCAATATCAATTTCATCGGCCGGATGGATCACCAGGTTAAAATACGCGGGCTAAGGATTGAGCTTGGCGAAATTGAGGCTGTATTAATTAAACATCCGTTGGTTAAAGAAAGCCTGTTGCACGTTTGGCGTTATTCAGAAAGTGTAATTATAATTGCTGCTTACTACGTAGCAAGCATCGATATCGAACAGGTTGAACTGAAGGCCTTTATGAAAAAATGTCTCCCCGAATATATGGTTCCGAGTTGTTTTATCAGGGTAGATGCTTTTCCGCTGAGCGTTAACGGCAAAATAGATCGTAAGGCCTTGCCCGATCCGTTGGTAGCAACCTTGTAGATTTATCCCGAGGCATCAGTATTGACAATTGAAGCAGGAAAACTGCCTGCATATCTACTTACCGATTTTTATTAAAGTTTATGAAAACCGAGCAAGAAATAGTTGCGTGGCTTCAGCAGCATTTATCTGCTATTTTAAATGGCGTGCCAGGCCAGGTTGATATTAACGTGCGTTTTAAAGATTACGGTCTTGAGTCGAGATCCGCGCTGCTTTTAACCCAAAAATTATCTGAATGGCTGGGACAATCGTTGGAACAAACACTCGTTTGGGACTATCCAACCATAGCTGAACTGGCGGCCTATATAGTAAATCCGCAAGGCGTTAAACGGGAAAAACGTACCAATGCCGCTAACACCAATTATCACGAACCGGTTGCAGTTGTAGGTATTGCCTGCAGGTTTCCGGGCGCTAATGATAAAAACGCGTACTGGGATATGTTGAAAAACGGCTTGAGTGGTATACGCGAAGTGCCGTCTGATCGCTGGAATATAGACGAATATCTTGATGAAAACCCGCTCATAAAAGGAAAGATGAACACCAAATGGGGCGGTTTTATTGAACAGGTAGATAAATTTGATCCGGAGTTTTTTGGTATTTCGCCCAGGGAAGCCAATCAGATGGATCCGCAGCAAAGACTAATGCTGGAGCTAACTTGGGAAGCCGTGGAGGATGCGGGCACTAATCCAACAGATTTGAAGGGCAGCGACACAGGGGTTTTCTACAGTGCCATCTGGAACGATTACCTGATACTGAACAGCCGTGAAGGTGTTGAAAATATTGAACAGCACACCGCGACCGGGATGCACCATAGTGTGATTCCTAACAGAGTGTCGTATTTTCTTGGTTTAGAGGGTCCGAGCCTGGCTGTTGATACGGCGTGTTCTTCATCACTGGTAAGCGTACACCTGGCTATGCAAAGTTTACGAAGCAATGAATGTTCCATTGCTTTTGCTGGCGGGGTTAACCTGATCATCGCTCCAGATACGACCATCGGTATGACCAAATTCGGTGCAATGGCACCAGACGGACAGTCGAAAGCTTTCGACGCAAGAGCCAACGGGTATGTAAGAGGCGAGGGCGCAGGAGTGTTGGTATTGAAACCGCTATCAAAGGCTTTGGCCGACGGCGACAGGATTTACGCCCAGTTGCTGGGTAGCGCCGTTAATAACGACGGCTTTAGCAATGGCCTTACCGCCCCCAATCCGCGGGCGCAGGAAAAAATGCTGGAAGATGCTTATCATAACGCCGGTGTTGATATTAACCATGTTCATTACGTAGAAGCACACGGAACAGGTACCATCCTTGGCGATCCTATTGAGGCAAAAGCCATTGGTAATATTTTGTGTTCTGACAGGAGCAGTGAAAATTGTTTGGTGCTTGGTTCAGTAAAAACCAATATCGGCCATCTCGAAGGTGCGGCGGGTATTGCAGGCCTGATCAAGGTTATTCTGTCAGTTCAGCATAAACAAATACCCCCGAATTTGAATTTTGAGGCACCAAATCCAAATATTGATTTTGATCAGTTTCACCTCAAAGTACCTCAGCGCCTCATGACTTGGCCGGAAGACGGCAATGCTGCTCTTGCTGGTGTGAGTTCTTTTGGTTTTGGTGGTACAAACTGCCATGTAGTCGTTGCCGAAGCAGTGCCTCCACGTTTTTACGCCCTGCCGTTTTCGGCTGATTCCAGCTGCCAGTTAAAACAACAGATTAGTGTTTTGCTTGATGAGATCGCAAATGATGGCGGTGTTGAGTTGTCGAAAATCGTGCAGGAAATTGATCATGACCTTAATGCGGCGACTAGGGCGGTGTTTGTTGCCAATTCTGTGGCTGGTCTTGCCAAACAACTCCGTGAGTATCTCGATACTGCTGATGGGGAAAAGCAGCAAGCGCCTGCTGCGATGGGTAATTTACCGGTAGTGTTTATTTGTTCCGGACAAGGATCGCAATGGATGGGAATGGCTAAGAGCTTGCTGCTGCATGAGCCGGTTTTCGCGCATAAAATAAAAGAGATCGACAAATTGTTTGTCCCACTGGCCGGGTGGTCACTTCACGAGTATTTGCTTAATTCGCAAAATGAGCGAAACACCGCCGAAATGAAGCAGTTTGTTATCCAGCCGGCGATATTTGCTGTACAGGTTTCACTTGCTGCATTATTATCTGAGTGGGGTATTGAAGCCGATGGGGTAATGGGGCATAGTATGGGCGAGGTATCGGCTGCATATATCGCCGGAATTCTAACACTTAATGACGCAGTTAAAACAATATACACCCGCAGCAGTCTTTTAACCCAACTTGAAGGTCGCGGTAAAATGGCTGTTGTTGAAATGACTGCCGACGAGTTGGAGCGGGCGATTGAGCCATATGGGGCGTCTGTAACCGTTGCGGGTTACAATAGCTACCGCAACAATATTATAGCCGGCGATCCATCGGCTGTACAAGGGTTTGTGGCGGAGGTTCAAAAAAACCGTTATGTCAAATTGGTTAACGTTGAGGTGGCATCGCATTGCTACCAAATGGATGAAATAACCGATGATTTGATCAATACACTCCAAGATATCAGTCCACTGCCCGGAACTATTCCGTTAATGTCTACAGTGGCAGCTTCATACCTGGATCATCAACAATTTACTGCAGGCTATTGGGCAGATAATGTAAGGCAGCCGGTTAAATTTTATCAGTCGGTTGTAGCGCTTACAAAAAGAGGGGCCTACCAATGGGTTGAACTGAGCGCCCATCCTATCTTAACAAGAGCTGTTGAGGAAATCCTTGCTGAAACAGATAGTAAACAATTTGTTACCGGCACGCTGGAACGTAAAGAGGATGATCACCGGTCGCTACTGGAAAATATAGCCAAACTATATTTAAATGGTAAAAATGTAAACTGGAACAAAGTAAATCAAACAGATGCCGATGACAACAACGCTGCCTGGAGTATTCTGCCGCTTTCCGCACATTCGCCGGCTGCTTTGGCACAGCTTACAAAATCAGTGCGGCAAAACATATTAAAAGACCGAATAAAGCTAAATAACCTGGTAAGCAGTTCAATCAAGGTTAGAACACAGCACCGTTTCCGTACCGCCGTTGCATTTGAAAGCAAAAAAGATCTGTTGGCAAAGCTGTCTAACTTAGCTGTTACAGCTACTACAAGAACTAAATCGTCAAAAGTTGCATTTGTGTTTTCTGGTCAGGGAAACCAATGGTTTGGTATGGCCAGGGAACTTTACAATTCCAATCGTTATTTCAGGGAAAATATTCAAAACTGCGATAATATTTACCGCCGTATCGCCCCAGCCGGCAAATCCATTGCAGACGCGCTTACAAACTCCGCGAGTTTTGATAAGGACAGTACCGAATGTATGCAGCCCGTGATATTCGCAATGCAATTTGCGCTGGCCCGTTTATGGCAGCAGTGGGGGCTTGAACCCGCAGCCGTAGTAGGCCACAGCATGGGCGAAGTTGCAGCTGCCTGCATAGCCGGCGGCATTACGCTTGAAAATGCAATAACCATCATATGCAACCGTGGCCGTCTGATGCAAAAAAGCTGCGGACTTGGGGCGATGGTGTTGATTAACGATACTATAGAAAATATCCATTATGCGCTGGTTGGCTCCGGCCTGAAAAACAGTGTTTTTATATCTGCCAATAATAGCCCGACAAGCTATATGGTATCGGGCGGAACAGAACCATTGGCCGAATTTTGCCGATACCTTGATATTCAAAATATCTCTTACCGCGCTTTTTCAGACCGTTATGCCTTCCATAGTCCATTGATGGAACCATTTGCGGCAGAATTAGAGGGACATACTTACAACCACACCGAACCGCTTACCTGCTCTGTCCCATTTTACTCCACTGTAACGGGAGAACGTTATACCGATAGTTTTACGCCTGGGTATTGGGCTAATAATATGAAAATGGCGGTAAGGTTTGAATCGGCAATTAAAGCTCTTATTGCCTGCGGTGTCACCACTTTTGTGGAAATTGGACCGCATAACGTACTACAAGCAGCTGTGCTGGAAAACGCGCGCGAAACAGATATCACTTTTATCCCTTCTCTTAAACGTGACAAGCACAGTTATGGAAGTATGTACGAAGGTTTGGCGGTATTGTATGGCAAAGGCTTCCCTGTTAATTGGGCCTCTGCCGTCCGCGTATCCGGGCATCAGGCTGATTTACCGGAATATCCGTTTCAGCGCAAACGTTACTGGCTTAACAATGGGCAACAACAGGAAACACAAGCCATCGGAAACAGCCTGCAAAGCGCAATAAATGGGCGCAGCATTCTGCATAACGTACAATTAGCACCGCAGAATGATTTAAGCCAACAGTTGCCCGTAAAGGGGCAGTTCTGGTTGTTGTTTTCGCAAAATTATTACGAAGTGACACGTTTGATCAGCTGGTTTAAACAAAACGACATTCGTTACCTGCACATTATCACCACAGCCGCCGAAACTGAGGTTGAAAATTACGCGGCCGCTTTGCAGCAAAATAGATCAAAAGTAAACGGGGCGCTGTTCTTTTACCAATCAGCTAACGCGAATGATTTTCTGACCGATGCGCAGCTCCCGGCCAATGACATTCATAATATCACAGGGCTGTTAAAAGCCATCAAACAGGAAGATATTAAAGTGCCGCGTTTTTACTTTGTATTCCGCAACGATGACAACCAACCTACACCGGATAAACAGCCGCATGAAGCGGCTTTATGGAAGCTAACGCGTACGCTGGCCTCTGAATTTCCGCTTACTAATTTTAAAAACATCCGGATTGGAAATACCGATGGCGACATAGAAAACCTTTTCGCAGAAATTGCCTCGCCAGATGCTGAAGATACCGTGGTTTATCAGGAAGGCAAACGCTTATCTGAGCGCTTAACCCCACACTTGATTGATAGCGAAACCATCGCCACTATTAAGTGCGACCCGAATAAAGTATATTTAGTAACCGGTGGTATGGGCGGCTTAGGTCTGCAGCTCGCAAATTTCCTGGTAAAACGGGGCGCCCGGCACCTGCTGCTGGTCAGCAAAAGCGGCTATCTGAGCAACTTTGATGATTATAATAAGCTGATACGTACGGGCGCGCACGTTAAAGTAAGCAAAGCCGACGTAGCCTCGCTGCCCGAAATGGAACTGCTGCTTGCCGGGATGGAACGCCCTTTAGGCGGTATTATCCATGCAGCGGGTAGGGTGGTAAGTAAGGCCTTCGTTGAGCAGCGGCCAGAAGAGACAAATGAAGTACTGCTGCCGAAAATAGCCGGAACGCTGAATCTGCATCAGTTAACCAAACACCTGCCGCTTCAGTTTTTTATCTGCCTGTCGTCGGTATCTACGGCAATAGGTTCGGCGAGGTTGGGAAGTTATGTGGCAGCCAATGCTTTTCTTGATGGATTTAGCCATTATCGCCGCAGAAATGGATTGCCTTGTACCACCATAAACCTTGGCCCGGTTGCAGAAGTAGGCATGGTTGTCAACAAGACCGATGTTTTTGATACCAATGTGCTCAATAAGATAGGCCTGCGGCTGATCAACACGGGACAGGTATTTGCAGCGCTGGAGTATATGCTGTTCCACAATATCAGCCATCTCATTGTCGCGGATATCGATTACGAAAAACTCAAGGAGGTTATCGGTTCGGCCACCTCTTTGCTTAATTCGTTTACCCCAGATCAACCAGCCATCTCCAATGCGCTCGCTAATGGAGAAGACGGAACCGAAACGGACCATATAGCTTATTTAACAGTACAACTTCAGCGATCGCTGGAAATGGTTATGGATATAGCCGATCATGATGTTTCAAAAAATATGTTCGACTCTGGTTTGGATTCGCTTATGGTTATTGGGCTTATAAGGCAAATTCAAATCAGGCTGTCGGTAAAAATAGATCCCGTTCTTATTTACACCAACTCGTCTATCGACAAACTGGCCGATGCGCTTCACTTGGCAATTAATGCCGGCGACGCAGTGCTTGCTGAGCAAAACAAATGTTAAACCCTAAAATTTATTGTCGTGAATATTTATCAGGTTTTTAAAAGCAAATCAACAACCTTTTATTGTATGCTTATTTTATTAGGCGCAGTAAACAGTATTATGTATAGCGGCTTATTGATCCTTATCAACAACTCAATTACCAAACATTCCCTTTTCACTAGTGCTAAATATAATCTGGCCACCTATTTTCTGATAATAAGCCTGTCTTTTATATGCAGCAAGATTTTTCAAACGTATATCGTAAAACTATCCAGTCAGGTACTGTTCAAATTCGAAACCGGTGTCCTTGAAAAACTGAGGTATGCCGAATATGAGTCGTTTGAAAAATTAGGTGTCGAAACAATTTACACAGCTATTGGCGATACCAGGGTGCTTAGCCGAATCCCGGAAACATTTATCAATGTATTTAATGCCATGATTACAGCTATATGTTGCCTTGGTTACATGTTTTACGTATCGTTGCTGGGCGGCTGCTTTGTGTTAACTATGATGTTGGGCCTGCTGATTATCTATCTGCGCCGTAATAAACGCATAGAAGGGCAGCTCAACGAACTAAGGGACTTGCAAAATAATTACTACAAGTACCTAAATGATCTGCTGAATGGTTTTAAAGAGCTTAAACTGGGTATTAAACGCAACGAAAACTTATTTGATAATTACCTGATCAATAATAAAATTGCCGAGCGCGATCTGGGGGTTATTACGTCAGTCAAATACCTCAATAATGAGTTGCTGGGAAGTTACAGTTGGTATATTGTACTCGGGCTTATTATGTATATTTTACCAATGGTGGTAAATCTCAATATCAACCAAACCTCAACTTTCATTATTACCATATTATATCTTATCGGTCCGGTTGCAACCATTATTACTACCGTTCCCTTTTACACGCGGGTTAAAATAGCGCTAGAGCGACTTAATAAATATGAGGTTGATATCAGCGCGAAAATAAAAACCAGGGTTGCTTATGATGAAGCTTATGATATCAATGAGCCACTTAACGACCTGGTTTTTGATAACGTAGTTTACCAGTACGTGGATGAAAAACAACAACCGTTGTTTACTGTCGGTCCGATAAACCTGCAAATTAACAGGGGCGAGGTGCTTTTTATAGTAGGTGGAAACGGAAGCGGAAAAAGTACTTTCATCAATTTGCTTACCGGTTTGTACAAACCAATAAGCGGTTGTTTACAGTTCAATAACATACCAGTTCAACCGCTAAATTATCCTTATTACAGTAACAAAATTTCGGCAATTTTTACCAATAACTATTTATTCAACGAAAATTACGACGAACATAATTTAAACGATGAAAATCCATCCCTGCAATATTATATCGATAAAATGCAGCTGAATAACGTGATCAGGTTTGGCGATGGTAATAATAAGATAGATCACAAACTTTCCAAAGGTCAGCAGAAGCGTGTGGCCATGATATATGCCCTGATGGAAGACCGCGATATCCTTGTGCTGGATGAATGGGCCGCTGAACAGGACCCATCTTTCCGCGCCTACTTTTACGAGGTTATCATCAGCGAGATAAAGGCTGCCGGTAAAACCATTGTTGCCGTTACGCACGACGATGCCTACTTCCATTGCGCAGACCGCGTTATAAAATTTGATTACGGCAAAATAACAGTGCCGGTGCTTGTGGGCGCCGGGCATTCAAACTAAGCGAGCTGCACACGCAGTACTACCTATCATCTTATCGCTGAAAAACTTAATAAATAGAATTATGCAAGCTGCTAAATTAAATGAGGTTGTCGGGATTATCAAATCCATCAGGGAGGGCGGAATCAGAGTCTTTTATTCTGACGATCAGTTAAAAATATCGTCAAAAAAAGGTGTTAAAGTTCCGCAGGAGCTATTAAAGCAGATCCGTGATTACAAGACCGAAATTATTGAAGTTTTGCAGCAGGGAAATGAGCCAGACCTGTTCAACCCGGAATATAATGAGTGGTTTGATGAAAAATCACTGAATGAAATAGTTTGGGCCGAGGGAACCAGGGCTTTCCCAGTTATGCATCAACAGGAGAAAGAATATCTCCGATTCCTGTTTATCGGCGATTATGGCTTTAATCTTACTCTGAAAATACGTTTCGAACATTTTGACAGACAGGTTATAGAAAAAGTTTTTGAAACGATATTCGACAGGCACGAGAGCTTAAGAACAACATTTATTGACAACGATGGCGTTTTTAAACAAGTGATAAATCATGACGCCTTTGATAATAGCAGGATAAAATACGTGAACATGGTGAAGGATGCCGGCCGTGAATCGGCGCTGCAAAATCTAATTGCTGACTTGTCCAAACATCCGTTCAACTTTGAAAAGCAATCACTGGTTACCATAAACATTGTGCATTACCAGGAAGGTGTTTATTACCTGCTATTTACCCTGCATCATGTTATTTCAGACGAAACAACGTTAAACATTCTGCGCTCTGAACTGGAAACACTTTATGAAGCATATCTGAATGATGAGCCTAACCCGCTGACTGATGTGGCTATTCAGTACAAGGAATATGCAAAATGGGTCAATGATTTTTTGAACAGCGAAAAAGGAAAAAAGTCCAAAAATTTCTATCGCGAAAAAATTCTCAAAAGTCTTATTGAAAGTGGGATCAGGATAGGTGGCGAGGTTTCCTATAAAAAACAGTTGGAAGCTGATTTGCAGGAACGGTTAAAAACGGAAAACCTTTTGCTGCCAATCAGCAAAGCTTACGGGCTAATTGTTAACCTGATTGTTGAGCCCGGGGCCGCTTATAAAACACTACTTAACGGCAACGAGTTCGCAGTGCTGAAAAAAATCGCTGCCCAATATAATGTCAGCAGTTTTACGCTGCTCGTAACGTTAATGTCGATCCTGTTTTACAAAATTAAGAAAGATAAAAGCCTGCGAATCTACATTCCTTACACAACCCGCATTTTTGAGCAATTTCAAACCATAGTGGGATGGTTAGTGGGCGAGATTATTTTGTGTGTGGATATTAAGGCCGATAAAACGCTGTTTGAGATGGTGGAGTTGGTTAATAAGCAAATAACCGAATTCGCCCACCACCGCTTCTATCCGCATGAAAAGATAATGAGCGATCTGGATATCCCGCTGAATATTCTGGCACCTTATCACATCAATTTTATTAAAGAAGATCATCTCGTTAAGCCATTTGTTCCGGAACATTCTGTATTACAGCACGGCGCACACTTTGATTTACGCTGCGCCGTAACTGAATACACCGATGCCATCGAATTTTACATAGAATACAAATCCAGGGAGTTTTCTGCGCGAAATATCGAGGCGATGTTCAAAGAGCTGCTTGTTCTTTTAAAATCCTGAAGGTCGTGTCGGCGAGATGTAACCAGTGCCCGCTACTATTAATTATCATAAAAATCCTTAAAGCAATAATTTCATGAAAATTGTACAGTCGTTTTGGTCAAAGCCTCAGGCTGTTGCCTTACTCAACGGATGGGAGTCAAGGTTACACGGAGGCTGGTATGATGATAAATATCATCACATGAGTTGGGCGCTTAGTTGTTTGCAACTCCGCCGGTTTTACAAAGATGTGGAGCTGGTAACTGACGAAGCAGGAAAAAAACTGCTTATTGATCAGCTTAACCTGCCCTATACTAAAGTTACCGTAGTGCTTGATAACATAAATGATTATCATCCCGATTTATGGGCGCTTGGCAAGCTTTATAGCTACAATATTCAGGAAGAGCCGTTTTTGCACATAGACGGCGATATCTATATTTGGAAACCCTTTGAACCGGCGTTACTAAGGAGTGGGTTAATTGCCCAGCACCTGGAAAAAGGACACAGCTATTATGTAAAGGTAATGAAGATGGTTGACGAACACATCCCTTATCTACCGGAAACCCTTATCAACTACCGTAAAAACAATCCGGCCATCAATGCCTTTAATACGGGGCTTTTTGGTGGCTGTGATGTTGAATTTATCCGGAAATATTCTGAGCGCGCCATACAGTTTGTAAATGATAATATCGATTATTTAAATCGTATTTCAATCGGGCCGTTCAATACCATTTATGAGCAGGTGCTTTTTCTGTGCATGGCAAATGAGCATCATAAACCGGTACACCTTTTTACCAGTACCATCGGAGAAAAAAATGTGAACGACGAAATTAACAGTTTGGCAAACTTTAGAAAAGCCCCTGCAGGCGTTCCTTACATTCATTTGTTTGGTTGTAATAAGAAAAAGATTATGTATTGCCGCGAAGTGGCTTACAAATTAAAAGAAAACCACCCGGCCTATTATGAAATGATAATGGACATGACCGCCGTTTTTGCTTAACGGCTGCTTAACAGCCCAGGCTCAATCAGGACACTAACCTACTTTAACACAGATTCTAATACCCATTAATGCCAATTACTAAACCACTATGAATATGAAAAATATAAGATTTTTTCGCAAGCCATTGGCTGTGATGTTTGTCTTGAGTTTTACAAAGCTTGCCATTGCATGTGGTAATCCTGCTGATAACTTAAACACGGCACCTGCAGAGCTAACCAGTACCTTAGTTGATACAAAGCTTGAGGTAAAGTTCGATTTTCAGAAACATTACTTAATCGGAGCCGAATGGATTACCCTGAAAGCGCTTCGTCGCACAGACTCGGCATTTATAGATGCTAAGGGGATGGATATTGTTTCGGTAATGCTACTTAAGGCCAATAAAAAACTGACGCTTCAGTACAAATATGATGGCAGCAAAATCCGGATAGCTTTAGGCAAAAAGCTGGCATTAAATGAGCTTTATAGGCTGCACATTAAGTATGTCGCGAAGCCTGACGAATTGAAGCTGCCGCAGCAAAGGCGAATCTCAGAAACAAAGGGCCTATATTTTATCAACACACGCGGTGAGGAAAAAAACACGCCGGTTGAAATCTGGACGCAGGGTGAACCTGAAGCGTCATCGATCTGGTTCCCAACTATTGACAGGCCCGATCAAAAAACAACCGCGCAAATTTCCATTACAGTTCCGGCCAGGTACACCACCTTGTCAAACGGTGCGCTGATCAGCAAAGTAGCCGCACCTGGTAACATGCGTACCGACACCTGGAAAATGTCAAAACCGCATTCGCCGTATCTATTTATGATGGCCGTAGGAGAGTTTGATGTATACAGGGAAAAAGATACCAAGCCAGAGATTAGCTATTACATGGAGAAAAAATACTCGCCTTATGCGCGCAGTTTGTTTAGTAAAACACCGGAGATGATTGCTTATTACAGCAAAGTGCTTGGGGTGCCGTTTCCGTGGAACAAATATAGCCAGGTTGTGGTACGC
This sequence comes from Mucilaginibacter sp. 21P, assembly GCF_019331605.1. Classification (NCBI taxonomy): domain Bacteria; kingdom Pseudomonadati; phylum Bacteroidota; class Sphingobacteriia; order Sphingobacteriales; family Sphingobacteriaceae; genus Mucilaginibacter; species Mucilaginibacter sp. 21P. The sequence continues at coordinate 2,778,481 of NZ_CP063061.1, forward strand.
AATTACACATCGGGTGCTATGGAAAATACAACTGCCACACTGATAGGTGAATTTGCACAAAAAACAAGCGCCGAAATTAAGGATGAGGGTTACGATGATCGCGAAAGCACCATTGCTCACGAGTTATTTCACCAATGGTTTGGCGACCTGGTTACTTGTAAAGACTGGAACAATGTCACTGTAAATGAATCTTTGGCGACGTGGGCAGAATCTTTATGGGCCGAGCATAAATATGGCCGTGAGTGTGGTGAGGCCGAATTGTTCAAGGATAGTAAAATTTACCTCGGGGGCGATAACGTAACCAAAAAAGCTCTTGTGCGAACAAGCTATAAAAACTCGCAGGAGGTTTTTGATGAGGTTTCGTATCAAAAAGGTGCCTGTGTTTTGGCCATGCTCCGTAATTACTTAACTGATAAGATTTTTTTTAAAGGTTTAAATATCTACCTGCTTAAACACGCATATAATTCGGCCTCGGCTCTTGACCTTCAGCGGGCGTTTGAACAGGCCTCGGCTCAAAAACTTGACTGGTTTTTCAATCAATGGTATAACAGGCCCGGCCACCCGGTTTTAGATATCACCTATAAATGGGATCAGGCCGCTAAAAAGCAAAAAGTTATATTAAAACAAACGCAGGAAGGCGAGGCATTTAAATTTCCGCTGCATGTTGATGTATATCTAAATAAACAACGTAAGCGCTTTAACCTATGGATGAACAGCAAAGCCGATTCGCTCGAATTCAATTTAGCCGCAGAACCCGAGTTGGTGAATGTTGACGGCGACAGGGTGCTGCTGGCTGATTTAAATGACCATAAAACGCTTAAGCAGTATATAGCCCAGTATAACGAGGGCATAAAGCTTGCCGACAGGGCCGATGCCATCGACAAATTAAGCGCTATGCAGGATAGCACCGGTGCCAAAGAACTTATGCTGAGCGCACTTACCGACAGGAACGCCGAGCTGCGGGCTATGGTTATCATGAAACTCGATCTGACCAAGACTTTACTAAAGCCGGAGGCTGAAGTGGCTTTAAGAAATGTGATCTTACATGATAATACTCCGTTTGTAAAAGCCGGAGCTATCCGAAAAATATCGTCTTTAAAGGATAAAGCAAACTATGCGGTTTTTGTAAAGGCGCTTAACAGTAACTCCTACGCCATAAAAGGCGCGGCGTTGTTAGCGCTCGCCGATCTTGACCCGGCCAGGGCAATTAAACTTGCAAAACCACTGGAAGCAGATAATAAAGGTGAATTAACAATGGCTATCGTGCGTACGTATTTTTCTTATGGCAATGAAGAGCAACTTGAATTTGTGACCAAAGTATTTGACGAAAGCAGCCTTGACACAAGGTTTGATATTGCAAAGGGCTGTACTATTCTCCTCTCCAGGGTTAACAACAGCTCGTTGGTCTTTTCAAATATCGATAAGATCAAATTGCTGGCTATTGAATTCAAAAAATTTGGTGTTGATAAATATGCCATCAAATGGCTTGACGAATTGATCAGAAAAAAACAGATAATGGCCGATAGCGAGAAGGGATTAGTTAAAGAACAACTGATTGCGCAGATCAACTTCATCAATAAATCAATTGATGAAGTTAGAAGTGCAAAAGCAGATAATTGATTTGTAATGCACTAATAAATACTTAAACAAAGTATTTTTTGACCATAAAGCACCGTGTTATGAACAGTATTGAAAAATTTCAGCTTTCGGTGATCATCCCGACTTATAACCGCAGCGATTTATTATCGTACACGTTGCAATCGTTGGCACAGCAAACATCTCGCATGAACTTTTTGAGGTCATCGTTTGCGACGATGGTTCCACAGATGAAACGGAGTTGGTAGTGCAAAACTTTTCGGAAAATTTGACACGCAAAGGATAAGAAGCAGCGCCATAACGAGAGGTATGAAAACTGTGTGCGTTTTTATATTAAGTCCGGTGCGCCAGCAATCAAAGTGTTCCTTGACAACTTCCTGGCAGAGGAATTGCTTGACATAAACGTGCTCTTAATGCAGCCTGCCGAGCTTAAGCTTGTTCCGTGCTAATAATTTTATAGGGCTGATGCAGCGTTTAGTTCTGCGTTAGCCCTGTATCGTTTACATAGGAAATGCAGGTGTTGATGTAATTTATTTTAGGGCTTTGTTAAAGCGTTGTACTTTTAAACAATGATAAAACATTGCACAATGAAGAACATAACACAAAAAAAGGTCTCCGGGGTATTTACTATCAATGAGCTGAATACCTTATGTCGCAGATACATCTGCACAGGTCTCATTGTTAGTTTGACATTGCTTGCAGGCGATGTTGCATACGGTAAAGATAGAGCGAGGATGGCGTGCCGTAGGTTGCCTAATCCCGTACGGTTATTAAAAGGTGAGTCGCGCATTATTGCCGGAGCGGTTTTGGATGCCCAAAACAAATCGCCCATCGGTTTTGCCACGGTTGAAATTATGCGACGCGCCGATAATAAGATAATTGCCCAGGCGAGCACCGATACCAGCGGCCGCTATCACATAACGGTAGAGAATATCGAGCTGATCTTGAGGGTGCGTTTGGTAGGTTATCAGCCTTTTAGTATGTCAATAGATCCGGGGAACAGCGCTGTTGATATCCCGGCAATTTACCTGCGGGCAGATAAGCATCAGCTTAATGAAGTTACAGTGTCGGCAAGTGTGCCGCTGGTACGTCAGCAGGTAGACCGTTTGAGTTATAACGTTCAGTCTGATCCTGAAAGTAAAATCAACAGTGTAATGGATATGCTGCGCAAGGTGCCGTTGCTTTCTGTTGATGCAGATGATAACGTAAAGTTAAAAGGTAGTTCGAGCTACAAAATTTTGATTGACGGTAAGGAATCGTCGCTGGTAGCCAGTAACCCCAAGGATGTTTTTCGCAGCATGTCTGCCAGTAATATCCTCAGGATCGAGGTAATTACCACTCCGCCAGCCAAATACAGCAGCGAAGGTCTGGCCGGTATCATCAATATCATCACCATTAAAAAAACCAATGATGGCTATAACGGCAACGTCGGGGTTAGCTACAAGTATCCAAATGGCCCGCGCGGAAATGGCGCAATAAGCTATAAATCGGGTAAGTTCGGATTAAGCGCTTATGGCGGTGCATCGGAGTATAACACCCCTCAAACCAATTTTTCCATCACCCAGAATGGTTTTGTCGACCCCGTAACCAGGGTATCGCAGCATGGTTCTGCCCAAACGCACAGCAATCTGGAATATGTTTCAACGCAACTTAGTTTCGAGGCTGATTCGCTGAACCTGTTTACCGCCAGTATGGGCTACAACCATAACCATAACCATAAAGAAGCCGGCGCAAGCATCTTCCAGTCGATAAACGCTGCCAATCAGTCGTACGATTTAAGGAATGATGGCCGCGGCCGTGGCGAAGGTTATGATCTGGGATTAGACTACCAGCTGGGTTTTAAGCGTTCTAAAGCTCAGCTGCTGATATTGTCCTACAAATTCAGCCATAATAGTAACAACCTTTTTAATGCGCTCACTACTTTTAACGCGGTCAACTACAACAGTCCTGATTACAACCAAGCCAATAATTCAGGCGTTAACGAGCATACCATCCAGGCCGACTATACGCACCCCGTACGAAAATTAACGATTGATTTTGGTGTTAAAGCCATCCTGCGAAAAAACTTCAGCGATTACGAGGTATCAGATCGTGACTCAGTTTTGGGGATATTTATTCTTAATCCCGGTGCAAGCAATCAATTCACCTACCAGCAAAACATCTATGCTATTTACAACTCCTATTTGCTTAATTTAAAGAAATGGACGTTTCAATTAGGCTTGAGGGGTGAGCGTACCAACGTAAACGCTGATTTTTCAAACTCACCTGCTAAAATTCCAAATTATGATAACTTTATCCCTTCATTCTCGGTCCAAAATAAAATTTCCGGCTCATCAAGTATCAACTTCGGCTATACTGAGCGTATTCTGCGCCCGGGCATTACACAGCTTAACCCATTCGTAGACCGGCAGAACCCCTTGTTTATCACCGTTGGTAATCCTAATCTCAAGGCTGAGTTAAACCATATAATCAACCTGAGTTACGGCGTTTACAAAGCGTATTCAATTAATTTTGGCTTGAGCTATACCTTTTCAAACAACAGTATTCAATACATCAGCCATCTTGGCGATGACGGCGTAACCCGTAGCACTTTTGAAAATCTTGGCAAAAATAAAAACCTCGAAGCCGATGTTAACGCAAATTGGCAAATAGGTAACCGCGTAAATATAAATTTAAACGGACAGTTAAGCCGCGTATGGTTAACAGGTGCGGTTGACTCGGCACTTTATAGCCGCAGTGCGTTTGTTGGTAATGCCAATGTTTATGTAGGTTACAAATTTGGCCATGATTGGCGCTCAGGTTTCAACTTCATGTACTTTAGCCCTGCTATAACGCTTCAGGGAACCAGTAGCCCTTACTATTACTCGTCTATAAGCTTATCAAAAAATATCACTAAAAATTTTAATATTTCAGGTTCAATTAGTAACCCGTATCAGCGTTACCTGAGCTATGATAACAAAACTGTCGACCCGCGTTTTGTGCAGATGACAACCAACCAGATTGTTTACCGCAGGTTTAATATCGGCGTTAACTACAAGTTTGGGAAACTTAAGGACGGCTCTATCAAAAGGAATAAAAAAGGCATTGATAACAACGATATCAAAATAGTACCAAGTTCGCTTCCCGGTAATTAAACGGTGATTTAAACTTATAAGAAATAGTTGCTTATTTAAGGTGGCACAAAATTGTTACAATTTTGGAGCTGCCTTTTTTTTTTAATTTTTCAGCAGGTTGAAACAATTGTGAGCGAACTTTTGTTTAAGTGCTCTTATTTTAGTTTGCTTAATAACTAATTAAAGGTACCTTTAACTAAGATAGTTAACGCATATATTCCAATAGCTTAAATTGTGGTACTATGACATCTTATCGCTTTTTTCCAAGTTTGGTTGTACGTAATCCTGCTATGCCTTTTAACGGTTATTCGGTAATGCAGGTTAAAGATCATCTAAAACTTCCTTTTTTTAAAAACGCCATTTTCCTGGCAAGTAAAACATTTTACCGGGAATTAGAAAAGAAAGGGTTTGACTATGATTTGCTAACGAAGAAGGAGAAAGGTACACTCATCAAGTATGTCAACCGGATGAGTCATCGCCCTACACCGTTTGGTTTGTTTTCGTCATTTTCCGTTCTCGAATGGGACAGGCAGGATAAGATTGTTCTCGAGGACCGGAAAGTTCATTTTAAATACGACTTTAAAAAGATAATACAGGTTACAGACCATATCTCTCTTTACGATCAGGAAAAATGCACTTACGTTATCAATCACTCCATGTATAAGGTTGGCGAGGTGTACCGTTATCTTACCCGCGTTGCCAACGAAGATGAAAAGTGTTTCAATTTCTCCATTTGCGCTATCGAAGCAAATTTGTTTTTAGAGCAAATTATAAGCCATTGCCAGGTTAAGCGGAGCTTTGATAAAATTGTTAATTTCATATCGGATAATGAAGACATAGAACCGGATTATGCCAAGAACATCATTGGCCGTCTGATTGATTTGCAGGTTTTGTTAAATAACCAGATGCCTAATATTACCGGCAGCGCATACGAAGATTATTTGAAAGATCAGGGTTTACTTGATGGTACGGCCTGCGTGAATATTGAACAGGGATCGGGCTTCATCACATCTCTAAACGAACCAACAGGGAACGATCTGCTCCTCAAAAATGTTGTAGACAATACCCACGACTATTATGTAAACCTTGAACGAAATACCGTTGCAAACAGTTTGAGCGATGAGTACCAGGTTAAACTTGAAGAGGGGCTGAAGTGTTTAATCAGGCTTTCGTCTGTTAACCAGCCAAATACCAGATTATCGAGTTTTGTCAAAGCTTTCAGGAAAAAGTTTGATGCACAGGTAGTTCCGTTGCTCTACTGTCTTGATCCGGAAACTGGTGTTGGTTATGATGACCTTGCCGAATCCGGCCGGGATAAAACGTTGCTCGATGATATAGTATGGCAAGAAAACGTCAGTCAGCAAAAACGTGGGACATGGTCTGAGCTGCATAGTTTTTTTCTTGAAAAAGGACAGCTAGGATCTATGAGCACTTTGGTGATTAACATTACCGACGATGATCTGAACAAATTAACCAACAATTCTGAGGAGGTGAATTTGCCGCCCACCACATCGCTCATATTCAGAATAGTAAATGACCGGCTGATAATTGAAAGCGCTGGTAGTGTTACCGGAACTGCGCTGATAGGTCGTTTCACCCGTTTTAATGCAAAAATTGCCGACCTGGCGCGCCAAATAGCACAGGCGGAACAGCGCTATAACAGCGATGTGCTGTTTGCAGATATTGCACATATTTGTAATTACCACACCGCCAATATCAACAGTCGCTTAAATATTTATAGTCACGAAATTCCGGTACTAACCAGTTCGGTAGTTGAAGACGATTCACAGATCCATTTGGACGATCTTTGGGTTTCCGTGAATAGTGGCCAGCTAATTCTGCAATCAAAAAAGCATAAAAAGCGGGTCATACCACGGTTGAGTTCTGCTTTTAATCATAACCGCAACAACCTTACGGTATTCCGTTTTTTATGCGATGTTCAGTACGATCAAATCAGCTCAAACTGGCAGCTGGATTTGAGTGAGCTTTTTCCGGGCCTTACTTATTATCCAAGAATTGAGTATAAAAGTGTAATAATTGCGTTAGCGGAATGGCACCTTAAAAAAAACGAGCTCAGTTTTATAAATACCGCATCAAAAACCGAGTGTCTGAAAAATTTCAACAAGTTCAGATCGGTTTACAACCTTCCGGATGTTGTAGCACTCACCGTACACGATCATCAGCTTGTTTTTGACCTGAACATTAACGAGGACGTATTTTTCTTTATCGAGACCGTAAAAGCCGAAAATTCCTTTGTTGTGCGCGAGTTTTTAATGCCCGATACCGATGGTGCTATTGTTAAAGACACCGAGGGAAAGCCCTATATAAGTCAATTTGTGGCATCGCTGTATCATTGGGATCAGATTTATCAGCCTTTAACCACCAGTATAACTGAAACACCGGTAAAAAGCCGCAATATGATGCCAGGAGGCGAGTGGTTATATTTTAAACTCTACTGCCATACCGCAAGGGCCAACGAAATTATTGTAGAGCATTTATTACCTGTTATAAACGCTTTGCTTGACGAGGAAAAAATTAATCAGTGGTTTTTTGTGCGGTATCTCGATCCGGATTTTCACTTACGTCTGCGAGTTAAATGCAATGGGAATAATGAGGGTGCAATTTTTGCACAGATCACTAAGGTGTTAAACCAACTTGTTGGCGTTAACGCCATGAGTAACTACCAGGTTAGCATTTATGAGCGCGAAATTGAACGCTATAGTGCCGGCCTGATAGAGTATTTTGAGGATATATTTTATCACAGCAGCCAGTATGTTTGCGATTACCTCAATCAAACGCTTATTGATGGGCTTGATCTGGATTATGATATTTTCGCCTTCATCAGTACACAGAACATTATTCGTGTTTTTAATTTAGATGGTGATGAACTGATTGCCTTTCTAAGCCAGGTATGCGATAATTTTTCGAAGGAGTTTAAAATTGAGGAAAGCCAGAAACACCGCCTTGATACTAAGTTCCGTTCGTTCCGCAAAAGGCTCGACGATTTGTTGCACACTCCGGGCGATGATCTGAACCTGCTTTGCTATGGCGTGGCGAATACAAGTCTCGTTGGTTCCATCCAGCAACTGCTTGCCGTTATATGGGCGGAGCGATCCGATTTGAAACTGAAATGGCTGGCAGATATCGTCCACATGCACCTGAACCGGATTTTTGTTGAAGACTCACGCAGGCAGGAATACATTATATACTTCCTGTTATTTAAATATGAGAAAGCCGCGCTTGCGCGTAAGCAAAAAAATAACTTGAAACGGCCGCCTATGCCAACGTCAGATTTATCTCAAGCTGATACTCCGTTTCTGAATCGTTAATTGAAATATTGTGCTTTTGCGGGTAATAAATGTCCAGCCTTGTTTTGGCGTTTTCTATACCGATGCCCCAACCCTTGTTAACGTTATACTTGCGTTTCTTATTACGGTAATGCATGTAAAGTTGGTTATCATCGCACCTGATGGTGACTATCGCAGGCATATCCGGATCGGTAAGGTCGCCATGTTTGTAGATATTCTCAATAAACGTGAGCAATAAAAGGGGGATGATTTTTTCGTCATCGAAATCGCCGTTTACCCGCATTTTAAGATTTAATTCCTTATTAAACCGCAGCTGGTTAAGCTTCACAAGGTTATAAATATGATCAATTTCCTTTTTCAGGCTTACCTTTCCGTCTTCGCCTATGTCAGATAATGAGTAACGCATTATTTCGGCTAAAAGCAGTATTGCATAGGCATTATCTTCCGATATTTTCCGTACAGAGTTGTAAATAAAATTTAAAGTGTTAAAAAGTAAATGCGGATTAAGCTGCGATTGCAAATAAGCCGTTTTCGCTTTCATCAGATTTTTTTCCAACTCTGCCTGTATTTTCTCCTGGAGCAATTTTTCCGTATTTAATTCGTCCACCATTTTCTTTTGTTCGCTTAACGATAGCGAAAACCAGTAAGCCAGGCTTATACCGGTGAAATATAAAGCCCTGTAAAACTCCTGGATAATAGTTAGCCTGATGTGCAGCATATCCTTTTTCAGATCGTCATCAAACCTGGAAAAAAAATGCACGATAATGAAGTGTATAATTATGTAGGCCGATATTTCCGCAGCTATAATGATTGTCATTTTGATAATACGATATCGCTTTGGACGTACATAATTAAGAAAATAGGTGTTGAGGTAAACCAGCCCGATATTGAGAGCATAGTGTATAGCATAATCATACCATTTGCCCAACCTGGCTACCATGGATAAGTACGACAGTTCGTAAGCAATAAAGATTACCCAAACCGCTATGTGTAGGTAAAGTTTTCCAGAAGTCAGAAATCTATAGATTTGCATAGTAGAAGATTATAAAAAAACTTGTCGTTCATCTACAGCATAACGTTGTTGAAGTAATAGATTTTGATACCATCGTGCCCGCTCTTAAATTTATTAAAAAAAAGCAATGAAAACTTTAAACAAAAACACTTACGATTTTAAAGCAAAAAACCTTTTTACTTTTAAAAAGGCTTCCTCTTCGGATTCTTCTGCCTACGGATATGACACAACTACAATATCTGTAACAACCACTACTAAAATAAGTGTAATGCTTAAATAATTATAAACCTATAAACAGCCTTTTATTAAAACTCGTAATAAAAACACTTATAATTTAAAATCGAAGAGCCTTTTCACCTTTAAAAAAGCTTCTTCTGCTTCGGGCTTTTTTGCATATGACTACAATACTACTACAATATCTGTAACAACAACTACCATAAAATGAATATAATACATAAATAATTATAAACCGTAAAAACAGGTCTTTAAAAGAAAATTTCAAGGACAGCGCGAGCCATTTCAAGACTCCAAGCTGTTTGAAAAAATGTCACGCTCAAAATTGGTAAACCACCCTGTGACAAATCAGTACCAACAGCATCAACTATCCTAATATTCAGCGATCTTTAGTTAGTGCAAATGGGCATCAGTTAATTTTTGCACATTGTTATGTTACCTTATTGGTATTTATTTGTTAAAACACAATATTCTCACCTTATGAGTTGTATTGAATGGGTTTAAATTTTAAATTTGGTTAGCATCATACCTAACAACTGCAACAACTGTGGATTGATGCTATAGCCAAATTATAAATTTATACGATTACCACCATGTTGACCTGTTACATTGTTGATGATGAATATCATGCCATCGAATCTCTGACCGATATTATCTTAAATACCCCTGGTCTCGAATTATTAGGCAGTACAGATAAGCCTTTATCGGCCCTGGAAGTCATCAATTCACAACAAGCGCCAGACCTTACGTTTGTGGATATCGATATGCCCCAAATTTCAGGTATCGAATTTGCGGGATTAATTAATATGTATTCGACAGTGATATTTACCACTGCTTATCCTAATTTTTCGCTTGAGGCCTACGATAAGCAAGGGTTCGACTACTTGCTAAAGCCGATTACTTACGAGCGTTTTTTGAAATGCATCAATCGGTATAAGGCTATAAAGAGTACAGCTAACGCTAGTAACGTCCTTGCATCTAATGATGATTACTTTTATATCAAAAGCGAGGTTAAGGGTAAGCTTGTCAGAGTGAATTACGATAGTATTACCTACATCGAGGCAGCGTTGAACTATGTAATTATTCACATGGACGACGACAAGAACCACATGACTTATCTTACTATGGGCGAAATAAGTTCACAATTACCGCAAGACAGGTTTATCAGGGTTCACAAATCGTTTATAGTTAATCGCGACAAGATCAAGGCGGTCGGTGGTAATAACATTTTTATGGACGAACATTTGATCCTAACACTCGGCAAAGCCTATCGAGATGAGTTTTATGATAACCTTAACAAAAAAGTTATCAAAACAAAACGGGGTTAGTGACTTTTGGCCGCGCTAATTTCCAGAGTCTTAAATTGTATTAATAACAAATTAGCGTTATCGACCGGCTGGCGTGACATCCGAAGGAAAATTAAACATTGCCTACAGGATACTGAACAACGAAGTCAACTGGCACAATCAAAACAAATATAAATACGACTATATACTTATTGAAAGTTCAGGGATTTCTTAATCGCTCCCAGTTGCTCAAACTTTTGATTTTATTGATGACAATCAGGTATGGCGTTTGGCAATTGCGCTCGTTTGGATACATTGGTTACTGTCGTCGACGCTTTTAATTTTTTTCTGGATTACGCTAGTCTCGAAAAGTTGCTTAATCGAGATCTTACCGAGGATCAAAATGATAGTCGGACGATTGTTAATCTATTAACTGAACAGATCGAATTTGCAGATGTCATTATTTTAAACAAAACAGATTTGGTCACATCTGCTGACGTGGAATTTATTGAAAGTTTGCTCAAACAATTAAAACCAGCGGCGAAAATTTATCGAACCAGCTTCGGATGTATCGATAATGTGTCAATATTAAATACAGGGCTTTTGATTACCCTACATCATCATCTTCGGCAGGCTGGATAAGAGAATTAAATGGTATACATACATCAGAAAGCAAAGGATTTGGAATAGCTTCTTTTTGTTTTCCGCAGCGTTGTCCCGTTTCATCCATATCGTTTTTGGGATTATTTAAATGTGCACTATCCGCAAAATGTAAATAGGGCAAAGGGATTATTTTTGGCTCGCTTCATCTCCAAATGAGGCGATTAACTTTTCGCAAGCTGGGGGATCCTTAAGACTGGAATCAGCGGGAGTTGGTGGGCATCAATGCCTTATAAGAAACGTGCTACATTTAGCGACTTTATGGAGAATCAAGTTGAAATAGAATCAAGATGGTCGACTCAATGGGAGGATGGTGTAAATGAAATTGTATTTATCGGTCAAAACTTGAATGAAGCGGAAATGATTCAAGAATTAAACAGTTGTTTACTTTCTGATTCAGAAATATTGGACTTTAAGCAAAATAGATTATTCCAAAATCCTTTCGAAAGCCTGCTGTAAGCAAAACCATTGGATGAAAAGTATCGAGAACGTACATATCAGTCGAAAGGCATAAAATCAACAACTTGGATTTAAGATCATACTTAAAAGCTCAATAGGTACCATTGATGATTTGATAAGCGATTACGCATAAATCAGAATATTTCAGCGAATCATAGGAATACATAATCCTATGATTCGCTGAATTAAAATCATTTGCCGATTATCAATGCTAAAGAAAAAATTTACAATTTTTATTTTTAAGGCTATTGATAATCCATTAATTGAAATTAAGGTCGGTTTACCTTCGCCACGTTCGGTTCTACCACTTGAAATAAAGGGATTTCAACTAAATGGCAAGTTCCTCTTATGACAGATCAATACAGTTTTTAAGTTCTCTTACCTTCAAGCCGAAGGCTTTAATAAGTTCAACTTCTTTGTTATGTATCACAATATCAAAAAATGAATTATAAAGGGGATTTTTATTCACACGTGTATGCGTTATTTATGTCAAAAATAGTTTTAACCATTAAATCAAAGCATTTGTCGCCATGTACTACTAAGTGGGTGATTTTAATCTTTTAGAGTATCAATACTCTAATAAATGCTTTTCCGGCTATTGAATTTGCTGAATTGATTTGCGAATGGATAGTCGAAGGATAAGACTAATAAGATAGTTATGGATCGGCCGGGAGTCCTTTAGTTTATAAAATATGGCTTAATGCGAACAAGTTGAACTCTTCAAATTTACATTTTCCGACAAGCAGTTGTTTTCTTTTAACGAAGCTTTTAAACTTCCTCCTTCAATATGTTAATTACCGCCGCCTGTATCTCATCTATTATAGACCAGTCCTTTGATAAATATAGATCGGTCACACTATTTTCATTGTCAATATGATTTAATGCCAATGCAACGTCATCGACTGAAAAGCGACATTTATTTCTAGCAATATCGGCAAACGCATGTCGGGCGTCATAAAATTCCAAATTAGAAATACCCAGGGTTTTTCCGATTGAACGCATGCCGTAAGCCAGCGCTTGGTCCAAAGTATTATGTGTACCATATCTTTCCGACAGTTTTTCGGCGTACTTCAAGAATAAAGGTCTTGCTTCAGGTATTAATTTTATACTAATAAACGCTTCATCTGTCCTGCGTGATGCCGTTTTGGATCGAGAATATTCTACTCGTTCGGGTAAATCTTTGGTCCTTTGAATTTTATAAAGGTCGACCGCATTCATCCCACATAAATAGAAACTTAGCATAAATAGATCTTTGGCAAGCTCGACTCTCGATCCAGGCTTAGACATAATATTGCCGATTGCAACCACCATTGATCTAGTTAGTTTCATTTTTCTACGTGGCTTGTATCTGATGATCTTGAACTTTTTAAATGGATAGTGTTTAATGATAGTGATTCCAAGATCCTCATCATTGTAATGGTCTTTTACATTATTGAAGAGTATTCTCAAATCTCGGAAATGACAATGAATACCATTGTTGGTCAATCCAGGCTCTTTAATTTTAATTAGCTTTTCAAATTGATTTTTACGGAAAAGGACACGAGGTTTTCTTAAAAAGATTTCGTATTTACTAAGCATTTTAGCTGTAATCGCGGATATAGGGACATGCTCAGATTGAAAATAATCAATCAAGCTATTAAGTACAGTTGTCATGTTTCCAGCACTTGACATTCTCTTTAAATCCTTTAATTCGTTCACTTTTGACCTGCCGTACGATATTACATCGATTTCTTCCGGCGTTAAACTCTTTGGGTCATTGAATTTTTGATATTTAAGTCTTTCTGCAAGTTGCCAAACATCTAAGTGGCCGGCCTTTGAACCAATTTCATTTAGCCCATTTCTATACGATTCTACCTCCTCTAAAACTTTATTAAGTATGAATCGATCTTTAATTTCAAAAGACTTACTTATTTGTTTACTCGTGACAAAATACACTGTATCCATGTAAATGGATTTTCGTTTGTGAGTAAGCCGGATTTTAACATTCCATGTCTTGTCTTCTTTCTGGTGATGCGGTAAAATGATTTGCTTAATAGTTGCCATATCGGATCTAATTAGCGACGCAATGTTTTACAAAGCGAGATTTTGTAAAACATTTGTAAAACATTTACGTCAAATTCAACAAAAAAACCTGTTTAACTTGTCTTGACCGATTCAAAACGATATGGAAATGGGAGAGGCTAAAAATGCCTCTGAGCTATAAAAAAAGCCCTTTTTTTAATAAAAAAGAGCTTTTGAAATTCTGTGACCCCGGAGAGATTCGAACTCTCGACCCAATGATTAAGAGTCATTTGCTCTACCAGCTGAGCTACGGAGTCGTGATTATAGTAAATGGATCGCAAATATACTATCTGCTAACTAAATTTGCGTTAATTAAATAGGTTTATTCTCAATATTCAGCTAACACGTTAAAGCCCAGCCCAACTATCCCTTCTTTTTCCCATGTACCCTGGCTTGTTTCGCGGGCTATGATGGCGCCGCTAAATAAACTTGCCGAGAACCAGATATTTTCAGCGCGGCTTTCCGTTACCCATTCCAGGCTTACAAAGAATTTGTCGTCAACAACAATATTATAAGGATTAAGGTCAGCGGTAATCATATCCTGTCCTTTTTTGATAGTCACAAATATGTTTTGATTTTGCAATAGTTGATCAGGCAGTCCGTTTTTTATCGTGTAGAAGTTCAACCGCATCGTTACCGAATCCGTCATTAGCGTTGACGACAGCGAAGCATTAAACTGCTTTAAGTAAGTGGGGGACTTCTTGATCTTAATAATAGTGCCTATCTCGTTACCGGGCCGGCCGGTATTGAAACTGGCATTAGTATTTTTAGAGCGGGTTGTATTGCCTAATATCACCTGCTTCCATTTATGGTTGCTTACCTTTACTTCGTTTAACTGCATTGTTGCGGGCTGTAAAACAAAGTTTTTATCCCGCATATTTATGGCATCTGCTATTTTAAAAGTTAGCGGCACATAGCCCACCATTGATAGTCGTAGCGTATCGTTAGGATGATCGGAGAGATTTAGATTGAACGATCCATCTTTGCCGGTAACCGTACCTATGCTTTTCCCCATTACGCCAACATTAACGTATTGGAGCGGAGCCTGCGTTTTCCCGTCGATAACTTTACCTGTAAGCTCCTGCGCTTTAGCAAAAAATGCCGGTACGATAAGTAATACAATTAACAGTATACGTTTCATACCGGCATAGACTATGTTAATGCCACATTAGTTACACTGCGGCATACATTTCCTCACGTTGCTTTTGTACAGCCTCGCTGGTGATGTATTCGTCATAAGTCATTAACTTATCAATTATACCTGCCGGTGTTATTTCTATAATGCGGTTAGCAACGGTTTGCACCAATTCATGATCTCGGGATGTGAAGATGATGTTACCACGGAAATCTTTCATACCGTTGTTTAGCGCGGTGATAGATTCCAGGTCGAGGTGGTTGGTAGGTTCATCCAACAAAAGCATGTTTGCGCTTTGCAGCATCATGCGGCTGAACATACAACGCATTTTTTCACCACCCGATAAAACGCTGGCTTTTTTTAATACCTCTTCGCCACTGAACAGCATACGGCCTAAAAAGCCGCGGATAAACTGGTCATCTTTTTCGCCCGGTGAGTACTCGCGCAACCAGTCGATAAGGTTATCATCTTTACCTTTAAAGTATTCGGCAGTATCTGTCGGTATATCAGCGATGTTTACTGTAACACCCCATTTAAAGTTACCTGTGTAATCAGTATCACGGCCGGTTAAAACATCATAAAAAGCAGTTGTGGCTAAGCTGTTTTCAGATAGCACGGCTATCTTATCGCCTTTGGCTGCCATAAAGCTGATGTTAGAGAACAGCACTTCGCCATTTAGCGTTTTGCCTAAATTTTCCGTTTGTAATACCTGGTCGCCAATTTCGCGGCCCTGGTTATTAAAGATAATACCGGGGTATTTACGGTTTGATGGTTGTATCTCGTCAAGGTTTATCTTGTCCAAAGCCTTCTTACGGCTGGTGGCTTGTTTAGATTTTGAAGCATTCGCGCTAAAGCGGCGGATGAATTCCTGTAGCTCCTTAACCTTATCTTCAGCCTTTTTGTTCTGCTCCGCACGTTGCTTTAACGCCAACTGGCTCGATTCGTACCAGAACGAATAGTTACCGGTGTAGATGGTCATCTTACCAAAGTCAATATCTACCACGTGGGTACACACGGTATCCAAAAAGTGCCTGTCGTGAGATACCACCAGTACAATCGCCTCATACGATGCAAGGAAATCCTCTAACCAGGTAATCGTATTAATGTCAAGGTCGTTGGTAGGCTCATCCAGTATCAGGATATCCGGTTTGCCAAATAGCGCTTGTGCTAACAGTACGCGAACCTTTTGTGTATTATCAAGGTCTTTAACCTGTTTATAGTGATTGTCTTCTTTAATGCCCAGGTTGCTCAATAGGGTAGCAGCGTTGTTCTCGGCGTTCCAGCCGTCCATCTCGGCAAAAAGATTTTCCAGTTCGCCTGCTCGTTCGCCGTCAGCATCGTTAAAATCTTCTTTCAGATAGATGGCATCTTTTTCTTTCATTACGGCGTACATTTCCTTATGGCCCATCATCACCGTCTCAATAACCGTAAAGTCGTCAAAAGCGTAATGGTTTTGGCTTAATACGGCCATACGCTCGCCGGGGGTGAAACTTACCGAACCGCTGGTAGGATCTACCTCCCCAGAAAGTATTTTAAGGAACGTTGATTTGCCTGCACCATTTGCACCAATAATACCATAGCAGTTGCCTTGGGTAAATTTAAGGTTTACATCCTCAAACAGAATGCGTTTACCGAAACGAAGAGATAAATTTGATACCGTGATCATGCTGCGTTACAATTTGCCGCAAAGTTACGGTAAATTGTTTATTTAATTAAGTGCGCTAAATGATTTTGAGGTTATAGAAACTGATGGGAATTTAATCTACACGCATTACACAAGGTTGAGTATAAGCTTCTACGTTTTTTTTAATTTTTATTTAAAAAAGTTTGTTTGATTACGAAAAAACGTATATTTATGGAAACGGTATAACTATTGAACAGGTTAATCCGTAAAACAATTGAGTCACTTAAAAACCCCCCTTTATTATTATGGCTATTGTAGTAACCAGTCTGTTCATCGTAAATGCGTTAGTGGCGGCCAATCACATTAAAAACGGCAGCAGAAACGAAATTTAATCCCTTACGGCTAACTTAGTAACCGAACTAAGTTAGCCGTTTCTTCTTCAGCTAACTTCTTTAAAGGCCCGCTTGCCAGCATCTTCATCATCATGTTAAGATCAGCTGTAATGACGAAATTTACCTCTGTTGCATTCCCGGCAGAATTTAACTCCCACTTTAAGTCGAGATCGAAAGGCGGTTTTTCCGCAGGTACTATCCGTATCAAAGTATAAGCTACGCGCTCTTCAATTTTTAACGATAATTTGGTTATGTTTTGAACATTGAAACTGGCAACATCTACGGTAGATTCCCAATCGGTAATGCTATCGGGCATTAGTTGCCTGTGGTTGTTCATGTCTGCTAAAAAAGCATAAACAATATCGGCAGATTTACTAATTGTAACTGCACTTTCAAATACGCTCATAATTATAGATAGTTATTGTCCCCAGGTGGATGGTTCTTCGCGCCATTTTTTAAGCATATCTACATCGGCTGATGAAATATATTGCTTCTCTTCAGCGTATTTTATCAAAGCGTTATAGTTTGATAAGGTAAAGTACGGGCATTTGGCATTTTTAAAATTCTCGTCAGCAACGTCAAATCCGTAGCTGAATATTGCAGCAAGTCCGGCAACGGTGTAACCAGCTTCCCGCAAAGCATCAACTGCTTGCAAACTGCTTTTACCTGTGGAGATAAGATCTTCTATCACCACCACGCGCTGACCAGGGGTTATCTCACCTTCAATAAGGTTGCCACGGCCATGTTCTTTAGCTTTTGCCCGCACGTAAATAAATGGTAAGCCTAACTCTTGTGCAACCAATGCGCCTTGTGGTATACCGGCAGTTGCCACACCAGCAATAGCATCAACAGAACCGAAAACCTCTTGTATGGCCGAAGATATTTTCTGCCTGATGTAGGTACGTATGGTTGGATAAGATAGGGTTACCCTGTTATCGCAGTAGATGGGTGATTTCCAGCCCGAAGCCCATGTAAAAGGATTAGTAGGTTGTAATTTTATTGCTTTAATTTGCAGCAAAAATTCGGCGACCTGCTGTTGGGTCTCGCTATTGGTAAACATGGCTCAAAAATACAGAATTTATATTAACGAAAAAGTGGTTTTGCTTACTGCTAAAACACCTGATCCGGGTTTAGGTTATCAAGCAATTGATGCTGAGCACTTTGATCTTAAAATAGTTTATCACTGGGCTTTGAAGCAGAAAAATACCCTTTTTTACGTGCTTTGCACTGATGCAAAAGCTTTCTTAAAGCAAATTATTAAAAGCAATTTCTTAATTGAGGCAGCGGGTGGCCTGGTTACCAATAAACATGGCGAACACCTGTTTATTTACCGTAATGATAAATGGGACCTGCCGAAAGGTAAAATAGAAAAGAAAGAGAAAACGAAGATTGCTGCCGTGCGCGAGGTTGAAGAGGAGTGTGGCATCAAAGTAAACAAGCTCGAGGAAAAGATCTGTAAAACCTACCACACTTACATCTATAAGAATGAAGTGGTGCTGAAGAAAACCCATTGGTTTAAGATGCGCTACAAGGGCAAAGAAAAACTTGTTCCACAAATTGAAGAGGGCATCACTGATGTTCGATGGTTTTCTGATAGAGAAGTGCCGGCCATTACCAATAACACATTCCCATCAATAATTGATGTATTGGTGAAAGAAAAGCTTATTGCAGAAAAGGTATAGCCTCTTTAGGTATAAACTGCGAAACATCACCGTTGTAACGGATGATCTCGCGTACGATGCTTGAGCTGATTGATGAGTAACCTGGCTTGCTTACAATGAATATACTTTCAATTTCCGGCTCAAGTGCATGGTTCATTTGCGCGATAGCCTTTTCATATTCAAAATCGCTTACGGTGCGTATTCCGCGTATCATGTAATCAGCGTTTATACTTCGGCAAAAATCAACGGTAAGCCCTTCGTAGGCAATGATATGGATGCGATCGTCATAAGCAAAAACAGCCCTCAGCATTTCTTCGCGTTTACTAACGGGCAATAAGCCTTGCTTGCTGCTGTTTACCCCAACACCTATATAAAATTTGTCAAAAAGGTTTACCGACCGTTTAACAATGTCAACGTGCGCTTTGGTAACAGGGTCAAACGAACCCGGGAACAGGGCTATTTTCATATCAGTAGCTTTTGCTTATCAAAAGTAGAGAAATATTGTAATCAATAATGTGAATGAATAAAATTCCTCCCTTGGGAGAGGTACGATGGATTCTGTGGTAGCAGGTAGGGATGATCATCGCTTTTGGAAACTCCTCTATATACCCTCCCAAGCAAGGGAATCTAACGTGCCTATACTTTCAGCTTAACAATCCGTTTATCTGTGCATATTGTAGCAGCATTATCGTCTTCGCATCTTTTATCTCACCGGTTTTCACCATCTCAAGCGCTTTGCTAAACTCAAGCTCTAACACCTCTATACTCTCGGTTTCATCTGCCAAACCGCCGCCATCACTTACTTTCATGTCTTTGCTGTACTCGGCTACAAAAAAGTAAAGTATCTCAGTGACCGAGCCGGGCGACATGTACGCCTCAAACACTTTTTGCAACTGTGTTATCTTGTAACCGGTCTCTTCTTCGGTTTCCTTACGAATGCAATCTTTAGGGTTATGCTCGTCCAATAAGCCAGCGCAGGCTTCAATGAGGTAACCATCCTCGTTACCATTCAAATAAGTAGGGAGCCTAAACTGTTTGGTTAAGATCACCGTGCCTTCTGCTCTGTTGTACAAAAGTATTACTGCACCATTGCCACGGTCATAAGCTTCGCGTTGCTGGGCTTGCCACTCGCCATCCCTGCCTAAAAGTTCGTAAGTTGCCTTGCGTAAAGTGTACCAATTGTCTGATAGCACGGTGGTCTGCAGGTTTCTTACGTGGTTATTGCTCATCAGTAGGATGCTTAAAAAATGAGAAAGAGGAGTGTCCGTATTTTCTTTGTTCTACAAATGCCGGATGATTGGCCAGGTTTTGCATGCTTTGGTGTTCCACTATCAGTAAGCCATCGGGTTTTAAAAGGTTGCGATCAAAAACTATTTTTGAAATGGTAGGGATCTTATCCAGGTCGTAAGGCGGGTCGGCAAATATGAGGTCATATTGCTCGGTTTCCATTGCCAGGTATTTAAAAACATCAGCCTTAAAGGTTTCTATCTGCGTAAGCCCATGCTGGCGCGCAGCGTCTTTTAAATAACCTACGCAGTGCATACTTCTATCTACTGATGTGACTTTCTCAGCATATCGCGAAGCAAATTCCATAGAGATGTTGCCAGTGCCGCTAAAAAGATCAAGTACAGTAATGCCTTCAAATTCTATTTGATTTTGCAGGATGTTGAAGAGCGCCTCTTTAGCAAGATCAGTAGTGGGGCGTACCGGTAAATTTTTTGGTGGATTAAGCCGCAGGCCTTTCAGTTTACCTCCAATTATACGCATAGCAACAGGGCGGCTATACTTAACAACTTTTGCGATTGTACATCGTAAGGCGCGTCCAGTATGGTGATGCTGCTTAGCCTTACCTGTCCGAAAAAGTCTTTCAGGTAATTAAAATAACCGTCGGTGTCGTTTATTTCACCGCTTAGCACAAGGCGCATGTCTTTTGGCTCAAGCTGTAATTCTTTTGCAACAAGGGCGCAAAAGTAGGCCAGCTCTTCGTGGTTTTTTATACTGAAGGTATTGTGGAAGCGTAGTTTGTTGTACTTGTAATTTACTATCGATACTTTATCATGCCCGATGTTCAAGTACAAATTACTGCTTGTTGGGTAGTCGTTAGGTATGGCTTTAATAAAGCCGGCATCTTTATGAAAAACATATTGGTTATCCAGGTCTTTCACAGCATAAGTTAACGTTTCGTCAGCCTTATAAATGATTACGTTATCATCATCCAGCAGTTGTGAGAAAACCTTTTCGTTGTCTTTTACATCCAGCAAGCGTGCTATATCGTTAACCCTGCCCGGTTCGTAAAGCGATTTTGGTAGCAACGTAGCAGCTTCAGCATCAAGGCCAATGAGTACGTCTTTGTAATTAGCAGTCAGTATATCGCGCAGTTGATCAGGATCACGCAGCTCGTCTGTGTTAAAATTTTCGCCCCAGGCTAATAGCTGTTTGCCATGCACAATGGCATAACTAAAACTGTTCACTTCAACTTGTAGGAGCAGGGTATAGCTATGCGCCTGGTTAAGGCTAAGATCGTTGCTGGTGTAAAGGGTTTTATTCTCGCTCATGCAGTTAAAGCAAAAGTAATATTTTTTATCAATTACCTACATTAACATAGTTATTGGCATTTTTGTGCCATGGACGGTACCGAACACATCAGCAAAAGCTTTCCGCACCAGCCTACGGCACAGCAGCAGGAGCTTTTTTACAAGCTGCATCATTTTTTGGCGACCGACGATGGCGACGAATGCTTCATTTTGCGCGGCTATGCAGGTACGGGCAAAACCACTATTGTTGGTGCTTTAGTAAAAGCTTTGCCCAAATATAATTTCCGCTCGGTTTTGCTGGCACCAACAGGCCGGGCAGCCAAAGTGATAACCAACTACAGCGGCCGTAAAGCATTTACCATTCACAAACGTATTTACAGGAAAAAGTCAGCCTTAAACGTTGACGAGGCTTTTGCACTGGCAGAGAATATGAGCGCCAATACGTTGTTTATTGTTGATGAGGCCTCCATGATATCTAATGAACACAATAGCGGTAATCGCGAGACGCTATTGCGCGATCTGGTGAATTATGTTTATAACACCAAAAATTGCAAATTGATACTAGTTGGCGATACCGCCCAGTTGCCGCCGGTTGGTACAATAGACAGCCCTGCGCTGGATTTTAAATTGATGAAAGATTCCTTCGGGTTAGAAGTGCATACTTATGAACTTACCGATGTACTTCGTCAGCAAAAGGAATCGGGCATACTACATAATGTAACCAACGTGCGTAACATCATCAGGCAGGGTAAGGAAGTGATGCCGCGCATTGTTACCAGAGGCTACAAAGATGTTTACCGCATGCGTGGTGATATGCTGGAGGAAGGGCTTAATTATGCTTATAACAAATATGGTAACGATGATACGCTGATCATTTGCCGGAGTAATAAAAATGCTAACTTATATAATAAACAGATCCGGGGCCGCATACTTTACCGCGAAGAAGAACTCACCGGCGGCGACCAGCTGATGATCGTACGTAACAACTATTTCTGGCTAAAAGATCAGGAAGACAGCAGCACGGGATTTATTGCCAACGGCGATATAGCCCGGGTAAAAAAAGTGCGACGCTTTGAGGAGATGTATGGTTTTCGCTTTGCAGATGTGCAATTGGAGTTTATTGATTATGCTGAAGACCCCATATTAGATTGCAAGGTGCTTTTAGATACCCTTTACTCAGAAGCCCCGGCACTGTTGGCTGATGATCAACGCCGCTTTTACGAGGAGGCTATGAAAGACTATGACCATATTCCTAACAAGCGCGACAAACACAATGAGTTAAAATTAAACCCTTATTACAACGCCCTGCAGGTGAAATTTGGTTACGCCATTACCTGCCACAAAGCGCAAGGCGGTCAATGGGGTGCCGTTTTCGTAGATCAGGGCTATCTTACCGAAGAAATGGTGAATACGGATTTTCTCCGATGGTTCTATACGGCCTGCACGCGTGCAACTGATGAATTATACCTGATGAATTTTAATGAGAAGTTCTTTGATCAGAATTTACAGGATTAAAGAATTATCAGAATAACACGAATAAGCATTCTGTAATCCTGAAATATTTGATTGGAATTTACGGGATTTACAAATTGTCAGAATAAAGTGGAGTAATTTCTAATCATTCTGTAAATTTAAATTCTGTTAATTCTGATTCAGACTTTCCGGTAGCGTTATTGTAAACAAACTACCTTCGCCTTCTTTGCTTTGTACAATTATGGTTCCGTTGTGGCTGTTTACAATATCGCGCACAATGCTCAATCCAATACCGGTTGATTGCTCGCCGCGCAAGCCGGTACGACCTGCGCCCGAAAAACGTTCAAATATTTTTGGGAGCATATCTTTAGGTATACCCGTTCCATAATCCTTAACCTGGATAACAAGATTTCGCTTATCGCGGTTAAGATGTACCTCCACCTTGTCGCTATCTTTAGAGAATTTTAGTGCGTTGCTGATCAGGTTATCCACCACACGAGGAAATTTCTCATGGTTCAACATTGCAAAGGCAGATTTTACGTTGCTTATCAATACCACATTCTCTTTACCGCCCTGCTGTACCTTCCAGGTGGTTACAATGTCCTGCAAGCATTTATTAAGATCAGTGCGTTGCAGTTTATCTGTGGATAGCCCCGCATTCTCGTTGCGGGCAGCATCCAGCAGGTCGTCAATGATAGTACGCGCCTTTACGCACGATTCGCGCATCATGTTCAGGTTATCTTCAGTATCCTCGTCAATATCATCAAGCGCCATCATCATGGTTAACGATTCAACGGCAGCGATAGGGTTACGCAGGTCATGCGCAACTGTGCCCAAAACCTGATTTTTAAAGGCATTAGCTTTTTCTATCTGTGTTTTTTGCTCGCGGATCTCCACTATCTGGCCATAGTAGCTTGCTTTGTAGCTAAAGAAGTAGCGCGATGTAAGGTAAAATCCGGCTAACAAAATGGCCGAGATCATTTGGTTGTAAACCATTTCGGTTGGGCTCACCTGTGCGTGGTAGCACATAATGGTAAACAGTAACTCAATGCCTATTAGTAAAACAATGGTTTCATAATACTCAAAGGTGAAGAGCATACTCACAACACTTAAAGCAATAAGGTAAAGGGTCAAACTGTTGCTCGGGTCAGATGTAGAAATAAAACTCGAGTACATTCCGCAGAGAACAATATAGATAGCGAAGACGAAAACAAAGAGTTCCATAAAACTTGTGCTCCGTTTGGTTTTGCGCATTTGTAAAACCAGTAAGTGCGCAAACAGGTAAAAAAAAGGCGTTATCCCAATAAATAGCCAATTTATAAAGTTAAACTCCGGGAAATTCTGTGCTTTGGTAAGGCTCTCTGGAAACAAGTGATATAGTATCCTGATGATAACATTGAGCGATAGGAAAATGAAGCTGGCCGTACGTACGCTTTGCAAATTTTGATACGTGTAATAATTGCGATAGGGTTCGCGATACTTAGGGGCAAGCTTGGCAAAAAAATGTGTTTCCAAAGTTAATAGTCAGGGGTTTGCCAAAGTTATTAAAATGCAGGTTCCATAACAAATAGGTTTGATCGAAATAGTCAGTCGGGTTGACAATTTGTCTTACTAATTTTAAATTAAATGTCAAATATTCAGGTTGTGGTTAGTAAACCTGCAATGGCAATAAATTTGATTATAACTTATCACTATGAATTTTAACAACTTTACCATAAAAGCCCAGGAAGCGGTACAAAAAGCTTCTGAAATTGCAGCCGGCAACCAGCAACAAGCTATTGAGCCGGCCCATTTGCTTAAGGGTTTGCTTTTGGTTGATGAAAACGTTATCACCTACCTGTTAAAAAAACTTAATGTAAACCTTAACAGGCTTAACGAAACCCTTGACGAGCAAATAGCGTCGTTCCCTAAAGTGAGCGGCAGTAACATATACCTGTCGGCAAATGCAAACAGTGCCTTACAGAAAGCGCAATCTTACTTGAAAGAATTTAAGGATGAGTTCGTATCTGTTGAACATATTTTACTTGGCATTTTATCCGGCAGTGATAAAGCAGCCGGTGCCTTAAAAGATGCCGGCGTAAATGAAAAAGATCTTAAAAAAGCAATCGTAAGCCTTCGCGGTGATAACAAGGTAACCGACCAGAACGCAGAAGCTACTTATAATGCTTTAAATAAATATGCCCGTAACCTTAACGAGTATGCCGAAAGTGGCAAGCTGGACCCGGTTATTGGCCGTGATGAAGAGATTCGACGTGTGATACAGATCCTGTCGCGCAGAACAAAGAATAACCCTATACTGGTGGGTGAGCCCGGCGTTGGTAAAACTGCTATTGCCGAAGGTATTGCCTTCCGTATCATTAAAGGTGACGTACCTGAGAGTTTGAAAAGCAAAACAGTGTACTCTTTAGATATGGGTGCATTGGTAGCGGGTGCCAAATATAAAGGTGAGTTTGAAGAGCGCCTTAAAGCGGTTATCAAAGAAGTTGTGCAAAGCGACGGCGATATTATCTTGTTTATCGACGAGATACATACCCTTGTTGGTGCCGGTGGCGGCGAAGGTGCTATGGACGCCGCAAACATTCTTAAACCTGCACTGGCAAGAGGGGAGTTACGTTCGATAGGTGCAACCACACTTAACGAGTATCAGAAATACATTGAGAAAGATAAAGCGCTTGAACGCCGTTTTCAAAAGGTGATGGTTGATGAGCCGGATACGGCTGACGCCATATCAATTTTGCGCGGACTGAAAGAGCGTTATGAGGCACATCACAAGGTGCGTATCAAAGACGAAGCTATCATAGCTGCAGTTGAAATGTCGCAGCGCTACATATCAGACCGTTTTTTGCCGGATAAGGCTATCGACTTGATGGACGAGGCTGCTTCAAAATTGCGTTTAGAAATGGATTCGGTACCTGAAGCGGTTGATGAACTGGAGCGCCGTATTATGCAACTGGAGATAGAACGCGAGGCGATCAAACGTGAGAAAGATGATCATAAGGTAAAAGAATTAAGCGAAGAGATCGCTAACCTTTCCTCACAACGCGATTCGTTACGTGCCAAGTGGCAGGGCGAAAAAGATATTGTTGACGGTATAAACCAAAAGGTTGAGCAGATAGAAAACTACAAGTTGGAAGCCGAACAGGCAGAACGTGCAGGTGATTATGGTAAAGTAGCCGAATTGCGCTACGGTACCATTGTACAGGCGCAAAAAGAAGTTGAGGAACTTAAAGCCGCCTTGCAGGAAAACCAGGACCATAGCCGCATGCTAAAAGAGGAAGTTACTGCTGATGACATTGCGGGTGTGGTATCACGCTGGACAGGTATCCCGGTTAGCAAAATGGTACAAAGCGAGCGCGAAAAGTTGTTAAGTCTGGAAGATGAGCTTCACAAACGCGTGGCAGGGCAGGAAGAAGCTATTGAGGCCATCAGCGATGCTATCCGCCGCAGCCGTGCCGGTTTGCAAGATAAACGCAAGCCAATTGGTTCATTTATCTTCCTTGGTACTACCGGCGTTGGTAAAACAGAATTGGCCAAGGCTTTGGCAGAGTACCTGTTTAACGACGAGAACTCAATGGTGCGCATAGATATGAGTGAGTACCAGGAACGCCATGCCGTATCAAGGTTGATAGGTGCGCCTCCGGGCTATGTAGGCTATGATGAAGGCGGACAATTAACTGAAGCGGTTCGCCGTAAACCATACAGCGTTGTGCTGTTGGATGAAATTGAAAAAGCGCACCCTGATGTGTTCAACATCTTACTTCAGGTTTTAGATGATGGCCATTTAACAGATAATAAAGGCCGGGTGGTGAACTTTAAGAACACCATCATCATCATGACCTCTAACATTGGTTCAAATATTATCCAGGAAAACTTCCAGGATTTTGAGGACAGCGATAAAGAGGCAGTGATAGCAAAAACCAAGAACGAATTATTTAACCTGTTAAGGCAAACTATCCGTCCGGAGTTTTTAAACAGGATAGACGAGATCATCATGTTTACACCACTAAGCCGCGATGAGATCACCGATATTGTTAAGCTGCAATTTAAACAAGTACAACAAACATTGGCTGAGATGGGTGTAAGTATCGAAGCCTCAGACGAGGCTTTAGATTGGCTGGCCCAGTTAGGTTATGATCCGCAATTTGGTGCACGCCCGCTTAAACGCGTGATACAAAAACGGATACTGAACGAACTATCAAAACAGATCCTTGCCGGCAAGGTGGATAGGGACAGTAAGATAAAGCTGGATATGTTTGATAACAACTTTGTGTTTATGAATGCCAATGAAGGATAAGTGCTGAGCGATAGCAGACCGGACGTTACATGGCTATGTGATCGATTGATAAATTTGCCGGTCTGCCATTCATAAACACAATTTAAAGAAAGAGCTGCCTTAGGGCGGCTTTTTTTGTTTATCTATGAAATGGGTCAAATAAGTTAATAATAACTTAATCTTTAAGAAATCACTTTATGCAACTTAAGCAGGAGCTTTAAACGTATAATTAAACATTTACTAATTAAACTCCTTTTATGAAACATTTCGACAAAATTACAATTAATGCGCTGGCATTAATGACCGCCGGCTTTATGGCCGCGGGATGCCAAAAAGCTACTGAGCAGGCAGGTATTAAAGCTGCAACAACACAAGAAGCCGCAGCCCGAACTTTGAAGGTTGAAGCTGTATCACTTACCCAGGGATTCGAGGTTGGTTCTACCAGCCCTAAAACAGCTTATGACGTATCGCCCACAGGTTCTTCATCAGGCGATAATGTAACGCTATCGGGTAATACCTGGAATTTATATGACGCATTGATAGGTAACCTTTCAGCCGATCAACGAAATGGCTCATGGTCTGCCCGTATCCGTAACACGGGTAAGATCACCATGCTTTATGATGTTACCACCGGTATCAGCAGTGTAACCGTAAAAAGTGCTACTTACAGCGGTGATGCAGCCAGTACATGGGGCTTGTTCTACTCAACCAATGGCGGCAGTTCATGGACACAGGCGGGCTCTGCGGTAACCACAACTTCAACGCTGCAAACGCAAACTTTCACTTTTTCAGTGAGCGGCACCGCACGTATTGAAATACGTAAATTAAGTGGCGGCAGCAGCCGCATCAATATTGATGATATAACCATTAATGATAATGGCAGCACAGGTGGCGGCGGTGGTACAGTTATCACCGGTAAGAAATTCCTGTTTGATGCCAGCCATTTGGAAAATGCAGGCAGTGCAGACTGGCAGATAGATGCCGATGGTACTGAAAATGTTGCCTCATACACCGGCGGCACAACCGTTGAGTTAAAAGCACAGCGTTATCCAACGCCTTCATACACAGGTATTACCTCATCAACGTCAGAAACTTACTGGACTGGTGGTATGTCTGCATGGGCAGTAGAACTGGTAAAAAAAGGCGAACTGGTAGAAACACTTCCGGTAGGTACAGCAATAACCTACGGTAATTCGTCAAATCCACAGGATCTAAGCAATTACGATGTTTACGTGGTTGTTGAGCCTAATCGTTTATTTAGTGCGTCTGAAAAAACAGCCATTATGAATTTCGTATCAAATGGCGGTGGCTTGGTCATGGTAGCAGACCATACCGCTGCTACAACTGCCGGTACCGATGCTAACGGCTACAATCCATCAGACCGCGATGGAGATGGCTATGATTCTCCACGTGTTTGGAACGACCTGATGACCAATAACGGCATTAACAATAACAACCCATTTGGCTTCACTGTGAACTATGTTGACATCAGCGAAAAACCATCAAGCAACGTTTACACGGGTACCAATGCTAACGCAGCGAAAGTATTAAACGGTGCTGCGGGTACTGCTTCAAAGCTGGCCTTTTACAACGGTTCTACAGCAACGCTTACACCATCTAACAATGCCAATGTGCAAGGCCTCTTCTGGAGAACAAGTTCAACAAATGGTGGTAACACAGGTGTAATGGCTTTGCTGTCAACATACGGTAGCGGTCGTATATTCTTTATCGGCGATAGCTCACCATCTGATGATGGTACCGGCGATCCTAACGATAATTTATTTAACGGCTGGTCTGGCGATTCACCTTCGGGTTTCACTTCGCATCCGGCGTTGCATCTAAACGCTTCGCTATGGGCTGCAAAGGCACAATAAAATACACAAGTTTCTGAAGTGTAGCAGGGTAGCGCAATACACCCTGCTATTTTATTTGATCAATAATCTTGTTACGATAAATAACACTGCCGGCTGAAACAACCATGATGTTTTTTGAGTTAATAATATTACATCATTATCACATAAACGCTACTATCATGAAAAATTTCGAAACATTAGTGGATGCCACTAACGACCTTACTAAAAGAGGTTATACGCAAAATTTAAGCCTTGAAGGCGATACTATCGACGACAAGTCTCAAGATATACACATGACCGCCGACGATTTTGAGATAGATGAGTTCTATCGTTTTGAAGGCCAAAGCAACCCGGACGATATGTCTATTGTTTACGGCATCAGTTCCGCTAAATACGGCATCAAAGGTATCCTGGTTAATGCTTATGGTACCTACGCTAACGATAGTTCATCGGCCATAGCAGCCAAGCTGCACCACCAACAGGTGAGTACTAACCTGCATGGTTCAGACAGACCGTCGAATAACTAAAGTTTTTTTAAGTCAAAATTCAAAAGTAAAAAGTCAAAATTTAGGCTTCATAAATTGCGAAGCGTTTTAAATTTTGACTTTTTACTTTTGAATTAAAGCTAAAAGCTTTTTTCCTCTCGCCTGAATTGCTGCCGTCCCGTCGCGCATTAAAAATTGCAGTTGGTTAGCTAATTCCTCTTTTATCCAATCATATCGTATACGTAGATTAAACAAAACATCCGCGGCAGTAGCTTTAACCGCCACTTTCACATTGGGATTTATTAACCAGTCGAAGCATTTTTCTACCACCGGTTCTAAATTTATGGCTTCCAATTGCTCGCGTATGTTAACAGGAGCGATATCACGGGTAAGCAACATCAGCACTCGTGCAAAGTGTCTTTCGCAACTTGGGTTTGTAACATCTGGCACTCGCGACATAATGTAGCCAATATTGGCAGCATACTTTTCCGGCTGTAAGTGAAAAACGCTATCCAGCAGCCAACATGCCCTAAAGCCTATCTGCTGATTATGATGGAAGGTAACATCAACCAATTGGTTGATGTCGAAATTCTCCTCCATAACCTTATTAGAAAGATTTTCTATGAATTTCGCTCCGCGAATATTGGAAAGTTCTTTAATAAGTGACTCTTTGGTTAACATCTAAATAACATTAACAAAAACTTTATTTACCCTATCAAACTTACTTAAATATAAACCAAAAAATTATGCCGGTTAAGGGTAAGCACAGGAGAAACACACACAGGTGGTCGGCAAAGGTTACCGCTACCAGTGATGCACTTGATCTGAAGGAGGATATCTTTAAAACCAAAGATCCTGAGAAGATCGCTGAATCATTAAAAGACTCTGCTGAGGAGAGCCATAAGCGAAAAGCTTCACCTTTTCAGAGTGCCATGTCAATGCTTAACTTTTATATTAACCGAGCGGGTAAAAACCTTACCAAATCGCAGAAGCGCCCGCTGGAGCAGGCGAAAAATAAATTGCGTAAATTATACGGTAGGCCCAATAAGTAATAACTCAACTGAAAAACTTACATAGTATGTATAGTACCGCTTACTAAAAATTATACATTTGCTAACCACTATTTAATATACATGGTTAAATTCAATCGCTTTACACTTGATAATGGCCTGCGCGTTATTGTCCATGAAGATCATACAACCCCAATGGCGGTGCTTAACATCCTATATGATGTAGGTGCCCGCGACGAAGATGCTGAACGCACCGGTTTCGCCCACTTATTTGAGCATTTGATGTTCGGCGGATCTGTAAATATTCCAAATTATGATGGTCCGTTGCAACGCGTAGGGGGCGAGAATAATGCCTTTACCAGCAACGATATTACCAACTATTATATCACCCTGCCATCAGCAAACATTGAAACCGCGTTTTGGCTGGAGAGCGACCGTATGCTTAGTCTTGCCTTTAGCGAAAAGAGTCTTGAGGTGCAGCGCAACGTGGTGATAGAAGAGTTTAAGCAACGTTACCTTAACCAGCCTTACGGCGATGTTTGGTTAAAACTTCGCCCGCTGGTTTATAAAACACATGCTTATCGTTGGGCAACTATCGGGCAAACCATTAAACACATTGAGGATGCCAGGATAGAAGATGTAAAGGCATTCTTTAAAAAGCATTACAATCCGCAGAATGCTATAATGGTTGTAGGTGGAGATGTAACTACTGAGCAGGTAAAAGAATTGGCCGACAAATGGTTTGGTAATATCCCTGCAGGTGAAAAGTACGTACGTAACCTGCCTCAGGAACCTGCACAGCACGAAGCCCGCCGCGAAACTACAACCGGCAAAGTGCCGCTTAATGATATTTACATTGCCTTCCAGATGTGTAGCCGGGCAGATGCCGCTTATTATCCGGCAGAATTGATCTCGGACATTCTTTCCCGCGGAAATTCGTCGCGCTTATACAAAAGCTTGATAAAAGAGAAACAATTATTCAGCGAGGTGCATGCTTACATTACGGGCAGTATTGATAAAGGCATGTTTGTGTTACAAGGCAAGCCGCTACAAGGTGTAAGTATGGAGGATGCGGAAGCCGCGCTTTGGGCCGAACTGGAAAAGATAAAGACGGAAGATGTGCCATTGGATGAGTTGACCAAGGTGCAGAACAAAACCGAATCTACCATGGTGTTCTCAGAAATGTCTTTATTGGATAAGGCCATGAACCTGGCTTATTACGAGTTGTTAGGCGATGCCAACGAATTTAACTACGAAACCGCTAAGTTTTTAGCTGTAACGCCATCGCAGATAAAAGAACAGGCGTTAAATATCTTCCGTAAGGAAAACTCATCAACGCTGATCTACCTTGCAGAACAGGGGAACAGCGTAAACGAACCCGAACTATCCGAAGCCGAAAATTGATCTTAAGAGCGGCCCGTAAAGGCTGCATAAATGTTACTAAATGACTGGACTTGACAGAATAACACCGCCACAATTTAATGGCGTTGAAAATATAAACCTTATTCACCCGGAGCGTAAAGAACTTGATAACGGCGCCAAAATGTTCATCTTCAATTCAGGAGAGCAGGAACTGGTACGTATCGAGTTTATTTTCAGCAATCTGCGTTTTGATCCAGCTAAGCCGCTTTTGAATGTGGCTGTGAACACCATGCTTAATGATGGCACCACTACCATGACTGCTGCACAAATTGCCGATAAGATAGACTTTTACGGCGCGTTCCTGCAGTTTGATTATGGTTCTGATAGTTCACAGGTTACGCTTTACACCCTTACCAAACATCTTAATGCCACATTACCAGTGGTTAAAGAAGTAATAACCGATTCAATTTTCCCGGAAAAGGAATTGGCTACTTACAAACGTAACCAGCAACAAAAATTACAGGTAAGCTTGCAGAAGAATGATTTTGTTGCCCGCCGCTTATTCAACCAGGCTATTTTTGGAAATACCATTTACGGTATTGCTGCACAGGCAGAGGATTTTCAGTCACTCAACAGGGAGGATATGCTGCAACATTTTAAGCAGATGTATCAGCCAGGTAATTGCACCATCATTATAGCCGGGAAGGCAGGTGCGGAGGTAATTGCCGCCGTAACCAATACCTTTGAGGACGACTGGAATAATCAAACATCAAAAGGCGACACCACGCAGCCCGAAGTAAAATCGGCAAGTGAGCATTTTATCTACAAAGAAAAAGCTGACGCTTTGCAATCTGCCATACGGGTAGGTACACCTTTTGTAAAAAGGTCTCACCCTGATTTTGCAGGGTTACAAGTATTGAATACAGTTTTAGGGGGATATTTTGGATCACGGTTGATGAGCAATATCCGAGAGGATAAGGGCTACACTTACGGTATCGGATCTGGGATGGCATCGTTTAAAAATGCCGGTTCATTCTTCATTGCCTCCGAGGTTGGGGCAGATGTTTGCAAAGCTGCGCTGACAGAAGTAGAGAAGGAGATCAATCTTTTAAAAACAGAGTTGATCCCGGACGAAGAACTTTCGCTTGTCCGCAACTTTATGCTGGGTTCGTTATTAGGCAGCCTGGAAAACGTAATGTCACATGCAGATAAGTTCAAGAACATTTATTTTTCCGGCCTGGATTACGATTACTATGACCGCTACGCTGAAACTGTAAAGAATATAACCGCCGACGAGTTAAAAGCTTTGGCTAACAAGTATTACGATTTTGAAAACTTCTATAAAGTTGTGGTAGGCAAATATTAGGGGCTACGCAGATTTCAGATGTGCAGGTGTGCAATTGAATGTCATAAACGTTTAATTTTCCACCAACAATCTGCACATTTGAAATCTGCATATCAAATGTATTTGCATATCTGCACATCTGAACGTATCTTTGCCCGGCAAATAATAACTCCAATATAATTATTTGCTATGCAGTTAGACCCATCTAAATTTGTCGCCGAAGGATTAACTTACGACGACGTCTTGTTACTCCCCGCATACTCTGAAGTTTTACCACGCGAAGTTGACACGAGTTCTTTTTTAACTAAAAAGATCCGCTTAAATATCCCAATTATTTCAGCTGCGATGGATACGGTTACCGAGGCTGGTTTGGCTATTGCCATTGCGCAGGCGGGCGGTATAGGCATGCTGCATAAAAACATGACCATAGAAGCACAAGCTGATGAGGTACGCAAGGTAAAGCGTTCTGAAAGCGGGATGATACAGGAACCTGTAACACTATCAGAAGAGGCCTTATTGTCTGATGCAGTGAATATCATGCGCGAGTACGGCATAGGTGGTATCCCGGTCGTTTCAGCAGATAGTAAACTAAAAGGTATCATTACTAACCGCGATCTTCGTTTCCAGAAAGACCTTACCGTACCTGTGAGCCAGGTAATGACCAAAAATAATTTGATCATAGCTCCGGAAGGTACAACTCTTGAGGATGCAGCTGCTATTCTGCAGGATAATAAGATTGAAAAACTGCCAGTTGTTAATAAAGACGGTAAGCTGGTTGGTTTAATTACTTATAAGGACATCCAAAAAGTTAAAATATTCCCTAACGCTTGTAAGGACGAGTTTGGTCGTTTGCGTGTTGGCGCCGCCGTTGGTGTTGCTGCCGATAACATTGACCGTGTTACTGCCCTTGTAAAAGCAGGTGTTGATGTAATTACCGTAGATACAGCTCATGGCCATTCAAAAGGAGTTATTGATATGGTTAAGGCGGTTAAAAAACTTTATCCTGATCTGCAGGTCATAGCAGGTAACATAGCAACCGGCGATGCAGCCAAAGCCCTTGCCGAAGCTGGAGCCGATGCCGTTAAGGTAGGTATTGGTCCCGGTTCTATCTGTACTACCCGCATTATTGCAGGTGTAGGCGTACCACAATTATACGCCGTTTATGAATGTGCTAAAGCCCTTGAAGGTACCGGCATCCCGGTTATTGCTGATGGTGGAATCAAACAAACCGGTGATATGGTTAAAGCCATAGCTGCGGGTGCAAGTACCATTATGGCAGGTTCGTTGTTTGCAGGTGTTGAAGAATCGCCGGGTGAAACCATTATTTACGAAGGCCGTAAATTTAAATCGTACCGGGGTATGGGTTCTATCGAGGCAATGGCCAAAGGTTCAAAAGACCGTTATTTCCAGGACGAGACTGATGTGGTCACCAAACTGGTACCGGAGGGTATTGTAGGTAGGGTGCCGTTCAAAGGCAACATGGCCGAGGTTGTTTATCAATACATTGGTGGCCTGCGTGCAGGTATGCACTATTGCGGCGCTGCAACTATCGAGGATCTGCAAAAAGCCCGTTTTGTTCGTATCACTGCTGCCGGCATGCGCGAAAGCCATCCGCACGATATCACGATAACTAAAGAAGCACCGAATTATACCTCAAGATAAGGTATTAGAGGTTGGAGATTAGAGATTAGATTTGTGAAATTCTAAA
This sequence comes from Mucilaginibacter sp. 21P, assembly GCF_019331605.1. Taxonomy (NCBI): domain Bacteria; kingdom Pseudomonadati; phylum Bacteroidota; class Sphingobacteriia; order Sphingobacteriales; family Sphingobacteriaceae; genus Mucilaginibacter; species Mucilaginibacter sp. 21P. The sequence goes on from NZ_CP063061.1 coordinate 2,813,065, forward strand.
CTCTGATCTCCAAATTCTAAATACAAAAGCCCTAATCTCCGATCAACTAATCTCTAATCAACTAAATGCATAGCATTACTATTTTCTGCGGTGCCAATTACAACGGCGATCCTCAACTTAAGCAAGCTATAGAAACCCTGGCTGACGTTTTTGTAGCAAAGAACATCAAATTGGTTTATGGTGGCGGCAAAGTAGGGGTAATGGGCTTAATTGCTGATGCGATGCTTAGCAGAGGTGGTGAAGTGATTGGTGTTATCCCGCAGTTTTTGATGGATAAGGAAGTCGGGCATATGGGAATCACAGAACTGCATGTGGTTGATAATATGCATCAGCGAAAGCAGATGATGAATGATCTTTGCGACGGCATCATCATGCTGCCGGGAGGTTTTGGTACGCTCGAAGAATTTTTTGAAGTGCTTACCTGGCTGCAGCTGGGCTTACACAACAACCCGGTAGGGGTGCTTAACATTAGCGGTTTCTACGACAATCTGCTGAAGCAAATGGATGTGATGGTTGAGCAGCGGTTTTTGAAACCGGCCAACCGCAAACTGGTACTTACGTCTGCCGACCCTGTAGAACTGGTAAGCCTTATGGAAAATATCGAACTCAAACCCGATGAGGTTTGGTTTAAAGATAAAGATCTGACGTAGATGAACTTTGGATTACTGAATTATAGATGATTCGATAATTCAGTAATTAAATAACTCAACAATTAAATACTTGCTGGTCTAACATACATTCTTATTCTATGAGTGGGGCTGATGGTTACAATGCCGCTGGTTATTTCTTTGTTAGATAATACGATATACATCTCTACCTCAGTTCCGTTTTTGGTAAAAACATCTTTCCTTTTAAACTTTCCTGCTTCAATTAACGAGGTGTCATCAAGTGAGCCTGTGGTTTGTGGCTTGCCATAAGTGTCGCCCACTTGCTTAAGCAGCTCTTTGTATTTGGTAATGTAGTTATTGAGCACAGATATAGGCTGCGTAGTTGAATGATGATCGGATGTGAAATTGCTGTCATCCCACTCATACATTACGTTATTGATGGTCGAATCTTTCGCGTTAGGGAAATAGTAAACCCATAAATTAGGCACCGTAGCTTCCTGGCGCTCAAACACTACAGGATCTGCAATACCCGGCGGGTTCATATAAGTAGATGATGGCGTAACAAGTTTACTGTTAGATGCTATTTCGCGGTTGCGTATCTCGCTTATATGTTTGTCTTTAAAATCGAAAATAAGTTGTGCAACTGCAGTTTCGCAGCAAATAGCTATAAATAAAAGTATGGCAACAGCCTTTCTTAAATACTTCATAATAAAATAGGTACAGAGCGAAATTGGAGCCGCCCTAATTGGTTATTGCTAAAGTAAGTAAATTAGCCGAATTAACTGCCAATTGTTTAACTTACACTATGAAATACTACCTTTTGGTTGTGATATTGTTTTCACAGATCAGCGTTTTCGCACAAAATTCAAATCAGTTACATCAAAAAGCAAATCTTATTGATACCCATAATGATGCTATATCAAATGAACTGATAACAGGAGTTGATCTGGGCAAACTGCAGCCCAACGGCAACTTTGACCTGGTTCGTGCTAAGCGTGGCGGCTTAAGGGGTCAGGTATTCTCTATATGGTGCGGCGACCAGTACGGCAACGGTACAGCTTTTAGGTTTGCTAACAGGGAGATAGATTCGCTCGACGCTTTAATTAAACGCTATCCCGCCAAGATAAAACTGGTGCGCACAGCTGCTGATCTGCAACAGACCGTACGGCAAGGTAAGCTTGCAGCGATGATAGGCGTGGAGGGTGGTCACATGATAGAAGACAGGCTGGATTATATCGATAGCCTTGCAAAGCGTGGCATGATCTATCTGACCCTTACCTGGAATAACAGCACCTCATGGGCTACATCTGCCCGGGATGAAGTGTTGCACGGCGACACTTTGAAACATAAGGGACTTACCGATTTTGGCAAGCAGGTAGTGAAAAAGCTGAACAAGCTTGGCGTAATGATAGACCTTTCTCATCCTGGTGAGCAAACATTTAATGATGTAATGTCCCTTACAACAAAACCCGTTATTGCATCGCATAGCTGCGCTTACGCACTGGCTCCCCATCGTCGTAATTTAAAGGACTACCAATTAAAGGCAATAGCCAAAAATGGTGGTGTTGTCTTTATCAATTTTTATAGCGGCTTTTTAGATAGCACTTACGATGCCAGGCACGAGCTTTACCTGGCAAAGCATAAACCGCAACTGGATTCGCTTATAAAAATTTATAACGATTATGACCTTGCCAGCATTCGCTTAAATGCTATCAATAAAGCAGAGGCCGATCAGCTTAGGCCGCCTTTGAGCCTGCTTATTAAACACATCGATTACATGGTGAAGTTAATCGGTGCGGACCATGTTGGCATAGGATCTGATTTTGATGGTGCAGAGTCTTATCCGTTAGGGTTAGACAGTGTTACCGATTACCCGAAGCTTACTGCAGAGTTGATCAAACTTGGTTATAGCAAACAGGATGTAGATCAGATATTAGGAGGTAATTTCATTAGGGTACTAAAAGCAAATAAGGGTAGCTAAAGCATTATCAACAACCACCGTTTAACGTTAATAAGTTTTACGGCGTACTGACTGTGCTTTTTTTAGTTTTTGTTAACTTCGCATCTCAATACAAAGAAATAAATGTCACAAGATACTGAACACGTAAAATGTTTGATCATTGGCTCGGGCCCTGCTGGGTACACTGCAGCTATTTATGCATCGCGCGCCGATCTTAAGCCGGTAATGTATACCGGTATGCTGGCTGGCGGGCAGCTTACCCAAACCACCGAGGTAGAAAACTTCCCGGGCTATCCCGATGGCGTTTTAGGCCCGGAGATGATGGAAGATTTCCGTAAGCAGGCTGAGCGCTTGGGTACTGACATCCGCTTCGGGTACGTTAGCGCTGTTGATTTTTCATCTTTACCACACAAGGTTACTGTTGATGAAAGCAAAACCATTTTAGCTGATACGGTTATTATTTCTACCGGTGCATCTGCAAAATGGTTGGGTTTGGAGTCTGAGCAAAAATACAGTGGCTTTGGTGTTTCGGCTTGCGCGGTGTGCGATGGTTTTTTCTTTAAAGGGCAGGACGTAGCCATAGTTGGCGCGGGAGACACTGCGGCAGAGGAAGCTACTTACCTGGCTAAAATGTGCCGCAAGGTTTACATGATCGTTCGTCGCGAAGAGTTTCGTGCATCAAAAGCGATGGTTCACCGCGTGTTGAATACGCCGAATATAGAAGTACTTTACAATACCGAGACCATTGAGATAATGGGAGACGGAACCGCAGTAAACGCAGTTAAAGTTTGCAATAACCAAACACAGCAAGAAACCATTTTGGATGTTACCGGCTTTTTTGTGGCTATCGGTCATAAACCTAATACAGATATTTTCCGCGGAACTATCAATATGGATGAGACCGGTTACATCATAACCCGTCCCGGCTCAACAGAAACAAATATTGAGGGCGTATTTTGCTGTGGCGATGCACAGGATCATATCTATCGCCAGGCAGTAACTGCCGCAGGTACAGGTTGTATGGCCGCCATTGATGCAGAGCGTTACCTGGCTGCTAAAGAGCATGTTGTAACGGCGTAGTTAGTGATTAGAGATTGGTGATCAGAGATTAGGTTGGAAAAAAAATCTAAATACTAATCTCTAAATCCTAAATAGGCAGGGAATTAACCACTAAACACCAAACTCTGATTTCTCTTCCTAAAAAACTTTAAAAAGGCTGGTTCTTAATAACGAACCGGCTTTTTTGTTTCTATTCAGGTAATTTTTGTGTGATATTGACGCATTATTTTCAAATAATGTTAAATTCACAGCTCATTTATTCACCTGAAGTAATACATCATGCATAAAAAGCTAACTGCTTTATTGTTCTCCTGCCTCTTGATATCGTCTGTTAAAGTTAACGCCCAGGATACCGATCCTTATGCGGGTATCATCCCGGCACCGGTATCTGTCAAAAAAGCTCCTGGTGAGTTTGTTCTTAGTCAGGAAACTATGATACAGGCAGATACTCCTGACAATAAAGCAGTTCAGTTTTTTTCAAAATACATGGCCGATAACATGGCCTACAACAAGCAGGCGGCCGCGCGAAACGCACGTGTAAGCACTACAAGTATTGTTTTTACTGCGGCAGGTACAGAGAATTTGCCCGCTGAAGGTTACCGCTTAACCATTACACCAAACCAGGTTACTGTTGCAGGTAAAGGTGCAGGCCTTTTTTATGGTGTGCAAACGCTTATTCAATTGATGCCGCTTGAACATGGCGGAACTGCCAAACTACCTGCTGTAACCATTGAAGATTATCCCCGTTTTGGCTACCGTGGAATGATGTTAGATGTGTGCCGCCACTTTTTTAATGTGGAGTTTGTGAAGCGTTACATCGATCTGATGGCGGCTTATAAACTCAATCGTTTCCACTGGCATTTAACAGACGACCAGGGATGGCGTATCGAGATCAAAAAATATCCGAGGCTAACATCAGTAGGAAGCTTTAGGAAAGAAAGCGTGATAGGTAATTACAAAGACCGCCAGCCGCTGCAGTATGATGGCGTGCCGGTATCAGGTTATTATACGCAGGATCAGATCCGTGATGTGGTAAAATATGCAGCCGACCGTTATATTACAGTGGTGCCTGAGATTGAAATGCCCGGCCATGCCCTGGCAGCGCTTGCCGCTTACCCGGAACTAAGCTGTAACCCAAATTTGAAATATGAGGTGAGTGGTAAATGGGGCGTGTTTAATAATATCTTTTGTCCGTCAGAAAAAACGTTTGGCTTTTTACAGGATGTGTTGACCGAGGTGATGGAACTGTTCCCGAGCAAATATATCCACATTGGTGGCGACGAAGCACCGAAAGAAGTTTGGAAGCAATCTAAATTTTGCCAGGACCTTATCAAACGCCTCAACCTGAAAAACGAACATGGTCTGCAAAGCTACTTTGTGCAGCGTATGGAAAAGTTTGTAAACAGTAAAGGCCGCAGCATCATTGGTTGGGACGAGATATTGGAAGGCGGCTTAGCGCCTAACGCAACCGTAATGAGTTGGAGAGGCGAGGAGGGTGGTATTGAGGCTGCCAAACAAAACCACGATGTGATCATGACGCCGAGCAGTCAGGGTTTATATTTCGACCATACTCAGGGTAAACTTAACCAGGAGCCGGTTGGCATTGGTGGCAACGCACCTATTCAGAAAACTTATGCTTATAACCCGACGCCGGCAGCACTAACGCCTGACCAGCAAAAGTATATCAAAGGCGTGCAAGCCAACTTATGGACGGAGTATATTACAACCGAAAATAAGGTGGAATATATGGTGCTGCCGCGCATGTTGGCACTGTCTGAAGTTGCCTGGAGCCCGTTGGCTAATAAAAACTTTAAGGACTTCTACGAAACCCGCCTGCCCGATCATTTGGCATGGTTCGACAAGAATGGCTATAACTTCCGTGTACCACCGGCCATCGGCGCGGCTGATACGGTAATGATAGCGCCAACTATGACTGTGAATCTTAAATCGCCGGTTAAGGGTGCCAAAATTTATTACACCATTGACGGTTACACACCCCGCGAAACGGAATTACTTTACACCGGCCCGATAACATATCAGGTGCCGTTGAACGAATATCGCGATCTGAAAACTATTGTGGTAACTCCGGCTGGCCGCCGTAGCAGCATTACTGCCGCCAAGGTATTTAACAAGCGCCCGCTTCCACCTGTTGCTTACAACGGCAATACGCCTGGTATGAAATATCAGGTATCTGAAGGTACTTATATCAATACCACCCAGATAAACCCGGCGGCTGTAATTGATACCGGTGTAGCAAAAAGCTTTAGCACCGCACTAAGTGCCTTCAAAAAATCGTTTGACAAGTATGGCGTAATATTTACCGGTTACCTGCGAACAGATGTTGATGGCGTTTACAGTTTTTCAACAGCATCATCAAACGGTTCGATATTGATGGTAGATGAGATACCTATTGTTGATAATGATGGTCGCACAGGTTTAATTGAGCAGCAGGGTGCTATTCCGTTGCAGAGAGGTTACCACAAAATCACTATTAAGTATGTGGATGCCAATACATCGGGCAGTGGCTTACGTGTTTACATGACCATACCCGGTAAGCCTAAAGGTGAAATTTCGCCGGATATGATGTATAATTAATAGCCGAAATAATGTTAAAAGGTAGATACTCACTTGTAGTTGCTGCTTTGGCGTTACTTGCCGCATGCAGTAGTAATGATAAAAAGCCGGTTAAGGCCAGCGCACCTCCCAAGCCCGCTTTGATGGCGCCCTTCAGGTATCATAAGGCAATAGAGGTATCGCCGGGGCAAACTTATGATGTGGTAAGCTGGGGCCGGGGCTCAACCGATGCCGGTGCGTTTGCTATACTCCATTCAGATTCTGCAGCTATCAAATACACAACCACCACCGGCGACCTCGACGGCAGCATTACCGACGTTTTTAACGCCGATATGGACAACGACGGCAATCCCGAGATATTGATACAGGCTAAAGCAAAAGATACGGTAAGCTACGCACGCATCTACGCTTTTGAATTTAATAACAGCGGTGCCAATAAGTTAGATTTTCCTAAGCTCACCAACTCGCAGCGTAGGGGCTATCGCGGAGGTGATAATTTCTATATCAAGGAAGGTAAGCTGATCCGAGAGTTTCCTATTTATAGTAGTAACGATTCTTTAGCCAAAACTACAGGCGCAACCCGCCAGTTAGAATATAGCCTGCGCAGCAATAGCTTTTCGGTTAAACAGTTAAGTAAAGACTCGACAGATGTTGTGCCAACTGCTGTTCAACAAACAAAAAAATCAGATCAGACTTCAAAGCAATCGGTATCAAGATCGAGCAAGAAAAAACGTTCTGAAAGCCGCAGGGGGAGAAGAAGGCGTAATTAAGAGCTTAAATGCTTAGCGGCAGGAGATTCCTTGCTAACAGAGATCAAAATTGCTCAAGCGTGAACGACACTCAATGGTAAGCACATAATAAGAGCTAATTGAAGCTTAAGTAAACCCTTGCCCATATCAAATTATTAGCACCTCTGCCTATTAATTTGCACATTTGCTTAATGCGCTTTTTGTATCCTGCCTTTTTATTTGCATTGCTGTCGCTGGTTATACCGGTAGCAATCCATTTATTCAATTTTAGGCGGTACAAAAAGGTGTACTTTAGTAATGTACAGTTTTTAAAAGAAGTGCAGCTGCAACAGGCCAGCAGGCGTAACCTGCGTGAGCGGCTGATCTTAGCATCACGTTTATTGGCATTGCTTTTCCTCGTTTTTGCTTTTGCAAGGCCATACTTTCCGGGAAGGGATGCAGCCCTGGTGGGTAAACAGCAAGCCATCAGCATATTTGTAGACAATAGCTACAGTATGCAGGCAATCAATAGAGAAGGCTCGCTGCTCGATCAAGCCAAGCAACGCGCCAAACAGATAGCGGCGGCCTATTCTATCAATGATAGGTTCCAGATAATCACCCAGGATTTTGAAGGCAAGCACCAGCGACTGCTCAGTCGCAGCGAGTTTAATGATGCTGCTGATGCTGTAAAGCCAAGCGCTCAAAGCCGCACATTTGCGCAGGTGGTAGCAAAGCAGCAAGGCCTCTTAAATCTTTACGGTAGTGACGCAAAAAGAATCTTTATTGTCTCTGATTTTCAGAAGAATATGGCCGAAGCAGATAAACAGATCACTTCAAATATCCCTGTTGATCTGGTAGAGCTTAAGCCGACATCAATGCCCAACGTTGCGGTTGATACCGCCTGGTTGCTCAGCGCGACCCATCGCCCCGGTGAGGGTGAAAAAATGGTTGTAAGGCTCCATAACTATGCTGATAAGGCTGCCGAAAAAGTTCCGTTGAAACTCACTGTAAACGGTATACAAAAAGCCATTGGCAGTTTTACCATCAAGGCACGATCGTCGCAAACAGACACACTTTCGTTTTCAGGTTTACAGAAAGGCTGGCAACGCGGTGAGATAGAGTTGCAGGATAACCCCATCACCTTTGATAACCAATTTTACTTTTCATTCAAGGTGAGTGATGAGTTGCGGATATTGTTGATAAACGGCGGTATGCCAAATAAATACCTAACCGCAGTTTTTGGGAGTGACAGTTTTTTTAAACTAACCCAGGTAGGGGATGGCAATGTCGATTACGCACAGCTCAGTAGTTATCCTTTGGTTGTGCTCAGCGATATAAAGTCAATATCTGCCGGTTTGGTTCAGCAATTGCAAAACTACGTGCGTAAAGGCGGCTCACTGATTGTTTTTCCGTCTGCAGATGCCGATATAAATAGCTACCGGTCGCTTTTGCAACCTATTGGTGCCAGCTATACCGATAAATTGGTAAATGAGCCTACCAAGGTCGTAAGTATCGATCTGCAAAGTGCAGTTTTCAAAAGCATCTTTGAAGCCTTGCCTCAAAACCCAGACCTGCCAAAGGTTAGCAAATACTATCAATTAGTAGCTGGTGCGAAGCGAGCTGAACATTTGATGAAATTACAAACAGGAACTGACCTCTTAGCGCAAACAACCGTTAGCAAGGGCAAGGTAACTGTTGCTGCTGTTCCACTAAGCGAAGATTTTAGCAGCTTGCCTGTACATGCGCTGTTTGTGCCGGTAATGCTGCATGCTGCCTTGCTAAGCGGCCATGATATGCCACTTTTTTACACCATTGGCAGCAATGAGGTCATGGAGACCGTTCCTTTACAATCAACAGAAAAATCGCTACTTAGGCTGGTAAAAGGTAGGGATATCATTATCCCGGATGTGCGCCAGCAAGAGGGAAGCACTATATTATTTGCGCCATCAGAACTGCTTTCGCCTGGCATTTTCGAGTTAAGGAAGCAGGATAGCCTTGCCGCTGTACTGGCGTTCAACGATAACAGGAGCGAATCTGACTTGAGTTATTTTTCGCCGCAGGAACTTGAACAAATGTTTCCGGCAAAGACGGAACTGCTTAACGGCAATAAACTCAATGCAAATAATATCGGCAGTGCTGCAAATTCGGGGCTGCAATTATGGAAACTTTGTATAATTTTGGCGCTGATATTTTTAGCTATTGAGATATTACTGGTACGATACTTTAAAGTATCAAAAAGCCAAATCGCGGAGCTGGAAAATATTAACTAACCTCACCATAAAACAGCGATAATGAATTTACTCATTAAATCCGCCACTGTTGTTGATCCCGCTTCGCCTTTTCATAACCAGGTTACCGATATTTTGATCAGAAACGGGAAAATTGAAAAGATAGGTTCATCGCTTAGTGATGATAACGCCGAGGTTTTTGAAGCTGCAAACGGCTATGTTTCTCCGGGTTTTTTTGATCTGAATTGTAACGTGGGTGAATTGGGATTAGAAACCAAAGAAGATCTGCAAACCGGTACAGCCGCAGCCGCTGCCGGAGGATTTACAGGTTTGGCGTTGATGCCTAACACTCAGCCCCCCGTACATTCAAAGGCCGAAGTCGAGTACCTGCTTAACCGCGCAAAGGGTAAGCTGGTGGATATTTATCCTTTGGGTACAATATCGCACAAACGGGAAGGTAAGGATATGGCCGAGATGTATGATATGTTCCAGAGCGGCGCCAAGGCCTTTACAGATGGTAATCGCCCTGTGCAGGATGCCGGTTTAATGGAGCGTGCAATGTTATACGTACAAAATTTTGGTGCTAAAGTAATCTCTTATCCCGAGGATACCTCTATCGCGGGTAAGGCAAAAGTTAATGAAGGTGTGGTAAGCACCATGTTAGGTATGAAGGGTATACCCGCACTTGCGGAGGAATTGATGATTGCCCGCGACCTATACCTTGCGGAAGATACTGGTTCTGCGATCCATTTTACTACCATATCTACTGCACATGCCGTAGACCTGATACGCCAGGCCAAACAAAAGGGTGTTAATGTTACCTGCGATGTTGCGGTGCATAACCTTGTTTTAACCGACGAGGCTTTAATGGGCTTTGATAGCCAGTATAAAGTTAAACCACCGTTGCGTACGCAGGCAGACGTAAATGCACTTATTGCCGGCCTGAAAGATGGCACCATTGATGCCGTTGTAACCCAGCATACCCCGCACGAGATAGAATTTAAAGATGTTGAGTTTGAAGTAGCCGAATTTGGCGTTATTGCTTTGCAAACAGCTTTGCCTTTGCTTTTAAAAGCCGGTTTGAGTGCAGGACTTATCGCAGAAAAACTTGCCGTAAACCCGCGCCAAATATTAAATGTTGATGCGGCCACTGTAACAGAGGGTGCCAATGCCAATCTAACCGTTTTTAACGTTGATACAGAGTGGGAGTACAGCCGCGCGTCAAATCTGTCTAAAAGTTTTAACTCACCATTTTTAGGTCAGAACTTAAAGGGTAAAGTGTTGTTAAGCATTAACAACAATCAAATAGCAAAATTTTAAAACCTCCAACAAATGACCGATCAAAAAGTGAGCAATGCCATAAACGCTGCATTGCAGGCATTTACCAAGTATAGCGATACCAATGCAGTTGCATTAAAACCTGATTTTGAAGCTGTTTTTTCTCCTGATGCAGACTTTATGACCAAGGTTGACCTGCTTGACAATCTATTCAACGATAACCCGCAGGTAGAAGAACTCAGGGAAGTGTTCTTTGATCTGCTGATGATCAACTTCTTTAGTGAAGATGTTAAAAAGCTTGAGGACGATTATCTGGAGACCCCGGAATGGGAGGACATTGAAGAGCAAACCCTTGACAGGGGCACGGAACTACTTAACCTGTTACTGTACTTGAACGAATGCTCAGACGAAGGCCTTGAGCCGGAATTGGAAGATTACCTGAAAGAGTTTTTATTGGTTGATGAAGACGAGTTTCAGGATGAGCACCGTATTTATGAACCGGTAATAGCACACCAGATATTGGTTGAAAGCCCGGTAAGCGAAGTGAACAAGATAGCTGCCACTGTTCCTGATGATTCTGAAGTAAAAGAATTGTTTTACCCGATGATAACCTTCTTTCAAAATCCTGAACCAAACGAGGAGGAAAAACAAGAGATAGCTGACAATGCCGTTAACCAGCCGTTTGATATGGCAGTTTTAGAAATATTGGTTAGCTTTAATAATTAAACCCTAACTAAATGGAGCTGGATTTAAACCAAAAAATAAAGAGAAACGCCGTGCCCTTTGGGCTAACCTTGGGAGTTATATCTACTGTATTAGGTATACTTTCATTTTATGTGTTGTTAGCTTTACGAGAGCAAATGCTATTGATGATAACTATTCCTTTTATTTTTGGCATTCTTATTCCGTTGATATTGCTTATAATATTTGTTTCAAAGCTACGGGCAAAAATTGGAGGCTTCTGGAATTACAGGCAAGCTGTAACCGGAATATTTATCATGGTTATAATTTCGTTTGGCATTCAGTATCTTTTGAAAGATATCTTATTCGCAACTATTATTGAGCCTCAAATGGTAGAAAAAACGCAAATTGCAATGACTGCAGCTGTTACAGCCACTTTGGAAAAAAGCGGTGCGAAACAGGAAGAGATCGATAAAAAGATTGACGACATGCAAAAGAACTTTGAATTGCAGAAAGAGAATACTATCGGCAAACGTATTCAGAGTATTGTAATAAGTATCATACTTTTATTTGCTGTCTCATTAATCTTTGCAGCTTTCTTTAAGAAGGAGGGTCATAGCTATGATCCCGGTTTGGATCCAACAGTTTAACAGCATAATGACTTTGAAAAGCCGCTTATTAAGCGGCTTTTTTGCTGTTAAGAAAAGTTGCGATTCAGATTATTACTTAAGTACAGCGCTAATTCAATCTTTGCTGGTTTAACTACGTCGCAACTGTTTTGATTGATTTTGAAGTAAAGAGAAAAATTAGAAGTCACATAGTCATCTCTATTGATAAAGAATAATAGAAACGCCGTTTTTTCGCTCTGTTTGCATTAATCTTGTTATTTTAGATGCTCTTGATCAATAAATGGAAAATCATTCTACAGAGATAAAGCGGTCTATAAGCCAAACCATAGATTTCTACAAAATTTATAGGGTATTTTTAAGCCGCTGGTATTGGATATTGTTTTGTGTAATGTTTGCTGTCGGCATTGCAAAGTTGCGCCTTTTGTATACAAAACCTATTTATATGAGCTCCGGCTCGTTAAAATTACAAGATGCTGCACAAGGCGTTAACACAAGCGCCGCATCTCCATCGCAAACATTTAGTTATACGGATAAGATACAGGCCGAGAGTTATACAATACGGTCAAACCAGGTTATCCTGGATGCCATATCTAAACTGAATTATAAAATTTCTTACTACATAGTTGGGCGTATTAACCTTACCGAACTCTATCCGAATATCCCTTTTAAAATTGAGATCATTCGTCAGGATTCTTCTAACTTTAGTAGGGAACAATACCAGGTTGAGGATGTAGACGGCTCATCGTTTACCTTAAGTAACCCTAATAATTTAAAGAAGGACGGCAAAAAATATCGCTATGGAGAAGTGTTATCTATGGGGAATATGGAGTTTAAGATAGTAACTCCGATACCTGATAGAGGAACGTACCGTTTTAATTTTAATGCTAAAGAAGATTTTGTTGGCCGCATTTTAGGTGGTTTAAATGTTAGTGAGGCGGCAAAGTTTACAAACGTAATGAGTTTATCTCAAACAGATGGCAATGCAACTTTTGCAGCTGATCTGCTGAATGAGATAATGAAATCATACATAAAGTATGATCTGATACAGCGAAGGATGTCTGCCAATCAAACTGCCGAGTTCATCGATAACCAAATGGCGTTTATTGACCAGGCTACCAGCAAATCCGGTAATAGTTTAGCCAGTTACAAATCAAGCAACAATATTACTGATATCAATAGTGCATCAGCTGATGTGGTTGCGAAGCTATCTGATTATGAAAAGCAAAAGGCGGTGCTTAAGCTCCAATTGCTTGGTATAGAGAGACTTGCTCAACAGTTGGTTTCCAATTATAATAAGGCTGATATCAACCTTGATCTTGAAGGAGATTTTGACCCTATGCTAACCGGCCTAATAACGCAGTTAAATAAGTTATTCGCCAACCGGGAAGACATGTCAGCACAGTACAACGGTAATTCTGCGCCGATGAAATCTTTGGATAATCAGATCACAAAGATCAAAGATGCGATCAAGAATAATGTTTTCTCGCTAAAGAACAGGAAGGTCGCCGAGTTGGAATATATTGATAAACAAATAGCTACTATTAATGAAAGCATTAAACGAATACCCAAAAAGGAGCAGCAATTTGTTAAACTGAATGCAAATTTTGAGGTAAACAATAAGGTACGGTCGTTTTTATCGGAAAAGAAATTAGAGGCCGAGATGAACGCTGCAGCTGTTGTACCAAGTGCGTCAATTGTAAACCCTGCTTACGTTAACAACTTTTCCATAGCGGCAGATTCTGGCAGGACCTACACTTACGCTATTTTATTGGGCTTAGGAGCTGGTATCGGCTTAATATTATTGGTGAGGTTTTTAAATCCGTACATCTATGATAAAGAGACTGTTGAAGCGCTAACCCAAACACCGATCATTGGGGTGATAAGAGAGTTTCCATCCTATATCGATAAAAGTAATACCCAAGCGCTTTCTCTGGCAAAACCCAAGTCCGTATTTGCCGAATCGGTGAGATCTGTACGTACAAATCTCAGCTTTATGGCAAGTCATAAGCAAAGTAAAATTATTTGCATTACATCTGAGATATCAGGTGAGGGAAAGTCGTTTGTAACTATAAACCTGGCAAGTACCTTGGCGTTGATTGATAAAAAGATATTATTGATAGCGGGAGATTTAAGACGCTCAAGGCTGCATCACGCTTTTGGAATAGAAAATAAAAAGGGCTTAAGTACTTATTTGTCTGACCAAAACACACTTGAAGAAATTACCGTTCATGATAAGACGCATAAGATAGATTTTATTCCTTCGGGGCCTGTTCCCCCCAATCCATCGGAATTACTGCACACCAAGAAGATGAAAGATCTGCTCGTTCAGCTTACAGCATCTTATGATTACATATTGGTAGATACGGCACCGGTTGGGCTCGTTTCTGACGCCATACCGCTTATCAGAGAATCAGACATTAATCTTTTCATTATCAGATCGGGTACATCGCAACTCAGGGCTGCCAACATCCCGGAAAGACTATCGAGAGAGTACGGTTTAAGCAACATGGCAATTATTCTCAATGCTTTTGGTAACGACGCTTTGCATTCCAATTATTATACAACAGATTACAGCAAAGGCAGCGGCAACGAAACATACTATTATTCTGACTACTCGGGTTACGCGTCATCAGGATATTATGATGAAGATCCAAAAAAATGGTGGCAATTCTGGAAAAGCGGCAAAAATGACTGATCATATTAATTGGAGTTTAAGATCATGATCAAAAACAGTCCGTTTCGTTATCTCGTCTTATATGTTCCGTATATTATATCGTTTCTATTCAGATCAGATGCACATGTATCGTATTTGATTGCCTGGCTGGGTTCTTTTTTAATTTTCTTTATCTCGTACAACGGATTTCTAAAACCGTTACCAACAGATATGCCGCCATTGCAGCAATTGACGCGGCCCATTTTTTTAATGCAGATAATATTTGCAGGGTACATGAGTTGTACATCTATTTTTTATTACGTTAGTTTATTGGGTTACAAGTACTTTGACTACATCGGTAAAGACTTCGGGATAGATGGATCGGTTTATGATACCATTGCCCAATGCCAGCGTTACTATGTATTAGGGCATGCGGCACTGGTGCACGGTATTTTTATGGCTGTTAAATATCCGGTGGAGAAACGGTATACAGCCTATGCGCCATCAATCAGCAATTTGCTATTGGGTATGGCGGTTATCTCTCTTCCCTTAGGTTTGTTTTTTGCAAAAGTTAATTTTTTAAGTCAATTCAGCGTTCAGTTCACAGGGTTAAGTTTTGTTGCAGGTACGGTTGGTTTGGCGTTCTCTATTCGCGAAAAGAAAAAAGGTAATTACTATTTCGCACTTGCTTTATTTATCATCAACCTTATAAGCACCTTATCATCTGGTTTTAAAGAACCGGTGATCATTAGCGTGTTACTGCTTGGCATTTATCTTTTACCGATTTTTGGTAAAAAGATAATTCCAATTTTTACGGTTTTGTTATTAGCACTTTTTTTTATACTTCCAACGTTTATAGGGAATTTCAGGAAAATGGCAGGCAGTGGGGTCGACTTGGTAACTGCGCGCGACGAAAGTATAAATGCCGTACTCCAAAGCGGGCGCGAAGGCTTGCTGGAAGATAATTGGGCTTTTTTAACAGATAGAATATCTGAAATTAAAATGTTTACCCAATACGTTAGCAACACGCCATACTTTACACCATTTTATAAATTCAAAATAACTACAGATGCTGCGAAAATGGTGATCCCCAGGTTTTTGTGGCCCGATAAACCAAATGTAGAAACCCTGGTGATGGACCGTGTATACCGTGCACAGGTAACAAGCGTTAACTCTGCTGTATCTGCTAAACCGGCCTACATAGTTGACTGTTATCTTTCTTATGGAGCTATAGGTGTTTGGATCGGCTTGTTCCTTTACGGCTTTACGGCCCAGAAAATATCTCAAAAGGCCGAACAATTATTTGGCGGATACTTTCTGGGTTCTGCAGTAATTTTTGCAGGACTGTTTCAGATATTCTGGAGAGGTAACTGCCTTGAGTTTATGTTCAATAGCGTTTTCTGGAGTTATGTGACTATGTTGATCATCTTTAGATTTTTCCGTGCCCGAAATATTTTAGAGATAGGTACGCATTAAGTTGAAGGGATTTTTGATTGCTATTCGTTAAAAAAGCCTTCGTTATAATTTACGATCTTCTTTCCGGATAGGCACATCATTTATACTGGCGTATCGTTTTTGCATAAGGCCATTTTGGTCAAATTCCCAGTTCTCGTTGCCGTAAGCACGAAACCAATTACCTTCATTATTTTGATACTCGTATTCAAAACGTACCGCGATCCTGTTATCTGTATAAGCCCAAAGTTCTTTCTTTAGTTTATACTGATGCTCATTTTCCCACTTTGTGGTCAAGAATTTTACGATTGCTTCCCGGCCGTTTAAAAAGATTGACCTGTTGCGCCACTCGCTATCTAATGTATAAGCTTTAGATACCTTTTCAGGGTCCTGCGTATTCCAGGCATCTTCTGCCATTTGCACTTTTTATACTGCCGTTTCATAGGTAAAAGGCGGCAGTGGGAATTTTTGTTCCATGGTTGTTAATGATTAATGTTATTCCATCAAAGGTAATGCAGCACTTTATTAACCTATGGCATTTTTTACGGTGTTTGCGGTGTGTTTCATAGAATTTGATATCAGAGCTTGTTGATAGCACAGCAAGGTTGGAAGCTTGCCAATCGAAAATGACGTAAATCTGAAACAAGTGTTTCAGATTTACCTACCTTTGTATCGCAATGGCCAGGAATGTAGAATTTGACGAAGCAGCAGCTATACAGAAAGCGATGGAAGTTTTCTGGAAGAAAGGCTATAACGCTACTTCTCTGCGCGACCTGACCGATGCCATGAAGATCAATAGCAGCAGTTTGTACAACACCATTGGGGATAAGCAGGAGTTATTTGTTCGATGTGTACAACACTACACTTACATCAGGAAAGAGGATTGGGACAAACGCTTGGCAAGTGAAAGATCTCCTTTAGCTATTTTAATAGACTACATTCACGAAGCTGTGAATATCATCATTAATGGTGAAGACAGTTGCATGGCTGTGAAAAGCGCATTTGAGGTAGCAACAAATGATGAACGAGTGAAGAAAATATTGGCGGCAGATGACCAGCGGTCTTATCAATTTTTACACGACCTTATTAAAAAGGCGATGGATAAAGGCGAGATAAGGGATTACGAAGACCCGGCTTTACTCGCCGATTATTTCAACAGCACTTGGACCGGCTGGTACGAATCCTTCATCCTTCACGGCGACCCCATAAAAATCAAACGCATGGCAGAATATTTTATTAAACAATTAACTAAATAAATTTTTTTATTCATTTCTGAAACAATTGTTTCAGAATATTAAACAGCAAAAAGATGGAATTACAGGATTTGAAAGGAAAACGAGCGTTAGTTACAGGTGGTACTAAAGGTATCGGAAAGGCAATTGCAGATGAGTTAGCAGCGGCAGGTGCCACAATTATAGTCAGCGCCAGAACAAAACCTGATGATACAACTCATCACTTTATATCGGCCGACCTTACCAAGGCAGATCAGGTATCGGCTCTTGCAAAAGAGATAGCAGATACGTTTGGCGGCATCGACATTTTGATCAACAACGTTGGCGGGCTTACTACTCCCGGCGGTGGCCATAGCACCCTTACTGATGAGCTTTGGCAGCAGGAACTGGACCTGAACCTTATATCGGCCATCAGGCTCGACAGGATCTTACTGCCGCAAATGATCGAGAAAAAAAGCGGCGTTATCATTCACATTTCATCTGTAGCCGGCAAACAAGCATTGTGGAATTTAAATATGGCTTATGCAGTATCTAAAGCCGCGCTTAACAGTTACAGTAAAGCCTTATCTACCGAGCTTGCCGATAAGGGGGTTCGAGTGCTTACGGTTGCACCCGGGCCTGTTAGAACAGAACCGATGGTGAAATTTATAAACGATTATGCAACTTCTGCGGGTGTAACTCCGGAAGAAGGTATGAAACAACTGATGGCACAAACCGGTGGTATCCCGATGGGCCGAATGGCCGAGCCGGAAGAAGTTGCACATCTCGTACACTTCCTGGTGTCTCCGTCTGCAGCTTATCTTACAGGAACCATTTACGCAATTGACGGCGGTTCGTTACCGGTGATCAATTAAAGTTTGTTAGGAAGATAAAAAGTAAAGCAGCCCTTGAATCAACGATTTAAGGGCTTTATTTTTTTAGAGAAAACTAAGATTAAATTTTCACTTCATTCCTTGTTACATCATCAAATTAGAAAAGTATTAGATATTGCAACAATGGTGCAATTGTGTGTGCCAACTTGATACTTTTACCAACGTTTTGAAACTGCGGAAAGTAAACACCATTTGCATTGCAATTCTACTCGCCTGGGCGTTTCTTGCCGGGCAGATAACCGTTTCGTTTCATCATCACCATCCTGTAAAGCAAGAAAGAGCTTCTAAAGACCATTCTGGCCCGGAGAAATCAAGGTGCAGTATTTGCCAGTTCAATTTCCATCCGCCGCTTCCTGCGGCATCTGCTTGTCAAACGGTAATTCTTGACGTTAAACATTACAGTTACCTTGTTAGCAATTTAGCAGTTAGCTATCATACAACAGTTCATATTCTGTGTGGAAGGGCGCCGCCTGTTTCGGCTTGACGTTTATCAGATAATTAAATTTCAAACCCATACTTCATAAATATGAAAACCAAAATACTTTTCAGCTTTTTGCTGTTGATGCTGCCTGCATTTTTGTTCGCTTCATCTGTTATCACACAACTCGATGGAAAGGTAACAGATGCTAAAACAGGCGAAGCCATACCGGGCGCAGTTATCCGTATCCCTGACCTAAAGATAGTCACTATAAGTGATAAGAACGGCGTTTACCACTTTAATAATCTTCCCAGGGGGACTTATCTCGTTCAGGTGAGTTCGCTTGGATACAGGGCCATTGCCGAAAGCGTAAACCTATCGGTTGCAAGTAACCATAATTTCCAGTTGCAGGCCTCAGCGGTAGAAGTAAACGAGGTTGTTATCACAGGTGTTAGCAAAGCCACCGAGATCAAACGTAACCCGGTACCTATGGTTGCTATTGGCAAAAGTTTCCTTGATCAGCGCGCTGCCTCCAACAATGTGATCGATGAAATTGCCAATTTACCCGGCATTAGCGCAGTTACAACCGGGCCTAATATATCGAAGCCCTTTATACATGGCCTCGGCTACAATCGTGTGGTAACCCTGCAAGATGGCATAAGACAAGAAGGCCAGCAATGGGGCGACGAGCACGGTATAGAAGTCGACCAAAACACAATAGATCGCGTAGAGATCATCAAAGGCCCGGCCAGCCTAACATACGGATCAGATGCGATAGGTGGTGTAGTGAATTTGCTGACACCTCAGCCCGTAGCTGAAGGTACTATTAAAGGTGCCGTTACTAATAGCTACGGAACTAACAATGGCTTGTGGAACAATTCCGTCAATCTGTTTGGTAATAACAAAGGTTTGGTATGGGGAACGGTACTATCCAGTAAAGTGGCGAAAGATTACCAGAACCCACACGACGGAAGGGTATATGCGACCGGATTTAAAGAAAAAGACGTACACCTGATGCTGGGTGTCAACAAATCCTGGGGTTATTCTTATTTCCACGCCACCTTGTTTGACGATCAACAGGACATTCCGGATGGCAGCCGTGACTCTATCACCCGGAAATTTACCAAACAAATAACAGATGCAGATACTTACCGGCCTATTGTTTCCGATAAAGAGCTCAATTCCTACGATATACCTGTACTGCATCAGCGTGTGCAGCTTTACCGTGTTTACAATAACAGCAATTTTGTTATCGGTCCCGGAAACCTGATCGTAAACCTGGGTTATCAATACAGTCATCGCAGGGAATATACACACCCGCAGGATGCAGATGTCCCGGGTTTAAACCTGCAGTTGAACAGCTACACCTATGATGTAAAATACAATTACCCTTTAGGAAACGGCTATGATGCTACTTTGGGTGTTAATGGCATGTACCAGGACAACAAGCTGGGGAGCAATAGCACTGATTTTCCTATCCCGGCTTATCACCAATTCGATATTGGGCCATTCCTGGTAGTGCGGAAAACTTTTGGCAAATTAGATTTAGCCGGCGGCGTACGTTATGACAGCCGGTCATTTACCGGCCAGGCAGCTTACATAGATACAACCAAAGCTTATTTCCCGCAACTTTATACGGGTGCAAACCCCACAAATGCTAACAACGTTACCCAGCAATTTTCTGCGCTAAGCAAAACTTTTTCTGGTGCTACCGGTAGCTTCGGTGCAACATATAATTTTTCTCATGCTTTCGCAGTAAAAGCAAACATAGCCCGTGGTTTCCGTGCGCCAAGCATAGCCGAACTTTCTGCGAATGGTCCAGACCCTGGCTCACAGATATATCATATCGGTAACAGCGATTTCAAACCGGAATTCAGCCTTCAGGAAGATTTTGGAGCATTTTTGACACTGCCTTACGTATCTGCAAGCATGGAAATTTACAACAACCGGATATCTAATTACATATTTCAGGAGCAGGAACTGAATGCAGACGGAAGCCCGGTAATTACCCAGGGATACAACACTTTTACTTACGTACAAACCAAAGCAAAGATCCAAGGCGCTGAATTTAATTTGGACATTCACCCGGTATCCTGGTTGCATTTCGCAAACGCTTTGACACTTACTTATGGGCAAAATTTAGGTAATGGATCTCCTGTTCCCGACAGTTTGAAATACCTGCCATTCATTCCGCCATTGCATACTCATTCAGAGCTTAGGGGAAGTTTTTCAAAAGGGTATAAGTCATTCCGCAACCTGTTTGCTTTTGTGGGTTTTGATCATTTTAATGCACAGGATCGTTTTTTCGCGGCATACGGTACAGAAACATATACGGCAGGGTACAACCTGTTAAGTGCCGGTTTGGGAGGAAGCCTGTATAACACAAAAGGCAGAAACGTGATGAGTTTGTTTGTTGAAGGTACCAACCTCGCCAATGTAAGTTATCAATCTAACATGAGCAGACTGAAATATTTTGACAATGCCGCTGTGCCGGCAGGCGTGCAGCCGGGTATTTTCAACATGGGCCGAAACATCACTTTTAAGTTGGTTATCCCTATTGATTTTAAATAGAATTTTTATCGGGTAAAGCTTGGTCACCTTCAACGGTGATCCAGGCTTTATTGTTATTATGAACCTGGAGAATGGCTCAGCGGAGACCTGGTCGTAAAAGAAGGTTGTACAAGACCAAGCGTATCAAGTTTGATTCATCAGACCTTGCGGTGAGCAAACGGATGGCGGCAAGATGGATAAGGAGACAGAAACAGAAAAAAGTAAACCAAGTACGTAGCAGGTTTACATATTTATCAAATGCTTTTCTGATAGCAACTGCTTTGATATTAATTCTTGTAGTGATTAATCATTGTTTCAGAAACTTATTGATAGTATAATGTTCATTAAAAGACTTTGAAATTTAAAGGTGTTCAATCAGTGGCGAATCACTGATACAAGTGCATATCATTTATAATTTGATTCCGTAACCTAAGTTAACAAAAAAAAACAGCAGGCTTGCAGACAACGAGATTGCAATGAGCCAGAAAGGATAATTAATAAAAAAGCCCTTAAATCATCGATTTAAGGGCTTTTAACATGTAGAAACGTTCTACTCAGTGCGCCCACCTGGGCTATGCACGTATCTCTGTTATCCATTGATTTTCAATCACTTACGACAGGTACAGCAAGCACTGGGTGCTGCTTTAGGAGGTTACCTATCTGACTATTCAAAAGTAGCAAAAAATCAGCTGTTTACAAAGTGAAAGAAATTATGGTCCCTGGTTCGAGCCTAACCAGGCGCATAATACTTTTGAAAATCCGTCTTAATAGAAAACCCCACTTAAAAAGCGGGGCTTGAATTTTATTTCCATATAATCTGTAGAGCCGTGTTTGTATTTAAGCTTCCGATGCGACTTCTTTAGATAATTCTTTGAAAAGATCTTTAACACGTTTAGAGGGATGAGGAAAATAGCTCAAAAACATAGTCTCATAGATCGCAAAATAGTCCATTTTTTTTATTGGCATGGTTGTACCTGAAACGCTGATGAAAATATTATGATTGATAATAACTTGTTAGCGGTAATTTTTTTTGCGTTAATGAACCTTCGTCGCTTGTGTTTTTACCTTATTTGCCCATCGTTCATAAATAGGGTACCAAACATGGTCACCATTAGAACCATTACAAAGCACTATTAATCCACTTTTTGTGGGTAAATGCAAAAACATTGCAGCGCTCCAACCTACATTTTCACCTGTGTGTCCAATAGTTCGAAAATTGTCATAATTCAAGAACCGATACCCAAGACCACTTTCTCCTTCATTAGATGATGGTAAAACTGGTTGTTCCATTAATTGTATCGTTTCTGGTCTCAAAACACTGTTCAATTGCCGGGAATTAGTTATAATGGATAGTTCCGCGAAGTGAGCTAGGTCCGAGACAGTTGTTTGTAATCCTGCTGCTGCTTGTTCTGTAAATATTCTATTTTTTATCGGATTACCAGAAGTGTCATAAGCGGTAGCAGAACTTGCCATCATTGCTTTTGTCCATTCATAGTTTGTATGCATTAATCCTAAAGGTTTAAAAATATTTTTTTTCATGTAATCTGCAAATCTCTCTTTTGTCTTTTCTTCAAGAAGTAATTGTGCAAGAGTGTACCCCCCTCCGGAATAGTCCCATTTTGTTCCCGGCTCATTTATAAGTCTTACTCTCTCACCGTTTCTTTTTGTTTTCCCATTAAGAGATTCCTCTAGACTTAGCAACTGTGTTCCCTGCTCAAAGCCCCCATAGCCATGTACAGAAAGCCCTGCTGTATGACTTAATATGCGTCGTAGTGTGACTTTTGACACATCATAGGGAGATGAAGGCAATGTCCAACGGGTTAAAGATCGATTAACTGGATCATCTAATTTTAAAAGGCCTTTTTCCGTCAATTGCATAAATCCCCATGCAGATAACACTTTGGATATTGAACCAATGTTGAAAATTGTATGAGTGGTTACAGGTTTTTTGCTTGCCATATCAGCATATCCGATACATTGTATCCATGCAATTTTTCCGTTTTGAATAACAGCAACTGCCACTCCAGGAACCTTATTCTTTTGGGTGAGTTCCAAGCCAAGTATATGAACTTCGTCATAAAGCGAGTCTGCTTTTTCATGCACACTGTTTTCTTTGATTGTCATTTTCGTTGTTGAGCAAGAAAAAAAAATTGCAATAAACCCTATCCGTAAGAGTTTGGATCTAGTAAGGACCATTTGTATACTTTCTTTCATTTATATTTTAATACTTTATAGTGTCATTAAGTATGATGTTAGAAGTAACGATATTTTTCTGAATTCACAAAATTTCAAAAAAATGATCATAGTAAATTCCGCACAAAGAGTTTGGACGACCTCGCAGGCGGTTTATTACTGATGGTGGTTTTTACAATTATTCAGGTGGTTATAGCTGAAGTTAATATAGCTGGGCGTGATCATTGGATTGCTGGAGTTTTGTTTGCCTTTATTATTGACTATTCAGTCAGAAGAAAGCTCCTTGGCGCCGTTCGATAATTCGTTAAAAGCGCCAGGTTCGATACCTATACCATTGTAATGTATCGCTAGTTCAATAAAAGGAAATTCTGATCAGCAGGCGCCAAGTTCTTTACAAGGCACTTACGGGTGATCGCGCTAACTGGCGTTCAGATGCCGTAGCGCCAAATGTTTCTCCAAGAATTCACAACTTAACTCTTTGCCTCATCATCTTGATCCCCCAAAGCCCAAAACGGACGGATCGAAACTTCGACCTTGTTTACCTGTTTACTTTTCATGGCTAAAAACGTTAAGGATCTATCCGGCTTTGTGCGGGTGCGCGGCGCCCGCGAACATAATCTGAAGAATGTGAACCTGGATATTCCCCGTGACGCCCTGATCGTTTTCACGGGTATCTCCGGCTCCGGCAAATCCTCTCTAGCATTCGGGACATTGTATGCAGAAGCGCAAAGACGCTACCTGGAATCAGTATCGCCTTATGCCCGCCGGTTGTTCAACCAGATGGCCATCCCGGAAGTGGATGAGATCGAAGGCTTGCCACCTGCGGTCGCCCTGCAGCAGCAGCGGGGCGCGGCCAGTACCCGCTCTTCGGTGGGCAGCGTCACGACCCTGTCCAATTTATTGCGCATGCTTTATTCCCGGGCGGGCGATTACCCACCGGGCCAAGCCATTATTTACGCGGAATCCTTTTCACCGAATACACCTGAAGGTGCCTGTAAGGAATGCCATGGCCTGGGCCGGGTCTACGAGATCACGGAAAAAACGATGGTGCCGGACGACACCCTGACCATCCGGGAAAAAGCGATCGCCGCCTGGCCATCGGCCTGGCAGGGCCAGAACCAGCGGGATATCCTGACCACCCTGGGTTATGATATTGACGTCCCCTGGAAAGATCTGCCCAAAAAAGACCGGGACTGGATCCTGTTCACCGAAGAACAGCCAGTCGTCCCGGTCTATTCGGGGCATACCCACCAAGAAATTCAGCGCTTGATCAAAAACAAGCGCCAGCCGGATTACATGGGCACCTTTACGGGCGCGCGGAGGTACGTCAGGCACACGTTCGCCAATACGCAAAGCGCACTCATGAAAAAAAGAGTCGCGCAATACATGATCAGCAGCGAATGCCCCTTATGCCATGGTAAGCGCCTGCGACAGGAATCCTTGTCCGTCAAATTCGCCGGTTATGATATCGCTGAAATATCCCGGCTGCCATTAAATAAACTTGCAACAATATTTGAACCCTACGCCAGCGGTGAAGCCAAAGCCTTGAGACAACTGGAGGAAAAATACCCGGAAAAGGTAGTGGTAGCTAAACGCATCGCTGAAGATTTTTTGGCCCGCGTTCAGGTCATGCTTGACCTGGGCTTAGGTTACCTGACCATCGAAAGAAGCACCCCGACATTATCTCCGGGAGAACTACAGCGGCTGCGGTTGGCCACCCAGGTACGCTCCAATCTTTTCGGTGTAGTTTATGTGCTGGACGAGCCATCGGCAGGCCTGCACCCGGCCGATACCGAGGCCCTGCTAAGCGCATTGGATAAATTAAAAGCATCCGGTAATTCCTTATTCGTCGTTGAGCACGAGATCGATGTGATCCGGCATGCCGACTGGATCGTGGATGTCGGCCCGGCAGCAGGTGAAAAAGGCGGTCATGTTTTATACAGCGGCTTACCTGAAGGTCTTCGAGACGTAAACGGATCACTTACACGGCGCTATATCTATGACGATAGGCCTAACAGGCACAAAACCACCAACGACCGCAGGAAAGCCAAAGCATGGCTAAAACTGGAAAGCGTCAGCAGGAACAATTTAAAGAATCTCGATGTCGCTTTCCCCTTAGGCGTTCTAACCAGCGTGACAGGTGTATCCGGTTCCGGGAAAAGCAGTTTGGTGAGCCAGGTACTGGTAGAATTGGTGGCTCAGCATTTGGGCTTGCAGTTGGAGATCCCCGGCGATAGTGTGGCGGATCCGCTGGAAGACACACCGGTACAAACGCTGGACGGTCAGATCACCATTGGTATGCAAAACATCAAAAGACTGGTGGTGGTCGATCAGAAGCCGATCGGGCGTACACCGCGGTCCAACCTGGCCACTTATACAGGCCTGTTCGATCACGTCCGTAAGTTGTTTGCTGCCACGGCCATGGCCAAAGCGCGCAAGTTCGATGCCGGCCGCTTTTCGTTCAATGTCGTCAAAGGGCGCTGCCCGCATTGTGAAGGGGAGGGGATGGTCATGGTCGAACTGCTGTTCCTGCCAAGTGTCTACACGCCTTGCCCGACCTGCGGCGGCACCCGCTATAATCCAAAAACATTAGAAGTTACCTACAAGGACAAAAACATCGCAGAAGTGCTGGGCCTGACCGTAGATGAGGCGGCCGACTTCTTTGACGAAGAACCGGCGATCAGCCGTGCCCTGGAGGTCGTACAGGAAGTTGGCCTGGGTTACCTGCGACTGGGGCAGCCCGCGACCGAACTTTCGGGCGGTGAAGCGCAGCGCATCAAACTGGCTACGGAACTGCAACGTGCCCAAAATGGTCAAACGCTGTATGTGCTGGACGAACCCACCACGGGGCTGCACCCTTCAGATGTGGAACGCTTATTATTACAGCTGAACCGCCTGGTGGATGCCGGCAATACGGTCATTCTGGTCGAGCATGACATGGAAGTGATCGCGGCCAGCGACTGGGTGATCGATATCGGGCCCGGCGCAGGTGAATCAGGCGGCCGGATCGTAGCTGAAGGCGAGCCGGCAGCGATCGTCAAAAACAAAGAGAGCCGTACCGCACCCTATCTGGCCAAGCACGTATGAAGTGGATATTCCGACTTTATCAATTTGATAGCGGCAGTTATGTTTAAAAAACGTATATCGATAATTATGAGTAGCGAGTTTTAATGGGCTTAATGGCGTACCAAGAATATAGCGAGACTGAATCTATAAAGGTTAAATTTTTATATTGAAGTAAAATAATTAGTGCAATTTAGAGCAACGATATAGGGAAATGATTAACAAATCAATTATCTCCCATAGATCTTCAAATCCACAGCGGCTGCTCAAAGCTATATATGCTTTCCAACATTTTGCCTTTTAATGGGTAACACAACCGGGTAGAGCCTGGTCAGGCGCATAATTCAGTTCAAATCATGAATCGTTGGCTGCTTAATGCTAAAAAGATAGATTTATATCGATGTATCATCTATAGCTAAACATATGAAAATCGAAACCCTGCTGTATGATACCTTTGATGTTAAAGGCGTTTTAAAGAACTTATTTTGTCGCCTACTTTTCAGCGCCTAAAAAAAATATTTACCAGAGCGGCGCTATTTATTTGGTTAACTAGATATTGCTTTTCATTCGTCCCCTGAACTTCTTAGGCTTTATTCCATGATGTGTTTCAAATAGCCGTGTGAAATGACTGAGGTTCGAGAATCCCAAACGATAACCTACTTCTGAAACAGCTAATTTTTCCTCTTTCAATAAATAAGCTGCTTCCTTCATTCTAACACTTTGATAATAGTTATAAATACTATTCCCAAAAATCTGTTTGAACAACCGCTTCAATTTAGATTCACTCATTCCAGATAGTTTTACAAGTTCAGTAAGTATTGGTGGCGTATCAATGTTGGAAAGAATCTTATCTTTTACCTCATACACCTTTTTCACATCAGCTACATTAAGGTTTTGTAAAGCTGTATCCTGTCTTTTCAGCAATTCAACGAATAGTAAATAGATAAGTTCCTCTGCTTTGATCTTATAATACAGATTTTGTAATTCTTTCGCAGGATCGGCAGTGACAATTTCATCAGCAACATCCTGTATTTGTGGCGATATAAGTTCCTCAAACAGAAAGGACTGATCGCTGGAGGTAATAGTTTCTAAAAGACCATTGTCGGTTTTCAGATCAAGCAGTTCTTTTAAATAGTCCTTATGAACAGTGATTACTATTGAATTAATTTTCTTATTGGCCGGAAAAAACTCGTAATTAAACCCCGCGGTACTTACTTGCAATGATGGCAGTGATCTGCCCAGCACGGATGGCTGCAAAGGTTTGTTTTTCATATCAGCTTTTGCGTAATAGACATTGTGGAAAGCGATCATCACAAAATTGGCTTCTTCTTCGCTTAGCCCTCTGTCCAATACAAAACCCTCTATCAATTCATACTGCCTAACCAATAGTCTTAATTTGGGACTAATTACATATCCTTTGATATAACCAGTACCCATATCATCAGGAATACGTGTCAACTTATTTTCAGGTGTTGCCCTGAGAACTTTCCCGTGCAGTATCAAATCCTTCTCTTTATAAATTGATTTCACTATTTGAACGATTTCGACTATTATTTAGCTAAATGTAGCTATTTTATTTTGTTTCGTTCAGATACTTTTATCCTATTAAGCTCAATAATTGCATAAAAAGACATAAATGGAAAATGGCATACTATACGATCTAAGAACTATCCCCTTGAACATCCTGATCTGCGGTGGTGGGATTGCAGGCCCGGCATTAGCCTTTTGGCTTGCAAAAAGTGGTCATCGGGTAACCATAGTTGAACGGTTCCCTGCTCTCAGGGCTACAGGGGCACAGGTCGATTTGCGTGGGCAAGGAATTGAGGCTGTCAAACGTATGGGACTTCTTGATAAAGTTAAAAAGCATCTTGTCGATGAAGCCGGTGTTTCATTTGTAAATGCTCAAGGCAAGGTACAAGCTACCATTATGGCGAACACTTCCGGACAGGGTGCACAATCACTTACCTCTGAATATGAGATAATGCGTGGCGATATGGTGAGAATTCTTTATGATGCAACAAAAGATGATGTGAAGTATATTTTTGGCAAGACCGTCGAACACTTTGAGCAAGATGAAAAGCAAGTCCACGTTACATTTTCAGATGCGACCTCCGACACCTTTGACATTTTGGTTGGTGCCGATGGCCAAAGTTCTTATACCCGAAAAGCGATAATGCCCGCCAACGCTGCAGAGCCATATCTCAAATTGGGGATACATATGGCCTACTGGTTCATTCCAAGAATTGAGACAGACACCAACATTCGTGATACTTATATTGCCCCCGGTGGCAGAACGATCATGCGAAGAAGCCATAACGCCAATGAAACGCAAGTTTACTTTGTTCTTCGGGAAAATTCTTATGAGGCGTCTGCGATCCACAGAATGTCAATTGGACAACAAAAACAATTTTGGATCGGGAAATTCCAAGATGCAGGTTGGCAGACAGACCGATTCATAGAAGGTATGAAAACCGCCGAATATTTTTTCTCACAAGAGGTCGTGCAAGTTAAGAGCGACACCTGGTATAAAGGTCGTGTAGTGCTTATGGGCGATGCGGCGCATTGTGCATCGCCGTATAGTGGAATGGGCGTGTCAGGAAGCCTCGTGGGTGCTTATGTATTGGCAGGCGAAATCAACAATCATCCTGAAGATCTATCATTAGCGTTTGAAAATTACGAAAAGACGCTACGACCATTTGTAAATGAAATTCAGAATATAAAACCCTTTCTTTTACGTTTAGGAATGCCCAAAACACAAATGGGTATAGATCTTTTTTATGCTGTCACAAGATTTGCCTTGTTTCTGCGCATTCCAAAACTCATCGCTACTCTTTTACCTGAAGATAGGGATGGCGGCTGGGAACTACCTCAATATCCAGAGCAATAAATATGACGACACAAAAATGCCCTTAGATCTATCGAAGGGTATCAATTAACTGTATATATTTTTTAGGCTTGTTGCCAATGTGCTTTTCAAACACCTTCGTAAAATGACCAAGGTTCTCGAAACCCATTTGATAGCCTGCTTCAGAGACCGACAGTTTCTCCTCACTTAAAAGACGTGCAGCTTCTTTCATCCGCAGATGTTGATAATAATCATAAATGCCCATGCCGAACACTTGTTTGAATATTTTACGTAGTTTGAATTCGTTCATACCAGCAATTTGCTTTAATTCCGCTATCGCACTGTGATTGCTCAACGAGGAGACAATCTTATCCCTGACATCGTAAACAGCCTGGATCTCCTTCGCGTTCAATTTCAAAGTTCTACCGCTCTCGCGCTTTTTTAAACTTTCAAACAGGTAGAAAAGCAATTCCATCGCTTTCATCTTATAATAAAAACTTTTTAAGTTACCCGGCTCTTCCTTTTTCACAATATCGTTTACAGTACGTAAAATATCATCGGTCATCAATTCTTCTATCCAGAAACTGTTAGCACTATCAAACAAATAAGCAAAGTATTCAGACTCTTCCTTTAAAAAATTCCTTAAGTATTGGGCACTGATGCTGATGGAAACATGTGATACCTGTGTGTTTTTTTTGAATTGCAACGTTTGGCTTATCGCATAGGGAAAGATGCGTACATATGGTGGCTCCATGGGGCCATTCGTTTTATGATTTCCCTTTCCTGTGTCTCCGCTGTCTTCAAAGATATTGTGAAATATAATACCGATCCCGTCGATGAGATCGGATTGCCCGGTCACCCGGGTGAAATCTTCCTTTACAACAAATGACCCGAAGTGCATGGCCATATCAGGCAAAAAAGTTAAACCTTTAAAGAAGTTGACCTGAAAATTCTGCAAAACATTTTCTATGATTAACCCCAACTTGTTGGTGAAGTGCTGCATATCGCTGTCGACATGTTCATTTTTACTCTTCATTTTTTCGACTAAAAATAGTAGTTTATCGAATATTTTACTCGTAAAACTACGATTAGTTTTGTGCTAATAAATTAAATACACAGCAATTAAATCGAAGGTGATGAAAAAACAAGTATTGATATCGGGTGCCAGCTTTGCAGGACTGACGCTGGCCTACTGGTTAAATAAAGTTGGTTACGGGGTTACTATAGTGGAATTGGGAAATGATCTCAGGACAGGCGGTTCACCCATAGACGTTCGTGGTGAAGCTTTAGATATAGCCAGGGAAATGGGTATCTACGACCAGATCAAGGCCAATGAATTTGTTCATACGGACGAGATAGTAGATGCTAAGGATCAAACATTAGTTCGGTTTGCCATCAATACCTTGCCGGAGTACCTGGGTGACATTGAGATCCACCGTGGTGACCTGGTCAAAATTATCTACGACATTATTCCAAAAGATGAAGTAGAGATCATCTTTAATAATAGCATAGCTGCTTTGACCCAGCACGAAGATCATGTGGCAGTGTCCTTTGAAAAAGGCGGGGATAAAACATATGACCTGGTGTTCGGTGCCGACGGCACGCACTCTGTCGTGCGAAAACTGGTATTCGGTCCGGAGGACGACTTCAAAAAGTTTTTGGGTGTTTACTTTGCATTTGCAGCAGCAGATCATATTCAGACAGGCAGGACCAAATCTACCGGCATAGTCTACCGTGAGTTGGGCAAACAGGCCGTGATCTTTCAATTTAAAGACGCAGCAAATGCCATTCTTGTCTTTCGGGCGCCTAAATTAACATGGAACCACCGCGACCGCGAACAGCCGAGGCAGATCCTGAAAGATCATTTTGGTGCCAATACGAATTGGAAACTTCCGGAAATTTTAGATGCTATGCTGGTTGCTGATGATCTGTATTTTGATGAGGCCTGTCAGATCAAGATGTCGTCCTGGACAAAAGGTCGGGTAGGTCTCATAGGGGATGCCGCCTATGCGCCAAGCTTTTTTACGGGTATGGGTACCAGCCTGGCTATGCAAGGCGCAAAGCTATTGACGAAAGAGCTACAAATTAATAAAGATCACCAAATTGCTTTTGAAAAATACAACATAGGCTTCAGACCTTTTGTGGAAAGCGTACAGGCAAGAGTTGACGCTTCGCTTAAAGTCCAGTTACCTGAAACTGAAGAAGACTTACAAGCTTCTTTTGCGGCATGGAGCAATGACCAGTAAGCGTTATAACACAAACCTGACCCCGGTAAATGTGTCAGCCCGGCGAGCTACCCACATAACAAAAACCGACGAGTTTCCACTCGCCGGTTTTTTAATAAAGCATCAGAAATGCCGCCCCTAAAGGCATATATGTCTTAGTATTTTCGTTAAATCTAATGAACTTTCAATCCTTAAAATTTTATCACAATCGTTCAGGTCGCAATTTCATTGGGTTCGTGGAAGTCCGTCTAAGTATGGCTGCAATGATTGAATGTCAATTTCCGTGGTTACAGAGGTTTTAAATACGTAGATCACTTTTCTTACTTTTGTTATTGCGGGCTTTCAAATTTAATAATTGACCAGACCAGACCTGGAAACGATCAGAAAAAGCACCAGGAATACGAGCAGAAATGATAGCGATAAACCGAAATATCTGATCGTACCCCTGATGCTGACCTTTCGCTTGAAAAGTACCATCGTTTTGAACACCCATGAGGCAATGAAAGCGATCAAGGCGAAGACAAAGTTCATAATAACAATACCGAAGGTCATATAGACGGCCAGTGCTGCGGGCTCAATGACCACCCCGGACAAAAGTCCATAAAAAGCACCAGACAGAAAACTCATCAGCGCGGTCCAGAGCGCATACCTTGTTCCGGATCTGAAACTTCGCGTAAAAACGGTTTTCAGTGATGGCGGTTCAATCATCGCGGAGGTCTGATAATCTTTCTTTAATTTGAGTGGGCGCAGTTTATCTGCGCTTTGTTTTCGGTATCGTGGCCACCATATGATAACGCCTGTAATGAATAATACCAAGGGCGACAGTCCGGCCAGCAAAGCAAGGATCTTCGTCGGCAAGCCACCAAAGCTACCATAATGCACCGGCTTTAACCAATTGATATAAGCTTTGCCTATAGGCTGAAAATCTCGGGTGCTGTTAAAAACCACTTGACCTGAATATTGATCTATCATGAGTATATCGGTTTTGACCGGATATATTTTTCCCGGATTGACCACTTCCAGCGTATACGTCCCAACTCGTTTGGCCGGAAATGAGATGTCTTTGATCTGGCCATTGGGCATAACTGATCCGGCGATCCTTAGCAGTTGATCTAGCGATAAAGGTGTCGCACCCGCTTTAACAGTCGACTTAGCATTGATCAGTTTACCTAAAACGCCGATCCGCTCACCGCCGGTCATGATCAATGCCGGTGCGGCGATGATCCCGATATTCAGGCTGAAC
Organism: Mucilaginibacter sp. 21P; assembly: GCF_019331605.1. NCBI lineage: Bacteria > Pseudomonadati > Bacteroidota > Sphingobacteriia > Sphingobacteriales > Sphingobacteriaceae > Mucilaginibacter > Mucilaginibacter sp. 21P. The sequence goes on from NZ_CP063061.1 coordinate 2,845,556, forward strand.
CCGGTCAGGCAAAGCATAATAACAAAAGGCGCTGTATAAAAGCCGATCACATTATGCCAGTCGTAATTCTGCCTTTTGAAACTTGCGTCGAATTTCACGGTCAATACCGATCTGAACTGTTTCCATTTAGCCGGTATCCAAAGTCTAAGTCCAGAGATCGTAATGATCAATAAGACCAGCGTCGACACACCTGCAAGTAGCCTGCCCGGCAGATCTAACAGCAGGCTCATATGCAGGCGCATGACGACCTGCATCAATGAGCTTTGAAAATTACGCTTCCCGGTCAGTTCTCCGTTGAATGGATTCAAGTATAATTCGGTTACTCCGTCTGCATTTTTGTTTTGACGAACAGAAATGCGATAAGGCAGATTAAGATTGGTAACGTCGCTGTTGCCAATTGCTGTCACCTGATATTCCGGGTATCTCACTTTCATGATCTCCGCAACTTCGGCAAAATTTAAGCGGTGAGACCGTGCTGCAACCCTGAAAAGTTCAGGGTTCAGCGCACGGTCGATCTCATCCTGAAAAACAAGGATACTGCCTGTAACGCCAATGAGCGCGACGATCGCACCGGCAATGACGCCAAGATAGGTATGCCACTTGCCGAACCACCTTTTCTGATGTTTCGCCCATTGCCAGGCTGATCCCTTTTTCTTCATGATGTTGTGTTCCAAAGTAAGCGTGGTCTCCGGGATCAATAGGTTAATTTGCTGACAGCGGTCACAACGGTAAGGCCTTTTACTTCGGCCCCCTTGGTAGCTGTTTTTGTGCTTAAATTGACTTTGTAAATGTTGGTTACTCCTGTATCACCCGTTACCGGCAACAGTACATTGGCCTTATCCTTCTCCACATAGAATGCCGTACTCAGTAAACCCAGATTATAGCTAGGTGAACCGCTTACCCATTCCACGGTCTTCTTATCGACGTCGAGTAAAGCAAGTTTCACTTTGCCGGCAGATTTACCTTGCTCGGCATACATTTCCGCCAGGAACAGGTTACCGGAAACATAGGTCATGCGTGCGACCTTGTAACCGCCGCTGGCAGTTTCCAGGTTAAAGAAGTAAGTAGCATCAAATTCGGTCGATCCTTTTTTGATCTTCAAAGCGGCTGACGGTTTGGTCGAGCCTGCTACAGCCGTCGAGAAGGAATAAACATCGCCGCTTTCGGTCTGAGCAACACCGTACATGCCAAAGTAGGCACCTATATAACTCGTCCTGTCATCCTTGATGATCTTTTCGAGTGTTAAACCTGGATAGGAAAAGACCGCGATCCATGAATTATCCAGAAACTTTGTACCGAAACCATCATCGGCTGTACCCTTGATGCTCATGAATGGCGCAAATACTTTGTCACCTACCTGGAACAAGCCGGTAAAGTACGCCATCTCACCGGTTCCGCTCAGCATGTTTGCCGTATTGATACTTGCCGTGGACTTGATCTGCGGATTTACTGCGTCCAGTACAGTAAACGTGGCTGTCGGGCTATTGATATCCCTTGGTACCGCGCAGGTAATAATAGCGTCCTTATTGAATGTACCAAAAACATTGGCTGTGGTCACATTGACCGTATTGCCTTTTACCAATTTTCCATCCGCCCCCAATTTATAAGGTATCACAGGACCCTGACCAGCCAAGCCGTAGGCAATGGAGAACATCGTGTTGTTTTGTATCAAACCGCTTCCCAGGTCCATTTCGACACCGTTGCCGGTCGTACTTACCGTACCGGCGGAGAGGTCATCGGCGGTGAGGACATAGCTGCTGCCGGACGTTGCGCCCGTGATCGCCATACCCGATAGGACATATTTTTCTTTGTTCGTCCCACCCGGTCCCGGGTCCGGGGTGTTGTTCTTGTCTTTTTTACAGCCTGCGGCCATCGTCATAAGGACGGCTGCGGTCAAAAGGATCGATCCTGATCTGTTCATGTGCTTTGATTTAAAATGTATATAAATGATGGTTACTCGTGTTTACGGGAGATAAAATACCTGAGCTTAATGTACCAGGCCCTGCCGGGCTTCTGGAGGCTGAAGTTGTCGAAGATGTCTGCATTGAACAGGTTCCGGCATTCCAGGCCGAGATTGTATTTGCCGTCCTTCAGGGTCATGAGCGCGCTCAGGTCGTGTTGCACCTGTCCGGGAATGATCGGTTTACTGCCTGCTTCACCCTGGCTTGGCCAATTCAGATAGTATTGGTGGACGTAAGTCAGGTTATAGCCGAGATTTAATCCGCTGTTGGCACCTCCGATACCTTTGATGTGGTACTGAGCCGCCAGATTTCCAAAGAGATATGGCATGTTCGGCACCCTGTCATTGTAAGTATCACTTAGTTGGTCTGTACCGGGAATGTACCGTGTCTGGTTACGGATATTCTGCCAGGTCATATTTCCGGTGACCGTAAATAGTTCGCCGCAGGCATAACGGATAGTGCCGTCGACACCATAGGTGGTTACATCCTGCTGGTTCAGCATCTGTGCCATGGCCACACCTCGCGAGGAGGTCAGGCTCGGACGGATGAAATCTTTGGAATTGCGATAAATGAAGTTGGATGCTATACTGACCGTGTTCCGGCCAAAACGTGGCAAACGTTGATCGATACCAAAATTAAAATTGTCCGAACGTTCAGGCTTCAGGGTGAAATTGGAGAGCAGGTCAGCCGTCGGGTTGCCGAAGATCTCATTATTGTCCGGTAGACGGTATGCCTTTTCGTACGAAGCTTTGATCTGCAGTCCGGTCCTGATGATCCAGGCCAGCGCGGTACCGTAGCCAGACCTGCTGATCAGGCGACGGTCTTCTGCATATACCGGAGGTGTGCCATACGGAGCGTCGGTAGGAACATTATTGATATAAGCTACTGTGGTCTGGCGATAGTTCTTTAGAAAAACGGAAAGGTTGAACCGGTCATTCGCGTCGAAACGGTAGCCCGCACCAATAATGTTTTTATAACTCTTCCTTGGCAGCTTGTTCAATTCATTGTTCAGATCGAGTTCATCTTTACCCTTCCGGTCGAAACCCGACCAGGTATCATTCAGGACGACCGAATGTTTGTCGCTGATCCTATAACTTAGCAGGCTGCTGGCCTGTGAGGTATTATTCCGGAATTTGTAGAGGGTGCGGTTCAGTTCGCCGCCGACCGCAGCTGGGTCAGTAGACTTGTTCCGGAATTCCCCGAGCCAGTTGTACTGGCGGAAGGCCGTATCGATGGATTGTTCGGTCCCGAAGTTGTAGTTCGCGCTGACATTCAGGCTCAATCCCTTCAGGAACAGGTCATTTTTCAAATATTTAAAGGTCGGCATGATCGTGTTTCCCTTACGCTTACGCGCGCCATAAACATCGAACATCCGGTTACCGGTCTGAATGTCAGCGTCATTCTGTCCAAGTGTTATTCCGAACAATAGTTTATCTGCATAAAGTTTACCCGTCACACCCGTGTTTAGGATGAGGGTTTCATTATGGTAACGGTCGTGGAAACGACGGACGCGCCGGGTCGTATAGACACCTGTCACCAGGTCCGCCACATCTGCGTTGACCCAATAATCGTTATCTGAATAGTTCTGAAATGCGTTCAGTTGTACGGTAAAACCCGACTTTCCGGTAAATCCGGCGTTGACAGCCGATCTGTACGTATTGAAGGACCCGTAACTGTAGGAAACATCCAGGTAATCTTTCTTATTTGGGTTGGTAACGATATTAATGGCACCGCCAAGTGCATCAGCCCCCAGCCATACCGGAACGACACCTTTGTAGACCTCGATCCTTTCCGCGAGGTTGACGGGGATATTATTAGTTTGTAGCGAAGAACCGAAATTATCCATCGGGACACCGTCCAGAAAGAATTTCACCTGGTTACCCGTGAATCCATTCAGCGAAAAATTAAAGCTGGACCCCAGGCCGCCGCTTTCTCTTACTCTTACCCCGGAAACCTGATTCAAAGCCTGGTTCAGATCATAGGTCGTATTGTGAAGCTTTTTTGAATCGATAGCCGTCACGTTGTACCCCTGACGGGTAACTGCTGCTGCCAGCACGCCGGTGACCTGCACTTCCGACAGTTCTTTCGTGTCCTTTTCAAGAATGACCGCGATCTCTTTTGTTCCCGTGCCGCTGATCCTGAATTTAATGGTAGCGGTATGATAACCGACCAGTGAACAGGTAGCGGTGTAGTCACCCAAAGCGAGCCGGTCCAAACGGAAGGTACCATCCGATGCACTCAGCACGGTCCTATCTCCGGGATAGGTACGAACGGTGATCCCTTCTAACGGCTGATGATCAATGTTGATCGCTTTCCCATACAGTGATCCTGTACGGCTTTGCTGCGCAGCTGACGCCAGCGGCAGGCTCAGCAGTAACCATAAAAATGAATAGCTTCTTGTGGATATAAATGTGTTGCTCAATGATGTAGTTTTAGATGAATAGCTGGTCTTATTTATAATCATTATAAATAAGTATCTTTGCTCGGCAAATGTAGGATGGCCATCCAGATCGTCCCGAAGTATTAATGCAGTGAAAAGAAGAATTACGATAAGCGGAATGACCTTGATGGACGCGATCCAGAGTGGATGCCTGAGTACCCGCAGGAGCGGCAACGTCATGATCAACCGCTACCGCATCAATGAAATGGGCATCTCCGCAGATGTACTGGAGATCTTCTTTTCGGACATCGTTATCCGGTATTCCGTGGCTTCTCTGCCATTCGATCTTGCTGTTAATGCGGATGGCGTGGAACCGACCGTTCAGATGCATTTTGGGCTTTCCGGTCACGAGCAGAGTTATCTTAACGGACAAGTAAGCCTGAGTATACTGGAAGGACAACACAATCTTTTTTTTGTGAATGCCGGCTCAGAAGAACTGCTCGTGATGGAACGCAACCGGCGCTTCATTACTTTTGAGGTTAATTTCAGGCCTGATCATTTCCACGGATTGCTGAAGGCCACCTATATGCCCTTCCAGCACTTCGCCGAGGCGATGGCAGAGCAGCGAAGCGTCCTTTTAGGCAGGCAAAGCCTGCCGGTGACCTTCGAAATGCGGCGTGTCATTGAAAATATCATCAAGTGCGACCTGCCGGATCATTTGCTGGAATTCTACCTGCAGTCAAAAGTAAATGAACTCTTTGCCCTGCAGTTACAGCAGTTCGGTGGCGGTCCCGGCCTGATCAGTTCCGTCAGGCTGCACGCGAGCGATGTGGAAATACTGACCACGATCAAGCGGGATATGGATTCCACATTGGTACTTCCGCACTCGCTCGAAGGTCTGGCCTACATCCATGGCATTAACACCGATAAACTAAAGAAAGGATTCAAACAGTTGTTCGGTCATACGGTGTTCGGCTATCTGCGTCACGTGAGACTTGAACAGGCCAGACTATATCTCCTCCAAAAGGACAGAACGATCGCAGAGATCGCCGCGCTTTCCGGTTATAAGAACCCACAGCATTTCAGCAAGGTCTATAAAGCGCATTATGGCGTTTTGCCAAGGGAAACGACCGGTCAATGAGTTGGCAGCTGACATACCAATGAATCAAGCACCGATAAATAGTCCAGTAAGTCCCGCGAAAAATCCAGCTATATTCCCGCAATAGTATGTACATTGCGGTCCTCAGAGATGGCTAAGAACAAAAGCAATATTCCGGTTTATCACCTGCACGAACGCGCAGTGCGGAGCTTCCAGCTATTTGATCTCGTCAGTCCCACAGATGTTTCCCATTGGGATCAGGCGCACCGTGATGACAATTATTTGTTTTTGTTTCAGCGTACCGGGTCGACCAGAATGATGGTGGACTTTAAAGAGGTAACGGTCGATGGCTGTGCCATCTATTGTATTCTGCCCGGACAAGTGCATTACGGCATTGATACGACCGGGCTTTCTGCTTGCGTACTAGCTGCGGATCCGTCCATCGTTCCTGAAAATTACCGGAATGCATTCGCGGAATTTGCTTTTGGCAACGTGCCGGTCATCGTATCCGAAGAAAAAGCGGTGCTGCTTCAATCGAGTTTGAACCTGCTTGGAAAGATCGACCTCCATTTTGAAGACCTTCGGGAAGATCGGACTCCGGATCATATGCTGGACGTATGCATTAGCCTGTTCGCGGGGATCTGCCAGGCCAGTAAAGGGCCCGGTCCCGCTTCAACACTCCGGCCACAATTGATCACCCGGCAGTTCCGAAGCCTGCTGCTGTTGCGTTTCCGGGAGATGAAAAGTCCGTCCGAGTACGCGGCGGCGCTGAACGTATCTGCCTCTTATCTGAATGAAGTGGTCAAGAACACCACCGGTTTCCCGCTAAGCTACTGGATCCATCAGGAGATCATACTGGAGGCTAAGCGTCAACTCTTCTACACCGACACTACGGTCAAGGAACTCTCACACCTGCTCGGCTATACCGACACCACTTATTTTATCCGCCTCTTCGGCAAAACGACCGGCATGTCACCGCTGGAGTTTCGCAGCAAATACCGCAAATAGTCCATACATTCAGACAATTGGTTCATTGTTTCGACGTGCCCTCATTTCTTCCTTTGTCCTATTCAAAATCATCAGACAATGGAAGAAGAAATATCCCCAAAAAAGAAGAACAATAAACCCAAACTGTTGCTTGGTGCGGCTGTTCTGATCGGCCTGGCCTGCTATGGCATTAGTATCTATTACAACAGCCGCCAGTATGAGTCGACCGACAATGCGCAACTGGACAGTGATGTGCTGCCCATCAGGGCCGGTATCAGCGGTTACCTGTCGGACATACGCTTCAAGGACAACCAGGAGGTCAGGAAGGGCGATACGCTCCTGGTGTTCAGTACGACCGAACTGAAGGCCGAAGTGGCCCGTATCTCAGCTGAACTATCGAGTGCCGAACTCAACGTCGCTATTTCCGAAGGTACCGCGCAGGCCAGCCTTCAGAACGCACAAGCCGCACGCTATGATACGGAGTCGGATGCACATGCAATCCAGGCCGCGAAAGCCACTTATGAGCGCTCTCTCAGCGATCTTGAGCGCGCCGGAAAACTGCTGGAGATCAAAGCCATCACCCAGACCGCTTATGGGCAGTTGCAAACACAGGCTGATGTCAATAAAGCCGCTTACCTGAAAACGCAGGCGCTGCGCCGGTCGTCGACAGGCAATGTGACCCAACTGAACACGCGAGCGGTGACGCAGGGCAAACAGGTCGGCGTTGCCCGAAACCTCATCAGGGAAAAGCAGGCAGAATTGGACGCCGCCAGGGAACGGCTGACCCATGCCTTTGTGATCGCACCGTTCGATGGGATCGTTACCAAAAGGAACGTGCAATCCGGCCAATATATCACGGCCGGTCAGTCGCTATGCGCGTTGATCAACCACAAAGACATCTGGGTGACCGCCAATTTCAAGGAAACGCAGTTGGATAAGCTCAAACCAGGACAGCCGGTGAGCATCTCTGTTGATGCGTTCGAAGGCGCGAAACTGACCGGCAGGATCGAATCGCTAAGCGGCGCGACCGGCGCCCGGTTCGCCCTGCTGCCTCCTGACAACGCCACCGGTAACTTCATCAAGATCGCGCAGCGTTTTCCGGTCAGGATCCGGTTAGACCGGAATCCCGGCGATGGAAAACTCTATCCTGGCTTGAGCGCATTTGTCAAAGTAAAGGTCAATTAACATGGCAACGGAACAACAATATCCGACCGGTGCCGCCAAATGGATCCTGGTGCTGACCTGCGTGACCTGTGCGGTAATGGAGCTGATAGACAGTACGATCGTGAATGTCTCCCTGCGGGAGATCAGCGGTAACATCGGCGCGACCGTTACCGAGATCGGCTGGGTTTCCACCGCTTACGGGATAGGTAATGTGATCATCATCCCATTATCGGGGATGCTCGCCAGTTTGTTCGGCCGCAGGTCGTACTTCACGGCTTCCGTGCTCATCTTCACCGTTACCTCTTTATTGTGCGGTCTTTCTGGCAGTTTGTGGATGCTGGTCGGCTGGCGTTTCATCCAGGGCATGGCGGGTGGCGGCCTGCTGGCAACGGCCATGTCGATCGTCTTGGGTGCTTTCCCTCCGGAGCAGGCCAAAACAGGCTTCCTGATCTTTGCGCTAGGTGTCCTGCTCGGGCCGGTGTTCGGCCCGGTCTTAGGCGGCGTGATCACCGATTCCCTGTCCTGGCACTGGATATTCTTTGTCAACGTGCCCATCGGGATCATCGGCGGCATGCTTTCCTGGCAGTACATCACTGATCTCAAGGACGCTGTAAAACCTAAGAAAATAGACTGGGCAGGCATTGTTTTCATTGCCATGGCTCTGGGTTCCTTACAATACGTACTGGAGGAAGGCTCGATCCACGACTGGTTCGACAGCACGGAGATCCGTACTTTCTTTACGATCTCGATCGTATCCTTTATCGCCTTTATCTGGCGGGAATTGAGCACAGATCATCCGGCGGTCAACCTGCGATTGTACACAAATTTCAACCTGATCATGGGTAATGTCATCGGACTGGCTTACGGTATCATGGCCAACGGTACACTATTTATCTTTCCGCTGCTGGCCCAGATCTCTCTGGGCTGGACCGCTACCAAGACCGGTGCGTTCCTCATTTCGGGCGGGCTGACCGGTGCTGCAGGCATGATCCTGGGTAAGAAACTCTTTGAAAAGACCAGCGTCAAAGTACCGATGATCACCGGACTGGTGCTCGTGATCGTTTCACTGCTCCCGCTGGGCTTTTTATCCCCTGATGCATCAGGGGATGATCTTTTCTGGCCCTTTATTATCCGCAACATCGGTGTCGCCTTTATCGCCCCGAACATGATCGGTATCGCCGTAGGTACGCTGCGCGGCGAGGAACTTGCACAGGCATCGGGGCTTTCCACCATGACCAGGCAACTGGGCGGTGCGATCGGTGTCGCGCTGATCAGTATCTATACCACCCGGAATGCCGCACTCGTCCGCGGCAACCTCGTCGGCCACATTTCTGCTTACAGCGACGCGACTGAGGAACGGCTGGGGCAACTCACCCAAAGCTTTTCCGCTTCTGGTTACGCTACGGATGATGCAGAACGCGCAGCGCATCAGATCATCGATGCCGGCATCACCGGCCAGCAGACCCTGCTGGCTTATAACCACGGGTTCATCACCTTCGCCATCTTGTTCGCGATCTGTATCCCGCTCATCCTGATGATCAGGACACCCAAGAAAAGTGAACAGGACCCGGCAGACGCACATTAAATTCTAAAACCAATGAAACAGATCATTCCCATTATATTACTAATCCTAACGGCATCCCTGTGCGAAGCGCAGCAAACAGCCGATACCTTGAAATTATCACGGACCGAAGCGATCAGGATCGGCCTGCAGAACCGCTACGATGTAAAAGCCAATGCTTATGATGCCCGGATCGCCGGATCGCAGATCGCGCAGGCGAAAAATAAATGGCTGCCTGAGATCAATGGGGACGGACAGGTCAGGTACAGCCCACAGTTGCAGAATTCTGTAATCCCCGGCGGCGTACTGCCGGGCTTTAACGAGCCCACGCTGCTGCCGCTGACCGTAAAGAATCAGACGGTCTTAGGCCTCAGCCTTTCACAACCCATTTACGACGCGAACCTGATCAACGATGTCCGGATCGCTAAGAACCGATCGCTGCAGCAACAAGAGAAGAACCGTGCGGCTGAGATCGAGATCATGCTGACCATCAGCCGCAGTTACCTCGATGTCCAGTTGCGGGGATTGCAAAGACGCGTGGCCGCCAATATCGCGGAACGTAACAGCGAATATGAAAAGATCGCCGAAGGAATGCTCAAAGCCGGGTCCCTGATCGAGAATCAGTATTTGCGCGCGAAGCTCGACAGGGAAAATGCGGAGCAATTGTTAAAGCAGGCCGAACAAAGCTATGCGCTCAGCTTGCTGCAACTACATTACCATTTGAACGTGCCGGAAAGCACGAACCTGAAGCTGACCGATCCCCTTGAACTGACCGGTGCCAGCGATCCCGACGCAAGTCAGCCGAGTGGAACACGTTCAGAGATCCGTTTGCTGGAACTGGCCGGGCAGGAATATGAACTGAACCTCCGGAAAGCCAGGCAGGCTTTGCTGCCCGCACTCTCTTTCGGCGCAAACTATTCACAGCAATTTCTTTCGGATGACTTCCGGTACGGCACGGGCCGATGGTGGAGCCCATTCAGTTACCTGTCCCTGAACCTGCATATTCCGATCTCGGCCCATTATAAGAACAGGGCTCTGTCTAGCGAATACCGGGAGCGGATCGGCCAGAACACTATGCTGCTGGCACAGAAGAAGGCCGATATCGATTATGAGGTACAGCAGGCGAAGATCGCGCTGCGAAACGCCGTTTCGAACATGAAAAATGCCGGGGATAGTTATCAATTATCAAAAACCATTTTCCAAAACCAGCAGCAGCAGTACCGGCTCGGCGCATTTGAGTACAGTTCATTGCTCGACACAGAGAAAAGCCTGAATGAGACCGAACGGGTCTACATACAGAGCGCTTACGACCTGATGCTGGCACGACTGCAGTTACAGAAAGCGACCAATAATTTTAATGTCAACAAATAGCTTATGCCTAACGTCCCAAAATGGGTAGCGGACCAAATGGAGAATCTGCTATCCTCCAAGTACCTGGATGTCGAAGTGACCGGCACCATCAAATATAGCGAAGAATTGAAGAAGGTCACCTTCAGCGCCGATCTGCAGCATATCGATTACCATCCCGGGTCGTCGATCATCTTCCGGGCCAGCGACCGTGAACTGCGGCATTACACGCCATACAATTTCGCCGAGGCCGCAGGAACATTCGAAGTGATGTTCCATTTGCATGGCAAAGGCCCTGGCAGCGATCTTGCCTCCAGGCTATTACCCGGTGACCGGCTTAAGATCTCCGCGCCAGGAGGCAAGAAACTATATGAGCCCAAAGCTGATTATCACTATTTCTTCGGCGATGAGACCAGCCTTAGCTTCTATTTTGCGCTGATGGAAGAGATCCACACGAACGGTCAGTTATGCCGTGGCGTCTTGGAACTAAATGAAAGCAATCTGAATATTCCTGAAGATCTCGGTTTCGATGTCAAGACCGTCAGCCGTTCGCCGGAAAATCCGGCCAGCACAGCGATCGCTGTCCTGCAGGCGGACCTGGCAGCGATCCCCGGCCTATTGAGACAAGCCGTCTTTTACCTGACCGGAAATGTGGCTTCGGTACAGGCGTTCCGGAAAGTGTTGCGATCATTGGGTGTCGCTTCCAAAAGTATCAAGCTACAAGGTTATTGGGCAGAAGGTAGTGTGGGCTTATAGTTTGATAGCCAAATGTTCAGCGCGTCCATAACCAGATAACGATCATGAAAGACAAAGAACAAACCAAGCGAAAGTTGATCAATGCCGTAGCCCACGTCATCCGGAACGAGGGTCATTCCGGTTTAGGCGTTAATAAGATCGCCCGGCTGGCGGGTACGGATAAGAAACTGATCTACCGTTATTTTGGCAGCTTTGAGCGATTATTGGAAGCTTACGTGATGGAAACCGATTACTGGATGCGCTTTGCCGACCATTTGCATGAACTTAAAGTGCCGGAAGGAATGGAAGATGTGAAAAGCTTACTTGGAGATATCCTCAAGAACCAATTCCTCTATTTTTACGAGCATAAAGAAATGCAGCAGTTGATCTTATGGGAACTGACCGTTAGCAGCAACCTGATGCGTAGTGTACACCGTGCCCGGGAGGCGAAAGGACAAGAACTTTTACAGATGGCCGATCAATATCTGAAAAATGACCAGTTGAACTTCCGGGCCGTAGCCGCCTTGCTTGTGGGCGGCATCTACTACATGATCTTGCATACCCGGCATAATGGTGCCGTCTTCTCTGATATCGACCTGTCTGAGCCAAACGGCCGTCAGCACATAATAAACGCTATAGAAACGATTTTGACAATGGTCTTCGAAGGTTAAACGATAAGCTCGGGTCAAGATCACCCCGAATGGTATGCTTATCCATCGACAGGGTTCAAGTTCAAACTGCTAACATGATACATCAACTGCTTTGTTGTGGGCGTTTCAAAACGCTTTATAGATAAATTGAAAAGAAATTCATTTTCTTATATAATCGTATTCGAGATGCCCTGATTTATTGGTGTTATAATCGCCCTATTAAATTACAAACCTTCATTCGAGTAGTCTCAGGCGAGGATCAAAGGAATTTCTAAAGAAGAGTCCAACGTTATTTTCTTTTCCCAATGATCAAAGTGTCTACGACAAATGAATTATTATGGTATCGCCTGGTCACCAATGATCGGACCCCCGCAATGTACTTGATATTCTTTTTTGGCTCATCTTTGTAAAACAGGTAATATCCACCTTCGGCATACAAAGGAAGCTTGAAATACTGGATGGTTAAGGGATCAAGGACCAGTACGCTATCAACAGGCAATTCCTGAGGGTAATAAGTGTATTGTACCTGTTGCAAGTGTCGTGATACATTCATCCGGATGTCCTTGGTGTTTTTACTGAAATAGTCATTTGCGGGCGCTGGGCTCATTACGAAACAACTACCCAAGCAAGCAGCAATAGGAAATAAGAAAATAAGTTTTTTCATGTTATTGGTAAGTCATTTACACGTCTTAAGATAGGATTTTTTTCTTTCTGTAGCGGAACGACTGGTGTTTCCGTATTAGTATATATTCCAGTTGACGTGGCTGATAATTATTTATTTTTAAACCCTTAATTTATGAAGCTTCTGACAAGGCCTTTACTCGTTTTTTTATTAGCTGGCCCGATCTTGTCGTTCGGATGCCGAAAATCGGATGAGGATAAGGTGCGCGTGGATAGTCATACAACCTATTCTGGAATGGTGATCACGAAGTCGTGCCCGTCTTATGCATTTATTAAAATCACGAATGCCAATATTGGCGAAAACTGGGAGTATGATAATAAAACCTATGATCACGTTATTGCGATAGCCAATTGCCCGACATCGGTGAGCCTTGGCGCATCGATATCGTTCAGTATCGATACCCAATCGAACTACCAGGACTGCCTCGCATTAACGCCCTGTACTCAGGTAATATTCATCGCTAAGATGCCATCAGGTATCTATTGCGCCAAGGATCTGAAAACACAATAAGATATTCCCTTGCTTTGCACATTTTTTTAGCAGCCCGTAAATCGCAACTGCGTTCAACTCGCGGACATTAGGTTAAATAATGAATGCGAGTGTATAGTTCAACTATTTTTGGATGCTTTTACGCAACAGGTCGATGACCCTGCCGCAAACTATTTTTACCTGATCGAACGAACTCGACTTTGCTTACGTAGAGCTCATGAAACGAAGTGCTTATTTCTCACCGCCAGCACATTATCCGTCCAATGATGAACTGGCGTATCCCGGGAACAAGATCCGTCAAACGGTCATTGCGAATGCGGGCTATGATCAGATCACTGCTGAAGCGGAATTAAAAAAGGAATAGCCAAAGCGGTCTCCTTCGGGACACTCTTTCTGGCCAATCCCGACCTACCAAAACGATTCGAACTGGACGCCGCACCGAATCAGCCGGACCGCACAACGATGTTCGGTGGCGGTAAAGAGGCTACATCGACCACCCTTTTCTCGACGAAGACCAATAGCATATCTAATGCGTGATATGTTGCTCAGATCGTAGTTTGCAGGGGTGGTGCGGGACAGTGGAAAAAAGGCTATAGGATCACTTGATCTTCAGCGCTAAGCCATCAGTTGAAAGAAGTTCTGAATTCAAGGGGCGTGACGCCGGTCCTTGTCTTGAAAAGTTTGCTGAACGATTGCGAATGCTCGAAACCTAACGCATAAGCGATCTCCCTGATGGAAAGATCGGTTGTAGAAAGTTCTTCCTTGGCTTTGGCGATCAGTTTTTCATGAATGTGTTGCTGTGTATTCTGGCCAGTGAGCGTTCTGAGCAAACTGCCTAAGTAACTTGAGGATAGGTTAAGTTGATCCGCAACATATTGAACGGACGGCAAACCCAACGCGATCAGATCTGCGTTGTTGAAGTAATTCGTGAGTATCTTATCCAACCGCTCCAGGATCTGATGACCGGATCTTTCCCTTGTAATGAACTGCCTGGCATAAAATCGCTCCGCATAATTAAGCAGCGTTTCGATATGGGAGACAATGATCTGTTTACTGAATTTATCGATATTAGCCTGGTACTCTTGTTGAATGTTGTGGATGATGCCGTTGATGATCAATTCCTCTCTTTCCGAAAGGAACAGCGCTTCATTAACATAATAGCTGAAAAGATCTAGTTGCCTGATCTTTTTGCCAAGGGAGGTATTCCATAAAAGATCCGGATGAAATAGCAATAGCCAACCTGATTGAACGGGTGTTTGCGCCTCATCGGCGTACAAACCAAATACCTGGCCGGGGCCCATAAAAAGCATCAAACCGCTATCAAAATCATACTCCTGTTGGCCGTATCGCAGTTTGATGTGGGAGCTTCGCTTGATACAAACGGAATAAAAATCCATAACAGCGCCGGTCACCAAATACTCCACTGAAGCCTGCGCCAGGTCTACCAGGCTTACCAATGGATGCAAAGGGGGCGAAAAATGCCGGAGCCGATGATAATCGCTCAGGGTTTTGATGCGCTGGTTCGGTGTCATGTTCGTTCTAGGTTTATCGACGACAAACTTTCAGGAAGTTTAGCCAATTCAACAGCAAATTCGGTTGGCGGGATGATCGAATGCCTCGCATTGGCAAGATAAGAAAAGCGTAACAAAGAAATGGCGAAAGCAAGCTTTTCATCACTGCTGATCTGATAGGTGACCGCTGCATCCGGAACGTACAGGTGTTTTTGAACCAGACCTGTCTTTAACAAGGCTAAGGTAAGTGACTTTCCGAGCATGATATCCAATGTGCCGTCAGGGTGCAGGTGTCCGAATTCTTTTCCCCGGATCAAAAATGCTCTCGCGCCAAAATCAGCATTCCTGGCACTCGTCCCTGCCCATCGCAAAATTATATTTTCGACCCTGGTCGTGATACTTGGTCCCATATTAAACCTCTCCAATATTCAAATAAATGAAATTTAATAAACTACTTCTGCAGCCGACCTGTTGACATACATTTCCCAGAATTTGCCAGCCAGGATCTGGGGTGAATGGGTTTGGCTGTCCCGCTCTATCGCATTATTAATGGTCAGGGTTCCCACATAGATCAGCTCTTTCTTGAGCAACTCATATAGTTGGATAGCCAGATTCCTCAGTGCCGCTTTGCATATGGACAGCGAGCCGACCTGCACGTTCGGATGGGTCGCGAGACCACCGCCGGTGATCAATACCGTCCCTTTACTTGCTGTGAGTGGGGCCTGTAAAGCCTTAACACAAAGCAGGACGTTGGCAACGGACATACTCAGGTCAGCTACGAGGTCTTCGGGCTTTTCATCGGTGATGGCCCTGAATTTCATTGCGGCAGCGTTATACAGCAGCACATCCACACCACCAAGTTGTTCAGCTAACCGGGTGACCGCGTGTTCCAATTCTGTTGCGTTATACGCATCTGCAACCTGGTAAGATGCCTGAACACCCTTTTGCCGGAATACGGCGACCTGTGCTTTCAGGTATACTTCATTTCTGCTGATCAGTCCGACCGAAAAATCATTTTGGGTAAATTTTTCGGTAACCGCAGCACTCAGATTTGGACCTGCCCCGACAATAATGATGCGCTTACTCATATTTTTTAATAATGATTTGACAACACAAAATTGCTGGAATGATGGTGATCAGTTGTGATCATAATGACTGTTGTTGTAGCCAAAATGAAAGGAGCCTCCTATTTTTTGTTGAAAGGAAAGCCGGGAACATCATACCTGCTGCCAAAATGCGCCCTCCATGACGCGGGGGCTCCATATTTGCGCTCACGCTACGCAATAAACCGCTGATGTTATTCAGATCACAGCTGATGAATGGCTTTTTTATAGGTAAGGTGAAAATCGTGCTCCCAGTTTTTTCCGTCGACGGACTTCTCCCAATTTCCCGAAATGAGGTCTCGGTCTTCGTTGACCTCACCAGTAAAGCGTTGCATAAACTGAGGGCCATTACGCCAAAGCTTCCATATATTGTTGTCAAAACGCATTTCATATACCCGTGAAGATCGTTGATCATCCATGTATAAGACGGTATAGTTCTCCGCATCTTTATCCTGACCGATAAACCATATCGCCCACGGCGTTCCGCTATTTTTTTTACCTTGCCGAAATATCAAGAATTCACCTTCTTCAAACCATTCAAAGGACGCGCTTGCCTTTATAGTTTCCTCGGCATCCGGTAAGAAGGATGCATTTGATATTTCCATTTCCCATGTGCCAATAAATTGCTCGAACTTTAGCAATGTCGGGTTTAGATCGTTTTTCATCTGATAATACATTGATGTATGTATACAAAGAACGGAACTTCTGTAAAGTCCAGTGAGGTGCAAACGCGACTATCTCAGGGCGTATTACGACTTCCGGGAAGCGATCAAAGATCTAATTGTCTTACTTATGCGAACAGGAATAGTGTATTTTGCCGTGACCCGCTCCATTCTAAATTTCATCTTATGTACTGAGCAAAGAAAGTGGTTAACGCGTCCTGCAGTGTGGAAGCGAGATGTAGTGACAGCTATAGGATCAATGAAGAGAATATATTGGTTCGAATAACTTCAACCGCTATCTTGAGTAAATAATTTGTAAAACGAGTCTACTATCAGATCATTATCCAAGAAGAACGAATCATTATTAAGGTTTGCTGATGATATTTCAATTTCAAAAACATTTTCCGCAGTTGAACGCCTATTGGGATCGTTATCTGCCCTTACAAAAGCGTTTGGAAATACCTGCAAGAACTAAGCTGCTTGAGGAAGGAACGGTGTCGAACCAAGCTATTTATGTTGAAAAAGGTAGTCTCCGAACATATTTCAATAATAACGGAACAGAGATCACGGTACAATTCTTTTTCGAAGAGGAAGGATTGAGTTCATTGGATAGTTTTATCAATAACTCACCAACCCCTTATACCATCGAAACGATAGAGCCCTCTGTCGTTTATCTTCTTTCCAGAAAACATGTTTTGCAACTCATGGAAGAACTGACCCATGAAAAAGATTTCCTGACAATGTTCATGAAGATCACCGCACGCAGGCTGACACACTATTCAGGTGAATTCATTTCGTTCATCAGGGATACACCCGAACAACGTTACCAGCGTTTGTTGAATGAACGTCCACATATCATTCAGCGGGTCAGCCAGCACTATATCGCATCTTATCTGGGTGTAAGTACCGTTCATTTAAGCCGCATCAAAAGCAAATTGGCTAAGGGAAATCCGCATTTTTGAACTTGATAACATATGTTATCGTCGTAAACTTTCTAACGCTGCAATTTTGTCCCATTAATAATTAATGACATGAAAGCAGCAGTAATTTATGAAAAGGGAGATCTGCCACAATACGCAGAATTTCCCACCCCGCAACCTCAAAGTGAAAACGAAATATTAGTCAATGTCAAGGCTGTCGCCATTAAGCATTTTGACAAGGGTGTAGCCAGTGGTACGCATTATTCAAGTGTGAAACAGCAAGAAGGCGGCAAAGTAATTGGCGGAGATGGTGTTTGCATGCTGGCAGATGGAACCCGTGTTTATGCCATCGGGGTAAGTGGGATGGCGGCAGAACAAGCTATTATTGAGAAGGGGCGTTATGTAGAAGTGCCCGATGCCGTCGACGATGCCACTGCCGCGGCGTTGCCTAACGCGGTATTCGGTGCAGCGATGGGTTTGAGGTTCAAAGCGAACATAAGCCCGGGAGACGTTGTGCTGATCAACGGCTCGACCGGTTTCACCGGAAGGGTCGCCGTACAGATCGCCAAATACTACGGTGCCGGTAAGATCATCGTTACCGGCCGGGATCAACGGTCGCTAAGTGAGCTCCTTGAATTTGGTGCCGACCAGGCCGTTTCGGTTTTGCTGGATGACGCGCAGTTTAAAAGCGAGATACAAAGCATCCACCAGGAAAGGCCGATCAGTATCGTGATCGACTATCTATGGGGACGAACAGCGGAACTTATCCTGTCCGCACTAAAAGGTGATGGCGGTTTCACATCCCCCACACATTATGTATCTGTTGGTACGATGTCAGGCGATGCTATTAACCTATCAGCGGCAGTTCTACGCAGCACCGACATTCAGTTAACAGGATCCGGGCTTGGCTCCTGGAGCAGGGAACAAGTAAAAGAGTTGTTCTCGTCGATCCTTC
The DNA here is from genome assembly GCF_019331605.1 of Mucilaginibacter sp. 21P. NCBI lineage: Bacteria > Pseudomonadati > Bacteroidota > Sphingobacteriia > Sphingobacteriales > Sphingobacteriaceae > Mucilaginibacter > Mucilaginibacter sp. 21P. The sequence continues at coordinate 2,863,762 of NZ_CP063061.1, forward strand.
CGGAAATATTCTCCCTGGCTGCCGCCGGGAAATTGGTGGTGCAAACGGTGCAGGTTCCGATCACCGAGATCAGCAGTTTATGGGATATAGATATAGCTGGCGGGAAACGGCTGGTCATAACCATATAGTCCGCTGTCCATGAAAAATATCAGGATCCTGTATTGGCTGTCCACGCTGATCTTTAGCTTTTGGATGTTGTTAAATGCGAAAGCTTATCTTACCAATGAGGAGGCAAAAGTGCTTTGCAGGCATTTCGGCTTCCCGGATTACTTCCGTGTTGAACTTGCCCTAGCCAAAGCGCTTGGCGCGATCGTGTTGCTGATCCCATCGATCAAGGGTGCTTTAAAGGAATGGGTATATGCAGGCTTTACGTTCACAGTGATCTCAGGTTCGATTGCACATGTAGCCTCCGGCGACCCGTTGACTTACCTGTTATCCGCATTTATCGCTTTGTTTATTCTATTTATCTCGTACCACAGTTACCATCAATGGGCTGATCAAAATGCTTGATGAAATATCTTAGGCCGATCCTTTAACTTCTCAGCACTTGATCCTGCATTATTCGACCCAAACTTCCTGCCAAGTACAAATATTTACAATTTGATCGTCATAAGCCCAATTGGAGTAACGTCTTGAAGATCAGCAGGCAACAAATGATCGACGGTAGTGTTCCTCAAAGGAACATCATCTATGAAATTCATCACCAATACGGATTCTGAAGGGATCGAAACTACCCCTAATTTTTAACACGATTCTGCTCAGTTTCCGCTCCGTTAGCTTCATGTTTCCGCTCGCCTGAAACAGTTTTACCAAACCGGTAACTCAAAGACAATACGGCCGTGCGTGTATCGCCAATATTCACGTAATTAGCTTTGGTATAAGCAAGATTGTTGATGGTCCCGCTGTTCACATAAGAGCGCAATGCGTCATTGATAACGAACCTGATCCTAGCGCTGGTTGACAACTTTTTTATAACGACTAAGTTCACTCGTTTTTGAACACCTGTAACGAACTGAACATTGGTTACGCGGCTCTGATAATAACCATCGGCCTGGATCGTCCAGTTTTTTCCTGTTTTAAAAACTAAGATCGGCTTCAAATAATAAAAGGTTCCTTTGGTGTCCAATGGGCCGGTGTAAAAATCACTCACCGTATGGATATTGGTCAACTCTCCATACAAATGAATATTTAACCAAGAAAGCGGATCAAGATTCGCATCGACAGATATGGATCTAACGGTAGATCGTCCAACATTTCCAGGACGGCTAAAGTAAGTTCCCTTTAGTATCTCGATAGTTTCGTTGATCTGATCATAAGCACGGCTGTAGGACAATGTCGTCGTTAACCAGCTCTTGTAAGTATGTGACAGTTCCAGTGCATTGGTGAAAGCAGGCCGGAGAAAAGGATTACCGGTATAATAGGTGAATTTGTCAAGCGGTGCTAGAAAAGGATTCAGATCCTGGTAGTAAGGGCGTTCGATCCTTCTCCCATAATCGAGGCTGAGGACATGTATATTTGCCGTGTCTAATTTATACTGGAAGTATATCGTTGGAAACAGGTTGGTATAGGTTCGTTTAAAGGTCGAATCAGCTTTTTGGATATTGCCTAGCTGATGTCCGTTGGAGAAAGTATTCTCCATCCTGAGACCGGCCTGCACGGACAGCCGTCTAAACTCCCTGTTTGCATTCACATACGCTGCATTAATATTTTCGCGATACTGAAAATGGTTGGTCTTGCCATAGTCAGGTGCGCTGACCTGGTTGGACGTGTAAAAATAATCAGCTACATTGTCGGTGTATGTATAACTGCTTTTTAGGCCTGCTGATAATTCCACTCCGTTTTTTAAAGGGTGTACATAATCGGTTTTAGCAGCGTAGATCTTGATGTCGGTGGGTAAATTACCGTCCAGCAAATAAGTGTTGGTCAGTGTACCTGCTGGGTTGTAACTAAAATTATTGAAGGACTGGTTTGTTATACTGTTGTAGTTAATGTAATCGAGATCTGCCGTCCACTGCCTTCCCGTTTCCGTATAAGTGTGCCTGTAATTAAAATTAATGCCTGCGTTCTTGAAAAGTACCTTTTGATGATTATCTGCGAAGACCGTAGAATCCAGTATGTTCTTAGGATCGGTAAATATACTGGTGACGGGTATGGTTTGCCCGGATGGGCTGTATAAACCCGTGATCCCTATACCCAAGGTCGTTTTACCTGATAAGTAATAGTCTGCGGTTATCTTTGCCCCATAACTTTGTCCCGTGCGTCTTGTGTAAGAATTTTGGGAGAAATTAGAAACAGGCGCTCCGCTGGCATCCGAAAAGTACCGGTAAATGTCCAGGTCGTTGTAATTGTTAGTAACAGCATAGGTGGCATTTGCAAACACATTAAGTTTATTGTTCCGGTAAGTAAGGTTCGCGCTATTATTGCTCCTTGCATATCCGCCCTGAACATAACTGAGGTTTGCACCGCCATTTATGCCCTTAACCTTGTTCTTCTTGGTGCGGATATTAATGATGCCGCCATTGCCCTCCGCATCATACCTTGCTGGCGGATTGGTCATTAATTCGATCTGATCTATCGTTGAAGACGGCAGCGACCGGAGGTAGTTCTCCAGTTCTGTACCGGAAAGATAGGTAGGTTTATCATCAATGAAAACAGTAGCACCTTTACCCTTCAGCGTGATCCCACCACTCGGATCTACAATAACTCCCGGCGCCTTTTCTAAAGCTTCCATCACCGTTCCACCTGCGTTGCTGGCCAAGGCATCAACATTGACAATGACACGATCAACCTTTTGTTCTACTAATGGTTTGCGGCCCGATATGATCACCTCTTTTAGCGCTTGTTGATCGCGCTGCAAAATGATAGGCGGGTAATTGGTTGTTTTAAAAACGGGTATCATCACTTGATATATCTTGGAGCCGATCATTGTCGCATGTAACTGATAATTGCCTACAGGGAGATTATCGAACCGGAAATGACCGGACGAATCCGTGATCATCGAGCGTTTGGACGTTAAAGACCCTTGAGGTATCAAATTGATCGTGACGCCTGCAAGGGGCAACTGCTGCTGATCCTGCAATTGCCCGCTAAGAGAAACGGGATTTTGAGCTTTGACAGTAAGTGTAAAGATGACCAGCCACGCTATTGACAGACCGGTAATTTGTAGTTTCATGATGATAAGTGGTTAGCTAGATGATTATTGGTCCATTTCGTCAGCAGGCTGGTCGGTGCGGCTGATCTGCTGCTGTATGTCTTTCCCGAGCTTGACAAAGGATCTGACCAAAGCGCCGGAAGCCTTGTCCTTGTCCAACTCGATCGTAAGCCGTTTTGCGGTTAATGTTATAGTGTATACATCATCAAGCTTCCAGGTACTGTTTGTTTCTGACAACTTGCCAGGAGCGCCCACTAAATTATCGACTAATTTTTTGATCGGACCTTCTTTACTGCTATCAAAGTTTGCATGCATCGAGTAGTCATGATCACTATTGCTGATACTGACCGAAGAGGTTTTAGTGGTGGTTTTACTTTGACTGAAACTGGTGACGGCAGCGCAGATAAATACTGCGATTAAAATGATCTTTTTCATATTCTGATTTTTTTGTTGATACGAAAGTGAGAAAGACCAGACCGAACTACGGTTAACGGAAGGTTAATGAAGCGTTAATGGTGCCTGAAAGAAAGACGGTATCGGAATGGAGACGGTATATTTGAGGAAGGATGAAAAGAAATTATAAAACCGGTATACTGGCAGCAGCCTGCGTCTTAACGATACTTACACTTTGCTTTATCCAGTATCATTTGGTGAGAAACACTTACCGGTTGACGAAAGACCTTTATTATACGGAGGTAAAGCGAAATATGTCCAGTATTATCAACCAGCCTCCCATGCAGAATATTCAGGATTCGCTACAGGAAAAACTTGCAAAGCTATGCGGCCCTTATCTGACCAAGCGGATGAACAAACGCGAATTTTTAAATACGTTCGAAAATAGGACGCGGGAGATCAATAAAGCTGCTTTACTTGATCTTAGCGCTCAATTAAAAAATAAACCTGGATTGGGAAATGTTGGGTATTCATTGCGCTACGATGAGATCATTCTCGAAAACAATGGCAAGATAGATACACTGCTAGCCGCATCCGGTCACCCTTTAACGGTTATAGGGAAAACGATCCCTAGTAACAACGCTATTTTTCTCAACCGCGATATTACTGTTAAACGTACAGATAAAAGATCAACGACCGGTAAAGATGTAACAAATCATCTGAGCTTTAAATTGATCATCAAAGAATCAGCTTATCTCAATATATCAGGTTGGGAAAAGGAGGTTTTCTACCGGATGTCTGGTGTATTCATGATGGCATCCGGCCTGATCATAGCGGTGATCGTTTTGTTTTATATCACGTTTCGCGCCCTGATTCGGCAGAGAAAGATAGCGGAAATAAAAACAGATTTTGCCAATAACATTACCCACGAATTGCAAACGCCGCTGAGCTCAGTGAGTTTAGTATTAAAAAGTATCAAACGGGCAGACGTGCAGTCTAAACCGGCTTTGATGAATGAGCTGATCTGCTCCCTTGACCGGCAATACCAAAAGATCCAGCAATTGGTCGATCACGTGCTTGAAAGCACGATCGTGCAGGAAGGGAAGATCCAAACTGAAGAGGTTGATATTACCCGGTATCTCCAGGAGTATGCGCATGACCTGCAGATCGATCAGCATTTACTGGAGGTTGATATTTCCCCTTCCTCACAATTGATCAAAACGAATAAAACCGTCATTCTTAGTATTCTTAATGTTCTGGTCGACAATGCAGCGAAATATAGCGACGCAGGACGATCAATTTTGCTGAAGACGTTTATGAATAACGGTTATTTCTGTATTCAGGTGGTCGATCATGGTAACGGCATTCAGCCTTTACATCAGGATCAAATTTTTGACAAATTCCACCGGGTCCCCGAAGCTGACAGGTATACCGTCAGGGGATTGGGACTTGGGTTGTATCTGGCCAGGCGATCGGCTGCCAGCATAAGCGGAGAACTATCCTTAGCGCATTCTGATCATACAGGGTCCACATTTGAATTAAAACTACCTTTATGAGCATCAAAGTATTGATCGTAGAAGATGACGTTGATCTGGGTAATCTGTTAAAACAGTACCTAGAACTAAATAATTTTACAGCTTCCAGGGTTTTTAACGGTATAGAAGCCCGGCTGGAGCTTCAAAGATCTTCATATGATATACTGATCGTTGATGTAATGATGCCCAGTGAGGACGGCTTTTCACTTGCAGAAAAATTGACTGCCTTTTATCCGGGTTTGCCGTTCTTGTTCGTTACTGCCCGAAAGGCAAAAGAAGATGTGATGAAAGGTCTGCGTTTAGGTGCAGACGATTACATCGTGAAGCCATTTGACGCTGATGAACTGGTGCAACGTGTGCGCAATATATTAAAGCGTGTTCAAAGCAAAATAGCGGAACCGGAGGAAATGCTCCAGATCGGGATATACACGTTCGACGTTAAAAACTTAACTTTAAAGTCCGCACAAACCCAGCGCATTCTTACTGAGAAGGAGGCAAGTTTACTGCACTATTTGTGTACACATCCCAACCGGCTGATCAAAAGGAACGATATTTTAAATCACCTGTGGCAAAGTTCAGATTTCTTTGTTGGTAGAAGCATGGATGTTTTCATCAGCCGCCTCCGTAAATATCTTTCGAAAGATCCATCTATTGAGATCGAAAGTATAAGAGGTGTTGGATTCTTATTTAAAATATCCGCTTGATGATCAGTAGCAATTATATAAACACTGATGGATAAAGTTCTCTCCGCTTAATGCGTTCTGCGGCACCTCTTACCGAAAAGTTTTCAAATCGTTCCAACTGACCGATCGCTTCCAGTTCCTGACCATACCCACAATAGCGGAGTTTAGCAATTACTGCATGATCGTCAAGTTGAAGATCGTCACGACCAATCAGATCAGCGGCGATCGCTTTCTTCAGGACCTCTGCCATGCGCTGGTTCGCAAATAGGTATTCCGGTTTCTTGAAATATTCCTCGTTCAGCTTTTGATATTGCCTGCTGATCCACCTTGCAGCTGCTTCATTGACCACGGTCAGACGACCGCCTTCCACGACAAGTTGGGACAAAAAGTGGTTGATATCCGGCTGGCTGATCATCCCTGCATGGTACAGGTCCCTCATGGTATAGTCTACGCGGTCAGCGCAGAGATCCGGCAAAGGCTGTTCCAGTAGGGTATACTGGTCAAAGTGCTTCAGCACCTGGTCATAACCATGTTCGGCCAATATCAAAGGGATGGCTGACCTGCTGATCACTTCCCCGAAAATTTGTTCGTGATAATCTTCATCGGCATGACCAAACACCTGATCAGCTACATGGGAAAAGGCCGTGTGAGAGATGTCGTGTAATAAAGCTGCGATCTGTTCTTCTGTGCTGCCACCGAAATGACGGACGAGCCAGCACACCCCTAAAGAGTGTTCATAGCGGGTGTGTTTTTGGGAAGGATCTACCAGGAATATCGCTCCGCCCTGGTGAACACCTTTTAGCCGCTGCATCGGCGCGGACAGGATCAGTGCTTCCAGTACGCCGCTGACTTCCCAATCCCCATATATCATATCTTTCAGTACCAGCATACAAATTTCATTTATTGACCCTGAAGGTCAGGTTAATTCTCGGGCCCATTGGCCTGGTCGATTTAGCGATGCGGTGCTCCCAGTTCTCCTGTAACCCCGCTTTCATTAGTAGGAACGATCCGTGTTCTAACCTGACCGAGTAATGCTCTTTGTGATCGGTTTTATTACGAATATCAAAGCTACGCACTTGACCGAACGAAACGGAGGCAATTATCGGGTTTTTACCCAAGATCTCTTCTTTGTCGCTATGACAGGCTACAGAATCGCTTCCGTCCCGGTAATAATTCAATAATACACTGTTGAACGCTACACCAGCAAGCGGTTCGATCAACTGTTTGATCATCAGCAATTCCGGCGTCCAGGGTAAGGTTCCTGCGATCTTTTCTGTATCGCCGTACCAGCAGGTCAGCCGCGGTGTCAGATACGCCTTATCCCAAAGCTTTTGGGTCGTTTGCTTCCAGGGTACTTCCGCAATGAATTTTTGCAGGAAACGATTTCCTGCTTCGATGCTGAACAAACCCGGGGTGTACTCCAAAAAGTTTGTTGGCAATCCTTTACTTTGTCCTGCCTCAGGAAAAAAACACAACTGCTCCACCTGCTTATCCTTTCCTATGTGCTTTGGCCTTTGGGTATTGATCCGTTTCATACCAGGCGGTCTCCGGACGATCAGCCGGGAAACCGTACGCCGCCCGATAAGCCTTACGATCTTTTGAAAAATCCCACCAGCGCTTGGATCCGTCTTTATGCTCAATGTAATGAACCAGCAACCGGTAGGAATCTTCCACACAGGGGTCCGCCCAGCAACAGCAGTGCTTTTCATAAGCATCAAACAACTCCACAGCTTCTTTCCCACGCAATTGCTCAATTGAAAAGTACCCTTGTAAGATCAGTTCTTTCGCAAAACCAACGCCAAGCGAGGGAATACTTTGAAATTCATGAAGTGCATGTAGCTCTTTGGCGCGCTCCGGGCTGGCCTGTAAGATGGACGCGATCTCATCAATGGCATACCCGCTTAGGATCTTCAGGCTTATTTTCTGTTCCCTTAAATGTTGTTTTTCGGCAACTGTCAGCGCAAGGTCGATGTTATTTTTCATACAGGTCTCTGATCAGTTCATTCATCTCTTTTTGGTTGCCATTGATAAACCCGGCCACTTCTTCCTGCTCCGCTATGGTCAGTACAGTACCGTCATAGATCCAGTTCTCATCCGCATCGAAAAGTATGCGACCCATAGCACGTTCCTGTAAAACATCATATAGCCGGTGGCCTTCACCCGTATCCGGGAAAACGCGAACCCACCTTTCCGTTTCGGTTTTCGCTGTTTTAGGCTTTTGCTCGAACAACTTACTTTTCATTAAAGCAAAAGTGACAAAAAATTTGGAACAAAAAGTCAAATTTTACTAAAAAAATTAGCATTGTTCCTTCTGCAGATCAGTCAGGAAATACACTAGGCATTAATTTCTGGTATCATGATCTATTTCGAGTGGTGCATTTGAACTTCCGCTTATCGTGCACATGCCGTAGGATCTTGAAAGGCAGTTCGCAAAAGTCTCACGGAGATAATCGGCGATCCGCGGTACTATACACGGCATGTGGACACCGCAGACCACGCAAGTTGATCACTGCGGCGGGGCTAAATGAACCAAGATCGATAATCAGATGATCACGATAGGAGTTAGTATCAAAGCTATTGATTAGGCAATAGCAGAAATGGTGGCAGCTTGAATGAATTCAATTAAATGAGGTCCTGAATTCTAGTGGTGATTGACTTGTCTTGGCCTTGAATAATTTGCTGAAAGAGGGTAAATGTTCAAAGCCCAAACCGTAGGCGATCTCGCTAACCGATAATTCTGTGGTCGACAATTTTTCTTTAGCCTTTTCGATCAGCTTTTCGTGAATATGCTGTTGTGTATTTTGTCCGGTAAGCACTTTGAGCAGGCTGCTCAGGTATTTGGATGAAACATTCAGCTCATTTGCCAGATAAGTTACCGTAGGGACTCCTTTTACAAGCAGATCATCGCTGTTGAAGTATTCAGAAAGCAGATCTTCTACCCGCTGTAATATCTGGTGATTCGATCGCTCCCGGGTAATGAACTGCCGGTGGTAGAAGCGATCAGCATAGTTCAGTAGCGCCTCGATATGGGAAATAATAATGCTTTTGCTGAATCGGTCTATATTAGCCCGGTACTCTTCAAAGATGCTTTGAATAATGCTGTTGATCGTAGCTTCTTCCTTTTCTGAAAGGAATAAAGACTCATTTAAGGAGTAGTCCCAAAAGTCATATTGACGAATGGTTTTGGCTAACCCCGAATTCCATAAAAGATCAGGATGGATGTAGATCACCCATCCTGATCTTTCTGTCTTTTTACTTTTATCGTTCACATCTATGTTTAATACCTGTTTAGGGGACATGAAAGACATAATGCCTTCGTTAAGATCAAAGGGACGCTGCCCATATTGCATTTTAAAATTGATCATTCGTTTTACGGCAATAGCATAAAAATCCATCACCATATTCGTCGGCTCCAGTACCTCCCGGTGCGGAACGGTCGCCACATCCACGACACTGATGAGCGGATGCAGCGGCGCTGCTATGCCTATGAAATGATGGAACTCTGTTATCGTTTTAAAACGCTTCATGCAAATGGTGTCATTCTTTGATATTTAAAACCAGCCTGCCGCGCACATGCCAGGTCGCGATCTGGCGCTGAGCTTCAGCAACTTCTTCCAAAGGGAACACTTGATCGATCAAAACCTGTACTTTACCGGCATCGATCAATTCGGCGATCTGTGTCAGCCATTCCTGTCTTGGCTCGTTGGCCGCTAAAGCAACCTTTATTTTCCTCAATTCAGCCGCTTCCATCATTTCATCATTGAACGGGAGATCGGTATTAACGCTAACAAATGTACCGCCTTCTTTTAATATGCTAACGGCTTTTACTCGCTCACTGTTGTCCCGGATCGGAGAAGCTTCGAGTACTACATCCAGATCATGCAGCAATTCTGTGAATTGTTGCGTTTTATAATCTATTACTTCATCTGCACCCAATTCTTTTACGTATCCTATATTATTTGTGGATGCCATGCCGATCACATATGCGCCTTTTGCTTTCGCGAACTGGACCGCAAAACTACCCACACCACCTGAGGCGCCCTGGATAAGAATGCGCTCTCCAGGTTTCAGATCGCCATGTCCGAAAATACCCGTCCAGGCGGTCAGCGCAGCTAATGGCACACCGGCCGCCTGCCTGAAGTCAAGGCTTTGGGGTTTTATGGCGAACTGGCTTGCCTTGCCTACGCAATACTCTGCATAACTTCCGTCACCTGGAAAATTAGGAACACCATAAACCTGATCACCAGTTTTCAGGGACGTTACTTCACTGCCTGTTTGGGTAACGATCCCGGCTGCATCCCAGCCTAAGGTCATAGGTAGTTTTAAAAAAGAACGAAGGCTCTCATTTTCGCCCTGCCTGATCGCCGCATCTACAGGATTTACCCCACTTGCATATACTTCCACCAAAACCTCATCAGGTGCGGGAACCGGGCGTTCAACATCTTCGATCTTCATGACCTCTGGTCCACCGTATTTGTTGATCCTTACTGCTTTCATCGTATGTTAATTTGTGACCCAAAGATCAGCACTTACCATGACCAGCTTTTAGCCTAAATACGCTTTTCGTTAGTCATAATTCCATGCTCAACCTATCACCCGCAGGCGCCAAGTCGTTACCAGGCCACTTACCGGTGAACAAGCTTTAACACTTTGAAAAGTTTGCGGTCGATCTAGTATACAGCTTGTTATGTCTATGCTTGCTGCTTTTTATAAAGACCTATGTTAATGATCTGCATTATAACCGAACATTATGGCGCTTAAAATTAACCGGAAATGAAATACGCTGATGTATTACGTTCCTACGGGGTATCACCAATCTCTTCATTGATCGGGCGCTTGTAAGGGTCCGTGACCTTTTTACCTGGATACGTCATGTAAGGCTCTGTTTCCTAATATGGTCTGTTATCAAAGCGCCCCGTGTTTTGCAACTGATCTGATCCGGTCACCGGCAAAACACGGGGCGAAAAGGGCTCCGCAACGCGGAGCCGCCGGGCAATTTTGCGATCACCCGGCAGTCCGTCAGCAGCTATGCAAACAGAAGTTCTACGGCAGGTTTGAATTTTGGGTCTTCATGCTTGTCCTGTTCCACGTACTGCAATAATGCGTGTACGGCAAACAAGGCCATGAACCCGCCGAACAACTGGTCAGCAAATACCGGCGCACTTTTGCGCAGGTCTTTCGGGTATTTGGCGATGACCTTTTGCGTTTCCCTCGCCAGTTCGAACCACATGCCCACTCCGAGCATCGGGTCTTTCCATTCGGCAGCGATGCGTTCCTCATCGCTCAAAACCTTTTCGGCGAACCCTGCGAGATACCCCAAAAATTGGGGCATCTCGTTACTTAATAAACTATGCAAAAGCCTTGCTTTCTGCACGTTGTTCAATAATTTCAATGGCTGCATGAATCAATTCTTAATGAAGTTCAACGCATCCGCACCCTGACGGGCGAAGTTCCCGCAAAGGTCAAAGGCGACCTGCGCCCTTTGTTTGGCGGTTCCGTCCATGATCGACCTGAATTTTGCATCCCCATCTTTGAAGTTGCGCACGTTTTGATAATACCCGGTTACAGCATTGTACGCCCCGAACAAAGTACCTGCGGTCGTTTCCGTTTGCTGTGTCGGGTTACCCATGGCATAGGCAAAGGCATTGTCCACGATATTGGTATAGGTGGTCGATAGCTTATCGGTCAAACCCAATTCGAGGTTGGACAACACTTCCTTGTTCGGCGCCATGGCTACCTGTATCAGCTTTTTCACCTGCGCATCCGTGATGCGCACCCTCGACCAATGATTGAACAGTTGCTCCAGTTCCTGCGCCATAACATCGGAAATACCCATGAGCGTATGCGCCTGTTTCAAACGGTCATTAGCCGATGCCGTATGCCTGATCTTAATGCCGCCTGACCGGTTTTTTATCGCTGCATTCAGCGTATTATTGCACACGATACGGGTAGGGGTGAAGGCTGCCGTTATCGAACCGAATCCGTCATGCGAAGTGGTCAAAAACAGATACTGTTCGATCAGATCCGTTTTACCGACCTTGATGTATTCCGGTAATTTAGCGGTAATAAAAATGCGTTCACCCTTGCCCAATGCGCCTGCGGTCTCATATTTAATACCGCTGCCACCGCCGACAATGGCATCAAAGAACTGGAACGCATCGGCATTCTGTACCACTGCATAATCCTTACCGACCACGCCCAAAACCGCATCGTTATCCGTGCGCACGGTCGCAAAGTAGTCGGGAACATCCACGGACGGGAACGCCAGATCGGTATCGACGTTATCCAGTCCCAAAGCTGCGCCGTTGGTGAACAACGGGCGTTTCTCCACGCTGTAATCCAATCCCGCAAACTTGATCGCTTCCGCACTGGTCGGGTAGTCCTCGACGATCTGCCCCAAGCCGTGCCACGCCTTTTCCTTTACACTAAAAAAACTGTGTTTCGCTGTCTGCTCGTTATATGAAATGTTGTGTGCCATGATCTTAAATTTTTAATGTTTACTGATCGCTTAATTCTTTTATGCCGCTTGGTTCTTCCTGCTGCCTTTGCCTTTACCACTTGCCTTGCGGGATGCACCCAGCAAAGTGATCTCGTTGGTGTGAAAGTTCAGGCTTGCCATCGGTTCCCCGTCACGGCTGACCCACGGCCGGGCGCTGATATGGCCGAATAGCTGCACCAATAAACCCTTGGTGAGATAAGGCGCTACCGCATCCGAACGCCAGTAAGCGCAATCAATAAAGGTGGTGTCCTCGCGCTGCTCACCACCTGATATATACCTGCGGTTCACCGCCACCCTGAAATTGGTTACTGTTCTGTCCCCTTCAATGTTCCTTACGGCAGCATCTGCTACCAATCTTCCTGTAATTTCCATGACCTTTAAATTTTAGTCGTTAAAAAATGAAATGAACTATTTGCTTTTCCCTTTACCTGCGCGACCCTCCCGGATAGCTATTTTTCAAAAGAAAAAACGGTAAAAAAGAAAGTCAAAAGAGCGGTCGTAAAGGCGGAGCGGTAGAACTATAAGTCCCGGAGGGTGTACGGAACAAGGAGGAGTACATTATGCGTTCGTACGGAACGGCTGACCGAGATTGACGCCGCTTTTGTCCGTTTTCTTTGGAAATAGCGTAAGTGGCTACTTACTCGAAGCAATCCCTAAACGTGTCCGGCAAGTACGGAGGATACGTTCTTGCACTAAAGACCAGCGGCTTTTGCAGCACAGCCAAAATGCCGGACGGAGCCTGCGAACCTTTTGACAAAACCATTGTTAGGGACAGATGCAACAAGAGAATACGACCCAAACCCATAAGACCAAATACAGTGATAGCGAACTTAATGAGTTCAGAGAACTGATCACCGAAAAAATAAAGATAGCACGTGAAGAATTAACGGACCTGGCCGGCACCCTCAGCGCTTCCAATTCCAATGGCGACGATGCGGCAATCGCCGGAAAAACCCTGGAGGACGGTTCCGCTACGATGGAGAAAGAGCAAACCAACCAACTGGCAGCGCGTCAAAAGAAATTCATAGAGCAACTGGAAGCCGCCCTGATGCGCATTGATAACAAAACCTACGGCATCTGCCGAACGACCGGCAAACTGATCCCAAAGGAACGTCTTCGCGCCGTGCCGCATACCACACAAACCATGGAAGCCAAACTAAAGCAAGGCTAATAAAAAGCTTGCTAATTTCATCTTGACGGTACACTTGCTGAAAGCATGCAAACAAGACTTTATCACTTACATTATCCAAGGTAATGAATTTTTAAATGGCTGAATTTCTTATAAGAAGTAAAATACAGTCATACAACTGTTTCTAATTGATTAAGAAAGATTCTTTTGAAGGTTTACAATTATTCTGAACCTAGTCAATCGCTGAGAGCTGCAATCAATTCCAAAATATTGAATTGGAATAATAGAAATCGATTATTGCATTTATATTTCTGCGATGACAAATGCAAAGGAAGAATGGTCACTGTGACTTATACTTATGTGCCATTTGTTGATCCCCATTTCCGAGGCTATGGATTTTACCTCAGCTTCAAGTAGTACAACAGGCTGTCCTGCTGTAGTTTGTAAGATCTCAAGCTGTGTTAGCGCAATGCCATCTCTCATACCCGTACCGAGGCATTTAAGTATAGCTTCTTTAGCGGCAAAACGGCCCGAAAAAAATCTGTCGGTATTTTGACCTTGGGCAAGAGCTATTTCGTTTTCGGTAAATAGTCGTTTTTGAACATGCAAATTAGTTGACCAACTAAGTCGTTTGGTCATCGCATGTTCAACTATATCGCATCCAATCCCGATAATCATTTTAATTCTGTATAGGCGACTTTGGTTGTGACGCTGACAACGGTGAGTAAGTTATCGCTTTGTTGAAGGCATCAAATTCTACAGAACCGCCACCGTTAACCATTAATAATCTAAATATCTCATATGATTTTAGAATAGCGTCCTCCCATTCTTTCGCTGATCTAACCTTGACCTCAAAATCTTCGGTCATTTCTTTGATTATCCGTAAAGTTGTTTTAGAAACCGCGGATGCCCCCTCGAAATATTTTTTTCGTTTGGCCTCATTGAATACGATCATAGATATCGCCTCTTCAGTAATAGTCGCGCGCGCGCCATCCTCCACTTCGTCTATCACGTAATCACTTTTTCGCTTTCTTTTCATCATCGCTCGTGCACAAGGAGACCATCCTAAAATCGCAGCAAATGAATAATGGAATATGTCATGGAAGCGGTAATAGTCACTCGTCTTTGAATTATCGTTGATGATATCGCCTAATTGAGTATCGTCTAACGAAACTTTGGTAAGCCATTTTTCACCCAATAAAATAGACTCAAAATTTATAATGAAATTTTTGGGTAATTGCTCTGAAACTTTAAAGTTTGAGTCAAATCCAATCTTATTGATATCACTATTACTTTGTACCTTCATTTTTTCTCCTTACCGAAAGCGTTAAACTGTCTATTTTTTTATTCAACATTGAGATACTGTCTTTCATTTCCATTATGGCTGAATCTGCAACTATCTCGGTGGCCTTTTGTTTATAACCATATTCGACTGCATCTTTAAGTTTACTTGAATCAGTGTAGACTTTTACCAATAGTGCTACCATGCCCGCAAAAATCGCTAAGACAACCCATTCTATCTTAGTTTTTAAATGTTTGTTATCTTCGATCCTCTTACTTAGCACATTTGGCGATGCCAATTCACCTTGGCTTAAGGCCTTAACAGGACCGTCGGGTATCCTTTTTTGTTTTTCATGTGAACCTTTATAGTCCTGGTAATCTTGATCTATATCAGCAAACCATATCGGAAAGTATGCAGTTCCGTTGCTAAGTCTAATATTAGAAGGTCCGGCATTATAGACCGAAAATAACAGATTTCCTTCGAATCCAGGATCAACATGAAAACCTGAAACATTGATCAATCCCTCGAACTTAATCCCAGCCTTAATAGATATAAAGGCAATTTTATTATTGGGAATTTTAACATATTCTTTGGTAAGCAATAAGGCGAATTGACCAGGTCTGATCTCTATCATTTCATTTTCCAACAACTGCTTTACTGATCGCTTTTCCGAATCAGTAAGAAACACTTCCGCGCCCAGAGATAACTCATAAGCCCCATTTTTGACCCTTGTGGGGTCAAACGGTTTAATGACCTCTAATTCGCCGTTTAATAACGTTTGAAGGTTGTCGTTTCCGATGAATGACATTATTGGGTTATTTTAATTTATAAATATTCGATTTCATAGTTAGCCTATCAAATTTAGGTAATTGAAATATTGATATTATAATATAGTTTTCAAATTTTCAACATTTTGAACCTTGACTACCCTGTCATTTATACCCCATTTTGGTGGAAAGAAGAAGTCTATATCAGAAAAATTGGGCTTAAACATTTGCTTAATCTTGATACGCTCGCTGTCACCTTTTATATCCGGATGCTTCACCCTTGCATATTTATCAACCTCGCAAAATAGATTTTGACAATCAATTAATTGCAACGGGCGGCCCCATAAACTTTTAAATGTTAAGCCTAAGCGATCAAATTCTTTTTCTTGCCGGTCTGTGACCAACTTAATAATTTCGATGTAACTAAGTCCCGCCGTATGCGAAAAACATTTACTTATACCACCTTTAGCGCCCGGACCAGGTACAACGAACTCCGATTCTGAAAAATTTAAGATCGGCGAATAATTGATGTCAATTAGCAACTGATAAGCAAGAAAATCCCCGAACCCTGGAAATCCTTTTAAGATCTCAAAAGCTTTTTGCATAGTCTTTGTTTCCATTAACTGTTCATCGGTCTCATTTCCCAAAATCAGCTCAATCAGCTTAAGGTGATTGCTGTGTTTTCTTTCAAAGCCGAAACGAGATTGACCTGATGGCATTATGTAGGCCGCCGAATAAATCCTTCGACCGCTGGCAATCGTTTGATGTAACACACGATCAAAATGTTTAAAATTATAATTTTCAATTGTTAACGGACCAAAATGTTTTTTTAACAATTCCCATGTCTCTATTTTATTAAATAGCTTAAAGAGGATTATCCTAAACAGAATTTCCTTTGGTGATTCCGGCAAATCCTTGTTATAGATAACTTCTTTGATCAAATACTGACTAACCCGGTCGGCTGCACGGTAGGCATTTGTAAATTTATACTGATTTAAGATAGGGTCAACTGACCAAGGAAACGCCCGATTTTCAACACGATTAAAAAAAGCCTCTTGTCTAAGAGCTGCAAATTTCCAGTAACTGTCATATACCTCCGTTGTTTTTGCTGGAGACAACGGAATGTGAATGACTAGATTTGATATAGTACTATTAGATCCTTGATTTCTCAAAATAATTTCTCCTGGTGATATTTCGATTTTTTAGTCGGCAAAGTTAGATTTATATAAAAAATTTTGCATCTAACTTTTCCAACAATTTTTTTGCTTCAGTCTTACTAATATTTTGACTTTCTAGCGCTTCAGCACCAATGAAACAATTAAATCGTTCAAACCTCAAGCCAGCTTCTTTCGCAACAAATTTTCCAAGGTTGATCAATCCCAACCAATTACCATAGCTACGTTTATAAAAAAACTGTATTGCATAGAAACTATTTAAAATCAGACCACCATCCTTGGTCTTGACAAACGTTACATGTTGGAGACAAGGGAAACCCTGCATCGCGCTGTTAGTATGATCAATAAACGGGTCAAATATTGCGGCCTGTAATTTTGATCTACGTGGCGACTTTTCGTCGATCAGAGCCCTTATGATGATCTCCAATTGATTTTTTGAGCTATGACCTTCACCGAAAGCGATCAAGCGTGAAAAATATGTTCCGTTCCGATTGGAAGAATCCAACTTTTTAATTTTAGGCAGATTTTTTTTATAAATGGCATAAAGCCTGTTTCGATCATAACCGGCTAATTCATATAAGGATTGCGGAAAAATTGTTTCCGAAACCGTTTGAATATTAGGCATTCTTTTTTTACGATCCGAACTCTCGTTTTTCTCTTTTAGGTTTGATACAATTTCGGCTTTAATGTCCTCAGATTCATCAAACGCAGTCAGTGTCAAAACTAAGGGGCTTAATTCGCCGTTTGGACTTTTGACAAGTAATCTTAATATCTGATGCCAGGCACCAGATAAATTATTATGTTCTATTACGATTGGCGTACTGCTCATAGTTATCTTAAATTAATCTTCTAAATGGCGGTACTCCGCTAAACCATTGTATCCCGCATTTTGTATCCTAATAAAAAAGCCTTTGGTACCCGCTACCGCACGAATTACCCCCGGTTTTACAGCAATGAAAACATCGCCAACATTTGCTTTTTTTAACTTGCTCAGATGGTCTCCCTCGATGACCGTGTTCTCCGGTAAAAAAATATAACCGCCTGTTTCTAAATCAACTACTGCAACTTCAGCGTTTTCGTCAATAATCTTAAAATGACTTTTCACTGCATTTGGGCCTATCAATTCTTTCAACATCTCGCCGGGTGCCTTTTTTTGCAGGCCTGTCGCTTTAAGATCGTTTATAAGACCATTTACTCTGCAATGAGTAATCAATGTCCTATACCCAGTACCGAAGATAGAAGCAATCGTAAAAAATTGAATTGGTGTAGCGTTACGTATGTTCCAGCCACGTTTTTTAAAAGCAGCCTCAATACCCGCGACCGGCATAAGAAGGGCCCCGGCAAACGTATCCACAAGGTATTCGTCATCGTCATATACGGCTTTACTTGCACCTTCATCTGTCAAGCCATCTATGCGCGTACCGTGCCCAAAAACATGATGGCCAAGTTCATGTCCGCATGTATAGACGCGTCTTGCAAACGGTCTTAAACTTGATATTAGAATATCTGGATTAGCTACATCCTCTCTAACAACATACATGCCCTCCATACTTACTGGGACAAAACGGACCACGACACCCAAGGTCTCGCAAGCATCGAAGATGTTCACGGGCTCAAACATGTTTAGTTTAAGCTTCGCCCTGATCTGTCCAGCTTTTTTAATCGCTTGCATTTGTAACGCTCTCATATCGATTCGGTTATTTTTTGGGCAGCATTTTTATAATATCGATAACCTTGTCTCGATCTTCAGGCTTCAATTTATTTAGTTCCCTTGCCGCAAATAGTACATGTTCATTCATTTTAAGGTCTTTGTCTTCATCTTCAAGTAATAGCCAAGATTTGTCCACTTTATACAAGGCCGCAAATTGGATGATTTCCTCCGCAGTGACTTTTCGTTTACCTGATTCAATCTCTGAGATCGAAGGCCGTGGGATATTTAGTTTGGTAGCGGCTTGTGCCTGTGACAGCCCAGAAATTATCCGTGCATCTTTTATACGATTACCTATTTTTTCCCTTTCAGTTACTAAGTTGTTTTGCATGGTTTCGCTATTTTTTGCAGTTTTTCAGCCGCTTCTCTAATATTTAATTCTCTAATTCCGTCGCTATCTCGAAAAATATAGCAGGTCGGCGGTATTTCGACCTGTAGTATCTCCTCCAAAAATCCTGAAACAGTCACCAATACATTGCTACTAAGCCCAATCATTCCCGGCTTACTGTCTTTATCGATTTTTGCTTCAGGATCTATGGTAGGCAAGTCCTTTAACTTTTCGATCTCCTCAAGAATCGCATCTTCAATGGCTTGAACATCTATATTTACCATAACGTCGGATATTTAAGACAAATGTTGTAAGAATATCCGACATGTGCAAATTTATTTTTTTATATTTAATTTTTATCAAAGGCAATTTCATCAGGTGATTTATAGATTCGGGACGTTCGAGTTTGGATTCAGCGCGGATATTCTCACATCAGAAAGGGCCTTTACTAACTGATCTTAAATTTATTATGTTCCCAGAAAGCGTGGGCCGTGACGTAGTCATCCAAAATCTTTAAATATTACGATGTATTTAATATTTCTTACAAGCCCTCTGTAGATATAATATATTGTTGGATAAATAGCTTCTATTACTTACTTGGATAATGTGTAAAATATTCTTCGAACGTTTTGGAAGGAAATTAGATCCACAAGTATTTTTTACCTCGGTGAATAACTGAATTTTCACGATTGATCAAGGTTAAAGGCTTCTATCACGTATAGTAAAGTCAAGATAATGATGCGGTAATATTTTAATATTCAGCGCACTTTATTTGAGTGAAAGGGGAAATCAAGTGCAAGCGTTAATGACGGCCGCAGCATCCTGCGTAGCAGATATAGTGAACGACATGGGCTGAAGGCAACGCACTAATTATTTTTTTATGATATTAGTCCTTAGATAACCCTTATCGCATATGAGTTTCTATGATGACCCGATTATTGATGATAATGCCAAGAGAAGCCAGGAATCTGTGCATTTTGTCAAGGGGATATTCAGCGAAAAAAATGGATTCGCTTATCGGGAAGAAAATCCCGATCTCGGTGTTGACCTGGATGTCGAATTGATTGTTGGTGGTCAGGGAGCTTCCTCCAAAAAGTTTCCGGTGCAGATCAAAAGTGCGGTCGCATTTCGAAAGATCCGAAGCGAGGAGAAATCCTATATCTCTTTTAATTTTAAGACCTCCCGTTTGGGTTACCTGGCCAAACGGCCCCCGGCTTACGGGATCATCGCGTTATATGATGAAACAGAACAGCAATGCTATTTCGACTATGTAGATGAAGTGGTACGCCGGTTAGATGATCATCCGTCACGCGAAGGCTGGCGCGAGCAGGATAGTGTAAATATCCTTGTCCCGCTGCAATCCCTCGATAAGAACGTATTGCCGTTGCTACATGAAAAGTTTTTAAAGCGTCATCAGAACAGCGATATGCTCATCAAAGAACATGGGCAAAAATTCAACATCACTTTTTTAGGGCCGAATGCGGATCGATCCGAGGTCACTTTAAATCAGAAAGACCCCGAACAGGTCGCCGCTTTTCTGGAAACCTACGGTAACTTTCTTTACAATGAAGCAGAGTATGCCATTTTAGTTCACTTGCTGGGGCTGGTCAACCGTAGCCGGCTCATTAATTCATCAATGCTGGTATTTCTGGCAACGATCACTTATACCCGAACGGGCAACCTTATCGATGCGAATTACTACCTGCGTAAAGCACGTAAAATGCCGGAGTTGATGCAAGGTGAAAGCAAAGCACTGATAGAATACTCCGCCTCGCGGGTAGAATTTATGAAAGGCAACATCGATCATGACTATTTTCTGAACGAGTTCCGGACCAATGCAGACCAGACAGAAAACTATTACAATAAGCTTCATCTAAAGATCAATATGCTGTTCTTTGAACTCATCAAAGGCATGGAAAACGGTAAGTTAGCCGACGATATTGAAAAACAGGTAACATCGCTCGGCCAGGAGATCGAAGCCGCTGATGTTGCTGAAGATGAAAAACAAATACTACGCTGCCACCATGCCGACAGTCAATTCCATTTCGCTGTACGTGCTGAAGCCGCATTATATCGCGAGGTCAGTTTCAAAGAAGCGATGGGTTGTCCCATGCCCGTCGCAGAGATACAGCGACGGGGCTTAGACCTTCACCAGCTGATTGAAGGTGCTTAAAAAGCCGTTGAGGATGCCTACTCGTATGCCGTAGTCAATCAGATCCCTATATTATTGGCTTCCGCCGCTTTTCATATAGGGCAGCATTTTTTGGCCAGGCGCGTCAATCTACTGATGGCTACCGGCCTGAAGAAGATATCCCAGGATAAAGCGGCTTTTGTTGCCTTATTTGAACGCAATCAATATTACAGCCTGGTAGCCTATAACGCGTTCCGGGACCTCAACATGTTCCAGAATGCCCATGAAAGTTTATGTAACGCTTATGATATCCAGCAGTTGTGTAGCTTGCTGGCAGAAAGATCACCAGGCCTCCAAACAAGCGAAGAGCTGTTGAGTATCATCAATCGGATCGAGGAAAGCTTTGATCTGCCGCCCTTTAAATCCCGGGTAGATGCATGGGCAAGCAAACCCATGATATAGATCACTGCAATGACGCATTTGCCAGAACAAGAAGGATTACCCGTACATCGCTTAGCTGCCTGTTTTAAAAGCACGGTGTTAACTTATAAGTTTTACTGGTTTCTGGGCATTTTGAACTGCGTGGAGCAGGGCGAGATCAAGATCGATAAACAACATCTGTTCGCGGAAATGATTGGCCATGCCTGGTTCACTGTCAACTACTTTCACGTATCGCTGGGTAAACAAGATAAGATCCAACAGGCGATCGAAGTATTAAGAGAGATCGAGCCCTTGACGATCGATACCTCACGAAGCGCGGTGGTAAACCAGTTGAATACCAGCACGCATCCGGTAACCTATAAAACGTTGCGTCATTTCAATGCCGAAGTCCCACACCGTTTTCTTAGTCCATGGTTCTCAGCAAGCGATCGACGAGGGGCGGAGGCGGCCTCTCAGTCGTTCACTAATGAATGTCCATATGCCCTTTATAACGACCATATTGAGATTAATCCCCGATGGGTAAATTACCTGCAACGCAATGTAAAGATGCTTCGCGATTTTTGTTACTGGAACCTGGCTATTTACCTGCAGTCGAGGAACCCGAATGTACCGGATATCCCCTAATAAACTCATCAAGCTTCCCGTTAGAAAGGCTTTGAACGAACAGCGCAAGTTCTGGGATATCGTGATTGGCGAATTAGGCAGTGTAGACTGTATATACACCAACAAAAAACTAATTATCGGCGACTACGCTGTGGAACACTTCCTACCTTATGCGTTTGTATCGCATGATCTGATGTGGAACCTTATCCCGGCAGATCGGTCTTTTAATAATTCTAAAAGTGACAAATTGCCGCCATTAGAGTATTATTTTGAGCCTTACTTTAAATTGCAGACATCCGCTTTAGAAATAATCAAATTTAAAGCCCCCAAGCATAGGTTTTTAGAAGACTTTCTAACCATTGTGCCCGACATTACACTCTTTGACCATCAACGGGTATACGAACAAATACAGCCGATGGTGACGATCGCCAGAAACAACGGCTTTGAGTTCTTAAATATTAAGTAAGATTTTCATCGGTGACGCATTGATGAACGGAGATTATAGTTTCTTAGAGCAATGCACTGATCAAAAAATTAAAGTTGGAAAGCGGAGATGATTCAGGTAACGAATTAGTTCTATAGCCTCTAATGTTCCTCATGGAGGCCTTGATCAATTTAAAATATACTCCTATCAACTCTTTAGTATAAGAAATGCTATCATTCATAAATAGACCATAATCAATTGTGTTCAATGACCTTAATTTTCCAATATTTTTTTAATACTCATCCTCCATGTCTAATGGTCACATATCATATTTACGCGCTCCGAACAAGTAATCATCAATATGGATTGGAAATAGAACATCCTCTCATATGTCCTCTTAATTT
Source organism: Mucilaginibacter sp. 21P (assembly GCF_019331605.1). Lineage (NCBI taxonomy): Bacteria > Pseudomonadati > Bacteroidota > Sphingobacteriia > Sphingobacteriales > Sphingobacteriaceae > Mucilaginibacter > Mucilaginibacter sp. 21P. Next base: position 2,886,415 of record NZ_CP063061.1, read on the forward strand.
TTTCCCTCAAGAAATTCAATTGGCACGCTTTCCTTCGCTTTGTACTTGGAAAGTGCAAACTGATATAGCACAATTGATCTAAGTATTAAAGGCGCACACAAATCTCTTATATAGAAGCCGTAGCCTTATAATGATGCCGTAAAGACCCGGATAACTCTTGACCAATTATTGATCCAACTCCCTTTGGCATTATCCTTACGCATCAGCACTTTTAGGTTGTGTCCTTTGAATGAGGTCAAAAAAGTATCCAGGCGGTTTGTTTTAGTTCCGTTAAGGTATGGGCTCGTGCAGACAAAAAGGTTATCACCTGGAAAATTATCTTTAATAAGATCTGTCAGCGGCTTTAGGGCAATGACGTCCATATCTAAAATATTGGCAAAAAGATGGATAGTAGTACCCTCAAGGCCGTTGAGATCATCCGGCCTGACACCGTCTATCAATTTATTGATCGTTACTAGTCGAACAGTGTCGTTAAATTTCAGCGTGTGGAGACTGCCCCTTTCGATTGCGATTTTCGAGGGTTCGATCAATAAAATGTTGTGTATATCTAGTTCGATGCCTTTGTTTGCGAGGTGGTCTAACAACACCATTGTAGCAGTGCCTTGCCCGCAGCCCCAGTCGATGATGCTTACAGGACCGCTGACGCCGGTCAGATCAATGCTTGCAAAAGCGCTGTTTAGTTTTGCAGCGTGCATTTTACCCATTGCTACCATGTAGGCAAACAACTCACGTTCATCGTCAAGAATTTTTGTGCCCCGTTGCAATCCATCGTAGAACCGTTTCCCTTCAGGATTACGTTGGTGTTTATCAACCGATATTTCACGTATGGCCATGAATTCGGCATCCACTTCCTTCAATTGCTCGCTGTAGTCAGTATGCTCTTCGACAAGCATCCCCTCGGAAACGCTGATTACCGGTAACGTTCGTTCGAGATAGGTGTCCAGAAGGGAACGGATATGGGTGGAAGCTGCAACCATATCGTCGAGATCCGTCTCGAGTACGCTATAGATCAGTGGACAGTTGAGAAATGATGATTCGTTATCGCGTAATGAAGCACCGATAGCGGTCCGGATAGCGGCCGGAGCCGCGGGATTGAATTCGCCGCAGTTATCGATAAGTTGCAGATAATAATTGACGATAGTGAAGAGCACGTTATCCGCTGAATCTTCTTCTTCTATGTAAGCCAATTCGAGGAGTTCGAAGATTCCGGGATACAGCCTAACGTACCGATCTGCATCCTTTGGAATTTCAAGGTAAAGAGAGACAGCCTTTAATCGATGTCCGATATCAAAAGGCGATCGTTCAATATGCGTGTACAGTAGCCGGAAAACCGCAATCTCACCCAACTGTTCCGCTTTCTCCATCAGCATCACTAAAAACGCCAGGTTGCTCGCAGTTTGGGGTAAACCCTCCAGTAAGTTTAAATTTAATAGCACAAGCTGCCGGATACCTTGTTGGATGGAGGCGAGCTCTACATGGGGCAGTCGATTGAACCAATCAATGATCTCCTCGGCATTATGTGCCAGAAATTGGTCGAGGGTACTGGCATTGCCGGTTGCACCCATGAGGCGGTCGAAAAGCGTCATTTCACAGTAAGGTTTGATGACTTCGAATAAGAGTGATCAATTCAGAAAAGCCTTCTTGTGTCGGCTTGATATCTTGATAAGCTTTTGCCGGTACCTTTTTGGATCTGGCAAGTGCCTTCAAGGCTTTAAATTCCAATTGTTCCAGGCCGTCTGTTTGTATACTGGTGGTAATAGAAGATTGAACCTGCGCTTTCACTAAATGTGCCTCTAGTTCTTTTTCTTTAGCTTTAAGGATCTGTTGCAGCTCATCAATATAACGGTCTTTTTCATTAAGTGTTTTCATTGCTCCCTGCGCCGCTTTTCGGACTATCCTTTCTAACAAATCGTGCAAACCAGGATACGATTGCTGCAAGTCGTCGAGCAATTCGCCCTCCAGGTCCTGTTTTTTTTTTACTACGACAGGTGTATCCAGAATCCAAAAAGAAACAGAAGCTTTCGGTTGATCAGGTGTAGGGATATTTTGTGCGATAGCGTCAATATAATCGTAATTCCCACTTTCCTTCTGCGCGCAAAAAGTATATTGATATATGCTTTCGATGCTATAATAATCCAACTGTGATTGCAATTTGAATTTCACAGGCAATTCTTTTCCGTTGTAGGAATTGCGCAGTCCGCTGTAACGTGTATTTAAGCCAAAAATCAGGGCGATTTCCTCTGCCTTCTCCTCGTCGATCGAACTGCTACCTAAAACGCCAGAGATCAAATCCTGTAGGTTTTTTGGTTTATTGCTGCCATAGGTCGCCAGCAGCGCCAGCAAATAAAGATTTGGCACGCGGGTTAATTTGTTAAGCTCAATCATTCCGTATTTTTTTTCCAGACTTACTTTGGCTTTACGTGCTGCGGCCTCGACGACTGAAACAGATACTTCATCAAAAAGCATCGGCTGTATATCCGACCACTGTGATTTCTTATTGGAAAAGACTGCAGTCAGTTGGTCGTTAAAAGTCGCTTGCTTTTGGTTTACCGCTTTTAATAATTGTGATTTGATCGTAGCATTGAAATGTGATAGAACCGCAAAATAATCCTTGGGAAAATTCTCCGGCTTCCTTGCGGCCGCTTTTAAAAATGCAAGACCACCAAGAAGAATATCAAACCGCTTAGCTTTTTCAGTCAGGTCCTGCATGGGAACGCTTGTTTCACTAATTAGACTTGGGACGGCGAACCGATTTAAAGCGTCAGTTTTCGTGTCGATGTTAATCAGATGATCTGGCAGAAATGCTGTTGCACTATTAATATTCCATTGCGTTGTTTCAGCTTGTTTAAAATCTTTGAAATAAACTGCCGCAACTCTTGAGATAGGTATTGCTCCGCTATAAAGGAAAACAGATAGACTGTCGTTAACAGGCGTCATAGCTATTTGCTCTTCGTGGGTGCAAACCACTTCAATAATACAATCTGTAGCCGTGCTCCATTTATCGACTGTTAATATAAGACCGTTCTTTAACTGGTCTTGCGGATCTCGCGGCTTGTTCTCGTAATAACGGGCAGGCAGGATAATAGCCTTCCCGAAATAATGCGGGAGGCTGCCTGTGCTGACCGGAAGGTAATATCGCTGTATTTCATTCATAGAATATCAAGTTCATAAGTGGTGCTGCTGATATCGGAAGGTTTCTTCGCAGCTATGAGAAATAAATTTGTTCGGGCTCTCGTCAACGCAACATAATAATGGCTTTCCGTTGCCGCATATTTCGTTTTGATATAATCCCGCATATGTTCGAATTGCGGCATGATGACGGTATCAAATTCCACGCCTTTGGCCGAAGCATAAGTCGTAACGTGCACATTTTCTATAAGCGGAAGAACGTGGATAAGGTGATGGTATTTCGTACATTCGAAATGAGGACTGATCAATTCGTAGGTCGCTTCCACATCATTAGGGAACGGCACAAGAACCCCGATATTATGGTTTTCGGAATGAAAGCGGCCAATCAAGTCGATGATGGCATCACTTTGTTTCCGACTACTCCACCCGGTGACCAGTATGCGTGGTTTAATGTTGGTTGTTCTTTTCGTCCTGGCAGTATTCATGGTATTCAGAGGAATTATCTTGTTCGGCAAAGCCGCCAGGACAAATCGCAGGATCTCGTACGAGTTCCGGAAATTTTCGTCCAGCGGATAAGATTTAGTGCCGGGGAAAAGTGTTTTAAGGTCTTCTTGTGTCGTTGCCTGGCCGGGATAGATGCTTTGCTGGTCATCAGCGCCATAGGAAATTGCTTTCGCGTACCGCTTTACCTGCAGGTAAACATCTTCCGATAGATCCTGGGCCTCATCAATAATAATCTCCTCATATCGTTTTGCTTCGTGCTGTAACCAATATTGTGTTTTGGCTATATTATCGGCTGCATCGTCATTAATTGTTCGTGCTGCCCCGGCAAGGTAGGCGACCAGCGGCATTGTATAGGTCAACAACAGGCTTTCTTTGGCACCGGTATCGTAATTACGAATATGGCGCCAAAGGGACGTGATACTTTTACCGGTACCAGGTCCGCCATAAACGGAAACTGAACCCGGATCGTTCAGCACTGCTTGCTGCGCTATCGTCAACTGACGAATATCAGGGAGTTCGAAATAATAAGGCATTTAGGTATTTTTAATATAACGAAAAGTCAGATTGATCCGGTCATTTACCGGTTTGCTGGTTTTGGGCAACTGATGTTGCCAAAAATGTTGCAGCTGCCCCTGCATGATCAGGGCGCTGCCGTGGGTTAAATCGATATCAATCTTTTCTTTCGTGTATTTGTGACGAAGTTGGAAGGTCCTTGTGGCACCGAAGTTAACAGACCCTATGACCGGGTCTTTTCCTAGTTCAGGCTCCGCGTCGGTATGCCAGGAGATAGAATCATTCCCACTACGGTAAAGGTTAAGCAATACGCTGTTGAAGGAGGTCTTTGTAAGCGCCTGAAGCCGATCTCGGATCTCCAGCAACTCGGGCAGCCAGGGTAAGGGTTGCAATGTGATCCCGGAAAAAGAATACGGTTTATCCGTTTCGCCGTACCAGGCGGTGAGTCGGGGAAACAGGATGGTCTTGCCATACATCTTCATTGATTCTTGCTTCCACTCGGCCTGCTCCATCAGGACGCGAAAGTAACGGTCACTTTCCACCATGGTATAAAATTCGGGCAAGAAACGATATTCCCCGTTGGCAATTTTAACTATTCGGTCCGGCGGGCCGGATTGGCTGGCACTTCCTGCAGAATTTCCGAATAGGTCGAATTGGCTCATAAACAAAAATAATAATAAAAATGAGGATTGTCTAAATTGAGTATATCGCAACAATATTGGCAAAATAGGACTTCCGTCAATCGGTATGCTGATAATAATTGCCAATAAAATCGTAGTTTTAATTTTTAACCTGACCATTCATGAGAAATATTATCCAGGTCCGTCTTCAAAACTTCAAACGATTTGATGAATTCGTTATTGATTTCAAACCGGATGTGAACGTACTCATCGGTGATAATGAAACCGGAAAGAGTTCTATTTTGCTCGCGATCGACCTGGTATTAAGTGGGAGTCGTACCAAAGTAGAAAATATAGGATTGCAAAGCTTGTTCAACAGTGAAGCGGTGGCTACTTTTCTTAGTGGTAAGAAATTGGTCGGTGATCTGCCGGAGCTGATCGTCGATGTTTACCTTACAGAACAGGAAAATTATGAATTGAACGGTAAGGTTAATTTGCGGGAGGTCAGCTGCGACGGTATGCGAATGGTCTGCAAGCCGGACCCTGACTATGGGCAAGAGATTTTATCCGTATTGCGGCAGGAACGCCCCAATTTTCCGTTTGAATTTTACCAAGTCCACTTTCAAACGTTCGACGGCCGGGCCTATTCAAGCCACCGTAACTATGTCAACCATGTATTTATTGATAATTCTCAGATCAATAACGAGTACGCGATGCGTGAATATATCCGCTCGGTTTATCGCATTAATGCTAGCGGATCGGAGAAAAATTTGCATCAGAATGAGTATCGACGGTACAAGTCCGACTTCAAAAGCAACGTCTTAAAAGATATAAATAAACGATTGCCGGATTTTGCGTTTGCTGTTAAGAGTGGTATCAAGGATTCACTTGAGACAGATCTTACGCTAATGGAGGGAGATATTTCCATCGATAATAAAGGCAAAGGTCGCCAGTGCTTTATCAAAACCAAATTTGCGCTCGGCAGAGCCAATGAAAAAATGGATATCGTACTTCTGGAGGAACCGGAAAATCATTTGAGCCATCATCATATGAAGTTGTTGATTGATATGATCCGGGCGGCAAAACAGATCCAATTGTTCATCACAACCCACAACACCTTGGTTAGCACGCGCCTCGACCTTCGCAGATCAATCCTCATTCATGTCAACAGTAAACAGCCAATGCTTTTGGAGCATTTACGGGAAGAAACCGCCAAATTCTTTATCAAGGCTCCGGACAATAATGTGGTTGAATACATTTTATCGCAGAAAGTTATCCTGGTGGAAGGAGATGCCGAATATATGCTGATGTCGGAGTTCTACGAAGAGGTCACCAAAAGCACCCTAGACGCCGACCTGGTGCATGTCATTTCGGTCGGTGGTATCAGCTTTAAGCGTTATCTAGACGTGGCTAAAATATTAGGGATAAAAACTGCGGTCATCCGGGATAATGACGGTGATTATGATACGCACTGCGTTGATAATTATTCGGAATACCCAGATCCCTACCTAAGGATTTTTGGTGAAAAGGATAACACACTGCGTACGTTCGAGTATATATTGTACACCATGAACAAAAGCATCTGCGATGAACTTTTTAGTACGAAAAGGAAAAAACTCACGGTGCTTGAATACATGCTTTGCCAGAAATCCGAGACGGCATATCAGCTGATCGAACAAAAGCCGGGACAGATCAAGACGCCGGGTTATATTAAAGAGGCGATCGAATGGCTAAGACTTTGATGCTCGCGGTCGCCGGTTCCGGTAAAACAACACTTTTGGTCGACCGCTTGTGTGCAGATCGGCGCACGTTGATCCTGACCTATACCAACACAAACGAGCGAAATCTGCGATCCGCAATAATTAAGCGATTCGGTTATCACCCGAAAAATATCAGCTTATTTACCTACTACACATTCCTGTACTCATTTTGTTACCGGCCATTACTTTCTTTAAAAATGGGCTCGGCAGGTATCAACTGGCTACCGAACCCGGACCGTTTCGCCAAGGGCGACGATCAGCTTGTCGACCGCTACGGAAGGCTTTATAGCAACCGGATTGCGTTGACGCTCAAACGCAAGAATGTTTTATCAGAGGTGAAAACCAGACTGGAACGGTATTTTGACCAGATCTTCATCGACGAAGTGCAGGATTTTGCAGGCAATGATTTTAATTTTTTAGATACGCTGGTAAGTGCAAGTCTCGAACAACTCTTCGTGGGTGACTTTTTCCAGCACACCTACGATACCAGCCGGGACGGTAATGTTAATGGGACGTTGCATGATGATCTTCAAAGATATGTCGCGCGATTTGAGTCCCTAGGACTTAGGCTTGATAAGAAAACCCTAAGTAAAAGCCATCGCTGTAATCCGGAGATCTGTGCATTTGTAGAAGAACAGTTGGGCATCACGATCGGTTCTCACCGATCCGGAGGTAGCAGTATTATTCACATTAGCTCTGCTGCTGACGCGGCAGTTCTGTTCCGCGACAATTCTGTAGTAAAGCTTTTCTACCAAGCGCATTACCACTACGATTGTTATTCAAAAAATTGGGGTGAATCAAAAGGTGAAGACCGGTATCAAGATGTATGTGTAGTGATGAACGGAAAGACCTGGAAGTCTTTCCAAGATGGAGAACTTAAAGGACTTCCTTCGCAAACCCGAAGTAAACTCTATGTTGCCCTAACCAGGACAAAAGGCAATCTCTATCTGTTGCCGGAAAGCTTGCTGAAGCAGTTCAAGAAAAAGTGACCCCGTTAAATAGCCTTCCTATTTCATCTTTTGGGTTGCGTGGCCTGGTGAATCACTTCTTTCTTCCAGTCCAGCAATGTTTCCAAAATTTTCCATTCGCCATCATCCATTTCATTTTTAATGACATTTTTTTACTCGTCATATTTTCTGGTTAAAGTCAATATCATCCAGATCGATCTCAGTGAGGCGCCCATCCCAGTAAGTTGATTATCCTTAGATCTGCATTCCAAGTTCTTAATAATTATAGACAAAGGCAACGCCATAATGATTGGAAATTTCGATGAAACGCTTGGTACTTGGCACCCATTTAATTTGATTACCTCATCGAACTGCCATCATCCCAAGACGTCTCAAAAAAACCCCGCCGTGATCAGGCTTTCCGAGCCCGGACAATTGATGTGCCCTTCTTCCACTCGCGGTGAATCATTTCGTGGACAAGCTTGCGGATCTCATCGATCGCTCCCCATCACCATTAAAATTTACATTGTTCTAGCACCAGTTCCGGTGCATCAATTCCTTGTTTAAGTTCGTTAAGGAATAACTGAACATTATCATTCATTACACGTGAGAAAAAAATAATATAGAAGTGCAAATTTTGAAAAAGCGTTAGTATAAAAGCGATAGGGATCGCAGCGGCATCCTGCGCAGCAGATACAGCGAAGAGCCGGGGCCGAAGGCATCGCCAGCATGTTTTAAATCACTTTTTAGGTAATGTTAAGTCCTTGCAAACAAATGCTAAAATCTCAGACGGATCTATTTCCAAAGCCAAGGCGATCAAATACATTTCATCAACCCGCAGTTGTGATTTTAAGTTGATGGATAATTGACTTAAACGATAAGTTGATATGCCAGTTTTACGGGCTACATCCGCCTTATTCACTGATTTCTTAGCTAAGAATAATCCCAATCTCGTTAAAGTTTCTTTCTGCAAAACTGTTTTTTTTTCTAAAAATATCTCACAACATTCTCAGGATGTAAAAAAAATCTATATGAGTGTTTTAATTTTATATTTGTAGATATATTCTCTATATTTATAAATAATTGGATAATAAAAATGTATAGCTTTTAAAAGAACACATACATTTGCGGACTTTCTTGAATGCAGTTCGCACTTTGAGTCTTGCTTGTGAAACCTGAGAAATTTCAATGGAACAAGGCGATAAGTGGTATGCGTCCATGCCTTAGGCGTGGCGCCCGCTTATTCGTTCCCGGGCTTCTCAGGGCCTCACAAGCGATAGGTTGGGTGTCACGCCTAATGTATTTCCTATCTGTACAGACTCCTTTGTTTTGGCTTTTTTAAAGATCAATGCTCATGGAAGAACAGAATTTCAATCAAAAACCATCCTTCACCACCCTGACGGACATCATGGACCGTTTCCAAACGGTTCCCTATGCCCAGTTCCAGCAGGAGCTGCAAAGCTGGTTCGAGCAAAACCTGGCCAAACAAAAAGATCTGACCCAGGAAGAACTGCACCAGGACCCCGACCTGCAGCAACTGCTTGCGCTGGTCGCCAAGATCTACCACCAGGCAGAAGTGAACCAAACCCTTTCCGACAACCAGATCACTCAAAGCGATGACTAAAAACACACTTTGGGTATTGCTCATCTGCCCGCCCGAATGACCTACCGATAACGGCAGGCCTGCGATCAGTTAATAGTTAAGCTCCTGCGGGCCGCCGTTATCGCGCATCCCATTTCCTTAACAGATCCTTTCAAAATCTTAAATGATCCCATGAAAAAAACGATACTCACGAGTGTCCTGGCCGCGCTTTGCCTTTACTTACCGGCCCAGGCACAAACCCGATCCAAGCCAATGTACCTGCATCCCGGCGACCAGATGCCGGAACTGCGCCTGCAGAACCTTATGAACACTAAAGCCAAAACGATCGACCTGGCCCAGTTAAAAGGCAAGGTCGTCCTGCTGGACCTCTGGAACACCTGGTGTTCCGCCTGCATCGAAGGCTTTACGGAACTCGACTCCCTGCAAAGGGCCTATCCCGATCAACTACAGGTCATCCTGGTCAACCCCTCGGGGCAGGACAGCCGCAAAGCCATCCAAGTGGTCATCGACCGGACCAAAGCCTGGTCAAAGAACGGTTTTAAACTCCCGATCGTCATGGCCGATACCACGGTCAAGCGATACTTCAAGTTCCGCTCGGTACCCCATACCATCTGGATAGGCAAGGACGGCAAGATCCTGGCGATCACCGGCAAGGAAGAGGTCACCCCGCAGCACATCGCTAAAGTGATCGCAGGCGAACGTATCCATGTTAAAGAAAAGACCGACTGACGCCATGAAACCTATCTCATTGATCTATATCATAACGATCCTGCTCAGCGCGATCAGTTACCAGGCCAGTGCACAAGATCCCTATACGATCTACGGCGAAGTACGCTCGACGGACGGCAAACCCCTGCCAGGTGTTCGCCTGGAATCCATGAAACGCCACAGCACCACCGCAACGGACGGCGAAGGCCATTTCCGCTTTCTATTCTTCCCGCCATCGGACACCATCAAGGCGACCCATGTCGGCTACAAGACCACCTATACCATCATCCGATCGAACAGCAGCATCCCCGTCAAGATCACCCTAGCCGATACGGTCACTCAATTGCAGGAAGTGGTGATCAGTACCGGCTACCAGGACATTCCCAAGGAACGGGCGACCGGTTCGTTCAATAAGGTGGACCGGCAACTGCTCGACCAGCGGGTCAGCCCCGATATACTCAGCCGGCTGGACGGCGTGACCAGCGGATTATTGTTCGATAACCACGACACCCAGCAGCGCACGATCCAAATCAGGGGCCTGAGCACGCTGAACTATGATGCCGCCGCACCACTGATCGTGTTGGATAACTTCCCATATGCGGGTGACATCAACAACATCAACCCCAATGATATCGAAAGCGTGACGGTGCTGAAAGACGCTGCTGCCGCCTCGATCTGGGGCGCTAGGGCGGGCAACGGCGTGATCGTCATCACGACGAAAAAGGCCAAAGCCGGGCAGCCGCTGCGCGTCAGTTTCACCGCGAACACCAGCCTGTCGCCAAAACCCGACCTGATGAGGGCGAATCAGCTCAGCCCCGCAGAAGCGGTCGACCTGCAGCGCTACCTGTTCCAGCAAGGCTACTACGACGCCTCCCTGAACGACCCCTCGTTCCCGGGCGTGCCACCTGTGGCCGAAGTGCTGAACCGCGCCCGAAACGGTGAACTGACGACAGCGCAGGCCGATGCCCAACTGGCAGCATTCCGTCAGCAGGACGTCCGGCAGGACATGCTGCGTTACCTTTACCGGCCCGCCGTGGCCCAGCAATATTACCTGAACCTGACCGGTGCGGGTTCCAATAACCGCTACCTGCTTTCGGCGGGCTATGACCGCAACAATAGCACGCTCCGCGGTAACAACAATGACCGGCTGACGCTGCGCTATAACCAGCAGGTGAACCTGACGGCCAGGTGGCAACTGCAAAGCGATATGATCCTGACTCGGAGCAAGGGCGCGGCGAACAGTCCCGGCGACTACACTGGCTTTAAAGGCTATAACAATACCCTGGCGCCCTATGCCCGGCTGGTCAACCCCGACGGCAGCCCGGCGGTGGTCGACCTGTACCACAGCGGCGCCTTCACCGACACGGCAGGCAAGGGCAAACTACTGGACTGGAAGTATCGGCCGCTGCAGGAACTGGCCAATAATGACAATACCAGCAAAGCCATGGACATCCTGGTCAACCTGGGCAGCAGTTACCGGATCGCGCCCTGGCTGAGCGCCGACCTGAAATACCAATACCAGTATGCCCGTAACGATGCCAGGCAACTGGCGAATCTGAATGCCTATGCCACCCGGGACCTGATCAACACCTACACGCAGTTCAACGGCGATCAGTTGACCTATGCCGTTCCAAAAAAAGCGATTCTGACGACCACCGAGGGCCGGAACCAGCAGCAAGCCTTCCGGGGCCAACTCAGCGCGGATCACCGCTGGCAAGCGCATTATATCTCGGCTATCGCCGGAGCCGAGGTACGGGAGACCCGGCAGAACACCACCTACCAGACCACCTATGGCTATGATGAGAACACGCTAACGCTAAGCCCGGTCGACTATGCGAATCTGTACCCGACCTACGCCGGTATCAATGGTGATGCCTATATTTTCAATGGCAACCGCTTTACGCAATATGTCAACCGCTTCGTATCGGTCTTCACGAACGCGTCCTATACCTACAAGGACCGTTACACCATATCCGGCAGCGCGCGGCGGGATGCCTCGAACCTGTTCGGGGTGGCGACCAACCAGCGCTGGGTGCCGCTCTGGTCAGCGGGCCTGCTCTGGCGTGTCGACCAGGAGCCGTTCTATCACGTCAACTGGCTGCCGCAATTGAACCTGCGCATGACCTATGGGTCCAGCGGTAACCTGTCGCCCAATGAGTCGGCACTGACGCGGATCAGCTATGCTAATGCTTCCCGTTCGCCTGTCAACCTGCCGTCCGTAGGCGTCGCTGCACCACCCAACCCGCACCTGCGCTGGGAGCAGGTCAAGACCTTCAATGCCGGTGTCGACCTCGGCCTGTTCCAACGCCGGATCAGCGGTTCCGTAGAATACTACACCAAGCATTCGACCGACCTGATCAATGGCGTGGAGATCGATCCAACGACCGGGTTCTCCAATGCCAACCAGAACTCGGCGGCCATCTTCACCAAGGGCATGGACGTCGTGCTGAATACGCTGAACATCGACCGGGCGGTCAAATGGCGTTCGATGATCCTGTTCAACTATGTGAGTTACAAGGTCACCAAAAACCTCAGTTCGCCACCTGCGGAGGGCTATGTGAGCGACGGTACGTTCATCTTCCCGGAACTCGGCCAAAACCCATATACCGTCGCCAGCTACCGCTGGGCGGGGCTCGACCCGGAGACCGGCGACCCGCAGGGCTACGTGAACGGGCAGGTCAGCAAGGACTATGCCGCCATTGCCACCAACCCGATCGATCAGCAAGTGATCAGCGGCCCCGCGGTACCGCCATTCTTTGGCTCCTTCCGGAACACGCTGGACTGGAAACGCTTTTCGATGGCTGTAACGCTGGGCTATCGCTTCGGTTATTATTTCCGCAAGCCGACCACCAACTTCAGCACACTGGTCCAGAACGGTGTCGGTTACCAGGATTTTGGGCAGCGCTGGCAACAGCCGGGCGATGAGGCGCATACGAACGTGCCTTCGTTCAGTTATCCAGGCGACGCCCTGCGTGACCAGTTCTACCGTTTTGCGGAGATCAATGTCGACCGGGCCGATAACATCAAGCTGAACGACCTGTATTTGAGTTATACGATACCGCTCACCAAGCAACGAACCGGTTTTTCCTCCATACAATTTTATCTGTATGCGAACCAATTGAACCTGATGCTCTGGAAGGCCAATAGGGTAGGGGTAGACCCGGACTTTATCTATGGCATCCGCACCCCGGCCACTTATTCTGCCGGTATGAAGATCAACCTTTAATGCTGAACCCATGAAACACACGAAAAAGAAAATAAGTCCCAAACTCCTATATCCATGCGTAATGGTCAGTCTGCTGACCTGCTTTACCCTCAATTCCTGCAAAAAGTACCTGGAAGCCAAGCCGGACCAGAGCATCGCCACGCCGTCCACGCCGGAGGACCTGGAAGGTATCCTGAACAATTATAATTTTATCAATGCGCGGTATCCTTTGGCCGGAGAGATCGCTTCGGACAATTACTACCTGAAGCCCGGCGACTATAATGCCTTGTTGGAATACCAGCGGAATTTCTACACCTGGCAGAAATATGGCAAGCTGCTCGGCACTGACTATATGGCGCCCTATAATGCGATCGAATACGCCAACGTGATCCTGGACGCATTGCCGAAGATCAGCATCACGGACGAAAGCCGTAAACAGCGGATCGAAGGCAGTGCGCTGTATATCCGGGCCGCTTATCACTACGCGCTGGCCCAATTGTTCTGCGGCGTTTATCGTCCAACAAGTGCCGACAAAGATCTCGGTATCGCCGTCCGGCTGACCGCTGACATTGCCGACAAACCGGTCCGTACGACGGTGGCCAAGACCTATGCCGCGATCATCGCCGACCTGCAAAAAGCCATTCCGGAATTGCCGCCGCTGGCCGATACCAAATTCCACGTCAGCCGCTGCGCCGCCTACGGCCTGCTGGCCAGGGTGTACCTGAGCATGAGCGATGCGACCAACGCCGGCAAGTATGCGGATGCTGCGCTGGCGATCTATTCTACACTGATCGATCTGAATAAAGTGAATGCGAACGCGACCGTTCCTTTTCCGCAGTTCAATGATGAAGTGATCTATGATGCCCGGGTAGGTGCGTCCGGAGCGTTGCAACAGTCGCGAGCCAGGATAGATACCGTGCTTTATGCAGGTTATGCCGCCAATGACCTGCGTAAGGCCGTTTACTACAAGAACAATACGGATGGCAGTAAAGCTTTTAAAGGGACCTACAGCGGACAGGCCAATGGGGCCTTATTCACCGGGATCGCTACAGATGAACTTTACCTAATCAGCGCGGAGGCGAAGGCCAGGACATCGGATGTTGACGGCGCATTGCAGCGCCTGAACGCGCTGCTGAGCAAAAGATGGAAAGCGGGAACCTTCACACCGGTGACCGGCACTGATGCCACGCAGGTATTGACCAGTATACTGGAAGAACGGCGGAAGGAACTGCCGTTCCGTACACTGCGCTGGACCGACCTGCGGCGGCTGAACGAAGAGCCGGCAAGGGCGACAACGCTTTACCGGAACATCAGCGGGACCCTTTATACCTTAAAGCCGGGCGATCTTCGTTACGTCTTCCAGATCGATGAAGATGCGGTCAGGCTAAGCGGGCTGGAACAGAACCCATAAAAAAGGGGGCTGAAAAGCCCCCTTGATCTTAATTCTTCATGTCGATGTTCGGATCGGCAGGCGAATGCGCCTGCTGCGATGACCACAGGTTGGCTTTCTCTGCATTGAACTCCGAGGCGACCGGTGTCTGTCCGACCGCACGGCTGGTCGATAAGGTCACCCCGCAAACGTCCTGGGCACCACTGCAAGGGTTCGCGGCAGTCGCCACGTAGTTATTGATGTTCTGGATGTCAGCTTGTGAAGCAGAACCGGTATAAGCATAAAAATTACTGTTCACTTTTTTAGCGGTGAATGCGCTGGTGCCGAAGGCCAAAGCGATGGCCAGAGCAGGTAATACTAACTTTTTCATGGTTAAATTTTAAAAAATCTATAGAATGTAAAACGAAATTCACCCGTGGTCACAGGGACGGGAATGGCCTGCCTTGCTGCCGCCTGGCAACAGCTTTGGTCAGTTCATCGATGTGAAAGCCGGATCCTCCTTTCTCTGTTCTCCAGTATTATAGCGAGGATGGTCAACAGCAAAACAATGATATTGAAGATCAGGTGAGCGGTCCAGCCCATACCCGCAAACACGCCGCCGCAACTGCAGGGTAAGTGGGGAAAGAAGCCAAATACCGCCAGGGCCACGTAAGTGGTAAAGAGCGCCATCAATACCGCGGAAGCATATAAGCCCGTGATCCGCGTGGGCCGGAACAGCAAGCAGGCTGCCGTCAGCAACTCTGCTGCGGGCAGGCCGGGCACGAGGACGGGCAGTAACACTTTCGGCAATGCCTGACGGCCCATACTGACCCGGTAGTCCGTATAGCTGAGCAGCTTACTGACCGCAGTATAAATGAACAGCAGCACCAGCAGGGAGATGATTGTTTCGGGAATTATTGATCTTTTCATGCTACCTAAAGGTAGCTGCCAGGAAAAACGCGGCTGGTCAAACAGATCACCAGATCATAGGAATAAAGTCACCGGTTGATGTGATATCAAGATCGGTCAGCAAAGACCCTGGCAAAGCACTAAGCCGACAGTTGCCCGGACAAATGCGGGAACTGCGTTTTGAAAACGTCCTCGCGATACAGAACGACCAGGATCTCAACGTGGTCCCTGGTGTAGCGTGTATTCAAACGTTCAGCGATCAATAGCTGCCCTTCGGTCAACTCCTGAAAGGCCTCGACCACCCGGAGATCCTCGAAAAATTCCCCGATCTCAAGATCGACCGCATCCCCGGTGTTGGGAACATGTGAAGGGTCTTCCAGGATAATGTTCCGGTTACCCTGATATTCCGGGTAGAACAGTTGCTGATCAAATTCAAAGCGAAGTATCGTTTTCATAAGCATTGATCTTTATAAAGTTAGCGATCGAAACGGTCATAGACAAATCGCTTCCTGAAAGTCGGGGCAGCTGCTTTAAGTGCTGTTGTCACGGCTTTTAACGGTCCTTCCTGCTGATCAGCCTGCTCAGGTTCTCGCGGGTCATATTCAGGTATGAAGCGATCAGCCGAACGGATGCGCGGCGGAACAGTTCCGGTTTCCACCTGCGCAGTTCCCGGTAACGCGTTTCGGCGTTCATCGCCAGCAACCGGTTTTTCTGCAGATCTTCATGGTATTGGTGGCGGATCAGTTGCTGGACCAGTTCCACGCTCTCCGGGTATGCCTCGTGCAACTGATGAAGCACCTTGTAGGTTAGTGACCACACGACCGAGGGTTCCAGCACCTCCAGGTAATGATCCACTGCTTCGTTCCAGTAACCCTGGTTGGACCAGACGATCTCGTTCTGTATATAAAAATTCAGCGTATGTTCCTTTCCTGCAGCATCCGGGTAATAGGTCCGGACGAAACCAGTCTCAATGAACCAGCACCTGTTCTCCGTATGACCGGCGGCATGGATGACCTGGTGCGGCCGGTAGCTCTCCCTGACCAACAGTTCATCCAAAGCCGCCTTCAACGACCCGGAAAGCGGGGTCATGGCCGACAGGAACTCCATAAAGGGTGCTGTGTTTTTCATCGTCGAATCATTATTGGCCTGCGTGGTTCCGGCAGGCGTTCGCCAGGACCGCAGCGGGGTTTACGGCCGTTAGATCGGATATAACCAGCAAATAAAACCGATATATTCATACCAAGTGGTGACATGGTCACAGAATCAAGAATAAATTAATTTTTGCACGATGTCACCACTTTGAACCTTTTTTCACTTTAGGTTTGATCATTTAGACCTTATTATGGAACTTAACTTTACAGCAACGATCTTACCTGACCCGGCAGCGATCCCGATCAGTACCTATTTACGCAGATCGGCGATCAGCCGGTTTCCGCATCCTGCTAACACCATTGTCAACCTGTACCATCGGCTTCAAAACTTCAGGAACCTATGAGAACTATTGCAGAACGATTCCAGGCGGCGATGGAGAGCCAACTGGCCGAGGTGACCTTGAACGGGTCTACGCCGACCGAGCAGTACCGCAGTTCGATCATGATCTGTAAGAAGGCCATGACCAAACTCAAACGGTATATATCCACCTATGCCTTCGCGGACACGGCTGAAGAGATCCATTTTTTCAAAGAGGTCAAGCCACTGTTCTACAGCAAATACATTTACTTTATCAATGTCTATAATTACCTGATGCAATTGCCCGCGGGCGGTGAGGATGCGCTGCGCAGCTATATCAATTTCCAACTAACGGACCTGCAACGTTTTTTCGACAGCAACAAAGCTTTCTACCAGTATTACCGCTCGGGCAGCACGCAGATGGATGCCGTATATTTCACACGCGGTGGCTTTGACGTGCAAATGGAACTAGAGGATTTTGAAGAGGATGAACAGTACTCGACCAGCCATGACTACAAATTGTCTAAGATCATCGCCAATGAAAAGTTCCAGGACTATCTCAACCTGGAACTGGCCAGGATCGGTAACTGTGACCTGCACCAATCACCCCATCAGCAATTATTCCCCTTTGAGCATCCGCAGTGGACGGCCAGCCAGACGGATGCTGTCGAACTTTTATATAGCATTAAAACCTCCGGTGCCGTTAATCATGGTAACATCGACATCAGCGAACTGGTCGGCATCTTTGAATTCGTTTTTCAAACGGAACTGCATGAGACCTACCACAAACTGCTTGACATCAGCCGCCGGAAAAAAGACACGTTCATCTTTCTGAACCGGCTCCGGAACAGCTTTGAGCATTTTATCAATGATAAACTTGCCTGATGGAACAGGCCCACCAGATCCCAAGATCCTGTATTACGGTCTTTAGCGATCCATAATGATCTAACTATCAGTAAATCAGACACCACTTGTGAATGCGTTGTCAGATCAGCAGCAGCGGGGTGCTGACCTTTGTTTTGCCCGGCCGGCATGCAGCCACCGGTTAAAACAGAACGCTATGTTGAATACGATCTCCTGGCAGCAATACCTGACCGCTGTCCTGCTCCTCAGCACCGCCTGGTACCTTTATGTAGGCCTGCGGTATTACCGGACCGAGTTGTCCGCCTTATTTAAGATCAAACCGGGCAGCCGGACAGCGGTACCGCCGGTCGCCAGTAAACTCAACGTTGTCATGGGTGCCGTAAAGCCCGACCCGGATACCGGGCTGTATCCGCCGGAGACCCTGATCTTTTCAGCCGGTGCGCCGGACGACATCAGCGACCAGACCATGCCCCGCGGGCCCGGCGACGACCTGCTGGATGAAGCGAAGGCCCTGACCGACGCCTTCAGCCATAATGACGACAAAGCGGAATTCCTTTCCCTTTTACGCCTGCTCATTTCCAAATACGAGGTCTTCGGCGATGAGTTCAGTTTGCCCGCCGTTGCGGCCGAACTTCACGCATATGCGGCCGGTCGCCTAGCCTTTACCCTGGAAGAAAGCGAATGGTCATTCACCTCTCAAAGCTCAGATCATGAAGAAGTTATTTAAGATCCTATACACAGTGATATCGCTGGTAAGCACCGGGCTATGCGCTTTTGCGCAGGATGGTAATGCCGGTATCAATGAAGCGACCAATCAGGTCAAAAGCTATTTCGCCACCGGAACGAACCTGATGTATGCCATCGGTGCGATCATTGGCCTGGTCGGCGCGATCAAGGTCTATAAAAAATGGAATGACGGTGAACATGATACAGGGAAAGTAGCATCGAGTTGGTTCGGCAGCTGTATTTTCCTGGTCGTGGTCGCTACGGTCCTCAAATCATTTTTCGGCGTATGAGCTACCGCATCAATAAAAGCATTAACTCCCCGATCGAATTCAAAGGGCTTAAGGCGCAATACATCGGCTACCTCGGCGGAGGCCTTGTCGCACTGCTGGTCATGTTCGCAGTGCTTTACCTCATCGGCCTGGCCATTTACCTGTGCCTGCTGATCATCGGCGGACTGGGAAGTGCCTTATTTTATAAGGTATTCAAACTGAGCCACCGCTATGGCGAACATGGACTGATGAAATACCAGGCTAAACGTTACCTGCCAACCTATTTAAAATTTAAGACCAGGAGGCTTTTCCATGAAAAACGCTGAACACCTATTTCCGATCTATAAAGTGGAGCATGATACGATGGTGTCCATGCAGGGCGAGTTGAGTATCGCCTACGAGGTGCGCCTGCCGGAACTCTTCACCCTTTCCAATGACGAGTACCTGGCGTTCCACCAGACCTGGGTCAAAGCCATCAAACTGCTGCCTAAGAACAGTATCTTTCATAAGCAGGACTGGTTCGTGCGTGCCAATTACCAGGCGACATTCAGTGACCGTACCTTTTTGAGTCATGCCAGCGAACGCTTTTTCCATGAGCGCCCGTACCTGGCGCATCACTGCCACGTGATCCTGACCAAACGGCCGGAAAATTACCGCGTGGTCAACAGCGCGGCGAGCAGCCTGCTGCGCAAGCGGCTAACCCCGGCGCAAAGTACGGACAACGAGTTGTTCAGGGATTTTGCCGACAGCGCCGGTCAATTCAAACGGGTACTGGAGGACAGCGGTCTGCTAAACCTGCGCCGGTTGACCGATGATGAACTGGCCGGTACGCTGGTGACGCCGGGTATCCTGGAGCGGTATTGCTTTTTGCTGGACAAGGACGATGAACCGGAGTTGAAGGATATTCACTTGAAGGACGAGATCCGCATCGGGAATAAACGCTGCCAGTTATATACGCTGGCCGAGGCGGAGCATTTGCCGGCCCTGTGCGGACCGAGGATCACCTACGATCAGTACAGCACCGATAAAACGAAATTCAGTACCGGCTTTGCCAGCCCGCTGGGGGCTTTGCTGAACTGCGATCATATCTATAACCAATATTTATTCATTGAAGACAGTGCCAAGACCTTGAAAAAACTGGAAGCCAAGAAGCTGCGCCTGCAATCCCTTTCGGCATACTCACGTGAGAACGCGATCGGCCGTGATGCCACCCAGGAGTTCCTGCACGAAGCGATCAGCCAGCAACGGCTTCCGGTCAAGGCACATTTCAACATCCTGGCCTGGACCGATGATAAAGATGAGGTCAAGGATATCAAGAACAAGGTCAGCTCCGCACTGGCCCAACTGGATGCGCAGCCCAAACAGGAAACGGATGGCGCGCCGCAGATCTGGTGGGCAGGCCTGCCCGGCAACAGCGGTGATTTCCCGATGAATGACACTTTCGATACGTTCGCTGAACAGGCCGCCTGTTTCTTCAACCTCGAAACCAATTACCGCAGCAGTTTGTCTCCCTGCGGCATCCGCCTGGGTGACCGGCTTTCCGGCAAGCCATTGCATGTGGACCTGAGCGATGAGCCAATGAAGAACGGAATCACGACCAACCGTAATAAATTTATCCTTGGCCCTTCCGGCAGCGGTAAATCTTTCTTTACTAATCATCTGTTGCGCAGCTATTACGAACAAGGTGCCCATATCGTCCTGGTGGATGTCGGTCACAGCTATGAAGGGCTTTGCGAATTTGTGGACGGGTATTATTTCACTTACGCCGAGGACAATCCCATCAGCTTTAATCCATTTTATGTCGGTGAAGGCGATTCGCTGGATACCGAAAAACGGGAAAGCATCAAGGCAATGATCCTGGCCTTATGGAAGAAAGAAGATGAAGGCGTGCAGCGCTCAGAGTACATCGCGATCTCCGATGCCCTGTATCATTATTACGAAAGCCAGCCGGAACTTGCCTGCTTCAACTCCTTTTACGAATTTTTAAAAGGGCCGTTCTACGACACCATGAAGCAAAGTAAGGTCAAAGATCAGCATTTTGATATCGATAACCTGTTGTTCGTGCTGCGCCCATACTATAAAGGCGGGGAATATGATTACCTGCTGAACGCCACGGAGAACCTCGACCTGCTGCACCGCCGGTTCATCGTGTTCGAATTGGATAACATCAAGGACCATCCTATATTATTTCCAGTGGTGACCCTGATCATCATGGAGACCTTCGTCTCCAAAATGCGAAAACTACCAAAGGAGACCCGCAAGATGATCCTGATCGAAGAAGCCTGGAAAGCCATTGCCCGTGAAGGGATGGCGGAATACATCAAATACCTGTTCAAAACGGTAAGGAAGTATTTTGGGGAAGCGCTGGTCGTTACGCAGGATATCGAGGACATCATCAGTTCGCCGGTGGTCAAACAGGCGATCATCAACAATAGCGACTGTAAGATCTTGCTCGATCAGCGAAAATACCAGAACGACTTCCCGAAGATCCAGCAACTGCTCGGTATCACGGACAAAGAAACGGCGCTGATCATGAGCATGAACCGGGCCAATGACGAGCGGTACCGCTACAAGGAAGTATTCATCTCGCTGAACGGCCAATTGTCGAGGGTCTACCGTACGGAGGTCAGCCGGGAAGAATACTGGACCTACACCACGGAATCGGTTGAAAAAGCAAAGGTCAAAGCTTATAAAAAGAAATATGGCGATATCCGCAAAGGGATCGCGGTCATCGTCCAGGAAGAAAAACCAGATCAAAACAACGCAGCATGAAAAAGATAAGAATTGTATGTATTGCATGCCTGACAGCCGCCGTTATTACCGGCTGCGGAAAAGAGAATAACGATGGGATATACGTCGCTAAATGGAAGAATGAATTCTCAACCGCAGATGACACCATCATCATTAGAAATGGTATTGTAACTAAACGCACCGGATATCGGAAGATCAGGAATGGTCAGCTAAAGCCCAAAGAATGGAGCGTCGAAAGATGGATCTTCAATGACCCTAATTCTCCAATAATCGAAATTGGAATTAATCAAATCAGTATTGGATCTACCATCTATAAACTTATAAGATAATGAAAAAGTCTATTATCATATCAGTGTTCATTTTGCTTGGTTATAATACACATTCGCACGCACAGATCCCGGTCGTTGAAGCGGTCAAACTGGTCGTTAAAAAAGTGATCAAAGCCATTGATCTGAAAGTGCAGCGCATGCAAAACAAGACCATCTGGTTACAAAACGCGCAAAAGACACTGGAGAACGAACTTTCAAAGTTCCGCTTAGATGAAATCACCAATTGGTCTGAAAAACAGCGATCGCTTTACGATCAATACTATCAGGAACTGTGGAAGGTCAAATCCACCATCGCTTACTACCAGCGCATCAAGAACCTAACTGTAAAACAGATCGCTATGGTCGGTGAATATCAACGGGCATGGCGCCTTTTTCAGTCGGATAAACATTTCCGAGCTGAAGAACTCCTGGAAATGCAGCGGGTATACCTGGGCATTTTGGATGCCAGTGCTAAGAACATTGATCAGATCATGCTGGTCGTCGATCCGGGAAGAACGCAGATGACCGATCAGCAAAGATTGGAGGTGATCGATCGGGCCGGTGACCAGTTAGAGGAAACTTACGGTGATCTCAAGCTATATAATAATCAGAACATGATCCTCAGTTTGCAGCGCAGTAAAGACCTGAATGAGATCAAAACTGTCAAAAACTATTATGGCATCCGTTGATCAGATCTTCAAAAAAGCGTCCGCTCTTCGCAAGCTGACCAAGGCTCTACTTGCTTTCACCTTAGCTACAGTGGCTATGGGACAAGTTGCGAAAGCACAAACCTTTGCTGAATGGTTAAGCCAAAAGAAAACACAGCGCAAATACCTGCTGCAACAGATCGCAGCTTTGCAGGTTTATAGCAGCTACCTTCAAAAAGGTTACAGTATCGCCAAGGGGGGACTCGGTTCGATCGGCGGCTATGTAGGCCAGGAGTTTAGCTTGCACAGTAGCTATTACAGTTACCTAAAGCATGTAAGCGGACCGGTGAAAAACGACCCGCGCGTCCGTGACATCCTCGGCCGGCAGCAGGACATACTCCGGCTGGTCAAACAGGTAAACGGTCAGGACGGATTAACTGTCGAGGAGGCCAAATATGTGGACCAGGTCGGCCAAGCCTTACTGAAAAATTGTGATGCTCAACTGGTTCAACTGCAGAGTATTTTGACGGATCAAAAAACAACGATGGGCGATGAAGAACGTATCCGCCAGCTCGGTCGGCTTCATCAGGACATGGAGGATAACTACCGGTTCGTTGCCGCCTTCCAATCACAATTAATCCTGTATCTGCGCAGCAAAGAACAGGAAAGTAGAAATATCAACACTTTAAACGAATTGTATGCAACTCATTAAAGCGATCAGAGCCGTTTCCGCAACGTTGGCTGTCATTACGGTTTTCGTAACACCAACACAAGCTCAAAGTACCGAACTTCAACAACTGCTGTTAAATATCGAAAAGTTGACGCAGTTCAAAGCAATTCTAACCGACATGAAGAAAGGCTATCAGATATACCAGCAGGGTTATGGTACGATCTCCAACCTTTCAAAAGGCAATTTCAACTTGCACAACATTTACCTGTCCGGGCTGATGGCCGTAAACCCGGCAGTACGCAATGATCCCAGGGTCAGGCAGATCATCGGACAGCAAAATAGCATCTCCTCGGAGTATAAACGATATGCGAGCCTGTTTCGGGAAAGCGGCAAATTCAGCGCCGATGAACTGCGCTATATCATGACGGTATACGATCAAGTGGTCAGGCGGAGCGATATAAATATTGATGACCTGACCCGTGTAACTACCGCGAATCAATTGCGGATGTCGGATGACGATCGCTTACGGGCGATCGAACGCATCTATAACGGCAGTTCCGACCAGTTGCAGTTCCTGCGGTATTTCAACCGTCAAGCCGTGATCCTGATTTTGCAGCGCAGCAAAGACCTGAACGATACCCGATCGCTAAAACATTTGTACGGGCTCAACTAAAACGAACGATCATGAAGAAAAAGCTGTTAACAGAAGCCGGCTTGGCACTGGCAGGAATCCTTTTGCCCTTATTTTCCCGGGCTGATGGCCTGGCGGACAATATCCATGGGCTGCAAGGGGTGTTAGACAATGTGTATGTAGAGATGCTTCCGATGTGCAGTCAACTGATCGGTGTTGCTCGCGGTATCGCTGGGTTCGGCGCGCTGTGGTACATCGCTGCAAGGGTTTGGCGTCATTTAGCCAGCGCCGAGCCTGTAGACTTTTACCCGCTGTTGCGACCCTTTGCCATTGGCCTGGCCATACTGTTATTCCCAACGGTCATCGCAGTGATCAATGGCATTATGAGTCCTGTCGTAACAGCCACCGGTGGTATGGTCAAAAACTCGGATGCTGCCATAGCCAAACTACTAGCTCAAAAACAAGCGGCGATTGAAAAAACAGAAAATTGGCAAATGTATGTTGGTGATGATGGAGATGGTGATAGGAACAAATGGTACAAATACACTCATCCTGATGACAAAGAAGGAAATAATGACAAACTATTAAAAG
This sequence comes from Mucilaginibacter sp. 21P, assembly GCF_019331605.1. Classification (NCBI taxonomy): domain Bacteria; kingdom Pseudomonadati; phylum Bacteroidota; class Sphingobacteriia; order Sphingobacteriales; family Sphingobacteriaceae; genus Mucilaginibacter; species Mucilaginibacter sp. 21P. The sequence continues at coordinate 2,910,588 of NZ_CP063061.1, forward strand.
GTCTTGGCAACGACGTCAAATTCGCCATGGATAAAGCCAGCTATAGGTTCCGCAACAGTGTCAAACAATGGATGTCAGAAGTTTTACAGGTGATCTACGAGGCAGCTGCGCTTTGCATCAACACCATCCGGACCTTTTATCTGGTCGTGCTAGCTATACTGGGACCATTGGTATTTGGTCTCTCCGTATACGACGGCTTCCAACATACGCTGACTACCTGGTTGGCGAGATACCTCAATGTTTTCCTTTGGCTACCGGTCGCCAATATTTTCGGCAGCATCATTGGCAAAGTGCAGGAAAACATGCTCAAACTTGACATCAGCCAGGTCAACCAGGCGGGTGACACCTTTTTCAGTTCTACAGATACCGCCTATCTGATATTCCTGCTGATCGGTATCGTCGGTTATTTCACGGTTCCTGCCGTGGCCGGTTACATCATCAACCCGGGTGGTGGCAATGGCCTTCTCAATAAGGTAACCAATCTGACCGCACTCAGCATGAACTCGGTCAGTTCAACTTCGTACGCAGCGGGTGTAGCCGCGGGTGAGCGCATGGCTGAAGGCGCTAAAAACATCGCCAATGCGCCTGTTCATATGGCTGAAGGCTACCGTTCGGCAGGCTCTAATGATGTCCAATCAGAAAAACTAAATGGCAACCCTAAAAATTAAAGCTTATGTTCACTCATCTCAGAAATATCGAAACCGCTTTTCAGCAGAACAAACGGATCGTTGCACTGGTCATCCTGTGCAGCTCACTGATATCCTTAGCGGCCATGTATTTTGCTTTTTCGGCCTATCAAAAAGCCAACGCTCATGTTTATGTGCTGGCCAACGGCAAAGCTTTGGAAGCCATAGCGGCAGACCGCAAAGACAATATTCCCGTTGAGGCGCGGGACCACATCAAGATGTTCCACCATTATTTCTTCACGCTTGATCCTGACGAAAAGGTGATCGAAAGCAACATCGGTAAAGCGCTGTACCTGGCGGACGAGAGCGCCCGCAGTCAGTACAATAATTTAAAGGAGAAAAGTTATTACAACAATCTCATCTCCGGCAATATCAGCCAGAGCATAGCGGTTGACAGTATCCAACTGATTATGGACAAGTATCCATATGCCTTTAAATGTTATGCTACAGAAAAACTGATCCGGTCAACGTCGACGATATACAAATTACTGATCACCCAAGGGTATTTAAGAAATGTTGGCCGATCAGATAATAATCCGCACGGGTTCCTGATCGAACGATGGGAGACCCTTGCTAATCGGGATACCATTTTTAACAAATAGCTATGCTAAAAGAGATCATCGACCGATTTAGCCGCTGGTATAACAGCCTGGGCGGTGACCGGCCCGTTTATTATTTTTTCGCCTTTTGCTTCCTGTTCCTGATGCTGCTTTGGTTAGGCATCCATTACGTGAAGTTTGAAAGCTACGATAACCAAAACGTCCTACCGGCAAATATCGGCAAGCCTTCCGGGCTGCCGCCAACAGAACCATCAACTCCTAAAAAACACTGATATGGAAAAGCAACGAAAATTCCTGCTGGTATTACCCTTGCTGGTATTACCATTTATGACGATGGCCTTTTGGGCCTTAGGCGGAGGAAAGACCCAAAACACGTTAAAAACGGTTGTGCGAGGACTGGATACCGATCTACCTGAAGCACAGTTCAAAAGCAAAGAAAAGACTGATAAGATGGCCGTCTACCAGGCCTCGCAACGCGACGCCGCTACTGACGGTCTGAGTCCCGAATTCCTGAATTCGGTTGGCTTTGACAGAACACCTGCCCAAAGGGCCGATACGGTGTCGCTGGCGGATGATCCGGCTGAACGAATCCAAGCCAAACTGAACCGATTGAACGAACAACTAAGCCAACCTCAGCCCGTTCAGCAACCTGCTTCCCGAGACGATGAAACGGAACCGGCCCGCGTGAGGCAATTAAAAAAGATGATGCGCAATATGAACAGCGCTAGTAGCGCTCCTGACCCGGAAATGCAGCAGTTGAACCGTATGCTGGATAAGATCCAGGCGATACAGGACCCGGCATCTGTACGGCCCAAAGTAGCGACAAAGGAATCATCACGACCATTTAGAGCCATCCCGGCAATGATCGATGGTAAACAAAAGGTCGCCAATGGCGCATCGGTCAAACTTAAACTGACGGATACCGCGACGATCAGAAATCAGCTATTACCAAAAGGTCAGGAGATCTTTGGTTCCTGTCAGATCATCAATCAGCGCCTATTGCTGACCATTCAGAATATTCGCCTTGAAAAGCAGATCATCCCGGTGAACCTCACTGTCTTCAGCCTGGATGGTATGCCGGGGATACCGGCGCCGGAAGCTGAACTTTCCGATGCGGCAGGTGGCGGAGCGGATGACATTGTTCAAAGCATGCAGATCCTGAGTATGGATCAGTCCATTGGTGCGCAGGCTGCAGCAGGCGGTATCAATGCGGCCAAAGGTTTATTCAGTAAAAAGATCAAGAAGATCAAAGTCAAATTGAAGGATGAACAACCAGTTCTTTTAAAGATCAATCGTTAATTAAATCAAGTAATATGAACACAGAAAATTTAAGTTATCTGCAAAAGCAATTGCTGAACCTGGGGTTCGGTGAAAAACTCAATCAAGAACTGAAGAAAAATATCGAAGCCGGCAAAAAGGAATTCACTTTGCTGACGGACCAGGAGTACAATAAACAGCAGGTCGATTATACGCTGTATTATAAAGCCGGTGACAACAATGAGATGTATTTCTTTAATAAGTACGATGCGGCTTTAAGAGATAAGGAAATGCAGCAAACCTTCTACATCAATAAAGGCAGCGGTATCACTGCAAAAGAAGCCTACAATCTTATGGAAGGCCGGGCGGTGTATAAGCAACTGGAGAACCTGGAAGGCGAAAAATATCATGCCTGGGTCGTGATCGACAAAGAGAACAGGACGGAGAATGGCAACTTCAAGTTAAGGCCATTCACAGAGGGCTGGAACTATAAACCGGAACGTGCCATTGACAAACTGGACATTGTCGGTATTGGTGAAGAAGGCGCACGTGAAAAATTAATGAGGTCGCTGGAAAAAGGGAACCGCCACCAGGTAACAGCCATGAAAGATGGCAAAGAAGTAAAACTATACCTGGAGGCCAACCCGGCTGAACACCGTGTTAATCTGACCAACTGGAAAGGCGAAGCGCAACAACTGGAGCATTACAAGAAATCGGAAGTAAAGAACGAGGTCAAGAAAGGTCAAAAACAAACGCAGAGCGAGGAGGCTGCGCCAGCAAAAAAGCCCCGCAAGGGCGCTAGGCAAAGCGTATAAATAAAATTTCTTATTATTGCGCCTCAAGCCGATCCTTCGGCTTATTGTGATAAGGTTTAGGTTGAAAGTCCCGTGCAGCGAGTGTTGCGGGACTTTTATTTTTTTCCTGAATTCGCTAACACTTAAATTCGCAGCCCTTATGAAAGACAATTTACAGCAGATCAAAGCAGACGTCAAGCGACTCCATACCCAGGGAGTGAACCTACTCAATGCGATCAGGAATGAACAATTCCCGCAGCAGATGGAGAAACATTTCACCGAGGTATTAAAGAAGGACTATCAGGAATTTAAAAAAGGGCTGCCGGTCTTTAAGTCCGCATATCAAACCTGGTATAGCGAAGCTGTTGCGCTGGTCAAAATCCTTCTGCCTTTAAGACATAACGATTTTGTACGCTTGTACGAAAAACCTAAGGGCCGCAAAGATGTCACGAAAGAGAACTATGTGATCGAAGACTATCTGAGCGATATAATCGTCACTGCTGGATTTGATAAAAAGATCGTGGCGGGCCCGGAGGCGGCTATACCCGCGTTCGAACAACAATATAATATCATCGGAGCGATCATGCAATCGATCGACAGTACATTACTGGATATCCTCCGTGAGGTCCAAGCCGGCCTGCTCGACGCAGAACTGGACAAAGCCGCCATCCTCGCAAAACAAAAGCACTACCGCGCAGCCGGCGCTATCTGTGGCCTGGTGCTGGAGAAACATTTGGAACAGGTATGTGATCGCCGACAGTTAAAGGTCAACCGAAGAACCCTGGCTGACCTGAATGAACTCTTAAAAAAGAATGAGGTCATTGATTTTCCTGACTATAGGCACACCGGCTTGTTGGCTGAACTTTATCAATTATGCGTTCAGAATAAAAAATGAGAGCCTCAACAGGCAGAGGTTGAAGATTTGATCAACGGAGTAGATAAAATTATCAAGATCTTGTTTTAGGACAATTAAATAGTGACTACCCCACATGAGTGCTCTGTATATAATCAATCCATTGATAGAGCCTGACTGCATGTCATTGAACCATTGCGCTAAACTAATACCTTGCCCACTTGAAGTCACTCCACTTGTATACATTTTTTCTTACCCTGGAATTGCGCTTCTACACGGACCTCAAATCCCAGTTTAAGCTAAAATTCTTTTGGCCTTGATCGATCGGTAACTGGAATGGAAATGATCTCAATTGATTTCATGATAACGATAAGTGTTTTTGATTAAAAAATTCAAAGTCTTAGTTCTTGATAGAAGTTTTTTCTATTAGCTCTTTAAGCGTCAGCTCAAAGCGCTGCCTGATCCTTTTTCTCCAGCTATTCCCCATAAAGATGCTTGAAAGGACATTGCCAAAACCTTTAAAACCTTTATGTTCCAATATTACCTCAGTGCCATCTTCCCTTGGAATAATAGTCCAGCATAAAATAGTATCAAGCTTGATCACACCAGGCGCAGGACAGCCTTTCCACGTATACACCAGCCTTTTAAGAGGTAGGACCTCTAAGACCTCGCAGTATATGATCCCATCAAAATCCATTTTAGGTAAAGGCTTTGTGAAAAAGTTGAACTGATGACCTACAACAGGTTTAAAATCATTTTTCACAAGCCAGGTGTCTAACAGCGATGGGTCCGTCAAACATTCCCATACTTTTTCAACCGAATAAGGGAAATACCATTTAATCTTAATGTTTCGTTCCATTTTCTTTCAATGCTAGAAGTTCTTCCAAATTTTGAAGTTTATTGTGCCAGAACTTTTCAAAATAATTTAACCACTCTTGGATCGCTTGAAATCCTGCTTTATTTAGACTGCAGTAACGTTCACGTCCGATGTCGTCAATAGAGACAAAACCTGAATGAGCGAGTACTTTAATATGTTTAGAGATTGCAGGCCGGCTGATATCAAAATTTTCAGCAAGTTCTGTGATCGTATATTTAGACTGGCTCAGCAACATCAGTATCTCACGTCTATTAGGATCACCAATGGCATGAAAAAGGGCAGCGTGAGAACTATCATTAATTTGCATACGCGTAACTGTAGGGTTACGCAAATATTTGTTTTGTTTTGTGATCAACGTCAGTAACGGTCAACGACCTTCGCTCGAACCCATTTCTAAAATGTGCTTACTCAGTCATTTAAATGGAAGTAAAACCCAGATGCTTGATCTAATGTCCATTTTATTGAATGATCAAATAGATAATGATCACGACCATATATTAGAATTTAAGAGGGCAAAATCTGTATTCATCTTGAAGTTGATTATCTATTTTTCAATAAACGTTGGAAGTGAATTTCGATAAATTCACTTTGATCGTAGGGTTATAAAAAATACACTATTAACTAATTTATTATATAATAAGTAAGAACCAAAGTCATATTTGAGCACGTATATGGTCGTGCAAATATCCAGTGAAACCATATACATGCCATTTATAGACCACGTATTACAACAACCTTCCTATGGTTGGAAAGATGAGAACGGCAATCTAGTGAGGCCGGGAGCTAAGCCATTGTTGTCTGAGTTTTTTGGTCGACTGAATGTTTTTCGCAGCCGGAAGAATTGGTTGCCTTTATTAAGTTGGATCAAAGTGCTCTTTCTATCAGCGTTCTTTATTATATATGTATCTAACTATTTAAGCTGGAAGACCGCATTAGTCGCCTTTATATATGGAATGATCATAATGGGTACTCATGGCACGATCTGGCACCATCGTTACTGTACGCATGGTGCCTATACTTTCCGAAATAATTTTTGGCGGTTTATTACGCAGAATTTAACTATTAATGTTATTCCCGAGGAGATATATGCGATCTCGCATCATGTACATCATGCTCGTTCTGATCAGCCAGGTGATCCCTACAATGCGCAAGGCGGGTTTCTATATTGTTTTTTGGCAGATGTGAACCATCAGCCGATAGCTAAGAACCTATGTAGAAATGATTATCATCGTGTTTGTTCCCTGATGAGACACACAGGTATCTCAGGCAATTCATATGAACGATATCAGTATTGGGGCAGTTATGCTCATCCAGCAAATGCGTTGCTTTCCTGGGCACTGAACTGGTCGTTCTGGTATCTCGCCTTTTACCTGATCGGAGGTCATGCATTGGCTTGCTGCCTGTTCGGTGCGGCTGGAGTCTGGGCCGTTGGAGTAAGGACCTTCAACTATGAAGGGCATGGTAAAGGGCAACCTAAGCAGCGGGAAGGGATAGATCATAATCACAAAGACCGCTCTATTAATCAGTTATGGCCTGGACTGGTCGCAGGAGAATGGCACAATAACCATCATCTTTATCCAAAAAGTGCACGGAGCGGATTCAAGCCGCATCAGATCGATCTGGCTTGGTATTACATCAAGTTGATGAGTATGCTCGGCGTTGTCCGTCATTACAAGGATTACAAAAAACAATTTTATAAAGATCATTACCTGCCTTATCAGACAGATAAGCGAACCCTAAAATACCAGAAATAGGTTTGCGATATAGGAGTTTAATATCAAACAATATTTGAGATGAATGAGTATTCTTTATAAATCGTATAGCTATGTCAAACACTCCTATAACTACGAATATTATCATCAATGGACTTTCGCAAACCTGTCTGCTAAAAGAAAAGTCAAATAACGGTAACGGGCAGATGTTATTCAGATATGTCAATCAGCACTCTGGAAACGAGTATCTGTTGGTTAAAGAAGGGAATGATTGGAGAACACTCAACGAAACCATCTCTTCGACCGAGATCTTTCAGCAACTCTGTGAATTTAGTGACAATTTATAGTGTAAGGGTGATCTCTAACACTGTCGTTTTACAGTGCTATTATTTAGATCCCTTTGTAGATAGAGCTTTTGTTTATGAGGCTGATGCTAGTTGCTGGATGTCTTTGATATAAATGGAGCGTAATTTGTTTACTCCGGAACGGCAACAGGTCTTGACGCTGCCTAACGGCATACCCAATGCTTCCGCAACTTCCGTATGTTTATAGCCTTTCAAATAGATCAGTTCCAATACGTTTTGCTCTCGGGGAACGAGTTTATGTAACAATGAAAGCGCATAACGGTAGTCCATAGATCGATCTATCACATCTTGCACGGCAAATTCGGATGAGTGTTCCTCTATATCAACTATTAAACCCTGTTGTCGATAGCTTTTGGTTCGAAGGCTATCAATAGCCATTCGACGGGCAACGTTAACTATCCAGGTATACAACCGTCCCTTGACGGGATCATATTTTTCGAAGTTGGTCCAAATTCTAATAAAAGTTTCCTGCAGTATATCCTCGGCAAGTACAGTTTCCTGTACTATGCGTAATATGGCTTTATGAAGGGAGCTGGAATACATGTCATAAAGAACCTGGGCCCCCAATTCTTTTTTTTCCTGAATTGCCAATATTAAAGATCCCTCATCCAATTTTATCTTACGCCTGCTCATAAATGCCTTTTTGAAGTAGATAACTCCTTTACTTACGAGATTGTGTGTTCTTTAGATCACTGCGGCATTTTATGGGATGATTTCATTCGATCATGCGGTCGATTAATTTTTGAGACCTGTAAATAATGAAAAGCCATTCAGACTATCCACTGATAATGTCCTAATATTTAATACCTAGAAGGAAATAGTAGGTTAATACCTTAACTGAACAGAAGTATATAAGCTGCCTTAATAAAAGTTTCATGCCCTATGATGAATTGTATTTATAACAACGTGCTGCGCTAATTCAAAGAAGATCAAGAAGCATTTATCAAGGTGATGAATGTCTTGTTCCGTTTACCCATGATCATGCTATCTATCTTACGATATCATAATGGAAGTTCAAACCAAAATTCGCTACCCTTGCCTTGCTCGCTATTTACACCGATATTTCCCCCATGAAGTTCAATGATCTGTTTGCAAATAAATAGACCGATACCGAATCCTTTAGTGAATTTCATAGCCTCATTTTCCACACGGTAGAAGCGGTCAAACACATGAGCCTGATCTTGATCTGCTATCCCCATCCCTTCATCCTGAACGCAAACTTTTACTGTACCCTGCTCGCTTACACAAGATACATTGATCACACTGCCCTCAGGTGAATACTTGACCGCGTTATTGATAAAATTGATCAGTACCTGTTCGATCTTGTCCTCATCGGCTTCAACCGGGGTATGTTCCACCGGATGGAAGACGACCTGATGCGAAGTAATTGTGGCAAGCGACTCTTCTTCCGCCTGCTTGACCAGGTCGGCCATGTCAAATCTTTTCTTGTTGAGCTGGAGTTTGCCTTCCTGCATACGAGCTACATCCAGGAAGCCTGCGATCAGTCCTCTCATCCGTTCGACCTGGCGTTGCGCCTTATCAAGGATCTGGACGGTGCTAATATCTTCAGCCTTCCGCGCTTTCAGTTTTAACATCTGAACGTAGCCATTCATGGAGGTCAGTGGTGAGCGGAGCTCGTGACTGACCACGCCGATAAAGTCCAGGCGGCGTTGTTCATCCAGCTTGCGGTCGGTGATATCCTGGATAGTTCCTGAAAAATGAGCTGGCGAAGAACTGTTTGCGGCATACAAACGTCCGCTGGCACTGACCCAGCGTTGAATGCCATCATGGTAGCCAATGATCGGGTATTCCAGGTTGTAACTTTCACCCTTAGTGATGGCGGCCTCTACTGCTTCTATCACGCGTGCACGGTGATCATCTGCGATCTGATCTACGGCAGCCTCATACGGCATTTGTTCGTCAGGATGATAACCGAATAGTTCTTTCAACCGCGGTGATGGTTTGAATTCCCTGGTGTCTGCGTTGATGTACCAGGTACCCAGATCTGCAGACGCGACCGCCAGGCGAAGCTGCTCCTCGGCTTGTTCAACGGATCTGTGTGCCAATACCTGCGTTGTTATCTCATTGGCTACCTCAAGCACACCGGTTACTTGATCTCCCTCCACCAGCGGCGTATAGCTTACATTAAAATAAGCTTTTTCCGATCGTCCGTTTCGATTCAACGTCACCGGCAACTGTTCACCTGTATAAGGTTTACCTGTACGGTATACTTCGTAAAGAATATCTACTACAGCCTGTCCTTTGATCTCCGGAAGCCCCTCTAACAAAGGCTTACCTATGATCGATCGGTCTTTTCCTAGGACAGTCAGCATGTTCTCGTTCACCAATTCGAATATCATGTCCTCGCCACGGAAAACAAGTATGGATGTAGGCGCCTGCTCCACCAGGCGACGAAAGCGGCTTTCGCTCTCTGTCAGCTTATCCAGGAACCTCCGGCGTTGGGTCACGTTCATAAAGGTCGCAACACCGCCATTAAGCTGACCATCAGCGTCGTAAAGAGGTGCAGCATTAATGGAAATATAAAAACGTTCGGCATCAGGCGGCTGAACCCCGATCTCCATGTCATACACTGGCCTTTGAGCGGCCATCATCACCGCCATCGGATGTTCATCATCAGGTAGTAGTGTGCCGTCCAGGCGTAGGTTCTGCCAGCGGGCATCGCCATACGTGCGCTTGGTGATCTCATCCTGCTTTAGGCCTAAGATCCGCTGCGCCATCGGATTGACAAAAACGATGTCGCCTGCATTGTTGATAATGCCCATCCCCTCGGCCATCGTATTAATGATACTTTGCAGGCGGGATTCGCTTTCCTTAAGCTGTTTCGATAGGATCTGTCCTTCAGCAAGAGCGTTCTCCAACTCTTTGCGGGCCATGACCTGCTCGGTGACCTCGACCGCCATATCAACGATCCCGGTGATATGACCGTTCTCGATCAGCGGCGTATAAGAAAAATTGAAGTAACCGGTCTCGATCTGCCCGTTACGCTTTAATTGAACAGGCGTGTCATATCCATATACCGGCTCGCCGGTACGGTAAATGTCATACAGCATGTTACAGGCTGGCTGACCTTCCAGTTCCGGTATGGCGACCAGTAAGGGTTTTCCGATGATGTCAGCTTGCTGATCCAGCAATTGCAGCATGGGGGCATTCGCGGCATCGATGAGCAGTTCCGGTCCTCTGAAGATAATGATCGCCGCGGGCGATTGGTCGATAACTGTGCGGTATTTGAATTCGCTTTCATCTGCTTTGACCTGAAGGTCTTGAGCGTTCCGGTGTGCCTCGTCCAGGTCGGTATGGGTTTGTTTTAGTCCAGCCTGTGTTTGATGCAGCTCCGCATTGATACTATCGATCGTACCGCTCGCTGATACTAGCCGTTCTTGCGAGCGTAGAAGTTCTTCATTGAGCGAGTTTAGCTGATCTTTTGATCTGTGATTGTATACACGTTCGCTAACATCATGTGCCGTATGCAACAAGCAAAATGTTTCTCCCGCATCATTTCTGATCGCCCGGTATTCGAAATCAAAATAAGAGGTGGTGAGTACGTCATCGATCACCAGGTCTGCCGGTGTATCGGTAGCTATATAGTTGTCACCTGAACGCCAAACGCCCTTCAATAGGTCGGTAAATGGCTGACCTGCGACGTCTCCCAAGGCTTCTTCGAAAGTCTTGCCGACAACATCGCGGCCTTTACCCCAAATTTGCAGCATCGCAGCATTGACAAAGCCGATATGAAGATCTTCACTGGTATAGATAGCTGTTGGGTAGTTGGTGCCCGACAGCACGGCCAACAGTTGCTCGTTACTGACAAGAGGCGGTAAAGCTTTGCTCATTAGGGGAAATTAGGCTACAAAGATAAGGATATAAATTATTTAATTAATTAGAGAAAATATTGCAGGTCTTTGAACAGATACGCAATAAAGATATATTTTTATAAGCTATTTTTCGAGCCATCTTTGAGCGGATGACTTTCAGATAGAATAGCAGAGCAGTTCGTTGTTTTGCACGATGTTTGTTACTGAAAAATGTTTATAACCATTGTAAGATACTGGATCTTTAAAAGAAATGTTTGAGAATAGCCGAGCCACGCGAGAGGGCGAACGACTTGAAGCCCTGAAAGCCTACCATATTTTAGATACCGCCAGTGAACAGGACTTTGATGAACTGGCCGAACTGGCATCAACGATCTGCCAGACACCCATAGCCATTCTTGGATTTCTAGACGGCGAACGACATTGGTTCAAAGCCAAAAAAGGAACGGAACTTACAGCGTCACCACAGAACATGTCTTTCTGTGTACATACGATAGCAACAAGTGAGGATATACTGGTTGTGGAAGATGCGAAAAAAGACCCACGTTTCGCAAGTAATCCTGCAGCGAAGGCACTTGATCTACAATTTTACGCTGGTGTACCCTTGACCAATAATGAGGGTCATGCGCTCGGCACCCTTTGCGTTTTCGATCATACTAGCCGGCAACTAAGTGATGCACAGCGAACCGCGTTGAAACTATTAGGAAGACAAGCGGTCGATAAACTGGAGCTGCGCCGGAAGATATTCGATCTGGAAGCTGCTAAGAACGAGATCCTGGAACTTAACAAACAAATGGCGGATCAAAGCGACGAATTGCAGACCTTTAACGAAGAAACGGCAGCGATCAACGAAGAGTTAGCTACTATCAACGAAGAGTTACGCAGTACGAACGAAGAACTGCTTTCCACGCAAGAGCAACTGTTGTCCAGTCAGCAACGGTTACAACTCATCACCGATAACATCACGCAACTGGTATGGATGGCGGAGCCCACCGGGGAGATATATTGGTACAATGAACGTTGGTATGCCTATACCGGTACTACGCCAGAAGAAATGGCCGGCTGGGGGTGGCAGCGTGTCCACCATCAGGATCATGTGGTCAAGGTAACTGAAAAATATAAAACATGCATGGCTGATGGCGTGCTATGGGAGGACACATTCCCTCTACGAAGTGCTGAAGGTGAATATCGCTGGTTCTTGTCCAGAGCGGTGCCTTTCAAAGATGAAACAGGTAAGATATTGCATTGGTTCGGGACCAATACCGATGTGACCGCGCAGCGCGAGGACGAGCAGCGAAAGAACGACTTTATCAGCATGGTCAGTCATGAATTAAAAACGCCGTTAACGTCCACTATGGCCTACGTTCAGGTAGCGCAGTCAAAACTGAACAAACAAGGAGATCGGTCAACGGCTCATATGATGGACCGGTCCCTTAAACAGTTGTCTAAAATGACCATTATGATCAATGGCTTTCTCAACGTGGCCAAGTTGGAATCCGGTCAAATGCATATTCAGCCGTCTGATTTTGACCTTCGGGAACTATTGATCGAGTTACAAGAGGAACAGTTAAGTCTAAGCCCGAGTCATGTATTTAAATTCATGCTTCCAGAGTCCGTTATCATTTCCGCGGATCGTGATAAGATCGGACAAGTAGTAACTAATCTGATCAGCAATGCGGTGAAGTACTCACCGCTTGGAAGTACAGTGCAGGTCAGCTGTGATATATATGCATCAAAGGTCAGGATAAATGTTAACGATCAGGGCATGGGTATCCCGCTAAGCGAGCAACCTTTTCTCTTTGACCGTTTTTATCGAATGCAGGGGGAGCACCTTAAGTACATTTCCGGATTTGGGATCGGCCTTTATCTGTGTAAAGAGATCGTTGAACGGCACCATGGTGCAATAGGCGTAAATAGTACACTCGGTTCAGGTAGTGTCTTTTGGTTCGAATTGCCCAAACTGCCATCTGATCAGCAATACCTTTCGGTTTTATAAACAAGCCGACTCTTGTCCAAACTTAACCAGCCCTTGCTTAGTAAAGATGAACGTGTTGGATCTTAACCGAAACTTCTTGAGCATGATAATACAGCCTAGTTCTAATGAATGAAACAAAAAATTTATTGTCTTTTCAAATGAACCCGCCCCCTGTTTTCACCATAATGACAAGCGATCAGAAAACAGGTGGCGTCCTCAAATGGTCGGGCGATAGCCCGCCGTCCGGCAATTTTTTAAAACGAGGGGGAATTGCTCCCCCTCGTTAGCTTTAATTGTAAATCAAAACTTCACTGCCTTGCATTGCAAAATCACGGCATAGATCAAAGGCGGTTTATGCCCGCTGTTTAGCCTTGCCGTCCATAATAGACTTAAATTTTCCTTCTACGCTTTTAAAAATGCCTACATTCTGAAAATAGCCCGCAACGGCATTGTAAGCGACAAACACCGTTCCTGCGGCGGTCTCGATTTGCTGTGTCAGGCTGCCTAAAGCGTACTCATAAACGCTGTCTACGATTTCGGTGTAAGGGGTAGAAAGCTGATTAAGTTTTCCTTCGGCTAAATTCTGCAACACTTCCTTATTTGGTGCCATATCAATTTGTATCAGCTTCTTCACTTCGGTATCGGTTATGCGCATTTTTGCCCATTGGTTAAACAAGCCTTCCATTTCCCGGCTTAAGTCTCTGCTAATGCCCATGAGGGTATGCGCCTGTTTCAAACGTTCTGCTGCTGATAATAAAAACCCGTTCGCCGTTTACTAATGCGCCTGCGATATTAGAGAAGTCAGCCTGTCTAGGATTGCAAAGGCTTCCTTTTAGTGGAAAAGATATAGAAAAAAGCCTGGCCGGAGGGACAGCCCAAAAGTTTTCAACTTATACGCTTGTATAATGTCTCGCTGTTTACCCATAAAATTTTACATGACAATTCTAAGTTGTAAACAGCGCAGCTACGGTCTGCATCGTCAGAAACATTTTCCCGGAGTTCAGTTTAACAAAGTTATATCTTAAGTAAAAGGCTTCCACATTGGTGTCAAGCGGATCGACGATCACAGCCATCGATTCGACATGCGTCAAAGAGACGTCGTAGCACTTCTTTAACGCATCGATCAAAAGGTATTCGCCGAGGCGTTGCCTTTTATAGTTTTGATCCAACGCGAGCCTTCCTAATAATATAGCAGGGAGGTTATGGTAAGAAGGCGGCATTTTCTTTCGCACTCGTTCCGGCACCAGCTCGTTTGGATGCTCGTACTTGATAGCTATAGTAGCCGATGATGCGGTCACCATCCAGCATGACAGACACAGTACTCAAACGCCTTTTGATATCCTGGCTTGCCTGTTTGTGGAGGTAATTATCCAGCATTTCTACGCCGCAGGTAAAATCTTTTTTGTTAAGTCCTGAATGCAGTGGTTCAATCGGATAACTCATTAAATTTCTGTTGACTGATCATTTGACTCACGGTAGCGCTCAGTAGCCTCTTGTAACTGTTTGCCAGGTTTCGGCGGGTTCATGATCGCGTCAAAAAAAACATTCCTGTCCCTTTCTGTAGCCAGAACTGCGTCATGTTGTCCACAATAAATTTTGCTTTTTCCTGAACAGTAGCTACCACAAAATCGGTATCCTACGGTAACCACCCAATTTAGCTTCCCGTTCAAATAATGTTTTCTGATCTGTTGTCAGTTTGGCGTCGAATCTTGTCTTTTTAGCTTTGATCACTCGTTACCTAATTATCACCTATTAAATCAAATATTCGGAAAATTCCGTACAAATAAACAGAGCTTTGTAATAATCAATCCAAATACATTCACAGCAATAACGTAATTAACATTCACGATTAGCTATTAACGAGAAGGTGGCCGCTTCTTATTTTAGCGGGACAATAGTTGAACAGGGGTATTCCTTAAACTGTTTCTTTGTGTTTCTAATTAATTAAATAATTTTAATAGAAGTGTTGTCGTGCATAATATGTCTATTAAGAATTGATATGAACACCACATTAAAGACATCCTACAACTTATCACTGCTTTCCATATTGATAGGCCTTTCTGCCATCATTGGCTGGTATTTTCATTTGTCAACCCTGTATACTTTCTTATCGCATGGTGCTTCCATGAAGTTCAACACGGCATTTACGATATTACTTCTGGGCGTTTCCATCGCACTAGGTGTTCGTAATAAACCAGCGATCGCAGGTATTATCGGAACATTCATCATTGTATTTTGCTTAATGACGCTTGCAGAGTACCTTTATGAAACCGACCTGCATATTGATCAACTACTGGTCATTGATGACCTGACCGATTCTCAAAATGAGCCTCCGGGCCGGATGTCATTGTTTACCACCATATCTATCTTTGTTATTACGCTTGGAATGGGATTAACGCAATTGAAAAAATACTTCATTGCACAGATCGTTACTGCCATAGGTTTACTGGTCACATACATCTCCTTCGTTGGCGTATTGTTTAACATCAGCGGACTTTTCTCATTTGGTCCATATTCAGCGATCGCATTGCCAACCGCCCTAAGTCTGATCAGTGCCTCAGCAGCTGTTCTGTTAAGTTCAGCAGATAAAGGTTGGCTTAGCGAAATGGCAACAAAACACTCAGCGGCAATAACTACCCGTTATTCCCTGCTTTATTTTTTCCTGTCGTTGCCTATATTCATCGGGTTGTTTTTATTAATGCTTACTAAAGCTCAATTACCGGCCGAACTTGCTATCGTTGTGCTGATCGTTGGCTTTGCTACACTGACCTTGCCGTTTGCTTTTATCTTACTTAGAAAGCTGAACAGGTCGGATGAAAAGTCATTAGGGCTTACAGAAGAATTGAAAATACGCAGTCAGCAATTGTATGATAATAACGAAGAACTGTCACGGAAGAATAGAGAGTTGGATAGTTTGATCCATATCATCAGTCATGATCTTAAAACACCCATTGCAGCCTTAAAAGGCTCATTAAGTATTCTGGAAAGAAAACTTGCAGGACAATTGCAGGAAAAGGACCTGCAACTATTGGCTATTCCCCAACGATCGGTCAAGCGTTTGAACGAAACGATCGTTCATTTAAATGAACTTATTAAAAACCAGGAAGTTGAAAGCGGTAATTTCGAAGATGTTGACTTATGCCTGTTAGTAAATGAGGTCATTTTAGAACTGCACAATTTCATTCAGGAAACCGGTGCAGCCATCAACATAGATATCGTAGATTGTGAGGTAAGTTTTGACCGAATTCACCTGCATAGTATCATGCAAAATCTGATCACCAATGCCCTTAAATTCCGACATCCCTTACGGCCGCCAGTGATCGAAGTATCCGCGAAAAAGATCAAAGGTGGCATCGAGATCAAAGTGGCTGATAACGGGCTGGGTATCCCTGAACAGCAAAAGGAACATCTGTTCAGTAAATACATGCGTTTTCATGAACAAATAGAAGGAACAGGCGTTGGCTTGCATTTGATCAAGCAGATAATCGAGGATCATGGCGGTTCTATAGACGCTGTAAGCGAAGAAGGCCAGGGTACTATTTTTACTGTTACCTTGCGTTCAAAATAAACTTTCTTCATCTGATCCCTACTAGTCGACGTACTCGCTTTAATTGCATAGTCAATGTGGTCTTCTGGCTGCGCAGGTTATTCACAAAAATTTTTTCAGTTTAAAGCTAATACTAAGAAACCACATCATGTGATTTAACATTCGTTGATAATGATTTTTATGTCTGCCTTGATACGCTGGTAGTTCAGTATGATCTCCTGCATGCTGCTGCTTCGGACGGCTGGCAACTCAGTATAAGATCGTTCTTCTTGCGCAATGGTCTTATGATCGTTCTGTACCTCATTGTGAAATATTTTCAGGTCAATCTTGTTAGTTGGGTCATCAGCAATCATGCCCACAAATTGACCAGATGAAAGCGTTGCAATTTTCGAGGCTGGTATAGCATAGTCCAACTGGGTAGAGCGGCTGATCGAAGTGTCGGAACTATTGATGGACATGCTTTCCTTTTCCTGATTGATCTTGCCAAACCGCTCCGAAAGCTGTCTGGCGGTATCACCGGTTACTTGGCCACAAATGATATTGCCCACGATATTCATGATGACTTCGGCCTGCTCACGTCCATAGTCTTTTTTAAGCTGACTATAATCTTGTACCGCCAAGGTAACAGCCACTTTATTGGAACGCGCGGTAGCAATTAGGTTATCTATGCCATTAAAATAGATGGTCGGGAACTCATCGAATATTAAACTGCACTTCTGTTGATGTTTACGATTGACCAGCTTATTAATACGATTCACATAGAGGGACAGTACCGCACCATACGTTTGAGACTTCTGCGGGTTATTAGCTAAACAAACTACTTTCGGATCAGCAGGATTGTTAATGTCCAGGGAAAAATCATTGCCGCTTAATACATAATACAATTGGGGTGATGATAACCTGGCCAAACTGATCTTAGCACTGGCGATCTGACCTTCCAATTGCTCAAAAGCTTCATTTCGCCAGGCGGAAATAAATGGATTGATAAGCACTTCTATTTCCGGTTCATTGCTCAATACAGAATACAGCTCCTTGTAATCGACCAGTGACAGTTCGATCACATGAGGTAAAGTACAATATTTTCCGCCTTCATATTTCTTCAGGAACCAGATCAGCGCAGTGACAAAGTTGATCGGTGATTCGACAAAGAAATCTCCTTGCTTTTTGATCCATTCCCGGTTGAGGCCGAGCATGATGGTACGCGCCGCCTCCATGGCATCAGTTATATCCAGCATGGTTTCCGGTTCCAGCGGATTGCTTCGGTGCATGATATTCTCAAAATTGATCACGTAAAACGAACGCCCGCCATGTTTACGTAATTCGTTATAAGCGATCTTACTAAGGTCATCGTATTTGAAATCATAAATGAGCATACTGAATCCTTTGCGGATATGCTGGCTAATGATATGCCGGATGACAAAATAGGATTTACCGGCACCGGGGCTACCGCCAACCAGCGTGCCTCTAAATGGATTGATAATGTTGATCCAGCTATCCCGTTCTTTGCCTTTCAACTGATATTTGGCCGGAAGGTTAATGGAATATTCGTTTTCCAGCAGCCGTTCTTCCTGCGGGAACGTCTCGTTCTCTTTGTTAAAAATATCCGTTCCTGATTTGAGTTTGAGCATCCGAAATAACATAGCTGCGCCGGTCATAAACAGCAGATAGCCTAATGCGGTAAGCCCTATGTAAAGGCCCGGTAAGGCATTTAATAAATTACTTATAAGATAGAGGAACAGGCCTGTACTACAATAGGTAGCAATGGTTTTTGGCCTGATCTTTTCATCTTTCTTGCCTTTACTTCCTAATAGGGAAACGGTCAGTAGTAATAATGCAGATAGCTTAGCCACCCACAGGCTTTTAAAAATGCCCATCTTAGACATGGGTAATAAAACCTGGTCAATGATCTTATGTGTCAGATGTAGCCGTTCAAATGTACCGTAGCAACTCAGGTAAAAATGAATGATCAATATGACGATGCTCAGTAAGCGCGTGAAGTCAATGATCTTGCGCAGCGCTTGTTCGTTTTCTCCGGTTTGCATAATTATAGTTTTTGTCCTTTCCGTTTTTTCTTCTTGAATTTGTTGAGCGCAGCCATATCCTGTTGTTCCGTGGCAAAAAGCGTATCCAACAGCTCATCATTGCCATTGTGGATATCTTGCTGTGGTTCAAACTCATTTTGCTGCACTTTTGGGGATATCTTTGGTTCAGGTAAAAATGATGATGCCAATTGATTGGCGCTGTAGGCCTTGCCTAAGTCGCTGCCATTGAACACCGCTTTATTTTTCTGGTCTATGAAAGTTACCCCGTAAATGCGGCCATTATCATTTTGCCGCAGCACAACTTCTATATCCTTTTCCCATAATGCTTCTTGAAAGCTGCGTTTGGTATGTGGCGTAGCTATAACGGCATTTAAAGCTTCGATGAGATCAGATTTATAGGGCTTGCGTAAATGTTCATTCAGTTTGAATTTCGCTTCCAGATTTTTCAAAGTAGGTTTGCCATAGATCGTACTGGCCTTCAATGGGACACCGGTCTTGTTGCCTTGCTTATCTGTTGCCCAATAAAGCAACCCATCCCGTGAGTACATCCTCGAACTCTTTGCACCCCGGTCAGCCTGGATGTTATAACGCTGTAACACGGCATTCAATTCACCAATTGTCGTGTACTTATATGACCTGGTGACGTAACTCAGGATATTGGTGATCGACCGCTTCGTTTCCGCTTTGCCGTAATCGGCAGCATCGATCATCGCCTTTAGGTCGGGCTTCTGCGTTTGTTGTTCTTCTGCTTTAACCAAACCATATTGGACCTCAATAGCTTTTCGTGTTTTCTCTGATTCGTTTTGCCCGAGGTAATGCAGGCTGATCCGGTTACCATCAGCCCTAATGTTAGTGCTTACAATATGAATGTGCGGATGTCCTGCATCATCATGCCGGTAAATCAGGTAGGGTTGACTTTCAAAACCGATGCCTTTCATATAGTCCGCAGTGATGGCCTGCAGTTTTTCATCCGGCAAGTTTTCACCATTGGCGAAATTCAGCGAGATGTGCACCGTATTGGTTTTCGTTCGCTCATTCCGCGCCGCCAGATCAGTCAGCCGAAAGAGCTTATCATGGAAATTCAGCTGATCCATATCTTTGGAATATCGGACAGCACCAATGAGCTTCGCCGTCCCACGGCTGACCTTACGCTCATTGTAATTCAATGCACCGATCAGGCTTTTACCGCTTTTAATTTTTGCGACCATATCTCTGAATAGTTGTTCATCTGATCCCTGATCTGCTGGATGGCTGGTTCCAGTTTTCCATTAACGACACTCAATAAATTCATCCAAAGCCTGGCATCAGCCTGACCATGCGCCGCATTGATACAGCGCATAGCCTGGTTTAAATTGTTCCCGATCGCATTGAGTTCCTGACGCAGGTTGACCATTTCTTCCAACAGATCATCCATCGATTTATCTCTATAAAATACAGTGACAGGTTTCCCAAGCAGTACGCTTCGAACATATTCACTCAACTTTCGGAACCGGGTTTTCTTGAACCTGTTATTGATCTGATCATATTCCGCCTGCTTAAATCGGGTCAGCAGGACTCGGGTTAATTTATCTGCATCTGTTCCCATCATCATTATTTTAAAAAGCCGACTTCGGAGGCTTTTGCCAGAACCGCGGCCGACTCAGAAGGCAGGGGCAAGATCCGTTTGTATTACAAACGTACATCTTGCTGACAGCTGCGAAGCTGGCTGTCTATGCCTGCTGTTAGTGTATTGATCATTGATTCAAGTAAAGTTCCAATGCCCTGATATTGATGTCCTGCAACGACAGGTCATGCTCAAGGCCATAGGCTTTCACTCGTTTTAAAAGCGCTTTAGGAATACGATTATTGAATTGTACCCCGGGTACTTTATTAACGGCTTCCTTCACAGGTTGAACTGTCTGGATCGGCGTTTTAGGCGGTTCTTTTTTTAATTTATCGGCCAGGCCGCCCAGCTTCTTTTTGTAATCTTCCATATGGCTATCATGCTAGTTTGTTAGCATCACAAGCTATCATGCTAGTTCGCTATCATTGGATGTTAGCTTGATAGCATGCGATCTTGCTAGCTTGTTAGCTAAATAAAAAGCTAGTTTGCTATCATTTCTACGATCTCCTCCGCCAGTGCCATCAACTCGGCCTTGGCTTTCGGATCACCGCCTTTTAATATGCCACCGGTAATGGACGAGCGTGCGATGCTTACGCGATCATGGACCCGGCTTTTTAGTAGCGGTGATCCCATGTTTTCAAGCAGCTCGCTAATATCATTGGTCAACCCGGACCTGGGCTTTACCATATTCAATACGATACCAGCCTTAGCCTGCGCTTCCTGGATCAGTGCCAGTGTAGACCTGATCGCCATCACATCGAAAAAACCTGCCTTTGTCGGTACGAGGATAAGATCAGAATGCCTGAACATCTCGGGCAGGCGATTGGATAAATATGGCGGCGTATCTACGATAATAAGGTCGAACGCCAGTTGCTGAATATCTTTAAACTGATCGGAACCCACGATGGTCAATTCCGGAAAATCTTCCCGAAGATGATATAAACTACCTTGTAAGTCTGTATCAACCAGCGCTACCGACAATTGATCCTGGAAGGTGAGCGCCAGGTTAATGGCTAATGTGCTTTTGCCAACGCCACCTTTTTGGTGGGCGAGTGTGATGATCTTTGCCATAATATTTTATTGAATTTGAGACGAGCGGAGATTCTCGCGAAGCCTCCGGCGCAGTTTCTGTTCTTGTTCGTAATTAAAGATCCATTCGTTCGCCAGCAACTTCCAGTTGCGGTATGGCGTACCTTTAGGACTATGCCAATCGGCTTGTTCATAGTGCTGATAAAATGTTGTGCCCTGCCCGGCCAGACCGCGCTGATCGAAATAGATATCAACCAATATCTTTTGGGGCGGCATCTCGGTGCCAAATCCTTTTTGAATGACCGGTTCAGGCTTGCTAAGCTCGTTAGGCATCCGCCTGGCTTTTCGTTTTGGTGCTTGAAATAACATAAGTAAAAATTATGGCCAGGCACTGCGCACCAGCCCTGGCCTGTAAAATTTAAAGACTCTTATGAACTGACATCATGAAAGTGATATCGTCATAATCGTAGTAGATCGAACCGCCGATCTTCGTAAATGGCAGGACCTTGCTGTCGCGCAGGGATTGCAAAAAGCCATGCGAGATGCCTAACAGCTTTTTGACCTCCGCAGACTTCAGCCAACGTTTGCCGGGCTGGCCGGTGGTGCATTCCTTGATGATGCGCTTTACATCCTGGATCAGATCGTTTTTAAAATCCTCCAGGTCGCCAAGGGTCAATATTTGGTTACGTGTGGGAACGGCTCCATGCGATCGTGATCTTTCATTAATTCCTTTTTCCATATCCTGAAAATTAAATGAGCATCAAAGATCAGATCGAAAAAAACAACTATTTGACAACCTTGGGGCAGGTTGCATCATTTACAAGCTTGTATGTATTGGAATAGATTGTTTTGAACTAAAAAAGTCTTTGTAATTGACATGAGTTGCAAAAGTGGCTACACTGTTCCGGGATTTGGATAAGTTGTGGACTCTTGGGCATTATACTTTTGGGTATTAAAACTTATTATGATAGCAGCAAAAGGATATGCGGCGCAGACGGCGGAAAGCCCACTGGCGCCCTGGCAATTTGAAAGGCGGGAGATCGGCGCCCATGATGTACAGATCGAAATATTGTTTTGTGGCGTGTGCCACACGGATATACACCTTACCCGGAATGAATGGTTCCCCGGCATTTTCCCGATGGTACCCGGTCATGAGATCGTAGGCCGGATCAGCGCGGTCGGTCCGCACGTTAAGAAGTTTACGATCGGAGATCTTGGTGGTGTCGGTGTTATGGTGGATTCCTGCCGGGAATGCGAGGATTGCAGGAACGGCCAGGAACAGTTCTGTACGATAGCCCCGGTGCAAACGTACAATAACCTGGACCACGACGGCTTACCGGCCTATGGCGGTTATTCTGATACCATTGTGGTCAGTGAAGATTTTGTACACCATATATCAGAAAAACTTGACCTGGCGGCCGTTGCACCATTATTGTGCGCGGGCATTACCACTTACTCACCGCTGAAGAAATGGAATGTAGGCAAAGGTCACAAACTCGCCGTTGTCGGTTTAGGCGGCTTAGGGCATATGGGCGTAAAGTTTGGGCGGGCATTGGGTGCTGACGTGACCGTGATCAGCACATCGCCCGGTAAGGAAGCAGCGGCCAGGGAACTAGGCGCACATCACTTCGTGATCTCCAAAGACGAAGCACAAATGAAAGCGGCCTTTAAAAGCTTTGACTTCGTATTAGATACCGTGGCCGGCAACAGCGACATGAACCCTTATTTAAATACGCTGAAGACCAATGGCGTATACATCAATGTAGGCCTTCCGTCAAAGCCCTGGGAGGTAAGTGCGTTCTCATTGGCAGTGGGCAATAAAGTAATTGCCGGCTCCGGTGCCGGAGGTTTGCCTGAGACCCAGCAAATGCTGGATTTTTGCGCGGAACATAACATTGTATCCGACATCGAACTGATCGATATCAGGGATATTCATACCGCATACGACCGCATGCAGAAAGGCGATGTAAAATACCGGTTTGTCATTGATATGAAAACCTTGTAATTTTAACAGAATGGAACAGCCGTATCTCATCAATTCCATATCCGAGCAGCACCGGCTGCTCGGATTGCCAAAGCCCAAGCATCCTTTGATCAGTGTGTTCCGGCATGAAAACACTGGTTATGACGATCTGATAAGCTTGCGGCATTTCACGCTGAATTTTTATTGTATCTCCATAAAAAAAGATTACGACGGTAAATTGAAGTACGGGCAGCGGCATTATGATTTTGATGAGGGTATGATGGCCTTTATTTCGCCTAATCAGTTGCTGATGAAACTGGATGCTGGTTCCAAGCCTCCGGGCGGCATGACCCTGATGTTCCATCCTGATTTTATTGCGAATACTTCACTAGCCGCAAGGATCCGGAACTTTCATTTCTTTTCCTATGAGCTCAACGAGGCTTTGCATTTATCAGAAAGTGAGGAAGCCGTAATTGAAGGGTTATTTGATAACATTGAACGCGAGTATCAAACCGGTATCGACAGTTTTAGCCGAGATGTCATGATCGCTCAGATCGAGTTGCTGCTGCAATACAGCAGCCGTTTTTACGCCCGACAATTTATTACGCGCAAGGTAGCGAACGATGAGATCCTGATCCGGCTGGAAAATTTACTGGATGAGCATTTCAGCGAACCAAAAGGTTTACTCTTGGTTCAGCAGATCGCAGGTGAATTGAATTTGTCCGCCGACTATTTAAGCGATATGTTACGCACGATCACTGGTCAGACCGCACAGCAGCATATCCATGCCAAACTGATAGAGAAAGCTAAGGAACTATTGACCACAACTAACCTGCAGGTGAGTGAGATCGCATATCAATTAGGTTTTGAGCATCCACAATCGTTCAATAAATTATTTAAAAGTAAAACGAATATGTCCCCGGTGGCATTCAGAACCAGTTTTAATTGAATGCAGCGGTGAAGCGATCCACCTGGTCATTGTAAGTTTTGAAAAAACAATGAACAGATCATCTCACTATGAGTGATCAGTTAAAATCATCAAGGGACCAAATTGGTCCCCTGATGATAACACGATCAAAATTCGAATGTTAGCTGAAACCGGCCACCTAAACCTTTTTCAATAATGAGACGCAGGATGGAAACCGGAACTTTCCCAACATCGTTTTCTACCATGGAGATACGATATTTGGGTATACCACATTTATCGGCTAGTTGCTGCCGGGACATCTGTTGCGTTGATCGTGCCTCCCGGATCTGAGCGGCTATTGGATCTGTTTTTAATTTGTTCTTCATACAATTACTTTTTAAAGGATCTGACGACCTGGAAAAACTCATTGATAATATCAATGCTGACCTTAATGGCGACCTCGCTTTTGATGATCCCGGAAACCATGAGCACGCCTGCTTCAGTAAATAACATCGGTATTTCACCATCGCCAATTGTGATCGGAGACCCGACTTGTTTTTGTAGTGATCGCCATTCTGCTGCAGTTGGTCGGAACAAGAAATCAGGCGGGAACCGCTGCTCATTTCTGCTTACTCGCTGTCTCAATATTTTCAGACTTACCTGAAACAGGGCCGCTACATCCGCATCGATCATTACCTTCTGTCCCCTTAGCCAATATACCTGGTTAAGGGGCTGTTGATCTTGTGTGCTCATAATAATTGTTTTTGAAGTTCTTCCTTGGTGGGCAAATAGAGTTTATACTCACGGCTGAAGATCTGTTCGTTGTTGAGCGGTAGCGTATACTCGACTACTGCCTGATTATCCTCTTTACAAAGGATGATCCCCAGTGTGGGCTTCTCATGAGGTCGTTTGACCTTACGGTCGTAGTAATTGACATACATTTGCATTTGCCCAATGTCCTGATGCGTGAGTTTGCCTATCTTGAGGTCGATGAGGACAAAGCAATCCAAAAGGCGATTGTAAAAAACTAAGTCCACCCAGAAATGGTCGCCTTCCAGGGTGATACGACGCTGCCTGCCTTCAAACAGGAAACCTTTACCTAATTCGAGCATGAAGTGCTCTAGTTTGTCAATGATAGCGGTTTCAAGGTCGTTCTCAGAATAACTGCTATCTTCTTTAAGGCTCAAAAACTCCAATACAAAAGGCGTCTTTAACGCATCGATAACAGGTTCAGTAATGGTACCCTTAGCCATATCATCCTTGAGGCGTTTCTTATCCCCGCTTAAGACGAGGCGCTCATAGCAGGAAGAATTGATCTGACGTTGAAGTTCTCTGACAGACCAATTATTAGTATTGGCTTCGAGTTCATAGAACTTCCGTTCGTTGATGTCCTTGATCTTCATCAGCCGGACGTAATGCGTCCAGCTCAATCCAAACTCAGCTGCCAAATTCCGAATCAGTGATTCGGAATTTGCAAAGCCAGCCTCTGATATCCGGATCAGTGATCCGGAATTTCGGTATTCGTGGTAAAATGAACGCATCAGATCCAGATTATCCGGGGAATAGCCCCGGCCAAAACGGCCAGTCAAATGTTCGCTAAGTTTCGCTATAGTAGCTGCTCCATAAGTAGCATAGGTTTGCCCGTCTTGTTCATCTTCGACGATCATTCGTCCGATCTGAAAATGGGTCGCGACCATCATCAGGTTGATATGCCTGACGACCCTGACCTGTGCTTTTTCGATCAGTTCCTCGACCGACAGAAAAAGCTTATCGTTACTCGTTGGTTTCATTAGCTAACTTTTTTAAGGTGGGTATTCGGTTGTCCTTTTCGACCGGCCTTACGCTTTGGCGCTTCCGGTTCCAGTTTTTCACGCAACACACTCATATCCTCACTGATCTTTTTGAGCAGCACCCTGGCATAAATTTGAGTGGTAGCGATCTTGGTATGGCCCATCATTTTGCTCACAGTTTCGATAGGCACATTATTGGCCAGGGTGATGGTGGTGGCGAAAGTATGCCGGGCTACACCGAAAGTGAGTTTCTTTTTGATACCGACGATCTTTGCGATCTCTTTCAGATAAACGTTTACCTTTTGATTGGTGATGGTGGGGAATATTTTATTTAAAGTGACTGACCTCGGATTGTCCTTATATTTATTCATAATTGCCAGGGCTGGCGCAAGGATCGGAAGGTTCGTTGCCTCGTGGCTTTTCTGCCGGAATAGTTTCAGCCATTTTTCGCCGTCCTCACCGCGAACAACATTGCCTTCATGTAAATTCATCAGGTCAATAAAAGACAGGCCGGTATAGCAAGCGAACAGGAAATAGTCCCGTATAGCTTCCAATGTATCAGAGGCCAGTTCGTACTGTTCAAGAACATTAAGCTCGTTGGTTGACAGAAACGCCGTTTCGACCTTTTTGTAGCGGAACTTGTAATTTTTGAAAGGATCCTTACTGATCCATTGCAACTTAAAAGCCAGCGTGGTCATTTTCCTAAGCCGGATCAAATGTTTCATAACGCCGTTATTATTCAATGGCTGAAAATGGTCTGCCGGTTTGTGATTGCGCAGATAGGTCTCGAAATCGATAATGAACTTATAATCGATCTCATGGATGCGAATGTCGGTAGTATTACGCTTCTCCCGGAGAAACTTTTCGAGATAGCGCCTGGTTACCGCGTAGTGCTTCAAAGTACTCCAGGTCAGCGCAGCCGATGCTGTTTCGTAATGGTAGTCCATGAGTTTGCTAAGCGAATAGGTTTCTTCCGTTTCCTCACCTAGAAACATGGCTTTCAATAATTGCGGTGTAACTTCTTTGCCAGCGATCTGTAATTGCTGATAGTAAGTGGTGATCGTGAATTTGACCTGCTCCAGATAGGCATTGGTTTCTTTTGCTTCCGGCACTTTGACCTTCAGGCCACCTTTGCCCTTGTCCCAGTGCTCTGCCTTTACATAATGCTTTAAGGCAAAATGGATGCGGTCCTTGTTGATCGTGATACAGGCGTAAACATTGGTTACCCCGTCCTTGATCTTGTCATTTTTGATGGTGAAATGCACACCAAACGACTGCGATGTTCTCATCTTTTAACAGTTTTAAGTGAATAAATAATGAATAATTGCCCGAAACCGTTCTTTTTCGGGGAGCAGGAAAGGGTGCAGGAATAAGATATTTTCAGTTCTTTTGAGTGCTTTTCAGACTTTTTAAAACGACTTAAATAACTGATATACAAATTTTTAACTCTTAAATGCTCCCCGAATGTAAAAACTAATTCTGGGGTGCCGGATTGGGTTCCTAAAGGCCGTATTCGTAAGGATTGAAAAGGACTGCTAAAAAGCAAAAAACCCTCTAAATCAACGATTTAGAGGGTTTTTAAATTGGCAAAAAAGCCAAATCGTGCGCCCACCTGGGCTCGAACCAGGGACCAAAAGATTATGAGTCTTCTACTCTAACCGACTGAGCTATAGGCGCTGAAAATATTCGCTATTTTCGAGGCGCAATATTAAACATTTGATAGCAATTCACCAAAGCAGGGCCATGTTTTTTTCAAAGTTTTTATTTGCTCAACTTTCATCGTTCTTAACAATCTCACATTCAACGCCATTGTTTAGAAAGCTTCGCCCAAGTTTAGCATGATTGCCCTGTAACCCTGACTAAATCCATAATCAATACCCACGTTAGTGTTGGCTCCTTTATTAAACTTAACGCGAAGCCCGGTACCGGCGGCCGGATGCCAGGATGTGAACAGACTTTTAGAGCCGCTTACGGTATTAATGTTGCTAAATAACACAAAGCCTAACAAGCCGTTTCTGGTGATGTCCCTTCTATACTCGGTCTCAAAATACAGCAGCGTTCTGCCTCGATACCTGTTTTGGTCTATTCCGCGTGCCGAACGGTTGTACGGGTCCCATCCAATACTCGGCAAATCGAGATATGGCGTTTTGCTTGAAAATGCTTTCCATAAGTAAGACCAAAACGCCAGGGTATTCTGCTGGTTTGGATTACCGGGATTCATAGACACATATTTGCGAACATCGATATATATTGATGTCCAGTTTTCCTGGCTACCTAAAAATTTGGGATTAACCCGATACACAATATTGGCATATGCTCCCGGCAAGGGGTTAATGGAGTTGTTACGCGTATCATAGAGCAAATTCAAGGTGACACCCGATGAAAAGGAGTTTCCATTTACGCCATAATTATAACTCGTAAATTCCTTCAGGTCGACATTTGGGTCTTCGCTTCTAACGTTTATTCTATAATCCATGTTATAACCTACACCAGCAAACAAGTAGGGCTTTATTTGTTTTAAAACGCTTTGGTAAAACCGGATGTACTTATAATCAACCAAAGTTCGATCCAGGTAGCCGTTTTTGCTACCTAAACCCCAGGTATACTGCGGGTAAACCAGGAACCGTGTATCTCCTTGTATGGTCCATTCATTATTTGGAAGCCAAACACTTGTGCGCAGCGGCAAACCAAATCTGCCCCTAAAATTTAGGTAAGGTGTAAACGTTGCGCTCGATATGTTGGTGGTTTGTCTTGGCCCAAGGTATATACCTGCGGTTGTACTGGTTATAAGGGCTTTGCCTGTACCACCCGGTACCTGCCCGCCAAAAGGCAATATTGAAAAATAAACAGTTTTATCTTCAGAAAAACGGGGCTTCGTTGCCTTGGGTTTGAATATCGACCGGTAAATGTCTATCAAATCCGTTTGTTTTGATGTATCCCTAACGGTATTGTTGCTCGGTATTATTGTAGTTGCATTCTGCCCATGGCTGGCAGCGGTAAGCAAGCATAGAAACGCAGCGGCAAGTAGTTTATACATACAATAAATTCAGCATTTTTGGTATCACGTAATCTAATTCAGATCAGTATCAAATGATATATACCTCTGTTTACGCAACAATGTGTGGTAACGCTACTTATACACTACCATCGTGCCAAAAATTAATACTAAGCATTAAAAGAAATAATCAGAAAGCAATATAATTGCAACAACAAACAAGCCAGCATGCAAAATATCAAAAACATTATATTTGATTACGGTAATGTGATCTTTTCCATCGACTTTAAACGCAGTCAGGAAGCTTTTAAACAGTTGGGAATTCGAAATTATGAAGAGTTTTTTGGTCACCGGCAGCAGGACCAGATATTTGATAAGTTTGATAGGGGCGAAGTGAATGCCGATGAATTTCGCGCTTATGTGAAACAAAGGATTGGCAATAATGATGTAACTGACCAGCAGATCACAGACGCCTGGAACAGTTTATTGATAGGCATAGCGCCCGGTAATCATGACTTATTGCTGAAATTGAAAGAAAAATACCGCACGTTTCTGTTAAGCAACATTAACGATATCCACTACAATTACATCATGGATTATCTTAAAACCGACTTTGGTTTTGAAGACAACGAGCACCTGTTTGAAAAAACTTACTACTCGCACCTTATTGGAAAACGTAAGCCGGAGATTGCCATTTTTAAACAGGTACTTGAAGAAAATAACCTTAAAGCAGAAGAAACTTTATTTATAGATGACTCTCCGCAACATTTAGAAACGGCCAAAACATTAGGCATACAAACCTTTTTGATGACCGCACCGGATACTATACAGCAGTTTGCAAATAGAGAACTTCTGATTAATGCTTAAAGATATGCATTCTCTACTCGTTGAGCAATATAGGCTTGTACGCTCATCACGAGAAGCTTTATTCAATTATACTGAAAGCATTGCCGTAGGTGATCTTAACAGGCAACTACCGTCATTTAATAACGAAAGCATGAGCAGCATTCTGGCACATGTTGCTACCACTTATTTAAGCTGGTTAGTCACCTTTGCACAACAGCAGGAAGTTGACTATTTTAACTTCGAAGACTGTAAAGATATAACCGTGACAAGAGCCACGTTTGGACATGTGGACGGAGTAGTAACCGGATTTCTGGAAAGCTTTAAGCAATCGTTGAACTTGTCGCTTACACTTGAGAAAAGGCAGGGAGTTATACTTAACCTTTCACCGTTAGAGCTTTTTACCCATGTTATTACGCACGAATTTCATCATAAAGGCCAGCTGGTTAATATGAGCAGACAGTTGGGATATATTCCGGTTGACACCGATGTCATACGTACTTGATCAGGCAGCGCTCCGGCGTTTACGCTCTTTACTTATCAAGCTTAGCTCTCTACTCATTTGCCCGGCAATAGCAGTGTTCTCCTGCGCACGGCGGAACAGATAAGGCAAAACTGCCTTAACAGGCCCATACGGTACATACTTGGCTACGTTGTAGTTAGCATTGGCAAGGTTAAAGCTCAGGTTATCACTCATGCCCAAAAGCTGTGAAAAATAAACGTGCGGATTTTTATGTTCTATCTTTTTCTCATTTAACAAGTCGGCTAATAAACGGCAGCTTTCCTCATTATGGGTGCCTGCAACAAAGGCAATGTTGTTCACGTTGTCGGCACAATAAATTATGGCATCGTTGTAATCTCGGTCGGTAGCTTCCTTGTTAGGTTGGATAGGAGAGGCGTAACCTTTTTCTTCAGCACGTTTACGCTCTTTCTCCATGTAAGCACCGCGTACAATTTTGGCACCAAGGATAAAGCCTTCAAGTTCTGCTACGGCATGGTCTGCAATAAGAGAAGCCAGCTTGTCATGGCGATACAGTTGGTAGGTATTGTAAACAATATTAGTTTCCTTGTTGAAGAAACGCATCATATTCAGCGCCAGGTGGTCTATTGTTTTTTGGATCCAGCTTTCCTCCGCATCTATCATCACCGGCACACCTTCAGAATGTGCCATCTCGCAAATGGCCAAAACCCTGTCTTGCGCGGTTTGCCATTCCAGTTGCTCATCTACACTCAGTTTCAAACCGGCGTCAAGCTTCTCCAGTAGCGCAAATCGGGCAACACCGGTAACCTTGAAAACAGTAAGCGGTATGCTTTTGCTTTTTGCTGCAGTAAGTATGGTGCGGATTATCTCATCACGGGTACTGTCAAAAACCTGTTCGCTATCTTCGCCCTCTACAGAATAATCTAATATAGTGCCCACGCCGCCTGCTGCCAGGTTTGAGGTGGTTTTTGAACATTCTTCAATAGTTTCGCCGCCGCAGAAATGTTTAAATATTGTTGCTTTTATAAGCCCTTTGATAGGCAAGCCAATCTTCATGGCAAAATTGGTAATAGGCGGGCCTATTTTTACCAGTAAGTTAACGTTGATAACCTTAAATAGCCAGTAAGCACGGTCAAGATCGGCATTTGTTGAGTGGCGGAAAGCGATCTCGGTATTTTCGAAGGACAGTTTTTCGTTCATTTATTGTACGGCGTTCGGGGATAAAATATCATAGTGCCCAACAAACCTGGTGATTATTTCACTAAGTATGGGCATTATCTATAAACTCTCAACCGGTTGCAAAATTATAAAATGATAACTCATTATTGTACGAATAGTTTAATTTTGCCAGCCATGATTGAATTTAAGGTAGAGGGCGATTATATCCCAATGATACAGCTGCTTAAAGCGGCTAACCTGGTGCAAACCGGCGGCGAGGCACAGATAGTTGTTGCTGAAGGCGAAGTGAAGTACAACGGACAGGTTGATTATCGCAAACGCCTTAAAGTTAAAGCCGGTGACGTAGTTGAATTTCGTGGCCAGCAAATAAAAGTGATTTAAGATTTGCCCATGCAAACCATCCAAAGCGACAGCTATCCTATATTTTTTGAGAACAGCATACAAGAACTGGTGAATTTTGTGGAACAAGGTAATTATTCGCGTTGCTTTATCCTCACAGATGAAAATACCGGAGAGTATTGTCTTCCGGCCGTACAAACAGCCCTTGCTCATCTCGATAAAACTGATATCATAGAAGTTAACGCCGGCGAAGAAAGCAAGAACATTGATTTTTGCGCCGGTATCTGGAAAATGCTGATCGATTTCGGTGCCGACCGTAAGGCTCTAATGATAAATGTTGGCGGTGGCGTAGTTACCGACATGGGGGGCTTTGTTGCCTCAACGTATAAACGGGGGATCGACTTTGTGCAGGTGCCAACATCACTACTTGCCCAGGTAGATGCATCTGTTGGCGGCAAAACCGGCGTAGATCTTGATGGTGTAAAGAATATTATCGGCACATTTACCCAACCAAAAGCGGTATTTATAAATATTGATTTCTTGCAGACCATGCCGCCAAGGCAGATATTATCCGGCCTTGCCGAAATGCTGAAACATGGTTTGATAGTTGACCAGGCTTATTGGGACAGCCTAAAAACAAGCGACCTTAGCTTACCATCTGTTGATTTGGTGCATCGTTCGGTAGAGATCAAGAACGAAGTAGTAATTGAAGACCCTCATGAAAAAGGCATCCGCAAAGCGTTAAACCTTGGGCATACCATTGGTCATGCGGTAGAGACATGGTCGTTATTTCATAATGAGGATCACCTCACTCATGGCGAGGCCATCGCTATCGGCATGATCTGCGAAGCATGGCTTTCCAACAAAAAGATAGGCTTGCCTGATGATGAACTTGCGGAGATCACGAGCGTGTTAATGAAGCTTTATCCAAAGTATGATCTGCAGGAAGATAGCTTTGATACGCTGCTTCAGCACATGCAAAACGATAAAAAGAACGAGAACGGCAATATCAACTTTACTTTATTGACACGTATTGGACAATACAGTATTGACAATGTATGCACACCTGCCGAAATTTGCGATAGCTTAAGGTATTACGCAGCATTGTAAATGTCGTCTTTAGATTCACGTTCAGAAGCAGTTATCGTACTGGTAAGTTTACTTATCCTGCTTACGCTAACAGAGATGTGGTTCAGCTACCGCGAAAACCGCAAATATTATGAAAAGCGCGATACGCTGACGAACGTCTATTTAACCTCACTTGCTTTTATCCTTAACCTTGCCGTTAACGGAAGTACATTTTTCCTGTTGCACTTGGCATGGCAGTTTCGCCTGTTTGAGATACACAACGCTTTTTGGTATTGGTTTGTATTGGTAATAACGCAAGATTTTCTGTACTGGGTTTTGCACTACACAGGCCACTACTGCAGGCTGTTTTGGGCCATGCACGTAACGCACCATTCGTCTGAGCATTTTAACTTTACCACGGGTTTTCGCTCAACTGTTTTTGAGCCATTATACCGTACATTTTTTTATTTACCGCTGGCGCTGATGGGTTTTAACGCTGTGGATATCCTGTACGCTTACCTGGTTACCCAGCTGTACGGCAATATGGTGCACACCCAGTATAAAGTGCCTTTGCCTAAATGGTACGGATGGATATTTGTAACGCCTGCGCATCACCGTGTTCATCACGCATCAAACATCCCTTACCTGGATAAGAACATGGGCATGGTGCTCATCATCTGGGATAGGTTATTCGGAACCTTCCATGATGAAGATGCTGATGAACCTGTAAAGTATGGCCTTACCCATCAACCCGATGACATGGGCCCGGTAAACGTAATTTTCCATGAGTGGAAGGCTCTTATAGCAGATGTTAATAAAGCGCCGGGCTTAGGCAACAAGCTTAAGTACCTGTTTAACCCACCCGGCTGGAGCCATGATGGCAGCACCCAAACTGCGAGAGTTTTGCAGAAAGAGTACAAAAAGGTGTCGTAAGCGATTCATATGCTTAATTAATATTTAAGCAATTTATTTCTGTAAAACGGTTCACTCTAAGTTTTTAAAATTTAACGGCAGTTACCATGTCCATAGCGTTATAATTCCACGAAATTGCGCCCTTTCGCGGCCCTGTTTTTTTTCATCATGGTATTGTATTGAATAAGTTATTGATACATAGGTTTTTATTAAAAATTAACTAATAGAAGTCGCTTTGTAATTTTTTTTACTTTTGTTGAAACCATATTAGTCTCTGGCCACTGCCTCTGATATCCTATGACAAAAAAAATTCTTATTTTGCTATTCACCGTTGGGGTATTGATCTTTTCGGTTAATGCCACATCAGCCCAGGGCTCACTGCAAAACATTTCTTCAATTAATCCCAGCGAGTTGTCAGATCAGCAGGTAGGGCAGTTACTTCAACAAGCTGCCGGTGCGGGTTTAAGTGATTCTCAAATTTTGCAGCAGGCGCAATCGCGTGGTATGTCTTCATCGCAAGTGTTGCAATTGCAAACCCGTATAACCACATACAGGCAAAAAAATGGTAATGCCAGCAGTTCAATGCAGGATACAACCGGTTTTTCGCAGCGCAAATTAAATTATACGCCAGATACCATTGATACTACCACCACCAATAAAGGCGAGTTATTTGAAAATCTAAAGCCAAAAATATTTGGCGCGGATATTTTCAGAAATAAAAACAGTTCGTTTCAGCCAAATCTTAAAATAGCTACCCCGGTAAATTACGTTGTTGGCCCCGGCGACCAATTAGTAGTTAACGTTTATGGAAACTCTTTGGTAAATTGGAAACTGGGGGTGTCACCTGAGGGGAACATTAATATTCCTGGCGTAGGAGTGCTAAACGTATCCGGTAAAACCATAGAGCAAGCTACAGAAGCTATTAAAGGCAGACTAAAAGCCAGCAATTATGCCATTGGCAGGGGTACCAATGTAAAAATTTCACTGGGCGATATCAGAAGCATTAACGTGATATTGGTAGGCCAATTGGTTAAACCAGGTACATACACTTTATCATCACTTTCTACCGTTTTTAACGCGCTATATACAGCCGGCGGGCCAAATGATAACGGTAGTTTAAGGCAGATACAGATAATACGTGATAACCGCGTGATAAGAACGCTTGATGTTTATGATTTTTTAACTAAAGGGGATCAGAAGAATAACATTACACTTAGAGACCAGGATATCATCAGGGTGCCTACGTACCGTACCAGGGTAGAAATGTCCGGAGCGGTAAAGATACCTGCATTGTTTGAGGTGTTACCTGGCGAAACGCTTGATAACGTAATAAATTTTGCCGGCGGTTTTACTGATAGTGCTTATACCGGTCGTATAAAAGTTTTACAGGTTGCAGACCAACAGCGTAAAATTACTGATGTGATAGAAGCTGATTTTAAAAATTACGTTCCGTTGCGTGGAGACAAATATATTGTTGAAACCATATTGCGCAGGTTTGAGAACCGTGTGGTTATAAACGGAGCTGTTTTTAGACCAGGTGAATATGAATTGCAAAACGGCTTAACCCTCCAACAATTAATAGCTAAGGCAAGTGGTTTGAGAGAAGATGCTTTTACTGAGCGCGGAACCATCATCAGGCTAAAACCGGATAATACGACCGAGGCTATCAGTTTTAATGTAAGAGACGTAGTTAATGGTAAGTCTAACATTGCGTTACAGCGCGAGGACGTTGTTACCATATCGTCAATATTCGATCTGAGGGATAAATACATCGTTACTATAGCAGGTAACGTAAGAAGTCCACGCACAATACCTTATGCTGAGGGACTGCGCGTAGAAGACGTTATTGTAAAAGCCGGTGGATTTGCCGAAGGTGCCAGCCCAAATAGGATAGAAGTTGCACGCCGTGTATCGGATTCAGATCCGTTATCTAAAAATACCCCTGTAGCTAAGGTGTTTACTATTGATGTTGATAACCAGCTTAAGTTATCAGATGCAAATTTTGAACTTAAGCCCTTTGATGTTATCTCGGTTTACAGCCTGCCGGGTTACGAAAAACAGAAACTTGTGAAGGTTGAGGGAGAGGTATTATACCCGGGCCCTTATGTTATCAAAAATAAGAACGAACGTATATCAGACCTTGTTAAACGGGCAGGTGGTATTACGGCTTCAGCTGATGTTGAGGGTGGCTCACTAAAACGCGACAACTATGCAATATT
This sequence comes from Mucilaginibacter sp. 21P, assembly GCF_019331605.1. Classification (NCBI taxonomy): domain Bacteria; kingdom Pseudomonadati; phylum Bacteroidota; class Sphingobacteriia; order Sphingobacteriales; family Sphingobacteriaceae; genus Mucilaginibacter; species Mucilaginibacter sp. 21P. The sequence goes on from NZ_CP063061.1 coordinate 2,946,414, forward strand.
AGGCGTGGATAAAAGTAAAACGGATACCACCGCTATAGCCTTGGAACGCCAGCAGCAAAACAATCGCTTAAAAAGGACTTATCGGGATTCTTCTAACCTGGCAGACACACAGCTGAGGAACAATTTTGTAGGTATCGAGTTAGACAAAATTCTAAAAAAACCTGGAAACAAAGGTGACCTTATATTGGAAGATGGCGACGTGTTGCGCATCCCTAAGCAACAGCAGGTAGTTCGTGTTAATGGTCAGGTTTTATATCCAAGTGCCGTATTGTACGAGCGTTCTAAATCATTTAACGATTTTGTTTCTAACGCCGGTGGTTATGCACCAAGGAGTTTGCGAAGCGGAGCTTACGTGATATATCCTAATGGTACAGTGAGGGGGACGCGTAAGTTCCTGTTCTTTAATATACATCCGCCCGTCAAGGCCGGCAGTGAGATCTATGTTCCGAAAAAGCCTGAAAGCAGAGGAAATGGTCTGCAAAATGTATTGGCGTTTAGTACAGGTTTAGCTTCATTAGGCGCCATCATATTGGGGATACTTACTTTGAAGAAATAGAAGTACTAAAAAAGATTTTAGTTAAATACAAAAGCGCTGACAAATTTTTGTCAGCGCTTTTTTGCTTAAAAAGTGTTCACAGTGTTCAAGGTGTTCACGTGCGTGAACGTGAACGCCTGAAGTTTAAAGCCAGTCTACTTGAGTTTGTAGGCATCTACGGCATTTCCAAAAAACGTTGGGATGTAAAGCGTTCGGGTATTTGCATCATAGCCAATGTCTGCTGTGCTGCGTTTCTTTTGGCGTGTGTCCAAAAGTACTTCTTTAGCACCTTTTGCATTGATATAATAAACTACGCCGCCCCAGCCGGATACGATGAATTCATTTGGTTTTACCATTACTATGCCATCGGCACCGCCTTCAATACCGGTAGCTATTACAGTCGTCTTTTTATCAGCATCTGCTTTAATGAAGGTGCCATCTGCAAGTATGTAAAGGCTGCTGCCTACTGATAACAATCCGTTAACTCCTTTTTGGTTCTCCATATAAAGGGACACCTTACCGTTGGCAATGCGGTGTATTTTACCGGTTTGTGTATCACTTACATACACAATGCCTTTTGCATCAACTGTAATATCGTTAAGCATTTTGGAGCCTTCAATAGGTATGCGCTTTACAATGCTTCCTTTGGTTACATCTATAACTGCTACCGCATTAAGCTCTGCTGCGTAAAGCATGTTTTTATAAAGGCCTAAACCTTTAATTGCATTTAAGCCCTTTACCCATTCAAGTGCCTTGATATTACCATTCATATCCAGTTTGCTTACAAAGCCGGTGTTGGGCGTTTTAATATCGCCGATATTGGAAACATACAGGGTTTTACTCCTGGCATCTACCAAAACCGATTCTGGGGTTTTAAGGGTAGTATAAGACTGCCAAATTTCGCTGAGGGAATGTTGTGCAGATGCGCTTGCCGATAACACGGTAAGTAACGCTAATAATGTTTTCTTCATAAGTATTTAGATTAAATTTTAAAGAAAGCTGATTTCTATAAAATTAGCATAATAGATTTACTATCGCTTTTGATAAACAAAAAAATGGGAGCGGGATAGATCCCTATTTGGATGAATACCTATAATATCGGTAATAATAAGCCGTTATAGCTTTTCATACTTTATCATAGTTACAATTAATAAGGTCTCTAATTTCTTGATGAAATTTAAACTATTTTTAGCGCTGCTGCTTTTATCGGCATCAAATTGCTTTGCCCAAAATTGGGATGCGAAGCTGTTGGCATCAATTAACCCTAATGGTGGTGAAAGCGGCACCTGGCGTTTTGTTACCAATAGCGCTATCCCTATCTCTGTTGCTACACCATTTGCAATGTTCGCTGTGGGTAGCCTTAATCATGATGATAACCTTAAGAAAAATGCCCTGCATACAGGGTTTGCTTTACTTGCAAACGGCCTCGTGACGAGCGGCATCAAAAACACCATCCAGCGGCAACGGCCTTTTCTTTCAAACCCGGGATATATCCATTTACAAGGGCAAACCTCCGGGTATTCATTTCCGTCAGGCCATACTTCAACTACGTTTTCTTTGGCAACCTCGCTTAGTTTGTCATACCCCAAATGGTATGTTATCGCGCCATCGTATACGTTTGCCGCAGCAACAGCTTACTCCAGGATGTATCGTGGGGCACATTATCCCGGTGATGTTCTGGGTGGTATAATAGTGGGATCGGGTACGGCTTATTTGAGCTGGAAGCTACAGAAATGGTTTTACCGGAGCAACCGTATTTATGCGAAAAGTTTACAGGATAGATAGCTACTTTTTAGTCGAAGGTTTATATTCAAACCGCAAAATATTACCGCTTTCCAGTTCGTCTCCTTCATTTGATATGTAGAGGTTACCTTTGCTATCGAATGCAATGCCCTCGGGCTGTAGAAATCTTGAGGTAAGCAGTTTGTAAGAACCTTTTGCAACAAATTTTTTATCGGTCACCAACAGCATGTTATTGTTGGCTGATAAAATAAACCAGTCGCCGGTTATTGGATTTTTAGCCAGTGCAGATGGCTTAAACTTGTCCTCATCACCATTTTTTTTCGTCAGCTTTTCCATGGTGATGCTAAACGTTCCGGATTGAACTAAACTATCCGGGTTTGCGGCGCTAAGGATATATCCGCCATCCAATTCGCCGGCTTTTTTGTCGCCGCAATCTTTGCACAGTACGTAAATCTTCTTGTCCGCCTGATCGGCGTACAGGCCTTCATACTCTGCCTTGGGCAACAGTTTTTTAAACTCTTTGACGTTGGTTTGCTCTTCCAGATTGATATTTGCAATGGGAAAGCTATATAGCGTGCCGCTGCTTTTAAGGACGATAACGTTATCGTTTATAATAGTAACGTCCTCGTAATCTCCCTGTTTGCTAAAATGTGTGTAGGCTACTTTACTGTCTCCCGGATGAAAATGGTAAACCCTGCCGTCTTCATCTTCAATAGCATAAACGGTATTGGGGTTGTTATTATGAAAAGCAATCCCCGAGATCTCGAGCAAGCCTTCGCGCATTCTGAACTTCTTAGGATTATTAAAATCGTACCCGGATGGGCTTTCAACCTTCTCGCTTTTAAGTTTATTGCCGCAACCACCAACAGTTAACGCAATTAGAAGAATAGAGACGATAGAAGTGATAAACTTTAAACGCATAGCGTATTTAGCCTGATGATAAATTTAATGTTTAAGGTTAAGAACAGCGGTTAGTACAAACGCCAATACCGAGCCTACCAAACCAAACATAAATATATTGTAAGAGTATCTTAGCAAGCGGTATTTATGACCTAAAACAACGCCTTGTGCATAAATGTCGGTTATAAGGCTATCATATAAATACTCTGTATCATCCATTACTTTACGCATGCCGGTACGGTAGTTATCCAAACTCATGCTGTAAAAATTACCGAAGAACAACAGGTTCACTTTACGTTCATCTATATCGCGCTGCGTGTATTTCCCATCGGGGATGGATGGCCTTGTTGCAAGGATGGCAAAGATCATTGCCGATAAGCTTATCAGGATGATAATGATGGTAGGTATCACAAAGTAGGGATAGTCTTCCAATCTGCGTAGTAACAAACTAATGATAGCAGAAAGTATGATAGAATTAACCGTTATCATGATATTGGCCTTGTTATCTGCAAGGTCGCTCAAACGCTGGTGATTGGTAGAGCTGATCCTGAACATGGTTTGCACGCCCTTATCTTGCTTCTCTTCCTGTTTGGCTTTCTCTTTTTTAGGTGCGCTTACTTTGTTCTTCTTTTCCTTTTTAGCTTCTTTTTTGGCTTCTTTAGGATTTTCTATACTCCATTCGTTCTCCTTTTTTACCAGTGCCAGTAAGTTGCGTTGTTTTTCTGCCTCAAGTAATAGCTGGCAATAGTCGGTATGGTATTGGTGTTGCTCTATCAGCCTGATGGTTTTCTGGCGCCAATCGTGCTTGCTGATGTCTTTGCCGTGTATTTCGATGACCTCACGGCGCATGGCTTTTGATTTTTCCTGAAAATCTGCTGAACCGAAATGGAAAAGATCCGCGTCGCAAATGATCTGTTCTAAAAAGCTTTGGGGCTGCTGCGGCATTTTGGTTGCCATAATGCATTTAACCACCTGCTCTATAACCTGCGGGTCAATTTCAATAGAACTCAAGTATTCTTTTGCAAGCCCGGCGCTGTGTTGTTCATGCTCATCCAAACTTTCCAGGTAGCCGGTATCATGAAACCATGCGGCAGCAATAATTGTAAAAAAGTCGGTATCGTTAAGTTGGTAGTGGTTGGCAATTTGCGTAGCAGCAGCTGCCACATCTTCGGTATGCTGCTGGTTGTGGTAAACCAGTTTCTTGTTTTGATGCGTCGCAAAATAATTAAGCACATGCTGTTTAACCTGGTCCAGCTGGGTTTGGTAGCTCATTTAGTAAAAGTAAATAACAAATAAACATTAAAAGGGCCAATTGTTTTGGCAGTACCCTCCATATGGTTAAATTACTTGCCCTGCGGATACCGGTCTGCTACCAGGTTTAGCTTCACACCAAACTCCAGCCAGGCTTTTAAACCGGCAAGCACCAAAGTAAACCCACCTAATGAGTCCATAGCAGCTTTCATTTGCTCATCGTTAGACCCCGTGAAACCAGAATTAACAACTTGTATCAGAGTTGCCGTATCAGTTAAATTATTAAAGGTAAAATCAACCTGTGTTGGGTTCTGGTTGCCCCATTCCAACAATATGCGTTTGTTGCGCTCAAAAGTCAAAACCTTCACCTTGGTGGTTACCTGGTACATTTCCCATGTCCACTCAACTTCTGCACCGTCCTGCAGCTTGCCGGTGCTGTGGGTAAACCAAAACTGTGTGGTATGTTTAGGATCGGCAAGGGCGTCAAAAACGCGATTAATGGGCCGCCTTATCAGCATAGCAGTTTCGGCAACCGGGGCTTTGGCTGCAGTTTGTTTCTTCATGAACGTAAATTTAGGTTTAATTTACTGATATCAAAACGATTGTGATGCACGCGAAATAAATTGTAATGTCGCATTTGCACCGCTAAGTTGTCCTAACTACACGTGGTTAGTAACATTGCAGGTTTTAATTTTGTATAACTGAACGTAAACATTAAATTAGTAATACACCAAACCTGATTAATAATGAAAAAAGTAAAAATTGCTTATTGGATATTCACTATCCTGCTTGTGTTAATGATGGGCTTCTCGGCCGTGATGAGCTTTAACCGCACACCTGAAAGCGATAAGATGATGGCGCATATCGGCATCGTGCCACAAATGATGGTGTTTCTTGCAGTATTTAAAATATTAGGCATACTCGCAATCTTAACTCCCGGATTACCGAAATTAAAAGAGTGGGCCTACGCAGGCTTTACATTTGACATATTAGGAGCGATTTATCTTTTCATTGTGGCCGGCGACCCTGTGCAGGCCTGGGCACCTATATTGGTTGCGCTGGTGCTGATATTTGGTTCGTATATTTTTTGGCGTAAGAAAACAGATCTGTTGCAACGGAAATCTTATTGATCCTTCAAATCATGAAATTATGTACCGCATTGGCCATGATGATTTTCATGACATTAAATACCCAAGCCCAAAGTTCAAAACCTATGAAAAAAACATCAGGCCATGCGCAGGTAAACGGCATAAATATGTATTATGAGGTGTACGGCAAAGGCCATATGCCGCTGGTTTTGATACACGGCGGCGGCTCAACTATCCAGACCGTATTTAGCAACATACTGCCATACTTCGCGGCAACGCATAAAATAATAGCGGTTGAGCTGCAGGCTCATGGCCGAACTACAGACCGCGATACGCCGGAATCTTTTAAACAAGACGCTTCTGATGTTGCTGGTTTACTCAAATATCTGAAAGTAAATAAAGCTAACTTACTTGGCTTTAGCGATGGCGGTTGCACCACCTTGCAACTGGCAATTGATAACCCGCAGTTGATCAATAGGATGATCGTTGTATCATCAAACTACAGCAGGGCAGGGATGATACCAGGCTTTTTTGAAGGTATGCAAAACATGACTTTCGATGATATGCCACAGCCTTTAAAAGATGGTTTTTTGGCAGTAAATAACGACAAAGCCAAATTGTTAAATATGTATGAGAAGGATAGAGCAAGGCGCATAGCTTTTGAAGATTTTAAAGAAAGCGACATCAAAGCCATCAAAATACCTACGCTTTTTATGTTTGGTGATAAAGATGTTATCACCCTGGATGAAGCGCTAAGACTTAAAAGTATGGTGAATGGTTCGCATTTGATCGTTTTGCCGGGTATGCACGGTACATTACTGGGCGATGTTTGCACGGTGAAGGAGGGAAGCAAGCAGCCGGAGATTACAGCAACGCTGGTTAATGAATTCTTGAATTAAAAATAAAGCCGTACATCATCGCGATGTACGGCTTTCTATCATTAAAACACGAGTATAAAAGAAACTATCTTATCTCCAGCCACCGCCAAGGGCACGGTACAGATTTACTTCGCTTATAAAAATATCTCTTTTAATATTGGCTAACTCAAGCTCTGCTGTCAGCACATCGCGCTGTGCGGTGATCACTTCCAGGTAATTGGCACGACCAACCAGGTAAAGGTCATTCGCTACACTTACCGCATTTTTTAGCGCACTTACTTCAAGTTTCTTCTGATCGAAATACTTGCTGTAGTTTTCCATGCCCTTCAAATTATTGATCACTTCCTGGTAGCCATTCAAAACAGTTTTCTGGTAGTTGAATAGTGCCGCTTTGCCTTCGGCTATCCTTGATGCATATTCGGCTTTTAAACGACCGCGGTTAAGCACAGGTGCAGTAACATCTGCTAACAAACCATAAACTGCTGAACCCGGATTGAAAAGCAGTGCACCTTTAAAGGCATTGTAGCCCGTGTACGGCGATAAATTCAAGGACGGGAAAAAGGCAGCCCGTGCACTTTTAATATCGGCATTAAGGGCGGCCAATTGCAGTTCTGCCTGTTTTACATCCGGACGGTTAAGCAGCATTTGCGTGGGTATACCGGTCTTTAGTTTCTCGGGCATCGTTAAGGTCAACAGCGAGGTGTCGCGCTCAATGGTTCCATTGAATGACCCAGTGAGCAAACGTAATTGATTCTCCGTTTCGATGATCTGCTGTGTGGTGCTAAATTGTAAACCACGTGTGTGGCTTAATTGTGCCTGAAACTGTTGTACGGCCAGCTCTGTAGCCCTGCCACCTAACTTTTGTATCTTAACTATCTCAAGTGCATTTTCCTGCAGCTTAATGTTCTTGTTGATTACATTCTGTTCCACCTCAAGCGTTAAAAGCTGGTAGTAAGCAGTAGCTATCTGGCCGGTTAACTCAGTGGTTAATAAACGGTAAGCGCTTCGCGATGCAAGAAAACGCGCCAGGGCAGCATTTTTCTGATTCTTTAACTTTCCCCAAAGGTCAACTTCCCATGATGCCCTAAAGCCCACGAACAGGTCGGCAGTAGGGTTGGGTATACGCTGTTTATCATTAATGTTTGGCGAAAGGTTGGTATCGTAATTGCCAACGCCGTTCATGGTATAATCACCGTAACGCTCCAAACCCGCGCGCGCATTAAAGTTGACCGTAGGCAGTAATAGCGATTTGTTAAACTTAACATTTGCCGCAGCCATATCAATGCGCTGCAAAGCCGACTGCAGATCGGGGTTTGCCCTTAAAGCAGTGTCTATCAGTTTTAGCAAACGGGCATCCTTAAAAAAGTTTGCAGCAGGCAGGTAACCTGCGCTAAGGGTATCGGTACTACCATCAAACGTTGCCGGTAAGGGCTGATTTGTTTTTGGCTCGATAGGTTTAAAGGTTTTACACCCTGCTGCCACAATCAGCAGCAGGAGTAAAACCGATTTGTATATAGTTGATTGTTTGACGTGCATTTTAATTTACATTTTCAGGAACTTCAACAATTTGGTGGGCTGTTGCAGGTGCTTTCTTTTTCTTTTGGCCGATGGATGCGAATATCACATAAAGGCCGGGGATAAGGATAAGTCCGAAGATGGTACCGAAGAGCATACCCCCGGCGGCGGCCGTACCTATGGAGCGGTTCCCCAAAGCACCCGCTCCGCTGGCAATACAAAGCGGTATCAAACCCGCAACAAAAGCCAGTGATGTCATCAGGATAGGGCGCAGACGTGACACGGCACCTTCTACAGCAGCCTGCAGTACTGTTAAACCCTCGCGCTGGCGTTGAACGGCAAACTCAATGATAAGGATGGCGTTCTTGCCCAGCAAACCGATGAGCATTACCAATGCTACCTGTGCATAAATATTATTCTCGAGCCCTAAAATCTTGAGGAAGAAAAATGCCCCGAAGATACCTGTAGGTAAGGAAAGAATAACAGGAATTGGCAACAGGAAACTCTCGTATTGTGCCGATAACAGCAGGTATACGAATATCAAACAGATGATAAAGATATAAATCACCTGGCTACCGGACAGGATCTGTTCCCTCGTCATGCCCGACCATTCAAAGGTGTAACCCTTAGGCAGGCTTTTATCGGCAACTGCTTTAATAGTGCTGATGGCGTCGCCGCTACTGTAACCCGGCGCAGCATCGCCCGTTACCATGGCAGATGTGTACATGTTATACCGCGTTAGCTGCTCGGGGCCAAAAACACGTTTCATGCTGATGAAGGTTGAGAAGGGCACCATTTCGCCATGCTTATTCTTAATCATCAGTTGCAGCACGTCCTCAGGCTTGGTACGAAACTCAGGCGAGGCTTGCACCATCACTTTATAGAGCTGCCCGAAACGGATGAAGTTTGAGGCATAGAAACTACCCATCAGCGTTTGCAGGGTCGACATTGCTTCGTCAATAGTAATACCTTTCTTGGCGGCCATCACCTGGTCAACCGATATCATGTACTGCGGGAAGTTGGCATCAAAGCTACTAAAGGCACCATCTACCTGTTCAGTGGCGTTCAAGTCGGCAAGGAACTTATTGGTTACTGCCGCTGTTTTTTGCAGATCGCCTGTACCGGTTTTATCCAGTACCCGTATCTCAAAACCACTGGAGTTACCAAAACCCGGTACGGTTGGCGGCGGGAAGAACTGGATTGATGCATCCGTTAAAAACCTGGTTTTTTGCGTTAACTCATCGGTAATTTTAGCAATAGATTTGTCGCGCTCTTCCCATGGTTTCAGGTTGATCATCACCATACCGTACGAAGCACCTGCAACACTGTTTACCAAACTATAACCGGCAAGCGTAGATACCGATTCAATCTCGGGGATATGTTTGCTTTGCTCTTGTATGGCCGACATAATCTGCTCTGTACGTTCAACGGTTGCACCTGGCGGTGTAGTGATATTGGCGTAGATAACTCCCTGGTCCTCCGTAGGTATGAAACCTGTTGGCAAAATGGCACTAAGGCCCCACGTAGCAGTCAGGAAAAATAGCAGCATGGCAACCGTAACTATTCTACGGCCGGCAATACGTGTAATAAGGCCCGAGTATTTATTTTGAACGCCATCATAACGTTTATTAAAGCCTGTAAAGAACCTGCCGAGTAATCCTTTTGATGGTTTGCTGGCATCATGCGGTTTTAACATGATAGCGCAAAGGGCAGGGGTAAGGGTTACCGCATTAACACCCGATATAACGATAGATATAGCCAGCGTTAGCGAGAACTGCCGGTAGAATACACCAACCGGCCCGGTCATAAACGCCACAGGCACAAACACTGCCGACATAACCAGTGTTATGGCGACGATGGCACCACTGATGCTTTTCATGGCACTCAGTGTAGCATCCATCGGCGATAGGTGTTCTTCGGCCATTTTTACGTGCACGGCCTCAACCACAACAATGGCGTTATCTACCACTATACCTATGGCCAGCACGAGTGCAAACAGCGTAAGCAGGTTTATGGAGAAGCCCAGCATCTGCATAAAGAACAGCGTACCTATCAAAGCCACCGGTACTGCCAAGGCTGGTATCAGCGTAGAACGGAAATCCTGCAGAAAGAGGTAAACCACAATAAACACCAGTATGAATGCCTCTACCAATGTGCGCAATACCTCGTGGATAGATGCATCAAGGAAGCGGGAAACGTCATAATTCACGTTATACTCCATACCTGAAGGAAACTGTGTTTCCTTCAACTCGGCCATACGGCTTTTGATATTGTTGATCACCTCGCGGGCGTTAGAGCCGGGGCGTTGTTTGATCATGATAGATGCGGAAGGCCGGCCATCGGTCTTGGAGATCATCCCGTAGGTTAAAGCACCAAATTCAACATCGGCAACCTGGTACAGCTTAAGCACAGTGCCGCTGCTATCTGCTTTCAATACGATGTTTTTGTACTGGTCCGGCTCAAAAAACTTACCGGGATAGCGTAACGTGTATTGCAGCAGCTGCGGCGATTTATCAGAGCTTTGCCCGGTTGAGCCCGGCGCAGCCTCTACGTTTTGGGCACGGATAGCGGCAATCACTTCGTCGGTAGAGATATGATAAGCCGACATGCGATCGGGCTTAAGCCAAACACGCATTGCGTACTCTTTGGCACCCATGATCTCGGCACGGCCGACACCATCAATCCTTTTTAGCTCCTGCAGTACGTTTATATCTGCAAAATTGTATATGAACTTCTCGTCAAGCGTACTGTCCTTACTCATTACGTTAAGGTACATCAGCATACTGTTCACCTCTTTTTCGGTAGTTACCCCGGCTTTAATAACTTCTTCGGGCAACTCATCGATAATGGTGGAGACACGGTTCTGTACGTTCACAGCAGCCTGATCGGGATCAATACCTACGTTAAAGAAGATCTCAATGACGGTTAAGCCATTATTACTACATACGGTAGACATATAGGTCATACCGGGCACACCGTTAATGGCGCGCTCAAGCGGGGTAGCTACGGCCTTGGCACAAACCTCGGCGTTGGCACCGGTATAATTTGCCGTTACCGTTACAGATGGCGGCACAATGTCCGGGAATTGGGTTACCGGCAACTGTATCAGCGCCAGCACACCCAACAGGGTTATAATAAGGGATATGACCAGTGATAACACCGGTCGTTTTATGAATACTTCAAACATGTTTACTATTGCTAATAATTACATCAAAAAATTAAAGACTTACTTGTCTTGCGTTTTCATGGCAAGCAGGTTTTTTGGCGGCGCAACCGGTTTAATGATCATGCCGTCGCGTGCATTTTGGGCACCTTCAAGCAGTACGCGTTCGCCGGGTTTAAGGCCATCTTTTACCACGTAATAACTTGCTAAACGGGTGATGGGCTTAAATGCCTGCATGTGTAATTTATTAGCACCGTCTACCGTGTAAACGTAGCTTTTGTCCTGTATATCAAATACGGCTTGCTGCGGCAGCAAAATCACGCTATCCATCTCTGTAGTGATGTAAAGCTTTGCTGATGCGCCGTGTCTAAGCAGTTTATTGGGATTAGGGAAACGCGCGCGGAAATCTATTGAACCAGTGCTTTGCTCTATCTGACCTTCAACTGTTTCTATTTTGCCGGGATGGCCATATTTGCTACCATCAGATAAAACAAGTTTTACATCCTCATCATCTTTACTGGTTGCGTTATGGCGCGCGCGTTCATAGCGCAGGTATTCATTTTCAGGAAAACTGAAATAAGCGAACACCTGTGTGATATCGCTGATGTTGGTAAGCAAAGCGCCTTCCTCCATCAAACTACCGGCCTTAAGCGGGATACGGTCTATGATACCATCAAAAGGTGCACGCAGGCTGGTATAAGCAATGTGGTTGTTGGCGCTTTGCACGGCACTGCGGGCTTCTTCGATGGTGGCCCTATCCGCATTGAGTTTTGCTTCGGCAACGTCTAATTCTGATTTGGAGATAACGTTTTTGTTAACCAGCATTTTGATGCGTTCCATCTCTACCTCGGTAGCACGGGCGGCAGCTTGGGCGTTGCTTAGGGCAGCCTTAGCCTTGCTGAGCATCACGCGGAACTCTTCATCGTTTATTTTGAACAGAAGCTGGCCCTTTTTTACGGCCATACCTTCGTCTACAAATATCTTCTCTAAAAACCCTTTAACGCGAGTACGTACCTCTACGTTTTTAATGGCCTGTATATCGGCTACGTAACCGGTTTGCAAAACGGTGTCTGTTTGTTTAAGGGTGTAAACCGGGAAGCTTGGTGCTTCATCTTTCTTTTTGTCGCTGGCATTACCGCCTGCGCATCCGTATATAAATATTGTTAAAGCCGCCAGCATGGCATATACCGGCGCATATATCTTTCTCATTGATGTGGGTGCTGTAAATTAATTTAAAGCGGCTTGCGCCGCCAAAACGTAAAAAACTACTTATGCAGTTTAGGTGAAGTTTTTACAGCCAGATCAAAAAGGACTTAAACGGAAGAGGTGCTGGTATTGGGCAAGGGAAAAGGTGCGGTGTAAGAAAAAGCTTAAATTGTTTATGCGGATATGCTGCACAAAATTGGCACAGGCAAAAATTTCGGCAACAGGCAGGTTGGCAATAAAGTGAAACTCGTTACCTGATGTGTACCGGCTGCGGACATTTATTTTATGCTGCTCCTGGTCTTCTTTTTTGCATTTGCCGGGGTAGCTGATTAGAAATGCCAGTAACGTATCGTCGTTAAAGCATTCGCTTATACTGCATTCATCCCCAAAATCGTGATTTTCAAACGGATTTGTTGGATGAAAGCACACCAAAGCATTGATGAGCCATGCACAAAGTAAATATGTGGTCCACTTTTTTAGCATTGTTCAGAGCATCCTTAACAGAAACCGGCAGATTTGGTTTCAAACAACGCGAAGTTACTAATTTATAGTGTGAATTGTACACACATACCAGTTATTTTGGTAAATGTTACAATGCAAACAGCTTCATGACGCTTTGTTTTTGATTGGAATTGTGAACCAGAATGTTGAACCAATGTTTGCATTGCTTTCCACGCCGATTTCTCCTTTGTGGCGTTTGATGATCTCAGCAGAGATATAAAGCCCCAAACCTAAGCCAGATACGTGACTTGATGACTCCTGTACACGGTAGAACCTATCGAACAGGAAATCCTTTTTATCATCAGGTATGCCTATACCAAAATCAGTTACACTCACTTTGAAGTTTTTATCATCAATGTCACATGTAATGGTAACCTTATCAGCCTTTGGCGAGTACTTTATAGCGTTGGTTAAAAAGTTGGTTACTACCTGCTCAAGGCGCACCTTATCTGCATGCACCCGCATTTCACAGTCGGCTTTAAATTCTATTCTGTGAGTTGAGTTTTGTGCATAAACTTCTTCCATGCATTCTTTTACCATAGCAGCTGCATCAAAGTCGTCATAGTTCAACACCATTTTGCCTTCTTGTATCTTTGTTACATCAAGCAGGTCATCAACGAGGGTGGTAAGCTTACCGGTTTGTTTGTTAGCCTTATCAATGAATGATGCAAGCGTGGCGTCTTTACCTTCGGCTTTGTCTATCATGCGTTTAAGGATCTGTAATGACCCCTTTATGCTGGTAATAGGCGTTTTAAGCTCATGGCTGGCAATGCTCATAAACTCGTCCTTCTTCTGCATCAGTTCTTCTGCTGCCTGGCGGCCTTTTATTAGGTCCGTAACATCAAAACCGAAGAACGCGATACCATCTACGCCGCCATCTTCTGCAAACACAGGGGCGTAAATAAAGTCGAACCAGCAATCTTTCTTTTCGCCGGTTTTGTGATCAAAGCGGTACACATGAAAAGCGTTTTTTACAACTGTCTTCCCTGTTTTAAATACGTGACGCTCTACTTTGAAAAGTTCCGAATCTTTCAGTTCCGGATGAACATCTAAACTTTTGCGGCCCAAGTAGCTTTTTTGCCCATCAAATTTTTCAAAGGCTTTATTTACAAATTCGTAAATAAGATCGGGGCCGCGTTTAATGGTAATGAGGGCAGGGGCATTGGTGAAAATGCTGTAGAACTCGTCCTGCTGCTTTTTAACCAGCTGCAGCAGCTCTTTTCTGCGGCTCTCTGCCTGTTTCTGTTTGGTTATATCAATGATATAACTTACAGAGTTTATCGGGCTATCGTCTTGCCTTAACACAGCTGAGCCCATTAGCACCCACAAACGATCGCCATTGTGTTTTCGGTACTGTTTTTCAAATGGCGGCACAACGCCATGTTGCTTTAATTGTTCAACCGCCCAAACGCTTATTTCGTGATACTCTTCGGGTGTGATTTCTTTCCAGTTCAGCGGGTCGGCTTCAACTTCCTCGCGGGTATAGCCTAACATATTCAAGAAAGCATCGTTGGTTTCAATGATGCGGCCATCCATGTTAGAGAACACCATACCTATCATATTACTCTCAAATACCTTTCTGAATTTGCTTTCGCTTTCATCCAGACGTTTTTCGGTTTCAATAAGTCGGCTAATATCGATTATCGATCCTACTAAACGGTAAGGCGTTTTAAATTCATCTTCAAGTATGCTGCAACGATCTAAAATGGTGGCGTATTTTCCATCTGCTTTTAAAAAACGGTATTCTGCCGTCCACTGGTCCTGGTGGTTATTTATAGCGCTGTAAATGCTTTTTTGCACACGTTCCCGGTCTTCCGGATGAATCTTCTCAAACCAGTTATTTACGTCGGCTATCTCATCGGTAATTTCATAACCAAACATGGTCGCGAAATTTTCACTGCGCCACATGGTGTTATTAACCAGGCTCCAATCCCAAATGGTATCGTTGGTGGCCTTTGATACCAGCTTAAAGCGCTCTTCACTTTCGGTAAGTTCGCGCGTGCGGTCAAGCACACGCTGCTCAAGCTCGTTGTTCAGGTTTCGCAGGCCTTCACGGGCCGTTATCAACTCGTTATAATTGTGCTTAAGTTTTTGCTCGCCCTGTTTGCGCTCGGTAATGTTAGTTAAGCTGATCACAAAACCATCATTCATTTTACCTAAAACCGCCTGGAACCACCTATCATCTGCTGTTTTAAGCTCTGTCTCAATAGGTTTGCCGCCAGTAGCTATTTTTACGTACTGATCAAAACTTACCAGGTTACCCAGGTCAGGGAATTCTTTTATTGACGGATGGCGCTCCATGCTGGCTCCATCCTTTTTAAGGATATCAAGTGCAGCGTTATTGTAAGCTATGCAATTAAAATCAACAGCCTTACCAATTTGGTTATGCACCTGCCTGAAGGCCAGTATGGCAGCAGAGCTCGCATTAAATACACCGTTGATAATGTTATTAAGCTCGGTGATAACCGATATATCAACAAAAGAGATCACTACACCATCAGCGCTTTTATCCTTTTTTAGGTAAGGCATAATGCGCATCAGGTTGTTTTTGCCGTTAAGCAATTCTATTTCCTTTTCAATTACCTGGCCGCTGGCAAGTACGGTGTGGATATCATTGGTGAGGTTATCGTATTTGATATTGCTTGATATGTGGTTGATAGGGCGGCCGATATCCGCCTCTATCAGGTTCACCATTTTTACGGCAGCAGGGTTAAACTTACGGATGCGCAAGTTGGCATCAATAAAGATCTGGCCTATATCGGTGCTCCTAAAGTAGTTATCAAGGTCCTCATTCAGCTCAAGCAGCTCGCGGATCTTTAGCTGATGCTCAGTATTAAGCGTGTGCAACTCCTCGTTAAGCGATTGCAACTCTTCGTTTCCTGATTGCAGTTCTTCATTGGCAGACAATAACTCCTCATTGCTTGATTGCAATTCCTCGTTAGTGGTCTCCATTTCCTCAACGGCCATTTGCAGGTTAACACGGGTTTCGCTAAGCTCAGCCTCCATCTCCATCAGATACTCGCTCTGATGCTCGCCTGCAACCGGCGGCAGCTCAATACCGTCTTTTGGCTGATGTTCTGTTTTAGCCTCGGTGAACATCAGCAAGGTGTAACCGTTTGGTGATCGCGTATCAGGCGGCTTAACGGTTATCTGTAATAATATATCTTCTTTGCCGCGTTTAATACGCACACGGTTAACGTGCGTTTTTTTATTCTCTTTCCACGCTTTGCGGATAGCCGTGTTTAGCACCACTGATACCTCCCGGCTAAGCATGTTCAATATATTCAGATCAAGCTTTTTATTTGGCAGGGTAAGGAACTGGTTAAAGTTGCCAATGGTTTCCTTAACGGTGTACGTTTTGTCTATAAAAATACCTACCGTGCCGAACTCTTCTAATATCAGATCACGAAATTCCTCATCCAGCGAGCGTGATGTTTCACCATTTTGAAAAGGCAGCTTTTTATCCGCATACCGCAAGTTTGGGGTTACGGATGTGTAGGTGTGATGTAAACCGTAGTTGATAGTGCCGGTTTTCTGGTAGATCTTCCATTTGCCACTTATTTCTGTTAAGCCTTCCTTTAAGCTTGCGGCATTTTCGCTCGAACCTAAAAATAAATAGCCGTTCCTGTTAAGAGAATAGTGGAAAGTTGATAACACCTTTTGCTGTAACAACGTGTTCATGTAAATGAGCATGTTACGGCACGTCACCAGATCGTTTTTAATAAACGGTGGCGATTTTATGACGTTGTGTTTGGCAAAAACAATTTGCCTGCGTATAGATGGAAGAACAGAATAGCCTTTATTTTCTTTAATAAAATACTTTTTCAGTAAAACCGGTGGTATCTCTTTAGCGATTGTTAACGGATACCTGTTGCGTGATGCGATCTCTATGCTTGATTCATCTACGTCTGTGGCAAATATCTTCAGCTCTAATTTTTTGCCGGTTTTCTGCAACTCCTCATTAAACAGGATGGCTATAGAGTATGCTTCTTCACCGGTACTACAGGCGCACACCCATATTTTAAGCATTTCTCCGTCAACTTTACCGTCAACCAGTTTAGGGATGATATCCTTAGCAAGAATATCAAATGCAGGCTGATCGCGAAAGAACTTGGTTACGTTGATCAAAAAGTCTTTAGCAAGCAGTTTTACCTCTGAAGGTTTCTCATGCAGCAGGGTAACATAGTCTTTTAATTCCTTTACATTCACCGCAGCCATGCGCCTGTCAATCCGCCTCAAGATTGTTGGCGTTTTATACAGGTTAAAATCCTGGCCACTACCGTTATGCACCAGTTTAAATATCTCGTTCATTACGGCATCATCCGGGTGCGTCTCTTCTAACGGCGGTTTGTGATTTTGGCTTACATAGTTATAAACCTCGGTATGCATGGTATCGGGTGCCAATATGTAATCGGCATTGCCTGATGTGATGGCGCTGTTAGGCATACCATCAAACTTGGCTGTTGCTGGGTCTTGTACGATAACCATGCCGCCGCATTCTTTTACCGCTTCAATACCTTTTGTACCGTCTGTACCGGTGCCGGATAGAATGATAGCGATAGCCTTGTCTTTTTGATCCTTAGCAAGTGTGAACAAGAAGGTATCAATAGCGGTATTAGGCGATTTATCGGCAATTTTATCTGCCAGGCGCAGCCTGCCGCCGCGTATGGTCATTAATTTTTTTGTAGGTATGATGTATACGCAATCGCGCTGCAGGGTGGTGTTATCTTCTGCTTCATACACCTTCATGTGGGTGTGTTTTGAAACTAACTCGACCAGTAAACTTTTATAATCCGGTGATAAGTGTTGTATTACAACAAATGTAAAACCGGAATTTGGCGGCATGTGGTCAAAAAACTCATGAATAGCCTCAAGCCCACCGGCAGAAGCGCCGATAGCAATTATATAATGCTCCAGTATTTTATCCTCCGGAAATTTCACCCTGCTATCTTTCAATTTTAAGACTATGCGTTATGCGTTGTAAATTCATATACGAAACTTCTCATATTCTCAGCTATGCCAATTTCTTCTTTTTTCCATGGCTCAGAGGTATTATGAACCGTTTCTTGCCAAAGCTTAAACGAATTTCTTGGATGGTAGTTTTTGCCATCTGGCTCAAAATTTATGGCTTTGTTAGGGTTGCCACCCCATTTTATGGTTTGTTTAACCTCGGGCCTAAAGGCAACGATGTAGTCGCCTGTGGCGCTGTTAACAGGTATAGCCAATGCGCCGCTTGCTATATCAGCAAAGGGCAGGGCTTCGTCATAAACGGATGAGAGATGATCGCTTACAAAAAGTTTATTTACGTTTTTGCTCTGCAGCCATAGTACCATATTCTCCAAAAAGTCATTATCAGGCGTATTGCCGGCTTTGTAAAGTTTACCTTTAATAGATGCAGCTACGCCACCGGCGTTAAGCACATCCATCAGGTTAAGTTCGGTATCATTCAGTAATCCTGCAAGCAGGTCACCTTCGGCATAAACCTGGGCAATAAGATTTGTTTGTTTCTTTTGCAGGTCTGCCTCAAACTCGAAATTCTCCTTATATAATATTGTAGTTATCTTATTTGATACTACTGATGATATCAACTCGCAAACGCTGCATAGTTCAAAACTAAGGTAGCGCGGCGTTAAATGGTGGCAGGCAATGAGCCCCCAAAGTTGCCCGTTGTGTATCACCCTGAACGACATACTTGCCTGTACATTCATGTTTTTCAGATACTCCAGGTGAACGGCAGCCACACCGCGCAGGTTGCAATCGCTCAGATCAATAAATGTATTTGTTTTTGGGTTGATAACAGGGTATAGGCGTACCGGTTTAAAATCCCTGTCTGGTATTAAGCGGTAAGCATTTTTAAGATAAAGCTGCCTTGCCTGCTTTGGCACATCTGATGCCGGAAAGGTATGGCCCATGTAATTTTCCAGCCCCTCATCCTGCACCTTGTCCTCGGCAATAACGGTGCCGTTCCAGTCAGGATCAAAGTGGTACATCATAATGCCATCAAACCCGGTTAGCTTGCGTAGTTCAGTTACGGCTACCTGGCTTACATTCTCTATGGTATCGGCCTGCTCAATGGCGGCCATAGCGTATTTTACTTCTTCAAAAACATTGGCGAAACTCCGTTCGGCAGCTACGGAAGGTTTTTCCAGCTCTAAAATAATATAACCGGGTTTAAAATGAACCAATGCCTGTACCTTGGTGCCACCTATAACAAATGTTGCAGGTACTTTATCTTTAACAGTATCCCCAAAACGCTCCTGTAATTTAACGATTGCAGTTGTATCGGCATAGGTTGCAAGTGGCGTGTTGACCACATCGGACGCAGGCTTATCAAGCAGCTCGGATATGTTTTCGCTTGCTTGTATCACATCAAGCGACTCGCTGTCAACAACCAGCAGGTAACCGTAGGATTGTATTACGTTGATATGATTAAGGGGAAGGCTTCCGCAGAAATCCGAATCGTAATTCTTTTTTTTGTCCATCACAAAATTTAATCGAGTGCAGCTATCTGTTTAAATAAAATAGCGTAAAGGATACCGTTATGGGCTAATGCCGAAAACAAAAATAACGCTGAGATGTAAGTATAAACAGATGTGTGGCTAAGGTATTATTTAATTATAAATAAAACAAAATGCATAAGCACAACTTACGAGAGTATATTAACTCTTAACATAAAAATTAACTTCGTGACGAAAGTTATTCATCTCATAATCTGCTTTTAACATTACCCTTAAACTAAGCGGGTAAGTTTGTGTTATAACATAAAACCAATGGAAATGGGCTATTCATCACTTGATCTTATAATGCTGCTGATAGCCGGGCTGGTTATCTGGGCAGCCTCGCGCGTGCCGGTAAAAAAAGACGAGTCGCACCGCCGTACAATGCGCAGCAGGCTTAAAGAAAAACACCAGCACTCCCATTCTTTATAATATCTGCTGAAAGGGACTTTTTTTGAATAAGATAAGGGTAGCGTTTTTTGCCGAAATATTGGCAGAAGATTTTGACGGGGCCGTGCGCACCATGTATCAAATTATCAGCAGGATAGATACATCTCGCTTTGAATATTTATTTATCTACGGAGCCGGGCCCGACCAAATAGGCGATTTCCAAACATTTAGAGTACCGCATATTAAAGTGCCTTTGAACACCAGGTATTCGTTAACCTTGCCCGGCCGGGTTAAATCTTTGTTAAGCGAAAAGCTTAAGGCATTTGCCCCGCAGGTGATCCATATTTCCACCCCATCATATCTTGGTAGTTTTGCGCTTGAATATGCACAGGACAATAAACTCCCGGTGCTGAGTATTTACCATACGCACTTTATATCGTACGTTAATTACTATTTCAAGTTAACACCTTTTCTGATCAAACCGCTTAAGGATCACATTGCCAGGGGATACCGGAAATTTTATAATCGGTGCGACAAGGTCTACGTACCATCAACCAGTATACAACAGGAATTAACCAGTATCGGTCTCCGGTATAGTAATATGCAGTTGTGGAAACGCGGGATAGACACTCAGCTTTTTAATCCCTTGAAGCGTGATAAACGTGTTATAGAGCGATTAACTGGAAATAGAAACCCAACCATAGTGTTTGCGAGCAGGCTTGTTTGGGAGAAAAACCTGGAAACGCTGATCGCTATTTACGAGAAATTTAAACAGCGCAACAACCAAGTCAATTTTTTGGTGGTAGGTGATGGTGTTGCCCGTAAAGACTGCGAAAAGAGAATGAAAGGTGCTTTCTTCACTGGTAAGGTCGACCATATTTATCTGGCATCGCTTTATGCATCTGCAGATGTTTTTCTATTTCCCTCAATTTCAGAAACCTATGGTAACGTGGTGGCCGAAGCGATGGCATCCGGGTTACCTTGTGTAATAGCAGACGGCGGCGGATCAAAAGATTTTGTTGAGCATGGCAAAGACGGTTTTAGATGCAGGCCCTTTGATGCAGATGATTACGTTGAAAAGCTGGAAACACTACTCAATAATAAACCACTTGCCCATCATTTTGCCACAGAATGCATCAAGCACATGAACGAGCTAAGTTGGGATGCACTGGCCCAAACCTATTTCGATGATGTAACCGCACTTGCAGAGAGAACCGCTCCCGCCGAAATTGTACCTCCGTTAAAACCACATGCGCAGTTGATCACATCACTTTTATCTGTGCGTCTGTAAAGCGCTGCAGCAAATCTGCCAACAGCTTGCTTTTAAAGGCCGGTTCTATATATACACTGGTAACCCATATCAATATTTTAATTTCTACAGCATCAGCAGTAATATTATTTATCAGGATCTCGGGCGGCAGGTTTTTAACAGTGTGGTCTGTTTGATCTATCAGGTCTTCTAAAATTTTAGAAAGCGCGTTCAGATCAGTCGCTATATTTACCTTAAATATCATCTCTGATTTTACGTAGGATGCACCCTGTGTCCAGTTAACGAGGCGATTGGAGAGCAGGTCGCCGTTTGGGATGATCACCTGGGAGCCGTATTGCGTCAACATCTTGCTTGAGCGTATGCCAATGTCCTGGATCTTGCCTTTTTTGTCGGCTATTTCAATAAAGTCACCAATTTCAAAAGGCTTTTCAAATACCAGTATTACGCCGGACACAAAGTTGTTGACGATGTTCTGCATGCCCAAACCTATACCCACACTAAGCGCACCTAACACTACCGTTAACCTATCCATAGGTATGCCCGACGCTGTAAAGGCAAGTAATAAACCAAGCATTACGATCACCAGCCTGAACAGCGTGAGCTTAGAGCTCTTATGTTCTACCTGGTTATTGGCATATCCGATGGACTTTTCCCCAAACAGAACGCCGATATTTTTTTGCAGGATGTTGGATATGTAAATGATCACCACAAAGAACAGCACATTGCCCAGCGTAAATTTAAGTGTACCGAAAACCCTTTCTTTTACTAACACCTGGTGAACGAAACTGAACACCCCCCCGGCAACATTAAGATTGATGAAGAAAACCAGCAACCACAGTATCACTGCAATAACGGATAACATTCGCTGAAAGGATTGCCGTGTTTTAGCAACATCCAGCCTTGAGAACAAACCGCCGTTGGAAGAGCTGATCTTTATCTGCAGTTCCAGGGCATCAGTTAGTATCTGGATGAAAATAGCCAGCCCTATAACCTGGGTTAAGCCAACTATTGCTGTCACAGAATCAATTTTCGCCAGGCTTATCCGGCCAAAAACATTCAGAAAAATAGCTATAATATTCAGGTAGAAGAAAACATAAAGTACAGGCTTGATAAACCCTTTTTTAAAGTTAATCTCTTTTAATTTTTGATAAAATTTATAACCTATGTATAGTGAGGCAATGTTAACGGCAATTAATAACAAGCGCACAAAGATGGCATGGTGTACAGTGGCCGTTACAGCCATTACCAGTATATACAGCCCAACAATGTAAAGCCACCGCCTCAGTTGCTTTGCGGGCAGCTTTTTCCAGAAATCAATGGTGAGCAGGATAAGCAAGGCAAAGGAAATGATCTCGATATAAAGCGACGGTGAATCGGGCTCAAAAAGCGGGGTGATGATGAGCATCACAATAAGCGCCGGGATCACCGGTACGGCACTGATGTATTTAAACTCCAGTGCGCCAAGGGTTTCCCGCACATCCGGTTTATTTGCTTTGCGATAGTTAAGAAACACCCACAAGAAAAATGCAACCCCAAACAGTATTACCAGGATGCGGTTATCCCAGGTAGAATTGATAAAGTAACCAAGTATTTTATTTTGCCCTCTGATGGATGACGAGAGCAGTTCTCCCAAATCTTCGCCTTTGTTTTCTACCGGTGCCGACCAAATATAGGGCGACTCTTTTCTTAAAGCACTTCTGCCTGATGTTCTCATGCGGTCGCTGATATCAACCTGCAATTCTGTAAGCTCAAGATTAGTTGCTGATACCTCGGCAAGTAACTTGCTCGTGGTGTCGAGGTTAGCAGTGGTAAGTTTGCCCGCATTTTGCAACCTCAGCTTGATATCCAGGAGCTGGCTTTTATATAGATTTTTGGCAGTAGTGTCATCAGCTTTTATCATCAAAACCGAATCCTGACTCAAATGCACTATCTCTTTTGACATGCGCTGCAGGTCGTTGCTTTCTTTAGATAGCTTGTCTTGTATGTCCTGCAGGTTTTCTTGCGATGTTTTTAATATCAGCTGGTAATTACTCAGAATTTTTGGCTCGATAATTCGCTCCTTGGTATCAAGGTCTTCTTTTATTGGTTGAACGTTTTGCCGTATGTCTTTAAGCGTTTGCCTGGCGGTTAAGGTATTGTAACCATCTTTGTTAGCTGCGTTTATTTCTGTGATAGCAGCCTGTGCACGTTGCATCCTGAAAAGCAAGGTATCAGGCAGGGTTTGCCCCGAATCGCTTTTTAAAGTTGGTACCTGGGCAAAAGCGATATTTATTGAGACGATATTAAGCAGTAATAGAACCGCTGTTTTAATGAAAATGCCGTTGAATTTCATTCCTGAGATATTTAACCCTAATGGAAAGGGCTCAAAACAAATTATAGCTTATAACACCTTTTAGTTGTGATTTTGTTTCAGAAAATCAGGAATAGCCCTATTGGCTATCAAAGTGTCAGTTTGGATTACGTAATAATTTTTTAGTGAAACTGCCAATCGTAAGTCCTTGCACAAGGATGGAAAAGACAACAATTATGTAGGTGATAAGCACAAACTCTTCGCGATACATCTGTGGCCCTAAAGAAAGGGCCAACGCCACAGAAAGTCCTCCCCGCAAACCGCCCCAGGTTAAAATAGTTACAGCATTACGTTCAAATTTGATCTTCAATTTAAGAAGATTGATGGGTACAAATACTGCCAGCCATCTGGCAAATAATACTGTGATGATACTGATGGCTCCGATGATCAAAATGGTAGTGTTTATCTTGATGATGAGCATCTCAAGACCTATCAGCAGGAAAAGAATAGCATTTAAGATCTCGTCGATGAGTTCCCAAAATTTGCCCAGATAATCCCGACTGATTTTTGACATAGCCTGGCGTTTAACTTTATTGCCTATAAGTAAGCCTGCAACTACCATTGCTAAAGGGCCTGATACATGTAGCAAACCTGCCAAAAGATACCCGCCCATTACTATGGCCACAGTTACCAGTACTTCTACTTTGTAATCATCAATAGGTTTTAGCGCGTAGTAACCGGTATAGCCCAACAGCGCACCAAACAAAATGCCGCCCACGGCTTCCTGTAAAAAAAGTTTTGCAACTGATAAGGCATCGATGGTTGAGCCGGTGCCTGCGGCATCCAGTAAAGTCACAAATATTACTACTGCTATGCCATCGTTAAATAACGATTCGCCTGAAATTTTTAATTCAAGAGAGGATGGGATCTTTGCTTCTTTGAGTATAGCTAAAACAGCTATCGGATCGGTAGGTGATATAACCGAACCAAATAGCAAGCAATAAATAAAAGGGATGTGGATATTGAAAAGTGAGAACAGATAGAACGTAGTTATACCAACAACTGCCGTAGAAATTACGGTACCTATTGTTGATAGTGCTAAAACAGGCCAACGTTCTTTTCTTAATTGATCAGTATCTATGTGTATTGCCCCTGCAAAAAGTAAAAAACTCAGCATAAATTTGAGCAATACGTCCCTAAAGTTGATAGACTCGACCAGGAGGAGGGCTTTATCCGGGAGAAAAGGATGGTAATTACCCCAAACGGCTAAGATGATAGAGCAACATAGCGACATTACCATAATGCCAATAGTAGGAGGCCATTTAATAATGCGATTGTTGATATATGCAAATAGTGCTGCCAGTACAACGGTAATAGAAATGATCTCGCTGATACCCATATCCCGCTAACTTAATAAATTCGTTTGAATAATGGTAGACAGACGGATTTGGAACCCGGAAGTTTGGGATGTTTTATCTCAAAGGAATTAGCTGGAATCAAATGTGATAGTGGCCTACTTTCTATTTAGCAGGTATTCAAAATCAAATATCGGTTCGTATCCTAACATTTTCCGTGCTTTATTTATCACGTAAACTCTGTCAATACTATTGGGTAGTTCCCACCCTTTTGACCGGTAAATTTCTGCAGCATGGGGGTAAAGCCTCAAAATAGCGTCAGCCGGGTTTGTTTTAAGTACTTGCAGATCTGCTTTTGTAAACGGGCTTGTGCTTGCAATATTGAAAATTTCAAATTCTTTAAAGTCTTTGTGTAAAGCCAGGTATAGCGCTTCAGCTCCATCTCGTTCGTCAAGTCCGCGATACAAGCGATGATTAGCTTCCAGGTTAGGTGCTTCGGGCAAAAAACGACCAACGCGATAAACCGAGGTTTGAAGTTTCTCTTTATAAAAGAAATCTTTGCAAAGTTGTTCAGCAGCTTGTTTGGTAATGTCGTAAATATCGCGCGGCTGTTCGGTAAGTGATTCATCAACCCACACCGCCTTATATGGATCAACCATTGCCGTACCGTAGATTGATGTGGTACTAATATACAAAAAGCGTCTTACGCCTTGTTTTACCGCTGCATTAAGCAAGTTGAGCGTGCCGTGGATATTGGTATCGATAAATTCTTCGCGCGGGTAGTTCAGGTCGCAATGTTTCCCATGAATAGCAGCCGTATGTATTATGGCATTAACTCCATAACATGCTTCATCTACACCAGCTTTATTTTTAATGTCTAAAATTATGTCAGTCGTTGGCGAAACTACAAGGTCAGCACCAACAGCATTTAAACCTGCAGACCGGAGCCTTTGCATCACTGCCCCCCCTAACTTACCTGCCGAACCGGTCACCAATATCTTCATATCTTTTCGCTTGCCATTATCAGTTTAATTTTCCGCTCACAACGTCATCGTAAACTACCTTGGCAATGCGTGCTATAACTGCTTCGCGCGTATCGGTATCGGCCTTTGCATTACTTACAAACACTACCAGTATAAATTGCTTGCCGTTTGGTAAGGTGATTATGCCGCCGTCATTGGTAGCAGGGGAGATCCCGGTCCGGGTATCCGTAGCCGAAGTGCCGGTGCGATGGGCAACAACGGTGTTCGCCGGCAAAAGTCCTTTTATCCGTTTCTTGCCTACCTCCGTTTTTTCCATCGTTTTAATAATGTATTCGGTGCTGTTTGCAGAGAGGGCTTCGCCATTTCTCACAGTTCTAAATAGCTTTGCCATGTCAGTCACCGTGCAAACATCAGTAAATTGCGCCTGCCAATCATTCTTCATTTCCATCTCGGTTGCTCTTATCCTGAAAGAAGTGCCACCTAACTGATGCATGTACTGTTCTACTTCCGCTTTGCTGCAAACCCTATTTAGCAGAATATCGCATGCATCGTTGTCGCTCCAGATCAGCATGTAATCGAGCAGTTCGCGTATGGTTACGTCAACGTTGCCGTCTGGGTGCTTATCGCGCAGCGGACTGTAATTTTCGGGCAGATCGGCTTTGGTGAGACGAAGTTTATCTTCGAGCTTAATACTGCCTTTATCAACCTTATGCAAAACCGCAACCGCGATAGGGAATTTAAAGGTACTCTGCATCACCAGGGGCTTATCACCATTAATGGAAAATGATCTTCCGGTTTGCAGGTCGATCATGCTTACGCCAATTTCGCCTTTTGCATCTTTAGCTATTTCATTGATCTTATTTTTAAGTGGGGTTTGCGCTATGGCAAAGGTGAAACATGCTAAAAAGAACTGAAGCAATAATACTTTTCGCATAGAATAAATTTTTGTCGATAGATTAATGATGCAGATCCGCACTGTGATTAGGATCTTTCTTTTGAAAACTCCAAACCAGGTAAAATAGTGCAGGCAGTATAAATAAACTCCCGGCCAGTAGCGCTATACCCAAAGCCTGTATGGTTTTATCAGCCCCGCGATGAACTAATAACGACAAATAAGTGCCGTTTTTAAGGATAACAATGTTTGGGTAGTGCTTGTAAGTGGTGGTCAACAAGATCATGGTCATCTGGAAACCGGCCAGCACACGTATGATGTAACGCTTACCTTTACTTATTAGGTACCATAAAAGGATAAGCGACAGCGTTGCCAAACCAACAGCAGCAATACCGATGAAATTACCAAACACCCACTGCACCAGCGGGATATTTTCCTTAATGGATGCCGCAAACACAACCGCGCCTGATACAACCGCGGCCACATTCATGATGCGGGCTTTGCGGATGAAACTGCGGCGCTCAGCATCGTCGCGGGCTTCGCCTATAAGGTAAATTGCCGCTAAAAATCCGCATAAAGATGTGGTAAAAAAGCCAATGGTAACAGAGAACCAATTGAACCAGCTGAAAATATAGGCATCCCTAAAATTGTTGGCCTGCGGATCTACCCGGCCGGATACGGTGCTCCCCGCAATAATTCCCAAAAATAACGGCGTAATAAAGCTGGAGTACACAAATATCTTGTTGTAAACCTTCTGCATGTTATCATTAACGGCATCATAATTACGAAAGGTTAATGCTGTGCCACGAGCTATGATCCCCATCAGCATGATGGTTAACGGGATATGTAAATAGGTTGACATGGTAGCGTAGATGGTAGGAAAACCCACAAACAATATCACAATGGCGATGATAAGCCACATGTGGTTTGCCTCCCAAATTGGGCCGATGGCATTGTACATAATTCGCCTGGTCCGCGATTTATTTGGGGTGGAGGTAAACAACTCAATTATACCTGCACCAAAATCGGCACCACCCATAACCAGGTATAGCAGCAGCGAAACCCACAGAAAAATAATTACTACGTAGATCATAAGCTCTTATTTGGCATGCACAGGTTTGGGTTTAACATCATAAATAACAGGCACCATTTTAATTTGCCTGTACAAAAGAAATATCACAGCAATGCTTAACGATACATAAACCGCCGTAAACAAATAGAACGAATAATGTATGCCAGGCATTGGTGTAACTGCATCTGCGGTGCGCATTACGCCTTGTATTATCCAGGGTTGGCGGCCAACTTCTGTTACCGTCCACCCGGCTTCAACGGCTATGAAGCCAATAGGGGTAGCTAAGATAAATAGTTTAAGAAACCACCCTGCGGTTAGCCATAACCGCTTTTTCCAAATGGCAATGAGGTAAAGTACACCCAGCGCCATCATGGCCATACCCAATGCCACCATTAATTGGAAAGCGTAGTGGGTAACAGCAATAGGGGGCTGGTCCTGTTTAGGTATCTGGTCGAGCCCTTTAACCGGTGTTTTGAAATTATCATAAACCAGAAAGCTAAGCATGCCGGGCAACTCAACTGCGTAATTTACTTTTTGATTTTTCACATCAGGTATTCCACCGATGATCAACGGGGAGTAGGGGTCAGTTTTAAAGTGCGCCTCCATGGCGGCCAGCTTTGCAGGTTGGCGTTTGGCAACCATCTTAGCAGATATATCACCGCTTAGGGGCTGTAGTATGGCAGCCAGTACACCAAATATCGCTGCAATTTTAAACGAACGCAGATGAAAGTCAACATTGCGCTTGCGGAATACCATTAACGCATGTACGCCCGCAACAGCAAAACCGGTTGCTGCAAATGCGGCTATACACATGTGTAAGGCCTGTGAAAACCATGCAGGATTAAACATTGCCTTTATTGGGTCGATATTGGTATACTGGCCATTTACAAAATCGAACCCAGTAGGGCTGTTCATCCAACTGTTGGCCGCTACTACCAATATACCTGATGCTAATCCGCTGATACCTACTACCACGCCTGTAACCCAATGGAACCAGCGATTAAAACGATTCCATCCGTACAGGAAAAAGCCCAGTGCAATTGCCTCGATAAAAAATGCTGTACCTTCAAGCGAAAATGGCATACCGAAGATGGGGCCGGCGTGCTTCATAAAGGTTGGCCAAAGCAGTCCCAGTTCAAAGGATAACACCGTGCCGGATACAGCACCGGTGGCAAAGAAAATGGCTACACCTTTGCTCCAGGCCTTGGTAACATTTTGGTACACTTGCTCGCCGGTGCGCAGCCACAAAAAGTGTGACACTGCCATAAAGAATGGCATCACCATGCCAATGCATGAAAATATGATGTGGAAACCAAGTGAAAGCGCCATTTGCGAACGCGCGGCCATAAAATTATCCATACCGCAAGTTTAAGTACTATAATCTGTTTGCGGATATAATGCGCAGACTTTTAGTAATTTAGAACGAATAATAATTAAGAAAAGAGATGAGCCCGAATTGGATAATTAGAGATTTATGCTTATAAAATAAGCATGCCGGCGTTCACGGTGTTCACAAGTGTTCATGGCGTGAACGTGAACGCTCTTTCATCTTCATGGGTTAGATGAATTATTTATCCGACGGGTTTTTCTTCCCTGCCAGCAACATCTCCACCATCTTAACTATGCGGTTTGCACGTGTTTGTTCCTGTTTCGCGCTTAATATCCATAGTACGTATTCTTTGCGGTGCGACCAGGCCAGTTGCTCGTAATAAGCCATTGCGGCCGGTTCTGCCGCCAAAGCTTCCTGCAGGTAGGGTGGAAGAGTTATCTGCTTTTTCTCTACATCGATAAATTCTGAGTAGTCATTTTCTTTACGAATGGATGCAGCGCTGCCCTCTGAATGCTTCACCAGGTGTTCCGGGCGAAAGCGAAGCGATGTCCATGCATTGTTAATAGCAGCCGAAGCTACCGGCCGCAGACCAAAAGGTTTAGTCACTTCCCAACCGCTCATCATCTCCAAGTCGGTTTCAATACCCGAGGTTTTCTTTGGGTAGATCACCCAGAACGTGGTGTCATCTTTTAAAGAAGGTTTTAAATGCTTTAAAACTTCGCTCAGTTCTGCACCGGTTTTAACAAATACCTGAATGCCGCTAACCGGTTTGCCTACCGCGAAGGTTAACTCAACACCATCAGGTAGGGGTTCAAGCGTAGCCAAGTAATCGTCAGGTGCGTTCAATATCAGCCAGGTTTGGCCGGCTTTCATTTGCAGTTTTTTGGCAAGCGGACTGCTTTGGGTCATGGTTAGTTATAATGGTTGATAGCCTAAGCAAGTTAAGTAAAACTTTGCGCAATCAGATAAGTTGCAAATATGAACTATGAGCTATGAACTATGAACTATAAACTATCTTCACGTAAAAATCCCACAACACAATACCGGCTGATACCACAATATTAAAAGAGTGTTTTGTGCCAAATTGAGGGATCTCAATACAAGCATCGATCTGCTGCATCACTTCATCGCTTACGCCGTTAACCTCGTTGCCGAATATAAGCGCGTACTTTTTCCCAGGCTCGGGGGTGAAGGTATTGAGCATAGTACTGTTCTCAGCTTGCTCAATGGCGATAATGGTGTAACCCTCTGTGCGTAAGTGTTCAACGGCCTGTACAGGTGTTTCAAAATACTGCCAGTTAACTGAGTTGGTTGCGCCCAGGGCAGTTTTCTCTATCTCCCGATGTGGCGGCTGAGCCGTAATACCGCAAAGACAGATCTGGTTGACCGCGAAACCATCTGACGTGCGGAAGATAGAGCCAATGTTGTGCATGCTGCGCACATTATCAAGCACTACAGCTACAGGAAGTTTATCCTGGGCTTTAAATTCTTCTACTGAAGCACGATTAAGTTCGTCAAGTTTTAGTTTGCGCATTATAAAGTCTAAAGCCGCAAATTTACGATTTTACAGCTTCATTCAACCTACCTACGCCGTTGCCGATAAGTGAACTGTAAACGGCAGGTGCATAACCTATCTTATTTGTGTAGTAAGCAATAACCTCTTTGCTAAATTGCTCAAAGGCGCTGCCCTTAACCAATGCAATGGCGCAGCCGCCAAAGCCTGCGCCGGTCATACGCGCACCGGCCACGTCGGGGTTGGTTTTTGCGTACTCAACCACAGTATCCAGTTCCTTGCCGCTTACTTCGTACAGGTCGCGCAGCGAATCGTGAGAGGCATACATCAACCTGCCAAATTCTGCCAGGTCGTTATCATTCAATGCTTCTGCTGCCAGTTTAACACGGTCGTTCTCTTCAACCACGTGTTGTGCACGTTTTAATACGGTCTCATCTTCTATCAGGTTCTTGCACTTGTTAAAGGTTTCTGTATCAATATCGCACAAATAAGTAATATCTAACTGCTGCTGCAATGCTTTAAGCGCTGTTTGGCATTCCTGTACGCGTTCGTTGTATTTTGATTCGGCCAGCTTGCGGGGTTTATTGGTGTTGATGATAGCCAATACATAATCTCCCAGGTTGCTGTCTACAGCTTCGTAATCCAATGAGTTGCAATCCAGTTTCAGTGCTTTGTTTTCTTCACCAAATGCAACAGCAAACTGATCCATAATACCGCAGCTAACGCCGATAAATTTGTTCTCAACCGCTTGAGAAAGCTTAACCAACTCCAGTCGCGAGTAACCGGCGTTGAAAAGTTGATTAAGGGCAAATGCGGTCACAACCTCGATGGACGCAGACGACGATAGTCCTGAGCCAATAGGGATATCGCCGTAAAATAACATATCCAGCCCTTGTAATTGCTTGCCGTTTTTTTGAAAATGATCAATAACGCCAATAGGATAGTTATACCAAGTTTCGCCGTTTTTTTGGTAAGAGCTCTGCAAAGGCACTTCTGCATGCTCGTCAAAATTCAAACTTTTGAATCTGAAGACGTTATCATTATTAGGTGTAACCAACAAGTAAGTGCCAAAAGTGATAGCACATGGCATTACCAAACCACCATTGTAATCAATGTGTTCGCCGATAAGGTTTACGCGGCCGGGACAAAAAAAAGTATCGGCTGCTTGCTTGCCATAAAGTTCTGTAAACGCTTCTTGAAGTTGACCTTTCATAATTGGTTATCGGTGATCAGGAAACAAATATTGTAAAAAAGACAGTTATTGTTACATCCTGTTCAAAATAAATTTACAACACAATTTTGGTGGTGCTAAACATCGTTCAGTTTTCTTTGTTGCTTTAGTAAATAACGATATCATGAACCAATACCTGGTAACAGCATACGATTATACCGACGAAGGCGCCCTTGAACGCCGCATGAATGTACGCCAACATCACCTGGATAGCGCAAAAGAACTGAAAGCCACTGGCAATTTTATATTGGGCGGTGCTATGCTTGATGACGACGGCAAGATGATAGGATCAGTACTGGTGATGCAATTTGAAAGCGAGGAACAATTAGAAGCATGGAAACAGGGAGAGCCTTACATTACCCAAAAGGTTTGGGAAACAGTAGACGTAAAACCATTTAAGGTTGCGCCGATATGATCTTAAATAAAAGATTCGTATTCCCAATACCCTTGCACATTTCTGATATAACGTGCTGTGTACTCTTTACCCTCCGTCCTGAATTGGAATGAGAAGTGCTGTGCAGTAGGGTCTGATGGAAGAAATTGCTCTACAATGCTATCAGCTACAAATTTTACCTTTTCGTTTTCTGATGGTTCAAGGGGTTCTTTTTTTAAAGCTTCTCTATAATCCGAAAAGTTAGCGTAAAGCAGCTTATCGCCTGCATTTTGACGTGCGGCATTAAATGCAGCCCCTTCTGTGGCATCTCGATATTCTTCCATTGCTTTCAATAATCCGTCAGCAGATATCTCAGGAAGGCCGTCAGCATCCGTAGTATAATATTTGGCGAGTATTTCTTCTTTACTTTTCACACCGTAAAAATAGCAGAAAAATAAAAAAGGATGCCGTGTATGGCATCCTTCAAAATTATAGTTTGTTAACCTACCGGAGGCGCAATGCCATCCAATTGGTCTATGTCGTCAGCATCCAAGTTTATCTCTGCCGATTTCATGTTTTCTTCGAGATGGCCTACGCTTGATGTGCCTGGTATCAACAAAATGTTTTTTGAGTGCTGCAGCAACCAGTTCAAGGCAACCTGGTGCGCAGTAGCGCCGTGTTTTTCGGCTACTTTTTGCAAAATCTCCTGGCTGGCAACATTACCTGCATTAAGCGGGAACCATGGTATAAAGGCTATATCATTATCCTCGCAATAGTTTAATACACCTTCCCATTTGCGGTTATCAACGCTGTACATATTCTGCACTGATACTACTTCAAAAAATTCCTGGGCATGTTTAATATCATCAACACTAACTTCAGATAAACCGATATGGACAATTTTACCCTCTTGCTGTGCTTGCTTTAAAAACCCGAAAGTTTCTTCGGCAGGCACCTTAGGGTCTATCCTGTGTAACTGATACAGATCTATGCGATCAAGTTTCAATCGTTTCAGGCTTCCCTCTAATGCTTCCTTCAAATGTTTTGGGCTTGCGTCAACCGGCCACTGGTCAGGCCCGGTGCGGAGCAGTCCACCTTTTGTGCCTATCACTAAGCCGGCAGAGTATGGGTACAAAGCTTCGGCTATTAATTCTTCAGATACATGCGGGCCATAGCTGTCTGCGGTATCTATGAAATTTACGCCTAACTCAACTGCACGCTTTAATACACGTATGGCTTCGTCTTTATCTTGCGGCGGGCCCCAAATGCCTTTGCCTGTAATACGCATAGCGCCATAGCCCAAACGGTTAATGGTAAGCTCACCGCCTATTGTGAAATTTGGTGAAATATTATTTGTTACGTTACTCATAAATTGATCTTTAAGATTTATAAGAATAACGCCTGCTGTGTGCTATTGTTCGCCAAAAAGCTCACACCATTGTCATAAACTTTGGTGTGATAAATTGTTGATAGCCACTATCTCCAAATGCCGATTATAGCGCCCATTACGGTAAGCGTAACCACGCTATAACCGCCGTTTATAAAAATGAGGCGCCAGCTTTTAAGTTCAAACAAACTATGGATCGCAACTGCACTGAATGTCCAGATGCCGGCGAGGAAGCTCGCGGTTGCGCCCCAGCTTACATCGGTTTTAGCATCAGCAAGAAACATGGCTAGGTTAAATGCCATGAGTAACGAAAAGAATGCTGTAAAGCCAAATATTTTGGCCTTGTTTCCTTGCTGTATAGCATCAGTTGTTAAACCGTTGTCGGCCATCCAGGCTTTACCGAAAACTGAAGGAGCATACCAGATACCACCAATAGCAAACCCCGATAATGCTGCTACCAATACCGCAGGTAAATTAAGTTGTGATAAATTCATATTAATCAGGTTTAATTGCCTGAATATACGAAGATGCTATTAATTCAAAAACAACTACTTAACCGTGTAACGATATATATAACGGCCTAAGTTACCATCCGCATCAAAACCCTCTATGGTAGCACGGTAGGTGCCGCGCCCATCTGCATTGAAGAAGTCAACAGAAGTGGTACCAGTTACCTTATCGGTCCTAACTTTTGGGCTCCAGTAAATTGTACTGCGCAGGTCTCCGCCGAAGGCACCTTGTTTTAAGGCATCATACTTGGGCGAATAAAACTCTTTGGCCACTGCATAACCAAAGCCATTGTAGGTAAGCACATTTCCTTTCGGGATCATATCCTGTAATTGTTGTAAAGTTATCCGCTCACCCTTTGGTTTCTTTTTCGTGATGATAGATATGATACCATCTGATTGATATGTTCTGTTTATTGAACTTACGCCATCACTTTTAAATACGTCTATCACTTCAACATCACGCCCTGCAATGCTGTTCAAATATCCATAATCAACAACTTTACCATCTACAAACACCTGTATGGGTAACTTATTGGAGTTGGAGATATTTTTGGAGAAATATAGGTTGTTATCTTCCGCCGTAACGCCCAAAAGATTTGCCGGGAGACACACGTAGAGATTTGGACAATCTTGAAATCTCTCGCCTGTGAGGCTTTGGTCTGACATGGCCGGCAGTCCGCTAAGCATGCTATAATCCTTATAGCTCGGCTTTTTTACCATTGGCCTTGCCTTAATCGTTACTTCCTTTAAAGTGTGCGTGTTATCATACTGCCGTTTGCTGTTGACAAGTAATGTCTTAAAGGCACTGTCGATATTCATTATTTCGTCAAGATTGTAAATATTCTTGGTTGCAGGCTGGTATGGGTCACCGTTAACGCTGATCACCAAATTACGGCTGTTAACATTGCCACGTGCGTTTAAAACTATCTCGGCCGAATCAGCAAAGTCAAGTTTAGAAACTTTGAAGTTGCCCTCCATATCGGTCATAGTTTCTGTAAAAAATCTTTTTGATGGTATCTGCAACCTCAAATTACCTCTCGAAATTGGCATGCCTGTATTGTTTCTAAGCATACCGGTTATCTCTAATCCGTTTTGTTCTGGCTGCAAAACTATTTGAGGTACTTTATTAAGGATAACATTACGATAAGATATACGGCGATATCCTTGTGTAAGCATCAATACGTCAAGATCTGCAGCTGCATTGGCATTTTTTGTAAGAAAATAATAATTAGGTTTCTCAACATTGCCCTTAAGTTCTGATGTAAGTAATAGATCTGATAAAATAGTGGTTTCGTTGTCCTCATCATACGGAACTTTTGTTTCGTCAATTACCGAGATAGAGAAATCGCCTGCTACGGGAGCGGCTCCTTTTTTGGCGGCAACCTGCAGATGGACTTTTTGACGGGCACCATAGGTTTTCTTATCAGAGTTTAAGGCAATATTTAGTGCATCGTTCCGCTGTACAAATATCACGCGCTCTGCGAGTATAACGCCTCGCTCGCTCATTAAACTGAATTGGATTACTCCGGTAGGAAATTTATCACGTGGAATTGATGAAGTAAAGGTTTCTTGTGTGAGGGCGGTTTGAGCGGCAAAATAAACTGCACCGCCATTTTGTGCCAACACATAATACATTTTTCCCTGGTTAGCTGCAAAGTAAGTTTGGTTAGCCGTTAGTTTGATATTAACGTTATTTGGGTCAAAATTATTTACAGCCAAGCTTATACCAGACGGTTTAATGCGCGGCATATCATAAGAAGCCGTTGAACCGTCTGAGAAAGTAATATTAGCCTTATAGGTTTTGCCATCCTGCGGTGTAAGGATAAAAACGCCCATACCAGCGTGCTGAGATTGAAGCTGAGCCACGGTTGCACCTGTATTATCTATTACTACACCTTTGATATTTGTGCCCAAGCCATTGGCATTGATAGCTTTGAAAGCTATTTTTGATTCTACCCCCAGTGTTAATTCACCACCTTCAGGGAAAAATTGGACATCATGCTGTTCCGCAGCACCCTGTAATGGAAACCGATCAAGCTTTTCCTTTTTACCTGGGGTTTCCAAATTAGCAATTAGCGTGGCTTTTTGAAGGTTGGTATTGGCCGCTTCGCTAAGCGGCACTGTAATGTTTCCATTGGCATCTGTTGTGGCTTTTCCTTTTGCAACTTCATCTCCATTGGCATTTGCTATGCTCCAGTTTACACGCCTGTTAGCCAAACCGGCCCCACCGGTTTCTTTGTAGGCTATTACTGCAATCGGTTTACCGGTATTTTTAAACGTAATACCTGTGTTAATGCCTTCAATTATAGAGTTGCCGATAGTGATATTTTTATTAAAATAGTAGTCGGGATCATAATTGCGCATGTATTGCGTGTATCCTCTTAGGTGATAATTTCCCTGGCGATAGGTTTCTGCCGGAAGAAAGATGTTACCATGGGCAGTACCGTTAACAACCGGCATTTTAAGAACTTTAATTATCGAATCCTTATCATTTGCTATATCAACATAAACAATATTGCTTAACACAGTAGGCTGGTGCTTGTCAATGGTAACATAAGCTTTAAACCAAATGGTGTCGCCTGCCGTGTAATAGGGCTTATCTAAATGCAGGTAAACCTTTTCAAAAGGAAAGGCATTGATATATTGAGAGGTTTTTGTAACAATAGTTTTAATACCAATGGTATCCCGTTGAGCAAAAACGGTTGAAACTGAAAACAAACACGAAAACAAAAACAGCGTAAATTTCTTAGGGTTCATATCTCAGAATGATCAGAATGATATAGCACGGCTAATATAAACATTTAGCCTAAGCCATGGCTTCTACAAGCGGGCTTTTAACATTTCATTAACTCTATCAGCAACAAAAAATTTTACATTTGAAGCTAAATGTTTAAATAAATCACTGTAAAAATTAAGCTACAATGGGCCAGGAGATAGAGAGAAAGTTTTTAGTAGATCATGATAAATGGAATGCCCTAAAAAAGCCGGAAGGTAATATCTACAAGCAAGGGTACATTTTAAATGAAGATACACGTACCGTACGTATAAGAGTTACAAATAATACAGCATACATTACGCTGAAGGGAGCGGCCGATGGTATTAGCAGAAGTGAATTTGAATACGAGATACCAAAACTACAGGGCTCAGAGATACTTGCTGAATTTGCAACGTCATCAGTAGAGAAAACCAGGTACAATATTTCTTACAAGGGGCATCTGTGGGAGGTTGACGTTTTTGAAGGAAGTAACAAAGGATTGATTGTTGCAGAGATCGAATTGAAAACTGAGGATGAGAGCTTTGAAAATCCTGATTGGGTAACAGAAGAGGTAAGTTATGACAGCCGTTATACCAATGCAATGCTATCTGTAAAGCCTTACAGCAGGTGGTAACAAAAAAGGCCTGCAAAACTGCAGGCCTTTTTTCTAATGTTATTATTATTTACCAGCCAGAGCCTTTTTTAGCGTTACCATTTTTGATATGCTCTTCTGCCGCAGCTTTACCCATAATTGCTGCCATTTTGTTTCCTTCAGCATCTTTACCAGTAGCAATATATCTGCCTGATTTTACATCAATAACCGGATCGATCATTGGAACATTCTTGGTTTTTGTTTTAACTGAATAGGCGGTAATTCCACCTTCTTTTTTTGCTGCCATGTTTAAGTTTTTTGTTTTCTGTAAGTAATGTATTAATTCCGTTTGTGCTAATACTGGCTTAAAAAGCCTGTTGCAAGCCATAACGTGGGCAATATATATATAAATGTGCAACTAACAAATTTAAAAGCCACAATCGCAATCTATAACCGCTATTGCCAGTATAATGTTACACAATTAACAACATTTACTCCCCAATGTTGTTTAGCTGTAAACAAAAACTGAGATCAACAATGAAACCTTATTTTTTAGTATGCGCGCTTGCATTAGCCTCCTGCGCTGGAAATGGAGAAAAGAAATCTGACACGACGGCTAATGTTAGTGGCGACACTACCGCAAAATCTGAAATGAAAGCACCTGCGCAAAAGATGGATTATTGCTTTATCCGTACAGAGGGTACAAGTAACCAGGATACCACCGCTGTACATTTATTATTAAAAGGCGATAAAGTGACCGGTGAAATGAAGTGGTTACCAAAGGAAAAGGATAGCCGAAAGGGAACCTTGAATGGAACATTAACGGGTAACGAGATAAAAGCGGTTTGGAGCTTTATGCAGGAAGGTATGAAAGACTCTATGAATGTAGCTTTTAAACTATCAGGACAGGAACTGGCGCAAAAGCCATTTAAAGTTAATGCTGCAGATGGTAGACAGATTACCGATGATGCCGCCGGATATACTTTAACATACAAATTGGATAATTGTAGCCAGTTCAAAACTGCCGGTAAACCGGCTATGTAAATTATTTGGCCTCGCGCCTTCTGACGCCTCGTTGATTTTTAACGGGGCATTTTTGTATATAATGATTGCACGAAATTAATCGGCAGTTGCGATATCTGATTTTGGCGAAGCGGCTGTGGCGTTAACCTTCAGGTTGTTGATCTCCTGTTTAGTATTTACAGGTGCAGATGTGTTATCACTTTTGGTTGATAAAGAATAAGCGGTAACTCCTGTACTTAGAAGTAATGCTGCAGCAATGATAAACTTTTTCATAGTTAAATTTTTTTGGCTTAATAATTAGTCAGCAGTACCTATGTCTTTTTTAGTGTCTGCGGTGCCAATGTCTTTTTTTGTGTCAGCGGTACCGATATCTTTCTTGGTGTCAGCAGTGCCTATGTCTTTTTTGGTATCAGCTGTACCGATGTCTTTTTTAGTGCCTGTTGCTGCGTTTGCTACTGATAAGCTTGTTGATAATACTACTGCTGCTGCTATGATGAACTTTTTCATGATCGTTTTATATTTTGAATGTTTTTATCTGTGTGTTAATTGATGTCTCTGGTTGGAATAAGGCCTTGTGGGATGATTAGTCAGCGGTGTCAATGTCTTTTTTAGTGTCAGCGGTGCCAATGTCTTTTTTAGTGTCAGCTGTACCGATGTCTTTTTTGGTGTCAGCAGTGCCAATGTCTTTTTTGGTATCAGCTGTACCGATGTCTTTTTTAGTGCCTGTTGCTGCGTTTGCTACTGATAAGCTTGTTGATAATACTACTGCTGCTGCTATGATGAACTTTTTCATGATCGTTTTATATTTTGAATGTTTTTATCTGTGTGTTAATTGATGTCTCTGGTTGGAATAAGGCTTGGGGATAATTAGTCAGCAGTGCCGATATCTTTTTTCGTATCAGCGGTGCCGATATCTTTCTTGGTGTCAGCTGTACCGATATCTTTTTTAGTGTCCGCAGTGCCAATGTCTTTTTTGGTATCAGCTGTACCGATGTCTTTTTTAGTGCCTGTTGCTGCATTTGCTACTGAAAAACCTGTTGATAATACTACTGCTGCTGCTATGATGAACTTTTTCATGATCGTTTTATATTTTGAATGTTTTATCTGTGTGTTAATTGATGTCTCTGGTTGGAATAAGGCCTTGGGGGATGATTAGTCAGCAGTGCCGATATCTTTTTTGGTGTCAGCGGTGCCAATGTCTTTTTTGGTGTCAGCGGTACCGATATCTTTCTTGGTATCTGCAGTGCCAATATCTTTTTTGATATCAGCTGTACCGATGTCTTTTTTAGTGCCGGTTGCGTTTGCTACTGATAAGCTTGTTGATAATACTACTGCTGCTGCTATGATGAACTTTTTCATGATCGTTTTATGTTTTAATGTTTTTATATCTGTTGACTGTTATTGGCTGGTGTAATTAGTCGGCGGTGCCGATATCTTTTTTAGTCATTTTAGTTACCTGGTCCGCATTAGTAGCTACAGGTGTACTTTCTTCTTTTTGCGGCAATGATGGGGTGGTAAGTGTAGTATCACGGTGCATAAATGCTCTTGCTGATACGATGCCAGTTGATAAGATGATGGCTGCTGCTATGATTGACTTTTTCATGTTTGTAAATTTTAAAAGCTTCTTTTTATAGGGGTATTAATAATTTCGTTTAACCGTAGTGAATGGATCAGTAATTAGTCGGCAGTACCGATGTCTTTCATGTTAGGAGAGGTGCTGCGTTCGTAACGTGCTGTTACTTTAATATCTGCCCGTTTTGTGCATGATGGTAATACACCTAATGTTAACACGATGGCTACTGCTGCTATAATGATCTTTTTCATGATGATTTTTTCTAAAGTTTTGTTGTAGATATTGATTTAAGTTGCTGATCAGTCGGCAGTGCCTACTTCTTTTCTGAAAGCTGATGTTGGCTGCTCAATTTTAGCGGTGTTTTGCACCTTGTTGTCATCGTGTTTTGTGGTTGATGCCAACAAGCCGCTTGTTACTAAAACCACTATTGCTACTGCTGTAAACTTTTTCATATCTCGTTTATCTATTTACTTTTTTAACAAAATTTAATCTGCTGTGCCTATATCTTTTCTAATGCCAATGGTTGCTTTCAGCAAAACATCCATGCTTGTACGCACGCTTGTTTGCTTGATGCAGGATGATAGAAACATGCCGCACAACAGTAGGATATATCCAAGCAAAGTTTTTTTCATTTTGTTATTGATTAACATTTTAAATTATCTAACTTGCTAATTAATCTTTTTTCAATTTGCCTAACTACACCCTTTTGTGTACTGATGTAACTGTAGGTTGATAAAGTTTACTATAGGGCATATTATTTTCAATTACGTAATAATACGCCAATATCAGTATAACTTATTAACAATCAATAAATTAACAACACAAATATAGATATGTTTTTTAATTCTCAAGCAATTGTGAAAAAAAAATTCTTAACCTTTTTTTCACTAATTTTAGCACTTAAATAAAGTGCGATTTATTTCATAACTTACACCCAATTATTACCGTATAGAGGGCTGATGAAAAGAACCTTTTCTCTTCTTGTTTTTTTTCTGATCACGTTTGTTATTTATGCGAAGGGTAATGATGATATCACGCAAAAAGATACCACTGAAATAATAAAGCTTAACAGGCAGGCATACGCTAATCGCCTCACAAGTCCTGAGCAAACGATAAGCGATGCAAGTAAGGCGCTGGATATGGCGGTTAAGCTTGATTATAAAGCCGGTATAGGCGAAGCTTACCGTGTGCGCGGTATTGGTTATTATTATCTTAACCAGGCAACCGCTGCTATCAACGACTATCTGAACGCGCTTAGCACATTTGAGAAAGCAAAGGATCTGCGCTCACAAGCTAAGGTTAACAACAACATAGGAAACCTTTACCTTGATAATAATCTTACCAAGGCTTTGGAGTATTTCAAAAAATCACTAACTATAACAGAGCGTTTAAACGATAGCAGTTTAACTGCTTCGTTATATATGAACATCGGCAACGTATATTACCGTAAGAACAGTTTTAACCAGGCTCTTAACTACTACGATAAAAGCAACGCCTTATTTGCAAGCCTGGGCGATAGTGCAAACCTGGTACAATGCCTGCAAAACCGCGGTGTTATCTATTATCATTTAAATGACTACGATAAAGCCGAAAAGCTTTTATTAGCAGCCAATAAAGCTGCCAAGGCTCAGGATCTAAACAAACCTGTTGCAAGCACCAATCTTACCTTGGCATCTCTTTATATAGCGCAAGGCAAGTTTGATGAAGCAGAGCGTATAGTGCACGAAGGAGAGGCTTATGCCGCCGCATTAAAGGACGAAAAGCTGACCAACGATTATAATTACACCATTTACCAGTTGGAGTTTAAAAAAAAGAATTACGAGAAAGCCTTACGCTATCTTCAAACGATATTCAGGCAGGATAGCTCTATACACATATCAAACGAATCGACACAGATAAACCTGATACAGGAGCAATTTAAGCAGGAAGCTAAACAGCGCGATACGGAGCTTTTGCTGGTAAATCAACAGAACGACCGGATAAAATTTTGGGCAGTTACAGTAGTGGCTGGTCTGCTACTGGTTGTTATTGGTTTGTTGGTGAGCAATGTTAAGCGTAAAGCAGCAACCAACGCCCAGCTTACCGGGCTTAACGAAGAGGTATCCCGTCAAAAAGATAACCTGGATAGGGTGAATCATCACTTGGAAGAAATTATTGACGAGCGTACAAAAGATCTGCAGGTTAAAAACAAAAAATTGTCCGATTACTCATCTTACCTGTCGCACCAGATACGTGGGCCAATCGCCACACTACGTGGTTTGATGAATTTGGAAAAAGAAGGCCTTGTTGATGAAAAAGAATGTATCAACATGATGGATAAATGCGTCTCAGACATCGATCAAAAGATCATTGAGATGAGCGAAATGCTTAATGAAGGGCCAAGGACGATAGTCTAATATATTGTTTTAATTCACCGCCGGATAAGTACTATGTATCTGAGCGTCCATCAAACCAAGATAAACGCAATATCTTGATATCATCTGTAAAATAAGAAGCTGCCTGTGGCGTTTGTAGCCTTCAGTTTCAAACGCTATAGTCTGGCTACCTGCAGTTACAAAAAATCTCACCTCACCATCCTGTTGCTTTGCACGGGACTTAAATAAATCGAACACCTTAACCTTTAAGCTGCTGCGACGGTCATGAATGGTGCCCTTACGGTGGCTATCGGCATTTGATATTGATATCATGTAATTACACATATAGTACAATTTATAGATGTACAATGTTATTACAACAATAAAACCAAAGGTGAGCGATAACAGAGTTTAAGTACTGATAAAACAAAAAATCGGTAACAGAGTAGTGTTTTTTGTCGCTTTACGTAATAAATTAAGGTTGACTTAATAATATTACGTAAAGCGTAAATTTTCTACATCTATTACCGAACTGAAAAACAGGATACCTGTTTTGTTTTTTGAACAGTAGGGGCGTAATTAAATATAGCAGGGGTGTCTTTATTTAAATACTCACGCCGTTTTTGCTCAATAATTCTTCATAAAGCAATATCACTTTGCGTTGCAGGCTGGCAATCTCAGTTTCGCGGTCAAGAAGTTTCTTTTGAACAATGTTAAGGCTTTGATCTTGCACCGGGGCTTCTTCTATATGATCAAGCGATAACAGGTTCACAACACTTACCTCAAAGATGTTAGCGATCTGCTCCAAACGCGAAAGGTTGATATCGGTAACACCGGTCTCGATCTTTGAGAATGCGGGGATTGATATTCCTAAACGGTTTGCTACATCTTCCTGACTCCAACCATGCTCATGGCGTAACGCTCTGATATTCTTGCCAGCTGATTTGTTGGTCTTTTTCTTAATAGTCTCGCTCATCATGTACATAATAGTTAATTAAGGGAATAAGGATATTAACCATTAACCAATATGGATGCCAATAGCGAAAAGTGCCTCTATTGTGTCAGATTAACGTTTAGTTAACGATGAGTTATTTTTGATGTAGAATTTGTTCCCCAAATATTGGGTATTTTAAGCGCGATTACTCACTTACTATGCTCAATTTTGCGAACTTTAACAACAGCTGTTTTTGCCCTATTTCTTTAAAAAATATGGTAGCTTTTACATCTGGTTTATTACCTTCCAGGCTTATCACTTTACCAAAGCCAAAGCGCTCATGCTCTACTTGCATCCCCACCTGAAGGTTAGCGGTGTCAGCTGGTTTAAACCCTGCCGATGGCACGTGTGCTTTTGCCAATATCGAGGTTGTTTTAACCGGCGGTGCGGTAGCCGGTTTTGGTTTAGAAAATGTATCGGCGGGCTTCCTGCTCCAAGCGCTGCGCTCATCTCCAAAAGAGGCTGATGGAGTTGGGGCGGGTTTAGCAGAAAAATCCAGCTCAAGATACTTGGCATCTATCTCATCCAAAAAACGGCTTGGCTCGCAGTTAATAAGCGTGCCAAACTTAAATCGGGATGTTGCGTAGCTGATGGTTAATTTATACTCGGCGCGGGTGATGGCAACGTAAAATAAACGGCGCTCTTCTTCAAGGTCACTACGCGAATTGAGGGACATTTGCGACGGGAAAAGGTTCTCTTCAAGCCCAACAATGTGCACCTGAGGGAATTCTAGCCCCTTAGAAGAATGGATGGTCATTAATGAAACGGTATCGGCATCCTTATTCTTATCATTATCGTCGTTAGTTAAAAGCGCCACATCC
Organism: Mucilaginibacter sp. 21P; assembly: GCF_019331605.1. Lineage (NCBI taxonomy): Bacteria > Pseudomonadati > Bacteroidota > Sphingobacteriia > Sphingobacteriales > Sphingobacteriaceae > Mucilaginibacter > Mucilaginibacter sp. 21P. The sequence goes on from NZ_CP063061.1 coordinate 2,990,398, forward strand.
TGCATAAAAATCTCAAGGCCTTTTTCTTCAATATCTTCCCGCTCGGAGAACTCCTTGATACCGTTTAGTAACTCTTGTATGTTTTCGTAGCGATTAAGGCCCTCAACAGATTTATCGTCGTAAAGATCTTTAAGTAAGCCCGAGTGTTGCGCAATATGTAAGGCGGCATCATAGGCGCTCAAAGTTTTAGTTATAACCTGGAAACTCTGGATCATGGTGGCAAAGGCCATTAACGATGCCGGCGCTTTTTCAACATAACGCGGTGCCTGCAAGATCACCTCAAAAGGCGTAAGCTGATTTCTGTCGGCGGCAACAATAATGCGGTCTACAGTAGTATCGCCAATGCCTCGTTTAGGGTAGTTGATAACTCTTTTAAGCGCTTCTTCGTCGTTTGGATTAAAGGTAAGTCTGAAATAAGCAATGAGATCCTTTATCTCCTTGCGCTGATAGAAAGACATGCCGCCGTATATCTTATACGGAATATTGAGCTTCCTCAAAGCCTCCTCCATGGAGCGCGACTGCGCATTGGTACGGTATAAAATGGCGAAAGCCTTCCATTTTAAACCATTGGTGCTGCGTTGCTGCATAATGGCTTCAGCTACCATTTTGCCTTCTTCATTGTCGCTGAAGGCACGCATTACTTTTATCTTATCACCACTGTCCTTTTCAGAAAAGACGTTCTTTTTAAGCTGATCTTTATTGTTGGCTATGATGCTGTTAGCAACGTTCACAATATTTTGTGTAGAGCGATAGTTCTGCTCCAGCTTAAACACTTTCAGATCAGGGTAATCCTTCTCAAAGTTGAGGATATTTTGAATGTTTGCCCCGCGGAAGGCGTAAATACTCTGTGCATCATCTCCCACCACACACAAGTTTTCGCTTACGGCTGCTAAACGCTTTACTATAAGGTACTGCGAAAAGTTGGTGTCCTGATACTCGTCAACCATCAGGTATTTAAATTTATGCTGATACTTGTTCAGCACATCCGGGTGGTTCTTAAGCAGTTCATTAGTTTTAAATAGCAGGTCATCAAAATCCATTGCGCCTGCGCGGAAACAGCGTTGGGCATACGTTTCGTAGATCTTACCCAACATTCCGCGGCCGCTACTAAAATCATCAGCCTGGATCTGGTCGTTATTTTGATATTCCTGCCAGCCTACCAGGTTATTTTTGGCAGCCGAAATACGGTTATAGACAAAGTTTTGGTTGTACAGCTTATCATCCAGCTGCATTTCTTTTAAGATGGCACGGATAACACTCTTGCTGTCGTCAGTATCGTAAATGGTGAAGTTATTTGGATAACCGATCTTATCAGCTTCTACACGTAGTATCTTGGCAAATACAGAGTGGAAGGTGCCCATCCAAATATTCTTTGCCTCGGGGCCAACTATATGGTTAATACGCTCGCGCATTTCCTTGGCGGCCTTATTGGTAAATGTTAGTACCAATATGTTAAACGAATCAACACCGCTGCGAATAAGGTGAGCCACACGATAGGTGATAACGCGCGTTTTGCCCGATCCTGCGCCGGCAATGATCATTACCGGGCCTTTAATTTGTAAAACGGCAGCTTTTTGTTCGGGATTTAACCCCTGTAGATAATCCAAATCCAGTTCCTCTTTTCTGTGTCTGCGAAATTAACACTTTGGCAGGGAAAGCTAACAAAATTGGTAAGGCAAATTTTCAACGATGGGTTGTTTTGTCAACTGTCGGTAGCAGGTGGTTATTCATGGCCTGATAAATTATCCAGCCGAAAGGTATGAGCCAAATTATATCGTTCCAAACGTTTACCCAAAAGAAGACAGGCGCAAGCTTACCCTGCCATATATAATAAACAGAGCCTAAAGGTCCCAGTAGTTTACCAATAAAGCCTACCAATATCAGCGGCCAATATACCTGCGGGTCGCGCCCCGCAAAGTAGTAGGCCACACCATAAACGCCAACCAGCATCCCAACGCATTGTAAAATAATGATGAGAAAATCAGTAGGCGGGTTGCCAAACAGGATGATCTCCGGCTTAAGCGATATCGCCGCTCCACAGAAAATATTGTACGCTGCCGCAAGATACATGATGATTTTGGCGGTTTTAAGTTTGGTGTACATAATGAATAAATTTGTATGCAAATAGAAATATAACTATTGAACTTTCAAAAATAAATGAAAGTAAATTCCGATTTTCATATTAAATTTTTGTAATATTTCCAACTATACTTGCGGCTGATTGTAGTTAATTAAACCATCCACCGCTAATGAATCGCCTTGCCAACGCTACTTCGCCATATCTTTTGCAGCACGCCAATAACCCGGTCGACTGGTATCCGTGGGGGCCTGAGGCTTTGCAAAAAGCCAGAGATGAGAACAAACTGATACTGGTGAGCATTGGCTACTCGGCATGCCACTGGTGCCACGTAATGGAGCACGAAAGCTTTGAGGACGAAGGCGTGGCCGCGCTGATGAACGAGTACTTTGTATGTATAAAGGTTGACCGTGAAGAGCGCCCGGATATCGACCAGATCTACATGAGCGCCGTGCAATTGATGAGCGGCAGGGGAGGGTGGCCGCTCAATTGTATATGCCTGCCGGATCAGCGGCCTATCTATGGCGGTACTTATTTTCGCAAAAACGACTGGGCATCACTACTGTTGAACCTTGCCGATTTTTTTAAAACCAAGCCCGAAGAAGCGGAAGATTACGCTGTGCGACTAACCGAGGGCATCAAACAGTACGAATCTGTGCCATTTATTGAGCAAACAGCCGAGTATGGTAAAGATATGCTGGAGCCCATCATGGCCAACTGGCGAAGGTATATTGACCCGGTTGAAGGTGGCTTTGGCGGTGCACCAAAATTCCCGATGCCGGCCAACTGGATCTTCCTGATGCGGTATGCACATCTGATGAAAGATAGCGGTATTGCAGAAAACGTTAAACTTACCCTAAAAAAAATGGCTCATGGTGGCATCTATGACCACATCGGCGGCGGCTTTGCACGTTACGCTGTGGATGGTGTTTGGCACGTGCCACATTTCGAGAAAATGCTGTATGATAATGGCCAGTTGCTGAGCCTTTATGCCGAAGCGTACACCTGGAACGCTAATCCGCTTTATGCTGAAATCACTGATGAGATCATCGGTTTTGTAAAACGCGAACTCACATCATCACAAAACGGTTTTTACTCGGCGCTTGATGCTGACAGCGAAGGCAAAGAAGGTAAGTTCTATATTTTTACTCAGAACGAATTAGCTGAAATTTTAGGCGATGATGCGCCGGTATTTAATTCATACTACCACGTAACTGAAGAAGGTAACTGGGAAGAGGAGCAAAGCAATGTGTTCTTCCGTAAGGAAGATGAAGAAGCCATTGCAGCACAATTTGACATTACCACCGAGGAGTTACACACCCGTTTAAATGCAGCCAAACAAAAAGTATTTGACGCCCGCAGCAAACGCGTACGGCCGGGTTTGGATAACAAGATCCTGGCATCATGGAACGGTTTGATGTTAAAAGGCCTGTGCGATGCTTACCGCGCTTTTGCCAAACCAGAGTATTTGGAGCTGGCGTTACAGAATGCTGACTTCATTGCTAAGAATCTTATTTTCGGCGCAAAAATCAGTCGCGTTTACAATCCCCAGACTACCGAAGGTGTTGCATTTCTTGATGACAATGCAAATGTTGCTGACGCCTTTATTGCGTTATATGAAGTAACGTTTAATGAGAATTGGATCATCCAGGCCCAGAAGCTTACAGATTATGCTTTACAACATTTTTACAATGCAGAAGGCGGCATATTCTTTTACACTGCTGACAATGACGAACAGCTTATAGCCCGTAAATCAGAGATAATGGATGGCGTTATACCGGCATCAAATTCGGTAATGGCGCGTAATCTTAAAAAACTCGGGTTGCTGTTTGATAACGAAGGCTACCTTGAAGTTTCAGCGCAAATGCTGCGCAACATTGTGCCTCATCTGGCTAAGTATGGCACCGCTTACCCTAACTGGACGATCCTTTTACTTGATGAGATTTTCGGTCTTAATGAGGTTGCCATAACCGGCCCGGATCATGAGAATATACGCAGACAATTTGAACAGCAATACATACCAAATAAGGTTATGCTGGGCGGCCAAACTGGCACACTTCCGCTGTTAGATGGCCGGCTTGGTGACACCACAAGAATATTTGTCTGTAAAGACAGAACTTGCGGTTTGCCTGCCAACACTGTGGCTGATGCATTAAAACAAATAGCCGGCTAATTAGTATTTATAATAAATAGGCGGGTTAAAAAAAAATTAGCACCTTGCCGCAAAATTATCAATAAATGAAAATTCAACCACAACACGTAGTGTCACTAACATACGATCTGTATGTAAATAAAGAGGACGGTGAAGAAGGACTTGTAGAAAGCGCAACACAGGAACAGCCGCTTACATTTTTATTTGGCGCAGGCCAGATGATCCCCAAATTTGAAGAAAATTTAAGTACGCTATCAACCGGTGACACTTATGATTTCCATATATCAGCACAGGATGGTTACGGCGAGTACGACCAGGAAGCTGTGGCAAACCTGCCAAAAGAAATGTTTGAGGGCCAGGGTGCAGATCTACCGCAAGTAGGCGAAGTATTGCCTTTGCAGGATAACAACGGCAACCGTTTTCAAGGCCAGGTAGTATCGATCACAGAAGATTCGGTAATTGTTGACCTTAACCACCCAATGGCAGGCCAGGAACTGCATTTTAAAGGCGAGATCATCAACGTTCGCCCGGCAACACCGGAAGAACTTTCGCACGGCCATGCACACGGCCCGAATGGTCATCACGATCACTAAAAATTAAACAGAAACGGCGCCTAAAAGGCGCCGTTTCTGTTATTTAGCAAAATCAAGCGTGCCGTTACTATTGAGCACGCATTCGATCATTATCCGGCATGACACAGCTTCACCTTCATAGCTGGCAGGTACAAATACCAGGTCATCAGGATTAGGTAATTTCAAATTCATGCGTATATCATCGATCGACGTTTGCAGCGGTGCGTAGATCAAATGCACTGTGTAATCCGCCAATCTGCCGCCGGGGCTTACTAATAGTTCAACCACCACGTTTACATTAGAATAATCTAAATCGGTAGATGAATATCTCTTTGGCATTTTAAACAATGACACATAAGGCAGATATCCATAATATACGCCGCCTATACGCAACGGTTTATTTACCCTTGGGTTGGCCACTTTAACAGTATCAAATGTCCGGTCTACAAAATAATGGATGTTGGAAGTAGTATCTTCCTGCGCTTCGTAAACAAACTGGTTCTTATCAAAATTGTAGCTCTGCACAACTGTGCCTCTGTTATTATAAAACTGCCATAATCCCACCCGCTTATTATCCTTATAAGCACCGTTAGCCAAAGCAATCTTCTTTTTGTAAAGAGCCTGGTACATGCCCTGGCGGGTATGCCCGTCGCCTGATACATGATATACTTCTGAAACGTTGTTAGTAAGCCGTTTTGTGACCTTCGTGGTTTCCTGTGCTGAAACCCTGAGCGAAAAAGCTGTAAATAATAAACAGATAAATTTTAGATAACGCATTTAGGCTATATTTATTTAATTAACCGCGCAGAACGTATTTATGTTCTTTAGCGGTGCGGTAAATTTATAAGCTTCTTTAAATATTTGGTGGCAGAAATCAATTTTGTTCGACGGTTACCGATCAATCTCTGTTTCGTCCGCGACGCCCGCCACCAAAACTACCCCGGCCGCCTTGTCTGCCTGCAAATTTTTGCAATCGCATGGTGAAAGATAACATAAAATATCTGCCTAAACGATTGCTCCTAGTATCGATGATCTGGTTGCCTGATACCACCCTCAATACGCCCGTGTTTTGGTTAAACAGGTCAAAAGCCTGGAAACGCAAAGCGGCCAAGTGATTTTTAAGGAACTGATACTCCACATATGTACTAAGCAGGGTAGGGTTTGCTTTAACTGTAGCGCTGAACCCTTTGTTGATGGTTTGTGTTAAATTGTAGCCTAATACAAAATTATTAAAGAAATAGTTACGCCCGTCAAGACCCAATGTCCAGGTTTTAGCGTCGGTATTAATTGATGAGGGTAAACTGTACCTTGTGGAGTTGATGCTGTAGTTTCCGCTTACCTCGGTATCCATCAGGCTGTCAATATCTATCCGAAGCTTTGCCCCCTGATTAAAGACCCAATTCTTACCCTCATTACGCTGGCCTTCAATAAAATTAATATTGTTATTAAAACTTGCTCCACCGTTTAATGTAGCGGTAAATTTCCTGTTGGCAAACGGTTTTGAGAATGAATAATTACCATTTGCACTGTAGTAACCGCCGGTATTTAAGTAGCGCGTCTCTTGTACAAAACGCGTGGTATCAATACCAGTACCTGTTATAGGCTGTGTGTTGGTCACTATCTTGTTTTGTGTTTTGTTGAACGAGAGATTAGCGAATAAAGCATCACCGCTTGCTATATCAAATTGATTATATCGCAACGCGATGTTGTTGCTAAACTCCGGCTTAAGGTTGGGGTTACCGTAAACCCGGTTCTGCGGATTGGAAAAATCGGGCTGCAGTTGCAATTGTGTAAAACTTGGCTGGTTGTTACTTCCGGAGTAGTTTATGGAAAGCGTGTGGTTACGTTTGAAATTGTAAATAAACCTTGCGGTGGGTATCAAATTAAACGTGTTGGTTGTAGTAGTGAAATTATGTGACTCGCCTGTAAGTGTAGCGGGTTGTACCGCCATCCCTATGGTATAATTATACTTAGTTTTTACACCTCGTAAATTAAGCCCAAATTTATTAGTAGTGAATTGGTAATTGTAAAGCGTGCTTAAACTATCTACGTAAGTTTGCGTACCGGTTTGCGGGTCTATGCGATAGTTATAGCGGTTATTATCTGTATTGTTGCGGCTAAAAGCATAATTGCCTTCTAAAAAAGTAGTTTTACCCAACGGCTCAATGTAGCTTAAATTAACAACCACCCTTGAGCTTTGATTATCAGTATTTATCTGCTGAAACAACGGTGTTACAATAGTATCCTGCCTGGTGGTATACTGGTCACTAAGGCCCTGGTCTGTTTTAGAAAAACTTAGACTGGTGTTGATGCTGAAGTTGCGGCCCTTCTTTTTAAACTTGTGATTATACAAAACGCTAACACCGCCATTGGGCGATTTAGCATTGGTGAGTGCAAGTTCATTACCGTTTATTACCCTGCCATTACGGGTGTTGGTAAATACATCGGTAGTATTATCGTTAGAGCTGCTGTAAAAGAAATTTGGATTTATCTTTAGGTAGTTGGCTGTATCAATCCGATATTCGATATTGAAATCAAACCTGTGGTTAACGGTGTTGTTGCGGCCAATAGTGTTATCATCGTTTAACAAGGCACCACTCTGAAAAAGGTTTTGCGTTTGCGAAGTGTTGGTGATCAGCCTGTCGCGGTCAGAAAAACTGTAGCTACCATAAGCGGTAACTTTTTTGCCCCACTCATCGCGGTAATTAAAGCCTAAAGAGCGGTTTGTAGTAACACCGTTTGCTGTGCTAACGCCGCCTGAAGAACCGCCGCCGCCTGCACGACCACCGCTGCCGCCCTGCGCACCTAAATTAAATGAATTGGTATTGGTGTTATTCCAGGTACCAATTACCGATACTTGTCGATCTTCCTTAAAAGCGTTGGCTGATAATCGGGCAAGATAGCGGTCATCATTACCCGCACCAACCGTGGCCTGGCCAAACTTGCCGGTTCGCTTGCCTTTTTGGATAGTGATGTTCAATATTTTATCAGGGTCTCCTGTTTTAATGCCGGTTAAATTTGCCTGGTCACCGTAATCATCAATAACCTGTATGTTCTCAACAATATTGGCAGGCAGGTTTTGCGTTGCCGTTTGCACATCTCCACTAAAATAATCTTTACCGTTTACCCGTACTTTGGTTACTTGCTTGCCATGCGCCGTAACATTTCCATCTTTATCTACTGAAACGCCCGGCAATTTTTTCAAAACATCCTCAACCGGCGAACCTTCACGTACCTTGTAAGCCGACGCTTTGTATTCAACTGTATCTTCTTTAATGGTGATCGGGTTTACAGCTACAATATTAACCGCCTGCAAAAAGTTAAGCTGTACTTTAAGTTTGATGGGGTCCAACACCACCGGTCCTGTAGCGTTATCCATTACATACTTACGAGTAATTGTTTGATAACCAATTCCACTAATAGTTACACTGAAGTTTTTGCTGCCAACCGTAGGGAAATTAAATTTGCCATTTACATCACTTACCGTCGCTACGCTGTCTTTACCTGCTTTTAACTTAACAGTGACACCGGGTACTGCACCCAAACTATCTATAACGCCACCCATCACTGCACGCGGAACTTCCTTCTGGGCAAAGGTTTTTGTAGTAATAAAACATATTGCCAACAGCAGTAGGTATTTGAACATAGTAATAATTGTAGGTTTTGATTTTACATGACATAATAGATTTGCGGAAGTTTAACAGATCGCGCAATGTCATACAATTGTTGCAATTAGGTAGACATTTTTATGACAATTTAATTATTTATTAAAAATTTTAAAGCTATTTGAAAACTAAACCATATCTTCCATCCGTATATCCCTATAACCCCAATTAATTAACTAATCCCAATTTAATGGCTTTTATACATGATGTGCTCGAAGCACCATCTTACGGTTGGAAAAACGCTGATGGCGAATTGTCAAAACCCACTCAGAAACAACTCCTCCGGGAATTTTTATCGCGGATAAACATTTTTAAGGATAAAAAAAATTGGTTGTCGTTCACCGCGTGGATGATGGTTGTCGCATTATCACCTTTTTTATACTTCTTCATATTCGAGTATTTTAGTGTATCCAGATTGATCATTGCTTTTGTATACAGCATGATGGTGATGGGTACACATGGCACCATTTGGTACCACCGGTACTGTACGCATGGCGCTTATAAATTTCGCAACAATTTCTGGCGTTTTGTTACGCAAAACTTAACGCTTAAGATTATTCCTGAGGAGATCTATGCCATTTCTCACCATGTGCATCACGCCCTTTCAGATACTCCCGGTGATCCTTATAACGCACAAGGTGGTTTTTTATATTGCTTTCTGGCTGATGCAAATCACCAACCCGTAAATCGCAACCTTACAGAGAAGCATTTTGAGCGTTGTATCAAATTAATGAAACACACCGGTGTAACAACCAATACCTACAAGCAGTACCAAAAATGGGGCTCTATAGCTAATCCGCTACATATGATAGTTGGCGTAATAGCCAATTGGGCATTTTGGTTTGCAGTGTTTTATTTGTTAGGAGGTATCGGTTTGGTTTGTGCGATATTTGGTGCAGCAGGTGTTTGGGCAGTAGGTGTACGTACATTTAATTACGAAGGCCACGGCAAAGGCGATGATAAACGCCGCGAAGGTGTAGACTATAACACGAAGGATATGTCTATTAACCAGGTATGGCCTGGTATTGTAGCTGGCGAATGGCACAATAACCATCATTTATACCCTAAGAGCGCACGTTCTGGTTTCAAACCGTACCAGGTAGATAGCGCGTGGTATTATATTAAATTTATGAGCCTTATAGGCGCTGTAACTCATTACCATGATGCTAAGGCCCAATTTTATAAAGATTATGTCAGGCCTGATATAAAGGCTATTGTTGAGCCTGCTTATTGTCCCCTTACCGGTGAGAAGTTACTGCTGACTGAATAGACACTTAATCTGAAATATTATACAAAAAAGCACGCCTTTAAAGCGTGCTTTTTTGTATAAAAAAATGTTTAAGCGCTTTTTTATCAAATGAAATGATAACTTAGTAAATCCAATTTATTAAGCCCAATAGCTAATGTCATCTTCAAAGGTTTACTTACTTGCGGTAACGCTGGTGAACATACTTGTTGCTACAAGTGTTTTTGCACAGCCGGCACCTGGTGTTTTCCAGGGAAGTACAAACGTTGGCTCGCCTAAACGTAAAGGTACTGTTGTTTATCAAACTGCCTTACAGCAATATAAAGTAAGCGGTGCGGGTGACAATATGTGGTTTGGTAAAGATGAATTACATTTTGTTTGGAGACAGGTAAAGGGAGATTTTATCCTCAGAACAAACGTCTCATTCTTAGGCAAAGGAGCCGAAGCTCATCGTAAAATGGGTTTAATGGTTCGTAGTTCGCTTAAGCCTGCTTCCGCACATGCAAGTGCGGTAGTGCATGGCGATGGTCTCACCTCACTTCAGTATCGAAAATTAGATGGCGATAGCACCCGCGAACAGAAACTAACGGTGACTGGCGCAGATGTTATACAATTAGAGAGAAGAGGCAACACCTACACCATGTCGGCCACCCGTAATGGCAATGTATTTGGTGCCGATGAAAAGGTTGAACTTAACCTTGGCGATGAGGTTTATGTGGGGCTGTTTGTATGCTCGCATAATGCAAACGTAACAGAAACGGCAGTTTTTAATAATGTGAGAATTGTTAAGCCGGCACCGGCTGATATGGTGGCATACAAGCAATATCTGGGCAGCAACATCGAGGTCTTAGATCTCAACACCAAAAATAGCCGCGTGGTTTATCAATCGCCAAAATCGCTGCAGGCACCTAACTGGACAGTAGATAACAAGTCGCTAATTTATAACAGTGAGGGCACGCTTTACAAATTTGATATTGCAACAAGTACCCCCAGGGCGCTGAACACCGATCCTGCCAAAAATAACAACAACGATCATGTGCTATCTTTCGACGGGAAGTGGCTAACTATCAGTAGTAACGATGGTGCCTCATCAATAGGTTATGTGGTGCCCACTAATGGGGGCAAGGCCCGCCGAGTAACACAGTTGGGCAAGGGAGCATCATACATGCATGGCTGGTCGCCCGATGGTAAATACCTGGTTTTTTGCGGCGAACGTAATAAAGAATTTGACGTGTACCGCATACCTGTTACCGGCGGCACAGAAGAGCGGCTCACCACCACACCAGGATTGGACGATGGCCCCGAGTATACTCCGGATGGCAAATACATCTACTTTAACTCCGTGCGAAGCGGCCAGATGCAGATATGGCGAATGAAAGCTGATGGCTCAGAGCAAACACAGATAACTAATGACGATTACAATAACTGGTTCCCGCATGTTTCGCCAGACGGGAAATGGATCGTATTTATTACCTTCCTTAAAAATGAAGTTGCACCCGGCGACCATCCATTTTACAAACACGTTTACATCCGTAAAATGCCTGTAAGCGGTGGCCCGGTTACAGTGATGGCCTATTTGTACGGCGGGCAGGGCACAATCAATACGCCTTCATGGTCTCCTGATAGCAAGCGGATAGCTTTTGTAAGCAATACCGATCTGCTGTTCCCAGTTTATCCCATCAGTAAAAATTGAACAATCAACTAATCTCTAATAACATGACATCATCCAGAAGGACTTTCTTAAAAAACAGCGCCGTAGCCGTAGCAGCAACAGCACTGATGCCGAAAAACCTTTTTGCCGAACCCGCAAAAATGCAGCGGGTAGGTTTACAGCTTTATTCTGTTCGCGATGCAATGAGCAAGGAACCGCTGCCAACGTTAAAAAAACTGGCGGATATGGGTTACACGCAAGTGGAACATGCCAATTACATAGATCGTAAGTTTTACGGCTGGAGTGCCAAGGATTTTAAAAAAGTGCTGGACGATCTTGGCCTGCAAATGCCAAGCGGCCACACGGTAATGTTGCCGAGCCACTGGGATCCTGCTACCAATGATTTTACCGATGCGTGGAAAGCAACTGTTGAAGATGCAGCCTACATGGGCCAAAAGTTTGTGATAAGCCCATGGATGGACGAGAAGGTAAGGCATGATACAGAGCTGTTAAAACGTACCATGGATCAGTTTAACAAAAGCGGTGAACTGTGCCAGAAGTACAACATGAAGTTTGGTTATCATAATCATGATTTTGAGTTTACCACCATGGTAGGTGATATACGCTTGTTCGATTACATTATGCAAAACACCGATCCGGATAAGGTTTCGCAACAATTAGATATTGGTAACATGTATGGCCGTGAGAATAATGCAATCTCCCTGCTTCAAAAATATCCCGGCCGCTTCGTTTCTATGCACGTTAAGGACGAGATCAAAAGCGCCACCAAAACAGAAGGAACAGGTTATGAAAGCACCATTTTAGGTAAGGGCGTATTACCGGTAAAGGAAACTTTGAAGGTAGCCAAAAACATAGGCGGAACGGTTTATCTGATCATTGAGCAGGAGAGCTATCAGGGTATCGATCCGTTAGAGTGTGTAAAAATTGATTTACAAACCATGAAAAAATGGGGATATTAAGGAGTAAACGCTACCTTAAAGCCCTGAAACCATATCAGTCACAATTATAAACGCTAATTACATTGAACTTAGATATGAACCGGCGCGCGGCTATCCGTAATATGGCTCTGATATTAGGAGGTGCCATTGTATTGCCATCATGTTTGCATGATGACAAAGGGAAAGCGATAGTTGAACTCGAACGCCTTAAAATAGATGCTGAGCAGGAAAAGCTGGTTAACAGCCTTACCCAAACCATTTTACCAAAAACAGATACCCCCGGCGCTGCCGAATTGGGCATTAACCTGTTTGTATTTAAAATGATGGATGATTGCGCAAGCAAAGAGCAGCAGGCAGATTTTATAACAGGCCTTAAAACCTTTGCTGATGAGGCTAAAAACCAAATGAACAAAGCTTTCGCCGATGGTACCGACCAGGAGCGCACTGCTTTTGTACAATCGGTTGAAAAGCAAAGCACAGACAAAAACTTTAAGGACGATGGCAAACTGATGGCCTTTTATCAAATGGTAAAGGGGCAAACCATATTTGGCTACACCACCTCAAAGTTTTTTATGACCAAGCAAGTGGTTTATGAACTGGTACCCGGCAGGTACAACGCAATGTACCCTGCAAGCAAAGCAACAGCATAGTAATGGCAAACTTAAATATAGATACCATAAAAGAGCGTACGTTCGATGCCATTGTTATAGGCTCGGGTATGAGTGGCGGTTGGGCTGCCAAAGAGTTTACTGGTAAAGGCCTTAAAACTTTGGTTTTAGAACGTGGCCGCGATGTAAAGCATTTAAAGGATTATCCAACCACTAATCTGTACCCATGGGAGTTTCCGCACCATGGCGTTGTACCAAACGAAATACAAAAAGCTAACCCCATAGTTAACCGTTGTTATGCTTTTGGTGAGGATGCTATGCATTTTTTTGTAAAGGATGCCGAGCACCCTTATGTGCAGGAAAAACCCTTCGATTGGATCCGCGGGTATCAAACCGGTGGTAAATCACTATTGTGGGCACGCCAAACCCAGCGCTGGAGTGATTTTGACTTTGAAGGCCCTGCGCGCGATGGTTTTGCTGTAGACTGGCCTATTCGTTACGCGGATATTGCGCCATGGTATAGCTACGTAGAAAAGTTTGCAGGCATATCAGGTAACCGCGATGGCCTGGCAGAATTACCTGATGGTGAATTTTTGCCGGCTTTCCCGTTAAATGCGGTTGAAACCTATTTTAGCAATCACCTTAAAAAGAACTACAAAGGCAGGCACGTAATAAGTGCACGATGTGCGCATTTATCAAAACCCAACCAGATCCACTTGGATCAGGGTCGTGGTCAATGCCAGGAGCGTACACTTTGCCAGCGCGGTTGCCCGTTCGGTGGATATTTCAGTGCAAATTCATCAACCATACCCTGGGCATTAAAAACCGGCTTGTGTACGTTAAGGCCGCATTCTGTTGTTGAGTCTATCATTTATGATGACAAGAAAGGCAAAGCTACGGGTGTGCGTGTTATTGATGCGCAAACCAAAGAAGCCATAGAGTACTATGCACCGGTAATATTTGTAAATGCCGCAGCATTAAATAGTAACCTGATATTGCTTAATTCCAGATCAAGCCGTTTCCCTAACGGTTTGGGAAATGATAGTGGTACGCTGGGTAAATATGTGGCATTCCACAACTATTCGGCACACATTAATGCAGAATATGATGGTGCTAAGGAATGGACCACAGATGGTCGTAACCCCGCTGGTGGTGGTTACATACCACGCTTCAGGAATCTGCATAAACAAGAAACAAATTATCTAAGAGGTTATGCGGCCGGCTTTTATGCTTACCGCGGCCGCCTGCAGAGCGGTGAAGGCATAGGTGAGGACTTAAAGAAAAACCTGGTTAACAAAGAACTTGGCGGCTGGCAGGTTGGTTCGCACATGATGGGCGAGACCATCCCTAAAGAAAGTAATTACGTTGCGTTAGATAAAAGCCTTAAAGATCCGTGGGGAATCCCGCAATTGAAGATCTCGGTAGATTACGACGACAACGACGAAAAAATGAAGAAGGACTACATCGAGCAGATGACAGAAATGTTTACCTCGGCAGGGTTCAAAAATATAAGACCCGGGACGGATCATCGCGCGCCTGGTTTAGATATCCACGAAATGGGAGGGGTACGTATGGGTAAAGACCCTAAAACGTCAATGCTTGATAAATGGCATCGTTTGCATGCTTGCCCTAACGTATACGTAACAGATGGTGCCAGCATGACCTCAACATCATGCCAGAATCCGTCTCTTACTTATATGGCTTTTACCGCACGCGCAGTAGACCATGCAGTAGGAGAGATGAAGAAGGGAAATCTTTCTTAGTCAGCAGTTGCCAGCAGGCAGTTTACAGGGTTAAAATGACTGCTGCAAACTGCAAACCAAAAACTGCAAACTAACAGATGTAATGTGTGAAAAAAACACAATGGATAATGCTTGTAAAATTAATTTTATTCATACATTAGGCGAGACAACCAATTGTTAAAACTAAAATAAACGCTATACTTATTATGTCTAATAACACTTATGACGCGATAGTCATTGGTTCAGGTATCTCCGGCGGCTGGGCCGCCAAGGAACTGACTGAGAAGGGTTTAAAAACCATCATGTTGGAGCGTGGTAAAAACATAGAACACATTAAAGACTATGTTAATGCCAATAAGGCACCATGGGAATTTGAACACCGTGGCGGTCGCACGCAAAAAATGATAGAGGATTATCCCGTACTAAAACGCGATTACCCTCTGAATGAAACCAACCTTGACTATTGGACCAACGAGAAAGAAAGCCCGTACGTTGAAATCAAGCGTTTCGACTGGTTCCGTGGCTATCACGTAGGTGGTCGTTCGTTAATGTGGGGCAGGCAATCATACCGCTGGCACGATACCGACTTTGAAGCAAACGCAAAAGATGGTATCGGTACAGACTGGCCTATCCGTTACAAAGACCTGCATGACTGGTATGGTTACGCAGAGCGTTTTGCCGGTATCTCTGGTAATAAAGATGGCGTTCCAATTCTTCCGGATGGTGATTTTATGCCGCCCATGGAGATGAATGTTATTGAGAAAGACGTTCAAAAACGTTTCAAGGATTTTTATAAAGACGCAAGGCACTTCATCATTGGCCGTACAGCCAATATCACCGTGCCGCATAATAACCGTACAAATTGCCAGTACCGTAACAAATGCTGGTTAGGTTGTCCGTTTGGTGCGTACTTCAGCACGCAATCTGCTACTTTACCTGCAGCTATGGCAACCGGTAATTTAACCGTACGCCCATGGTCAATTGTAACTAAGATCCTTTATGATAAAGACACCAAAAAAGCTAAAGGTGTTGAGATATTGGATGCTGAAACCAATAAAACTTACCAGTACTTCGCTAAGATCGTTTTCGTTAACGCATCTGCACTAAACAGTGCATGGGTGTTAATGAACTCTGCTACCGATGTTTGGGAAGGTGGTTTGGGCAGCAGCAGCGGCCAGCTTGGTCATAACCTGATGGATCACCACTTAGGTGTTGGTGCGGGTGGCCGTATCGAAGGCTTTGAAGACAAATACTACTTTGGCCGTCGTGCTAATGGTATCTATATCCCTCGTTACCGTAACTTAAACGGCGAGAAACGCGATTATATCCGCGGATTTGGTTACCAGGGTGGCGGCAGTCGCCAAAACTGGAGCCGCGACATTGCAGAGCTCAATATCGGTGGTGCATTTAAAGATGCATTATCAGAACCAGGCAGCTGGAACTTTGGTATGGGTGGTTTCGGTGAAACGCTTCCTTATCACGAGAACCGCGTATTCCTGGACAAAGAGAAAAAAGACAAGTGGGGTTTACCTGTATTGGCAATTGACGCTGAGTGTAAGGATAACGAGCGCAAAATGCGCATCGATATGATGAACGATGCGAAAGAGATGCTTGAGAACGCAGGTGTTAAAGACGTACAGACTTATACAACTGAGCCGGTATTAGGCCGTGGTATCCACGAAATGGGTACCG
This sequence comes from Mucilaginibacter sp. 21P, assembly GCF_019331605.1. Classification (NCBI taxonomy): domain Bacteria; kingdom Pseudomonadati; phylum Bacteroidota; class Sphingobacteriia; order Sphingobacteriales; family Sphingobacteriaceae; genus Mucilaginibacter; species Mucilaginibacter sp. 21P. The sequence goes on from NZ_CP063061.1 coordinate 3,006,762, forward strand.
CACGTATGGGCCGCGATCCAAAATCATCGGTTCTTAACGAATGGAACCAGGTTTGGGATGCCAAAAACGTATTTGTTACAGATGGTGCTGCAATGGCATCAGCTGCTTGCCAAAACCCATCGCTTACATACATGGCACTTACAGCACGCGCTGCAAACCATGCCGTTGAAGAGCTTAAAAAGGGTAATATTTAATACAGTATTGAAATTCGACTACCAATGACTGAAAAAAAAGAAACAACTACGAACAGCGCCTCGAGAAGGGATTTCCTTAAATCCACATCAGTGGCTGCTGCCGGTTTAATGATCGTACCACGCCACGTGCTGGGCGGCAAAGGCTTTACCGCACCAAGCGATATGCTCAATGTTGCCGGTATTGGTGCTGGCGGTAAAGGTGAAAGTGACATTGCTAATTTTGCAAAAAGCGGTAAAGCAAATATTGCTTATCTGTGTGACGTCGACGACCGCCAGGCTGCAAAGTCAAGGGCATCGTTCCCTAAAGCCAAATACGTTAAAGACTGGCGCGAGCTTTTAGAAAAAGATCATAAGAATTTCGATGCTGTATCAGTATCTACCCCAGATCACAATCATGCTATCATAGCATACCATGCCATGCAATTGGGTAAACACGTTTACGTGCAAAAACCACTAACGCATGATATCTGGGAAGCACGTTTGCTGACCGAGGCTGCTAAAAAATTTAAGGTAGTTACTCAAATGGGTAACCAGGGTGCATCAAACGATGGTACCCGCTTAATGGCAGAGTGGTATGATGCAGGACTTATTGGTGATGTAGATACTATTTACTGCTGGACAAACCGCCCAGTATGGCCACAAGGTATTAAATGGCCTGATCCAAGCCAGAACATCCCTAAAGAGCTTGACTGGAATCTTTGGTTAGGTACTGCACCTCACAAAGATTATGTTGAGAAATTGGTTCCGTTCAACTGGCGCGGCTGGTGGGATTACGGCACAGGTGCATTAGGCGATATGGGTTGCCACCTTGTTGAAGCTCCGTTCCGCGTATTAGGTTTACAGTATGTTAAAGACGTACAGGCCAGCGTGGGTAGCGTTTATGTAGATTCCTTTAGAAAAGGTAGCTTCCCTGAGAGCTGCCCGCCATCAAGCCATATTACGTTAACTTTCCCTAAAACTGCCAAAACCAAAGGTGATGTTACGCTTCACTGGATGGACGGCGGTATACAGCCGGAGCGACCTGACGAGCTTGGCCCTAACGAAAAATGGGGTGGCGAAGAAGGTAACGGTACCTTGTTCATTGGTAGTAAAGGTAAAATGTACGCAAGCACTTATTCTGATGCGGCTACCCTGCTACCAAAAGAACGCACCAAGGATGCGAAAGCGCCTCAGAAATACAAACGTGTTCCTGGTGGTGCAAATGGTCACTATGCACAGTGGGTAGAGGCAGCTATAGCCGGTTATGGTAAAATGGAAGTAAGTTCTCCATTTGAAGTTGCAGGCCCGCTTACCGAGGCTTTGCTGATGGCTAACCTTGCGGTTCGTGGTCATGACCTTAAAGGTGGCGCGTTCAAATACACATGGGATAACAAAGCCATGAAGGTTACCAACTTTGACGATGTTAACCAGTACGTTAAACGCCAGTACCCTGCGGGTTTTGAGCTAAAAGCGTAATAATTAATACAATTAAAAACATTAACTCATTAATTCTATAAAACAATGAATAGAAGAGACGCGATAAGCAGAGTGGGTTTGATACTGGGCGGTGCCGTTATCGGAGCCGAGTTCTTCGTGTCAGGCTGTAAGTCAGGCGGATCGGTAAATACCGACGACCTGTTTAATGCAGATACTACGGCCTACATGGATGAAATAGCAGAAACCATTTTGCCTGAAACCTCAACCCCGGGTGCTAAAGCAGCAAAAGTGGGTGCATTTATGGCCGTTATGGTACGCGATTGTTATACCGATGACGACCAAAAGATCTTCAAAAAAGGTTTAAAAGACCTTAATGATGCATCAAGCAAAAAGTACAACAAAAGCTTCATGGAGGCCGATGCAAAACAACGTACAGAATTGCTTACCCAGTTAGACAAAGAGGCTAAGGATTACAACAAAAATAAAAAGCCTGAAGATCCTAACCATTACTTCAGCATGATCAAACAGCTTACACTGTTGGGTTACTTTACCTCAGAGCCGGGCGCAACAAAGGCGCTTAGATATGTACCTGTACCGGGCAAATACATTGGCGATTATCCATACAAAAAAGGTGATAAGGCCTGGGCTTTATCATAAAAAATACGTTTACATTTGAACATCAACCGCTCCGTAAAAAATACGGAGCGGTTTTTACACATTTATCTAATCTTAAAACAAAGGTAAATCCGGGCTTGTTCCGATTTATACTTTACAGCTATTATGAGTAACAGAAAATTACGCATGGGCATGATAGGCGGTGGCAAGGATGCATTTATAGGTGCTATCCACCGTATAGCTGCCAACATGGATGGTCAGGTTGAGCTGGTTTGTGGTGCCTTAAGTATGCACCCAGATGTTGCGCAGGAAAGTGGCCGTATGCTTTTTTTACCCGAAGAACGCACTTATAACACTTACGATGAAATGTTCAAAGCCGAAGCACAACGCCCGGCCGATGATCGTATGGATTTTGTAACCATTGTTACGCCAAACTTTGCACACTTTGCTCCGGCAATGCAGGCTTTAGAAAATGGCTTTAACGTGGTGATCGAAAAACCTATCACTTTTACGCTTGAGGAAGCTAAACAACTTAAAGCAAAAGTAGAGGAAACAGGATTGATGCTATTGCTTACCCACACCTATGCCGGATACCCGATGGTGAAGGAAGCCCGCGAAATTGTAAAAAGCGGCGCTTTAGGTAAAGTAAGAAAAATATATGTTGAGTATTTGCAAGGCTGGTTAAGCCGCCTTTCAGAACGTGAAGGTAACGCTCAGGCTTCGTGGCGCACCGACCCATCTAAATCTGGTAAAGCCGGCGCAATGGGTGATATTGGTACACACGCAGCTCACCTGGCAGAGTTTATTTCCGGCCAAAAGATCAGTGAACTTAGTGCAGCACTAAACATCGTGGTTGATGGCCGTATGCTTGATGATGACGGCGCAGTGTTGCTTCGTTTTGACGGGGGCGCTACAGGCACACTTACTGCATCTCAAATTGCAGCAGGTGAGGAAAACGCTTTAAAGATCCGTGTGTACGGAGAAAATGGCGGCCTTGAGTGGAACCAGATGGAGCCAAACACATTAATTGTTAGATGGCTGGATAAACCTGCTGAAATATTACGTGCAGGTGCCGGTTACACTGGTCATTTATCAGCTTCGGCTACTTCAAACTGCCGTACTCCCGGAGGTCATCCGGAAGGATACCTTGAAGCATTTGGTAACCTTTATCGCAACTTCGCTTCGGCGCTAAGCGCTAAGATAGAAGGCCGCCAAGTTCCTGAGTGGATCGATTTCCCATCTGTAGATGATGGTATCCGCGGTATGGCATTTATAAATAATGTGGTTGCCTCAAACGAGAGCAACGAAAAATGGACCAAATACACAATCTAAAGGCATGAATACCATTAAAGGACCGGCTATTTTCTTAGCCCAGTTTATTGGTGATACCGCACCTTTTAATGATCTGAAATCTATTTGCCGATGGGCTGCCGGATTGGGTTACAAAGGTGTACAATTGCCAACAAACGACCTTCGTTTTATAGATGTACAAAAAGCGGCAGATAGTAAAACTTATGCCGACGAGATAAAAGGCATTGTTGCAGAAGCCGGCTTGGAGATAACCGAGCTTTCTACGCACTTGCAAGGACAGTTGGTAGCCGTTAATCCGGCTTACGACACGCTGTTCGATGCATTTGCACCCGATGCTTACAAAAACAATCCTGCTAAAAGGCAGGAGTGGGCGGTATCGCAGGTTAAGGCTGCCGCAAAGGCTTCACAAAACCTGGGCTTAAATGCATCAGTAACCTTTAGTGGCGCATTAATATGGCATATGGTTTACCCTTGGCCGCAACGCCCGGCAGGATTGGTAGAGACAGCCTTTGCTGAGCTTGCTAAACGTTGGGAACCTATCCTTAATTATTACGATGAGCATGGAATCGATCTTTGCTACGAGATACATCCCGGAGAAGACCTGCACGATGGTGTAAGCTACGAGCGTTTCTTGGAGAATGTGAATAATCACAAACGTGCCTGCTTGCTTTACGATCCATCGCACTTCGTATTACAGGCAATGGATTACCTGGAGTATATCGATATATACCACGAACGCATTAAAATGTTCCACGTTAAGGATGCTGAATTTAACCCGACAGGCCGCCAGGGAGTTTATGGTGGTTATTCCAACTGGGTTGAGCGTGCAGGTCGTTTCCGCTCACTTGGAGACGGACAAGTTGATTTTAAATCAGTATTCAGCAAATTAACACAATACGATTACAAAGGATGGGCTGTTTTAGAGTGGGAGTGTGCCCTGAAACATCCTGAAGATGGTGCAAGAGAAGGTGCACAGTTCATCAAAGACCATATCATCCGGGTAACCGATAAAGCTTTCGATGATTTTGCAGCATCCGGCAGCGACGAAGCTTTTAACAAATCACTAATTGGACTATAACACATATTAACTAATAACATAAAAACGCATCATGAAAAAAGTATTCTTTATATTAGGTATCAGCGTAGCTTTCTTAACAGCTTGCGGTGGTAGCAGCAACAAACCGGCAGACACAGACAGCGCTTCGTCAAGCAATAACAGCGCTGTAGCGCAACAATCAAATGCCGCTAATGACACATCGGTAAATAAAATAGGTACTGATAAAAACAGCGGTACCACAGGCAATAAAGGCGAAGAGCTTATGGCCGCTGCAGACTGTAACACCTGCCATAACGCGCAAAGCAAAGTTATTGGCCCTGCATTGGTTGATATCGCCAAAAAGTACAAAGAAAGCGACGTTGATATGCTTGCAAAAAAAGTAATATCAGGCGGTAGTGGTAACTGGGGTACAGTACCAATGACAGCTCACCCTGACCTTTCTTTAGATGATGCTAAGGCAATGGTTAAATACATTTTAACAGTAAAATAAGTACTGACTAAAACCTAACTAATTTAAATCAATACTAATTATGACCGTAACTACACGTGTTAAGTTATCAACCATGATGTTCCTGGAGTTTTTCATCTGGGGAGCATGGTTTGTAACAATGGGAACGTACCTTGGCAAAACCTTAAACGCCACGGGCGTGCAAAATGGTAATGCTTATGCAACACAATCATGGGGCGCTATTATTGCACCGTTCGTGATTGGGCTAATTGCTGACAGATTTTTTTCTGCGCAAAAAGTTTTGGGTATACTGCATTTAACCGGTGCAGCCTTGTTGTACTACATTACCACCCAAACAAATTTTGAGGGCTTTTTCCCAATAATTTTTGCTTACATGGTTGTGTATATGCCTACACTGGCATTGGTTAACTCGGTATCGTTCAGGCAAATGCAAAATCCAAGTAAAGAGTTTCCACCGATACGTGTGTTTGGTACTTTAGGTTGGATCATCGCCGGTTTGGTTATTGGATGGTTGGGCTGGGAGCAAAGCAACTCGCTTGTCCTTACCTTTAAAATGGCTGCTGCGGCATCGTTGATTTTAGGTTTATTGAGCTTTACGTTGCCTGCAACTCCGCCTGCTAAAAAAGGACAAAAAGCAAGCCTTGGCGATATATTGGGTTTAGATTCTTTAGGTTTATTAAAGAACCGGTCATACTTAACATTCTTCCTGGCATCTGTTGCTATATGTGTGCCTTTGGCATTTTACTATAACTTCACCAATCCGTTCTTAAATGAGGTTGGCATGAAAGCGGCGGCAGGTGTGCAGTCGCTGGGCCAGGTGTCAGAGTTCTTGTTTATGGCTTTGATGCCGTTGTTCTTCGTACGCCTTGGCGTTAAAAAAATGCTTGCGGTGGGTATGCTGGCATGGGTTATCCGATACATCTTCTTTGCTTACGGCAATGTAGAATCTAATTACTGGATGCTGATTGCAGGTATAGTAATGCATGGTATCTGTTATGATTTCTTCTTTGTAACGGGTCAGATTTATACTGATAATCTTGCCGGTGAGAAATTTAAAAGCGCGGCACAAGGCTTTATAACACTTGCAACTTATGGTGTGGGTATGTTAATGGGATCTTACATTTCGGGCCCGGTTGTTGACAAATACAAATTAACAGAAACATCACACAACTGGACAAGCATCTGGCTAATTCCGGCTGCTATTGCGGGGGTGGTATTCCTGCTGTTTATCATATTCTTTAAGGATACTAATCAAATACAAACCAAACCGGGTTTGGATATTGAAGAGCCGGGACTTGGCCGTGCAGATATATAATACAATGGCAGGTACAAACAGAAGAACAGCTATTAAGGGCATACTTGCCGGTACAGCTGCAATAGGAGTGGGCGGTGTATTATCGTCATACAAACCCGATAGTAAAGAATATATGAGCGATAAACTCAAAGGCAACATTAACCACGCGGTTTGCCGCTGGTGTTATGATGGCATATCTGTTGAGGATCTTTGCAAAGCAGCTAAAGATATCGGCATAAAAGGTATTGACCTGGTTGGCCCATCTGATTGGCCGACGCTTAAAAAATATGGTCTTACTTCATCAATGTGTAATGGGGCTGAGATAAACCTTACTGATGGTTTTGGTGATACGCAATTTCATGCACAGCTTCATAAGCAATACAGTGAAATGATACCTAAGGTGGCAGCCGCAGGATATAAAAACCTGATTTGCTTTAGCGGTAGCCGTCGCGGAAAAACAGATGAAGAAGGGTGGAAAAATTGTGTTGAAGGCCTTAAGCCGATGGTAAAACTTGCCGAGCAACACGGTGTAGTTTTAGTGATGGAATTGCTGAACAGCAAGATAGATCATAAAGATTACCAGTGCGACCATACCGCATGGGGGGCTGAACTTTGCAAACGCTTAGGATCAGAGAACTTTAAACTGCTATATGATATTTACCATATGCAGATAGATGAAGGCGATGTTATCCGCACCATTCGTCAATATCATCAGTACATTGCGCATTACCACACCGGTGGCGTTCCCGGCCGTAACGAGATAGACGAAACACAGGAATTATACTATCCGGCAATTATGCGGGCTGTGCTTGAAGTAGGCCACAAAGGCTTTGTAGCACAAGAGTTTATCCCTAAACAAAAAGACAAAATTGCATCGCTTAGAAAAGCTGTGCACATTTGCGATGTTTAAACTATTGCCGTTGTAGAGCGTCTATAACGGCAATTTTACTTTTATAAATACATTATGACTACTACCAGAAGAACTTTCTTAGCGCAAGCCGGTTTGGCTGCGGCAGGCATTATGCTTGCACCAAAACTGGCTTCGGCAAAAAGCCCAAACGGCATAGGCATACAGCTTTATTCCCTGCGCGACCAATTACCTAAAGATGTTAAAGGCGTTATTGTTGCTGTAGCAAAAGCCGGATATAAAGAGGTTGAAACCTTTGGTTACTCTAAACAAAATGGCTTTTGGGGATTAACCGCAAAAGAGTTTTCCGCATTGTTGAAACAGAACGGTTTGAAAAGCCCAAGCGGTCACTATGGCCTTGATGAGTACTTTAGTACCGGTAAAATGGATGAATTTGACAGCTACATTGAAGCTGCAAAAATTTTAGGCCAGACTTACATTGTGGTGCCAAGCCTTAACGGAGACCTCATTAAAACTGCAGCCGATTTTAAATCAATTGCAGCCAAAATGAATCAAGCCGCTACCATCTGCAAAAAACACGGTTTAAAACTGGGTTACCATAACCACAACTTTGAGTGGAAGGAAGTAGAAGGAACTACTTTTTATGATACAATATTGAAGTATACCGACCCAAAATTGGTAGCCATGGAAATGGATATTTATTGGGTGGTTCGTGCCGGTAAAGATCCTATCGAGATATTCAAAAAACATCCGGGACGTTTTGCAATGGTGCACATCAAGGATATGGACAAATCTAATCATGATCTGAATACGGAAATAGGCACTGGCGCAATTGATTTTAAAAAGATCCTTGGTCAGGCAAAATTAGCCGGTATAAAACATTACATTGTTGAGCAGGAAAACTTTACCAACATTGACCCTTATGTAAGTATTGCCAAAAGTGCATCTTACCTTAAAACTAAACTCTATTTGTAACGGCACCAATTAACTAAAAAATGAAACATAAACTGATTTTAACTGCTTTGCTTTGCGGAGGCTTTTATATGGCTAACGCGCAAAACGCAAAACCCGAGGATACTGAAAAATGGGAACCTGTACCACCGGTTGTAAAGCCTGGTAAAGTTGCAGGAGAGGCACCATCAGATGCCATTATACTTTTCAACGGCAAAACCGGGCTTTCTGAATGGGTAGACGTAGCCAGCGGAGATGCTGCCAAATGGGATGTAAAAGGTGATGTATTAACCGTTAACAAGAAATACGGCAACATCGAAACCAAAAAGAAATTTGGTAACTATCAGTTACACATAGAGTGGAAAGTACCTTCAAATATTGAAGGTACCGGCCAGGCACGTGGTAACAGCGGCGTATTCCTTGCATCAATAGGCAAAGGCGATGACGGTTACGAGTTGCAGGTGTTAGATTCTTACAATAACAAAACCTACGTTAACGGTATGGCTGGCAGTATATACAAGCAATTTATCCCGTTAGCTAACCCAACAACCCCCCCGGGCACCTGGAACGTTTATGACGTGATCTGGACTGCTCCAACCTTTGACGGTGACCAATTAAAAACGCCTGCGCGTGTTACTGTTATATTCAACGGTGTTTTGGTGGAGAATAACGTTGAATTAATGGGCCCTACACAATACATCGGCAAGCCTGGTTACAGAAAACCACATGGCGATAGCCCAATTAAATTACAAGCTCACGGCGACAAAAGCGAACCGCTTAGCTTCCGTAATATTTGGGTGAGAGAAATTAAATAAGCCATTTAAGAATACGTAAAAAGCTTGCCTTAGGCAGGCTTTTTTTGTTTATGGAGCGTTGCATCAATTTACCGCTTATACGTGCCTCTGCGATGGGATTATTTGCGTAATTTAGCATAACCACAATTTTATGTATAACATTCAATCTATATCACAGCGGTTGTTGTGCTTTCTATCACTCATCGTTTTTATGGTTATTATCAAGCCGTCACAAGCCCAAACCATCAAAGGCGATTACTACCAGATAAAGATATATCACTATAAGTCGCCACAGCAAGAAGCGGTACTCGATGCTTATCTGCAAAAGAGCTTTCTGCCAGTGATGCACAAAAAGGGCATTAAAAATATCGGCATCTTTAAGCCTGTTGAAAAAGATACTGCTGACAGGAAGATTTACATACTTGTGCCGTATGCTTCATGGAAGGATGTTGAGCCGGATAATGTATCGGCAAGCAAACCTGCTATTTCATCGACTGATAACAAAGAATACGTTACCGCAGCGTATAACAACGCACCGTACTCGCGTATCGAAACTATTTTGCTTAGTCCGTTTATTACACGCCCGCATTTGATGTTGCCCAAATTAACCGGAGAACGTTCAAAACGGGTGTATGAGCTGCGCAGTTACGAAAGCCCAACAGAAGCTTACCACCATAACAAAGTTAAGATGTTCAACAGTGGCGAAACAGACATTTTTGAGCGCTTAGGCTTTAATCCGGTTTTTTACGGCAGTGTTATTGCAGGCAGTAGAATGCCTAACCTGATGTATTTAACAACATTTGATGATAAACAAAGTAGGGACGAGCATTGGAAAGCTTTTGATGCAGATGCGCAATGGAAAGGGCTGATAAGTGATGCTCAGTATAAGAACAATGTATCAAAGGCAGACATTATTTTTCTTTATCCTACCGCTTACTCCGACTATTGATAACAACAGCCTATGGCGCTTGAGAAACGCGATTACGATGCAATTGTAGTGGGCAGTGGCCCGAACGGCCTTGCGGCTGCCATACTGATGCAGCAGCAAGGGTTATCGGTATTACTGCTTGAAGCGAAGGACACCATTGGTGGCGGCCTGCGTACAAAAGAGCTTACGTTGCCGGGCTTTAAGCACGATGTATGCTCTGCAATTCATCCGCTTGCGGTCGCCTCCCCGTTTTTTAAAACGCTGCCTTTGGCAGATCATGGCCTGGAATATATCTACCCGGAGATAGATGCCGCTCACCCGCTGGAGCAACACAACACAGCAATTTTATGTCGCGACATTGAGCGTACAGCCAAGCAATTGGGAGCTGATGAAAATGCCTATTTAAAGCTCGTGAAGCCTGTGACTAAGAACTGGCCACTGATAGATGCTGATGTACTTGGTCCGTTGCACATGCCTAAGCATCCGCTGGCATTGGCGTCTTTCGGGTTAGATGCGCTTAAACCGGTCACTATGCTGGCAAAGCAATTTAAAACTAAACAAGCTAAAGCATTATTGGCCGGCATGGCCGCTCATAGCATGCAACCGCTAACCAACGCGGCTACTGCTGCCATAACACTTGTGCTAATGGCCACCGGGCATTTGCAAGGCTGGCCGCTACCTAAGGGTGGATCACAAAGTATAGCTGATGCCTTGGCAGGATATTTTACTTCGATAGGCGGTAAGATAGAGACCAATACTTACATTACATCTTTAGACCAACTACCCTCAGCGCATGCTGTATTATTTGATGTAACACCGAAGCAATTACTGCAGATAGCCGGGCATAAATTTTCCGCGCTATATAAATGGCAACTTAAGCGATATCGTTATGGTATGGGTGCTTTTAAAGTTGATTTTGCCTTAAGTGAACAAATTCCATTTATTCCTGAAGCCTGCCTTAAGGCCGGAACGGTACACCTCGGCAACACGCTTAACGAGATACGTGACGCCGAGCAGCAAACCTGGAACGGCAAACATCCCGATAAACCCTTCGTATTGCTGGCCCAACAAAGCCTATTCGATAATACCCGCGCCCCCGACGGCAAGCACACCGCCTGGGCCTATTGCCACGTTCCCAACGGCTCAACCAAAAATATGACGGACGCAATTGAGAAGCAGATAGAGCGCTATGCGCCGGGCTTTAGGGATACCATCCTTGCTAAGCATACCTTCAACACTGTCGAACTGGAAGAATACAATCCCAACTATATTGGCGGTGATATTAATGGGGGAGTTATCGATCTTGGTCAGTTGTTTACACGGCCTGCCATACGTTTGTCGCCCTACAGAACTTCTGAGAAAGGATTATACATCTGCTCTGCCTCAACACCTCCGGGTGGAGGGGTGCATGGCATGTGCGGTTATAATGCCGCCAAAAAAGCGCTTAAAGATGTGTTCGGCATAGCGGTAACGCTTTAGAGTTTTTTGCCTTTGCAAAGCACTCTGCCTAAACGTATATTTAACTTCAATTGATCACAGTATGGGTAAAGGTCGTTTAGAGGCATTTAGCGATGGCGTTTTTGCTATTATCATCACCATTATGGTGCTTGAACTTAAAGTGCCGCATCACGCGGAGTGGAGCGATATGATACATTTATCGCCAGTGTTTCTAAGCTACGTTCTTAGTTTTGTGTATGTTGGTATTTATTGGAACAACCATCACCATCTTTTACACGCAACAAAATCAGTGACCGGTGGCATCTTATGGGCTAATCTTTTCCTGTTGTTTTGGTTGTCACTTGTTCCGTTTGTTACAGATTGGATGGGCGAAAACCACTTTGCACAGGTACCGGTAATATGCTACGGCATTGTACTTATTATGTGCGGCGTGGCTTACAGCATATTGGTGCGTTTGCTTATCAAACATCATGGTGAGGAATCATTACTGGGACATGCCATGGGCAGTGATATGAAAGGTAAACTATCCGTAGGCATATACGGAGTGGCTATCGCATTGTCATTCGTCCATCCATGGTGGGCGGCTGGCCTGTATGGTGCGGTTGCGCTTATTTGGTTGATTCCTGATAGAAGGATCGAGCGTAAATTGAGCCGTAGTGAAACTTCCGTTTAAGATAGTTCCTTCATTAATTTATCAAAGGCTTCTTTCAGTTCGGCGAAATCAGTTTCCAGCTTACTTAAGCGTTCTTCGAGATCGTTGTTCGATGTGCGGCGCTGAGGCTCGTCGAATGCATCATCTTCAGGAACGGATCCGCCTAAAAGGTGTCGGTAACGCACTTCCTTTTGCCCCGGTCGTTTTGGCATCTGCTCTATAAACGGGAGGTCGCCTCCGGCTAATTTCTCCAGCATTTCCGTTACTTCATCCAGATTTTCAAACTCATACAAACGTCCAGAATTGGTATTGATCTCGCCGGGTGTTTGCGGTCCGCGAAGGATAAGCAAACAGATAACAGCCACTTCTGATGGGACAACCGGGAAAACGATACCAAAATTATGTTTGTACTTAATTACCCTACTTGAGCCACCAGTAGCGGTAGATACCAGGCCTTTACGTTTCGATGTGTCTAAAGCCAAAGCAACGGTTTGTTCGTCATACTCTACTACAGGCTTGCGTGCAGTTTTTTGGTTGCAGGCTGCAGTTAAGCCGTTGATGGTCATGGGGTAATAATCGGGCGTTATCTTGCTTTTTTCCATTAGCGAGCCTAATACCCTCAGTTCTGTGTCGTTTAGTACAGGTAAAGTTTGCGGCGTATCCATAGGGCAAATATATTGTTTGCATTTGTATTATCTTTAAGCCGCTATTATGACAATAAGTATTTTAGGATGCGGTTGGTACGGGTTGCCACTTGCAAAGGCTCTGGTCAACGACGGGTACAAAATTAAAGGCAGTACCACATCTGCCAATAAAGTTGAACAATTGGCTAACGCAGGTATTAAGCCCTTCGTGTTGGATCTATCGACTGATCAATCTACCTTTCCCGATGAGTTTTTTGATACCGATATTTTAATAATTGCTATCCCGCCTAAAACCCGGTCCGGGGAAGGGCAGGAGTACTTAGCTAAAATGGAGAAGGTAGTGGAGAGCATCATTAAACATCAAATAAGCAAAGTTATCCTGATCAGCTCCACAGGTGTTTATGCTGATATGAACAAGATGGTAAACGAGGATATACCCCCGGATCCCGATACCGAATCCGGCAAAATTCTATTAAATGCAGAGGCACTGTTCCAGCAGCGAATTAGCTTTAAAACAACCGTCATCCGTTTCGGCGGGCTGGTAGGGCCAGGCCGGCATCCCGGAAGGTTCTTTGCAGGCAAGCAGGGGGTTGCCAACGGATTGGCACCTGTAAATCTGATACATTTAGATGATTGTATAGGCATTACTAAAACCATCATTAGCAAAAATGCCTACGAGTGTACCTTTAATGCGGTTGCCCCGCATCACCCAACCCGTGCAGATTTCTATACCCAAGCTGCTGAGCAAGGCGGTTTAGCATTGCCAGGTTTTATTTTAAAACTTGATAGATGGAAAATAGTGGAAAGCATGAACGTGCCGGAAATATTGAATTACCAGTACGACGCAAATAATTGGTACACAGCCCTTGATCATAAATTTTAATATCCCTTCAATATCAATAAGCATGTCACAATACGTCATTCCGCTCAAGTACCGTAAGATGGAGAACCTCCATATCGTGTTCTGGCTTTTTAAGGATATTGGCTGGTGTATGATATGGAAGCCGATTGGTATTATTATGATCATCCCTACGTTGATGATATCCATTGTGATAGCCTGGCGCACAAGAGAACTGATGTCTGAACTTTGCCATAATCTGGCCATTACTTTCTGGATAAGTGCTAACTCATACTGGATGATCAGTGAGTTTATGGGTTTTGATCACATTACCATTAGCGGATGGTTCACTTATAAGCATTTGGCCTTGATCCCATTTCTGCTTGGTGTTTTTTGCCTGGCATTTTATTATGCCATCTGGCAGCCTCGCCATCCGGATGAGATAGAGACGATGTGAGTAGATAGGTATTTGTGTTTGTAGAGCGGGGAAACGAGAGCCGGAGCGGGCTTCGTTTTACACAATATTAAAAGGATTATTCCTCAGATAAGCAAGTTTACTTTGAAACATAGCAGCCATTTTATTAGCGCGCCATTTGGCTTCCGCGGCTTTATCACCGTTAAATAATTCATCAACTGTTCTTGTAAATAGAGCCAGCCATTGATTAAAATGCTTTTCATCGATAGGCAACTGGGCATGTGGAGGAAAGGGACGACCGCCATAAGTGTATTCTTCCAGCAGAACGGTTTGCCAAAAGCGATACATCTTATCCAAGTGCTCGGGCCAGTTATCTTTTATCCGCTCGTTAAAAATGAGCCCTAACAAATTATCTTTTTGGATCCGCTCGTAGAAGGTATCAACCAAAAGTTTGATATCTATAAGCGTTAAAATATCCTCCTTGCCTTGCATGCACCAAAGTTAAGGATTAGTAGTTGCCAAAAATGTGACGGCTGTCACAAACATCCAATAAAAGCCCTGGCCTTATAGTTTTTTGATCTCAACATTTCTGAACCAAACATCTGCGCCGTGGTCTTGTAACGCGATATGGCCTTTCTTAAAAGTGCCGAAACCCGGCCATTCCTTGAATTTGCTTGCCGCTATCATCTTCTTCCAATTGTCATCCCACATGTTGGTAGATAACACTTTCTCATCATTAACCAGGATTTCCAGTTTGCCATCATTGGCTATCACTTCGGTTTTGTTCCATTCGCCCGCTGGTTTAACTACCTCTTTTGAAATCGACATCAGATCGTACAGGTCGCCTGCACGATGCTTGATCAGTTTGCCGTCTTCATTTTCCTTATTGTCAGCTATTTGTGTTTCCGGGCCGGTTTGCCATGGATATTTGTATTTGCTAGTATCTTCATGTACGTAAAACATGATGCCGCTGTTGCCCGCACGCGATATTTTCCATTCTACCTTAAGGTCAAAGTTCGCGTACTCTTCATTGGTGATAATGTCGCCGCCGCCGTTGGTTTGCCAATCAGCTTTTTTAGAAGCATCAAGGTGAAGGACACCGTCCCTTAACTGCCACGCTTTTCCCACGCCCGTTTTACCGTAGGTGTGCCAGTTGCTCATGCTGCTATCGATGAGTAAAGGCTCAAATGCGGTTTTGGTGGTTTCTGCTTTGACCAGTGCTGTCGTGTCACCTGCGGTTTTCTTATCTGCCGATTGACAGGCAGCCAATGCCATTATTACAATTGATAAGTAGGCTAATTTTTTCATGTGAGATAGATTTTAAAGTTTACCTGCTTTAACCTGCTCTGCAGCGTAGTTAGCTGCGCGTGCGGTTAATGCCATGTATAAAATTGAAGGGCTTTGATTACCAGTACTGGTCATGCAAGCTCCATCGGTAACAAAAACGTTTTGGCAAAGGTGCAACTGGTTCCATTGGTTTAGCAGTGAGGTTTTAGGATCTTTACCCATACGTACGCCACCCATCTCATGAATATCCAGGCCTGGTGCCTGTTTGTTGTTATTTGTTTCGATATTTTTTACGCCGGCTTTCTCAAACATCGCGGCCGTTTCTTTAAGGAAATCATCCGTCATTTTATCATCGTTAGGGTGGTAGGCGACTGAAGTAACCAATAGCGGAATACCCCACTGGTCTCTTTCGGTATCGCTTAAACGAACGTGATTTTCTTCAACAGGTACGGTTTCGCCCTGTAGATAAGCGAATACATGCCAGCCGCCGGGTTCAGACAGGTTGTCTTTATAAGCGGAGCCAATGTGTTCACCCGGAATATCTTTTGCATGCTGATCGCGATAGGCATTCAGGAATGTAGTATAGCCGCCGTAATAATCCGTCTCGCGTTTATGCAGGTTTTTGTAATTCACTAATATTAAGTCGGTAGGATTGCGGCCGAAATAATATTTATCCTCATAACCGTCCAGGGTGCCGCTTACCGATGCTCTGTAATTGTGAAATGCAACATATTTACCCAACAACCCATTATCGTTACCTAACCCATTGGGAAAACGTTTTGATTTTGAATTAAGGAGGATAAGATTAGTGTTCAGTGCTGAGGCATTCATAAAGATCACCTTTGCCTTAAAATCGATGGTCTCTTTGGTTTGGGCATCTATAACCCTTACACCCGATGCTTTGCCTGTTTGCTCGTCATAAATAATAGAATGAACAACAGAGTGCGGACGTATAGTTAAATTCCCGGTTTTGGCCGCCCAGGGCAGGGTAGAGCTTACCGAACTGAAATAACCGCCAAAAGGACAGCCACGCATACACATATTACGCGCCTGGCACTTACCCCGGCCCTGATCCAGGTGGATCTGTTTAGGCTCGGTTAGATGCGCCCAACGGGCATGCACCAAATGCCTGTTAAAGTTTTGCTTGATGTTGTCTCGCATAAATTTTAGCGGCGCACTCATTTCAAACGGTGGTAAAAATTCACCATCAGGCATTGCCTCTAAGCCGTCTTTATTTCCGCAGATTCCAATGAATTTTTCAACGTGAGAATACCATGGGTCTACATCTTTGTAGCCGATAGGCCACTCAATACCGTACCCAAAACGATGTGGGGCGGTAAATTCAAAATCGCTCCAGCGTTGCGTAGCGCGGCCCCAAGTAAGCGACTTACCTCCAACCTGGTACCCACGGATCCAGTCAAAGGGCTTTTCCTGTACATAAGGATGGTCTGCATCTTTGATGAAAAAGTGGTCGCAATCGTCGCCATAGCCGGCAGCTTTGGTGATCAATGGATTTTCTTTAAGCTGTTTCAAACTTACCCGGCCGCGGTATGGAAACTCCCATGGCGCTTTCGTAGCAGTAGGATAATCCTTAATGTGTTTAACATCCCTGCCGCGTTCTAACACCAGCGTTTTGAGGCCTTTTTCGCAAAGTTCTTTTGCAGCCCATCCACCACTAATTCCGGATCCAATAACTATAGCATCGAAAGTTTGCGCAGCAGAAGTTGCCGCAGTATTTTCAGGCGTATCAGTAAGCATTTTGTAGTTTATAATTGGTAACTAAAGATGCGATTAAAAATCAAGAAGTACTAATTACGTCACGCCGAATTTACATGGGCTGTGCTCCAAGCAAGTATTGCTGTGCCCTTATACTTATAAACGCACAAGGCCAAAATTGCTTTGGTCGCTTTCGCCCGAAGCCTTTTTGCTGACGCGGGATAAAAGAAATGCACGGACAGAACGTAATCGAATAAGGCGACATAGTGTAACGTGCGGTAGCACAGGCATTGCTAAAGCATAGCCATTGTAGCGCGTTGCCGTGGTCGCGAGTTTTCTTTGGTTACTTTCTTTTGCGGAAAAAGAAAGTAACATCCACTAACAATCATACCACTCACTGCCTTTCCTAACGAAGAACCGCCTTTGAGATTGCTTCGTACCTCGCAATGAAATGGTCCTTATACTTTTATCAACTTAGTTGCCACTTCCTCATCCAACAAAACAACCGCGTTATCCAGTGTTTGCAGGATAGATGCGGGCACAGCTGTACTTACTTCGCCTTGCAGGCTTTTGGCAATAATATCAGCTTTTTTAGCGCCCGAGGCAATTAATATGGCTTTGCCGGCTTCTGCCAGGTGCTGTAAGCCCAGTGTAATGCCACCGGTTAAGGGCGTAGCTTTATCGAAATATTTCTGACCAACCTCAACAGTTACCGGATCCAGTTCTGAACGGTGTGCGTAGAGGTTAAACGGTGTGCCGGGCTCATTTAAACCAAGGTGGCCGTTCATACCTATACCCACCATCATCACACCAATGCCGCCTTTGGAAGCGATAAATGTATTCATACGATCACATTCGGCTTCAAGGTCGTCAGCTTTGGCATTAAATAAGGTGACATTGGTGAGCTTCGTGTTTAGCTTATCAAAAAAAGTATTTTTGAGATAATATTTGCAGCTTCCTTTATCATTCTCATCCATGCCAACCCATTCGTCAAGGCCAACGATAGAAGCTTTCGTCAGATCTATGCGGCCATCATTAGCCCAGCTAACCAAATAATTTAGGGTTCCTGTTGGAGAATCGCCTGAAGGAAAAACTAATACCGACTCCGGTTTTTCTGCCAATTGACTTGCAACCAGTTCGGCTGCTGCTTTTGACATTTCGTCGTAATTGCTATATATTTTTACTTCCATGTTGTTAGTGTTGTAAAGGGTTTAACCATAGATCTACCGGTTTTTCTATTTTGGCGTGGTAGGGCAGGGCTACCTTTTTCCCTGACCCGGCAGAGGAATAAGCGGCATAAATAATTTCCAGAACTGCTCGGCCGTCCTCTCCGGTCACTACCGGTAGTTTGTCTTCACGCACGCACTCTATAAAGTGTTTTAATTCCTGCGGGTAACCCTGGTTAAATGCTTCTTCAAAAATAGTGAACGTCCAGCCTGCAGAGCTGTCGACCTTTTCCATGGCATAGCCGTAGCCATCTTTACTGTATGTAAGCGCAGAATTACCCATAAACAGATCGGCATAAATAACACCGCCGGTGCCGTATATTTCGCAACGGTCGTCCATGCCGCCATGCTTCGCCCAGCTGCTTTCCGCAACGCAGGTAACGCCGTTCTCAAACTCCACTATCACTACCGCATTGTCTTCGCCTTTTGTGCGGCCTTTATGTAAAACGGTGCTCATAGTGGCGTAAACGTCTTTCACCTTGGCATGATTCAACACCCAGCGAAACCAGCCTAAAGCGTGGCAACCCATATCCATCAATACGCCGCCGCCGGCCAGGTCAATATCATAAAACCAATCTGTATGTGGGCCGGAGTGTTTCTCGGCTTGCTTTAGCATGTAAACTTCGCCAACGGCACCCTCGGTAACCAAGCTGCGGGCACGCTCGTATTTCGGCGCAAAGCAAAGCTCTTCTGCATACATCAGTTTTACGTTATTCTCTTTGCAAACCGCTATCATTTCATCGGCTTGTTCAATGGTAACGGCCAATGGTTTTTCGATGATGATATGCTTTTTGGCTTTTGCTGCTTTAATGCAAACCTCGGCGTGCAGGTAATTGGGTACGCAAATGTCGATCACTTCGGCATCGGTTTCGGCCAGTAGCTGGTCAACATCATTGAACCAGGTTGCAATATGATATTTCTCGGCAAAGGCCTTAGCTTTATCCAGGTTACGGGCATAAACGGCTACAACCTCGGCCTCCGGCACAAAGCGGTGGTACGATTCCAGGTGAATGTCTGAGATAAAGCCTGCGCCAATGATGGCTACTTTAGTTCTGTTCATAAGTAAGATGTTATAAATATTTCATTTTTTTGAGATATGCCACCCAAACCTTGTAGGCATCCTGGTTAAGGTGCAAACCTTCAAGCGTATAACGGTTATCAAGCAACCCGTTTTTATCGGTAAAAAGCGGTGCTAAATTAACCCATGTAAAATTAAGTTCTTTTGCTTTCGCTTTCAGAAGGTTATTTACGGCCGATACATGAGCGCCCTTATCATAATGCTGCGGGAAATTAGCGTGGGTAGGATTTACCGGCAATATACTTTGCACGTAAATGCGTGTTTGCGGGCTTGTATTGTGCACACGTTCAATTATCTTAAAATAGTTATCAGCAATCACCGCATCCGGGATATCTTTACCAATATCATTAATGCCAAACAAGATGAATAGCTTATTGGGCTGGCGTGCAATGATATCATCCACGCGTTTTAGTGCCCCGAAGGTGATATCGCCACCGATACCGCGATTAACGGTGGTTGTATCGCCGGTGAGACTTCCCCAATTACCCATTTCGGTAATGCTGTCGCCAAAGAATATGACGTTAGCCTTTTTTACCGGCTGGGCAGCAAATATTTTTAGCCTATCGGTAGTATGGTCGGGAATAAAGGGTATAGTATCAAATAAATTTTGATTTGTAGGCCGTTGCTGGGCCTTTGCAAAAACCGGGATGGCTAATAGCAGCAATAAAAACTTCTTCATGAAAAAATAATTGGCAGCTAAATGTACAAAAAGCTGACCGCTGATTTTATTGATTTTGGTATTAAGATGATTTTTTACTCACCCCGCGACACTTCGTGCGCGACCCTCTCTTAGCTACGCGAAAAGAGGGTGAGGAAGAGAAGGCAAAATACAAGCTCCCCCTCTTTGCGAAGCAGAGAGGGGTTGGGGGTGAGTCGCTCTGCGAATTACTCACCCCGCGGCACTTCGTGCGCGACCCTCTCTTCGCTGCGCAAAAATAGGGAGAGGAAAAGAGAAGCTAAACCACCATGTCATTTCGAGCGAGCAGAAGGGTAGGGTAAAGCTTGGGGGCGACGAGAAATCTTCTACATTTACATGAGCAGGTGTAAGTATAGTATATAGAAGATCTTTCTACGGCGTAGTTCGTTCGAAATTACACTGTAGATAACGAGAGTATCCATTCCTGACAAAATCTAAACAAATCTAAATGTAATAATGTTGCATTTATATTTATCTTTGTAGCATGTTATCACCCCGTAAAGCCTTAAAGCTGGACAATATTGGTATGACCGCCTCTACACTTTGTGCTATACATTGTGCGGCGGTGCCGGTGTTTTTTACCAGTTTGCCTTTGTTAGGGTTGGAGTTTTTGGCCAACCCATGGGTGGAGTGGAGCATGATACTGTTTGCGCTGTTTATAGGCGTATGGTCTATAGGTGGGGAGTACAAGAACCATCGCAACGCTTTGCCTTTAGCAATGTTGGTTTTGGGTTTTATACTTGTTATTGGCGGTCATTTGTTAATACACAACTGGGTTGAAGCCGTAGTAGTGCCCGTTGGCGGCTTATTGATAGCCACCGCACATTTTATTAACTACAAACTGGCCGGTACATGCAATGCCGGCAACAGCTTCCTGCACCTTAAACACTCACACAAACACGATAATAAGCAAGCTGCTTAACTGAATTTTACCTAAATTTGGAGAAATGGCACAGACTAAGAATTTTCGTTTTGAGGAACTGCTGGACAAGCACCATCTAAAAAAAACCGGTGCGCGTTTACGGGTGCTTTCTATGATGTATTCAAAAAACACGGCTACTTCGCAGCCCGATCTGGAGAGTGTGATGAGTGATATTGACCGCGTTACTCTTTACCGTATCCTTAATGTGTTTGAAGAAAAAGGCATCATCCATAAGGTTTTCGATTTAAACGGTACAGCCAATTATGCCGTTTGCCACGCAGATTGTGGCGAAAATCATCATCATGATGAGCACCTGCATTTTAACTGTACCAATTGTAAAAACGTTTATTGTCTCGATGATCTGCACATGCCACGTTTAAATTTACCGGAAGGCTTTAAGGCTGATAGCTTTACGCTTTATGCATCGGGTTTGTGTCCTAAGTGCAGTAAAAAAAGCGCCGTTACCATTAATTAATGCAATACGGAGATTTCTTTTATTAATCCCTTTTACAATCTAATCGTCAAAATCAACAATAGCAAACTTTTATTTGCGTTTGCAGTTTGATAGTGTGGCTGATAAATTTGTGTTCCTGATTAATCTAATGCGACAAAAATACACGAGGCTGATCTGTGGTGTCAGCGTTTTATGTTTATATATCCTGTTTTGTTCTTTTACCCCTGCAGATACTATTGTTACGGGAGGTTATAAAATTAAGAACATTATCATTGATGCTGGCCACGGTGGTAAGGATGCCGGCGCCCGCGGACAGTATTCTTATGAAAAGAACGTCACGCTTTCCATCGCCAAAAAGCTGGACGCTGCAATCCATGCTCAACTGCCAGATCTCACTACTGTACTTACGCGAAGCGATGATACTTTTATCGAACTTCGCCGGCGATCGACTATTGCCAATCAGTCAAAAGGTAACCTTTTTATTTCCATCCATTGTAACTCATCTGCAGAGGGCACAGCTTATCGCGCGCACAAGCAAAGCGGGGTAATGGTGCTGGTTTATGGTTTGCATCGTGCCAAAGAGCAGGCAGAAGCCATGCGCGAGAACGCCTCTATTTTTGAAGAAAAGAACTACCAGCAAAATTACCAGGCACTTGATGACAGCGACCCTGCTAATGCAATTATCCTGGATGCCTTTACTAAAAAATACCGCAAACAAAGCATTATGTTTGGCGATTACCTGATGCGGGAGTTCACCGATACTGACGGGCGTGCTGCATTAGGTGTACGCGAGCAGGGTGTTTACGTACTGGCTAACAGCGCTATGCCGTCCGTATTAATAGAAACCGGTTTTATCAATAACCCTGATGAAGAAGAATATCTGAACTCTGATGAGGGGCAAACGGCCATAGTGCAATCTATTATCCGCTCCATTACAACATACCGCAACGTGTTAAGTAGCAGGTAAGCTATTAATATAAATTTCATTTTAAGTTATTAAGCTAATAAGCATTATTTTATATCTTGGGGTCTTGTTAAGCCTGTAAAAAGGCTTTTTACTGACACCTATTAAATCTAATGCCTTATTTTCAGCACTATTCGTTCGACTTGTGGTTAACGCTCATAAAATCAGACCCAAGGTTTAAGCCCGAGCGCGCTAAATATTTCCACCAACATTTTAATAAGGCAGATAAGTCTGTTGACGAGATAGCAACAATATTTCGGCAGGTTGACTTGATGTGCAATGCCGTGAACGAGAAGAGCGGTAAAAATATCGATGCCGACGAGATGTATCTGATGGTCATCCACCTGATCAATGGCGATAGACTTGATATTGATGAAGTGGATTATCAGCAACTGCATAACGATATGGAAGCGTTGCTTTTCAAATATCCCTCACAATTATATAGCGATGTAACATTTGAAGCCCTGCAAACTCTAAAAGAAAAAAGCGGAGCAACTTTTAGTTTGTTGAGCAACACAGGATACATCACCGGTAAAACATTGCGTAAGGTGCTTGCACTTTACCAACTGGATACTTTTTTTGATTTTCAGCTTTACTCTGATGAGGCAGGCATGTCAAAACCCAACCCTGAATTTTTTGAGGTTATGCTAAAGAATATCGACATCTGTAATATGGGTAAAGACATCCCGCGCAGCGGTATTTTGCATGTTGGTGATAACCCCAAGAATGATGTGGCCGCAGCCGAAGCAATGGGTTTAAAAGCAGCATTGATCAATTCCAATCAGCAAACAATTTTGAGTCTTGTTGGCTAATATATCTCACACCTATGAAAGCATTAACCTATTCATTACACCATATCAATAGCGAAACTCATTTCGGTTTCGAGGCGGCAGATTACAGTCGCTTTAAGTTTGGCGATGGCACGGTATCGCGCGATTTTGGCGTGGCGCTGGCCAACGGTTTTATTGAAGAGCATCTGGCGCGAGCCGAAAATATAAAACAGTTGGTGGTGATCTCCAGTCCGTATTCGTTTATCCCAACGGCTACTTTTGCCATGAAGAACTGGTTTGTATACACACTCAACCACTGGCTGGCAGAGAATGACTTACCCGTTGTTCAGGAAACCAAAGTACACCGCACCATCACCTATAAAGAAGATTACGGCGAGCTGGATGCAGAGCAACGGATGAAGTTGATAGGCAATGATAGCTTTCATATAGATAAGGCTTTTCTGGAAGGCAAGACATTGATTTTTCTGGATGATATCCGCATCACGGGTAGCCACGAGCGTATGATCATGAAAATGGTGGATGCTTACGGCTTAAAGAATGACATCTACATGCTTTACTTTGCCGAACTGGTGAACAGCAATATCCACCCTAATATTGAGAACTACCTCAACTACCACCAGGTAAAGTCAATATTTGACCTGCACAAGATCATTAACGATAGCAGTTTTTGCATCAACACAAGGTTGGTTAAGTATATCCTCAACTACGAGCATGACAAGTTCAGGGTATTTATTGAAGACCAATCGACAGCGTTTTTGGATGAGTTGTACAACATGGCTTTAGGCAATGGCTATCATACTATTGAAGCCTATCAGCAAAACCTTGGCTTTATAAAAAAACTTTTACTTTTAGATAATTATAAACTCGTACAATATGGCAATTAATCTGCAAAAGGGGCAGCGCGAAGCTATTGACGCTCCCAAATTCACTATAGGCCTGGGCTGGGACACCAATGCGTCGTCAACAGGCTCGGCTTTCGACTTAGATGCATCTGTATTTATCATGGGCGACAATAAGAAGTTGATAGCCGATGAGTATTTTGTTTTTTATAACAACTTAAAAAGCCCTGATGAAGCCGTTGAGCACACAGGCGATAACCTTACGGGCGCCGGTGACGGTGATGATGAGCAGATCAAAATAGATCTAACTAAAATTGATTCCCGCGTTACCGAGATCTGCATTGTGGTAACCATCCACGAGGCCGAGAGCCGCAGGCAGAATTTTGGGCAAGTGCGTAACTCGTTCGTTCGTATTTTTGACCCGGTTACCAATGCCGATATTCTGAAATATGAATTGGAAGAAGACTTTTCGATAGAGACTGCAGTTGAATTTGGCCGCATCTACAAACGCGATGGCAAATGGAAATTTGAAGCAGTTGGCGCAGGCATGAAAGGTGGCCTGCAGGATTACTTAAACAAATATAACTAATACCTTAAAACATAATATTATGGCAATTAACTTGCAAAAAGGTCAGCGTATATCGTTAGAAAAAGAGAATGGCAACAAACTGCAAAACGTTTGTGTAGGCATTAACTGGGGCGCTATTGAAAAGAAAGGTCTGTTTGGTTTTGGCTCAACAAAAGAAGCAGTTGACCTTGACGCCAGTTGCGCACTGTTTGATGAAAATAAGAAACTGATAGATGTGGTTTACTTTGGTCACCTAAAGTCAAAAGACGGCGCAATACGCCACAGCGGTGATGACCTCACCGGCGATATGGGGGGTGATGACGGTTTGGATAATGAGGTAATTACGGTCGACCTGGGCGCTTTAGACCCGGCTGTAAAACACGTAGCCTTTGTATTAAATAGCTTCCGTGGTCATGATTTTGGTACCATTCCGTTCGCTTCTATCCGCATTTATGAAGGCACGCCTAAACGCGTTAACGAAGTGTTTGCAAAATATGACATTGCCCATGATGCAACCTTTAAAGGCCATGTGTCAATGGTAATGGGTATCTTCTACCAAAAGAACGGCGAATGGAAGTTCAATGCTCTTGGCGAACCAACCAAAGACCGCAAACTGGAAGAAACCGTAAATACTGTAATGCGAAATTTTTTGTAAAGAAAATAAAAATGCCTCACCTAAATCCTCTCCAAAGGAGAGGACTTTACAAAAGAGTTTGACAACCCTCTCCTTTGGAGAGGGAAGGGTGAGGCCTAAACCCAAAACAACCATGGAAACCAACTCAATTAACGACGGAGCTGAACTTACTAACCCTGCGCCAACACCCGCGCCGGGTAATGCAGCTACTCCGGTTAAATTAGATAAAGATGGTAATGTTGATCTATCCAACATTACTACTGCAGAAGTTGCCAAATACGGCGAGAAAAGCAAAGACTTAAATCCGTCTGATGTAAATTCTATCCTGAATTATGGCTCAGATCTTCAGCAGAACATGGAGCGTTATAGCAATAGCTTCCTGTCATCAGTACGCACATTTGACGCCGGCGAAGTAGGCACGCTGATAACCGATCTGCTGCACGAATTGAACTACATTGATGTTGATGAGCTTGACCAAAATGCTTTCGTCCGAGTATTATCGCGTATCCCGCTGATCCGCACTTTGGTAATGGATACAAAAAAGATCTTCGCCAAGTATGACCTTGTGGTGAACAACGTAGATAAGATCGTCAATAAAATAAAGGCCGGCAGGGTAAACTCGTTGAAAGATAATGCATCGTTGCAAACCATGTTTGATAACAATGTGGATTACATTAAGCAAATGGAAGAACTGATCATAGCCGGTCAGTTGAAGTATAACGAGTTGAATGAGAAACTGGCAGTTATGGATGGCAATCCGTCAGGATACCAGGATTACGAAATTGCCGATCTGCGCGATTATGTTAACCGCCTGGATAAACGCCTGGCCGATCTGAAGGTTGTACGTTTTATTATGCTGCAGTCTTTAGCACAGATCCGCGTGGTGCAAAACAACAATACCACTATTGCCGAAAAAGCGCAGTCAATTGTATCAACCACTATCCCAGTTTGGAAAAATCAGCTTACCTTAGCAGTTGCGCTAAACAGGCAAAAGGCCAATGTGGAGATGCAGAAAAAGGTATCAGATACCACCAATACCATTTTGCAGAAAAACGCTGAATTGTTGAAGCAGAACAGTATTGATGTAGCCAGGGAAAATGAGAAAACCGTGGTTTCATTAGATACGCTGAAACGCACAACATCATCATTGATCGAAACCCTTAATGAGGTTAAACGTATCCATGATGAGGGTACACAAAACAGGAAGGTGCTGAATACTGAACTGCAGAATTTAGAGACCGAGCTGAAGAAGAACGTGACGAATACACGTTAACGTAAATATGGATGAGAACAGGTTAAATATATTAAATGCGTCTACCCGGATAATCAGCAAACTACAGCTGCTTTCGGTTTTTTTCAATAACGATATCATTTATAAGATTTACCTGCGCACGCAAGTGCTTCACCAGCTTTTTCAAACCAACCCCGAACTTGACATTAATCAACTGGAGATGTTTCATCTCCAGTTTACTCAAAGCCTGATAGACCTGCTGAAAACAATAAAAAAAGGCAATGAGGCTAACGCCGACCTGCTGCTCGACGAGGTTGCCCTCAACAATCAGCTTATCGAGCAAATGGAAGATTCGGCTTATACCGAACATACATTTGTAAATGATAAGCAAAGGCAGGCGCTAAAGATGAGCCAGTCGTTACGGAAGTTGTTCAAGGTATTGTCTGATAATCTATCAGATTATCCGTTTACAGGCAATATCAACAAATTCAGTTTACACTATTCTGCCGATTACTTTTTTAATGTATCAACAGAATTGGTTTATGATCTGCTGGCTTACACACCCGCAGAGGTTTACAGCAACGAGTATGCAACCATCGGGCGTAAACTAATGGGCACGCTTTGCAAGTATGATTTCAAGATAGAGTTTTACTGCGGCCTGCGTGCCAATGACCTGGTACTGGAGGTATATAAGTTTGCTGATGTGAACAGGCATTTTATATTTTCGCCATTAAACAATGTGTTACTTTTTTGCGATGTGTCCAAACTGGGTAACCTCGATCTCAAAAACACTGTAAGCAAACGTGAACGGATGATGCGCGAACTGCGGGATAAAAACATACAGCTAACAGGAAAAGCCGGTTTAATAAAAACCAACCTGCCGGATAACATCGCAGCGTTGCTGGCAGATAATTATAAAAAAATAGCTGACGTGAATTTCCTTGAGCATATTAATGCTTTTGACGTTCAGGCTAATATTTTGAAAACCATGTTAAATACAGACATTATTTAAACCCCCAAATGGATATTTTACACACGCTGCTTGGCGACGATATAAAGGCCGGCCTGCTTATCATTCTTAACCTTATTGTTATCGAAAGTCTTTTATCGGTAGATAATGCTGCTGTGCTGGCTACCATGGTGCTCGATCTGCCCAAAGAGCAACGCGCAAGGGCTTTGCGCTATGGTATTATCGGAGCTTATGTGCTGCGTGGTTTGTGTTTATTTTTAGCCGCATGGCTGGTAGAGATCTGGTGGTTAAAACCGTTGGGTGGCTTGTACCTGCTTTACCTGGCCTTCGATTATTTTAAAGGCAAGGCCTCTAAGAAGAATGATACAGAGGATGAAGGCGAAGAATCTGTTGACAAGAACAAGAACTGGCTGTATAAATCAACCGTTGGTTTAATAGGCAATTTTTGGGCAACCGTGGCGCTTGTAGAGTTAATGGACTTAGCTTTCTCGATCGATAACGTTTTTGCAGCTGTAGCTTTTACAGATCATAAATTTTTGATCTACACAGGGGTGTTTATAGGTATACTGGCTATGCGTTTTGTAGCACAGGCGTTTGTGAAACTGATGGAAAAATTCAGTTTTCTGGAAACCATTGCCTTTATCGTTATAGGTGTTTTAGGTATCAAGTTAACGGCATCGTTATATGTACATTTTTATCCGGAATCTACGGTAGGTAAATTCCTGGAGAGTGAAATAGCTGATGCCGCAGTGTCTATCTTCACGGTAGCGGTATTTATCATTCCGGTGCTCACTTCTGTCTTTTTTAATTTCCCTAAAAAGAGTTTAAAGGAGCCTGAGGTTGCAGAGGAAGCTGAGCATGTAACCGATAAAAAGTAATTGGATGAACAAGCTAATTGCATCTATTTTTGGCATTGGTTACGTTAAAGGTGGCGGTACGTTGGCCGCTTTGGTCACCTGCCCGTTCATTTACCTGTTATGGCTGCAGTCCTGGGCGGTAAACCCTATATGGCTGGTATTAGCAACCGTTATTGTAACGCTTTTAGGTATATATGTAGGCAACAAGGTAGAGCCTTTTTGGGGTAAGGACAGTTATCGCGTAGTTATAGATGAGGTAGCGGGAATGATGGTGACCATGCTCTTTGTTCCTGCCAATATTTATTACCTTTTAATAGGCTTTGTATTGTTCCGCTTCTTCGATATTTTAAAGCCTTTGGGTATCCGTAAAATGGAAGCCTTAAAAGGTGGTACGGGAGTAATGATGGATGATGTGCTGGCAGGCGTTTATGGCAATATTGTTCTGCAGGTGATCGTGCATTTCTTACATCTGCATGGAAATGCTTCGTTAGATTTAAACATTAGGTAATTGAGTATAAATAAATAGTTACCTTAGGTTAAATTTAAACCGCACTATGTACGCTTTTCCATTTATTGCTATTTTCTTATTAATGATACGGCTTCGTAAGTCGTTGAAGTTTACAGATTATTTTTATAAATGGAATTTAAAGTTAAACCTCATAGGTTGGGGCGCGCTCGGCCTGATGATCGTTCTTGGCAGTAGCGGCATAAATGATGAAGTAGCTGGCATTATTGGGGCGGTTTCTTTAGCCGGAGTGTTATATTATCTTCATAAAGAACCAATATTTAAACCTTATGGTGTTCTCCTAAGGGCGCACTATCCTTTGGTTGTTGTAGCTCCTATAGTTGAACTGGTTTATCTTATAAGCGAAAGTTTTTACGATAAATATGATGATTTCTTTCAGTGTGCTTACGCCGTAGCCTTCGGTTACATTTATGTGAAAATAGCTACATCCAAAAAGCAATTGGATGAAATTGCCCGGATCAACCTTCGGAAAAATGAGCTGGAAGCTATGGTTGCTGAGCGTACTGCAGAAATAACCAACCAACGCAATGCGCTTGAAGAAACGGTAAAAGAGCTGAAAGCAACGCAAGCTCAATTGATCCAGCAGGAAAAACTGGCTTCGTTGGGTGAACTTACCGCAGGGATAGCTCATGAGATACAAAATCCACTGAACTTTGTAAATAATTTCTCGGAAGTAAGTATGGAACTTATAGACGAGATGGAAGCCGAAATTGCCAAAGGCGATATGGAAGAAGCGAATGCGATAGCTGCCGACATAAAGCAAAACCTGGAGAAGATACGCCACCACGGTAAACGGGCGGATGGCATTGTGAAAGGGATGTTGCAACATAGTCGCGCCAGCAGCAATATTAAAGAGCCAACCAACCTTAATACCATTGCTGATGAATATTTCCGGTTGGCCTATCATGGTTTAAGGGCAAAAGACAAATCATTTAATGCTGAATTGGTGAGCAACTTTGATGAGCACTTGCCTTTGGTAAATATGGTATCGCAGGATGTTGGCCGCGTTTTACTGAATATGTTCACTAATGCGTTCTACGCGGTGCATCAAAAACAAAAAACTGTAGGTGGGGATTTCAAACCGAAGGTAGAGGTCTCTACAAAGGTGTTGCCTGGAAACAATGTAGAGATTATCGTTCGCGATAACGGTACCGGTATACCCGATGCTATCAAAGATAAGATCATGCAGCCGTTTTTTACCACTAAGCCGGCAGGTGAGGGTACAGGTTTAGGCCTTTCATTAAGCTACGATATAATCGTGAAGGCGCATAAAGGCACTATCAACATAAACAGTAAAGAGGGCGAAGGCTCGGAGTTTATTATTACACTGCCAGTTGCCTGATCTTGATCAGCCGTTCATTAATTCGATTAAACAGCAATTATCTTAAATCAATAGTTACTTTCGCATGAAGATATTAGTAGTAGACGACGAGGAGGATGTGCAGCCGTTGTTTTTGCAGCGTTTCAGGAAAGAGATCCGCAATAATGAAATAGAACTTGACTTTGCCCATTCCGGCGAGGAAGCGCTTGAATACCTGAAAGAGAAACATTCTGAAGTTGTGCTAATCCTTTCAGATATCAACATGCCAGGCATGAGTGGTATAGAATTGTTGGGACATATCCGTGAAGATTTCCCTATGCCGCCTCCACCGGTTGTGATGATGGTTACTGCCTACGGCGATGAGGAAAATTACAAGAAGGCAATGGAGAAAGGGGCGAATGATTTTCTCACAAAACCGCTTGATTTCAATTTGTTAAAAGAGAAACTAAAAACAATTAGCGAGTAATGGCTAAGATACTGGTAGTAGATGACGAAGCAGACCTGGAAGTGCTGGTAAAACAGAAGTTTAGGCGCAAGATAAGGGAGAGTGAATACGAGTTTATCTTTGCGCAGAACGGGGCCGAAGCGCTTGAGCGTATAAAAGAACACCCTGATCTGGACATTATCCTTTCTGACATCAATATGCCGGTGATGGACGGCTTAACGCTGCTATCGCGCCTGCCGGAAGCTAACCCTACATTAAAGGCTGTTGTTGTATCTGCCTACGGCGACATGCAGAACATTCGCACCGCCATGAACCGTGGTGCGTTCGATTTTATTATGAAGCCGGTGGATTTTGATGATCTTGACCTTACCATGCAAAAGACCATTACGCACGTACGTCAGCTGCAGGAAACCCTTAAAGCTATCAAGGAAAATAACATCCTGAAGATGTACGTAGATGAAAACGTGCTCAATTTTATGACCCATAAGGAGGCCGAAAACAGCCTCATGAAAAATGAGTTGCTTGAGGCCACTGTAATGTTCGTAGATGTTTGCGGCTTTACTGCCATTACTGAGCACGTTGCAGCAAATACCGTGGTAAACCTGCTGAATGGCCTGTTTGATAAAATTGTAAAGGAGATCATTAATCAAGGCGGCCACGTAGATAAATTTATGGGTGATGCTATTATGGCCGTATTTCGTGGAGAATATCATTTAGATAGGGCAATTGATACTGCCTTAGCCGTTAAGCAGCAATTAGCCAACGAGGCTGAAATAGATGCAGGCAACGGTAAGGTTTTCAAACCTGAAATATCGGTAGGCATCAACTC
The DNA here is from genome assembly GCF_019331605.1 of Mucilaginibacter sp. 21P. Lineage (NCBI taxonomy): Bacteria > Pseudomonadati > Bacteroidota > Sphingobacteriia > Sphingobacteriales > Sphingobacteriaceae > Mucilaginibacter > Mucilaginibacter sp. 21P. The sequence goes on from NZ_CP063061.1 coordinate 3,038,021, forward strand.
GGGCGAGATGGTATCTGGTAACATTGGCTCGGCATCCTTAAAACGACTTGATTATACCGTGATAGGCGACTCTGTAAATCTTGCCCAACGCCTGCAAGGCATTGCCAAAGCCGGCCAGATCATTATCACTGAAGCCGTGTATGAAAAGGCCAAGGAATCTTTCCACTGCAAAGAAAACGGGGAATTTATGCTAAAAAATAAGGCTTTGCCGGTAAATACTTTTGAGGTGGTGGAATAGGGTATTGAGTCAAAAGGCGAAATTAAAAAGTCAAAATTATCCCGTACGTCGCAATTACGCTTAGACTTTAGAGTTTAGATCTTAGCTTTTAGAATTCCTCAACATTAGTGTCTCGCTCTTCTCTTTAAAACACCACCAGCAGCTTCTTTAATGATACTGGTGAAGATAAAAGCCTTAGGATCGATATCGTGCACCATGTCCTTAAGTCGGCGTAGCTCCAGGCGGGTAACAACGGTGAACACGATATCCACGGGATGGTGAACATCAAAGTTTTCTTTCAAAAACCCACGCTCACCTTTATAAATGGTGATGCCGCGGCCCAACTGCATAACCAGCATTTCCTTTATAGCCTGGTTTTGGCCGGATATGATAGTAACGCCGGTGTATTCCTCCAAGCCTTCAATAACGAAGTTGATCATCCGCGATGCGGTGAAATAGGTGATAATAGAATATAACGAGGTGGTAAAGCCAACCTCAAAAGCCGCTATCAGGAAAATGATGATATTAATACCTAAAATGATCTCGCTGATAGTGAAACTGATGCGCTTACCAGTATAAAGGGCCAATACTTCAATACCATCGAGGGCGCAACCTCCGCGGATAGCCAACCCGATACCTGTACCCATAAAAACGCCACCGAATATAGATACCAGCAATTTATCGGATGTGATCTTATCTGGATAGGGAATATAAAGGATACAAAGGGCCAGGCCTATAATAGCCAAAAGTGTACGTATGGCAAAAGTTTTATTCACCTGGAACATCCCCATAACAATAAAAGGGATATTAGCCAGGATGATAACGTAGGCTATGTTAACGTGGTAAAGTTCGTGTATTAATAGAGAGATACCCGTTACACCACCGTCAAAAAAAGCATTGGGGATCAAAAAGCTTTTAAGGGCAAAACCACAGAACAGGATACCTGCAATGGTGTAAATTGTGTCGGTAATGATTGATTTAGCAGTTGGCGCTGTACTCATTTCGGCAATAGGTGTTTGGTTTTGTAAAGCTCTTAAATTTTCTTGTTTTTTCGGCTCCTTGTTTTCAACAGATGCTTTGGTGAAATAACGGTGCTGCGTGAGAAAGGTAATTTGCAATGTATCCCACGCTTTTTTATCGTTTATGCCACCTATCGCCTTCATCTCCAGGTAAAGTTTATTACCTGTGCTAATGAAATCCTCGCGGCCTAAATAATCCAGGTCAGCATCACAAATAATTTCTTCCAAATGGTTTTTGGGCTGTTGAGGCAATTGTGTTGCCATGATGATGGCACAGATACGGTCTATCTCCTCACTGGTATAACCGAAATTTAGTAGAGCATCCCGCGCTATATCGCATGAAGCTTTCTCGTGATCTTTAATTTGGTTAAGGTAACCGCTGTCATGATACAAAGCTGCAACTAACAATAAACGCTTATCTATTTCACTTAACTTTTCTTTTTCGGCAATGCTGGCAGCAGCGTTGTAGACATCCAGCGTATGATCAATATTGTGATAGTGAAAATGCGCCGGCAGCTCAGTTTTGAGTCGGTTTACAATGTGCTGTCCCTCCGGGCTGTTGATCATGTTGCTAAGATATTAAATACTCCATGGATTTTGATTAACATAACCCGCTTTGTCACCACTATGTCCCAGTGTACCCGCAACGTCATATAACATTAAAAGCAGTCCTACGGTGCTTTATTCACCGTAAATTTGTGGTAGGCATGTTTGAGACTTGCCATCAGGACATTAATTATGATTACAAAAAAATTATCTGACATAAAATATTCTATTCTTGATTTGGCACCTGTGGTGCAGGGTGGCACACCCGGTACCAGTTTCAAATCAAGTCTTGAGGTTGCACAGTTAGCCGAAAAGGTTGGCTATACGCGCTATTGGTTTGCCGAACATCATAACATGATCAGTGTGGCAAGTTCTGCAACCTCTATATTGATAGGCTATGTTGCCGGCGGTACTTCAAAGATCCGTGTAGGATCCGGCGGTATCATGTTACCTAATCATGCGCCATTGATCATAGCCGAGCAATTCGGTACGCTTGAGTCACTTTATCCCGGCAGGATAGATCTTGGCCTTGGCCGTGCGCCTGGAACTGATCAGCTTACAGCTTTAGCTATCCGTGGCGAAAATTTTAATGCGGTACAAAATTTCCCTAAAGATATTTTAAGGTTGCAAACATTCTTTTCTGCTGATAACGCGAACAGCAAGGTAAGGGCCAACCCGGGCGAGGGCTTGGATATCCCTATCTGGGTACTGGGCTCAAGCACTGATAGTGCCAAGGTTGCCGCAGCTATGGGTTTACCTTATGCTTTTGCCAGCCATTTTGCACCAACTTATTTCAGGGAAGCGATAACGATCTACCGGGATAATTTCCGACCGTCTGATCACCTTAAAGAACCATACGTGATCTCATGCATTAATGTGATCGCTGCAGATACCGACCCGGAAGCCGAGCGCCTGGCAACATCCATGAAACAAATGTTTTTAGGCGTTGTAACAGGCCGCAGACAGTTGCTTCCACCGCCCGTAAAAGACATGGATGCTATATGGTCGCCATACGAAGAGGAGGCCGTAATGCAAATGCTGGCTTACTCGTTTGTTGGCAGTGCGGAGACAATAAAAGATAAGCTGGGAAGTTTTATTGAAGAGACTGGTGTTGATGAGGTAATGGCAACTTCGCCCATATTTGATCATCAATCGCGCATGTATTCAGTAAAGTTATTTGCCGATGTTATTCGTAAATCGGCATATGCGCCTTTAAACCAGTAGGTTTAAATGTGTTGTGTTGCCCGTTGCTTGCAAAAGCAACGGGCTTTTTGGTGGGTTAAATTTTAATCCATTTAAAATTATCACAACAAAATGGTGTGATAAAATGTACATTAGTCTGTAAATTGCCATTACCTATACGGAAAATATCTATCCATGAGCAAAGTTTTTACCATAACCGAAGGACTTGAAAATTTAGGTGCCATGAGCACAGGCGGACAGGGTTCCGTTTATAAAGGCCGGCGTATGGGGCCTGTGCTTACCGCTATTAAGTTGATGCCAACGCCGATACTTAATGAGAGCGATGACGACCGCAATTACCGCAATTTTAAAAACGAGGTTACCAAACTGCAAAAGGTAAACGAGGAGCCTAACCCCAATGTGGTGAAGATACTTAGCTGGGGGCTTACCGATAGCGGATCTTTCCCTTTTATAGAGATGGAGTACATAGATGGCCCCGATCTGTGTGAATTGTTGAAAGAGCCTCATGATAAAATATTTATGCTTAAGGAGGCCATCCGCGTGGCCGACCAGCTTTCAAGCGCTCTTGCACATTGCCATAGGATTGGGGTAAAGCATGGCGATGTAAAAAGCAACAACGTAAAATATAACGTACATACCGGCAACTACGTGCTCTTGGATTTTGGCCTTGCCGTGATGACCGAGGAGCAGCGCCGTACAAGCATCAGGCATGCCGGTGCCGTGGAGTTTATGGCACCAGAGCAGCACGAAGGTAAGATGCTGCTGGAGACCGATATCTATAGCTACGGCATCATACTTTATGAGTTGCTTACCGGCGAGGTGCCTTTCCCATCAAAAGGGCATGGCGATAGCGCACGTAACCAGGTGATGCTGGCACACATCGAATCGCCTGTTCCTGATCTGCTGAATGCACGCCGCGCCGCCTTGCCTGCATCCTGGAGCGATGAGAAAAAGGCGCAGGAGATGCAGGTACCGCAGTGGTTGCTAAAAATTATTGATAAATGCTTGCAGAAAGATCCGGATAAGCGGTTCAAGAACGGCACAGAATTGCATGACGCCATCATACGTGGTAGTTTGTCTGCTGCAGATAGCCACGATTTCAACGGTGGCCTAAGCAATGCCGCCCTACGCAGCGAGAATGAACGTTTGCATAACCTTTTGTTGCAATACCAGCAAACCGGCCCACCACCTCAACCGGCTTATGAAGAGCCGGTAGACGATGAATCGCGCGTGTCGCTTTCCAAGCCATACTATTATACGTTAATAGTATTAATAGTGTTGTTTATGGGTTTTTCAGTCTATGCAACTTTCCTTAAAAAGCAGGGGCAAAGCAAGCAAGCAAGTGAAGATACGATACAAAACAAGCCCGACACAGGCGGTGTTGATTACGGTTCAAAGTATCCGCAAAGCCAAAGTGCCCAGCCAGATACGATGCCGGCTAAGCGAGATACCCCGGTTGTAAGAAAGCCGGTTACAGAACCACAAAGGCTATCAACAGACAGCGTAAACAATCAGCAGCAGGATACCATCGTAACACAGCCCGAACAGTAAAACATCTGTTTACTAAATGTGTTCAATGAAACTATAGCAAAATATTAAAGATCGACAAGTTTTTTCAACGGCTTGTTCATCTTTTAAATTTCGACTTTTAACTTTTGAATTAACCTTAATGGCATCTACACCTAACTTTTGGCAACGCATTGGTATACAAGATTGGTTTCTTACTAACGAGACCACCGAAAAGGCTAAGGCAAACGCCCTCACGCCAGATACTGTTTACAGCTACATCGTAGAAAAATTTAGGGAATCTATTAAACAGCTATCATTTGCTGATAGGGTGGTGTTTTATCATGAGTTCATCATCAGCTTTAACCCTGATGATTACAAAGAATTTATTGCTGATAAACAAGGCATATTCGGCCTCATAGTTCAGGAAACGGTAGAGAAGTTCTACGAGATATTAAAAGAGTACCGTGATGCAGGCAAAACGGTAAAGCCATCCGGCTCTAAATGGGTTTTCAGGCTAGTATCGCACCCGGATTATGCCCGCGGCGATAAAGGTTTTATTGGCAAGCTGCTACCTGATAATAATGAGCCAATTAAAGAGCAGAACCTGCGGGTAACTTTCATACCCCGTCAAACCGGTATTGCCCAAACTTTTGATGTTAGCCAGGATGTGCTAAAAGGCTTTAATTATTACAGCGAGGGTTATTTTGAAATACCTTACGAGGATAACCTGCAAGCTGCTGAAGAAGAGAAAAAAGCATCTACCAAGTCGCCAAAAGATAGCATTGCCAAACTGGAAACTATCATTCCCGATCAGCAATTTGCCGGTAAAAAAGTTGAATACCTGATGAAAGACGATGAGATCATTGTATCAGGCAGCGAGGAGACGCGCGAAGACTCAAACATATTCACCATACCGTCTGATTGGGTTAATGCCCCGCATTTGCAGCTTAAATATAACCGTTCTGATGGTAAATTTTACCTGGCATCATTCGGAGAGATGACCACACTTAATGAGGTTAAAGTAGAGCGAAGTGACATTAACTCGCCCAAATGGGTTGAGTTACCGGTTAACTCGCGCATGCTGCTTAACGGCATTATAGGTTTAAACCTGTTTAAAGCATAATCAATGTCACAAATATTATCCATAGGCTTATTGGTAATTGGCGGGCTAATGCTGCTCACCCACTTTGCTGATATTAAAAGATCAGGTAAACGCAATGGCTGAAAACTATTTTGGACAAACCGATACCGGCAGGGTACGCAGCAACAATGAAGATACATTTGTTGCCCGCAAAGTAATGCATGACAAGTATGTGCTTGCTGCAGTAATTGATGGCGTTGGCGGATACAATGGCGGCGAAGTTGCTGCCGAGATTGCGCAGACCGTTTTTACAGAACAGCTTAGTAAGCCACAGGCCAATATCATCGAAGGAATGATTGAGGCCTTTAAGCAGGCAAGCCGGGATATAGCTGCAAAAAAAGCGGAAGATAAAGCGTTGGAAAGCATGGCTTGCGTAGCCACAATGGCCATAGCGGATATCGAAAATAACCGCTTTTATTATGCTCACGTAGGGGATACCCGTTTATACCTGCTGCGAGATCAATCGTTAGTCAAAATATCAAAAGACCACTCTTTTGTTGGGTTTTTAGAGGATAGCGGCAGGCTGACTGAAGATGCCGCCATGAACCACCCAAAGCGTAATGAGATAAATAAAGCCTTAGGCTTTAGCAACCAGGTAGAGACAGATGATAGCTTTGTTGAAACCGGCGATTCTCCATTTTTGCCGGGGGATCTGCTTTTGCTTTGCAGCGATGGCCTAACCGATCTGGTAGACAAAGAGGGTATTTTATCGATACTAACTTTAAACGTCTCCTTACAGGAAAAAGCTCGTGAGCTTATCGCCACTGCCAATAACAACGGCGGGCGCGATAATGTAACCGTTGTTTTAGTTCATAATGATAAACCTCGATATCAGCCCCAGGCAGTGGCGCCGGTAACCAACCAGGTAAAACGAGCAGAGGAGCCCGAGGAGAATAAAGAAAGAACAAACCAGGAAGCTATTAAACCATCCACAAAAAATACTGAACCTCAGATGCGTAAAAGCGGAAACAGCGGGTTAACCGTAATATTAGGGCTATTGTGCCTGTTGTTTTTAGGAAGCACAGTTTGGCTGTTTATAAAAGGGCAAACACCTGCAAAGGTAACAAAGCCAATTGCCGATACCGCAAAGCTGCGTAATGATAACGAAGTGAAGCTACAAGATGCCATAGATGCCTTTAAAGGTGATACACTTGTATTAACCGATACGGCTTTTAAACAACCGGTAATGTTAACCGATACCTTGCACATAGATCAGGATACGCTTTATTTAAAAACCAAGGGCAATTTTGTTGTGCAGCGCGATACGGCTTACCATGGCCCTGCATTGGCTTTAGGCGGCAAAGCCAAAGTTATTGTAATTGAGAACCTTAAGTTTAAAGACTTTGATGTGGCAGTTGAATTTGCTAATAACGGCTTGTCTTTAGTGAACGTGCAGTTCAGCAATTGCCGTTTGCCGGTGCGCAATAACTATGTGTTTGCCCAGGACAAAAACATCACGGAAAGTTTCCCTATGATCATTACAAACACCAATACTGCTAAACCTAAAACCACTGCAAAAGCAAATGGAGGCAGATAAAGTGCAACAACCCGGCCGGTGGACCGAGCGCATTTTCATTGTTCTGTTAACGGCATTATTTGTATGTCTTTTCCTCCGTTTACACACCGTTTTGCAAACCCGCTTTACTGATGTAGATCAACGCTTGCAAGACGGCACCATGATAAACCTTAACGCCGGCGACCCTGCAGGTCAGCTCAAGCGCCTGCTTACCAAAGGCTATTACTTTGAGGATAAAAAGGATATTGACCTTATTACTGCAACTGTTGCAAACGCTACCGATAACCATTTGCAGATTGATAATATTGGTGAGCTTAATAAACGCAAATATTTTATTGTTGCCGATGATGCCTTTGCACAGGGTGGCAAATCTTTTAAAAGCAGGGTAGAAGCTTCAAGGGCTTTACTGGGATACACCGGCGCGGATTCGTTGTTATTTGTAAGCGAGAAATCTAACCCAAGGCAGGTGCCTCAAAGTACCGATCTTGAGATGGGCAGCGGAACTATCGCTGCAAACATCGTAAGTAAAGAACAACCCGTTGACGGTGTATTGGTACGGCTGCAGATGATATTGCCGAAAGATAGTATTTACAACGATGAGGAAATAGAAGAAGTAAAACGCACTCGTGAGAATGGTAATGGTTTCACTAAAGTGTTTACACCAGATAGCGCCGGCAGGCCGCACTTACAGGAATTGATTGCCTACGCCCGCACCAATGAGCAAGGCGTTGCGCAGTTTACGCATCTGCCAAACGGCAAAGCGTTTAAAGTATTGCCTTTGCAGCCCGGTTACCAGTTTGGCACATCGCAGGGTGTGCAGGAACTGGATGATGATGCCACTTTCACTTTTAACCAGCAGCCGCACACCATTCGCTTGTTCTCAACCCGCGATTTTAATATTCTTAAAAAAGAAAAATCGTTAACCATACGTACTGTTGACGATTTTAATCACTGGTTTTATATCATAGTCGGCAGCTTTTTAGGTGCCTTTTTGGTGGTGCACATTGTATTGTCAATAGGCTTCAGGAGTGCCGATCAACTGATCCTGCCGGTTATCATGACTTTGACGGGATTATCATTTATTACCTTACTCAGTTTACAGGATCCTCTCCGCGACCGTTTCCTGGCTAAGGATATGCTATTCTACTTAGGCATTGGGTTGGTTGCCATGTTGGTGATGCTGTTTTTCAGCCTTCGCCGTTTTACACCCGATTCATGGGTGTATCGCATTTTGGTATTTAAACAGAACAGGGCGGCAGCAAACGGCTGGCCTTGGGTAGCCTTAGCGGCAACCTTACTGGCGCTTACCATCAAGTTTGGTACCGGGCCCGAGGGTAGCGGCGTAAAGGTTAACTTATTTGGGTTTCAACCGAGCGAGATCGTAAAATATTTGATCATCCTGTTCCTGGCCGGTTTCTTTGCGGCCAACGAAAAGCTCATCAGCGAGTACACAAGTTGGAACAAACGCTGGCAGTTTTTCTCTTTCGCGCTGATAGCCATACTGGTAACGTTGTTCCTGTTCCTTATCCTGGGCGACCTTGGGCCGGCAATGGTGGTACTTTTTACGTTTATTGTTTTGTTCTCGTTTTCGCGCGGCGATTTCATGTTCATGGCGATAGCCGTTGTGCTGTATGTGCTGGTAAGCTGGTTTGTAAAAAACGTTTGGCTTGCCGCGCTTATTACCGCTGCTGCAGTTTCGTTAATGATGCTGTTCAACCGCCGATCGTTAAGCGAATCGGCCATTATGGTGCTGGTTATCATGGCAGCGTTTGTTACGATAGACCAAGTGCCTTTATTAGGTAAGTTATTCCCTGGTCCGGTACAACGTCTGGTAGACCGTAAAGCCATTTGGCAGGATGCCTGGAATAACGAAGTTTATGGTGGCGACCAGGTAGCGAACGGGCTTTGGGCTATGTCCAGCGGTGGTGTTGCAGGTCAGGGCGTGGGCGAAGGCTTTGCCAAAACTATCCCTGAGGCGCATACCGATATGATATTACCATCTATGAGCGAAGAGTTCGGGTGGACGGGCATGACCTGTATTTTCATCCTTTTCCTGCTCTACCTGCATCGATCAATCATCATCGGCCGGCGAACGGGTACACCATTTTTGTTTTACTTGTGTGCGGGCATAGGGGTATCAACCTTTGTGCAGTTCTTGCTAATTGCAGGTGGTTCCACAGGAGCGTTACCGCTATCCGGCGTATCGTTGCCGTTTGAAAGTTACGGTGGTTCGTCATTGGTGGCTAACTTGCTGGCATCAGGATTTTTACTATCGGCTTCAAAGGTTAGAGGTACGCCTGTGCAAATGAATTATATTTCACAGCAACAGGACAAAAACCTGGTTCCGGCACTTATGGCAGCCTTAAGTGGTGTGGTGCTGTTGTCGGTTAGTGTATCAAGATATTCATTCAATAACAAAAAATGGGTGGTTAAGCCATCATTGGTGGCCGATAAAAGCGGCGCAAGGATGTTTAGCTACAACCCGCGCATTGCCATATTAATGAACCGACTGGAGGCCGGTAACCTTTATGATCGTGATGGCGTTCTATTGGCAACCAGCGATCCTAACCTGGTGAAGCAACAGCATCGTAAATTGGTGCTTGCCGGTGCGGCTGATTACAATATTGATTCGGCTATGCACAAGCGTTTGGATAGGTATTATCCTTTTGATGATAAAATGTTCTTTTGGATAGGCGATGCCAACACCGGCGTTTTCAACGGCAGCCCTAATGGCTACTTCGCGGAGTATGAACATGCTGCAGAACTGCGAGGTTTCCAAATGCCTACTGAGAAATTTAACGTAACCGCTAACCGGTATCGGGAAGATAGGTTCCTGGCAAGGGGCGTTAAGGAAATGACAGTTGTAAAACGAGATTACAGCGCCATTGCGCCTTTATTACTTGCGGGCATTAATAGTAAGGAAGTAGAAGCCTTTAAAAAGCGAAACCGCGATGTTAGGCTTACCATGGATGCGCAATTGCAAACCGAAATAGAAAATTCAATAGCACAGGATACATCGTTACTGGATAACCGGGTATCGGTAGTGGTAATGGAATCCAATACTGGGGATGTGCTTACTTCGGCCACTTACCCATTACCACCTGTACACGATTGGGAAAAGCTGACCATGAGCTATGCCGACCAAAATCAACTCGCCGGCTGGATGACCACACAAGATCTTGGTTTTACTTTGGCAACGCAACCCGGTTCAACGGCAAAGCTGGCAACTTCTATTGCATCGTTCAATAAACTGGGTATGGCCGCGGCTAACCGCAAATTTAACGTGGCAAGCTATGAGCGTATCCGTACCAAAGGTTTGGAGCCCGATGAAACCGGTGTAATTACGTTGGAGCGTGCTGTTGCAAAATCAAACAACGTTTACTTCATCAAGCTGGCTAACGAGGAGCACCTGCAGGAAAATATGGCAACTGTTTATCTAAAAACCGGAATGTTCTTACGCGGCGTTGGTGGTTATTATTACGGCCGCGATAAAGAGAATGCTCAGCAGGAAGAAAAGTGGCGCGAGCTTTGGCGTAAAACGGAGTTCAATACCAAGCCGAGATACAATCCAAATAACATTCGTAAAACAAGGGCCAAAGGTATCTCCGGTATGGCCTGGGGTCAGGGCGAGTTGATAGCTACGCCTGCCGCTGTTGCACGCATGGCTGCCGGTATTGCCAATAATGGCACCATGCCGCAAAACCGTTATGTACTTAAAGTAAGCGATTCTGCAACGCAGGTAAAACCGGGTGTTAAGCTGATAAACGATCCTCGCTATGCAGAGCTGATGCGCCATTACATGATAGAACAAAGCGCTCCTAAGGTATATACGCTGGGCCTTGCGGTTGCCGGTAAAACCGGTACGCCGGAGCGCGTCTGGAAAGGCGAGCAGATAAACGATGGCTGGTACGTATTCTTCGCGCCCAAGGCAAACGGAACTGGTAATATGGTAGTTTGCGTGAGGATAGAATCAACCAAGGGGTCGTCTGATGCGGTAAAACTTGCAGGGCGGCATGTAATACCGTTCCTGAAAGAAAAAGGCTACATTAAAAGTATTACAGACCAAACAACTGAATAATGCGTTGGTTTATGGTAGTAAGTGCAATGCCGTATGCCAGTGCGGGGCTTAATGATGGTAGAAGTAAACGTTAAGCCGTTATTTTATTAGCGAGATATTTAGGATTAAGGTCAGTAAAGCACTTAAATTTAGATACATTACTTTACAGGATAGGATGTTCAATTTTTTTAAAAGCGATAAGTCGGATCGGCCGTCTGATGTTAAAGGTATACGGTACGAACTGCTTCAATTTATTAAACAGGAGTTGCAGAAGGCAGAAGGTGGCGAAGGTGGTAACATCCGCGGCTTAAACTTGTACATCAACGCCCCTGCGGCAGATAAATCGCTTTACGAGGCTGCGGTGCATACCGAAGAACCGGAAGTTTTTAAAGACGAAGTACAGCGGATTGCCGATGACTATGCAGTAAACCTTCCTCAGAACTGGCAACTGGATGTGATATTTGACGAGGAACTGCCGGCAGAAGTGGTGCCCGCTAAAACTGTAGACGCTGCATTTTTTATTAAAACCGGCAGCAACTTCATCAAACAATCTGCCTCTGCCTACATTCGCGTTTTGGGTGGAGAGGCGGAACAGAAAGCGTATCACATCCAATCCGGTAAAGACAAGATCAATATCGGCAGGGATAAAAAAGCACAGGCCGATGACGGCTTTTTCCGCACCAACCACATTGCATTCCCCAGTGATGCAGCCGATGAGGCTAACAAGTATGTAAGTCGCCAGCATGCACACATCGAGTGGAGCGATGAGGCCGGGAAGTTTTATATTTATGCAGATGAGGGTGGTATCCCGCCGAGGAATAAAATAAAGATCCGTTCAGAAAAAAGCGAGGACGTGATCAAACTAAGCTCTACCCATATTGGTCATCAATTGCTGGAAGGCGACCAAATCATTTTAGGTCAGTCAGCAGTTTTGGAGTTTAGCTATCAACCAGCAGGCAATGAGTAAAATATTTACCATAACCGAAGGATTAGAGAACCTGGGTGCGTTACGCACAGGCGGGCAGGGATCGGTATATAAAGGCCGGCGCATGGGGCCAATGATCACCGCGGTGAAGATATTACCCACGCCTGTTTATGCAGAAAACACCGAAGACCGCAACTACCGCAACTTTATTAACGAGGTTGGCAAACTGCAGAAGGTTAATGAGGTGCCTAATCCTAATGTGGTTAAAATCTTGAGCTCGGGGATAACCGAGAGCGGATCGTTGCCATATATTGAGATGGAGTATATTGATGGCCCCGATCTATGTGATCTGCTCCAACCACCTAACGATCGCGTATTTACCATCAAAGAAACTATTCGCCTTGCTTATCAGTTGGCTGGGGCTTTGGCACATTGCCATAAGATAGGCATCAAGCATGGCGATGTTAAAAGCAATAACGTTAAATACAATGCCCAAACAGGCAATTACATACTGATAGATTTTGGTTTGGCCATCCTTACCGATGAGGAGCGCCGTACCAGCATCAGGCATGCCGGGGCTATAGAATTTATGGCACCAGAGCAAACAGATGGCATGATGTTGCCGCAATCTGATGTTTATGCTTATGGTATCATCTTATACGAAATGCTCACTGGCACTGTGCCGTTCCCACTTACGGGTGACGGTGAAACCGCCCGCAACAACGTGCGCATGGCCCACCTTGAATCACCTGTGCCAGATCTGCGCATTATGCGTCAGAACAATCTGCCCCGTACCTGGACAGAAGAAAAGCGCGACCAGGAAATGCAGTTGCCACGCTGGTTGTTGGCCATTATAGATAAGTGCCTGCAAAAGCAACCCGAAGACCGTTACGCAAGTGGTGTTGAATTGTTGGATGCTGTTGTTGAAGCCAATTTCTCCGGAGAAAGTAAAGCTGGCAACGCTGCGATACTTGCTGAGAATGAACGACTAAGAAAACTTGTTGAACAGTTTGAGAAAGAGGACGCGGAAAAGAACCGCCAACTGGCCGCACTGCAAACCCTTGCAAAAGAAACCGGCGCTCATTTTAACGGTAACAAAGGTATGTACGAGCGTAATCGGGCAACCGTTATCATGCCCCGCAAAACGCTTGGCGCTATTATAACCGTCGGGCTGATATTCGTAGCTATATCATTATATGCATTCTTCAGGAGTCCTGCCGGTAACAGCAATGTAGTGTACGTACCCGCTGTAAACTATTTGCGGCCACCGTATGTACCTAAACAGTATAATTATGATAGTGTTGCCCATGCCCGACAAGCCCTGCTTGCATCTAAAAAAAGAGTTTGGAAAGCTAAAAAAGTCTGGGCTGATTCTGTAAAGGTGGCACCACCGGTCAAGAAGAAAAAACGTAAGAAGTTCCTGGGGATTTTCTGATACTACAATACTTTAAGATGAGATCACTGTTTTTATCGTGCTTGTTTTTGATGAATTTCGCATGTTTTGCGCAACACAAATCTTTCAAAGTACTGGCAATTTATGAGAACGGTGGTCATCACGTTGAATACTCTAAAAGAGCAAGGGTGTGGCTAAACCAACTTGCTGCCAAACGTGGTTTTACGGTTGATTACATCGAGAATACCAATAACATTGATTCTGCTTATCTCAGCCAGTATAAACTATTTATCCAGTTAGATTATCCGCCTTACGGTTGGAAGGAGAAAGCGGTAAAGACTTTTGAACAGTACATTAATAGCGGCAGGGGAGGTTGGATAGGTTTTCATCACGCTACGCTATTGGGGGAGTTTGACGGGTTCCCGATGTGGGAGTGGTTTTACCACTTTATGGGCGATATTAAGTTCAAAGATTACATCGCCACTTTCGCGTCCGGCGAGGTCAAGGTCGAGGACAGGCAACATCCGGTAATGCGCGGCATCCCCGCTAACTTCTTAATAAAACAGGAGGAGTGGTATACTTACGATAAAAGCCCACGGCCAAATGTTAAGGTACTTGCCAGCGTTGATGAGCGTACTTATCAACCTAACGGCAATATCAAAATGGGCGATCACCCGGTTGTATGGACAAACCCTAAGTACAAAGCCCGGAATGTTTACATTTTTATGGGACATTCGCCCAGGTTGTTTGATAATCCGGCTTACACCAAATTGTTCACCAATGCCATTTTCTGGGCGGTTGGAGGGAAGTAATAAGTCTTGAATTTAAAGTCCTAAGTCTTTTTATTAACAATTACTAAACTTCACTTCGGACTTTCGGCTAAGGTTTTAGACTTATTTTTCCGTTACGGAAGTGTTTAAGCTTTTGAATAAAGTAGTAACAGGTTGTTTATCGGTAGTGCCATAACCTCCCTGCAGAATGCTTTGGCCGGTTACTCCGGGATTATTGCCATGCCCCATAAACCATTTACCATCCGTATTGCTGATGCTGATGCCGGCTACACCTGCCGCCTGCAGTGAAAAATCGGTGCAGTTGTTATAACTCAGGTGGTAATCCACGTCATTGTATTCTTTAGTGAGCTTCAGGATCTTTTCAAAACTTTTCCTGGAAATAAACTTCCCGATGATCTCATCCCATTTGTGTCCCGCATCATTTTTGAATTGCGACGACGTTGACGGGAACCAGGGTGTTGCGGAGAATAAATGGTCTTTTTTAGGGTAAAAACCAAATGAGCATGAAACGTAAGTAGAATCTGTGTTGTATTTGATCAATGTAATATAGGTATGCCCGGTATAAGCCAGTACGTGCACTTTCTTTTTGCCCGGCGAAGGCTGCTTTACATGAAAAAGCAGTGCATAGGCCACCGCTTGTTTCCCATCGTTAAACGTACCCGAAATATTTTCGTAAGTGGTTCTTTTTGATTTATCACTCCGAACCTGCAGGCTTTGAACGTATGCTAAGGAATCGTCTTTGGTGTTGATCGGCAGATCAGTGTTTTGGCTGGTATCTATTTCCAGGCTGTCTACAGCAGCGGCTTCCTCATTGTCTTTCAGCTTTTTATCCTTCTGTAACGTTTTAAAGAAGCACTTCATCGCCAGGGGATAAAGTTTCAATCTTGCGAAAAGGTTTGCAAACTTGAACAGCGTTTTATTTCGCGCTTCATTACCTGCAGCGTTGTTATCACCTATCTCAAGCTGTTTCAGATAATCCATCAATTGCCTGCGGTCTCTGGAATTATTAAGACTTACAGATACCTTTTTTTGCAGGGAGTTTTCATTAACATCATCAAAAATGCTCGACAACTTTGCTGCTTTAGATGCTGTAAAAGCTTGCTCGTCAATATAAGATGAGTTAGCAGATAGTGAGTCAATAGCATTGTCCTTGTAAGGTAGGGATGCTGACAATTGCGCACTGGCGGTTGCTGTGCTAAAAGCCAGTGCGACAAGAACTGAAATTTTTAGAAGCGATAAACGTATACGATCAATCATAGTAAATTGCCATTGATAAGGTGAACGCATAGGCGTAGGGGATCCTATCAGAAACAATAGCAGAGCGCTTTTTTTAGCCGCCGGATGAGATAAAGATAACAACTAACAATTGTGAAATACGCCAATGTGGAATATTTCACACTTTTTAACATTTAGAAGACTTAGTTATAACCGCCTGTTCTTAATTGCTCAATGATTAAAAATTTAATCATAATATTATTTTTTGATTAAATATTATCTTTAGATTTATGTAATTGCCGTCAATAAAGTTCTTGCGTCCTCATTTTTAACCAATTAAACATTATTTTTATGAAAAGGAACCTTATGTTATCATCGCTGATAGCTGTTATGCTATTTGCTTTACCTTCATTTACTCCTGTTGACACTAAACCTCCTCTGAAGAAGGCTGCTAAGAGAAATGCAGCATCTTTACAGCAAGATTTCCCCGCATGTGGGGCTGTGCTCAACATTCATGTTACATCTTTTTCAGCCTATTCAATAACCATAGAATGGAACCCAAGTTCAGCCAGTTCTTATGGTATCGGTGGGTATTGGAACACAACCGGTCCAAGCCTGCCACCACCGAGCGGTACCACTTATACTAATAGCTTAACGCTTGCAATTCCATCTTCAGCAACAGGTGGCAGGGTAGCTATATTAGCAAAATGTGCAGACGGCAGCACTTCTACCGCCGCTGATTTTTCACATGGGGTGTTGTTTGATAAAAACTCACTTACCTGGAGCACTTTTTAAGTTATTGTTATAGACGGTAAACAAACAGGGCCCGCTAATGGCGGGCCCTGTTGTTAGATATAAATAGGTGACGGTTCTTTAAATATTTAGGATTATTCTTTTAGGCTTAGCATTTAAAAAATGCATCAACAACCAGGCAACAATATAAGCACAAGCACAGATGGTGAAAAGTATATTATAACCGGCAGTGATATTTCCTGATGCTTTTGCCGCGTCAAGTATCCAGCCGATAAAAAATGGGAACAAAATTCCGCCTACCGAACCCGCCATACCACCGATGCCAATAACTGAACTTACTGCGTTTTTAGGGAAAATATCTGATGCAGTGGTGTAAATATTTGCGCTCCATGCCTGGTGGGCTGCTGCAGCTAAACTGATAAGGGCTACCGATTGCCAAATATTGGTAGCATACCTGGCGGTAAAGATGGGAACTACGCAAAGCGCAAAAATAAACATAGCGGTTTTGCGTGCCCTAAATACAGGCATACCTTTTTTAATGAACCATGACGATAGGTAACCACCGCCAATGCTGCCCACAGTCGTCGCCGTGTAGATTAGGATGAGCGGTAATGTGGGTTTCTTTAGATCGAGGTTAAAGGTGCTTGAGAAATAGGAGGGTAACCAGAACAGGAAAAAGTACCACATTGGGTCTGTTAAAAATTTTCCTATCACAAGCGTCCACGTTTGTCTAACGCTGAATAAACTTGTCCAGGCAATTTTCTTTTCAACTAATTTACTTTCTGCGGTTTCTTCTTCAGCATCGCTATTGATGTATTCAAGTTCAGCATTATTAACCTTTTTGTGGCGGGAAGGTATCTCGTAATATATCCACCAGAATATCAGCCACACGAAACCTACAGCACCTGTGATGATAAATGCCATTTGCCAGCCATAAACACCCAGTATCCACGGAACCATAATAGGAGCCACTACTGCGCCAATATTAGCGCCGGAATTAAATATGCCGGTTGCAAAGGCCCTTTCTTTTTTGGGGAACCATTCTGCAATAGATTTTACCGCTGCCGGAAAGTTGCCGCTTTCGCCGGCACCAAGGGCCGCACGCACCACACCAAAGCCAAATGTGCCTTTCACCAACGCATGCGCCATTGCTGCAACGCTCCAAACGATGAGCGACAAACTGTATCCCAGTTTTGTCCCAAGCTTATCTATAAAAGCACCGACCGCTAACAGCCCAACAGCATAAGCAGCCTGGAAAGCCATCACTATATCGCTGTAATCTTTCTCAGACCAATTGAATTGCTTCTCAAGCGTGGGCTTAAGTAAGCCGATGACCTGCCTGTCGAGATAATTAATGGTTGTGGCAAAAAATAGCAGCACAACCACCGTCCAGCGGTAGTTAGTTTTTTGTGTTTGGCCCATGATGTAAGGTTGCGTTACCTTGCTCCTTTAACCAGTTCTAAAGCGTGCAGGGTATCGGTATATAATTGGTTATAATTCTTCTCATTTAACAGTTGCGGGCTTATCAGTTTACTACCCATCCCAACCGCTACAACACCAGCTTTAAACCACGAAGAAATGTTTTCGGCACTCATATCAACACCGCCTGTAGGCATCATCTTAACACCGGGGAATAGTTCCTTTACTGATGATACAAAGCCCGGCCCCAAAACATTTGCAGGAAATAATTTCACAAACGAAACATCATAATAACGGGCAACTTTGTCTATTTCAGTAGGTGTCATACAACCCGGTATCCACAAATAATTATTCGTGATAGCTAAATGACCCACTTCTTCTGCAACCACCGGCGATATAAAAAAATCAGCTCCGGCAAAGGCGTAATCATCAAAGTCCTGCGGAGTTTTAATGGTGCCTATCCCCAATATGAGGTCTTGTAGTTCTGTTTGCTGCAACTGTTTTAAGGCTTTAAAGTTCTCCAGTGCAGCCTCACCTCTGTTGGTGTATTCAATAACCCGTATGCCTGCTTTGTAAAGTGTTCTTACCACATCTAAACTTACCTGCTTATCGGCATGATAAAAAAGGGGCAACATGCCTTGTGTGATTATAGCATCAGTAATTTCCTGTTTAGATTTCATACCGGATAGTGTTTATTATATCGTCAACGGTGCTTGTTGTAGCATCGCCTTCAATAAAAAGCTTTGCAAATGCCGCTGCGGTTGCAAAGTCTAAGGTTTCCTTATAAGTCGATTGATTATAAATGCCGTATATCAAACCGGCCATAAAGCAATCGCCGCTGCCAACTTTGTCAATTACGTTATCGGCATTGTAGGTTGCAGAGCTGTGAAATTCGCCATCGGCATAAATGGATGTGTAGTAGTTGATGCCATCCTGTTGATCAAACCGGAAGGTATTGGCTACCACCTTGCACTTAGGAAATGCTTTGATTACATCTTCAGATGAACGTAAACCCTCCTTAAGATAGATACTTTTCTGCCCCGACTCGTGGATGTCGCCTAAAACGGGTATGCCTAAAAGTTTTTCCGCAGCCCACACATTACCCATTATCAGATCGCAATATTTAGCGAGTTGCGGCATCACCTCAATAGGTTGCTTGCCATATTGCCAAAGCTTAGCCCGGTAGTTAAGATCAACAGATATGTAAATACCTCGTTCAGACGCAGTTTTAAGCGCTTCTTCACACAGCTCTGTTGCTTCCTGGCTTAGCGCAGGGCAAATAGCGCTGAAATGAAACCAGCTAACATCCTGCAGAATCTCATCCCAATTAACATTCCCAACGTTCAGTTTAGCGAAGGACGAGCCGGCACGGTCGTATATCACGGCATCGTGCTTCATATCCTTGCCTTTGGTCAGGTAAAAAGTACCCAAACGACCATCACTTTTTGAAATGGCGGTAATATCGATGCCCCGCTTTTGCAGGTAAGTGAGTAACTGATCGGTAAGGCCATTGTCTGGCAAGGCGGTAAAGTATTTAACGGGTATGTTCCATATAGCGAGTGCTGTAGCAACATTAAGCTCCGCACCACCAACATGGAAAGGCATGGTGTTAGTGGCTAACCATTGTCCGTCCGCGTCAGGGCAAAACCTGAGCAATAACTCGCCGAATGTTAAGACTTTCCCCGTCATAAAACCAATTATTAAACTCCGCTAAAAATCGAGAAACCACCATCAACGCATATCATGGAGCCCGTTACAAATGCCGATGCATCGCTAAGCAACCATACCAAAGCGCCTATCAACTCATCCGGATGGCCAAACCTTTTAAAAGGTGTTTTACGGATCACTGATTCGCCTCTGGAGGTATAGCCGCCATCAGGCGTGGTCAACAAGTTACGGTTTTGTTCAGTGAGGAAAAATCCTGGAGCCAGGGCATTCATGCGGATAGCATCGCCATAACGGTTGGCCAGTTCAACGGCGAACCACTCAGTGTAGCAGTCAACGGCTGCTTTACCCATATTATAACCCAATACCTTGGTAACAGCCTGTTTTGAATTCATGGAAGATATATTGACTATGCTGCCTTTGCCTGTTTGTGCGATGGCCTCACCAAATATCTGCGTAGGGAGGATGGTGCCCCAAAGATTAATATCCAGCACTTTTTTCATGCCATCGATATTCATCTTAAAAATATCTTCATCAGGCTGTATAACGCCTGCGGGCATATTGCCGCCTGCGCCATTAACCAGGCCATCTATGCGGCCAAATTTATCTAATATCTGCGTTTTGGCTTGTGTAAGCGCTGCTTCATCAAGCGCATCTGCAATGAGGGCGATAGCTTTGCCGCCTTTTGCATTAATAGCTGCAGCACGCTCGTCGGCAACCTGTTTATTGCGGCCCAGGACGCCAACTGCACCACCTGCTTCAACAATGCCGTTAATAAAAGCGTTGCCTAAAATGCCGGTGCCGCCGGTAACTATTATAACTTTCCCGTCAAGCGAAAATGAATTGTTCATAGGTGTATTGGCTTATACGATGCTTAACCGTTTGGTAAGGTTATAATGCCTTAGGATGGCAATGTAGTATAATGCAGGCTAAAATGAAAAAGCAAACAGATTTTTGTTCAATTTTTTCGATGATGCATATGAGTAATTAATTTTGTTATTTACGGTATGAGTTTAGAACAAACCTGGCGCTGGTACGGCCCTCATGATGCGGTTTCTTTAAGTGATGTTAAACAGGCAGGGGCAACCGGTGTGGTTACTGCTTTGCACCATATCCCTAACGGAGAAGTTTGGCCTGTAGCTGAAATACTTAAGCGTAAGAACGAGATAGAAGCCGCCGGTTTAACATGGTCGGTAGTGGAGAGTGTGCCGGTGCATGAGGATATCAAAAAGCGCACAGGACAATTTGAACGCTACATCGAAAATTACAAACAATCACTGCTTAACCTGGGGCAGTGCGGTATCGATATCGTTTGTTACAATTTTATGCCTGTTCTGGATTGGACGCGTACCGATCTGGAGTATCGCATGCCCGATGGTTCTACAGCCTTACGGTTTGATATGAGCCATTTTGCGGCTTTTGATATCCATATATTAAAGCGGCCAAACGCTGCCACAAGCTATCCAGAAGCCATCCGGGAATGCGCTCAAAGATATTTTGATGAATTAAGCGAAGAAGGAAAAAGGCTCGTCAGCAAAAATATCATTGCCGGGCTGCCGGGGGCAGAGGAAGGCTATACTTTAGAACAGTTTTTGAAAGTACTGGCCGCTTATGATGGTATTGACGCCGCTACGCTGAAATCCAATCTTTTCTACTTTTTAAAGCAGGTGATCCCCGCTGCGGAGCAGGCAGGGGTGTTGATGTGCATCCACCCGGATGACCCGCCTTACAATATATTGGGAATGCCCCGAGTAGTGAGCAACCAGCAGGATATAATTGACATTTATAACGCGGTAGATAGCCGCCACAACGGACTCACCTTTTGCACCGGTTCGTTCGGTGTAATTGAAAGTAACGACTTACCCGCTATGGTAAAGCGCCTGGCTGATCGCATACACTTTATACATTTGCGCAGCACCAAACGCGATGAATTTGGCAATTTTTACGAAGCAGATCACCTTGCCGGGGATGTAGATATGTATGAGGTGATGAAAGCTTTACTTGAAGAACGAAAGAAACGCATTACGGAAGGTCGTAAGGATACGCGCATGCCCTTCAGGCCCGATCATGGGCACAAGATGCTGGACGACCTCCACAAGACCACCAATCCGGGTTACTCTGCTATCGGTAGACTGCGCGGGCTGGCAGAGCTGAGAGGTTTGGAATTGGGTATTAAAAGAGCTTTTGATCTGTAATACAGTATTTTATGTGATTTTACCCAATAAGCGTTCACGTTCACGGCATGAACACTTGTGAACACCGTGAACACTGGTGAACGCTGATAGACTCGAACCGTCCTGAAAAAAGTTTACAGATCAACTTTTGTCAGTGCTTTTACCCGGGATGCACAGTGCCATCGTCCCGGTCTTTATTTGGCTCGGGTATGATCTCGGATGGTATATCATCGGGCGCTTCCTTAGGTATCTCAGGCGTTTTCGGGTCTCCGGGCCGGGTTATTTCCGGGCCTTCAATGTGCGCCGGCATCTCCTCGGGTTCGTTCGGTATGGTTTTGTGCTGTTTGCTCATATTAATAAAATCAACTATTAAGGCAATTGTTTTTGGGGGATAACTGTCTTTTAAACATCTTACTATTATAAACCTTTATAATGAGAAACAGTACTACCTTAAAATTGGCGGTGGCCCTGCTGCTAACGTCTGCAACAACTTTGAAGGCACAGCAAAGAAAACTTAGTTCGTATGTAAATACCTTCATTGGCACCGCGCCTATGAACGACCCTAAAATATTGGGCTACGAATTACCTAAAGACTGGCGCTCATGGGCTGGCTTAACTTTCCCCGGCAGTGCATTGCCAAATGCCATGGTACAATTGAGCCCTATTACCCAATACGGATCAGGTGCAGGTTACCAATATGAGGACGATACCATTTTAGGCTTTACCCATACAAATAAAGGCCATTGGAACCTTTGCAACGTGCCACTGATGCCTGTTAGCGGTAAAGGCGGCAAATTTAGCTCTCACTTTAGCCATCAAAAAGAAAGTGCTTCGCCGGGGTTTTATCGGGTTTATCTTAATGATCAAAAAGTAAACGTGAGCCTTACATCAACCTTACGTGCCGGCTTTCACCGTTACGAGTTTGACAGCAATACAGACCGAAGTATATTATTTGACCTTGCTAAAGCCAACAACAGGGTTAACGATTGGAAAATAGAGCAAGTTGGTAATGCCCTGCAAGGCTACCAGAACGTTGGCGAAGTGATCTACTTTTACGCCGTTGTAAACAGTAAGATAGATAGCGTAGAGAAACGCAACGAAGGCAAGCGTGATGGTTATGCCCTGGCACACATCAGCAACCAAAGCAAAGGGCCCGTTGAGGTTAAAATAGGTCTATCGTTTGTGAGCATGGCTAACGCTAAGCTAAACCTGGAGCAAGAGTTAGGCAACAAAACGTTTGAGCAGGTGCGTACAGATGCCGCCAACATCTGGGAAAATACCTTAGCCAAAATACAAGTTAAAGGGGGAGAGGAAAAAGATAGGCGTATGTTTTATTCATCGCTGTACCGCTCACTGCTGTGGCCTTGTTTAAGAAGTGATGCTAACGGCGAGTACACCGATGTTAAAAAGCAAGTAGTGAAAGGCGATTTCCGTTACTATACAGATCCGTCGCTTTGGGATACTTATCGTAACAAGGATGTTTTGTTGGGGTTGCTTTTTCCAAAGGTTACTACGGATGTGATCAAATCCCTTAAAGATCATGGCGATAAAACGGGCTTTATCCCCACCTTTTTCCATGGCGACCATGCTGCATCATCTATCGCAGGTGCTTACCTGCGCGGCATAACCGATTTTGATATCAAAGATACTTACCGCTTGTTGCTGCGTAATGCTAACATCGAGGGCGGTACACGTCCGTTCATCAGCGAGTATATCAAGAACGGATACATTGCCGAACCGGAGCAGCCAAACCCTAACGTTGAGACAAAAGGAAAAGCATCCGTATCAAAAACCCTGGAGTATGCTTATGATGATTATTCCGTTGCGCAATTGGCCAAGGCTTTAGGCGATACGGCTAATTACCGCATACTAATGGCCCGCTCTAAAAACTACAAAAATGTGTTTGATAAGCGCGTAAACTTTATGCGCGGCAGGCAGCCAAACGGCGAGTGGATCCAAAACTTCAATCCGCAATACCCGTATTATGAATACATGTTCCGCGAGGCTAATGCCTGGCAGGTTTCATTCTATGCACCGCATGATATGCCCGGCCTGGTAGAACTTTACGGAGGTAAAAAGAAATTTGAGGCTAAATTGGATTCACTGTTCACCGTACCATGGAACCCCGAGTACAAAGCCCGTAACGTAGAGACCATGATAGGCCAGTACTGCCAGGGAAACCAACCAGATCATGAAGCGCCGTTTGCCTATTACTTCGTAGGCAAACCGGAGAAATCTCAACGAAAGCTGGATTACATCATGAAAAATCTTTACGGCATCGGTAAAGAAGGTTTGGAATTGAGCGGAATGGATGATGCAGGTGAGATGTCGTCATGGTACGTGCTAACCTCATTGGGTTTATACACCTTTTCTGCAACTGATCCGCAATATCTGGTTACCGTTCCGTTATTTGATGAAGTGAAATGGACAACAAGCAACGGCAAAGTGCTCACCATAAAAAAACCGGGCAAAAGCCGCAACCTAAAAGACATTAAAGTTAACGGTAAATCCATCAAAGGCTACTTTGTACCCCATAGCCTGTTTAAAACAGGTGGTACAATTGAAGTGGTAACAAGGTAAGGCAGGCGAGGATAATGTAGATAGCAGCGGTAATTGGGGATTCCCTCCCTTGGGAGGGGGTAAGGATGGGGTTAGCCACGCAATGAAACCCCTCCCTGCCTTTACGCATTAGCCGCCGCACCCCTCCCAAGGGAGGGAATAGTGCTGCATTTGATTTGTACTGTGTAAATAACATATATCTTCTGAAAATGATATATCCAAGATCGCCAGTTGCTGTGGTATTGAATTTTCATTCCCTCCTTGGGGAGGGGTGGGCAGGTACGTGCGTGAAAAGCAGGGAGGGGTTTCTACAAGCGAATAAGCCCCTCCCTGCCATTGCTACAATCAACATACCCCACCCAAGGGAGGAAATTTAAACTTTAAGCTAAAGCTGCTCAACTTTGTAACTTTAATAGGTTTAAACTCCATCCGCACGCCCTATATTTGCACGTGCCTGCTCCTCAAAAAAGAACACCCGCTAAAAAAACTTCGCCGGTAAAGCGTAAACCTGTAAGCCGTAAAAAGAAAAAAAGCCAGGGTGGTTATGCTTATCTTAAGTGGTATATCGCAGTGCTGGCATTTGCAATTTTGTTCTCGCCGTTTTACTATGGTTACGTGTTTAAGCTATTCTCATCTACCTGGCGCTGGTTTGAGGATCTGGGTACGCCAGCATCGGGCCGGGTTTACAAAAGCTTCGGCATAGCCATACCCGAGGGTTACAGCATACATGGGATTGATGTTTCGTACGCACAGGGCAAGATAGATTGGCAAAAGGTGAGCACTATGCGTGAGGATGGAGTAAGCGTGCGTTTTGCGTTCATCAAAGCAACAGAAGGATTACTGACCGTAGACCCTTATTTTAAACGTAACTGGCGCGAGGCGGCTAAAGTGGGGATGCGCTGCGGCGCTTATCATTTCTTTCGCCCTAAAAAAAATGGCCTGTGGCAGGCGCGTTTCTTTTTGCAGAATGTACAGGTTGAAAGCGGCGACCTGCCGCCAGTGGTTGATATTGAACGGCTTGATGGCAAATCGCCGGAGGCTATGCGCAAAGAGCTTAAGGATTATGTTTTGTTCATAGAATCAAAAACTGGCGTTCAGCCCCTTATCTACACAGGCATTAGTTTTTATAACGATTACCTGCGCGGGCATTTTGATGATTACCCGCTTTGGATAGCACATTACAACCAGCCAAAATTAAAAGTGCTCGGCAATGCAAACTGGCGCTTTTGGCAACACTCTGAAACCGGCCATATTAACGGCATAGGCCACACGGTTGATTTCGACGTGTTTAAAGGCGATAGTTTATCGCTGCAAAAAATGCTGGTTAAAAAAGAGAAAGATTAAGCCCAAAGCTTAGCCGATCCTTAATAAGCCATCTTTTCTTTCGGGAAACTTTTTTGGGCAAGCTTGCCTACAATTTCATTACGGCTCTTACCTTCAAGGTGCATTAAAAATTCTATTGGTCCGCCTTCAACGCCGCAGCCAAAGCATTTAAAAACGTTACTTGCAGGTATCACCATTAACGATGTGGTTTCATCTTTATGGAAAGGGCAGCGTCCTTTTAAAGCCTTGCGGCTTTGTTGTAAAAGCACGTGTTTAGAGACAATTTCTACCAGGTTCAGCTTATCAGTCATCATTAAAAATTGATGCCCAAACATACTAAAGACGCTTTTTTTTGGCAACAGCATTTTGGAAAATGATTTGTGCATGATAAACGCCAGGTATGCCTGTTTTTCTATTGAGAAGATGGTTTAATTAAAACAATAACCTGGGCTACTTGGTTTTATTGGGAATAAAAAGTAAAAAGGCATTTGTAAGGCCACTGATAGTAGTCCGAAAAGTTTCACAACTACTGAGCTCAGCGTTGGCTTACATCGCCTTCTCGCCAAAAACCTGTTAATACAGGTATTATGATTGTAAACCGGTATTTAAATTTAAGTGTTAAGGGAAAGTAATGGGTAAGAGGATATTGATAATTGATAATGACCACGATGTGCTGGACGTTATTCAGGAAGCTCTGAGTTATGAGGGGTATGATACTGTAACGTTGATTGACAGTGATGGTTACGAGCAAACACTTGCTAAAGAACAATTCGATATTGTTATCATAGATTACTTATTGGAAGGAATAAACGGTGGAGATATCTGCCACCAGATCAAATCGGCTGATGCGTCTAAACACATTCCGGTGATCATCATGTCGGCTTATCCCAAAGTGCTTCAGTCGCTTGGCGACTATGGCTGCGACAAATTTATGCCAAAACCTTTTGATCTTACGGAGTTAATAGATGTAACTAACCAACTGGTGAACAGCCGCTCGGGTAAGCATACTGAAGCACTGCACGAGCCGGAATAACCTGATAACAAAATTTTTGTTGAGCCAGGTGATTCTTGGTTTATCTTGTTTTGCCGGAAAGCGACTTAACCGCAGATCAATTTACGTCATCAGCTAAATATGATCATTTTGCATTCGCCAGCTGCTTTATATACTTTGCAAATTTATCATCGCTGTAATCGGCCATACCCTCGTGCCTGAAAACCATTTTGCCGGTTTTATCAAACACAACGGTAGTTGGCAGTGCACTGCCCAATATATTATCGGGTACATAAGAATTTGCCTGTGCCAGCGGTAAACCATAGCCATGTTTTTGAATAAAAGGTATGGATTTTCCAAAATTATGGTCGGCATCTATCATCAGGAAAATAATGTTGGTATCAGCCTTTAACTGCTCATGCAACTGATCGATAGCCGGCATTTCTGCAATACACGGAGGGCACCAGGTAGCCCAAAAGTTGATGAAAATTACCTTACCTTTAAAATCGGTCAGTTCCCTTTTTTTCCTGTCCGGATATTCAATGCTAATAGCAGGTAGCCCTGCAGTGTTTCCGGTTTGCTTAATATCCGGGCTAAAAAGCCCTATCTTCATCAAGCCTCTTATCACCAATATCTTAACGGGCGGTACAAACAATATAGCCAAAAGCAGGCTTGCAAATATAGCGTTGTATAGATACTTAACGCTCTTTTTCTTCTCCATATAATAGGGGTACTATTATACCCACAAACGTAGCAAAATGGAGTATTAGTATATTATGTATTTTTCTTTAAAGCTGCCATCGGCATAAAGGTCTATCAGCCCATAACCCGGAAGGGTTTCGCGGCGGTTACCTTCCCACCATGCGCCGCTCACTGCACCATCACAAATGTAGGTTATATTGTTATAAACCAGTTTTTCGCGCAGATGAATGTGCCCGCTGAGGCAAAGCTTAACGTTTGGATGTTTATAAAACAGCGAAATGATCTTAGCTGTATCGGTATGCATATCACCACCAAGCATCACCCATTTGTTCACCACATGATCATCGATCAGGTTAGTTGCCGTTAATATCGGGATGTGCGACATCACCAGCACCGGCATTTTTGCATCGGTTTGCTGCAGTTCACTCTCCAGCCAATTAAACTGCTCGTCGCCTAACTTACCAATGTACCAGGTGCCATCAATATCCAGGTGTACGCTATCTAAAATGATAAACTTCCAACCGTTTTGAATAAAGCTGTAATAAGGTTTTGTAAGCTGCAACTGGGCCATGGCATATTGCTTACCATACACAGACAGATCTTTTTTATCTTCCTGCCACCAAATGTCGTGGTTGCCAAGGCAGTACTTAACAGGCAGGCTGCAATTATTTTGGATGATGCCTTTATATAGTTTCCACTGCGCGTCGATAGTGCTGAGCTGCTCCTTATTCATGTCAAAAACTATATCGCCGCCGTTCAGGATCAGGTCAACCTTCGGTGTTTGTTTCTGCAGGTGATGCAGGCATCGCGCAAACTTAGCAGGTGCGCCAAACTGGTCTTTCAAATGCACATCGGTGATATGAGCTATGCGCATTACCGGTTTTGCGGTACTGTTGATATTTGCTTTTGCTAATGCGGGTGCTAATAAACCCGCGCCTATTGACTTGAGTGCTATTCTTCTGTCCATACCGCAAGGTAGCTTATGTGTATTAATTAGGCGTTAAGGGGCTTGTTGGATTTTACGTGATCTCTTTCGGAGCGAGTGTTAATTATCAGATGAACTTTTAACGTAGTGATACGTTCCCACATCATGCCACGCCCAAGCTATCTTGATTTTGATAATAACAGCTATCCATGGAAGCCTGACGTAGATTACCGGAAGCACCCGGAAATATACAGGGTAGGCAAGGGAGAACAAGGTGTTTTAATATGCGAACCTTACAAAAGCGAAATAGGGAAATACTGGCGATTCAAGACACCTGAGATAGCCCGCGAAAGCAGTGATAAGATATTTGAACTGTTTGAACAATACCTTGCCAAAGGCGACTTTGTTGGCGCAGATATGAGTCGTAAATATTTGCAAATGGGTTACACCCGCGCCCGGAGGTACGCAAACTACAAAGGCGGCAAAAAATATGATGCCGACCACAACTACCAGCAATTAGAACGGGGAACAGGTGAAACCGCGAAAGCAGAAGCCGCTAAGATATTTTACGACAAATGGAAAGCCGCCGAAGCGAATGAAAGCTATACCATACAAAAACGGGATTGGAAAAAGAAATACGGTTGAAGGCTCATAAACGTCGATCTATCCGCATAAAAAGAGTGAGGTTATGCTTAACTACTAAAACATTTAATCTTTTATAAAGTTATCAACCAAAAACCTGCTAATCTTCATTAACTTGAAAACGCAAACCTCAAAACAAAAAACGCTTTATAACCTCCTGCTTATATTCGGGTTGGCTGCATTGCTTTGTGTTGAGGGTTATGCCGGTTGGCGCCTGCACGAACTCTCAAAACAGCAGGAAGAAATTAAAACAGATTACTCAAACGTTAATAACATTACGCTTGGCCTATTCTCAGTAGACCAATGGAAGGACGACATAAAAGGCATCATCAACCACCAGGTGAGGCATTTTGAGATGACCAAACAACAGCGTAAAGATCTGCAGAAAGAGGTTGAGCAGATCATTATGGCGTTGATCAACAAGGCAGAGGGTATCCTCAACCGTCCGCCTAAATCATTGGGTGGCAAGCTTAAAAAGTTTGCAATAAAAACCTTTGTAAATACTGATGACATTAAAGCCCAGGTGCCGGCTTTCGCCAAGAAAATAATTTCCCAGGCTGATAATCCTAACAATAAAAAACAGCTAAGCAAGCTGGCATTGGGCAAAGTTGCCGTACTTGAGCAGAGCGCTTATGTAGATAGCACACTTTCTGTTAAGGATTCTATCATGAACGTGGCTTTCAAAAAATATCATGTAAAGAGTCAGGATATTCTCAACAAAAAGCTAAACACATCTTTAAGCGAGATAAGAACACGGATGTATAACTATTCATTCGTGATGTTGGGCTGTGTGATATTTGTGTTGTTATTGTGGTGGTTGCTACGTAAACGCACCGAACTGCATGTGGCATTGTTCATCATGTCGTTACTGTTTGCATTTATCTTATTAGGTGTAGGCCTTACTGCGTCAATGTTAGAAGTAGATGCCCGGATAGGCTCGCTGGATTTTGTGCTGTTGGGCGAACATGTGACATTTAAAGACCAGGTGCTGTTCTTCCAAAGTAAAAGTATATTGGATGTGGTAGAGGTGCTGGTAAAACAACCCAAGCCCGATTCTATAGCAGTGGGTATCCTCATCCTTGTTTTCAGTATCCTGTTCCCGGTAATGAAATTATCTTCAACAGGGATACACTTGCTCAGCAAAAAGAAAATTGCCGAGAACAGGTTTATCAAATACTTTGCTTTCCAATCTGGGAAGTGGAGTATGGCCGATGTTATCGTGATCGCTATTTTGATGGTATTTATCGGACTGAACGGTTTGCTGCAAAGCCAGTTAGCTATGCTGGATATCCAGAGTGAGCCGCTTACCATCATCACCACAAATAATACCGCTTTGCAACCAGGCTACATCATATTCATCAGCTTTGTTGTTTACGGTTTGATACTATCAACCATATTGAAATTTATAACACCGCACGACGCGCATTAACTTATTATAATTACGAATGACCAACGCTAAACATATTTCTGCTGACAGCAAAAGGGCTAACATCCTGCTTGCTGCCGGGCTTATATTGCTTTTAGCGGTAGAGGTTTTTTGTGGCTATTGGGTTGATGTACTGTCTAAACGCCAGGAACAGCTTAAAGAGGATTACAGCGCTATCAATAATATCACGTTCGGGATTTTCTCAGTTGATCAATGGCGCGATAAGATTGTAGGGGTGGTGGATAGCCAGGTTACCGAGTACAAAATGACCCGGAAACAAAAGCAGCAAATGCAGGCCGCAGTTGAAAAGCAATTGAACGGACTGGTAACATCTACCGTTGCTGAGTTTAATAAGCCGCAAAAATCATTGGGCGGTAAACTTAAAAAGCTGGCTTTTAACGCGGTTGTAGATGTTGACGACATCCGTGCGCAGGTGCCGGGCTTCGCGCGAACCATTGTTACCAAAGTAAACAGTCCCACCAGCACAAAAAGATTAAAAGGAATAGTTACAAGCAAAATAGGCCAGCTAAGCCGTCAAACTTATGATAGCACAGCCGAAGCGCATACTACCCTAACTAAATTCATGTTCCGCAAATACCGGGTAACAAATGTGGAGCAATTTAACAAACAGTTAGATAAAGAGGCCAAGGAAATGACGGCTTTGATATACCGGTATGCATATGCCATGTTTGGCTGCGTGGTATTTGCATTGCTGTTGTGGTGGTTGTTGCGTAACGCTGTCCATCTCAGGACTACTTTGTTTGTGCTATCGTTGTGTATAGCATTTGTGCTGCTTGCGGTTGGGGTAACGGCTTCTATCATAGAAGTAGATGCGCGGATAAGTTCGCTTGATTTTATGTTGCTTGGCGAGAAGATAGGCTTTACCAACCAGGTGCTGTTTTACCAAAACAAAAGTATCATGGAGATCATTTGGGTGCTGCTTAGCCAGCCTAAACCCGATGCCATTGCAGTGGGTATTTTGCTGTTATTATTTGTTGTTATCCTTCCGGTGCTTATATTAATTGCAACAGGTATGTATGTGTCAGGTAATCAGCGTTTGTCTGAAAATAAAGTGGTACGCTACCTTGCGCTCGAGTCGGGAAAGTGGAATATTGCGGATGTAATGGTGGTAGGTATCCTCATGACCTATATTGGTCTTAACGGCATTCTACAAAGTCAGTTATCAGGACTTAACATGCACAGCGCTTCTTATAACGTAAGTACTGTTAACCAAACCGGTTTGCAGCCGGGTTATTTGATATTTGTGGCATACGTTGTTTATGAAACGGTGCTCAAACAAATATTAAAGCGCATTACCGGCAAAACAACTGTGCCACGTGCTCAAGCAACTGAAGCGTAATTTTCTCCGGTCTTCCGCTGTTGCATGCTGCGTAAAATTACAAGCCCGAACAATTAAGTTTTACAACTGTTAAAAAATGCTGTTATAACTATCGAGGGTAATTACTACCTTAACCGATGCTGCCTGTATCCGGCGCAAATTTTAATATCTTAATTATGCCAATGGCAAACGCGAAACCTAAAGACCTGGCCCTGCACGTGATGGAGAAGCTGCGGCACAGTAAATTAGCGCTGCCTGTACCAACACTATCCGTGCTCGAAGATCTTTTTGAGTGCGTTTTCTTTGCCAGCATGCGAACAGAGGAAAGTGATCTTGTAAAAGTGACTGTTACGCTGATCGATCCCAATAATCCCGATCCCCGCCCGCCTAAAAACCCAGTTGCCGAACGCTGGAGTGTAATAAAGTTTGATAAACGCACCGAGTTTACTGTTAAAAATATTGTAAAGCTATCAAAGGCAGCAGACCCGTCTACCACTTCACTTGCCGTTTATTACGATGATAGCGGTAAACTGTACATCTGGGGGATGATAGACCAAATGCTGCATTATCAGAGCTTTTTAAATTACGAATCTGATTTTGGCTCCGAGCAGCCCGGTATTTTCCAGGTTTTGGTTAATGATATAGGGACGCTTGATGTGATGTTTGATTATGAGTTGCTGGCAACACTTAAACAAAACATTTTAATAGCCAGGTATCTGGATGTTTTCACCATCGGGCCGGTATCCAAGATATTAAAAGATAACGCGGGGCATTTAAAGGATGATCTTAAAACCTTTTTGGCAGAGAGCCATGCGGCAGAAGATTTTGAAGATTGGGAGACCTTTGCCAATGGCTTATGGATCCAAACCCTATCGCGTTTGTTGTTACGGGTGCAAAACTATCACCACGGTGGCGGCATACTGATAACCGATAGTGAAGAGGATATCGACCTGAAATACAAGGTGCATTACGATAGACTAAAGATCGCTATCAGCAAGTTTGCCCGCGAAACCGTAAATAATTACGTGGCAGAAACGCTGATAGATGAACATTTGGAAGCCGGGAAAAGGTCTGTTGCCAAAGAGCACTATCAGGAAGAATCGCGCTCGTTGTTTTGCAGGCAACAAATAGCCGATGAGATAAAGGGCTGCATCGCTTTCCTGGCATCGCATACCTGTGTGGATGGGGTGCTGGTGTTTGATCGCGATATGGTATCAAAGGGCTTTGGCGGTGTGCTCAAATCCAAAAAAATGCCCAGGAAGATCTATGTGTCGCCTACGGCCACTGCAACGCCTAAATCACTTATTCCGGCAGACCCTAATCACTTTGGCACACGCCACAGGTCAATGATAGGCTACTGCTGGAATCATCCGGGCAGCCTGGGCCTGGTAGTTTCGCAAGATGGTGACATCAGGGCGTTTTACCGCATAGAGGAAAAGCTCATCATGTGGGAAAACATCAAAACGCAGCAATTTTTAAAGAGCCGCAAACTCAAGGTTAGTGCCATTAAACGTTGATTTTATCGTATTTAAAAGCTGATGTAAGGCAACAGCAATAACACGGCTATCAGCGGTATCAGCATTACAAATACACCATACTTTAAAAATTGCATAGCAGTAACGTTGATGTTTTCACGTCGTAAGGCGTTAAGCCATAAAATGGTGGCAAGCGAACCGGTTACAGATAAGTTTGGCCCAAGGTCGATGCCTATCAATATCGCCTTACGGATCAGATCTGATATATGAGACATCTGCGAGATCTCACCGGCAATTAAACCGGCAGGCAGGTTATTCACCAAATTACAGGCTACGGCTAAACCACTACCGGTCAAGAAAGATGCAGTTTTATCGTGTCCGGCGGCATTGCCAAACATCGCGTCAGCAAGCATATGTGTTACACCGGTTTGCGTAAGTGCTTCTACTATAACAAAAAGCCCTGCAACCAACGCCAGCACCCCCCACGAAACCTGTTTCAAAAAAACACCCATCGATTTTTTTGAAGTAATGCTGATGAGGACGGTACATAATAAACCGGTGATAAAGGTTGGCCAGCCTAATTGAATATCCAGCGCAGAACAGGTTAATAAAACAACAATGGTTAATATGATGCCGTAAAGTGCAAGTTTACCTGTTTTGCTAAGCACAGGTTGGGGTAGGTCAGATTCAAAAGTTTCTTTCAGTGATTTATTCTGCAGCCTTTTAAGCACCACGTAAGTAAGTACGATAACCACGATTGACGGCAGCAAGAAATGCCCCAGCCAGGTTAACAGCGATGGCAGTTCTTTTTGATAGATAACCAGGTTGGCAGGGTTTGATATCGGAAGCAGGAAAGACGCAGCATTTGCAACAAAGGCGCAAATAAGCAAATAGGGCAGGTTATTTTTAACACCCGCAGCCTGGCACGATGCAATAACCGCCGGCGTAAGCACAACTGCCGTGGCATCGTTGGAGAGTAAAGCGGTAACAACCGTACCGGCTACAAATATAAGCAGGAACAGTCGCTCAGCGGATCCTCGGGAGGCCCTTACCGTATAAGAAGCTATCCAGTCGAAAAGTTTTTCTTCACGGGCGGCTTCAGACAAAAGCATCATCCCGCTAAGGAAAAGATAAACGTCAGTGCCTTTGCCAACGCCTGTTGTTACGGTTTTAAACGAGATCAAACCAGTGATAAACAATATCAAAGCGCCGGCTACTGCCCAAACCGCTTCCGGAAGTTTAAAAGGCCTGATGATAACGCCGGCAATTGCAACTATTGAAATTGCCCAAATGATGTAATGGTTCATGTTTATGAAATACAATCGTTATCACAAGCTTTACGCAATTGTGTGCGGTAAGCCAACCAAATAACTATCGAAACTACGGCAAACAGGCCCAATATCATAAACGCCGGTTTAAAGCCTGTTTCCTGGGCCAGCCACCCGCCAATAGCCGGGCTTAGTGCCGCTCCTACGCCCTGCACCGTCATCACCGCGCCCTGGCCAACGTTTATACGCCCGGTGCCATTGAGTATGCGCGCCACCAGGCCGGGGACGGCAACACTTTGCAAACCGGCCCCAATACCATCAAGCATTTGAACAGGGTAAAGCCCGATATGATAATTCAGGTAGGATGCTATCAGTCCCCTGACGGGCAATGCCAGGAAGGACAGAAATATTACCAGCCAGTAGCCTTGTTTATCAGCCATTTTCATGGCAACAATTGATGCGCCTATCATTACCAGTTGCGCTATCACAATGGTCATGGCCACAAACATAGAGGCATTGCCGTTATTCTGGCTTGCCGCCCCCAAGCCGTATAAGGGCAGCATAGCACCATTACCAAGGTGGAAACAGGCCAATGCCGCGGCAAGTAATAACAGTGGTTTGCATTCAAACAACGCTTTAAACTGGCTTGCTTTATCACCCTCGTCGCCATTTTTTATGCCACGTGCGGCGCGGTCATCAATGGACTTAGATGGGATGGTGCACACGATAATTATGGACATTACACCAAAAGCAGCCGATAGGTAGAAGATGGCATGCATCCCATAAAGCATTCCCAATAAACCTGATAAACCTGCTCCAACCATGTTACCGGCATGGTTCCAGGCCTGGTTACGGCCATTTTGCCGGTTAAAGCCTTTTTGTTTTACAATGCCCAAAGTTATGGCCATTACAGCCGGTACTATTGCGGCACCTGCAATGGCTGTTGCAACCTGCGATAGGCCTACTATCCAGAAATCCTGCGATAGCAGTATGACTGCCGATGCCAGCACCGTACATACGCCGGGAATAATAACGTAGAGCTTTTTCTTCTTAGTCTGATCGATAAGAGCACCCGCAGGGATGGTAACCAGCACACCGGCTATGCCGCCGAGGCTCATTACGGTGCCTATGGCCCCGCTTTTCCATTGGTGTGCAAGCAGGAAAATACCCAAAAATGGGCCTATCCCGGCCTGCATATCGGCCATAAAAAAATTGAGCGCCTCTAATAATGCGCCAACGTTGGTTTTTTTAGCGCGTGTGGGGTTATGAACGGCTACTGATGACATACTGTGATCTTTAAAAACCAAATAACCGTCAGAGTAACATAAAAGTTGCAGAAATTTGAAATATAGCTATTAGCTATTAAATTCTGCATAAAAAGGGCAGATGTGAACGTCACACCTGCCCGGGATGTTATAGTAGTGAGGGGTATACACCAGACAAACTTTCGTTTATCATCAGCAAAAATAGAGCGGTTAATACCGTTAGAACAGGGTATTCGCCGGAGAGCTTATGACGAACGACAGAATCCACACCTTGGCCGACGAGTTCTCCACCAACTATTGCGGTACATTGTATACAATTGTATTTTAGCCTGATGGAACAAACGCTGAACTGCCTGGTGGTAGATGATGATAAAGAAGTAAACGCCTACGTATGTGATATGGTAAGGCAAACAGCTTTCCTGCATCTGGCCGGCAGTTTTTACAGCGCAGATGAAGCTTTGCCTACCCTCAGCAATGGTGGTATTGCTCTTCTTATTTTGGATATCAATCTGCCGGGTATTGATGGCGTTACCTTTGCCGGTATGCTCAAGAACGGCAGTGCAGGCACTATTCCAAAGGTGATATTGATAAGCGGTTCTAAAGAATATGCATTAGACGGCTACAAAGTTGATGCGATCGATTATCTGGTAAAGCCGTTCCAATACCCGGATTTTTACAAGGCCGCAACCAAAGCATTATCAATTTCCAAAGCAGTTAAACCTGCCGAAGCGTTAACCGACCATCTTTTCTTAAAAGTTGAGCATGCCCTGGTAAGAGTTGGTATTGCTGATATACTCTACGTGGAAAGTTTTAAAGATTATATTAAAGTTTTCACTACAACCGGGATGATCACCGCTTTATCCACCCTTAAATCCATCGAAGATAAATTGACACCGCACGGATTTATCCGTATCCACCGCTCGTTTATCATCAACCCTGCAAAAGTAGAGTCTATACAGCACATGACAGTTAAGATCGGGAACACAACTATACCGGTTACCGAGCAATACCGTGATGCTTTCCGCAAGCATTTTGAAGAATGGCTTTAACGTTTTCGGGGTGTATTTCGTCGTTCATGCTTGGGTTTCCGTCGAACAGGTTTTGTTAATTTTTCCCGCTGATGTTCATTTGAGTAAATTTTAAAATGAACAACTATGAAAAAGATTATTACTGCAACTTTAGCAATGGTGTTTTCTGTAGCCTGTTATGCCGGTAACGGTGAACTTTATGCTAAAAACGATTCGGCTAAGCTTAATCAGCAGATACTTAAATTAAACAAAAAGCTTACAGACCTTCAGCAGGAACTCGCTAAGATACAAGAGCGACTACCTGAAGAACAGGCAGCAGCCGAGGAAGCTTCTGTAAAATCTAACAAGGCTCAGGAAAAAAATCGCAAAGCAGCCGTGTACGCAGTTGGTGGTGATGCCGGCGATGCAAAAAAGGCTGCCAAAGCCGCTAAAAAAGCTGCCAACGAAACCAGCGATGCAGAAGATGCAGCTGAAAAGGTAGAGAAAGATCAAAAAAAAATAAAAGACCTTAACGAGGATATCGAAAAGTTAAAAGCCAAGCTGGATGAGGCACAGAAAAGCACAGATGCAAACCTTAATTAGGTTATGCCTGTTGTAATGCCATCTAAGCATGGCAACAACACGTGGTAACATCGGCGGCTTAATAAACCGTGTGGTATTTATATTCTTACTGTTCAGCTTAATTGTTACGGTTGGCTCATTTATTTTGCGCCATACCATAACAGTTAAGCTGGATAGTTTAAGCGCACAGCTAAAACAGCCTTCTTCAAACTCCCGGATAAGTGCTCTATTGCTTGATCTCGACCTGGCGGAGAACAGCTTTCAAAAGGCAAGCAGTACTGGTGACGTTGGTCAGCTGCAGGATTATCACAACAAAACAACTGCTATCTTCAAAGAGATATCTGCGATTATTGACAGGTATCAAAAAGGCCAAAAAACAGATCTGCCGCAAAGCAGTATGCGGTTAGCCAAGATATTGCAGGATAAGATGCAGTTAACGGCGCAGGTTTTTGAGCTGCGCAAAAGTTTTGATTCACTGGTTAAGGTAACTACCGTAGATAAATTACGCGGTAAACCTGTTGTAATTGCCCGCACCCGTACCAAAGAAAGTAAAATTGATTCAATTGTTTCTACACACAAGGAAACAACCAATAAAAGCCTTTTAAAACGATTAAGAGAGGCGTTTCAGCCTACGCAATCTGTTAAAGTTATCACACTTAAGCAAAAATCAAATACTACAACCAGTATTGCGGGTAAGGATGCAAGCGGACTACTTACCGAGTTGAGTTCACAATACGGTCGCATTGCCCAGTCAGCCCAGGCATTGGTTTTAGCTAATCTGAACCTGTTAACAGGTTTAAGGCATTTGATAACCCAACTGGATGATATTGACCGGATGGCCTATCAGCAAAATCGCGAGGCTACGTTAAAGGCTTATTCATCTGCTGCCCGTGATCTAAACACCTTTTCGGGCGTGGCAACTGTTGCCATGCTTGTATTTATTTTTATGCTTTTCATCTACGTGCGTCGTGCTGCCTGGGCAGAACGTCGGTTGTTAGTTGAAAGCAAGAGGGCCGTAAAGCTGGCCAGCCAAAAATCGGAGATACTGGCTATCATGAGCCACGAGATCAGGAATAAGCTTATGGCTATAAACGGCAGCGTTTTCACACTTAAACGCACCGAGCTAACCACGCAGCAGGAGCAGCGGATCAATAACATCAACCTGGCATCAGGCTTAATTTTAGAAACGGTTAACAACGTGCTGGATGTAAGCAAGCTGGAGCAGGGCTATGCACAAACCCGTAA
This sequence comes from Mucilaginibacter sp. 21P, assembly GCF_019331605.1. Lineage (NCBI taxonomy): Bacteria > Pseudomonadati > Bacteroidota > Sphingobacteriia > Sphingobacteriales > Sphingobacteriaceae > Mucilaginibacter > Mucilaginibacter sp. 21P. The sequence continues at coordinate 3,076,313 of NZ_CP063061.1, forward strand.
AAGCGGCCCTTTTGTACCCGGTGATGCCATTGCAGATGCGGTTGATGCCATGCGCTTTATGGCAGAAAACAAAGGACTCCAACTTTCTTTTAATCAGCAGGATGGTGTGTTTGCAACCGTTAACGGTGATGGTTTTAAATTGAAACAGGTAATGCTGAACCTGCTTAGTAACGCCTTAAAGTATACTGAAAAAGGAGGCATTACAGTTAATAGCCAATTAACTAAAGAACTTGTCTTAAACGTAGAAGTAAAAGACACCGGGGCAGGCATCCCGCAGGAGGAGCAGGCAAAACTATTTACACCTTACTACCAGGCTGCGGGCCACAAACCAGGCACCGGACTTGGCTTATACCTCTGCAGAGAAATGATACGAAACCAGGGCGGCGAGATCAGTCTCACCAGCACTTATGGCGAGGGAACGACGATAAGTTTTTCAATACCTTATCAGGGAGATTGAAGGATATACATATTTTAGGTTACCTATTCGCTTCTTCTAATATTTTTTTTACCCGTTCAACGCTGGTAAGGTCAAGGCTAAATTCGTCACTCATGCCTTCGCTCATCAGAATATGGTCGTTTTTGTATTGCATGCCGCCCTGTACTTTAGCACGGGCAGATGAATGCACTTCTGTAATGTTAGTGTAATGCACCAAATCGGCAACGTTGCCTTCAGTCACGCCGCTGCCGGCCATAATGCTGATGCGGCCCGCTGCCCGCTCAACCAGGTGAGCAATAGTGCTGGCACCTTCCATTGCGGTAGTTTTACCACCGGATGTAAGGATGCGCTCGCAGCCTATCTCGATTATATCCTCCAGTGCCTTAAAATGATCGTTACACATGTCAAAAGCACGGTGGAAGGTAACGCCCAGTCCCCATTGCTTGGCAAAGCGTACCAGTTCGGCGCAGCGTTCTTTGTCGATACTGCCATCGGCCTTAAGCATACCTATCACAACACCATCGCAGCCCGCTTCAACACAATTGCGGATATCGGCCTGCATTATCTCGTACTCCAGGTCGTTATATAAAAAATCACCACGGCGGGGCCTTATCAATACATAAAGTTTGATGTGCAGATGTTTACGGGCTAAGAGTATTTGCCCGGCAGATGGGGTAGTGCCACCTTCTGCAAGGTTTTCACAAAGTTCCACGCGTATAGCGCCGCCATCCTGTGCGGCAATTGCCGATTGCGCTGAGTTGGCACATACTTCAAGATTAACTTTGTGGGAGTATTCTGTTGTCATAAGGTAAAGATGTTGGAGTGGATAAGACGACCATCCACCACTGAATCATCAAAAATACAAATTGTATTTACTTGCCGTCTTTATAAAAATATTTTCCGGGGATCAGGGTATCCTGTTTATTACTGTCGCAAACAGCGAAAGAAAAACCATCCTGCAGGGCATACGCACCATATTCACCCTTTTTGTTTATAGCAAGGAAACCTACCTGGATCTGTTTAGCGATTTCCGGCTTCTTTTTAATGATACGTTGTACCGCCTCTTTACATGCATCCTCCGGCGAAAGGCCCTGGCGCATTAGTTCAACCACCAAAAAGCTGCCCACATTCCGGATAACCTCTTCACCAACGCCCGTAGACGTGGCACCGCCAACTTCGTTATCTATATATAAACCCGCACCAATGATGGGGCTGTCGCCAACCCGGCCGTGCATTTTAAACGCCATACCGCTTGTTGTACATGCACCACCAATGTTGCCTTTTGCATCAAGCGCAAGCATACCAATAGTATCATGATTGTACTTGCTGCCCTGGCGGCTTTGCTGGTTCTCAATATTCATCACCGGCGAATATTTTGCAGTTTTAAGCCATTTTTTCCAGGCTGCGCGAGACTCGGGCGTTAATAATTTTTCGGGTTTAATGCCTTGCTCAATGGCAAACTGGCGCGCGCCATCGCCCACCAACATCACGTGCGGCGTTTTATCCATTACCAACCGAGCTACAGAAATAGGGTGCGCAATGTCTTCCATCGCCGCAACAGAACCGCAGTTACCGTTCTCGTCCATAATACAGGCATCAAGGGTTACAAAACCGTCACGGTCCGGGTAACCTGCGCGGCCAACGGTATGGTTTTTCATATCGGCTTCAGGGATGCGAACACCTGCCTCAACCGCGTCTACCGCGCGGCCGCCTTTTTCTAATACCTTCCACGCCGCCTTGTTAGCTGCAATACCAAAATCCCACGTTGAAATTACAATGGGAAACTTTTTCTCTGCTGTTTTGTATAAATTTTTTGCAATTGCTGATCTGGAAATAGCAGCCACAGAAGCAGTTGCTGCAGAAAGTTTTAAAAATTTACGGCGATTATACATAGGTTAAATATAGCAAACCTAAACAAAGGGTACATAATGTATCAGGTTTGATACATGAAATTTAACTCGCAATAACGCCGAAAATAACAGCGGATAACTATTAGTCAAATTCGCGCTGGCAATTGTAGCAATACCATTCGCTCTTCCCTTTAAATGATAGCAAACCGGATAGGGTTGAAATCAGGCCCGAAATACCTGTTGTTGTATCATCAGCCAAACGATGTTTAACATTAGTAGAGGCACAATACGGGCAGGCAACCGCGTTATCTTCTTCATCTATTTCAACATGGTCCTGCTCATGCAGGTCGCCCTCATCTGCAAGTATAGCCCGGCAGCGCTCCAGATCACGTTCAAATATTTTAAGTTTTATACCGCCCACGGCTGTATTGTAGAAGGGGTTGGCAGCAATAACGTTCTCATCAGCAATAAAGCATGGAATGCCGGCATCCTCTAAGCGCGTACGCACAATATGGGCCAGCATGGGGTCGTAGTAGCTTTCAAATGTTATGATATTATCCTCGGTAGATTGTGCCATAATTAATCAACATTTTTACTAAGATACGGTGTTTTTTATTTAATTTGAGGCATGAACCGCATCGACCGTATATCTGCTATTTTAATACAACTGCAATCGCGCAGGGTAGTGAAAGCCAGCGATATTGCCGAAAGGTTTGGTATAAGTTTGCGTACGGTTTACCGCGACGTGCGTTCGTTAGAAGAAGCCGGCGTGCCCGTTATAGGTGAAGCGGGCGTAGGTTACTCGCTGGTTGATGGTTACAGGCTGCCGCCAATTATGTTTACCCGCGAAGAAGCAACCGCTTTTCTTACTGCAGAAAAGTTTGTTGAGCAGATGACGGATGCATCGACTGCGGCGCAGCATCGCTCCGCTATGTACAAAATAAGGGCTATCCTCAAAACATCTGAAAAAGACCTTTTGGACAGCATGGAAGGTAATATCGAGGTTTTTAAAAGTACGGTACAACGTAAGATAGAGAACCAGGATCACATCCAAACCATCCTTAACGGTATCATAAGCAAAACGGTGCTTTGTATAGAATACCTGGCCGGTTACACGCAAGTAAAGACCAAACGCGAGATCGAGCCAATCGGGATATTTTATCTCGATAGTTTCTGGCACCTGATAGCCTGGTGCCGCATGCGTAAAGATTACCGCGATTTCAGACTCGACAGGATACAATCATTAACGGAAATGCCTGATAAATTTGAAGGCAAACATCCAACACTTAAGGATTACATCGCCCAAACGGCATCAGAGCATAAATTAGAAACGGTAATAATGCGGGTTGATAAAAAAACCATGCCGTATCTGAGTTATCAAAAATATTATAATGGCTTCGTATCAGAAAAGGACGCCGGGGAGCAGACAGAAATGACTTTCCTTACAAACTCAATCGAAGGCTTTGCCCGCTGGTACATGATGTTTGGCGACTCGGCAGATATTGTTAGTCCACCGTATTTAAGGGATAGGGTTGGGGAGTTGCTGGATGCTGTGAGTAAGAGGGCTGGGGGAGTGGCGGTGTAGGGAGACTATTTGTTTTGAACCTCGATTAACCTGATCAAATGATGTCGTAATTACAAGCCGTGTCATTGCGAGGAGCTACAGCGACGTAGCAATCTCATAGGCAAGATCGGTGTGCTTGTGCTATAAGACTGCCATGCTATCGCTCGCAATGACATGATCTTTTACTTTTAATTTTGACTTTAACTTCAATACCCTCCTGACATACAGTTGTCATCACACACCATTTCTTTGCTGTAATGTTATATTAAAACTAAACATATCAAAAAATGGAAAAGCTCACATTAATAACCAGTATCAGTATTAATGCGCAGCAAGCCGAGGTTTGGAAAGGACTGACCGATCCTGAAATTGTAAAACAGTACTTCTTTGGCACCACCGTAAACTCCGACTGGAAACCCGGTAGCTCCATCACCTTCAGCGGCGAGTGGGAAGGCAAAGCTTATCAAGATAAGGGCACCATAAAAGAAATTGAACCCGGTAAATATGTAAAGTACACTTACTGGAGCAGCATGAGCGGCACGGAAGATAAGCCGGAGAACTACGCCGATGTAAGCTATTCGCTGGATGAAAACGACGGCGTTACAACGCTAATCTTAACGCAGGATAATATAAAAGACGAAGCATCTAGAAAGCATTCTGAAGAGAACTGGCAAATGGTATTAGGCGGATTAAAGAAAATATTAGAAAAATAACATTACCACCATCAGCGGACGAAGCTTAATCGTTGTCCGCTTTTTTCATTGCTGAAACTGCCGTTCTCGTAAGCCAGGTTACCCGATACAATGGTGCTCACCACCTGCGAGCGGAAAGTAGCTTCCTCAAACGGTGACCAGCCGCATTTGTAAAGGATGTTGCCTTTGTTTACCTGCCATGGTTTGTTCAGGTTAACCAAAACCAGATCTGCCCAGTAGCCTTCGCGTACAAAGCCGCGTTTCTCTACCTGGAATATGGTGGCCACGTTATGCGCCATCTTTTCAGCTATTTGCGCGAGGGTAATTTTACCGTGGTGATAAAGCTCCAGCATGGCTACAAGCGCATGCTGCACCAGCGGCCCGCCGGATGGGGCCTGTAAGTAGTTTTGTTCCTTTTCGGCAAGTGTATGGGGGGCATGGTCGGTGGCAATTACATCTATTCGGCCGTCAAGCACTGCTTTCAAGATCTCATCGCGGTCAGCCGCCGTTTTCACTGCCGGGTTCCATTTGATGAAATTGCCCTTGGTCTCATAATCTGCATCGCTGAACCACATGTGGTGAATGCAGGCTTCGGCAGTGATGCGTTTTTCTGCAAGCGGAATATCATTGCTAAATAAATGAGTCTCCTTACCGGTAGATATGTGCAGGATGTGTAAACGTGTATTGTGTTTTTTAGCCAGTTCTACCGCCATCGATGATGATAGGTAGCAAGCTTCCTCACTACGGATAATAGGGTGGTAACGCACAGGTATGTCATCGCCCATCAATTCCTTATAATGGGCCAAATTGCGCCTAATGGTTGCCTCATCCTCGCAGTGGGTAGCAATTAGCATGGGCGAATTGGCAAACAAATTCTCCAGTGTGGTGCGGTTATCCACAAGCATATTACCGGTTGAGGAGCCCATGAAAACCTTTACACCGCAAACGTTTTTAATATCCGTCTTTAAAACTTCGTCAAGGTTATCGTTAGAGGCACCCATAAAAAATGAGTAGTTAGCTAACGAATCTTTTGCACCTATCTGGTATTTCTCCTCAAGCAGTTCTTGTGTAAGCGTGTTAGGTACGGTGTTAGGCATCTCCATAAAAGAAGTGATGCCACCTGCAACTGCCGCCCGCGATTCTGTATAGATATTCCCCTTATGCGTTAATCCCGGCTCGCGAAAATGCACCTGGTCATCAATCGCGCCGGGGAACAGATGCAAGCCTTCCGCATTGATTTCGCGGTCGGCAATGATATTGATACTGCTGTCAACGCGTTCAATAACACCGTCTTTAACCAGCACATCGCCGGTAAATTCTTTGCCTTCGTTAACTATAGTAGCTGCTTTGATGAGGATGGATGACATGGCGGTAAAAATAGTGATTAGTGGGTAAAAATTAGAGATTAGTTGCTTTGTGATTAGAGATTAGTAGGTGATCACTCTACGCTTTCAACTAATCTCTAATCTCCAACCTCTAATTAACTAAACCCAAAACCTTATCTTTGCGCCCATGGCAGAAACTTTTGATGATTTTAAATTTAACCGGCAGATATTAAATGCCATTGCCGATGCCGGTTACACACAGCCAACCCCCATACAGCAAAAAGCAATCCCGCCGATATTGAACGGGCAGGACGTGATGGGCATAGCACAAACAGGTACCGGTAAAACTGCGGCCTACGTGTTGCCATTGCTGATGAAATTGAAGTATGCCCAAGGCGAAAACCCGCGTGCACTTATCGTATCGCCCACGCGGGAACTTGCCATGCAGATAGAGGAGAATATCCGCACGTTTGCAGCCAATACAGACCTGCGTACGGTGGTATTATATGGTGGTTTGGGCCCAAAAACACAGATCGAACAAGTTAATAAAGGTGTGGATATTATTGTGGCTACACCCGGCCGCTTCCTGGATATTTACATTGCCGGCCATATTGTTACAAAACAGTTGCAAACCCTTGTGCTTGATGAGGCTGATAAAATGATGGATATGGGCTTTATGCCGCAGATAAACCGCATTTTAGAAGTTGTGCCTGTTAAACGACAGAACCTGCTTTTTTCTGCAACCATGAGCGATAAAGTGCATAGTTTGGCAGGTAATTTTTTGGAGTTCCCTACAGTAATTGAGGTAACCCCGCAGGCTACGGCCGCAGAAACCGTGGAGCAGCAGTTATACCAGGTTCCCAATATTAAAACCAAAATAAACCTGTTAAAGACCTTGTTGGACAGAGAAGATGATATCAAAAAACTCATCATCTTTTGTAAAACAAGGGTAGTGGCCGAAGATGTTTTTAAATTTCTTGCACGTAAGTTTGGCGAGGCGGAGGTAAAAGTGTTACACGCCAATAAGGGGCAAAACACCAGGATAAATTCCATCAATTCTTTTAAGAACGATGAGGTAAAGATATTGGTTGCTACCGACGTTGCATCGCGCGGCATTGACGTAAGCGACGTAAGTCACGTGATAAACTTTGATGTACCCGTGGTAATAGAGGATTATGTGCATAGGATAGGTCGTACAGGCAGGGCCTATAATAAGGGTGTTGCAATCACATTTGCTACACCATCTGAACAGTATTATCTAAATAAGATACAAAAGCTTATTCGCCAGATCATCCCTGTGCTTGAAATACCTGCGGAAGTATTTATAGAAGAAACCCCTTACCAGGAGCGACAGGACCAGGCACGTGAGATAGATCTGCAAAAACGTAAAGAAGACCCTGACTTTAAGGGAGCCTTCCATGAAAAGAAATCAGCCAATCAGCACAAGAAATTTGATGCCGAAAAAGCAAAACGAAACCCTAACCATCCAAGTAATAAAAAACCATCTAAACAAAATGGCGGAGCAAAACGATCAGGCCGGAAACGTTAACCAGCAACGCAAATTCAGGATAAGTCCTCTGAATTTCGCTACGGCTTTTTTCTTTATTGCAGCAGGTTATTTGTTTTTTACCGGCGCCAAAATTACGGGTATGCCAAGCGGAAACTGGGGCACTACAGTAGCGTGGATCTTTATCCTGTTCGGAGTTGTTGTGTCATTTTTAGATCTTATTTTCCGCAATTTCTTTACGATAACCAAAAACCTGTGGATTGTAGAGCTAAGCTTTATAACTTTGGTGCTGATAATTTTTTTCCTTGTTAAATAGTACTTTATAAATGAAAACCGCTGAAATAAAGCTGACCGTTACACTTGACGATAATAACGTGCCTGAGAAAATTGTATGGACCTCAACAGACTCAAAAGGTGAGGATGCCGTACCGGTGAAAGCCCTGATGCTTTCTGTTTGGGACCCCAGCTATAAAAACACCATGAAGATTGATTTGTGGACCAAAGAAATGCCCGTTGATGAGATGAAGCGCTTTTTCTACGAAACGCTGCAAACCATGGGCGATACCTTTTTACGTGCAACCGGCGAGCAGAATATTGTAGAAGACCTGCGTGATTACTGCGCCCACTTTGCAGAAAAAATGGAAATAACCAGGTAAGAAAAATTCCTTTTATCACCCTATGCGACCTTCATCACTTGTAGCCATGCTGGGCTTTCTTACTTTGATAGTGGCCACCTTTTGTCCGCTGTTAAGACCTTTCCACTTATTTAACATGAACGTTTACAAGCTTAACCAACCCTACGGAATGGTGCTGATGCTTGTAGGGGTAATTGGTGTTTTGTGTACAGTACTAAACCAGGTTAACGTTACCCGTATAGCTGCCTGGGCGGCAATTATTTTAGTAACATTGCTTTTTATTGCCGCTGTTTTTAAAGTTAAAACCACTTTCAGCTTTATTCCGTTTAAAGGCGTAAGCGGATTTCTGGCAAAGCAGATAGCATTTAAGTGGGGCTGGTATGTGTTATTTGCAGGTGCTTTGCTTTCTCTGGTTGGTGCAGTTTTAACCAAAAAACCTGTTAATCTGCAACAGTTTAACCAATAATACCACCTCTCTGTTTATTACATCAAACCGTATATAAGGCGTGTAATTTTTTAACATATTTGTAGCAATATAAACCACTATCTACACTATGCTCAAGCTTTCCTTTCGTAACCAGGTAATGTTAGGCTTTGGTATATCCATCCTGCTTGTATTATTGGTTGGCACACTATCCTTTAAAAGCATCAAACAGCTTGAGGACGACACCGTATGGGTTAACCACACGCAAAAGGTTATTAAAACCTCTAATGAAGTTTTACAGCTTTTAATTGACGGTGAAACCGGCATGCGCGGTTACGGCGCTACGGCAAATAAAACCTTCTTAGACCCTTACAACGCTGCTGTACCTAAAATTACCGAGAACCTTTACCAGTTAAGTAACCTGGTTTCAGATAACGCAGCCCAGGCACGGCGGATAGATTCTTTAAAAGATCTGGTGAACCGCCAGTTGCTGGTGTTGAAAACCAATATAGACACCCGTGAGAAAATGGGCCTGGAGTATATGGTAGCCAACAAGATGTTTTTAGGCGGCAAGCAGAACATGGATAGCATCCGCGATATCAGCAACCGGCTGGTTGTATCTGAGAACACACTGCTCGATCAGCGTAAAGCTGCTTCAGAAAAAGCGTCGGCACAAGCTATACAGATAATCTTGGTTGGCTGCTGCTTGTTTTTAGCCATCGTAATAGTAATGTTCTATTACATACAAGGCACTTTTAAAAGGCAAAAAAGGGTTGAGGAAGAAGTAAGACTTGCTAACATTGAGTTAGAAAAGGTATTAAAAGAGAACGAAGATAAAAATTGGCTGCTTACCGGCATTGGTATCTTAAACGATAAGATGCAGGGCCAGCAAATTGAGAAAGAACTATCGGAGAACGTACTTACCGAGTTGAGCCGTTATGCCGAAGCCTTTAGTGGCACCATATATTTGTACAATGATGGCACAGAAACCCTTGATCTGTACGCGTCTTATGCATTTGCAAATCCCGCGGAGATCAAACAAACTATCCGCATCTCAGAAGGCTGGATAGGCCAGGCGGCTAAAGATGAAAAAGCAGCTGTAATAAAGGGCAAGCTCAATGATAGCCTGCAACTAACCAGCTCAATAGTTAAGGATGAGCACATTGAGACCTTTATTGTGCCTTTTTTATTCGATAAAAAATTAAAGGGTGTTTTTGAGCTTGCTTTCCGCGGCGAGGTATCTGCGCAGGTAAAAGAATACATTGAGCGTGTATCTAACGATGTAGCAGTTGCTGTTAACACTGCACAGGCCCGCACTATTATGCACGATCTGTTTGAAGAGACCCAACAACAGGCAGAAGAATTGGAAGCCCAGCAGGAAGAGATGCGCGTAACCAACGAAGAGCTGATGAACAAAACAGAAATGTTGCAGGCATCAGAAGAAGAGTTGCGCGTACAGCAGGAAGAACTGCGTACCATCAATGCCGAACTGGAGGAAAAAGCCAGTTTGCTTGAAGAAAAGAACCAGGCAATAGAAGAGGCGCGCCAGTCGATAACGCAGAAGGCGACCGAATTGGAAACCACAGGCCGTTACAAGTCGGAGTTTTTGGCCAACATGAGCCACGAGTTGCGTACCCCGCTAAATAGTATCCTAGTATTGGCGCGCATACTTAAAGATAATAAACCGGCTAATTTATCGGAAGACCAGATCAAGTATGCAAGCGTTATTTTTAACGCCGGTAACGATCTGTTGACCCTCATCAATGATATTCTCGATCTTTCTAAGATAGAATCAGGCAAGCTGGATATGCAAACAGAGGTTACCAACATTACCGATATCTTATCGGATATGCAATCGTTGTTTGCCGAGGTGGCGCTTAATAAAAATATCAAGTTCACTACCAGCTCTTCCGGCGTGCCACCAAGCATCTTAACAGATAAGGTACGTGTTGAACAGGTGATCAAAAACTTACTTTCAAACGCATTTAAGTTTACACCGGAGAGCGGCTCAATTAGCGTAAGCGCTGTTGCGGGCCCAAGGCCAAATACGGTTTCATTTAAAATAAAAGATACAGGTATAGGAATCCCTGCAGATAAGCAGCGTATAATTTTCGAGGCATTTCAGCAGGCAGATGGTTCTACCAGTCGTAAATACGGGGGTACCGGTCTTGGCCTGTCTATCAGCAGGGAATTGGCTACCTTATTAGGCGGCGACATTACCCTGAGCAGTGAGCCGGGGTTGGGTAGCGAGTTTATACTTACCCTGCCGTTTGAGGCCCACTTTGAGAACCAGGAAGATGATGTAGTGCCAACGGTTGAAACTTACCAGCCGGCGCCTCAAAACTTTCTTCAATCTGTTCCGAAAAAAGAAGCAGACCCTTCCCATGAGCCGTTTGTGATAATAGTTGAAGACGACCCGAATTTTGCAGTTATTCTTCAGGATTATGCCCGCGATCATGGTTTTAAATCAGTAATGATCAACGAGGGAACCGATGCGGTTGAAGCCATTAAAGAACAACAGCCAGATGCCGTTATACTGGATATTATGCTGCCGGGCAAAGATGGCTGGCAAATATTGAAAGAACTGAAACAGGACGAACAAACGCTGCACATACCGGTGCATTTGATGTCGGCTGGTGAAGCGGCTGCTAATCGTGTACGTAAAGAGGGTGCTATCAGCTTCCTTAAAAAACCGGTTAATACCGAAACCCTTGATAAACTGTTTGGCGATATCATGGCGCGAAACGGTACAAGATTTACCCAAATATTACTGGTTGAAGACCACAAGGCGCAAAGCCAGGCGCTTAAAGACCTGATGCAAAGCCAGGGAATCACGGTAGATCAGGCCTTTGACGGTGAGTCGGCATTCCGCATGCTACATGAGCATGATTACCAGTGCGTGATACTTGACCTTAACCTGCCTGATATCTCAGGGCTTGATCTTTTGGACAAAATTAAAGAGGTTGATAAGTTCGCATCGTTGCCGGTTATCATCAATACGGCAATGGAATTGGATAAAACTTCAGTAAATCGCTTAATGCAGTATGCAAATGCGATGGTTGTTAAAACAAGTAAGTCATCTGATAGGTTAATAGATGAAGTTAACCTGTTCTTAAACAAAATTAGCGAAAACACCCCACAAGCAACAAATAATACACAGCCGAAACAGAAAATGATAACGAAAGGGAAAGACGCGATTAAGGGTAAAAAGGTACTGATTGTTGATGACGATATGCGCAACATATTTGCCCTTAGCAGTGCACTTGAAAGCTACGACCTGGTAGTTGAGATAGCGAACGATGGCGAGGAAGCCTTAACTAAGCTTGAGGAAGTGACCGATATTGATATTGTGCTGATGGATATCATGATGCCTAAAATGGATGGCTACGAAGCCACCAGGCAAATACGCAAACAAGCCAAGTGGACAAAGCTGCCGGTTATTGCGTTAACAGCTAAGGCCATGAAAGATGACCGCGAAAAATGTATTGCTGCCGGTGCTAATGATTATATCACTAAACCGGTTGATATGGACAGGCTCATATCGTTAATGCAATTGTGGTTGGATAGTTAGTTATGAATATATCTGTTTCTAAAGAGACTATAACAGACGCACAGCTAAAAGAACTGATAGATATTGTTAAAAAGATTCACGGTTTTGATTTTAGCGATTACACGGAAGCGTCGTTTAAGCGCCGCATCGGTCGTATATTGATGCTGAAGAAACTGGCTTTCTATGATCTTAAGCATTTGCTTATTAACGATCCTCCCTTTTTTCAGGAATTTTTAGAGGAGATAACCGTAAACGTAACAGAGATGTTCCGTGATCCGGCTTTTTACAAAGCTTTACGGAGCCAGGTTGTTCCATACCTGTCAACTTACCAGCATGTAAAGATCTGGTGCGCGGGCTGCTCATCTGGCGAGGAGGCGTATTCGCTGGCTATTCTTCTGAAAGAGGAGAACTTGCTAAAGCGATCATTCATCTACGGAACTGATGTAAATACTGAAGTACTTAATGAAGCAAAGAAGGGGATCTACAGCTTACGCAAGATCAAAAGCTATGCAGAAAATTATGTGTTTACCGGTTTGCCGGGATCGTTAACAGATCATTTTACTATTGCTTACGATGCAGCAGCTATACAGAGTGAGTTAAAGCAAAATACCTTGTTTTCTGTACACAACCTGATATCCGACACCGTTTTCAACGAGTTTCAGATGATCAGCTGCCGTAACGTTTTTATTTACTTTGAAACAGAATTGCAGCACCGTATACTCGAGCTGTTTTACAACAGCCTTTGTCCGCTGGGTTACCTTTGCCTGGGTAATAAGGAAACTATCCGCTCAGATGCTTTCCGCAAGAAATTTAAAGTGATCAACCAAAAGGAAAATATCTACCAAAAAATTGGCGCTTGATGCTCACATAAAACAACGATGGCTTAGCTCGCAAATACTGCTTTTAGGTGGTTCCGCGGGCTCTTTTAAGTTGTTTTTTAAACTGGTGAAGGTATTGCCGGAGAGCTTTGATAAAACGGTGATTATCATTATTCACCGTAAAAAAAATTTTTATTCAGAGATAGAAAAACTGTTTGCCGAGAATAGTCGTATGTTCTTACGCGAGATAAGCGATAAAGAACCCATACAGGCCAACACCATATACATAGCCCCGGCAAATTATCACTCACTTGTTGAAAAAGATGGCTTTTTCAGTTTAGATGTATCTGAAGCAGTTTGGTACTCAAAGCCTTCCATTGATGTGACTTTTGAAAGCGTTGCAGAGGTTTACAGAGATAGCGTAACAGCTATTTTGTTCTCAGGCGCTAACCAGGATGGGGCAGAGGGTTTACTTAAATTGCGGCGAAGCGGGGCATTAACCATTGCACAAGACCCCGCAGATGCAGAAATGACGGAAATGCCGCAGGCCGCTATTGACATGCATGCTGCGGAATACGTGTTATCTTTTGAAGATATATTTGAGCTTTTACAAACACCACCTGATACCCAACATAATTAGATGACTCCCATTAATATCCTTATTGTCGACGACAGAGAGGAAAATATAGTAACTCTTGAGGCATTGCTTAAACGCGATGATATCAAGTTATTTACAACCACCTCTCCAAACGAGGCTTTAAAAATAGCCTGGGAGAACCAGATCTGTATAGCCCTTGTAGACGTGCAAATGCCGGAGATGGATGGCTTTGAGTTGGTGGAAATGCTAAAGTCTAACCCGCGTACTAAAGATATCCTGGTGATCTTTGTTACAGCTATTTCCAAAGAATCTAAATATGTTGTTAAAGGCTTTGGCGCAGGCGCTGTAGATTACCTATACAAACCGCTTGATCCGTACGTAACTTCAGCCAAGGTTGATGCATTTATACAGCTTTCGCGCAGCCAGGAAGAGATCAAACAAAAAAACGAGCAATTACAAAACATGGCGCTTGTAGTTAAAAACAGTGCCGATATCATCTGTTCTATAAATGCCGACAGTTTACGCATTGAAACCATAAACCAGGCTGTTGAGACGATACTGGGTCATAAGCCGGAAGAGGTATTAGATAAAAGCATAGTCGATTTTGCAATTGAAAGTGAACAATCTGCTTTCAGAAAAAAATTAGGTGAGATCATAAGAGAGAATCAACCTTTCTCAGTAATGGAATTTCAGTTCAGCACCTTTAATAAAAGCGTGATCTGGACAGAATGCCGCGTTTCTTACCGCGGGCGGACAATATTTATGAACATCAGTGATGTATCGCCCCAAAAAAGTTATGAGCAACAGCTTATCAAATCAAAGGAAGCTGCTGAATATGGCAAAAAAATTAAAGAAACGTTTTTAGCCAATATGAGCCATGAGTTGCGCACACCGGTAAATGGTATCATAGGGCTGACCAACCTGCTAAAAAAAACAAATATTGACGAGCAGCAAGAAAACCTGTTAACCATGATGGAAACATCTTCGCGTTCGCTGCTCGGGGTTATCAACGATGTACTCGATCTTTCAAAAATTGAGGCAGGTAAGTTTAGCATTGTGCGTACACCTAATAATGTAAGGGCGCTTGTAAACAGCGTTTACGGCTTACTTAAATACCAGGCCGACGAGAAGGATATCGAATTTACCAAGGAAATTGATAACGATGTGCCCGAAATGCTGCAGTTAGATTCGTTAAGGCTGAACCAGATACTAATGAACCTGCTGAGCAACGCGCTTAAATTTACCGATAGAGGTTACGTAAAGCTCAAGGTATCCGTTCTGCAAAAAATAGATGATAGCCGTGTTAAATTGAAATTTAGCATTGAAGACACCGGTATAGGCATCCCGGCATCAAGGTTAACAAAGATATTTGAATCATTTGAGCAGGCAGAGGATGATACTTCAAGCAAATATGGCGGTACCGGCTTAGGGCTTACCATTGTAAAAAAACTTGTAGAGCTTAAAGGCGGGGAACTAACCGTAAGCAGTAAATTAGGCGAAGGTAGTGTGTTTAATTTTACAAACTGGTTTAACATAGCACATGAGAGCAATACGCCAAAGCCTGTAAAAGTGGGCAGAAAGCTTGCACCGTTTGTGAACACGCGTGTTTTGGTAGCCGAAGATAACATGATAAACCAGTTTATGGTAACCAAAATGCTTAAAGACTGGAGTGTTGAATTTGAGGTTGCCGATAACGGATACAAAGCTCTTGAAAAACTAAAAGAACAGGATTTTGACCTCGTGTTGATGGATACCCACATGCCGGGATTAAACGGCTATCAGGCGGCCCGCGCCATACGTATGGATTTTGAGGAGCCTAAAAGGAGCGTACCTATTATTTCATTATCAGCATCAGCGTTTGAGCATGAGCAGGTAGAAGCTATATCCTCGGGCATGAACGATGTGCTGCCAAAACCATTTGAGGCGCACGAGCTTCACGATAAAATGATCAGGCTTTTAAAAAAAAGGATTAAGCCTAAAATGCCAGCGTAGTCTGGCCTACGCCAAGTGTTTTAGCCTCGTGCTCTAACAACCACTTTTTACGCCATAAGCCTCCGGCATAACCCGTAAGGCTTCCGTTGCTGCCTAAAACGCGGTGACAAGGCACAAGTATCCATAAATTATTACGCCCGTTGGCTGCTGCTATTGCCCTTATGCCTAAAGGGTTGTTCATTTTTTGCGATTGTTGGCTGTAAGTTATGGTGCTGCCGTAAGGTATGCGCTGCAACTCCTGCCAAACGGCTTGCTGGAAATCTGATCCCGGCTGTTTCAGTGGGAGGTCAAACGCCTTTCGGCTGCCTGCAAAGTACTCCTCAAGCTGTGTTATGGCTTGTTTAAGTACGGCAACATCTGTAGTTGTAGGCTTAAGATCTTCCTCATCACGAATAGATACCTTTGTAATAAAGCCATCCTCTTCAACGATATTTGTGATACCTAAGGGCGACAAATAGTAAACCTCTGCCATGATCTTATTGCTGTTCGCTTTTTAATAACGATTTGAGATAAACCTTGCTCATACGGCCGCCGATAAATTTTGCAGGTAAGAACTTCATAAACACCTTCCCTAAACGATTCATAAGCCCCGGCACGTAGCTGAACTTGCGGGTAACGAAAGCGTTTATAGCCTCTTTAGCGGCTTGTTGCACCGGCATTAACCAGCCCTGTAATTCGCCAAATTCGGCACCATGGGTCATTTCGGTAGCGATGCCGCCGGGAGCAAATACGGTTATCGAAAAGTTTGGATTGGTCAACTCGTTATACAGGGCGTTACCAAATGCATTAATAAAAGCCTTGGTAGCCGAATATGCGGTTTGATACGGTACAGGGAAAAAACCGGCCATGCTTGATACCAGCATTAAGCCACCTTCTTGTTTGCTTGTTTCAAAGTGGCTTACCAGAGCGTTAGCCATACGCACTACACCAATAACATTGGTTTTTAGGATAGATTCAAACTGATCCCACGGCAGCTGGCTGTGTCGCCCAAAGTAGGTGACACCGGCATTTAGGATTGCGCCATACAAGTCTCCATTAGCAAGGGATTCGGCAACTACGTGGTCTGCGCCTTCAATGGTGGATAGATCGGCAACTACAACTTTAACTTTTACACCTGCTGTTTTTTCCAGTTCAGCTTTAAGTTGTTCCAGTTTGTCTGCCCGGCGAGCGGCAATAACTAAATTGGCTTTGTGCAGGGTTGCAAGTTGCCTGGCCATTTCCTGCCCAAGCCCCGATGATGCACCCGTAACCAATACCCATTTGTTATTTAACCGCAAATTATTCATGTTGCTAAGGTAGCTGTTTGAGTCGAAAGTCCTAAGTCAAATACTTGGTCAATCTTTTGTGACTTAATACTCAAAGCTTTCGACTTCGGACTTAACTTATTAAATTCGCGACATGAAACTGGCGGGGCAAACTATTGAGCTGTTAAAGAAGGAGATCATCCTTGAGTGGCGTTCTAAATACGCCTTCAACGGCATCCTGCTTTATATTGTCTCCACGGTATTTGTATGCTACATCTCTTTCAATTTAAATCCTGGTTTTAAGCAAACACCTGGCTATCCCATTGTATGGAATATCCTGTTCTGGATCATCATGCTATTTGCATCAGTTAATGCCATTGCCAAAAGCTTTCTGCAGGAGAGCAAGGCCCGGTTGCTGTATTATTATACCATTGCTCACCCGCAAGCCATAATTCTTTCCAAAACTATTTACAACACACTGCTCATGTCGCTGCTTAGTGTGCTGGCATTGGTAGTGTACCTGTTGTTTTTTCCTAATAAGGTAGATGATATGCTGTATTACTTTATTACCGTGCTGTTGGGTAGTATGAGTTTTTCTACCGTATTTACCATGATCTCTGCAATAGCTTCTAAAGCAGGCAATAACGGTACGCTGATGGCGATATTAAGTTTCCCAGTTGTGATACCTGTTATATTGCTTTTGGTTAAAGTAAGCAAAGCCGCCATGGATGGAATAGACCGCAGCCTTAGCCTCAATAATATTGGTGTATTGCTGGCAATAAATGTGATAGTAATTGCGTCATCCCTCATATTGTTTCCCTTTTTATGGCGCGATTAATCTTTCGCTTAGCTTTTAGCATTTTATTGATATTGCCTTTTACAATTAAGGCTCAAAATGGTGTAATTACTGGTAAAGTAACAGCACAGGGCGGTACCAATCCGGTTGCCAAAGCAAGCGTATTTTTAAATAATGCCTCATACGGCACTGCTACTGCCGATGATGGCACATTTGCGCTCCGCGGCGTAAAACCAGGCCAATATGATCTGGTAGTGTCTGTGTTAGGTTTCGAGGAATATACCCAAAAGGTTCAGGTGAATAACAATACGCTTGATCTGAAGATAAGCCTTACGCCCAAAGTAATGATGATGCGGGAGGTAGTGATTACCTCCAACGCCGACTGGAAAAAGAACTACGAACAGTTTAAAAAAGAATTTATTGGTAATGATGATGCGGCCCGCCAATGTAAAGTGGCTAATCCGCGGATACTTAATTTATCCTACACCCGTAAAACGCAAACGCTTGAGGCATCTACCGATGAGTTCTTGGAGGTTGAGAACTATGCATTAGGCTATAAGGTGAAATTTCTGTTGGCCGATTTTAGTAGTAACAATATCTCCGGCATCATCAGTTACGCAGGCAAAGCGCTGTTTGAAGATCTGCCGGGCAGCGCAGAACAAAAGAAAAAATGGAAGGCCAGGCGCGACGAAGCATATTACGGATCGGCAAGGCACTTCTATAGATCTTTATACAAGGACCGTTTGCAACAGGAGGGCTTCGAGGTATACGATCTAATGCGTAGTCCCGACCCTAACCGCGCCCCAGAATGGTTGATCAAAAAGAAGATCAAACAGTTCAACGGCTTTAAACGCGATTCGGCGATGTTTTGGATAAACATGGAAAATATGCCCAAATGGTACCAGGAACATTTAACCAGACCAAACTTAGCTGCAAGTGCTGTGCTGCGAAAGACTGAGCAAGATGGTATCTACGTAATTACTTTTCCTCACTACTTATACGTGATGTACACTAAACGCTTTGAAAAGGATAACTTTAAAGATGTATACCGGCCGCTGGATATGCCTAACTACGAAGCCAGTATCATTACCCTCAGCGGAAACTTTGCTGCCTTTGATATGAATGGCACCGTTGTGGCCAATGCCCCTTTGGTGGAGGGCACCTGGTCAAAATCAAAACTCGCCGCCATGCTGCCGGTACATTATGAACCGTCAGATAAATAGATCAGAGATTAGGATTGCCTGATGCGGTATCGTGGCAAAATTTTTAACTAATCTCTTATCTTCAATCTCTAATCTCTAAAACGGATCTGTACTATCATTCTCTCAACACAAAACCCTAATCAACACAACTTTTTCAACTCCTATGCTTGCATAGTATAACATTACTAATTATGACGGAGAGGATATAATTGGATACATCTTATTGCTACCTTTGCCGCATATTTTTGATATGAAGTTTATATACAAAACCTGGTGGAAGGTGCTGGCCGTTGTGCTGGTGTTCTACACACTCATATCCGGTATGCTTTTCCAGGTGCCACGCCTGGATATCCTGCATGAAACTATACGCAATCTTTACTTTCACGTACCTATGTGGATGGCTATGCTTACGGCGCTGGTTTTATCAGTGTTCTTTAGCGTTTTATACCTGCGTACAGGCAAAGAGGAACACGACCTTGCAGCAGTTGAATGCGTAAACACAGGTATGATATTTTACGGACTGGGCCTGGTAACCGGCATGCTTTGGGCAAAATACACCTGGGGCGAGTTCTGGAGCGGGGACCCGAAGCAAAACAGCGCGGCCATTGCATTCTTATTGTATTGCGCTTACCTGGTGTTGCGTAATTCTATTGACGAAGAACAGACGCGCGCTAAGATCTCTGCCATCTATAACATATTTGCTTTCCCGGTAATGATCGTTTTGCTGTTTGTATTACCCCGCATGACAGATTCGCTGCATCCCGGTGGTGCGGGCGGTAACCCGGGCTTTAACAAATACGACCTGGATAGTCACATGCGTTTGGTGCTTTATCCGGCATTTATCGGCTGGAGCTTATTGTCACTTTGGATAGCCACTATCCGTTACCGTATCCGTTTAATTGAACATAAAAAGAACGCCATCAACTAAAATGAAGAAACTTTTAACCCTGATAGTAATGATGTTAAGCTTTGTCGCCGTAAATGCCCAGGGCGGCAAAACTGTTGAAATGGCTGATGTATTACGCAGCTCAGGTAAAATATACGTAGTGGTTGCTACCATAGCCATTGTATTCGTCGGTTTGGCGATATACCTGTTTGCAATTGACAGGCGCTTAAAAAAAATCGAGAAAGAAAATTAAATCAAAAAGCCTTACAGCATTGTTTAAATGATGTTTTCGCTTGCCGCCGGGCAAGGTGTAAATAAAACACCATCTTTCTAACAGTTGCGATATTGGTAAAAAATATACCAAATTTGGGCACTTTTTTAAGAAATTAATAATTATACCAAAAATCTAAATATGAGCACGAATAACCCGACTGCGAACCAGGAAACGCATTTCTTTGGCGATGTTTGTAAAAACTTCGATCACGCAGCGCAATTCACCAAGCACGATGCCGGTTTATTAGACCAGATCAAATCATGTAACAGCGTTTATCGCTTCCGCTTCCCAATACGTAAAGGCAATGGCTTTGAAGTTATAGATGCATGGCGCGTTGAGCACTCTCATCATCAATCACCAACCAAAGGCGGTATCCGCTACAGCGAAATGGTGAACGAAGATGAGGTAATGGCACTTGCAGCACTAATGACTTACAAGTGTGCTATCGTTAACGTTCCATTTGGCGGCGCTAAGGGTGGTATCAAGATCAATCCAAAAAATTACACTGTTGGCGAATTGGAAAATATTACCCGCCGTTACACAGTGGAATTGATAAAGAAGAATTTTATTGGCCCAAGCATTGACGTACCTGCACCGGATTACGGATCGGGCGAACGCGAAATGAGCTGGATAGCCGATACGTATGCAACCATGAATCCTGGTCAGCTAGATGCCCTTGGCGCTGTAACAGGTAAACCAATTGCTTTACACGGTATTGCCGGCAGGAGAGAAGCTACCGGTCGTGGTGTGGCTATTGCGGTTCGCGAGTGTGTTAGTGTTGCCGAGGATATGGATAAGTTGGGTTTAACAACGGGTTTATCAGGCAAAAAAATAATTGTACAGGGTTTAGGTAACGTAGGTTACTACTCGGCTAAATTCTTGTCAGAGTTTGGTGCTCTTATCGTAGGTATCTGCGAGTTTGAAGGTGCCGTTTACAACGAGGACGGTTTAGATGTTGAGGCAGTTTTCCAACACCGCAAATCAAGCGGATCGATCTTAGGTTACGCAGGTGCTAAACAAGAGTTTAAAAACACCATGGAAGGCTTAGAGCAACCATGCGATATTCTTGTACCGGCTGCTTTGGAAAACCAGATCACTGAAGCAAACATCCGTAACATTAAAGCGAAAATTATTGCTGAGGGTGCAAACGGCCCTACGTCACCTGAGGCTGAAGCGATATTTTACCAAAACGGTGGTATGATCATCCCGGATATGTATGCCAACGCAGGCGGTGTAACCGTATCATACTTTGAGTGGTTAAAGAACCTTAGCCACGTAGCGTTTGGCCGCATGAACCGCCGTTTTGAGGAAAACTCTAACCTTAACCTCGTAAACATGGTTGAGGGTATTACGGGTATCGCCTTAACGCCTATTCAGCGTGCTACTATTGTTAAAGGTGCATCAGAGCTGGAACTGGTAAATTCGGGTTTAGAAGACACCATGATCCGCTCATACCACGAGATCCGCGAGATCTACAAAAGCAATCCGGATATTGGCACCCTGCGTAATGCAGCCATGGTTGGCGCTATCAACAAAATTGCGGTATCATACCAAAACCTTGGCGTGTGGCCGTGATTTATTGTTATAAAGATTAGGGATTGGAGATTAGGTTCTCTTTTGAATACAAAAGCGGCAGAAATGCCGCTTTTTTTGTTTCAAGAGGTTTCTCTTATTTAACCAACCTTATTTTATGTTAACGTATGTTAACAGATAAGAGCGCTTGCGGGCTTGTAAATTACCTTTATCTTAATCAACCGCAAATTATATGAAACGGAAACTAAAGATAGTAATGGTATTGGCTGCAATTGCGCTCACAGGTATCATTATATTTCAGGCTTATTGGAGTATTAACGCTTACAAGCTTAACAAGCAGCAATTTGACCGCGATATCAACACAGCCATGCAGCGGGCAATGGATAGCTGTAAAAAAGACTACTTTGATTCTATACGTAAGGTAATGGTGTATCGCCTGTCTGATACCGCCATTCATATTAAGCTTGATACGATAATAGAAAGGGACATTGCGCATCCAAGTTTAAATATTATGGTATCTGATAAGTATACATCCTTTGGACAGCCATATCATATGCTACTGGGTGCTTATGATTTCTACCGCCGCAAACTCCCACACAAGGCAACTACTCCCGAGATATTAACAGAAATGTCTTTCTATGTGCCTTCTTTTTTAGATAGGATAGAAATGCTGTTATCTATGCAAGATATAGCAAGCCATTTTGGGGAACTACAGGGCTTTTTGCAAAAACATAAAAATGAAGAGCCAAGCGATAGCCTCATGGCCCATAACCAAATAATTAAGCACGGGGTGTATGAGCTTCCACCAAATTTTAGGCAGGCTGATAGCCTCAAAATAGCAAAATATTACCGTGCAGAGCTTAACAAATTGCATCCAAAGGTGAGCTTTAAACTAAGTATCTCAGATAAACCGATTCCTGCCAAAACTGCCGACCCACATCATGTGAATGATCTTAGATACAGCGAAACAGATGAGGTAAATTACAAATATCACGGCTTCCTGTTTTTGCAGCATAGTTCTAAAAATCAGCTTTTTGTGAGGGCGGTGTTTGACAGGGCGCAGGCGGGCCTGCTAAAAGAAATGTTAGCCCCACTGTTATTTTCGGCTTTGTTAATTGTGTTCACTATTTTCTGCTTTATTTACATCATCAGAACTATCATTAACCAGAAACGGTTGACGGAGCTAAAGGATGATTTTATTAATAACATGACGCACGAGCTGAAAACACCTATTGCAACCATATCTGTAGCGATAGAGGGGATGCAAAAGTACAATGCGCTGGAAGATCCTGATAAAACAGCGCGCTACCTGCAAACTTGTCGTAACGAGCTCGGCAGGCTTAACGATCTGGTGAATAAAGTGCTTAATATAGCAGCTTTTGAAAGCCATGATATCCCGTTAAATAAAGAATGGACAGACATCGACGGATTGATGAGCGATCTTGTTAATTCTGAAACGCTTAAGGCCGACAAACAAGTTGACATCAGTTTTGAAAATACAGTTGGTGTAAAGAGCGTATTTGCTGATAAACTGCATCTGCGAAATATCCTTGCTAACCTTATCGACAACGCTGTAAAATATTGTGCCGAGCCTGTTGTAATAAGGATCATTCTTTCAAAAATTGGCAACTATGCAGAGTTTATTGTAAAAGATAACGGCATAGGTATACCTGCCGAACATTTGGGGCAAATATTCGATAAATTCCATCGCGTGCCATCCGGTAATGTACACAATATAAAGGGTACAGGGCTTGGACTAAACTATGTAAAACACATGGTAGAAGCGCACGGTGGCAAAGTTGATGTAAAAAGTGTTATTGGAAACGGTACATCGGTTAGTTTTACTTTACCTTTAAGTAATGACTAATACCTGCGTATTGTTAGCCGAAGATGAGTTAGCCCTGGCGCATATTGTACGCGAAAGCCTGGAAGAAAGCGGGTTTGCGGTTACACTATGCGCCAACGGCGAGCAAGCGCTGAAAAGCTATCAAAGCACTAATTACGATATTTTGGTGCTTGATGTAATGATGCCCAAAATGGATGGCTTTGAAGTCGCTCGTAAAGTGAGGGCAACGGATAGCACAACACCTATCATTTTTCTTACTGCACGCTCGCAGCCAAAGGATGTGGTTGCAGGTTTTGAGAGTGGCGCTAATGACTATCTTAAAAAACCGTTCAGCGTTGAGGAACTGGTAGTGCGTATAAAGGTATTGCTAAGCACCAATCGCATTTTACCTAAGCTCAGATCGGCACAGGAGACTTACGCTATCAACAATATTTCGTTCTCGCCAAACAAAAATATGCTTCAGCATGGAGTAACTACTATACAACTTACCGCCCGTGAGAGCGATATTTTAAAAATACTTTGCAAACACCAATACGAGGTTATCCCGCGCAAGGGACTGCTTGACGCTTTATGGGGAGATGACAGTTTCTTTAATGCCCGCAGCTTAGACGTGTTTATCACCCGGTTACGTACTCACCTTAAGGTAGATCCGCAGGTGCAGATCATCAACGTAAGAGGAGTGGGGTATAAGCTGGTGTGGTAACAACTGCGAACCAAATTACTTATGCCTAAACCTTATCACATTTTACCTATGCAATCTATAACAATTCTAAATAAGCAATATCCCTTGTAATAAACATTATTAGCTTTGCGTTTTGTATTTTTGCAAAACTGTTCTGTGCAGTTGTATAAACAATGAAAAAAAGCGCAATCTTCGGTATAGTAACTATTGCTATTGCGATAGCTGTTATCATAAGCACCTATTCAAACACAAGTACTTACGGCTCTTTTAACGATGCCCGTAAAGCTGACGCTGAACTACATGTTGTAGGCCATCTTAACAAAACCAAAGCTTTGTATTATGATGCTACTAAAGATGCTAACTACTTTTCTTTCTATATGAAAGATAATAAAGGTGAGGAGTGTAAGGTAGTGTTCAGTGGTACCAAACCACAGGATTTTGAACGTTCGGAACAAATTGTACTGACCGGTTCTATGAAAGGCAAAGAGTTTCATGCCTCAAAGATCCTGATGAAATGCCCTTCTAAATATACCGACGATAAATTGAACGTTGCTGAGTCTAAAACGCAAAGCGCCAGCATATAAATAGTTTTTAATGGAGATAGCTTATCAGGGCGAACACCTTTTTCCGGGTAGTTTAGGCCAGTTTTTTATTGTACTTGCATTCGGTTCAGCACTTTTTTCATTCATCTGCTATTACTTTGCCACCACCGAAACTGCTGCCAACAGCGATAAATCGTGGTTGCGCATGGGGCGGATAGGCTACTGGTTAAACACCGTATCTATCATCGGTATGGGTGTTTGTTTGTTCTACATTCTTTACAACCATTATTTCGAGTACCATTACGCCTGGTCGTACACTTCTAAAACCTTACCTACCTATTATTTAATTTCCGGTTTTTGGAACGGGCAGGAGGGTGGCTTCTTGCTATGGATGTTTTGGGGAGCGGTTTTAGGTAATGTACTAATATGGCGCGCCAAAAGTTGGGAAAAGCCGACTATGGCTATCATGGCGCTATCGCAAGCGGTTTTAGGTACCATGATATTAGGCCTGCAGATAGGCAGTGCCCACATTGGCAGCTCACCGTTTTTATTGCTGCGCGATGCCATGGCCGATGCACCGATATTTAAAAACGCTAACTATCTCGATTTTATAAAAGACGGCAAGGGCATGAACCCTTCGCTTCAAAACTACTGGATGATCATCCACCCGCCGGTGTTGTTCCTTGGCGTGGCGTCTTTGGTAGTGCCGTTTGCATTTGCAGTCGCTGGCTTATGGCAAAAACGTTTTAAGGAGTGGGTTCCGGCTGCAATACCTTACGCTTTGTTTGCCTGTATGATATTGGGCACAGGTGTTATTATGGGTTCTTTCTGGGCTTATGAATCATTGAATTTTGATGGCTTCTGGGCTTGGGATCCGGTAGAGAATGCATCTATCTTTCCTTGGTTAATTATGGTGGCCGCGGTACACGTACTTATCGTATTTAAAAACAGTGGTCATTCATATTTTACGGCAGCATTTTTAACACTGCTTGCTTTCGTTATCGAATGGTATTCATCGTTCCTGGCACGTAGTGGTGTGCTGGGTGAAACATCTGTACACGCATTTACCGACCTTGGCCTGTTCTGGCAGTTGGTTATCGGTATGGCTATATTCTTCATCATAATGGTTTACCTGCTGGTAAGCCGCTGGAAAGAAATGCCCATCACCAAAAAGGATGAGGACACTTATTCGCGCGAGTTCTGGATGTTTGTAGGTGCGGTATTCCTTTGCCTATCATGCCTGCAATTGGTGGTAGTAACATCACTGCCGGTTTGGAACCTGATGTTTGGCACCAAATGGGCGCCGCCAACAGAATCTATCAAACAATACAACGTTTTTCAGGGATCATTTGCCGTGGTGATCGCATTGCTTACAGGTATCACGCAGTTCCTTAAATACAAGAAAACCGATATAACGCGCTTCTTTATTACTACCGGCGTTTACCTCGTATTTGCTGCGTTGGTAGCTGCGTTAATTATCTATGCAACCGGGCTGTATAAACTTAGCTTCGTGTTCTGGCTGGTGATGTTTGCATCGTTGTATAGTGTTTTTGCTAATGGTAAAATACTGTCTGACGCGTTTAAAGGTAAATACAAACTTGCCGGGTCTGCCGTATCACACATCGGTTTTGGTTTACTTTTGGTAGGCGCGCTGATAGCTGCAGGTACTAAAAAAGTAGTATCTATAAACGAACAGGGCGAAGAGCACATTGCCGAATCTTACAAAGAGGAGAATCCAAAGGAAAACCTGCTGCTTTACCTTAATCAGCCTATCAAAATGGGCGAGTATAACGTAACCTTTAAAGGTGATACCATAGAAGGCGCTCAGCACTTGTTCAATATCGATTATGAACGAGTGAAAGATGGTAAGGTGACTGAGAAATTCAGATTGAGGCCAAACGTAATACAATCTCAAGGTGGTATGTCGTCATCTCCGGATACCAAGCATTACCTGTTCCGCGATTTATACACGCACATCACCATGACCAACGTGATAAGTGCCGAACCTAAGCAGGAAGAAAACCACGCCGACCATCCCGAGGCCGACGATGATAAAAACTACGATGCACCGGTTGCCCATGAGGTAGCCGTTGGTGATACCATCCCGTACCGCGATGGCAAGATCATACTAAAAAGCCTGAACAAACAGGTAAAAGTTAAGGACATCCCGCTAAGTGATAAAGATGTTGCCGTTGGCGCACAGCTTGAAGTTATAACGCAGGGGAAAACCTACACAACAGAACCGGTTTACCTGATAAAAGGTCGTAATGTTTTCGATTTCGGTAAAAAACTGGAAGAAGCTGGTTTAAAGCTGCGTTTCTCAAAGATCATCCCGGATAAAGGCAAAGTTGAAATTATGGTTTACCAACAGCCTGAAAGCAAGAAGAAATTTATTGTAATGAAGGCCGTTGAGTTCCCTTACATCAACTTTTTGTGGGCGGGTACCATTATCATGGTCATCGGGTTCTTTATGTCGATATTAAGAAGGAATAAAGAACTGAAACCTGCTTTAGCAGAAGTCAAAAGTCAAAAGTCAGAAGTCAAAAGATAAGGCCAATAAAACAATATTTTACGGAGAGCACAAAGGAATTACCTTTGTGCTCTTTGCGTTTTATATGGTAATTTACGCTGATAGAGATTGCTTTAGTGTAGCTACCATCTGTGATCAAATGGTCGGAGCGGATGAACATTCTACAAGAATGGTAAGTATACTCATCAAAGCATTGCGTTCTGTAACAATTTACAAACACCTGTAAAAACTGCTTGGCAAACATTAAATTAGGGTTACCAATACCCTTTACATGCTTAGCCTAAAAAAATTACTTAGCGCATCTATATTGTTGTTGCCACTATTTACAAATGCCCAGGAAAAATCACCTCTGATTACAGGTAATGTAAATATTTCAATAAAAAAAGGCACTATTGCCTGCGACCTCATAGTGACCGACCTGCCAGATGTAAAAGATTACGTCATCAGGCTTAATTCAGGTATGAACATCCATTACTTTAAAGACCTGAAACGAAGCAAACAGCCTTTGTACTACGATATGGATACCAAAGACAGTATCCAGTCTGACGAGACCAAGGCGTATTACCTGCACGAGAACACGGGTAACCCGGCGCGTTATCTGCCTGAGGAACTGGAGATAAAATATGCGGGCATGTACCCTGTAATTGCTGATTCGCTGAGCGGTTACATGGGCCAGGACTGGCGGGGCAACATAGCCTTTAACGGTTACTCGGTAAGGGCCGAAGGAATGCAGGCGGCGTGGTACCCTGTATTGTATGATAAAGCTACAAGAACCCGTTACGCAGAAGTAAAGTACAATATCAACATTACCTGTAACGATTGCAGCCTGCTTTTTTTGAACGGCAGCCAGCCGGTGAGAGGGACAAAAGGTAGCTTTAAAAGCGATGCCACGCAAGAGATGTCTATGTACTGTGGCGACGTTAAGGCAAAGCAAAATAAAGGTGTATGGCTTATCAATTCGGATATGACCGCGCAGCAGGAGCAGAAGTTATTTGATCTGGCGGGTTCCTACCAATCGTACTACACTAAAAACTTTGGCACACCTTTTAAAGGCAATCTTGCTTTCGTACAAACCACACCCGTGGCTGATTCCGCACAATGGGCTTTTTCTTTTTTTTCGGCACCCACAACTTTTAACGTAGGAGCCGGGCGGTATGGCCTGCATGCTATGTTTGATGATAAAAACAGCGGTATGCCTAAAAAGACCATGGCGCACGAACTGGCGCATTATTACTTTGGTACATTGTTAAAGCCCGGCAATGAGTTTGGCCATGCCATTGAAGAAGGCTTTGCCGAGTACTTAGCGTTTAATCTTACTAAGCATTTAGAGGGTGAAGCCGTGTACAATGAAAATCTGCAGAACAAGGTACACAGTCTTAAATATCTGCATAAATATCAACCATTTTCAAAAGTAGTGTCTGATAAAGATTACGGCAACCGCGAATATTACCTGTACTATTACACGCCGGTGTTACTTTTAGCTATCGAAAAAGAAATGGGTGAACCAGTGATGTGGAAATGGCTTAAAGCCATGGTAGCCACCGGTTCAGACCACGCAGATTACAGCCTGATGCTTAATACTTTCCGCACCGCCGTAACGGATAAAGACCTGCAGGAGAAGATCATTAAGAAGTATTTTACATCTGATGATGCATTGAAGAATGCCTATGAGGTGTTGGGGGTGAAAGAGTAGGTGCATTTTCCCGCTTAGGCACGTAGTGCCATGCCTCTTAGCCCACACAAGTCCGCCATCGTTCTGCCAGCTTTCACCCAAAGCTTTTTTGCTGACAAGAAAAGTCAAAGCAGTTACATACCGACACCGAACACTGCGGCATAGTGTAACGTGCGGATAGCACAGGCGCTGTAGAAGTACTGACTTTGTAGCGCGTTACCGTAGCCGCGAGTTTTCTTTTTGGTACTTTTTCCCTTAGACTTGTTTATTATTCATAAATAGTAACCAGAGCAGCAGGATGTTCTTATGTGACTTTTTAAGGCGTGCATGCCTATCAAAAGATTGAAGACCCTGCTGCTTACTGAACACATTTTCAAATAGAAATTGAGGTGTGATTACCTATTATCAGGGAATTGAAATACGTTCAGTACCGGTTACAGATGATTATCAAAAATAAAGTTATGAACTATTTTGCAGGAATTGATGTATCCAAGGCCACATTAGATGTGACGTTGTTGAGTTCAGAGGGATGTAAGTTGTACAGTAAATTCAGTAACAACACCAAAGGTTATAAGCAACTGCTGAAGTGGGTAAACCTGGAAAAGATGTTGCCCGAACAAACGCTTTTTTGTATGGAGAACACTGGTTTGTACAGCCGTCCGCTGATGATTTACCTGTTTGGCCTCGGTTACAAGGTCTGGGTTGTGATGCCCGTTGAGATAAAGCGGTCGATCGGCCTGCAAAGAGGCAAGAACGATAAAGTAGATTCAGTACGTATTGCTTCTTATGCAGCTAAACACCATAGCGAAGCGGACACCGAACAACCATCAGAGATGATCTATAAGTTGAAAGACTGGCTCTCATTCAGGGACCGGCTTATTAAGCAAAAGCAACAATTGCAACAGCCGGTAAATGAGTTTGCGGATATGGGACTTACTGCACAGGCGAAAGAAATGAAACGCGTTCTGCAACCGGCTATCAACAGCATCGATACAAGCATCCGAAAAGCAGAGGCGATCATAAGAAAACTGATCAGCATTCAGGGTGATATGAAGCGAGTGTATGACCTGATGTTATCTGTACCCGGTGTAGGTGCAATAACAGCTTGGTATTTACTCGCCTATAGTAACGGAATGAGGAATTTTACCAACGCTAAACAACTGGCCTGTTATTGCGGTGTGGCCCCGTTTGAACATTCTTCGGGCACTTCAGTGAAAGCAAGGACAAGGGTCAGCATGATGGCTAACAAACAACTAAAATCATTATTGCATCTGGGAGCATTGACCATAGTTAAAAACAAAAATTGCGAAATGTACCAATACTATCAAAGGAAAGTGAAAGAAGGAAAAAACAAAATGAGCGTCATCAATGCACTGCGGAATAAAATATTACAGCGTATTGTTTCTGTGATAAATAAAGATCTACCATACAGCTCGAAAATTGCTGCATAAGAATTTGTTTTTATCATAGAAATCTTTTGAGAGAAAAGAAAGTTACATCCACTGACAACTCTTTACTCACTGCCATTCCTAACGAAGAACCAAATACCACTCAATATTCCACACGCATTCTACTTTTCCACAATCCGCTTTATCAGCAGGCAATAAATTAAATTAGCGGATTAATAAAAGCGAGGACAAATTGGCTAAGAGCGATACCAAAGAAACGCCGTTAATGCAGCAATACAACGCCATAAAGGCGAAATATCCCGGTGCATTATTGCTTTTTCGTGTGGGTGATTTTTATGAGACCTTTGGAGCCGATGCCATCAAGGCTTCGGGTATTTTGGGTATTACGCTTACCCGCCGCGCCAATGGTGCTGCATCGCATATAGAGCTGGCCGGTTTTCCGCACCACTCGCTTGAAACTTACTTGCCCAAGCTGGTTCGCGCAGGACAGCGCGTGGCTATTTGTGATCAGTTAGAAGATCCAAAATCTGTTAAAGGCATTGTTAAACGCGGTGTTACCGAACTGGTTACCCCCGGCGTGGCGGTTAGCGATAATATCCTGCAGCAGAAGAGCAACAACTACCTTGCTTCGTTATACTTCGAAAAAAACACCATCGGTATTGCGCTGATAGACATTTCTACAGGGGAATTTTTAACCGCCCAGGGTAACAGCAATTACATTGATAAATTGTTGCAAAGCTATTCGCCGAGCGAAGTGATATTCCCCAAAAGCCGTAAAGGGGATTTCAACGGTTATTTCGGCGACCGCTTTTACACTTACATGCTGGATGAGTGGCCTTACAGCGGCGATTATGCCAATGAAACCTTGCTCAAACACTTTGGTGTAAAATCACTTAAAGGGTTCGGAATCGACAAGCTGGGTTTAGGCATTGTTGCTGCCGGTGTGGCGCTGCATTACCTTAACGAAACTGAGCATCGCAACCTGCAGCACATATCAGCCATCAGCCGTATCGAGGAAGACCGTTATTTATGGTTGGATAGGTTCAGTATCCGCAACCTTGAACTGGTGGGTTCTGCAAATGAGAACGCTACAACCTTGGTTGATGTATTGGATAACACCTGTTCGCCTATGGGCGCACGCATGTTGCGCAGGTGGATTGTGATGCCCCTTAAGGAAATAAAGCCGATACAAGACAGACTGGGCGTTGTAGAATACCTGATTGCTGAAGAAGAACTGCGCGAAGAACTGCAAAATCAGATCCGCCAGATCGGTGATCTGGAAAGGCTGATCTCAAAGATCGGTTTGCAAAAGGCCAATCCACGCGAGGTTTGCCAGCTTAAAAAGGCATTACTGGCAATTGAAAGCATTAAGAAAACGGCAGAATCATCATTAAGTGAGCCGCTCAAAGCAATAGGCGACCAGCTGAATCCATGCACGTCGATTTGTGAGAAAATAGCGCGCGAACTGCACCCCGAACCACCGGTAATGATGGTAAAGGGCATGGTGATGAATGACGGCATCAGTGAAGAACTGGACCGTTTGCGTAAGATCGCTTTTGGGGGTAAGGGATATTTACTGGAGATACAAAAACGCGAGGCAGAGGCAACCGGCATCCCATCACTCAAGGTATCGTTCAATAATGTGTTTGGCTATTACCTTGAGGTTACCCACAGTCATCGCGATAAGGTGCCTGCGGATTGGATCCGTAAGCAAACGCTGGTCAACGCCGAGCGTTACATTACGCCGGAATTAAAGGAATACGAAGAACAAATATTAGGTGCCGAAGAGAAGATCCTGGCTTTGGAAACCAAGCTGTATAACGATCTGCTTTATACGCTTGCCGAATACATCAAACCTATACAACTTAACGCCTCATTGATTGCCCGTTTGGATGTATTACTGAACTTTGCCACCATCTCCATCAAAAATTACTACGTTAAACCAAACGTGAACGATAGCCGTGTGCTGGATATTAAAGGCGGCCGCCACCCGGTAATAGAAAAGAATTTGCCTTTGGGCGAGGAATATATCACTAATGATGTTTTCCTTGATTCAGAATCGCAGCAGATCATCATTATCACGGGCCCTAACATGGCGGGTAAGTCGGCATTGTTAAGGCAAACCGGCCTTATTGTGCTTATGGCGCAAATGGGTTGCTTTGTGCCGGCTAAGGCTGCATCGGTTGGTTTGGTTGATAAAATATTTACCCGCGTGGGTGCATCGGATAACCTTTCATCAGGCGAATCAACCTTTATGGTGGAAATGAATGAAACGGCCAGCATCCTCAACAACTTAAGCGACAGGAGCTTGATCCTTTTGGATGAGATAGGCAGGGGTACTTCAACATACGATGGTATTTCCATTGCATGGGCCATTGCCGAGTTCTTACATAATCATCCCGCTGCAAAAGCAAAAACACTTTTTGCTACGCACTACCACGAGTTAAACGAGCTGAGCAACAGCTTCAATCGCATTAAAAATTATAACGTTTCGGTAAAGGAAGTTGGACAGCAGATCATCTTCTTGCGTAAACTGGTACCTGGCGGCAGTGAGCACAGTTTCGGTATCCACGTGGCCAAACTTGCAGGTATGCCACAGAAAGTATTAAGTCGCGCCAATGAGATATTGAAGAAGCTGGAGAACGAGCGTACCGGCGGCGAGCACATTAAAGAAAGCATTCGTAAAGTGCAAAAGCAGGCCGTGCAAATGCAAATGTTCTCGATAGATGACCCGGTATTGGTAAAGATCCGTGATACGCTGAACAACCTCGATGTAAATACCCTAACCCCGGTTGAAGCGTTGATGAAGCTTGATGAGATACAACGGTTGATAAAGAGTTAGATAGCTGCATGATGCTTTACCAGCGACGTGATTATGAAATAATTCGTAGCTTTAAAATCTTAACCACCAATTATGAATAAACAATCACGTATACACAAACTTATCAGTCGTGCAGCTATACTTGCATTGGCTGTGTTTTCTTTGCTACAAAGCGCATCTGCGCAGGAGATGAAAAAAGATCCTGACGTTATTGGTCGCTGGGATATCACCATGGAGAAAGATGGCAAATCACAACCATCATGGTTAGAGGTTCAAAAATCAGGTACGCATACACTTATCGGTCGCTTTACTTACGCTTTCGGCAGCGCCAGGCCAATATCTGAGGTGAAATTGGCAAATGGCAAATACAGCTTTTCCATCCCGCCGCAGTGGGAGCCGGGAGACCGCAATATGGATTTTGAGTTCGAGGCTGCCGGTAATTCTATAAAAGGTACCATGATTTACACCGATGGCAAAAGCTACAGCTTTACAGGCGTACGTGCACCTGCCATGCTGCCAACCAAGGCACCGGTTTGGGGCAAACCCATAAAGGTGTTCAATGGTAAAAATACAAAGGGTTGGCATACTGATGGCAGGCCAAACCAATGGATAGTAGAGAATGGCATCCTCCGCAGTAAAAAATCGGGGGCCAACCTGATAACCGATCAAAAGTTCAAGGATTTTAAACTACACATTGAGTTCCGTTACGAGAAAGGAAGTAACAGCGGTGTTTACTTGCGCGGACGTTACGAAACACAGGTAATAGACACCAAAACCGGCGAGCCTGAGCCACTGATGAATCAATTTAGCTCTATCTACGGCTTTATGCAGCCAAACCGGATGATGGCTAAAAACGCTGGCGAATGGCAGTCGTACGACATTACTTTGGTTGGCCGTGTGGTTACCATTGTAGCTAACGGACAAGAAGTAATTTGCCGGCAGGTTATCCCAGGCATTACCGGCGGCGCGCTTGACAGCAACGAAGGCGACCCAGGCCCACTTCTACTACAAGGCGACCATGGCCCAATCGATTACAGGAATATTGTGATAACACCGGCTAAGTAATTAATTACTTTTTTTATAATAGAACAGGCCTTGCAAACTGCAAGGCCTCTTCTATGAGTATATGTCATTGCGAGCGATAGTGTGGCAATCTCATAGAAGAGAAATAACGTGCTCTAATCACACCAGTCATCACTCAGATCTTTCCAATTAGGGTTATCGTTACCGACCAAGGCAATTTTCTTTTTTCTTGATCCGGCTTTTATTTGTTTTTTTCTTGCAATCGCATCATCAATCCATTGAAAAGTTTCAAAGTATACTAATTTATTGCACTGATATTTTGCGCTAAAACCAGCATTGGTTTTCAACTTATGTTCTAATACACGATTTTTAGATTACTTGTAACGCCAGTATACAAAACATTATTAGACGTATTAGTAACTATATAAAAGCAATACTGGTTAATATATACGTTGCAACTTGTCCTTTAAGGTTGCCGCGCTATCGCTCACAATGACAAACTCTGATATATTCATTTTGACAACGCTTTCTCCAATTAACTAATCTCCCATATCCAATACATCACTTCACTACCTCAACCCATTTGCCCTGTATCAGTGCATTTATGTTGTGGTCATACATCGCCTCGGTGTATGCTGCGGGCAGGTAATATTTACCTGCGTAAGCAGCATTAAGCATTACGTAGTAACCCACTTCCTTATCTTCTGGGAGGCTAAAATAAGTGTTTACCCTGTCATCACGGATGTCGCGGTAATCTGATGGCGAGGATTTAAACGATTCGTCATTATTGAGCATACGGCTGTTCAATATCTCCCAGCCTGATGGGAATATCTGCGTAAGCGCCATGTTATCGTAACGGCCACGTTTGCCCGGATTTTTGATGGTCACCTGCGCAACAAAATCAGTCCCTTGTTTCAAAGAGGTTGGGTCAATGAGTTTACCTGCTAAAGAGAAGTAGGCCACTTTCATATCCAGCACATCAGGATTTACGTAAGTTTTTACATCCTGGCCGGATGACGGCTGCCCTTGCTGTATAAGCCTTATATAAAGCCGGTTATTGCCGGTATTCTTTAATGAGAATTTACCACCGTTCGCTGCAAGATCCTGCTGCCATATGTAAGATTTAGCATTGACATTTCCTTTACTATTACCCGCATCATAATTGAATTGCACCTTGCCGCCATTTTTGTTAACGCCGCAGTACTGCGCTATAGCAATAAGCGAATAGGCAGTGGTTTGGGTGCTATACCAGCTATCTTGTGATAGTTTGGCTGCTACCGTCCGTACCAAACCCGCTGCGCGTTGCTGCTGCCCAAGCAGGGTAAGGGTTTCTAATATCATAGCCTCATCGCGCAGGTCGCTGCCGTAGGTGCCGTACATACTGTTATATGGTTTAACGGTAGTTGGCAGCCTGGCTATCAGCCGTAAGGCAACCTCCGGCTGGCCAGCCAGTTTGTAAGCTGCCGCGAGCCTCCAGCGGCCTTCAGGACTTAGGTAATTGTATTCCCTTAATCGGTTCATGGCGCCTAACTCCGGCGAGCCCGCTAAAGCCAGCAGGTATAGTCGGTAGGCTTGCACCAAGTCGGTGTAATAGTAACCGCCATGTATATTGTTATTTGGGTTTGGCGACCAGTCAACTGCTTTTTGTTTTTGGTAGCGTTTCCAGTCGTCCAGCATACCCGATGGCAGACTGTATCCTTTGGTTTGGGCCAGTATCAGGAAGTGGCCGGCATAATTTGTTCCCCATTCATCGGCATTGCCGCCATCAGGCCAGTAGCTTAAACCACCACCCGCGACGCGGAAGCCATTTAACCGAGCAATAGTAGATTTAATGTTACGCTCCGTTTCCGCTTTTTGGCGAGGCGTAAGATCAAGCAAGTCATTTAGATACAACTGCGGGAAACCTGATGAAGTTGTTTGCTCAACACAACCATGCGGATAGGTGATGAGGTAGTTAAGGCGTTTAGCCAGGTTAAGTGATGGTATGCTCGATACCTCCAAAGTGGCCTTATTGGTGCCATTGATACCGATAGCATTATAGATGGCACCGTAAGCAGCACCCGGTGTAAGTTCCTTTTCAAAAATACGCGTTACCGGCGGGTTTGGGTTTCGTACGTTCAACTCCACATCGTATGCGGCAGTTTCTCCGCCTGCTTTCGCAATTATCTTCACCCTGCCAACACCAACAAAATCTTTAACGTCGAGATCAAATGTTACCAGTTGGTCGCCGGGTTTGGCAAATCTTACCGTTTTAATGTTATTACCGGCTAAGTTGCTGAATGCGTTGGATTGTACCTGAACGGTAACCGTTTTAATATTGGTCTCCATCGCAAAGACAGTAACCGGCAATTGTATCTTTTCTGACGGACCCAACACACGCGGAAGCGTTGCCAGTATCATCAGCGGTTTTTTAACGGCTACCGCTTTTTCTGCAGAGCCATAAGCACCGCCATGGCCGGCAATAACCATTGCTTTAACCGACCCTACATATTGCGGCAGCGTAAATTTAGTAGTTTGTTTATCGCCCGCCCCTAAATGGAATGGCCCCAGGAATTTTACAACCGGTTTAAACCGGTTTACCGTAACATCCTTTTTAACGCCGTTTGTACCATCACCACCAATACTTAAAATACGCTCCAAACCGCCGCCAAAGGCACCAATAACGTAATCAAACAGGTCCCAGGTTTTAACGCCTAAAGCTTCACGCGCGTAGAATGCTTCATGTGGGTCGGGGGTTTTGTAATTAGTGATGTCGAGCAAACCTTCATCAACAATAGCGATTGTGTAGGTCATTTCCTTACCATTTGCTTCCGATACTGTAATGGTAGACGGTGTTTCCGGCCGTATCTTATCAGGCATGCTGATTACAGGTTTCAGTACGGTTGTAGGGTCATCAACCACCAATGGGATCGCACCGTACATACGGATAGGCAAGTCGTTAACAGTTTGCGCATGGCGCTGCAGCAATGTAACGTTAACGAATACGTTTGGCGCCATGGTTTCGTCTATCTTAAAGCTATACCGGGTTTCGCCTTTTTTGGTATCTATCCAGGTTGTTTTAAGCACCTTGCTGCCATTTTCAAAACTAATTAAAGCCCTGCCGTCGCCACCTGTAGGTATAGTGAGGGTAGCCTCTTCGCCCACTTTATAGTTTGGCTTATCTGAAGTGAACGATAGCATTGCCGCCTCGGTAGGGTCGGTGTTTTGCAAACGTTCAGACCAGTTTGGCCAGTCTGCATAGATGATCTTGCCGGTTGAGTGACCAGTCTGAGGATCTTTAATACGGATGAGGTAACGGCCCCAATCAGCTTTATTGATCCGTAGGTTCCATTTACCTCTGCCGTTGTTTAACTGTACATTATCTGTTTTAACAAGCTTGTTATAACGGTCTTGTGTAAAGTTGCTCAGTTCGTTACCGTTTTCGTCCCACCACCAGCGCCATTGTATCTTGTATAGTTCAACGTCAACATTGCGGCTGCCTGCTAATGGCGAACCGTTCACATCAACATCAGCTATGTCTATCTGGTGGTCTTTATCGGTTACCAGCATCCCGCTTAGGTCGGTGCCTTTAGGCGTCTTTATACCCACGTAGCCGCTGTACACGTTGTAAGGCATGGTGGCTTGCTGTATGCTGAAGTTACCGCCAGCCTCAAAAACTTTCACCACAAAATTCGCGCGCAATTGGCCGGGAGCTTGCTTCTCAACATTAATGTCCGGATTTACCTGCGCTACGCCGTTCTCGTTAAGCTTACCATCAAAAACCGTTTGAGTTTGGGTGTTGAACGCCAGTGTGGGATCATCAAAGTTGTAATCTTCAAACCCTTTAAAGTTTGTTTTTTGGGATGACAGGAATGCATCAACCTTAGCTTTAAGGTTTTGCGCGGCACCACCAAAAAGCCATTGAGCGCTTAGCGTACCGTTAATACCATCGTTCTTAGTTAGCTCTTTAACATTGCCAAAGTCCAGCTTTATCTTAAGCCTGTTAGGCATGATGGTTTCTACCTTAATGTTCTTTTGGAAAGATGCGCCGCCCACTTTTACCACAGCGTTCCAATTACCGGTAAGCGAGCTGGTTTCAGTAGCAGTATGAAAACTGTAAAAACCATCCACAGAACTGGTACGGGTTATTTTCTTGTAGAGTTGCCCGCTCGGGTTGTACAACTCAAACTCCACAGGATGGTCTGCAGGCAGGGTTTTAAGTTTATCTTCCAGGATAAAGGATACAAAGATTGAATCGCCGGGACGCCAAACGCCGCGTTCGCCGTAGATAAACCCTTTAAGGCCATTCTGTACCTGTTCGCCACCTACGTTGAAACGGGAGAGTGGGAGAGAGCTTCCGTCGTCAAGCTTTAGATAACCGCGTTCGTTACCCTTTTTGGCAACCAGCAGGTATGGTTTACGCTTAAGGTCGAAAGTGGCCATGCCATCGCCGTCTGATTTTGATTTAAGGATAAGTTGTCTTTGGTAATCCAGCAGTTCCAGATCAACGCCACTCATTGGTTCGGCACTCAGGATGTTGGTTACCGCAACCGTCATGGTGTTATCGTTCCCGCGCTTGGCTATCAAACCAATATTGGATGCAATGATATTACGCGTAGCCCAACGGTTTTTGGTGAAGTATGATTCGGTACATGGGTCGTCACGGTCTTCCCAGCTATAGCCTTCGGGGTAATAGTTATCATAGCGTTGCCAAAAATCGTCGTCCTCGTCATTTACCCGGCCTGTGTTGTTGCCGCCGTATTCGCCACCTTCATAGTCGTCTCCGTAACCGTTATCATTACTTTTAGCGACTACCTTTCCTGCGGCGCAGTTGTAAAGCGAATATTCCTTTCTAAAACCGATGATCACACGATAAATGGCCCCGGGTTCTGCACGCATCAGCTGGTCAACATCCAGCATAAAGCGGTTCTTTTTGGTAAGGTTAAGGCCTTTGTCTACATCAAGCCTGATGGTCTTTTGTACGATGGGTTTACCCACCTGCCTTAGCTCTACACCACCATCAAAGCCATTGCTTTGAAAGTACTGCGGAACGTTATTCTCGTAGATCTTAACAATGCTAACGTCAACTGCGTTCAGGTTCACCGCCTCAAAAGGCATCATTAACTTACCTGAGTCGGGGAGGATAACCCCTTTGCCGGGGATTATCACCTGCGGCAAACGATTCTCAAAGAACACGTTGGCCGTGTAAGCCTTTTTTATCTTTTGGTGATTAATGCTGTAAATGCCCTCGTTTACAAATACATTGTAGTTACCCTGCAAACGCTCGGGCGCATAAACCTTAACCACGCTGCCGTCAATAGTGTATGCGGCATCAGCTACATTGGTAATGCCTACAAGGCCATTCAATTCCTGGCCGACTAAAATTGGGTCAGAGAACTGCACGGATACATACTGGTCGTTATCCTGCACGGCACGCACTTCCAATACTTTAAAGTCGCCTTTGGCAGGTACCTCATAATCCAGCTTTCCTTTCTTGTCAATATCCAAAGCATCTCCATCCCAATTGAGTGCGAGGGGAATTGCACTTTCGGTACGTGTAATATTATCAACAGTAAATTGGTGTGATTTTGCCAAACCGTTGTGCTGCCAGCTGATTTTTGTAGCAGTTGGATAATTAACCTTTACCAGTTTCTCAACTTTGGCTGGGTCTTCTACGTCAGCAGTTTGTATGGTGCCTATCAGCTTCATCTTGTCGGTAGATGTAGATGTAGCAGAGCGAAGGCCAGCGAAAGAAATGGTAAAATCTGGCTTTACTGTTTGGAAGTTGAATTTGAAATGTTCAAAGCCGTTTTCAACTTTTACTACCTTACCTAACTCAAAATCAACTGCATAATCTTCGTTAGCGTCAAGTGCCTCGGCAGGCCTGAATTCGATGGTCCTGTCGTCTACCCAATAAGCTTTACCTTTTACAGATGGAGAAAAGTCAAAAATATCATTCTTAAGTTCTTCATTCTGCGCATGTGCTACCTGCACCTCGCCAGAAAGTTTTATGCGGATGGTGCTTTTTTTGGAGATAACGCCTGTGGTGTACGATTGTATATATTTGCTAAAAGCTGCATCAACCTTTTGATTTTGGTGCTTATGCCGACGCGCGAAAAAGATAACCAGTGCTATTAAAATTAGGGAAACTGCTATAATAACCTGCCCTCTGCGGGAGCTGACAAGTCTAACAAGGTTTTTCATATAGGGTAAGGTAAATTGCCATGAATTTAAAACTTTTAAGAGTTCAAAGCAATTTTAGCCGTATATTTTTGAAACAAATTTAATCCGCTAAAACATCATGGAAAACAATTTTAAGGCGCATATTTTACCAACCCTCACCGTGAATAATGCCTTGGTTGCAATAGCGTTTTACCAACAGGCATTTGGTGCAAAGGTATTAACCAGCAATACGGCAGAAGGCCACACGGTGGGTGTGTTGGCAGTAAATGAGGCACTGTTTGTTGTTGCGGATGAATCACCCAAAAACGGCGCGATAGGGCCTGATAAACAGACCGGCGTTAGCGTGAGGATCGGCTTAATGGTATTCGATCCTGATGCTGTAGCCAAACAAGCTGTTGACGCAGGTATAACTACAGTTTACCCGGTTGCTGATCAGGATTACGGATACCGGCTCGGGCATTTCATCGACCCATTTGGCCATCACTGGGAAATCGGTAAGCCGCTTTTTTAACCTTTGGTGTTTTCGCCTATTGCTGCCTTGTCTAAGCATTTTTGCAGGGCCTGCGCAAATTCCTGGTCATTTGGTGGCGCAAAAATAGTGTTGTGCTCACCGGGAATATCATGTACGTTAACTCCTTTGAGGGCATAGGGTTTCCAACCCAGGAACTCCGAATCTGCCATGTAGAATGTTTTTTTTCGCGCCCTGAAGAGTTCAATTGCAATGTTAACCGGTGTTAACAGATAGTTTTTTTGTGCAGTTAGGCTGCGCTCGTGAATATCATTTGTATAAGCATCAAAGCCTTTCTTATCCTGAGTTTTTGACGGAAATATTTTTTTCCACGCTTTGTCAATTCTTCTGCCGATCTCGCGGCTTTTATATTCGATCGTACGCTTAGGGTCTTCAAAAAACAGCACAGGTGTGTATGCTATTTGCTTTATCAGCAACCACGTATTATCAACAAAGCGCTTAAGTGGCGAATCAAGTTTTTGAGTTTGATCTGCATAAGTATCAAACATAGCCAGCATCCGCACATCCTTTCCCATAGCCAACATTTGTTTAGCCATCTCATATGCTATCAGCCCACCTAAAGAATAACCTGCAACTGCGTAGGGCCCAACAGGGTCATGGTTGATGATCTCGTCAACGTAATTGGCGGCTATCTCTTCCATAACATCCAGCGGCTCGTCAACACCGTTAAGCCCTTTAGCCTGCAAGCCGTAAACGGGTTGCTCTTCGTCCATGTTCATAGCCAGGGCGTTGAATAGTAACACATTCAGGCCCGCGCCGTGTACAATATAAAGCGGCATTTTGCTACCCTTCGGTTTAATTGGCACTAAAGATTCCCATGTAATGGCAGATGCGTCAATCTCCAATCTTGCGGCAAGTTTCTCTACCGTTGAGTATTCAAAAAGTGTTGCAAGCGGTAAACGTTTCCCTGTTTCTTTTTCAAGGCGAGCCATTATCTTAACAGCTATTAGCGAACGGCCGCCCAACTGGAAAAAATTATCAAACGCGCTCACTTTCTCCAAGCCCATCAACTCTTCCCATATATCGGCAACCAGTTTTTCGTTGCTGGTGCGTGGGGCAACATAATCTCCCTCTCGGGTTATCTGGCTGTAGTCAGGTTTGGGCAGCGCTTTGCGGTCTATTTTTCCGTTAGGGGTGGATGGGATGGTGTCTAACAATACGTAATCATCAGGTACCATATATTCAGGTAACACATCTAATAATGCTTTGTCCCAATTGTTTAGGGTTGCTTTATCAGGTGCGCCTGATCCTCCGGATTTTAATACGATGTAAGCAACCAGGCGCGGTATACCGGGTGTATCTTCGCGGGCTATCACGACAGCCTGCTTGATATCTTCCTGTTTGCCAAGGTTATGTTCAATTTCGCCAAGCTCAATTCGATAACCGCGAACTTTAACCTGGTGGTCTATGCGGCCAAGATAAACAATGTCGCCATCGGGTTTTATTTTGGCAAGGTCTCCGGTACGGTAAATTTTTTCACCCGGCGTAAAGGGGTTATCGATAAAGCGTTCGGCGTTCAGTTCCGGGCGGTTAAGATATCCCAAAGCTACACCAACGCCACCGATGTAGATCTCGCCGATCTCACCATCTACAAGATCATTTTTTTCTTCATCAAGGATGTAAACCTGCGTGTTATCAACCGGCCAGCCTATGGTAATGTCGTTAGCATCAGTGATATGCTTGATGATAGAGTAGATGGTGGTCTCGGTAGGGCCATACAAATTCCAAACCTCTTTACTGCGCGGGATCAACCGCTCGGCAAGGTCTTTTGCCAAAGCTTCGCCACCGGTAAATACCTTAAGCGGTAAGTATTCTTCCCAGCCTACCTCAAGCATCATGCGCCAGGTGTAGGGGGTTGCCTGTAATATAGTTATGCCTTGCGTGCGCACTATATCCAACAAGGCACGGCCATCTTTAGCAGTAATAGAATCAGCCAAAACGATCTCTGCACCAACAGAAAGCGGCAAATAAAGATCTATACCGGCGATATCAAAAGATATGGTAGCAACAGCGAGCATACGGTCTGTTGCAGTAATACCGGGCTGTTTTTGAAAGCTTAGCATTACATTCACCAAACTGTGATGGAATATCTGCACGCCTTTTGGCTTACCGGTAGAGCCTGATGTATAAAGTATATAAGCAAGGTCTTCGCCGCTTACCGTTCTTTCAGGTTCATTATCGGCGTAGTCTTCCGAAGCCTCAAGGGCATCTTCTATTAGCACTTCGCGGGTATTGGATGCAAAATGCCCACTATATTTTTGCGAAGTAAGTAAAATGCTCGCCGATGAATCGTCAAGCATAAATTCAATGCGGTCTTTTGGATATTCAGGGTCGAGGGGGACGTAAATACTGCCCGCTTTTAAAATGGCCAATAGTGATATCACCATCTCTGCAGACCTATCGAGCGCCAGGCCGATAACAATACCTTTGCCTGCGCCCTTATTGAGTAACTCGCGGGTTAGGCGGTTCACAATTTGGTTGAGCTCTTGATAAGTATAGCTAACCTGGTGAAAGGTTAGCGCAACATGATCAGGATAGCGGTTTACACTATCTGTAAAAAGATCAAAAAGTGCTTTTTCTTTCGGATAGGCGGTTGAAGTACTGTTTAAGTCTGCTCCCATATTTAGATAACCCTGTACAACTGTGCAATTTTAAATACTCAAAAGCGGGGAAAAAAGTTCCCGCCTTAACTCACATATCGCATTAACCGCGCAATTATTTAGCTTGCGGATTATGCGGCGTATGAATAAATTTCTTGTTAGCGCCTTTAAGTTTAAATAACAAAGCCAGCATTGTAAAGAAGATCAGGGGTATCCTCATTACCGCTCCCAGTAATTTGCTGTTAAAGAACTCTGCAGGTACTGCAACTAATATACCAATGTAACAGCAAACGGTAGCGGTAAGCCAAAGCTGCCAGCTTGGGCCAATGCCGGGCAACACCAACGATATTATCAGCATAAACGGCATCAGGCCCAGCATCAGTATACGGGGGAGTATAGCGGTTTGGTATATCTCGTTAAAATAATCAACATTGCCGTTTTTAAATAGCTCTGTTAAGCCGGTTGCGCCGTAAGTTTTAAGTAGGTTGAACTGCGCCGATAACCAACGGCGGCGTTGCTTCTTAAATACTTCCGGGTTGCTTACCTTTTCGTCATAGATGTATGCTTTATCGGCGTAACTTACATGTATTTTCTGGCGTGTAAGCACAAGGCCCATTTCTTTATCAAAGCCGCCAACAGCATCTATTTGTGCCATTGTTTCCTTAAAAAGCTTAAATTCCAGCACCATGCCCGATCCGATAATGGCTGCCGATAGTTTAAATACCTGCTGGGCCTTGCGGAAGATATGGTTGTTTATCTCTTCGCTAATTGCATCTAATATAGCCACTGGCGTTTCAGTGTTCTTGGCTACGCGATGTCCTTGTATCACACGGTTGCCATCATGTAAATAGTTGTTGATCTGGTGCAGGTAATCCGGCGCTGCAATGTTATCGATATCAAAAACCACGGCAGCATCAAAATCTTCATGGGTGGCTGCAATGGCGGCATGCAGGGCCTTTGATTTAGTACTGCTCTCAAACACAACTTCAACCACTTGTAAAGGCATGGCCTTAAGCTTCTCGACTGTTTCAGGCTGCATGGAGTCAGCAATAACACATACGTGAAACTTATCTTTAGGATAATCGATTGTTAAAGCCTGCGCTGCAGAATTAAGAATGATCTCATCCTCTTTGTAGGCACAAATGTAAATAATGAATTTGCTGAGCCCTTTAGCCGGCGGTGGTGGCTTTATTTTAATTAGCTTG
Organism: Mucilaginibacter sp. 21P; assembly: GCF_019331605.1. NCBI lineage: Bacteria > Pseudomonadati > Bacteroidota > Sphingobacteriia > Sphingobacteriales > Sphingobacteriaceae > Mucilaginibacter > Mucilaginibacter sp. 21P. Next base: position 3,120,660 of record NZ_CP063061.1, read on the forward strand.
CCTAATACTGAAAAAACAAACAGGTACAAGCTGTAGATACCCAAATAGATGAATATGAGGGTGAAAATTATTGATAATATTGTGATGAGGATACCCATATAAAAGCTTGCTATTGTACGCTGTTATGTTCCGGTTTTGATTTTTCAAGAAAGTTGCTGACAACTCTTTTGATTTCCTGAACACCTAAACTAAAAATATCTTTGACGGTAAATTTAAGATGTTTTTTTAATGCCCAATAACCAAATATCACTCCTGAGAAGAATGTGAAAAGCGATGCTACTGCAACTGCATACAAGCTGTGAAATAACCAGATCCCAATAAAATCACCGGCCACGTTCACTATCAGCATTATAATAACCTTAAGCATGTTAAGATGCGGCTTGTTGATGATATCAAGCGTTACGCCAAAGAAGCGATCGATAGGCATCAGCATAACATAACACATAAATAACCTGAAGATATTTACCGCTTCGGTTTCATGATACTTGGTGCCAAAAAGTATTTCAATAACAATTTTAGCTAACAAAAATGCAGCAATGGCAATAGGTATCAGGGTAACGGTAAGCATGCCTGCATAACGCTTCATAATACTGGCTACTTCGCCTTCCTTCCCTTTGTGCACAGCGGCAGAAAGTTCTGGCAGTGCAACGGCTACACCGGCACGCATGGGTATCTCAAATATCTCCATTAACCTCTGCGGGATATAATACACCGCCAGCAGGGCAGGGTTAAACATTAGTTTAATTATAAAGGTATCAGAGCTGCGCAGCAAGTAAGAACTAATTGAAGTGCCCACGCTAAACTTACCAAAGTGTGCCAGCTTACTCGCAGTTTCCTTTGTTCGGAAACGCAATGTTTTGATCTTAGACCAGCCATTTAAAACTGTGAATACCGATGTGATTGCACTGGCAGCAAAATAGCCATAAACAGCAGTTTGAAAGTTAATTTTGTGCAAAAGGATCAACGTCACAATGAAAATAAAGAAGAGGCCCTGGTTAATTACCTGTAGCAACAGCATCCGGCCAAATTTTTCCTCGGCCTGGAGTAAATAGGAAGCTATAGCGCCCGGAAGTGTGCTTAAATAAATAATGCCAAACCATTGTATAGTTGTTTCGGTATCCGGGCTTTTGCTGCGGTATATAAAGTAAACTACAGCATCTATGGTAACAAAAACCAGCGTTTGCATAATGCCCACATACCATGCAGAGCCCGCCACCTCTGCAGCTGTTTTTTTACTGGTGCCTGCATAAAACTTAATAAGGGAGGTTTGTACAAAGCCGTTCCTGAATGTATCTGCCAGTAGGATGGTTATAAGCAGGAAGATGTAATTACCAAATTCCGGAGCGGTTAGGTTATGCGCCATTAGCGATAGCACCAGCATACCAATTACAGGCATAGCGGCACTGGTTGCCAATGAAATGGTATGTTTGTTAACGAGCTTCCTTAAATCGGGCATATGTAGGTTATACGGCTAAACTCTGTCCCAGTTGCCGGTTTCAAAATTATATTTTTTAATAACTTTTGCGGGGTTGCCCAACGCAACGCAGTACTCGGGGATATCTTTAGTTACTACGCTGCCTGCACCTATAACAGCATGCTTACCGATAGTTACACCTGCTGTAATAACGCAGTTTGATCCTATCCATACTTCGTCGCAAACGGTTATTTGTTTGGTGATCACTTTTTGAAGACGGATGGGGGTATTCACATCTTCAAAACCATGGTTTAACCCAGAAAGGGTGATATTTTGTGCCAGTGTTACATAATTGCCTAATGTAACCGGCCCAATGAGTGTATTACGCAAGCCTATTCCTGTGTGGTGGCCAATGATTATATCTCCAACGCCATTATTGATAACGCTGAAGCTTTCTACCACACTGTATTCGCCCATTGAAAATTTGTTGAAAGGGAAAACATCAAGGCGCGCGCTAAAACTAACTTTTGAGTGCTTACCCCTGTGATGGAAGAACGGCGTTACAAACCACCGCACCCAAAGCCGCGGCGTGGCACGCCCGGGCACCACTATCATCCAATGGACGATCTTTTTTAAGCGTGGGTTTGATTTAACGGTTGATAATAATGACATCTTCTCTGCTTATCAGGCGTTTAATTGGGTCGATTGGTTAACGCTTTTTTCACGTTCTTGTTTATCTAAACGTAAAGTAACGCTTAGCAACGCGCAGGCAAGATAGAATAAAATATTGGATGGATATTGAACTAAAGCTTGCTGTGGATAGTTGCCAATATTAAACACAAAGATAATGAGTACCATAGCCAGGCAATACATTTTTAGCTCAGGATCTTTAATGAGGTAGTAGTTATTGATACCTGTTTTAAGTATCACAAACATCAGCGCACAAAATAGCAGCAAACCTACATAACCCATTTCAACAGCAACGCGTACGTAACCGCTATCAGGCGGGAATTTTGCCAGGAATGAATTTGGCGCAAAACGGCGCCCCCAGATACCAACAGATCCCAAACCACCACCAATAGGATGGGAAAGGATATAAGGTTTTATCTTACGCTGATTCTCTGCCCGTACATTAAATGAAGCGTCGTCTGAAGGGCGAAAAGCCGTTTGGAAACGTTTGATGAATTGATTGGATGTAGGCATAAAAATAAGCGCACCTAAAACAAGCGCTGCAGCGCCTACCATCATCAATATCTTTTTATTATAGTTCATAACGGCCAGCAAAGCTAATGCCGCCGGAGGAAGAACGAAAGCGCCACGGGTACCCGAATAAAGCATCACAAGGAAAAAGAATGGGATGCTTAGACCCAATACAACCTTTTTCCAGGTTTTGATTTTGGTGAATAACAAGCACAGGCATAGTAGTGCAGCTACCACCATGTTGTAAGCGAACGTCACCGGGTCCGGAAATATGGCCACCTTGCGAAGGTGCCCGTTAATATAAAGGAAGCTTAAACGCAGTGGGTCTTGTGCATACCAGGCTTTCTCCATCGGAAGCAAGCCAATGTTTTCCTGCTGGAAACCCGATAAGGCTGAAAGGAACGCCAGTATCAGCCATAACTTGAAAAGGAATTTGATGGTCTTCTTAGTGCGTATCTGATATAAAAAGATAAAATACATCAGCATGATAAATGCTACGGTACGCACTGTGTAGATCCACGCCAGGATGGATGGTGATGCCGGGTTAATGGCTTCGAAAAAGTTGTAGGCAAGCCAGGCCAGGATCCAGTAACTGATAGGATTTTGAAAATGGCTCCAGTCGCGGTCATATTTAAATTTCAGCAGGAAACCTAAGATGAGCAAATAGGTAAGAATATCCAGCACGATACCCGTAGGCGTTTCTGGCGGCAAGGGCTCAGAAATATAATTCATAAAAAATGCCAGTACCATAAACACCGCAATGCCAAATATTGGATACGCAATAATGGCTAAAACCAATGGCACGCCTATGATCAATGCAAGGATAGCCCCGGCTGCAATGATGCCCCCAAAAGCTATAGCCACTGCAATAAGCGCAGCCACGGGTAAAAACACAAGGATCATGGTAGGCGTGCTTAATTCGCCTGTTACCAATTTGCGGTAAAAGCTTATGACCGAGTTACTTTTTTGCGCCTGATTAAGCATTGGCAAGTAATTTAGAAGAACAAAATTTTAGCTGCCCAAATAAACACACCCACAAATGCAAGCCAAATGGCAGCCTTGCGGCTGCGTTGCTGTAGCGGTTTGAGTTCTGCAAACTCGTCGCACGCTTCTTTTTGCTCAACTATTTTTGGTTCTATCCTCATCTCGGGGTCGCCGTCGTAAAAATTAAGCAGCTTGCTCTAAAATTTTTCTATATCGGGGCTGGTCTTATTCAACACCCAACCTGCAAATTTCGCATTCAAGTTACGCAGGTATTCAACATCGGCTTGTTGCGCTTTATTAATACCCTTGTTGGCCTCGTATATGGCAATCACCTTGTTTGCAAATAATATCCACTCTTTAGATTTATTTAAAGATGATAGCGGCGGCGTTTCAATAATAATGATATCATACTTCATCTTCAGCTCATTGAAACGGGTTCTGATGAAATTTTCGTCGCTTAGTTCTAAAAGTGTAATATCTCCACCGTGCGTACCCATTACATTGGTGGTAACCGCAATCGAATTATAGTTATCCGGATTGTTCTTGAAATAATCCTCAACAAAAACTTTCGGCTGTATAGCTTCGGTAAGGCTTGGGTGGTCAAAGTTGCCGTCAATCAACAACACCTTTTTATTGATCATGGCGTAGGAGTAAGCCAAACTGGTACCCACTACTGATTTACCCTCGTGGTTAATTAAGCTGGTAACTGCTAAGATCTTATCGCCTTTAAGTTCCTGATCTATCTCAAATCTTAATGATCTCGTTAATTCTTTAAATAGCCGCATACGTTCGCGGTTCTCTACATCCCAAAGCTTGCGAAGGTCTAAAGTGCCCTCAATTGTGTTCAAATGGCCAAGTAGTGGTAAATGGGTGCGCTTAACCAGGTCGGCAGGCTGTTTAATGGTATCATCAAAGAACCAGCCTATGAACAAAACTATAACGCAAATAGCAAAGGCTACCACGCCTGCAACGGCGGTAAGCAACAATTTTTTAGATGGCTCGGCAGCATCCGGCATAGCTGGTTCAACTTGTCTCAACTTTATTGAGAAGGTAGATTGCAGGTTGGTTTGGTTATATTTATTCAATATATCCAGGTATTCCTTGCTGGCAATATCTATATCGTAGTTATAATTTTTAACAGTAGCATCAAAAGGAACCAGGCGATTGAATTTAGCGTTCAGTTCATCCAAACTTTTATTGATAGCCCTGATACTTGACTGCGCCATATCACGGTTTATCTCAAGAGTAATTTTTTGGCGTACCAACTCATCTTTGGCGGTGAGCGGACTGCTGATGTACTTATCAGACGTTTGATTGATCTGTGCTGTTAATTTTGCCTGTAACGAATCTAACGCAACTTTAAGCTTAGGATCGAAACCACTGCGCACGTAGCGGTCATTAAGGATATGTAACTGATCCTGCGTGTTGGTAACGGCCTGATTGTATTTGCTTACGGTAGATTCAATATAACCACGATCTGCAGGCGTAAATTTGGCATTTAACTGTCTTATAGCGCCATTGTTTGATGCTACATCTTTTTCTGCCTGTTGCTTGCGATCGTTAAAAACTATTATCTGGTCAAATATCGATTTTGACTGCTCGTCCAGGTTAAGGATGCCGTTCTTAATCTTGTATTCACGCAGCTCTTCTGTTTTTTTGTTAAGCGTTGCGCGTTTCTCATCGAGTTGTTTAAGCAGATAGTTTACAGCATCTGTTTCATTCTTACGCACCGTGTGAGTGTAGTAATCGATAAACTGCGTACAAAGCACGTTCACAACAAATGCTGATAATTGCGGATTTTCAGATTCATAACTTACCGTAATAAAATCCGAATCCTCATCGCGGTTTATTGACAGGTCTTTCCTGAGCGAACGCTCGTCATATTTCATGGAGCGTAGCAACTCATTCAAACCGTTCTCATCTCGGTTATAGTAGGAGAGAGCTTCGCGTTTTTCAAATTTTTCTTTAAAAACCTGTATAGCATGCGCACGCGCAGAGGGGTTCATGCTCTTATAAAGCTTGCTTTCCGGCTTAAACTGGCTACTGCTGGTCAGGTCGTGCAGCATCAATTGGTATGATACCTGGTTAATGAGCGTTTTTAGCTTCATTATCTCAACCAGGTTACTAAACTCATGAGCGATAGATTGCTCCTTTGACGATGCGTTAGGGTCGTTATCCAATAGCTGGCGCGATTGATCTACGATACCTGTAGCTATCTGTGAAGTAGAGATATATTTATCCGGAAGATTTTTTAAAGCAAAAAAGGCAATTGCAACTGTAACTATTGGGATAACGATAAGCAGGAGCCGGCGTTTCCAAAGCAATTTAAAAAAGTTACCTAACTCCATTATTTAACGTCTTCTAATTTAACACCCAGGTACTCTTCCAAATTGGTTTTGGCAGTAAGCACATTCAATTCTGTAATTACCTTGAATGAGTTTTGATTGTACAAACTGGTCAATGCTTCATTATAATCATGAAAGGTAGTTTCGCCCTTCTGGAAAGTGTACTTTAATTGTTTAACCGCTATTTCACCATCAGTAACAGCGCGCGAACGGTTGCGCAGATCTGCCTGCGCCTCTAAGTACGCAAAGTATAAACGCTTTACGGTAGCTTCGAGCGTTAAATTATACTGCTGCTGCTGATAAAGCGCTATGTTATAGGTTTCGTGCGCGGCTTTGGTTGCAAATGGTTTTGAAAGCAGCGTACCAATGTTTACAGAAATACTGATCTGGTAACCGTTAAAGAAGGTAGGGTTCACCAGGTTAAGTGAGTTACGCGGGCTATAAATATAAGAAGCTGTAAATGCATCAAACCAGGCCATTTTTGACTGGGTAAGTAAAGCTTTTGATGAATTTACGGTTGCCTGCCTAACCTTAATTTCTGGATAGTTGCGCTTAGCGGTAGCTATTAATTTGTCGAGATAAGAATAGTTAACGTCTGATAAAAAAGATTCCTGCTGCGCGTTAACACGCGTAAAGGAAAGGGATAATAAAAGTAATAGGCTTAAAAACGTAACTTTTCTTTTCATAGGGTTATACTTTCTCTTTTTGGAACAAGGCAGGTACCGTACCTGCAATTATTTTAAGATCAAGCCATAAAGAGTACTTCTGTGCATAAAAATTATCGAGCTTTTTGCGTTCGCGTTCGCTCATGTCTTCCTTACCACGTTTGCTTATCTGCCATAGGCCCGTTAACCCGGCCGGGCCTAAAAACCGCATAGACCACTCGTTTGACGTAAGCATTTCTGCTTCATATACCGGTAGGGGCCTATTACCAACTACAGACATATCACCTTTAATAATGTTTATCAATTGTGGTAATTCGTCTAAACTGCTACTCCGCAAAAAACTGCCTAATTTAGTAATCCGAGGGTCATTCTTAAACTTTACAAACGCTGCTTTGTTTGCACCGCTTTCTTCGGCAGCATATTGGTTATGCTCCTCGGCCATTTTTGCAAGCAACTGATCGGCATCAGTACGCATACTGCGGAACTTGTAAAAATCAAAAACCTTGTAACCGGTACCAACTCGTTTGCTTTTGTAAAATATAGGTCCTTTCGAATCCAATTTGATCAGGATAGCGACTATCAACATTATTGGCGACAGGCAGATCAGCATTCCCCAGGCAATTACCAAGTCGAGCAAGCGTTTACCAACCGGCATCTTATAACTGGTATCAACCTCTTTTGAGAGCTCAAGCAGGCGTGGTTTTATCAGCTTAAACCTTACCAGAAAATTCAGGCGCTCGCGCAGATCTGATGTTGCAAAAGGGTAGGTGTAAAAATCATGCAATTTCATGCGCATGGCTTTCTGTACCTGCTCTTTATTCTTTTTGGTAGACAGCATTACGATGATCAGACCATTCATCAGCATGTTTTTACGCAAACGCTCTACAAGGGCAAAGCATTCTTCGTCTTTATCCACCTCAACCAAAATTATTTCCGGAATGGTGAGTAGAGATTGTTCGCCAAGGTAAGTTTCCAGTTTCTGAACGGTATCACTATAGGTAATGCTGAATGAATTGCCAAGATCTGCTGCGATAAGTTCTTTAAGTTCCAAACCGGCATAAGCAACTCTTACCTGCGAGCTGGAATTTTGATTCCAATCAGTTGATGTCTGCGGCGTCATAAACTTGTAATGCTTGATTAATGGCGTTCTTTAATTCAGTTGGATTAAAGGGTTTATGCATATATGCATCAACTTTAAATGGCATTTTGGCAACCTGTTCGTCAAGGTCATGTGCTGCTGAGAGCATAATTACCGGAATATCGCGATAAAAGCCGCTTATTTTAACATTCTTGAGAAAAGACTGGCCGTCAAAATAAGGCATTTGCAGGTCAGATATGATCAGTTTGGGCATGTTCCCGTCCTCAAGCCAGCTAAAGGCCTCAATGCCGTTGTTTTTAACCACAATTTCGTAGTCTTTAGACAGTATGAAGTTGAGCAGTTTAAGTATGCTCAGGTCGTCATCAACAATCAGTAAAGTTTTTTTCATACCAACTCTAATGGTGGATTTATTGCTATAAAGATGAATTTTTTATACAACATGCCCTAAAATATTGTACCAAATATCAGGGGGGATGATAACTGATAACGTTCAATCGGTTATAACACAGTCCACTACGGGAAAATTTTAGCTGTGATTACTTTTTTAAAAGTAAGTTAAATATCTGATAGTGGATTAAATTCCGCAAATCGGGATTTAAATTGTTAAAAAATATCTTCAATGTGGAATAATTTAGGGTGGTTGTATTAAGTTTACGGAGGGTTTAAAATAAGGTTTCGTACGCATGCAAAAATATTATTTAGGGGTAGATCTGGGTACTGGCAGCGCAAAAGCAGTGGCAATTGATGCTGATGGGAATACACTGGCCACTGCCCAGGATCATTACAATTTTTTGCAGCCCCAACCAGGATACGCCGAGCAAGATCCCGAACTGATATGGCAGGCGTTTTTAAGCTGCCTGCAGCAAATTGATGATAAACTGAAAGAAACGCCTGCTGCCATAAGTTTCAGCAGCGCTATGCATAGCATAATGGCGGTTGATATAAACGGAAAGCCTTTGGTGAATGCGATGCTATGGTCTGATGCCCGCAGCGGCGCTATAGCAGAGGAACTTAGAGCAGGTGAGCATGCCCAGGAGCTTTATAAACATACAGGTACGGCTATTTATGCCATGTCGCCATTGTGCAAGATCATGTGGCTTAAACAACATGAGCCGGACATTTTTGCAAAAACGCACAAGTTTATTTCTATAAAGGAATACATCTGGTTTAAGCTTTTTGGCGTTTACGAGGTGGATCAATCTATAGCATCCAGCACAGGTATGTTTGACATTATTGATCTGAAATGGTACGCGCCGGCACTGCAAATAGCCGGCATTAACACCGGGAAGCTATCAACCCCGGTTGAAACAACCTATAGCCGTAAGCTTACAAACAACACCAGCATTAAAGGTTTGAGTTCTGAAACTTTAATATTTACCGGCGCCAGTGATGGCTGTTGCGCAAACTTAGGTGGTAACGCGATAAATGCGGGAGTGGGAGCGTTGACCATTGGTACCAGTGGGGCAGTTAGGGTAGGCAGCGACCGCCCCATTTATAACTTTAAGGCAATGACGTTTAACTACCTGCTTAAAGCCAACACATTTATTTGTGGCGGTGCCGTAAATAACGGAGGTGGGGCAGTTAACTGGCTGTTGCAAAATTTTCTAAAAAACGATCTTAACGAAGAAAATTACAAAGGGTTTTTTAACCAGGTGGAAAGCATTGCACCAGGAAGTGAGGGCTTGCTATTTCTGCCGTATTTGTACGCCGAGCGTACACCGGTTTGGGATGCAAAAAGTTCGGCCTCATTTATCAATATCAGCGCTAAGCACCAGCAAGCACATTTTTTACGCGCAGGTTTAGAAGGAATATGCTTTGCCTTAAATGATGTATTAAACGCGGTAGAGCAAGGCGGCGGATTAGTAAATGAACTGGTTATCAGCGGTGGTTTTATAGCTTCGCCGGTTTGGGTGCAGATGCTTGCGGATATTACGGGTAAGCGTTTGTTGATCCTGCAGTCAGATGATTCATCTGCTATCGGGGCTATTTACCTGGCCATGGAAACTATGGGTATAGCTATTGAAGCAATTATGCAAAAAGAAACAGGTACCCGTACTGTGATAAGTCCGAACCTTGAGATACATGCCAGGTATAAACAGATCTTTGTTGTTTATCAAGGATTATATGGCACAATCAAGGAATCGGTGCATCATTTGCACAGCATTGCTACACTATGATATCATAACACCAGGCTTGTTCACTAATGGCAACTTAATGAAGTTGCCATCCACGATACTCTCCGGCAAAAAGATAAATTTCTTGTCGAATATCTCACGGCCTATATAATAGCTTACCCAATACTCATTTGCCAAACCGAAGGTTTGCTCGTCGATCGGTTCTATCAATTTGTAAGAGTTAGCTTCGATACGGGGAAAGGAATGCCTTAATACAGATGTTTTAACCTGCTCGCCATCCTTTTCGCCATAACCTTTAGAGGTGATCAAAACATTTTCGATAGCCTCATTTTTCAGATTAACGATATAAACATACCATGTTTTAGCTTCAACGCTTTCGCTTTCAAGTGCCACAACAACAGCTATGTCTTTTACGATATTAGGAGGAAGGTCTTTGATCATGTTTGAGTTGTAAGTTTAAAAGGTTGTGAAATCGAAAATTAGATCCTGCAGCTCCACAACCTTTTAACATTTTACTTCTTTTTCTTTACTGCCGCTTTCTTAGCCGGTGCTTTGGCTGCTGCCTTTGCAGGCGCAGCTTTACCGAAACGGCCCTTTTTAGGTGTTGCCGGTGTGGCGTCAGCCAAGGCTTTACACTCTTCGTATGTCAACGATTTTGGGTCTTTATCTTTGGGTATCTTAACGTTTAATTTACCAAATTCGATGTAAGGGCCCCATCGACCGTTCAATACTTTAACTTCAGGGTCTTCATCAAAGGTTTTGATGAGTTTTTCAGCGTCTTTTTTACGCTTGTCTTCAATCAGTTGTATCGCCTGTTCCTCAGTAACATCCAGCGGATCGATCTCTTTTGGTAACGATACAAAGGCTCCGTTATGGCTGATGTAAGGCCCAAACCTACCGATGGCTACCTTCATTACTTTGCCTTCGTATTCCCCCACAGCTTTTGGAAGCTTGAATAACTCAAGTGCTTCTTCAAGCTTAATGGTTTCAATACTTTGGCCGGTTCGTAAGCTTGCATAAAGGGGCTTTTCGGCATTGTCGTCAGTAGCGGTTTCGCCAATTTGTACAAACGGGCCAAACCTGCCTATGCGTACAGATACCTTTTTTCCATTCTCAGGGTGAATACCTAATTCGCGCTCGCCGGTGGCTTTATCCGCAGTAGCGATGGTGCTCTCTACGTCTTTATGAAATGGATCATAGAAGGTGCGGATCATCTTCGTCCAGTCCTTAAGGCCCTGGGCTATTTCATCAAATTGTTTCTCAACACTGGCAGTGAAGTTAAAGTCAACAATACCGTTGAAGTGTTGTACCAGGAAATCGTTCACAACCGCACCAATGTCGGTAGGGAAGAGCTTGCCTTTTTCCGCACCGGTGTTCTCGGTTTTGGTTTCCTTGTTTATGTTCCCGTTTTTCAACGTCAGCACCTGGTAGTTGCGCTGGCGGCCCTCACGTTCTTCCTTCACTACGTAACCGCGGTTCTGAATAGTAGAAATGGTAGGGGCGTAGGTTGATGGTCGGCCGATGCCCAGTTCTTCCAGTTTCTTTACCAGGCTTGCCTCGGTGTAGCGGGCAGGCGGGCGCGAGAATCTTTCGGTAGCGCTTAATTCCTGCAACTCCAGCAACTGGCCTTTTGCCAACGGAGGCAATATTGCATTATCGCTTTCAGTATTTTGGTTGTCGTCTTCTTCGTCGTTACTTTCCAGGTAAACTTTCAGGAAGCCGTCAAATTTCATTACTTCGCCATTGGCAACCAATTCGTCTTTACGGGTAGAAATGCCAATACGTGCAACGGTTTTCTCAAACTGCGCCTCGCTCATTTGCGATGCTATGGCACGTTTCCAGATCAGTTCATACAGGCGCTTCTCATTACTTTCTCCATCAATAGTATGATTATTAAAGTATGTAGGGCGAATGGCTTCGTGAGCTTCTTGCGCACTGGCATTTTTGGTTTTGTATTTTCTAAGCTGATGGTATTTATCTCCATAAGCTGAAGTGATCTCGTTTTCAGCAGCGCTTAAAGCAGTATCGCTTAGGTTCACGGAATCAGTACGCATATAGGTGATATATCCTGACTCGTACAAACGCTGTGCAACCTGCATGGTACGTGCTACCGAATAACCCAGCTTGCGGCTGGCTTCCTGCTGTAAGGTGGAGGTGGTAAACGGTGCAGCCGGCGAACGTTTTGTTGGCCTTGTATCTAAAGAGTTCACATTAAATGCAGCGTTAGCGCAATCCTGTAAGAACTTTTCGGCATCTTCCTGTTTGCTGAAACGTTCTGGTAGTTCTGCCTTAAATGCATTGCGGCCTTTATCAAAAATGGCAACGATCTTATAAGCAGCTTCGCTTTTAAACCTGTTTATTTCGCGTTCGCGCTCTACTATCAAGCGTACGGCTACTGATTGTACACGGCCGGCAGACAGCGATGGTTTAACTTTCTTCCATAAAACCGGCGAAAGTTCAAAGCCTACAAGTCTATCCAGCACACGTCGGGCCTGTTGCGCATTTACCAGGTTGTAATCTATCTTACGTGGATTATCAATAGCACGTAAAATAGCCGGTTTGGTTATTTCATGGAATACAATGCGTTTGGTGGCAGGCTCTTTTAGCCCCAATGTCTCAAACAAGTGCCATGATATTGCTTCTCCCTCGCGGTCCTCATCGGATGCGAGCCATACCATGTCGGCTTCCTTAGCTAATTTCTTTAACTCGCTAACTACCTGCTTTTTATCTGCAGGTACCTCATATTTTTGTTGAAAATTATTGTCAATATCTATGGCGTCCTCAGACTTCACCAGATCGCGGATGTGGCCGTAGCTCGACTTCACCGTAAAGTCCTTTCCAAGGTAACCTTCGATGGTTTTGGCTTTTGCCGGGGATTCAACTATGAGTAGATTTTTCGCCATTAAACACTAATATTTTTTGCAAAGAAAACATAAAGTAATAGAAACGCAAATTGTTTATCAGGTTTAAAAGTTCACAACATCCGTTAAAAAGTTGCGATGTTGTAATGTTGTAAGGCTTTTCAGCAAGAAAAGTTTTTATTTTTTGGAGTTGAAAAGTTTCAATGTTGTAAAGTTGAAGTATTGAAAAGTTATCAAACGCAAGAGGTACCGGTTGGAAACAACATTCCAACCTTTAAACTTTAAAACAAAACTGTTACAGCAAAAAGCCACCACCAAGCAGGTCGTTTCCTTCGTAGAATACTGCCGACTGGCCAGGGGCAATGCCCGACACCATATGATCAAACGATACCTTCATGTGGTCGCCTATCTGTAATATCTTACTTTCGGCACCTGTATCCTTGTAGCGGATCTTGGTTACCGCAGCAAGTGGTTCGGTAATGCTTTCGTATTTAATGAGATTAAGATTACGTACCCACGCTTCTTTACGTTGCAATTCATCTGCAGTACCTAATACAACAGTGTTGGTATCAGCCTGTATCTGTGTAACAAACATAGGCTGACCTAAAGCTATACCTAAGCCTTTACGTTGCCCAATGGTGTAATAAGGGTAACCCTGATGTTTACCTACAATGGTACCATCTGTCAACACAAAATTTCCCTGACCTATTCGATCGTCAAGGTCTTGCACCTTGTGACGTAAAAAGGCACGATAATCATTATCGGGCACAAAACAAATCTCGTAACTTTCACTTTTGCCGGCGAGCTCCAATTGTCCCATGTCGACCGCCATCTGGCGTATCTCGGGCTTAGAAAAGCTACCCAGCGGGAATTTGGTACGAGCAAGGTTCTCCTGCGATACGCCCCAAAGCACGTATGACTGATCTTTATTTTCGTCTTTACCTTTTGATATCACATAGCGGCCATTATCCTGCTGGCGGATATTGGCATAATGGCCTGTTGCAATAAATTCGCAATCAAGTTTATCGGCGCGTTTTAACAATGCTTCCCATTTGATATGGGTATTGCAAAGCACGCAGGGGTTAGGGGTACGGCCTGCAAGATATTCGTCAACAAAGTTATCGATCACAAAATCGCCAAACTCGTTACGGATATCCAATATATAATGCGGGAAGCCATAACCAACGGCTAAGGCACGGGCGTCATTGATACTATCCAGACTGCAGCATCCGGTTTCTTTTGAACTACCGCCACTTGCGGCATAGTCCCAGGTTTTCATGGTAAGGCCTATCACCTCATAGCCCTGCTCGTGCAGCATAACTGCTGCTACAGAACTATCAACACCGCCGCTCATGGCCACCAGGATTCTACCGTGCTTACTCATAATAGCTGCAAAGATAAGCTTTACTTGTGTATAATGCCTGTGGGTAAGGTCAGTAAAGGGTAAAATGGTGGGTGGTGAGTAATCTGTATTGAATAACGGTTAGATGAGATCAGTACTTTTTAAAGATAGGCTTATCCATTGGCGTCCATAAACATGCTTTTTGCCCGCAAGCCTTTAATGCATTGTTTGCCCATGTGTTGCAGGTGTAAAAGAGGTTATACCTTCTATGGGCTTCGTAGAAGGCATCTGTGTCGCCGTAGTTGGCAGTAGTTTTTATATCGATGTAGTTGCCTGCGCTGTCGGTCTTAAAACTTTGGCTGATGTACGCTACTAATCTTTTGTGTTGCTCTTTTGTGAGGGTGATCTTTTTGCAGGATGCATCTTCCGTTAGGTTATTGTAGAAGGTAGCATGTATGGCCGAGGTACTTAAACCGGTTGCTGCCTTAAAAGCCACGCTGAATTTGAGCTGGGCCCAGGTGGGCGTGTTAAGATAAAAGCCCTTATCTCCCCATCCAAAAGCTACTAATCTTGCAGTCGTATCCGGTTTACGCACATTTTTAAATTCAACTTTTTTACTCCAATCTGCCGCGTCGCTTTCAACCGGTACAACAACATCGGTGTGTACACCATTGGTGAGGATGTAAATGTCGACGTTTTTTGTGTCGGATGTGTTTTCTGCTGGTGTGCTGATAGCAGATAAGCCAAACGCCGCTATTAAGTAAAGGGCAATAAACCCAATGAAACACAGCAGGGTACGAAGTGTTATTTAATGAGCTTTCTCATGTGAGAATTGGTACGCTTAATACCAATTGTTGTTTAAGGTAACCCAATAAATCAGGCAGGCTCTTTACCATCCTTTTTCATATGTTCTATTATTCTGGCGCGGTGTTGTGTACCCCATTCGCGTAAACTGTCTATTATAGGGTTAAGCGTTGCAGCGTACGGTGTTATTTCATAAGAAACAGTCACGGGAACGGTATTAAAAACTTTGCGCTCTACAAACTCGTTCATTTCCAGCTCGCGTAATTCTTTGGATAAAACCTTGGGTGTTATATCTACTAACGAACGCTGTAATTCGTTAAAGCGCATAGGGCCATCGCGCAGCAAAACGATCACCTGTATCTTCCATTTGCCGCTTAGCACGTAAAGCGTATCTCTGATGGCGTTGAGTGCGCCGTTACATTCTGAAGTGATATGTTTTACTCCTGTCGACATATCCACAAAGCTAATAACTATCCACAAGGATACTGCTATCCTTTGGGATAGTAATATCTTTTTAATAGCGGCTATATTTAGGTTTGCATGGTAATTAAATACTCAGAAAATGAAAATACTACATTTAATATCAAGCCCGCGCGGCAACGAATCGTACAGCATTAAATTGGGTAACGCCATTGTTGAAAAACTTTTGGCAGCCAATCCCGGCAGCAGCGTGAAAACGCATGACCTGGTTAACAAACCTTTCCCTCACCTGGAAGAGGCGCACCTTGCATCTTTCTTTACACCGGCCGAACAACATACACCAGAGCTTGCCGAAGCAATAAAGCACTCAGATGAAGCTTTACAAGAATTATTTGAGGCCGATGTTTTGGTGATCGGCGCACCTATGTACAACTTTAGTATCCCATCAAGCCTAAAAGCCTGGATCGATCATATAGTACGTGCGCAAAAAACTTTTAAATATGGCGAAAACGGCCCGATTGGTTTAGTTGAAGGCAAACGTGTATACGTAGCCATATCATCAGGCGGTGTTTATTCTGAAGGTAACCTTAAAGCGATTGATTTTATAGAGCCATACATCAAAACGGTATTCGGCTTTTTAGGTATGACCAATATCAGTTTCCATCGTGCAGAAGGGTTGAAGATCCCCGGCCTGCAAGAAACCGCGCTTGAAAAAGGTATAGCTTCTGTTGAAGTATAAAACGAAAGAGCGGGATCATACTCCCGCTCTTTTTAGTTTTGCCTTATCTGCCCGTTTCCTTTAACTATCCATTTGTAACTGGTAAGTTCCTGCAAGCCCATAGGCCCGCGGGCATGGAGTTTTTGGGTGCTGATACCTATTTCGGCACCCAAGCCGAACTGGGCACCATCGGTAAACGCTGTTGACGTATTTACATAAACTGCAGCTGCATCCACACGGTTAAGGAAGGTTTCGATGTTAAGCTCGTCTTCCGATATGATTGCTTCACTGTGTTTTGAACTGTGCTGGGCAATGTGCTGTAATGCTTCTTCAAGCGTATCTACTGTTTTAATGGCCATCCTCATAGATAAAAATTCGGTGCCAAAATGCGAGGCTTGTGCTAAATTAAGCAGATCGGCAGGGTAGTGGCCATCCAGTGTTTCAAATGCGCGTTTATCTGCAAATAATTCTACGCCTTTTTTAGCTAAGGGTTCGGCAATATGTATAAGGTCGCCCAGGCGTTTACTGTTGATGATGAGACAATCCAACGCATTGCAAACACTTACGCGACGGGTTTTGGCATTCTCGATAATGGGAATAGCTTTATTCAGATCACCGGTTTCGTCAATGTAAGTATGAACAATACCGGCACCGGTTTCTATTACGGGCACCTTGCTGTTATTCCGCACAAAATCGATAAGCGATTGGCTGCCACGAGGTATTAACACATCTACATAACCAATAGCGTTAAATAAAGCTTCAGTAGCGGCGCGGTCTGCAGGGAGCAGGGTTGCAGCATTAACATCAATATTGTTGGCTTTAAGCACACTATGTATAATGCTGATGATAGCCAGGTTAGAAAACTCGGCATCGCTGCCACCTTTTAATATTGAAGTATTGCCGGTTTTAAAACACAGTGCAAACACATCAAAAGTAACATTTGGCCTTGCCTCGTAAATTACCCCAACTACGCCGAGCGGCACACTTACTTTTTTGATAAGCAAGCCGTTAGATAAAGTATTATCAAGTAAAATCTTACCCAAAGGGTTTGGCAAACCGGCCACGTTCTCAATATCGGCAGCTATGCTTTTGATCCGCTCTTCCGTTAGTTTAAGGCGGTCATATTTAGGATCGGCAGCGTTCATACGATCAAGGTCTTTTTGGTTTTCCTGTAGCAAAAGGGGTGTTTCCTCAATGGCTGCCTTTGCCACATCTTTAAGTACTTTATTAATAATCTCTGCAGTAAGCGCTGCTTTGCGAGATGCTGCTACTGCCTGATCAAAATATTGTTGGTATGCCATGTTTTAACTCTGTAAATAAAGGTAATCGTAATGTACAAGGGCGCGCTGGTTCTTTTGTCCGGCATATTCACGGGCTTTTTCAGATCCATATTCGGCCAGGCCCAAGCCAATTACCTTTTTGTTCTCGTCGATAATTTTTATGATCTCACCCTTTTTAAAATCAGCAACAATATCAGTTACGCCAACCGGTAGTAAGCTGGAAGCTTTATTGGATGTAAGTGCCGTTTTAGCTCCTTCGTTAACCTGTACAACGCCTTTAGCGGAGTTCTCAGAGTGCGCTATCCATTTCTTTTTGCCCGATGCAATTTTAGCGGGAACGAAGCGCGTATGTTCTATTTTATTCTCCAGTACATCTAAAAGCACATTAAGGCTGGTACCATTAGCTATGTGAACAGCAATGCCCAATTGCGCAACTTTATGAGCTATGGTTGATTTTGTTATCATCCCGCCACGGCCAAACTGTGATTTGCCCGAGCTTACAAATGATGCAAAATCAAGTCCGCCGTTTGTTATCTCGGTGATAACGGATGAGCCGGGCAGTTTAGGGTCGCCGGTGTAAATGCCGTTAACGTTGGTTAGCACGATGAGCGCCTGGGCGTTCAGCATAGAGGCCAGCAGGCCCGCCAGTTCATCGTTATCGGTAAACATCAGTTCGGTTACCGATACCACATCGTTTTCGTTAATAACCGGGATAACCTGGTGCTGTAACAATATCTCCAGGCAGTTGCGCATGTTAAGATAATGCAGCCTGTCCCGAAAATCCTCTTTGGTCACCAATACCTGCGAGCAGAGCATATCATACTTTTCAAACAGGGCAGAGTAGGTGTTAATCAATTTTACCTGGCCTATAGAAGCCAGCAACTGGCGAATGGCCACAGCATCTGATCTCTCAGAAACACTGATCAAACTACGGCCGGATGCTACTGCGCCGGAGGATACCAATATTACCTCGATACCTTGCTTTTTTATTGTCGCTATCTGGTCTACCAGATGTGCTATCCTGTCGGTATCAGGCAAGCCATCAGGGCGGGTTAATACGTTTGAACCAATTTTTATAATGATGCGGCGATAGGAGAAGGACATTAAAGTATATTAATTTAGTAGACAATTATACGCATTTGAAGCTAAATAATCTACATTTTGCTATTTGCTGATTGACAGGAAGATAAATTTTATGAAAGTTTTTTTGGATGCTATCAAACAATTAATATTTTTGTCGAGTAATTCTATAGACAATGTATTATTTATACCCCGTATCATTAAACTTTAAAAGAAACATGCAGCCCTCAACTGCATGCTGTTGCTGCTGCTGTTAAACCTACCCGGCACGGCGCCAACCTGTTCACATTTTTTCAACTAAACTCAATGCAACCTATTTCATGAAATCTTTTAAAAGTTTAATAAAACTTATCGTACTTTTTTTAGTCCTTGTCCCGGGCCTGGCCTCGGCGCAACTTAACGGCAGTTATATCTTAAGCGGCCAGGTTAAAGATGATCATGGCCAGCCACTTGTAGGTACCACAGTATCTATTAAAGGCACAGATAACAAAACATCAACAGATAGCACCGGTAAATTCTCACTAACTACCCAAGCAAAATTCCCTTATACTTTAATATTCAGTGCAGTAGGTTATCATTCACAAGAGTTTACCATTCGTAATGTAAATAGCAATGTAAACGTTCAACTTACCACGCAATCTTTATTAATCAACGAGGTGGTGGTTACTGCATCACGCCGCGAGGAGAAGTTATTAAGATCACCTGTAGCCATCGAGAAATTGAGCATAACAGCTTTGAAGCAGTCGCCTGGCCCAAGTTTTTACGATGCTTTAGAGAACGTTAAAGGCGTGCAGATGACCACAACCAGCATCACGCTTAAGGTACCCAATACACGCGGTTTTAACAGCCCCAACAACTTCAGATTTATGCAACTGGTGGATGGTGTGGATATGCAGTCGGCAACTTTGGGCGTACCGCTGGGTAACGCCATTGGCCCAACTGAGCTGGATATTGCCAGTTTAGAGATAACGCCGGGCGCTGCTGCTGCGCTTTACGGTACCAATGCAATCAACGGTTTATCAAACTTATTTACCAAAGATCCTTTTAAAACGCAGGGCTTGAGTTTTTACCATCGTACGGGTGTGAACCACGTAGATAATATAGGCGTGAACGCGAGCACTATTAATGAAACTGCTATCCGCTTTGCTAAAGCGTGGAATAATAAGTTCGCGTTCAAAGTAAACGCCAGCTATTTAACCGGTACTGATTGGCAATCAAACACCCGCCTGGATCAAAACCCAGGCAATCTAAAAACAGCTAACCCTGCTTATCCGGAACTAACCGGCGTTAACAACGCTGCTTATGACGGGTGGAATAAATATGGTGATGATGCATTGGCGGGAAGTAACACCGTATCTATAAAGGGTATCGTGGTTGATGGTGTTGCGAGGCCTAACCTTACTGTTGCCCGTACAGGTTATAACGAGGTTGACTTGGTTGACCCTAAGGTTACCAACCTTAAACTGGATGGAACATTAGCTTATAAGTTTAATCCCGATCTGCAATTATCATATACTTACCGCTACGGCCGTATGGACGGCGTTTTTCAACGCGGTAACAAAATATCACTGAATGGTGCAACTGTACAAAACCATAAAATAGAACTAAAAGGTAAAGAGTTTTTGGTGCGTGCGTACGAGTCTATCGAAAATACCGGTAACTCATTCAACGTAAAACCGCTGGCCGATAACCTTGACCTTAACCATGCCAGCAATAGTGCATGGGCTACAACTTATAAAAACGCTCTAACTAACTACGCTAATGCAAACGGCGGACTGACCTCTGCTAACCTCGCGGCTGCCACACAGGCAGCGCGTGCAGCCGCGGATGCCGGGAGGGTGGAGCCCGGCACCCCGGCTTTTGATGCACTACGTAAAACCATCATAGGCATCAATAATTGGGATATTAAATCGAGCCTTATACCTGATGCGCCGGTTACCGGTGGCGCTGCTTTTGTGCAAAAAAGCCATTTATATAACGCCGAAGCACAGTACGACTTGAGTAACAGGATCAAATTTGTTGACCTTCTGGTAGGAGCCGATGTACGTGTTTATTCTATCATCCCTGATGGTAATAATTTCGTTGATTTTAGCCGCTCAATTGCTGACCGTAACAAGCCACTGGCCGATGGCAGCTTTGGCGATAACGTGATCTACAAAAAATACGGCGCTTTTGCGCAGGCAACAAAGACATTCTTTGATGAAAAGTTGAAATTATTTGGTTCGTTACGATACGACTATAACCCATACTTTGATCCTAAGTTTACACCGCGTTTGGCTGCTGTTTATTCACCTAATGCTAACCACAACTTTCGTTTTACGTTCCAGAATGGTTACCGTTTCCCATCGTTATTTGAGGCATTATCTTATGTGAATAATGGCCGCGTTAAACGCGTCGGCAGTTTGGAGTTTATCAACGAAGGCTTGGGTTACCTGAATAACAGCTACACGCAGCAATCGGTTACTGCATTCAACGCGGCAGTAAAAGCGCAGTCAGCATCAGGCGATGATGCTACGGCTTTAAAGAACAGAAACCTGCTACAAGTTGCCGACCTGCCAAAAGCCCGCCCCGAACAGATCACATCCTTTGAAGTTGGCTACAAGGGTGTTTTATTTGATAACAAAGTTTTTCTTGATATTGATGCCTATGCTAATCGTTACAATGGTTTCCTTGGCCAGGTGCAGGTATTTGTACCGAACGGAGCAACCGTTGGCAGCGATGCCGCTGTATTAGCCATGCTGGATATTAACCGCGACCCTACAACGGCTACAGCGAACAACGCAGCCAGCCAGGGCCAGAGCCGTTATCGTGTGTACACTAACGCTAAGAACATCTATAACAACTATGGTTCATCAGCAGGTTTAAGCTGGAACTTTTATCAGCGCTACACAGTATCAGGTAATGTTAGCTTCAACAAACTGAAAGCACAGACAGCATCAGACATATTCGTTACCGGCTTTAACACGCCTGAATGGAGCGGTAATTTTTCCTTCGGTAACCGCGAAGTGGTTAAGAATTTTGGTTTCAATGTAGTGTACAAATGGCAGCAATCATACCTGTGGGAGAGCCCGTTGGTTACGGGCCAGGTACCTGCCGTCGGTACCGTGGATGCACAGGTTACCCTGCGTGTGCCGGTTTATTATGCTACGTTTAAAATTGGAGCCAGCAACGTATTTAACAAACGCTACATACAATATGCAGGCGGCCCAACCATCGGGGGCATTTACTATGCCTCGGTTACGCTGGATGGCTTGCTGAGTAAGTAGACAGTGGTTAATAGGTAATAGATCATAGTTCATGGTAAGATTTGCACTGAACAATGATGGATGAACCATGCGACATAAAGATCCTATTGTTTTTTAGGTATAATTTAGTTTTTCTCAAAAGCGGGCGGGCGAGCTGCCCGCTTTTTTTGTTTATGGAAGATATTATCTTTGGTAAACCTTGCGTGCCTTATCATGTTCAAAAGCAAACTTCTTTTTTTCTCCGTTTTAATATTTCTTATTATCAACACCCTCTATTTCTGGGAAGGGGCTTTGGGTGGTTTCAATATGTTATTATGGCTATTTTTAGTAATAGCGTTTGTCGTTTTATTTTTCGATGCTTTACGTCAGCTTTATTTTGCAGTTAAAGAGAACTTTAAAAATAAGCAGCGATTATATAAGGCCGGTTTGGTGTTGCTATTTTTAGCACTTATCGCTTTGCGACCATTCGGGATAATAAACTATAGCGATTTTGAAAGTAAGAGTGTATTAGTTGCAGGCAGAGAGGGAGTGGCAAATTGCACAACAACATTAATGCTGAAACAGAATGGCCGGTTCAAAATGAGAAGTATCTGTTTTGGTATAGATGATGAAATTGGTTTCTATACGATTAACAAGGATACGATCAAGTTCAGTAATCCATCATCTCGCAACACTGATAGATATGATTATGCTGTTTTAGACAGCACAAAAAGGAATCTGATATTCAAGAAAGGTAATAAAGTTGTACCGCCAACAATTCTTGCCGTTGTCCATAACGAGACCGAACTCCGCTAAATTATTTGTCGGCAAACGGCCAACAAAAAGCCCTGCACAAGTTGCACCTCATGCAGGGTTAGATTCACTTAATTGAGTATAATAATCGGTTAAATTATTCTATTCTACAGACTGCCTAAGCATCAATGCGCCGACAGTTACATTGGTGCGGCTATCAATAATGACAGCGCCACCGTTTGCTTTATTTTCCTGGTAAGGATCAAAAGCCAGAGGTTCGGCGGTTTTGATCACCACTCTGCCAATGTCGTTCAGTTTAAAATCTTCGTCAAAATCTTTTTCAAGCGTGTTAATGTTCACCTTGTGTATTACTTCGCGGATTTTGCAGCGTACGGTTTTGGTGTTATGCTGCACCAGGTAGGTGAGGGAAGTATCCAGTCCGCGGATATCCATCCAGCAAAGGTCAGCTTCTATAACGCTGCTAAGCTGCGGCTCGCCGGCGCTGTTCACAATCGTATCACCACGACTGATATCGATATTGTCTTTTAGATGCACCGTTACCGACATACCCGCTAAAGCTTCGGCAGGTTGGGTATCATATAACTCTATCTTTGAAATAGTTGAGGTAAAGCCGGATGGCAGAATGGTAACCTTATCATTTACTTTAAACGATCCGCTTGATACACGGCCGGCGTAACCGCGATAATCGTGCAGTTCGTCGGTTTGCGGGCGTACCACCCACTGCACAGGCAGGCGGGCATGGGTTGAAGTGTTATCCCTGTTGATCTCCACGTTCTCTAAATGGTGTAGTAGGCTATCGCCTTTATACCAGCTTATAGCAGTTGATGGATAAACAATATTATCACCCTTCAAAGCACTTACTGGTATGAAGGTCACATCCGCTATATTCAGTTTGGCAGCTATTTTTTGATAGTCAGCAACGATATTACTGAAAACATCCTCGCTGTAATCCACCATATCCATTTTGTTGACGGCAATAACTACTTTTTGGATCTGCAGCAGCGATACCAGGAACGAGTGGCGGGTAGTTTGCTCAACTACTCCTCTACGCGCATCTATCAATATAATAGCCAAGTCGGCATTACTGGCACCGGTAACCATGTTGCGGGTGTACTGGATATGACCGGGAGCATCAGCTATAATGAACTTTCGTTTATCGGTCTCAAAGTATTTGTAGGCCACATCAATGGTGATACCCTGCTCGCGCTCAGCTTTAAGGCCGTCGGTTAAAATCGCAAGGTCAATGGTGCCGTCGTCGTTTTTACGGTTTGATGCGTGCAGAGCTTCCAGTTGGTCGGCCAATATAGCATCACTATCATAAAGTAATCTGCCTATCAATGTGCTCTTGCCATCATCAACACTACCTGCCGTTATAAATTTTAGTATATCCATTTAGTTTATTTTCATTCCCCTCTGGAGAGGGGTTAGGGGTGTGTTATTCGCTTTAAATTACACACCTCATCAATGTCATTGCTATTTGTTCTTTTGGGCAACCCCTCTCGAGAGGGGAATGAATTATCCAAAGCCTTTACCTTTCGCCTTTCAGCCTTTTACCTTTAAAAGTACCCGCCTTTTTTGCGATCTTCCATGGCCGCTTCGCTCACTTTATCGTCCATGCGGGCACCACGTTCGCTTATTTTTGAATCGGCTATCTCATTGATGATATCGTCGATCTCGAAAGCATAAGATTCAACAGCCGCGGTACAGGTCATGTCACCTACGGTGCGGAAGCGTACGTTTTTGCGTTCAATCACGTCATCATCATCCATATTCAGGAATGGAGATGCCGCCATCAACTGACCGTTACGCGTAATGCAATCGCGCTGGTGCGCAAAGTAGATGGTTGGTAAAGGAATATTCTCTCTGCGGATATAATTCCATACATCCAGCTCCGTCCAGTTACTTATCGGGAATACCCGTACGTTCTCGCCTTTGTGGATCTTACCGTTATAAATATTCCAAAGCTCGGGGCGCTGGCGTTTGGGGTCCCACTGGCCAAACTCATCACGTACCGAAAAGATACGTTCTTTTGCGCGGGCTTTTTCCTCATCGCGGCGGGCACCGCCAATACAGGCATCGAAACCATTTTTGGCAATGGTATCAAGTAGCGTTACAGTTTGCAAAGCATTACGGCTTGCGTTCTTGCCTTTTTGCTCAATCACCTTACCTTCATCAATACTATCCTGTACATGACCAACAATCAGCTTTTCGCCAATGCGGGCAATCATTTCATCGCGGTACTGGATGGTTTCTTCAAAATTGTGCCCGGTATCAATATGTACCAGGGGGAACGGAAACTTACCCGGCCTGAACGCTTTTAAAGCCAAATGCACCAGGGTAATAGAATCCTTACCACCCGAAAACAACAAAGCAGGTTTTTCAAACTGCCCTGCAACTTCGCGCAAGATATATATGGCCTCTGCCTCTAATTCGTCAAGGTAATCTAACCGGTTCGTACTCATTCTTTAAGATCGTTTAATTGTGTTGCATGTAGTCCGCACTCTTTTTTGCTTTGGTCTTCCCACCACCAGCGCCCGGCCCGGAAATCTTCGCCGGGTTGTACCGCCCGTGTGCAGGGCTGGCAGCCTATGCTTGGGAAACCCCTGTCATGCAATGTATTATAAGGAACATTGTATTGTTTAATATATGCTTTTACATCGTCTAAAGTCCAGCTGAAGATAGGGTGGAACTTAATAATCTGGTTACCTTCGTCCCATTCCACATTGCTCATATCCTCACGGTTGGCAGACTGCTCCGCACGTATGCCGGTTATCCAGCACTGATTGCCTCTTAAAGCACGGTGTAACGGCTCTATTTTACGGATACCGCAGCACTCCTTACGGTTAGCTACCGATTCATAAAAGCTGCTCGGCCCTTTGGCATCAACCATGGCTTCCAGTTTATTGTTATCAGGATAGTAAGCATATATGGGTTGGCCGTACATCTCCATCGTACGGTTCCACACGTAATAGGTTTCCGGGAACAAACGGCCGGTTTCCAATGTGAAAACCTTTATGGGAATGTCATTAGCGAATATCATGTGCGATATCACCTGGTCTTCCCATCCAAAACTGGTAGAGAAAACTATCTCGCCGGGGAAAAGCGCAGCCAAAGCCTGCAGGGCCGCTACCGGATCTTTTTCCTTTACCAATCGTGATATGTAAGTAGTATCTGCCACTATTAGAATGTCTTCAATAAAAAGTTAATAATACTGCGGACGCTGATTGCAACCACAATAATCGACACCGCCATCATAATGGCCTTTGCCGATATTTTGTTTGAGATCTTGGCTGCCACAGGCGAAGCTAATGCGCTGCCGATAACTAAGCCTGCAACGGCATCCCAATGCGCGCTTTTAAGCATAGTAATGAAGGTTAATGAACCCATCAATGCGATAAAGAAGCGCGACAACTTAACAGTGCCTAAAGAAAAACGTGGATGACGGCCGCCTGCTATTAACGTTGATAATACAATGGAGCCCCAGCCGCCGCCGCCAACGGCATCAATAAAACCACCCCCTAAACCCAAAAGCGATATTCGTTTTATCTTACTCTCGGTACGTTTCTTTTTAAGGCTCAATGCTTTTCTGAATATCACAATACCTAATATCAGCGTGTAAACTGATACTGCCGGTTTGGTGTACATGGCGTAATGCTCTAACGACGATAGCAGGTAAGCCCCGGTTACCGCACCAATAATGCCCGGAAGCAATAAGAGCTTAAATAACTTCCAGTTTACATTGCCCATGCGGTAGTGCATCCAGCCTGCAATACCATTGCTCATGATCTCGGATAAGTGTACACCCATACTTGCCGAAGCAGGAGGGATGCCCATCGATAATGAAAATGTGGTTGAGGTAACACCGTAAGACATGCCAATGGCGCCATCTATTAAAGCGAAAACGAATCCCGCGCCCAAAAAGTAGTAAAACATTGGGGAGATGTTCTCCACGTATGCCTGAAATTGCGGGTCTTTAAACCAAACGGCTGCAATAGTTATTAGCAGGAAAGAAACAAATGTTGCCCACACGATGAGCTTTAGCCTCGCGTTACTCGGGGCTTTTTTAGGGCCAAGCAATACGGCGGTAACGCGGTTAAGCTCTTTTACTTTGTAGGTAAAATCTCCGCTTAAATTATTGCGGATATCGTGCATTTGCTGTAGGGTGGTATCAAGTTCTTCAGGCAAAGCTTCAGATAACACTTCTCGCAGGCGTTTGGCAATTGTCGGCGATTTTCCGTTGGTTGATATAGCCAGTTTCAGATCACCTTTTTGTACGATGGAACCTAAGTAGAAATCGCACAGTTCGGGCTTATCAGCCACGTTGATAAGCAATTTTCGGTCATGTGCCGATTGGCGTACGTATTTGTTCAGTTCGCTGTCATCGGTAGCCGCTATCACAATATCAGCACTATCCAGATCGGCATCCTCAAAGGCTTTTTGGATGATCTTAACGTTGTGGTGCAGTGTGGCGAGGTCTGTTACCTGTGGCAGCACTTCTTTAGCAACAATGGTAACAGCAGCAACGGGGCAATTTAACAGCAGGGCGGTAAGTTTTTCCAAACCTACCTTGCCCGCGCCAACAAGCACGGTGTGCAGGTGCTCCAACTTCAAAAACACGGGAAACAACTGGTTTCCCTGCGGCTTTTGATGCGGGCGCGGCGCCAGTTTATTATCCTGCGGTAACAACGTCATAAACTTCTTTTACCAATTTATATTGAGGATGCAATGCTACCACCTCGCCAAATACTATCAGGGCTGGTGAGGCAAGTCCTTTTTCAGTTACTAAAGCAGCAATTGTATCAACTGTGCCTACGGCAACCTTTTCGTCGGCTGTGGTGCCGCTTTGTATTACGGCCGCGGGTAAAGCGCCTTTACCTTCCGCTTTAAATAATTCTGCTATTTCTGTTAATTTATGCAAGCCCATCAGTATTACTACCGTGGCATTGCTTTTTGCTGCCTGGTAAATATCAGCAGAGATACGGCCTGCAGTTGTGGTGCCTGTTATTACCCAAAAGCTTTCACTTAAGCCACGATGGGTAACAGGGATGCCCTGCAAACCAGGTACCCCTATAGAGCTTGAAATGCCCGGCACAACCTGCGTAGGGATATTGTACTTAGCAGCAAACTCCAATTCCTCATGGCCCCGACCAAATACAAAAGGATCACCGCCTTTAAGGCGTACCACATGGCCGTAGTTTAAAGCGTAATCAACCATTAGTTGGTTAATGTTATCCTGAGGAAAACTATGGTCGCCGGAGCGTTTACCCACATATACCTTTACACAAGCGGAAGGGGCAAGCTCTAAAAGTTCTTCGTTCACCAATGCATCGTACAAAACCACATCTGCTGTTTGCAGTGCCTTTATGCCTTTTAGCGTTATCAGTTCGGCATCCCCGGGGCCTGCGCCAACAAGCGTGATACGTGGTTCTTTTATATAGTTGTTGTTTAATATCATGATTGTAATACAGCCTCTCTCTTGTTTTTAACTGCCTCTAAAAATTTGGTTGCCTGTGCCTTGTAAGCGGTAGCAAATTCTTCAGAAGGTTCATTTTTGTTGATCTGCAGCACTAATTCGCTAAAGGTTGTAGCTAATGGCAATTCGCCGGTTTCTACATAATTGGCATCAAACTCTTTGATGATACCTGCCTGCGTGCTGGTGTTTATGTTTTTGTCAAGCAACAGCGCTTTTGCCGAGCTGATAAACGTGTTGTATGAGTGATAAATAGCATCGGCCCATAATCCTTTTGTGTAAGCACCGTTTGCCCAGCCTAACTTTTCGTCCGCTTCATAAAGTAAGGTAGCAACCAGGTCAATGATCACGCCCGCACATTCACCTACACCAATGGCAGTTGCAAAAGTTTCCTGGTGGCCCCAGTCAACAAACTCGTCGTCGGTAAGAGTTGTAAGGTCGGCCAGTGGTTTTAACAGGCGGTAGAAGTAATCTTTACCTTGTCGATCATAGTAACCGTGGTAAGTTTCATCTTCTATCGATTGTGCTTTATAGTCATCCAGTAGCGTACGTAAAACATCAGTAGCGCGTTTTGACGGTACTTTTATCACGCGCTCTGCTGCGCGACCTAAGCCATCACCAACGGTGCCACCACCAAGCATTACCTGTACCGATGGTAATACGCGTGCACCTGCTTTTAACGAGCTGCCGTGGAAACCGATGTGCGCCAAACCATGCTGACCGCAACTGTTCATACAGCCGCTTATTTTAATTTTTATTTCCCTGTTGTAGATAAAATCCTCGTATTCACTGAATATCAGGTCTTCCAGTACTTTGGCCATTGTCATGCTGTTACTGATGCCCAGGTTACAGGTATCAGTGCCGGGGCAGGTAGTTACATCGGCAACGCTGTCAAAACCGGGAGCAGCCATGTCTAAGGCGTGTAAACCTGCATATAATGCTTTTAAGTTTTCCTTGCGGACGAATTTTAACAGCAAGCCCTGATTCTGCGTAATGCGGATCTCATCGGCCACGTAAGGTTTTACAGCTTCTACAAATTTGCGGGCCTCAGGGGTATGTATATCGCCAACCGGCACTTTTACATACACGCCATAAAAGCCTGTTTGCTTCTGTTCGAAAACGTTAGTCGCCAGCCACTGCTCATACCGCAAAGGATTTTCAATGGTTGCGTTTACCGGAGCGATAGGCCCGGGAATGGCAGGCTGAGGTACCGCATCACGGTTGATAGGGTAGCTCTTAACTTTAAGCGCCAGATGCTCCTCTTTAGCTAAACGTAACACTTCATCCAAGCCCAGTTTTTGTACCAGGTATTTTAAACGTGCTTTATTACGGTTATTGCGCTCGCCATAACGGTCAAACACGCGTATAATTGCTTCTGTATAAGGTATCAATTGATCCTCAGGTAAAAACTCTTCTACCACGCTGGCCAGAAAAGGCTGCGCGCCGAGGCCGCCGCCCAAGTTGATTTTAAAGCCACGCTCGCCTTTATCATTCAATTTTGGTATAAAACCCAGATCATGAATATAGGAGAAAGCGGTATCAGCATCACTTGATGAAAATGAGATCTTAAATTTACGGCCCATTTCCTGGCAGATGGGGTTCCGTAAAAAGTATTCGAACACTGCGTGTGCATAAGGCGATACATCAAATGGCTCCAGCGGGTCGATACCGGCGTTAGGAGATGACGTAACGTTACGTACAGTATTGCCACACGCTTCGCGCAGGGTGATATCATCACGCTCCAGCTCGGCCCACAGTTGCGGCGTACGATCAAGACTAACATAGTGTATCTGGATATCCTGGCGGGTAGTGAGGTGCAGGTTACCGCTGCCGTACTCGTCTGCTATGTCAGCAATCTTTAGCAATTGCTTAAAGGTAACCTTGCCAAACGGCAGCTTGATACGCACCATTTGCACGCCTGGCTGTCGCTGGCCGTATACACCACGGGCCAAACGCAGACTGCGAAATTTTTCATCGTGGATCTTCCCTTCGCGAAACGCGCGGATCTTACGCTCCAGGTCAATAATGTCCTGCTCAACTATAGGGTTCTCCAGTTCGGTCCTGAAGCTCTGCATATCGGTACGTGTTTAGTTTTCTCTTAAAAAAAAGCCCCTTCTGCTGTGGCTGAAGAGGCGAATATTCTTTATTTACACTTTCACAGCCACGACTTTTTTACCTGCATACAGCAGAAAATCAGTGTGTTGTGGCATGTGTTGAATATTGTTGTCATCTTTATAGTTCCAAATATATATATAGTATAGGGAATTAGTAGAATTTATTTGAATTTTTATCTCAAACGTATTGCGTGGCAATCACAGATATACAGAGGCGCTCTGTAAGAAGGGCATTGCCGAGCCGTAATCGCCCCTGGTAATTTACTGACAGGATTGTGTCAGTGTTCACGAGTGTTCACGCATGTTCACGGCGTGAACGTGAACACTGGGTAAACAAAAAATCCCCTCGAAAGGGGATCTTTACAGCAGCAAATCTGTAAGCCGGGTTCTGTGTCTCCTTGCGGAGATTTCTATCATTAATCTACGCATACCGTTGCCGGCACGCTTTATCAACCTACCCATTCTGACGACCCTTGCGGGTACGGAAGCGAGCAGCTTCACTTTCAGAACCTATTTGGTTTTTCAACTCCTGAGGTTTACCGCGATCCCGGTCGCCCGGAAAAGCCGTGAGCTCTTACCTCACGTTTTCACCCTTACCACCATCCGATAGCTATCGGGACAGGGCGGTATATTCTCTGTGGCACTTGCTGTCGCCGGCTGCCGGCGCCTTCCCGTTAGGAAGCAGGATGCTCTGTGTTGCCCGGACTTTCCTCCCCGGTACAAGCCCGGAGCGATAGAACGTTTTGCAAGTACAAAGATAAGTTTTAAGTTGGAAGTCTGAAGCCCGGAAGTCGGTTTGATCGTGTTAAGGGCAGGAGGTTAGGTCTTTCTCCACCATATCTACCGTAACCGTGCCATGCTTATTTCCAAATGAGTTGGTTACAAACGTGAGTACCTTTGCAATTTCAATCGGCGCAAGGTCGGTATTGGCAGGCATTGAGCCCTCGTATGCTTTACTGTTAATGGTTAATACCTGTTCGGTAATGCCGTTGCGTACAATGCAGGCAAGGTGGTTTTTATTTTTTTTAAGATATGCGGTATCTGTTAACGGCGGTATCAGGCTGGTTAACCCTTCGCCGTTGTTGCCATGGCAATTCTGGCACTTTTGTTTATAGATGTTTGCGCCGCCGGTGAAATAACGCTTATAATCCTGGTCGGCATCACTTTGGCAGGCCGCCATCGAAACTATTAACAATAAAATAATACCACCTATCAGCCTAAGTTTCATTGCGCAATTTCTGTATTCACTTCAGCGCGGAGGGTTTTGATGTCGTTGATCATTTTGGCCACCTCTTCTTCCTTGGTACCATCGTAATAACCACGAATACGGTGCTGCTTATCAACTAAAACAAACCAGCCTTGGTGTACGTAACCGCCGGGTGTACCATCGTCCTGGCTCATAGCTACCAAATAGTGTTTCTGGCCAAGCTCGTAAGTATCCTCTTTTTTTCCTTGCAATAACCACCAGCTGTCTCCCTTTATACCAAGCTTGTCAGCATATTTTTTTAGAACCGTAACGCTATCGTGTTTGGGGTCTATTGTATGCGAGATAATTTTAAAATCGGGTACGTTCTTAAAATCTTCATAAACCTTAAGCATATTACGATGCATGATAGGGCAGATAGACGGGCAGGTAGTAAAAAAGAAATCTGCTACATAAATATCGCCCTTAAGACTGTTTTGAGTTATGGTGTCGCCATATTGGTTCACAAACTTAAAATCGGGAATGGTCTGATAAACAGTGTCTACTGCCTCTTTACCATTAACCGTTTTGGTAACTGCCTGGCGCTGGCCAAGTATTGGCAATTTGCTTTGCTCGCCTTTAAAGTTGCAGGCAGCAAGGGTAAGGAGTAGGAAAAGGGCACCCGCTAAGTTTTTCATTTCTTTTTATTTTGTTTGATGAAAGTATCAGCTTCTTTCACTGATCCATTAAGATTACTGTCTAAAGCGGAGATCTGCTTTTTCTGATCAGTTAAATAGGTTATTATTTCACTATGGCTTTTGCCTTTGTTCTCTGCATCAAAGTTATGCATCCAGGTTTCCATACGTGAGTCAACACTGTCAAGTTTACCTTTCAAGTCATTAGCTTTTTTAGTTACTTCAGCAGATATACTATCCTTTATCAAGGTGTCCAACTTCATTTTATTGATCATCACCAACTCATCTTTGGCCATTACGCGGTCATGAATGGTTATTACCTCATTTAAAAGGTCTTTTTCCTGTTGTTGTTTATCAGCACACCCAAACAGGGTGGCGCTCAAAATTGCAGCGGCAAATATTTTTTTCATTTTGTGCTAAGTATAGATGCTTTTTGTGTTCGTATGTAGTGGATGTAATCGGTGGCCGGCAACTCGACGTTAATTGTCTTTAATAGCTGACCTACTTGTGCACGGTGATGCGTGCCGTGGTTGGTAACATGCGACAGAATATCGATCAGTGGATCGTTGAATGGAACCCCCGAAAGATTTTTATAGCTGATAATGCTTTCAAAATCAGCGCTTTGCAAACTGTTGATATAGTTGGACCAATCCTTAAAATTTTTATCGTTAATGTCAGACAGTGCAGCTGCGTTACCCGGTGCCCAAAGTTTTATATTTCCTAACGGCTTTTGAGTACATCTGCTAAGCCAGATCTCTTGGGCAGTGAAAATATGTGCCATCAGATCAACTGCTTTGCCCTGTAAGCCGGTGCTAAGCAAAAGATCTATCATTTGCTTGTTGCAATAATGGTCGTAATTGAGCAAACAGATAAAATGGTCTTTCATCGGCAGCAAATGTAATCAACGTTGGTGCAATAGTAAAGTGCAGCTGTCATATTGAAGTATTATTTAGCCGATGAACTTAAGATGAGCTATTTACAATTACATAACATGAACAACATTATAATTACACATTGCCTGATTAAATTTGAGTAACAACAAATTCACTTGTTATGAAACTTGTAAAAAAATTAAAAGCGGCTGTTAGCCATTTTCGCGAATGGTTATTTCTAAGAGGTATGAAATCCTCTTTTATGCACTAATTTTTGTTAACGTTTCTTTTATACGATTATAATATACATTTTGGGCCAACACTCGGGCTCAAATAAATGGATACTGAACACTCTTTTTCCTCTTTGAACAGATCTCTTTTCGGTGATGATTTTGCCTGGGGCGTATCAACCGCAGCGCTGCAAATAGAAGGCTCTTGCGATGTTGATGGTAAAAGTGCGTCAATATGGGATACTTTTAGCTTAAAAAGAGGCAAAATACTTAATGGCGATAAGCCAACACACGCCTGCGACTTTTATAAAGAATACCAACGGGATATTGATCTGGTAAAGCAGCTTAATATCCCCAATTTTAGATTTTCAATTGCCTGGAGCAGAATTTTACCTAACGGTACCGGAGAGGTAAACCAGGTCGGGGTAGCGCATTATAACCAGGTTATTGATTACTGCCTGCAGCAAGGTATAGAGCCTTGGGTTACCATTTATCATTGGGACCTTCCGCAAATACTTGAAGATAATGGCGGATGGACAAACCGCAAAATAGTTAACTGGTTCAGCAATTTTGTTACCGTTTGTGCCCAAAATTTTGGCGACCGTGTTAGACACTGGATGGTAATGAACGAGCCTGCTGTTTTTACAGGTGCCGGTTATTTTTTGGGGATACACGCCCCGGGAAGAACCGGGTTGCGAAATTTTTTACCGGCCATACATCACGTGGTGCTCAGCATTGTTGCCGGGGCAAAAATACTGCGTGAACTTTGCCCGGATGCGCAGATAGGTAATACATTTTCATGCTCGTACATTGAACCTTACGCAGATAAACCCAGGCATATTGCCGCTGCCAAACGCGCTGATGCACTGATCAACCGGCTTTACATTGAGCCGCTACTCGGATTAGGTTACCCAACCGACGAAGTTAAAGCTCTCAAAGGCATTAATAAATACATATTGCCGGGAGACGAAGCCAATATGAGCTTTGATTTTGATTTTATAGGTGTACAGAATTATACGCGCGAGATTGTTAAGTACTCATTTTTTACGCCTTACATTGGCGCCAGTTTGGTAAAGGCACAGGATAGGGGTGTTGAACTTACCGAAATGAAGTGGGAGGTTTACCCGCCTTGCATTTATGAGATGATCAAAAAGTTTAACGCTTATCCGCAGATCAAAAAACTCATCATCACCGAAAATGGTGCCGCATTCCCTGATGTAGTGTTTAATAATGAAGTAGATGATCAGCGGAGAGTTACTTACCTGCAAACACACTTGCAACAGGTTTTAAAAGCTAAGCAAGAGGGCTACAACGTTGAGGGGTATTTTGTATGGACGCTTACAGATAACTTTGAGTGGGCAGAGGGTTATCACCCAAGGTTTGGTTTAGTTTATATCGATTTTGAGACACAGCATCGCATTATTAAAAACTCAGGCCGTTGGTTCGCTCAGTTCCTGGGCTGAGTTTTTTTTAACACCGGTATTTGCCAGAGGCAGGCTGATAAAAAAAGTTGTACCGTTTGCTTCATCGCTTTCAAACCATATCTTACCATGGTGTTTTTCCATGATCTGTTTACAGATAGAAAGACCTAAGCCAAAAGACTTTTCGCCCGCAGTACCCGGCCTTTGGGCACTGGTAAACATATTAAAGATCTGGTCTTTGAGATTATTTGGAATACCTATACCATTATCTTTTACGGCAATAACTATCTTATGCTCAAACTCTGCTGCTTTTACTTGTATGGTAGCGCCGGTTGGGCTAAACTTAATGGCGTTGGTAATTAAGTTACTTACAACACGCCATATTTTTTCGCGGCTTACAGACAGCTCTATCTGCTTGTCTAAAGGCTCAAATAAAATTTCCTGCCCTTTTTCGGCGGCTTTAAAACGAAGTAACTCCACACTGTTGTTTAACAGTCCATTTATCTCTGTTGGTTCGGGGTTAAGTTCAACGGAGTTGATATTGGCAGCCTCTAAAATCTCATTTATTAATTCTAAGGAGTTAAGTGAGGTTTCTTTCACAAGTTTTATCATCTCTTTCTGCTCATCATTATACTCCTCTTCGGCCATAATGGTTGTCAAAGAGGCAATACCGCCTATAGGATTACGCAGGTCGTGCGCAACTGCCCGTAAAATTCTGTCCTTTTCCTGGCTGCTGGTATTTAACTCGTTAAGCGCTTTTTCCAAGTGATAGTTTTGCTGGTTTATCTGCTTGTTAAGCTCGTTTATCGTTTTAACTTCCTGGCGGCTACGCTTAAAGTTTCGATAAACTAAAAAGACGATAATGAGTGCCATCAAACCGATAAATATACTTACGTACAGATAGATCTTCTGAATTTTGCCACTTGTGCTTAGCTTATCTATTTCATGCTGTTTCTCATAGTTGGCCAACTGCTGGTTCACATCGCTCTCCATCAATGAGCTTGAACGCTTAGCTATAGAATCCTTAAGCAGGTTATATCGCTGTATGTGGTCTATCGCTTGTCTAAGATTATTTTTTTGCAGGTAGTAGTTCCCTAATAAACGATGGTAGTCTGCTTCGACATCTGCATTTGCAACGGTATCGAGTTGTGTGCGAACATCACCCAGCAATGCTATTAATGAATCGGGCCTGTGCATGTCCAGATAGATCTGGCCGAGTTTGATCTCGGATAGTTCTGCATCACGGTTGTCAAAATTAGGCTGTATGTTTATAGCAATACTTTTCTTAAGTAGCTCAACAGCGTTATCATACTGCCTGGTTTGCATGTAAAGCTCAGCTTTATTACCGTAAACTACACCCCGTGCCCGCTCAAGATCCCGCTTCCTGTCAGGGAAGTTTTTAACGTTAGCATCTATTAAAGATAGTGTAGCGTTGAAATATTTTAATGCACTGTCGGCCTCGTTATTGTGTTTATAACTTAAGCCAATATTGTCCAACAATTCCTGCCGACGGTAAAAGCCCGGAAAACCACGGTCTATGGTGCGGCTTTCTGCAACTGTGCTGTTGTAACTGTCTTTAAAATAATTTGCGGCCAGTTTATACCTGTTTTTTTTGTACATGATCATACCCATGCGGTAAGTATAGTCACCTATGGCTGCAAGGTTCAAATAATTTTTACCGGTAAGGTATCCCTGATAATAAGATTGATAAGCTTCAGAATATTGCTTAAGCTCGAAAAATGAATCGCCGCGTGCAAAATTAGCTTCGGCATAATTGCGCGAATATTGTTGCGGATTTACGCTTTTGTTGGCCATGGCCATCATGCTGTCTGCATACACCAATGCCTGGTCAAAATCTTTAATTACCTGTTGGTTGTAAACGTATTTAAAAGAGTAGTACCTGAAACGGTCGTTTAAGGTTGGATGATTTAAATTTGCAAATGCCGAGTCGAGGTACCGATAACCCTGATCGAGCTGGTTATGGCCAAGCTTAAATTCAGTTTCTTTTTGTATACGTAAAAATTCTTTTGAATACTCGCCTCTATCTTTCTGTTCTGATGGTTTACCGCACGACGAGAGCGCTATGACCACCAACAGCAGCCAATGATGAAGTATAGGGTTTCTAAGCGTGTTGACGGATAGTGTCGTCAAGTTTTTAAATAGTTAGCGGTATCAACAAATATAAACTTATAAAGGTAAATTCACCACTTATAGCTATATTTTATTTGATTTACAACTATTTAAATGCGTTTTCACCTGTAATATCCATCCCGGTTATCAAAAGGTGGATGTCATGCGTGCCCTCATACGTAATAACCGATTCAAGGTTGGCCATATGGCGCATTATAGGATACTCGCCGGTGATACCCATGCCACCAAGCATTTGCCGGGCCTCGCGGGCTATATTGATAGCCACTTCAACGCTATTGCGTTTTGCCATAGATATTTGTGCAGCCGTTGCTCTGTTATCATTTTTTAATGTTGCAAGGCGCCAAACAAGTAACTGGCCTTTGGTTATCTCGGTAATCATTTCGGCCAGTTTTTTTTGCTGTAACTGGAAACCTGCTATCGGCCTGCCAAACTGCATGCGTTCTTTTGAATAGTGCAGGGCTGTGTCGTAGCAATCCATTGCAGCGCCCAGGGCACCCCATGCAATACCGTAACGCGCCTGGTTTAAGCATCCTAAGGGCCCTTTAAGTCCTGATACGTTCGGCAGTAGGTTTTCTTTCGGGACTTTGACGTTGTCGAAAACCAATTCACCGGTTGCCGATGCGCGAAGAGACCATTTATTATGCGTTTCGGGAGTGCTAAAGCCTTCCATACCGCGCTCAACTATCAGCCCGCGTATTTTACCTTCTTCGTCTTTAGCCCAAACAATGGCAATATCAGCAAATGGTGCGTTTGAGATCCACATTTTAGCGCCATTTAAAATATAATGGTCGCCGGCATCTTTAATATTGGTAACCATACCACCGGGGTTTGATCCGTGGTCCGGTTCTGTTAATCCAAAGCAACCCATCAATTCGCCGGAAGCAAGTTTGGGTAAGTATTTGTGTTTTTGTTCTTCGCTGCCATACGCGTAAATTGGATACATCACCAATGATCCTTGTACAGATGCGGTAGAGCGTATGCCCGAATCGCCACGCTCTATCTCCTGCATGATAATACCATAGGCCATATAATCTAAACCGGCACCACCGTATTCAACAGGTATTGTTGGGCCAAAGGCGCCAATTTCGGCCAAGCCTTTCAGCAGATGCTTTGGAAATTCGGCACGCTGGGCGTAATCCTCAATTACCGGACTAACCTCTTTCTTTACCCATTCGCGCACGCTGGCACGGATCAGTTTATGCTCATTGCTAAGTAATTCATCTAACAAAAAATAATCGGGCGCTTCGTACAGATCGGTCCTAGCCATAGCAGTAGATAATTGGTTATCCAAATATAGGAAATTTGGACTCACCCGCGGCACTTCGTGTGCGACCCTCTCTTCGGTACGCAAAAAGAGGGTGAGAAGAGAAAAGAATTATATCATTCACGCTTTCCGAAGGAGAGAGGGGCAGGGTGAGTAAACTTCAACATAATCCATTATTTTTGGCCGCATGATAAAAGTAGCTTTAGAAGGCATAGAGGTTTTTGCTTACCATGGTTTTTATCCGGAAGAGCAAAAGATAGGCACCAGATTTCTGATAGATGTTTATGTAACCTTTGAGCAAAAAGGCACTTTTGCAGACGATACTTTAAACCATACCGTTAATTACGAGGAGCTTTACGCCATTATAAGAGAAGAAATGGCAAATACTCGCAAAGTAATTGAAAATGTTGCTGAAGCGATATTGAAACGGATAATGGATGCATTCTCATTTATCGATTTTGCAGAAATAGTTATCAAAAAACAAAACCCGCCTTTTAATGGGCCAATAAAGCAATCGGTTATTAGCTTGAGTTACCAAAAATAAACACAAATGGATTTTAATAAGATCACCGAAGACATACTTGCCCGATTTAAAGCTATCGTTGGCGAAAGCGCCGTGGTAACCGCCAAAGAGGAAGTTTCAAATTACAGTCATGACGAAACGGAGGACCTGATTTATTACCCCGAGGTAGTAGTGAAACCGCAAACCGCTGAACATATCTCAGGTTTGCTTAAAATTTGTAATGATGCTTTAGTACCGGTAACCGTAAGGGGTGCTGGCACCGGTTTGGCTGGTGGTGCTTTACCTGTTAAAGGTGGCTTATTGATATCAATGGAGCGTTTTGATAACATCATTGAGATTGATGAGCAAAACCTGCAAGCAACGGTAGAACCAGGAGTTATTACGGAAGTTTTTATGAACGCAGTTGCCGAAAAAGACTTGCTTTACCCGGTTGACCCGGCAAGTAAGGGCAGTTGCTTTATTGGTGGAAATGTGGCCAACTGCAGCGGTGGGCCGCGTGTGGTAAAATATGGTACCATACGCGAGTATGTGCTTAACCTTGAGGTAGTATTGCCAAATGGCGATATGATATGGACTGGTGCGAATACGCTCAAATATGCATCGGGTTATAACCTTACGCAATTGATGATAGGGTCGGAAGGGACGTTGGGCGTGGTTACCAAAATAGTTACCAAACTGATACCCCGCCCAACGCAGGATGTGTTGATGTTAGCTTCATTTCCTACAAACGAAGATGCGTGTGCGGCTGTATCTGCGATATTCAGAGCAGGCGTCATCCCCTCGGCACTTGAATTTATGGAACGCCGCGGAATGGAATGGGTGATTGAGCATGACGGTATCGCATTCGATTTAAAAGATGGCATAGGTGCATTCCTGCTGATCGAAGTCGACGGCAGCAACCAGGATGTGATCTTTGGCGATTGCGAAGTGATAAACGGCGTATTGGAAGCTCACAATTGTGCTGATGTGTTATTTGCAGATTCCGCAGCGCAGAAAGAGGAATTGTGGCGCATTCGAAGAACCATGGCGGTTTCCGTTAAATCAAATTCTGTTTACAAAGAAGAAGATACTGTAGTGCCACGCGCGGCGTTGCCTCAGCTGATAAAGGGCATTAAAGAAATAGGTGCAAAATACGGTTTTGAGTCTGTTTGCTACGGCCATGCAGGCGACGGCAACCTGCATGTAAATATCGTTAAAGCCGGCATGAGCGATGAGGACTGGAATAACAAACTTAAAGATGGTATCACTGAAATATTTAAGCTAACCGTTTCTTTAGGTGGTACACTTTCCGGTGAGCACGGTATAGGCTTGGTGCAAAAGGATTATATGCCTTTGAAG
This sequence comes from Mucilaginibacter sp. 21P, assembly GCF_019331605.1. Lineage (NCBI taxonomy): Bacteria > Pseudomonadati > Bacteroidota > Sphingobacteriia > Sphingobacteriales > Sphingobacteriaceae > Mucilaginibacter > Mucilaginibacter sp. 21P. The sequence goes on from NZ_CP063061.1 coordinate 3,160,266, forward strand.
TACAGCGACACGCATTTCCTTATTTGGAAAGGCATTAAGCAAGTATTTGACCCTAACGGGATATTGAACCCGGGGAAGATATTTTAGATTTCAGATTTGCACATCTCCATATCAGTTAATTGGTATTCAATATTAACCTCGGTTCATCGTAATCTATCATTTTTTGCCTCCCCTCGGCGGGGATTGGAGTCGATTTGCCGGCTGCATAATCATAACTAATGCAAACTGTTTTGCAAGTAGTGCAAATTTCTTCGCCACTATCTGTTTGCTTTACCAATACATGCATCACATCAAAACTGCTGTTACCTATGCGTACCACGCGCACATAACATGATATGTTGTCATCTATGGTTACCGGCTTAAGATAATTGATCTCCGACCGGCCAATGATAATACCATGGTTGCGAATATTCCACCCAGCGACATCTTTCCAGTAGTTGATCCTTGCCAACTCAAAAAAAGTGAGGTATACGGCGTTGTTCACATGCCCCACTGCATCAATATCTGAAAAGCGGATGGTGATAGGTGTTTTATATCGGTAATCTGATAATTTTTCAGCCATAAATAGACATTTTGTCTGTAATAAATTCAGTAATAGGACTTTTTGTCGTTATAAACGGTGATGAAAGCCGTTGGTACGCCAGTTGATTTAGGAGTATACGAAGTTAATAAAACAAAATTTTAAGGAGATATAAAACCATGACATTAGTTAAATTCAACAACGGAGTAAAAAACAATTTCAGCGACGCTTTCGAAACATTGTTTAACGATTCATTTATCGCTGATAGATTAGTAACCCGCGTGCCAGCAGTTAACATCGCTGAAAACGACAGCGAGTTCCACATCGAGTTAGCTGTTCCGGGTTTGAAAAAAGAAGATTTCAAGATCAGCCTTGACAAAAACGTGCTTTCAATTTCTGCAGAAAAGAAATCTGAAACCACTGATGAAGCAAAAAAATACAGCAAACGCGAGTACAGCTACAGCTCGTTTGTAAGGTCATTTACCTTACCTGAAACTGTTGACTACTCAAAAATTGAAGCTGATTATACCGACGGTATATTAAAGTTAACCGTTGCAAAAAGAGAAGATGCTAAATATCAATCGAGAGAAATAGCTATTAAATAAGCTTGCTCTTATTGAAATAAGAATTTGTTTTCATAGAAAAGTTGGTTTAGTTAAAAGGCTGCCTCAGTAATGGGGCGGCCTTTTTTATTCAATACCTATTTGCTAATATCGCTTAAAAAAGATCTATGCTATGGAAAAAGAATTATTGAAACAGGTAAAGATCCTTAAGGTATATTCAGCCGTATTAACGCTGGTTGTGTTGGCGGGTATATTTTTCAGCTTTACCTACGTTGCAGGCAATGCCAAGTTTAAAGTGATAGACGTAGAACGTATTAACATTGTAGAAAAAACCGGCCAATTGCGCATGGTGATCAGTAATCAGGAACGCCAGCATCCCGGCATTGTAGATGGTAAAGTATTACCAAAACGCCGGCGCGAACCGGGGATGATATTTTTTAATACCGATGGAGATGAGTGTGGTGGCTTGGTTTACGATGGTACTAAAAAGTCTGCAGGCTTTGCACTCTCGATAGATAAATACCAGAACGACCAGATCATGCAATTGCAGTATAACGATGATACCGAGAACGGAAAATCGGCCAAGAGTTACGGCCTTAGGTTTTGGGACAGACCTGATAACTTCACAGCGGGGCAATTAAATACTAAATATGACTCGCTCAAGAATTTACATAATGAGGGTGTGCTTAAAGCGAGCATGCAAAAAATGCGCGAAGAAGGGTTAGTAGGGCAAGACAGGATGTTTGTTGGCAAAAACAGCGATAACGAAGTTGGCTTGTTTATCAAAGACAAAAAAGGCAAGCCCCGCATCTATCTATATATAGATAACAATAACCAGGTAATATTCAAAGCTTTGGATGAAAAAGGACAGCCGATCAATTTTAGGTAAGGTCATCAACATGAGGAACCATTAGTTCCTCATGTTGATATATTGTAGCGGCTGGCCAAAATCTTCGCCACGGCAAAGGCTTATAACAGCTTGCAGGTCATCTATTTTTTTTGCAGTTACCCGCACCTGGTCGTCCATAATGGCGGCTTGCACTTTAAGGCCACTATCTTTTATCTTTTTAACTACCTTTTTAGCAGCTTCTTTATCAAGGCCTTCCTTTATCTTGATCTCTTTACGTATCATGTTACCTGATGCCTGTTGTTCGTCACCAAAGTCAAGTGCTTTAGGGTCTAGGTTTTGTTTCATCATGCGGCTTATAATGCTGTCTTCTATTGCTTTAAGTCGCATATCATTCTCGGTAACTACGGTTACCACATTGGTTTTCTTATCCAATTCAACCGTGCTTTTTGAGTCGTTAAAATCGTAACGGTTAAGGATCTCTTTTTTGGCAACATTGATGGCGTTGTCAAGTGTTTGTCCGTCAACTTTACTTACTATATCAAATGAAGGCATGTGTATTGAGTTTATATTAAAACAAAGGTACGTTTTTAAACGCGGTATCGCTATTTTGTGCTGCTGCTTAACAAACACATCAAGTGCTAATTAGTTAATATTAACTTAACAAATAAATCCACAGTTTTGCAGGTATAGCCTTATGGATATCAAGAACGCTCCTCTAGTTAACAGGGAAATAAGCTGGTTGTATTTTAATGACAGGGTTTTGCAGGAAGCTGCAGATCCTACCGTGCCGCTTATAGAGCGTATAAAGTTTTTGGCAATATTTTCATCCAACCTGGATGAGTTCTATCGCGTAAGGGTAGCCACCCTTACCAGGCTTGCTAATTTAAACGAGCGTTCAAAGGAAATTTTAGGATACAACCCCAAAAAATTACTCGGGCAGATCAAAAATCTTGTAGTAAAACAAGAGAAAAAGTTTAACAACCTCTACGAGAATATCATTGTAAAGCAGTTAGCCGAGGAAAAGATATTTCTGTTGAATGATAAGCAGTTGAACGTAACCCGTGGTGAGTTTGTGAAAAGCTTTTTCAGGGAGAGGCTACTGTCGACGCTGGTGCCCATTATGCTTGATGACACGCTACCCATGCCGGAGCTGCGCGACAGGGCTATTTACTTTTTTGTACGGTTAACTAAAAATAAGAAATCAAGGTTTGCGCTCATCGAGTTCCCTGATAATCTTTCGCGTTTTCTTGTACTGCCGGAGACCAATAATTTAAAATTCATCATTTTGCTTGATGATATCATCAGGTACAGCTTGGAGGATATCTTTTTTATTTTTGAGCATGATTCTATAGAGGCTTACTCATTGCAGCTCACCCGCGATGCAGAACTTGACCTGGACAAGGAGGTAAGCGTGAAGTTTGTTGACGCGCTTTCAAAAAGCCTGCAAAAACGCCGTAAAGGCAAGCCAATGCGTCTGCTGTACGATAGCGAGATGCCACCCGAAATGGTTGGCTATCTGGTTAGGAAAATGAAGCTTGAAAAATCGAGCCTTATCCCTGGTAACCGCTATCACAATTTTAAAAACTTCATTGCTTTTCCAACGGTTGGCAGGCCCGATCTTGAGTACAAAAAAAACCAGGCATTACCTGTGGATAGCCTTTCGTTTGGTAAAAGCCTGATGGGCATGATCGCCAAAAAGGATTATTTGATCAGTACACCATATCAGTCTTTTGATTACATCATCCACTTCTTGCGTGAGGCCGCTATTGATCCTAAAGTAAAAGAGATCAGTATAACGGTTTATCGCCTGGCCGAGAATTCAAAGATCATCCATGCACTTATCAACGCTGCTAAAAACGGCAAAAAGGTAACGTGCCTTGTTGAACTTCGTGCACGTTTTGACGAGCAGAACAATATTTACTGGAGCAACCGCCTGGAAGAAGAGGGCGTAACGGTGTTGTATGGCATCGATGGATATAAGGTGCACTCAAAAATTTGCCTGGTAACGCGTATGGAGAAAGGCAAACCGATGCGTTATGCCTGCTTATCTACCGGGAATTTCAATGAAAAAACAGCGGCCATTTACGCAGACCATACCATACTCACAGCAGATAAAAAGATCACGACAGATCTGGTAGCAATTTTCAGGGCTTTGAGTAGGGGTGTACTGCCTAAAGGATTAAAGACACTTATCGTATCGCCCATTGATTCGCGCCCGGCAATTTATAAGCTTATTGATAATGAGATAAAGATTGCTAAAAGCGGTAAGCGCGCTTACATGATCTTAAAAATGAATAGCCTTGCCGACGAGCAAATGATACTAAAACTTTACCAGGCAAGCACTGCCGGGGTTAAGATACGATTGATTGTACGTGGGATGTGTTGTTTAATACCCGGCATAAAAGGCTACAGCGAAAATATTGAAGTGATCAGCATTGTAGATAAATACCTTGAGCACGCGCGTGTACATATTTACGGCAATGGTGGCAAAGAATTGATATACCTTACCAGTGCCGATTTTATGACACGCAACATTGAGAACCGTGTTGAGGTAGGTTTCCCGGTACTGGATGAAGACCTGCGCCGCGAGATACGCGACATTATTGACATACAACTAAGCGATAACACAAAGGCCCGCGATATTACCGGCAGCAATGTTAACCGCTATCATAAAACACAGGCAGAGGTGTTAACCCGCGCACAGATCGATATTTACTCCTATTTAAAGAATAAAAATTTAACAAGTTGAGATACGCAGCAATTGATGTAGGGTCTAATGCAGTAAGGTTACTGATAGCCGAAATTATAGAGAACAACGGTTCGGTATCGTTTAAAAAGAATACGCTTATCCGCGTGCCGGTGCGTTTGGGTGATGATGCATTTTTGGCCAAAAATTTATCAGACAGAAAAACGGATGACCTGGTAAAATCTATGGTGGCTTTTCGAAACCTGATGGATGTTTATCGTGTAAGTGATTACATGGCCTGCGGAACATCGGCCATGCGCGAGGCACAGAACGGTGCCGAGGTGGTGCAAAGGATAAAAGACCAGGCTAATATAGATCTGCAAATAGTACATGGCGAAGCGGAGGCAAAGATCATTTACGCCAGCCATGCGGAGCTCAACATCGATAAAACAAAAAATTACCTATACATTGACGTAGGTGGTGGCAGTACGGAGCTTTCATTGTTCAGCAATGGCGAATTGGTAGCATCGCAATCATTTAATTTGGGTACTATCCGTATACTCGATAACCAGGACAGAGACGAGACCTGGAACGAGATGAAGGATTTTATCCGCGAACATACCCGCGCTTACAAAAATATTTTTGGTATTGGCACAGGTGGCAACATCAACAAATTATATCGCCTTTCGCAGGAGAAAGATGGTGTTCCTATGAGTTACGTTAAACTGCGTGCTTTGTATAATTACCTTAATTCTTTTTCGCTGAAAGACCGCATCAACGTGCTTGGTTTAAACCAGGATAGGGCAGACGTCATCATACCGGCCTGTGAGATCTATCTTACTGTGCTTAAGTGTGCTAACATAAAAACCATATATGTGCCAACGGTTGGTATGGTTGATGGGATCATTCAAACACTCATTGAGAAAAATAATTTAACACGTAGTTGAAATTATTTTAACAAATTATTTTAAAATAATTAAAACAGTTATTACATTTGTATTGCCCGCTCAAAGGGCATGTTTTTCATAGGTAGATGTAGGGTCGAGTACGAGTTATTCGACCCTTTTTTGTGCCTCTAACTTTTCTTCCGTTTATTTGTAGCCTATACATCATGAAAAGAAAAATTGTAGTTGCGGTTACAGGTGCCAGCGGATCTATTTACGCCAAATTATTGCTTGATAAGTTGCAGCAATTGCAGAACCAGATAGAAGAGGTGGGTATTGTGATGAGCGATAACGCCAAGCAAGTTTGGGAGTTTGAATTAGATGATGCAGCACATGGCAATTATCCTTTTAAATATTACGCTAAAAATGATTTTATGGCGCCGTTTGCATCAGGTTCAGCAAAGTTTGATACCATGGTAGTAGTTCCATGCTCAATGGGCACAATGGGGCGGATTGCTTCCGGCGTATCTGATGACCTGGTAACCCGTGCTGCCGATGTGATCTTAAAAGAGCGTCGCAAACTGATCTTGGTAGCCCGCGATACGCCACTTAATTTGATTCATATCCGCAACATGGCCACGGTTACCGAAGCAGGAGGCATCATTTGCCCGGCCATACCATCATATTACAGCAAACCCCAAACCATTGAAGATTTGGCCATGACTGTTGTAAACCGTGTAATAGATCTGATTGGATTAGAGAATGACAGCTACAGGTGGAAGGGGATATAAATTAGCTTGCTGACTTTAATCGTCATCCTCTTCTTTTTTCTTTTCCAGAATAACAAAAGCACTGCGTTTTGGTGCCGGCATTATTGAGTTTTCACCCTTTACGTATTTCCATACCACCTCATTTAATTCAAGGTCTGGCGCTGCATCTTCTTTAGCAAGATTGAACACCGCTGAACGGCGGCTGCTTTCATTATCTGCAATGTTGCGTTGCTCAAGGTCAACCTGTGCGTCTTTAGCTTTGTAAGGCGTAAGATCGGGCTTGGCTGTAAAACATTCATATAATGGCATCGCAGCAGCATCATACTGGCTCATTGGCGGTAGCCCTAATATCAACTCGATTGTACGCAGTACCCCCGATGTTGAGTACATGCTATGAATAACTGCATTGCGTTTTACATAAGGGCTTACCACATACACGGGCGAACGATGGGCATCGACATGGTCGGGACCGTTTTGTGCATCATCTTCCAGAATAAATACTGCGGATTCCTTCCAGATCGGGCTCTCAGAAAGGTGCTGTATAAAGCGACCTACAGCAAGGTCATTATCAGCAACGGCGGCTGTAGGAGAGTAGGCTCCCTTGCGTTGACCGCTGGTATGGTCGTTACCTAAACGTACGCTGTTAAAACGCGGCACTGCATTTATCCTCAGTAACGAGTCGAAATCGTGTTCCCAGATAGCCTCGCGTGTAATGTCCTTTATCTTCAAATCAAAATCCGGCGACTGCAGACAAAAGTGGCCCTCCAAGGCTTTTATGTTGGCTTTAGGTTTCTCACCGCCACTGGCAAACTCTCCGTAGGTACGATAGCTTACGCCTGCACGTTTGCAGTAATCCCATATAAAACCATCACGCGGATAAGCTGCTTTTCGCGTGCCTTCAAAATCATAAGCGCCGCCCCGCCCGCCATAACTCGTAGGCCAGGTTTTTTCTACGAAATCGGTAGCATAAGCTGCCATGCTCCAATTATGGCCATCAGCGCTTACTTCGGCGTCTACATAAAAATTATCCATCAATGCAAATTCGCTGGCTATAGCATGCAGATTGGGTGTTGTTTTCTTACCAAAGATACAAAGCGAGCTATCGCCATTACCCTGCGGCATATCACCAAGTACCTGGTCATAAGTTCGGTTTTCTTTGATGATGTAAAAAACGTATTTGATAGGCGATTTTTCTCCAACACGTCGAGGGATGGGGTTTCCTGTTTCGCCCGCTGCAACCGCAGCTTTCTTAATGGTGAATGCTGCGTTAGCGTAAACCTGTTTGGTATAGGCTTTCAACTTTATTTCATTGGGGACATCTATAAATGATAATGTGCCTTTAAACAAACCGCCAATATATTGTTCCCTGCTATTAATAGCGCCCCGCTGATAGCCGCTATTATCCAATTTAAGCAAAGGTTGCGGGCCTTTAGGGTTAGCCATAGAGGTGAATCCCTTGCCATTGCTCACCAGAATTTTATTGCCAAGCATTTTTACGTTACTAGGGTACCAGCCTACCGGAATAAATCCGCGGCTTTGGCTGCTGCCGGGTTTAGAGACATCGAATACGGCAAGGCAATTGTTATCTGCATTGGCTATGTACAGCGTTTTTTCATTAGCCGATAGCGCGAAACCGTTGGTTGTAGAACCTGTAAGTGTAGTTGGATAAAGTGAGGTGGAAATCGTTTTTAAGATTTTATGGTTGGTGGTGTTGATGATACTCACCGAGTTATCATTGGCATTAGCTACAAACAGCAGCGTGCCTTTTTTATTAAGAAGCAGCTCGTTGGGATGACTGCCGGTGTTAATTTTAGTAAGAGATCGGGTAGCAATATTGTAAATGCCTACTTTATCGTCACCCCAAAGAGAAACATAAAGCGTTTTTTCATCTGGTGAGAGTATACAGCTATATGCTTCGGCGCCGAGTTTTATTTTGCTGGTAATTGTTTTTTTTATGGGATCAATAGCGTATAAGGCACTATCTTCTTTAGTGACCGTGTATAGTTGCGTATTACTTTTATTAACAGCTATACCGGTTGGGCATATTTTATTTTTTGGCCATGCATCGCCTAACCTGATAGTATCAGGCGTATTTAATTTGTTATCTGCTATCTCGAATTTTAAGATCACGTTATCGTTACCCCCTGAGGCGTAAAGGGTGCATTCATCGCGTGTAAAAGCAATACCGTACCATGATTTGCCAAGTACTTTGCTATCGTACTGTTTTTGCCCTTTGGGGTCTATCAGTTGCAGTGATTGCGTACTTTGGCCGTTGTTTGTGACAGCGAGATATCTTCCTGATGACGATAGCTGCATATTCAACGGCAGATCCCCAAGTGGGAGCGAAGTCCCTGCGGGACTTAATTTCCAACCGTTTGGAAGTAGAACCTGGCCGGTGTTTTCAATTTTGCCTGGCGTTTGCGCCAAGGCATTAACAGTAAACAAAAAAGCTGAGGCAAAGCATAGGAAGATGCGTTTCATAATAACACGTTATTCTTCAAATTTATGCTAATGATTTTAATGATGTATAGGCTTAACGAAAACTTAATACAGGGTTATTGTTTGTGTACACCAAATGGCCAACAATAGGTTATCAATTTATGATCTCGCCTTTGCTATTGGCAAGTTTTTCGCGCCAATGTTTTATTTGCTCAGGTGTTAGCTGTTGCCAATTGGTTAATTCTCCGGTAATTTTCAGCGGTTGTGTTGTACGATATGATCGGGTAGGGTTGCCCGGGAATTTTTTGTTGGTCACGTTCGGGTCGTCTTCAAAACTTCCGGAAGGTTCAACGATGTAAACGCGTTGATCACCGTTTCCATTGGCCAGGGCAGCAGCAAGGCCTGCGCCATTTACCACCGCAGTAAAATAAACGTGGTTCATCACCAGTTCGGCGTGGTAATTAGATAAACGGCCTGCTATTAAAAAATCACCAATTTTAAGATTTGCTCTTGTACCATGATAGAAAGGCCCTTTATCAGAAGGCTCAATAATTGAAGCAGAAGCTAATTTACGATGTTTGTTTGCTTCATCAGTATTGCCAAGAGATTCATAGCACTCAGCCATTTTTGTATATAGTAATGGTAACGCAGCTTTTACAGCATCATTATCGATTGCTGCAGCCAGCTGTAAAGCTGTTCCATACCACTTTAACCTGTCTTCAATACCCGTTTCAACACGGGCAACAAACCATGCACCAAGAAATTTTTCGAAGTCGTTGGTTGCATCATTCCATACTTGTTTATAAACTTTTCCGGCCGCTTTCAGGTCGCCTGTATCTTCCAGTTGCATCCCCTGTATGCAAAGTTGAATAATGGGATCGTAAGGGTTAAAATCCATAATTTGCAATTAAAAATCAGATTGTTATCCCCCGAAAATAAAATACACATTCTTTAAAAAAGCAAGTTTACAGGTATATATTTTTCGGCGTACTATCGTGGTTTTTTGTACGTTATCACTGCAAAAGCCACTCTCCATATATCCTTATTTTCTTATCCATCAAAAAGCTCAAACTATTTTCGGTTAACTCTTGGTCAGCGAATTATATAAAGAATTATTATTGTTATATTTACACTAATAATAGGATGCAAATATTATTCTCTTTTTGGTTTAAGGAGTAATATTTACCATTGTGTTTAATTGTTAATATAACAATTAATGTCTTTATTCAGCCCTTTTTCATCAATTAATACGCTAAGCCCATGAATACCCCTTGTAACTGCATCAAAAGGCTCGGTTTCACAATCGTTCTCTTTTTAACGATGTTTAGTATTAGCTACTCACAATCCTGGAAAGCTATTGCGGCAAAGCCATCAACACTGATGGTCAATGGCGGTATTGATATTTATAAAACAGATAAATTTATACTCAAGCTGGTAAGTGCTTCTCAAACTGTTGCGGCATTGTCTCCGGCGGCAGACAGCAGCTTTGATTTTACTCCCGGCGAACGACTTAAGCAAAGAGATAAGGACAGCCTTTACTATTTAGGCGATATTAAGTTGCGGATAAGACCGGCCCGCCAAACAGCCTGGCAAAGTTATTCTACAGCTTATGCAAGAAAGCCCGTCCAAAAGCTCGCAACCGGCATAGGAATTATTGCTGCTGCAGACCTTTCAGCCACATTGCCACCAGATATGCCTGTCAAGGTAAAGCGGTATTGGCAATCAGATAAAGACAATCTCGTTTTACGTTTTACGCTCACCAATACATCTTCTACTGATCTTGAGATCGGGTCCGTTGGTATACCGATGATATTTAATAATATTCTTGAAGGTAAAACGCTTGAGCAGGCACACGCCACTAACGTTTTCTCCGACCCATACATTGGCGCAGATGCAGGCTATATACAGGTTAATCACTTGCATGGTCGGGATGCGAGCCTGTTGGTGATACCGCAGCAAAATGCGCCGCTTGAGGCTTATAGTCCTTTAAGCGATGATCTTACTCCAAAAGGTATCACCTTCGAGGGTTTCCACGAATGGATGATATGTTCAAAAGCCTATGCTGACAATGAATGGAAAGGTGTTGAACAATGGAACGCACCAAAATCGTTTACACTGGCTAAGGGGGCTTCGCGCAGTATTGCAATTAAATTTGTATTAGCCCAATCTATCAGGGAGATAGAAACCGAATTGGTACACCAGCACCGGCCGCTTGCCGTTGGCGTACCGGGATATGTTTTGCCGATGAATGAGACCGGGAAGTTGTTTGTCAAATATTTGGAGAAGATTAAAAACATCAGCGTTTATCCGGAAGGCGCAGCAACAGTTAATCCCGCCGGCAAAACCGCCAAAGGGTATTTAAAATACGACGTTTCGGGGAAATTATGGGGGAGGGCGCGTGTAAGTATTGTTTATGCTGACAACACCCTACAAACCATTAATTACAAAATTATAAATCCCCAGGCGCAAGCAGTTGCAGATCTCGGCGCTTTTTTAACTACCAAACAATGGTACACCGACCCTAAAGACCCTTTTAAGCGTTCACCAGCGGTAATGAATTATGATTACGAGACCGGGAAGATATTAACCCAGGAACGCCGTGCCTGGTTTGCAGGGCTTAGCGATGAGGCAGGTGCAGGCAGCTGGCTTGCTGCCTTTATGAAACAGCTTTTAAAGCTTGATGTAAAAGAAATTGAAAAACTTAAACAGTTTGCAAACGAGACTTTGTGGGGTAAATTACAACTAAGCAGCGGGCCTCAGCAATATGGCGTAAGAAAGAGCTTGTTTTATTATCAGCCGGATATTTTCCCTGCCGGGACTTATGACAAGAACATTGTTTACAAAGGCTGGGAGGCATGGCCGAAGAAAGAGGCAGACCAGGTCACCCGCTCTTACAACTACCCGCACGTAGCTGCAGCTCACTGGGTTTTATACCGTTTGGCAAGGTATCATCATATTGCAGGTATAGATTGGAATACCAGTTTGGATAGAGCATACAATACCGCAATAGCCATGGTAAAGCTTGCCCCTGATTATGCTGAATTTGGCCAGATGGAGGGTTCTGTTTTCCTTTTTATCCTAAAAGATCTACAACATGAAGGCAAAAAGGAAATGGCTGCCACACTCGAAGCAGAAATGAATAAAAGGGCACTGCACTGGAAAACGCTTAAATATCCATTTGGTAGCGAAATGCCCTGGGATTCTACCGGCCAGGAAGAAGTTTACATGTGGTCGAGCTATTTTGGCATGGCAGATAAAGCTGATGTTACCCTCAATGCTATCTTAGCCTATGTGCCGGCGGTTCCCCATTGGGGTTACAACGGCAGCGCGAGGCGATACTGGGACTTTGTGTTTGGTGGTAAACTTGCCCGCATAGAAAGGCAACTGCACCATTACGGATCAGCGTTAAATTCTATTCCATTACTAACCGCGTACCGTAAAACACCACAGGATTTTTATCTGCTGCGCACAGGGTACGCCGGTAATGTGGGCGCTTTAGCAAACATCACGAAAGATGGTTTCGGCCCGGCTGCTTTCCATTCCTATCCATCTACGCTGAAGATAGATGGGTACGCCAGCGACTATGGCCCCGGTTTTTATGGTTATGCTGTTAACTCCGGGACCTACATTGTAAAACACCCCGAATTTGGCTGGGTTGCTTTTGGTGGAAACGTAACAGAAAGCGATGGTTGGATAAGTACTGAGGTAACATGCGCCGGCCAGAACAGGGTGTTCTTTGCCCCAGCGTCTTTGTGGCTTACAACTGCGGCCGGCAATATAACCTATGTGGATTATCAGCCTAAAACCGGAATGTTGCGAATTAAATTAACCGGTTCAACGTATTTGAATATTGATAATCCAAATAATGCAATCTCAGGTATGGTACCAAATCAAAGCAAACGAAAGGATGGTTATTATTTTATTCCTGCAGATAAGAGGAATAATGCCGAAGTAATATTGAAGCTAAAAAGGTAAACGCGTTACACTGCCATAAGTGACAAAAAGTGAAAAGGCTTGCGACAATCGCAAGCCTTTTTTTAAGTATTAATCTAACCGGTAGATCTCCATTATATTTTCAAGTGCTTTTATGAAATCGATCTCAAGGTCAATTAATTTACCGGAATGAATATCGAATACCCAACCATGTACAGTTAGGTTACGTTCGGTTCTTGCTTTTTGTACCTCGGCAGTTTTGATAACATTAATGCATTGCTCTTCTACGTTAAGCTCAACTAATCTTTTATAGCGTGCTTCCTCGTCGGTAATGGCGTTTAATTCGTCTCTGTGTGTACGGTACACATCACGTATGTTCCTCAACCATGGATTTAAAATACCAAGGTCGGCAGATTTCATAGCTGCCTGTACACCGCCACAATAATAGTGACCGCAAACAACAATGTGATTTACCTTTAAGTGCATAACTGCATAGTTAATTACAGACATTACACCCAGATCTGTATTCGGAACCATGTTGGCGATGTTTCTTAACACAAACACCTCACCCGGTGCAACCCCCATTAGTTCTTCGGCTGTAACACGGCTATCAGAACAGCCGATATAAAGAATATCAGGAGTTTGGCCTTTAGATAAATTATTAAAATAGTCGGGTTGAACGTTTAATTTTTTCTGAACCCACTCTTCGTTATTTTTAAAGATCTTTGAAATATCCATAGGTTAAAAATTTGATGGAACTTACGTTTAATTGTTTGTTGAGTAATTGATGCAAGGTAGAAAAAACTTGAGAAATCTGTTACGTTCCGATTACTCCGTATGTCACAACAAGCTATATTAGATTCTTGTTTTAAGGCGACTTGCAGAAAACACCAATCAAATTATTTATCAGGTTTCGCGTTGCTGTTAGGCCCGAGCTGCGTGCCCATTAAGCCATTTTCAGGCCATGCACCAATAGTATCAGCATCGCTGCCGTCTTTCTTACGGACTGGTAGTTGATAACTTGCCGTAGCCGGCTGCAAAGACCATTTTCCAGGCCTACCGGTAACATCAGTTGCAGTTATTTCTAAAGAGAATGCGTTTTGGTTTGCGTTAATTGATGCTTGCCATAGGTTACCTGTGTTAGTTAACTTAATTGATTCACCTGAACCCACATTACATTCAACTTCTTTTATTGCTTTGGCACCAAGCGTTGTTACAATCATTTCAAATTCGTCACCAACCAATTGTTCTGAATCATTTAGTAAGCGCTTGTCAACCGGCCAGTTCACCAAAACCATCGGAAAGGGATCGATTAAGTTTTTAAACATCCAGCTCACGGCTCCATTGTATACAGAAATTACTGAATAGCCAACCGGCCCTTCCTCGATCTGCCCGGTTGACCGGGTTGCCGTAAATATGGTTTCTCCATTATTGGCGACTTCATTGTAATGGGTATGGCCCATATCTACCAACGTTACTTTATGTTCATCAAGCAACTTGTTGAGTTTTTGCTGTTCTTCGGCTTCTTTCAAATCAGATGGAAAAGTATGCATGAAAACCAGTTTTGTTTCGCCCGCTTGGCCGGCTTTTGTTAGTTCCTGCTCCAGCCAACTAAATTGCTTTTCACCTAACCTGAAATCGGGGCCGCCGCTTCCGTTGCCGCATACATCTATAAAAATGCACCTGTTGCCTTTATGTACTTTTGAAAAGGGCAGTTTCTCAGTCAATGGCATTTGATAAAAGTTAGCAAGACTGCCCTGCTCCATATCATGATCTCCGGCCAAAATGTAAACCGGCACGCTCAGCATTTTTAATGCTGCCGCCACCAGGTTATATTGTTCGGGTTTTCCATTATCAGCGTTATCGCCGGGCAAAACAACAAAGTCTATTTGATCTTTCAACTCCGTTTCTATCTGGGCAACAATGGAGAGCATGTCAACGTAGTTTTGCTCTTTAGCTTTTGTAATGTGAAGGTCGCCTATATGGGCGAAAATTAGTGGGGTATTATTCATAACAACGGTTTAATCGGCAATTATTTTGATATATCGCAACGGTAAACAAAGCATGTTTCCAAGCGTCAATTTTCAACAGGACTGCGTGCCTTTTTGTTCCTTGTAAATGAACAATTAATCGAATTTTAATTTTCAAGGTATCTTATCTTACCGCAACAGGTAAAAGTAGAGAGTTAAACAATCGGAACTTGTACCACAGCTTTAAAATGGAAATCACTGCTGTCCACATTTAGAGTTCCACCATGCAATAGGGTAATCTCTTTCACTAACCAAAGGCCTATGCCAGATCCATTGGCGCGAAGATCTTCGCGATGAAAAGCCTTTTGCAGATCTGCTGTAGGCAGGCTTGCTTCTTTTATGGCATTTGTAAACGTGATCTCGATGATTTTTTTCTCTGACGGTTGTCTGATAGTGCAATTTATCTCGGTGTTAGGGATGGCATATTTTAATGCGTTTTCCAGCAGATTTAAAAGCAGAATGTTGAGCTTATCCTGATCGGCAGATATCGTAAAGCTCTCCATATCCTTATCAAAATTAACAACAGGTTTAAGTGCTTTTTGCTTAAATAGCGGCTGTAATTTATTAAATAGTCTTAGGACGACTGCAGAAAGATCAGTAGGTTCTTTGTAAAGCGTAATGCCACTATTTTTTAATTGACTTATCAATAAAAATTCCTGTACAACCTGCTGTAACCTGTCAATCTCTACCAACTGGCTTTTTAACAACTCTACAACCGTATTGTCAAGACCCGGAGTGAGTAATTGAACTTCAATTTCCGCACGCATTATAGCAAGTGGTGTTTTAAGCTCATGAGAGGCAGATGCAAAAAAAGCCTGTTGCTGCTGCAGCGATTCGTCAATCCTAACCAGCATGGTATTGATAGTTTCGGTAAGTTCCTGCAATTCGTCATTGGTTTGCTTTACCGGTATCACATCACGCAACTTGTTGGTATTGATCTTCTGCGCGGCGTTGATTATCTTTTGTACCGGTTGAAGCAAATAGAAGGATAGTATGTAGGCAATAAGACCGGCTAATAACACGCTTATCAAACTGCAAACAAGCAACAGCCAAAGCAGGTACTGCAGGTTATTGTTCAGTGTTTCTGCACTGCGCACCAGCACTATTTCCGCCGGGTTGTCCTGATTGCTGCTTGTAACGTAAGCCACCCTCATGCCAAGGGTATCGGTAACTCCCGTCTTATGCGGCGTTTTAATTTTCTTGATAATACCAGGCGATTCAAATACTGTAACGGGCTTTCCATCCGCATGATAAAGCACACGTATATAAGTATTATTATCAGGCAGTGGAATTATAACCGGAGAAATATCTGTTTTATCCAGCAATGTTTTGGCGCGTGATAGCAAATAAGCATTATTGTCGCTAATGATAAGGCTTTTTATCTGCTTGTAGCAATATAGATTAAAGGACGAACTGAGCACGATAAAGATGATGCTGAACGCTATGGTAATTTTTAACTTGATCCCAAATTGCCGCATCAACATCATAAATTATCCCTTTGTAACATCGCCTTTTAATACGTAACCTCTGCCAATAACTGTGTATATCAACTCCTGGTGATAGCCCCGGTCCATTTTCTTTCTAAGCTGGTATAAATGCACTTCAACAATGTTGCTGCCGGGGTCAAAATTCATGTCCCAAACTTTTTCAAGTATCTGCGATTTTGTTACCACTTTATTTGGGTTGGAGAGGAGAAATTCTAACAGCGCAAACTCCCGGTTACTAAGCAACACTTGTTTCCCGGCCCTGTAAACTTCTCTGCTTAGCAGATCCACTTTGAGGTCTGCAACCTGCAGTTTTAATGAATCCTGTACTAAGGTGCGTCGTTGAACGGTGCGCACCCTGGCTAACAACTCATCAAGGTCAAAAGGTTTTTTTAAATAATCTATGGCACCCAGGTCAAGCCCCTGTATCACATGCTCGGTGTCATTTAGTGCACTTAGTATAATAACAGGTGCCTGATTATTAAAACTCCGCAGGTTTTTTAATACTTCAAAGCCATTAAGGGTAGGCAACATCAGGTCCAATAAAATAAGATCATAGCTACCCACCATTGCTGTTTCAAGGCCTTTACTGCCATCTGCAACATGGTCGCAGGTATGGCCGGCATGTTTCAAACCTTCGGTAACAAATCCGGCTAATTTAGGCTCATCTTCAACTAATAATATTTTCATCTAACCAGATATGTTTTGTTATCGATACTAATACTTAAGACAATGTAAACCTTATCATGATTTACATTTATAAAGCCTTGATCGTCAAGACGATGCACAGCTATCAGATCAAATTGCTTGCTTTGCTTTATCAACGATGAAATATTATCAACAAGGCCCGGCTTAAAATGGAATAACAAATTGTTTTTTCTTAAAGCTACGATGCCTCCATATTTATCAGTTAGCACAACAGGACTGCTTAATTTAAATTGTTCTGTATTATGATTTGGAACATCGGGCGGTGGCGGAATATCTTTTAACAAATCACTTTTCCCGGTTATGTTGTTTTTTATTGCTATCAACTGATAACCTACTTCCTCATCATTTGGGTGCATTGCATAAGTTACCGTTACAGAGTCGCCGATCTGGGCAGTTTGCGTAATAGCCTTTGCCATGTGCGGGCGAAAATCAAATGTTTTAACACCTGCCGGTGACGTTTTTATTTGAATAGCGTTGATATCCAAATGAGGGTTTGACCTGTACGACTCCACCACACCGGCAAGTGATCTTATTCTATCCATCATTTTAGGTTTGGGAGGGCCATCGTGCAGAGGCGGTTTGGGTAACCATGGGATTGGGAGCTTTATTAAAAGCCAGATGATAACCAACAACAACAAAACAATAACAACCAGTAACGGGCGGTTATTGCCTGCTGCAAAAAGCTTACTGCCTGATCGATCTGTTTGCTCCTCTTTCATTAAGCATCAACTGAAAGTAATTCTCAGGTAACAGAAAAATGTAAAAGAGGTTCTTAAACTGCCCAATAAAAAGGAGAGAAGATCAATTGACCTTCTCTCTCTTAAAAATTAGCGAACCAAATATGTTTGCCCGTTTACTTCAAGCGTTTGTGCTCGCACAATGGTAGGGGCACCTGAAGCCAATACCACACCCGATGGCGGCGTATCTTTGAAACCTGTGACTTTCACTTTGTCGCCGGCTTTTAAAGACGACTGTAATTGTTCAACTGCAGGCGGAGGAAGTTCTATTTGTAGATTGTTGCCCAAGGTGATTGCTCGTATGGCACCGCCCTGGTCTCTTTTAAAATCCCTGATGCTACCTGTAAAAGTTGCAGCTGCTTCTGCTACCGGCTGAACAGGTAGTGCGGGTGGCGTATCTGTTAATTGTTTTCCACCCGCAGAAACGCTTACCAGTTGAAAAGCATTTACACCATCCGGGCCATTTTCTGTAAAGCCTTTTACCGAAACCGATTCGCCTTTGCCTGCGGCACTCATTAACTGTTTGCCCATATGTTCAGGAAACCTGACCGTTACTGATTGTCCACCGGTTTGCATTGTAAAGCTATTGTAAGCATAGCGGTCGTTGGTTTGGTATGCAGTAATCTTTCCTGTTAAGGTAGTTAAGGTGCGCAATCCAAAAGCACGACCCGGGCCTGCATCTGGTCTGCCTGGAGGCGGCGGAGGTAATTGGCCGGGGCCACCAGCCGGTGGTGCAGGAAAATTCCTGTTTGCTGGCGCTACTTGTGCAAATGCCATGCTGGTCATTAAAGCTAAACTGGCTGTAACGGCTATCTTTTTGATTTGATTTTTCATATTCTTTGTTTTTGATTTGAATTAATTTATAATCCAAAATTAACCCTGCGGGCTGAAGAGGGTATGAAAAGCAAATTAATTTAAATTCATACGAAAGCTTGGTATCTTACAATTCGATTTTTTGATTCTGCCCTCGATTTTATAAAACCAATTTTATATTTTACTGCGTAATTAATAAAAAGATAACCTGCCCCTAACATGGAGATCAAAGACCAGCAAGGTACGCCCGAACAGAAAGCCGCACTAAGAAAACTTCACAATGAAGAAGCTAAAAAGCTCAAGATCAGTGGTTATATCATAGGGGCGGTAGCCTGCATAGTGACATCTTTTCTGGTAAGGCTTAAGGCTTTCGACTTCATAGGTAATTATCATAGCTTATTAGATAACATATTGTATGCGGCTGCGCTAAGTTTTGGCATACTTATCTTATCAAGGGTTATCCAAACGCAAATAGCTAAAGGCTCATTAGAAAAAGGGTTATTGTACAACCTTATTCAGTTTACCCGGCTGGTTACATTCATTGTTATTATCTTTATTTTCATATCCTTTTTAAACGCTAACTGGTACACTGCTGCGGTATCCCTGGGTTTAATATCGCTATTGTTGGGTTTTGCCTTGCAAACGCCCATAGCATCGTTAATAGGTTGGTTTTATATTGTAATGCGTGGCCCCTTTAAAGTTGGTGACCGTATACAGGTAGGTAGCTTTAACGGCGATGTTGTTGAGATAAATTTCCTCGACACAACCCTTTGGGAATTCTCAGGCAACTTAATGACCAGCGACCTGCCAAGCGGAAGGCTGATACGTTTCCCCAATAGCCTTATTTTTCAAAACCAGGTATATAACTACTCATGGCAGCGCTACCCTTTGGTGTGGAACGAAATATCATTTTACATTACTTACAAAAGCGACCTGGATTGGGTAGAAAATGTTGTAAGGAGAACATGCCTTGATCAATTAGATAAAAAAACCAAGGAGCATGTACAGGACATGCGCGACCTGATATCAGATACACCTGTAGACGATATAGATATTAAAGAGTTTCCTTTCGTTAATTTCCGGATACACGAGAATAACTGGGTAGAGGTAGTATTGATCTATATTGTTGATCCCAAACAGTCTTCTCAATTGCGCAGCAATATTGTTAAGGCCGTAATTGCCGAACTCAACGCTAACCCCGAAAAGGTTTCTTTTGCCCCGGAAGGCAGTTGATCTTTCATAACACAGGTAAATATAAACGGGGCGGTTCAGAATTAGAATTTTCTAATACTGAATTAGAATCCTTTAATGCAGTACAAACGCATTTTACTGCCGCTTACTTTTGCCAAAAAGTTCATGAAAATTCTACTGCTCGAAGGCGACCCAAGAACGGCAACTATTATAAAAAATAGTTTGGCCGAGCATACTTATGAAGTTACTCATTTAACAGATGGTACGCTGGACGAAACCGCTGCCGCGAGCAGGAATTTTGACCTTGTTATACTTGATATTGTATTGCCCCACATAAGTGGTTTAGAACTGTGTAAACGCATCCGCAAGGAAAAGAATAAGGTGAAGATACTGATCTTAAGCGCGCTTAGCGGTGTTGAAGACAGGGTTAAAGGATTGAATTGCGGTGCCGATGATTATCTGGGAAAACCTTTCCATTTTAGTGAACTACTTGCCCGTATCGGGGCGCTTACCCGTAAGTTTGATGACGATGAGGAAACTGAGCAATCTTCATCGGTTATATCGTTGGCAGATCTGACACTTGATGTTCAGTTTAAAACGGTAACAAGGGCGGGTAAAGTTATTCCTTTAACTTTAAAGGAGTTTAAATTATTAAGCACACTTCTTTCTAATAAGAATCGCGTTTTATCCCGCGAGCACATAGCGAAAGAAGTTTGGGGCCACTGCCTCGAAAATCAAACCAACCTGATAGATGTATATATTAATTACCTGCGTACTAAAATAGATAGGGGATTTTCTAAACAGCTTATCTATACCATGATAGGTGCGGGTTACGTGATCAAAGATTAAAAACCTGATAATCGCGGTTCATAGCTGCCCTAATATAGTCAGTAATTTAATTGCGGTTACACTGTTAACTTGCAACAAAGTCGCCTTTTTATTGAATTTTAATTCTATTTTCAGCTTTAAGATTACGAAATTTCTAATCGCTATTTAATTCTAATCTAACCTTGTTCCAATACCGCCAATATAGCTTTGGTCAATGAATTTAATACCCCAATTTACCATATGAATAGATCGGTCATCAAAATTATCCTGCTGTCTACAGGGTTATTCAGTCTATCGATAAAAACATACGCCTTAGCGGCGCTACCACAAACCGAACCCGTTGCAGATACTTTAAAATTAACTATTAAAGATGCTGAGAATCGCCTGTTGCAAAACAATTTGCAATTCCTGGCTCAAAAATACAATGTAAACATCGCTGAAGCACAGGTCATTACGGCTAAGCTTTTTCCAAATCCTGATTTTAGCTTTACCAACGGTATTCATGCTACACAAGTCGCCAATGCGGCAAGCCAGCAATCTGCTACTTTATCGCAATTGATACAAACTGCGGGGAAACGCAATAACAGCATTCAACTGGCTAAAATAGGTGTAACCCAAAGTAAATACCAGCTGTTTGATCTGCTGCGTACACTTAGGTATACACTTAGAACAGACTTTTACAGCATTTACTATCAGCAGCAATCGGCCAGGGTTTACCAGGAAGAGATCAATTCGCTTGCGAAAACATTAGAAGTTTTCAAGCAGCAATATGCGGCAGGCAACATCGCTCAGAAAGAAGTGCTTCGTATTCAATCACAGCTTTATTCATTACAAGGCGAATACAGCAACTTGCTTACCAATATCGATACTACCGCATCAGAATTTAAATTGCTTATCAGGGCAAACCCGTATCAGTCTGTGGTGCCCGTTATAGATGATATGGGTATCGATCAGCAAAAGCTTGCATCAGTGCCGTATCAGCAGATGATAGATTCCGCAAACGTAAACAGGTATGATCTGAGGCTTGCAAAATCGCAGGTTGATTACAATAATATCAATCTTAAGCTGCAGAAAAGTATGGCCGTACCCGATTTTAGCTTATCTGTAAACTATGATAAGCTGGGCAGTTACGGTAACAACTTTATTGGTGCGGGTATCGAGTTTAACCTGCCGTTTTTCAACCGTAATCAGGGCGGTATAAAACAGGCCAGGTTGGCCATATCGCAAAGCCAATTGCAATTGCAATCGCAAACGGACGCTGTACAAAGCCAATTAAGCACTTATTACAGGTTGGCACAAAGGCAGGAACAGCTTTCAAACAGTATTGATCCATCTTTTGATAAGAACTTTACTCGTCTTATTAAAGGCGTTTTTGATAACTACCAGAAACGCAATATCAGTTTGCTGGAGTTTTTAGATTTCTACGATTCTTACAAGAACACCACCCTGCAGATCAATAATTTAAAGCAGGCAAGGATGGCCTCTTTAGAGCAACTTAATTACGTTACCGGAACCCCATTTTTTAATAACAAATGATCACGTTTAACACCCCTATAACTTATATGAAACAGCGTTTCAACCTGCGGGCAATGTATGTTCCTGCTGCCTTTTCACTGCTTTTATTGAGCGCTTGCACCAGCCATAAAGATAACACCGACGAACGCCAGCCCTACGTAATACCAGATTCATTGGCGCGCACACTTAAGGTTGATACGGCAACAACATCAAACGTAACCGATGCCTTGAAATTTAACGGCATGGTTGATTTTGATGCCGATAAAGTAGCCAACATTTATCCTTTGGTTAGTGGTACTGCCAGCGGTATCACCGTTATGCCGGGAGACTATGTTAAAGCAGGCCAGGTACTTGGCACCGTTAGCAGTAGCGAGATGGCTAATTTTTCTTCATCTTTAGTTAATGCCGAAGCACAGGTAACAGTAGCCAAAAAGCAACTGGATCAGCAGAAGCAACTTTATAATAGCGGCCTTGCATCGCAGGTTGATATTACAACAGCACAAGCCAACTATACTGAGGCTGAAGCAGCACTGATTGCTGCAAAACGCGTGTTAAGCGTAAATGGCAACAATACAAATGGTAAATACCTGATCAAAACACCGGTACCGGGCTTTGTAGTTCAAAAGAATGTGAACAACGGCACCAATATCCGTACGGATAATAACGCCCCTTTATTTGTGGTATCAGATCTCCAAAGTGTATGGGTGCAGGCAAACGTTTACGAGGAGAACATCAGCAAAGTACACAACGGGGATACGGCAGAAGTTTCTACAGTAGCTTACCCTGATAAAGTTTTTAAAGGTGTAGTTAATCGCGTAATGAACGTTTTAGACCCAACCACAAAGGTAATGAAGATCAGGGTGGTGCTTAATAACCCAGGGTATTTATTAAAGCCGCAAATGTTTGCAACGGTAGCTATCAATAATACTGAATCGCAACAGGCCACAACCGTAGCCAGCAGCGCTTTAATTTTTGATCATAGCCAATACTATGTGATTGTTCTGCACCCTAATAATAAACCGGAGTTGAGAGGGGTTGATGTGATCAGCATTAATGGCAGCAAGGCCTATATCCGTAGTGGTGTTAAACCTGGCGACAGGCTTGTTGCATCTGACGCGATACTGATATACGGTTCGTTAAATAGTTAATTCCCAATCTAAGTATATTCATATGAACAAGATGTTAAAGGGAATTATCGGATTTTCCCTCAAAAATAGATACCTCATTATTTCGCTTGCAGGGTTGCTTGTGGTGGTTGGTTTAATCACATTCAGTCAGATGCCGATAGAAGCCTTCCCTGACGTGACCAATACAGAGATAGACGTTATAACTCAATGGCAGGGGCAAAGTGCAGAGGAGGTTGAGAAACTGGTTACCATTCCGCTGGAGATAGCACTTAACCCTGTTCAGCAAAAGGTAAGCTTAAGATCATCAACCATATTTGGCTTAAGTTACATCAAGATCATTTTTGATGATGATGTGAAAGACCCCGCTGCCCGGGCCCAGGTGATGAACCTGTTGCAAAATGCAAATTTGCCTAATGGTGTACAACCCTCTGTGCAGCCACCGGTTGGCCCAACCGGCGAGATATTCCGGTATACGCTTAAAAGTTCTGTGCGTGATGTAAGAGAACTTAAAACCTTACAGGATTGGGTGATCGATAGAAGATTGAGAGCCATACCGGGCATAGGCGATATCAACGCGTTTGGCGGTAAAACCAAAACTTACGAGATAACAGTTGATCCTAAGAAAATAACCAATATCGGCATTACGCCGCTTGATGTTTTCACGGCTGTACAAAAAACGAATATCAACGTAGGTGGAGATATGATCGTTCAAAACCACCAGGCCTTTGCCGTACGCGGTATAGGGTTGTTAAACGACATCAACGATATCAAAAACATCATTGTAACCAATAATAATGGAGTGCCGGTTCTGGTAAAAGATGTAGCTGATGTACAAATATCTAACCTGCCAAGGCTTGGTTGGGTAGGCCGCAGCGATGCAATTGACAGCCCGGATGGTAAACGTAAGGTCGTAAATGATGATGATGCTGTTGAGGCGATCATCGTGATGCGTAAAGGCGAAAACCCAACCAAAGTAGTTGCTGCGCTTAAAAAAGAGATAGATCATCTAAATAACGATGTTTTGCCTGCTGATACCAAGATAGTTCCATACTATGACCGTACTAATCTTATCAACTATGCAACACACACCGTATTACATAACCTGATAGAAGGTATTTTATTGGTAACGCTGCTTGTATCGCTATTTATGTTTAACTGGCGCACAACGCTTATCGTATCCATCATCATACCCCTGGCGCTGTTATTCGCTTTCATCTGCCTGCATTTAATGGGTATGTCGGCCAACCTGCTTTCATTAGGCGCAGTCGATTTCGGTATCATCATAGATGGCGCCGTGGTAATGGTAGAGGGGATGTTTGTATATCTTGAACATCGATCGACATTGCTTGGCACCGAGCGGTTTAATAAACGCTTCAAATCAGGCATTATCAAGAACCAGGGTGCAATATTGGGTAAGGCTATCTTTTTTGCCAAACTTATTATCATCACTGGCCTGCTGCCAATATTTGCTTTCCAAAAGGTAGAGGGCAAACTATTTTCACCGTTAGCTTACACTTTAGGTTTTGCTTTGCTGGGTGCGCTGATAACTACGCTTACGCTTGTGCCGGTATTGATCAGTATGCTTTTGCGTAAAAATATCCATGAAAAGCACAACCCTATTGTACATGGACTTACCAAATTTATGCTTTCAGGCTATGTAAAAGCTTTTAAACGCAAAGAAATTGTGGTAACTGCATCTCTTATTGCCATGGTTGTTGGTTTGTTCTCGTTCTCTTTTTTAGGTTCGGAGTTCTTACCGGAATTGAACGAGGGTTCCATTTGGTTGAGGGTACAGTTGCCGTATAGCGTTTCGCTTGATCAGTCTGTAGCGGTATCTAAACAGGTGAGGCAGATATTAATGACCTTCCCCGAAGTAAAATATGCAGTATCGCAAACCGGCCGACCAGATAATGGTACCGATGTGGCAGGTTTCTATAATAACGAGTTTGACGTTATTATGTATCCGGAGGAGGATTGGAAATCTAAGGTCTCCAAAGAGGAACTGATAGACCAGATGCATAAGAAACTGGGAGTTATACCCGGCGCGGATCTCAACTTCTCGCAGCCTATCAGCGATAACGTGGAGGAGGCCGTTTCAGGCGTAAAAGGCTCCATCGTTGTGAAAGTTTATGGCGATTCGCTGAATTATATGGAGAACCGCGTAAATAGCATTTATAAAGTTTTGAGAACCGTTAGGGGTATCGAGGACCTCGGCGTACTTAAAAGCATTGGTTTGCCTGAGCTTGATATACACCTGGATCAGCAAAAGATGGCGCAATATGGCGTTAGTACTGCCGATGCAAACTCCGTTATAGCAATGGCAATAGGCGGGGAGGCTGCATCAACGCTTTACGAGGGCGTACGCACCTTTGATATACGCGTGAGGTTCCCGGAAGCATTCAGAAAAACACCTGACGATATTGGAAATTTACTTGTGCCCACCATGAGTGGCGCTAAAGTGTCGATCAATGAGATCGCTGAGATATCACAAAAGACCGGGCCCTGTCTTATCTTCAGGGATGGAAATGAGCGTTACGCTACGGTTAAATTTTCGGTGCGGGGCCGCGATATGGGTAGTACCATTGCCGAAGCACAGAAAAAGGTATCTAAACAGGTGCAGGTTAAACGCGGATACCGCGTAGAGTGGCAGGGCGATTTTGAGAACCAGCAGCGTGCAACAAAACGCCTTACTCAGGTTGTACCTATCAGCTTAGCGTTGATTCTGTTGCTGCTGTTCATCATGTTCGGCAACATTAAGGATGCTGCACTGGTGTTCTTAAACGTACCCTTTGCCATAGTAGGCGGTATTTTAGCTTTATTAATAACGGGCACTAACTTCAGTATATCTGCGGGTATAGGATTTATCGCGCTGTTTGGTATTTGTATCCAGGACGGTGTGCTATTGATAACAGTGTTTAAGCAAAACCTGGAGAACCTGCATATTGGAGACCAGGCTTTGTACAATGCCATTAAAATGGGGGTACACTCGCGTATCCGCCCGGTTATGATGACGGCGATGATGGCAGCAATAGGTTTATTCCCTGCGGCAATTTCACATGGTATCGGTTCAGAAAGCTCCAGGCCGTTAGCAAGGGTAGTTATAGGCGGTATCTTGTGTGCAATGATGTTTAGCCTTTGGGTGTTCCCGCTGATATTTGGCTGGGCATATCGCAAAGTTGACCCTACTACAAGATAAAGACATCTAAAGAAGTATATACCCTATCTACTATAAGTGCGAAGCTTCGATGGTTAATAGCCATCGGAGCTTTTTTAGTTTTTACCTATCCAAACTAAATTTGGCACTTGTTGTTTCTGTTTTGATTTAAACGTAAACTGCAACCCTACATCATTTATGTTACTGAATAAACAGATCTCGATCATTTACTTTCTGAAACTTATCAAATGGGATATTTTTGCCATTTTTTTATATGCCTGTCTTGTAGGTGCCTTAGATTATTTTTCCTTTTTTAAAGATCTTTCTATTCCGTTCAGTATATCTGCTATGGTAGGTACGCTGCTTTCTTTATTACTTGCGTTTAGGGTTGCACAGTCTTACGAACGCTGGTGGGAAGCGCGCATCATTTGGGGCGCTATAGTTAATGATAGCCGTACGCTAATAAGACAATTGATCCAATTTTTGCCGCAGGTCGCCGAAAAAAACAATATTGTTAAGGAATTTGCTGTGCGGCAATCAGTTTGGTGCTACGCACTTACAGAAGCGCTGAGGAAATGCCCATCAGATAAGGTTGAGCAATACATTAACGAGATAGGAAAGGATAGTCAAAATCGCCCCAATCTTTTACTAAGCATCCATGCCGAACGTTTGGCCGATGTAAGTGAGCAGTATGATCTTAATGCTAATAAACAAGTTCAATTGGATAATACCATTCAACGTCTTACCGATTCGATGGGAAAATGCGAGCGCATCAAAAACACCATATTTCCAAGGGCTTATAGCGTATTGATACATTTTTTAATATACGTGCTTACTACTATTTTCCCGTTTGGGTTAGACGATCATCATTGGATAATAGAAATTGCCCTGGCTACCGCCGTACCGGTTCTATTTATAACAATTGAAAGAACAGCAATACTGATGCAGGACCCTTTTGAGAATAAACCTACTGATACACCGATGAATGCATTATCGGCGACTATAGAGCGTAATCTTTACGAAATGTCGCGGTTACCTGCTCCTGAGCAAAAGCCCCAACCGGATACTTTTTACATGATGTAGTCTAAGCCAATAACAATACTCTTCACACAGCCATTGAACTTCAAATTCAATGGCTGTGTTTGTTTTGTTGAAACACGGCAACTTGCTAAATTGCATAACAACGATCTTAATCATTGTATCCATAAAGCTCTCAAACTCGGTAACCATCCTAAGCATATGAAAAAACGCATACTCTTCTTAATGCCGTTCATCTTAATATCAGTCAATCGATCCTTAGCGCAAAAATTAACCATCCCAATTGAAACAGCTCATAACGCAGTTGTACTTCAGGTTACTGCTAAGAATGATCTGGTTCAAGCATATTTTGGGGAAAGGCTTAATACCCCAGGTGAATACTCGCAAATAAAGGAAGCACGCACGTCAGATTATACCGGCCTTTATCAATCTGCATATACACCTTCCGGCTCACGTAATTTATTGGAACCTACTATTAGTATCCAACATGCCGATGGCAATCAATCGTTAGATCTGCGGTACTTAAGTCATAAAGTAGATAAGCTATCAGCAGATGTTACACTTACTTCAGTTGTACTTAAAGATCCTGTTTATAAGGTAGTTGTGACCCTGTATTATAAAGCTTATATAAAAGACGACGTAGTTGAACAATGGAGCGTTATTCGCCACCAGGAGAAGGGGGAGATCACCTTGCAAAAATTCGCGTCAGCAAATCTTAACCTGAGCAGCAAGGCTTATTGGTTAAGGCAATATCATGGCGATTGGGCAAAAGAAATGCGCCCGGAAGAAACTCAATTAACCCACGGTATCAAAACCCTGGATAGCAAGTTGGGTACCCGTGCTAATTTATTTATGCCATCAATGTTTATGGTATCGCTTAATAAGCCCGCTACCGAGGACGAAGGCAAAGTGATGATGGCGGCTTTGGAATGGAGCGGCAACTTCCGTACAGACCTTGAACTCGACCCGGACGATAACCTGCGCATCATATCGGGCATCAACAATTATGCATCAGCCTATAAATTAAAACCCAATGTTGATTTTACTACCCCGGCTTTTGTGTACACCTTCTCATCAAAAGGGAAGGGTGTGGCCAGCCGAAACTTGCACAACTGGGCGCGCAATTATAAATTAATGAATGGTAAAGGCGACAGGTTAACTTTGCTAAACAACTGGGAGTCTACCTATTTTGACTTTAACGAACAGAAACTTTTTGGTCTGCTTAAAGATACGAAGGCCCTTGGGGTAGATCTGTTTCTGCTTGATGATGGTTGGTTCGCCAATAAGTTTCCACGTAATGATGATCATGCCGGCTTAGGCGATTGGGAAGAAAACCGAAAGAAACTGCCTAACGGTATTGCCTCAATTGCGAGGGAAGCAGATAAAGAAGGAGTTAAGTTTGGAATATGGATAGAGCCGGAAATGGTAAACCCTAAAAGCGCACAGTACGGTAAGCACCCTGATTGGGTGATCAAACAACCAAAGCGGGATGAGTATTATTTTCGTAACCAGTTGGTGTTGGATCTTACCAACCCTGCCGTACAGGATTTTGTGTTTAAGGTTGTTGATTCATTGTTCATTAAAGATCCCAAGTTAGCTTATATCAAATGGGATTGTAACGCGGTAATTTATAATGCTTATTCGGTTCATTTAAAAAGTCAGCAATCGCAATTATATGTTGATTATGTTAGGGGCTTATATACCGTTTTACAACGTATCCGTAAGAAATACCCTGATGTACCAATGATGTTATGCTCTGGCGGGGGCGGCCGTGTCGATTATGGCGCCCTGCAATATTTTACAGAGTTTTGGCCAAGTGACAATACTGATCCTTTAGAACGGATTTACATACAATGGGAATATTCTTATTTCTACCCAGCGATAACCAGCTCCAACCACGTTACAGATTGGGGCAAGCAATCATTAAAATACCGTGTAGATGTAGCTATGATGGGTAAATTGGGTTTCGATATTGTGATAACTAAGCTTAGCCCGCAGGATATGCAACTCGCCAAAGATGCTGTTGTGAATTACAATGGCGTCAAATCTATCATCTGGCACGGAGATCAGTATCGCTTGTCTGATCCGCAAACAGATCCGGTGGCTTGTGTCATTTATGTAGATACTACTAAAGCATCAGCCGTTGTTTTCGACTATTTGGTCAGCAATCGTTATGATGCGGCACCAAGGTCACGCATGTTGCTAAAAGGGCTTGATCCGGCTAAAAACTACGCCATTAAAGAAATCAACGTTTATCCGGGTAAAAAAGGAAGATTTAATGGTGAAAGCATTTACAGTGGCGATTTTTTAATGAAGGTGGGTATCGATCCCGAAATAGACCCAAGCCGTAGTAGCGTGGTGCTTAAGATCGACGAGGCGAAATAATAATAAATGTACGGTATTAAAAAGCAAAAGACCTCCCAATTTAACGGGAGGCCTTTGCCAACTATAACTGATTACTAACACTGTTTTACTTTGATGGTCGGTTAAAACAGCATTTTTACTTATTATTTTTTTGTCGCGTCGGTAAACCTGATTTCTACAATATATGTACCTTCAAGTTTCAATTGCCACGACCATCTTGGGTTTATGGAGAAACCCACATTAGTAGGGAAATTGTCAATTTTGGCATATGTACTTGGTATACGATAGTACATTAAAAAGCCCCAATCGGTAGTTGGTGTAACATACTTTGTTAAAGGGAAAGGTGCGATCTCAAAATCACAGATCATTGCTGTATCGGTTACAATAACCGGATTAAACTTAGCGTAGTTTTCAAAAGTTGGTCTGTCGCCGCGTTTGATGATCTCGCCGGCTTTAGGGTTAAATGCACGCCCGTTTTTATCAGACATTTTTAAGATCACACGCGCGCCGTCGTTACTTATTTTTCTGCAACTGATTAATGGCGTCTTCATGGGCGTAACAGCACCTGTTACGTCGTTGAATCCGTTAGCCACGTTATCAGTAACTACAAACAGGTCATCGGTAGACGGGTCTACCACATTTATGGTAGCAAGGTCTTTGAATAGCTTGGTGCCTGTTGGGTTAGTCATTTGCACATCAAACTTATATTGACCTAACGGTAAATTTGCCGACGCTTTATTAAAAGTAAGCTGGCCGCTGGTTTCGTTGAAAGACATCGGCAGTGCATCAATCGTCTCACGCTTTTTGTTCAGCAAAGCTACAGTAGTATCCGTTTCTGCAACAAAAGATTGCCCCGTCTTAAACACTGTTATTTTGTAAGTTTTGGTGAACTCGGCCGGCGCTGCAGAACCATCAGCTTTACGCAAATTGAGTAACTTGAAGGTATAAGGCGGTGTAGAACCATCTGCATTTATGCGGTCTGACTGATAAAGTATTAATCCCCGCTTAGCGTACAGATTGTTGTCTTTGTAGCGAATGTTATCGCTTTGGAAACCGTTTTGTATTTTCTTACAGGCTGTAAGGGCAATAACCGCAGCTAATAATATGATATATCTTTTTTCATTTTTTTACGATTAAGTATACTTTTTAATTACCTAATGGCTGTGCGTTAAAGAAGAGTCTGTGATAACCATTAAGTACATGCACGATACCCGTCTTTGTGATTATGCCTGATGTTTGCACATCGGCAGACAGATCTTTTTGATTATCAGGTATAGCATCGGGGTTTGCTTCCTGGTCATCACGGGTACCCCGCACTTTTACATAGTTGACGTAATCAACATGATCAAGATAACTGTTGTAATCAAATGTGCGCCTAAATTTTATAAGATACTGCACATTTGGAATGGGGCCAAGTAAGCTGTTATACAATTTACCGGTAACAGTTATCTGATCTCGATTGATCTGCCCCTGGAACATGTATGTTTTAAGTGAATCGCTTAGCTCCTGGGCAGGTATATCTTTGATACCAAAGTCAAAGTTTTCGTCACCTGTTTGTATAGCCACCTGGTTCTTTTTGGCCGCTACGTACGGTTCTATACTGTAATTTGTAGTTGCAAAAAAGGTAATGTTACCGTTTACCACGTCTTTTAAGCCTGCCCGGTCAATCACTTTTACAAGTGAATCAAATTGCGGGTTAGATTTTAGGTAGTCATAAGTGGTCATGTTCACAAAAGCTTTACTTGTGCCGCCATCATTCTTGTAGCTATCCTTTTTACATCCGCTAAAAGCTATTATTGATATCAATACAGCCGTTAACATTATTATGGTTTTGTTATTATTCATTTTGTTTCTCTTTGTAAATTAATTCTGATGAATTAGTTAAAAAAGGGTTATTAAACCTTACCTAACCAATAAGTTGTTTGTTTAAGGAATGGGTTTTGTCTAAACAATGCAGGGTCAACCGGCCAATAGAAACCTTCCTGTCTGAAACGGCTTAATGTTAACCAGTCTACCACATCGGCATAACGGCGGGTACGAAGCAGGTCGTAAAACAAATGGCCTTCCAGATACATTTCCCGGCTGCGCTCAACAATATATTCGTCCATTACGTCACTTGCTGTTTCGCTTGCATCTACCAACGTTGGGTTAACATTATGCCTTTTTCTTGAAGCATTGATGATTGTACGCGCGGTGGCAACGTCGCCTTTGTACAAGGCTATCTCAGCTTTTAATAAAACCATATCGCTAAGGCGGAAAATAACCATGTTGTTACTCAAATAAGCATCAAGTTTTTGCGCAGGGTTGCGGTAAACCACGTTTGAATATTTTAAACAAATCGGCTTTTCAGGATTACTAACGTCAAAGTTCTTCTTGTATCTAACATCTAAAGAATCATTGTCAGCAAAGTTTTGCGATAAATAACGAGGAACTGTGAAATATCTTGGATTGGTGCCGAAGTTATTTACATATGTGTTATTTAAAAAATTTAAACCTATGCCGGAAGCTGATCCTTCGAGTGTATTTTCACTCATGTTTATCTCAAAAATGCTTTCAGATGAACGGCCGATAAAAATACTTTTGTAGTTCACCGTATCAGTTAAGGTGTAACCGCCTTTAGCAATCAAAGTATTGATAGTGGTATCAGCACTATTTACATCTGTTAAATTTGGTGAGTCACTTGCTACATTCGCCATTGTTGCTCTCCATAGATACAGATGCGCTAACAAAGCATACACTGATCCTTTATTAGCCATTACGTGTGCATCTCCTTGATCTGTGTAACCCCAGGCAAGCATATTTATGGCATTGTGGCAATCAGTTTCAATTTGCTTCATCACGTCTGCTTTTGGGGTTCTTGGCAACTGAGGTGCATTGATGGGATCGTCATAAGCCGTCAAAACTAAAGGAACATCGCCCCAAACACGTGTCATCATAAAATAGCTTAACGCACGTATAAATAGCGCCTGCCCAACTATATTGTTACGAAATGCTGTAGGGTTGTCAACATCTTTAAGTTGTGCATCCGTCATTTTAGAAACGTTTGCAATAACCACGTTTGACATTGCAATTGTTTTGTAATACAAAGTATAATTACCCAATGTATTAAGGTTGTACTGAAAAGTAAAGTCGCCGGTTTGTATGCCTTCCAACCCATCTCCATTGTATTGTATGGTGAATAAGTTTTTAGCTATGGCATCACCATACATATAGTAACGGATGTTCTTGTCCATCATGGCGGTTCTTAACAAACCGTAGTTGCCGGCAATAGCGCTGCGTGCATTTGCAGCGGTCTTCCAAAAAGCTTCCTGATAAGTAGAGTTTTTAGGCTCTTGCTCAAGTAGTTTTTTACAGGAGAATAAGCTTGTTGCTGTTAAGAGCATCAAACCTGAAATGATATATAGATTTATCTTTTTCATATAGTGTTTTTTAACGTCAGTTGAAATCTTTTTTCTCTAAATTTTACAACTAATCACTTACAACTGCAACTCAAGGCCTACTGTATATTTCTTAGGGATCGGGTAACCTGCACCGTTATATTCGCCGTATGGGTTTACAGCTTCTGCATCCGGTAATCTTTTCGATTGCTGGAACATAAACACGTTATCGGCAATAGCAAATACCTTCAATTTATTTATCTTGAGTTTTCTTAACACGTTTGGAGAAAACGTATAACCAAGGTTTACGCTCTTTACACGGAAGTAACCTCCTTTTTCAAGGAAAAAGGTTTGAGCACCTGTATAATAATAGCGATATGTACCCAAGTCATATTTAGCATACTGTGCGTTATCACCAGGATTCTTCCAGATGTTAATTTTGCTTAGATCAGGAGTTGATGTGCTTGCAAAATTATAAACAGGATTGGCGTCTGTTGAGTTGGAAAAACGATCAGATTCGAAGAGATTCAGTACATCTCTGTCGAACGTGAATGTACAAAATACCCCTAAAGACCAATTTTTGTAGGTGAAGTTATTTGTCCAACCGCCGGTGTACTTAGGGTTAGGGTCGCCACTCGGCTTTTTATCGGGGTTTATACCGTCGTTGAATATGTCAATAAAGCCATCACCATCTAAGTCCGCAAGATAAAAATCACCTGCTTGGTAGGTACCGTTGCTGTTTTTGTAAAGTTCACCGGTGTAAGGATTGACCGGTATATCGCTTGTTTTTGAAAATACTCCTTTAGTTTGATAAAGGTAGAAAGCGTTGATCGGGCTTCCAATAGAAAGGATATGCGATTTATCAAAACGGTCACCGTTCATTACCAGGTCTCTACCGCCGTTAGGCAGGCTCATGATCTGATTTTTATTGTAAGATACGTTTAACCTGGTAAACCAGCGGAAATTGCCCTGAAACGGATTGGCAGATACGGAAAGTTCCACACCGGCATTTCGTACACCTATTGAATTGGTAAGTGCATAATCATAACCTGTGGTTACAGGAAGGTTTACGCTAAAAAGCTGTAATGACGATTGCTTATTGTATACGTCAAACTGGAACGCGAATTTACCATTCTGTATCTCGATATCTGTACCAATGTTCCATTGCATCGAGCGCTCCCAGCTTAAACCCTTTTGTGCGGCACCGTTAACAAAGTTTGGGGTTATTGCGCTTACACCATTGTATGAAGTTGCGCCCGGGCCTATAACAATATTGTTATTGTCTTTGATAACATCATTGCCGGCGAATGGTACAGAGTTTACCGTATAAAGGTTGTACTGCAAGTAGTTAGATTCCGGTAAGCTACCAGAGGTACCTAAACTTGCCCTTAACTTTAACAAGGTGAAGGGATTGCTATCCCAATTCTTTAAAAACTTCTCTTCAGATATCAACCATCCTACTGATGCAGAAGGAAAGAAGCCCCACTTGTTGTTTGCACCAAAACGTGATGAACCATCAGTACGGGCGCTAACAGACAGCAGATACTTGCCATCATAATCATAAGCCAGACGCCCGTAATAAGAAAGCAAACCATATGCTTGATAATCTGATAAGCCTATGTTTTTAGATTGTTGAAAGCCTTGCACCACCTGGATATTATCAGATGCACCATTATAGCCATACGCTGAGGTATACTGGTATTGATTGTACAATATATCCTGGCCCGCAACCGCGCTAAAGTTGTGTTTGCCAAACTGATTATTGTAGTTTAAAAAGTTTGATAGTGAGATGTTTACACCATTGTCAGCAAAGCTATAAGCCGAATTACCCTGCCCGTTGTTGAGCAAAGTACCTCTGCTAAGATCTCTGCGTGCAGTATTTAATAAGTAAGAGCTTTGTGAATTTAACGTTAAATGCTTGTTTACGTTGTATGACAAGTTTAAGTTCATGGTAAGCTGGTTGCTTACGTTACGGTCGAGATTTTGGTCGTAGCCGCCCAGGTAATAAGCTTTTTTATCATCGTCGAGCGTTAGTAATGATGATGGCATATTGCCTGCACCCAAACTTATAGGGCTGCTATTGTCGCCATTACCACGGGCCCGGTCTGATCTTGAAAAAGCAAACACCGGGTTGATCATCAGCTTTTTATTTAATGCCCAACTGGTTAAATTTAAGCGGGTAGAAAGGCGTTTAAAACCAGTTGCTTTAATAATACCATCCTCGTCATAATAACCGCCGCTAAATCTATATACTGTACCGTCTGCGTTACCGCCGCTTATACTTAGGTCACCGTTTGATATTCTGCCGGTTTGGTAAAATAAATTTTGCCAATCAGTGTTGCCGTTGTAAGCGGGGTTCAAACTATCAGTTAAAATGTAAGGCAACTGTGTTTTTTGAGCGTAGTTTAACTGGCGATTAAGTACATCCAATTTTTGTCTGCGCTCTGCAGCTCCTAATGTCACATCGCGCAGTTTTGGCCTTTGAGTAATACCAGTGTAAGCGTTAATGTAGATACGAGGCTCACCACTTAAACCCTTTTTGGTAGTAATTAGGATTACGCCGTTTGCTGCTCTCGAACCGTAGATGGCCGCGGCAGAAGCATCTTTAAGAACATCGATAGATTCAATGTCATTAGGGTTAATACCTGCAAGGTAGTTTGTACCCGTACCAACGCCCGGGCCCACATACTCTTCGTTAGGTTGCGGTACACCATCAACCACGTAAAGCGGCGAATTAACCACATTGTACACGTCGTAACCACGGCTAACTAAAGAATTACCGCGGACTGATACAGTTGGTGCCACGCCAGGCTGGCCGCTAAAGTTCTGCACGTTTACGCCTGAGACACGGCCTTGCAAAAGTTGGTCAAAACTGGCCGCTGGGATCTCGGCAAGTTCTTTTGCAGAGATACTGGAGATAGCTGCAGTAGTTTTTTTTCGGGCAATTTTTTGATAACCGATGAGTACAACCTCCTTTAGTCCGGTTACATCATCCTGCAGAGTGAAATTTAGTACGGTGCGGCCTGTAACAGGTAACGATTGGCTGCCAAAACCAATCATTGTGGCAGTAACAACGGCGTTGTTTGAGCTCACCGTAAGCGAGAACTTACCTTGCGCATTTGTCACAGTTCCATTTTTTGTGCCTTTTTCCACTACGGAAACGCCCGGCAATGGCAAATTTGATTTGTCTACCACCGTTCCTGAAATCTTAGACTGCGCCAGTGATACCCTGGGTATACTTGCGAGCAGAATTAAAATAATTAGGGGGTAGTAATAGTTAGTAAAGTTTAGCTTCATAAAAAATTACGTTTAGTTTGTAACAATTTTATGATAATTCTAAACTATTGTTTGATATGATATTATCCTATATGAGCTTAATATTAACGAGTTAAATGTTAAAGTGACAATCATATTGTTAATAATTATCAAAATATGCTATTTAGCAATAGCTTTGACAAACCAGTAAGGGCAACAAAGCCGCAATTGAAACGTTGTCAGCTTCCCAAATGTAACTATAGTGTATTGCTAAAGCATTTATAAACCTTAAAACTTTGAAACAGTGAGAAGAGAAATTTTGACCAGTGTGTTACTTATACTGCTCCGTGTAAGTGTGCTATCTGCTCAGCACAAAATCCAAAATACGCAAAATGTAAAGGTTACTATTGGTAACACTGAAGTTCAGGTTCAATTCTATTCCCCATCAGTAGTACATATTGTTAAAGTTCCGGTGAACGATCCATATGAACATAAAAGCCTGGTGATTAACAAAATACCTGATAGGGTATCCGTGATAGTAAAAAGGCAGGGTGGTTTACTTACTATGATCTCAAAAGTATTGACGGTTACTCTTAATGAGAAGAATGGACGGGTTAACTTTTTCGATAAAAAGGGTAATCATTTGCTTACCGATAGTGTAACGACGTTTAGGCCTAAGGATGATGCCGGTAAGCCTTCGTATACTGTAAAGGGGGCGTTTATTTTAAATAAAACAGAACCAATTTACGGGATAGGGCAGGTAATGGATAATAAGTTTAACAGGCGCGGAGCTTCTTATCAGATGAAGAATGAAAACACCTTTACTTACTCCCCATATTTTATGTCTGTTAAGGGCTATGGTGTGTATTGGGATAATTATTCTGTTTCTAATTTCTCTGATAAGCCAGGCGAACTTGCCTTTGAAAGTTTAGGGCAGTGTGCCGACTATTATTTTATGTACGGCGGTAATGCAGACGGAGTGATAAAGCGGATCCGTTCGTTATCGGGCAAAGCGCCAATGCTGCCTTTATGGGCTTATGGCTTTTTCCAAAGTCGTGAACGTTACAAAACGCAGGATGAAAGTTTAGATGTGCTGAAAAAATACCGGGAGTTGCACGTGCCCATTGATGTTATTATACAGGATTGGCGCTACTGGCCTGAATATAAAGGTACAGACAGTGCGTGGAATTCACAACTGTTTGATCCTGAGCGTTTCCCGCAACCAAAGCAGTGGGCTGATGAGATCCATAAGCTTCATGCCAAACTGATGATAGTTACCTGGCCGGGATTTGGCCCCAAAACCGACCAGCGAAAAGAGCTGGATAGCAAAAAAATGATCATCAACTTTGATACCTGGCCGCCAAACAGCGGTGCGAGGCCTTATGATGTTTACAATCCGGCTGCACTTGATATCTACTGGAAATATCTGAACAAAAGGATATTCAGCTACATAGGTAACGATGGCTGGTGGTTGGATTCAACCGAACCTGATCATATCAACGTAAAGGACTCAGATTTTGACCTGCCTACTCATTTAGGATCGTACCGAAGCGTAAAGAATGCATTTTCTTTGATGCATAATGGTGGCATTGCCACGCATCAAAAGGAAACATTAAAAAGCAAGCGAGTTGTATTATTAACCCGTTCCGGCTTTATTGGGCAGCAGCGATATGGCTCCAATACATGGAGCGGTGACGTTCCATCAAGTTGGGAAATGCTGCAGAAGCAAATACCGGCAGCATTAAATTATAGTTTGATGGGCATACCTAATTGGAACAGCGACATCGGTGGTTTTTTTGCAGGTGGGTGGGTTAAAGGCGGCGGCGCTAAAAATCCGGGTTTTCAGGAGCTTTATTTACGTTGGATGCAGTTTGGTGCTTTTTGCCCGATGATGCGCTCGCATGGTACGGATGTGCCTCGAGAGATATACAACTTTGGAAATCCGGGCGATTGGTGTTTTGACGGCCAGCAGAAAATGATAAACCTGCGCTATCGATTACTGCCTTACAACTACAGTACTGCCTGGGACGTGTCAAAAAATGATGGCACATTTATGCGCCCGCTGGTTATGGATTTTGCTGCGGACGGTAAAACGCATGAGATTGGTAATGAGTATATGTTTGGGCGTTCGTTGTTGGTAAGCCCTGTTACAAAGCCAGATGTAAAAACTTGGCCGGTTTATTTGCCAAAAGGTGCAGACTGGTTAGACTTTTGGATAGGTGAGAGAGTTGCCGGTGGGCAAACTATCGATAAGGAGGTGCCAAAAGATATCATTCCCATTTTCGTAAAGGCTGGTACAATATTACCTTGGGGTCCTTCTGTGCAATATTCGGGCGAAAAATCTTGGGATGATCTCGAATTTCGTATCTATCCGGGTGCTGATGGAAGCTTCACTTTATATGAAGATGAAAAAGACAATTACGATTATGAAAAAGGTTTGTATAGCACCATTGACTTTAAGTGGAACGATTTAAAAAGGGAGCTTACCATTGCGGCTCGAAAAGGTAAGTTTCCCGGCATGATAGCCATACGCAAATTTAGAATAGCTATCGTTAAACCCAGTGAGAACACTGGCATGGATGCCAATAATATCTTCAAGACAATTGATTACGATGGTAGGGAAATAAATATTAAAGTTAAGTAATGATCAAGAAATTATCGTTTGGCCTTACTTTGTTTTTGCTTACAATAACAGTATTTGCTCAAGGTCAAAAAAAAAACAAGGTTAGCAAGTTCCCAAAGTTTGATGGTTACCTGTTTGCTTATTTTGAGGGCTCAGGCCCTGGCGAATTACAGGAGCAGCTACGGTTTGCTACAAGTGTTGATGCGATACATTGGAAGGCTTTAAACAATAATCAACCTGTTATCCCATCGGCACAGATATCGGCAACGGGCGGAATCCGCGATCCGCATATATTACGCGGCCAAAATGATGAGAGCTTTTACCTGGTGGCCACAGATATGTTTACCGTTAAAAATGGGTGGGGACATAATCCGGGTATTGTGATGCTTCGATCGGATAATCTTATAGACTGGTCTCATGGCGTAGTTGACCTTCACAAGTCGTATCCTCAGCAATTCCCAGATGTGCAATGGGTATGGGCGCCTCAAACTATCTACGATCCGGTAGCGAAAAAATATTTGGTTTATTTTACGGTGAAATTGAAAAATAGTCCAGCGCTTGATTTTTATTGCGCGTACGCAAATAAGGATCTCAACGGGTTTGAAAATGTGCCAAAACTGATGTTTAAAGCAAAGTATGGTGCCATTGATGGCGATATTATTCTGAAGGACGGAATCTACCATTTCTTTTACAAGGGAAACACCAAAGATGCCGACGGTAAAGAAATAGCCAATGGTATACAACAGGCGACAAGTAAAAGCCTGCGAGGACCGTGGGTTGAAGATTTTAAATACATTGATGCTTATTCGGCTAAACATATTGTGGTTGAAGGCTCAGGCGTATTTAAATTAAACGACGAGGATAGTTACATACTGATGTATGATCTTTATGCAAACCAGCGCTATGAATTTCAAAGCAGCAGAGACCTTTTTAACTTTACCCAAACACCAGAGTCGTTTACAAAGGATTTTAATCCCCGGCATGGCACTGTCATGAGTATCGCCAAACAGGAAGCTCAATTACTTAATAAAAAATGGGGTGGGGTACAGTCAGAACTGCTTAAAAACAATTGATTATGAATAAATTAATTGATCGTGTAAAGCAATTACGAATTGTCGCCATTTTACTTGTAACGTTTTGCTTTAATGATCAAGCCTCGGCGCAACAAACTTCCGATTCAATCTATCATTTTGTATCATCAGGCAATCCGGTTATCAGGCATAAGTATACGGCAGACCCAGCAGCACTTGTGCAGGGTGATACCTTGTGGCTTTTTACAGGTCATGACTTTGCCGGCGGCCAAAGCAATTATAAAATGAAAGATTGGTGTGTTTTTTCGACCACCGATTTAAAACATTGGACAGAATATCCGATGCCGTTAAAGATCACTGATTTTAAGTGGGATAAAAGCGGTGATGCTTACGCCGCGCAGGCAATAAAAAGGAATGGTAAATACTACTGGTACATCAGCACCAACGGGTCGGGCATAGGTGTAGCGGTTGCAGACAAGCCCCAGGGCCCTTATCGAGATGCTATCGGCAAACCACTGCTTACTAACGCTGATTGTTTTGCATCAAAGCATTACTGGACTTGCATAGACCCTACAGTGATGATTGATGATGATGGACAGGCGTGGCTTTTTTGGGGGAACGGCGTTTGCTATTACGCAAAGCTGAAAAAGAACATGGTGGAGATTGATGGCAAGGTGGGTAAAATCGATTTTCCGGGATTTAAGTTTGAAGAAGCTCCATGGTTACATAAATATAAGGGCAAATATTATTTATCATACGCATCAGGATTGCCTGAGAAAACCGCCTACGCTATTGCTGATAAACCTGATGGACCTTACCGTTATGCTGGCCTATTAAACGAATTGGCAGGGAATTGCGGAACAAACCATCAGGCTATTATCCAATTCAAAAACAAGTGGTATTTTATTTATCATAACGGTGGATTAGAACGCGATGGCGGTAGCTTTAGCAGATCCGTTTGTATTGACAGATTGTACTACAATGCGGATGGCACCATCAGAAAGGTCGTTATGACGAGTGAGAGTGTACCTCCTGCAAAGTGAATTTGAAAGATATTTTCCATGTAGATTTTAATACAACTTATAAGAGTCCTTCAACCTAAATCTATTATATTAGTGATGTGCGTAATTACCTTATTTCAAGATGTATCATATTAGGCGCTTTGCTTAGCGCTGAGACCGGTTTCGCTCAGAACCGCGATGTTGAGCTTATGCGCAAACAATTGCTTGGTGCTAAAGACTCGGCAAAATATCTCGATACGTATAATCAGCTTGGTTTTCTTTTACATTTAAATAGTGCCGATAGCACTTTTATCTATGGTGTGCAGGGCCTTGCTATGGCCAGCCGTCAGCATAACGATAAGGCTATTGCGCAATCTTATTCTAATATAGCTGCAGGTTTATTACTTAAGGGGCTGTATAGCCAGGCCTTATCAAGTTACGCTGCGTCCTACGGCGTTTCGGCCAAATTGAAAGACACCGCAAACATGATGCAGTCGCTAATGAATCAGGCTTTAGCGTATGACTTTTTAGGAGACAGTACAAAGCGCGTGGAGTTTTCGCGCAGGTCTTTGGCGCTTGCTGCAAGTATCCCAAGGGATTCTGTAACAAGCATGACCTATGTGAACTATGCCGCCATGAACCCCGGATTGAGCGCAGACTCTATCAGTTTATTACTGAATAAAGCTGTTGGCGTCGCCAAGATATTTCATGATGAACGCGTGTTTCTGGCAATTGACCAACAAAATGCAGACAGGTTTTTAAACTTAAATCAACCTCAAAAGGCGGGACCGATAATAGACAGGATACTTATTACTGCTAAGCGCAAAGGCTGGGATTACCATTACCTTGAAGGACTTGGATTAAAAGCCCGATATTACACCTCAAAGGGAGATATAGACAGTGCAATTAACATATATTTCAAAATAGCAGACCTTGCCAGGAAAAACGGAGTCTCGTTTTGGGAAACAGAAGTACAGCGCGAACTGATAAAGGCTTACGATGCTAAAAAGGATATTGCAAAGTCTTTATACTACCATCGTTTACTTGTTAAAGCTTTAGAAGAAAAAGCTAATGCTAACGAAAAATTTGTTGGTGATTATTTGAAATATGCTGCAGCGCAGACAGATATTCAAACCCTGGAAGCTATTAATGCCGCGAAAAATAAGCGGATCATCTGGTTAACCGGCATTATAGTAATTGGCTTGATCTTGCTTATTGTTCTCATATGGCAATTTAAGCGTTCAAAGGCTTACAGTGTAAGGTTGGCAGCAGATAGCGAGTTTAAAGGGAGATTGATATCCGTTTTAGCGCATGATTTCAGATCCCCGTTAAGTACCACTTTGGGCCTCGTGGAACTGTTACGTGATAATACGCTCGACAGCGACACCAGGCAGCAACTTTACGATGAGCTTGAGCGTGATACAAGGCAAGTGCTTTTAACTTTCGATAACTTACTTGTGTGGGTAAAAGAACAGTCGGCAGGTTATCGTTTTAAGGCTGTTGAAGTAAATCTAAAGGAAATTTGGCTATCGGCAGAACAGTTCTTTAGCCGTGCGATTCTCGCTAATGATCTTAAAATAATCATCAACATAAATCCTACAGTTAACCTGTTAACAGACAGAGAGATATTACAATTTGTTAACCGCAATTTACTTCATAATGCAATAAAGCATTCGCCGGCTGGTGGCAACATAACTGTTGATATGTTTGACGAAGGAAAATTTGTAAGGATTGCAGTTACAGACCAAGGGCCGGGAATGGATGAGGCCCGTGTAAAAAAGCTGTTTGCCTTTGGCCGTCCTGATAACGGAAACCCTAAAGGTGGTGCTGGTATGGCCATGACCAT
This sequence comes from Mucilaginibacter sp. 21P, assembly GCF_019331605.1. Classification (NCBI taxonomy): domain Bacteria; kingdom Pseudomonadati; phylum Bacteroidota; class Sphingobacteriia; order Sphingobacteriales; family Sphingobacteriaceae; genus Mucilaginibacter; species Mucilaginibacter sp. 21P. The sequence continues at coordinate 3,203,033 of NZ_CP063061.1, forward strand.
CGCCAGAGACTTGATTGAAAAACTTGGCGGTAGTATCTGGGTAGAAAGTAAGCCAGGCAACGGAACGAGTTTTTATTACAGGCTTAAAAAATAACCTCTTTAGTTAAAAGCATGCTATGTTGGGATAATATCCTACAAGTCTGTTATCGGCTTTTAGCTTAATTTTACCCAATTCATTGATTGCATAATGTCCTTAAACGGTTAATATCGCAACATCTACATTTACATCATAAATGAAAATCTTTAAAATCACCATTATCCTTTGTTTGCTTGGATCATTAACTTTATTTGCCCAGGCAATTAAGACGCGTACCCATACCAATTTTGATGAAGGCTGGAAGTTTGCCCTTGGCCATGCTACCGATTATACCCGCGATTTTAATTACGGTAATGGTAACAATCTTTTTGCTAAATCCGGCGAGTCGGCAGGTACAGCCATAGCAATTGATTTTAACGACAAGCAGTGGACCAACATAAGGCTTCCGCATGATTGGGTGGTTGGCTTACCATTCAAATATATTAAGAACGATGATATTGATTCTCACGGTTACAAACCGGTTGGGATGCTTTTCCCTGAAAATAGCATTGGCTGGTACCGCAAATCATTTGACATAGCGTCAGTTGACTCAGGTAAGCGCTTTGAGATCCAGTTTGACGGAATTTATCGCGATAGCAAAATATGGCTTAATGGGTATTACATAGGCGGCCATTTTAGCGGCTACAATAGCGTTACGTTTGATATCACAGACTTTATAAGGTTTGGAAAAAAGAACGTGCTGGTTGTGAGGGCTGATGCAACTGAATTTGAAGGCTGGTTTTACGAAGGCGGTGGCATTTACAGACATACCTGGCTGAATACTTATGACAACCTGCATTTTAAAAGTAACGGCGGCGTTTTCGCACATGCCGCAGTTGAAGATAAAGATGCCCGTGTAACCATAGAAACCAATATTGAAAATAGGGGTATTAAGGGAGCCACAGCAACGGTTTACAATTATGTAACTGACAGAAACGGCAAGGTGCTGGCCAAAGGTAAAGAGATGCCCCTTGACCTGGCAGTACGCAAGGATATTAAGATAAGCGATAATATCCTGTTACGGAACGCTCATTTATGGGATCTAAACGATCCTTATTTATACAAAGCAGTTTCGGTTATTAAACAAAATGGCCGCACAATTGATAGTATGCAAACACGTTTTGGTGTACGCACTTTTACTTTTGATAGCAAGACTGGATTTGCCCTAAACGGCAGGAAAATGAAAATTCAGGGTGTTAGCTGCCATCAGGATCATGCTGGTGTAGGTTCGGCACTGCCGGATGAATTGCAGTTCTACCGTATAAAACTGCTAAAAGAGATGGGCGTTAATGCTTATCGAGCTACACACAATCCGCCAACACCTGAACTTTTGGATGCCTGCGATAGCCTGGGTATGCTGGTTATGGACGAGACACGTTTGCTCAACAGTGGTAAGGAGTACGAAGACCAGTTTCGTGATTTGATACTGCGCGACCGCAATCACGCAAGCGTTTTTTCATGGTCGATAGGTAACGAAGAGTATGTTACACAACATACCGACATAGGTAAACGAATCGCCCAAAACCAAGTATTGTTGCAGCAAGAGCTCGATCCAACGCGTATCAGTACTTACGCCGCTAATATGGGTAACTACTTTAAAGGTGCAAACGAAGTAATACCCGTTAGGGGCTTTAACTATAATTTAGGGGGCTTAGACGGCTATCATGCTGCGCACCCCGATCAGCCCATCATCGGTACCGAGGTGGCCAGTACGGTAACCACCCGCAGCATTTTTACCAAGGATACGGTTCGTGCATACGTTCCTGATTATGATCTTACCTTCCCTTCATGGGCCAGTACTGCCGAAACTTGGTGGAAGATAACGCAAGACCGGCCATGGTTTATGGGAGGTTTTGCATGGACTGGTTTTGACTATCGCGGCGAACCAACGCCTTATCGCTGGCCAAACGTTAACTCACACTTTGGTATCATGGATATGTGTGGTTTTCCTAAAACAGTTTACTACTATTACCAAGCCTGGTGGACAGATAAAGACGTGTTGCATATAGCGCCGCACTGGAACTGGAAAGGCAAAGAGGGGCAGCCAATTGAGGTTTGGGTAAATAGCAATGCCGACGATGTTGAACTTAAACTAAATGGCAAAAGCTTAGGCAAAAAAGATATGCCACGTAACGGCCACCTTATATGGACTATTAATTACCAGCCTGGTGTGCTCAGTGCTATCGCTCATAAAAAAGGCCGTGTAATAAAAGCTAAAGTTGAAACAACCTTATCGCCAGTTAGCATAAAATTGATTCCATCAAAGATCAAGCTTATGCATGATGGCCAGGATGCCGTAATTGTAAACGTGATAGCCTTAGATGCAAAGGGAAGGGAAGTGCCGGATGCTGCAAACATGGTTCAGTTTGATATGCAAGGTAGCGCAGAAATTATTGGGGTGGGTAACGGCGACCCAAGCAGTCATGAGGCAGATAAATGTAGCGATGGACAGTGGCAAAGAAGCTTGTTCGGCGGGAAAGCGCAGGTTATAATCCGTTCGCTTAAGTCAAATGGTAAAATTACACTGAAAGGTTTTTCATCGGGTTTAAAAGCTGATGAAGTAACTTTTCAATAACAAGCGATTTTATGACTGAGAAGTTGATCTCGAGAAGGCTAATTTTTATAATATTTTGCTTTTCTGCAGCATCAAGTTTAGGGCAATCTAAAGTGATAACGCTAAATATTGACCCTTCCGAGCAGTACCAGGTTATAGATAATTTTGGCGCGTCTGATGCGTGGGCCTGCCAGTTTGTGGGGCAGTGGCCGGATGTACAGCGTAATAAAATTGCCGATCTGCTTTTTAGCAATGACACCACTGGTAACGGCCAGCCAAAAGGTATAGCCCTATCGCTTTGGCGATTTAACATTGGTGCAGGTACCGCAGAACAGGAAGCCAAAAGTGAAATACCTGACGAATGGCACCGTGCCGAATGCTTTGCCGATAGCAATGGCAATTACAACTGGCGTAAACAAGCTGGCCAACAATGGTTCCTAAAGGCTGCCAAGACAAGGGGTGTTCAGCAATTTCTTGCATTTAATAATAGTCCGCCGGTTTGGTTAACCCGAAATGGCAGGGGTTTTGCCGATACCGGCCGCACTAACATCGCAACCGATAAGTATCCGGCATATGCTAAATTCTTATCTGCTGTAATATCTGGATTAAAGAAAAGTGCAGGGGTGAAATTTGATTATATAAGCCCCGTTAATGAGCCTCAATGGAAATGGAGTGATAATAAGCAGGAGGGAAGCCCTTTTAATAACCAGGAGATCGCAGTTTTGGCCCGGGAGATTGATAAAGAATTTATAAAAAATAAAATCACCACAAAATTAGCCGTTGCCGAGGCCGGAAGCATTCAATACATTTATCAAGGTAGCAGTAAAAATAAAGGCAATCAGGCAGAAGACTTTTTTGCCCAAGGCTCTGAAAATTATATCGGCAACTTGCCATCTATGGCAAACCTCATCAGTGCGCACAGTTACTTTACCACATCACCCTATGAGCGCTCGGTTAAAGATCGCGAGGCTCTTGCCGGTAAGATTGCTACAGTTCCTGGTCTAAAATTTTGGCAATCGGAGTATTGCATATTAGGTGATAACGACGGTGAAATCAAAGGCAATGGTCGCGATCTGGGCATGACCGCGGCACTTTACATGGCCCGCGTTATCAATACAGACCTAACAGTTGCAAATGCCACCGCATGGCAATGGTGGACTGCCATATCGCCTTATGATTATAAAGACGGATTGGTTTATATAGATAAAAACAAAACCGGCGGCGCTTTCTACGACAGCAAAATGCTTTGGGTGCTGGGGAATTACAGTCGCTTCGTACACCCGGGTTTTAAGCGCGTAGCTGCGGACATCGGTACCGGCATTCAAAATGTTTACCTGTCAGCTTACATTAAGGGTAAGCAACTGGTTTGTGTAGTGATTAACAACAGTTCAAAAGATGCTACTTTTAGCTGTATGGCTGGCGGTAGAGAGATGGTTGTTAGGCGAACGTATACAACTTCTGCAAGTGGTAATCTCAAACCAGGTTATGCTAAAAGTGTGGTAACCATACCGGCACAATCGGTTGTTACTTTGTTAGGAAGAATCAAGTGATATACAAAATAGCGGCGTTTATCATAAATAATTCGGTGTAAGCTACGGCTATTTTTTGCCTGCGACTGAGCACATATCATAAAATAAGTGTATTTACTGACACAAATCCGGCAACGGAAATAAAGTCCATCATATCAAAATTTTTAAGGCAAAAGTCGATGTATTGACTTTTGGAAGTTTGTCGGTACCCCAAAAAATCATTTCAAAGTTTTGCGGGTGCTAAAAATAATTTTATTATTAATTGTTTATATAACAATTAATATACTATCTTTAGTGATATGATAGTTGATCGGTAATATCCGATCCTATCTGTAAACCAATATAAACACTCTTTATTGATCAAACTTTGACTGCCAGAAGAATCTTTCTGTTGCCTCTTGCTGCGGCACTTTGCGTTTTGTTGGCGTGTAGCCAACCGGCGCTCTGTCAGTCTATGCACTACCTGGGCATTGAACAGGGATTATCTAATAACTCGGTAACAAGCATTTATAAAGATCCACATGGCTTTGTATGGATCGGTACCAATGATGGCTTAAACCGCTATGACGGTAGTTCGGTGCGGGTATACAGAAACGTTTGGAGTGATGGTCATTCGCTGATTGATAACCATATTAACAAATTAGCCGGTTATGGTAACAAAATTTTTGTTGGTACGCAAAAAGGCTTGGTTTGTTATAATTACGATATCTCTGGTTTTGAAGATGTAGGTTTTAAATCTGCTAACGGCAAAATCACCGCAATAACCGGTAATGTTAATGCTTTGCAAATTGATAGCGCAGGTAATCTGTACATAGGCACTGATGATCAGGGCCTGTTTGTGCGTAGCAAAAACTCAGGCATCTGCACTAAAATTCAATTAAATGCAGATAACCATGCATTTACGGTGCAGGCCGTAGCTGTTGGTAGGGATAACAGAATTTGGGTTTTAGTGAGAGACCGTGGTTTATTCTGCTTACAGAAAAATAAGTTAACGCTAATTGATGAAACTATAAAATACGCCAATTGCTTAACTGCCGATACTGGAAATAAAGTTTGGATAGGTACAGATAACGATCTGTTTTTTTATGATGGTAAATTACAACGACTTGTAAAAGCGCCTTTTAATGGAAAGCTAAACAGCGATAAAATTATTGATGTTAAAATAGATAAGTCTGGCGATATGTGGATCGCTACCAATGGCGGCGGTATTAACATTGTAAAGCCAAAGGGAGACGTTGTACAGCAAATTGTTAGTGAACGCAACAACAATTTAATTGTACGCAGCGATGCTGTAAGTGCTATCTACGAGGATAATGAATCGACAAAATGGATTGCTACGTTAAGAGGTGGGCTTTATACAGTTGATAGTCAGCCTAACAAATTTAGACTTATTGCTAACGACCCGTTCAATAAAAACAGCTTAGTCAACAATTTTGTACTGTCGTTTTGCGAGGATGAACATAATAATATCTGGATAGGTACGGATGGTGGCGGCCTCAGCTATTGGAATAGGAAGAAAAATCTATTTACTAATTACAAAACCGATAAAACCAATCAATCGTCATTAAGGAGCAATTTTGTGGTAAGCATTGTGAAAGATGCCGATAACCAAATATGGGTGGGACTTTTCAATGGGGGGATTGATCGTTTTGATAAAGCAACCGGCCGGTTTGTACACTATGATTGTTTTAATACAGCAACGGGTGCTTTAGACAGAAACCTGTGGAAGTTATATGTAGATCATCACAATCATATATGGGCCGGCACTACCCGAGGCGGAGCACTTTATCTGTACGACAAAATTAAAGACAAGTTTGAGCTGTTTGACGCTAAGCTACTTAATATCCACGCTTTTTATGAGGATCATAACGGCACATTATGGGCTGGTGATTATAAAAATCTTATTAAGATAGACATTAAGAACAAGCATCATCAATTTATCGATGTAAAGAAAGCTGTCCGGTCCATAACAGAGGATAAAGAGCACTACTTATGGCTGGGTACCGAAGGAGGGGGCTTAATTAAGTTTGACGTTGGTAACCAAAAGCTACAACGTTTTACAGAAGCAAGCGGACTGCAAAGTAACTCTATCCTTAACGTACTTACCGATGATGGTGATAACATCTGGGCTAATTCCTACAATGGCTTAATTCAGTTTGAGCGAACAAAGCAATCCTTTAAAAATTACAGTGCAAGTGATGGTTTGCAGATAAATCAGTTTAACTACAATGCAGCTCTCAGGCTAACCAGTGGCGAGTTGGTTTTTGGAGGCATTAAAGGGTTCAGTATTTTTCGCCCCGATAGCCTGAGCGTTGTATCTCATGGCCCGCAGTTAAAATTAACCGGTTTTAAAATAAATAACAGATCGATCGAAAATGATTCTTTTTACACCAAAGGGGTTGGGTTTATTGATTTAAAAAAAATAACGTTACCCTACAACGATGCCACTCTTGCGATCAGTTACACTACTCCGGAATATAGTTATCCCGATAAAGTAAAATATGAATACATATTAGAAGGTTGGGATCATCGTTGGAATGAGGTTGGAAATGCAAAGACTGCCTATTACTCTCGCCTGAACGAAGGTGATTACACTTTTAAAATTAAAGCAACCAACACGGATGGAAGCTGGAGCAATAAGCAATTGCAGTTACAAATAATAGTGATGCCGCCATGGTACCGTACCTGGTGGGCGTATTTAGCTTATTTGTCTGTTGCAAGCTTTGCTGTTTATTGGATATGGCGGTACCGTACAAAACAAGCTGACTTTAAATATGAGATCCGTTTAGCCAATTTGAATACCGAAAGGGAAAAGGAGTTGAACGAAAAGAAGCTTGCTTTTTTTACAAATGTTTCCCACGAATTCCGCACACCATTAACGTTGATCATTAATCCGATTAAAGACCTGTTACATCAACCAACTGGCCATTCTGATGAGTTAAACACGATTTACCGTAATGCAAGGCGCCTACTTGGACTTGTTGACCAGTTGTTACTATTTAGAAAGGCCGAAAGTGTTAACGATTCTCTCAACCTCGCAGATTTGCATATTTCTACGTTGTGCCACGATGTTTACCTTTGTTTTGTTCAGCATGCAAAAAGCAGGCAGATCAACTACCAGTATTTCTGCGATAGTGACGAGACTATTATAAAGGCTGACCGCGAGAAGATTGAGATCGCAGTATTCAATCTGGTATCCAACGCGCTCAAATTTACGCCAAACGGAGGTGAAGTTATGCTCTACCTTACCAAAGGCGAACGAACGATTGAATTGAAGGTAGTCGATACAGGATGTGGAGTATCTCCCGAGGAGGGCAAGCGCATTTTTGACAAGTTCTACCAGGTTAAAGATAACACAGCGAGAAAAGGCTTTGGTATTGGCTTGCATCTGGTGAAAAACTTTGTTGAAAGCCATAACGGGACAATTAATTATTTTAATAACCAAACTACAGGCGCCACTTTTGTGATGCACTTGCCTTACAAAGAGGATTTAAACGATTATTCAACTCATGTCATAAAAGATGACGAACAAGATTTATCAAATCTTTTAAATGATGTTGACGGACTGATAAATTGGCAACAACCAGTTGATGAACCGGTCACAAACCTTCCGTTACTTATTTCTGATAAACAATCCGTTTTAATAATAGACGATAACGCGGGCTTAAGGTCGTACATCCGTAAAATATTTCACGAAGATTTTAATGTTCACGAATCTGAGAATGCTGAAAACGGGTTAGAGGCCATCAAACGCCGTATGCCTGATGTCGTGATATGTGATATCAATATGGAAGGAATCTCAGGTATTGAACTATGCGCTATTATAAAGCAGGATTCGTCATTAAGTCATATACCGGTGATATTGCTTACGGGAGACCCCGACCCTGAAAGCAGATTAAAGGGGATTGAAGTAGGCGCTATCGATTTTGTGAGTAAGCCTTTTGATAAAGACCTCCTTGTGGCGCGCGTACAGGGGATCTTAAAAGATAGATTAGATCTTCAAAAATACTTCTACAATGAGATAACACTAAAAGAAAATACGCGCAGTATTTCTGAGCATCATCGCGAGTTTCTTTACAAGATAATCGCAATTATAGAAGAACACATTATTGACCCCGATTTTGAGGTTAAAAGTATTGCTGATGAGATGGGCATAAGCTATTCAAGTCTGTTCAAAACTATTAAATCTATCACCGGACAATCTGTCAATGGGTTTGTACGCTTTGTAAAACTCCGAAAAGCTGCTGAAATGATGATTGATACTGAATGTAACGTTAATGAAGCAGCACTAAATACCGGCTTTAACGATATCAAATATTTTAGGGAACAATTTATCAAGCAATTCGGGATCAAGCCTTCAGAATTTATAAAACAGCACCGCGCTGCATTCCATAAAAAATATTCTGTAGAAAAGGCAATTGTTTAGGTTAAATTATCTGATTGCGACAATCTTAATTATAATTAATTAATATGATTTTTAGTCGTTTAACAGTCGCTTTGTTACTTGTAGCAGCAAACAACGCCTTTTGCCAATCAACTTCTAAAGATTACAAACTTGTTTGGGCAGATGAATTCAACAAGCCGGGTTTAGTAGATTCTACAAACTGGCGTTTTGAGGAGGAATTTAAACGCAACCATGAAGATCAATGGTATCAAAAAGAGAATGCTATTTGTGAAAATGGGCTACTGGTTATTACAGCAAACAGGGTAGATCTTCCAAATCCCGACTACAAAGTGGGTGATAGCGATTGGCGGGCCAAGCGAAAAAGAATAGAATACACTTCCGCAAGCTTAAATACAGCTGGATTGCACAGTTGGAAGTACGGCAGGTTTGTGATGCGCGCGCGGGTAAGTACTGCAGATGGTGTTTGGCCGGCCTTTTGGACGCTCGGTGTTAAAGGTGAATGGCCATCAAATGGTGAGATTGACATTATGGAGTACTACCAAGGCATGCTTTTGGCCAATATTGCCACTGGCACCACCAAACAATATTCGCCAAAATGGTTCAGTGTTAAAAAGCCTTTAACTTCGTTTGCAGATCCTGATTGGAGTAAAAAATTTCATGTCTGGAGAATGGATTGGGACGAAAGTAAAATAAGCCTCTATGTAGATGATCAGCTCTTGAATTGTAAAGAGTTGAAAGACCTTCCGAATCAAGATGGTTCAGGTATTAACCCTTTCAAACAGCCACATTACATCTTACTAAACCTTGCCATTGGTGGTGATAATGGTGGTAATCCTGCCGCCACAACCTTTCCTCAACGTTACGAGATTGACTACGTTAGAGTTTATCAACGCTAATAATTATCGTACCGATACTACGCGCTTTTACCAAAGCATTTAAAAAATTTTTAAAATTTAACCGCCTGCTACATTGATAGCTGATTTTAGGCGTGTTTTTGCTTAAAAATTAAGATTTACCCCCCTTAAAATTGCTGTTTTACCCCCCTTATCTTAATGTGATTTCCCTTTAATTCGTAGAAACCAATTAAAAAACAGCTTTAATTTTCATTGATTTTTAAAGTCTTTAAACCGGCTGATCATGTTTACAGGGGTTTTTCCTCTAACTAAGATCTGCTAAGTATTGGAAACAGATAACAAAACCAATCAACTAATTATATCACCTAAAATCACGGCCAAACAATGAACAGAACTTAGCATTAGATCTCCGCAATTCATTATCAAATTATGAGCTAATATCTAAATCATTACAACACTAATTATGGAATATATTTTACCCAAAAGTTTATTCTTACAGCGCAAATTTAAACCACTGGTATTACTGTTTGCTGCAATGCTTATCGTAACCATCCCCGGTTATGCAAGTAACAATCGCTTTTTTGAAAAAGCTGATAAAACAAAACAAAATTTACCCCCTATAAAAGGTAAGGTAATTGATAAAACAACCGGAGAAACCGTTATAGGTGCCACAATACTTATAAAGGGTACAGACCAGGGTACAGTTACCGATGTTAACGGTATGTTTAGCCTTAATGTACCGGACGGAGCAACTTTGGTTGTATCGTATGTAGGCTATGAAACGTCTACAATTGTGTTGGGCGGACAAACATCCTTAACCATTAGCTTACAGCCCTCTGGAAAAAATCTTAATGAGGTTATTGTGGTAGGTTATGGTACCCAAAAGAAAACATCAACTACAGCAGCGGTATCTACTATCAAAGCGAATGAGATTGCCAAAAAGCCCGTAGTAAATTTAACAAACAGCCTTGTAGGCCGTGCTTCGGGTTTAATTATTACACAAAGCAGTGGCGAGCCAGGCTATGATGGTTCAAACATCCAGATCAGGGGTATAGGTTCTACGGGCGGTAGTGCGCCTTTACTGATAGTTGATGGTGTGCCTCGCGATTTTAGCAGGCTCGACCCCGCAACCGTTGAAAATATATCGATCCTAAAAGATGCTGCGGCAGTTGCACCTTATGGTGTTGCGGGTGCCAATGGTGTTATTTTAGTAACCACAAAAAGGGGTAAAACCGGTAAGCCTACGCTTACTTACAACGGCTATTATGGTGTCCAAAACCCAACTAAGGTTCCAAAATTTGTAGGTTCTTATCAATACGCGTTACTGCGCAATGAGGCAAATGCTAATGATGGTCAACCAGCGGCATACACTGCTGATGATATCCAGAAATTTAAAGATGGCTCAGACCCTGACGGTCACCCGGATGGGCACCCTTTGGATGATATTATTATCCCTAACAGGCCTATCATGTATCATAACTTAACCTTATCAGGTGGTTCTGAAATTATCAAGTATTTTGCCGCTTTAGGTTACAACCGCCAAGACGGTATGTGGAGAACCACATATTTGGATAAATACAACGGATCTTTAAACATTACCGCTAACGCTACCAGTACAACAGTTGTATCGTTGGCTGTTAATAGCTATGTAGAAGATCAGCACTTCCCATCTCAAAGTGCAGCTACAATAATAGGGCAAGCACAGCGGCAGGCGCCAACAACACCTGTATATTACAGCAATGGCTTGTGGTCTGGTTACATTGGTCAGTCGCTTATCGGAGAGATCTACCATAGCGGCTATCAATTAAATGAGAACACAGCAATGCTTTCTCAATTTTCGATAGATCAAAAACTCCCTGTTACAGGCTTAAGTCTTAAAGGTGTGGTAAGTTATGATAGCGGCCCCGATCCGCTGTTTGGTAATCAAACATCATTTCAGCGTACTTATGCCACACCGATTCCTTTTTATAACGTCGACGTAACCACCACGCCTTATACCTACAAACAGGGTATACAAGGTAACTCCAAGGCAACATTTACTGAAAGTTACAGTCAAAATCATTCACTTACCCTTCAGGGATTATTGACCTATCAAAGAAAATTCGGTAAGAGTGATGTCAGCGCCCTGGCAGTCGTAGAAAGCCGCAGGGTTAAATACTCAACATTCAGCGCTACCAAATACAACTATAATTTGGATATAGATGAGCTGGATTTTGGTGGTCCTGCTGCGGCTGATGCAGTAAACTCAGGTTCATCAACAGGTCAAAAACAATTGGGTTATGTATACCGCTTGGGATATACTTACGATAATAAGTATCTGTTTGAGGCATCAGGCCGTTACGATGGTAGCTATTTATTTGCACCGGGCAACAGGTTTGGTTTCTTTCCGGCATTTTCTGCAGGTTGGAGATTATCTGAAGAAAAGTTTTTTAAGGATAATGTTACTTGGGTTGATAACTTAAAAATAAGAGGTTCATGGGGTCAATCAGGCGCTTATCCAAGAATAGCTGGAAATATAGCTACCTATCAGTATTTAGATCCATATAACCCTTACGCCAACTCAGGCGTAATAAACGGCAGCGCAACTCAAGGTATTTATGAAAGCTTGCAGGGCAACCCCAATATCACCTGGGAAAAGGCAAACAAAACTGATGTTGGTTTCGAAGCAACTTTGTGGAAGGGAGCACTTAGCATCGAGGCAGATTATTTTTACGAAAAACGATCTAACATGCTGGTTAGCATCGGTAATACCTTACCGGGCGAGTATGGATTGGCTACCGGACTTGTTAATGGTGGTATTATGAGTAACCATGGTGTTGATATTACCCTGCAAAGCGGTCACAGCTTCTCTAACGGTTTAAGGCTGGATGTTAGGGGTACCTTTACATTTGCGCGCAACAAACTGTTACAGGTTTACGAAAACAGCGCTACAGCAAATAACCCTAATAGAAGGCAAACCGGCCGCCCAATTGGTACACCTTTTGGTTACCAGGCACTTGGCTACTTTAAGGCCAGCGACTTTAACACTGATGGTTCTCTTAAAGCCGGTGTGCCTGTTCCAAGCTTTGGCCCCGTTAAACCTGGGGATATCCAATACGCGGATCTGAGTGGCCCTAACGGAGTGCCTGATGGTAAAATAGATGCTAACGACCAAACCGTTATCGGTCACCCGCAAACACCTGAGATTATTTATGGTTTGGAGCCACGTATCTCATATAAAAACTTTGATCTGGATGTTTTAATACAGGGTTCAGGCAATAGCGACATCGGTATCAACAACTATTTTGCCTTTCCGTTTAACGCATCTGGTTCGGCTTCTCAGTTAGTATATGATGATCACTGGACACCATCTAACCCAAATGCACTGTATCCACGCGTTACAGGTACGCCTACTTCAAACAATACTCAATTTTCAAGCTGGTTCATGAGAAACATCTCTTACATCCGCTTGCGCAGTTTTGAATTGGGGTATACATTCTCTAATAAGTTGTTAAAGAATAAAATGCAATCGCTCAGAGTTTATGCCGCCGGGCAAAATGTTTTCACCTGGACACCTGGTACAAGAGAGATCATAGATCCTGAAAACAGCGGCGGTAATATAAATTATTATCAACAAAGGGTATTGTCGATAGGTGTAAACGCAACTTTTTAATATAAGATATGAAAGCAATGAAATATAAAAATATAAAACGTAGATGCATTTTTGCACTTGGTGCCATTGTTGTGAGTTTGGGTGCGTGTAAAAAGGATGGTTTCTTGGATGTCCCTAACAAGCAGACATTAAACAATCAATCTACCTTTGCATCCCAAAACAATGCCGACCTTTTTATAAACGACATATACAATCAGTTGCCTGATGGCAACAACGATTACCAAGCTTTAGACCAGTATGCCGATAATAGCTTTTGCGGTGCAGCATGGGAAAACGGACAAGCAACCGTTAGAGCCGGATCTATAAATCCGAGCAACGTACCAACCGGTCCGGGCGGTATGTGGGATTGGAAAGGTACCTACACTAAGATAAGAAAATGTAATGTTTTCTTAAAAGAGGCAGCTACCAACAAAGCTAACTATTCCGACACTTGGTACCAGCAACGTGTGGCAGAAGTAACTTATCTAAGAGCCTATTTTTACTCTTTGTTATTTACCAGCTACGGTGGTGTGCCAATTATCACTGTGCCTTTAGATAACCGAGATGGCAGCGACATTTTCGGAGCAAGGGCCTCTATAGATCAAACATTAGCATTTATTGAGGCTGATTGCGATGCTGCTGCTGCTGTGTTACCCGCAAAGGCGTCAGAGACTGGCCGTGCATCAAAGGGATCCGCACTTGCACTAAAAGGATGGGTTGAGCTATTTGCTGCAAGCCCACTGGTAAATACAGGTAACGATGCCTCGAAATGGGCAAAGGCAGCGAGTACAAACAAGCAATTGATAGATTTGGGTACGTACAGTTTATTTAATACTACCGCAACATCTTATGCAGACCAGTTCCTGGGCCCAAACAACTGGAACTCGGAAACTATTTTTGCTCGCGGTTATGCAACAGGCCCGGCGAAGGGTAGCCATCGCGAAGGTTACTTAGGCCCGGTATATGTAAATGGTGTACAACAATCATGGGGTAACCTTGCACCAACTCAGGGCCTGGTTGACGATTATGCCATGGATAATGGTTTGCCTATTAGCGATCCGGCATCAGGTTATAACCCTCAAAAACCTTATGAAAAACGTGAGCCGCGTTTTTATCAATCTATATTGTATGACGGCTCATCATGGCAGGGCGATATCTTTAAGTCAAGAATAGGGGGTAGTAACCAGATTGACCTTGGTTCAACAAGCGATATCAGCAACACCGGTTACAACGCCCGTAAAACCCTTGATGAATCTATTACAGGCCAAACCAGTATCAACCTGGCGCCAAGTTTCGCTAACTACATTATCTTCCGTTACGCCGAGGTATTGTTGAGTTATGCGGAAGCCCAAAATGAGGCAGTTGGCCCTGATAATACCGTATATGATGCTGTAAACAAGGTACGTGCACGTTCTGCCTTACCTGCAGTCAAAAGCGGGTTGAGTAAAGATCAGATGCGCGACTACATCAGGCGTGAAAGACGTATCGAGCTTGCTTTTGAGGATAAGCGTTGGTTTGATATCCGCAGGTGGAAAATTACAACCGGTACAAATGGTGTGTTAACATCAGCAGTGTACGGTATGAAGATAGAACCATCGGGAGGAAGTTTAACCTATACGCCGGTTAAGATATTCACAAACTTGTTTTTCGATTATCAAAACTGGATGCCTATTCCGCAAGATGTAATGGATCAAAATAAAAAGCTGGTGCAAAATCCAGGCTATTAGTGTTAAGTTGATTAATAAAGTCACACTTTGGGTACAAGCCCGGGTGTGGCTTTTTTAGTTTTAACTTGTTTTAATGTGCTATTTCTGCATTATATTTATTGAGTGAATTAACCTAAGCCTATAGGTTAATTTAAAATTGCTGTTGACCACAACCCTAATTATTTAAACAATTGGATTTCCTGAATCTAAAATTGCTGCGTTATTCACCTTTGGCACTGGCCATTTTTTTATTGGCGGCTTGTTCCGAACATGCTGATAACAACGGTGCCGCCAATCAAGACCCTTTATTTAAACTTTTACCAGAACAGCAAACTCACATAGGTTTCGCTAATACACTTACCGAGGGCTTAAACACCAACGTGTTAATGTATGAGTACTTTTACAACGGGGGCGGGGTAGCTGTCGGTGACGTCAACGACGACGGAAAACAGGATATTTACTTTACCGGTAACATGACGGACAACAAATTGTACTTAAATCAGGGTGCAATGCAGTTTAACGATGTGACTTCAATTGCAGAAGTTGCCGGCCGCCCCGGTCCATGGAAAACAGGTGTGACCATGGCCGATGTTAATGGCGATGGCAAGTTGGATATTTACGTTTCTTACTCGGGGAAAATTTCTGCTGAAAAACGCAGAAGCCAGCTTTTCATAAATCAAGGGAACGATAGTGAGGGAATTCCACATTTTAAAGATGAGGCAAGCCGTTTTGGCTTAGATTTTCCGTCGTTTAGTACGCAAGCCTATTTCTTTGATTACGACAGGGACGGTGACCTGGATATGCTTATAGTTAACCATAATCCTGCAAGGATCAGCAGCCTGGATGATATTACCGTAAGTAACCTGATGAAGCAATCAGATGAACAGGCGGGTATCCGTTTACTTCAAAACGATAAGAATTTTTTTAAGGATGTTACGGCTACTTCGGGTATTATCAACACCTCTTTATCTTACGGTTTAGGTGCCGGTATTGCCGACCTCAACGGAGACGGCTGGCCTGATATTTATGTTTCTAACGATTATAATGTTCCTGATCGCTTGTACATAAACAAGCATAACGGCAAGTTTGATGATCAATTGCAAAGCAGTATAGGCCACACCTCATTTTATTCTATGGGTAATGATGTTGCTGACATCAATAATGATCTTAAACCGGACATCTATACACTGGATATGCTACCGGAAGATAATCGCAGGCAAAAACTACTTTTTGGTGCAGATAATTACGAATCTTTTGCGCTCAACCTACGGGTGGGGTTCTATTATCAGTATATGCGTAATATGCTCCACCTCAACAATGGCGACGGGACTTATAGCGAAATAGGCCAGCTTGCAGGTATTTCTAATACTGACTGGAGCTGGGCACCCCTTTTTGCGGATTATGATAATGATGGTTGGAAAGATCTATTTGTATCTAACGGCTACACCCGCGACTACACAAATTTGGATTTCCTTAAGTATATGGGAGACAACCTAAGGGACAGACGTGTAATGCGTCAGGATCTGCTCAACATTGTCAATCAGATGCCTTCGTCTGAAGTAAAAAGCTATTTTTTTAAAAACAATAGCGATCTCACCTTTTCTAATACCAGCCAAGCTTGGGGCATTAATCAGCCAGCCAACAGCAATGGCGCTGCCTATGTTGATCTGGATAACGATGGCGACCTCGACCTTGTAGTTAACAATATCAACAAACCGGCTTTTATTTACGAGAACCAGGCTGGTAAACAAAGCAAAAATCACTACTTAGATATTAGTCTGAAAGGTAAGCCGGGCAACACACAAGGTATAGGCGCTAAAGCGATCATCTACAGTGAAGGAAAATCACAATATCTCGAGCAGATGCCTACACGAGGTTTTCAGTCGAGCGTTTCGCCCGTTCTGCACTTCGGCTTTGGTAAGGTTAATAAGATAGATTCATTAAGGATAACCTGGCAGAGCGGATACACCAATTTATATAAAGATATTCCTGCGGATAAATTATTAACGGTTACCGAGGAGGAGGCAAAAACTAAATTTATTCCGTTACCTGTATCAAAACCTCTATTTCAACAAGTAAGCTCTCCAATTAAGTTCACTCAAAAATCCGCCACAGATAACGACTTTAAACGGCAGCCGTTGTTGACAAATCCATTATCATACTCAGGCCCGTGTATAGAGAAAGGAGATGTCAACGGAGACGGATTGGAAGATGTGTTCATAGGAGGTGCTAATGGGCAGGAGGCTGCTCTTTATCTACAAAACAAACACGGCGGTTTTATTCAAAAAACTGAATCTGCCTTTGCAGCAGATAATAAATATACCGATGCAGCAGCTGCGTTTTTTGATGCTAATGGCGATGGTTATCCCGATCTTTACGTGGCATCAGGCGGCTATGCAGGTGTTAATGAGAGCGACCCATTATTACAGGATAGGCTTTATTTAAATGATGGGAAGGGTAATTTCACCAAGGCTGCAAATGCCCTACCTAAAATGTTGGTGAGTAAAGGGTGCGTTAAAGCAGCCGATATAAATGGCGATGGTTATATAGATCTATTTGTAGGTGGCCGGGTAATACCTGGTCGTTATCCGGAAATGCCCGATAGTTATTTGTTGCTGAACGACGGTAAGGGGCATTTTACTGATGCGACAGCTACCTACAATGCAAGCCTCAAGAAGATAGGCATGGTTACCGACGCAGCATGGGCTGATATGAACCATGATGGAAAGCCAGACCTTATTTTAGCCGGTGAATGGATGCCTATTACCGTGTTCTTAAATTTAAATGGAAAGCTAATCGATGCCACGGAAAAATATCTTGGTAAAAAATACTCCGGCTGGTGGAATTGTTTAAAGGTGCAAGACATTAATCATGATGGCCAACCGGATATAGTTGCTGGCAATCTTGGTTTAAATACGCAATGCAAAGCCTCATATAAAGAACCTGCTGAATTGTATTACAAAGATTTTGATGACAACGGTTCTGTCGATCCTATTCTTTGCTTTTACATCCAGCACAAAAGTTATCCTTACGTAAGTCGCGATGAATTGCTGGATCAATTGAGTGTTATGCGTGGCCGTTTTCCGGATTATAAAAGTTATGCTGATGCCACTATCGATAAGATCTTCACACCAGAGGAGATGAAAGGTGCTGGCAAGCTCACAGCAAATTATTTAGGAAATGCCTGCTTTATGAGCGATAAAAGCGGAAAGCTTAAGCCGTTGGCGTTACCTGCCGAAACACAATTTGCGCCGGTGTTTGCTATTAACGTTTTCGATTACAACCATGATGGGATAGAGGATATGCTGCTGTGTGGCAACATTACTCATGAACGCCTGCGGTTTGGTAAGTATGATGCTAATTATGGTGTGCTTCTAAAGGGCGATACAAAAGGTGGTTATACTTACATCCGGCAACAACAATCCGGCTTTAAGATCAAAGGCGACGTCCGTAGCATATTACAATTGAACAACCTGCT
The DNA here is from genome assembly GCF_019331605.1 of Mucilaginibacter sp. 21P. Classification (NCBI taxonomy): domain Bacteria; kingdom Pseudomonadati; phylum Bacteroidota; class Sphingobacteriia; order Sphingobacteriales; family Sphingobacteriaceae; genus Mucilaginibacter; species Mucilaginibacter sp. 21P. The sequence continues at coordinate 3,221,266 of NZ_CP063061.1, forward strand.
CTTGTTTGGTTTAAGCGAAGGAGAGTTGAAAGCTTACAAACCTCTTAAGTAAATGAAGAAGTTTTATCCGATCATATTTATTATAGCTATAAGTCTTGGCGCTTGCCATTCCCGCAATTCAGCAAAACTTAGTAATAAAGACGTTTCAAAGGTTATCGAACAGATGACTGATGTAATGATCCATGATGTAACTAATCCGCCCTTAGCAGCCCGCTTTTATGCTTATACCTGCCTGGCCGGTTACGAAGTTGTTAATGAAAATGATAAAGCAGTACCAAGTATGCATGGTAAACTTAATGGCTATCCTTTAATACAAAAGCCCAAGAGAATATCAGGTTACGACTATCGCTTAGCTGCTGTTCTGGCTATGTTAAAAACTGCGCAAAAGTTACAGCCATCTGGCACTACAATACTGGTCAAGTACGAACAAACCGTTCTGGATTCGTGCAAGAAAGTGGGATTTAGTTCTGAAGCCATAGATAGCTCAGCAAGCTATGCTCAAAGGATAAGCAAGCAGATACTTGCATATGCCAAGGCAGACAAATACAATCGGATAAGTAATTATAAGCGCTATCAGGAATCAGCAGGTGATGGCGATTGGAAAGCCACACCTCCGGCATATATGAACCCTGTAGAGCCTTATTTTAATACGATAAGGCCTTTCACGCTTGATTCTGCGTCGCAATTTTTACCTGTCCCGCCAATTCCGTTCTCAACAAATAAATCATCTCAGTTTTATAAATATCTGCAAATGAGTTATGCCAAAAGCGGTAAAGGCCTAACAGATGAAGAACAGGCCGTAGCCAATTTTTGGGATTGTAATCCTTTTGCAGTTCAAAATGATGGCCACATGCTCATAGGTCTCAAAAAGATCTCGCCGGGTGCACATTGGATGGGTATTGCTGGACTGGCTTGTGAAATGAAGAAGTTTGATTTTGAGAAAACGCTCGAGGTTTATACCATGATCGCAATAGGCCTTACAGATAGCTTTATCTGCTGCTGGGATGATAAATACCGCACTAATAGGATAAGACCGGAGACTGCGATCAGAAAATATATAGACCCAAACTGGAAGCCGTTATTGCAAACGCCCCCTTTCCCGGAATATATAAGCGGGCATTCAGTAGTGTCTACGTCCTCCGCTGTAATTTTAACGCATTACTTCGGTGATAATTTCCATTTTACCGATAACGTGGAACGAAAATACGGCATACCACCAAGAAAATTCTCATCGTTTAAACAGGCTGCCAGGGAGGCTGCAATATCCCGTTATTGGGGAGGGATCCATTTTATGGATGCTATTGATAACGGCACTATACAAGGAAACCAAGTTGGGATGTGGGTTTTGCGCAAAATCAAAGGCTAAAGTTGATTGAATGAAACTATAACTCAAATAGGTTTGATTGATTTACATAGCTTTTGGGCGTTATCCCGGTAACTTTTTTAAATATTTTAGAGAAATAAAACACGTTTTTAAAGCCGGTATGAGCAGCTACCTGTGCTAAGGTCATCTGAGTAGTAAGCATTAGGTATTGCGCTCGTTCTATCCGTTTGCTGTTTATGTAGCTTATTGGCCGTTCGCCGGTATGTTTTTGAAACAAGCGCGAGAAATAATCTGTATTTTGATTTGCTCTTTTGGCCAGCTCAATTGCAGAAAGCTCCTGATCTAAATTTAACTGAATATAGCTCATAGCGTCGAGTATCTTGGCGGGGATGCCCGTATCATGTTTGTTTTTGAGTAAACCCTGTTTCAAAAATCTGGATACAAACTGTAAGATGATGCCCTGCGTTTCTAAAAATGTCGAGATATTTTGCTGATGGTTTAGCTGCTGATATTCCTTATAAAAGATGATCTTCTCATAAATCCTTGGATTATCAGAACGGTTGATGCCCCGGCCGGGATTTATTTCTAAAAGTCTTTTGATATTAATTACATCTATGTCGTTAGCCTGTACTTTCATCACCATCCTGTTGTTTGAAAACAGGGAGATGCCATCAGACGATTCTTCAAAAAACTGAACGAAATACTGGCTTAAATAGTTGGGGCAACTGAGGTTGCATAATGTAAAGCTTGGAATAAGGTATAGGTATCCCGGCTCCAGTTGCAGCCTATTCCCAAGATCAGAAATTTCACCTTCACCTGCATCAATATAATATATTCTATAATAAGGACTTATCACATTTTTGTAATTCCACTTATTACTTAATTCCGTATGGTCTACATTTAGAAGCGAGAAGTTATATTTTAGGAAACGTTTTAACATTGCACTATTTTTCGAAGTGGGAAATTAAGATTTTCTCCCCAGCAGAAGTCGGTTTTGTATAAACAAAAGTCTTGTAACGCACGCTATCTGTGCCGGTGAGATGCTAAATTTGATTATTAGCATTAGGCTCAGATCTGATGTAACACCAATTATAACTAATAGCTGTGCGTTACGATAGTGCTATCGCTTATTACGCATGCTTTAATTACTCAACTGATATGCAAAGAAGAACATTGCTGAAAAATATGTTAGTCGGTTTATCGTCTGCTTACTTCACAAAAAGTTACGCAGGTCGTGTTTTGAAAGCGCCTTACGCTCCGGAACGGTTTAAGCCTACGTGGTCGTCCTTACAGCAATACCAGGTGCCCGAGTGGTTTCGTGATGCAAAGTTTGGTATGTGGGCGCATTGGGGGCCACAATGCCAACCAGAGTATGGCGATTGGTATGCACGTGAGATGTATATGGAAGGAAGTCACAAATACAAATATCATGTTCAAAAGTATGGTCATCCTTCAAAATTTGGTTTTAAAGACGTGATCAACGATTGGAAAGCGGAAAAATGGGATCCGGAAGAACTGGTGAGCCTTTACAAAAATGCCGGAGCTAAGTATTTTATGGCATTGGCCAACCATCATGACAACTTTGATCTTTGGGATAGCAGTTATCAAAAGTGGAATTCGGTACGCATGGGTCCAAAGAAAGATATTATTGGCGGTTGGGCTAAGGCTGCAAAAAATAATGGATTGCGTTTTGGGGTATCGGTACATGCAGCGCATACCTGGAGCTGGATGGAAACGGCCCAGCGTGCAGATAAAGAAGGGCCTTATGCCGGGGTACCATACGATGGTAAAGTTACAAAGGCAGAGGGTGCCGGAAAGTGGTGGAATGGCGAAGATCCTCAGCAACTTTACGCCCAAAACCATCCGCTAAGTAAAAACAGCGAAGATAACGGCATGATCCACAGCCAATGGGCATGGGGTAATGGCGTGTCAATGCCATCTAAAGCATACTGTGATAAATTTTTGAACCGCACAATTGAATTGATAGATAAATACGGGCCTGATGTTATTTATTTTGATGACACGGTATTACCGTTATACCCAATTAGTGATGCCGGGCTTAAGATTGCCGCGCATATGTATAACACAAGTATAAAGAAACACGGTAAGCTTGAAGCCGTAATTTTTGGAAAGATACTGGATGAGCAACAACGGAAATGTTTGGTTTGGGATATAGAGCGCGGCCAAACAAATTCTATAGAACCACTACCATATCAAACCGATACCTGTATAGGTGCCTGGCATTACGATAGGCCGATATATGATCGTAACGAATACAAAGATGCCAAAACCGTCATTCAAATGCTTTTAGATATTGTGAGCAAGAACGGTAACCTGATGTTAAACATCCCTGTCCGCGGAAACGGAACGATTGATGAGAAGGAGCGAATAGTAGTTGAGGGCATTACCAAGTGGATGAAAGTAAATAGTGAGTGTATATACAGTACCCGCCCGTGGAAAGTGTTTGGTGAGGGGCCGGCAATAGAGTCGTCCGCTCCTTTAAATGCGCAGGGCTTTAATGAGGGAAAGAACAGGCCTTACACGTCTGCCGATTTCCGTTTTACCAAAAAAGGCAATGTGCTTTACGCTGCTATGCTTGATAAACCTGCGGAAGGAAAGGCGGTTATTAAAAGTCTTGCAGTAACTAATTCCGGCAGGGTTGAAAGAGTAGGTTTGTTAGGAAGCAATAATAACCTTGAGTTTAAACAAACTGCCGAGGGTTTAGAAGTTTCACTTCCAACTACGGATTCACAAGTAGCTTATGTATTTAAAATACAGGGTGATATGACTTAATATGTAAACTTGCACATTATCATTACTTAACTGGTTTAATTGTAAATGCCGGTTATCATTGTATATTTAAAACATATGAAAGTACTTGTTTGCGAGGCGCCCGGTGAGTTATCGTATGCTGAAAAAGACCTCCCAGTTCTCAACAAAGAAGAAGCGCTTATCCAAATAAAACGTGTAGGCATTTGCGGTACCGATCTGCATGCTTATGAGGGTACACAACCGTACTTTACTTACCCGCGTACTTTGGGGCATGAGTTAGCCGGAGAAATTGTAGATGCGAATGGGGCCGATGGATTTCAGAAGGGAGATAATGTAACCATCATTCCATACTTTAATTGTGGTAAGTGCATAGCCTGCCGGGGCGATAAACCAAATTGTTGTGTATCAATGCAGGTATGCGGTGTACATGTTGACGGCGGTATGGTTGAATATTTGAAAGTACCGCACTATGCGCTTGTTGGTGATAGGAAGTTAAGTTTAGAACAGCTTGCTTTGGTAGAACCACTTGCCATAGGCGCCCATGGTATTCGCAGAGCTAACGTTCAGCCAGGCGAATATGTGTTGGTAATAGGCGCCGGGCCAATAGGTTTAGGTGTTATGGAATTTGCAAGAATTGCGGGTGGCAATGTGATCGCTTTAGATATCAATCAATCGCGTTTGGATTTTTGCAAAGAACGTTTGAACGTAACGCATACCATAAATGCACTTGAGGCCGATGTGGTTGCGGAGTTGAACCGGATAACTAATAGTGATATGCCAACCGTTGTGATAGATTGCACAGGGAGTTTAAAGGCGATAAACAATGGTTTTAATTATCTTGCACATGGCGGCAAGTATGTATTAGTGGGGCTTCAAAAGGGCGAGATATACTTTAGTCACCCGGAATTTCATAAGCGCGAGGCAACGTTGATGAGCAGTAGAAATGCTACCCGAGCTGATTTTGAACATGTGATCAACGCTTTGAAAAAAGGACTTATCGATCCAATAAATTATATAACGCACCGTGTTGCTTTTGATCACGTTAAAACAGAATTTAAAAACTGGCTGGATCCCGCGAATGGTGTAATTAAAGCGATGGTAGAGATAGCGTGAGTTCAAGTAGAGCTTCTTAAGTGATTGAAAGTCAAATTTTAATGTTAAAATAAATGATTCGATTATACAAAACCAAAATCCCCCTGTTAACATTATTCATCATATTAGTGGGCATGTGTGCCAAAGCGCAGGACAACCTCACGCTTTGGTATAACAAGCCTGCCAAGCTATGGACGGAAGCTTTGCCTGTAGGTAATGGGAGATTAGGCGCCATGATATTTGGCGATCCTGCAAAAGAATTACTCCAGCTTAACGAGGCTACTTTCTGGAGCGGCGGGCCGGTAACCAATAATGTTAATCCGGGCGGTGCTAAAGCACTTGCCAAAACCCGTGAGGCTTTAAATAATGAAGATTATAGCCTCGCCAACAAAGAAGTTACCGGTTTGCAGGGTGTTTACACGCAGTCTTATTTACCGTTGGCTGATATTAATCTGCAGCAGGAAATAGGAAATGCTAACTATCAGCAATACAGGAGATCGCTATCCATCGATAAAAGTATTGCAACCGTGACCTTTAACGCCGACGGCGTGAATTATAAAAGGGAGGTAATTGCTACATTCCCCGGCAAAGCGATAGTGGTACATTTTACTGCCGATAAACCGGCCAGCATCAATTTTAAGGTTGCGCTAAGCAGTCAGGTTAAATATTCTGTTGGCGCAGTAGGACAAAACTCATTGCTCTTAAAAGTAAAAGCACCCTCACAGGTTGACCCTAACTATGTAACCTATAATAAAGAGCCGATAAAATACGGCGATAGTACAAACTGCAAAGGTATGCGTGCTGCTGTGCAGATAAAGGCTGTTAACAAGGGTGGCTCAGTAAACTCCGACAACGACGCTTTGGTGGTAAAAAATGCCGACGAAGTAACCTTATTTATTTGCGCCGCCACAAGTTTTAATGGTTTTGACAAGTGCCCCGATAGCGAAGGCAAAGACGAATTGAAGCTTTGCAATAATGATATACAAAATGTTATAAAACAGAGTTGGACGAAGCTTTACAATGAACATCTTAAAGATTATAAGCAATTTTTCTATCGTGTAAGGCTTGATCTTGGTAGGTCGCCGGCGTATCAGTCTCAATTGCCAACTGATGAGCGATTGCTGGCGTTTAGTAAGGGGACCAAAGACCCGGAGTTTGAGTCTTTATTTTTTCAGTATGGCCGGTATTTGCTTATCAGTTCATCAAGGCCAGGTGGCCCGCCTGCCAACTTGCAAGGTATCTGGAACAACTTACTGCGCGCCCCCTGGAGCTCAAATTACACCATTAACATCAATACTCAGATGAACTATTGGCCCGCAGCCATAACCAATTTGCAGGAAATGGAGTATCCGCTTTTCGATTTCATAAAAGAATTAGCTGTAACCGGTACTCGCACAGCAAAAGATTTTTACAATATGCGTGGCTGGGTAGCCCATCACAATACAGACATATGGGCCATAAGCAACCCTGTTGGTGATTTTGGCAAAGGCGACCCTAAATGGGCTAATTGGTACATGGGTGCACCATGGCTTTGCCGCCACTTGTTTGAGCATTATCTATTTACTAAAGATGAAGCGTTTTTAAAGAAAGCTTACCCTATCATGAAAGGTGCAGCCGAGTTTTTGTCCGACTTTTTGGTTGAAGACAAGAATGGCAACCTGGTTACGTCGCCATCGTTTTCACCGGAGAATGATTTTATAGATGGTAAAGGGAAAGAAGGCAATACCTCCATTGCTACTACAATGGATATGTCTATTATACGTGATCATTTTAGGAATTGCATTGAGGCATCAGAAGCTTTAAATATGGATGTTACTTTCCGCAATATGCTTAAAGCCAAGCTGGCAAAACTTTACCCATTGCACGTAGGTCACAAAGGTAACCTGCAGGAATGGTACAAAGACTGGGAAGATGTTGACCCACATCACCGGCATGTTAGTCAGCTATTCGGTTTGCACCCTGGCCGGGAAATATCACCTCTAACAACGCCCGATTTTGCTGCCGCTGCCAAGAAAACGCTTGAGTTACGAGGCGATGCAGGTACTGGTTGGAGTTTGGCTTGGAAAATTAACTTTTGGTCACGGCTGCTCGATGGTGACCATGCCTACAAATTGCTTCGAGATCTGATGCGCGATCTGAGCATATCAAAAGGAGGCGGCCTTTATCCAAACCTATTTGATGCTCATCCACCATTCCAAATAGATGGAAATTTTGGTGCAACATCAGGCATAACAGAAATGTTGCTGCAAAGCCAACTGGGAGAGGTGCAATTGCTGCCAGCGTTACCAACGGCCTGGCAAACCGGGGCTGTAACAGGATTAAAAGCAAGAGGGGCTTTTACCATCGCCATCAACTGGCAAAAAGGCACTTTAAAATCGGCTGTAATCACAGCCGAAAAAGGCGGCAAATGCATTTTGCGCACAGCCAAACCCATCAAGATAGCTGGCTTGTCAGTAAGATCGATAGCATCTAAAGGCGGCTTTGTAACATCGTTTGCAACGTTAAAAGGGACGAGTTACCAAATTGCCGCTATGTAAAGTGCTTACACGGGTAAAACATAGGCGCGTACTTCGGCCATTTTACCATCTCTAAATTTCCATATATCACAGTACCTGTATTTTATCAGGTTGCCATCGCTGTTTTTCAGGCTGATGTTTCCTGCAGCTACAACAAAGTCTCCGTCAGCTATCAACGACTCAGTATCAAAAACGGGTGGTTCTACATAAGCCTCCGCCATGTAATTGCGTACTGCTTCTTTACCGTTCAGCACACGGTCGCCAACAAAGTCCCAAACAGTATCATCAGTACAGAAATCTAAAAAACCTTCGTTATCACCTGCTATTACCAGCGCGTTCGCTTTTATTAAAATATTTTTGTTCTCCATATTAATTCAGATAGTATTATTCAAAATTAGTCTTTTAGAAAGCTGAATAAATCATACTAAAATCATAAAGGAACAATCTGTCCTAATCCGGAAAGTAAGTGTAATCAAGTACAGGTTGCTCAGGTATAGAAACCTCTTTGGCCCGTTCATTTTCAGACTGCATAAAGTTCTCTGCGATGATCACCATATTTTTAGAGCCAATAAAAATAGGGGAGCGCTGGTGTAACTGGCTTACTTCAATATCCAATATTCTTTGCTTACCATCAGTTGCCCGCCCGCCGGCTTGTTCAACAATAAAAGCCATAGGATTACACTCATAAACCAGGCGCAGTTTACCTGAGGGGGCATTGGCCGTAACCGGATAGATGAAAATTCCGCCCTTGATGAGGTTACGATGCAGATCCGCCACCATGGAACCGATGTACCTCGAAATATATGGTCTGTGAGAAGAGGTGTCTTCTTCCTGACAATATTTGATAAAGCGTTTTACACCTTGTGGAAAGTGAACGTAATTACCTTCGTTAATGGAGTAAATTCGTCCTTCAACGGGTATCTGCATGTTTGGATGCGATAAACAAAATTCGCCTATGGATGGGTCCAAAGTAAAGCCGTTAACGCCCTTGCCCGTAGTGTAAACCAACATGGTAGATGATCCGTAGATAACGTAACCGGCTGCAACCTGTGCGCTGCCTTTTTGGCAAACATCCGCAAGGCCGGCGGGGGCATTAATATCAATTTTACGATAGATGCTGAAAATGGAGCCCACGGCAACGTTTACATCTATATTCGATGACCCATCAAGCGGGTCAATGGCCACAACGTATTTGGCGTTCCCCCCAGATGGGCTGTTTAAATAGATAATGTCTTCAGTTTCTTCGGAAGCTACGATGCAGCATTCGCCGCCGCTGGTAAGTGCCGATATAAATTGCTCGTTGGCAAAAATATCAAGCTTTTGCTGCTCTTCACCCTGAATGTTAACAGTGTTGGCATGGCCCAAAATATCCATCAGGCCGGCTTTATTTACCTCCCGGTTTACAATTTTTGCAGCAATGCCAATATCACGCAATAATCTCGATAGTTCGCCTTTGGCGTATGGGAAATCTGCCTGTTTTTCAATGATGAATTGTCCTAATGTTTTAGCCTGGTTCATAGCGGTAGCGTTTGCAACCAACTTAGGAATTGCAAATGGCAGGACACAAGCGAGCATCGATCGGTATTTATCAGCTCATCTCCGCATGTTTCTTTAAAAGAACATTTGCCAAATTATCTTACATTTACAAGGGCATATCTAAACCCGTATGCTTTAATGATAGTTACCAATAAATGATTGCCGATATAACTGAAAGCACCGAACAATTTCTCTCCGGCGGTGGCGAAATGGGTAAGCTCATTCGTACGATGGACTGGTCAAAAACCGCACTTGGCCCTGTTGAGAACTGGCCTCAAAGTTTGCGTACATCTGTTAGCCTTTGTTTATCATCCACGTTCCCTATTTTGATTGCCTGGGGGCCCGATACCATCCAAATTTACAATGATAGTTACCGGCCCATTTGTGGCGCTAAACACCCCGAATCAATGGGGCAAAACTTTAGGATATGTTGGGAAACTGCCTTGCCGGTAGTTGGCGATGCATTTAGCCGCGGTGAGCAAGGCGAAGGTACTTACATCAATGACCAGCGCATGTTTCTTGATCGTTATGGTTACCTTGAAGAATCATGGATGACTTTCTCTTTCGCGCCCATACGTGATGAAACAGGCGGCGTAGGCGGCATATTTCACCCGATTACTGAAACTACTGTAAAGATGCTTAGCGGTCGCAGAATGCAAACCCTTCGCGATCTGGGTGCTGCATTAAGTAAAGCCAAAAACATACAAGATATAGGTAACATAACAGCAGCGCATTACAGTGATTATGAACTTGATATACCGTTCCTGCTTGTTTATCAGCTTGATCATGAAACAAATATCGTCAAGCTTACATCTTCAGCCGGTGTAGAGTCGGGGTCTTTATTAGCGCCTGAATCAGCCACCTTAGAAAACAGTGACTTGGGCTGGCCGTTTGAAGATGCCGCAAAGTTAGGCGAAATGCAGGAGGTAAAAGACCTGCAGAGCAAATTTGGCGACTGCAATTGTGGCCCTTATCCGGAAGCGCCACATACGGCTATGGTGCTCCCGCTTAAAATATCAGGCCAGGATGATGCATTTGGTTTCATAGTGGCAGGTGTAAGCTCAAGGCGCGCCTTGGATACTGATTACAGGAATTTTTACGATCAGCTATTAAATACTTATAACACAGCAGTTTCTAATGTTTATGCTTACGAGCAGGAACAAAAACGCGCCGAAGCCCTCGCCGAAATAGACCGATCGAAAACAGCATTCTTTAGTAACGTAAGCCACGAGTTTCGTACGCCGCTCACGTTAATGCTTGGCCCGTTAGAGGACCTGCTTGGTAAACAAAACATTGGTGATGAGATAAAAGCGCCGCTTGAATCTACGCATCGTAATGCGCTGCGTCTTTTGAAGTTGGTGAATAACCTGCTGGATTATAGTAAGGTAGAAGCAGGCCGTGCTCAGGCTGCCTATCAGCAATTAGATCTTGCTGAACTAACGGCCGATTTGGCCAGTAGCTTCCGTTCTATTATTGAGAAAGCGGGCATGCAATTGGTTGTCAATACAGGAGATAGAAAACTGCCTGCTTATGTTGACAGGCAAATGTGGGAGAAGATCATGCTTAACCTGCTATCTAACGCTTTCAAATATACCCTTGCCGGTAATATAACCGTAACGCTTAAACAAATTGGAAATGAGGCCATATTATCTGTAGAAGATACCGGTGTGGGCATCCCTGAAAAAGAACTGCCTCACATGTTTGAGCGCTTCCACAGGGTTGAGAGCTCTGCCGGCCGCACGCATGAAGGTACTGGCATTGGTTTGTCACTTGTGCATGAACTGGTTCATTTGCACGGCGGGGATATAAGGCTAACCAGTACTGAAGGTGTAGGTACTACTTTTACCGTGAAGATTCCTCTGGGTAAGGAGCACTTGCCGCAAGCAAACGTTATAGACAAAGCGAAAGATATCGATTCCTCGGCTTTAAAAGGCGCTTTTTTACAGGAGGCTTTCAACTTGCTGCAAGTAGAAACCCAGTCGCAATTTGACGGTGATAATGCAAAAGAAAATATTACAACGCATCAGGATTTTACAGATACCAAAGATACCCTGATATTGGTTGTTGACGATAACGCCGATATGCGCGGCTATCTTAACCGTTTGCTTGAAACATATTTTACTGTTGCTTTAGCTGTTAACGGCAAAGATGCCTTGCAAAAGATCCATGAGCTTAAACCCGATCTTGTATTAAGTGATATGATGATGCCGGTGATGGACGGGAAAACGATGCTTGAGCATATTCGTAATTCTGCCGAAACGCTGCGCATGCCTGTAATATTTCTATCAGCCCGTGCGGGTGAAGAGGCAAGGATAGACGGGTTGGAGGCCGGTGCAGATGACTACCTGGTTAAGCCATTCTCGGCAGCAGAATTGCTGACTAAGGTGAGGGCGCAGATAAAGATCAGCAAAACCCGTGGCTTTGCCGAACAGCAGTTGCGTGATCTGTTAACCGAAGCGCCTGTTGCTATAGCAATTTATCGCACCCCAATGCATATTATCGAGTTTGCCAATAACCGCATGCTTGAATATTGGGGATTAACTTCTGAGGCCGCCTTTGGAGTGCCGATATTGGTTGCCCTGCCTGAGTTAGAAGAGCAAGGTTTTGGTTCTGTGATGGACAAGGTTTATCAAACAGGTGAAAGGTTTATATCCGGGGAGATACAGGTAATCCTGACTAAATTTGGCCGTAAAGAAGAAAGTTTTATAAATCTTACTATCGAGGCATTGCGTGATGATCATGGTCAGATCACGGGCATGATAGCGGTTGCTGCAGATGTTTCCGAACAGGTAATGTCAAGAAAAGAGCTTGAAAAGGCTACTGATACTTTGAAGATGGCGATGGATGCGGCTAATCTTGGTACCTGGCGAACCGATTGGGGGCAGGACACCTTACATGTTTCAGATATTGCAAGGAATATTCACGGCATTCCGCTGGATAAGCAGCTATCGTTTATTGAAACTGTAGAGATGATCGTACCTGAGCATCGTGCAAGGGTGTTACAGTCAATAGAGAACGCTGTTAAAGCTAAAGGCCGTTTTAGCGAAGACTACCAGATCATCCCTGCTGATGGTGGTAAACCTAAATGGCTTAATACCACCGGTAAGGTAGAATTGGATAATTATGGTGAAGTTATAGGTGTTATTGGTACCATTTTAGATATTACTGAATCTAAAGAGGATAGCCAGCGTAAAGATGACTTTATTGGTATGGTTAGCCATGAATTAAAAACGCCGCTTACGTCGCTAAGCGGATACTCGCAATTACTGCACATGCACGCTGCTAAAAAAGAGGATGTGTTTGCTAAGGAGAAACTTGAAAAAGTGGCGGTGCAGATCAGGAAAATGAATAGACTGATCACCGGGTTCCTTAACGTATCAAGATTTGATGCCGGTAAAATAGACTTAAATAAAGAATCATTTGATCTGAATGGATTGATAAGCGAAGTAATTGAAGATATCAACGGCATCATGATAACACATGTAATATTATTTGATGCCGATACTACCATCAATTTAAATGCGGACAAGGATAAGATGAATTCGGTGTTTTTTAACCTACTGAGTAATGCTATCAAATATTCGCCTAAAGCTAAACAGGTTTACGTTAAAACTTTTACTGCCGGAGACCGGGCCTTTATAAGCATCAAAGACGAGGGTATGGGCATCAGGAAGGATGAGCAGGATAAGTTGTTTGACAGGTATTATCGTGTAGAAAGCAACCAAATGAGGCATATAGCCGGCTTTGGCATAGGGCTTTACCTAAGTGCCGAGATAGTGAAACGGCACGGTGGCCGCATTACTGTTAGCAGCGAAATTGGCCAGGGCGCAACGTTTGAAGTAAGCCTGCCATTGTAATAGATTATTTACAAAATTGTTATATTAAGCAATTATTAAATTGCTTAATGCTTCAAACTTTTCTTTAATATAAATCGTAAGTTGTGTATCAGCATAGCTGAAAATTGTGCAAAATGGCTTATCCCGCGATGGGATAAGCCATTTTAACTTTAGAAACGGCCCGTGGACTTCAAAATTTAGTCAAAATCTTTCCCGCTCATTTTCGTTAAACTACCTGGGCTTTCCTGGTGTTGCGTTTAGCTAAATCTGCAATATTACTTGGAAGTGTTAATCGCTATTTTTCTCACGCTCTTCTTCCAGTAATTGATTAACTTCTGCCAGTTGCTCATTGGTAGCATGTAACTCTTCGTTCATAGACTGTAATTCTTCGTTGGCAGCTGTTAATTCTTCATTAGTAGTTTCGAGTTCTTCCTGTTGGTGCTGAAGCAGTTGTTTAGCTTTAACAATCTCCGTAACATCATTAACAGTAATCAGCACTGATTCAACTTTGTCATTTACATCAAAAAGCGGGTCATAGCTGAAATCGGCAAAGCGGGTTTCCTGTTTTCCGTTTTCTTTGATAATTAGTACCGCTTCTTCTAAAGATGTAACCTGGTTGCCGTTGCCTAACACTTGTTTAGCTCTTTTAACAAAAGGTTGCCCTTCAAACTCCGGTACAGCAGTAAGTATAGATTTACCCATCACATCATTTTCAACCCGCCCCCATAATTTCAAAAGCGATTGGTTTATTATTTCAATAGTCAGATCATCGCCTTTTAAGATACAAAGGCCGGTTGGTGTGTTGGCTATGATGCGATTTAGGCGATATTCGCTATCTGATAATTCCTTTGTGCGGCGGGTTATTTTATTTTCAGTTTCAGAACGTTCGGACGATAGCTCATCCTGTGTAACTCTTAATGCATGTTCAGATACCTGCAGTTCCTTCTCAGATTGCTGCTGCTGTATTAGCATTGCAGCCTCGTTTCGTCTGCTTTCTAATATATTAGCCTGGTCTTCAACATGGATAGTTACATTGTGTGTAGTACAGGTAATATAAACTATGCTGTTATTCTCATCAATAATAGGATATAGTTCAACCTGCCACCAACGCGGTGAAGAACCGGCGCCACCCATTAGATCAAAACGAAATATAGGTAATTTGATCTCGGCAGAATGACGCAGAACATCTTCAAGGCCTTGCTTTAATTTTTCTGCAGAGAAACTCCCGGCAGCATCGGCCTTAAAAAAATCCCATACGCTACGTCCTTTAAGCTGCTCTTCTTTGTAGCCCGTAGCTTGCTCATAAGCTGAATTAATAGATACTACGGTGAATGTAGGATGGTCTGGTTTTAAAATTATACGCGGTTCAGCCAATTGATCAAACAGCGCGCGAAACAGGTATTCCGTCAAATGTATTGAGTTGAAAATTACTTTCTTTTATATTCAGCAGCGGCAATTATGCTATAGTAAATATTCGTTATAAAATATCGTCTAAGAGAAATGTAAAAATAATACTTGTATTCTACACTACCAAACCTGGGCCGTACTTACAAAAACAATGTAGTTGTAAGTTATTACAAATTGGTTTCTTTAAAACCAACATTTTATCCCATTTTGCAGACCATGACCGATTATGCGGAACTCCTAAAACAACTCCAATTACAAGTTGATTCTTTGCAGGGGGAAAACCTTGAGCTTAAGCGCAGTCAAAGAAAGGAAATTGACAGCAGGGATATTAATGATGCTGCCAGCGAAATGCTGCGCATTAACCAGTTACGTTATCGTACAATTTTTGAGAATTCTTTACTCGGTAATAAGATCATCGGTTCAGATCTCAAAATTTTGCAAGTGAACCAAGCCCTCGTAGATATGCTGGGCTATCAGTCTAAAAATGAAATCACCGGTAAAATTATAATTGAATTTGCACATCCCGATTATGCGGGCGATTGGCAGATATTGCAACAAAGACTTTGGAGTAAACGTTTACCTTCATTTAATTTAGAGACCCGTTTGGTTAAAAAAAATGGTGAAAGCATTTGGGTAAATGTGATTTCAATGCTTTTTAGGGATGGTAATGACATGCTTGGTTTTACTACTATTGAAGATATTAGTGATCGCCGGTCGGAATTTGATGTGCTTCGGATGCGCGAGGAAAATTTCAGGACCATTACCAACATCATTCCACAACAGGTGTTTACGGCCGCACCCAACGGTAAGCTTGTTTTTGTGAATAAACAAGTTTGCGATTATCTTGGTAAGACTGATGCCGAGATCATACAAAAAGGATGGGATGAGTCAATTCATCCGGAAGATGTTGAAAAATGTAGAGCGGCATGGTCAACATCGGTACAAAGCGGCAAAGATTTCACTATTGAATTTAGGCTGAAGAATGAACAAGACGATTATCGTTGGTTCCTGGGGCGTGCCACCGCTTTGCGCAACGATGAAGATAGTATAACACTTTGGTTAGGCACAAATACAGATATACAAGCGCAAAAGGATAATGAGCATCGCAAAGATGAGTTTTTGAGTATTGTAAGCCATGAACTTAGAACGCCTTTAACAAGCATTAAACTTTATAACCAGCTTTCTCAAAAAAATGGTTCGCCCGAAAAACAAGCAGAGTTTACTTCGAAATCCAAATCTCACATAATAAGGCTTGAGCGTTTAATTACGGATCTGCTTGATGTTTCGCGTATCAATGCAGGGAAAATGACCTATAATATCGAAACATTCGATTTTGACAAGTTGATAAAGGAAACGGTGGATTCTCTACAATTACTAAATAACAACCACGAGTTGGTTGTTCAGGAGTGTGACCCCATAGAGATAAAAGGCGATAAGCACAGGATAGAACAAGTCTTAAATAATCTGATCTTAAATGCTATCAAATATTCGCCGGATGCAACACAAGTTATTATTAATAGCAAGGTAATTAGTGATTCTATAATTGTGTCTATACAAGATTTTGGTATAGGCATAAAAGAGAAAGACCTAACCAGATTGTTTGACCGATACTACCGGGTAGATAATTCGTCCATGCGATTTGATGGATTAGGAATGGGACTGTACATAAGCGCAGAGATATTAAAACGCCATAATGGTAGCTTGTGGATAGAAAGCGAACCGGGAAAAGGATCAACATTTAACTTCTTGCTTCCTATTAACGGCGAACGTAATTTGACTGTTGTAGACACAGATAACAAAACCTTTTACAGCGCTAACTTTATTGAAGTAAGATACAACGAAGAAAAGGGTTGGTTAGAAACCGAGTGGCTGGGCTATCAAAACCTCGAATCCGTTAAAAAAGGTTGTATGGCCATCCTGGAAATGGTTAAAGCTGCTAAATACACACAGATATTAAATGATAATACATTGGTGAGAGGCAACTGGTCTGAAGCTGCCGACTGGGGAGCATCTTTTTGGTTCCCGGCTTTGCGTGAAGCGGGTTTAAAGCAATTTGCCTGGATTTATTCGCCCAGTGCATTTAGCCGTCTCGCAGCCGACAGAAGCGTGCAAACAGATCTTGGTGATTTTCAAACGCATTTTTTTACCGACAAAGAATCTGCTGAGGAATGGTTGGGAAGACAAAAAATGTTTGATCGGGTTTAAGTATCAGTTATTGAGAAAATGTTCAGAACAGAAGAAGTGCTAAGTCTAAGTCGTTGTAGATAAAAAAGCGCCACAACATAATTGCTGCGGCGCTTGAATTTAGCTTAGTTAGTTTCTTGTAAAGCGGCTTCGTTGATAGCCCCCGCTGCTTGCGTCAGCAATTGGTCTGCCTGTTTCTCTTCTTCTAAAGTTTGTTGCAATAATTCAACTGCATCAGTAAAGCCAAGCGTGCCTGCTAAAGCGCAAAGAGTACCGTATGATGCTATTTCATAGTGCTCTACCTTTTGCGCTGCCGAAATAATTGCAACATCTCTAACCTCCGTACCCTTTTCGGTCTCTTTCATCAACTCATCAGCTTCTTTTAAAAGTCCGTCCATGGCTTCGCATTTTACAGCTTTAGCTTTTTCTCCGATAGATTCAAATACCTGCTCAAGGCGAACAACCTGATTCTCGGTTTGGGTTAAATGTTCCTGAATGGTGTTTTTCAACTCATCAGAGGTAGCGTTTTTCATCATCTTGGGTAATGCTTTCACCAAGTGTTGCTCTGCCCAATAGATATCTTTTAATTCGTCAATAAATAGTTCTTTAAGGGCGCTCTCCGCTTCAGGTTTGCGGCCGCTTAATTGCTTTTCAGCAGCTTTAGTTTTCGTAGGCATGGTAGTAAATGTTTAAAATTTATAATTAATAACGGCGAGTTGATTACTAACCCGTTATAAACTTTAAACCTTAAAGCTCTAAATAAGTTTCAAATATTTTATAAATAAGAAACAAAATAAGTTAAAAGTAAAATATTCAATACCAAAGTCCCACCTCATTCAAAGCATAGACAGTACATCAATGGATGATGTTAAGAAATAACAGCTGATTGAAAGTTCTCCTTTAGAAAATCTAACGGGCCGTTAAGGATGTTTGTATCGTAAAGTTCGGTCTCTGCCAGAAATTCCGGCGAAAGCTGGTGAGAAAGTATTTCGTTGATCTTTTCGTTTTCACGCATCATACAATCTGATAGGTTCAAATAATCGTAAAGATGTATGTGCTGTAGCCCAAGGTCAGGTTGTAATACGCGGTTAAAAATACTGTCCAATAGATTTAGCACTGGCTCTACAGCTTCCGCAGAGTCGGTTTCACCTGATGCTACAATAACATCGCGCATAAGTATTGCTTTAGCACGTAGTTGGAAAATAGCTCTATCTAATAAAGCTTCAAGCTCGGGCTTAATGTGGTGGATCTTTAATTCTTCTAAACGCTCTATCAATAGCGAAGCAATATAATAGCTTCTGTTTACGAATGAAATGTAATTTTCTCTGCCCGACTTGTTTTCCATTTTAATGGTGCCTTTTAGCACTAACGTGCTAATACAGGCAAAGTTATATAAGATGTGTAAACAAATATATATATTATTGAATATTAAAGGTTGAGCGGTAACCTTATTATTCCCAAAAGCGTTAAATTGCTTAGCCTTTTGATGATAACCTAAATAAATGTTCGCACATTATCTTGAACCGCTTAAGCGTGAAATACTGTCCGCCGCTAATATTGGCAAGATAAGGTTAACCGACTGTTCCTTACTGGCAAAGAGTATCTTTAGGCAAACCGGCCTTAAGATAAGCGATCTTACACTACAGCGTATGTTTGGTTTTTTAGAGGGAAAATTTGAACCTTCTTTGTACTCACTAACAGCCTGCGCTCAATTCTGCGGATTTACAACGTGGAATGAATTTCAGAACAAGGTTGATGAAAGCAATATAGAGGTGGCTAAACCTAAGCCCAATATTGATGAGTCGCTTGTTACTGTGATCATGAATATGGATAATCCGTTGGTTATTGTGAGCACCGATGCTCCGGATTTTACTATTTTAACTTACAATAAGGCGTTTGAAAGGTCAACCTTTCTAACTAAGCGGGACGTGCGTGGAAAAAGCTGGTGGGAGGCCTTTAAACCGGAAGATGCCGGCGGCTACGGGCCTACACAATTATTGCAAGCATTTCATGATGCGGTGTATAGAAATGAACCGGTAAAATTAGAGCAGGTACACTACAACATTCCAACTAAGCTTTCTGTAACAACGGAAATAAATTGGTGGAATGTTAGGGTACAGCCTATAAAGTATGATGGGGTTGTAAACTATCTGGTAATACAAGTTGATGATGTTACGGACAAAATTCTTGACCAGAATGCGATAGAACAAGCCATATTTAAAGAACTTACACAAGCCGAAGAACTCGCGGTTACTAATGTAAAGTTGAACAAGGTGATAGAACGGCTTGAAGAAAGCCACCAGGAGTTGTTTCAAACAAAGCAACAACTCGAAGGCTGGGTTTTTGAGCGTACTAAGAAACTTTTTGAAAGCGAAGACAGACATCGGAAATTAATAGATAACGCACCTGTTGCTATCGCTGTTCTTAAAGGAAAAGAGCATATTATTGAGACCGCCAATAAAAAAATACTTGAATATTGGCACAGGGACAAAGATGTTGTTGGCCGATCTCTTGGTAAAACGTTTCCTGATTTAGTAGAACAGGGGTTTATAGCTATTCTGGACGACGTACATTCAACCGGTGTCGCTTATGTGAATCCCGAACTGCGCGTGATCGTAAATTTCGAAGGAAGAACTTTTGCAAAGTATTTTGACATGATCTACCAACCCATCCGTCACCAAGAAGGTATAACAGACAGTATTTTCATCGTTGCGTTTGATATTACGGAGCAGGTGAATGCCCGTAAGGCACTTGAAGAATCAGAATCGCTGTTGAACATGGCAGTAAATGCCGCAAACTTTGGTATATGGTCCTTGAATATCAATAGCCGTGCAATAGTCTCCAATACGATCTTTAAGCAGTTATTAGGATGGCAGCACGACCATGAAATGAGCTACGAAGAAGCGTTGGGGTTGATTAATGAACCGTATTTAACAAAGGTGGCTGATGCAGTAGAGCAGGTGATTGCCGATGAAGGTTTACTTCACGTTACTTATCAAACCAAACGCTTTGATAGTGGTAGCGTAATCTGGATGAATGTTATTGGCCGTGTAACTTCAAACTTGGTAGGGGAAAGGGTGCTCTCAGGCATTATCAGAGAAGTAGAGCAACCGATTGCAAATTAATGATGCTTATTTCTTAATTAAAATTGTTAGGCAGGTAGGAACTGCTCAGATAATTAAGCGGCTTAATTTCCTTTGTGGTTATCATCCATCGCAATAACAAGGGTGCAAGCGTCATTATTGCAGCCTCAAACTCCGCCTTCAACTTACTTGAATTAACTTTGGTCCAAAGCGTGGTGCCGCTAATTTTTTGTAATAGTATGAAATGCTCGTCCGGTCTAATTATAAGACAATAAATACCGTCGTTCTCAGTTTCGTGGTAAAATGAAACTTCAAAGGGATAGTGTTTATCAAGCTTAAGTTTTAGGTCGTCCATATAGCTTTTTGGAATATTTACGAAACGTCGCTATTAACAGATTTTAAAAATCAGTTAAAATTTCACTTTTTTTTTCATTTAACAGTAGACCTATCTGACACACGCCATGCCGCGTTTCTAAACGTTATAAATAGCTATCCTTTTGCCAGGTTTTTCGTGGACACTGCCTCATCTCAGTAGCCTTTGGGTTTATTTTATCAGCTTACAGGCTTTTGCCCTGCTGTAACGGGTATAATCACCGTTATAGTAATGGAGTTATTTCAGCATTAAGCTTTCCCACGACTGATTGATCTTAAGTTAAAACTAAACTTCCTGTAATGGGAAGGATAATAGCTGCAATTGCTTCCCACCATGACGAGCGCAATTTCCAGGCATCCCTCAAAATTTTACTTTGGAAATAAAAAAAAGGGTTTGATGTAAACGAGCGTTCTATTAATGCCTATTGTTAAGAGAAACATACAACATGTAGTTTTAACAGACAGTTTTTAAAAGAGCCAATACATTAAATTACATTTTGGCTAATTGTTATTCTATTTGATTTATAGGTAAATAAAATTATTATTATTAATATATAAATTTATTTAGTAGTTAAATTTATTGTGGCGTTCGGTTTGGTTACTTTATGGCACAAACACCCACACATGCAAAACAAACTAAAGGTATTTACGTGGCACATCCACGGCAGTTATCTGTTCTATCTATCTCAGGGAAATTACGATATATATATTCCCACAAAACCAGAAAAAACAGAAGGTTACTACGGTAGGGGCGAAACCTTTCCTTTCGGAAACAATGTGATAGAAATACCCGCCGAGGAAGTAAAGCATCAGACGTTCGATTGCATAGTATATCAAACTAACAACAATTATTTGACCGACCAATACGAGATACTTTCAGAGGAACAACGCAAGCTGCCTCGTATATACATAGAGCACGACCCGCCGCGCCAGCATCCAACCGATACCAAACATGTGGTAGATGACCCCAAAGTTACGCTGGTGCACGTTACACATTTCAACCGTTTAATGTGGGATAGTAACAACACGCCGACACGTGTAATTGAACACGGCGTTACGGATAGCGGTGTTGTTTACAAAGGTGATTTAGATAAAGGCATTGTAGTGATCAATAACCTGCCGGCGCGTGGCCGCCTGTTAGGTTACGATATATTTATGAATGTTCGTAAACATGTACCGCTTGATTTGGTGGGCATGGGTACAGGAGACCTTGGACTTGGTGAGGTGCTGCATCCGCAGCTGCCCGAATTTCAAAGCCGTTACCGTTTCTTTTTCAACCCGATCAGATATACCAGCCTTGGACTGGCCATTTGCGAAGCCATGATGATGGGCATCCCTGTTATAGGTTTAGCTACAACAGAGCTATCAGCGGTGATAGAAAATGGTGTATCAGGTTTTATCCATACAGATGTGGATTACCTGGTAGAGAAAATGAAACTTTTAATAAGAGAGCCGGAACTGGCCCTCGAAATAGGTAATAATGGCAGAAAGGTAGCTATGCAGCGCTTTAACATTGAGCGTTTTGCCAACGATTGGGAACAACTTTTTAACGAAGTGACCAATACTCACGTACCCGAAGTCCTAATCACAGCATCATGAAATATCAAACGAAAAGGATCGCAATGATAAGCGATCATGCTTCGCCGCTTGCAAATCTTGGCGGAGTTGACACCGGTGGGCAAAATGTTTATGTTGCCCAATTAGCCAGGCAATTGGCAATACAGGGCTACCTGGTTGATGTGTTTACACGTAAAGATGACGCTAATTTGCCGGATGTTGTTAACTGGGTTAACGGTGTACGCGTGATTAATATAGAAGCCGGTCCGGTGGCTAATGTACCCAAAGAGGAACTTTTACCTTATATGAAAGTCTTCAAGGTCAATATGCTTAAGTTCATCAGGGTTGAGGGAATAGAATATACGCTGGTGCATGCAAACTTCTTTATGTCGGCATTGGTAGCCATGGGGATTAAACAACAATTAGGCGTACCATTTGTGGTTACGTTTCATGCACTTGGGCATGTAAGACGCATTCATCAAAATGATGCCGATAAATTTCCTGTTGAGCGTTTAGCCATCGAAGAACAGGCTGTGAAAATGGCCGACCAAATTATAGCAGAGTGCCCGCAGGATAAAGAAGATCTCATTAATTACTATAACGCTAATGAAGACAAAATTTCAATTATACCGTGCGGGTTTAGTCACAATGAGTTTTCGCCTATGGATAAGCAGTGTGCACGCAGGATATTAGGCTTGCCACAAGATGAGCATATCATATTGCAGCTGGGCCGCATGGTGCCGCGCAAAGGCGTTGACAATGTTATTGAAGCGTTGGCCGGCGTAAAAACTAAAAATAAGCAGGTTAGGCTGCTGATTGTTGGCGGAGAATGTGAAAAACTGGAAGAAGAAACCTGCCCTGAGTATGCGAGGCTGCTAAACGTTGCCCGGAAACATGGTGTTATCGAGCAGGTAATATTTGCAGGCCGCAAAAATCGAGACAGGCTTAGATATTATTATGCTGCCGCTGATATTTTTATCACTACACCATGGTACGAGCCGTTTGGAATTACGCCACTGGAGGCCATGGCCTGCGGAACGCCGGTGATAGGATCCAACGTTGGCGGTATAAAATACAGTATTAAAGATGGCGAAACTGGTGTATTAGTAGAGCCTCATAATCCGCAGCAGTTAGCGCAGGCTTTAAACGAACTGCTTAGCGATGAGATGCTGCTTAGTGATATGAGTGAGAATGCAATTGAACATGTTAATTGCTATTTCACCTGGGAAGACGTTGCCAATATGCTTAAGAAGGTTTACCGAAACATTGCACCGGTTACACGTTTAGTTCAAAAACAATCGCAGGCTGCTTAATGAAGAATAAAGCAATCTTTCTGGATAAAGATGGCACGCTGATCCCTGATATCCCTTATAATGTCGATTCGCAATTGATAACCCTTCAGGCAGATGCTATTGAAGGGTTGAAGCGGTTACAAGCCGCTGATTATCTGTTTATTGTTGTGTCCAACCAATCCGGCGTAGCGCGTGGCATTTTCGAGGAGAACATGTTAGAAGGAGTGGAGCAACGAATACGGCAAATGTTATCAGCGCAAGGTATTGAACTAATCGCTTTTTACTATTGTCCGCATCATCCCAAAGGTATTGTCCCTGGTTTTAACACCGATTGTAACTGCCGTAAACCCGAGCCGGGCATGCTATTCACCGCAGCAGTGGAACACCATATCGATCTGGGAGCTTCATGGATGATAGGAGACATCCTTAACGATGTCGAAGCAGGTAACCGCGCTGGCTGTAACACGGTTTTAATAGATAACGGTAATGAAACGGAATGGGTATCCGGCCATCACCGGGTGCCGACAGTAATTGCCAAATCAATTGATGAGGCTGCGATACTGATGTTAAAATCAAACCAACATGAATTGGCAGGGCTGTAAGAACATCCTCTGCATCCGCCCGGACAACATGGGCGACTTGATCATGTCCGGGCCCGCTATTCGTGCGCTTAAGAAAAGCTTTGGTGCTCGTATAACCTTGCTTACCTCAATAATGGCTAAAGGTATTACGCTGATGATGCCCGAGATTGACGAAGTAATGGTGTATGATGTGCCTTGGGTTAAGACTGCAGAAATCGAGGACACAAAAGCGTTCTATGACGTAATTGCCGATATTAAAAATAAAAACTTCGATGCTGCGGTTGTTTTTACCGTTTATAGCCAAAACCCGCAACCTACGGCTATGCTTGCTTACCTGGCAGGCGTACCTCAAATATTAGCATACTGCCGGGAAAATCCATATCAACTCATTAATAATTGGGTGCCCGATAAAGAACCTTATGAGCTTATAAAACATCAGGTTAAGCGCGATCTTGATCTGGTAGCTGCGGTGGGCGCTTACATTGACGATGATGATTTAAGCCTGGATGTAGATAATGATCTATGGCCGGCTATCAGTAACCGAATAAGTAAGCTTGGTGTGGATTTAGCGAAGCCCTGGCTATTGATTCATCCCGGTGTAAGCGAGTCAAAGCGGGAATATCCATTTGAGCTTTGGGTTGAGGCGGGTAAAAGGTTAGTGAATGATGGCTATCAACTTATTGTTACGGGCGCCGCGAGCGAAAAGCAATTCGCCGAACACTTAGCAGACGGGATAGGGACGGGTTGCTACTCCGCAGCAGGATTATTTCCTCTGAATGAGTTTGCTTGTTTGGTTAAACATTCACCTTTGCTGGTGTCTGTAAATACCGGCACCATCCATATAGCAGCTGCAGTTAGTACGCCTGTGGTTGTGCTTTATGCGCAAACCAATCCGCAGCACACGCCCTGGAAAGTGCCGCATGTAGTTTTACCATTTGCAGTGCCTGTTCAAATGCGCAGTCGCAATGAGGTTATAGGGTATGTAGACAGAAAATTATATGATCGCCCGGTGCCAATGCCGAATGCAGGCGATATATCAAATGCTGTTACACACTTGCTTAATCCGCAAGACTTACCAGTTCAACCGTCTCCCGGAATACCAGATGAAAATCCGGGGATTGCAGCCAGTTGATGGTGCGATGAACGCGCGTATCCAAGGGTCCCCACCTATGAGGTTCACCATCCATACTGATCACAATGCTTGGTGTTTTGAACGCAGATGCGATATGCGAGACACCCGTGCAATTAGATATAAGCATTGCAGCGTTTTGTATCAATACACCAACTGCCCCCATTGAAGTTTTGCCTGCTGTGTTAATAGGCTCATGCCTCATAAGGCTTATCACCTCATCAATAATACCACCTTCCTCTTTTGTGCCGGTAAGTACCGCTTTGTATCCTTCGTCTATACAGTAATCAGCCAAGGTAGCAAAATATTTCACCGGCCATTGGCGGTAGCTTCCCCTTGAGCCGGGATGGATGCAAACATATGTTTTAGGTTCAATATCTAACTGCAAAGCATCTAACGCGTCGTAATCCGCGGTTGTCAACGGATACTCTAACTCATTGCCTTGTGATTCAATGCCAAGGAATTCCATCAGGCGGATATGCCGGTCAATCTCGTGGCCCTCGTTAGGGTAAGTCATAAATAAGCCGTTGTCAGGTGCATAATGCCCATCGATTTTGTAACCTGCTGTGTATTTCGCGCCGAATAGCTCAACCATTGGATTAACTACAGAGCCATTACCCTGCATTTGTATCGCAAGATCAAATTTTTCATCCTGCACTTCTTTTAAAAAACCGGTAAACGCAGCTTTATCAAGTTCCTGTTCAGGCAAACCGGGATAGCCGGGAAAATGAATGAAGTTATCAAAATACTGATTAAATCTTTCAGTAAGCGATTTACCCCAAGGCAAACCAATCAAAGTGATCTGTGCATTTGGGTAAGCATTTCGTAAAGCTCTCAACGCGGGTATAACACAAAGCATATCACCCAATTGAAGGGCGCGGAATATTGCTATCTTCTTTATTTCGAAGGGAGGAATTTTCATATTGATCAGATAAATAAAACGCGATATTTAATTGCTCCATACCATTGCCAAAAAACCGAGGCAAATGGGATAATAATTGATGTATAAACCATTTCTACAACATGGCTCACGGCCAGGCTGGTATTTTTTAATCTTTTATAAGTGAGCAATGCAGTTAACCCGGCCCATCCAGCGAAACCCACGGTGAATAGGGTGTGATGTTGGGTGATCCATCCGGCTATCATCATTAAAAAAGCTGCGATAATGCAATAGTAAAATACCGGCGTTTTTTGGCGGATAAGTCTATCGTACAAGTCCTGGTGCTTTTTATAAAGCAAAGCATTATACATCGTCTTTTTCTGTTCCTTAATGCTCACGCCCCAGGGGGATGCCCGTACCGGGTGCACAACAATTGCGCTGTCAACCTTGGTTATTGGGACGTTATTATAAATGAATTTAAAATGCAGGTCGCTGTCTTCTCGCCAGGCAATTTCAAATTCTTCATCAAAGCCGCCAGCCTTTATCAGTGCTTTTTTTGTACAGGCGCAGTTAGCGGTAATAAATTCTGCTGTTTGCAGGTGCGCAGTGTTTTGCTCATGATCGGTAGGTCGGCCGCTTATGGGCACAATTACTCTTCCGGTTATTGCAATTTCCTTTTGCGGATCACAGTGGGCAACTATTTGTTGCAGCCAATGTGCATTAGGCAGGCAGTCGTCGTCAGTAAAGGCAATGATGCTGCCTTTGGCATTTAACCACCCGTAGTTACGCGCACCTGCGGGTCCTTTTTTTTGAGGGAGTGGCAGGTACTTTATCTGTGGATGATCGTAAAGCGACCATTGGTTTATAACAGCTTTTGTTGGTTCATCAGGCCCGTCACTTACCACAATTATCTCGTAGTGATGCCTGTCAAACTTTTGCTGAAGCAACGCCTTCAAACAATTAGCTAAGAGCTTCGGCCGCTGATATGTCGGTATTATTATAGATACGGTTACCATTTTCTTTTTCAATAACAAATGACGCAATGACCAATGCATCAAACGGGGACGACCAAAAACATTCTACCGCATCGCGTGGCGTGCAAACTATCGGTTTGCCCAGGGTGTTAAATGAAGTATTCACTAACACCGGCACCCCTGTTTTGCGTTCAAAGGCTTTTAGCAAGTCGTAGTAATCTTTATGCTGTTGTTGGTTAATGGTTTGGATGCGGGCAGTTCCGTCTGTGTGCCTTACAGCTGGTATCTGATCAGCCTTCTCTTCGTTAACATCATAAACAAAGAGCATGAATGGGGAGTACTCTGCATTGTTAAACCATTCGCCAGCTTTTTCCTGTAATACAACTGGCGCCACCGGGCGAAAGTCTTCGCGGTCTTTTACCTCATTCAACCTCGCCTGCATGGCCGGATTGATAGGTGATGCTAATATAGAGCGGCTGCCCAAAGCACGCGGACCAAATTCCATGCGTCCCTGGTACCAGCCAATGATCTTGTCCTGCGCCAATAGCTCGGCAGTTTCTTCTGCAATATTCGCAAGTTTGCGGTATGGCAACTTCCAAAGCTTTAATTGCTTTTCAATTTCAGAATCGCTGTACTGCGGCCCCCAATAGCAGTGATCCATCACAAAAGATTTTTCATCGCTTTTGCGTTGTTGTGCATCAACCCATAGCGCTGCACCAAGCGCGGTACCATCATCGCCGGATGCAGGCTGTACCCAAATGTTTTTAAAGAAACCTTTGTCGCGGATGCGTGCGTTTGCGACGCAGTTTAGTGCTACGCCACCGGCAAGGCAAAGATTTTCTTCCTTGGTCTCTTCATGTAGCCAGGCGGTAAGCTCAAGCATGGCTTCTTCTAAAACCAGTTGCAGCGAGTGCGCTACGTTAAAATGGTGCTTAGTGAATTCCTCGTGGCGTAAGCGTTTCGGGCCAAAACGCTCAGTTAAGTTTTGATTGTCGATGGTATACTGTCCGTTAGCGCCCATCTGCACTATCTCACGGAAATCGTTTACAAACTCCGGCTTGCCGTAAGAAGCTAAAGCCATCACCTTGTATTCATCGCTTGAGTGCAGAAAACCGAGGTGAGTGGTGACATCCTCATACAATAATCCTAACGAATGCGGCATATTTACCTGGCCTATCCTGTCCAACTGCTGGCCGCGGCCAATATTATATGTTGTGGTTGCCTGTTCACCACGGCCATCAACCGTCATTACGGCTGAGGTTTTAAACGGTGAGCAATTGAATGCACTTGCAGCATGCGAAATATGATGCTCCACAAAATGCCATTTATCACGACCAATATTACATCCTGTAAAGCGCAATTGTAAGTGATGCGGCCAGCCATCCCTGAGTTGTGCTGGTGCATTTATAATTGATGAAAGGAATAACGGTTCCCAAGGATTGGCAAAGTCATCGTTCAGGTGCGAACGGCCCTCTTCAAAAGGAATCTCAATGGTTTCTTTACCACGGTAATTTTCACCTATTAGCAAATAAGGATCAAATGAATATGCTATATTATCTATTTCGTTGATATGAATGCCTGCAACCTTTAAGCAATAATCTATTGCGTGGAATGGAAGTTCCCAGGTTGAAAATGGTACTGGGCGTTTGCCATGTTTGTAATGGGTAAAACGTTCTTCTTCTGTGGCGGCAAGCAAAATGCCATCTTTTAATAAACATGCCGCAGAATCATGGAAAGCTGCATTAACTCCAAGTGTATACATTCAGGTAGATATAAGTGCTTTTTAAGCCTCCAAATGCATAGTGTATTTGGTACGCAGTCAATTAAGAACATAATGAATTATGTTAAGTTTTAAATAAATAAATTTTCTTAAAATGATAATTAATTAAAACTATAAAGAATTACAAGGTTTTGTAATTACTGAAAACTTAAAGAAAAAATTATGAAAGCAGCCGTATTTCACAAACCTGGCGACATCAGATACGATACCGTTGAGGATCCGAGAATTGAGGACTCCCGTGATGTTATCCTCCGCGTTACATCTACAGCTATTTGCGGCTCCGACTTGCATATCCTAAGCGGCGGTGTGCCGCAAAAAGAACCTATGGTAATGGGGCATGAGTTTATGGGCATTGTTGAGGAAGTAGGCAGCTCCATTACCAATCTTAAACGCGGTGATAGGGTGGTAGTACCTTTCCCTATTGCTTGCGGGCATTGTTTTTTCTGCCAGCATGATGCATCACCTGCTTGCGAAAATTCAAACTATAAACATTATGGCCCAGACGGCGACATGCTCGATCAGAAAGGTGCTGCCTTATTCGGATATACCGACCTGTATGGAGGTTACTCGGGTGGGCAGGCAGAGTATGTGAGAGTTCCTTATGCAGACATTAGTCCGAGGGTAGTGCCTGATAACCTAAGTGACGAGCAGGTGCTTTTCTTGACGGATATATTTCCTACGGGATGGTCGGCAATTGACTGGGCCGCACTTAAGGGCGGCGAGGTTGTTGCCATTTTCGGCTCAGGTCCGGTAGGCTTAATGGCACAAAAGGCTGCATGGATAAACGGCGCAAGCAGGGTTATTGCTATTGATCCGCTTGATTACCGTTTAGAACGTGCACGGGCGGTTAACAAAGTTGAAACCCTGAACCCGCACAACGTTGATGTTGTTGAAGCAATTAGGGAAATGACAGGCGGCCGCGGTGCAGATGTATGCGTAGATGCTGTAGGTTTTGAACCTGAACGCAGCATTGTAGATAAAGCAAAGGCCCTTATCAATTTTGAAGTAGGCAGTATGAAAGTATTGGACCTTGCGTTCAAAGCTGTTCGTCGTATGGGTACCGTATCAGTAGTAGGCGTATATGGTTCTACTTACGATAACTTCCCTTTCCATCGCTTGTTTGATAAAGGCATCACCCTTAAAATGGGACAAGCACCGGTGATAAATTACGTAGATCACCTGATCAACCTGGTTAAACAAGAGAAAGTTGTTCTGGATGATATTATCTCGCACACGATGCCTTTAAGCGAGGTTACCAAAGGTTATGATATGTTCCAGAAGAAAGAGGACGACTGTGTTAAAGTGGTTTTAAAGCCATGGGAATAAACAAATAATAGAAAGCATATTTACATAACAATGTCTAACGAAAACAAAATGACCCGGCGACAAGCGGTTGCCGGTTTAGGAACCACATTGGCGGCTGTTGTTGCAGCCCCGGCATTAGGTAACACTACAAATAATACGATGGAAGCAAAACCACTTGAAGATCCCACAACAAAGTATCCTAAACCACCTTTTATGGAGCAGAGCCAACCATGGCCAGGCTTAGCGAGCAAAATGAACCCAAGACCTGATCATGGCGAAACAAGCTACAAAGGTTCGGGCAGATTAAAGGGTCGCAAGGCGCTAATTACCGGTGGTGACTCAGGGATGGGCCGTGCTGCTGCTATAGCTTATGCCCGCGAGGGTGCTGATGTTGCAATAAACTACCTGCCCGCAGAAGAGCAGGATGCGCAGGAAGTGATCGCCTTGATGAAAAAAGAGGGTGTAAAAGCTGTTGCTATCCCGGGCGATCTGAGGGATGAGAATTTTTGTAAACGAATGGTTGATGAAGCCGTAAAACAATTAGGCGGATTGGATATCCTGGTGAACAACGCAGCCCGCCAGCAAACCCGTAAAACCATCCTTGATGTTAGCAGCGAGGATTTTGATGCTACGATGAAGACCAATATCTATGCGCCGTTCTGGACTATTAAAGCCGCAATGCCGCATTTAAAGCCGGGTTCGGCAATTATTGGTACCACTTCAGAGCAGGCCTATGATCCATCACCGGATCTATATGATTATGCGCAAACCAAAGCTGCCACCATGAACTACGTTAAATCTTTAGCTAAACAGTTGGCGCCAAAAGGTATACGCGTAAACGGCGTTGCTCCCGGACCGATATGGACTCCGTTGCAAGTAAGTGGCGGTGCTACTATGGAAAAACTGAAACAGTTTGGCGGCCAAACGCCAATGGGCAGGCCCGGTCAACCGGCAGAGCTTGCATCAATATATGTACAATTAGCTGCAGCCGATGCAAGTTATGCAACTGGCCAGGTTTATGGCTCAGCAGGTGGCGGTGGCCAGCCATAATTAATTTTAGGTGTGTTTTCTGCTCAATAAAATAGCTGCGTACTTAATTGTGCGCAGCTATTTGCTTTTGATTTAAGCGGTGATCTCGGTACTTATTTTCAACCGTGCCTCGCGAGCAGCTGCAACCATATTTGCGATCGCGGCTTTGGTTTCGGGCCATTTGCGGGTTTTAAGTCCACAGTCTGGGTTTACCCAAAGGTTTTTCGGAGGCAAAAGTTCCGCAGCTTTGGTAAGCAACGCTACCATTTCTTCGGCAGTAGGCACGCGCGGCGAATGTATATCGTATATACCGGGGCCAATCTCATTCGGATAATCAAAACTGGCAAAGGCTTGCAGTAATTCCATTTGCGAGCGCGATGTTTCAATGGTGATCACATCTGCATCCATTTGGGCGATATGTTCGATAATGTTGTTAAACTCGCTGTAGCACATATGGGTGTGTATCTGCGTTTCATCCTTAACACCACTGGCTGTTATCTTAAAGGCTTTTACTGCCCAGTTAAGATAATGCCGATGCTTTGCTTTACGCAAGGGCAAACCTTCGCGTATGGCGGCCTCATCGATTTGTATAATGCCAATGCCTGCTTTCTCCAAAGCCAGAACTTCATCGTGGATAGCCAAAGCGATCTGGTAGGCGGTGGTCTCGCGTTCCTGATCATCCCTAACGAAAGACCATTGTAATATCGTGACAGGCCCTGTAAGCATTCCCTTCATTAATTTTTTAGTTTGCTGGGCTGCAAATGTTATCCATTTAACGGTCATATCTGCAGGGCGACTAACATCACCATAAATTACTGGCGGCTTAACGCAGCGGCTGCCATAGCTTTGTACCCAGCCATTTTTTGTAAACAGGAAACCATCCAACTGCTCACCAAAGTATTCTACCATGTCGTTACGCTCAAACTCGCCATGCACCAGCACATCTAATCCAACTTCTTCCTGCCAGCGTATCACGTCAATGGTTGCTTGTTTAAGTGCCTGTTCATACTCATCTTCGGTTATTTCGGCTTTCTTAAAACGGGCACGTAATTGCCTGATATCATCTGTTTGTGGGAATGAGCCGATTGTTGTTGTAGGTAGGGTAGGCAAAGCAAAACGTTGTCGTTGTATGTGCTGCCTGGTCACAAAGTCGCTCGCTCTGTCAATGTCTACGTTTGTTATAGCTGCAACGCGTTCTGCCACTTTAGGGTTGTTCACCCTGTTCGAGTTACGGCGGCTTTTTATGGCCTCAGTATTTGCCACTAAAAGTTCAGTATTACCTTTGGTTATCAGTTTCAATTCACGTACCTCGTCTAATTTTTGCTTTGCAAAGGCCATCCAGCTTTTGGCTTCTGGATCTAAGGCAGTTTCCAGCTCAAGATCAACCGGGCTGTGCAAAAGAGAGCAAGAAGGGGCTATGATCAACCTGTCGTCTCCTATCTTTTCAATGGCATTTTTTATGAAGCTTAATGAGCGTTCATAGTCGTTCTTCCAAACGTTGCGGCCATCTACTAACCCTAATGATAACTGAAGTCCGGCTGGGATAGCTTCAAGTACATCTTCCAGCTGTTCAGGAGCACGCACGAGGTCAATGTGGAGAGCAGCAATAGGCAGGTTCACGGCCAAATGAGTATTCTCCAGCAAGCCCTCAAAGTAAGTTGCCACCATTATTTTTACGTCGCTTACACGGTTAGCAATGTATCGGTAGGCGAAGTTTAAGGCATCTTTTTCTTTATCGGAAAGATCAAGCGATAATATCGGTTCGTCCAATTGTATCCAGGTAGCACCCTGTTGTTTAAGTCGGTTTATAATTTCCACGTAAACAGTTACAAGGTCCTTCATCAGATCTATACGATCGAAACCTTCCTGCTTTTCTTTACCAACAAATAAATAGCTTACAGGACCTAATAGTACAGGTTTGGCTTTGTTGCCAAGCAAGTGCCTGGCCTCGGCAAACTCTCCAAATATCTTTTCAGAGAAGATGCCGAACTTTTGCTTTGCCTTATATTCCGGTACAATGTAATGATAGTTTGTATCAAGCCATTTGGTCATTTCCATAGCGGTAATATCCAGGCCGTTTTGCTGATAACCACGTGCCATGGCGAAATACAGGTCTGTCTCCGTGTTTCCTTTGATCTGCGAGAGAACAGGGGCATATCGCTCGGGGATATTGCCGAGCAAAAGGCTCATATCTAAAACCTGGTCGTAATAGCTAAAGTCGTTGCAGGGTATCAGGTCTATTCCTGCCTGTAGTTGGGTATTCCAATTTTCTTCTCGGATGCTGCGCCCCAACTGGTGCAATTCCTTAAGGGTGATCTTGCCGGCCCAATAGTTTTCGCAGGCTTTTTTTAGTTGACGATGACTACCAATACGCGGATAGCCTAAATTTTGCGTAAGCATTTTCAATAAGTTAATGATGAAAAAATAAATGCTGCAGACAAAGCTTTATAACGCAAAACGGCAGGATAGGGCAGGCAAAACACTTATCGATAACGGGAGTTTACCGAGGTAATATTATGCGAAGACCTTTTTGCCTTATTCCGCGAAAGCATTTGTCTATCCGGTAGAGGCAGGTATCCTGGCTTGTAACATCTTTACCGCCCTTCCCAACAGCAATAGCAGTCAGTGAGCATCAATTGGTAAAAACTTTTTGGTTACTTACAGTTGCGCGACAGCCCGTGATTTACACACGGTTCCCTTTTAATCCCGGCGTTTGCCGGAAACCATTATCGGTTAATAAAGAACTATGAATTGATTAAACAAAACGGTGTAAAGCTAAATACAAGGTTTTAATTACTGAAAAATGTAATTAAATAAGTGTTAAAGAATAAAAATTTTAGATTTGTCAGTAAAATAATCTTTAAATAAATTATTTAGCTAACGTTAGCCGTGAAATATTCTTCAAATGAACCATTAGACGATATTGATATACAGTTGTTAAAACACCTTGGACAGGACTCCAACATAGCAACAAAAGACCTTGCGGCCAAAGTGAACCTTTCACCTTCGCCGGTTTTTGAGCGTTTAAAACGATTGGAAGCGTCTGGTTATATTAAAAAATATATTGCCGTGCTTGATGCCGAGAAGTTAAATTATGGCCTGATGATATTTTGCAACATCAAATTAAAGCAACACGACAAGGCTATAGGCAGCGATTTTGTGAAAGACGTTATGCAACTTAAGGAAGTAGTTGAGTGCTATAATATATCAGGCGATTATGATTTTCTACTTAAGGTTTATGCGCGAGACATGAAGCACTATCAGGATTTTGTTTTTAATAAATTAGGTTCTGTTAAAAGTATTGGCAGTACGCATAGTACATTTGTAATGTGCGAAAACAAAAATACGCACAACATAAATCTATAATATGCAAAAGTTAGAGTGCCCCATTGATGGGGTAAGGATAGATGAAACACGGGTTAGACTGATAGCTTTCTTTGTTGTTGCCTTTGCCATAGCAATCATTTTTACAGCAAACCCGGTAGTAGCGGGTGTATTATTTCTCGACTTTTTGCTCCGAAGCCTTAACTATGGCAAGTACAGTCCACTTAATATTTTGGCCGGGAGCATTGCGACTTCCCTTAAGCTCAAGAGCCGGTTTGTTGACCGCGGGCCAAAGCGTTTTGCAGCCTTGATGGGTACTGTAATATCAGGACTTTTGTTTGTGGGGTTGATGTTCGGCTTTAAGCCGCAGTCACAAATTATCGCCGGTTTGCTGGTGGTTTTTGCAAGTCTTGAGTCTTTTGCGGGGATTTGCGCCGGCTGCTACATTTACACATGGACCAAACAACTCAGGCCGAGGTAATACCTCCATTTAAATTGTAGTGGAAGTTAATACAATTGTATGCCTCCTTATCCAAAAGTATAATATTAAAAATATCACTATGTAAATGGTGATATTAAAGATCTCGTGGTGGTAGGTAAAGTACTGCTGTTGGTTTGGATAAACTTTGAGTAACAATGCTAATCCGCTTATTCTAAACACGTTCAAAACGTAAACCGTAAGCACTGTAAATATTAATAACTTACCCTTAGCTTTCCATTCTGCAGGGAATGCAACGCAGAAAGCAATCAGGAAACTCATTACGCCAAGCCCAAGGCAATCGTAATTTACCATCAGTATAGGGCCATCAATAATCATTAATTCTGTAGCGTTGTGATATGCTATAAATCCGAAAGCCTTGATGATCCAGGTGCTTGGTATAATGAGGATGTTTCTAAGCCCTTGTATATAATTAAAATGTTCCGCAACAAATGGATGATAAAAACGACCGCCAGGCGAAGTAGCGCTAAACATAAATTTGTTGCCCTCGCTCAAAAAAAAATAAACTAAAAAAAGTTTAGCTACAAAGATCAACGCAATCTTGTTTCCCCTTTTTTTTCTTTCGGACACTGTTGATTGATTATCCATCAGGTGCGTAAATCCAATTTCATTTGAAGTGTTAAAACTAATACCACTATTTGTTAAATACAACTCGGACTACGCTTTCTTTTAAATTCGTTAATTGTACCTATCAAAGCTCAATCCGTCATCAACATGCCATTTTGTATTTGAAATTTTTGTTTAATTTAAATGTTTAACATTTTTGTCAAACAATGACGACGCGAGATACAGGTACTGAACAACTTATTAAAGACACTGCGAAACAGGTTTTCTTTAAAGAAGGCCGTTTGCATGCTACTACCCAAGACATAGCTGATGCTGCCGGTGTTAACAGAACATTGGTCAATTATTATTTCCGGTCAAGAGACGAATTAATAAGGCAAGTTTACGAAGAGGGTATGGACGATATGGATAATCGCTTGTCGCAGATAATGGAAAGCGATATTCCTTTCAGGGAGAAGATTGAAAGTTTTATTGATGTTTTTATGGCAGATTCTATGGAGTATCCCTATCAGGAAACTTTTTTGATAACCGAGATGAACACCAACAGCAATTTGCATAACAAACCGGATATGAATCTGAAAGTTGAAAATTTTTCAGCGCAGATTCAGAAAGAGATAGATGATGGTCGCTTACCAAAAATGGATCCTATTCATTTTGCAATGAACATGTTTTCGCTGATGATCTACCCGCTTATCATGAGGCCGCTATACAAGCAGCTTTATAACCTCACCGATGAACAGTTTACCAAGCTTATGCTGGAGCGTAAAGACATTACCTGCAAAATGCTTTTTGGCAAGCAGTAACAAAATAAAATCTAAACAATCAAACAGATTACTCACAAACATGCACTCACATACATCCAAAATCACCATGAAAGCAAAAGCTTCGATACTTGCCGGCATAAGTTCGGCAGTGCTGCTATTAGCTGCTTGTGGCGGCAACCAGCAGGGGCAGCCCGGCGCCGGCGCGCAACCACCTCAAAGTTTCCCGGTATTTAAAGTAGAACAAAAAGATGCTACCATTAACACAGATTATCCCGCAACGCTGCAAGGGCAGCAAAATATCGAGATCCGTCCGAAGATCGACGGTTACATCGAAAAGATCTACATTGACGAAGGTAGCGTGGTTAAAAAGGGTCAGCTGTTATTTACTATAAACGCACCGCAGTACGCGCAGGAGGTTAACACAGCGGCGGCAGCAATCAGCAGCGCAGAGGCAGATGTTAATGCTGCGCAGTTACAAGTTAACAAAACTCGCCCGCTGGTAGAAAAAGACATCATCAGCAAGTTCGAATTGGAATCAGCAGAGCTAACACTTCAGTCGCGCAGAGCAGCGCTGAAACAGGCCAGGGCAACGTTGGCTAATGCAAAAACCAATATATCTTACACACAGGTTACAAGCCCTGTAAATGGCGTGGTTGGCGCAATACCCTACAAATTAGGAAGCCTGATCAATAGCAACACGGCTGAACCACTCACCACCGTATCAAATATCGGTAAGATATATGCTTATTTCGCGCTTAATGAAAAACAATTGCTTGATTTTTCAAGACAGTACAAAGGTTCATCTCTCGATGTTAAACTAAAACAATTGCCGCCGGTGACACTGATACTTGCAGATGGTACGGAATATCCTGAAAAAGGTAAGGTTGAAACTGCCAACGGATTGATCAATACTGCTACAGGTTCATCGCAGCTACGGGCTACGTTTGATAATCCTGTAAGGCTTATCCGCAGTGGTGGTAGCGCGGTTGTGCGCATACCGCAGCCAATTAAAGGCGGCTTACTGGTTCCGCAAAAATCAACTTATGAATTGCAAGGCAAACGATTTGTTTACGTAGTGGATAACAGCGGCAAAGCAAAATCAACCGAGATCAAAACTATGGATGCTCCGTCGGGCCAGTACTTTGTAGTAACTGATGGGCTTAAGGACGGTGAAACGGTTGTATTTGATGGCCTTGCCAACATGCACGATGGTATGGTAATTAAACCTGATACCAAAGCCGGCGAAGGTGCCTACAACGATCTGAAATAGTTTTTTACGCAACTGTGGGATCTTCCGCAGCACAACAAAATATTTATGTTACGTAAATTTATTGAACGGCCGGTATTATCTACCGTTATATCGGTCATCATAGTAATATTGGGTATAATAGGCCTAACATCGCTGCCTATTTCTGAATATCCTGAAATTGCACCCCCGACCGTACAGGTTTCAGCAGCATACAATGGTGCAAACGCCGATGTGGTAATGAATAGCGTTATTGTTCCGTTGGAGGAACAGATAAACGGTGTGGAGAACATGACCTACATGACCTCTAAAGCCGGTAACGATGGTTCTGCTACAATTACTGTATATTTCAAATTGGGTACCAACCCCGATCTGGCGGCTGTGAACGTGCAGAATCGGGTTTCAAAGGCTACACCTTTATTACCAGCCGAAGTTACTAAGGCAGGTGTCACCACCAGTAAGCAACAGAGCAGCATGGTGATGGTGTTTGCCCTTAAAAGTTCCAACAAATCATACGATCAAACTTTCTTGCAAAACTACGCCAACATTAACGTGGTGCCGCTGGTAAAACGTATCAACGGCGTGGGCGATGCATCAGCATTTGGTACGCAGGATTATTCTATGCGCATTTGGTTAAAACCTGATGTGATGGCCACTTATGGTTTAATACCAAGTGATGTTAGCAACGCGCTTGCTGAGCAGAACATTGAAGCTGCACCCGGTAAACTGGGTGAAAATAGTAACCAATCTTTTGAGTATGTTTTGAAATACAAAGGCCGTTTGAAAAAGCCTGTGGAGTTTGAGAACATCATCATTCGTTCGGCCAAAGGCGGCCAACTGCTTCGTCTGAAAGATGTTGCAAGGGTTGAGCTCGGGTCACTTACTTACAACAGTGAAACGGTAACTAACGGCGAGCCATCTATAGCTTTAGCCGTTTACCAATCGGCCGGTTCAAACGCTTATGAAATGATCAAGGAAGTACAGCAAACGTTGGACAACGCTGCCAAAAGCTTCCCGCAAGGTGTAAGTGTTTACACCATATTCAGCGCGAACGAATTTCTGGATGTGTCGATCGAAAAGGTAATCCATACGCTGATCGAAGCATTCATCCTGGTTTTCATTGTAGTATTTGTCTTCCTGCAGGATTTCCGCTCTACTTTGATACCGGCTATTGCAGTGCCGGTGGCCATTGTGGGGACATTTTTCTTCTTAAAGCTATTCGGCTTTACCATTAACCTGCTTACACTGTTTGCGCTGGTGCTGGCTATTGGTATCGTGGTGGATGATGCCATCGTGGTGGTTGAGGCGGTGCACGCTAAGCTGGATAAAGGTGCAAGATCGGCACGGAAAGCAACGATAACCGCCATGAATGAGATAAGCGGGGCCGTGATTTCCATAACGCTGGTAATGGCCGCAGTGTTCATCCCGGTATCGTTTATAACAGGGTCATCGGGGGTCTTTTACAAACAGTTTGGTTTAACGCTTGCTATATCTATCATCATATCGGCAGTTAACGCGCTAACGCTTAGTCCGGCGCTATGTGCATTGTTGTTAAAACCTCACAATGAAGGCGAACATAAAACAGGTTTACTAAATCGTTTCTATGGTGCATTCAACACAGCTTTTGATGCTGTTACAGAGAAATATAAACGTTCAGTAAGCTTTTTATCTGTTAAGAAATGGATAGCGGTATTAGGTATTGCTGTATTTGCCGGTTTGTTTTGGTTTTTGCTGAAGACCACACCAAGCGGTTTCGTACCAGATGAGGACCAAAGCTTTATTATGGCCGATATCAGTCTGCCACCTGCTTCTTCTTTAGAGCGAACAATTGCAGTAGCCGAGAAAGTTACAAGTGTGGTGCGTTCCCTTCCCGAGGTAGAATCAGTCACCCGCATTGGTGGCGTTGGGTTATTGAGCGGTGCAGGTGGTTCATACGGTATCTTGTTTATCAAATTAAAGCCTTGGGGCGAACGGGAAGGTAAAGAACATACTGTAAGCGCGGTTACCGGCAAAATGTTTGGTATGACGGCTGGTATTAAGGAAGCAAAGATCATCTTTTTTGCGCCGCCATCTTTACAGGGTTTTGGTAACAGCAGCGGTTTTGAAGTGGAATTGCAAGACCGTACAGGCGGCACCATAGATGATTTTGTGGGCGTAAATGGGAAATTTCTTGCAGCACTTAATCAGCGCCCGGAAATACAATATGGCACCACTTTCTTTAACACCAACTTCCCCCAATATAAAGTTGATGTGAACGTTGCAAAATGTAAGGATGCCAACATTGGTGTTGATGTAGTATTAGGCACATTGCAGGGTTACTTTGGTGGCTTGTACGCCTCAAACTTTAATGAGTTTGGTAAACAATACCGCGTAATGATACAGGCTGATGCGGCTTATCGCGCAACACCTGAGAGTCTCAACCAAATCTACGTGCGCAACAATGATGGCGTTATGGCGCCAATAACCGAGTTTGTTAGCTTGCAAAAAGTTTACGGGCCGGAATCGATCAGCCGTTTTAACTTATTTACTTCTATCAGCATAACAGGTGCACCAAAACCGGGTTACAGTACCGGTGATGCCATAAAGGCTGTGCAGGAAGTTGCTGCGAAAACGTTGCCGACAGGTTATGGTTATGAATTTTCAGGCTTAAGCCGTGAAGAGATATCGAGCGGAAGCCAGACACTTTTCATTTTTGGTCTGTGTTTGATATTTGTTTACTTCCTTTTGAGTGCACAGTACGAAAGTTACATCCTGCCTTTCGCGGTATTGTTATCGCTACCGGTTGGTTTGGCCGGTGCATTTGTTTTTGCTAAAATATTTGGTGTACAAAACAATATCTATCTACAGATCACGCTCATCATGCTCATCGGCTTGCTGGCTAAGAATGCCATCCTGATCGTGGAATTTGCCGTAATGCGACGCCGTAGTGGATTAAGTATAGTTGAGGCAGCGGTTGAAGGTGCCGTGGCACGTTTACGACCAATTTTGATGACGTCCTTTGCATTTATCCTGGGCCTTGTGCCTTTGATGCTGGCCAGTGGTGCAGGTGCAGAGGGTAACCGCTCTATTGGTACAGGTGCGGTAGGCGGCATGCTTATCGGTACGGTGTTCGGGGTATTCGTAATCCCTACGCTATTTGTCATTTTCCAAACCTTACAGGAGCGCATCAGCTCTAAACGTGTAGAGGAAGATGACGACGAGGAAGATATTGAACTGGCTTAATTTATTTGCAGATAAACAAAGATTACAACAAAAATGAAAACATATAAATGGCCTGTATTTGCTATGCTTTGGGTAACGATGATCATATCATCATGTGTTACTAAAAAGTATCAGCGGCCAAACCTAAATACTCAAACAGATAGGTTGTACCGTGATACCACAATTACGGACACAACATCGATTGCAACGATGCCAATCGAGCAGCTTTTTGCTGATGTTGAATTGCAAAACCTGATAAAGGAAGGCTTGCAAAATAATCTCGACCTTAAAACTGCCATGCAACGCATT
Organism: Mucilaginibacter sp. 21P; assembly: GCF_019331605.1. Lineage (NCBI taxonomy): Bacteria > Pseudomonadati > Bacteroidota > Sphingobacteriia > Sphingobacteriales > Sphingobacteriaceae > Mucilaginibacter > Mucilaginibacter sp. 21P. The sequence goes on from NZ_CP063061.1 coordinate 3,261,822, forward strand.
AATGAGGCTTACGCAACCGTGCAACAAACTAAGGCTGCTTTGTTCCCAAGTTTATCTGCCAATGCACAGATCACGCGGACTAAAACTTCGTTGGCAAGTTTAAACTTTCCGCCGGAATTTGCCAGCTCGTTCATATTGACAACTACCACACATCAATTGGGCTTAAGCTCAAGCTGGGAGGCTGATATATGGGGTAAGCTAAGCAGTGCTAAGCGCTCTGCATTGGCTAATTTTTTTGCAAGTGACGCAGGCAAGCGTGCAGTACAAACACAACTAATAGCGAACATTGCCAATAATTATTATGCGCTATTAGCATTAGATAAACAACTGGCCATTACGCAGCAAACTCTCAAAAACCGCATTAACGATGTGGAGACAATGAAAGCGTTAAAAGAAAGCGCAATAGTTAACGGTGCCGCTGTAGTACAGAGTGAAGCTAACCGCTACGCCGCAGAAGTTACCATACCCGATCTTAAACGCAGCATCCGTGAAACGGAAAATGCGTTAAGTATATTGCTTGCCCGTACGCCTGGTACTATTAAACGCGGTTCGCTTGATGAGCAAAAACCTTACACCAATATGCAGGTAGGCGTACCGTCACAATTGTTAAAAAACAGACCGGATGTACAACAGGCAGAATTTGCTTTCCGGGCGGCCTTTGAGACTACAAACGCTGCTAAAGCATATTTTTATCCTTCGTTAACGATTACGGCGCAGGGTGGCGTGTCGTCATTGCTTATTAAAAACCTGTTCAGTAATTCCATCTTTTACAATATTATAGGTGGTTTAACGCAGCCGATATTTGCAAGGGGTGAGAACAAAGCACGTTTGCGTACCGCAAAAGCACAACAGGAAGAAGCATTTTATGCATTCCAGCAAAGTATATTAACTGCAGGCTCTGAGGTTTCAAACGCTTTATATGAATACGAAACCGCGGTTGAGAAACAAAACTCGCGCACGCAACAACTGGCAGCATTACAAAAGGCGGTAGATTATACAAAAGAGTTATTACGCTATAGTTCGGCCACAAATTATACCGATGTATTAACCTCCGAACAAAGTTTGCTGTCTGCGCAGTTGAGTGGTGTTAACGATAAACTGCAGCAATTGCAAGCCGTTGTTAATTTATACCGCTCACTTGGTGGTGGCTGGAGATAATTTCTATAACCGATACAACAAAAACCCCGCTGCGCACTTAAAACGCAGCGGGTTTTTTGTTAACGAAAACGCCTTGCCAAGGTCAAATTTGAATTTAAAGTATAAAATGCAGGCAGCGTTACGCATTTTTGCACGATGCGTATTAAACCGATAAGCGTACTTCTTAAGGAATCATCAGAAAATAACGAAAACACACTTAAGCGGTCTTTGGGGCCGATTAATCTTATTCTAATAGGGATAGGTATTATTATAGGTGCTGGTTTATTTTCACTAACGGGTATAGCGGCTGGCCAACACTCTGGGCCTGCCGTAACCATTTCTTTTGTGATAGCAGCATTAGGTTGTACGTTTGCTGCGCTATGCTATGCAGAGTTTTCTGCCATGATACCTGTTGCAGGTAGTGCGTACACATATTCATACGCCACAATGGGCGAATTATTTGCCTGGATAATAGGGTGGGACCTGGTGCTGGAATATTCGGTAGGTGCAGCAACAGTGGCCATTAGTTGGTCGCAGTACTTAATAAAATTCCTGTCCTGGTTTGATCTTTATCTGCCACAGCAACTAACCATGTCTCCATTTGAAAGCGTTAAAGGTGTGAATGGTGAAATAATAAGCGGCATAATTAATTTACCTGCCCTGCTTATCGTTATCCTGGTTACCAGCATCATTATCAGGGGCACAAAAGGCTCAGCAATGGTGAATGCCATCATTGTTACGCTTAAGGTGGGGGTTGTGCTGGTGTTCATAGCTGTAGGATGGTCTTTCATCAATCGACAGAACTATCATCCTTATATCCCGCAAAATACCGGTGTTTGGGGCGAGTATGGCTGGTCGGGTGTCTTACGAGGCGCCGGTTTAGTGTTTTTTGTATTTATTGGCTTTGATGCGGTGTCTACTGCCGCGCAGGAAGCTAAAAACCCGCAACGTAACATGCCCATGGGTATTATCGGGTCGCTTGTGGTGTGTACAATTTTGTTTGTGATCTTCGCCCATGTAATGACCGGATTGGCTAACTATAAAGAGTTTATAGGCTCAGGCGCGCCGGTAGCTATTGCCATTGAAAAAACCGGTTTTCCCTGGTTAAGTAAAGCGGTAGTTTTAGCTATCCTTATCGGCTATACATCTGTGATATTGGTTGATCTGTTAGGGCAATCAAGGGTTTTCTTCTCCATGTCGAAAGATGGCTTACTGCCAAAGGTGTTCTCAGAGGTTCACCATAAATTTCGCACGCCATGGAAATCCAATATCGTATTATGCGCCTTCATTGCTGTTTTTGCCGCATTTGTTCCTATAAGAGTAGTAGGCGAGATGACCAGTATCGGCACTTTGTTAGCTTTTGTGATGGTTTGCGCTGGTGTGCTTGTTATGCGAAAAAAGCAACCCGATGTATTTAGGCCATTTAAAACCCCGCTGGTGCCACTCGTGCCAATATTGGGCATCCTTACCTGTTTAGCTATGATGACCTTTTTGCCCGGCGATACCTGGTTAAGATTGATCATTTGGCTGGCTATAGGATTGGTTATTTACTTTTTTTATGGCAGGAAGCATAGTCGCCTCGCAAAGTAAACATCCAATTTACTGTAAAACACACTCCTTTAAGGAATAATATTCAATTACACATAGTCTGCCTAATAATTGTTAAAACAATTATTGGTTTTAGAAGTATTTGATAAAAAAACCACGTATGCTGCATTACCTGATTTACATGAGCCATGCTACCCAACCCATGAGCGATAATAACCTGGATGAGATACTTGCAACAGCTGTAAAAAACAACATTGAAAAGGATATAACCGGTATGTTAGTTTTTATAGACGAGCAAAGCGCGTTTAGTGATCACGGAAGATTTATCCAGGTATTAGAAGGTAGCGAGGAAACTGTTAAAGATATTTACAAAACAATATCTAAAGACGATAGGCATAACCAGATAACTGAATTATTCAGCTATCCTATTAAACAAAGAAATTTTCCTGATTGGATTATGGGTTTTAAGCGGGTTAGCGACACGTCCTCAGTGCCGGATGAGCTAAATAAATGGTTTGACCCAGATCACTTTCCTAAAGAAATGAACAAAGAAGGTGTGAATATTCCACTTACCTATCTCCGTTCATTTTATGATATCCACAAGTAATACATTTTAGTTTGCAAGCTTCCATTCTGGGCGCTCGTAGTGACAGGTATACCCGTAAGGATGTTTTTGAAGATAATCCTGATGCTCATCTTCGGCATCCCAAAAATCGCCTGCAGGCTCAACTTCTGTAACTATCTTACCTGGCCATACACCAGATGCATCCATTTCTGCTATCAGTTGTTGGGCAGTTTGTTTCTGCGTCTCATCCAGATAGTAAATTGCAGAACGGTATGATGTACCGATGTCATTACCCTGACGGTTTTTTGTTGTCGGGTTATGTATCTGGAAAAAATATTCCAGCAATTTACGGTAGGAAAGTATTTGAGGGTCAAAAGTGATCGCTATGCCTTCGGTGTGTGTGCCGTGATGGCGGTAGGTTGCATTAGGTACGTCACCGCCTGTATATCCAACACGTGTAGATTGCACGCCCGGTAGATGCCTTATTAACTCTTCAACGCCCCAGAAACATCCGCCTGCCAATATTGCTTTTTCAGTTGCCATAAATCAAATTTTGTTGTCACTAACTGTAATGCCAAATCCGTACCAATTAACTGATCCGGATTTATACTGGCCTTTATGGCAGCTATTCAAAATCAAAAAGGGAAAGCCTAACAGGCTGTCCCTTTTTCGTATAATTTATTTTCCTCCGGTTGTTAAGATGGAGACCATACCGCCATTGTTTTGTTCGTTAGCGTAATCAACAGCTTTTTTATGCTGTTTGTCCTGCGTATTGGCATCGGCACCACTGTTCACCAAAAGGTTAACGGCTTCTTTATTACCGGCTTTAGCGGCTACTATTAATGCTGTTTCTCCCATACCATTCTTCACTGATAATTTTGGATAGTGCTGAACAAGTAAGTTTAAAATCTCATCATCAGCTGTCCGCGCAGCGGCTATCATTACAGGTGTATTGCCATTTTTATCTTTAACATCGACATTTGCGTTGCGTTGCAGTAACAGTATCACTACACGTTCCTGTCCGCTTTTAACGGCGCTTAGTAAAGGCGTTTCGCCATTGCTGTCTCTGGCCTCAATATCGGCACCTTTGTAAAGTAAATGTTTTACCGCAAGAACATCGCGCTCATTAATAGCTGTAAATAAATTCTGAGAAAACGCAGTTGCCGTGCAAAGCAGGGGGAGAACTACCAAAGCAAGTTTTTTGATCATTGTGTATTTTATATGGAATTTCCTGAACTATACGATAAAGCGCCACTGTTAGTTTATGCATATTTATAGCGTCAGGTTTTAGCCGAGAGGGACGAAAAACAATCTTTCTAATCCCGAAATAAAAGTGGCGTCTTGAAGTCTGAGATGCATGTTGGTTAATTTTAAAACAACATGATTTCCTTAGTAGAAAATAAACCTTTGATTTACTAATGACACTACGATGACATTCATAGAGCACTCACCAAGTTTTAAAAAAGAAATAATGCACAAAAACATGCGTTTTCTTTTTCAATCGAAGTGAAAATTTGGCACGGTGTTTTATAATCACTGTCGAAAACGTTGAAATAATTTGGTACGTCTATGAAAAAAATATTGCTCGCTACCTTGTTAGCAGCATCGCTTTTTGCCTGTAAGAAAATAACAACAAATGATCCTGCTCCTGCAAACGGAGGTAACGATGACGCTGCAAAATACCCGCTGATGTTGGCCTCAAAATGGCAGCAAACTGCAGATACCACCAGGTTGATCGATAGCAACACCGTTGTAAACACCAATGGAAAATTGGTAACCGATGTGTATTATCAATTTAATATAAATGGTACGGGTGAACAGATAAACGCCAACAGCAAAACAGACCTTACCTACATTTTAAATGAAAAAAACATCATTATAACCCTGGCACCCGGCCAAAGCCAGCAGATGATACGGCCCGGAACTATCCGCTTGCTTAATGCCAACACATTATGCCTGTTTTTTGATGATATTAATGCAAACGGTGCAAGCAAATCAACACAGGTAATGTGGTTTAAAAAGGTAAACTAAATGGTAGTCAAAAGCTGATTAATTGATTTGATGAAAGCACTCTTTTAAATTCATCAACGTCCGCATTCTTATTTGTACTCCAGGCTACAAAACCATCTGGTCTGATAAGAAGGGCCTTAAGGCCAAATGTTTCAGTAGTTGTCGATTCGATGTATTTGATCCATTCATTGTCGGCAATACTTTTTAATGCATCATTATGCTCGAACGCTAAGATTGTCCATAACGCATCAGCCATCTTGTCGTTAATGGTTGTGCCATCGCTAAGCTTGAAAGCCGGTACGCTGTAACCCAACAGTGGGTGATCACCGCCAAGGTCATAGCGCATGTTTACCCCAGATATTCGGCCGGCGAAATATGTTGCCCCATCGCTGGTGTCCATCAGATCGCGAACGATGGCGTTGATGGCACGTGAACTCGGATCGGGCTTCATGATAGCTACCTGTGCCCGGGACCAGTCGAGCACCTTGGCGCCGATTGGATAGCGCTCGTTAAAATAAGTATTAAGCAGTTCGTCTGACGCGTGGCCGTTTATTACCGCGGCAAGTTTCCAGCCTAAATTCATGCCATCGCCTATGCCAAGGTTAAGCCCTTGCCCGCCGAGCGGTGCGTGGATGTGTGCAGCATCTCCTGCTAATAGTACCCTGCCTTTGCGGTAAGTGGTAGCTTGCCTTGCACGGTCTGTCCAGGTAGTAGCTGTATGTAATTTGTTTATTGTAACATCTGCGCCGTAAATTTTTCGGAGGACAGCCTGCAGATGTTCGCGTGTGACCGGCTGGTTTGAATTGTGAAAAGCGCCGCCATCAAAGTCCTGCATAATGAGGTAATCCTTTTGCGATAAAAGGTACATGCCCTTTTCGTTAGTGATACCGCCGGTATGCAATTTTTCAGGATCGGCAATATCAACTTTAGCCGAATAGCCGGTAAACTCGGGCTCGGTACCGGCAAATTCAATCCCGGCGGCTTTTCTTACAATGCTGCGGCTGCCATCGCAACCCACAAGCCATTGTGACGTGAATGTAGTTTCTCCTGCTTGAACAATAATCATTTCGGGATTTTTAGTAAACCCCGTTATGTGCAAGCCGTTCATTATTTCGACGCCTAATTCTGTTGCGCGTTTTAAAAGCACAGTCTCGATCTCTTCCATAGAGGTGAATAAACTGGTATCAAGGGCATCGGGCAGGCGATATTTCCATTGCGATGCATCTATTTTTGCGCGATTGATAGGTATTCTGGCGAAGTGACCTAAACCGGGTGCTTTTTCGCCGGGCTTGGGATTGCTATTGATGTGTGGGGTTTTAAATTGCTTGTGTAATTCCATCTGTTGAAGTAGTCCCCTTCGGTATAATGCTTCAATGGAAACCGAATTTAATCCGCGTAATCCAAATGGTAATTGCTTATGCACTGAACATGATCCGGCGTTTTTCTCAAGTACGAGAACACTGCATTTAGCGAGCGCCAACTCGCAAGCCAGGAATAAGCCCACCGGCCCGCCGCCGGCTATAATAACATCGTAAGTATGATTGCTTTGTGTATTTATCATTTTGTTTTAATTGATACACAAAGGTGACAAGCGCCGAGATCTCAGGATTGTACAAATGCGACAAAATCGTCGCCGTAACTTTCTTGCCGTAATTTAGCTTTTCGGGTAAATGCGGCGGGTGTAGTGCCGCTGTAACGCTTAAATTCTCTGGTTAGGTGGCCCTGATCGGCGTAGCCGACCTCATTGGCAAGTTGAGCCAGATTTACCTTAGGTTCGCTCCATAGCCTGTTGCGAACCTGCTCAAAGCGCATCAGTCCGGCTACATCTTTTACAGTGTGGCCGGTGGCCTGCTTAAATTTACGTTCAAGGGTACGTACCGTTGCATGCGCAGCTTCCGCTACTGAACTGACGCCCACGCTTCCTTTGTTTTCAGTAAGGGAGTTTCCGGCTTTAAACAAGGTTGCATCAGTAGCACGCACAGATACATGATAATTTAAAAAGAAACTTTTTAACGTATCTATGGCTCTTTCGGGCTCGTTATTCTCTACAAACTTTTCAATTACAGTATATAAAGCAGTAATGGGGTGATTAAATTGCTTTACAGAATCTTTTCCCACAGGTAATTCTAAAAGATCGAACACTGTCCACGGGTAACATCTTACGCCAATAACCTGCATGCGCCCCTTAACGCGAAATATCAATGGCTGATTGAGTAAGCCTACCATAAAGGGAGAGGGCATTGGTTTGGACAAGCCGCTGGTATCAAGCAAACTCATCTCACTAAACTGAAAGATTATTTCGGCATAGCCATCAGGTACAACTTCAAAATCAGCATAGCCATCGCCAAAATCCTTGTCGGTATACCAAAAGCATTTAATGGCCTCTTTTAATTCTGTGGGCGACTCATATTCCTGATGAAACATTCCGTAAGATACAACCTTGCTTTTACTTAACGCAACATTAAGCTTTAGCTGCCTTAACAAGCGGGATAACCTTAGTGCCTATTAACTCTATTGAATGCATCAGTTGCAAGTGAGTTAAGCCCGCGTTGTCCATTTGAAATGTAAAACGTTCTACGCCGCCCAGCGCTTCGCTGTGATGCAACAGTTTCTCGGCCACGCGTTCCGGGCCACCAACAACAAGCACGCCCTCGGGGGCAATAAGGCTATCAAACTGGTAACGTGTTACCGGCGGCCAGCCGCGCTCACGTCCAAGCTTAGTCCACAATTCAGCATAACCGGGATAGTATTCTTCAACCGCTTTTTCGTCGTTATCAGCTACAAAGCCGGGCGAATGCAGGCCAACGGTTAATTCGTTTGGTTTGTAACCTGCACGGGCACCCGCTTCCCGATAAAGATCAACCAGCGGACGGAAACGTGAGGTGTTGCCGCCAATAATTGCAACCATCAGCGGTAGCCCCAAAGCACCTGCTCTTGCAAACGATTCCGGCGTGCCGCCAACCCCCAGCCATACAGGGAGTTTCTTTTGCAACGGACGTGGGTATACTGGCAAGTTATTAATGGGCGCACGGAACTTACCGCGCCATGTTACAAACTCCTCATCACGGATCTGCAATAAAAGATCAAGCTTTTCGCGGAAAAGCGCATCATAGTCGTCAAGGTCAAAACCAAATAGGGGATAGGCTTCTATAGATGAACCACGGCCGACAACTAATTCAGCTCGGCCTTTAGATATCAGGTCTAAAGTGGCAAAACTTTGAAAAACCCTAACCGGATCGGCCGCACTTAGAACGGTAACCGCACTTGTAAGGCGTATTTTTTTTGTCTTGGCTGCTGCAGCTGCAAGAATAACAGCTGTTGCCGAATCCAAAAACTCTTTTTTGTGATGTTCGCCAATGCCAAAAACATCGAGCCCAACCTGGTCGGCCAGCTCAATACGTTCAAGCAATTGTTCCATAGCAACAACCGGTGTTAATTCATTTGATCCGTAAAGTGCCGATGCGAAACTATCGATGCCTATTTCCATACTACAATTTCAATAATTAGATGTTAAAACATGCAATTTTATTGTCATATCCGCAAGCGTGTGATTTTTTCCACATCAAAATAAATTGAGGACATATTTTATACATTTGAAAGCACAATACAATTATCATGCAGGAACCACAAGCATTAAACCAGGTAGCCGAGTTTCACCGTACTTTTAAACACCCAATTTTAGAAAGCCCGGCCATCCCGGATAAAAAACGCTGCGACTTACGTGTTGCCCTGCTTGCCGAAGAAGTTAAAGAATTGCAAGAAGCGGTAAACGATAACAACCTGGTTGAAATAGCTGATGCCCTGGCCGATATACAATATGTTTTGGCCGGTGCGATATTGGAGTTTGGTTTAGCAGACAAGTTCAAAAAGATTTTTGACGAAGTGCACCGCTCAAACATGAGCAAAGCCTGTAAGTCTGAAGAAGAAGCCAACTCAACCATCGCGCACTACAAAGCAAAGGACGGCAGTGAATCATACGCTTTGCAAGAGGAGGAGCGCTTTTTGGTTTATCGTACTGCTGATAACAAAACGCTTAAATCAGTTAACTACTCGCCTGCTGATCTGAAGAGTATTATTGAGCGTTAAGGATCTTATCCAGCTTAAAATAACCTAACTGTACCTCATCTTCGGGCGGGTTTGCATTTGGTGTGATGTTGATCTGAAATTTTGCCTTTTGATGAGGTGCAAGAATATCTTCTATACGGTATATCTCATCTACATCAATGCCATATTTATCATCTACGTGTGCGTTTGCGCCATTACCGTTGGCAATACTGTTGGTTTTAAAGAAGATGGTCTTTTTTGCTTCCTGCGTAGCTGTACCCTTATCAGGATGCACACTGAGCAGGGTGTAGTGCTGTTCAACCAAGTCGGTGTCTTTGTAGCCGCCCAGATTAATGAAGAATAACTTATTTTCCTGTTCAGCCTGCTGCTCTGCTGCTCTTTCTGTAATATTAATACCGTAGCCGTTCACGCTGTTCACTTCGCGCCAGCCATCAATATGCAGGCTCTTTCCGGCCTCCGGCCAAAAAGCTTTTATTTCCGGAATGAGTTCCTTTAATGAAGTTGCTATCCCGAAAAAAAAGTCGTGCTGTTCAACATTACGAGCAGGGGCTTTTGAGCCCAGTAGCAGCATGAATAATTTATAGTTAATAGATGGTTGCTGGTTCATCTTTAAAAATACTTTTTACGATAATTTCTGATGCAGCCTCGCCAAAGTCAAGGCCCGAATAATCCGGATTGAAGCCGCCAATATACGGAACCGACATCACATAAATACGATCGTTTAAAGCTCCGTAATCATCAATTGCTTCAAAGGTGTCGTTGATTGTAATGCCCGGAACGTTGAGATAATAATTGCCCTTACCATCGGTTTGGGCCTTATCGTTACCATCATTCATGGCTTGCAAGCCTTCATCACTGCTTTTGAACTTTACACGAGCCGGAGTAATCACACGGTTCTCTCTTAAAGATGCGAACGGAAACTGTTCAAAGTTCAGATGTTTTTGCCCCGTGGCATCTACGTAAGTTTTGTAATACTGCTTATTTTTTTTGCCTTTATCGTCTGTGTAATAATAGGTTGCGCCTTCCGTGCCCGGTTCTACGTAGCTGTCATCCCCAACAGAGATCAGATCCAATAAGCCCGCATTATGTAATGCCATCAACTCCTCTACAGAGCTTTGTGGAATGAAGGCAATCACAACGGATATCAATGGCATTAAGGTTTTCTGCAGGCGAAGCATATCTTCGGCCGAGAAGTATTTGGCCGGATAATTCATCGCGAAGCTAAGTATAGCCAGCATCTCCTTCCAGTAAACAGAGCGCCGTTGCTCTATAGATGCTTCAGCTTCATCGTATTCTATCTTTAGCAACTTAAATGGATCCATGCTTTCGCGGAGGCTCATCATCTTATCCACAAATTGTTCCATGTTCATGTCCTTTATCTCATCGTAAAAAGCAGGACGCTTCTTTTTGAGGGGAAGCTTAAAATCGTGCTCAAAAACATAATCTAACGATAAGAAACCACTGTTACCTTCCCGGTGAGCTTTTATTTGCTCGGGTGTTAAGGTATCTGTCTTTGAAAGATGAGGATCTTCAAGGTGAAAGCGTACAGCCGGCAACAATCCATTGCGCGAATGCATCACAATTCTAAAGCCTTCACTATCGGGATTAAGCTTGTAAGTAATTAAGCCGTTCTCACCCTTACCGTACGCCCCGTTGTGGCGCGATAGCGTGCGTATGGCATCTATTGCTGTTAACGAAGAGCCTTTTACAGCAACCGGATGATCGAGCTTTAAAGCCAGTTTTTTAGGCGGATAAGGCGAATCAAAAAAGCCGGGTATTTTTTCTTCATCTTTTTTTGGCCAGTTATGCCCAGTGCATATTACAACAGTATCGAAAACCAGTTTCTCGTCATTATTAACAACTACAGTAACCATTTCCTGTTCTGGATGGTCTATAATGTCTGTCACACAGCAACCGTATCTCACCTCATGCTTAATTTGTTTATCTTTAGCTTGTTGTAGCAATAGTTTAAACTGGGCGTTTAAATATTGACCGAACAGCAGCCGTGGTAATACTTTGTAATCATTAAACTTAGATGGGTTGATGTGGTATTTATCCAGCGTATCCTTAGATATTGTTTTTACCCAATCGCTGATGCCGGTAACAATTTCCGGTATCTCGTTGCCGGATACGTTGGTTACATGCTCGTCATTAGCGCCATCGTGAGAATAGGGCATACCAGCACCCAGTTGCTGGTTTTTCTCGAAAACGGTTATGGAGATATCGGTGTGACCGCTCTCAACCAAACGTTTAAATACGAATAAGCTGCTTGGACCACCGCCCAGGATAGCTATTTGCTTAATTATCTTCAATTAATAAAAAATATCTTAGAAATTAAATTATCAACTACCTAAACAACTTATTGTTTTAAAATGGCACAAAACAAAACTATCCCAACAGCAATATGCGTAGAAGACTTTTTGAACGCTATTGGTGATACAGCCAAACGCGATGATGCGTTTAAGCTTTTGGCCCTATTAAAGGATGAGACAACGTTGCAGCCCAAACTGTGGGGAACGGCCATTGTTGGTTTTGGTAGTTACCATTACAAATATGAAAGCGGGAGAGAAGGTGACGCGCCGCTTGTTGGTTTCTCGCCGCGGAGTAAGGAGTTTGCAATTTATTTGGCAGCCGAATTTGCTGATAAGGAAAAGTTGTTACAACAGCTTGGCAGACACAAGACGGGCATAAGTTGCCTTTACATCAAAAAGCTGGCGTATATTGATGAAAAGATTTTAAAGAAAATGGTAAACAATTCCGTAAGCCATCTTAAAACGGTTTACGATTAAAAAATAAGCCACACATCAATTGTTGATATGTGGCTTTGTCGGAAGATCACATTCCCCCTATTTTATTAGTATGACCGTCCGTGCTGTACCAGGCTTTAGTGCCGTGCGATATTGTAAAATTGCAAGCAAAAGTTCAACTCATCAATACCGCAAATGCGGTATAATGCTTTAGTTAGGAAAAGCCACGATGATGTTAAATAAAAATTAAGTTGATGCAAATGAATTGGTTAGGTGCCGCTTTAATAAAATTTGAAAAAAAAGTTTGCAAGGGTAGGTAAAAAAGCTACTTTTGCAATCCCAAACGAGAACAAACGGGATGTAGCGTAGCCCGGTATCGCGCCACATTTGGGATGTGGAGGCCGCAGGTTCGAATCCTGCCATCCCGACAAAAAGCGATATCAAGTATCAAAAACCCTGTACCAAAGTGCAGGGTTTTTTGTTTTATATGGTTGTCGTTATTCGTCCCTAAGTGTTTTTACCGGATTGGTTAGTGCTGCTTTGTAGGTAAGATAAGCTGTAGCCAAAAACGATATCAACATTAATACAAGTATAGGCAGTACAAATTGCCACCATGTAAGCTGCACTTTAAACGCATAACCCTGCAGCCATTGGTATATCAATAGTACCGCTGCTGGTATTGCTACTAAACTGGCGGCAATGACTAATTTAAGCAGATCGGCGGCAAGTAACCTGACAATACTTTGAGCGGATGCCCCTAATACTTTGCGTACACCAATTTCTTTTTTACGCCTCGCAGTAGCATAAGCGGTTAAGCCAAACAGGCCCAGGCAAGCGATGACCACAGCTATAGCCGAAAACAGCATGAATACCTGACCAAAATGTACATCCTGTTCATATTGCCTTGCGTAAAAATCATCAAGAAAGAATTGGTCGAACGAAGACTCGGGAAAGAATTGCGCCCAAAGGTCACTAAGTTGCCGTGATGTGGATTTTGCCTTGGATTGGTCGATCTCGAAGGAGATATATTTTAATGGCACCCAAGTCAATTTAGGATCCATAAATAATACGGTTGCCGCGTAGCCTTCTTTTAAGGATTGTTGATGAAAATCTTTTACAACACCAATAACCTCGTTAGGCTCTTTGTCTAATGACTCTATCCATATTTTTTTACCAACTGCGTCTTGAGCAGAACTGAACCCAAATCGCTTTACCGCTTCCTGGTTTAGGATCACTTTGGTAGAATCGGTTGTGAAGCCTCTATCAAATGCACGACCCGCAATTAGCTGCGGTTTGTAGAGCTTCATAAAGTCAAAATCGACCCGCAGCATCTCATACAGCCTTTCTGTTGATTTAGGCGTGCCATAGCGCCGGCATGCTGCCCCCATACCTACTTGCCTGCCCGGAACAGCGCCTGAAACCGTAGCCTGACGCACGCCTGTAATGTTCAAAGCATTGTTTTTAAAATCGTTTACCTTTTGAATGTAGTTATTGGTATTGGCCGGGGCCTTCACCACTAAGGTTTGCTTCAGGTTTATGCCAGTATCTTCGGTATTCATATAAATAACCTGCCTGTAAACTGCCACTGTACCTGCTAATAATAGCAGCGATGAAGCAAATTGGAAAAACACCATTCCCTTACGTAGCCAGGTTCCTGTTTTAGAAAGTGCAAAACGGCCTTTTAGCACTTTAACCGGCTTTAACTTTGATAGTATAATAGCTGGATAAAGACCTGAGAGAATAATACTTGCAACAAAGGCTACGCAAACCTTTACAACCAATTCGCCATCTATCAGCAAACTAAAAGTCTGCGTATCGCCGGATATATTTTTAAAGAGCAAGCTGATCGCGCCTACTAACAATACAGAGAAAGTAAGCGATATAATGTTTACTATAAAGGATTCCAGGAAAAACTGAAATACCAGCTGGCTGGTGTGTGCACCACTAACTTTCCTGATACCGACCTCACGCGCACGATCTACCGATTTTGTAGTTGCCAGGTTGATATAATTAATACAGGCAATCAGTAAGATGATATAGGCCATTACGCTAAGAAAGCCAACAGCCTGTCGATTACCCTTTGCTTCCATCTCGTACGGTTTGGCAGCGTTTAAATGAATGTTTTTTAGCGGTACCAATTCAACACCCCAGCTTAGTTCCTTTAATGGCTCGGCTGTTTTAAAGCGTTCCGCCACGGCCGGGAATTTTTGTGCTACGGCTGAGGGGTCAACACCCGGCTTCAATTTTAGAAATGTGTAATTCTCATGCTGATACCAAAATTCTTTTATCCAGTTAGGCGCCGTTGCCCAAGAAACGAGCATATTAAACTGCAAAGTAGAATTAGCCGGCAGATCTTTAAATACACCTGTTACCAGGCAATGATAAGTCTCGAAACGAGATGATAGCTCCAACCTTTTGCCCACGGCTTGTTGAGGATCACTGAAATACTTTTTGGCTTCGGCTTCAGAAATCACCACGGTGTTCACCTCTTTCAGTGCCGAATTTTCATCTCCCTTAAGTAAGGGTAATTTAAAAAATGATAAAAAGTTGCTATCTGCAAAGCACACCTTTTGCTCACGATATTTTGTATCACCATACCTCACTACGCGCTCATTGCCATTCCAACTTATCCGAGCATAGCTGGCAATGCCCGGAATGTTATCATACATGGCTTTTGCATAACCATTACTTGCAGTAGACCAGGCATCGGTAAGTTCGCCTTGTTTATAAAAACGGCTTTCAGCACGATATATATGATCAGCGCCCGGATACATGGTATCGAAGCTCTTTTCATACTGTACGTATGCGCTTATAGCAATAAACGCCGCCAGCCCTAAACTAAGGCCAACCACATTGATAAAGGTATATGAGATGTTTTTAATTAGGTTGCGATAAGTCACCAATAGCAGATTGCGTAACATAGAAAAGGTGTTTTCGCTAATCTACAATAATTCAGTATTTTCTGATAAATAAGCTATCGAGCAAATAGAAAATCTCATTCATCGCTATGCTCTTTTTCTATGGTGATCCGTAAGTGATCAGAAGGGCAGGGGTGTTTGCGCAGGAAATCTACACGTTGTTCGGCGGTATAGTTGCCATTTATCCAGGTCTTGATGTCGCCGCGTTCCAATATGGCTGGCATACGGTCATGGATCTCAGCCATAGCCGAATTTGGTGGCATGGTGATCATGGCGAAAGTTGGCAGCAGGATGCTGGTTTTGATATCGAACCAGATATCCCATAAGCCTGCAATATAAAAAGGCTTGCCATCCTTGCGTTCTATACGGTATTTGCGTTGCTGCTCGCGGTTATATTCAAAAAAAGCTTGTATGCGTATTACACAATGCCTCTTGCCCGCAATGTCTTTCCACATAGGCACTACGAATAAAGATTCGATACGCGCATGCTTGTTCTTGCTGTGTATGCGGTCATCATCAGCGTTCAGCAAACCCCATCTAAATTGCTGCACCTTATCAGGTATGGCATCAGTAACTACAGGTAGCATAGAACCTGGATTACCCGCGCTATTACTTTTGGGCGCATATGATGCGCCGTCGCGTTTAATAATTTTGATGTCTTTTTGTTCACCAATCTCTACGTGTCCGCACATAAAACTAATTTTATTAGTTCAAAGCTAATAAAATTAGTAATTAATAACAAATTTTAATTTGAAGTAAATCAGCGTGTAGTGACAATGTCTTGCCAGTCGGTGGTGTATTGTTTGCTCAGGAACTCTTGCTTCATTACCCATTTTTTTTCGTAACCCTCCGTAGCAATTCGCAGTGTACCGCGACCATATCTTAGATTCAGATCGTCCATTAGACTGGCTAAACGCTGTTCGCGCTCACTTTCGTAATCTGAATAGAGATTGTATTGTACCTCGCCCGCAGGTATAACGCCGGTTGCCCGCACGCCTGTTTTAAGGTAATTGTAACCGGGTTGCCATATAGCTTTTAATGCTTGTATGCAAATACGTGTAAATTCGTGCGCACTATTTGCTGCAAATGGTATTTTGACGGTAATGCTTGGATAGTGCTGATCGTGCTTTACGTTATGCTTATTGGTACGCAGGTAAACGGTGATGTTAAGCGCCATACTTTTTTGCTGCCTTAACTTTAATGAAACAGTGGCTGCGTGCATGGCAACGGCTTCCTCAATAGCTTCTAACCGGGTTTGGTAACTGTTAAAGCTTTGGCTGGATTCGATACCTTTCGAACGCTCCGCTACATCACGGATCACGTTGCAGGGCTTTCCCCAAAGTTCCTGATGCAAGCGCCAGCCCTGCACAGTCATGTGCTGGCGTACCCAGTCGGCCTTTCGGTTCCGGAAGTCGGCAGCTGTTACAATGCCATTAGCCACCAGTTTATGGTAATAGGCATGGCCAACGCCCCAAACATCTTCAATAGGGAAATTAGAAACAACTTGCTCTATCTTTTCCGGTGTATCAAGCACCAGGTAATCGCGCTTTTGTTTTTTAGCTGCCTTGTTGGCCAGTTTAGCCAGGCTTAAAGTTGGGCCAACACCAATGGTTATGGGTAGGCCGGTATCATGCATCACGTTTTTACTAATAGCTTGTGCATGCCGTTCCAAATCGAGACCGTAAATATCGCCAAGTGCCATAAATGCCTCGTCTATGCTATAAACCATCAGCATGTAAGTGTAACGTGCCAAATTATTCATCAAACGGGCACTCATATCGGCATACAGTGGATAGTTGCTGCTGAATATGATGGCATTATGTTCGGCTAAATTCTTTCGAACCATAAATTCCGCATCGGCCATTTTAATGCCCATTTCCTTGGCTTCGTTACTGCGGGCAATGACGCAGCCATCGTTATTGCTCAGCACTACAATAACACGCCCCTTTAATTCGGGTTTAAAAAGTGTTTCACAGCCTACATAACAGTTATTAATATCAACATGCGCAAACACCCCGGTACCTCCCAACTTTTAATTCGGCCGGTAGCAGCGGGTTCAGGTTAAGCGTAACCACACCCCAGCACGTCCAGTGTTCTGTATTCGCTATCTCAATGGTATTAGCGAGCGTATCTGCCCGCAATAATAATTTATCTGCAACAGGATAAAATTCCCGTGTGTAAAAGTTTCCTTCATGAAAAAATACTACGATACTTCCTTTCACGGGTTTCAGGCTGCGGTCGATCACCAGGATATTATCAGGCATAATGTGATAGGATTTCATGGCTTCAGAACCCATCCGCATAAAGTAAGTATTATCAGGGTCCATAACGGTGATATCGGTTATATCAAGCGGTGGCTCCTCGTACGACAACATAGGAAGCCTAAACCCCAGCACATCTCTTTTTGCAACTTGTTTCCTTATACGCAGCATTTTGATTACTAATATTTTTAGCAAAATAAGAATTTTTCAGCCAAAGCTGCAAGTTTGTTGAAAAGTGGTTAGCCCGAATATTCTGCCCGGTTGTAAGTATTTAATGAAAATTACGGCCTTTGTGTAAGATGCTTTCCACAGACATATCACGCTTTTGCGGTACGGGCGAAACTGTTTCATCAGCGCGTGATAGGGTAACCTCAGGGAAATCGTCGCCCTTTTGAGTAAGCTTGCTTAGCAGGTTATTAAGATTAAAGCAACGTTTAACAACAACGTGTATCACCTGGCCTTCTATTTGTACTTGTCCCTCAACCATTAGTAAGCGGGCTTGCAGTATCTCGCGGCGGTATTTATTAAACATTTTTTCCCATACCACCAGGTTGGTAAAACCGGTTTCGTCTTTTATGGTGATAAACAGCACTCCCTTTGCAGTACCCGGCCGTTGCCTAACGGTAATAATGCCCGCTGTTTTTAGCCGGTCGCCGTTTTTAAGCTCTTTTATTTTTGCGGTAGGGGTTACGCCAAGCATATCTAACTGGTAACGTATAAAGCTTACCGGGTGCGCTTTTAAGGATAAGCCTGTAACAGCAATGTCCTGAACCACATGCTCTGATTTCGACATCAGCGGCAGGCTTATCTGGCGCTCCTTTGTGCTCTCCGATGGCTGGTTGCCAAACAAGGCTAACGGTTTATCATTTAAAGCGGCAATTTCCCACAAAGCCTGGCGGCGGTTTAAATTGAGTGAATCAAAAGCATCAGCATCAGCTAATACCTTAATAGCGTCTGTTGGGATGCCGGCATTACTTAGCTGACTAATGCTTTTGTAGCCCATGCCGCGGTTAGTGGTAAGCACCTGCATATCCTGTAAAGATAAACCCTTTACCTGCCTGAAACCCAGTCGTAAAGCATGGTATTCGCCATCTATTTCTTCAAGTATATTATCCCATTCTGAGTAGTTGATATCTACAGGGCGTACCACAACATTATGCTCGCGTGCATCATCTACAATTTCTGCCGGCTGGTAAAAACCCATGGGCTGACTATTAAGCAAGGCTGCTGCAAAAACATCCGGGTAATGGCATTTTAAATATGACGATATGTATACCAGATGCGCAAATGATGCTGCATGGCTCTCTGGGAAACCATAGCTACCAAAGCCTTCTAACTGCTTAAAAACCCTGCGGGCAAAGTCTTCTTCATAGCCTTTTTTTACCATGCCTTCTACCAGTTTATCCCGAAAAGCGCTTACTTGTCCTTTGGCTTTGAAAGTTGCCATACTTCGTCGTAACTGATCGGCCTCAGCAGGGGTAAAGCCCGCTGCTACGATGGCTATTTCCATTGCCTGTTCCTGAAAGAGAGGGACTCCTTTCGTTCGTCCTAAGATTTCTTTTAGTTCATCTGAGGGATAAATTTCAGGATCTATCTTATCTCTTCTACGTAAATAAGGATGCACCATGTCGCCTTGGATAGGGCCGGGGCGTACAATGGCAACCTCAACAACCAGGTCGTAAAACACGCGCGGCTTTAACCTGGGCAGCATTGACATTTGTGCCCGGCTTTCAATCTGGAAAACGCCTATGGTATCGGCTTTGCATATCATATCGTAAACAACAGGATCATCCTGCTCTACGCTTTCTAAAGTGTAATGTTTGTGATAGTGGAGCTGCAGCATATCAAACGCTTTACGGATACAAGTTAGCATACCTAAAGCCAGCACGTCTACTTTAAGAATGCCCAAAGCTTCCAGGTCGTCCTTATCCCATTCCAATTGGGTTCGGTTATCCATGCGGGCATTCATCACCGGGCAAATATCTGAGAGCTTGTTTTGTGTGATTACAAAGCCGCCAGTGTGCTGCCCCAACTGCCGCGGAAAACCCATTAACTGACTGGTGAGCGCCAAAACCTTTGCAATGTGGGGATCATCCGGATTGATGCCCTGGGCAACAAGGCGGTCGCGGTCAAAGCCCTCCTCGGCCCAGCTCCAGATGGTGCCGCCGAGGCGCTTAATGGTATCTTCTGATAACCCCATTGCTTTGCCAACATCGCGCAGTGCACCTTTATGGCGTTCCTGGGTTACAGTAGCCACGATGGCTGCATGTTCGCGACCGTACGTGTTATATATCCATTGCATGATCTCCTCCCGGCGCTCGTGCTCAAAATCAACATCAACATCCGGCCATTCTTCACGCGAGTCTGACATAAAACGTGAGAACAGTAATTTTTGCTTAAGCGGATTTACCGGTGTGATACCTAAGCAATAGCAAACCGTACAATTAGCTGCAGAACCACGGCCCTGATGTAAAATATTCAGTTCTTCGGCTTTCTGAGTGTATTCGTAAACTCTTAGGAAGTAGGGGGCAAGCTTGCGGCGTGCAAAAAAAGCTAACTCAAAATCTATCTGCTTATTTATTTCCGGTGGAATGTGATCGCCAAATCGCTTGTGCGCACCATTCATGGTATGTTCGCGCAGGTGCTCATCTGCGGTACGTCCATCGGGGCTTCGCCACTCTGGCTCGAGGTATTTTAGTTCATCTAATGAGAAATGACAGGCATTGGCAATTTCCTGTGTGCGCTCAATAGCATCAGGGTAAAGCGAAAAAAGCCTTTCTATTTCTTCAACAGGTTTCAGGTAGCGTTCAGCATTGGACAGCAAACGGAAACCCGCATTGCTGATGGTACATTTCTCTCGTACGCAGGTTTGTATATCCTGCAGTTCACGACGGGCGGGTTCATGATAATGCACATCATTGGTAGCCACTATGGGCACGCCTGTTTTTTTGATGCGGTGTAAACGCTTCCTGTCGTGCCCGTTGTATAAGCGGCTGGCTGCTATATATAATTCGGAACCGAATATTTTTTTATAAACGGCCAGGTTGCGTTTAAAATCATCATCAAAATCAAAACTATCATTCAGTTTTTCGGGTGGGATAACAATGAATTTAATACCCTTTTTGTGTTCGTAAACATCGTTCTTGTATAGCTCGCATTTACCTTTTTCTGTACGCAGGTTGCCTAATGACAATAGGGCGCAAAGCCTGCCCCAGGCACTAACATCGGTAGGGTAGGCCAGCAGGCTCGGGCCGTCTATCAGATCCAATCGGCATGCGGGAATGAAACCTATTTCATTTTTATCACTCTTAATTTGCTGGTGTGCACGCACAATTCCCGCAACGCTGTTACGGTCTGTAATAGCAATTTTAGTATAGCCTAACTCTTTGGCCCGTGCAGCAAATTCCTCGGGGTGTGAGCCGCCCAGCATAAAGGTAAAGTTGCTTGTGATCTGCAACTCCGCATACTTGGTTTTAACTTCTTCTTCCATCTAATACCCATTATGCAAAAAAACCATGCAGGTACCACCGTGTATCACCACCCTGGTGATGCCCGGAACGGAATACCCAGTACCTGCAACCTTTTTCATCCTCTATCATGTAATAATCCCGGTGTTTGTGCCTGTCGGCATGTTGCCACCATTCGGGTTCGATGCGTTCGGCATCGTCGGCTTTTTTGATGATGTGCTTTTGCCCCTTCCACACAAAATGTTTGGGTGGGTCATCCGGCAGCAGGGCCATCACTTCAATACGTTGCGGATACTTTAAAAGGAGCGAAGGGCGGGGCCTGCCATTGTTCCAATCCATCTCAGGCTGATCTGTTAGTGATAAGGCCTGTTTTATAGATCTTTCAGGCCAGTAGCTGGCTTGCGGCAGGTATCGATGAATGTTTTGTGCACCTATTTTATTGCCAATACGGTCTAACAAGCCTGCAAGGGCATCGGTTGATTCATCGCTGCCTTCAAGCAGCCATAAGTTTTCCTGCTTGTGTTCAACTTCTTCTACCTTAAAGGCATCAAGTGTAAACAGTTCAATCCCCAAAGCTGGTTCAATGTTTGGGATTTTTAACGCGAATAATTTAAGCAGATGGGCAGCATTGTTCGATGGCTTATTTGTACCAATCACTGTTTCTGTTAAATGTCCGTCAACACGGTAGCCTTTTAAAACAGCTTTGCGTAAACCATTTCCTTCGCTACTTAACCGTTCGCACATCATTTTCAATAACGTATTGATCGCTTTTTCAATCACTTCTGCTGTACGTATGGGCTCTAAGAATGGTAACCGCACATGATAAGCCTCAACCGGGTGGATGTATTGCAAAGGCTCATCAACATTACCTAAAGCCTGATGCAGCCTTAACAGAAAACTGTTTCCAAATCTTCTGCGTAAGGCAGAACGCTCATGCCCCATTAACTGTCCTACTGTAAAAAATCCAAGTTTATATAGCAAGTCAACAGTTTCTGATTCAATACGTAAAGCCTCGGGTGGTAAAGTCAGTAAAGCTTGTTGGTGCTCTTGAGTTGTTATAATAGGCTTTTGTTTACCATAACGTGCAACCGCCCAGGCAAGGCCAACTGTATCTGCCATAGCTCCACGCACATCATACCCTTTTGTTATCAGTGTTTTTATTAATGATCTGAGGTAATCCTTTTCGCTGCCCCACAAATGCGTGCAGCCGGTAATATCCAAGAGCAACCCATCAGCATCTACAGCAATAAGGGGCGAATAACGTATACACCAGGCAGCTGCTTTTTTTAATATTTCTTCAGCTTTGCCGGGTTCGGCATCCAGCACCTTCAGATCGGGCACTACGGCACGTGCATCTGCAGCGGCCATGCCCGTGCTAATGCCATAGCTTTCGGTTAAATGGTTTGCGGCTTTTACAATCAGCCGGTTTTTTTCGGGTGCAACCAGTATGAAAGGTACATCCTTTAACTCCGGCTGCCGAAGCGTAAGCCAATCCGTTAATAAATGACGGAACCAAAGTGAAACATAGCGCCTGCCCATAATTAACCAACCTGTAATTGTACATCAGTGTATTCAATTTGTGGTTCCTGTTCGGTTCCCCAGGTAAAGCCCTGATCGCTCCAGCTTAGTTGCCAGGTGCCGGGCAACCCGTTACGAACCCTTAGCAACTGTACCTCCCAGCACGGAAACCCCACACCGGGCAGATCGCCTTCTGTTTGGCTGGGTAATGGCGTTACCTGCCAGCGGGAAACACAAGTAGTAGTGCTTAGCTTTTGCAAATTGCTGCGCATAACAAAACCGGTAACCTTACTGGCCTCAACCACCAATTGTAACCGCCGCGACTGTGCAAAGCTTAAATCATTCACTTCGGCAACAACGGCGGCAATGCCTTCGCATTTAAGTGCTTCTTCCATAGCCCAAAGTGTATCGCGTTCGCGCTGGGTATCTACAAATACCAATCGGTGTGCCGCTACCCCAAATTGATGGGATGATGCAGGGAAGAATTTTCTGCCGGTACTTATCCATATACAAGCTCCGCCGTTTTTCATCAGTACAGATAAGATACCCATCATTAATCCGCTTGTAGCCGCTGCCTGTTCTTGTTGCGCACAAAGCATTTCATGAATGTTGCCCGTAGGGAATACTCCATTAGGAAAAGCAGTTTCAACAGGCCCTAAACCAATCCCCTTTTGCTCACCTACAGCAGGCGAGACAAAGCCCTGCCATCCAAGTATGTCTTTCTGCAAGCGTTCGATGATATTTTGGCGGGCCTCTGTCATATATTTACAATTGTAAAATTGCTAATATTTTTAGTATTTATAAAATCTTTTTTTGATTTTTGTTTGATGACGAAAAATATTACGCTCGAGCGAGAAGCCCGTGCCTGGTTAAAACGCCACAACGGCGCGGATGAGATCATTAATATTGTGCCTGCAATGGAAGAATATTATGCAGTAAAAACTTATCATTTGTACACTGCTTATGAAGCCCAACCTGATTTTTTAGGAAGTATTTTATTTGATGCCGATAACAATTGGATCTATAACGGCGGTGACCTTAGTGTAAACGAGCAGGAACAACTGGCTGGTTTTATTGTTAACTACGAGGAACGACTGTAGACCTCAGCAAAACTAAAATAGAATGTTAAGTATCTTGTTAATGCTTAACATAATGATAATATGGATTTAACCTTATCTTAGTTTAGCTTTGGTGCAGATAATCAAATAGATACTATCATATATGAAGGACAAACTAAAACCCCTTATCAAAGAAGCTAAAAAAACCGCACAACGTGCTATACATCAGCACTTAGCCGTACAGTTAAAAGAGATCACTTCAAAATTTGGTGAAGGCTCAAAAAAACTTGATAAAAAGATAGAAAAAGAGGCAAAAAAGCTTGCCCGCAAATTTGCCAAAGATATCAAGATCAACAAAGAAGGTTTATTGAAAGACAACACCGTTGTTAAAGCGCCTGAGGCTGTAGCACCTAAAGCTGAAGCCCCGGCTAAACCGGCCCCCAAAAAAGTTGCAGTAAAGCCGGCAGCTGAACCGCAATAAGCTAAAGCTTTATCAATTCGTTCTTTAAAGCCGATATCACCAGGCCGGTTCTTGATTTTACATTAAACTTCTGGAACAAAGCCTCTCGATAATTATCAATAGTGTGCGGACTAAGGTGCATCATATCGGCAATTTGTTTGTAGGTATAATCAGAACAACACAGCTCCAAAAACTTTAATTCGTTTGCACTTAGGCCGGCGTTTTGAGTTTTTTGAGGCTGGTTGTTTTGTATGTTACGTAACAACTTACCTGATACCAGTTCATTAATATAAAAAGACTGCCTTGCTATACCTCTTATAGCACTTATGAGGTCGCCGGTTTTTGATTGCTTAAGCATGTAACCGCCTGCACCGCTTTTAAGCATACCTATAATAGGTTTATCCTCTTCAAACATACTCAGCGCCAGTACATTTACATCAGGGTGGTTCTCTTTTAACCATTTGGTAGTATCATAGCCATCCATTATGGGCATGGTTATATCCATCAATATCACCTCGGGTAAAGGATGGTTACAAAGCTTATTTATCATATCTGCACCGTTTTCCGCATCAAACAGCACATTTACCTCGTTAGATTCCGAAAGCAATTTAGCAAGCCCTTGTCTGAACAAGGTATGATCATCTACTATGGCGATGTTAATTTTTGAGTTTTCCATTGGTTGTGGGTTGTTGTGGTATTTTGATAATGATGCTTGAGCCTTTAGCCGGCGAGGAAGTGATGTTGGCTGAGCCTTGGAGCATGGCGCTGCGTTTAACAATGTTATGTAAACCCATCCCGCTTTTGCGGATAAGCGCTTCATCAACGTTAAAACCTATACCGTTATCAGTTATTTGTAAGGTGCAGAGATCGTAAGTTTGGTTTAGATCAATGTTTATCTCTGTGGCTTTTGCATGCTGTATTATGTTGTTGATGATCTCCTGGAAGAGCCTGAATAAGATGGTGGCCTTTACCGCGTCAAGATCTATAACTTCTTTGTTGTAGCTGTAGTTGATCTTAAACTTATCCGACCGCCGCAGCCATTCCAGTTCAAAATCAATTGCTGCAGCTAATCCCCGGCTCACAATTTCTTCGCCATGCAACAAGCGCGAAAGGGCTTTAACCTCTTTTATCGACCGCATGGTAAGGTCTTCAACCAATGCCAGTTTCTCTGCTGCGCCCGGGCTATCGTTAAGATCTACCGAGCTCAGTGTTATGGTGGTGAGGCTTAGTAACTGGCCAATATTATCATGCAGGTCATAAGCAACAGTTTTTAACGTTTGCTCTTGTACTTCCATTTGGGTTTTCAATAACTCGGTTTCAAATGTTTTCTGCATGGTAAGAGTATCTTCCTGATGCTTGCGCTTACGCCGGTTGTACGACAGTACATACAGTATTAGGAACAAGGGAGCAATAAGAAATATAACAGAAGTTAAACCTATGAGAAAGATAACTTCCTTTGACGATATCTGCATATAAAAGCGTATGACCAGCAGGCATACATAATTACATCTAACACGTTGTAAATGATATACCTGATTGAGTTATTGTAAGTGATGGACTCATATTCGGCAAGATAGTCCATAAAAATGTTGCATGCCGTGCTGCCGAAGTAAAAGAACAAAGCGCCGTTTACCCACCAGAACGAGGCCGAATAAAGAAGCGGCTCAAACTTTTCGTCACGTAGTTTCAAATAGTAGAAATACAAGCTGGCCAAAACAAATACCACCGACATGATAGAAGCCGTTGCAGAGGTAAATCCTTTAAAATTGTTGTGGAGCATCTCTGATAGGAAGATAAGCATAAAAATGCCGTACCATACATAGAGCCATTTTATATGGTAGTTGTAGGGCCGATAGAGGTGGTAAAAAAAATAACTCGTAAAGCCGCACTCAAATAACAAGTAAACATTATAAACCGGGTAGTTGCGGATTTGCAAAAACTCACGCATATAGATACCGGTAACTTCTGTTACGCATGTCAGCAATAAAAAGGCAATAAGCATTTTCCAGGTAGTGCTTTTGTCTTTCCACAGAAAAACAAAAGCAACCAGGAAGCAAATAAACTCTGATGCAGTGTTAACGCTGATAAACTTCAATGTATGGTTTATTTTATGAGTGTAGCACCAATTGTATTACAATCTCTCGGTGGTGGGCATATTTCGCCGCGATTTTCGGGTGGATTTCCAACAATAAAACCTCGGGGCGGTGTGTTGGCGGTAGGCTTATCAGTATAGTAGTCGCGGTGAAACTTTTGACCAACTTTATTGGTGCTGTCCTTGGTAGATACCATCACCAGTGTATTTCTGTTCCAATAAATACGGTCGGGTTTATGGCCGCCGGTAAATCTTTCACTGTAAACGCTGTCATAAGCAGCAAGATAAAAGCGTATGCCATCGCCACCTTCGCTTTTTACTTTATTGGCCAGTTTCTGTAGCCTGTCTGCGCTAAACCATATGGCACGTGTGTCTGGCAGTTTTTTTACTTTAGATAAATTACTCTCAGAATAAACCGAATCTATATATCCCGCACGTTTCTCGTAATTTTTCACATATTTTTTTGCCAATTCATAAGTAATACTATCAGGATCGGCATAATTGGTATTGGCGTTAAGATCTGCATGTTGGTTTTGGCAGGAGCCCAAGGCGAGGGATGCAATAGCTGCTGTCAATAAGGTTTTCTTATAAGTGATCATAGTCTGGATTAAGGGTTCACCGAAGGTAGACAAATATCAGTTGATGTAATTGCCTTTTTTTGCCTTAAAGTATTTTAAAAAAAGCTGATTTTACCCTGTCAGCAAGCTATGGTCAGATCTCGCTTTCAATTATAACAGGCTGTAAACGTTTGATTTTTGTCTTATGCCTCAAACCCATATAAATTAAAGCGATAGTGGCTACTATACCACTGGCGTACATAATTGCAGGCACCATACTAATTACATCCTGATAAAACCAACCCGAGATCAAAGCGCCCAAACCAATACCGGCTTCGAGAGAAATATACATGGTTGCCATAGCTTTACCCCGATGATCGGGAAGGCTCATATCAACCGTCCAGGCGTTTAGGGCAGGGGAAAGGATGCCTGTTGCAACGCCATAAACTACACCGCCGAGCATAAGCCCCGTTACGGTTTTAGCAAAGCCGATGATAGATAAAGATATTACAAGTAAAACCAGCCCAGTGTTGATAACCGATATGCGTCCGTACTTGTCAGATACTTTACCGGCTACAAACCTTATAAGCAAAGAGGCAATGGTGAATACCATAAAAAATAAGCCTTTATTAACGATACCGAGGTGTTGGCTCCAATCCGGGATCACGGTAAGGATTGCGCCGTAGGCTACGTAAGACAGCAAGGTAACAACGGCAGTGGGAAGCACCTCAACGGCGATAATGTCCTTGCGGGATATCTTCAATATTGATAGGCTGAAAGGGCGTTTATCTTTCAGCGTTTCCTTCATGTTCATCAATATAGCGATAGACATCAGCGCAAAAAAAGATGATACGTAAAATAGCACGTTAAGCGAAAAATATAAACTTATGGTGCTCCCAATAGCAGGGCCAACAGCCAAGCCGGTGCTAAAGCAAATACCATGAAAACCTAATGCTTCACCCCAACGCTCGCGTGGTACTATGTCAGCTACATAAGCCGCGGTCGCAGTAGGCTTAAAACCGGTTGAAAAGCCATGCAGCAAACGCAAAAATAAAAAGCCAGCTACTGTGCTGAGTATAGGGTACAAAAAGCCACAAATAAAACAAACGATGGAGCCGACAGCCATTACCGGCACTCGGCCAAGGGTATCAGTTAATCGCCCGCTAAAAGGTCGGGATATGCCTGCAGTAAGCGTAAATAGCGCAATGATCAAACCTTTATGTTCGGCACCGCCCAGTCTGCTTAAATAAGCAGGCAATTCCGGAATGAGCATATTAAAGCTGCACGAAAATAAAAACGAGCTTAAGCAAACCAGTGCAAAATGGAGATTATAAATGGGGTGTACCGGTTTGGCCATAGAACTTACTTAGCGTTTGCAAGTGTAAGAAAAGTGAGCTTTAAAAACGCGTATGAGTTTTAAACACGATGGTTAAGCGCACTTATTTAATTGCCACAATAAATAAACGTGGATAAGGCAGCAACACGGTACCATCTGCTTGAGCGGGGTATTCTTTAGCTATCTGCTGTTGATATTCTTCCAAAAACTCCTGTTGTTCATCAGCTTCCAAAGCGTCAAGATATGGACGTAACCCGGTGCTTTTTACCATTTCAACAATTCCGGCGGCCCCGGTTTTAATTGGATGAAAGTATGTTGTACGCCAAATATCAACTGATTCTACTTTGCCATGTAACAGACTGAAATACCAATCAGGAGATTGCCGGTCAAGGCGCTTTGGGGCTGCAGTCAGTTTTTCTGCCCATGGGCCTTTTGCTGCAACTTGCCTCATTAAGCGATGGGTAGGTTCTGCAAAGTTATCAGGTACCTGTATAGCAAGTGTGCCACCAGGATTAAGCCGGTTAAGCAATGCAGGCAGGATAGTGGCGTGGTCTGGTACCCATTGTAAAACAGCGTTGGATAATATTACATCGAAAGGCCCTTTATTTTCCCAGGTGGCTACATCCGCAATATCAAACTGTACCTCAGGCAGGCGCTTGCGGGCAGCTTCAATCATATTGGCAGAGCTATCCATGCCGATGATCTTAGCATCAGGGAATTTTTGTTTAAGTAACTCTGTAGAGTTTCCGGGCCCGCAACCTACATCTGCGGCTATTTTTATAGCGTTAGTTTGTATACGATTAAGCAGATCATAAATAGGGCGGTTCCGTTCGGCCTCGTACTTACTGTACAAATCTGCCGACCAAGTGTCGTTGCTGTGATTACTCATGTTACTATAATGAACAAGTCGTGCTTTGATTAAGTTTAAAAAAATTAACTGAAACGATTAGGAATTATCGAAACGGATGGCTAACTTACTTGTCCCATGAATTTAAACGAAAGAAACCCTCAATTGGGCTTCCGTAGCGCAGACGGCGCTATAGTACCCCTTGCCGAGCTGAATGTAAACAGCTTGCCTTATATCGGACTAACATCCGTTCAATTGTATCATCTTTTAGAACAAAAGATCAGCCGGGAACATTACGAAGAGTGTGCCCTTATACGTGATGAATTATTGCGCCGCACCGTTAAGATCAAACAAAAAAGGCAGCCGTAGCTGCCTGTATATTATTTAAGTTTTTTAGGTTTTTCGCTTAGTGCTTTAGCGATAACCGGCTGCACCGCTTTTTCCATAATGGCATAACCATCTTTGTTGGGGTGTACACCGTCGTTACCTAATTCGGCGCGTAATCCATCGCGGTCGTCTTTCATTAGGCTGTGGTAATCCAAGTAGTAAAAGCCGTTCTTTTGTGCAAACTCTTTGAGCATGCTGTTCAGCGTGATGATTTTTTCCGCAGGCTGCAAACCTGTTTTCCATGGGTAATCAAAAACTGGTAAAATTGAGCATATCACCACCTTTATTTTGTAGGTAGCTGCCAGTTGCGCCATAGTTTGTATGTTGCCGAATATCTGTTCGAGCGTTGCCGGCCCGGTGTTACCTGCTATATCATTAGTACCCGCTAATATAGTAACCACTGCTGGTTTAAGATCAATCACATCCTGCCTGAAACGCAGAACCATCTGAGGTGTGGTTTGTCCGCTTATGCCCCGGTCAATATAATTTTTGTTTGCCTCAAAAAAATCAGGATCAACCCTTTTCCAGCCTTCGGTGATCGAGTTACCCATAAATACTACCCGGTTGCCGGGATTAACCTCGGCCATAACCTTGGCATTTTCTTGTTGGTATTTGGCCAGGTTTGGCCAGTCTTGCGCTACGGAACGTTTGTTTATAAAAGCGAACAGTGCCAAGACTAAAAGTGTTTTTTTCATGGTAATAATTGATATTGTCAAAAATGGTATAAAAATTGTTTATTGTTGGATATTATTCTTAATAATTGTGAGCACTCAGGATTTTCATCAGCATATAGAGCGGCTTAAAGCCCAAACAGATAAATTGAAAGATACATTGTCTGCTTTTCATGCCAATTATACTACACTTCAGTTTGGAATGAATCGTTTGCAAAACGAACTAAAGAGGTCGAGAGAAGAATTTGAGCAAATGACCTATAATACTGAGTTGCCAATTGCACCGGTTATTCAAATGAAAACTCCAAATGAAGATGATCAACAACTTACTGCATAATTAAACTGCAAAATATACAAGCCGCCTGTTTACAGGCGGCTTTTTTTGTGCTTGTTATTGTATTTTAATTAGTTCTTAAATTTTTATATTTGGTGACCAATTATTATTTGTCTAAATTACATTTATGCAATTATTAAGTAAATTACTGTATAGTATAGCCATTGCTGTATTAGTATCAGGGAAATTAACGGGGCAGTCGTTAAAGATGCAATCGGTTAGTTTTGCCAAAGTGAATATCACTGATAATTTTTGGGCACCGCGTATAAAAACCGTCAGTACGGTAACTATTCCGGTTTGTATTGAGCAAACGGAAATAAAAACGCCCCGCATCCGTAACTTTGAAAAAGTTGCACACAAACAGGGCGAAAAACACGAAGGTATTTACTATGATGACTCTGATGTTTACAAAGCTTTAGAGGCAATAGCGTATTCACTAAAAAATCATCCGGATCCAAAGTTAGAAGCTAAAGCAGATGATTGGATAGATAAGATCGCTGCTGCACAACAGCCCGATGGCTATTTAAATACGTATTACACCTTGCGCAATATGGATGGCCGCTGGACGGACATGGAAAAGCATGAAGACTATAATGCCGGCCATTTGATTGAGGCTGCCATAGCTTATTACAATACCACTGGTAAACGCAAGTTGCTGGATGTGGCTACACGTGTAGCTGATAATATCGACAGCACCTTTAGGCAACAGAACAGGCATTGGGTATCGGGCCACGAAGAGATAGAGCTTGCGCTTGTGAAACTATACCATGCTACCGGGAAGGTGAAATACCTTGATTTGGCTGATTGGTATCTGCAGCAACGTGGCCACGGCTATGGCAAAGGCATGATATGGGACAGGAAAGATATGGGTGTAAAATATGCCCAGGATGACGTGCCTGTTAAAGATCAGAAACAGATAGAAGGGCATGCCGTACGTGCCATGTACTTATACACGGGCGCAGCAGATGTAGGTGCCGCAAAAAGCGACCCTGGTTATATGAACGCCATGCAAAACGTTTGGCAGGATGTGGTTTACCGAAACATGTACATTACTGGCGGCATAGGTTCATCAGGTAATAATGAGGGCTTTACAATAGATTATGATCTGCCTAATGCAGATGCTTACTGCGAAACTTGCGCTTCGGTAGGGATGGTTTTATGGAACGAGCGTATGAACCTGCTTACCGGGAATGCAAAATACATAGATGTGCTTGAACGCAGTTTATACAACGGTGCGCTGGATGGCCTGTCATTAAGTGGCGATCATTTCTTTTACGAAAACGTTTTACAGGCCAACGGTAACCACACCCGCAAAGAATGGTTCGGTACGGCATGCTGCCCGTCAAATGTTGCAAGGCTGGTAGAATCGTTAGGTAATTACATTTATGCTGCAAATGATAATGCTGTTTGGGTGAATCTTTTTGTCGGCAGTAATACCACCGTTCCGCTAAAAAACGGTAATGTGCAGATAAGCCAGCAGACAGAGTACCCATGGAAAGGTTTGGTCAACATTAGGGTTTCTCCTGATAAACGTACACAGTTCCCACTTTACGTACGTATACCGGGCTGGGCTACTGACAAACCTGTGCCGGGCGAAACTTATAAATATGCTAAAGTTACAAACAAACCGGTTACGCTTAAACTTAACGGCAGGCCAATAAAATTTACGATAAGTAACGGCTACGCAGTGATAAACAATACCTGGAAAAAAGGTGATGTAGTAAGCCTTGACCTGCCGATGCAGGTAAATCAGATAACAGCTATTGACAGTATCAAGGACGCAAGAAACAAAGTAGCCCTGCAACGCGGGCCGTTAGTTTATTGTGTAGAACGGTCGGACAAGATCAACAATCCTGCAGATATAACTATCCCTAAAAATGCTGTCTTTACCTCCGCCTATAATAAAGATTTGTTGGGTGGCATAGTAGAATTAAAAACAAACCTGCCAGGCAAAGGAACCCTGACGGCAATACCATATTACAGCTGGGATAATCGTGGTAAATCTGATATGATGGTTTGGTTGCCGGTGGGAGAGTGATAATTATTATATCCCGTAATGCTCAATCACATCTTCAGGTACCTTTATACCGCGGCCTGTTTTAATGTCGATCATTACATAATCGAAATAACCGTCGCAGCAAACTTTGCCGGTAGCTTTGCTGGTTAGGGTGAAGGCAACCCGACAGCCTTTATCATTAACGCTTTCTATGCCTGTACGCACTTTAAAGTATTCGCCCATGGTAAGGGCGCGTTTGTAGTCAACATGAGCGGTACGGACTACCCAGCCAAAGCCGCGTTCCATAAATTTTTCCATGCCCATTCCATAGCAGGTTTCCATTTGCTCATAACGTGCAGCCAGCACATAATCAAAATACTTGCTGTTATGCACATGCTGAAACATATCTATATCATCGGGGCGTACACGGTGTTCGGTCTCAAAAGTGCTGTATGGCATTAATTCAAAAGTTAGAATTCAAAAGTAAAAAGTAAAATCGGGAGTTGTTGTTTTAATTGGAGGCATTGTTAAGATAGCGTGTGCTGTTAAACCCGCTTGCTTTTCCATTTACCTCTCTTAAATAAGATGTAAGCTGCAATGGTTAAACCTATCTCTGAGACCGGCAACGATATGAAAACCCCTGTTGGCCCCATGGCAAAATATTTTGAAAGTAAGTACGCAAGCGGTATCTGAAAAAGCCAAAATGTAAAAAAGTTTATTTTGGTAGGTGTCCAGGTGTCGCCGGCGCCGTTGAATGCACTGGTGAAAACCATACCCATACCGTAAATGATGAAAGCGCCGCTAATGATCTTCAATGCTTTTGCTGCAACGCTTTTAACTTCTTCATCTTCGGTAAAAAAGGAAGCAAACAAATGGCCGCAGGTGAGGAATAATACAGTTACCACACCCAGGAAAACTGCCGTGTACCTAATGGTTTGAAAAACGGATTGCTCGGCACGGTCAACTCGCCCAGCACCGAGGTTTTGACCAACCAGTGTAGCTGCAGCATTGCTTAATCCCCAAGCAGGCAGCATAAAGAACATCATCAACCTGAGAGCCGTCTGATAACCGGCCGAGCCTTTGTCGCCGCCGGTTGTGGCAACAAGTTCAGCCAAAAATATCCAGCTGCAACTGGCTATGATGAACTGTAATATACCCGGTGCGGCAACTTTAATTATGGCTTTTATCTGATCCCAGTCCGGCACCAGATAGCTTATCCTCACGGTAAGTGCATTTTTGTTGTTGAACAAATTATAAACCTGATACAATACCCCTAAACTGCGGCCAACTGTAGTGGCTATTGCTGCGCCTGTTAAACCAAAAGCAGGTATAGGCCCTAAGCCTCTGATAAAAATAGGGCAGAGGATGATGTTGGCTATATTGGCTATCCATAGGCTGCGCATGGCAATGGCGGCATTTCCGGCTCCACGGAAAATACCGTTTATCAGAAAAAGCAAAACGATAATTAGGCTTCCACCCATCATGATTCGCACAAAGTTTTGCCCATGGTTGGCAGTTTCTGGTGAGGCCCCCATCAACAACAATAAGTCTCTGCCATGGAGCAGGCCAATTATGCTGATGACTATGTTTACGATAACAGCTATCACTACTGTTTGCATACCGGCTTTTGATGCTGCCTCCGGATTTTTTTCGCCTATGCGACGGGCAACCACGGCAGTTGCTGCCATACTTAAACCAATAGCTAAAGAGTAAATAACTGTAAGTACAGATTCTGTTAAGCCAACCGTTTGTATAGCCAGGCTGCTGTTTGGGAGATGGCCAACAAAATAAAGATCGACCAGTGCAAAAACAGATTCCATGGCCATCTCCAGCATCATGGGGATGGCTAACAATACGATAGCCCGTTTGATGGTGATAGAGGTAAGGTCAACATGTTCGCCCTTTAGCGACTGTTTAAGTATCGTGAAAAAAGAATATGCCTTGCCTTTGGCGGCATTTATTGGTGACATAGTTTAAGCCTGATTATCGTTTGAGTGAATAAATATAAGCTTTACGGCGCAAAGCAGTAAAATATAACTCAGGCAAAATTAACCGGAAAGTTTTGACCGGAGCAGTATGATAAGGACATATTAAAGGGCTGATTGCGACAAATGCTAAGTAAAAGTTCAAAAGTGAAACTCTAAAATATTCCTGATTTATAGAGAGATACCTTAAATCAATCTTTTGAATTTTGAATTTTTACTTTTGACTTAAAAGCTTATCTTTGCACCACAATTAACAAAAGTATACACGCTTTAATATTATTCAGGTAATGTATTTAAGTAAAGAAGCAAAGGCTGAGATCTTTGCAAAACATGGTAAAGGCTCAACTGATACAGGTTCTGCCGAAGGTCAGGTAGCATTATTCACTACCCGTATTGCACATTTAACCGGTCACTTGAAAAACAACAAAAAAGATTTTTCAACCCAGTTATCACTACAAAAAATGGTAGGTAAACGCCGTGCATTATTGGCATACCTTTACAACAAAGACATTGAAAGATATCGTGCTATCATCAAAGCGCTACAGCTTAGGGATATCATCAAATAACTTTTACAAGTTTTTAATAAAAAGCCGTCCGCATGTTAGGATGGCTTTTTTAATTTAGCATCTTATTATACACACATAAAAAACCGGTTTGCTCCTGAAGATGAAAAGCAAGCCACAACACAAAAAAGATGAGTTTAAACGTAATTAAAAAGGTTATTGATTTAGGTGACGGTCGCACCATTGAGATCGAGACCGGTAAATTGGCCAAACAAGCTGATGGTTCTGTAGTAGTTAAAATGGGTGATACCATGTTATTGGCTACGGTAGTATCATCTCCAGAGGCAAAAGAAGGTGTCGATTTCCTTCCGCTATCTGTAGACTACCAGGAGAAATACGCCTCTACAGGCCGTATCCCCGGTGGTTTTTTACGCCGCGAGGCACGTTTATCAGACTACGAGGTTTTGATCTCTCGTTTGGTTGACCGCGCGTTGCGCCCGATGTTCCCTGAAGATTATCATGCCGATACGCAGGTAATGATCAGCCTGATCAGCGCTGATAAAGATATTATGCCTGATGCGCTTGCTGGTTTAGCTGCATCAGCAGCGCTTGCTGTTTCTGATATTCCATTTAATGGCCCAATATCAGAAGTGCGTGTTGCTAAAATTGATGGCCAGTTGGTTATTAATCCTACTCTTAGCCAATTAGCTAACGCTACCCTTGAGTTTATTGTTGCCGGTAACGAGCACGATATCAACATGGTGGAAGGCGAGAGTGCTGAGATACAGGAAGAAGAACTGGTTGAAGCAATTAAATTTGCGCATACAGCAATTAAAATTCAGTGCTTAGCACAAAAAGAGTTAACTATTGAGGTTGGTAAAACCGAAAAACGCGTTTACAGACACGAGCACAGCAATGATGAGCTTGAAAAAGCCATCTACGCTGCTACTTATGATAAGGTTTATGCTACCGCAGGTGAAGCATCTGCAAAGGATGAGCGCGCAGCTAAATTCAAAGCTATCCGTGATGAATACATAGAAAGCTTGGGCGAAATAGATGACATCACTAAATCATTAGCAAAAAAATACTATCACGATGTGGAGTATGATGCTATCCGTAACCTGGTGTTGGACGAAGGCAAACGCCTTGACGGCCGTAGCACTACCCAGATTCGCCCTATATGGAGCGAAGTAGGTTACTTACCATCGGCACACGGGTCTGCAGTATTTACGCGTGGCGAAACTCAATCGCTTACTACCGTTACATTGGGTGCTAAAGACGATGAGCAAATGATCGATGGTGCTTTCATCAACGGTTATCAAAAATTCTTGTTACACTATAACTTCCCTGGTTTCTCAACCGGTGAGGTGCGCCCTAACAGGGGTGCGGGCCGTCGCGAAATCGGTCACGGTAACTTGGCTATGCGTTCATTAAAACGTGTATTGCCGTCAGGTGACGAGAACCCATACACTATCCGTGTTGTATCTGATATTTTGGAATCAAACGGTTCTTCATCAATGGCTACGGTTTGTGCCGGTACATTAGCTTTGATGGATGCAGGTGTTAAAATAACCAACCCGGTATCTGGTATTGCAATGGGTTTGATCACCAATGAAATGGGTACAAAATATGCTATCCTGTCAGATATTTTAGGTGATGAAGACCACTTAGGTGATATGGACTTCAAAGTAACCGGTACTAAAAACGGTATTGTTGCCGTACAAATGGACCTTAAGATCAAAGGTCTGTCATACGAAGTATTAAGCAACGCACTTAACCAGGCTAAAGACGGCCGTTTGCACATCCTCGGCGAGATGGCTAAAACCATGTCTGCTCCGCGCGAAGATTACAAACCACATGCTCCACGCATCGTATCTATCAAGATCGATAAAGAGTTTATTGGTGCAGTTATCGGGCCCGGTGGTAAAATTATACAAGAAATGCAACGCGAAACCGGCGCAACTATCTCTATCGAGGAAGTTAACAACGTTGGTATCGTTCAAATATTTGCCGATAATAAAGCCGCAATTGACGCTGCGTTAACCCGCATCCGTAACATTGCCGCTAAACCGGAAGTGGGCGAAATATACGAAGGTAAAGTAAAATCAATTATGCCTTTTGGTGCATTTGTTGAGATTATGCCTGGTAAAGACGGTTTGTTACACATCTCTGAGATCGATCACAAACGTTTCGAAAGCATGGACGGTATCTTCCAGGTTGGCGACGAAGTGCGTGTAAAATTACTTGATGTTGATAAGCAAGGTAAATTGAAATTGTCACGCAAGGCATTATTGCCAAAGCCGGAACAAAATAAACCTGCTGAGAACAAATAATATCATTTTCAAAACAAGAAAACCCTCTTAATGAGGGTTTTCTTGTTTTTGGAATGGAAATTTGAAATTTTTTAAAACAAAATTATCGCTTTGCTGGTTTCCCGTTATTAAGGATAATTGTGGATTTAGCCGGGCCCTAATTTGAAAATGTCATCTACTACTAACGACCCTTTAGATTTTCTCAGTAATGCGAAGGGGATGCCAGCCGGTGAACAAACCGACCTGATCCAAAAGCTCCTGTACGAAATCATCAGGGTTAAGGAACTTATCGCTTACTACGACTCCATTCCAAATGGTGCAGGGCAGCTCGGCTCCTCTATTTTGAATGAGTTGGTGACCGAGGCCTATAATTCATTAGTTAACTACGATACCGTACTAATGAAAAAATACTATGATCTGTTGCTGAATTGCGACTGATTTTTAATGAGTGAAGGATTGAATTGGTGAATTTCAATCAATAATTCTATACTTCAGTAATTATTAAACTTCCCCAAACACCTTCTCGCGTAACTCGTCTGAAATTTCGTCCGTTATTTTGATGATATCTGCCGCTTCCTGTGTGTTGTTGATCACTATTTTATCGCAGCTTTCACGATAGGGTAGCAGGTACTCTCTGTAAGAAGGCACTACGTGGTTTACCCATTTGTAGTACGCATCTTCATTGGAGTAGCCACGTTCTAAAAGGTCTCGTTTAAGGCGGCGCTGCAGGGCTACTTCTTCGTCGGCATCAATAAAGATGGTCATATCCAACACCTCAGCTATTTTTTTAAAATGGAGGATAAATAACCCTTCCACCATAATAATAGGTGCAGGTTTGATCTCCAAAAGCTTCTTGGGCGCGTCAGGATTGTTAAAGGTGTATTCTTCCTTAGTGAACGATTCTCCATTCAAAAGTTTGAAAATATCGCTCTCAAAATGCTCATGATCTATAGTTGATGGCAGATCGAAGTTGTATAGCTTATTTTCCTCTTTGGTCATGGTATGCCCAACGGGGAAATAATAATCATCCTGCGATACCAGGCACACTTCATCAGCTGTAAAGTGTTCCAGAAAGCATTTTAAAAAGAAAGTTTTACCGGATCCGCTTCCGCCGGCAATGCCAATAACATAAGGTTTATTCATTTGGAGTACCGTAGCTGATATTTACCTGGAAACGTTTGTCTAAAGCGCCTAAAGCTGATGCGACATTTTTAGTCATCACCACAATTGCATCACGGGTTGATTCGCTATCAGTAAAGCGGCCTACAACCTTTGCAAAGGTAACCTTACCATTCATAGGGTTGGTAATGCGCATCACAGTGCCAATAGGGGCTGTGCGGTGCAGTATAAGTTTTTTATTAGGATCAAGGCTGGTATCATCTATCCAGGTAGCTACACCTTTTTCATTTTTTTCGAACAAACCGTATTTAGAGGAGATATGCCTGTTAAGGCTGTCAGCAGCTATGGTGCTGCTGTCGCCCCTGCTGATATCCTGGTGAGCAACCGGCGTGGCAGTTGCATCTTGTTGAGCCTGTGCTGGCTGTACGCCATTAGGCACTAATAAAACCTGGCCTGGCGTTAGGTTGGTATTACTCAGCTTGTTAAGGCTGGTAATAGCATCTACTGTTGTGCCGAAGCGTTTGGCGATAGAGTAAAGGGTTTCATGCGCCGATACCTTGTACTGCTGCTGTGTTGCTGCTGGTTGTTGCGGTACAGTTTGCTGTTGCTGAACAGGCGCTGGCTGTTGTGCGTTTACAGGTGATGTTTTGGCTTCCTCCTTTTTTACCGGGGTTTGCGGCTGTTGCTGCACGGGGTTTGTAACAGGAGGGGTGGTTACTGGCTTCGCCTGGGATTTTGCCTGTGCCTGTTGCTCTGTTTTTGGGGCAGGGCCTGTACTCTCTACAATTGAGCGCTCTGTTGGCACTTTAATAATATGTCCAATTTGCAGGCTGGAGTTATTATTAAATTGTTGTATCACCTTGGGGCTAACGCCATAGCGGCGACCGATCGAATAGTAATTGTCTTTTGGATCAAGCTTATGCAGGATCACTTTTTTACCATTATTATTTTCAACACCTATCGAATCTGCAGGCATCGTAGCGGCAAAAGTTGCAGCTGAAATAACCATTAGCGAAGATGATATAAGCAGTTTTTTCAATATCCTCATAAATTAGTGTCCCCGGTAATTTATAGTTGCACGGCCATTAATCGGGCCTTATCTTTTATATAAACCAGGGTGTTGTTATGTACTACAAACGCCTCCGGTTGTAATTTTTGTATGTTGCTGTTCAACAAATCTTGATAAACAATTTGCTGATCCATCATAACATACAAGTGCTGTTGCAGCACATCGCTTTTTAGCGAGTGCAAAGATATAATTATATACCCATTATGGCTGATGTAATGTACCATATTTCCGTACGGCTGCTCAGGTAATATGCCCGGCAACATATCCTGTTCGGCAACCATCTCGGGTATGACGATGTTATTTGCTAAAGGTTTATCCACTTCAGCCGAGAAGTTTTTAAGTACGAGTCCGTTATTTACAGAAATCAACTCCAATTTTTTAGGTTGAATATTGGCATTATAAACGGCCGGGCCATTAGTAGTAAGATGATCGAATATCAAACTATAGTTTGCCCAACGCTCTTTCCCGGTTTTGGCGTCTATCGCTATCAAGCCCTTATGTTCAGGACTGCTTTGGTGTTTATAATAATGTAGCAGTATTACGCCGCTATAAGCAGCTTCTATACCGGTAAGCCACCGTTCTGGCAAGGTGAAGTTTGAGAAGTAACATTGCCCATTTTGTAGATCAAACGAGGCAAAGCTGACTTGCTTATCCAACTCATTCCTTATTTCAAGTGCAAGCACGTTGTTTCCTTCATCGATCTCCATCCGCCAGATGTGACCTTCAAATAGGTGCGATATAAACGGTTGTAGCAGTGTCATTATACGTTGCAAATATGCCCATTAATATTAAAACCTGGTACATTTGATAAACAATGCCTAATGGAGGCTGTTATCACAAAAACTAAAAAAACAAACAATGGACGCTGAAAAAATAAGCCTTGAAGAAGGTAAAGTAAAACCGGTTGTAGATCATTTAAATGACCTGTTAGCCAATTATCACATACATTATCAAAAACTACGTGGCTGCCACTGGAATATTAAAGGAAACAATTTTTTTACCCTGCATTTAAAGTTTGAGGAGCTATACACAGATGCGCTTACTACCATTGACGAGTTAGCAGAGCGTATCTTAACACTCGGCAAGCCGCCTTACAGCACCTTTAACGATTACATATCAAAATCGAGCATCAAAGAAATTAATACCATTGGTATGAAAGATACCGCTATGGTTAAAGCTTTAATTGAAGATATGGCGACATTGATTAAAATGGAGCGTGAAATTTTAGATGTAACTGCTGATGCAGGCGATGATGGTACCAATGATATGGTAAACCGTTTTATGCAGTTTAAAGAAAAAAATACCTGGATGCTTCGTTCCTTCGTTAACGAGGATTAAGGCGAATCCCCCCAACCCCCTGAAGGGGGAGCTTTTGAAAAGCATAATTAAAAAGAAGAAGCCCGTCTAAAGTATAGACGGGCTTCTTCTTTTAACAAAATATTCTGCTATCCCTACAGGGAGCTGCGTGCTAAAAGCGGTACCCCAAAGTTAAATAACCGTTATTATTTGAGTTACGAAGTAATGCATAAGGGCTTGCTGTACCAAGGTCATATGCAAACTGCGTGCGGTCGCCTGATGAATGGGTGTAAGTAGCATCAACATAATAACTGCCAAAACGGAAGCCTAAACCGCCGCTAACGGTTTTTATATCAGATGCAATGCTTTTATCCTTGTTAGGGCTACCCATGATACCATAACCACCACGAATAGATAAGAAATTGGTCGCTCTTATTTCGGCACCAACTCGTGCATTTACGGTAGAACGATAAATGCTTTTGATATCTGGATTGTCTATTACGTCAGCGTTGTAGCTGTCGTTGCTGCTCAAATGTGCAGATGCATAATCGATGTATTCGACGTCACCTGTAATAAAACCTATGTTCTTAATAAATACTGCGGCGCCACCGGCAGCTTTCCATGGTGTACGCAGGTTATAATTTAAATTATAGTTACCTGAATTGCCTTCCAATGCCTGGCCGTTATTAATGGTAGAAGAAATGCCTTCTTGAAATGAATCGTCAATATTGTAGAAGGTTGGAGAAGTAATGTTAACACCTAACCTGACACTTTCCACCGGTTTGTAAATTGCGCCTAACCGCGCTGAAAAACCAGTACCACGAGTTATTTGACTTTGTGAATAAGCAGATGTGTAAGCATTACTTGTGCCATTAATAGTTCCGTCTTCATAAAAAGTGTTATAAGCGTTATAACGGAGATCAGAAAAACTTAACGCCAAACCTAAGTATAGTTTGTTGCTATAATTAGCGCCTATGGAAAAATCCACTGATGACAATCCACCTTGTTTTTCAGAATAATATTCCTGGCCAACAGCGCCGGGAGCAGAGTTACTCACGTAAGGCGCAGTGCCCGTCCTCCCGATAAGGCCCTGTGCAAGTGCCATTCCACCCAATGTACCTTGATCTGTACCAAAATTATTAGCCTGGCCGGCAAAATAATCATTTATAGTATTATTTGCATTTGAACCCGCATAACGGAAATTACCATACAAATCATTTGTGCGGCCGTAACCAACGCCATAATTAACGCTAAGCCAACCCTTGGTTTTATCAGCACCCCGTGCTTTGGTCAGAGGATTGTATATGACTACACCTGCATGTGCCAGATTAAATGTATTTTTATTATCGGTGGCGCCTTGCCCAAAGTAAGTTGATTTAGTTTTTGCGCCATCTAATTCCGGCGTTACACTAATTTCAGATCGGGTAAAAAAGCCTAAACCCGCAGGGTTGCCTGTTAGATTGCTCAAGTCACCACCTAAGGCTGTACCGGCGTTACCCACCGCTTTCACACGAGAAGTTGATCCCGGTTGGCCAGTAGAAAATCTGATAGCATCTTGCGAATATTGCGCAAACGTATTTTCTGTAAAAGCTACTATAGCAATTACGCTAAGGATATATTTAAGTTTCATAAAATGAATAAGGTTGATGTGTTTTTAGTTTCTAACCGGTCTACCGCCGCCGCCGCCTCTCATGGAGCCACCGCCACCGCCACCGCCAAAACTGCTCGGCGAAGGAGTAGGAGCTGGTCGTTGAATTTGCTCTGGTTGGTAAGTTGGGCGTTCACCTCGTGTCGGGCGCATGCTACCATTATTGTTGCCAAAACCTGGTCTTGCCGAGCCACCCATACCGCCACCCCTTGCGCCGCGCATACCTCGCTCAGGTATATATCCTATACCATTTGAGTAACCACCGCTGCTTCCAACCGGGCGGGCATTGTAACCCCCAAATGCACTTCTGCTGGCGTTATAACCTGTACCGCCGCCTGCTGTTCCGTTACCTCTGTACGGTCTTGCGTTGCCTCTGTTAAATGCAGAGTATCCGCCCCAGTAGCCTCCGCCTCCATAGCCGTATCCGGTTCCCCAGAAAGAGTAGGGGGAGTAAAATCCGCCGTAACCCCACGGGCCGCCCCAGCCATAGCCCCATGGCGAACCCCAGCCATATCCTCCCCAGCCAAAACCTGCATTCCATCCAAGTCCGTAGCCGCCCCACGGGCCGCCCCAACCGTAATTTAAGCCAAGCCCAAAGCCGCTGCCATAATAAGGATAACCGTAGCCATAGCCCCAATAGCCTGTATCATAATAGCCGAATGGTGAAAAATAACTGAAACGGTTTATACGCGATGCATAATTATCGTAATAAAAATAATCGTCATCGTCATTATATTCATCGTTATTAGCAACCTCTTGTTGGTAGGCAGTATATTCTGGCGCCTCAACAGCTGTGGCCTTTGAATAGTACATATCATCCCCATTTTGGGTGTTAGAAGCTGTCTTATTAACAGAGCAGGAATTCAGCGCAATTGCGCCGATTGCGATAATTCCCAGGACAAGGTTCCGTTTCATATAGTGGAGTATAAAAGTTCGGTTCAAATAAACGTATAAATTTATAAATTTGGCACCTGCTAAATGTTAAAATCAGGTCAAATACTATTCCAAAAGTAAATATATGAGCAAAGGTGTCATCAGCAAAGACGAAGATTATTCGCAATGGTTTAACGACTTAATAATTAAATCTGACATGGCCGAGTATTCGCCCGTGAGAGGATGTATGATCATTAAGCCGTACGGCTATTCTATATGGGAAAAAATACAGGCGACGCTCGACAAAATGTTTAAGGATACCGGGCACGTAAATGCCTATTTCCCGTTGCTCATTCCTAAGTCTTTCTTCTCAAAAGAGGCCAGCCACGTAGAGGGCTTCGCTAAAGAATGTGCTGTTGTAACACATTACAGGCTCAAGAACGATGGCGATGGTAATATTATTGTTGATGAGGAAGCAAAATTAGAGGAAGAGCTTATTATCCGCCCTACGTCAGAAACCATTATATGGAACACCTATCGTGGCTGGATACAAAGTTACCGCGATCTGCCTATCCTTGTTAACCAATGGGCCAACGTAATGCGCTGGGAAATGCGAACCCGCTTGTTTCTGCGTACCAGCGAGTTTTTATGGCAGGAAGGCCATACTGCTCACGCTACTGCAGAAGAAGCTATTGCTGAAACTGAGCAAATGCTTGAGGTGTATGCTGAGTTCGCTGAAAATTTTATGGCATTGCCCGTTGTGCGCGGCCGTAAAACACCCAATGAGCGTTTTGCCGGTGCTTTAGATACTTATTGTATCGAGGCTTTAATGCAGGATGGTAAAGCGCTTCAGGCGGGTACCTCTCACTTCCTGGGACAAAACTTCGCCAAAGCTTTTGATGTGAAGTTTACCAATAAAGAGAACGTACAGGATTACGTATGGGCAAC
The DNA here is from genome assembly GCF_019331605.1 of Mucilaginibacter sp. 21P. Lineage (NCBI taxonomy): Bacteria > Pseudomonadati > Bacteroidota > Sphingobacteriia > Sphingobacteriales > Sphingobacteriaceae > Mucilaginibacter > Mucilaginibacter sp. 21P. The sequence goes on from NZ_CP063061.1 coordinate 3,305,549, forward strand.
CTCATGGGGGGTATCAACCCGTTTAATAGGTGCATTGATCATGTCGCACTCTGATGATGCCGGTTTAGTATTACCTCCGAAATTAGCTCCAATACAGGTAGTAGTGGTGCCTATTTACAAACACGATGAGGAATTGGCTAACATCACCACATTTGTAAATTCGCTTAAGAAAGAGCTGGTTGCTAAAGGCATCTCTATCAAATTTGACAATCGCGATACGCATCGACCGGGCGCCAAATTCGCAGAATATGAACTTAAAGGTGTACCGTTACGCGTTGCTATCGGCAGCCGCGATATGCAGAACGGAACAGTTGAGCTTGCCCGCCGTGACACCAAAACTAAGGAAACCGTTGCTCAAGAGGGCTTAGCTGCAAAAATTGAAGCTTTATTAGAGGAAATTCAAGCCAATATTTATAACAAGGCTGCAGATTTCCGTACTGAAAATACTGTTGATGTAAACGATTACGAAGAGTTTAAACGTTTGTTAGATGAAAAGCCCGGCTTTTTATCCGCCCATTGGGATGGCACTGCCGAAACTGAGCAACTTATAAAAGATGAAACTAAGGCTACAATACGTTGTATACCTTTGAACAATAAGCAGGAAAAGGGTACTTGTATCCGTACCGGCAAGCCGTCTACACAGCGGGTGCTATTTGCAAGGGCTTATTAATTGGCAAATAGTTTATGGTTGATAGTTCATAGTAACTTGACAAGCCATGAACCATTATCTATGAACTATCAACTTTGAAAAATGAAATTCGCGACTAAAGCAATACACGCAGGGCAGGAGCCCGATCCAACTACCGGTGCTATAATGACGCCGATATACCAGACATCAACCTACTGGCAAAAATCGCCGGGGGATAATAAAGGTTATGAGTACTCGCGCGGAACAAATCCAACCCGTAAGGCTTTGGAAGATTGCCTTGCAGCTTTGGAAAATGCTAAATACGGTTTGGCATTCTCAAGCGGAATGGGCGCCACTGATGCAGTAATGAAGCTGCTTAAGCCTGGCGATGAGGTAATCACCGGTAACGACCTTTATGGCGGGTCATACCGTATCTTCACAAAGGTTTATGCTAACTACGGTATTAAGTTTCACTTACTTGATCTTAAAGATCCGGACATAATTAAAAAATATGTCAACGATAAAACCCGCCTGGTTTGGATAGAAACACCTACTAACCCAACTATGCAGGTTGTGGATATTGAGGCGGTAGGTAAGATAGCCAAAGCAAGCAATTTGCTTTTTGTGGTTGATAATACCTTTGCATCGCCATACCTGCAAAACCCTATTGATTTTGGTGCCGACATTGTAATGCACTCTGTTACCAAATACATTGGTGGCCACAGCGATGTGGTAATGGGCGCGTTGATGATGAATGACGAGGAGCTTTACAAACAGCTTTGGTTTATTTATAACGCCTGTGGTGCTACCCCTGGGCCAATGGACAGCTTCTTAGTGTTGCGTGGTATTAAAACGCTGCACCTGCGTATGAAAGCACATTGCGAGAACGGCCGGCAGGTTGCTGAGTTCCTGAAGGATCACCCACGTGTTGAGAAAATTTATTGGCCGGGTTTTCCGGATTCGCCGAACCATGAAGTGGCTAAAAACCAAATGCGCGACTTCGGCGGTATGATCTCTATCGTATTAAAGGATGCCGATCTGCAGGAGACTTTCCGCGTTGCTTCATCATTTAAAGTGTTTTCTCTGGCTGAATCTTTAGGTGGGGTCGAATCCCTTATCAACCACCCTGTGAGCATGACCCACGGATCTATCCCTAAAGCTGAGCGCGACAAAGCAGGTGTGGTAGACAACCTGCTGCGTTTGAGCGTTGGTGTGGAGGATATTGAAGACCTCTTAGAAGATTTGAAACAAGCTTTAGCTTAATTATCAAGGCGATATATAATAATTGAATTACGGCACTAAACCATTGTGGCTGGCGGCCATCTTATGTGATATAAACCACATAAACCATGACCCTGAAAATCACATTAAAAGTATTAGTGCTCTTCGTAATTATTTCGTTTTCTTCTTGCGCAATGTTTGATCCTATTGCAAAGGTTAACCTTAACTCTTTAAAATTGGGGATGACCAAAGAGGAAGTGAGGGCAACAATAAAGAAAAGGCCTGATAATATCATTGCAGCCAAAAGAGACGCCGAAACCGAAAACCTGATAGAAGTTGTGCAGTATACACAGGAAGTAGACCCGGTAGGCACTTATTGGTTGTATTTTGAAAACAATAAGCTTACCAAATGGGAGAAAGCTACTAAATGGCGACAACCCGAAATATAAACCAGGTTGCCTGGTAGGATCTAAACAGCCGGCACAGCAAGAGATTTCTTGTTGTCCCGGCTTTTGTTTTCTCGATCGAATTTATGAGTGAAAATTTAAAGTCTTTTCTCGAAGAAAAAGTAGCGCAATATAACCGCCCCGAGTTTATAGCGAACGACCCGATAGTGATTCCGCATCTGTTCAGCAAGAAACAGGATATCGAGATCATGGGATTTTGGGCGGCAACACTTGCCTGGGGGCAGCGCGTCACCATTATCAAGAAATGCAAGGAACTGATCGAGTTAATGGATGGCGCACCTTATGATTTTATCATCAACCATGAAGAACCAGATCTAAAAAAACTGCTTCATTTTAAGCACCGTACATTTAATGATATTGATACACTGTATTTCATATCATTTTTTCGATGGCATTATGAGCGATTTGATAGTTTAGAAGATGCATTTGTGCCTGCCGATAAACCTGTCATTCTGGATGATAATAAAGCATCTGTTCATGAACAGATGCTTCGTTCCACTCAGCATGATAAAACTGAAAAGATTGAAAGATATCTCAATCATTTCCGTTCCTATTTCTTCTCTCTACCCGACTATCCGCATCGCACAAAAAAGCACGTTTCCTCGCCATCACAAAAGTCGACCTGCAAGCGATTGAATATGTTTCTACGATGGATGGTACGAAAGGATAATGCAGGCGTTGATTTTGGTATCTGGCAAAAGCTTACGCCCGCCGACCTGATATGCCCCTGCGACCTGCATGTTGACCGCGTAGCCCGCAAGCTAAAACTCATCACCCGCAAACAAAACGATTGGCAAACGGCCGTTGAATTAACAGAACAATTACGCCAGTTGGATACGACAGACCCTGTTAAATATGATTTTGCACTGTTCGGCCTTGGTATTGAAGAACGCTGGGGAATTGAGGGTGTTTTACCGGAGTTGTAGCCAAAAGTACAAACTCATGCTATGTTTGTATAATGGCATCAGAAGAATATCAACTATCAAACTTTACCAATGGTAAGAGCGAAATTACGCTTACGCTTTTTGATTACCTCATTAAAGAGTTTGTAAAAGTCGGCTCTATAGAAGTTGTGCCGTTAAAAAGTATGATCGCAATTGATAACGGCCATAAACGCATTGCATGGGTACCGCAGTTGGGCAAAAACTTCGTACATATAGTTTTCCCGTTTAAACAAGAGTATTCGGATAATCTTTGCTTTCAGAAAATAGCACAGGTGCCGGGGCAACAGCAATACAATCATCATTTAAGGATATTTACAACTGATGATGTAAATGAAGAAGTTAAAAAGTTTATCAAACTTGCTTATCAACAATAGCATAACTAAAAAAGTCCCGCGTTACACAACGCGGGACTTGATCAAATACAAGGCTTTAAGCTTAAAAGCCCAAGCCTAATGCAAAGCCTTTAACATCCCCGGCAAGCGTAGCACCTGCTGTAGCTGCTCCGGTAGTCAAATTTATTGTATAAACTTTTGTTACCCCATTTACGGTCAGCAAAGCATAAGCTGTTCCGCTTGTTCCACCAATGTCAAAACCATTACTTGCTGATGCAGTTATGCCCAAAGGCCCAACTGGTACCAATGTACCAGAGTTTGGTGGATCTTGTTTATAAAGCATATTGGTTTGAGTGTCTATATCAAACAATGTTGTAGTAGCAGTACCGGCAAAATTGTTGGTATAGGCCGCAGCACTTACAGATGGCGTACCTGGTGATAAAACACCATCTACCGCTGCTATAGCGCCGTTGTCAGGGTTAACCCTAAGATTTTGGCCGGTGTTACTCACAATGCGTATCCTGTCTACTGCCGGGTTAAAGTCAAATCCAAACTGCGCTCCTGAAAGCAGGGTAGTAAAAGGCACCGTGCCAATTGCCGTTGCTGCGCCTGATGAAGTGTTGATCGTATATAATCTGCTGGTACTGCCCAAAGCATAAAGCTGACCGTTAACAGGTCTAAAATCAATACCAAGCACACTTTCTGATGTCGCCATACCAGTGATTGCTTTTGTTACAGGAACTGGGTTGCTTGGATTAAAAATTACGAGCTGATTGGTTGAGCTAATTGCGTAAGCTACCGGCTGGGTTGGTATAGCTATTCCTCTGATAGATGCAGCAAAATCATTTTTTATTTTAGTTGCCTTCCCATTTTCCAGGTTAATACTGTAGAGACTCCATTTATTATTGCTGGAGAGGGTTGCGAGGGCATTTTTCCCATCAGGGCTTATATCGAAACCGCCGGTCTGCTGTACATCAGTACCAAGTTTACCAACTTCAACAAGGGTGCCGTCGTTAGGCGGGTCTTGCTTGTATAACTTATCATTGGTCGGATCAATTACATATAGTATCGTACTTGAGGAGCCTGCCTGATTGCCGGTGTAGCCAGCTGCCGTTACAGTAGCACCGGCTGCCCCATTTATCTTACCATCTGTTGCAGCAGCCAAACCTGTTTCAGGATTTAACCTGAGATTTTGACCAGTATTGGTTACTACGCGAATTCTGTCAACCGTTGGATTAAAATCAAAGCCCGCAGTAGTTCCCTCAAGTGCCGGAGTAAAGGGCGTTGTTCCAATAGCTCTTGCTGCTGCAGTTTCAGTGTTGATAACGTATATGCGGCTGGTGCTTCCCAAACCATAAAGTTGACCTGTAGCGGGCCTAAAATCAATTGCAAGTATGTTTTCACCAGATTGCAAGCCGCTTATTGGTGTTTGTTTGGTGATTGTGGATACGTTTTTTGCATTCACAGCCAATAATTGGTTATCTGTAGTGATTGCAAAAAAAGCAAGGTCAGGGCCGGTTATTTGATCATCAACCGGGTCTACATTAACTCGATCCTTTTTACAAGATGCGGATAAAATGATGATGATTGCTGAGCATAGTAAACTCAGTCTTTTTGAATAAAGATTAAATATTTTCATGTTAGATATATCTTAATAATTTACGATGTAAGTAGCCGACAAGGCGGACTTTAAGGGATAGTAAATTAGAATATATCCGGAGGCGGAATGGTAATAGAATTGAAATAAGAGGTTTTATAATTATTGTTGTAGGCAGTAAGATGTACGAGCTGAATACCCGATATAACAGGAGAGCAGTAAGCTTTGACCATGCCAAAGAAATTTTCCTTTTCTGACGTAGTTTGCTCTGCCTTTTTTTCAGTGGAATCTTCTTGTGAACCGGTAGAAAATTCTTTTACAAAGGGTTTAAGATGTAACGCTAAAGGGGCTACAACTTTGCAGCTGATGGCAGCAATTATAATGATGCCAAGAGCAATCCTTAAAAGTAAGTAGCGATCATTTAGTGTAGTTATCACGTACCATTATTAAGCCTAAATGCTTTACATAAATACGCTTATTGGTATTGCCCAGTTTTAACAAGCCAATTAATAATCACAACCATTGGTTGTTGTGATTAAGCCTCCTGATTAAAAAATACTTTATAATAATTCATGGCTTTGCCATCGTCAAAGCCTTTCTCAATCAGATCTTTATTGCCATGTATGTAAATATGGAAGTTTTTATCCAGCTTCAAAACGCTCTTGTAAACACGTGCTTGTTTTTTAACGGCATTGTCGGATATCTCAAAGGTGTCGGCAATTTTGGTATCAAATTCTTCTTCGTAGCTATTTTTGAATGTCTTAAATGACTCAATAGCTTCAGGGTTGCTGATCACTTCGTCTGCAAATTCGTCCAAATCAAATGTTTCCTTTTCTTTAAAGTACTTCATTGATCGGTTAAGCAGATCTATTTTATCTGCCTTGGTCATTTCAAATTCTTCGTCGAGCTTATTGGTCACGAAGTTTTTATAAACCCCCAATGCATTGCTGGTTTGGTTAAAGCTATCGTTACGGATCTTTAACTGCAGGAATTCGTCTTTCCAGTACACGGCTGCGTCTTGTCCTCCGGTGGCTTTATCTACCACAACCACTTTGTAGCCGTTTTCTTTCTCTACGTTAAAGATCAATACGCCTTTATCCAGCTTATTGATGTTGATTGCATCCTGCTCATAATCAACGGCAAAACCGCCTTTATCGGGATATACTTTTAAATAGGTTTCTTTGTTCTCTGATTTAAAAATGCCAATGGCATCGAGTAATTCGCCTTCTATCTGCACGTTGTTAAAGTACACTACATAGAGCTCACCGCCCTTAATATTAGGGTGCGTGCTTGAGGCGTACAGGTGTTTCGCCATTTGCTCAGATACCTCATGAAACTTTCCCTTATCATCAAAAACAGCAGTGGTAAAATGGTGGACCTCATTAAGAGCCAAATCGTCACTGCTATGCATAAGGTGGTAAACTTCGTTTGCTTTCTCAAAAGGCTTTAGAAAATATTGAAGCAGTAGCGGGCCTATCACATCATCTTTAAGTTCCAACGGCTGGGGCGAGAGCGCGTACATTTCGCCTTGTGATTGATTGCCAACATGATGAACGGAGATTATACCGAGCGAAGCTTCAAAAAAGGTTACCATAGTGATGCGAAGGTAGATATTTGTCATTGAGTCATTGAAGTCATCGAGTCATTATTTTTAAACATCACTGACAGGAATATGACTTAGGAACATTGCGCCGAAATAACGATTTTTGCACGGGTAATACGGTAGTGACCAAATGACCCATTGATCCAATGACTCAAACAGAAGATACCATAGCTGCCCTTGCAACGCCCAGCGGCCCAGGTGCCATAGGCGTTATTCGCTTATCAGGCCCTGAAGCAATTACAATTGCCAATAGTGTATTTAAAGGGAAAGACTTAACCAAGCAAGCTACCCATACACTGCACTACGGTAGTATTATTGATGGCGAAGTGATATTGGATGAGGTGGTGGTTTCACTTTTTGTTGGCCCAAAATCCTACACGCGTGAAAACGTTGTTGAAATATCTTGCCATGGTTCTAACTTTATTATTGAATCGATAATTAAGCTCCTGATAAAAAGAGGGGCGAGGGCAGCCAAGGCAGGTGAGTTCACCTTAAGAGCTTTTTTAAATGGCCAGTTGGACCTTTCGCAAGCGGAAGCCGTTGCTGATCTTATTGCTTCAAATTCAAAAGCTTCGCAACAGATTGCTTTGCAGCAATTAAGAGGTGGTTTCAGTAACCAGTTAGCCCAGTTAAGAGAGCAACTTGTGCAGTTTGCTTCGTTGATCGAGCTGGAATTAGACTTTGCTGAAGAAGACGTTGAGTTTGCAAATCGCGATCAATTAAAGCAATTGATCTACACAATAAATAAAATCATCAGTGATCTTATACAGTCCTTTGAGCTTGGTAACGCTATCAAAAATGGCGTAAATACAGTAATAGCCGGCAGGCCAAATGCAGGTAAATCTACTCTATTAAACGCGCTTTTGAACGAAGAGCGCGCCATAGTAAGCCATATAGCTGGTACTACAAGAGATACGATAGAAGAGGTGCTGAACATCAACGGTATAAATTTCAGATTGATAGATACTGCCGGGATACGTGAGGCCACAGACACTATCGAGCAGATTGGTGTTCAAAGAACAATGGAAAAGATCAGTCAATCGGCTTTACTAATATACGTTTTTGACGCTGCAGAAATCAGTATTGATGAATTAAACAATGATCTCGAGCGTTTAAGGAAGCCAGGTGTTGAAATGCTGGTAGTAGCTAACAAAGCAGACCTTTTGAACGACGAACAGTTATTAAGCTTACCACATACAGACAGAGCAATAGTGATTTCTGCAAAGGAAAAACAGCAGATAGATGAGCTCAAGAACAAGATCTACAACGCCGCCATTAAAGAACAACTAACGGGTCATGAAACACTTGTAACCAATATACGCCACTTAGAGGCCCTTCAAAAAACGCAGGAATCATTGACGAGGGTTCTGGACGGCATGGAAAACGTCACTTCCGATTTCCTATCAATGGACATCAAGCAAGCCCTGCACTACCTCGGCGAAATAACCGGCGCCGTTACCACAGATGATTTATTGGAGAATATATTTAGTAAGTTTTGTATCGGTAAGTAACCAAATATACATGCTTTATTTTTCCAGATACCATGATGATATGTTACTCCAGATATAATATTAAAGCAAGTTTAACTTTTCTAAAATTGCCTTGAGGAAAGTTAAACTTGTTTTACTAAATAATAATATCTGCCTAAGCTACTAAAGCGCCTCTGAAACCACTTCAGTAACTTCTGGCACCATACGTTTTAATAAGTTCTCAATACCTGCTTTTAGCGTAACAGTTGATGATGGGCAACCGCTGCATGAACCACGAAGTTCAACAGTAACTACGCCTTCGTCAAATGAGCGGTAAGCGATAGCGCCACCATCTTGCTCTACGGCCGGTCGGACGTAATCGTTTAATATCTGCTGAATTTTAATTTCGGTTTCGGTACCTTCAAATTCAACGTTGGTATCCTGCTCAACCTCCTGTACTTTGTACTCTGCTTCAACAGCGCCTTTAACAAACTCTTTGAGGATAGGTTGAATATCATCCCAATCGGCACCTTCCGTTTTGGTTACGGTTACAAAGTTGCTGGCAAAGAATACGCCGTTGACAAAGTTAAACTTGTACAGCTCCTTAGCAAAAGGCGACTTTTCCGCACTTTCTTTGGTAGGATAGTCAACACTGCCGTTGATCAGCAACTTGTTCACAATGAACTTCATGGTTGCCGGGTTCGGAGTAGCTTCGGTATATACGTTGATATTCATCTTTTCTAATTTATAAGTAGAACAAATATAAACAGGCTTTTGGTTTAAGCATCCATACAATTGGCTTTTGACCTGTGAATGACGATGCTTCGATGTGCAAATATGCAGATTTCAGATGTGCAGATTTAAAATCTTCCTATCATCTCATATCTGCACATTTTAAATCTGCACATCATATCCCCGTATAATTTTGTGGCGTGATCTGTTTTAGTTCCCGCTTAACATTGTCGCTGATGTTTAAGGTGTCCACAAATTCTGAAATGGTTTGTGCGTTAACTTGTGTGTTGGTACGGGTAAGCTCTTTTAAAGCCTCATAAGGATTAGGATAGCCTTCGCGGCGCAAAATAGTCTGTATGGCCTCTGCAACTACTGCCCAATTAGCTTCTAAGCTTGCATTAATAGCGGCTTCGTTAAGTAATAATTTGTTCAGTCCGCGCAGAGTTGATTTAAAGGCGATCAAGCTATGCGCCACAGGTACGCCAATATTCCGCAGAACGGTCGAGTCGGTAAGGTCACGTTGTAAACGGGATATAGGCAACTTTGCCGCCAAGTGTTCAAACAAGGCATTGGCAATACCAAGATTACCCTCACTGTTCTCAAAATCTATCGGGTTAACTTTGTGTGGCATGGCAGATGAACCAACTTCGCCGGCCTTTATCTTCTGCTTAAAGAAGTTCATGCTGATATAGGTCCATATATCACGATCAAGATCTATGATGATATTATTGATGCGTTTCATGGCATCGCATTGCGCGGCAAAATTATCATAGTGTTCTATTTGCGTGGTATATTGCGAACGATCAAGACCTAAAATATCATTGATAAAGTGATTACCAAAAGCTTTCCAATCCACCTGAGGATAAGCCACTTGATGTGCATTGAAATTACCAGTTGCTCCGCCAAACTTAGCACCATGCGGAACTGCTTTCAGTTGCTCAGCCTGTTTTTCCAGTCGCTCAACAAATACCTGTAGCTCTTTTCCTAAACGGGTAGGTGATGCGGGTTGGCCATGTGTATGGGCCAGCATAGGTATATTGGCCCACTCGGCAGCATAGTCCTTCAATTTAGCTATCAGTGAATTTATCTCAGGGAGATAAACTTCTTGCAGCGCAGCTTTAAATGAGTATGGTATGGCAGTATTGTTAATATCCTGGGATGTTAATCCGAAATGGATAAACTCTTTAAATTCTTCCAGGCCAAGTTTATCAAATTCTTTTTTGATGAAGTACTCAACGGCTTTTACATCGTGGTTAGTGGTTTTCTCAATTTCCTTAATAACGACTGCATCCTGTTCTGAAAAATTTTTATAGATATCTCGTAACTTTTCGCTCTTGCTTTTATCAAAACTTTCTAGCTGTGGTAATTGCTGCTCGCAAAGTGCTATAAAATATTCAACCTCAATAAAAACACGGTATTTGATGAGGGCAAATTCAGAGAAGTAAGCTGCAAGTGATGATGTTGAGTTACGGTACCTACCGTCGATAGGAGATATGGCAGTTAGGGAATTTAAATCCATTGAGTGATTTTTTTGCAAAGATAGACAATTGTGGAAAAGAGGCGATTGTAATACGGAAGTAAATTGAGGTGGAAACTTTGAAATCTAAAAATGTTTCCATAGTTTTGACTCGAAATGTCAAACGGTCAAATCGATAGAATAATTTTAGGTGCCGAAGAGCTTTTTTTGCAAGCTGGTATTCGAAGCGTTACTATGGACGACATAGCCCGCCATTTAGGTATGTCAAAAAAGACGATCTACCATTTTTTTAAAGACAAGAATGATATGGTAATGGCACTGGTTAAGAAAAAGCTTCGCGAAGATGAATGCCAGATAGTAGATATCATTAACAATTCATCAAACGTAATTGAAGAGATGATGAACATGATGAAGGCCTCTGAAGAGATCTTTAGCCGCATTAATCCCATAGTTGTACATGATATGCAAAAGTATCACCCGGATTCGTGGGCGGAATTTCAGCGGTTTAAATCAGAGGTATTGGTGCAAACATTGGAGCAACTTTTACTAAAAGGCATAGAACAGGGTTTCATCAGGCCTGACATTGATGTGAAGATAATGGCTAAAATGCGTGTTAACCAGGTTGAGATGGGCTTCAACAATGCAATATTCCCGGTGTCACAATTTAGCCCATGGAAGGTGCAATACCAAATGCTTGAACACTTTAACTACGGCATTTGTACGCTAAAGGGGCATGAGATGCTTGATAGGTACAAAACAGCACACAATGAAAAAAAGGCGAGTTGACTTAAATGATGCTGACATACCGCTGTCAATAATTACGCTTGCTTTGCTTAACAGAAACAAACAACAAACTACCATACACACACAATGAAACGATTACTCACCCTAATGATGTGCTTAATAGCGGCTGTTAAAGGCTACTCGCAAACGCAGCCAGGGCCGCAGGCATACAACTTTTCCGTACAGGAAGCGGTTGACTATGCCATTGCTCATAAAGACTCGGTTGTAAATGCACGACTGGACATAACCAGCGCTGATTACCGCGTTAAAGAAATAATTGGCCAAGGCTTGCCGCAAATAAGCGGCCAGGCAACCTTTCAGGATTATTTAAAGGTACCTACAACATTGCTACCAGGCGAATTTTTTGGGCAGCCGGCGGGCACTTTTATACCTGTTAAATTTGGTGTAAAGTACCAGTCTAACCTTGCCGCAAGCGCCAGCCAATTGCTGTTTGACCCCAGCTATATAATTGGTTTGCAAAGTAGAAAAACCTACAAGGAGCTTTACAACCGTGCTTACACACGTACCAAAATAGACGTGATAGCAAACGTTACCAAGGCATATTACCAGGTATTGGTAAGTAATGAGCAAATAAAACTATTGGATGCTAACATTGCCCAGCTTAAACAACAGGTTGACCAAACCACTGCTCAAAACAAACAGGGCTTTGTAGAGAAGATAGATGTAGATAGGATTGCTGTACAGTACAATAACCTTGTAACTAACCGCGAAAATACGCTGAGGCTGCTTGCCCTTAATTACCAGTTGTTAAAATTTCAAATAGGCATGCCTATAGAACTTAACCTTACGCTTAAAGACAAGCTTACGGATATCAATATGGATGCTGATGTAGCACAAATAGCAGGTGATACAACATTTTATAAAAAACGTATCGAGTATGGCTTATTGGAAACTAACCTTAAGCTTAGCCAGTTTGATCTTAGACGCCAGAAAGCACAGTTTTTACCTACTTTATCTGCTAATGCAAGCTATGCCTTATCGTACCAAAACAATAGTTTTCGCAACCTATATACAACAAGCTTTCCGTCATCATATGTTGGTTTAACGCTGAATGTTCCAATTTTTAGTGGTTTCCAAAGAACTAACAGGGTTAAACAATCGGAGATAACGGTGCAAAAAAATCAGAACAACCTTAACAGCCTTAAAAATGCTTTAGGATTACAGGCAGAGCAAGCTAAAGTTGTTTACTTTAACGGCCTGCAATCGCTAAATAATCAAAAGCGCAACCAGGAGCTGGCGCGTGAGGTTCTACGGGTTGCCAAGATAAAATATCAGCAGGGCGTAGGCTCAAGCATCGAGGTCACCCAAGCTCAAACAGAGCTCGAAAATGCCGACAATTCTTACGTGCAAAGTCTTTATGATGCCTTGGTAAGCAAAGTAGACCTTGATAAAGCTTACGGCAGAATACAATAACACAAACTATATCACTCATATAAAAACTCAACATGAAAAAATATTTATACATACCGGCCCTTGTAGTACTGGCAGCATGCTCAAACAAGCCGAAAGATAAAAAAGCGGAACTGGCCGACCTGCAAAAACAACAGCAGGATATTAACGCTAAAATAACCAAGCTGCAGGCGGAAGTTGGTGGTAACGATTCTACCAAAACTACCGAGGTAGGAGTGGTAGACGTTAAAAGCGGAACATTTACTAACTACGTGCAAATACAAGGTAAAATTGACGCGCAGGATAACGTAACAGCCTACCCCCAATCGCCCGGTACAATAACCGGTATTTATGTTAAGGCGGGACAGCACGTCTCTAAAGGCCAATTATTAGTGCAGTTAGACAATAGTGTTTTAAGACAAAATATTGCCCAGTCTGAAGCGCAGGTTAGTTTAAATCAAACCCTTTACAACCGCCAAAAAGCCTTATGGGATCAAAAGATCGGTACCGAAGTACAATTCTTACAACAACAGACTAATTTACAAGCCAGCAAAAAAGCTTTGTCGGCTTTACGTGAGCAGGCAGCCATGTACCGCATTGTATCGCCTATAAACGGCACTATTGACCAAATGGACCTTAAACTTGGCCAGGTTGCGCAACCGGGCCAAACAGGTATTCGCATTGTAAATGCTGATATATTAAAAGTTAAGGCAGATGTTCCTGAATCATACTCGGGCAGTGTGCAAACAGGCAATAAAGTAAATGTTGTTGTACCTGATGCAAACGACTCATTGACGACAAACATTACATTTGCTGCTAAAGCGATTGACCCAACATCACGTAGCTTCGCGGTTGAAGTAAAGTTACCCCAGCGCAAAACGCTTCGCCCTAACATGACGGCTATTTTGAAAATAGCAGATTATTCAAAAGCGAATGCGATCACGGTGCCGGTTAAAGCTATCCAACGCTCTGAAGAAGGTGATTATGTATATGTAAATGCCAACGGTGTTGCCAAACGTACAGCTATAAAAGCAGGTGTAACCTATGGTGGCGTTACAGAAATACTAACAGGCCTTAAAGCAGGTGACCAGGTAGTTACCGAAGGCGCTGCCGATATTGAAGACGGCGACAAAATAAAGGCCTCTAAATCTGCTATTTAAACCTCACCTTATCTATAACAGATATGAAAGATATTAAAAAAGAATTTGCGCCCTCGAGTTGGGCCATAGATAATAAGACGGCTATATACGTGTTGATGTTCCTGATAACGGTCTTAGGCCTTATCAGTTATAACAACCTACCAAAGGAAAACTTCCCTGATATTGCACAGTCAAAAGTGTTCGTTACTACTACATGGGCAGGGCAATCTGCAGAAAACGTAGAAAACCTGGTTACCCGCCAATTAGAGAAACAGCTTAAATCGCTAAAAGGCTTAAAAAAAGTAACATCCAATTCGGTACAAAACGTCTCAATTATTACCTGCGAATTTCAGGCTAATATAAAGATCAAGGACGCCAAAATAGATGTTAAAGATGCTGTTGATAAAGCAAAACAAGATCTTCCGCAGAATGATAATAATTTTAAAGAGCCAGTAATATCCGATATCAACGTTGCAGATCTTCCGATCCTTTACATTAACATATCCGGCGATTACAGCCTAAAAAAACTGAAGGAATATGCCGATCTGCTAAAAGACGAAATAGAAGGTTACCGCGAAATATCAAAAGTTGATGAAGTTGGTGCATTGACACCCGAGATCCAGGTAAATGTGGATCTGAATAAAATGGCTTCAGCGCAGGTTACATTCACCGACATTACAAGTGCAATTGGCAAGGAGAATATTCTTTCATCTGCCGGTACCATTAAAACTGATGGAATACGCAGAAGTATTGATATAAAGAAAGATTTTAAAAACGCGGATGAGGTTGCTGCCATGATTATCCGTAATCCAAAAGGACAGGCGATTTATCTGCGTGATATAGCGGAGGTTAAAGATTCTTTTTTAGAGCAGGAGAGTTACGCACGTTTAAAGACGCCTAACAGCAACGTTTTTAAAAATGTAATTACGCTTAACGTTAGTAAAAGGGCGGGAGAAAACCTGATTGAAGCATCAGACAAGATAAATGCTTTGATTAAGGAAAAGCAAAAAGATGTTTTCCCTAAAGGGCTTAACATCACTGTTACCGGCGATCAGAGTGATAAAACAAGAACTACGCTTAATGATCTTATCAATACCATTGTTATTGGTTTTATTTTGGTAACGGTGATCCTGATGTTCTTTATGGGAACCACCAACGCCATCTTTGTGGCATTATCAGTTCCGTTATCATGTTTTATTGCCTTCCTGATAATGCCGGCTATAGGCTTTACACTTAACATGATCGTGCTGTTCTCATTCCTGCTGGCGCTGGGTATTGTGGTAGATGATGCCATTGTGGTAATAGAGAATACACACCGTATTTTTGCAAATGGTAAGGTGCCGATAAAAGAAGCAGCTAAGATGGCAGCGGGTGAGGTATTCTTACCAGTGTTCTCAGGTACCATGACAACGCTTGCACCATTTGTGCCCTTAGCTTTTTGGAATAGTTTGATCGGTCACTTTATGTTCTTCCTGCCTATAACGTTGATCATTACTTTATTGGCATCGTTAGTAGTTGCTTACATCATGAACCCGGTTTTTGCCGTAGATTTCATGAAACCTCATCACGATGGTGAACATGATAACCCTAAGTTTGATAAGGCAACAAAACGCGCTTTAATATGGTTAGTGGCGGCAACCGTCATCGGCTATCTTATCAATTTCGGCTTCGGTAACTTTATGGTGCTGATCATTGTATTGTATCTGCTTAACCATTTCTTCCTGCTGAAAGTGATAGACCGTTTTCAAAAGAATGGATGGCCGAAGTTTCAGAATTGGTATGCAAAATGGCTGGAACGCGCGGTTAAGCGCCCGGTAACTATGCTGGTTGGTACTTTCGGTTTATTCATTGTAGCTATTATTTTAACAGCGGTGTTAGGTAAAACACCTGAGTTTTTCCCGGCGGGCGACCCTAACTTTGCCTACGTCTATATCACCATGCCGATAGGTACTGACCAAGCAACCACCAATCAGGTAACTGAAAATATCGAAAAAAAGGTAGCCAAGGTAGTAGAACCTGATAAAGACATTGTTTCATCCATAATTTCAAACGTTACCAAAGGTGTTACCGACCCAACAGATGAAGACCAGGGCGATTACCAAAACAAAGGTAAAGTAACCGTAGCATTTGTGGAGTTTGGGAAACGGAATGGAAAAGATACCAAAGAGATATTAAAAAAGATTCGCAGCTCAGTGCAGGGTATACCGGGTGCCAAAATATCGGTTGCACAGGAAAATAGCGGCCCGCCGGTACAAAAAGATATCAGTATAGAGATAGCGGGTGACAACCTCGATTCGCTTGTAAAAACAGGCAACCGCTTGAAAGCATATCTGGAAAAACAAAACATCGCTGGTATTGAAAACCTCATAGCTGATGTGCAGAACGATAAGCCGGAAATCGTATTCGATATAGATAGAGAGCGAGCAAACCGTGAAGGTATTTTGACCGGTCAGATCACTAATGATCTGGTTACAGCGATATACGGAATGAAAGCCGCTGACTTTAGGAATACTAAAGAAGACGATTATAAAATAATGGTACGTGCAAAAGAGAATCAACGCAGCAATATTGACGAAATACGAAACATGAAGGAAACTTACCGCGATCTGGCAACCGGTGGGGCAATAAGGCAAGTACCAATTTCAGCTTTTAGCGATGTACGCTATACCAATACTTACAGTAATATTAAACGTAAACAGCAACGCAGGGTGCTAACATTGGGCTCAAACGTAATAAAGCCTTATAACGCTAATGATGTTAACACACAGATAACCCGTGCAATTGCCAACTTCAAAAAAGCAGATGATATACAGATAAAACAAGGTGGTGGGCAGGAAGACCAGGCTGAGGCCGTTGGCTTCCTGGGTGGCGCATTACTTACATCATTCGGTTTGATATTGATCATCTTGATGGTACAATTTAATTCGATAGGTAAAACGCTTATCATCATCAGCGAGATCTTCTTTAGTATCATAGGTGTATTGCTGGGTACTGCACTTTTTGGGATGACCATGGCCATTGTAATGACCGGCGTAGGTATCATAGCCCTTGCAGGTGTAGTGGTGCGTAACGGTATCTTGCTGGTAGAGTTTACGGATATGCTGATAGAACAAGGCGCCAGCCTGCACGATGCTGTTGTTGAAGCGGGACACACGCGTATGACGCCGGTATTATTAACTGCTACTGCCGCTATATTAGGCTTAATACCTTTGGCAGTAGGTTTCAATATCGACTTTGTGGGCTTGTTTACTCACTTTGAACCGCATATTCACTTTGGTGGTGATAACGTTGCTTTCTGGGGACCTTTGGCTTGGACAATGATCTTTGGTTTAGGTTTTGCAACCATCATCACACTAATATTGGTACCATGTATGTACATTATCAGAGTTAATCTTAAAAACTATTTCTTTGGCAAAAAGAAAGAGGAGAAGAAACCTGAATTTGTTGTAGAATAAGCCAAATCAACAATTCCATATAAGTAAAGAGCCGCACCGTAATTGGTGCGGCTCTTTCATTTTGTACTTATTATTTAAACTTTGCTATCAGCGTTTTTAAGTCATTAGCAACCTTGCGCAGTTTGCGTTCGCGGCGGCTGCCGGCATCAAGTGCATCGTAAACCAAACCGGCGGCAAGTGCATAAACGCCGTGGTGCAGCGCGTCAATGGCAATTTCTTTTGGTTCTTGCTCATCAATTGATTTTGCTGCGTTGTGTTTTGGCAGCATAATTAAGGCTGTACCCCAAACCGCGCCAAAATGAATAAGGGTAGCGGGCAGTCCTTTTAAACCGGTAAGGCCGATCAACCCACGCGCAACTCCCCAGGCCGTACCGTAACTCCAATGTATCTCCTGGTTCAGCTTAGGTTTTTCTTCCGGCGAAGCAGGGGCAATCCCGGCAGTTTCTTTAGCCACTTTAACTGGCGCGTTACTGCTTTCGCGTTTTGTGATCTTCATTTCAATCATCTGCGACAGTGTCATGGCTGCAGTTGCGGCCAATCCGGCTAATAAACCCCTGCCTATCGCACTCCCCAATGCACCTAAGGCATTATCTTCATGTATTTTCATAATAGTAGTTTAAGTTATAACGTGCCGCTTTAATTGTTGATTTAAATATTTTAACAAACACAATAAATCTTTTCAATGTTGTAACTGCAAAATCAAAACGATGAGTTTATCAGTAGCCAAAACATATAGCAGGGCAGCAGGCTTAGGAGTTATAGCCGGCATGCGTTCAATGTATGCACCTGCGGTATTGTCGCATATATACAGCAGGCACCCGTCACCGAGTATTGAGAATTCTCCATTAAAATTTATCCAGGCAATGCCGACATCAAAAGTATTTAAGGTGTTGGCTGCAGGGGAGCTGATTGGAGACAAACTGCCTTTTGCGCAAGATCGCATCGCAACACCCGGATTAACCGGACGTATATTATTTGGTGCGCTATGCGGCGCTACGGTATTTAAGGGCGAAAATAGAAATGTTGTTATCGGCGGTTTGGTGGGCGGTTTAGCCGCATTGGGATCAACATTTGGATGCTTTTTCCTGCGTAAAAGTATCGGTTCAAAAAACAAGATCGCTGATCCAGTTGTGGGCGTATGCGAAGATGCAATCACAGTTGCAGCCGGTATAGCAATTGTTAAAAACTTATAAGTTTTAACATATAAAAATCATATTTAGCGTCAGGTTGACACATTTATCATTGGTTTTAAATAATTTTGTTGAACACCAATTAAAAATAGTCAATAGAATTTACCTAAATGAATTCAACAACAATAGATCAACAGGATATAAAACGTGAGAAAATATTAGATGCTGCTTATCAGCGCTTTCTTCATTATGGTTACGCCAAAACTACCATGAATGAGATAGCTGGTGACCTGTCTATGTCAAAAGCGCTGTTGTACTATTACTTTCCTGATAAGAGTGAGTTATACATGGCTGTTATGCGCAAGCTGGCAGCAGATTATTTGACAAGGTTGGAAGAAAAGATAGGTCAGTTTAAAAACCTGAAAGATGCCTTCTTATACCAGGTAAATACTCATCATGATTTCATTGTAACCAACTTCAACTTCTTTGACTATTTCCGGGTTAATGAACAAAACCTGCCTGATACCATCTGGAACATTATTGGAGATATACGTAACGCTGAAATAAGGTTACTTACTGCAGCCATACAAACTGAAATTGAGAAGGGCAACCTGCAGCATGTTGAAAGCCCTGTTGAAATTGTAGAAGTTTTCCTTGATGCATTGCATGGCATCAAAGTAGGCGGATCATTACCTCACAAACAGCACAAATTTCCTGCTAAGGAACATCTTGACGAGATACATAACAAGCGCCTGCTACTGATAGAGATATTTGTTAATGGTATGCGTTAATTACTGATCTCTGTATTGACAGTCACATTGCCCACAAGTATTTTATGTATAGGGCAGGCGTCAGCAATGGTAATAAGCCGTTTTATCTGCTCCGCCGTTAACTCTCCGCTAAATTTGAGTTTGCTATCTATAAAGGTACCATCTGGTGTCTTAAACATTTCAAGATCTATACTGATCTCGTCAACTATCCACATTTTCCGGTCGATATACATTCTTAATGTAATTGCCGTACAACTTGCCAAACTTGCCAGTAACAAATTAAAAGGAGACATAGAGGTATTACCACCACCCAGTTCTACGGGTTCATCAACCACAATGCTATGGCCATCGCTGGTAACTATTGTTTGATATTTAGCGTGCGTTATTTTTGCGTTTGCGGTTACTATCAGCTCTTTCGTTTCTTCCATAGTGATCAATTATCCTGATCAAGGCTTATCATGTTCCAATTACCTATTTGAGAACCTAAACCGCCTTTGTATTTTAACACGATAGTGAAGTGTGTTGTTTGGTTTTCCCCGCTGTCAAACTTAATGGTGTAAGATGATTTTATAACATAAACAGAATCAGACTGCTTGGCAAATTTATAGCTGTCATCAGCAAAGCGTGCATTTGTAGATCGCACGGTTGGGATAATAAACTGCCTTGCAATTTTGTAAGCAGTATCACTATCAGGAAGGCCTTTAAACATGCCGGTATCTGATAGCGCAAATTTGGCTAACAAAAAACCGAAAACTAAAATAGCAACTGCAATAAGCCAGGCTGCCGTTTTTGCCGATTTTTTCTTAACAGATTTGTCTTTTAAATAATCTCTTGAAGGCGGTGCTTCGCGTCTCTGTGGGTTTATCCTCGGCGACGGCGGAGGGGTATGTCTCATAATTTATGAATAATAGGGTATAAGATTTAGTAAAAATTGTAGCATCTGCTGGCACCATAGAATTTTTGTTCGCCGCGTTCACGGGATGGCAGGGTGGTTTCATAACCTATGCTACCTTCGCTTGTGCCGCTTGTGTTGCCGTAATTTAGGCCGCCAGCAGGCACATCATGGCTCACGCCAAAACGGAGCTTTTCGCCGCCTTCCCGATTAATGAACAGGTCAAATATTAATGATACTACAAATGCATTTGGCCCACCTGCACCGGCAGTGCGGTACCAGGCACCTACGTTTATGCTTTTGCGTTTGTATTGCAAACCTGCGTTTACAGACTGCGCGGTACCTTGTTTATAAAATATAACGGAAGGGATGAGATATGATTTGTCTTCATCATCAAGATTATCGTCTTGTGTTAAATTATAACGATAACTGGCGTGGCCTGTAAACCTAACCGGCAGCTTTGACGGCGTGCCCGTAAAAGATTGGTTAGGAGTGTTGAGGTGTTGCCCCGCCAAACCTATATTGAAATTTTTAAGCGTAAGGTTGATACCTGCTCCCGCGTCAAAAAAGAAACGATTGTTAAAGTCAGGTCTGTCGGCACCGGAAGTTGAACCAGGGATGTAACCCAGATTAGGGTCTATCTGATCGCCAAAAACCAGTTTGCTAAAATCTACCGAACGATTTGTAACCCCTGCCTGTAAGCCGAACGACAGCACATAATCCTGCGAGCCCACGCTGTATGAATATATACCCGCAATATTGTTTTTATTTAAAAAGGCTGTTCCCTCACTGCTGCGGGTAAATATCAAGCCGATGCCGCCCCCAAAACGCGGTACATTGTAGTCTATCGAGGCAGTTAAATACTGGAGGTTACCGGGTACCGAAGTATATTGGTTACGGTAGATCAGGTTCATGCGCAGGTCACCTTCAAACTGTCCGTTCAGGGCCGGATTGAGATATAAAGGTGAATTAAAGAATTGCGAATACATATGATCTTGAGCCAATAATTTGCCCGGGAACATTGAAATGAAAACTATCACCCAAAATCGATAAAGCACTAAATCCTTTTTCATTATCTTATTAAATGTATTACGCCTGTGCGTTTTGGCAATGATCCGTTAAGGGAATTACCTTTCCAATCTGAACCGTCGCTAAACCTGGCCGTAGCCTGCCATATATAAACTCCTTGCGGTACAGGCTGGCCTTTCCATGTTCCGTCCCAACCATTAACAGGCGAGCCGTTACCGTCAAGTGCGGTTGTTTGCCAAATCAACTGCCCCCAATTGTTAAATATCTGCAGGTTCCATTCCCTTAGTTTTTGCCCTTTGGCTTTAAAGGTTCTTAACTCTTCCACGCTTGATGCCGGTTGGAAAGCATTAGGCAGGAAGAGCTCTCCGAGGAACTTGATGGTAATTTGTCGTGTAGTTTGCTGTTCACAGCCTGCCGGAGATTTAGCTATAAGCGTAACCGTGTACGGCGAGTTCACATAATCATAAGAGTGATCCATCGGTTTAAAGCTCGATTCATCAGGAGTTCCATCACCGAATTTCCAGGTATAGGTAAATGTTGTTGCAGGCACGCCATCTGCAGATGGCGTAGTGTTTACAAAAGTTACCTTGTTATTAACATCTACAGTATAAGTAAATGACGGTTTTGGAAGCGAGTATACGTTTATCCCGACCTTGTCAGATTCGGGGGCAGTACCACATCCGGCGTTTGTAGCCTTAATCGTGAAATAGTACGCGCCAGGGTTGGCAAAAGTATAGGTAATGTTGCCGGTATTAGTTTTTGGTATTGTGGTGGCTACTGTTCCGTCTGCATTGTAAACGGTATATAAAAAAGAGCTACCCCCGGTTGACGTATTGATCAAGGTGATGCTTTGCCCAACACAGACCGAAGTGGGGCTGCCTTGTATTTGCATCCCTGAGGTTAATCCTCCGGGAGATACAGGTACTTCTAACTTCGCTGATTGGGCGCTTATACCACAACTATTGGTTGCTATCATAAACACCTGCCATGTTGCGGCACGGTTTATAGTTTGCGTAGCAAATACAGCGTCAGACTTATCATTATTTGTTTTAACGATGCTTTCTTTTAACACGTTGTTTTCATCAACAAGCCTAAACTCATATTTGCTGTTAGTACCCGGAGAAAGATTTCTTACTGTCAGCGTTAGTACTCCGCAACCGCCTGCACCTTGTTGCTTTTGTATTCCTGCTATAGGGGTTTCGGGGCTTAACGTAATAGTTTTTGTAACGGGTGGCCTGTTAATACAATTGCCAATTATACTTAGCGATACCGTGTATTGTTTATCCAAGCCATTTCCATCTACTTGGAATGAATGCTTCGGATTTACTTCGGTAGAGGTGGGAGAACCGTCCCCAAAGTCCCATAAAAAGTTAATGCCGGTTGTTACGGTTGAAGTATTAGTAAATTGAACAGGGCCCGTGCCACAAGCCTGAGCATCGACCGTAAAAGATGCGGTAACATCCGGATTTACCCTCACAATCACATCGTCAGATTTATCTCCACAAGGTGATAAACCTTTAATGGTCCATCTAAATGTGTATGTGTTGCCCGCTGCAAGGCCGGTTACATCAGTATTATACTTGGCGGCATTTGCAAAGGTAACCGGCGGCCCGGATACCTGTGTCCATTCTCCAACAAACGTCCCCGGATCGTTACCTTGTAAAGTGTAAGCTGTGGTAGCACATAAACCTGTAGGATCGGCACCGGCGT
This sequence comes from Mucilaginibacter sp. 21P, assembly GCF_019331605.1. Taxonomy (NCBI): domain Bacteria; kingdom Pseudomonadati; phylum Bacteroidota; class Sphingobacteriia; order Sphingobacteriales; family Sphingobacteriaceae; genus Mucilaginibacter; species Mucilaginibacter sp. 21P. Next base: position 3,328,337 of record NZ_CP063061.1, read on the forward strand.
TGGCGGCTGGTGTTGTAGGTGTTACAGTTATTGTAGCCGGTGCAGAGTTTGCAATGCCACAACTTCCGCTTGTTAACCGCGCCCTGAAAACAGTTGTTTGAGTAAGATTGACGTAATTATAGGTCGGGCTTGTTTGTAATGGCGTTATATCAGTCCAGTTTGTACCGCCATCTGCAGATTGCTGCCATACTATATTACCCAAGTATCCTGCTAACGTTACTTTCCCCGAATTCCCCTCGGCACAAACCGTAGTTTGGTCTGCAGTAGCTGTACCGCCGATAGCCTGGGGATAAACGGTAAGCGTTAGCGCAAATGGTGTACCGGAGCAACCATTTGTAAATGGCGTTATGGTATAAGTTACTGTAGCATTACTGTTGCTGGTGTTGGTTATCAGGTCGTTGATGGTGTTTCCGCTACCGGTTGCACCAAAGCCGGTTGCAGTACCACTTGTCAGTGCTGCCGTCCATGAAAAATCTGTTGCAGTTGCCGATGTTATCGTGTATTTAAAATTCACTCCGCTGCATATTCCATCTGTTGCTAAGCTTGTTACAGTAGCCTTTTTAATTATTTGTACCACAACGTTTTTTGACACTGTACCGCAGGCGCCACCCAACGATGTGGTGACAGTGTAGGTTAGCACAACCTGCCCGGCGGCAATGTCTGCTGCTGATGGTGTATAGCTTGTAAACGTTGCATTCTTATCTGCAAAAGTGCCACCTGAGGCTGTTGACCATTCTATTTTGGTGACAATACCGCCAACGCCGGGAGAGCCAGTGACACTGGCTGCATTACCCTCACAAATAGGAGACGTGGCTGTTGCTGTTACGGTAGGACCCTGCGCAACCGTTATTTCCTGAGTAGATGTTGATGTACCGCAATTGTTTTGATGTGTAACGGTTACTATGTAGTTTCCAACAGTTGGAAAAATGATCTGCGGATATTGGGTATGGCTATCGCTGCCGATTGCAAACGTAGCGCCGTTGTTAAGCGTCCAGGTGTAAGTTGTGCCATCGGGTTGAGCGGTGCCCGTCAAAATGGTTTTAGTATCGCCAGCGCTTGGATCGAAACTGACGGGCGAATTTACTGTGCATATTGTGGTGTTTGGAGATAGGGTGGCAATAGGAGTATCATTCACAACTATGGTTTTAACCGGCCCCTGAACAGTACCACAGCTTGGAGTTGTAATATCTAACCTGAATTGATAAACACCTATTTGTGTAAAGTTTAAAGTTGGTGTTTTAAGCGCTGCATTAAAAGTTACACCCGCAGGCCCCGATACTTTTACCCAGTTATACGTTGTGCTGGTATTGCAGATTTCATCCACAACTGAAGTACTTACCGGCGTTATCGATCCGGAACTAAGGCAGGCTTGTGTTGGAAGATCAAAATTTGGAATGGGGGCATCCTGTACGCAAATGTTTTCCGAAGCGTCTACAGCAGTACATAAACCCGTATTGTTTTGTAACCGGAGGGTGACCTTGTGAACACCATGAGTTGTAAAGGTATAAATAAACGGATCGTTTAGGTTTTTATTGAAAGCTACTGCAACATCATCAACAAGCCAGGTGTATTGCGCATTTTGATTTTGGCATTGCAGGCTGGTACTGTTGGGATCCATACCCGGTTCTGATGTATTATCAAATTTCACCGGGGTGTTGGTACATGCTGCTACCGGGTAACTAAAACGGTTAGTAGGTGGGCTTAATATTTTCGCATACGCGGAGGATGGCGTTACGGTTGTAGAACAGTAGGGATTTACCGGCGTTATATCTACCTTAAATACGTTTATATTCTGATTGTCCGGCTTATTACCGCAAGAAGACCGTGTGTAGGTATGAGATAATACACCATTATCAGCCACCAATTGGCAATAGGTATAAACACTTGTAGTGCCGTCGCCCCAGCTGACTTTATAAGTCATTCCGGGATAGTTATATCTGATGCCGTTGTTAGCGCCTGCATCAATAGTAACGGTAAAGTTTGCTACAGATGATGCGCCGAGACAGTAGACGTTATCGCCGCTGCCTCCAAGATTACGGAAAACTATATTATTGATCAGCGAATAAGCTTTTGTACCAACAGTGCCTCCGTTTACAGCCTTTACAACAACCGTATAATTACTTGCCTTGGCATTAAAGTTAGTTGGAAATGATTGATTTGTCGCCTCTACGGCTTTGTCAAATTCGTTTATGAAGGTACCGGTAACCATAGAACCGGTAGTAGAATTATTGATAAACGAATAAGGCGTTATCCCTGGCGAACCTACACAAGTACCAAAAACTTCGGGATCTGAACCGAGCGTTTGTGATGATGTGGCAGCTATAACACCGGCAGAGGTGTTGATCGAGAACGGTGCCGATATCGTACTCGTAACCGCAGGAATTGTTGATACTACTTTAACGCGGTAGCCTGCACCAGCAAGGGTTCCTGTTGGGATGATACCATTTACAAAGGTTGCGTAAAAACCGGTATAACTCCCGATCTGCACCTGTGAGCCAAAGTTACCCGAGGCATCCGATAAATAAAGCTTGAATACGTTGGTTGGTAAATTGATGCAGCCGGAGGTATTGTCAATAGTAATTGGCGCTGCAATAGTTGAGCCTTGCCCATACGGGCCCGGATCTACTGCGCCTATTGTTATAGTTTGTGCTTGTAAATTTTGCCAACTAACAAGCAACGCAAAAACAATGAATAAATTTTTGGTAAAATTTTTGCCCATCAAGCGTCCGTCAATAATCAATTCGTTTAAACCAGGGCGTATAACATATATGTTACACGGGCTTTTATACGCACGGTGCCGCCATACGGTTGCATGATAAAAAAGATTATCAGTTGATCACCTGATTACAAGGGAAATGTGCATGACAACTTACACGTAATAGGTTGATAGTTAAGCGTTGCAAAGAACCTTCAAGCACACTAAGCCGACTATCCAAAGAAAAGATAAGAAACAAAAATTGCTGTTATCACACCGGCAAGATCTGCCAGCAGGCCTGCCGGTATAGCATATCGTGATTTTTTGATACCAACGGAACCGAAATAAAGCGCCACAATATAAAAAGTAGTATCTGCCGAACCGTTGAATACCGAACCAAGTCTACCTGCAAAGCTATCCGGCCCGTAGGTTTGCATGGTACTGATCATCATGGCCTTTGAGCCTGAACCACTTAAGGGCTTCATATAGGCAACAGGTAGCGCATCTACAAAACGCGTGTCGAGGTGCATTTGTACCGCAGCCCATTTTACGCCGCTGTTGAGATAATCAAGTGCGCCACTGGTACGTAGCACGCTTATGGCAACCAGCATGGCAACCAGGTATGGGATGATCTTGATGGTAACATCGAAACCGGATTTTGCGCCATCTATAAAGCTCTCAAATACATTTACCTTTTTACGCATCGCGCCGATAATAAATATCACCGGGATGGCAAAAAGTAAAAAATTGCTGCTCACTTTTGATACCGTGGTAATCTGCGACTTATCGAGCTGTGTAGTAAAAAACCAAACCAGCCCGCCAACAAATAACGTTAAACCGCCAAGCCAGGCAATCACCACCTTATCAAACAAGTTTATTTTTTGCCAGATAGCAACAGCGATCATCCCTACAACTGTAGCTACGTAAGTAGCTATAATGCAAGGCAGTAAAACATCAGCTGGGTCTTTAGCATGAAGTATAAACCGCTGAGCGATAATGGTTACCGGCAACAATTGCAAACCGGACGTATGCAGTACCAAAAACATGATCTGCGCATTAGATGCGGTATCTTTGTTGGGGTTAAGTTCCTGCAAACTTCCCATGGCTTTTAAACCCAGCGGAGTTGCAGCGTTATCTAAACCCAATAAATTAGCTGAGAAGTTCATCATCATTTGGCCGGTTGCAGGGTGATTGCGCGGAACCTCAGGAAACAAACGGCTTAAAAACGGCCCAACAACGCGCGACAAAAAGTTGATGGCACCTGCGCGTTCGCCAATATTGAGGATACCCAGCCAAAGTATCATGTTACCTGCAAGTGGCAAGGCAATATCCATTACCGATGCCTTTGAGCTATCAAACATGCCATCTACCAATAGCTTAAATGCATCAGTATCGCCAAAGAAAACCATTTTGATAAAGGCGATAACAAAGGCAATAATGAAGAAAGCTATCCAGATATAATTTAAGGCCATGATAAATGTTTACAGGGATGAAGATAATCTATTTTGAATAATTAACCGCTTTTAGCAGATTTATACACTGAAATTATATGGAAGACAAAGCCTTTGAATTAGAAAATGCCGTAAATGATTTTGTAGATGCGAAGGCAGAAATCGTTGATTGGGATAATATTGTAAATATGGGGAAGTGGAACAACAAAGAAATTTTGGGTCATTTGATAGATAGTGCAAACGTGAACCTTCAGCGTTTTGTAAGGGCAACCTATGAAGACGGATTTAAGCTTATTTATCATCAGGATGAGTGGGTTGCAGCACAATACTATAGCGAGGCAAGTTCAAAAGACCTCATACAGCTATGGAAGCACCTTAATTATCAAATTGCCAGGGTACTTAAACATTATCCTCCTGAAAGGAGAGTTGCTCTGTGCGATACCGGTAAACACGGAGTCAATTTACATACTGTTGAATTTTTGGCAGCAGATTACATCGAGCACCTGCAGCATCATCTTTATCAAATAAGCTAATGAGTTGCTTTGTGGTAGGTTTTTGAATAAAAGCTTAACTTAGCGCAATAAAAACATTACATATGCCTACTATAAATCTTTCCCGGGTTAGCGGCGATTTTGGTTTTGAAGCCACCGACGAATATGGCCATACCGTAAAAATGGACAGCAGTACAGAAAGCGGAGGCAAGGATTATGGCGTACGCCCAATGCAAATGTTGTTGATGGGTTTGGGCGGATGCAGCGCTATTGATGTGATCACCATATTGAAGAAACAGCGCCAGGATGTTGTTGATTACAAGATGGTTATCAAGGGTGACCGCGAGGCCGGCAAAGAACCGTCATTGTGGGAAGATATTGATCTCGAATTTCATTTATATGGTACTGTTGATGAGGACAAGGCAAAAAAAGCCATTGAACTTTCTTTAGACAAATACTGCTCGGTAGCTGCTACTTTATATAAAGCCGGTGCTGATATTAAATGGGAAGTGATCATCCACCCTGCATCATAGGCAGTTTCGCTCTTCTAATATTCAATATAAATTGTTTCTTTTTTCTGATTTCAAGTGTGTTTAAAACATAGATAGTTTAGGTATTGCATACCTTTTTTGTATAGTTTTAAGGTCACACAAAAGCGATAAAGCTAAAAGTTGTAAGAAGTCGACTTTTGTGCAGGTGTATAATGCAGACATGTGTTAGTGTCAAATCAGCGTTTAAACGCGTAATCAGCTAAACATACTGGTAGTTCAAACTGCTATCACTGCTTAAAAAAACTCTGATGGCATTAATGTTGCCCTTGCCGGAGTAACCTTGAGTGCATTTTCTCAGGAAACCTAAAAACGAGCAACATGAAAACACATCTAAAAAAAGCATCCCTACTGATGACAGGTTTGATGGTTGGCGGAAAATTATTTGCCCAATCGCCAGACACAATGGCAACTAACAAAAATTATGTACAACCATTTTCAGGCGACGGCGCGTTCCGCACGTGGTCTATTGGTGTAAATGGTGGTTTACTTACACCATACACGATCTTTGGTCCTAATGGAAGTCAGGATTTTAGAAACCCAACAAGTCAATTAGGTTATGGCGCTTACATTAAAAAACAAATTTTACCAGCGTTCGGTATCCAGGCCGATTTCTTTAGAGGTAAAGTAAGTGGCGAAAACGGCCAACCGGGAACGCCGGCTGCATTTGAAACCAAGTTAAATTATGCAGCGAGTTTAAGTGCCAATATCACCCTTGCTAATATTAACTGGATGCATCACCAAAGCGCAATCCGCCCATATGTTACAGCAGGCTGGGGTATGATGGGTTACAAACCTGTTTTAAATCCTGATGGCGGTTCTCCTGTTAATTTTAAAAGCAATGACGAGAGCATAACCGAATATTTTATTCCTGTTGGTTTAGGTCTTAAAATTGGTTTAGGATCGGGCGTTAACCTTGATTTGGGTTACAACGTTAATTTTGTTGGCTCTGATAATTTCGATGGCAACAAAACCGGATCAACTAATGATAGGTTCTCTTATGCGCACATCGGTTTAGAGTTCGCTTTAGGTGGCGGCAGAAAACCGGAGTTAGCTTCCTACAACCCGGTTAATTCTATGCGTACAGAGTACTTATGGAAAAATGCGCAAACCAAGCAAATGCTACAAGCACAAATTGATGCTGAAAAAGCAAATAGTGCACAGCTAAGAAGTGATTTAGATGCAACTAAAGCAGATTTGGCTAAACTAACCACAGATAGCGATGGCGACGGTGTAGTTGATGTAAACGACAAATGCCCTAACACACCTGCAGGTACTGCGGTGGATGGTTCTGGTTGTCCGTTGGCTAAACCGGTAGTAGTTGTAACAGAAGAAGACCGCCGTGTAGTTAACGAAGCGATCAAAAATCTCGAGTTCGACTTAGGTAAAGCTACCATTCGCGCTAAATCATACCCAAGTCTGGAGAGAGTAGCCCGCCTATTGGTTGATAAAAACTTTAGCTTGAAATTAGCAGGTCATACTGATAACACCGGTTCTAAAGACTTAAACATGCGTTTATCTAAAGACCGTGCAGAATCTGTTAAAACATTCCTTGTTGAAAAAGGTGCTAATCCATCTCGTATCGAGGCTACAGGTTACGGTCAAACTCAACCTATTGCAAGTAACAAAACTGCAGCAGGTCGTCAGAAAAACCGCCGTGTAGAGTTCACTCTTTACTAATCAACAATACTGTTAAATAGGAAAGCCGCTCTTCAATAAAGAGCGGCTTTCTTATTTAAAAGAGCATTGGAATTAAAACGAGAAAAAGTCTTCTAATCCGCCCATATAGGTTTCGTTCCAGCCCTCCGTAATATCATCGTAGGCCTCATCAGGGATGTTTGTATGTCTTAGTTCAACAGATGTACCATGTTTATCGGGGTGAAGTTTAATGGTTACGATCGACTCCTCCGGCTGGCCATCGAAGTACCATTGTTGAACAATTTTTTTGTTCTGTTCAAATTCCAGGTTTTTGCCAACGATCGCACCTTCCCAAAGAGAAAATTCAGTTCCGGGCTCGTCTGACATCTCCGCAGATTCCCCCGTCCATAATTGAATAGTTAGAGGGTTTGTCAACGCCATGTACAGTTCTTCGGGTGTGGCAGGTATAACGTAATATTTTTTGTAATCTTTCACTTGCGCAAGTTAGCAAGAAAACAATTAAACGATGCTATTTTGCCCCGATTGGTAAAACGGTTCGGCCATATACTTCATTTAGTACGTTGGCAATACCGGTGTAAATGGCAGATAGTCCGCATATTATTCCTTCAAAGCCTGCAAAATGCTTTACGGTTTCGTTTCCGCTGGCATCGCCCCAAACCAATAAGAAAAAAAGAATTGTCAATGATGCAAAGACAAACTGTAATGCCCTGCTCAATTTAAGCGTGCCAAAAAATAAGCATAAAGTGAAAACTCCCCATATTGACAGGTAAGCGCACATTGCTGTTTCTGATGGTTTTGGTGCCCAACCAAGTTTAGGCATCACAATCAAGCCTACTAATGACAACCAGAAAAAACCATAAGATGTAAAAGCTGTTAAACCGAATGTATTGTTCTTTTTAACTTCAACGATGCCGGCTATTATTTGAGCGAGGCCTCCGTAAAATATGCCCATTGCCAGTATCATAGCATTCATGTCAAAAAATCCTGCGTTATGGATGTTCAACAAAACGGTGGTGAGACCAAATGCGCAAAGCCCCAAAGGAGCAGGATTGGCAATTTCATTTTTGACGGCGACAGGTGTGGTTGGTATCATAATAATTAAGGTTAAATTGGTTTATAATGCAATCTAAACAAAATCAATTAACAAACATAGCGTTTTAAGCATTACTAAAACGTGTTAGCAAAAATAATATGGCGCAAGAAGAAATACAGAAATTGGTGCTGTTACGCCACGGAGAAAGCATTTACAACCTGGAAAACCGCTTTACCGGTTGGACAGATGTAGACCTATCCGCAAACGGCTTACAGCAAGCCATAGAAGCCGGTAAGCTACTTGCTGAAAAAGGTTATACGTTTGATATCGGTTTTACATCTGTACTAAAACGAAGTATCAAAACCATGCATTTTGCCTTGGAGCAAATGGATAATCTTTGGATACCTGTTCATAAATCATGGCGTTTAAATGAGCGTTTTTATGGTGCGCTGCAGGGCTTAAACAAAGATGAAACTGTTGCGAATATGGAGAAGAGCAGGTACATAAATGGCGTCGCTTTCCGCATGAGCACCCGCCTGCTATTACCGAGCAGGATGAACGCTTTCCCGGCCATTACTTGCGCTACCGTGACCTAACATACCGCGAATTACCATTAACAGAGAATTTAAGTGAAACCATGGTGCGAGCATTGCCGTTCTGGCATGAAAGCATTGTGCCGGCAATTCGCGAAAACAAAAAGGTGATCATTTGCGCGCACGGCAATAGCTTAAGGGCACTGGTGCAATACATTGAAAACCTTAGTGATGATGATGTTGCAAAGCTGGATATTCCAACAGCAACTCCATTAATTTACGAATTGGACGAAAGGCTAAATTGCATCAGGCATTATTACCTGGATAGTGAGGGGTGAGTGGTCAATATGAGGGAGGGGGAAGGATGTGTCTTTGTGATTAAATTTCAATCACTCCCAATTCAATGTTGACCACTCACTAATTAATACCCTAATCCCCAGTCCTTACCCTTATCAACTGCAGGCACGCCTTTATCCATCCAAACCGGCATTGGTTCACCTTTTAAGTAATGATCAAAAAACTGTGCTTCTCGTATAGTAATGTCTTTGCGGTTTTGACGTTTTACGAGGTTGTGGGCCTCATCATTGTACTGCAGAAGCCACACCGGCTTACCTAAACGGCGAAGGGCAGTAAACATTTCTATACCCTGGTACCACGGCACAGCGCCATCGGCATCGTTGCTCATGATAACAACAGGCGTTTTAACTTTGGGTAATTGAAATAATGGTGAGTTTTCAATGTACAGTTCCGGCTTATCCCAAAGGGTAGCGCCAATGCGGCTTTGTGTTTTTTCATACTGAAACTGCCTGTTAACACCGCTTTCCCAGCGGATGCCACCGTACGCAGAGGTCATGTTGGCAACGGGCGCCCCTGCCCAGGCCGCTGCATACATATTGGTTTGAGTAATGAGGTAGGCGACCTGGTAGCCACCCCAGCTTTGCCCTTGTATGCCTATGTGACTGCCATCAACCCAAGGGTTTTTCTTTAATGCTTCGACACCTGAGTTGATGTAATCCACGGCTGATGCTCCGGGATGCCCCGCTTCATAACTAATATCAGGCGCAAAAACCAGATAGCCGTTACTTACAAACCAGCTAATAGGTAACCTTGAAGGGGTAGGCGCAGGTGGAATATAGTTATACAAACCATCTGTAAGCTTTTCATAAAAATAAGCAATTAGCGAGTAACGTTTTGACGGATCAAAATTTTCAGGCTTGTATAAAATACCTCTGGATTTATGTCCTTTCGGCGTAGTCCATTCCACCAATTCGGCAGTGCCCCAATTATATTTTGTTTGCTGCGGATTAATATCGCTGAGCTTCACCTCCTGCTTTAGATTGCCGGAAACGTAAAGGTCTGGTGATTTTGTGTAGCTTTCCTTTGTATAGATAAATACATCGGCATCTTTAGCTTTTAAAAGATCGCTGTATTTCATGGCTTCCATGGTTACTAATTTGGGCTCACCTTCGCCTGCTATAGGTTTGGTATAGTAACCCCATCGTTTTGTTTTATCGTCCTGGGCAATCAACCATAATGTAGATTTGGTTGGGATGAATTTCTCTTCCGGGTCGGCGGGGTTGTACCTGAATTCAATTTTATTGCGCCTGCCTATTGCATCTGTAAAGTTGTTGGCGCGGCCGGTAGCAGGGTCAATCTTCCAAATGTCGTACCTGTCGTAGATCAGAACGTGCTTGTCCCTGGCTTCCCAACCCGCAACGCCGTATGATGAAGGATCATCCGGTACATCATTTTCTTCATCTCCAAGTTTGGTGGTAATGGCAGATGTGATATTTTTTTTCTTGCCGGTGTTCACATCGTAAGTGAACCACTTTTGCATCCCACTATCAAACCAAAGCACAAAGTTGCCGTCAGGTGAAATACTATAACGCGCTTTAAGTCTGTCATTGATCCTTTGTCGCTGGCCGGTAGTGGTATTTATGAGGTAAGCTATCTGCTGTGAGCCACCTTCCCATTGCGATTGTACACGGGCGCCGGTATCTGTAAGGCCCAAAGCAAAGGGTGCATCCTTATTATTATCAGCCAGGATAATATCGCGCACACCGACATCGCCCAGCTGTATCACTTTACGTGAAGCTTCTTTTACATTAATAACCGCCTGATAGCTGCGTTTCAGATCGCGCTGGAGGTTTTTTAGTTGCTGCGGCTGCAGGTAATCATCTTTATAATTCCAGACATCTAAACGGGCATGTTCAAAATCCACGAGTGTAGTATCTACAGGTTTAGGAATTGGGGCAGTACCAAAAAACAGCTTAGCGCCACTCTTGCTAAATTGAATGCGGGCATCACCACTTACCGACCATTTCAGAGGCATGCCGGCGCTGCCTTCCGCAGCAATTACAACGGCGCTATCCTTTCCCTGGCTGTAATAATAAAGTTTAAATGGCTTCACCTGAGCCTTCTCGGGATTTTTCTCCGCAGCAAAGGCTAATTGCTTACCATCATCATCAAATGCTATGCTTTTATAATTGCCTTTACCTGTGCTCAACAGCTTTACTACATTATGATCAACATCGTAGATGAACAAACCGGACTGAACACTTTTATTTTTCTTAGGAGCAGTTACCGAGTAGGCAAGCCATTTACCATTTTTACTAAGTTGGAAGTCACTCACGTTTTGAAACAGACGTGTTTTACCGTTAGGTAATTGTTTCACGGTAAGTTCTGCGCCTTCTTTAACAGGTGGCGCGATAGTATTAGCTATTGCTTTTTTTGAAGTATCGGATGTAGCCGGTTTCTTCAACGTATCGGCAGGAGATAGGAAAGCTATTACTGCCGACTTTTCTGCTATTTTGAAAGTTTTAATAGCATGAATTTTTTGAATCCTACCGTCTGCAAGCGACATGATACCCAAAGTATCCTTTGGGAACTCAGCCGGCTTTTTCTTTTTGATCTTTGCCTGCCTTACATCTTTATAAAAGGGACGTATTAAAAAAACAGCATATTTACTGTCTGATGTGAACCGTACGGTGTCGGCCCTTGCTATGCTTGTTTTTTTCTTACCATTGCTGTTTACTACATTTAGTGTTGCATCACCTTCCTGTGGCTTAATCACAAAAGCAACCCATTTGCCATTATCGCTTATACGCTGGGCTGTTATGTTCTGCCATCCATCAAATACGTTAAAATCGAGCGGCTTTTTTTGAGAGTAAGAATAGAATGGAATTATCGCTAAGGCTAAGAGTAGAAGTTTCTTCATGCTATGGTATTGCTGCTTAAATATCAAAAAATTAAATTTACGCCCCGAATTGAAATGAAAAAGTTACAGTTAGTGGATAAATGATTTTATCTAAAACATTTACTTAGCTTTACAATTTAACCATAAACAATTTACATCTACATGCCTGAGAAAACGATCCCGCAGCCACTTTATCATAAATATCTGGAGGGTGGTGGCGAGATGGGAGAACGGATCCGCACATTTGATTGGTCTGCTACTACTTTAGGAACGCCTGATACCTGGCCGCAAAGCTTGTTGCTTACAGTAAGCACAATGCTACGTTCCCGTTTCCCGATGTTCTTGTTTTGGGGTAGACATCATATCCAATTTTACAACGACGCCTACCGGCCAAGTTTGGGGGCATCAGGTAAACACCCGTCGGCTTTGGGTCGTAGTGGCAAAGAAAGCTGGCAGGAAATATGGTCGGCAGTTGAACCGCAGATCGAGCGCTCCCTGCATGGCGAATCGACTTACAGCGAAAATGAGCTGGTACCGATGTTTAGGGATGGCAAGATCGATGAAGTTTACTGGACCTACAGTTACAGCCCCGTAATAACAGAAGATGGTACATCGGGCGGTGCATTGGTAATATGCCATGAGACCACTACAAACGTAAAGGCATTAAAGACCATAGATGAAACGGCAACTCAATTGCAATTTGCTATTGAGGCAGCAGAACTGGGCACTTGGGAACTTGACCCTAAAACCAATAGGTTCGTAGCCAATAAGCGTGTAGCTGATTGGTTTGGCTTGCCGCATACCCCGGAAATTGCTTTATCCAGCGCAATTGAAGCCATCGTGCCCGAAGATAGGGAGCGCGTTAGCAACGCTATCATCGATACTATGAAACCTGGCTCTGACGGTAATTATGATATTTCTTATACCGTTAACAGTTTGCAGTCTGGTGAGCGGAGGGTAGTGCGGGCTAAAGGCAAGGTGATCTTTGATCAGGATGGTGAAGCCACCCGGTTTAGCGGAACCTTGCAGGATATTACGGATGATGTAGAAATTGAAAAGCGTAAAGATGAGTTCATCAGCGTTGCCAGTCACGAATTAAAAACGCCTATCACATCATTAAATGCATCGTTACAAATTTTGCAGAAGCTGGTTAAAACAGAGCCTGTATCTGATAAATTTAAAACCTTTACTGCAAAGGCAGGCAATAACTTGAATAAGCTTGTACATCTGTTAGACGACTTGCTCAATGTTACCAAGATACAGCAGGGGCAACTGGCGCTAAGCAAAAACAGATTTAACCTTTCTGAATTGGTTAGAGACAGTTGTGACCATATCAGTCAAGGCAGTGATCATGAGATATCTATTAACGGTACTGATGAATTGTTTGTTTATGCCGATTACCGCCGTATTGACCAGGTACTGGTAAACTTTGTTGGCAACGCTATAAAATATTCGCCACAATCAAAAAAGATAGATATTACCCTTGAGCAGGTAGGTAGCGATGCAAGAGTGATTGTAAAGGATTACGGCATCGGTATTAACCCTGAGAAATTGCCTCATTTGTTTGACAGGTACTACCGTGTTGATGCGCTTGGTCACCAATTTTCGGGCCTGGGCCTTGGTTTGTACATCAGTTCAGACATTATCAAACGCCATGATGGGAATATAGGAGTAGAGAGCCAGTGGGGTGAGGGGAGCCAGTTTTGGTTTACCCTACCGATAGATTAGTAGGAGCTGGGAAAATTAACAAAAGATGCTTGCTGCTCTTCGCCAAATAAACGTTTAAAAACGGACTTTATTTTTGCCAATAGCTTGTTGAAAAAGCCTGATGGTTGTACTGTGTTGCGTGGATTTAGGTTTTCATCTCTGCCTGGAAAATCTTGTGTAGCCATTTCCTCAAGCACAAAACGTCTAACGCCTGCATCCCGGTTTATGATCTCATCCATTTCAGCAAGGTCTTTTAATGTGGTTTGTCCGTTCTTGTGCTTTGTCCACAAAATCTCAAACCGCTCCTGCGATAAAGTACGCCTTATAATATACCTTGTTTCTTTCATGCTTTGGTATGTATTACCCATGCATCAAAGTAAATGCCATTATTATAAATATTTAATAATCAATACCTTACATATATATAACAATTTGTATTGCGCGGAATTGTTACACTAAATTGTTCGCTATTGGACGCCCGCTTACGGCATAAAAAAACAGCATTGATGAGTCAATGCTGTTTTTTTATGAGTGTTATTTTAGTAAGATTTAATCCCTTTAAATATCCTGTTCCAACGTATGTGGTTTAATCCGCTGCCGGCACTGTCTGTACTCATCCATACAACTTTTGCCTTACCAACAATATGATCTTCAGGCACAAAACCCCAATAGCGCGAATCTTCAGAGTTGTGGCGGTTATCGCCCATCATCCAGTAGTAATCCATTTTAAAGGTATAGCTATCTGCAGGCTTGCCATTGATAACTATATTATTGCCGTTTCTTTCAATTTTATTATGCTCATAAGCTTCAATAGCATGGCTGTAAAGTGCCATGGTAGAATCATTCAGTTTAATGGTCATACCTCGCTTGGGAAGGGTCAAAGGGCCAAAATTATCCTGGCTCCATTTGAATCTTTCGTTATGGGGAAAGATCTGTGCATTGTATTCTCCTGCGGGCTCTATAACCTCTTTTATCGCTTTTATATTGGAGTAACTCTTTAATTCAGCTAAACTTGCCGGTGGTATGATCATCTCATAAAGGCTTGGGCTGTATTGCAATCTGACATCTATTTTAAGATTAATGATCATATCCGGGTTAAGGTCTGTTCCGTCTGTTGTCACCATGTATGATGTTTGGCCTTCAGGTGCAAGCGGTTCATATTTTCCGTTTGCGTATACTTTGCCATTTTTTATTTCAATAACGTCGCCGGCAATACCAACGCAGCGCTTGATAAAGTGCGCGCGCATATCTACCGGGCGGGGTACAACCTCACCAGGATAATTGAAAACAACTGCATCACCTCTTTCTACATTGCCTAAACCCGGTAAGCGGTGGTAACCCAGCTGCCAGCCGTCCCAATACGTTTTTACTTTGCCGTCAAAAATGGTCGACTCCAGAAAGGGGATAGATATCGGCGTCATGGGCATGCGCGCACCGTAAGCGATCTTACTTACAAAGAGATAGTCGCCGGTAAGCAAACTACCTTCCATTGATGCTGATGGTATCGCATACGCCGAGAACAGCAAACAGCGAATAATGGTAGAGGCAACAACTGCAAAAACAATGGCGTCAACCCATTCTCGGAAAACGCTTTTACGCGGTTTATCAGGTGCTTTTTTTCTCGAAAAAAATTTCCAGTTCATATGGCTGCAATTTAGATTTAAGAATGCGTAGTTTTTAGAGCGCAGCAAAGCTAATTTGTTACAAACTTTTGTATGATTATTTTATACCTTGAGCGCTCAAACATTTGCCAAATATTATGCTAAGACGCAACTTCATTAAACTGTCATCAACAGTTTTAGCAGCAACACTTTACAGCCGTATTACTTACGCAACCGCAGGTGGCGTACAACTTGTTAATGACCCTGATGAAGTTTGGGCAATGGCAGATGGCGATTGGTTTATGCTTAAACGCCGGGGAAATGAGTTCTCGGATAAAGGGATAACTATAGAGATCAGATCAAACAGCAATTCAAAAGGTGTTTATATTCAATCACCAACTGCTGATCTGAAAGGTGTGCGTTTGGTTTGGCAATATCAAACCAAGCAATACGGCAAAGTACTTGGCGACCACTGGGAACGTTCTTACGGCGACTTAGGCTGGAAAGCCCCTGATGCTGATACAAAAAACCCGTGGTATGTAATGCTGCATGATGATAAGCAAACTGCAGGTTTTGGCGTAAAAACAGGATGCAACACCATTTGCTGGTGGGGTATTAAGTCCGATACAATAGAGTTGACCTTAGATACCCAATCCGGGGGTGAAGGTGTTAAGTTGGGTAATCGTAAATTACATGGTGCAGATATTGTTACAACGATAAGCCGTGTCGGCGAGAACGCGTTTGCTACCACAACCCGTTTCTGCAAAATGATGTGCGAGCGCCCTCGTTTACCAAAACAGCCTGTATACGGTATAAATGACTGGTATTTTGCTTATGGTAATAATTCGCAAAAATTTATAAATGACTTTACTAAAGCCATGTCTGAATTTGCCGCGAGTGGTAACAAGCCATTCTCTGTGATTGACGATGGCTGGGAGCAGGCTGATGATTTCTCAAAACATAATGAGAAATTTGAGGACATGGCTAAAATGGCTGGCGAAATAAAAGTTATGGGTATGCGCCCCGGCTTATGGACAAGGCCATTGATAGCCCGCTTAGATACCCCTAAAAGCAGATTGGCACCAGCGATAAAAAACCGCGACGATGTGAAATCGCCGATTTTAGACCCATCGATACAGGAAAACATTGAGCAGATTAAACATAACATATCCTTGTACCGCCAATGGGGTTATGAAATGGTGAAGCACGATTTTAGCTCATGGGACATATTTGGCAGGTGGGGGATGCAAATGGGAAAAGACCTTACACAACCGGGTTGGCACTTTGCCGATCAAACTAAAACCAATGCGGAGATCATCCTGAATATGTACAGGGCTATCCGGGAAAGTGCCGGTAATATGTACCTCATCGGTTGTAATACCATGAGCCATTTATCGGCCGGTTTGTTTGAGCTGAACCGAATTGGTGATGACACCAGCGGCAAAGAGTGGGAGCGTACCCGTAAAATGGGCGTTAATACGCTGGCATACAGGCTGCCACAGAACAATACCTTTTACGCCGCTGATGGTGATTGTGTGGGTATAACCAAAGATGTTGCCTGGAACAGGACCAAGCAATGGCTGCAATTAGTGGCGCAAAGCGGATCGCCTTTATTTATTTCTGCTGATCCATCTTTCCTGAATGCCGAACACAAAGTTGCTATCAGGAAAGCTTTTGCGGAGGCGGCTAAACCGCAGCCTGTTGGTGAACCCCTCGATTGGATGGAAACCAACCAACCCACCAAATGGAAGCTTGACGGGAAGGTTGTTACATTTGATTGGAGCTAAACAGCTTATACCGTAAGCGCCAGCATTACAGCGCTCATTGCTATCATCAAACCGTCTTCGATAATGGTTATAGTGCTCATGGGCAGGTTAAACACTGATCCTAAACAAGCGCATTTGATCGCTCTTTTATTGAACACGCTTTGCAGTACACCGATGATGCTGACAACCATCACAATTAGTGTAACTAAATTGGTCATAAAGGGATTAAAATTTATAGTATAGGCCACTCCCAAACCCAGCTCTACAAATACGTATACATAACCCCAGGCGCGTACCTTTTTAGCAACAATATCGTACATGGCATAGCTATCGGCAAACGAGGAAACATCCAGCATCTTAAAAAATGAAAAGATGAGGAAAAAACCGCCCATAAAAATGCGCATACCCATCATCCAGTCGCCGCCGTTTGTTGCGGTGATGAGTATTGATAAGCCGGTAATATAAGCGAATATCAAAAGCACAGGTTTGTAGGTTTGCACAAATGATCTCTTGTCTGCCTCACCTGTAAAAATTGGGGCAGCAGCCGGTTTATGCGTGCTTACTTCTGTAAGCGTGTACTTAGGATAATCCGCCAGCGCGGCTTTTAATTCAGCTGCATCTACAAGGCGCGACATGGTAACATCTCCCGTTCCTTTTTCAAGATCAATATTAACATCAGTTACGCCCGGCACCTTGCCAAGCAGCGTTTGTACTTTATACTGGCAGCCGGCACAGGTCATGCCGGTTATATTATAGGTATGTGTCATCTTTAATCATTTTATGATACAAAGATACCTAACCAGTTATTGCAGGCATTACATAATTACAGGAAAGGTTTATAACTTTTACAGGTCCTCAATATTGCGGCGTTTATTCTCCTTTAGTGAACGATAAAAAGAAGGAGTGAGGCCGGTCTGCTTTTTAAATTGCGAGGATAAATGCGCCACGCTGCTGTATCCTAATTCATTAGCAATTTGTGATAAAGTAAGTTCATCATACATGATCAGCTCCTTAACTTTTTCAATCTTTTGGGCAATAAAGTATTTCTCAATGGTGCCACCTTCAATCTCCGAAAAAAGATTACTGAGGTAACCGTAATCTAATTTCAGCTTGTCTGCAAGATATGTGGAGAGATTGACGCCGCGCAATCCATCACCGTGGTGGATGAGACCGACGATGATATTTTTAATTTGTTCTATGATGCGGCCTCTGCGATCATCTATCAATTCAAAACCCAGATGCTTCAGGTTTTCATTGAGCTCCGTTAAGGTTGCCTCCGATGGGTCGCCGGCAATATCAACTTCGCCCAACTCAATTGATAGAGGTTTTAATCCTGCCTTTTCAAGCTCGGCCGTCACCGCCATTTTACAACGGCTGCACACCATATTTTTAATAAAGATTTTCATTGATACCTGCTAAATTAAATATTTAGCTATTGCATGGTTAGGCTTAACGTTTTTTGTTGCTTAAATTTACTTACCAATTATTTACTGCTATGCAAAACCAACCTGCATTTACAGCTCAGGAACTTAATGCCTATCAGAGCGATGGTTACCTTATTATCCGTAACTTTTGTTTACCGGAAGAGACCGACAGGCTTTATAGTACTGCGTTGAACGATAACGCCATGAGCAAAAATGCTTTAGATCTGAACGATCAAAGCGGTAAGAAAACGCGCCTTTCGCTTTGGTTTACGCCGGGTAATGATGTATTTGGATATTTGACCAGAAGTGAAAAAATGGTTAACCGCGTTGCGGAGTTGTTAGATGGCGATGCGCCGGTCTGTCATTTCCACCTTAAGCTGATGCAAAAAGAGCCGCGGGTTGGCGGCGCGTGGGAATGGCACCAGGATTATGGCTATTGGTACAAAAATCAATTTATGTTTCCTGATCAGCTGATGAGCGTGATGGTTGCGCTGACGGCTGCAAATAAAGATAATGGATGTTTGCAGGTGATCAAAGGCTCGCACAAATTAGGCCGTGTTAATCACGGTTTTGCAGGTGAGCAGGTAGGTGCCGATATGGTGATGGTGAACAACGCGCTGCAGACTATGCCAATTGTGTACTGTGAATTACAGCCCGGTGATGCGTTGTTCTTTCACAGCAACCTTTTGCACCGCTCTGAAGCAAACTTATCAGATGCGCCGCGCTGGAGCATTATTTCTTGTTACTCGCTGCGAAGTAACTTGGCCTATGCAGAAACGTCTACTTCGTGGAAAACGCCGATAGATGTGGTACCAGATGGCGCTGTACTGAACTGGCAGGCAGAATCATTATCTAATAACGACTTTCTCACAAAAGAAAACGATCCGGCACTTAAAGAAACAGGATGGGAGAAGTAGCTTGAAAGCCTTCAATGATCATTTCTTAGATGCCTTTGCTATTTAGTTGAAGGCCAGCGACAGCTTGATCCAGTGATCAAAATCGGCGGGCCTTATCCACGCCGGTTCTTCTACGTAGATATAATCTTTCATAACGCGCCCGCCATGTTTCATGATGCTTACGGCATTTTGTTCTGCAGCATCTTCTGCAACTGCTGCACCAACGCGGCACATCATGTGGTTATCTTTAACGCAGATACACATTTTATAATCAACCATAAAGCAAACGCCGCCGAACATAGCTTTCTCTTCTACTGTTGGTAACTCCATCAATGCCTCGCGTACCCTGTTTAAAAGAGCTTCGTTACATGCCATGCTATTCTACAGTTATCTTATCGGCAAAAATGTATGAGGGGCTGCCATTGCTTTCATGCCACTCAGGCAGTGGGCCAAACTGTTTAGCTATCACCTTAATGTATCGCGAATTTTTACCGATAGGCGCAGTATATTCCTGCGTTTGCGGTTCAAGGCTATCGGGTGCAATTTTCGTGTTTACACCGGCAGCAAGCTTGTAATTTCTGCCATCATCAGACAACCAGTATTCAACAGTCTTGGGGAAAATGATCCACGAGGGGCTGTCCTGCAAAGCACTAAAGCTCACTTGCTTTACCGGCTTAACTTTGCCCATGTCTAAAACCACCTCAACATCTTTACCCTGGTAGCCCTGCCAGTTACCTATGCGCCAGTTGGCTGTACCGTGTATACCGTTGATAAGCGTTTCATCGCCTTGCGCCGCGTAGTTTGGCAAGTACTTATTAATTATGCTAATGCTGATGTCACTGCGGATCTTTTTGAAATTAGCCTCATCAACAAAGCTGCTTTTGTCATCTTTAATGGCAACTGCTTTTATAGTGGTTGTTACGGCAACCGGAACTGGCTTGGTATAAAGCGTTGATTGCGCAGTAGGGTTACTGCCGTCGGTTGTGTAATATAGCTTGGCATCAGCGTCCGCGCATCCTATTTCAACAGTAATGGGTTGTTTAAATGTTTTGCTACCGGTGATATATGGGTTGGGCACTATAAGTTCGTCCGTGATCTTAGATGTTGGTTTTTCCAGATCCTGCATAAAAAGCTTATTGGCAAGCGTACCGCTGAATACTTCAAAATCTCCACCTCTGGTAAGGTCATCATAATTTAGATAGAGCTTGCTATAAGACTTTTTATTAAGGTTCATACCTTGTATATACAGGTTATTCCTGTTTACAATTGCGCCGGGATTGCTGATGGTAAACGTTTTGCCGCTTTCCAAGTTAAGCACTATTTTCTCAAACTGCGGCAAGGTTATCTGAAATTGATTTTGGCCGGGCATTACATTATACAAGCCCAATGAGCTCATCACATACCAGGCCGACATCTGACCGCAATCCTCGTTGCCTGACAGGCCATCTGGCTGGGCGCTGTATTGCTCGCGCAAGATCCTGTTTACATAGTACTGAGTTTTGTAAGATGCGTTGGTAAAGTTGTACAGGTAGGCGATATGGTGACTTGGCTCATTACCGTGTGCATACTGTCCGATCAGGCCGGTAACATCATCCTGCTGGCGCCCGCTGAGTTTTGAGCTGGTGGTAAAGAGCTCGTCAAGTTTACCTTCCAATTTATCGGCACCACCTAAACTTTTTGCCAGACCCTCAACATCCTGCGGAACCAGGAAGCTGTACTGCCAGGCGTTGCCTTCTGTGTAATTATTGTTGATCTCAGTTGGTTCAAAGGGCGCATACCAGCCACCATTTTCGCGAGCCTGCATAAAGCCGTTTTGATTGTTATGGATGTTCTTCCAATATTGAGCACGCTTGATGTATGTTTTATAATCATCGGGCTTGTTCAGCATTTTTGCCATTTGGGCAATACACCAGTCGTCAATAGCGTAATCCAGGGTTTTGGCTGCCGATTCATGTTCAACGTCAGACTGTACAGCACCAGTTTGTACATAATTATCAATGCCAAATTGTTTGCGGTTAACAGCCGCCTTCATTGCGGTAAATGCTTCTTCCGCGTTAAAATCGCGGATGCCCTTTGCGTAGGCGTCAACAATAACCGGGATACTGTGGTTACCCACCATACAGTAAGTTTCCGTTGAAGCCAAAGGCCATATCGGCAATACACCGCCTTGTTCGTAAACCGCTAAAAATGTTTTGATAAAATCCAGCGTTCGCTTGCGGTCAATAATGTTCAGCAATGGGTTCTCTGCACGGTAAGTATCCCATAACGAGAACGCGGTGTAGTAATTAAACCCTTCAGCTTTGTGGGTTTTGTTATCCAGGCCACGGTACTGGCCATCTACATCGCTGTATAAGCTTGGTGCCGAAAAGCAGTGGTACAATGCAGTGTAAAACATTACCTGTTTCTCTTTGGCATAATTTACTTGAGGTTGCTGCTTTTTTGTCCTGGCTGTTGGCCTGTTGTAGCCATAAGGACTATAGCCACTCGCCATTTCATTTTGTGATGCTGTAGACGGTGCGCCACCTTCAACCTGTATCTTGTTCAATTCATCATTCCAGGCCAGTTTTGCAGCTTTAACTACTTTTTTAAAATCGAAGTCGCTTACTTCGGTATCAAGGTTTTTTAACGCACCCTCTGTGCTCACCGATGAGATGCCCACTTTGGAGATCACGCTACCGGGATCATCAAAGCGGATGAACATTTTTATATTCTTGCCTTCAACCTTACTTTTACCTTTCTGCAATTCATCATTTAATGCAATGCTATAACTTTTAAAAGGCTTGGAGAACTTTGCGTAAAAGTAAACATGCTGATCTGTAGCCCATGATTTTGATCTGCGGAATCCGCGTATCTCATGATCGTTAACCACCTCTATCCACGAGTCTAATACCTCATCGCGGTGTTTAAGATCTATGATGATGTTGCCTTCTTTGGCGCCATTGTAATCATATTTATGCACACCTGCATGTGCGGTTGCTGTTAGCTCAACCTCAATGTTATATTTATCAAGCAGTGTATGATAATACCCGGGAGATGCATTCTCATTTTTCTTTTTAAAGCCGGAGCGGTAATCGGTATTCTTAAATTGTGGTTCGCCGGTGGTAGGCATAAACAGCACATCGCAAAGATCGGGGATGCCAGTACCGCTAAGGTGAGTATGCGAAAAGCCGTAAACAACAGTATCGGTATAGTGATAACCGGAACAACCATCCCAACCTTCTAAGCGTGTATCCGGGCTTAACTGCACCATACCGAATGGCAGCACTGCACCCGGGTAAGTATGCCCGTGACCGCCTGTGCCTATAAACGGATCAACAAACTTAGCAAGATCTAACTTTTTCTTTTGTGCAAACGATGCAGATGCAAGGAACAGGCCTGTTAACAGCAGCGCCCCACGAAAAACAAGTTTCATTCAACAGGATTTTAAACCTGCAAATTACAAGTTTAAGGTGCTAAAATTAATATTGAGGAATAAAAACTTGATCAGTCTATCTCAAAACGGTCTGCATCTTTTAAGAAAGGTAATGCACGGCGGGCTTTCTTCACCTCGTCTCCGATAATGGAGAAGGTGTAAACGTCTTCCTCATCGCGTTTATAATAAACCACGTTACCGTTTGGATCTATACAGGTTGAATCGCCTGAATGGTAAACTTCATTACCATCGTGCCCAACACGATTAACTCCGATAACATAAGATTGATTTTCAACAGCGCGGGCTGGAATCAATGTACGCCAGTGCAAAGCGCGTTTCTCAGGCCAATTGGCAACAATAATGAGCAGGTCGTATTCGTTTTCCGGCGTGTTGCGCAAAAAAACAGGGAAGCGAAGATCATAACAAATAACCGGACAAATACGCCAGCCGTTAAGCTCTACTATCAGTTTTTCTTTTCCGGCGGTATAAGTGTTATGTTCTTTGCCTAAGGCAAATAGATGACGTTTGTCGTAATTTTCGTAAGTGCCATCAGGCCGCATCCATATGAGGCGGTTATAATATTTTTCGTCTTCCTTTATGATCAAACTACCGGTAACTACCGCATCAAATTTCTCAGCCGTTTTTTTCATCCACTGCATGGTTTTGCCATCCATGGGTTCGGCCAGCTCAGGGGCATTCATAGTAAACCCGGTGTTAAACATCTCCGGCAGGACAATGAGATTTGTTTTCTCGCGGATATTGGATAACCTGAGAGATATGTTCTGAAGGTTTTTATCAATGTTTTCCCAAAACAGGTATCCCTGGTAAACGGTGATCTTTAAGTTATCCATAGATTGTTTTATTTGATATAAAGTTAAACGTAAAGTTTTACATCAGGTTAAACCTTCAATAGTCTATCAACGGCAATATCAAGCGTTTCTTGTTTTTTGGCAAAACAAAAACGGAGTACGTGCCTGTCCAGGCCCTTACGGTAAAATGCCGAAACCGGTATGGCAGCTACGCCAATCTCTTTTGTTAAGCGTACCGCAAAATCAACGTCTTTTTCATCGGTAATGGCATCATATGTTACCGATTGAAAGTAGGCACCCGCACATGGTAAAAGTTTAAAACGTGTTTGTTCCAAACCTTGCCTGAAGTGATCGCGCTTTTGCTGAAAAAAGCCTGGCAGGGTTAAATAATGATCCTCATTTTTTAAATACTCTGCTAAAGCATGTTGCATCGGTGTGTTTACACTGAACACTAAAAATTGGTGGATCTTGCGAAACTCCTGCATTAGGTTAGCAGGGGCGAGGCAGTAACCCATTTTCCAGCCTGTAGCATGGAACGTTTTACCGAATGATGCGATGATCAGGCTCCTGTCGCGCAGTTCAGGGTAACGGGCCATACTCAAATGCTCCTGGCCATCAAACACCAAATGCTCGTAAACTTCATCGCTTAAGATCAAGATATCCTGATTTTTGACCAATGCCGTAAGTTCGTCGATATCCTGCTTACTCAGAATGGTCGCCGTAGGGTTATGTGGCGAGTTTAGAATGATCATCCTGGTTTTGTTGGTGATCAGTCTTTTTACCATATCCCATGGAATCCGGTAGTCCGGCGGTTCTAATTCGAGTGATTTTACCACGCCACCCATCAATTTAACTGCAGGAGCATAGCAATCGTAGGCGGGCTCAAACATAATAACCTCGTCGTTGGGGTGAATAACTGCACTTATTGCCGTAAATACCGCCTGTGTTGCACCGGCTGTAACCGTTATTTCGGTATCCGGGTTGTATGTGGCAGCGTAAAGCTTTTCTGTTTTGATGGCTATTTGCTCTCTTAACACAGGAAGCCCGGCCATTGGGGCATACTGGTTATGCCCGGCCACCATGGCTTTGTTAACCAATTCGATCAGCTCCGGAGAACAGGAATAATCAGGAAACCCTTGCGACAAATTGATGGCATCGTGTTCAGCCGCGAGTGCCGACATGGTGGTAAAAATGTTTGTACCCGTTTGGGGTAATTTAGAAATCACAGGTATCATACGGCGGCTAAAATAACGGTATTTGTTGTTAAGGGTATGCTTTTTTTGAAATTAATGGGCATTCGGTAAACCACCGTTCCTGTGCGGCTGATTATATAATTTATTTCGATTGTACCATTTATGATACAAAAGCCTCAAATGTTAAAGAGTGTAAAATATCCTGCGGAAACCATCGTTTCGCAATAAATTAGCCCCAAAATAACTTAACAATGAACCGGAAATACCGCATCCCTGTAATCGCAATTCTATCATTTTCATTATTCAGCTGTAAAAAAAGCAGCACATCAGAAACAGTCACGCCAACACCGGTTTTACAAGCAACAATAGGCGGCAGTACCTGGACGCCTGATACGATTTCGGCTACCATTACTTACAATACAACCGCTAAGACTAAAACATTCCACTTTACCGGTACACAAGCGCAAAAGCAGATCGATATCAGCATACAGGATGTTAGCCCGGTAAATAACCAAAACTTTACAGGCGGCAGCTATCTGCCTGATGCTAACGGAATAAACACCTTTATTTATTCCACCCAAATAAAAAACAGCAGCGGTGCGTATGTATTTGCACCTTATGGTGTGATCAAACCCGGCGATGGAAATGTTACGGTGACCGCCTTAGATTCGGCAGGCAAAACTATCAGCGGGACTTTTTACTTTAACGCTTCAAAAAATAATTACGACAGTAATGGCAACATAATTTCTGCAGACCTGGTAGGTGTAAGCGGCGGTAGTTTTAAAATTCCGTACCAGTTTATTCGCCAATAATTACAATGGCTTATTGACATTTGACCTTGTAACCTGACTGGGTAAAAAACTGAACTTCTTTTTAAACGCAGCGGTGAAGTGGTGCGCATTTTTATAGCCTACAAGTTCGGCTACTTCACCAACTGTTTTGCCGGCCTGCAAGTAATTGTAGGCCGTTTCCATTCGCAGCTCGTTAAGGTAACCAAATACGGTTTGGCCAAACAGCGCTTTAAATCCTTTTTTTAGTTTAAAATCATTAAGTCCGGTTCGGCGTGCAAGGTCTATCAATGAACATGGTGTTTGCAAATTGGCCGCTACGGTTTGCCTGGCTTCATTTAGGCGTTTAACATCTTCCTCGCTGAAAGCATCCGTTGTTTTATCATCATTGGTTTGATGAAGCTGCATAGACAGCAGTTCTAATATTTTTGCTTCAATTAATATCCGGCGAATGTAATCAGGTTTGCCGTCATCCATAATGTCCATCAATATGGGTTGCATCCGTGTATTCAGAAAACTGCCATGCGCCAAGAGGTGAATGTTGCTGCTGTGATATGAAATGCCTTCAATGATCTTAGGGCTCAATAACTGCTGCATAAACTTGTCTGTTAGGGCAATCAGCATTATCTGTCCGGATGTATCAATCCTTATCTCTCTCTTAAATTCGAGGCAATTCAAAGTGTAATAATTGCCGGCGATCAATTTTAATCTCTTATTATCGCAAAAATCAACTTCCAGATCTCCGCTTAATATAAACGCCAATATCCAGTGGTATTTTTCAGGCTTTATAACCAGCTTGCATTCAGTTGAAATTTCAATTTCCAGCATACAAACGGAAACCCCGTTGAAGCACAGCTGCTTAGTATCACACGATCCCCAATCAGCAATTATACCCTTTTGGAATTGCTGAAAATCATTGTTCCTGATATCGTCTTGACATCCAATTTTAAGAATTTGTATTGATGACGCGGCTGACGTAAAGGTTAGATGCATAAAATCCGTTTCGCGTTGTTTTCAATCCGTTTGGCGTTACCCACCAAAGCAACGATACTGCAAATTTGCATCATTATTTATAATTAGTCTAAATAAATGAAACTTATTTTTATCTACCTGATATTTTTCTCTGCGAATGCAATTGCGCAACAGGCGGATACTGCTCATATCGACACATCTAAGAAATTAAAAGAAGTAGTAGTGACAGCCACACGTACAAACAAAAACCTGATGCAGGTGCCGATGCCGGTTTCCACTATTACCGCCAAAGAAATAAGGAACCGTGGCATGGTGCGCCTGAATGAGATACTGGCAGAACAAACCGGTTTAAGTGTACTGCCCGACGCTCATGGGCAGGGGATACAGCTACAGGGCTTTAATTCTGATTATACCATGATCATGCTTGATGGCCTGCCGCTGATAGGCCGTACTACAGGTATCCTGGACCTAAGCCGCATAACAGCGAACAACATTGATAAGATAGAAATTGTGAAAGGGCCTGTATCGTCACTCTATGGCAGCGAGGCCATGGCCGGAGTGATCAATATCATATCGGCAACACCACCCAAAGGTGCTTCTGGTAGTGTGAGTGCCCGGTACGGTACCAATAAAAATGCAGATATATCGCTGAATGGGGGTTATGCCAATTCAAGATTATCGCTATCGGGCTTTGTTAACCGTAACAGCAGCAGCGGCTATTCGTTACAACCACAGTCCGGCAGTGCAACAGTGTTTCCGTTTTACAATTATACCTTAAATGGAAGGCTGGGATACAAGTTTAGCAATGCTACCAGGATCACCGTTCAGTTACGCAATTATAATAGCACTGCTGATAATAACTTTTTAGTGGACAACAATCGAATAAGCGGTGACGGCAAGGAAAAAAACCTGACAGCCAGTGCGGGTCTTACTCATAAGTTTACAGATGCGTTTACAGGTGACGTAAGGCTTTACCATACCAGCTACAATACAAAGTCATTGCTGATCAATCAGGCTGATGGCTCGATTTACGACCAAACATTTTTCGACCAGAATTTTAACCGTGCAGAATTGCAGGGCGATTATAAGCTATTACAGAGTTTGCGGATCACGGCAGGCGCAGGCGCACAAAACGAAAGTGTTTTGGCAACACGCTACAATGATAAAAAGACATTTAACTCGGGTTACCTGTATGGCCAGGCCGATTGGACACCGATTGAAAAATTAAACGTAATTGCTGGCGGCCGGTACGATACACATAGTGTTTACAGAAATCAGTTTAGCCCTAAACTGGCAGCAAGTTACAGGTTTACGGAAAATTTTACTGTTCTTGCCTCAACAGGCAAAGGCTACAAAGCGCCGGATTTCAGGCAGTTATACCTCAATTTTACCAATGCAGTAGTTGGTTACAGTGTGTTTGGTTATGAAGAAGCAGCCAGCGAACTGAAAAAGCTGCAGGATGCCGGGCAGATCCAAAGCGTATTGATAGACCCATCGACCTTACAACGATTGAACGCCGAGAGTTCTACTGCCTACAATTTCGGCTTTCGCTATAAACCTATGTCGGGCTTAATGTGGACTGCAAACGCGTTCCGGAATAATATCCGCGACCTGATAGATTCGCAACCAATAGCCATTAAAAATAATGGACAATCTGTTTTCTCTTACTTCAATATCCATAATGTTTACACGCAAGGGGTAGAAACTGATTTGAGTTATCAATTTCTAAAACACTGGACGGTTGCCGGCGGGTTCCAATACCTGCAAGCTTATGACCAAAGCGTGCTCGATCGTATAAAACAAGGAAAAGTTTTTGGTATAGACCCCGCAACTCGCGAAACCATAAAGGTTACCCGCAGTATGTATGCTGGTTTGCTCAATCGGTCGCGCTACATGGCTAACGCACGCGTTGCCTACGAAGATGAAAAGATGGGCATCATTACCTCTTTAAGGGCGATCTACCGTGGCAGGTACGGCTTCTCGGATCTGGACGGCAATGGCATAGTGAACCGCCCGGATGAATATGTTAAGGGATACGTGCTGTTCAATGCCTCCGTATCCAAATTTTTCATGAGGAACCAACTACGCGTACAGGTAACAGCAGATAATATCGGCAATTACAAAAATCCTACTGCCATAAGCAACTTACCCGGCCGGTTACTTTACGCCGGTATCACTTACAACTTTAACAAAAGCTAAATACATAACACTTATACACATGAATAAACTTAAAACCCTTTCATTAGTAATCTTCGGTTTCGTAGCAATTGCAAATACATCATGCACCAAGGATAATTCATCGCCTGAACCTGCAAAAGCAGCAACCTTAACCGTAAATACCGTAACCGATCTTGACGGCAGCAAGGGCGATGTTTACTACCGCTTAAGCGATAATAAACAAGCTACCGCTGATGATGTGACGGCCGGTAAATGGGATCTTAAATTCTCAACCACCAGCATCTATGTAAACAGCGGATCGTCAGGCTCCGGCAATGTGCAGGCACAGGTTGTTGACAATACATTTGACGGTTTAACAACAGCACCAACATCCGGCTACAAAACAGATGCTACGGGCGCAAAAGCAGTTAATGGCTGGTATTTATACACGGCTACTAATTCCGTTCCCAACCATGCAATCCTGCCTGTAGCCGGTAAGATCATCGTGATCAAAACTTCAACAGGTAATTATGCCAAGCTTGAAATGAAAAGCTGCTACAAAGGTAACCCGGATGTTACCACAGCAGCCTTTGCCGATTTCACCACTCGTGAATCTGTAACACCGTCAAGATTCTACACTTTTAAATTCGCTTACCAGGCAGATGGTAGCGCTAAATTGAATTAACAATTGGTTAGTTAATAGAAAGTCCTGTTTACCCGCGGCTTTTGAGCGTTTGCCGCGGGTATTACAGGCACAATATCAAAACATTTACGCTTATGTGCGAAACCATCATCCTTACCCAAAAGGCGCTACAGTTATCAGCCATTGCCCTGATTGTGGCATGTTAAATATCTGGCATCATAATCTGCTGCTTTGCTTTTCGCCTTCACAGTTTAATTCGTTTCAGCAGTTTACCAATGATATGAGTTTTGAAGACCGGAGTTTTCCGTTTCCGGATGGATCTGAAAGAGTTGTCTTGTGTACGCCAAACCGGGATATCAACTTTGTTTTCACCAGGGAGGAATGGGACGACTTTAATTCGGCCATGGTGGAAAGCTTGTACCTATTGGAGATACATGCATTGCTGGTTTAGTTAATGGGTAGTAGTGATTAGCTATTAGCAGTCTAAATTTTCACACTTATCTAACATACCTAATCTCTAATCACCTAAAGCATCTCGGCACCATTGTTGCATTTCATCATATAGAAGTGCATTTAGCCTTCCCGAATTAAATACAATCGATTATGAAAACTCAGGATCTGAAAAACAACAGCAATGGCCATCAGGGTAATCCTACTGCCGACCGTTCGTTTAACAACGCAAGAGAAGTACAAAAATCAAAAGGTATCAGCAATGGCGGCGGCCAGCGCTCCGACCAAACATCAAGCAAAGACAGTGCGCATAAGCCGCAAAAGAAGCAGGATTAATATTTTAATCAAATAAGATGCCCCGGTTAAGTCGGGGCATTTTTGTTAATAGGCTTTTGGCTTATTTGCTTAATTTTGATTGATGCCCCTGAATACAATTGTCTTCCTGATCATACTTATAATTGCAGTAGTTGTAGTTTACAAGACAAAAAAGCTTACTGCTAATGGAGCTATAGCCGGCGGGTTAACAGCAATTCTGATCTACATTGGCGCAGGCATGGCCGGGATAACAGAACTGGCTGCTTTTTTCATCTTAGCTACTTTAGCAACTGCCCATAAAAAGCAATTAAAGAGTAATTTACCCAACGAATACCATCAGCAAAAACGTAATTTATGGCAGGTAGTCGCCAATGGTGGAATTGCTGCGGTATGCGGCGTATTTGCATTTTTATTTCCTTCTAATGCTAAAGTTTTTCAAATGATGATGGCTGGTTCTCTTGCTTCGGCAACAGCAGATACGCTTTCCTCAGAATTAGGTTCTGTTTACGGTAAACGCTTCTACAACATTCTAACCTCAAAACCCGACGAAAGAGGCAAAGACGGCGTCATCAGTCTTGAAGGTACGCTGATCGGAGTAGTAGGTTCAGCGGTTATAGCTTTGATCTATGTTGCTTACTTTGGTTTCAGCAATGCTTTTTATTTGATTACCGTTGCCGGGGTAAGTGGTAATTTTATTGATTCCATTCTTGGCGCTACTTTAGAGCGCAGAGGCAGTATCGGTAACAACACTGTTAATGCTATCAATACATTTGCAGCTGCGATTATCGTTTGGCTGCTCTATCAGCTTTAATTATTTGACCACTACCTGTGCCGTATGTCGGCTGGTTTGTTTCACCAGGACAGATTGACCGGCGGTAACATCCTGCAAAGCAACATCTGTATAATGCCTTAAAGTAATTAACTTTAAATCATTGTTATACTTCACTTTAAAGTTTTGTTTTAAAGTACTTAAAAGTCGTTCAAAACGCTCCGGGATGTGATCTATACAAGCGCTAAAACTTAACGCCGAGGTTTGCATCATATTCACTTTTACCTGGTGTTTAGCAAAGGCTGCAAAAATTTCGCTTAGATGGCTTTCTGAGATAAAAGAGTAATCGGCAGCAGAAATGGATATCAAAACCTGGTTATTCTTTAAGATGATAACCGGTTTCTCAAATTTATTTACGGCGCCTTCCTTAATAACAGTTCCGGCAGCTGTCGGTTCCATAAACGGTTTTACCAGCAGCGGGATATTTGCGTTCTGTAATGGCTTAATGGTTTTAGGGTGTATAACACTCGCACCATAGTAAGTCATCTCTATCGCTTCCTGGTAGCTTAGTTCTTCAAATTTCACAGTGTCAGCGAACAGCTTAGGATCGGCATTTAAAATACCCGGTACGTCCTTCCAGGTAGTAACAGATCCTGCACCCAGGCAACTTGCAAATATGGAGGCTGTGTAATCAGAACCTTCTCGACCAAGTGTAGTGGTAAAGTTTTCAGAAGTGCCGCCCAGGAAACCCTGTGTAACTACAATGCTTTTTGATAATAGGGCGGGAATATCTTTTTGAATGCTGCTGCAGGTTTTGTCCCAGTCAACCACACCCTCGCGGTAAGTGTTATCAGTATGGATATATCCACGTACGTCGATCCATTTACTGGAAAAGTTTTGGTGGTTGAACCAGGCGTTTACTATCCGGGTTGATACAAGTTCGCCGATGGAAACAATTTGGTCGTAGATAAAATCGTAATCATCATGCGGCTCGTCCTCGATCATCCAGTCTATCTCAACAAAGGTGTTTGCTACTTCGTCAAAAACAGGATGATGATCGCCAAAAAGTTCATGTAATATCTGGTAATGATAGTCCTTTATCTCTTCAAAAACGGTATGCACATCGTCGTTGCCGTCGAAATAAGCACGGGTAAGTTTTTCTAAAGCGTTGGTGGTTTTGCCCATCGCCGAAACCACTACCAGCAATTGCTCATTTCTGTAGTTGCTAATTACCTTACCGAGATTAATAACACCCTGCGCGTCTTTAACAGATGCACCGCCGAACTTAAATACAAGCATTTATTTTACGTATTGACTAACAGCGGAATTTGGCCGCAATATATTTTTGATAGAAGGATAAGGAATGATTAATTCGGTTTGGCCTGCAGCAAAAGGTTTAATCTCGTAAGGATTGTAAACAAACCTCAGCCCAATTGGCGTTAGCGAAAAGTTATCGTTCAGCGCGAATTTGTTGTCCTTAAAAAAGTAATCTCGCGCAAGGGAAGAGGTATCGCTCAGCTTTTCATCTTTGCGGAATATACCTTCGGCTACCTTGGTTAGCTCAGGATATTTGCCATCGGCAATAATATTGTTAAGCATAATCTTTTTGCCGGCCTTAGGGTTCCAGTTGATAAAGCCTGTAAAAGTTGAACCATGTGCGCCGCCTTGGTAATTAAAGCCACCGTACTCAAGCGTAATCAAAGCAGAATCCTGCATCAGCACCTTGGCGTAGCTATCCATGGTGTAAAACATATCCCTTGATGGCTCTTTCTTTTTATAGTCAAGATAGCTTTGGATAAATTTTTTGGCCATTACAGTTAAATTTGTATCAGGCTTGCTATCGTCCATGATCACCAACTGAGCAATTTTCTTTACAATAGTATCGTTCAGCATCGGCATATTTTTGAATACCGGGTAATTGATGTTCACTACCGTACAGGCGCTATCTGCCTTTTCACCGCAATCGGGTGCACGCTCGTGAATTTTCTGGTAATTGTAAACCAGCGTATCGGTAAAAATGTCGTGTTTCTCTTTTTTGGCCTCGGTACCAAACTGGCAGGCTGCAAAGCCAAGCATAAAGGCAAATAGGGCAGGTGTAGCAATGTTTTTCATAGGTTAGCAACTTGTTGTTTTGACAACGATGCATTGATCCATCCGGCATCAAGATCGGCACCATATTTTTTATAAAAATTAATAGCAGGCTCGTTCCAGTCAAGCACTTGCCAAACCATGCCGCTAAACCCAAGCTCCCTTACTTCCTGAAACAACCTGTCAAACAGCAACTTACCTAATCCCTTACCACGATGCTCCTCGGTTACTATCAGATCTTCAAGATAAAGCCGGTTCCCTTTCCAGGTAGAATAGCGTACATAATACAAGGCAAAAGCAACAACTAAGCCATCAATTTCAATAACAAAAGCTTTCCATACTGGTTTTGCTCCAAACCCGGCTTCTTCAAATTCTTTAAGCGTAACGGTAACTTCATCGGGCGCACGCTCAAATAAAGCCAGCTCTTTTATAAGTTCCATTAAACGGGGGCAATCTTCTTTTACAGCTACACGGAGATTAAATTCTGTCATTGGGTCAACGGGTCATTAAAAAATCACTCTGCAATTCAATAAATTCTTTCTATTCTAAAATTCGAGTTCAGAAATTCTGTAAATCCTGATCTCAGACGGCTTTTTTAGCCCTGTTTCCAAATATGGTGCTACCCAGGCGCACCATGTTGCTGCCCTGTTCAATAGCTAATTTGTAATCAGATGACATTCCCATTGATACCGTGTCAAAGGTTTCGTCCTTCCTGAAAAAGCTGGTTTTAACGCCATCAAAGAAAGTTTTTAGCTCGTAATATTCTTCTTTTATTTGTTTTTCGTTATCAGTATTGGTAGCAATACCCATTAGCCCGCGTATACGGATATTCCTTAAAGCAGCAAATTCCTCGCTACGTAACATCTCAATGGCCTCGTCAAAACCTAAGCCGAATTTGGTTTCCTCATCGGCAATGTAAACCTGCAGCAGGCAGTCAATCACCCTGTTTGCCTTGGCAGCGTGTTTGTTTATCTCCTGCAGCAATTTAATGCTGTCAACAGATTGTATCATGCTTATAAAAGGCGCAATATATTTTACTTTGTTGGTTTGCAGGTGACCGATGATGTGCCACTCTATGTCGGCAGGGAGTTGAGGCTGTTTTTCAACCAGTTCCTGCACAATGTTTTCACCAAATAAACGCTGGCCTGCATCATAAGCTTCTTGTATATCCGTTATGGGTTTGGTTTTTGAAACTGCTAACAATGTCACACCTATTTGCTCGGTCTCTTTTTTTAGGTTCCTTATATTATCTGCAATGCTCATTAATGCGTAAATTTGTGTTTAAAACGCCGCTAAATTACAGAATGCAGAAATATATAACCTTGTTTTTTTCAGTATTGCTATTTGCTGCATGTAAACAGGCTGCAACACCGCCGCCTGATGTTGTAGCAGAACCGCAAATGGTTAATCTGTTAACCGAATTACATTTAACTGATGGCGAACTATATACCGTTACGCCCGTAGCAGACACGCTTTATAAATACGGTAGAGAAAAATATATTGCAGTATTTAAAAAACATCACATCAGCGAAAAACAGTTTGACGACAGCTACAAATATTATACGCAAGACCCTGAAAAGATACAGGGCATATATGAAAAAGTTGATAAGGTGCTAAAGGCAAAACTCGACTCGATTACAAAAGCCGGGAAAAAGCCCGGTGCTACCCAACAAAAGCCTCAAATTAATGCTGTACCCCAAGAATAGCGCAGATAAACTTGGTTTTACCGAGATAAAAGAACTTATAAAAGCGCACTGCCTGAGCACCATGGGGCAAGACATGGTGAACAAGATACAGGTGATGACTAATTACGACCTGATCCTGAAATTTTTAAATCAGGCAAACGAGTTTAAGAATATACTGCAGAATGATGATGCACTGCCCATCAATCATTTTTATGATATAAAATCGCTCGCCAACAAAGCTAAAATAGAAGGCGCCTTTTTATCTGAAGAAGAATTTTTCCAGGTACAGGCATCACTTAACACTGTTTTTGCAGTGATAGCCTATTTTAATGAGCGGGAAGGTGTTTACCCTAACCTGGAAGCACTGTTTGAGCATTTGCCCATTGAGAAAGCCATTATCCGCAAGATAGACCAGGTGATAGATCCTAAGGGCAAGATTCGTCATAATGCATCACGGGAGCTGATGGAAATTACATCAGGTATTGCCAAGGCAGAGCAGGAAGCGCGCAAAAAGATAGACCAGGTGTTTAAGCAGGCATCAGCCAACAACTGGACGGCCGATGGTTCGCTTACCGTACGTGATGGCCGTTTATGTATCCCTTTACTTGCCGAAAATAAGCGTAAGCTCAAAGGTTTTATCCATGACGAATCTGCTTCGGGCCAAACGGTTTATATGGAGCCGGAGGAGGTGTTCTCGCTCAATAACCTCATCCGCGATCTGGAATTTGAGCGCCGCCGCGAGATCATCAAGATACTCACTGCCTTAACAGATGAGCTGAGGCCTTATGTACCTTTGCTATTATCTTACCATGGGTTATTAACCAAACTTGATTTTGTGCGGGCCAAAGCATTGTTTGCCATTGAGATTGAAGCAGAAATGCCGAAATTGGTTAACGAAGGAAAATTTCGCCTGTTAAATGCAAGGCATCCGTTGTTGTTCCTCAATTTTAAAAAGGAGCAAAAATTGGTAGTACCACTCAATGTTGCTATAGACGATAGTACGCGGATAATCGTTGTATCAGGCCCTAACGCGGGAGGCAAATCTGTTTGTATGAAAACGGTTGGCCTGCTTCAGATGATGGTGCAGGCAGGTTTGCTGATACCGGCGAGCGCGGATAGTGTAGCTGGCGTGTTCAAACAATTGTTTGTTGACATAGGTGACGATCAATCTATAGAAAGCGACCTGAGTACTTACAGCGCTCATCTTTCTAAAATGAAAAAGTTTGTGGAAGATGCCAACGGCAAAACCATGATACTGATAGATGAGTTTGGTACCGGCACCGATCCACAGTTTGGTGGCCCCATTGCCGAAGCTGTTTTAGAAGCTTTAAATAACAAAAAGGTGCGGGGGATGGTAACAACCCACTACTCTAATCTTAAGATATTTGCCAGCAATACCGAGGGGATAGAGAATGCATCAATGTTATTTAACAATACCGAAATGCAGCCGCTTTACATGCTTGAGGTAGGCAAACCCGGTAGTTCTTATGCCTTTGAGATAGCGCAGAAAATTGGCCTGCCTCAAAATGTGCTTAACCTGGCCAAAAACAAAATAAGCGCCGGGCAAAAAAAGGTTGATAGCTTACTGGTTGACCTTGAGCGTGAGAAAAAGGAAATATTTGATACCAAACTAAAGCTGGATAAACAGCAGCGACGTGTGAATACCTTATTGGCAGAGAATGAGGAGTTAAAATCCTTTTTAGATGAGAACCGCAAGAACCTCTTGCGCGAAGCGAAGCAGGAAGCAAAAACCATCATACTTAACGCAAACAAACTTGTTGAAAATACCATTGCCGAAATTAAAAGCAGCAATGCCGATAAGGAGGTAACACGCTCCCTTCGAGAAAATCTTAATAATGAGGTAAAGAAAAACACCGTTAAGGTTGAAAGCCCTGCGAAGGCCGCTGCCACGGATGAAGAAATTAAACCCGGGAACTGGGTAAAACTGATCGATGGTGACACTACCGGCCAGGTAATGGAAGTAATAAAAGACAACGTGGTAATAGCAATGGGCGACTTGCGTACCGTGGTAAAAAAGAAGCGGGTTGAAAAAGTTACCCGTGCATCAGTACCTAAAGAGATCCGTCGCGGCAATAATCAAACAGGCGATATGGCCAGTTTTAGTCCTGAGATTGATGTAAGGGGTATGCGTACCGAGGATGCCTTGCATGCCATTGAAAAGCTTTTTGACCGCGCATTGATGATGGGCTTTAATAATCTTAAGATTCTGCACGGCAAAGGCGATGGTATCTTACGTAAAATGATACGACAGTATCTTAAAAAGTATGAGCAGGTAGATAGGATGGAGGATGAGCATGCAGACAGGGGCGGGGATGGTATCACATATGTGTATTTAAAATAAGTAGCGATGAAAAAGTTGAGCTTAATTTTTTTACTGACTTTGGTTTTTGCAGACTACGTTGCAAAAGCCCAAAATATTGTCAACTTCAAAGACTCCAAGATCTTTTATATGGGTCGCACATCAGTAAGAGATACATCGGCTGAGCTGTCATGGACGGCCGCTGCCATCATAGTCAACTTTAACGGTACGGCTGTAAAAGCAACCTTGAATGATGAGAAGGGCCTCAATTACTACAACGTTGTTGTAGACGATAAGGTTGTTCAGGTGATTAAACTTAAGCAAGGCAAAAACGAATACGTTTTGGCTGCCGGGTTACCTGCAGGCGAACATAAACTTGAATTATTCAAACGTACAGAGTACGACTGGGGCCGCACCTGGTTTTATGGGTTCAATATAGATGGCAAACTGCTTGCGCCGCCAACTTATAAGCACCGTATTGAATACTATGGCGATTCTATAACCTGTGGCATGGCAGACGAAGATACTTCGGGCAAAGACCGCGGTGACAATGATTATGAGAATGGCTACGCCAGTTATGCCAACGTAGCTGCCCGGTATTTCAATGTCGATATGCACTGTATCTCTAAAAGCGGTATTGGCATCGTGATCAGCTGGTTTGATTATGTGATGCCCAACATTTACGATAAGATTTATGCACACGGCGATGAGAAATGGGATTTCAGTACGTACACGCCCGAGATCGTTGTTGTTAATCTCTTCCAGAATGATTCGTGGTTGACCAAAGCCAAAGACAACGAGCAATTTAAAAAGCAGTTTGGGAGCACGCCGCCCACACCGGAATTTATCATAAGCCACTATCAGGCATTTATTAAAAACATCCGTGCTAAATATCCTAAAGCCAAAATAGTATGTGCATTGGGTTCAATGGACGCAACTAAAGAAGGCTCGCCATGGCCGGGCTACATAGAGAAAGCTGTTGCCGGGTTAAATGACAAAGGGGTATACACTCATTTTTTTGCGTTTAAAAATACGCCAGGCCACCCAAGCGTTGCAGAACAAAAAGCAATGGGCGAAGATCTGATAGCCTATATTAAGACCACTTTTAAATGGTAAAAATAGAAATGTCATTCTGAGGGACAAGAACCTTTTAGCGTGCAATACCGCTTAATAGATTCTTCGCTGTCGCTCAGAATGACATTTAGTTTCATGCGAGTGAGTTATCTAACTTCTCACAAAATTATTCCCCAACTTTTTGCTGATCAGGTAATTCGCGGTTGCCGGCTATGTCACCATCGGCATTTACGCCGGTTTGGGAACCGTCATTATCTGCGGTACCTTCCTGGTAGCTAAGGTTCTGTTCGTTTTTATTTTCGTCTCCCTCTTGGTTACTTTCTTCTGTACCTTGCTCTGTGGCACTGTTTTCTTCGTTAGATTGCCCGGTCGGTACTGCTCCTGAAGCTTCCGTAAAGTTCGATTGGCCTAATTGATTAGGATCCTTAAAGTTGTTAAATTCAGGATGCTCTTCGGCAGGTTCGGTACGTTTAAAATAATCGTTGCTATACCCGGCGTTGCGTGATGGGTTATTTGCATCATCTCCTGATGGCGTGTTGCTGTCGTCACCGAAGCTTTGTCCGCCATATCCCTGGCCTTCCATTGCTGGTTTGTTAGCTTCTTTTTCTTCGCTGCCGAACATAAAGGCTTCACGGCGCAGATCTTTTTCCTCTAAATTATCATCGTCCTCAACACGGTAAGCATTTGGCTGCTGGTTGTCGTTGCTATTATTAAGTTCCATTTTGTTTATAGATTGATGTATAGTAATAAGGTTTGAATTTTTTAATTGTTTGCAGTATTTAACTCAAAGTAAATAAATAGAAGCTTAAGGCGGTGTTCATGAGCGTTCACGATGTTCACAAGTGTTCATGCTGTGAACGTGAACAAAACACATATATAAAAAGTTATTATGCATGCATAGTATTTGTTTGAAAAAACTACATTTGCCAATAATCAATTATAAACATGAATAAAGTTGTCAGTGGTGCCCAGGAAGCCATTAACGATATTAAAGACGGTATGACCTTGATGCTGGGCGGCTTCGGTTTATGCGGCCTGCCGGAGAAAACCATCCTTGCTCTGGCTGCAAGCGGCATTAAAAACCTTACCTGCATATCTAACAACGCCGGTATAGATGATTTTGGCATAGGTTTGTTACTGCGTAATAGGCAAGTTAAAAAGATGATATCATCATACGTTGGGGAGAATGCTGAGTTTGAACGTCAATTACTTAGTGGCGAACTTGAGGTAGAACTCATCCCCCAAGGAACTTTGGCAACCCGCTGTATGGCAGCCGGCTATGGCATGCCTGCCATATTTACGCCTGCAGGTATTGGCACCGAAGTAGCCGAGGGCAAAGAGGTGCGCAACTTTAATGGAAAAGATTACCTGATGGAAATGGCCTTTGATGCTGATTTTGCCATTGTTAAAGCCTGGAAGGGAGATACCATGGGGAACCTCGTGTACCGCTCAACAGCCCGCAATTTTAATCCTGTTATGGCTATGGCAGGTAAAGTAACCATCGCCGAAGTGGAAGAATTGGTTGAACCCGGAGAATTAGACCCCGACCATATACATACCCCCGGCATCTACGTGCACCGTATATTTAAAGGTGAGAATTACGAGAAAAGAATAGAGCAAAGAACAGTAAGAAAACCGTAACACCAACGCGTCATTGCGAGGTACGAAGCAATCTTAAAGGATAAGGACTTTGAACCGACTATGAGATTGCCGCGTCGCTGATGCTCCTCGCAATGACGTATCTTATAATTTAATAAGCTAATAGACCTATGTTAGATAAAGAAGGCATTGCTAAACGCATAGCAAAAGAAGTTAAAGACGGCTACTACGTTAACCTGGGTATTGGCATACCAACGCTGGTAGCTAATCATATCCCTGAGCACATTGATGTAGTGCTGCAATCTGAGAACGGTTTATTAGGCATGGGGCCTTTCCCGTTCGAGGGTGAAGAAGATCCGGATACCATCAATGCCGGTAAACAAACCATAACCAAACTACCCGGTTCTGCGGTCTTCGATTCGGCCATGAGTTTTGGCATGATACGGGCTAAGAAAGTCAACCTTACTATTCTTGGTGCCATGGAGGTTTCTGAGAACGGCGACATTGCCAACTGGAAAATCCCTGGTAAAATGGTAAAGGGAATGGGAGGGGCTATGGACCTGGTGGCCTCGGCCGAGAACATTATTGTGGCCATGCAGCACGTTAATAAGGCAGGCGAATCAAAACTTTTGCCCAATTGCACCTTGCCCTTAACCGGTATTAAATGCGTTAAAAAAATAGTGACCGAATTGGCTGTATTGGATGTTATGCCTGATGGAGGATTCAAACTCCTGGAACGCGCTCCCGGCGTTTCCGTTGAGGAGATCAAAAACGCAACCGCAGGCAAGCTTCTAATTGATGGAGATGTGCCGGAAATGGTAATATAGTTTTCAGTTAACCGTGGGCAGTTTAACATCGCTAACTGCAAACTTTTAACTGCAAACTTTAAAATATCCCTATATTTACCGCATGCACCATTTGATAGCGCCTTCTTTATTAGCTTCCGATTTTGCAAACCTGCAAAGAGATATCGAACTGGTAAATGCCAGTGAGGCCGATTGGTTTCATGTGGATGTAATGGACGGTATGTTTGTGCCAAACATCTCTTTCGGGTTCCCGGTGATAAAGGCTATTAAAAAGCATGCTCAAAAACCGCTGGATGTTCATTTGATGATCGTTGACCCGGATAGATATCTAAAGGATTTTAAAGAAGCCGGGGCTGATAGCATTACAGTGCATTACGAGGCTTGTCCGCATTTACATCGTACCGTTCAGGTTATCAAACAATTAGGCTGCAAAGCTTCGGTAGCTATCAATCCTGCAACGCCCGTTGCTAATTTGGTAGATATTATCGCCGACCTGGATATGGTTTTGGTCATGTCGGTAAATCCCGGTTTCGGTGGCCAAAAATTTATTGAACATACTTATACCAAAATCGCACAGGTTAAAACACTCGCTGCAAATGCAAATCCCAATCTTAAAATAGAGGTTGATGGTGGTGTTGATATCGGTAACGCAGCCAAGCTGGTTGAGGCAGGCGCAAGTGTGTTGGTAGCAGGTAGTTCAGTGTTCTCCGCAAGTGATCCATCACTGGCTATATCCCAACTTAAGCATTTATAGCCGCCCTCTGCTAAATTTTTCGGCGTACATTTTTGTTCACATACTCATTAAAACCACTATTTGATGATTGTTGCGATATTTTAAAAAAATGTAAAAAAAGTCTATAATTTTTGTCGAATTAGCTACCTTAGGCGCGTCTTAGTACAAACTTAATAAACCAACATAATAAATTAGTTATGAAATATAATTTCGGTGCCGGACCCGGCATATTGCCTCAGGAAGTATTCAAACAGGCAGCAGCGGCTGTACTTGATTTCAACGGAACAGGTTTATCCTTACTGGAGATATCGCACCGCTCACCGGAATTTGAAGAAGTGCTGAATGAAGCTGTTGCGTTAGTAAAAGAACTATTTAACGTACCCGAAGGTTATTCGGTACTATTTTTACAAGGCGGTGCAAGCACCCAGTTTGCATTAGCACCTAATAACTTATTGCCTGAAGGCGGTAAAGCTGCTTATCTTGATACCGGCGTTTGGGCAAGCAAAGCGCTAAAAGAAGCGAAATTCTTTGGTAATGTTGAAGTAGTGGCTTCCTCAAAAGAAAGCAATTACACATACATCCCTAAAGATTATACCATACCAACTGATGCGGCTTATTTCCACATCACATCAAACAATACCATTTACGGCACGCAGTTGCATGAGTTTCCTAAGTCGCCTGTACCTATGGTTTGCGATATGTCATCAGACATTTTTAGCCGCGAGGTAAACGTTGCCGATTTTGGTTTGATCTACGCGGGTGCACAAAAAAACATGGGGCCTGCAGGTGTAACTTTGGTAATTGTTAAAGATGATATTTTAGGCAAAACTGATCGTAAGATACCTGCAATGTATAACTACCAGGTGCAGATAGAAGGTGGCTCAATGTACAATACGCCGCCATGTTTTGCCATTTACGTATCTATGCTAACGCTAAAGTGGTTAAAATCAAAAGGCGGCGTACCTGCCATCGAGAAAGAAAACAACGAAAAAGCGCGTGTATTATACGAAGAGATTGACCGCAACCCGCTATTTAAAGCTGTTGCAGCACCTGAAGACCGTTCCCGCATGAACGTTTGCTTTGTGATGGAGAACGCAGAACTGGAAAAACCCTTCTTGAAATTATGTGACAAAAAAGGTATCGTAGGTATCAAAGGTCACAGAAGTGTGGGCGGTTTTCGTGCTTCTATCTACAATGCATTGCCAATCACCAGCGTTTACGTGCTGATTGATGCCATGCGCGAGTTTGCTGAAAAGAATAAATAAATAGCTCATTAGTTCACTGGTTCAATTGTTCATTGGTAAAATGAGCAGACCAATGAACTGATGACAAATGAACTAACGAACACTAATAAGATGATCAAAATATTAGCTAATGACGGTATCGATCCGATAGGTAAAAAAATGCTTGAGGATGCCGGTTTTGTAGTGGATACCAATAACATTCCGCAGGACGAGTTACCTACACGCTTACAGGAGTACGACGCCATTACGGTGCGTAGTGCTACCAAAGTGCGTAAAGCATTAATTGACGTTTGTCCGGGCCTTAAACTGATAGGTCGCGGTGGCGTTGGTGTAGATAACATCGATGTTGATTACGCGAAAGAAAAAGGTATAGGTGTTTATAACACCCCTGCATCTTCATCGCTTTCAGTTGCCGAACTTGTTTTTGGACACCTGTTTGGAGGTGTACGTTTCCTGCAGGATAGCAATCGCAAAATGCCGGTAGACGGCGCTACAAAATTTAACGACCTTAAAAAAGCTTATGCCAAAGGTGTTGAGCTGCGCGGCAAAACTCTGGGTATTCTTGGTTTTGGCCGTATCGGTCGCGAGGTAGCCAAAATTGCTATCGGTGTAGGTATGGAAGTTTTAGCGTTCGACGTATTTCCGTTTAACCCTGAGGTTGAAGTTGTTTTAGGGGGTGGTTATGTTGCCAAAGTAGCCGTTAAAACTGCAACCAAAGAAGAGATCATCGCTAATGCTGACTTCATTACCCTGCACACGCCATTTGTTGATAAAGCACTTATTGCTGCAGCTGAATTTGAGCAAATGAAAAAAGGTGTTGGTTTGGTAAATTGTTCACGCGGTGGCCTAATTGATGAAACCGACTTGATTGCAGCTTTAGACAGCGGTAAAGTTTCATTTGCTGCGCTTGATGTTTTCGATAACGAGCCAACCCCTCGTCAGGATATCTTGTCTCACCCTAAGATCTCGCTTACGCCGCACATCGGTGCTGCTACCAATGAGGCGCAAGAACGTATAGGCGTTGAGCTGGCAAGTTTAATTATTCAGCATTTTAAAGGATAATCTCTATAAACTTATATTTACAAGGCCCTTGCATTTGCATGGGCCTTTGTTGTTATTTATCGTTTGATATTAGCTCTTCTTCGAAATGCTATAATTTACACCGGCAGTATAAATAAAATTATATTTTTGCAGCAATTGAAAAGATCGCGGTAGTATGTGATCTTATGTTTAATATTTATTTATAATATTTAAATCATAGTTGTAGATGATTAACATTACACTTCCTGATGGTTCCGTTCGTGAATACGACAAAGGAATCACCTCTATGCAGATAGCCTTGTCTATCTCTGAAGGCTTAGCACGTAACGTATTAGCTGCCGAAGTAAACGGCGAAGTTTGGGACGCCAGCCGTCCTATTGAAGCAGATTCGACCATAAAATTATTGACCTGGAATGATGCCAAAGGTAAAGCCACCTACTGGCACTCATCGGCTCACTTAATGGCGGAGGCGCTTGAAGCACTTTACCCAGGTACAAAATTCGGTATCGGTCCGGCCATTGAAACCGGGTTTTACTATGATGTTGACTTTGGCGACATTCAATTCTCGTCAGACGATTTCAAAAAGATCGAAGACAAGATGATAGAGCTTGCAAAAACTAAAAGCGATTACATTCGCAAACCGGTAAGCAAAGCTGATGCTATTGAATACTTTACTGAAAAAGGCGATGAGTATAAACTCGACCTGATAAAAGACCTTGCAGACGGCTCTATAACTTTATACAGCCAGGGTAACTTTACCGACCTTTGTCGCGGACCGCACATCCCTAATACCGGCCATATCAAAGCCGTTAAATTGATGAGCATGGGTGGCGCATACTGGCGTGGTGATGAAAGCCGTAAACAGCTTACCCGTATCTATGGTGTAACGTTCCCTAAAGCCAGCGAGCTTGCAGATTATGTACACCTGATTGAGGAAGCAAAAAAACGCGATCACCGTAAATTGGGTAAAGAACTTGAGCTTTTTGCTTTCAGCGAAAAGGTAGGTATGGGTTTACCGTTGTGGTTGCCTAAAGGTGCTGCCCTGCGTGAGCGTTTAACCCGCTTTATGCAAAATGCGCAGGTTAAAGCCGGTTATGAGCAGGTTATCACACCGCATATCGGTCATAAAAACCTGTACATCACTTCCGGACACTACGAGAAATATGGTGCGGATTCATTCCAGCCAATAAAAACACCTCAGGAAGGAGAGGAGTTCTTGCTAAAACCGATGAACTGCCCTCATCACTGTGAGATATATAAAACAAAACCGCGCTCTTACAAAGACCTTCCGGTTCGTTTTGCTGAGTTTGGTACCGTTTACCGTTACGAACAAAGCGGCGAGTTGCATGGCTTAACCCGCGTACGTGGCTTTACTCAGGATGATGCGCACTTGTTTTGCCGCCCTGACCAGGTTAAGGA
This sequence comes from Mucilaginibacter sp. 21P, assembly GCF_019331605.1. Lineage (NCBI taxonomy): Bacteria > Pseudomonadati > Bacteroidota > Sphingobacteriia > Sphingobacteriales > Sphingobacteriaceae > Mucilaginibacter > Mucilaginibacter sp. 21P. The sequence continues at coordinate 3,372,854 of NZ_CP063061.1, forward strand.
TGAGTTTAAGAAGGTTATAGACTTGGTGCTTTACACATTTGGTGCTTTAGGTTTTGATAACTACACTGCACAGATATCGTTACGCGACCCTGATAACAAAGCTAAATACATTGGCAGCGATGAGACCTGGGCACTGGCCGAAGCGGCTATTATTGAAGCTGCTGAAGAGAAAGACCTGCCAACCGTAGTTGAATATGGTGAAGCTGCTTTCTACGGCCCTAAGCTTGATTTTATGGTAAAAGATGCCCTTGGCCGTAAATGGCAATTGGGTACCATACAGGTAGATTACAACCTGCCAGAACGCTTTGAGCTGGAATACACAGGCAGTGACAATCAAAAGCACCGCCCGGTAATGATCCACCGCGCGCCGTTTGGTTCGTTGGAGCGTTTTGTGGCGGTGTTGATAGAGCACTGTGCAGGTAATTTCCCGTTATGGTTATCTCCGGAGCAATTTACCATTTTGCCTATCTCAGAAAAGTATGAGGATTATGCAAAAAAACTTTCAGATGAGTTAAAAAATTCTGATATTTGCGGGCTCATTGACTTTAGAGACGAGAAAATCGGTCGCAAAATACGCGATGCTGAAGTCAAAAAGATCCCTTACATGCTTATTGTAGGCGAAAAAGAGGCTGCCGAGGGGCTTGTTTCTGTTCGTAAACATGGTGTGGGTGATCTGGGTAGCATGAGCATTGAAGAATTTAAACAACAAATAATTAAAGAAATAACAGTATAACTTGGCATTAAACAGACCTTTCAATAGAGGACCAAGGCCTCCTTTTAAGAAAAAAGAAGCCGAACATAATATCAACCAATTCATCAAAGCGCCTGAAGTGCGCCTTGTAGGCGATAACATTGAGCAGGGTGTGTACTCATTACGAGATGCACTTGCACTTGCACAAGAACAGGAACTTGACCTGGTTGAGATATCTCCAAACGCTAATCCACCGGTTTGTAAGATAACTGACTACAATAAGTTTATCTACGAGCAAAAGAAGAAGCTTAAAGAGATCAAAAGCAATGCCAAGCAAACGGTTATTAAGGAGATCCGCTTCGGACCGAACACTGATGACCATGACTTTGATTTTAAATTAAAGCATGCCACCAAGTTTTTGGAATCGGGCGAGAAGGTTAGGGCTTACGTTCACTTTAAAGGCCGTGCAATTGTTTACAAAGAACAAGGTGAGATATTATTGCTTCGTTTTGCACAGGCACTTGAAGAAGTTGGTAAAGTAGAACAGTTGCCAAAGCTTGAGGGTAAGCGAATGTTTTTAACAGTAGCACCTAAGGCAGCAAAGAAATAAAAATTACAAATGTGCGGAAGCGCGAAAGTGCAGACGTGCAGATGAAAATAAAACGCTGAGATAGCGTAAACATCTAAAACAAATAAATAACAGTTATGCCAAAAATGAAAACCAATTCCAGTGCTAAAAAGCGCTTTAAGCTTACTGGAACCGGTAAAATTGCCAGAAAAAACGCATACAAAAGCCACATCTTAACCAAGATGTCGACAAAACGTAAGCGTGCCCTTGGTCAGACAAGTTTAGTATCTGATGCTGACATGGGTAACGTAAAACGCATGCTTTGTATCGGCAAGTAATTAATTAATTTTTAACCAGGTATTAGAGTCAAAAGCTTCCCCACCACAGGAACACTCACTACCAAAAAGAAAACAAAATGCCACGTTCAGTTAACGCAGTAGCGTCGAGAAGACGCAGGAAAAGAATCATGAACCTCGCCAAAGGTTATTGGGGTTCACGCAGTAAAGTTTACACTGTTGCTAAAAACACAGTTGAAAAAGGTTTACAATACGCTTACCGCGACCGTAAAACCAAAAAACGCGAATTCAGAGCTCTTTGGATTCAACGTATCAACGCCGGTGCCCGTCAGCACGGTATCTCTTACTCTCAGTTAATGGGTAAGTTAGCCGCTAAAGAAATTGGTTTAAACCGCAAGGTATTAGCTGATTTAGCGATGAACAATCCGGATGCTTTCAAAGCAATTGTTGACGCTGTAAAGTAATTTTAGCACAACGCATAAGAAAGCCCCTGCCAAACGGCAGGGGCTTTTCTGTTTATAGCGTTTACAATCCTACGCTTGGCGCACCGTTGCCCGGCTTACCATCCAGATCATCAAAATGAGACTGATGTTTGTCAGAATTTGTGTATTCTGGCTCATCTGTAATTGTCTCTTCAATAATGATGGCTACGGGTTGATCATATCCTTGCTCAGGATAACTTTGATCTGATGCTATGCCGCCATCTATATCCATGTATTGTTTAAAGTTACGGATATCATTATCAACCAGGTTTTTAAATACCGGGTTTAAAATGTGGGCAATACTGCCACCAAAGCCACCGGCTGGTGGGCGGTAAGATATTACTACATCTATCAGTGTACCATCGCCATCCGGGCTGTCCTGAAAGGTAACCTTCCCTGCATTATCTATCATGGAATCGGGTAAGGAGCTCCAACCGATGCTGTAACCCGGCTCATCCTTAACAATTTCTGCATCCCAGCTTACGTGTGCCGAACCAATTGGCAGCTTAAGCACCCAATGTGATCTGGTTTCGCTGATGATATCTACGCTCTCCAAATGCTTCATAAACAATGGTAGGTTATCCAGCTTGCGCCAAAAATCATATACTTCCTGGCGTGGCTTATTCACCATATAAGATGAGCGTATGTTAATATTAACCGGCTCAAGTGAGTTACGGCCCATTGCAGAGTATAGGTCGCAATGGCCGGTAACACCCCGGTTAAGTAAATAACCGCCTGCACCTAATTTTATAATACTGCTAAACGGACTTTTGAATATTCCTTTAAGGCCGCTTAGGGCAAGTTTGGCACCTGCTGCTATAGATAACGTACGCTCGGCCTGGGAGAGATTGATGCTTTCAGATCGACGCTCGATATCGGCCGTTGTTTCTCTCCATCTATTTGGTGCTGTTAATGTTGTCATAATGTTTCTGTTATAGATTTATAACCATCATAACCATGCCAAATTTTGCTTTATTATCAAATATTTTAACCAGCTTGATTTTAAGAATTTGGGTTTAGATGTCAAATCACTACATTTGCCACGCTTTAGGTGTTAATGCTGCAAATGCGGTATTAAATTAAAAGGGAATACGGTGTAAATCCGTAACTGTCCCGCAGCTGTAAGCTCCGTTAACCAATGTCCAAGTTATTGTCACTGTTTGCCAGCCGGCGAATGGGAAGGCAGGATGGAGGGGAGCAAGTCAGAATACCTGCCTTAGCGTAATATTATTCATGGCTTTCGCGGATTGAAGCATGGAAGCGATTTTCCGGTAATTTATATTGCTGGGTTTTCTCATCTATATCCTACGCTGCCATGATCGTTAGTTATGAAAGGCAGCAAATTTCACCGGAGTGTTTTTTTAAAGGCTATACTTGTACCAGTATTTACGCTGCCTGCAATAATAGTTTTTGGGCAGACAGATACCAGCCGTACGCTTCATGAAGTTTCTGTTAACGCAAACAAGGCACTTGTAGTACCATCAATAACGCCGGTTCAGCAGATCAACAGCCAGGATTTTATAAAATCAGGTTCGTTCAACGTAGCAGATGCCGTTAGGACTTTAAGCGGGGTTAACATAAAAGATTACGGCGGGATAGGCGGGATAAAAACAATATCAGTACGAGGATTAGGCGCAGGACACACCGCAGTGTTTTACGACGGCCTGCAACTCAACGATGCCGAGACCGGACAAATAGATCTGAGCAAACTCAGCCTGATCAATATACGCTCTATAACATTTTATAACGGCCAGCCTGATAACTTGTTACAACCAGCAAGGGCGTTTGCCGCAGCAAGTGTGCTGAGTTTGCAAACTGTACCTGCCCAATTAGGTAAAGAGAAGGCTTATGAAATAACAGCAGGTGTAAAGGGCGGCAGTTTTGGTCTTTTTAATCCTTATGTTCTCTATCAACAAAGATTAAGCAAGCGTTGGACAGCAGTTGTGACCAACAACTACATCAACGCAAACGGACGTTATAAATTTGACACGCCGAATGATGGCAGCGATACCCTTTCAACGAGGCATAACAGCCAGGTAAGATCACTACAAACAGACGCAGCATTGTACTGGAATAAAAATGATAGCAGCCTGTTTAGTGTACATGCTAATTTTTATAACGCCAAACGAGGCTTGCCTGGTGCCGTGGTATTCTACACCGAGTCGCCCGGAGAAAAGCTGGATAATGATGATATATTCCTGCAAGCTTCTTACAAACACATCTGGAAGAACAGTTTGCAATTATTGTTAAACAGCAAGGTTTCGCAATTAAAGGCCCGCTATCTCGATTCGCCTTACTTTAATACGCAGGGTTATATTCTACAGCATTACAAACAGCGCGAAGCTTACCAGTCGGCAGCACTATCTTACAACCTAACCAACAATTGGGCTGTATATTACGCTGTTGATGGTTCTTACACCAAAGTAGATGCTGATGTCTACAAGTATGCCTACCCATCTCGGTTCACGCTACTAAACGCGTTGGCAAGTAAGTTAAAGTTTAACAGGTGGGAACTTGCCGGTAATTTACTGCACACTTACATTAACGAAAAGGTTGAAAGAGGCAAGGCCCTCCAGCAATCGCCGGTGTTATCGCCAACGCTTATATTAGGGGTTCAACCCTTTGCTTCTAAAGAGCTTAAGCTTCGGGCCTTTTACAAAAACATCTTTAGGGCACCAACGCTTGATGAGCTTTACTATTTTGCCTTTGTCGATCGCGTTATCAAACCGGAGTTTGTAAATCAGTACGACCTGGGAGCTACTTACAACAAAGATCTGAATGGGCTGCTTAGCTACGTTTTTCTTAGTACAGACGTTTATTACAACAACGTGCGCGACAAGATCATCGGCATACCCAGTGCTAACCCGGCTGTTTTTTCTTTTAGCAACATTGGCAGAGTGGATGTTAAAGGGCTGGATTTTGGTTTAAAGACTTCCACACGAAATTTTGGCAGCTGGAGTTTATCATTAACAGCAAATTATACTTATCAGCAAGCGCTTGATGTTACCGACCCTGCATTAAGTACTTATCTGCAGCAAATAGCTTATACCCCCAAACATACGCTGGCATTAAATACCGGCATAAATTTCAAAAAGCTGGGTATTTACTACAATCAGATAATCTCATCTAAAAGGAATTACAACGGCGATAATGATCCGGAACATGATGTGCCTGGATATGCCGTTGGTGACGCTTCAATACTTTATAATACGAGCTTTGAGTATTTGCCTTTGCGGCTTTCTGTAGAGGCAAACAACATCTTTGATAAATATTACGCGATCATCCAGAGCTATCCCATGCCTGGTCGCTCGTATCGTTTAACCATGCAAATAACAATTTAAATATATCAACATGAACAAACTTCAAATTAAAGGTTTAATCGCAATAGCAGCACTCGCCTCGGTGTTCTCATCGTGCCGTAAGGATAGGATAACGCCAGATCCTGTAGATCCGGTTGCACCGGCAAACGGCATTTATATATTGAACGAAGGGAATTTTAGCCGTAACAATAGCTCCCTTAGCTTTTTTAGCATCGCATCGCAAACTACAACGCCCGACATTTTTAAAACTGTTAATGGTCGTGGTTTGGGTGATACGGGTAACGATGCCAAAATTTACGGTTCCAAAATGTACATTGCAGTTAATGTTTCAAGTACCATTGAGGTAGTTGACGCAAAAACTGCAAAATCAATCAAACAAATAAAGCTGACCAATGGAGGTGTTGACAGGCAACCACGTAGCATCGTATTCAATAAAAACAAAGCTTTTATCTCCTCTTATGATGGCACAGTGTCTGTTTTAGATACAGCAAGCCTTACCGTAGATAAATACATTACCGTAGGCCGTAACCCAGAAGAGATGGTTATATCGAATGGGAAATTATATGTAGCTAACTCCGGCGGTTTAGATTATGCTAATCCCGATAAAACAGTTTCTGTCATTGATTTAACTACACTTACCGAAATAAAGAAAGTAGATATTACAAGTACTAATCCTATAAATATTGCTGCCGATAATTATGGCGATATTTACGTATTGGCTTACGGTACCGACTATCCATCAAAACCTAAATTGATCATCATCGATAACAAAACCGATGCGGTGAAAACTTCTAAAGATATCGATGCGGGTTATGGCACATCATTCATAGTAGTAGGCGATAACGCATATTACATTACTGATGCAGGTAAAATTGCTGTGTATAATGTGAAGACTGAAGTAACAAAATCAGAAAACTTCATCACTGATGGCACCATCTTTAAAGCACCGTACGCTTTAGCAGTAGATCCTGTTACTCAGCAGATTTACGTTACAGATGCTATTGACTATTCATCAAACGGAAGATTGTACACTTTTAACGATGCTGGTAAAAACCAGGACGTTAATAAAAAAGGTTATGTAATGGATACCGGCATTAACCCTGGTACAATTGTTTTACTCAGCAAATAGCTCTTTTATTTACACTGCTTATTAGGTAAATTTGCGCAACAATAAGTTTATATGTTAAACCAAAACAACAATACACGTAACGTAGTACTAATAACCATGGTGCTGGCTGCCATAGCAATGCGCCTGGTAAACATGCAGTTTCCGGCTTTAAGTAATTTTACCCCGGTAGGTGCTGTGGCCTTATTTGGTGGTGCTTACTTTACAGATAAATGGAAAGCATACATGGTACCGCTTGTGGCCCTTTTTGTAAGCGATATCATTATTAATTACCTGTATGCCGGTAAGTTTACATTTTACAGCAGTTCACTGTTTATGTATGCTTGCTTTATGCTGATGGTTTGGGTAGGTACATTCGTTAAAAACGTTACTGCACTCAATGTTATTGCTGCATCCATAGTTTCTGTATTGATACACTGGCTGGTGATGGATCTTCCGTTCGTGTACGGCATGCCTAACACCTGGACTAATTACGGAACCTTGTTGGTAAGAGCTATTTATCCATTTGAAACCAATATGCTGATAGGTGATGCCATCTATGGTGCGATCTTATTCGGTGGTTTTGAGTTGGCTAAGAGCAGGTACAACGTTTTGCGCACCGAGCGCCAATTAGCTTTGTAATAAGCATTATTAACAATATTTAAAAGCGGTTAGGTATCTAACCGCTTTTTTTATATCTGAACTCTAATTTGAAGATTTATTGGATTGAGAGAATTATTGACTCTAACCTTTAAATTCTTTTAATTCCATAAATTCGGGTTCAGACATTCTAATTTATGAAAAGAGTAGTAGTGCTCACCGGTGCCGGGATAAGCGCCGAGAGTGGCTTAAAAACGTTCAGGGACAGCGATGGTCTATGGGAGGGTTACAACGTTGAGGATGTTGCCACACCCGAAGCCTGGGCTCGCAACCCGGAACTGGTACAACAATTTTACAATGAACGACGGAAATCGGTCTTAGAAGCGGAGCCAAATGCTGCGCATTTCGCCCTGGCAAAGTTGCAGGATAGTTATGACGTGCAGATCATCACACAAAATATAGATGACTTGCATGAACGCGCCGGGTCCAAAAACGTGCTACACCTTCATGGCATCATAACAAGGTCGCAAAGCAGCATCGATCCTAAGCGTACTTACCCTATAGATGGTTGGGAGATAAAAATGGGGGAGACCTGCGAATTGGGTTCGCAGTTACGTGCGCATGTGGTTTGGTTTGGAGAAGCCGTACCTATGATTGAACCCGCGGCTGTACTTTGTTCCCAGGCAGACATCTTTATTTTAGTTGGAACTTCTTTGGCCGTATACCCCGCTGCCGGATTGATCAATTATGTACCGCGAACGGTTACAAAATACATCATCGATCCAAACATTCCAACAGTGGCTAATAGATCTATTGTAGAAATGCCCTTCAAAGCAACTATAGGTATGCCAATGCTGGTAGATAATTTATTAACTAACGAAAGCTAAATTTAGCTTTTTTTATCTTTTTTTGAAGACCAAATTAAATTCTTAAAAGGGTTCAAAATAATATTAAAATTCTTATTGTCAGAAATTTAAATCAACTATCTCAAGTTGATTTGTTTATATCGAAAGACTCCAATTGATGAAAAAAAATTCTATACTTAAAACGCCACCAAATTAAATTTGGTGGCGTTTTGAAATAAATTATAAGATATTAATATACAGTATTTTATATTTACTTATATCAATCAATAATTGTATCGATAATAAGCCTCTTGATAGTCCTTACCCATTTCGCAAAAGCGTGCCGAAACCTTGGAGAGAAAAGCCTCATCAAGTATTTCAAACACTGAATTTACACCGTCGGTCAGATCCATCTCGGGCACTTTGTATGTTTGCTCCAATGTACCTTGTTCCATTTTTACAATAAACTTTTGGTTCATACTCATAATGGTGATCTTAAAATCCGGATGAGGTAATTCTGCTACAACTCTCATTTATCTTTAGTATTTAAAATGGCGTCTAATGGATCTTTCCCATTAATGCTGCCAATGCTTTCCAATATCTTAAAGCGAGCGAATAACTCCTCGCTATACCAGTCCTCGCTTCTTGTTTTTTTGATCACCTCGGCGTGTTCTTTACTGCCGTAGGCAAAGGCTTTCATTTGCGCTGCGCTTTCCCAAACCGAGAAAGTTGCCTGCCTGTATACAGGCGCTTCACCAACACCAATTGAGGTGATGTATCCGGGCGCTCCTGTCATCAGGTTGGCTACTTCATCAACGTGCGACCAGAAATTTTTCAACCTTGAGGTTCGTATAGTGGCCCGTGTAAGCACACCAACAGGCCCTTCTATATCTTTTACGTTGGCTTTGCCAAATGGCTCTTTACCGTCCCATTTGCCGTGGCTTTGCAAAGGTCGGCAAAGTATTGTCCATTGTTCTTTGGCGAGCGTTCTCCACCATCTGCTCACCCATGATCTGGCTGCAAAGCGGTCATAAGCCTCACGATCCTCCCAAACAGCCAACAAGCCCCATTGCTGCCAGTCGGGCTGCAGGTCAAACGTTCCGTTGCGACCGGTGCCTAATAGTTTCCAAAATGTACAGCCATCTTGTAACATCATCGGCAGCCGGTGCAATGCCATGGCAAACAATGCGAATGGTACAAACAGCTTACGGTAACGGACTATAGTTAAACTAATGATCATGTAACCGCGAATTAAAAAATTAAATATGAGATTTAGCTTATTTACTTTCAGCGCAGTGTAATTACTTTTGCCACATGGCAGAAGATCTTAAAATAACCACTTCCGAAAATAAAGAGGAGCAATACCGTTCGCTCATTCCGCAGATAGAAGCATTATTATTTGGCGAAACCGACCTGATAGCTAATCTCGCTAACGTAGCTGCAGCGCTTAAGGAGCAATTTAAATGGTTTTGGGTAGGGTTTTACCTTGTAAAGAATGACCAATTGGTTTTGGGTCCTTTCCAGGGGCCTGTAGCCTGCACACGTATTGCAAAAGAAAAAGGTGTTTGCGGTACATCCTGGGCCAAAGCCGAGACGCTGATAGTGCCCGATGTTGAAGCGTTCCCCGGTCACATTGCCTGCAGTTCTTTGTCACGTTCTGAGATCGTTCTACCCCTCATATATGAAGGCGCTGTAATTGGCGTGTTGGATGTAGATAGTGAGGAATTAAGCGCTTTTAATGAAACCGATGCTAAATATTTGCAGGAAGTTATTAACCTCATAAAATTTAATGCCTAAAGTATTTTTGATAGCGGGCTTGGGGGCAGATAGTAGGATATTTACGCATATTTTACTTCCCAACAATTATGAAAAAATCGGCATTCAACCATTGAATCCTCGAAGAGCGGATACTTTAAATGATGTTGCACAACATGTTATTAATCAATATAATATAACAGTTGATGATGTAGTAATTGGTGATTCCCTCGGTGGCATTATCGCAGTTGAAATTGGCAAGCTGATGCCTATTAGAAAGCTCATACTCACGTCGACAATAAAAACAAGTAGCGAGGAGCCATGGTATTTTAAGATACTAAGAAAGCTTCCTGTTTATGATATAACGCCCGCCCGATTATTTACTAAACTTGGCGCTTTCGTAAAACCGATGCTTAGGCATTTAAGTGATGAAGATGCATTATTGATCAAGAGTATGCTTGCCGATTCTTCTCCTTCATTTTTAAAATGGGGAGCGCAAGCAGCGCTGCATTGGCGCAACGATGTTATCCCTCCCAATCTCCATCACATCATTGGTGATAAAGACCTTGTGTTTCCTTGCAAAAACATTAAAAATCCTACCGCCGTTATTAAAGGCGGCACGCATATCATGGTATTTGATAGAGCTAATGAAATTAACACCCTGCTTGCCGATATCCTTAAGGCATGAAACTACCCCAACTGTACTATAAAAGCCCCAATGTTGTAGCCCTAAGTCGCGACTTATTGGGCAAGTATCTTTACACCTGTATAAATGGTGAGCTAACCGGCGGCTATATTGTTGAAACAGAAGCTTATGCTGGGGCTATTGATAAGGCTTCTCATGCTTATGACGGGCGCTTTACACCACGCACATCTACCATGTTTAAAGCTGGTGGCATAATTTATGTTTACCTCTGCTACGGTATACATGAAATGCTGAACATCGTCAGTTCATCAGAAGGAGAACCGCACGCTATCCTGATACGTGCTATTAACCCAACTGATGGGATAGAGACAATGCTTCAAAGGCGTAATATGGCACAGTTGAAGCCTAATATCACCAAAGGGCCGGGGTCTGTTGCAAAAGCAATGGGTATCTCGAGGAAAATAAATGGTGAAAGCCTGCAGGGTGATCTCATTTGGATAGAAGACCGTGGTTTAGCTTTTGCTGATGACGAAGTTGCCGCTGCACCGCGCATTGGTGTGGATTACGCCGGTGAAGGTGCATTTCTGCCATACCGTTTTTTTGTAAAACAAAATATTTACGTGAGCAAGCCCAACAAATAACAACTTAGCTGGTTATTTGCTCACCTACTAAAACAGAAAACACACTATGAGCAGCGATTGGTCAAGAACAGAAGGCCTTGATTACCTAAGAGACAAGGTTAAAGAAATTAAAACAGCAATGTTAACCACTTACAGCGAGGAACACGGCTTTAGCAGCCGCCCTATGGGTACAGCAGACATTGATGGTGACGGAAACATTTGGTTTTTTACCAATGAGTATTCACCTAAAGTAAGTGAGATATCGATGGAGAACACCGTATCTCTTACATATTCTGATGTTGAAAATCATACTTACCTGAGCATTGTTGGTGAAGCAAAAGTTGAGGACGATAAAGCTAAAATGAAAGAGCTTTGGAACCCGTTTGTACAGGCTTTCTTTCCGGAAGGTTTGGATGATCCGAAATTGACCTTACTGAAAGTTATCCCTAACGACGCTGAGTATTGGGATAGCAGCAGCAGCCGCATGGTAGTGCTTTTCAACATGCTTAAAGCCAGGTTAACCGGCAAACAATATGACGAAGGCAAACACGGTAAAGTAGATCTTAATTAAGGTATTTCTTATTCTTTGTATAAAACCACAGCAATTAATGTTGTGGTTTTTTTATGCCGCTACTTTCCATCAAATTATTATTGCCTAATATTGAATTATGATTTACCAGGATACAATTGAATTTGCACAATTACAGGATGAACAGGATGAATTGAGAAGTTTTCGCGATGAGTTTCTGTTTCCAAAGTATAACGGAGAGAAGGCAATTTACCTTTGCGGTAATTCATTGGGATTGCAGCCACGTGCTGCAGGTGAATACATTAAACAGCAATTGGTTAATTGGGAGGCTTATGCGGTGGAAGGGTGGTTTATGGGAAACGAGCCCTGGCTCGATTATCATAAAGCTTTACTTCCTTCACTTTCCGGCCTGCTGGGTGCTAACGAAAATGAAATAACTGTCATGAATTCACTTACAGTTAATCTTCATTTGCTGATGGTAAGCTTCTATAAACCAACAAATAAAAAGTTTAAGATATTGATGGAAGCCGGCGCATTCCCGTCAGACCAATATGCCGTTGAAAGCCAGGTTCGTTTTCATGGATATGACCCAAAAGACGCCATAATTGAGGTTGCACCAAGAAATGGTGAAGTGACTTTGCGAACAGAGGATATCATTGCCCAAATAGAAGATAATGCTGATGAAATCGCTTTGGTGCTATTCAGCGGGATCAACTACTACACAGGGCAGCTTTTTAATATGGAAGCCATTGCAAAGGCCGGTCATAAAGCAGGGGCAATGGTTGGGTTTGATCTTGCCCATGCTGCTGGTAATGTTCCGCTAAAACTGCATGAATGGGGGGCCGATTTTGCATCATGGTGTTCATACAAGTACATGAACTCGGGGCCTGGTGGTATTAGTGGTGCATTTGTGCATGAGAAGCATTTTGGCAATGACAAGCTGGATAGATTTGCCGGATGGTGGGGTTATCGCCGCGATAAACAATTTCTGATGCAACCAGGCTTTGATGCTGAGATCGGTGCACAAGGATGGAACGTAAGTACCAGCCCGATTGTACTGATGGCCATGCACAAGGCATCATTAGATATTTTTGAAAGGGCAGGAGGCATTCAGAAACTCCGCGCAAAAGGCGACAAGCTAACAGGTTACCTGGAATACATGATCGCGCAGATCAATCAAAAGCTGGGCGAAGAAGTTTATCGCATCATCACGCCTCAAGATCAAAACCAACGTGGTAGCCAGCTTTCAGTAGTTTGCAAACGAAACGCCCGGGCGACCTTTGATTATCTTGTGGCTAACGGTGTTATAGGCGACTGGCGCGAACCTGACGTTATCCGCATAAGTCCCGTTCCACTTTATAATTCTTTCACAGATGTTTATTTAGCCGCTAAAGCGCTTTTTAAGGCTATCAGCGCTACCGGATACTAAGGTCAGGTATCTTACAACCCTAATAAAACAATCAGTCTTAAAGGTTATTTAATAAGAATGCTTAAAATAGCTTTCGACCCGATATATGCGCATCCGCTACCGGAGGGACATCGTTTCCCGATGTTGAAGTATGAACTGATACCCGGTCAGTTAATACGTGAGGGACTTATATCGGAGGACAATCTTTTTTCGCCGACAGCCGTTCCCGACGATGTTATCTTATTAACACATGATGCTAATTACTGGCATCAACTGCGAGACCTTATATTGCCGCCAAAAGAGCAAAGACGCATCGGTTTTCCGTTGACTGAACAACTTATTGAGCGTGAACGACGCATAGCGCAAGGCACCATTAATGGTTGCTACTTCGCAAGGCAATACGGCGTAGCCTTCAACGTGGCTGGCGGAACGCACCATGCGGGAACTAATTGGGGTGAAGGTTTTTGTATGCTGAATGACCAGGCAATTGCGGCTAACTACTTATTGGATAAAGGGTTATGTAAATCTATTTTAATAATTGATTTAGATGTTCACCAGGGTAACGGTACTGCTCAAATATTCGAGAATGAGCCGAGGGTCTTCACATTCTCAATGCATGGCGATAAGAACTTTCCTTTCAGGAAGGAACGATCAGATCTGGATATACCCCTGGAAGATGGTATTAAAGATGATGCATACCTTTCTTTACTCAAGGATACGCTGCCTGGATTGATCAGCAAACACAACCCGGACTTTATTTTTTACCTATCAGGTGTTGATGTGCTGTCGTCTGATAAATTGGGCAAATTATCGCTCAGCAAAGAAGCTTGTAAGGAGCGTGATCGGTTTGTATTATCAATATGCAAAAATAACGGTATTCCTGTTCAGGTAAGTATGGGCGGAGGTTACTCTCCACAAATTAAAGACATTGTTGAAGCTCACTGCAACACCTACCGTGTGGCGATGGAACTATATTTTTAGATCATTAACTATAACGATCTGTTGCTTTTTACTGATAGATTGAAACCTGAGGAAAAGCATAATAGATGATGCCGCTAACCCGCAAACCAATCCATACCAAACACCTGTAACGCCAATTTTTAGATGGATGCCGAGCAGGTAGGCCACGGGTAAACCGATGATCCAATAGGATATAAAGGTGATTATGGTTGGCTTATTTACATCGCCCATACCACGGAGTATACCCAGGCCAACCACTTGTGTACCATCAAATAGTTGAAAGAACGCCGCAACCACAAGTAGCTGTGCTGCAATAGCGATAACATTTCTATCTGTAGTGTAGATCCACGGCAGCCATTGATTACAAATAGTAAATATCAGTGCTGTGATGCACATGAAAACGATAACAATATGATAATTTGATATAGCTGATAATCGTAACTCGCGGTGTTTGCCGGCTCCAAAATAATTTCCTGATCTTACTGCCGCAGCCGATGATATGCCGCTGGCCATCATGTAGGTCATACTGGCTAATGATATCGCTATCTGATGCGCAGCCTGCGGAATAGAGCCAATGGTGCCAATAAGGATAGATGCCCCGCCAAAAGCGCTCAGCTCAAAGGTAGCTTGCAAGGCTACCGGCATCCCGATCTTAAGCAATTGCTTCATTCGCTGCCAATGCACATTTTTTAAAGCAAACTCTGTTAGGTATTTTTTAAAAGCCGGGGAACGGAAAACATAAATACCCATAGCAATCGCCATCAGGCAACGGTCAACGAGTGTACTATAGCCAACTCCCCGGATGCCCATGGGCGTTATACCAAACATTCCCTTAACCAAAATAATCCCCACCAAAATATTAAGTACATTACCTACAATAGTGATATACATCGCCTGTTTGGTGAAGCCGAGACCTTGAGCAAACTGCTTAAATGCATCAAATATCATTAGCGGAACCATTGACAAACTCAGCAGGAATAAAAACGGTTTTGCCTGCGCTACCACTGCCGGCGATTGATCCAGATGTGTGATAAACAAAGACATTACTGTATACACAGCAGCGAAAAGTACAAAACTGGTAAGTATATTAAGTATTAAACTATTGCTTAACAATCTGCCGCACTCTGCAAAGTTCTTACGGCCATTGTGCTGTGCTATAAGCGGCGTAATGCCGTAACTTATACCCAAACCAATAGCCAGTGGAACCAGGAACGTACTAATGGATAATGATACGCCGGCAAGTGCATTTGTGCCTGCAAACTGGCCAACGATGATAGTATCAGACAATTGCACAAGCGTGTGGCCAACCTGAGAAAGCACAACCGGTAGAGCGAGCCCTAAACTATCGCGATAATAAGAATGATATTTTTGGTAAAAACTGTTCATGGCCAGCAAATGAAGAGCCGGCAAAGGTAAGCAATAAGCCGCTAAACTACATGGCTGTGTAGAACTCTTCCTTTTCTGTAGTATGTACTGCAAGTACGCCTGACAGCACCAGGTCTACGAGGATACGCTGTGCACGCCTGCGGCCTATATTTAACAGGGTGCAAAATTCCTTTACGGTAATACGTTCTTTTTGGTCGAGATGCTCAAGCAAAGCTTTTTCTTTAGACGAGTATTCTATCAGTACACCTTTCTCATCAGCACCACGGCGAAGCACATCCACAACAACCTTGCTTGCTAACACGCTCTTATCTTTAATCCTGATGTAAACCCACCATTTGCCATCTTCGGCAAGCGCATAATGGGGTTTTTCCCTGCTTTCAGGAATGTCTACCATCAGTATGATCTTATCATCATAATATACTTCCTCGAAGATCGGGTCAAGAGCCGGACGGCAATAGAAATGCGCGGCCTTGGTAATCATGTAACGCTCTTCCGTCTCATCTTTAACGCCTTTTATGGTACCATCATCAAGAACACCAATGAGTAAACGGCCGCCAATGTTGTTAGCATAAGAAACCATTGTTTTTGCTATCTTTTCGCAGCTTGTTATGGTTTTCTTAAAGTCGAGTTTTACGCCTTCACCCTCAAGTATCTGTCTCTTTAAGTTCATTTCAGTTCTTTTCTTTAGTATGGCGTAAATATCTCCATCCAGCGCTCGGCGCGAGTTATCTGCTCAAAACCGAATTGCTTGTACAAACCATGCGCATCAAGCGTAGCAAGCACAAAGCGACGTAAACCCTGCAGATCGGGATGCAAAGTGATGGTTTGTATCAACCACTTTGACAGGCCTATATTGCGATAAGGTTCTAATATAAATACATCACAAAGGTAAGCAAACGTCGCCTTATCACTTATCACACGCGCAAAGCCTGCCATCTTATTATCTTTATAAACGCCGAAACAAAGAGAATTGTCTATAGCCTTCTTCAGTTTTTCGGGCGGTATTCCTTTTGCCCAATACGATTCGCCATCAAGGTAATTAAATATTGCATTAAAATCCAGTAGCGAGTTGTCTGTTGATATCTGATAACCTTTATAAATAAATTGGCTATCGTTCATGTATACCGGCATTATTGATCAAGGGTTTTAAAGTTTAGGTCGCGTATATAAACCTCGTTGCTGAGCGAGGCGCAAATCTCGTTTTTACTGTTCAAAATTTCTACGATAAACGACTTTTCGTATTTACCACAAAGTTGTAGTTGCTGTATTGCGTCGTTTATATATTCATCAGTTAAAGTAACGCTAAAATGTAAAGTTGTATTTGCCGGTTTCAAAAAATTAATTTGAGACGACTTCGACCATATCCGGAGTTTTCTTTCGCTGGATTGCAGAACCCTGTCAAATAACACCGGCAAAAATGGATCTGCAGCTGCAAATATCGTCCCGCCGAATATTGTCCCGTTATAATTTTTGTTCAGAATACTTTTGAAAACCTTAACTTCTACGCCCCTGAAGTCTTTATAAAAGCGCTTTACCCAAACACGTTGAAATAGTAGGGGAGGATAAATCCTCATAAGCCATTTGAGCATCGTTTCTGAAACAACCATCGTTGATAAATATCGAAAAAAATCGCTTTTTTAAAACGTAACGCTCCAAAATGTGGAAATTAAATTGAGCATGTATTCTAAAAAAATCAAAAAACATTTAAACAATAAGGCAGTACTTTGGTTATTAAAGCTGTTACAAAAAAGATTTAACCTACATTTTAATTTTATATCCATGAAAAAACAAATTTTCGCTTTTGCAGCAACTGCAATGATTATCGGTTCGGTTGTGACGGGTTGTAGCTCAGAAAAAGCTACTAATGGTTCTGATAGCACCGCAACAGACTCAACAGCAACTATGACCAAACCAGCAGGAACTGATACTACCAAGGCATCTGATACTATGAAAACAGATACCATGAAAAAAGATACAACTAAAAAGCCGATGTAATTGAATTACATCTCTAAAAAAAGCTCAAATCAGTAATGGTTTGAGCTTTTTATTTATTTGAGATTTGGTCAATTTCTATTTATTAGTATCAATTACTTATTTATTATAATTAATATTATGTTAAGTAATATCTTTAAAAGAAGGCCTGCTTTTACAGGCCCTCTCTTTACTTTTTGTAATGCTTTGATTTGTGCAGCTACTTTGGCTGCGTTTGCCTCATCGCGTTTACCTTTATAATAAGTCATTAAACCATTAAGTGCGTCTTCAGATTTTGGATTAAGTTCCACTGCTTTTAACACGTAAGGTTTAGCCATATCAAACATTGCGTTTGCTTTGGCAACTTGAGCGGTATACTCTTTTTGCTTGTTGGCTGGCAATTTATTAGCAGCATTGTAAGTGTCAATTGCCGGCGAAAGGTAAACAAACCCAAGATTTAGATTAGCTTCAAAAGAATTAGGATTTAAATCTAATACTTTTTTATACATCTCCGCAGCTTTATCAGAGTATTGCTTTTTCTCAGCTTCCATAGTAGCTTTAGCAGCCGGCGCAGCTTTAGCAATTTTTGCAGCAGTGTAAGAATCAGCAACTTGACCGTATGCTATACCTGCGTAATAATATAGATCCTTGTTTTTAGGATCGGCAGCTATAGCATTATTAAGTTTTTCAATAATCTCTTTCTGTTTGCCTTGTCTTAATGCCAGGTCAATTTGGTATGCCCTTAATTTCCCTTGTTTAGGAAATTTCCCTAAACCCTCATCAATTGCTTTAATTGCACCTGCGGTATCTTTTGCAAGTAAATAAGCGTTAACCATGTCAGAATAAGTGCTATCGGCTTTTGAGTATTTTGTAGCAAGCAATTTGCTGTAATTTGTAGCTGCTTCAGGATATTTTTTAGCGTTATAAGCCGCCATTGCCGTATAAAGCATGGCAGTGGTGTCTTCCGGATTCATACTACGGAAGTAATCGAATGATTTATAAGCATCGTCAAATTTGCCGGCGTTAAACTCCTTCGCTCCCTTGTTAGCTTGGTAGCGGCCAAGAATATTCTTAGCGTCATCTATCCATTTTTTATTTTCGCCTTTTTTATCAAGGTCTTCCGCCTTTTTTAGAGCCTCACTTGCGGTATTGAAATATGGCAATGCGGTTTCAGGGGCATTTTGATCGCTTGATTCAACTAATGCTGCGTAAACTGATGCCTTTACAGCCCAGGTTAAGGGCATAGTTGCAGTTTTTTCATTTGCTGCAGCTTTATCAATTGCTTCCTGCGCCTTTGTTAACGATGGTTTAGCCAACGTTGGCTGGCTTTTAAGTCCCTGGTATTTATCAAGTTCAGATTGCGCCGTACTCAACTCGCCTTTTTGAGCGAAAGTTGCCGTGGAAATAAGGCCTAATATGCCTATCATTAAAAATTTAATCTTCATTTTTACTGTTTTAGATTGGTAATGAGTGTGTTGCGACTTAAAGTCGCGTTTATCAGGTTACTAATTTATTTGTTCAAGGCGGTTGTTAACCCGCTCCAACTGTGACTGGTTACCGGTTTTTGCATAAGCAAGGGAAAGCACTTCTAAACAATTTTTATCTCTTGGCGACATCTCGTTTGCCTTCTCTAACCATAAAATGGCATTGGTAATATTTCTGTTGCCATCATCTTTCTTAATTGTGCTTTCTTTCAAATACATCAATCCTAAGTTAAAAACAGGGTCGTATGCATTTCCATTAAGTTCTATAGTACGAAGATATAAAGACTCTGCTTTGTCGAATTGGTTTAAGTGATCATAGCAGTTAGCTGCTACAAATGTAATATCAGAGTTGTTAGGATTGTTATCAATAAGTTGCGGCAACAATGGCTCTAAAGATTTATAATCGCGATTGTTATTGTATATATTGGCTTCGTCCTGCAAAAGTTGCTTGCTATTGGGCAACAATCTCCTACCCTTTTTAACAATCTGCAATGCCTTTGCGGTATCACCGAGAGACTTATAAATTGACGACGCTGTTTCCAGGTATTCAAGCTTTGTGCTGTCGGTATTGATCAGATTATCATAATACTTAGCAGCATCCTGCAAGTTGCCTTGTTTATTATTAGCGTAAGCCAAGTAAACATTGATATTTTTTTGACCGGGTGCATATTTCTTAGCATTCTGAAATGCAATTGCAGCATTTTTGAAATCCTTACTCTGGCTTAAGGTAAATCCCTTGCGTACATAAGCGTTTGAAAGGCACCTGCGAGAATAATCCATCTCTGCCTGGTAATTGAAGATCTTACTTTTTGCAGCAAATTTTTCGTACAAGGCTGCTGTCTTATCCAAAAAATTATCAGACTGATTAAGCTTGTTAGTAGAATCAAGCTGGAGTATACTTGAGTATACGATTAACCTGTAAACATTTTTTTGAATGTCGTTGGAGTCCTTTTTGGTGACTACTAAGCTATCTGCTGATTTTTTAGCGCGAGATAAATAAGCCAGATCTGCCTTTTGTTTGAAAAAAGCAAGATTGTTTACCACGCTCTTTAATGCCTCTGTTTGCCCAAAAGCGAAAGAAGTGATAAACAATCCAATTATCAGTAACCCTAACTTGCTTTTTTGCATAAGCTATTCCGTTTGGTCATCCTCGGTAGCGGCATCGTCTGCGTTACCTTCGTCAATTTTTGTATCTTGTTTTATATCCAGTTCTTCGGTACCTGCGTCAATATCAGCGTCAGTGGTCTCTGCAATTTCCTTATCTGCTATTGCTTCTGCAACTACCGCTTCATCAAGCTCCTCATCCTCTACGTGTGCAACAGTTGCTACTGAAGCTATCTCATCGTTGCCTTTCAAGGTTATCAACCTCACCCCTTGCGTAGCTCTTCCCATCGTGCGGAGTTCTGCAATAGCCATGCGAATGATGATACCCGATTTATTGATGATCATCAGATCTTCTGTATCAGTAACACCTTTTATGGCAACAAGGTTTCCGGTTTTTTCAGTAATGTTAAGAGTTTTAACCCCTTTACCACCACGGTTAGTAACGCGGTAATCCTCAATGTCAGTACGTTTACCATAACCTTTTTCTGATACTACCAATACAGTTGTTTCGGCGTCATTGATACTTATCATACCAACAACCTCATCGTTATTACTATCCAGGCTTATACCACGTACACCTGTCGCGGTGCGCCCCATTGGCCTTACCGTGGATTCATTGAAGCGGATAGCACGGCCACTTTGTAGCGCCATTACAATTTCGCTTGTGCCGGTGGTTAAAGTTGCCTCAAGCAGTGAGTCGCCATCGTTGATGTTGATAGCATTGATACCGTTTGCACGCGGGCGTGAGTAAGCTTCTAAAGATGTTTTTTTGATAACACCTTTTTTGGTACACATGATAATGAAGTTGTTCTCCAGGTACTCCCTGTCTTTCAACGATTTTAATTTGATGTATGCCTTTATCTTTTCCTCTTTAGGGATATTGATGATGTTTTGTATAGCACGGCCTTTTGAAGTGCGAGTACCTTCAGGAATCTCAAACACACGCAACCAGAAACATTGACCGCTCTCTGTAAAGAACAGCATGTAATTGTGGTTTGATGCGATCAACAGGTGTTCTATAAAGTCTGCATCACGGCTATTGCTGCCTAATGAGCCTTTACCACCCCTGCCCTGACGGCGATACTCTGTCAACGACGTGCGCTTGATATAACCCTCATGTGAAATGGTGATAACAACATCCTCATCCTCAATAAAGTCTTCGGTTTGCATTTCTGCAGACGAGTGAACGATCTTGGTTCTGCGTTCATCACCGTATTTCTCTTGTATCTCGGCAAGCTCTGTTTTGATGATACCCATCCGCAGGCCTTCGTCAGCTAAAACAGATTTTAGATATTCTATCTGCTTCATCAATGCATCATATTCATCGCGGATCTTATCGCGCTCCAGGCCGGTTAAACGGCGAAGCGTCATATCCAGGATAGCACGTGCTTGTATATCGCTTAAACCAAATTGCGTCATCAAGCCTTCACGTGCTTCATCTGGCGTACCCGATGCACGAATAAGTTTAATAACCTCGTCAAGGTGGTCAAGCGCTATCAGTAAACCTTCTAAAATATGTGCGCGTTTTTCAGCCTCGGCAAGTTCAAACTTGGTGCGGCGTATAACAACCTCATGCCTGTGCTCAACAAAATGGTGAATCAGATCTCTCAGGTTCAGCAGCATTGGGCGGCCGTTAACCAGCGCAATGTTGTTTACACTGAAAGAAGTTTGCAGTGCAGTATATTTATAAAGGTTATTTAAAACTATGGAAGCATTTGCATCGCGTTTTATCTCGTAAACCACGCGGATACCCTGGCGGTTAGATTCATCGCGGATAGCAGAGATACCTTCAATTTTTTTCTCGTTTACCAATTCGGCTGTACGCTCTATCATCAGCGCCTTGTTCACCTGGTAAGGTACATCGCTAACAATAATACGCTCACGATCATTATTGTAAGTTTCTATCTCGGCAGTTGCGCGGATAACTATACGGCCGCGGCCAGTCTCTAATGCAGCACGCGGGCCTTCAAAACCGTAGATGATACCTCCGGTAGGGAAATCGGGGCCTTTAACGTGTTTAATAAGTTCTTCAACCTGTATATCCCGGTTATCGATATAAGCCAGCGTGGCATCGATAACCTCGTTAAGGTTATGTGGTGCCATATTGGTTGCCATACCTACTGCAATACCTGATGCACCATTAACCAAGAGGTTAGGGAATTTTGCAGGCAGTACAGTTGGCTCTTGCAATGAGTCGTCAAAGTTCAGTTGGAAATCGATCGTATCTTTGTTGATATCGGCCAGCATCTCTTCTGCTATTTTCTGAAGCTTTGCTTCTGTGTAACGCATTGCTGCCGGCTGGTCGCCATCTATCGATCCGTAGTTACCCTGTCCTTCAACAAATGGGTAGCGTAAGCTCCAGTCTTGCGCCATACGTACCATGGCATCATATACAGAAGTATCGCCATGCGGGTGATACTTACCTAAAACCTCACCCACTATACGAGCTGATTTTTTGTATGGTTTGTTGTTGCTAAGGCCCAGGTCAAGCATGCCGAAAAGTACGCGCCTGTGTACTGGTTTTAAGCCGTCGCGCACATCGGGTAATGCCCTTGATACGATAACAGACATTGAATAGTCAATGTATGCAGATCGCATCTGTTCATCAATATTTATCGGGATTATTCGGTCTTCTTTATGTGAGTTCTCGTTTTCTAAATCTTCAGCCATTTTTAAGTTTTCTGTAGACAGTTTTGGCGCTCTATAAAATAGGTTTATTTGTAACTAAAGCGACCTGCGAAGATAACAAATTATACAGAGAAAAGTGGTTTTTTTACTAACATTCTGCATGTTTTTAACACCGGCACCTGCTTTAATTTACTACATTTAGGTAAGCTTTATCACCATGAAAAAACTCACCCGAAATCTGCTTACAACTATCACTCTTTTCGTTATGCCATTAACCAGCATTGCGCAAACTACCATCACTTTAACAATTAAAAATTCAATTAAGATAGATAGCGTAAGCATGGACGATGTTAGTAATACTGAGCATTACAACTTGCCTTACAAAGACACGCTTAGATTTAATTTCAGGAAACGCGAGATCGATTGTTATAACATAAAGTATTACGTAAAAAATAAAAGATACAAAGAGCAACTTTGGTTAGATGCCGGAAAGGTGATTGTTAATGCGCACTTAACCGATACAGCTAAGTTTGTGATAGACACAGTACTAAATTCTCCGTTTTATTATCACAAGCGGAACTTTCTTAAAAATGTTGCCGTGTTGCGTAAAGACAGCGCAGCTTTTAACGCTGCCGTGATGACAGAGTTACAGAGCTACCTCGAAAAAACATGGTCGATGTATCTGGCTGTTGATTACATCAACTACAACCAAAATTCAAAGAGTAATCTTGTAGAGTTAAAAACGGTTTTAGCTAACCAAAAAAAGGATCTTAGTTGGTTTATGTTTCATCAAATCGCAGTTTCGAAATTAACTGAGTTGTTGAAGGATAGAAATTTTTATATCGCCGATTTCGCTTTCGTCAACAGGCAGGGTAAAGCTACCTCAATTAAATTAGAAGACCACGACTATTACCTGATTGATTTTTGGTTTTTAGACTGCCCGCCTTGCAGGCGTGATCACATGTGGATAAGCGAAAATCTTGACAAAATATCGGCACGAAAAATAAAAATAATAAGCATTAGCACAGATGAAAAAAAACATCTGCCTGAGTGGAACCAATATCTTAGCCAGCATAAATATGACTGGGATAATTATCTGCAGGCGCGCAACAAAACGCTAACCACGCATTTAGGTATAAGCGATTATCCAAGCTATGTTTTATTGAACAGCAAAGGGGAAATCATAAGAACAGCAAACACTGTTGCTGATGCATTAAAACCTTTCGAAATAAATTAAACCGACGTGATCTGCACTGAGGCGTGCTGCCGGATATGGATATCGTTATATCGACGAGTTTTTGTATCTGACGTACTTTAGCAGCTGAGGTTACACGGAATTTAATGCACCCTTTTCCAATACTCTTCTACAACCGTTCCGTTAGGCAGTTTTCCGTTGAAGATTAGGGTATCGTTACGAATGTTAAAATGATACCTGAGTGTAACATTTAGCCATTTAGATGGCTGTGCGCTGTAGGTTTGTGTTTCAAAACAGCTATCGAGCTGTAGTTTGTAATCACCTGTTTCATAAGTGAGCGGTTGGGCATCTTTTTCAATGTAAGTACCTGCATAGTGCTCAGCGTTATATTGCCTGCGTAAGGTGTATTCTGTAGAAGGTGCAGCAGGCTTTCCGTTGTAGATACCTCCGCTATATTCCCACCTGCCCGATAACCCACCATCAACTTTAAATGATGCTAAACCTACTAAGATCAAAAAAGATAAGAAAAGCTTTTTCATTTAAACCCAATTAATACCCTTTTTTAAAAAACCTTGTGTTTTTTCTTCTTCACTACCGGCTTGTGGCTGAAAATTGTAAAGCCATTTGGCGGTGGGCGGCAAACTCATCAATATAGATTCAATACGCCCATTTGTTTCCAAACCGAATTTAGTCCCCGCGTCATAAACCAGGTTAAATTCTGCGTAGCGGCTGCGGCGCTGGTATTGCCAAAGTTGTTGTTCTTCTGTAAATGGCTTATTGCGGTTTCGATTTACCAACTCTATGTAAGTTGGGGCGAAGGTACGACCAACCGCTTTGGAAAATTCAAAAACTTGTTCCCATGTGATATCGTCTGTAGCCACTAAGCGATCATAAAAGATGCCTCCAATACCCCTTGTTTCGTTACGGTGCTTGATACAGAAATAATCATCGGCCCAAACTTTAAAGCGATGATAAAAATCTGCATGAAACTTGTCGCAGGTATCTTTCAATTGCTGATGGAAAAATTTCGCATCATCCTCAAACACATAGTGCGGCGTAAGATCAATGCCCCCGCCAAACCAGCGTACGGGTTTACTATTATTATGAAAGGAAGATGGCATCTCAAAATACCGGATATTCATATGTATGATGGGTACCAGCGGATGATTGGGGTGAATAACGATGGAAACACCTGTGGCAAAAAAGTCGTCCTGCTCTACATTCAGCGCTTTTTTTACCGTATGTGGCAGTTGTCCGTGTACGGCCGAGAAATTTACGCCGCCTTTTTCAAAGATGTTACCGTCCTGGATAACACGTGTGCGGCCTCCGCCCCCACCGTCCCGCTCCCAAATCTCTTGCTCAAATGTAGCTTTGCCGTCAGTGGCCTCAAGTGCGGCACATATCTCGTCCTGTATCTGCTGGTAATCGGCGGCTATTTGTTCCTTTGTCATTAATGAGTGAATTAACGAAATATTGAATTAGTGAATGATTAAGGAAGGCCAAAGTTAAACAAAGTAAACAAAAGTGTTGACCAGGCTCCTAATTGAGGACCGCAGAACAATTCTTTCTCGCTTATTTCAACGTTAGTTCACTCCTGCATCTTCCTCTATATAATTCAAATCCTTGCCAAATGTTTCTTTCAATTGACTTAGGGAAAAAAGAGCGATAACGGTAAGTACTATCATCATGATATAACCTGCATTTATTTGCCCAAAATTACCCTTAAGCGCATTAAATGCCAGTGTTATAGGAATTAACGAACCTCTTACAAAGTTAGGTACGGTTGTGGTTACGGTTGCCCGTATGTTGGTGCCAAATTGTTCAGCAGCAATGGTTACAAACGTAGCCCAATATCCAACGGAACAACCCATGATAAAGCATACCCAAATGAATCTGTCGTGGGTAATACCTTCAGATCTTAGATAAATTATGGCTGCTACTGTTGACAGTACATGGAAAACCGCCATAGTTACCTTACGGGACTTAAGCACCTGCGCTAAAAGCCCTGCAAAAATATCGCCGATAGAAATACCGATGTAAGTGTAAAAAATGCCCTCGCCTGCGCTTAAAACATCTTTGGCATGCAACGCTTTGCCAAACTCGGGACTAAAGCTTACCAGCACACCTACAACGTACCAAAGCGGTGCGCCTATGAGTATACAGTACAGGTATTTTTTAAAACGGCCAAAGTTAGTGAACAGCATAAAGAAATTGCCTTTAGAAGCTTTGCTCTCCTGTACATCCTGGTACATACCTGACTCAAATGTGCCGATACGCATGAACAATAGCAGGATGCCCAAACCACCACCAACCATGTAGGCACTTTGCCATCCGTGTTTTGCAACAGCATAGGCTGCTGCGGCTCCAAACAGGCCTATAACAGCCACTATCATGGTGCCGTAACCGCGTTTCTCTTTACTTAGCGTTTCGGTTACAAGTGTAATGCCGGCACCAAGCTCACCTGCCAGGCCAATACCTGCAATAAAGCGTATCGCGGCATACATCGGCACATTGGCAACAAATGCATTGGCAAAATTGGCTATAGAGTAAAGTAGTATTGAGCCAAACAAAACTTTAATACGGCCCATCTTATCCCCTACAACACCCCATATAATACCGCCAAGTAGAAGCCCCGCCATTTGTACGTTGATGATCAATTGGCCCTGAGTGGTTATCTGTGCTTCGCTTAAACCAAGATCGGTAAGGCTTGGTACACGTACGATAGAAAATACCAGAAGGTCATATATATCAACAAAGTATCCAAGGGAGGCAACCAATACCAATAGTATGGCGTTGCGTGTAAGTTTAGACTGTTCGGGTTGTGTCATCTAAGCAGATAATTGATAAGCTAAGGTAATTATTGTAAACAAGCACGCAAATAAGCGTCAACAAAAAACCCCTGTTAACAGGGGCAATATCATCATTAGGTTTATGTAGGATTATACTTTTTTAACTTTTACTGCTTGCAAACCTTTACGACCTTCTTCTTCTTCATACTCTACATCGTCATTGTCTTTTATTGCGTTTACGCCGCCCTGTACATCTTTAAAGTGTACAAAAAGATCTTTACCGTCTTCGGTTATGATAAAGCCATAACCTTTTTGGGTATTAAACCATTTTACTTTTCCAGTTTTCATAATTGTTTGATTTATTAATTGCGTTAAGATTAGTAAGTAGATCAAACTGAATAAGTAGCTTATAATCAATGTAGAAATACAACTATCTATATCAAATATAACAAAAAATTAATATCAAATAAATAAATATTTCATGGCGGAAATGCAAAAAGCCACCTGTGTACACAGATGGCTTTTTGCTATGTTGAGAGCTTGAATTATTTAACTTTTTGGAAGAAGCTTACACCGCTACCAGGAACAACTTTAAGTAATACTTCGTCGTTATCACCTGCAACGTCTACGAAATAAACAAGTGGATCAACGTTCTCGTCGTTCTCTAATTTGATAACTTCTTTAGCGAAGTAACCTTGATATTTTTTTGAGATCTCTTTTTGAGCAGAAACCGGAAGCGCATTGTATTGTACGGTTTGTGTAGTACCCATCAATTCGCCACGTTGGTTGTAGAAAGCAGATTTTTGTACACCATCAATTGTAAAAGTTGCTTTTTGGAATTTAGGAGTAACTTTCCAGGTGATGTTTTCAGCACCGATAAAATCGTTGTTAAATTTGTTTATAGTTAAATAGCTTACGTTAGCTGCATCATCGTTAGCTTTTGGTGCTTTGTCACCTGCAAAAACGTTCACGCTTAAAAATGCTGCAATTGCTGTAGTTATAAATAATTTTTTCATGGCCGTCTTTTTTAAATTTATACAACAAAAATACACCACAATTGAATAATGTCAAAATAACGGCTAATTTTTATGAGATTTTAATAAAATATAGCAGCTAAAAACAAAAATGTAAAAATTCAGGTCGATACTTAGTGTATTTTTTACAATATGTTAAAGAATTTTGAAAATACTTATTGTAAAAAGTACACTAAGTTAAATCATTGTTAATACTGATCTATTTTCTGACAAAACCCTGACAAAACAACTATCATCCATTATCGGCGAAACCCGGATACAAGGTCATACCACCGTCTGAAAACACTGTTGTGCCCGTAATGTAGTCTGCGTCATCAGATGCCAGCCATGCGGCTAACCTTCCTATATCATCCGGCTGGCCAATACGATTGTATGGAATCAAGGTAAGTAGTTTCTCCAGTGCCTTTGGCGTTTCCCACGCCTCTTTATTTATAGGCGTTTGAATAGCCCCCGGGCCTATGCCTACTACGCGGATCTTTTGGGGAGCCAGTTCCTGCGCTATGCTTTTCATGAAGAGATTTACACCACCTTTACTTGCGGCATAATTAACGTGCCCTGCCCACGGTATAACCTCATGCACGCTGCTCATGCAAATGATCTTTCCGGCTGCCTTGCTGATGCCTTCCCTTATCCCCTGCTGTATAAATAATTTAGCTGCCTCGCGGGAGCATAAGAACTGGCCGGTAAGATTTATGCTGATAACTGTGTTCCAGTCTTCTAAAGACATATCAACAAACTTGGCATCCTTTTGCAAGCCGGCATTGTTTACCAAAATGTCTAATGAACCAAAAGCATTAAGATGTTGCGCAAACATATTTTGCACATCGTGCTCTTTGCTTACATCTGCCTTAACAGCAATCGCTTTGCTGCCGATGCTTTTTATTTCTTCAACAACTTCGTTAGCGTGTTGCAGGTTATGATTATAGTTAACGGTAACGTTGGCGCCTGCTTCTGCCAGGGCTAATGCAACGCCCTTACCAATACCACTATCACCGCCGGTTACTATTGCCGATTGGCCTTTGAGTTTTTGTATTTCCATCCTGTAAAATAAAGGCGCATGGATGGACTATTGTTTGATGAAACTGAATTTTAAAGTGCCTTTATGTAATCCAGGAACATATAGAGAGCTTTACGCTTGTCTTCCGTTAGGTCAAAATCAAGCTTGTGCATCAGGTAATCTTCCAGGTCAAAATCTGCACGGTGAGGCAGTTGCTTTAACAAGTCTGTACGATGTGCCAATCCATGGCGCAAAGCCTGGTTAAAATCTTTTACAAATTCTTCAGGGATCGGTTTATTAGCTATCCACGCGGCAAATACAAAGGGTAATCCGGTAAATTTCTTCCACTCACCTGCAAGGTCATATACATATTTGTATTGCTCGGCCTTACCGAAAGTGCGGTCGCCTATCAATACAAAAGCGGTTTTATCATCTGCAGGTGAAGCATAATCAGGCGCATTGGTAACCAGTTGCGGTTGTACTTTCCAGTAGTTTTTTAGCAACACCTTTGCAAGGTTATTCGAGCTGCGAGACTCAGGGTCTAACTGAACGGTTTCAACTTCCTCTATAGGACAATTACTAAAAATAAATACCGAGTTGACCGGCCCGTTGGCGCCGATACAGTAATTAGAGATAATGTGCCACTCAGGTAAATTTAAGGTCGCTGCAACAGGAATTAAGCCGATGTCAACTTTTCCATCTATGAGCTTTTGCGCACAATCTGATGGCATATCAAGGCTTAGGTCTATTTGTTCTTTAATTTCTGAGTGTTGCAGTCCGTATAAAAAGGGTTTGGTGTTAGTGTAATTAACAGCCGATATTTTGATCTTGTCCACTATTAAATTCCTATTTCTGTTTTAGATGGAGCGCGTTGTTTGCATCAACAATGGTAAACTTGCTGCCATCATAAGTTAGTTTGTAAAGCACCAGGTTTTGGTGCGGGAAGGTATCCATTTGCGTTAAAGGCTGTTCGGTTAAAATGCACATCAACAAGCGCAGCGCACGCCCATGCATACATATTAAAACGGTTTTTTCCTCAGGATGACTCATGATCACATCCATCGCTTCGCGCTGGCGTATCTCAACTTCATTGGGGCTTTCGCCGCCTTCAAATTTAGAATCGAGTTTACCGTCGAGCCAGTCGCGCATTAAGTTGAGAAACGCAGCTTTACTTTCCGGTGTTGCGGGTTGCCCTTCCTGTACACCCCATGCCAGCTCATCCAATCCGCTCAGTTTCTCAAATGGGATCCCTTTATCAATAAAAGGCTGGATGCTTTGTTGTGTGCGTTTAAGTTTTGATATGTAAATTTTATCAAAAGGAACATCTTTATAAGCAGCGTAAAATTGCTGCGCCTGCAGTTGGCCCTCTTCGTTCAGATCAGTGTCGCGGCCGCGGCCTTGTACAATTCCCAATCTGTTTAACTCGGTTTGCCCGTGGCGTACAATATAAAGTGTTTTTTGAATGTCGTTCATTTGTTCATCAGTTCAGTAGTTCACTGGTAACTCAACAGTTCAAACTTGTTTACTAATAAACCAATGAACCATTGAACCAATTAACTAATTAATAACCGGCAGTTTGTAATAACTTGGTTTTGCCGTTTCCTCAAATTGAAAGTCTTTATAGTCGGTAACTACATTATATAATGTATCACGTTCTATCGGATGGCGGCCAATGTGCTTTATCAGTTCTACCAGTTCCTTAGTACTCATTGCCGGGTGCTGCTCTTCTGCGCCAGCCATTGAATATATTTTGGTGGTATCATCAAGTGTACCGTCAATATCATCTACGCCAAAATTTAGTGATAACTGTGCAGTGGTTCTGCTGATCATTGCCCAATAAGCTTTGATGTGGTCAAAGTTATCAAGGTAGATACGTGCAATAGCATAGTTCCGTAAATCTTCCACAACGGTTGACTCCGGCACATTACTCATCTGGTTATCCTGGTTACGGAACTTAAGCGGAATAAATGTTTGAAAGCCACCCGTACGGTCTTGTAGTTGGCGCAGCTGCTCCATATGGTCAACACGGTGCCAGAACTTTTCAATGTGGCCGTACAGCATGGTTGCGTTTGAACGCATGCCCAATTTATGCCACTCCTCATGTATAGCCAACCATTGGTCGCCGGTACATTTATCTTTAGCAATCAGGTCGCGAACTTCGGGATGGAAGATCTCCGCGCCACCGCCCGGTATCGATTCAAGGCCGGCATCTTTCATCATCTTCATACCCGTAGCGTAATCAATTTTGGCTTTTTTGAAGATGTAATGATATTCAACCGGGGTTAGTGCCTTAACGTGCAGATCTGGCCTGTGGGCCTTTATCCTGCTGAATAATTCGCTGTAAAAAGGAACGTCATACTGTGGCAATACACCGCCTACAATGTGCACTTCGGTAACCGGCTGGTCGTCGTATTTTTTTACGATGTCCAGCATTTCTTCCATAGTGTATTCCCAACCATCGGCGCGTTGTTTCAACAAGCGGGAGTAAGAGCAAAACTTGCAATCGTAAACGCAAAGGTTGGTTGGCTCAATGTGAAAATTACGGTTAAAGTAGGTTTTATCACCGTGCTTTTGTTCGCGTATGTAGTTAGCCAGTACGCCTAAATAACCTAATTCGGCCTTTTCGTAAAGTAGTACTCCCTCATCAAAACTTATACGCTGGTTATGAAGTACCTTCTCGGCTATATCTTTTAGTTCGGGTAAAAGTTGAAGATCATTGATCAACACCCGTAAATTATCTGATACTTCCATGTTGGAAAAATATTTGGGCAAATGTAGTAAAATACCACATTCTATTAACGATTTGTGCGTATCAACAGATGTTTAAACATTCAACTATGACAATGACGTTACATAGGCTTTACAGTGGTAACGATTTTAATTTGTTTTGCCATAATTGCGTTTTTCTTGGTTATTTAGCAAAGTACTGATAACACATACTAGCATGAATATAGAAACCATTGCCATACACGGCGGAAACCACATAGACACTAAAACTAAAGCAGTTGTGCAGCCAATTGTTATGGCTACAACCTTTGAGCGCGATGCCGATGGGGGCTTTTCCTCCGGTTATCAGTACAGTCGCTCAGCTAACCCAAACCGTGATGCGTTAGAAAAGGTTTTGGCGAAGTTAGATCAAGGGGTTGAAGCTGCTGCTTTTTCATCCGGCAACGCGGCGGGTATGGCCGTTTTTCAATCCCTTGAGCCTGGTAGCCACATTATTGCGCCTGATGACATGTACCACGGATTACGCAACCAGCTAAAGCAGCTTTTTGCCGGCATCCTGGAATTTGACTTTGTTGATGTAAATAACGAAGAAACGCTAAGGTCACATATTAAAACAAATACCCGGCTGATATGGGTTGAAACACCATCAAACCCGCTGCTTAAGATCACCGATATAAAAAAGGTGGTTGCCATAGCCCGCGAACACGATATCAAAGTGGTATGTGACAACACCTTTGCAACACCGATATGCCAGCAACCCCTAACACTTGGTGCCGATGTTGTGATGCACTCTACCACCAAATATTTTGGCGGCCATAGCGATCTGATGGGCGGCGCGTTGATCACTGCTGAAAAAACAGATTGGTGGGAAAAGATCCGAAATGTGCAAACCATGGGTGGCGCCATACCCTCTCCAATGGATTGCTACTATTTGGTTCGCAGCATTAAAACGCTTCCGTATCGTGTAAAAGGCCATGTACATAATGCGCAGCTTTTGGCAACTTTCTTAGAAAATCATGCGGCGGTTGAGCAGGTCATGTATCCGGGCTCAACTTCGCACCCGCAGTATAGCGTGGCAAAAGAACAAATGACACTGCCAGGTGCAATGATGTCCTTTACGCTAAAAGGCGGCGAAGAAGAAGCGAAAAAGGTAATCAATTCCTTAAAGATTTTTACGCAGGCAACGAGTTTAGGCGGCGTTGAAAGTTTAATAGAACACCGCGCATCTGTTGAAGGGCCGGATACCAAAACACCATTTAATCTACTGCGGGTCTCTGTTGGTTTAGAGCATATTGATGATCTGATTGCTGATCTGGAGCAGGCTATGGCTTGATTTTCGCACTCACGTAATCTTTATTTTTCAATTATTTAAAAATTTTATTTGGAAGATACTTTCCTATTGCCCTATATTTGAAACAATATTTGGTAGCAATACCATGATCAATTTTCCCTCACACGGATTTTGATTTATAAAGAAGCGGCGAGAGATCAGGCTCTGAGAACCGCTGGCAACCCTGCAAGGTGCAGAAGGTGCCAATTCCTGTCCCGGAAAATAATTTACCCGGGGGATATAAATTAATAGTCATGAAAAGTCTGATTTATTTAGCCCAACAAAACACATCGCAAACCCAATCGGGTACGTTTACTGTATACAACCCTGCTAATGGCTGTATTTGTATGTGTTGCTGCTGCTGTTGATGCAGTACACGTTCCCTTTTTCTGTTTCCTGAAAAATACGTGTCACCCTGCTTAGGATAGTTCTATCCGCACGCCAGTTAATCTCAGTTTAAATCAACTTAAAAAATACTACCATGTCTGCACTAAAATTTGAAACCCTACAATTACACGCCGGTCAGGAAGTAGATCCTACCACCAGGTCACGCGCAGTTCCTTTGTATCAAACCACGTCTTACGTATTTAACAACGCCGAGCATGGTGCCAACCTTTTTGCTTTAAAGGAATTTGGCAACATCTATACCCGTTTGATGAACCCGACAACTGATGTTTTTGAGAAACGCATTGCCGCTCTTGAAGGTGGTGTAGCGGCCTTAGCAACAGCATCAGGCCAGGCGGCTCAGTTCATTGCTTTAAATAATATCCTGCAAGCCGGCGACAACTTTGTTACCTCGCCGTATTTGTATGGAGGCACCTATAACCAGTTTAAGGTAGCTTTTAAACGCCTTGGTATAGAAGTACGTTTTGCCGAGGATGATACCGCCGAAAATCTTGAAAAACACATCGATGCTAAAACCAAAGCCATTTATGTAGAAACAATCGGCAACCCCGGTTTCAACATTCCTGACTTTGATCAAGTAGCGGCATTGGCAAAAAAGCATGATCTGCCGCTGATTGTAGATAATACTTTTGCAGCCGGTGGCTACCTGGTCCGCCCGTTACAACACGGTGCCAACATCGTTGTGGAGTCTACAACCAAATGGATAAATGGCCACGGCACCAGCATTGGGGGTGTAATTGTTGATGGCGGTAATTACAACTGGGGTAACGGTAAATTCCCGCAATTTACCGAGCCGAGCGAAGGCTATCATGGACTGATATTCAATGACGTGTTTGGAATCAATGGCCCTTTTGGTAACATCAACTTCATCATTCGTGCCCGTGTGGAAGGCTTGCGTGATTTTGGCCCTTCGCAATCACCATTCAATTCCTGGTTAAACATCCAAGGACTGGAAACTCTGTCATTAAGAGTACAACGCCATGTAGATAATGCACTTGAGTTAGCTAAATGGTTGGAGCGACATCCGCAAGTAGAAAAAGTGAACTACCCGGGACTGGAATCGTCACCAAACCACACCAACGCTAAAAAATATCTGAAGAATGGCTTTGGCGCTGTGTTGTCTTTTGAAGTAAAAGGCGGGCAGGAAAATGCGTCGGCCGTTATCGATAACCTTAAATTGGTTAGTCATTTAGCTAATGTAGGCGATTCAAAAACATTAATTATACAACCATCAGTAACTACGCACCAACAACTGAGCGATGCCGAGCAGTTATCTGCCGGTGTTACCCCTGCCCTGCTGCGCGTTGCCGTTGGTATTGAACATATAGATGATATTAAAGCCGATTTTGAGCAGGCATTTGTCAAGATCGGTCAGTTAGCATATGCATAAAGACCTTTTAATAGTTTTTTAGTTTTTAAGTGATAGTTGTAGAGAGTGGTTGCCAGGCAGCCGCTCCTCTATAACTGAAAAAGAAGAAATGAGTACACAAACCTTTACTTATACAGGGACTTTCGAACTTGAATCGGGCCGT
This sequence comes from Mucilaginibacter sp. 21P, assembly GCF_019331605.1. Classification (NCBI taxonomy): domain Bacteria; kingdom Pseudomonadati; phylum Bacteroidota; class Sphingobacteriia; order Sphingobacteriales; family Sphingobacteriaceae; genus Mucilaginibacter; species Mucilaginibacter sp. 21P. The sequence continues at coordinate 3,407,261 of NZ_CP063061.1, forward strand.
AAACTACAAGGTATTGAAGTAGGTTACAATACTTACGGTACCCTCAACAAAAACCGGGATAATGTAGTGTGGGTATGCCATGCCCTCACTGCAAATTCCGATGTTTTCGACTGGTGGAAAGGCCTGTTTGGCCCAGAAGACCATTTTAACCCTGATGAATATTTTATTATTTGTGCTAATGTTCTGGGTTCGCCATATGGAACAGTTAACCCGCTAAGCAACAACCCGGCAACCGGTCAACCCTATTTTTTGGCATTTCCGGAATATACCATCAGGGATATTGTAAAAGCTCACCAGTTACTGGCTGACCATTTAGCTATCGATAAGATAGAAATATTATTGGGTGGCTCTTTAGGCGGCCAGCAAGCATTGGAGTGGAGCATTATTGAGCAGGATCGTATCAAGAACCTGATATTGATCGCCACCAATGCCAACCACTCACCATGGGGCATTGCGTTTAACGAATCGCAACGTTTGGCCATCAACGCCGACCGTACCTTCCAGGCAGGTAGTATAGATGGCGGTGCAAAGGGATTAAAAGCAGCCAGAAGTATCGCGCTCCTATCCTACCGTAATTACAAAACTTACGGCATTACTCAACATGAAGACAGCGACGAGATACCCGAGAGCTTTAAAGCAGCAAGCTATCAAAACTACCAGGGACAAAAACTTGTGAACCGTTTTAATGCTTACAGCTACTGGTTTTTGTCAAAAGCGATGGATTCGCACAACGTTGGCCGTGGCCGTGGTGGAGTTGATAAAGCTTTGGGCCTGGTAAAGGCGCGCACTTTGGTAATTGGCATCAAGTCAGACGTATTGTTCCCTATTGAGGAACAGCAATACCTATTCAGGCATATACCTAAATCGGCTTTTGCCGAATTAGACTCGTTTTATGGTCACGATGGTTTCCTGATAGAGACCGAAGACCTTACAAAGGTGATCACATCCTTCCTGAAAACGGATGTAAAGGGAAAAATTATTGAATTACAAAAAATAGCTTAATGAGCAAAAAACTTACCATTGGTCTCTTCGGCTTCGGCGTTGTGGGCCAGGGACTGTACGATATCATCAAAACAAAGAACCTTAACCTGGAGATCGTAAAGATTGCCATCAAAAACCCTGAGAAAGACCGTTCTTTACCAAAAGAGTTATTCACTACAGACAGGGACGATATATTGAACAACCCTGAAATTAATACGGTTGTTGAATTGATAAATGATACTGAGGCGGCCTTTGAGATCGTATCTCGTGCTCTAAGCTCAGGCAAGAACGTGGTTTCGGCAAGTAAAAAAATGATCGCCACTTACCTGGACGAGCTGATAGCCTTGCAGCAAAAGCACGGAACATCGTTGTTATATGAAGGCTCTGTTTGCGGCAGTATCCCTATCATTCGTAACCTGGAAGAGTATTACGATAACGAATTGCTGCATTCCATAAGCGGCATTTTTAATGGCTCATCAAATTACATCCTATCAAAAGGTTTTATAGAAGGGCTTGATTATTCAACAGCCTTAAAGCAAGCGCAAGATCTCGGCTTTGCCGAAACGGACCCAACCATGGATGTTGGCGGTTTTGATGCTAAATACAAACTCATCATTGCCGCTGCGCATGCCTATGGAGTGGTTATAGATCCTAAAGATGTACTGAACGTTGGTATCCAGAATTTATCTGCGAAAGACCTGCAGTATGCACGCGAAAAGAACCTGAAAATTAAGCTGGTGCCGGTTGCTAAAGAACTGGATGACCGCCACGTAACCCTTTTTGTATTACCAAAGTTTGTTACCGAAAGCGAGTTCCTTTACAATGTAGAGCATGAGTACAACGGTGTAACAGTGCAAGCCGCCTTTGCCGATCAGCAATTCTTTTTTGGTAAAGGTGCCGGGGGCCACCCAACCGGTTCAGCGGTACTTTCAGACATTGCAGCCTTGCGATATAACTATGCTTACGAATACAAGAAAGCCAAAGCAGATAATAACCGCTTGCAATTCACCAACAATGTAGATATCAATATCTACCTGCGTTATGATGATGAAGCTTTGGTTGATGCTTTAGAATTTGAACACATCCACGAACGTTTCTACTCAGGCAGTTACAAGTTTGTTATCGGCAAGATCAATCTGCAAAAATTGATCGACAATCAACAGCAAATAGCCGATAGCGGGGCCTTTGTTGCCTTTGCCGACCAGCTATCCGGCGTGAAGCTTGCTAATGCCAAACTGCAGGAAGCAGAAGCATAAATTTTAGATCACTCCTTTAAATTAAAGCCGTTCCGGGAAACCGGGATGGCTTTTTTATTGAAATGATGATTGCAATGAAATGATTAATTTCGCGGCAAGCTTTATATAGATGACCCTTTTAAGAAAAACCCTGTTTAACCGCACCTTTGTGGTGGTGTTGTTGTTCGGCCTGAGTTTGTTTGCTGTAGCAAAAGATATTATCGCCCATCCAGAGAACACCGAAACCACCCATAATAACTATATTATATATAAGCATAACTTTTTAAACCTCATCCATCAGCATACTTTGTTTGGCCCCGAACCGCAATATTATTTTGACCTTAACCACTATGGGCCGGTATTTGGTTTAATAATGGCACCTTTTGCTTTGTTGCCCAACCAAGTAGGCGTTATACTTTGGGTACTTTTTTTAACCTGGGTTACCTATTATGCCATTATAAAACTGCCTTTAAATAATTTCCAAAAAACAATCATTCTTTTGCTTAACGTAAATGCCATGATGGGATCATCCGGTAATGTGCAGGTAAACCCTTTGATCGCTTCATTAGTAATATTCAGCTTTTTACTTATCAGAAACCAAAAGGATTTTTGGGCGGCGTTGATGATCGTTATCGGTACCGCTATTAAACTTTACGGGATAGTCGGGCTTGCGTTCTTCTTCTTTTCAGACAATAAATTGAGGCTGATACTTGGGCTGGTGTTCTGGTCTGTGGTATTGTTTATTTTGCCTATGGCGGTATCATCACCGGGTTACATCATTCAAACTTACAAAGACTGGTTGCCCGATCTGCAAGCAAAAAACGCAGCCAACTTAGTTTCATACCGAGGAAACGTTAGCGTAATGGGGATGATAGCTAAGATCTTTAACGCCCAAGGCATCTCAAACCTGTATACACTTATACCGGCGTTGCTTTTATTCGGCGCATCAATGCTTAGGATAAAATACTGGCGCAATAAGCAATACCAGTTATTGCTGTTAGCATCAGTACTGGTGTTTACGGTAATTTTCAGCACCGGATCTGAGCCTCCAACTTATGTAATTGCTTTTATAGGCTTCGGTATCTGGTACGTAAATCTTAAACGCCCAATTACCGGCTTCGAGCGATTCGTTTTTATTTTTACACTGTTACTGACGGGTTTTGGCGGGTCTGATCTTTTCCCGCCTGATATCCGCAAGAACTATATCGTTAAATATGCTTTAATGGCTTTGCCGGCATTTATACTTTGGCTTAAGATTGTCCATGAAATGCTCACCCGCAAATTTGATGAGGAAACGGAAGAGAATGTTTTACAGCTGAAACCAGTTGCAGCAAATGCTTAAAATAACAAAGGCTTCCTTTCGGGAAGCCTTTTCTGTAGAACTCACAATTTAAATTAACTATATTCCTGTACTATAAACTCCTGTTTGGGTCCCAATTTTCAAGGTAGTGGGCTACCCTGCTCACAAATGAGCCGCCTAAGGCACCATCAACCACGCGATGGTCATAGGATAAAGAAAGGAACATCATGTGCCTGATGGCTATGGCATCACCTTGCGGAGTTTCAATAACCGCAGGCTTTTTCTTAATAGCACCAACTGCCAGTATAGCCACTTGAGGCTGGTTGATGATTGGCGTACCCATAACGTTACCGAAAGAACCTACGTTGGTTAACGTAAATGTTCCGTCGCGTACATCATCGGGCTGCAACTTATTACCACGTGCACGGTTAGCCAGGTCATTAACCGCCTTTGTTATTCCAAGCAAGCTAAGCTCGTCGGCCTTTTTAATAACCGGCACAATAAGATTACCACTTGGTAAGGCTGTGGCCATGCTAATGTTGATATCCTTTTTCTTGATGATCTGCGTACCGTTAACAGATACGTTGATCATCGGAAAATCTTTGATAGCCTTTACCACAGCTTCAATAAATATAGGGGTAAACGTGATCTTCTCACCTTCGCGTTTTTCAAACGAGTTTTTGATCTTATCGCGCCACATTACCAATTCGGTAACGTCGGCCTCAACAAAAGAGGTTACGTGTGGCGATGTGTGCTTACTATGCACCATGTGCTCAGCAATAAGCTTACGCATGCGGTCCATCTCTATGATCTCGTGCCCTCCGGATACAGAAGTTGCCGGTGCTGATGCCTGCTCAGCTTTTGGCGTTTCGGCCGCTGGTTGAGGTGCTTGGGTTTTCGGCACCTGCTGATGCGGAGAGGCAAAAATAGGCTCAGGCTTTGCTTGAGATGCTTGAGTTTGTTCCGCAGGCACTTGCGGGGCCTCAGGTGCGGTTTGCTGTGCAATAAAATTCTGGGTCGACTGGCTTTTGGCGCCGCGTTGTTGTATGTAATCTAACAGGTCATCCTTGGTAAGGCGCCCTTCGGCACCTGTACCCGCTATACGGTCAAGCTCATCGTTGTTGATACCTTCCTGGATAGCGATATTTTTTACGAGAGGAGAATAGAAACGATTTTCGTATTTGATGCCATCGTTAGCTTTTGGCGCTGTTGCTTCTTTTTGCTCAAGCTGGTCTAATCCAGGTATAGCATTAGCTTGTTGGGCTGCAGCTTCCTCCGCATTATTTTCTTGCGGTGCTTCTGCTTTGTCCGGCTGATGAGTTTCTGATGTTTGTGGTTCTTGAATTGCTTGCGATGCAGGCTGTTCGGCCTCGGCAGGGGCCGGAGCAGCGGCCGTTTCTTCTTCTGCGGCGTCTGTTTCTATTAAAGCTATTACAGATCCAACCTGTACTACATCATCCTCTTTGTAAAGCTGCTCGATCAATTTTCCAGATACCGGAGATGGCACTTCAGAGTCCACCTTATCGGTAGCGATCTCCATAACTGCCTCATCTGCTTCAATATAATCGCCTGGTTTTTTATTCCATTTAATTATTGTTGCCTCTGCAACACTTTCCCCCATTTTCGGCAATAACAATTGGTATTTGGCCATAAGTAAAACTGTATATCAGTGACCAAATTTAGGGAAATGAAAGGTTAAGTTGTAGTTTCTTTTATTAAAGTATTCAACATAAAAAATGCGCTCACGGCACTTCTTTCAATGTTTTGTAAACGCTTGTTACCAAATGTGAATTTCTTTGTCACAGTTTTATTTGCATTTGCCACCGCTATCCATACGGTACCTACGGGCTTCTCTTCAGAACCCCCGCCGGGCCCTGCAATCCCGGTGATTGCAACCGCATAATCAGACTTAAACTGGCGTAATGCACCCTCAACCATTTCAATAACAGTCTGTTCGCTTACCGCGCCAAACTGGTAGAGAGTTTCTTCCTTTACACCAAGGATATGCTGTTTAAGATCATTTGCATAGCTTACCAAGCCGCCCAAATAAACGGCCGATGAGCCTGCATGCTGGGTAAGTAAATGCGATACATATCCGCCGGTACAGCTCTCAGCCAGGCTTAGCGTTAAACCGCGCGAAGCCATCTCATCAAGGATAACCTTTTCTATCGGCTTATCTTCCTGGGCTATCACATTAACACCTACCCGTTCAACAATCTGTGCAGCAAACACATCAATCTCTTTTTTCAGCGCTGCCTCATCTTCACCATCACCACTCAAACGCAGGCGCACCTGCCCCATTTTAGGTAAATAGGCCAGCTTGATATGAGGCGGCAAACTACTTTCAATATCTGATATCTTTTCAGCAAGGTATGATTCTCCCTCGCCGGCCGTCAATATTGTTTTATGGACTATGGATGGCAGTTTTAAGGTTTGTTTCAGTTTTGGCACAACCTGGTCCTGCATCATGTATTGCATCTCAAACGGCACGCCCGGCATTGATACATATATTTTACCATCCTCATTAAACCACATACCCGGTGCAGTACCATTATGGTTCAATATCACCTCGCAATTTTGCGGTACTTGCGCCTGCATACGGTTCACATCAAGCATTGGGCGGTTGTAGCGCTTAAATATATTCAGCACATTGGTTAATGCATCCTCATTTAAAACAAGCGGCACACCAAAGTATTGCGCAAGTGTCTGTTTAGTTATATCGTCTTTGGTTGGGCCAAGGCCACCGGTTATTAAAATAATGTCAACTCGTTCTGCTGCTTCCGCAAAGGCTTTCAAAATGTGTTCCCTGTTATCAGATACTGACGATATCTGTTTAACTCTTATACCCTCGCTGTTTAGCAACTGCGCCATCCAGGCAGAATTGGTATCAACAATCTGTCCTATTAAAATTTCGTCGCCAATGGTAATAATTTCTGCCAGCATATTAGTTAAAGCCCGGGTTGTTGGTGTAATCGCTGCGTTTGCTCAATTTAAGGTCCTGCAAAATGGTTGATTTAACCTTTAAGGTTACATTGTACGATTTATAGAAACCAAAAGGTAACCAGTTGATAGACAGGTCCCAGCAATGCAGGTCGCGGTAAATTGCAAATGATGTTGCATCAGATAGCTTACCTGCCTTTATATCGTAGGTAGTATTGTACTGTATCTTCCATTTTTGCGTAATACTCACATCGCCGCTTATCATCAGGGTATTTGCAGTAGTGGAGCCAGAATAGTTATTAGCGTAGTTGTAACTGTAGTTAAGCGAAATATTCCAGGGTACATTAAAATCGATATAAGCACCGGGGTCACCATTCATAAGTGCTAATCGCTGGGCTTGATCAGCAGACATGGTTTGCATAGATGTTCCCACAGGCATCGGTGCTTTCTTAGGCGAAAAAGACGATGAGTTTAAACTGCTGCTCATGGAGAATGTAAACTGCCTTAGCGTAGGGAACCTACCATCCTGCCAGGTATAACGGTTTATTTGCCTGATATACTTTTGTATCTGGCCACCTGAAATGGAATCGCGAACGAGTGTTACGTAAGGGTCGAAACTACCGCTGAAGCTCAGATTTACTTTTTGGTTCAGAATAGAAGTATGCCCATTAAAGTTGATCGGCGAAAGCTTCAACGAGTCGGCTGCAAAGTTGTAAAAAGTTGAAAAAGTTAAACCCTGCAAAATGGGGATCTTTTTGGGCGTACCCGTTGTATCAGTACTTTTAGGTTTAACCTTTGCCTCAATGGTGTTATCGAGCGAGAAATTAAGACCTGCTTGCTTGCCGGGACTTGGCCCTCCGTAAGGTAAACCATCAAATATGGAATAACGGGTTGCGTAGTAGGGATATGGCACTGTTGCGCTGCTTACTGCCGTGCGATAGTATCCATAGCTTGGATCGCCAAAATCAGGACGGTAGGCAAAACTTATGGACGGCGTGGTAATGTGCCTTATAGCTTGTATATTACCTTTTTTGAACGGAACGGTACCATAAAGTTTAGTGGAGAAACCTGCACTAAAACTATATTCACCAGCGCGGTTAAAACCCGGAACAGTGTCCCTTATTTGATTGACCTGCCCCGCGCTTGAGCCCCTATCCAGTCTTATCCGGGTGCTTTGTAGATACCAGCGCTCGATGTAATTTATACTTGTATTAAATTGGAAAAATTTAGCCAGCGTGGTGTTAAACGCAATAGGAATGGTATGCTGCATACCGTTCTGCAAACGTTTAGTAAATGTGTTTGATTTAAATAGTTCAGATTCCGGGATATTATTCAGTCTGTTGGTTGCCTGCAAGCTGTAACCAACTGTGATTTTTTCATACCACCTTTGATTAACGCTTTCCGGGTTTTTAAACGGACTTAGCGTAGCCATGTTGAAGCTAAGTGTTGGCAATTCCAGGTTAACGGTTTTGGCAGCAAGATCCTGGCTGTGGCCTAAGCTGATATTTAAGTTGAAAGGCGAATTTGCCCAGGTTTTGCCGTAGTTAATACTCGACCGTAAGCTGTTTTGTGTAAGCGCCTGTACGTTAAAATTACTCTGGTTTACGCTATTTGAATAAAATGTTGATGTACCGGCATTTACCGAAGCGCTAAAGGTAGTCCCCGGATTAGCGTTAGGGTCTTGTGAGTGCGTCCAGGTGATATTAAAATCCTTTGCAGCCGGGTCGCCGGGCAGACCATAATTGTGCGAACCATATGCAAGCGTTAAGCTGCCACCGTATTTATAACGTTTTAAATAGCGCGCATTGGTATTGATCTCGTACGAGCCCCTGGAATAAATGGTGGCCATTGTGGTAAGGTCAATATTATCATTGATAGCCATGTAATATCCCAGATTTCGCAGGAAGAAACCTAATTTTTGATCCTCACCAAACGACGGCAAAATAACTCCGGATGACCTTGAGTCGGGTTTTGGGAAAAAACCGAATGGCAAACCTATTGGCAACGGAACACCGGCAATTTCCAGGTAGGCCGGCCCGGATATGATGCGTTTCTTTTCACCGATACCTTTGGTGATCACAATACCGAAGTGTGTGTCAGGATAAGGCAGGTTACAGGTACTGAATATGACATTACGGTACGCAACTTCGTTTTCATTTAAACGTTTTGCCTGCCCGCCAGATATGAAGTTTCCCTCCTGCTCTGATGCCGGGTTCCATATCTTTACCTTTTTGGTTTTATAATCAAACAGCAGGGAGTCTGATGCTACCGGCTTTTCGTTTTTTGACTTTGACAATGGCCTGCCTACATAGCGCTTTGTCCTGGGGTCAATTGCACCCCTGGCAAATATGAGGTGGGTTTTCTCGTTAACACGGATGTATTCGGCATCCAGCTCAAAATCCTCGTAGGTAACGCGTGCCTTACCGTACAGATAAGTGATCTTGTTTTCGTTATCTACAAAGGTGGAATCCTCGGCAACAGATTTTACAATAGACTTTAAACCGCCGGCACCTGGGGTGGTGTCTTGTCTGGTATTAAGCTGCCCTGCCGATGCGCCGGGCCTATTATTTTTATTTTTATTGGCCTTGTCTTTTTTATCGAGCCTAAGCAGGCGCCTGTCTCGTATCGAATCAAGTTTTATAATAGTATCCCTTACAGTTACATTATGATGCCCTCTTTTTGCAGACGCCATCATGTTAACTATTAAAACAAGCGCAAATAGAAAAAAAAGCCTTACTAATTTCAAAATTGATTATGAATACTATTTTTGCACGGTACAGTTAACAGCCCCAAACATAATGAAAAATAAACTATTGAACAGGCTGAAAAATGCTATTTGTAGTGCGCCTGCGCTACTAATTTGCTTATCAGCGTTTTCATTTAATGCTATGGCCTCCGCAGAAAGTCACTTAACCGACACTGTTACCAACGGCTTTAAATTGCGCACAGTAATAGTAGACGCCGGCCACGGCGTTAAGCCAGAGAACGCTCCCAAAGGACACTATTCAAGAGGTGCAGATGGCTCATTTTCTAACGAAAGAAATGTAACGTTAGCCATTGCTTTAAAATTGCAGAAAGCTATAGAAAAAGATATCACCGGTGTAAAAGCAGTTTTAACCCGATCTACAGAAGATGATGTCTCCTTTGAACGCCGGGCCCAGATAGCAAACGAGAACAAGGGAAACCTTTTTATCTCAATCCACTGTAACTCTCTGCCGGATAGGGTTATCCGCGAGCGCGTTGGCGGTACTGCCCGCCGGCCAAAATATCGTACAGTGCGGGTGCCTGATAGATCAGGAAAGGGCACTTTGTTTTTAATATATGCCCTTAAAAGATCTACGGAGGCTGAGAATGAGATAAAGGCCAACCAGGTAGAGGGAGAAAGTGACCTTGGTGATGCCCTTGACCCGGATGATCCGGTGGTTGTGATACTAACAAACGAGTATAAACGGCGTTTTCGCAAGCAAAGTGTAAATATTGCAAACTTAATTAACGATGAGATTGTTCAGGTTGACGGAAGGCGAAGTGAAGGCTTACGCGGACAGAGCATTTATGTGCTTTGCCATGCTGCAATGCCGTCTGTACTGGTTGAGACAGGATACATCAACAACCCGGAGGATGAAGAGTATTTGAATTCTGAAGTCGGGCAAACAGAAATAGTCAACTCGATAGTACGCGCTATTACGAAATACAAAAACCAGATGGAAGGAACTGGTACTAATTAATTTGATACACATCTACCACACACATGAAAATAACTAACGAAACAAAAATAGGTGCACTTACCGCTGTAGCTATAACGATACTGATATTGGGTTACAGCTTCCTTAAAGGCAACGACGTTTTTTCGGGATCCAATAAATTTTACGCCATTTACCGCAGCGTTGAAGGTTTAACCTTGTCTAAACCCATTCTGGTGAACGGTTTCCAGATAGGCCGCGTATCTAAAATGGAATTACAGCCCGATGGCCGTACCATTGTAGAATTTAAAGTTGATAAAAAATACAACGTACCGGATAACACTTTGGCTAAACTTCAAAGTACAGACCTTTTGGGCGGCAAAGCCATAGTTTTCGAATTAGGCAACAGCCCTAAGCCAGCTGAGGATCAGGACACTTTACGGGCCGATATACAAGGCAGCCTTGCAGAAAGCCTGCAGCCTATCCAAAAGAAGGCTGAGGTACTGATCTCAAAGGTAGATTCTGCACTTGCTTCTATCAACCATATCATGAACCCGCGTTTCCAGGCAAATGTTGACCGTAGCTTTGCCAGCATTGCTAACTCCCTGCAAACACTTGAAGGAACCACCAAAAAAATAGATGCGCTTGTTGGTGCACAAACAAGTCACATCAACGGTATCATGACCAACGCCGAGGCTGTGTCCACCAATTTAAAGACAAGTACAGCCAAGCTTAACGGCATCTCTTCTAATTTTGAACGGTTCAGCAATGATCTGGCTAATTCAAATATAAAAGGCACTTTAGACAATGCCAATAAAGCCACCGCTGATCTGAGCGCTACTATGGCCAAAATAAATAGCAACAATGGTTCTTTAGGGTTATTGATGAATGATACCAAGATGTACGATAATCTTAATAGTGCATCTGCAAACCTGAATAACCTGTTTATCGATATCAAAGCCCACCCAAGCCGTTACGTACACTTCTCGGTATTTGGTAAAAAGGGAGATTGATATTAGTTAATTGAAGATTAGATATTAGAGGTTAGGATGAAAATTCTAACCTTTTTTATTTCAGTTCTTAAGACTAATCTTTAATCAACCAATCGCTGGTCACTATTTCATTCACTTATCACAAAAGTCTTCCCTTCTACAGCAAGTTCGGTATTGGTAAAAACGGATTGCGTTTCTTCGAGGATCTCGTTGAGGGTTTTGTAACGTGCAGAGAAATGCCCTATCAATAGCCTTTCTGCTTTTGTGATATTAGCTATCTCGCCGGCCTGCAGTGCAGTAGTATGGTGCGTTTGATTGGCCCTATCCAGCATATCGTGCATAAAGGTTGCTTCATGGTAAAGCAGGGTTGCACCGCTAATCTGCTTAAAGTATTTTTCGTTGTACTTGGTGTCAGATACGTAAGCGTATGATTTTGGCGATGCAGGCGCAGTGGTTATATCATCGTTCTTGTATGTGGTGCCATCGGGTGCTTCGTAATCAGCCCCGCGTTTAATAGCGGTATAATATGGCACGGGTATGCCTATTTCCTCAACGCGTTCTTTGATCAGTTTACGTAAACGTTTTTTCTGTTTAAATAGAAACCCGGTGGTTGGTATCCGATGATCAAGCGGTATGGTTTCTACACACACATCCTGGTTCTCAAATATCAGCGACCTTTGCGTAGCATCAGTAAAAACGTATTCAATATTGTAATTCAGCGTAGTCTCTGAATATCTGAGTTGTATCTCAATGATGTCTTTTAAAGGCTCGGGGCAAAATAACTTAAGCGACTTTTTGCGGCCGTTAAGATGCATTGATGATAATAAACCAACAAGGCCAAGATAATGATCGCCATGAAGATGGCTGATAAAGATATGGTCGATACGGCTTGGTTTAACATCAAACCGCAGCATTTGCTGTTGGGTACCTTCAGCGCAGTCAACCAGGTAAAGCTTATCGTTTACGTTAACTACCTGCGCTGTAGGGTTGCGGTTAAAAATGGGAGTTGCAGAGCTGCTGCCCAGTATCGTTACTTCGAATTTCATACCGGGGAAACAAACTGTACTATTTAACTTCTTTCTTCAATTCGCGCTCTATCTCTTCCATAAAGATCAGGTCGATGCCTTCTTCGCAGGTTGGTACTATTGAAAGTACGCTATCTAATTGCGAAATGGTGATCAATCGAGATACAGCATCATTAAGGCCGCAAAGGATAAATGAACCGGTTGAGTTTTTGCACAACCTATGGCCTACCAGTAAACTGCTTAAGCCCGACGAATCTGCAAACTTAACCTGTGATAGGTCAAGAATGATGTTGCGTTGTCCTTCAGTATTGATCAAGATCAACTCTGATTTTAACTGCGGAGTAACCAACGAGTTCAGCTTTGATTCATTCAACTTAATCATTACGTACTTCTCGTGCTTGTCAACCGTAAATTTCATTTGTATTATATTATGAAGGCTAAGATATGATAATTTTATCGCTTAATAAAAACTTTACATTGACGCTAAAGCATTGCTAATAGCTTTTTCTACCCTGCCAATTACATCAGCCTGGTCGCTTTTTATAAAGCTCTCGCCGGTTATCTGTTCATACAGTTCAATGTACCTTTCGGATATCGAATAAACTATTTCTCTGGTCATTTTAGGCACCTGCTGGCCCTCTTTGCCCTGAAATCCGTTCTCGATTAGCCATTTTCTAACAAACTCCTTTGAAAGTTGTTTTTGAGCTTCTCCATTTGCCTGGCGCTCACGGTAGCCATCAGCATAAAAATAACGTGATGAATCAGGCGTGTGGATCTCATCTATGAGGTAAATGGTGTCTCCTACCTTGCCAAACTCATACTTGGTATCAACCAATATAAGTCCCTGGTCTGCAGCTATTTCCGTTCCTCTCTTAAACAAGGCACGGGTATATTCTTCCAATTGATTGTAGTCAGCTTCGCTTACAACGCCTCGTTTTAAGATTTCTTCACGAGAGATGTCCTCATCATGCCCAACCGCGGCTTTTGTTGTAGGTGTGATGATCGGCTCAGGCAGTATATCGTTTTCCTTTAAGCCCTCCGGCAGTTGTACACCGCAAACTTCTCTTCTGCCTGCAGCATACTCACGAGCAGCATGGCCGGCCAGGTAGCCGCGTATAACCATTTCTACCTTAAACGGCTCGCAAATGCGGCCAATAGTAACGCTTGGGTCCGGCACCGATACCACCCAGTTAGGTACAATGTCTGAAGTAGCTTCTAAAAATTTGGCAGCGATCTGGTTCAACACCTGCCCTTTGTAAGGGATAGGCTCAGGCAGTACCACGTCAAATGCAGAAATGCGATCAGTAACCACCATTGCCAGGTACTGGTCTTTTATCGTATATACATCGCGGACCTTACCTTTATAAAAATTGGTTTGCCCTTCAAAATTAAAATGAGTTTCTTTTATAGCGTTCATGTGTTTCAGTACTGAGTAGCGAGTATCAAGTATCAAGTATTCGAAATTTCTCGATACTTGATACTAATTACCTGATACTAAATAAATCTACTGTATATCCCCGTAAGCTTCCAGGATGCGTTTCACCAGTTTGTGGCGCACAACGTCTTCTCCGCTCAGGTAAACAATATCAATTCCTTTTATGTCGGTTAAAATACGCAGCGCGGTGTATAATCCCGATTGCTGTTTTTTGGGTAAGTCAATCTGTGTTACGTCCCCAGTTACAATAAACTTGGCTGATGGCCCCATACGCGTCAGGAACATCTTTAACTGCATGTCTGTGGCATTTTGTGCCTCATCCAATATCACAAAGCAATTATCAAGCGTACGGCCGCGCATAAATGCTAACGGTGCTATCTCTATGGTACGGTTCTCCAGGTAAAGCTTCAGCTTTTCGGCAGGTATCATATCATCAAGCGCATCGTAAAGCGGGCGCAGGTATGGGTCTATTTTTTCCTTTAAGTCGCCGGGTAAAAAACCAAGGTTCTCCCCTGCCTCAACAGCCGGGCGGGTTAGGATAATGCGTTTGATCTCTTTGTTCTTAAGCGCACGTACCGCCAATGCAACGGCAGTATAGGTTTTACCCGTACCAGCAGGGCCAATAGCAAAAAGTATATCGCTTTTGGCAAGGCTATCAACCATGCGGCGTTGGTTTGGCGTGCGCGCCCTTACCATAATGCCGTTAGGGCCAAAAACAATTACCTCGCTGTTGGCAAACTTATCGGTACCACCTTCGGCTGGGATGGCGGTGTTTGCAGATGGTTTGGCGCCAAGTATCCGTTCTACGTCGTTTACGTTAAGGCTTTCATATTTTTCAACATGCTGCATCAGCGCGTTAAATTTATCCTGAAAAGTGTTTAATTCGTTTTCGTCGCCCAGTACTTTTACCTCACTGCCGCGCGCAACTATTTTAAGCTTAGGATATTGCTTTTTTATGATCTCGAAGTGATCGTTAGATGGGCCCCACAAAACCGCCGGATCTATTTGTTCGATTGATAATTTTAGCTCGTTCAATACTTCGTGTTTTTTGTTCAGTTGCGAAATTTTATGAATTAAAAATTGAATATTTGCACCTTTAATTACTCTACAAGATTAGCAATAAATATTTATAATATTAATGGCAATTATAACATTAACTACTGATTTGGGCGATAAAGATATTTATCAGGCTGCCCTTAAAGGTAGTATTTATAAGTTGCTGCCAACTGTAAATATTGTAGATATTTCTAACAATGTACCGGCCTTTAATGTTCAGCAAGCTGCCTTTATTTTAAAAAATAGTTACCACTACTTTCCGGATGGTACCGTGCACCTTATAGGTATTGATACTGTGTATAGTACGTACACCCGTTACCTGGCCATTGAACACAATAATCACTTTTTTGTGGGGGCCGATAATGGCATCTTCTCGCTGATGTTTGACGATAAGGTTAACGAGGTTGTGGAAATTAACATTATGCAGGATCTCAAGTTCCTGCACTTTCCACTGGCTGATATTTTTGTAAAAGCCGCCTGCCACCTGGCAAACGGCGGATCATTGGCCCAGATAGGTTTGCCGGTGCCGGACGTAGAAAATAAAATGAACCTGCAGCCGGTGATAGAAAAAAACCTGATCAAAGGCGTGGTTATATATATAGACGCTTTCCAGAACGTTATAACCAATATCACCAAAGAGTTTTTTAACCGGGTACAGCAAGGCCGAAGGTTTGTGCTTTACTTTAAACGTAATGAAACCATAAACCAATTAAGCTGGCATTACAATGAAGTACCCGAAGGAGAAAAACTTTGCCTTTTTGGCATT
The DNA here is from genome assembly GCF_019331605.1 of Mucilaginibacter sp. 21P. Lineage (NCBI taxonomy): Bacteria > Pseudomonadati > Bacteroidota > Sphingobacteriia > Sphingobacteriales > Sphingobacteriaceae > Mucilaginibacter > Mucilaginibacter sp. 21P. The sequence goes on from NZ_CP063061.1 coordinate 3,422,671, forward strand.
AGCGACCACCTGGAGATCGCCATAAACAAAGGCAACGCCAGCGGCCTGCTTGGCTTAAATCTGGGAGATAGCGTAATTATTGATTTTCAGTAGCGCGCATTGTTTTCCTGTAGGAGGCAAGCCTGTTCAGGGCAATTATTTCCATACCTATACCAACGCCTATCAGCGCCCCTCTGGCAAAATCCGGTAATGTTGCAAACCGGCTAAGAAACAGCGTAAGGGAAATGATCAGCAGCCCGGCCAATAAAAAATAACTGATTTTTTTGGGAAGTGATATAATATTCATGGTCATGAATTTTGATTGGTAGTTATACGCTAAATATACTTATGGTTAGCGAGGTTATGAGAATAAATTGTTTTGTTAAGGCAATAGCCGGTAGGCTTGCCTGGCCTGGATGTGGTGATAATATAATTATTAATTTTGAGTAGTACTTATCCGTTTAGCGTATGAAAAATCTGTTATTCGCCGGCTTTATGCTGTTGTTTGCTGCCGGTATTTTTGCCCAGCCCAATCCGGATTCTGTTGTTTACGTACAGCAACGTAATAAAATAAACGCCATGCTTGCCGATAGGCGTGCAAAGTTTGGTCAGTATGATACCAGCCTTACCAAACGAAGCGGCATTTTTGGTATGCAAACCAAAGGCGATGTAAAGCGATCTAACGAGATATTGATGGATATAGCCGAAACCGATGATGAGATATTTACCGAACTCAAAAAGCTATTCGATTACAACAATAATCAGCTCAAATTCAGCAAGTTTCAACGTCTGCAAACTGAGAATAATTTAAAGGATGCAGAAAAAAGCCGGATAGCGTATTTGAATAGCATCAGCACCTTGCGCCAACAGAACGACAGTTTAAAAGTGAAGGTAAAACAACTGGAAACAGCCGGTCAAAAAAAGCAGGGAATACTGATTGTGGTTAGCGTTATCCTTTTTGCGTCAATTTTAGCACTGTTAATCGTTAAACGGAAAACAAAGGCGTAGTTTTGCCCCTTTGTACACACTAACTTAATACATGGCACGAGGACGACTGAACAGTGGCAGCAAAGCAGAAGCAGAATTACCTAAGGCAAAAATAAATCTGGATAGTTTAAAGCGCATAGCTAAACTTATCTCCTACATCAAACCATATAAAGGGAAATTTATAGCCGGTATCATTTTTCTTTTTATCTCGAGCTTAACGGGTTTGGCATTCCCATCACTATTAGGTGCGTTGATCGATGCGGCGCAAGGCAAACAAAAATATGCTTTCTTACCCCCTACCATCAATGCTATCGGTTTTTTGGCTTTCGGAATCTTGTTTGTACAGGCTTTTGTGTCGTTTTTTAGAGTGGTGTGGTTTGTACAGGTGGCGGAAAAAGCGCTTGCCGATATTCGCCGTGATACCTATTTTAAGCTGATCACCCTTCCGATGGATTTTTTTGCTAACCGCAGGGTTGGTGAATTAAACAGCCGCATCTCTGCCGATCTTTCGCAGATACAGGATACCATGACCACCACCTTTGCCGAAATGATAAGGCAACTGGTTTTATTGGTTGGCGGTATCACTTTTTTAACCATTGTATCCTTTAAATTAACTTTGGCCCTGTTGCTGATGTTACCTGTACTGATAGTAGTAGCTGTATTCTTCGGACGGTTTATCCGCAGCTTATCACGCCAGGCCCAGGACAAACTTGCCGAATCAAACACCATTATCGAAGAGACTTTACAAGGCATCGCCAATGTAAAAGCTTTTGTTAATGAAGCTTTTGAGGCCGGCCGCTACAACAAAAATCTGCGCGAAGTAGTGAAGATAGCCGTTAAAGGTGCAGTATTCCGTGGGTTGTTTGCTTCGTTCATTGTATTCTGTTTATTCGGCGCCATAGTTGGTGTTATCTGGTATGGTTCTGTACTCGTTCATCACCATGAATTATCAGTAGGCAGCCTTACTACTTTCATACTTTACTCCATTTTTGTAGGGGCAGCCATGGGTAGTTTTCCGGAGTTGTATGCCAACATGCAAAAATCGGTTGGTGCCAGCGAACGCGTTTTAGAGATATTGGATGAAAAAGGCGAAGCCGTTTCTATAAATGCCGAAGAAAATGCAATAAAACAATCCATCAACGGCAACCTTGAATTTGACAATGTTGAATTTGCTTATCCATCACGCTCGGAGATAACCGTGTTAAAAGGCATTTCTTTTAACGCCGATGCCGGGCAAAAAGTGGCTATTGTTGGCCCGAGTGGTTCGGGCAAGTCTACTATGGCAGCATTGATACTGCAGTTTTATCATCCGCAAGCAGGCTCGATCAGATTTGATGGTGTTGATGCTGAAAAATATGCCTTAACTGATATTCGCAACCAGGTGGCGATAGTTCCGCAGGATGTATTATTGTTTGGTGGCACTATCGCCGAAAATATTGCGTACGGTAAATTAAATGCTACGCATGACGAGATCATCGCTGCCGCTAAAAAAGCAAATGCAGATAGCTTTATAACAGGTTTCCCAGAGGGATATGAGACGGTTGTGGGCGAACGTGGCGTTAAACTTTCGGGCGGGCAGCGCCAGCGCATTGCCATTGCGCGTGCGTTACTTAAAAATCCTGCCATCCTGATACTGGACGAGGCTACTTCCTCTCTCGACTCTGAATCTGAGCGTTTGGTACAGGAAGCACTTGAAGTATTGATGAAGGGCCGCACCTCTATCATCATTGCACACCGCTTATCAACCATCCGCGAAGCCGATAAAATTATAGTGCTGGAAAAAGGAAATATTGTTGAAAGTGGTAATCATCAGCAACTTATAGCCAATGAACAGGGTTTATACCGTTACCTGAGCCAGTTGCAGTTTGAGACTGCTAAAGGTTGATATGGAAAGCTTTCGCATGCATAGCTGAATACTCCATATTGCTATAATTTGCGTTCACGGTGTTCATAAGTGTTCATGGCGTGAACGTGAACACCAGCGTATTTGCCCAAAACAAAACAGATTAATTATTATTATTGCAACAGACCAGCCCTTTGGGCCTGTTGTTCACCTACTGACTAAATGAAACTAACCATACACGGGTCAGCCCGGCAGGTAACCGGCAGTATGCACTTGCTGCAGGTTGGCCAATATAAAATATTGATCGATTGTGGTCTTGATTACGAAAAAGATCACAATATGCAGGTGAACGAAGATTTCGGCTTCAGGCCCGAGGAGATCGACGTTGTGATACTTACGCATGCCCATATAGACCACTCGGGCAACTTGCCTACGCTTGTGCGTATGGGCTTCAATGGCCAAATACTTTGCACCCCTCCCACGGCTGACCTTACCGAACTGTTGCTGATGGATTCGGTTAACATCTTTTTACAAAAAGCGCAAAAGGGCAACAAACATCGCCGCAGGCATAAACACAGCAGCGGTGGCCCGCAGCCATTGTACCTGCAAAAACATGTGATGGATACTGTTGAGCGCTTTATCACCATTAATTTCAACAAACCATTTAATATAACAGGTGATATTGAGGTAACATTTGTGCCTGCAGGGCATCTGCTTGGGGCCGCAGGTGTGGTGCTTAAGGTAAACGATGAGGGCAAAGAAAAGACAATTGCTTTTACGGGTGATATAGGTCGCAAGGGCTATCCAGTACTTAACGACCCGCAACCACTACCGCAAGTTGATTACATGGTGTCTGAAGCTACCTACGGAGGCCGCAACCATACCAAGGGCAAAGGCGTTCAGGAAACGCTTGAGGAGATCATAGACAAGGTTTGCATCAAAGAGCAAGGGCGATTGATAATTCCTGCATTTAGCATTGGCCGTACGCAGTCATTGGTTTTTGTGCTGAACAAAATCTTCAGCAGCGGTGCACTTCCCCCGGTTAAGATCTTTGTAGATAGCCCTATGGCAAGCCGGGCCACGCAACTTTACCGCAAGCACCACAACCAGGTTAATCCCGAAGCGCAGGAGTTTTACAACACACAAGGTGACGAGTTTGAATTTGACAACCTCACATACGTAGAGACGCTGAAAGACAGCCGACAGGTATCCAATTACTTTGAGCCTTGTATCATCATCTCTTCTGCAGGCATGCTGGAGGGGGGGCGTATACAGGATCACTTGTTTTATAATATACAGAATTACTATTGCACCATTCTGTTTATAGGCTATTGCGCAAAGGGGACATTAGGCTACCGGCTGCTACGCGGCGACCCTATTGTGCATATCAAAGACCGCGACCTGGCCGTTTATGCTACTATCAAACAAACCGACGTGCTTAGCGCCCATGGTGATCATGAAGACCTGGTAAACAATATCAAATCGCAGGATGCTGAGCAATTAAAGGGCATTTACTTGGTACACGGTGAAACGAGTGCAATGCAAGCCTTGTCAGACTCGTTGACAGCAGATGGATATAAGGTGAATATTCCTGAAAAAGGTGTTACTTATGAATTGTAAAGACCAGGTTATTTGATCAAAGCGTCGCGCTCTTTGGAAAACAATTTATAAACCTGTTTATCAACAAAGGAAGGCAGGAATTTGCTTAGAAACACTGTAAGTTTACCCTGAAAAGTTAAGATGAGTGTACGCTTTCTTTGCTCAACGCCGTCTGCTATCTGTTTAGCAACTTCTTCGGAAGTCATCATTTTGTTTTCATTCAAAGTGCTCTCCTGCTGAGAGATACCGTCTTTATTTAGGGCAGTATTACGAATATTAGAGGCAGTGAAGCCGGGGCAGGCAACCATAATGTGCACACCTGTATTAAGGTTCTCAACCCGAAGGGCATCCATAAAACCGTTCATGGCAAATTTCGAGGCCGAGTAGCCCGTACGGCCCGGTAAACCTTTGTACCCTGCAATGGATGATACGGCTACTATACTGCCGCCGGTCTTTGTAACCTCCGGCAATGCGTGTTTGGTGCAATTTATAGTACCCCAAAAGTTAACATCCATTAAGCTTTTTAGTACTTTAAGGTCTGCATCTTTAAAAAGCGCCCGCATAGAAATGCCGGCGTTATTGATCAGAACGTCTATCCTGCCGAATGTCAAAATAGATTGTTTAATAAGTGTTTTGCAGTCTTCTTCGATAGCTACATCGCATTGCACAGCTACAGATCGGTTGTTGTAGCGGCCTTCAATATCCTGCGTAATTTCACAAAGGGTTACAAACTGTCTTGAGCCTAAAACCAGATTAGCGCCGCGTTTGGCAAATTCATAACCCAGAGCTTTACCAATGCCTGATGATCCACCGGTGATGACAACAACCTTATCTTTCAATTTCATATTTCGGGGCAAACATCTGCGGTATGCCAGGAACCTTTATTTCAGGCATTTTAAACAGATATTTGCCGGCGAATATAATCATAGCCCCATAAAATTTACGGATATAATCCAACGTAAATTTGGAAGTTAGTTGTTTGGCAAAATTGAGAATGTATGTGCGCGGGTAGTAGTAATTTTTGTAGCCAGCAAGCCTTAATCGGAATGACAGATCAATATCATGACCGAATTGAATAAACCTTTCATCCAGTTTACCGATCTTGTTCAAAGCAGAACGTCGTAATAACATAAATGCTCCGTTAATCACGTCTACTTCGGTTGTGGCAAACTCATCTTCGTCTATCCAGCGCTCCTCATTTTTATACAGACGCGATTTAGGGAAATATTTAGCTAAACCGGTAATTTTAAGCAATGTGGCCCAGCTGCGACCAAAGCCGGTTCTCGACTCAGGGATAAAGCGGCCTCGAGGTGTCAAAGCACGCACACCAACGGCTCCCGCGTCTGGGTGACCGTCCATAAATTGAACGACTTGTTCTACTGTTTTTTTGCCGCTTATAATATCCGCATTGACCAGTAAAACGTACTCGCCCTTAGCTTTTTCTATACCTAAATTGCGGCTTGCTGCCATACCGATAGATTGTTCATTCACTATCATCGAAACTTCAGGGAAATCTGTCTTAACCATTTCAACCGATTTATCAGTTGATGAATCATCAATTACAATTATTTGATGTTCAATATCTTGACATGCCCTTATTAAAGTAGGCAGGCACTGTTTGAGCAGGCTGCACATGTTGCGGTTAACTACGATGACAGAAAGTTTCATATGCGTTAGGATAATGAATTCTCATACGGAACGCGTGTTACGATAGATCGTCCTAAAGTAATCTCGTCAACGTACTCCAATTCACCTCCAAAAGCTATGCCACGGGCTATAGTAGAGATATTTATATTAAATTGCTTTAAGCGTTTGTGCAAATAAAATATGGTGGTATCGCCTTCCATAGTAGCGCTTAGGGCAAAAATAATTTCATTTATGTTATTTTCTTTAAGTCGCTCAACAAGCGAATCAACCTGCAGGTCAGACGGGCCAATACCGTCCATAGGCGAAATCAGTCCGCCCAATACATGGTAAACACCGTTGTATTGATTGGTGTTCTCGATAGCCATTACATCACGCGTATCTTCTACCACGCATATCAAACCATGATCGCGCCGAGGCGAAGCACATATTTCGCAAATAGCAGTATCAGATATGTTATGGCAGGTTTGACAGAACTGTATCTCGTTACGTAAACGGCTAACCGCACTGCTGAATTTTTGTACCTCTTCCACATCCCTTTTAAGTAAATGCAATACCAGGCGCAAGGCAGTTTTCTGGCCAACGCCGGGCAGTTTTGCAAATTCCGCTACTGCTTCTTCCAACAACTTTGATGAAAAATTCATAACGCGAATTTACGCATTTTAAGCCTTATAGTTAGCCAATGTTATTCGCTTCGCAGATTTTTTACCGGGTTAACCAGCGCTGCTTTTATTGCCTGCCAACTTACTGCGGTGAGGCAGATCATCAAACTTCCAATTAATGTAAGGCCAAAAATATCCAAAGAAATATCAGCATGGTAGGTGTAAGTATTTAACCAACCTTGTATGTAGTACCAGCTGATTGCCGACCCTATAAAAAATGAAATGATGACCAGTTTGATAAATTCCTGGGATAGTTTGAACCATAGATTTGCTACGCTGGCTCCTAAAACCTTTCTTATGCTCAACTCCTTGCGTCGCCGTTCTGCAGAAAATAAAGCCAGCCCAAATAAACCCAAACACGAAATAAATATTGCAAGCGCTGTAAATGTGATGGCCATGGCGCCCAAAATTTTTTCACTTTGGAACTTTTTATCAAAGGCTTCATCGGTAAAAGTATATTCAAACGGATAGTTGGGATTATATTTTTTGTAAATGCGTTCTAATGAAGCTAAACTTTTGGAAACAGGCATGTTTGGGTTAAGGCGTATGCCGATGTTGCCTATCCAGTCTTTTACATAACCGATTATGGTGGGCTGCACAGGTTCATAGGGCGAACCCCAAACAAAGTCTTTAACAACCCCTATAACAGTACGATTGGCACCCATCCATTTTATAGTTTGGCCAATCGGCTGCTTTAATCTCATTAGTTTTACAGCGGCTTCATTTAAAATAACTCCCGTGGTATCAGACGGCCGGGAAATATCAAAATCGTGTCCGTCAATAACTTTAAGCTGATATGTTTGGGTAAAGTGATATGTCGCAGCTATGCAATCAATAGAAATCTTATCCTCTCCAGGTAACTGTCCGGGCCAATTATTTGCCCATGACGCACCTGTTATTTGCGTAATTGGTTCAGATATAACTGCAGCGTCAGTGCCTGCTCCGGAATTGATGACATCATTTCTAAACGACTCAAATTTTCCAAATAAACCACCTTCAATTGGTAACTCTATCAACCCTTTCTTGCTAAACCCAACCGGTTTATTAGCAATAAAAAAGATTTGTTTGTAAATGAACACGCTGCCTAAAATGAGGCAAATTGCAAAAGTAAACTGCAAAACAACTAAAACTTGCCTGGGTGCAATGGCTGCACCCAAAGTATTTATTTTACCTTTTAAGACTTTTACAGGTTTGAATGATGAAAGATATAAAGCTGGATAGCTTCCGGCTAAAGCACCTGTAAAAAAGGTTATCGCAATTGACAAAGTCCAAAACCTGGCATCGCCGTATGGAAAGAACAGAACTACGTGCATGATCCTATTGAAAAAAGGCAACAGCAAGACCATTAAAAGTAAAGCTATTATCAAAGCAATAAAAGCTAAGGCAATAGCTTCCCAAAGAAATTGTTTTACCAGCCCGGATCGCCTCGCTCCTAAAGTCTTGCGAATACCTACTTCGCGGGCCCTTTTTTCTGACCTGGCTGTAGATAAATTCATGAAGTTTATACATGCAACAATCAAAATACTGATAGACAATATTAAAAAAAGCCTCACATACTCTATATTTCCACCAGTACTAACCCCGTTTGTAAAATTCCCGTACAGGTGTAATCTGCTAAATTGATACATGAATAATTCTATATCTTTATCGGGCGGATAATACTGGGCTATTAGGTGTTTAACTTTAAGATTGGCAGTTTGAACAGAGGCCCCACTTTTAAACAAAACATAGGTGAAGTAGGAATAATTATCCCAGCCCGCATCTTTTAACCACGGTTGTTGGTTCATAAATGCTTGCCATGGTATCAACACCTCAAAATCGAAACTTGAATTTCTTGGATTGTCCCTGATAACTGCAGCAACTTTTAATGGAAAGGAATTGTACTGTATTGTTTTACCGACCGGATCCAAGGAACCAAAAAGCGCTGCTGCTGTAGACTGTGTTAATACAACTGAAGATTCATCTGTAAGATGCTTTTTTTTCGTACCATAAACTGCGTTAAAATTGAATATATCGAAGAAAGATGGATCTACAGCAAACGATCTGAATCTAAGCGATTTATTATTGTAAGTCACAAGTACTCTCATCATTTCACTCATCCGCGCGGTTTTTTCTACCTCGGGAATATCCTTTTCCAAAACTGATGCGAGCTGTTGCGTAGTGTAGTTTCTTGTTTTAATTACCCCGTTTGCTGGCTGGTTTTTAAAAACCTGATAAATACGGTCGCTATTTGGATGGAACTTATCAAAGCTAAATTCATTGTAAACATACAGCAGCAACATGAAACTTACTGCCATTCCAACGGCCAAACCACTGATGTTGATGATAGATGATGTTTTGTTGCTAATGATACTTCGCCAGGCAGTCTTCAGGTAAGTTTTGAGCATATAATAAGTTTATACCTGCAATATCTTCATATAAGCTGTTAAATTATAGCTATTTAACATATCTTAACTAAAAAACAAAAGCGGCTTTTAAGGGCCGCTTTATGTTGATTAACAAAAGGCTATTTATTCGCTGCGCAAGCTGCCAATCGGATTTGCTATAGCAGCCTTTATAGTTTGGAAGCTAAGCGTAAACAGTGCTATTAGCAACATCCCTGCGCCGCTTAAGGCAAATATCCACCAGCTGATGCTGGTTCGGTCGGCAAAGTTTTCCATCCATTTGTGCATAGCGTAAAAAGCTATCGGCGTTACCAATACAAAGGCCAGCACAATAAGCAGAACCAATTCGGTTGATAATAGCGTCACTATTTGGGCAACGGTGGCGCCCAATACTTTGCGTACGCCTATTTCCTTTGTGCGAAGGCTGGTAGTATACATGGCAAGGCCAAGCAAACCAAGGCAGCTTATCAGTATTGAAAGGCCTGTTGCCCAAGTCAACAAAGTTGATATCTGTTGTTCGCTTTCATAAAATTTGGCAATGCTTTCATCAAAAAATGCATAGCTAAATTCATCTTCGGGGTAAAGCTCTTTCCAAACCTGCTCCATGCCTGCAATGGCTGTTTTCCATTCCTTGCCTCCTGCAGTTTGCGGTTTTAACGCAATATGCAATACACGGTTACTGAAACGCTGTGGTTCAATAAAAGCCAAAGGTTTAATTTGCGAGCGTAACGATTTCTGGTTAAAATCGTTCATTACACCAACTATCTGCCGTTTTTTGTCATTGTAGTCCAGCGTTATACCAACAGCATCGGCAACATTTTTAAAACCTAACGTTTTTGCATAAGTGGCATTAATTACGGTTGCTTTACCGGTATCGGCGGGTGTAAGATTACGGCCGGCAAGCAATTTTATACCATATATTTTCAGATAATTCTCGTCGCCAAATTTTTGCTGCAGATCGGTTTTTATTTCGGTTTTACCGTTTTTGTAAGTTACCTCGGTTGAGTGCGTGCCCCCGGATAATGGTGCATCTCCCCCTACCGCTATCATTTTTATCTGCGGCATTGAACGTATCTTATTTAAGAAAACCTGCTTTTTGTTGGTTCGGGCACTTTTATAAGGCGTTGTAACAATTAAGATGGCATCTTTTTTAAAGCCAAGATCCTTAGTTAAGGCATAATGAATTTGCTTGCTCACCAGTATGGTAGCCATGATGAAAAATTGCGCTATAACAAATTGGGTAACAGTTAACGATTTGCGCAAAAGGGTTTTGCGGGTATTGCCGGATGTTGGGGCTACCTGCGATTTTAACACAATAACCGGTTTATAATTAGATAAAACCAGCGCCGGGTAAAAGCCCGATAATACGCTTACTACTACAGTTAAGCCTGCAAGGAATAACAAAAGATCAGGTTGTAACAGATCCGGCTTTACACCATTAGGAATAAATGTGCTGAATAACTTCAGGATTAAAGGCGTAAGCGCAACAGAGATGATAACGGCAAACAGGGTCACCAAAAAAGTCTCGCTCATGAATTGCATAATAAGCTGGCTTCTCCCGCTGCCCATAGTTTTGCGGATGCCTATTTCTTTAGCACGTTGTGAGGCCTGTGCTGTAGTCAGATTTATGAAGTTGATACAACCCAATAGCAACAAGAATGCGGCTATTACTAACAAACCATAGAGCGTACTGCGATTGGCCGTACGTGCGCCATCAAACGAATAGTACTTTTGGTCAAAGTGCAGATCATCCAGTTTCTCAAGATCAAATTTGGTGTAATTAGCCTTGTCTGCCTTTTGCGGTGCACGTTTGTTACGTAATACATTTAACTGTTTGATCACGTTTGCAGCAGCCGTATTTTTATCAAGCTTCACAAACAACTGCGATGCCGAATTGGTGCTTCCCCATTCGGTAGGTTGGAAATAACCTTTAAACAGGCTGTCTACATCTGCGGTTTTAAACGAGATAAAATCATGGAAAAGGAAGTCTGTATTACCTTTCAGGTCAGCAACTATACCACTTACATTGGTACGTACCGAATCCTCATAAATTACCTCCCGCCCTATCATGTCCTGGTAGCCCACACACGGAAAATACTTCTTAGCCTGACTTGCGGTTAAAACAACCCGATACGGCGAGTTTAGGGATGTTTTAACATTACCTGCTAACCAATCGTATTTGAACAGGTTGAAATAGCGGCCATCTGCTATTACTATGCCGTTCTCCTTGTTCAGTTTAAACTCTTCTCCTTTGGCGTGAGGTACTTGTACGCGGGCTTCATACAGGGCGTAAAAAGGCGCTGATTTTTCTATACCCGAGATCTCTGTTTTAACAGCTTCGGTTAGTGGCGTACAAACGCCACTATTGTAGCCAACCTCCCCAGAGAATGCATACTCGGTAGTCACACGATAAATTCCATCGTTGCCGCCTGCAAACTTATTAAAGGTAAGATCGTAGTGAACAATAAGGTAAATCACCAGTGACGCACTGATGCCGATAGACAAACCTATCACATTTATAAAAGTGAACAGTTTGTGCTTACGGAAACCTCTTAAAGCGATTTTGAAATAGTTTTTAAGCATTGTGGTAAGGTGAATTAAGGTATTTTAACTATTCGTTTTTTAAGCTTTTAACCGGATTTGCTAAGGCTGCTTTGATAGACTGAATGCTGATAGTTAGGAAAGCTATGATGATTGCCCCAAACCCTGCGACGGCGATAACCCACCACTTAATAGTATCGCGATAGGCAAAACCTTTTAACCACTGCTGCATAGACAGCCATGCCAGTGGTGCAGCTATTAAAATGGCAATGATAACAAGCTTAATAAAGTCTTTAGAAAGCATACCCACAATAGTTGATACGTTCGCACCAAGCACCTTGCGGATACCGATCTCTTTTGTACGCTGTTCTGCAGCATATGCAGCTAACCCAAACAGGCCAAGGCATGCAATAACGATAGCCATTGTGGTGAAAGAGATAAATAACTGCCCCATTCGCTGTTCAGTGCGGTAGGTTGCATCAAATTCGTCATCCATAAACGAGTATTCGAAGGCTGCATTTGGTGCAAAGGAGTGCCACCTTTGTTTCAACTGATTTATAAGACCGGCCATATCACTACTGTTAACTAAAACAGATAATTGACCTGTGCTGTAACCCATACTTAGTACAACAGGCGTAACGTTGTCACGAAGGGAATTGAAATTGAAATCTTTAACTACGCCAATGATGTGCATACGTTTTTGATGTTCACCTTTGCTGTCAACTATTACAAACAGATCTTGGCCCACAGGGTCGTTAAAGCCCAGTTGTTTAACGGCTGCTTCATTTATTACCAGGGATGAAGAGTCAGCAAGTCGCCCCTTCTCAAAATTGCGACCCTCTATGATGTGCATCTTCATAGTAGGTATATAGTTTTCGTCTACAACCCAGCTTTGCGTAGATAATGCGTTTTTTGTGTCACGCATTTCATTTGTAAAGTAAGTTGTACTATTTCGCCAGCCCCCGGTTGGAGTAAAGCCGCTAAGCGATGCGTTTTTAACGCCGGTGATCGTCATCAGTTCATCTTTAAGTACATTAGCATTAGTCAGATCATCTGTATTCTTTATGGTAACTACATGGTTGCGATCAAAACCAAGGTCCTTGTTCTGGATAAACTTGAGCTGGTTGTAGATAATCATTGTGCCGATAATCAAAAAGATCGAGGTCCCAAATTGAAACACCACCAGAAAACTTCGTAAAAAACCGGCTTTAAAGCCCGAAGAAAGTTTTCCTTTCAACACATCTACCGGCTTAAATGCTGACAAAAAGAAAGCCGGATAAGAGCCTGCAATACAGCCAATAACAATGACGCTTAGCAGCGATAATGGTAACAACCAAAGTAACGTATCCTGTGTGATCGTAATCACTTTGCCTGATATTTCGTTAAAATAGGGTAATAATAACCATGCGCCTGCCAAAGCTATAACAGCAGCGAAAAATGTGACGATAATTGACTCTGATAAAAATTGCGCAACAAGATATTTTCTAAGTGACCCTAAAACTTTTCTGACACCTACCTCACGTGCACGATTTGCCGACCTTGCTGTAGATAAGTTCATGAAATTGATGCAGGCAACTATTAAGATAAAAGCAGCAATAGCTAAAAAAATGTAAACGTATTGAATACTACTGTTACCATCCAATTCGCCAACAACATTGGAGTGTAAATGAATATCCTTTAACGCAACTAAATTTAACTTATAAAAATTACCTGCCCTTACAAAGGCATCATAATCCATGCGAATGGCTCCTTGAAGCTGACCACCTGCGCCTTTACGAATTAAAGGCTCAAATTTGCTTTCCAGAGTTCTTAAATTCGTACCTGGTTTAAGTAAAAGGTAAGTGTTAAAGTTATTATTTAACCATGAATCATCTTTGCTTTCCTGTAGATCTGACATGGCCAGGAACAAATCAAAATGAAAATGCGACTGTTTAGGTATATCCTTTATAACGCCGGTTACTTTGTAATTAATGGAATCATTTAATAACAAGGCTTTGCCAACTACATCCTCCTGATTAAAATACTTTCTGGCAATACTTTGAGTTATAACCACCGAATGAGGCTCGCGAAGTGCTGTCTTAGGGTCGCCGAATAACATAGGCAATGTAAAGACATCAAATAATGTAGGGTCAGCAAATATTACGTGGTTCTCGTGTACATTTTGATCACCCTTACGCACTTTATATGAGCCCCATTGCCTAAACCTCGCCGTCGCTTCTACTTCAGGAAAATTTGCGGTAAACGCTGCAGCCAAAGGTGCGGGTGATTGTGCAAATTGCTTGTTCATACCGCCAAACTTGATATTGTCATTTACTCGGTAGATACGATCTAACTTGGTGTTATATTTATCATAACCAAATTCATCCACAACGTACAGCACTATCAGCAAGCATACACACAATCCCAAAGCAAGCCCCAGCACATTGATGATGGTGAATGCCTTATTTTTCTTTAGATTCCTGTATGCTGTTGTTATGTAGTTTTTGAACATAGTAGTAACTGTTAAATTATTGAAATTATGTTTCGATCCCTATTCAGAACGCAAACTTTTGACAGGGTTAGCCAGTGCTGCTTTTATAGTTTGGAAACTTACTGTGATAAAGGCTACACTCAAAGCCATAGCACCTGCAGCAGTAAAAACCCACCATTGTATATCGATACGGTAAGCAAATTCCTGCAGCCATTGGTGCATGGCCAGCCAGGTTAATGGTATGGCTATAACTATAGCCAGTACTACTAATTTTAAAAATTGTGCTGATAACATACCAGTGATACTGCCGGACGATGCCCCCAATACCTTACGTATGCCAATCTCTCTAACTCGCTGGCGGATGGAGAATGCCGACAATCCGAATAAACCCAGGCTCGCTATGATAACGGCAAGTATGGCGAACGATGTAAAGATCTTTCCCGTACGGGTTTCTGCTACATACAAATGGGCAAACTGGTCGTCTAAGAAGTTATAGCTGAACGGGCTTCCCGGATTAAAGCTGTCCCATTGCTGTTTCATGCCGGTTATAAGGCCTTGTACATCGGCAGTTTTTACCCTCACCATCATAGCACCGGTGCTGTGACCATAAAGCATCATCAGCGGCGCAATTTTTTCTTTGGCCGATGAGTAATTGAAATCCTTTACAACACCAACAATATTAAATGCATGCCGGCCTGAACGTACAATGGTGCGGCCTAAAGGATTACCTGTGATGCCCAGATCTTTAACAGCCGTTTCGTTAACAATAACCGATGCGGAATCTGCCGGGTAAGCAGGTAAAAAGTTTCGCCCTACAGCCATTTTCATTTCCATCGTTGGCAAGTAGGTTTCATCAATGTGATAAATATTGGCATGGATCTCGCTGTGTGAGCCATCGCTGGTTGCAGATTTAAGGTATATCTGCGTACCGTCTGATATGCTTACAGGCACATCGCTTGATATAGTTGCATTAACCACGCGATTATCCTGCAGTAGCTTATTCCTGAATGGTTCAAGATTATTTTGCAGGGCGTACGTGTCGTTTAAAACAATAACCTGGTCTTTATCATAACCAAGTTTTTTGTTTTGCATATAATGTAATTGCTGGTACACCACAAAAGTTGCGATGATAAAAGCGGTAGATATTGCAAACTGAAAAACGATGAGCCCGCTTCGCAAAAGGCTGCGGCTGGCTTTGATATCGCCGGTGCCATTGCCCTTTAAAACGCTTAATATTTTGAAGGATGAAATAAAGAACGCCGGGTAAATTCCTGCAAGTATCCCTACTATTAAAGCCACGGCAAATTCTATTAACAGCACAACCGGATTTAAGTAAAACCCAATAGCGATCTGTTTGCCTGATAATTGATTGAAGTATGGCAACAGCAAGTAAACCAATGCTAAAGCAAAAACTGTTGCCAAAGTTGTAAGTAGCACCGATTCTGTTAAAAACTGCGATACCAGACTACTCTTAAGCGAACCCAGAACTTTACGGATACCTACCTCTTTAGACCGTTTTGCTGATGCTGCAGTTGAAAGGTTGGTAAAGTTGATGCACGCAAGCACAAGAATGAATGCTGCCAGCGCTCCAAAGATGTATATATAATTGATATCGCCGTTGGCTTCTTTTTCGTATTTGGTGTGGGAGTGCAGGTGAATATCGGTAATAGGCTGCAGGCTAAACAAAAACGTATTTACTGATTTCTGCGCTTCGGTAATGCTTACGCCCATGTCATGCTGAATTTCGGGCACTACATATTTGGCAACCAATTGCGGAAATTGTTTCTCCAATTTTTTAGGGTCAGTGCCCTTACGCAGTTGCAGGTATGTGTAAAAACCAAGGTTGCTCCAGCTTTGGCGTTGGCCTTCGGTAAACGTAACCATACTTAAAAATGCATCTGCATGGAAGTGAGAGTTATCAGGCACCTTATCAATAACCCCGGTTATTTTAAACGGGTATGTGGCAACTATCAAACTCTTTCCTACCACATCGGTAGTACCAAAGTATTTTTTCGCCATATCCCTGGTTAGCACCATTGATGATGGATCTTTTAAACATGTATTAGGGTCGCCATCAATTAACGGAATTGAGAAGAGCTGCAGAAAGTTGGCATCTGCGCGGGCTATGTTGGTTTCTTTGAATTTCTTACTGCCGTTTTCTACAAATGCAGGTTGGTTGGTTGATAACCTTGAATAAGCCTCGATCTCGGGAAGGGCGTTTTTCATGCCTTCGCCAACGGCATTATCCACAAACGGATAAACATCAGAACTGCCGTTACCAATAGTGGTAAGGTTTACGCGGTAAAGCTGATCTGACTTAGCCGGATATCTATCGTAGGTAAGCTCCTGGTACAGGTAACCGCTTATGAGCATGCAGCAAGCCAGGCCAATGGCCAAACCAAAGGTGTTAATAAATGAGAAGATCCTGTTTTTGGTAAGATTTCTCCATGCAATGGTTAGGTAGTTTTTGATCATGATTATCAATATTGAAAAACAATACCAAATTAATAAAGTATTAACAATCAGTTATTTATAATAAAAAGTATATTATTAGCTGTTCGGTATGGTACAGTGATTGTTCGGTTTTGATACAGTTTGTTTTTTATTCGAAATAAAATGCATAAATAAATAAGGGCCAGGCTATTAACCCGACCCTTTAGTAATTTAAGTTCTTGCTATTTTATTCGCTTCTTAAACTTTTAACCGGGTTGGCCAAAGCGGCTTTCACAGCTTGATAGCTTACCGTCAACACTGCTATAAAAATGGTAATAACGGCTGCCGATACAAACATCCACCAGCTTAGGTTAATGCGGTTCTGGTAGTTCTCCAGCCACTTGTTCATGGCCCAAAACGATAACGGCACGGCTACCACAATGGCTACCGCTACTAATTTTAAAAAGTCTTTTGATAGCAGACCGGCAAGGTTAGCAACACTGGCGCCTAATACCTTACGCACACCAATTTCCTTAATGCGTTGTTCTGCAGCATAAGCTGCAAGGCCGAACAGACCAAGGCATGATATTACAATGGCCAGTCCGCCAAATATATTGGCCAGGGTTGCCAAAAGTTTTTCGTTTGCAAACTTCTGAGCAAAATCGCTGTCTACAAAGTTTACAACCGGCGGGTATGCCGGGTTAAGTGTTTTTAGGGCTTTATTGATGGCTTCAACGTTAGTTGTTATTGTACGTTCCGGTGATAATCGTAAAGCAATAGCGGTACGATAGTTATTAGCATAATGAGTAAACATTGGCCTTGTTTGCTCGTAAGGCGAACCCCAAACAAAGTCCTGGTAAACGCCTACTACGGTCATTTCTGCATCCCCATATTTGATAATGCTGCCGATAGGTTCTTTCAGTTTCATCACCTTTGCAGCCGACTCGTTTATCATGGCGGTTTTACCTGCAGTATCTAAAGGATTACTGCTTGAGAACTGTCGGCCCTTCAATAACTTAACACCGGTAGTTTGAGTAAAGTTATCACCCACCCTAAATACGTCAAACAAAACAGTCTCATCATCGCGCTTGCCGGGCCAGCTTATACCCCAGGTATTGTTACCAGATGATGTAATGCTTGAGGTGAAAACTGTTCCATTTACAATATTGCCTGATGTTTTTAACTGATTGATAAGGATATCTGTTTTTTGTTGCAGATCACCCTCTATCGGTATCTCTACCAGGTTGTTTTTATCAAAGCCTATTGGTTTATCTTGTACATATTTTATTTGCCTGTAAATACAGATGGTGGCAATGATAAGGAATACTGCAAAACCAAATTGTACAACAACCAGCACTTTACGAAGTGATAATGCCGAGGTGCCGCCTTTAAACATCCCCTTTAAAACCTTTATAGGCTCGAAACCCGAAAGGTAGAAAGCGGGATAACTTCCGGCCAATAAACCTGTGAGTACGCCTATACCCAACAATGCGGCCCATGCTTTGGGATCGGTATAAGGCAATTGTAACTTAATGCCCAACAGCGTATTAAAGTATGGTAATGAAATAACAACCAGGACTATCGCGATACAAACTGAGATAAGCGATAAGATCACCGACTCCATGATGAACTGGCTGATCAGCGATCCCCTGCCAGAGCCTATAGCTTTACGGATGCCCACTTCCTTTGCACGCTCCTCAGACCGGGCTGTACTCAGGTTCATGAAGTTAACACAAGCTACCAAAAGGATACAAATTGCAAGTGTGATAAATAAACGGATCTGGCTTATCATACCTCCTACAGCTTTGCCATCTACAAACTCAGAGTATAAGTGAAGTTTAGCAAACGGATATAAAAATAACTGGTTTTTGTTGCCATCATTGTGTCGCTCCACCATGTGCTTCATAATTCCGTTGGCTGCGTTTAAACCTGCAGGATCTTTTAATTTAACAACCGTTCTTGCATAGTTACTGCCCCATCCGCTATTTTTTGCCCAATCGTTGGCTTCATCAAACAGCACCCAGGGCAACACAACATCAAACTTAAAAGTTGAATTTGATGGCACATCCTTAATAACGCCGGTAACCTGCATAGCAGTGGCGTTATTGCGCTTTATCATTTTGTTTAGAGGGTCTTCATCACCAAACAAAGCCTTAGCAACTGATTCGGTAAGCACTACCGAATTGGGTGTTTTAAGCGCTGTCCTGGCATCGCCTTTTATAAAATCATAGGAGAAAATATCAAAGAAGCCATCGTCAGCAAATAACCCCTTCTTTTTAAGGCTCTTGTCTTTATAGGTAAGCAAGCTTTCACCGCTATAATCTACGGTTCTTACAGCCTGTAAAACACCTGGCACCTCACTTTTTATGGTTTCAGCTGCCTGCCTTGGAGAAGCGGAAAAGGTATATATTTTACCGTCACCAGCCTGGTTGTTTTGCACAAGGAAAATCTTATCAAGCTCTTTAAACTGTTTATCGTAATTTAAATGATAGCTTACGTACAGCAGCAACAACAGGCAACTTGCCATACCCAAAGCAAGGCCACCAACATTTAACATCGAGAAGCCTTTGCGTTTGGCAATGTTGCGCCATGCTGTTTTAAAGTAATTCTTGAACATTGTGCTTGTGATTTATAAATACGATTAAGTTGTTTATTATTTTGATGAAACGGTTACACCACCATCACCGTGAACTTCTACAGTGGTGCCGCCACCATTAACTTTGCCTACAACGTCCTCTTTTTCTTTACTTCCCTGGAAATTGCCCGCTACATCAAGGTTTACGCGGTCGCCATGCAGGCTAACGTTCATTGCTGCCTGGCGCGGAACGTTCAGGTCTATATGGCCTGCGCTGGTCTCCAGCTTTACATACCTGCCAAGTTTTACCATTTGTACATGTACGCTGCCGCCACTGGTTGATGCATTTACACTACCGGAGATAGCATTTAAATTAATGCTGCCGCCTGATGTGCTGGTGATCAACTCGCCATCTACATTGTTGCCTCTGATGCTGCCACCGCTGGTTTCGGCATTAACGGTTCCTTTAAGGTTGGCAAGATCAAGGGAGCCACCGCTGGTTTCAAGTTTTATCCTGCCGCTGCAGTTGTTAGCAGTAATGCCACCGCCACTGGTTTCTAAATCGATATTGTTACGGCTGTTACTAACAGAGATGCTACCGCCGCTGGTTTCGCCTTTGATGTTGCCTGTAACATTGGTAATGCTAAGGCTGCCACCGCTGGTCTCAAAGTTTTGGGTACCATTCAGGTTCTCGATACTGATGGTACCGCCGCTGGTGTTTAAGTTAGTAGATGTTTGTGCGTTAACATAAACTTTAAAGCCTATGCTTAATGACCTCCTCCAGTTGATATTATTCTTACGATTTTTGGCGATGGCTTTAAGTTGCCCGTTCTGGATATCTATATCAAGGACGTAATCTTCTTCAAGGCGTTTTTTGATCTCTTCTTTAGAAAGATCTTGATTGTTGTTGCCAACAACAAATACATCAATGTGAGGTTGTTGCTGGCCTGCGCCGGTAACCATTATACTGCCTCCGCTGGTATTCACGATAACATTCTTAATGCCATCATTAGCCAATGAGCGGGTGTAATACGGAGTTTTATAGCTTTGAGCGGATGCTGAAATGACACCTGAAGCCAATAGCAGGAATAGTAAATTCTTTTTCATAATGTGTTTAAGTTTCTTGTATAAGACTGCATCAGCCTAAAATTAGTTGCACGCAGATCATAAAATTTTATTATTCGTTTTTTAAGCTTTTTACCGGGTTGGCCAGAGCTGCTTTAATAGACTGGAAGCTTACGGTGGTAATGGCAATTATCACCACTGACCCACCTGCTACGATAAAGGTTAAAGCACTTACGTTTGCCCTATATGCAAATCCTTGCAGCCATAACCCCGTAGCATACCAGGCGACAGGTAACGATATAGCTATTGAAATTAAAACCAACTTAATGAAAGATGCTGACAGCGTAGTGGTAATATCAGTGATACTTGCGCCCAAAACTTTACGGATGCCAATTTCTTTGATACGCTGTTTTGCCATATAAGCAGATAAACCTAATAAACCCATACATGCTAAAGCGATTGCGATCGCTGCAAAAATGTTAAGTGCATTACCCAGGCGTAATTCAGATTTGTAAAGATTGTTAAAATCATCATCCATAAATCTGTACTCGAAAGGGCGATATGGAACAAGCGCTTTCCATTTACTTTCAAGATTGGCTATGGTTTGCGGGATGTTTTGGCCGCTGATCTTGATGAGTAAGTGGCTACCCCAATCTTCCGGGAATAATACAAGCGGTTTTATGTTATTGTGCAACGACTCGAAGTTGAAATCTTTTACCACGGCTTTAACATAGCCCGGGCGCTGTGAATCAAGAAACATTCTCTTGCCAATTGCTTGCTGGGGCGTCCATCCCAGTTCCCTCGCAGCTGCCTCGTTTAAAATGAAATGGAAGGTATTTTTCTTACTATCTTCGTTAGAGGCATCTTTTACATCCTGCTCCGTTAGATCGGTACCTGCAATTATATGCAAACTGGTGGTCTTTATATATTCCTGGTCAATAGGGTTTGCAGTAACCGCTATCTGCTGGCTCTCCGGCATCTGGTCATTACGCATGTTGTATCCGCCATCAATCTTCACGGGGGCGTCTACGCAGCGCGATACATTTAAAATGTTTTTATCTGCCTTAAATTCGTTCCGCATTACATTTAGTTGGCTATTCATCCTGTACTCGAAAGGAAGTATTATTACCCTTTCGCGCTCGTAACCTAAATTTTTGTTTCGAATGTAAGCCAGTTGCTTCTGGATGATAACAGTTGATGCGATAAGGATAACCGATACAGAAAACTGGAAAACAATAAGTGCTTTTCTGGTAAACTGCCCTGATGCAGTATTTTTGAAAGCGCCCTTTAGCACTTTAACCGGCTGGAAATTGGTAAGAACCAATGCAGGATACAATCCCGCGAAAAAGCTTACTGCCAATACCACTGTAATGGTCGCAACTACAAATGGCGTAGTGAAAAATGCTTTTACCGGTAGTTGCCTGTCGGTTAAGTTATTAAATGCCGGTAAAAGTAAAATAGCTGCAATAAAGCTAATAATAGCCGCAATGACGCAAACGATAACCGATTCTCCAATAAATTGCCAGAACAACTGACTTTTGTCGGCTCCGATCACCTTACGGACACCCACTTCTTTTGCCCGTTCCATCGAGCGCGCGGTGTTGAGATTAACGTAAGTAAAACAACCGATAACCAATATCAGCAGGGCTATAGCCTCCAATACATAAATGTATTTGATGTTGTTATTAGGCTCAAACCCATCATAAGGCGAATGTAGGTGAATACTCTTAAACGGTTCTAAATCGAAGCTTACACTGGCACCCTCTCCTGTCATTTCCTTAGCCATAAATGGTTTTATTTTGGCTTGAAGGGTAGCTATCGAACGTTCGTCCTTTAACAGCAGGTAGGTAGTAAAATTTGCGTTCCAATAGCTGTTCTCCCATTTACCCACATTTAATGACGAAAAGGAAGCAAGGAAATCAAATTTGATCTGCGAGTTTGAAGGACAATCAGCCATTACACCACTTATTTGGTAAGGTATACTATCATTACCTACTTTTAGTGCTTTACCAATTGGATCCTCGTCACCAAAATATCGTTTAGCCGTACTTTGGGTAAGTAACACTTTATGAGATGCATCCAATGCTGTGTTTTTATCCCCTTTTATGAGATCAAAAGAAAAGATCTTGAAAAAAGATGAATCGGCGTACATGAACGATTTTTCTGTAAGCAGTTTGTCTTTATAACCGATAACCAAAGAGGATTTTAACATGCGTACTGCGCTTTCTATCTCCGGAAAATTGCGTTTGAATGTAGGTGCAACCTTAACGCTGGTATAATTTCCCTTTTTGCTTTCGCCTTTACCAAAATTGTACTCCATTATCATACGTACAATGCGGTTGCCTTTTGTTTGCGTGTTGTCGTAGTTAAGCTCGTGCATAATGTAAACGCCTATTAGCAGGCAACTACACAAGCCTATGGTAAGGCCAAAAAGGTTGATAAAAGTGAAACCCTTGTTTTTCCAAAGACCACGAAGCGCAATTTTCAAATAATTCTTGATCATGATATTGATATGTGAGGATGAACATTAATACTAATGCCATTTCCGTAAATTTCTACAAATCAATTTATTACAAAGAGAATAGCATAATACTACCGTACGTATCTGCAACAGTAAGTGTTCGGTTATGATACAAGAGATTAATATCTTAGATGGGGAAAATATCACCTCGTGCTCCAATGCACAACTTATCTATTCCGATCTTAAACTCTTCACAGGGTTGGCCATAGCTGCTTTAATTGTTTGCAGGCCTACTGTTGCAAACGCTATCAGTACTGCAACAAAACCGGCAGCCATAAATATCCACCATTGCATTGATATACGGTAAGCAAAGTTTTGTAGCCACAGGTTCATTAACCAGTAAGCTAATGGCGCCGCAATCACTAACGCTACCAGCACTAAAACCACAAACTCAACGGAAAGCAACGATACAAGGCCAGCTATTGAAGCACCTAATACTTTGCGGATACCAATCTCCTTGCCTCTTTGTTCAGCCGTAAATGCCGCTAAACCAAATAACCCAAGGCATGAGATGATGATGGCAACCACAGCAAAACCCGACATCAATGTAGAAGCTTTAGCATCCTCGCGGTATATTTTATCAAACTCCTGATCGAGGAATTGATAGGAAAATGGTTGATCCGGGAAATTTTGCTTCCAGATACTTTCCATTCTGGCAATAGCTTGCGCTTGTTTATGCGGAGCAACTTTAACAAGGTAGTTTGAACTCCATTGCTGGTCTAACTTAAACACCACCGGAGTTATCTTTGCGTGCATAGATTGAAAATTAAAGTCTTTAACAACGCCTACAACAACACCTGTATCGCCCTGTGCTATAAAACGCTGGCCAACATAAGGTTTGTGTAAATTAAATTGCTTGGCTGCAGTTTCATTGATTATTACGTTGCGTTTATCTACGCTGCCCGGGAAAAACCACCTCCCTGATGTAAAATTAATGTTCACCAATTTGTTGTAATCACCATCAACATTAAAATAAGTTATGCTTGGGTTAAAATCTTTTGGACGGCCTTCCCAATCGGCACTGCCTGAGGAAAAACTACCATTTGATTGTATCGACTCCATGCCAACCAGTGAGGCGCCGTTAACGAATGGTTCTTGCAGAATAGCTTGTTTTAAGGTTGATTTTACAGCTGCTTTTTGATCATCTTTCATACCCTTAAGTAACTTCCATGAAAGATTAAACGACATGATCTGCGAACGATCATAACCCGGATTTTGCGACTGAACAAAAGACAGTTGTTTGTAAATGGTGATAACGCCAATAATTAAAAATATAGAGAATGTAAATTGTAATACCACCAAACCCTTCCTCAACGACGTATCTTTTATTTTCATAACGCTCCCGCCCCTAAACGCACTTAACGGCTTAAAAGACGAAAGCAGCACTGCCGGATAAATGCTGTTAAGTATAATTGTTAAAAGCAAGGTGCCTATCATGATAAGCCACAGATACGCAGAACCTGTTGTTAGCGAAAAATTGCGATTGGTAAAGCTATTGAAAGATGGTAATGCAACACTTACAATAATTACCGTAAGTACAAGCGCCAACACACTTATCACTGCCGACTCTGCAACAAATTGGTTAAATAGGTGACCTCTTCCTGCCCCAACAATCTTTTTGATACTGACCTCTTTGGCTCTAAGGCTGGCCCGTGCA
The DNA here is from genome assembly GCF_019331605.1 of Mucilaginibacter sp. 21P. Classification (NCBI taxonomy): domain Bacteria; kingdom Pseudomonadati; phylum Bacteroidota; class Sphingobacteriia; order Sphingobacteriales; family Sphingobacteriaceae; genus Mucilaginibacter; species Mucilaginibacter sp. 21P. The sequence goes on from NZ_CP063061.1 coordinate 3,447,031, forward strand.
GTGGTTAGGTTTATATAATTTATACAAGCTATGATCAGCAGCAAAGCACCCAGGATAACAAATATGTAAACAACCTTTTTATCGGCATGTACCAATCCCGAATTTTGAAGATCACTCTCAAAGTGCATTGCCTTTAAATTTCTTAAGGTGATATTTAAATTATCGTTCTTATCACGATGTGGCTTGATGATGCTTTTTAGATTTTCTGTAGCATGTTTTATGTTAGTTCCCGGTTTAAATTTGAGGAAGGTGATATATGAGAAATTGCCCCAACTCATATCGTTCTTTTTCTCTTGCGCATCAGCTTGCCTTGCTGCAATGGGTATAAACAGATCAAATTTAAAACTGGAGTTAGCAGGTGCGTCTTTGACAACCGCTTGTACCTGGTAGTTAGCAGAATCAATGCGGATGATTTTACCTACAGGATCCTGATTAGCGAAATACTTTTTTGCCTTGCTTTCTGAAAGAATAATGCTGAATGGATTTTGATTAAATGCTATTGCATTGCCGCTTACGAAGTTGGTTTTAAATACATTAAACCATGATTCGTCTATATATGCAGCATTCTCCTCTTTAAAAAACTCATTATTGATGCTAAGGTACATGGGCTCCCAATGAAATGGAAGCACCCTTGTTACCGCTACAACCTCAGGCATCGTTTTTTTAGCTTCTAACCCTAACTGGTATGGTGCGCTTTCCCATACCCAAGTTTCGTTTTTGCTTATGGCCAGGTGGCTGGTTATCCGGTAAACGTTTTCCGCATCGGGCTGGTCGTCGTCAAAAGTGAATTCGTTGTGCACCCAAATAAAGATGAGCACAGCTGCAGCCATACCAACAGACAAGCCAGCTATGTTAATGAAGCCGGTTGAGCGGTGTTTCCAAAAGCTTCTCCAGGCGGTTTTGAAATAGTTTTTAAGCATCTCTTAAAAAATAAAAGTTCACAAAATGGGCTACTTTCAAAGCAGCCTTAGATCATTATTCGCTTCTTAGGCTTTTTACAGGGTTTGCAAGTGCAGCTTTTATTGATTGCACACTTATGGTGGCAAGCGCCACAGCCGCGGCGGCAAATGCAGCAAACGCGAATACCGCCCATCCTATATTGGTTTTGTAAGCAAAATCCTGCAGCCACTTGTTCATGGCATACCACGCCACAGGTAAACCAATGGCAGTTGATAGGGCAATGAGTATCATAAATTCGCTTGCTAACAGTGTTATTATGCGGGCAACACTTGCGCCCAAAACTTTTCTAATACCTATCTCCCGCGTTTTAACCTGGGCCGAGTAAGTGGCCAAACCGAATAGCCCCAGGCAGGATATTACTATAGCTATAGCGGAAAATATGTTAAAGAGTTGTCCCTGCCTGCTATCATCGCTGTAAATTCTGCGGTAGCTATCATCCAAAAAAGCATAATTGAACGGTACATCATTATTGTATTGCTTCCATATTGCTGTGCTAACCGCAATTGCTCTTTGGGCATTGGCGTTGGTTGTTTTAAGGTAAACTCGCCAGCTGTTTGCCGGGTTATATTGGAAAACCACAGGCTCTATCTTTTTATGCAGGTTTTGGAAGTGAAAATCTTTAACCACCCCTATTATGGTACCATTTATGGTTTGTATCCTCAATCGTTTTCCTATCACATTTCCACTAAGGCCCATTTCCTTCACAGCCGTTTCGTTAATGATAAAATGCGAACTATCTGCAACCACGCCTGTAAAGTTGCTTCCCTGTATCAACTTTATCTTAAAAAAATCGATAAGATTTTTATCACCGTGAATTTGATTGAACCACAGGTTAGATGATTTCGGTTTACCATCCCAATCGTTATTCCCCGTTGAGGAACCGCCAACAACCATATTGCGGCTGGATACCGTTGCAGCCAAAACAGACGGATCTTTCTTCAGTTCATTCATCACCGCATCAGCATGCTTGTGCATATCATCGCGCATGTTAAATGTGATTATATTCTCTTTATCGTAACCTAAATCCTTTGTAAAAACATATTTTAGCTGCTTACCAATGATCAGCGTGCTTACAATAAGCACTACCGATACGCTGAACTGTAATACCACCAATATTCTGCGGAACGCGGCGGTACCAATACCAGCAGTAACCTTTCCTTTTAAAGCCTTTAATGGTTCAAACGAAGAAAGTAACAAAGCCGGGTAAATACTTGATGCCGTTAAGGTGCCGATAAGCGTTATCACCACGCAAGCCCAAACATTAAAACTGGTAATATTTAACGCTATTTGCTTGCCGGAGAACTGGTTGTAATAAGGTAATAATATAAAAATTAATGCAATTGCTACTGCAGCCGCTACGGCGAATAAAAGCGCTGTTTCTACCATAAACTGCATAAACAATTGAAACTTGCCCGCACCGATGATCTTGCGCATGCTTACTTCTTTCGCTCTAAGCATTGATCGTGCGGTTGACAGGTTAACGTAGTTTATGCAAGCTATAACCAATATCATAACAGCAACAATAGCAAACATACGAACCGTTGACATGCCGCCATCCGTACCATCAGCTTGGTAAAGATGCATTTGCGGCAGTGGCTGTGTTAGGTATGGCACGGGGGCATCTTCAGGTTTTTGTCGCTCGTGTATAGCCTGCAGCTCTTTTTCAAGCTTAGCGGCTTTTGTATTTGGTTTAGTAAGTAAATAAGTTTGGAAAGAAAAACTTGACCAATCTGCGTCCATGGATGGTACGGTTGTTTTCCCATCATAGCTGGTTTTGTTCTTGATATAAGCCAGGTAGTTAAACCTCGATAGCGGCAGCATTACACGGTATTGAAAACTGGAATTCTTAGGATAATCAGCAATGACGCCGGTAACGGATACGGGTTCATTTTGCCCGATAATCACTGTCTTGCCGATAGGATCTTCGGTCCCGAAATATTTTTTGGCAGTGCTTTCAGTAATTACAATGGAGTTATTATCAGGAAATGGATTGCGCTTATCTCCCTTTATCAACGGAAAATCAAAAACGGAAAAATAAGATGGATCAGTAAAGCAAAAATTATCCTCGTAAAAAACTTTGTCTTTGTACTTGAACGGTGCATCTCCTACAGCCATAATACGCACGCCATCCTTAACATCCGGCAGTTCGTTTTTGGCAAATGTTGATACCGGGGCAATGATATTACTAAATACCTGTTTGCTTAAACCGGTACCGCCTACAATACCTATTTTATAAATGTTATCAGCTTTAGAATTAAAGCGGTCAAAGCTTAATTCGTCCTGCACCCACAGCAGCATAAAAATACCCACTACTAATCCAACCGTTAAACCGGTAACATTAATGGCTGCATAAAACTTATTGGCTAAGATGTTGCGCCAGGCTGTTTTTAAATAGTTTAATATCATGATACTTAAATGCTAATGAAGTGAAAAACTAAACACCAAACCCTATTTGAGTTAATGGAGCCCTTAATTATTCTGAACGTAAACTCTTAACCGGATTAGCAAGCGCTGCTTTTACAGCTTGTGTGCTAACTGTTAAGATGGAAATAAGCGTAGTAAGCAGTGCGGCTGCTACAAACACCCAAACGCTTATCTCAACCCGGTAGGAGTATTTTTGTAGCCATTGGCTCATGAGATACCATGATATAGGTACCGAAATAGCGAAGGCAATCCCTACCAGTTTTAAAAAGTCTTTTGAAAGCATAGTGGTTACCCGCAATACTGATGCGCCTAAAACTTTGCGTACACCGATCTCTTTAATGCGGTTTTGTGCCATGTAAGTAGCTAAACCAAACAGGCCAAGGCATGAGATAAATACGGTTAGTCCTGCAAATAGAGATGCAAGTGTCCCTATCCGTTGCTCATCCTGAAATTTCTTACCGTAAGCTTCATCTACAAAGTGTGGCTCAAATGGATATTCGGGATTGTACTTTTTGAAAACGCCTTCGGCCAGTTTGAGGCTTTGAGCGGTGCTCAGGTTATCATTTAGTTTAAAGTGTATTACGTTAAACCATGCTGACGGCCCCTGTATAACCATTTGTTTAACCGGGTCGTATGGCGATTGAAGAACAAAATCTTTCACAACGCCTACTACGGTAAGTTTGGTTTTGTTACCGTTGAGCACAATTTGCCCAACCGGGTTTTTAAGCCCCATCACTTTAACCGCGGCCTCGTTCAGCATAATAGCGGTTGAGTCGCCCGGATATTTAGTTATATCTATATCCCTGCCGTCAATTATCTTAAGGCCCATGGTTTTGATGAAATTACCATCGGTGTTAAATACGTTAAAGTCTATTTTATCACCCTCATGTTTGCCCGGCCACGAAAAGTCCCAGGTATCGCTCCAGCCTTCGGTTATTGGTGCACTGGTTTTGGTAACGGCTGCCGCCGCACCGCTGGTAACCAACTCATTACGAATAAGGTTATAATTCTTACTTATTTCCCCGGTCATGAGTGTGTACACCAGTTTATTTTTGGCATAGCCTGTTTCGCGGTTTTGCGCATAATCCAACTGTTCTTTAACAATGATTGTGCTGATTATAAGCACTATAGCAAAAGTGAATTGTGTAACTACTAATATTTTTCGTGGTGAAAAAGTGGCGTTAGCAACTTTAAAGGTTCCCTTTAATACCTTAACCGGCGCAAACGAGGATAGATACAATGCAGGATAACTACCCGCTAATAACCCGGTAAAAACAATGAATCCAGTAAAGATCAACCAAAACGATGGGTTGCTGTACGGAATAAACAACTGCTTCTGTGTAAGGTTGTTAAAGCCTGATAACGAAAGTTGAACTATCAATAGTGCAATTGCTCCTGAAATTAAAGAGATGAGTATTGATTCGCCCATAAATTGAGCTATCAAACTACTTTTACCGGCGCCAACCACCTTGCGTATGCCTACTTCCTTAGCACGCTTTTCGCTTCTGGCAGTACTTAGGTTCATGAAGTTGATACAGGCTATCAGTAATATAAACGCGGCTATAACGCTGAACAGCGTTATTACTTCAATTTTACCGCCCACTTGTTTGCCTTCTTCAAACTTTGAGTAAAGGCGCCATTTTTTTGCCGGATGCACAAAAACGTCAATGTCTTTGATATCTGAATGCGAACGGGTGATATTTTTAACACGTGAGTTAAAGAAATCTTCCGTAACGCCAGGTTTTAAAGTTATATATGTGTTAACATCGTTATTTCCCCAATTGGCAGACTCACTACCTTTATTACTGATCTTATCATAGTATTGCCATGGAAGAAGGTAATCAAACTTGAAACGGGTGTTGTTTGGCAGATCCTTCATAACACCTGTAACAGTAAAATAATCGACACTGTCAATCTTGATGGTTTTGCCCATCGCATCGTCGTTACCGAAAAGTCGTTTGGCTGTAGACTCGGTTAACACAATGTTCTTCATCACCGCAAGCGCCGCTTTAGCGTCACCTTTTATAAGCGGGAAACTGAACATCGTCAGGAAATCGTTATCCACGAAGTTGCCCTGCATCGTTAAATGCTTTTCGCCAACGGTAAATAGAAAACCAGCATCGGTGACCCGTGTTGCCTGATCTACCTGTGGGTAATCCTGTTTAAGAGATTTTCGCATTGGCTCTGGAGTTGTATTCCAACACCATAATTTGCCATCAAAACGCGAGCGGTTATACATGTTGTACAATCGGTCTGCCTTGGTGTGAAACCTATCATAGCTTACCTCGTTTTGTACCCAAAATAAGATAAGTGCTGCGCTGGCCATGCCAACAGCCAAACCCGCAATATTGATAGCCGTGAAACCTTTGTTTTTCATCAGGTTTCGCCATGTGATCTTTAGGTAGTTCTTAAACATATTTTCTATAATTGAGTCATCTGGTCTTTAAGTCAATGCACTGGTGTCAAACAAGTAGCAACGTTGTTTATTGGTCTTTGAGGCTGTTAACCGGGTTTGCCAGTGCAGCTTTTATTGATTGGAAACTGATAGTGACAATCGCTATCAGTAATGCACCTATGCCGGCAGCGGCTATTACCCACCACTGTATATGTATCCGGTAGGCAAAATCCTGAAGCCACTTGTTCATTAGGTACCAGGCCAGTGGTGCAGCTATTACCAGTGCAAGTACAACCAGTTTTACAAAATCTTTAGACAACATCGATACAATAGAGTTTACATCGGCTCCTAAAACCTTGCGGATACCTATCTCTTTTGTACGTTGCTCAGCGGCGTAGGCTGCCAAACCAAATAAGCCGAGGCATGCAATTACAATAGCAAGTGTTGTAAATATGACAAAGATCTCACCCACGCGTTGCTCACTTTTGTAAATGGTGTCAAAATCCTGATCCATGAACGAATAATTGATCTGTAAGCCGGGTGACAGGCTGCTCCATTTAGCTTTTATCTGGCTGATCAGTTGTGGCAGGTTATTAGCACTTAACCTGATACTTAATGCACCGTTGTTTTGGCCAAGCTTTAACACAACCGGCTCTATTTTCTCTCTAAGCGAGTTAAAGTGGAAGTCCTTTACAACACCAACAACATGGTACAGTTTAGTGTTAGCTAATTCGGTTTTACCACCAAGGGACTGATATAATTCTTTATTTACGGCGTTATCATTAAAGCCCAGGAATCTGGCCGCTGCCTCATTGATTATCACGGCAGATGAGTCGGTAGCAATATCTTTGTTGAAATTACGGCCCTGCGCCATTTTCATATCCAGGGTTGGTATCCAATCGGCATCAACATCCCAGGTTTGCGGGAACATTGATTCTTTTTGATTGAGGGAAGCATCTTTGAAAAAGATACGGGTGTTTTTCCATCCGGATGTTGGCAAGAAGCCTGTCATGGTGGTGGCTTTTACGCCCGGCAGGTCTGCTAACTCCTGTTTAAAGATGGATGCCTGGTTACCCAGTTCGAATGCATTTTGAACCACCAAAACCTGGTTACGGTTATAGCCCAGATTTTTGGTTTGGATAAAGTTTAACTGATTATAGATCACCAGCGTGCCAATGATCAAGAGAATAGATACACTAAATTGAAAAACCACCAAAAAACTGCGCAGGAAACTGCTTTTAAAACCGTTTGAAAGCTTTCCTTTTAATACGGCTATAGGTTGGAATGCAGATAGGAAAAAAGCAGGGTAAGATCCAGCTAAGGCACCCACTACTAAAACAATTGCAAGCAGGGAAGGCACAAGCCAGATGACAGTTTGCGCAGTAAGCACTATTTCTTTACCTGCCAGTTGATTGAATAGCGGCAGCAATGCCGCAGCTGAAAATGAAGCTATTACTGTTGCAATCAACGTTACTAAAAGCGATTCGGCCAGGAATTGAAAGATGAGGTTATTGCGAGAAGAGCCTAAGACTTTTCGCACGCCTACTTCGCGTGCACGATTTGCAGAGCGCGCCGTGCTTAGGTTCATGAAATTAACACAAGCTATAAGCAGGATGAATATTGCAATAGCAGAAAATATATAAACGTACTGAACGGTGCTATTTGGCCCAAGTTCGCCGTTACGGGCTGATCTCAAATGGATGTCGTCCAGCGGGGTAAGGTTCATTCTGAAATAGCTTCCGCTCTTTTCAAACTGATCATAACTCATGTGCAGTTCTGACTGCATTTGGGCTCCGCTAAATTTTTGAAGAAACGCAGGGAAGCTTGCTTCTAACTGCTTTGCGTATTTTTTATCTTTCAGTAAAACATAGGTGTTGTAATCGCTGCGTAACCATTCATTTGAACGGCTATCAGGGAAAGATTCAAGCGACACAAAAAAGTCAAAGTTAAAATGCGATTGCTTCGGTACATCTTTGATAACGCCGGTTACTTTAAAGTTCTGTTTATCGTTAAATATGATGGTTTTGCCAACGGCATCAGTGGTGTTGAAATACTTGCGTGCAGTAGTTTCAGTTAAGACAACAGTATTTGGGTCTTTTAAAGCAGTTTTGGGGTCACCACTTATCATGGGCAGTGTAAACACGCTGAATATAGATGCATCTGCAAAGGCGATACGATTTTCTACAACGGTAAGATCCCCTTTTTTTACGTGTGTTGTGCCAGCAGCTTTAATGCGGGTAGCTTCCACAACATAAGGGTATTCAACCTTCATGGTTTTGGCCAGCGGCGGCATGGCTACAGCGTAATCAACCTTGTTATCGCCAAGTTTTAGATCTTCATTTACACGGAAGATACGGTCGTGATTTGTGTTGTAGCGGTCAAAGCTTAGCTCATCTACAACATATAATACAATTAAAAGGCATGATAGCAAGCCAAGTGCTAAACCTAATATGTTGATAGCGGTAAATCCTTTGTTTTTATAAAGGCTTCTGAACGCGGTTTTTATGTAGTTTTTTATCATGATAGATTACTTAGAGGGTTTAAAAAACTAACCCATTTGTTCAACACCGGCAAGTAACTTACATTAGGCGCTTTGTGATAAAAATTGGGCAAATCTCAAGCTAACCCCTCTGCCGGTTCGGGCGGCAGAGGGAGTAAGCAGGAGGCACACTTAACTATATTATTAACTAAAGATCAGTAAGTTATTATACCATGATGTTTTCCATCACGGTTTGTCCGTCTAACAAACGGATGATACGGTGGCTATAACGTGCGTCGTGCTCAGAGTGTGTTACCATGATAATGGTAGTGCCTTGCTCGTTAAGGTCCGTCAAAAGTTCCATTACATCGTTACCATTGCTGCTATCCAGGTTACCGGTAGGCTCATCCGCCAATATCAGTTTTGGTTTGTTAACAACCGCACGGGCAATAGCCACACGTTGCTGTTGACCACCGGATAATTGCTGTGGATAGTGATTACGGCGGTGCATGATCTGCATTTTATCTAACACTTCTTCTACCCTTTTTACGCGTTCTGTCGCGCTTACGCCTGTGTAGATCAAAGGGAGTTCAACGTTTTCAAAAACCGTAAGTTCGTCGATCAGGTTAAAGCTCTGGAATACGAAACCGATGTTGTGTTTGCGCAGGTCGGCACGTTTACGTTCGTTGAAGTGGGCAACTTCAATATCGTTAAAAACGTAGCTGCCTTCATCCGGGTCATCCAGCATGCCCAAAATATTAAGCAGGGTTGATTTACCGCAACCAGATGGGCCCATTATCGCAACAAACTCGCCCGTATCAACGTGCATCGATAGCTTGTTAAGCGCAATGGTCTCTACCTCTTCTGTACGATAGAACTTTTCAAGATTTGTAATTTTTATCATTTGGCCTCCTTAAACCCACCGGCTGGTTAAGGTCGGCGGGTTTGTTGTTAATTGTGATTATGTCTTTTATTTCGTGTTTCTAATTATCAGACGCAGCCTGCGCCAATTTCGTTGCAAAAGAAATCTATCATTCTTTCAGCACCAGTTCCTGGATATCGCCGTAGTTCTCGTAACTCGAGGTGATTACCTTGTCGCCTGGTTTTAAACCTTGCAATACTTCAAAATAATCAGGGTTTTGGCGGCCTATCTGTACATCGGTTTTGTAGGCTGTTTTACCATCCTCACTTACTTTAAAGATCCAGTTACCACCAGTTTGCTGGTAGAAACCACCACGAGGAACAAGTAAGGCGGTTGTTTCGTCGCTCAGCGCAAGACGTATCTGCAGGGTTTGACCTTTGCGGATGCCTTTAGGCACCGTGCCCACAAATTCCATATCAACCTGAAAGCGTCCGTTAGTGATCTGCGAGTAAACCTTTTTAATAGTTAATTTATAAGTTTTATCAGCGAAAACGAAGTCGCCCATTAAGCCATTGTAGATACGTGAAAGATAGTGCTCTTCAACATCAACCCGTACTTTGAAACCGTTTTGTGCGTCTATCTGGCCAAGGTGTTCACCTTTGTTTTTGTTTTGGCCCACTTCGGCATCCATAGAGGTTAATTGTCCGTCTATTGGCGCACGCAGGGTTAAGCTTCCCACTTTTTTCCGCATCAGGGTTAAAGCGTTTTTCATTTGCGCATAATGCTCCTGCGCCTGTTGCTCCTGTTGTTTTGTTAAGCTGGTATCCTGCTTTAATATTTGGGTAGTTAGGCGTTTACGGCGCACCTGGTAGTCATAGTTGTTTTTAGCGGCCTGGTATTCCTGTAACCCTATTGCTTTTTGCTCGTAAAGGCTTTTATCAAGCAAATAAATACGTTCGGCTTCTTTGTAGGCGTTGTCTACATCAGCCATTTGGTTAAGCTTGCTTACCGTATTTTGTTGTGCGTTGTTGTGCGCTATCTGCATTTGTGTCTGCTCGCCAAATACTGCTGATTCTTGTGACGCAAGGCTTAGCTCCTCATCTATGTTGGATAGCTTCAGGATCGGATCGCCTTTTTTAAGCATAGCGCCATCTTCAACATACTTTTCTTCAACCTGCCCACCTTCAACAGCGTCAAGGTATATCGTGGTACGGGGCATCACCACGCCGTTAACCGGAATAAATTCCTGGAAAGGGCCTTTCTTTATCTCACTTATAGTAATGCGTTCTGTATCAACGTTCAATTTGCTTTTACCGGATGTAAAAAATATGCTGCCTGCAACCAGCACCACAACACCGGTGATACCGGCTATGGTCATCAGGCGTTTATTGCTCCACTTCTTTTTTTGTATAACTCTGTCCACGTTGTTTAGATAATGTTTGGCAAGTAAATACAAAATCACATGCCATAAATTAAAGTATTGATTAATAAATACTTATCCATAAATATTAATATTGCACCGTACGCTTCTGTTACAGCAAGTGTTCGGTTATGATACAACGTTAAAAACACCTCTGTAAGGACGCTAACGCGTATCAGGTTGGATTTTCAAGATTATAACCCCATTGCTGTAAATGGTACGATATTTAGCAGTCAAAATACTAAATTGCAGATTAATTTACTGTTGATTTACGCTGAATTATGATACTTAAAAAAGCCAACGTTTTAATTGTTGACGATGACCCGGATGTACTTACCGCTGTTAAACTTTTACTTAAGCCGCTTACACAAGAAATTATAACTGAGAAAAACCCGGAGAACCTGAACTGGTTGCTGCAAAAGAACACCATAGACCTGGTGCTTTTAGACATGAACTTTAACAGCGCTATAAACACCGGCAACGAGGGTATCTATTGGCTGCGTAAAATAAAAGAGTGGAAACCCAACGTTTGCGTGATCATGATAACAGCTTATGGTGATATAGACCTTGCTGTGCGGTCTCTGAAGGAAGGCGCTAACGATTTTGTGGTGAAGCCATGGCATAACGAGAAACTGATTGACACCATTACCGATCTGCTGGATAAAAAAGAAGGTGGTGCTAAAACATCCAAATCTGTAAAAAGCAGCACCGGCCAAACCTCTATCCTTGGCGAATCTGAAGTGATGGAAGATATCTTTCACAAAGTAAATAAGATAGCCCCTACGGATGCAAACATCCTTATTTTGGGAGAGAACGGAACCGGTAAAGATTTGATGGCAAAAGCTATACATGAACGTTCGTTAAGGGCTGATAAGCCTTTTGTAAAGGTAGACGTAGGTGCCTTAACCGATTCGCTTTTTGAAAGCGAATTATTTGGCCATAAGAAAGGCGCCTTTACTGATGCCAGGGAAGACCGTATGGGTCGTTTTGAAGAAGCCGAGGGAGGTACTTTATTTTTAGATGAAATAGGTAATATCAGCCTGCAGCAACAAGCCAAACTCTTAACAGTTCTGCAAAACAGGCAGGTAACACGTTTAGGCACAAATAAAGCAGTAGATATCAATATTCGCCTGATATGCGCTACAAATGTGCCTTTGCAGGAGCTTGCTAATGAGAACAAATTCCGTAAGGATTTGATCTATCGTATCAACACGGTGGAGATCAACATGCCGCCTTTACGCAAACGCGCTGAAGATATAGTGGTATTAGCAAGGCACTTCGCTAAAATGTACAGCACCAAGTACATGAAGCCGGTAGCTGATTTTGATAATACCGCTACTAATAAATTACGCAGCTATAGTTATCCCGGTAATGTACGCGAACTGCAGTATACTATTGAGCGTGCAGTTATTATGGCTGATGATAGTTTGCTTAAAGCAGATGATCTGATATTTTCCGTTTTGGAATCGCCTACAGAAAGCATTATCGATGAGGATAATATCCAACTGAGTACATTAGAAAAAAATGCCATTCTAAAAGTAATAGATAAACATAATGGCAATATTACCCGTGCAGCAAAAGAGCTTGGCTTAACCCGCACTGCACTTTACCGCAGACTAAGCAAGTATGATATTTAACAGGTACGAATGGCGGCTGGTGCTGCGTGTTGCTTTACTTTTCCTCGCCATTACGTCTACCGTACTTGTGATATTTGAGCTGCGGCAATATCTGTTTATGGTGATAACTATACCATTGGTGGTTTATTCTATGCTTGATCTTATCCGGTTCAATAAGAAAGCCCAGGATGAGGTAAATCAATTTGTCGAATCAATACACTACCGCGATTTTTCGCGCCACTTTGATGTACGCAAAGCACCTACGGAATTAAAGCCTTTACGTAAAGGTTTTAATGATATCAATACGACCTTCAAGGTTATCAGCCGTGAGCGCGAAACGCAATATCAATATCTTCAGAAAATTTTGGAACTGGTGGATACAGGTATCGTTAGTTATGAGCAAGAGACCGGTGAGATCAGCTGGATAAATGAGGCTTTTAAAACCCTTATCGGCGTTCCGTATTTAAAAACTATTCATTCGCTTGAAAAACGCGAGGCTGTTTTATACCATGATGTGATGAAGCTTAAAGCCGGTGAGGGAAACATCATGACCATTACCCGCGATCAGCAGCAGGTAAAAATGCTGGTAACGGCCAGTGTGATGCGTAGCGAGGATAAGCTTTATAAGTTGATCGCCTTCCAGAACGTGAGCGAGGCATTGGATGAAACTGAATCTAAGGCATGGTCCAAACTATTGAATGTAATGACGCATGAGATCATGAATTCTGTTGCCCCTATTTCTTCGTTGGCCGATACGTTGAAAAACCGACTTGCAGATCCGGAACTGACCGATCGGTTACAAAATATTGATCTTGAAGATATTGGCTTAGGTATAGATACCATCAAACGCCGTAGCGATGGCTTGCTGAAATTTACTGAAAGTTACCGAAGCCTCAACAAGATAACCAAGCTTGATCTTACCCGTATGCTGGTGCGTGATATGTTTGAGAACCTGAACACGCTAATGACGCCGTCGCTGGAGAAAAAGAACATTGAGTTGGATATTATCCTTCGCGATCCTGCCCTTACTATAGAGGCCGACGTAAATCTTTTAGACCAAGTGCTAATCAATCTGCTGGTGAATGCCATAGAGGCCGTAAAAGACCGCGAAGAACCGCAGATAATCCTGCAGGCCGAACAACAAGGTGGCAAACTGTTGGTAAAGGTAATAGACAATGGTGTAGGTATGCCACCAGAACTGTTAGACAAGATCTTTATCCCATTTTTTAGTACCCGCAAAACCGGTACGGGTATCGGCTTAAGTTTATGTAAGCAAATTATGCTTTTGCATAAGGGCAACATCCAGGTTCAGTCTACCGAAGGAAAAGGTTCTGCGTTTATCATGACTTTTCCGGTAGCTTCTTAGGTCAGTACTTGAAGTTCTTATCTGCCAATTTGGCAATGATAAATCCTTTGGAACAGGCATTGATGCTGGGTTTGCATTACAATTAATCAAACTTAAAATTACTCAATACAATGCAAGAAAAAGGAACCATCTCGATACACACCGAGAACATTTTTCCCATCATTAAAAAATTCTTATACTCTGATACCGAGATATTTCTGCGCGAGCTGGTATCAAATGCGGTAGATGCAACACAAAAAATAAAACGGCTTGCCGCCCTTGGTCAGTACAACGGCGAACTTGGCGACCTGCGCGTTGAAGTTGCCTTTGATGCCGACAAAAAGACCATCACCATATCTGATAACGGTATTGGTATGACGGCCGAGGAGATCAAAAAGTACATCAACCAAATAGCTTTCTCAGGAGCTACCGAGTTTATGGAGAAATTCAAAGAAGCCAAAGACGCCAATGAGATCATCGGTCGTTTTGGTTTGGGCTTCTACTCTGCCTTTATGGTTGCTGATAAGGTTGAAATTGAAACTTTAAGTTACCAGGATGGTGCTACCCCTGCACACTGGGTTTGTGATGGCAGTACCGAGTTTGAAATAAGCGACGGTAACCTGGAAGAGCGCGGTACCGAAATTACGCTGCACATCAATGCAGAATCTGAGGAGTTCCTGAACGAACACAAGTTGCAAGAAATTCTTGACAAATACTGCAAATTCCTGCCTGTGCCTATTAAATTTGGCACTAAAGAAGACAGCGTTGAGGACGGTGTTGACGAAGAAGGTAAAACCAAATACACAACGGTTACTGTTGACAATATTATCAACGATACCAACCCTATCTGGACAAAATCTCCTAACGAGTTAAAGGACGAAGATTACCTTAAATTCTACAAAGAGCTTTATCCCTTCAGCGAAGATCCATTGTTCTGGATCCATCTAAATGTAGATTATCCGTTCAACCTTACTGGTGTTTTGTACTTCCCTAAGGTTAAAAACGACTTCGAATTTCAAAAAAACAAGATCAAGTTGTTCTCTCGCCAGGTATTCATCACCGAAGAGGTGAAAGATATTGTGCCTGAATTCCTGATGCTGTTGCATGGTGTTATCGATTCACCGGATATTCCGCTGAACGTATCGCGTAGCTTCTTACAAGCCGATAGCAACGTAAAGAAGATAAACAGCTACATCACCAAAAAAGTTGCTGACAAGCTTGCTGAGCTATTTAAAAACGACCGCAAAGCCTATGAAGATAAATGGAGCGATATTGGTTTATTTGTAAAATACGGCGCTATCAGCGATGAGAAATTTTATGATAAAGCCAAAGATTTCGTTCTGTTAACCAATACGGCTAAAGAAAATTTTACTTTGCCCGAGTACAAAGAAAAAGTTGAAGGTACACAAACAGATAAAGATGGACAGTTAGTTTACATCTACACTAACGATGCCGATAAGCAGGATTCGTTCATCCAATCGGCCAACAAAAAGGGTTACGATGTTTTACTGATGAACTCTCCTATCGATAACCACTTCATTAGTCAGTTAGAGCAAAAGCTGGAGAAAACTTCGCTTAAGCGGGTTGATGCTGATGTTGCCGATAAGCTGATCAAAAAAGATGATGCGCCTGAACACGTGTTAACAGAAGAACAAACCAAACAGGTGAAAGAGATATTCGACAAGGCCATTAACAAACCGGCTTACCGTGTTGAACTGGAAAGTCTGCACCCTGATGAGTTACCTGTCACCGTTACCATGGATGAGTTTATGCGCCGCATGAAAGATATGGCAGCTATGGGTGGTGGCATGGGCTTCTATGGCAACATGCCTGATAACTACAAAGTTATTGTAAATGGCAACCATAAACTGATCAGCCGCATTCTGAACAACGAAAACACTGACGAACAAGCTCAATTGGCTAAACAAGCGTTTGACTTAGCTTTACTATCACAGGGATTGCTTACAGGCGCCGAGCTAACCGAATTTGTTAATAGAAGCGTTAATTTGATATAATACTTTTCAGGATAATTAAGGAAAATTAGACACAAAAGCTACTCGTCGACCGGCGGGTAGCTTTTTTATTATTTATTATTTATGGAATTGCGATTCGGCCTGCATCTTGTAGTAAAAAAATGTACTAATTATGAACTGCAAAGTCGTTATAAACTCAGGTTAATTATCGGTTATTAATTTAAACCTAAACAGCCAACTATAGTCTAATAAATAATTAAGTCATCTTTATAAAGCATTTACAATGAAACGCTTATTAATCATATTCTCTGTCGTATTATCGGCGTTGTTCTGTATTACACAAGTTAATGCGCAAACAACAAAGCCAACCAAAAAGGAACTTAAGGCACAGGAAGTAAAAAATCTGGTAGAGTCGAAAAACTTTGTTTTTAAAGCAACCTTTATGTACCCCATGGGTGGTGGCCAACGTTACCTTGATCGCATCTACGATCTTACCATTGCACCGGATACAGTAACATCCTTTCTGCCCTTTTTCGGGGTAGCTTACATGAATACTGGTTATACTCCAAACGATGATGGCGGAATAAAATTTACATCAACTAAGTTTGATTATAAGGTAGATAATCTCAAAAAAGGTGGGTATCGCATTTTTATCAAGCCAAATGATATAACCAACAGAACGCAAATGTATTTGGAGGTTTATCCTACCGGTTACGCAAATCTTTCTGTTGTTAGCGTTAATAAACAAAGTATCCGTTATGATGGTATAGTTGCAGAAAGGCCAAAACCTAAAAGCTGATACAAGCGTTCAAATTAAAAAGGTTTATTATGTTAAAGATAGATATCCCGCAAACAGGAAGCCCGGCGTTTACAGCTGCAGCCTTTGACCAATTTGATTTACCGACCCCGCCGAATGGTACCGATGCTGAAATAAACGGTGACGTGGTTTTATTATTTGAGGACGAGGAAGAAGCTGTTGACTATTTGGATGAATTGGAAGATTACTCTGCAAGCCTTGATAACGATGCCGAAGCTAAACCATATTTAAATGCACTAATAAACACTATCAGAAATGATGAATTTGTACAGGCTTATCTTCGTTAAGCCTGTACAAATTGCATATTATTAAATTTTGATATTTTTATTAATGTATTGTATGCTTGCGGCTGCGCTGGCAAATGCATCTTTAGGCATATCATGCTCAACAAAAAAGCTTTGCATACCGGCAATTGAAGCAGCAGCAAAAACCGGTTTAAAATCAAGCGTACCACTACCAACAGGCATTATGTTTTCTCGGCTTGCATCAAGGTCTTTAACATGCCATAAAGGGAAACGGCCGGGATGAGCCTTAAATAATTCGACAGGATTTTTACCTGCCTTCATCGCCCAGGCAAGATCAAGTTCCATTTTAACTTTCTTAGGATCGGTTTCTGAAAGTAGCAGGTCATACGGCACGCTACCGTCTACCGCTTTAAACTCCATGTCATGATTATGATAAGCAAATTGCAAACCGGCTTTGGCCGCTGCTTCACCCGTCTTGTTTAAAACAGCGATAGATTGCTTTATCTCCTCGGTAGTACCGGTTGGCGTCATAGCACACACAAGATATTTCAACCCGCCTTCTGCTGCTTCGTCAACCAGCTGCTGCATATTATCGGTAAGGTTAAGCATTGGAGGTATCACCATTGGCTTACCATCGGGCCCTGAAGGCATTTTAGCACCCGCCGGTAATTTAAATGGCGCGCCAAGCACATGGTGCGATTTCCAGGTCAGGCCGAGGTCATTAGCTAATGTTTTAAACTCCTTCGGTTTAAAGCTATAGTAGCCACCCTTTTTGCTGAATGCCGATTCCAATTCTCCATAACCCATCGCTTTGATCTTAGTTAAGGTGCCTTTCACATCATCATCAATTACATTAAAAAATGTAAATAATTGTATGCCTATAGGATGTTTTGAAAATAACGAAGATGCGTTTGCTGATAATACGGCGCTACTAAGTGCAAGTGTACCTGCGCTTTGTAAAAACTTGCGTCTGTTTAAACTCATAATTGATTTAGTGTTTATTTATTACTTGGTAAGTAAATCTAAATCAATAATTTGAAGAAAAGAAATTTAATGTGTCCTTAATACACAATTATTTAGGCGCTAATTTATCCTATTGATACAAACAATTTGCGATCAAACCCGTCCATCCGGTTTGATGTGATGCACCTAAGCCACGCCCGGTGTCACCGTCGAAAAACTCGTAAAATAAAATATTGTCCTCAAAATTAGGATCTGTTTGTACCTTTTCGGTAGTACCGTTAGCAGGCCGGTGACCATCTGCATTGTTAAGGAACAAATTGGAAATACGTCTGTAGATCTCGTTTGCAACTTGATTCAAATTCATCATATTGCCTGATCCGGTTGGACATTCCACCTGAAAATCGTCGCCATAGAATTCATGGTAAGTGTTAAGGCTTTGGATCAACAGATAGTTGAGCGGCACCCACACAGGGCCGCGCCAGTTACTGTTGCCACCAAACATTGGCCCATCGCTATCGCCCGGAGTATATTTAATGCTAAAGAGGTTACCATCAATAGTAATGCTGAACGGATGTTCGAGATGATATTTAGACAATGAACGTATACCGTACGGACTCAAAAATTCATTCTCATCAAGCATGTAGCTTAATAAACCTTTCATCCTATGCCCTCGCAGTAAACTGATCAGGTGCTTGCCGTTTGCGCTTCGCTCGTCCCACCGGGAAACCAGTGCTGCCAGATCCGGCCGGTTATCTTTGAACCATTCCAGCCTGTCGGCAAAGATCGGATTGCTGCTAATGTCCGCATCATCTATCACTTCAGCAGCAAACATTGGTATTAAACCTACCATACTTCGAATACGCATTTTTAATGCGCTGCCATCAGGCATCCGCAACTGGTCGTAAAAGAAGTTGTCTCCTTCATCCCACAAACCTGCCTGCCCACCCTCTCCCAGGCTCGACATCGCTTCGGCTATGTAAATAAAGTGCTCGAAATATTTAGAAGCTATATCCCGGTAAGCTTTATTGGCCTGGGCAAGCTCCGCAGCAATGCTCAACAGGTTTAATGAATACATAGCCATCCAACTTGTGCCATCAACCTGCTCAAGGTGTGCACCGTTTGTAAACTTAGTATTGCGGTCAAACACGCCGATATTATCCATACCCAAAAAGCCCCCCTCAAATATGTTGTTGCCTACTTCATCTTTACGGTTAACCCACCAGGTAAAGTTTAGCATAAGCTTATGGAAGATGCGCTCTAAAAAGAAGGTATCGCCCACGCCGCCGTTAGCTTGTTTGTCCTGCAGATATATTTTCCAGGTAGCCATGGCATGTACCGGTGGATTAGCATCGCCAAAATCCCATTCGTACGCAGGTAACTGTCCGTTGGGGTGCATGTACCAATCTCTTATTAACAGGCTCAACTGATTTTTAGCAAAAGCCATATCAATTCCGGCCAAAGCAATGCAATGGAATGCAAGGTCCCACGCGGCAAACCAAGGATACTCCCATTTATCAGGCATGGAAATAATGTCGCCACGGTTGTTAAAGTGCTGCCATTTGCTGTTACGCGCGTGCAAACGGCTTTGAGGTGGAGCAGGTTCTCCGGGGTCGCCCTTCAACCATTGATGAACATCGTAATAATAAAATTGCTTGTTCCAAAGCAGACCAGCGTAGGCTTGCCGTCTTATCATCGCTTTTTCTGGAGCGTTTTTGGCAGGTAACAAGTTGTTGTAAAACTCATCCGCTTCCGCCTCGCGGGCGGTGAAGAGGTCGTCAAAATCTTTAAAATTAGCGCCTTCATTTGCTGTCAACCTTAGTCTGATCACTTTGCTTTCGCCGCCGACGACTTCAATATCGTAATTGTAAGCCGCACGCGTTCCAACTTTTGCTTTGTTAACTGTATAAGATTGGTTGACGATGTGATTATTTATTCCATCCTTGTAGTATTCCTGTTTGCTATTGATCCCACCAAAGCGGACGATGTTGGTTTCGTTTTCACAAAAGAGTGTTTCTGTGTTGCCTTCTGCTAAAAGACTGTGTATGTCAAGATCTTTATGTATGATGTTTATGCTACCATTACTATCACTTAATTGCGGCTTGTAATCATCATAGCCCCAATCCCATGTATTGCGAAACCAGATAGTTGGCAGCACATTTAGCCTGGCGGCTTGCTTGCCGCGATTGGTAACAATTATTTTGATCAGGATGTCGTCTATACCAGCTTTTGCGTACTCTACCTGCAGATCAAAATATTCATCGTTATCAAAAATACCGGTATCAATAATTTCAAATTCCGGTTTGTTGCGATCTCGTTTTCGGTTCTCTGCCACCAATTGATCGTACGGAAATGCCTGCTGGGGATACTTATACAGCATTTTCATATACGAGTGGGTAGGCGTGTTATCTAAATAATAGTATAGCTCCTTTACGTCTTCGCCGTGATTACCTTCGGCATTGCTTAACCCAAAAAAACGTTCTTTGATAATATGGTCTTGCTTGTTCCAAAACGCTACTGAGAAGCAAAGCAATTGCTTTAGATCACAAATACCTGCAATCCCCTCCTCTCCCCAACGGTATGCTTTACTGCGGGCCATATCATGAGTGATGTAGTTCCAGGCGTCGCCGTTAGCACTGTAATCTTCCCGCACGGTACCCCACTGGCGGTCGCTAACGTAAGGTCCCCAACGCTTCCATCCGGTAGTTTTTAATCGGTCGGCTTCTGCACCCATAATATCTTATTTCCAGGCGTTACGTAGAAAACGTAGCCAGTTGCCATACATCATATTTTCGATATCTGTTTGGCTGTATCCTCTTTTTAATAAAATACCAGGTACTTTTTGCAGGTCTGCGATGGTTTCCAAGTCGTATGGACATTGCTCCCTGCCAAAAGCACCATCCAAATCGGTGCCCATGCCTACATGCAAAGCGTTACCGGCAATCTGGCAAATGTGGTCTATGTGATCGGCCATCACTTCCAAATTACAATTCATTTGTTTAGGATCTGATTGTCCTCTAACCCATCCTGGTACCATCATCCAGGCATCTAAGGCTGCGCCTATAACAGCGCCGCGGTTTATCAATGCCCTTATCATTTCGTCGCTATACTGGCGGTTATGATTAACCAGTGCGCGGCAATTATTATGGCTTGCCCAAACATAGCCGCCAAAATTATCCAGCGCCTGCCAAAAAGCATCATCGCACAGATGAGTG
Source organism: Mucilaginibacter sp. 21P (assembly GCF_019331605.1). NCBI lineage: Bacteria > Pseudomonadati > Bacteroidota > Sphingobacteriia > Sphingobacteriales > Sphingobacteriaceae > Mucilaginibacter > Mucilaginibacter sp. 21P. Next base: position 3,467,742 of record NZ_CP063061.1, read on the forward strand.
GCATCTAAGATGATGTTCAGCCGCTCCATTTCTTTAAGTAGTTGCAGGCCGTTATCACCCATCACCCCCGTTGCATCGGTTCCGTTGGCATAACGCCCCGGCCCGTAATGCGCGGGGCCTAAAGCCCTAAGTCCATAATTGTATGCCGCTTGCAAGTAGGAAACATCCACGATGGAATCTGCCCCTTCTAAGCTTAAGATATAACCTATCGGCTTATTAGTACTGTCATTATCATTTTGCCACAGGCTTACATGCGACTCTAAAGATGCAAAATCATTTATCTGCACCATTTCGCCCGCATCCTCCATGGCTTTGTACCAAGCAAGTTGCCCCTGGGTTTGCGCCCATGCCTGTTGCGGCGAATGCCACCCGGGCAAATGATTATTAGGCGCAACGTAACGACCTAACTGCGTTGCAACCACCAACCCTATCTTTCCCTTCCTCAACTCCGGCAATGCCACAACGGCTTTAGCCCTGTCGGGTTTGTCAGTTAAACCAACTTCACGCGCATTGATGGCAGCAACCGGTTGCGTCAGGTCGCGGTTCCACTCAAGAGCGTTCATGCTTAGGTCTAAGTGTGCATCTATCGTGAACATATCTTTTGAATCGCTCGAATATTAAATGTTTATCTTTCTATCTCTTGCAATGGTTTTCCACTCACCTGAAATGATACTATCTTCGACGGTGAGAGCCCTTTCATACAGTGCTACCGAAGGGCAAGCATGAAAAGCCAGACCATACAACACATCGCCAACTTTATAGTTATGACCAGCGCCGGCATCAGCTACAAGATGCTCTTCGCTGTGGCTCACAAATTTCAGTTCTGGCGCGTTAAGGAAAAAAACGCGTTCGTTAAGCGGGCGCTCTGCAGACACGGATTTGTGGCCAAGATCAATACAGATCTTAGCTTCATCAGGTAATGAAATTACGCGTGCTATCAACAAAGCAGCCGGTTTAAAGGGCTGTTCGGGGTAGGCATCACCATAGCCTTTATCCCAATACACAAAAGTACCGGGACTAAGCTCTGCATCTTTAATTTCTTTTATAATGGGCATAGTTGGCGAACCTCCGGCTATTAGCAGTGGCTTTTCGAAGCCCTGTTTTTGCAAATCTTTAATTAATTGAAGAACAGGCTGCATCGCTTCATCCGAACGTTTCCGTCTTACCTCAAAATCACTATCATGGATGTGGCCGTCGTAAGCATGCAAGCCTTTCAAAGACAAACCAGGTAAGGCGTTACAACGCGAATATAACGCCAACGCATCTACAGACTTTATGCCTGTGCGGTTCATTCCTATATTCAGATCGATAAAAACCGGGATGATCAGATCATTAGCGATTGCCTGTTCAGAAATTTCAAGTGCGGATTGTTCATTATCCACTAAACAGGAATATTGAGTATCCGTATAAGTTTTTATCACCTCAATAAACCGCTTAAGCTTCGGTCCCGCCGGTTGGTAAGCTAAGAGTACATCCTTAGCTCCGGCCATGCCCAGCATTTCTGCTTCGGCAATAGTGGCGCATTTAAACTTGATTATACCTTTCCGGATCATCAATTTAGCAGCAGCAGCGCTTTTATGGCTTTTAGCATGCGGTCTCAAACGTGCTACATCATCAACCATCGCTTTCAAAAGATCAATATTGTAGCTCACCCTTTCAGGATACACAACAAGTGCAGGTGTATCTAATTCATCAACTTTATCAATGATATACCAATCAGGATTTTCCATAGGATATGCTACGTTTAAACCAGTTCAAACAGCGCTTCTATCTCAACAGGAATATTATCCGGTAATGATCCCATACCCACCGCACTGCGCACGCCAATACCATTTTCTTCGCCCCAAACTTTGGCAAACAACTCGCTCGCCCCGTTAATGATGTAAGGATGGCGTTCAAAATCCGGAGTGCAATTAACCATGCCTAAAACCTTAATTACGCGTTTAATCCTATCCAGGCTACCCAGGTTTTCTTTGATGGTAGCCAGCATGGCCAAACCCACCTGCCTTGCAGCAAGCTTACCATTTTCCATATCAATAGTATCGCCTATACGACCAATAATAAGTGACCCATCGTCCTGCACGGTGCCATGGCCCGACAGATATAGATATTTACCATCAATTAAACATGGTTTATAAACACCAAGCGGTTTTGGCGCCGGCGGAAGGCTTAAGCCTGTTTCTTTGAAGTTTTGTTCAGCAGAGTTCATGGCGGTAAAGCTATTATTTTTACCATCAAATACCAGTCATAAACAAAAAAAGCCGGGAACCACCCCGGCTTTTATAGAACCAATATAATTAAAACTTAAAGGACACACCGAAATTGATAGAGTAATCCGCAAAAGCAGCATCACCTATTACATAGGTGCCTGTTTTCACCGAGTTCTCTTTATCAGTTACACTTTGCTGGCGGTTTCTTTTCAAAGCAACAGGAACGCTCGCAAATAGGTTAACTCTCTTCAAACTGTAGTTCAATGAAGGCTCGACCGATATGATGTAGCCGGGACGACGGAAACCATCACTTTTCCCGATCAGGTCGCGCACCGGGATACCCTCCATACGGCCACCAACTGATGCGGTGAGTGCGCTGAACGAACCATTAAAGGTATAATTTACTCCTAATCGCGCCAGGTATTGATCCGGCACACTCATGATGCTTTCATTAGCAAGTAACGGGCTTAATGTTTCGCGGTAAGTACGTGTGCCGTTTGTGTTACGCGGGTTGGCCATATAATACAAATTGGTGTAACCGCTGAAACGCCCTCCCAGATGCAAAAAGCCATTTAACTCGGCTATGGCACCTACTCCGCCGTCGCCTAATTGGATAGATTGATCTACCGGACGGTTCGACGGTGTTACGTTGTAAAAATAACTGCGATAGTTATAGTCTCCGGTAGGCAATTTAATACCTAAGCCTACCTGAAGATTTCCGTTATGTGAGGTACGCGGATCAAACAACCAGCGATAAGCAACAACGCGGGCATCGCCAAAACCATGTGAGTACGACCTGTGGCGTTCTTTACCGCCGTGCTCATAAAGTGAGGATCGGATGTTTATAAGATACGGGATACCAACAGTAACAGACCAGAAGCGGTTAAAATTACGAGTAAGGCTCAGATCGATAGTATTTTGAAAGTTTACCACTTCGTTATGTAAGGTCTGGCGTTGCTTTTGTTCTTCCGTACCCTTAAAGTGCTTGTAAGAGTGAAAGTAGCGGTAAGCTGATGTAAATACCCAGCTGCTTTCTTTGCCGGGAGTGATACTGCTATCAAGCATAGGATGTTCCATTACAGTGAATGCGCCTTTGCCGCTGATAGCTACACAGCCTTGTGCGTTTGCTTTTACATTGTTAAATATTATAAATATGATAGTGCCCGCAAGCACCTTGTAAATAAATTTCATTTTGTGGGTTTTTAGGTAATAGAATGACAGGCAACCCTGAAGGATTGCAAAAAGGTGATTGGTTGGTTGAAAGTCCCCCTCTAAAAAATCAGAATTTTTTTGATAAGAACGGTATTGTGAGATTTGAAGAAACTTGTTTTAATGAGAGCCATAAAGCTATCAAAGTGCCGTAGCTACCACCGCGCTCTATCCACTCAAATATCTCGTACCTGGGATAAAATAGTTCGGTTGCAGCTTTCCATATAATAAAAATGAGGATCAGGTTGCGGATAGGCTTAAACAACACCAGCACAGCGGCCGTTATCTCGAAAACTCCTGCCATTTGCGCCACTTTTGCCGGTTCTGTAAAGCCGAGCGATGCATATTGCCCAAGCAGACTTTTCTTTTGCAAGAGATTAAGCCAGCCGTGTCCTATCAATAACAAAAAACCAACTGTTTTAAGGCAGTTATAAACCCGCGCCATGGTCTTGGCGTCAATTTCGGCCGCAGGATCTATAAGCTCAAACAAATTTTTAAAGCTCTTAATTCCTCCTGACAGGATAAGCATAGCCAGCGGTGCGCCGAAGTTGCCGGCCCTTTCAATGAACTCCGCAAAAGGCTCGCCTGATGCGGGGCGCAGAAATGCTGTTAACGTTCCCCATACAACCAGCCAAAGCGCAATTGCCCGCATCGGCCTGAAAAGCATGATCAAACCCAAAGCGATATCCGCAGCTCCTACCCACGGCATTAGGGCATAGGCCGCTTTCGTGCCTATGCCGAACACCGCAAAATAATTGCACCAAATCTGCTTAGTAATAATACCGAATGAACCATGGCCAATAAAACACATGGCTATGGCTATTCGTAATACGTAATGGATCTTTTGCTTAGTCTTCATCACCCTGCACTTATATTTTATTAGTTAGCACCATCTGTTTTAGCGCGAGCTATTGCATATTCGCCTACTTTGATACCGGTTTTTAAGCCAACTTCGCAGTCACTGCGGTAGTGAATAGCGCCGTATAATCTTGACATCGCAGCCTCGTTCGCCATTGCCATAAAGTCGTCTTTACGCTCCGGCACCAGGTAGCCTAAAATAGTGGCAGCTGCGCCGCTAAAGTTAGAGTGTCCAGATGTATATGACGGGAAGTTTGGCACGCCGGTAAGGGTCTTTATATCAAGCATATATTGGCAAGGGCGAGGATTAAAGTAGGCGTACTTGGCATCCCAGCATACTATTGCTGCATCCATTTCGGCCATGTTCAATAATGCAAAGTTACGTGCCCAGCGCACTTCGCTTAAATTATGTTTTACAAACTCCTCAGCAGCTATGGTGTTCCAGTGTCCCGGAGGTGTAACTGTACCTACGCCATCTGCCCAAAATGCTACAATGCGCTCGTGTTCGCGGCTGCGGTTCATGCTCATTTGCAACACTTCGTCCGCTTCTTTTTTGAACTCAGGCGAGCTTGTAGAGTATGGCGGAGCCGGGCGCAAAGCAACAACAGTCTCAGGAGCAAATAAGAATGGTGTAACTTTGGTGAACAATGGCAACATTGGCGGGCGTTTTGGCAACTCTAAACTTATCCATGGGATTTGGCCAGTTGCTTTTGTATCTGCTTCCAGTTTATCCCATATCTCTTTCGTACCAATAGCTGCACCGGCTTTATCTGTTCGAGCGCGGGCTAAGAACACATCAGCAACCTGGCGACCTAATGATTCACCTGCGTCCATATCAGAGCGGGCGTTCGCACCGGCCATAATACGGTATAATTTTTCTTCAGCAGCTTTCTGGCGAATAAAATCAAGATCACCCGGGAAAAGTAACTCCATCATCTTAGCAGTAACCCCTGACACCACTGCATCCTCACTTGGGTAAGAAGGCAGGTCAGATTTTGGCACTAAAGCATTAATTGTCGCATCAGTTTTGTAGGGCGCAGGGCGGTTATATTGTTTTTTAAATTTCCAGGCTTGTACCAGTGCGTCGTATTGAGCAGCACTTACATAAGCATAAGCACGGGCAGCGTAAGGCGGATTAGCAAAAGGAAATAATGGATAAGCTAAAGGGTTGGCAGCACTTGGAGCCGGGTAAGTACCATCATCTTTTTGATAAGGCGGTAAGTTGTGTTTAGCAACCAGATCGCGTAAAATCTCGTTCCAGCGAAGTACTGATCCTGCACTCCAGTAAGTAATAATGTCTCGCTGTTCCTTTGTTAAGTTGCGCTGATAGCTTTTAATTTCGTTTAGATCGGCAAGATAATTTGGCGACGTCACAGCATCGGGTGCAGTAACGGTAAATGTAGAAGAGCCGGTCAGAATAGGTTTCCAAGTATCAGCGTTCAGGTCTAAGTTAGCTGGTGCTAACGCCGGGAACTCCATGTTCCGCTCAACAATTTCTTTTTTACAAGATGATGTAAGTACCGATACCGCCGCAAACATCACTGGTAATATATGTAGTAAATTCTTTTTCATCTGTAATATTATTTATCTGATTTTTCTCCTTTGGTTGAGAATACGTAGTAAACACCGCCAAACACGCTTAAATTCTGTCCGTAGTTACGGCCGTGTAATACCCAACTACCGCCTGCCGTAAACTCAAGACCGGGTATAGACTGGAACATGTACTTAAAAATGCTGCCTACCGCCGTTGCCTGCATATTGTTGCTTGGGAATGGCATGTTGTTTTTAGTGATATCAAAGCCACCAATGGTATTCACGTGCGTTAGTGTTGCCTCGGCATTAAATTTTAAGCTGCGATAACCTGTACTGAATAAGAAATTGGTCATGTTTGGCATAGCCACCTGATTGGTGTAGTGCATCTCTGTTGTGAAGTAAGAATCACGATCAATAGTAATATTATCGCGGCGAACGTATTGGCCTGCACCGGCGACAAAGAACCTGCCTACCTGGTAATTTAATAAGCCTCTAACAGCAATGCTTTTGCTGCGCATACCTATAGAAAGCGGAAGGTAATCTGCCTGGTAATTGCCAACCGGAATATTGCCTGATACAATAGCATGCAAGCTAAGTAAACCCGTGCCAACCTCCTGCCTTACAGCCATCCATTTAAAGGCAAGGCTTATGTCCTGGAAACCCTGCTGTCCGCGTAGTGTACCCGCAGAAACATTGGTTTTAACATACGGTACCATAAAAAGTAAATTGATACGGTTGCTTAAACCGTAGTTACCGCCAAGGGCATATACGTTGCTGCTTACAGTACCAAGGTTAAGATTATCGCGTCTAAAGGTGCCTTCCCAGTAGTGGTTCCAGCTATTATGGGTGTAAATGCCGGCTGCACAAAAGTAATTTTTAGGTATCATCAACGCGTCTGACTCGGTTTGAGCCTTGGCAGTTTGGCTTAAAGCCATTACAGCAAACGCACTGATACAATACTTTATATATTGTAAAGTTTTATTCATAAGTGTTTAAAGTAATCGGGATAAAAAGTATCAATAAACACCGGCTGCCAAAAAATCTCACAAATTTGATGGCCGGTGCTTAATTGTATTCTGCGTTATGCATGTACATCTGACACGTTACGACAAAACGTGACGTAGCATTGTGCCTAAGCAGACAAAAAAAATCTTTATATAATTATTAATCAACCAATAAGGTAATTGGGCGGCTTGCCCGGAGATTCGATGTACGGATGGGTTAATACAGAAGATATAAGATTTTCCCTTTGCAGAGAAGGATCATTAAAATTCAGAAAATTGACCTGGGTGACCGGTACATTGTATTCTGATACCGGAGAACTTAGTTTTTTAGCTGATGGCTCCTGCCCTTTCTTAGTTAAAGGCGCATCACTTACATTTTTGGCTATAATGGTGTTAGCCTCAAATAATTTGTTCTTTACTTCGTTGGCCACACAAACAAGGTACATGGTATCCCTGGTCATCTTAACGCCAACATAATTGTAGAAACCGTTTTTTAATTGAACTTGTCCTTGAACTTTTTCATAATCCGGCCAGTCTTGAATGCCCGGCGTGTGAACAGGAACTTTTATTTGCACAAGTTGAGTAGCATCAACCTTGTTTTCGTAGATCTGTTTAACGATCTGCTGCTCGGATCGATGGATGAAATACTCGAAGATAACGGTATACCCACCTGCATTAAACAGATGTACGCTTAGTAGCAATATAGCCAGAAATCTTCTCAACTTTTAGTTATTATTTAGGGTATAACTCCGTAAAAATATCTATTTAAATGGATATAACAAATTTTTACATCTTTTTTCAAGGAAAGAAACTACTGAAACACAACCAACTAAACTATTCCTTATAGCTTACAGGTGTAAGCTTTACAAGATATTGGTCCATATCATCAGTATAAAATACCTCACTAATCCATTCTTCTTCTAAAGCTATTCGCTTTAGTGTCTCATTATCAACATAAAGCCATTTGAACCAATCTGTTTTCTTCCCTTTATAAACATATTGATAAGATATTTCGCCGTAATAATCATCGTTTTGTGGTGGTTGGCCATCATAAAGGTAGGCAACGTCAGATGAGTCGAACAGTAAACATCCGCTGGATTTAAGCAGCGTTTTGGCATGCCGTAAAAATCTACGTAAACCGTCTAAGGTTCCGCATAAGCCAATGCCATTCATCAGCAGCAACAAAGTGTCATATTGCTGATGGCTAAATTCGAAGATATCCCTTGCTAAGGCTTGTTTCACACCGCGTTGTTGCATAATGGCAACTGCCAGGGGTGAAATATCCAATGCCGTAACATCAATGCCTTTATCTTGAAGCATAAGGGCGTGGCTGCCCGCACCTGCACCAACGTCTAATACTGAACCCTTACATTTTTCCAAAGCAATCAATTCCAGATCAGGCATCTCGGCCTCATCCCGAAAATAAACATCAACCGGCATTTCCTCTTTAGGGCCATATTTGTTTTTTATCCAAAGTTTATGCTTGCGGTTATGTTTGTAATGGTCAAAAAGCGCTTGTCCGAAAATGTCATTCACGCTGCAAAGATATTTTTTCCTATAATTGGTACGCTATGAAACTACATACTATAGATACCGGTTTTTTTAAATTGGATGGCGGCGCGATGTTTGGCGTAGTACCAAAATCTCTTTGGCAGAAAACTAACCCTGCCGACGATAAGAACCTGTGCACCTGGGCCATGCGTTGTCTATTAGTTGAGGACGGAGACAGACTGATATTGATAGATACCGGTATAGGCAATAAACAGGACGAAAAGTTCTTTAGCCACTATTATCTGCATGGCGAAGATACAATGGACAGTTCGTTAGCAACCAAAGGTTTTAACCGGAATGACATAACAGATGTGATCTTAACTCACCTGCATTTTGACCACGTTGGTGGTGCTGTGGAGCGTATAAATGACAACCTCACTCCTGCTTTTAAAAATGCCACTTACTGGAGTAACGCACAGCATTGGGAATGGGCGGTTAATCCAAATGATCGTGAAAAAGCATCATTTCTTAAAGAGAATATTTTGCCAATAAAGGAAAGCGGACAGCTAAAGTTTATTGAAGCACAGGATTGTGTAACTTTCAACAACGATGTAAAGATACGTTTCGCTTATGGACATACTGATGCCATGATGTTGCCACAGATAAGCTACAAAGGAAAACAAATCTTATATATGGCAGATCTGCTTCCATCTGTAGGGCATATACCACTCCCATACGTAATGGCATACGATATGTTCCCGATGAAGACACTTGATGAGCGAAAACATTATTGGAAAGAAGCTGTGGACAATGAATATATATTGTATTTAGAGCACGACCCTGTAAATGAATGCTGCACTTTGCAGCAAACCGAAAAAGGAATTAAGTTGAAAGATACCTTTATGCTTAAAGATTTGTAACTTGTGCCTATAAACCGAAATAACGAGGATATCTTGTTAACCACAAAAATTATTCCAAATTCAACATACTAAAATACTTTCTCATTTTAGGGTAAAATACTGGTTTTCTTGTAGTAAAACTGGTTTTTTAACAAACAAATGCGTACTTTTGCACGTTCAATTCTAAATCAAAGAATCGAGGCTAATTAAATAGATGAGACAACTCAAAATAACTCAATCAATTACCAATCGTGAGTCACAATCCCTTGACAAATACTTACACGAAATTGGTAAAGTTGACCTGATAACTGCCGAAGAAGAAGTAATCTTAGCACAGAAAATTAGAGAAGGCGACCAGGCCGCATTAGAACGTTTAACCAAAACAAACCTTCGTTTTGTGGTATCGGTAGCTAAACAATATCAAAACCAGGGACTTACCCTGGGCGACCTTATTAATGAAGGTAACTTAGGCTTAATTAAAGCTGCAAAACGCTTTGACGAAACTAAAGGCTTCAAATTCATTTCCTACGCTGTATGGTGGATACGCCAGTCCATATTACAAGCTATTGCTGAGCAAAGCCGTATCGTACGTTTGCCATTGAACCAGGTTGGTTCGTTAAGCAAGATCAGTAAAGCCTTCTCTAAATTAGAGCAGGAATATGAGCGCGAGCCGTCACCAGAAGAACTGGCCGATATATTAGAGACTACCGTTGATAAAATATCTGATACGTTAAGTAATAGCGGCCGTCACGTATCTATGGATGCGCCATTTGTACAGGGTGAAGAAAATACACTGTTAGATGTATTGGAAAACCAGGAGCCAAATACCGACTCTATCCTGATCAACGAATCGTTGTCAGAAGAGATCAAACGCTCTTTATCTACTTTAACAGAGCGCGAGCGCGAGATAATTGTACTGTTTTTTGGTTTAGGTTCTAACCATCCATTATCTCTTGAAGAGATAGGTGAGAAATTCAACCTTACCCGTGAACGGGTTCGCCAGATAAAAGATAAAGCTTTACAACGCTTAAGGCATACATCGCGAAGCAAGATATTAAAATCATACTTAGGTTAACATAAAAAAGCCTCCCTTAAACAAGCGGAGGCTTTTTTATGTTAAATTGAAATGGAAGACCCAAGCGGTTACGAGCATTTCACTCCAGCCGAAGCAATTGCTCATCAGCAAGAGTTGCGTAAACAGATCAGCATTAAGGAACTGACGTCGCCTATCCGTACCATTGCGGGTGCTGATGTATCGTTCAACAAAAATTCAGAAGTTTTATATGCCGGTATTGTGGTTTTTACGTATCCCGAATTGAAAATTATAAGCACAGCAACTGCAATAGCGCACACAACTTTTCCTTACATATCCGGACTGCTGGCTTTCAGAGAAGTGCCCGCACTCTTTAATGCCTGGAATAATCTCGTTATCAAACCCGACCTGCTGGTGTTAGATGGCCAGGGTATAGCACATGAACGCGGTATGGGCATAGCCACGCATTTTGGATTAATAACTGCCATACCTACTATTGGCAGTGCTAAAAGCAGGCTCTACGGTAATTTTAATGAGCCTGCTGATAAACCCTTTGCCGAAAGCCCGATGTATCATAATAGTGAACAGGTTGGTGTGGCCTTACGAAGCAAAGTGCGTTGTAAACCCATTTATATTTCACCTGGACATAATATCAGTATTCAGCAAAGCGTTGATGTAATTAAAAACTGCATTCGCGGTTATCGCACACCAGAACCAACCAGGCAAGCGCACTTATTAGTGAATAAGATTAGGATAGAGCACGGCAACAGAGGTAATCCGCAATACAATTTATTTGATTGATTTACGTATTGTAAGCAATCAGCATGAAACGCCTAATCACACTCACATTACAGTATTATCGTACGCTGCTTGTTTATAACATAACCTTTACATTTTTATGCATGCTTTTAACAGGTTTTAGCGGCATAAACAATACAGTTTTATTACTTTTTTCAAAAATTATTGGTTTTACAGGTGCAGCAGCTTTGCATTACTATTCATCAGCAAAAACGTACTTCTATTATCGCAACGCTGGCTTACAGTTAAGGCGGTTGTACTGCTATGGTTACTTAACAGACCTCGCTGTGTTTATAATTTTCACTGTAACACTTACAATATGTAGCCATCTGTTTTAAAAGTCGACAGTGTGCAGCTGGCATTTAATGAACGCAAAATATTACAAGATGTACACCTTACTTGTAAACAGGGTGAAGTAATTGGATTGTTGGGTAGGAATGGAAGCGGTAAATCATCATTATTACAGATCATCTTTGGAACGTTAAAAGCATCTTACAAGTATGTAAGTATTGATGACATTTTTATACATAAAGGTTATCACAATAATCGTATAGCTTATTTGCCACAGCATGGTTATTTGCCCGGTAACATCAAAATCAATAAGCTTGCACCAATGTTGGTTGATAACGCTCTTTGGGACGATTTTACCGCTCTAAATATATATAGATTACATGCCCGTAAAACGCCGAACCAGCTCTCAGGTGGCGAGTTACGCCAACTGGAGATGCTGATGATCATCCACAGCAAAGCAGATTTTATTTTACTTGATGAGCCTTTTACTCATATTTCTCCTATTCAGGCCGATGAATTTAAGCCTGTAATACGCGCCTGCGCAAAACGAAAGGGAATTATTATTACCGATCACCAATATTACAATACTTTAGAAGTGAGCGACAAAGTAGTGTTGCTAAACAACGGTTGCACAAAACATATCACCGATAACGAGGAATTAGTTACTTACGGCTATCTTAGCTGTATTAACCGTTAAGCGCGATGACAATACCAATATACCAGGCCGATGCATTTACCGACAAGCTGTTTGGTGGCAATCCCGCAGCGATATGTCCACTTCAGGAATGGCTACCTGATGAGATAATGCAGAAGATAGCCATGGAGAATAACCTTGCAGAAACAGCTTTCTTTGTGAGGAACGAAAATGGTTATTTACTGCGTTGGTTTACCCCTGAATTAGAGATAGACCTTTGCGGCCATGCTACACTTGCCACGGCCCATATTCTATTTACTGAATTGGTTTATGTTGGTGATACCATTAACTTTGATACCGCTAAGGCAGGTACATTAGCGGTAACGCGCGTTGGTGATAAATATTCAATGGATTTCCCATCCCGACCACCTTTTGCAGCTGACATGCCGGATGGTTTGGTAACGGCCTTAGGTAGCACCCAACCTAAAGAAGTTCTACGCTCCCGCGATTACTTCCTGGTTTATGAAACAGAGGATGAGATCAGAAATATGGTGCCGGATCATTCACTGCTGGCCAAAATTGATACTTTGGGTATAATTGTAACTGCGCCTGGTAACAATGTTGATTTTGTATCACGCTTCTTTGCACCCGCTGCAGGTGTTCCCGAAGACCCGGTTACCGGTTCGGCGCACTGTAATCTTATACCGTATTGGGCTGGTAAATTGGGTAAGGATCAACTGCATGCATATCAGATATCGCCGCGTAAAGGCGAATTATGGTGCGAGCTAAACGGTGACAGAACGATGATGGCCGGAAAAGCAGTAACTTATTTGCGCGGCAGCATCGAAGTTTAGGACTTTTATCAATTTAGAACCATTTTGATTTCGCCTTTCAGCTTTAACCCTAAATAGTTACCTTAAGCTTTTGTTTTTTAGAAGTACTTGTCCTGATTAATGCAACTTACTCAATTAGAAATCAAGGGGTTTAAGAGTTTCGGCGATAAGATCACCATTCATTTTAATGAGGGTGTTACTGCTATTGCCGGCCCCAATGGTTGTGGCAAAAGCAACGTTGTCGACGCTATCCGCTGGGTTTTGGGTGAGCAAAGTACACGTATGCTACGGTCTGAAAAGATGGACAACGTTATTTTCAACGGTACCAAAACCCGTAAAGCCGCTAACCTTGCCGAGGTATCACTAACGTTTGATAATACAAAGAACATCCTCCCTACTGATTTTTCGCAGGTTACGCTCACACGCAGATTGTACCGTAGTGGCGAGAGTGAATATCGCCTCAACGATGTGCAGTGCCGCCTAAAGGATATTACAGACCTTTTTATGGATACCGGTGTTGGTGCCGACTCCTACTCTATCATCGAATTAAGAATGATAGACGAGATCATCAACAACAAAGAAGGATCGCGCCGTAATTTATTTGAAGAAGCTTCAGGTATCTCGAAATATAAGCTTCGCAAAAAACAAACCTTCAACAAATTAAAAGATACAGAGGCCGATCTTGAGCGTGTTGAGGATCTCTTGTTTGAGATAGAGAAAAACCTTAAAACGCTTGAAAACCAAGCCAAAAAAACCGAACGTTATTATCGCTTGAAAGAGCAGTACAAAACGCTGAGTATTTCCTTGGCTTCTTTTAGGATTGCCAATTTTAGTCGCTCGCTGGCCCAGATCGAGGAAAAAAAACAAATACAAAAAGTAGAAAAGACAGGTATCGTATCCCAAATAGATACACTGGAAGCCGAACTCCAAAAAAGCAAGGTTGAAAGCATTACCAAGGAGAAGAACCTTGCAGCCCAACAAAAAGCCAGCAATGAATACACGGCTAAAATACGTGCGTACGAAAGCGAAAAACGCATCAAGAACGAGCAACTCAAACATCAGCAGGATAAAGAATCTCGTTTAAAGGACGAGTTAGAGCGCGATAACACACAAAACAAACACGTACAATACAACATTAAGCGCCTTAACGAGGAAAAGCTGCAGGAAGATGAAAACCTACAGACCATTTCAGCGCGTGTGCAGGAACTTAAAGAAGCGGTTGACGAACTACGAGCGCAACAGGCTGAGGCCAGGAACGAACTGAATGAACTTAACGTGGTAAACAACCGTTTGCAAAGCCAGGTTTATAAAGCCGAAAAGGATGTTGACATCCTTAATATACAACAACAGGCACTTGAGCAGGAAAGCCAGCGCAACGTAGAAGATACCACCAATAGAGAAACCGAACTTTCACACTTCAATACTGTTGTTGCCGATCTCCAAAACAGGGTTGAAACCTTACAAAGCGAGTATGAGCTGGCTGTGGACGCGGAAAACAAACTACAGGAGCAAATTACCGAGACCGAAGCATCGCTTAAAATGGTAACTGAAAGCATTGCTGCGAATAGCCGTAAGCTGGATGCCAAACAGAACGAGTATAATTTGACCAAAAGTTTGGTTGACAATCTGGAAGGCTTCCCGGAATCTATCCGTTTTCTTAAGAAAACTACAGGATGGGCTAAAACAATTACCCTGTTCAGTGATATTCTTTTTTGTAAAGAAGAGTTCAGGGTCGCGATCGAGAATTACTTAGAATCGTTTATGAACCACTATGTGGTTAATAATTATGAGGAGGCAATCGCCGCCATCAACCTGTTAAGCAACGCCGCTAAGGGACGGGCGCAATTTTTCATCCTTGATAATTACGAAACCAACGCGCAATCCTCAGATACCAGCTTAATAGACTCTGCCGCTATTCCGGCACTATCAGTTGTTGAGGTAGACGAACGTTACAGACCGCTATGCACTAATCTGCTAAAAAATGTTTACCTCGTTAATGATCACAGCGAGCAGGATATTAACTCATTACCGTTGCCGGAAGGCGTTGTACTAATAGGAAAAAGCGGCAAATTCAATAAATCGCACCATACTATGGCTGGCGGCTCAGTTGGTTTGTTTGAAGGAAAACGTATAGGCAGGGCAAAAAATCTTGATAACCTACTTAAAGAGATCAAACAATCCGAAACACGCATACAGAAATTAAAAAGTGAGTCTGAAGAATTAAACAGCAGGCTGATAGCCTTAAAAGCATCAGGCAAGGCTAATGAGGTTCGCCAGAAACAATTTGAGCTTAATCAATTAAACACTGAGCTGGTTACAGTTAAAACCAAACAGGAACAATACCAAGCCTTTATTGAGAATAGCCTGAATCGTAAGCAAGCCATAGCAGATAAAATTGCCGGGATAAAAGATGAGATATTTAACCTTGGCCCTACCCTTTTAGATCTTAAAGAACAGAAGCAAACGCAAAATGAATTAATGCTGGAGAAACAGGCTTTGTTCAATGAACTCAACGAAGTTGTAACTGTCCGTTCCAACGCCTACAACCAGGAGAATATCCGTTTTCACCAACAGCAAAATAAGGTGTCGGGTTTAGCAAAAGACCTTGATTACCGCGAAACGCAATTAGAGCACCTGGATACGCGCATAAGGCAAAATACTGCCGAGCTGGAGAAAGTGAAAGCGTTTATATTGGAAAATCTGCAACAAACCGGGGATAGCGACGAGAACCTGCTCGAAATGTACGAACAGAAAGAGTCTCTTGAAAAAGGCACCGCAGAAACCGAACAGGAATATTACGCGTGGCGTAACTTAATCACCGAACGCGAGGCCGAAGTGACAAAACTTCGCCAGCAAAAGGATCGCACGGAAGCTGTAGAGAACGAACTTAAAGATGAGCGTAATAACCTAAAAATAGAACTGAATGCTCTTCGTGAACGTTTGTCTGTAGAGTTCAATATCGATATCAATGACCTGTTAGAAATTGAAGTAAATGAAGCCGATAACGAAGACGATATTCGTGAGAAGACTGAAAAAATGAAGCGCCAGCTCGATGATTTTGGTGCTATTAACCCTATGGCGGTTGAGGCATACAATGAGATGAACGAGCGCCATACTTTCATCCAAACGCAGAAGAAAGATCTCGCAGAAGCCAAAGCATCGTTACTGGCCACTATTCAGGAAATTGATGACACCGCCAAAGAGAAATTCATGAATGCCTTTGTATTGGTACGTGAGAACTTTATAAAAGTATTCCGCTCATTGTTCAATGAAGAAGACTCATGCGATCTTACACTTACCAATCCCGATAATCCGCTCGAGTCCGACATAGACATTATTGCACGGCCTAAAGGTAAGCGACCGCTATCAATCAACCAGTTATCGGGCGGGGAAAAAACGCTTACAGCTACAGCCATACTATTTTCGCTTTACCTGCTTAAGCCAGCACCCTTCTGTATTTTTGACGAGGTTGATGCTCCGCTTGATGACACAAACATTGATAAGTTTAACAACATCATCCGCAAGTTCTCTGCTGATTCGCAGTTTATCATTATTTCACACAATAAACGCACTATAGCTTGTACTGATATTGTTTACGGCGTAACTATGGTTGAGCAGGGTATATCCCGTGTTGTGCCGGTTGACCTGCGCGAATTTGCTGATTAACAAAAGAGGCCGAAGATTGATCTTCGGCCTCTTTTGTTAGTTTTACTTATACACTTATTTTTTAGACTGAGGGTGATCTACGACCATGCCTTTGAACTTACGTGCATCAAGTTTGATCCCAAGCGCGTGAGACTCATCTGCACTAAACAAACGTTGGGTAGACAAACTTTGTACTTTAGGACTTGCAACATCAAATGTACCCTGCTTAACATAATTAAGCGCGTACTTAAGTAATTGCTCATCAGGGTCGCCAAAATCTTTGCTTACGTCATCCGCGGCGTATTTACCGGCATAGTCTGCAGAACCCGGTTGCATACCTGCATAATAACCGCCGTTACCTGCCGAGTTTTTAGTCTCAAATTGCGGAATATAAAGTTGGTATTTATTAATATTCATAGCGAAGAAACCAACTGGTTTACCGTAAGTAGTGTTACCAATAAGTTTAACATTACGTTTTGGCAAAAGGTTGTTTATCGTCAACTCGCTTGCTGATGCAGTGCTACCTGTTACTATGAAGAAAATGTTATTTAAGGTAGCCAAGCTACCTAATGATTGCTTTTCAAAATTTTCTGTATTAGTTGCTGCGGTATAATCAAAGGCGTCGAAATAGTTATATAACCTTCCGCTGTTATCTTTTCTAACCTGGTTTTTCAAAATAGTTGCTTTGCCGGTTGCCATTGTTTGGTTAAATACATAGCTAAACATCGGCGTGCCAAAAGCTGACTCTGGCGCCATTAAATTGCTTAGGTATTGAGCTGTTTCAACAGCACCGCCTCCGTTATAACGCAAGTCGATAACAAGGTCTGTTATATTTGCTGCCTGGAAAGTACTGAATGCTGCATCTATCTTAGGCTGGGCATTGCTTAATTGCGTAAAGCTATTGAATACCATATAACCAACCTTTTTACCACCGCCTAAATCAAATACTTTACTGGTGATCACCGGGTTTACATTATAATTTGCTACAGATAAAGACACATCGAAAGTGGTGTTATCCGGCCTTCTCAACGTCATGTTAATGGTATTGCTGTACGCATAAGCTTGTATCAGGAAGCTCACGTTAGCATCGGTTGCCGCAAGATCTGTTTTATCATTTATCTTGATTATCTGGTATCCACGCTTGATACCTTGCGCATCAGCTGGTGAACCCGGATAAACATATTTTACGCGAAGATCATTTGTGCTTGGCCAAAAAGGTGCAAACCCGAAATCGCCGTTGGTGCCACCTATTGAGCCTGCTACAGCTCCCTGATCGATAAAAGAATATTTAGCTTGTCCCGGAGAATCCTCATCATACTCATAAGGTTTGTTCGTTTTCGGGTTTATGGCATACTGCGATAATGCATCAACTTCTTTGCTTAATGCGTTAGCGTCACTTGAGCCAGTGAACGAGCGTGGGTTAAATTTATCGTAAGTTGGTAATGACGTATTCCAATAATAGGTTTGCTGCGCATACAAATACACAGAGTCCTTGATCAGATCAAGTGTCGAGCCGGTCTTTGTCGGGCCGGTAGTGTCGTCCCCCGGGTTAACATTTTTTTTGGAACAAGATGCAAGTCCTATTGTTAGCGCTGCAATAAAGTAAAAGAATTTCCTCATACGTATTTAATGATATTTGAGTTAACGCGTTTGCTATTAGTATATTATCAGTATTTAAGATATAATTTCAGAAGCCGACAAATAGTCGATTCCGCTTGCCTCTGCGCATAATATATCTGTGTTTGATCCAGTGATCATTAACAGGTCCCGCCTCTCTAAATGGTGTTCCTTTAGTAGCAGATCGATTGAATCTGTGTCTGGCTTAGGCCGGGTTTCTTGCGCAAAATAACAAGTTAAATAAGATTCCAAACCGTGCCATTCAACCTGGCGTATTTTATTCAGCTGCATTTGAGGTGTGCCGTTGGTAACTACAAAAAGCTTCTTTCTGTCGGTTACCACCTCTTGCATAAAGCTAAGCATATTCTGGTACAGCAACAACTTAAGCGGCAGCTTTGATGTAAGCAACATGATCTCCAGTTTACTACGATATTTTTCATCAACATCTAACTCGCCAACCAAAGCATCGTAAACAGCATCCTCTCCTTTTGTATTATACGTTGCAATCATCAGCTCGGTTGTCTTCGATGCGTTATTTAATTCAGTATATTCTAAAAGATTGGCAAAAAGATAATAAATCTGGTAATAATAATCTTTGGCGGGGAAAAGCACATTATCTAACTCAAAAATAAACGCCTTTTTGCGGGGATCGATATCGTTATAATTTACAGCCATTAATTAGTTCAATATTGTATTCGCTAAACAATTGCTTTGATATTTGCAACACTTGCCATTCTCTATCATCTAACAGGTAAATGGATTCAACTGAATTATCAAGGCTTAACGTGAGCATTTCGTGTGCGTAGGTGTCGCTGGCTGGGTTTGGAAGTTTAATAATATTGGTGAATGCAGGAATCTCATTGTAATCTCCTAAAAGAATATCTTCCCCAATTAAACTGCCTTTAATTTTAAATGCTTCTGCCGATGTACCGGCGGTTATCAATACTTTCACTAAATGTTAGTTACAATTGAACCATCTTTCATTACTAATGTGCGGTCTGCCATATTTGCCAGGTCTTTGTTGTGTGTTACAATCACAAACGTTTGCTGGAAATCATCTCTTAATTTGATAAACAAGTGATGAAGTTCTAAAGCATTTTGGGAATCGAGGTTTCCGGACGGTTCATCAGCAAATATGAGGGCCGGTTTGTTGATCAAGGCCCGAGCTACTGCAACGCGTTGCTGCTCTCCACCAGAAAGTTCTGCCGGTTTATGGTTATAACGATCTTTCAGGCCAAGCATATCCAAAAGCTCTTTAGCCCTGCTCTCAGCATCAACCCGTGAAACCCCAGCTATAAAAGCCGGAATACAAACATTTTCAAGTGCACTAAACTCAACCAATAAGTGATGGAACTGAAATATAAAGCCTATATGCTTGTTTCTGAAAGCGCTAAGCGTTTTGTTATCATACTTGCTTATTTCTTCGCTATCTATAAAAAGTTGCCCGCTATCGGGAGTATCCAGTGTGCCTAAAATATTGAGTAAGGAACTTTTACCGGCACCGGATGCACCTACAATGGCAACAATTTCTCCTTTTTGTACTTCAAGGTCTACCCCTTTTAAAATATTAAGATTTCCGTATGATTTCTTTATAGCTTGTGCTTTTAGCATGTGCGAATTTAGCGATTAGAAAATAACGTAAAGCTTATAAATTATTAAAATGCAATTAAAGCCATTTGTTTATTAAAATAAATATTGCAAAACTGTAACCGGAGTAGGTTGATGTCTTAAAACAAAATTGTAGTTTTACCGCAAATACTTCGACAATATGAACATTCACGAATATCAGGGCAAAGCGATTTTAAAAAGCTTTGGCGTACGAGTACAGGAAGGCATACTTGCAGAAACAGCTGAAGAAGCAGTTGCAGCCGCACAGAAATTGAAGGAAGACTTTAACTCTGACTGGGTTGTTGTAAAAGCACAAATACATGCTGGTGGCCGCGGTAAAGGTGGTGGTGTTAAGCTGGCAAAAAATCATGATCAGGTTAAAGAATTAACCAACCAGATCATTGGCATGCAATTGGTTACCCCTCAAACCGGCCCAGAAGGTAAATTGGTAAGCAAGGTTTTAGTAGCACAGGATGTTTACTATCCTGGCGAAAGTGAAACCAAAGAATACTATATGAGCGTATTGCTTGATCGTGCTAAAGGCCGTAACATTATCATGTACTCTACCGAAGGTGGTATGGACATCGAAGAAGTTGCACACTCGACTCCTGATAAAATATTCAAAGAAGAGATAGATCCTAAAGTTGGTTTACAAGGCTTCCAGGCGCGTAAAATTGCGTTTAACCTGGGCACCAGCGGTGAGGCTTTTAAAGACATGGTGAAATTTATCACTGCACTTTACAAAGCTTACGATGCTACCGACTCTTCACAATTTGAGATAAACCCGGTATTAAAAACATCTGACAACAAAATTTTAGCAGTTGATGCTAAAGTTAACCTGGATGATAACGCTTTATACCGCCATCCGGATTACGCTGCCATGCGTGATACTGCTGAAGAAGACCCAACCGAGGTTGAGGCAAGCAAAAGCAATCTTAACTATGTAAAACTTGATGGCAACGTTGGTTGCATGGTTAACGGCGCCGGTTTGGCTATGGCTACAATGGATATTATCAAACTTGCCGGTGGCGAGCCTGCTAACTTCCTTGACGTAGGTGGTACTGCAAATGCGCAAACTGTAAAGGCTGGTTTTAACATCATCCTTTCAGACCCTAACGTTAAGGCTATTTTGATCAATATTTTTGGCGGTATAGTACGTTGTGACCGCGTTGCACAAGGCGTTATTGATGCCTACAACGAAATCGGTAACATCCCTGTACCTATCATTGTACGTTTACAAGGCACTAATGCGAAAGAAGCAAAAGAATTGATCGATAACTCTGGCTTGCAGGTATTCTCTGCTATTTTGTTGAAAGAGGCTGCAGAACGCGTTAAAGAAGTGTTAGCGTAGCTAAATATTAGTTACCTGCTTATGAATAGATTAGAAGGCTCCGAAACTCGGGGCCTTTTTTATTACTAAAATGTTAAATGATTGGTAGCGGAAAACATCGTGGCCGCCCTACCGTTTAAACATTGACATCATTGTCTGTTTAGCGTCATTAGATCAAAAACAAAATAGATGTTTAAACATTTAATTTCTATATTTGTCACACACAACAAATAATTACAATCATGACTACAACAAAATGGGTATTAGATCCAATGCACTCAGAGGTTCAGTTTAAAGTTAAACACCTTGTAATATCTACGGTAACAGGTTCTTTCAAAACATTTGAAGGTTCATTAGAAACCGAGAACGACGACTTTACAGATGCGAAAGTTGAGTTTTCTTTAAATGTTGACAGTATTGACACTAACCAAACCCAGCGTGATGAACACTTAAAGGGTGCTGATTTCTTTGATGCTGCCTCTCACCCTAAGATCAGCTTCAAATCAACTTCTTTTACAAAAGATGGAGATGATTATCAATTAAAAGGCGATCTAACTATAAAAGGCGTTACCAAACCGGTTACTCTTGATGTAGAACACGGTGGCGTTGCTACCGATTTTTACGGCAATAATAAAGCAGGCTTTGACGTAACAGGCAAAATCAACCGCAAAGAATTTGGCCTTACCTGGGATGGTATCACCGAAGCAGGATCGGTAGTAGTTGGTGAAGACATTAAATTGATCGCCAGCATCCAATTTGCTAAGCAAGCCTGAGTTGGTTAATTAGTGATTAGTTAATTGGAGATTAGTCTACCGTAAATATTCACAGAAAGCCATTCGTAAAAGCGGATGGCTTTCTCTTGTTAAAACCTTTGATAGTTATATTTGCTTTATAGTTATGCTTTTAAAGATCTATCCTGAAAATCCTAACGAACGCGCTATTGAACAGGTTGCAGATGTGCTGCGTAAAGGTGGCATAATCATCTACCCTACTGATACCGTTTATGGGATAGGGTGCGATATTACCAATCAGAAGGCTATTGAGAAGGTTGCCCGCATCAGGAACATCAAACCCGAAAAAGCCAACTTCTCATTTATCTGCTATGATCTTAGCCACATTTCTGATTATATTAAACCGATAGATAACACCACTTTTAGGCTGTTAAAGAAAGCCTTACCAGGTCCATTTACTTTTATTTTTAATGCAAGCCATGCTGTGCCTAAACTGCTTAGCTCTAACAAAAAAACAGTTGGTATACGCGTACCGGATAATAATATCGCCCGCTGCATTGTAAAGGTATTAGGCAACCCTATCCTATCTACATCTATCCACGATGATGATGAGATAATGGAATATTCTACTGACCCGGAATTGATCTATGAAAAATATCAAGACCTGGTTGATATCGTGATCGATGGCGGTTATGGTGAGAACATACCGTCAACCGTGGTTGACTGCACATCGGGTGACTTTGAGATCATCCGGGAAGGAAAAGGTGTTCTGGAAGATTACTTATAATTTATCCCTTTATAGATTTTATAAATCCAGGAATTTTTTCCAAATAATTCTCCTCTGCTAAAAGTTTTACAAAGGCACTGCCTAATATAGCACCATTGGCATACTCGCAAGCCTTGCTGAAAGACCTGTTATCTGAGATACCAAAACCAATAATAGCCGGATTGTTCAATTGCATATCTTTAATACGTTTATAATAGGCCTCAATGCTATCACTTAGCTTTAAACTACCTCCGGTGATGGATGAAGACGACAACAAATAAATAAAGCTGTTGCTTAAACCATCTATCTTACGAATACGCTCCTCTGAGGTTTGCGGGGTAACCAGGAATATATTGCTGAGGTTGTTGTCTTCGAAATGCTTACGGTATAGGGTTTCGTACTCATACATCGGCAGGTCGGGTACTATAACGCCGTCTACGCCGGCAGCTGCTGCATCTTGGCAAAAACGTTCTACACCGTATTGCACAATAGGGTTTACATAACCCATTAAAAGCACCGGTATGCTAATACTTTTACGCAGATCTTTCAACTGCTGAAACAATATATTTAAAGTCATTCCATTGTCCAAGGCAGTTTGCGAGCTGTGCTGTATGGTTGGACCGTCAGCAACCGGATCAGAATATGGAAAACCGATCTCTAAAAAATCGGCACCTGCTTTCTCAAGCGCTTCGGCAATATCAAGCGTGGTATTTAATTGCGGATAACCGGCTGTATAATAAATAGAAAGCAGATGTTTATTTTTCGAAGCAAAAAGCTGGTTAAGTCGGTTCATGTCCGTAATATCGTTAAAGCTAAATAACTGCTTGCAAAAGTATCTTTTTTGCTATACTGTACACATATTATTTTGCATTGCCAATTGTAAACCCCTACTTTAGGGCGTAACGTAAAACTAAATTATGTCACCCGGAATATTACTGTCATTCATTATCGGCTACTTTTTAGTGCTGATGGTTATATCATATTTCACATCACGTAAATCTTCAGATAACGATACCTTCTTTGTAGCCAACCGCAACTCTAAATGGTACCTGGTGGCTTTCGGTATGATAGGTACTGCCTTAAGCGGTGTAACTTTTATATCTGTGCCCGGTAAGGTTGGCGCACCAAGCGGCGATCAGTTTTCCTATTTCCAGTTTGTGTTAGGTAATGCTGCGGGCTTTATTATCATCGCTACGGTGTTACTACCGCTATATTACCGTATGAAGCTTACCTCGATCTATAGCTACATTGAACATGCTTTAGGTACCTGGAGCTACAAAACGGCTGCCGCTATATTTTTGCTGAGCCGAACCATTGGCTCCTCTTTCAGGCTGTACCTGGTTGTGATCGTTTTGCAGAAATTTATATTCGATAGTTACGGCGTGCCGTTTGGCGTAACGGTGCTTATATGTTTAGCACTAATATGGTCATATACCTTCAAAGGTGGGTTAAAAACCATCATCATCACCGATAGTCTGCAAACCCTTTTCCTGGTTTCATCGGTATTTTTATCTATTTACTTTATTTGCCGTAGCTTGGATATGAGCATTTTCCAGGCAGCTGAAGCTATCAAAAACAGTAGCTATTCAAAGATATTCTTCCTGGATGATTTTATGAGCAGTCATTTTCACCTAAGCAAGCAGTTCCTGGGTGGATTGTTCATTACCGTAGGTATGACTGGCCTTGATCAGGACCTGATGCAGAAAAACCTGAGTTTAAGCAATATCAAAGAAGCACAAAAAAATATGTTCAGCTTTACTGGGGTATTTGTTGTGATCAATATTTTCTTCCTCAGCGTTGGCGCTTTGCTCTATATGTATGCCGCTAAGAACGGTATAACAGTTGCCAAAACTGATTACTTATACCCTACCATTGCCCTAAATTACCTGGGGTTGGTGCCGGCTATGGTATTTATGCTCGGCTTAACAGCTGCGACATTTGCTACTACAGATTCGGCGCTTACTGCGCTTACGACATCATTTTGTGTAGATTTTTTAGGCTTTAATAAACGCAAAGATACTAACAGCAAAAAAATGGTGAACGTAAGGCATTGGGTGCATATCGCCTTTTCCGGCTTGATGTTTCTTACTATTATCGCCTTTAATGCATTAAATAATGATGCAGTGGTAACCGCTATATTCAAAGTGGCATCATACACTTATGGCCCACTACTTGGCTTATACAGCTTCGGTTTGTTTGTAAGTAAACGACAGGTGAATGATAAATTGGTTCCGTTTATTTGCTTGATATCTCCGGCGGTTTGCTACTTCCTGAGCAAGGATTCGAAAGAATTGCTTGGCGGTTACGTGTTTGACAACGAACTGATAATTGTAAACGGGTTAATTACATTTGCCGGGTTGTGGATCACATCGAAAAGAAAAGATGATAAAGCGTTGAGAGCAGAATTTGCTTAACCCCCTCCTTTTAAAACTTAAACAAAAATTTATTGTAATATCTATCTATTTACGGGCCTTGTTAATTGCAAGCTGCCTATACTAAATTTGTAACATGACTGGTGAAGAAAAAATAAGACAAGCGTTTGAGAACAAAAACTGGCAGGAAATTAAAGTAACCGACTCCTGGCAGATCTTTAAAATAATGGCCGAGTTTGTAGACGGCTTCGAAAAGCTGGCTAAAATAGGTCCTTGCGTATCCATATTTGGATCGGCACGTACGCATAATGATAATAAGTATTATAAACTGGCAGAGGACACTGCCCGCCTGCTTACCGAACGTGGTTATGGCGTAATAACCGGCGGTGGCCCAGGTATTATGGAAGCAGGTAACAAAGGCGCGTATGAGGCCGGCGGTAAATCTGTTGGGTTAAACATCGAGCTGCCTTTTGAACAGTTCCATAACAAATATATCGATCGGGATAAGATACTGGAGTTTGACTACTTCTTTATACGTAAGGTAATGTTTATGAAATACTCCCAGGGCTTTATAATCCTGCCTGGTGGCTTTGGAACCATGGATGAATCCTTTGAGGCGATGACGTTAATACAAACCGGTAAAATTGCCCGTTTCCCCATTATATTTGTTGGTAAAGAATATTGGGGCGGCCTGTTTAAATGGGTTGAAGACCGAATGCTGAATGATGAACACAACATCAGCCCAGACGACCTTAATTTGTACCGCGTTGTAGACACCGCGGAGGAAGCAGTAGAGCATGTATTCCGCTTCTACGATAAGTACGTACTAAAACCAAACTTTTAAACAAAAAGAAAGGCGACTCAATCCGGGCCGCCTTTCTTTTTGTTTTTTATCTCAACTATTTAAGCATCGTTACCTTAGATGCATTTGACACTGCTTCGGGGTCTGCAGCCAGATCAACCATGTTGGTTACCTCATCAAGTACAGCATCTGACGAGCCTGAATAACCCACATATTTGAAACGGATATTCCCGTTTTTGTCAATGATGAATTTTGTGGGGATACCCTCAACCTTAAACTGCGATACTACTTTTGATTGACGACCATCCTCTCCTTTTTCGTCCATCAATACATGGAAAGTATATTTGTTATCCGCAATAAACTTTTGAACGTTTAGTTGATAATTATCACCAGTTTCCCAGGTATCAATAAATAGGAATTTCACGTTTTCATTGTCTTTATATTTGTTTACCGCCATTTGCATTCCCGGGAAAGATGCTTTACAAGGGCCGCACCAAGTTGCCCAAAAATCGACAACTACAACTTTTCCTTTAAGGCTGGCCAATGACACTTCCTTGCCATCAAAATCTTTTAAAGCAAAAGCAGGTGCAGGTGTATTGATCATATCTTTAATAAACTTGGCTTTGGCCTTCATCATTTTTTGCTTTTCTAAACCGGCGAGATATTCCTGATAACCGGAGTCGCTGCCTTTAACTTTTTTATAGGCAACAGCTAATTGCTCTTTTAAAGCCACATTGGTTTTACCGGCAATCATTGATTTTTCAATCACTTCCTTAGCTTTAGCATACTGGCCATTGGCATTCAATATCAAAGCATAGTGCTCGTTAATTTCGGCATCTTCCGTTTTGCGGGCGTCATAAACAGCTTGTTGGTATTTTAAGGCCTCTTTGAACTTACCTTGTTTGTACAGTATAAAGGCATATGTATCAGCATACATATTGTAAGTTTCGCGGTTGTTCTCCCTGGCTTGTGCAGGAGACGTGTACATGGATGGCGCTTTATCATTTTTATAAAGATCATCAAGGATATCTAAAGATTGTTTAGATAACGAAGCTGCCTCTTCAAGTCGCTCGCCCTTTTCAACCCAGTTCCAGGCGGTATTATTAAGTGCGCCCGCTAACTGCGATTTATTTTTCACCTCCGTGGCCCATTTATCATACTTTGCAACATTACCGGCTGCAAGGTAAGCAGATGCTATCTGCAGCCTGAAGTTATCCTGTACAGTATTTTCATCATTACTTTCGGGATACTTGGCAATGTAGGCTTTGTATAGTTCCTCTTTCTTGGCCGGGTCGCGCTCGTTGTATACTGCCATACCTGCTTTTGTTTTAGCAACATCTCCGTTAGGGAATTTAGCAACGATGATATTACCTAAAGAATCAGCTTCTTTGGTTTTGCGGGTGCGTTGAAGCAGGTTGTAAGCAAGCGTCATATCTGTTTCTAAATTGCTTTTAGATAATTCGAGCATTTTAGCTATGTACGCTGCTTTATCGGCGTTATCTTTTGACGTACCCACCATTCCCCAATAGGCAGCTCCAAAGTCTTTCTGGCTTTGCGGATAAAGCGTAAACTCTTGTTTATAGAGTTCTTTAGCTGCCGCCTGATTGTTTTTTATTTTAGCAAAGTAGCCACCCATCCCGCTTCCTAACAAATAGGCTTTCATAGCATTGGCACCTTGTACAGGTTTATTGGCTTTGTCATAAACCATGTAAACATAACCGTTCTCTCCGTTGTCATCTACATCGGTGCCGCTGCTTAACTTCACAAATAGCGCTTTTGCATCTGATGGTACTGTAAAATTGCCTGTAAGGTCGTTTCCTTTCTTTTTCAGATCTACATCTGCCACCGGGAACTTTTTATTATCCAAAAAGTAAACCGCAGCTTTAATATCAGATTTGCCATCAAGCGATGTACCGGCAGGGTTGTAACTAAGGTTAATTGTTTCGCCAACAGACGGCGTTTCATCTGATAATGTAAGATGTTTTGATGATTGTGCAAAGGAGTTGTGAATAAACAACATACCAGGCACCGCTAATAACAGGTTTAGAGTTTTCATGGTAACTATATTTTTAGTCAATTTAAATATTTACCATAATATCATCCAAATATTATCCAATAATTAATATTGCCAACAAGAAAATTTATCGTTTCTTTACTTTTCAATGCAGCCAATTTTACAACCTAAAAAGAAACAAGCAGCGCTTAGTTTCATTTTTGTAACCCTGCTGATAGATGTTATAGGTTTTGCCATCATCATCCCGGTTTTTCCTAAGCTTATAGAGGGACTTATCCATAGCGGGCTAAGCGATGCAACCCGTTATTCCGGATATTTACTAATGGCGTATTCCGTAATGCAATTTCTGTTTTCGCCGTTGGTTGGTAACCTTAGTGATAAATATGGCCGCAGACCGGTTCTGCTTTTTTCTTTATTGGGTTTTGGTATCGACTATCTTTTTCTGGCTTTTGCCAAAACCATCTGGCTGTTATTTGTAGGCAGGATTATAGCGGGTATTACCGGCGCAAGCTTTACTACGGCATCAGCTTACATTGCAGATGTGAGCGAACCCGAAAAACGTGCGCAAAACTTTGGTATGATAGGTGTTGCATTTGGCCTTGGCTTTATTATAGGGCCTGTAATTGGCGGCATATTGGGTAAAATGGATACACATTATCCCTTTTATGCTGCTGCTGCGTTGGCGCTCTTAAATGCCGCTTACGGTTTCTTCATTCTGCCTGAATCATTGGATAAGGAACATCGCCGCGAGCTTGATCTGTCTCGCGCCAATCCATTAGGATCGTTAATACAATTAAAAAAATATCCGGCCATATTTGGCCTTGCAGCTTGTTTGTTCATCGTTTACTTTGCCGCCCACGCAGTACAAAGTGTTTGGACATTCTACACGATGGAGAAATTCAAATGGGATGAGGATACTGTTGGATACTCCCTTGGCTTTATAGGTTTGCTGATAGCAGCCGTTCAAGGTGGATTGATAAGGGTGGCCATCCCAAAGCTCGGTCAGGAACGCAGCGTTTGGATAGGTTTGGTACTTTACGGTATCGGAATGGCGCTATTTGGTATGGCAACTAAAAGCTGGATGATGTTTGCCTTTATGATACCATATTCCTTAGGCGGTATTTGCGGCCCAGCGCTGCAAGGCGTAATGAGCAACGAGGTGCCCAAAAACGAACAAGGCGAATTACAAGGCGGCTTAACCAGCTTGATGAGCTTAAGCTCTATCTTCGGGCCGGGCTTCATGACCTACACATTTTACTATTTCACTAACAAGAATGCACCTATGCAATTACCAGGGGCACCCTATTATATTGCATCAGTTTTAATGTTCCTGAGTGCCATCCTTGCAGTGCGTAGTTTTAAGAAAACGAAACAAAGCACGGATAAAAGCTATTATACCGGCAGCATAGACTAAGATACATGACCAAAACTGCTGAACACGGCAAAGCTGCATTAGGATTCATTTTTGTGACCATCTTTATAGATGTGCTCGGCTTGGGTATCATTATCCCTGTTTTACCTAATTTGTTAGAACAGCTTGGCCATGTTGACGTAAGCACTGCCAGCCAGTACAGCGGCTGGCTAACCTTCACTTATGCTACCATGCAGTTTATTTTTGCGCCTGTGCTGGGTAACTTAAGCGATAAAATAGGCCGAAGGCCTGTATTGCTTGTTTCGCTGGTAGGCTTCGGGCTCGATTATGCCCTAATGGCCTTTGCACCAACCATAGCGTGGCTTTTTGTGGGCCGTTTTATAGCAGGTATTGCCGGTGCAAGTACCACTACAGCAACCGCCTACATTGCCGATATTAGCAGTGGCGATAAGCGCGCAGCAAATTTTGGCTTAGTTGGCGCAGCAACAGGTTTGGGCTTCATTTTAGGTATTGGTTTGGGTGGCTTTTTAAGTGGAGTATGGATACGGTTACCCTTTATAGTTGCAGCTTCTCTAGCGCTCATCAACGCAGCCTATGGTTACTTTGTGTTGCCGGAGTCTCTTGCTGATAAAAACAGGAGAGAATTTAATTGGAAACGCGCCAACCCGATAGGATCGTTATTGAGGCTCCGAAAATATTCACGGGCAGTAAGCACGCTGATAACGGCTTACACAATTGTATACATTGCTCAAAAAGCAGTAGAGCATGTGCTACCATTCTACGTAATAGAGAAATTTCAATGGACAACCTACAGTATAGGTGCCTTGGGCATTTTTATTGGCGCTTTGATAGCCGGAATACAAGGCGGTTTGGTAAGATGGACGATACCCAAATTTGGTTTACAAAAGAACATCATGGCAGGCATTGCTTTTTATGGAATCGGACTGGTGATGATATCTGTAATCAACGTTGGCTGGATGATGTATCTCTGTATGATTCCCTATTGCCTTGGCGGCCTTGGTGGTACAGCCCTGCAGGGCTTTATATCAGACCACGTACCGGCCAATGAGCAGGGTGAATTACAGGGAGCCTTAACAAGTTTGGTAAGTGTAACAACTATTATCGGCCCGCTGATGATGACATCCATATTTCATCACTTTACTGCTAAAGGGGCTGCCATTTACTTTCCGGGAGCACCATATCTTTTAGCAGCAATAATGATGTTTATTGCAATTTTACTGGCTTACAGAAGTTTCAAAGGAAAACAAGACTCGCACACCGTTCCTAAAGCCAGTGCACACATTTAGTCCAGACCACTTACACCGCCGGATATAACGAATTTCATTACATCGGCAGCGTTTTTATCTAAAGGTTTTACTTTGTCCGAAGAGATGATCACTACCTGCCCCGCAAACGAATAAGAATAAGGAAAATAAACTGCCACCTCTCCCGGCAAATTAATTTTGGCGAGATCTTTTTGAACAAGAAATCCTATCTTTTTTAAACCAAATTCATTCACCTCAACAATAACCGGCTCATTAAATTTCTTCTCCTCACCCACGAAAGCCTCAGTAAGATCTTTAATGGATGAATAAAGGAATTTAAAAAGTGGCAATCTGTTAAGCCATCTACCGGCCCAGCGTTTAATAGGCTCTGTGATAACATTGGTAACCAATATACCCGCAACAACTACAACTACAATTACTGTTAAAATTCCCAGCCCCGGAATGTAGAGCGGGCGTCCTTTGCTGTCAACCCATAACTCACTGCTCAAATTAAGGGAAGTATCTATGCGCGAAATTATCCAGAAGATGAGAAAAAAAGCAGCCCCCAATGGCACAACTACCAACAGGCCTTTTACAAAATAATTAAGTAAAGCGCGGAAAATACGGGTCATTAGCACAAGTAAATTACTCGTAAAAGTACACTCTTTTTACTCGTTGCGAAATATTTGTAAGTATTTCGTAAGGGATAGTTCCTATCTGTGCAGCTAATTCTTCAATGCGTTGGTGCTCGTTAAACACAATTACCTCATCTCCTTCTTTTACCTCAACATTGCTGACATCAAGCATACACATATCCATAGTGATATTCCCAACAGTGGGCACTAAGGTTCCGTTTATCAGCATTTTACCAACACCGTTACCGAAAGCCCGCAAATAGCCATCGGCATAGCCAATGCGCACAGTAGCGATCTTGCCATCGGCATTAAGGCTTCCACTGCGCATGTAACTTATAGTTTCATTAGCCAACACCTTCTTTACTTGCGATACCGTTGTTTTTAGCGTAGCAATCGGTTGCAAAGCAGTACTCTCACGAGGCACTGCTGCATCAACGCCATATAAACCGATACCTAACCGTACCATATCATATTGTGCATTTGGCCAGCGCGTTATGCCGGATGTATTGCTAATGTGTTTGATAACCGTGTAGCCTAAAGCCTCTTCAATTGCTTTATAGATCTTCTCGAAAGTATTTATCTGATGCAAGGTAAAAAGGTCATGCTGCTCGGCATCACTTGCCACCATGTGAGAATACACAGATTCAACATGAATATAAGGGTTCACTTCCAGCAGGTCGCAAAGTGTCTCTATATCATACTCCTCAAAACCAACGCGGTGCATTCCCGTGTCTATTTTGATGTGTACAGGATAGTTAAGTATTTCTTCTTCCTGCGCAAATTTCACAAACTCGTCCAATAAACTAAAACTATAAATAGCAGGCTGTAATTTATTGGCTACGAGCTTATCATATGCCAATGGTTCAGGATTTAAAACCATTATCGGCAATGTTATTCCCGTTTCGCGCAGGGCAATACCCTCGTCAGTATAAGCCACTGCAAGGTAATCAACCTTGTTATACTGCAATATATTAGCCACCTCAAAAGTACCGCTACCGTATGAGAATGCTTTTACCATCACCATTATCTTAACGCCGGGATCAAGTTTAGCTTTGTAAAAGTTGAGGTTGTTTAAAAGTGTATTCAGGTTTATCTCCAAAACAGTTTCATGTGCTTTTTGTACCAAAGCACGGCTTATCTTCTCAAATTCAAAACTACGGGCCCCTTTTATAAGGATGGTTTCTTCCTGCAAATGCAAACGCGAAAGATCGTTTAACAAAGCCGCTGTGTCTGCATAAAAATGCAGTTGAGATTCACCGAAGAATGATCTGTATTGCCCTAAAGCCTTACCAACACCGATGAACCTATCTACCTGTGCGTTACTCACCAACTGCGACACACGCTTGTAAAGCTCCTCTTCCTGCAAACCGGATTGATAGATATCAGACAGTATTAACGTTTTTTTGTTATGCTGATTTTGTTGCTTTAAAAAGTTGAGAGCTATCTCCAATGATTGGATATCGGAGTTGTATGAATCATCAATGATCGAGCAGTCGTTTATACCGTGTTTAAGCTCCAGGCGCATACTTACTGGTGTAAGGCGCTCTATGCGATCATCGCAAACATCAGGCGAATAGCCTAAAGCCAGCATAGTTGCCCAACAGGTAATGGCATTTTCAACAGATGCTTCATCCCGGTACGGAACAAGGCATTCTATTTCTTCGCCTTTGTAAATAGCACGCATATAATAGCGACCGGATATTGTTGTCTCGCTGAAAACATACAAATTTGCGATATTAAATTTACGGCTCCAGGTAAAGCATTCGCGCCCCCGCATATGTTCCGGGAAGTCTATCAGCAGATCGTATTGATAAATAATTTGTCGGCAATCGTCAAACAAACGCAGTTTCTCTTCAAGTTTCTGCCTTGGGGATTCAAAGCCCTCATCATGCGCAGTGCCCATGTGTGTTAATATACCTATAGTAGGTTGTATTATAGCTTGTAAGCGCGGCATCTCTCCTATAGACGATATCCCGGCTTCGAAAATACCGAGATCATTGCCTTCTCCCATCTGCCAAACTGACAACGGTACACCAATCTGTGAGTTATAGCTTTTAGGGTTACGTACAATGTTATGCTCCGGGCACATCAGTTGATAAAGCCATTCTTTAACAATCGTTTTGCCATTACTACCGGTTATACCTATTACATCGAAACTAAATTGCCTGCGATGATGAGCAGCAAGTTTTTGCAAAGCCGTCAAAACATCGTTAACTAAAAGAAAATTAACGTCGGTAGCAATTATGTCTGGCTTGCGGGTGACTACGAAATTACGAACACCGTAGGTATAAGCTTCGGATATAAACTCATGGCCATCTCGCCTGCCGCTCAAAGCAAAAAAGAGAGTTGCTCCCGGATGATTGATGCGGCGGCTATCTGTCACTAAAAGGCTTATTTGTGAATCTTCAACAATTTCACCGGTAGCGTCAATGATCTGCTTTATCTCGCTAATAGGATAAGTAGCTTGCATGGTACTAAATTGCTTATATTTCTGTAAAGAGAAGAATTTTAACGAATTTTGACATTGATGGATGCTCCAAAAAAAACACGTATCACCAACGTAAACATAGCGAAAGCTAAAGCGGAGCATTATTGCGCTTACCAGGAGCGTTCCCAACAGGAGGTTCGGGATAAATTATATGACTGGGGGCTTTGGCCTGATGCTGTTGAACAGATCATAACCTACCTGATTGAAGAAAACTTCCTTAATGAAGAGCGCTTTGCCAAGGCTTATGTTAAGGGGAAATTCAATCAAAAACAGTGGGGCCGTATTAGGATAAAGCAGGGGCTTAAATTGAAACGGGTATCACCTAACCTGATAAGGAAGGCTATGCTGGTGATTGATGCCGATGATTATATAGCTGCACTTACCAGGCTTATTGAAAAGAAAGCGCCGACCATTTTTGAGAAGGACACCTTTAAAAGGCGCTACAAACTGCAGCAATACGCTATGGGCCGTGGTTACGAGGCCGATCTTATCAGCGATGTTTTGAAAGCCAACGACTTATGAAATACTTTAAAAAAAGTTAACTTTTTACTTGCAGAAACTTCATTTCTCGCTATATTTGCACCACGCAAAACAGAAACGAATTTAGTTTTTGTAGCGCGAGACACCAACGCGAAAGTAGCTCAGTTGGTAGAGCACGACCTTGCCAAGGTCGGGGTCGCGAGTTCGAATCTCGTCTTTCGCTCAAATCCCTCTTCTACAGAGGGATTTATTTTTAAAAGGTTAATCACCTGCTCAGATGGTGGAACTGGTAGACACGCAGGACTTAAAATCCTGTTCCCGTAAACGGAGTGCGGGTTCGATTCCCGCTCTGAGTACAAAACAGAATCGAACAAATAAAGCCTGATATTTGCATATCAGGCTTTATTGTTTTACGGGCGCAAAGTAACTACTGCTTAGAGTTTAACTGACCGTTTTCCCAAGCATCTCCTTACCGGCTCATCATACCATTTGAGCGCAGCATAAGCTAAAGCGATGCTGCCAAATAACATCAATGAGGCGTAAGGCCAGGCTTGCAACAGCGTAACGCCTTTATTATCGCTTATCCAGGCTACGTAAAAGTAAACAAGCGGATAATGCACCAAATAAAGTGGATAAGAAATATCCCCAAGAAATTTACATATCTGGTATTCCCGGCCGTTTTGCAAAACACCGCTTGCTCCCATATAAACTATGAGCGGGAATATGATGATAATACAGGTAGACTCGTAAACGCCATTCATCCAAAGGTGTGCAGCGCCACCGATGCGGGGCATGTAAAGCACTACAGCTAACAAGAAACTGCACATTAAAAATGCATTTTTGATGTAGGCAGGCTTCAAAATCCTGGACATCAGCAATCCCGCTAAAAACGGATAGATTGTCCGCGTAAGTCCCACACGTACTTGCTCTGCATTTAATGTCCAACCGCCGCTAACATCACCGTTGGTGATAGCCAATTGTGCAAGTGCTATTGCCGCTAAAACTACCAATACTGTTAATGCTGTATTAGAAAACTTTCTTATCCAAACGGCATAAAGAATATTGGCGATATATTCAAAAAACAGCGACCATCCTACGCTGTTAAGCGGATGCATCTCCTGCCAGCCGCGAATATCAAGCGGTAATGGTACCGGTAAAACGGTATATCCTATCAACATCACCAGCAGCATCTTTCAAACCGGCACGGTGTGGATCAATGGCCAGATGGTTGAATCTGTGAAATAAAAACCTATTGCACCCAAGGTCATACCCAGTACAACCATTGGTTGCAACCGCATAATGCGACGCTTAAAAAATTCAGTCACCGTCATTTGTCGCCAGCGATCATCGTAAGCATAACCTATCACAAATCCCGACAGTAGAAAGAAAAAGTCAACAGCCAAATAGCCGTGATTAACCAATATGTCCAAATGCCCGGTACCTAAAGGCTCTGTAAGGTGAAAAGTTACAACTATGATTGCTGAGACACCTCGAAGGCCGTCCAAAATGGGATAATGTGGCTTGGTTGATAAGTTTTGGCTACTCATTTATTACACAGTTTTACTGATGCGACTTTTCGCAAAATATAAAATATGGGCAAAAAATGCCGTTTAAAAACAAAAAAGGGCTATCCAGTTTGGATAACCCTTTAAACAAAACTATAAATTTTGCCGCGTTCCGGCCTTATAATACAGTTCAGCAAGGGTTTTCTGATAACCTGCTATCATGCTCTCGCGTTTGATTTTCATATCTAAGAGCTTGCTTTCCCGGCTGTTGATCAGGAAAAGGGTGCTTTCTCCCAGATCAAATTTTTGCAACTCACCGGTAAGCAATATTTGCTGGTTATTAATGCTCTGCACTTGTATACCCAATTGCGACCGGTATGCGTTCAAACTGTTGTAGGAGCCCAGGATGTTGTTATTTATTTCCCTGCCACTTTGCTGCAGATCGTAACCTAACTGTTGTTGTTTGATCTTCACTTCGCGCAGTTTACCACGCTCCTTTCGCAGGAATAAAGGAAATTCAAACTCTAAACCAACTTTATAATTGCGCCAGTTAAAATCGTAATAATCGGGTACGTAAGTGTTAAAATCGCGGCGTGATGAGATAAGTGCGCCCATAATATTGATCTTAGGTTTCATCACTTCCTGCCGGTAACGGCGCTCAATATCTAATTGGGTGCCCTTGGCCCTAAGCTTAACCAGTTCAGGGTGCTGATCTTTAGCTTGAGCAACTAAACTGTCCAGTATGGCATTACCAGGCAAAATAACCTTATCGCCCACTCGTTGCGGAATGGCATTTTGTGGCAACTCTAATGGTACCCCCTGCTCGTTCCATAAATTATTGGATAGCAGTAGTTTTGCGTTCTGTAGTTCTATTGCGCTTTTAGCAAGCTGTATCTCCCTGTCTTGTACGGTTATACTGGCCTCTACAGAATCTATTGGCGGCTTATCCCCTATTAAAGTTTGGTTCCTTACGGCAATAAATCGTTTTTGCGCAAGTTCTACGCCTTCTTTAAGCAAGATGTATTCCTGGTATTTATAATACCATTCCCAATAGTTTTTAACGGCATCATACCAAACGGAGTTGATCTGTTTTACCTTATCGGCTTCTGCATAAGCCACCATGGCTTTTGCCTGCCACAGTGTATTGCGGCGTGCATCAATGAGTAAGCCTTGCCCTAAAGGAATGCTAAGCCCAACGGCAGTAAGTCCGTCAAGACCGGTGCGTGTTTCAGGATTTGTGTATGTACCAACATTTCGGTCATAACCAATTTTTAGATCAGCACCGGCAACGTACAAAGGTATCTTAAGCTCGCTTCCCCAATTGTTGTAATATTCTGTATTCCCAAATAGTTTACGCCCAAAGTCTGCCTTAATTTTAGGATCGAAGTAACCTAAAGATTGCAGGACATTTGCTTTTGCTGCGTCGGTAAGTAATGCTGCCTGCTTCACTACAGGATGGTACTTGAAAACCAGGTCCTGCAGATCAGCCAATGCAAATACGTTCTCAGTATCTGCTTTTGGAGGCGACTGTGCGTGAGCTATACCCACCATCATCAACGCCGCGATAAAAACTGCAGCTATATGTTGTTTCACTTTCGTTGTCATGCTAATTATCCTTTCTTTCCGTCTGTAGCTTTTGCTGCAGGTTCTTTATCAAGGCTTGGTGGGAAACCATTTAACTGACGCCATATCTCATACCATAACGGCACAGAACGAAGGATTATCCGCCCATACACGCCCGATCCCTGGCGTAGCTGTACCGGCCATTCCTCATCATTCTTTGGTACGGGCGTCTCTGGCTTAACCAGCACACGATACTTACCATCACTACTGCTAACCCTGTCAATGGCCCATATTTTACCGGCAAATGTACCTACCGCAACTGATGGCCAGCCTGAAAACTGTACCGATGGCCAACCCTCAAATTGAAGACGCACATCGCTTGTATCTAATATCAAAGGCACATCCATAGCGTTAACATAAAGTTCTGCAGCTATCTTAGGATTTTTAGGTTGAAGTGTGGCAATGGACTCACCTTCTTTGATATTCTCGCCGATACCTGCCTTAAGTGTCTTTACTACATAGCCAGACTGCGGTGCACGCACTACGTAAAGCCCTCTGCGAATAGTAATGTTAGAAATATCATTACGCAATTTGGCTATTTCGCCTTGTACACTCGCTTTGCTTGATAATGCTGAACCCAGATCAGATTGTGCCTTAGCTAACGATTCCTGATACTTAGCGCGAATGTTATCCAGATCAATGCGGGCATTAAGCAGGTTTTGCTTGGAGTTGTTGAGCTTATTTTGCTGACCGATCACTTTGGCCATATCTTCCTGAAGCTTAAGTCTTCGAGTTTCAATATCGGTAAGAGAGAATAAACCATTCTTGTAACCGGCTTCGTACCGTGCCAATCGCGCCTTTGATGTTTCGTAAAAGTTTTGGATAGCCACAAGGTCGGCGCTATCGATCTTCACATAGTTGATAGATTGCTTAACCTTATTTTCAGCAGCTGAAAGCTGGAAACGAAGACCGCTACTTAGTGCAGCCATTTGTGCATTAGTAGCTTCTATTTTCTTCACAGCCGCTTGTTCGCTTCCAATTTTAGCGTTAAGCTGCTCGTCCAGGCGCTTAGGCAATTCAGGGTCAAAGTACGATTGGCTGGTCTCTGAGATCACCAGAATGGTATCACCTTTCTTAACCTCTTGTCCATCGCGCACCGCCCAGTGCTCAATACGGCCACCTATCTGGTTCTGTACGGTCTGCGGGCGGTCTTCGGGTCGTAAGGCTGTTACAGTACCCTTACCTTGTATCGTCTGTCTCCATGGCAACATCAATATAATGATGAATAACACCAGGCAAATGGTCATGATACGGCCCAGTAAACGCGAACCTTTCACATTTATCAACTCATCTTTTGATTGCACAGCAAGGTTTTCCATGTGCTGGTTATGCAATCCTTGTTCGGTAAGCTTAGCCATGTTGTGGTGCTCCTTCCATTTCAAGATCGGTAACTACGGCAAGTTTTTCGCTGCCGGTAACCATATCAAATACAGTGTTCATGTTTGTTAACAGTTTTTCAATTGCATAGCTTATTTGTACGATAATTACCTCTGCGGCTACAAACTGCCCAAACGTCATCTGGCGCTCTACAACAAAGAAAGACCCCAACAACAGCAGCGCGCCCATTAAGATTGTGCGTAGTGCGACAGAGCCCATTAAGTATTTTCTTAATACGCTAAAGTGACTATTACGTGCTGTAAGATATTTAGCGTTGATATCATCAGTAGTTTTTACAACCCTATCCATCATTTCCGGGTTATTACGGTAACTGTCCAGATCACCGGCTACGTCCTCTAAATGCGCAACAAGCTCGTATTTGTAATGAGATTCATCAAGGCTGGTTTCAACACCCTGCCTGTAGTAAAGCAATACGATTACCACTATGGCAATTATTGCCAACAGGCCTACAGCCATAAATACCGGATGATAAAAAGAAAGCAGAATAGCACTAAAAAATACCTGCACAGCAGCAGCCACTATATCTATCAAAAGTTTGGTTAAACCCTTTTGAATTGTAAGAATGTCAAAAAAACGATTAACCAACTCAGGCGGGTGCTCGCCTTCCCATTCTGATTTTTTTATCCGTGGCAAGCGATAGGCAAACTCCATTGAGGCTTTAGTGAAGATCTTCTGCTCAAGAAATTCCACCAAAGTATACTGGCCGATCAAAAGGCAACCGCCTATAACAATACCAATAAGAACAACCGCAATTAAAAGATATGTTGAGCTGTACATTGCACCATTAGATAACAAATTGAAAACAGCGGTTGTACCCAAAGGCAAAGTGAGGCCAATTAGCCCGATAAGTATGGCGTATACAAAAATGTAGTTAATGGTATTACGCTCGTAATGTAAAATGCGTACAAGCCTTTGCCAGGGTGTAACTACATCTACATGCTTATTTTTTTTCATAAAAGAGTTAAAAGCTATTAGTGTGTAAATAGTAAGGGCATCGTCGGTTTATTTGCCGACATTGTAACAAGGTTGTGACAATTTTGTGCGAAAAAATTGTTCACAATTTTGAAAATAATAAAGCTGTTTAAACGGAGCTAACAGACGTTAGGAGGAGGTGTCAGGACAACTTTTAATGGCTCTGTAAAAATGCCAAAGCTGTAAGGTTCCCAGGGAATAGACGAGGTAATGATCCTTGATAAGGAACTAAAGGTGATCTGATAGTTAAAATAAGAATAACTTTTTTTCGAACCTTTTTCAAAACCATCCTCGGCAGAAGACTTGCTATCGTTATTTAGCCTGTTATCACCATCCATCGATTTCTCAGATGCAAATGCACTGTGATGCGCTACACATTGCTCGATAAAAAGATCGCACGACTTAGCCAGGAACACTATAACGAGGAGTAATCCAAGCGAGCGAAAAATAAGCGACCTTTTTAAAAGCATTACTAATTGCATTTTGCGCAAAAGTAACCATTTAATACACTAAGTGTTTGCTCGAATAACTAAAAATATAGCAATATAGACACGAAAATGACCGATTTTACAATTTCTTAAAACACTAATTAAAAACAAATTAGAGACTTATTAGAAAGTGTTAAGAAACAAGTTTTCTCAATCGTCGATTCCTTTGCCTGCTAATATACGGGAGATGTGCTTGTCTATTCTCGCTTCGCGGGTTTTAGCTTGTTTAGCCGATGAGAAATGCAATAGATAGCCTCGCTGCCTACCAGGAGTTAATGATTCAAATGCCTTTTTTAAGTCAGGTAACTCTTTAAGCTTGGCCTCAAATTCATCGGGCATGGTAAATTCCTTGGTCTTCTTGAGCGCTATTTTAAGCCCGGCCTTTTCTACTTCTATCGCTTCGAATATATATGACTTAATTGTCTTTTCTAATTTTACAATATCATCAATGTTGGTAAATCGCATTTGCCTCGCCGATTGTACATTTTTCGTTTGCTGCACAAGCAAGCTATCGGCATCGTTCAGCAACGCGCCTTTAAAGAAAAGCAAAGCGCAGTATCCCTTAAAATCATGGATCAGTACAACATTAGCGCCGTTTAAAGTATAGCAAGGGTGCCCCCATTTCAACTCCTCATTAAGGCTGCTCTGTAAAACAATCGCACGCAGCTTATTTACTTCCTGTTTCCAGGCCTTATCTTTTTCAAAATAGAAATTAACTTTCGGGTTCATTTGGTTAAGTTGATACTCAAATTTAAAATCTTTAGAAGAGAAATGGCAGCTTTTATAACAAAGTTAATTCCTCTCGAAAAAATTTATAAAATAGAAAAGCCGACTTACATAAGCCGGCTTTCATGATAGCAGAATGACCTGATTCTTAGTTTTGTTTCAATTTAGCTTCCATGCTTAATGTGGTATGTGGCACAGCTTTTAAACGTTCTTTTTGTATCAACTTACCGGTAACACGGCAAACGCCGTAAGTTTTATTGGCAATACGCACCAATGCAGCGTCTAATTGCTCTATAAATTTTTTCTGACGACCGGCTAATTGATGTAAACTTTCTTTTTCTAAAGTAGCAGATCCATCTTCAAGAGTTGAGTAAGCAGCTGATGTATCGTCAGTTCCGTTTGGATTACTGCTACCTAAAGATGACGATAGTGCTTCTAACTCTTCCTGAGCTATAGCTTTTTTCTGCATAATTATATCTTTGAATTCCTCAAGCTCTTTGTCTGAGTACCTCGTTCTCTCGCGTGATTCGGTTTGATTTTCCATGATGTCCATAACAGCTGTTAATGTGTAAGGTTTTATAAATCTAAAATTATTAGTATGGTAAAAAACGTTGTATATCAATCACAAAAGCATTTATTATCAGTTAGTTTGGGTACAATAATAAAGGCACGTTTATCAGTTGCGGTTGATTCAAGCTAAGCTTTTTACCTATAAAATAACTATAATGTTGCGAGTGGTTGATCAGTACCAATGCATCGTTTTTCATTGCATGAACTAACACATCGGCCACGGTTGCAATATCATTTGATTTTATGTGATGGAAATTTAGTCTTTCGTAATTACCGCACCCTTTAGCAACCTCAAAAAACACCTGCTTCGCAAAGTCGGTACTCATGTCAGGTATTCCGGAAGCAGCAACGTGGCCAATAAACAGTTCCGTTTTATTAGGGTGTGTTAGCTTACTCAGATAACCTAAAACATCTGTACGGCACCACCGAAGATCTGTGATGTAAGTAAGCCTTTGTATGCTTTTGTAAGACCAATTTGCTGGCAAAACCAACATTGGTACTGATATTTTATTAAGGACAACTTGCAGATCGAGCTGTTTTGCCATAGCATTGGATGTCAGTTCGTGATCTGCCGGTACCATTACCATAGTAATGTTGTTTTGATTGATAAATGACGCAACCGAACTGCTGTCGAGATCCGTGATATCAACTTCACGTATTAACGTTTCATCGCCCTCCGTGTACTGGTTTAAAACATTTAGATAATGAAACAAGTGTTCATCAATGTGATGTTCGTCATCTTCGGTGCCCGAAACCAGGCTTAGTTCAACGCTTTCAGATCTGATAACCTTGCTCCCTATCAATAAACCGGCATTTATGCTTTTAGCAAACATCAATGCTGCCTCCGCTACACTCCTGGCTTCAACGCTATTATCGTTGATAACAAAAACTGATTTCATAAGTAGATAGATAAGTACTTATAAAAACAGCGTAAGTTATATTGGGTTTTAATTAGTAATTAATTTTTTAATATTGATTATCAATACTAAATGACCATTTGAAGACACAATGACGACTTACACATCAGAAGCAAAGCTTTTTTTGAACGCATCGCGAGCGGAATCGATTTGTATTCTATTTTTAGGCAAACTGGCCGGGTAGTTCTGCTGGAGGT
Source organism: Mucilaginibacter sp. 21P (assembly GCF_019331605.1). NCBI lineage: Bacteria > Pseudomonadati > Bacteroidota > Sphingobacteriia > Sphingobacteriales > Sphingobacteriaceae > Mucilaginibacter > Mucilaginibacter sp. 21P. The sequence continues at coordinate 3,510,056 of NZ_CP063061.1, forward strand.
ATTTGATCAGGTTTTCCCGGATATAGCAACGCAGGTCAAAAGCTATCGATGAATTACGTGCACTAACCAAAGCGCGGAGTTCGATAGTACTTGGTTTAACATCTGTAACCTGTAATATACCAACACGCTTATCCCATAACGGCGTTTCGTTCAATAAGCGTGTCAGTTCGGTACGAAGCGAGTCAATCGGCACCTCATAATCTACATATAAAAATACGGTGCCTAATAGCTGTGATGTAGTACGCGTCCAGTTTTGAAATGGCTTTTCTATAAAATAGTTGATAGGTAGTATTAACCTGCGTTGGTCCCATATATTGAGCACTACGTAGGTAAGGGTTATATCTTCAACCCTGCCCCATTCGCCTTCAACTACCAGTACATCATCTATACGGATGGGCTGTGTAAAAGCTATCTGAAAACCTGCCAGCAAGTTGCCTAATGATTTTTGCGCAGCAAAACCAATAATGATACCGCCAATACCTACACCTGTAAGCAAACCTGCACCCAACTTGCGAACATTATCAAAGCTTAGCAGAATAAGCGCCAGTGTTATCAGGATGATAAGCACAGTAGTGAGTTTGCGCACAAACTGCAATTGCGTGCGCACTTTGCGTTCTTTTAAGTTGTCCTCTTTATTTAAATCGTATTTATAGTAAATAAAGTCTTCAAGAATTTTGATAGCATTGGTAAGCAGCGCTGCAAATGATATTAACAGCAAAATACCTAACCACTTTTTTACATCATCCGCATAATCATCCTTTAATGCAAAATAAGGCAACAGGATGTTAAGCGTTAAAAGCGGTATGAAATGATTAAGCGATCTGCTAAAATGCGTAACAAAAGACCGCAAGAATGAATACTCGGCTTCTTTCCTGTTTTTATAGTAATTCAGCAACAGCTTAACAACAAATTTTACTACGAAGCCTATAGCCAGTACCGCGGCTATGATAATGAGGTTCCATAGAAAATGTGGTACTTGTTTATACCACGCATTAAACTGCCTTTCCATTATAAAAATATTGGCCTGTCTAACTTAACTGCTATACGGTAAGCGGCGTTCATTAAACCTACATGGCTGTACGCCTGCGGGAAATTACCCCATTGGCTGCCGGTCTTTTCATCAACATCTTCACTAAACAGCAATAAGTGATTACAGTATTTCATCAATTTTTCAAATTCGCGCATGGCGTCGTCCATGCGGCCAACGCAGGCAAGTGCCTCTACATACCAAAAGGCACATATCAGGAAAGTTGTTTTGGGCTTGCCAAAGTCATCCTGGTGAATATATCTGAAGAATAACCCACCCTCTGTTTTCAATTCGTTTTCAAGCGCTATAAGGTGGTCTTTAGCTCTTTGCGATGAAGGATCGAGATAATTCATCATGATGAGTTGCAGCGTACTCGCATCAAGGTGCGGACTGCCTGCAGCATGCGTATACACTTTACGTACCGGATCGTAACAACTTTCTATATGCGCTGCTGCCCTGGCTTTTAGTGCCAGCGCACGTTCAACCAATTCTTCGTTGTTTATCGTGAGCGCAATTTTTTCTGCAGCACAACAACCAGCCCATTGGAACAGATTACTATAGCAATGTATGTGCGCTATGTTCCTAAACTCCCATATACCGGCATCCTTTTCATCGATGGTCCGTTCAATTTTATCCAGTATAGATGATATCCATTTATGAGAATCCTTGCGTTCGCTAAAAACAAAACGATGATCTGTGTATAGCGGCAACAAAGAGACCAGTACCTGCCCGTAAATGTCATTCTGGATATGCTCTGATGCCTGGTTACCAATACGTACCGGGCCGTTACCCAGGTAACCTTCAAGATGGTCCATTATCTCTTCAGTAAGATCTTTACGGCCGTCGATACCGTATAGCGGCTGGTACCTGAATGTACTTTCGCCGAAGGAGATATCTGTTACGTAACCAAAATAACGTTCCATCTCCTCAAAATGCCCGATGTGGTTTAATGAGGTAAGCACATAATATGTATCGCGCAGCCAACAATAGCGGTAATCCCAATTACGCCCACTACCCGGAAACTCGGGTAAACTGCTGGTGCTTGCCGCGATGATAGCGCCTGTATCCTCGTACTGATGGATCTTTAAAGCCAAAGCTGAGCGTATTACATATGGCTGAAAGTATCCGGCTATAGATGAGTGCTTGATCCATAGTCGCCAGTAATCAGTGGTTTCACGCAAATATTCCTCAGCAAGGCCAACTAATGAACGGTCTATCTCAACCCCATAATTTAACAGCAGGTAGCGGGTATCGTTAAGCGAAAAATATGCCTGCTCATCCAGGTAGGTTAGCGGGATATTTGAGGTAAGTGTCATGTGTTCATCGCAGCTGGTGTATGCTATTGAATCGCTGCCCAAAGCCCTTGTCCATTTCTTGCGGCCATAGTCGCAAACAGGATCGCAGATGACCCTGATGCGTGGATTACCCTCAAGCGGCTCAATTTTGCGTAGTAAAATAAGCGGCTTAAAATAACGATCATGCCTGCGAAAACGCGGGGCATAATCAGTGATACGATACTTCCCGTTCTCGCAGGTAACCTCTGTGCGTAATATGTTTGTGTTTTCTAAATAGTATTGCTTAGTGGTATATTCTCCCATTGGTTTAATGGAAAATTCGCCTCCTTTATTTCTGTCCAGCATACCACCAAAAATAAACTGACTATCAAAACGGGGCCAGCACATCCATTCAACATTTGTATCTGTACTGATGTGGGCTAAATAGGCACAATTGCCTATGATACCTGTTTGGTAGGTATGTTTTTCCATTTACTGCTTGTTATATCTTAAATATTTCCCTTGCAACAACCATTAGCATCATTTGTTATCAAAAAGCTTAAAGTTTTGATATAATGCAGCAAATGTCAATCGACAATTGTTTCGTAATAAGAAAATCACGATTGCAAAAAACATTTCAGGAATATTATCCTTTAAAAGAACATGAACAAAATCTATCCTGGAAAACCTTATCCTCTGGGTGCTACGTGGGACGGTAATGGCGTTAATTTCGCTTTGTATGCAGATAACGCAACCGGCGTTGAGCTTTGCCTTTTCAATGGTGATGCCCCTGAGGAGAAAATAAAAATAACCGAACGTACGCATCAGATATGGCATTGTTATTTACCTGGTATTAACCCTGGGCAGCTTTACGGCTACCGGGTTGACGGCCCTTACGATCCGCAGAATGGCCAAAGGTTTAATGTCAACAAATTACTTATCGACCCATATGCCAAAGCTTTATCAGGAACGATAGACTGGCATGATTCGCTTTTTGGCTATGAAGTTGGTAATGCTGATGAAGACTTAAGCTACAGTGATACTGACAGTGCTCCGTTTATCCCAAAATCTGTTGTTATTGATTCTGCATTCGATTGGGGGGACGATAAGTTCCCTCGTATTCCTTATTATCAATCTGTTATTTACGAGATGCACGTTAAGGGCTTTACGCAGATGCATCCTGATATCCCTGAAGAGATCCGCGGAACTTACGCGGCTATTGGTCACCCGGCATCAATTAAATATCTGAAAGAGCTGGGGGTTACTGCAGTAGAACTGATGCCTATTCATCAGTTTGTCAATGATCGTCACTTGCTTGAAAAAGGCTTGTCAAATTATTGGGGTTACAACTCTATAGGTTTCTTTGCTCCTGATATTCGTTATGCAGGCAACGTGCCATGCGGCGAACAAGTGCAGGAGTTTAAGCAAATGGTAAAAGAACTGCATAAGGCCGGCATCGAGGTAATATTGGACGTGGTATATAACCATACCGGAGAAGGTAACCAAATGGGGCCAACCCTATCATTTAAGGGTATTGACAATGCATCATATTACAGGTTAGTTGATGATAATAAACGCTACTATAACGACTACACCGGCACCGGCAATACCTTAAATGCCAACCTGCCTAATGTGCTGCGCTACATTATGGACAGCCTCCGTTACTGGATCACAGAGATGCATGTTGACGGATTTAGGTTTGACCTTGCCGCCACCCTTGCACGTGAGTTGCACGATGTGAATAAGTTAAGTGGTTTCTTTGAGATCATTTACCAGGACCCAATTATATCACAGGCTAAAATGATTGCCGAACCATGGGATATTGGTGAAGGTGGCTACCAGGTTGGTAACTTCCCGCCGGGATGGACAGAATGGAACGGCAAGTTCCGCGATTGTATCCGTGACTATTGGATAGGTGCTGATAGTATGCTTGGCGAGTTTGGCCAGCGCTTTACCGGCAGCCCCGATCTTTACCAGGATGATAACCGTCGCCCTACTGCAAGTATCAACTTTATCACCGCACATGACGGCTTTACCCTTAATGACCTCGTTACTTACAATGAAAAACACAACGAGGCCAACGGTGAGGATAACAACGATGGCGAAAGCCACAACAGATCATGGAACTGCGGTGCCGAAGGGCCTACCGATGACCCGGAAGTAAACAAACTCCGCGCCCGCCAAAAACGCAACCTGTTAACTACTTTATTCTTATCGCAAGGTGTACCCATGCTGGTTGCAGGCGATGAATTTGGCCGCACCCAAAACGGTAACAATAATGCCTATTGCCAGGATAACGAAATATCATGGTTAAACTGGGCTGCTGCTGATAAAGAACTGTTGGAGTTTACAAAGCGTTTGATCCAGTTACGTAAAGATCATCCTGCGTTCCGCCGCAGAAGATGGTTCCAAGGAAGGCCGGTTAAGGGCAAAGGCCTGGAAGATATCGCCTGGTTTTTACCTGAAGGTAACGAGATGGAGGAAGAAAACTGGAACCATGACTTTGCTAGATCGTTGGGTATTTTCTTAAATGGTATGGGTTTGCATACAGTAAACAATGTTGGCGAACCGGTTACCGATGATGATTTCTACGTGATCTTCAATGCGCATTATGAACAGTTAGAATATCACATCCCCAATGTATTAGTGAATAAAAAATGGGAGATCATTTTAGATACCAGCAACGATGAAACCACCGATCAGCCCTTAGCTAAAAAAGAAGTGATCACCGTTGAGGGGCGCTCGGTAATAGTACTGCGAAGCAAAGCTAACTGATTATGAAAAATAGGAAGGATCTGGTGCCGGGGATAAAATTTATCAATAACAGCGAAATTTCTGTAGTGCTTTGGGCGCCAAACGCTTCCAATGTTGAACTTGTTTTAGAAAGCGGTAAGTCCTTTGATCTTCAAAAACAAGCCAGAGGATACCATACGCTTATTACAGATGAACTTAAACCCGGCGACCTTTACAAATTCAGACTTGATGGTAAAAAGGAACTTCCAGACCCTGACTCTCGCTCCCAGCCGCAAGGCGTGCACGGATATTCTGAAATAGTAAAGTTAGAATTGCCTACTCAAGCACAGCCAGGCATACCCTTGGCAGATTATATAATTTATGAGTTGCACACTGGTACATTTACGCCCTGTGGGGATTTTAATGGTGTTGTCACCAAATTAAAATACCTGAAAGAACTTGGTGTTAACGCTATTGAAATTATGCCTGTTGCACAATTCCCCGGCGAACGTAATTGGGGATACGACGGAGTATTTCCGTATGCGGCGCAAAGTTCTTATGGAGGTCCACAGGGATTGGCCGACCTGGTAGATGCTTGCCACAAAGAAGGTCTTGCAGTTATATTGGATGTGGTTTACAACCACGTAGGACCTGAAGGAAACTACTTTAACGAATTTGGCCCTTACTTTACCGATAAATATCATACTCCATGGGGTAATGCCATTAACTTTGACGATGCCGGATCTGATGAGGTACGAAAGTATATCATAGAAAACGTTTTGATGTGGTTTAGTGATTTCAAGATAGATGCTTTACGGTTAGATGCTGTGCACGCCATAAAAGATTTCGGTCCTAAACACATCCTGCATGAAATACGTGAGCGTGTGGACGGATTGATGGCGGAAACAGGAAATAAGCATTACCTGATCATCGAATTTGATCTAAACGACAATCGTTTTATCAATCCGCTAATACAGAACGGTTTTGGGATGGATGCACAATGGATAGATGAATTTCACCATGCATTACGTGTAACCGCAGGTGGCGATAAAACCGGCTATTATGCCGAGTTTGAAGGCATTAAACATCTTGCAAAAGCTTACCAGGATGCTTATGTCTACGATGGTGTTTATTCGGAGGGCCGCCAGAAAACATTTGGTACCAAAGCAGATAACCCCGGCGAACAGTTTGTTGTTTTTACTCAAAACCACGACCACGTAGGTAACCGCATGCTCGGCGAGCGAACAAGCAATTTGTTCAGCGTTAATATGCAAAAGCTCATGGCTGCTGCGATAATGGTAAGCCCTTATTTGCCAATGGTGTTTATGGGAGAAGAATACGGCGAGCAAAATCCCTTCTTGTACTTTGTTAGCCATACGGACAAGGAACTCATCAAAGCTGTAAGAGATGGCCGCCGCAATGAGTTTAAAGCTTTCCATGCGGAAGGCGAAGCGCCGGATCCTCAATCGCCGGAGACGTTTGAAAGATCAAAACTAAATTGGGACAGTCTTGAGGAGGCGGATCACCAACAAATGCTTGGTTACTACAAACAGTTGATCGCTTTACGAAAGTCAACTCCGGCTTTAAAAAATAACAACAGAAAACAACTTGAGGTGAGCTGTGACGAGGAAAAACAGATCTTACAATTGCGCCGCTGGCAGGATGTGCAGCACGTTTACTGCTTCATGAATTTCTCCAAAACAGAGCAAACCTTTGAACCACCAGCCGGAGGCAAGATTATTTTCTCTTCCTCATCCGCCGGTCAGCAACCAAAAATAATCAAACCTGAATCAATAATTATTTACGCCAAAGATCATGTTTGACCCTATCTCTACCTACCGGATACAGTTTCATAAAGATTTTACATTTAAGAACCTTGAAGCCATCATTCCCTACCTGACAGATCTGGGTATAAAAACGCTTTATGCCTCCCCTATTTTCAGTGCGGTACCAGGTAGTAATCACGGTTATGATGGCACCGATCCGCTATCTATCAACCCCGAAATAGGGACGCTTGAGGAGTTGAGGGAAATCAGCTTTAAGCTTAAAGAAGCTGGTATAAGTTGGCTGCAGGATATCGTTCCCAACCACATGGCATTCCATTACGATAATAAGTGGTTGATGGATGTGTTAAAGAACGGTCCGCAATCAAAATATAAGGATTACTTCGACCAGAGCCTGGCAGATGGCGCATTCTTTAAAGGGCCTGTTATGGTCCCGTTTCTGGGTGATGATCTGCAAAATGTGATTGATAATGGCGACTTAAGCATAATTAACAAAAATGAGGAATTCTTTTTGGCTTATGCAGACCAGCGCTGGCCGTTGAATAACGCCGCTACGACTGGCTTACAAAAAGCCGATCTTGTCTCCATAAATAAAAATAAAACTCGTTTAGCGGAGCTTGCTTCACAGCAATATTACCGTTTATGCAGCTGGAAGGAAACTGATAACCAAATCAATTTCCGCCGGTTTTTCACGGTAAATAGTTTGATCTGTTTGAACATCCAAAAGCAGGAAGTATTTGATCATTTCCATCAGTTTATTGTTCAACTCATAAATGAAGGTATCATCCAGGGTTTGCGTATAGACCACATTGACGGTTTGTATGATCCCGAGCAATACACAGAACGTTTGCGCCAACTTGTTGGCGATGATGTTTACATTGTAGCTGAAAAGATATTAGAACATGGCGAAGAGCTATCGCAATGGCCTATACAAGGTACCAGTGGCTACGATTTTTTGGCGCAGGTGAATAATTTGTTTACCGATAAAAAAGCGGAAAAAGCTTTTAACAAACACTACCAAAAACTTATTGGGAATTCTACAGCGGTCGAAAATCAGATACACCGCAAAAAGAGGCTGATCCTAACAACCTATATGAATGGTGAACTGGATAACCTTACCAATTATTATTTTGAATTGGGTTTGGGAGATAGGTCGGGAGCCGAGAGGGTAAAAAATTCAATAGCCAATCTGTTGATAGATCTTCCCGTGTACCGTTTTTATGGTAATAAGTGGCCGTTAAATGATGATGAGCAGGACAAACTTGCATCCGTTTTAAAAGATCAAATTGGCTTGTTTGAGTCGGGTACTAATGAAAACTTACTACTGTTTTATCAACGCTGCATGCAATTCAGCGGGCCGTTGATGGCTAAGGGCGTTGAAGATACGCTGATGTATACTTACAACCGCTTTATTGCACATAACGAGGTTGGCGACGCACCAGACGCTTTTGGTGTAACAGCAGATCAGTTTCATCAATTGATGGAGGCACGGCAACAACAATGGCCGCTGGCTTTAAATGGAACATCTACCCATGACACCAAACGAGGCGAAGATGTACGCACCCGTTTAAATGTTTTAAGCCATCTTGGTGATGAGTGGTTTGATAAAGTGAACAAATGGCGTGAGATAAATGCCGGTTTAAAACAAGGTGACGCTCCTGATACCAACGACGAGTATTTTATATATCAAACATTTATCGGCACTTATGCAGGAGGCACTGAAGACCTCGAAACATATAAAGAGCGCTTAAGTGCTTATTTAGAGAAAGTTTTACGGGAAGCTAAAGTACATTCCAACTGGGCATCGCCAAACGAAGATTATGAAAACGCGACAAAAGCGTTTGCCTTGAATCTTCTGGATGATACAAGTCCATTTTGGAAAAGCTTTGAAGCATTCTATAAAAAAGTTGCGCAGTATGGTGCTATTAACTCGTATGCTCAGGTGGCACTTAAACTAACCTGCCCGGGAGTACCGGATCTATATCAGGGCTGTGAACTTTGGGACTTGAGCATGGTAGACCCGGATAACCGCAGACCGGTTGATTATGAGCTGAGACAAAATTTACTGCAGGAAGGCTTCGGCGCTAAAGCATGGATACAAAACGATGGCTCATTCAAACTACACTTACTTCAAAGACTATTGAAGCTAAGATCGTCGATAGGAAATTTCTCTAATGGCAACTATTTGCCACTACAAGTCAAAGGCAAACATGCTAACGACGTAATTGCATTTGCACGTGTTTTCAAAGACCAATGGATCATAACAATTGCACCGCTAACGTTAACCAACGTTGCTGAGAACGGCATTGATAAATATGATGCAAAGCATTGGGCCGACACCATTGTGTTGCTTCCGAATGAAGCGCCGCCACGCTGTAGTGATGCCATCACTGGTAAAGACATCTCGCTTAAAGCAGAGATCAAACTAAAGAAGATCCTGGTAGATCTGCCGCTGACCGTATTACATCTTAAACCGTCAGACAGTGCACGGAGTGCCGGTGTATTGCTGCATATTACGTCTTTGCCTTCTGCATTTGGCAACGGAGATTTTGGCAGCAATGCCTTTGCTTTTGCCAACCAACTAAAGGCTGCTAATCAGCGATACTGGCAAATACTACCGCTTAATGCCGTAAGCGAAACGGATGCCTTTTCACCTTATAGTGGCACGTCAAGTCAGGCTGGTAATTTATTGCTGATAAGCCCGGAGTTATTAGTAAAAGATGGTTTACTTACTGATAATGAGCTGCAGAAGTTTAAAATAATCCCGGGAAGCAAAGTTGATTTTATTGCTGCCGAAAGCGCGAGATTTCAATTACTTGAATTAGCCTGGAAGCATTTCAACACATCCGTTGAAAATAAAACTGCATTTGCTGAATTTTGTAAAAAGGAAGAATGGTGGCTGAACGATTTTGCACTCTATTCGCTTCTGAAAGAGATCAACGACGATGCGCCATGGCAAAAATGGGACAACAAATTTAAACTTCGCGATAGCAAAACACTCAACGAACTTTCGGTTGAACATGAGGAAAGATTGGCTGAATTAAAGTGGTATCAATTTATATTTACCACGCAATGGCACCAACTTAAGGCCTATTGCAATAATTTGGGCATCAAAATATTTGGTGACCTTCCATTTTACATCAGTCATGATTCTGCAGATGTTTGGGCAAATCCGGGGCTATTTGATCTTGACGAAGACCTGAACATGGCAAGCATTTGCGGCGTGCCACCGGATTACTTTAATGAGGAAGGACAACTTTGGGGCATGCCAACTTTTGATTGGCAAAACCTTAAGAAAACAGGTTATGATTGGTGGATAAAAAGGATAGCAAAAAACCTGGAATGGTATGATCTTTTGCGATTAGATCACTTTAGAGCATTCTCGGCCTACTGGAGCGTACCTGCCGAAGAAAAAACAGCTATCAATGGGACGTGGATGAAAGGGCCCGGCAGCGACTTTTTTGATGAGCTTAAAAAAGCGTTCCCTGCCACGCCTTTCGTCGCAGAGGATCTTGGTGAGATCGATGAACTTGTATATGAGCTTAAGGATCGCTACCATCTGCCGGGTATGAAAGTATTGCAATTTGCCTTCGGAGATGACATTGCAAGTTCCCCACATATCAGTCATCAGCATAAGCCTACTGATGTAGTATACACAGGTACGCATGACAATAACACCACCTTAGGCTGGTTTAATGAAGACGCCTATAAAACATCGCTGAAAAACCTGAAAAGATATACCGGCACAATACCAAAGAAGAGTAACATAACTAAAGTGCTTATAAAAGAAGCGTTATCATCTGTTTGTGACTTATCACTAATCCCCATACAAGACTGGCTCGATCTTGATGAAAGTGCGCGAATGAATACGCCAGCCAGTCAATCTGAAAACTGGACCTGGCAACTTACAAAAGACCAGCTTAATGCCCTTCCTTTGAATCGCATGCGCAAGTGGACCATATTTTTCGGCAGGATCTAACAGCCTGATCAGCATCTATTTTTGTCGCGTTCAGCCCCTACCCGGCGTTCGTTTACACCGTATCTTTGGATTATATATATGAATTATGAAAAAGATAATCCCTTTTCTTTGGTTTGATAACAACCTGCAGCAAGCGATGGACTTTTACAAGTCTGTTTTTGACGACTTCAGTATCACTTATACAAACAGCTATAGCAAAGAAGGCCCAGGGCCGGAAGGATGCCTGATGAGTGGACAATTCAGAATGCACAGCCAGGATTTTATGGGGCTTAACGGTGGGCCGCATTTTAAATTCAATGAGGCTGTATCGTTCTTTATCAATTGCGATACACAAGAAGAAATAGATTATTATTGGGAGAAACTCACCGCTGATGGTGGAAAAAAATCACGCTGCGGTTGGCTTAAAGACCCGTTTGGTTTATCCTGGCAGATCTGCACCCCAATATTAGGGAAACTTCTCGCTGATCCGGACAGAGAAAAAGCTGCAAGAGTGATGCAGGCCATGATGCAAATGGATAAGATAGATATCGCCAAGATCGAAGAGGCAGCACAAGGATAAAATAAAAAGAGGCGGGTTTTAAAACCGCCTCTTTTTGTATGCTAATACACCGCGTCCGGTGCTTTGTAATCAAATATGAAGTCTGCTATCTTCTTCAGTTCAGGTATTTTAAGCTTTGTGCCTTTGTACTCCCACTTTTCTTCGTCTTTATCGATACTGATCTCTCCCAAAAAATTAGGATCATTTTCGTCAGTTGGCTCGTTTAGCATGTCTTTATGGGTAAACTTACCCAGGAACCTTGAAGAAAAAATCTTATAGAGTCCGCTTCCCCACACCCCTCTTTCTGCAACAATTTCTACGTGTTTTTCAGTATCTGAATCGGTTTTAAGCTTTAAGATGACCATGTTGTTTAAGATTTATATATTAATGACAAACTATAGCAAATGTTGTTTTTAAACATTCAATTTTTAATGTAAAAATGTGAACATTCATGTTAACGCTGCATTAAATTACAAGATATATCTGTTCACAAATTACTTTAACTAATGTGTAATATGCTTTAAGGTTAGAACTTTACAACAGCAGATATTTTGTATATTTGAAGCCCTGTTGATTGATTCCCATTTAAACATACCGTGAATACTGCCGCGCGTATTTTTCTTCTTTGCGTTATAAGCATCCTCTTTGCGTTATCGGCAAATAAAGGTATTGCGGCTATTCAAAAAATCACCCCGGCTGCAGATACCAATAAGATCGAGCTTTACAATAAACTGGTTTCCAGATACCGATACGATAAGCCCGACTCAGCGGTATTTTACGCCAATCTTGGTTTACAATTAGCCAAAACTACCCACAACAAAAAGGGTCAAGCCGTTATGCTTAACCAGTTAGGCATGATAGATGATAACGTTGGCGAATTTGAGAGTTCCAGGAAAAAATATTTGCAAGCGCTTGAACTATACCGCATTATAGGTGACAGTAAAGGTATGGCTACAGAAAACATCCGGTTAGGTGTAGTAGAGCTGCGTAAAGGTCAGTACGATCGATCAACCGGATTTTTCTTAACTGCCTTAGAACTAAGCCAGCATATTGCCGACAAATTTGGCCAAATGGAAGCTTACATCACTTTAGGTGAAGCTTATGCCGGCCAGAAAAAACATGACCGTGCGTTACAGTACTACCATATAGCTGAGAAATTAAATGCCGGTTTACCGTTTTCTAATCTTTCCCTAAACCTTTTTAACGATATTGCTATCTCCTATCGTGAAACCGGCCGGTTAAACGAGGCTAAGCCTTATCTGCTTAAGGGATTGAAATTAAGTGAGGTACCTAAATACCAGGGGCTCAACATTACGCTGACCAATACTTTAGCATCTGTTTATGCAAAAGGAGGCGACACCATTACTTCTATTAAGCTGCAGCATATAGCCTTGGCCAAGGCCAGAAAGATAAATAACTACATCAGGCAGATACAGACGCTGATGGGGCTTGCAACCACGTATGGTAATATTAATCCGGCCAAATCATTGGCGTACTGGCAGCAAGCTTTAAAACTATCCGAAAGCCGTAAAGCTTACAAGGAACAGGTAGATGAGCTAAACGCCATTGCCAATATTTACGAATTGCAAAGGAATTACCCGGAGGCATATAAAGCTCGCAACAGGCAGTACCAAATAGCGAACGAGTTTTACTATAAAAAAATGAGCAGGCAGATCGTAAGCTTACAAAATGCCTACGAGTTAAACCAGTCTAAAGCGAGAGAGCAACAACTTCGCTTTGATAACAATAAGCGCGATCTGCAGCAGCGTATATCTTACGGCGTAATAGTAGCAGTTTTTATTATCCTGATGGTGCTGGTTTATTTTTACTTCCGCACACGCAAGCTTAATTATCTGCTCAACAAAACCAACGCAGAGCTAAAAGAGTCAAATATGGTTAAAGATAAGCTCTTCTCCATATTAGGCCATGATCTGAGGTCGCCCTTCATTTCGGTGATAAATCTACTCGATATTGTTGATGATGATGACCTGGAGCCGGGCCAGCGCAAAGAGTTATTAAATCAACTTAAAAACAACACCACGGTATCTTTAGAAACTTTGGATAGCCTGCTTCGTTGGGGGCAAAAGCAGATCAAGGGGATACCGATAAATCCATCTGCCTTTAACGGGCGCGACCTGGTGAATAAAGCAGCAACATTTTTAAGTGGCGTTGCAGGAAACAAAGACGTTGTTATTGAAAATAAGGTAAGGGATAACTTGAGCATTTTTGCAGATCCGGATCACTTTGAGTTTATCATCAGGAATCTTTTATCAAATGCTGTTAAGTTTAGCCCTCAAAACAGCAACGTAACCATCTCAGCAGAAAAGCATGACGACCATAAGGTTTCAATTACTGTTACAGACAATGGCATTGGCATTGCCTCCGATAAGTTAGATGAGATATTCGACTTGGGTAATATCAGCACAAGAGGTACCGGCAATGAAAAAGGCACCGGCCTTGGTCTTCTGCTTTGCAGGGAATTTGCCGAAGCAAATAATGGTTCAATTACCGTAAACAGCCGCATAGGTTCCGGATCTTCTTTTACAGTTAACCTTCCATCCGCTTAAAGCGGCTGTTCATTATCGTTGCCGGCAGCAGTCTCGCCTTCTCGTTCTACCGTTAGCGAACATTCACCAACCACTAAGGCTAACGCACCAACAGCAGCCAATATAGGTGCCAGCACGGCAGCTACAACACCTATCGCTAATGGGAAACTCAGTAGCTCTTTGCCTGCTTTATCATTAATAGTGATGCGGGTGATGTTACCCTCTTCTATCAATTCTTTTATTTTGTTAACCAGGTTTTTACCATTTAGGTTAAAGGTCTCTTTTGTTTTCATATTTGTTTGATTACGTCACAGTCAATATGTTACAGATACGTTGCTTATGTTATCCGTTAAGGATCGGTTTAATTTGAACATAATGCAAGATCAGTTTGTATTATTAATATGAAAATATTTCAGCAGATTATTCATTTACCGCAGGCAAGGCGTGGTTTCCATATTATCACAAAAGAAATTACTAACACTTTACCGCAGATAAGCCAGTTAAAAGCAGGAATTCTGCAGGTATTTATTCAGCATACGTCTGCATCGCTTTGTATAAACGAAAATGCCGACCCAACCGTGCGCCAGGATTTTGAAATGTACTTCAACAAGGCAGTCCCTGAGAACGACCCTGATTACCTGCATGATTATGAAGGTGCGGACGATATGCCCGCTCACCTAAAGGCTGCCATGTTAGGCAGCTCGGTAACCATTCCTATCACCAATGGCCGCCTGGCTTTAGGAACCTGGCAAGGCATCTACCTTTGTGAACATCGCGACCATGGTGGTAGTCGTTCCGTTGTTATCACAGCTTGGGGAGAGTGATGTTACCATAAACACAAAGAGACACGAAAATCGTGTCTCTTTGTGTTTATGGTAATCAGTAAAAGCGTATTATTTAACCACGCTGAACTTGTAAATAGATTGCGTTTTATAAGTTTGGCCGGGTTTCAACTCTGTTGAAGGAAAAGTTGGCTGGTTTGGAGAATCAGGATAATGCTGTGTCTCCAGGGCGAATGATGTACGATATTCATCTTTTTTGCCGTGTTTCATCGTATTTTGGCTCTGCATAAAGTTGCCACTGTAAAACTGCAGCCCGGGCTCTTCTGTAAACACTTCCATTTTGATACCGCTTTTGTCACCAATTACTGTAGCTATCGGCGTGCTGATGTCATGTTTGCTTAACACGAAGTTATGGTCATAACCTTTGCCGTTCTTTAACTGCTCGTTTTGCTGATTAATACGTTCGCCAATTTTTGTGGATTTCGTAAAATCAAACGGTGTGCCTGCTACGGCTTCAATTTTACCTGTAGGTATCAAAGTGCTATCTACCGGGGTATAATTATCTGCAGCCATTTGAACTGAGTGATCCAAGATAGTGCCGCTTCCCTCGCCGTTTAAATTAAAGAAGGCATGGTTGGTTAGGTTAACCACCGTGCTTTTATCTGTAGTAGCAGAATAGCTTACTTTCATGGCGTTATCATCAGTTATCTGGTAGGTAACTTTAACGTTTAAGTTGCCCGGAAAACCGCCTTCCATATCTTTAGCAAGGTAGCTTAACTCAAGTGTTGCACTATCTATCTGTTTTGCATCCCAAACCACTTCCTGGAAACCCGGATGACCACCGTGTAAAGTGTTTTGTCCGTTGTTGATAGCTAAGGTGTATTCCTTGCCATCCAGTTTAAATTTGCCTTTTGCAATACGGTTACCAAAACGGCCGATAGTTGCACCATAGTAAGGTTCTTTTGAATTGATAAAACCATCAACGTTCTCAAAACCTAAAACCACATCCGTTAGCTTACCATCTTTATCGGGCACTAACAAGCTTACAACACGCCCGCCATAATTGGTTACCGCAGCCTCCATCCCATTTTTATTTTTCAGGATGTAAAGGTGAGTTTGTTTGCCGTTAATGGTTTTCTCAAATGCTGAAGCCTGAGGTAGCTGTGGTTTGGTTTGGGTACTATCTGTCATGGTTGTTTCTGATTTTTTTGCAGCTTGGTTACAAGCCGTAAACGCTACGCTTGCTGCCAGCATTACTGCCAAAGTTGCTTTATTAAATGTGTTTGTCATAATATGAATTACTAATTTTCTGATTTACTTATCTGATGGTGCTTTCAAAACAGTCCCTTCAGCGACAGGTTCACCAAAGTTTGGTGTGCCATCTGCATTCCAGGTGAATTTTTGCATTCTTGGCGAACGAAAACCGCCACAGCCTTGCCCCGCCTTTGAATTGGCATGATAAATTATCCAATCCTCTTTCCCATCTGCCGATTTGAAGAACGAGTTGTGACCAGGCGCATACACGCTTTTTTCTATTGAACGCTGAAATACGGGCTTGTCAGATTTTTTCCAGGAATCGGCATCCAAAAGATCGCTACCGTAAGATGCGGTAAGCATACCTAATGCATAAAAATCAGTCCAGCAACCACTTGCAGAGTATATAAGGAAAACCTTATCGCCATGAATCAATATTACGGGGCCTTCGTTCACATTAACATGTGGTGGGTTACTTTTTTTACCTAAGTCGCCGTTTTTTTCCCAATCAAACAAGGGGCCCGATATTTTGGAACGCTTACTTTCTATAGTCCACGGATTTTTCATTTTTGCAATGTAAATATCCTGTTGACCGTTGAAATCGCCTTCCCAGCCAGACCAGATCATATATAACTGGCCCCTGTGTTCGAAAACCGATCCGTCTATAGCCCATTTATCAGTGGCATCTCCTACCCGCCCTTTAAAAGTCCACATATCTTTTGTTGGATCTTCAGATGAATTTTCAATTACGTACATCCGGTGATTATTGTTATCCCCATCGTCTGCAGCAAAGTAGATGTACCATTTACCGCTTAGATAATGTAATTCAGGAGCCCAAAGTTCCTTTGAATAGCTTTTACCGGCAGGCGGCGTCCAAACAACTTGCTTCTGCGCCTTTCCAAGATCGGCCATGTTCTTTGTTTTCCAAATAGTCAGGTTGCTGCCGGTAGAATTGGTATAGTAGTAATAATCACCGTGCCTTATTACCCAGGGATCGGCACCTGACGGCAGCAAGGGGTTTGTAAAAGTTTTTTGTTGCGCTGATGAAATTAGCGTGAAAAGCAACATAAAACAACCGATAACAACTCTTTTCATAGATTAAAAATTCAAATCCTCAGGCCCTAAAACTGCACTTTCACAAATATAGGTAGGCACAATGCCTGTGGCCTGTATACGGTTATCTGCATCTTGTGGCAAAGTATTGCCGGATAATACCAATACCGTATCTAAACCAAATTTATTACCGCCAATGATATCTGTTTGAAGCGTGTCGCCGACCATGACAATCTGCTTTTTGCTGATCGGACGGTAGTCTCTTATAAGGTCATAAGCAAACATAAACATTTGCGAATCAGGCTTACCAAACCGAATAAACCTTTTGCCCACTATAGTTTCTATCATTTGCGCTATACCACCAATGGCAATGCTCACATCGTGTTTTGATACCGGGTAAGCGTAATCAGTATTGGCAACAATAGCCGGTATGGTACGCTTGCGCAACAGGTTAACGGTTTTGTTGATATCATGAAACCAATCGAAACCCTCGTCATCCATAAATACCAGCGCATTTACTTTGTCAATATTGGTACTGTCCACATCGCGTACCGGTAGCGTTTTTAAGCCGGCACTTTCTATATAATGCGCAGACTCTTCTGTACCCAAATAAGCCACGTAACCATCATGTACCTTTAATTCCAGGTATTCTTTAGTAAGCTGTCCCGATGAGATTATCCTATCTGCTGATACGCAGTGAAGATCTTTTTTATGATAAGATTCCGCAAGCTGCGCAGGGCTGCGAGAGGCATCGTTTGTAACAATGTAATACTCTTTGCCCTGGGCTTCGAGATAGGCAAATGTTCTTTCTATACCCGGCAGCAAGCCACTATGGGTTTTCAGCACACCAAACGCATCAAAAAAAACAACGTCGTAACGGTCTATAATCGATTTGAAATCCTCAATGCGTTTCATGTTTTAGTTCAATTGTTCATTAGTTTATTGGTTCATTAGTTCATCGTGTAGGGTATTTTAACTACTCACTTAATTAACTTAATCAACCACTCATTCAAGCCCTAACGCCTTTATAATTTTTTCGGCATCGAAATCCCTATCTACTGATGGCAAATATATTTCCATTGCTTCTGCCTGTAATTTCTTTGCATATTGCTCGCTAAAAAAGTATTTACCATCTTTTATTACATAATTAAGAATAAAGAAACGGTAAGCTTCCTTCAAAAAGCGTATCTCATCTGCCGTTATTGGGTTAATTTTGTGATATTCCTGTAAGAACAGTATAAACCGGTCTTCCATCATTGGGCCTATCACGTAACTGAACACGGTACGGTCGCCGGCATCTGATACTACCCTGCTGAAAAAGTAAAAATCAAGCAAACGGTAACTCATCCTAAACCAATCGTAATCCCAGCGCGAAAACAACTCCAAGTCGGCCGTGACCGAGAAATTACCAATGTTCCAGTCGATAAAAACAGGTATGATCTCAAACGAGCTCATGTTATACCGCGACCGGTTTTTCAGGAATTGCTCGCAATGGTATTTCAAAAGATCTACCTGTGCACGGGTGCCAAATTTCTGCTCATCTTTATCTAACTGTCTTTGCAGGTCGTAAATATCTGTTCGAAGTGTTTTTGATGATTTGGGTACCACGTTCTTAACCCTTGAGCAGGCTTTATGGAATTTGCCTATCTGGCTACCCAGTTTTCTGATCATATCATCATCTAACCTGCGGGGCAAACGTTCTGCCATACGGGTTGGGTTGTAAAAAACCACCCAGGCATCATCTTTACCGCTTTTGTAGCGATAGATATAGACCCTGTTATTCTTAAGCAAGGACTTAGACAGCAGATTCTCGAACGGGTACAACAGGTTGTTTGATAGTGCTTGTATAATACGATGATCTTCTTTAAAATGCTCAAACTTGCCAAAGAATGATAGCTTGGCGATAACAATATCATCGTCATCAAAGGTGATGCGGTACACGTGATTTGTAGACACCATTGCACTGATATCATCAACGCTGCGGATCGTCTTAGATTTATCGTAACCCTCCCAGGCCGATCTTATAATTAGGTGAAAGTCCATTTTATGAACCGGGATCGAGCGACCTGATCCCAAGTAATACATTGGTTAATGAGGCTAATATACTATTGTTTACCGTTTTTAAATGTAGATACTACAAATAATCTGATCATATCCCTTCAAAATATCTTTTCAATTCCCAATCGCTCACACTTTTGGCATATTGCTTATGTTCCCACAAGCGGGTTTGAGTAAAGTGTTTTACAAATCCATCGCCAAATAATTCTTTAGCAACAGGAGAATTTTGCATTGCAGTAGCAGCATCAAATAAGTTATTGTGCAGCACACCGTTAGATTTATTCTCATAACCGTTACCCTTTGTTGCGGCAATGTCCAAGTTAAGTTTGTTTTTTATGCCATATAGGCCTGATGCCAGTGCTGCCGCAATAGCGAGATAGGGATTGGTATCTGAGCCGGGTATGCGGGTCTCTAACCGGGTGTTTTTCTCAACTGTATTAATAACCCTCAGCGCTGTTGTTCGGTTATCAATTGCCCAGGTGATGGTAGTTGGCGCCCAGGCACCTTCTACCAGGCGCTTATAGCTGTTAATGGTCGGGGCATACATTGGCAATAAGTGCGGCATACAATAAAGCTGGCCGGCCAGGTACTGTTTATGCAATTCGCTCATCTTGTTTAGGTCTGTACCATTGTAAAATAGGTTCTTACCACCATCCGCCGACCATAAACTTTGGTGGATGTGCCCACTGGAGCCAGGCAAATTTTCATTCCATTTTGCCATAAAGGTTGCAGTTAAGCCATGCTGCGATGCAATTTCTTTCACCGCAGTTTTAAAAAGCACCGCCCTGTCTGCAGCTTCTAAAGTTGGTGCGTGGTGTATAGCTGCTTCGTATACTCCCGGCCCTGTTTCTGTATGTAAGCCTTCAATTAGTATTTGGTATTGGGTAAGCTTATCAAACAAGTCGTTGTAGAATGACCTATTTTGAGAGGGCCTTAATATAGAGTAGCCGAACATACCCGGAGATAATGGTTCCAAATTCCTGAAACCTTTATGCTGAAGGCTCTGCGGTGTTTCATAAAAATTGAACCATTCAAATTCCTGTGCAAATTGCGCTACGTAGCCTAATTCATCGCACTCATTTATTATCTTTTTAAGCAAGCTTCTTGAACATACATCCAATGCCTTTTTATCAGGACCTGTATAATCAGCTATAAAAAAAGGCACATTATCTTCCCAGGGGATCATCCGAAAAGTCGACAGATCGATATAACACTGTTTATCAGGATAGCCGCTGTGCCAGCCGGTCACCTCAACATTATCATAGGGTGCATCGGTGCTATCCCAACCAAAAACCACATCACAAAATCCATAACCACCTTGCAAGCCATCCAGAAATTTTTGTTTGCTGATCACCTTACCACGCAAAATGCCATCTATATCAGCAAACGCAAATTTTATTTTTTGAACATTATTGTCTTTAATATGAGCTATAACCTGGTCTATATTCATTTCAGCTGTATAAAATGCCAATTTAAGATAATTTGGAATAAATTAGGGCTTAAAATCAGTATAAGCCTCATCAGAATTATACCATGACAGACCTTCTCTTTATATATGGCACCTTACTAAACTCTGATAACGAATTTGGATCATACCTTAAACAAAATTGTTCATTTGTAACTTTTGGTCATCTACAAGGACAACTTTACGATCTGGGCGAATATCCCGGCATAGTTATATCGTCAAAAGTCGATCAAGAGGTTTATGGAAGTGTGTTTGAAATGAGGGATCAGCCGGAGATACTCAGACGCCTGGACTACTATGAAAGCGTTGGCCCTGATGAAGAGCAGCCTAATCTCTATCGACGCGAAATACACCCTGTGAAAACCATCAGAGGCATTATGCAAGCCTGGGTATATGTTTACAATAGAAGCGTTGAGTATGCCATCGCTATTCCCGGCGGGGATTACCTAAAGTATTTAAACAAAAAATCCCCCGGTACATAAGCACCGGAGGATCTGTATATCCAGTTTGCAAAGATTAAATCTTGGCAGATTTTACTGTTTTAATTATAACTGCAGCTACTTTGTATGGATCTGCAGCAGAGTTAGGGCGACGGTCTTCAAGGTAACCGCTCCAGTTATGGTCTACAGCGTAAAGCGGGATGCGGATAGATGCACCACGGTCTGACACACCATAGCTAAAGTCGTGGATAGAAGCTGTTTCGTGTTTACCGGTTAAGCGTTGATCGTTATCAGCACCATAAACGGCAATACAATCAGCAACTGCCGGGCGGAATGCTTCACAAACTGCTTTGAATTTCTCTTCGCTGTTTGCGGTACGCAATAAAGTATTAGAGAAGTTAGCGTGCATACCAGAACCGTTCCAGTCTAACTGACCAAGCGGTTTACAATGCCAGTTGATCGATACTCCGTATTTCTCACCTATACGCTCCAATAAGTAACGTGCAACCCAAATTTGGTCGCCGGCTTCTCTTGCGCCTTTGGCAAAAATCTGGAACTCCCACTGACCGGCTGCAACCTCAGCATTGATACCTTCTACGTTAAGGCCTGCTTCTAAACAAGCATCTAAGTGTTCTTCAACAATCTCACGACCGTAAGCGTTGTTTGCACCTACTGAACAGTAGTAAGGGCCTTGCGGACCCGGATAACCACCAGCAGGGAAACCAAGTGGTTTGTTAGTTGCAGGATCCCATAGGAAATACTCCTGCTCAAAACCAAACCAAAAATCGTTATCATCATCCTCAATATGTGCACGGCCGTTTGACTCGTGTGGCTGACCTTTTGAGTCTAATACCTCACACATTACAAGATAAGCATCTTTTCTTTGTGGATCTGGAACTGTAAAAACCGGTTTCAAGATACAATCTGATGAGCCGCCCGGTGCCTGCTCGGTTGATGAACCATCAAAGCTCCAGTTATCCAGATCTTCAACCTTTCCACTGAAACTTTTAACAATTTTTGTTTTGCTGCGCAGGCTTTGAGTTGGTTTGTAGCCGTCAAGCCAGATGTACTCGAGTTTTGTTGCCATTTTTAATGATAAATTTGAATTTTTTAAGTTTAATTATAGTTCCTTATAAAATCAGTCAGTCTTTATGCCGCTAATTTAGAGTATTTTTATAAATCCAATAACTTTTTTGAAAAAATTTATAAAAATCGGAACTAAAAATCTCAAAAATTCAAAAATCATCATTTTGTATCAAAATACGTACATCTTACTATGCTAACATAGCATTTCAATTATTATCTAAATTCTTAACAACTGATTTTACTTATTTTGCAGATGCCACGCCCCAATAACACGTTCTTCGTATCGCTTTCAAGTCGTTAGCGTTCGCAGTAATCTCTTTTTTGCTGTTTTCTTCGAAAAAGTAAAGTTTTCCATTCGTGTTATCGTAAATAAAAGAGGCCAGTGCTTTACCTGATCTATTTTTATTCATAACATCCAGCCTCACCGCATTTGTTGGGCTGCGTTTACTGGTAGAATCGGCTGTGGTTTGGGCGGCCACCCAATTGATCTCATATTTCACATCAGAAGAGTTAGCAGCTAAGCCAGTCTTTTTAAATTCACCTGTTTTTTGTACAACTCCTATCAGGCATTTAATGCACGGGTCTGGTACAGTTGCAAGTTTGGAGTAATTCTTATCGGGATTATTGATTACCGCTACCTTTTTATTCTTGATGGCAAGCGTTGTTTGAGTAGTGTCTTTGTTAGTAGATGGTGATGTTTGCTGCTTACAGGCAAATATGCATGTGGTCATCAAAGCGGCAAAGAACAGCAATATGTTTTTCATGGGCTGCAATGGTTTCAACAATAAACGCTAATGGCCAGTAATTGTGTGTTTTAACCCTGTAGTGGTATTAATTGAAAAATCTTTCATATTTTTTAAAGAAACTATAAAATGAAGCCATTTTCATTAAAAAATTACAATCCTTAAGCGAAAAATTCTGTTAAATTTATTAAAATTGCCTGATTGTATTAAAAAGCTTAGCATAAATTACTTCTGTCATAAACTTTAATAAATACTATCCGTTTTTAAGATGCAGAGCCGAAATTTAGTCGGCATTTATAAACTATCATGAGTAACAGCAATATCGGATCAAATAGTACGGTTGATGTAGTTTTAATTGGCGCAGGTATTATGAGCGCTACGCTTGGCGTTATGCTTAAGCAGTTGCAGCCCGATCTGTCAATAGAAATATTTGAACGCCTTGACACCGTTGCTGCTGAAAGTTCTGATGCCATGAACAATGCGGGTACCGGCCACTCTGCTTTTTGTGAATTAAACTACACCCCCCAACTTAAAGACGGCTCGATAGAAATTACCAAAGCCATAAAAATTGCCGAGCAATTTGAACTGTCCAAAGAATTCTGGTCATTCCTCATAGAGCGGGGCTATGTGAGTAGTCCTGAGAGCTTTATCCGCAAAGTACCTCACATGAGCTTTGTTTGGGGCGACGAAAATGTTGAATATTTGAAAAAACGCCAGCAGGCTTTGGTAAAGCACCACTTTTTTAAAGGTATGGAGTACTCGGAAGACCATGCGCAGTTAGAAAAATGGATCCCCCTTGTAATGGATGGTCGCGACGAAATTCAGAAAGTATCTGCCACTTTTATGGATATAGGTACTGATGTAAACTTTGGCGCCCTAACCCGTAGCCTTATTAGCAAATTAGAACAAAAACCTGGTGTTAAGCTTAGCCTTAACCACGAAGTTGAAGACATAAAACGCAACAAAGACAATTCATGGCGCATTAAAGTGAGCGATCGTGTAAATGGCGGTCAGCGAAAACTTAACGCTAAATTTGTGTTTGTAGGCGCAGGCGGTGGTGCCTTAACACTGCTTCAAAAATCGGGCATACCAGAAAGTAAAGGCTTTGGCGGTTTCCCGGTAAGCGGGCAATGGCTTGTTTGCAACAAACCTGATGTTGTAGCCCGCCACAATGCTAAGGTATATGGAAAAGCATCAGTAGGTTCGCCGCCAATGTCGGTTCCGCATTTGGATACCAGGATGATAGATGGCAAAAAATCATTGCTATTTGGGCCCTACGCCGGTTTTTCAACCAGGTTCTTGAAAAAAGGATCCCTGCTTGATCTTTTCAAATCTATAAAGTTAAACAACATATTGCCGTTATTAGCCGTAGGGCGCGATAACATGGCACTTACCAAATATCTTATATCGCAGGTACTTCAATCTCCTGATGACCGCCTTAAAGCTTTACAGGAATATTTTCCTGAAGCTAAGAAGGAAGATTGGGATCTGGACATTGCCGGTCAGCGAGTACAGATCATCAAAAAAGACCCTAAGCGTACAGGCGTACTTGAGTTTGGTACTGAGGTAGTAACCAGTGCCGACGGTAGCATCTCCGCATTGTTGGGTGCATCGCCGGGTGCATCAACATCAGTACCTATTATGATAACTTTGATAAGTCGCTGCTTTAAAAACTTTATCAATACGCCGCAATGGCAGGATAAATTCAAGCAGATGATCCCGTCTTACGGGCAATCATTGGTTGATGACGAAGCTTTGGCTGATGCTACGAGGGAGCGCACGAGTAAAGTTTTGGGGTTGATCTGATTGAACAAAATATTTGTATATGGATAAAGAAGGCTGCCGTAAAGCAGCCTTCTTATTTTTTTATATTTTTGCAGCTAACCTTACCGCAAGGTTCTTTTAAATGGATATATCAGTAGTAATACCTTTATATAACGAAATTGAATCGTTACCGGAGCTTACCTCTTGGATAAGCAGCGTAATGACAGAAAATAGATTTACGTACGAGATCATACTTGTTGACGATGGAAGTACCGATGGTTCATGGGGAATGATCATGAAACTGCGTGATGGAAACCCGTTTATTAGGGGTTTCCGCTTCAGGCGCAATTATGGTAAATCTGCAGCTTTAAATATTGGCTTTGATGCAGCACTTGGCGATGTGGTAATTACCATGGATGCTGACCTGCAGGATAGCCCTGATGAGATCCCTGAACTTTACCGTCGGGTAAAAGAAGAAAACTACGACCTGATATCAGGCTGGAAAGCTAAACGCTACGACCCTATTTCTAAAACCATCCCAACCAAGCTTTTTAACGCGGCTACCCGCAAAATGAGTGGCATCAAAAACCTGCATGATTTTAATTGCGGACTTAAAGCTTATCGAAACACCGTTGTAAAAAACATTGAAGTGTATGGCGAAATGCACCGCTATATACCTGTATTAGCCAAATGGGCCGGGTTCACACAAATAGGCGAACAGGTAGTTGAACATCGCGCACGTAAATACGGTAAAACCAAATTTGGTTGGAGCAGGTTTATCAATGGTTTCTTAGACCTTTTGTCGATATTCTTTGTTGGTAAATTTGGCAAACGTCCTATGCACTTCTTCGGGGCTATGGGCACGCTTAGCTTTTTTGCAGGGATGATCATTGCCGTTTGGATGCTTGTGGAGAAGGTTTATCTTATAGCTCATCACCTGCCTTATCGCGATGTTACATCAAACCCATTGTTTTATATTGCTTTGGTAGCAATTATATTGGGGTCGCAACTTTTTCTTACCGGCTTTGTTGCCGAATTGGTATCCCGCAATTCAAACGACAGGAATAATTATCAAATAGCTGAAACGATATAGATATGAGATTTTAGATACCGATTATTTAGGTATCCTACATTAGACATTTCAATTAATTCTCATATCTCAAGTCTCGCATCTCACATCTATCTACGAAATGTTTTTTTCCATCATCATACCTTTATATAATCGCCCTCAGGAAATTGATGAATTACTGGAGACACTCACCCGCCAAACCTACAAGCAATTTGAAGTTTTGGTAATTGAGGATGGATCCGTTAATAAAGCTGACGAGATAGTAAAAAAATATACTGACAGGCTTGATCTGCGCTACTTTGAAAAACAGAACGAAGGCCAGGGATTTACCCGTAATTTTGGTTTTGAGCGTGCAAAGGGAGACTACTTTGTGATATTCGATTCAGATTGCCTGATACCCGAGAACTATCTTGAGATAGTAAACAATCACCTCAAAAATAATTGGCTTGATGCTTACGGCGGCCCTGATGGCGCACACGAGTCGTTCACCCCTACACAAAAAGCTATCAGCTACGCCATGACCTCGCCCTTTACCACTGGCGGTATACGCGGCAACAAAAAAGGAATTGGCCAGTTCCATCCGCGCAGTTTCAATATGGGGGTATCGCGCGCCGTATGGGAAAAAGTTGGAGGTTTTATTATTACCCGCCTGGGTGAAGATATTGAGTACAGCATCCGCATACACGCATCAGGTTATAAGATAGGCTTAATACCGGAGGCTGTAGTTTATCACAAACGCCGCACAGATTTTATAAAGTTTTACAAGCAGCTTCATTTCTTTGGTAGGGCACGGATCAATATTTATAAGTTCTTCCCTTCGCAGTTAAAACTGGTACATTTTTTTCCGTCTGTTGTAACACTTGGCATCGTATTTACGATAATAGCTAATGTATTCGCCTGGCGCATTGCCCTGCTGTGTAATACGCCGTTGGCATTTTACATTTTGTTAATATTTTTTCACTCTCTTATTAAGAATAAGTCGCTAAAAATCGCATTTTTGAGCATCATTGCTGCGTTAACTCAACTGGTAGCTTATGGCTTAGGTTTTATGCAGGATTTTTGGAAACGTGTAATTTTAAAAAGGTCGTAGTAGGTTAGTATGTATCACCCGTTTTCGGTTGTGGAGACCGTAAAATCTTCATGGGATATCTTTAGAAAGAATTTCGTTACTATTATCGTTTACTCGGTTATAGCTTTCTTCTTACTCGGTATATTAAGCCTCGTAGCTGGTTTTATTTACGATCCTAAAAATTATTGGGCAGCGATGGTGGTAACCTTTGTTTTAATATGGTTACAAGCATACACAACACTGGGGCTTTACAAGCTTATCTTCACTGTTATCGACAGTAAATATTACGATTTCGAATTTATGCAGGTTATACCAAAAGCTAAAATGGTTGTAAGTTACCTGGTTGTTGTATTCATATTTGCATTTTTAGTTACTAATCTTGGCATAGCTGTGGATTACCTTGATGATAAGCCTAACCTGCAGTTTGCAATCGAATTATTAGCAGGTATAGTTGGGCTTTATCTTGCCTTAAGGGTAATGTTCTTTAATACCTTTATTGTCGACGATGATTCTGGCCCGATCGAATCTATCAAACAAAGTTTTCAGTTGACAAAGGGTTATCTTTTCAAGGTTGTATTGATCTTATTGATCATAATTTTACTGATAGCACTACCGGCTAAACTGTCCCAGTACTATCCAATTATATCAATCTTTATCTTATTCACCTATCCATTTGTAAATATCATACTTGCCGTTACTTATCGCAAACTCATTTACAG
Organism: Mucilaginibacter sp. 21P; assembly: GCF_019331605.1. Lineage (NCBI taxonomy): Bacteria > Pseudomonadati > Bacteroidota > Sphingobacteriia > Sphingobacteriales > Sphingobacteriaceae > Mucilaginibacter > Mucilaginibacter sp. 21P. The sequence continues at coordinate 3,537,439 of NZ_CP063061.1, forward strand.
CCACCAGGATGTTGATGATGAAATTAACGAAACTGATTAAGCTGTAAATGGGTATCAAAGCATCGTTAAGTAAGGTTTTTGCCTGGTATGTGAACCGGCGGCTTAATTACATGCGCGGAAATGCGCTTGCTTTGCAACAAAAAACATTTAGCCATTTAGTACATGAAGCTAAAAATACCGTCTTTGGTGCCGATCATCATTTTGACACAATTGCGAATTACGAAGATTTTAAAAAACACGTACCTATACGCGATTATGAAGAACTACGACCGTACATAGAACGTGTTGTAAACGGTGAAGAAAATGTAACATGGCCGGGTAAACCTGCATATTTGGCTAAAACATCGGGCACCACGTCCGGCGTTAAATACATTCCCATATCGAAAGAAAGCATGCCGGAGCACATCAAAGCTGCCCGCAACGCCTTACTTAGTTATATCCATGAGACCGGCGAGGCCGATTTTGTAGATGGCAAGATGATATTTCTACAGGGCAGCCCTGTATTGGACGAAAAGCACGGTATACAAACCGGCAGGTTATCAGGCATTGTAGCACACCATGTGCCAGGCTACTTACAAAAAAACAGACTTCCATCCTACCAAACCAATTGCATTGAAGATTGGGAAGAAAAAGTGGATGCCATTGTTGAGGAAACCAGGAATGAGGATATGCGCCTTATTTCGGGCATACCGCCCTGGTGCCAGATGTATTTTGACAGGTTATCTGGGGTATCAGGCGGAAAGAAGATCAAAGACATTTTCCCAAACTTTAAGTTGTATGTACATGGTGGTGTCAATTATCAGCCGTATCGTGCGCGAATGATCGAAAGCATTGGGTTTGATATCGATAGCATAGAAACCTACCCTGCTTCAGAAGGCTTTATCGCTTTCCAGGATTCGCAGAAAGAGAAAGGCTTGCTGCTAATGGTTGATGCTGGCATTTTTTATGAATTTATCCCAAGCGACGAATATTACAACGAAAGCCCAACGCGTATCAATTTAAAAGATGTGGAACTTGATAAAAACTATGCACTTATCCTAAACACAAGCGCCGGCCTTTGGGGTTACAGTATTGGTGATACGGTAAAATTTGTATCGAAGAACCCATACAAGATAGTGGTAACGGGTCGCATAAAGCATTATATCTCGGCTTTTGGAGAGCACGTTATTGGCGAAGAGGTAGAACAAGCTTTGTTAAGTGTTGCTGCCGAAGAAAGTATCGATATTATAGAATTCACGGTAGCGCCGCAAGTTGCCCCAAAGAGCGGTCAATTACCTTACCACGAGTGGTTTATCGAGTTCGGCACCAAGCCTAAAGATATTGCTGCTTTTGCAGTTAAAGTAGATAAGGCTTTACAACAGAAAAATATTTACTATTTTGACCTAATTGAGGGTAACATTTTACAGCCTTTAATAGTCAGAAGTTTAAAAAAAGACGCTTTCATTAATTACATGCGCAGTCAGGGTAAACTTGGCGGGCAAAATAAAGTACCAAGATTATCTAACGACAGAAAGATTGCGGACGAACTTAAAGCTTACATACAGGACTAAATGCGGCATTGCAAAACAGGCAATACGCAAACATGATATTAATTGGATAACAATATAAAAAACATAGCCATCCTTGGCTCTACAGGTAGCATCGGTACACAAACACTTGATGTGATACGTGATAACAAGCAGCTATTCAGAGCTTTTATGATAACTGCACATTCTAACGCTTACCTGCTTATACAGCAGGCTTTAGAGTTTGTGCCGGCTTATGCTATCATTTGCGACGAAAGTAAATATACCGAGGTAAAAGAAGCTTTAGCCCGCTTACCCATCACTGTGTTGGCCGGATATGAGGCAATTAAAGAACATGTTACCCACCCGGATATTGATGTGGTGCTAACCGCTATGGTCGGTTTTGCAGGTTTAGAACCAACAATCAATGCCATTAAAGCAGGCAAGGACATTGCCCTGGCTAATAAAGAGACTTTAGTTGTTGCGGGTGACATGGTAACTGCTTTAGCAAAGCAGCATAACGTAAAGATATTGCCTGTGGATAGCGAGCACTCGGCGATATTCCAGTGCCTTGGGGGGGAGCAGGATAACGCTATAGAAAAGATCATTCTTACCGCATCCGGTGGGCCTTTCCGCGGCAAGTCAGCAGCATTTTTGGCTGACGTAACCCGCGAACATGCCTTGAAACATCCCAACTGGGTAATGGGTGCAAAGATCACGATTGATTCAGCCTCGTTGATGAATAAGGGACTTGAAGTCATTGAAGCCAAATGGTTATTTGATCTGCGGCCTGATCAGATAGAAGTTGTGGTGCATCCGCAATCTATTATTCACTCCCTGGTTCAGTTTGAGGATGGTTCTATTAAGGCGCAAATGGGTTTACCGGACATGAAACTACCCATACAGTATGCGCTTACTTACCCGCAGCGCGTAAAAACTAATTTTAAACGCTTTAATTTCGCCGACTACAGCAGCTTAACATTTGAACAACCTGATATGGAAACATTCAGGAACTTAAAGTTGGCTTTTAAAGCAATGGAGAAAGGCGGTAATATGCCATGTATCATCAACGCTGCAAATGAAGTGGCCGTAGAGGCCTTTTTAAAGAACGAGACAGGTTTCCTGGCTATGAGCGAGCTTATAGAAACTTGCATGCAGCAATTACTTTTCGTAAAGGAGCCTACACTCCAGGACTATTTGAATACTGATAAAGAAACACGCATATTTGCGCAAAATTTAATACAAAGAATGCCGTTAAAGGCTTAACATTTAATAACTACGGATGAGCGTTTTGGTGATGGCAGGCCAACTTATATTGGGCCTTTCAATTTTAGTGATACTACACGAGTTCGGGCATTTTTTGGCAGCCCGTGCTTTCGGAATAAAAGTAGAGAAGTTTTACCTGTTCTTTGATGCCTGGGGTGTTAGCCTGTTCAAATTCAACTACAAAGGTGTTGAATATGGTATTGGCTGGTTGCCATTGGGTGGCTATGTAAAAATTGCCGGTATGATAGATGAGTCTATGGATACCGAACAAATGGCAGGGCCTCCTCAACCATGGGAATTTAGGGCTAAACCGGCATGGCAGCGTTTGATTGTGATGCTTGGCGGTATCATTGTTAACATTATCGTTGGTATCTTCATTTTCTGGATGCTTACCGTGCGTTACGGCGAAAGCTATACGCCAATGTCTACCGTTAAGTATGGTATTGTGCCGGGTAAGATAGGCCAGAAAATAGGGCTTAAAGCAGGTGATAAGATCACGGCGGTTAACGGTAAGCAACTGCAACGTTTTGAGGACTTGGTAAGCTCAAAAGTATTGCTGGACAATACTGTTTTTACAGTCAAACGTGGCGATTCTACTTTTGATGTTACCGTTCCTCCTACTATCCTCAATGAGATATCTGATTATGGAATAGAGGAGTTTATAAGCCTTGTGCCGCGCGGTAAGTTCAGCGTTGATTCGGTGATTGGAGAGGCAAAAAGTATCGGGCTTAAAAGAGGTGACAGCATTGTAGCTGTGAACAAAGTACCTACAGTATTCTACGATCAATTGCAAACGCAGTTAAGCGCCAACAAAGGTAAAACAGTCGATCTGTCTGTTAAGCGTGCAGATAGCGTTTTAGACCTTAAAGCCAATATTGACAAAGAAGGTCACCTGGGTTTCTTCCGTCCGCGTAAAGAGATACTGCCTGATTTAAAGACCATTAAATACGGTTTCTTTCAGGCATTCCCGGTTGGTGCTAAAAAGGCGTGGAGCATGTTTGCTGATAATGCCAAGGGCATCAAAAAGATATTTTCAGGCCAGGTTAAAGCTACCAAAGCTATCTCAAGTCCGCTGGGTATTGCCGAAAAATTTGGCGGTACGGTTGACTGGGTGAGGTTCTGGAGTTTGGTAGGCTTCCTGTCAATGGTACTGGCGTTAACCAACTTGTTGCCTATACCGGGCCTGGATGGTGGCCACACCGTTTTTCTATTGATAGAGATGGTCAAGGGTAAGCCGTTAAGCGATAAATTCCTGGAGCGGGCTCAGATAGTAGGTTTTGTACTACTGATCTCCTTGATGGTATTTGCTTTTGGTAATGATATCGTTAAAATAGTGATGAAGAAATAACGTAGTGAAAAACCTACTTAACAAAAAAGCCAGCTGTACAGCTGGCTTTTTTGTTAAGTAGTGTTCACGTTCACGCCATGAACACTTGTGAACACCGTGAACGCTAATTATTATAATTAAAGGTTAAAATACCTATCAATATAATCCAGCAATTCCTCGGTGATCTTACCATTCGTAGCCACTAATTCGCGCTTTTTCAATACCTCATTATCACCATGGAAGTTAACAACTTCGCCGCCGGCTTGCTGAACAATAACAATGCCTGCAGCTACGTCCCAGGCGTTTAAGTTGTACTCATAAAACGCTTCGAACCTGCCGCAGGCTGTGTAACAAAGGTCTACAGCAGCAGAGCCCAAACGGCGTAATCCGTGGCAGTTACGCATCAGTTCGGTAAATAGCCTGATGTAGCGTTCCTGGTAGCTAAAATCATAATATGGGAAACCGGTTGCTATCAGGCTGTCAGCAACTTTAGGTTTATTGCTCACCTTTATCTCGTTACCATTTAAATATGCAGGAGCGTCGCGATGGGCAGAGAAACATTCATCAAGGTTCACTTCGTAAACTACGCCTAAAACAGGAGTATCATATTCCTGCAAACCTATACTTACCGAAAAGCTTGGCAAGCCATGTATAAAGTTTGTTGTGCCATCAAGCGGATCTATTACCCAATTATAGCGCTCTCCTACCTTAGTTGTAGTTTTCTCTTCTGTAATAAAGCCGGCCTCTGGTAAAATTAATTCCAAGCCTGCAACAATCTTTTGTTCGGCGGTTTTATCTACATAGGATACAAGGTCGTTAAGCCCTTTATATTCTATACGGTCGGCGTCAAAAGTTTTGCGTTCATCACGTATAAACTGACCGGCTTCTTTAGAAACATCTATAACCCGATCAATAATTTGATTGAAGTTCATATGTTATGGTAAATGTAAAATTATGCGTTTGTTGCGCCGGTTTTCTCGTAGCGTTTATTACCAAAGTAAATAAGTAATAAGCCTCCCACAACCATAATTACTGATATCATCTCGGCCTGGGTAAATGAGATACCGGCAACTTTGTACTTGGTGTTAACGCGTATCAGCTCGATAAAGAAACGCTCAACACCAGCCATGATCATGTAAATACCGAAGAAAACTCCAGGTGCTTTTATCTTGTGGCGTATTCTCCAAAGGATTAAGAAAAGTATTAAGCAAACTAGTGTTTCATAAAATGGTGTAGGGAAAACAGGGAGCCTAAGCTCATTGCAATATTTGCCTATGCAGCCGGGGATACGGTTGTCATAATCAGATTGGTCTACATTATGGGGGTATTTAAAGCTCCAAATCCAATCGGGTGCCCAGCTTAACCAATTTGGTTTTGGCTTAAGGTTAGGTATACCCCAATCACCGTCACCAGCCATTTGGCAACCAATACGGCCAAGCCCGTATGATAACATCATACCAGCTGCGCCAATATCTAACATCGTAAATGGTTTTACACCATTCTTATTAGCTATGTAAAGTACGGCTGCACCGCCACATATCAGGCCTCCATAAAAGGTTAAACCACTAAAGCCAACCAGCATACCAATGGGATCTTTCATAAAGGCGTCCCAGTTCTCCAGGGCATTAAAAAGCTTGGCACCTGCAAAGCCGAAAATGGCCGCCCAAAGTAAAATGCTACCCATCAGCTCGTACGGATGTACAGTTACAGCACGTTGCTCGGGTTTTGGTAAAACCTGCTTCTTGTTCTCGTAATATGCCCAATAGGCAAATACAGCAGCACCTAAAACACCACCGATCAGGTTGCCACGTGTTGAAAGCAAAAACGCCTGAGGGTCGTTTACCGCCGCGCTAAAATTTAGCGCAACATCAAATATCTTGTAGAAAATAATAAAACCAAATATGGCGTTACTTATGAGCTCAAACGTAGTTATCCTGGCACCAACTGTGACTATTTTTTGGAATGGGTGAATATAATCCAAGGCTTCTTTACGTTTAAACTCCTGCGTAAAGGCCCAATAAGCTCCCATAAAGGCAATGGCAACAAAGAAACCAAAAGTTTGTACGATCTTCAGAAATTCGAGATGCCACCCTGTTAAATACTCAACAAGGAAATAAAGATTTGGGAACATAGGAGCTTAAGTTTGGAGGCGAATATAATAGTTAATGCACTAATATCTCTTCGCTTTCTGTTATTTCAACATCACCATCCGGTGAAATTGCTGTTAAGTGTACGGCCTTTATCTCATTAACCAACACAGGGTCGTACTTGGCTTTTACCTTAACGTAATTGCGCGTAAACCCGTGCATGTAGCCGTCTTTAATATCTCCCTCAAATAACACCATGTCAGTTTTTCCTAATTGGGTCTCATAAAAGGCACGGCGCTTTTTATTCGAGAGGATGTGCAGCATTTTACTTCTTTCCGCACGGGTTGAGCCCGGTACAGCTCCGCTCATTTCAGCAGCAGGTGTATTCTCGCGTTCAGAGTAGGTAAACACGTGCAGGTAAGAGATATCAAGATTGTTCAGGAAATTATAAGTATCGATAAAGTCATCACGCGTTTCGCCGGGAAAGCCTACTATAACGTCAACCCCAATGCAGCAATGCGGCATCAGCTCTTTTATTTTAGCAACGCGTTCTGCATACAACTCACGACGGTAGCGGCGGCGCATCAAGCCTAAAATTTTGTTGTTGCCAGATTGCAGCGGAATATGGAAATGCGGCACAAAACGCTTTGATGTAGAAACAAACTCGATGATGTCATCGCTAAGTAGATTTGGTTCAATAGACGAGATGCGGATGCGCTCGATACCTTCAACCTCATCCAAAGCTTTAACCAGGTCAAAAAACCTGTCTTCCCGCTGGCCATTACGGATGCCAAAATCGCCGAGGTTTACACCTGTCAACACAATTTCTTTAACACCCGATGCAGCAATTTCCCGGGCTTGTTCAACAGCATTTTCAATAGTGTCGCTTCTACTTGAACCACGGGCTAAAGGTATGGTGCAAAATGTGCACGAATAATCGCAGCCGTCCTGCACTTTTAAGAATGTACGTGTACGGTCACCGAAAGAGAATGATGGCACAAACTCATTTGCTTGAGTTACCGGCTGGTTATAAACAATAGCTTTAGGTTTCTTGGTTAGATCGGTAATATGATCTACCAATTGAAATTTCTCTGCAGCTCCCAGCACCATATCAACCCCCGGTATCTCGGCAATTTCCTGAGGCTTAAGCTGTGCATAGCAACCAACAATGGTAACGAATGCCGAAGGCGATATTTTAAGCGCCTCTTTTACTATTTTCTTACACTTTTTATCTGCATTCTCAGTGACCGAACAGGTGTTGATCACAAAAACGTCGGGCGTGTCAGTAAACTCAACCGTATCGTAACCAGCATTGGTAAATAACCTGCCGATAGACGAAGTCTCGGAGTAATTGAGCTTGCAGCCAAGTGTATAAAATGCGACTTTCTTATTCATTTGGAAGCCGCAAAGATAAGATTTTTAAAGATTAGTTGATCGCTGAGTAAATACTGCTTGTTAATAGAAGTGTAAAGATTTGTACAGGGTTGTTTCTCCAGGCTAAAACTACTCCACTCCTCTTACTTTCATTCTCATTATATAAATAGCCTTCGATGCGGTGATGAAAAGCGTTTTTCGGTCTTTGCCGCCGAAGCACAGGTTAGCAGTCCATGGCTCTGGGATATCAATATGACCTATCTGCTCACCTTTCGGGCTGATGATGGTTACACCCTTTCCTGCCAAATAGAGATTGCCAAGTTCGTCTAAAGTTATACCATCCGTTGTTTCGGAGCAAAAAAGCTGCCTGTTGGTAATGGTGCCATTTGCTTTGATTTCGTATTTATAGACCTTACCAGCACCAATATCTGCTACAAACAAATGTTTGCCATCCGGTGTGCCTACAATACCGTTAGGCTTTACCAAACTATCCAATACAATGGGCTTGCTTATTCCTTTACTCAAAAGAAATAATTTTTGTCCACTCATTTCTGACTTATTACGTGTCCAGTAATCGCGCTGAAAATATGGGTCGGTAAAATAAATGTTGTCGTTTTTATCTATCCAGAGATCGTTAGGCCCGTTAAATAATTTACCCTCGTAATTTCGCAACAGTACCTTTACTTTTTTCTTCGGATTGATCTGCCATAGCTGGTTATGCTCATCCGCGCAGGCTACAAGGTTGCCTTTACTATCGAAGTAGGTACCATTTGCCCGGCCGGCTTTATCCATAAAGAGAGATAGCTTGCCGTTGATGTCGTACTCCCAGATCTTGTTATTTGGCTGGTCAGTAAAAAAGATATTACCGCGCTTGTCAACAGAAGGGCCTTCGGTAAATTCAAATTGCCTGGATATCAACTGCGGTTTGGTGGTAACATCAAACAAATGGCTTGGTTGCGCAAATGCCTGCAGGCTTAGGCAGCAACACAACCAAATGAGCAAACGCATATTAAATTTTAGATGCTTCCTTATATAGCCCAAAATCGCTTAAAGCAATACTTGCTGCCGCCTTAGTTACTCTAACGCGTACCTTTTGGGCAGTAACTTTATTATCAAGCTTTATCAATCTGTTACCCCCGATGCTGGTTGCAGTGGCAATTTCTTTCCATTTCCCATCTTCCCAGGCATCTACTGCAATGGCATCAATACGCTGTCCAAGCTTGATATTTTCGCGCAGGCGTATCACGTCGAACGTTACGGGCTTATGCATATCGGCAACTATGTTACCGGTTTTTACGTTATCATCTGTAGCCCAATAGGTATACCGGTCGGCATCCGTTAAATTTTTTGAACCATATTTCGCAGCATTCTTACCGCGTACGTTACTTGCGGTAATGGTAGCACCTTGGGCCAGGTTTTTTGCAAAGGTATTTTTGATGATATTGCCGAATGTTTTTAGCGAAGCTACATCATTGGCGCTAAGCTGACCTGTTTTATCGGGCGACAAGCCCAAGTCAAATGCCGCGCCACGGCCATAGCTGCTGTAGAAAAGATCTAATAGCTTTTCGGGGGTTTTAACGGAATCATCCTGGCGTTTGTGATAAAACCATCCGGGACGAAGCGCTACGTCGCACTCAGCCGGCATCCAGTATTTACCATCGCGTTGGCCCTCTGTGCCTTCGGCATCTTTAACAAAACCATTTCCCGGCTTTTTACCGGGCTCAGGTGCATGGGGTGTGTAGGTAGCCCAGCAAGTTTCGCCGGCTTTACCTTCTTCGTTGCCAACCCAGCGTACATCAGGGCCAACATCGCCAAATATTACGGCGTTTGGCTGCAACTTACGGGCAATACCCCAGGTGGTATCCCATCCATAGTAATTAGAACGGTCTATCTTTCTTACTTCTCTTGCGCCGCCGTAGTAGCCGTCGCCGCCGTTAGCACCGTCATGCCAGGTAATAAACAGCGGGCCGTAATTGGTGTACAGCTCCTGTAATTGCTTGCGGTAAACTTCTGTAACGTATTCTGGTTTGCCGTAAAGGGCGCTATTTCGGTCCCATGGTGAGCAGTAAACGCCCATCTTCATGCCCAGTTTATCACAAGCCTGGCGATACTCGCGCACAATGTCGCCTTTACCGTTCTTGTACGGACTTTTTGAAATATTATGATCGGTAGTCTTTGTCGGCCATAAACAAAAGCCATCATGGTGTTTTGCTACAACTATGATACCCTTAAAACCGCCTGCTTTAGCTGCGGCTACAATTTGCATAGCAGAAAAATTTGACGGATTAACGATCTTTGGATCTTCATCGCCATAACCCCATTCTTTATCTGTATAAGTAGCTGTGCTCCAATGTACAATGCAATACATACCTATTTCTTGCCAGTTCAACTGCCCTTTTGAAGGCAACGGACCAAAAGGCTTGGGAGCAGGTTGGGCAAAAATCAACGAAGGCAGCAACAATAACAGCGCAAATAAAGATTTCATAGCAGGATATAAAAAATAAGGGTTGATGCGCTAAAGTAACATTTAAAGGCAAATAATTGGCATTACGGGCATTTTCTTTTATGTTAGCCGCCCTTTTAAACATGTATAGTAAAGAACAAGCATCTCAGTTAAGACAGGCATTCTGGACGGCTTTTGGGCAGTACATGTCGCCCATATTATCTGCCGAAGGGTTGCGTGCAAACTGGGTTAATTATAAAACAGGTGCAAAACATATCTACTTCAGGATGCAGGCCGATAATAAGAGCGCTTCTATTTCTATAGACATTACCCACCCTGATATAGAACTGCAGGAACTCTACTATGAGCAACTTGATAGTTACAAAGCTATATTGCATGGCACCCTCGGCGAGGACTGGAACTGGCAGTTGCATGATGTTGATGAATACGGTAAAACCGTAAGCAGAATTTTTAAAGAATTGTCGCCCACAAGTATCTACCAACAAGAAAACTGGCCCGAGTTGATATCCTTTTTTAAACCTCGTATTATAGCCTTGGATGATTTTTGGAGTGACGTTAAATATGCGTTCGAAGTATATTGAGGTTGGGCAAAAAAAACAGTCTACGTCAATATGACACCCAAGTGCATTATTTAAGATCAGTACAAATATTCTCCGCTTTTTGGAAATGGCTTTGCAGTTTAGGTAGTGTTTGCTTGGCTAAATCCTGCACGTCACCATCGGTGGTTTCGGCAGCGGCTTTAAATAACTTTATAGCCTTTTCGTTGTAATTAACTATAACCTGAGCGTATGCTTTATCAAAAGCCTTGCCCTTCTTAGCTGATAAACTTTTTACGGCATCGTTATGAATGCTGCTTAGCGTATCGCTCAAAGTGATCTTATCGGCTTTGGCCATTTTTTTTAGCTGGGCATCTGCATCTGTATGGTCGGCAATGATATGCTTAGCCAACGAAACTAACGAAGTATCTTTCGTATTCTTGAGGGCAAGCTGCGAGATTGCAATCTCTGAAAGGCCATCCTCATGAGCGGTTTGCATAAACACACGTTCATTATCATTGATAGCTTCTTTATTGTAATTTTTGCCCTTACGCTCATTACAAGCCAGAATTTGGAGGAGGGTAACCAAAACAAGTATAGCGCCTAATCTTCTCATGCAGGTTTTATTTACTACCTACCTAACAATAAAGGCGCTATACAGTTTCAGCGGTTGGCTATATATTTTATTGGAAAAGTTTTAAGCCAGGTTGCGGCCGGCATTAACTATACCATATACTGTACGAATAACCAGCTTGTTATATATGCCTATCAGTTCCTCATCATCAGTTTTATTGATGCATTGCAATGCATAATGCTGGATGATAACCAGCGGTAATACAATACGTTCGCGCACGGCAATAGAACGCCTGTCAACCGGGAACTCCTCCATCAGAACCTTCGTTTCGGTCAGTTCTAACAGCATTTGTTTAGTTAGTTCATATTCTGCTTTAAGGCCTTTCCAAAATTTGGCAAATTTCTTGTCCTGCTCCATATATGCTGTTACCCTGAAGTCTGACTTCGACATCGACATCATACAGTTATCCAGCATGGTTTTAAAGAAACCTGACTTATAATACAAATCGCGCACATCTTCCCAACTGCCGTTATCCTTCATCTTCTTTAAAGCGGTGCCTACGCCGTAAAAACCGGGAATATTTTGCTTTAACTGGCTCCATGATGTAACAAAGCTGATTGCGCGAAGGTCCTCCAGTTTTAATTTTGCACCCGCATTGCGTTTAGTTGGCCGGCTGCTGATATTGATTTGGGATAATAGTTTCAACGGACTATATTTTTCCAGATACTCGAGGAATAGCGGATGCTCCCGCAGATCTAAAAACAGCTTATGGCTGGTTTCTGCCATATCAGCTATCAGCGCCTTATGCTTGCTATCCAAAAGATCATGGTGATTTGGATGCAATGCTGATGTTATACCTGCGCTGATCAATTGCTCCGTATTAAATCTTGCCGTTTCAACAGAGCCATACTGTGAGCTTACGGTCTGGCCCTGTATGGTAAGTTGGATATGGTCATTAGCGATCTCCTTACCCATTGAAGCATAAAACTTGTGGGTTTTACCACCACCACGGGCAGGTGGGCCGCCTCTGCCATCAAAAAACGCCAGTTGAATGCCATGTTTGCGCGCCATTGCAGTAAGCTCTACTTTAGCTTTATAGATGCTCCAATTAGCCATCAGGTAGCCACCATCTTTAGTGCTATCGCTAAACCCAAGCATGATGATCTGCCTGTTGCCTCGTTTTTTCAGATGGCTTTTGTAGAACGGATGGGTATACAAGCGCTCCATTACTTCGCTGGCATGTTTAAGATCGTTAACGGTCTCAAACAATGGCATAAAATCAATGCTTAGCTTATCCTTTTCCCAGCCACTCCAAAGGTGAAGAGCGATCAGTTGAAGTATATCTGATGCTTGCTGGCAGTTACTGATGATGAAACGCTGGCAACCTTTTTCGCCGTTGCTGTGCTGAATCTGTTTCATCAGCCTGATGGTGTTCAGGGTATCCTGTATCAAAGGTTCAGCGTTATCCGGGCATTTAAAATCGGCCTGGTTAAATGGGAGGCTTTTCAGCTTGGCAACCTCGTCCATTTCGGCATAATTCTTTGGTACACCGGTGTAAACCTTCTCAGTGGTATATTTAAACACATCACGCAATACACGGCTATCCTGCCGTATATCTAAAGTGGCAAAGTATGATCCAAATAGCTTAACCTTTTCTATCATACTTTCAACAATGTTTACAAACAGCCCATCATGGTTGTTGATAAGCGTATCGCGCATTTCGCGCAGTGTTTGTAATAAATACGGTTGCAGGTTTTCGGGGTTTTCTTGTTGATTAAATGCATTGTCATAAAGCACCTTTTCCAACGAAGTAATGGTATCTGTTAGGCCCCTAAAAGTTATTCGGCGTTTAAGGTTTCTGAAATCACGATAATAACAACGGAAGATGATCTGCCTTAGCAAGGTGGCAACCTCACGGGTGGTATCCGTAGTTACATTGGGGTTACCATCGCGGTCGCCGCCCGGCCAAAAGCCAAGCTCAAGCACATTCGGGTTGCCCTCAATATCAAACTCATCTTCCAGTTTAGACTGGATCGATGATAAGGCATGATAAAATATGTTCTCAAGAAACCACACCAAACTGCGGGCTTCGTCAACCGGTGTGGGTGATTTTTTATTGAAGAAAGGTGTTTTACCCAATTGTTGTAACAGTACGTCTATGGTAGCTATATCATTACTTCTCAAAGCTTCTATCATATCCGTCATGATACCTAATACCGAATCCGGATAGAACTGCGTTGGGTGTGCGGTAAGCACCAACCGTAATGAAAAGTCCTGTAGCTGTTTGCTGATGTTTGCCCTTGCGTCTTCGCTTTGTGCGGCTTGCTGTATAAGGCTTTGCAGGCTGCCGGTATCATCCTTGTTAGTGATCTTACCAAAAGATGAATCTTCAATAGCATCAAACAAAACAACCTGTCTTTCAATATATTGTATAAATCGAAATAAACGATTTAATTCTTCCCCGTGATCTACACCCGGAACATATTTTTTAAAGAATGAGTCGATAATATCGCCCGGCGATTGCTGTTCAGCGGCGCCTTTTTCGCAATGGGCACTAAAAAACGGGAGCAACTGCCCTATCTCCTTCACCTGGTAGAAAGGCAGCGTTTGGAACAAACTGTTGTAAAGCTCAAATCGTTTTACAACTTCCTGGTTAAAAACGGATTCTTTCTGACTAAGCCTAAGCGTTGATGGCATAATGGTACAGGTTTATAGTGTTACTTGGTATTAACGGGGTCAATTTAATAATCCAAACTTAAATTATCTCAAAAACTGCAAAATTTATAATGTTAAGGTTATTTTAATGCAATATTGATTATTGCAAAACCTTAGCCGTTTTATTTGTTTAATTTTGCAGCATAAATATAGCGCCCAACAATAAGTAAATGAAAAGCCATCAGCGGGAAATAAAAAGCTTTTTCTACAGCCAGTATTTTTCTGATGGTCTCCGCATGTCAATAGGTATCCTGGCACCTGCCCTCCTGATGCTTAAGTTAGGGCATTTTGATGAAGGGCTTACCATGTCTTTAGGTGCCCTTTGTATATGCACCATAGATAGCCCCGGGCCTTTAGCACACAAGCGCAACGGAATGCTCATGGGGAATGCCATACTATTTGTGGTTGCCATGATAACCGGGTATGCCCGGCTAAACTTGATCGCCCTTGGTTTTGAAATAACATTCTTCGCATTCCTGTTTTCGCTGCTTACGGTTTATGGTAATAGAGCTGCCTCTGTTGGCACCTGCGGATTGCTCATTATGATATTTATGATGGACAGGCATGTGCCGCCACCGCAAGTGCCTGTTTATTGCCTTACGGTTTTAGCCGGCGGCGTTTGGTACATGTTGTTTGCAATAGTATTTTTTGGGATACGGCCCTACCGCGCCGCACAGCAGACACTCGGCGAGAGTATTGCTGATGTGGCCAATTTTTTGCGTATTAAAGCCGATTTCTATGATAGCCGCACAGATATTGATGAGAATTACCGCAAACTTGTGCTGAGCCAGATACAGGTAAGCAACCATCAGGATGCCGTACGAGAGATACTATTTAAAAGCCGTGTATTGGTAAGGGAATCTACCGCTGCAAGCCGTGTCTTGGTGATCACCTTTAATGATCTGGTAGACATGTTTGAGCAAATAATGGCTACCCATTACGACTACAATAAGATCCGTGAGAATTTTGAGAATACCGGTGTTTTAGCTGACATTAATGCGTTTTTGCATTTAGTTGCCGATGATCTTGACAATATCGGGTATGCCATATTAGCTAACACAAGACCCGAGAAACTGCATAATTTTGATCTACGCCTTGAGGTTTTAAAAAAGAAGATAGACGAGGTTGGCGCAGATGAAAATGTAAGCAGCAACCTGATCCTAAAAAAGATTCTGATCAATCTGCGCGATCTCAGTAAGACCATCACCAACATCTATAAATATTATCATTCAAAAGCATCAGACGGTTTGGTGCAAAAGATAAATGATGTTGAGTATTCAAAATTTGTAGCCCACCAGGATTTTGCGCCCCATATACTTTTCGATAATCTAACCTTAAGCTCCGGTGCATTTAAGCATGCTTTGAGGGTATCGTTGGTATGCCTTGTAGGTTTTATCACGGCAAAGAATTTTTCTCTTGGCGGCCATAGCTATTGGGTTTTGTTGACCATTATTGTGATATTAAAGCCCGGCTTCAGCTTATCTAAACAACGCAATTATCAAAGGCTGATCGGTACTATCGTAGGTGGGATAATAGGGATAGTTATCCTATACTTTGTGCCTGGTAAAACTGCACAATTCTGGATCTTGGTTGGCCTAATGATAGGCACTTACAGCTTCTTAAGGCTTAACTATGTTGTGTCGGTAATATTTATGACACCCTATGTGCTTATCCTGTTCAAATTCCTTGGCCTTGGGCACCTTAATATAGTACAAGAGCGTATTGTTGATACGCTGATAGGCTCCGGCATTGCTTTTATTGCCAGCTATCTTATTTTCCCGACATGGGAGTTTCAGTTGGTGCAGGAAAGTCTCGAGCATGTGCTTACCGCGAACATCAATTATTTGCGGAAGGTATCCGACAGTTTATCAGGCAGAGAGGTTTCTGTCACCGAGTATAAACTGGCCCGTAAAGACGTTTATGTAAATTCTGCCAACCTATCGGCGGTGTTTGAGCGAATGACCTCTGAACCAAAGCGCATGCAGCGAAACATCAAAGACCTGCACAAGTTTGTTGTACTTAATCACATTTTGGCATCATACACAGCAAACATAGCATCCGCATTGGTTATCAACCGCCCGCAAAACCTGCATCCTGATATGCAAAAGTCGGTAAAGAAAAGTATTGCAGTGTTACGGGAAGCTATCAACCGTATGGCCGGAAAAGTTGAAGAGATTAAACCCACAGATGAACCTATTAAACCTTTAAATCATCCGCAGGAAATTTTACCGCAGCCATTAACCGCTGATGAGAACCTAATGAAAGAGCAATTAGGATTCATCAATAAGGTAGCAGTTGATCTCGCCAAGATCACTGATAGCGTGTTAAGATAGATCGGGCTCTCGTTTAGAGAATATTTTAGTTTGAGAAACATTCAGTGAGCCGGGTTTTATAGGCGCGTCACGCTCAGGAATATCTAACGCCCGCCTGATGTCGTCATCAGTATGTTTATTTATTAAACGGCCACGCTCATACAAAGGCAAATATTCTAAAGTTGTGGTGCTCACGTCAGGTAGTTTTACAATATCTTTCTTCTCATCAAACACTGCAATATCTATAGGTACTATCACACGGCCGTTTTCAAGATCTACATCGTTACTTTCCATATCTAAGATGATATAACGCACCTTGCGGGTTTCTGAATTAAATAGCAAATCAGAAACTTCTCCAACTTTATTTTGATGAGTATCATGCACATCCCAGCCTAAAATATTTGGTTGGTTATCAGCTACCTCAAAATCGCTATTAGTTAATTCTTCAAGATAATCGTAATCATTTGTGTTGTCTGCAAAATCCATTTCTGTGATAATTAAATTTTACTGTAATGCTTTACCGGGAAAAGCAACAATTTCAACGCTACGGTTTAAAACCCCGCCTTTATTTGCTCCGTCAGTACCCAAGGGCTGTTGCTCGCCCACCGAATGTATTGAGATCTGGTCTTCAGGCAAACGGCCAACTTTTGTAAGCCAATCCTTTACCGCGAGAGTCCTTGCTGCACTAAGGCTTTTATCTGCTGCTGCGCCTCCGGTAGAATCGATGTGGCTATAAACACCAACGTTGGCATCCTTATATCGCTTTAGTATCGACTTAGACACCTCCCTCAACGTAGCTTCTGATGAAGGCATTATTTTACTTTCGCCTTTCTTAAAAAGCACATCCTCGCCAAGGCTATAAATAGTGTAGCGGTCGTTAGCCTTAACGACAATAGCTGTATCAGTCACCTCATCATAATTATATTTTGGAATATTAAAATCTATCGAATTCCAGTCCGGCGGGGTGGTTGCGATTGCGTTACTGTCAAGTTTTGTAGTATCAGTTTTTGTTGTGTCGCTTTGATCAGCCTTTAACGGTGAGCTTTTATTGCAACCTTTATATAGTAAAACTGCCGCACCTGCAGCAAGAATGATAAATATGATCAACAGCCAGGCAGAGCTCTGCTTTTTAGGCTGTACATCTAATTGTGCCATTGTTTGTGATTTAGTTTAAAACACCTTATCATAAACCACGCCAAAACACATGAGATGTGATGCTTAAGTTACATAACTAATTGATAAACATAATATTACGTTATTTTTTTATGTAAACACGTACTTTGTAAAATCATGATAATTAATTGATTTACAAATACTTAAATATATTCCTGATTTCAGGTGGACAGTGTTATACATCCGTGTTTTCTCTTTACGTCGTCTGGACTATAGTAATGTTACAACAATCATCGACTGTAATTTGCTACATTCGTAGCTATAACTAAGCCCTATATCAAACGATATGAAAAACTTTAACAAACTCTTTATTGCTGCAGCCCTCTGCATAAGCAGTTCTGCATTTGGGCAGACTAAGAATGCGGTGGTTGATAACATTGTAAAGGAAGCTACCGAAAACTCCCAACTTCAAACCCTTGCCCACGAGCTATTAGACGGCGTTGGCCCAAGGCTGGTTGGTACCCCTCAATTTGACCAGGCCGGCAAATGGGCGCTGGAAAAGTACAAAGCCTGGGGTATAACTGCCCGTCAGGAAAAATGGGGTGATTGGCGTGGTTGGGAACGCGGCATTTCACATATTGATATGGTATACCCGCGTGTTCATACCATTGAAGGCACACAACTGGCTTGGAGCCCCGGCATGAAAAAGCCTGTTACCGCCGAAATCATCCTGCTTGCCGATGTAGCCGACTCTACTGCATTTGCAAATTGGCTGCCTAAAGTAAAAGGAAAATTTGTAATGATCTCCATGAACCCGGTTAGCGGCCGCCCTGATGATAACTGGAAGGAATTTGCCTTAAGCGGCTCTTTCGACAAAATGAAGGCTGAACGCACCGCACAATCTGATGCATGGCGCAACCGCATTAAAAAAACAGGTTACACCAGCCGCACGTTACCACTTGCTTTAGAAAAAGCCGGTGCCGCAGGTATTATCACCAATTATTGGTCACAAGGTTTTGGTGTAGATAAGATCTTCGCTGCTTATACTAAAACCATTCCTACGGTTGACATAGCGCTTGAAGATTACGGTTTGCTTTATCGTTTAACGGAAAAAAATGAGAAACCACGCATTACCATCCATACAGAGTCGAAAGAGTTAGGTGCAAAACCAACCTTTAATGTTATTGGTGAAATAAAAGGTGCCGAGAAACCTAACGAATACGTGATGCTATCGGCACACTTCGATTCGTGGGATGGCGGTACAGGCGCCACCGATAACGGTACCGGCACTTTAACCATGATGGAGGCTATGCGTATTTTGAAGAAAGCCTATCCAAAGCCTAAACGTACCATTTTGGTTGGCCATTGGTCGAGCGAAGAGCAGGGACTTAATGGTTCACGTGCTTTTGTGGAAGATCACCCCGAGATAGTTGCTAACCTGCAGGCTTTGTTTAACCAGGATAATGGTACCGGCCGCGTAGTAAACATTAGCGGACAAGGTTTTGCCAAAGCAGCGGATTTTATAGGCAAGTGGCTTGATGTTGTTCCTGATACCATTCGTCACCAAATAAAAACGAATTTTCCTGGCGCACCGGGTGGTGGTGGTTCTGATTTTGCTTCTTTTGTTGCTGTAGGTGCTCCCGGTTTCTCTTTGGGTTCAAACAGCTGGTCGTATGGTAATTATACCTGGCATACCAACCGTGATACTTACGATAAGATAGTTTTTGATGATCTGCGCAGCAATGCCATCTTAACCGCCATATTGGTGTACATGGCATCGGAAGATCCGAACAAATTACCACGCGATAAAGCTACAGACAGCAGCGGCCAAACCATCAAATGGCCTGAGCCTGCTAAAGCTAACCGCCATGGTGGTTTTGAATAATGTAATTGAAACATCAACAAAAAGCCCGGGCCGTAATACGGCCCGGGCTTTTTATTTAAAGGGGTTTAATTGCTATTTTTCTCCTATTGCATATTTTATGCCGCCCAGCAAGTGCTGTAAAAACAGCGGCTCGCTATATGATGCATCTGTATGACCCAGCGCTGTATAAAAAGCCCGGCCACCATCATAACTATGATACCAGGCCATTGGGTGGTTATCCCCGTTTTCGCCACCGGTATAGCTTTTCTCATCTATCTTGATCAGCACATGCAAACCGTCAGCTATCCATTTGTAATTATACCATTCATCCAAACGTCGCCAGGTTGCTGGCAGATGTTCAGTCGCGATAAAATTCCTGTCTACAACTTCTAAGTTAGCCTCCTGCTGCTTGCTGGGATGGCTTTTAAAATAAGCGCCTACCAAATTGCCATACCATGGCCAGTCGTATTCGGTATCGCTTGCTGCGTGAACGCCCACAAAGCCACCACCTTGTTTGATGTACTGTTCAAAAGCTGTTTGCTGCTCGGGGTTTAAGACGTCCCCTGTTGTGCTTAAAAAAATAACTGCTTTATATTTTTTTAGATTGTTAAGCGTAAATAGTGCAGCATTTGTGGTGGTATCCACATCGAAATTGTTCTGTTGGCCCATTCTCATGATCGCTGGTATTCCAACCGCTATAGACTCATGATGGAAGCCTGCAGTTTTAGAAAATATAAGCACCCGTGGCTTAGCGAAACCAAATGTTACAGCAGTTATTAAAACAAGGGATATAGATACAACGATTTTTTCATGTTTTACAAATTGATAATTAACTGATTCCGCCTTTTTTCAGTTCCTGCACTGCAAAATTAGCAGCACGGGCGGTAAGTGCCATGTATGTGAGTGAAGGATTTTGGCAGGCAGATGAGGTCATGCAGGCGCCATCTGTAACAAATACGTTTTTAGCATCCCAAACCTGATTATGCATGTTTAACACGGAGGTTTTTGGATCGCGGCCCATACGAGCGGTACCCATCTCGTGGATGCCGTCACCAACGTTATGTCCGCTATCATGCGTTTCAACATTTTTTACACCTGCTGCCTCAAGCATTGCCTTTGCTTCCTGCACGATATCTATGCGCATCTTACGCTCGTTATCTTTGATCTCAGCATCCATTGAAAGCACCGGCAAACCCCATTTGTCTTTCACTTTAGGGTCAAGCGTTATCTTGTTCTCGTGGTATGGCAAAAGCTCGCCGAAGCCACCAATGCCCATTGTCCATGCGCCCGGTTCTGCAATGGCATCTTTGTATTTTGTGCCAATACCGTACTCGGCTATCTCTCTGCTCCAGCCCTGCCTGCCCGCCGAACCCTGGTAACCAAAACCACGCAGGTAATCGCGTTTATCGTTACCTATGTTGGCAAAACGGGCAACGTAAACACCGTTTGCCCTACGGCCGAAATAATATTTATCCTCATAGCCTTCCACCATTCCGCTGGCGCCAAGGTTATAATGGTGATCCATAATGTTATGCCCCAATTCGCCGCTACTACTGCCCAAACCTTGCGGCCAGATATCGGTAGCCGAATTCATGAGCACCCAGGCACTATTCAAAGCCGATGCATTAAGGAATACGATCTTAGCATAATACTCATAAGTTTTGTTTGTCTCGGTATCAAGCACCTCTACGCCCTTAGCTTTTTTGGTGTCTTTATCATACAAAACCCTGGTTACTATGGATTGCGGCCTAACCGTCAGGTTGCCGGTTTTCATAGCTGCGGGCAAAGTAGAAGCCTGCGTGCTGAAATATCCGCCAAATGGGCAACCTTCCCAGCACCTGTTACGGTACTGACAATTTGTACGGCCATTGTAAGGGACAGTAATATTTGCCGACCTACCGATGATCATGTGTCTGCCAAATTTCTTTTTAATGCTCGCTGCAACATCTTTTTCTACAACGTTAAGATCCATTGGCGGTAAGAAATGGCCATCGGGCAGGTTGGGTATGCCTTCCATGGAGCCGCTAACACCGATGAATTTCTCCACATGATCATACCATGGTGAAATATCTTTATAACGTATGGGCCAATCTATAGCCCAGCCGTCCTTTGCATTGGCTTCAAAATCTAAATCGCTCCAGCGGTAGCTTTGGCGGCCCCACAAAATAGACCGGCCACCCAAACGGTAAGAGCGCCACCAGTTAAATGGTTTCACCTCCGTGTAAGGTGCCTGCTTCTCGTCAACCCAGGCATCCATAATAGGTTCGTAAGCCCCCCAATTACGTGATATTACCGGGCGTTCTTTACGTTGAGCAAGAGTTACATTTCCACGATGTTCAAACTCCCACGGTGCCTTTTGCGCAGTTTTGTAGTCTTTGATGTGCTCGTAGTTTTGTCCGCGCTCAAGCATGATGGTTTTAAGGCCAAGTTCGGTAAGTTCTTTTGCAGCCCAGCCACCACTAATGCCCGATCCTACTACAATGGCATCATAAGTGTTATTGGCAGCAGCTTTTAAATTGAGGTTAGCAGAATTATTTTCCATTACTTAGGGTTTAAAACCGGCTTGCAGATACCGGTGTGTGAATTGGTTAAAACAATACTATCAATTAAAAGCCAATAAATCAATTGTTAAATAAACAATTATCGTTCTTGATGATATTGATGCCTTCTAGTAGTTTTGTTTATGCATCGCATTTCACAACTTATCATCTATCCAATTAAGTCATTAGGAGGCATTGAATTAACCAGTGCCAAAGTAACCGACCGCGGCCTGGAGCACGACCGCCGCTGGATGTTGATCGATGATGATAATCGTTTTCTTTCGCAACGTGAATATGCGCAACTTGCCCTGTGCCAAGTGAGTCTCGAACATCATGGTCTTAAAGTTACTTACACGCCCGACGAATCATTTATAACTATACCGCTTAAACCTTTAAAACAGGATACCCTTGAGGTAACTATTTGGGATGATACGTGTATCGGTCAGTTGGTTAGCGATGAGGTTGATGGTTGGTTTACAGAAAAATTGCGCAAGGGATGCAGGTTGGTTTATATGCCTGATGAAACCCACAGGCAGACCGACCTACGCTATACCAGTGAAGGTATGGTAACTTCATTTTCTGATGCCTATCCCCTCCTATTGATAGGCCAGTCTGGTTTAGATGACTTGAACACACGTTTAGAAGAACCGCTGCCAATGAACCGTTTTCGCCCAAATATCGTGTTTACCGGCGGTTCACCCTACAGCGAAGACTTGATGAACCACATCCAAATTAACAATTTGAATTTCTACGGAGTTAAACTTTGCGCACGCTGTATTATGACCACTATTGATCAGCAAACTTTAGCCAAAGGCAAAGAGCCGCTAAAAACCCTCGCTAAATATCGGCGTAAAGACAACAAAATCCTTTTCGGACAAAACATTGCCTTAACTGATACGGGTGTTATCCATGTTGGCGATGAACTTACGGTTTTATCGATGCATACCGAGGATCGTTTTATAATTAACGCCAACCCTGCTATTTAGGTAGCTTAACCTTGTAAACCCTAAAAGGATAGGATATCATATTTTTACCGGTATTGTACTTTGGCAAACGGTTCATCTGCGAAGCGCTCAGGTACAAATAACCATCGTTGCCTATACCGAAAGAATCCGGCCATATCAACCGGCTATCTGTTACCAGTGTCTTCACTTCGCCGTTCGGTTTAACATATTGGATGGACTTATCAACGGAGTTACTCAGGTAGATGTAACCCCTGCTATCAGCGATCATACCATGGCAAACGCCAGTCTCTGCAACCGTTTCAACCTTGCTGCTCAGATCGGCATCTGCAAGCGTAACGTTAGCCAGATATTCAGTAGCTATGCGATATAATTTGGTTTGGTTGATTGCCCTAAAATAAAACCACTTATTATCATGCGTCAGCGCAATCCCATTAACATTCGATACAAATGGCTTGCCGCTACCATCAACTACATCTTTTCCATCAAGGTGCAATTTAAATCCGGGCGTTGCAAGGGTACTTTTATCGTTGCGCAAAACTATGCGGCTTTTGCCGGTGTTAAGATCGAGCACTACAATAGCTTTCAAACCGGGATCAGACAGGTAAGCTAATTGCTTGCTGTTATCGATGCACATATCATTTAGCGCACTTTCGCTTTTTGGCAGATCACCAAAATCATATATTCGCTGCACTTTGTTATCATCAAGCGATATTTTGATCAGTTTGAATCTACCTTCCTTCTTTTTGTTATCGCCAATTACAGCTGCACTTCCGCCTGGTGCAGAATCAAGCACCCAAAGGTTATTCATATTGTCGGCATACAAATCCTGTACATTCACAAAATGCGTCTCGGTTTGTGCGGTATCAACCTTGTTCCATTCTTCATTTGGGAAAGGCACGCGTTGTCCGTTGACTATTTCCGTCAAGCCATACAAATACGGCTCGGAGTGAGGGAAAGAAACAAACAGCCTGTTACTTTTTGGAGCAACGGTAACGCCTATGGGCTGGTTTTTACCGAACTGGGCAACCTCGATCAATTGTTGGGCGTTAGCAGCTCCAATAGAGGCGGAAAGTATCATAGAGAGGATTGTACGTTTCATACTGATTAATACTTTTAAAATCAGCATTTGGTTTCGCCTTAATCGCAGTTGCTGAGCTCAAAACATTTTTTCCTTTCAAAATCCTTAACTTAAAATTTACTTGTTAAAATTGCGTTGTTTACTTTTGGCAGCCGCCCTGGCTATGAATTGGGCGTATTATTTTACATCTTTATCCAATGTTCAAAGAAATAAAGAACCGGTACTTAAGATATTTCGCAATCTTTGTTTACGCTATCATCATATTTTTCTGTGCTATTGAACTGAACTTTCTTTGGCTGTTTGGTTACTCGCCTGATATGAAGGACATCAAGCAACCTTCTATGTCGCTGGCTTCAGAAGTTTACACCGCCGACGGGAAATTGATCGGCCGCTTTTATAAAGAGAACCGTTCCCCTGTTGAATACAAAGCTATTTCACCCAATATCATCCACGCCCTTGTAGCTACTGAAGACGCGCGTTTTTACAAGCATAATGGTGTAGACTTTATTGGCTTTTTCGGCAGTTTACTATCAACTGCAAAAGGCGACCGCCGTGGTGGTAGTACTATTACACAGCAGTTAGCCAAAAACCTTTTTAGTACCCGCAAACGCAAATCACAGGGTATTATAAGGCACATACCTGTGCTTAAAACCATTGTTTTTAAATGTAAGGAATGGCTTACAGCGTTTAAGATAGAGCGCCAGTACAGCAAGGAAGAAATCTTAACGCTTTATTTGAATACCGTCCCTTTTGGTAACAATACGTTCGGGATTAAGACGGCTACTTTACGCTATTTCAATAAGATGCCGAATGCCGTTAACCCGGCAGAGGCTGCTACGCTTATAGGTATGCTTAAGGCTACATCAACCTATAACCCGCGTACCAACCCAGCGAGATCACTAGAACGCCGCAATGTGGTTTTAAGTCAGATGACCAAATATGGCTATTTAAAACCAGAGGATTACAAAGCCGAAGCAGCTAAACCTATCGGTCTTGATCTGAGTTATATTGACAACACAGGCGCAGGCGATTCTTATTTACGCCATGCTGTTGAAAAATGGCTGGACAAGTGGTGTAAAGACAATGGCTATGACCTCTACGAAGATGGATTGAAGATCTACACCACCATCGATTCTAAACTGCAGCAATACGCCGAAGAAGCTGTAGACCAGAAGATGAAGATGCTGCAAAAGCGTTTCAATAATCTTTGGGGCAACAAAAACCCATGGCGGGATAGTAAAGGCGTAGAAATAAAAGATTTTATATTGAAGAATGAACAGCGCCTACCTATTTACAAACTTTTAAACAAAAAATACAACGGCGATACTACCAAAATAAACGACTATTTTACTAAAAAGAAGCGGATGACAGTGTTTACCTGGAAAGGCGACCAGGACACTACTTTCTCAACTGTCGACTCGATAAAATATTACGCTAAAATACTGAATACCGGCATGATGACTATGGAACCATCAACCGGAAAAATTAAAGTTTGGGTGGGCGGTATTAACCATAAATACTTTAATTACGACCACGTTAATCAGGCTAAACGCCAGGCAGGTTCAACATTTAAGCCTTTCGCTTATGTAACCGCGCTTGATAACGGTTTTACACCTTGCGATAAATTTACCGACAAACCCGTCACCATCAAATTTAAGGATGAGGGCAAAGATGATGTATGGGAACCTAAAAATGCTGATTTCCACTTCTCCTACCGCGAAATGTCTTTACGTTGGGCAATGGGTAAATCTGTAAACTCTATTACCGCGCAGGTTACCGAACATGTGGGCTGGGATAAAATTGTGCAATATGCCCATAAGATAGGTATTGAGAGTTACCTTAAGTCGGTACCATCGGTTTCTTTGGGTTCAAACGATGTGTCTGTTTACGAAATGGTACGCGCTTACAGCACGTTCCTGAACAAAGGAGAAAAAGTAGACCCTATTCTTGTTGAAAAGATTACCGACCAGGATGGCGATGTGATAAAAGAATTTAAGCTTAAATCTGAGCGTGTGCTAAGCGAAGAAACGGCTTGGCTGATGCTTTACATGTTCCGCGGTGGTATGGAAGAACCGGGCGGTACTTCCCAAGCGCTTTGGGAATATCCGGGCCTTTGGAAGAAAAACAACCAGATAGGCGGTAAAACAGGTACATCATCAGATTATGTAGATGGCTGGTACATGGGTATCACAAAAGACCTGGTAACCGGTGTTTGGGTAGGTGCTGATGACCGAAGCGTGCACTTTACCTCATCAGAAACGGGCGAAGGTTCACATACCGCACTACCAATTTTTGGCGCCTTTATGGAGAAGGTATACGCTGATCCAAATTCGGGTTACACATACGGGCCGTTCCCAAAACCCTGGGTAAAGATAACTAAGCAGTATAATTGTCCTTCACCAATTATACGCGAGGAAGAAACAACAAGCGACAGTACGGAAATGCCTATGGACACAACAGCAGCACCTGTTACAACACCGGCTCCCGAAGAAACCGCACCTGAAAGCAATCCACCACAATCTAATTAGTAAGCAGGGTTTAATTATCAGTTGCGTTTTTAATAAATTTACCGGATCCTTAACTCACTGTATGAATAAACGTTACCTCTATCTGTTGAGCGTTAAACATATTATAGCATTGCTGTGCCTGTTTATGGCAGTAATTTTTTGCAACTCGGCAAAAGCCCAATACTTTGGACAAAACAAAGTCCGCTATAAAAACCTGGATTTCAAGGTTTATAAGACCCCGCACTTCGAGATCTATTATTACATGAAAAATGATAGCCTAATTAAGCGGTTTGCACAGGAAAGCGAGTTGTGGTACACTCTGCATCAACAAATATTCAGGGATACATTTAACAGGCCAAACCCTATCATTCTTTACGCTAATCACCCTGATTTTCAGCAGACCACTGCTATTGATGGGGAAATTGGTGTTGGTACCGGTGGCGTTACCGAAGGTTTAAAGAACCGTGTAGTAATGCCGATAATGGAAACCAACCAAACCACGCGGCATGTTTTAGGGCACGAGTTGGTGCACGCTTTTCAATACCATATCCTCTTAGGCCGCGACTCATCAAATGCAGAGAATATCGGCAACCTGCCGTTATGGATGGTTGAGGGTATGGCCGAATACCTGTCCATAGGTAAAAAGGATGCGTATACAGCCATGTGGATGCGCGATGCCTATCTTAACAATGATATCCCTACGGTAAAGGCCCTTACCGAGAGTAACAAGTATTTCCCGTATCGTTACGGCGAAGCTTTTTGGTCGTTCCTGGGTTCTACATATGGGGATACTATCATTGTTCCGTTTTTTAAGAATGTCGCACGCTTTGGTTTGCAATACGGTATACGCCGCACGTTTGGTTACGATGATAAAACGCTTTCTAAATTGTGGCAAAACTCCATTACCAATACCTACAAACCATTATTGAAAGATACAGTTCAAAAACCTGTTGGTTTAAGAATTATAGATGATAAAGTAGGCGGCGATCTTACCGTTGCGCCGTCTGTAAGTCCGGATGGAAAATACCTGGCCTTCCTGTCTTCAAAAAACCTGTTCAGTATTGATCTTTTCCTGGCAGATGCAAAAACAGGCCGCATAATAAAACAGCTCACCAGTAAAACATCAAACACGCATATTGATGAATTTAACTTTATAGAATCTGCCGGTACATGGTCTCCGGACGGACGTAAATTTGCGTTCAGTGTATTTGCCAAAGGCCGAAACAGGATGCTTGTGGTAAGTGTGCCTGATGTCCGCACAATTGATGATGTATCGATGGGGAAAGCCGAACAATTCAGTAACCTTTCATGGTCGCCGGACAGAAAGAGCGTAGTTTTCCAGGGTATGTCTGAAGGGCAGAGCGATCTTTATCTTTATAATTTCGATAGCAAACAGGTTAAACAGCTTACCAACGATAAATACTCTGATTATCAGCCCAATTTTTCTAAGGACGGAAAAAAGATAATTTTCAGCAGTGATAGAGCAACTTATGATAAGTCGTTATCGCAGGCTATAACGTTTGACTTAGCAGAACTGGATATTGCTACCGGCAAAGTGACCAACATCAAAGTATTTGATGGTGCCAACAATCTTAACCCGCAATACTCGTCTGATGGTTCGCAGGTATACTTTTTATCCAATCGCGATGGCTTCCGCAACCTTTACCGTTACACCTTCGCCAACGGCAAAGTTGAACAGCTTACTGAATTGTTTACCGGTATTTGCGGTATTACAGAGTTTTCGCCTGCGTTGAGTGTTTCTAATAACAATGATGTTGTTTATTCTTACTACCGGGCTCAAAAATATTCGGTTTACAACGCAAAGGTATCGGATTTTAAATCGGTAACGGTTGATCCCAACAGCATGGATTTCACGGCAGCTTTGCTTCCACCTCCCAAAGCTGTAGGTGTTGACCTGATAAACAGTAACCTGAATAATTATTTAGCTTACCGAAAGATCCCGGTGGATTCAATAAAGTCTATTCCTTACCGCCCTAAGTTTAAACTTGATGCCTTGGCCAGCAGTGGTGTTGGTGTGGGCGTAAACAGCGTTTACGGCGCCGGTTTATCAAGCGGCATACAAGGTGTGTTTAGTGACATTTTGGGGAGAAACAAGATCTACGCAGGTGCTGCCGTTAATGGTACTATATATGATTTTGGAGCTTCATTTTTATACTTACACCAAAAAGGCCGCTGGACATTTGGTGCAGGGGTGTCACATATTCCGTATCAATCCGGCTTTTACGGTTATGATTTTACAACCCGTTCCATAAATGGTAAGGACGTTCCTGTTTACGAAGAAAAGACGGATATCATTCGCACATTTGAAGATGCGGTGCAAGGTGTGGCCTCCTACCCTTTTTCAAGAACTTTACGCGCCGAATTTGGTGCAACCGCATCACGTTATTCATACCGTGTTGACAGGTACAGCAGTTACTACAGCTACGTGACCGGTCAGGATGCTAATGGCAATCAGTTCACCACCATCGGAAACCAGGTAGATTTCCAAAAGCGAAAAATATCCCGCGAAGAGTTTCTGTCAGAAAATGGGATTGATCTAAGGGCTTTCCAGATCTATGCTGCAAGTGCTGCATTAGTTGGCGATAATTCCTATTTCGGTATAGCCGCGCCGCTGGGTGGTCACCGTTTCCGGCTTGAGGCTGAATATAACGTAGGTACTTACAAGTTCTTCTCTCCAACCGTCGACCTGAGAGAATATGTGCGGGTAGCGCCGGTTACCTTTGCTGCCAGATTATATGGCTACGGGCGCTTTGGAAATACAAGTAACAACTTATATCCACTGTATTTAGGTTATCCTTTCCTGATACGTGGTTATGAGTCGCAGACATTTTATAACTCAAACAAACCAAACACTAACGGATTTACGATAGATCAGTTATCGGGTAGCAGAATTGCAGTTGCAAATTTCGAGATGCGTTTACCATTTACGGGCCCGGAGAAATTGGCGGCTATAAAGTCTAAATTTTTGTTTACCGACCTTAACCTGTTTTTTGATGCAGGCTTGGCGTGGAACGGCGGGAACGAGATCAAGTTTCAGCGCGGGCCAGATGCGATAGGTCAACAGCCGCTTACTGATCAAAATGGCAATCCGGTAAAAGACGCCAACGGTAATGTATTAACGCAGACTATATATAACACTAATCAGCGTGTGCCTGCGTTAAGCGCAGGTATCTCACTAAGGATGAATTTGTTTGGCGCAATAATACTTGAACCTTATTATGCCATACCATTTAACCGTAGTGATATTAAAGGTGGCGTATTTGGCTTAAACTTTACACCTGGTTGGTAGAAAGTTATGAAGCATTTTATACAGTTAAGGCGTTCATCATGATCGCCTTTTTTATTTTAGGTACCGTGTAGATCAATAAATTTAATTACGCTACCGCTCTTCTGCTGGGTTGTATGGAGGGACGGCTGTAAAGCGTTGGCCTTGTTCTTTGTCCGCTTTCGTATTTAAGGCCTGCAGTAAGATCTATCCAGTCAGTATTAACCGCGCGGATCATTTTCTCTTTTTGCGGGCGTGTAAAAGTACTTAGAACCTTAAAGCGCTCCATGGCCTGTTCTTCGGTGTTTATCTCTTCAAAATATACTAATCTATTTAGCTGTTGAGCACTGTCAAAAAACAAGGTTGGCATATCACCATAAAATTTAATGGTTTTTAAAAGATCTGTGCACATTCCTACGTGTAAATTCTTGCGGTTTCTGTCTGTGATGATATATACGAACCTCTTCATTTGGTAAAAAAATTTGCTGATTGTAAAATAATTGCTAACTTTATGAGCATAAAATTACTAAACATTTTAGCATTTCCAAATTTTTATGTCAAAAATTTCATCAAATATTAAATTTCTTAGGAAAAAGAAAGGGCTAACACAACAGCAATTTGCTGACCAGGTGGGTATAAAACGTTCATTAGTAGGTGCTTATGAAGAAGAGCGTGCAGAGCCTAAATATGAATTACTAAAACAGTTAGCAATATTTTTTGACATATCAATTGATGATTTTATCAACGAAACCATTGATGAGAAATGGGCGCCAAAACCAAAAGGCAATCCTGCAAACCTAAGAGTGCTAAGCATTTCTGTAGATAAAGATGACAATGAGAACATAGAACTTGTGCCTATGAAGGCGAGCGCCGGCTACCTTAATGGCTATGCTGATCCTGAATTTGTAGCGCAACTACCTAAGTTCTACCTGCCAATGTTTAAGCAAGGCACCTACCGTGCTTTTGAGATAAAAGGTGATTCAATGCTGCCTTTACAATCAGGCACTATTATCGTCGGCGAATACCAGGAGAATTGGTCTGATGTAAAGGTTGGCGAAACTTACGTATTCATTACTAAAAGTGATGGTGTGGTTTACAAACGTGCGGGTAATAAATATAAGGAAGGCCGCAAGCTAAAGCTGATATCAGATAACACTGTGTATGACCCTTACGAGATAGATGCAGAAGACCTGCTGGAGGTTTGGAAGGCCAAAGCCTATATCTCTACCCATTTGCCTCAGCCTACGCCGGAGCCAACAATGGAAAGCCTCACCAGCATGATGGCGCAGATGCAACGCTCAATAGCAAATCTTAACAATAAGGATGTTAACTAATTACAGCAACAATTAAGTTACATGGCTGCAGGTTAAACTAATGCCAGCTATCTTTATCATACTATCATTTAAAACAAAAAACATAGAGATGAAAAAGATTATGATGATCTGCTTGCTGGTATTAGGTGTATCGGCAGTTAGCCACGCTCAAGGCCGTATGAGAATGAGCCCTGAGGAGCGTGTTAAGCAAATGAAAGAAAAATTAAACCTTACTGACGACCAGACAACTAAAATTACCGCCATTTACCAGGCACAGGCAAAATCAATGGATAGCCTGCGAAATGCAGGTGGCGATATGCGCAGCCAGATGCGCCCAATGATGCAGTCCACTAATGATAAAGTGAAAGCCATTTTAACCCCGGAGCAAGCTGCAGCATGGCAAAAAGAAATGGATGAGCGCCGAGCCCGTATGCAAAATGCTGGCGGTCAGTCCAACTAATATTAAATTAGCTTATAAAGAGCGGCCTTAGTGCCGCTTTTTTTATTTTAGCACAAATTTTGAAAAGATTTGTCCAAAGCGTTAACATATATGCAGTCCAAATTGGAGCAGCGCGCTGCCATGGGTTCATTACGTTCGCTAAAGTCCGAAAGCAGTCTGATAGATTTTTGCTCTAATGATTACCTGGGTTTTGCACGCTCCATAGAATTAAAGGAGTTGATTAGAAAAGAAACAGACGGTAATCACGCTTTAAACGGTTCAACAGGTTCTCGTTTAATATCCGGTAATTTAAAATATACCAAAGAACTCGAAAAGCAGATCGCAGAATTTCACAACGCTGAAGCCGGCTTACTTTTTAATTCAGGTTATGATGCCAATATAGGGTTATTCTCTTCCCTGCCGCAAAAAGGTGATACCATTTTACATGACGAGCTTATCCACGCCTCTATAATTGATGGTGCCCGCTTAAGTTTAGCCAATCGGTACAGCTTTAAGCATAATGATGTTGGCAGCCTTGAAGCAAAGCTTAAGGTGGCCAAAGGAAATTGCTATGTTGTAGTCGAGAGCGTTTATTCTATGGATGGTAATGAGCCGCCTTTACAAGAGATCGTTGAATTGACAGCTAAATACCAAGCCAATTTAATTATTGATGAGGCACATGCTGTTGGCCTGTACCCTGCCGGTTTAATAAGCCATCTGGGTTTGGAGGATAAAGTTTTCGCACGTGTCGTAACATTTGGTAAAGCCATGGGTGTACACGGAGCCGTTGTATTAGGGACTGATCTGATGCGCAACTATTTGATCAACTTTGCACGATCTTTTATCTACACAACTGCCGCTTCTTTTAATCAAGTGGCGTCTATTAAGATGGCTTATGAGCTTTTAAATCAATCAGAAGAAACGGTGCAGCGTTTAAAAGCTAACATTGCTTTGTTTAAACAACATGTTTTTTCTTCGGCACTTATAGAAAGTAATAGTGCGATACAATGTATTGTTTTGTACAGTAACGATAAGGCAAAAGCGGCTGCAATGTCTTTACAACATGAAGGCTTTGACGTGAGGGCGATCATGAGCCCAACCGTACCATTAGGCGCAGAACGCATACGTATTTGTTTGCATGCCTTTAATACTGCAGAAGAAATAATCAAGGTAGCATCAGCTATAAATATTATTATAAATGAGCAATAAAATATTTGTGACCGGTATTGGCACCGGGATTGGTAAAACATTGATCTCTGCCATTTTAGTTGAGAAATTAAAGGCTGACTATTGGAAACCGATACAATCCGGCGATCTGCATGACTCAGACACGCTAAAAGTAAAAAGCCTGGTAAGTAATGATAAAACGATTTTTTATAACGAGGCTTATCGCTTAACGCAACCCTATTCACCGCATAAATCTGCGGCTTTGGATGGGATAACCATTGACGAAAAAACTATTATTGCCCCCCAAACTGAAAACACCTTGCTGATAGAAGGCGCGGGCGGTTTAATGGTGCCGCTAAATGGCCACGCCATGATCATTGATCTGATAAAACAATTGGATGCATCGGTTATACTGATTTCTCAAAATTATTTGGGCAGCATTAATCACACTTTATTGTCTGTCGAGGCATTGAAAAGCAGAAATATCAACATAAAAGGCATTATTTTTAATGGTGAAAAAAATGCATCTACGGAAGATTACATCATTGATTACACGGGTCTGCCCCATCTTGGTCGTGTGCCTTCGTTGGAAACCATCGATAAGCTTACAATAATTGATGCAGGGAACTACATTTCGTTATAAATTAAGGATGTTTGTGTAAACCAATGATGAGCATGAAAAACATTACAGTTATCGGATCGGGCACTATGGGTAACGGCATTGCGCATACATTTGCGCAAAATGGCTTCAGCGTGTCGCTTGTTGATATCAATGAAGCTGCACTGCAAAGAGCGCTGCAAACCATTGCCGGTAACCTTGATCGCCAGATTAAAAAAGGGACTATAGATGAACGAGTAAAAACCACTACACTCGCTAACATCAAAACCTATACTGATGTGGCAGAAGGCGCTGCTCATGCCGATCTGGTTGTTGAAGCTGCAACCGAAAATCGGGATATAAAACTCAAACTTTTTAAACAGCTTAGTGAAATTTGCAAGCCCGAATCTATCCTGGCATCAAATACATCATCCATATCAATTACTGAAATAGCCGCAGTTACCAGCAATCCTGCCAATGTGATTGGTATGCACTTTATGAACCCGGTGCCTGTGATGAAACTGGTAGAGGTGATACGTGGGTATGCTACAACTGATGCTGTGACCAAAACCATAATGGAATTATCGTGCCAACTGGGTAAAGACCCTGTTGAGGTGAATGATTATCCCGGCTTTGTGGCCAACCGGATATTAATGCCGATGATAAACGAGGCCATTTACACCTTATTTGAAGGCGTGGCCGGTGTAAATGAGATAGATACAGTAATGAAATTGGGTATGGCCCACCCTATGGGCCCGCTGCAACTGGCTGATTTTATTGGCCTTGATGTTTGCCTTGCCATATTGAAAGTGTTGCACAACGGCTTTGGCAATCCAAAGTATGCGCCTTGTCCGCTTCTTGTAAATATGGTTACCGCTGGCCACCTTGGCGTTAAAAGTGGAAGCGGTTTTTACCAGTATGCTGCAGGTAGTAAAGAACTTGTAGTAGCTGAGAAATTTGCATAAGTGGCATTAACCGCGCGGTGATAACAAAATTCAAAGTATCTTAAATCGATAATTGCCGTTTTAATGATGCCTCCCGTAACAAATTGCTGGCTATTTTTGATTCCTGCTTGTTAACTTTAAATCCCAGCTATCAATTTAAACCATTTTATTTCTTAAACGTCTTATATTCAAATTACATCACAGATGAAGACGATAGAAAAATTTGGATTTGTGGCAGCAATAGCGGGGTCGCTGTTCTTGTCATCATGTGCCAGCGACTATTATGTAGCCGATCAGCCTGTTGAGCCAGTTTATGTACGCCCCGCTCCACCTTATGCCGGTGCTTATTGGGTACCCGGAGAATGGGCATACCGCCGTAACAGGTATGTATACGTAAACGGTTACTACACCCGCCCACACCCTAACCGTGTTTATGTACAAGGCAGTTGGTACCGCAGCAATCGTGGTTATGCCTGGCGCAGAGGACACTGGAGATAATTTGTACGAGATAAAGAGTTAGAGTCAAAATTTTAACTTTTAAAAAAAAGTCCCTTGCTTACCGCAAAGGACTTTTTTATTGTCTTATTTTTCTTGAATCTATAAAATCACATTCGTTCTGGTACTTCTATTCCTAAAAGTTTCATACTTCGATTAATAACGTTTGCCGTTGCTGCAGATAATTGCATCCTAAATTGTTTAAGATCTTCTGTTTCGGCCTGGTTTATGGATTTTTCATGGTAAAACTTATTATAGTTTTTAGCCACCTCATAAACATAGTTAGCAATTACAGCCGGACTATGCCCCTTAGCTGCCTCTATTATAGTTTCCGGGAACTTTGTTAAGCTAACGATCAGATCACGCTCTACACCATCTAACTCGTTGGTTAGCGTAGGCGTTGCCCCGGTGTAACCTGCTTTAGCCAAAACAGACTTGATACGTGCGTGCGTATATTGGATAAATGGACCTGTATGACCTTGAAAATCTACAGACTCATTAGGATCAAATAACAGGCGCTTCTTGGGGTCTACCTTTAGCAGGAAATACTTTAGAGCACCCATACCGATGGTGTGGTACAAGGCATCTTTTTCACTGTCTGATAAACCTTCAACTTTGCCTGCTGCATCCGTTTGTTCTTTGGCCGTGCTGTACATATCAGCCATCAGGTCGTCTGCATCAACAACTGTTCCCTCCCTGGATTTCATTTTTCCCGACGGAAGATCGACCATGCCGTATGACAGATGGTTCAACCCTTTTGCCCAGCTCTTACCTAATTTATCAAGGATGAGGAACAGTACTTTAAAATGGTAATCCTGCTCGTTGCCCACCACGTAAATAGACTCATCCATGTGGAAGTCGTTGTATTTAAGTTGTGCGGTGCCCAGATCCTGGGTAATATAAACCGAAGTACCATCAGTACGAAGAACCAGCTTTTGATCAAGGCCATCCGCTGTAAGATCTATCCAAACAGAGCCATCTTCCTTTTTAAAGAAAACACCTTTTTGGAGGCCTTCTTCAACTATATCTTTACCTAAAAGGTAAGTATCGCTTTCGTAATAATATTTATCAAAGCTTACGCCTAAGGCTTTGTAGGTTTCAGCAAAACCATCGTAAACCCAGCCATTCATCGTTTTCCAAAGGCTGATCACTTCTTCGTCTCCAGCCTCCCATTTCTGCAACATTTCCTGCGCTTGCTTTATCAAAGGGGCATTTTTCTTAGCTTCCTCTTCAGTCTGCCCTTCTTCAATCAGCTCGATTATTTGTTGTTTATAAGCCTTATCGAACCATACGTAATATTTACCGGCAAGGTGGTCACCTTTTAAGCCAGAGCTTTGTGGTGTTTCACCATTCCCGAACTGCTGCCAGGCCAGCATACTTTTACAGATGTGGATACCCCTGTCATTAACCAGGTTAGCCTTTATTACCTCATAACCAGCCGCAGACAAAATCTCAGAAAGTGAAAAACCTAACAGGTTATTACGAATGTGCCCAAGGTGCAGCGGTTTGTTGGTATTTGGCGATGAATACT
The DNA here is from genome assembly GCF_019331605.1 of Mucilaginibacter sp. 21P. NCBI lineage: Bacteria > Pseudomonadati > Bacteroidota > Sphingobacteriia > Sphingobacteriales > Sphingobacteriaceae > Mucilaginibacter > Mucilaginibacter sp. 21P. Next base: position 3,573,439 of record NZ_CP063061.1, read on the forward strand.
CAACCATCACTTTTTTGCCGTTCGGTTTCGCAACTGCAAAATCATCAGTAAGGATAGTATTATTTAGCTGCGCCACCCAATACTCATCGGCTATGGAAATATTAAGGAAGCCTTTTATAACGTTGCAAGATGCTACTTCGTTAACGTTAGCATTTAGATATTCACCTATCTCGGTACCGGTTTGCTCAGGTCCTTTGCGCGATACTTTTGTAAATGGAAACGTAACTACGGTTACCTGCCCTTCAAACTCCTTGCGGGTTTCCTGCAGGTTTACAGCATTAGCATCAATATCGGTTTGATACAGGTCCTTAACGGCTTTAATAACGGCCTCAATAATAAAATCCATCGCGCAAAATTAATAATTTGTTTGGTTCATGGTTCATGATAATAGTTCATGGTTAAGATAACGTGACAATGCATTGCTAAGAACAACTAACCATCAACTATGAACTGCTATCCTCTCGGCAAAATTTCCTAACTTTGTTAGTGAACATAACCTATTTATGCTGCCTGTAAACAACGATTTTAAACTTGATGTAACCTCTGAAATTGGTAACCTTAAAGCATTACTTGTACACAGCCCAGATAGCGGCCTTGGTAAAGTGGTGCCATCTAAAGCACAGGATTGGTTGTTTGAGGACATTGTTCACCTGGAAACCATGCGCCGCAAGGAGTACGATTATTACATTAAGTTATTGATGTATTTCCTTGATCCAGATAAGATTAAAGGCAAACTGAGCGAAATCGACAGCGCCGCAAGCGATCGGGCCTTTTTTAAACCGGACAATGCCGGTTTTCACAATTCTGATAAGGTGATCGAGATTCAAACCCTGCTAAGTGATATACTGAAGCAGGTTGATATTCGAAAGAAATTGGTGGCTTCGGTCTGCGCGATAGAGAATTGCACCTATCGTTTGCAATTGCAATTAATAGATACCGATCCCGTTGAATTGGCCAAGATATTTATCTCCGGTTCGTTAAACGATGATACCATGATCTTTGCGCCTATCCCTAACTTGATATTTACACGGGACATTGGCATTGCCATCAACAATTTTATGTTGCTGAACAAGCCGGCGAAAAAGGCCCGCTCACGAGAAACTTTGCTGGTACGCTATATTTTCTTTAACCACCCGTTGTTTGCAGCATATCGTGATAACATACTGGAAATACCTGACACCGTGCAGCATTTTTTACGCCCGGGCGAAGAACAAGAGCAAAAAACCACACTTGAGGGTGGCGACGTAATGATGGTTAGTCCGCAGCATTTGTTGATAGGCTGTAGCGAGCGTACCTCAATAAGCGGTGCCAATGAAGCTATAAAGCTGCTGTTTGCGAATAACGTGGTAAACAAGGTTACCGTTGTAAAAATACCGCACAAACGCGATTACATGCATATTGATACGGTGTTTACTCAGGTTAAACGTAACACATGGGTAATGCTAAAATCTTTATCTATTACTGAGCCTGCACAATCAGAACATGAACCCATCAATTGGTTTGCCGACAAAAAAGATAAAGATAAGCCGGAAATAGTGCAATTTGAGAACGGCCAAAAGCCACGCACTTTTGATAGTCTTGAAGACCTTTTAACAGACATAAGTAAAAATGACCTGGGCTGCGCCGGCGATGTGAAATTTATTTATTCTGGTAACAACGAGTTTCCTTTTGATGCCCGTGAGCAATGGACAGATAGCTGTAATTTGCTGGCGTTAAAAGACGGCGTTGTATTAGGCTACGATCGTAATAACAAAACTGTTGAAGCTTTTAAAAAGAATGGCTTTAAAGTGCTCAATGTAAAATCAGTTTTACAAAAGCTGGAGAACGATGAGCTTGATCCTACGACTATGAAAGACACGCTGATACTAATGCCCTCGGCGGAGCTTTCTCGCGCACGCGGTGGTTTCCATTGTATGAGTATGCCATTGACGAGAGAAGCAATTTAATAATTGGTTCACTGGTTCAATAGTTCATTGGTCTTTTCAAAATGCTATTAACCTAATACACCAATAAACAAATGAACTAATGAGCCAAAGTACATCCAATATATTGATGATCCGTCCGGTAGCATTCGGTTTTAATGCTCAAACGGCAGAAAGTAACGCCTTTCAGAATAAGGATGACGACCAACAAGCAGTACAGCGAAAAGCGATAGCTGAGTTTGACAACTTCGTACAGATACTTCGAGATAATGGCGTAAATGTTATCGTGATAAATGATACACCTGAACCGCATACACCTGATTCCATATTTCCCAACAACTGGGTTTCGTTTCACGATAATGGCGATATTATCCTTTACCCAATGCAAGCCGAAAATCGGAGGCTGGAGCGCCGTGAGGATATCATCGGGCAATTAGAGGAAAGCTTTGCGGCTAAACACGTGATAGATCTAAGTCGTTTTGAACAGAAGAATGAGTTTTTAGAAGGCACGGGGAGTATGGTGTTAGACAGGCCAAATAAAATTGCCTACGCCTGTTTATCGCCACGTACTAACGCGGAAGTGTTAAAAGCATATTGTGATTATACAGGCTATAAAGCGGTAACTTTTGACGCCTTTGACCAGAATGGACAAGCCATTTACCACACCAATGTGCTTATGGCCTTGGGCACCGCATTCGCAGTTATTTGTTTAGATAGCATCAGTGATACGTCTGAAAAAGAACTTGTTATAAAATCACTACAAGATGCGGGAAAGGAAATTATCAATATTACTTTCGACCAGATGAACCACTTTGCCGGTAATATGCTGGAAGTGAAAAACACATCCGGCAATACGCTTATCGTAATGTCAAAGGCTGCATTTGATTCGTTGACTTCGGGACAAAAAAGCGCTCTTGAAAAATATGGCAAGTTGGTTTATGCTGATATAAGCACCATTGAAACCAATGGTGGCGGCAGCGCCAGGTGTATGATGGCAGAAGTGCATTTGCCCTCAATTGACTAAGGGTATATAAGTCTTTGAAAAAAATTTGCGCCACTGCGTTCGCAATACCTTTATAAGGCGCCAGGTTGCTAAACTAATAACGTAAATTTCCATCACTAATAAATTACATTGTACCTATAATTTGCCGCAAATTTTTTGGCAAATAATCCGTTAAAAAATTACATTTTTGCCAAAAAAATCAGAGAATGCAGAGTTACCAGGAATTTCTTGATCTGAGCGTTGGTTTTCCACAGGAAGGTTTTGAGATAATAGAGGACGAATTATACTTTAACGACCTCAATTTGATGGAGATGATTGAAACGTATGGCACTCCCCTGCGCTTCACTTACCTGCCCATGATCAGCAAGAAGATACAGCAGGCTAAACTGCTTTTTCAGCAGGCTATCATAAAAAACAACTATCGCGGTAGCTATAAGTATTGCTACTGTACCAAAAGCTCGCACTTTAAGCATATCGTAGAAGAAGCGCTACGCAATGATATCCACCTGGAAACATCATCAGCTTTTGATATGCCGATGATAGATGCTTTGGAGAAGAAAGGCGCCTTAACAAAAGACATGACTGTTATTTGTAACGGCTTTAAAACTTTCCAATACAAGCAGTACATTATTGATATGCTCCACGATGGTTTCCATAACATTATACCTGTTTTGGACAACAAGGAAGAATTTAATCTCTACGATGATGAAGTCGAATTAGATACGCCATGTAACCTGGGTATACGCATAGCGGCTGAGGAACAACCTGACTCGCAGTTTTACACTTCGCGCCTTGGTGTGCGTATGGAAGATGTGATAGATTTCTATCACAACAAAATAGAAAACAACCCAAATTTCCAGGTTAAGTTGCTGCACTTCTTTATCAACTCAGGTATTTCAGATACACCTTATTACTGGAACGAGCTGGAGAAATATGTAACGCTTTACTGTAAATTCAAAAAGGTTAATCCGCATTTGGATACTTTGGATATTGGTGGCGGCATGCCTTTTAAAGACTCGCTGGTGTTTGATTTTGATTACGAGTACATGATCAACGAGATCGTGAGCCGTATTAAAGAGATCTGCGCCGAACATGACACTATTGAACCGGATATTATTACTGAGTTCGGTAAATATACTGTTGCAGAGGCTTCCGGCATTTTATATAAAGTGCTTGGTCGTAAACAACAGAACGACAGAGAGAAATGGCTGATGCTGGATGGCTCGTTCATTACCAACCTGCCTGATGTTTGGGCGTTAAATCAAAAATACATTCTGTTACCAATCAACAATTGGGATAGTGAATACGAGCGCGTTAACCTCGGTGGTATAACCTGCGACGGGCAGGATTATTATAACCAGGAAGCACATATGAACAGCGTGTACATGCCTAAGACACGTAAGGTGCAGTACCTTGGTTTCTTTAACACCGGTGCCTACCAGGAAGTATTGAGCGGTTATGGTGGTATACACCATTGCCTGCTGCCATCTCCTAAGCATGTAATTATACGCCGCAATCGTGATGAAACCTTTAATTTTGAGGTTTTTGGCGAAGAACAGAACAGTAAGCAAGTATTGAAGATATTAGGTTATACCACTTAAGATTTGCATAATCTTCATAAAAAGCACTGCATTTTGCGGTGCTTTTTTGTTTTTAAGCCGCAAAATAAACGGTGTTTAAAAAACTATACATTTTTTATATTAGTCGCAAAACATTACGCCTAAAAAACAGTTTACAACACATGGCTAAAATCTTAATCATCGATGATGAAAGGGCTATCCGCAGCACCCTTCGCGAGATACTTGAATACGAAGACTACACAGTTGAAGATATAGACAACGGGATTGATGGTCTTGAGCTGATCCGCAAGAATGACTACGACCTTGTACTGTGCGATATTAAAATGAACCGGATGGACGGCATGGAGGTATTGACCGAAGGCCTGCTCATTAAACCAGATCTGCCTTTTATAATGATATCAGGCCATGGCACGGTTGAAACTGCTGTTGAAGCCAGCAAAAAAGGTGCGTTTGACTTTATTTCTAAACCACCAGATCTTAACCGTCTTTTAATCACCGTACGCAATGCATTAGACCGCGGTAGTTTGGTTGTTGAGACCAAAACGTTAAAACGCCGTGTATCAAAGGTCCGCCCTATCCTTGGCGAATCTCAGGCTATATTACGCATCAAAGAAACTATTGAACGTGTTGGCCCTACAGATGCACGGGTACTGGTTACCGGTGCCAATGGTAGTGGTAAAGAGCTTGTAGCCCGTTGGCTGCACGAAAAATCGAACCGTTCAAACGGGCCTATCATCGAAGTAAATTGTGCTGCTATTCCATCAGAATTGATCGAGAGTGAATTATTTGGACACGAGAAAGGTTCGTTCACGTCAGCTATCAAGCAACGCATTGGTAAATTTGAATCTGCAAACGGTGGAACGCTATTCCTCGATGAAATTGGCGACATGAGCCAATCTGCACAGGCGAAAGTATTGCGCGCTTTGCAGGAAAGCAAAATAACCCGTGTGGGTGGCGAAAAAGAAATAGATGTAGATGTACGCGTTGTTGCGGCAACTAACAAAGACCTGCTTAAGGAGATTGAAGACGGTAATTTCCGTATGGACTTGTATCACCGTTTAAGCGTTATTCTTATACACGTACCGCCATTGGTGGAGCGTAAAGATGATATCCCATTGCTTACGCAAAGCTTCCTGGACGAAATATGTAACGAGTACGGCATGCCTACTAAAAAGATCTCGGAAGCTGCCCTTGAGGAGATGAAGAGATTGCCTTGGACAGGTAACATACGCGAGTTAAGGAACATGGTAGAGCGTTTAATCATCCTTAGCGATAAGACCATTACTGATGGCGACGTTAGGGCTTTTGCTAACCCTTCTGCCCCGGTCACCGCTTCTGCCGCTGCCGAATCTGCTGCAGCTGCACCGCAGACAGACTATGATAAATTCACTAACTTCCAGGAATATAAAGATTACGCAGAACGCGAATACATCAAATTTAAGCTGGAGAAAAACAACTGGAACGTATCCAAAACCGCTGATGATATTGATATACAGCGTAGCCACCTGTATAGCAAGATAGAGAAGTTTGGTTTAAAACGAGGCGAATAAATAAAACATTTGGCTGCGAAGCCCGGTAGTAATATCGGGCTTTTTTATTTTGGTAACTTTGCATTATGGCTACATCCGCTACAAACGATATCCACAGAAAAGACATCAGTACGAAGCAAAAAGCGCTAACCGTTAACCTCGACCCCAAAATATACGGCTCCTTTGCGGAGATAGGCGCCGGGCAGGACGTTGCTGCGCATTTTTTTAAAGCCGGTGCCGCTGCAGGTACTATCGCCAAAACCATGTCAGCTTATGACATGATATTTTCCGACTCCATTTATGGGGTTCAGCAGGCCCGCAGGTATGTAAGCGAATCTCGCCTGATATCAATGCTTAACCATGAATATAGCCTGGTGATGGAAAGGCTATCTGCCATGCGTGGCGAAACTACTACCTTTTTTGCCTTTGCGGCAACCTTTGCTGCGCTCAATTATCATAAAACTAATGATGGCCACGGGTGGATGGGTCTGCGCTTCCAGATGGAGCCAAATGGTGATTTTCATGATGTGATTATCCACGTTAATTTGTTAGATAACGACAACAACCTGCAGCAGCAGGCAGCCGGGATATTAGGCGTTAACTTAATGTACGCCTGCTTTTATTATAAAGACCACCCAACGGTTTTCCTTGAATCATTGATGGATGATCTGAGCAGGGATCGTATACAGATCGATATGATCCGCTTTGAGGGGCCCGGCTTTGATAAGATAGATAATCGCCTGATGAGCTTGCATTTAGTTACATTAGGTTATACTGATGCTGCATTGTTTGGCCCGGATGGGAAAAACCTGCAACCATCAGAAGTACTGTACAAAAAACATGTGGTAGTTGTTCGTGGCCGTTTCAGGCCTTTGATCAACGTGCATCTGGATATGATCAACACCGGAGTAGAAAAATTCATGTCAGAGCCGGACATAGACAGGGATAAAGTTACCTTGATAACTGAACTTACGCTGCAGGCCTTAAAAGAGCGCGACGCAGATGATACTGCTGAAATCGACGAAAAAGACTTTCTGGATCGTGTAGACATCCTTTGTTCTTTGGGACAAACGGTATTGATCTCCAACTTTCATCAATATTACAAGTTGGTGTCTTACCTATCGAAAATTACAAAGCTAAAGTTGGGCGTAGTTTTAGGTTACCCCAACCTTGAATATATCTTTTCAGAAAACCATTACAAAAACCTTCCGGGTGGTATTTTACAGGCATTCGCAACATTATTCAGTCGGGAGGTTAAGTTGTTCATCTATCCTACCCTTCGCGATGGCGAAATATGGAATAGTAAGAAATTCTCCTTGCCACCCCACCTCATCGATCTTTACGAATATCTGCTTGTCAACAATAAAATTGAGGACATTGAGAACTATAATAAGAATAATTTGCAGGTAGAAACAGATAGCGTATTGGAGATGGTTAAAGCCAATCAGGCCGGTTGGGAAGATCACATGCCGGTAGAAGTTTCGGCCATGATAAAAATGAGGAACCTGTTTGGCTACGGCACAAAAAACGAATAAGTTTCAGGGGATTGTTGTTATCTTAGTTAACGAAAACTAAATTCACCTAACAGACTAACAATCATGAAAAAATTATCACTTGTGCTGGTAATGCTATGCTTTGCCTGCACCTCGTTTGCACAAATGACCAAAGACCAGATAGTGGCCGAGTGGCAGCGCGCTAAAAAATACACCCAAGCCTATCTGGATGCTATGCCTGCAGATGGTTACACATTTAAACCAACGCCTGAAGTGCGCTCATTTGCAGGCCAGATGCTTCACCTGGCAAACGCCAATTACTTTTTCTTAAGCACTATTGCTGGTAAACCTGTAGATATGAAAAATGATCTTGAGAAAAACACCCCACCTACCAAAGAGGCAGTTACCAAAGCGGTTAATGATAGCTATGATTTTGCTATCAACGCTATACAGGGCATGACGGAGGATCAATTTAAACAAGAAGTTAGCATGGGTAAAATGAAAACGACAAAGGGTGTTTTACTGGCCAAAGCCTTTGAACACCAAACACACCACCGTGGCCAAACGACGCCTTATCTGCGTTTAAAGGGCGTTACTCCTCCTAACGAGATGTTGTTTTAAATTAAAGCATAAACTAATATTTGAAAGCCATGTTCTTAAACAGCACATGGCTTATTATTTGCATTTTCCGGCTAATAAACGAACACTTATAATGACATTTTCTGTTTGCTGCAAATATCTTTTCCCGCTTTCTGTTACGCTCATGAGCTTCTCGCGATGCCGATCGCAGCAGCCTGTTAAATTGGTAAAAGATACCGTTGCTGTTATCAAAGATAAACCGATTGCGGCATCAGATACTGCAGGTAAGCCACCGTTAAAAAACATGTTCGGCATTAACGCTTACGAATGGAATTTTGAGGAAAATCCCAAAGCGCCAAATGATCGTAACCATATTTACGAAGAGAACATGGCCATCATCAAGAGCTTTAGCGCTGTGCGCCATTACTTAAACTGGAACAAGTTAGAAAACACGATGGGCGATTACACCTACAATCCAACAAACAATGGCAGTTGGTATTACGATGTAATGTATGAGCGCTGCAAGAACGATGGGATATTGGTTTTGGCGGACCTTAAGAACCTGCCGGTTTGGGTGATGAATACATATCCCGAGGATGATCGCGACGATGAGAATGTACCAGCTTATTACAAGGCTGATCGAAGTAAGCCTGCGTCCTACATCGATCAGGCGCGCACAGCGTTTCAGTTTGCAGCAAGATATGGCTCAAACACAGCTATTGACCCTAAATTAGTTAAAGTTGATAGTAAGCCGCGCTGGACTAATGACGTAGTTAATACCGTTAAGATTGGGTTGGGCTTGATCAAATACATTGAATGCAACAACGAGCCCGACCGCTGGTGGAAAGGTGACAAAGCAACCCAAACACCGGAAGAGTATGCTGCTAACCTTTCAGCCTTTTACGATGGGCATAAACACACGCTTGGCGCAGATGCAGGCGTAAAGACCGCAGACCCTAACATGCGGGTGGTAATGGGCGGGCTTGCCACCGCAGACACTAATTACGTAAAGCGAATGATCGCCTGGTGCAAAAAGTTTCGTGGTGTAAAGTCGGATGGTAGCGTTGACCTTTGCTTAGATATAATTAACTATCACTTATATGCCAATAATGGGAGTGTTTTTACACACCAACGCGCAAGTAATGGTATGGCGCCCGAGCTTACAGAATCTGGCCGTGTGGCAGATGGATTTGTGAAACTGGGCAACAAAATGAAGCGCCCGGTTTGGTTAACCGAGACGGGGTATGATATAAATCCTGAAAGTTACCAGCACGCACCGGCAATTGGCAAAAAATCGGCTCTGCTTACTCAAGCCGATTGGACTTTACGCAGTGCATTACTTTACATGCGACATGGCATTGATCGTTTATTCTTTTACCAGCTATTTGATGCTGCACCGAATAACTCCGGCCAGTACATGACATCCGGCCTTGCAGAAAGCCTCAAACGTCGCCCTGCCGCAGATTACGTTTTGCAAGCGGGCAAGCTTATGGGCAATTACAAATACGTTAGTACAATTAACGCCGATCCTTTGGTAGATAAATATATATCAGATAAGAGCATTATTTATGTACTTACTGTGCCAGATCAAAAAGGCAGAACTGCTGATTATACCCTGCCTGTTGCAAAAGCTTCGAAAATCAACTTATATACACTAATGCCCGGCGCTGACAAAATGGACAGCAAGGAAATAAACGTTATTGATGGAAAGCTAAAGATTACGGTAACAGAAACGCCGCAGTTTGTTCAATTCAGCACCAATTAAATCTGCTTGGAGGTATGCCAATTTATCCGCTTAAAAACGTACTTTTGCGGCTGAATGAAGCACATCCGTAACTTTTGTATTATTGCACATATTGACCACGGTAAAAGTACCCTTGCCGATAGGTTGTTAGAATATACCAATACCATTACCCAGCGCGAAGCACAGGCCCAACTACTTGATGATATGGACCTTGAGCGCGAACGTGGTATAACCATTAAAAGCCACGCCATACAAATGGATTACGAGCTTGATGGGCAGAAATACGTTTTAAACTTAATTGATACACCCGGCCACGTAGACTTTTCTTACGAGGTATCACGCTCAATTGCAGCCTGCGAAGGTGCGCTGTTGATTGTTGATGCATCACAAGGTATACAGGCGCAAACCATATCTAACCTTTATCTTGCTTTAGAAAATGATCTTGAGATCATTCCTGTTCTCAATAAAATGGACCTTCCCGGTGCTATGCCCGAAGAAGTTAAAGACCAGATAGTTGATTTGATTGGTTGCAAACGCGAGGATATTCTTGCGGCATCTGGCAAAACAGGCATGGGTGTGCATGATATTCTGCGTGCCGTTGTTGAGCGTGTCCCTGCCCCTGTCGGCGACCCGGATGCGCCGCTGCAGGCCTTGATCTTTGATTCGGTTTTCAACTCATTCCGCGGCATAATTGCATACTTCAAAGTAGTTAATGGTAAGATCCGCAAAGGGGATAAAGTTAAATTTGTTGCTACCGAGCGCCAATATAACGCTGACGAGATCGGTACTTTAAAACTGAATCAACTTGCCAAAGATGTTATCAAAACCGGCGATGTAGGTTATATCATCTCAGGCATCAAAGAAGCCAAAGAAGTAAAAGTTGGTGATACCATTACCAATGTCGATCGCCCTTGCGCTGCCGGGATACAAGGTTTCGAGGAGGTAAAGCCGATGGTGTTCGCGGGCATTTACCCCGTTGATACAGAAGATTACGAAGAGCTTCGCGAGTCGATGGCGAAGTTGCAGCTTAATGATGCCTCACTGGTTTTTGAACCGGAATCATCTGCAGCCTTAGGCTTCGGTTTCCGATGCGGTTTCCTGGGTATGCTGCACATGGAGATCATCCAGGAGCGTTTAGAGCGCGAGTTTAACATGACGGTTATTACAACCGTTCCCAACGTATCTTACATTGCATATACCACTAAGGGTGAAGAACTGCTGGTAAACAACCCAAGTGACCTGCCAGATCCATCCAAAATGGATTTTGTAGAGGAACCTTACATTAAAGCTACTATTATCACTAAATCGGAGTTTGTTGGCCCGGTAATGTCATTGTGTATACAGAAACGTGGTATGATCATCAATCAGTCGTACCTGACCTCAGATAGGGTTGAGCTTGTTTTTGAGATGCCAATGGGCGAGATCGTATTTGATTTTTATGATAAATTGAAAACTATCTCAAAAGGTTATGCTTCGTTTGATTATCATCAGATAGGTTACCGCCAGAGTGACCTTGTGAAATTGGATATCCGTTTGAATGCCGAACCGGTTGATGCATTATCATCATTGATACACCGCAGTAACTCATATGATTTTGGTAAAAAGATCTGCGAAAAGTTAAAGGAGCTTTTGCCCCGCCAACAGTTCGAGATCATTATACAGGCATCTATCGGTGCAAAAATCATAGCCCGGGAAACGGTAAAAGCTATGCGTAAAGACGTAACTGCTAAATGTTACGGTGGTGATATCTCGCGTAAGCGTAAATTATTAGAGAAACAAAAAGCCGGTAAAAAACGAATGCGCCAGGTAGGTAACGTAGAGATACCACAAAGCGCGTTTATGGCGGTACTGAAATTGGATTAAGAACTTATCGACGAAGGACAAAGGATTTTCTTTTGTCCTTCATCTTTTATCAATATTCACAAAATGCAATTACTCGACGGAAAATACGTATCGGAAAAACTTAAGGGCGAAATTGCCGAAGAGGCAGCTAAAATTTTGCAGCGTACCGGCCGTAAGCCTCACTTGGTGGCGGTTTTAGTAGGCCATGATGGCGGAAGCGAAACCTACGTTGCCAGCAAAATGAAAAATTGCGAAAAAGTAGGTTTTAAATCTACTTTAGTACGTTACGAGGACACAGTATCTGAAGAAGAACTGCTTGCAAAAGTAGCAGAGCTAAACGCCGATGCCGATATCGACGGTATTATTGTTCAACTTCCGCTTCCAAAACATATCGATCCTGAGAAGGTAACCGAACGCATTGATCCGAAAAAGGATGTAGACGGTTTTCATCCTGTAAACCTTGGCCGTATGCAACGCAATCTGCCTTCGTTTATCCCCGCTACACCTTATGGCATTACCTTAATGCTTAAAGAATATGGTATTGAAACAGCGGGCAAGCACTGTGTGGTAGTTGGCCGCAGCAATATCGTAGGTTCGCCTATGAGCATTTTGATGGCGCGTAACACTACACCCGGTAATTGCACAGTAACCATTTGCCACAGCCGCACCCCTGATATTAAAAAGTTCACGCTTGATGCAGACATACTTATAGTTGCTATCGGTAAAAAGAATTTTATCACTGCCGATATGGTGAAAGATGGTGTTGTTGTTGTTGACGTAGGCATGAACCGAGAAACCTCAACCACTACAAAGTCAGGCTTTAAACTTTATGGCGACGTCGATTTTGAAAATGTAGCACCGAAAGCTTCATGGATCACCCCGGTTCCGGGCGGCGTTGGTTTAATGACGATCATCGGCCTGCTTAAGAACACATTGGCTTCTGCGAATAAGGAAGTTTATCAATAAATTATTGCCTGTAATAACCGGCTCGCGACTGTTGTAGTAGAAGTTATGCGTAAGTTGATAAACTTTTGATTTACTGATTTTTGGAAAAAAAAACCGCTTTGGTTGTATATAATCCGCTTTTTTTGTATCCGTTTAACTTGTTTTTTCGTAAAACGAAGTGATGATTTGACCTATCGGTCGATAATTCCCCATCAATTCGTTACATGAAAATTGTTCTTTCTTTTCTATTCGTTCTATTTGTTTATAATGCTTTCGCTCAAACTCCTCAGGGTTGCATCATCGTATACCCTTATGGCACAGTACCGGCTTATCCAAATGTTTATGGGACTTTGCTGACCGGTGTCTCTGTACCAACAACCCAAGCTGCTGATATACAAGGCAAGCCGGTCTACAATGGAAATATTTCAAGCCCACCCGGAAACTACGCATGTTATATTAATCCAAATCCTACTTCAAAAAGAGAATGCGCTGTTAGAGGTGGCACCTCTTCATCTAATTATGTTTGGTACGGTGGTGTATTCGCTCAGAATTATTACAAATGCCCTATAGACGATTATTTGTTTTTATTGATGTTGCCAATTATTGGTTTGGGTCTATATTTCCTAAGAAAAAGGCAAATTATTTTTTAAATTTCTTTTGAAAGGATTTATTTTCCGAATACTTTGTTCCAGAAAGATTCGATGCCAACGTATAGTTGACCATCTCTAACTTCAATAGGATAAGTTTCAATAAAATCATTCTGCCCTGGATTACCCCTGCCCGTTTGCAAATCATAACCATAGCGGTGAAACGGACAAATGATCTTGCCATCCTTACACCAGCCACCGCTTAGTTCAGCGCCGGCATGTGGGCAAATTGCGCCAACACCGTAAAGAGAATCTTGGTAATTGACGATACAAATATTTTTACCGCCAACTTTAACCTTCTTAATAAATGGCTCAGATGATTGTTTTATATCAGGAACTGCATACCATTTCATCCCCTAATAATCAACTTTAAGGTTCATCAATGAAGGGTCTTTCATGATGTCGTCCATGTTGGTTATAAGCGTTACCTGCTTCCGGTCGGCAGAGAGGATGGCTTTAGGATTGCTTACCTTTTTTACAGGATGTGCAAAATTCATCACCACCTTATAGGGCATATCAATTAGCATAGCCTTTGCAGCAGCGAATGTCGATTTAGTTTTCTGTAAAAACTTTCCAAATTTGATCTTATCTATTATGCGTGAGAAACTGTGCGGCGTAACTTCATAAACATAATAATCCTGCCCGGCAACAAAGCGCTGTACAGAAAAAGCATTGGTATTTTTAGATGCCTTTTTAGGATCTATCAGATCAACCGCCGGCGTATTTACGGAAACTGTAGAGATATGCTGAAGATAATATTGCAGTTCGGCAGGCGTTTTAGCAACGTGGCTCATACTAACCTGCATAACGCCTTTGTTTAGCTCCATCTTTACCGAAAGGTCGCTGCTTTTGGCCATAGCAGCCTCTTCCGCATTTAGCTTGGCTGCCGAGCTATCAGGCAGTGCATCATAAAAATTAAGCGTGGTATCTTTAGCAAGGCTGAACTGTGGTGTAGCCCTTACCGAATCAGTAACCAGGTTCATTAGGATAGAAACCGCTTTACTCATATCAAAGCCATAAACAACCTTGCATGATCCATCTGCCTGGAAATCGTAATGTTCCTCAATATCAACGCATGAGCTTAATCCTAACAACGCAACAAGCAACATTGGGATGTACAACTTTCTCATACGCAGTATTTTTTGTAATTATAAATATTTTAGCTGAAAGGTAAAAGCCCAAGTGTAAGCTTAAAATTATCTGCATAATATCATTTTAAAGCTTTTACCCTTCGCCTTTAACCTTTTACCTTCAAAAAACTTACCTTTGCACCCTTAATTATGGCACACCAGGTTCCGGAAGATGGCACATTGCTTCCTTTAATGGAAGAGTTTTACACGATACAGGGCGAAGGATACAACACCGGTAAGGCAGCGTATTTTATCCGCCTCGGCGGGTGCGATGTAGGTTGCCATTGGTGCGATGTTAAGGAAAGCTGGGATGCTGAGCTGCATCCGCTTACGCTCTCAGATACGATAGTTAAAAATGCCATGCAGCACCCATCCAAAGCTGTGGTGGTTACTGGCGGCGAGCCGCTGATATATAATCTTGATTATCTTACCGGCCAACTACAACAGAACGGCATCAAAACGTTTATAGAAACATCGGGTGCTTATCCCCTTTCAGGCAGTTGGGACTGGATCTGTCTTTCGCCTAAAAAGTTTAAGGCACCTACCCAACAGGTTGCCAACAAGGCCAATGAGCTAAAGGTCATCATCTTTAATAAATCTGATTTTGCTTTTGCAGAGCATCATGCCAGCCTGGTTGGGCCTGATTGTAAATTGTACCTGCAGTCTGAATGGTCAAAACACCAGGAAATGACGCCGTTGATCGTAGATTACGTAATGGCAAACCCCCAATGGGAAATTTCGTTGCAAACACATAAATACCTCAACATTCCATAGTCTTTTTGAAACATAGCGCATCAATTAACGTATAGGTTGATGATGCAAAAATTCTGCTTTCTTATATTCACTTTTTGCCTGGTTGCTGTTTCTGTTTTTGCGCAGGATAAACGTTATAGCACCAACAATCAGGAGGCCATTAAAAATTTTGCGCTTGCTAACCAAAGTATAGATGACCATCTGTACGATGAAGCTATCTCCTTACTACAAAAGGCCGTTGATGCCGATAGTAAATTTATTGAAGCACATGCGCAACTTGGAGATGTTCTGCGGATGCGAAGGATGTACAAACCGGCGGTAGAGCAATTCCAGAAAGTTATCACCCTTGATCCGGAGTTTAACAAAGGTATCTATCTAAAAATCGCTGATAGTGAGATTTCGCTTGCCATGTATGAGCCAGCCTTACATCACCTCGAAAAGTATGTAACCTATACCACTAATACTCCGCAAAATATTTCTTATGCACAAAAGCTAATTGCAGATTGCAAGTTCAGCATACAGGCCATTGCCCATCCGGTAGCTTTTAAGCCGATTAACATGGGGCCCGAGATCAATACTGCTGATGATGAGTACCTGCCCGTTGCCACTGCAGACGAAGCTGAATTGATATTTACCCGTAAAATCAACAACAACGAGGACTTTTACAAAAGCATGAAAGCTGACAATAAATGGCAAAAGGCCACTTATCTCAGCAATATTATCAATACGCCAATGTATAACGAGGGCGCGCAATCTATCTCGCAGGATGGTAAGTACCTTTTCTTTACAGGATGTAACCGCCCCGATGGTTTAGGCAGGTGTGATATCTATATTGCCCAAAAACGTGGTGACGATTGGGCCAAGCCTTTTAGTATTGGTGCGCCATTAAATACCAGCGGATGGGAAGCGCAGCCATCCATAAGTGCAGATGGACGAACCATGTATTTTGTAAGTAACCGCAAAGGCGGCTACGGGGGTTATGATATCTGGAAATCTCACCTTACAGATAAAGGCTGGAGCGAGCCTGAGAACATGGGCCCCGGGATCAATACGGCTTATGATGAGCAATCGCCATTTATTCACCCGGACGATAGCACGTTTTACTTTTGCAGCAGCGGCTGGCCGGGTTTGGGTGCTAAAGATCTTTTCGTTAGTAGATTAGGTAAAGACGGCAAATGGCAGAAGCCTGAGAACCTGGGCTATCCCATTAATTCGTCTGGTGATGAGAACGGTTTAACACTTACTGCAAATGGTAGTTACGCCTTCTTTGCCTCAAACGCGTTAAAAGGTTACGGTGGTTTCGATATCTATACCTTTGAAATGCCTGAGCGTATTCGCCCTAAAGTGGTCACTTACGTTAAAGGTACTGTACTGGACAAAAAAACAAAAGCGCCACTGGAAGCTGCCGTTGAGATCATTGATCTGCAAAAGGACTCTCCTGTTTACCAGGATTACAGCTCTGAAGATGCTGGCGAATTTTTGGCTACGTTGCCGACCGGTAAAAACTATGGTTTAAATATTTCGCGGGAAGGCTATTTGTTCTATTCGGATAATTTCTCGCTTATTGGTTTAAAGGATAAAAAAGCTTTTAACATAACCGTATCGTTATCTCCTATTGAAGTGGGCAATAAAGTGATCTTGAAGAACATTTTCTTTGATACAAATAAGTTTGATCTTAAACCGGAATCAAAGGCAGAACTTCAGAAGCTGGTAGAATTTATGGAAGTTAACCCTACCATCAAAATTGAGATCTCAGGTTTTACAGATAACGTGGGTAACAAAGACCCTAATCAAACCCTCTCAGAGAAACGAGCTAACTCAGTATACCAATATCTTGTCTCAGCAAAAATAAAGGCTGATCGTCTGGTTTATAAAGGTTATGGTGAAACACAGCCTATAGCAGATAATGCAACAGAAGAAAACCGTGCGTTAAATCGTAGAACAGAGTTTATGATAATTGCTAAATGAGGTAAAAGCTGAAAGGTAAAAGGTTTTAACTTACATTGGTTTAAACAAGAAAGGCCTGAGCATGTTGCTCAGGCCTTTCTTGTTTATCCTTTAACCTTGACAAGCTTAATTCCCTAACTCGCTCATGAACTTGATACGCATTAGTTGAACTTCTTCGCGGGTGTAGTCGTCAGAGCCTAACTCGGCAAGTGCAGAATCTATGGAATCGCACTCGGCAGTTTTAAAGTAATCAAATACTTCGTCCTGCTTGTCCTCATCTATCACTTCGTCTATATAATAGTTAAGGTTAAGCTTGGTACCCGAGTTTACGATGGTTTCAACCTCTTTCAATATCTCCTCATAAGTAAGGCCTTTTGAAGCAGCAATATCCTCAAGCGCCAAATGGCGGTCGATATTCTGAATGATAAACACCTTAAGTGCCGATTTATTAGCTGCACTCTTGATCACCATATCAACCGGGCGGTCAATATCATTATCCTCAACATATTTCTTGATAAGATCGATAAAAGGCGCGCCAAACTTCATGGCCTTACCGGCACCAACTCCTGATATTTGCTTCATCTCATCCGTACTGATAGGATAATGCGTACACATTTCCTCTAATGACGGATCCTGGAAAATAACAAATGGAGGTAAACCTTTTTGCTTAGCTACTTTTTTACGCAGATCTTTAAGCATCTGCAACAGCTGCGTATCAAGCGCTCCACCTCCGTGTTTAGGGCCTTCATCGCCTTCATCAGCATCCGTAGGGCCCATATCACGGTTAAGCAGGAACCTGATGCTGTAAGGATTTTCAATGAACGAATTGCCTGCTTTTGTTAAATGCAGCAACCCGTAATTATCTATGTCCTTAGAAACGAAATTATTCAATAAAGCTTGGCGGAGCAGTGAGTTCCAAAGGTTTTCGCCACGCTCTTTACCGCAACCAAAGGCCTGCAGTTTATCGTGCTCGTAACTTTTTACCTGTGCATCATCTTTGCCCATCAAGATGTTGATGATGTGCGCATCATCAAATTTTTCTCCTGTTGCTTTAATCAGGCTTAAAACACAATGTAAATGCTCTTCGCCGTCGAAATGAGTTTTAGGTGCACAGCAATTATCACACATGTTGTTGCAACCAGCTTCGTTAAAGTTTTCACCAAAATAATGCAGTAACTGCTTACGGCGGCATACTGATGATTCGGCATAGTCAATAACTTCCTTAAGTATCTGGGTGCCTATTTCACGTTCGGCTACAGGTTTATCTTTCATAAACTTCTGCAGCTTATCAATATCCTTTTCAGAGTAGAAAGCAACACAAACACCCTCGCCACCATCACGGCCGGCACGGCCGGTCTCCTGGTAATAACCTTCCATGCTCTTAGGCATATCGTGGTGTATTACGTATCTTACGTCGGGTTTATCTATACCCATACCAAAGGCTATGGTAGCTACAATAACCTCCACATCCTCCATCAGGAATTTGTCTTGCGTATCCGCACGCACCTTAGGGTCTAAACCGGCGTGGTACGGCAAAGCCCTAACGCCGTTAAGGTTAAGCGCCTCGGCAACTTCCTCCACCTTTTTACGGCTAAGGCAATATATAATGCCAGATTTACCTTGGTTTTGCTTTACAAACTTTACAATCTCTTTAAGTACCGTGCGTTTAGCCCTAACCTCGTAAAACAGATTTGAGCGGTTAAAAGATGATTTAAACACCGTGGCGTTATTCATCTGCAGGTTTTTCTGGATATCCTGCTGTACTTTAGGCGTTGCGGTAGCGGTTAAAGCGATGATTGGAATGTCATCGCCAATATTGCTGATCACCTGGCGTATCTTACGATACTCAGGCCTGAAGTCATGCCCCCATTCAGATATACAGTGAGCCTCGTCTACGGCAACGAAAGACACATGGTTTAATCTTAAGAAATCAATGTTCTCCTGCTTGGTTAAAGACTCCGGTGCAACATAAAGCAGTTTTGTTTTGCCGCTTAACACATCGTCTTTAACTTTTAATATATCTGATTTGGTTAATGAAGAGTTAAGGAAGTGTGCAATACTATCAGACCCGCCGAAAGCTCGTAGCTGGTCTACCTGGTTTTTCATTAGTGCTATTAGCGGAGAGATCACAATCGCTGTGCCCTCGCTCATAAGTGCGGGTAACTGGTAACACATAGATTTGCCACCACCGGTAGGCATAATCACAAATGTATCGTTCCCTGCTAAAATATTGGTGATTATCGCTTCTTGTTCTCCCTTAAAATTATCAAAACCGAAAAAATTTTGGAGATTATCAAAGAGCGACTTTTTTGTCTCGATCATTGCTTGATTGCGCGTTTTGGAAATACGGTTGAAAATACAAAATTCTAAGTATAAACGGCTGTTCATTTCAAAAAATTATACTGAAATGATTATTCTTTTTGAAAACAATTTACCGATTTAAACATTTAATGAAAAGTAAAAAAACGGCTGAAATTATTTAGTTTTTCGATGTTTTGAAATCTCAAATTAATGTACATCTTTAGCCCGGATTTTGCCAAATTAAAATCTATCGTTTAGAATGAATAACAACTACTACGCCATCATTATGGCAGGCGGCATCGGCAGCCGTTTTTGGCCTATAAGCCGCACCTCACACCCTAAGCAGTTTATTGATATTTTAGGTACAGGAAAAACCCTTATTCAAAATACCTACGAGCGCTTTTTAAAAGTTTGTCCGAAAGAGAACATCTACGTTGTTACCAACGAAAACTATACCGACCTGGTGAAACAACAATTGCCGGATATGGCAGATAACCAGATACTCACCGAACCTGTTATGCGTAACACCGCGCCCTGCGTAGCATACGGTTGTTTCAAAATTGAAAGCTTGAACCCTGATGCTGCCATTGTGGTAGCACCATCAGACCACCTGATATTGGATGAAGCAGCATTTATAACGGCGATAGAGAAATCGTTAAAGACAGCTTCAGAGAACGACCTGTTGATCACTTTGGGGATAAAGCCATCTCGCCCTGATACCGGTTATGGATATATCCAATACACAGATGAAACACTTAATGATGATTTCCATAAGGTGAAGACCTTTACAGAAAAGCCAACATTGGAACTGGCTAAAACCTTTATCCAAAGCGGCGACTTTTTATGGAACGCGGGTATCTTCGTATGGTCTGCTAAAGCCATTGTAGATTCTTTTAACCAGCACTTGCCGGAGATGCACGAGATATTTGCAGAGGCCCGTTCTGTTTACAATACCGATGAAGAAAAAACATTTGTGCACAAGGTTTACCAACGTTGCATCAATATTTCTATCGATTACGGAATTATGGAGAAAGCACCTAACGTTTACGTACTACCTTCAGAATTTGGTTGGAGCGACCTGGGTACCTGGGCATCTATCTATCAACTGGCCGAGAAAGATTATGTTGGCAACGCCGTTATCCCAGCTGATAAAGTGATCATGTATGACTCATCTAACTGTATGGTGAATGTTCCGGAAGGTAAATTGGTAATTATCAAAGGCCTGCATGATTTTATTGTAGTAGAGTCTGATAACATACTAATGATCAGCCCAAGATCTGAAGAACAAGGCGTAAAACAAGTAGTTGCTGACGTGAAACAGCAGTTTGGAACAAAATACGTTTGATAAGCGAATCACGACTTTTATAATCAAGAACCAAGATAAAGGCCCGACAATTTTTAATGATCGGGCCTTCTTATTTTATCTTGTTTCATAATTTTAATTCACTGTTTCTATTTAGCGACAAAGCGCTGCCTTATAGCTTTACATAAATAGTGATCAGAGATATGTGATTACAGATCAGTTAAAAATGCAACTGATCTCTTATCACAGATATCTAATTAGCTGCGGCGAAGCCGCGCTGCCTTATAGCCTCATATAAAATTATTCCCGTTGATACCGATACATTAAGAGATTCTATTTCGCCGTACATCGGTATTTTGGCAAGATGGTCGCTAATACGGATGATCTCATTTCGGATGCCGTCCTCCTCAGAACCCATTACGATAGCAGTTGGCGCGGTATAATCAGGCGTGTAAAGATAATCGGTAGTTTTCTCGGTACAGCAAACCAGTTGCAAGCCCGATTCTTGTATAAATTTTACCGTTTGTATAAAATTATCATGGCGGCAAACCGGAATTTTATACAATGCCCCTGCTGAAGTTTTGATAGCGTCGGGATTTATCTGCGCAGAACCACGTGCCGGCATTACAATGGCATGCACACCCGCACATTCTGCCGTACGTGCTATAGCACCCATGTTGCGCACATCAGTAATGCTGTCAAGTATAAGTAGCAGTGGCACCTCTCCTTTTTCAAATATCTGAGGAATTATGTCTTCTATCTTTTGATACGTTATCGGCGATATAAATGCAATAGCTCCCTGGTGGTTCTTCATGGTGATGCGGTTGAGTTTCTCTACCGGCACCTGCAGGGCTATAATGTGATGTTCCTGAAGTACTGCCTTAAGCTCGTTTAACAATGGCCCGCCAAGACCACGCTGTATGTAAAGCGACTCGATTTCTTTACCTGCATTTATGGCTTCAATTACGGCTCTGATGCCAAAAACCAATTGGTTACTTTCTCGTGCAGGTTTAGAATTATACGTCATTATCTGTAAAAAAATTTCGTCAAAAGTACTCATATTAACTGATTAAACCAGTACATTAATGAACCGTGCCTTTCCATAAGGTGCAGAGTTGTTAACATGATCCAACAATTATCAACACAATTAATAACCAGATACTTGCGGCGTTATTAACACGTTTTAAACATTTGGTGTTAACTATTAACCGCGAAAATTATAGCGCTGATAATGTTTCTGTTGAAACCTAAATACACTATGTGGATGAATTATGAGCATGCGCCAGTAAAATTTGTATATTTTTGTTTGCTATGATTTTTGAGAACGATTCCCCTAATTACAAAGCCAACACCGGCGAGCGCAGAGCACGTTTCACCAATGCGCTTCCGCAGAATAATATGGGCAAAATACCGCCGCAAGCCCTTGATTTGGAAGAGGCTGTGTTGGGTGCTTTGATGCTGGAGAAAGATGCCCTTTCATCAGTAATTGACGTTCTTAAACCCGAAGTGTTTTATGATATCAGGCACCAGAAGATATTTGCTGTAATAGCACACCTTTTCGAAAAAACTTCTCCCGTTGACATTCTTACGGTTACTGCACAGCTTCGCCAAACGGGTGAGTTGGAAATGGTAGGCGGAGCTTATTACATCACCGAATTAACCAACAGGGTTGCTTCTGCTGCAAATATTGAGTATCACTCGCGTATCATCATTCAAAAATTTATCCAGCGCGAACTGATACGTATATCAACTGACATTGTAACCAATGCTTACGAGGATACCAGCGACGTGTTCGACCTGCTTGACAAGGCTGAGAAAAACCTCTTTGAAATAGCGCAAAATAACCTGCGTCGCGATTCGCGCAAGATGGATGACCTGATGCAGGAAGCGCTACGCGACATCGAGGCGCTTAAAGACAAGCAAGATGGCCTTACCGGTGTTGCCTCTGGCTTTACGGAGCTTGACCGTATGACCTCTGGCTGGCAAAAATCCGACCTTGTGATCATTGCGGCCCGCCCTGCTATGGGTAAAACGGCTTTCGTACTTAGTTGTGCCCGTAACGCGGCGGTTGACTTTGATAAGCCTGTTGTAGTGTTTTCGCTCGAGATGTCGTCTGTACAGTTGGTGAATCGTTTAATTTCCGGAGAAACGGAAATTGAGCAGGAAAAGATCCGCAAGGGTACATTAGAAGAATGGGAATGGCAGCAACTGCACTCAAAGATAGGCAGGTTGGAGCAGGCCCCGCTTATCATAGATGATACCCCATCCCTTAACATATTTGAGTTCCGCGCTAAATGTCGTCGTTTAAAATCTCAGCATGATATCCAACTGATCATTATTGACTACCTGCAGCTGATGCATGGTAAAAGCGATGGTAAAGGTGGTAACCGCGAGCAGGAAATAGGTAGTATTTCGCGTGCGCTTAAAACCGTGGCAAAAGAGCTTAATGTGCCTGTAATTGCACTATCGCAGTTAAGCCGTGCCGTAGAGAGCCGCCCTGGTGGATCGAAACGCCCCATGTTGTCTGACTTACGTGAATCCGGTTCAATTGAACAGGATGCAGATATGGTATTGTTCCTTTACCGCCCAGAATATTATGGTTTGGATGTGGATGAAGATAACAATCCTACCCAAGGTGTTGGTGAAGTTATCATCGCAAAACACCGTAACGGCGAAACTGGTCGCGTAAGATTGAAGTTCGTTGGTAAATACGTTAAGTTTACCGACTTGGAAACAAACATGGACGGCTTCCCCCCTATGAATGCAGCTTTCTCGGGCTTAACACCAAACCAAGATTTTGATAAACCAAGCAACTTCATCATCCGCCCGTCACGCATGGACGATATGGAGGATGAGCCGCCGTTTTAATTTAGAATCAAGAACCAAGATACAAGACAAAAAGCCGCTAATGTTTTATAAGCGGCTTTCTTATTTATCTAATTTTAAAAATCCTGATTCTTGTGTCCTGACTCTTGATCTAAAAATCAATAATAATCGTCATCATCATCAAAGCCCACGAGATTATTATAAACCCCCTGTAGCTCTGATAATGCATGCATATCACGTTTAGCACGGGTCACCTCAATCCCTTTTTGGTAGATGGCTATCGCATCATCACGGCGGTTTAGCGCCTCATACAATTTGCCTAAATGATAGTACGTTCCTGTATAATTTGCGTGATTGTTTACCAGGTCTTCATAATAAGCCAGAGCCTTCTGCGTATCATTTAAACGCAGATATTCTGTTGCCAGTGCGTATTTCAAAAACTCATCATTCGGCTCATTTTCTATAAAGGCCAACAGCTTCTCTAATCTGCTTGTGTCCATTTCAAACTCGTTCTTTTTTAACTAAATTTGCCCGTAACCCTAATCAAATACCTATAAAAACCAATTATATATTATGAAAGTATTGGTATGTATCAGTAACGTTCCGGATACCACGACAAAAATAACCTTTACCGATAACAACACGCAATTTAATACCAACGGCGTTCAATTTATTCTTAACCCATACGATGAGATTGCGCTTGCGCGTGCTATTGAACTAACTGACGGCGGTAAAGGTTCGGTAACTGTGATAAACGTTGGTGATGCTTCAACCGAAGCCACTATTCGCAAAGCCCTGGCCATTGGCGCAACTGATGCCGTGCGGATCAACGCCAAACCGCATGATGCCTGGTACGTTGCTTACCAGATAGCTGAGTATGTTAAACAAAATCCTTTTGACCTGATCCTGACCGGCCGCGAATCCATTGACTACAATGGTTCTAAAGTTGCAGGTATGCTGGCCGAATTACTTGACATTCCATCAGTTTCCATCATTAAAAAATTGGATGCTACTGATAGCGAAGCCACCGTTGAGCGCGAAATAGAAGGTGGCAAAGAGGTAATAACCCTCCCCCTGCCTTTTGTAGCCGGCACAGCTGAAGGCGTTGCCGAGCCAAAGATTCCTAACATGCGCGGAATAATGAGTGCGCGCACCAAACCGCTTACCGTTGTTGAGCCGGTAGAAGTGCCTACAACTTCGGAGATCATCAGCTATGAAACGCCTGCGCCACGCGGACAGGTTACTTTGGTACCAGCCGATGATACAGCCAAACTGGTTGAGTTACTTCACAGCGAAGCCCGCGTTATTTAATTTATTTATAACTACCAACAGATCAATATGTCAGTTTTAATATATGCTGAAAATGCCGATGGCAAATTCAAAAAATCGATATTCGAGGCTGTGTCTTATGCCAAAGCCATTGCCGACCAAAAGAGGACCAACCTTGTAGCCATTTCCATTGGTGATGTTGCTGCCGATGAGCTGGCCGCACTTGGCAAATATGGCGCAGAAAAAGTGTTGAATGTAAGCAACGATAAACTTAAGAACTTTGTAAACCAGGCTTATGCATCGGTAATTGCAGAAGCAGCGAAAGCGCAAGGTGCAGACATAGTTGTTTTGTCAAACTCTTTTAGTGGCCGTGGCCTTGCTCCCCGGGTTGCTGTTAAACTACAAGCCGGTGTTGCCGATGGCGCTGTTGCCTTACCGGAGCAAAACGGTGGCAAGTTCACAATTAAAAAGACCGCTTTCTCCGGTAAAGCTTTTGCCGTGGTAGAACTTACCTCAGCCAATAAGGTTATTGCACTTACCCCAAACTCTTACAAGGTTGTAGAAACAGGTGGCACCGCGCAGGTTGAGGATTTTACCGTTGAAACTAAAGAATCCGATTTTAAGCAGATGCTTAAAGAGATCGTTCGATCTACAGATAAAGTTTCCTTACCTGATGCCGAAATTGTTGTTTCAGCCGGCCGTGGCTTAAAAGGCCCTGAGAACTGGGGCATGGTTGAAGAACTGGCTGATCTGCTTGGCGCAGCTACAGCATGTTCCAAACCTGTATCAGACGCAGGCTGGCGCCCCCACAGCGAACACGTTGGTCAAACGGGGATCGCTGTAAGCCCTAATCTTTATATTGCCATTGGTATCTCGGGGGCAATACAGCACTTGGCTGGTATCAGCTCGTCAAAAGTTATTGTTGCAATAAACAAAGATGCCGAAGCGCCGTTCTTCAAAGTAGCTGATTACGGCATTGTAGGCGATGCTTTTGATGTATTGCCCAAACTTATTGCTGCCGTAAAGGAGTATAAAGCATCAGCTTAAAGTGTATATTTGCAGTGATGGGTAACGACATGAAAAAGATCGAGCTGGACATTGTTGGGCTATCTTACAGCCAAACACAATCCGGCGCTTACGCTTTGGTTTTGGGCGAGGTAAACGGCCGCAGACGGTTACCAATTATTATAGGCAGTTTTGAGGCGCAAGCTATTGCTATTGAAATTGAGAAGATGACGCCAAGCCGTCCGCTTACACATGATCTTTTTAAAAGCTTTGGCCAGGCGTTTAACATCAACATACAGGAGATCATTATCTACAACCTGGTTGATGGTATCTTTTATGCTAAACTGGTTTGCTTTGATGGCAAAAAAACAGTTGAGATAGATGCCCGCACATCTGATGCCATCGCGGTATCTGTGCGGTTTGACTGTCCTATCTATACATACGAGTTTATCCTGTCAACGGCAGGCATTGTGATAGAGGGTAACGATTTTGTTTACCTTGAAAACATTAATGAAACACCGGAAGATAAGACCGCAACACACTCTGCAACAGGATCTTATACTACTTTAAGTGAAGAAGAACTTAAGATAAAGTTACAGGACGCACTGGCTGAGGAGGCTTATGAAAAAGCCGCAAAAATAAGGGACGAATTGAATAAGCGTAAAGCATCATAAATAAAAAAGGGAAGTGTAAACTTCCCTTTTTTATTGCGCTACATACTCATCTTAAATTATAACGTATCAGATCTGTAAATCGAAAATTAGTTAATTACAGTTTCATAATATTTCGTTAATTTTCGCCTTTGTTTAAACATTGATTATTACTGACTTTACCGCCTGAGCTCTATGAATATTAAGTTTCGCTTAATACTGATGAACTTTATGCAATTCTTTATTTGGGGAGCCTGGCTGCTAACCATTGGTGCATATTGGTTTCAAAATAAACAATGGTCTGGTGCGCAATTTGGCGCAATATTTTCTACTATGGGCATCTCCTCTATCCTGATGCCTACCCTTACCGGAATCCTTTCTGACAAATTCATAAATGCCGAAAAGTTATACGGCATCATGCACTTCTTAGGCGGTTTAACATTATGTATTCTGCCCATGATAACAAACCCGGTAACTTTTTTCTGGGTGATGCTGGTTAATATGGCTTTCTATATGCCTACACTATCTTTATCAATTACGGTCGGTTATTCGGCTTTAAAAAGCCAGGGTATTGATATCGTTAAAACCTTCCCGCCTATCCGTACATGGGGAACGGTTGGTTTTATTGTTGCATTGTGGACAGTAAGCCTAACCCATAACGAAACATCGGCTAATCAATTCTATATATCTGCAGCGGTGGCTTTTGCATTAGGGATCTATGCCTTCACTTTACCGAAGTGCCCGCCGCTTAACAAAAAAGCAGACAAAAAAACGCTGGTAGATGTATTAGGGTTAAACGCCTTCGCTTTATTTAAATCACCCCGTTTTGCTATTTTCTTTGCTTTCTCGCTTTTGTTAGGCGCTGCTTTACAATTAACCAATGCATATGGCGACACTTACATTCATGATTTTAAAAATGTACCGGCATATCAGAATACTATCGCTGTAAAGTATCCGGCAATTATCATGTCTATCAGCCAGATCTCTGAGACATTATTTATCCTGGCCATTCCTTTCTTCCTGCGCAAATTTGGTATTAAGTATGTAATGCTGTTCAGCATGCTGGCATGGGTGCTTCGCTTCGGTCTTTTTGCCTTCGGCGACCCTGCTAATGGCTTGTGGATGATCATCCTATCCTGTATCGTTTACGGTATGGCGTTCGATTTTTTCAATATATCCGGCTCCCTTTTCGTAGAAACACAAGCTTCACCTGAAATTCGCGGCAGCGCACAAGGGCTATTTATGATGATGGTGAATGGGTTCGGTGCACTGTTCGGCAGCTTTGCAAGTGGTGTTATCATAGACAAGTATTTTACACTTGCCAACAACACTAAAAACTGGCACGGCATCTGGATCACATTTGCGCTTTATGCCCTGGCCATTTCAGTAGTTTTTCCTTTTGTTTTTAAATACAAGCATAACGCAGCTTTAAAACATGCTATAGAGCATGCATAAATTTTATATAACAATAAAAAAGCCGGTGTATTTAAATACACCGGCTTTTTTGTGATTGTAAATGTCTTACAAAAACGCGTAACCTAAGCTCAGGTTAAATAAGCTTACACGGGTTTTATAGTTGGTAGAACCATCAAAATACTCTTGTTTAGTTAAACCAGCTTCATATCGTAAATCGATCGAGAACCTTCTGATATCAACACCTGCACCAGCAGTTAACGCGAAGTTTGAATCTTTATAACGGAAAGCAGTTGCCTGGCTTACAGCGGTACCAAAGTTATTGTCTTTATTAATAGCGAACGACAATAGCGGACCTGCGTAGAAACGGCCGCCTAAACCAAATGCGCCAACTTTGCCGCCTAACAATAAAGGCACATCTATACTGGTAAATTTGGCAGAACCAATTTTTACATTGCTGCTGTTAATATCAACGTTTTTGCTGGTGATGTATAACTCCGGTTGGAAGTTAAAACCAATAGCACCAAAACGAGCCCAGAAACCGGCAAGGTAACCTGCACGGTTATCAGAACTGAAAGTACCATTATTGTTTGATAGGCTCGATAAGTTAACACCGGCTTTGGCACCAAATTGCACCTTAGGTAGCAATTGTGCTTTGCTTATTGTGGTAAATGCAGCAAATAAGCTGAGGGTAAGTAATAATTTTTTCATCGGTTTTATGGATTTTAGGGTTTAACATAGTTTGCAACATTTTGTGTTGTTGCTGCAATTTTATTTATAAAATATTTTTGATAAATATAAAAAGTCCGGACAAGTGAATCTCTCATCCGGACGATATTGTTATAAGGTTATTTGAGTTTACAGTGATAATCGGCCCTGGTAATAATCTAATATCTTGTTGTAGATATAGCAATCGTAACGTGCATTTATCAAGTTAAAGTTTGCACGGTCAAGATAGTTTTTAGCTAATACATAGTCTACGGAGTTAAGCACACCGGCATTGAAACGTATCTCGGCAATACGGAAAGACTCTGCATAGGCCTTCACCTGCTCCTGCAAAGCATTAAACCTATTGTATGCTGATTCCATGTTCAGGTAAGCCTGTTCAACATCCTGCCTAAGTTTGATCCGTGTATTTTCCTCAACGGCTTTGTAAGTTTCAAGATCAAGTTTAGCCTTAGCTACTTTATTGCGATTTTGGAAATAATTTAAGATCGGGATCCTGACGCTTATTCCAACTTGAGTACTATAGTTGTTTTTAAACTGATCATAGTAGCCAATGCTGCGGTTATCAAAGTTTGCCTGCGTTGACAATACGGGTTGCTGACCGGCTGCCGTGTTAATATACTGTCCGGTGTTAACCACGCTGGAGTCTCTAAATACAGAGCGCTGTGCAGCGCTCGAATAATTAGTGTATATACCGCCAAATAACGATACTGTTGGATATAGAACACCTTTGGCAACACTAACTGCTTTTTCAGCGCTTTTACGTCGCAGTGTGGCTGCTTTAACCAAAGCCAGTTGATTTAAAGCTGTTGAATATATAGTCTCAGAACTTGCGTCGGTTTGTTTAGAGAGATTTTGCGCATCAACAGGTGCCAGCGTAATACCTCTTCGATATGGTATATTCAATATCTGCAGTAAATTAAGCTTCGAGGTTTCAAGGGTTGATACCGCATTTACATAAGATAGTTGGTTATCGCCATAAGTACCTTTAAGATCATAAAGATCTGATGGTGTTTTGTTAGCACCCTTCTTCTCCAATATCTCAAGGCGGTCTACCTGTTGTTTAGCTACCGCCAGTTGTTTTTTTGCTTGCGATAACAATTCATTATTATCCAACACCTGCAAATAAGCAGTAATAACATTGATGGTTACCAGATCTTTAGCCTGTTGGAAATCCATTTTACCGGCTTCGTAAGCTAAAGATGCCTGTTTGATACGGTTAAGGTTTTGCAAACCACTAAACAGGGTAAGATCACCGCTAAGGCTGTAGTTTCCGTAGGTTAACGATTGATTGACATATGTGTTGGTAAACGGGTTAATGTTACGACCATTGTTGATACCATGATCAACCTGTGCGTTTACTGATGGCAGTAAATATTCTTTTGCTTGGTTGTTATCAATTTTAGCTGATTGGGCCAGTATATTGCTTTTTTTAACATCAAGATTATTCTTGATAGCAATATCTATGCATTGCTGCAGGTTAAGTACGCTATCAGCAGTTTGCGCTTGTACAAACGCCGGCGAAAGTGCTATTAAGGAAACAAGTAAAAATTTAGAGTATCGCATTTTGTATTATAGTTCAGAGGTTTTTGATGGACTCTACCCTTCCATCCAGCAGGTTTATGATACGCGAGCCATATTCAGCGTTTTTTTCAGAGTGCGTAACCTGGATGATGGTAACGCCGTCTTCTTTATTCAGCTTACGGAACAATTCCATTATCTCCTCACCCTGTTTTGAGTTAAGGTTACCGGTAGGCTCATCAGCCAATATCAATTTCGGTTTAGCTATTAAAGCGCGGGCTATACCAACCAATTGTTGTTGGCCTCCTGAAAGCTGCGCCGGGAAGAGATCCTTTTTGCCTACTATTTGAAACCTGTCAAGCATATCGGCAACCATGGCTTTACGCTCACTGCCTTTTACATCCTGATAGATCAAAGGTGTTTCGATATTCTCGGCAACGGTAAGTTCGTCAATAAGATGGTATGCCTGGAATACAAAGCCGATGTATTGTTTGTATAAAGCCGAGCGTTGCTTCTCTTTAAGCTGATGTACGGGTTGTTCTACAAAGTAGTGGTAGCCGCCTGATGGCTCATCTAACATGCCTATGATGTTAAGCAATGTAGATTTGCCTGAGCCTGATGGGCCCATGATCGAAACAAACTCGCCCTCTTCAACATCAAGGCTGATGTCGTTAATAACGTAGTTTTTGTTTCCGCCTACCTGGTAATACTTTGAAATGTGCTGCAGTGATAACATTTTTGATTAATTGTGATTGATGAATTAATGGGTTGTTTGTCCCGCAATTTCTTAAACTGTTTTGGTATTGATAAGTGAATTATATACCAAAGTCATAATTAATTGTATTTCAATACTTTATATTGAATTTATCAACATCTAACTGTACGCTTATGTACATGATGCGTACGGTTATGATACAGTATTGCGCGCGTAGTGATCAGAGATTGCGTGATTAGAGATTAGTTGGGGCGCGTATAAATTAAAAGAGGTTAAACTTTTAAGTCTAACCTCTAATTAACTGATCTCTGATCTCTAATCAACAAGCTCTATTCAGAGCGCAAACTTTTCACCGGATTGGTTAACGCGGCGCGTATAGCCTGAAAACTGATGGTTGTTAATGCCACTACTACTGCGAGGGTACCGGCCAAAGCAAACACCCACCATTGTATCTCAATCCTGTAGGCGAAATCAGCCAGCCACTTATGCATAAAATACCATGCTATTGGCGTAGCAATTAAGAATGATATTATTACCAGCTTCATAAAATCTATCGATAGCATATTTACGATGCCAGTTGTAGATGCGCCTAAAACCTTGCGGATACCGATCTCTCGGGTACGCTGGTAGGTTGCATATGATGCCAGCCCTAATAAACCCAAACAAGATATTGCAATTGCTAAGATGGCAAAGTTGAAAAACAACTTCCCAAAACGTTGTTCGCTTCGGTACTGGCGGTCAAAAAATTCATCAAGGAAATAATAGGTATAAGGCTTGTTAGGTACGTATTGCTTCCACTTGGTCTCAATTTGAGATAAGGTTGAAGGTAGGTTAGCAGCGCTTAGTTTTACAGACACCTTGTTTAAGGCCTTCATCTCCACCCGCATAGTCAGCGGGTCAATTTTTTCCTGTAATGATCGATAGTGAAAATTCTTCATTACGCCCACTATCTTACCTTCACGGCCCCATTGTTTAAACCTGCGTCCGATCGCTTTTTCGGGCGTGGCATAGCCAAACAGCTTTGCTGCCTCCTCATTGATGATCATGGCCTGGGCAGTATCGGTATTCATAAAATCACGGGAGAAGGGCCTTCCGGCAAGTATTTTGATGCCGTAGTTTTTGATGTAATCAAAGTCAACAAAATAAAGTGCAAGGTTAGCTACCTGCAGGTCGCCTTTGCTATTCTCTATCTCGGAATAAGCACCGTTTTCACCACCACCAGGCACACTCGAGGACAACGTAGCTCCCTTTACGCCGGGCAAACCGCTGATTGCCTGCCTAAAAGCATCCTGGCCAGGGTCGTTATCGGTTTCCAATACCAGTGTCTGGTCTTTAGAAAAACCAAGATCCTGGTTGCGCATGTAATTCATTTGATCGTATACCACAATGGTGCCGATGATAAGTGCAATGGAAATACTGAACTGTGCAACCACAAGTGTTTTTCGCAGTATGTTACCCTTTGTGCCGGTAGAGAACCTCCCCTTAAGAACAGATACCGGCCTAAATGATGATAACACCAGCGCGGGATAAACTCCGGCTAATAAACCTATCACCACCGATAAGCCAAACAAACCGGCAATATATCCAGGTGTAGTAAAGATACCCTCACTTACAGTTTTACCCGCCAGCTGGTTAAATAAAGGCAGCAGCAATGCAGATAAGGCTATTGTTATGAAAAAGGCTATCATACACAGAGCCACAGATTCGCCGATAAATTGTGCGGCCAATTCGCCCTTTGCAGCACCCACAACCTTGCGTATACCCACCTCCTTAGCCCGCTCAACAGACCTCGCTGTAGTAAGGTTAATAAAGTTTATACAAGCTATCAATAAGATAAATACTGCAACAATGCTAAAAATATAAACGTTACTCATGCTACCTACTTCCTGCCCGCCGCGGGTGGTGTGTAAGTACACATCTTTCATCGGCTCTAATAAAAGCTTAGCAAACATCTTACTTTCACGTGCATCCTTACCGTTATGTTTTTCCATGAACGGTGGAAACTTTGCTTCCAATGCTTTATAATTAGAACCGGGCTTTAATAACAAGTAAGTATTTGCACCATAGTTCCCCCATTGTTTATCAATATCCGGACGAAATTTTTGGGTAAGTGAAGTCATGGAAATCAAAAGATCCGCATGAATTTGCGAATTGCCTGGCATATCTTTCATCACGCCGGTTACTACTGCCGGCACGGCATCACCAGACATCAAAACCGTTTTTCCGATCGGGTCAGCATCTCCAAAATACTTCTTAGCTGTAGTTTCACTGAATACAATACTGGCAGGCGCAGTTAAAGCAGTATTTACATCACCTTTCAAAAGCTTAAAATCGAATACTTTAAAAAAGTTAGAATCGGCCAGCATGGCGTTATCTTCCTGAAATTTAATATTATCCTTACGAATCAGATAACCGCTTCGTTGCACACGTACAAATGCCTCTATTTCTGGAAATTCAGGTTTAAGATTTGGGGCAAACGCCCATGATGTAGCATCGGTATTAATGGTTTCTGACGGGCTTTTAATATCCGTAACCAGGCGGTAGATATTATCTACCTTAGTATGGAACTTATCATAGCTCAATTCAAAAGCTACATACATAAAAATGAAGAAACAGGCGGTAATACCTACCGAAAGACCTGTAATATTGATAAATGAAAACACCTTGTGTTTCCAAAGATTGCGTAAGGCTATTTTAAAATGGTTCTTTAACATGTGATTATTCGTTTCTTAGGCTTTTAACAGGATTAACTATAGCTGCTTTTATGGATTGATAACTGATAGTTGCAACCGCGATAAACAGGGACGATAACGCTACAATTGCGAATGCGCCCCAAGTTACATTAATGCGGAATGCGAAGCTTTGCAACCAGTGATTTACGGTGTACCAGGCAAGCGGCCAGGCAATAAGATTAGCAATTAGCACCAGTTTTACAAAATGGCTGGTAAGTAATACCACAATACTTTTTACCGATGCCCCCAACACCTTACGCACGCCAATCTCCTTGATTCGTTTCTCGGCAGAGAACGATGCGAGGCCAAATAAGCCGAGGCAAGATATCATGATGGCTAACACGGCCAGTACGCCTACTATTTTGCTTACCTGTGTGTCGGCCTGGTAAACTTCAGCAAAGTGGTCGTCAAGAAACTGGTATTCAAAAGGGTAATCGGGATTGATCTTTTTCCAGGTGGCTTTGATATACTCAAGGGCTTCTTTTGATTTACCTGCTTTTAGCTTTACTGATACAGTATTAAATCCCCATTGATCCTGGTTAACTATAAAAAGATTCTCAACTTTATAATGCAACGAGTTAAAGTTAAAATCTTTGGCAATACCTGTTATCACGCCCAAAGAGTCATACCCAAACCGCTGCCCTATCAGAGATGATAAAGGTGCTTTAGAATGATCTTTCAGCAACTCTTTCGCCATCGATTCGTTCACAATGTATTGGTGGCCGTTGGCTGATTTTTCAGAAGAGAAGTTTTTACCTTCAACCATTTTGATGTTATAAGTGCGCAGATAATTATCATCGACAACCAATTGAGTGGCAGCCAATTCGCGCAAAGCGTCATTATTATATTTAAAGGAAACGCCATTTTGATCAAGGTGGCTACCTAACTGATCTTGCGAAGCCGTAACATCTGCTACAAGAGTATTACCCAGTAACTGCTGCTTAAATAATTCATAATTACGGCCGGAGATATTATCAAGCGGAATGTTCACGATCTGGTCGCGCGTGAAGCCGGGATCTTTATCCTGCATAAAGCGCAACTGCTTAACCACAAACACGGTGGCAATCATCAGAAATACGGCGCTTGTAAATTGGGCCACTACCAACACATTGCGCAGGGCGCCTTTATTTTTGCCGGTTTCAACAGAACCTTTTAAAACCTTTACCGGTTGAAAAGATGACAGGAAAACCGCAGGATATATCCCGGAAATAGTACCCACAAACAAGGCTCCTGCAATAAGCAAAAAGATAAAGCCGGGATTACCGGTGATATTAAGACTGAGGTCGCGCTGGCTTAAATTATTCACAAGCGGCAAAGAAATCTCTACAAGCACAATTGCTAAAACAAGTGCCAGCAATGATAGTAACACAGTCTCTGCTAAAAACTGGATAGCCAATTGCGGCCTGTTGGCACCTATTGATTTTCGGATTCCAACCTCCTTAGCCCTGTCAGCAGAACGGGCGGTGGATAAGTTCATGAAATTAACACATGCAATAGCCAGCACTATTAAAGCAATCAATGCAAACAGATTAGTAGCTTTTCTATCAAACTTCTGATAGTTGAGATAATCCAAACCAATATCTGCTGACGCAGCATGTATATCTTTTAACGGCAGGTAAAATAGTTCATAATATTTCCATCCGTCGCCCTTCATGTGTTTCTTTAAAAATGCCGGCATCTTTCCCTCAAAAACAGTAAGTTTGGTGCCGGGCGTTAATTTCAGGTAGGTATTTAACCAGTTACCTCCCCAGTTATCCATCCATTTCTGGTGTATACCTGCTAAAGAGTAAAGCGCATCAAATTGCAATTGAGAATTTTTAGGGCAGTTGGCCATAACAGCAGTTACCATAAAGTTTATGGTATCGCCGCCGTAGTGGTTAATAGTTTTCCCTAAAGGGTTTTCATTACCGAATAATTTTTGAGCGGTCTCTTGTGTAATAGCAATGCTATTTGGTTTTTCAATGGCGTCCTGCGCGTTCCCTTTCAATACTTTAAAATTGAATATTTTTAGAAACGAGGAATCAACCGCAAATACCTGTGGTAAAAACACCCGCTTGTCGCGGTTGGTCATCTGGTATTTTTTATCCCACTTTACCCTTGTGAATTGTTGCACTTCCGGGAAATCGGCTTTTAAAGATGGCCCCATCGGGAACATCGATAAGCCTACTTTCTGCGAGGCAGCCATACCCGGAAATTTTTGCACTTCACTAATCCTTACAATATTATCGCCATGAAAATTGTCAAAGCTTTTTTCATAGGCAACAAACAGCAATATCACAATGCAGGCAGCCATACCAACGGCCAGGCCAACAATGTTTATTACCGACGATACCTTGTTTTTCCAAAGGTTTCGCCAGGCGATCTTAAAGTAGTTTTTTATCATAAAGGTAAATCGTAAAATAATTAGATCCTAAAAGTGCGGTTACCAATTGCTATCTATAATTTATCATCTTTAATCAGCTCGTAAACTCTCAGCAGGATTAATAAAAGCTGCTCGTACTGACTTGAAACTAATGGTTATTAACGCAAGTACCACAATGCTTGCCCCGCCTAAGCCAAATGCCCATACCGGTATACTAACGCGGTATGCATAATTCTGCAGCCAGGCATTCATGGCGTACCAAGCTATCGGGGAAGCTATTAAAAACGCTACCAATACCAGCTTGATGAAGTCGACTGATATTAATGTAACGATGTCTTGTACGCTTGCACCCAACACCTTTCTTATCCCGATCTCTTTTATCCGCTGCTCGGTAGCGAAGGCAACAACACCAAACAAGCCTATGCAAGCCAGGAAAATGATGAGTAAGCTGAAACAAGTAAACAGTTGCTGTAATTTAAAATCAGCGCGGTATTGCCTGTCAATCAGATCGCTTACCCAATTATATTTGAAAGGTCTTGCAGGGTAATAACTTTTATAAAGTTTGTTCACAGCTTCCAGCACATGCTTGCCGTTACCCGGAATTGTTTTGATAAGCATTGCCCCGTAACGCTGATCCTTTATGGCCTGTATAACGGTCGGCTTGACCTTGTTGTGGAGCGATTCACTATAAAAATCAGAAACGACACCTACCGGCATACCTTCAAACTTGCCGGCAAGAGTATTGATCTTAAGGCCCATTAATTTGGCTGTATACGCTGTTGCTAAAATTGGTTGGCTGGTTATCAGCCTTTTGGTTTCAGGATCGGTAACACCCCCCATTAACGAATCCTGACTTAGCGCGTCGGCATTTGTATTTCTATCAAACAGTCGACCTTTCCGGAGCCTAAAGCCCATAATGTAAGGCAGATCGGCATCACCTTGAATAAAATACAGCGTTACGTTTTTTTTGTCAAGTTTTACACCACGCGACATTGAACCCGACCCTGATGAAGGATACCAATTAGTGATACTGGCACCCGTAACACCTGGTATTTGTTTTACCGTATTTTTAAAGCTTTCTCCTGTTTTGCCCCAGTCTGTAAAATCTATATTAACAAGGTTGCTTTTATCGAAACCCAGATCGCGCTGGCTCATAAAATCAACTTGATAACGTACCACAAGAGTGGCAATGATAATAGTAGCTGATATGGTAAATTGGCCAACTATCAATGATCTTTTAAGCAAGTTTAAACCACCGCTTGTTGGTAGCTTGTCTCTAAAAATCACAGTTGGCTTGGGTTTGGATAAATACCAGGCAGGATATAACCCGGTTAGCAAACTTACCATTGCAACACCAGCGATAGCGATAAATAGAAATGCCCCGTTGAAAAGATTGATGACCAAAGGATGACCGAGATAAACCTCAACGTATTTGATCAGTATAGGATATAGTATTACCGCAATTGCAAAAGATAACGCAAAAAACAGCACCGACTCTGCTAAAAAGCGGGCAATGATCTGAGCGGTACCCGCGCCAAGTGCTTTTCTAACACCTGTCTCCCGTGCACGTGTGAACACCCTTGAAATGGTCAGGTTGATAAAGTTAATGCAGGCTATAATTAATAATAAAGCAGCTATCACCGCAAAAATATAAACGTTACGGATGTTGCCATGCACTTCCTGCACCGCAGGAAAATCAGATCTTAAATAAATATCTTTTAAAGGCTGGAGTCTGAATAAATAGTCTAATACCTTTCCCTTGTAGTTCACCGCGTACCACTGATTAACTTTTTTAGTAAAAGCTTCAATGTTTGTTCCGCGCTTTAACAGCACATATTGCGGCTCAAACGTGTAACCTTCATTAATGCCCGGTATGCGATTATCCTGAGCCCGGTATTCGTTGAGCGTGATCACATCGGCCTGTAAATGTGAGTTTTGCGGTAAGTTTTCAATTACGCCGGTAACGAGGTATCTCTTCGGATCTCCGAACTCAGGAACGTTCTCGATCACTTTACCAACGGCTTCCTTATCCTTAAAATATTGCTTGCGCATCTTTTCGCTTATAACGATATTGGTATAACCCTTTATAAATTTTTTAGGATTTCCTTCAAGTACTTTTGTATCAAACATATTCCAAAAGGTAGGTTCGGCACGTAGCACCTTAAGGTTTATTCCTTCCTCATCAGTGGTAAGCTTAAGCCGGCTATGGATAACAGATATCCTGCAATAATCTTCCGTTTCAGGCAGGTCACGTTTCAATGAAGGCCCAAGCCCTGAGAAAGTAGCAGGTTGCGGGGCCTCGCCCTTGATAACATTACTTACGGATAGCACACGATAGATACGATCGCCTTTCGACCACTGTTTATCATATGATAACTCATCAATAACAACCGTGGAAACGATCAGACAAGCCGTTAGGCCTACACTCAAACCAATTACGTTGATAAGGGAGTAAGCCTTTTGCTTAGCGAGACTGCGCCAGGCGATCTTAAAGTAGTTTTTTATCATGAAGGTAATGTTAAATAAACAAGTCATTCCCGAATTTCAATATGACTTGTGCGTGATCACTCGCTTCTTAAACTTTTTACAGGATTTACCAATGCTGCTTTTGTTGCTTTATAACCAACCGTTAGCCATGCTATGAAAATAGATGTTGCCATTGCCAAGATGAATACCCCTGCAGTTAAAGGAATACGGTAAGCAAAGTTTTGCAGCCACTGGCTCATCATATACCAGGCAGTTGGCATTGCCAGCACAAAAGAGATACCTATCAGTATCATAAACTCTTTTGAGAATAGCAGCACTATATTGAACACTGACGCGCCAAGTACTTTACGCACGCCAACTTCTTTGGTGCGCTGTACGGCCATATACGATACCAAACCATACAAACCAAGGCATGAAATAAAAACAGCTATAAAGGCGAACAATTTATAAACCAGGGCCAACTGGTTTTCCTGCTTATAGAATTGCGCAATATTCTCGTCCAGGAAATAGCCGTTATAGGCATATTCAGGATAGGTTTTTTCCCAAAGGCTTTGGATTGTTTTAGCAGTGCTGCTTAAATTTTTCGTTTCTATCTTAACCGCAACTTGCGATAGTACCGATCTTTTTGATGAGATGGCTATCGGTTTCACCTCATCGCGCAGCGAATTGGTTTTAAAATCTTTAACCACACCTACTATTGGTGAGAAGGTTTTGGCGCTGCCCAATTTCATGGTTTTACCAATAGCATCCTCTGCCCTCTTTATACCAAGCTTGTGTATAAAAGTCTCATTTACAACAAACTGGTTTGTAGTATCGCTTTTATCAAACCCTTTGCCTGCAGCAAACTTTAACCCGAAAGTTTTAAAATAATCATTATCGCCAAACTTCAGGAAAGTATTGAAGTCGGGATCTTTCATAGAATTATTATAGTAAAAGTTCGATCCCGAGTTGTTTTCAGATGATGGTGCATCAGAAGCAAAACTTACCGATTTTACATTAGGATTTTGAAGCAAATTGGCTTTAAATGATTCCATCTTGCTCAAGCTGATGCTATCAGTATACCCCGGTAGCACCAATACCGCTTCTTTATTAAAACCGAGGTCGGCTTCATTCACAAAGTTCATCTGGTTAACGGCAACAATGGTACCTATGATCAACAATTGTGCAATGGCAAACTGGGCCACTACTAATGCCCTGCGCAACGGGATGCCCCCAATTGATGCTGCTGTGATCTTGTTTTTTAAAGCCAGCACCGGTTTAAAGCCCGATACCACCAACGCAGGATAAATACCTGAAAGCAGAACAACAACAATAAATGTTATAACCAAAAACAATACTGTGCCAGCGCTTAGCAAAGCAATATCATCAGGCACGCTGGCAATGTTTTTCAAGTGCGGTAAAGCAATTTTAGCCAATGCAAAAGCAAGTAATATGGAGAATAATATTACCAGCATAGTTTCGCCTAAAACCTGTGCTACTAGTTGTGAGCGTGTACTGCCTAATACCTTGCGGATACCAACCTCTTTTGAACGACCAACTGACTGCGCGGTAGACAAATTGATGAAGTTGATAGACGCCATTAAAATAATAAGGATACCAATAAAACCTAAGGTTTTAAGTGTTGCTTTACTGGTTAAATGATCGCCAAGGGTATTGCCTACTTTGGTATCAAAATGCAGTTCGCCAAGCGGCTGCGCTATGTGTATGCGGGTACTGTTTGTCTTTTTCTCTGTTGCTTTTTTTGTAAAAATGTCTATCTGTTTTTGAAAGGCATCCTGCGACATGGTTTGAGGTAGCAGCGCGAATATCTGGTGGTTGCTGCTCAGTGATCCCCATTCAGTTGTGTAGCCATAAAGGTCGCCTGCGTTTTTCCAGGTGATATAAGATACCAGGACTTTAAGCGGTATGTCCGTGTTACTTGGTACATCTTCAATAACGCCTGCCACACGCAAGGTTATCGAATTATCTATTTTGATCGATTTTCCGTTTGCCTCTTTCCAGTCGCCAAAATATTTATCGGCAGTAGCTTTTGATAATACTACCATATTTGGCTGCGATAAAACGTTTTTATCTCCGCTAAGCCATTTTGCAGTAAATATGTCGAAGAACTGCGGCTCAGTAAACATTACACCAATCGGCTCAATGAATTTTTTGTCGCTGGCAGACACGCCGCCGCCATTACCTAACACAGTGAATTGGCTGCCATTGCTTGAGTTTACCGCGGCGAATTTTACCTGCGGCATATCTAAACGAAAACCTTCTAAACCAGGCACCGATACACCTGGGTTATAATTTACATTACCTTCCTGCTTTTGCTCGGTTATAATGTGATAAATGTTCTTGTAACTGGTATTAAATTTATCGTAACTGGTTTCAAACTGCAGAATTACGAATATCATCAGGCAGGCAGCGATGCCTACTGTTAGACCTGAAATATTGATAAATGAGTAAGCCTTATGACCAAGGATGTTTCTCCACGCGATCTTGAAATAATTTTTCAGCATTGTGATGGTATTTGCTTAACAAAGTTAAAAGCCATACCAAAAGTTTAAATAATTGATTTACAGATACTTATAATGCATATACAATGTACGTGCTGTACGCAAGTGTAACAGCATGTGTACGGTTATGATACAATGGCAGCAATTAATCAAGGGTTTAAGATCAGAGATCAGGAACTTACCAATCTCTAATTAACTTATCTCCAATCCTTCAGCCTTTAAAATCCAAAATGCTTAATGTATGTGTTCAGGTCTTTATCACCGCGGCCGGAGATACAGATAACCACGTTATCATCTTTCTTAAAGGTCATCTTTTCCAGATGGGCCAAGGCATGGGCTGTTTCTATGGCCGGTATAATGCCTTCTAATTGGCAGCAAAGCAGCCCGGCATTTAATGATTCCTCATCGGTGATGCTAACGTATTGAGCGCGATTAACTTTATACAAATGCGCGTGCTGCGGGCCAATGCCGGGGTAATCCAAACCGGCTGATATAGAATAAGGCTCTATAACCTGGCCGTCGTCGCTTTGCATTAAAATAGTACGACTGCCGTGCAATACACCCTCTTTGCCAAGCGCAGTAGTAGCGGCAGAGTGCCCGCTGTTCACAC
Source organism: Mucilaginibacter sp. 21P (assembly GCF_019331605.1). Taxonomy (NCBI): domain Bacteria; kingdom Pseudomonadati; phylum Bacteroidota; class Sphingobacteriia; order Sphingobacteriales; family Sphingobacteriaceae; genus Mucilaginibacter; species Mucilaginibacter sp. 21P. Next base: position 3,614,974 of record NZ_CP063061.1, read on the forward strand.
CCTTGCCTGCAGCTTCTACAGCTACTAACTTAACATCATCGTCATCCAGAAAATTATAAAACATGCCCATTGCATTGCTGCCGCCACCAACACATGCCAGCACGTATTGTGGTAGTTCGCTGCCGGTGTGTTCTTTGAGCTGTACTTTAGTTTCAGCAGATATGATGGACTGAAATTTGGCTACCATCTCCGGATAAGGATATGGCCCCACCACTGAGCCGATGATGTAATGCGTATCCACAGGGTTGGCTATCCAATCGCGCAGAGCCTCGTTAGTTGCATCCTTCAGCGTCTTACTGCCGGATGTAGCAGGTACAACTGTTGCTCCTAACATTTTCATGCGGGCAACGTTTGGTGCCTGGCGCTCCATATCTATCTCGCCCATATACACAATGCACTCGATGCCCATTAAAGCGCAAACTGTCGCTGTTGCAACCCCGTGCTGGCCGGCACCTGTTTCAGCAATAATGCGTTTTTTGCCAAGGCGTTTAGCAAGCAATATTTGCCCAATAGCATTGTTTATTTTATGCGAGCCGGTATGGTTCAGATCTTCTCGCTTGAAGAAAATATTTGCACCATATTTTTCAGAGTAGCGTTTGGCGTGGTATAAAGGCGAAGGACGGCCAACGTAATCCTTCATCAATTGGTCAAACTCCGCTTTAAAATCAGGGTCATCCAATATTTTCAGGTATTCGCGGCGCAATTCTTCAACATTGGGATACAACATCTCAGGTATGTATGCTCCACCGAAATCTCCGTAATATCCTTGTTCGTTTACTCCGTACTTCATGTTTAATTGTTGAATTAGTGATTGAGTGAATGTTATCTTCTACTTTTCACCTCAATAAATGCTTGTTTTAGTTTATCAATATCTTTAAGTCCTGGCGATAGCTCGAACCTGCTGTTTAGATCTACGCCATAAAACGCCGGGTGCTTAATTTTTGCTACCTCGCCGATGTTCTCGAGGCTCAAGCCGCCTGATAAAAAGAAAGGCACATCCAATTTGTACTGAGTTAATATATCCCAATCGAATGTTTTACCTGAGCCACCATGGGAGGGTGTTTTAGTATCGAATAGAAAAAGATCGACACTTTCTTTGTATGCTTCCAACTGCCCAAAATCAAAGTCATTATCTATACCAAAAGCTTTGATAACCTCAACTTCGTGTTTGAACAAAGCACAAAAATCAGGCGATTCATTTCCGTGTAACTGTATAGCATCAAATTTATATTTGTAGATCAGTTTGCTTATCACATCAGCAGCCTCATTGACAAAAACACCGGTTTTAATTATATCTGCGGGTATGTGATATAAGGTCTCTTCGTTAAGGTCACCGATAAACCTGGGCGATCTATCATAACATATAAACCCCATGTAGTCGGGGTTTAAAGCGCCGACTGCTTTAATATTGTCTTCGAATTTTAAGCCACAAACCTTGATGTGCATTTTAATTAGCTAAAAGTGTTTTAAAACTGTTCAGCGCTTTTTTGCTTACCAATGATTCTTCGGCTTCGTAAAAACAATCAGCAAAGCTGGTATCAGGTTTAATGGTTTTGATGGCCATGGCCGCGTTGCTTAATACCACGCTGATTTGTGCACTCGTTGCTTCATCATTAAGTACTTTCATAAAAATATCAGCCGATTCGCCAACGGTATGCCCACCGGTTATCTGATCTTCTTTAAGCTTTTCGAAACCCAGCGATTCAACACTTGTAACTCTTTCACCTTCTGATGAAAAAGTTTTGAAATCACATGTTAATGATATCTCGTCATAACCGTCAAGCGCATTCAAAATGGTGTACTTTACGCCAGATTTTTGGTACAGATACGCATAGATACGGGCAAGCTCCAGGTTAAATACGCCTACCATCTGGTTTTGCGGCTTTGCCGGATTTGCCAGCGGGCCAAGCATATTAAAGAATGTTTTTACACCCAGCTCCCGGCGAATAGGTGCTACAGTTTTCATGGCCGGGTGAAAAAGCGGAGCGTGAAGGAAACAAATGTTCGCCTTGTCAATGCTTTGCTTAAGCTTGTCTCCATCATTAGTAAAAGTGTAGCCCAAATGCTCCATCACGTTTGATGAACCACACCCTGATGATACACCATAATTGCCATGCTTTGCCACTTTATAACCTGCGCCTGCAACTACAAATGATGCAAGTGTTGAGATATTAAAAGTGTCTTTACCGTCGCCACCTGTACCGCAAAGGTCAATCAATTCGCCATTTTGCAGGTCTACCGGCAAACAAAGCTCCAGCATGGCATCACGGAAACCTTCCAGCTCGTTAACGGTAATGCTGCGCATGCAATAGGCAGTCATAAAAGCAGCCATTTGCGAGTTGTTAAACTTGCCGGTAGCGATGTCTTTCAATATATCTCTCGACTGCTCACGGGTGAACGTCTTATGTTCGAATAAATGATTGAGTATCTGTTTCATTGGGTAATAAAAAAAGGGTTGCCATGTGGCAACCCTTCCTGAATATCTTTATAAAAAACAAAAAATGAGGTTGCCTTACGATAATTCGTTAAGCCACCACCAGTTATTGTTTAATTGTACTTTCATGTTGTTGTGAGGCAAATATGGAAATTGTTTTTACCAAATGCAAGAGGTATTTTACAATGTGTGAATGAGTGATATATCGGATGAGCGATTATCTTTATTATTGAGCTATTCATTCGCATCTTTGTAATCAGTCCTTCCATCAAATATTAAATGATTCGCGAACAAAAAATAAATCCTGAGAACGACCTTGGTTTTGGGCCGCAACCGGTTATCAAAAATCAGCCTTTGCTTAATAAGAATGGCACCGTGAATGTAAAACGCAAGGGCATGTCGCGGTTTAATACGGCTGATACTTATCATACGCTTATCACCATGAGCTGGACTAAATTCTGGTTGGTGGTACTCAGCGGCTATTTATTTACCAATCTCGTATTTGCAGGTATTTATGTGGCCATTGGCCACAGCAGCCTTGATGGTACTTCTGGAGGTAATGGCATGAGCCATTTTTTAGATGCATTCTTTTTTTCGGCACAAACCATTTCTACGGTGGGTTACGGGCATATCAGCCCGCAGGGTGTTGTTGCAAACAGTGTTGCTGCATTTGAATCGATGTTAGGTTTACTGGCATTTGCGCTGGCAACAGGTTTGCTTTACGGGCGCTTCTCCAGGCCTACTGCCAAGATAGTGTACAGCGAAAATCTTTTGGTGGCCCCTTATCATGGTGGCCGCCGCGGATTGATGTTCAGGCTTTGTAACATCCGTAAAAATGTACTGATAGATCTGGAGATTGAAGTGGTATTCTCCTATAATGAAATGGTAGACGGCAAACCATTGAGGCGATTTTTCCCGTTAAGCCTGGAACGTAAAAATGTAAGTATGCTCTCGCTTAACTGGACGGTGGTGCACCCATTGAATCAGGATAGCCCGCTGATAGATATTACCCGGGAAGATTTTGAAAGAGGCGAAGCAAGCTTTTCAGTTCTGCTTAAGGCGTTTGATGATACCTTTTCACAAACAGTACATTCGCGTACCGCCTACCAGGCTAACGAAATGGTCTGGGGCGCTAAATTTGTACCTATGTTTCAACGCGATGAAGAAGGCAGGATCGTTTTGGATATGAGCAAGATCAATACTTTTGAGGCGCTAAGTTAATGAGGGCTAATCTGTAAGCGATCAGCCGAGGTACAAATCTCTTATATGTTTCCCCAGCCGTTTGCCAATACATCTGCAATATGCATTGTTTTTAAGGCGATGTTATTCTTATCTATATAACCCTGCAAATGCAACAAGCAAGAGGCATCGGTTGATATAATGTAATCAGCACCAACAGATAGCGCATTATCTACTTTTTGCTGAGCCATAGCAGAAGCAATTGCGTCAAACTTTACAGAGAAGGTGCCACCGAAGCCACAGCAAGTTTCCCCGGCGGGCAGGTCAACTACTTCCAGTCCGTGTACCTTTTCCAGTAATTGACGCGGTTCTGCCTTAATGTGGCACTCGCGTAGGCCCGCGCAGCTATCGTGATATACTGCCCTGCCATCCAGTTCGGCACCAAAATAATCTACCTGCAGAATGTTAACCAGGAAATCGCTTAGCTCGTAAATATTACTTTGGATATTGCGGCATTTATTGTGTGATGTAGTGTTGGTGAACAGATCGTTATAATAATTACGAACCATCCCTGTACATGAGGCCGACGGTGATACGATAACACTATCTTCTTTAAAATCATTAAGGAATTTGCTGGCCACAGTTTTGGCATCGTCCCAAAAACCCGCATTAAAAGCAGGTTGACCGCAACAGGTTTGTTCGGGGTTATAATTTACCCGGCAACCCGCCTTCTCTAACACCTTAACAGTATTAAAAGCAGTTTCGGGGTACAACTGGTCTATAAAACACGGAATAAACAGATCAATGGTCATCGGCAGAAATTATCTCGCGCTAAAGTCCGTATTTTTCTTTAAAATCCTTTCAGTCTTTAACAACGAAAACAATATTAACAAACCTATAATAAAGAAAGTCCCTAATACCAGGGTTGAATTTCGCATGCTGCCGGTCATCTCTTCTATAAATCCAAAGCTGAACAAACCACCTACAATCGCCAGTTTTTCGGTAACATCATAAAAGCTGAAAAACGATGCTGTATCGCTGATGTTCTCAGGCAAGAACTTTGAATAAGTTGATCTGGAAAGTGATTGTATCCCTCCCATCACTAAACCCACCACTACGGCTACTACGTAAAATTGTGTTGAGCTCGTAGTAAAATAAGCGGCTACACAAACGCCTATCCATATGAAAACCACAAAGATCAATATCCGTACGTTGCCATATTTATCAGACAAGCTGGACATCAGTGTTGCACCAACAATAGCTACTAACTGGATAATAAGAATTATAGATATTAATGCAGAGGTTTCCATTTTCAATTCTTTAGCGGCAAAGCCTGTAGCAACCAGCATAATGGTTTGTACCCCCATCGAGTAAAAGAAAAACGCTGGCAAAAAGCGTTTTAGTAAAGGCATGGTTTTTACCTTTTGCCATACTTTACCTAACTCCTCAAATCCACCTTTGATAATATTTTTATGGTGTGATTGCGCGTTAGGACTACCCTTTGGCAGTATACTAAATGGAATAAGGGCAAAACCTATCCACCAGATACCAACCAATAAAAACGATATCCGGGCAGGTAACGATTTATCTGTTATACCAAAGATCTCGGGCTTTAATACAAAGGCGAAGCACACCAGTTGCAACAAGACGCTGCCAATGTACCCAAAGGTGAAACCCTTGGCACTTACCTTATCCTGCATATCGATGGTGGCTATCTCCGGCAGGTAGGAGTTATAAAAAACGAAACCGCCGCTATAGCCAATGGCCGCCAAGGCAAAGCAAATTACGCCTAACTCTAAAGTTGATGCCTTAAAAAAGAATAATCCGCAGCAAGCCAGGGAACCCAGCAAAGTGAAGAATTGCATAAATATCTTTTTGTTGCCCCGGTAGTCGGCAACTGCGCTTAAAACAGGCAGCAGGATAACCATTATCAGGTAAGCGGCAGCAAGGGCGTAATCAGTGAGGGCGGTGTTTACAAAGCTCAATCCAAAAAAATTGACTTTATTACCTGTGGCTTCATTTTGGGTGATAGCTACATAATACGCAGGGAAAATAGTTGATGTGATGACAAGATTATACGCCGAGTTGGCCCAATCAAACATGGCCCAGGCGCGGATGGTTTTAGGGTTATTTTTTGCTTCCATTGCTTTTTAAAAGTATGCAATTTTCGGCTTTTACAAAATATCAGTACTAACAGCATCTCGGCAAGTCAGATTAAGTTGCCTTTTCCGCTAACAATAGACATTTCAAAACTGTTATGTTTGCATTGTAATTTTTAGCGGATACGATTAGTATCTTAGCGCAACAACTATCTATGTCAAAAAAGAAAAAGAAAAATAAATCGTCTATAGACCAGGTGCTAACGCAAATGGTTTTAGACATATTTGAGCAGAACGGCAACACCCCACTTAACTATAAGCAGGTATCCGCAAAACTAAACGTCCGTGACCCCGAAGCACGGGCCGTTATCAATGATATCCTTGATGAAGAGACCTTTAAAGGTGTGCTTAAGGAAATATCTCCGGGCAAATTTCAATTACTTGAGCTTAAAACCTTTGTAGAGGGTAAAGTTGATCTTACCAACGACGGCTCTGCCTTTATTGTTACCGACGACGAGTTTGAAAGCGATATCTACGTTGCCCCTCGCAAATTGCGTAATGCATTAAATGGCGATAGGGTTAAGGTTTACGTTTATGCCAAAAGCCGTGGTAAACGTAAAGAGGGTGAGATCATAGAAATACTGAAGCGCCACAAAATGGAGTTTACCGGTGTGGTGCGTTTATCAGAACATTATGCCTTCTTCCTGGCAGACGACAGGAAGATGATGCACGATATCTTTATCCCGCTAAGCGAACTAAATGGTGCCAAGAATGGCATAAAGGCCGTTGCAGAGATAACCGACTGGCCTGCCGGTGCTAAGAACCCGGTTGGGCGCATTAAACATGTACTGGGCCAGCAGGGCGAGAACGATACCGAGATGAACGCCATATTGGCTGAGTACGGTTTTCCTTTGACTTTCCCTGCAGAGGTTGAGTATGAAGCAGAAGCAATAACCGATGTTATCTCAGAAGAAGAGATCGCCCGTCGCCGCGATTTTAGGGATGTACTTACCTTTACTATTGACCCGTTTGATGCCAAAGACTTTGATGACGCCTTATCTTTTAAAAAATTGGACAACGGCAATTACGAAGTTGGCGTGCACATTGCCGATGTAGCACACTATATTATCCCCGATTCTGCTTTGGATAAGGAAGCCTACGAGCGTGGTACATCCGTTTATCTGGTGGACCGCGTAATTCCTATGCTGCCCGAGCGGCTATCAAACGGATTATGCTCACTTCGCCCCAATGAAGATAAACTTTGTTTTGCAGCTGTTTTTGAGCTTGACGAAGAAGCGAATATTCACAACGAGTGGTTTGGCAAAACGGTTATACACTCTAACAGGCGTTTCACGTACGAGGAAGTACAGGATGTAATAGAAACCCAACAAGGCGACTATACTGAAGAAATATTAAAGCTGAATGCGTTGGCCCATAAACTTCGCGACCGCAAATTTAAAGCCGGCGCCATAAGTTTTGAAACTACGGAAGTTAAGTTTAAGCTGGATGAAAACAGCAAGCCCATTGGCGTTTATGTAAAGGAACGTAAAGATGCACACAAACTCATTGAAGACTTTATGCTATTGGCCAATCGTAAGGTTGCCGAACATGTGAGCAAAATGGGCAAGGGCAAAAATAAATACACTTTTGTTTACCGCGCACACGATTCGCCTAAGCCGGATGCATTGAATAACTTCGCGCAGTTTGCAGCAAGGTTCGGTTACAAGATCAATACCAAATCAGATAAAGAGATAGCGAAATCGCTTAATTTCCTGATGGAGGACGTTGAGGGTAAAATGGAACAGAATGTGCTTACACATCTAGCTATCAGGTCAATGGCTAAGGCCATCTACACAACTAAAACTACCAGCCATTACGGCCTGGCATTTTCTCACTACACCCATTTTACCTCGCCTATTAGGCGATACCCCGATGTGATGGTTCACAGGCTATTATTCCACTACCTTGATGGTGGCAAAAGCGCTAATGCCGACCATTACGAGGAGCTTTGTAAACATAGCTCGGCAATGGAGAAACGTGCTGCCGATGCAGAACGCGCATCTGTTAAATATAAACAGGCAGAATACCTGCGCGACCAGGTGGGCAATGTGTTTACCGGCATTATCTCGGGCGTAACAGAATGGGGTATGTATGTAGAATTGATTGAAAATAAGTGCGAGGGCATGATTCGCCTGCGAGATATTACAGACGATTTTTATACCTTAGACGAAAAGAATTACGCCATTATCGGCCAGCGTAAAAAGAAGATATACCAACTGGGCGATGAGGTAAAAATTAGGGTAAAAAATGTTGATCTGACCAAAAAGCAGATAGACTTTACCCTGTTAAACGAATAACATTTTATAATGATTTAGTGACTTAGCGGTGGAAGATCTATCTCCTCCGCTAACTACTCACCAATCACGCCCTGAATGAGACAACTCGACGAACTGCAATCGCTGATTGCCAATTCCGTAGCCGATCTTAAATTCCCCACATACCCGGCGGAGTTATATGAGCCTATCCAATACATACTTGCATTAGGCGGAAAGCGTATGCGCCCTGCCCTACTTTTAATGGCCTGTGACCTTTTTGGGGGCGATGTGAATGAAGCACTCCCTCCCGCCCTTGCCATCGAGGTGTTTCATAACTTCACGCTGATGCATGATGACATTATGGACAATGCTCCAAAACGCCGAGGTAAAACAACCGTACATGAAAAATGGAACAGTAATGTAGCCATTCTTTCGGGAGATGTGATGCTTATTGAAGGTTATAAGCTGATGATGCAGGTGCGCGAAAATATCCTGCGCACCGTCCTGGATATTTTTAATGACACAGCTGTTGGTGTTTGCGAAGGCCAGCAGTTGGACATGACATTCGAAACAAAGATAGATATCAGCATCAAGGAATACATCAACATGATCCGACTGAAAACGGCCGTTGTGCTGGGCGGAGCACTTAAAATTGGTGCTTTGATAGGCAATGCGGATGTTAGGGATGCGGAACTACTTTCGGATTTTGGCATTAATTTAGGTATCGCATTTCAGTTACAGGATGATATTCTTGACGTTTATGGCGACCCGGAGAAATTTGGCAAACAAGTGGGCGGCGATATTATCTCTAACAAAAAAACGTATCTATTGATCAAGGCGCTTGAACTGGTCGAAGGCACAGATGCCCAGGAACTCGATCAATGGGTTACTTACAAACAATTTGACGCCGCGGAGAAAGTTGCAGCAGTTACCGCTATCTACAACAAAGCCAACATACGCCACTATGCAGAAACTGAAATGCATGCTTATGCCGATAAAGCTTTTGCTGCTTTAGACAAATTAAACCTCCCCGAAGAAAACAAGCAATACCTGCGCGATTTTGCTGATGGGTTGTTGGTAAGGGAATATTGATATTATAATCACAATGAAAAAAAATCTGTTTACATACGCTTTTGCTTTATGCTTAAGCGTTTTTTGTTTTAAGGTAAACGCCCAAACCTCCGGCGGTAAACTAAAACCGGAGCAAGCTATCATGGATGTTCGCCATTACAACATAGCGATCAATTGCAACTTCCAGGAGAAATCTATCGATGGAAATACCACTGTTGATGTGATCATGAAACAGCCAACAAAAACGCTGGTACTTGATCTGCTGGACTCCCTCCGTGTAAGCGATGTAGCGGTTAATGGCAACAAAGAACCGTTTGAACATAAGAACGGCCTCATCACCATCAACCTTAATAAAGAACTTCCTGCAGGCAAAGCGGCTATAAAAGTAATTTACAGCGGCAAGCCACGCATTGCTAAAAGACCACCATGGGACGATGGTTTCACTTGGACTCAGGACTCAACCGGTCACCCCTGGTTGGCGGTTACGGCAGAGCAAACCGGCGGCAAAATCTACTTCCCTTGCAAAGATCATCCAAGCGATGAACCTAACGAAGGCGCTGATATGTACATAACCGTACCGGCAGACCTTGTAGTTGCCGGCCCGGGTTTGCTTAAAGGCGTAAGTAAAAAAGGTGGTACAGCTACCTATCATTGGCAAACCAAATATTCTATTAACAATTACAGCCTGGTTTTTAATGCAGGCGATTATACAGTCGCTAAAGGTTCATACAGATCTGTTGCAGGCAACACAGTACCTGTACAATTTTATGTCTTAAAAGAACATGCTGCACAAGGGCCTCACCTGGTTGAAATGGTGATAAAAGCGGCGCAGGCTAAAGAAAAGTATTTTGGCGAATATCCCTGGGCTAAAGAAAAACTGGGTATTGTTGAAACACCTCACTTGGGTATGGAACATCAGAGCATGAACGCTTACGGTAATAAATTCAGGTACACAAAAGTTGGTGGACAGGACTTTGACTGGCTGATGTTTCATGAATTTGGACACGAGTGGTGGGGCAATAAAGTTACCGCCCGAGACTGGGCCGATTACTGGATCCACGAGGGTATTGACACCTATGCTGATGCCCTGCCTATATTAGATCTGGAAGGCCGACAAGCGTATATAGATCGTTTTAAAAGGTCGGCCTATGGTATCCAAAATAAACAACCAATAGTCTTAGGTAAGGACATTGATGAAGCATCAGCTTACAATGGTGATATTTACAGCAAGGGCGGTTTCTTTATGCATACACTCCACTATGTAATGGGCGATACCTTATTCTTTAAAACGTTAAAAGGCCTGGCCACCGACCCGCAATTCACTTACGACCATCAGAACGTTACTGATGATGTTGAACAATACTTTAGCAAAGCCTACGGCCAATCATTAAAACCCTTGTTTGATATGTACCTGCGTACCACAGATAAGTTAGAAGTAGATGTGAAAGCCCGCCCCGGCGACAGCTACCTAATCAAGCTACAAAACATCAGCATGACTTTGCCGGTAGATGTGGTTACAGACAAAGGCAAACAACGCATGATGTTATCGCCGCAAGGCCAAACAGTTGCCAGTAAAACTATTCCGGTAATAGATCCTGATAGCTGGTATTTGAAGAAAGTGGTATTGGAGTAGCCACTTATTGTCAGTCTGAGCTCGTCGAAGACTAATCCTGTCGGTTAATGGTTCGACAAGCTCACCATGACAAATAATTCATCATCACGCCTTAAATAACAACAAAAAAGCCCCGATCATTTTTGACCGGGGCTTTTCTATATCTGTAATTGAAGATTACTCTGCAGCAGCTTCTTCAGCAGTATCAGCAGCTTCTTCTTTCTTTGCTTTTGGAGCAGCAGCTTTCTTAGCTTTTGGAGCCTCTTCAGCTACCGGAGCTTCGACAGCTTTTGCCTCTTTTTTTGCAGCCGCTTTAGGAGCAGCAACTTCAGCAACTGGTGCATCTTCTAAAGGAAGTACTGATACGTATGAACGGTTATCAGCTTTCTTTTTGAAAACAACTTTACCGTCGATAAGAGCGAATAAAGTATGGTCTTTACCGATACCTACATTAAGGCCCGGGTTGTGTTGTGTACCACGCTGGCGAACAATGATGTTACCTGCAATAGCCGGCTGACCACCAAAAATTTTGATACCTAAACGTTTGCTATGCGATTCGCGGCCGTTTCGTGAACTACCGGCCCCTTTTTTGTGTGCCATTTCTTAATATTTTTAACAGGAATTAAATTCCCGCAAGTTTAAAATCTAATTATAAAGTGATACCAGTGATCTCGATCTTGGTGAATTGCTGACGGTGACCGTTTTTCTTTTTGTAACCTTTTCTTCTTTTCTTTTTGAAAACGATTACTTTATCACCTTTTAAATGAGACACGATCTTAGCTGATACCTTAGCGCCTTTTAAATCAGAACCTAATTTAAATTTACCTTCGTTCTCTGCTAACAACACGTTGTCAAATTCAATATTAGCGCCTTCGTCTCCTTGTAAACGGTGTACAAAGATCTGCTGGTCTTTCGCAACTTTAAACTGTTGCCCGGCTATACTTACTATTGCGTACATTGTTGATTAATTATTGTTTTAAATTTTGAGGTGCAAATATATGCATTAATATGTAAATAAGAAACCTTAATTTATTTTTACTTCCAGGGCTTTATTTGATATTTCTGAGCCTTGCTTCATTCTCATCAAGTTTCTTTTGTATTTCCTTTATCAGGCGCTCGTTGGCATCTTTCAGCTTCTCATTACCATCATAGGCCTCATCATAAACTACACGTTTGGTTTTGCGCTTGTACTTATACTCTATAATGTAACGCATTGAGCGTTCTTTGGGGTCTTTCTTGATTTCGTTTGCGGGGAAATCCCAGAAACCAAGCTCAGCAGCTTTGCGGTGCAGATAAAGCAGATCATCTTTGCTCAGGTTCATGTGCATTTTCACCACAGAATCTTTACGGTTCACAAACTGGTAATCGCCGGTTGCAGAATTGTACTTGTTTAGCAAACTGTCATTAAAACCATATTCCAGTTTCAAGCTTTCAAATTCGGCAAATTTATAGGGTGCGTTCTTAACCATCATACCGTAATAGTAAACACAATACAGCATAAACGGCACAACAACACTTAGAAGAAGAAATATTTTTTTAGCGCGATTAGACATCGTTATTTAATTATCGAATCATTGATTTAGTGGATTATAATTCAGCGGCATCCTCAGATTGCGGGCCCAGCTCTCCTTCCCATTTGCTTACTACTGCCGTGGCCATTGCGTTACCCAATACGTTAGTAGCAGAGCGTCCCATGTCGAGTAAAGGATCAATACCTATTAATAAAGCCAAACCCGCCTCGGGGATGTTGAACATGGAAACGGTACCTGCGATCACTACTAATGATGCACGCGGCACACCTGCAATTCCTTTACTGGTGAGCATAAGTACTAATAGCATAGATAGCTGATGCTGAAACGAAAGATGGATATTGTATGATTGTGCTAAGAACAATGAAGCGAAGGTCATGTACATCATAGAGCCATCGAGGTTGAACGAGTAGCCAAGGGGCAATACAAAGCTTACAATTTTGTCTTTACAGCCAAAGCGCTCAAGCTCTAACAACACTTTAGGATAAGCGGCCTCGCTGGTTGATGTACTAAAGGCGATAAGTATAGCATCCTTTATCCTGCTTACCAGGTTAAATACCCTACCCTTCAATACAAAGAATCCGGCTAACACGATCACCAGCCATAATAATAGCAACGAGAAATAAAACTCGCCTATAAATATGGCGTAAGTAGATAAAATACCTAACCCCTGTTTAGCGATGATCGCTGTAATAGCACCAAATACCGCAAGCGGTGCCAGTTGCATTACATAGCCGGTTATTTTCAATATCACATGCGCAATGGCATCCAACGCTTTAACTACAACATCACCTTTTTCACCAATGGCAGCGGTTGCCACGCCAAAGAATAGCGCAAAGACCACTATCTGCAGAATCTCATTATTCGCCATTGATTCCACAAAACTTCTTGGGAACACGTGGCTAATGAAATCGCGCAGCGAAAGAGCCGTTTTTTGAATACCAGTTGATAAATGGCTATCAGGCAATGGTAAATGCATAGCCTCGCCGGGGCGGAAGAAGTTTACCAGCATCATACCTAACAGTAGTGATACCAGCGTAGCGCTTAAAAACCAAAGCAAGGTCTTACCGCCTATCCTGCCAACAGCTTTTATATCACCTACCTTGGCAACGCCCACAACCAACGTTGTAAATACCAAAGGCGCAACGATCATTTTTATCAGGCGAAGAAAAACATCACTCAGGATAGTAAAAATCTCCAGTTTATCCTCACGAGCTTTGTCGGCATCCTTGCGTACGGTAGCCTGGGCAGCGCGTTCTTTCTTTAGCGCTTTGAAGCTTATTGCTGTGGTATCGGTACTAACGGCAATTTGCTCGTCTAATGTTTTTATCTTTACTTCGGCGGCGCTTATAGTGGTATTAATATTGTTAATAACCGTAGCGTTGTAAGTATAGCCGGCAATTACGCCAAGCACCAAAGCAATAAAAATGTAAAGGGTAAGTTTGCTCTTCTGCATTTTAAGTATGGCGCAAAAATAGGAAAATAAAGCTAAGGTTAACGGATGAGTATTACTACCTACGGATTACAGCAAATAAAGAAAGAATTACAGCACCTACCTGCCGAGCATTTGGCCGAGTTATGCCTGCGCCTTACCCGCTACAAAAAAGAGAACAAAGAGCTGCTGGCTTATCTGTTATTTGAATCGCACAACGAGCAGGATTTCATAGAGTCGGTAAAGGCCGAGGCCGGTTTTATGTTTAGTCAGCTGCCCGTACAACCATATTTCACAGCTAAAGGCCTGCGCAAGATCTTAAAGATGCTTACCAAATACATCAAATTTACAGGCAACAAAACAGCCGAAGTTGAATTGCTTATAAACTTTTGCCAAAATTATATGCAGTATGTTGTTAAGCAAACTTCGCATAAACCCATCAGGCTCATCCTAACGCGCCAGATAGATAAAATTAAAGGGGTGTTGAGCAAACTGCACGAGGATCTGCAGTATGATTACATTAACGACTATGAGCAGTTGATTGCCGACGCCGACGGCAAATACGCCTGGTTCAGTAAAAAAAGTTACGAGTTGTAACTTTTAGTGCTTTACTTTGTCAAACCTATAAATTATTAACAAGTGGCGGATAACAACGAAGAAGCTTTCAGGCGAATATATGAGGCCAATTCAAAAAAGATCTTCCATTTGTGCTATGGTTACACAGGTGACGACGATGCGGCTAACGACCTTTTGCAGGAGACCTTCCTGAAGGTTTGGCAAAATCTACACAAATTTCGTAATCAGGCACTTATCTCAACCTGGATTTATCGTATTGCAGTAAATACTTGTTTAACTTATTTGCGATCAGAAAAACGGCAGGCTAAGGACGAGCTTACACCGCAGATAGCCGAAACCAAACGCGAGGAATTTTCTGAAAAAAATGAGCAGGTTGCTTTGCTATACAAGTGTATATCAAAACTTGAGGAATCGGAAAGAATTATTATAACATTGGTACTTGATGAAGTGCCGTATCCCGAGATCGCAGAGGTTTCGGGCATATCAGAAGGAAATTTGAGAGTAAAGATCCACCGTATTAAACAAAAACTGACAGAGTTATACAATCATCATGAAGGACTTTGATCACTTAATGTCGGTTTGGCAGGCACAGCCGCCTAAAGAGCACTTATCTGTTGACGACGTAGTCAAACAGGTTAAGAAGGGGATCCGTGCGTTCACTACACGCCTGTATTGGGGTATTGTGGCGATGATAGGCACCGTTGCGGCAGCATTTATCCTGATGTTTTTTATGGCGTTTAAATCGCCGGCCACTACGTTCGGTATCCTTATAATTTTATTTGCAATGGCTATCTATCTGTATTTTATGATACGCCATTACCATATGCTTAACAAGCACGATCTTACTCAAAATCCTTCAGACTATTTGGATAGCCTGAAGCAGTACCAAAAAGACCGTTCACGTACGGTGGGCTGGTTTTATTATCTGTACATATTGTTGCTTAGTGCCGGGTTGGCTTTATATTTTGTTGAGGTGTTGGAAAATGCCTCGGTAGGTTTTAAAGTTGCCACTTACGGACTAACTGCCATTTGGTTCCTATTCACCACATTCTATATCAAGCCACGCATGATGCGCAGCGAGGAAGAAAAGCTTAACCTGATGATAGACCGTTTAGAGCGCCTGCAACAACAATTTGATTAATGAAGATTACACTGAGGCGTGTTGATTTAAACGAAGCTGATCTATTGCTTAACATAAGGCAGCAAACTTTTTTTGATGCTTTTGCCTCAAAGAACGATCCTGCCCACATGCAGGCCTATGCAAAAGAAGCATTCACTATAGCAAATACAATCGCTGAGCTTTCCAACCCCGAATCTGAAATTTACTTTGCCTTGGGAGATAACGAAGTTGCAGGTTATCTCAAGCTAAACTTTAACAATGCCCAAACAGAACAACAAGGTAATGATGCATTGGAACTGGAGCGCATCTATGTGTTAGAAAAATTCCAGGGGCAAAAAGTTGGTAAATATTTGATGGATTATGCCATTAATAAAGCCATGGAAACCGGAAAAAAATTTATCTGGTTGGGCGTTTGGGAACATAACGAAAAGGCGCTTGCATTCTATCAAAGCAAAGGTTTTGTTGTGTTCGGCAGCCATCCGTTCAAATTGGGTGCCGATAACCAGTTAGACCTATTAATGAAGAAAGATCTAATTTAAACAAGTTTATCATTGGCGCACGCGTGCCGCGTGAGCCCTCATTCGCCAACATGTCAAATTGATCTCGTGAGATCTTTGACTACCTATTGAAAACTTCTATCCAACTTATTTCAAACCGTATCCAAGAAGGCTTGTTAGATTTTAAAACAAAGAACTAACATGGAACAATTTGATGCAGTACTCACCGGTACAGATACAGATGTCAACGGCGTAGTTACCGCTAACGCCGGTGTATATACCTTTAAAGCTATTGATGATAGTATTGAACTAAGCATTGCCAAGGATGCCGAAGGCAATTGGGAGCGCATTGCAGGTTCAGAACCATATTTATCCGGCTGGATAGATGAACTTGCCGAACAGATACAAACCAAATAAAGCAACGTGATATAATGGAAAAACGTGAATTAGGAAAATCAGGCATTGAGGTGCTTCCACTATGTTTTGGGGGCAATGTTTTTGGTTGGACGGCAGATGAAAAAACATCTTTTGAACTGCTGGACGCCTTTGTTGACAAAGGCTTCAATTTTGTCGATACGGCCGATGTGTATTCGCGCTGGGCTCATGATGGTGTTGGCGGTCAGTCGGAGACCATTATAGGTAACTGGTTTAAACAAGGTGGTAAGCGTGATAAGATCATCCTGGCAACCAAAGTTGGCAAGCCGATGGGTGATGATAAAAAAGGGCTGTCAAAAGCATATATCACACAGGCCGTTGAAGACTCGTTACGCAGGTTGCAAACTGATTATGTCGATCTTTACCAGGCGCATGACGATGATCAGGAAACGCCTTTGGAAGAAACGCTTGAGGCATTTACCGATCTGATAAAACAGGGCAAGGTAAGGGCCATAGGTGCAAGCAATTACGGTCACCAGCGTCTGCGCCAAGCGCTGCAGGTAAGTCAGGATAACGGCTTCGCCCGCTACGAAACCCTGCAACCCGAATACAATTTTTACGACCGGGAAGATTACGAGCGCCAATACGAAGCACTTTGTCATGAAGCTGGTTTAGGCGTTATTACCTACTACTCGCTGGCAAGCGGTTTCCTTACAGGTAAATACCGTTCAGAGAACGACCTTAATAAAAGCAAACGTGGCGGTGGTATCAAAAAATATTTGAACAGCCGGGGGTTTACTATTTTGCGTGCGCTTGATGAAGTTGCCCAAGAGTACAATACAACGCCTGCAAGCGTAGCTATAGCCTGGCTTATAGCAAGGCAGGGTATTACCGCTCCTATTGCCAGCGCTACAAGTGTTAAACAATTAGATGATCTGGCCAACGCAGCACAACTGGAGCTAAGCCGCGAAACTATTGAGCAGCTAACCAAAGCCAGCAGCTATTAATAACTGCAGATAGCCAAGAAATAAAGCCTTCGGTGGATTACCCGCCGAAGGCTTAATTGTTATATATAGAGGAGGTAAGTTTAAAAGCGTGGTTGTCTCGCGTTTATACCACCATTAGTTTGTGCAAATTGTCCGGCAAAACCACGTCCGCCACGGTCGCCTCTGTTGCCACCATCATTATCACGTCCTCTGCCGCCCCAGCCTCCGCCGTTACCACGATCTTGTTGTTGCTGGCCACCACCCCAACCGCCGCCGTTATTGCGTGGTTGGCCCCAACCGCCATTATTACCGCGGTTATCATTGTTGGGTTGTTGGCCTCTGCCCCAGCCGCCGTTGTTATTACGGTCCGGGCGGTTCCAGTTGCCGTTATCAGGCCTGCCACCGCCCCAGTTATTATCCCGGTCCCGGTTACCTTTGTTCCATCCTCCATTGTTATCAGGGCGGTTGTAACCACCGTTCCAACGGTTATTGCCACCGTATGATCCACCTGCATAAACGTTGCCTCTTCTGGTCCAGTCGCGGCCACGGTTAAAATCTCCACCCCAACGATTACGGTAAACATCGTGGTTAAAATACGGACGGCTTGCCCTTATTTCGTAGTGGCGGAAAGAACGCCAGTCGTAATTGCGGTAGGCACCTGGGAGGTAAGCTGCAGACACCCATTGACCGCTATTCATGTAGTAATAGCAATGGCGCGGCACACTGTAATAAGCTTCAACCTCCGGAAGATAGTAGTAGTCGTCGCTGTCGTCAAAATCGTCGTCGTCATAAACGTCAACGGGTTGAGGCGGTGGTGCGGGTGCGTACACCGGCCTCGCAGGAATGTTGAACCCGAAATGGATAGAAACCTGTGCTTTGGCGCTGTTATAAAATAAACTGCCAAATATTATTGCTGAAAGTAAGACTGACCTTTTCATTTTATTTAATGTTTGTATTGATAGGACGGCTATCGATAATGAAAGTTTAATGTCTTACATGATATATTTCACCATCGCGCAGCTGATTAAAATTATATTTGTTATATTATATTTTTAAAATATTTAATTCTGAAATTAAGTTGATATAGCAGATCTTGGCTTTAAAAATTCTGTGATCTTACTGTTTAAGTTGAAACAGATTTCGTAATCAACTGTATTATAAGTTAATTTGAGAAAACGGGGATAAAACTCCCTATCTGCTTAAAACTCTCACAAAATGAAAAAGACACTTAAATTAACGTTACCTGCTTTGGCGGTTGCCGGCGCGCTTTTTTTTAACGCCTGTAACAGCGATAGCAAAAAAACCGCTGCTACCGACACGCTGACCGCCGGCGGTGACACTACCAAAACCGAAGCCGGTATTGCGGTACCTGAGGGGTTTAACGCAACAATTATTGCTAAAGACCTTGGAGGCGCACGGCATATTGCAGTATCGCCCAAAGGTGTTATCTATGTTAAATTGGGTAAACCAAATAAGGATGGCAAAGGAATTTTGATGCTGATTGAGAAAGATGGTAAAGCCGAAGTCAAGGCAGCATTTGGCGGATATGGAGGTACAGGTATCACTATTAAAAATGGCTATCTATATGCTTCATCAAATACAGAGATATTCCGTTATAAACTAAACGATGCCGACGAGGTTGCCGACACTGCTAAAGTGGAGAAGATTGTGACCGGCCTTATTGACCGCCACCAGCATGAATCTAAATCAATCGTTTTGGATGACGCTGGTAACTTATATACGAACATCGGCGCTTATTCTAACTCGTGCCAGATCAAAGATCGCGAGAAGGGATCATTAGGTAAAAAAGATTGCCCTATACTTGATTCTGCAGGTGGTATATGGCAATTTAAAGCTGATAAGCCTAACCAAACCTATAAAGATGGGCAACGTTACGCAACGGGATTACGCAACGTGGTTGGTTTAGACTGGAACAAACAAGATAACCAGCTTTTTGTAATGCAGCACGGTCGTGATGGTTTACATGACCTGTTTCCTGATCTGTACACTGTACAACAGCAGGCAGAATTACCGGCGGAGTGTATGTATGCTTTGAAAAAAGGTGATAATGCTGGCTGGCCTTATATTTACTATGATCAGCAACAAAACAAAAAAATAGTTGCACCAGAATACGGCGGCGATGGCAAAAAAGAAGGAGACGCTAAATTTATCGATCCGGTTGCAGCGTACCCTGGCCACCTTGCGCCTAATGCATTGTTATTTTATACTGCAAGCCTATTCCCGGCTGAGTATAAAGATGGTGCTTTTATCGCCTTCCACGGATCATGGAACCGTGCACCCGAGCCACAAGCCGGTTACTACGTAGTTTTCCAACCGTTTAAGGATGGTAAGCCAAATGGCGAAGGAAAAGTATTTGCTGATGGTTTTTCCGGTTCGGCAGAGAATACTGCTAAAGGTTCCGCGGTACACCGCCCATGTGGCCTGGCACAAGGCCCGGATGGCTCCCTATATGTAAGTGAAGATTCTAAAGGGTACATTTATAAAATATCGTACAAAAAATAAAAAGAAAAACGGGGCTCAAAAGGCCCCGTTTTTTATTCGCTTTGATATTGATACTTCAGCACCGATTGCATTTTAGCTTTAACGCGTTTAATGCTCTCCTCTATCTCCTCCATTTCTTCTTTATCAATAGCATCCATAAAAGCATTGTGGTAAGCTTTAAGGGCTTCGCCAAAGCTGCGGCGCTTCTTTTCATGTAAGCCCAGCTGCTTGTAGATCAAAGCGGTATCGACTCCCGGCACTTTTAAAGCAGCTGCGGCAACGGCCTTAACCTGCTTATCCATTTGCAGGAAAACCAACAATTCCAGGTAACGTGTATAATTATCCGGGAATGACGGCTCAAGTGCCATACAAGTTTTAAAATGATATCCTGCGGTTTGATAATCCTTCAAGTCCTCAAAATTCAACTTACCTAATAAATGATGAGCGCGCGCGTATCCAGCATTATTGGCAATGATCTCGTTGAGCAATTGCAATGCCTTTGCCGACTCGCCATACCTATATTCCTCTGCCGCCTGCGCATATTTCTCATCAATGGTATAATATATATCCATAAAAATTCTGTCAAAAAAATTAACTACGCAACTGATAAGTTACGCCTGTAAAATTAAAATTGTGTGTGATGGTAAACGGGTTTTTAAAACCTTATCGTTGTGAGAAAAGTGCCGTAATTGAGGCAATACCTTTCCCTTGCAGCACCATGGGCTGTTTCTGTAATTGGGAAAGTTTGTTAAATAGCATTGTAGTAATTATTAATCTGGTGGCGAAGTTAATAATTAAGGAGAAGAAAGTCAAACGTTTATAAAACGTTAAAGTAGTAGTGATAAAAAAAGGCGCCATTACCGGCCAGCTTTTATTGCGGCTGATAAGGCATTACAGCACCTGTAAAGTGCACTCCGCAAAAAAGTTTGGTAACGACGCCACCTGTAGCTGCTTATGCAGCTATGCTAACTTTTACTTTCTCTATCTGGTAGTTATTCATCAATTCATTTTCTGAGATGATGACGCTAAAATCCTCAAATTTGATCCCGTTTTCGAATGCATAAAGCGTATAACCACGTTTATTGCCATCGTACGCACCGAGCTCAAAAATTTCGTCCTGGTTTTTTGCCTTTATTTTGGCACCGCTTACCAACTGGTAGGCGTCAAATATATTTTCAAAAGTTGTGTTTTTCATAATACAAATGGCAATACAATTTCTTTGCCATTTGTTATGCAAACCATTCAAATAGTTGGTTTTGTTGTAGATGAGTTTTTTCTGCACCAGAAATATCCTTTAAGATCTGCCCTTCGTGCATCTGAATGATACGACTGCCGTATACAGCGGCATCCCGCAAGTTATGTGTAACCAGTAAAGCGGTCAGTTTGTATTGCTTTATCAGGTCATCGGCAATCTTTAAAACATTGTTTGCCGAGCGCGGGTCTAAAGCCGCCGTGGGCTCATCAAGCAATAATATCTTGCACTCATCCATCACGCTCATTAACAAGGTAAGTGCCTGCCGTTGCCCGCCGGAAAGGGTGCCTATCGGCTGGTCCAGTTTATTCTCCAAACCCATGTTAAGCGCAGCGATACGTTCTTTCACAAGTTGTTTAAATTGCTCAGTTTTACCGATGATCAGGTTTTTACTCTTTGTACGGAGCGCAGCTAACCTGAAGTTGTCTATGATGCTCAGATCGGCTGCCGTGCCCGATAATGGATTTTGAAATATCCGTGCTATCCATTTACTGCGTTGGTATTCTGCCAGTTTGGATACATCGTTCCCTTCTATATTAACACTACCCCCTGTTGGCAACATACTACCTGCAATAAGATTTAAAAGCGTAGATTTTCCTGAACCGTTGGAACCAATAACAACCACGTATTCGCCTTGTTTAATTTCAAGGTCAACTGCTTGTAAGGCAATAACTTCGTTAGGTTTGCCTGCATTAAATGTTTTGTTTAAACCTGTTATCGATATCATGCTGCCCTCCCTGTTAAACGTGGTAAGCCAACAATAACCAGCACAAAAGCTGCAGTGACAAGCTTCAATAAATTGGCATCTACACCGATGCTTAAAGTAAAGGCCAGTACCAGTTGAAAAACTATCGCTCCTGCCAATACCAGTACCAGGCTCAGCCAAACGGAGGTGATCTGCAGCCAATTGATCACCGTTTCGCCAATAATAACAGAACCCAGGCCCGTGATCACAATTCCTATCCCCATGCTGATATCCGCAAAACCCTGCTGTTGCGCCACCAGATAGCCGCTTAGCGCTGTTAAAGCGTTTGCCACCGCCAAACCGATTATCTTCATCCTATCAGTATTTACACCAAGCGCACGAACCATTGCTTCGCTGTTACCGGTGGCGCGCATGGCAATACCAAAGTCGGTTTTAAGCATATAACCGATGGCCAATGTAATGGCCGCAACAAATATTAATGATATAAGAAGCGCATTTTGATTAGGATTATCAGCAATAAAATTGATGGACATAAACAAGCCAGGCAAACCCAGCAAAGGCAGGTTTGAGCGGCCAAGTATGGTTAGGTTAACAGAGTAAAGCGCCGTCATGACCAGGATACCGGCAAGCAAGGCGTTGATTTTTAATTTGGTGTGGATGATACCTGTTAATGCCCCGGCAATAGCTCCGGAAACAATAACTGCCAGCGCAATAACAAACCCCGATTGATGATGAGTCATCAGCGAGCCGGTCACTACTCCGCCCAAGGTATAGCTTCCGTCTGTAGTGATGTCCGGAATGTTAAATATTTTCATGGACAGGTAAATGCCCAGGGCAATTCCCCCGAAACAAAGTCCCTGTATAAGCGCGGTGATGTAGAAATCCATTATTATTTTACAGTTTCAAAACCTGCTGGTATGGTGATGTTGTATTTTTTTACTGCAGCAGGATTGTACACATGCTTACGCACCTTCACCATCTCCAGCTTTAAGCCATCGGTTTTATGCATTTTTAAATATTGAGCTGCCTGTAAGCCCGATTGGTAGCCCCATTGATAAATATCTGCACCAAAAGCCGCTACAGCCCCGCGCTGAACCAGGCCGGCTTCGCTGGTAAAAATAGGTATGTTCTTATCGTTGCAACTTTTAAGTATAGTTTCGAAAGCGGCGAACACCGTATTATCCGGATTAGCAAAAAATGCATCGATGCCTTTGCTTAATAAGCTTTGTGTAACCAGTTGAGCATCGGCAGAGGAGTTGAGCGGCAAGGCGACCACTTTGATGTTCATTTTACCAGCCAGCGTTTGTATACGTTGCAGCGCATCTGCAGACTGCGGTTCAGACTGATTGTAGATCATCCCAACAGTTATTTGTCCGCTTTTAGGTTTAAGTAATTTAGGTATCAGTGCAAAAGAAGTGTCAATGTAATTAAGGTCTTCCATCGTCCCGAACAAATTTGCAGGCCCCTTGCCTGATGCATCTGCAACCTTCATACGCTCGGGCGTGGGCGACACCATCTGGAAAATGGGGATAGTTTTAGTTTTTTGGATAGCAGCCACCGTAGCCAACGTTGTTGATGTAGCCAGCAGATCAACTTTATCTGAAACAAACTGGTTAACTATCTGCGTTAGCGTTGGGATACTCCCCTGTGCGTTATTGTACTTAATGGTAATATTACCTTTCTCCTCGCTGAAACCGTTTTGCTTAAGGGCATCAATAAAACCGGTTTTGGCTTGCGATATGGTGGCATCTTCAAACGCATCAATAAAGCCTACAACCGGCACCCCATCTTTCTTTGGTGGGCTGCAGGCAGCAATAGCGATAATAGCGGCAAATAACGTAGCTAAACGTACAATTTTCATATTACTAAAGTAGATAATCAGCGGCAAAGCAAAAACATTTTAATCAATCGAATCCATAACAGTTAACCCTTAATGGCCCGCTTGGTTTGGGCTTTTATTATAGCACATAATTCTTCTATATTTGGTAGCCGCGCAACTATGCGCTTATCACATGCCATCGTTCGAGTCGTTTATACATTTGGTATTCATGGGTATCATAGCCCTTTTCCCGGTAGTTAACCCTGTGGGGTCGGCGTTTATTGTAAGTCCATACTTTGAGCACCTTTCGCGGGCAGAGAAGCGTAAGGCAGTACGCCGAATTGCGTTTTATGGTTTTTGCGTTTGCACCGTGGCGCTATTTGCCGGCCACTGGATACTGGAACTGTTCGGTATTTCTATACCCGTGGTACAGCTTGCCGGTGGTATCATGATCTGTAAAATAGGTTGGGAATTCCTTTCGTCAGACCAAGTATCAGATACCTCAGATGAAACTGTTGAGATAAAAACACCTATATCTGCTTACGAGCAGCTTACCCGAAAACTATTTTACCCTATCACCTTCCCGATGACAACCGGTGCAGGAACCATATCTGTATTATTTACCCTTAGCGCCCATGGCGAAAAATTTGGGAGCAAAGAATATTATATCAGCCTGCTTGCTGTGATGATAGCTATCATTGTAATGTGCGTGTTGATCTACATCCTTTATCTCAACACAAAAACTTTGATAAACTACCTGGGCAGCAATGGCGAAAACATTGTGAACCGCATTTCGGCCTTCCTGATATTTTGCGTGGGTTTGCAGATAGCCATCTCCGGGCTACGGGCCATTTTTAAGTTTTAAAAAATACAACAAGCTCATTCTGAATGAAAGATGCGATATTTTTAAAAAATTATTGCAAATAGCACGCAATTTTCTATTTTTGCAATCCCAACACGGTAGATGTAGCTCAGTTGGTTAGAGCATCGGTTTGTGGTACCGAGGGTCGTGGGTTCGAGCCCCATCATTTACCCAAAAGCCTCTCATGAAAATGAGAGGCTTTTTTTGTTTTACCACCAATTATACACTGGATAGCTTATATCCCTTATAGCTCAAAATATTTTTATAGATTTATTGCTTAAACTATATCATGATATGAGATACACTTACATTACTTTAACGTTTTTACTTGCATTAACGGCCTGTAGTTCGGCAACAAAGAAAGAAAATGCAGACACTACATCGGATACGCTGAAAAGTAAGACCGAAATTACAGACAGTGCAAAAGTACAGGAGCGAAAAGATACTACAACTAAAGATGGTACAAAAACAGCCGATTCAACAGCAGTTAAGCGCGACTCAGTAATCAAACCTCTTGGAAAATCTGGCAAGAAAGGTGGTTGAAATTAACAACCACCAAAATTAACACCTATACGGTAAGCGCCTAATTCTTACCTTTGCCGCATGATCGAGATCTTTACTGATGGTGCTTCGAGTGGTAATCCCGGGCCGGGAGGTTATGGTGTTATTTTGCGTTCGGGACAACATTATAAGGAATTATCAGCGGGTTTCCGCAAGACAACCAATAACCGCATGGAACTGCTGGCTGTAATCACAGCATTAGAAGCACTTAAATCTCCTAATCAAAACGTCACCATTTACTCCGACTCTAAATACGTGATCGATGCTATTGAAAAGCGTTGGGTTAACGGCTGGGTTGCCAAAGGTTTTGCCGGTAAAAAAAATAAGGATCTTTGGATGCGTTATCTGAATATAGCCAAATTACACAAGGTTAAATTTGTTTGGGTGCGTGGCCATAACGGCCACCCGGAGAACGAGCGCTGCGACCAGCTTGCCGTTGCCGCAGGCAAACAGAAGGATCTGCTTATCGATTCGGTTTTTGAAGCAGAAGCAGCGTCGCAAGCTTAAAATCAAAAGTCGTTAGCCCGAAGTCACTTCAAACTTTTGACTTAACACTTTCGACTTTAAACTACCTTCCGCCCAATTCAATCACTTCCAGGTCATGTATTTTATCAGCTGTAATGCTGAAACGCATCAGCGTGCGTACTTTATGCCAGCCGTGTTTACCTGCCGCACCGGGGTTAAGGTGCAGGCAACTTATCTTTTTATCGTAAATAGCTTTGAGGATATGAGAATGTCCTGCAATGAAAAGTTGCGGCGGTTTGTTATAGATCTCCGGCTTTACCAGCGGACTATACCTATCCGGGTAGCCGCCTATGTGGGTCATCCATACATCTACTTCTTCACATTTGAAGCGCAAATGTTCAGGATAGACAAGCCTTATATCAGCGCCATCGATGTTACCATATACGCCGCGAATAGGTTTAAACGCAGCAAGCTGGTCGGCCAGTTCAAGGGTGCCAAGATCCCCGGCATGCCATATCTCGTCGCATTTATCAAAATGCTTAAAAACGGCATCATCAAGGTAACCGTGGGTATCAGATATAAGGCCTATGCGGGTCATGCTCAAAATATCGTCAAAAAATCTTTTAAAAGCGAGGAGTATTGTGTTGTGTAAACTTTTGGTGATTCATAGATAACCACCTCGGTCACCTCATTCGTTACGTTATCTTTACCAAATGTTATTACCTCACGGTGTGGATCATCGGTAGCAAATGATCTGATATTGATAACGCTTTGTAAATACAAGGAGTTTGCAGCTAACATACCTATAACTAGTTCTGACGTTGCCACAGGCAGTATTAGTTGGCATATTCCTTCAGCACTCAAATTCTCAGCAGCAAAACTCACCAATCGTTCAAAAAATGAGCTATCCGTATGGCGCGCGAGTGCCTTATTATCTTTTACAGATCTAAGGGAATCGATAAAGAACGGTGGATTGGAAATTATCAGGTCGTATTCCATACGCTCCAGATTGGCGAAGTCGCCCTTAAAAAGTCTCAAGCGTTCAGCAAATTTTGAATTGGTAAAATTTTTTGTCGCAGTATCGGCGGCATGGTCATCGATCTCAACTGCATCTATGTAAGTCTGCGGAAAACGCTGCGCAAGCATTAAAGCCACTACACCCGTACCGGCACCAACATCCAGTATTGTTTTTGCATCATGTCCTTTAGCTAAAGCAGCTAATAGCACGCCGTCTGTGTTCACCTTCATGGCGCAGCCGGTTTGGTCAACATCAAACTGCTTAAACTTAAAAAAGCTCATCTATTTACCGGTGAACAAACCGTACTTGAGTATACAATAGATAGCGCGGAAGCCATCCTTCCATCCTATTTTTTTGCCTTCTTCATACGTACGGCCATAGTAAGAAATCCCTACCTCGTAAATACGGATCTGCGGAATGCGCGACATCTTGATGGTTACCTCAGGCTCAAAACCAAAACGTTTTTCCCGCAAGTTAAGCGACTGTAAAAGCTTGGTATCAAACAATTTATAGCACGTTTCCATATCCGTTAGGTTTAAATTACTAAGCATATTGCTCAAAAACGTAAGCCAGCGGTTACCTATGGTATGCCAAAAGAAAAGTATGCGATGTGGATTGCTGCCCATAAAGCGCGAACCGTAAACCACATCGGCAAAGCCCTTGCAAATGGGTTTAAGCAGGTCGTTATATTCTTCGGGGTCGTACTCCAGGTCGGCATCTTGTATAATCGTATAATCACCTGTTGCCTGGGCAATGCCGGTATGAAGCGCGGCACCTTTGCCCTTATTTACAGGGTGTTTAAAGTACCGGATATTAAGGTCCGGGTTTTCGTTGCGATAAGCAGCAACGGCTTGTTCGGTATTATCGCGCGAGCAATCGTCAACTATTATGATTTCCTTTTGAATATTATCCATTAATTCAACTGCTTTTATCTTGTTTAAAATGAGGTGGATGGTTCCGCCCTCGTTATAAGCAGGGATAATTATTGATAATTTATTTATTTTCATTCGGTGATATCTATGCCAGCTAAATAATGCGGATCAGCAAAAAAAATTTAAAACAGTACGTTAAACGGCCAAAAGTAATTATTACTACCGCTATTTTACTGGCTTTGTTGATTTGGTTTGCATTTTGCCTGCCAAAACCATTATTTAAAAGCTCCACATCCTATGTTATAGATGATGATAAAGGTCAACTGCTTGGGGCTTCTATTGCGGCAGACGGGCAGTGGCGCTTTCCGTACAACGCTAATATCCCCGAAAAATTCAGCAAATGCATTATCGCGTTTGAGGATAAGCGCTTTAACAGCCACTGGGGGTTTGATCCACTGGCATTTGGCAGGGCCGTTAGGCAAAACCTACGCAATAAGCGCGTAACCAGCGGCGGCAGCACCATTACCATGCAGGTGATCCGCTTAGCCACTCACCACAACCGTACTATTTGGAATAAGATCGCCGAAATAATTATGGCTACCCGGCTGGAGGTTGGTTACAGTAAAAAAGAAATAATGGCTATGTACGCAAGCAATGCCCCTTTTGGCAGCAATGTAATTGGGCTGGATGCTGCTGCCTGGCGCTACTATGGGCGAAGCGCAGATAAATTATCCTGGGGAGAGATGGCTGCATTGGCAGTGCTGCCCAACTCACCATCGCTGGTACACCCTGGCAAGAACCGACAAATTTTATTAAAGAAACGCAACCTGCTGCTCGCCCGTTTGCAGCAGCAAGGTACTATTGACAGCACCACCGCTGCCCTGGCCCGTTTTGAGCCCGTGCCTGATAAGCCCATGCCATTGCCGCAACTCGCCCCTCACCTGCTGCAGCGCTTTAAAGCGGATGCAAAAGCGGCCCATTTAACCGACACCCGTATCACAACATCCATTAAAAGCAATTTGCAGCAACAAGTGGCAGATGTGGTAGAAGAGCACCACCAGGTTTTAAAGGCTAACGATATCAATAACCTGGCGGCGGTAGTACTTGATGTGGAAACGGGTACTACGCTGGCTTACGTTGGTAATGTATCGCACCGTGAAGATCCTGAAACGGAAAGCGATGTAGATGTAATAGGCGCACCCCGCAGCCCGGGTAGTACGTTGAAACCTTTGCTTTATGCCAGTATGCTGCATGATGGTTTAATTCTTCCAAATAGTTTAATACCTGATGTACCTACGCAGATCGCTGGCTACCACCCTGAAAATTTTGACTTGGGATATGATGGTGCCGTACCCGCATCGAACGCGCTATCGAGATCATTAAATGTGCCCGCGGTAAAAATGCTGCAGCAGTATAAGTATGAGCGTTTTTATGATATGCTGAAACGCACAGGCATCACTACCTTGAATCAACCTGCCGACCACTATGGGCTTGCCCTGATCCTGGGCGGGGGCGAAAACACATTGTGGGAATTAACCGGCGCTTATGCGGATATGGCACGCGTGCTTAACCATTACAACAAAAATGGTGGTAAGTACAATGCTAACGATTACCATCACCCGCAATACTTTTACGCCGCCGCAAAAGAACCTGATCTGCAAAACAACGGCCTGTTGGATGCCGGTTCTATTTACTACACCCTGCAGGCCATGGAAGAAGTAATGCGACCGGGTGAAGAAATGCTTTGGCAGCAATTTAGCTCCAGCCAGCGGGTAGCCTGGAAAACCGGCACCAGCTTTGGCTTTAGAGATGGCTGGGCAATTGGCGTTACGCCAAAATACGTGGTTGGCGTTTGGGTTGGCAATACCGACGGCGAGGGCCGTCCGGGATTGACCGGTATTAACACTGCCGCACCAGTTTTATTCGAGATCTTTCGTTTGTTGCCAGCTGCACGCGAATGGTTCGATGTGCCATCAGGCGAATTGGTGAAGATCAATATATGTAGGGAAAGCGGTTACCGTGCCGGTCAGTATTGTACTGATCCTGTTGAGCGATATGTACCCAAAACTTGCTTAAAAGCACCGGTTTGTCCATGGCATAAAATGGTGCACTTGTCGGCAGATAGAAAGTACCAGGTAACGGCCAACTGTGTTTCGCCTGATAAGATGGTGAACCAGCCCTGGTTTGTGCTGCCGCCATCTATGGAGTATTATTACAAAACAAAAAATTACCAGTACCACGTGCTGCCACCTTTTGCGCCGGGGTGCGAACAAAATGACGCTAACCCTATGGAACTAATATACCCCAAAGATGGTGCAAAGGTTTACGTACCGCTTGAAGCAGATGGCAAACGCGGCAGGATGATCTGCAATGCAGCGCACCGCGTTGCCGACAGTAAAATATTCTGGCACCTGGATGGCGAATATGTAGGGCAAAGCAGCGCATTTCAGCAAATGGCTCTAAACCCTAAGCCGGGCAAACATAAGCTTACCCTTGTTGACGGCGAGGGTAACACTATCAACATAAATTTTGAAGTACTGGATAAGAATAAATAAAACAGTCATGATAGTTTCCAGACATACATTTCGATATCGAATATTTAAATACCCGTCTATTTTGTTGGTTTTTTCTACTGCATGGTTAGGATGGAGTTTCTTTACGGAAAGGCAATTTGTTTTCGCCACATTTTGCTTTATCGGTGCGGCCTGTATGCCTTATTTCATCTATAATGAATTTAAACAAATCTTTATCGATACTGAGAAAAGAATAGTCACATTCGAAGCTTTTCCATTTAGAACAATTAAAAAGTATTCATTTGATTATTTTGAGGGATACGTTGAATCAACAGTTGATAGCAAGGGTAACCCAGACGGATTTAGCGAAGACTACAGATGTTACTATCTAATAAAAAACCGCAGGGTGAAATACAAACTTACAGGTGTTGAATATGACAACATCGATGAAGTAGAAGAAGGTATAGCTCATTCCCTATTTGGGATATCAGGAAAATACGTTTTCGCTATCTTTGAAAATAAGACTTAACCGGAGAATAGTTTAACATGCTTGAACAATACGACCTTGGCAACCTGATGGTGCTGGATATTGAGACCGTTCCGCAATACCCTTTGTATGCCAATATGCCCGAGATGTTACAAGAACTTTGGGCGCACAAAACCCGCAACATGCGTGGTGAAGCAACAGCTGAAGAATTTTACGAGCGCGCGGGTATCTGGGCCGAATTTGGTAAGATCGTTTGTATCTCTGTGGGTATTTTCATGAACAGCAGTGGCAAGCGGCCGGGGTTAAGGATTAAATCCTTTGCGGGACACGACGAGAAAGAACTGCTGAAAGAGTTTTCAAGGATGCTGAGCGGACAACCATTGAGCGTTATCCTATGCGCCCACAACGGCAAAGAATTTGATTTCCCATACATCTGCCGCAGGATGCTTATACACGGCATACCTTTCCCACCGCACTTGCAAATGCAGGGCAAAAAACCATGGGAGATACAGCACCTGGACACTATGGAGCTTTGGAAATTTGGTGATTATAAGAGCTATACTTCGCTGAATTTGCTAACGGCGATATTTGATATACCAACACCCAAGGATGATATAGATGGCAGTCAGGTAGGCCACGTTTACTGGGTTGAGGAAGCTTTAGAACGTATTTGTACCTATTGCCAAAAAGATGTTGTTGCTACGGCACAGCTCATACGCCGTTACCGCGGAGAAAGTTTGATCGAGGATGAATGTGTTACGGTGGTGGAGTGAGGAATACTCCCGGTAACGGGCTCTACCTTATATAGAGCCATCATTATTCCTTAAGTTGCGTATTTGTTCTAAGGCGAGCACATCGCTTCGGTCCTTAGGCCGATCAATTACCTTTTTATTTTCGATTAGCTGATTGATGTGCAGAAAAGGAACCTGCACGCCATCGATTTCTGCAATTGAAGCCATTGACATACATTCATCAAATGAATAGGTTTCCAGACCTTTCATCTCAGTCATGATGTCTAATTCTAAACCATTGTTCAAGCGAAACGATGTCCAACCGGCAATAAATTGCATTGTTTCTATCATAGAATAATCGGGCATACCATAATCTAAAAATGCCTGACGGAGACTTTTACGATTTTCAAGTGTATCTTTAAGCCAAATATCCATATCTCCTGTAAAGCGCTGATAACCATGTAAATTTAAAGCGTATCCGCCCACCATTATATATTTTACCTGATTATTCTCAAGTGCTCCCCAAAACGCCAATATTTCTTCATCAAAAATATCCATTGGCTTATTTTGCTATAGATGATTTATGAGTAATCTTGGCCTTTTGCATGGTAAGCTGGGTTTTATATAGCATGGTACAAAAAAGAAAACGGTCCTTGTAAGTCCGTTTTAAGCCTTCTTTCAATTGGGAAATTTCAGCTTCAGTAAGTGTTGCTTTTTCAGTCATGACCGTTGTTAATTACAAATTTACGCAAAAACAATACCCTAACAAATTCATTGATCATCATTACATCAAATGCCGCAGGTATAACTCCGGGTTATTTAAAAAGGATTTGGTAAGCGTGAAATGTTCAGTGTCAGTGTAACTCACTTCAGTTATTCCACTATCATCAAATTGCAGCACCGTGGCACTCGGATAACAAAGTAATATGGGCGAGTGTGTTGCTATCAGGAATTGCGCCCGGCCTCCTTTTTCCAATTCGCTGATCACCGACATAAACGCCAATACTCTTGCAGGCGACAAAGCAGCTTCCGGTTCATCAAGTATATAAACTCCACTCTCGAACTGGTTGTTAAATAAAGCTAAGAAAGATTCGCCGTGAGATTGTTGATGCAGCGAACGCCCGCCATATGCGTTTAAAATCCGACTGTCTTCTTTAGCGATCTCATCAATATAAGAAGCAAAATTAAAGAAGCTTTCCGCCCGCATAAAGAAACCTTCTGTTACCCGCCTGGGCGACCAGATCAATTTTAGGTACTCTGCCAGTGCCGATTCATAGCCTTCAAACCTGTGACCGGTATTTAAGTTATGGTTCCGGTTACCTCCCCGCAAATTAAAGCCACATTGTTCTGCTATACCCTCCAGCAAAGTAGATTTTCCGGAACCGTTCTCGCCCACAAAGA
Organism: Mucilaginibacter sp. 21P; assembly: GCF_019331605.1. Lineage (NCBI taxonomy): Bacteria > Pseudomonadati > Bacteroidota > Sphingobacteriia > Sphingobacteriales > Sphingobacteriaceae > Mucilaginibacter > Mucilaginibacter sp. 21P. The sequence goes on from NZ_CP063061.1 coordinate 3,647,388, forward strand.
ACGTGACGTTACTTTTCAACTCGAGATTTATGCCATTGCTTAGACTGGAAATCTGTTGCAAGTAGCTGTTCTCAATTGGCGGGCATAATATTTTATTTAAAGCAGGCATCGCTTTGGTAAATATATCAAATGGACTAATGTAAACCTGCGGGATGCTAAACAAAAAAGCCCCGATATTGCTATCAGGGCTTTAAAATTACTGTGCGGAAGAAGGGACTCGAACCCCCACGCCTCGCGGCGCCAGATCCTAAGTCTGGTGCGGCTACCAATTACGCCACTTCCGCGTTTGGTTTTTAAGAGACCGCAAAGATAGCGTTTCTCTGTAAACTATAAAATCAAAATATTCAATTTTGCGTATCTGCCTCATTATTTGGCGATAAATTTTCAATTAGCGTATTAAAGTATCCCGGCGAATGCAGCAAACGGCTGCCATACCATGAGAAAAGCTCACCGTCAACCAGTTTTATTTGGGCGTTCGGTAGCGTTGTTTTAAACTCTATCATGTGCTTTTCGGCAAAGGGATATGGTTCTGAAGATAAAAGCACTGCATCAGGGTTCAAATCTTTAAGGGCATCATCTGTGAGTTGAGGGTAACGGCCTTCCGTCACCAGGTTTTTAAAACCGCAGCGTTGGAGCAAATCATTGATAAAGGTACCCGAACCGGCGGCCATGTAGGGGTTCTTCCAAATGAAGTAAACGCAGCTAAGGTTTGTGTGTAAACCGTCAAGCGCGTCAAATCCTGATCTGATATTGTTTACCATCTGCACGGCCTTTTCGGCTGTGTCTGTAATCTGGCCTACGCGTTCGATCATTTCAAGCGCAGTATGCAGGTCGTTGATGTCGCTTGTCCAAACCGGGTAATGCTGCATCAACGCTTCTACCTGGCATTGCTCATTCTCCTCCTTGTTGGCAATGATCAGGTCGGGCTTTAGGGAATGGATCGCCTCCATGTTCAGTTGCTTTGTACCGCCGACTTTGCTCACCCGTTTCACCTGGTGTGCCGGGTGGATGCAGAATTTAGTGATGCCCACTACCCTGTCCGCAAGGCCAAGATCAAAAAGCAGCTCGGTTTGCGAAGGTACCAGCGAGATGATGCGTTTTGGTCTATCAGGCATCTCTACATTACGGTTCATCTGATCAACAAATAGCGGCATGTTTTTGGCTTGATTTGTACAACAGTAAAATTAGTAGTTTTGCGATGATGAATTATTTTGAATTTTACGACATTCCGGAGAGCTTTCAACCGGATGCCGCCCATATAAAGAAACAGTTTTACGCTTTAAGCAAGCAGTACCACCCGGATTTTCATGCCAATGCCGACGATGAAAAGCAACAGGAAATACTGGAACTTTCTACGTTAAACAACAAGGCCTACCAAACTTTGAGCGACCCAAATAAGGTGCTCGAGTACGTTTTAAAGCTTCACGATTTGGTTAGCGAGGGTGCAAAACCACAATTGCCTGCAGATTTTTTAATGGAAATGATGGACATTAACGAGCGCCTCATGGAAATTGAAAATGGAGAGCAGTTTGGCGAGATAAGCGCAGAAGTTGCTGCCATTGAGGGCGATATGAACGAAGAACTGAACAGCCTTACCCGCGATTACGAGACTTTGAACGATACGGCCAAGGAAAACCGGCTTAACGAAATTGCAAATATTTACTACAGACAAAAATATCTTTTGCGAATTAAAGAGAGTTTAGATACATTTGCAGCCCGCTTATAAGCAAACACGCTTAGCAAATGCCCAGATGGCGGAATTGGTAGACGCGCTGGTCTCAAACACCTGTGGGAAACCGTGCCGGTTCGACTCCGGCTCTGGGTACAAAGCCTGATACGAAAGTATCGGGCTTTGCTGTTTTATGATTTTACATGGAGATGCTTATCTTCGAAACATGGCTTTTGTTTATATACTATACTCCAAAACACTCAAAAAATTTTACGTTGGGAGTTGCAAAGACCTATTAAATAGATTGGACCAACATTTAAGCAAAGAATTTGAAAAAAGCTTCACTACAAAGGCTACCGATTGGAAATTGTATTGGTCTATCAATGAGCTTAACTACGAGCAGGCACGTTCAATAGAATTGCATATAAAGCGAATGAAAAGCAGAATTTACATAGAGAATCTTAAAAAGTATTCTGAGATTACTGAAAAGCTGAAAGTAAAGTACAAATAAAACGAATTATTTTTTATTGTGGACCAAGTCCGGCTATAAGTACGACAGACGTCGATTGATCCTTGTAAATTAATGAGTTACGGGGATTTTATTTTGCATGGGAATGAACCAGAATAAATAATTTGTTGATTTTCGGAAATAATACGCTCAATTAGCTTTCTGTAGCAATTTTGAATTACTTATCACTAATATTTTACTGGTATCAGGCTCGATTCCTAGCCTATCTCTAATTTCGTTTCTCAACGAGTTACTTATATTATCAAAGCTTTTCACCCCTCCAAGTTTAGAATCTTTAACATCTCTCACATCATTAATAAACATTTCAATCTGTTCATGACTACCAAAAAAAGTTAAATACATATTTGCTTCTTGTAAATATTCAATACTTTGATCCTCCCTCCCTTCCTGTCGAGCAGCCACGGCCCTTTCTATAGATAAAAAAGCATTTCCCAAATATTGGTTTTTAAGCTCTACCAATTTATTTTGTCTATTTGCGTAGCTGGTGCTAACGCTACTTACAACCCAACCGATTACTACAATTATAAGCGGAAGCGAGAGTTTTACCAAATCGGACAATTCATGCTTCTTTTTTGGATCCAAATTATCGTTACTCAGATTTTCGTTCAATTTATCGCTAGATTGACCGCTGTTGGCAGCGGATGATAGACTTCTTTTCCTGTTTTTATTATTCATCAAATTTTTGTGATAAGTTTAAGATTAAAGATAAAGTTTTATCATCCATTGATTTGTAAAAAGATTTTCATTATTCCATATTGTTTAAAAAGTTCAAGATTACAGTAAAAAAGCTTGTTTAAATTCAAACCTAACAATTAGGCAACGCCCAAATAATTCTTGACAAACCAACGTCGATTAAACTCCGAAAATTCCATATCATTGTTAACAATGAACACCTTACACAATGAAAAAACTGATTGGCTTCCGGGTAAAAGTTGGATAGCTTTCATTTTTGCAACCCTTGCTATTCTTTGGTTTGCGCACGCGGTTGCTTTTTTTCCGCACGAATATGCGCATGCCTTTACTGCCTGGATACTCGGCTGGAAAAGTAATCCCCTGGCTTTAAACTACGGAAACGCTGATCTGGCTAACGTGCTTATCCAGATCCAAATGGATGAGAATGTAAACTACGCGCCTATCTTCTCAAGCGGCCACGGGCACCAGGCCGGCTTTATTGCGCTCGCTGGGCTGCTCATCGGGAACCTTATAATTACTTACCCGCTTAGTCTGTGGTCTTTTTATTATGGCAAGCGACGTAACCGAAAATACCTTTTATATTTCAGCTATTGGCTATGTGTAGCCAGCGTAGGTAATTTGATCGATTACGTTCCGGTGCGAACGTTTGGGAAGTCGGGCGATATGTATACACTTGCCAAAGGATTCAATATCTCGCCCTGGGGCATCTGTTCAACGCTTGGTGTTCTGTTCATTCTCATTCTGCTACATTTCCTTATACTTTTCGCGCCTGAAGCGCTTCAAATTATTTCCCCGCAATCAGCTGCCCGACGTGTTGTTACGGCTATACTTACCAGCGGCGCCTTGTTCGGTTTTTACGGAGCTGTAGGTTTGCTCCAGGACAGTGAAACCTCACACATCATATCCAAGGTATCTATATTCCTCTTGATACCGGTAAGCCTTGCATTGGGAGTATGGCTAACCGAAAGGAAACGAAAGTCACAGCTTAGCTGATAAAACTTCTCATTAAAACCACTTCTCCAAAGTCAATCCATAAGTAAACAGCAAATTTTCGCTTAGCGTTCGGTTTACGCGGTTGTAGTTGAGCGAGGTGGTTAGCGCCAGCCAGCTTTGTAGTTTAAAGGACAGGTTGGTGGTTGAGCGGATATTGAAGTCGCTGCCACGGTCAAAGGAGTTTTGTAGAAAGTTAGAACCATCGAGCACGACCCTATCCCCTATGTTAAACCTGAACTGCAGCCGCAGCGAGTTGCGGAAGGTTGTGTACTCATCGCGTGTGTTATCGGGCAGGATCAGGTCGCTGGTGTCAAAAAGCACGCCTTCGCTCAGGTTAAGGTAGTTATTTTTGCTGTCTAAAAAGTTATAGGCTATACCGGCACCGGTAAGCAACTGGTTGTTTATCTTAAGCGAGTAGCTGGTATTGTAATTGGCTAATCCCCAATAGTAAAAATGCGAGATTCCTTTATACAGGTTAAAGTCTAAAGACGACGAAAAATCATTATTGCTTAAAATGCCGTTCTGCTTGCCATACACCCAACTGTTATTAAAGTTGAGCGAAATATCCTTACGCTTTACATTAAACTTTAAGCCATTGTTGAGCAGGTAAGCACTGCCATCGCGGGTTTTATTGATAGAGCCGGTAGACTGGAAAGCGGTGTGGTAAAATGTGCTGTCGTTAAACTGCGCAAAGGTTTTGTTGCCAAGCAGCAAACAAACGGCAGCTGCGATAAGGGTTATTAAATACGGCCTTTTTATTCCCATAAGCTTTAAAGGCAACAATATTTTTAGCGGGATGGTTTGCGGAAATGTCTATCAGATATGATGAGGAACAAATTACATCGCCTATTTCGCCAGGAACGGGTTAAACGTTCGCGCCCCTATTTCCATGCCCGATGCGCGGCAAATGGTTTTATCGCCAAACCTGAAATTGATATCATCCATGGCCTGGTAAAGCCGTATGCGCTCCTCGTTATCCTCAAATAAATTGATCTGGTAGCTACCGCTGCACAGGTTGCTTAATCGTACGCCTATCAGCCTGATGGGCCGGTGGTGGTTCCAGGCTTTATGCAGCAGGTTTTTTATGCCGGGTATTAGGATATGTTCTGCGGCCGTAAAAGCAATCTTTTGCTGCTGGGTATGGGTCTCAAAATTAGCATAACGGATCTTGATGGCCAGGCATGATGCCAGCTTGTTCTCGCGGCGCAGTTTGCCTGCCAGTTCTTCCGTCATGGCTATCAGGATATTCTCCAGCGTACGCTGATCTTTAATGTCGCTTTCAAAGGTATGTTCAGTAGAGATGGATTTCCTGTCGCCGTGCGGTGCAACCTCGCTATCGTCAATCCCGTTGGCCTTGTTGTAAATAAACAAACCCATTTTCCCAAAAACGGCTTCTAAAAACTTAAGGTTTACGCGCTGCAGGTCGCCTATTTTCTCCAGTCCGTACTGGTATAGTTTCTGACAAGTGCTTTCGCCCAGTCCGGGTATTTTTCGAATATTCAGCGGCGCTAAAAACTCTTTCTCTTTACCATGCGGTATCCAAAGCTGTCCGTTAGGCTTAGCACTGTTAGTAGCCATTTTTGCCAGTGTTTTGCTTGATGCCATACCGAATGAGATTGGCAGGCCGGTATCTCGGATAACTTTTTGCCGTAGCTCGGTAGCCAGTTTATAGGGATCGTAGAACCTGTCCATCCCGGTAAGGTCGATATAGAACTCATCTACCGACGATTTTTGGTACAGCGGCACCATATCATGGATGATCTGCGTTACCTCACGCGAGGCATCTGAATAGCGCCCATGCGTGCCGCGCACTACAATAGCATGCGGACAAAGCTTAAGCGCCTGCCTGGTAGGCATTGCCGAATGGATGCCATAAGCGCGGGCCTCATAACTTGCAGATGCTACCACTCCCCTGTCCTTTGAACCGCCGATAATTACCGGCTTGCCAATAAGCGAAGGATCAAACTTTCGCTCAACGGAAACAAAGAAAGAGTCGAGATCAATGTGGACGATGTAGCGCTTTGCATCCATACACAAATATGAAAATTTATTTTTATTTGCTAAAATAATTAGCAAAATTTGTCTACCAATTCACATCAAAATGACAGGTTACGCCGACTATCTTTTCTTATTATCGCCACCGCAACCTGTTATTGACGAAGTTGCGCGCTACAAAAAAGCCTCGGCTAAACACATTGGCGATTTCAGCAGCATGAACTCTAATGCGCATATCAGCGTTATGACAGCCGAACGCCAGAAACCTTATTTTGCAGAGAATACTTTAAATCGTTTAGAGCAGCGCCTGGCCATTATGCCGCCCATATTGTTGCATATTGATGGATTTAAATACTTTGAGCACCTGCACAATAAAAAAACAATTTATGCAGCCATAAGGAACACGCCTGCCGTTGATGATTGGTTTGAATTGATGAGGAAGAACCTGGGTATCAAAAAAGTTTTTTTGCCGCATGTAACGGTTTGCCGCAACATTTCAAATGAACAGTTTAATACGTTGTGGCCCCATTTTAGGCACAAACGCTGGATGGAACCGTTTTGGGCCAATGAGCTTGTTATAACGCGGCGAGAAACCTTTGAGCCTTTCGCTAAACCGCAAACGGTGAAGCGTATTGTTTTTAGAAGCAACAAAGGGTTTGTGGATACGACTGATAAGGCCGATAGTAACGAACAGATGAATTTGTTTTAAGATGACGGACGTGCGGCAAATGATGTTTATGAACCTGATCTCGTTACCGGACGAGAGCAACGCGCACATTATGCGTTTTAAACGCGCATGTGCCAAACACATCGGCCAGTTTGCAAGCATGAACTCGAGGGCGCATATCTCGTTCCCAGCTTTGGTATTTGATGAAAATACCTCTGCCACTTCCTTTAATTATGATGATTACTACCGCGTGATACAAAGCATTTTGGGAAACGTGCCTGCAATCAGTTTAAAAGTAAAGGGTTTCGAGTACCTGCAGCACGGCGACCAGCACCGTACCATATGCGCCGCACTCGAGCTTGATCCGGTAACCATGCGCTGGTTCAGCTTTTTTGAAAAGATCTTCCCAACGAAGCAAAAATTAAAGCCGCATATCACCATTGCCCGCAAAATACCAACCGCGTCCTTCAACATCCTTTGGCCGCATTTTCAGAAGATCGACTTTAAAGACCGCTTCACTGTAAGGAACATAACCGTACTGCATAAACCCAGCAACCAGGCCGGGCCATATCAGCTGTATAAAGATATTTCACTTAGAAAAGGCAATTAGCTTTAAATACCGACTGACAAAATTCTGTCAGCGTTCACAGGCGTTCACGATGTTCACAAGTGTTCATGCCGTGAACGTGAACACCTACTTTTTCGCCAAAATATCGTTAATTATCATGTCTGCATGTATGCGCGAGTTCTCTATGAACCACAAATGGGTATCCAACCCACCACATACTACGCCCGCAAGGTATAAGCCCGGCTGGTTTGTCTCCATCGTTTGCGGGTTGTATTCGGGTATGAACTTATCGGCAGTGAGATTGATGCCAAGCTTAGCTAAAAACTCAAAATTGGGCTTGTAACCGGTCATGGCCATCACAAAATCATTGGGGATGGTGACACGGCCATCGGGGGTATCAATGTCTACCTCCGTTTCGCGGATAGCTGCAAGGTTGCTGTTAAAGTAAGCCTTAACGGTTCCTTCCTTAATGCGGTTAATGATATCCGGCCTCACCCAATACTTAACCCGGTGACTGATCTCGCTATCGCGTACTACCAGGGTAACATTAGCCCCCTTGCGGTAGGTTTCCAGGGCCACATCAATGGCAGAGTTGCTGCTGCCCACTACCACAATGTTCTGCATGGCATAGTAGTGCGGGTCTTTGTAGTAATGTTTAACCTTTGGCAGGTCTTCGCCAGGGATATCAAGGTTAACCGCAATATCATAAAACCCGGTAGAAAGAATTACCTTTTTTGCCTGGTAAGTTTGCTTAGCTGATGTGATCTCATACCCACCGTCTACGGGCTTAACGCCGGTTATCTCTTCAAACAAATTAATAGGCAACTGATTAGATACGGCAACGCGGCGGTAATATTCCAAAGCTTCGGCACGTGTAGGCTTGTTGTTGATGGTAACAAACGGGATTCCTCCTATCTCCAGCTTTTCTGATGTGGAGAAGAAGGTCATGGTAGACGGGTAATTGTACAGCGAATTAACCAGGCAACCCTTTTCAACAATTACAAAGCTTAGTCCGGCTTTTTGAGCCACCAAACCGCAAGCAATACCAATAGGGCCACCACCAATGATCAATATATCAAGCATGGCAGCTAATATAAGCAGCACATCCGAGGAATGCTTAGTAAAGGGTGCTTAATTTACAATTATGAATTTGAGGAGACTATTACGGCCCAAACCGAATTTTTGGGCATAAAAAATGGGTAAGCTACTTTTATCGCGCCGCTCAACTCTCTACCCTTGCTGCGTTCCCACCCTGGGGGAGTTCAAGAGGAGCTGGCCGTAAAAGACTTACCCGGGGCAAAGATAGAAAAAGATGCGTTTTTGATTAAGAAAATGTTAAAAAAGGCCAATCTTAACGTTACTCACCTGATTATGAGAATCTTTATTTAGCCTTTGAAAAGCCATTCGTCTACAAATTCCCATGGACCACCCTTGTATTCCCAAAGGGTTAAGCCTTGGGTTACCGCTTTAAACGGCTCAAAGTGATCAGAAACTTTAAGTAATGTTGATTGTGCAACTACAGGATCTACCTTGTTTTGTATCGTAATATGTGGCCAAAGGGTATGCTTATCCTGCGGGATAAGCCATTGTTCCCAAAGTGCCTGCATGTGTTTGTGCATCATCAGCAGTTGTGGTGATTCTATCTTATAGGCCACGCCCCTGCCGATGTGTTTGGGGCTGGTGATATCCATTTCAAAAACGGATGTAGATGCGGCGATATCAGCAATATCGCCTAATATTTGCTGTTCACCCGCAGGCAATTGATGAAAAAGCATAACATGAGCATCAAGCCAGTTGCGATCGGAAGGGAAATACTGCTTGCGCAGGGCATCAAAATATTCTTGTGTTTTGTTGTCTATCTTTAATGTTAATAATAATGGATCGGCATGCATATTTCACCAAGAAACAATACTCGTGCCGAACGTTTCTACCACCAATCAATGCTTACACGCATTTTGTGAGTTATATTAATATTTCCGTATTGTAATGTTTTAAGTTGAGGTGTAAATTATCGAAGTTTTTCTTGCATAAATAAAATTTAATGCAATAATTTGCACAAATTTTAAAAAGCAACCCATCTTTTAATTAAAATGAAAAAACAAAACATAAACAGAATGAATATCAGGTCAGTAATTGCGCCTGCTATCACTGCTTTAATGTCTGTTGTTTTGTTCTTCCCTCCTAACCGACGACGATTGTTTATACCAAGGGTTTGAATTGATATTTAATCATCAATCAACCGGAAAGAAGATCAAACTTCTTTAAACAATGTTTCTCTAATTATAAGGCTAAAAAGGCCAATAATTTAACGGTATTTCCCTATAATAATGACCATACAAGATTTTGATATAATTGTAGCATCTGCACAGCACGCAGACTATGCCGCTATGATATGTGATGAAATGGCCGAGTCTGCAAAGGCACGCGGTACCGGTATTGCACAGCGTTCGCCAGAGTATGTTGCCAATAAGATGCTGGAAGGCAAAGCTGTTATCGCTTTGCACAAAGATGGCACATGGGCAGGTTTTTGCTACATCGAAACCTGGAGCCACGGCGATTTTGTTGCCAACTCCGGCCTGGTTGTAAGTCCGATATTTCGCAAGGTAGGTTTGGCTAAAGCTATCAAAAAAGAAATATTTAAGTTATCACGCAAAAAATATCCCAATGCAAAAATATTCGGTTTGACTACCGGTTTGGCTGTAATGAAGATCAATTCAGATTTGGGTTATGAGCCTGTCACCTATTCTGAACTAACCCAAGACGAAGATTTCTGGAAAGGTTGCAAAAGCTGCGTTAACTACGATATCTTAATGAGCAAGAACCGAAAGAATTGCATGTGCACGGCCATGCTTTTTGACCCGGAAGAAGTGCAAAAGCAATACGAAGAGAAGATGAAAAAGATAACGCACAAAGCGACGCTTTTAGAGCGCATAGAAGCAGCAATTAAGCGGAGAATGGAGAAACTGGTAACCGTGCATTAATAAGAGCTGCGTCGCTTCGCTTCTCCCCCAAAAAAGAATACAACACGCGGTGACCGCGTTTTAGATAACATCAGATGCCACGCGGCATCTGTACCATGAGAAAACAACAATGGACAAACAAAAAGTAGTATTGGCATACAGCGGCGGATTAGATACATCTTTCTGCTGTATTTATTTAACACGCGACCTGGGTTATGAAGTGCACTCAGTAATTGTTAATACCGGTGGTTTTAGCGAAGAAGAGCTGAAAAACGTTGAAGAACGTGCTTACCAGATGGGTGTTACATCACACCACGTGGTTGATGAGACCGAAAACTTTTACAATACCTGCGTACGTTACCTTATTTACGGTAACGTGCTAAAGAATAATACTTACCCGCTATCGGTTAGTGCCGAGCGCGTGAGTCAGGCTACAGCCATTGCCAACTATGCAAAAGAAATTGGCGCCGTTGCGGTCGCCCACGGCAGTACCGGTGCGGGTAACGATCAGGTAAGGTTTGATATGATCTTTAACATCCTTGTTCCCGAGGTGCAGATCATTACACCTATACGCGACTTGAAACTTAGCCGCGAGGAGGAAATAGAATACCTGAAAAAACATGGTGTAGAGATGAATTTTGAAAAAGCAAAGTACTCCATCAATAAAGGTATTTGGGGAACATCTGTGGGTGGTAAGGAAACCCTTACATCACATCTTGGCCTGCCCGAGGATGCGTGGCCAACACAAGTTACCAGTTCAGAGCCAAAAACGCTCGAGTTAGTTTTTGAGAAAGGCGAATTGAAAGCTATTGACGGGACGCATTATGATCATCCAACTAAAGCCATACAAATTTTGCAAGCCATTGCACAGCCCTACGGTATAGGCAGGGATATCCACGTTGGTGACACTATCATCGGCATTAAAGGCCGCGTTGGTTTTGAAGCCGCTGCTCCAATGGTGATCATTAAAGCGCACCACACCCTGGAAAAACATGTTCTTACTAAATGGCAGTTATCATGGAAAGACCAGTTATCTTCTTTTTATGGCAACTGGTTGCATGAAGGTCAGTTTCATGATCCAATCATGCGTAACATTGAGGCTTTTCTAACGGATACCCAAAAACAGGTTAGTGGTAAAGTATTTGTTGAGTTACATCCGTATCGCTTCCAGGTTGTTGGTATCGAATCAGATCATGACCTGATGAGCAATAAATTTGGCAGCTATGGCGAAATGAACAACGCATGGAGCGGCGAAGATGTAAAAGGCTTCAGCAAGATATTTGGCAACCAGGTGATGATATATCACAAAGTAAACGGACAGGACTAATTATGGCAAACCCCATTTTTTCGAGAAGCGAATGCTTAAGCACCTACAAATGGGGTGATGACTGCTATGGCTGGAACTACGTTGACACAGATGCGCTATCAATAAAACAAGAATTGATGCCTCCTGATACATCTGAGCAACTGCATTATCACGAGAAGGCTTCACAGTTTTTCTTTGTGCTGAAAGGCAGAGCAACTTTTACCATTAACGGCGAGATAAGCATTTTGAAACCGGAGCAAGGTATCGAGATAAAACCAGGTCAGCAGCATTTTATTAGTAATAGAGAAAGCAGCGACCTTGAGTTTATCCTTTATTCCTCACCATCTACTAAAAATGACAGAATTAACCTCTAATATAAAAGCAGGCATTATTGGCGGTGCCGGTTACACCGGTGGCGAAATGCTGCGGATATTGATCAATCACCCCAACGTTGACATCATTTTTGTTCACAGCAACAGCAATGCGGGCAACTATGTTTATGATGTTCATAAAGACCTGTTTGGGGATACCGACCTTAAGTTTTCGGCTGAACTATCAAACAACGTTGATGTGCTGTTCCTTTGTGTTGGCCATGGCGATGCGCGTAAGTTTTTAGAGGCAAATCAAATTCCCGATCACATTAAGGTTATAGATCTAAGTCAGGATTTCAGGCTGAATCAAAATTCAACAATCAAAAGCAAAAACTTTACATACGGCTTGCCCGAGTTGAATAGAGATGCCATAAAATCAGCTGATAACATCGCTAATCCTGGTTGCTTTGCTACCTGTTTACAATTAGGCCTGCTGCCTTTAGCATCAAAAGGTTTACTAAAAAACGAGGTACATATCACCGCTACAACTGGTTCAACCGGTGCCGGTCAAGGCTTGTCACCTACTTCACACTTTACATGGAGAAACGATAACCTATCTGTTTACAAGGCTTTTACTCACCAACACCTAAACGAGATCGGCCAATCGCTTAATCAGGCTGCAAATACTTTTACTCCCCCTTCAGGGGGTTGGGGGACTCTAAATTTTATACCATATCGTGGCGATTTTACCCGTGGCATTATTGCATCCATGTATACGGAAAGCAACCTTACCGAAGCAGAAGCATTAAAGCTTTACCATGATTACTATGCGGAGCACCCGTTTACACATGTAACTAACAAAGATATTGACCTTAAGCAGATCGTAAACACAAACAAATGCTTTATACAGGTTAAGGTATTTGATAATAAGGTATTTATTATCAGTATTATGGACAACTTACTTAAAGGCGCATCCGGCCAGGCAGTACAAAACATGAACTTAATGTTTGGCCTGAACGAGAGCGCCGGATTACGACTGAAGGGGGTGGCATTTTAATTAGGATGAACGGATAAAGGTCAAAGGCGAAAGGTGACCCCATTCCAATCATCAACAAGGAAGACAAAACCTTTATTCTTTCGCCGTTAACCTTTTACCTCAGTATAATGAAATTATTCGACGTATATCCAATCAATCCGATCAATATAATTAAAGGCCAGGGAAGCCTGGTTTATGATGATAAAGGCACAGAATACCTTGACCTTTATGGCGGCCATGCGGTAATATCAATCGGTCACACTAATCCACATTACGTAAAACGTTTGGAGGATCAACTGCACCAGATAGGCTTTTATTCAAACTCAATTGAGATACCGTTGCAAAAGCAACTTGCAGAGAAACTTGGCCGTGTTTCTGGCAAAGAAGATTATCAGCTATTCCTTTGTAATTCGGGCGCTGAAGCAAATGAGAACGCTCTAAAACTTGCATCATTTTACAATGGTAAAAAGAAAATAATTGCGTTTAAAAAAGCTTTCCACGGCCGCACATCGTTGGCGGTGGCTGCCACCGATAACCCCAAAATTGTTGCACCGGTAAATGAAACCGATAACGTGGTTTTTCTTCCGTGGAACGATGAGGCAGCTCTTGAGCAAGCTTTTAAAGAACACGAGGTATCTTCAGTTATCATTGAAGGCATACAAGGTGTTGGCGGCATACAAGTTGCCGCGGTTAACTTCCTTCAAAAAATAAGATCACTTTGTGACGAACATAACGCTGTTTTCATAGCTGATTCCGTGCAATGTGGTTATGGCCGTACAGGTAAATTTTTCTCACACGATTTTGCCGGTGTCAACGCTGACATTTATTCAATGGCTAAAGGCATGGGTAATGGCTTCCCGGTCGGCGGTATCATTATTTCGCCAAAGATAGCGCCTGCCTATGGTATGTTAGGTACTACGTTCGGTGGTAATCACCTGGCTTGTGCAGCAGGCTTAGCCGTTCTTGAAGTTATTGAACAAGATAACCTGATGCAAAACGCCGCAGAGATCGGCGATTATCTGATAACAGAGCTTAAGAAATTTGATCAGGTGAAAGAGGTGCGCGGCAGGGGTTTAATGATAGGCATTGATCTTCCGGAAGAATTATCTAATGTGAAAAAAGATCTGTTGTTTAAGCACCATATCTTTACCGGAGAGGCTAAACCAAACGTTATCAGGCTCTTACCTGCACTTAATTTAACTAAAACTTACGCAGATAGGTTCCTGGAGGCATTTGACGCAACTTTAAATAACGCATAATAAATTATACGCTATTCAAGCCCTCTTCTTTTAAGGAGGATTTGAATAACGCAAAACAAGGCTCATGAAACTCTTCTCTTCTGTAAATGATGTTACTGATCTACAGGCACTGGTAAAACAGGCTTTAGCGGCAAAAAAAGATCCGTTTGCTAACCAGCATTTGGGCAAAAACAAAACCATAAGCCTGGTTTTTCTTAATCCCAGCCTGCGTACACGCATGAGCACCCAAAAGGCAGCCATGAATTTGGGTATGAACGTTATAGTACTTAACATCGATAAAGAAGGATGGGCTTTAGAATTGCGTGATAATGTAATTATGAATGGTACTACCGTAGAGCACATCCGCGAGGCTGCGGCAGTGATGGGTGAATATTCTGACATCATTGGAGTGCGCTCGTTTCCAGGTTTACAAGACCGTGATGAAGATTACAGCGAAAGCATATTTAATAAGTTTGTTGAGTTTTGTAAGGTACCTGTTGTTAGCCTGGAGTCTGCTACACGCCACCCGCTGCAAAGCCTTGCCGACCTGGTTACCATCGAGGAATTAAAAACCAGGTCACGCCCAAAAGTGGTGTTGACATGGGCCCCACACATCAAAGCACTTCCGCAGGCAGTGCCTAACTCATTTGCAGAATGGATGTGCAAAGCAGATGTTGATTTTGTGGTAACACATCCCGAAGGATATGCCCTTTCAGAACAATTTACTGAGGGAGCAACTATAACAATTAATCAGGAAGAAGCATTAAAAGATGCAGATTTCATCTATGTAAAAAACTGGTCGGCTTATGAACCTTATGGCGCTGTTACCAACGGCAATAAAGATTGGATGCTAACCAACGCCAAATTGGATGAGCTTGCCCCCCAATCAATGGTAATGCATTGCCTTCCCGTTCGCCGGGATCTGGAGCTCTCATCAGAGATATTAGATGGCCCGCGTTCTATCGTAGTACATGAAGCTGGCAACCGTGTTTGGGCCGCGCAGGCAGTATTAAAACAGATGTTGGAAGCTTTATAGTAAGCGTCCACGACTGTCTTCACTTCTGACTCTTATATTTCCCGATTATTTGCAAAAATGTATATACCTAAACACTTCCAAATAACTGAAAAGCAGCAAGCTATCCACTTTATGCGAAAGTATGCCTTTGCTCCAATAGTGACGGTATTGAACCGCATACCAGAGGCAACACACCTGCCTTTTGCGATTGAAGAGCGTGGTGATGAGGTTGTATTGCTCTCACATTTTGCGAAAGCAAATACGCAGGTTAACGCAATTGAGCAGGGACCATCTTTAGTGATATTCACCGAGCCACATGCTTACATTTCGCCAAAGAATTACGAGAAAGAAACAAATGTACCTACCTGGAACTATATAGCTATACATGCTTACGGCAAAGCCAAACTGATAAAAGACGAAACGGCTGTAGGCGCCCTGCTGGCTAAAACCATCAGCACTTATGAGCAGGATTATTTAAAACAGTGGAACAGATTGCCAGGCGATTATAAGCACAAAATGATGAATGGCATTGTAGCTTTTGAGCTTGTGGTGACGGATCTGCAAGCCAAATATAAACTAAGCCAAAACCGCAGTGCGATTGAGCAGCAAAACATAATCAATAATTTAGACAGCTCAGAAACCGACAATGAAAAAGAAATTGCGGATTACATGAAGCAATTAAAACATTAACTCTCTGGGCCATTTTTGTAAATGGCATTGATAACCTTATTAAGTGTTAATCCCTGGACGATGATTGAGAATATCACAATAAAATAAGTTCCGGCGAGTATAAAATGTTTGTATTCAGATGTTGGCAGGGAAAGCGCCAAAGCTATGGAGATACCACCACGCAAACCCGCCCATGTTAATATATTGATGCTGCCATAATTAACGTTAAGACTTCTGCGCAAAAAGGTTAAAGGTAACATAATGCTTCCCCAGCGTGCTATCAGGATAAGGGCTATACCCAAGGCCCCCGATAGCCAGTAATGCTGTAAAAATGGAAAATTCACCATTTGCAAGCCTATCATAACAAACAGCATAGTATTCAGCAGTTCGTCTATCAAGGTCCAGAATTTTTCAAGCGCCTGGTGCGAGCGGTCAGTCTTATCAACATTGATAGAACGACCACCTGCAAACAGCCCGGCAGTAACCACAGCCAAAGGAATAGACAGGTGCAGGTAAGTAGCTATCAAAGAATTAGCCATAACCAAAGCGAACGAAACTAATACCACGGTTTGAAAATCATCTATCGATTTCATCAGCCTGTGTGCTAAAAATCCGGTGATTGCACCCAAAGCAATACCTCCAAATACTTCCTGCACAAAAAGTATTACTGCTTTACCAAAATCAACATTGTTAACGCCTGATTGCGTGATCTCCAATAGCGTAATAAAAAGTACCAGCCCTATACCGTCATTAAACAATGATTCGCCTGATATAATCGTTTCCAGATTGTTTGGCAGCTTAGACCCGGTGATAATAGCACTTACTGCAACCGGATCAGTTGGTGAAATAAGTGCTCCGAATAGCAGGCAGTATATGTAAGGCATATCTATCTTAAGCAGATCGGTTATGAAATACAGTAACGAACCAAATATTGCAGTAGATATGATAACGCCTATAGTACTCAACACAAAAACCGGCCTCATCTCCTTTTTCAGACGCTTTTTATCCAGGTTAAAAGCGCTTGCAAACAACAAAAACCCCAGCAAAATATTTAATACCGTTCTGGAGAAGTTGATATTTTTAGCCAGCATGGTAAGATAGTCTGCAATGTTTGGGTCTAACTTGTCTATTACGATGGTAATTAGCGACCCAATGATAGCTAAGGACATAATGCCGATAGTACCGGGCAGCTTAAGCCAACGGGCATTTATATATGAGTACAGGGCGCTTAAAATTACGAGTAGCGCAATTATAAAGAAGAGATGCATTTACGTGGTTTGAAGATACCTTCACTGAAAGCCATCCTAACGAGGGACGGGATCCACGGTCATGGTATCGGTTTTAAAGTATCGGATCACTAACCTGTTATCACTGTTGCGGGTTAGATAGTTTATAGCCCAATTTAAGAAAACAATCGCTTTATTGCTAAATCCGGCTAACGATAACAAGTGTACAAACATCCACAACAACCATGCAAAAAAGCCCTGAAACTTAAATTTCTTAAGGTCGGCTACCGCTTTATTACGGCCAATGGTGGCCATGGTACCCAGATCGTGATATGCAAATGGCGTTGTCGGTTTACCCTCGATAATGTTCCGGAGGTTTTTTGCCAAATGCTTACCCTGCTGCAGGGCCACCTGCGCTACCCCGGGGTAGCCGGCCGGATTAGCATCCGTTTGTACAAATGAAACATCACCTATCGCAAAAATATTGCTGTAGCCTTTTACGCGGTTAATGTCGTCGGTGATCAACCTGCCACCTTTTGCAACTGTTTCTTCGGGCATACCGTTGGGTACTTCGCCTTTTACACCGGCAGCCCACAAAACATTGCGAGTTTGAATAACCGTACCGTCGTCTATTTTTAAAATAGACCCGTTGTAACTTGATACGTGAACACCGGTATGTATGCTCACATCCATCTCTTTTAAAAATTGCTTTGCCTTTAACGAAGCTTCTGATGACATAGCGGCTAACAATTCTGGCTTGCCCTCTACCAAATAAACCTTCATATCAGCATTGCACAAGCCAGGATAGTCTTTGCAAAGAATGTATTTTCGCAGCTCTGATATCGCTCCGGCAAGCTCCACCCCGGTTGGCCCTCCGCCAACTATTACGAAAGTAAGCAAGGCATCACGTTCCGCTTTATCTGAAGTTACCAGTGCCTTCTCTAGGTTTTGCAACATCAAACTGCGGATGTTTAAAGCTTCTGCAATATTTTTCATGGGCATCGCATAATGCTCAAGTTCCTGGTTGCCAAAGAAATTAGTGTTAGCCCCCGTAGCTATTACCAGGTAATCATAAGTGTAATTACCGGCATCGGTTTCTACTGTATTGGTTTTGGTATCGATATTGTTAACGCTGGCCAAATGAAAAGTAAAGTTCTTTTGCCTGCTGAAAATTCGCCTGATTGGAAAACCTATAGAATCGGCCTCAATTGCACCTGTGGCCACCTGGTATAAAAGTGGCTGAAAGGTGTGATAATTATGTTTATCTAAGAGCAGCACATCTACAGGTGCATCTTTTAATTTTTTTGCTAATTGTACCCCGCCAAATCCTCCGCCTATAATTATAACTCGTGGTTGTTTGTTTTCCTGTTTATTCATAGCAACAATGGCCTTGTGCATCTAAGCTACAAACCCTGATGAATATTGCTAACATGCTAAGCAGTTATGTGTTTTAAATGAAGGTATTTTTACAATAGCAAGTAAATTATTCTTACAACCATAAAATAGCTATTATTGCTACCGAACTCCTATAGTAAATAATATGCAAGCGCTTCATGTAATTAAAATTGGTGGTAACGTAATTGATAATTCTGAAAACCTGCACAGGTTTCTAAAGGATTTTACCGCACTTGATGGCCATAAGATCTTGATACACGGTGGCGGCAAAGTTGCTACCCAGATCTCTGAAAGTATGGGTATTGAAGCTAAAATGATTGATGGCCGCCGCATAACTGATATTGATACCTTGCGCATTGTAACCATGGTTTACGGCGGTTTGATCAACAAAAACATTGTAGCCCAATTGCAGCGATACGGCAATAATGCTATTGGCCTTACCGGTGCCGATGGTAACATGATACACGCACAAAAGCGCCCGGTAAAAACCATTGATTATGGCTTTGTGGGTGATCTTAAAGAAGATTCTGTTAATGCTGACAATATCGCCAAATTGCTTGATGGAGGCTTTACCCCTGTTTTTTGTGCCTTAACGCACGATGGCGAAGGCCAATTGCTTAATACAAATGCAGATACTATTGCCTCAGCACTGGCTGTAGCGCTTGCGGAGAAGTATGAAACCACGCTCATCTATTGTTTTGAAAAGAAAGGCGTATTGCACGATGTTAACGACGATGAATCATTGATCAGGGAGATCAACCCTGAACGTTATCATAAACTCAAACAAGAACAGGTAATACACAGCGGCATGATCCCTAAGCTGGATAATGCCTTTGCAGCCATATCTTGCGGGGTTAAGGCTGTAGTCATCGGCCATTCTGACGACCTGGGGCAATTGAAAGGCAAACATGCCTTTGGTACACGTTTAAGCGAATAAAACACACATGGAAACAAAAAAACACATAGCTATCTTAGGCAGCGGTAATATTGGTTTGGCTTTAGCCAAGGGGTTGGTAAAAGCGGGCATTTTTGCGCCGTCGCAAATTACGCTAACGCGCCGCAACGTGGCGGCTTTAGATCATATTGCTATTGAGGGTTATAACGTTACAGCCAATAATGCTGAAGCCGTTACCAAAGCTAATATTGTTGTCCTGGCCATATTGCCGCAACAACTAAATAAGTTGCTTGATGAGATAAAACCAGCTGTTACTTATGGTAAGCATTTGCTCATCTCTGTGGTATCTGGGGTAAGTTGCCAGGATATCCGCAATCAACTGGGGCTTGATGTTGAGGTGATACGCGCTATGCCCAATACCGCTATCGCTATTGGCCATAGCATGACCTGTATTGCTACAGACACTGCTTCTGCAGAGAATATCAGTTTGGTAAAATCACTTTTCGATACTGTAGGTGTCAGCATCCAGATAAACGAGGAGTTGATGACATCAGCAACGGCCTTATGTGCTTGCGGTATTGCCTTTTTCCTGCGTTCTATACGTGCGGCATCGCAAGGCGGCACCGAAATTGGTTTTCATGCACATGATGCGCTTAAAATGGCTGCACAGACGGCAAAAGGTGCTGCAGATCTATTACTGCAACTGGCATCACATCCCGAGCAGGAAATAGACAAGGTTACCTCTCCAAAGGGTTGCACCATAGCCGGACTGAACGAGATGGAACATAACGGTTTCAGTTCGGCACTAATTAAGGGCATCAAAACTTCAGCCGAAAAAGCAGGTGCGCTTTACAAAAGCGAATAAAGCATAGTTATGAAAACATATCTTAAAAGAGCCGCGATCACCATATTTTCATTAGGATTACTTGCTTTTACGGTAACCCGACCATCTAAAGTTAATATTGTTTTTATCGGCGATAGCATCACTTACGGCCAAAATAATGCCGGGTTGCAGCCTTCGGTTTATGCGCTGAATTTCCTGAAAGAGAAATTTCAAGGAATTCAATTCATACAGGCCAACCGAGGGGTGAGCGGATACACCACTAAAAATTTCTTACCGGGTGAACCTGACTTTGAAAAGGTGGTGAAAGATGCCGATGTTTATTACAGAGACAACTCTGCACAGTTGATATTCTCAGTTATGCTGGGCACTAATGATAGCGCTATTAATGGACCTTATGGAGCGCCGGTCTCTCCTGAACAATATCTCAAAAACCTAAGCACAATTGCCGATAGCATTTTAAAACTTTACCCCAATAGCAAAATAGTTTTCAACTCCCCTATTTATTACAGCCCCAATACCTATAACGGTGCGATGTATTTGCAGGAGGGTTTGGATCGTTTGCAGCTTTACTATCCTCAGATAGATGCTTTAGTAAAGCATTACAACACAGCCAACCCCAACCATGTATATTTGGGTTACACAAATGGCTTTGCTGATTTTAAAAAGGACTATCTACACCTTTTTATACCCGAACAAGGCCATCAGGGTGTATTTTACCTGCATCCCAATAAAGAGGGTGCAAAAATATTAGGCCAAAACTGGGGAAAGGCTTTGGCTAAGGTTATCGGTAATCAGCTCTACTGATCTTCGTCGGCAGATTTTTGTTTTTGAGTGGGTGGTGTAGAGGTTAGGTTACCAAATTCATCAACGTAAGCTATATCATCTGCGCCAGTACCATTTTCTTTGCGTTCTTGCTTGCGCTGTGCTTTATCTTCTTTCTTTTTCTGGCGATTTTTTTCCAGTTGTTTCTTCATAAATGTTGCTTGTGATTTAGCCATATTTTATATATCGGGTTTAAATGAAATAAAAAGCACCTGCCGGTTAGACAGGTGCTACGATTAAATTTTATAGTGATTTTTTAAATTACTTTTACATTTACCGCGGTAAGGCCTTTTTTGCCTTCTTCTACATCAAACGTTACTTTATCGTTTTCACGAATTTCGTCAATGAGGCCAGTCGAGTGTACAAAAACATCGCTTCTGCTTTCACTCTGAGAAATGAATCCAAAACCTTTAGTGGCATTGAAAAACTTTACTGTTCCTTCTTTTTGCATTATTATTTTTAATTAAGTACGCAATGTAGTCAATAAAATCCGCCTTTTACTTAAAATAAAATTATTTAACGTTGTTTTAAATATTTACAGAAGCTATATTACTGAATGGTAACAACTTATCCGCAAGCGTTAATTCTTAAAAATGAAATGCACTGATTTTCAATATATAAAGACTACCTTTAAAAACCTCCTTAGTTGCATTTCGCTGCAAAACGAAGCGGTTGAATATTTTCTGCCGTTTAAAATTTAACTTATATATAATGAGTAAAGAGAAAAAAGTTCAAAAGAGAACAAGAAAGCGCCATCTGTTAACGTCAATAAAAAACAGTCTGATTATCAGTCCGGAAAAAATTCAGTGTCCGCAGTTATACCTGTTAAAAAGAAATAACATGACTGATAAAGATATAATATTTGAAACCAGCAGGTATGTATATGACCTGACAAATCTTGCAAAAGAACACGGCTTTAAACCAGAGGAGAACTGGGAATTAAGTATGCAAAGTACTGTAGGCAAAACCAGGATCCAGCGTGATTTTTATCCCAATAATGTAGCAAAAATTTCGCCGGATATACTGCTTCAGGTATTACACTCTATAAAAACCAAGCTAAACCTGCCGCTTACGCAGGAAGAAGAGGCAGCGAATAAACAAACCATCAATTTAGATGAACTGCAGTATTTGGTTGCCTATAATCCCAAGCGCCCGCGTAATTAACTATAAAAGTTCGTTCGCAAGATTTGCAAGTTCACTGCGTTCACCTTTTTGCAGGGTAATGTGCGCGTAAAGCGGATGTCCCTTTGCTTTATCAATAAGATATGACAGGCCGTTACTTTCGGCATCAAGGTATGGGGTATCTATCTGGTAAATATCGCCCGTAAAAACAAATTTACTGTTCTCCCCTGCCCTTGAGATAATGGTTTTAACTTCATGCGGTGTAAGATTTTGAGCCTCATCTACTATGAAGAAGATCTTACTTAGCGTACGCCCTCTTATAAAGGCCAGCGGAGTAATGGATATTTTATCATTAGTGACCAATTCATCCAATTTAGCCTGCATTTTGGCATCCTCTACAAACTGGTCTTTTATAAATTTAAGATTGTCCCATATCGGTGCCATATAGGGGTCTATCTTTGAAGATACATCGCCCGGTAAAAAACCTATATCCCGGTTGCTAAGCGGGATGGTTGGGCGGGTAACAAATATTTGCCGGTAGTTTTTGCGTTGCTCCAAAGCGCTGGCAAGGGCCAGCAAGGTTTTGCCTGTGCCTGCGTTACCCTGTATGGTAACCAGTTTAATATCCGGGTGAAGCAAAGCATGTATGGCAAAGGCCTGTTCAAGGTTACGGGGCTCTATATTCAATACAGGCTGCTCATTAACTTTCTCGACCGTTTTACTCTGCGAATTATAGAACGCCGCTGTGGTGCCGTTTTTACCGTTAAGTATAATAAAATGATTACCCGCATTTTCGGGTATGTTAACGACCTCTGCACCAATAGATTCTTGTTTGTTAAGCTTACTTAAAACTTTCTCTGTGATTTTATTGAGAGTGGTTTTACCACTATACAACTCTTCCAGGTTTTTAACCTTACCTGTTTCGTAATCCTCTGCGAACAAGTTTAACGCCTTTGCTTTGAGGCGCAAGCAAATATCTTTTGATACCAAAATCACTTTCCTGTCGGGATGTTCAAATTGTACGCCGAGGGCAGCATTAAGTATGCGGTGGTCCGTTTTATCCGAGCCGAAAACCAGTTCGGCATCGGCGCTGGTATTTTTGGTATCTAAAACTACTTTAAACTGGCCATGACTTTTACCATTTAGTGGCAACCATTGATTGATGAGACGGTTCTTAGCCAGATCATCCATGATGCGGATAAAACTACGCGCCTCAAAGTTGCGCGTGTCGTTTCCGGTTTTCATGTTGTCCAGCTCTTCCAGCACTTGGATAGGGATAGCAACGTCATGTTCCTGGAAATTTTCGAAGGCGTTATGGTCGTACAGGATAACCGAGGTATCCAGCACAAATATTTTCTTTTTTCCGTCTGTTTTTCCTGTAGATTCCTTCATAGAAGGCTAAAATAACGAAATAGTTGTGAGATGTTTAAATGTTGTGCTGCTAAATGTTTGATTGGAATCAGTAACTACAACAGGTATATAAAATGGAAAACGGAAGCCTCTCTTGCGAAACGACCTCCGTTTTTCCTTCCCTCATATTGGCCATAGCCGCTATGAAGCATCAAGTTTTGTGTGATCTTTAACCGACCCGCTCTCCTCGTTGTTATACTCCGAACGCTGATCTATCTTTTATCCCTGCGAATACCGATGGATCACTTTGTTGGTACGTATACAATGCACATTGTCTGTTACCTTGCGGAGGTGCTTTATCATACCCTGCCAAACCTTCGCTATGTCCCTGCTCTTGCGAGCCTGGCAGCCTTAATGTTTGCGGATGCTGATCTGCCCTATCCTCCCGAGGGGAAGTCGACCCTGCCATCATTCCGTGCAACACTGATCATCTTTTTCTGTAGTGAATACCGATTTCTCGTTGTTACGCTAACGCCGATTCCTGGTGCGATCATTATCTAAGCCATTTTTTCCGTAGAATTGTTTGGCTATTTGATAATACCCCGCTAATTACCTTCCAGGTAAAGTGCCGTAGCTCTTTGCTCCTTTTCGTAATTCAGGCACGTCCCTGATCTTTAGTTCGCCCAAAAGTTCACCCGATTCAGTTTGTGTTATCCTGTGAGGCTGTCAAAGTACGTCGTTCTTGATATTTACAATATCGGAACTTTTTGGTACCCCTGTCAAGTGTTTTATTTAAACACTTTATTAACATTTATTCAATGGTTATCAACAGGAGATTTAAGGTAATTTGGCAATTTTAATTAGTTTGTTAACACCTACGATTACTAACACTATGGTTGAATTTGTCACTTTGAACGAGCAATTAATCAGCGTTATTGCGAGCAAATATGAAGTTTCCGAACCGTACATAGCTGCTCTTGTCCTTAAGGGAGATTGTTTCGTTCCTCGAAATGACGCGTGAGAAAGCCTTTCCAATGTTGAGTAACTATATCTTCTCCGTAAGATGTTTCCAGTATCGTTTGGGGATATGCCTCACATGCAGCTTGGTGTTTTTGCGCGAAGCGATGTTAACGCTCTTGAAATAATTTTTCCAAAGGTTTTGGTACATGCCTTCATCTTCAGTATAAGCGGCGACTATGTCTGTATGGCGATTGTTTTCGGTAAAATCAAGCGTTATAAATTGTGTATCATGCAGATCGTAATAAATACCATACTTACGTCGAAGGTCATAGATCATCCACTTCATATCGGCGTAACGGCTTCTAAAATGTTTTATTAGTAATGGCAACACATTAAAATCCGGCTCAATAGCAGCGTAGAAAGATCCGTCGCGCAGTTTTTGAAAACGAATAAAGGCTTCCATACGATGTTTTTCGCGCCTTACCATACGCACCATTTCTGATACCCGCATCACGTATCTATTTCCGTAATCTTCTTCTATGTTTTCATCCGTATCAATCGCGTAACGAATAAAGCCAAGCAAATTATTATCCTCTCCGGCCATTTCAGCTAAATGCGCTGCATATAAACGTTGAACGCCAAGGGTTGATAACTTAAGCTTAAGGGCTTTAAGCACACGGGCCGCGCGATTTTCGTCAGTAATAACCTGCATCTTTTCGTCAAATAGTGCCCCCTCTAACCCCTCACCCTGATGCAATCTAACTACATTCAGTTTATGTGCATAAACATCAAAAACTGCTGTTAACAATCCTTCAAAAGTACCGTCGTAAATAAGCGTGGTCATTAAAATAGGTTAAGCTGGGTGTGAACATTTTTGATGTATTTGCTGTGCGATGTAGCCAGAATAAATTGTTTGATGGCGTTACCGGTTAAGTCCCGGCGCTCAAACTCCTTGCTTTGGCAGGTAATAAAATACTTAGCCCGATTAACACTTACGCCCATTCTTTTCAAATGTTCCCAGTTCAGTTTTCCGAACTTGCGCGCGCTCACGATCTTCTGAGCAGATAATACGCCAATGCCCGGTACACGCAATATCATTTTGAGGTCGGCGCGATTGACATCTATCGGAAATTCATGCATATTCCTGATGGCCCAACTTAATTTAGGATCAATGTCCAAATCAAGGTGCGGCTGATGATTGTTAACAATTTCGCTTACATGAAAGCCATAATTGCGCATCAGCCAATCTGCCTGGTAAAGCCTGTTCTCGCGTACCATGGGTACGCTGGTATTAAGTGCAGGTAATCGGCTATCTTCCAATACAGGCACATAACCTGAATAGTAAACCCGTTTTAGCTTAAAGTTCTTATAAAAATAATTAGCAGAGTGCAGTATTTGGTTGTCATCTTCAGGCGTTGCACCAATAATTACTTGAGTGCTTTGCCCGGCAGGCGCAAATACTGGCGCTTTCTTAAACAGCTTTTTCTCTTCGGTATGTTTAATTATGGCGTTTTTAAGATAACCCATCGGCTTTATCATTTCCAGATGACTCTTATCGGGTGCCAGCAACTTTAAACCGGCCTCTGTAGGCATTTCCAAATTAACGCTTAATCTGTCGGCATAAAGCCCCGCCTCGTTCATCAGTTCGTCACTGGCACCAGGTATAGATTTAAGGTGGATATAACCATGAAAGTTATGCTCCAACCTTAGTTTCTTCGCCACGCGCACCAAACGCTCCATGGTAAAATCAGCATCTTTAAAAATACCTGAACTTAGAAATAAACCTTCGATGTAATTACGCCTATAAAAATTAATGGTAAGGTCTACCACTTCCTGAACGGTAAACGCAGCACGTTTTATATCGTTACTCTTCCGAGAAACGCAATACGCACAATCAAAAATGCAATGATTGGTGAGCAGGATCTTCAAGAGTGAAACGCAACGGCCATCCTCCGTGTAGGAATGGCAAATACCGTTACTGGCATTGCCAAGGCCCTTATTTTCGTTTTTACGCTTGCTGCCGCTGCTCGAGCACGATACATCATACTTAGCTGCATCAGCTAAAATATTCAGTTTTTCGGTTATCCTGTCTGCATCCATATCAAACCAAAAATACTAATATTTTTAGCATTATTAAAAAGAAATATTATTAATCTTTTTAGGAGTATAGCGTTACCGATGGTATGATGTTGGTTACGCATCTATAAATTGTACGATTATGAAAACTGCAGAAAAAAACGATAAGCAAAAAGCGGAAGACGAAAGGACCTACAAAGAATTTAAGGATGTTGTTAACATGAGCGCCTCGGCACTCGAAAAGTGGCTAAAAAGCGATGAGTCAAAAAAGGTTGGATGGGACAGCGGCGACGGCGAATCTATTGGTCATAAATCCGGTGAAAGGATAATAGATATACTGCACAAAAAGAAAAGTGAGCTAACGGCGGCCGATTATAAACACATGGCCAAGGTGCACAGTTATATTTCTCGACATTTAGCTCAAAAGCCAAAGGATGCAATAGATTCTAATTGGGATTACTCGCTGAAAAATTGGGGCCATGATTTTTCTAAAAAGTAAAGCTCAATATTTTGAGCTTTACTATATTTAGGCAAACATTATCTATATGCCCGATTTAGATCCCGGCTTTTGCCAGCACCTGCAAGCTATCAGCGAAATAAAATTAAGCGACGAACACGTTTGCGTAGAATGCATAAAACAAGGTACTACCTGGTTTCATTTACGTACCTGTCAAACTTGCGGGGTTACACGCTGCTGCGATCAATCGCCGGAACAACACATGACCAAGCATTACAATGCCAGCAGTCACCCTGTTATTGCCTCTGCGCAACCCGGTGAGCGTTGGCTTTGGTGCTATCCGGATGAACAATTTGCAGAATATTGATTTTATTCTGAAGCTTCCTCGCCTTTTTCGCCAAGCTCCACTATATCGCCTTGCTTAAACAAAATGGCTTCGAGTGTTTTACGCCAAACAGGTTTTTTACGTAGCAAAAATTCCAGGTCCATACCAAAATGCTTAAATTCTTCGTGCTGAGCGTTTTGCATAATGGCTTTGGCTTGTTCATCTGTTTCAACAGATATACGTTGCTCGTACCAGTTAATGGCTTCAGCCTCTTCGCCTAATGATACGATCATGCGGGCGAAAGTGCGTGTTTCTGCAGAAAGTTCTTCTGGTGGTTCGTGATATTGGTCAAATCCCATGGCGTTTATATTTTTAGTATAAAAGCAATGCTATGAGATTTTGTTTTTTAATTTACATCGCCTTTAAGCGCTTGCTCAAGCGTGTAGGGTTTATAACTAACACCAAGGCGTTTAGCATTTTCCTCAACAGTTTGCGGGAAGCCTGCAGCTTTTCGGCGTTCGTTCACATTAGCCGCATCTTGTATAGGCCACACATACATTTTAAACTCAAGCTTGCCGGTTTGCTTGTTAGTTAAGCGCATGCCCTTAACCTGCGTACCCAAAATTTGTTCTTTATTGTTATACATCAACGAACGGTCTTTCATCATAGCATATAAATAGAACGGCAATTCCTTTTCGTTTGCAGCTTTTTCTACAATGGGAAGATACTTGTCTATTACCGTTGAATGCTGCAAAACAAAAAAAGCAGCCTCATTAGTTGGTTCACCTACAAGCGACTTTCCCGGATAACCATATTGCGCTATGATTGCTTGTACCCTTTTTGTGTTTGATGAATCGGTATTATCAGATATTTTATTTATCTGTGAAAAAAAATCTCCATCCTTAAGATTTAATGCCTTCTTTATGGAATCTATCTGTTTGTTAGTAAACTTCTCTGACATCATTGCCCGATAATGTTGATCAAGTGCATACAAACTGTCGAGCTGATGTCTGAGGGGAAGATTGATCTTACGCTGTGCTTTAACTTGAATAAAACACAGCGTAAGAATTATAAAGAAGAATACTTTGCGGTTCATAGCAGGTTTACTATTTACGTAAAACTACAAACCGAACTTTGCATTAGGAAATTAGAAAACTTCGTTAATGCTCATCTCGCGCAATTCTTTGGGCTCGTTAGGGCGGCCATTCTTAAATGCCTGGCGTGGTTTTAATCCTAATAGTTCAAACATGAACATGTCCTCATCAAATGTAGGGTTTGGTGTGGTTAGCAATTTCTCACCTGCAAATATCGAGTTGGCTCCCGCCATAAAGCATAAGGCCTGTTCAACCGTACTCATTTCGGTACGGCCAGCTGATAACCTCACCACCGTTTTAGGCATAATGATACGCGTTGTGGCGATCATCCTAACCATATCCCAAACAGACACGCGGGGTTGCTCTGCCAGTGGCGTTCCTTTAACAGGTACCAATGCGTTAATAGGTACTGATTCTGGGTGTTTAGGCAGATTTGAAAGCGTTTTAAGCATCGAGATCCTATCAGCTGTAGTTTCACCCAAACCAATGATACCACCGCTGCACACAGATATTTTCGCTTTGCGAACGTGCTCAAGTGTGGTTAAACGCTCATCATAGGTACGGGTAGTAATAATACGTTTATAATCATCCTCAGAGGTATCCAGGTTGTGGTTGTAAGCATATAAACCGGCATCAGCCAGGCGTTGTGCCTGGTTTTCGGTAAGCATACCCAGGGTGCAGCAAACTTCCATATCCAATTCGTTTACAGCTGTAACCATATCCAACACTTTGTCAAAATCACGGTTATCGCGTACCTCGCGCCATGCAGCGCCCATACATAACCTTGATGCACCACCTTCTTTAGCACGCTTTGCAGCAGCTATTACCTCTTCTTTAGGCATTAAGGCATGCACATCAACACCGGTACTATAACGTGCTGCCTGGGGGCAATAAGCACAATCCTCGGGACAACCGCCTGTTTTTATAGAGATCAGCGAACTGATCTGCACTTCTGCATAGTCTTTATTTTCGCGATGAATAGTAGCTGCGCGGTAAATTAAATCCAATAAAGGTGAGTGGTATATTTTTGAGATCTCTTCCTGGGTCCAGTCGTATCTTACTTCAGTCATATGTGTGATTACGTTAACAGTAATAAAAGCGTGGCTTAACAATGCAAATATTCAAAGATTATTTTCTATTTCAACAAATGCAAATCACTTTAATGATATTGATTTGAAAATCAAGCTACAATAAAAGTTTGCTCGCCAACCATAAGGGTAGCAAAAATCCTATACAATCTGTAAAAGTAGTAATGATGATGGACGATGCCACTGCCGGGTCTATGCCCAGCCGTTTTAATATGAGCGGGATGCCTGCGCCTGTTAAACCTGCCACAATGAGATTACCAGTCATAGCCAGGAAAAGCACCAAACCGAGCATTGGGTTTTTATCATACAGCAAAGCAAACAACAATACGATCAGTCCATTGGCCATACCGTTGATCAAGCCCACTGAAATTTCCTTAATCACCGTGCGATAAGTTTGCCTGTCTGTAAGGTCACTTAATGAGATACGCCTTACTGTAACCGCCAGTGCTTGCGTTGCAGCGTTACCGCCCATACCACCAATAATGGTTACGTAGGCAACTATAATGGGCAACTCCTCTTCTACGTGCGTAAACTGCCTGATAACCGCCGCAGCCAGAAATGCTGTGCCCAGGTTAATAACGAGCCAGGGCAAACGGCTCTTTACTGCATCTTTCCAGTTACCGCTCAGTTCCTCATCTTCAGATACACCGGAAATCTTCAAGATATCCTCTGTGTTCTCCTCCTCCATTACGTCGATTATGTCATCAACCATAATGCGGCCCAGCAGTTTCATATGGTCGTCAACAACGGGGATACTGGTGAGGTTATATTGAGATATCAATTTAGCAACTTCTTCCTGGTCAAGATCAGCTTTTACAAACACCGGATCGTGCTGGTATATATCACGGATCTTAACCTCACTACGCGCTTTGATGATATCTTTGATGGAAACAATACCTTGCAATATCTTGTCATCATTCACCACGTAAATGGTATAAAACTCCTCCATCTCTTCAGACTGGCGGATGATCTCGTCTAAAGCATCTTTCTTGTCGGAGTTGATGTTGACGCAGATAACCTGCGAGTTCATTAAACCACCCGCAGTATCTTCATCGTAGTTTAACAGTGCACGAATGCTGATAGCATCTTCCTGATCGATCTCCTGTAGGATTTCCTGCTGATCCTCCTCGTCCATCTGGCTGATGATGTCGGTAGCCACATGGTAATCCAGTTCCTCAACAATTTCGGTGCGCTTCTCGGGGTCAAGATTTACCAGTAAGTCCTCGGGATGGCTTTCTTCGTCCATCTCGGTAATAACTTCTGATGCTTCTTCGGCAGGCAGGATGTTGATGATACGTTCGCGGGCTTCGTGCGGCAGGCGCTCAAATAAAATAGCGATCTCTGAGGCATGGTAGTCCTTCAGAACCAACTCTAATTCAGCATCATCACCCTCAAGCGCGGTTTTGATGCGGAGCAGATCTGATTTATCTATCTCAAATGATTGCATATGCAGGCAATTTAGGCATTTTTAAGCAAAAAATGAGCCTGCAAAGCGTGTAGTTTCAGGAAGAATTTAGCAAAATATCAGCCGCTGTAATCGTATCTGACATTAGCGCCGGTAAGCTTATTGAGCTTACTCATTACAACTTCTACCTGTGTTTTACGAACGGAGAATTGGATAGTGCAATTTAATTCCGAGCGTTGCTCTAAAACCTGTAGCTGTTCATCTTTAATGATGCGCATTACATCATTCATTTGCGGATAATCAAAGCTTATGGTGTAAATATCGTTAATGGTTTTCTCAATAACCCTTACTTCGGCAAGTGCCATTTCCGTTGCCGTTTTATAGGCGTTTATTAAGCCCGGCACACCCAATAGCGTACCTCCAAAATAGCGCACAACGACCACCAGTGTATTGGTAATATCTTTAGATAGCAGTGTATTTAATATCGGTCTTCCTGCTGTACCGGACGGTTCGCCATCATCATTAACGCGGAATACAGAGCGATCTATACTAAGCCTGATAGCCCAGCAATGATGATTTGCCTTTGGATGCTCTGCCTTTAGTTTTGCGACTATGGGCTTAATATCGCTATCGCTGCTAACCGGGTAAGCATAAGCCAAAAATTTGCTGCCCCTATCGCGAAAAATAGCTTCGACAGGTTCGGAAATTGTTTTGTAAGTATCTTGAAAAAGCATTTACCAGTGCATAATATTCACCGTAGTGATCATAATAATTGAGATGATGGCAAGTGCCAAACCTAACTTGTTGAGCTTGCTGAGCCGCTCATGGAATACTACTAAACCCACCAGGGCGCCAACCGAAATTACCCCAATGTTCATTGCAGAAAACACAAGCGAAGGGCTTGTTGACAAGGCTTTATGCGCTTTTAAATAAAATAAAATGTTACCAAAATTGGCTACTCCCAATATTAACCCAAACATAATGTGCGCCCAATGTATACGTGTTTTACCTGAAATAACTTTTACTGCAAGGCTTATGAGCGCAATAACAAAAGACAAAGCATATATGAAAAATAAAGAAGTGGTATAGGGCACAGCCGTAAAAGCTGCAACTTTCTTAAACAGGATATCAATGGCACCGAAGCCAATGAAAACGCATATCAGGTATAGCCATGCATTACTTAAAACCTTGCGGTTAGCCGTTTGCTTTTGCCATGGAATAGAGCACAATATTGCTGCAAAACCTACTGAAAAACAAGCTAATCTTGCAAGGTTAAACTGATCACCAAATAGCAGGAAAGCTGCAAAAAGTGATATAAATAACGAAAGCCGCTGCGCAACATCCGTACGCACTATGCCGGCAAGTCGTACTGATTTGGCCATTATCCAGAATATCAGCGGCAATAAAATACCAACGGCAATATATACGCCAAGCGGTGCTTGCTTTATTTCAAAAGTGCCGAAATTGGGTTTAAAGAAAAACCATGTAAGTAGGATAGCCATCCCGTAGTTCCAGGTTATGGCCTGAAAAACGTCAATGCTGTAGCGCCGTGCAACTTTTAATAGCACCGATACAATTACACTGCAGCAAACGCTTAGGAAAACGTATAACATTAAATAAGCTTTTAAGGTTGATTGGTAAATATCTGTAAAATATCACTGCCAATTGTTTGGCTACCTTCATTTTTACCGCTTAAGCGTGGCGCTGGTATCCCTGCACGTAAAGTGGCCTGGCCGGTGAAGATCCTTGCTTCGTCCCACAACCCGGCATCGATAAAATGCTGCAATGTTTTTGCACCACCCTCTATGATAACCGATTGTATATCCTGCAGATATAACTGGTACATGATGTATTGTGGTACATAATTGTCAAAATCTTCCAGCTGAATGTATTTGATATTATCATCAACATCAAACTTTTCTGCGTTGAAAACAAGCGTTTCTACTGTTTTATCAAAGACATTAAAAGTCTTATCAAGTTGCAATTGCCGGTCAATGACCACCCGCCTGGGCGAACGGCCTTCTGCATAGCGCACATTCAATTGCGGGTTATCCGCTAAAACAGTGTTTTTGCCCACCAATATGGCATCTTCTTCCGCGCGCCACTGATGAACCAGTTTACGGCTTTCGACGCCTGTTATCCAAAATTGTGAACCGTCCGCCGGGGCAAAAAAGCCGTTGGCTGTTTGCGCCCATTTAAGAATGATGTAAGGGCGGTGCTTTTGCACCCGTGAAAAAAATCTCCGGTTTAACCAACGGCATTCTTGTTCCAAAACCCCGGTAGTTACACCCAGCGCGGCAGCCAGTAACTTTTCAATGCCCTTGCCATCTACCTGCGAAAAAGGATCGCGGCACCCAACAACCACGCGCGGTATCTGATGTTTAATGATCAAATCAGCACAGGGTGGGGTTTTACCGTAATGTGCACAGGGCTCAAGTGATACGTAAATGGTAGCCTCTTGTAGTAATTGCGCGGCATCGGTATAGCGATCGATCACCATGTTAACGGCGTTTACCTCGGCATGGGCTTCGCCATATTTGCGGTGATAGCCCTCACCTATTATCCTGTCGTTATGAACGATCACAGCGCCAACCATCGGATTCGGACTTACGTAACCTGCTCCTAATGCCGCCAGCTCTAAACAACGCTGCATGTATATTACTGCTGATGCCATTGTGCAAAAGTAGCTTTTATGTTACTTTGTTGCATGAAAACTATTAAGGATGCCGTATTATCCTTCAAAAATCAACTGAATGATCTCTACGGTCCTCAAGAGGCAGAGGCGATTGCAATGCTGGTGCTACAGGAGCTCACTGGCATGTCTCGTGCGAAGCTAAAGGCATTTGAGGATGATGACCTGCCGTCGGAAACAGTAGATAAATTACCGCAAATATTGCAGGAGCTCTCAACCGGCAAACCTGTTCAGTACATTTTGGGAAGTACTGAATTTTATGGACTCCAATTTTTGGTAAATGCTGCAACGCTAATTCCCCGACCGGAAACGGAAGAATTGGTTGCGTGGATATTGGAAAGTCAAAAGTTAAAAGTGCAAGATCAAAGATCTTTGCAAATTTTGGACATCGGTACAGGCACCGGTTGTATCGCTATTACTTTGAGTAAAAATATTACTAATGCCCATGTGAGCGCTGTAGATATTTCGATGGAGGCTCTAAGGACAGCAGAAAGAAACGCCATGATCAACGAGGCAAAAGTTGATTTCCATAACGTGGATATTTTGGACAAAAACAATTATCAGGTAATTGATAACAGATATGATATTATTGTCAGCAATCCTCCTTACGTTACGCCGGCAGACAAATTGAAGATGCATGCCAATGTTACTGATTTCGAACCTCACACGGCCTTGTTTGTACCGGAAGAAGAACCACTAAAATTTTATATCGCTATAGCCGATTTTGCTAATACACAACTGGATAAAGATGGCCTGCTGTTCTTTGAGATCAATGAAGCCTTCGGAAAAGAAACCAGCGAGATGTTAATTGCGAAAGGTTTTGATAAGATTGAACTTCGGCAAGATATGAGCGGCCGAGACAGGATGATCAAAGCCCTTAAAGCATAGCCTCTAAAAATAGAAGAGCCCGGAAATTCCGGGCTCTTCTATTTTTTTGTTTAATTATACCTTCAGGCGTTTTGGATTGAATTATTCCAATCATTCGCTGTGCTTTTTACTTTGGATTTTGCATCATCGTAACCGTTTTCGGCATAGCTTTGAGCTTTATCTTTAGCATCTTCATAGGCGTCTTTTGCATCGCCCACTACACCGTTAAATTTTTTTTTAACGTTATCAACAACATTGCTGCTGTAATCTTTAACATTTTCGGCAGTGTGTTGCGCTTTGTCCTTGGCTTTATTTACAAGGTCGTTTACGTAATCAGCAATGTCGCCGCGTAAATCCTCACCTTTTTCCGGAGCCAATAATAAACCTAAAGCGGCGCCCGCTGCAGCACCAACTAATAATGCTGCTATTACTTTTGCTTGATCTTTCATAATTGTTACGTTTTGTTGTAGACGATTTTGTACTTAAGTAACAAATACCATACCGCTGTGTTTATATAATTACAAAATTAACGCTTGCATAAAGTCTGCATTTACTGCTGTCCACACAAAATCAATAGAATGGTTGTTGCCTTAAGCAATGAATTGGAGCAATTTTATAGCGGATATGCAGGACCTTCATTTTAGAAAGGTCTTCTTCCTGGTAGTGTTTATAGCAGCGGGTATTTTGCTTTTATTAAAATACCGTTTTTTACGTCATTTTGATCGGCGTGAAAACCTTGTACATCGTATACTAAGGCGTACACTTGACGTTTTAATTCTACTTGTTTTTGCACTGATTGCTATATCATCAGTAGCATTTTGGATAAGCGGTAACAACTGATATAAAACAAGAACATCCGCCCTTTTGGAGCGGATGTTCTTTTGGTAATCTTAGTTATATGATGATATAATTAAACTACTTTTACGTTAACGGCATTTAAGCCTTTGCGACCATTTTCAACGTCGTATTCAACTTTATCGTTTTCACGAATTTCGTCGATAAGGCCTGTTGAATGAACAAAAATCTCTTGGCCACCATCTTGTGGTACGATAAAACCAAAACCTTTTGTTTCGTTGAAAAATTTAACTGTTCCTTGTTTTTGCATTATAATATTTATTAAAGTGCGCAAGGTATGCATAATAATCGGGATTACAACTATTTCATGTAATAGCTTATCAGCTGTACAACAATGTACATTAAGCTACTACAGATAGTTGCCTGCCTCCTAAGGTATTTTCAGAATCTTTAACAATGGTTTTGATCTTC
Source organism: Mucilaginibacter sp. 21P (assembly GCF_019331605.1). Taxonomy (NCBI): domain Bacteria; kingdom Pseudomonadati; phylum Bacteroidota; class Sphingobacteriia; order Sphingobacteriales; family Sphingobacteriaceae; genus Mucilaginibacter; species Mucilaginibacter sp. 21P. The sequence goes on from NZ_CP063061.1 coordinate 3,682,921, forward strand.
TCGTCGAGCTCATTAATGGTCACTTCCATCAGGTCGAAATAATCAAAATTGATCTTTTCCATCTTGATAAGGTCCATAATACCCAATAAAGAAGCAACAGGACGACGCAGTTCGTGTGATTGAATAAGGGCTATTCTTCTTAATGCTTCGTTTTGAACGTTTATGTAAGCCTCCTGCCTTTTATGACGTGTTATATCTGCTGAACTTAGCGCAACACCTATAATATCACCATTATTATTTTTTACAGGGATAAAAGTGGTTATCTTCCAGCATGCATTGATAGTTCCTGCCATCATCATCCATTCCCGTTTTATCGCACGCCCCGATAAAGCCATTTTAAAACATTTTTTAAACTGACTCAATATATCGGTATCGGTGTAATCTAATATGTTATCCCGATATGCCAGGGTGTGCTTATAATTCTGTTTAACAAAATTTTCGGCTGATTTATTGAAAGCGATGACCTCAAAGTTGCTGTCAACCAACAGGTGCATATCGGTAGAACTGTCAAATATAGCCTTCAGCTTTATCTCAGATTCGCTTATAGCGAGTATTTGGGCCTGCTCTATCTCATGTTTATGTTCAAGAGTTTTTAAGCTCCAGTTCAGTTCCATCAGGTGTACTACCTGTTTTGCCATTACCAGTAACGTAGTTTTTTGGTGCTCAGTTAATACACGCGGCTTGGTATCAATTATACAAAGGCTGCCCACCGCAAATCCGTCTTTAGTGATTAATGGTGCACCGGCATAAAAGCGCACGAAGGGGGCCCCTGTAACAAGTGGGTTACTTTTAAAATGTTCGCTTAAATGAGTGTCAGCTATAACGTTAAGTCCGGTATGTTTAATAGTATCGTTACAGAATGCCACCTGCCTGTCTGTACAAGTAAGGTCGGTTCCTACAAAGGCTTTAAACCATTGGGTGTCTTCATCAAGCAGGGTCACGAGGGCAACCGGCGCGTCACATATTACGGCCACAAGATTTACAAGTTCGTTCAGGTCGGTAGTTATATTAGCGTCGAGCTGTTTAAATCTTTCAACAGCTTTAAGCCTTTCTTCCTCCGTATAATTCATGCAGTTAGGTATTGCTGTTTACATAGTGCAAATTGCACCTATTATACATTAAATGCCTTTAAATGTTTGTTATACCAATTTGTGGTGCAACACATTCATACAACTTTATACATAAAAATTTTAGCTAACGTTGGCTTCAAGCCTAAGATTTTCGAAATTTTTTTAACAAAAACGACAACCTAAAGGAATATCACGTTTACGCAGGTTAATATATTGCTTGACTGTAAAAATCAGAGTAATGTAACTTTTTAGTGATAATCACCTAAAAACGTTACAACAATAGAAACAAGGCGCAAAATTATTCAGAGTAAACGCTTTCCACTTTATCGCGAAGATTATAATTTGAGGCCATCACTTCGCCATAAGCACCTGCCGTACGTATAGCGATCAGATCGCCACGGAAAGATTGCGGCAGATCTACATCTTTTCTGAAACAATCCGTGCTTTCGCAAATAGGGCCAACAACGTCGTATTTTGTCGGCGAAGAGTATGCAGCATTACCAGAAATATCTTCGGCCCCTTCGCTCCTCGCTCCCTCTCCTCTACTCACATTTTCTATCTCATGATAAGCCTGGTATAGCATAGGGCGCATCAGCTCGGTCATACCGGCATCAAGGATTAGAAAGTTTTTCTTTTGACCGTTCTTCACATAAAGCACTCTGGAGATCAGCGACGAAGACTGTGCTACCAATGCACGGCCTAATTCAAAATGCACTTCCTGACCAGGTTTAACATTCAGGAACTTGCTGAATACCTCGAAATAGCTTGCAAAGTCCGGTATGTTTGTATCAGGATTATAATAGTCGACCCCTAAACCGCCGCCCGCGTTCAAAACCTTTATCGGGAAACCTCGGTCTTCAAACCACTCGGCTATTTCGTTGATACGTGTGCAAAGATTTCTGAATACTTCCATATCCGTTATTTGTGACCCGACATGGAAGTGTATGCCTAAGAATTTGATGTTCTTAAGGTTGCGTAATGCTTCGGCAACATCGTTTAATTGCCAGGTATTTATACCGAACTTATTTTCGTCAAGACCGGTAGTTATAAAATGATGCGTATGCGCATCAACATTGGGGTTAATGCGGATAGCAACGCTTGCAACTTTTCCTTTGGTCTGTGCAAGCTCATTGATGATCTCCAATTCCTGAACGGACTCTACATTGAAACAAAAAATATCGGCCTCTAAAGCGTAATTGATCTCTTTGTCAGATTTACCAACACCGGCAAAAACAACTTTGCCTTTATTAAAACCATGTTCAATGGCAGCTTTAACTTCGTTGCCGCTAACGCAATCCGCACCAAAGCCGTATGATTGCACCATATCAACCACCTTACTATTAAAATTTGCCTTCATGGCGTAATGCACATGGAAATCGTATTTCGCTGAAGCATCGCGACAAGCATCAAGCGTATTTTTTAACACGCCAAGGTCGTAATAGTAAAAGGGTGTTTCGATATTGTTGAAACGCTGAATGGTATTATTGTTGAACATGATTGTAAGTCAAAATTAAAAAGTCAAAAATACAAATGACTTCCCCGTAATGAGTGCTTAAAACAACCTGCTGTGCAGACTTCTTAAAACCTCTGTTTTTTGTTCTGTTTTAACCAGCAATGATAGGTTATGATCGCTGCCGCCATATGATATCATTCGCACAGGAACATGCTTAATGGCATCAAGTACCCTCGCTGCGTACCCGTTCTTTTCAGCAGCAAAATCGCCTACCACACAAATTATAGTGTGGTTTACATCGACTTCAACAGTACCGAATTTACCCAGTTCTTTATTGATCTCATCCAAATAAGTAATGTCATCTATTGTTAATGATACTGCCACTTCTGATGTGGTGATCATATCTATCGACGTACGATAACGCTCAAATACCTCAAATACCCGGCGTAGGAAACCGTGGGCCAGCAACATTCTGCTGCTTTGTATCTTAATAGCCGTAATACCATCTTTCGCCGCTATGGATTTTATTTTGTCCTTTTCGCTGGTATTGGTAATTAAAGTACCGGCAGCCTGCGGATCCATGGTATTAAGTAAACGAACGGGAATCTTGTATTTCTGTGCCGGAAAAACGCTTTGAGGGTGCAATATCTTGGCACCAAAGTAAGCAAGCTCGGCAGCCTCATCAAACGAAAGCTGCGCAATAGGTTTTGTATTGTTAACTATCCGCGGATCATTGTTATGCATACCGTCGATGTCCGTCCATATCTGCACTTCCTCTGCATGGATACCTGCACCGATGAGTGACGCAGTGTAATCGCTGCCGCCGCGACGAAGGTTATCTATTTCGCCAAATGCATTACGGCAAATAAAGCCCTGCGTTATAAAAAGATTCACATCCGCATGCTTATCCAGCATAGGCTGTAAATGCGTGGTGATATGGTCAACCACCGGCTCATTATCCTCATCTATACGCATAAAATCAAGTGCCGGTAATAGCACTGATGGCACACCGATTTCTTTAAGGTAGATATGGTACAGCGTGGTAGATAGCAGTTCGCCCTGCGCCAGGATAATTTTATCTTCAATAGATGTAAACAGATCATTAGCAAAGCCGCTTAACAAACCAAAGTGATGATAGATAACCTCCTTCGCTTGCCCCTGATACTCCGGGTTACTGAAAAGTTGTTTTACTACAGCTTCATATTGCTGTTTTAAAGCAGCTATCAGCGAAGCTGCTTTGGCCTTGTCAGAGGTGAGGTATGCCTGCCCTATCTCAACCAGGCTATTAGTAGTGCCAGACATGGCCGATAGCACTACAATTTGCCGTTCATTCGGGTTTATAATATCCAGCAGTTTTTGCATACGGGCGGCACTACCGACCGATGTTCCGCCAAATTTTAAAACTTTCATTGTTTATTTCCGTTTACCACAAATGATTGATATTCTTGTATCAATATTTGAGGCGCTAAAAATAGGATTTTAAACCACTTATCTTCTTAAAATGATTAAAATAAAATTCGGAACGGATGGCTGGAGAGCTATCATTGCCGACGACTTTACCTTGGAAAACGTTAAACGCGTAGCTTATGCTACTGCGCTGTGGCTTAAAGACAATTTTGAAAATCCATCGGCCCTGGTTGGCTGTGATCCCCGCTTTGCGGGCCCTATGTTTGCCGATGCAACTACTTGTGTACTGGCATCGCAAGGTATAAAGGTACACCGTGCCGAAAACCTTTTTGTTTCAACCCCGATGATCTCTTTGGGTACAGTACGTACCGGTTCATCGGCGGGTATAATCATTACTGCCAGCCATAACCCGCCTGCTTATAACGGTTATAAAATTAAAGCGTTTTATGGCGGCCCTGCTACACCGGATGATATTGAAAAAGTAGAAAGCCAGATACCTGATACCATTGACCTGCAATTAAAAACCGTTGCAGATTATGTTACTGAAGGGCTTGTTGAATATATCAACCTGGAGGATATGTATGTTGAGCATGCAGAAAAAAGCTTTGATATAGCTGCAATTCGCGATAGCGGATTACAATGGGCTTATGATGCCATGTACGGTGCAGGCCAAAACGTAATGCGCCGCTTGTTCCCGGATATTACCTTCCTGCATGCAGATTACAATCCAGGTTTTGATGGCCAGGCACCTGAACCTATCCAACGTAACCTGCAAGAGTTTGAGCAACTGATCAAATTATCGGAAGGCGAAATTGCATCGGGTTTGGTTACCGATGGTGATGCAGACCGTATTGGTTTGTATGATGCTGATGGCAACTTTGTAGATTCGCACCACATTCTTTTGTTGCTAATTCACTACATGTACAAAGTGAAGGGCGAACGCGGCGAAGTTTACTCAACCTTCTCTTGTACGAGCAAAATACAGAAATTGTGTGATGCTTACGGCCTTAACAATACCGTTACCAAAATCGGTTTCAAATACATCTGCGACCTTATCGTAAACTCAGGCAAACAATTTATGGTTGGTGGTGAAGAGTCTGGTGGTATTGCTGTTAACGGCCATATCCCGGAACGCGACGGCGTTTGGATAGGTTTGATGATATGGGAGTTTATGGCAAAAAGCGGCCGTTCGCTTAAAGAACTTGTTCAGGAGATCTATGATGTTGTTGGCAAATTTGCTGTTGAGCGTTATGACCTTCACGTTACCGAAGAAAAGAAACAAGAGATCATTAGCAATTGCAAAAGCGGTAAATACCAATCCTTTGGTAACCTTAAAGTTGATCGTACTGAAGACCTGGATGGCTTCAAATTCTTCTTTGAGAATGAAAGCTGGGTAATGGTACGCCCATCTGGTACCGAGCCTGTATTACGTGTTTACGCCGAGGCACCAACTACTGCCGAATCATTTAAAATATTAGATACTGTAAAAGCTGATCTTTTGAAATAAAAATCAGAATTTACAGTATCTAAGAATTCATAGAACAAGAAAAGGCTTGCCTCGGCAGGCCTTTTCTATTTAACTTCTTGGATGATATTCAGTGATAACGCTTTTAAGATACTGCCTGTCCAGGTGGGCGTAGATCTCGGTGGTTGTGATGCTTTCGTGGCCCAGCATCTCCTGCACTGCACGTAGGTCGGCGCCGCCTTCAACCAAGTGCGTGGCAAACGAATGCCTGAAGGTATGCGGACTTATGGTTTTCTTTAACCCTATTTTCTCTGCCAGTTCCTTAATAAGTAGAAACACATAAACTCGCGTAAGCCTTTTACCCCTTCTATTTAGGAAAACAATATGCTCCTCTCCTTTCTGTACCGGGGTGTGCACACGTATCTGTTCTATCCATATCTGCAACGCTTTTATGGCTTGCCTTGCAATAGGCACCAACCGCTCTTTGCTGCCTTTGCCTTTTACTTTAATAAACTCATCGTCAGCATGCAGGGAGAGATTAGATAAACGCAGTTCCGTTAACTCTGATACCCGCAAACCGCAGGCATATAAAACTTCCAGCATGGCTTTATTACGGCCGCCTTCAGGTTTTGAGAGATCGATAGCTGTTATCATGCTTTGGATATCATCGTAACTCAGCGTATCCGGCAGTTTGCGCACGATGCGCGGCATCTCCAATAGTTCCGAAGGGTCACTTTGGATAACATCATCAAGCAACAAAAATTTATAAAAAGATTTAATGCCTGATAGGATACGCGCCTGCGACGTAGCGGTCATTCCTAATTCACTTATCCAATTGATAAAATCTCGCAGGTTTTGAAGCGTAAATTTATCAGGTTGCAGACCAGTCAATTCGGCATCAGCAAACTGGCGCAGTTTCTCGATATCGCGTGTGTAGGCCTCGATGGAGTTGCCTGCAAGCGACCTCTCCAGCTTTAGATAGGTCTTAAATCCTTTTATTGCCGATGCCCAATCCAAATTATTTTAGTTTTGATGCTTTATAGCTAAGTTTGAAAACAAATGAATATACAAATAATCAACGGGCCAAACTTAAACCTGCTTGGCGTACGCGAGAAATCCATTTACGGCAGTGCCGATTTTGAAAGCTACTTAGCCGAATTAAAAGCAAATTTTCCTGATGTTAATATCAGCTACTTTCAAAGTAACGTTGAGGGCGAAATTATAAATAAACTGCATGAAGTTGGCTTTAATTTTGATGGCATAGTGCTTAACGCAGGTGCCTACACCCACACCTCCATCGCTATCGCTGATGCCATTGCAGCCATTAATACACCCGTGATTGAAGTGCATATATCAAACGTTTACAAACGCGAAGAGTTTCGTCACCATTCTATGCTGGCCGCAAGTTGCAAGGGTGTTATTGCCGGTTTTGGAATGCACTCTTACAGGTTAGGAATTGAAAGTTTGCTACTGAAATATTAATCCGGTGAGGTGTTCACGTTCACGCACGTGAACACCGTGAACATTCGTGAACGCTCGTGAACACCTTACTACACGTTAATAGCGCTAAGCCTTTAACTTTTGACTTTCTCCGCTTCAAGCTCGGTAAACTTGTGCTTTTTATCAAAAAAGAAATCCCAAACAATACTTCGGTAATACATGCCGGTCTGGCTCTTACCCCATGCAACTTTAGACTTTTGACTTTTAACATTTGACTTAAACAACTGCCTGACAAAGTTTTGATGCGCCCGACTTACCGCCCAGGCATCTTTGCGTTTACCTTCCATCATAAAACGCACCAGGGCAAGGAGGTCCATCCAAAAACGCAGATTGATCACCCAAAAGGCACGCCATGCAGGCAGATTATTCTTTAACAGCAACAGGTTATTACGGAAATTAAGGTAAGTTTTAAACGGGTTTTCGGAATTAAGCGTGCCGCCACCTACATGGTATACGGTTGATTCGGCGCAGTACATCACCTTATACCCCATGTTTTTTAAGCGCCAGCAAAGGTCTATCTCTTCCATATGCGCAAAAAAGCTTTCGTCGAAACCACCGGCTTCGTCCCAATACTTTTTCTTTACAAACATGGCCGCACCTGTAGCCCAAAAAACCTCGCAAGTATTATCGTATTGCCCTTTATCTTCTTCTATCTCATAAAAAATTCGGCCTCTACAAAACGGATAACCAAATTTATCTATAAAGCCACCAGCGGCACCGGCATGCTCAAAATGCGTTTTTTGATGATATGCCAATATCTTCGGCGCAGCAGCAGCAATAGCATCATCACTTTCCATTAAGGCTATAACCGGTTCTATCCATCCGGGCTGTACCTCTACGTCGGAGTTCAGCAAAATGTAATAGTCAGCCTCAACCTGCGCCAATACCCGGTTATAACCACCTGTAAAGCCATAGTTCTCTTTATTCTCAATGATGCGTATCTGCGGGTACATACCCTGCAAAAATGCTACAGACCCATCGGTTGAGGCGTTATCGCCAACAACGATATCCAGGTTAGGCCAGGTAGATGCAAGCACATAGGGCAAAAAATCGCGGAGGAATTTGATGCCGTTCCAGTTCAATATCACCACGGCAACTTTGGGGGTGTTCATCATAAGTTCAGGTCCTCCGGCTTGTATTTCCACCGGCGATGGCTCCACAGCCAGTATTGCGGTTTTTCCTGTATTAATTTATCTAAGTATTGTACGTGCGCTTCGGTAATTTCGTGTCCCTCAGTTTTCTTAGGCTCTTCAATCAAAGGTACCAGGGTGTAGGTATAATAGCCCCGTTTAACCCTATCTATGCGGTAAAATAGTACAACCGCATCAAGTAGTTTGGCTAATTTCTCGATCCCTAAAAAAACCGCAGTTGGCTGGTTCAAAAACGTAGTGAAATAATTTATCTCGTGCATATTAGGCGTTTGGTCGCTCACCAGAACGCTAAAACTCAACTCATTTTTAATGGCGATCATCGTCCGCAACGTTTGCTTCATAGACACAAGTATGGCCCCGAAACGTGCGCGCACTTTGTTAAACAGATCGTCGAACTGCGGATTTTTAAGCGGCTTATAAACTATCACCCTTTTCTCTTTGGTAAGCAAACCAAATGCAAGTGCGGCCATTTCCCAATTGCAGTAATGCCCGGCGGCGGCTATAATGCTTCGGCCCCGGCTAAAGTAATGTTCTACCATCTCCGGGTTAGTAGGCTTCATGCGCTTGCGTAATTGGGCCTCACTAACCGTTATCATCTTAACGGTTTCAACCATCAGGTCTGCAAGGTAGTGGTAGTACTGTTTTTCAATTTTTCTGCGTTCGGCCTCACTCCTCTCCGGGAACGCGTTCTTCAGGTTCTCGCGTACCACGGGCACGCGATACTTCACCAGGCTATACAAAACAAGGTAAATAACATCGGCAATGGCATAAAGCAGCCAAAAGGGCAATAGCGAGATAAGGTATAAAAAAAATATACCCGCACCCGAAGCCGCTTTTCTTAACATTTTTACCAATTTTGCCACAAACATAAAAAATATATATGATTGCCAACGGTGCTGTTTTACCGATGTTTTACCTGCCCCCGGTTGAGTATTTTACAAAGCTGAATGCCTTTAAGCCTGATGTGGTTTTTGATGTGGAAGAACATTTTCCAAAACAAACCTATCGTAACAGGGCCAACATTTACTCGCCAGATGGTTTGTTAAGCCTGGTAGTGCCCGTAGTAAAGGGATCAAAAAACCACACCAAAACTAAAGATGTTAAGATAAGCTACGATTTTAGATGGCAGCGTTTACACTGGATGAGCCTGCAGGCATGCTACCGCCGCTCTGCTTACTTTGAATATTATGAGGCCGATTTTGCTCCTTTCTACGAAAAACGTTACGATTACCTTTTAGATTATAACCGCGAACTGTTTGAGCTGCTGCTTCGCCTCACCAAGAATAAACTGGAGGTCAGTTTTACCGATACGTACGAGACCGAATATCCCGGCCTGACGGATCTGCGGAATGCTTTTAACGCAAAAGCAACCCTCGCCACAGAACAAAAGCAATACTTTCAGGTTTTTGAAGAGCGGAACGGCTTTTTGCCCAACCTCAGCATTGTAGACCTGCTGTTTAACCAGGGCCCGCAGGCTGCAAACTACTTGTAAGCATCACAGTAAAAACATGAAGTCATACTCAGGCAGGGTACATTATAAGCATAAACGGCGCAAGTACGAGGTTGGTTCGCAACCCGGCACTATTGACATACCTGAGGATGCTAAAAAACCTAAAATTGAGGTTTATTCATTTAACGATAAAGACCTGCAAACCAGCAAGGGCACTAACATGGAAACCATCACCAAGCAGATGGCCAAATGTAAAGACCATACCCACTGGATAAAAATAAACGGCCTGGGCGATGTGCAGTTGATGGAAGACATTGGCACATTTTTAGGCATCAACCATTTGGTGTTAGAGGATATTGTAAATACACACCAGCGACCTAAGTTTGACGAGTATGAGGGTTATGTATTTGCTACCAGTCGAATTTTATACCTCGACAAGAATAACGAGCTAACCAATTGTCAGTTCAGTGGGATTGTTAAGGATAATATATTCATAAGCTTTGAGGAAGATTACAGCGATTACTTTGCGGCTGTTAAAACCCGCCTTAAAGCCGGCAAAGGACTAATTCGCACCGGCGGACCAGGTTTTATCCTCTACTCGCTAACCGATACCATACTGGATAACTACTTTGTGCTACTTGCGCAACTCGGCGACCGTATTGATGAAACTGAGGATCTGCTATATGACCACCCTGACAAGCGCATTATGTTTGATGCGCAGCAATTGAAACGCACGCTTATCGTGATCCGCCGTGCGTGCTGGCCCGAGCGTGATAAGATCAACGACATGATCCGTAGTGAAAACCCGGAGATAAATAAAGATACCAAAATTTACCTTCGCGATGCTTACGACCACTGTATACAAGCCATGGATATGGTGGAAAGCTACAAGGAGGTTACCAGCAGTATCATTGATCTTTATCTGAGCATGGTAAGTAACCGCATGAACGAGATCATGAAGGTGCTAACCATCATTTCGGTTATATTTATACCACTTACCTTTATTGCCGGTATCTACGGGATGAATTTTAGCAGGGAAGATGCTCACGGCCGCCTTATACCCGATAATATGCCAGAGCTGTACGCTCATCATGGCTACGTTTACGCCCTTATCGGGATGCTTGCCCTCGCTATAGTACAACTATTTGTATTTTGGAGGAAGGGCTGGTTTAATAAGTTATAGATCTATGGAATCCCTGAAGTTTGCAGAAAAGATCATCATCAACCAAGCACCATCTCTGATTTTCGATTACACTCAGGATTATAATAATAGGCTAAAATGGGATACCTTCCTTAAAGAAGCAAGGCTTATCAATGGCGCTACCGAAGCGGGCAAAGGTGTACGGGCGTGGTGTGTTGCACATAATGGCTTGGGAATGGAGACTGAATACGTATCTTACAACCGCCCAAAGGTTACCGCCATTAAAATGACCAAAGGGCCTTACTTGTTCAGATCTTTCTCAGGATCATGGAATTTTAAGGAGCTTGAAGCTAACGAAACTGAAGTTTTGTTCACGTACTCTTTCCAATTACGTTTTCCTTTCAATCTCTTTAAAAGTCAAATAAAGAGAAACTTGCAGAACAATGTTAAGCAACGCCTCAATGACCTTAAACGAGCCGTTGAGGCACTGCCTTTATAAATTAACCACGGTTTGAAAACCCATGGGCAATAGCCCGCTGCGGGTTAACCAGCTCTGCCACGGTTACATCTAAAACCTCGGCAACCTGCAGCAATTTTTCAACAGTTAATTTTGAGTAACCTAACTCTAACTTTGAGTATGCATTTTGCGAGCATTGCATCTTTGCCGCCATATACTCCTGGGTGTAATTCCGTTTTTCGCGGATCAACCTTATATTAAAAACGATATCTTCAATCTTTTTATCAAACTCCGACTTCATAGTTTAAACCTGTGTACTTAACAGACTTACGAAGCAGATTAACGCTTGGATTTATCGACTGGTTTAATTTTTTAGTTTAGAATTAATAATTGAGTTTATTATATACGGCCGTACCTTGACTTTATCTCCCGCAGTATCTTATCAACCCCATTTGTTTTGATCTCGAAAACAGTGCTCAGCATCATGCCCAATTTGCCCGGCGGGAAACCACCACGGCTGTGCATCCACTCCAGATAGTGTACCGGTATATCGCAAAGCAACTGATTTTGGTACTTTCCGTAAGGCATACGGGTGTTTACGATATCGATCAATATCTGCGGGTTTGGCGTAACGTTATCCACGCAGTAAAAGTAACACAATATAGCTTACCAAAGCTGCTTAACTAACCAAAATGCTGCCACCGAAGCCGCTAATGCCAAGCCGACAGTTTGTTTTCTATTAGTTGTTTGCGGAGGGATATACCGCACCCCGTTTTCATCGGCTAGAGCGCTGCTGCGCACATAACGGCCCTCTTTAGGTACAGCCATAGTTTCAAACCGATTTGCCAGAAAACTTAGTGAAGTAAGCAATTCGCGGCCACGCATTACAGGCCCGTGGCCCGTAGCAACAATACGTGGTTGCAGCGCTGCCAGCTTACGTACAGAGCGCGCCGCAGCGTACCAATCTGTAGTCAAATATTTTGGCGGACCGCTTATTTTTTTCATGTAACTGAGTGCATAAACTGCAGATTCTGTACGCGTTGTTGTAAACGCATCGCCAGCTATCAGTGTTGTATTCAGCGGAAAAAACAGTGATATATGGCCCGGCGTGTGGCCAGGTGTGTGGATAACTTTCCATTCGGGCAGTTCAGGGATACCATCATACGGATCAATTTCGCGCAGGTTGCGGCTAACGTTGATGGGCGTTGTGCGCCACATCCACGAGATAAGCGTCATGAATCCCCCGCCTACACTGGTATCAGCCGGCGGGTATGATGAACGGCCTGTTAAATAAGGAACTTCAAGCGGATGAACGTAAACCGGAACATTCCAATGTTTGAGCAGTGCCTTTAGCGAACCCGAATGATCTGCATGGCCATGAGTTAACACGATAGCTGTAGGCTTGGTACCCAAGCCAAACAGACTCTCCGCTATTTCGATGATCTTATCTTCCGAACCCTTAACGCCTGTATCAACAAGAACCCAGCCTTTGCCTACACCGCGACGATTTGCGATCATGTAAATGTTTACGAATAACAAGCGCAAGCCCCACACACCCTGCCCTACTTGGAAATATTTAGAACTCATTACGTTAACTTGATTTTAATTGGTTATGATTTTAACACAAGCATTCGGCCAAAGTTTCCGCACCAACTAAAATTGTTAGTAACAGTATTGTTGTGAAAAATTTTGTAAAACAAAAAAGGCGATAGTTGCCTACCGCCTTTCCAAGTCATAATTAAAAACTATTTCTTTTTATCCCATTTCTTTTCAAGCACTTTCATCCAGTAACCACCTACTACGCTGCGCGCCTGGAAACCTACCTGCCTGCCGTTGGTAGTTTCGTGCCAGTCACTTAGTGGTACGCGGGTTGGCGTTTCTGTAGCGTATTTATAAATAGGGCCTACCAACGCCTTAAAATCATTGGCATCACTTGTTAAAGAGCCTGTCCACATGATCCAGTCTGATTTAGTATATGTTTTACGGCTATCGAGCGGTAAACCAAACTCATTTTGCTTGGTGAGGTAATATTTTATCTCACGATCATATACACTCTGCGGGAACAGATTTAGCTTAAGCATTTTATCCCAAACCAGGTTATATTTCTGGCTCCAGGTATCAGGCTTTTCAAACACCAGTGAGTAGTGGTCACCAGCATCAGCCATTTTCATCCAGCGGCCAACGTAATCTTTTGCAATAGCGCGGTATTTTGTGGCAGTTGCTTTGTCGCCAAGCATGTCGGCCATCATAGCATAGGCACCTATACCATTAATAGCCTTTAAGGATAAGTTTGCATTACGCGCCAAGTGGCCGGCAAAGTCATCGGTACATAATTGGTTGGCAGGGTCTAAACCATCCTTTACCAGGAAGTTAACCCAGGTAGTTAGTGTTTTCCAGTGTTTTTTTGCATAAGCAGCATTACCCTCAGCCTTTGCAATTGCGGCGGCAGATAAAACCATATTACCTGATTCTTCAACCGGCATATCCTCACCGTAGGTTTGGCCGTTGGCTTGCGGGTAAGTACCCAGGTCATGGGCTGCCCATGGCTTAGAAAATTTGCCGCTCTCGCTGTAGTAGAATATACCGTTCATCATGCCCTTAAGCAGATCGGGATTATGAACCAGGAACAGCGGCGCCGATGGATAGGTAATATCCACCGTATTGATAGAACCATTACTGAAGTTTTCTTTAGAAAGGAACAACAATTCGCCCTGCGGACTACGTACCAAAGCGTGTGCAGCAATGGTTTGGCGGTATGCAATAGCACAAAGCTTAGCATACTCAGCACCACCGGCAGCAGCCGCTTCGTTGTAGATCTTGGTATCAAAAGCCTTGCATTTAGCAACTGTGGCTTTGTAATCTGCCGCGGCTTGTTTTAATTGGCCAACAATGGTTTGATTGCCGTTCTGGTTCCACCATGGGCGAAGGTTTTTACCGAAATATTGAATGGAATAAACATCATCGTATCCCAATTCAACAAATTTTTCTACCGGTGCTGCACCTACCTTACCGAACGGAATAACCGTATTAAGAAAAACACTTGTACCTTCTTCTATTGGGCCGGTTTTAACATTGCCGGCAAATGAACCAACTGCCTGGTTATCATTGGTGATGTATTGCGATGCTTTTTCTGTAACCGGTGCAGCCACGTAGAAGTAACCCCAATCAATACGCACATCATCTCCGCGTTTTTTAAGGATAGGTTGTTCTTTAGTACCTGTTTTTAAGATGCTTAAACCGTTGCTAATGGTTTTTGAAGCCGTTACTTCCTGCGTAGGTTTGTTACGGGCCAGATCGGCAGACGCGCCTACGTAAACCTGCACATTATGCGTTTTACCGTCATTAGCTTTCACATTGTAAGTGATATAGCTAACAGGCCTTGCCATAAGGCTTAGGTTGTCCATTAGCAATGGCGAAGTAAAAGTTAACTCCAGATCGGTTTTACCAGCTTTAAATTTGTAGATGGTACGGGTAGCAGTAATTACTACCGAGGTTTGCTTTGCGTCTTTAAGACCTTCATATTCTGCAGGTTCTACTTCTTCGGCAAAACCGGCATCAAGCCAGGCACCGCCGCCGGTATTCACACAATGCATAGCAAGAACGTTCTCACCATCTCGTAATTTGTTTATGGCACTTTTGCCTAATTCGATAGCTTGCAGATCGCCGTTGGCACCGTCGCTATGGTTTATTTTTTCACCGTTAAGGTAAACATCCGCCTCATCATCGTGGCGAAGGCGAAGTATCAGTTTATTAATATCTGTCTTGGTGAATGTAAAAGTACGGCGTATCCACAGGTCGCGGCCAGTCCAAACTGTTTTTGCCTGGTTAGCATCATCACCAAATGGTGCCATGCCGGTTTTCCAGTTTTTATCATTAAAGCCGGTTTCCTCCCAGCCTTTGCCCGGGTCGGTTTCTGTGTATTTAACGGAGTGAGGTTGTTCTTCACCGGCAGGTACCAAAGTACGATAGCTTACGGGTTGTTTACCCATAAAACGATAAGTTTCGCCATCAACTTTGATCAAACCTAAAAGCGACTGATGCTTACCTGTCCAATGGTTGGTGGTAGATTCATTCAACTCATCCGTAAAAGACCATACGCTAAAATACGGGGTATGGGTTATCAATGGATAGGCGGGCGCTTTGGTTGCCTGCGCCCCCGCAAATTTGCATGCGAATAGCGCAGCCGCCGTTAAGGCGTACTTGAAAGTGCTTTTCATAAATAGATGTATGTTTAACAGTTATTAATTGATATCGCTAAGATAGTCAATTAATCGGTTTAGCCTAATAATTGTGGCTTAGTTGTATAAGTTTCCCAAAGCAACTCGCCAAATAAGGTATTTGCCCACGCAAACCAGCTGCGGGTAAATTTAGTTGGATCATTTTTATGGAACGACTCGTGCATAAAACCTGTACCGCCATGCGTTTTGCGTAACATCTCAATACATTCCTTTATCTCTGTGTCGTTGTTGCTAGTAAGTGCGCGAATAATGATACTGATTGGCCAAACCATATCCTTACCAATATGCGGGCCGCCTATGCCCTCACCTGCCGTACCTTTAAAAAAGAACGGGTTGTTTAGCGATAGAAGCATTTTGCGGGTGTTGAGATATACCGGATCAGTATTTTTGATCGCATCAAGATAAGGTAAGCCCAGTAAACTCGGTACGTTGGCATCATCCATTAAGTTGAAGCTTCCGAAGCCGTTCACCTCGTAAGCATATATCTTTCCATAATCCGGGTGGTCTATCACGGCGTGTTTCTGCAGGGCGGCATTTACCTCGTTGGCCAAAGCCGTTAACTGGCCGGCAAGGGCTGTATCTTTTAAGATCGTGCTTACCATCTCCGCAGCTTGATTTAAGCTCACTACTGCAAAGAAATTTGAAGGGATAAGAAACGAATAGATAGTAGCATCATCGCTCGGGCGGAATGATGAACAGATCAAACCAACTGGTTTAACAGGGTAACCAAAACCATTCATCGGCACACCGTCTGTAGCCCATGCTGTTTTACGCTGGAAAGAGTATGGGCCGTCGTTTTCCTTACGCTGTTGCTCTTTAAAAGTTTTCAGTACGCTTTGTATAGCCGATTTCCAGCGGGCATCAAATGGCGAAGTATCTCCGGTTAATTTCCAGTATTTGTAACCCAAACGGATGGGGTAACATAATGAATCTATCTCCCATTTACGCTCATGCAAGCCCGGTTTCATATCGGTTACATCATCCTTCCACTCGCCTACTTTGTTAGGGTCATCATAGAAAGCATTTGCATAGGGGTCGCGCAGTATATTGGTAACCTGACGGTTGATAACACCCGCAACCAGGTTCTTCAATTCTTTATCTTTATTAATGAAAGCAAGGTACGGCCAAACCTGTGCACTGCTATCACGCAGCCACATGGCATCAATATCTCCTGTAATTACATAGGTGTCAGGTTTGCCATCAACCAGTTTATAGGTAACGGTAGTATCAAGCGTATTTGGGAAACAGTTTTCAAAAAGCCAGCCCAGTTCAGGGTTTTTAACCTTTGATTTAAACTCACTTATCGCTTTCTCAACAGAGGTACTTTTAAAGTGGCGTTTAGCCGCAGGTACCCTCACAACCGGAAAAGCAGCCGAAGAAGCTGCCAACGAAAACTTATTCATTAAAACGCCTGCACCAAGTAAGGTGGTACTGCCTATAAATTGCCTTCTCTTCATTATTCTATTTTGGTAGTGAAAATTTTTTGAAGTAAAAATAAAAAATCTTCCGGCTTTGCAGCCGGAAGATCGTTCTCAATTGTTTAAAGTTTGCCCGCGGCCTTTAATACCGCAGCAGCCTCCATTGTAGTAACACCACTTATCTGGGTGGTTAGGTCTGTTGTAGTTGTTGCGTCGGGTTTCGTTTTCCAGTCAGATCCTACGAAGAAATCCGGCCTGCTGATACCCTTTGCAAAAAGCGTTTCAGAATTATACTTTAAAAACGCAATGTATGCATCCCTGCTTGCCGATGGCACATCCTGCTTAAGCGCTACCAGCGTTAGGTAACGTACCAGTATGCCTTTGAACAAACCGCCATCGCCCTGGCCTTCGTTCCTTAGCAAGCCGCCGGGTGCAATATCAAGGTCTTTGATAGTTGCAGTGGCGTTAGTGGCTGCATCATTCAGGTAGCTTGCATCGCCGGTTGCGTTGTAAAGCTCAAGGGCAGCTCCCATAAACACACCCTGGTTGTAGGTGAATTTATTTTTGTCGATGGCGCCGTCGCCTTTAGAGTTTACGCCATCCCAAACTATACCACTTGCATCAAATAGCTTACCCTTTAACCAAGAGTAAAGTTCTTTAGCCAGGTCAAGATCGGCCTGATTTTTCTCTAATTGATATAAACGTGCGGCAAAAATTATCGCCGGTGCGTTAGCAGGTGTATTTTTATAACCTAACTGCGATTTTCGCCAGGCTATGCCGCCACCCTGCTGATCATTCTTACCTTTTTTTATGTCAGTCCAAAGTGTTTTGGCTGCGGTTAGGTAATCAGCGTCATTAGTAGCCTGATAAGCGCGCAAACTCGCTAAAGCCAGCCACTCCATATCGTCATAGTAATCATTCTCATAACGGTTACCATTAGCTTTGTAAGTACCCGTTAATAACGATTTCATGCGTTGTTTGTAAACATCGCTTTTGGTACGCAGGTAGGCATCGGTAAAGGCATCAAGCGTATGTGCCTGTGGCCAGTAATTGTAAGTTGTATTACCCTGGTTATTGGCAACAAAGTAATTACCGTTTGCAGAAAGGAACGTTGAATATGTTTTATCCTGCAGTGTATCTGCTGTTTTGCTGTAGGTAAAATCAAATTTTTGAGACACTGCCTTATCGCCGTAAAGCGGAAAAGGTTTGTCTTTTAAGCAGGATGTGAGTAACAGCGTTGCTGTACACATCATTGCAAACCGCTTTATATTTTTGATATCGATTATCATATTAAATTGGGTTTATAATGTACGGCAGGTATGCCTGCCATACGGTTAAACTTATTTAGATGCTGTAACGGTGTGCGTGTAAGCCGCTACATCTGCATTAAAGATCACCTTAACATCGCCTGTCTTGTTATCCAGATCGTGATTAAATTTGAAGGTGTAATCGTAAACCGAATTATCAACCGGCACCATGTAGAAATAAGATGGTGCAGTTGCGGCTGTTGCAGCGCTGTTATCCCTGTTAGAGCTACCGAAGTATTGATCTGTTGTTGTATTATCAGCATTCTTATAGGTGAACCTGAACTTATAACGTTCATCGCGACCCCAGCTTTCCTGGTGGAATACAATAGACTTGTTCTTAGCTTCCCAGGTTCCGTTGCCTGTGTAATCAAGATCGAACCAGATTTTGCTATCGGCAGAGAACCACAAGCCTAACCTGGTTACTTCGGTTGCTTTAAACAACGCATCGTTAAAGCTCACTTCTATTTTGTAGATCTTAGTAGCGCCTGTCACTGCAGTTTCGCCTTGTTCAACCAACCTGGTACCGTTGTATGAGTATTTGTTGATGATACCTGTTTTAGCATCAACAAATTGGTAGCTACCGGCTTTTAAAGAAGTGTAAGCTTCAAATTTACCTTCGCCCACTTTTTTCATTTTAATGGCGTTGGCAATATCTGCACCGCCTTCGGTTGCCGAACCGGTTAGGTAAACCGCATCCGGACTTTCAAAACCAACCGGGCGCTGTACCGAGATGGTACGTTTTGATGACGCTACCGAAAGATTGATACCTCTTGATGAACGCACAGTCCATATCAATTTTGCGATCTCTTCCGGCTTTGCACCTGCAAGTGAAGCTATCTTGTTCAGATCGCTGTATGATACGGTAAGCTTGTTGTACAAACCGTTGCCATCTGATGGAACAGAATAAAGTGGTTTTGAGAAATCGCCGCCCTCTTTATCAAAAGCCACTTCGTACTGAACTAAACCGTTGTCTGAGGCGCGTGATTGCTCCCACTCAAAGGATACCGAACCCGATGCCCCCGAAGGGATTTTCACAGCCTTTGCATCTTCCGGTGCGAACAAAGTGTTAACAGGTGTAACAGTGGCTTTATCTAATGATTTATCTTCTTTTTTGCAGCCTGCCATAACCAGCAGCGCCGCGAAACCTGCAACAATGCAGTAAAAAATATTTTTCATGATCTTGTTTGATTATAAAATTTTTCTAATGATGATTTTTGATTACCAGCCCGGGTTTTGAGTGAGGTTAGGATTAATAGCCCGCTCATCGCGCGGTATTGGCCACAGGTAGTTCTTGTTCTTATCAAACGTGCGCAGGTTAGCGCGTATATAACCGTTATCTACGCCGGCAGCACCGTACTTAGCACCGTGTGCCCAACCGTTTAAAACATTCTCGGCAATTCTCCAACGACGGATATCAAATACCCTTAAGCCTTCCAGGGCAAATTCAACGCGACGTTCGTTACGAACGATCTCGCGCATATCGCTTTGGCCTACCGCCGGATAATTTAATGCATTTGCATCGGTAAAGCCAGCACGCGAACGCAGCGCTCCTACGGTTTGCGACCATATTGAAGCGTTCATTTGGCCAAGTTCTGTTTTTGCTTCAGCATACATCATCAGCACATCTGCATAGCGGATCAGGATAAGGTTTACACCCGAGCCAAAATCATCAACTTTTGAAGTACGGTCATAGTATTTGTGCACGTAATAACCCGTTGGTGACACCGTTGAACCTGGTACATATTCATCCAAACCTGGTTGGTTAGGATCAGTGCCCGGTTTAATATAAATGGTCTTTAAACTACCATCACGCAGATCCCATTGATAGTTGTGGTAAACAATGGTGTAGGTTAAACGAGGGTCACGGTTTACATACGGGTTGTTTTCGTTATAACCTGAACCAGCGTCGCGTGGTTTTTTACCATTGGTCATCAGGTAGCTGTCAACAAGCTCCTGAGTTGGGGCAAGCGCATTTAAACGACCACCTACGGAAATTGGCACCATATCCCTCAGATCGGTATAATACCTGTTGTTGCCGCTTACTGTTGTCGGCATGTATTCCAGGTCAAATATCACTTCACTATTGTACTCGTTCTGCGGCGCAAAGATGCCACCGTAAGTAGAGAACAAAGCGTAAGTACCATTATCAGTTTTGCCTATCAGCTTTTCGCACTCTGTAGCTACATCTGCCCAGCGGCTTTGATACAATAATACCCTCGCCTTAAGTGCAATAGCAGCACCTTTTGTAACCCGGCCACGATCTGTCTGCGCGTAGGTGGTATTCGTAGGCAGAGCTGCAGAGGCATCATCCAGTTCTTTTAGAATAAATGATACTACATCCGCTTTAGGCGTACGGGTAATGGTTTTAGATTCATCTATAGTAATGTCTTTCTGGATCAGCGGCACATCGCCCCACCAGGTCTCCAACATAAAGTAATGCCATGCCCGTAAAAAACGCGCTTCGGCTTTCATCCGTGCTTTGAGAGTAGCATCCATATTCGGAACTCTGTCAACATTCTCCAGGAAAATGTTTGAGGTTTTGATAGCGCCATAATGAGCGCCCCACTCCCCTTTGAAACGACCTAACGACGGATCATAAGTTCCGGCTGCGATTGAAGCAACACCGTTATTATCTCCCCTTCCGTTGAACGCGTTATCAGACATTGCTTCGTTAAAGAAGAAATCGCCGCTGCTCATGATCTGCGAGTATGCAGTGTTAAGCACGTTGTTGGCCTTGTCTGCAGTTGTCCAGTAGTTGGCGTCAGTAAACCTGTCTTGCGGCAACAGGTCCAATTTTTTACATGCTGATAATACCGTAACCAGCACCAGCACCAACCCTATTTTATTGATATTATATCTCTTCATGTTAATGTTGATTAAAGTGTGATATCCAAACCAAAACCGTAATAAACCGGCAGCGGATATGAGCGCGCACTGTTGGCACCATTAGCAGTAATGTTACCGCCCAACTCTGTTATTTCCGGGTCAATGAATTTTACCGGTGAGAATGTAAGCAGGTTTTGGCCTGTTAAGTAAGCCCTCACTTTTCTCATACCAATGTGTTTGGCGACGCCAACCGGCAGTGTATAACCAATTTGTACGTTCTTAACGCGTAAATACTTACCGTCAAAAATGTACATATCAGAACCACGGCGGAAGTTGTTCTCGTTAGACTGGCTGCCGCTTGCTGCAAGGCGCGGGAAACGTGCATCGGGGTTTTGAGGTGTCCAGTAATCTAATTGGTGCTGGTAAATTACCTGCGAGTAGTTTACGTGGAAAGGCTCAACCTGCTCACCTCTGATGAACATGTTACGCTTACCAACACCTTGTAAGAACAGGTTGAAATCAAAGTTTTTAACAGCAAGGTTGTAAGTAAAACCAAATGTTAAACGAGGGAAACCGTTACCAAAAACAAACTTGTCATTATCATCGATAACACCGTCTTTGTTAACATCTACATAGCGGTTATCGCCGGGAGAAAGCGTTAAACCAGCCGGTTTTGGGCCTGCATTTACTTCATCGATGTTTTGGAAATAACCATCGCGTTTAAGTGCAACATACGAACCAATTGGCAAACCCACTTTGTTAAGCAATTGCATCTCATCGTAGCTGCGCAACTGGTCGCCGCCTTCAAGTTTTAATATCTTGTTCTTGGTGTCGCCTACGTTAAAGGCAAAGCTGTGGTTAAATGCACCGGTTTTTACACGGTAGTTAATGTTAAGCTCCCAACCGCGGTTTTGTACTTCGCCGGCGTTATAATCAGGTAAGCCTGCACCAAAAACACCCGGTACTACCGGTGGCAGCAAAATATCTTTTGTCCTTTTGTTAAAGTAGTCTGCAGAAACGGTTAAAGCGCTATTAAAGAAAGTTGCATCAACACCTAAGTCAAAGGTTGCTGCGCGCTCCCAACGGATATCCGGGTTGGCAAATGAAATACCTGCACCACCTACCGGCGTGCCGTTAAAACCGTAAACAGAATTGTTGATGGTGCCATCACCGTTTCTGATAGGGCCAATAGTGCTCAAGTATTGATAGTTATTTACATTTTGGTTACCCAGGATACCGTATGAGCCTCTCAATTTCAGATCACCCACATTGCTGCGATAATCCTGCATAAAGTCTTCCTCGGTTAAACGGTAACCTGCAGTTACTGAAGGGAAGAAGGCATTACGATGGTTAGAAGCAAACTTAGAAGATGCGTCAACCCTGAAGTCAAACTCCGCATAATATTTATTCTTGTAAGAGTAAGACGCCCGACCGAATACAGAGTTAAGGCTGGTTTCGCTGGTATTAAGGTTAGATGGAGATGCATCTATCGTAGTACCTGTAATTGGCGTACCCAATTCAGGGTCGGTAAATTTAAGGCGGATGTAATTTGAGCGATCTGTAGTCGACTCGTTAGCCACACCTACTAAAACATCCACATTATGATCTTTTGCAATAGTTTTGGTGTATTGCGCCAAAAACTGTGCGTTAGTGAACAGGTTTTTGTTGTTATCATCATTGGTATTCCTGTCTGCCCCGTAAGTACCTTTAGGAAGGAAATTTACCTGCGTAACGCGCGCAAACATGTGGTTAGAAAGCAAAGTACCACCAAAAACACCTTTCAATTTAAAGTCTTTGGTAACGTTCAGTTCTGCGGTTAAATTACCAAATACGTTATCGTTATCGCGTTTACGGTAACCACCCTTTTCAAGAATACCCAGCGGATTAAACTCCGCCAATACATCATTGGTTAAGTAATTTCCGTTGGCATCTTTAATTGGATAGTAGGTTGGTGTACGACCGGCATCAACGATCAGTGTACCGGTGTTAAAAGAATGCTCTTTGATTTCGGTGCGAGAATATGACAGGATACCGGTTACCTTAAGTTTACCGAACTCCGAAGTCAGGTTCATGCGATAATTATACCTGCGTAAACCATAACCCGGACCAACCAGGTTGTTACGCTGATCCAATACACCGGCAGAGATCAAGTATGATGAATTTGCATTACCGCCAGACAGGCTCAAATTATGACTTTGTTGCGGCGCATTCTGCAAAATCTCATCCAAAAACCATTTCTGATCGCCTGTTTGTTGAAACTGGCGGATCTGCTCTGGTGTGTAAATGGGTGTCAATCCGGCATTTACTACTGCCTGGTTACGCAATACAGCATTTTCCCAAGCGTGTACCGGTTTGTAACCAACGCGTGGTACCTGCACACCAGCCTGCCCATTGTAGGTAAGCGATGCTGCAGTGTTTTTGCTGCCTTTTTTGGTGGTAACTAAAATTACACCGTTTGATGAACGTGAACCGTAGATAGCAGCACTACCAGCATCCTTTAATACCGAAACGCTTTCGATGTCATTAGGGTTTAATAGGTTAAGATCGCCGCCGGTGATGCCATCGATAACAATGAGCGGGTTATTATTACCAAATGTACTAACACCACGTATGTTAATGGTTTGGTAAGCGCCCGGCTCATTGCTTGTTTGCTGTATGATAAGGTTTGGGGATGTTCCTTGTAAGGCCTGCGTTAAGTTCACCGCAGGTTTACCTTCTATGGCCTTGGCAGTAACCTGGTCAACAGCGCCAATAACGTTTACACGTTTTTGTGTGCCGTAACCAACAACTACAACCTCGTTCAACGAGTTTTGCGATGCCTTAAGCTGTACTTTGAAATTAGTTTGATTACCCACAGGAATTTCCTGGGTATCAAAACCAACAAAGCTGAAAACCAGTACAGCATCAGGCCCCGGTGCGTCTAATGCAAACCTGCCGCTTACATCAGTAACCGTACCTGTACCGGTACCTTTTACTTTTACGCTTACACCAGGTAAGGCAAGGCCGGTGTCATCTACCACGGTACCTTGTACGCGTACTGCGTTAGGTGCACCAATTGCCGAACCTGCGATGGTTTGCACCTCGCTCCTGTCTGATATAACAATTACATCGTCAATTACTTTATAGGCCAGGTTAAACGGAGTTAAAACCTGGTTGAGCACTTCTTTTACGCTCTTGTTGTTTACGTTGATATTTACCCTGTACGACTGCTTTAACAAGTTATCTGCGTAAGCAAACTTAACTTGATTATTAGATGCGATCTTATCCAGCACATCCGTAAGCTTTTGGTTTTTAACCTGCAGCGTTACGTTTTGCTCTAAAAATCTTTGTCCGTAAGATGTATCTGCAATTGCAGTTAAACACATCAAACAAACTACAAAGCAGGCAAGCGAGGTATATTTCATTAATATTAATACATAACGAACCACTCCATTTGATAATAGAGATATATTCATAGATTTGAATAAATTAAAGTGTTTGAAATTCAAGTGCTACGTTAAGAATTCGACCCTCTGTTACGTACACTTAATAATAACCCGGCATTTTAATCGCCCTGTTCAAATGCCCATTTGACAGGGTTTTTTTATGTATTTATGTCCTCATGCAGTATTAATTTAGGTGTTAATGGATATTTATCTATTAATTACAATTGGTTTCTCTTTAAAACTCAGCAGCCTTTGCCCTTTAGTTGGTAGCTACTGCCATCTGCGCCCTGTATAGCCCTGCCTTTTACCAGTTTTGAAATGATCTTCATCACATTTTGTAAAGACACATTAGTAAAATTGGCGGTTATTGAACATTGCGAGAGGTTGTTATCGGCTTTTATCAGCACACCAAAGCGGCGCTGTATCACGTTCAAAACTTCTGCAAGCGGCATATTTTTCACGATAAAGCTGCCGTCTCTCCAGCCCGTTAATGCATTCACATCCACGTTAGCAGCTGTGGTAACTTTGCCGTTTTTATTATCAAGTACCGCTTCTTGCTGAGGTGTTAAGAACACCGTTTTTTGTGCAGGAGCCATAACACCTACTTTACCTGTTGCTACATCAACCTTAACAAAGTTTTCGTTAGGATAAGCCTTTATGTTAAAGCTTGTGCCTAACACCTGTGTGCGTACCTTACCGCTATGCACTATGAAAGGCATTTTATCGTTGTGGGTCACCTCTAAAAATGCTTCACCGGTAATAGTTACCTCACGTTTATCTCCTCTAAACGTTTCGGGATAACTCAGTTTGCTGCCGCCGTTAAGCCATACTTTGGTACCATCAGACAACGTCAAGTTTGCCACCTGGCTGCCCGCTGTAACCAGTTGCTTTTGCGCAATTGGCGATACCACATCCATTACCTGGTTTTTCTTTTGGTACAAAACGCCTGCTGTTGCCAGTACTGCAATAACCGATGCTGCGGCTATCCACTTTTTCTTATTGTTGCTTTTCTCTGCCGGCATGGCATCAATTTGTTGGGTGATGCGGTTGTAAACAGCATCATTATCAAAGCCGGTAGCATCCGTTTGCTTGGTTAGGTCAAGCTCGTCAAAATATTTTTGTACGAGATTTTCCTGCAAAGCACGGTCTTTGGCTTCAATTTTTTTTCTAAGAAAAGTGAACTTTCTCATTCGGTTTATAGATGTAAGATGCTATGCGAAAGGCTACCCCCTAAGCCAGCGTAAAATATTTTTAAAAAAATAAAACAATTGGATTTTTCCGGCAGATGAATTTAAAATAACTGCAACAGAAGTGCAGCTATTACCGCAGGCAGGTAATCTGTAAGGCCGGTGCGCAGGTGGCGCAGGGCAATGGTCATTTGGTTCTCCACAGTTTTAACCGAAATATTCAAACGCAGTGCGATCTCCTTATTTGACAGGTACTCTTTACGACTAAGTGTAAAGATCTCCCGGCAACGCTCGGGCAGGCGGCCAACATTTTCGTCTAAAATAGCTGAGATGTCTTTTTGGAGTACTTTGCTATCCGTGCTGTATTTCTCTGTGAGCATGGCAATAGCTGATATATCTAAGGTTGCTTTTTTAGATCGGATATACATCAGTACCCTATTTTTTATGGCTACCTTTAAATACCACTCTAATGACGTTATCCTAAGTGTCGATCGTTTTGCCCAAAGATCAACAAACAGCTCTTGTACAAGATCTTCGCAAACATCCTTATCCCTAAATAGGTTATACGCGACAGCATATACCTTTGAGGAATACTTGTTATACAGCACCTCAAACGCAATTCGGTCGTCGTCCCGCAGCATCGTAAGCAAATCTGCATCGGGCCACATCTGATATTCCTTCAGTGGATACATAGCGAAAAGAAAGCGGTTTTTTGATTAAAATTGGTAACGCATAATTACAAAGTTTATTTGAAAATTAAAATACCTTAGTGTAAATGGTTGAAAAAATAGCACAGGCACAATTTGCATGGCAACAGTAGCATTAAACAGTAAAGCAGGTAAATGGACCATGGTCTCTTGCATAATGGCATCGGCCATGGCATTTATAGATGGCACCGCACTTAACGTTGTATTGCCTGCCCTACAGCAAAGCCTTAATGCCAGCGCGGCAGATCTTTTTTGGCTACTTAATGCCTATCTGTTAGTACTCGCCGCGCTCATACTGGTTGGCGGATCCTTAGGCGATAAGCTCGGCCGTAAAAAAGTATTTATGGCAGGCATATTTGTATTTATCTGCGGTTCTGCCTTGTGCGGGCTGGCCAATAATATTACTTGGCTTATCATCTTCCGGGTATTACAAGGCCTTGGCGGCGCGTTTATGATACCGGGGAGCCTTTCACTTATTTCATCTACCATTAATCCGAAGGAACGAGGTAAAGCTATTGGTACCTGGTCGGCCTTTACCACTGTAGTGACCATGGGCGGTCCTATATTGGGCGGTGCCTTTGCCGATGCAGGTTTATGGCGTTATATCTTCTTTATCAACATACCCATCGGGATTGTAGCATTGCTAATTCTTTGGAATAATGTAGCCGAAAGCCGCGAAGTTGACGAAAACCCTTCCATTGATATTTGGGGGGCTTTTACCATCGCCCTTGGCTTAGCAATGCTCACTTTTGGCTTTTTGCGAATGCCAGCTCTTGGCTTGCAACACTGGCAAACGGCAGGTTCAATAACCATGGGAATAGCTTTTTTAATCGTTTTTGTATTGATAGAGAAGACAAGCAAATATCCCATGATGCCATTAAATCTATTTAAGAACATGACCTTTACCGGCGCTAACTTACTAACGCTATTTTTATATGCAGGGCTTGGGGCTGCCATGCTTTTTATGGGGCTTAATATGGTGCAGGCACAAGGCTACAGTCAACTGCAATCGGGCCTATCGTTTTTGCCTTTTACTTTACTTATGGTTGGTGTAGCGCGCTTTGCCGGCGCTTTAGCATACAAGTATGGCCCACGCCTATTTTTAACAGGCGGCCCTGCCCTTGCAGCCGTTGGCTTACTAATACTATCATTTGTTAAACAAACCAGCGGCCCGGCGGCCTACTGGACAAGTTTTTTCCCGGGAATACTGTTGTTTGGCCTTGGTATGTCTTTCACAGTTTCTCCTCTTACAGCAACTGTAATGGGCTCGGTAAGCGAACATTTCTCCGGTGTGGCATCGGGGGTGAACAACGCTATTAGCCGGGTGGCAAGCGTTTTTGCAAATGCCATAATGGGTGCACTGGCGGTGGTGTTGTTCTCTGCTGCACTGCAAACTCAACTTAAGGATGCAAAAGTACCAGCACAATTAAAAGAACAGATCATACAACAAAGCGCGAACCTCGGCAATGCCAAACCTCCAAAAAGCACGTCGAAGCAGCTTACAAAAACGGTCGAGATCGCCTACAGGCAAAGCTTTATAAACGCTTATGGCAATGTAATGCGTATTTCGGCTGCTTTGGCGCTCATGGGTGCTTTTATGGCTTTGCTGCTTGTTAAAAACGAAGCGGTAAAATCATCAGATCAGAGTACATCTGCAGAAAATTCATAAATCAGGTTTTATCATCATAAAAAAATGAGATATTACCATCTCGTAAGAACCTATTTTACATGTATTATGAACAGAGGAAGTTTTATAAAGAACAGCGCACTTGCTGCAGGAGCGGTTTTAACAGGCAATGCCGTTTTAGGCAGCACTGCCGCAAGCTGTAATAACGGTGAAACGGCAGCAACAGTGGCTGGCAAAACATTTAACCTTAATTATGCTCCACACGATGGTATGTTTAAAAATTCCGTAGGGAGCAACTTTCTTGATCAGATCAAATTCATGTACGACCAGGGTTTCCGGGCGATAGAAGATAACGGAATGGCTGGCCGTACGCCCGAGGAACAAGAGAAAATAGGTAACCTGCTATCAAAACTGGGCATGCAAATGGGTGTTTTTGTGGTAGACAAAGGCGGTAACGGTGCAAACACATTAGCGGCTGGTAAACAAGAGTACGTAGATATATTTTTAAAAGGTTGCCGGCAGGCAGTTGAAGTTTCAAAACGTTGCGGTGGTAAACTGGCTACAGTAGTTCCGGGTGACTTTCAGCGAAATTTACCACTCGATATTCAGAACGCCAACGTGATAACGGCGCTGCGCAAAGGAGCTGAAATTTTAGAACCACATGGAATTGTAATGGTGCTGGAACCTTTGAGCGACACGCCCGATCTTTACCTGCGCACATCCGCGCAAACCTATATGATATGCAAGGGCGTTAACAGCCCATCATGTAAAATATTATATGATATGTACCATATGGCCAAAAATGAGGGTAACCTTATCAACAATATTAAATTAACCTGGGATGAGATAGGTTACTTTCAAATAGGTGATAACCCCGGCCGCAACGAGCCTACTACCGGTGAGGTGAATTACAAAAACATCTTTAAATTTTTGCATGAAAAAGGCTACAAGGGCGTTTTAGGAATGGAACACGGGAATTCGCGGCCAGGCAAAGAGGGAGAACAACGTGTTATACAAGCTTATCGTGAAAGCGATAGTTTACTGGGATAATTATCTTGGCTCATAAGCATAGACTACCTTAAATGGAACGCTTTTTAGCTTCGCGGATAGCTGCCCGATGCTTAGATCCTCTGCCTGTGGTGTTGGCTCGCAAACAGAATATGCCTTGCCGTTATAGATAACTGGGTCCCCTACCGGCTTGTTAAAACCTACCGCCATGGTTATATGCGTTGGGTAAAGCATAGCTATCATGGGCAAGTTGTAGATCTCTTTTACCAAATAAAAAAACAGTGCTGCCCTATCATCACAATCGCTGTAATCAGAAGCAAGTGTTTCACCTGGCGACAAGCGTTTTTCCCTGCCATAGTTCTGTTCATCATTTTCATACAGAAACGCGTAACGTGTAAAGCGCATCAGGTAGTCAACACCCGTTTTTTCGTCCATTCCATCAACGTTTTTCTTAAGAATAGGAATGAGCGAACTGTAAGTTTCTTTACTTAGTGGTATATTAAAATAAGTTTCAAAATCAACACCCGGATAGTTGATA
This sequence comes from Mucilaginibacter sp. 21P, assembly GCF_019331605.1. Lineage (NCBI taxonomy): Bacteria > Pseudomonadati > Bacteroidota > Sphingobacteriia > Sphingobacteriales > Sphingobacteriaceae > Mucilaginibacter > Mucilaginibacter sp. 21P. The sequence goes on from NZ_CP063061.1 coordinate 3,712,296, forward strand.
AAAGCCTTTTGCTGATCGGCATTTACTTTTACTTTAAAGTGGTAGGTTTTATGGGCATACTGAAAGGAAAGGTCTTTTTCAACATCCATATCCGGCCTGAAATCGGGCATCAGGTTCACTTTGTAAGAAAAAGATCTTGCCACACCCGGAACAGGCAGCGGCACCGGTTTTGGCGGATCATCATTTAAATTGATATTGGCGTAATCATGAATATTTAAGCAAACAAATTGCTTATTATCCACCATAAAGTATGGGATATCCCTTACCTCTTCATTATTGTAAACGTAGAAGATAACCTTGTTGTGAGAGAGCGCCAACCGTGCATCGTACCCGGAGCCATTTAACATAAACCACTTATAGAAAGTGTATTTTGCATAATTTATGTCTTTAGGAGCTATCTGCTGCGCAACCCTTCTGATCAGTTGATAATACATCCAATCGTTCAATTTATGCTCGTTCTTGTACGCCAGCAGTGACTCTATCAGTGGCTTGGTGTTAGTTATCTGTAATTGCTGTTGTGCGGCCTGCAGGTTTTTGGCCGTTGGATTATCAGGTAAGTCGACATTTAAAGACTGACCGACGTTAATCACAAATGGATCTTTGTAGAAATCAACACGTATGATATTGCCTTGCGCGTGCAATACATCCGCCAACAACATAAGGCTGGCAATCAAGGCATATCTAACAAATGCACGCATTGGCTTAACAATTGGATAACATTAAAGCTACGATAAATTAACGTTTATTTAATGCGATCAATTGTTGATTTTTTAAGCAATCTTAGAAGGCGGCTTACCAAACTTATTCTTGAACGCAAAAGAAAAGTGTGAGAGATCTTCGAAACCAACGTCGAGATAAACCTCAGAAACAGGACGACCTTTTTCTTTTATTTGAAAATATGCTTCCTTAAGTCGCCTGTTTAATAGCCATTTACCTGGAGTAGTATTAAATTTTTTTTCAAAATCGCGCTTAAAGGTTGCCAAACTTCGTCCTGTCAAATAGGCAAAACGCTTCATCTGCACATTAAAATGGAAGTTCTTTTCCATAAAACTTTCCAGATCTATCTTTCCGGGCTCGTTAAAATCGAAGAGGATATCGGCCAGTTCAGGTTTGGTTTGCAGCAGGATCAATATGGCCTCATTAACTTTAAGCTTCTGAAGTTGCGGGAGTACTTCAGTCCCGGCATCCCTGTATGGACTTAGAGAATCCATAAAACTTTTATACAGGTTATTAGACTGAAGCGTTATGATCGATGGCGTACCCAACTGATGGGTTGATGCATAGCCATTAGCAATACAAAAGCTCCGCAATGCTTCCTGGGTAAGGTAAATGGAAACAGACTTAAATTCGCCCCCCGTTGTAGGCGGCTGTTTTATATATTTTACAAGGCTATTTCTTTTAACAAACCTAAAGTCACCCTCGTTAAAAACACTTGTAGCTGTTGCATCAGTTATGGTAAGCGTACCTGATATTTGATAACTAAAGGTATGTTCGGGCACAAACTGCTCCCCTTCGCGACTTCGTGTAAAGTAGCAGGAATAAGAGATCATAGGTTTTTCAATTTGTGACATAAATCAAAATAACAAAAAGGCAAGGCCTTAACAGCCTTGCCACGATAATTTTATTTTTTCAAGCTTAGAAAACGCTTTCCAACTTCTGATTCAAAAAAGTTTTCTGCATCATCAGCATCTGTAGACATACTCACCTGCTCCCACTTTTCCAACTCTCTCAATTTAGCGGCTTCAGAATGTTTTGCAATCCCTACCGCATCACTACCTAACAGCAAGTGTAACGGGGGCTCCGATTCGTTGACAATGTTTATGATCATTTTTGCTGCCTTATCTGGGTCACCTGTGGGCTTAAAATTGCCACTTTTAAAATGTGCTATTCTTTTGTTAACCGTGCTGTAGCCTTCAATTTCTGGAGCATAGGTCATTGAATCACCCGCCCAATCTGTACGGAATCCACCAGGTTCTATGCAAGTAACTTTAATGCCAACGTCAGCAACTTCAATTGCTAAGCCTTCACTAAAACCACTTAAGCCGAATTTAGCTGCCTGATAAACAGATACGCCGCCACTGCCAACGCGCCCACCAATTGAACTGACCTGCAAAATATGCCCTGATCTTCTTTTGCGCATGTGCGGAAGAACGGCACGCGTTATTTCTATAGGTGCATATAAATTAGTTTCCAACTGGCTGCGGACCTGCTCATCGGTGTAAGCTTCTACAGCGCCGGTGATCCCGAACCCGGCATTGTTAACCAACACATCTATACAGCCAAATTTTTCGACGGTAGTTGCAATCGCGCTGTGCACTTCCTCTTTGTTGTTCACGTCTAACTGCAAGGGTAATATTGAGTCTCCGTATCTTTCAACAAAGTGCTCTAAATTTTTATTATCACGCGCTGTTGCAGCCACTTTATCACCGGATGCTAAAACTGCTTCTGTAAGACTGCGTCCTAAACCTCGAGACGCGCCTGTTATAAACCAAATCTTTGCCATAATTATCTTGTTTTGATAAAGCAAAGGTAGCCTGTGCGAGAAAAAACCACTTTGTTTTAAAGCTCAAATTAATTTGTTTTAAAGCTCAATTGCAGCTTTGGCTTACTTAACCTTCAGATCATTGATATCATCGAGCAGAAAACAGTGACTAAAGCTTGTCATTCCGGTTTTTGGATAATAGTTGACTGCTTTGGGTGCAGCTAATAAGATCAATTTTGCCTTTACAGAGTGTTTTTTTGTTTCGTAGATGAGCCTGGCACCTATACCCTGCTTCTGATAACTTTCGTCAACAGCCAGATCTGATAGATAGGTACAGAAGGCGAAATCCGTTAGCGAACGTGATACGCCTATCAACTTACCATTGTGGCGGGCGGTGATCATAAGGTTTGCATTTTGCAACATCGCTTCAATGCGTTCGGCGTCATCAACCGGCCTGCGCTCTGCAAGCGTGCTACGTTTTAATACATCAACAAACTCTTCAGAACTGAGCGTTAACTCACGTTGATAAACTATTAAAGGTACAGCCATCGTCTTTAATTTAGATTGTTCGTATCCGACTTAGGATTCAGAAATGCTTAGCCGAAAAGCTAATCTACAAAAAGCACCTGTGGCTTGCTCAATATTCTGTTATTAAAAATCTTCTTCTATCAAAAGCTTATTAACGTATGCACTTGTAAAGTTTCCTGCGGCCACAGCGTTGGCAACGCTGCGCATGGGCGACGCACAATCCCCTATTGCAAAAACACCGGGAACTGAAGTTTCACCAAACATATTGACCTGGATATGTCCGGCTTTAGTTAAATCGCAACCAAGTTGCTTTGGCACGTCACTTTTTTGACCAAAAGCAGGCTTGTAAAATATAAAATCAACAGGTAGTGCACCGCCGTTTGTCAAAGTAACGTGACTAACCTGCCCATTATGATGTATCAATGAAGCAATGGGCGATTCAATAATTGCAATGTTATTATTCTCTAACTTAGCCCGCTGTAACTGGGTAAACGTGGCTGGCCCATTGGTAAATACCGTTAAATATTTACTCCAATTATGGATAAGCCGGGCGTACTCAAAACCCTCATCGCCGTTGGCAATAACCGCCAGCATTTTGCCCCGCTCTTCATAACCATGGCAATAAGGGCAATGAATGATGGATGTTGGCCAGCAAGCAGCAAATCCATCTATATCGGGCAAAATATCATCAACGCCGCCTGCAATTATCAATGTTCGGGCAGTAAATAAATTACCGGATGCAGTCCTCACATCAAAATGGGTATTGTTGGGTTTTGCTTCAACAACCGTATCGTTCAATATACTTACCGACGGATATTTTAACACCTGTTGCCGCGCCGAAAGAGCTATTTGTGCAGGTGAGGCCCCATCATGTGTAATAAAGTTATGCGAATGCGCTACCTTTTTATTACATGGGTCGTTATTGTCTATAACCATCACGTTCTTTAACGATCTGCCTAACCCCATCGCTGCCGATAAGCCTGCAAAACTTCCACCTATTATAATTACATCAACCATGCTCAATATTTTTATTGCATCAAAGTTGCATTTAAAATATTTTCAACGAAAATTTCTTTTGTAAAACTTGTGTCAGCCTTTGAACGTAGATGAGAATGTTTTTTAGTAATATTAGGTCATATTATATACGCATGAAAAAGGTATCAGTTGTTACCATTAATTTTAATCAGGATAAAATAACCGAAGAGCTTTTAGTATCTATTGCCGAAACCAATACCTACCCCGAACTGGAAGTGATCGTAGTGGACAATGGCAGCACCGTAAACCCGGTACCGCTGTGGACCACTAAGTTTCCGGATGTAAAGTTTATCCGGTCTGAAACCAATGAGGGCTTCTCAGGCGGTAACAACATCGGTATTGCACAGGCAAACGGCGACTATTATTTTCTGGTGAATAACGATACCGAGTTTACGCCTGGACTCGTGCAAAAACTGGTAGAGATATTAGACACTCACCCTCAAGTAGGCATCATCTCTCCAAAACTGGTTTACGATTTTGACAGAAGCATTATTCAGTATGTTGGGTTTACCCTGGTTGATTACTACACCTGTCGCAACCGCGCGGTAGGCAAAGGCGAAAAAGACCTCGGGCAGTATGATAACCTGCTTGGCCAAACCGGTTACTGCCATGGTGGTGCCATGATGGTAAAGAAAGAAACCTGCGAAAAAGCAGGCTTAATGGCCGATAATTTCTTCATCTATTATGAAGAGGTTGATTGGGGCGAACGTATCAATAAATCTGGCTACCAGGCCTGGGTGCGTGGCGACGCTACCATATACCACAAAGAATCGATGACAGTAGGTAAAAAAAGTGCCTTTAAAGAGTACTTTATGAACCGCAATCGAATACTCTTTATCAGGAGAAATGCGCCTGCCTTTAAAGCGCTGATATTTTATGTCTACTTCGTTTTATTGGTTGTTCCCCGTAATATCATCAACTACACAAAGGAGAAAAAATACAACTTCATCAGTATCCTTTTCAGGGCTTTGTGGTGGAATGTTACCAATAGTAAAGACAGTACTAAACTTGGTTTTACGGTTAACAAGGTATCATGATTGCGGTACTGTGGATCAGTCTTTTTATAGTTGCCTATACTTTTGTGGGCTACGGATTTCTGCTTTACTTTATAATCAAAGCCAAACGGGCGGCTAAAGGTAAACCTATCTTGCCTGTTGTTGCCGATGATGAGTTACCAACCTGCACGCTTGTTGTCGCTGCTTACAACGAATCTCATTTCATTGCAGAGAAGATCAGAAACAGCCTGGAGCTGCAATACCCGACAGGCAAGCTAAAATATGTTTTTGTTACCGATGGCTCATCAGACAATACGCCGGAGATCATTGCTCAATTTCCGGAGATAACTTTATTGCACAGACCGGAGCGTGCCGGTAAAATTGCGGCGGTACACCGTGCAATGGAATATGTAGATACGGAAACCGTGGTTTTTACCGACGCCAATACCTTTTTGAACCCAGAGGCCATAGTGCGCATTTGCCGCCATTACAGCGACCGCTCGGTTGGTGCGGTTGCAGGTGAAAAACGCGTACATGTTGACACTAATGCAGATGCCAGTGCCGCTGGTGAAGGTTTCTACTGGAAATATGAATCAACATTAAAAAAATGGGATTCTGAATTGTACTCTGTTGTTGGTGCCGCAGGCGAATTATTCAGCGTACGACGGGACCTTTACCAGGATGTGCCGGCTGATACCGTGTTGGACGATTTTATGATCTCGATGCTAATAGCTGAACAAGGCTATCGTATCATTTACGAGCCGGATGCTTATGCAGTAGAAACGGCATCAGAAAACGTTGCTGAAGAATTAAAACGCAAAATACGTATAGCTGCAGGTGGCATACAATCTATCCTGCGTTTAAAGAGCCTTTTGTTTTCATTTAAATACCCTATCCTGTCGTTTCAGTATGTAAGTCATCGCGTTTTACGCTGGACCGTTACACCTATCTTTTTGATACTGGCATTTGTAATTAACATGGCCTTGGTTATTAATGGCACAACTTGGTTTTACACAGCCTTGTTTGCAGCACAAGTATTATTTTACTGCCTTGCATTTTTAGGTTTCGTAATGGAGAAGCGACAGATAAGGATAAAAGCCTTGTTTATCCCTTACTATTTCTGCGTAATGAATTACGCTGTATTAGCAGGCATCATCCGTTATTTCACAAAAAAGCAAAGTTCTGTTTGGGAGAAGGCGCAACGGAAAATGTAAGATATTTGCCTATATAATCTTATTCTGTATTCAATCCTTTACATATCTAAACACTACCATCAAATTATCGGTAATTGGGCTTGCTCCATAACTGCAGTTACCAGCCAACGAAACTAAGATCTTTTACTGCCTAAATGAATGGTTAGACTAACTCGCCTTCATAATTAGTTATTTCTTTACAGAAGGCTGTACATTATCTAAAGGTCTTTTTCCTTCCGCATCATACTAAGGAAGGCCGCTGTGATGCCCAAATAGCTGGCAATGTGTTTTTGATTGATACGCTGCTCAAGACCGGGATAATGCCGCCGAAACTCCAGGTATCGTTGTTCGGAAGTTAAGGAAAGGTTTGAGGTAACCCGTCGTTGGTACATGTCAAATCCGTTCTGGATCAGGATTCGGAAGAACCGCTCCAGTTTTGGAACACTATTAAAAAGATTTTCCAGATCCGTCAGGGTGAAACAACACAGCTCAGAATCTTCAAGCGCTTGTATAGTATGAGTTGCAGGCTTTTTCTTAAAAAAACTAACATTATCACAAGCCCACCAATTTTCAGTATAAAAGCAAAGATTATGTTCCTGCCCATCAGTATCAGTATGATACATCCGCAAACAGCCTTCTTCAACAAAGTAGATATGCCTTTCTGTTTCACCAGGTGTCACCAATAACTCCCGCTTCTTAAAGCTTTTACAATGCATTAATGTAAGTACCTGCTCCTCTTCATCAGGAGCAAGTAACACATGTAAAGCAAAATTGCGCAAAATAAGTTGAGACATTAGGCAAGTATAACCTTTAAAAGTCAATTTGTCGGGTCATGATCAGTTTAAGCTCCGCTGTCCCGGCTATGCGGAGCGGGTTAGCTATTGTCTGATAAATCTCGCTTTGCGCAATGGTCATAAAGGCCTCTGCACTTGGGTACTCTACAAGTACAATCTCGTCCCATTGTTCGTTTTCATCGGCAACTATGTTTGCCACCACTTCGCTTACAAACCTTACCTTAACACCTTCAATAGCCAGTTGCTTTACCACTTGCTCAAAAGCCGGGATATACTCATCCAAATAAACCTTTTTGTCTTTAAACTTTATCAGGTTCAGCATTACTACAGGTCCTTGACCTTGTTTGATATCGGGAAAATTGATCTCTACCATGCCACAAAGGTCGTAGGCGTTTGCCGAAAAAAAGTTCAGGTAGTTGAAGAGTTTAAATCGATAATAGCTTCTGTTATTAACTTGATTCCAGTTTGCCTGCTGAGTTTTATCAACTTAAATATTGGAGATATAAAAGCTTTTTAGGACGATTGATTCCCTGCCGATCGCTCAGCTTCATTAAGATGAACTATATCCGAGTTCAACCGCTTCCTTCGCATCAACTCGTAAGACTGTCTGATGTAAACGAACAAACCGGGTCTGATATCATCGGCAGTATCTACACGGATATGATTTTCAAATTTGTTTCCAACCGCTTTGCTTTTGATGACAGGCTTTTCGGGATGTGGCCCAGCTGAATAAAATTTAATATCGAGCCATTTTTTCATCGGCCGGATAATTAAAAAGCCCATCCTTCGCGTAAAAACGATACAGTTTGGCGTTACACCTATTAGCACTTTTTCCCAGTCGGCTACCTCCGCAAGTATCTTATCAAAAGCCGGCACTAAATCAGGTGATCGTCCTTCGGACAGGGTATCAAGACTAACCCGTTGGCAATAGTGCCGGTAATCCTTCCAGGGCAGTTCACGATCGCAACTTGGGCAAGTCCAGCTCATATCTGATATACGAGCTAAAATAATGCCGAAGATGAGCAAACCGAATCAACGATATGAACTTTGAGTGACCTACAATTAAGGTTTGATTTTATTAATTTTGGCACATGTCAAACGAAGAAACTACCGGCATCCCCGGGTTGGACTTAACGGAGTTAAAACTGACAGGGTTTAAGGTGCATGCGCTGTCGCATTCGGAAGCTGTACCGGTTAGCGCCGGCCGCCGCGACTTTTATAAAATGGGCCTTGTGAACGGTGACATGACCATCAATTATGGCGGGGAATTATTGGAGATCAAAGGAACAGTATTGTTCTTCATCAACCCTAAAGTAGCGCATACACTCGTCCGGCGCGTACACCGCACCAGCGGCTATGCTTGTATTTTTACTGAAAATTTCATCAGTGCCCGTGAACTAAAGGATTCTCCCCTTTTCAGGATTGGCGAAAATCCGGTTATTAAGCTCGATGAGGCTCAAACAGCTTTCATGACTGGCATTTTCAAAAAGATCTTATCCGTGTATGACGGAGATTATCCTCATAAAAGTGACCTGATCAAAAACTGCATCTCCCTTATTATACACGAAGCTTTGCGCATCCAACCACCAAAAAATCTTTCACATTCCAGAAATGGCGCAACTCGTGTTGCTCGGTTATTTATGGATCTGCTTGAAAAGCAATTCCCCATAGAACGGAGTAGCGAACCGCTTAGTTTACGTACGCCCCATGATTATGCCGAACAATTATCGCTGCATGTAAATTATTTGAACCGGGCCGTAAAGGAGGTAACCGGCCACCCGACTTCGGCTCATATCGCCAAACGCATTATAGCTGAAGCCAAAGCCCTTTTGCATCACAGCGATTGGAGCGTTGCCGAGATAGCATACGCGCTGGGTTTTGAGTACCCCGCATACTTTAATAATTATTTTAAACGTGCTACCGGCACCACGCCTAACGGTTTTAGGAAGGTTTGATAATTATAGTTATTGGTTTGGTAGTGATTGGCAATCTATCCCGCCAAAAAGGAGCTTTGTAGTACATTAAATTTATGAACTATGAAGATTCTTGTAACCGGGGCAACCGGAAAAGTAGGAAGCAGATTTGTGCCAAGACTAATCGCTAAAGGACATGATGTAACCATATTGGTAAGGGATGCTGATAGAGCCGCCGAACTAATTACAATTGGTGCAAAACCTATTATTGGCGACCTTTACGCCCCCGCAACTTTGCCGCCTGCAGTGGCAGGTATGGATGCGGTGATTCACCTCGCTGCATTATTCCGCACCTTTACAGACAACGAAGGTATTATTAAAACCAACCGCGAAGGCAGTATTGCCCTTGCGCAAGCAGCTATGGATGCTGGTGTAAAGCGATTTGTTTTTACCAGCACCAGCAACGTATATGGTTCGGGATATGGCCGCCCTGCCACGGAAGATGAGCAGGTAGATATCAATGACCCGAGAGCATATTCTTCCAGCAAGATAGCCGCCGAACAAGAACTGCTCAATTTGCAACGAGAAAACGGCTTCGATGTAAGGGTGCTGCGACTGGGTTTCGTGTACGGCGACAAAGACCCGCACATTGCAGAGATCATTCCGTACATTAAACAACTGAAGATGCAATCGGGTTCGCGTATGCATATGGTGCATCACCTTGATGTAGCGCAGGCATTAATGATTTTAATGACTACTGAAGGATTGGACGGTGAGATATTTAATTTGGCCGATGATGCGCCGATCACTCTTTATGAATTGGCAGAATCGGTTGGCCAGTTAGATGAAACTTTCAACGAAAATGAAGGCCCGCTAAATGATCCATTCAAAGGCATTCAGGATGTTACAAAGTTGCGAAGCCGAACAAGTTTTCGACCACTGGTGCCAAGTTACCATGTTGCCAAAGATCTTGACATTTTGTAAAAAGAAAAAGAGAGTGACTGAATCGCCTTAATTGAATTTTGCCCTAAATTCCAGTGGCGAAAATTGGTTTTTTCTTAAATAGTGTGATAAAGGATTGTGCATGCTCAAAACCAAGCGCGTAAGCGATCTCACTTACCGAGAGGCTGGTCGTGGAAAGCCATTGCTTGGCTTTCCCGATCAATTTTTCATGGATGTGTTGCTGCGTGTTCTGGCCTGTATGTACCCTCAGCAAACTTACTTTATATAAGCGCATTTCAAATTTACTTCAAAATTGCACCATATATTTGTGGTTATGACAGTACTTGTGCTTGAAGACAATCAACGACTTGGAGCCAGCATCGAGGATTTCCTGGTGCGAGAAGGCTACATTTGTGATGTGGTTGATACCTATCTTAAAGCGCGTGACAAATTGCTGTCGGTTGATTACGATTGCGTACTGCTTGACATTATGTTGCCTGATGGGAACGGCCTTGATCTGCTGAAACTTATTAAGCAGGAGAACATCCAAAGCGCTGTACTCATTATATCTGCAAAGGAAGCTCTTGACGATAAGATCAGAGGCCTTGAGGGCGGAGCTGATGATTACATTACCAAACCCTTTCATCTTAGCGAACTGCATGCCCGTCTGCGTGCCATCTACCGGCGTAAAAACCAAATGGCAACAAATGCCAACGTTGTTAGCTTTAATGAAATAAACCTGAATACCGATACCTTACAAGCTTTTATCAATGGTGAGTTGCTTGATATAACCCGTAAGGAATTTGACCTGCTGATGTATTTTATAGTAAATAAAAACAGGGTATTGTCAAAACAAGCTATTGCCACCCATCTTTGGGGCGACTATACCGACAATTTAGATAATTTAGACTTTGTTTATCAGCACGTTAAAAATCTGAGACGTAAAATATCGCAGTTAAATGGTACTGATTATATTGATACTGTATACGGGTTGGGCTATCGTTTTAAAGAAGCAGGGGTATGAAATTAATTAATAAGCTTACTTATTGGATAATGGGCGTTGTGTTCCTGGTAACGCCGTTCACCATGATCATATCGTATCGCAGCATAAAAAGCAACATCAATAATGCAGAGATCAGAAGACTTAAAGATGTTACCGACAAGGTTGCCGAACAATTAAAAGCAGGCCAGCCGCCTCACCAGTACATTTTAGACAGGCCTATAACTGTTAAGCAAGTTGCTGCTTTGCCTGCCGTTAAATTGCAAACTAAAAACTATAGCTTTTACAATGCTGAATTGAAACGGGATGAGTGCCGTATGGATGTTACTTCATACTACAAGATCAATAATAAGGTCTACGCGGTATCAACCTACAATTACATTACCCAGGGCAAGCAGATCATTATGGGGATGGTTTATGCCTTGGCCTGGAAGATTGGTTTGATCACCCTAAGCGTACTCATCAGTGGCAGGCTGGTATCAAAGTATATACTATCGTCTTTCAAACAAACTTTGAAGAGCATAGAACAATTTACACTCGGCAATAAAGAAAAACTGGTTTTACCGGCCACCTCTACCGCTGAATTTAAAGAGTTGAACAGCTTTCTGCAAAACATGACAGACAGAGCTTTAAAAGAATATAATGCTGTAAAAGAGTTCAGCGAAAATGCATCGCACGAAGTGCAAACACCACTGGCTGTTATGCGTACCAAGCTTGAACTTTTATCGGAAACCGAAATAAATGCTGAGCAAGCTCAATTGATAGGTGATATGCAATATTCTATCGAGAAGCTTGTGAAAATCAATCGCTCGCTTCTATTGCTTACAAAGCTTAACAATTCAGAATATCAAACTACTGAAAAGGTAAAATTCTGCCGTATTGCAAAAGATATGGTAAGAGCTTTAGCGCCACATCTTGATATAAAAGGCATTGAGCTGCGAAATCATATTGGCAGTAACATTCCGCTGCAGATACACCCTGTATTGGCAGAGATACTATTGAACAACTTATTGGGTAATGCTATCCGCTATAACAACCCGAATGGTTATATTGATATTACCCTCACTCAACACCACCTCACTATAAAAAACCCGGGCTTAGCACCAGAGGTTGATCCGGCAAGTTTATTTCAGCGGTTCAAAAAATCCAATCAATGCGAAGATAGCGTTGGCCTTGGTTTATCCATTGTTCAGCAAATATGTGCTGTGAACAATTTTGAAGTTAACTATAGCTACGAAAACGAAGAGCATATTATTTGTGTGAACTTTGATAACGAGGCTGTTTTACAGCAACCAACCACAACTGTGGAAGAGACATTTGTTGCAAAAGAATCGATTTTAGCGTAATTTTTTTGTCATAAACATTACAACTTATTCAGATTTGTAGCAATACTTCAAAATTACTTCAAAAAGTAGCGGTACTCTTGCTATGCGTTAATCAATCGATTAACAGCGCTTTTTTGAAGTACATGAAAAGACTTTCCTTATTAGTTTTATCCTCTGCTTTACTACTTGCAAATAGTTCAAAAGCACAACAACATCTTAGTTTAAAAGAGGCCCTACAAATGGCCTCAGATAACTATGGTACAGTTAAAGCCAAGGCAAACTATGCCAACGCATCAAAAGCAAGTGTTGATCAGGCTAAGCGCGAATACCTGCCGAATCTGAATTTGGGTGTGGAACAAGCCTACGGCACCATTAACGGAACAAACGGACCGCTGTATGCGTTTGGTGGAGCAATTGCTTCGTCGGGCCCGGCTTTGGGCAGGCAAAACTGGAACGCCGCATTCGGTGCGCTTTACCTGGCTAACATGAACTGGGATTTCTTTGCCTTTGGCCGGGCGCGCGACCGCGTGCGCGCTGCGGTGGCCGTTGCCCAACGCGATAACAATGATTATCGACAAGAGACATTTCAGCAAAGGATCAAAGTAGCAGCAGCATATCTTAATCTGGTAGCGGCCCAGCGCATCACTGCATCATACCGTAAAAATCTTTTACGTGCCGATACTTCACGCTTAGTAGTAATTGCACGGGCTAAAGGCGGTTTAATAGCCGGCGTGGATTCGTCTCAAGCTAATGCGGAGATCTCCGGGGCAAAAATATTATTGATTCAGGCGCTGAACGCCGAGCAGGAACAGGCAAAAAATTTGGCAGTGCTGATAGGCTCGCCAAATGCTGACTTTATTTTAGATACGATATTTACTTCCAGGATACCAGCAGATGTCGCCGCAGCGTCGTCAGTGGATAGCATCTCTGCTAAACATCCTGTATTAGATTATTACAAGAGCCGCATCACGGTTAGTGACAAACAGGCGGATTACTACCGCACATTCAGCTACCCAACCTTCTCCTTACAAGGTGTATTCCAATCAAGGGGGTCAGGGTTTAGCAGTAACTATATAGCAGACCAAACCGCTTACAGCGGCAATTACTGGGACGGCATTAATCCTACCCGTTCAAACTACCTGGTAGGTGTTGGTATTAGCTGGAATTTCACGCAGCCTTTCCGGGTGGCCAAACAGGTAAAAGCGCAACGCCTGATCAGCGCAGGGTTAACGGATGAATACAACCTTGCCCGCCAGGAACTTACCGCTCAGATAAACCTGTCTGATAAGAAAATTCTGAATGCCCTTACCAGTTACCGCGAGGTACCTGTCCAAATTAAAGCCGCAGGCGATGCCTGGATCCAGAAATCGGTATTGTATAAGAATGGGCTAACCAACCTGGTTGATGTTACCCAGGCGCGTTACGCCCTTATTCGTGCCGAAACCGACCGCGATATTGCATACAATAACGTATGGCAGGCTCTGTTGCTCAAAGCTGCCGCCACCGGTGACCTGAACCTTTTTGTAAATGAACTATAATATATACTGATGAATTTAATTCGTTTTGCGCTGCGTAAACCTATCACCATTATGGTGCTGGTTGCCGGTATGCTCTTCTTCGGCATCAAATCGGCCACTACTATAAAGGTTGATATTTTCCCCAAGCTTGATCTGCCCGTTATTTACCTTTCACACCCCTTTTCGGGTTACACGCCATCACAAATGGAAGCCATGTTCGGTAAGCAGTACGTTAACGTATTGTTGTTTGTGAACGGTGTAAAAAGCATCGAGACCAAAAACATCCAGGGCCTTACCCTTATGAAGATCAGCTTTTACCCCGGCACCAACATGGCCCAGGCCGCTGCCGAGGTAAGTGCATTTTCCAATCGTGCGCAGGCCATCTTCCCCCCCGGCTCAAACCCGCCATTCATCATCAGGTTTGATGCTTCTACCCTGCCTGTAGGCCAGATAGTGTTAAGCAGTAATAAGCGCAGCAACAACGAATTGGCCGATCTGGCTAACGTATACGTGCGTGCGTCCTTCACTCAAATACCAGGTTTGGTTGGTCCGCCTCCTTCAGGTGGTAACGTACGGACCGTTGTTATTAAGGTTGATCCGCAGCAATTAAGGTCACACAATTTAACGCCCGACCAGTTAGTTGAAGCTCTGCGTGTAAACAACTTAACCGCACCATCAGGTAACGTACGTGTGGGCGACAAAAACTATATCACCCCAACAAACACTACCGAGCATAATATTAAAGATTTCGAAGACATTCCGCTGTTTAAAGGTGGTGTACAGAACCTTTACCTAAAAGATGTAGCTACAGTTGAAGATGGTGCCGACGTAACATCTGGCTATGCATTGGTTAACGGGCGCCGTTCGGTTTACCTTAATATTGCCAAAAGTGCCGACGCATCAACCTGGGAAGTAGTACAAAAGTTAAAAGCATCTCTTCCTAAAATGCAAGCCCAATTGCCTGAGGATGTAAAACTGAGCTATGAGTTTGACCAATCTACGTATGTGATCAACTCCGTAAAAAGCTTATTAACTGAGGGGGGCATTGGTGCACTACTAACCGGGTTAATGGTACTCCTGTTCCTTGGCGATGTACGTGGTGCTTGTATTGTAATCTTAACCATACCCATCGCTATCATTTCGGCAGTGCTATTCTTAAGCCTATTTGGACAGACCATCAACATCATGACCTTAAGTGGACTTGCGTTAGCTATCGGGATATTGGTAGATGAGAGTACGGTAACCATTGAGAATATTCACCAGCACTTTGACATGGGCAAGCCAAAGGCACTGGCAATTTGGGATGCCTGTAAGGAGATAGCTTTCCCTAAATTATTGATCCTGTTTTGTATACTGGCGGTATTTGCGCCTGCATTTAGTATGGGTGGCATCCCCGGCTCATTGTTCCTGCCGCTGGCATTGGCCATTGGTTTCAGCATGATCGTATCTTATTTCCTGGCGCAGACATTTGTGCCGGTAATGGCAAATTGGTTGATGAAGATCAAACATCACCACAAACCAAATGGCCAAGAAATGACCGATGCCGAAGAATTTGCAGCAGCTGGATTAGCAGATGAAGGGGAGCACGATACCTGGGCGCAAAAAGGCCAATTGGTTGAACATACCGACAGCAACCATGACGGTAAAATCAGTCGTTTTGAGCGCATCCGCATGAGCTATATGCGATTTATTGATAAGATGGTACCCTTTCGCAAGCCTATTGTTTTAGGCTATTTACTGATAGCTGTGATAGCTGCAGGTTTTATGATGAGCACTATTGGCCGCGATGTGTTACCAAAGGTAAACGGCGGGCAGTTCCAGTTGCGTATCCGTGCTGCTGAAGGTACCCGTATCGAAAGCACAGAAAAGAAAACTTTAGAAACCATCAAAGCAATTGGCAGCATCACCGGCCCTGAGAATGTGGCCATTAGTTCTGCCTACGTAGGTACGCATCCGGCATTGTTCTCTATCAGCCCTATTTTCCTTTGGATGGCACAACCGCATGAAGCTATTATACAGGTGGCTTTAAAAGAAGATTACCACGCCAATTTGGATGAACTAAAAGAAAAGATCCGCGCCAAAGTGGCTAAAGAGATACCTGATATTAAACTTTCTTTTGAACCGATAGAACTAACGGACAAGATCCTTAGCCAAGGTTCCCCTACCCCGGTTGAGGTAAGGATCTCGGGTCGTAACAAACAACTGAATGAAGAATATGCCAATAAACTGATCACTAAGTTACAAAAAATAGATTACCTGCGCGATGTACAATTAGGCCAGTCTACCAAGTACCCGGCTATCAAAGTAGAGGTCGATCGCCAAAGGGCTGCGCAATTAGGCGTAGATATGAACGATATATCCCGCTCTTTGATCGCATCAACTTCATCATCCCGCTACACGGAGAAAAACATCTGGATAGATGAAAAATCAGGTTACAGCTACAGTGTGCAGATACAAGTGCCTGAAGCGAAAATGAGCAGCATAAACGATATTGGAGAAACCCCTATCCTGCGCAATTCAGATCGCCCGGTGTTAAGCGATGTTGCAACTTTAACGCCAGGCACAACCTACGGCGAAAATGATAACTTAGGTGCCATGCCCGTGCTATCTGTAACAGCCAACCTAAACAACCACGATCTGGGTTCGGCATCAAAAGATGTACAAAAAGCAATTAATTCCCTTGGCGAACTGCCACGCGGTTTAAATGTGGAGATGATAGGCTTAACCCAAACCCTTGGCGATACCATGAGCAGTTTAGAGAACGGTTTGATCGTGGCCATCGTAGTGATATTTCTGATGCTTGCGGCTAACTTCCAATCGTTTAAAGTATCGGGTGTGGTTTTGGTCACCGTGCCGGCAGTTATATTGGGTTCACTATTGTTGCTCATTATATGCGGCTCTACACTTAACCTGCAATCGTACATGGGTATGATCATGTCTGTGGGTGTATCCATCTCCAATGCCGTATTATTAATCACCAATGCCGAGCAGTTACGTAAACACAATGGTAACGCTTTGCAATCGGCAAAAGAGGCTGCTGCGCTGCGTATGCGCCCTATTGTAATGACCGCCCTGGCAATGGTTGTAGGTATGATACCGATGGCAAGCGGTTTAGGTGAAGCCGGCGACCAATCATCACCACTTGGCCGCGCTGTTGTGGGTGGCTTGATAGCATCTACCTTTGCAGCGTTATTTATTTTGCCGCTGGCATTTGCATGGGGTCAGGAAAAGGCGACTACTCAAAGCGTATCCCTTGATCCTGAAGACGAAGAAAGTAAATTTTATATCAACACAAATAATCCTGTCACTCACTAATATGAACAAGTCATCCATCATAAATTTATTAAAGGTATCTGCCGTGGCGCTGGCCTTGCAGGCCTGCGGTTCGTCTGAGTCAAAAGATAAAAAAACAGAACCTACCGAAGCTCCTGCAATTGAAGTAGTAAGCGTGCAAAAAGGTTCAATCAGCACATCATTCAATGTTCCAGGCGAACTAATAGCCTACCAACAGGTTGATCTTTACGCCAAGGTGAATAGCTTTATTAAAAAGCTATATGCCGATATAGGTACGCAGGTTAAGGCAGGCCAGCTATTGGCCACCATGGAAGCACCGGAAGTAAACTCACAGCTATCAGGAGCACAATCAAGGCTACAATCACAAGAAGCGTTGTACCAGGCCAGCAAAGCCACTTACAAACGTTTGTTAGAAACAAGCAAAACCCCAGGCACGGTATCGCCAAACGAATTAGATCTTGCTTTGGCCAAACAAAACTCAGACCTGGCGCAGCTACAAGCTGCTCGTGCTGCTTACAAAGAGAGCGGTGCAAACCGCGATTACCTTACCATTCGTGCACCATTTGATGGTATCATCACAGCACGTAATGTAAGCGCGGGCGCGTATGTAGGCCCATCAGGTAAAGGCTCTGAAATGCCTGTATTTACTTTGCAAGAGCAAAAGAAATTGCGCCTTGCCGTAAGTGTACCGGAAAACTATACCGGTGCCTTGAGCAATAGAAGCGAAGTAAGTTTCACGGTAAAGGCATTCCCCGGAGAAACCTTTAATGCTAAAGTGAACCGTTTGGCGGGTGCATTAGATTCTAAATTGCGTGCACAACGTATTGAGATGGACGTAACAAATACCGGTAAAAAATTATTACCGGGCATGGTGGCAGAGGTACACATACCGGTTGCAGGTGATGGCGGTGCTTTTGTAGTACCAGCCAAAGCGGTGCTTAACTCCACCCTTGGTGTTTATTTAATTGCTATTGAGGATGGCAAAGCTAAATGGGTATCCGTAACTGCAGGTCGCCAGGCTGATGATAAGATCGAGGTATTTGGCCAGCTTAATCCCGGCCAGCAAATTGTTAAAGTGGCCAGCGAAGAAATAAGAAATGGTAGTGAAGTAAAAACCACACCTACGAAAGATTGATACTCCGTAAGGTTTATTTGTTTAGTTGAAAAGGCCGCCTGTTATAGTCGGCCTTTTTTGTAAAGTTCTAACAACTTCTGGAAACAAGAATTGAAATTTGAACTGCCGTTGTTTTGTGTCATATATAGAATACTTTGCAGATGCCTGGTAATTCCATGAATCGTGCTTGACCTCATCACCTTCATTATGAAGGTGTTGATATTCGCGCACCCTTTTTTGCGTAAATATGGTCTGGTATCACCAAATTCCGGAACTTTTAAGCTTATCGGTTTACCGTGGCGCGCATCTCAAATCTTCATTCAGGCATTTTAAGTTGCAGCCCTTCAAAACTTATGACACCTTCCTGGATTGCCTTGCCAACAGCCTCGGTCAACTGTTGTTTCATTTCCTCGGTGATCCTGGCAAACCCTAATGACTTAACGATCAAAGGCAACGCCTCCTGCTCTGTAATACGAATTGAATCGTTAACGACTTGCTGTATTGCACGCTGCAATTCTTGTGGTGATATCAAAGAAAGTTTCTTGTACGCTGGCGGCAGCTTATTTCGGTCACGGACTTCAACAGGCTGCCCGGGCAGCAACAAAAAGTTTTCCTGAATAACTACTTTGCCTGCCTGAATAGCCTGTTCTAACGCTTGCGAGAGCGTATATCGAATTTTTGAGCCCAACTTTGAGATACCTGCCGCTTCGGTGATCCTTTTGGCCACCTCATCAAAATGTACAGGTCCTTCAATTGCCACTACTTCAGTTATCCAATTACCCAATTCCTTAAAAGTGTATAGATGGAATTCAGGGCGGATATTTTCAATATGTATTTCGGCAAGACGATATTCATTGATCTCTGCAACAATTTGATTGTTTTCTTCGCGCGTCAACTCCAGCTCGTGTATATCATGATCACGATCATTTTCGACAACAAGATTCTTTGCTTGTTCAACGGCCTTGAGCAAACGCTGTAATTCTCTGGATGGATTACGGTACCAGTCGGTGCTCCATACGCGATATAAATTCCAGCCAAACAATTCCAGTACCTGGTTTCGAAGCCGATCTCGGTCTGTAGCTGAGGTGGCGCTGGCATAGGCATTACCATCACATTCTATACCCAATAGGTAACGACCAGGATTTTCCGGATCGACGACTGCCTGATCGATATAAAATCCAAGTGAGCCTACTTTGCTGCGAACGGTGTGACCTGCTTTTTCCAGTTGCGCGGCTACTTCCTCTTCAAATGGCCGAACATCATTCGAAATGACAGGTTCAGATTGATCGAACTTAGCATGTTGTGCAAAGTACAGAAAGCTTTTCAGCGTCCGCAGACCAAACCGGGCGGACTCTCCTACTTTGATGTCTTCTGAGGTAATATTTGTAAACACTTCGCACCGCATTTTGGCCCGCGTTATCAATACATTTAAACGGCGCTCGCCGCCTTCATTATTGAGTGGCCCGAAATTCATTGGAATTTTTCCATCTTCTGTCCGGCCGTAACCTATACTTATCAGGATCACATCGCGTTCGTCTCCCTGTACGTTCTCCAGGTTTTTGATAAAGAACGGTTCATCTGCACGGCTATAAAAAAACGGCTCGGTAGCTGGATTGGCTTTGCGTTCTATCTCCAGGGCGGCCTGGATGGCTTGCGCTTGTGCCGTACTGAAGGCAACAACGCCGAGGCTTCGGGATGGATACTTAGCGGCATGCTCTATCACCGCTTTAGCAACGGTAACTGCTTCAATAGGGTTTGTCCGGGTTTTACCGCGGTCATAAACCGCATTTGGTAGATAATGAAAGCGCAGGCCCAGATCCTGCCTTGAGCCCGGACTCGGGAAGATAACCAGCTTATCTTCATAAAACTCATGATTGGACAAAGTGATCAGGGATTCGTGCTGACTTCGGTAATGCCATTGCAGCATGCGCTTAGGTGCACCTTGTCCATCACACATACCTAAAATGCTTTGCATATCCGCGGTTACGTTATCTTCTTCTTCGATATCCGTATTTAACTTATCAAAGAAACTTGTTGGAGGCAATTGACGGGTGTCGCCTACAACCACCAATTGCCTGCCTCTGCTAATTGCACCAATAGCGTCAACCGGTCGCACCTGGCTCGCCTCATCGAAAATGACAAGGTCAAAATCTATCGCTCCTGCAGGCAGAAAATTAGCAATAGACATCGGGCTCATCATCCATACAGGTTTCACAGCCTGCATGGCTTGCCCCGCCTCTTCTACCAGTTTGCGGATGGGTAGATGACGGGTTTTTTTATTGAATTCGGTTTTTAAAATATTTACCTGGCCGCCTGCATTTGCTTTAGGCAGATCCTCCCAATGTTTAAGCGCAACCCGTGCCCGGTTGTAGTATAAATTTACCTGGTCCAGTCTACGAAACTTAGCTATTGCCTCTTCATGGCTGGCCCGCTCAAATTTGGAAAGTTCCGGGCTAAGCTGGAAAGCTTTTGTAATTAAATACTCATACCAGGTCTTTTGGAGACTGATCTTCAATAATTCACTTGCGCCCTCCCAGTCAGTTGCTGCTTGCACAAGATAGCCAAAACCGTTCTTTTCAGCTTGTGATGCCAGTTGATTCCAGTCGATAACTATTTGAAGGTCATCAAAATTATTTATCCAGGTTGCCCATTGGCCCGTTTGTTCATTGAACATTTCCGGAAAAACACCCATCTGTAACGCGTTGAGCGCCTGCTGTTTTTCCTGTTCGACTAAATTAATAAGTTTGTCTAACGCATTCAGGTAACTGCCGGCAGTCCCGGCCGGTTTATGCATTGCCAAATAGGCAGACAAGGTTGGATCGCTAACACCAGCTAAATAAACCGCAGCAGCGCTAAGCGACGCCCAATCAGAGCGTTGTTTTTGCCAGCGTGTATCAAACAAATTAGAAGCAAACTGATCATACTGGTTAAGCAGCCCTTCCAGTCGCCTTGCTTCAGAAAGCACATCGATCAGTTTTAATTTTTCGTTAGCTTCTGATGGTAACGTAATTTTTAACAAAGCCGCCAGTTGCTGCTTACTTTTACGGTAGCTACTGTTGAGGTTACGATACCACTTATCACCATAGGTAACGATGTTCCGGCGTATTTCCAGGATATCCTGGGTCCATGCCTCAACCACAAAGGTATCCTTATGATCCCGGTACAGTACAGCGAGTTCTGCCCCGGCCTCAATTAATTCTTTGATATCTTCCGCTTTGGTTGACCAGGCAGCATCGGCTAAGTTTAAGCCAGTCAGATCTGGCGCGGCTGCAGCTTGTGCCAAAAAATCTTTAAGCAAAGGCAAGTCCGACGCCTGTTCCGGCATTGTAAAGCCCGTAGTTTCGCTTATGGCAGTTAGTAAGGTAAGTAATTCCGCTAAGGAGTTTTGAGCGGTTTGCAGCCGCTGTAGAAGGGTGGCCTTATCATGTTGTAAAAGGAAGAGCAAACCGCTGCCGTAGAACAACAACCCGGACGGTGTTCCGACATCTTTCAAACGCGCCTGAATTCGGTCTGCAGTTTCTTCTGCCAGCCTGATCTTACTGAGATCCCATTGCTCAATATCGGGAATATTTAGCTTCATCAGGTTTTTACCATCTGTCAGCTCATCAATCTGCAATAAATATCCAATGACCTGCTGTGCACTCAATCCGCTTCCCGAGAGCTGGTGATTTACAGCACGGCAGTATGCATTAAGCTCTGCTCTGTAAATTTCCAACATTTGGATCTCCAACTCCAGCTTTGCGGTCTGAGGTTTACCGAGGTCCATCACCCTTTTGATCTCCTGCAGTACCTCTCGCTTATTGGTCTTATGGCTATGAAGTTCCAGGCAGGCCACACCTAATTCAATTTGATCAAGCCTACGTTTAACTACGTCAAGTGCCGCCATTTTCTCAGCTACAAAAAGCACTTTTTTTCCGTGGCCAACGGCATTAGCGATAATATTAGTGATCGTCTGAGATTTGCCTGTGCCGGGCGGCCCTTGTATAACCAGGTTGCTACCGTCTTGTACAGCCAGCATAGCTAATAATTGTGAACTATCAGCATCTACAACCCTAAATAACTCATTTGCTTTGGTATCCGTATCCAGATCCTCTTCTTCGTCCAAACTGTCTTCATGAAAACCCGTTGCCAATAATGCCTTAACGTTAGGGTGTGCTTCAGGCTTAATAGGGTCCGGCCACTTCGATGTATCCAGATCATTATATATCAAAAATTTACCGAAAGAAAAAAAGCCAAGCTCTATTGCGTTGTCATCCACTGTCCAGCCCGTTTGCATTTTGATATGCAGACGAACAGTGGCCATATATGCTTCAAGATCGAACTCTTCGGCTTCGGGAATATCAGGAATATTGATATTGAAGTCGGTTTTCATTTTTGCCTGTAGAGACAGGTTGGCACCTATTTCGCTCCCTGTGTAGCGCAGACGAAAACGTTCCTGGGCACTTGAGCGTTCCAGACTAACCGGTATCAAAATCAATGGTGCTGAGCGTTGCGTATCGGCATCGGCGCTATCATGCCAGCACAGCATACCCAAGGCAAGGTAAAGCAGGTTAACGCCCTGTTCTTCGATACTTGTCCGTGCAAAATAGTAAGTATTGAGTAACCTGGACTGTAGTTTTAATTCATCTTCTTCTGTTTGTAGCTTAGTATCGTGATATTTTTCTTCACCTTCAAGAAATAAACCACCTTCTTTTAAAGCCAGAAAGGTCATGGACTTTTGCTGGCGTACCAGAATATCATATACTGCGGAAGAGCGCTCGTCGGCTATGTGCAAGCCTTTACCCTTAGTGATTTTATAATTAAGTAACGGATTACGAAGCCCCAGATCAAGGAGTTCTTTCCTTGATGATTCTAACCGCGAATGAATAGTTTCGTCCATAGCCAAAACTAATGATTCTCTATGATTTTTGAAGTAACCTTAGAGCCGGGCTAAACTGTAATCCATAAGCATGATAATATCATCTATACCAACAACGCCTGCAGGTGGCGTATATGGCAAATTAAATTCATTAAGCTGATTGATACTTTTCCAGTATCACAATTC
Organism: Mucilaginibacter sp. 21P; assembly: GCF_019331605.1. NCBI lineage: Bacteria > Pseudomonadati > Bacteroidota > Sphingobacteriia > Sphingobacteriales > Sphingobacteriaceae > Mucilaginibacter > Mucilaginibacter sp. 21P. The sequence goes on from NZ_CP063061.1 coordinate 3,735,472, forward strand.
CGTCTTCATTGCCTTGCTGCGCTGCAAGGTCAAACACCGACATGCCACGATTATCCACCAAGGTTATATCAGCATTATGTTCCAGCAATAATTCAATCAATTGATTTCGACCAAACATTGCAGCAAACATAAGTGCCGTTCCACCATTTCCATGCTGCCGGTTAAGGTCTGCACCATTTTCTATAAGTAGTTCAGCGATCTCCGGATACCCTTTAAAGCAGGCACCCATTAGCGCGGTGTTACCGCCAAGGTCGGCAGCATCGGGGTCTGCACCGGCTTGCAATAGGTACTTGGCTGCATCCAGGCGGTTATTGTAACAGGCTATAATGAGTGGTGTATAACCTTTTTCGTCAGTCGCGTTTAGGTCAATGTCGGCAGTAATCAGGCCTTTTAAGGTATCAACTTCGCCCATCCGGGCGGCGTTGATAATAGGTTGAATATCATTGTTCATAGATGCAATGTAAATTAAGCAGGTATCAGTCTTGGTTTTTCACGTTCCCAAAAACGGTGTTGCCCAATCATTTTGATCAGCAGGTTGGTAAAGTTCTTGTCGGCTTTCCCAACCAGTATACCTTCGCGTAACACGGATGCTTCAGAAAAATCAGAAGGCAGCTTTTTACTGAAATAAGTAGCATCGATCACTTGTAAAGCGTCGTCGGCAACAGCGATAGGTTTGCAATGCTTAAATGCTTCGTTTAAAAAGTGAACGGCATTAGCTTCTGCTTCCAGCGTAGCTACTGCGTTGGTGCCGCCGGCAACATAAACGGCATCGAATAGTACTGAGGCAGCGGTGAGAAAGCTTTGGTCTATAATGATCTGTGTGTCATCCGCTGCAGTTATGTAGCTCTGTCGCGGTGCGATCAGTTCAACGGTAGCTCCCTCGGCAACCAGGGCATCCTTGACAACTTTAATCGAGGCTGCGTCTGCACCATCAGCTGTCAGCAAGGCAATTTTTCGGCTTTTAATGGTGTCCTTCACCGTATTAGCCATACTAAGTGCCTCTGATTTTGCTAATGCACCTTCCGCCTGCACGGACTGGTAATCGGCCGGATCTCCATCCGCCGGGATACTTTGATTAGTAGATGGAACTTCAGGTAAATGTAACCTCAGCCCGTAGGCCACCTGGGCAGCTAACCCCTTGTCGATCTGCAGCAAAATGCCCAGCATCCGCTCACGGATAGCTATAGTTTTAACTTTACCCAACTCAAAGGTGAGTGCGTCAACGATGTGATTTCTCTCCGGGTCTGACTGGCTATTAAGAAACAACCTGGCCTGGCTAAAATGATCAAAGAAGCTTCTATTACGCAGGCGCTCCTTACGGGCCTCAATGCGCTCGCGGTAACTTACAAATCCACCTGCCGATTCTTTGACCTGCTGAGGATCGTTATTGCCTATCAAATTAGGATTATAGCTCACTTTACCACGGTTGATAGTTTGGCGCATAAAGCCATCACGCTGGTTATTGTGTACCGGAACAATTGGCCGGTTGATAGGAATTTCCTGGAAATTGGGCCCGCCTAAACGGGTCAACTGTGTATCGGTGTACGAGAACAAACGTCCTTGTAACAGCGGGTCATTCGTAAAATCTATACCCGGCACTACATGCCCAATGTGATAGGCGACCTGTTCTGTCTCCGCGAAAAAGTTGTCGGGGTTGCGGTTCAGTGTCAATTTACCAACACGCTGTACGGGCACCAATTCTTCCGGTACAAGTTTAGTCGAATCCAGGAGATCGAAGTCATATTTGAATTCGTCTTCTTCCGGTATGATCTGTAAGCCCAATTCGTATTCAGGAAAATTACCGCTTTCGATGGCGTCCCACAGATCCCGGCGATGAAAGTCAGGGTCTTTACCAGAGATGTTCTGCGCTTCATCCCAGGCAACTGAATGGACTCCCAATAATGGTTTCCAATGGAATTTTACAAAACTTGATTTACCTTCAGCGTTGATGAGGCGAAAGGTGTGAACGCCAAAACCTTCCATCATTCTTAAACTACGAGGGAGAGCACGGTCACTCATTGCCCACATAATCATATGCGCCGATTCAGGCATCAGCGATATAAAATCCCAAAAGGTATCGTGCGCTGAAGCAGCCTGCGGAATTTCATTATCAGGCTCGGGCTTAACAGCGTGAATCAGGTCGGGGAATTTGATAGCGTCCTGAATAAAGAAAACCGGCATATTATTTCCTACGAGGTCAAAGTTTCCTTCTGTCGTATAAAATTTGGTTGCGAAACCGCGCACATCACGTGCAAGGTCTGAAGACCCTCTTGAACCCGCAACTGTGGAAAAGCGTACAAACACCGGTGTTTCGGTCTCAGTATCATTCAGAAAGGCAGCTTTGGTATATTCACCTAACGGTTTATATAATTTAAACACACCATGCGCGCCAGACCCACGGGCATGTACCACTCTTTCTGGGATACGCTCGTGATCAAAATGAGTCATCTTTTCCCTAAAAAGAAAATCTTCAAGCAATGAGGGGCCACGATCTCCTACCTTTAATGAGTTTTGGTCATCATTTATCGGTAGTCCGGTGTTGGTATTCATCTGCTCGCCTGCAGCGTCAGCAGTGTGCTGAGCAAGACTTTGGGTCTTCGCGTTTTCGGGTTGAGGTGCCAGTTGTTTGTCAATAGCCGCCTCGGTACCCATTTTTGGTGATGGTGTCTTTGCCATGTTATGCTTCGTTTGCTGCTGTGTAGTTTATATCGTTCTCTGCTACCTGTGTTAATTTCTCATCTGCTGCTTTCTCTTCCGCCAAAGTTTCTGCAAGCAATGCTGCGATGTTATCCAAGCCAAGCGTAATGGCCAGTTGATGCAATCCGCCGTAAGTGGCGATCTCGTAATGTTCAACCTTTTGTGAGGCTAAAATAATTCCCACATCCCGTGTCGCCGTTCCTGACTCGGTGCTTTCAATGATGCTTTCGCCTTCCTTGGTCAGGCCCTCCATTGCATCGCATTTTTGCGCCTGCACTTTTTCACCCAGTAGTTCGAACACTTGCTCCAGGCGATATACGTGATTTTTTGTTTCTTCCAGGTGATCTGTTATACCATTCGCAAGCGATTTTGATGTTGCCGATTCGATCATTTTTGGCAGGTTTTTAACCAAATGGTTCTCTGCCCAATAAATGTCTTTAATGCCGTCTACAAATAACCCCAGCAAGGCCGGCTGATCTGTGGGCGATGTTTTAGTGCTGAATTTCGGTTCTCCTGATTCTTTTTTCATAAATATGCTACGAGTAGATGATTTGTTAGATTGCGTATGCTGGTCTGAACTGCAAAAACAATAAGATGATGCGGCACGGCAATGAGTAGTTCTGATTAAACCATCAGCTTAGATAATTGTTCTGCTTTTTTATTCAATATTTAAATATTTGAATTATTACTCAAAATCAAGTTCGGTAAGGTGAAAGCTCGTAGTATGTGCTCTGGGTGTATTTAGCCCTATAAAAAGGATAATCGAATTTTTCAAAACAACATTGGTTATATTAATATACAACGACTTCAGGTGATGATTTATACTGTCGCACCAGTGCGTTGGCCAGATATAAACAAATGCCGGTACCAGTAATTCATTGCAGTATAATGTTAACTTTTTAAATAAAAACATTATGTCGTGCAATGCTGTATTATACATAACCTCTCTCTTAGCGATTCGTTCCCAAACGGTCAACCCATCGCTTTCCCAGCAGGCGTACATTTAACTAAAATTATTATGAAAAAGTTAAGTATTTTTATGATCGCAGCAGGGCTGCTCTTGATCATCTGTGGTAATGTATTTTACAAACATCATCAAAACCCGGATGATAGCGGAGGTTCCGCCTCAATAACCACTTTAAATGGCAATTGGTCAGTTAAGATTCCTGCATTTATGGGTGGCGTCGTATTCCTTTTTGGTGCAATATTTTTATATGTTGATGCAGATATAAAAAGAAAAAACAAGGGTCTCGCGCAATAATACAACACGACTATGCTGTCGCAACCCATCGCTTCAGCCATTTATATCCGGCTGCGCCAATAGATCTGTCCTATTGGTGCCGGATGCATTTTACCGCTAATAAGGTGAAACGGCTTTTAGTCGAGGGCGAAATCGGAGGTTATAAGCTTAATACATGCTTTTGTTGCGCACTTGTTATCAGGGAAAACAATAAAGCATAACCCTGATATTATCTTATCCCAATCTCTGCAATTGCAGGGTTGCGGTTATTGATTATTCGTTTAGCGGCAAGTTTAAAGTATCTTGCAGTAATTGGTTTACCAAGTGATACAACTTGCTTTATAGGATTTGAAATGATATTGGCAAATTCTCCAATTGAATTGGCAGACCATGTTTTACCGTCATCACTGGTATAAAATTCATAACTGTTGATGATACCCTCAGGCTTTTTGTCTTGCCTTGGGAGATAAGTGAATGCGGTGATTAATTTGGGTTTACCCATATCAACAATGATCTCGCGAATATCAGACTCTTGCTCATTTTTTTCATCGAACCAAAAAGTTTGCTCATTGTCGTCAATAGCACGATTTAAAGCCTCCGGAATAGATGGTAAAGATGACGAAACGCTCCAACCGTTTTTATCCTGATCAAAAGTGGTTACTGCTACTGCACTTTGTTTTTGGGAATTAGAAAAACTCAAAGCTTTGACCGTACCTCCGTCTACTAACGAAAATGGGCCATTATAGACTTTTGAGAGAATACCTGGTGACTTGCCGTCAATAGTGTAGCGTAATGCCCTTACCGGCGCATCAGTAGTTATTTCAATTTTACCGTCTTTGGTTTTACGGATGATCGGTGGGCTCAGATGATCTGGTTCTTTGAAAAGGCCAAAATCACTCAAGGCTATACAAACCGGAGCGAAAACACTTAACCTGATTTTTTGAGCCAAAATATTTGTTTTAAGCCGAATAAGCCGGTTGGCTCCAATAGAGGTCACACCAGCTATTTTCACCCAATTATTGTCAATAAAAGCATCGATCCTAACGGAATCAATACGCTGCCCGAGTTTGATGTTTTCCCGGAGTCTTATCACATTAAAGACTTCCGGTCTTTTGAGATCGATCATTAATTGTGGATGGGCGACGTTGTCATTTGTTGCCCAGTAGCTATATCGGTCAGGATCAGTTAAATGCTGTGGTCCAAATAATCCTGCATTTTTTCCACGAACATCTGAGGCTGTAAATTTAGCTTGTTTGGCAAGGTTCACGGCAAATGTTGACCGGATGATCGCACCAAAGTCTTTCAGGTTTTTGGTGTCTTCCATTGTTAACAATCCGCTTTTATCAGGTGAAAGGCCCAGATCCAGGCATGCTCCTCTACCTACACTTTCATAATAAAGCTTAACCAATTGATATGGTGTCTTGGACTGCCCATCTTCCGACTGGTGATAGAACCAGCCGGGTCGCAACGGCACATCGCACTCCGCAGGTATCCAATACTTGCCATCACGGGTTCCGTTCACGCTTTCCCAGTATTTAACGTTTCCATTGGTGGGGTTGTCGCCCTCAACTGCATGAGGCGTAAAGGTCTCCCAGCAAGGTTCGCCGGCAACACCCTCCTCATTACCTATCCATCTCACATCTGGCCCCGCGTCTCCGAATATTGCGGCGCCCGATTGCAATTTCCTTGTTATCCTAAACGTGCTGTCCCAACCGTAATAATTGGATTTATCGATCTTACGTTGTGATCTGGCACCTCCGTAAAAGCCATCCCCCCCGTTCGCACCATCATGCCATGACATAAAAAGATCACCATAGTTCAGGTACAGTTCTGTCAACTGTTTCCGGTAAACTTCCGTTACGTATTTACGATCACCGTACAGTTGATTATTTCGGTCCCATGGAGAACAATAGATACCCATTTTTAAGCCCAGTTTTTTACAAGCCAATTGGTATTCTTTAACGATATCGCCTTTACCGTTTTTGTAAGGGGTATTGCTAATATTATGACTGGTTGTTTTGGTAGGCCATAAACAAAATCCGTCGTGATGTTTGGCAACAACTACAATACCCTTAATACCTGCTGCTTTAACGGTAGCAAGGATTTTTGAGGCATCAAAATGCGAGGGAGCGAACGATGAAAGCGGTTCATCACCATATCCCCACTCTTTGTCACTGAACGTTGCCATGCTAAAATGAATTATGCTATACATTTCTGTTTCCTGCCAGTGTAATTGCCGTTCGCTGGGCAAGCGGCCATAAGGCTTCGGAGCAGATTGGGCAAATAAAATTACAGGGATAAATAAGAATGAGGTGATAATCAGGGTTGAAAATCTCATTTTGTAATCAGTTATGTTCAGTAAAAATCATTTTAAGAATGCACTTAGCTATATCATGTCATCGGTCTTTAAAAGTAATAAACCTTAATAAAACAATGAATATCAAAAGAACAGGTATCACCCAATAAATCATCAAGAATATCATATGTTCCAAAAGCTTACACATCATTAGTAACATTTAACAAAAAAGTGCCGCCCGCACTTGCGACACTTTTTAACGATTTTTGGACGGAAATAAGAACTTCGTGCGTAACATTAAATCAACTAAACATTAACAAAACTTAATTATTCGTACACATTTATCTCTGTAAATGATTTGTAATATCCCACCTGTAACCGGACATACCTGGCGTTTATCGCATTAAAGAAATTAATGTAGTTATTGACCGGAGCAGCCGCTGAACCTCCGGTGTTAGCTACGGGTTGATATGTACCTTGTGACGTCCAATCTGTGCCGTTGGTACTGGTGTATACTTTTACTGATGACGGGTAATCGTCAATACCAAATTGAGGAAGGATATTGTTGAAGGCATTACTGTAAGCGATTGTTTTCACCTGATGAGAAGTGCCCATATCAATCGTAATTGATTCATTACCATTTTGGTAGTTGGATACCCAGTCCGTGCTGTTGTCTCCATCAATTGCGTTAGCCGGTACGTAATTGGACGCGCCGTAAAAAGACCCATCGAATGAGGCTGTCGCATTAGTCACCCAACCTTGCCTGTTCAATAATTTAGAACCTACAGCACTGGTATTATTAGTGTTGTTCAGGTTATTGAATGACAGCTGGACGTAAACAATCTTATTGGCATTTAACACGTATTCATCGCCATTGATCTTTGTGATCATTAGAGGGAGCAGGTAAGATTTTGTTCCATCAAATTTTGACAGATCAGGAATGTTAACGTTGAAAGAAGCTGATTGACCGGAACCTATGGTTATACTTGTTGCAGAAAGCGAATATGAACCATCCGGAAAGGCAGTAAACCCATTACCATAACTTGCGATCTTTGTATTGTCCGTAGCAACGCCGATGGTTAAATTATTAGGTGACGCCGGGCTCACATTGATCGTGATCGGCGTAACTGCTGCAGCACCTTTAGCACCTACAGGATAGGTAAGGGATACCAAATTACCGGAAGTTGTGGTAAGCGTAGCAACCGGTTGTTTTACGTCACTAAGGGTAAGATTGATATATACCGTTCTTACCGAGTCGCTTAAAATCGCCGATTTATCACCTGAGACACTTAAAATGGTCACAGGTAATAAATAATTGCTTGCTCTCAGGCCTTTCAAATTCTTAAAATTCACTTTTACAGAATCGGTAGAAAATAAATTTCCAGCCTTAATGGTTACACCATTTTTAGGTGCCTGCAAATCATAGTAAGCAGCCGGCAATAACCGAAACTGCGTACCGTTGACCGCATTATAGTTTGCAACTTTATTAGTATCTACACCAATGGATGCTGTAATATCTACCCTCGCTGCCTTGGTCAGGTTTAAACCAACTGCAGCAGTGCCACCAGTAGTACTTAGCGTCGTCAGATTTTGCGTACGATTCAAGTTCCCGGTTCCGGAAATTGACAGGAACAGATTATTTGAGGCAGGCCTTTGACTATATTTGATATCGCCGTTATCCTTTTTACAGGCGAAAAGCATTATCATGCAGAAAGCTGTTAGACCTGCCGCTATTGTAAACGCATTGTATTTTTTCATGTTACTTATAATTGAATAGTTAGTTAGGACATCTGATACCTGCCGCCCAATTAGCGTCAGCATCTAATGAAAAGGTATAACCATGGCCTGAATAGTCATTTATAATTTTTCCTTTTCCTTCGTTGAATCTCCAGTAGGCAACCAAACCCGGTGACGAGGGGTCTACTCCACAAAAGCCATTTTGCATTTCACCTGTCGTTAACGCCTTCGACCAAAGTCGAACTTCACTCACATATCCGGGTAGCGGTTGACCGTCAAACAGCAAGTCTAATTCATTAAAATTAAATTTGGCCCCGGCGGCTGGGAATGATCCATCTGCCACACCATTTACATACATGGTGCAAGTGTTGCCATCAAACACACATGAAACCGTATACCATGTATTGGTGGCAAATCGTGTTTTTGAGGATATTTTACCGGCCGTGTTAATCCATTGCAATTGGTTTATATCGTCAGATAGTTCACCAAACCTGAAAAGATTAAAGGAATGCCCGCTGTTATCAGCTAAAGTGTCCTGAAAAACCCCTAACCTGCTGATATGAAAGCCGGAACCGAATTGGGAAACATTTATTCGAAACTCAAACGTGAAATTTGGAAGACTTAAAACTTTGGGGAAAGTTTTCACAAAACTTCTCCCGTTTGTGGTATTGAAAACGCTTGTTACTACCACTTTATTCAATTTCACAAAAGCGGTTTTTGAGGTTTCCAAAACCTCCAAACTCTGTTGCGGAACACTTATAGATACGGGGATCATGTAGTTACGTCCGTCAACAAAATTGTCCGTGTTTACTATTTTCAATGACACGGCGCCAGACACATTTGTACCTGCTTTGATAGTACCTTCATTTCCTATCAATGTGAAGCTACCCGCTGGTGGAACGCGGAAATTCGTTCCGTTTTTTTGGTTATAGGCTGCCAGTAAGGTAGTGTCTATTTTGAACGTAACGTTTACATCCTGGTTAACAATACCACTGGCTGTAGCCGTGATAGCAGTACTCGATCCTGCACCGTCAACAGTAAAATTCACGGTGTTGTTCACATCAGTGCCTGTAACGAGCACCTTATCCTGATAAGCGGGTTCTTTTTTGCAACCTACAACTGCGACACCGGCAACCAGCGCGATCAAACCCAAAAAGAATATTGAAAGGCTGAAATATTGTGTATGTATGATTTTTTGATTTTTCATGATTTATTTTTTTGCAGGATTACAAGCCTGTATGGCTTGCCTGATGTAACCATAAGGAGCAGGATTATAATAATCACGCTGGCCGTAGAATACCCCAAAGCCCCCCTTGCGGCCTTGTGTAGGGTTCCACTGACCGAAACCCAACAAAGAGGTCACCGTGTTACCATTTACGTCTCTGAACTGAACACCGCCGGTCGAATAATAGTCGCCGAAAGTTTCGGCAGGATAATATTGACCTGGTTTGTAACCGCCGCTTATGCTATTATAAGCGCTCTGTAAACCTGCTGCAGATCCATTACCGTAAGCTTGCTGTACAACAAAGTCAACGTAGGGTGCTAACACATTGGGCGGGGTATCGCCATAATAATCGATATCCAGGATTTTTCCGGTTCCGGATTTTGGCCCAAGAAATTGAGAAAGCCTCAACATCAATTTGATAAAATTATCCTGATTCTGATAAAATCCGCCGTTAGGTTCATAGTCCACATCCAATCCGTCCAAATCGTGGTCATAGGTATCTTTAACAAGTGCGTCTGCAAAATCCCTGATGCCTTTATCATCCTGTGTATATTTGGTTAAGCGGTCTTGTGTTATCAGTGTTACGTTGAGCATCTTTGTCCCTTTAACCCGCTGCGAAAATCTCATTTCCTTGTAATCGTTCGGATTATTTACAGAGTCCGGCATCCCGCCCCAAAGACTGATGATATCAACGCTGTCCGGCACACCGGCAAAACGTTCCCCAAGTGATGCTGTAGTGGCGCCTTTTACGTTATAATCTGCCAGCCAAAGAAAGAATTTAGCGTGGTCCGAATTTTTATAGGCACGTAATTTAATATAGTAGTCGTCGCTGTAAACGGTAGGTTTTTGCAGGTCCAGCGGTGCCGGTATATTCTGTTTTTTGCACGCAGCTATCGAACATGCACATACAAGCAAAAAGCCCAGTTGAATGCATCTTTTAAATTTCATTTTCATAATCTATTAGTAAATGCCCAAACGTTATTTTTTATCCCACCAAAGCTTTGTCCCGCCATTATCCGGACCGCCAAGCAATGCCACGCCCGAGGCAACACCTGCAGGATTGGTGCTATATTGGTTTTGGGTGAAGGGTAGCCTCCGAATTTGTGTAGTGGTGTTGATAGTACCGGAACTGTTGTTGACCAGCACCGGCAGAATTTTTGGATACCCGGTCCTTCTGAATTCGCTCCAAGCCTCCTGTCCGTCAGGAAAAACAGCGATCCATTTCTGCGTTATGATGCGTTCCAGGCTTTTCTCAAATGAAGCGTTGTCATCCCATTTGATTGTAATGTTGCTGGGGTTGCTGTTGAAGCTATTGCTGCTGTTTACTGGATCCGTGTAACTTGTTGGCGTGCTGGTAGCATCACTTAGATAACCCGATGCATCACCTGCATTGTTTTGGGCAAAAGATGCGGTTACACCCTGGGCGTAAAGAATGCCTGCACCGCCGCCACCCATGTTCCAGCCTCGTAATGCGCCTTCGGCACGCAGAAAAAGCACCTCAGGGTAACTCATCCAGGGTATTGATGTGGTTTGATTCACATTTATTGCCGAACACTTGATGTAACCGCTACGATCAACATTAATACCTGTACGAACGCCATGGTAGCCTCCAAAATCAGACGCCTTAAAATACGAGGAGATACGAGGGTCATTATAGCCTTTCAGGTAGCACTCCATCGTGGCACCCATCCTTACATCCCCAAAACTGTTGGTTATCACTTCCAGTGGGTTGTGATAGTTGTAATTCGTATAAGTGCCCAAAGCAGCGTTATCTCCATTTGCCGTAAATACACCATAAGAATCATTGACTGCATCTTCTGCGTTTGTTTTGGCCAAAGCAGCATCAGCGTAAACAATACGCATAGCCATCCGCAGCCTGAGGGAATTAGCAAATCTTATCCATTTGGCATAGTCACCCGCATAAACCGCGTCGTAATTTACCAGTGGCTTTCCTGAAGGGTTTTTCACGAGGTAATCCTTAAGTACAGTTCTTGCGGAGTCTAACTCTTTAAAGAAACTCTGGTAGATCACCTGCTGACTATCGTAGTTAATTGTCGCATCTGAACTACCTGCACGTGTGTAAGGCATAGGGCCGTACATATCTGTAGCACGCTGGAAGGCCGCAACTTTCAAAATTTGTGCTAAGGCGTAAACATCAGGCGCCTGGGTTTTAACCGTTTGCTGTATGGTTTTATATGCGGCAAAAACCCCGATATAGGCGCGGTCAAAATAGGCACCGGTCCAGCTGGGTATCAGATTGTAAGTTGTATTATTTGAACCACCAAACCACGTACCTGTTGCCCCTTGTTGTCCTGAAAATATATCCCCAGCCAGATTTTGCGTGATCTGATACATTTCGTCCCCGAAGTTGTTCGGCCCGGTACCCTGGTTGGAAATGGGAAAAACGTTTTTCTCCATTTGCACGATAAATACCCCAATGTAACGGTTATCCGCCTTGAGCATTTCCGGTGTGACCTGGGTAGGGTCGGTGTTAATGGCATCAAAATTCTTCGTACATGAGACGAGGACACTGATGGCAATTAGGCTACACGCCAGCATCGCTCTTTTGATGCTTAAGCAGCGATAAATATTTTTGATCATTTGCGTATGAATTGATGTTATTAAAATTGAACCGATACGTTAAAACCTATGCTGCGGTAACTCGGCTGTCTGAACATATCGATACCCTGATAAAAAGTTCCGGTAGAGGCGGTTGACTCAGGATCAAACGGTGCTTTATTGTAGAACATAAACAGGTTTTTCCCGGTCAGGCCAAGCGTTGCTCCTTTCAATTTATTGCTGAAAAAAGAAGCCGGAAAATGGTAGCTCAACATTGCCTCCCTTAGACGCACGTTTGTTGCACTATACACATAAGGAGCGCCAATACCAGTAGCGCCGCCGCCGGTTACGGCATAATAATCTTTCGCAGGAACGAGCCCCCCGTTGATAAATACGCCACCGGCTGCGCGCGCATCGGCAGAAGCCTCGGAAACACCATACCTATCCATAAGGGCCTGGGTGGCAGATACGCCTACTCCACCTATTCGTGCGTCAACTAAAAAGCCCAGCGAAACTCCCTTGTAGGTAAAGTTGTTACGCATCGCAATATTATAACGGGGATCGGCAGTTCCGGCATAGATGTACTTGTTGTTATCAGCAAAAACCTGCCTGGTACGCGGATCAACTACGATATAACCATATTCATCCGTTTTTAATGTGTTAACATAAATATCACCCGTTGTACCCCCAACTGTTGGCCTTTGCTGATAGTTGCCGAGTGTTGCAGCTACTACCGAATCTTGCGGAATAAGTTTTCCCTGCGAATTCGGAATGCTGTAAAGCTCCCTAATCTTGTTCCTGTTGAATGAAAAAACCACATTAGAAACCCATTTAACAGGGCCAATAACAGTATTGACACCCAGGTTTACTTCCATACCTTTATTATCTACCCTACCCGCGTTGACACGCTGTTTTCCCGAACTGTTTTGACCGGCTGTATTTGCCTGGTAATCAAATATTTGGTTATAGGTTGATGATTTATAACCGGTTACGTCCAGGGTGATAACGTTATTAAAGAAGCGTGCATTGATACCGGCTTCGTATGATTTTGTACGTTCTGGTTGTAATGTACTGACAACGAATATCCCTTCGGTATTTACCGTGTAATTACTGAAAGGATAATTTGGATTGGTCAGGTATGGATCCGGTGGTGTACCCACTTCGCTGTATGATCCTCGTGCTTTGAGATAAGATAAAGTATTGGAGTTTATTTTAAGCAGATCGGTAATAATTCCAGATAAACCTACCGACGGATAAAACAATGATACGTTAGTTGAACGCGATAGCCCTGAATTCCAGTCGTTACGCCCGGTTACATCTAAAAACAAACTGTTTTTGTAAGCAAATTGAGTAGTACCATATACAGCCTGGTTTTGCGTACGGTTAAAGCCGGGAATTATTTTAGTTCTGGGGCTACCAAGATCGACATTTGATGTGATAAAGAAATTTGGAATTGTGGCTAAGTCGCCACCGAAATAATTTGAAGTTCTCTGCCTATTGTCATAACTGGCACCTAAAAATGCATTAACGCTAAAATCTTTTATTTTGTGAGTAGCATTTAAAAGAACATCAACATAAGTTTGATATTGACTGGTATTATTTATCGCGTATAGCCCATTAACGCCTGCTAATTCTGTGGTAGTGGAAGCACTATTTTTAGTTTCATTGACCAATTGTGTATTATCATACTTAGCGCGCGATACGACATTTAGCCAATTGTTGATCGTATATTTAGCTGTTGCATTAAGTAGATAGCGGCTGGTTTGGTTAGTATTAATATCTCTGTTCACTATCCAATAGGGATTTTGCATGGCATAACCCTGACTACCATAAGGCCAGAACTGCGTTTTGAAATTCCGGGTGGCATCATAACGCTCATAAAGCTGATATTTCGCTATGTCCTCATCTCTGGGCAATAGATATGCGCTTACCAGCGGATTGTTGTATAAACCCTGTGTAATCAGATTTTGATCGTTCTGCTTTACATACATCACCCCGAGGTCCATCTGCAACTTATCGTTGAAAAAATTTGCGGTATTGCGCAAGGTTAGGTTCAGGCGGTCTAACTTATTATTAGGGATAATTCCGCTACCATTTGTTTTTGCAGCCGAAATATAAGTTTGGTTTTTCTCAGTACCGGTTGATAAGCTCACACTATTATCCAGGTACATACCGGTTTGAAAAAAGTCTTTCGGGTTGTACGTAGAGGGTGTAGACAATTTAGCGCCCCAGCTATCAAATGCGCCAGGACTTGAAGCGCCGTACGTATTTTGAAATCTTGGTAACACGAAGGGACTAAAAAAGCTGGTACTGCTTGAAAGGCTGACATTGGTTTTGTTAGCTATACCTTTTTTGGTCGTGATCAGGATAACACCGCCTGAGGCGTTGCTCCCGTACAACGCGGCTGCTGCGGGGCCTGTCAAAACAGATAATGATTCGATGTCGTCAGGATTTAGCTGCGAAATACCATCGGAACTTGCATTTGCACCATCAAATACACCGGGAACACCTGTACCGGCACCATTGAAATTGAAAAGTGGCACTCCATCAACAACATAAAGTGCGTTATTTTTGCTGTCGTTCAGCGACTTTGTACCTCTTAAAACAACTCTCGCTGAACCACCAATTCCGGTAGCACTGGTATTAATAGTCGCACCTGCGACCTTACCAATCAAGTTATTAACAAAGTTACCGTCGTTCTGTGCGTTGATGTCGTTACCCTTAAGTTCCTGAACATTGTATGTAAGAGCTTTTGCTGACCTTTTAATACCCAAGGCGGTAACCACAACTGCGTTAAGTTCATTTTTAGCTTCCTGGAGTATAATATTTACAGGGCTCTGGTCTTTAATGGTATACTCCGTTGCTACGAAGCCAACATAAGATACCACAAGCACGTCACCAATTGTAGCATCTATTATAAAATGACCATTTACATCACTTACAGCACCTTTCGTTGTGTTCTTGACTTTTATGGTAACACCTACAAGGGGTAAGCCCTTTTCATCTGTGATTTTACCTGTGATTTTTTGCTGTCTTAACTGTGTCTTCTGTAACTGAGCTGCAGAATTGTCTGGTTGTTCAACACTCAGCACAATTATCTTATCCTGCAACTGGTATCTGATAGGCTGATCTTTAAATATCATGTTCAGCACTTCAGGCAATTCAGTGTTCTTAACCATTATGGTTACAGGTTTGGATTGTTTGTAAACACTTCCGCTGATAATAAAGGAATAGCCGGTTTGCAAACTGATGTTTTTGCAAACTTTTTTCAGTGATGATCCCTTTTCGGTAAGGCTTATTTTTTGCGCCAGTGAAGCTGCACTGACATGGATAAAAGATGCAATTAGCATCAAGGTGGTCAATCTCATAATTTGCAGCACTTTGTTTACGCACCGATTGGGCAAAGCACACTTAGGCGTATAATTTTTATACATTTGTATAACTGGTTTAAAAGTTAATAGGAATAGGAAATTGTTAACGTAATCCAGCCTTGGCTATTAGTGTTCGAGCACTAATAGCTTTTTTTGTGATTACGACCATGTAGAGCGTAATTATTCTTTGATCATAATCCTCCTTCCCGTAGTAACAATGTGAATCTTGGGTGATTTTACAAGTGTCAAAACCTGATTCAGATCCAGAAATTTAGATACCCTGCCCGTAAAAGTTTCTGAAGGTATTTTTCCTTCAAAAACAACTTCGACGTCATACCACCTGGACAGTTCTCGCATTACCGTTTGTATATCTGCATCGCTAAACTCGAAATAACCTTCCTTCCAGGCAACTACTTCCTTTGTATCGACTTCTGAAACAGTCGTCCCGACCACACTGGCAGCAGCTTGCTGACCAGGTTTTAGGATATTTTTAATGCCATAAGCGGTTACCTTCACCGAGCCTTGGAGCAAGGTTGTTTTAATGTCCGGCTCATTGGCGTAAGCATTTACATTGAAATGCGTTCCCAATACTTCAATCGTTTGCCCTTTAGAGACAACTTTGAAAGGTTTAGCAATATCATGTGCAACTTCAAAATAAGCTTCCCCTGATACCTCTACAATTCTTTCCTTTCCAGGGAACGAAGTTGGGTACCTTATGGATGATGCTGCATTTAACCATACGTTTGTTCCATCAGCTAAGACCAGGTGATATTCGCCGCCGCGCAAAGTAGCCATCGTGTTATATTCCACTTTACTGCTCAGTGATGTCCCGGTGTTATAAACGATGTTATTATTACTATTTTTCGTGATTATTGCGTCACCCTGATTTGCCAACACGCCCGCTTTCGCGTCATTCAAGACGATCTGCCGACCATTACTCAAGGTTAATAATGTCTTTGAAGAAGCAGGTTTGATCAAAGCGGCAGAAGTCAAAGGCTGAACCGAATCATGTTTAAGGTAAGTTTGGAGTAATATAAATCCCGCTCCGAGAGCAACCAATACAATTGCTGCAATAGCAAAAACAGTACGGATAAACTTTTTGGAATTGAGTTGTGGTTGCTTAGCAGTGCGCTTGCTAATCTCATCATAGATATTTTCAAGTAACCTGCTTCTCTTTTTAGCCTTGGTAAACTCTGACATACCGTCCGCGTACTTTTCTGATGACGGCGGATTATCGTACCAAAAATCTATTTGCCTTATTTCATCTTCGGTGGCTATCCCCTCCTGATATTTAGCAATCAGCGTCAGTATATGCTCATCGTAGTTACCTTGCTTTTTGTTCATATAAGTATACTCGAACAAGATGCGCCAAGGTTCTATTCAAAAAACAAAAAAGAACTAAAAAATATGTAAATACTTGATATACAGTCAATTATTTTATTGAAAATAATTATCTCTTGGTTGACAAGAAAATCAGCAGCAAAAACAGCAAATCTGCCTCGTTCTTGTTCATTTCCTTGCGGATTAATGCGGTTGCTTTGCAGATGTGCTTTTTAACTGTGCTTACAGATATACCCATGCTTTCGGCAATCAGCTGATGCGAAAGGTGTTCGAAACGGCTTTTCACAAAAACTTCCCTGCACTTAACCGGTAACTTTTCAACTATTTCCATAACATCACGTTGCATTTCTTTCAAAGACATTTTCTGATCGGGGGCGTCATAATTAGTAGACGTTTCAGAAAGGATATTGCTGATGTGCCTTATATGCATTTGTTGCGAGCGGTAAGCATCGATCACCTTATACTTTAAGGCTGCCCTGAGGTAAATTGTAAGCGAAGTTCGAAGTGAAATTTCCTGCTTTCGTAAGAATAGACTTACAAATACCTCCTGAACCACCTCTTCTGCATCCTCACGGGACCCGAGACGACGGTAAGCGATGTTCAGCATTTCTTCCCAGTGCCTATTATAAATTTCCGTGAATACGGCATCGTCCCCTCGTTTTAAATTAAGGAGCAATTGTTCTTCATCTAATTTTTCGTAACCAGGCACGGGGTTAATTGGCTTATAATCTGCTAAGTTAATTAAACGATAGAAGATTATTACTTTATTCTTGAGACATTTGTAATTGCATTAATTTTGGTTTGAGGTCGCCGTCAGCTGGTGCATGGGGACTCTTTTAAAATTTGGCCAAACCATACATCAACCTGATGCCATTCACCCAATTGATCAAACCCCAACTAATTAAAACTGACTCCAAAAGAAACAACCCCGTAGCTGACTTGATGGGGTATTGATAGCAAACGACATGCAATAAGTCAGCGATAAAGGTAACTTTTCAAAATCTCGAAGCAGCCACAGTAACACAATACAATAAAAAAGGGGAAGTAATTATTTACTTCCCCCTTAGATCAGTTGGTTATGTGTTTTTGGATCTTATAACTAAAGCTTAGGGAAATAATAGGTTTTCCCTGCATCCTCAAACACTATATGCTCGCCTGATGGTTGCGTTTCGTATTCCAGTTTTGCTACGTATTTGCTAAAGGCATTGCCTGCAAATTTCTTTAGATAACCTACCAACACGGCGTTCTTATTAAGGTTACCGGCAAAAATGTAGATGATCTTGTGTACGTCGCCGCCGGTATCCTTGTAATTTTGCGGATGGCCATTCCAGGCATAGGCCGGCAACCACCAGTTAAAATGAAACATCAGTTGTACAGCATCTTTACTCCAATTACTTGCATTTACATGGGCAAATAAAGTTGAGTTAAAAGTTTTAACAAAGCTCCATTGTGCATCTAAGAAAACTTCCTTGTACTTATCATTTAACGAGATGTCGACAAGGAAATCAAGAAGCTTTTTATCGGCTTTAATTGTTTGCAATGCAAAACTTGCTTCTTTAACACAGTTCTGGGTTGTATCAACCACCTGCAGTATGGCGTTGGTGTTTAAGGCTATACCAACGTTGTTAAACTCTGTTTGTATATCACTATGAGCGCTGAATACACTTTTAAGCACTTTGGCAATATTGGCACCTGCTACCCCCCTTCCCCAGGTAACCACCATATTATCATAAGTGTTAATTGAGGTGTAACTGCCCTCGCTCCGTAGCTCTTCCCATATCCAGGCATCTACAGTGTTGGGCTGTATAGATGCGGGCTGTGGCTGTGATTTGCCTGAGAATGGATCGTACATATACCCATTCTTCACCTTATTTTTATCGGTAAGATGCTCGGGTACGTTGGCCCGGTTAGCTTTAATGGCTGTTATAAAAGCAGCCAGTTCATCACCCGGAGAACTAACAGGCGACTGGCTTAAATTGCCGGGCCATGCTACAGCAACCGGCGGGGCAGACACCAAATTGTTCTCTTTTGGCGCTTCTGCCTCATTAGATGACTGCTGGCCGCCGCCATTGTTGTTTTTGGGAAACTCTTCTTCAACAAGGGGTTCTTTTTCTTCGTTATTACTCTCTTCAGGTTGCTCCTCTTCAGGTGTTTCCTCTCCGTTGTTTGATGTTTCTCCTTCTTCAGTACTACCCTCTCTTGGCGTTTCCTCTTCTTTGGTTGATGTTTGTCCTTCCTCAGTATTACCTTCTTCTGGCGTTTCCTCTTCGTTGGTTGATGTTTCTCCTTCCTCTGCATTACCTTCTTCAGGCGTTTCCTCTTCGTTGGTTGATGTTTCGCTCTCTTCAGTATTACCATCTTCAGAAGTTTCTTCTTCGTTGGTTGATGTTTCTCCCTCTTCAGTATTACCCTTTTCAGGCGTTTCCTCTTCGTTGGTTGATGTTTCTCCCTCTTCAGTATTACCCTCTTCAGGCGTTTCCTCTTCGTTGGTTGATGTTTCTCCCTCTTCGGTATTGTTTCCGTCGGTTGCGCCGTCTTCGCTGGTGTTCTCGTCAGCTAACTCTGTGTTATCCTCATCAGTTGCGCCATCTTCAGAACCGGTTTCTTCGTCTGAGGTAGCGTCCTCGTCAATTGCGTCGTCTTCAGATGTGGTTTCTTCGCCTAAGGTTGTATCTCCATCGGTTGCGCCTTCTTCGCTGCTGGTTTCTTCGGCCGAGTCTATTGATGTCTCATTAACAGGTTGTTCATCGTCACCACCCCCGTTTCCGTTTATATCGGGGCTTCTGTAAAAGAATTGCTTTTTCATGGTTTGTATTTAGTGTTTGTTTAGTTAAATCCTAATGATATTGCCGTAAGGTTAATCACCTTGCCTATTCTGTTTATATCATCAATCAGCACCGGGTCTGTTGCTAACTGAGCTGTACCATCGGCAAATGTTATTACCGTGTAGTAAATGGCCGACCAGTTGCTCAGATAATTAGCTACAGGTAGAATAAAAGAGATATGATTGATAACCCCGTCTTCGGTGATGCTCTTTGTTGCTGACGTAAGCACGTTGGCCGGGTCTGTATCGCCGGATCTGGTAATGCTTATGTTAAAATCTATCTGCTTAATGTTGTGCTTAGCAAATAAGCCGGTATTGTTGGTCACAATAATGCTGTCATCAACCTCGTCGGCGTTAAAACGGAGTTCTTTAAGCACTTGATTTACATAGTCATCATCAGCTTTGTAGGCATAGTTAAGATCGCTAACATTGCTGATAGCCGCGCCAAAATCTAATGATGAGGTGGCTACTGTATTGTTACCGCCTATAAGCGCGGGAGGGGTAACATCCGTAGTTGCCCCACTATTGCTGTAGCTGTTTATGGCAACATCGTATAAACTATTGTTCGATAGATATTTAGTATCATCCGCCACATTTACGCTGTAACTCAAAGCATCGCCTGTAACAGCAAACAGCGAGAGTTTAACTGCCGATTGCACAACAATATCTGCAGGGGTATCAACTTTCCACACAAATTTGTCTACAATGCCGCCGGCTGTTGATTTTAACAATCCTGCTAAAGTTGCAGCCGTACCATCATGGATAGGCACTTGTTTAAATTCAATATGGAATAAGTTTAAGCTATTGGCCTTGCTGGTAGTTGCACCCAGGTATACTGCCTCGGCCACCGGGATGTTGTGCCCGTTAAATAATTGCTGGCTCTGCGCAGCATCTAAAACCTGCGGATATTCTATGTAGATATCATTGACGGTTTTACCCAGGTTTTGGGGCAGGTTTTTTACTATCAGCTCCTTTATTTTACGAACCTGCCACGCCGATAAATTGGGCGCAACATTGAACTTAAAGTTGGCGGTTGATTTGCCAACGCCATCCGCATCATTGAGATCTATAGTTGTATTCAGATATGCCGATGGTACAAGCTGTTTGGTATCAGACGGATCTTCTAAAACAATAAGGTATTGCTCGGGCACAATAAGGTAGTTGTTATTGAGCTGATTGCGGTAGATGGCGTTTATACCATAATGTTCGTCTGACAACGAGCCCGTTAAGATAGAAAATTGCGCATACGCATGTTTACTTGTTATACTGGTGTCAAAGGGTGGGTTACATCCAAAAACTGTTTGGCTATCGCCATCTACAACAACATAATTATTGGGATAAGTTGCGCAATCGAAACTCACAGGTATAATTGTAATGTAAGGTACATTATCTACTTGCTCGTACTTTGGCGCATCATCTTGTGGTACTTCTTCCGGTGCAGTTTCAGGCACCTCAGTGATCTGTGGGTCTTCAACCGGTGGGGGTTCTTCTGGAGGATTTTCCGGCGCGACGTAGGGATCCGGAAGATCAGTATTCTCAGACACCTCGTCAACCCCAAGGGTTCTGAAAATGCGGCGATTTACGGAAAAGGCGGGCTGAACCTCAAGCGGTTTTAAACGTTGGCTAAAAGCCACAGCTTGGTTAAGCTTAACAAAATTGCGAAACTTGATCAGTTTCTGCGGTTCTTGTTTTTTTCTGAAACCCCAGTAAGTACCCTGGATAACAAGTGAACAAAAAGGTAGTGATGTAGGGTCTGACAGGATCTTGTAGAGGTTAGTTAAAACGCCAAGATCATCTGCATTAAAAGTTAAGGTACAAACGGTGCCTGCCATGGCAACAACCGGCTGGTAAGTAAGCACCTGGCCATTAGCCAGTTTAAAATTTAAAACTGCCGTTATGTTGTTTAAGGGCAATACTTTGTCCCCTGCTATAGTAACATCCTGATCGGGGGCCGGCAGATTGGTATCCAGGTTAATAGTAATGGTCCCAGTGTGGTTATCAATGATATTGCCGGTGCTATCGCTTGTTTTGCCATTTTTTGTGCACGCAAAACTAAAGCCACCTTGTAACGGGGCTTTTTTAGTGAAAGTAGGGAGCAACCACTGACCGTTGCCATGTACATCCTGAAACACCGTTGTAGAACCATCATCAATGATAGGCCCTGTAACAGCTACCTCTGCCGGCATAATGTAATTTACCAGCGGCACATCAGCAAATTCCTGAAACCGCATGCGGGTATTTAGCCTTGATATTGCAGCGGTAACCGTAGCAGTATCCGGCGGTGTCATTGCTATAGGTTGTACCCGGGTAAAAAGCGCCGGGTTAATTTTGTTGAACTTAATATTTGTCATTTTGCTATCCCTCAATTGATTAAGATGGTTACCAGGTGACTGGTAGTGTCATCCTTACTTACTTTAATTTCTATCGCCGACGAAAAGGAATCAGACAGGCCCAACGCCTTTGCTTTTTGCAGGTTAAGCTGTATCTCATATTTCACCAACACGGTATTGTTACTGTTACTGGCAAAAACTGTTTTTAATATGCTGCCGCTATTACCTGCCACCCATATCATAGGTTGCAGGGTTTGCTTATCGCTATTGAGTAAGGTGCCCGAGTTTTTAAAAGTTATATAGTTACTACTATCGGGGTAACCGGTTTGCATGACTATTTTGTCAATCAGTGTCCCGTCAAGAACAGCACTACTATCCTGCTTTATGTATACCGATGCGGTAAATGATATTTTGCCAAAAACATCACCGCTTTGCTTTAGCCTAAGGTCAAGCCGGGCTATAACACCCGGAATGGATGGCCACTCCAGGTGTTGCTTGTTAGCCGCTTCTATTGTTTTTATCTGTGGCATTGCTTGGGTATTAAAAGTCTACGAGGTTCTCTGCTGCTTTTTTGAGCTTTTCTATTTGCTCTTTTAAATCAGCTGGAGGGAACGGTGTTTTTGCAATAAGCGGTACGCTGCCAGCCAATTCGATCTCGTCGCCGGTGTAGGTAACCGATGGGATGCCAGCTACACGGCTTTCTATGATCATAGTTACCTGGTAACTCCATTTTACAGCATCCTTAGGGTCTGCAGTCCAAGCTTCAAAAAATTGTGGGTTGGCAAGTGTGTCGGCAGTAAACCTTAAAGTTACCGGGTCGCGATCTGCCCTTCTAAAGGTGATCATCATTTTGGTGCGGTCATCAAGCGTGGTATCCAGTTCAATGGGCCCAACACGTAAAGTACCCAGCACCTCGGCTTTTACTTCAATGCTGTGTTCGGTAGTTTTCTCTTCGCTGATCTTGAGCGTATGATCCGGCACTTCTACATTTGGTTTTTCCAGAAAACGGATCTCGCGTTTAACGTAGATTACGCTTTGCTGATCGGCAGGCAGGTTGTCCTGGCGCTCGAAATCAAATATGATAATGCGATCTTTAAACTTGCGTGTCCATACGGCGGGTGCCAGCGCTGTAGATTTTTCGGCACCCACACTATCCATGAATAAACCTGAATTTTTATATACAATGGCCCCCGTACTATCAGGATAACCTACCTGTAGTAATAGCTGATCTATCGGGTCTCCCCCGTTACCATTCTCGTCCGGCCAGAAAGCACGGGCAGATGCAATAACATGTATCTTGCGGAAGCCTCCGGCCAGGTGTACAGTATCAAAATATTTTGCCTCGTTTGCCGGATCGTCTTTTAAGGTCTCGTAGAAGCCCATTAAGTGGGCAGATATGGTGTTATCTTTTATGTACGTTTCGTTGATCTCTTCCTGAAAATCAAGTTGCAGATGGGTCTCATTGTGCTCAAATTTCAGTGCAAAACTTACACCTATTGCGCCCGTATCAGCAGCTTTTGCGTTCTCTACCTTTGGCGGTTGCGGGTCAAAGATCACCTTTTGGGCAACTTCCATAAACTTATCGAAGGTTTTATCAACCTGGGCTTCGTACAATTTCTCGCGTTCGGGTGTCAGTACCTCGTTATCGATCGTGATCGATTTCTTGATGATACCTTTTTGAACAGCGCTGTTAAACGCAGCCTGGATCTCTCCTTTTACAAACAGGTAAGAGGCCTTCACATCTGCAGAAAAGTGATTATAAATTGCGCTCCAATCGCCGTGGATAGATGCGTTGAAAGAGCCTGTATAAAATTTGTGCTTTAATGTGTTGTGCACAAAAATGGGGCTTGATGCGCCATGGAAACCCGCTTCTAACAATTGCGCAGGGTACTGGCCCACCATAGCGGTGTAAGCGTTGTTACCCACCGGGTTAATGGTGCCCTTACCTTCGCCCTGCATTTTCCATAACCATGGGTTATCAGGTCTTTCTGTATTAGGGTCGGCAACATTTTCAGGTGATAGCGATGAAATAAAAACGTCGTTATCGATAATTGGCACAACACCGAGGTCAACCAATTGGGTATCACTGCCGGCTTTAAATAACCTATCGGCGCTGTACCTTGGGTTGTCGGTAATGTCCTTTTTAAGCTCGGCAATCGTGTTAGTAATAACGCTATCAGGTATTTTTAATGTTGAGGTAAACGCCAATATACCACCTGCTACTTCAAGCTGCCCGGGCGAAGCCACCGCGATATTATCGTCGGCAGTTAAGACACCTGCAAATTTTGTAAAATGGAACATGTAATCGCCATTCTCAAAGCGGGCCATGCGAGGAGAATCAGGCAGGTACCAGAACTGAAGCGGCCTGCCCGCTGCCCGCAGCTGCTCGTTGAACAGATCGGGAAAAATGTTAAGCTGATATGTATTTCCTTCTTCGTCGTTTTTTACTACCAGCATCCTGTTTGCGCCATAGTAAGGCCCAATTGGCGTTCCTGTAAATTCGTAAGCCATGATCTTTATATTTTATGGGTAAGTATTTTTGTTTGATAAACCTGCACGCTCTGCCCGTGCAGGTTTATTTTATGAAAGGTTAGGCATCAAGCTCGTCCAGCTGTTTAGATTTTTGTTTGTATTCCGTTAAACGGTCAAGCAGATCATCCGGCATCTTGGGCAGGTTAATAGAGATACCGTTAGGGTAACTGCCAGACATAGGCACTTCATCGCCTTCGTAAACGATGGCATCAAGCGGGCCATAGCTTTTGTAAGTCACCTTCACTTTGTATGACCATTTCATTACCTGGCCGGCATCGGCTGTCCAAACCTCAAAAGAAGGTTTCTCTGTTGCATTGTCGGTATTGAACATGATGGTTGAAGGCGAAAAGCCGTCTTTGTTAAAAGTCACCTCAACCTGCATGTGTTTATTCAGATCTGCCGCCAGGTAAATAGGTGCTACCTTCAGGTGCCCTACCAGGTCTGCTTTGATCTCTACCTGTGTGTTGGTGGTTGTTTCTTCGGGTATTTCAACAGTGTTATCGTCGTCTATTTTAACGCGCTCATCTTCTTTATAAGTGATGGTACGTTTAACCGATATCTGGTTACGTTTATCGGCAGGTACATTATCATCAACTGCAAAATCAAATACGTATACCCTGTCTTTGTTATCTTTCGTCCAGATAGCCGGAGCAAAATCTTCAGAAAGTTTGCCAGCCAGGGTATCATAATATCTGCCCGAGTTACGGTACTGCACAACGCCGTTTGAATCGGGGTATCCTACTGATAGCAACAGCTTATCTAAAGGCTGCTCGCTGGTTTCAGTTGGCCAGTTAGCCCTGGAGGTTGCTATAACGTGGATCTTTTTAAAGGCATCGCCCATGTTCACAAAGCTGAAATACTCGTCTTTTGCCTTGGGGTCTTTGCTTAGCTCCTGGAAAAATCCGCGCATATTGCCGCTTACTACAGTAGTTTTAAAATAAGGGCCCTGTATAGTAGTGCTGTCTTCCATGTGGGCGGTATCGGCAGAAAAGTTTTTGTTAAGCGCATAGCTGTAACCGTTGTCGCTGTCTTTCCAGCTATAGGTGGTGCTGCTTGATCTTACCAGGCCAAACCATGATGACGACCTGTGCGACTGTATCTCCAACTGCTTTGATTTGGTATCGGCAGCCTCGGCAGGAGCCAATTGAACCGGCTGGCGATCGAAAATGAACTTTTTAACATTTTCCATTATCAGCGCTTTAGCCTGGTTGGCCATATCGTTATAAAGCTCTTTGTCCTTGTCGGTCAGTTCCGCATCGCCATAAGTAATAGTAGTTTTGCAAAACCCCGAAAGGTTATTTTCCTCAAACATGCTGTGAATGTTGCTTTGGGTCCAGTTGTCTTTATACTTGGTATTTTCGGCATAAGCGTTATGGATCTTCGAATAATCGGCAACAACCTTGATCTCTACAGACGGGATATAAAAGCGGAGTTTAAGTGCGTTCTGCACGAACAACGGCCCGCTATCTCCTTTAAAGCCGGCTTCAACCAAGGCAGCAGGGAACTGACCCATCATTGCAGTACATGCATTTTTGCCGTTAGGATCAAGTGAACCTCTTCCGTCGCCCTGCATTTCCCAAAGCCATTTATCAGTATTATCCTGCGGCGTAGCAGGGTCATTAATTTCACCAAGCGTAGCGGTTGATATGGCCAATATGTTCTCTTCTACCGGTACAAAGCCTAATTCAAACGCAGGCGCATCAGGGTTTTTAAACATAAACAGCGGGTTGCTATTTAGGCTGGCATTCTTTTTTATTTGTTGGGCAATTTGGTCTTTAAGGCTGTCTATAACACCCGGCGGTAATTCCAACGTTGAGGTAAACGATACCATACCGCCTGCTACCTCTTCCTGACCTTTGGTGCCAATGTTGCTGTCTTCAGTTAACACACCTGAAAACTTTGTAAAGTGAAACTGGTATTTGCCATCATCATTCCTGGCCATCCGTACGGAGTTTGGCATAATATAGAAATGCATAGGTTTACCTGAGTTTTTTAGATCATCATTACAGATATCGGGGAAGATTTGTAAAGTATAGGTTTCGCCTGCATCTGAGTAAGCTACCTGAACGGTATTTACGCCCCAAAGAGGGCCTTTTGCCGAGCCATTAAATTCTACATACATGGTAAAAAAGATTAGTGGTTATTAATTTTTTGATTGAATGTTTGTGCGATAAGTATGAACCTACAGCGGCGGGTTTGCCTCATAGTTGGTTGCCCCTATTTGCACATGATAGTGGTTAGCATGTGCTTTTCTAAGCGATGCATCGGGGTGGTCCGGGTGGCAAATAAAGGACGAGACCGTAGGTCGATTGTATTCAAGCATCCTGTCGGCTTGTTCGCTGTCGCTCAGCAGGTCGTCCTGGTTTTGTGATTTATCCTGGCAGTGCTGCATGGCGTAGCCATAATAGTCGCGGGCCAGGTTATAAATAAGCCCGTCGCTTTCCTGTAACCTGAAACAGGTTTTGCCGCCGCTGGTAACCTCGGGCTTTTTGCCCCAATCGTTCAGGATGTTAAGCGTAAATGTTGAACCGTCTGACAAAGTGCCTGCAAGACCACCGAAATCAATTGCCCTGCCGGTATTATGGCAATCAAAAAGATGGTTTGGATTACCATGGCCAATGCCAATGTGATGCACTTCGGTGACGGTACAGTTGTTATTTGGCCCCCAAAAATCCCTGAACCAGGCGGTCATTTTGTAAAGGAACACTATCATACGTGGATCGATGTTGTCCATAAACCCTATCACCTTGGCGGTAGTGCCGGTTAAGTATTTAAACTGAATGCCGTTTACCACATCAGGCTTAATGCGATAGGCACGCACAACCGCTTTTGTTTCGCCATTGCCGCTTATCACGGTAGTAACGTTGGTTTGATTAACAGCCCCGCCATTTATCTGCAACTGTGCATCTGGTTCGTTTATTAAATGATCGACTATTTGTAATGCCTGCCCAACAGTAATTTTGCGGGTTGGATAATCGTTACTTAACCAGGTATCAATTTCAGATGGTTCAGTCGGCGTCTCTTCTTCAGTATTATTGCTTTCTTCCGCTGTCGTATTCTCCTCTTCAGTGGTGTTATTTTCCTCTTCGGATTTATTTTCGTCTTCAGTAGTGTTATTTCCTTCTTCTGATGTATTAGAGCTATTATCGTAATAAGCTTCTATAGCACCGTCAGTAGTTGTCCAGGTTATTACACCATTTACAAATTCACTTTTACGGCCGATGGTTGCATTGTCGGTTGTGTCATCCTGCTCATCGCTCAACGGGTAGCCCAAAGAACTTTGCTCTGCGCCAAGGTCAATGTAACGCGCCAGTATGTCGCCGTTTACCTCAAAAGCGCCGTAATCAGGGTGGTAGTAAATGGTACCATTATCGTAAGACCGGCTGGAGCCAACGCCATCAGCTAATAGTATTTCATCGGTTGTTGCCGCTCCAAGATCCACTCCCTGCGAGAACAGATCATCGTATTTTTCATCAATTGCAGACATAGTAAAAAGTATTTATCTTTAGTTAATTATTTTCGTTACCGCTTATCATTCTCATAAGCGAACAATCCAAAGTTGAGGCAAATTCAATTGGAGGTAAACAGTACGTATACTGAAAGTTATGCGTATAACTACGGAGATATTTTGCGTATAACTACGCAATGGCGCTGCTGATTCTTTATCTATTTTTGTTTGGTATAATTAACTATAGATAAATCGTACAAATAAACCCGTAACCCACATAAGCTAATCATATGATCACTTTTAAATCTTCTTTTAACCTGCTGGTGCAGGGAGTTTTAACTGCTACTTTGTTAACCGCCTGCCAGGAAAAAAACCACGGTAACGGAAAAATACCTTATGACCAGAGGAACGCGCAACGGCATGTTATATCTGTTAGCAAAGCAGAAGAATTAACTACACGTTACAGGCAAGGAAAAAATGAGTTAATGAGGCAACTCAGAAGCCCCGATTATCTTGACAAAAGCTTTAGCATGCCCGACGCGGAGATGTTTAACCGCGACGCGATTGCATTACTGCTAAACCAAAAAGGAGCAAAAGGTATGCGTATTTATGTGGGGCAGGATGATAAAGGCCTTATCCGCTTTGTATTAGTAGGTGTAGATGCAAAGGGAGAAGATATATTAGGTAAACGCGATACTTTGGCAGCAACAGCCGCATACTCCGCTGCATCTGCAAGTTCCGCGCCTATAATATTGGAAGTGGGCCAGCGATGCCCTACATTGTGCAGTACCCTGAGCCGGAAATAATAAGCTTGCTTAGCATGAAAACTGTATTTACCTTTCTTTTAAGCGAGTCTATTTTGCTGCCTATTATAGTGGGATTACTTGCAATAAAAAAGTTAAAGGATTGCTGGCTGCCGTTTTTTTGCGTGCTACTGCTTTCATTTGCGGCAGAGTTGCTTAGCTATTACGATATCGAATATCTAAGAACGAGCAATGCTGTTGTAATTAACACCTACAGTTTGTGTGAATGCTGTTTAATAATCTACCAACTTTATATTTTAAATAACAGGCGCTCGCCTGTTATTTTCTTTGGGCTGATGGCTTTGTGTACCGCATTTTGGCTCACCGAAAATATAGCTTTTAAAAATCTCAATAATTTCAGTCCATATTTTAGAGTATTCTACGCTTTCCTGATTGTTTTACTAAGCATAAATTTGATAAACCGTTCCATGGTAGATCAGCGGAACAGCTTATTAAAAAATCCTGTTTTTGTGCTATCCCTATCATTTATCATTTTCTTTATTTATCAAATAATTTATGAGGCATCTTTTTTCATAGGATCAGATAAATCCATGGTTGCCAATAAGATAATTGTTTTATTTGCATATGTAAATGCTATTACTAACATAATGTATGCCTGCACAATAGGGCTTATTGCCAGGTATAATTACATTGCTTGCCGTAACAAGAAATATAACTTTCGCAGTTATTAATGGAGGATAAATTATTTTATACCGTTGTTAGTACTTCGGTTATCATTGCGCTTATCATTATGTTCTTTGTGATATCGGTTATCAGATATCACAGGCGTTACATACGCTTGCAAAAAGATATGATACGCGCGGAGATAACCATGCAGGAACTGGAACGTAAACGCATTGCAAACGACTTGCACGATAGCCTTGGCCCATTGCTTTCATCGGTTAAGTTATACATGCAAAGTATTGAGAACATCAGTGCCGACAACAGGGCATTGCTCAATATAGCAAACTCGCATATCGATGAAACAATTACCGGGTTAAGGCAGATCTCTTATAATCTCTCGCCCGAAAGCCTAAGCAGGAACGGTTTGGTCAAAGCAATTGAAGAATATCTTTTCAGGATAAATAGTTCGAAGGTTATAGAGATTGATTTTGATGCTAAAAAAGACATCAAATTACCCGAAAATATCGAGATCCACTTGTTTCGTATCATCCAGGAAGTAGTTAATAATACCATGAAACATGCGCAAGCCACAAGTTTACGGTTAATTATAGCTGTTGTGGGCAATCAAGTTACCGTAATGTCAATTGACAACGGCATTGGCTTTAACCCTAACGAAATGGGAAAGATGGCAAGAGGATTAGGCTTAAGCAGTATCAGGAGCAGATGCGAGATCTTGAATGCCAGTCTAACAATCACATCAGCCATAGATCAGGGCTGCAATTATGTAATAAAAGTACCTCTTTCTTAGGTTTTTATCTTTTAAATTTTTTAATTTTAGCTTAATTTGAAGATACGCTTTAAGTAAATAGAAAAAATCATGCATCACAACATTGATATTGTAATAGCAGATGATCATGAAATTTTTTGGATGGGCTATCTCTAATGTTATCCCGCCAGCATGGTTTCAAAGTAGTTGGCCGTGCAAGCAATGGAGCGCAATTATTAGACATAGTAGATAAGGCAAAACCAGATGTTGTTTTAACAGATATTAAAATGCCGGTTTTAGATGGTATAGCAAGCACCAAACAGATGTTACAAACATGGCCTGATCTTAAGGTGATAGCACTATCAATGTTTAATGAAGAGAACCTGATCGTAGAAATGCTTGAAGCAGGCGCAAAAGGCTATCTGCTAAAAAACGCACACAAAAACGAAATAGCTGAAGCAGTAACAAGTGTTTACGAAGGTAAAAATTATTACTGTGCCAAAACGTCAAGCGCCCTTGCAGGCATGATCGTACGCAGCAAATTTAAATCAACAACTTCAGACCATACTATTGAACTAAGCGAACGAGAAAGAACCATTATACAAATGATCTGTCGCCAGCAAACCGCGCAGGAAATAGCCGATACCGTATATTTAAGCAAACGAACAGTTGAGGGTTGTAGAATTAAGATTTTTGAAAAAGTAAAAGTTAAAAATTTAGGTGGGCTTATCATATTTGCACTGAAACATAAACTGGTGCACGAGAACGAACTGATTTAATATAGAAAACAAAAAAGCCGCCAAATCATACGATTTAGCGGCTTTTTATTTGTAGCATGTTTCTCAGCGGTGTGAGAGGGATTCGAACCGCCTCACGCAATAAACTATAAATCAATTATTTATAAACACCAAAAAATCTGTAACAACGAATGTCACACTGTTTTAATACACCTATCTATGCACCGTTCATTGCCTAATATAGAAAGTATGTGCAGATTCAATAAACTTAAATGTGCATTTCTCGAAGCCTGTGTATATTGAATCAAGCAGGCATTGACATTCTTGTTAATAAAGTTTCAATCGAGTTTAAGCCAAGGTTATCATTAAATTCATCTACGTTACAACAGCTATTCCGATGTTTATAAATTGTACTTATTAAAGCGACGTACTAACGCTTTCTAACTTTTAATCATCTTTTCCATAATAATGTGTTTTGTTGATACAAATGTAAGGGTCGGAAGAGACGAATGTTAGTTGCAGACGTTCAGTTGTTATCGCAAGACAATCAACTGCTTCTGAGAATAACCGCTGTCCTTTATTGAACTTTAGGTCCACATATAAATGGCCTATGGTTTAATTATTTGATATTGTTCGGAATCATTTATATGGAATATAGGAAACCACTTAAAATGAATTGTAAATCAAAGATTGCCAGTGTAATTTCCAGTTGAATTGGCACAATAGAGGTGTAAAATTGTGTATCGTTGTCTATTATATATAACTGACCAATGATGTATTAAACCTCATTTACTTCCATTATGTTTAGGGGAATTTGAAAGTTATGATTTCGAAAACAGTAGGCGCTGGGTCAAAAAGCTAATTCATTATTATCGCGAAATGGCGTGGAATTAGCTATTGTAAATTAGTTTGAAGCCATAAATCATTTCGATAGAAATAAAATTTTAAATTATCTTCCATGCATTTTGACTTTTTTCACTTGTTGATGGTCGGTTTTGTATAAAAAAAAGTCCTAAATTGCTAATACCTCAATTTTTACATCTACTAATTTTAGTTCATCCGTATCTGTAACGGTAACTGCTATTTATAAAGCACCTAAATTGAGGAATGATGTACTGTAGAGTTATGGCTATTTGCGCGTTGTATGCGTGCTTTTTTCTAAACAATTGTTTCGGCCAACCCACAACTACCAGCCAGGTTTGGGGTAACTGGACCGAATGGGGCGACCAGGGGAACGGCACCTACCGCAACCCTGTTTTACCTGGCGATTACAGCGACGTGGACTGCATACGCGTAGGTACTGAATATTACGCTGTTTCATCTACCTTTCAATATTCTCCGGGTTTTGTTATTCTAAATTCAAAGGACCTGGTAAACTGGAAGATCCTGGGCCATGCGGTTAACGATATCGCATCCATATCTCCGGCCATGACCTATAAACAAATGGACCGATACGGCAAAGGTATCTGGGCCGGAGCTATACGATATCATAACAATCGTTTTTGGGTATATTTTGGCGACCCTGATGAGGGTTATTTCATGACATCCGCCGAAAAAGCCGAAGGACCCTGGGCGCCTTTGACACGCGTATTGGCAGAAAAAGGTTGGGATGATTGCTGCCCTTTCTGGGACGAAGACGGCCAGGCATACCTCATCGGGACGCATTTTGCAGATGGATACAAGATACACTTGTTTAAAATGAGTGCTGATGGCAAATCGCTTATAAAGGGTTCTGATAAAGTTATTTACCAATCAGATGGCAGCGAGGCTAATAAACTTTACAAGATAAAAGGCTACTATTATCATTTGTTCAGCGAGGTTAGGAATAATGTACGCGTGCTAATGATGGAGCGTGCTAAAAACATATGGGGACCTTACGAAGGCCCAAGGCAACTTAGTGAAGGCCAACCGCAATATAATGAACCTAACCAGGGTGGTTTGGTAGAAACCCGATCAGGGCACTGGTATTTTTTAACGCACCATGGATCCGGAGATTGGTCTGGCCGTATCTTGAGTTTACTACCGGTAACCTGGCTTGATGGCTGGCCGGTGATAGGCCAACCCAACCAGGCAGCTATTGGTGAAATGGTTTGGGAAGCCAAAAAACCAGTAGCGGGCCAACCAAGGGTAACTCCGCAAAGCAGTGATGAGTTTGCAGGCGCTTCAATTAAACCGCAATGGGAGTGGAATTATCAGCCGAAGCAAGATAAGTGGTCGTTAACAGAGCGAAAAGGCTGGTTAAGGTTACATGCTTTTACGCCGCTAAAAGATGATCTGCTTTATGCAGGCAACACGCTAACCCAGCGTACATACCGCACAACCAGCAATGAAGTAACCGTAAAAATAGATATCAGCGGAATGGCTGATGGGCAAAAAGCAGGCTTATCTCATTTTGGCGCGCCATATTATTCAACCTTAGGTGTGATATGCACCGGTACAGAAAAGAAACTGACCTTTAGCACCAAAGATAAAACCACAGAAGGCCCTGTAATTAACGGCGAATATCTGTTGCTACGTTCTGTCTGGGGCTTAGATGGCTTAAGCACATATAGCTACAGCACCGACGGCAAAGATTTTAAAACCTTTGGTGAAAGCTACCAGCTAAGATGGGCCTCATACCGCGGCGACCGCTTAGCTATTTACTGCTACAACACCAAAGCTGATGGCGGTTACATAGATGTTGACTTTTTCCACTATAAATATACCAATTAAGTAAAAGCCCATTGCCCTGTTGATGAAACGATTGTTTACACTTATAATAGGCTGCATATTAGCTAGCCCTACTCTTAATGCGCAATCATGGACTGCCGATAACGGGAACGGAACCTACACCAATCCGCTTTTTTACGATGAATTTTCTGATCCGGACATCATCCGTGTAGGTAACGACTTTTACATGACGGGTACCACCATGCATAGCGTTCCGGGTTTGCCCGTGCTACACTCAAAGGACTTGGTGAACTGGCAAGTGGTTAGCTACGCGCTTACACGTTTTAACCTGGGGAAAGAGTTTGATCTGACTGATGGTAGAGAAGCTTACGGGCAAGGCATATGGGCACCTTGTATCCGGTACCATAAGGGTACTTTTTACGTTTTTTCTAACATAAACAAACATGGGCTGCAGGTTTTTACAGCAACAAATGCTGCCGGCCCATGGAAACAGCATAACCTTGGCCGCAATATTTACGACCTTTCCGTTTTGTTTGAGAACAATAAGCTTTACATCGTTTTTGGCGTTGGCGAGATAAAAATGATAGAGATGAAACCCGACCTAAGCGGTTTTGTAGCTTACAGCGAAAGGGTGATCATCCCTGAAGGTAACGCCTTGGGCGAGGGTAACCATTTTTACAAAATAAACGGCAAATATTATATAACCAATGCAGATGCAGGCCGCTTACAGTGCGCACGCGCTACAAATATCTACGGCCCTTATGAAACCACGGTAATAAGCGCTAAAGAAACCATGGGCACCGCTTTAGGCTGGTTTGCAAAAGATGTTTGGCTTGATACCCCCTTGCCTTCCGACACAGATAAGCTAACCATTGTTAAACAGAACGACAGGGTATTCGGTTCGGTGCCCATGCACCAGGGCGGTATAGTAGACTTGCCAAACGGCGATTGGTGGGGATTCTCCATGATGGATTTTCGGTCGGTAGGCAGAACAACGTTTCTATCGCCGGTTACCTGGAAAAATGGCTGGCCTTTCTTTGGCATTGAGGGAAACCTGGGCCGATCGCCACGTACATGGTTTAAGCCTAAAGTAAGCATACCTGAGAAGCCTCACCCACCCTACCAGCGAAGCGATGATTTCAAATCGGGTAAATTGGCTTCGGCATGGCAATGGAACCATAACCCTGTCGACAGTAAATGGCAGCTAAAGGCAGGTTCGCTACAATTAAATACCATGCCGGCTAAAGATTTTCTTTGGGCCCGCAACACGCTTACGCAAAGAGGTATTGGCCCGGAATCATACGCAACAGTTCAACTAAATGCCAAAAACCTCAAAGACGGCGACGTTGCCGGCCTTGGTTTAATGAACATCCCATTCGCATGGGTAGGCGTGTTACGCGACGGAAATCGATACATGTTGCGCATGTTTGATCAGTATAAGCAACAAACAATTGATAAGCCTTTAAACTCCCCTCTTGTGTATTTCCGTGCATCCGGGAATTTTGACGATGATATAGCACAGTTAAGTTACAGTGCAGATGGCAACGATTTCGAGAACATTGGTGATAGCATCCGCCTGCCCTATCAGCTAAAGACCTTCCAGGGAACCAGGTTCGCACTTTTTCCATACAACACCAAGGGGCAAGATGGTGGTTACGCAGCCTTTAGCCGCTTTACCGTTACCGAGCCCATGGCTGGCAGAACCAATAACCTGCCTATCGGTAAAACCATTATGCTTACCAACCGTGCTAATAACCGCATGGTTTGGGCCAATCCGCATGGGATGCTTTGCCCGGGGCAAACCTACAAACCCGGAAAAAAAATTGAAGCCTGCTCGTTTAAAGTGCTTGACCGTGGGAACGGAAAAGTTGCTTTACAGGCCGTTAAAGGAAACTGCTTTGTTACCGTAACCGGACTTGGCTTAGCTGCTGATGTGCGCTTGCTACCGCAAGAATCTGAGGCCAGTTTATTTGTTTGGCAGGATATGCTGCGAGGCCAATGTATGCTGCTATCGTTAAAAACAAACCGCTTTGTTGGCCTTGACCCTAACACGGGCGAAGTATATTCCGCGGATTGGCCAGGCACACTGCCAGGCCGTAAAGACGGTACCGTTTTTATGTGGCAACAAGTAAACTGAACTATTTAAATATGTTCTTGATCATTTTCTCATCGGCAAAAATCACCGATCCATATCGATTCGTTAGTCCGTGTTTTCCCATTTCGGCTAAAATATGCTTTAATTTTCTTGGATAGTTTTAATCGGGTCAGCAAGCTTGCTAACACGCTTTTAGAAAAATCCGACGTTCGAACTATAATAACTTTTGAGTATATCCCTCTGACAAATATTATAGCTGGTAAGCTTCAGAGAAACGAATATGGCTAACTGCATTAACAGCGAACTAACGTAAGGTAAGCGCGCTATTTGAATTTGATTACATCCACTTTGATGGTATAATCATCCGTAGTGTGTTGATTTACCTGTCGGTTGATCTCCGCAAAGATGACACCGTCCCCTCCTACTTCCTTTGTCTTTTCGATTGCTGATTCCCTGGTTTTATTTTGACTAGACGCTGAACGACCGGTGGCAATGTTCATATGACCAATGACTTCATACGACTGTTTGACGTCGGAGGCAGAATAAAAAGATTGAACATTCTTTGTTGCGGGATACTTAGATCCGAAGTAAGTTGGGGAATACATGGAACAAGCCGAAAGGCACAGGGTCAGGATTGATACAATAATGGAATGTGATAACTTCATAATTGATGGTAATGGTTAATGCTTACTAAATTTTTTAGATATAGGATAGCCTTAAATAGTTTAACCAGTTGAGAAATTTAATGATCAATATTTTTCTTAAAGAATACTTTGAATTCTTATCAGGCTTTGCGAAATACCAAGAGTGCTTTAGCGGAAATCTAAACGCATATTATACAACGATAGACTTGACGTAAAAGGGGCGCGGTACTGCGACCTTTTTTGATCATCTGTTACAAGGCCGATCAACATTTAAAATTATAACGGTTATGTTTTTTAAGATATATAGATGAAAACATATTGTAGAATTCGTATCATCTCCATGGTAGGCTAGTTTCTGACAATCCTCCGGATTAGGTATGGTCGTTCAGTTGTTTACAGTGTTTCAGCTTGTATCCAACACATTGTGCTGTAAATGATCGCTATGTATGTTACAATGTCGGTGTAATTACCGGTGAATATTGCCTTCCGCAAG
Organism: Mucilaginibacter sp. 21P; assembly: GCF_019331605.1. Lineage (NCBI taxonomy): Bacteria > Pseudomonadati > Bacteroidota > Sphingobacteriia > Sphingobacteriales > Sphingobacteriaceae > Mucilaginibacter > Mucilaginibacter sp. 21P. The sequence goes on from NZ_CP063061.1 coordinate 3,771,904, forward strand.
ACCAATGTCATTTTTTAAGACGCTGGTCCAGAGTTGATAGCCTTTACGGCTAAGATGAAGACCGTCGGCAACAAAATATTCCGGATCCGGTCGATCACCGTCGGCCAGCATAGGTGTGAATATATCTACCCAATGCCAGTTGACATGCTTGCTCTCTATAGCTGCAGATATCAATTCGTTGGCATATTTAAACTGTTCAATCAGTCCCCATCTTGCGAGACTTGGCTTCAGGGAAATAAAATAACAAGGTATGGAACCATATTTTTCCGCTACCCTTTTTGTTAAATATTCAAAAGATATGGCGATCTCTTGCGGGTGACGTCCATCAGCGAGATCATTATCACCTGCGTAGACAACAATTCTATTCGGCGTGTAATCAGTGAGAATACGTTCAAAAAACCAAGCACAGGCAGCCAGCGTGCTACCACCGAAACCAAGATTAACCGGGTTCATATCCTTGAAATCTTCAGCCAGTTCTGTCCACTGCCTTATAGAAGAACTTCCATAAAACACAGTTTCAGGCTGGTAATTCAATGATGCGCGCTGCATTTCTAAAAGTTGAATTTCATCTTCGTACCAAAGCATATGAATCCGGTTAAATTCCAAACCTAATTAAATGATTTCTAAAATCTGCATTTGAGACCGATTCTCATGCAAAGGATTTATGAACACCCATTGTGAACGACCAGCAGTTGTCAAACAGCAATGCCTATATTTTAGCTTTTGTATAAGGAGTCCTTTCAAGCAATTAATTTTTACAAATTGTAAAAATATTAAAGTTTTAATTTATTTTAGATGTGTCAGAAATCCTCTGTCCAAGTCACCATTTTCCTCTTATAATATTTATATATGATTGATCAGGTCGTAACCGTAATTATGTTTTGCCAGGCCGAATTATCAGCGTGTTCATTGTATTGATCGGTTTGGATATCACCTTAACCATCGATCAGTTGAGAAATTGTTTAATATTCAAATAATAAAGGCTATCAACACACTCAATTATCAAAATTGCATGCAGCAAGTAACGTGTACGCGCGAAACGGCAGAAGCTGCCAATTGTAATTTCAATCTCGAAGTGCAAAGCTTCCTTCGGAAATGGGTTATTCGTTATCAAACTGAAATGCCGCTCCGGTTCGATCAGTCGCTGGAGGAGTACTTGTCAAATAATGCCTTACGAGATTTTTTCTTACATTCAGCTCATCCACTAAAGCAATTGTTGCAAGAGGGATGTATAGCACGTCATTTGGTTAGAGGTATAGACCATGTCCATTTTGATCCGGTGAGTGGGGATCCACTATTTGCGACGGCCGAACAGCGGATCTACAACCTTGCTCACCGGATAGACAGTGAAAACATGCACGTGCCGTTCCGTTCTGTACAACCTGCAAAGCAGACCGAGGCCGGGGACATTGCAGATATTTCCACCTATCCGCCTGAATCAGACCGCTTACGATATAATAGCGGCAACCACTTTGCAAGCCGTCCGGCTAATAACAACGTATTCGAAGAGAACAGTAAAAGATGCGTTGTCAAGTCTGCCGGTAATGTGCACGTCGTTTTTGAAAAGGGTTACCTGAAAGAACGCCTGCATGAAGTGAAACAGTGGATGGTAGAGATAAATCACACGGGTGTCGATACCTGCCAGTATTTTGTGATCTGTAGCCGCCATTCGCCTAAAGAGGGTCATTTCGGTGCTTCGTTGCTCATCATGGATTCGGTAAACCCTCATTTCCCGGTACGCGTATATGTTTGTGACACCTTGCTTAAGGATCTGCCCCATCATCCCCGATGGTGGAACCATTTCATAACCGAGTACTCCAATGTTTTTGGGGATGCAATTGGTGAAGTTATAGAAGACCTTTCACACCCTTTACAGAAAGTGAATGTCAAAAGTGATATGCCGTACAGACACGATTGGGATTGCCCCTATTATGTCACGAGCATGACAGAAGCCTTGGCTGATCTGTCGCTTTCCGATCCTTACCTGTTGGCGAGCGGAAGCTTGAAGGAAGTACACGATGCGATGAAAATTTTGATGCCGGATTATTACCTGGCTGACCAAAGCATCAAAGAACGCGGGGAAATTAAATTTGTCAATCTTATGAAACGCTGGAATAGTGGAGTAAAAGTGATCAGAGATCTGTTGACAGATGTCAGGGACAACCTATCTCTCGAGTTGTAACATTTAATTAATTAAAATCATACTTATTATTAATTAAGCGTTTTAATGGGTCGTTGATATCACAGCTGAATCTCTTACTATATTGTTAGAAGCAGAGCTGTCATCTCATTTCGCAGATTGATAATTGTAGGCGATTAAAGATTTAGGTCGTTTCATCAAATCAGCATTTGGCCGCGGAATATATTCTGTGAAAATCAATGCCTTGTTAGAATAAGTTACGCAAAAATCATCTCCGCAATGTGATCCCAAGCTGTTATCCATATAATTCACAAGATTTCGAAATAAGATTATTAGGCGTCATTCACCACTGCGTATGAGTTGACATGAGTTCGCTGGTAAGGCGCTTCTTATCCTGAATTCTCTTAATCAGTTATTAGGAAAGCCCGTTGATAGTATTTACTTGACTCGGAATCGGGTAAACCTAAAACAAATGAACACCATTGTCACGACATTAGTCATTTTGCATATACAATAAAATTATATAACAGGTTAATATTTTAGTGACATTAATTGTAGAAAAGACAATAATCAATACCCTATATTGGTGGCATTATTAATCAAATGAAAACTAACCCCTATAGCGTTCAGGCATGCCGTTGCGGCGCAGCCAAGGCAGATGTCGTCAGAGTAAAAAGAAATTTTATAATGCGATTTTTGCTGTTTTGGTTGCCACTAAAAAGGTACAGATGCATGCGTTGTCTTAAATATTCCTGGAAAGTTGACTAATTGCTGATACCTGTATATCGCTAAGCAGTTGGTAAATTCATCACTTTTTGCTTTAAAATCATAGTCAGTGAGTACAGCTCACTGACTGTAATGTGCATCCTGCTATATCATTACCACTCCAGCGCCTTCTTGGTAAGCGTATCAAAATATATATCCAATAATGTGCACCAAGCGTATTGCCATTGAAAGTGTCTCTATTTTTAATTTAATGCCATTCTATAACTTACATTAAACTCAAAGCTGTCATCCACCCTATCTGACACTTTATAAATTGAGTAACATCCACTACAAGCTCGATACGGTAACGGATAGCATTTTTTCAAAACCCTCGAAAAATGGCCAATCTTGGCATTTGACAAACAATCTCAAAATTTCTCCTAACAAATCCACATTTAAAAGCGTTTCGTTATGGTAATAAAATTTACCTATTTAGAAATTCATCGCAGCAAAAATGAAAAAACTGGAAAACCCGGCCGGCAAGTATCCTGCCCCTCCGTTTGATAGACAACCTCAGGAAGTACCTGGCCTCGCTTCTAAAATGAAACCGTTGCCGGATCATGGCGAAAAAAGTTATAAAGGATCCGGCAGACTTGAGGGTCGCAAAGCGCTGATCACCGGCGGCGACTCAGGCATTGGCCGTGCCGCAGCAATAGCTTACGCCCGCGAAGGTGCCGACGTAGCCATCAACTACTTGCCTGAAGAACAAAGCGATGCCGACGAGGTGATTGCTCTGATCAAAGCGGCAGGGCGCATCGGTGTCGCAATCCCTGGAAACATAACCGATCCTAAATTCTGTAAAATATTGGTATCAACAGCGGTCGCTGAATTAGGCGGGCTGGACATACTGGTTAACAACGCAGGCAGGCAACAGGCAAAAGATTCTATTCTGGACATTACTGAAGAAGGGTTTGATGCCACCATAAAAACCAATATTTATGCACCGTTCTGGATCACCAAGGCAGCTTTGCCACACTTACCGGAGGGATCGGCAATTATCGCTACCACCTCTGTACAGGCATATGATCCATCAGAAAACCTTTTCGACTATGCACAAACAAAAGCTGCCAATGTGGCCTATGTTAAGTCGCTGGCTAAGCAATTAGGCCCCAAGGGTATCCGCGTGAATGGGGTAGCTCCTGGTCCGGTGTGGACACCATTACAAGTTAGCGGAGGCCAACCTCAGGATGCTATAGAAAAGTTTGGAGCAGTTACGCCTTTGGGTCGTCCCGGCCAACCCGCCGAATTAGCTTCTATTTTTGTTCAGCTGGCTGACGCTGAAGCAAGCTTTGCCACAGGCCAGGTTTACGGAGCAGCAGGCGGTAACGGCCATCCGTAAATAAGAAATAGACAGCATTTAACCGGGCCGGATTCCGGCCCGGTACTTTTAGCCGATAACGTTGTATGAAACAACCCCCTATCTCTTCACTGGCAGTGATCAGTGATCGAAACGCGTGTGCATTACTTGACCGTGAAGGGACGATCAGCTGGTATTGCCCGGGTGCGTTTGACCACGAAGCTGTTTTTTCAAGCCTTATCGATCAAGACAAGGGGGGTTACTGGCAGATCAACTTTTCCAATAGTATCTTCCTCAACAGGGCATTTGAGAAAAGAAGCAGTATTTTATACACCTGTCTTCAGGTGAATAGCCAACAAGTTAAATTTATCGACTTTATGCCGATGAATTCATCATTTAAAGGCATCTGCAGAAAGATTTCCAGATCACCCGTGGCGTTTTCCGGAGAACTTTCCCTGAGATCTGACTATGGTTTACAGGCCATGGACGCAATACAAACCCATGCTGAAGTGATACATTTTCCGTCAAAAAATCTTTGGCTGCATAGCTCGCACCCTATCACTTTAGAAAATGATGTCATTCATTATCACGTTACAGCGGGGGAAAGCTCATGGGCTGCGCTTACGGACTGCGAGCAACTGAACGAGCCAGACATTGATGAAGCGTTGCAGCTAACGCGTGAAGCGTGGATAAATATTGAAGCACACATAAATTACGAAGGTCCTTTTGAGCGCGAGGTACAAAATTCGCTCCGGGCACTGCAGCAAATGGTTTACGAACCTACAGGTGGTATCATCGCTGCCCCTACCACCGGCCTCCCTGAAGTAATTGGTGGTAAAAGAAATTATGATTACCGTTTTGTTTGGATGAGAGACGCTGCACTGATCACATCATCCTTGGTTGGATTGCAAACAGACGGCAAGGTTGAAAGGTCCTTTATGTCATTCGTGTCCGGTGCGATGCGAAAAAATCACCAATCACATGTTTCCTGTTTTTATGGTATCGACCAATCGTTCCGAAAAAACTTCAAATATCTTTCTTTGGCGGGTTATCAGGACAGTCGACCTTTAATGACCGGCAACACGGCAGCAGATCAGTTCCAGCTTGATGCGGAGGCGAGCATCCTGCTCGCTTGCGGAGCCATCTATGCAAAGACGGATGAAAGGCCTGAATGGGAAATTGTCGAATCTATTGCGGATTACATTTGCAGAAACTGGGAACGCAAGGACAACGGGATTTGGGAAGAAGAACAAGCGCAGCATTATACATCAAGCAAAGCGCTTGCAGCACGGGCACTTGAGGTGATGGCTCCCTATCAGAATAACCAGGAAACTGCAGAACGTTGGCGATACAACGCAGGTCTGATCAGAAAATTCATTAACGAAAATTGCCTCACGAGCTATGGCGCACTTGCGGTTCATGCAGGTTCGGAGGACGTAGATATTGCTTGTGCCTTACTTGCTCCTTTTGGCTTTGCTAAAGCAGACGACAAATATTTAAAAGCAACGATTAATGCTATTGAAAAACATTACAGCGACGGCAATTTGTACCGCCGCCATTTACAGGAGTTTGACTCGAATAAAGAGGGTGTATTTCTTGCAGCAAGCTGCTGGATGGCCCATCACTATGTACTGGCAGGCAACCTTGATAAAGCGAACGCCATACTTACCGCGGTACAAAACTGCGCAAATGACCTCGGTTATTTCAGTGAGGAGTATGACACCGAAAACAAAATCATGCTCGGTAACTTCCCGCAGACCTTTGTCCATTCATCTTTCATCTGTGCGGTTAATGCGCTTGAAAACACCGTGGGGTAATGATCGTGACGGTCTATTATTCTTATTAGCGGCGTAAACCGGTGAGTTCTATGCGAACAGCTTTGTTAACTGAAAGTTATTTTATTACCGACATACTGCACCTCAATTAATTATTAGCTACTAACCAATAATTTTATATTTTCAACCAATTTACACTGCCGACAGCAAAGGAATGGTAATTTTTTCTCAATGGGATGCTATAGACCTGATTTTTTCTGCAGTAAGCTTACTACATCTCATATCTAATAGAAGCTATAAATGGTTCGCAAATTCAAATTTACGGCTGTACATTACGTAGTAACTTTTATTATATTATTTTTTTCCTGAATATATCTTATGAAAAATAGCTTAAATAACAAAAGCTATGTCATGATTTGTGTAATGTGACTGCTAGTTTTCGTCATGAAAAGGCCTTTTACTTACTTACGCTTGTACAACGCTAAATCTTCCATTTCTTGAGGTAGAAATAAATCACTTTAGGTAGCTATCGATATTGTCTTATGTGATAGATTATGTAATATGATAAGTCCAATTCGTCAAAGTGTAATTGTCATCAATATCAAATCACTTTTTGTTCACTTTTTCAGTGATGGATAAAAGAAGCTGTTTGTATGGGGTTTCAAATTTTATTATTCCCTCCGTTTCCAATTGCAAAGACACTTCTTCCATATCAATTCCAGCCTGCGCTATTGACTCCAAAATAGCCAGGGCATGTTCAGGTTGCTGTTCAAGCCTGTTTGCAGGCAGACCATGATCCTTAAAGGCGTCTATTGTCGACAACGGGACCGTATTGACGGTATCTGGGCCAATTAGTTCTTCGACATAAACTGTGTCTTTAGTCTCTGGATTTTTGTTGCCAGTACTTGCCCAAAGCAGCCGCTGCGGTTTTGCTCCGGCTGCCGCTAGTTTCTCCCAGCGTTCGCCGCTGAAGATTGTTCGATAAAGGCCATATGCTGTTTTAGCCGAAGCTATAGCAGCTTTGCCTTTGAATTCAACCAAGCCTTTTTCTTCAAGCAAAGGGTCGACAAAAAGATCGATGCGGCTTAGAAAAAAGCTGGCCACAGAAGCAATCCTGTTGATCTTCTGTCCGGCAGCAAGTCCAAGTTCCAATCCCTCGATATATGCATAGGCGATTTCTTCATACCGTTCCAGGCCAAAAATGAGAGTGACATTTATATTAATCCCCTCACTAATTGCTTTTTTGATAGCAGGGAGACAAGGCAGCGTACCAGGAATTTTGATCATCACGTTCTTGCGGTCAACAGCCTGCCATAATTCCCTGGCCTGGGCAATCGTATTTTTTTCATCCAATGCAAGCAATGGCGATACCTCAAGACTGACGTATCCGTCTGCTCCATCAACTTCCTCGTTGTACACCGGCATAAAAAGGTCAGCCGCCGCTTGTATGTCTTTGATGGCTAGTTGATAGAAAATATTCTCTGGATCAGCGTCAAATTTTGCGAATTCTTCAATATCTTCATCGTAATCAGAATTCGCACTGATCGCCTGCTCAAAGATTGCAGGATTGGACGTGCCCCCCCGGATGCCATCTTCATCAATGAGGTTTTTGAGCTTGCCTGTACGCATGATCGCCCGGTCTATAAAGTCCAGCCAGATACTTTGTTTGAAATCAGTATGGATCATTTTGACCCGATTCAAAGTTGTTGTCATCGTTATATTCTTTATCCTTAATTAAGCGTTTCAGCCGGCATTGCTATCATCCGTCAGCTCCGTCGATGGGAAAAGAAGGCTTGTCCCGTCATCCATTTTTATCGTGATCGAGTCGCCTGTCGCATCGACAACTTCACCCTTGCCATCTGGCGTGATCACACCCTGACCTTTTAAAAAAAAGTGTTCATTCATAATTAAACGTTGATCAACCACCTGTTAATGGTATTCCGAATGCGGAGAGGGGTCTGCGTTATGTAGCAGTATATTACCCAATACTCAAGACGTTACTATTACAACTTAAAGGAATGTATAGAGTTTGCTAATTGGAATTTTTTATGATTGAAGGTCGACTATCATTCCAGTTGATTTCTAACCTAAAGTGATATTTGCAGTCATGAATTTTACACTCGGGGTGAAAATGGATTAATCAAAATAAACTTCCCCTGATAATAGAAGGATAATAGTACATCAAGCTTGTATATTGACTCACATTGTTCAGCCATATCAAACAATGTCGATCTCAAAAGCATACCATTTGAATCAACCATTTTCTGATAACAAAAGTTGTTTCGGTCTAACTTAAAAAATACGTTTCAAGTTATAATACTTTATATTTATCGCTTTTCGATTAATTTCAAGCATTCTCGGTCAGTCTCTTCACCGTTGTCAAAAAGTGAATAAGATCAAACGGTTTGGATATGAACGCATCGCAGTCGTAATCTAAAGTTCTAACAGCGCATTACTATCTGCTGAAAAAAGCATGATCGGTATATTATTAAGTTGAGCATTTGTCTTGATCTCTCTGTACAGTTCTCCGCCGTTGCCATCTCCTAACCGATAATCCAGGATCATAAGATGAGGTCAATACTGTTCTGCAAGTTGCATGAAACCGGGTGTAATTGTCCGCATTTTTAACATCTTAGTTTTGTATTTTAAAACACTTTCTGCTACTTCAAGTGAATCTGGGTTATCTACCAGCGGCGACAGACTGATTGTTCAAATTCATGAATTTAACCTTAGTTATACGAAAATAAAGCCTGCTTACTATTTGTCGAATTAGTGATCCACAACCTTTGGCTATACCAGTGCGGGCATTCATACACTCATCTTTTTCATATCATCCATGGATCTCTGGAGTCAAATATTTCGGCTACCGCAGGGAGAATCTCTCGCTATCATTGAATTGCCTGATAGCGTCCTTAAATCAGACCTTACTTAATTATTAATTTAAATTATAATATGCGCTCTGACGGAGAAAACGTTCACAGGGCCACGATCAGCGTTATAGGCAGGGTTTTGAATGAACTGATAACCGAGGGATATCTTTAATGATGTATTGATCAGGGCGCTGTAATATGTTTCCAGGACGTTTTCAGTTTTGAAATCGGTTAGTTTCCCATCACCTATTATGAACCCGTAACCACCCGCAGCCAAATATGCTCTGTGCGAAGAAGAAATACCATTAACAACAGCTGCAATGCCAAATGTGTCATTTGGACGATGCCAGGAACGGCCGGACAAGTTGATGCCTAAACTGCCGCTTCGATCGATCTCCGTAAAAGCCCAGGTGGCAGTTTGACCATCATTCCAGCTACCACGAAAGAAAAATCCCAGGTCATTAGTCAGTTCCTGATCGCAATTGATAGCAAACCCATATTTAACCCCGCCGTATTTTTGACCGTTGATAACATTAAGTGAATCACTATGGTTGATGTAACCATCAATAACTTCTTTATAATTAGTAGCTTTGGAAACATTCCGGAACGCTAAAACACGCAGACTCCCTTTCCTTTTTCCAAAAACCATATTCTTTTGTACCTCTACCACATGGCCATGTGCCCTGCCATAATGGTAATCAAGATCAGGCCCGTTTGCATAGGTGGGTACTAACACAGTGCCAATACGTACCGCCCAAGCCGGCGTAATGTATTCGATCACGATACCATCGGTATAACCTCTGGTGTTTGCGGGATAATCCCAGGCACCGGCACTCATTAATGACCAGTTCATGAACTGCGTGCGTGGATCATGGCTAAAACTGTTGTTATCAAACATATCTGTTATAGCGAACTTTCCGGCGGTGACCGTTATCCGCTTTAGTGGAACCAATTCTGTTATCTGATTAGCATCATCGCCGGCAGTATCCACTTCTTTACTCAACGCAATATGTTGCCTGTAAAAAAGACGCGCAAGATAAAGTGCCGGTGCTGAACTGCCGATACGAAAGGTTTCTCCGTTTGGAAAACCCGCTACCCCGACCGCGCTGCTGAATCCCCTGCCACCAGAAATTTCCGGGTTGAAATATATCGATGCTCCCTTCCACAACCTTGCTCCGATAAACATGGTTGATGTTAACGATAATGCCTCCTCAGCACCAGGTTGCAAACTGTTTCGGCCGCTGTATGGCGCGTGAAAAGCGGGATGACTTTGGTTTATCGCCGTCAGCTGGAAATGAAAATTGATGCGCTTTTTCAAGGTATCTGTCTGCTGAGCTGATACTGCAGTAACTGAAAAAAACAATATTGTTAGAAGTGATAATAATCTTTTCATTCTTTAAAAATTTGGGCAAAGCAGATCCATCATTCTTATTTAAGAACTTGCTTTACAGGTTAAATGATCTGTTAATTAATGCTGACGCTGCAAAAAGAAATGGTCTACCAAAACATTAAGGATCACCAGGATGATCATGGCTAACAACCACCAGCGCCACTTCGACTTTTTCTTTACAGCCATTGGTTAAATTTGCTAATAAACCAGTTTTTAATAACTTGAGTAAGTACACAATAGCTTAGTAAAATACCGATGAGCCAAGGGAAATAACTCAGTGGCAAGGCCTGTAATTTTAAAGCCGGCGCCAGAGGTGAAAATGGCAGCGCAATTCCAATAATCATGATCAGGCTTGTTAAAGCCACTACCGGGGCTGCGGCCCAGCTTTGAACAAAGGGGATCTTGCGTGTCCGGATCATGTGCACGATCAATGTTTGCGACAATAAACCTTCGATAAACCAACCGCTTTGAAACAAACTTTGATGCGACGGTGAATTGGCTTTAAAAAAGAAAAACATTACAAAGAACGTGGCATAATCAAAAGTTGAGCTTATTGGGCCGATATATAACATGAATTTGCTGATACCCCGGGCGTCCCATTTTTGCGGCTTCTCAATAAAATCCTCATCCATACTATCCCATGGAATTGATATCTGCGACAGATCGTATAAAAGGTTCTGTACAAGTAACTGGATGGGCAGCATAGGCAGGAAAGGTAAGAATGCGCTCGCGCCAAGCATGCTGAACATGTTGCCGTAATTGCTGCTGGCAGTCATCTTTATATATTTAATGATATTGCCAAAAGTTCGGCGGCCGTAGATCACACCCTTACGTAAAACCATCAGGTCTTTCTCCAGCAGGATAATGTCAGCGCTTTCTTTAGCAATATCCACCGCTGTATCTACCGAAATGCCTACATCTGCATCACGCAATGCAGCAGCATCATTAATACCATCTCCCATAAAACCTACGGTATGGCCTTTGGCCTGCAGCAGTTTCACTATTCGTGATTTTTGGATCGGGCTCAGCTTGGCTAATATGCTCGTCTTATCCAGTTGTTCAGTGAGTTCACCATCACTCAAGAATTCAATATCCTTACCTAAAAGGATACTTTGTACGGGGATACCTACATCTTTGCAGATCTTGCGGGTGACAATTTCGTTATCCCCGGTAAGCACCTTAATTTCTACACCCAGTTTATGCAAACCTTCAATGGCTGGCTTGGCGGATGGTTTAGCAGGGTCTAAAAATCCGATGAACCCGGTCAATACCATATTGCTTTCATTGGCAACCGAATAGGTTAACGGACGTTTGTCATCCTCTTTGATCGCGATAAGCAGTACACGCAAACCCTCTTCATTCAATTTGCGGGAGGTATCTAAGATGATCTTCCGCATAGCTGCATCCATCGGCACAATCTTATCGTTTTCGATGTGCAGCTGTTTGTCTTCACCCGGATCAAAAGCGTGCGAGCACAGTTCCAGCATTTCCTCAACTGCGCCTTTGCAGATCAATAAATGCTTACCATTTTTTTCTTCCAGGATCACGCTCATTCGCCTGCGCTGAAAATCAAAAGGGATCTCATCTATTTTTTTGAAGTGTTCATCTGCATTTACACAACTATGGATTTCGGCGTGTTCCAGCACAGCAACATCTAACAAGTTTTTCAAGCCGGTTTGATGAAAACTGTTCAGGTACGCCCATTTCATCACTTCATCATCCTCATCGCCAAAAACATTCAGGTGCCTTTCCAGCACGATCTTGTCCATGGTGAGTGTCCCGGTCTTATCAGTGCAAAGAATATCCATCGCGCCTATATTCTGGATGGCGTTAAGGCGCTTCACGATCACTTTGCGCTTACTCATATTTTTGGCCCCTTTAGCCAGGTTAGCGGTAACAATCATTGGCAGCATTTCGGGCGTAAGGCCAACCGCTACTGAGATACCGAATAACAGGGCTTCAAACCAGTTACCTTTGGTGAATCCGTTAACCAAGAATACCAACGGAACCATTACCAGCATAAAACGAATAAGCAACCAGCTTACTTTATTTACGCCTTTATCAAAACTGGTTTCAGTACGTTTCCCGGTAATGGCTTTACCGATACTACCAAAATAAGTGGCGTTGCCCGTATTTACAACGATGGCGCTGGCCGTGCCGCTCACAACATTAGTACCCATAAAACAAATGTTCTCCAGCTCAAGAGGCGATCTATCAGTTGCATCTCCTATAGGATGCTCACGTTTCTCAAGTGGTAACGATTCGCCGGTCAACATCGCCTGGCTAACAAAAAGGTCCTTAGATTGGATAACCCGGCAATCTGCCGGAATCATATCACCGGCACTTAAATGAACAATATCTCCAGGAACAAGTTGCCTGATGTCGATTTCTTTTATTTCCCCCTCATTACGCAGCACGGTTGCAGTGGTTTTAACCATACTTTTAAGTTCTTCCGCCGCCTTATTGCTGGTAAACTCCTGCCAGAAGCGAAGTAATGAACTCAGGCTGATCATTACGCCGACGACGATAACGGTTTTATAGCTTTTGTCTGCCGGGGCAGCGATCATTACATCGGTAATGAAGGAAACGATAGCCAAAATTATCAATACGGCTATGAATGGATTTAGAAATGCCTGGAAGAGCTGCACATACCAGGCTGGTGCTTTTTCATGTTGGATCTCATTCAGCCCGAATTGTTTTCTTTTTTCCGTAACGTTGGCTGCGGAAAGGCCTTTTCCCCTACTATCCAGCATAGCCATGATGTTATCGGCCTCACTTGCCGAAAAATTCTGTAATTTATTGACAGCCAGTTTATCCATCTCACTGGCGGATCTGCCGTTTATTTTAGGGGTGATATTTTCAATGGTCATGATGTTGAACGTTGGTGATAGATGAATAAATTAAATTGGAAAAAGAAGCTGATTACCTTTCTTCAAAAACTTCACTGATGAGATGATCCGGTATTTGCAGGGCAAAGCTGACACTATCCCGAAAGCAGAAGGTGGGAGGAAAACGGCGGTCAGGTAATAAAGTAGAATTGGCGGTTTTAGACTTTTTGATTTAAACCTAACAAGAAGTGCTTTGGTTCTTTTCTCATTTTTGCGCATAACATTCGTTTTGTCCCGGTAAACCGGGACTGCGTCGAAAGAGCGGTCCGGGTTTACCGGGAGGTTTTTGTATTGATTTTTGTATAACTCGGACCTGTATCCATTTAATTGATGTTAACTGCAAATTTTCTGATTTGCGCTGCAAAGGTATTTGCCTCAGTTTTCAATCACTGTTAGAGCTCCGTTATAATTTTATTATAAATCCATTAGAGCGAATGATCTTTCCCTGAACATGGCTAATTTTGGGGATGCTTAAGTTATTGATCATAGAGGACGATGAACGTGTTGCCACAGTGATCCGCCGTGGCCTTTTGGAAGCAGGCCATCATGTAAGCGTGGCCTATGATGGTAAGATGGGGCTTAAACTGGCTGTTCAGGAAGATTATGATGTGGTCATCATGGATATAATTCTACCTCAGATCAACGGCCTGGAGCTTTGCAAGATGATCAAAAAAGAACGCCCGCAGGTTCCGGTGATCATGTTGACAGCCTTAGGCACCACCGACGATAAAGTAGAAGGTTTTGACGCAGGAGCAGATGACTACCTGGTTAAACCTTTTGATTTTCGGGAACTGGAAGTTCGTGTCCGCGTGTTAGCTAAAAGAAATAACATCGCTTTAAGATCAGAAACGGCCATTATCCTGCAAACAGGCGATCTGGAAATGAATACAAAAACTAAAACCGTGCGCCGCAACGGTTTAGAAATAAATCTGACACCGAAAGAGTTCAAGCTGCTCGAATACTTGATGCGAAACAGTGAGCGTGTACTGTCAAGGTCTGAGATCAGTGAAAACGTGTGGGAAACCACATTTGACACCGGCACAAACTTCATTGATGTCTATATGAACTATCTCCGCAAGAAGGTAGACCGTGATCACGCGGTCAAACTTATTCACACTAAACCGGGTATGGGGTTTATATTTAAAGCAGAATCATGACCATCCGTAAACGCCTTTCGCTCTTATTCACTTCTATCATAGCGCTGCTGCTTCTGGCGTTTGCACTGGTCATTTACTTCTCCTTTTCTCAAAACCGTGAAGAGGAATACTACAGCTTGTTGCATCATACTGCAACTACAAAAGCCAACCTGCTATTAGATGCCAAAGTACAACCCGATGTTTTACAACTCATTTATAGAAATGCCGAGAATTCGTTATTTCAGGAGGAAGTTGCCATCTATGATACTTCTTTCCATTTGCTTTACCATGATGCGGTTGATATAGATAAAGTCAAGGAAACGAAAGAAATGATCGATGAGATCGTGAACAAAAAACAGATCCGCTTTTACCAGGGCAGTTTACAAGTGGTCGGGTTTTTATATCATCATAAACAAAAAGATTATGTGATCACGGCCGCAGCCAATGATGCATCAGGTTACAGCAAACTAAACAATCTGAAATTAACCCTGATCTTTGCATTTTTTGCGGCGATCGGTTTCGTTTACATGGCGGGCGAGTTTTTGGCCAGCAAAGCGCTCCAACCAGTATCGGACCTGATCAATGAGGTGGAAGAGATCACGGCAACTAATCTTGACCTACGTGTTGGCGAAGGAAATGGTAAAGACGAGATCGCCGAACTTGCGATCACGTTCAACGCCATGCTTAACCGGCTGGAAAGATCTTTTGACGCACAAAAGGAGTTTGTTTCCAATATCTCGCACGAACTACGAACGCCACTTACGGCAATGCTTACCGAATTGCAGGTAACAGTTGAAAAGGGAAGAGATAATCAATTCTACAAAGATTCAATCAACCATGCCATTACGGATGCGCAGAAACTGGTTAGGCTTTCCAATAGTTTACTTGATCTGGCTAAGGCCAATTATGACCATACTGAAATCTCATTTAAAGAGATCAGATTGGATGAAGTGTTGTTGGATGCACGTAATGACGTGCTGCACAATCATTCGGGCTATAAGATCAATATCGTTTTTGAACAGGAAATAGAGGATGATGATTTCATTTCGGTAAAAGGCAATGAATACCTGCTTAGAGTAGCTTTCATGAATTTGATCGAAAACGGTTGTAAATTTTCTGAAAAACATGAATCGTCAGTTGCGATCAGTTATCTGCCCGACAAAACGATTCTTCGTTTTCAGGATCATGGGATAGGCATAGGTGAAGAAGAGCTGGGTAAAATCTTCACAGCGTTTTACCGTGGGCAAAACAAAAAATTTACTGAAGGTAATGGCATAGGCCTTTCGCTAACTCAAAAGATCATCGAATTGCATCAGGGAAACATAGCGGTATATTCACAACTCCATCAAGGTACAACTTTCACTATCGAGCTTCCGCACGTATAAATTACCATCAAACATACCCCTTTAATAATATCAGCAAAGTCGCTTGTAAACACCTAACAACCGCCAATAGCGTTATTGTAACAAGTTATACTTTTGGTAAGGTAAATATAAATTTGCTGCCGATTTTGTCTTCAGGTTGTTCCACCCAGATCCGCCCTCCATGCCGGGTAATGATCTCACTGGAAAGATATAGTCCTATGCCAGAGCCTTCCACTTTACTCTTTATTTGATCAGACCGGTAATATTTCTGAAATATTTTGGCATACTCGTTTTCTGATAAACCGATTCCCCGGTCACGTATGCTAATCTTTATCTGATCTTCAAACTGATCGACCACCATGACGATTTCCGAAGAATCTGGTGCGAACTTAATTGCATTATTTAATAGATTGATGAGAACCTGTCCGATCCGGTCTCGATCTGCCATAACTAAGGCAGAATTTGAAGCATGCAGCCTAAATTGCGTTTGAGGGCTGACCATATTAATACTGGCAATGGTATCTGCTAAAAGCGTACAAACGTCAAACTGCTGTTTTTGCAAAATAATCTGATCTCCCTTTCTGTATTCTGGGTCTGCAATCTCCTTTAAAAGCCTGGTCATCCTTTCAGTTGCATCCAAGCTTTTTTTTGAAATATCAGCGAACCTGGTGTTACCAGTCTTTTCTATGAATGTATAAAGTATTTGAAGATAGCCTCTGATGACCGTCACCGGGGTCTTCAATTCATGTGTAGTAAAACTAAGCAACTCATCCTTGAGCATTTCCATGTCCTTTTTAGCTGTAATGTCGAGGGTAGTGCCAACCATTCGGTATGGTTTTTCATTCTGGTAAAGCACCTTCCCATTTGCTTCGATCCAGTGCAGGCTTCCGTCAGGATGTATGACCCTATATTGAGAGTTGTAGGTTCCTCCGCCCGGCAATAATGCAAGTGCCACATCAGCTTGCATTTTTTCCCTATCCTCAGGAATGATGGCATTGATCAAGTCTTCGTAACTTACTGTTGGCTTTTCACCTGCACCTATATTGATCTTACACTGAGGAGTGCAAATCATTCTCGGGTTCTCCAGTTCCAATTCCCAAAAGCCAAGTTTAGTGTGGTTCAATGCAATGTCAAGATGTTCCTGAGAAACATATAAGGTTTGATCATGTCCCATAGAGAAAATTTCAGTAAAGATGCTATAACATTAGTAATTCAGATGCTATGCCTTTTATAGGTGAATATCATTCTTTTACGTACCAGTAGTGACCATATAGCCTTTTAACACCTGGTCATGTATGGTTACGATGGTATCCGGGATGGTCGGACGTAAAACATCGTTACAGAACGAGATCACGCCTTGCGGGCCGCTGCCCATACCAGCCGGAACCGGGCGATTCATAAACGCCTGATTTATAAGTCCTTTAAAGCTGTCTATGTTTCCCTTTTTCAATCACTTCTTTAGTAAAGCGATGTACTGATGCTTTACCAAAATGGTTACGGAATACCCCGAAAAGTTGAAATGATTTTGATAGAAGACTTTCAGGTTTTTAACTGATGGGTACAGTAAAATAAAATTTACTACCAAGCCCTGGAATGCTTTCAACCCCTATTTTACCCCCATGGCGTTTAATGATCTCTGCGCTTAGATAAAGCCCTATCCCAAACCCAGAAACTGTTTTTACAGCTGAATCCTGAACCCGGTAATACCTGTCAAATAGTTTTTCTACATCCTCGGAACGGATTCCAATCCCGGTATCTTCGATAGTAACCAGTATGTCGTCTTGCTGCAAAATGCAGTTTACATTTATATCTGTACCCTTAGGGGAATATTTAATGGCATTTCCCAGTAAGTTTGTAATCACAGAGGCTATTTTATCTTTATCTGCACGGACAACCACTTTATCACATGCGTTTAATGTGATGTTGTAGGTCAAATCTGTAAGTCTGGCTTCTTCTATTGATTCTCGAAGCAGATCGCCGAAAATAAACGGCTGCTTGTCGATTTGCAGCTGACCGGACTCAAGTCTTGAAATATTCAAAAATCCGTTAATTAGCCTGGCCATTTTTTTCGTTTGGGATGTTGCCTTATCCATGGCGCCCGCCAACCAGGGATCTTCAGACTTTTTAAGTTTCAACGCTGCCACCTGAACAATACTATTTAAGGATGTGAGTGGTGTTTTGAGCTCATGACTTACCATACCAATAAAGCTATTTTTACGCTGCTCTTCTTCCTGCTGTTGCGTTACATCCTGCACGACCCCGGAAAACGAAATTTCGCCCGAAAGCCGGTCTTTAGATACTTGACCGGTAGAGCGCAGCCATATCACCTTACCATCATTAAACCGTTTTTGTTGATAAAGTGCGTTATAATATCCTCCATTCTCAATTGCGATATTTATTTGTTCCAGAAGTTTGTCCTTAAAACCAGGAAGCACCTGCCCTATCGCCTGCTCATAAGTCATGGGTTTTGAACCTTCATAACCAAATATCTTCGCAAGAACATTGTTATATTTCAGATCTTTAGACGAAGGTTCAATCTGCCAGGTTCCTATTTTTGCTGCAGTAGTGGCAGTTTCCAATTGTCTGTTAACATTTCGCAAAGCATCATTTAAATTAGAAATAAGCTGCTTTGCCTTAACAGCTTCCGTAACTTCAACTGCCATATTCAAGATACCATCCACTTTGCCATTGTCGTCTAACCACGGTAAATAATTAAAAGTAAAGTAACGGTCTACTGTCGGTCCGCCTTCGTAATCGGCAAGCGCGACCAAAGATTCTGAGAAGCTATAAGGGGTGCCTTTGTGGTAAACATCGTGCAGCACCTGTTCAAGCGGCGTACCTTTAAGTTCAGCTACCGCATCGAAAAAACCCCTGCCTGTCAGCTTTCTCTCGGGAAGGATTGCCTGATAAGTTGCATTGTGAATGGTGTAAATGTATTCAGGCCCTCGCATTAACGCAAGGCCTGCCGGGGCCTCCATGATGAACCTGTTCAAAAATTGCTCATTGCGTGAAAGTTGCTCTATCTTGTTGCGTAATTCAATGTTGATCGACTGAAGGCGGTGCTGTGTATCAATCAGCTCATCATTTGATTTTTCCAGGTCTTTTATAAGCTCAAATTCTTTTACCTCCTTCTCTGTCAATGCTTGCTTCGCAAATAGTCTATCGTTTACATTCCTCGCAGTACAAATGATAGCTGTTATACTGCCATCGTCACTCTTAACCGGATGATATTCTATGTCAAAGTAATTAGTTACCAGATTGCCGTTAAAGTCAATATCTGCAGGTGATTCTTTGAGAATAAGATTCTCTCCCTTATCCCATAATGCTTTGAGTATCGAAAAATAAGGCTCCAGTTCGGGAGCAAAATCTTCTAAACGCTGGCTTTCCACGCTTTCTGGTTTGTTGAGAATGCGAAGCATGGCAGCATTAATGTAACCCACATGCAATTCACGGCTCGTGTATACCAACGTTGCGTCTTGCGAATGTCTTAAGATGTTTAGTATTTCCGAACTTAAAATACCAGTAGATGCGTTGCTTGACAAATGGACTATATTTTTTAATAAAGGTAATGCAACATCAGAACACATCATAGATAATTATCGATATTCTTCGACGAGAAGTACGACTATTTTTAACACGCTGAAAGGCCGGTATTATTGGCGCCGACCTGCTTTTACCACTAAACGTAATTAATTAAGTGTTTTTACTACCTGATCAATTTCTAATTATATAGAACAAGTAGATAATAAATCTCTGAAAAATACAGGTCATCATGCCCGCGTTGTGAGTGTGACGGCACTAGTCTGAGCAGGTCAAAGCGATCAGGCACTTCAGTTCTGGTAGGCCTGTATCGCCGTGAGCTCTCGCCCTTTATTGACTTCGGAAATGCATAAACCATTTTTATCCCATATTGAATTGATCTTTGTGCCGGTCGGGCCTGATATCTTTACCCAAGACAACCTGGTCACACCCCGCAATCGAATAATATTGGTAAATTCATTATTTTCTAACTACTGAACAAGTTAATCCCCATACGTCCTGCGCATGGGGATTTTAATAATCTAACGCCCGGCCAGTACCGGACCAGAATCATATTCATCAGCGGTTTTAGTGTCTTGAAATGATTTATCGCCTGCAGGCGTACTTTCAAAATCATCCAATCTTACCACTGGACCGTCCTTAGCCAGTTCACTGCCTTCCACTTTTGATTTAAATATAGGCCAAAGCAATTGTGCATACCATTGGTCGCCCTCGTAATGGGAGATACCGTAAGCTTTTGGATATTGGCGCGAAATAAGTGCCGTGCCGAAAATGATATCCCAGATAAAGAACATATTACCGAAGTTGCCTTTGTAGTAACCCACGCCATCATCTGTTGTGGCAGCATGGTGCGCATGGTGCGTGGCCGGGGTTGATATCACCCTTTCTAACACCCAAGCTATTGGATGCAGCACTTTATATTTATAGAATGGCTTGTCCCATGGGATGCTGGAGTGGGCCAGCGTGGTGATAGTGCCTTTGATGCCGCGTACCACCAGCGCCGGTACGCCCAGACCCATGTAAACCAGTGCGGTGGTTAAATAGGTTTGCGAAAAGAACAGCGTATAAATAGCATTTTGCCTGCTGGCCATAGCCATACCCATGTACGATGCCGAGTGGTGCGTGCGGTGAAAACGCCACAACCATGGCACTTCGTGGTGCAACCGGTGATACCAGTATTGGGTAAGGTCGTCCGCTACTGCTATAATGGCGGCTCCCCACCAAAATGGCACCCAGCTAAATTCGTTCTTCAATCCTGGCAATACTTTTGGTAACAGTTCCAGACCAAAATACGCTACTGCCGGCCTGATGATCAGTCGTGGCAGAGTAAAGCAGGCAATATCGACCCAACGTTCGTTCTTTGGCCATTTACCGCGGTAAAGGCCGAAAGAAAATTCCGCCACGCCTATAAAAAATACCAGGAACGGAAACCCGAAACCATTCAGGTTATCTATCAATTTTTTAAAAAACTCAATCGTTGCTTCCATCTTGTTTATTGTTTTTGGTGTTTATTGAGGTGTCAGTTTCAGTTTTGTGTTGCTGTTTCTTTGTTTCCCATGGGCGCTCGCCGGTAAAATAAAACGTGGTGAACATTGCCGCGATGGGCAGCAGGAAAATAAACAGGCTTAAGAACACATTGCGCACAATGCGGTCTTTGGTGGCTTTCTCCATTTTCATAGTTTATGGCTTTGGTATCTGTTTAATAATGGTATCGGGTTGTTTGGGTTTGTGGCTGCTGAGGAGTTTGGGCGTAAACCACAATCCGGTGAAAATAATGGCGAAGGGCACTATGGTAACAATGATGCCCACCAATATCTTCTTTACTAAAATGTTTACATCTGATAATGTCATAGCGTTAGTTTTTATGGTGATGAATTAATATCCGGGGTTTTGAGTAAGCTTTGGATTTTGCTGCAGCTCTATCAGCGGTATAGGATACAGTTTATTTTTATCGCTCGCTGCCGATTTTGCAGGGAGTGTGTGCAAAGCATCAACCAGGTAGGTACCGCCGCGCCTCACCAGATCAAACCAGCGGTGGCCTTCCTGTATAAACTCTTTGCGGCGCTCCAGAAAAACTGAATCGCGGAAAGCCGATTGGCTTAGGCCTTTGGTTAAGCCGCCAATCTGCGCACGATTTCGTACCTGGTCAATAGCATTGTAAGCATCTGTTAATGGTGCCCCATCTATCTCATTGCGTACTTCGGCATAAAGCAGCAGAATATCGGCATAGCGTATTATGGGATAGTTGATACCGCTTTGGCTTTGCGTGGTTAATGGCGTAAGGCTGTAATCAACAAACTTGTTAAAGTAAGGCGTGTAAGCGTTGCTGTACACCACCGTTTTGCCGGTTGCAGCGTTGTACACCTCGCTGTAGAAAGTAACTGCACGGCGGGTATCATTTGTGCTGAAAAGCTTAACCAGGTTCTGATCTGCCGGAATATCTATCGGCAGCGTACCGGGGTTAAACGAACTAAAACTCTGGCTCAGGTTCTGCACACTGTTGGCGGCACCAAGATTACTCTCAAACTGTGCTGAGAAAATATGCTCCACACCATTCTTTGTCGGCTTTTGAAACACATCGCGGTAGTTGGTGAATAACGAATAACCATAACCACCGTTTATTACCTGATTAAGCTCGGTTAATGCCGCCGGCCATTGCTGACGGGTTACGTAAACTTTTGCAAGCAGCGCATGTGCCGCGCCGGATGTTGCCCTGCCTTTGTCAGACCCGCTGTAGGTTTTCGGCAAAGAGGTTGCATCTTTCAGGTCGGCTACTATTTGCAGGTAAACGCTGTCTACAGGCGTGCGCGGTTGTTGCAGGTCTTTCAGTTGGATAGATGTAGGATCATGCAGTACAAGCGGCACCGCGCCATATAGCCTTACCAGGTTAAAGTAAAGCAAGCCGCGCAGGAATTTAGCCTCGCGCACCAGCCTGTTCAGTACTACAGTATCGGCCTGTATGGCCGGTATTTTATCTATAGCGATGTTTGCACGGTTGATACCGTAATAAAGCTGTTGCCATACTTTTTGTACGCGGCTATTGGCTGATATATAGGTTTCGGTACCTAATGCCCTTACATCGGGGTTGGTGTTGCTGGGACTGTAGATCTGGTTATCGCTGCCGTTCTCTGTCAACAAATTTAACTGACGACCATACAGCGGAAAGTCTCCTGCAGGATCGCTGTTTAAACTACTGTAGGCTGCATTTACGGCAGATACAGCGTCCGACTGTGTTTTATAAAACTGATCGGCAATGATCACCGAACTTGGGTTTTCCGTCAGTTTATTGCACGATGCAAACAGCAATGCAGCGCCGGTAATAATTAATGTTATATATGGTATGTTCTGTTTCATGGTGATGCATTAAAAGGTAACATTTAAACCCAGCAGAAAGGTGCGCACGGCGGGGTAGCTGCCATAATCGATACCTTGCTTGGCATTGTCGTTGTCATAAAAATTCACTTCGGGATCAAGGCCGGTGTATTTGGTTATAGTGGCCAGGTTTTGGGCCGATGCATAAATGCGCAGTTGTTTGGCATGTACCTTAGCCAGCAAATCGCTGCTGAAGTTGTAGCCAAAGGACAGGTTCTTTAAGCGCAGGTATGATCCGTTCTCCACATACCTGTCGGTTATTTGTGGTACCGGCGCATTAGTTGCGCGGGCTACCGTACCGTTAGGGTTGCTTTTGCTCCAGCGGTTCAGCAAAGTTGCCGATGCATTGAGCGACAGCGTAGGGCGCTCAAGCGTTTGCTGCAAGAGGTTAAAGATCTTGTTGCCATAAGAGCCAGTAAAGTAAACCGACAAATCAAAATGGCCAAGGGTAAAGGTGTTAGTAATACTGCCTGTAAACTTAGGCTGTGCACTACCCAGACTGTGGCGGTCATCAGTGGTTACTACGCCGTCGCCGTTGGTATCAACATATTTAGTATCGCCTACCTGTTGCGGCAAGCCGGTAAGCACAGGCACGTGGTTAGCTATGTCGGCAGCGGTTAGCAAACCGTTGGTTTTGTATCCCCAAAAAGTTCCTACCGGCTCACCCACCTTCACAATAACCGGCGACTGGCGGCCTGTTGGTGCCAGCGGGAAATAACTGTTTACACCTGACCCAAGGCTAAGCACCTTATTACGGTTAATGGCAAATACCAGGTTAGTTTTCCAGCTAAACGAACTGGATTTGATATTCTCGGTATTCAAACCCAGCTCAATACCCTTGTTCTCCACACTACCAACGTTTTCCAGCGCGCTGGCATAACCGGTATAAAGCGGAAGCGGCACATTCAGCAACAGATCGGTAGTTTTCTTGTAGTAGGCATCAAACACCAGGTTTACGCGGTCGTTAAATAAGCCAAGGTCAAAACCGGCATCATATTGCGTTGTGGTTTCCCATTTCAGGTCGGGGTTAGCTAATTGCAATGGGGCAATACCCGTAACCAGCGTGCTGTTGAAATAGTAATTGGTTGGTGCCAAAGTAACCAGCGAACTGTATGCCGGCACTTCAGAGTTACCTGTCTGGCCGGCACTCAAGCGCAGTTTAAGGTTGTTAACGGTTTTGTTGTTCTCCAGGAAAGCTTCCTTATTTACATTCCACGAAAGGCCTACCGACGGGAACGAACCCCATTTGTGATTAGCCCCGAGTTTTGACGAACCATCCAGCCTTTCAGATAAAGTAACATTGTATTTATGCTGATAAGAGTAATTCACCCTCGCCAGGTACGAGTTCAACGAAGCACTACGACCTGTTGATTGCGGCAGGTTGGCCACACCTGCGTATGATAAATTGTTAAAGGAGGTCAGGTCATTAGGGAACTTTTGCGCGCTGGCTACTGATGATGCCACCTGCTCGTGCTGGGTGGTATAACCGCCTAATATGGTTACAAAATGATCTTTGTTAAAAGTATGGCTCCAGGTAAGTGTGTTCTCGTTAAGCCAGCTGTTGGCATAGCCCGAGCCTATTGAAGCGTACCCCTGCGCCGCATAACCGTTAGAGCTGCCCGCCGGAGAGCCTGTGTATGATGGTGCATAGTAGTTTTGTGTGGTGT
Source organism: Mucilaginibacter sp. 21P (assembly GCF_019331605.1). Lineage (NCBI taxonomy): Bacteria > Pseudomonadati > Bacteroidota > Sphingobacteriia > Sphingobacteriales > Sphingobacteriaceae > Mucilaginibacter > Mucilaginibacter sp. 21P. Next base: position 3,796,108 of record NZ_CP063061.1, read on the forward strand.
TCAAGAGGTCGGCACCTACGGTTACTTTTAGCACCAATTCATCCAACAGTTTGTAATCGGCGGCAATGTTGCCCAGCGTGCGGGTAAGCAGCGAAGTATTGGTGGTTGAGGCTATATCCTGCAGCGGGTTGGTTGGCGTTGCATTGAACGGGTTAGCCGTGTTATAACTGCCATTCTCGTTATATATCGGTGCAATTGGCGAGGTGTTTACCAAGTTGGCAAAAGCACTGTTAAAGTTGATGCTGTTGTAACCGCTGCCATAAAGCTTATTTTGTTTTGAACGGCTGGAGAAGACATTGGCCGATACGGTAAATTTATTGTTAATGTTGCGCTCAATGTTCACCCTGCCGCTGTAGCGTTCAAACCCGGTATTCAGCAAAGTGCCATCCTGTTTAAAGTAATTACCGGAGATGAGATAGCGTGAGCGCTCGTCTCCGCCTGATACCGATAGCTCGCCATTGTATTGCGGCGCATTGCGGATGGCTGCACTTTGCCAGTCGGATCCATTGCCAAAAGCCGCTACCTGCGCATCGGTGTAGGTTTTGGCTACGTTGTCGCTCACGTTTACATCGTTTATCAGCGATGCCCACTGCGAGCCGTTCAGCAGCTCTAATTTTTTAGATACCCTTTGCTGGCCCGCATAAGTGCTAAAGCTTACGTTGTTGGTTCCTTTTTTACCGCGGCGGGTAGTAATGATAACCACACCGTTTGCACCACGCGAACCATATATGGCCGTAGCCGATGCATCTTTTAGCACCTCTATGGATTCGATATCGCTCGGGTTGATGGTCGACAGTGCGTTTACACTCGGCCCGTTGGAGCCGATGTTCACGTTATCATTATTGTTATAGATAATAAATCCATCAATAACATAAAGCGGCGCGTTACCGAATGAGATGGAGTTACCGCCCCTGATACGTATAGTTGCAGAACCGCCCGGCTGCCCCGAGTTTTGTGTAACTGCCACGCCCGATACCGATCCTTGCAAAAGGTTATCGAAAGATGCCGCCGGTTGTTTTAAAAGGTTTTTTGATACCGATGCAACAGAGCCGGTGATATCTGTCCGTTTCTGGGTGCCGTATCCCACTACAACTACATCGTTAAGCTGATTAACATTCTCTATTAATTTAATGGTTACGGGGCTGCCTTTGGCTACCAGTTCTTTGGTTTTATAACCTATAAATGATACAGCAAGTATATACGGAAAACTTTGGCCGGTAACCAGTTGAAAGCGGCCGTTAACATCTGATGTTGCCGCGTTCGTAGTCCCTTTTATACGAATAACCGCGCCCGGTACAGGCTGGCTGGTGAGTGAATCAAGTACAGTGCCTTCTAAACGCGAGTTGATGGTAGGCTTAGGCTCATTTTGCCCAAATGCTACCACCGGAGCTAAGATCAGAAGGAGTATTCTGAGAAACTTTATAGGTAGATTTTTATCATGGATATAATATTCCATATCTTTAAAAATGTTTATGTGATGATTGGGTTCATTAGTAAGCAGAGGATGAAGATCAGTGAGTGATTGCCGTTACAGAGCTGATCTCACATCCGCACACCGGCAAGGCTACCTTGCCGGTTTTTTTATATCCGGACAAATTATTTCATGGTGGTAAAATGGTGTAAATAATAATGACTACAGTCCTCGCTGCAGATCATTAGATGTTTGACTATGGAAAGAGTATTAGCAGCAACAACAGCAGGTACACGCAAACATGGGCAGAGATACCATGTTAAGCAGAAACTTTGATCCTTGTGTTGGATGAAAAATATTCATTTTGCGTGTTGTGTTACACCGCAAATGTAAAAATTAAATCAATATCTACAAATTCTATAGATTTTATATTTTATTTATTTTTTTTCCTATCAATCTGTTTTTTAATATTGTGCTTACTGGATGGACAGAAATTAGTATATCAGACAAATATTTACGGGACACCCTCTCAAATTTACTTAAGCACAAAAGCCATCATAGTAGACCTGATGTGATCTTATTGCCTGGCATCATATACCTTTGACTGCACGCTGTCAAGATAATCGTTCAGCTGTTTGGCGTCCTCTCTTGTTCCGGTGAAACGATTAGCGTGAGCATTCCAACTTGAATACGCCCATTTACGCTTTACAGACATTTCCTTTTGTTGTCCATCAACCGTAACTCTAAGAATGATGTACATCAATCCTGTTTCTTCATTGCGCTGTTTTCTGAGGTAAAACAATAACCCAAAGCTTTTCTCTAACATAAAGTCACATTTAAAAGGGTGAATAAATATCGAAAAGTGGCATTTAGGAGTCAAGATGTTTATTTATTTAAAATGTTGTATGTCAGTAACTTACAAGCTTTTCAGTGTGACTTTTCTTTCAAAAAAAGTCACACTGAATGTTACACTAAAACTTTGCGAAACAGGACATGTTTTGAGTATTTTCGTAAAACAAAAAAGCCTGTAATCGTATGATTTACAGGCTTTGAGTGTTTTTGATATATATCTAAGCGGTGAGGGAGGGATTCGAACCCTCGGTACAGTTTCCCGTACGTCAGTTTAGCAAACTGATCCTTTCGGCCTCTCAGGCACCTCACCGTATTTTTAAAGAAACATCCCTTTTTCAGGGACTGCAAATATAGTAATTCAACTATGCTGACAAAAAAATTTATCAGATTTTTAGTAATCAATTCGCACGTGATAAATACTTGCCAGCATACGTTTAAATATCTGTTTTATCGTTTCCAGATCTTTTAAAGTTATATCGCTGTCGCTCAATTGGTTTTGATCAAGCTTATATTTCATTATCCGGTCAACAAGTATGCTGATAGATTCTTCATCCGGCTCCTTAAGTGAGCGCGAAGCCGCCTCAATTGAGTCGGCAAGCATTAAAACCCCAGCCTCTTTGGTGAACGGAATAGGCCCCGGGTAGCGGAAAATATTCTCGTTAATGAATTTTTCGGGGAAGTTTTTCAAAAACGACTGATAAAAATAGTCGACCCGGGTGTTACCATGATGGGTACGGATGAAATCGATAACGATCTCCGGCAGGTTGGCTTTCCTTGCCATCTCAATCCCCTTGCTTACGTGCCTGATGATGATCTGCGCACTCTCCTCATAAGGTAATTTATCATGCGGATTAAAACCCGAGATCTGGTTTTCAATAAAGAACAAGGGGTTCTCCATCTTACCGATATCATGGTACAAAGCCCCTGCCCTGACCAACAACGCATTGCCGCCTATGGCAAATATGGCATTCTCAGCCAGGTTAGCAACCTGCAAAGAGTGTTGGAACGTTCCCGGTGCGCTGAAAGCCATCTCGCGCAACAACGGCGCGTTGGTGTTGGTAAGTTCTATTAGCGTTAGTTCTGATGTAATGGCAAATATCTTCTCGAATAAGTATATCAACGGATAAGCCAATAAAGTGAGAAGTACACTTACGGCAAAAGGCACAAATTCCGCCCAATCTATTGTGAGGAAAGACCCTTCACGAATAAGTGATATACCAATGAAGGAAACAAAGTACGTAAATGTGATGATGACTGCCGATATCAGGAATTGCTCACGGCGTATCAGGTTCTTGATGCTATAAATAGATACCATACCCGCTGTTATCTCATAAAAGGCAAACTCAAAGCTATTGGGCACAAAAAAACCGGCTATCAACACCACCAGCAAATGAATATTTAGTGCCAAGCGCGTATCAAACAATATACGAATGATGATAGGCACTATACAATAAGGTATATAATAAAAGTTAGGTAGCTCCAGCTTTATAGCTAAAGACAACGTTGCCAACATTGCGGTAATAACCAGCAATATCAAACTCACTAAGCGGTTATCCTGGTAAATATCTCTTCTGAATAGATACAGGAATATCATCAACAAAGAAATAGTGATGCCCGTTAACAGGAACTGCCCTAACAGCACCAATCCCCTATTGCCGTTATTGCGCGAGTTATCTTCAAAGGCTTTTTTGTAAGAAGCGAGTTTTTGGTAAGCCTCATCATTGATAACAGAACCTTTAGTAATTATAGTCTCCCCTTTTTGCACCATGCCACGGGTTATCGAAAGGTTTTCAGTAACGTCGTGTTCTAACCGGGCGGTGAGCTTAGCATCAAATGAGAGATTGGTTTGCAGGCGGTCTTGCACCAGGTTAAGTAAAAAGGCTTTATCAAGCGCTTTTTGTTTGCTTATCTCAACATCAGCATATTCAACGGCTCGCTCACGGGTAAACAGATCTGACGTGCTTTTGTCTGTTGCAACGTTATCACTCAGGATCGTAGTACCGTAATCCTTTCCCCCTATCTGATATTTCGGGTTGAGCTTGAGCACGCCCTTGTCATAAACCGACTGAAGCACGTTAATACCTGTTTGCAGATATAACGGCTTTAACCTATCGGGGAAACCTGCGTTATGCCATTTAATTTCCAGGTCATTCCTAAAACCCTCCAGCTGCTGCACAGGCATATCGTTATTACGCTGATAAACCGGTGTGATGGTGGAAAGTGCGGCTTTCTTATCGGCCTCTATCTCTGCATCTGTTTTAAGGATAGCAAAGCTATACGGCGATACTAAGTCGCGCTGATTCCAAATACGGCCTTTTTCAAATTCATATCCAAATTTGGCTTGTTTTGGCAGCGTATAAACAATCAGAACAACGCTCACCAACGTCATTAAAAATTTAACGTTAAGCGCATATTTGCGTAGCAAAGCCTTCTGTCGTGATGTGGTGAGTTTCGCCATATATCTGTTTAACCAATCAAAATTAGCATAAGTTTCTGTTTTACGAATTGTTCTTGCTTTTATCAAATCAAATTTGATATCTTTATGATATCATTTTAAATCTATACCATTATGAATACCGAACGAGTTATCACAGCACCATCAGGCTACCTGGCCTTTGTTTTAGTTTTAATCTTAACCGGCGTTGCCGCATTTTGCTTTTGGGGGCAACAGCACGTAATTGGGACAATTATCTGTGTTATTAACTACTTTTTGATACTACCGGGACTCACCATCGTCAACCCAAACGATTCAAAGGTGCTCACTCTATTTGGTAAATACACGGGCACCGTAAAGCAGGACGGCTTCTTTTGGGTGAATCCTTTTACAGTAAAAAAGAAGGTATCATTAAAGGCTTATAACTTGAACGGGCAGCAATTAAAAGTGAATGACAGTGCTGGCAATCCTATAGAGATCGCTGCGGTTATCGTTTGGCAGATAAAGGACACCGCTAAAGCTGTTTTTGCGGTAGAAAATTACCTGCAGTACGTTAACATCCAAAGCGAGGCGGCAGTACGCCACCTGGCCAATACATTTCCTTATGACCATATTAATGAAGATGATACTGCCAGTATTACCCTGCGTGGTGGTGCCGAGCAGGTAAGTGCGATGTTGGAGACCGAACTAAATGAACGACTTGAACGCGCAGGCATTGAAGTATTGGAAGCACGTATATCTCATTTGGCGTACGCCCCTGAAATTGCACATGCCATGCTGCAGCGCCAGCAGGCCGCAGCCATTATATCAGCCCGTAAGCTGATAGTTGAAGGTGCGGTAGGTATGGTAGAAATGGCTCTGCAAAAAATGGAAGAGAAAAATATCATTGAGTTAGATGAGGAACGCAAAGCAGCTATGGTTAGCAACCTGCTGGTAGTATTATGTGGCGATAAAAGTGTTAACCCGATTGTAAATACCGGCACCTTATATCACTAAGATGATGGAGCAGACAAATGATTTCAGAAATGTAGCGCAATTACGAACTAGCGAGCTTTTCATCAATCGCATTGGTTGGTGGCACCCTTATTACGAACTAAGTGACGGGCAATTTACTTACGCCCGGTTGAGCTACAAAGGCGTATTTAAGCGTTATGATATTATTGAATGTGCCGAAGGGATGTTTACCATTAAGCGGAAATCATTGATAGGTCGAACTATGCTGCTTAACCGTGGCGAGGACGAATTGATTGGCGAAATTGAGCCGTCTGTGTGGAAACGGGATGTAAAATTACGTATGGCGAACGGCTTTGAAGCTAACTATATGTTTAAAAAGCTGTTTGGCAAATCATTCAGTTTGGTAAATGAAAATTACGGCGACATTTTGGAGATAAAACAAATTATATGGGGATTTAAAAAACCATTTTGTGTTACTCTTGCCCCTGATAACCAGCAACCGGGCAAGCCCGATGTAGCGCTTTTAGCTATGATAGGTGTGCATTATATTTTAGTTAGACAAGCACAAGCGGCAGCGACAACCTAATTTACAATGGCGGAGAAAAAAGCATTTGTTTTACGCATAAATCCCGATATGCTTAGAGAAGTTGAGCTATGGGCTGCCGATGAATTTAGGAGTACCAACGGTCAAATTGAGTTTCTACTGCAAGAAGCCTTAAAAACGCGTAAAAGGCTTAATAAGAAAAAAAAGGAATAGCTATTTATTATGCATGCATAGTAATTTTAAAATCCTAAATTTGCCATATATCAATTATCAAACGCAATTTCTACAATGAAAGAAGTATATATCGTTTCGGCTACGCGTACTCCCATAGGCAGCTTCGGTGGCTCGCTGGCATCATTATCGGCAACGCAATTAGGTGCAACTGTAATAAAAGCAGCTGTTGAAAAAGCAGGTTTGCAACCATCAGACATACAGGAAGTTTTTATGGGCAATGTACTTTCGGCAAATCTTGGTCAGGCCCCTGCTACACAGGCCGCTATTTTTGCAGGTTTGCCGCATATTCCCGCTACAACTGTTAATAAAGTATGTGCATCTGGTATGAAAGCCATTATGTTTGGCGCACAAAGTATTGCCAACGGTGATGCTGATATAGTTGTTGCAGGTGGTTTCGAGAGCATGAGCAACGCACCGTATTATCTTGATAAGGCACGTAACGGCTATCGTTTAGGTAATGGGCAAATAACGGACGGTTTGGTAAAAGATGGCCTTTGGGATGTGTATAACGATTTCCACATGGGTTCTGCTGCCGAGCTTTGCGCTGTAGACTGCAATGTTACCCGCGAAGATCAGGATGCTTTTGCTGTTGAATCATATAAACGCGCTCAGCAGGCACAAGCTGATGGCAAATTTAAAAACGAGATCACTCCGGTTGAGTTGAAAGATAAAAAAGGTGAGGTAACGCTATTCAGCGAGGATGAAGAACCCGGTACTGTTAAGTTTGATAAGATACCATCACTCAAACCTGTATTTAAAAAAGATGGTACCGTTACCGCTGCTAATGCCTCTACCCTTAATGATGGTGCTGCTGCAGTAGTTTTAATGAGCAAAGAGAAAGTCGAATCGATGGGTATTAAACCGCTTGCCAGGATAATTTCGTTTGCCGATGCACAGCAGGCGCCTGAGCATTTTACAACTGCGCCCTCAAAAGCTATTCCGCTGGCTTTGCACAAAGCAGGCATAACCGGCGAGCAGATAGATTTCTACGAAATAAACGAAGCATTTTCGGTGGTTTCGGTTGCCAATAATAAAATATTGGGACTTGATCCTGGTAAGGTAAACGTTAACGGTGGTGCAGTAGCTATAGGGCACCCGCTGGGTGCATCCGGTGCACGTATTATTGTAACACTGGTGAACGTTTTGCAACAGAACAAAGGCAAATACGGTGCAGCCGGTATTTGTAATGGTGGCGGCGGCGCAAGCGCAATGGTTATCGAGAATCTTGCTTAAACGGCAATTTAATGTAATTTAGGAAGCGATTTGTCGTTTATAAGTATCGTTTAAATTTTGATGAAAGGTTTTCTATTAGCGCTTGTATTTTCATGCGGGTTAACAACGGCTTTTGCGCAGCATTCTAACGAGGCCACAAACTTAAAAAACTTAAGGATGTACCAGGATAGCCTGCGCATGCTTGGTAAAAAGTTTGTGAACAATGCAGATGATATGGAACGCAAAAATGCCAACTACCAATTCATTCGCACATTTGTTAGGGCTTTAAGAGTTCCGCACTCATTTAATTTCACGTTTGATTCGCTTAAGATGGTGAGTATACTTAACTCACCTGATAGCCGTTTCAGAATATTTACCTGGCCTGTGATGAATCAGGATGGCAGCTATCGGTATTTCGGAACGATACAAATGAATACCGGCGACCGCCTGCTTATGTTTCCGCTGGAAGATTACACGCCCCTTATTAAAAATCCACAAGATACTGTAACCGATAACCGTAAATGGTATGGGGCACAATATTATAAAATAGTGCGCGTGCCTGCTTCGAGGCCTTATTACGTGTTACTTGGCTGGAAGGGAAATAATGTAAAATCGACCAAAAAAGTAATTGAGGTACTTTCATTTGACCGCGACGACAAACCGGTGTTAGGTATGCCGGTTTTTGCTGGGGATAAACAACGCAAAAATGCTAAACGCATTATTTTCGAATATACTCGCCAGGCATCTATGTTATTGCGTTATGTTCCTGATGAGAACCTGATCGTATTTGACCACCTTGCTCCGCCGGATGAGAAAATGAAAGACCGGCCTGAGACTTTCGGTCCTGATCTTTCTTATGACGGGTTCAGATTGCAGAACGGCCAATGGCAATTTGTAGAGAACCTGGATATGCGCAATATTCCACAGGCTGCAGATGAGGGTTTTGTTGACCCTAAGATACAATCAAGGTTAGACAAAAAAGCAGTGCCGTTGCGTAAGCATAATTAATCCCAATTAGCCAAACATTCCCCTACTTGGTGTAATAATTTCGGTATAAAATTTCGATTAACTTTATTTATACTATTTTTAGCCCCTGATATTTAAACAATAATGCAAGAAAACCAAGCAACGGCTCTTAAAACAGAGAAGCCAAAGTCCCGATTTCCGAAGAGTGTACCCTACATTATTGGTAACGAAGCCGCAGAGCGTTTTAGCTTTTACGGCATGCGTTCTGTCCTCACACTATTTTTAGTAAATCAATTTTTTAATCCTACAGATAATCCCGCCTTAACCGATCAGGCTAATGCACATGCCAACAAGCTGCACCATTTATTTGTAATGGTAGCGTATGCCTTACCCTTCGTAGGTGGCATGATAGCCGACTGGTTTACAGGCAAATACAAGCTTATCTTATACGTATCTATCATTTACTGCATTGGTCACGTAATGCTGGCTACCTTTGACGGCGGCCTTACAGGCTTTGAGTTTGGCCTTTTGGTAGTAGCAATAGGCGCCGGGGGTATAAAATCATGTGTTTCAGCCAACGTAGGCGACCAATTCGATGCTACTAACCAGGATCTGCTTTCAAAAGTGTACGGTTGGTTCTACTTCAGTATCAATGCCGGCTCAATGTTATCCACGGTAGCCATTCCCTGGACTTATGAGCACTTTGGGCCTAAGTGGGCATTCGGTATCCCGGGTATATTAATGGCATTGGCTACCATTATCTTTTTTGCCGGCCGCAAAATGTACGTAAAAGTACCGCCGCAGGGTGTTAACCGTAATAACCTGGTTTTTATAACCTGGTATGCCCTAACTAACCAAAGCAAACGTAAAAAAGGAGAATCCTTCCTTGATGTTTCTAAAAATAACTTTGATCCGGAACGTGTTGAAGGTATCAAAGCCGTATACCGCGTAATGACTGTATTCTTCTTTGCCCTTGCATTTTGGGCAGTTTGGGATCAGTGCTTATCTGAGTGGACCTTATATGCTGAGAAAATGGACCGCGTGATCAATCTTGGTTTCGCCAAGTTCACAATATATCCAGGGCAATTATCAACATTCAACACAGTGTTTCTGCTGATGTTTATTCCATTGTTTAACTATGTGATATATCCATGGCTTGATAAACGCGGATTAAAAACTACGCCGTTACGCCGTTTAGGAGCAGGCTTATTTCTAACCATTTTATCATTTGTGGTTATTGGCGTAATACACACAAATTTAGATCACGGCGGCTCACCCTCTATATGGTGGCAAGTACTGGCATTCTTAATTCTTTCTGCGGCAGAGGTTTTGGTTTCTATAACCGGTTTAGAATATGCTTATACCCACTCACCAAAATCTATGAAAAGCACAATGACGGGCATCTGGTTCCTTGTCGTTTCATTCGGCAACCTGATAACCGCAGTTGTAAACGGCCTCATAGAAGGTGGCGGCTGGTGGGCAACCACCCTTAAAGGCGCAAACTACGAGTGGTTCTTTGTAGGCTTTATCGCAATATTCCTTATCATTTTTATCATTGTATCGCCTAAGATGAAAGAGCGTAACTACATCACCAACCCTGTTGTTGATGGCGAAGTAGCAGCAAATTCCAACCAACCGTAAGTAAAAAATTTAACACAAAAGCAGGGATGGGTATAATTCCCTGCTTTTATGTTATGCAGGTGCATCAAAATAAATTAATTTAGCGGCCGCATTAATTTAATACAGACAATATCTAACTGTGCCAGATAGTATCGTTATAATCCCCACCTATAACGAGAAGGAAAACATTGAGCGGATGATACGCAAAGTGTTTAGCCTTCCGCATGATTTTCACCTGCTCATTATTGATGACGGGTCGCCAGATGGTACAGCAAACATTGTGAAGAATCTTCAACCAGAATTTTCGGAAAGACTTTACATTGAAGAGCGTGCCGGAAAACAAGGCCTCGGCACGGCTTATATCCACGGTTTTAAATGGGCCATTAAAAATCATTACGATTTTATCTTTGAGATGGATGCCGATTTCTCTCACAACCCTGATGATCTGCTTCGCCTGCGTGATGCCTGTATTGAGGGTGCTGATGCAGCTATCGGTTCCAGATATATCAAAGGCGTTAACGTAGTCAACTGGCCGATGAGCCGTGTGCTGATGAGCTTTTTTGCATCTGTGTATGTTAGGTTTATTACTGGCATAGACATACAGGATTCAACAGCGGGCTTTATGTGCTACAAGCGCAAAGTTTTAGAAACCCTAAACCTGGATAAGATAAAATTTGTAGGTTACGCATTTCAAATAGAGATGAAGTACACAACCTTGAAACACAATTTTAAGATTGTTGAGGTACCTATCATCTTTACCGACCGCACAGCCGGTGCATCAAAAATGTCTAAAGGCATATTCAGAGAAGCTTTCTTCGGGGTGATACAAATGAAGATCAACAGCATTTTTCGAAAGTATCCGGAGGGGTGATTTTGAAGGCAAAAGGTTAAAGTCAAAGTAATTAGCAGCTAGTTAACTCGCAATTAGTTAATTGAATATTGGTGCTAAAATTTGTAGTATTTTACATAGCTTTGAACTATTCATTGATAACAAACTCACTGAGCAACTAATCTCAGCAACTGCATGAACGAGCATCTTGATCCTGATGGCGAACGCCTTACTAATACTGATCGTGATATTGAAAAAGTATTACGCCCGGCTGCTTTTGAGGACTTTACCGGTCAGCATAGCATATTAGCTAACCTGAGGATATTTGTACAAGCTGCGCGCCTTCGCGGTGAGGCGCTTGATCATGTGCTTCTACATGGCCCGCCGGGACTTGGTAAAACCACCTTATCTCATATCATTGCTAATGAAATGGGTGTAGGTATTAAGATCACATCCGGCCCTGTACTTGACAAGCCCGGCGACCTTGCCGGCTTGCTTACCAACCTGGAGACAGGCGACATCCTTTTTATTGACGAGATACACCGGTTAAGTCCGCTGGTTGAGGAATACCTATATTCAGCAATGGAGGATTTTAAAATAGATATTATGCTCGAAAGTGGCCCAAATGCCCGCTCGGTGCAGATTTCACTTAATCCTTTTACGCTCGTTGGTGCCACTACCCGCTCGGGTCTCTTAACTGCCCCTCTACGGGCAAGGTTTGGTATAAACAGCAGATTAGAGTATTACGACGCCAAACTGCTTACCACCATTGTGCTCCGTTCATCGTCTATTTTACGCACGCCAATTACTGATGAAGGCGCCTACGAAATTGCGCGCCGCAGTCGTGGCACACCCCGGATAGCAAATGCCCTGCTTCGCCGCACACGCGATTTTGCACAGATCAAGGGAAATGGCCAGATAGATACAGAGATTGCCAAATATGCGCTGAATGCGCTAAATGTTGATGAGCATGGCCTGGATGAGATGGACAACAAAATACTCGCAACCATCATTAATAAATTTAAAGGCGGGCCGGTTGGCCTTAAAACTATAGCCACCGCCGTGGGCGAAGACGAAGGCACTATTGAGGAGGTTTATGAACCATTCCTGATACAAGAAGGTTTTCTGATGCGTACAGCACGCGGCCGCGAAGTTACCGAGAGCGCCTACCGCCATTTGGGCAAAATCAAGCCCAACAGTGCTCCTTCCCTATTCTGAAAGTCAATTACATCTCAAAGCATTATTGCGTTATCGTAAACAATTCTTAATCAAAAGATTATCAACACCAACCTTTTGCACATTGCGATAAAATATTAACATTTAAGCATAATAAAGTTGCTTTTATGATTTTTATTTAATTATTTGCCCTACCAATTCTACCTGCATAAATGACTTTACTTAACGAAAAAGATCTTCTGTTAGAGGTGGCTCGCGGAAGCGAGCATGCTTTTAGCATGCTTTTCACCGCATACAGCGGCCGTTTGGGTAATCATATCTATCGGATAACAGAATCTATTGAACTGGCCGAAGAAGTTGTGCAGGATGTTTTCTTAAAGATCTGGCTTAACCGCGAGGCGCTTATAGGTATAGATAGCTTTAAGAGTTATTTGTATGTGCTCTCAAAAAATCATGCGCTTAATTGTCTTCGCAAAGTTGCCAAGGAACGGATTCAACAAAAAGCACTTGAAGTTAACGCGATAGATTTAGTTTCTGAAGATAATGCAGATAAGAACAGCTACTACGAATTGCTTGACAAGGCCATAGACCACTTGCCGCCTCAACAACAAAAAGTTTATCTACTAAGCCGCCACAAGCGCCTTAAATATGATGAGATAGCAGCCCAAATGGGCTTATCGCGGGAAACTGTAAAAAAATACCTGCAAGGTGCAACGCATTCTATCACCAGTTTTGTACAGTCATGCGGCAACATTTCCGCTGTTTTGGCGATACTTTGGACTTTTTTAGAAAATTCCTAAAAATCCATACCCCCTTTTTTTCCTTGCTTTGTGTCTTACTATAAAAGCGACCCCTGCTTTTAACACTACCAATTATAGAAAAACTTTTAATGAGTACTTCAAGGCTTAGGTTGCAATACCTTTTTGAGCGCTATTACAGCAAAACAGCCACGCCACAAGAGCGTGCTGAACTGTTTGCAGTAATAAACGCAAGCAACAACGATGAAGAACTGTCTGCTCTCATTAAAAAATCCTGGGATGATCTCGACGCCAGTAATGATATTTTCGGCAACGAAAAATCAGAGCGTATGCTTCAAAATGTTTTACGGGCAGAGCAAGCTACACCTGTAAAACCAATCAAAAACAAATTCAGAAAGTGGATGCCTTTGCTGGCGGCTGCCATTTTACTTATCACGGGAGTTGCGCTCTATCAGCGCGATAAATCTGTTGAGAAACCAAAACCGCTCGCTACCAAAAAGAAACAACCACTAAATGATGCGCTTCCTGGTGGCAACAAAGCAATTCTCACTCTGGCTAACGGCAAAATTATTACACTTGATGATGCCGCTGATGGAACAATTGCAGAGCAGGGAAATACGCTTGTTAAAAAAACGGCTGAAGGACAGATTATCTACAACACTGCAGCACTTGACGATGTAAAATCGCCCCCCGTATTGAACACTATAACCACTCCGCGAGGCGGGCAGTACCAGATTGCATTGCCTGATGGTACACAGGCCTGGTTAAATTCTGCATCTTCTATAACATTTCCTACGCGTTTTACCGGCAACAATCGAGAGATCAGCATTACCGGTGAGGTCTATTTTGAAGTTACCAAAAACAAACATTTACCTTTCGAAGTAAAAACGCACCGGGCAACGATTGAAGTTTTGGGCACCCATTTCAACGTAATGGCTTATGACGACGAGCAGGTTATGAAAACCACATTACTTGAGGGAGCAGTGAAAATAAGCAACGGCAACTTTACAGCGCAACTTAAGCCCGGCCAGCAAGCACAGACCACATCTAAGGGCGATAACAAGGTCTTAGGTGATGTAGATCTTGATGATGAGATAGCCTGGAAGAATGGCATTTTCCAATTCAGGGATGCTAAAATAGATGTAATACTACGCCAGGCAGCGCGCTGGTATGATGTAGATATTAAATACAATCATCAAATACCTAACAAAGAATTTAACGGACGGATATCGAGAAATGTAAAGGCCTCACAACTGCTTGAGATGCTTAAATATGCGGGCTTAGATATCAGCATTAAAGGAAACAGTATAATAGTAAACTAAGCGCAAAAAAATTTTTTATAAATCAACAAAACCAACAAACAAATTATGATGCAAAAAATACCACCCTCAAGTTAAAATTAAAGGGATACCCGCTGGCCGCTAAAGGTTGGCTATAAAAAAACCGGAAAGTGTTTCGACCCACTTCCCGGCGTAATGCCTGGGTTCCCACTACATCGCAATCGACGAATTGAAACTTTATGTTTAACCCAAACACACAAACTTATGAATTTTAATTCTAAGGCCATGCCTTCGGCGTGGTCTAAACTGTCCAAAGTACTATTGGTCATGAAACTAACTGCAATTTTAATAATCGCAGCCCTCACCAACGTAACCGCAAAAACTGTTGCACAAACAGTTTCTTTGCGTCAAAAAAACGCGTCGGTTGAGAAGATCCTCCGTTTGATCGAGAAGCAAACAGGATACCACTTTATGTATGATAAGAAAGATGTTGCACAAGCAGGCAACATTAATATCGACGTAGAGCAGGTAAGCATAGATCAGGCGCTTACCAAAGCGTTTGCTAATCAACCGCTTACGTATAAAATTTTCCAGGAAACAATCGTAGTAAAAAAACGCGACGATGCTACTCCCAATGCAGAGATCAAAGCAGTTGACATCAACGGTACCGTTAGCGATGCAAAAGGCCCCCTGCCCGGCGTTAACGTTAAACTTAAAGGTACTGATGTTGGCACCACTACTGATGCTAATGGTAAGTTTAAACTTAATGTACCTGATGCTAATGGCACATTAATATTCAGCTTTTTAGGATACACCACGCAGGAAGTTCCTATTGCCGGTAAAACAGTTGTTAACGTTTCACTTGCAGAAGAGTCAAAGGCCTTGAACGAGGTTGTAGTGGTTGGTTACGGTACTCAAAAACGCGTAGACCTAACCGGTTCTGTAGGTAGTGTTAACTCAAAAGCCTTACAAGAGCGCCCGCAAACCAATCTTGAGCAAGAGCTGGCCGGTAAAATTGCCGGTGTTAACGTATCACAAAACTCTGGTGAGCCTGGTGGTAATACTCGTATCCGCATCCGCGGTTACAGCTCTATCAACACCAGTACCGATCCGCTTTATGTTGTAGACGGTATCATTTGGACAGAGGGTGGTAACTCCATCAACCCTAATGACGTGGCTTCTATCGATGTACTAAAAGATGCATCATCAACTGCTATTTACGGTACTCGTGGTGCAAACGGTGTAATTTTGATCACCACCAAACGTGGTGCAAAAAATCGCCCAAGTACTGTTAGCTATGATGGCTATGTGAGCGTTGGCCATATTGCCAAAAAACTTGATGTGTTAAACGCAAAAGAGTTTTTAGCGCTTGAGGATAAAGCTTACGCAAACATAAAAAAGTACGACCCGCAAGGTTGGGCTGATGGTAAATATGTTGACCAGGATCCTGTTAAACTACGTACACCATTAATAGGCAAATTATTTGACGCCAATCTTAACCCGCTTTATGATGTTGACTGGCAGGATGCGGTAACACGCAACGCAGTTAGTCAAAACCATAACGTATCGGTAACCGGTGGTTCTGAGAACATCAATTATGGTTTATTCTTAAACTATGCAGATGATGAGGGTATCATTCTTAATAGTTATTTAAAACGCTACAACGCCCGTTTAACTGTTGATAACCAGGTAAAACCATGGTTGAAAATCGGGGCTACATTAAACTACAACTCGCAAGATCAGCGTTCTGCAAGCTACGGCCAGGGTGGTAACAATATCCCTCGTATGTTGGTTGAAATGATCCCTATCATCCCTATCAAATACCCTGATGGTACCTATGGTAAACGCACAGACTATCCTAACATGGAAGGCGGCGACAACCCTGTTGCACAGGCAAATGAGATACAGGAGCTTGCCCGTGTGCGTGTGTTTAGCGGTAATGGTTATGCTAACATAAACCTTTTCAAAGGTTTAGAGTTCCGTTCCGTATTAGGTGTAACTACCGCGGCTAATTACATACCACGCTTTTCAAGCGGATTAGTAGGTGGCCCAACTGCAGATCAAAAATATAGTTCCGCATCTATAGATGAGTATAACCGTACATTCTGGCAATGGCAAAACTACTTTACTTACAACAAAACGTTCAATAAGATCCATTCGTTAAACGTTGTGGTAGGTACAGAGCAACAAAACTTCCAGCAGCTAAGATTAAACGGTGCTACATCAGGTTTATCTGATAACTATTACCAGTTTTATAACCTTGGTGCAGGTGCAATACCAGCGGTACCAATTTCAGACTACACAGCATGGCAGATGCAATCATTCTATGGCAGGATCAACTATAACCTGATGGAGAAATACCTGTTCACCTTAACCGGCCGTGCAGATGGTACATCAAGGGTTGCAGCAAACAAAAAATATGGTTTCTTCCCTTCTGCCGCATTTGCATGGAGAGTATCGCAGGAAGATTTTATGCAGGATGTTAAGGCTATATCTGATCTTAAGTTCCGTTTAAGCTACGGTGTTACCGGTAACTCTGAAATTGGCCAGTATGGTTCACTTGCACGTATCAATACCAGCAACTATGTAATTGGTGGTGCACAAGCTATTGGTACAACATTGACCAGTATAGGCAACCCGCTTTTAACATGGGAAAAAACAAACGAATATAACATCGGTGTGTCATTCGGATTATTTAACAACCGCGTAACAGTTGATGCTGACGCATATTTGAAGAAAACACAGGCTTTATTACTAAATACGCCACTACCAGAGACCAGCGGTTTCCAAAACGTACTTAAGAACAATGGTAAACTGGAAAATAAAGGTTTAGAGTTATCTATTAACAGCCAGAACATCAAATCAAATGATTTCAGCTGGACAACCTCATTCAATATCTCTTTCTTAAAGAACAAGATCATTCAATTGGGCGAGTCAAATGATGATATATTCCTTGACCCTACTTTCTTATCACAATTTAACCTGATGCGTGTAGGCCAGCCTGCAGGTAGCTTCTACGGTTACAAAGTTTTAGGTACATGGGGCACAGCAGAAGCAGCTCAAGCAGCTTCTTACGGTTTGCTTCCGGGCGATTTGAAAATACAGGACACTAACGGTGATGGTAAAGTGACCTCTGCTGATAAAGTTATCTTGGGTAAATCTATCCCTGATGGCTACGGTACCTTAACCAACAACTTTGCCTACAAAAACTTTGATCTTGGCATTGAGTTACAGTTTAACTACGGTAACCAGATCATGAACCTGACCAAACACTCAGGCCAGGACCGTACCGGCCAGGCTAACAGCTATGCAACAGTATTGAATGCATGGACACCGGAGAATCAAAACACAGACATCGCCGAAACGAGGCCGGCTTACGTACGCTACCAAACCGAGATCTACTCAACCAAGGTAGAGAGCGGCAATTTCATCCGTGGCCGTGCGGTAACCTTGGGATATACTTTCGGAAAATCAGTTTTAGATAAAATAAAACTCACCAGGTTAAGAGTATATGCACAGGCGCAAAACCTGTTTGTAATTACCAAGTACACCGGTTACGACCCAGAGGTATCAACCTATAACGGTAATGCCAACTTTAACCAGGGTGCATCAAGTAACTTTACTCAAAACATCCAGTTTTACGATTATCCAAAACCAAGAACATTTATCCTTGGTGTAAATGCAAGCTTTTAATTAAATCAAATCTATATCGATCATGAAAATAAAAATCAAAAAATATAGTATAGGTTTGTTAGTTGTATTAAGTATAACAGCAACCAGCTGTAAGAAATATCTTGATGAGAAAAATTACAGCAACTTTGATAAATCGAACTATTTTCAAAATGCAGGCCAGGCGCAAGCTTTTGTAAAGGGCATATACACTTTCCTGTACATGTTCCAAAATGGTGATGCGTACGGCGAAAGCCCATTTATCACCATTGAGCTATTTGCAGGGCATGCAACCTCGTTAGGGCAAAGCGTTAACAATGGTAATGTAATTAACCAACGTACTGACGCTGTTAACCCCGGATTTGAAACCGTTTGGAGAAACAGCTACAGCGCAATTGCAAATGCCAACCTGGCAATTGAGCGCATCCCGGCAATGACCATAGATGAAAGCTTAAAGAAAAACCTGTTAGGTCAGGCTTATTTTTTAAGGGCCTTCTTTTACTATCACCTTGTAAGATTATATGGCGACGTGCCTTTAATTGTAAAACCGGTTGAAATTAGCGACCCTGATCTTTACGCATCAAGAGCGCCACAAGCCGATGTTTACAAACTGATCATCGCGGATCTTGAAGCTGCAAAGACTTCCGGTCTATCAAATACAGATCAAACAGGTTTAGTATCATTAGGTGCTGTTAAGACATTGTTAGCGAGCGTTTATCTTACAACTGCTGGTTATCCGTTAAAACAAACAGAAAATTATGCTAAAGCTGCATCTGAAGCAAAGGATGTATTGCCTTTATATACCCTATTTACAGATTATGCCTATCTGCATGATAACGCACACAAAAATCAGGGTGAGCTGATATTCCAGATCAACTATTTAGTTGGTATACGTGAGAACGCTATACCGCAATTAACTTTACCGTTCAACCTTTTGGTAGGTGGCTACGGAGATCACTTAGGGGCGATGATACCTACTAATGATTTCTTTAATAGCTATGAAACCGGTGACTTACGTACGCAGGAACGCCAGTTTTATTTCTCAAGCTATCCTAAATACAAGGATCCTTCAACAATTATAAACTTTGGTTCACATGCCTTATACAAGTACTTCCATGTTGAAAGTGCTGCGGACAACGGTAATGCCAAAAGCGATGAAAACTGGACATTGTTACGCTTACCTGAGGCACAGTTAATTTATGCTGAAGCCAGTAACGAGGTTAACGGCCCTACCCAGGATGCTTACGACGCTGTGAATGCTATTCGTACACGCGCAAAACTGGCTAATCTAAGCGGATTAACAAAAGACCAGTTCAGGATAGCGATCTGGAAAGAGCGTTACCACGAATTGGCTTACGAGAACAAGGCATACTTTGATGTGCAGCGCACGCACCAAACTTACAACCCTAAAACCAACACCTTCGGCGAGGCTACCTCTACGCCAACCGAACAGGGTGTTACTTTTAAAGAACAATACTATTTATGGCCTATACCGCAACGCGAGATAGCAACCAATAAAAATTTGACTCAAAACCCAGGTTGGTAAGCTAAAAATTACAATATAAAAGACCGGCTTTAACAGCCGGTCTTTTATATTTACAGCCACTAACAATCAGCTTTAACTAACACAAATGAAAAAAGGACTACTTTTCATAAGTTCATTCTTATTAACGGCTAACATTTTTGCCCAACAGGTCACCAAAGTTACCGACCCTGTAGAGTGGATAAACCCACTAATGGGCACGCAATCAAAATATGATCTGAGTAATGGTAACACCTACCCTGCCGTTGCCGTGCCATGGGGCATGAATTTTTGGACCCCGCAGACCGGTAAAATGGGCGACGGCTGGCAGTACACCTATGACTCATATAAAATAAACGGCTTTAAACAAACCCACCAGCCATCGCCATGGATGAACGACTACGGGCAGTTTGCCATTATGCCGGTAACAGGTGCTTTAAAGGTATCGCAAAACGGCCGCGCAAGTTGGTTCTCTCACAAGGCAGAAATATCTAAACCGTACTACTACAGCGTTTACCTTGCCGACCATGATGTTACAGCAGAGATTGCTCCAACCGAGCGTGCCGCGCAATTCAGGTTCACGTTTCCTAAAACAGATAGCTCATACATTATTGTTGATGCATTTGACAGAGGATCTTACATAAAAGTATCGCCCGGCCAGAAAAAAATAGTTGGCTACTCAACCAAATATGCGCGTGGCCCGCTTAAGAACTTTAAAAACTACTTTGTTATTTACGTTGATAAACCGATTACCACATCACAAGTGTATTCGGATAGCACGCTAAAAGAAGGCAACGAGCTAAAGGATAAACACGTAATGGCTGTAATTGGCTTTAAAACTGCTAAAGGCGAAAAGGTTAACCTGCGCGTGGCCTCATCTTTCATCAGCGAAGAGCAGGCCGAGCTGAATCTGAAGCGCGAGCTGGCTAACGATAGCTTTGATGCTACCAAGCAAAAAGCAAAAGCTGTGTGGAACAACACCTTAAGCCGCGTTGCTGTTGAAGGCGGTACTGTAGACCAGATGCGCACCTTTTACTCTTGCTTGTACCGCATGCTATTCTTTCCCAATAAGATGTACGAGCTTGATGCAAAAGGCAGTCCGGTGCACTGGAGTGCGCAAAACGGCGAGATACTACCAGGTTATAAATTTGCAGGCACAGGTTTTTGGGACACTTTCCGCGCCTTATATCCTTTCTTAAACCTTCTATATCCATCTATTAACAAAGAGATGCAGCAAGGTCTGATAAACGACTACAAAGAAGGTGGCTGGCTGCCAGAATGGAGCAGTCCCGGTTACTCGGCAGTAATGATAGGCAATAACTCCGCGTCAGTAGTATCAGATGCTTATATGAAAGGCCTGCGCGGATATGATATCAACACTTTGTACCAGGCGTTACTTCATGGCGCTAACAATGCAGGCCCTGCGGCTACCGGCCGCGAGGGTGTAGAATACTATAACAAACTGGGATATGTGCCTTATGATGTTAAGATCAACGAGAATGCAGCCCGTACTTTAGAATACGCTTACGATGATTTTACAATCTATCAGTTAGGTAAAGCGCTTGGTCGCCCAACGTCTGAAACTGATGTATATCGTAAGCGAGCCCTGAATTATAAAAACCTGTTTGATCCATCAACCCGCTTTATGCGTGGCAAAAACAAAGATGGTAAATTCCAGTCGCCATTTAACCCAACAAAATGGGGTGATGCCTTTACCGAGGGTAACAGCTGGCATTACACCTGGAGCGTTTTCCAGGATGTACAAGGCCTTATAGACCTGATGGGTGGCAAACAAAACTTCAATGCAAAATTAGATTCGGTATTTACGATGCCACCTGTTTTTGATGATAGTTATTACGGCGAGGTAATCCATGAGATCCGCGAAATGCAGATTGCTGGGATGGGTCAGTATGCGCATGGCAACCAGCCTATTCAACACATGATTTATTTGTACAACTACGCAGGCGAACCATGGAAAACACAACTGCATGTACGAGACGTGATGAACAAAATGTACAAGGCTACGCCTGATGGTTATTGCGGAGATGAAGATAACGGCCAAACATCTGCGTGGTACGTTTTCTCTGCCATGGGCTTCTACCCTGTTACACCAGCTACAGACCAGTATGTTTTAGGCGCTCCGTTGTTCAAAAAAATTACTTTAAAACTGGAGAATGGCAAAACCGTTACCATCAATGCTGCAAACAACAGCGCCGATAACAGATATGTAACAGCGTTAACTGTAAACGGCAAGCCATACAGTAACAACTGGCTTAGTCACAAAGCTTTGCTGCAAGGCCAAACGCTCAACTTCAACATGTCTGCAACGCCTAATAAAGTGAGGGGTTCTAAGCCAGCCGACGTACCATATTCATTATCTACCGATAAAAAATAACTAAAACATGAGGGTTGCGAAAACACTTCTGGGGCTTACTATTGCTGTTTGTGCATTTGCAAATACATCAACTGCTCAGGTAGGCAAACCGTTGCCGCTGCCGGTACCGCCGCCTGCGGTAAAACAATCACCAGGAACTTTGGCGGTGGCCAAGCCCGTGATTCTAAGTACTATGCGGTTGGGTGTTGCGGGCTTGTCGCACGATCATGTTCACCTTATCCTGAGCGACTACCGCGACGGCAAGGTAAATATTGTAGGCATCGCAGAAGCAAACAAAGATCTGCGAGCCCGTATGCAAAAGCAATACAATATCCCGGACTCTTTGATGTTCGACGACCTGAAGAAAATGATATTGGCCAAAAAGCCGCAAGTTGTATTAGGTTATAACCCTGTTGCCAAGCATGTTGATATTGTTGAAACCTGCGCCCCTTTGGGCATATCTGTAATGGTAGAGAAGCCCCTTGCTGCAACTTTGCAACAGGCCAGGCGGATGGAGTTTTTGGCGCTTAAATATTACATAAGGCTGCTTACGAATTATGAAACTACCTGGTACCCTTCTTTCAATAAAGTACGCGAAGTTGCCAATAAAGACAGTATAGGGCAAATTCGCAGAATGGTGGTACACGATGGGCACGAAGGGCCTAAGGAAATTAATTGCAGTAAGGACTTTACTGATTGGCTTACCGACCCGGACATGAACGGTGCAGGGGCTTTAAACGATTTTGGCTGTTATGGTGCTAATTTAATGACCTGGTTATTAAATGGCCAGCGCCCAACCGCAGTAACGGCCATAGCCCGCCATTACAAGCCACAGACCTATCCAAAAGTTGAGGACGATGCTACAATCATTGTTGAGTACCCAACAGCAACAGGTATCATTGAAGCATCATGGAATTGGCCATACTCCATTAAAGACCTCGAGGTTTTTGGCGACGAAGGTTACATGCATGCTTTTGACAAAGACAACATCCTTACACATATTGACAAACAACCGCCGATAACTTCCGTTGCGCCGCCAATAGCTGCTCCTTATGACAATCCCATAACCTACCTGGAGGCGGTGGTAAAAAACCCGATGATCGGTATTACCGACAGGTCTTCATTGAGAAATAATATGATCGTAATGCAAATACTTGACGCTGCCAAACGCTCCATAGCAGAAGGTAAAAGAATAGTTTTATAACCATTTTTAACTTAACAAAGTTCCGCTTACAGTGGAACTTTGTTGTTTATACCAACTATTAAAATCGTATTAAATTTATTAACACTTAATACTGCGCCATCAAAATATTTTATTTTAGCGCTTCAAAATCATCACCATCTATATTATGATCAAACAACTTTCGGCATTGTTGCCTTTCTGCGTTGTAGGTATGCTCTCATGCCAGTCTAAACCGGCAAATTCTGATAGTTCTGTTAAAGCAGACAGTGCTTCGCGTACTGCTGCAGCTACTGAAAATACTAAATCGCCTGTAGCGCAAGTGGCTAAGGGAGCCATTGATAAAGCTGCAATAATGGCCAAAAAACAAGTGCCTGTAATTTGCTACCACCAGATACGTGATTGGAAACCAACAGATTCCAAGGGTGCTAAAGATTACATAGTACAGATCGCTGCATTTAAAGATCATATGAAAATGCTGGCTGATAGCGGCTACCATACTATTCTTCCGGATGAGTATTACAACTATCTGGTAAATGGTGCAAAACTACCTTCTAAACCCATTATACTTACTTTTGATGATACTGACCTGGATCAGTTCACTATCGCAGCACCGGAGATGAAAAAGTATGGTTTTAAAGGTGTGTTCTTTGTGATGACGGTATCTATCGGTCGCCCGCATTACATGACAAAGGAGATGATCAAACAACTGAGCGATGCAGGCCACATTATTGGTTCACATACCTGGGATCACCACAACTTTAAAAAATTCCAGGGTAAAGATTGGGAGATCCAATTAGATAAACCAACCAAGAAGTTAGAAGAGATCACCGGCAAAAAGATCACCTGGTTTGCTTATCCATTCGGTTTATGGAATGCACAAGGTATCCCCGAGCTTAAGAAACGCGGTTTCATAGGCGCCTTCCAATTAGCTGAGAAACGCGACCCCAATGAGCCTTTATTCACCCTACGCCGTATCTTAGATAGCGGTTACTGGAGTACCAAAACTTTAAGCAATAGCATTAAAAACAGCTTCTAAGTTTAGAACAAAAATATTGAAGCCCTTTCCTAACAGGAGGGGCTTTTGTTTTTAATTTTTGTTGGTTACTTTTAGCCATCATGACCAATACGCTTCGTGCCATAATTACTTTTATATCTATTGCTTTAATTGCTTCTTGTAACCAGGAACCTGAAAAGCCGGTTACCGTACCCGGCGAGCAGTCGCGTAAATTGATAGATCTTCATTTTCAATACCTGAATGATCATAACCTAACGGACCTGGTTAACCAATACGCGGAAAAGGCAAAGATCACAACATCCGATTGGGATGGTGAAAGCTATGGCCGGCAAGGTGCTGATCAAATGTTCCATCAGGTTTTTTACGTGTCGCCTGATGCGAAATACCTTGTTGACAATGTGATCAACAATGATAGCACTATGATAGTTGAGTATGATGTAATTGGCCTCAGAGACAAGGCAAATAGCCCCATAAGGTATGACCTGCGTAACTGCAGCATTTTTAAATTAAAAAATGACAAGATCGTAAGTGAGGCGACATATTCAAACTCCCGCCTCTATCATGCCAAATAACAACGAAATGCCCCTCAAATGATAAGGGGCATTTTGTTATTTACAAATTTTCTCCCGAAGGCCCCTGGCCTTTATTTGACGCTGTCTGGTCTGTGGGTTTTTCCAATTCCGGTGTATCGTTTGGCACGTCAGGTTCTGTTTCTGGTGTCACCGTGGGGATCTCTTTCGCAAGATCTGGGTTGTCAACTTTCTCATTAGCCTGAGTATCGTCATCCTGTTTCAAGGTGTCGTTATCTACATTTTCGATATTCCCTTTTATGTCGTGGTTTTGGCCCTGGTCATTGGCCCTGTCAAATCCGCCCGAATAATTTTCCATGATGGTAATTTAGATGTGTGTTAATTAGATTATAAACTATTTAGTAATGCTTTCAAATTTTCAATCTTTTGCCGATACCCATTTAACGGCATCATCAAGTTCGTTCAACGCAAAACCCTTTGATTTTCCCGGAACAAAGAATCTGAAAAGATCAGAGAACCATTGTACGCCTTTCTGGTCGGTTACCACTGCGATCTTATTCCATTTGGTAAAGTTCTTCAGGCCCATTTTAATGTCGTTCCACCACGCACCCGCTGTCCAATTCTGTACATCGGTTTCTAACACCAATAGATAATTTATCTCACCTTGCTTGTCAACAAGTTCATTTATTCTTGGCATCAGCACGTTTTCTACGTCCTCTTTACTCACCTCGTCTATCGCATGTATCCCTACCACATGAGGTTCCAGATCGTTAATAAATTGCAGCATTTTTAATTTTAAATTAAATCAACCAAAAGCCATACCACAATCAGTGTAGTAAATACCATTATGCTCTTTATCTGTATCTTTGCGGGCAGAATGAACAGCAAGCTTTCGCAATATTCGCAACTGATAAAAACTGAGGCTAAAAACCTTGGCTTTTTATTCTGCGGTATCTCTAAAGCAGAATTTTTAGAAGAGGAAGCTCCCCGCCTCGAAGCCTGGTTAAATAAGGGCATGCATGGCGAAATGAAGTACATGGAAAACTACTTCGACAAACGCTTAGACCCGCGTTTACTGGTTGATGGAGCAAAATCTGTTATCTCATTGGGATTAAATTACCACACTGACGTTTTACAGGATGACCCTACCGCCCCAAAAATATCCAAATACGCTTACGGAACTGATTACCATACAGTTATAAAAGATAAATTAAAGCAACTTTTAACCTTTATCAATGATAAAATTGGAGAGGTTGGTGGCCGTGCATTTGTAGACTCGGCGCCTGTGTTGGATAAAGCCTGGGCAAAAAAAGCAGGTTTGGGCTGGATAGGAAAGAACACAAACCTCATCAGTAAAAAAACAGGTTCATTTTTCTTTTTGGCCGAATTGATAGTAGATATTGAACTTAGTTATGACATTGCCCCAACCGCTGATCATTGCGGCGACTGCACACGCTGTATAGACGCCTGCCCTACCGACGCCATTGTAGGCCCATATATAGTTGATGGTAGCCGATGCATCTCCTACCTCACTATCGAGCTTAAGAACGAACTACCGCAAGAATTTAAAGGCAAGATGGATAACTGGATGTTCGGCTGTGATGTTTGCCAGGACGTTTGCCCCTGGAACCGTTTTTCAGTACTACATCAGGAACCTGCATTTGCTCCCCACCCCGATCTGCACGGCCTGAAAAAGCAGGATTGGGAAGACATTACGCAGGAAGTTTTCCAGAAAGTTTTCAAAAACTCAGCTGTTAAACGCACCAAATTTGAGGGGCTAAAAAGGAATATCACCTTTTTGAAGAAAAGTAATTAGAGATCACGCGACTATGAAATACAGAGTCAGCAATGACATGATTTAATTCATCGCTTCAAAGATTCTTCACTATCGCTCAGAACTCCAGTTTTTATTTAATGGATCAGTTAACTAATCCCTGATCGCCAATCACTAATCTCTGACACTACCCCTTTTTAAATTTCATAGCTAATTGTGCCAGCATATCGTCATCAACAGGTTTTGCCGGTTCTTCTTTCTTTTTAAAGGGCTTATTATATTGCTGGTTGCCCTGATTAACATTAGGGCTGCTTTTAGGTGCATTGTTTTGAAATGCAGGTCGGCTCTGTTGTTGCCCCTCAGTCGCCGGCGTTTGCTGGGCCCGGTTCTGATGACGTTCGGCTGCCTTCTTGGCGTTCCAACGCTTGTATATTTCTTCTAACTTACGCTTGGTGTATAAAGGAAAATCGCCCTGCATCATCCATGAATAATAGCTTGGCTCAACATTTAAAACATCTTCAACGCGTTTGCCTTTGTGCTTACCAAAATTTATTAGTTCTTCACCATCCTCGTTGTAAACCATGCGGCCGGCAAAATCAACCGGGCGGCTAAGGTTGGTAAATTTATGCAGCGCCTCAACATCCCCTACAACTGGTTTGCTTCTGTTACCTTTTTTATCTTCCCATTCTACATCTGCGTACTTTTCAAGTTGCGCCAGTAAAACTTCCATGGTTGCGCGAGTATCTGCCTCTGCAGAGTGTGCATTGATAATCTCTTTCTGGCAATAAAACTGGTAAGCTGCCTTTAGTGTGCGCTGCTCCATCTGGTGGAAAATATTCTGCACATCAACAAAGTGACGGTTATCGAGGTCAAAATCAACGCCTGCGCGCAGAAACTCTTCCATCAGCATTGGTATGTCAAATTTGTTGGAGTTGTATCCGGCAAGGTCGCTCTCTTGTATAAAATCAGCTATTTCCTTGCCTAATTCTTTAAATTGCTTTTCGCTTTGGATATGTTCATCATAAATACCATGCACTAATGACGACTCCAGCGGGATTGGAATTCCCGGATGTACGCGCCATGTACAAGCCTCGTCAGTTCCATCAGGATGAAGTTTGATAACAGATATCTCTACTATTCGGTCGGCACCAATGTTGGTACCGGTAGTTTCCAGATCAAAAAATGCAAGCGGACGCTTTAACTGTAGTTTCATATAAGTTGTAAGTATACAAAGGTGCCAAAATCACCATCATTTTTGTTATTTAATTTTAAGTAATTTTTAATATTTTCAGGCTAATAATTGATCCCTAAACTATATGTACAAATTTCTGTTTAACCTGCTGGTAATCATATGCATGGCTACCTTTTCTCAAGCGCAGGATTTCCCATTCGGTTCGTTCACCGTTGACGAACTACAACAAACAAATTATAAAAACGATACTTCGGCCCACGCATACGTCATAAAGGAGTTTGGTTCGACCAAGCTTGATATGGGTAATAATGACCGCATCAATATGTTTTACAAGTACCACGTAAAGATCAAAATACTTGATGCAAAAGCTTTTGATAAAGGTACTATCAGCATTCCGTTCCGTAGCTATGATGATGTTATTGAAGATGTAAGTGACATTAAAGCGCTGACTACCTATATGGAAGATGGAGGTGCCGTAAAAAAAACCGAATTAGATAAAAGCAAGATTTACACAACAACCATAAATAAGTATTGGAAAGAAATAAAATTTGCAATGCCTAATCTGCGCAAGGGCTGTATTATCGAGTATTCTTATACCAAGATTATACCTGGCTTTTATAGTTTCCCATCATGGGAGTTTCAAAGCGATATACCTAAAATGTATTCTGAGTATGAAGCGCATATTCCTGCCTTCTGGACCTACACCGCAATGATGCGGGGCTCGCTTAAACTTACCAAAAGCAAAGCAGATATTGAAAAGGAATGCTTTAGCTCAAGAGGCTCAAAATGCGACTGTTCATTCCTGTCATATGGCATGGCAGATATACCTGCGATGGTGGAGGAAGATTACATGACCGCACCCAAAAACTTCTTATCTGCTGTTTATTTTAACCTTCAGGAATGGGTGAATCCTTACACCGGGGTTAAACAACGCGAAACAAAAGAGTGGGCGGATATAGATTACAACCTTAAACACGCAGATTATTTTGGTTCGCAAATTAAAAAGAACCTGCTAAAGCCGTATTTACTACCGGTTATTGCAGGTGCTAAAGACGATCTCTCAAAAGCGATAGCTGTTTACCAATACATTCAAAAAAACATCAAGTGGAACCAGATCAGATCTACCGGAAGTGAGAGTGTTAAAAAGGCTTTGGAAAGCCACAGCGGGGATGTTGCTGATATAAATCTTGCACTTGTAGCTGCACTAAATTCGGCGGGTATCAAAACCGATGCTGTATTGGTATCAACGCGCGATAACGGCATTGTTAACAGGCTTTACCCCGTTGAGCGTGAGTTTAATTATGTGATAGCAAAAGCCACTATTGGCTCAGATGATTACCTGCTGGATGCCACTGATCCGATGCTACCATTCGGCACTTTACCAATGCGTTGCCTTAACGACCAGGGCCGTGTGATATCATTTGATAAACCATCTTACTGGATGGACCTGAACAACAAACAACGCAAGGCCACCACCAGTTCGCTGGATTTAACCCTGGAAAGTAACGGCAAATTAAAAGGAACAATCACCACCTACTCAAGCGGATATGATGGCTATCTTAAACGTTTAGCCATCAAAAAGTTCAACAGCACCGATGAATATGTTGAAAATCTTGATGAGCGGTTAACGCATGTTAAAATATTAAAATCGGATTTTACAAACCTGGACAGTC
The DNA here is from genome assembly GCF_019331605.1 of Mucilaginibacter sp. 21P. Classification (NCBI taxonomy): domain Bacteria; kingdom Pseudomonadati; phylum Bacteroidota; class Sphingobacteriia; order Sphingobacteriales; family Sphingobacteriaceae; genus Mucilaginibacter; species Mucilaginibacter sp. 21P. Next base: position 3,825,310 of record NZ_CP063061.1, read on the forward strand.
TGGATAAGCCTTTGGCAGAAAAATACGATGTTGAGATCGACCTTTACAATGGCTTAAACCATGATAGAATGGCTTTTAACCCAATGTTATTGGACAGGATGGTTGTTAACCCGTTCAAATTAACAGAACGCGCTTACCCTGTTGACCGTGGCATGCCATCAAGCGACCGTTATACCATTACTATGCACCTGCCGGCCGGATACAGCATTGAAAGCGCTCCGCAACAGGCTAACATCGGCTTGCCAAACAAAGGCGGTCGCTTTATGACCGACTTTAGCGGTGAGGGAAATAACTTCGTCTACTCAAATGTTATCCAGTTTGATAAAGCCATCTATGCCCCGGAAGAATATCCGTTTCTAAAGGAGCTGTATAATAAGATAATTGCCTCAGAGAAAGCAGAAATAGTGTTTAAGAAAAAATCATGAGGCGTATCTTAACTTTTCTTTTCTGCCTTTTATTCGCAGGCGTTGCAATGGCGCAGGCTAATCACGCCGTATCGGCAATACCTAAAGATCTTCTACCTTATGCCAGCGCCGTGGTGCGCAACCAAAACGTAGTTACGGAGATAAAAGATCCCGCTAATACTATTTACCGGTTAAAAAAGGCGGTTACCATTTTTAACGAAAATGGCGATGATATTGCGCGAATAGTGTTGTTCTACGACAAGAGCCGCGCTATAAAAAGTATAAAAGGTGCAACTTATGACGAGTTTGGCAAACTGGTGAGTAAATTCTCAGAAAAAAACTTCAATGATGAAGGCACCAGCGATGGCTTTTCTTTATACCAAGATTCGCGGGTTAAACATTATCTGCCAACCATCGGATCATACCCATACACTATTGAATATGAGGTGGAAATGCGTTTTAAACAAACCCTGGTACTGCCCGACTGGAACCCTGTCTATGAACCCGGCGTTGCTATTGAAAAAAGCACTTATACCTTTGTCTGTAAACCCGATTTTAAGATAGCTTACAAAGAGATTAACCTACCTGCTAAAATGGTAAGCGGCTCTACCAAAGAGGGCTTGGTTACTTACAATTGGGAGGTAAATAATCTAAAAGCTTATCGCAATGAACCATATAGTCCTATTGCCGAAAACTATTTTGCCCGCCTAAAAATTGCCCCTAAAACATTTACTTATGGCGGCATCCCCGGCAGTAGCAGTAATTGGAATGAATTGGGTAAGTGGACTTTCGATAATTTACTAAAGGGCCGCCGCGATCTGTTATCCGCTACCAAAGACATGGTTAAACAGCTAACTGCCAACATTACCAACCCCAAAGAAAAGGCGAAAAAGATATACGAATATATGCAAGGCAAAACCCGGTACATTAGCGTGCAGATCGGTATTGGCGGTTTTCAGCCCTACCCTGCATCTGAGGTGGACCGATTAAATTATGGTGACTGCAAGGGCCTGGTGAATTACACACAAGCTTTATTAGAGGCTGCTAATATACCCTCGTGGTATTGTGTTGTTGAGGCCGGCGCCGGTAAGAAAGTAAGCATGCTGCCTGATTTTGCAACAATGGATCAAGGCAATCACATTATACTTTGCCTGCCTTTTAAAAACGACACCACTTTTCTGGAATGCACCAGTCAAAAAATACCTTTTGGCTTTTTAAGTGACTTTACTGATGACCGCACTGTGCTGGCTTGCACGCCGGAAGGTGGCAAGCTGTTGCATACGCCTAAATACACGGCAACCCAGAACCTGCAAACACGTACTGCGCAGTTCAGCATTACTGACAGCGGCGACCTTACAGGTGAAATGACCACCATATATAAAGGTACCCAGTACGATAATCCCGAAGAATTGGTTGATGAGCCATTTACCGAGCAGGTTAAAACCCTGCGCAAGCAGTACAATTATTTACCCAACCTGGAGATAGAAAAACTGAGCTTGAAGCAGGATAAATTGCAAATGCCGGTATCTACAGAAACAATTAAGCTTAGTGCCGGAGAATTTGCATCAACGGATAACGGCAAGATCTACTTCTCGCTTAACCCTTTAAACCGCAGCCGGTCTTTAAAAGATATTAGGAACCGTATTAACCCGGTTTATATTAACCGTGGTTATACTGACGAAGATGAGATCACTTATATTTTGCCTAAAGGATATCATCCGGAAACAGATGGCTGGCACGTAAACATGGATGAGCCTTTTGGCAAATACCATGCGAGTGTTAAGATTGCCGACGGTAAACTGACCTATAAACGCAGCCTAAAGGTTATTGATGGCACCTACGACAAAGAAACTTATAGCAAGCTGGTTGAGTTTTACCAAAAGATAGCAGATAACGATGCATACACTGTATCGCTGGTAAAAAACTGATCTATTAACTAAAGATAATGATGCCGAGTATGATACCGACGATCATGATCACATAGAGCATGATCTCGGTGCCGGCAAAGCGCTTGTATTTTGTCCAGAAAGAGTAATCTTGTTTTTCCTTAGCCATTTCAACAAAAATAAACCTTTTAAATGGGTGATAGCTAATTTACTGACCGTCTGTTTGGGCAGTAGCCGTATCATTTACAATTATTGAGCCTGCACGTGAGAAATATTTGTAGATGCCAATGTCATGCAAACGTGCTATCATTACACCTTTGCGGGTGCTGGCATGCACAAAATAGCCGTTTTGTAAATAAACACCCACATGGCTAAACTGCTTACCATCAAAGTCGAAGAATACCAGGTCGCCTTCCTGTAGTTCCTCTTCATATTTACGTTTGATGATGCCAACCTGGGTAGCACAAGTGCGTGGAACAGATTGGTCATAAACCTGCAGTTGTAGTAAAAACACCAGACCAGAACAGTCTACACCATCTTTATCCATCCCACCAAAACGGTAGGGTGTGCCGTACCATTCATCAATAAAGCTATACAAACGGCCATTTTGGATATCGTTACGCTTGATACCCATCAGTGAGGAATATTTATCAGCAAGTTCCTTATCTGGCTTTACCATCACATACGGTCCGCGCTTAACGGGGATAGCGCCAGCAGCATAATCAGCAGGTTTACGTGGTGTCAGCTTATGCGAACACGATGATAAAACTGCAATGGCAGCTGCAAATAAAATAAGCCTGTAGTAGCGTATTGACATAATTACTTAAAGTTACTCCGAAAGCTAAAAATGTTACAAGAGATGTTATAAACATTTTAACATTGAAAATTATACTTCGTATAATTCAAGCGGCAAACCATCGGGGTCGTTAAAGAAGGTGAAGCGTTTACCGGTAGTTTCATCTCTACGTATCGGCTCGGTGATAACCCGGTACTCGTTTAAATGAAAAATCGCTTCTTCAAGGTTGTTTACTTCAAATGCTAAATGCCGCAAACCCAAAGCCTCAGGTCGGGAAGGGCGAGGCGGCGGCCCCGGAAAAGAAAAAAGCTCGATCTGGTAGAGTCCGTTGACTTCCAGATCAAGCTTATATGATCTACGTTCTTCACGATACACTTCCTGAAGCACAGTAAAACCTAAAATTTCAGTATAAAACCTTTTAGATTGCTCATAATCTGAACAAATGATAGCGATGTGGTGTATCCTGTTCAGCTTTAGCATCTTATTCGTCGCCTAAAATTACGTGCAGCACATTGTCGTGCACCATTTTAATATCGGTAATGTTGCCGAACGGCTCACCGTCAACAGTAGCGTTACCTAAACCGTTTACTGTACCTAATAAGCTAAACTCGGTTTCACTGGTAGCCATCATCTCAATAAAGCGCTCCTGGTCATCAGGTGCTACAGTAACTACTACCCTGCCCTGCGCTTCACCAAACAGGAAAGCATCTTTACGTATGCCGCTATCGCTCTCAATGTCAAAACCTAAACGGTTAGGCATAGCTGCTTCAGTTAACGCAATGTACAAGCCACCATCCGCAACATCATGCGCAGATTGAATAACTTTATGTTTGATCAATTGCTTAACAACCTGGTGCATTGCATACTCTTTTTCAAGATCAAAATACGGAGCCGGAGCTTTTAATATTTTGTGGTACGATGCCAGGTATTGTGATGATGCTATATCATTTTGCGATTCGCCGATCAGATAGATCAGATCCCCCGGTTGTTTAAAATCTAAGGTCATCAGGTTATCCAGCTCATCCATCACACCTAACATACCAATGGTTGGCGTAGGGAAAACAGGGCCTTCATCTGATGATTGATTGTAGAAACTTACGTTACCACCGGTAACGGGGGTTTCAAATTTAGTACAAGCCTCGCCCATACCTTTAATAGCACCAACAAACTGCCAGTAAACTTCGGGCACGTAAGGGTTACCAAAGTTTAAGCAATTGGTAATAGCTACAGGTTCGCCGCCTGCACAAGTAATGTTACGCGCAGCTTCGGCAACGGCAATTGCAGTACCTTTCTGCGGATCAGCATATACATACCGTGAGTTACAATCACAGGTTAGTACAATAGCTTTATCGGTATTCTTTACAGCAACCACAGCCGCATCGCTTGGGCGATTGGTGGTCATGGTTGATGTGCCTATCATGGAATCATACTGATCGGTAACCCAACGTTTTGATGCCAGGTTGGCATGGCCTATCAAATGTTCTGCTACCTCTACCAAATTTTCAGGTTCGGCAACATCTTCAATCTTAAATTTCTGATTTTCAGAATAGTAAGCAGGCTCGCGATATTCGCGTTGGTAAACCGGTGCACCGCCACCCAATACCAGGTCATCAGCAGGCACATCAGCAACCTTTTCACCGTTCATAAAATACTCAAGGCGTTGGGTATCGGTTACTTCACCAATAATGGCGCAGTTCAGGTCCCATTTATCAAAAACAGCCTCAACAAGGGCTTCTTTACCTTTCTCGACCACAATAAGCATACGCTCCTGTGATTCAGATAACAGGATCTCGTATGGTTTCATGTTTTCCTGGCGCATCGGTACACGATCAAGGTGAATGATCATGCCGTGCTCGCCTTTAGCACTCATTTCACAATTTGAGCAGATAATACCAGCTGCACCCATATCCTGCATGCCAATTACAGCACCGGTCTTAATTACCTCAAGCGTAGCTTCCAGTAACAATTTTTCCTGGAAAGGGTCACCTACCTGTACGGCAGGTAAATCATTAACAGAATCTTCAGTAATATCTTTTGATGCGAAAGCCGCACCATGTATACCGTCCTTACCGGTAGCCGAGCCTACAATATACACCGGGTTACCTACACCGTAAGAAGTTGCAGAAACGGTTTCGCCGGCTTTAACTATACCGGCAGAAAAAGCGTTAACAAGCGGATTGATGTTATAGCATTCGTCAAAGAAAAGCTCGCCACCAACAGTTGGGATACCAAAGGCGTTACCGTAATGACTGATACCTTTCACTACGCCCTTAACCAGCCACTTGGTTTTATCAAGGCTTAGGTCGCCAAAACGCAAAGAGTTCATCTGAGCGATTGGTCGTGCGCCCATGGTAAAAATATCTCGGTTGATACCGCCTACACCTGTTGCTGCGCCCTGGTAAGGCTCAAGCGCTGATGGGTGGTTATGCGATTCGATCTTGAAAGCGCAGCCAATACCATCACCAAGATCAACTAAGCCAGCGTTTTCTTCCCCTGCTTTAGCAAGCATACGAGGGCCATCTTTCGGAAGGGTTTTAAGCCATGTGATAGAGTTTTTGTAAGAGCAGTGTTCGCTCCACATTACCGCGAAGATAGAAAGCTCGGTAAAATTGGGTACGCGGCCTAATATCTCTTGTATGCGGTCAAATTCTTCAGGTAAAAGTCCCAGATCGCGGGCGGTTTCAACGGTTGTTAATTCCTGGTTCTCCAATGTAGTGTCTTTTATGTTGAAAGGATGCGCGAAATTAAGAAAAAAGTCCGTAAGACCGAAGTCCGAAAGCTAAAGATGATGTTCTCTTCTTCAGACCTCCGGACTTCGAACTTCTTAACCTACGACTTGAAAAATCACTCACTCAACTGAAAATTCATGGGGATGCTGTATCTCACCCTTACTGCACGACCGTTCTGTATGCCGGGTTTCCAGGGTTTAGCCAGTTTTAGCACTCTAACGGCTTCTTCATCCATTCCGTAACCTGCCTTGCCGGTAACGGTAATGTCTGTTAGGCGGCCATCCCGCTCTACTACAAAACTAACCATCACCCGGCCACTTTTACCTTCCTCTTGTGCTTGTGACGGGTAACGAAGATTTTTGCTTAAAAATTTTGACCAGCCGGCTGCACCACCATCAGGTTCGGGCATCACTTCTATTGTACTAAAATCTTTAATTTCATCAGTGTTAATTTCAGTTCCATCCCCACCGCTACCTAAAGCCGGCGCGGGCTCGGCTATTTGTGGTATGCCGCCATCACCTTTTGTAGTTTCAGCACCAACCTCTGTTTTTGCCAACTCATTGATCGTTGGCATATCGGTATCAACCTCGTTAGGCGTAATATGCGGTACTGTAAATTTTGTTGTTGCCGCAGCAGGTAAAGGCTTTTCCGGGGCGGCCGGTGCTGCTGCCTTTTTTGGCTGCTCGATAATTTTGTCTTCCTGTTTGGGCGGCGGAGGAAGATCCGGAATAGTTAGAGTTGTGGTATGTTCTACTGGCTCTATATGCTTACTTTTAGCGTAGGTGTAAGCACCTGTAACGATGATGATAGACCCGAAAGCGATAGCCATCGATTTTAAAATGGTTGCACCATAAGTTTTCCTTAGTTCATAAGCGCCATAGGCCTTATTGCGATTGTGAAATACAAGCTCGAGCCACTCGGGGTTGTAAAGGTTTAATTTTTCGTTTAGCATAGCGTTTAAAATTTTATTTTACTAATTAACGCATTTGCCAAATAAAATGTTGAATTTATTTGAACTTTTACAAAATATTTATTTGAATATTTATTTTTTTAAGATTTTTATATCGTATAAGCAGTTAAAGTAAAAATTTTATTTGGTATTAAACTACCAATTACCTGTATGTACCTTCTTAACCTCGGGCCGCTTCATAACCGGTGGATCGTTGTCAATGGATTGCTTAAGTCTCAATTCCGTAGTAATACATCCAGTTGCTACCTGGTTATAAATGTCATCAGCGTCTTTTTGGCTATATTTTGAAGTTAAGTTTTTCAGATCGATGTGGACACCTTGCACAGCTACCATATTTCCGTACCTGTCGCGTTTATACGGGGTGTAAACAAAATCACCAAATTTATACCTGTATTTTCCATCCGCTGCCTGAAAATTCAGGGTATAACTTACCTCACCGCTTTCTTTTCGCACCAGTGAAGTGCCGCTGTAATTAATAAACTTACCCGCTACGTTAAACGCTTTATCAGCTTTACCCTTTTTGGGTTTTGTATCTTTGCTTAGCGCCGCAGCAAATTTCCACGCGCGTGCGTAAACACTGTCAGCAGAAAGCTCCGGCTTAGATACTACTTTATAATACACATACTCGTTATTCTCATCAAGCTGCAAAGAATCTTTCTGCGCGTAAAGCTCCGCAGTAGCAAACAATAGCGTAACTAATAACAATGCTTTTTTCATACTTATAAAGATAAGCCATCCGCGGTTAACCGGGATGGCTTAAAAGTTAAATTAAATCGTATTTATTATCCTTTAGAAAGCGTAAACAGCTGCCAGTACAAACTGCGATGCTGTTTTGGTTAAACCACCACTTTTTGTAGTAAAGCCGTCAGTATCGTTCTTGTTGCTATCCAATCTGAACTCCGGTATTAAAGTTAGCGGCCCGGCTTTCACGTTTGCAGTTAAGGTAGCAGCAAACACCGAACTGCCCGGCGGCGGACCTAAAGTTGCATAAGAACCGCTTTTAGTTTTAAAGTATTCACCACGAAGACCCAAAGTAACATCTTTAGATACACCTACCTGCGGATAAAGCGCAACACCGGTAAAACCACCCGTGCCAACAACAGCGGCAGGTTTAAAATCAGCTGCATTTAAGCCCAATTTAAATATATCTGTGATCTGGTAAGATGTAGTAAGGTCAAACTCGGTACCTGATAATCTGCCTGTAAGCACATTTAAATATGCAGTCCAACCGGTAACAGGCGAAATCATAAACTGAGCGCCAAAAGTGTTCACCTTATTAACGGAGGTGTACAAATTCCATGAATCGTTGAAGATACCGGCCATTAAACTAACCTTACTGCTAAAGGCATAAGTTGCCTTAAAGCCAGGGTTTTGGAATGGCCCATTAGTGAACAGGTAAGATGTTGAATAGTTAAAGTTACCCACCGGGCTTATAACTTCGTAACCCACAAACGTTGCCATATAACCACCCGTTAAGTTTAACTTATCAGTCACGTCATATGATACATAGAGGTTTTGTATATGAAAGCTATTTGTTTTTTCGTCATATACCCCGGCCGCATTTGGAATAGATTGCGCTTGCCCGCGCGGACCAAATGATAACTCCCCAACAAATGATGCTTTACCAACTTTTTTCTTTAGCGCAAGGTCAACCATACCTATCGAAACTGAATTTTGATCTGAAGCGAAGCTGGTTGGAATGTTGTTGTGTTTAGAGAAGTCGTATTTATAATATGTATCAACAGAACCGGATATGGTTAAGGGCGGATCTGTCTTGGTTGTGTCCTGCGCTTTCGCGGCAAACACTGCTAAAATTGAAAATGATAAAAGTAAAAGTCTTTTTTTCATGATAATGGATTAAATTTCAAAGTGATTAGTTAATTGTTTAGTTTATTTGTTAGTTGTCAGTAAAAACCGTAGCAAAAAAAAACAGATCACCTCACAAATCCATTCTACAATTAAGGCAATTGAAATAAAATACCTTGCCATTTTTATATGAAAAGCTAAATAATTAGCTAATCATTATAAAAAAAACCCATCTGTTTTATATTTTTTCTAAAATCAATAATAAAATCAATATTAACAAGGATTTTATGAACAATTTTTAATATATATTAAATTAAACAATGTTTTTGTTACCATCTTTTTAGATAAATCGCATTATAAATCATAATTCAATTAAAATATAACCAAAAAATCACATTTACATCACCTAAAATTTTTAATATTTAAATCAGACGGTTTTTTCAGCAATTACCTCTACTGTTTTATGGATTTATTTTTGTTAGGAATGACATTGCCGCAATCCCTAAACTTTGAAACAACTATTCATCGTTTATAAAAGGATTTTCTAATTTTGGACGCAACCAATTAGAAAAATTATGGCAAACACCCGTTTTCAGGCACTGCAAGCTGTATCAAATCGCGAAATCCCTGAAATAAAGCTTCCTTCATCAAAAATCTCTGATTATTTCGGCGTAAATGTTTTTGATAAGCAAAAGATGAAAGAGTTTTTGTCAAAAGACGCTTACGCTGTGATTGTTGATTCGATAGACAACGGCGTTCCTATCCCTCGCGATATGGCAGAACAGGTAGCGTCGTCGATGAAAGCATGGGCAATGGCCAAGGGCGCTACGCATTATACGCACTGGTTTCAGCCGCTTACGGGCTCTACAGCCGAAAAGCACGACGCTTTTTTTGAGCCGACAGCGGATGGTGGCGCCATCGAACGTTTTAGCGGTGATGCACTATCGCAACAAGAACCAGATGCATCCAGCTTTCCAAGCGGAGGTATACGCAATACCTTCGAGGCACGCGGTTATACGGCATGGGATCCGTCATCGCCAGCTTTTATCATAGGCCGTACATTATGCATACCTACGGTATTTGTATCATATACCGGAGAGGCGCTTGATTATAAAGTACCTTTATTAAAGGCGTTAAGCGCACTTGATAAAGCTGCGGTTGATGTTTGCCATTACTTTGATAAAAGCATAGAGAAAGTGAACGCCTCATTGGGTATTGAGCAGGAATATTTCCTGGTTGATACCGCTTTATTTAACGCCCGCCCCGATCTTTCGTTAACCGGCCGTGCCTTATTTGGCCATATGTCTGCCAAAAACCAACAGCTGGAAGATCATTATTTCGGTGCTATCCCAAGTCGTGTTTATGCCTTTATGCAAGACATGGAAACGGAGGCGCTGAAGTTGGGTATACCTTTAAAGACCCGCCACAACGAAGTTGCACCATCGCAATTTGAGTGCGCCCCTATTTATGAGGAGATAAACCTGGCCATAGACCATAACCAATTGCTTATGGATATTATGGACCGCGTTGCGCAACGCCACCACTTTAAAGTATTATTGCATGAGAAACCTTATGCAGGTATCAATGGCTCGGGTAAACACAATAACTGGTCATTAATTACCAACACCGGAAAAAACCTGTTGTCACCAGGCAAAACGCCGAAGAACAACCTAATGTTCCTCACCTTTTTTGTTAACACCATTAAAGCTGTACATGACCATGCCGATCTGCTTCGTGCATCTATTGCATCAGTAAACAATGATCACCGACTGGGCGCAAACGAAGCGCCGCCTGCTATTATCTCTATTTTCCTGGGCAGCCAGTTAACGGAGGTGTTGGATGATATAGACAGCTCGCGCCTTAGCAAAAAAATAAAAGAGGAGAACTCCCTATGGCAGGGTATTCCTAAAATACCACAGATCCTAAAAGATAATACCGACCGTAACCGTACTTCTCCCTTTGCCTTTACCGGTAATAAATTTGAGTTACGTGCCGTAGGCTCATCAGCCAATTCTGCCAGCCCTATGACCATTCTTAACCTGATCATGGCAGATCAGCTTAAGCGGTTCAAATACGATGTAGATAAACTGATAAAAAAAGGGGAAAAGAAAGACGTTGCCTTAATGACCATTATTAAGCGTTATATCAAAGAGTCGCGCGCCATTAGGTTTGAAGGCAATGGATACAGCGAAGAATGGGAAAAAGAAGCAGAAGCCCGTGGCTTAGCCAATGTAAAAACAACACCAAAAGCCCTTGATGCTTTAATAACCGATAAAGCAGAAATATTATTTGAAGAGACCGGCGTATTTACCAAACGCGAGGCCCTGGCCCGCCACGAGATTTTGCTGGACAACTTTTATAAAAAATTACAGATAGAAGCACGGGTAATAGGTGAATTAGCTATCAATATACTTATACCGGCGGCGCTCACCTACCAATCAAGATTGATTGAAAACGTTAGGGGTTTGAAAGATATAGGTTTGGATAAAAGTACTTATGTGGCTCAGCTTGATATCATCAATAAAATTGCAGAACACGTTAACGGCCTTAAACAAAATGTTGACGATATGATAAATGAGCGCAAAAAAGCCAACAAAATTGAAGACCTGCGTGAGCGCGCTATTGACTATGATGAAAAGGTGAAAAGCTATTTTGCTCCGATAAGATTCCATGCTGATAAACTGGAAACTTTAGTGGATGATAGCCTGTGGCCGCTACCGAAATTCAGAGAGTTGTTGTTTATTAAATAAAACAAAAGCCCTTCAAAAATTTGAAGGGCTTTTGTTTTAGCGTGCAAAAAGATCTGCCTGCTGGTTTTTGTGGATAATTACCTCCCGGTACTTATTAAGAACTGCAGACTTCGATATAAAGCCGATAAATACACCGTCTTTGACTACGGGCAGCTGCCAAACTTCCAATCCATCGAAAGCTTCCATTACCTCACTCATTGGTTCATCATGGTCAATTATCGCGGGCGGGGCTACCATAATATCTTCAACCGTATGGCCTTCCTGCACTGCAGTGAAAAGGCTTTTTCTTATCTCGTCCAGCCATATCACGCCCTCTAAAGAGCCTTCTATATTTAACACCGCAAATATGTTAGCTTTGGTTTCGGCAAGTATCTTGTAAAAATCAGCCACAGGCATATTTTTATTGATAGCCTTGTAATCATAATTGATCACGCTATCCAGCCGCATGGCATTCAGTAAACTAAAGTCTTCATCGGGCTGTATGTTATCATCATGTATCAAATGACTCCAATACATATTGTGTTTATTAAACATCCTGGCAATGATGTATGACATAGCAGATACGATCATCAGCGGAATAAACAACACGTACCCACCGGTTATCTCTGCAATAAGGAATATTGCCGTTAGCGGTGCATGCAATACACCACTCAGCGCGCCCGCCATACCTACAGCCACAAAATTACTGGTGCTTAACTCTATCAACCCGGTCTGATTGACCGCATAAGCAACAAATAGTCCTAAGAATGCACCGGTGAACATGGTAGGTGCAAAACTCCCGCCGTTACCGCCGGAGCCTATGGTAATCCCGGCAGCAATTATCTTTGCGAATACGAGCGCTGCAATAAACAGCAGCATTACCCACGGATTATCAAGCCAACTGCCAAAAATGATATCCTCTTTAAGCACATCAACATTGCCATTAAGTATTTGCTGCAGATAATGATAGCCTTCACCAAATAAAGTTGGTAAAATCATCAGCATTAACCCCAGAAGTAACCCGCCTGCAATAGCCCTTACATAACGGTTTTGCTTCAAAAATATCCCCTTTTCCAATTGTCCGCCAACTTTGGCGATGTATACAGATATCCAACCGCTTAAAACACCTAAAATAACATAAAACGGCAGGGCGCTCATGTGCCAGCCAACCGTTACCAAATGAAACAGATCTTGTGAGTAAAGCATCTTGGCAACAACCACACCCGTTGCCGAGGCAATGAGTAATGGAATAAACGTGGGAATGGTGATTTCCCCTATCAGGATCTCCAAAGAGAACAAAACACCGGCTATCGGGCTATTAAATACAGCAGCAATACCAGCTGATGTACCTGCCGCCAATAAAACCGTTTTTTCGTATGGGCTAAGATTGAAGAATTTACCCACATTAGAACCAATTGCCGCTCCTGTACATACGATTGGCGCTTCCAAACCTGATGATCCACCAAATCCTACAGTAAGTGAACTTGTAATTAGATGAGAGTAAAGATTATTGGAACGAATGTTTGAACGGTTCTTTTTGATGTTATATAATATCTTTCCTATCCCCTTTTGCATCTTATCACGGTTAACAATATGCTGCCAAGCTACCGTAAGGAAAATACCGAGCGCAGGTAAAAACACATAAATGACATGGAAAGGCAGATGCGATGATATGTTACGGCTCAACTCTTCCATCAAATGGACCAAAAATTTAAGGGTAACAGCGGCTAAGCCACCTATGAGGCCAACAAATACACTGCAATAGATAAGAAAGTTACGTTGGGCATTACGTTTAAGGCGCCAGCGGTTAACTTTATGAGTAAACGTTTTGAACATAGTAGTGATGGGGAGTTCGGCAATGTAACAAATTTACAGCGTACAATACGATTAAGCAGTATATTTGCCCATGACTTCTCCGCAAAGATACGATCAGCGTGGCGTTTCAGCATCAAAAGATGATGTGCACAATGCCATTAAAAATATTGATAAAGGGATTTTTCCGAAAGCATTCTGCAAGATAATCCCCGATATACTAACTAATGATCCGGCTTACTGTAATATTATGCATGCAGATGGCGCAGGGACTAAATCTTCATTAGCATACACCTACTGGAAAGAAACAGGCGATATTTCTGTTTGGCGCGGCATTGCACAGGATGCCATTATCATGAACATTGATGACCTGCTTTGCGTAGGTGCTACCGACAACATTTTACTGTCATCAACAATCGGTCGTAATAAAAATCTGATCCCGGGCGAAGTTATTGCTGCTATAATTAACGGTACAGAAGAAGTACTGGCAGAGCTGCGAGATGCGGGCATTGGCATTTACTCTACCGGTGGCGAAACTGCCGATGTAGGCGACCTGGTGCGCACCATCATTGTTGATTCTACCGTTACCTGCCGCATGAAGCGCGAAGATGTGATCTCTAACGACAGGATAAAACCCGACGATGTAATCGTTGGCTTAGCGTCATACGGTAAAGCAACCTATGAAACTGAGTATAATGGTGGTATGGGCTCAAACGGCTTAACATCTGCGCGCCATGATGTGTTCAATAAATCGATAGCCGAAAAATATAGCGAAAGCTATGACCCCGCCGTTCCGTACGATCTTGTATTCAGCGGGAGTAAGACCCTAACTCATAAAATTGATATAGGCAATGGCGAAACTGTTACCGCAGGGAAACTGGTGTTATCAGCAACACGTACCTATGCGCCTATTATTAAAGCCATTTTGGAAAAATACCGCAGCCGGATCAATGGGATGGTACATTGCAGCGGCGGTGCACAAACCAAAGTATTACATTTTATTGAGAATTTGCACATCATCAAGGATAACCTGTTCCCTATCCCACCCCTATTTAAACTGATCCAGGAAGAGTCGAACACCTCATGGCAGGAAATGTACAAGGTATTTAATATGGGCCACCGTATGGAGCTTTATGTGCCGAAAGAAATTGCAGAAGATATTATTGCTATCTCTAAAAGCTTCAACGTAGATGCGCAGATAGTTGGCCGCGTTGAAGCCGCCGATAAAAAACAGGTAACAGTTACGTCACCCTATGGCGAGTTTGTTTATAATTAAATTTACTATGTAAACAAAAAAGGGCTGCCAATTGGCAGCCCTTTTTTTTATGTTAGGATTTTATCAATAAAAAAGCCCTTCGAAATTTCGAAGGGCTTTTGAGTTATCAAATGATCGATAATTATTGAGTTATCTTTTGAATTACGTTACCCAATGAACTTGCTACGTAAATTGTACCTGTTGCATCTACAGCAACCGCTACCGGCGAGTTAAAAGGAGTTATCAAATTTAAATAACCACTGCCTGCAACTGAAGTTACAGTACCGGCAGGTGTAATTTTACGAACAAGGTTATTGTTTGTATCAGCAACGTAAACATTACCGGCTGCATCAACGGCAACACCTGTTGGGCGGTTGAATGACGCTGCAGTACCTGCACCATCAGCATTACCCATATTACCACTACCTGCAAATGTAGTTACAACACCTGCCGAAGTTACCTTGCGGATCACATTGTTAAGTGCATCTGCTACGTAGATATCACCTGTAGCGGTATTCAAAGCGATACCACGCGGGCCGTTAAATTTCGCAGAAGTACCAGTTGCGTCTACTTTTCCAGCACCGTTACCTGCCACAGTTGTTACAACACCGGCTGAAGTTACTTTGCGTATAGTATGGTTATTATATTCAGCAACATAAACATCTCCTGTTAAAGGGTTTACCGCTACGCTTGCTGGTCCGTTGAACCTTGCTGTAGTACCGGTTGCATCTACTTTACCAGAACTTGTTGAACCAGCCAAAGTACTTACAACGCCTGCGCTTGTAATTTTGCGGATCTGGTTATTGGCAAAATCAGCAACGTAAGTGTTACCTGTAGCATCAACAGCTACACCGCTTGGATTATTATAAGCTGCAACTACACCAGCCGCTGACGCATTAGTACTTCCCTGTACAGTTGAACCAGAGAATGTAGTGGTAGCACCAGAACTGATCACGATCTTGCGGATCTGGTTATTCGCCTGATCGGCAACCAGAAGGTTGTTACCGGAAGCATCGATTGTGATACCTGTTGGGTAGCTGAATACTGCTGAACCAGCAGTACCGTTAGCAAAACCAGCAGCACCTGAACCCGCTACGGCAGATACTTTACCCGTTGTAGTAACAGGTGTTGGATCTGGAGTAACAGCATCTTTTTTCTTGCAAGACGACATAACCATTGCAGGTATTGCTGCAATAACCGCCATTTTTGCTATAGTGATGAAATTATTTCTTTTCATGATTTGTATTATCTATTTCTTAAGCAAAGGTTTGATTAATTAAAGATGTACCTGATACCGATCTGAGCTTGCCATCTTGACGCTTGAGACACACCGTTACCAAATGAGTTGGTAAGAGGGATCTGGTTAGTGTTGTCAAAGTAAGGGAAAGAGTAAGTAGGTCTGCCGGTTGCAGCATCAACACCTTTGTAAGTTAACAAGGTAGTACGGTTTACAAATTTGAAGTTACCCCATGCTGAGTTTAGGAAGTTACCTAAGTTGATGATGTTGAATTCAAACTGTAGTGTGTTTTTAACCTTGCCGGTTGTTTGATAAAGATCCTGAGTGAAGTTAAAGTTTACCAAATGGAAGTAAGGTAACACTAAACCATTACGCTCAGCATATTTACCTCTGCGTTTGCTTAAGTATGGATCTTGATTTATGTAAGCATCTAACTGACCGTAAGTTTGAGCAATGGTACGGGTATCTGATGCATTATCTTTCACCAATACAATATCATTAGCATTCTTAGGAACGTAGATCAGGTCATTGCTGGTTTGTCCGTCGCCGTTAACATCACCGCTGTATACGTAAGAAGCAACACCATTGTTAGCAGCTTCGTAAGTTAAACCAACAGAAGTTGTTAAGTGGTTTAAGTATTGCTTGCGGTATGATGCTGATGCAATGATACGGTTTGGCTGATAGAAGTTAGAATAAGAAGTAACATCAGCGTTAGGGTCACCTGATACTGAACGGTCTCTCCAGGTTGATTGTGCAATAGAACCACCATCATTAACCGAACGGCTATCAGAGTAGGTATAAGCTAAGCTGAAGTAGAATTCTTTAAAGGTGCGTTGTAACTGACCTGTAATACTATAAGTATAACCTTTATTGGTATTCTTAAGCAAAATAGCGTCAGTAATGTTAGGGTTGGCAGCAGTGTTACCGTTGGCACCATTAGCAAGTGTAATTGCAGGGTAAACAGTTGTATTGCTGTAACGCACACGGTTATCGCTACCAACAAACGCAGTACCGGTTGATGGCAATGCAACGTTTTGGTAATAAACCGCATTGATATCTTTAGAGTAAATACCCTCTAAAGTACCGATGAAACCGAAAGGTAATTTTTGGTCGACCGCTACGTTTGCTCTGAAGTTTGATGGGAACTTGAAGTTCTTATCGCTGATAGCCAGGTTGTACTGAGTGTTTGCAGCAGCGCCCTGTGGCCTGTTTGCATTAACATCAGGATTGAAGGCTAAACGAGGATCTGTGGCAGTAACACCAGCCTGGCCAGGAACCAAAGTGTATGAACCAAATTGAACACCGTTGTTGCTGGCCTGGTTAGAGATGTATACATAAGGTACCGGACCGGTAAATATACCAACACCACCACGTAATTGAGTGGTACCTTGTCCGTTAACATCCCAGTTATAACCAACACGTGGAGAAAGCTGAACACGGGTTTTAGGATACTGAGAGGTATTAACCTGGTAGCCATCTCTAAAGCCTGTTAAAGCTGCAGCATTTGAATTGAAATCGCTTTGGGTGTTATAAACCGGAAGATCTGCACGTAAACCGTAAGTCAACTTAAAGTTGTCGTTTACCTGCCATTTATCCTGCACATATAAACCAATAGTATAAGCTTTTACATAAGCAAACGGAAATGAGCCATCAGCCAAAGCAGAATATTGATATGCATAACGTGCTGCATTTGTAGCACCAGTATTAGCAGACGCATAGAAATCTGCTAAGCTGTTAAAGCGATATAAACCGTTGTAGTTAGGTGCAAAGCCGTTTTTAAATTTGTTGAACTCGTTTTGTGTACCAATGTTGATCTCGTGTTTACCGGCAAATATGGTAAAGTTATCACTCAATTGGTAAGTATCGGTATTTAACAAGTTATTAGCAGTGAAAGGCTCATAACCAAATGAGGTTAATGTACCTGTACCCTGTGGGTTCAAGATATCAACCAACGGGAAAGCGCCGCCACCTGGTGATTGACGGAAATCGCGTAGCGCCTGGTAACCTAAAGTTAGTTTGTTGGCAAACTTGTCGCTAATGCGGGTATTTAACTCTACTATACCAATATTAAAGTTGTTATTGATAGTATAGTAAGAAGAGAAGAACGGCAAGCCGGTAAGGCCAGGGCTACGACTACCTTGAGCACCAGAGCTGCTTGGAGGTACATCACGGAAAGATTTCAGATAAAAATACTTCACTGATAAAGTGTTGTTTTTATCGATGTTCCAATCCAATTTAGCGGTGATCTTATCTGATTGTGTACGCAATTGGTAATTTTCAAAAGCTCCCGGATCATAATTGTACTTAGTTTTTAAGAAGTTGCTAAGTGTAGTAAGATCATCATAAGATGCTTGCGAGATACTACCGCCAGAGTTTTGACCTGCACGTGCTGCTGTATAGGCCGTTGCAGGGTCTTTAATACGCTCTTGCTCACCAGAGATAAAGAAGAACAATTTATTTTTGATAATAGGGCCACCTAAACTGATACCGCGTTGGTTGTAGCTGATCTGTGGCTTAGCAACCTCGGCAGTCATAGCTTTTAAACCAACCAAGCCTGCAGAACGGATGTAGGTGTAAGCAGTACCTTTAAACTCGTTAGTACCTGATTTGGTTACGGTGTTGATACCTGTACCTGCGAAACGACCCTGGGTTACGTCAAACGGAGACACAGAAACCTGGATCTGCTCAATCGCGTCAAGTGAAATAGGCTGTGAGTTTGCCTGGCCACCTAATGTGTTCGATAGACCGAAAGAGTTGTTAAACAATGCACCGTCAACAGTTAAGTTGTTACCATTACCGTTACGACCGCCAAAGCTGTTACCTGCACCGTTAGTATTAGCGGTTGGTGTTAATTTGGTGTAATCGTAAATAGACCTGCTGATGGTTGGTAAACGATCGATCTGTGCGCGTGTAACGATCTCTTGGGAACCGGTACGTGAGTTGTTTATTACCTTGTTTTGCGTGCTGGTTACAGTAACCTCGCTTAGCTGTGTGCTGGTTGGTAATAATTTAACATCGATCTTAAACTCCTGACCCAAAGAAAGCGTAATGTTTTGCTGGGTGTTTGGGTTGAAACCGATGAATTTAAAACTTACTGTGTACGGACCACCAACACGTAGGTTGGGTAAGTTGTACCTACCATCGGCACGTGTAACAGTTCCGTAATTAGTACCTGTAGGGCCATGAAGAGCCTGTACAGTTACTCCGGGAAGTGGAAGGCCTTTTTCGTCTACCACCGTGCCCGACATGCTACTTGTTGTTACCTGTGCAAAAGTGGCAACAGTAGCAAACAAGAACATAATTGCGAGAAGTAAATGTTTTCTCATACTTTGTTTTTTGTGTTTAACCGTTAAGTGAATTAATCAATATGTGATTTAATGCCGCAAAGATAAATAACAAAGGACGTTAGTATATTAAGTTAATGTTAAGAATACAAGGATATTTTTCAACACTTTACGCCCAATTTTAATAGAAAATGAAAATTTAATGAACTTTTAGAATGAGGTTTGCATTGCTAAAGTCATTTTGTTCAGTAAATATTAATCATTTACTCAATTGGTCCTATATTTTCGCCGCCAATTAGCTAAGCAGTGCAATTTTTCAATTACGCAGGTTTTATTTAGCTTTGGCATTCCAAAATCATAAAAGATACATACTAATATGGATTACGATTTAATTGTTGTTGGTTCGGGCCCGGGCGGTTATGTTGCTGCTATTCGCGCATCTCAACTGGGTTTAAAAACCGCTATTGTAGAAAAAGAATCACTTGGGGGAATTTGCCTTAACTGGGGTTGTATCCCTACCAAGGCTTTGTTAAAAAGTGCCCAGGTTTTTGAATATTTAAATCATGCCTCCGATTATGGTATAAAAACCAATGGCGGCGAAGTTGATTTTGAAGCCGTTATTAAACGTAGTCGTGGTGTTGCCGATGGCATGAGCAAAGGTGTTCAGTTCCTGATGAAAAAGAACAAGATCGATGTGATCATGGGTTTTGGCACACTTAAAGCAAAAGACACCGTTTCTGTAAAAAGCAATGATGGAGCTACTAAAGACTTTAAAGCCAAAAACATCATCATAGCTACAGGCGGACGCTCTCGCGAATTACCTAACCTGAAACAGGATGGTAAAAAAGTAATCGGTTACCGTCAGGCGATGGTATTGCCACAACAGCCTAAATCAATGGTTGTAGTAGGTTCAGGTGCAATTGGTATCGAGTTCGCATATTTCTACAACTCAATAGGTACTAAAGTTACCGTAGTTGAGTACCTTGATAATATCGTTCCGTTAGAGGATGAAGAAGTGTCTAAAGCACTTTTGCGTTCACTAAAGAAACAAGGCGTTAACGTAATGACAGGCTCTACCGTAGAGTCTGTTGACACGAATGGTGAAGGTTGCCGCGTAAATGTAAAAACCGCTAATGGTAACGAGGTTCTTGAAACAGAGATCGTATTATCGGCAGTTGGTATTTCTACAAACATTGAAGGTATAGGGCTTGAGCAGGCTGGTGTTAAAACCGATAAAGGCAAGGTTTTGGTTGACGACTTCTACAAAACCAACATCGATGGTGTTTACGCTATCGGTGATATTGTAAAAGGCCAGGCTTTGGCACACGTAGCATCCGCAGAAGGTATCATCTGCGTTGAGAAAATAGCCGGTCAACACCCGGAACCTTTAGATTATAATAACATCCCTGGCTGCACTTACTGCTCTCCTGAAGTTGCTTCTGTCGGCTACACCGAAAAAGCTGCTAAAGAAGCGGGTTACGAGATAAAAGTAGGTAAATTCCCATTCTCTGCATCTGGTAAAGCAAGCGCAGCTGGCGCTAAAGATGGCTTTGTAAAAGTTATCTTCGATGCTAAATACGGTGAATTCCTTGGTGCACACATGATAGGTTACAACGTTACTGAAATGATCGCTGAGGTTGTTACAGCCCGCAAACTGGAAACTACTGGTCACGAGATCATCAAATCAGTACACCCTCACCCTACAATGAGCGAAGCCGTAATGGAAGCTGCGGCCGATGCATACGGAGAAGTTATCCACTTGTAATCAGAAACTATGATATATTAAAGCCACCGTGTTTGACATGGTGGCTTTTTTTTCAAAGGGATTGCATCAAAAAAGCAGGCAATGCGAATAATACAATGCCTGCTTTAAAACTTTATATTCCTAACGTTACTTTGTATATTCCTTATCTAAAAATGTGTAACGGGCTTTTTCCTGCGTGCTTTCTTTAACAGGTTTTGTTATCACGTTGATGTCAATAAATGATGCCGGGCTGCCTTTGGTGTTGGCATCCCATTTAGGCAAGCCTTTGCCGTTAGGATTGCCGGTTTTGATGAAATTAGCAAAATAGCTTTCCATTGTTTCTGATACTTTGTAGTCTTCCGGTGTCCAGGCGTAAGTTTTATTGGTAGCAAGGTTCCCCATCGCGTACTCTATTTCTGAAGCGTGTGCGGCACCGTTGTACGGAGCAGGCTGTTTGAGCGCTTCAGGCTTTTTGTCATCACCTTCTTTGATAATACCACCTGCAAGCCCTTGTTTTGCATTACCCATTGCAGCAGTCATTGGTGGGCGCGGTTTAGAGAATAGATAATGATAAACAGGTTTACCGCCAGTTTCTGCATGAGCATCAGCCCATTTCCAGGTACTGTAAGATATAAAGCGGTCGCTGGCCAGTTCTGTGGCCGATTTAATTACTTCCTCTTGTGTATTGCCGGGATATAGTTTCAAAACCTTATCCGCTTTTTCACCGTACAGGCTTTTAACTTTTTTAGCATAATTTTCCGGCGTAGGTGCTTCACCCCACATCAATGCCTGGTACGGTATTTCTGCGTTATTCCAACCTACCAAAAGCGGCACTTTAGCTTGCTCACCCGCGTTTAGGATCTCGATTGGTTTCTTAGTGAAAAAATATCCGTCGATGGCAGCTGCTACAACATTTTGTACACCAGGTTTTGATGCCATTTCAAGTAACTGATCGGCAGGTATTGCGCGCAGATCTGAAAGCGATTTAGCGCCAACTTGTCCCATAAATTTAACACCGTTCTCTTCGGCAACTTTAAGTGGCACGCCAGGTAATGTTGGTGCTATCATGGCGCCGCTTTCACCGATGGCTCCGTTGATCAGATCTTTTGATAAAGGAGAAACCATTTGTGCCGATACCGATATAGAGCCAGCCGACTCACCTGCTATAGTAACGCGTTTAGGATCGCCGCCAAATGCTGCAATGTTAGCCTGTACCCAACGCAGCGCTGCGTTTTGATCTAAAAGTCCGTAGTTCCCAGAGGCATTATGTTTTGATTCTTTGGTCAGCTCAGTATGTGCCAAAAAGCCAAACACACCTAATCGGTAGTTTACGGTGAGTGCTATTATACCGCGTTTGGCCATGCTTTCACCATCGTATCTCGCCTCTGAACCATCTCCCGCAACAAAACCACCACCGTAGAAATAAACTAACACAGGCAGCTTGGCTTTTGGCTTGCCTGCAGGCACCCAAACGTTGAGGTAGAGACAATCTTCGCTCATACCAGCCGAGCGAAAACCCATATCACCGAATACCTTTTTCTGCATGCCGTTATAGCCAAATGCGTCACATTTTCTTACGCCTGTCCAGTTATTTACGGGTTGAGGTTCTTTCCAGCGTAATTCACCTATCGGCGGCTGCGCAAACGGTATTCCTTTAAAACTGCTCACCCCTGATTTTTCGGTTACGCCCTCAACTGTGCCGTTAACCGTTTTAACCTGCATTTGTGCATAAGCCCCAATGCAGGCGCTTTGCAGCAGCAGCAGATACAATAGTTTTTTCATGGTTTTATGTTATAATTGGTTATTGTTGGATTGCTGAATGTAGCTAAAATATATCTAGCATCAAACATCATTATGTCTTTGTGACACAATTTATTTAAAACAGCTATGAAACCAACGATAGTGATCGAATATTGCCCAAAGTGTAATTGGATGTTGAGAGCTGCATACATGGCCCAGGAACTTCTAACCACTTTTACAGATGATGTATACGGAGTAACGCTGCAACCGAGCGAAACATCAGGCAAGTACAATATCAGGATTAACGAGAATGTAATTTTTGATCGTAAAGAACAGGGCCGTTTCCCGGAGATAAAAGAATTGAAGCAATTGGTGCGTGATGTAGTGGCGCCTGAAAAGGGCCTTGGACATAGTGATAGAGGGTAATAAATTACTATGCCTGCATATTATGTCGTCCAAATTTGTTTGTTTACATTTGTGCTGTATATTTATTAAATGCTATCCAAAAAGACTAAATACGCCATTAAAGCTTTAGTGGTGATGGGCAAGAACATCGATAAACCACCTATGCAGATCTCTAAGATCGCAGAAATGGAGCGCATACCTAAAAAATTTCTTGAACAGATCCTGCTCGATTTAAGAAACGCTGGTTACTTATATAGCAAAAAAGGCGCCGGTGGCGGTTACAGTCTCAATAAATCTCCTAAAGACATCTTTCTTGTAAGTATCATGCGTATTACCGACGGCCCTATTGCCATGGTGCCTTGCGCAAGTTTAAACTTTTACCACAAATGTGATGAGTGTCACCAGGAGCATACATGCGGTATACGTGATGTGTTTATCGATGTACGAGATGCCACTTTGAAGATCCTCTCTGAAACCAGCATTGCCGATATTATTGATCGCGAAAATTCGCTTATCGTAAAAATGTAATATCAATCATTCAGCTTATCTGATATATTCTTGATAGCTTCATCCAGTTTAGCTGCCGATTCCTGCAGGTACGGTTCAACCTGTTCGTAATCCTCCGGTTTGTTCGCGCTGTTCTTCAGGATATCGATGATACCCAGAATATTGGTCAAGTGCTTACGTACTTCGTGCGAGTTGATAAAGGCTAATTCTTCTTTTTTAGCGGCAAATAACAATTTTTCGTAATGGCGCTTTTGTTTTACCGTGCGGTATATTAACGCAATGGCAATTATAACTAACGCCGCAACAACAACTATAAATATCAGCCAAAGTCGCTCTCTTTCATAAATGGCAGCACGCTGGTTATAAGAGCTTTCAGTCTCATCCAGCTTTATCTGTGATGATATACTGCCCACTTGCGTTAAACGGGTATTGTATTCACGTGCTTCGGCAAGGGCTTTTTTAAAGTTCTCGGAAGCAAAACTTGCACCTTCCTGCTTCTCTGCAATTTGTCCCAGCAGTTCGTAAAGATGCTGCTTTATCTCCGGGTGGTTGTTTTCCCCGTTTGCCTCTAATAAACGTTGAACTATAGTGCGAGACGAATCTAATTGCCCGGCTTGGTAATAAGCGTCAGCAAGGCGCTGATCTTCCAGGTCACTGTTAGTGTATTGTTTATTTGCCTTAAGATCTTTGATCTGCTTTATGGCAATATCATACCGATGTTGTAGCAGCGATACGTAATATTCTACACGCTTACGGTAAGTAAATATTTTGTAATTTCTATTTTCAGGAGCAAGGAGCTTTTTATAATAAGCTTTTAAAGAATCAAGCTTATTCATTCTAAAATAATTCTCAGAGATATTATATAAGATAACACTCGAGAGCATCTTTCTGCCAAGTGTATCACCTTGTATAAGCAACCAGGCCTTATTAAGATAATTGAGCGATTCCGGATACAAGCCTGATTTATAATAAAGATCTGAGATGTTTATATTTAGTGATGCCTCCCTCCTGTTATCCTTAAACGTAGTTCTCAGTTTACGTACCCGTATGGTTGCTAAGCGATAATTATAGATAGCGCCAATGTAATCACCTTCATCTGTTTGTATAAAACCAAGATGGCTTAGCAGTTGAAACATCAGGTAATCTTGTTTCTTGGTTTCTGCCTCCTGTACCGCTTTGGTCATCGCCAGCTCCGCCTGTTTAAGGTTATGGAGTTTATTGTAGGCCATGCTTTTTGCGAATAATAAGAAAATGTTTTTTTCGGGAAAGTTAAAGCGGTCAAAATACTGGCTTAAGGTATCCTGTACATCATTTAGTTTGGCAGGTTCTGATTGTTGTATGCTTGATTTAACAAAAGCAATCAGTCGCTTTTGCTGGGGTAATACATCTTGCTGATTTAGAATATCAGTTAGTGTATCCTTATTTATAGCCCTTTGGCGTATAGGCATGGCATTATCCTGCCGCCCGCTTGCAGTTATAATTAAAAAGGGGAAAGTGCAAAAACTGATAAGAAGAATAAGCCTTTTAAGCATCAACTATAATTTCAATAAAAATACGTTTGCCTTTTGTAAAAACAAATAAACTAAGCAAAAGGCAACCTATAATTTTGAATTTTCGTATAACGAAGAAATAATTTAATTTTGCGTTTATAACACAACCATATCAACATGAAAAAAATTTTTTACCTTGTTTTAGCCGTTGTTGTAGTTGGCATTTATTCTTGCCAAAAAGACAACATGGCACCTGCCAAGCAGGGCTTTAACAGTGGTATTGCTTCTAAAAAGAAGGATACTACGCCACCAGATCCAACCTTTACAACATCAAGGTTGATCAAAAAAGACACTACGCCACCAGATCCAAGGTTTACTACTTCTTCTGCTAAGAGGGATACTACGCCACCAGATCCAAGACGATAATCTTTAAATAAGCCCCATAAAAATATGGGGCTTATTTTTTAGCTGTCGAATTTATCAAGCAGCTTTAATAGTGTCTCAAAATCTTTGGGATAAGGGGCGTGTATATTCACATCTGCGCCAGAAGGTAGTTTAAAAGCCACCTCATAAGCATGCAGGGCAAAACGCTTCATAATCGGTTGTTCTTCCTGGTCTTTACCTAAAGTATATTTGCGTTTTAATTTAGAAAGAAACACCGGCTGGCCCTTGTACATGTCGTCACCGGCTATTGAGGCGCGTTGAGTGGCCAGGTGTATGCGTATCTGGTGCATACGGCCTGTTACAGGGCGGCACTCTACTAAAGTATAGTGTTTAAAATATCGTAATGATTTGAACCAGGTTTCGGCACGTTTACCATCTTGCCTGCTAATGGTAACGCTGCTTTTACCCACATTCAATATCGGCAGATCAACCAAAAGGTCATCAAATACATGCGTTCCGTCGATAACAGCGTGGTAAACCTTTTTTACCTTACGACGCTCAAACTGCATGGATACTGTACGATATGCTTCAGGATTTTTAGCAATGATAAGCGCTCCCGAGGTTTCCTTATCCAAACGATGGCATATTTGTGCATCATCGGTATACTGTTTAGCAAGCCGCAGCATATTGATTTCCCCCCCTTCGCGCTCATCTAACGATGCTATAAAAGGCGGTTTATTAACCACTATCAGATCGTCATCCTCAAACAATACCAGGTCTGCAAACTTTGGAACTTTCATTGCCGCAAAGGTACACTTTTGTAGGTTAAACTCCTTAGGGTTTTAAGTAGTGCAGCAACCTGCACAATCAGCTGAAAACAAAACTTATACAGCAATGTTAAAAAGGCATCTATCACACCTAAAAGAGAAACGTTATGAGCACATCAAAAACACAGCCTGAAGAAAAAGGCTTCTTCGAAAAGATAAAAGAAACCATCGAAGAATTTTGGGACGGCACAAAAGAAACAGCTGAGGATGTAAAAGAAGCTGCGGCAGATAAAGTTGATGATCTTAAAGCTAAGGTTGTTGCCAAAAAAACAGCTACTAAGCGTAAAGCCAGCCCTGCTAAGGCCATAGCTTCGGCAACCAAAACAACCATTGCAAAAAAAGCTTCAGCTACTACTGCTGCTGCTAAAAAAGAAGCCGGTGAGATCAAAGAGAAGGCAACTGAAAAAGCTAAAGAGGTAACCTCAAAAGCAAAAACAGCTGCTGCAAATGTTAAAAAATCTGCAAATGACACTGCATCTGAAGTTGCAGCCAAAGCGAAGGACGTTTCTGATAAAGCTAAGAAAGAAGCTACCGCAGTAAAAGCAAAAGCTACTACTAAAGCTAAAGCGGCTGGTTATACAGCCAAGAAAGAAACTACAGCGGCCAAAAAATCCGTAGCTGCAAAAACAACAGCTACAAAACGCGCTTCAAAAAGTGCATAATCATTAAAAGATAAAGGCCCCAGTTATTGGGGCCTTTATCTTTTATGCTTCAAATTTATAACCTACTCCTTTAACCGTAGATACACAATCATCTCCTAACTTTTCGCGGAGTTTGCGTACGTGCACATCTATGGTACGGTTGGTAACTACTACAGAATCTTCCCAAATATTTTTCAGGATCACCTCTCTGGTGTAAACCTTGCCCGGTTTTGATGCTAAAAGGTATAATAGTTCAAACTCCTTTTTGGCCAATACTACCTTTTCGCCTTTTTTGTAAACCAGGTAAGCTTCGCGGTCTATAACCAGGTCGCCTATTTCCAGTTTGTTGTCGGTAACTTCCTCTGGCGGTGCGTTACGGCGCAGTATAGCGTTTATGCGGCTTACTAATGCACGTGGCTTAATTGGCTTGGCTATATAGTCATCAGCACCTACGTTAAAGCCTGCAATTTCTGAATACTCTTCACTGCGAGCAGTTAAGAATACCATAAATGTATTTTTAAACTCCGGCATGGTACGCATAATACGGCAAGCCTCAATGCCATCCATTTTAGGCATCATTATATCCAATACAATCAGATCGGGTTGGGTTCGTTTAGCTTCGGCAACGGCCTCCTGGCCGTTACGGGCAGAATATACCTGATAACCTTCTTTTTTAAGGTTATATTCTATCAGCTCTAAAATATCCGGTTCGTCGTCAACAATTAAGATCTTCTGTTTGCTTGAACTGCTCATGTATATTTAATTTTGGTATAAAAGTATAACCTTAATTAAAGATAATGGTTAATCCTATGTTAACAAATTGTAAACAGCAACACTTAGTTAATCTTATGTTGAGACTATTTGAATGTTTTCTTTAAAAAATCTTCAAGATCGGAGCCTGTTATATTCTTAGCGACGATAACGCCATTAGGGTCGATGATGAAGTTTGATGGTATGGCTTCAATGCGATACAGGTGCTCTGTGGGGCCATCAAACCGCTGAAGGTCTGAACCGTGAGACCAGGTAAGTTTATCTGCTTTGATAGCTGCTTCCCATGGGGCTTTTTCAGTGTCTAAAGATATCCCAAGTATGTTAAAGCCCTTTTGATGAAAAGCTGCATGTTGCTTCACAACATTAGGATTTTCATGGCGGCAAGGCACACACCATGATGCCCAGAAATCAAGCATTACGTATTTTCCTTTGTAGTCGCTTAACTTGATATCTTTCCCATCTATACTTTTGATAGTAAATTCAGGTGCTTTATGGCCTATTGAAATAGGCTTTATTTGATCCATCTGCTTGATAAAGGCCTGAACCGTTGGATTGTCTTTAAATTTATCTTTTATCTCATCAGCATAAGAAACCATTTGCTGCTCGTACTTGTAACGGTCTAAAGATGCAGCCGCAAAAAATCCGGCAAGGTTATCTTTGTTGGCTTCCACAAATTTCATCACCTCTGCACTGTAATCGGCAATGTTTTTTTGAAATAGCGGGCGGTAAACATTTATAAGTGAATCAGACTCTTTTCCCAATGCCTCAGCCTTAGCACTATATTCATCTGCCAGCTTGCTGTTCTTTGCACCATAGGTGCTGCTGATGTTGTTGAAATCTTTGATCTTTTCAGATACATCCGAACCCTTTACATCATATTTGTGCAGGGAATCGGCCAAATCGGTTTTAAACTTAATGTCGTCACCGTTTTTAACAACAATATCAAAGATATCGCCATTCATACGCAGTTTATATAAATTCTCATAAGGTGCGCTGCCTTTGAACTTAAACTGGCCGCCGCTTAAAGTTGTAGAATCGATAACACTCATTCCGGTGGTATCGGTCTTAAGCAGGTAAACGTATTTAACCTTATCAGCGTGTTCAACATTACCCTCAATGTTAAATGACTTATTATCTTTACAAGCGGCCATCAATAGTACCACGGCCGAGGCTGCACAGGCAGCAAATATTTTCTTCATACAGTTATTTTGATTCTAATTCTTTGATCAACAATTGATTGGTTTTTTGAGGATCGATCTTACCCTTTGAGCTTTTCATTATCTCACCCATAAACAAGCCTAAAACGCCTTTCTTACCCTTTTGGTATTCTTTCACTTTATCGGGATATTTTGCCACTGCCGCTTTTATAAAAGCCTCAACCTCATTGCTATCATTACTGATTAACAGGTTAAGCGCACTTGCTATCTCTGCTGCCGATTTATCTTCTCCTTTTAACAACTGAGGGAAGATCTTTTGAGAAGCAATAGTGTTATTTACCTTACCCTCATCAACCAAGGCGATCAACCCGGCAAGGGCAGCAGGTTTAAGTTGCAGTTTGTCTGCAGAAAGGTTGTTTTCATTTAAATACGAGCGCACTGCACCCATCATCCAGTTAGCAGCAGATTTATAATTTGATGTGTGCTTTATCAATTCTTCAAAATAATCTGCAGACTCCTTTTCGGCGGTGAGTACGCCTGCATCGTAATCAGAAAGGCCTAAGACGTTTGTATAGTTTTCAAACAACTGATTAGGCAATGCCGGCATACCTGCACGGATATTAGCAAGTTGCTCTTTCGTTATTTGAATTGGCAGCAGATCCGGTTCCGGGAAATAGCGGTAATCATTTGCCGTTTCTTTGGAGCGAAGTACTGATGTTTCGCCAGTATTGGCATCAAAATTCAAAGTATTTTGATCAATATGACCACCCGCTTCAATCACATTGATCTGTCTGATAAACTCGTGTTCGATAGCACGCTGAACATTGCGTATCGAGTTGAGGTTTTTTACCTCGCAACGGTTGCCATATTGTGTAGCGCCTTTTAAACGGACCGAAATATTGGCATCACAACGCATGCTGCCTTCTTCCATATTGCCATCACATATTTGCAGGAAGCGCAGCAAACGGCGCACCTCTGTAAGGAATTGCCCTGCTTCTTCGGCACTGCGGATATCAGGCTGCGACACGATCTCTAAAAGTGGCACCCCTGCCCTGTTCAGGTCTATTAAGGAATATTCATCATGTTGATCGTGAGAACTTTTACCCGCATCATCTTCCATATGGATGTGGTGGATAGCGATATTTTTTGTGCTGCCATCAGCCAGTTTTACCTTTATAAAACCACCCAAACAAATTGGCTGCTGGTCTTGCGTGGTTTGGAACCCTTTAGGAAGATCAGCATAAAAATAATTTTTACGGGCAAAGGTGTTGTTAAGGTTGATGCTGCAATTACAAGCCAGGCCCATTTTAACCGCATACTCCACCATACGTTTGTTTATACGGGGTAGAGTGCCAGGATGACCTAATGAAATGGCACTTATATGATGGTTTGGGTCGGCACCAAATGCTGCTGAGTCCCAAGAAAAAGCTTTACTTAAAGTGGATAGTTGCGCATGTACTTCTAAACCGACAACCAGTTCATACTTATCGCTTACGCTGCTTTCAGAAACTGTCATATACTCTTTTAAACTGTATTCGGGCGTTGATGAAGCCTGCCAAATATAGTTTAATTTATATTTTTCGGTTGAATTTTTTGAAATGATGACGGCTTAGGCAAACAATTTTTTAAACCTTTTATTTAATGAGATGTCCATTTCATAACACAACGATTAAAGAAGATCCAATTGATATGACGAAGATCAAATTTTTAGGAGTGCTTGCCGGGGTAATAGGCCTCGCTTCACTCGCCACACAAACAAAGGCGCAGGTAAGCCTTAACGTTAATATTGGCACCTGGAACCCGCCAGCTACATACGCTGATGCCAGCTATTATTACCTGCCGGATGTAAACAGCTATTATTACGTGCCAACACATCAATACATTTACATGGATGGCGGCAATTGGGTTTGGAGACGAAGCCTTCCTGCTCAGTATAATTACTATAACATTAATAATGGCTACAAAGTGGCAATGTACCGCGACAGGCCATATCGCTATTTTGCAACTGACCGTGTAAGATATGCACGTTACCGTGGAGTAAAAAACGTTATTGTTAGAGACCGTTTTTACCGCCCAGGCAGAGTAGTGAACAATGTAACTTATATAGATAGAGGCCCGCGTGGCCGCGGCCCTAAAGGCTGGGGTCCGGGTGGCCCCGGCAGAGGCCCTAAAAGTTGGGGCCCGGGACACGGACCTGGTGGACCGGGACACGGACATGGTGGACCGGGTCATGGTCCGGGCGGACCGGGACATGGTGGCCCAGGCCACGGCAGAGGACATCACTAATAAAAAATGGGCTGCAATTGCAGCCCATTTTTTATGGTATAAAGTTTTTAGCTTTTTCTAAAGCGTTATTCAAACCGGTTGCGTCACTACCTCCGGCAGTGGCGAAGAACGGCTGGCCGCCCCCACCCCCTTTTACTTCTTTGGCAAGCTCTTTAACAATGTTGCCGGCATGTAAGCCCTTTTCCTTAACCAAGTTGTCGGCTATCATTACCGTTATGTTCGGCTTTCCGTTTATCTCGGCTGCTAAAACAAGGTAAAGGTTTGGCACAATATCTTTAAGGTTATAGGCGAGATTTTTTATTGCATCAGCATTTGGCAGCTCCACATGCTCAGCTATAAAATTGACACCATTTATTTCTTGTGCTTTTTTAGCCAACTCATCTTTTAAACCTGATGATTTTTCGAGGATGGATTTTTCGATCTCCTTTTTTAGTTTAGCATTTTCCTCAAGCAGGCTTTCGATGCTTTTGGCAATGTCCTTAGGATTTTTAAGAAGCTCTTTTACCTGGTTAAGCAACTGGCTTTGCTGATTGATGTAAGCATCTGCAGCGGCGCCGGTAATCGCTTCAATACGGCGTACACCAGCGGCAACAGCACTCTCGGCAATAATTTTAAAATAAGCGATCTGCCCGGTTGCTTTAACGTGCGTACCACCGCAAAGCTCTTTGCTGAAATTATCATCAAAAGTTATCACACGCACATACTCACCATATTTTTCACCAAACAAAGCAGTAACACCAGTTTGGATTGCTTCAGCATAAAGTACGCTGCGTTCTTCTTTTAATGCGATATTCTCACGTATCTTCTCGTTAACGATTGATTCGATCTTAGCGATCTCTTCGTCGGTAACCTTTGTAAAATGCGAAAAGTCGAAACGCAGGTAATCTTTATTAACTAACGAACCCTTTTGGTTTACGTGCGTACCCAAAACCTGTTTCATGGCAGCGTGCATCAGGTGGGTAGCCGTATGGTTACTTTCGATACTGTGCCTGCGCTGCGTATCAACAATTGCTGTTAAAGCATCGGCGGGATTAGCCGGGATCTTATCCGTAAAGTGAACGATCAAACCGTTCTCCTTTTTTGTGTCGGTTACATCAATGATCTCACCATCCGGGAAAACCAGCTCACCCTTGTCACCTACCTGGCCGCCGCTCTCCGCATAAAATGGCGTTTTATCCAATACGATCTGATATTGATCTTTACCTTTTGCAGATACCTTACGGTACTTCACAATATGCGCAACCGTTTCAGTTTCGTCATATCCGGTAAACTCCACCGATTCGTCGTCTTTGATCACCACCCAATCGCCGGTATCAATGGCGGTAGCAGCACGTGAACGTGTTTTTTGTTCCTGTAAAGCGGCTTCAAAGCCAGTAGTATCAACCGTCCAGCCCTTTTCACGAGCCATAAGCTCGGTCAAATCAATTGGGAAACCGAATGTGTCTGAAAGCTCAAAGGCAGCTTGACCACCAATTACATTGTCAGCACTTACGTTTAAAACTTCATTAAATTTTTGGATCCCCGCAGACAATGTACGTAGGAAAGCCGTCTCCTCTTCCAGAACCACCTTCTGCACAAAATCTTTCTGCGAATACAATTCGTCAAACACGCCTTTAAATTGTTCGGCCAATAAAGGCACCAGTTGGTTAAAAAATGGCTCCTTAAAACCCAAAGTTTGATAGCTGTAACGCACGGCACGGCGTAAGATCCTGCGGACAACGTAACCGGCCTTGTTACTTGCCGGTAACTGCCCATCTACGATGGTGAAACTTACCGCGCGCACGTGATCTGCCAGCACTCGCATCGCTACTGCTGCAGCCCAGTCTTCGTCGCCGGGTTTGGCAGCGCTATTATATTTCTTGCCGCTTTTTTCAGCAATAAAATCAATCAATGGTAGGAAAACATCGGTATCGTAATTAGATGTTTTGCCTTGTAGAACGCGTACCAGACGCTCAAAGCCCATACCGGTATCCACGTGCTTGGCAGGTAACTGATGTAGCGAACCGTCTTTAACGCGGTTAAACTGCATAAACACGTTGTTCCATATCTCAATAACCTGGTCATGGCCGGCGTTTACTAATGTAGCACCATCAACCTCTGCGCGCTCACTATCCGGGCGACTATCAAAGTGGATCTCGGAACAAGGGCCACAAGGACCGGTCTCGCCCATTTCCCAAAAGTTATCTTTTTTGTTTCCGGGGAGGATATGACTTTCATCTACAAACTGTTTCCACAGGTCGTAGGTTTCGGTATCTTTTTCAAGCCCTTCTTTTTGGTCGCCTTCAAAATAGGTAACATATAGGCGGTCTTTAGGCAATTTATAAACTTCAGTGAGTAATTCCCAACTCCAGGCAATGGCATCCTTTTTAAAGTAGTTGCCAAAGCTCCAGTTACCGAGCATCTCAAACATGGTATGGTGATAGGTGTCAACACCCACCTCTTCCAGGTCGTTGTGTTTACCGCTAACGCGCAGGCAGCGTTGCGTGTCTGCTACACGTGGGGACTTGGCTGGTGCTTCGCCTAAAAAAACATCCTTAAACTGGTTCATACCTGCGTTGGTGAACATCAGTGTGGGGTCGTTTTTAACAACAATAGGTGCGCTGGGCACAATAACGTGGCCTTTTGACACGAAAAAATCAAGAAAAGCTTTGCGTATTTCAGAAGCGGTCATAGTGGTGCAAATGTAGTCCGAAAGTCGGAAAGTCAGAAGACCGAAAGTAACAAAAACTTTTACAGAGCGACTTCCCGACTTTCGGTCTCCTAATCTTTCGGACTTCATCTGCAAAATATTACATTTGCGTATGCCATACAAAGAACGTGACATCACTAAAATGTACTATACCATGGGCGAGGTATCGGCCATGTTTGATGTTAATCAATCACTCATCCGTTTTTACGAGAAAGAGTTTGATGTTCTTACCCCCAAGAAAAACAAGAAAGGCAACCGCTACTTTACGCCCGAGGATATTGAGAACCTGAAAATCATTTTCCATCTTATCCGCGATAAAGGTTACACTTTGCAGGGCGCCAAAGACCACCTTAAAAATGATAATGGCAACGTACGCGATAACCAGCGCGTTATAGATTCGCTTGAAAACCTTAAAAAGTTTTTGCTGGAAGTCCGCAACGAATTGTAATCACCAGCAGAACGCTTATTTTTATTGCGGCGATACCTTATCATATTGTCCGCACAGTAAATGATTGCCAGCCATAAAGGCCAGATCCCATTTCTAATATTGTTATTGCCATTTATCGCGGGGATAAGTTGTGCTATCATTTTTCCGCAAGTTGATATTAACTGGCTTTTATACAGCGGCATATTTATAAGCTTGCTTTTTGCTGCGCTGAACGTCTTTTATAAAAAGCTGAAGGTTTACAAATATAATTGGATAGGCGGTTTGCTTATCGTGCCTATGTTGTTAGCTGCAGGTTGGTACTTAACAATCCAACACAATGAATTGCGCGGCCAAAACCACTTTAGCAAGCAAAAGGCTTCGTTCTTATTAGTGAATATTGCATCAGAGCACGTGGTTAAAAATGATATTGTTCGGTTTACGGCGAATGTAATATCTACCGTTAATGGCAAAGAACATCATCCGGCAAGCGGAACGCTGCTGATCAGTATCAAGGATGAACTGGCAAAAAATCTTTTCTATGGTGAACAGTTGTTGGTTCCTGCAAATTACATTGCGGTTGAGCCGCCTTATAATCCCGGTGAGTTTAATTACAAGCAATACCTGGCCAATAAGAACATCTGTTACGAAGCTTATCTATATCCTAAGCAATACCGAATTGTAGATGCTGGTAAAGGTAACCCGATTATCGCAAAAGCATTGGATATCCGCCAGCAACTGGTACGGAAACTTGCGTTAAATATGCGCGACACCACAGCCATTGCCGTAGCTTCAACGTTGGTACTTGGTTACAAAGCCGACCTGAGTAACGAGGTGATGCAGGCATATTCCAAAACCGGCACTATACATATTTTATCGGTGTCGGGCGGGCACGTTGCAATTTTATATGGATTGCTTGTTTACATATTCGGTTTCTTATATCGCCCTCGGGAAAAGATATTGAGAGCGACAATTATCATCTTTGCGATTTGGCTCTATGCATTACTAACAGGATTTTCCCCTGCTGTCTGTCGCGCTGCCTTGATGATCACTTTTGTTATTGCTGGCAGAACCTATAGCAGGCATGTGAGCAATTTGAATATCCTGGCAGTATCGGCTTTTGTGCTTTTACTTTACAACCCATACTGGCTTGCTGATGTGGGATTTCAGTTATCATACGTCGCCGTCGCCGGTTTGGTCGTTTTTCAGCCGATCATTTACAATTGGTTAAGCTTTAAAAATAACATTGCAAATAAGCTTTGGCTGGCGTGCTCGGTGTCTGTAGCTGCCCAAGTTGCCACATTTCCGCTAAGCGCTTATTATTTTCATCAGTTCCCGGTTTACTTTCTTATCAGCAACTTGCTCATTATCGTCCCCGTAGCTCTGATCATGTATGCGGGATTAGCCTTGCTTCTACTTCCACAAATGGCGGTGATATCATCTGCCTTTGGCTATGTATTGGAAAAATCTATCATTCTGATGAACAAGATGCTCAACGTGATTGAACTAACGCCGTATGCCAGCATCGGTAAAATTTGGATAACAAAACCAGAGCTTATTCTTTTTAATATCCTTATTTTAATTGCCTTTTACTTTTTCTATTATAAAATTAAAAGACTGTTATTCGCTTCGTTAGCCTGCCTGCTTATATTATGCTGCAGCTTTTCATTTAAAAAGATCATTGCAGATAAAACAAACCTTGTTGCGTTTCTTAATCTCAGAAAACACCAAGGAATTGTTTTTAAACATGGACGGAAAGGTATTGTGCTAACAGATCTGTTGGAGAACGATAAGAGCTTTCAGTACGCCATACAACCGGGTTTGGACAGTATGAAGATAACTGATTACCAAGTAATAGGGTTTAATAAAGATTTAGCCAACAGTTTTCTTCTGAAGAAAGACGGCTTGGTTTGGTTCCTCGATAAAAAGTTGCTGTTGTTAAACGATAGCATGAGTTTTAAGTCTATTTCAAATAATATGCGTTTAAATGGCGTTTATGTAAGTAACAATACGCCAGTTGATAGCAGCTTGATTGATATACCGCTTATTATTGATGGAAGTAATAGTAGCCGATACATGGACCTTTTAAACAATAGTGGCAAAAAATATACTACGTTAAAGCGTAACAAAGCGTTATTATTGCTCTCTAATTGAAAATGATAATTAATTATTATCATAAAAAAATTTGCACTCAGTTAATTACACACTAAATTGTATTCTCAAATTAAAAGTATGAAAGGTAAATTATTTACTGCAGCATTGGGCCTTGTGCTTTCTGCAACCGCAATGAACGCCAGTGCCCAAAAGGTATATAAAGAAGGCGTTATCACAATTGGCGCCAGCATGCAAGGCCAGTCTGTTGATATTAAATCTTACTTCAGGGCCGATTCAAGCGCTACTGCTTTCAACGCGGGTCCTGCGTCTATTAAGGTTTTAACCGATAAGGATGCTAAATCAATGGCTATTTTGGTTGACGTACCTGTAGCGAGTATTAAAAAGGCAGCTATTGCCACCCCGGCGGAAGTTGAGGAAGAGCAAGCTAAATTGCCTGTTTTCGATTTTACTCCAGGTACCGAAAAGAAAGTTATCAACGGTTTTAATTGCAAAAAAGTGGTAGCCAAGGATATCAAAAGCGGAAAAACTTATGATATATGGGTAACTAACGATGTTACTATCCCACAAACTGGCGGTTCAAAAATTTATGCTAAAGCAGGTGGTGTACCAATCCAGTATTCTACTTTCCAAAACGGACAATCTGCAGAAGTAACCGTTAAAAGCATTGTAGAGCAAAAAGTGCCTGCAGGTACATTTGCTATTCCTTCTGATTTCGAGAAGATCTCTCTTGATGATCTGAAATCAATGGGTGGCGGCGGTAATTAATCGCAAAGCCTACCTATAAATAAAAAAGCCACCGATATATCGGTGGCTTTCTTGTTTTAATGTTCTCCGCTCTTCTGGTAAAAATTCAGATAGCTTAATTCACTTCCTTCGCCAATCCCTTCACCCACTTATCAAATAAAGCGCTTTCCATATCCACTGCTTTTTGGGCGTGAAGCTGCCATTGCGGCGAAAAATGTTGTAACTGGTTGATCATCTCTTCAAGGTGACCTTCCTCTTCCAGGATAATTGATTTAACGTTTACTTTGCTGCCTGCTTCATCAAGCGCATCCTGGTAAACCGGGTAAAGCTCATCGGCACGGACCTCAATGGCGTAGGTAACCAATAAGTAAGCTGCAAAGCGAAGTTCTGCGCCATTAAGGCTTAATTCTTTTTTAAGATACCGGCACACATCTATATCCAACTGGTGCAGGTAATGTTTACTATCTGCAGGTGCTATCAAATACTCCAACGCATAAGTAGGGCAAAGTCCTTGTCCCGCCTTTTCAATCTGTTTTTTCAAATAAAAAGCATGGCGGTGTTCTTCAGCAGCATGTTTTAAAATAATGTAGGTAACTGTAACCGGGTCTTCGCTTGCTGATATTTTCCGTGCACCGGTATTTTCCATTAATGATAGGGTGTTTAACCAGCGTGCATGTAATTGGTTATCGGCAATTATTTTAGGTAGTATAGTAGCTAATTCCATAATTTAAATAGTATCGAGCGCCTCTTCAATAGCGGCGTAAATGTAGTCCAGTTCATCATCAGTTATGCAATACGGAGGTAAAATATAAATGATGTTCCCCAACGGACGAAGGATGATGCCCTTATCCAAAAAGAAATGATATAGCCGGTCGCGCAGGTTGCTAAAGTAAGATGTATTGCCACCCGTTTCCCACTCCAAAGCCAGTATCGTTCCGGTTTGGCGGTAGTTGGCAATGTGTGGGTGGGCATTAATTCTATCAGCAAATGCCCGATGCTTTTCTACAATCCTGTCTATGTTCTTTTGCGTAGCCGGATCAAGGAACAGATCTAAACTTGCCAGCGATGCAGCACAGGCAACCGGGTTAGCCGTATAGGAATGCCCGTGAAAAAGCGTCTTCATTTTATCATCAGACAAAAAAGCATCGTATATCTGCTGTGTACAGGTTGTCAGTCCGAACGCCATGGTGCCGCCGGTAAGTCCTTTAGAGAAGCACATGATATCCGGCTGCGTTTGTACGTAGTTACATGCAAACGGCTTACCTGTACGGCCAAACCCTGTAAACACCTCATCATCTATCAGCAGTACCCCTTCTGCTTTGCAATGTGCCATTAACGCCTCAAGATGGCGGGCTTCATACATGATCATACCTGCTGATCCCTGCACCAACGGTTCAAAGATGAAACAAGCTAAGTCAGATTTGAGATTTGAGATGTAAACTTTAAGATCATCAATATTATTATCATCCGGCAGCTCGATAAATTCTACCTCAAACAACAAACTATCAAAAGCAGCGGTAAAAGCACTCCTGCCGCTAACAGACATCGCACCGAAGGTATCGCCGTGATAGGCATTTTTAAATGCCAAAATCTTCGTCCGCTGCTGTCCCTTATTATTCCAGTACTGGAGACACATTTTAACAGCTACCTCAATTGCTGTAGATCCGTTATCTGAATAAAATGCTTTTTTTTGGTTATCAGGAAGGATGGCTAATAAACGTTCGGCAAGTTCTATTGCACCGGGATGTGTAAAGCCGGCAAATATCACGTGTTCCAGCTTTAATAATTGATCGGCAACCTTTTTGGCAATGTAAGGATGCGAATGACCGTGAATATTTACCCACCAGGATGATACTGCATCAATATAACGTTTACCATCCTCATCAAAAACACAAGTTCCTTCACCACGAATTATAGGTATAGGTGGCAAGGCAGTTTTCATTTGCGTATAAGGATGCCAGATTACCGCAAGGTCGCGTTCTGCTAAATTCATAGGCTTTTAATTAACAACTCGGCAACGTACTGATCTATCGGAAAGGTAAAATCCTCAATCCGTAGATCGCTGAGTTTTATCCAGCGGAAAGATTGTAAAACGTCACCTGCACCGTCAAAGTCAAAAATATTAGTTTTAATGCTGAAGTGGAGATCGGAGACTGCTTTGACCATGTAGTAAACACTGATGATCTGCGAATCGTTAAATGCTGATTTTACAAAAAAATCAGTTGTATAGAAATGATCAATTACTTCTATTTCGGTATTACATTCCTCAACAAATTCGCGCTTAAGGCCTTCAATAAGTCCTTCTCCATATTCTAAACCTCCGCCGGGCAATTTTGTAAAACGCATGCCTTGCTCCTGCTCATCACTTATCAGTAACTCATTGTTATCGTTAATCAGCAGGCCATAAACCCTTACGTTAAAAAATCCTTTACTGCTCATAATGTTTTTTGTTTCGCATTACGTTCTCTAACGTCCACGGGATATCTTCGCGCTTTGCCTCTGTGCGTATTGGGCAATTGGGCATGCTACAATAGTGGCAGCAATAAGGCAGGCAGGGGTCGGTATGGATAAAGAACTCCGTACGTATACCAGCCTTTTCATTTATCATTTTATCTACCAATTTAACTTCGTCATGAACACGATTAAGGTCAAAATAGTTAGGTAAAGTTAAATGACAATCTATGTGCAGTTCATGTCCGTACTTTTGCGCACGCAGGTTATGGATGTCTATCCATTCTTCATGGCGTTGTTCGCTAAGCACTTTTATCACTTCGCTCACCACATCAAAATCGGTCTCATCCATTAATCCCGCAACTGAACGGCGCACCAGTTTGTACCCGGTGAAAACAATGTAGCCGCCTACCAAAACTGATAGTGCACTATCAAGCCAAAGTATCCTGGTAAAATAAATAAGCAATAAGCCTACAACCAAACCTGCGCTGGTAACAGTATCGGTAAGCAAGTGTCGGCCATCAGCCTCTATGGTAATAGATGGGATTGATTTACCCTTTTGTATCATATAGTACCCCAGTAAACCGTTGATAAGGCCGGTACTACCAATTATAATAGCACCAAGTAACAGATCGTGTATCTCTTCGGGGTTAAAAAAGCTGTATACTGATTTTAGGATAATGATGATCCCTGCAATGCCTATTAAGGCACCTTCTATAAATACGGAGAAAAACTCCACTTTACCGTGCCCGTACGGATGGTTCTCGTCACGGGGAATAGAAGCAAGGTAAATACTATAAAAAGCAAAACCGCTGGCCACAACGTTTACAACACTCTCGGCTGCATCCGTTAAAACAAAATTTGAGTTGGTAAGTAAATAGGCGCTGAACTTTAAGGCCATCAACACAATGCCGGTGATCAAAGAGACGAGGATGATGCGTTTTTGCTGTTTCAAAACCTGCTTTTAAAATAGAGGGCAAACTTAAGCAAAATAGTGCCCTGCTCTTTCTATAATTTTAAAATTGGCTAAATGTTTTCAGTGGGCGCCATTAGCAAATTAATTATGAATTTGATAATAATAACCCCGCTTTGATTGCGGGCAAAGTAATTTTTTATATTTGCCGCACTAACATAAATAATATGAGCGCATTAAGTAACAGGATAAACAACCTGTCAGAATCTCAAACCATTAAAATGGCAAAGATGGGCCGCGAACTGGCCGCTAAAGGTGTAGACGTGATCAGCCTTAGCTTTGGTGAACCCGATTTTCATACTCCTGAGTATGTTAAGGATGCTGCCAAAACCGCCATGGATAAAAACTTTACATACTATACACCGGTTGCCGGTTACCCAGACCTGCGCAAGGCTGTTGTAAAGAAGCTTAAGGATGAGAACAACCTGGATTACACTGATACGCAAATTGTAGTTTCAACAGGTGCTAAACAGGCTATAGCTAATGCTGTGCTTTGCCTGGTAAACCCCGGCGAAGAAGTTATTATACCTACGCCTTACTGGGTATCATACTCAGAGGTAGTTAAACTTGCAGAAGGTGTGAGTGTATTTATTGATACTACCGTTAAAACCAACTTTAAAATAACCCCTGAGCAATTAGAGGCTGCCATAACACCCAAAACTAAACTATTCATGTTCTCATCGCCGTGTAACCCTACCGGTAGTGTTTACAGCAAAGATGAATTGGAAGGTTTAGCCAAAGTATTCGAGAAAAACCCTCATGTTTATATTTTAAGCGATGAGATCTACGAGCATATCAACTTTATTGGCGGCCATGAATCTATCGCACAGTTTGACAGCGTAAAAGACCGTGTGGTGATCATCAACGGATGGTCTAAGGCTTTTGCCATGACGGGCTGGAGAATTGGCTACACCGCATCAAACAGTGAATTTGCAGCTGCTTTTGATAAGATGCAAGGGCAGATCACCTCAGGTACCTGCTCAATCACACAAAAAGCCGGCGTTGCAGCTTACGAAGGAGGTTTAGAGACTGTGCACCAAATGCGCGATGAGTTCCAGAAACGCCGCGATCTTGTTTACGGCTTGCTAAAAGAAATTCCGGGTGTTGAAGTTAACTTACCGGATGGAGCATTTTACTTCTTCCCTAACGTTACTTCTTTCTTCGGTAAAAGCCACAATGGCAAAGTTATTAATGATGCAGATGAGCTATCTATCTTCCTGTTAGAAGAAGCACACGTTGCAACCGTGGGTGGTGATTCTTTTGGTGATAAAAAATCTATACGTATATCTTATGCCGCGGCTGAAGATAAATTGGTAGAAGCAATAAGAAGAATTAAGGCTGCACTTGCTAAATTGGCGTAAACGATTCGAAAAAGCCGTAACATTAAATAAAGAAAGCCTTTCCATTTGGAAAGGCTTCTTTTGTTGTGATTCTTGCTGTTTTAGTTACAATGCGAAACCGTATGCTACGCGTAAACCGATTGTGCCATAGTTATTGCTTTGGCCAGAGAAGTTTTCGTAACGTGCGCCGATGTCCCAGCTGTTGCTTGCCCAGCCGATACCCGGCGATGCAATCAATTTAGTGTTACCATTCTCGCGGGTTTCAAAACCGGCACCTATTTCTGCACCTACGTAAATGTTATTGGAAACAAATGCTTTGATACCTGCTTTAACTGGTACGATTCCAAGATCATCACCTTTAACATCGCCTAAGCCAGGAACGTTAACTGTTTTAGCAAAGAAATTGTAATAACCGGATGTTAATGTTAAAGCCACGTTTGAACCTAAGCCATATTGCAAACGTGCAGTACCACCCAAACCAAAGTTTGATCCGTCATGCAGATTACCTACTGGTGCCAAACCTTCTACACCAATACCAAGTCGCCATGCGCTTTTAGGTGTAGTTTGTGCATTTACGTTAGTTCCGATAAATAGAGCTGCTGCTGTAAAAGCTGCGGCTATAATTTTGGTCATTTTTTTCATTGTCATGTGTTTTAGATTAACATTTTTCAATTGTGATATTGCCCCTTTTGCAAATAGTTTGCCAATATCATCTCAATTAATGTTTTTAAAAACACCGCACACAGTGCATTTAATCTATTTATACAGCTTAAAACAAGGCAATATATACTGATTATCAATTTGGTTCATGTTAATTGTATATTAATTACAGGCTCTTAAGACATTGTAAAGAACCATAAAAATTTACACCAAATTCGTTTATGAAAATAGACAGGCAGTGTATACTCTAATCTATTACAGTCGCTAACAGGGTGGCTATTTTCATCTGTTTTTCATGCCATTATCGTTAAACTAATAAAAAAGCCTCCCTTTTTGGGGAGGCTTTGATTAAAGTTATTCATGCTGGCCTTCGTGATCCAGTTTTGCATCCGGCTTGTAGTTTTTCTCAAGTTCGGCAAGCTTCTCCTTACCATAAGCAAACTTGGTGATGATGTAGTATAACACCGGCACAAAGAATATTGCCAATGATGTTGCGGTAAGCATCCCGCCGAATACCGTCCAGCCGATAGTCTTACGTGATTCCGCACCCGCACCTGATGCAAACAACAACGGCACAACACCAAGTATGAACGCAAGTGACGTCATCACGATAGGGCGTAAACG
This sequence comes from Mucilaginibacter sp. 21P, assembly GCF_019331605.1. Lineage (NCBI taxonomy): Bacteria > Pseudomonadati > Bacteroidota > Sphingobacteriia > Sphingobacteriales > Sphingobacteriaceae > Mucilaginibacter > Mucilaginibacter sp. 21P. The sequence continues at coordinate 3,868,190 of NZ_CP063061.1, forward strand.
AAGCCTTACAGCCTCCAAGGTGGCTTTTTCAAGTTCCATACCTCTATCCACACGTTCTTTAGCAAACTCTACAATCAGGATCGCGTTCTTTGCTGCCAAACCTATCAGCGTGATCAAACCTATCTGTGCGTAAACGTTGTTAGTTAGCTTTGGCCAAAATGATAGGAATAGAATCGCACCGAATGCGCCAAGTGGTACGGCCAACAGAACCGAGAATGGTACCGACCAACTCTCATATAAAGCAGCCAGGAATAAGAACACGAATACTATTGACAGTATAAAGATGTAAACCGTCTTAGACCCTGATAACAATTCCTCGCGGCTTAAGCCTGAAAATTCGTAGCCATAACCTTGCGGCAGGGTTTGCGCGGCAACTTCCTGCAAGGCCTTAATAGCGTCACCGCTACTGTAACCCGGCGCCGCGTTACCGTTTATCTCCGCAGAGCGGAAAAGGTTATAGTGCGATATTAATGGTGCATTCTCTATCACCTTATAAGAAGTAAGGGTGCTTAAAGGAACCATCGCCCCTGCGTTATTGCGCACAAAATATTGACCAATGTTACCAATATTTGTCCTGTAGTTGGTATCTGCCTGTGTTACCACCCTAAAATTACGGCCGTAAATGGTAAAGTCGTTAACGTAGGCACTACCCATATAAGTTTGCAATGCGTTGTTTACGTCAGAAAGTTGAACACCTAACTTTTTGGTCTTCTCGCGGTCGATAGTTAACTGATAGGCAGGCGTATGAGCAGTAAAGAACGAGAATGCTTTTGATATTTCGGGGCGTTTATTGATTTCGCCAATAAAGTTCTGCAATACCTTTTCAAAGTTAGTGATCTCACCTCCGGCCTCTTTTTCCTGCAAAATGAACGAAAAGCCACCGGTGTTACCCAAACCGGGAATGGCCGGCGGAGATATTACTACCACGCTGGCTTCCTTAGTTTGCGAAAGCTTTTTTTGCATGATACTTATCAGCGAATCCTTTTGCGTTTCCGGTGTTTTACGCTCGTCCCATGGTTTCAACTGAACAAATATGGTGGCACTGTTTGATTTTGTTGCAAAGTTAACCGCATTTAAACCGCCCAATGCCGCATAGTGATTGATACCGGGAATACTATCCAGCTGTTTCATCATACGGTGCAACACGTCTACTGTACGTTCCGTAGAAGAACCTTCAGGAAGGTCATAAGTTATAATGATACGTCCCTCATCTTCCAAAGGAATAAAGCCCGAAGATTTACCTCTGAATAAAAGTACAGTGCCAACAATAATACATATCAACACAATGACGATGTATTTAGATCCTTTAATGCTTTTATCAACCGCATTACGGTAACGGCCTGTAACCCTGTCAAACCACTTGTTAAATTTATAGAATAATTTATTCAGGCCACCTGAATTTTCATCGATCTTGTGCGGGCGAAGCAACAAAGTACATAAAGCCGGCGTAAGTGATAACGCCACAAAAGCCGAGATCAACACGGAAATAGCGATAGTGATCGCAAACTGTTGATAAAGCCTGCCCACAATGCCCGGTACAAAACCTACCGGTACAAACACCGCAGCTAAGATCAATGCGATAGCAATAACCGGTGCGGAGATCTCCTTCATAGCTTCATGAGTAGCATCCTTAGGGTTCATGCCGTTCTCATCCATATTATGCTGCACCGCTTCTACCACCACAATGGCATCATCCACCACAATACCAATGGCGAGCACGAAACCAAAAAGCGTTAGCGTATTGATTGTAAAGCCTAATGGTATAAAAAATATGAAAGTACCTATAATTGATACCGGGATAGCCAGTACCGGGATGAGTGTTGTACGCCAGTTTTGCAGGAATAAGAACACTACCACGATCACCAAACCTAATGCGATCACTAACGTCTCAATTACCTCGTGCAAGGAAACCCTTACCACAGTAACCGACTCAAAAGGTACCACATAAGCAATATCAGCCGGGAAAGCTTTTTTAAGCTGCTCCATGGTAGCGGTTACATTATCCGCCGTTTCAATGGCATTACTGCCTGGTGCCTGGTATATCAAAAGGTATGATGCCCTTTTGCCATCAATAAATGAGTTACCTGCGTAATTAAACTTACCCAATTGCACACGGGCAACATCTTTTAGGTAAACAAGGGCCCCTGTACTTGGCACTGTTTTAACTACTATATTTTCAAACTCCTCGGGTTTCACCAAACGACCTTTTACCAATACGGTGTATTCGAAGGTTTGCCCTTTAGTTTGCGGGGTTGCACCAACGGTACCTGCAGCTACTTGCGCATTTTGCTCTTGCAATGCGTTAGTAACATCTGCGGCCGTCATGCCCAAAGCAGCAAGTTTATCGGGCTTTAGCCAAATACGCATACTGAAGTCATCGGCACGTGTAAACACGTCACCCACGCCTTTGGTACGCAAGAGCGCATCTTTTACAAATATGTTGGCATAGTTATCCGTAAAAGTAACATCATGCGTTCCGTTAGGAGAATATAGCGCCACAAGCAATAAGATACTCGGGTTACGTTTACGCACCGTTAATCCTAAACGCTGCACCTCTTGTGGTAAGGTGGGCTGCGCAATACCAACTCGATTCTGCACATCAAGCGCTGCAATGTTAATATCCGTACCTACTTCAAAGTTTACGGTCATGCTCATTTGGCCGTTACCGGTACTATTACTTTGCAGGTAGGTCATGCCGGGTGTACCGTTCACCTGCACCTCTACGGGTGTGGCAACGGTTTGCTCAACGGTTAACGCATCTGCACCGGTGTAGTTACCGGTTACCTGTACAGTTGGCGGCGTAATTTCCGGGTATTGCCCAATAGGCAAGCTCAATATGGCCAGCACCCCTACTATCAGGATAACCAGTGATATTACGATTGCTGTTACCGGGCGTCGTATGAAAGTATCTGCGATCATTGTTATGTCTTTTGCTTAAGCCGCCGGATAAAATCCTTTGTCTTATAATGTAAGCTATTCTTTATTTACCTTGTGCGCCGCCTTTATCTCCGCCCGCACCTTGTCCCTGTGAAGCACCAGCCGGTTTACCCAATGTTATTTTACCGCCGTCTCGTAAGCGTTGGAAACCTTCCGTAATTATCTTTTGGCCTGGTTTAATACCCTCCATGATCACCACGTTAGATTGTATACGGGGGCCTAATTTTACCTTCACCTGTTTAGCTATGGTATCTTGGGATAAGAAAACAAAGAACTCGCCCATCTGCTCAGTAACAGCCTTGTAAGGAATTTGCACACGGTCTCCGGAGTCATCATTAAGCACTTTAAGCACACCGCTCATTCCATCTTTCAACTGATCTGATGGGTTAGGGAATTGAACACGTACCTTAATTGCACCTGTTTGGTCGTTAACACCCCTGTCTATAGCGAAGATCTTTCCGCTTTCACCAAAATTGCTGCCATCTGGTAATTGCAGCCTAAATGTCGTGTCGGTATAAGATTTCTGCAGTTTGTAGAATCTGTTGATATCTTGTTCATTGATCACCACATCAAAACCCACAGGATTTTCACTTGAGATGGTATTTAATAAAGTAGTGCCTGCGCTAACCTGAGCACCTAACTTTACCTGCGAGATACCGATGCGGCCTGTAAATGGTGCCTTTATGGTGGCATAAGAAAGATCGGTTGCTGCAGACTCAACACCAGCTTTTGCCACATCAACCTGGCTCTTGGCAGTTTCATAAGTTGCTGATGCCTGATCAACTGTTTGGCGCGCCACAGCATCATTCTTTAACAACATGTTATAACGGTCTATATCTTTTTGAGCCTTGTTGAGGTTAGCCCTCGCGCTTACAAGATTTGCTTTAGCCTGCTGATAAGCCGCTTCATATTTACGTCTGTCTATTTCATATAAAGGCGTACCCTTTTTCACAACAGTACCCTCTTTAAAGAATATACCGGTTATAAAACCTGATACCTGGCTGCGCAGCTCAACATTGTTAAGCGCAGCAACTGTACCCTGATAACTATCATAGTAAAGCGCATCTGATTTTTTTGCCTCGATAACATTTACAGGAGTAGGCGGCATTGCAGCACCCTGCTTCTGAGACTTGCTTTTGCAGGCAGATACCGACAATAGCGCGAGTGCGGCAATGCAGTAGTAGTATGTGTTTTTCATTTTATTTAGTGTCTCTTGAGTGATGTTGAGTGTATCTTTTTATTTATTGAACCGGTAATGTGCCTAATGAACGTTGCAGGTCTATCTTGCTTGAAAGTAATTGAAACAATGCATTTAAATAATTAAGCTGAGCGGTTCGCAGATCCGTTTGTGCAACAATCACGTCCAGATAAGTTTTAATACCTTCACGATATTGCAGGTCAACTACTTTGTAAACGTCACTCGCCAGCGATACGTTTTCGTTAAGTGCTACCCAATTGGTATAAGCGCTCTTATAATTGGCCAGCGCCTGTGCGTATTCGGTACCTATGGAGTTGCGGCTATTAATGAGATCAAGATCCGTACGCTCTACCTGAAGTTTTGCCTTGGCGAGGTTTTGCAAACGCCTGCCTCCCTGGAAAATAGGTATACTAACCGATAAACCGGCAAACGAGGTTGGGAAGGCATCGTTGTAAAGCTTTGAAAAATTATCATTGAAGTAAGCCAAACTGTAACCACCAACCGCTGATACAGATGGTAAAAAGCCCCATTTGTAGTAGGATACGTTTACGTTATCGAGGTTCTTTTGCGTCTGCAGCATACGATATTCAATACGATTAGTATAATTCAATACCTGGTTTGTATCGATCATCGCATCTGTATTTAACGCAGTTGAATCATATGCCAGGCTTATCTTACGATCGGGATTTAAACCCATTACCTGTTTTAAATATGCTGATTTACTTTTGATAGATTCCTCCGTTTGCTTAAGCGATGCAAGGGAATTGTTTAAAGCTATAGTAGCCTGTTTGTAGTCAGTTTTATCAACTACTCCTGCCTGGTAACGTGCATAAGCATCTTTTAAACTACGGCGCAGCCTAACGATATCTTGCTTGATAATATCCAGTTGGCGTTGCGATAACAACACGTCATAAAAGGCTTTACTTACATTTGATACCAAGTCTATTTTAGCACCTTCTGTATTTTGCTTGTAGTATTGCCTGCTATATTTTGAAGCCTTTGAGGCCTGCAACACTTCGTTATTGTAAATAACCTGGCTGGCCGAAACGCCCAGCGTTGAAGTATTATGAGCAATTGCTAAATTTTGCTGCGTTGTGCCTGTACTACCTGTACCAGCACCTGTTCCGGTTCCTGTACCACCAGTGCCAGTACCTGTTCCAACGCCTGTACCGGTTCCGGTTCCTCCGGTGCCGGTACTGCCCCCAACTCCGGTAGCTACACCACCAGCTATAAAGGCCGGGCGCTGAAAATAATGCTGATATTGGTTACTTGATGTAATTTGCGGTAACCAGCTTGCCAAAGCAATTTTAATATCACGTTCATTTATCTGCTCGTCAATGTTTGCTTGTTTTAATTGCGGTTGGTTGCGAAGTGCAAATGCTATACTTTGCTGCAGTGTGACAACTGCCGTGCCTGTATCTTGCCGCGTTTGAGCAAACAATGTTACGGGCAATGTTAGCGTTATAGTGGAAATAATAAAGTATCCAATTTTTTTCATAAATGCTTAGATGCAAAGCTTTAAAACGAATACGGCATACAAAGGTTTGTAGCCTATAAATTAAAAACAGATTAGAAGCCGCGAATATGATATTATTCTAAACTAATTAAAAAACGGCAACAGAAATATTACGGTTTTAGGAGATTACGATGATAATTGGCATAATTTTTAAACTTTTTAGAAGATTTTTAAAAATTGTGGTGGCGAATAACCAAAAATTTTAATTAATTTGCCTGATGAAATTGTGTTAACTCTGTATTAACGGCATGTGCAAAAAATTACATTGATAATGCAAGACATGAAATTATTCATGGTATTTTTACAAAAAATTTAAGCAGTGTTTATAAATGGTTAAAAAATTACACGAGAAGATCGCCCAGTTCCAGGATGCAAATATGATCAGGGCACAGGGACTGTATCCTTTTTTCAGGCCTATTGAGTCTGGACAGGATACTGAGGTGATAATCAATAATCAACGTGTGTTAATGTTTGGTTCAAACTCTTATCTGGGTTTAACCAATCATCCGAAAATAAAAGAGGCAACCAAAAAAGCTATTGACAAATATGGCTCTGGCTGTGCCGGGTCACGATTCCTTAACGGTACGCTTGACATCCACATCGAATTAGAAAATCGCCTTGCCCAATATGTAGGCAAGGAAGCGGCTGTATTATTCAGCACCGGCTTTCAGGTTAACATTGGTGTTTTATCGTGCATTACCGGCAGAAATGATTATTTGATACTGGACGAATATGACCACGCCTCTATTATTGACGGCACCCGTCTTTCGTTCTCCAAAGTTATCAAGTACGCCCACAATGACATGGCTGACCTTGAACGCAAACTGAGCATATTGCCGGAAGAAGCTGTTAAGGTTATTGTGGTTGATGGTATCTTTAGCATGGAAGGTGATATCGTTAAACTACCTGAAATTGTTGAGCTTGCTGATAAATATGGTGTTAACATCATGGTTGACGATGCACACAGTTTGGGTGTTATTGGCCACAATGGTGCAGGTACATCATCGCACTTTGGTTTAACTGATAAGGTTGACCTTATCATGAGCACTTTCAGCAAATCATTAGCATCATTAGGTGGTTTTATTGCCAGCGATGCTGAAACTATAGATTACATTAAACACCGCGCACGATCATTAATGTTCAGCGCAAGCATGACCCCGGGTTCTGTTGCCAGCGTAATTGCTGCATTAGATATTATAGAAAGCGAACCTGAGCGCATTCAAAAGCTTTGGGATAATACCAATTACGCCATGAAGCTTTTAACAGATGAAGGCTTTGACATAGGCGCTACCGAAAGCCCTATCCTACCAATATACATCCGCGACAACGCTAAAACCTTCCAGGTAACTAATTACCTGCAAAAAGCCGGGGTTTTTGTTAACCCGGTAGTATCTCCGGCTGTTCCGTCAGATTCATCGCTGCTGCGTTTCTCATTAATGGCAACGCACACCTTTGCACAAATTGATGAAGCAATTGAAAAGCTGATAGATGCATTTAAAGCGGTAGGTGTAAATACCATCAAAGAAAAAATGCAGTAAAGAAATAAAGTACTATTCAACAGCGCCAGTTTTTAAACTGGCGTTGCTGTTTAACCCCTATTATTAAACCCACACCCACAAAACAATGAAAAGAATTATCCCGGTACAGTCGAAAAAAGAACTGGGCGCGTTTATCGACTTTCCGCACGAGCTTCACAAGAACGACCCTTATTATGTACCGGAATTATTTATTGCCCAACGCGATTTGTTAACTACACATCCGTTTCACAAGCATTCATCATTACAGACTTTCTTAGCATACGATGGCGATAAAATTGTAGGCCGTATTGCTGCTATTTACAACACCAACCACAACAGCTTTAACAACGTTAACGAAGGCTTTTTTGGTTTTTTTGATGTAATTAACGACCAGGAAACAGCAAACCTTTTGCTTAATGAAGCTACAAAATGGGTTAAGGCAAAAGGTGCAAACAACTTGGTGGGCCCTGTTAACCCTTCTACAAACGAGGTTGCAGGTTTATTAGTGAAAGGTTTTGACAGCTCACCAATGGTGATGATGCCTTACAATCCTGAATATTACGTTACGCTGTTTGAGAACTATGGGCTTGCTAAGCTAACAGACATGCTTGCGTGGCATTGGGATGGCAGCAACTATAACGATAAGTCGTTACAGATGTTGGATAAATTACAGGAGCGTTTGAAACGCAATAGCAATGTAGTTATCCGCAAAATAGATATGAAGAACTTTAAGCAGGAAGCTAACACCTTACGCGATGTATACAACAGCGCCTGGGATAAAAACCTTGGATTCTTCCCGATGACCAACGAGGAATTTGATTACACTGCTAAAGACCTTAAAATGATCATCGATCCTGATTTTGCTTTATTGGCAGAACAGGATGGTAAAGTTGTTGGTTTTGGTGTTGCTATACCAGATATTAACCCTATCCTGAAAACTATAAAAAAAGGTCGTTTATTACCGACAGGTATCTTCAAGCTACTTTTCAGCAAAAAGAAGATCAAAGGTATACGTATCATGCTTTTAGGTGTTATTGATGGCTACCGCAAACTGGGCATAGAGGCATGTTTATACGGCTCGATCATAAAAGCTTATAAAGCAAAAGGTTTGGAATATGCCGAAGCCAGCTGGACGCTTGAGAAAAATGATATGGTTAACCGTGCTATTGAGGCCATCGGCGGCGATCAGTACAAAACCTATCGTATCTACCAAAAAGCCATTTAAAACCTTTTTTCATCTGCCTGTAATCTTTATAAATTTTATAAATATTACCACTTGAATTTTGGTTATTTGCCCGGCGTTTGACTAATGCCCCTACATGGTCAAACAACAATAAAATTTGATAGTTAAAGCGGCTTGCGCCATGCCGGCCGCTTCACTATATAACAAGTAATGAAAAACTGATGTACTATTTATCCGGCTGTACTCTCCCTGGGTAAGCTGAATTTACGGCTACATTGCCTTTAAAAACAAACAATAAATAATGAAAATTAACATTAAACCTGCTGAAGGTAAATTAGGTATTTTAATCCCTGGTTTAGGTGCAGTAGCTACTACTTTAATTGCCGGTGTTGAGGCTGTAAAAAAAGGGATTGCCCAACCGGTTGGCTCTTTAACTCAAATGGGCAGCATCCGCTTAGGTAAACGTACCGAAAACCGCAACCCAAAGATCAAAGATTTTGTTCCGTTGGCTAACCTAAACGATATCGTTTTTGGTGGCTGGGATGTTTATGAAGATAACGTGTATGAAGCTGCGGTTAATGCTGCAGTACTTGAGCGTAGCCTGTTAGACCAGGTAAAAGACGGCTTGGAAAAAATTAAACCAATGAAAGCCGCCTTTGATAAAAACTATGCAAAAAACCTTGATGGCTCACACGTAAAAACCGGCACACGTTACGAACTTGCGCAGCAAGTAATGGAAGACATCAAAAACTTCCAAACCGAGAATGGCCTTGACCGCGTTGTTTTAGTATGGTGCGGTTCAACAGAGGTTTACTTTGAAGGCTCTGAGATCCACGAAACACTTGAGGCTTTTGAGCAGGCTTTAAAGGACGATGACAAGCGTATTGCTCCAAGCATGATCTACGCTTACGCAGCTTTAAAATTAGGTGTACCTTTTGCTAATGGCGCTCCTAACTTAACAGTTGATATTCCTGCAATGATAGAACTGGCAAAACAAACCGGTACCCCAATTGCAGGTAAAGACTTTAAAACAGGCCAAACCTTAATGAAAACCATCCTTGCGCCGGGCCTTGCAGCTCGTTCGTTAGGTGTACATGGCTGGTTCTCTACAAACATTTTGGGTAACCGCGATGGTTTGGTATTGGATGATCCGGATAACTTTAAAACTAAAGAAGTTTCTAAACTTGGAGTATTAGAAGATATCCTCAAACCGGAAGACAATCCTGAATTGTACGGCGAGATCTTCCACAAGATCCGTATCAACTACTATCCTCCTCACGGTGATAATAAAGAGAGCTGGGATAACATTGACATTTTTGGCTGGTTAGGCTACAAAATGCAGATTAAGATCAATTTCCTTTGCCGCGACTCTATCCTTGCTGCCCCTATCGCTTTAGACTTAGCTATCTTCTGTGATATGGCAAAACGTGCTAACATGAGCGGTATACAGGAATGGTTATCATTCTACCTTAAATCGCCGCAAACTGCGCCGGGTTTACATGCAGAAAATGATATATTTAAACAACTGATCAAGTTAGAGAACACGCTTCGTTACCTGATGGGCGAAGACCTTATCACTCACTTAGGTTTAGATTACTATGATGATATGTTTGCCGGCCACCAGGCATAAGCAAAGCATATAATATTACTTTTAAACGGGGCTTTCCGCAATAGGAAATGCCCCGTTTTTATTTTGGGCTTATTTTGCGATATTCGCAGAGGCAAAGATATTTAGCTAAAAACCCCTGTTTTTCACGCTTCCGGCATAATAATCGGGCTTAAATTTCGTAGATTGTAACAGTTGCTTTACAAATACGTCTACAGAGTGGGATAGCTATGACAGTTGAAATTTATCCATACAGATAAAACGTCAACGATATTAGGAGCCGTATTTAAAACATAATGGCAACATTTGTAAAAGCGCAAGCCTCTTCATTTGTGGCTTCTGTAGTTGATTTTGGCCTCACCATCTTCTGTAAAGAAGTGCTTGGCGTTTGGTACGTTGCCGCCAGTTTTATAGGCACGGTAAGTGGCGGTGTTACCAATTTTTTGTTGGGTCGAAAATGGGTGTTTAAAAAGAAAAAAGAAAAGACCGTACCCGTGCAAGCCGCAAAATATGTTTTGGTTTGGTGTGGTAATTTGGCTTTAAATACTGGAGGTGTGTTCCTGGTAACGCATTTTTTAAAATTAGATTACAAGATATCAAAGGTAATAGTATCGCTTTTGGTTGGCATATTTTATAATTACTTTCTTCAGAAGAAGTTTGTATTTGCTTAATTTTTAAACTTTTAAATGATTTTTAGCTACCCGTATAAGCATCTGTTACTTATACTTTTTTTATTTACCGGCGTTAGTGCTTTTGCACAAAACACCATAGTGACCGGTACGGTTACAGATGCTGCAAACAAGCAGCCACTCCCTTTTGTAAGCGTTGCTTTTACAGGTACAACAGTAGGTACCAATACAGATAACAACGGTAAATTTGCAATCAGCACATCGCGCACCGTTACTGAGCTAAAGATCAGCTATTTGGGTTACCAGGAAACCGTTATTAAAATACAACCCGGTAAAGAGCAGGTAATTAACATCAGGCTTAAGCCAACCTCACAAAGCCTTAAAGAGGTTACAGTGCAATCAAAAAAGCGCGCTAAATACGACAACGAGAACCCTGCAGTAAAACTGATAAGACAAGTTATCGCCAACAAGCCTAAAAACAGGCCGGAGGCTTATAACTATGTTGAATACAAGGAGTACGATAAAATGCAGTTCTCGCTGAGCAATATTTCTGAGAAAACTAAAGAACGTAAGCTCTTTAGAAAATACAAGTTCATTTTTGAAAATAAGGACAGCACTACCTACCCTGGCAAAACGCTTTTACCCATCTATTTAAAAGAGCGCTTAACGCAGGTTTTCTATCGTAAGAACCCTGAAGCCACCCGCAACAAGGTCCTGGGTGAAAAGTCGGTGGATTTTGGGCCCGGATTTGACACCGAAGGCATTGGCCAATACTTTCAGCACCTCTACGTGAAGGTTGATATATACGATAATGATATTCTTTTGTTGGGCCGCCAGTTTTTAAGCCCTATCTCGGATAACGCGCCAACGTTTTATAAATACTTTATAACCGATACCATTACTTTGGAGACCGGTAAAAAATTGGTGCAGTTAAGTTTTACGCCGCGCAACACAAACAACATTTTGTTTGAGGGTGATATTTTCATAACACTTGATGGTAACTACGCGGTACAAAAAGCAGCGTTGATCGTAAACAGCAACATCAACGTTAACTTCGTTCGTAGCATGAATATCGATCAGGACTTTGAATTAAGTCCTGATGGGCGTTACCATTTAAGTCGCAGCAATACTTTTGCAGACTTTGGTATATCCTCCAAGCGCAAAAGCGGATTATTTGGTTCGCGCACTATTGCACGGCGGGATTTTGTGATCAACAAACCCCGGCCTGATACCACATACCTGACCCCGCCTGAGGTAGATGATGAAGAACTTCGCAACAGGCCCGATAGCTTTTGGGTAAAGGCACGCTATGACACCTTAAGTACCGCCGAATCTAAAGTGTATAAAAACATTGATAGCCTGGTGCATATGCCATCTTTCAGAAGAACCGCTGACATTGTTAACCTACTGTTTGCCGGTTTTAAAAACTTCGGCAAATTTGAGGTTGGCCCCGCCAGCACTTTCTACAGCTTTAACCCGGTTGAAGGCTTCCGTCTTCGCTTAGGAGGTCGTACTACCGCAGATTTTAGCAAGAAGATATTTTTTGAAGGCTATGGCGCATATGGCTTTAAGGATGAACGTTGGAAATACTTTTTTGCAACTACCTACTCGTTAAATGGCAAAAGTATCTATCGTTTTCCGCAGCATTATATCAGGGCAAGTATCCAGCGCGAAACAAAAATACCGGGCCAGGAACTTCAGTTTATTCAGGAAGATAACGTATTGTTATCCTTTAAACGTGGCCGTAACGATAAGTATTATTACAACGACCAGTACCGATTAGAGTATGTGAGTGAATATGCCAATCACTTTTCTTATAAGATCGGTCTTCGTAACCTTATCCAAAGACCGGCGGGTAGTTTAATACCATTCATAAATACCGCAGGTACGCAAACATTTGATAAGCTTACCACATCAGAAGCAACTATCGGCTTCCGTTATGCTCCTAATGAACAGTTTTACCAGGGTAAACTTTTTAGGGCACCCATTATTAATCAATATCCTAAACTGTCTTTAGAATATACCGCCGGTTTAAAGGTATTAGATGGCCAATACAAATATCACAAGCTTGATTTTAGGGGCGAAAAACGTTTCTATGTAGCGCCATTTGGTTTTTCTGATGTAATACTTGAAGCTTCTAAAACCTACGGGCAGGTGCCGTATCCATTGCTGAATATATCACGTGGTAACCAAACGTTTGCTTACGTAATAGATCAATATAACTTGATGAACTTTTTGGAGTTTGTGAGCGATAAATCAGCCAGTATCATTATCGACCATCACTTTGGTGGCTTTTTCTTCAATAAAATACCTTTGTTTAAAAAGCTTAAATGGCGCGAAACTGCATCATTCAAATCGCTATGGGGCGGCTTAAGCAATGAGAATACACCAGCCTTAAATCCAAACCTTTACAGGTTCCCGGCAGATAACAATGGTGTACCAATTACATACGCTTTACAAGGTAACAGGCCCTATACAGAAGTAAGTGCGGGCATCGAAAACATTTTTAAATTTATCAGGTTAGATTACGTTAGACGATTAACATATCTGGAAAACCCTGATGTTGCTAAATGGGGTATCCGTGTGAAAATCAAATTTGACTTTTAATCAATAATAGTTAACTTAGGTTTATCTACTTTTACCTTTGAAATGGCACAACAAACATCTATCCGCACAAGCGTACAATTAGGAATCTATAAGGTCATAGATCCTTTTGTTAAGTTATTGATAAAATTAGGTTTAACACCTAATGCGGTCACTTCAATAGGTTTTGTGTTAAATGTGGGGGTAGCAGCAATTTTCATCATTGGTTCCGAGCACGGTAATCGCGGCGATCTCAGCTACGTTGGTTGGGCAGGCGCCCTTATATTGTTTGCAGGTTTGTTTGATATGCTTGATGGACAAGTTGCCCGTTTGGGTAATATGAAATCTGTATTTGGTGCCCTTTATGATTCAGTACTGGATAGATACAGCGAATTGATCATGTTCTTGGGCATATGCTATTATCTTGTGGCACATCATTACTTTTTAAGCTCAATATTTGCCTTTATAGCGCTTATTGGTTCAATGATGGTTAGTTATGTGCGCGCACGTGCAGAGGGCCTTGGTGTAGAAACTAAAGGTGGTTTAATGCAGCGCCCCGAGCGGGTAATTACCATTGGCGTATTTGCAATTGCATGTGGTATCAGTTCATCTTACATTGGCGGCGATTATAAGCTATTTATTCCGGGCATCAAATATCACGTGTTCGAGACCATGTCAATCTTCACTATTCCTATCGCAATACTGGCTGTATTAACCAACTTAACCGCGTTTGGCAGGTTGATGGATGCGAAAAAGGCATTGTCTGATAACGAAGAATGATCAAAACCCTGCTTAAAGTTTTCTTTGCACTATCTTTCTTAAACGTTGGCCTTAACGCAAAAGCGAACAAGCTGATGCGTTGCGACACGCTTGCCGCGGATACTATCCCTCAACGTGTTGCTGCTGATGGCCGCCCATTCCCTACTCCGCCAGACAATCCGCATCGTCTTTTTTATTTGCAACGCACGCCTAACATCAACGCATTATGTTACGACGTAAATATTGATAAAAAAACAGGCCTGGCAGACGAAGACTCGCCGATACACGTTTATTGGTTACAGTACGCAAAACATAATGGCGAACCTGAGGAATTGAATTTTATACAGCGAAGATTTGCGTATGGATATTCGTCAAAAGCCCTGGGTAATGGCAAGTATGATATCAGGCTTGTGTCATACAAGAAAATTCCGTTTACTTTGATGAAGGGAGCCGACGGAAAATATCATATCTTCGCAACTATTGCAAAAAAACACCTACAACTTAAAAGTATTTTTATTCAAATCAATGGTGGGTCTATGTGGTCGCCAAATGTTATTTTTGTAGAAATGAAGGGTACTGATCCTGCGAATGGCAAAGAGGTGACCGAACGTTTTAAACCCTGATTACTATGGCTAAGAAAAATTTTGTTTCCAACTCTACAGAGTCGGTAAGGATGTTCAAGAGTAACTTCCTTGAGAGTTTATCAAAAGTGCACTATTTCGTGCCGCTTATCATATTTGTCCCTGTTATTTTAGTTTGCAGTTATTTTGCATACGATAGAAATATCGGCGTGATCAACTATATCTGGCTTTTTTTAGCCGGCCTTTTTGTGTGGACGCTTACAGAATATATCATGCATCGTTTTGTATTCCATTTTGTGCCAAAAGCTAAATGGGCCTTACGCTTGCATTTTATCTTTCATGGTGTTCATCACGATTACCCAAGTGATGCCATGCGGTTGGTGATGCCACCATCTGCAAGTATACCTTTGGCTACAGGATTTTATCTAATGTTCAACGCATTACTACCTGCCAATTACATCTTTGGCTTTTTCCCTGGGTTTATCCTTGGTTACCTGGTTTATGATATATCACATTATGCCATCCACCACTTTAACTTTAAAGGCGCATTCTGGAAAAAAATCAAACAACACCACATGCTTCACCATTACCAGGACCCGTCAAAGGGTTATGGCGTAAGCTCACCAATGTGGGACAAGGTATTTAATTCAGATTTCATTAAAAAACAGAATGACTAATGTTTATGGCAATGAGGTACATATCAATGCAAAAACTGTAAGCATTGTAACTGCGTTCTCCATTTCTTACTTAATTCTGTCGTTTTTACTGGTTGGCTTTAAAACTGATCAATTGGTGCTGCTTGGCATTTTTAATGTGCTGTTTTATGCATCAGCTATTACACGCAAATTTATCCTGGGTTTTACCATCTTCATAGTATACTGGATCATATTTGATTATATGAAGGCTTTCCCTAACTACAATTTTAAAGATGTAGCAATAGGCAGCCTTTACAATGCCGAGAAGAGTTTGTTTGGTATAAACATTAATGGAAAGATCCTAACACCCAACGAGTACTTGCGTTTGAGAAGTACTGATGTAATTGACGCCCTTGCAGGTTTCTTCTACCTCTGTTGGATACCGGTACCACTGGGTTTTGCAGCTTATCTGTTCTTTAAAAATAAGCGTCAGTTTTTATACTTCTCGTTAACCTTTGTGCTGGTTAACCTGTTAGGCTTTGTTGTTTATTATGCCTACCCAGCTGCCCCACCCTGGTACATTCAATTCCACGGTTTTAACTTTCATCCGCTAACGCAGGGTAACACTGCCGGTTTGGCAAGGTTTGATAAGCTATTCAACATCCACCTTTTCAAATCTATCTACGAGAAAGGTTCAAACGTATTTGCAGCTATGCCATCGTTGCACTCATCCTACCCGGTAATAGTGCTGTATTACGGTATAAAAAATAGACTTGGTTGGGTCAATGTGTTTTTCGCATTGGTAACCATAGGTATCTGGTTTACGGCCGTTTATGCCAGCCATCACTATGTGCTTGACGTTTTAGCGGGAATTTTTACCGCAGTTTCGGGGATAGTACTCTTCAATTGGCTAACAGCATCTTCTAAAAAATTTCAACACTTTCTATCAAATTACGAAGCGGTTATCCGCTAATTGTATAGAAAAACCTACTGCAAAAAAATATGATTACTTACTGTAAAGCCGTTTTTGCAGTGTGTTGATAAATTGCTAATAATCAAAGTTGTTAGGTATTTCTATTGGTTTATTGTAATTTGCAAGCCCCCGCCGTTCTGGAGTTGTTATCGGGGCACGCATTTTGAATAGATAATTGCGTACTTATTTGGATAACCAGATGAAGAAGATATTTATACTTATTGCAATTTTAGCCGCTACTACTTCCTTACGTGCGAGTAATGATACTTTGGACAGCCTTAAACAAAAGCTCCAAAGCACTAAAAACGACACCCTTAAAGGTGGCATCTGCACTAAAATAGCTGGCGAATATTTAAAGTTTGATACTATAGTCAACCGAAATGTCCGTAACTATTATCAAACGGAAGCTATCCACTGGACTTTAACAGCTTTACAGAACTATTCTTTTTACGAGGACACTTTAGGGATGCGCCGCAGCTTTGATGACTTGGCGCGGGTTTATATTGCACAGCACAAATACAGTCAGGCAAAATGGTTCTTGCTGCAGTCTACAAAAATTTCACGGAAATACAAAGATGCGCCTGCTTTGATCAATTCACTGGTAAAGCTTGCCAATGTTAAAATGGATAACAAGGAAACTAAACTTGCTATGCGTGACCTTAACGAAGCGCTTAATTTGTCTATCAAATATAAATTGCCCGCAATGGAAGCAATAGTGCAGCAAAACTATGCTTATCTCTATAATCGACTTAATGATAATGAGAAAGGTGATATTGCGGCCAAACGTGTGGCAGAAATAAACGAACAGATCAAAAAAGATCAGGAAGTTAAAGATTTAGCTGCAGCCATGCCTAAGGATTCCATCACCGTTAAAAAGCCTGACTCTATCAAAAAGAAAAGGGTATTTACCGATAGAAAGAGCAACAAAACCGTAGCTTCCACAGCCAAAAAATTCGCTTCATTGTAAGCACAAAAATCTCCGGCACATATATCGGTTTTAAACCTGCAAGCGTTTAAGATGTCAATAACAGCATGAAGAAATACTTTTTGTTTTTGACGTTTTGCCTGGGTACAGTAGTTTTTTGCTCCTTTGTTAAACAGGATGGCGGTGATGACGTTGCGTCATTTAAACAGAGATTTTTAATGCTCATCAATCAAAAACGCGCTACAGGTTGTAATTGCGGTGGAAAGTGGTATCCGCCAGCACCCCCGCTAACCTGGAACGACGAACTGGAGGATGCCGCCCGCGGCCACGCAAAAGATATGGCCCGCCAAAACTACTTTAGCCATAATAGTAGAGACGGCCGGAGCATGAGCACCCGCATAGTACAAGCTGGTTACGAATTTAAGGGATGGAAAAACTTTATGACCGGCGAGAACATTGCCTTTGGACAGCAAAATATTGAGGAAGTGCAGGCTGGTTGGTTTAAAAGCGAAGGCCACTGCAAAAACCTGATGAATCCTGGCTTTAAAGAAGTTGGCGTCGCTGAAAAAGACCGCTTTTGGGTTCAGGATTTTGGAGGCCGCGTTCCATTTAGCCCTGAGCAGCAAAGGCTAATGAAAGAAGGCAAAATGCGTTTGATACAGAAGTATTAAGTAAAGTCTAAAGTCAGTACAAATAGTTTTTTGCAACTTAAGATTCAGAACTTGGTACTTTTTTCTCTTTAGCCGGCATGGGGCCACGTAAGTGTATAACCAATCCGTTTAAGAAATTGCGCAACAATTGGTCTTTACATTTCACAAAGTTAGGATGATCTTCGGCGCGAAAAATAGCACTTAGCTCTGTTTTAGTAGTACGAAAGTTTACCAGTGCCAATATGTTAATGATATCCTCATCGCGAAGCTTTAAGGCCACCCGCAACTTTTTCATGATCTCGTTATTGCTCATAGCACAAATATAATCTAATATTATCTAAGCCCAACCCATCACCTGCATTACCGATCGGAACTCGGGCTGCAAGTTGGCGCTTATTATGATCTCCTGGCCGCTAACAGGATGAGCGAACCGCAATTGTTTAGCATGTAGCAGCATGGTTTCCATTTTCCACTTATCTTTAAACATTTTATTTTGCTTGTTGCAACCATGCGTTCGGTCGCCGATGATGGGATGGAAAACATGCGCAAAGTGTTTACGCAGTTGGTGCATACGGCCAGTTTCTGGTTCTGCCAAAACCAACGAATATCTTGAGGTTGGATGTTTGCCTAACGGAATATCCAACTCGGCCTGTTCAAGGGTTTTGTATTTAGTTAACGCATCCTGCAAGGCCCCATTCTCTTTTCGCAACGGATAATCAATTATTTCTTCATCAGGTGTGAAGCCTCTCACTATGGCCAGGTATTGCTTTTTAACCCGGTTTTCCATAAAGGCCTGTTGCATGCTTATCTCACTCTCTTTATCCAAAGCAAACAGCAATACGCCTGCCGTTTTACGATCGATACGGTGTGCCGGATAAACCTTTTGACCTATTTGATCTCGTAACAATTGGATTGCAAATTCAGAAACATCAGCAGCAATGGATGAGCGGTGTACCAATAAACCGTGCGGCTTATTGATGGCGATAAGGTGCTCGTCGCGGTAAATGATCTCCAGCATTAGCTTAAGGCAAACTGAAACTGGCCTGTTACCTGGTTAAGCACATGGCTTTCGCCGGGTGCAAGCGGTTGCGGATCTATTACAACAACCTCGCTCTCAAAGTACCTTGATGCAATGCTTATTTTGGTCTCACCGGCGTGCTCGGCAAAAAATTGCAGCGCAAGTTCGGGATCATTATTGTCTTTAGATAGGTGCGACAACAGCACATGGCTCATGTAAGGCGGCCGATGCTCGATGAACATCTCCAAAGCCTGACGGTTTGAAAGGTGACCCTTGCCACCGCAGATACGTTTTTTTAAGAAATAAGGATACCTACCCTGCTCAAGCATTTGCTCATCATAATTAGCTTCCAGAAAAACCGCATGGCATTGAGCAAAATGGCGGACGAGGTGTTCGCAAGGAGCACCGATATCTGTAAACACTCCTATCCGCGTGTCACCGTTAGTGATCATAAAACTATGAGGTTCCACGGCATCATGATGCTTAGGAAACGGCATCACCTGCAAGTTACCTATCTGTACCACTTCGTATGAGCGTAAACTGAAACAAAGTTCTCGTGGCACCTCACCGCAATGATGCACGGTACCATCGGTAACATAAACAGGCAACTGGTATTTTTTTGCCAGCACGGCCAAGCCACGTATATGGTCGCTATGCTCATGAGAAATAAAAATGGCCTTCACTTTTTTTAGCGAAAGGCCAAGTCGAAGCATTCGCTTTTCCGTTTCGCGGCAAGAGATGCCAGCATCTATCAATACTGCTTCATGCTCATTACCAACATAATAACAGTTGCCGTTACTCCCCGAATTCAATGACGCTATAAACACCGGCATAAGCTGCAATTTAATGGTTTATACGGAAATACTAAAAGTTTTAGTTGAGAGATTTTCAACACTTGATTATCAAATAAATCTCACTTTAATGCTACCAAATACGTTGACGGCATATTATGATTATTATTGTGTAGAAAAACATACCTATGCTATCAGAACCTACGTACCTGCCCGCCCGTATCGTGGCACCTGAGATTGAGGAGCACTTTAAAAAATACCAGTTAGCGGCCAAAGGCGAAAATAATAACAGCGTGGCTTCAGCTCCTGACCTACACATCATAGAAGCGGTTATAGACGTAGCATTTTGGGCCAGTATGCGCCGCGAGGAAGGGCATTCGCCTAATATTTCGCTGGCTTTATTGCAGCCTTACCAATCTGAGAAGCCTTTGATATTTGGAGAGAAATTACGACTAACGCCACAAAACCTGATCAAGCTGGCACCGGCAGTTGAGCAACCCGGTATTCACCTGGGCGTTTGGCTTGATGGCGACGACCTTTTTATATGGGGTACAACGCATTACGTACCCGCTTTATGTTTTGTATTGGAGGTGATAGAGCCGGGACTGCTGGTGATCAAACACCGGCGGGTAGATGGTTTTGGCAAATATGTTAATGTTGCCGTACTACAAGGCGACCAAATAAAGGTACTTGATGAGACCACCATGGGTATAGCTGACTGCCCGGCGCTGATAAAATCATTACAAGCCATGCCTTTGCCTGCTTACATGGGCGAATCGTTTAGTATACTGGTGCAACTGGCGGCATCAATGCGTTTACATAAGCGGGGCGGCCTGGTGTTCATCGTACCGGCGGGAACGGAAACCTGGCGCGACTCTATCGTTCAGCCTGTTAAATATCCTGTTGTACCGCCTTATACGGCAATAAATGACCTAATGAAGCAAAAATACCAGGCAATAGATAAACTGGAGTGGAGAGAGTCGTTGTTAGAAGCTATCGATCTGATAGGCGGGTTCACAGCTGTTGATGGTGCAACTATCATTACTGATAAATATGACCTGCTGGCATTTGGTGCAAAAGCTGCAAGGGCAGAACATAGTTTACCCGTTGGCGAGATCATCATGACGGAACCTGTTGCAGATGGCCGGGCGCGAAGAGTGCACCCCGCTCAAAACGGCGGTAGCAGGCATTTGGCAGCAGCACAGTTTGTAAGCGATCAGCACGATGCTATTGCGTTAGTAGCCTCTCAGGATGGGCAGTTTACGGTTTTTGCGTGGTCGCCGCAGGTTGGTTTGGTGCATGCGCACAGGATAGATGTGTTATTGTTATGATCTATTAAGATGTACTCAAGAAGATATATAAAGTGAAAAGTCGCATAGATTCTTTCTCTGCGACTTTTGTTTGTATACTCGTTGTTTAATACAATTTTATGCAACTATTCTGTTCCATTCCGGATGTTTCTTTAAAAAGATCTGCACATACGCACAAAGCGGAACCACTTTCTGGCCTTTGTTCTCAATATGTATAAGCGCCTTTTCAACCAATGCTTCTGCCACACCCTGGCCTTGCAAAGCCTCAGGTACTTCGGTATGGATTAGATAGATCTTCTCACCACGCACCTGGTAGTCGATAAACGAGCGTTGACCGTCTATCGTTAATTCAAAGTTGTGAATAGCTTCATTATCTACAAGTTCAATATCATCAAATTTCATGTTTCATTTTTTGATTTAAATACCAAATCGTTAGCCAGTTTAACTTCATCATAGGTTACTGTATGTGGCCTGCTCGGATAAACTTTTAAAGTCACTTGTGCTCCCAAGCCTTTCAAAACTTCAACGCTTTCCTCAACCCGACTTAGCGGGACATGCTGATCAGGATCACCAGTAGAAATTAAAACCGGCGTGTTTTTGAAATCGCCTTTGTAATTGCTAACATCCAATTCCTCTCCTATTAATCCACCGGTAAAAGCAATTACGCCTCCATATTGTTTGGCATTGCGGGCAACATACTCTAAGGAAAGACAAGCTCCTTGTGAAAAACCTGAAAAATAAATGTTCTCTGTGGCAACACCATCGGCGATAGCCCGCTTAACCGTTTCATCTATTAAGGCTAAAGCCGAAGATAGCGCAGGTTCGTTCTGTACAACAGGCGCCAGGAAACTGTAAGGATACCAGCTGTTGTTTGTAGCCTGCGGCGCGTAAATGGCTGCATTCTCTATCTTAAATTCTTTGACTAAACGCATAATATCATTTGCGCTTGCACCTCTGCCATGTATGGCTATTATGGCAGCATTTGCACCGGCAGCAGCTGCGCCACCGGTGATTATTTGCTTGCTATGTGTGTACATCAGTCTAATTTTGGTAAAGTGGTTTCTAAACTTGCCCTGTACTCTTCGTATTGCACCGGCAATTTTAAGTGCGTACCTAATTCTTCCACGCTTTCATCAACGGCAAAGCCAGGGTTATCGGTAGCTATCTCAAACAAAACACCACCCGGTTCGCGGAAGTATAACGAGTAAAAATAGTTTCGATCAATCTTTTCAGTAATGTGCAATCCTAAAGCGGCTATTTTATCACGATACTGCATCAATACCTCATCATTTTTCACTCTGAAGGCTACGTGATGAACAGACCCTCCGGCAACGTGACCGGCAACTTCTCCCGCCACCTCAACCAGGTCAACTATATTTGCATTGTCCACCGCATCGGTTACAAAGCGGTAACGGTTAACGTGCTGCTCCAACAATTTATACCCAAATATATTTGTCAATATATCTGCAGTTGGCTGCATTTTATTAGTAGTGATGGTAATGTTGTGAAAGCCTTTTGTAGCGTTTTCTGCCTTTATCTCGTCAGTCTCCCAAGGCAGGCGTTTATCAAGTGTTTTAGAAACGATCAGCTCCAGTTTTAGGCCATCAGGATCTAAAAAAGTAAGATACTGCTCACCAAATTTCTCGGCCGGCTTGTTGTAAATCACATTGTGCTTTTCAAAACGGTTAAGCCAAAAATCCAGGCTTCCCTCTGGTACAGAGTAACCAATTTCACTGGCTTGTCTGGCACCTCTCCTACCTGCGCTAATTCCTTCCCAGGGGAAGAATGTTAATATAGTGCCCGGCGTACCTTCTTTATCGCCATAATACAAGTGGTAAGTTTCAGGGTCATCAAAATTGACGGTCTTTTTAACCATCCTTAAGCCCAAAACTTTTGTGTAAAAATCGTGATTTCGTTTTGCGTTGCCGGCTATCGCTGTGATGTGATGAAGGCCGTTTATAGTTGTGTTTTCCATGATCTTTCGTTTTGTATGATACAAAGATAGCGGCAAAGCACAAGCCCCCTAATAATGTAAATTAAGGCGAAAAGTTAATGTAGATTAAGCTGATTATTTAACCAAAGTGGTATTCAGCATCTTGCTTAAAAACTCCGGCGTTACACCGATGTAGGATGCAACTTGTTTTTGCGGAAGCGAGCGTATCAAAGATGGATAAAGCTCGCAAAAGTTGGCGTAGCGTTCCATAGCAGCCAACACAGAATTATCAACCTGCCTGTGCTGGTAGGTTGCCAGCGCCTTTTGGGCAAGCACCCGGTTAAAATGTTCAAATTTGGGGATGCGGGTATTAAGCTCCTCAAAGTCGTTTTTAGTAACGTAAAGAACCTCGGTTTCGTCAATAGCGTCAATGTTTAAACGGGCCGGTTCGCCGGTAAGGTAGCTGCGCATGTCTGTTATCCACCAACCTGCAGGAGCAAATTGCAGCACATGCTCCGTCCCGTTCTTATCCACGGCATAACTACGTAAACAACCCGAAATTACA
This sequence comes from Mucilaginibacter sp. 21P, assembly GCF_019331605.1. Taxonomy (NCBI): domain Bacteria; kingdom Pseudomonadati; phylum Bacteroidota; class Sphingobacteriia; order Sphingobacteriales; family Sphingobacteriaceae; genus Mucilaginibacter; species Mucilaginibacter sp. 21P. Next base: position 3,891,499 of record NZ_CP063061.1, read on the forward strand.
AAGATGGAACGGTTGCTAACGTCACCCGCCTCAAGCAAAAACTGCTTCTTTTTTATTTTTTTATAGTGAAAGCGGGAAATGATCTCCTGCTGTTCATCCGCGGAAAGCAATACGTAGTTGGCAATATTATCTAACAGAAGCTGGTGCTGCATTTACGAATATACGTATTTAAGCCTTTTTAAATACTGCTATGCCGTTATGGCCGCCAAAACCGAAGGTGTTGCTCAACGCAACATTAACCTGCTTGTCTATCGCCTCCTTAGTAACAATATGTAAGCCGGCCGGTACTTCAGGGTCTATAGTTTGTGTGTTGATGGTTGGTGGAATAATATTATCTTGGATAGCCTTAATAGCAACTATTGCTTCGATGGCACCGGCAGCACCAAGCAAGTGACCAGTCATCGATTTAGTTGCACTTATAGCGAAATTTTTATTATCGCCAAACACTGCGTGGATAGCTTTCGACTCGCTTAGATCGCCTACCGGGGTTGATGTAGCATGTGCATTTACATAGTTTACTTCATCAGCATTAAGGCCGCCATCTTCAAGGGCGAGTTTCATGCCACGGATAGCGCCCTTGCCTTCAGGATGAGTGGCGGTAATATGGTAGGCATCTGATGTCATGGCTGCACCTGCAACCTCGGCGTATATTTTAGCGCCACGGGCTTTTGCGTGTTCGTATTCCTCAAAAATCAATACGCCGGCGCCTTCGCCCATCACAAAACCATCGCGCTCCACATCAAACGGACGAGATGCCGCCAACGGAGAATCATTACGCGTTGATAAGGCCTTAAGTGCATTATACCCGCCAATTGAACCTTCGCTGATGGGCGCATCGGCACCACCGGTTACTATAATCTTGGCTTTACTCCAACGGATGTAATTGAACGCATCCATAATTGCAGTATTAGCTGAGGCGCATGCAGAAACTGCAGAAAAATTTACGCCCATAAACCCGTATTTTATGGATATGAGGCCTGATGCCATGTTCACCAATGTTTTTGGGATAAAGAACGGGTTAAAGTGCGGGGCATGATCTGTTGCAGCATATTCTTTCATTTGCTGCTCAAAGGTTTCAAAACCACCTTGTGCAGAACCCATTATAACGCCTATATCAAAAGGATCAACGCTATTGGTGTCGAAGCCTGAATCTTCTACAGCTTGTTTAGCAGCAGCCAGGGCATATTGAGTGTAGAGGTCGCTGCGTTTAATTTCGTTACGGTCAAGGTGGTCGGCAGACCTGAAATCTTTCACCTCACAAGCAAAATGTGTTTTAAAATGCTCAGCATTAAAATGCGTAATGGCGGCTGCATTGCTACGGCCATTAACTATGTTAGTCCAAAAACTTTTGATATCGTTGCCCGCCGGGGATACAACACCCAAGCCCGTAATAACCACTCTCTTCATAAAAATTAGCTTGCTAAAAGTCGGCCAAAGTAAAGGCAGCCGCAGCAATTGCGGCGCAAATGTAAATAAGTATGTAAATAAATTCACATCCTTATTGCTAACTTTATTTACAAGTTAAACTCGGTTAACTTAAAATGATATTTTTGCGCACAAATAATAAAATCATGCAAGAACCATTTGACGTACTGGTTGGCGGGGTTGTTTACTCCGTTTTTCCTGAAGAAGATAATGTATATACCATATTTAAGGCTGGCGAAGAATTTGGTAAAATTGAAAAAGACACTGATAACGTGTGGATAATGCTTAACCCTGAAACAGAAACACCCATGTTTGGCGATATACCGGAGGTTGACGCCATTGGCCAGGCCATTAGCAATTACGTTCCCGAAGAGGACGAAGAAGAAGATGAGGAAGCTGAATAAACATTTGTATATTTAAGCAACCTCTAAAACCCCCGATATTAATGAAAAGACGCTCGTTTGTTAAACAATCTATAATTGGCGGGGCTGTGGCTGCCATTACACCATCCGTTGCTATGTCTCATGCTAAAACTGCTGCTACTGAATATTACGAGTTGCGCGTTTACACCTTTAAGGATGAGCGCCAGCAGAAACTTACCGAAGATTTTTACCGTGATGTATTTGTCCCGGTTGTAAAAAAGCTTACCAACGAGCCGGTTGGAGTATTTACGGAGTTTAGCCCTGCGGGGCAGAGCAAATTCTTTGTATTGATACCTTACGCCAATTTCGCACAGGTGGACCATCTTTTTGACCAGCTGGAAAGTGATAAGGATTATTGGGCTAAAGGTGCGGCATATCTTAACGCGCCGGCAAATGATCCGGCTTTTGAACAGTTAGATACATCTCTTTTAAAAGCATTTAAAAATTCTCCGGTTAAGGAGCTGCCCGCAAAAGAAGAAAGGATTTTTGAACTTCGCCAATATAAAAGCGCCAGTGAGGCTGCGGGCAAAAAGAAAGTAGGGATGTTTAACGACAAAGGCGAAATAGACATTTTTAAACGCCTTGGCTTTAAACCCGTTTTTTTCGGCGAGACTGTGATCGGTGATAACCGCCCTAATCTTACCTATATGGTTACCTTTAAAAACATGGACGATAAGGCCGCTCACTGGAAATCATTTGTAGATGATGCCGAGTGGAAAAGGATAAGCGCGCCGGCAGATTATGCCGATGCCCTGCTGGTTTCCAAGATCACATCAACCATGCTTAAGCCAACCTCATATTCGTTAATATAGATCTTTACAAACACTTCCATGCTCCAAAGGTTACTTAATAAATAACCTTGAGGATGAAAGAGCTAAGATTAAAAGGGAAAACCATAGTTATAACCGGCGCATCAAGTGGTGCCGGGCGTGCCGCGGCTGTTGAATTTGCACAACATCAACCCAATTTAGTACTGGCCTCGCGCAATATTGATGCACTTGATGAAGTTGCAGAAGAATGCCGCGAGTTTGGTGCAGATGTACTTACCGTTGAAACAGACGTAACAGACCCCAAAGCGGTGATAGCTTTAGCCAATGTGGCTAATGATTGGCGCAACCGCATTGACGTATGGATAAATAATGCAGGTGTATTAGCTGCCGGTGATTTTGACAGTACGCCTATGGAAGTTCACGAGCAGGTTATAAAAACCAACCTGCTGGGCTACATGAACGGGGCACATGCCGTAATGCCTTTTTTTAAATCGCAGCATTACGGTACCCTTATTAATAATATTTCTGTTGGAGGCTTTACTGCGGTACCCTATGGTGCAGGCTACTCTGCTAGCAAATTCGGACTAACCGGTTTTTCAGAAGCTTTAAGGGGCGAACTTACCAAATGGCCACACATTCACGTTTGTGACCTGTATCCCGCTTTTTTAGATACTCCCGGCATACAACATGCTGGTAATTACACTGGCAAGCAGCTTAAACCCGCCCCGCCGGTGTATGATCCTAAACGCCTTGCAGAGGCCATGGTGAACGTGGCTGATGACCCGAGAACAAGTACCTACATAGGCAGTACCTCTTTGTTGCTTAAAGTATCACACGCTTTATTCCCCGAGCTAACAACGAAATTAACCGGCTCTATCATGCGCAGGTACTTTAAAGGCGCAGCGCCGATATCACCAACGAGCGGTAATTTATTCAATACTGTTAAATATGGTATGGCACCGTATGGTGGGTTTGGCATTCCGGGTAAGCCAAAGGCACATCGAAAATATATAGCGGCTGGCTTAGCCACAGGCTTGGTGGCCGGATTTTGTTTAACGCTATTTAGAAAATAATAAAATAGATAGAGCGGCTGGGGCTCTCTCAGCCGTTTTTATTTACTCAATACATAGCCCAATATCGGTACGCGTGTTTTGAAACCAATACGTTCGTAAACTTTTATAGCGCCTGTATTTTCCTGCAAAACATGCAAAAAAGGTGTCTTGCCTGCGGCGATAATGCGTCGGGCTTGCTCCAACAGTAGTTTAGCTGCATGCCCTTTTCCGGTATGTTCCGGGTGAGTACAAACGGCGCTTATTTCTACATAGGGCAAGGGCTGCATACGATGCCCGGCCATGGCAATCAAATTACCATCGGTGAAAACGCCTGTATAATTACTGAAATCGATAGTGCGCTGCAGGAATGGACCAGGATTAGTTAACCTGGTTAACGCCAGCATTTCCTCAACATGCTCATCTTCGAGACTGGTTATAGAACTTTCCATTTCAGTTGGAGGAGTATCTGCCTCATAAACCATCTGGAACATCTTGAAGTCCCTCAACACCTTAAAATAATCAGGTACATGCAATTGTTCAGGAGTAAAAATTACAAATACCCTATCGTCAGGTGCGTTTTTAAGGAGCGCTTCAAAATCAGCAGCAGAATTGTTTTTCAGGCCCGCAAACGGTGCTACATCATCTTTAAAATAAAAAGCGCCGCCGGCCTCAACTGCTAAATGTTTATTACCTGTTGTTAAAGCGTTGTAGATGGGATTATCGAGTACGTGTGCCATGGTGAGGCCAAACTTAAAATATCCCGCACGTAATGGCAACCAGTTAACTGATTATTACCCTAACATGGCTTAAAAATCTACTGAATACCGGGTTGAAACCCGCAGGTATGGGTAGCGCTTGTTAACATCAGGGTGTTCATCGTACTTACCGCGTAGAAACAGGTAACCCGGTTCGGCAGCAAGCGACAGCTTTTTGCTAAATGCGTATCGTGCCTCACTTGTTACGGTATGTAAATAATAGTGTGATTTGTTGCCATTGATGGTATACAGCCATCCGCCGCGGTAATCAATACTCAAAAAGAATTTATCCATTAGGTTAAGCCCCGCCCCGCCATTGATCCCAAAGCCCGAGGTATAATCGTAATTTCGACCATTAGCATTATAAGTATTTGGCACTGCCGCCAACAGCGTTGGGCCTAAGCCTGCATTGGTGTTAAATGTTAGTTTTTTGCTTGCCTGGAAAGTTGAAAACAGATTTGCTTTTACGCTTTGCCCTCCATAAAAGAATGCCTCATTGCTGATATAATCATAGTTTGCAGATAGGATGATGAGATGCTGCAAGTCGCGATTAGATTTGATTTCCCAACCTGCCAAAGAACCTGAAACACTAAGCAGGTTAACCAAAGAGCTGTCATCCTGACCCATCTCCACATTGATCATGATATTACTGAAAGGCGTGCGGTAATCCTTATAACGATTACCATAGATCAATTTAGCCCTGCCAAAAATACCTGTTTTGCCTTTACCGCTTCCGTTGCCCGTAATACTGCTAAACCTGCGTACACCCAGGTCGAATTCTGCGGACACCTGTGTGGAATCGCGATCAGCGGGGTTACCGTACACCTTGCCCCATTTGCCATCAAGCAGGCGGTTTAAGCCGTTCATGGGGTTTGCCAGGAATGCTGCAACCTCCTCCATTTGCCTGCCAAAACCGGTATGGCGGTTATTTACGATCTTGTTTGATAAGCGGTAACTCATCTCCCCCAACACAATACCACCGAAACTGGTATTGATAAAGTCGTTTGGCGAAGGCCGTTCATTCTCACCAAAAGTTTCCCAAAAATAACTACCTGCTACCGCTGCCGGCGCCGACTGCCAAAAGTTATATCCGTTGCTTCTGAAGGCACTAAAGTATAAACTCCCCTGGTACGGATGCCCAAACTGGTTGGTGCGAAAAATATCTTTATCCCACTGCCAGCTTCCAGGGTTCAGATTTCGCCATATGGTTGCCGTAGTTACATTAGAGTAAGGTGCATGCGCAATAAATTTACCATAACTAAACGGTATCACCTGCGCTAAGCCCCATTCGGCTGCTGCCCTGCCAAAGCGTTTAGTAGTATCGGGCACGGTACCAAAAAAGGGTGTACGTTTTCTGGCTGCCCTGGGCACTGTATCAGTTATAAGTTTCTGTGCGTCCTGGGCGCGTTGTGCGTAACTATTTACCGGGCAACAAAACCCTGCTGCTATCACTAAAGTAAGGATTGGCTTGTGTAAAAATTTCAATATCAATGGCTTTAAGGTAAAGTAATTGGCAACCCTGTGTTAAAAAATCACCAATAAATGCTATAAGCAGTTAATAAGGAAAATAGTTTTATTTTTTTAGCGCTTACAACAACTGGTGGTAAGGTGTATGAGTACAACTATACCCTTCTACGCTAAAGGTTTATCGTCATTTGTCAAAAATTCAAAGTTCAAAAGCTCAACTCATTGACTATCAGATAATCCATTCATAGCTTCGCGTTATCAAGACTAAGAAATTTTTTATATTCATAAGATAAAAGCACTTGCCAAATTGCGGGGATTTTTTATATTTGAATGGGTAATTAAACTATTGAAGATCACTTGGAGCCAGCAGAATACACCTTTAGGGAATTGGTGAACTTATCGCCGTTTCCTGTATATTTATGTACCGGCGAAGACTTGGTGATCACAGTAGCTAACAGCGCCACATTAAAAGCCTGGGGGCGGGATTCTTCCGTAATTGGCAAACCCATAGCCGTTGCCCTTCCCGAGCTTAACAGTCAACCATTTTTAGGTTATTTGCAAAACGTTTTTCTTACGGGCAAGCCGCATCAAACCGATATTTCGCGAATTGATCTTATGCGCAACGGCACAATGCAAACCTTTTATTACAAATTCAATTACCTGCCAATGCGCAACTCCGAAGGCAAGATCTTTGGTGTTGCAGCATTTAATACTGAAGTGACCGAATTAGAGCGTGCGAAGCAGGAAGTAGAAGAAAGCCGGATGGCACTTTACAATCTGATAAGGCAGGCCCCCATTGGTATCTGCATCATCCGCGCGGCTGATGTGGTAATTGACGTGGTAAATGAGTCATACCTTGAACTTATTGGCAAAAAGCGGCGCGAGGTAGAAGGCCAAAACATGTGGGATGCAGTGCCTGAGGCCAAAGATATTTATGCGCCGATAATGGATGGCGTAATAAAAACCGGCAGGCCATTTGAAGCCAAAGAGGCGGAAATTACGCTGATACGCAACGGTGTGCCTGAAAAGGTGTTTATTGATTTTGTATACGAGCCGGTAGATCATTTTGATGGTACAATAAACGCTATAATGGTTATTGCTTTTGAGGTTACCGATAAAGTAATGGCACGGCGGGCTATTGAGGATATTGAGGAGCGCAACCGTTTGGCTATTGATGCTGCCGAAATTGGCACGTTTGATTTTGATATAGTTAATACCACGGCCATCACTTCTGACAGGTTTAACCAGATCTTTGGTCACGATGCGCCGGTAAGTCACTTCCGTTTGTTAGACGCTTTTCATCCTGAAGATAAGCACATACGGGAACGAGCACATCAGGAAGCGATCCGCACTGGGTCTCTATTTTATGAAGCCAGGATTTTGCACCCCGATGACTCCCTGCATTGGATACGGGTGCAAGGTAAGATCTATTACGATAAAGCTCAAAAACCTGTACGTATATTGGGAACGGTACTGGATATTACCGAATTTAAACGCTTGCAGCAACAGAAGGACGATTTTATAAGTGTAGCCAGCCACGAACTGAAAACACCTATGACATCCATCAAAGCATCCATACAGATATTGGATAAGTTGATCAGGACTGGAAATAATCCCGAAAAGATCTCAACCTTTATTGATAAGGCCAGCACCAGTCTTAACAAAATGCAGCACCTGGTAGAGAGCCTGCTTAATGTATCGCGTATAAGTGCCGGGCAGTTGGAACTAACCAAAAGCAGGTTCAATGTGGCCGAGATGATAAATGAAAGTTGCGATTACGTGCGGCTTGCCGGCGACCACGAGGTTAAGATAAACGGTGACAAAGGGCTTGAGGTTGTTGCCGATAAACAAAAAATTGAGCAGGTATTAGTAAACCTGATAAACAACGCTGTTAAATATGCGCCATGCTCAAAGCAGATCATCATTGAGTTTGCCCAACGAAAATCAACCGTAAAAATTTCTGTGCAAGATTTTGGAGAGGGCATTTTATCTGACAAGATCCCGCACCTGTTCGAGCGTTATTATCGTGTCGAGTCCTCCGGTGTTCAGTATTCAGGGCTGGGTTTGGGTTTATATATCAGCGCTGAGATTGTTGAACGACATGGCGGCAAAATTGGCGCAACCAGCGAAACCGGGCAAGGCAGCACCTTTTGGTTTACGCTGCCCGTAGTTGAAGATTAATCCCAAATACCGTTTTTATCTGTGAAAATAAATGGTTCGCCCCCTGTAACCATAATGGTATGCTCGTGCTGTGCCACAAATCCGCCTTTGTTACCTATAAGCGTCCAGCCATCATCCTGCGTCTCTGCAATGGTAGATCTCGTTGAGATAAATGTTTCAATAGCCACAACGGAGTTCTTTTTGAAACGGGTTGTATTAAACCGATCGCAATAATTTGCGATCTCGTGCGGCTCCTCATGCAAACCACGGCCTATGCCATGGCCGGTTAGATTCTTGATTACTGTGTAACCCATTTTTTTAGCTTCAGTCTCTATCAATTTACCAATTTCAGAAATCCTTACACCGCCTTTTATATTGCTGATGGCTCTTTTCAATATTTCTTTAGATGCATTAACTAATTTGCCGTGGCCGTAAATGTCATCACCCAAAATAAATGAACCGCCGTTATCAGCCCAAAACCCATTTAGTTCCGCAGAAACATCGATGTTAACCAGATCACCTTCTTGTAAGATCCGATTTTCAGATGGTATACCATGTGCAACCTCTTCATTTACACTGATGCAGGTAAATCCCGGAAATTTGTAGGTAAGATGAGGTGCCGAATTAGCGCCCATTTCTTCCAACAATTTGCGGCCAAGATCATCAAGTTCTTTGGTAGATATGCCTGGCTTGGCATGTTCGCGCATTTTCCTGAGCGTTATAGCTACTGCATCGCTTATTTTCTGTATACCGGCTTTTTCTTCGTCAGTTGATATTAACATCGTTAACTTTTGTGGAATGCAAATTTAACAATAAATACATTTTTTAAGGTTTACCGACAGTCAGATTACTTTTTTGTCATTTAAACCTACAGCGAATATGGAGCAGTTGTGACATTTGTTTTATAGTACCTGTGTATTTTTGATCGTTAATTTTGTTACAATGTTAAAGAACGTTCTAAGCCTTGCAATTGCTATCAGTATTTCTTTTTCTGCGTTTGCTCAAACCGACTGGCTGCTAAGATCAAACACAAATGGAATAAAGGTTTACACAGGCAGCATTACCAATTCAAAATTTAAAGCCATAAAGGTTGAGTGCACGTTTAATGCCAGCCCCGCTCAAATAACTGCGGTGCTGCTTGACGTAAACACCTGTACAGAATGGGTTTACCACACCAAATCAATTAAACTACTAAAGCAACCTGCAGCTAACGAGTTATACTATTATTCGGAAGTTAGCTTGCCTTGGCCGGCTTCAAACCGTGATTTTACAGCGCATTTGACTGCGACACAAAATCCCGAAACCAAAGTAGTTACTGTGAACGGCCCCGCTGTTGACGGACTTGTACCTGTTAAAGAAGATATCGTTAGGGTTACTGAATCAACCGGGAAATGGGTTATCGCACCCGTAGAGGGCGGTCGATCAAAGGTTGAGTATACCTTGCACGTAAATCCTGCAGGTGCATTACCTGCCTGGCTGGTAAACCTGTTTGCTACCGAAGGCCCAACCAAAAGCTTTGAAGGCTTGCGCAGGCAATTGCAGAAACCGCAGTTTAAAAATAGTACTCTCGCGTTTATTAAAAATTAGTTCTCATCGCTGTGCTCCAGCTTTCTGATAATTGTGGCGGGGTTACCTACTGCTAAGGAGTCATCAGGAATATCCTTTGTAACTACCGCCCCTGCCCCTATCACGCAGCGGTTTCCTATGGTAACACCAGGGCAGATAATGGCGCCTCCGCCGATCCAGCAATCGTTACCGATAGTAACTGGTTTGCCGCTTTCCTGGCTCCGCCTCAATACAGCATCCAAGGGATGGGTTGCTGTGTAAACCTGCACCGCAGGAGCAAAAAACACATTGTTGCCAATGGTTACTTTACAAACATCAAGCACCACACAGCTAACGTTAAAGTATACATTGTCGCCTGTCACTATGTTGTATCCGTAGTCGGCATGGAAAGGTGGTTCTATGTACAGGTTTTTACCGGCGTTGGGTATCAACTCGGCCAGTATATCATCGGTAGCCTCGTCAACGACAAACTCATCAATGTTTAATTTTTTTAAAAGTTGCTTGCAACGTTTACGCTCTTCGGCCAGTTCGGGGTCATTGGCGATGTAGGGTTGCCCGGCTATCATTTTTTCTTTCTCGGTCATTTGGATATGGCTTGTCTATCTGCAAGATATATAAATTATTAATCAGCAAATAGCCGTACTGTTTTAACGTAACGTTTTTTGTAGTATTCGTTTAATGGTGTTTCTACAACGCCCTTATTGTTGTGGCCGGATGTTGAATGGATAAAAATCGTAGAATCCGGAGAATGAAAAGCAATAATACCCATGTGGCCAACATCCCTGTCTGTTTCATCGGTGCCGGTGAATAGTATCAGGTCGCCGGGTTTGGCTGCGTTGATATCAACATCACGTTTTACGTGCAAAAAATCAAATGAACGCCTCGGCACAATAATGCCGAAGTGATTGAACACATAAGTAATGAAGCCGGAACAATCAAAACCTTGCGTTGGATCTGTTGAGGCATATTTGTATGGTATTCCCTTTAATTTCTGTGCGAAAGAGACTAATTCTAAGGGCTTTAAATTGCCTACATCAACTTTGGTGAACAGCCCCGCGCTATCCGGCAAAGCCGACGGCAGGGTATCTCTCCTGTTATTAGCAACGGTGTCGCCGCCCGCAGTTATTACGTAGGTAGGTTCGGGGTTATGGCAGGCTGCCAAACCAAAGATCAGTAACAGATAAGGAATTACGCGTTGCACATGAACAATACAGTTGATTTGCCAATAAGTTCATGGACAAATAAATAAGGCGAACAACCAAACGGTTATTCGCCTTTAATGAATTTATTAAACCGATAAGCGCCTACAGCGTAGCCATATCTATCACAAAACGGTAACGTACATCGCCTTTTACCATGCGCTCATAAGCTGCGGTAATATCTTTAATATCGATCATCTCGATATCAGACACTATATTGTTAGCAGCGCAGAAATCAAGCATTTCCTGGGTTTCTTTAATACCGCCAATACCTGAACCTGCCACGCTTTTACGGCCGCCCAATAATGAGAACGGCTGGATAGAGTATGGTTTTGATGGTACGCCCACGCACATCATTACACCATTTGTTCTTAGCAACTTAAGGTAAGCATCCATATCGTGCTCTGCAGAAACGGTATCCAATATAAAATCAAATGTACCTGCAGCAGCTTTCATTTGCTCAGCATCTTTAGTAATTACGAAATGGTGAGCGCCTAATTTTTTAGCATCTTCTTCCTTATTTGCAGAAGTACTCAATACAGTAACCTCAGCTCCAAAGGCTACACCAAATTTAACGCCCATGTGGCCTAAACCACCAAGGCCTAAAACGGCTAATTTATGGCCTTTGCCAACGCCCCAGTGACGCAACGGCGAATAGGTGGTGATACCTGCACAAAGCAAAGGTGCAGTTGCAGCCAAATCAACATCTTCTGAAATATGCAGCACAAACTCCTCGCGCACAACAATAGTGTTAGAGTAACCACCGTACGTTGGGCGAGAGCCATCGCGCTCCATGCTGTTATAAGTTTGGGTGTTGCCCTCTAAGCAGTATTGCTCAAGATCTTGCTTGCAGTTCTCACAAACCTGGCAAGAGTCTACCATACAACCGGTACCGGCAAGGTCACCAACCTTGAAATTTTTAACGTGATCGCCCACTTTCACCACACGGCCAACAATCTCATGGCCCGGCACCATCGGGAATATTCCCGGAAACCAGTCGTTTTTGATCTGGTGAAGATCTGAGTGGCACACGCCACAGTAAAGAATATCGAATTGTATGTCGTGAGGGCCAACTTCGCGGCGCTCAAAATCCCATGGAGCAAGATCTGTTTCAGGGGTTTGTGCGGCGTAACTTTTTGCTGAAATCATAATGATATTTATTTTTATAAGTTAGTTTTTCGTTTGGCTACAACAGCAGCCGATAGATATAAACAGCAATAACACCGTGTTTGTTCGGTGCCATTGCCCTATTTATTTAAGCTGTAATTTCATCAAAGGCGGTGGTTGTACCAACAACACGCCAGCACTCCAAATCCTTTGTTAGCCTGCCCATTTTTTGATAGGCAAGGTCATAGGCATCCTGCCCTAAAAACAAGTGCAAAGGCGGATTTGCAGACTCTGCCACGGCAATAATCGCGTGCGCAGCTTTTACCGGATCGCCAGGCTGGTTCCCGTTGATCTGATGCTGATGTGCCGACTGGACTTCTCTTACTTCGTGGTACTCCGCGATTTCATTTTTAGGCGTCACCAGTGAATCAGCTTCTAAAAAGTTAGTGCGGAAATATCCCGGAGATACTACCGTTGCGTTGATACCGAATGGCTTCACTTCTGCATGCAAAGATTCGGTAAAGCCTTGAACGGCAAACTTAGTTGCGCAATAAATACCAAAGCCTGGATAGTTACCGGTAAAACCGCCGATGGAAGATATATTAAAAATGTGACCAGCGCCTTGTTGCCTGAAGAATGGCATCACGGTACGGATAACATTTAACGAACCGAATACATTAATGTTAAAGTTTTCGCGAGCTTCCGCATCTGTCAATTCCTCAAGACTACCGGTAAGTCCGTAACCGGCGTTGTTAACCACAACGTCTACCCTGCCAAAATGTGCTATAGCTTTTGCAATGGCTTCTGCGACACTTTTTTCATTAGTTACATCCATTTGCAGTGGTAAAAAATGCGGGTGATTAGTAACACCCTGCTCCAACGCGTTTAAATTACGAGATGTTGCTGCAACTTTATGCCCGGCTTGCAGCGCCTGGGTAACCAATGCCAGCCCAAGGCCCTTAGAGGCACCGGTTATAAATTATATTTTCTTGTTTTGCATGTTGATTAAGTTTGAGTGATTTTAATAATTAAGCGTTGTAAGCCATTGCGCGGCTCAGTTCTTCGTTAAGCTTAAATTCCTTTTCAAGTTTATCGAGCTTGCTCATGGCGCGATCATATGCGTCTGAACCTAACAGAAGGTAAAGCGGCGGGTTTTCTCCCCCGGCAATATCGATTATCGCCTTTGCTGCTTTTTCGGGGTCGCCAGCCTGGCTACCGTTCATATCGAGATAGCGGGTGTGCATTTCGCGTACCTCGCGGTAAGCATCTATCGGATGCTCGGCTATCACTAAAGATTCGTTCGTAAGGAAACTGGTGCGAAATGCACCGGGCGCAACCACTGTTACTTTTACACCGAATGAGCGCACATCATCTGCCAGTACTTCTGAAAGACCAACTACAGAGAATTTGGTTGCTGCGTACACTGCCCAGCCCGTTACACCTGTTATACCCGCTATTGAAGCAATATTAATGATGTGGCCTGACTGCTGTTGACGTAGAACAGGCATTACCTTACGGATAACGTTGATGGTACCAAAAACGTTAACATCAAAGCTATCGCGGGTTTCGCGGTCCGTAAGTTCTTCAATACTGCCGCCTATACCGTAGCCTGCGTTATTAATAACTACATCAATGGTCTTAAATTTTGTATGTGCTGATTCGATTGCAGCTGCAACGCTGCTTTCATTGGTAAGATCTACCTGTAATGGTAAAAAGTTTTCGCCGGCTTTACCAGCTGCATCAACCAATTCGGTTAAGTTCCTGGAGGTAGCAACTACACGCTGACCTGCAGCCAGCAACTGCTTCACCAGGCTTAAACCAAAACCTTTTGAGGCCCCTGTAATAAACCATGTTCTTTTGCTTTCCATAAATTTCTGTGATTTTTAATATCACAAATTTATATCTGCAAAGGGCGGAAGCGTTTGCGCTATTCAAACCATTACTTACAAAAATCAAACAATCCTGAAATTAGAGGGGGTAGTATTGGTCTGCTTTTTAAAAAAGTTATTGAAATGGGCCGGTTCATCAAAACCCAAGGTGTAACTAATTTCAGATACGTTCCAATTGGTATGGCGCAGCAAAGCTTTGGCCTCAGCTACTAATCGATCAGCAATGTGACTTGTGGTAGTTTTACCTGTTGTTTGTCTGATAGCACGGTTTAGATGATTAACATGCACCGACAACTGATCTGCAAAATCCTTAGCCGACCGCAGGCCAAAGCGCTGAGATGGTGTTTCTATAGGAAACTGGCGTTCTAATAATTCAGTAAATACTGCAGTTATCCGCGAATTGGCATCAGGGTGTTTATAAAGCGTTTCCGCAGGTTGCACCTTTAAAGCGTAGTGTATCAGCTCGGTAACGTAGTTACGGAGCAGGTCATATTTAAAACGGTAATCAGAATTAATCTCGGCAAGCATTTTTTCAAATATGCCGGCCGCGTTATTAAACTGATCTACGCCCAATTCATAAGCAGGATGACCGCCAATAGCAAACATAGGCAGGTCATGCGCGCTGCTACGCAAACTTTCAGTAAAAAAGGCTTCAGTAAATATGCAAAAATAGCCCTGGCGGTTTTCGCCAAACATTTCAATAGTATAAGGCACATTAGGGCTAAAGAATAATAGCGTGTTCCCATCTACCTCAATGCTTTTATCGGCGTGGTGTACAATGCTACGCCCCGTTGAGAGGCTGATCTTATAAAACTCGCGGCGGCTGTATTGGACAGGTGCTGCACCAGGTTTTAAGCATTCCTCTATCCTAAAAACATTAAAATGCCCAATATCCCTGCTCAGGTTATCGGGCAACCAATTGAATTTATTTTGATAAAATTCTTCGAGTGTTTCTGTAGATGCCATACTCTAAGTTACATAATTCAAACTAAATGCAAACTTTGAGCACTAATCTTACCCACTTTTACATTTAAATGAAATTAACCTTTGATGGTGCCTTCAATCAAATGACCATAAAAATCAGTAACGTTCATACCGGCGGCCCTCACCTGTTGCGGTATCAAGCTATTGGCCGATTGGCCTGGTGTGGTATTGATCTCGATGAAATAAAAATCCTCAGAATCTTCTAACAATATAAAATCCACGCGGGTCATTCCACGGCAATTCAAACGCAAATAAACCTGAGTCACTATTTCGGCTATTTGGCTGTTCTTTTCGGCAGATATATCAGCCGGAGTTACTTCGTTAGTAACACCGGGTGTGTACTTCGCTTCATAATCGAAGAAGTCTTTCGAGCTGATGATCTCTGTGGCAGGCAACACGATTACCTTCCCGTTGAGTCTGGCAATACCGATGCTAAATTCTCGGCCCTTTATAAATTCCTCTATCAGGATCTGATCGTCTTCCTTAAAAGCTTTTTCAATAGCTTCATGCAGGCCGCTCACATTATAAACTTTACTCATCCCAACGCTGCTGCCACCATTGTTAGGCTTTATAAACAGCGGAAATTTTAACGTGGCAGCAATTGCAGCAATATCATGATCATCTTTCTGGTGCAATTGAACCGACTTAGCCGTATGCAAGCCATGTATGCCGTTAACAATAGCCTTGGTGTATGCCTTGTTCATAGTAATGGCTGATGTTGTGGCATCGCAGGTATTATAGGGGATGCCTATCATATCCAGATAACCCTGCAGTTTACCGTCCTCGCCGGGGGTACCGTGCACGGTAATAAAGGCGTATTCAAATTTCACCTTTTCGCCATCAACAGTGATGGAAAAATCGTTTTTATCAACGTGTATCTTTTCGCCTCCACCCTCATATATCCACTTATGGCGGCCAATCAAAATCGTATATACCTTATACTTTGATGCATCCAGGCTGGCTGCGATATTTTTAGCGCTATTTATCGAAACTTCGTACTCGCCGGTATAACCGCCGGCCAAAAGGGCTACGTTGATGGTATTCATGATAGCCAAAGATATGGTATTAGCCCGAAGTGTAAAACGTAAGTTTAATGTACTGTAACAGATAGCTATAGTTTAAGCAATTAAAATTTGCCAAATCAAATTGTTATGTTTGACGGTAAATTCTGAATAAGAGGTATGAGTAATTTTGGGGCTTATTTAAAAACCAGGCAATTTCGAAACACCATATTATTAGTTGTAGCAACAACTATTGGCATTGTACTTATTGCATTTTTTAGCCTTAGTTACTATACCCGCCACGGCCAGGGCATACCTGTTCCATCCTTAAAAGGCATTAACGTAGACAAAGCCATGCAGGTGTTAAAAGACCAGGGCTTTAATTACAAGATAGATTCTGTTTTTGTATTAGACCAGGCGCCGGGTACTATTGTAGAACAAGACCCTGATGCAGGCACCAATGTAAAAGAAAACCGTACCATCTATCTTACCATGGTAACGCAGCAGGCACCCAATGTATCATTACCGGATATTATTACTGAACAAAGCATATATCGCGAGGCCGTTGCCGTTCTATCAAATTACGGCATTAAAGTAGGCGATACTTCTTATGTATCAGATATTGCCCGCGACCGCGTTCTGGAAGTACGCATGGGCGGCCAGGTTATAAAGCCGGGCACCAAAATACCGAAAGGCTCAAAGGTTGACCTGGTATTGGGCAACGGCGAAGGCGCCAGCGAAGTTGAGATACCTGAACTGGTTAACTTAGACCTTGATGCTGCTAAATTTGCCATTCGCGGGGCTAAACTCACAGTGGGTTCTATTATCTACCAGGGTGCCATCACAGATTCGGCAAACGTAGTAGTAGTATCGCAATCGCCTGCTAAAACCGATTCTTTGAGCACTACCAGCATTGGCACCCGCATTAATCTTACTGTTACGCAAGGCAAACCCTCTGATGTTCCAAATTGATGCTAAACACTTGTACGAGCTTCTAACAAATGGCGCGGTTTTGCAAATACTTGATGTAAGGGAGCCAATAGAATTTCATAGTTTTAATATAGGTGGCCAAAATATCCCGGTAAATAAATTTCGCAATAACCTTGATGCTGTTAAGTACAACAAAAATGATGAGATCATCGTTATTTGCAGTGCAGGCATACGCAGTGAGGCAGCCTGCGAAATACTGGAGGCTAACGGCTTTAAAAATGTCACAAACTTAAAGGGCGGTTTAATAGCTTTGCAGAGAACAAAAAATTAAATTTAAGATCTACCTTAATACACATGAAAAAATTTTGGATCGCACTGATTATCATCGTTGTGCTATCGCTTATCGGTACTGGCGTATTTTATTACCTGCGCTTTTTTGGGCCAAATGTAACTGGTAACCAAAAATACCTTTACATTAAAACAGGCTCAAACATTGATGATGTTTATAAAACTGTTGTGAAAGAAGGGATAGTGAATGATACCACATCCTTTTTGCAGGCTGCCCATAGCATGAAATACCGTAATGTAAAACCCGGTAAGTATCGCTTGAAGGAAGGGATGAGCAACCGCAACTTGATCAATATGCTTAAGGCCGGTAACCAGGAACCGGTTAATTTTTCTTTCCATAACTTTAGATTAAAGGAACAATTTGCTGCCTACGTGGGCAAAAATCTGGAACCTGATTCTGCCGCCATGATGCAATTGCTCGATTCGGCAAAATTTGCGCAGCAGTACGGGCTTACCACTGATAATATTTACACCGTATTTATCCCAAACACCTACCAGATCTATTGGAATACTACTCCCGAGAAATTATTTAAACGCCTTTACGCTAATTATGAGAAATTCTGGACGCCGGAGCGCAAGCAAAAAGCGGCTGCAATAAATCTTAGCCCGCAAGAAGTTTACACACTGGCTTCTATAGTAGATTCTGAGGCTTTGTTTGACAGTGAGATGCCAACCATTGCAGGTTTATATCTTAACCGCTTAAGGAAAGGCCAAAAGCTGGAATCAGACCCTACGGTAATTTTCGCGTTGAAAGATTTTACTATTAAGCGTGTGCTTAAACGCGATCTGCTTACCAATTCGCCCTACAACACTTATTTGTATAAAGGTTTGCCACCTGGGCCAATCATGATGCCGTCTATTGCAGCGATCGATGCGGTGCTGAACTACGAGCACAACGATTACATTTATATGGTTGCAAAAGAAGACTTCTCGGGTCATCACAATTTCGCAAAGGATGAGGCCGGACATCGCGAGAACGCCCGCAAATACCATGAAGCCCTGAACGAAAGGAATATTAAACGCTAATGTTCCAAAACGCAACAAAAATAAGGGTACGCTATGGCGAAACCGACCAAATGGGCTACATGTACTATGGCAACTATGCCGAGTTTTTTGAGGTTGGCCGTGTAGAAATGCTACGCAGCCTGGGGCTAACTTATAGCGGGATGGAAGCTTCTGGAATAATGATGCCTGTACTCGAGATGAAGTGTAAATACCTAAAACCGGCCCGTTATGACGAGGAGATAACCGTAAACGTAATAATGGATAAAATGCCCGGCGTTAAGATTCATTTCCGTTATGATCTGTTTAACGAGCGTGATGAATTGATACATATTGGCGAAACGTTATTGGCTTTCATTAACATGAAAACCAATCGCCCTTGCCTGCCCCCTACCGAATTTCTTGAAAAATTAAAGCCATTTTTTGAGTAATTTTAAGGCTGATGAAATGGCTGCATCGCTTTTTACTGCATTTTAGATTTTACCAATACTTTACCGACTGGACCAAAACCGTTTACATACCCGGTTTTAGGCCTCTGCCGCTGCATACGGTCCTGGTATTCTTTGCATCAGAGATACAGAAGTCGTCGCTTAATAACCGTGCGGCTGCCTTAGCATACAACTTTATGCTGGCGCTATTCCCAGCTATCATCTTTTTGTTTACGCTGATAGCGTACATACCTATTAATAATTTCCAGACCTATCTGCTTAACCTTATCGCCTTGATATTACCTCATAACGCATTTGAGGCCTTTAAAACAACCCTTGTTGATATTATCAAGATACAACACGGACAATTGTTGTCCATTGGTGTGATAACAGCCTTATATTTTGCAACAAATGGCGTAAGTAATCTGATGCAGGCTTTTAATAAGTCATCATTGGTTTTGGAAACCCGCAGCTGGATAAAAAGGAGGCTGGTAGCCATTGTACTTACTGTGGTTATAAGTATTGCTTTGCTTATCGCTATTGTTATAATGATAGCGGGACAAGCTGCCATACACTACGTGCAATTAAAACTGGATGGCAAAGGTTATTTTTGGGGATTGTTGATCGCTTTACTACGATGGCTGATCATACTGGCAATATTCTTCGTTAGTATAAGTATCCTTTACCGCTACGGGCCTGCTAATAAGAACCGTTGGAAGTTTGTTAACCCTGGGTCTATATTAGCCACCTCACTGGCTATTCTAACATCTATCGGGTTTACTTATTATACCAATAACTTCTCATCGTATAATAGCGTGTATGGCGCAATAGGCACCCTCATTGTGGTAATGATATGGTTATATCTAAACTCAATGGTTTTGCTTATCGGTTTCGAATTAAATGCATCTGTAGACCTTTCTAAACGCACAATTCGGATCGCGAAACCGCGTTTTAACACGTTCAAATCGAAAAAATCCAACCCGGATAAGCAATAATAATTTGGCTATCAATAGCTTACAATTATTTTAAAAAAAGTTAACATCGAATTTGGCAATTCGCGCCGGATTTGTACTTTTGTCCCCGGAGAGCTGGCAGAGTGGTCGATTGCGGCAGTCTTGAAAACTGTTGACTGTAACAGGTCCTGGGGTTCGAATCCCTAGCTCTCCGCAAGAAATTATAAGCCTCTAAATCGTATGATTTAGAGGCTTTTTGTTTTTAAATTAAATTGAACTTTTCAATAAATCGGTTTCTTCTGATACGTCAACTACAAGAAAACAGAGTAGTTATACAGCATCCCGAGCGTAATTTTACTACAGAACGAAAAACCGAAAGGCCTATTTTTAGTCTTGCTAACAGACTGAGTATGGAAAAACATCATGGGCAATTAGTAGAATATCGAATCAGACGGTGCGGTTACAGTATCAGTACACTGGCTTCAGAACTTAAGATAAACAGAAGATCGTTGTATAATTTTTTTCAAAGGCGGGAGCTAAACAAAAGTCAGATCATTAAAATAGGGAATCTGATAAGGTATGATTTCTCAAAAGACCTACCGGAATTACTCAGCACAGAGGATTTCAATTTCTCATCAGACTCAGTCAGATCATTTTCAGATAATGATCATTCCTTTAACGAAAGCCGAGGATTCACCTGGAAAGATAAATATGTGGAATTACTGGAAAAGCACCACAACCTGCTAAAGCTTTATTGCAAACAGGCAAATGAGCAAAATGCTAAATAAAATTTGTTCCCTGAGTTTAAATGATAGCATTAAGCATGGCAAACCTTACAAGTGCAATGGTGTTGCGAGTGCCGCTTTTATCAATCATCGCCTGCCGCTGATTTTCAATAGTTCGTTTGCTGGTAAATAATTTATCTGCAATTTCCTGGTTAGTAAAACCCTCTCCCAATAACGATATTATTTCAATTTCCCGGTTCGAAAAATCGATGTTCTGAACGTTTTTATGCGTTACAGGGTCAGGAAGGGCAAGCAATCTGTTGAGGAACCGTCTTGAAAGATCTGAACAGATATACTGGGTGAAATGGTGCGTATGTTTAATGGCAAACACCAATTCATCAGGGCTTACGCTTTTTAACAAATACCCTTTAGCGCCGGCTTTAAATGCTTTAAGCACATACTTCTCATTATCCATAGCGCTGAGAATAATTACCTTTACGTTAGGATAGTTTAGTTTAAGATTTTCAGCAAGCTCTATCCCACCTATTTGTGGCATATTCATATCTGCCAGAACAATATTTGCTTTAACGCCTCTTTCAAGTAAATTTAGCACGTCTTCGCCATTTGATGCTTCACCTGTAATTGAAAAGTTTTTTTCTTTTTCAAGCAAGGAACGTATCCCTCCCCTAACAATGTGGTGGTCTTCTGCCAGTATAATATGTATCATATGCTATCTGCTTTATCAGTTCTCAAATAACTTAACGTCGCGGTCACTGATGTACCGCTGCCGGCGTTCGATTCAATTTTTAATGTACCATTATAAAGATTTACACGATTCCGAATGCTTGTAAGCCCTGCACCGGTTGGTACTTGCTGGGGGGCCGTACGGGGGAAACCTCTTCCGTTATCAGTAACATTGATCTCGATAAGTTTATTCTTATGTACGTCGATAGCAATTCTTGAGGCGCCTGAATGCTTCATAGCATTGTTTACCAATTCCTGTATAATACGAAAGATACATATTTCAATATCAAGTGAAAACCTTCTGGCAAAACCGCTGAGTTTGCCTGTTATGGTCATGTGCTCAGTAGACAGCCGCGTGCAAAGTTCTTCAAGAGTTGCTCCCAATCCAAAATCTGTGAGGATAGCGGGTGCCAGTTGAAAGGATAAATTCCTGGTTTCATCAATAACGGCGTCTAATAACGCATTAACCCCGTTCACCTCAGGTAAATTATCTTCAGTCTGTAAAGCCGACAGGCGGATACGAATGCCGTATAGCAACTGGCTTACCCCGTCGTGCAGGGCATCACTTATCCTTTTTCGCTCGTTTTCTTCGGCTGCCAATGTGGCCAGTGCAATAGCCGTTTGTTGATCATGTTTTAATTGGGCGGATTCTTGCTCAATGCGTCTTTTCTCAGTAATATCCATCATGATACCGATAAATCGGTCTGGCTGGTTCTCCTCGTGAATGATGTGGCCGCGAATACTTGCAAAACATTCGCTCCCGGCATAGTTTAAAAATCTGCAGACCACATCGATTTCGCTTTGCTGATTTAATGATTTCCGAAAGTGCTGATCAACCCTTGTACGGTCATCCGGGTGAACCATATTGATAAAGGTTTGATACTTATCGTCAAATTCGTTGTTTTCGATAGCAAATATTTGAAAGTTAGTATCATCCAGATGAAAGGTCATGGTATCAGGTTCCAGTTCCCATGTGCCAGAGGCAGAAGCTTCGAGCGCGAGTTCGAGCCGCTCTTTAGTTTTAATCAGGTTTTTGTCGGCATTTACGCGTTCAGTAACATCGATCATGGCTATGTCGCACTGAAGCGGCATGGCGTCCGCGGGAGATATAGCAATACCTTCTACCTGTACGTAAACTTCCGAAGCATTTTCTGTAAGTAATTTAAGCAGGCAACTTTGCTTAGTCTTGGTCCTGATTAGATCCCGAAAAAAAAAGTGATAGCGATCAGCGTATTCCGGCGACAAAAATGAGTGCAGCCGCTTGTTCAGAATCCTGTGTTTGGTTGTCCCCAACATGTTCATGCCGGCATTGTTTACCTCATTTACTATTCCTTCAGGATCTAAAATAAAATATCCTATCGGGGCCAGGTCGTAGATAACTGCAAATTTCAACTGCTGCAGTTCCAACTGTTCGTTAGCTAACCTCAGTTCATCGTTCTGCATTTCCAGCTCAGCCTGGTGAAGTTGCAGTTGCTGGAGAAGGTAAACATCACCCGATGATTTATCCCCTTTATGGTTGGCTGATTGTTTCGTCATCGATCGTAAACAACATTAATGAAATGTCACTTTTGAGTTCGGCATCAAAAAGACGAGACCTGATAATTATTTCTTTGTCCCTCCCGGGTATCAAAATAGCCGCTTCTTGCGGCATTCCCGTCGATATGCATTTATTTAAGGTATCGGTAGCTGCATCTGTTTGCCAGCGCTGGCGAAGAAAAGCGGGCAGCGGTTTTCCAAGCACATCCGTCCTAAGCACTTCAAAAAAATTAAAAAATGCCCGGTTTGCGTATGTGACAGACAATGATTTGTCTAACCTGCACATTGCCTGGGTAAATTGTTCGGCCATCGCATCTGCATACTCTTTAAGTGTGTTTAGTTGCGACTGCATTAATTTAAAGTCTGTTATCAACGTAAAGGTGATCACAGCCCCTGAAATAAAATTATCAGACGTACGGTAAGGCATAATCCTGACACGGTACCATTCCTTGTCATATGTACTCATGTCTATTTCCTTGATCGTAAGCTTCTCAATTACTTCTCTGATATCATCTTCCTTAAGTGATTGTTCAAAATTATCTACCACATGCATAATAGGCCGCCCTACATCAGTTGAGATGAGGTTAAATAACTTTTTAACCTGTGGCGTATATCGAAGAATAATTAAGTTGTTGTCAAGGAAGATGGTGCCGATCTCGGTAACGTCGAGCAGGTTTTTCATGTCGTTGTTAAGCCGTGTAAGCTCTTCTGCCTTCGATTGATATTGCACATTTATCGTCATCAGCTCTTCATTTAACGATTGCATTTCCTCTTTCGTGGTCAACGATTCTTCATTAGTACTCTGCAATTCCTCATTTGTGCTCTGCAATTCTTCGTTTGTTGATTTAAGTTCTTCCATTGATGATTCCATTTGCTCAATGGTATTATTTAATCTTTGCCTTGTAAACAGGAGTTCACGTTCAATCTCAGACACCCTGGAAGATTCGTCCGCAGTTGCAGCCTTTATCCGGGCGCCACGCTTTACAGGAGCCATCAATTTTTCAAAAATCAACAACACAGAATCTTGCATTCCTTCTTGTTCAACTCTAACAGCACGCAGGTTTATCAACTGGTTAGATTTTTCACCTTTTAGCTTTACATCGCGCACAGCCACATTCTTTTCGTCAGCCAAAGTTTGACTTATGCAATAATCTACCGGGTAGCGTAACTCTTCCCGTATCATTTTATGAATATTCATGGTTGCCTGGCCGCTTGGAAAGGATAATAATTCATCGGTTTTTCCATTTGTAAATAAAATGGTTCCTTTTCTATCTACCAATATTGCAGCAGGTGCAAGGTGTTCTATCAAAACTTGATTAAAAAAATCATTTGCCGACTTTACCGGGTTTAACATAGGAGCTTTTTTATCTATTTTATTTTCTGGCAATGGTACAGGAGCAACATTAAAAGGGAAATCGGCCAGTCTGGTTACCTGTACATTACCTTTCATCCGTTCAAATAATTTCCATTTATGGTCTACCGATAAGAACATATCAGTAAAGCCCCCGATCGTTTCGGCAGGCCCCATTAATAATAAACCACCTGGATTAACTGCGTAATAGAACAGCGGAATAATCCTTTTTTGAAGTTCAGCGGTAAAATAGATCAGCATATTACGGCAGCAAACCAGATCAAGACGTATAAAAGGCGCATCCTTGATGATGTTTTGCTGAGCAAACACGATCATCTCCCGCATGTGCTTGTTCACAATGTATTCGTTTCCCCTTTTGGTAAAAAACCTCTTCAGCCGCTCTGGTGATACGTAAGCAGCAATATTACTGTGATAAACACCAGCCCGCGCATACTCCAAGGCATCCTGATCCAGGTCAGTAGCGTAGATCTGTATTTTACGCTGAATATGATTAGGTTCCTGGTCCTGGCATTCCATGACGATCATGGCAATAGAATAAGCTTCTTCCCCGGTGGAGCATCCTGCGATCCAAACACGTATTGGATCGTCTGCGCTTTTATTTTTCAGCAGGTTATATACTTTTAACTTTAACCTGTCAAAAGCTTCCTCATCTCTGAAAAACTTGGTAACCCCTATTAATAGTTCGTTAAAAAGTGTTTTTATTTCCTGGGGGTTCTCGTTAAGCAGATCTACGTAACTATCGTAATCTTTTAACTGATAATAAGCTATCCGCCTGTCAATTCTTCTGGTAATGGTGCTCATCTTATATTGAGAAAAATCATTACCGGTGTATGACCGTAGCAACATCAAAACTTTTTGCACGGCATTACCCGTTTGCATGGCAAACCGCTCCTGATCTGAATCCAGTGCGAGCGCAGGATGGTTCATGTAACGGATCAGGGTATTTGGCATCTCCTCCGGCGCAAGCACAAAATCAACCAGGCCCGTTCCAATGGCAGCCCTGGGCATGCTATCGTATTCTGCAGTCATGGGGTCCTGAACTAAAGTTACGCCAAGCTTTTCTTTAAGCATACGTATACCGGTTTCACCGTCAGAACCCATGCCGGAGAAAATAACCCCCGCCCCTTTCCCCCATTGGTCGTCAGCAAGGCTTTGCAGAAAAAAATCAATCGGCTGGCGTACACCTTTATTTTCAGATGCGGGCATTAATAATAACCGCCTGTTATGTATACCCATATCTTTGTTACGGGGTATGAGGTACACTTTATTGGGTTCGATAACCACACCGTCAACGGCTTCAGATACCGGCATGCCAGTAAAACGCTGAAACACTTCATCAAGATGACTGCGGTAATTTGGATCAAGATGCATGATAACCACAAAAGACATCCCGCTATCTGTCGGCATTTTAGAAAAAAATTTTTCAAAAGACAGAAAAGAACCTGCCGATCCGCCAAGCCCTATCACAGGAAAAGATTCAGACGATGCATTCCTCGGGTCGGCTTCAACCGTTACTTCTTCTGCTTGTTCTGCAAATTCGTTCTTCTTGGGTGTCTCAGGCATCGGTTGCGCTTAATAGGTAGGTGATAAAAGTAACCATAAAATTAGACTTGTAATACGGTTAAAAAAAGTGAAGTATTTAACCGTGTAATTTGGTGTTATTTACCCGCATAGTAAAAATACATGATGGTATTTTTGTTATACATCAATAGTGCAAAACTGACCTATGACTTTCTATACTCAATTTTCAGGGTATCTAAATCAACTCTATTGTGCAGAATCGCATCTTGTAGAGCGATTATCTGAAATATGCACACATCCCGATTTTGAAGATTCTAGAAGCCTTATTGATAACTTTTACCAAAATGCAGAGGGACGGTGTTCAGTACTCGAATCAATTTACGCATTGACAGACTTGGATTATTCTTTTATGTGCTGTAAGGATCTGATCGGCTTTATGGAAAATGCCTTCGATAACATTTTGAATACCCGTGATAATATTATTGAGCGGAACCTTGCACTACTGTATTATCTCAATATAACAAATGCCGTGGCCGTTTCCTCACTCAAGAGCATCGAATTGTTAATGACCGGGTTGAATGACGATCGCATTATCAATTTATTAAATATCTATCAAAGCGAAAATAAAACAGACTTACATCTTTCGCTACTATGTGAGCAAATACGCTCGCATCAAGGTTTAGTTAGTGTAAAAACCACTTAGTCTACTTACCTAATCTGCCAAACGTGTCAATTGCTAATACGTAAAATCCAAAGTCTCAACTTTGAGTAAATACGGCAATTCGAATTCAAACAGATAACTCAATAGTCTACCTATCATGCATATAAATACCGGAACCAATTCTGGCGTTTTATTATGAAAAAATTAACAACGTAGCCGAACAAGGCGAAATTAATTTACTGGATATAATTGAACAGATGCAAAACACAAAAGGCCAAACCAAATTTCTTGCAACTTTTCCTTAGATTTATCTGAATCAGAGATTGAAATTTAAGTTTCCAGTATAATACGGCAACCTACCAGCCGCAATTGGATTTAAAAAGTAAATATTATTGGGCTATTATCTACACTTAATAATGGATGTTTTTAACAGCAGCCCAATCTTTATTCACTAAATCGAATAATCAACCACACCAAGTTTTACAGATTTTCACACTTAATTACAAATCGTTATACAGAATTTGAAATTAATATTAACACGCTTAGTTAATACTTAAATTTAGTCATTATTGCAATTCAACAATAAACAAAACGCTAAACTTTAACATTATGCTTGCTTCTAAATTACCGTTAGTTATAAAAAAAAATTTGATGCCGGCATCGAAAAACTGGATGGTTGTATACACTCGTTCCAACTGGGAAAAAAAAGCCGGTCAACTTTTAACTGACAATGATTTGGTTAGCTATTGCCCGATTATAAAGGTTAAAAAAAAGTGGGCAGATCGTTATAAAACAGTGGAAATACCCCTATTTAAGTCATACCTTTTTGTGCAAGTTACGCCGTCAGAACAGAACAGAGTATTACAAGTACCGGGTATTATCAGCTTTGTAAAACATTGCGGTTTACCGGTGCAGATACGGCAAGATGAGATGGAAAGGGTAAAGAATATCATAACCGTGAACGACACCAATCTTGAAGTTATTAATTACAAACAATTTGGTGTGGGCGATAGGATTTATATCAACCACGGGCCTTTTATAAATCAGGAAGGCCACATAGCCGATATCAACGGTTCATCAATACTAATGGTACTTGAGCAACTGGGCTGCGCATTAGTTGTGAAGGTGAGCCAAAATCATATTACTCATATTTCGACGTGCCTTTCGTAGTAACAGCCAGACAAATCATCTGTGTTTTACCGCGGTCGCCTAAACATAATTTAGCAATGGATCATTTTGGTCAAATAGTAGAAAAAGTAATAAGGAGGGATGGGTATAGTATAAGCGAACTTGCCAAATTAACAAACGTTAATCGCAGATCGGTATATAACTGGTTCAAGCAAAAACGGCTAAAACCGGAAATTATTTACCGTATAGGCCTTGCACTTAATTATGATTTTTCAAAAGACTTTCCGTCGCTGTTTAGCGCAGATGATTTTCAACACATCCAAAACAAGGCTCGAACAAGTGATTGGTTGCCGGTTAAGGAAGAAAAAGACGAAAATTATTGGAAAGACCGATATATAACACTGTTGGAGAAATATAACGAGCTTTTAAGGAGCAGTGTGCAAGAGTTATCGCAAAGCGCTAAAATCAATGAAGGTTAAATTGATTATCAACAGGAAATCTAACAGCGGTCACTCACCCATATTTGAGACAAATCCATTTAAAAGATAACCCACTTCACGCAGAAATTTGAGTTGCGGGCGCAAACTTTCCATGGTGAGCTTATCACTGCAATTATCGATAATGGTATCTGTAATAGTCTGTGTCATTATCTCAAACTCGTTGCCGCGTATGGCCATAAACGCCTCACAAGCGGTTAGAAAATCGGCTATATCGCTTGAATTTACGGTATAGGTATACCCAGCCACTTCTATGTTCATACTTTTTAAGATGCCTGGTTCAGAACTCATAACTGTACTCATATTGGTTAAAGAATTAGTGTATGCGGTCCATTTTCTTAAAGGGCAGCAGTACGTTAATTAACTCTTTTTGCACCTTGTTTATAGAACAAAGCGTAAGCTATATCAACTACACTCTTTTACGAAAAACCAATATAGGAAGTTTCATTTTTTAAGCAAAAATTCAGTGTTTTTAATAGTAGAGATCAACCTATAAACTTTTATTGTACCAGGTAAAATCCTTGTGTTTTATCTCGTGTTCCGGTAAAGACTTAAAATAATTGTAAGTGATCTTCAAACCTTCCGCACGGGATACTTTTGGCTCCCAGCCTAAAATTGCTCTTGCTTTGGTAATATCCGGCCTGCGTTGCTTTGGATCATCGGTTGGCAAGGGCAGGCTTATCAACTCCTGGTTTGTGCCGGTAAGTTTAATGATCTCTTCCCCAAATTCCTTGATGGTTATCTCATCCGGGTTACCAATGTTCATGGGCTGTGCATAGTCGCTTAGCAATAAACGGTAAATGCCTTCTATCAGGTCATCAACGTAACAGAACGAACGCGTTTGCGAACCATCGCCGAACATGGTCAGCGGCTCGCCACGCAAAGCCTGGCCGATGAAGGCAGGTAAAACACGGCCATCATTAAGGCGCATACGCGGGCCATAGGTATTAAAAATGCGCACAATGCGGGTTTCCAAACCATGAAAGGTGTGGTAAGCCATGGTGATGGATTCCTGGAAACGTTTTGCCTCATCATACACACCACGCGGACCAACCGTATTTACGTTACCCCAGTATTCTTCAGGCTGTGGGTTAACGGTTGGGTCGCCATAGATCTCTGATGTTGAAGCAATAAGCATACGTGCATTTTTAGCACGAGCCAAACCCAGCAGGTTGTGCGTACCCAATGATCCTACCTTTAAAGTTTGGATGGGTATCTTCAAATAATCGATAGGACTGGCCGGCGAGGCAAAATGCAGGATGTAATGCAGTTCGCCGGGCACATGCACAAATTTGGAAACATCGTGGTTGTAAAACTCAAAGTTCTCGAATTTGAACAGATGCTCAATGTTGCGCAGGTCGCCGGTTATCAAATTATCCATGCCAATAACATGGAAATCCTCTTTTATAAATCTATCGCAAAGATGCGAGCCGAGAAACCCGGCTGCACCTGTTATCAGTACTCTTTTACGCTCGGCAACTGCCATATTGAGGCGGTGAGATATGGAAAGTTTTGACATGCTTATACCTTTTTGCTTAATTCATGTTCAGATTTAAAATACGCGCGTTGTTCCGCTCTAAGTCTGTCAATTGTACGCCCCTCCGGTAGGATAACATCGTCATAGGTCAAAACTGTGTCTTTACTAACATCTCGTTTTAGGATGCAATCTTCGGCTACGCCTATTGGTAACAGGTTTTCCATTTCTGCGGTATCGGCATTTTCGCACAGGCCATAGGTCATGTAATGGCCAATTCCATCAATAACATCTCCTGCCTTAAGATCGATTTTGGCAGCGGCAACAACTTCAACATAAGGCTTGCCCAAAGGGGTTAATGCAGCATCGTGAAACAGAACCGCACGCGCAATGGTCATTGGTACTTCAAAATGGCACAAGTGATAAGGCGTATAAAAAAGATAAAGCGGCCCCTCTCCTAACTTATATAAATTAAGATAATGTTTTTGCCGAGGATGGTCATGCGTACCAATTACAAACACGCCGGGCCCTGGTTCAGCAGCCACCACATAATCAACAATACCAGGACCATTGTTGATCAATTCTTCTATGGGATATAGCGCAATGGCTTCTTTAAGCGGCGTACCGGGTGCTGCTGTTGGGCCAAGCATTCCCCGCTTTGCTACCTGCATACCGGTACCATTTGCAACAATAGCTTGCTCAAACGATATTTTGCTTCCGTCTGCAAATGAAGAGACCATTGCAGGCTTTTGTCCCCATTTTTTTGCAAACGCCTCTTGTGTGGTTGGATTACGATACGGGTCGTGGAGGCCTTTAATGTTACCTATAAGCACCGGCTTTACCCCAAGCGCTTTTACAAAACGATACAAATTCATTTGAACGCCGGGTTGGTCACCATCAACATTGGTATACACTACACCCGCTTCATCGGCATAAGTTTTCAGTATCGGTCCAACCGTTCCATCAACTTCAGCGTTCATTAAAATGATGTGCTTTTGGTTTTCAATAGCTGCAAGTATAAGGTTAGCTCCAAATTCAACAGCGCCGGTAACCTCAACTATTGCGTCTATCCCATTGGCTTTACAAAGCAAAAAGGCATCATCAGTAACACTAACAACGCCTTTTTTAATGTTTATCTCCAGTTGGGCAACGGTATCAACCATGTTTGTATCAAAAATATCTGCTTCGTTATAAGCAACTTTAGCATGTTCAATATTGCGGTTAGCAATTGCAACAAGCTCTATGCCGGGCACATAGTTACATATTTGTATGGCTATGCCCTTGGCCATAAAGCCGGCACCTACCATTGCAACCTTTACAGGATTATTTAGGGCCGCGCGTTTGGCCAAGGCGGTATCAACTATGATCATTTTGTTTAAATTAAGAGTGAAGTATAAATAACTATTACGCCATGATATGCGGCTCAAATGGTGCGTGCGACCGGTCTTTGTCTGAAACTACAACTGGGTCTATGGGCCATTTTATATCAAATGTAGGATCGTCCCACCTGTAGGCTTTTTCAGCTATGGGAACATACATTTGGGTTACCTGGTAGGTAACATCTGTATTATCCTGCATGGTAATAAAGCCATGGGCAAAACCCTCGGGTACATATAGCATCCGGTAAGTAGCGGCAGAAAGTGCTACACCTACCCATTGTGTATAGGTTTCTGAGTTTGGCCTCAGATCGACTATAACATCATATATAGATCCACGGGTACAGCGTACCAGTTTAGTTTCTCCATAAGGCGCAATCTGCATATGCATGCCGCGCAACGTCCCTTTTTTTTTGTTGAAACTAACATTAGACTGCATTACATTTATGTTTAGTCCCTGTATATCAAACTCTTCCATACAGTATGAGCGGCCAAAAAAGCCACGATCGTCCTCAAGGCGCTTTACATCAATTGTAAATGCTCCCTTTAATTTTGTTTCGGTAAATATCATGATGATGGATTATACGGTTTCAAAAGGAGATGAACGTTCGGCAATATATGCTACCTTATCCGTCCACTCCAGGTCGTCATTTATTAAGCAAGTATCCTGTAAACCGGTTAAAACTTTCAAACGCATCATCTTAGAATTTCTAAAATCTGAATCAGTAAAGTTTACAGCGTTTAAACCTTCGGCAAGTTCTTTTATAGTTCCCTCAAGTTTGTAACGGGGCTGATGAGCTGGTGCCAGTTTGGCGAACAGATCAAAGTTTACACAGTAAGATCGTTTATCCGGCGGCGCATCTGTATACAAGGTTATTTGTGTACCGGATATTTCTTTTGCAACGGCAGTTGCCAGTTGGTGTACCTGATAGTTCCAGGAGTTACTACCGGCGTTAACAGCCAAATACTGCCCTCCGTTTTTGCTATCGCGGTTCACAGCCCACTCAATGGCAAGCGCCATATCTTTAACATGAATAAGCGGACGCCATGGGCTGCCATCACTTAAGATACTGATATGACCGGCCGAAACTGCACACGCTACAAAATCGTTTAATACAAGATCTAACCGCAAACGATCGCTCATGCCGCAAGCCGTTGCGAAACGCAGGCATGTGACGGTAAAATTTTCATCTGCAAGCGGTTTAATATCCGCCTCAGTGAAAACCTTTGATCGCGCATAGGCAGTAAGGGGATTCAGCGTAGAATCTTCAGTTTTCGGTGCCCCTTCTGCAGCCCCGTACATGCTGCAGCTTGAAGCAAATACAAATGATCTAACCCCTGCATCTTTAGCCATCTCAGCCAGTCTCACGCTCGATCGGTAATTTACGTCAAGCGTAATATCTTCAAACCGGCTTCCCATAGGGTCGTTAGAAATGGCGGCCAAATGTACAACTGCATCAACACCCTGTAATAACTCTGCAGGAAGATTACGTATATCGCCAAATAATTGTACATCAAGTTTACGCTCCGGCAAAATAGCTGCATTGGTGAGGCACGATCCAAAATAAGCCATATCAAAACCAATAAGCTTAGCATCCGGCAGTACGGCACGCAATTGCGCTACAACGCCCGGGCCAACATAGCCCATGTTTCCTGTGATTAAAATTTTCATGAAATGATAAGTTATTAAGTGTTTTATAGTGCGGTAGTTGTAGCTTTAGGGTACCAAGCAGCTTTGCCCGCCGCCCAAAGCTCTTCGAGGTACATTTTATCGCGCAGTGTATCCATAGGCTGCCAAAAGCCGGTGTGTTTGTAAGCAGAAAGTTCGCCTTGTTTGGCAAGGTACTCCATCGGCTCGCGCTCCCAGGTGGTCTCGTCGTCGGTTATGTAATCTAAAACTTCAGGTTCAAGCACAAAATATCCGCCATTTATCCATGGCATATCACCGCCCGATGGCTTTTCATGAAAATGGTTAATACGGGTATCTTGTTCAGCTAAATTGAACGCTCCAAACCTTCCGGGTTGCTGTACAGCAGTAAGCGTTGCCAATGTACCTTGTGTGCGATGAAAACTAATTAAATCTGTGATGTTCACATCGCTTACACCATCACCGTAGGTCATGCAAAATGTTTCGGAGCCCAGGTATTCTTTTACGCGTTTTATTCGGCCGCCCGTCATCGTATTATAACCGGTATCAACCAGCGTAACCTTCCAGGGTTCGGCGTTTTGCTTGTGCACATCTATGCTATTAGTTGTCATATCAAACGTTACATCTGAATTGTTAAGACAGTAACGGGAGAAATATTCCTTTATAACGTAAGATTTATAGCCACAACAAATCACAAAATCGTTTATGCCGTATGATGAATAGTACTTCATGATATGCCAAAGAATAGGCTTACCGGCAATTTCAACCATTGGCTTAGGGCGTACCCCGCTTTCTTCACTAATACGCGTACCCAGCCCGCCGGCAAGTATTACTGCTTTCATTTCAATTATTTTAATGTGATGACCAATTATTAGGATGAAGAATATGCAGAGGGGATTGCGCTATATTTAATAAGCGATCAAAGCCTTTAGTGGCTGAATAAATACAACCCTGAAAACATACCTCGCATAAGGTATAACGTGCCTTGCCTTTAACGAAAAGGTAATTTCTGACTGGGTTTTGGGTAATCTGAAAATACTTTCAAGCAGATAGGTAAAGATGATTTCCGGAGCGAAAAAATTTTCCCAGGCCTGCCGGCTCAACGCAGCCCGTTCTTCCCATTCATGTTCAGCTTTTTCTAATATGAGGGGAATATTAAATACATCGCGTTCGGCTACAAAAAGTGCAAAATCTTTCCACACTGGGCCTTGAGGCGCAACCCAATCATCCGAGATAATAACCGGCACCCTGCCTGCCTGCATGGTTTCAAATATCCTGAAAGATGATGTACCGGCGCCACGTGGGCACAATACAAACTTACTTTGCCCAATTAGTTCAGCATAATCGATCTTATCACGCCTGTGATCTTTATCGCCAAACATATTTTTTAAGGATGCCTGCAATATCCCTCTCGGATGCTGAAGTCTTAATATCTTACGCCGCGGGGGCGAATTTGAACTACCCACAAAAGTGAACAGATATTTTGGGGCGATGCCTAACTCGTGTTTTATGTAGGGATTTATATTTTCGATATAAGGAGAGGCCGCTATAAAGTTTTTGTTAAAGAAGCGTTTAGGCATTGATGCATACAAACCAGGCAGAACCAGCCAGGGCTTGTCATGAGGGTTATACATAAATACCTTTTGAGGATATTTTTTTACCAGGTGATGCTGTTTAAGTTTTTTGTAAAACCTATCTGCTACATGCCTGGAGTTTTCTACAAATAGAATAATGTCTGCTATATCTGCATTTTTTACAACCTTATATTTCTTAAGCTTATCTAATGCTGCGTATTTAAAAATAGAGGATATTGGCTCATCATCGGTATACGCTGATGTTATGAATACATTTATCCATGCCGAATCTGTTTGTTGGCTGATCATCATTAGGGGTATAGTATTGATCTTGCTTTGTAATTATTTTATATATTGAAGCTGCACATCCGTTCGCTCCATCAGGTTCACCCCTTTTAAAATCTGGTAGCACACGTCCTCATTTCCGTTTTTGTTTTGATTTGCCCGCTGTTTTCCTGCTGCAGTGATAGTGTTACGCATTGTGTGGTTTGCCAGTAATTGCTTGCAAACCAGTATGCATTCGTTGGCATCGCTCCAGAAAATTGCTTCAGCATATTCTTTGTAGAGTTCGGTATGCTCTGAAGTACGCTCGGCGCATAGCAAACCACCCGCGTAAGGCACTTCCATCGAGCGCTGTGTATGCAAATCCCGGTTACCTTTTGATAACAGACCGAGGCAAATCTTTGCACCTTGTATGGCAGCAACATAATCCCTTCCACTTAAACCTTTGCCCCGGTAGTAGTGCTTTAGCTCCTTAAAATACGGCGACTTTTCCCATCGCTCGCCATAAATAGCCAATGGCAAGCCGCTATTGATCAGTTTAAGAATAAACTCGTCCCTTTTTTCGTGGCGCATCCAGGTGCCTATAAACACAACCTCCGATCTGAACGACTGTGGAATATCTGCTGGATCAATAAAAGGCTTATGAATGATCTCGTCATAAGACATCATTACGCGTAGCACTTTTTTTGCTCCTTTTTCTTTAAACTCTTCAACATTTACCTCGCGCATCACAACACATAGGTCATAAAAAGGCAGGGATGCCAGCAGTGAATTGAAGCGGCCGCCGTCTCTGCCGCCTGTAGGATCGTCGTTATTATACAATATAATCGGCACACCTCTTTTCTTAAATTCAGCCATGCATTCAGGGCCAAACTTATCGCCACTGTTTACCCAGATGAGATCAGTCTCAGGGTTTTCTGCTACAACCCTACGGGCCCATTTAACAACTTTTGTTTGCAAAAAGCGGTAACCTGTACGAAAATGTATTGGTTCAAGAAATTTTGAAAACGCAAGCCGACCGGCCATTTCATCTACATCATAAATTTTTACGGTATGCCCTAACCGGCGTAACGCGTTAGCCCGGTGACATGATGTGGTTGACGGGTGGCTATTACCCAAATAAAGTATATTGGCCATAGATCGATACTAAAAATTTAAAGAAATGGGCGGGTGAGTCTTACTGTTGTTGTCAATCATGTCCAACTGCCTTCGGGTTAACGCTTTTGGCTTTGGACTTAGGATATTAAAAACCTTTGTAAGGTGGTAAACAACAAGATAAAGCACCACCAATTGCAGAAAATCGCGTATCAAAAATGTAGCTGTGGCTGTTGCGCTCTCCGCTGGCAAAAACCTAAAAATAGAGTCGAGCAACAACATCCCGCATAAACTAAAACTCAGTTTTGTAGTTGATGAGCCTAGTCTGCTCCCGGGAATGATCTGTTTAGTAAAAAGCAAGTCGAACAAGTAAAATACCGGCATTATACCTATACCTAAAATAGCCAGGTACCACCACCCAAATGTTGCCATACCGATACCTGCCATGCTGCCAGTACGATATCCGCCCAGAGAGGCTTTAGGCCCGCCAGCCCGGTAGTATAAATAATCGCCTATGGAAACGCCGCGGAGCATTTTCTTATCCACATTTATCTTAAGGACATCAAGCAATGGCTGAGGTAAAATAGACAACACATAATCGATATTGAACTTACGCATCAACGGATCCTGCCGGCCTATTCGCTTTGCCTCTATGAGGCTGGCATCATTAAACTTAATATTTGAGAAACGCGCCAAAAAAATATTATTCAAATAATTCTCATCCCAATCCGGCTTGCCGGTTATATCAGATTGGCGGTACTGTTCAATGGTTCTTTTATCCTGATAAGCTTCAAAAGTGAGGCTTATCAATCTGTCATATGGTATATCCATACGCTGCCCGCGCACCAGCACCATGGCTGTTCCTATGTCTGCTATGGGGCCCGTAAATAATAAATAAGCCCCCAATGCTATTACCGCATTTTTAACAGTAAGAAACTTTGCTTTGTAAACACCCAGCAGTAATCCCATAAAATAAGAGAAACCTACCGACGTGAAACCTATCATAAAACCGCCTCTGCTGTTACGCCCTATACTTACCAGGAACAATAAGATGGTAAAGCCTACAAGGTATGCGATAAGCATTTTGGGCAATGGTTGTTTACTGCCGTACAGCCCGGTAAAAGGTATAAAGAATGGTGCGTATGAAAACGGCATTAAAGATTGAATAGCCTTATCACTTGCAGAGCCGGTAACTTCCCACCCTATATTGGGCGAATACAAATACACGTAAAAAGTAGCCCCTATGCCTAATAAACCCATTATCCATAACTGTATATGGGTGGGCGGTGTATACAAGCCAGCTTTGGCCAGCAATGATCGTTCGCGTTTGTGAAGCGTATATGGCAATTGCCTGTATAAATAGTGTGCAATTACCAAAACGGCGAACGTAAGCGTAGAGTGAAGAAATACCTGGTACGGCAGTACAAGGTTAAATACAACAGGCTTCCATTCAGCAAGGGTAAACAGCAGCGGGAAGTAAAACTGTGTTAAAGTAAAGCCTAAGATAAGGAAAGTTGAAAGCGGGTAATCTTTTATCATCCCTATTTTAAGGAACACCGTTTTGGTATAGTACCAGGTAGCCAGCACACAAACAACCGCAACAGCATTTGGCAGTGTGGTGAATACAAAAACTTGCAAAACCGAAGTGAGCACCAATACCCACCACGACCACTTTTGAAGACTTTCGATAAAGCTATACTGGTCACCAGGAAGTGAGATACTGCCGCCCTGTGAGATATTTAAATTCATAAAATAAATGAAGTGTCTGGTTTGAGAGATATGTTACTTCCTGAATGCCTGTATATTACTAAACATAGCCTTTGCGCGGTAACGGGCGAACGAAGGCATGCTTCTCCAGTAATCGTACCCGTTCAAAAGCATCATTGCAAGAATTATTGGCAACAGTATAAAACGGCTGCTTTCAAATAGAATAATGAGTGCCATTCCAACTGCTGCTATCAAAACAGCACGGGTAGCAATTACAGATGCCCGCTTTGGCCACATAAGGCCGTTGTATTTCAACCAGCTTTTAGCTGTGCTGATGTAGCCAACTGTTGTTGCAATCTCTGCAGCAAGCAATATGATGCCCGCACCGGTTAAACCTGCATAGGGCACCATCAATACCATACCTGCTACTACAATAACAGCGGCAACAGCAGATATTTTCAACTGCACTTTTAAAAGATTATTTCCCGTAACTATAGCGATGGCGGGCTGTGCAATGGCATATACCAGAACGCTTAATGATAAAATTGCAAACAACAGGGGATCGAAAATAACTTTGCCCCTCGTCCACATATTGAAGAGCGGTTTGATAAACGTTTGCAACGCAACTACTGCAGGCGCCATCAGCGCAATTATTACCACCCATATAGTACCCAGCGCAATTTCGCTGCGTTCTTGCTCGCGTTTGTTTAAAAAATGCATCAGCTCCGGCAACATAGGGTTTGATATACTGTGCAAGCCCTGCATAGCAAAATTAGCTCCCGTGCGTATAGTTGAAAATGCTACAAGGTTAGCAGCACCGGTTAACGGGGCCAGTATTACCCTTACTCCTACATTTCTTAAATTCTCAAGCATATTTTTGGCTGATACATTTATGGAATGAATAAAATTTCGCCACCCTAATGGTATTGATCCTTTACTAAACACTACTCTTTGCCGATGAATAAGAATAAAGAGATCTATGTATTGAATGGTATAAATAACGCTGCCGGCAACAGTCATTGCTACTGCTGCCTGCCAAAAGCTTGCACCATATAAAACAGCAACAGCCGGCGCAATCGCATTAACAGCCATTGTAGCTGCTGTCCACCAGGCTACACGGGGGTAATAGCCAAATACCGGCAAAGCACGTGTTATAACTCCTAAGCCGCTGTAAAAAACACACCAGGCAATACTTTGCATAATAATTACTATGCCTGCCGTGTGTATAAGCGACGGACTAAGGCCTTTTATCTCATTAAGTATAAGGCCAAACAGGCTGGTCTTAATTAAGAGTATGATCAGAATTACTTCTAAAACGCCTACTCCTAACCCTACCCATACTCCAGACCATAAGTAAAGGCCTATCTTTTTGGGGTTTGCTTTGCCAATACGCAGAAATTCAAAACTGAGGAAACTGTGATGGCCTATGTCAATGGTGGTGAGCAAGGTTGAAAGGGCTTGTATCGCTAACCATAAACCATAAGTTTTTATATCCCAGGATGAGAGATAAACCGGTACTAAAAGCACTTGCGTAAATACGGTTATCAAAATCTGCGACCATGAGGCTAAACTTCCGTTAATTAAGCGCCTGGCTATAGACATAGTTATTTAATAAATACTGATGAGTAATAGATAGGGTGATACTTAAAACCTGGCGGCAAAATCTGTAAATACCGATTGTGGCTCTTCTTTGCTTTTTTTGTCGGCATAGTAATCCCAATCCATTGAGTATCCAAAACGCTCGTCCATTTCTACGCTGTTGAAAACGATCTGCATATTCCTGAGCTTGTTTGACTGGTACACCTCTTCTATATATTCCAGCTCTGCTTTATTAGTGTAATTATGCCTTACAATGTACAGGCATACATCGCACAGCGGGGCCAGTATAGCGGTATCAGTCACCAGGCGCATTGGCGGCGAATCTATCAGGATGTTATCATAATCAAATTTCAATGTATTGATTATTAACTCCATTCGTTCGCTTTCAAGCAGTTCTGATGGGTTATCTGGTATAGCACCTGATTTTATCAGCATCAGATCCGGGTGGATACCTGATGGTTGTATAATTTCTTCAATTGAAGCTTTTCCTTGCAGGTATTCGCTCATGCCCGGCCGGGTATTGCTGATATTGAATAACTTTGAGATCTTGGGCCTGCGCAGATCTAACTCTATCAGGATGGTACGCTTACCGGATACAGCAAGAGATGCGCCCGTGTTACTGGCCACAAAACTTTTACCCTCTCCGGCCTTACTTGATGTAAAAAGTGTAACCCTTGCTTTTGCCGATGGGTTGGTTGCCTGCAAAAGGTTTGTACGCAGCAGCCTCAGCTGTTCGCCTATGGCATAATGTCCCTTGTTTAAAACCACCAGGTTACTTTTATCTCTTGATCTTAAAAGCTCGCAAATTATTGGTGCAGATGTTTTTAGCTCTATTTCATGTTTTGTAAGGATGCGGTTTTTGAACGCTTTGCGTGTAGAAATAAATGCAGCGGGCATAATTAAACCACATAGCAACGCTATAGCTACGGGGAACT
The DNA here is from genome assembly GCF_019331605.1 of Mucilaginibacter sp. 21P. Classification (NCBI taxonomy): domain Bacteria; kingdom Pseudomonadati; phylum Bacteroidota; class Sphingobacteriia; order Sphingobacteriales; family Sphingobacteriaceae; genus Mucilaginibacter; species Mucilaginibacter sp. 21P. The sequence goes on from NZ_CP063061.1 coordinate 3,930,831, forward strand.
TTGCAGAAGAAACCGGCAACTCGTAATACGCATCTTCCACTGTGCGTGCATCATTTAATGTTGATGCGTAGCTTAAGGCAATTTCTTCGCGTTTCTGTAAAAGGTATACATACAGATTTTCTTTGATCCCCTGCTGGCGTTTAACGCTCACATACTGGCGCTCATGCCCGGGTATACTTTTTATTGACGATTCGAAATTTGAGTTATTGGACTCTAATTGACGCTTTGTGGCAATAAGCGAAGATTTGATACTGGAGATCTTATTTTTTATAGCTTCCCTTGTGCTTTTTATCTGGCTTACAACCGGGTCAAAAATCGGGTTCTCAGCAGGTGTGGTGGCCAGCATACGTGTCATCTTCAATTCCAGACCTGCTAATTGGTCTACCAAGCTAACAAGCCCGGGATCAGCAATGCCGATTGTAGCAGGTGCCGAAGTGTGCGATGCTGAATTGACAAACGCTTCTGTCTCGCGTATCACGTTAAGCTGAATGTTTACCTCGTTTAACTTAACATCATTAGACTGTATGTTGTTTAAATACAGCTGCGATTGTGATGATATATCTGTTAATCCGATACTGCTTTTATAATCTTCAACTGTTTTTTCGGCACCTGATAATTCATTGGTCAGTAATGATAGCCTGTCGTCAATAAACTTAAGCGTACGGGCGGTTTCCTGATTTTTAAAATCAATATTGGAATATTTGTAAGCACCGATAAGATGGTTCAGTATTAGTGTGCCTCTCGCAGCTACCTGGTCATTCATCTGAATATCAACCAGCGGGGCGTTCCTGTCTAATATTACATTTAAAGCTTTTTGATAACGGGTTATTGCGGCTTCGGTATCCTGTACATTTATACGCAGGGTTTTGCCTATGTAACCATTTAAATCAGCCCCACTGTTCAACTGCCAACGGCCAAACTTATTCACAAGCGGTTCATTGAACGGAAGCCTCACCGTTTTGCCACCATCTTGTTTTAGCTCAAAATATTTGTTATTTATAATGGTTAGGTCCAGCACTTTGGTCTTGTCGCCTAACTTTAGCGGGCTGTTAATTTTAAAAGTTACCGGGACTGTGTTATAAACATCGCGATAAGTAAGATGATAGGGCACCTGGTAATTAATTTCCAATTGCAGTTCATTAACTACTCTGCGTATCAAAGGTCTTGATTTTATAATAGCTACTTCGCTTTCAGCCAACTTGGGAGATTGCAAAATATCCAATTTTTCAAGCGCTGTTTTAGTCTCTGTCTGGTCTTTTCCGGCATCGTTAATGGCTATTTTTGCCATTATCAGATACTGCGGCACATTATTCTGGATATAAAAGTAAGCTCCTGTTAAACATAGCGCTACGCTTATCAAAAACAAGGGCCAATGGTAAGAGTAAGTACTCCAAATCCTTTTTACATTCTGCGAGTTGTTGTTGCTTGCAGATTCTTTATACAAATATTGTTGATCTTGCATTTTCATCTTCGTGGTTTTAATTTCTTAAAACATTAGCCAGTACTATTGCCACAATTGACAGGCCCGATAACAATAAGCTAAGTGTACGATATCCCCTGTCAACTTCGGCAAATTTTGTTTTATCGGGTTGTACATACAAAATATCGTTATTGCGCAGGTAATAACTATCTGCCCGTAAAGTGCTTGTTTTGGTGAGGTCGATATTGATGTAAGACCGCTTGCCCTCAACCTCTCTTATTAGTAATACATTGGTTCGCAGGGCGGTGATATTCAGATCGCCGGCAAGGCTGAGTGCATCTAATACGCTTACTTTGGAGTTGGCTATTTTGAACACATCAGGCCGTAAAACATCGCCCAATACCGATATTTTAAAATTGGTGATCTTAACGTTCACCGTTGGGTTTCTTAGATATTTGCTAAGTGATGTTTTAAGCTTTGTTTGAAGATCATCTGCCGTTGAGCCGGCCACCAAAACCTCGCCTAATAAAGGCAATTGTATAGTGCCACGCTGACTTACCTGGTATTCGGCTTTGCCGGTTGAGTCTTGCCAGGCGCTTGCGTTAGCACTGGTTACATTTACGCTGAGAATATCCTGCGGTTGAATAATAAGCGGCGAATAGTTTGTGATCTCTTCCTGCGGAGAAGGCGATCTTTTTACATCCTGAAAGTAAGGTACGTTTTTGTAAGAACTGCAGGACGATAACCAAACCATAACTGCTATGGCCTGAAAAAATAGACTTTTTTTCATTAGTAAGTGATTGATTAAATTTATTTGGATTAAGGCAACAGCAATAAACTATGCCGAGGAATGCGGATTGCAGGCGATTGGCCAAAGCTTCGCCATTTGTCTTACAACGCCGTTATTATGTTTATTAAATTCGCCCCTATCAGGAGATTAATTTTAATTTCCCTGGCGTTTAATACCTTAAATTTAATCACAAAAAATGGTTTAAACAGTAGTTTTAGATTGTGGGTACTATATTGAGTAAAAAGAGAAATACTGTGAACAGATTGCCTGGCAGGATTTTGAATTAGTTTCAACTTTTTGTTAGAACTTGTTTTTATCAATTAATTCATCTTAAATTAAACCTTGATCAAATCTTAAATAAGGCTTAATTTATACAGCCAGGAGGTTTTCATAGCGCACCAAAAAAATCCAAATATGCTTTTTCTAACCCTTCGGTAAGGTCCGTTTTCGCTGTCCATCCCATTTGCGTTAATTTTGAAACATCAAGTACTTTACGTGGCGTACCATCAGGCTTAGAGAGGTCGTTCTCTATACCGCCTTCATAGCCGACAACGTTTTTAACCAAATGTGCAAGTTCTGCAATGCTTTCCTCCTTACCTGTTCCTATGTTTACTGCCTCAGCCCCATTGTAGTTTTGCATCAGAAAATAGCAGGCATCGGCCATATCATCCACGTATAAAAACTCGCGTTTAGGAGAGCCAGTACCCCACATGGTAATAAATGGCAACTGCTGCATTTTGGCTTCATGAAAACGGCGGATAAGGGCTGGCAACACATGAGAATTTTGCGGATGGTAGTTGTCATTGATGCCATACAAACTGGCAGGTAAAGCGCAAATAAAGTTACATTGGTATTGATGCCTGTAGGCCTGGCACATTCTTATCCCGGCAAGTTTGGCAATCGCATAAGGCTCATTAGTTGGTTCCAATGCCCCCGTAAGCAGGCTGTCCTCCTGTAAAGGTTGTGGTGCCATTTTTGGATAAATACAACTTGAACCCAGAAACAACAACTTGCTAACACCTGTTTTACAGGCATAGTGTATAAGGTTGTTCTGTATCTGTAAATTATGATACAAAAAATCGGCTTTATAAGTATTGTTGGCCATTATTCCCCCTACTTTGGCCGCCGCCACAAAAACGTATTCTATTTGTTGCTCTTCAAAAAAAAGGGCAACCTTTTGCTGATCTCTCAGATCGAGCTGTGCCGATGTGCGGACGACTATATTGGTATAACCTTCCTTATGCAGCTTCCGCAAAATTGCAGAGCCTACCATACCGGTATGGCCGGCCACATATATTTTTGACGACTTTTCCATTTTAGTACTCGTTTTGGTGAATTATTATAAAACCAGACTCTTACAGTATTTTGTTAAATAGAAATAATTAAAGGTCACCCTTGCCTTTCTTAAGCCAAACTATCATGTTGTCGCCGCGGTTACATTCACACTGCACAAGATAATACGGCTTGCATTTTAGAAACTGGTGTCGAAGTTTTTGGCCGTATGGATAGTTGAATAAAGGATATTGAAAAAATAAAAGTCATACAAAGGTCATCTATCGCAACCTTAATAGGCCATCTGACGATTATTTAATGTTTTTATAAGTTAAAAAAAAATTCGCAAAATTTAATAATAGGTTAATTTTAAATAATAGGATAAATTTATACATAGGTAGTTATATAAATTCGGAGTAAAAACAAATTAACTCTTAATTACAAAAAATCCCAATCAGTAGTTATAAGTCTTTCATTACTATCGATTTAAATAAAAACCGCGGTAAACAATTTATCGTAAAATCGATTATCTTTATTATAAATACCCTAACCCGAATCACTGCTTAGCTGGCCTTAAAGACAAAAGCCGAGCCTTCATCTTATAAATATGGAAATAGACGTACACTACGGTCAAATTGTAGAAAAAATTGTAAGGCGCAATAGTTATAGTATAACTGAACTTGCTGCCCTTACTAAAGTAAACCGCCGATCAGTCTATAACTGGTTTAATCAAAAACGTTTAAGCCCGGGAATCATCTACAAGATTGGGATAGCTTTAGATTACGATTTTTCGATAGAGATGCCAGAGCTTTTTTCTTCTGATGATTTTAAAAAGCGATCACACGATGATAAACCGCCGCCATTATTTTATAACGGGTTGGCAAACCGTGATGATGATATCATTTGGAAAAACAAGTACATTGATCTGTTAGAAGAGTTTCAGGCATTATTAGCATTACAGCTTAAAACTGCCCAGGAGGATAAGGATAGGAAAATGCAGACCATAGTAGAATAAAGCGTTGCCAGTCTACTTTTGAACCATACCTGCCTTATCATCCATCATATCTGAGCGGACACCCTTTACAAGGCGACCCACACCGCGCAGGTAAACACTCCATTTGGTTTTATTCAAATTCACCTGGTAAAATTTATTTTTAAGCGCTGCAATGCTGCCGCCATCAATAATAATTGTACCAATGGCTTTTCCTTCCCCCCCACCAAAAGCCCTTATCATTTTTTCGGTATAGGGGGTTTGATTACCAATATTGCAGCCATCAATTTTCAGAGAACAAGGCATATCCAGAAAAAACAAACAGCCGTTCATCAGGTCAGATGTTTCCGCTGGGTTGTAATTGCTTATTTCAATACTTCTGAAGATAATAGCCGGTGCAACATTGCCATTATGCACCACCAGCATATGTTTGCCAAGTTCAAAACGGCCTCCGTTTATTAAATATGTTTGCGCGTTTGATATTTCAAACTCGAGGTTATTGTGTGATGTTCCGGTACCATAAAAGTAAAATGCACCGTTACCCGTGTTCTTAGTGTCTGTTGACGTATTGCTAAAAAACTTGTCGAGATACGCGCCAAAACAAGTGTTTAAAACATTATTTAGAGAATTTGGGCCTTCGTTATGCCAGCCAATTTGCCCATTTATTACTTTGCCATAGTTGCCATATACAGAACAGTTATTCCAATTTATGATACTGATATCAGCACCACCACCAGATACTGCACCCATGCGCCAGCCCCGCTGCCCTATACCCTTACCCAAGCTTACATGACATGTTGTAAAATTAATATTCGAGGTGGAATGAGCAGTTCCATCAGTATCCAGATCAATACCGACAATATTTGGAGCGTTTAACAACTTTATTTTCACACCTTTCCATGTAGAAAAACGAAGCCCTACGATACGCAGGCATGCGCCTGTTGAGCCTCCGTACAAAAATATATTGTCCCCATTAGCCTCTACATCCAGCCTAAACTCATTAGAGCCGGCTGGAGGCACAATGCTTATAGTTCTGGTAATTTTGTAAGTTTTTGCAGGGATTACAACTTTTAGCTTTTTTAATATCGCGCTGCTAAACATGCTTTGAATAGCACGTGTGTCATCTTTTATTCCATCTCCGGCAGCGCCGTAATCTTCAGGTGAAACATATTGGGCAGCGGTTTTGGGATTGTTTACGTTAACTGCCTTCACCTGCTGCACAAATCCCGTCAGCACAAATAACGTTGTTAACGCTTTTGCTGAAAACCCTAACATAAAAGCAGTTTTTTATAAACGGCAGCAAGTACCATGCAACCGTTTAATTCCTGAAATAAACTGATCATTATTTTTATAAAGAACTTGATACTCATTGTCAAAATACGTTCGCAGATCAAACGTTTATCATTTTTCCCATAATGGATAAGAGCAGCACACGATCTTCTTTCGCTTCATCAAAACTCTCGCGAAGCATAGCCCTTACCGCTTTTAACTTAAGCCTGGTTGCTATTAATTGCAAAACCTGAAACGCTGCTATTTCCATATTTTCGATACTTTGCATGTAAAAAAGAATATTCAGGTCCCTTATCTGTGTATCAATACTGTTTTTTTGAATCTTGTAAAATGCTTCCTCGGCCATATTAACAAATGCATCACATGCACCCATGTCGGGGTCACGTTCTATAATAATGTAGATAGCCTCAATTCGCATTATCTGGTTTCTGATATCGTACACATTCTCATCGATAGCAGCCTTTAAATCGTTAAAGTTTGCACTATCAGATACTTCTGAAAAACGCTCAACAAAGTGAGTTTTGGCCAGGTAAACTATATCGAGATAATCAACAAAAACCGACAGGAGTTTCTCCTGGCTTATACTGCTTAGGCGTGTTATCATATAATGTCAATTATGCACTTGTGTACAAACCGTTGTTCAACATTTCACCTTGTTTTTCAACAAGTTGGATCCGCTTAAAATTTGTAGGATTTACCTTGCCAATTATGGTTTTACCTACAATTTTTAAAGGATTACCATATGCAATGGAATTAGATGGAATTGACTTAGTTACTACAGTGCCTGCGCCAATGGTTACGTTGTTGCCGATTGATATGCCGCCTGTTATTACACAGTTTGCGCCAATATTAACGTGGTTACCAATTACGGGCGAATTTATATGGGCGCCCTTGTTACCTATAGTTGTACCCTGGCGGACCGATACATGGTTTCCTAACTTAGTTGCACTATCTATCACAACTTTGCTGCCATGTGCTAAATTAAAGCCGACACCAATTTCGGTTTCGCTGGGAATATCAATATCCCAAAACCAAACTATTAATAACTGATATATTGCGAGCACCGGAAAGCCTAATAACCTCGCCAATAAATATTTACGCGTTTTTACAGAATGAGCTACTCTAAACATTACAACCGCTATCGTGGCTTTTCTGCTGCAACTATTTATTTTAATATCAAGTTTTATGGTGTCTAACAATCGCATAATCAATAATATTAAACTGTGTAACCGTATTCTCTTATACATGGCAGCCAAAACTCACGATTGTGTTGTATCCAGCCATGAATACCAAATGGTAGTGTTGCACTTTTTTTATTGCTGAAAGGAAGTTCGCTTTCGATAAAATCCTCATATGCGGCACCAAACCAACGCGCCATTTCTAATGGTGCTATGGTAAATGACGGTGAAAGTTTAGGAAAATGCTGTGTAAAAAACAGATCGTCGTAAAATGGATTCTTGCGAAGCTTCCGTATAAAATGATATAGATCAATATATATTTTAAACTTCAAAGTGATGTTGTAATAGGTATTCACTTTTTTTAAACCGAAACCTCCATTGCCAAAATACTCGGGCCGGGTAAAGCCCGTTAGTTTTCTGATGGTTGTGTTTTTAAAATTGAATACAGGGTTGTAAATCACAGAGCCTATATAATCGTACCCCTTGGCGCACCATTTCTCCAATTGATCGGTAAATACGAAGGCATCTAAATGGCATATAAGTATGAACTGAAAGGGTAAAAAACGCTTGTAAAAGACAGGGCTGCTTTGTAGAACACTAAATTGCTCGTACCCTTTCCAGGCAAACCTTTCAAATACTATCTCGCCTTTACCCGCGCAAAAATTTTCATACCAATTAACATTAAGATCAACCGGTGTCATGAATGTTATAGGATATTTACCAAGAATTTTTAGCGTTTGTGCCAATGAAACTTGTTCAAGCGCTGTGGGCTTCTCCATATAAATTGGTATTACTACGGTTACCAACTGCTTGATCATGATTAACGGATATTGATATGAAAATTAATGACTGTTTTGCACCAGGCTGTAGCGATATCGTCTTCCGTCCTTGATCGTGGCCAACAAGTTTTTAGATTTCAGATCAGACAATACAGTAGAAAGATGCTTGATCAGCGGTTCTAATTGCAACTCGGGCTGTAGCAACATTAAATGGCTGGCTATTTCATCTTTAACGCCTGCATTTATCTTACTAAGTACAAAAGCTATTTTTAAACTCAATGACAATTGCGGCCTGTAACTTTCCGGTATAACAAGTGGTTTATATCTTCCCGGAGTCTTGGCTACCTGCCTTTGATGCCCGATTGCAAGCAGTTCTGACGAAAGCCCCTCAAGCATGCTGCTGGTTGCCTCCATACTCTCGAGATAGTTATCATTAATGGCAGATATTATTTCTTTTATGCGATGTATCTCGCGGACGTGATACGTTATCTTGTTTTCTAAAAAACCGAGGACGTCTTTTTCCGTAACATGGGTCATACTTAATTGGATTAGCAAAATTTAATGAGGGGGCATTATGAAACTGTCATTTAAAGGATGCGACAGTTTTCAATCTATTTCATTCAGTATATATCTGCCAATTGCTAAAGATGACGTAGCCGCCGGCGACGGTGAATTAAGAACGTGAATTATAGAGCGTTTATTTAAAATCTTAAAATCATCAACCAGGCTACCATCCCTGTGGCAGGCTTGCGCGCGCACTCCGGCCCCGCCTTTTACCATATCGGCTTCAGTAATTTCGGGCACTAAAACTTGCAGTGCTTTTGTGAAAGCTGATTTTGACAACGAACGATGTATCTCGCCAATACTTGTTTTACCATATTTGCCCATCACTTTCCAAAAGCCCGGCCAGCTTAGGGTTTCCCAAGAATCGCGTGCGTTAAAATCGCTGAACTTGTAGCCCTCGCGTTTAAAAGCTAAAACTGCATTTGGCCCTGCTTCAACCCCGCCACCTATCATACGAGTAAAGTGTACGCCCAAAAAAGGAAGATTGGGATCAGGCACCGGGTAAATAAGATTTTTAACTAAATATTGCTTTTCTTTTTTCAGTTCGTAATACTCGCCCCTAAAAGGAATGATCCTCAGATCATTTTCCGTCTCTGTATAATTAGCGATCCGGTCAGAAAACAACCCCGCGCAGCTTACCAACTTTTTAGTTGTATAACTACCGGCCGTTGTGACCACTTCATTGGTATCACTTTTCGATTCAACCTTTATAACACTTTCACCAAAGCGAGATTCTCCATCCAGTTTATGATAAAGATCAAGCAGGGTCAAAGCCATAGCAGGGTAATCAATAATACCTGTTTGCGGTACGTGTAATGCTTTTATGCCTGCGCAATGCGGTTCAATTTCTTTTATTTCTTCTTTTGAGATATACTTAACTCCTGTTAAACCATTCGCTATACCGCGCTCGTAAATGGAATGTAACCGATCAATTTCCTGCTCTTTGGTGGCTACGATGATTTTCCCGCATATGTCAAATGGGACACCGTATTCTTTGGCAAATTCTAAAAGACTTTTGTAACCCGCAATGCAGTTTTGCGCTTTTAAACTCCCGGGCTTATAATAGATGCCGCTATGGACAACACCACTGTTATGACCTGATTGATGCTGTGCTACTGTAGATTCTTTTTCGATGACAAGTACTTTAGCACTACGTTTTTTTAATTTAAGTTGATATGCAACCGATAAGCCCACCAAACCAGCGCCAATAATTATATAGTCGTATTTAACAGAGTTTACGATATTCATCTGGATAGAACTACTGGGTTTGCCCACAGCAGGATCGCACATTACGGGACGGACGCAAGTGCAATCGCTATGCTATGAACTTTGGGGTTATATATTGGTTGTTGGTTACGAAAATTAGTAAGCTTTACTTTCGCCTTTAAAAATATTGAAACAGGTTTTGTATATGATCTGCACATCAAGTTTGGTAGACCAGTTTTCGATATACCAGATGTCGTGTTCTACTCGTTGTTCCATCAGATCCAGCGTTTGGGTTTCGCCCCTAAACCCGTTTACCTGTGCCCAGCCTGTTATACCTGGTTTTAAGTAATGCCTAACCATGTAATTATTAATAAGCGCGCGGTACTCTTCTGTGTGTTTAAGCATATGGGGCCTTGGGCCAACAATGCTCATGTTACCAATCAAAACATTCCAAAACTGCGGTAACTCGTCAATACTGGTTTTGCGTAAAAATTTACCTATGGTAGTGATACGGCTATCGTTTTCTCGGGCTTGCAGAATATCGCCAAAGCTGTTTATCCGCATACTCCTGAATTTGTAACATTGAAATTGCTTTCCGTTCAAACCATTACGCATCTGCTTGAAGAACACATCACCTTTGCTTTCACAGATTATTAGCAAAGCAATGATGGGAAACAGCCAACTGAGAATAAGTACTATAACCAACAAGCTAAAGACAATATCGAACAGGCGTTTTACTACTATGTTGTTGATATCCTCTAAAGGTTCTTTCCGAAGACTTAGAACTGGTATGTTACCTATATTTGTCAAAAATGGTGACTGAATGAACCTGTTATAATTATAGATCAGCTTTAGCCTTATACCATACCGATCTGCTTCTTTTTGTAACTGAGCAGTAATTTCGGCATTAACGGTTGGTAATGATACGTACACCTCACTTAACCCCTTTTCTGCTGATTCTTTAAAAAAGTGACGGTAAGCAGATGCTTCATTTTCGTTTTCCCAATCTTTATGTCCGTCAATGGTTACCGCCTCAAACTGGTGATGCATGGCATAACTATTTAAGTAAGGTGCCAATTGCCTGTTTGATGAATAGAGCTCAAACAATGAAATCGTTTTTTTGGGCCCAAAAAACTTATTTACAAAAGGCTCGGTTATCATGAAGAGGTAGCGGCTTACAATAAACGCCGAAAATAAAACTGTGATAAAGATCAACAGGAAATACCAAATATGTTCGGTACCTACAAAATTGGCATATGCAAGAAATATAAATATCTGCATAAGCGTGCTTTGCACGGTTGCCCATACAACTCCCTTGAAATTATTAATCGGGTTTAATTGATACAGTTTAAACACTGTTGAGGTCATAACCCAAATAAGTATGATAACAAAATATGAATACTTCCAGTCATTAAAACTGTTGGCACGTTGAATATCCGCGATATTTGAAGCAGTAAAAAAAGCCAGATTAAGTGCGATACAATCAGACACAAACAAAGCCAAACGAAGAAAATACAGGTACTTGTTTTGCATAAATTTAGCTTTAAGAATTATTGGTAGCAGATTAATTTTATGCAGATATATCTGCTTTAGCAGGCAAGCGGTAACTTCTGTATTTTACCAGCCATTTAATAGTTTCTGTGGTACCTTCGGCACGGGTGTAAGGCCCATCGCCGGTTATTGCGTAAAGGTCTTTCAAAGAAAAGATGTTATCTGTCATCATATTTTGAAGCCTGAAACTTGTAAGAGGAAAACTGATTTTAAGTTTTGATAAAGCATCACCAAACAATGCTGCTGCTTTTACGATAATAAAAGGGACTGATTTTACCCGGCCTTTACCAAGTTTCTCAGAGATCTCGTTTGCCCACTCTGATATTGGTGTTGGTTGCATGTCTCCCAGGTAAAATGTTTTACTATAGACATCATCGGCGGCCATTAGTAACCGTATTTGGAAAACCGTATTACCTACGTAGCCGTAAGTTTTGTGCATATTTTATTAAAATTTACAAATTTACCTTTGTAAACCACATCAAAAAATCAACGTAGGGTATCTTAAACCATGGGCCCCATATGGATGTGGGCCTAATGATTACCCATTTGTAATTAGCATCTTTAATTTCATTCACCAGGCGTTCCCCTTCTACCTTACTTTCGCCATATAATGTGTGAGGATTGAAGGTTTTATAATCTGCCGGTACATCACCGGGTTTACAAACGTACATTGAAGAGGCAAATACTATCTTTTTTAAGCGCGGTAATTTTTCGGCTACCTTGATCACATTTTGAGTACCTTCAACATTAGTGTGGTAATAATTTGATGTTTTACCATTAAGATCAGTTACCGCCGCGAGGTGTACAATAAAATGAGGATCAAATGCAAGAGCTGTTTTTTCCAACTCCCGATAATTTAAAATATCCAGCATTTCCCATTTAGATAAGTGATCATGATTTGCCGGTAGGGCAATATCAACACTAAGCACTTGAAAATTATCTTTGAGCAAATTGGTGATAAGGTTGGTGCCAATAAACCCCGAACCACCGGTTACTAATACCTTAAACATTCAACAGATCTTTAGCGTTATTAAATTCATTTGATGGGACAGGTATGCGGTCTTTTACCGGGCGGGCCGGGCATCCTACACATATTTTATTTGATGGAAGACTATGCAGTACTGTACTACGCGCGCCAACAATGGTTCCCTTACCTATGGATATCCCCGATGCAACAAAAACATCATTAGTGATCCAGCATTCGTCTTCGATAATGATAGGTTCGCAGAAAATATCAAAAGTTGGCTTTGTATAAATGTGGCCGCCGGTGTTTAAGTAAACACGGTGCGCTATGGCAACATTGTTCCCTATGATGATCTCTCCTAAGGTATAAAGCGTTGTAGCATCGCCTATCCAGGTATTAGCACCAACGGTTAACTTCCACGGATAAGTAATTTTAACCGATGGCCTGATAGATGTATTATTGCCAATTTTGGCCCCAAACAGTCGCAGCAAAAACCGGCGCCAGCCAAAAAAAACCTGCGGTGATAATGCAAAAAACGTGCTCTGCACTAACCACCAAAGCTGTACTACTACTTTTGACCTACCGCGAAAATTTGACGGCACAGTAAATGAACTTAAATCTTGGTACTGCATGGTTTATATAAATAATTCTTGATTAATTACAGGTTGAGGTCGTTTGTGCAGCATGCGGTCATAAAATGCGGCATATTGGGGCATTAGGTTTTCCTGGTTAAATTTATTACCTACCGCAACCGGGTCTTTATCTTCAATTTCTCTGCTTAAAAAAGCTTTATGTATCTCAATTATTTGTGCATAGATTGATTCTATTTGATTCTTGCATACCCATCCGCCATCAGGTACAATATCTTCCCATATGTATACATTATCTGATATCAGCACCGGCAAACCGGATTGCAACGATTCGATAACCGCAATGCCGTAATTCTCATTCATTGATGGCAGCACAAAGCAATCTGCGCCTGCGTAGGCGTCGGCTTTATCCTGCCCGCTTAAAAAGCCACCGAAAATCACGTATTTCTCGATCTGGAAATCTTTGACCAGAAATTTGATATAGGTTTCATAGCTTTCGCTGCCCTTTCCGGCTATTAATATCCGCGTATTATAAGTCCATGATCGGTCTATAAACATCTGCACGGCTTTTAGCAACAGGTCAAGTCCCTTCTTATAGTCAACCCTTGACAAGAACAGCAACACAAAGTCTTTCTTACCTATCTTATGGCGTTCTCTGAATGCCTGCCTGTTCCCTTTGCCTTCGTAATTGATGGGTAATGGCAGTGTGTAAATGTTATCATTGGGCTCGTTGTAAGTTTGCAATAAATTGCCTTCGAGTTTTGAAGTACAGCAAATAGCAGCTGCGTTGCGTATTACTGACTTTACAAACTTGCTGGCGAGGTGCTTTTTCAGTAACCGTTTCTTTTGCAAATCAAACGGATCAAGCGAACCGTGCGGCCAAATCACATAGGGTATATTATTTCTATGTGCTTTATGAGCTGCTTTTATGGCTGTAGCTCCCCACACTTCATGTATTATAACCAGGCTAAAGCGGTTAATATTTTTTGTCATCCAGTTATCTGCCCGCAACGAGTTACTGAACATATAAGGAAAAGATGGCGGAAACAAGTGCACCAGTTCATCAAGTTCACTATCATACTCCTGGCCGTTTGAAACAAGCGAAAGCACCTCATTATCAAAGCCCAAGGCTTTTTCAATCCTTATGATAGAAAGTATAGCGGAATAAGTGCCTCCGAGCTTTTTATCAAATGCCCCGATAACATGCAGTATTTTCATAAATATTAAATGGTTTTGTTATAGGTCCTGATAAATCTTATGGTAAGCTTTTGCAACGGCATCCTTAGAAAACCTCCGGACATTGATAAGGCCGCTTGATATCAGTTTTGCGGTTAATTGTTTATCATTGGCAACTTGTTCAATACCGTTTCTTATTGATGCGATATCGTACGGATCAACGTAACAAGCACCGTCTCCCGCTATTTCGGGCATTGATGAGCAGTTTGAACACACAACGGGGGTCCCGGTTGCCTGTGCTTCTAAAACGGGCATACCAAAACCTTCAAGGGTAGAGACGTAACACAGTAAGTCGGCCTGCTGATATTCGAGATACAGATCATCAATACTCAGATCAGTTAAATTCCTGTATGTTATGTGTTTCTCTTTTAACTGTTTTTTCAGGTTATCAGTTAGTTTACCTATTATGGTTAGTACACAATCAAGCCCCTCTAAAGCATCCAGCAAACGGCTTATGTTTTTATTAAAAGCAGTACCAATCTGCAGCAATTGAATGGTTGATGAATTACATTTTGGTTTAACAACAGGTTTGTAAATGGCATCAATAAAATTGCTTATTACCGTAACCTTTGAATTTTCTACATTGATGTACTTTAACAGATCTCGTTTAGTGTTTTCTGACACTACAGTAACCTTGTGCGAAAATTTTACCGGCAGGTAGATCCAAAAAAGCCAGTACGTGAATTTGGCCGCCGGGCCTTTATTTAACATAAAACCCAGATCGTGTATGGTAAGAATTCTTTTGCTAAACCAAGCGCCCAGTATCGTGTAATGCACATCACCGGTAACATGAATTATTTTTTTGTGATAATGCGTTATTGTGAACACGTTGCGCAAACGGTTAAGCAAGCCCTTGCTGTAATGCGACAGCTGCCTGTTTATGATACTGACGTTTTGTTTCTTCAGATAAGAAGACAAGCTGTAGAATAAATACTCAATGCTTACCTGCCCTTCAAACGGTTTCCTGAAAACTAATACCACTTGTTTCATACCACTACCTTAGCTAAGTACCGGTTTAACCATAGAAGGATTCGCATCTGCGTTTACGGAATCGCCACTTACTGTTGCTAACAATGCTTTTAGTATACTGGTACGGGCGAGATGCCGTTCCACATAAATACGGCCGTTCCTTTTTTGAGGGGTGAAGTCATCAGCACAACACCTTACAATTGCATCTTGTAAAGCTTTGTCGTCCTCCGCAGGTATCAGTACGCCAATATTGTGCTCGGTTACTACCTCATGCAAATTAGTGCCTGGGTCGGCAGTTATTAATGCAAGCCCGCCCACAGCATGTACGTTAGTTAGTTTAGATGGCATCATTAAATCACCTGCTTTTCTTTTTTGAATGATGAGGTGCACATCGGCCATATTTAAGAAGCGATTAAACACATCCATCTCCTGAAGTGGCAAAAAGACGATGTTATCCAGGTTCTTCTCTTCTGTCATTTGCATCAGGCGCTCCTTGTATGGCCCTGTGCCGCATATGGCAATTTTAATATGGTGTTCATTTTTCAGATTTTCAGCTACGGTTATAAGCGATTCGAGCCCCTGCTTTTCTCCTATCGCACCCGAGTAGAGGGCAATTTTATCGGTTTCCTTAAAGCCCCAATGCTGTTTTGCAGATGTGTCGTTTGTAAGGGGCCAAAAGTTTTCAATAGCCACCCAATTGGCAAAATGTATAACGTTATGCCTGGTTTTAAGCTCAATTTTCTTTTTCATTCCCACGGCAACAGTGGTTACATAGTCACTGCTGTTTAGAATATATTTCTCTATTCTAAATAGAAATCTGAACAATGCGTCAGACTTCAGGATGTTTAAATCACGGGCTGCTTCTATCTGCATATCGTGGATGTGATAAACCAATTTACCGCCTTTAAAAAAACGGTAGAATAGGCCTAAAAAGCCAAGCAAAAAAGGTGGAGCCATACAAAAGACGATATCGTTTGATGGTTTAAAAAACAACCTCAGCAAAACAAAAAATGCGGTGAAGCAAAACGTTAGTTCATGTAAAATGCGCTTAATACCTGTTGGCGAAGCAGGTACATACAAAGGGCACCGGTAAACACACAAATTGCCATCTGCCGATACTTCTTTTTTATACCATTTTCCCGTGTAAGGTTTCTGCATTTTCCATTGCGGATAGTACGGGAATGACGTTACCACAGTACAATCGAAACCGCTGCCGGCAAGCCATTCGGCCATTTCGCCGGTGTATTTTCCTATGCCAGTGAGCTCGGGAGAAAAATTAATCCCAAGCAGCAGCACGCGCTTTTTGCTCATAATAGACCGTATTGTTTAAGATTGATTATGCTTTTACAAAAAGAAAGACTGCGGCATTCTCGGGTTAAAGTATAGCTTCGCCATTTCGCTTACATAAAGCGCTTTCTTTTTAAAGAGAATATTTATGCGGATATCGAATAAATATTATGATGTTAAATTACGGAAGCCAAGGCAAGAAAATGGCTGATTTAAGGGGTTGTATCACCAATCGTGAATTTTAGAGAAATGTGTGTACCTGTAGTGGTGAATTACCAACTTAGCTGTGCAAAAGTTGCACAGCTTTAAGCATTGCCAATATGAAAATGAGGTTTATTTAAGTCTGGATTTACCCAAATAAAAGAAGGTTATTCCGCGCATTGCCGGTTTAAAGTGGATTATTCTAAAAAAATTTTCTTTACATCCGATCTATTGGATCGGTATTTTTGGAATTTGATCATATGCTGATGGCTTAGAATTTTTTCTCAGGGCATTATCGAAACTATGGGGCTTTATATCAATATTACAATAGTATATTTAGTCTTTCTTAATAGCTACTCATCAAAAAGCCGCGGCAAAAGGATGAATACACTAAAGCCATTACCAACTTGCCAAGATATCTCGTTTATATTGTAATGTTTTGCGCAGCTTGCGTAACTATAGCTACTGTGGCTCTGATGAGAAAGCAACCTGAATTATTAAAATTAGGCAACAGTAAAGTTATGGCAAATGGTGGATCTGGCGTAGGAACAAGCACCTTACATCAAATAACTTCCAATACTTGGAGAGCGCCGAAAGATGAAACTACACCTACCGGAAAGGAAGGCGAAATGATCAGATATGGCCGGGACCTAATTACTCATACGAGCAAGTATTTAGGCCCTAAGGGAACAATAGCAAAAATCACAAACGGCATGAACTGTCAAAATTGTCATTTAGATGCAGGCACTCGTCTATATGGCAATAATTTTAGCGGCTTTATCAACGCTTATCCTAAAATGAGCCGAAGAGCCGGAAAGATCGAATCGCCGGCTGAAAGATTGGTAGAATGTTTTGAACGCAGTTTAAATGGAAAAGCGCCGGATACCTCTGGCCGCGAAATTCAATCTATATTAGCTTATATGCGTTGGGTCGGTAAGGATGGTAAACATGGCGTCAACCTGATCGGAGCAAGTACTGAGAAAATGCCTTATTTAAAATTCGCAGCAGATACTGCAAAAGGCAATGCCGTATACTCGCTTAAATGTCAAAATTGCCATGGGCAAAATGGCGAAGGAGTTCTGTCGCACGATGGTACCGATTACACCTACCCGCCATTATGGGGCAATCATAGCTACAATGATGGAGCCGGGATGTACCGCCTTGGCAGTCTGGCAGGCTTCGTGAAAAACAACATGCCACTCGGAGCCACTTACCAAAATCCGCAACTAACAAATGAGGAGGCCTGGGATGTAGCTGCATTTATAGAATCAAAGCCCCGTGCTCATCAAAACCAGCATAGCGATTGGAAAGATTTAAATAAAAAACCGATCGATTTTCCATTTGGACCATATCCAGACAGTTTTAGCGAAAAACAGCATAAGTATGGGCCGTTTGCGCCAATCAAAGCCGCACATAACGGCCGATCGAAGAGTTCAGTTACTAACCCACAAAAATAAAAACTCATGAAAAAACTATTCCGATTACTGGTACTTGCCGCAGGCATTTTTGTTATGAAACCAGCGGTAGCCCAAACCACCGATCCTGCCGCCTTTACAGGTGCACAACCTAAAATAAATCATTATGATGCACTTTACATCATAAATTCAAGTGATGAAAAAAAGATAGGTGCTACGATCAGAAACATCAATAACGCCCTTGAAGACCCACGTTTAAAAAGCAAATTGAACATAGAGCTCATAGCTTTCGGCGATGGCGTAGCTACCTATCAAAAAAGCGGACCCTTTGAGCAAGCGCTAAAAGGTTTACAAGCCAAAGGAGTAATTTTGGCACAATGCAGCAACACAGTAAGAGAAAGACATATAGATAAAAATACACTCTTTGATTTTATCTCTTACGTGCCGAGTGGTAACGGCGAAATTATCCTGCGCCAATACGAAGGATGGGCAACCGTACATCCTTAGGAATATTTTTACGTTTTTACATGGTTTGTGTTATTCTGTTTCAGCATAAAAAATGACAGGATAAACGTTAAAAACAAGACAACCCATATATGGTCATCCAGTGGAACTGGACAGGGACTGGTAAATGGCGTAGAAACAGTTGGGTAGTAAGTTCCTGTTTGTGTGATACCTTGTACTGTGCAGCTACCATTTGGGCTGCTTGTTGTTGCAACATAAGTATGCGGCCCACAGACACCCTGCCACAATACAAAGTTCCGGCCGTTACCTGCCAGAAACGTTCTTGCGCCGGTTGAGGTGGGTACGTTAAATACTTTATTATAAGGGTCGTAATTCGGGATTAAGCAACCCTGTGCATAAACTTTGTTGCTTACAAAAAAACACAGAATAGCTATAGCAATTGTAAAATATCTCATAACATCACATCATTGAGGAATTTCTCGAATGTGTGTGTGTTTAGGTAAAGCGGATTGATTTGTTAACAATTTCATGATTATGGGGGATAGACATGCTCACTATGTCAATTATGTTTTCTCAAAGAGAAACATAATTAACGCTACTAACCCTTAAACGGGTAGCGCAATCTTTTTGTTAACTTTAAGTACAATAAAAAAATATTATTAATTAATAAAGCACTAAGAGTTAGCTATTTAAATTTCATCTTCGAAAATAGGTATAACGTAAAAAAGCGAGACAAGTAGCTCGCTTAGGGTTGATTGGGCACTTTAATGATCTTTAAATCTATATAATGAGCCCTCGTGGACTTAGTAACAGAAATATCAATTTATTTCGGTCAAGTTACACTCTACCGAAAGTTAAAACTCCCAGATAAAGCCAATGGTTGGCAATGTGCCGGCCGAAGTATTCTTTAGCAAAAGAGGTACAGCGTTAGAGCCATCTTGCCGTATAGGTTTGCCGTCGGTTGTTAAAAAGGCGGTGTTATCAGTTGTACGGGCAAACGTATAATCCGGATAAGCCGGGAAGATGGCACCATACCAATCAGTTACATCAATGTACAGATCAAAACTGGTTTTCCGGAAGTTCCAACGTTTATCTATCCTAATATCCGATGAGTTGAACGGTCCGAGCCTTAACGTATTTGCCTGGCTGTAATTATAAACGCCCGCCCCGGTGGTCAGATAATTGGCCCTTGAGGCAGCATCATCAAACGGCGTATAGGGCACACCGCCTGCATACCTGAACTTGAGCCCGATCTCGTAATTTTTTGGCAATTTATATCCCAAAGTAAGCGATACCAATCTACGGCTGTCAAAAGCAGATGGCACATACTTGCCGTTAAGACCTGTAAACTTACTCCTGAAGACACTGGCAGACAGTACACCAAAAAACCGGCTTGTCAGTTTTTGCTGGGCAAAAAACTCGATACCATAAGCCTGCCCGCTGCCGACTGTTGCTACGGCTTCGTTGCCCACCACGTTGTAGTCGCCACCTTCGTTTGCCAGCGAAATACCATCGCGTACAGATACAGGATAGTTCCTGTATTGCTTGTTATAAACCTCGAGGGTAAAACGTGTTGACGCCCGCGGCAAAAACTCTACTCCCGCTACATAATGCGTGCTGCGCGTATAAAGGGCAGATTTATTCAGGTAATTACCATTTGCGTCGGTAAAGCCTAAAATTGTATTTTCAGGTAATTTATAGTAAATACCTGCAGATGCGTTCAGGTTCCATTGTTCGGCAAGTGCATATGTGAACGATATGCGAGGCGAAAGCGTGCGTCCGGCATTCATACCGTCTGAAGTAAAGGAGTTCATATCGGTGCGTACACCCAGGTTTACACCAAGCCTGCTATCTAAGAAACGTTTGCCTGCTTGTGCAAAGGCACCAAACTTGAAATAATTTAATGTCGCCTTCGATTGAAATATTTGTGCCGGCTGCGTCACATTGCCATTTTCATCATTTAATTGGGCGCGATAGCGCTGGTAATAATCGTTGTTGAACTGAATGTACTGGGCAGTAGCGCCGTACGACCATTGCCAACCATCTTTACTAAAGTTGAAATCCGCACGTAACCTATTCCCTATCTCGCGCGAGCCAATATCCAATCTCAATTTAGAAGGATCGTTTTGATCGTTATCATCGTATTTTTCGATACGGTTATTCAGCAGGTCTCTACTCAATGCCAGGTTCAAAAAACCGTTCCTCAAAGATCTTTTAAGCGTAGCGCCAATGGTATAGTTATATTGATTGATACTGGGCGAATTGGCAAGACTATAAAGTTTTTCGGGCGTGGCGTTTTTGATTGTTCCAAATTTGAACTCATCTATAGCCCCAACTCCAATAAATGTAAGTGTTGTTTTTGGATTGAGTTTATGCGTTATCTTGGTTTGGAAATCATAATAATTTGGCCGTACAGGTATATCTAAAAGCGAAAAAAGCAATTGCAGATATGAGCGCCTTACCGAGGCAAGAAACGCAGTTTTGGGTGAGATGGGCCCCTCAGTGGTCAATGCAAGCTCAGATGCGCTAAGCCTTACATTGCCCTGGTACCTATCGGTACTGCCGTTCTTTTGGGTGAACTGTAACACGGAACTCAATGCATTATCGTAACGTGCATCAAAGGCAGAACTACTTAGCTTAACATCCTGTAAAAAAGATACGTTTAAAATACCGGCCGGGCCGCCGCTGCTTCCCTGGGTTGAAAAGTGGTTGATCACCGGCATCTCTATCCCGTCCAGGTAAAAGACATTTTCGTTGGGTGCGCCGCCTCGTATAATGATATCGTTTCGAAAACTACCGCTGCTGCCATCTGTACCTGTAACGCCGGGCAGGGCTTGTATTACGCGTGACACGTCAAAATTACCGCCCGGATTGCTCCTGATCTCTTCGGCAGTGAGGCGCTGAACAGATAGGGGTGTCGCCAGTGTTGCTGCCGTTGCAGATCTTGCGGCAACAATTTTAACTTCATTGAGGGTATCAATCCTATCCAACTCTACGTTAAAGGTTTGCTCGTTGCCGGATGAGATGACAATGTTATAAACCGTTTCGCTTTTGTACCCTAAACGCGAAATACGAAAAGTGTACGTCCCCACCGGTATGCCCTCTATCTTAAACCGCCCAAGCGAATCGCTAATGGCAGAGAAGCTACCAGACGGTGATACCACAATGTTAACATCAGCCAGCCCAAGTGAGGTTGTGCGGTCGGTAACAGAGCCGGTAAGGTTACCCTTGGATTGGGCATAGGATGTTAAACTTATAATTGCGAAAAAGAGAAATAGATAAAGGTTTTTTTGCATAGGTTTGATGGGCAAAGGTAGCAATGAATTTCAATAAGTGTAAGTTGCTATTTGCTGCAAACAAAATCTCTGTTTCAGAATTTACAGTTACATTTACGTCCAAACTTACAGTAATTGAATATCACACAGGTTAAAGATCCCCAGGGCCTGCTGGCAATCATCAAAAATTTGCCCGGTAATTACCTCGTGGTTTTGCCAAATTATCCAACCTTTACCATTGTAGAAATTACCGAGGCTTACAATGAAGCCACTTACACTACCCGCGATGAGATCATCGGTAAGGGTATATTTGAGGTATTTCCTAATGTACCGGGTGACGAGTTAGCCGACGGTGAACAAAACTTGACGGCATCTTTTCAAAGAGTGATTGCAACGCTCTGCAAGGATGAAATGCCGGTGCAGCGCTACCCTGTAAGACTTCCTGATGATGGTGAATTTGTAGAACGTTTCTGGGTACCGGTGAACACACCGGTTGTGCTTGATGGTAAACTTGAATACATCATCCATTCCATAACTGATGTTACTGAAAGTAAACTCCTCAAATCACGAGAGCGGTATTTTAAGGCTCTGGCAGATGAATCGCCGTACATGATATGGCGTTCTGCAGGTGTATCTTGTATTTATGTTAACGATGCCTGGATGAAACTTACAGGCACCTCTCACGATGAAAATTTAGGGGCAGGCACCTTCAAGGCCATCCATCCTGATGATACTGATGAACAACGCAAATTATTTCATGATGCCGTTAAGAACAGTGGCTCGTACGAGACCAAGTTCCGTGTTATAGATAAGGCAAATGGCTTACATTGGCTATCCATGAAGGTGGTGCCGCTGCATATAGACGGTTCTCTGGTTGAGTTTGTTGCCAGCATGATCGACATTACCGAACAGGAAATTGCTGATCAACGAATAAGACAAAGTGAGATGCTATTGCGGCAGATGGCTGATGCCATTATTCAAATGGTTTGGGTAACAGATGCCAATGGTATGCACGAATATTATAACCAGCGCTGGTACGATTTTACTGGGACATCTTACGAGGAAAGCGAAGGTGAGGGCTGGAACCAGGTTTTTCACCCGGACGACCAGCAACGCGCCTGGAATACCTGGAGGCATTCGTTACAAACCGGGACGCCTTACGAGATTGAGTACCGCTTAAGAAAATACACCGGCGAATATATTTGGGTTTTAGGCAGGGCAGCACCTTATTTTGATGAGCATGGCAAGATCATTAAATGGTTTGGCACATGTACCGACATTAACGACCAGAAATTGCTGCAACAACAAAAAGACGATTTTATAAATATTGCCAGCCACGAGCTGAAAACGCCGCTAACAAGTTTATCTGCAAACATACAGGTTATAGAACGTGCGCTGTTGAAGGGGCAGTCTGACAATAGTTCACTTATCAAACTGGTAAATTCCTGCTTTAAAAACGTAAAGAAACTAAATAAGATCATCGCCGACCTGCTGGAAGCTAACAGCATTGGATTAGGACAATTATCCATCAATGCCTCTACTTTTGATGTCGTGCAATTGATACATGAGACGGCAGGCAACTTAAACATAGCAAACACCAAGGTAAATATCACCGGCGAAAGTGCCGCAATTGTTTATGCTGATACCGGCAAAATAGAACAAGTGATGATAAACCTTATCAATAATGCGCTTAAATATGCCAGCGAATCAAAAATGCTTACCATTGATGTAAACCGATCATTAACCGAAATGATCAAAGTGAGCATCACTGACCAGGGCAAGGGCATAGAAGAAGAGAAACTCAAGTTTTTATTTGACCGCTACTACCGAGCAGATGTAAGGAGTGCGCAATACTCAGGCATGGGCTTGGGTTTATATGTTTGCGCCAAAATTATCCACGGCCATGGCGGTGAAATTGGAGTTGATAGTAAGGTTGGCAAAGGCAGTACCTTTTGGTTTACGCTTCCACCGGGCCAAAGCAAAGCATTAATAAACTAAACGTTCAGCCGTCAATTTGATATCCTCAGAAATTAAAGGTTTGCGATCAGCTACAAATTTACTTTTATTAGTTCGGTAACGGTCTGTAAACCGACTGCTTGGCCCGCTAAGTAAATAGATATGCAATTGCGATGCACTGGCACAATCGTCTGTAATACCGTTAAATCTTGTAACCGCGTCAGCATACGAAGAAACTATCTTCAAGTTCTCCTGCGAGATATAGATGATTCGTGGAGGCAACGTAATTGGCGACCACTGCGCAAAGCTGTTTGCATCGGCTACCAGAATTAACGGCTTTTTACTGTAATAACAGATGGCACCTGCGGCGGCATAACTTTCTGTGTACACCACCGGAATACTTTCATGCCCGCCGCTCCGTCTTGCTGCTTTAATTACCTTAGTTGCCATATCCTGCCAGCTTAACATATCTGAAAAGTATTGCGGCAAAGGATGTATCCTACCATCCTCCCATACTAAGGGCTGGGTTATAGGGGTATAATTTTTCATCAAACCGATGTATTGTTTAGTCATTGGTAAAGGCAAGATCGGCAACACAACCGGTAAAGCTATCAAAGTAACAAGTGCCAGGCTACTTACCAATGAAATCTTTACAGCATTGGCGGCTTTCACCAGCATTTTCTCCCAACAAACCCCTCCTATCGCCATTAAGAAAGGGAACGCACCCATGATATAATAAAGTTTGCCATTAAGCAGATACAGCACAGGCAGCATAATTAAAAAACCATATCCCGCTACGCGATACTGTTTAATGCAATCTTTAGTAGTGAGCAGATACGCTACTCCGGCCAACCACACAGCCATTGCAGCGCCATGAAAAAATACCAGTTGGAAGATAAAATCGCCCAGGCTACTATAAATATGCCGATGTGTTACCACATTTAGATAATTAAATACCGGGAAGCCATGATTGATCTGCCAGGTAACATTTGGTAAAATGATAATGGTGATGATAGCTAAGCATACAAAAAAGTTTACCGGTTTTCTTAATTGTTTGATGCTTAAAATTAAAGGCAGAACAAAGAAGGCCAGATACAGCAATATTGAATACTTGTTTAACAAACCCAGGCCGGTACAAGCAGCAGCTAAATACAGGTACTTAGTATGTTTAGTTGCGTTGTAGCTTATAATGCAATAGGCAATAGCCGTCCAGAAAAACTGATCAAAAATGACAGGTTGCAGCAGATAAGTAGTTGCTGTGAAGGCTGGCGAACAAAGCACTGCCATACAGGCTGCTACAACTGCCGGCTTGCCGCCTCCAAGGCGTTCAGCCATTTTACCGGTTAGGATTAAAATTGCCGTGCCCGCCAGGCTCGGCAGTAATCGCCAGGCAAATAAGCTTTCGCCGAATAAGAAACCGGATAGCTTGACCATCCACACGATGAACGGACCGTTGTCGATGTACCCCCACTGCGGCTTGTTGCTGAGGGCCAGGTAATAAAGTTCATCAGCATGTAAGCCATAGTTACCGTTAGCCGCAAAATGCATTAACAGCTTCGCTAAGGCAAAGCAGATTATAACGAAGTTGATAGAATTGCGTTTGGTACCCATTACTTACAAATAAGTAACCAGCACAACATTTGATAGTTTTAAAGAACTTTTACTTAATCGTTAAAAATTTTGCATATATACCTTACCAGATCCTTACGCGGTCAGCAACCGGCTTGTAGTTTTTATCGCCCGGCTTTACATCAAAAGCTTTGTAAAACGGTTCAAAGTTCATCAGCGGACCATTTACACGCCACATGGCCGGGGAGTGTGGATTGGTATTAACGTAAGTGCGCAAGAAAGCATCCCTTGTTTTAACACGCCATATTCGGGCAATAGAGAGGAAAAAACGCTGATCTGGCGTAAAGCCGTCAATCTTTTCGTTACCCTTACCTTGCTCCGTCATTTTAAAGGCATCATAAGCTATGGCAACGCCGCCGTTATCCGCAGTATTTTCGCCCAAGGTTAGCAATCCTTTTACATGCACGGTATCCAACACTGTAAATGTGCTG
The DNA here is from genome assembly GCF_019331605.1 of Mucilaginibacter sp. 21P. NCBI lineage: Bacteria > Pseudomonadati > Bacteroidota > Sphingobacteriia > Sphingobacteriales > Sphingobacteriaceae > Mucilaginibacter > Mucilaginibacter sp. 21P. The sequence continues at coordinate 3,956,290 of NZ_CP063061.1, forward strand.
TAAAGCTTGGCCAGTTGGCTGGTCTTCTCTTTAAATTTGCTTAGATCTTCTGCAGTCCACCAGTTCTTAACGTTGCCATCTTTGTCATATTGGGCACCCTGATCATCAAAGGCGTGGGTCATTTCATGGCCTATAACCATCCCTATGCCGCCATAATTAATGGCATCATCGGCAGCAAAATCAAAGTAAGGGTACTGTAGTATTCCTGCAGGGAAAACGATCTCATTAACCGGCGGATTGTAGTAAGCTGTTACAGTAGATGGCGTGGTTCCCCATTCGGTTTTATCAACAGGCTTGTTAAGCTTAGCCAATTCATATTGGTAATCGTTTTTGTTGAGCGACAGAAGATTTTCGAAAAACTTGTTCCTGCTGATCTGCACAGCATCATAATTGCGCCATTTATCAGGATAGCCTATCTTTTTGATAATAGTGTAAAGCTTCTCCTTGGCTTTTTGCTTGGTGCTGTCGCTCATCCAATCGAGATGATTAATGCGGTTCTCAAAAGATTTTTGGAGATTGTTAACCAGCGCCAGAACTCGTTTTTTCGCGTCTTCGTTAAAATATCGCTTAACATACAACTGTCCTAAAGCCATACCCAGGTGGCCGTCAACGTATGAGGTCATGATCTGCCTGCGTGGCTTTTGCGTGTCCTCACCGGATAGTGCCTTATTAAATGCAAAGGAGGCATCAATAAAAGGTTGGCTCAGACCATCGGCATAATTTTGTAAGGTAGACGATTTTAGGTAAAGCTTCCAATCAGCAAGGCTTACCGACTTAAGCATTGTGTTCAGTTTATCATAATAGCCCGGTTGGGCTACGTCAATTGAATCGACCTGAGAGCCTATGCTGCTTAGCATTGTTTTCCAGCCAATATTAGACTGTTTGCGGTCAATATCCGCCACTGCCATTTTGTTAAAGTTGGCGTTAACATCCCTTAGCTCAATATTGGTTTTGCTGCCTGCAGCTAACTGTTTCTCAATACCGTAAACGATATCCGCATTTTTTTGAGCTGTTGCCTTGCTGCTGCCTGTAAGCTGGAATAAGTTGCTGATGTAATTTTTATAAGCGCGCTGCACTTGCAGAATGGCCGAATCGGTTTTGTAATAGTACGTTTTCTCGGGCAAGCCTGTGCCTGCCTGGTAAACGTGTGCGATGTTAATGGAGCTGTTCTTGTTATCCGGCGATATGCCAAAACTTATTATCGATCTGTTGCCGTTGGTAAGTTCAGTAGCCAAAAATTTAAGCAAAGCTGAGGTGCTGTTAATGGCATTGATACGATTTAAAATAGGCTTCACCGGTTCATAACCTCTGCGGTTGATGGTAGCCATATCCATACCGGAAGCGTAAAAATCTCCCACTTTTTGCTCGATGCTTCCGGGTGTGTTCTTTGATTTTGATACGCTATCTAAAATATTCTGCAGTAAACGCTTCTGCGGAATATTCAGGAATGAATACGACCCTACCCCTGCCTGGTCTTTATCTATCTTAACGGTATCATACCATCGCCCATTTACATAGCGGAAAAAATTATCGCCCGGTTTAGTTGCAGGGTCTAATCCTGCCAGGTCAACATATTGCCTTTTTTGGGCATTGGTTAAGGTTGAGCAAGCTAAAAGCGATAGCGTGAAGCAAAGGGTATATAGTTTTTTCATAAAATGTAAGCGAATGCCTAAAGGTAGCAAATGCATAGGAACTGCAAAACACCATCGGGATTGCTTAGCTAAATTTAAAAGATGGTGACCGGCAGCACCAACTCTACCCTGTCCCTTCCGCTGCCGCCAAAGAAATCAGGATCGAGCAAACGACTGTACCTGATACCAAATGACACGGAACCCTGATTAAATATTTTTGTATCGAAGAACAACGCACCACCTACCGAACGGAAGTTACCTTCAAATCCGGCCCCGTTGGCAAATATATTGGCGGCACTGGCGTGGGTGTAATCAAAAAATACATTTCCGCGCAGACGCATCAGGTAAATAAGGTTACCAAAACCACCATCAGGATAAGCGATTGGGAAATGATAATTGACAGCCATGCGGTACATGTCATCAAGGCTCTCCGCAGAATATCCGTACGAGAAAGGAAAATCATTAGAAAAACCAACCGCATTATTTTGGCCTTTATGCTGGTAAGCGCCATTAAACACCAAGCTGTGATTTGTAGATATGCCGGGGAAATACAATGCGCCAACAGCAAGAAACTGTTTGGCATCCCTGCCAAAAACAGTCGTTTTATAATTAAGGTTGATGCTTTGCGCAAAGTGCGGATTTATTTGCTGCCTTGCCTGCTGTGTTTGGTTGCTAAAACCGATGCTGTTGCTTAGGTAAGTATAATAAGTGTCCTTAAACATGCTGCGAAATGCTTCGTGGAAAGTGTTACGACTGTAATTAACGCTGCTACCTACAGATAAACGGGTAAAGTGCCTGCCCTCGCTAAAATTGAAGGGCAAAGTAACCCCACCATTTAGTGATGTTTCGTTGTAATAAATGCTGTTGCCTTTATAAAACCCACGCCTGTCAACCGTGTAACTTCCACCTGCAGATAAGTATGGGAACAACCCGCCGTAAGTAGCCTGGTAACCAAATTGCTTATAGCCCTCATCCCGGTTGTAATTAAACAGAATGCTTGATTGAAAAGTGTTAAGAATATTTTGCCCGGCCAGCTCCAGCGAGTAATTAGGATCATTAAGCGTTGGGAAGATGCTGTGAAAGTTGAAAAGGTTATGCGCTTTGCTGTACTTTTTCTCTTCGAACTGCTGCGGTTTGGCATTGTCAACGAAATGACTTGCGCTATCCTGTTCAAGCGCCGCTATGCTCATATCAGATGGCTTAGTACTCAATTCTGCAGACTCAAGTTTAATGCTATCCAACCTAACCTGCTTTAGCTGATATCCGTTAGCCGTAAACGTGGTAAATGCGAGCTTAGAAGTAGATAAATTAGGCTGATAATATCCTATCAAACCTTTTGGCACACCGCTAATACTAAACGCTTGCCTGGTTTTGATATCAACGGCGAAAAGCTCATCATTTTTACCGTTGGTTCTGCTAAAATAAACGGTATCGCCTTTTACCTGCGGAAACGCAATGGGCCCGTAGCTGAATGGTAAAAGATAGGTATTGCTGCCTGTTTTAGTATCTATCAGCGCCAGGCTCATTTCGCCTTTGGTATTTCGCACTGCAGCGATGAGTTGATCTGTGCTGTAAAATTTAGGATAAGTATAAAACAGATGATCAGGATTTGGAATGGTGTTCAACAACCTCCCGCTTTGCGCATCGAGTACATGCAGTCTGCTCAATCCGGTTGCAGGGACATCTACCGCAACTATGGATTTATTATCGAAGCTGAATGATGGCGCAAAGTATTTGGTTTTTCGTGTGAGTAAGCGCTCCCTGCCCGTTGCTATATCCAAAACGCGGAGCTCGCCATAATTTCGGCAACCCCACCGCAGATCGGGCCGATAAGAGCTGTATATAATTTTACCGCCACTGTAATTGAAATAGCTATCATTGGTGACACTCTGTACAGCGATAGACCTTTCTTTACTACCCTCGCGGATAACAAATTTTGGCACATGGCTGTATGTATTACGCAGATAGATCAGCGTGGTATCGTTTACGTAAGCAGGATATTCCTCATCTGCAACAAAGTGTTTGCTTTTTAGCTTTACTCGTGCGTCATCTTTAAACTCCTCTTTAAAATAATCCAGCGCGCTGTTGCGATACACCGTATAATTTTGCCCCGAGTATTTTTTGATAGCTCCCTGCAAAGGATAAAAGACACCTTTAAAAGCTGCCGCATCATGCGTAACATTTTTCCAGAACACATCGCCATATTTTTCACGCCCATAAGCTACCATCATGTATCCTAAAGGATAATGGTTTGGCGTAAAATCCAGGTATGACCCATTGCGCAGCTTCATCCAACTGTAATCCTTCCCGGCAGCCCACAGCGACCGATAGCCGTTAAAGAAATAAGGCAACCTGCCCCTTCCCTGGTTGCTCACCAAGGTTTCGTTAAATACCGCATCACCTTCAAAAAACCAGTCGGGCACGGTCATGGCGTTACCTAAGGCCTGTCCTCCCTCACCAAACACAATCCTCAGCGCCCGCGAAAAACCTACATTAAAATTATTGTACTGCTGCACGTGTCTAAATTCATGTATGGCCAGTTGCTGCCACCAGGGCAAGCTGCCCACATCAAAACTATTTTGCGATGGCGTTAGGTAAAATTCGCTGCGGAAAGGCGCTAAGCCAACATAAGCGTTTGAAACAGTGGTTTGATTTTGCAGCACAATATTTACCTGCCTTTGTTTAAACCCGATGGTTGGTTTAATAAGGCTATTCATCTGTACAACTGTGGCCGCCACTTGCTGCGCGATGCTGTCCATACCCTGCGAAAATATGACCCTTGCGGCGGGTGTATTGATCTGTTTCCATTTGATTGATGGCGGGTTGCCGCCAAATTGCTGCGCTCTGGCAAACGTAGCAGTCAATATCAACAGGAGTATGAGCAAGCGCTTCATTGCCCTGAAAGTATGAAAATTGTTGGAATGGAAATTATCATAATCAAAAGAATTAATAGAAATCTAATAGCCGCAATATGTACGTCCCTTTTATCACCGCCGATATCATGAAAGTCTTACAAGCTTTTCCTCTTAGATTGCTTCGTTCCTCGTGATGACAATCTGAGTTTATTTATTCCTTAATTCTTTCAATTCGAGTTCAGACATCTTCAGACAATTAAATCCAAATGACACTCCTTGCCTTAAAACTAAGTACATTTGCCCAGTAAAATTTTACCATGGCTAAAGTTTCTATTAACCTGGCAACGGGTTCTATACAAAAAGAAGATATTATTGTAGGCATAGATCTGGGCACCACCAATTCGTTGGTGGCTTTTATTGATCCGGATAAAAACCCTCGCGTTATAAATGATGCCGGCAAGGGCGTGCTGGTACCATCGGTAGTCCATTTTGGCCCTACCGGTGATATAACTGTTGGCAACGAAGCCAAAGAGTTTTTGATCAGCGATCCGCAGAACACCATCTTCTCTGTTAAACGTTTACTTGGCCGTTCTTATGCCGATGTAAAGGACTACCAAAGCTTTTTTAGCTACAAGGTTATTGATGACGACACCGAGAGCCTGGTAAAGATAAAGGTAGGTGATAAATTTTATACACCTATCGAGCTATCCGGCCTGATACTTAAAGAACTGAAAGAACGTGCCGAGCACGCACTTAAAACAAACGTTACACGTGCGGTAATCACCGTTCCTGCATACTTTAACGATTCGCAGCGACAGGCTACCCGCGATGCAGGTAAACTGGCCGGACTTGACGTGTTACGCATTGTTAATGAACCTACTGCAGCAAGTTTAGCCTACGGTTTAGGCTTAAACCCCGAAGAAACTAAAACCATTGCCGTGTATGACCTTGGTGGCGGAACTTTCGATGTTTCTATCTTACAGATACAGAATGGCATTTTCGAGGTATTATCTACCAACGGTGATACTTTTTTGGGCGGGGATGATTTTGACCGTGCCATTGCCGATTACTGGATAGAGAAAAACAACATCGATAAAACTGAACTGGCAAACAACCGCGAATTAACACAAGCCCTTCGCTTAAAGGCTGAGGAAGCTAAAAAAGCGTTGTCGCACCAAAGCCTCTTTAACGAAAAGCTGGGCGAGATCTGGTGCACGCTTGACCGTGACACTTTTGAGAAACTCATACTACCTAAAGTACAACAGACCATTACCAGCTGCCAAAATGCGCTTAAAGATGCTAAACTCACCGTTGCTGATATTGACGAGGTGGTGATGGTAGGCGGCAGTACGCGTACGGATCTGGTAAAGAAAATGGTTTCAGATTTTTTTGGTCGTGATGTGCATAATGAGTTAAATCCTGATGAGGTTGTTGCACTTGGTGCGGCCGTACAAGCTGATGTTTTAGCAGGTAATCGCAGTGATATTTTGTTGCTGGATGTTACGCCACTTTCATTAGGAATTGAAACTATGGGCGGTTTGATGGACACCATTATTCCGCGCAACTCCAAGATCCCTACTAAGGCAGGCCGCCAATACACCACATCAAAAGACGGACAGGTGAACATGAAAATTGCCGTTTACCAGGGCGAGCGCGACCTGATCAAAGAGAACCGCAAACTTGCTGAGTTTGAATTGAAAGGTATCCCTGCCATGCCTGCGGGCTTCCCAAAGGTGGATATCAATTTTATCCTTAATGCCGATGGCATACTTAAAATACAGGCCATTGAACTGCGTAGTGGTGTAAAACAGGAAGTGGAAGTTAAACCGGCTTATGGTATTACTGACGATCTGGTTGAGCAAATGCTGATGGACAGCATTACAAATGCTAAAGATGATGTAAGCGCCCGTATGCTTATTGAAGCGAAAACCGAAGCGGATCAAATGATCTACACTGTTGAACGTTTCCTGGAGAAGAACGGGCAGCTTTTATCAGAACAAGAAACCACAGACACTAAACAATATACAGAAGCGCTAAAGGCAGCATTATCATCAGGTGATAAAGACCTTATCCACGCTAAAATTGATGAATTGAATAACCTTACTCGCCCATTTGCAGAGCGTGTTATGGATGTGGCTATTGCTACTGCTATGAAAGGTAAAAGTATTGAGGGTGAGGGAGATAACAATTAGTTTACCGAAGCAGTCTTTTAATATCAGTTCTTTGTTAAGAATGGTTATGCTTCATGATCTTAGGTGGATGTGACTTTTTTTTCTGCTTTCGCTTCTTCTTTCTGGCAAGTATTGCTATGCCTTGCCAACGCACAAGCCACCATTGTTCTGCCCGCTTTCGCGCGAAGCTTTTTTGCTGACAAGGAGAAAATAAAAGTAATGAAGTAGGATATTAATATCGCAACGAACCTAACTCATGCGGCCTTCGCAAAAGGCGGTAAGCACAGGCATTGCTTTAGCAGAAACTTGAAAGAATTTTGCGGCAGCCGCGAGTTTTCTTTTTGGTACTTTTTCTTTTGCGGAAAAAGAAAAAGTACATCCACTGACAATCGATTAAGTACTTCCATCACTAACGAAGAAGTAATTGAAAACGTTTTCTCATAAAGCTTAAACTCCCCAGATTAAAATGCTTTATTTGTAGCAATCTATAAACTAACACACTTGAAAAACACATTAAAATTTGCTTTAGCGATCTGCTGCGCATCATTATCCTTTACAGCATCAGCACAAACCACACAGCCCGATAGCACCCTAAAAGCTGCAAAACTCGACACCGCCCGTTATGATTCATTGATGATGCATTTGGCCAACGGCGATAAAACCGGTAAATGGCCTGTGAAGAACGCACCTTACCCTAAACCGGGGGCAATCCTGCCATTTTACCGGGTGGTTGCTTACTACGGCAATATGTATTCTAAAAATATGGGAGTTTTGGGCCAGTATGAGCCATCAGTAATGCGTGACAAACTCAAAGCCGAGATAAAGAACTGGGAAGCTGCCGATCCTGAAATTCCTGTTAAGCCCGCCCTTCACTATATATGTGTAACCGCCCAGGCTGATGCCGGTTCAAACGGACTGCACAATTTACGTATGCCTTTTAGCCAGATAGACAAGGTTATTGAAATGGCTAAGCCGCTTAATGCTTTGGTTTTTTTGGATATACAGGTAGGATACAGCACCGTGCAAAAAGAACTGCCATTGTTAGAGAAGTATCTCAAAATGCCCAATGTGCATTTCGGCATCGATCCTGAATTTTCAATGAAAGAGGGTAGCGTACCGGGTAAGCGAATAGGCACCTTTGATGCTAATGATATTAACTTTGTAAGCAAATACCTAAGCAAGCTTTGCGACAAGTACAATCTGCCACCTAAAATATTTGTAGTACACCGTTTCACTAAACGTATGGTAACCAACTATAAAGACATCAAATTGGACAAAAACATACAATTTGTAATGGATATGGATGGCTGGGGCGGCCCGGAGCTGAAGAAAGGGACTTACAAATATTACGTTGCAGGCGAACCTGTGCAGTTTACAGGCTTTAAGCTTTTCTATAAGAACGACATTAAGAAAGTCCCTAACAAGATGATGACTCCTAAAGAGGTGCTAAGCTTAAAGCCCTCTCCTATTTACATACAATACCAATAGATGGGTAAACAAAAAATCCCCCGCCGGTTGGCGGGGGATTTTTTATTATATCTGCTTTAACGCTTCTTGTTCTTTTAGCGCCGCGATATTATTTTTGTCGCTAAACTCATCTGTTTGGCTTGCAAAATCATCTAATATGCTTGCGATAGTATCAAGGTTGTCTGAAACACGCTGATGCATATCAGGCAGGTCTTTTTCAAGGCGTTTGTTACCAAGGTCTATATTATCCACCTCTATTTTGGTGATTTTTTGGATCAACGCCTGGTTACTGTTTTTAAGATCTTCTAACTCGTTAACGATCTTCTCCATCAACTCAAATTTTTTCAGCTTATCCATAAGTATCTTAATTTATATAAATTCTTATAGCCAAAACAGTGCCAGTTGAAAATAAATTTGGTTTCAATCTATATAACTAATAAATTAGTTATATGAAATACATCACCGGCCTATCACTCCTTTTATGCTTAAATTTAAGCGCATCAGCACAATCTATTACAAAAGTAGACGATGCCCTACTTTTAGATTACTACCAAAATCAACGCTTCGCCGAAGCTGCCGATTACCTGAAACAAAGTTATGGTGAGCCGGTGCAAAGTGTAAGGGCTTTAGGTCAGTTGGCGTACACTTCAAACATGGCAGGCAGGCTTGCTGATGCAGAAAAATACTACCAGCGTATTTACGATATTGATTCAACCAACACCGGCGTCTTGATCAGCCTGGGCAACATCAATCTTCGCCGAGGCAATAACACCAAAGCGGAGATCTATTACAAACGGATAGTGGCTCGTGATACAAGCAATTTTATGGCTTATAAGCAACTTGCCAAGCTAAGTGGCGACAGGAATGATATACCCGGCCAGATTGCCTACCTGCAAAGGGCAAACCTGCTCAACCCTACCGAACCCGATGTGGCATCAGACCTTACCGATCTTTATATAAGCCTGAAACTTCTCGCCCAGGCAGAGAAGGTATTGACCAAGGCTATCAGCGATGATCCTGAAAATATCATCCTGATGAACAGTTTACTTAAGCTACAGTATAACCAAAAGAAATGGCCTGACGTTATAGCATTGGCAAACAAACTGATAGGAAGTGGCGACAGCAGTGGGCCTGTGTTATCAAAACTGGGGGTTGCTTATTACAATACAAAAAATTACGAATGTGCTTTGTCTGCACTCTTGTCAATAGATAAGATCTCACAAAACGAATCATCATATTACTTTACAGCCCTGGCTTACAAAGCTGTTAAAGACCAGCCAATGGCAATCAAATTCCTCGACCTGGCATTACAGGATGGCATCACCCCTAACGCAGGTGCATACTACGGAGAGATAGCAGATAGTAACGAGAAATTAAAACATTACAAAAAGGCAGTACTTGCATACCAGAAAAGCCTGCAATTTGCAGAAGAGCCAATGATATATTACTCGCTGGCGAACGTATATGACACTTACTTAAAAGACAAAAAAAGCGCTGTAAAATATTATCGTAAATACCTTGCCGGTAAGCCGCCGATAGCCAAACAGCAGGCTTACATCGATTACAGCAAAAGCAGAATCGCAACCTTAGGGCAATAATACTTAGCGCTGCATCAGCCTTGCCACATATTTGCCTATAATATCGAACTCAAGGTTTACCACAGAACCCTCGCGTACGTTGTGCAGGTTGGTATGCTCGTAAGTGTAAGGTATAATGGCAACAGAAAACTCGCGCGGGCCTGAATTGACTACCGTTAAACTAATTCCATTAACGCAGATAGATCCCTTTTCTACGGTTACATTGCCAACGCCGGGGTCATAGCTAAAGGTGTATTCCCAACTGCCATCTAATTCGGTGTAACGGGTACAAACAGCGGTTTGGTCAACATGGCCTTGCACGATGTGCCCATCCAAACGGGCATTCATTTGCATGCAGCGTTCAAGATTTATAGGTTCACCAACTTTTAGGTGAGATAGGTTTGTTTTATTTAAGGTCTCCTCTATAGCAGTAACCGTATGCGTGTTATCAGTTAAAGCCACTACCGTTAAACAAACACCGTTATGCGCAACAGATTGGTCTATCTTAAGCTCATTGGCTATTGATGATTCAACTGTAATGTGAAGATTTCCGCCTTCGGTGCGCAGATCGGCAACCTTTCCTAAAGTCTCAATGATTCCGGTAAACATGTTTCAAAAGTAATGAATTTGCATATCCTGTTTGTAAACCGAGGCTCATAAAAAAAGCGGACTTAAAGGTCCGCTTTCCTATTTTTTAGAAAAATATCTTAGTTGATAGTAATATCTATGCTTTGGCCATTGTAAGTAACCTTTGCTTTATGGTTACCTAAGTAAGTGATAGTACCCGCAAAGCTAAACTCACGGCCTGCATTGTTACCTTTAGATACATACTCAGCCACGCCGGCAGTGATATCAAATGGTCTTGAAGTAGCATCTATAACCAAGCCTTTAAGGTTATAGGTGTTGGTTTGAACCATCACCTCGCCATCCTTACGGGTGGTAAAGTTATAAGTAGAATTTTGTGAACCATCTACCTGCATTTTGGTATATGCATCAGCTAATGATTTAAGGGTATAAAATTCTTTTACGGTGTTTTTGTAATTGCTCAAATATGGGCTAAAACCGCTGTTTACGTATTCGCCGGTGTAGGTATAACCGTTAGGCTGATTGTTTTGGCAGCTGATCACAAATTTATTTGAACCAACCATAACATCCTTAATAGAATCGCCTTTGGTATAAGTGTTGTTGAATGGCTGCTCAATAAACTGGCCACAAGTAAGATCATTTACTTTTTTGCCGTTAACTACGCTGTTGGTTTTTGGTAAGCCGGAATAGTTGTTGCCGCTGGCAACTGTGGCTGCTAAAGAGTTGGTAAGGTTAACAGCAATTTGGGTAGCGATAGCCTTGTTGTTGTCGCTGTCAGTTTTAGTGGTTGTCTCTTTTGTACAAGCTGAATAAAGGAAAACCGTTAGGGCTGTGAAGGTTAAGGTTGCGAGCGATTTGAATTTCATATACTTTAAGTATTTAGGTTTCTTTACTTTAATGCCACAAAAATAATTCATTTTTAAACATTTAGCTTATAAATTTTCACTTTACCGACACTAAATAAATATTGAAGAAAAAGCAAAACGATGCTTTAATTTACATTAAAGCGATTTGAATTATCTTAATAATTAAATCAAAACTGAATAATAAACCCAGCGTTATCAGCTTATAAATTCTGTAAATAAATGAAGCAAAGCGCCGGTCTGCTGCTTTATCGCACTGTTGAAAATAGAACGCAGGTTTTCCTGGTACATCCCGGCGGGCCATTCTTTGCCAAAAAAGATGATGGCTCGTGGTCTATCCCCAAAGGAGAATTTGATGATGACGAAGATGCCCTTGCAGCAGCAAAGCGGGAGTTTGAAGAAGAGACCGGCAAAGCTATTGATGGCAACTTCACGAAACTGCAACCTATCAGGCAAAAAAGCGGCAAAACAGTACACGCATGGGCCGTTGAAGCTGACATTGACCACACCAGCATCGTTAGCAACACTTTTGAAATAGAATGGCCACCCCGGTCAGGTAAGCGCAAAACCTTTCCGGAGATAGACCGTGCCGGGTGGTTTACGATAAACGAGGCTAAAGTGAAACTTATACCTGCACAAGTAAAACTTGTTGAAGAGTTGGCAACTATGCTATTGTTATAGCGCCCTTCTGTTCTTCACCCAGTTACTTTCGGCAACAACAGCAGTTTCTGCAACTACCACTTTTTTGGTGTTTAGCAGGCGTTCCATTAGCAGGGCCGCAATCTCTGCTTCATCGGTATTTTCAGTATCAAGTACCTCTGGGGTGAAAAACTTTTTAACGAAATGTGTATCAAAGTTACCCGAAATAAATGCCTCATGTTGCATTACAAACTTACCGAATGGTAGCGTGGTAGTTATGCCTGTTATGACATACTCGTCAATAGCCCTTACCATACGGTCGATAGCTTCTTTACGGTCTTTACCATAAGTGATCAGTTTGGCTATCATGGGGTCGTAATAGATGGGTATCTCCATACCTTGCTCAAAGCCATCATCTACCCTTACACCGGGGCCCTGAGGCGTAACATAGGTTTGCAAGGTACCAATATCAGGCAGGAAGTTATTTGCCGGGTCTTCGGCATATACGCGGAGTTCCATTGCGTGGCCTTTAATTTCCAGATCTTCCTGTTTAAAGCTGATGGCATGACCGCGGGCAATGTTTATCTGTTCCTTCACCAGGTCGATGCCGGTAATAAACTCTGTTACAGGGTGCTCTACCTGCAGGCGGGTATTCATCTCCAGGAAATAGAAATTGAGCTTATCATCCATAATAAACTCCACTGTGCCGGCGCCGGTGTAATTAACCGACCTTGCAACATCCACCGCGCAACGGCCCATAGCTTCGCGGATCTCCGGCGTTAAAACGGATGACGGGGCCTCTTCTACCACCTTTTGGTGGCGGCGCTGCACAGAGCAATCGCGCTCAAATAAGTGTACAATGTTACCGTGGTTGTCCCCTAATACCTGTATCTCGATGTGGCGCGGAGACGATACATACCTTTCTATAAAAACAGACCCATCGCCGAAGGCTGAGGTAGCCTCCGATACGGCCAGGTTCATTTGTTCTTCAAAATCGGCTGCACTTTCTACAATGCGCATGCCTTTACCGCCACCACCGGCAGCAGCTTTGATGAGGATGGGGAAACCTACCTCCACCGCACGTTGCTTGGCTTCGGCAATATCGGTTATGGCTTCTTCGGTGCCGGGCACCATGGGGATATTGTATTTTAATGCAGCAGCCTTGGCTGACAGCTTGTTACCCATCACTTCCATAGCCTCCGGCGATGGGCCGATGAGGGTTAGACCGGCTTCGCGTACCAGGCGGGCAAAGGCGGCATTTTCGCTCAGGAAACCGTAACCGGGATGTATGCCCTCCGCGCCGGTTTGCTTGCAGGCCTCGATGATCTTGGCGCCTACCAGGTAAGACTGATTGGATGGCGGCGGACCGATACAAACGGCCTCATCTGCGTAACGCACGTGTAGCGCATCACGGTCGGCTTCAGAATAAACAGCTACGGTTTTAATGCCCATTTCACGGGCGGAACGCATTACCCGCAGCGCAATTTCGCCGCGGTTGGCTACCAATATCTTTTGCATACTTAACAAATGTAGTTAAAGTAAATGCAGATAGAAACCTACTTTGTTATTAAATCAATACTGCGCAGTTAGTAGGTACAATGCCCTTACTTTGCCTTACAATGGGGCCGGTTTTTAGAGAGAAACTTTTGGGTGTCCAGCAAAAAGCCGTTATTAATGGGTGTTCACGTTCACGCCATGAACATCTGTGAACACCGTGAACGCTTATGAACGCTGACAAGAAAATGTCAGTAAATTTAAATTGCCGCAGGGCCGGCTACAATATGTTCTTTCTGGATCTTCTTCTGCAGCTCCAGTATGGCGCCGATAAGTGCCTCGGGGCGGGGCGGGCAGCCTTGTACGTAAACATCCACGGGGATCACCTTATCTACGCCTTTTACCACATGGTAACCGTGCTGCCAGTATGGGCCGCCGCAGTTAGAGCATGATCCCATCGATATCACATACTTCGGATCGGGCATTTGCTCGTATAAGCGTTTGATACGCTCGGCCATTTTAAAAGTAACCGTACCGGCAATAATGATCACATCTGATTGCCGTGCTGATGGCCTCGGAAATACCCCAAACCGGTCGAGGTCATAGGTTGATGCCATGGCGCCCATCATTTCTATGGCGCAGCAGGCAATACCAAAACTCATGGGCCATAACGATGATAGCCTTGCCCAATTGAGCAGGTCATCCAGTTTAGTGACCATTATGCCACCGTTCTCGCTTGTGGTATCAGGCATCATTGGCCGGCTTTTTAAAAGTTGGTTTAAACATAGGTTTGCGTGGCTCAGCAGTTGCCGTAGCGGCTGCCGGTTTAGGCTCTGATGCAGTGACAGGCACAAACTCAGCATTAAAATCACGTACCGTGAACCGGCCTTGCAGCGCATTAACCTGCTCGTATAAATTACGCGGTATTTTTGTTGTACTGCGCGGAACGTTCAGTTTCGGTTTTATCCAGTTAAGGTCGCCTTTAACCCACACGTAAGCCAGGCCAAGTATCAAAATGCCCAGGAAGATAAACATCTCTGTAAGCGAGATCCATCCCCAGCGGCTGTCGGCAGCAATCAGTTGCTTATCCCCAAAAACGGTTGCCCACGGGAAAACAAACACCATCTCTACATCAAACAACAGGAAAACCAGGGCAATTACATAAAAGCGGGAATTGAATGGCAGCCAGGCGTTACCTGTTGGCGCCTCGCCACATTCATAGGTACTTAGCTTCTCGGGGTTGGGGTTACGCGGCGCTAATAAGCGGTTTACAAAGAATAAACCACCTATGGCAACGGTACCTGTAATTAAAAAGATAAGTATCTTTCCAAATTCTGATATTTGCGCAACACCACCCATGACGGCAAATTTAACAAAACAAACCCATTTTGAAGCTATAATAATTGGCGGCGGCGCTTGCGGATTGATGTGTGCTGTGCAGGCCGGCTTTTTGGGCAAACGCACACTGGTACTTGAAAAGAACGATCGTGTAGGTGCCAAAATACTTATCAGCGGTGGCGGCAGGTGCAACTACACCAACCTACATACCACGCATAAGCAATTCATATCCAACAATGAGCATTTCAGCAGATCTGCGCTTGCACAATGGACGGTTGACGATACCATTTCATTTTTTGAAACCTATGGCATTGAGGGTAAGGAAAAAACGTTAGGTCAATTATTCCCGGCTACCAATAAGGCTAAAGACATTGTTGAGATGCTCACCGGTTTATGTAACGATCTGGACCAGCAGATACAGTGCAATACCGAGGTTACAGCAGTACGCCAAACATCAGAAGGTTTTGAGGTAGATACTTTGTATCACAATAGGCAGGAAACATTATTCGCCACTAAAGTGGTTATTGCCAGCGGCGGGCTGCCTATCCAGAAATTAGGCGCATCAGATTTTGGATTGCGCGTAGCGCGAGGTTTTGGGATGAAGGTTACAGCAACCTCCCCTGCACTGGTACCGCTCACTATAACCGGCAAAGACCAGCCCTGGTATGAGCAACTATCCGGTAACAGTATATTTTGCCGGGTTTGGAACGATAGGGCAAGTTTTGAGGAGAACATCCTGTTTACCCACTGGGGACTAAGCGGACCGGCTATCCTGCAGATATCATCCTACTGGAAACCCGGCGAGTTGATATACATTGACATGCTGCCCGGACAAGACATTGCCGAACTAATTACGACCGAACGCGAGCAGAACGGCAAAAAAACCCTGCTGAATTACCTGGCAGGGCTGTTCACAAAAAAGTTTGCCGATGCCTTAAGCGGGCATTTACCGGTAAATAAAAACCTGGCTTCGTTATCAAAAACCGATCTGGAGAATATCAGTAACTTGATACATGAGTTTAAGGTTAAACCTGCAGGGACCAAAGGCTATGATAAAGCCGAGGTAATGACGGGCGGGGTTGACACCGATGAGCTATCATCAAAAACGCTTGAGGCAAAAAAAATCCCCGGCCTGTTTTTCGGCGGGGAATGCGTTGATGTTACGGGCTGGCTGGGCGGCTACAACTTTCAATGGGCATGGGCAAGCGGGTTCGTTATTGCGCAGAGCATATAAAGGATCAGGTATCAGTCAATTCTTTCCGGTAGACGGGTGTTATCACTCAGCCAACTCACCCCGACATATCCGCCAGTTGGCGGATTGTCGACCCTCTCTACGCAAGCGTAAAGAGGGTGTTAAAAAAAATCACTTCTTACCCTCTTTGCTGCTTGCAGCAGAGAGGGTGGTCGAGCGTAGCGTAGACCGGGTGAGTCAATATTGTTATCAGCCCAGATCTTCCCAAAGTTCAATGGCGTTGCCTTCAGGGTCAAGTATATGTACAAACTTGCCGTAATCATAAGAAGCTATCTCATCAACCACAGTAACGCCATCTTTTTTTAATTGCTCAACCAACGCTTCCAGGTTCTCTACCCGGTAGTTGATCATAAAATCTTTCTTTGATGGCTCAAAGTATTTAGTATCATCCTTAAAAGGCGACCATACCGTTGTGCCTTCCTTTTCAGGATCATCGGCATCGCGCCATTTAAACATGGTGCCGTACTGCTCCACCGGCAGGCCCAGGTTTTGGGCATACCATTCGTTCATCAATTTTGGGTCGCGGCATTTAAAAAAGATGCCGCCGATACCTGTTACTTTTTTCATGATATTTTAACTGTGATATTAATAAAAAAGCACCTGCAAATGCAGGTGCCCGGTTTATGCTTTTATTTATTTTCCACTTGCTGGTGCGCCCGCAGGTGGCGTTGGTGGCGGCGGCGGAGGTGTTCCTGTCGGTGCTTGGCCTTCGGGGCGTTGTGCCCGTGGCAGTTCTGATGCCCTGATGATCTCCGGGTGCGAAACACCACGGTGGCAACTGTAGCAATTTACATTGCTCTCTACCACCATACCTGTACTATCTTTTTTTGAGTGGAAATATTTTTTGTTGATGGCCTGCGTCATTTTATACATCTCGCGCGCCATTTGCTTTTCGGGCTTGGCATCGCTGGCAAAGTCCATCTTTTTGGTCTCCTCATTACGCTCATGGCAAAAACTGCAACGTGCGCCTAAGGCATGCTCCCACTCTTCCATGGTTTTGTGCATTTCCTCGCCGGTGATATTTTTTGGCAGTACCTTAAGATTTTTAAATTTTGGCTCGTCGGCTTTTTGGGTTGCAGGAGACATTGCCATAAACAATACGCCTGATGAAAGGCCAATCACAGCAAGCAGTTTTTTGTTCAAATTCATGGTTGTGGGTTTAAACGTCTAATTTAATCATTAAAATCACACTGACAATAGTGTGACAATCTTTTTACAACTTAAACCAAATGCGTGCCAACCATTTCCATGCTGATGTCCCATAGTTGTTGCCTGCCCTTTTCATCTACAGCTTTTGCAGATGGATTTACCGGTCGGCTGTCTTTAAAATACTGCCCGCTTTTTGAATCGATGCGCTGGGCTGTTGCCAGGTAGATAGTGGTTAAAGCACCTGTTTCGGCATTGATCATGAACGGCCTTGCAAGCCACAGCAAAAATTTACCAAAACCGCTTATACCAACACCAAATGAGGTGTTAACCAGGCCGGGGTGCAAAGCAAAAGAACTGATGCCCTTAGTGCCATATTTGGTAGCTAAAGAGCGGGTGAAGTATATGTTAAAAAGTTTTGCGTTACCGTAGGCCTTCCAGGGTGAGTAAGGGCGGCTGCGCCATTCCAGATCATTAAACTTCACATCTGTGTACCGATGGGCTTCTGAACTTACGTTGATGATACGTGCCTGCCCCCGTTCTAACAAAGGCATTAAACATTGTACCAACAGAAAATGCCCAAGGTGGTTTACGGCGAAGGTCATCTCGTGGCCATCGGCACTTTCCTCACGTGTGCCGAAGATACCGCCGGCGTTGTTGATCAATATGTTAATTCCAAGCAAACTGCTGCGTAAAACATCAGCAGCATTGCGCACGCTCTCTAAATTTGCCAGATCGCATTCAACTACGTAAATGTTTTTATTTTTTGATGCTGAAATAATTTCATTCTTTACCTCTTCACCTTTTTCGAGGTTGCGTACCAGCATGTAAATAGCGTGGTCTTTTTTTGCAAGTGCAAGAGCAGTTTCGCGACCTATACCTGATGTGGCGCCGGTGATAACAGTGGTAATAAAAGGCATTTTTAATCAAATTAATTAGTAACCAAATATAAGTGTTTCGCTTACATAGGCAAACATAACTACCGCATAATAAGGCAGTGAGGATTATGTGCCTTTGTTAAATATTGTTAAAAAGATTTGCATTATTACGAAGTGGTCGTATATTTACGAAAAACTCGTAGAAATGGAAAAACTATCTCCCCAGGAAGAGGAAGCGATGCAAGCCATCTGGCAAATTGGCAAAGGCTTTATCAAAGATTTTTTAGAGCAGATCAACGACCCTCGTCCGCCATACACCACGTTGGCCTCAACCGTAAAAAACCTGGAGCGTAAAGGTTTTGTGACCGGTGAAAAGTTAGGTAACTCGTACCGCTACTCACCCGCCATTGCCGAAGAAGAATATAAAAAGCGCTTTATGAATGGCTTTGTGAGCGATTACTTTAAAAACTCATATAAAGACCTGGTTACCTTTTTCGCGAAGGATAAAAAAATAAGTGCAAGCGATCTGCAGGAGATAATCAACCTGATTGAAAAACCAAAAAAATAAACCGCCATGCCTGCTTTAATAATATTTCTGTTTAAGGTTAACGTTGCGCTGATTTTGTTTTGCGCCGTTTATTATTTGGTATTGCGCCCGCTAACCTTTTATTCACTTAACCGTGCGTACCTGGTAGCCGCCATCATCTTTGCTTCGGTTTATCCATACATTGATCTTACAGCATTTGCAGAACGCCACAGCAAATTAGCAAAACCTGTGCAGGTGGTAATTTATAACTGGCAAATGCCTGCCCGGGAAATTCTTGATAAGCCTGATTACTGGCAATGGGCTACCGTGCTGTTTTGGGTCGGCGTAGTTATTTTAGGTATACGGTTTATTATGCAGCTTTTTTCGCTGTACATGCTTTACCGCAATTCAATACCGCAGCGAATAAACAACCACGATGTAAGGGTCATCAGCGGCGAAGCTGCGCCCTTCTCTTTCTGGAAAAGCATTTACATCAACCCGGCCAACCACTCCAGCCAGGACCTTGATGCCATTTTGCAGCACGAGCAGATACACGTGAACGGCTGGCATACAGTGGACATTTTACTGGCCGAGATAAGCTGCGTATTCTACTGGTTTAACCCCGGTATATGGCTGATGAAAAAGGCAGTACGCGAGAACATTGAATTTATAACCGACCGCAAAGTATTGAATGATGGTGCAGACAGCAAACGCTATCAGTACAGCCTGGTGAACGTAAGCTTCAATAATACCACGCCCGGCATTGTGAACCACTTTAATCTATCAACCATTAAAAAACGCATAATTATGATGAACGCAAAAAGATCTTCTAAAGCTAACCTAACCCGTTATGCATTTGTAATACCCGTGGTGGTTTGCTCGCTGCTGGTATTTACCATATCAAAAGCTGATGTAGCTAAACCGCTAACCATAAAGCTGACCAATGCCATTAAACCGATGACGACTGCTATAAAAGAAGCTGCGAAAGATGCGGGGATCACTTTTACTGATACAGTGCCTGCCAAAAAGTTTGTTACTAAACTTGATACAGGCAATCGTAAAGTAACGCAAGTTTACCTGATGAAAAGCGATACGGTAAAAAAGGCGAAGTTCACGATCACTCTCGATAATAAGAACAGCCTTGATTCAGCGGACATTATTGTCGATGATAAAAAAATAAGTAAAGAAGAGTTTTCAAAGCTCGATCCTAATTCAATAGCACATGTCACTGTTTTTAAAGGATCAGATGCTAAATTTTACAGTGAAAAATTCGGCTCAGATAGTAAAAAACCAGTTATTGTTATTGATACAAAAAACTCTGAATTCGGCAAACAGATGGCGCAGGGAGTTGGCACGATCACCATCAACGGCGTTGCTAAAGACCCCACAAAATTAACTGTTAAAGAAAAAGAACTTATCGCCAGGATGCCACCAACAAAAGGTGTAGTTTCTAATATTGTTATCACGCAGGCAGGAAGCGCCGCATTAGCTAATAAAGGAGATCAGGTCATTATCGATGGGAAACCTGCAAAAAATACAATTATGATAAGGTTAGATAGCGCCAAATACAAGGCGGAGGGTACTGCAAAAACAAGCGATGTCCTTATATTGAATGATAAACCTTCAACTTTTGGCTTGCAAGGAGCCGTGGGCGTGCAAAATTATCCGGCAACTATCACCCTCCGCAATAGTTTTGATAAAATATCAGATAAGGTGATTGTGATAGATGGTAAAGTTGCCAGTGAAAAGGAAATGAAAAAACTATCGGCTTATGATATTGACAGCATGAGCATATCACGCGGTAACTCTTCAGAAGCGATAGAGAAATATGGCGATAAAGCGAAGAACGGCATCGTTTATATCACTACCAAGAAAGGTAAAAATTAATAGTAAGTTTAGTTAATAGTAACAAAAATGGGCGCCGCAAGGGTGCCCATTTTTGTTAGAGAAGGCTTTGTTTACTTTAAGCCGTAAGAAAGGTAGCCGCCATCAGCCACTATCTCAGTGCCGCTGATAAAGCTTGCTGCATCAGATGATAGGAACAACACCGTATTCGCTATTTCATCGGCAGTGCCTAATCTTTGCAGCGCGGTTAGGGTTGCAATGTGGGCTTTAGCCTCTTCCGGTAGTACACCCTCTAAACCTGGTGTTTGTATAGGGCCGGGGCTAACGATATTTACACGGATCTTTCTTTCAGCTAACTCGTTAGCAGCAATTTGTGCCACTTTGTTCAAAGCGCCTTTGGTTGAAGAATAGATGCTGGTACCAATGTTAGATGCTGTTGCAACTACCGATGATGTGAACACTACAGAAGCACCATCCTTTAAATGCGGGATAAATTTTTGCAGCGTAAAGTACGGGCCTTTAACGTTGGTGTTAAATTGGTAATCAAATTGATCTTCTGTGGCTTGTTCAATTGGCGCAAAGTTGGCTACGCCTGCGTTCAGGAAAAGCACATCTAATTTTTGACCGCTTTGTGCAAAAGCCTGCTCCAGCACAGTAATATCAGCTACTTTTGAAGTATCAGACAATACCGTTTTTAAATTAGGGCTATTTATTTCTGCTGCTGCCTTTTCCAGGTTATCAGCTTTGCGGCCGGTGATCCAAACGTTGGCGCCTGCGTTTATAAATGCTTTTGCGGTGGCAAAACCTATTCCTGTGGTTCCGCCGGTTATTACTACATTTTTGTTTGCGAAATTCATTTTAGTAAATTTTAAATTAACACTGCAAACATATGGTTATTGAATTTATTTTAGTTACTTTGTAACCAAAAGTAACAGTAACATTTGAGTAACCAAGTAACTTATGACTAACGAAGCAATCACCAAAGAAGCAACAGTAATGTCCTGCTGCCCTATCCAAGGCCAAAAGAATATCCGTGCCGTTCATGATGCTATGGATGTATTGAATGGTAAGTGGAAGATCTCCATCATATCTTCTATCTGCTATTTTAACAAGCGCAGGTTCTCTGATATTTTAAATGATGTTGAAGGCATCTCCAATAAGATGTTAAGTAAAGAGCTGAAAGAGCTTGAAGCAAATAAACTGATCACAAGGGAAGTGCTTAACACGCAACCTATAACCGTTGAGTACAGCCTTACCAATTATGGTTTAAGCCTGCGCGACATCATCAATATGCTATCTGACTGGGGTGTAAAACACCGCGAAATGATTGTAGGAAAAAGGAAAAGCGCTTAACTCGCAACGGCCAGTTTTTCGTGCTCCAGCAGATCAAGCAGGGCCTTTTCGGCCAGGTTTAATTCTGATGATTGGATGTCTTTGTTGCCGTCCAGTTTATCGATGTATTTGAAGATGGTCTTCTCTTCATAACTTTTGATAACCGATGGGTGCACGTAGTATTTCTTACAAACCGTACGCGTGTTACCCAGGTTAATGGCCACCTCATCGAGCACGCTAACGATCTTCTTTTTACACTCGCTTAGGGTGTTAAACTCACCCGCTTCTTTAAACGCATAAAGTGCGCTTACGCTACCTGCCCAGGTACGGAAATCTTTTGCAGTAAAATCTTCGCCGGTTATTTTCTTCAGGTAATCGTTAATTTCCCCTGAACCGATGGTGCAGCGCGAGCCGTCATCATTGTAGTATTGAAACAATTCTTTACCGGGTATATCACGGCACTGCTTTACCAACCTTGCGAGTTTTTTGCTTTGCAGCGATATTTTGTGCATCACCCCTTTTTTGCCCCTAAATTCAAACTTCATTTTTGAGCCTTCTATCTTTACATGCTTATCCATTAAAGTGGTTAAGCCAAAAGAGCCGTAAAGTTTTTTATAAGATTCGTTACCTACGCGTATGCTGGTAAGCTCCATCAAGCGCACAACCAGCGCAACAACCTTTTCATGATCCAGGTTGCGGCGGTTAAGATCATGGTCTACCTGTTGGCGTATTGCTGGGAGGTGGGCCGCAAATGTTTGTAGGCGATGATATTTAGATTGATTGCGGATCTGGTTCCAATGCGTATGATAGCGGTATTGCTTGCGCCCCGCAGCATCGGTGCCGGTAAATTGCAGGTGACTGTTATCATAGGGCGAGATCCAAACGTCGGTATAAGCTGGTGGTATCACCAGGCTGTTGAAACGTTTTATCAGTTCCTTGTCCTTAACGGTTTTGCCTTCAGCATCGAGATAGGTCCACCCCTTGCCTGATTTTTTGCGGGTGTAGCCGGGCGTTGAGTCAGAAACGTAACGCAAACCCACGGCCTTGGCAGTGATCTTAGGATCACGGCCGATCTTCTCTAACTTTTGTATCAGGCGGTTCATTTGTTAGAGATAACATGCTTTTAAGTCGAAAGTTTTAAGTTGGAGGCCTTGACTTGTAAGAAACTTTATGAGTCATTTAAAATCGTGTCATTGCGAGCGATAGCGTGGCAATCTCGTCGCTTGTAGATGAACGCGATGAGATTGCCGCGTCTCCCGATATTCATCGGGATCCTCGCAATGACATGTTTTTGACTTTCGGACTTGTCGGACTTCAGACTTTTCAGACTGCAGGCTTCTAATTAAAGACTCTTCAAAACAGATATCACATACTCTACCTGGTCGGCATGCACATCCAGGTGGGTTACAAAACGGATGCGGTGTTTGTCGGTACTTCCGGCTTTGATGCCTTTTGCAGCAAGCTTGGCTAAAACCGCATCTGCCGGTTCAATGGTATCGAACAGCACAATATTGGTTTCTACCGGAATAATGTTGCTCACCCAGGTACAACCGGCCAGCTCATCAGCCAGGATACGAGCGTGCGCATGGTCGATGTGTAAACGTTCTACATGATGATCCAGGGCAAAAATACCTGCAGCTGCTAAAAAGCCTGCCTGTCGCATTCCACCACCCAATACTTTGCGGATACGTCGTGCATATTTGATAGTTGCCTTGTCGGCAAGCAGTACCGAACCTACCGGCGCACCTAAGCCCTTCGACAAACAAACCGAAATACCATCAAAATAATTACCATAGTTAACGGCCTTGTCGCCGGTATGCGCAAGCGCATTAAAAACCCGGGCACCATCCAGGTGTAGCTTCAATCCGCGCTCTTTGCACAATGCGGCAATAGGTACTATCTGGTTAAGGGTGTAACATGCGCCCCCACCCTTATTTACCGTATTCTCTAATACTACCAAACTGGTATGCGGGTAGTGAATATTGTCTGCATTTATTTCAGGCGCTATCATCTCGGCAGTAAGGATGCCCCTGTAACCATTCAATAACCTGGTAGATACTGCCGAGTTAAATGCAATTCCTCCACCCTCGTAACGGTACACATGCGCCGTTTGGTCGGCTATCAGTTCATCAAGTGGCTGCGTGAAACACTTAATGGCTATCTGGTTGGTCATGGTGCCCGATGGGCAAAATATGGCAGCTTCCATCCCGAACATCGCGGCAGCTTTTTCTTCAAGCGCATTCACTGTCTCATCTTCGCCAAAAACATCGTCGCCTACTTTGGCGCTCCACATGGCCTCAAGCATCAAAGGGGTAGGTTTGGTAACCGTATCGCTGCGCAGATCAACGTTCATCATGTCAGATAATATTTTATATTTGGTCTTCAAATCTAAACCATTATGCGAAAATTATTACTCCTGCTTTGTATCTTAAGTATTACAATCAGCGCTAAGGCGCAACTATTCGGAAAACATTGGGATGAGGGCTCTTATTATGACCTGCAGGGCGTAAAACATCAGGGCTTTATATCGTGGACCGCACCCCAAAAATCTCTTTTTAACGGTGACGGTGATGAAATCTTTTACAAAACACAGAAGGATGCGGATATGGTAAAAATCAAATCGAGCGAATTGAGATCGTTTATCATCGGTGTTGATAGCTTTGTGGTATCTAAAAACGAAATATTTAAGCGGAAGCCGTTTTTAAATGTGTTAGTAAATACAAATGATACTTTAAAGATCTATCGCTCTATGGAAAAACGTTCATCCCCGGGCATTGGTTTCGGTGTAGGTAGCATTGGTGCAGTTACCGCTATGGTAGGTGCAAGTTTTAACTACACTAAAAAAGCTTACTACTATGGTAAAAATCCTAATAATGTGATCAAAATTGATAATAAGAATTTTACAGAAGTTACAAGCAAGATATTAGCCAATATACCGTTAATTGTCAAGGAAATTGAAAGCAAGAGTTTACGTGATATGGAAGACGTGGAGGTTGCTTTACAACAATGGGCATATAGCCAAAAAAAAGCAGCGCAAGCTGCTGACAATCAAAATTAACGCAATGCGCAAAATCTTATTCGTTCTTTTCATTCTTATCTGTTCGTTTACCGCTAACGCCCAAGCTCCTGCCCAACAGTGGGACGAGGGTACGGTGTACCACACTACCGGCGAGGTTTTTACCGGCCTGGTATCATGGGCACCACCCATGAAGGGACAATATCCTGATGGTGACCAGATATTTTTTAAAAACTCCGGCTCGCCGGATATTTTCCCGATACCCTATTTCAAGATCAAGGCCTTTACCATGGGGCGCGATAGTTTTGTGGTATCAACCAACATCAACCTAAAAAACAATCCTATTTTATTGGTGGAGGTTGATGGGCCGGTTTGCCTTTATGCTGCTAAAATATTTAAACAAGGCTTTCCGCTGCTTATCGGCTCGGGCGGCGGTGGCGGCAATTTTGGGATGGGGTTAGAAGTAGGTACTGCCATTGGCCGAGGCGTAAAAACCAGCTATTATTTTGGTAAAACGCCAAATACCACCACTAAACTTGATAAGAAAAATTTTGTTGAGACCATGAGCACCATTTTAGCTGACAAACCCGAAGTGGTAGCTAAAATTAAAGACAAAACTCTCCGTTATGGTGACATGGATGCCCTGCTCAAATATTATTACACCGGTAAACTTCCTGTTAACAATGAGCAACAATAGATCATTTAAAATCAGTCGTATTTTAATAGCTATCATTTGTATGATGGCAGGCCAAAATGCTTTTGCGCAAAAGTGGTTACCGGGCTATTTTATTGATGTTAAAGGCAATAAAACAGATGGTTTTATTTACCCTAATCCGGGCGGCAAAGGGCCAATACAGGGCGAGGGGTTTATCAATTTTAAAGAGAGTGAAAAGGCCGAGCCTTACTCATTGGCAACCAGCGATCTGCAATCTTTCGTTGCCGGTAAGGATAGCTTTGTTGTAGCACATGCTCCCGGTAATGAAAGGTGGAACAAGCAGGAGTTCGATTTTGTACGCGTTGCGCTTAACGAAGAAATAAAGATCTATGCTACCCGCGGCGCAGGCAGCGGCGGTGGCGGCGGCAAAAAAATACATGTATCGCCGGGTGTTGGCATTGGCGCAGGCAGCTATGGTGCAGCCTATGGCGGTGGCCTGGGTATATCATTAGGCGATAGCGGCGGCGGCAACAGAACCAAACTTACCTATTATTACGGTGGCAACACGGCTACCATGCGCCACCTTACCGATGAAAACTTTAGGGACATTATGAGCGAAGCCATGGGTGATGAGCCTGAAGTAGTTGCACAGATACAGGCTGGCAAATACAATTTGCGGAGCATTGAGAAACTGATACAATACTTTAATAAAGTAAAGGCGTCCGACAAGCGCTAAACCGCAATGGAAAAATTCTTTTAAAACTTTTAAGTGTAAAAGATTGTCATTATGAGCAAAGGAACTGCACATAATGCCGCCAAAAGACCATCCCGAAAAACCCCACGCAACTAAAGAGCTCACTTTTAACGAAAAAGTGTGGCATACCGTATCCATTGTAGCACTGTTAGTAGTAGCTATTTTGATTGCCCGTGTGGCCTTCAACGTATTGCTGATGATATTGGCTGGATCGCTCATTTCGGTTTATTTCCACGGGCTGGGCGATATGATTGAACGCAGCACCAAGTGGAATCGCAAGGTATGTATGACCATCTCTGTTGCGGGATCATTCCTGATATTACTTACCCTGCTTTGGTTTATGGGTACTACTATACAGAAGCAAGTTGCAGCCTTAAGCGATAGCCTGCCCGAAACCATCAATAACTTTAAAGCCAGATTAGGATCAACCCCGGTAGGAGCAAAAGTGCTGGAATACTTTACCCAGGGAGATAACAATGATAAAATGATGTCGACCGCGAAGAGTTTCTTCAACACCAGTTTCGGTGTATTGGGCGATATTTATATCATCATGTTCCTGGGGATCTTCTTTTCAACACATCCTTCATTGTATAAAGATGGTATCGTAAAGCTGTTCCCGGTGCAAAATAAGCCCCTGGCCCGTAAAGTGATCGACCGCACCAGCCAGGCGCTTAAGGGCTGGTTAAAAGGTATGATGCTATCTATGGTGCTCATATTTGTAATGATAACCACCGGCTTATGGATCATAGGCATCCCCGTAGCCCTTGTGTTAGCTTTACTTACAGCACTTTTAAAACTGGTGCCAAACTTTGGTTCATTGGCTGCCATGATACCTGGTGTTTTACTGGCGCTTACCAAAGATCTTAATACGGCTATCATTACCGCGCTGCTTTACATGGTATCGCAAACCATCGTAAGCAATATTGTTACGCCGCTTATCCAAAAGAAGATGATCAACATCCCTCCTGCCCTAACCATCATTAGCCAGGTGATAATGGGTGTGGTATCGGGTGTTTTAGGGATCATACTTGCTGTACCGCTGCTCTCTATCATTATTATCCTGGTAGATGAGATCTATGTAAAGAAAATAAACCCCGGCGAGCCGGATGATAACGAAGTTGGCATGTCTACCCCCAACTCCGATTAAGAATAATAATTGTTTTGCAAAACAATTTAAAGGTTTGTAAATTATCCTAATTATAAACCCATTATCTTGTTAAGAAAATTACCCGTTTTAAAGGAAAGCGCACGCCTGCGTTACTTTACGTTTTTGTACCTGTATATCATGCAGGGCATCCCGTCGGGCTTTGCTTTAACTGCAGTTGCCAACTATTTAACAGGTAAGGGGCTATCGTCGCAAAGTGTAGGCACGTTTGTCGCCATTGTTGGCATTCCCTGGATCATTCAGTTTATATGGGGACCAATTATAGATAGGTATCAGTTCTCTGTTATCGGGCATCGCAAGCAATGGATAGTGCTCACCCAGTTTATGGCTTTTATAGCCTCGTTAAGTTTGCTTTTTATAAACGACCCGGTTAAGCAACTGGGCATGGTTTCGCTGGCATTTTTTATACACAGCAACTTTGCCAGCGTGCAGGATGCAAGTGTTGATGCCATGGCTATATCTATAGTGCCCGAAAGCGAGCGCGGGCGGGTAAATGCCTTTATGCGTGGCGGTTATCTACTGGGTATTGCGTTGGGCTCGGCAGGGCTCTCAACCATACTTTATCACAGCGGTTTCTTTTACGCGGCGTTAACACAGTCAGGCCTGCTGCTTGTATTTACTATTATAACCTACCTCATCAAGCTTGACCAGGCCGATAGCTATATCCCCGCTTTTAACATTCGTAATAAGGCAAGAGTTGTAAAGGAGAAACTTAATAATCCGCAACTAAAATGGCTTTTTAAGCAACTTTATATCGGCATCATAACACCAAAAAGCTTGCGGACGTTTGGGGTTATAGCACTGGTGTATACCTGTAATAGCGTTTTCATCAGGTCATACTCTTATCATCTCATCCATACGCTGCACTGGCAATACAACTCCGTATCGGTACTGCAGGGCGGCTGGGGAACTTTAGCTACGCTGCTGGTAACCCTTGGCGGTGGTGTATTGGCAGATAGAATAGGCGCGCCAAAGCTGCAGACCAAAGTGATGCTGGCCATTTGCCTTTTCCTCATCGTTTTCAATTGTATGGGTGGTTTGTGGCTGCACAAATCACTGAGTGTATCGGGCCTTATCTTATGGAATTTTGCCGACCCTATGTTCAGCGTAGCTGCAATGCCTGTGCTAATGGCCTTATGCCGCGACAAAGTTGAAGGTTCGCAGTTTACGGCCTACATGGCGCTGGTAAATTTCTGCGATGTAATGGGCGCCTACATCTCCGGCTGGGCCATGACGTACGTTGGTGCGCCGGTTATTGGTGCCACATGCGGCGCGTTGGTTCTGTTGGTTTTAATACTGCGTTACATCAATCGCCCAACGGTAGAACCTATGCTTTTGAAGCCGCAATTGGATGTTTGATGAAAACAAAAGGCCCATCTGAAACCAGACAGGCCCTTTTTGATTTTGAATTTTAACTTTTGACTTAACCGAAGGTTATTGTCCCTGCGCCAGGGTATAACCAATTTTTCCGTCAAATTTCATCAGGAACTCAACCGAACAGATCTTAAAATCTTCAGATAGTTCGCCGGCGATGTGAAGGATCTCTTTTTGTGAGATCTCTCCACCATCTTTTTTCTCAACGCGGATACGGTATTCGTTTACCAGCTCGGTGTAGATAGAGCCTGTCGGCCAAACCTGTGTTCCACGGTTTGATATCATTACAAGTTGGGTATTCTCGTTCAGTTTTTTCTGCGCTATTTCGGCAAGCTCGTTAGGTTGTTTGTTCGATTCAACAAATACGTCTACACCAACAATTTCTTCCTTGCTGTCTTTTTTAACAACGGTAAGCTTATTTTTTGTAGGATGATCGTGGTTAGCTTTCACCTCCATATCGGGCTGGGCAACAACGGCACCTTTAACAGGCACCTGGCCAAGGTTAGCGATAACGGCATCAGCAAAAGCTTCGGTATTTGCAGACGGAGTTGATTTGTCGCCAAAATCACCGGTATGTATGCCCTGCTCAAGCGTGTAAAGCAATGAGTTTTCAATAGCAGCAGCAGCAGTGGTGTATCCCAAATAACGCAGCATCAGGATACCCGATAACAATAATGCAGTTGGGTTAGCGATGCCCTTACCCTGGATATCAGGTGCGGTGCCGTGCACTGCTTCAAAAATGGAAATGTTATCACCAATATTGGCAGACGGCGCAAAACCTAAACCACCAACTAAACCTGCACAAAGGTCTGACACGATATCGCCTTGCAGGTTGGTTAAAACAATTGCCTGGAAAATCTCCGGCCGCGATACCAGTTTCATACAAAGGTCATCAACAATAATGTCTGATGATTCGATATCCGGAAACTCTTTAGCAATTTCGTAAAAGGTCTCCAGGAACATACCATCGGTAAGTTTCATAATGTTAGCCTTGTGGCCGCAAGCCAGTTTGGTATAACCTTTACGGCGGGCCATTTCAAAAGCATAACGGATAACCTGGGCGCTGCCCGGGCGGGTAATGATACGGCGGCCAACTGCTACGTCGTTGGTAAGCAAGTGCTCTATACCACCGTAAGTATCTTCAATATTTTCGCGAACGATAGTTAAATTGATAGGGATACCGGCTTTTGAAAAAACGGTATCAACACCATTTAGCGAGCGGAAATCGCGCTGATTGGCGTAGGTATTCCAAACCTTGCGGGCAGTAACGTTTATACTTTTAACGCCTTTGCCTTTTGGGGTTTCCATTGGCCCCTTAAATAGCAGGCCTAAACGTTCAATGGTTTCTTTTGCGGCAGGTGTCATCCCGGTAGAGTGCCCTGCGTCAAAATAAGACTTCCCCATTTCAACGTATTCGTACTCGAGAGGAACATTAGCGGCTTCGAAAATGCGAAGGACGGCGGCCATAATTTCCGGCCCGATACCGTCACCTTTAGCTACAGCGATCTTTGTGCTCATAGTAGTGTGTATGTGGAGTAAAAACGCTGCAAAGGTATGCTTTTTAAGCCGTTTTTTAAGCGCATAATTAGTTTTAGTGTCTGCTTTTAAAAGATTTAGGTTAAATTTGCCGCTTAACTTATGAAAGCATTTTACGGCGATTTAAGATTAGGAATTTTAGGCGGCGGCCAGTTGGGACGCATGCTTATACAGCAATCCATCAACTACAACGTTACCGTTAAGGTACTCGACCCCGACCGCGAGGCACCTTGCCGCAGGCTGTGCAGCGAGTTTGTTGTAGGATCATTAAGCGATTACGAAACCGTTTACAACTTCGGTAAAAAGGTTGACCTGCTTACCATCGAAATAGAGAAGGTGAATGTTGATGCACTGGAACAACTGGAACGCGAAGGCGTAATGGTTTACCCGCAATCGCGCATCATCAGGTTAATACAGGATAAGGGCCTGCAGAAACAGTTCTTTAAAGAGAACGACATCCCTACTGCCGAATTTCAGATCATTGCAACGCCTGATCAATTGAAAAATAACAGCATCCCTTTCCCATATATTCAAAAGCTGCGACGCGATGGTTATGATGGCAAAGGCGTTTACAAGGTGATAGACGAAAGTTACCTCGCCAAAGCCTTTACCGAACCAAGCCTGATAGAGCGCTGGATAGATTTTGAAAAAGAGATAGCCGTTATAGTGGCCCGCAACGAGAATGGCGAGGTAAAAACCTTCCCAATGGTGGAGATGGAATTTAATCCTGAAGCCAACCTGGTTGAGTTTTTAATACAGCCCTCTACCCTCCCGTTCGAGATACACCAGGAAGCTGAGAATATTGCCAAAAAGATTGCCGACACGCTAAAGATAGTAGGTATACTGGCTGTTGAAATGTTCCTGACCAAAGACGGCAAAGTATTGGTTAACGAATTGGCACCGCGCCCGCACAACAGCGGCCATCAAAGTATTGAAGGCAACGTAGTGTCACAGTTTGAGCAGCACCTGCGTGCGATATTCAATCAGCCCTTGGGCGATACAACCTGTTTGAGCAACGCCATTATGGTGAATGTTTTAGGCGAAGCCGGTCACGAAGGCCCGGCAGTTTACGAAGGCATTGAAAAGATCTTAAAATGCGAAGGCGTTTATGTACACCTTTACGGCAAGGCGTTGACAAAACCCTTCCGCAAGATGGGCCACGTTACAATTGTTGATGCTGATAGGGAGAAAGCGATTGAAAAAGCGCGATACGTGCAGCAGACGTTGAAGGTGATAAGTTAGTTCATAGTTTCATAGTTCATAGTTTCATAGTTCATAGTTCATAGTAAAAAAACACAAACTATTGCAAATGGCTTTTAGATTTGAAGAACTTCAGGTGTGGCAGAAAGCCATGTTTATGAACGAAAAAATCAATGAACTTGCTAAGACGTTTCCAAAAGATGAAATATTCATCTTAACATCTCAACTAAAAAGAGCTGCAGATTCTGTGGTGTTAAATATCGCAGAAGGGTCAACGGGACAAACTAAGCCTGTTTTTAAAACCTTTTTAAGCTATTCGCTTAGATCTGCTATAGAAGTTGTAAGTTGCTTATTTATCGCCAAAAGCAGAGGTTATATACAGAACGATAACTTTGCAACATTATATACCGAGTACGAAGTATTAGTAAAGATGATTACATCGCTACGAAATTCACTTTAATTACAGCCATGGACCATCACCTATGAACCATGAACTAAAAACTATGAACCCGAAAGAACCAAAAGTAGCCATTATAATGGGTAGCAAATCAGACCTGCATGTGATGCAGGATGCTGCCGACGTATTGAAAGAATTAGGTGTTGATTACGAGATAACTGTGGTATCTGCCCACCGCACTCCTGATAGGATGTTCAGCTATGCGCGTGCCGCGGCAGATCGTGGTATAAAGGTGATCATAGCCGGTGCAGGTGGTGCTGCGCATTTGCCGGGCATGGTGGCTTCATTAACACACTTGCCGGTTATCGGCGTACCGGTAAAATCAAGCAACTCTATCGATGGGTGGGACTCTATCCTGTCTATCCTGCAGATGCCAAATGGCATCCCGGTGGCTACAGTTGCCTTAAATGCAGCCAAAAACGCTGGTATTTTAGCGGCGCAGATACTATCCACTGCAGATGAATACCTGACCCGCAACCTCATCGCATTTAAGGAAGATTTGAAGAAAAAGGTAGAAGATTCTGCCAGGGAAATGGAAAGTAATTAATTTGAGGTTTAAAAACCATGTAAGCTGATACTTCGTTTATCTAAAAAGTTATCAGTACATTTACATATAATCATTAAATAAAAAGTTATGGGTTTAGGTGCACCAGAGATCATTTTGATCATCATCGCAATATTATTACTGTTTGGCGGCAAAAAAATTCCTCAATTGATGCGTGGCCTTGGCCAGGGCATGAAAGAGTTTAAAACTGCCCAGGAAGATACTAAAACAGCAGTAAAAGAAGACTAAAAATAAAGGGCTCCCAGATTGGGAGCCCTTTATTTTTTATGAAGGTTTGCTGTTAGAAATTATAACCAACACGGAAACCTATTTGGCTGAAAGTACCGTTCTTAGACCATCCTTCATACCGAACGCCAAGATCAAAACCGCCATCAATGGTGTAGCCGATGCCTGGTGAGTAAGCAAACGCAGTACCGCCACCGCTTTCAGTGCTGATAGCAGCGCCTAACTGGCCTTCACCATAAAAACCGGCGCCGTTAAAGTAATACTTGATACCAGCTTTCAACGGAACATAACCTAATGAACCACCACCGAAAACATCTTTTACTTTAAGTGAACTGTAACCGGCTGAAACTGTGAAGTAAGTTGCCGACGCTATTGGCTGCTCATATTTCAAGTTACCGCCTAATACCACACTGTAAACATCGCTTGAACTGCCTACCGGAAAGCCGCCATCAAAACCGATGCTAAAATGACCTGTTGAACTTGATTGTGCTGATGCCGTAAAGGCCGTACCGGCGATAATAGCCAGTACAAAAAGTAATTTTTTCATAGAGTTTTTTGCTATAAGATTAATGTTGTTTGTGAATAATAACCACATAACAAAAAAATAACATCCCGGTTTTAAAAATGTAATGGGCTAAGCGCTATAGCTTAAGGCTTTATGGAATTTAACAGTTGTTGTTTGAGCTGAGCAGCTGGGGGCCAAACGCAAATATCCTGTACGCTGATCGCTGGTTTTAGTTACGCCGCATCCAACGTTCAGATTTGTAATATCAGGTGGATTTACTTAAGCATTGGTGAGTTTGATAAAAATGCTTTCGAGCGAAGCATTGGCATTTTTGTCCCTCACATTAGCAAGGGTATCATTAGCTACGATATTACCTTTATTGATGATGATAACGTTGTTGCAAACAGCTTCAACTTCCTGCATGATATGGGTAGAAAGGATAACCGTTTTTGATCTGCCCAACTCGCTGATCAATTGCCGTATGCCAATGAGCTGGTTTGGATCAAGCCCGGATGTTGGCTCGTCGAGTATAAGCACCTGCGGGTCGTGCAGGATAGCTTGGGCCAACCCTACCCTCTGGCGGTAACCTTTAGATAATTGCCCTATCTTTTTATGCTGCTCGGGCCCAAGTCCGGTTTGTTCTATCACTTCTGCTATACGTTTATTAGGATCGTGCAATTGGTGTATGCCGGCGATAAAGTCCAGCGCCTCCTTAACATACATATCCGTATAAAGCGGGTTGCTCTCAGGCAGGTAGCCGATGCTGCGTTTCACCTCAAGCGGTTGTTTAATAATGTCGAACCCGTTTACTGTAGCAGTACCATCTGTAGGCGGTATGTAACCGGTAAGCATTTTCATGGTGGTACTTTTGCCGGCACCATTAGGGCCTAAAAAACCAAGCACTCCGGTTTTAGCCTCAAAGCTAATGGCGTTAACAGCCTTTTGTACTCCGTAAACTTTACTTAAAGCGGCTACCTGTATGCTCATGGGGCAAAGTTATTGGATAGATATGAGATTTGGGATAAGAGATTTCAGATTCGTTATGGAGTTACAAAGGAAAACTTCTCATCAAACAACTGCACCTTGTCTTTTTTTGAGTTGGTGCCGCTTAAGGCGAGAGCAATAATTCCTTGTTTGCCATTGGCGTATTTGTAGGTAAACTTAAAGGGAGCGTTGTTATCAGGTGTAAGCTTAACATCGGTTACGGTAACTTTCTTTTTATCTGATTTAAGCCAGACCTGTTTGTTTACAAAAGATTTTGCCTTTTCATAATCGGCGGCGGGTGCGAAGAACGACATGGTGCCATCATCTCCAGGTTTAAAATACTGGTAGTAAAGCACGCCCCATTCGGCTTCAAATTTAGCATGCGTGTCTTCTACAATATCACTAAGTACCATAATTCTTCCCGCATCTGTTGCAGGAGTTGCCTTCAACTCCTCACCATCTACCCATTTATGGAGGTAAAAATTGTAATTCATCTTACTGCTATCAGCGGGCAAAAGAACATATTTCTCACCGATGGTCTGCTCTATTTTGCGGGGTGCGTGAAAACTGCCTGCCGGTTGTTGCTGGCTGTAGGCTATCGACGAAATAAATAAGCTTAGTAATGCAATCAGAAATTTATTCATGTTAACAAGATAGCAAAGGCTCACGATTGTTGCCAATTTTAATATTAGTCTCAGTAAAACCCACAAGCATTCTCCAAAGTTACAGAGCCCCCGTACTCATAATTAAACATTAACACCTTTAATATTAGCCTCTAAAATATATCTTTGCCACATTATGAGTACGCAAACCGACGATCTTTTTAAAAACGTAATATCACACGCTAAGGAATACGGCTTCGTTTTCCAGAGCAGCGAGATCTATGATGGATTAAGCGCTGTCTACGATTACGGCCAAAATGGTTCTGAACTAAAGAACAACATTAAAACCTACTGGTGGAAGGCCATGGTGCAGATGAATGAGAACATTGTAGGTATCGACTCTGCCATTTTCATGCACCCTACCATCTGGAAAGCCAGCGGCCACGTTGATGGCTTCAGCGACCCGATGATTGATAACAAGGACAGCAAAAAACGCTACCGTGCCGATCAGTTACTGGAAGACCGCATTGCCCAGTTAGATGAGGAAGGCAAAACCAGCGAAGCTGAAGAATTGCAAATTGAGATGGACAACGCGCTTAAGGCAGAGAACCTGCCACGCCTGCGCGAACTGATCATCGAGCAAAATATAAAATGCCCTGTAAGCGGCACTGCTAACTGGACGGATGTACGCCAATTTAACCTGATGTTCAGCACCCAGGTTGGCGCCATTGCTGATGAGTCTGATACCATTTACCTGCGCCCGGAGACGGCCCAGGGTATATTTGTGAACTACCTGAACGTGCAAAAATCCGGCAGGATGAAAATCCCATTCGGTATTGCCCAAATTGGTAAAGCTTTCCGTAACGAGGTGATTGCACGCCAGTTCATCATCCGCATGCGCGAGTTTGAGCAAATGGAGATGCAATTCTTTGTTCGCCCGGGCACACAGCGCGAATGGTTTGATAAATGGAAACAAACCCGCTTAAACTGGCACCTTGCATTGGGTACTGCGCCGGAGAAATACCGTTACCACGAGCACACAAAACTGGCACATTATGCAGATGCCGCTTTTGATATTGAGTATAACTTTCCGTTCGGCTTTAAAGAGGTTGAGGGTATACACAGCCGTACAGATTTTGACTTGAGTCAGCACGAGAAATTCTCACGCAAGAAAATGCAGTATTTTGACCCTGAGGTTGACCCTGAAACAGGAAAACCTTACGGCAACTATATCCCTTACGTAATTGAGACGTCTATAGGTTTAGACAGGATGTTCCTGCTTACGCTGATAAACGCTTACGAAGAG
Source organism: Mucilaginibacter sp. 21P (assembly GCF_019331605.1). NCBI lineage: Bacteria > Pseudomonadati > Bacteroidota > Sphingobacteriia > Sphingobacteriales > Sphingobacteriaceae > Mucilaginibacter > Mucilaginibacter sp. 21P. The sequence goes on from NZ_CP063061.1 coordinate 3,992,233, forward strand.
GAAGACCTGAGCACGGAAGAGAAACAGGATAGCCGCACCGTGTTACGCCTGCACCCTGCCCTTGCGCCGGTTAAAGCAGCAATTTTCCCGCTTACTAAAAAAGACGGTTTGCCGGAGAAAGCACGCGAGATAATGGACAAGCTAAAGCTAAATTTTAACCTGCAATATGAGGAGAAAGATGCTATTGGTAAACGCTATCGCCGCCAGGATGCTATTGGTACACCTTTCTGTATCACAGTAGATCATCAGTCATTAGAAGATAATACCGTAACCATACGCCACCGCGATACGATGGAGCAGGAACGTGTAAACGCAGATGACCTGGAACGCATTATAGGCGACCTGGTTAGCTGGAAAAATGTTTTGTAAACCGCAAACATTACAACAAACTTTAAGTTAATGATTTCGTAAAAGCCTGCTTAGTGCAGGCTTTTACATTTGCCAGCAAAACATTTGCTATATTTCACCTGACAATATCTGCGGCTTGAAAAATCTTTCACTGTTTATTGTGTTTTGTTTGATCAGCGGGCATTGCTTTGCCGGCAAGCACGACGGTGAAATAGATAGTTTGCGGTTATTATTGCGGCAGTCCACAAAACCGGCTGGGCTGTCAGATTCTGTTAACATAAATCGCACAATTGAACTGGCCGATGAGTTTTATGAGTCTGCGCCTGATAGCAGCACCTTTTACGCTAAGGTAGCCTTGGCCAATTCTCAAAAGATCAACTATATTAAAGGGATAGCAGCGGGTAACCGCGTGCTTGGCTTGGTAAACTCCTTTAAAGGCAATTACAGCGTTGCGAAGCTTAACTATCAACAGTCATTAGCATACTATACGAAAGCTAAAGATGAACTTGGTGTTAGCGACGCATTGATAGGCTTGGGCCGTGTTGAAGACTTTTTAGGAAATTACGATAGCGCTATAAAATATTATAATCAGTCTCTTGCGATACGCAAAAAACTTAACAACCAGATAAAGATAGCTGATAGCTACGCTATGCTGGGCATCACTTACGATAATAAAGGTGACCTCACGAAAGCGCTTGAAAATTACTTCGAGTCTCTGAGTATCGATCTAAAGCTTGATAACCAACTCTCGGCTGCAGATAATTACTGCAACATTGGCGTGGTAATGCAGCACCTTGAGCTTTACCCCAAAGCCCTTGAGTACTTCAACAAGGCTAACAAGCTTTGGCTGCGGTTAGATGATAAGCAGGGCATCAGCACGGCTTATCAAAACATTGGCGAGGTGTTGCTGGCGCAGAAGAAATACACAGAGGCTTATCCTTATTTTGCAAAGGCGTCGGCCTTATACCACCAGTTGGGCGATGAAGAAGGTATCGGCCTTATCTACTATAATATTGGCATTTATAACTATTACACCGGCAAGCCTGATTCTGCAGCGTTTTACCTTAACAAGTCTATTGTATCATCAAAAAAAAGCGGAATAACCTACAACCTTGCTAACGCTTACATCAGCATGGCACTGGTGAAAAACCTGGAGAAGAATTTCGCTGATGCTTATAAATACGCCTTGCTTGCAAAACAAAGTGCTGACAAAATTAAAAGCCTTAACCTACGCGCCGATGCTACCCTCCAGCTAAGCAATGCCTTAGCAGGCCTAAACAGATTTAAAGAAGCCTACGAAACGCATAGCAGTTACCTGTTGATGCACGATAGCCTTAAAAACGATGAAAGTGTGCAAAAGCTTGCCTCTTATAACCAGGCTATGCAATTTGAGGATAGTCAGCGTAAGATGGCACGTAAAGAAGCGATGCTGATAGATAAACTTTCGCAGCAGCAGCGCACCAATATTATCTATGGTATCATCATCGTGGTGATGACAACCGTGCTTGTGTTCTATTACAATGCCAAGCGCAAACAACTCAAAGCCAATGCGCTTTTAGCGGAGAAAAACAAAGAGGTACTTGAGCAGGCAGATAAACTGAATGATCTGAATCATCTTAAAGACAGGCTGATAGCGATATTGGCGCATGACCTGCGGGCGCCTTTAAGCACCCTGCGATCAGCGTTTTCCTTACTCATCTCCAAAGATGTTAGTGATGAAGAATTTGTGCAGATGGTGCCGGTTGTTTTTAAGAAACTGGAGCACACATCCGACTTTTTAGATACGCTGCTATTCTGGATAAATAGCCAGGTTGATGATATTAATGAAACCGTTAGGAGTTTCTGCCTTTGCGAAGTGATTAAAGAAGAGCTTGAGCTACTGGATGATCAGTTCAGAAAGAAGAACATCACCTATGTAAATGCAGTTGATAAAGGCCACGTGGTGTTAGCAGACCCAAAATCTATCCGTATAGTTGTGCATAACCTGCTTACTAACGCCATCAAGTTCTCTCACCCCGATAGCGCTATAGAGATCAACGCCAAGCAGGTTCCTGATTGTATTGAGCTAATTATCAAGGACCACGGTGTTGGCATGAGTACCGAGCAGCTGAACAGGCTTTTTGCCGGCAAGGTAAGCAGCCAGGCAGGCACCCTAAACGAAGTTGGCACCGGCATGGGGCTCATATTCTGTAAAGACCTGGTAGAAAAATATCGCGGATCTATAAAAGCCACCAGCATTGCCGGCCAGGGCAGTGAGTTTAGCTTTACATTACCTAAGGACAACGAGATAAAGCTACAAGCCTAATTCAACGTTGGGTTCTCCGGGAAGTTGGCAATATGTGCATAGCGCTGGCCAAGGCCTATAACCACCTCCCGCCAAAGGTTTTGTTCGTTGTTACTAAATACGTTATCCACCCCAAAATTATCGGTAACTATCCATGAATCTTCGCGAAGCTCCTGATCTAACTGGTCGGGGGTCCAGCCGCTATAGCCGGTGAAAAATTTGATCTCGTCTTCGGTAAGCTGGTAGTTGGTTATCAGTTCCTTTATCTGTTCAAAATCTCCACCCCAGTAGATCCCGCTGGCTATTTCAATACCATTTTCAATTTTCTCAGGTACGCGATGTATGTAGTGCAATGTGTTTGCCGCTACAGGCCCGCCGGCGTAAACAGGTATTTCGGAATAAGACAGATCAGGCAGTATATCGCCCAGCATATATTCCGTTTGGTGGTTAAGTACAAAACCCATTGCACCGCCCTCAGAATATTCCGTAAGCACAATAACCGACCGCTTAAAATTAGGGTCGGCCATAAAAGGTTCAGATATCAGTAAACGGCCTGCAGCAGGTGCAATAGTACTTAGCATAAGGTTAACATTTTATAAATTAACGCCAAATGTAAAAATATGTTCATTACCGGTTAAAAAGCAACGGTTGCTTAACATACGGCTCAATTAATTTGTAAGTTTGCAATGATGGAGCAAAAAGATATAGAAAATTTAAGGCAGGATTACGCAGCCGCTTCGCTTAGCGAAAAAGATGTAGATGCCAACCCGGTAAGGCAGTTTGATAAGTGGTTTAACGAGGCTATAAACGCTAAAGTTTACGAACCAAACGCCATGACACTGGCTACCGCCACACCCGATGGCCGCCCATCTGCAAGAGTAGTGTTGTTAAAAGGCTTTAGCGATGACGGGTTTAAATTTTACACAAACTACTTAAGCCGCAAAGGCCGCGAGTTGGCAAAAAATCCAAACGCTGCCTTGGTATTTCTTTGGGGCGATATGGAGCGCCAGATACGCATTGAGGGCACCATCGAAAAACTGGATAAGTGGTATTCAGAAAAATATTTTCACTCGCGCCCCAAAAAGAGCCAGATAGGTGCTGTTGCCTCGCCGCAAAGCCAGGAAATAGATGGCCGCGAGCAACTTGAGGCCCGCATGCAGGAATTGGAAGCACAATATGCAGACAGTGAAGTACCAAAACCTGCTCATTGGGGTGGTTATATTTTAAAACCGCGAATGATAGAGTTTTGGCAGGGACGCCGAAGCCGACTGCACGATAGGATAGTTTATAAAAAAACAGATAATAAAAACTGGAAAATAGTACGCCTGGCTCCATGAGTTTTGATGATATTAAAGACCTGTTGACAGCCAAATTTGGCAACGAAGTAATTGTTGGCGAAGAGCGTACCGGCCTGCAGCCTGCCCTGCTTATACAGCCTAACCGCATTGCCGACGTTTGCCTGGAGCTGCGCGACAATCCTAAAACCTACTTTGATCTGCTTAATTGTTTAAGCGGCGTAGATTACGGTGTTGCAGCCAACCGTTTTGGTGTTGTTTATCAGCTTACATCTATTCCATACAACCTGCACATTACCCTCAAAGTAAGTGAAGAGAACGACAGGAACGAATATCAGTTACCCACCTTTCCTACCCTTTCGCATGTTTACGCTACTGCCGACTGGCACGAGCGTGAGGCATACGACCTGGTAGGTATTTTTTTTGAGGGACATCCCGATCTGAGGCGCATTTTGTTACCTGATGATTGGGAAGGCTACCCTTTGCGTAAGGATTACGTAGCTACCGAATATTATAAAGGTATCCCTATCGAATATCCGGTACAGCCAAAGGATACTGTAGAAAAGGTAAGCTATAAAGTTGCTGAAGATAAAAATCCTAAATACCAGGAAGCTTTAAAACGCTATGAGCAAAAAATAGTCGATGCTTCGGTTGAGGACATGATCCTGAACATGGGCCCGCAGCACCCATCTACACACGGAGTTTTGCGTTTGGAGTTGATAACCGATGGAGAGATCGTAAAAGAGGTTATCCCGCATGTGGGTTACCTGCACCGTTGCTTTGAAAAACATGCAGAATCGCTAACCTATCAGCAAACCATCCCTTTTACCGACAGGATGGATTACCTGGCATCTATGAACAACGCCCATGCCTGGGTAATGGGTGCCGAACGCATGCTGGGTATAGATAAAGATATCCCGAAACGTATAGAATACATCCGCGTGCTGGTTTGCGAATTGAACCGTATTGCATCACATTTGATAGCCATAGGCACCTACGGTATCGATATAGGCGCATTTACGCCTTTCCTGTGGTGTTTCCGCGACAGGGAACACATAATGGGGATGCTGGAATGGGCTTCGGGCTCACGAATGCTGTATAATTACATTTGGGTTGGCGGTTTATTTTACGACCTGCCGGTAGGCTTTGAGGAGCGTTGCCGCGAGTTTGTAGATTATTTTAAGCCCAAAATGGTTGAGTTGAACCAACTGTTAACCGATAACCAGATATTCATTAGCCGCACCGCAAACGTGGGTATACTGCCCCTTGATGTTGCTATAAACTACGGCTGTACCGGCCCTGTATTACGAGGATCGGGCTTGCGGTATGACCTGCGCCGTGTAGATGGTTACTCGGTTTACCCCGAGCTTGATTTTGAAGTACCGATAGGTACTGGCAAAATGGGCACCACAGGCGATTGCTGGGACCGTTATAAGGTGCGTGTCGATGAGATAGACCAGTCGCTGAGAATTATTGAACAATGCCTGGACAGATTACAAAAAGAGCTTAAGCGCACACCAGATTTTGACCCGCGGGCAAAACTGCCCCGCAAACTTACCCCTAAAGCTCAGGATTTTTATTTGCGTGCCGAGGGTGCTAAAGGCGAATTAGGTTTTTATTTTATCCACGATAACGAACGCTCTGAAATACCTTTTCGCGTTAAAGCCCGCGGACCAAGCTATAACAACTTATCAGTTGTGCCGGCTATAAGCAAAAATGTGATGATAGCTGATGTAATTGCCATCATCGGTTCTATAGATTTTGTATTAGGAGAAGTAGATAGGTAACACCAAACATGCTCGTAAATAAAAAACGCCTGATAGTATCGTTAATATTATCAGGCGTTTAAGCTTTTTATAAGTGCAGGTTAGTAATCTATCACCTGTTCTTCAATCTCAGCAGGCATATCTCTCCAATCATATTTTTGCGTGCGTAACTGCGGTTCAAAGCCGGCTTCTCGGATAGAGTCCTGGATACCTTTTGCTGTAAAGCGGTGGGGTGCTCCAGCAGCAGATACCACGTTCTCCTCGATCATTATCGAACCAAAATCATTTGCACCTGCGTGTAAACATATTTGTGCAACCTGCTTACCTACCGTTAACCATGATGCCTGTATATTTTTAACGTTTGGCAGCATAATGCGGCTTAAGGCTATCATGCGGATATACTCATCGCCGGTTACGTTATTGGTAATGCCGCGTACTTTTCTAAGCAGTGTACCATCATCCTGGAACGGCCAAGGGATAAATGCAATAAAGCCATGGTTACCTTCAGGTTTTTCTGATTGTACCTCGCGGATCCAAACCAGGTGCTCAAAACGCTCCTCAATGGTTTCAATGTGGCCGAACATCATGGTTGCCGATGTTGGCAAATTTATCTGATGCGCTGCGCGCATTACATCCAGCCATTCTTTACCACCACATTTACCTTTTGATATCAGGCGGCGTACGCGGTCGTTCAATATCTCGGCACCTGCACCGGGCAGCGAATCTAAACCCGCTTCCTTCATGGCGCTGAGCACATCAATATGGCTCATTCCTTCCAGTTTCGCCACGTGCGCAATCTCCGGTGGGCCCAAAGAGTGCAGTTTCAGTTTAGGATACAGCTCTTTTAACTGGCGAAATAGCGTAGTATAAAACTCCAGGCCAAGATCAGGGTGGTGGCCGCCTTGCAATAGTAACTGGTCGCCGCCGTAGCGGAAGGTTTCTTCTATCTTGCGTTTGTAGGTTTCAATATCCGTAATGTAGCTATCCTCGTGCCCCGGGCGACGGAAGAAATTACAGAACTTACAATTGGCAATACATACGTTGGTTGTGTTAACGTTACGGTCTATCTGCCAGGTAACCTTACCATGCGGCACCTGTATCTTACGCAGTTGATTGGCCACGTTCATCAGGTCGGCAGTTGGGGCATTATGATAAAGGTAAACACCTTCCTCAATGCTTAAAAAATCAAATGCTAAAGCACGCTGCAACAGATCCGCTGTATTCATATTACAAATATACGCTGTGCGAGGTGAAAGGCGAAAGGTAGAGGGTGAAAGGTTACATTAAGCTGTCGGAATCAGAATTTTCATAATAAAAGAATTCTCAGAATTTTTCTCAGTAACATAAAGGTTTTAAGATGCACTTTTTATTCTGCTAATTCTAAAATCCTTGAAATCCTGATCTCAGACAACCTTCCCCTTATCCAGTTTCAAAACCTTACTCACACTATCTGGAATTTCGTGCTGGTAGTGGGTTACGTAAATGAGCGTAACATTGCTATTGTCGCAAATAGCGTCTACCACCGCTTTAAAATGTCTTTGCTGATGCTCGTCTAAACCCTGGCAGGGTTCATCGAAGATCAAAAGTGCAGGGTTCTTTATAAGCGCCCGGGCCAGCAGGCAAAGGCGTTGTGCGCTGGCCGGTATATTCTTTAGCAGGCTTCGGCTATATTTTTCTATCTCCAGCGCTTTCATCCATTCAAGCACCAGATCAGCGCGCGATTTGATGCTGGGCCTGAATAATCCCAGCGTATCATAAAAGCCACTCTCTATTACCTTCAGGCACGAACTGTCTGCAGGGAAGTATTGGTAAAGTTCGGGCGATACAAATCCTATCTTGCTTTTTATATCCCATATGCTTTCCCCGGTTCCCCGTTTACGGTCAAAAAGCACAATGTCGTTAGCGTAAGCCTGGGGGTTATCGCCGTTTATCAAACTCAACAACGTAGATTTCCCGGCTCCGTTAGCCCCGAGCAGCGCCCAGCGATCGGCGGTTTTGATCTGCCAGTTAATGTTATCCAATATTACTTTATCGCCATAGCTGATATGTATATTTTTCATATCAACCACCTTATCGTATTGATGAATGTCCTTAAAAAGGCTGATAAGATCAGTAAGCGCTTTGGTTTGAACCTCAGGTTCGAGTTCAACTCCAACATATTCTGCTTCAAAAGCCTTTTTTGTCATTTGCTGTTCTGCAATTCCATCGGCCATTATCAGCACGTTGGTGATAACAGATGGGATCTCTTTTGGCGAGGTAGCCATTATCAAATGAATACCGGACGCTACTATTTCTTCGAATAAACGGTTAAAATACGCCCGGGTATCAACGTCTAAACCCGTTAACGGATTATCAAGCAATAATATTAGCGGGTTCTTCACCAAGGCTGCAGCGATCATCAGGCGTTTGGTTTCGCCATTAGATAGTTTAATGATCTCCTTATCGGCCAGGTGGTTTAAATTAAGTTCGTGGATAGTTTTATCGATATCCCAGTAAGTTGGTTTATGATCGTTCACCTTAATGGCCTGCAAGTACTTCCTGGCAGTTAGCGTATCTTCAGAATCAGACGAATTATACCGCTGCTGATAATAAAGGTCATTGGTGTTTGATAAATTTTTGAAGTGATGTTTGGCACCAGCAAAAGCAATAAACTGCTGCGGATTTGTATAACGATCTTCAGCGGGTAGAAACTTTAAAAAAACATAATCAATGCTGCCGCTGCTTAAGCCGATGTTGCCTGCAAGCGTTTGTAATAAAACGCTCTTACCAGAACCACTTTTCCCTACAATGGCCCAGTGCTGGGCGTTATCTAATGTAAAATTGAGTCCGTTGAAAAGCCTGTTGCCTGCTAATGTTAGCGAAATGTTGCAGGCACTCAACAAAGTGTTTTCCATGCCGCCCAAATTACTATTAACTTTTATAGCTACATTAAAAACTTTGATATGAGTGAATCAGGCAATGATTTTTTCACTTCATCCACTTTTTTAAAAAGTTATCAACATTTCTTGTTATTTAACTTAAACTATTAATAGATTAGTAAATCTCTATGATCTACTGCCAATTTGAGAGGTTAACCAATTAAATATTAGTTTTGTAATTAACCCCCCTAAATTATTTTTGCTATGGAACTTTTGTTATCAGCTTTAGAAGTACTTGTTCCGATGAGCCTGGCTGCCATTGCGGTTGTATTAATTGCCGTACAATTTTTACCGGTTGAACGTGCAGAGATTGAAGATTAACCTAACCTGAACCATTTTTGCTGCATGGTCTGATTATTGTATTGTTGGATTATCATAAATCTTTACAATCCTCTACCATGAAAAAGTTAAATTTATTAGCGCTTGCCCTATTGGTTTTTGCCTTTAGCGGATGCGAGGTTATTGGCGGAATTTTCAAAGCCGGCGCTGCAGTGGGCATCATTGCGGTCATCGTAGTAATAGTTATCATCATCTGGATCATTTCGGCATTCAGAGGAAGATCATAAATATTACATAAAAAAGCCTCTTAATTTCTTAAGAGGCTTTTTTGTATACTATCGGGCAGGTTTTCCATCTATTGTAATTGCCTTAACAAGCCAACTTCGGTTATCTGCCCAGTCCCCGCCCTGGTAAGACATATCTGTTTGCCAACTCATCTTTACAGTTTTACCGCTACTATCTTGTGTGCTAACGTTTGACATGATAACGTAACTGTTTTTAGCAGTATCAATATTTGAGGTAAAATCACTTTTAGGGAAAACAGATGTTTGCGGCAGCAGCAATTTGTTGTTGACAAAACGCTTAGCCACTTCATAAGCTTCCTTTTCGTTTGGCTTAAGGTTTACATGCACCCTTTTGTTCTGAAAAACACGTAACATAAATAACGCAAATATCATCGCCCCAACTATGCTAAAAATAGTTGCTGTGCGTATATGCGGGTGTTTGCGCCAATGGATGGCTTTTTTTTCTTCATCAGTAAGTTTTTTCCAGTCGGCGTATCTCATAATCTCAAGCTTAAGCAATAAACAATTCTACAAGCCATTGTTTTAAAAATAGAGACATAAAAAAAGCCCCCTGGCAAACCCAGGGAGCTTTTTTGTTTTGCTAAAAGCGATATTACATTTTTTTAGTAGTATCTTTTTTAGTAGTGTCCATCTTAGTGGTATCCATTTTAGTGGTGTCCATTTTAGCAGCAGTGTCCATTTTGGTAGTATCAGCAGCAGAATCAGCTGAAGATGATGAACCAGAACCTTTACAAGCAGCTGCAGAAACAGCGATAGCTAATGCTAAGAAAGCAACTTTGAATGAATTTTTCATTGTTTTGTTTTTTAAGTGATTTAACAGTTTTTCAAGTGTTAATACCCAAAAACAAAAAAGGTAACCCATAAGAGTTACCTTTTTTTTAAAACTTAAAAAACTTAAAAATTAACAATGTAATTTTTAGGTATTTAACCTACCGGTTAAATTATTTTTTAGTTGTGTCTTTCTTAGTTGTATCAACTTTAGCAGTAGTATCAACTTTAACGGTAGAATCAACTTTAACAGTTGAGTCAACTTTAACTACTGTATCAGCAGTTGAGTCAGCTTTTGAACCTGAACCTGAACCTTTACAAGCAGCAGCAGAAACAGCGATAGCTAAAGCTAAAAAAGCAACTTTGAATGAATTTTTCATTTTTATGTTTTTAATTAGTTGTGAAGTATCTTATTCTTTGTAAGGCTTAATACCGCCAACTAAAAAAGGTAACCCAACAAATAATTATTTTTTTACTGAATCTTTTTTGGTGGTATCTGTCATGCCTGAATCAACCTTTGCAGCGCTATCTCTTTTTGCAGAATCAACTGCAGCGGTAGAGTCAACAGAGTCGCCTGAGGTTTTCTTAGCCGGATCGCATGCAACAGCGCTGATAGCTATCCCTGCAGCCACAAACGCTAATTTTAATGTCTTTTTCATTTTTAGTTTTGTTTTGTTGTTTAGCATTAATGGTCGGTTAATGAAAAAGGTAACCCATTCAGATATAAAAAGTCAAAAAATCAAAAACCAAAATTGAATATCAGAAACAAAAAAGCCGGAGGCATTGCTTCCGGTTTTTTATTGATGTTTTACATTTTCTTTTTGGTTGTGTCAGTGGCCTTTACAGTATCTGTTCCGCCTGAGCCGCTGTTATCTGCACTGCTATCTATCCCTGCGCCAGATCCGTTCCTGCCAACGGTTTTGCCTACGGCGGCGGTATCATCTGTGCGGGTACTATCCGGTACGTGGGTTGAATTGTTACCTTTGCAGGCGGCAAATGAAATTGCCATCGCAGTTGCAAGGAGACCTGTCCTCAAAAAAATTTTCATAAGTTAAAGTTTTAGTTTAGCAGGAAGCGTTCAAAATTGATGCCGTTTAAGGATTCCAAGAGCCGAAACTAACAATGGCATAAAAGCGTTAGCCCATAGCCGTAATTATTTTTGATTTTATTGGGTTACTATTCAATATAAAAAGTATTAAAGAGTGAATAATCAGTTAAATGTGGAAATACCGTCAGACAGTGAAGTGATCATCGGGATACTGAACAACTCTGATAGTGTTTTAAAAAAGCTTTACCTGGCCTATTTTCCAATGGTTCTGCAGCTTATCGTCAACAACAACGGCGATGAAGATGAGGCCAAGGATATTTACCAGGAAGCCATTATAGTTCTTTACAATAAAATAAAGCGTGGCGATTTTGAACTGAGCAGCAAGCTTAAAACGTATATCTATTCGGTATGCAGGCGTTTGTGGCTCAAGCGGCTTAAACAAATGAACCGCTACGCCGGTGGCGACATCAAAGACTTTGAAGAGTTTTTACCTGTTGAGGAAGAAGTTGAACGCCATGAGGAACGCGACTTACAGATTAGTAAAATGGGCGAAGCCCTTAAATTATTGGGCGAACCTTGTAAAACTATAATGGAAGATTTTTATATGCACAACCGCAGCATGCAGGATATATGCGAAAGGTTTGGCTATACTAATGCTGATAATGCAAAAACGCAGAAATATAAATGTCTGCAAAGGCTGAAAAAACTGTTTTTTCAGCAATAAAATAAGTGATGACCATGAGGGATAATCAACTTTTAGAAATGATAGAACGTTACCTTGGGGGAGAAATGACCCTGCAGGAGCGTGAAGAATTTGAGGCGCTGCGTAAAAAAGATGCTTCCATCGATGTTAAGATGGCTGAGCATAAAGATTTTACGTCGCTGATAAAACAATACAATGAGCGTAAAAAACTGGAGACACGCCTGAACGCCATCCACCAGGAGATAGATGTGCACACACTGAAAGAAGACCTGATGGCACATCCATCATGGATAGTTCAAATGTGGCGTAACCACCATTCAAAAATATCTGTAGCAGCTTCGGTAGCTATCCTGGCTATTCTGCTTACACTGTTCATCACCGGTGACCTGAGTAATAAAGATCCACGTTATATTCAATTAAAGCGTGAGGTTGATAAGATTAAAGGCCGCACAGAGCAGCTTAACACTAAAACCGATAAGATCATTAAAGATGGTAAAGCCAACGGCCCTACTATTAATGCTAAGTTTAAAGGCACCGGTTTCGCTATAACCGGCAATGGTTACATCGTAACCAACTTCCACGTGGTTAATGGCGGCGACAGTGTTTATGTACAAAACGATGCAGGCGAATCATTCCATACAAAAGTTATCTATACCGATCCGGATAACGACCTTGCATTTTTACAGATCACCGATCCTGCATTTAAAAACTTAGGCCCTATACCCTACACCTTCAAAAAATCTAAAAGCGATTTAGGTGAAGATGTTTATACTTTGGGCTATCCTGCTAACGATGTTAAACTTTCGCCGGGTGCAGTAACAGGCTCTACAGGCTTTAAGGGCGATAGCACAGAGTACGAACTTTATATCCCGATAAACCCAGGCAACAGCGGCGGCCCGTTATTGGATAGCAAAGGCAATATCATAGGTGTAATCAACGGCAAACAGACCGAAACAACCGGCGTGGGCTTCGCTAAAAAATCAAACTATCTGCTTAAAGCTATTGAAAGTATCCCCGGCGATTCACTTTCAAAAGCGCTTAGCCTTAACACCAAAAATACAATGGCTAATTTGAGCCGTACACAGCAAATTAAAAAGCTGCGTAACTATGTGTTTATGGTGAAAGTATACAACCAGTAAAAATCAACAATCATCTATATTAAGGGTGAAGCATTAATTTGCGTCACCCTTTTTTGTTTTAGCGCCAATTTAAAGTCGTTTTACTATTTTCGGGCTTAGTTTAATCGTGTGGAAAACATAGAACAATATATAGAGGCTTTAATATTTGCATCAGAACAGGGTATCCGCACAGAGGAGATCATGTACTGCCTGCAAGCCAGCTTTGAGCGCGATTTCACCAGTGATGAAATTGAAGCAAGTGTTGCAGCTATCGCCAAAAAATATAGTAGTAACGATTTTGCCATTGAGGTTGTGAAGATCAACAACGGCTATCAATTCCTCACTAAAAAAAGCTACCATACCGTTGTGAGTTTATTGCAGATACAGCGCTCAAAGAAAAAACTAAGCCAGGCTGCTTTAGAGACCCTGGCAATAATTGCCTACAAGCAACCGGTTACCAAAACAGATGTAGAACAGATACGCGGCGTTAACTGCGATTATTCTATACAAAAACTATTGGAAAAGGAGTTAATTGCAATTACGGGCAAGTCTGATGCTATTGGTAAACCTATTTTATACGGTACCAGCAACATGTTTATGGATTACTTCGGCATTAACAACATCAGCGAACTACCTCAACTTAAAGATGTTAGCTCAGAAGAATCAAGTATTGGGGAGCAAGCAGAATAAATTGAAAAATGATTTTTATTAAATCGGTTTTTACTTATTTTTACTCCTGTAAACGCTGCGGGTTGGCAGCTTTTTAGCAAAACAATAAACAACAGATCAATTTAGAAAAGTTTTAAAACGTAAAACATTTTAAGATGGCAACTCCGAAAAAACCTTCTACAAAAAAAATTAGCGACGAGGATGATGATGACTTTGATGATGAGCCAGCATCAGGTAAAAAAGCTGTCGATGAGGACGACGACTTTGATGAGGATACGCCATTAGACGATGATCTGGGTGGTTTTGATTCTTATGACCCTTATGATGACGAAGACGACGATTAATTATCGTTGCCATCTTATAAGCGAAGCACTTTGAAATTCTCAGGGTGCTTTTTTTGTATCTTACCATCCAGCTCCTATGAACATTACCGAAGTAAAAAGTAAAGCCGATAAAACGGCATTTTTAAACGTTGCACGCATTATTTACAAGGATGATCCAAATTGGGTTTGCCCCTTGGACAACGATGTTGAGGCCGTATTTGATCCGCAGCGAAATAACTTTCATAGCCATGGATGCGCTACCCGGTGGGTACTGCGTAATAATAAAGGTGATCTGATAGGACGCATTGCGGCATTTGTTAATAACGAGAAAGCCTATAAAAACGAGCAACCAACCGGTGGCTGCGGTTTTTTTGAATGCATTGATGATCAGGACGCTGCTTTTTTGCTATTTAATACCGCAAAAGCCTGGTTACAGCAACAGGGCATGCAAGCCATGGATGGACCCATCAACTTTGGCGAGAACGATAATTTTTGGGGACTGTTGGTTGAAGGGTTTATCCCTCCTTCTTACGGGATGAACTACCATCTCCCGTATTATAACGCCTTATTTAAGGCTTATGGCTTTGATACTTTATACGAGCAGATCACTAACCATTTAGATGTTCATAAGCCGTTTTCAGAAAGGTTCACTAAAATTGCTAACTGGGTAATGGCCAAACCAGGCTATACGTTTGAGCATTTCAAATTATCCCAACTTGAAAAATTTGCTGCCGACTTTATAGAGATATACAATGATGGCTGGCAAGACTTTGATGGTTTTGTGCCTATAACGCATCAAACCATTATGGAAAGCCTTAAGCAGATGAAGCCCATAATGGACGAAAAGCTGATCTGGTTTGCCTATGTAGACGGTGAACCCGCCTCGTTCATCGTGATACTGCCTGATGCCAATCAAATGATAAAGCCATTGAATGGCAAGCTTAACCTTTGGGGCAAGCTAACATTTATTTACCGCAAATGGCGCGGTGTAACGCGGATGCGGGCAATAGTTATGGGCACAAAGCAAAAGTTCCAGAAACATGGGCTGGAATCGTGCCTGTTTATTAAGCTTAAAGAATACGTTTTGCCGCTGAAGCAGTATGACGAACTTGAGCTATCATGGGTGGGCGACTTTAATGATAAGATGATCGCTATTCATCAGGCGGTGGGCGCAACCTTCGCAAAAAAGCACTTAACCATGCGGTATAAATTTTAACCGCCCCGGGGAAAGGGGCATTAAAACTTATGCAGTAACTTTCTTGTGCCTTAATTCTTCAAAAAGTTCGATAACTTTCTTTTGCAGATCAATAACTTCGGTTTCGCGATCCATCAACTTCTTGTTAACACTTTCTAACTCGCTGGCCATTTTTTGATCTTGCTCTGTTTCGTTGTAAGTAAGCAACTGCACAACAGACATTTCAAACAATACTGCTATTTGCTCTAAACGAGATAGATTGATATCAGTTATACCAGTTTCAATTTTTGAAAAGGCAGGGATAGAAATGTCTAAACGTTTAGCTACTTCTTCCTGGCTCCAGCCTCTTTGGTGGCGCAATAAGCGAATTTTTTTTCCGAGTGTCTTCATATAAAGTTAATTAGTTAAGGTTTCTCAATAGTTAATAAAGTTACAATTTTTTTATTAACAAACTAATAACCAATAAATTTATAATAAATTATTTTTTAACAATAATAAATCAATACCACCAAAATTACCACTACTCATCATCAATAAGTTAGCATTATTAATATCTAACTGTTGTAAATGATACAGCAGATCTGATGGGTTATTAAAAAATAATAAGTTATTATTTGCAAAGGCATTCTTAACCGTTTCTGCCGGGTAAGGTTCCATTTTCTTTTGTTCAAATGTTTTGCGGTCTATGAAAACAATAGCTTCATCGGCTTTATCCAATGTACCTGCATATTCATTTAAAAAATCCTTGTTTAAGCTGCTAAAGGTGTGCAGTTCAATACAGGCGATCAGTTTCCGATCAGGAAACTGCTTTTTTACCGCATCAATAGTAGCCGTAAGCTTAGATGGAGAATGTGCAAAATCCTTAAAAATAGTGCTGTTGTTGTTACTGCCAATAACCTCTAACCTGCGCGCTGCTCCTTTAAAGGAACTGATGTGCGTGTAAAACTCATCTGCATTGATATCCAATGCCTCGCATACTAAGCGGGCAGCCTGCATATTTAACAGGTTATGCTCGCCAAATACCTGCAGCTCATAGCTTTTGCCATTAACGTTTACACTTGTAACACCGTTGTTTATAGAATAATCGGGCAGGTTATAAGGTAGCTTCTCAGCACCATCTGTTAAGCTGCCAACCATTTTATTTAGCACATCATCCGCCTGGCAATAAATAAGTTTGCCATTTGGCTCTATGATATCGGCAAATATTTTGAACTGATCTATGTAATTCTCAAATGTTGGGAATACGTTGATATGATCCCAGGCAATACCGCTGATAACACCAATGTTAGCTTTATAAATATGAAACTTTGGCCTCCTGTCAATCGGCGAAGCAAGGTACTCATCACCTTCTATCACCATCACAGGTGCATCGTGGCTTAAGCCAACCATGGTTTCAAAACCTTCTAACTGTGCACCAACCAGGTAGTCAAACTTTTTACCAGCCTGCTGCAGCACATGTAATATCATGCTGGTGATAGTAGTTTTACCATGGCTGCCGCCAATAACCACACGCAGCTTATCTTTAGATTGCTCGTAAATGTAATCAGGGTAAGAGTAAATTTTAAGTCCTAATTCCTGCGCCTTTAGCAGTTCAGGATTATCGGCACGGGCATGCATCCCTAAGATAACAGCATCCAGATCATTGGTGATCTTTTCGGGATCCCAGCCTTCCTGTGCAGGCAGTATATCATATTTTTTTAAGCGTGAGGCCGATGGCTCAAACAAAACGTCATCAGACCCGGTAACAATAAAGCCCTTTTTATGAAGGGCAATTGCCAAATTGTGCATGGCACTGCCACCAATAGCTATAAAGTGTACTCTCATTTGTAATAAGGCTGCAAATAAACACAAAAAGGTTTATCATAGCAATTAAATTTATTAACCCGTTAAGCTATTTTAATAACAATACCGGCACCGGTGAACTGGAGGCCAATTGTTGCGATATACTACTGTGGATAATTGACCTGAAGAAGCTGTATTTGTGCGGTAATGCTATCACAATTTCGGCATGTTTTTCTTCTGCAAAGTTTAGCAAACCCTTTATCACATCCGGCGAGTTTATAAAGTGGTAAGTAGGCTTGTAAGTTTGCAGCATACCCTTTAATGTAGTCTCTTCGGCCAATTGTTCGGCATCGTTACTGTCATGCTTATTATCAGCATCAATGTTCACTACCAGCAACTCGAAATTTTGCTTACCCAATAACTTATGCAGCACATCAACCGGTACGTTCTCCTTAACCTTTTTGAAATCACAGGCAATAATGGCGCGCTCAACCTTGCGGTATTTAAATGCAGGCGGTATAACCATAACAGGCACCGGACTGGCTTTTGATATGCCTATAACATGGCTTCCTAAACCTTCCCCTTCTGCACTACTGTTACCTACGCTGCCAATGATAACCAGATCGGCATTATAAGCCTCTACCCTATCAACCACCGCGCGCACCAAATGCGAACGATTTACCCACACATCTATCTGCACGCCTGCCCTTACTAACTTTTCTAACTTGTGCTTAAGCTTGTTAAGGTTAGCGTGGCGCTCATCCAGGCTCTCCAATATCTCCTGCTCGCGCAGCATTACCATATCAGCATTAGGTAATAGCTCTTCGTAAGGCGAGATATAATAAGCATTTAGCAAAATGATACGTTCCACGTTAGTTTGGTTACTTAACCTGGCAGCAAAGTCGGCGGCATTGAAAGCGGCCTCAGAAAAATCAACTGGTACGAGGTAGGTTTTCATAATGGAATATTTAGCGCCGGTTCTTGCAACCGGCAGTCAATGTGTCAAACATACGCTTTGTAACATCAAGGTTTGTCAAAACGATTTCATAAAATATAACGCATAAATTTAGCTATTGCTTTTTCAATTTAACACACTACATTTGTACTGTAATAATTTTTATTACATATAAATATGAACGGACGATTCTCCATAGCTATGCATATCATGACGCTGCTTTGCGCGGACGATAACCTGCAATCGTCTGATTATTTGGCGGGCAGCATCAATATAAACCCGGTGCTGGTTCGTAAGGAGCTTAGCAACTTGCTTAAACATGGGCTTATCAACAGTCAGTTAGGTAAAAATGGTGGTTACAGCCTGGCTAAGCCTATTAACGAAATTACCATAGCAAGCATTTATAAAGCGGTTAAGCCCAATGCTATTTTGGGGCAGGCCAAAAATGAGCCTAACCCGGCTTGCCTAATCGGTAAACAGATCAACAGCCATTTAAAGGCCTTGGATGCAGAAATTGAGCAGGTGATGGTTAATAAGCTGGGCAACACCACCCTTGCCGAATTTTATAAAAAATTCGACTAAAAAAATTTAAAAAAATCTGTAACAAAATAAATTACAATTAAAACAACAAACATGAAAGTAGCAATTATTGGGGCCACTGGCTTTGTAGGCCCGGAGTTAGTAAAAGAAGGTATTTTACGTGGATACGAGGTAACTGCCATTGCCCGCAATACCGATAAAGTTGAGAAACAGGCCGGCGTAACCGCTGTATCGGCAGATGTTAATGATGTAGATGCATTGGCTTCTGCATTATCTGGCCATGATGCTGTGATCAATTCCTTTAACGCAGGCTGGACCAACCCTAACCTTTATAACGATTTTCTGCAAGGTTCAAAAAACATACAGCAGGCGGTTAAAAAAGCAGGCGTTAAACGTTTTATAACCATTGGTGGTGCCGGCAGTTTATTTATAGATGGCAAGCAATTGGTAGATTCTCCGGAATTTCCGAAAGAATATTATCCTGGTGCTTCTGCTGCCCGCGACTACCTTACCGAACTGCGCAACGAACAGGAGTTAGATTGGACCTTTCTTAGCCCCGCTATCAACCTGCACCCAGGTAAACGTACCGCTGAGTTTCGCATAGGCACGGAAAGCCCTGTGTTTAATGCTGAAGGTAAATCGGATATATCAACTGCCGACCTTGCCGTTGCCATATTTAACGAGCTGGAAAATAACCAGTTTATAAAACAGCGTTTTACCGTAGGTTATTAACAAAATCGTCATGCTGAATTTATTTCAGCATCTCATCAGCCGAGCGGATATGAATGTCAACTTAGCAAGTGAGATGCCGAAATAAATTCGGCATGACGCATGTAGTTATTTCTAAAGCACAAACTTTGCTGCCACCCAGTCTTTGTCTTTTTTGTGGGTGATGTACTTAAGGTCGTATTTACGGGCTTCTTCAGTGATGATGTCCAGATCGGGCGACTCATAAAAACCGCTGAAGTAGATCTCGCCGCCTGGCTTTAATACCCGTGCATAGCTATCCATTTGATCAAGCAGGATGTTGCGGTTAATATTGGCCAGTATAATATCGTATTGTTCGGCAGGGATAACTTCCTTTGAACCACAAATTGCCTTGATATTGTTTACGTGGTTTAGCGCCGCGTTTTCAATGGTGCTTTCATAACAAACCGGATCGTAATCGATAGCTGTAAGATCCGCTGCGCCTAATTTTGCGGCCAGGATAGCCAATATGCCGGTTCCGCAGCCCATATCCAACACCTTTTTGCCAGCAAAATCGTTCTCCAGCATCAGCTGCATCACCATGGCAGTAGTTTGATGATGCCCGGTACCAAACGCCATCTTAGGGTCGATGACTATCTCGTATGGAAACTCGGGCTTAGCTTCATGAAAGGTAGCACGCACGAATACCTGGTCGCCTATTTGTATGGGTTCAAAATTGCTTTCCCACACCTCGTTCCAATTTTTTTGAGGAATCAGGGTAACCTCGTAACTAAAAGTGAACATCTCACGATAAGGCTCCAATGCCTCATCTAATACCTGCTGGTCAAAATCATCCACAGGAATGTAAGCCTTAAAGCCGAGGTCGAGTTCCTCAAAAGTATCAAAACCTATTTCCCCCAAGGCAGCTATCAGCAAATCTTGCTGATAATCCTCAGTAGTAATGGTTGTGAAAAGCAGCTCGTAGTAATTCATTATTGAAGTATCAAGTACACAGTATCAAGTAGCAAGACAAATATCGCCTTTGTACCCGATTAGAATTCATTTAAAACATCAAGTAGCAAAATATCACAGCATCTTGATACCTGATACTTGCTACTTGATACCAAAAGAATTAATTAAACGCTTTTACGATGTCTGTAAAGTCGCGTGATTTAAGTGAGGCGCCACCGATAAGGCCGCCATCAATATCCGGCTGAGCGAAAAGTTCAGGGGCGTTTTTAGCATTACAGCTACCACCGTACAGTATGGTGGTATCGTCAGCAACCTGCTGACCGTATTTTGCGGCCAGTTCCTGGCGGATAAAGGCATGTATCTCCTGCGCTTGTTCTGATGTTGCAGTAACACCGGTACCGATAGCCCAAACCGGCTCATAAGCTAAAACTATCTGAGCAAATTTGTCGGCATCTAAATGATAAACGCCCTCTTCAAGCTGTGTTTTGATGATATTGAAGTGTTGGCCAGCTTCGCGCTCCTGTAAGGTCTCACCGATACAAAAAATGGGCTTTAAGCCGTTAGCTAATGCTGTATCTGTTTTTTGAGCAAGCAACTGGTTGGTTTCGCCAAAGTACTGGCGGCGCTCGGAGTGGCCCAAAATAACATAAGTTGCACCAACCGATTTGATCTGTTTTGCAGATACTTCGCCGGTGTAAGCGCCGCTTTCAGCCTGGTGGGCATTTTGTGCGCCTATTGACACACGGCCATTACCCTTTGCTAATTTCGCAAGGCTATGTAAATGAATAAACGGACTGCAAACCACCACTTCCTGAGCACCGGTTGCTTCGTCTTTAACCATATTTAGCACTTCAGAGAAAAGCGATAAACCTTCGTTATAATCAAGGTTCATTTTCCAGTTTCCGGCTACAATGTTTTTTCTCATGTTGTTTTTAGTTCATAGACTATGGTTGATAGTTCATAGCCTTTAGTTAATAAATATTTAGGTAGCTACGTTAATTATTAACGCAACCGTTTAGTTCTCTAAGTTCTTTGGTCAGGTTAAAAACCTCGGTAAGTATTTGCTTCTCAGCATCGTTAAAAGCACGATGTTCTCTGCGAGCGAAAACTCTTTCCGTAGTTTCCATCATTTTATTGTAGGCATACTCCTCTAAACCTTCGGCACCGCCCCATGAAAAATCAGGGATAAAGTTTGGCGGATATCCGCCACCAAAGACATTGCTACCTACGCCCACCACCGTACCGGTGTTAAACATGGTATTAATACCGCATTTAGCATGATCGCCCATTACCAGGCCGCAAAACTGCAAACCGGTTTTACGCATGCTTTGCGATGCATAATCCCATAACTTTACTTCTGCGTAGTTATTTTTAAGGTTAGAGTTATTGGTATCTGCACCTATGTTACACCACTCGCCCACTATAGAATTACCGAGGTAGCCTTCGTGGCCTTTATTTGAGTATCCCCATAGCACAGCGTTATTAACCTCGCCGCCCACACGGCAATACGGACCAACCGTGGTGGCGCCGTATATTTTAGTACCCATTTTAATCTGCGAATTTTCGCACAATGCAAACGGGCCACGGATGTTGGTACCTTCCCAAACCTCTGTTTTAGCAGAAAGATAAATAGGGCCGTTGAGGGTGCTGAACGTACAACATTCGGCAATGGCACCTTCTTCGGCAAAAAAATCGTTACCTATGATGGTATTGGTACTGCTCATAACCGCGCTTGTACGGCCTTTGGTAAGCAGGGTAAAATCTTTACGTAGCTCTATATCGTTCTTCTTGAAAATATCCTCAGGAAACTTTATCGTAACCGGGATACGCTCATGAATAATTGGATCCGGATAAACCTGTTGCGCTCCAAACCCTTTGGCATCATCTGCATTTAAGCGTACTGCTACCAGCTGATTACGGTAAGTTATGGATTGGCCTGTCTCTAATTTGCTCACCTCTTCAATCAAAGCTTCATCAGGGCAGTATGATCCGTTAATAAACAGGTTGTCATCGGTTATAGTAACCGGAAATTTGGCCTGTAAATATTCTTCGGTAAGGAATGAGGATGTCTGATCAAGATGTTTTTCCCATTTTTCGGCTATAGTTAATATACCAATGCGCAGATCGGCAACCGGGCGGGTGTATGTTAAAGGTAAAAGTGTGTTGCGGGCGTTATCGTCAAAAAGAATAATGGCCATGGGTCAAAAATAAAAAAAGTCCCCTGCTTTTGGCGGGGGACCATTGAATATTTTGTTAAGATACCAATTACTTTTTGTTGTAACGGCTGCGGAATTTGTCGATACGACCCGCAGTGTCAACCAACTTCATTTTACCAGTATAGAACGGGTGTGAAGTGTGTGATATCTCTAATTTTACCAAAGGGTATTCGTTACCATCTTCCCATGTAGTTGATTCACGGGTATCGATGCATGATTTAGTGATGAAAGAATAGTCGTTAGACATATCTTTAAATACAACTAATCTATAGTTTGATGGATGCAGATCTTTTTTCATGTTCTTATATTCTTTCCTCTCAAAAGAGGCGCAAATGTAATCAAAAATATTAAATGTAAAAAGCTGTTAGCAAAAAAATATCAACATTTGCATTCAGTTAAATTTACAATCTTACTTAAAGGTAGTTGCACCAATATCAAAAGCACCGGCAATTGCACGCTTAACGCCGTAGTAATCATACGATACACCATAGGCATAAGCGTTTGCACCAGCCTTTGATAATGGCGACCCAGCCTGTAAATGGTAATTACCGCCTGCAAAGTTTACGAATTTGCAGGTATTTACATCGTCATTAACATAATTGTTGGATGCGGTAAGCTTTACATCGCTATTCATGCGATGGATGGCCTGCCCCGATCCTGGCCTTATAATTACATTGTTCACCACCACATTCATCGGGATAGTGGTAGAATTTAACTTAACACCATCACCTTTAGGTTGAACGATTGTATTATTTAAAAACCTGAAATACGGCCCAGGCGTGTATCTCGAATCGGCAAATATGCCATGTTCACCGGCATTGATGACGTAATTGTTATATACGGTATTATCGCCCAAGCCCAAAACGATGATACCATTACCCGGTGCATCTTTAACCAAATTATTAAAACATTTACCGCCCGTGCCCTCGCCTATTTGTATGCCGTTATTTTGCCCGCTTGCAAAAGGCGACCTGCCCGGAGAAAGAACCGTATTATAGTACACTTCACATCCCGAGGTTGCACTGCCTATCTGTATCCCCTCGCACCCTGAAGAGAAGATCGTGTTTTTATACACTTTCAAATTTTTAACATCGTGTGGTATTACCTTGCCGCAAGACGTAGACACACCATCCTGGTAGAACGAGTTGCCTATGTAAATCCCTTCACCCCCGGTATCATGGATGTAATTGTGATGGATTTTAACGTTGGCCATTGTAAAATTACCGCGCCAGGTTGCCTTATCACAAGATGGGTCTGTTTTAGCCATGATGCCTGCAAAACCGCTATTTTTCACTTCTATGTTCGATATCTCGAAATCAGATGAGAGATCATCCATAGTTACGCTGATATTGCCACCATCCATTACAAAGCCATAATAAGTGCTGCTTACGCCTGTACCAAGCACCTTGAAATTTTTACAATTTTGGGTCTTGAAAACATAGGAGGCCGTCTTGGCTGCAGAAAACCTCACCTGCCCACCTTTATTTACGATAATCACCGGCTGAGACGCTGTCCCTTTGATGTTCTTAAGCAGCAACGCACCGCGGGTACCGGCTGGTATATAAATTATAGCTCCGGCAGGTAAAGTAGAACCATCTATCATCCATTGCGATGGCTGTACGGTTATGGTAGTAGTTATGGCATTTATAGCACGCAGGCCGGCGGTTGTATCGGGCAGGTCGAGATCTGTAGAAGGATCAATAACTGCTTCACCAGCGCCGGGTGCTGTAGTATCTGCTTTAGTAGTACCTTCTTGTACTACACTTAGTGGCTTATCAAATTTAATGTTGGGTTTAGCGCACATCATTAACGAAAAGGCCAGCAACGGTGCAGCCAGTGCAGTTAACATTTTCTCAGGAAGTTTCATCGCTCAAGTAGATTAATAGGGGATTTTATAATCTGTTCCAGTCCACAAGACCTTATACGTAAAACTTTACGAGAAGTTGCCTACGCGATAATTATTGATAATATTTTGCTGCTTTTTAAACGAGAGTTTGGATCTGGCAAAATCAGATCGACTGGCAAAGTTCGACCAAGACACCGTTTGCACTTTTAGGATGCACAAAACAAACCAGCTTGTTATCTGCGCCGCGCTTGGGCTCATCGTTCAATAAAATAAATCCTTCGGCTTTAAGGCGTTCCATTTCGGCTTTGATATCGGTGACATCAAAGGCAATGTGATGTATACCCTCACCTTTTTTGGCAATGAATTTTGCAATAGGGCTATCCGCGTTGGTAGTTTCAAGCAGCTCTATCTTATTGGGGCCGCTTTGCAAAAAAGCTGTTTTAACGCCTTCGCTTATAACTTCCTCAATCTTGTAAACACCTGTATTCAATAGTTTAGCATAAACGTCGCCGGCAACCTCAATACTGTTTACGGCTATGCCGATGTGCTCTATCTTGTTCATTTTACCGAAGGGCGATTTAGTGAATTATTGAGTGTGTGAATGGTTTTTTAATGTTTAGCTTTATGCTTTTAGCTTTAGCCTTTCACCTCTTGTACTGCCATGTCCAAATATTGTAAATAAATGGCATCTTAAAGCAATTTATAGCTGGCAAAAGATGCAAAAGTAAAACTTTGCGTATATTTGTATTGTTTAAAAATTACTGCATGAACATCCCAATTTATTTAGATAACAACGCAACTACGCCAATGGACCCAAGGGTTCTTGACGCTATGCTGCCTTACTTTACCAACAAATTTGGTAATGCTGCAAGCCGTAACCACCATTTTGGATGGGTGGCCGAAGAAGGCGTTGATTATGCTCGCGAGCAGGTTGCAAAGTTGATAGGTGCAAGCGAAAAAGAGATCATCTTTACTTCGGGCGCTACCGAATCTGATAACCTTGCCATCAAAGGCGTGTTTGAAATGTATAAAGATAAAGGCAACCACATCATAACAGCGGTTACCGAACATAAGGCTGTTTTGGATGCCTGCAAACACGTAGAGAAATTGGGTGGAAGAGTAACTTACCTGCCTGTTAAGGAAGATGGTTTAGTTGACCTTGCCGTGCTTGAAGCTGCCATGACACCTGAGACCATTCTGGTATCTATTATGTATGGTAACAACGAGATCGGTGTTATACAACCGGTTAAAGAAATTGCCGCAATTGCCCACAGACATGGTGCTTTGTTCATGACAGATGCTACCCAGGCAGTTGGCAAAATACCAGTTGATGTAAACGCAGATGGTATCGACCTTTTAGCTTTATCAGCACATAAAATGTATGGCCCTAAAGGTGTAGGTGCTTTATACGTACGCCGTAAAGGACCACGTGTTAAAGTTACTGCCCAAATGGACGGTGGTGGCCACGAGCGCGGTATGCGTTCCGGTACCCTAAACGTTCCGGGTATTGTTGGTTTGGGCAAAGCATGTGAAATTGCCGGCCAGGAAATGGAATCAGAGGCAAAACGCCTTTCGGGCTTGCGCGATAAATTGCAAAATGCATTAACCGTGCTGGAAGAAAGTTATGTTAACGGTAACGTTGACCACCGCTTGCCACATGTAGCCAACATATCATTTAAATATGTTGAGGGCGAAGGTTTGATGATGGCCATGAAAGATCTTGCAGTATCATCTGGCTCTGCCTGTACTTCGGCTTCTTTAGAACCATCATACGTGTTAAAAAGCCTGGGCTTAAGCGATGATCTGGCACACTCTTCAATCCGTTTCGGTTTAGGCCGTTTCACAACTGAAGAAGAAGTTGACTACGCCATTGAGGTAACTAAAAAAGCGGTTACCCACCTGCGCGAACTTTCACCACTTTGGGAAATGTTTAAAGAAGGTATCGACCTTAACTCAATTGAGTGGGCAGAACACTAAGATAGATTGGTAAATATGCAAATGTGCTAATGTGCAGATGCTTTGAAATATTATGTACGATTAAGTAAGATGTCTTTTGACTTTTTACTTTTGACTTTAAACTTAAGAAAATGGCTTATTCAGATAAAGTAATTGATCATTACACTAACCCGCGTAACGTGGGTACGTTAGATAAAAGCAGCCACAAGGTTGGTACCGGCCTTGTAGGTGCCCCTGAGTGTGGCGACGTAATGCGCCTGCAAATTCAGGTTGATGATAACAACATCATCACCGATGCAAAATTTAAAACCTTTGGTTGCGGTTCGGCTATCGCTTCTTCGTCTTTAGCTACAGAGTGGCTTAAAGGTAAAAGCGTTGACGATGCAATGAAAATAGACAATATGGATATTGTTGAAGAGCTTGCATTGCCACCGGTTAAAATTCACTGCTCTGTTTTGGCAGAAGACGCCATCAAAGCTGCCATTAACGATTTCCGCGTTAAAAATGGCATGGAGCCGATTGAATTAGAAAAATCACATCACTAATTAATCTTAGTGATTAGAGATTGGTTGATCAGAGATTAGTTTTTAAATCTGGTTAACCAATCATATTGATAACATTATTCAGAGAAAGATTTAATCTGAAAACTAATCTCTAATCTCTGGTTAACTAATCAACTAAAATGGTAACTGTAACTGATAAAGCAAAGTCAAAAATTGAACACCTGATGCAGGATAGCGGGCTTGATGCCTCCTATTTTCTGCGTGTGAGTGTACAGGGTGGCGGCTGCTCGGGCTTGTCATACAATTTGGATTTTGACAACGAAGAGAAAAAGGGCGACCAGTTTTTTGAAGACAAAGGCGTTCGCATGGCTTTAGATATGAAGTCTTTTTTATACCTGGCCGGCACTGAACTTGATTTTAGCGATGGCCTTAACGGTAAAGGCTTTAACTTCCATAACCCCAATGCTACCCGTACATGCGGTTGCGGGGAGAGTTTTTCTGTTTAAGCCTCATCCCACCCCCCTCCACCGAAGAAGGAGGAAGTATAAAGCGTTAAATTTTAACGGTTTATTAATAAATATTTCGAAAAAGGTTGACTATATTTAGATAGTCAACCTTTTTTGTTTGCTATGGAAACCAAACCCCTCGTTATACTGGGCAGCAACCGTAAAAACAGCCTTACCGAATCTATCACCCGTAAAGCATTAGGTGATGCGGATTTCGACCTGATAGACCTGCTTGACCATACCATTGTCCATTATAATTACGATGGCAACTACCCGGCTGCCGATGAGTTTGATAATATCATCAACAGCATACTCCCGTACGATAAAATTATTTTTGCAACGCCGGTATATTGGTATAGTATGAGCGGCGTGATGAAAGTTTTCTTTGACCGTCTTACGGATCTTATCACCATAAAAAAAGAGCTTGGCCGCAGCCTTAAAGGTAAGCATGCATCTATGATAGCCGTTGGCGCCGATCCTACCATCCCGGATGGTTTTGAAGTTCCATTTAAACACACCGCCGCTTATTTAGGCATTCAGTATGACGGTTGCATTTACTATGCAACTGAGCCGAAAACGGTTTAAGGTTTACTATTAACCTTTCAATTTAATATTGTTACGTTAACAGCTTACATATTCATTCCGAATTATTTAGATTTGTTATTACGAATAACCAATTTTAAACTGAATGAGTAGCGTAGCTGAGCAATCAACTATACCCGGCCTTATCCGAAATATAGTAGCTAATATCCACCCCGAAACGCAAACTTTCCTGATATATAAGGTAAAAGATGCCTGGGTTGAGATCTCCTATAAGGAAGCATTTGAAAAAATAGATGCTATATCAGCGTGGTTCTTAAGCATTGGCATCAATAAAGGCGACCGCCTGGCACTTATCATAGAGAACGGCCCTGATTATGTTTATTACGATCAGGCTTTGCAGCAAGTGGGTGCCATCAACACGTCCATCTACCCTACGTTATCTGAAGCAGAGATAAAATATATATTAAACGATTCGGAAGCTAAAACCATTATCACTGGCAACCCATTCCTATGCCGTAAAGTGCTTAAGATCGCCAATAATTGTTCGGCGTTACAGTACATATTACCTGCTTTTGATGATTATCAAAAATTCACCGATAAGCTGGAATTAAAAGCAAAGGTTGTTGGTTTTAAGGATGTGATCGAGCAAGGTAAATCGTTGATCAGTAATTACGGCCAGGCTATTAAAGATGCCCGCGCTGCTGTAGAGCCGGCAGACCTTTCCTGCCTCATTTATACATCGGGCACTACAGGCACACCGAAAGGCGTTATGCTGAGCCATTACAACCTGGTGGAGAATTGCCGTACCAGTTTACTGCAACTACCCATCATTGAGAAAACGGATATGTTCTTGTCATTCCTGCCGTTATCGCACGTATTTGAGCGTACAGCAACTTACTACATCTGTTTAACAATGGGCTGCCAGATAGCCTTCGCCCAAAGTCTTGATCTGTTGGCTCGCAACATGGCCGAAGTGAGGCCTACGGTAATGTGCTGTGTACCGCGTCTTTTAGAGCGGATACATGACCGCGCCATGAAGAACGGTTTATCTGCCGGAGGTGTAAAAACAAAGATATTTAAATGGGCATTATCAACGGGCCGCAAACGCCGCTTGCTAAGCGAGGCCAACAAAAAACCCGGACTGCTGTTAGGCCTGCAACTAAAGCTGGCCGAAAAGTTAGTTTTCAGCAAGATCAAAGAAAAAACCGGTGGCCGGTTAAAAGTATTGTTATCCGGCGGTGGCGCTTTACCTAAAAACATTGGCGAGTTCTTTGGCGATATTGGCATCAAGCTGCTTGAGGGTTTCGGCTTAACCGAAACCTCACCTGTGATGGCGGTAACGGAAAATGACCGTATCATTTACGGTACTGTTGGCCGCATTATACCGGGTATTGAGGTGGCTATACAACATGTAGATACCAAAGAGATCTACACTATACAAACACATGATAACTTTAATCCTGATTTTACCAGTGAGGAGGGCGAGATCATCGTGCGCGGCCATTGCGTAATGCAGGGCTACTGGAAAAAGCCTGAGGAAACTGCCAATGTGATAGATCCTGACGGTTGGTTTCACACAGGTGATATCGGTCGCTTCTTCCGCGGTAACCTGCAGATCACCGACAGGCTTAAAAATATGCTGGTGAACGCTTACGGTAAAAACGTATACCCTACACCCGTAGAAAACAATTATTTAAAAAGCCCTAAAATAGAGCAGATATTTTTGATTGGCGATAAACGTGAATACATTACCGCTATTGTAGTTCCATCGCGTGAAGCGCTGCAGGAAACCTTTAAGATGAAGGATGATTACTTTGAGAAACCAGAGTTATTCATTGACGAAAAAGAAATAAACGATTGGATAGGCCAGGACATCAAACGCCTATCCACAGACCTGGCTAAATTTGAGCGTATCAAAAACTTCAAGGTGAAGCGCACACCTTTCAGCATGGACGCAGGTGAGATTACTCCTACTCTAAAAGCAAAACGCAAAGTGATTGAAAAGAAATACGCCGATGCAATAGACGAGCTTTATCTGCAGGAAACGGAGGAAGATTAATATGAAAGCCCCGCAGTAGTGGGGCTTTCATATTATAAGCACTATGCGTTAAGCAACTCCTGAAATAACGCTACAAAATCTCCAACATGTTTACCATCAACTAAACCATGGTGCACAGTGACTGAAACAGGCATGGTTTTGATACCATCTTTTTCGGTCATTTTGCCGTAGGATACTTTGGGCATACTATCTTCAAACTGGAATCCGCGGGCATGGGTTAGTCCAGTGAAATTAAGCCATGGTATGGCCGAGATATGCATCACGTTAGTCACCGGGCGCAGCTCAATACCAGTGCCTGCAGCAACTCTTTCCATTTCTTTTTTAGCATGTTTGGCAAACTCGTTTAGGTCGGGATAATAATCTATGTATGAAAATCCGAAAGTATCATTCGGCCGGCCAACAGTTGCCGAAGCACCTATGATATCGTATAAATAAACATCTCCGTTTTCAACCCGGTACCGGAAATGCTTTAATTTGTTTGCCGCTGTTAATGTGCAGTGCAGGTAATACAAAAAGAAGGAAATACCCAGCTCTTTAGCCTTAGCATAAGCTTTCGTGCAATCAACATTTACCGTTGCGCCAAAAAACGATTCCTCAAAGCTGTTGAAGAATTTAAAATGGTCGGTACGCTCCCAGGTAGCAAAATCAATTTTCGTTTTCATTACAGGTAGTTCAATATTTCGGTGATACGCTCAACGCTGCGGAAACGTTCGTTATCGATGCTTTCTTCAATTTGCTCGTGTGCCCAAGTAATGTGGTAAGGCACATGCACACCGTGCCCGCCAATGTTGAGCACAGGCAAAATATCACTCTTTAACGAGTTGCCAATCATCAGGAATTCTTCCGGTTTGATATCAAGATGCTTCAATAATTTCAGGTAGTTGGCATCATCCTTTTCGCTCATGATCTCTATGTGGTGAAAATAGTCACCTAAACCAGAACGTTTTAATTTCCGCTCCTGATCCAGCAAATCGCCTTTAGTTGCAACAACAATGCGGTATTTATCTTTTACAGCCTGCAAAACCTGTTCAACACCATCCAATATTTCAATGGGTTGGTTCAGCATCTGCTTGCCCAAGTCGGTTATCTTCTCAATAATATCCGGACTAATAGTATTACCGCTTACTTTAAGGGCTGTCTCTATCATGGATAACACAAAGCCTTTTATCCCGTAGCCATAAAGGGCAAGGTTTTCTATTTCAATCTTAAATAATTCGCGTTCCAGTTCGTGCCGCGAGGCATACTCGCCCAATAGCTCACAAAACTTCTCTTCCGACGCTCGGAAATAAGGTTCATTTACCCAAAGCGTATCGTCAGCGTCAAAAGCAATTACTTTGATATTCATGAGGGCAAAGGTATCTATTTATGCTAAGGACGAGAATAGTTGATTGGATGTGATAGACTTTTTAAGAAGCCTCTCCCCAACCCCTCTCCGAGGGAGAGAGGCTTTTAGATATCATACTGTGTCATTGCGAGGAGCGCCAGCGACGCGGCAATGACACACGCTGTATGGTTACTTCTTTTAAAAATCTCCCCTTTTGGGCTATATTATTATAATCGGTGTTCATGAATGCTCCGCAATTTAGAGGGGTCCATATTCTCATATCTCACCAAAAAAACCTATTTTTGCACGCTTATTTAATACGTTTTCTACAATGAGTATTGCGCTATCCGAACAGGAAATTTTTCGCCGTAAATCGTTAAGTGATCTGCGCGAGTTGGGCATCAACCCGTACCCTGCCGAAGCTTACCCGGTAAACGCCTGGGCTAAGGAAATTACTGGAAATTTTGAAGCTGAACCAGAGAAGTATAAACAGGTAGTTGTTGCCGGCCGCATCATGACGCGCCGCATTATGGGTAGTGCATCTTTCTTTGAGTTACAAGATAGCACCGGCCGCATACAGGTCTACATTAAACGCGATGATATCTGTCCGGAAGAAGACAAAACGCTTTACAATACCGTATTTAAAAAGCTTTTAGATATTGGCGATTATGTGGGTATTAAAGGTTACGCCTTTGTTACTCAAACCGGCGAATTATCTATCCATACACAGGAACTAACCATCCTTTCAAAATCGCTAAAACCGCTACCGGTGGTGAAACGCGAGGATGACGGTACCGTCCATGATGGCTTTACCGATCCCGAACTACGTTACCGCCAGCGTTATGTAGACCTGACCGTAAATCCTGATTTTAAGCAGATCTTCATCAACCGTTCAAAGGTAATTACGGCAATGCGTAATTATTTTAACGCACAGGGATGGATGGAAGTAGAAACCCCTATCCTGCAATCTATACATGGTGGTGCGGCGGCGCGTCCGTTTACTACGCACCACAATACGCTGGATATGCCTTTATTCCTGCGTATTGCCAACGAGCTTTACCTGAAACGCTTGATAGTTGCTGGTTTTGATGGCGTGTACGAGTTTGGCAAGATGTTCCGTAACGAAGGTATGGACCGCACCCATAACCCGGAGTATACAGCCATGGAGATCTACGTAGCCTACAAAGACTACGTGTGGATGATGGCCATGGTTGAGGAATGTTTAGAAACCGTTGCCCGCGCCGTACACGGCGTACCTGTTGTACAGGTTGGCCAAAATGATATAAATTTTGCTGGTCCGTACGAGAAATTATCCATGTACGAGTCTATACAAAAATATACCGGTATTGATGTTTCAGCTATGGATGAGGCCGGCTTGCGCAAAACCTGCGGCGAGCTGGGCATTGAGGTTGATGACAGCATGGGTAAAGGCAAACTGGTTGATGAGATCTTCAGCGCTAAAGTTGAGGCTAACCTTATCCAGCCTACCTATATTACCGACTACCCTATCGAGATGACGCCGCTTGCCAAAAAGCACCGCAGCAAAGAAGGTTTGGTAGAGCGTTTCGAGTTATTTGTGAACGGTAAAGAGATAGGTAATGCCTACTCCGAGCTGAACGACCCGATTGATCAGCGCGAACGCTTTGAGGAGCAGTTAGTACTGGCCGGCCGTGGCGACGAAGAAGCAATGGCGATGGATGACGACTTCCTGCGTGCATTGGAATACGGTATGCCGCCTACATCGGGCCTTGGTATCGGTATAGACCGTTTGGTGATGCTGATGACCAACCAGAGCACTATACAGGAAGTACTGTTCTTCCCGCAGATGCGCCCTGAGAAAAAGGTAAAAGCACCAACTATTGAAGATTTTACTGCAATTGGCATCCCTGGAGAATGGGTACCCGTGCTAAATAAGATGGGCTTTAATAGTGTTGAAGAACTAAAAGCAGGCAACCCAAACAAGGTATTTAACGATCTTGGCGGTATGCGCAAAAAGCTGAAGCTTGAAATTGCCATGCCTGCTAAAGATGACGTGATGGCTTGGTTTGCATAAGCATCTCAATTCACAAAATATAAAAGGACGTTGTAGTGAGATAACGTCCTTTTTTTGTGTGAAAACAATCTGTCTTAAAATCAGCCGGTAAAACCTTAGTTGATAAGTTGACCCTTAATAACTGGTCAAATCGTAGTATTTTAGCAATGGATTATGGCGTACAAGTTTATTGATAATTACCGCGAGCAAGGAGCACGAAAACGACTGGTTGAGCTGTTACGAAAAAAAGGCATCGAAGACGAAAAAGTTTTAACCGCCATTGGTAAGGTGCCGCGCCATTATTTCTTCGACGAAACTTTTTGGAACCAGGCATACAAAGACATCGCCTTCCCCATAGGTGAAGGGCAAACCATTTCCCAACCCTACACGGTTGCTTACCAAACGGAACTACTACACATCAGCAAGGGCGATAAGGTGCTGGAAATAGGTACCGGCTGCGGTTACCAAACCTGCATTTTATTGGAACTTGGCGCAAAGGTTTTCACCATAGAGCGCCAGGAGAAGCTCTACGAACGCACCATCCAGGTATTACCGTACATGGGCTATAAACCAAAATTCTTTTTAGGTGATGGCTCAATAGGTATCGCATCAGATGCACCATACGATAAGATCATTGTTACCGCAGGCGCCCCAACAGTTCCGGAAATTCTATTGAAACAACTCAAAATTGGAGGTATCCTTGTAATCCCGGTAGGCGACGAAAAATCACAAAAAATGGTAACCATCCTAAAAACCAGCGACAATGATTACGAACGCCATGTGTTAGATACCTTCAGGTTTGTGCCGTTGGTGGGTGATAGGGCGTGGTAAATTCAGTTGGCAGTGTCGAGTTTGCGGTAGGCAGTCTCACTTACGAGACCGTTAATTTATTATACTGCAAACTGCCGACTAAAAACTGCAAACTACCTTTTCATCGCCCTATCCATCTCCAGCTTAGTATCGCGCTCTTTTAGGGTTTCGCGTTTGTCATATGTCTTTTTACCTTGGGCAAGGCCTATTTCCAGTTTGGCAAATCCACGTTCGCTGATGAATAAAGCCAAGGGGACAATGGTTAAGCCCTTTTCTTCGCCGCGGGTTTGAAGTTTTTTCAATTCTTTCTTGTGCAGTAGAAGCACACGGTCGCGCTTGGCCTCGTGGTTGTAGAATGATCCGTAAGAGTATTCAGAGATATGCAGGTTACGCACATAAAGCTGGCCATCAATAAATGTACAGAAAGCATCGTTAATGTTTGCCTTACCGTTACGGATAGATTTGATCTCGGTACCCAAAAGCTGGATGCCTGCCACATACTTATCCAGTATGCTGTACTCAAAGTAGGCTTTTTTATTTTTGATATATACGTTCTGCTCCATGCTTAACTTTCTGGGATTGCAAATATGCGATTATTTAAGGGAATCAAAATTAAAAGAGAGGCGGGAATCAGGATATCAAGAAACAGGACATTTTAAAGCCCTGCTTCCTAAATGCCTTCTTTCTCGATTCTTAACTTCTAATTCTCAACTTCACTTTTGACTTCTGACTCTTGACTTAAAAAGGTCTTTGTTTACTTCCGTTGCGGTTTAACTACCAGCACTGGCACATTTACCTTATGCCTTACAGCATCAACCGTTGTGCCAAATATCAGATCTTTTAAAACCTTGTGCCCGTGAGACCCCATCACCAGGAAATCTATCTGCATTTCTTTGGTGATCTGCGAGATTGCACCGGCCGCCCCACCGAAACCAATTTTTGCTTCAGCCTTATAACCCAGTTCGGTGAGTGTTTTCACATACTTGTCAAGGTTATCTACATCGCTTTGGGTCTCGCTGTCCATTACCTGTTTGCCATAATAGCGTGCACCTGCGGTTTCTACCACGTGGATAAGACTGTAATGCGCCCGTTTACCACCCTGCATTAAAGCATGGCGGATGGTGTCCTGGTCGTTCTTAGAAAAATCTATCGTAATACCTATCTGCTTGTAATGCACAGCCTCAAGGTTATCAAGCGTTGATGCCAAACCATGCGGCACTTTTATGGGCTCGTTGGCATGTTTGTATAGCAACGGCCTCAGGAAAACGTACAACATTAACAAGCCTATGCCAACAGCTATTGGGCTGATCACAAAATGAACCAGGTTTGCAGCACCAGGCCCTTCAGAAGCCCACGTATCAATCTCCTGTATCACCAAACGTACGTTAAGCCCAACAATAATTACGGCAAAGAACCAAGCCGCAATTTTCATGGGTACGCTGTTGGCAAACTCGCCCATACGCTTTTTGTCTGATGTAAAGTGTATCAGCGGTATCACCGCAAAGCCTAATTGCAAGCTTAACACTACCTGGCTTAATATCAGGAGCTTCCCTAAACCTTCATCACCTGCATGCAAAATGGTGAAGAAAGCCGGTATAATAGCCAGTAACCTGGTAAGCAAACGGCGCAGCCATGGCGCAATTCGCAGGTTAAGATGTCCCTCCATGATGATCTGTCCGGCCAAAGTGCCTGTCACCGTTGAGCTTTGCCCGGCAGCTATTAAAGCTATGGCAAACAGGGCAGGTGCCAATTTGCCGAAAATATTGGTGAGTAATTTATGCGCATCCTGTATCTCCGCAACTTCATGAAAACCGCGGTAATAAAAGGCAGCTGCAGCCAATATTAGGATCGCCGCATTGACAAAGAAAGCCAGGTTCAAGGCAATAGTAGTATCCCAAAAGTTATAAGTGATGGCTTTTTTTATACCATCCGCAGACCGGTCAATCTTGCGGGTTTGCACCAATGAAGAGTGCAGATACAAATTATGTGGCATCACCGTAGCACCAATGATACCAATGGCAATATACAGTGCCTGACTATTCAATTGCGTTGGGATAAAACCTTTGGCAACATCCATCATGTGAGGTTTTACAATAAACATCTGCGCCAAAAAAGCCACGCCTACGATAAATATCAGGGATATAATGAAACCCTCCAACTTACGCATACCCTTATTTAGCAGCAATAAAAGCAGCAATGTATCAAGTAAAGTGATAGATACTCCCCATATCAGCGGCAAACCGAATAGCAAGTTCAAACCTATTGCCATACCAATGATCTCTGCCAGATCGCAGGCTATAATGGCTATTTGTGCCATTACGTAAAGGCAAAAGTTTACGAAAGGCGGGTAGCTGTTTTTAGAAGCCTGCGCTAAGTCTAACCCGCGAACGATGCCCAACCTTACGCAAAGGTTTTGCAGTAGTAAGGCAATAAGATTAGATAGCAGCAATACCCATATCAACTTATATCCAAACTGACTACCGGCTGCCAGGTCAGTGGCCCAGTTGCCCGGGTCCATATAGCCCACGCTAACCAGGTAAGCCGGGCCGAGAAATGATAACACCTTACGCCAGCCGGTTTTATTTTCGGTAGTAACCGTGTTATGTACATTACCTAACGAATGCGAGTCGTGCTGCGTCATATTGCTATTAATATATTGTTGGCCACATCGCGGCTTATATGTAATTGTTTATTATCCATTTCCAGTATCACGGTGTTATCATAACCGATGATTTCCCTGATCATTACCCGTTTCCCTATTGTGAGCTTTTGCTGCTCCAGGTATTGTAAAAACGGAGTCGAGTGATCGCCCACGCCTGATATAACGCCTGAAGTATTGGCCTTAACAGCCGACACAGGCTTTAAAGCCGAAGCTTTTATATTACCATCACAATCCGGTATCGGGTCGCCGTGAGGGTCACGAGTAGGGCATCCCATAAAGGCGTCGAGGCGGTTTATTAATTCGGTTGATGAAATATGTTCCATCTCCTCGGCCATATCATGCACTTCATCCCACTTAAAATGGAGCTTCTCAACCAAAAAATACTCCCACAGCCTATGCCTTCTAACAATATTCAGGGCAATCTTTTCTCCTGTATCTGTTAAACTTACCCCCTGATAACGAGCATAATTTACCAGTGCTTTATCGGCCAGTTTGCGTACCATATCCGTAACAGATGATGCCTTGGTAGCCAATTCTGTTGCAATTTGATTGGTGCTTACATTGCCCTCAGCACACGATAACTTATAAATAGCTTTTAAATAATTCTCCTCGGCTAACGTATTCATTTAAGTAAATCTAATTATTTTTTTAGACTTGCCTAAAAATTACAATTGTCAAGTAGAATTGTTTTGTTGTGAGATATTTAAAAAAAATTATATTTTGTGAGATTGAGAATAGTATATATTTGCATTTACCAT
Source organism: Mucilaginibacter sp. 21P (assembly GCF_019331605.1). Lineage (NCBI taxonomy): Bacteria > Pseudomonadati > Bacteroidota > Sphingobacteriia > Sphingobacteriales > Sphingobacteriaceae > Mucilaginibacter > Mucilaginibacter sp. 21P. The sequence goes on from NZ_CP063061.1 coordinate 4,029,403, forward strand.
GGCGTCAGAATTAGATAAAATAGACCTACAGATACTCAAGATATTACAGGAAAACGGCCGCATCACCAACTTGCAGCTGTCTAATGAAATTGGGTTATCTCCGGCCCCTACCCTTGAGCGGGTGCGGAAACTGGAAAATGCACAGTTCATAAAAAGCTACCATGCGTTGGTGGATGAAGAAAAGCTGGGCCTTGGTATCAAAACTTTTATACAGATCTCACTGGATTTTCATCAGAAAAATACCATTCAAACTTTCTTAGATGAAATAAAAACCATTAAAGAAGTAACAGAATGCCACCACGTTACCGGCCAGTGTGATTTCCTGCTGAAGGTTTACGTGCGTGATATCAAATCATACGAACAATTGATCATGGAGAAGATCAGCCGGATATCGGTTGTTAAAACCTTCCAAACCATGATGATCATGAGCACCAGCAAAAAAGAACCGATTGTTCCATTGGAATACTAACAAGAGAGCCAAGACTTTTGGAATCAAGAGCCAAGACTCGCTTTAAATGGAAAAGCCCTTTTGTATAACTAAGGGCTTTTCCATTTTTTTTATTATCTTACTTCCTGACTCTTAGTGTCTTGCCTCTCTTCTATATCTGCCAATCTATCGGCTTTTTTCCTTGCTTCTCTAAAAAATCATTTGCTTTTGAAAACGGCTTTGAACGGAAGAACCCCCCATGGCTTACTGCTAATGGCGAAGGATGGGTTGATTTGATAATAAGATGATGATTATTGGGGTTTATCAAAGCTGCTTTTGATTGCGCGTATGCCCCCCATAGGATAAACACGAGGCCTTTCTTTTCGTCAGACAGCGTTTTGATAGCCGCATCCGTAAACTTTTCCCAGCCTTTTTTTTGGTGTGAGCCTGCAGTTGCCGCACGTACGGTTAAGGTTGCATTTAAAAGCAATACACCTTGTTGCGCCCATTTGGTGAGGTCGCCGGTGTTGGGTGTCACAAATCCCAGAATATCAGTAGATAGCTCCTTGTAAATATTCTTTAACGACGGCGGAACAGCCACACCCCTTTGTACCGAAAATGATAGGCCGTGTGCCTGGCCCGGCCCGTGATAAGGATCTTGTCCTAAGATCACCACCTTTACATCATCAAAGGGTGTAATATTAAAGGCATTAAAAATATCGGCATTGCGGGGGTAAATTGTATAGCCTGCGTCCTTCTCCTCCTTTAAAAAAGTTCTGAGCTGCTGCATGTATGGTTTATCAAATTCCGCACTTAAATGCTGCTTCCACGAAGGGTCTAATTCTCCTGCCATAAATATTAAATACTGATGTTTAATTAGCGTACAAATAACGATATTTGCCCACTGTTTTTATAGTAATACAAATTATGTCGAATATAGTTAGGTTAGTTATTGCCTGTGTTATAATGGGTGCCGGTGTAACGCTTTGTGCCTTTGGTTTTTGGGGCTGGGGAATAACCGTTTTTTTATTAGGTGGCATCACACTGCTTACCTTCTTCTTTAACGAAAACATGATATTAGCGCAGTTTTATCTGCGTAAAGAAAATACTATTAAAGCTGAACAATTCTTATACCGTATCAAAAACTACGAGAAAGAGTTGAATAAAAATCAGTGGGGTTATTACAATATGCTTATCGGCTTGATAGAATCGCGCACTGCGCCTTTAAAGGCCGAAAAATATTTTAAGAAAGCATTGCAGTTGGGTATGAGCATGTCGCACAACAACGCGTTAGCGAAACTTAGCCTGGCGGGTATCTCAATGGCTAAACGCAATAAGCGCGAGGCAGAAATGTATATCAAAGAGGCTGCTAAGGACGACAAGAACAAGTTACTTGCCGACCAGATAAAAATGATGAAGGGACAAATGGCGCAGATGGACAAACAACAGGTTGTTCGCAACTACCGCCCTAAGTTCTAAAGAAAAAGTAAAGACTATTTCTCGTCGAGCTTGCTGAAATAATCAGGCTCGGCAGAATTGTTCTGATTTGGCTCAATGTGCCTGTCAACCAAAGGTGCCGGTGCAAAAGAAAAGCTTTCAAAACTCTCCTCTTTAACCTCCTTTTCGGCTTTTACCGGTTCAGATACTTCAACCATTTTCAGCAGGCTGCGAATAAATGAAAGATCAAAACTTCTTCTGTTTAATTTGATCAGATATTCGTTTTCGTTTATTTCAAGAATAGAGTTTGTCATAACGATTTATCTATAGTGTGTCGATATAAAAATCAACAACGTACATTAAATGAAAGTTTTACACACTTTATCTTTTTGTTAAGAATTGTTGATTTTTTAGCGCGGTGGTTATCAGATCGTTGTTAAAAACTTTTTGCGGAAGCTAAAACATACTTTACCGGTCTTTTTAGTACGGATCAACATCCGCCTGTACAATGCTGCCTTTACTTAGTTTGGTGGTTTGAAACTGGGTTATAGTCTCCCTGATAATAGCTTTTGCCTTTAGAATAGAGATGCTATCGCGCTCAAATTTGAGCATGATAGATTTGATGTAATAATTCCTTATCCGGTTGATCAGAGGCGCTTCCGGACCGATCACTCTATCGCCAAAATGTTTACGTAGCTCCCCTGCCAGGTATTCGGCCTGGTTGTACAGCACTTCAGGGTCTTTATGCTTTACATCCAGGTTAATGATGCGGTAATATGGCGGGTACTTAAAGCTTTTACGCTCCTCCATTTCGGTGAAATACAGGTCGCTGTAATCATTAGCAATTACTTGCCGTATTACGCGGTGGTTTGGGTCATATGTTTGTATCACAACTTTACCCTGTTTATCGCGCCTGCCTGCGCGGCCGCTTACCTGGGCCAGCATCTGGTAACTGCGTTCGTTAGCACGATAATCAGGGTACTTAAGCAGGCTATCAGCATTGATGATGCCTATAACGGTTACATCTGCAAAATCTAAACCCTTGGCAACCATTTGGGTACCTATCAATACGTCAATCTTTTTTTCTTCGAGGCTGTTTAGGATATTCTGTAAGGAGTTTCTTGACCGTGTGGTATCCAGATCCATGCGGGCCAGCCGCACTTCGGGCATCAGCACCGATAGCTCATCCTCTACTTTCTCTGTTCCAAAGCCTTTGTATTCTAAATGCGTTGAGCCGCATGCCGGGCATACGGATGGCGAATCCTCCTTATAGCCGCAATAATGGCAATGCAGTTTATGTGTGTGCTTGTGGTAGGTTAAACTTACATCACAGTTTATACATTTTGGTGTGTAGGCGCATACCTTGCATATCAGCACCGGCGCATATCCCCTGCGGTTTTGGAACAGTATTACCTGCTCTTTGGCATCAAGCGCCTGGTAAATATCCTGCACCAATACGCTGCTAAAGTGCGACTGCATGGTTTTGCGCTTGGTTTCTTCTGTAATGCTTACTACCTGTATCAACGGTAACTGAACACCTCCGTATCTTTCGGAGAGTTCTACCAGACCGTACTTGCCGGTACGTGCGTTGTAGTAAGATTCAAAAGACGGCGTGGCCGAACCAAGCAATACCTTACTACCGAACATATTGCCAAGGTAAATGGCAGCATCTCGGGCGTTGTAACGCGGGGCAGGGTCAAACTGCTTGTATGAAGTTTCATGCTCCTCATCAACTATAATAAGTCCAAGATCATTAAACGGTAGAAAAACAGATGAACGGGCACCCAAAACCACCTTATACTCGCCGTTTAAAACCTTCTGCCAAACCTCTACCCTTTCATTATCATTAAAGCGGGAATGGTAAACGCCTATGGCGTTTCCGAAGTAGATACGCAGGCGTTCTATCACATGGGTTGTTAAAGCTATTTCGGGCAACAGGTATAACACCTGTTTACCTGCAGCCATAACACGCTCTATCTCCTTAATGTATATCTGCGTTTTGCCTGATGAGGTTACCCCGTGTAACAACACCACATCTTTTTCAGTGAAATGCTGCCTTATCTCATTTAATGCCGCTTGCTGAGCGTCGCTTAAAACGAAATTGGTTATTTCGTCCTCGTCTTCGTCATAGCCAAGCCGCGATACGTTTTTTTCCTCAACAAAGAACACTTCTTTTTCTACAAGCGATTTAATGCTCGATTCGCCGGCACCGCTTGCCTCAAGTAATTCAGTTTTTGAGACAACTTTTTGTTGCCGCGACAATTTGATATAAGCCAGCACCGCATCCGCCTGTTTAGGCGCCCTCTTCTCCAGGATAATAAATAATTCCTGCAGGTTGTCCTGGTTGTGATAAGCCGGGTTTAATGTTAAGTAAGCCCGTTTGCGGGGCTTGTAACGCTCGGCAACTTCCTCAGAGATATTGATAATGTTTTTCTCAAACAATGATTTTAAGATCGGCATCACCGTTTTTTGGCCCAGCAGTTTGGCTATGTCGCTTATTGTAAGTTCGGGTTGGATGTCAAGCGCCTCAGTGATCAAATACTCCTTATCATTAAGAGCGGCCTTATCATACTCGAAACCCTTGTTGAGCATTACCTTGGTTTCACTGGCGAGCTTAAGAGCTGTTGGCAGGGCGGCATTCATCACCTCGCCTTCGTTACACATATAATAGTCGGCGAGCCAGCGCCAGAATTGTAGTTGTCTGGTGGTAACAACCGGTTGCTCGTCTAAAATATCGAGTATGTATTTTGCTTCGTATTTCCCGGGCGCTGTTTCTGTTATCGCGCTCACTATTGCTGTATAAAGTTTGCTTTTACCAAACTGCACCACCACGCGTTTGCCTGTAGCAACGGCATCATTAAGCTCAAACGGCACGCGGTAAGTGTAATTAATGCTGATGGCTAAGGGCAATATCACTTCAACAAAAAGCGTTTTGCGGTTAGTTGCAGCACCTTCGGCAAACTCTAACATTATTTTTATTTATTGCGGAAAGCAGCTATTGCTAAAACTATCCATGCTATAATAAACAACAGGCCACCTAATGGCGTTACGGGGCCAAGGGCTATAAGGCCGGGCGCACGTAACAGATCTCGGCACGATAGCAAATAAAGCGAACCTGAAAAAAACAAAATACCCAGTGTAAACATATAATAGGCAACACTGATAAGTTTGTTCTTAAAACGCCCAAAGGTGGATAAAAACAATAGGGCAAACACATGGTAGAAATTGTACTGAACTGCTGTGTGCCAGGTATCTAACTGTTTAGCCGTAAGCACATCTTTTAAAGCGTGTGCGCCAAAAGCCCCGGCAATAACAGCTACGGCACCGAAAAACGAAGCCGTTACGATGATTTGTTTATTCATGCAGATAAAAAGGCTAAGTTAACCAAATGAAAGTATTACTTTATTGTGGTACAGTAAAATTCTAAATTGCAACCGTAACACCGTAAATGAAGAGACTGATAGCCATTACCTTAATTTTGATTGCCGCAGTTGCGTGGGTAACCGTTAAATATTTTAACAGCTTAGGCACGGCCGGTATGCATGCAGGTAATGTTATCCGCACCATACCCGATAACGCTGCACTGGTGTTTGAGTTTACCAACGAGAACAGCCTGTACGATATTTATAAAGGCAACACGCTATTGGGCAACCTGGTTGGCGAAGAAAAACTAATCGACCTGGATACTATTAAAAACCGGCTCATCAATAACCCTGCTCTTAATAAAGCGTTTGATAATAGAAATATTTTCATCTCCATACATCCGGCTAAAGATGGCGAAGTAAGGATGCTGCTAACCACGTCTGTTAAGGATGTACCGTTAAGGGCATTTGAGGAGTTAGCAAAGCAACGCAATACCGGTATGCTGATAACGCCACTTAGGATAGGCGAAAAAAGTGGTTATAATATCTATTTTCAATCGCTTAGGAAACGTTTATACCTGCTTTATAGCGGTAACAACGTATTCTCGGCAAGTTTTTCAAAAGAGCTGATAAATGATGCAGCCAACTACAAACCGCAACGCGAGCAGCATGTTTTTATGCTGTTACCTGATCAGCAAAACGCTAACTCCCTCATCAATCTCTACGTAAACTACCAGCACCTCGACCCGTTGTTTGGTCAGTTATTTAAGGAAAACACAGACATATTCAAACCATTCAGGATGTTACCTGCCTTGGCTGCGCTGAACATCAACTTTAAAAATAATGCGGTAATGTTTACAGGTTACACCAATATTGAGACTAATAAGCCGGGGAGCTATCTTAATATTTTTGCCAACCAACAACCAATTGTCAACAATCTCAAGGACATCTATCCATCTACTACGGCTTATGCAATAGATATGGCCATATCAAATAGTCCGCAGTTCTTTGCCGATCTATCTACTTTTCAGCAAAAGGCGGGTTTACAAAAAGAAAAAAATGCCTTGTTGGCTAAAGTAAAACAGGAAACGGGCATTAACATAAAACCTGAGTTTGAAAAATTGGTAAGTAATGAGTTTGGAGTGGTGATAACTCGTTTTCAGGAAAGGTTTGCAATAATATCTGTGAAGAACGGATCGCTGTTGCGCCCATTCATGACCAATATTAGCACAATGGTGACAGACGATATTGGCCAGTTCAAATTTCAAAAATTACCCTACTTCTTATTGGGGGATGCATTTAGTGCTTTCAGAAGACCATACTTCCGAATTATTGATAACTACCTGATATTAGCCAACAGCCAAACGGAACTGACCAGCTATGCCGACACTTATCTTAACAGGAAGTTTCTAAGCAAAACAAACAGCTACCTTCCTTTTGATGATCTGCTTGCCGAACGAAGCAATATTTCGTTCTTTTTACACTTTAAGAATGCGCAACAAATTTTAAAACAAAGTTTAAAAGACGACTTCTATCTTTCTTATAAAGACAACGATTTATCATGGCGAAATTTCTACGCTGCTTCTTTTCAGTTTGGCGCAACTGATAAAAATTTCTACACTAATTTTTGCTTATTAAAAAATACGCCTGATAGTACCGCTTCTTCTAAAAATGATTAGAACCTTTAAAAAACGCAACCCAAGGCCTTTTTTATACGTTTAAATACCTGATATTAGCAGCCCATTAAAAGCTGATCGCTGCGAACATTATACAGATATATGAATCGTTTTTTACTGGTTGTATGTTTCTTATTTGTTTCTGCTACAACATTTGGCCAGCAATTTTCACAGTATAATACCGGTACTTTATTTGACTCGTTCGAGAATCCGGCGCAAACCAACTTTACGCCTGATAGCAGCCGATACGTATCCTTCAACTTTTTTATACCAAATTTTGGCGCAAACATCTTCCTTACCGGGAACGGACAAATTCCGCTAAAAACACGTGCTTTTACCGGCAGGTACGTTAATACAAACCTTACTCTTGATCCTAACAGATATAGCCGCGCAAATGCTGATGCAAACACCTACCTGCTGATGCTGCGCATATTTAAAAGCCTTGATGGCGACCAGGAGATAGGTTTTTCCTGGCAAACGCGTGCCGAAGGCAAAGGCATATTTACAGATCAAACGCTAATGCTGCTTAACGGCGCAAAAGAATTTCAGGACGGTGTTACTTATACCGGGCTAAATAACAATTATCGCTATCAGGGCTATCATCAGATAAGCTTTGCTTACAGGGAAAAGTTCAGTAAAAAGTTTTCTTTCGGGGTGAAGTTGAGTGCGCTTTTGGGAATCCAATATCAGCGGTTAAACATCAATCAATCTTCATTGCAATTTGATAATGCCAACAATACCGCATTGCTTGGTTTACAGGGCGATTACCGAATAAGCTATACATCCGGAAAATTTAACCGGGGCGATCTGATCCCAAACTTCAGAAATCCGGGAGCTTCAATAAGCATAGGTACAAGGTTGCAAACACGCGATAACTTCATTATACAAGCCAACATCAAAGACCTTGGTTTTATACACTGGTACGGAAAATCTGCACAGAACGTGTTTAATAATGTAGCAAGCCCTGATACGGTAGCTAATGTTAACGGAACAAGACTTGAAGACAGGCTTTATGCAACAGCATATCAAATTGTACGCTCTAACGGCCAGCAAACGGGCTTTACAACACCTACCAATGCCAAATTTGAGCTGAGTGCTAACAAATCCTACTGGCTGGATAACGAGATGCAATACAAATATTCTCCTACACTTATCTTACAGAAGGAACTGTTTTATGAGGGTTATACAGCCGCTTTATCAAATCCGTTTCAGTACAAAAATTACACCGGTACTATCGTAGCTGCTATCAATAATTATAAAGTAATCAACGCCGGGCTTCAGTTTATGGTAAAATCAACCAACGCTGAGTTTTTCATCGGCAGCGACAGGTTATTGCAAACTGTAAGTTTAGCGCAGGCATCAAGAAAAAACGAAAGCCAGATCAATAGCTCGGGCTTTTACAGCGGTGCCGACGTGTTTATGGGGTTCTCCCTTAAATTCGGCCACGTAATAGAGCATCCGCTTAATGCCAATCTTATCCCGATAGGCGAACGCCCGGGACTTCTAAAACGCCTGTGGAATGGTATATGGGGTAAAGATAACGGCGATTAAACGTTTGCCTTTTTACCTGCTATAAAATCTTTAAGATAATATGGCTCAAAGTAAGCCACATCCTCAAATTCCTTATCAGCAAATTTCTGTTGTGCCAACGCGGTAAGATCACATGCTGAATTTGAGAAATCAGTATCAAATAATGCGTTAGGATTTTGCCCCAGTACATCAATACATTTAGCCGCACCATCTCCGAAGAATAACACCTTATTGTTTAAAAGCAGATTGGCAAAGCTTTCATCTGTAATGATTTCAGCGGCAGTCGGTTTTACTAACGTACCATCAGCTTTGTAAACAGCAGTATAAACTTCCATGCGGCGGGCATCGATCATGGGGCAAAGTAAAGTATCGGTGCTCAAGTCTATCCGTTGCGCTACGCCTTTAGCCATTGCTTCAAGTGTATTTACAGCTATCAGTGGCTTGTCCAAGGCAAAACATAATCCTTTTGCGGTAGAAACGCCTATACGCAAACCTGTGTAAGACCCGGGTCCACAGCTAACTGCTATGGCATCAATGTTATCATACGTGGCGTTTTGCTGCTTTATCAGGTCGTTTATATAAACGGTGACAACCTCGGCATGTATATTACGTTCGTTGATCTCCTTAAAAGAAATAAGCTCGCCATCGGCAGCCAATGCCACAGAACAGGTTGTAGTTGCAGTTTCTATCTGTAAAATCATTTTCTGAAGTCAAAAGTAAAAATTCAAAATTCAAAATTGCTCATCGATCTGTGTTTTTGACTTTTTAATTTTGAATTTTGGCTCAACAAAGGAGCAAACTTAAGCTCCTCCCCAACCCAAAGGAAATTTCTTTTGAATTTTACCTTTTGAATTTGACTTACAATCAAGGTACCGGATCATGCCCGTGCCCGCCCCAGGGGTTGCACCGGGCAATACGTTTTAATGCTAACCAGCCACCTTTAAAGGGTCCGTATTTTTTTATAGCTTCTGCTCCATATTGCGAACAAGTGGGCGTATAACGGCATGAGTTAGGTAGTATAGGAGAAATAAGGTATTGATAAAGCTTTATCAGCAGCAAAAAAAAAGCGCTGAATATGGCTTTTATTGCATTCCAAAGCGCATTCATTTGGTAGCCTCCGCTGCAAGTTGCGTTAACAGCTTAGCCATTTTTTTTTCAAAAAAATCGTAGGGAGCAATCTCTTTGCCTATATAGCTTATAAATAACAACAACTTTTTATCGCTATTATTTAACGCATCGTAAAGAAGAGATTGTTTATTGAGGCGATAAGCCTCGCGCATGCGGCGCTTAACCGTATTACGGTCTACAGCGTGTTTATAACGCTTTTTAGCTACTGCGAATACCACTTGCACAGGATATTGCTGCATAGCATCGGCAGGCATCCACGATACCTTGAAGGGATAACATAAAAAAGAAGAACCGTTATGAAAAAGACCATCGATAAGCCTTTTATTACATAATCGTTCTTCTTTTTTGAAAGTATACATAGTTGTTAATGCCGAACCGCAGCTATCAAACACAAAAACGGTTAGCCCCTCTGCTTAGCAGAAGATACAACCATTATTATGCTTTGTGTGTGCGTTCGTCAGATACAGTTAATCTTTTTCTGCCTTTAGCTCTTCTTGCAGCAAGTATTCTTCTGCCGTTTGCAGATGACATGCGCTCACGGAAACCGTGCTTATTTTTTCTTTTCCTTACTGAAGGTTGGAACGTTCTTTTCATGGCTATACTTTATTCTATTCGTATTCTAATCTTTTTGCTTTTAAAAACAAGAGTGCAAATGTAGCGTAATTTTTAGTTTTTTCAAATACTAATGCAGTTATTTGGCTAATTTTATTAACATTGAAATCAACATCAATTTAATGAGAAAGATTATTGCCTTTTTGCTGCTGTTAGCCCCTGTTGCCACCATTGCGCAAGATACCATGCTATCTCATTATAAAATATATAACACAGCTAAAAAAGCGCCGGCTACGGTTGATGATATCATAAACAGCATGGATAAGGCTGATGTGATTTTCTTTGGCGAGGAACACAATGATTCTACCGGCCATTACCTGGAAGCTTTATTATTTAAAAAGCTTACAGAGAAATATCCGGGCAGATCAGCTTTATCATTGGAGATGTTCCAGACCGATTGCCAAATTGTTTTAAACGAATACCTGGCAGGCCTCATCCGCGAGAAGAACCTAATCACCGAAGGCCGCGCCTGGAATAACTATAAAGACTATCGCCCCATGATAGAGCAGGCAAAACAAACCCACACACCTGTGATTGCCGCCAACGCCCCCACCCGCTACACCAACATGGTAACTCGCGGCGGTTTAGCCAGTTTAAACCAATTAAGCGCACAGGCCAAAGCGTGGCTTGCCCCCTTACCAATTGATACCGCTACAGGGCCCTACTATGAAAAATTTGTGACCATAATGGGCGGCCACAATGCAATGGGCAGTATGAAGATCTATCAATCGCAAAACGTATGGGATGCTACTATGGGCTATAACATCGCCCAATTCCTTAAAGTACATAAAGATTTTAAAGTAATGCAGGTAAATGGCGGTTTCCACAGCGAAGAGAAACTGGGTACGGCAGCGCAGTTAAAGAAATACTCGCCCAAAGTGCGCATAGTAAACATTGCCGCCTACGCCGATGACAGCTTTGATAACCCCGACTGGACCAAATTTGAAAAACTGGGCGACTTTATTATCCTGACTGATCCTAAATTGCCGAAGACTTTTTGATCATTGGGTCATTGGGTCATTAATGACAAGCTTGTTTTTAGCGGACGATTTTAATCCTCCTTAAAAGTTATTTGGGCGGCGAGGTGTTTGGGAGCGATGCCGCAGTAGGCTGTTTTTAATATCTCGGTGAGCATGTTGGCTTGCACTAATAACAGGTTGATATGCGTCCAGCCTTGTTTGCCCCACTTGTTGGGTACTGGATAGATCACCTTATTATCAAAAGTGCAGAAGATATCCTGCTCTTCCGGGGTAAGTTTAACAGTGGCGCGGTTTTGTTCCGCCACCACTGTCGCAAAGATCTTTTTATTTACCCTGAAGGATGTTTTCTCGAAGTGAGGCTCTTCGGTGACTTCAGGAAGCGAGAAAGCTATCTCGCGAAGCATTTTTGAATTATCCATCATCAATATTTTAATCACCAAAGCGGGCGGGCTAATTCAGGATCATTAGGCAGGCAAACCATTTTTACGGTATCATTCACGTTGTAATTAGGCCGGTCAGCAATATCCTGAAGGTATGTTTTATCACCATAAACGTATTGCACAATAGCCCATTTGCTTGAAGAGCCACGGCTGTATGTACTCCCCTTGCTAATAATAATGGCTTTTACTTTCACGCCGTGCGCTTTAAGTACCCTGGTTTCTCGCTGCCCTTTCAACGTAAGAAGGGTTGCAAAAAGCCCAACTCCTATCAACAGATAAACTACCCACGAGGCAATTTCTAAAACCCGGTGCAGGTTGCCGCGTAAACTAAACCAATTTAAACCCAGCCCTGTAAAGCCTATAGCCATGGCAACGCACGCCCCTGTTGCAAATAAACTATTGCTTTTATATGAGTAGAAATAAAACATAAAAGCCCCTGCCGTAAGTATAACAAACAGCAAGAGCATATTGCTAAATCGGCCCAAAATGCTTAGCCTTTCCTTGCCAACAGGTCGCGTATTTCTGTCAATAATATTTCTTCTTTTGTTGGTACAGGCTCAACTGTAGGTGCAGCGGCTTCTTTCTTTTTAAAGCTATTAAGGCCTTTAATGATCAGGAACAACGCTAACGCAATAATGATAAAGGAAATAACCTGAGATATAAAGTTACCATACTTAATGGCAGTACCGGGTATCACCAGTTCGCTAAGGTTGCTTAGGTGTGCGGCTTTAAGTGCCGGGGTAAGTATTGCGGGGGTAATGATATCATCAACCAATGATTTTACGATGCTGCCAAAGGCCGCACCAATAACAACCGCAACTGCCAGATCTAATACATTGCCCTTAACGGCAAACTCTTTAAATTCTTTTACAAATCCCATATCCTTATTATTTGTTGTGTTATTAAAGTTATCAATAAAAAGTTGACTGCTCCAAACAAAACCTGCTTAAAAACATTTTAGGATTATTATTACAGCAACAAAACCATTTTAAAACATAAGCTAATTGCTGTACTTTTGACCTCGCGTCTTACACTATGTTAAAACAGAATCTCCAGCAAAAGCTCCTACAGAAACTTTCGCCTCAGCAAATTCAATTTATAAAATTGCTGCAGGTGCCTACCGTGTCGCTCGATACCCGTATCAAAGAAGAACTGGAGGAAAACCCTGCGCTTGAAGATATGAGTTTGACCAATATCAATGAGCCTGAAGAACAGTACCCTGACCGCGACCCCGACGATAATTACGATAGTGATAATGAGGGTGGCGAAATGGATGAGTTTAACATAGACGATTACCTGCAAGACGATAGCGTGAGTGATTACGGAAGCCGCTACGATAATAACGGTGATGATGAAGATGACCGCAAGGAAATTCCAATTGCCGTACAAAGCTCTTTCTTTGAAAACCTGCAGGCACAATTAGATCTGCTGCCACTATCTGACCACGATTTTGCCATTGGCCGTCAGATTATAGGCAGTTTGGACGATGATGGCTACCTGCGCCGCCCCATCATGTCCTTAACCGACGACCTTGCTTTTTCGCAGAATGTAATGGCCGAGGATGAAGAGGTTGAGGATATGCTTAAGGTTATCCAATCCTTTGACCCACCGGGCGTTGGTGCCCGCACTTTACAAGAATGTTTGTTGATACAGCTTCGCCGTAAAGATGGGAACGACCCGATTGTAAAGAAAGCTATCCTGGTGGTAGAAAACTATCTTGAGGAGTTTACCCGCAAACACTATGATAAGTTAGAAAAATCGCTAAGCATGAACTCGAACGAGTTGCGTGCAGTGGTTGGTGAGATATTGAAGCTTAACCCCAAACCGGGTGATAGCAACGAGGTTAGTACCAAGCAAATGCAGGTGATACCTGATTTTCACATCAAGAACAATGATGGTGTACTATTATTAACTCTTAACTCTAAGAATGCCCCGGAACTAAAGGTAAGCCGCTCTTACCAGGAGATGTTTCAGCATTACGATAAGGCATCACAAAAAGATAAAAAGCTGAAAGAGGCCGTTCAGTTTGTAAAACAAAAGCTCGATTCTGCTAAGTGGTTCATCGATGCTATTAAACAGCGCCAGCAAACGCTGCTTAAAACCATGAACGCCATTATGCAGTATCAATACGATTTCTTCCTTACCGGAGACGATAAGAACCTTAAGCCAATGATCCTGAAAGATATTGCCGACCGCATCGGTATGGACATATCTACGGTATCGCGCGTAGCCAACTCGAAATACGTACAAACCGAGCATGGTACCTACCTGCTAAAATCATTCTTTAGTGAGGCTATCCAAACTGAAAGCGGCGAGGAAGTGTCAAATAAAGAAGTGAAAAAAATATTGGAAGAAAATATCGGCAAAGAAGATAAACGCCATCCGCTTGCCGATGAGAAATTGACTGAAATATTAAAAGAGGCCGGCTATAATATTGCCCGCCGCACAGTTGCCAAGTACCGCGAACAAATGAACATCCCGGTGGCAAGGCTCAGGAAAGAGCTATAAAGAGGATCAAGACTTTTAGAGTCAGGAATCAAGACAAAAGAAAGCCCTTAAATTTTTAAGGGCTTTCTTTTTTTACACAATCACGCGGTCTTGATTCTTGGCTCTTGATTCTTGTTTCCTCTGTGAAATTACCATCCATGTTGAGGCGCCGTTAGTCTGTATTTGTTATTGAGTAAGATCCCGATCACCAATTCGTGTGATCCATTGCTTACCGTATTTAACGGAGAAGTGGTAATGTCATAAGCATAGCTAACGTTGATAAGCGAATTGAGATTAAAGCCCGCAAGCACACCAAATGAATCATTACGGCGATAGGAGCCACCAAACCAAAACCTATCGCGGAAGGACAGCTTCATATTGATATCAAAACTTGTTGGCGTGGGTTCTATAAATTTAAGCAGCGCAGATGGTAAAAGCATCACATCGTCTGACAGGTAGAACTTAACTCCTGCTGTGGCAAAAAAATGTGGCACAGTACGGTTCAGAGATGAATTAGCCGTTCTGGTTGAGATGTATTGTACCTGCGGTAAGATTTGCTGAGCAGATACGCCGAAGTAATAATTTGCAGCATAGCCCCAAATACCAACTCCTAAATCAGGCTTCCATTTATTATTCTCAATCCCCTGTAAAACAGGATCGTCAGGGTTTTCAAATGCAAGTTCTGACGTAGCCAGATGCAAATGATTAGCTCCTGCAGATACACCTACTGAAAGATTAAAATTACTAGTGATACCCAAATGGTAAGCATAAGAAGCGGCAACGTTAGTTTGATCGAGCGGGCCAGCCTTGTCGGTCACCACCATAAAACCGATACCATGGTGCGGTGCCGATGCACGGTAATCAGAAGTGTACATCCGGCTGTAAGGGCTCTCGCCATCATAAGGCAAAAAGCCGGCAGCATCTCCTTGTGTAAACTCAGAACCTAAAGGAGCAGTGATACTTGCATAAGCTGTTACCGGTGCACCCTCAATACCTCTCCATTGGCTGCGATAGCCTAATTTAACATCGGTATAATTCTCTATGCCGGATACCGCGGGATTTAATAAAAGGTTATTGAATATATACTGCGTGTACTGTGGCTTTTGCTGTGCTAAAGCAATTGTCCCAATAAAGCAAATTGTGATAATAATTGGTAATGCTTTTTTAAGCATTTAATTGGTTTTAGAAAAATTTGTCAGGATTGGGAACCAAGTTAAGAAATTTCTCAAACTTTTCTTCATAATGAGACTGATCCAACTGGTAGTAAAAAGCCCCCTTTTTTGATGACTGTTTATCCTTCTCATTTTGCTTCACGAGCAAACCGGTAGATAGTAATTTGCGGCTAAAGTTCCTGTCATCGAATCTGGTTTGATAAACCCCCTCGTAAAGTGCCTGCAATTGCGGGATGGTAAATTTACCGGGTAATAATTGGAATAATATGGGATGCAAAGCCGCCTTGTAGCGTAACTCCTTTAAAGCGAGTTTAACCATTTCGGCATGGTCAAATATCAGATCGGGCATATCGGTAAGCAGGAACCACTCGGGGTGATTATCGCTTACCAACTGTTGCTGGTATTGTTGTATATCTATCAAAGCAAAGTATGCAATTGAAAGTGTGCGCTCAACCGGGTCGCGGTCTGGCTTACCAAACACCCTAAACTGCTCCATGTATACGTTGTTGAGTCCTGTGCGTAGCTGTAACACACGATTGGCCGCATCTTCCGGGCTTTCGTTGGGGCGCATAAAACCGCCCATCAGGCTCCACTTACCTTTATCAGGCGCAAGGTCGCGCTCTACCAGTAGTATTTTGATATCTGATCCGTCGAATCCAAAAATGATACAGTCAACGGCAACTAAAATTCGCGTTTGGCCGGTATACTCGCCCATAAGTTAAAGGTTATCAGCTACAAGGTTAATAAATCTTGCTGATTTAAAAAATTATTTAAGCGTTGGCCAAAGCACGGTCTAAATGCACGTATCCACCGTCAACATAAACGATCTGTCCGGTAGTATGGCTTGATCTGCCGGACAGCAAGAATACAACAGCATCACCTATCTCAGCGGTAGTGGTCATCCGGTTACCAAGGGGTATTTTGGCCTCAATTTCTTTTCGTTTACCATTAGGGTCGGGCAGTGTTTTTATCCAGCTTTCATAAAGGGGTGTCCAGCATTCGGCAACTACCACGGCGTTAACCCGTATGCCATATTTAAGAAGTTCTACAGCCCATTCGCGTGTAAGCGCGTTTCGCCCACCATTGGAGGCAGCATAAGCGGATGTATTGCCCTGCCCGGTTTCGGCAGTTTTTGAGGTGATATTTACGATAGGCCCTTTTGATTCCTTTAAGTATGGCAAGGAATGATGCGCCATTAAGTAATAATGCACCATGTTTTTATGCAGAGAAGCCATAAATCGCTCATAGTCGCCATGCTCTAAACCTACACCATCGTTCGCACCGGCATTGTTCACGAGGCCGTCGATACGGCCGTATTTCTCTGCAACTGCCTTTACTGCTGCAACACATTGTGCAGGGTCGCTAAGTTCAGCTTGCACCTGGAAACTTTGAACGCCTTTAGCCTCAAGCGCATTAACCACTTTAAGATTATCCTGCTCACTACGGCCAATAATAACCGGGATGGCACCTTCTGCCGCAAGCGACTTAACAATGCCCTCACCTATACCTTTTGCACCACCGGTAACGATGATCACTTTATCTTTTAAATTCAGATCCATAAAATTTTCAATTAATGGCCGCCCACAACATCAAGTTTTTTCACTTTGAGGTTTTGCAGCGCAAACCAAAGTATTACTGCAAAGCTCACCCCCGGTACAACATAAGCGATTTGTATGTTAAACATATCTGACAGCTGGCCCATTATCGGCGGCATAATTGCGCCGCCAACAATACCCATTATCACTAATGATGAACCTAACTTGGTTTGCGGCCCTAAGCCCCTTATACTTAAAGAGAAGATAGTTGGGAACATGATAGACATAAAGAACAGCACCGCCATCAACACATAAACCACAAACGGCCCATGCAAGGTTACTGCAGCTGCTATTAAACAAATATTGATGATCGCATAGGTTACAAGCAGCTTAACGGGGTTAAAAACCAGCATTAAAGCAGTGCCGGATAAGCGGCCCAGCATAAATAACAGCAAACCAATGCTCAACAATTTTGCAGCGCTATGTTCGCCAAAGCCGGCTACGTGTTCACTGTATCGAATAAAGAAACTGGTTACGCACGCCTGCCCTCCTACGTAAAAAAACTCTGCCACTACGCCCTTCATCAAATGTTTGTTTTTGGCAAGGGCGATTATCCTGCCCAGGAGAGGTTTATTTTCTATCGCTTTTGTTTCGGCAGATTCTTCTTTAATGGCCGGGAAAGCAGTACGCCAAACAAAGATGGCCACCAGTAAAACTGCAATGCTGATTACAAGGTAAGGGACCTGTACTGAGGATGCCTCATGATTTAAATACGCCTCCAACTGTTGCGACGACATTGCCTTTTCCTGGGCATCTGTTAAAACAGTGCCTGAGAGTATGAAGGTGCCACCAATAAACGGCGCCAAAGCAGCCGCCATACCGTTAAATGATTGTGCAAAATTAATACGTTGGGTAGCACTTGCAGGGTCGCCTATTAAGGTGATCAACGGATTGGCAGCGGTTTCCAGGAAAGCCATGCCTGAGAAAACCACAAACAATGCACCTAAAAAAAATGCGTAGTTACGTACAGCAGCAGCCGGATAAAACAGCGCGGCCCCAACAGAGAACAGCAAAAGGCCGAGTATGATGCCACCTTTATAGCTGTAGCGCTTCATAAACTGTGCTGCAGGTATAGGCAACAGAAAATAGGCTATGTATGATGCTGAATCTATTAATGATGATTGAAAATCTGTTAATTGGCAGGCCTTTTTCAAGTGTGGGATAAGTATCGGGTTAAGGTTTAATGCAAACCCCCACAAAAAAAACAAGGATGTAATGAGCGCAACCGCGGCCAGGCTTTTGTCTTTAGACATTAATGTGTGTATTTAACAATTAATAATTGGAGGGCTCAATATAATTATTTAAAGGCAGCTAACAACAGTTTTAATTAACTTCCAGTTCATCTTTTGTTGGCAGTTTAGGAAATGCGCCATGCGGACCTTGTTGATACCAGAACACGGTTGATGCCAGATCGTCCTGCAAGGGCAGGTAGCGGCCGTCGCCACGCCAGCCAAGGTCCTGCAGGGTTACCCTAAGGCTTTTTTCAAAACGGATGGGGTCTGCGATGTGCCAGCGATATAAGCCAAAGCGTTGCGCTACATTGTACAACCCGTCCCCTTTTATCACCTGCGCCAAACCTGTGTAAGGGCCCGAGAATTCGGTGTAATTACGGGTTTCTCGTCCCTGCTCGTCTCGTTTGCGGGTCTCGAAATTGTATGATCCGCAGAAATAATCTTCGGTACCGGTGCCAATGATGGTTGGGTACTTGGCGTCTCCGTCCATGTAGAACTTGATCTCCCCTTCGCCCCACCAGCCATTTTTGTTTGAGCCATAGGCAAGGTAAGTACCTACATACTGGCCCTTGCCTTTAATGCTATCTACCAATACAAAGTCTTTTTTATATGGCAGCGGGTTTACACGCCTGAACTGCGCGTGGAAATAACCCGCATCCTCGGGCACCTTGGTCAGGGTATAATCTACCTGGTAATAAAGCACCATGTCGTTGTCATCGATATTCTCCATGGTAATGCGGCACTTTTTGCGGAACGGCATCGGCCAGTAACAATTAAAGGCACTACCAGGGTTAACGGTTACCGCCAGTGAATTAACAGGTGCGTATTTGCCCCAGCCCATGCAAAAGAAATCGCCAACAGGTGCCTCTACAGATGGTGTGCTCTCGTCGTCCCAGTACATCCTGATAATAGAATACCGCCAGTTACCTGTCGGGGTCATCCATATGTGTTGGATGGCACCTTCGCCGTTTATCTCGGCCACGGTGAACGTAGTATGTTTTTTTATGATTACACTGGGGCTCACCTTCCAACCCTGGCCCAGGTCGCGTGCAGCAGCCTTACCTGTACCCTCTGTGGCCATCCCACCTTTCCCTTTTTCACCTGTAAAATTCTCCGGACTAATAGAACGGCTAACCGCATCTGATGTACGGAAGATGGTACCCATGTTATTTTCTAATCCGTTAAATTTTTGCTGAGCGTGGGCGCTTAGGCCAAAGATGCCCAGCATCCCGGCAAATAAAAAAAGCTTTCTCATGGTTTTTCAGGTTAGTAAACCTAAATGTAGTAAATATCTTTATATGGGTTATTTCAAAATGTTGTCTGCAATAGCTATCATCAGCGGCAAATATTTATTAGTTATCTTTGCAGCTTTTAAAGTTGATATGGCCTGGGCAGAAAAATTTAAGCTGAACAAACAGCTGGTACGATCATTAACGGAAGCGGGATTTGATAATCCTAAAGAGTTACAGCAAAAAACCTTAAGCCGTATCAATGGCGGGCAGGATGTAATTGCTATTGCGCCAGAGGGCGGTGGTAAAACCACTACCTTAGTACTTGCTACGCTTAACCGTTTTAAACATAGTGCCGATAATATACCTGCCGCGCTTATTTTATCGCCAGACCAGGAAGGTGTTGAAGCTATTAACGAACGCTTTAATCTGCTTAACCGTAATAAAACTATCCGCATAGTTTTATTACATCCCGGTACCGGTGTGGACCAGCAAATGGACGACCTTGCCGAAGGTGCTGATATTGTAATTGCCACGCCTGACAGGGCCCGCGCCATTTACCTAAAGCTGGGCTTAAACCTTAATAAGGTTGAGTTATTGGTGATAGATGATGCACATGCCATTGTCAAAAAAGGTTTGCAGCTGCCAACCACGGAGCTATCAACAAGCATAGGCAAAGCGCAACGCCTTGTGTTTACCGAAGTAATGCACGATAAGCTTGCCAAAATGATAGATCCGCTTATGCATCTGCCATCTACCGTTGAGGTTGAGGAAATGAGCGAAACTCAATTGGGTGTGCTCCCGCAGATGTTATACCACGTACCTAACTTTGGCACCAAGATAAATTTGCTAAACCTGTTTTTACAGGATGTTGAGGTGTTTACTAAAACGGTTGTATTCACCAATACCAGGCTTACTGCTGAAACCATCTACAAAAGCCTGCTTAGGAAAGCACGATTATCGAGCGCTTTTATTAAACCATTATCATACGAATATCCAGTTGCAGATAACGTTGCTGATTTTTTACGTAACGATAAACTAAGGGTATTGCTGATAGCTAACGAACTGGATGAGCAGGTTGATCTTACTGATGTACCGTTTATCATTAATTTTGATCTCCCGGCTGATAAAGAAGTTTACATTAAACACATTGAAATCCAAGCCAGTGACGAGGAAAGCGAAACCATCGCTTTAACTTTTGCCACAGATCTTGAGCTGGATCAGGTAAGGCGAATTGAGCAGGCCACCGGCCAAAAAATGCAAAATGCAGACCTGCCCGATGAGCTGGTGATAGAAAAAGACCGTAAGGAAAAAGAAGCTGAGAAAGCCGCCCGCCCAAAGCAGGTACATAAAGCAGAGGATAAATACACACCCGGCCCGGCGTTCCACGAGAAAAAGCCTGAGAATGCCAAAACCTACAATATCAGTTCATCTAAAAAAGCAAAGATGAACAAGGCTAAAAAGCATTAAGAATTTAACTCTTTGTAGTACTCCACGTATAGGTCTTCTACCTTTTGGCGTGCCCATGGTGTTTTGCGCAGGAACTTTAAACTTGATTTGATGCTGGGGTTATCCAGGAAGCAATTGATGCGGATGCGATAGCCCATCTCAGGCCAGCCCAAATGAGCAACTAATGCTTCAAGTATAGCCTGTAAAGTTTTACCATGCAATGGGTTATTGGGTTGTTGATGCATTATTTGTAAAATTAAAAAAGTCCCGCAAATATGCAGGACTTTATGCTATCGTTCCAAGTCAGGATCAGATTATTTAACCACCAAAACGCCATCAGCCATAATGCTTATATCGCGCTTTGGCTCTTTTATGGCAGCTATCTCTTCTTTGCTTTTACCCGCGTCTGCGGCATAGTGCCTAAGGCGCTCAACTGAAGTTTCTTTAACTTTAGCCTTACCTTCAACCACTACTGTTTTACCCACAATATTTTGCGGCATAAAGTAAGCGTAATCTGTAAACTGAACCATTACAGGTGTGCCATTAGCCTGTTCCAGTTTCATAAAGCAACCCTTCTTCTTGCAAACTTCCACAACCGTACCGGTGATCTTGCCGTTGTAAACAGAATCTGTTGAAAGCGTTTTATTGAGATCAGCAGTGGTAACAGCATTATCAGCAGTAACGGATTTGCCGTAAGTAACACCTGCTTCTGCAGGCTTTATGGTTGTTTGCGCAAAAGTAATGGTGGTTAAACCTAAGCATATCGCAAAGAGAATAATCTTTTTCATTTGGTTTATTGTTTGATCGACAAACAAATATAGTGGATTATTTTAAATCCTTTAAAGCCTGCCGGTACGCTTGCTCCAACTCATAATCAGGGGAAGATTGCATTTTTTCAGCACTGATCTTTATTTCCTTATCAAGTTTAACGCCCTGCCCCTGCTTAAAGCTATTGTTAGGTCCAACAACTTTAACTGCAGTGTAAGCGGCAGCTATTCCGCCTGGGTAATCGGTAAAAAACATATTACCGGTTGCTCCTGCCGTTTGCCTGCCCATTACAATAGTGTTTGGACGGCATCTTAGCGCCGCTGCAACGCTTTCGGCAAGGCTTTGGGTAAACTCGTTCACAAGTACAATCAAGCGCCCTTTATAGTGCGGCAAATTCAAAGTGTCCGTAGTTATATCGCCAACCTCTTTGTGAGCCTTA
Source organism: Mucilaginibacter sp. 21P (assembly GCF_019331605.1). Taxonomy (NCBI): domain Bacteria; kingdom Pseudomonadati; phylum Bacteroidota; class Sphingobacteriia; order Sphingobacteriales; family Sphingobacteriaceae; genus Mucilaginibacter; species Mucilaginibacter sp. 21P. Next base: position 4,051,366 of record NZ_CP063061.1, read on the forward strand.
TACATCCCTGGATAAAATAGTTCGGCATTGTAATTCACTTCCTCGCTCGTTTCGTTTCCAAATAGACCAGGGCGATAGATCTGCGTTGTAGGGAAGTATGGATAATCACGCATCTCCCATATCACTGTTTTAGCATTTTGGATAGCTATATACATTTGCTTCAATTGGTTGCTATCGGTTATTTTACAGAAACGTACGTAGAATACACCATCCCCCATATCTTCCCAAAGTTTTGGTTGGTGCTTAATGCGGTATTGGTAAAGCTCACTGTAAGAATAGAGTTTCAATTGTTGAGTAATGATTTTTCCGTTGCGTCGTATGGTTATCTGAACGCTTTTGGCGGTATCCATTCTAAATAGGTTTCTACCAATCTCTCTATGCAGCGTTGCTTCGTTACTCCCTGTACAATATTGCGTTATATGATCTTCACAAGTCCTTATATTTTTTTTGTTTATCGAAATTATCTCATCACCTGGTTTAATATCTTGTTTGTTTAAAAGCTCAGGATATTGGTCGTTCCCAACGAGGTATTTACCGCCAGAGTAATACACAAGGAAAGGTGCGTTTTGCAGGTGTTTATTGTAAAATTCATTCTGCCTGAAAAAAGAATGACTGTCTTTTATCTGAGCCGTAAGTTTTAAAAATACCAGCCGATATTGTTCTTTATTGGCTGCATTGATAAATTGTGGAATAAAATCGGTAAGTACCTTGTCCCAGTGCGGCGCAAACTCCCGCTTATGAGGATACCAGTGTTCAATGATATTCCAGTACCTTACCAAAGCCAGTAACCGGTGCGCTTCATCAGGATAGTCTGGCTTTGGATATTCCTCCTCTTTGAAATAAACATAATCAAGAGTAACATCGGGCTTATAGCGATTATCGACATAGCGATTAGAATCCGGCTGGCGGTGAAGGTAAAGATCACTGAACTCTGCTTTCATCTGAGCAGAAATGTTGAAATCCTTCAAGTCATTTTTGTTAAATACATGAAAAACGGAGTCACCGTTTGGTGGCATCAAACTATAATCAATTTTTTGTTTAGGTAAACTATTATAAAAGCTGATTATAAAATTATTATATTCATTTAATGCACCAATTTTCTTTATAGTTAACACCGAATTTAGCAATTTTTTATCCCAATTTGCAGTGTCTTTAGCTACCGCCGGATGATAGTATTTTAAAAATCCCCACACCTTAGCAAAAGTAGCGAGATGATCAACCTGCCTGCGGTTTTGCGCGTGCGTAACACATATGGTAAAGGTTAAAATTATGATGAGAGTTAAGGTTAGCTTTTTCATACCTCAAACATGCAAATGACTCCAGCAAGCATTCAATATTTTCGATTAACTGCCCTAACAACTCGTTAAATCATCGCTTTTAAAATTCAACGAGCAAAACAGGCCATTCATCTAAAAACTCAATATCTTAACGTATGTAAACTTACCTTTGTTTCTATGCCCTACCCCACCACCCCGCTCACTTATAAACAAAAAAGCCTTATTGCCGAGCTTTCGTATCTTGTGTTTGTGAGCGTGTTAAGCCCGTTTGCGGTGGGCTATCAAATTTGGGGTAATCTATCGTTCACGTTTAGTTTGGTGCTCCTAAACATACTGGATATCCTCGCGATAGTATTGTATTACCGAGCATATCTCCCACTAACAGTAGGTCGCAAGAAATACTGGTTGTTTGTATTGCTTTTACCGGTCTATATCATGATTTATGAAGTTTGGGGCCGCCTCACAACCATTGCAATGATCCATATGCCGTTTGTGCCGAAGGCCTACAGAGACAATCTTCAATCAGCCCATCCGGAAGATTTCTCTCACGGATATTTTAATCAAACGCTCGGTTATACCAGCCTTGTTCTGCTGGCTGCAACGTCCATCTATGTGATACGCCTACTGTTTAAAAACCAGGAGAATTTGAACACGTTAGAAACCGCTAAACTTCGCTTGGAGTTAGACCATCTAAAACAGCAGGTGCAACCTCACTTTTTCTTTAATACATTGAATAATATGTACGCGCTAAGTGTGCAGGCTTCGCCTAAAACTCCGCAAATGATTGCAGACCTATCAGCCATCATGCGGTATGTTTTGTACAACAGCCGGCATGAAAAGGTGAGCCTTGAAAGGGAAATTGATTTCATTAAAAGTTACATTCATCTCGAAAACGTGAGGCATGATAAGCCCGAAGCAATAGAGTTTATGATACAAGGCAATATTAGCCACATTGATATTGAACCCCTGCTGTTTTTGCCTTTGATAGAAAACACCTTCAAGCACTCGTTACAGAAAAACATTTCAGACAAGTGGGTGAAGATAGTACTGGCTATTGATGATGATGAACTGATATTCCAAACTACAAACCCCGTTGCGTGGACTGCCGAAGATGATATTGAAGGGGGTATCGGCCTTCATAACGTAATAAAAAGGCTTGAACTGCTTTACCCGGGTAAACACACCTTGCTTATGCACCAGTCCGATGGCATTTATACCGTAACTTTAACTATCCAATTACCCCAATGATCAATTGCCTTGTTGTAGATGATGAACCGCTTGCCCGCCATTTGCTGGAGGGTTATATAAGCCAATTGCAGGGATTTAATTGCCTTGCCGCTTGCCAAAGCGCTGTTGAGGCTTTCGGTTTGCTGCACCAGTATAAGGTTGATGTACTATTTCTGGATATACAAATGCCAGGCATTACAGGGATCAATTTCATCAAGTCTTTAAGAGATTCGCCAAAGGTGATATTTACCACTGCTTACAGTGAATATGCCGTTGACGCCTTTGAATTGGAAGCGATAGATTACCTGCTGAAGCCCATTACCTTTGAGCGATTCTTAAAAGCTATCCAGAAGATCAGGACTACCAATGACGTAGCTACCGATAGGTTAGTAAGCACTTTGCAGCCGGATAACCCTGCTCATATATTTTTAAAGATCGACAGACGCCTGGTTAAGATAGATCTTGCCGATATTATTTATATAGAGGCCTATGGCGATTACCTGAAAGTGCATACTACTACCCAAACCTATGTGACCTACATGACCTTCGCCAGGATGGAAAAATTGTTACCTGCATCAGGGTTTATCCGCATCCATCGCTCAACCATGGTAAATACTACTTGTATTAGCTTTATTGAAGGTAATTTTTTGCGCGTGGGTGAGCGTGATCTGGCTATAGGACAATCATACAAGGAGAGGTTGATAGCGAGTTTAAATCAAAAAGAGATGTAACTTGCAGCCCCTACCCTATCACCCTAAAAGTTAAATTTATCCTTTCCTTTACTGCTTTGGTTGATTTGGGTACCCGGTGCTCCCAATTGTGTTGCAGGTCGCCTTTCATAATGAGGAGTGAGCCGTTCTCCAGTTCTACCGAGTGGCGCAACTTGTGGTCTTCCTTGTGGCGGATATCAAACCGGCGTGCCTGACCAAAACTTACTGAAGCAATGATCGGGTTATGTCCAAGCTCCGGCTCATCATCGGCGTGCCAGGCGACAGAATCGTTACCGTTGCGGTAGTAATTTAACAACACGCTATTGAAGTTGATGCCTGCAGCGTCGTCCACACGCTGTTTTATCTGCAATAATTCGGGCGTCCATGGCATAGGGAAGTATTTGTTACCGCTGTAGGCGTACGTCTTTTCGTTATCGCCGTACCAGGCGGTGAGGCGGGGCGTATTCAATAGCTTACCGTACATCTGTATGGTTTCCTGCTTCCAGTCTATATCCGTTTTAAGCTTCTCCATAAAGTCCTTGCTCTCCCCGGCAGTGAAGAAGTTTGAGCGATAATCAAGCAGATGAAGCGGCAGGTGCCTTGTACTTTGCAGGCCGCCATCAAAAAAGCTAAGCTGTTCCATCTTATTTATAACAAGGTTTCGGCACGAATAGTGTTATACCTAAGCTTTAAATATACTATTATGAGTTCAGCATTTGTTAAAGAGGGCGATAGCCAGTGGTTGCACGAGATAGGGCCATCCATGAACGCCCTTATGGTTTTTTTGCAACGAGAAAACAATGGCATCAGGATTTATGAAAGGCGAAATTATTACAGCAGTAATGAAGGCCGGGATGTACACCAAATGAGCGATGGCTTAAGTTATGCAAAAAACGATGATGGAAAATGGTACGTGGTGTGGGATTAAGCCGCTAAGCAAGTTGCTTTTTAATGGTGAAGGTAAAAACAGAACCTTCTCCAAGCGTTGATTCAACCCTGATATCTCCCTGCAATTTATTCACAAGTGATTTAACGGTATACAATCCTAAACCTTTACCGGGTTTGTTAAATCTATCAACCTTGTTAAGGGTTACCGACCGGTCAAAAATACGATCAATGTTTTTAGCGGCTATGCCTATGCCGTTATCTTTTATGGTGAAGCTGTGATGTTCACCTTCGTCGGTGTAACTTATTTTAATATCTCCTGCTTCCTTATCATTATACCTAACGGCGTTATTAAGCAGGTTCATAAAAATCTGCTCAAGCGCCACGGCTGATGTACGCACAATGCATTCGTGCTGTGGTAAACTAATATTAATGTTGTTTGGAAGATCGCTATAATCCACAATGCTTTTTAGCAACGTGGGCAGGCAAACATCTTGTTGTTTCAGCACTAAAGCAGATGGCTCTTTGGAATAATCGAGCATCTCGTTAAGCAGATTTATAAGGCGTTTGGCAGCTTTATAAACCATTACAGCCAATCCTATGCTTTTTTCGTCACCAACGGCTTTTAACCTTGCCTCAAGCGCCTGTGCCGTTAACATAATGCTGCTCATTGGGTTTTTAATGTCATGCGCGGCCATGTGCGCAAACTTCTGGATAAAGATATTGGCTTCTGTTAACGCCTTATTGATATCTTCCAGCTGAGCGATCTTCCTGCGCAACTCCATTTGTGTAAGCACCTGTTTGGCAAGCGTACCTAAAGCCTTAATCTGCGAATCGCTCAGTTGTTTTGGTTCATGATCAATAACGCAAAGTGAACCTAAGGCAAAACCATCCTCGTTAACCAACGGGATACCCGCATAAAAAACAACTTGTGTATCACCGGTTACCAGCGGATTATTCTTAAACCTGTCATCACGCCGCGCATCCTGAACAATCATCGGTTGCGACTGATCCATTATGGTATGCGAACAAAAAGCGTGTTCTCTGGGAGATTGTTTAAGTTCTGTTCCATGCGCCGATTTGAACCATTGGCGGCTACCATCCAATAACGTTACCAGCGCAATGGGTGTTTGTGCTATTTCTGAAGCAAGCGCAGTAAGTTCGTCAAAAGCGGTATCTGCTTCGGTATCCATCATATCGTAAGCAAAAAGCGACTTTAGCCGGCCGTCTTCATTTTCAGGAACAGGAAAGGTATCGTTCAAATTAAGATCTTAAAGGTGATTTAAAGTTAATCTATTTTATGGGCAATGTAAACCAAAAAGTGCTGCCCTTTCCTAACGAGCTATTAACACCTATTTGTCCGTGATGTTTCTTAATGATCTCAGCACTGATAAATAACCCCAAGCCTAAGCCGGAATTATTGTATCCAGATGGATCTGTCTGGTAATACCTATCAAATAAACGGGCTTGCTTATCAGCAGGTATACCCGGCCCATTGTCTACAACCGACACCTTTACCCGGCCATCGGTTTTATCAACGTTCAGCGTTATCTCTTTAGAGTTAGGTGCATATTTAACGGCATTGTTAACCAAATTGACCACTACCTGATCTATCCGGTGTTCGTCTGCAAAAACTTCGAGATAATTTTCTCCTGTTTGCAAAATTACATGTTTACCAGTTGCTCGCACATGGCTGCAGCAATCGTCAATCAATTTAACAATATCAAACGTTGACTTGCTTAGCTGCAACTGTCCTTCGTTCATACGGCTCAGGTTAAGCAGGTCTTCTATCAGGCTGCTTATCTTATCCATACTTCGGTTGCTTTGCTCTATGAGGCGCGCCATCATGCCGGGAGATGGATTATCTTTCATCCTATCCAACAATTGCAGGGCGGCCTTTAGGCTGGTTACCGGCGTTTTAAGTTCATGGCTGGCAATACTTATAAAATCATCTTTCTGCTGGTCGTGCGCCTTGCTTTCGGTGATATCCAGCATGGTACCTGCAATACTCAACGCTTTACCGCTGTCGTTATAATAAGCTTGTCCGGTAGAACGCAGCCAACGTGGGCTGCTGCCATCCATCGGAGTTATCCTGTACTCAACCTCAAAACTCTCGTGCGTATCTATGCTGCGTTGTATGCTATCCTGAACGGGAATAACATACTCCGGTAATATAAGCCTGTATGATTCATCCAATGTGATGTTTGCATCAACAGGGATAGATTGCAAGCGCAAAGCCTGGTCTGAAAAAGTAAGTTTACCGGTTTCCAGATCAGCCGACCAGGTGCCAATATCAGCCGACTCTATTGCCAGCTTTAGTGTGTCGCGGGCTTGCTGCAATTCCCTGCGGGAGTTTACCCTTTCGGTAATGTCCATTACCGTTGCCATAATAGCCTCTACGTTGCCTTCCATATCAAACAATGGATCGTATGAAAAATCAACTATATAGTTAACCATCCCCATAGCAGTAGAAACATCTACCGAAATTTCTGGCAAAGCAAACTTTTTACCTGTGTCAAATACACCCTTCAGCATATCGGGAAAGGGCTGCCCTATCAGTTCAGGAAAAACATCCAGCAATTTTTTATTGATAACCTGGCCCGGCGTACGCCCCCATATCTCAAACATGTGTTGGTTTGCCAATTCTACTACCAGGTCGCGGCCCTTTAACACCGTCATAGCAACCGGCGCAGTCATTACCATACTGGCAAGCCGGTTTTTGCTTTCCTGAAGTCGTTTACGGGAGTTAACTTGTTCGGTAACCTCCGTAGCTATCATCAATATAGCATATACCACGCCATCACTGTTTTTAAGCGGATGGTAGATAAAATCGTAATAGCCGTGGTAAAGCTGCCCATCGTGCATAGTATTGGTAACCGCCTCAGAACCATAATATTCTTTACCCGTGTTAAAGGTATCGTTGAGCAATTGCAAAAAGTCCTGGCCTTGTAACTCGGGTAAGGCATCAGCTATTGGCATACCTATGATATGATCCGTTCGCCCCCAAATATTAAGTACGCGTTCATTAGCTGCCTCAATCACGAGATTCGCACCGGTAAACATGGCTATAGCCACAGGTGCCTGTGTGATCATGTTCCTGAACCGTGATTCGCTTTCGCCTAAGTTGTAGTTGGCCTCGTTAAGCTCCTCGTTGGTACTAAGCAATTCCTCATTGCTGGCAGCCATCTCCTCGTTACTTGCAGCAAGTTCTTCATTAGCCGCAGCGAGTTCCTCATTGGTGCTAATTAATTCTTCGTTTATAGCCTTTAACTCAGTTTGTAAATTAGATTCGCGCTGATGCGCAAGAACTTGCTCGGTAACATCTTTTGCTGTATGCAATATGCAACGGGTGCTACCATCCGGGTTTAAAACAGCCCTGTATTCAAAATCATAATAAAACTGCTGTAGTTTCCCGTCGCGGGTTAAAAACGCAGGCGTTTCCTCTCCCATATAGGTTTGCCCGGTACGCCAAACGTTGCGAAGAATATTTATAAATTCCTGATCTTTTAAAATAGGTACAGCTTCCTCAAGCGGTTTACCAATAACCTCCCGGCCAACATCCCAAAAACGGAGCATGGCATCGGTTGCTGTTTCAATAATAATATCTTTTCCGGTGTATACGGCTATAGCTTTATTGGCTAAAGAAATAATTTCAAGGAGTTCTTCGCTGCTTAAACGGGTTGTATCGGTATCCATCAAGTAATTATGCTGCTGCTAAACTAATAAACTTAATACAAACCTTAACCTTTTGGGGTTTCTTATTTGAACTTTTAAGCGCCAAAGCAACAGCCTTAAGTGGTAAAAACATTACTCTGTTCCTGCATTTCCTGATAAGTATAGAACCCGGCAACAGGCAGGCTGGTGTTGTAACAGATACTTACCCGTAAAGCCTTTAATCCCGATACGCCTTGCAGGTCTTCAACCTCCAGCATTTCTACTTCATCTTCTAACAACTTCTTTGCCTGCAGAAAGCGGATATAGTTAAGATACTCTACCTCTTCTTCGTGGTTAGAGTACACAATTGTCATCTTGCCTATGGCAGTGATCCTTTGCTGTGTTCCCTTGATAAATGCCTTGTCTATACGTTTTTTTACAATCTCGAACCGGGCGTTATAACTGCCATCCACATCAAAGCGTTTTTCATCCATGCGGAAACGGATAGACATTTCATGACTGTATACCAATATCAGCGAAGTTACATCCAGCGGGTAAGGCAATTTACTTTTCAGGAAACGTTGTTCCAGTTCCATCTGGCACATCACCTGCAATTGCCATAAGCGCAGGTTGTAAAGCTTGGTAACATCGTAGATCTTAGCCGGGCTGATGGAAGCACCTATATACATGTTATGCTCTACCCCATCAGTTTTAAAACGCTCGTAATAGTGCGGATAGGCTGCCTGTGCACCAACCTGGGCCATGTCAATAATTGATGCCATCTTTTGGTTGATCAGCGCTACCGTATCCTCATACTTGCGGCGATTGTTATGAAACTTACCGCTCTTTTCGGTCTGCGTAAAATAATCATCAATGGCGTTACGCTGGGCAACAGTAAGGTTGCGGGCAGATCGTAATATAGGGTGTATATGTGTTTCTAAATAATTCTGTATAAATTGTTCGGTATCAGCCTTTAATGTGCTCTGCACATCCATTACAAGCTCCTGCAGGTTTTTGATGTTTTGTTTAAGGTCAGGATCCTTTGAACCCTGGTGCAAATCTTCAAATAAAGGTATCAGATCAGTCAACTGCGTCTGCAAATCAAGCTGTACGCTGCGGTTGCGGGTATCTGATGAACCTTTAATATCTATTTGCCCGTAAAGCGGCACAACATCAGGGAAGGTCACCTCTCTCAGATTATACTCTTTCTTCTCAGCGCGGGCTTTAAGTGCCTTTTGTGCTTCTTTTCTAAATTTCCAGTAAACGCTTGGGTGTATGGTGGTGTATTCATTCTGAATAAGGGCCTGTACCTGGTTTTGCATAAAGCTGTACTGCCTGTCAATAGTGTCCGTAATGTACGGCATTACGATCTCTAACTGGTTGGCATTAACGCTATTCAATTCGCCAACATTTTCTGATGCCACCTCAATAATACCCAGCAAATGACCATTCTTTACAACCGGTGCAAGTATTATGCTTTGTACGCCCTGGTCTAATAGCCGCTGCGCCATCACGTTGCCCGGCTCCTGCTGCAGAAAACGGTAAACGTTTGCGATAGCAAAATACTTTTGTTCCTGAACCAACTGCTGCATTGATTTTACGCAGATAGCCTCAAAACACTCTTCGTCATCACCATCCTTTAACAAAAAACTTTTTAGTTTAGAGTTGAAGGTAGCCTGGCTGAATTTGTTCTCTGCCTCATTAAATGAAGTAAAACCAAGCTTAAGATCAGGTATCTTGAAAATAGAGCGAAACACCTCCAGTACCTTCTCCCGCAGGTCGTTACCCTGAGATCCTCCAAGCAAGGTGCCTTTAAGCGCCGATACAGCGTTTTCAACCGTTGCATCATACATGTTCAAAATGGCAAAGCCCTTTAATATCCAGCTGCCGATTGGGAAATACTTTTTCCAAAGCGCCAGATCATCAAAATTATCACGAAGCAGCTCAATGTCCTCAGGCGTTATATCTACAGCTTTATCTGTAGGTATAAGGTCCATAAAATCTGCATTGTATAATATGCGATAATGTTTCATGATACCCTGCGCGTTAGGTATATCATAAAATAACGGGCGGGAGAAATTGAAGTTAGTACCGTAATGCTCATTTAAAATAAGGCAGCAGGTACTTACATATATCTGGTGATCGGTAAAATCTCGTATAGAGATATCAAAAGCAGGACCTGCTTCCGCTAAAATATTCTGTAACCTTTTGGTTGGATTTAGCAGCACATCCTGGAAAGGCACAGTTATGGCCTTTATCTCGTTTTTTGTGAGGATAGCCGGGAAAAGATCAGCCAAAAGCTCTTTGATCAGGTCGATATGTTTTTCAATCAGCTCAATATCATCTGTCCCTTCCCTTAGCTCCGGGAAAGGTTCAACCCGTTCAAGTAAATGTTTTGCCCGTTCCGCATCAAATCCCTGGCCGGTTGCCGCAACTTCTTCAAGGTGCTCAATCAGCGCGTGGAAAGAGATACAATTCTCTAACGGGCTATCAATATATCTTTTTAAATTCATTAGTAACAAAGTGGGCTAAAAGCTTAGCGCCAACAAATTATAATACAAAATTATACAATATCATATACGATATTATTGTAAAGCCGATTTTATGACTTTAATAAGAAGAACGATTGAGGCAAATTAATCTTTTAAAATAAGTATCAAGAAGCTATTTTATTCGTACAGAAGTGTTCCTGTTCGGTGGGCGTCTCACTGTCTACTCACGTGCATTAGCTTCTCACCCTCTTTTCGCGAAGCGAAAGAGAAGGTGGTTCAGCGTAACGCAGACCGGGTGAGTCAGAGCTTCTTTAAGGGCTGCAGCAGTAATGCTGTGCCTGTACCTAAAATAGCACCGGTAGTAACATCAGTAGGATAATGTACCCCCAGGTACATCCGTGAATAGGCAACAGAACCCGCCCATAAGAACGATGGCGCTATAACATACCATTTTGGATAAGCATTTGACAGCGCCATAGCGGTTGAAAACGTGCTGGTAGCATGGCCCGATGGAAACGATGTGCTGCTTGCACGGTAAACCGGCACAATGTTAATGTTTTGCACAAAAGGTCTTGGCCGTTTGGTGAGGTGCTTTATAAGCAGCATGGCACCGTAAGATATTGCCGTGCTGCTGGCTATGTACATAGCGTTCTGGCGCATTTGCTTATCATTGCTAATGATGCCGCCTACCAGCAAACCGGCAGGAACACCAACATCAACATATTTGTAGCTTTTTGACAGAAAAAGCATTACTTCGGTTTGCCCGGGGGTGCGACTGGCCGCCAGATCAAGCATTATCCTGTCATCAAATTGTTGAATTTGCGACTGTGCAAATGAAGTAACAGCGGTAAATAGCACGAGAAAGGACTGTATTACAGCTATAAGCCACAATTGATATGTTCCGTTAACGTGCTTCATTAACTTTTGGGTGATATTTATTTTTATTTTTACCAAAGTAAAAAATATTTACACGTTTAAAAGGTCAGTGGCGGGTAATAAAGCAAATGGGCCGCATCTACTTATTCAAAAGCTCATGAGTTATACAGGCCTGCTTCACAAGGTTAAAGATTATGCCCTGCTTTATTATAAAACACACGCCGATGACCGGCTGGTTTATCACAATATTGAGCACACCGAAAACATGCTTACGGCCGCAACCCAGATCGGCAACCACTACCAGTTAGATGAGCGAAAATTTTTTATCATACATGCTGCTGCCTGGTTTCATGACCTGGGCTACATGGTTGATATGCAGCGCCATGAAGAAGAGGGTGCTAAACTGGCTGCCAACTTTTTAAAACAGTATGACGTTGACCCGCAGATTATTGGTGAAATAGAAGGCTGTATTATAGCTACCCAAATGCCACAAAGCCCCAAAACAGAACTCGAGAAAATAGTTTGCGATGCCGACCTGTTCCATTTAGGTACCGATGATTTTTTTAAGACAGATAAACAACTGCTTAAAGAGCTTTCTACTGTACACGGCATCGAAATGAGCAAGAACGAGTGGCGCAAAAAGAGCATCAGGTTTTTAGAGGCTCATCAGTATCATACTGATTATTGCAACGTACTGCTCAACAGCGGCAAACAAAAAAACATTCAAATATTAAAAGATAAGTTAGCAGCTTACGAAGCCAAGCATAAACTTTCACCTGGCACACTTGCCCCCCAACCTCAAACACATCACGAAGTGGAAATAGAAGAACCCAAAAAGAAGAAAAAGGAAGACCGCCCGGACAAGGGTATCGAAACCATGTTCAGGATAAGCAGCGGCAACCACCAACGCCTTAGCGATATGGCCGACAACAAAGCCCATATCATGATCACGGTTAACTCCATCATCCTATCGGCTATAATCAGTTTGCTGTTGCGTAAACTTACCGAGTATGAATATCTCATTATTCCTACTTTCATATTGCTGGCAGTAAGTTTACTGGCTATGACGTTCTCTATCCTATCCACCCGCCCGTCAATACCAAAGGGCACCTTTCAGCGCGATGATGTGGACCAGAAAAGAGTTAACCTGTTGTTCTTCGGCAATTTCTACAAAATGTCGTTAGATGATTATACCTACGGTATGGTAAAGATGATGGAAGATAAGGACTTTCTATACGGTAGCCTTATCCGCGATGTTTACGCACAAGGTGTGGTACTTGGTAAGAAGTACCGCCTACTGCGAAATGCCTATAATATCTTCATGTTCGGATTAATTATTGCTGTGCTGGCTTTTGTTATTGCCGCAACCGTTAATAATGCCAAAGACAAACATTAGCATGCTGAAGCCTAAATATTTTAACCGCGATATTAGTTGGATAACCTTTAACGGCCGTGTGCTTGAAGAGGCCGCCAAGCCCGAAGTACCCCTAATAGAGCGGATAAAGTTCCTTTCTATATACTCATCTAACCTGGATGAGTTTTACCGCGTGCGTTTCCCGGTGCTGCAGGCTTTAAAAAAGATAAGCAAAAAAAGCGACGAGCTGGACACCGATGAGCAAACCAACGTTTTGCAGCAAGCTAGTGAAATGGTTATGGCACAACAACAGCATTTTGGGCAAATATTAACCAAACAGCTTTTGCCTGCTTTAAAACAGAAGGATATTTCGCTGCTATACAATGAGCCATTACCCGACTTTTTAAAAAAAGAGACAACGGATTATTTCCAGTCGGACATACTGGCTTTTTTACAGCCGGTATTTATCAATGCCGATACCACCTACTTCCCGGAGAATAATAAGCTTTACTTTTTGGTACAGTTGTACGATGGCGTTAAGGCGGAGAAGCTGGTGCTCATCAACATACCATCAGATAGCTTACCTCGCTTTTACAGCAGCAAAAAAGGCAGCGAGCAATACATCTGTTTTATTGACGACATTGTTCGGGACAATCTACCTGCTTTATTTAAGGCTTACACCGTTGGCGGCTGCTACAGCATTAAAGTAACCCGTGATGCAGAGCTTGACCTGAAAGATGAGTACCCCGGCGAGTTATCAGACCAGATAGAGCGTCAACTTCAAAAGCGCGACCAGGGATTTGCCACCCGTTTTCTTTATCAGGCAGATACACCGTTGAGGATCGTACAAATGTTAACCGATCATCTTGGTTTGGAAAAGGCCAATGCAGTAGAGGGCGGCAGGTATCATAACCTTAAAGATCTGATGGCTTTTCCTGCAAGCAAACCGGAACTGGTTTACGACAAATGGCCTTCGCTTTCACTTAGCATACCAACACACGAACCGCTGGCTGATACCATTGCCAAAGGTGACCTGCTCATTAATACCCCCTATCAATCATACAATACGGTGCTTCGCTTTTTTAACGAAGCGGCCATCAACCCTGATGTAGAGGAGATCAACGTAACACTTTACCGCGTTGCCAGCGATTCACGAATCGTGAATGCACTGATCAGCGCTGCAAGGAACGGCAAAAAAGTGAACGTTGTAGTGGAGTTAAAGGCCCGTTTTGATGAGGCTAACAATCTCAAGTGGGCTAAAAAAATGAAGAACGCCGGCGTGCAGATCATTTACAGCGTTACCGCACTTAAGGTGCATGCCAAGATAGCGCTGGTGAAAACCCGCAAAGGCGACCGCATTACCTACACTGGTTTGCTGGCTACAGGCAACTTTAACGAGGGTACCGCAAAGTTTTATACGGATCATATCCTGTTTACGGCTAACCACAAGATCCTGCGCGAGGTTGAGCTACTGTTTATCTTCTTGGCTAAACGCGAGAAACCCACTGCAGATAACCAGATAGATTTTAAGAACTTGTTGGTAGCGGGTTTCAACCTTCAGCGCCGTTTTATGGATCTGATTGATCGCGAGATTGAATTTGCAAAGCAGGGCAAAGCCGCAGCTATCAACATTAAGCTTAACAACCTGGAAGAACAGGTGCTGATCAATAAATTATATGAGGCATCGCAGGCCGGGGTGAAAGTGCAGTTGATAGTGCGCAGCATTTGCTGCCTGGTGCCCAACGTTAAAGGCCTAAGCGAAAATATCACTATCAAACGCATTATCGACCGCTACCTTGAGCATGGCCGTGTTTTTATCTTCAATAACGATGGCGAGCGGGAAGTTTACATGGGATCGGCTGATTGGATGAACAGAAACATTTACCACCGTATTGAGGTTTGTTTCCCGGTTTATGACGAAGCCATTAAACAACAAATTGAAAAATTGATAGAACTGCAGTTGAATGATACCGCACAAGCTGTAATTTTAAATGAGCATTTGGAGCAGCTAAAGCCCGAAACACACGGTGAACTATTAGCTTCGCAAAAGGCAATCTATCAGCATCTGAAAACATCACTATGAAAAAACTAAGCTACTTCATAACCATACTTTTTATTGGTATTACAACGATTTCATGCGGACAAGGTAAAAGCGCATCGGGCAATCTGCCGGGATACGATCTTAACCACCCGGTTAAATATGATATGCCTGCAGATCTGTTGGAAATATCAGGCATAGCCTTTAACAACGGCGACGCAAGCACCATTTATGCCGAGCAGGATGAGGACGGAAAACTTTTCTGGTTTAAGCCGGGCGATAAAAACATCAGTCACACCAAATTCGGCAAGCATGGTGATTATGAGGACGTAGCTATTCTGAATAACTACGCTATCCTGATGCGCAGCGACGCCAGTTTTTATACCTTTCCGCTAAGCGGCATCCACACCAAAGATGCGAGTGGCGTGCAGGAATTTAAACAACTATTGCCCGTCGGCGAATACGAAGGCATGCATGCCGACGGTGGTAAACTCTACGTGCTATGCAAAATTGGTAAAGGTGTGGATCATAATAAGATCTGCAATGGCTACGTCGTAAGCCTGGCATCAAACGGTTCGCTTAGCAAAACGGGTAATTTCAGTATCGATGTTAAAAAAATAGCGGCACTGGCAGGTGCAAAAAAAATGAAGTTCCATCCTTCGGCATTGGCTAAAAATCCGTTAACCAGGCAATGGTACATCCTGTCGTCAGTAAACAAGATGATCGTTGTTACCGACGCCAACTGGAACGTGCAACAGATATACCCGATAGACCCCGATATGTTTTTACAGCCGGAAGGTATGGCTTTTGACAACCAAGGCAACCTCTACATATCTAACGAAGGCAGCAAAACACAACCCGGCAATATTTTGCTCTTTAAATACAAACGATAACTGTAAACCCTAAGCACTTATCAAACATGAAACCAGCAAAACACATTATAACGCTTTTGTTAGTCACGGCAACGGTATCAGCCTTTGCACAAAAAAAAGCTAAAGATATTGAACCTGATTACCGCTTTCGCGATAGCGTAGTGGTTAGGGTGCACCCACGCTATAACCAACGTGGTAAGGTACACCGCTGGCTTTTTGGCGAGAACTATCGTAAGGAATGGGCTACCGCCGTTAAGCTACCGGTTATTCGCATATCCGAAATAATGGGCGGACTTGAGCCCGAAAAAGAAGGTGGAGGCATGCAGTCAAAATCTTTGCGCCTAAAGGACAAAGATGGCAAAGAGTGGGTTATCCGCAGCGTAGAGAAAACGCCGGATAAATTGCTGCCCCCTACCTTGCGCCAAACGTTTGTAATAGATTGGCTGGACGATGCTTTGAGCGGTCAGCACCCATTCTCGGCGTTGGTAGTACCGCCTATGGCAAAAGCTGCCGGCGTTCCGCATTCGCATCCGGTTATTGGTGTGATTGCTGAGGATAAGGCGCTGGGCGAATACAACGCAAAGTTTAAAAATATGGTTTGCCTGCTGGAGGAACGCGAACCCATTGGCGACTCAGATAACAGCGAGAAATTGCTGGATAAGCTAATGGATGATAACGATAATCATTTCGACGGCGATGAATTCCTGAAAGCCCGTATGCTGGACCTGCTAATAGGCGACTGGGACCGCCACGAAGACCAATGGCGCTGGGCCGATGTGAAAAAAGGCAAAGGCAAAATGTACTTGGCCGTTCCGCGCGACCGCGACCAGGTATTTCACCTGGAAGAAGGGGTATTCCCTACCATAGCGGCTTTGCCATATATTAGTCCGCTGCTTGGTGATTTTAGTTATGATATCCCCAAGGTAAAATACAACCTGGCCAAAACCCGCTTTCTTAACCCTTATCCTGATTTCCAGATGTCGCATGAGCATTGGATGAAAGTGGTGAATGATTTTATAACTACACAAACCGATGCGGTTTTTGAAGAAGCGCTTAAACAACTGCCGGGCGATACTTATAAAATGGGGCACGATGTATTGTTGGCTAAATTAAAATCGCGCAGGGCGGCTTTACCCGATGCTATGGACAGGTATTACCGTTTCATCTACCGCATTGTTGATGTGAGGTTGAGCGATAAGAACGAAAAAGTAGTGATAACCGGCCAGCCGGACAGCAGCTTACTGGTACAGGTAAACAAGATCAATAAAGAAGGTGAAGTTAAAGACACGCTGATGTCGATGATATATCAACCACGTTACACCGATGAGCTTCGCTTTTATACTTCAAAGGGCGACGACCAGGTTACAGTTGATAATAAAACCTCTCCTATCCATATCAGACTTATAGGTGATAAGGGCGATAAGGTTTATAATATTGTAAATTCAGAAAGTACACTGCAGGTTTATGCCCGGAAGGATGCAAAGTTTGAGGGACAGACCAATAAGGCTGGCAAACACCTCTCAAATGACAGCCTCAACACACGCTTTTTGCAAACCAACCTCTACAACGTTTGGATGCCGCTTGCCACCGCCGGTTTAAACGCCGATGACGGTGTGCTAATTGGCGCAGGCGTTAAATACATCAAAAAGGATGGTTTCAGGAAAGAACCTTACACAAGTTCGCAGCAAATTATGATCACACACGCATTTGCTACAGATGCATTCCGCGTGAAGTATAATGGCGAGTGGATAAAGGCGATAGGCAATGCCGACATTTTATTGCAGGGTTATGCACAAGCACCAGACAATACCGCAAACTTCTTTGGTTTGGGAAATGGCACCCCGATAAATAAGAACCAGCCCCGCTACCGCAGGTTTTACCGAACCAGGTTTGACAACTACCAGGTTGATGCTGCGTTGCGCTGGAATGTAGGCAAAAACAGTACCTTTACGGCAGGCCCATCCTTTGAGTTTTACCACCTCGACCTGAAAGATAATGAGGGCCGTTTTATCACCAACACATCCAAAATAGGATCTTACGACAGTGCCTTTGTAGACAAGGATAAAGCGCATTTAGGCGTAACCCTCAACTTCAACAGCAACCAGCGTAAAGGTGGTGTGCTGCCTGTTGGTGGCTATTATTTTAACCTGAATGTGCAAGGTTATGACGGACTAAACAGCTACTCAAAAGCCTACCTGCAAATACGGCCCGAGTTCACTTTCTATCAAAAGATCACTGCTAATGGTTCTGTGGTTATTTCAGATCGTATTGGTGGGGGTGTTAGCTTCGGTCAGCCTGCTTTTTACCAGTCGATGTTTTTGGGCGGGCAGGGTAATTTGTTAGGTTACCTGCAATACCGTTTTGCGGGCAGGCACATGGCTTACAACAACCTGCAGGCAAGGGTTAAACTTTTTAATGTAAACAGCTATATCGTTCCGGGTCAGTTAGGGATAACGGGCTTTTACGATGCCGGCCGCGTTTGGGCACCAAGCGAGATATCAGATAAAATTCACCAGGGAGTTGGCGGTGGCGTATACTTCTCGCCTGCCGGGTTAACTATTTTGCAAGTGCTTGTAGGGCACTCTGAAGAAGGCTGGTACCCGTATGTGTCTATGAATTTTAGGATATAGTGATGCTCAATCGCCGCGGAGGGCTGTTACTTTGTCTTGATACAAAGTAACCAAAGATCAAGTCAGCAAAGAGGCTTCTTTTGCCGCACAGGGCCTTTACCCTGCAAGCAGTCAGAACCACGGGCTGCAAAATCTTGCCGCTACTTCGTTCGCTTATAGCCATCGCTTCAGGCAAGTATTGCTATGCCCTTGCCAACACACAAGGCCAAATTGTTCTGCCCGCTTTCGCCCGAAGCTTTTTTGCTGACAAGGAGGAAATAAAAAGTAGAATATAAATACCGTGATAAACCTAACGTAACCTAATAAAGGCTGCATAGCGTAACGTGCGGTCGCACAGGTATTGCAGAAGCAGAAACTTTGTAGCGCGTTACCGTAGCAGCGAGTTTTATTGATTGTTGCTTGTTTTAATAGGTATCAATGAGCTCGCTGTTGCTCGGTTCTTTTTGGTACTTTTTCTTTAGCGGAAAAAGAAAAAGTACATCCACAGGCTTGTCAAAACACCACTACCCTTCCTAACGAAGAAGCAAAATTACAAGGCTATACTTTAAAAACCGTCCTATCTAAGTGTCCATTTAACACACCTTTAACATTTCAATTGTCATCCAATTTTCCATCCGCCTGACTTTTGTCAGCCAAAAGTTAAAAACTGTTAAAAATGGTAAATTCAGTTGACGAATATAGTCAACTCGGTTTACATTTGTGCCATTAATAACGGGCACTCATGAAAGCGTTTACTTTACCTTATTCAAACTCAGTTCCTTTCCAGGTTAAGGAGCAAGCGGCCGATCAGTTCCGCACTGATAGGGCCGACGCTAAACTTAAACAACAACTTACTCCCGCACAATATGTGATCGGTGTTCTTAGCGAAGGTTTAAAGCAAAACCTATTGGGTGCCGATATCGACATGGAATTTTTAACGCTAACCGTGCGCAGCTATGCATCTGGATCTGTAAAAGCAGTGCGAAGGTTTATAAGCAAAACCGGCAATAAAAACATCAGCCAAACCTCTATCTAACATCTCAACACAAATAATGAAATTGTCCTTTACCCTATTTAATAAATTCTTTTTAACCTGTTTAGTATTATTATCGTCGGTTGCGGCGTTTGCGCAAACAAAGGTTAGCGGTGTGGTTACCGATGCCAAAACCAAACAGCCCATGCCTTATGTTACGGTAACCTTTGCAGGCACAACCATTGGGGCCGGCACCAATGCCGACGGCCGTTACACCATAACCACCACGCAGGATGTAAAGCAGATCCAGGTATCCTTTGTTGGTTTTCGTACTGCCGTAAGAAACATAACCCCCAACCAGGAACAAACCATAAACGTTGCCCTTTCAGAAGACAACCGCAGGTTAAGCGAAGTGATGGTTAGGTCCGGCAAGAAAAAGAAGTACAGCAATAAAAATAACCCCGCTGTGGAGCTGATACGCAAAGTAATTGCCCACAAAGCACAAAACCAGGTTGAGAATTACGATTACGCCCAATACAAACAGTACGAGCGTATGAACGTATCGTTAAGTAACCTGAGCGAAAAGTTTAAGAACAAAAAGATCTTTAAGAACTACCAGTTCCTTTTCCGTGAACAGGCAGATTCTACCGCAATGGGCGGCAAGATCCTGTTACCTGTTTACCAGGAAGAAAAGCTTTCTGAAAACTATTATCGTAAAGTGCCTTACGCTAAAAAGCAGGTGATCACTGCAAGCAAACAGGTTAAATATGATGAGAACTTTGTAGATAACAATGGTCTTAAATCATACTTCGACCGGATGTACCAGGACATTAATATCTATGATAACAATGTATCCTTACTCAGCAATCAGTTACTTAGTCCTATTGCAGATAATTCACCATCGTTTTATAAATTCTTTATCACTGATACCCTTAAGGATGTTACGCCGCAACTGATAGAGTTGAGCTTTACGCCGCGCAACACCAACAATATGTTGTTTGAGGGCCGCATCTACATTACCATGGATGGTAACTATGCCGTGCAGAATGCCTTTTTAACTGTCAACAAAAACATCAATCTTAACTTTGTGCGCCAGATGCAGGCCAATCTTTCTTTCGAGAAAAATCCTGACGGCCGTTACCATCTGAGCCAAAGCGACCTGAAGATAGAGTTTGCTCTTAATAAGGAAAAAGGCGGCGGCATGTATGGCGAGCGCCTGGTGAACATTAGCAACTTTGAGCTGAATAAGCCGGCAGATAAGAAAACTTACGAAGGCCCGTCGCAGGTGGTTGCGCTTAACGCCGAAGAACAAAACGATGCCTACTGGGAACAGGCACGCCCGGATACACTTGATGCTGCATCGGCCAGTATCTACAAGAACATTGATAGCCTGCAAACTATCCCATCGTTCAAAAAAACAATGGACATTGCAACGCTGGTTTTAGCCGGGTACAAAAACTTCGGCAAATTTGAGTTAGGCCCTGCCAACACTTTTTACAGCTTTAACCCGGTAGAAGGTTTCCGCTTGCGCGTAGGTGGCCGCACCACACCAGAATTGAGCAAAAGATACTATTTTGAAACTTACGGCGCTTATGGTTTCCGTGATGAACGCTTTAAATACTTTTTAAGCAGTACCTACTCGCTTAACAATAAGTCTATCTATTCGTTCCCGCAGAATTACATCCGCGCCAGCTTCCAGCACGATACCAAAATACCGGGCCAGGAACTGCAGTTTGTGCAGGAGAGCAACTTCCTGCTATCATTTAAGCGTGGGGTGAACGATATATGGTTGTATAACGATATTTTCCGGTTGGATTATGTAAAAGAGTACAGCAACCACTTCTCGTACTCATTAGGTTTTAAAACCTGGGCACAAAGCCCTGCCGGTGCGCTGGTTTACCAAAACCTACTGCCAAACGGCACGCTAAATAACGTTAACCAGCTAAAAACCACTGAATTTTCTGCCCAAATACGCTGGGCACCGCATGAGCGTTTTTACCAGGGCAAGCTTTACCGCGTACCAATACCTGATAAATACCCAATATTTACTTTGAACTATACACAGGGTGTATCGGGTTTATTTGGCAGCCAGTATAATTACCAGAATGTTATCGGTAACATCAGCAAACGTTTCTACTTTTCGCAATTGGGTTACACCGATGTTACTACTGAGGGTGGCTACCTGTTTGGCAAAGTACCTTTCCCGCTATTGGATATTCATCATGCTAACCAAACATATGCGTTTCAGTTACAATCGTACAACCTGATGAACTTCCAGGAGTTTGTGAGCGACCATTATGCCAGCATCTTTGTAGACCATAACTTTAATGGTTTCTTCTTTAATAAGGTGCCCCTGCTTAAGAAACTGAAGCTGCGCGAGATCATAGACGTGAAAGCATTATGGGGCGGTGTACGTGCAGAAAACAACCCAAGTAACGATCCTTCGTTACTGCGATTCCCTACTAATATAGGCGCGGGCGGCGTGGGTACTTACACATTAGGCAGCACCCCTTATGTTGAGGGTAGCTTTGGTGTTGGTAACATATTTAAAATATTACGTGTTGATCTGGTTAAACGCTTTACTTACTTAGACCATCCCGGCGCACCGGAATGGGGCGTGAGGTTCTTTGTTAAGTTTGACTTTTAATGGTAAATTCGTAAACCAAGTTGACCTATTTTCAGTTTAAAAGATATTATGGCGAACCCAAGTTTAATTACTGAAGAAAGTAAAAAGGTTGCTCCTAAGCTGGTTTATCTGCTTAAGCGCCTTTTGGACGAGTGGATGGGGAAAAAACTTTGCCGCATTAATGAGCCTGGTTTTAACAGCGCACACCTGCCCCTGTTTATGACCATCGGTAAAAGCGGTATCTCAAACAACGAGCTTGCTGCTAAAATGAATGTTACTAAACAGGCCACAAGCAAAATAGTAAAAGAGCTTGAAGCCATTAATATGCTTAAAAGCGAAAAAAGCCCCGATGATGCGCGCGTTGTAATGTTGCACTACACCACCCAGGGCGAAACCTTTTACCATCACCTTAAAAATCAGGTATTAGACCTTGAGGCCCAATACAAAAAAGTAGTAGGCTCTAAAAATTACGACATTGCCATTGATGTAATGTTAAAACTGGTACAATTTCACGAAGAACATAACTGCATCGAAAAAAATTAAAAATTACGATGCAAATGACAATTAAATGAAACGGTGTTTAATTTAACGTTGTACATTTGCTTAACACTGTTAAATAATCTAATAGGAGTAGAAAAATTAAGGCATGGCCAGCAAGGAAAGAATTGCGAGACTAAAAGAAGATACCAGGATAAACATCCTGAAGGCTGCCTTTGATATTGTAAAAACAGAAGGCTGGCAGGCATTAAGTATGCGTAAGATCGCTGATGCCATTGAATATACAGCCCCTATTATATATGAGTACTTTGCAAATAAAGAGGCTATAATATTGGAGCTTACCCGCCAGGGGTATTTAAAGTTATCCAAACAACTGCAGGAAGTAAAAGACAAACACACATCTCCGGCCAAGCAATTAGAGGATATGTGGCTTACCTACTGGAACTTTGCATTCGCTAATAAAGAGCTCTACCAGATCATGTTTGGTATTAACGCAAGCTGCAGCTGTGAAATGGTTAACAAACTACCTGAAGCCGGTTGCCCATGGGACATCATAGCCGATTCGATAGGCAAGCTCATGAAAATTGAAGATATGGACTCAGAAGTGATCTGTACTAAGTATTATACCTTTTGGTCAGTAGTTCATGGTCTGGTTTCTATCAATCTGGTAGATCGTGGTAACTCTGATGAGGTAAACAAGCAGGTACTGAGAGATGCCATCACAGGTATCATTAGGTCTATAACTCCTTAAAAAATTTAAACTTTTTGCAACATCGTTAAACAATTTAACGGTGTTAAATTGAAATTTTTAACTTAAGCAGATATGAAAACGCCATCAACAACTTTTAATATTTACTTAACACTGTTAAATAATCTATCAATGTTAACAACTTTTACGCTTAGGCACTATTAGCTACGGTGATATATACACTAAAACTTTAACATCTATTAAAACCCAACCGATTTAGCGCCATGTACTACAACAATACAAAAACAACCGACACACTATATATCAGCAGCTTTAGGGCTGCACTCACATCAAGTAAATCATCATCAAAACTCATCATTATGAAAATTATCCTAGCTGCTATAATAGCAATATCATTATTCAGCTGCTCAAGCGGGCCTCAAACGCCGCAGGCCCCGCCCCCACCGGTGCTGCCGGTAAGCAGCGTTGAAACAGGTAACGAAACAACTTACCAGGAATACCCTGCGTCTATAGAGGGTACTGTTAACGTTGAGGTTCGCCCACAGGTAAGCGGCGCTTTAGACAAAGTATTTGTTGACGAAGGTGCTTTTGTAAAAGCAGGTCAGCCAATATTTAAAATTAACGATCAGCCTTACCGCGCTGCTTTAAATAATGCATTAGCTGCACAACACGCTGCTGAAGCTGCTTATGCTAATGCGGCTTTAGAGATCGATAAACTTACTCCGCTGGTGCAAAATAAAGTGGTGTCAGACTTTCAACTTAAATCTGCCAAAGCAGCACAACAAGTGGCCAAAGCAAACATCGAATCGGCTAAAGCAAACGTTTCAACCGCACAGATCAATTTAGGTTACACACTGATAAAAGCACCTGTAAGCGGTTACATTGGTCGCCTCGAGAAAAAACAAGGTAGCCTGGTATCACCGCAGGATGTTACGGCATTGACCCAACTTTCTGATGTGCATGATGTGCATGTGTACTTTTCTTTAGGCGAAAAAGACTTTGTAGCCTTTAAACAACAATATGCCGGTGCAAGCATCCAGGAAAAACTGAAACACCTGCCTGCAGTTGGTTTATTATTGGCTGACAATACCGAATACAGCAAGCCCGGCCACATTGATATGATAGACGGACAGTTTGATAAAACTACCGGCGCTATCAGTGTAAGGGCGAGCTTCCCTAACCCGCAAGGCTTGTTGCGCTCAGGCAATACAGGTAAAGTAAGGTTAAGCCTGCCACACCCAAATGCACTGATCATTCCGCAGGATGCTACTGTTGAAATGCAGGATAAGGTATTTGTTTACGCCCTTGCCGATAGCAATAAAGTAAAGAAACTGCCTATCACCATCATTGGCACAAGCGGCAACAATTACCTGGTGAAAGACGGTGTTAAAGCCGGCGACCAGATAGTTACCAGCGGTGTTGATAAACTGCAGGAAGGTATGGTGATAAAACCACAACCTCAGGGTAATAAAGTAGCAAGCAGATAAGCAACCCACAGCTCAGAGTCAAGAAAACAAGAGACAAGAATCAGGAAAGAGAAGCAAGCAGGAAAGAAAGAGATCCAGGAAAATGAGAATCAGTAAGCAAGATAAAAAATCTTGTCTACTCACATCCTGGCTCTTGATTCCCTTCGACTAAATAGACGTGAAACAGCGTCTCTTAGCCACTGCTTTGCCCAAAAAGTTCCGCAATAATTAATAAAATGTTTAAGAAATTTATAGAAAGGCCGGTACTCTCAACCGTTATCTCTATCCTGTTGGTGATAGTTGGTATCCTTGGCCTTACCAAATTGCCCTTAGAGCGTTTCCCAAATATTGCCCCTCCGGCTGTATTGGTATCAGCTGTTTACCCAGGCGCTAACGCCGAAACCATTTTGCGTTCGGTAACACCTTCGCTTGAAGAAGCTATCAATGGTGTAGAGAATATGACCTACATGACCTCTACCGCAAGTAACGATGGTACTTTGGGTATCACTGTTTATTTTAAACAAGGCACCGACCCTGACCAGGCGGCGGTGAACGTGCAAAACCGCGTTTCGCAGGCATCAAGCCAACTACCAGCTGAGGTTTTGCAGTACGGTATCACCACAACCAAACAGCAAAACAGCTTTATCGGTGCCATGGCCATATACACCGAAGATCCTAAGAAGTATGATGCAACGTTTGTTGCCAACTACGCGCAGATCAACATTGTTCCGGAGATCAAACGTATCCCGGGTGTGGGTTCTGCACAAGTATTTGGTGGTGTTAAGGATTACAGCATGCGTGTATGGTTAAACCCAGCACAAATGGCTGCCTATAAAGTTACCCCTGCCGAGGTAATGGCCGCCATACAGGATAAAAACCTGGAAGCTGCACCGGGCCGTTTTGGCGAGCGCAGTGATAAAGCTTTTGAGTATGTAATTAAATATAAGGGTAAACTTACTAAGCCGGAAGAATATCAGAATATTGCTATTCGCGCCAACGCAGACGGTTCTGTATTGCACCTTAAAGATGTGGCACGTGTTGAGCTGGGTGCCTACTCGTACAACAGCTACAGTAACCTGAATGGTAAAGATGGGGTGATCATCGGTATCATCCAATTATCAGGCTCAAACGCCAATGAGATACAGATAGCCATTGATAAACTGATGGAGAAAGCATCTAAAAGCTTCCCTGTTGGTATCAAATACAACCAGTTCTATCGTACCAAAACCGATTTGGACGAGTCTATCAACCAGGTTGAGCATACACTGATAGAAGCATTCGTGCTGGTATTTATCGTTGTGTTCCTGTTCCTGCAAGATTTCAGGTCGACGCTTATTCCGGCAATTGCGGTACCGGTAGCCATTGTAGGTACGTTCTTCTTCATGAGCCTGTTTGGGTTCTCGGTAAACTTACTTACGTTGTTCGCACTCGTCCTGGCGATAGGTATTGTGGTGGATGATGCCATTGTGGTGGTTGAGGCCGTGCACGCCAAAATGGAGCACGACCCAAGCCTTTCGCCTAAGCAGGCAACTACCGAAGCAATGCATGAGATCACGGGCGCTATCATATCCATTACGCTGGTAATGGCAGCAGTGTTCCTGCCTGTAAGTTTCATGACGGGCTCTACTGGTATCTTCTACCGCCAGTTTGCCTTAACTATGGCTATCGCAATCATTATATCTGCAGTAAATGCGCTAACACTAAGTCCCGCCCTGGCTGCATTGTTCCTTAAAAACAATCATACCGGTGGCCATAACGCACCAAAACAAGGCTTTGTACAAAGGTTTTATGCAGGCTTTAATGGCAGCTTTAATTACATGACCAATAAATATGTTGGCGGTATCAAAGTACTTATCAAAAATAAATGGATAAGCGTTGCCGGCCTTGTATTGCTGACTGCTATCACCATATTTATGGTGAACCGCACAAAAACCGGCTTTATCCCTACGGAAGACCAGGGCTTTGTGGCCATTGCGGTATCAACACCATCAGGTACATCGCTTGCGGGTACAAACAAGATCTTTAAAGACGCAGAGGACCAGTTGAAAACCCTGCCATCTGCAAGGTTCGTTACTGCGCTATCAGGTTTCAACTTCTTAACGCAATCAAGCAGTCCATCAGCGGGTGTCATATTCCTACTGTTGAAGCCTACTGAAGAACGCGGCGAAGTGAAGAACATTGATGAGATCCAAAACATCGTTCGCGGCAAACTTGGTTCAGTTACCGGCGGTACCTTCTTCGTATTCAGTTTCCCGACCGTTCCCGGTTTCAGTAACGTGGAAGCTCTTGACGTGATGCTGCAAGACCGTACCAACGGTAAACTGGATAAGTTTAGCGGTGTAGCAAACAACTTCATTGCTAAACTAATGCAGAAACCTGCTGTGGCTTACGCCTTTACATCATACAAAGCAGATTATCCTCAGTTACAATTAGAGATCGATGACGAGAAAGCTAATCAGTTGGGTGTAAATGTGAAGGACATCCTGTCTACCATGCAGGCTTACTTTGGTACTGCGCAGGCTTCAGACTTTAACCGCTTTGGTAAATATTACCGTGTGGTTGTACAAGCTGATATTGCCGACCGCACCGACCCTACAACTATCGACCGTGTGTTTGTGAAAAACAAAGCAGGCGAAACCGTGCCTATCAACACCCTGGTAAAACTAACCCGTGTGTATGGTTCAGAGACCGCCTCTCGTTACAATCTGTTCAACTCTATCGAGGTGAACGCTATACCTAAACCCGGCTACAGCTCCGGTGACGCCATCAAGGCCATTGAGGAAACTGCTAAAGAGCAACTACCTGCTGGTTATGCCTACGAGTTCTCGGGCCAAACCCGCGAGGAGATCTCATCAGGCGGCCAGTCAGCGGTGGTATTCCTGCTGTGTCTGGTGTTTGTCTACTTCCTGTTATCAGCGCAGTACGAAAGCTATATCTTGCCATTGGCGGTTATCCTGTCGATCCCTACAGGTATCTTCGGTACGTTTGCGGTACTGGGCTTAACAGGTATTGAAAACAACATCTACGTGCAGGTAGCACTCATCATGCTTATCGGCTTGCTGGCCAAGAACGCTATTTTGATAGTAGAGTTTGCGGTGCAGAAACGCCGCCAGGGTATGAGCCTGGTTACCGCTGCCATAGAAGCTGCAAGATTAAGGATCCGCCCTATCGTGATGACCTCGCTTGCCTTCGTGTTCGGTTTGTTCCCGATGAGTATTGCAACCGGCCCATCTGCACAAGGTAACCACTCTATCAGTATTGGTGCAGCCGGCGGTATGGTGAGCGGTGTAGTGTTAGGTTTGTTCATCATCCCGGTACTGTTTGTCATCTTCCAGCATCTGCAGGAAAAAATCAGCGGTACGCCGATAGAGAAACACCTGGATGGTACCAACCAGGACCAACACGCTAAACAATTGGAACCGGAATTATCATAAATCAACTCACCCCGACCACGCTACGCTGGTCGACCCTCTCTGCTCCGCAAAGAGGGTTACAAAAGGCTAAACCCTCTTTCCGCAAAGCGGAGAGAGGGTGGTCAAGCGGTAGCGATGACCGGGTGAGTCCTCAACACAACAACAAAATGAAAAAGATATTAAGCGGGCTATTGGTATTATCACTGATAATAAGCGCCTGTAACGTTTCAAAAGACGTTAAAACACCAAAGCCTGAACTGCCTGTGGCTTTCAGGAATACAGTGACTACTGCAGATACCAGCAGCATTGCAGATATACAATGGAAGAATTTTTTTACTGATGCAACTTTGCAAAAGCTGATAGATGACGCCATCCGTAATAACTATGACCTGCAAATAGCGTTGAAGAACATTGAATCATCAAGGTTATTGTTTAACCAGATCAAGTTCAATTATACCCCGCAGGTAAACCTGAATGTTACCGCTAACACTACCCGCCCAAGCGATAACAGCCTTAACGGCTTAAGCTTAGGTCAGTTTTTAGGTGCTAAACACATTGAAGATTACGACGCTAACCTCGGCCTGTCATGGGAAGCAGATATCTGGGGCAAGATCCGTAACCAAAGCAGGGCCGCCCTGGCACAATACCTGCAAACTGCAGAAGCACGCAAGGCTATCCAGACCAACATCGTTGCTTCAGTTTCGCAAGGTTATTACAACCTGCTGATGCTGGACGAGCAGCTGCAGATTGCCAAACGTAACGTAACACTTACCGATAGCACATTGCGTATTTTAAACCTGCAATTCAACTCAGGACAGGTTACATCGTTGGCCGTTCAGCAGGCTGAGGCACAGCGGCTGGCAGCTGCACAACTGGTGCCCGAATTTGAGCAGAACATCACTATACAAGAAAATGCCTTGCGCATACTTGCAGGTGCATTACCTTCTGCAATTGAGCGTAATACCCGTTTAGATCAACTGCCAGTAGCTGAGAATGTGCCTACAGGTTTGCCATCAGCCATTGTAAGCCGCAGGCCGGATGTGCGCAGCGCAGAACTGGAACTCAATGTTGCAAATGCCAACGTGGGTATAGCTGCTGCCAATATGTACCCATCGCTTACCATTACTGCGCAGGGTGGTGTAAACTCATTCAGGGCCAGCAACTGGTTCAGCTTACCAGCTTCGCTGTTTGGTACTGTGGCAGGGGGCATTACACAACCGCTATTTAATCGCAAAAGGTTAAAAACCCAATACGAGGTTGCTAAGGTTGAGCGCGAAAGAACCGTATTACAGTTCCGCCAGTCGGTGTTGAATGCCGTTGGTGAGGTATCAGACGCGTTAGTAAAAATAGAAAAGCTTAAAGCGCAACAAGCCATCGCTGCCAACAGGGTTAACACCTTACAGCAGGCAACAGGCAACGCCAACCTGCTGTTTAAGAACGGCATGGCCAATTACCTTGAGGTGATCACCGCCCAAAGTAATGTATTGCAAAGCGAACTGGAACTGGCATCCATAAAACGCCAGCAGCTAAGCGCCGTAGCCGAGCTCTACCGCTCGCTTGGTGGTGGCTGGAAATGATCTCTTGTTGATGAGTGATCTGAGGAGCCGCTTCCCAACTTAGGTTGGGGGCGGCTTTTTTGTTGGCTTCGTCCTGTGTTATAGTGCGCTCGTAGTGCCCTACTATGTGCCTGGTTAGGCATTACTTTGGCTTAGTTTTTCTGCTTACTACCCACAAATCCCCCCTTACCAAAAGCGTTCACGTTCACGCCATGAACACTCGTGAACACCGTGAACGCTGACAGGATCTTGGCAGTGGTGCTTAGCGCGCTTGTCACGCTTGCAACAGACATAAACGGATTTTTCGCAATAGCGATGATGAGCTTGTCGAACTGCTGTTCACTTAATTAAATTCTGGTAAGGTTGGAGTGAGAGCTTTTTATTAGATAAACATACATTTGCCAATAGTCAATATTACCGCAAACCGATGACAGAAAGAAATTGGAAGCTAAAGCTCAGATATGGAAAGAAGAAAACACCGTTTTCGCATTACACTATAATTACTCCTGTCAGGATAACAGAGTATATTGAAGATTTTAAATCGGGACCCGGAACAGCTTATTTGGGCGTTAAAATTTGGGCCACAACTACCGATGAAGCCATTGAGTTAGTACAAAATATAGGTCAACAAACCGGTTATGAGATCATCGGTAAAATAGAAGTCTACGATACCGACCCATTAGAACCACCCGGAGACAATCCGTATGCTTATGGCTTTAATTTTTCTTATTATAGTTCTTAATATGGGTTATAACCCTTGATGTTATTCTTATCGAATAATAGTAGGCTTACCGGGGCTTTGATGGGCTCAAACGGCGTATTCTTTACACCGTCCCTTCCGAATCTTCGTTAATAGCCTGTATATGTACATCGTAACCATTTCTTGCCAGTTGCAGTTCTTCTTTGATGCGCTTGCGTAAACTGCGCGGACCAAGCACCCTTAGCCTTGAGCCGAACCCGAGCAGTTCGCGCTCCAATTCAAAATTTGGTATAACCCTTATGCTGAATATCTTGCCGTCCATTTCATCCGTCAAAAACTTTTGCGTGTGGTGTATCGGCTTGGTTATTACGTAAGGCGCATTGCTGTCATCTACCCAAAAAACCACTTCGCATGCCCTTTGGTTAGGGGTTTTAGTTACACCCAAAACATCGTCATAATAGGTACTCAGGTCTATCTGCCGGTTAGGGATGTACGCATCCGGATGTTCTTCAATAGTTTCTATCCTATCCAATGCCAGGTTAAGTAAAGGTTTATTGCGCGCATGCGATACCCCTAATACAAACCAGCGGTTACGATACTCCTTTAGCAGGTACGGACTAAAACAAAAGGTACTGGCCTGCCTTGCCTTAAATGACCTGTAGGTTACGCAGATGGTTTTATGCGCAACAATGGCTTTGCGGATGGTCTCAAGCCACTCAAGTCCCTTCAGATTTTCGTTCTTCTCAAAATCAATAACTGCTGGGCTGTTGGTTTTTTGCGTGTAGATCTTATCCTCCAGCTTGCTCACCATCTCGTTAAGATCGGCAAAGTGATTAAAGCCCTTAAACTGTTTCAGCAGGTTTGATACTTCTGTAAGTACCTGCATATCCTGGTGGTTAAGCGGGATATTGGTAATGCTGTAATCCTTATCGCTGTAGGTATAATACTTCTTATCAACCACAACAATAGGCGCTTCGTAACCCAGTTTGTTGCTGCGCATCATCTCAATATCGGCCTGGATGGTGCGCCGGCTTACCCCTTTGTCTATACCCTGAAACTCGTACAAGGCATCTGATACAGCGTCTATTAAGGCCTCCAGCGTCCATTTCTTAAAACGGTTGCGCAGGCAGTTATCGATAGTGCGATAGCGGATAAGGGCATTGCGGTTAACAGGCATAGTTGAGCAATTGATTTTATTGTCTGAGTCTCAGCAGAAGTACGATCACGATAATAATTAACACAAGTGGTACCAGTGCTATCGCATTCCTTTTCTTTTTGGTGTCAATTGATAATTTATAAGACGTTGAAATACCATACCTCTCCCCTATAAGACTGACAAGTTTTTCACAAGCATCATAAGCGCGGGTTTTGTTAGATAAAACAAACTCTTCGTTTACGATGAAATGAAAAAATTCTTTAGGATCAGGATCATTTTTTAGAATTACATAAACAGAAGGCTGCGGCAAAGAAGATGAACCGCGCCTTGGGTGATCTCCAATCTCAAATTGGATTTCTTTGACATCGGCAACGTTAAAAAAGGTTTTTACGTTGTCATTGATATAGCAAAAAGTTTCGCTCTGTAACGTTATCTGCCAGCGTTCTTTTCCAAACGATGCGTCATAATTACCGTAGATAGTATTTTCATCAGTCTGTATCCAACAGCCCCCATACCTTAGAATCGTTTCCACTTTAAGTTTAGTGATAGGTGTTTCACAATAATAATTAATTTTTATTGAAAATATTTTTTACTGCGCAAAAACACTGCGCACTTGGTATTTTACTTTGTATCATAATCAAGAAAAGAAAAATAAAAAACGTCTCCGCCTAACACGGGGCGGAGACAAAAAAGAGGTTATGGAAAAGGAAAAAATATCAAACGGAGAAATAAGTGCTTTAGGCATTAACGACCTGGAACTGCTGGTTGCATTTAGCCGCGTGGCTAATGGCTTGCTTAAGAACCAGGTGATGGATAAACCGCAAATACTGGCCAACCTTGAATCGTTGATCGATGACCCGATGCCGTATGCATTAAAGAAGGGTGGCAAGTTTAAGAACATTGCCGAAAAGGTTATAGACCTGAGAAAAGAGGGCAAGTTTGTTAAACAAGCGCGCAGCGTGCATGAGTTAAAAAAAGAATTAGCAGAGTTCCCGGTTTACGGGATAGAACATATTGAGGCCGGGGCGCTGGCGCAGATGAGGACGGCTATACAATTGCCAATAGCCGTTGCCGGCGCCCTTATGCCCGATGCACACCAGGGCTATGGCCTGCCCATTGGCGGCGTGTTGGCCACAACAGCCAATACCATTATCCCCTATGCAGTGGGTGTGGATATTGCCTGCAGAATGTGCTTAAGTATTTTTGAGTTGCCTGCTGCTACCATTGATACTAAACAGGATAACCTAAAAAGCTTACTGTTAAAAAACACGCATTTTGGTATGGGTAGCGAAAGCGGCGCCTATTATGATGATAGCTTGTTTGACCGTGCCGACTGGAGTGCTACCAAGCAGATACGTTCTTTAAAAAACAAAGCTTACAGGCAGTTAGGTACATCAGGCACAGGTAACCACTTTGTGGAATGGGGCGAGCTAAGCATAGCCGATGGCGCTTTAGAGGGCATACCAGGCGGTAATTACCTGGCGCTGCTGTCGCATTCCGGCTCACGTGGTTTTGGAGGAAGCATTGCCAATTATTACTCAGAAATTGCCATGAAGAAAACCAAACTGCCGCATGAGGCTAAGCATTTGGCATGGTTAGATCTGAATACCGAGGAAGGCCATGAATACTGGCTGGCTATGAATTTAGCCGGTGAGTACGCAAGCGCCAATCACCACGAGATACACAATAAGATAGCTAAAGAAATGATGCTTGAGCCTTTGGCGAGGATAGAGAACCACCACAACTTTGCCTGGAAAGAGCAGCTGGCCGATGGCACCGAAGTGATGGTACACCGTAAGGGTGCAACCCCTGCCGGCAAGGGTGTGCTGGGTATCATCCCCGGAAGTATGAGCACACCGGGCTTTGTGGTGCGCGGTAAAGGCGAAGCTACTTCTATAAATTCGGCAAGCCATGGTGCAGGGCGGGTAATGAGCCGTAGCGCGGCCTTTAAAACCATTAAACGCGACCTGGTTGTGGCCGAACTGCTGGATAAAAAGATAACCCTGTTGGGTAGCGACATTGACGAGGCGCCGATGGTGTACAAAGACATACACACCGTAATGGCTGCACAGCATGACCTGGTTGATGTGCTGGCCAAATTTCAACCGCGGATAGTCCGCATGGCTGACCCTAAGGAAAGGCCGGAGGATTGATAACAACCAAACGGCAATCTTTATTAGATTGCCGTTTTAATTTTTTAAACATGGATGCTTCGCTATCAGATTATAAATTACTTCTGCAGGCATATAGGTTAGGATTACGCATAGGTTTGATAACAAAGGCCGATGTTGTAGCGTGGGCAGACGAGATCATCATGCACACTGATGAACCGGATTATACGTTTATAGCCTTATCTATGAGCCGGGATGACAATGAGTTGATAGGGGTAATAAATCAAACCGTTCCTGAATCTGACGATCTCGTAATTACAAGAGCTTTACTTTCTGAAGTTTGGCGTAGGTTTGACAACCAGACTATCAATGTTGCCGAAGCCGTATTCTATATCGAATCTTTGCCCCGCTATAAATTAACTGATTATGAAAGCCTGCAGGCTTATGACTTGGAAGACTATGAGTTTTTGTACGGCCATGCGAACGAACCAAATTTAAAGTTCAATGTAATAAGGTTCCTTAGTATTTATCAGAGATTCAATTTTGATAATTATCCAGAATGGAATAAGCTTAGCGACGAACTAACAGCAGAGATAGAAATAAAAAAAAGCCTGGAATGCAGACATGATCTGTATATGTATCCACAACCGCAAATAATACCTGCTACACCCAAAAAGGTGAGCATTAATTTAATTGCATTATTAGCAATCTTACTGCTTTTAAGTGTAGGGTTTCTCCTGCTTACCGGCTACATCAAAGACGGTAAAGGTGAGTCACTATCTACAGTCGGAATAATTTGCATAGTTATGGCAATAGTAACCTACCGAAATTCGAAGCAAACGTAAATATCATCCAAGTACGAAGCCCTCTCCTATGCCGGAGAGGGCTTTTCTATTTGATTATTATAACACCTTATAAACCTGCCCGGTTTGTGCGCCCATTACGCTTTTAACATAGGCCTGTGCTACGCGGTGCATGGTTACCGGTATATCTCCTTTAAAGTATGGGAAGTATGCCGGGGATTCTTCTACTACACCCGGCGCTACGGTATTGATGCGGACACCGTTCTCCAGTTCGATTGCGGCGCCCCTGGCAAATGAATCTAAAGCGCCGTTTGCGGTTGCTGCGGCGGCGGCCATAGGCACGGGGTCGTCGGCTAAGCTGCCGGAGGTTAGGGTGAACGAGCCTTTTGGGTTAATGTGATGCTGACCGATGAGTACCAGGTTCACCTGCCCCATCAATTTGCTATCGATGCCTACGCGCATGCTGGCTTCGGTCATGTCTTTGAGCGAGCCGAAATGGGCATCGCCGGTGGTGCTCACCAGGGCATCGAACGGACCAACCTGCTCAAACAGTTTTTTGATAGAAGCCGCATCGGCGATGTTTATCTGGTAATCGCCGGATTTTGAGCCTACCTTAATGATCTCGTTACCCTCTGCCAGTGCGTTCACTACGTGTTTACCAATGGTGCCGGATGCACCTATCACTATAATTTTCATATGATTATTTCTTTTGTTTTTTGACAAATGTATCCCAATACTATACTTTTGTCAAGTAGTTATCTTTTTGTCTACTAATAACAATTTGGTAGTAATTGTTTGTACGTAAAGCTATGGCCGAAAATAATTTACAAAAATATCACGGAGCCGAAGAATGCCCCATTACCGCTACCATAGATGTGATAGGCGGCAAATGGAAACCACCCATTTTGTGGCTGCTGATGAGAGGCCCTTTACGTTTTGGCGAACTGCATAAAATAATCCCCGGCATGGCGCTTAAGGTACTCTCGCGCACGTTGAAGGAACTGGAAGCCGACGGCATCATTATCCGCAAGGCCTACCCAGAGATACCGCCACGGGTGGAGTACTCGCTAAGCCCCAAAGGCGAGACACTGCGCTCTATCCTCACCCAACTCTCCAACTGGAGCCGCCAACATATCATGAACCTGCCGATGGTGGAGGAAAATTGAGGTGTTGCGTTCACGCGATGAACGCTGATAGGATTTTGGCGGTGATGATGAAGCTTAATCGCATTCTTTATTAGAAAAGAGCTATGACATTTTTTTACATGCTCTTACCTATACTTTCGAATAAGTAGTTATATTTATACATAACCTTATTCAAATGGCGTCAACAACCAAATACCCTCCTTACCTAGATGCATATAACGCAGTTCCAAAAGTTTTAAATGAAATCAAAAAAGCATCTGTGCCTCCGAAGTTCACACTTGATTTTCTCGCAACCGTACTTGGCTTAGGCTCGTCCAGTTATAGAGCTATCATACCTATTTTAAAGAAATTAGAATTTTTGGATCAAGCAAGTGTTCCAACAAATTATTATAAGGAATACAGAGATGACACAAAGTCTGAAATTGTTCTTGGAAATCAAGTTAAGAAAGCCTACGCAGATTTATACAAAACAGCGGAATATGCGCATAAGCTTAATAAAGAGACTTTGATAACTAAATTAAAAACTTTGTTAGGGGTTGGTGATGACGACAAAATAATTCCTAAAGTTATTGCAACCTTTCAAGAACTTGTAAAATTATCAAAATTTGATGGCACAATTGAAACTGAAAAAATGACTAGTCCACCACCAGTAGACGAATTTGAAAAAAGAAAAGAAGAACCGATCAAAGCAACCCAAAGCACAACTATTTCCAAATTGAATAGAAGTTTAGGGATTTCTTACACAATCAACTTGAACCTACCTGCCACGACCGAAATTGAAGTTTTCAACGCAATTTTCAAAGCATTAAAAGATAATTTATTAGATGAGTGAGTTTAATAAAAAATTAGAACGGTTTGCTTTTAAAAACTTGATGTTAGAAACAGACCTCTTAAAATTGGAAGAATCAGGCATTGATATTCAACATATTGATACGATTATCAAAAAAGATATTGTTGATATCGAATTATTTGAACATGATATTTTAATGTCAGCAAGGAAAATGGCCAGGTTCTATGTTTACTATTATGCATTTGAAAACTCTATAAGAAGCCTTATATCTGGCCGTTTAGAAGAAAAACACGGTATAAATTGGTGGGACATTAAGGCGCCTGCAGGTGTCGCAAAAAACGTTGCAGAGAACCAGGCAAAAGAAAAAGAAACTGCGATGGCAATCAGATCGGATGATCCTTTGTCTTATACAAATTTTGGTGAGTTAATTGATATCATAACATATAATTGGGAAGATTTTTCAGACACTATTCGCAGTAAAAAATCAATGGAGTCTGTTGTTAGTCAATTTAGCAAAATTAGGAATGTAATCGCCCACTCTTGCGAATTGGAAGAAGATGATATAATAAGATTAAAATTATTAATCAAAGACTGGTTTCGAATTCAAAGCTAGAATCCTAACTGCATCATTTATTTAAAATAAACACTTTTTCCGCTGGCGCATGCCTGTCACACATCTACCCCTTAAATCCCCACTTCCTCCTAAACCAAAAAGCCAGTTTCACCAAGCCTATTAAGGCGGGCACTTCTACCAGCGGACCAACTACGCCTGTGAAGGCTTCGCCGGAGTTGATGCCGAATACGCCTATGGCGACGGCTATGGCCAGTTCAAAGTTATTGCCGGTTGCGGTAAAGGCTATCGCTGCCGATCGCGAGTAATCGGCCCCAAACCATTTGCCGATAAAAAAGCTGCACACAAACATCACCGCAAAATAGATAACCAGCGGTATGCTTATCCGCAACACATCCAGCGGTATTTTCAGGATCAGTTCGCCCTTTAAGGTGAACATCAGCACAATGGTAAACAACAGGGCAATCAATGTAACCGGCGAAACCACGGG
The DNA here is from genome assembly GCF_019331605.1 of Mucilaginibacter sp. 21P. Taxonomy (NCBI): domain Bacteria; kingdom Pseudomonadati; phylum Bacteroidota; class Sphingobacteriia; order Sphingobacteriales; family Sphingobacteriaceae; genus Mucilaginibacter; species Mucilaginibacter sp. 21P. The sequence continues at coordinate 4,088,367 of NZ_CP063061.1, forward strand.
CACAAAGCTGTTTACAAACCAGTATTTGCCTTTGGCCTTAATTAAAATAAACCGGCTTGCTACCGCGGCTAAAAACGGTATGCCCAGGTAAATACCAACACTTTTAGCGATATCTTTTACGGTAACGTTGATGCTAAATCCCTTAAGCCCAAACATGGGCGGCAGCACGGTGATAAACAGGTAAGCCAACACGCTGTAAAGCAAGATCTGAAAGATGCTGTTAAGGGTGATCAGTCCGGCGGCATATTCACGGTTCCCTTCGGCCAACTCATTCCATACCACCACCATGGCAATGCACCGGGCCAAACCAATTAAAATAAGCCCCACCGTGTAATGCGGATGATCGTGCAAAAACATAATAGCCAGCAAAAACATCAGCACCGGGCCGATTATCCAATTTAAAACCAGGGAAACGCTTAACACCTTCAGGTCTTTGAAAACCTCCCCTATCTTGGTATAGTCTACCTTTACCAGCGGCGGGTACATCATCAGTATCAAACCAACGGCTAAAGGAATATTGGTGGTCCCGTTTGAAAATGAACTTACAAAACCGGACGACGACGGCACAAAATAACCAATGGCCAGGCCGATAATCATGGCGCTAAAGATCCAAACGGTTAAATAACGGTCAAGGAAACTCAGTTTTTTGCGCTCTGCAGCCGGCGCACAATGATCTGGCATTAGCTTAAATACTTTTCGGTAAACGTTTTACTGTAATCTTTTATCATCCCGCGCACCTTACGGAACTCTGCCATTATCTCTTCTTCAGTGCCCTGCGCTTTAGCCGGGTCGGGGAAGTTGTGGTGTAGTTTAATGGCGTTGGTTGGGAAGTACGGGCAATTCTCTTTAGCGTTATCGCAAACGGTTATCACGTAATCAAAGGGAACATTGGCATACTCATTTACATTATTTGAGGTATGGGCGCTGATATCGATACCGTCCTCCTGCATGGTAGCAATGGCCCGCGGGTTAACGCCATGTGTTTCAATACCGGCGCTGTAAATGTTGGCTTTCCCTTTGGCGAAATGGCGCAGATAACCCTCGGCTATCTGGCTGCGGCAACTATTGCCGGTGCAAAGCACTAATATATTTTTCATGTGTGTGGTTCTTTAATTAGCAGCATCCCGGCGGGCAGCAAGCGGCATCAGCAGGTTTTTCGGCATAAACGGTAACGCTGAAAATGCCTGTGCTCCCGGCTTTAAAACTTTCAAGTTCGGCAGTACCCAGGTATTTATTCAGGATATCATCGGGCACTACAATAACCTTCTCTTTTTGTACCGTGACGTTAGTAAAGCCATTGCTTTTTATAAGGCTTAGGTAATCGTCTTTCTGAATAGCACCGGCCACACAGCCCGCATACATTTCGGCATCCCTGCGCAGCGCATCGGGCAGGTTGCCAACCAACACCACATCAGATATACTGAAGTGCCCACCGGGTTTCAGTACCCTGTAAATATCCCTGATAACGGCATCCTTATCTGGCACCAGGTTAAGCACGCAGTTGCTTACAATAACATCGGCAATGTTGGCGGTAACGGGCATGTGTTCAATATCGCCCTGCCTAAACTCTACGTTGTTGAAGCCAAGCTTTTCGGCATTGGCGCGGGCCTTATCAATCATGGCCGGGGTAAAATCAATACCTATCACTTTGCCGGTTTCGCCGGTTTCGGCGCGGGCTATAAAGCAATCGTTACCAGCACCGCTGCCCAGGTCTATCACCACGTCGCCCTTTTTTATCTTGGCAAATTGGGTAGGCAGGCCGCAGCCCAGGCCAAGGTCGGCATCGGCATTGTAGCCTTCCATCTGGGTGTAATCATCGCTCATGATGTTATAGATCTCGGTTGAGCAGCCCGTTGCCCCACAGCATGATGATGCGTTAACATCCTTATCCTGCAAGGCTATCTCGCTGTACTTTTGCCTTACAATTTCCTTTAGTTGTTCGTTAGTTTCCATCGTAATATTGCGATTAATTGTTTCAAATTTTTTTAGCAGCAGTTATTAGTGTCTTTATAGGAAGTAAAAAGCTGGTTCAGCTCGGCTTGCAGGCTTTTCCATGCTTTGGGTTCAATACAATAGCAAACACTAACACCCTCGATGGTGCCTTGTATCAAGCCGGCGTTCTTAAGTTCCTTTAAGTGTTGTGAGATGGTTGCCTGTGCCAGGCCGAGTTCGGTAACCAAGTCGCCGCAGATGCAGGCATTGGCTTTGATGAGTTCCTGCAGAATGGCAATACGTGCAGGATGCGCAATAGCCTTCAATTGCATAGCCAGCTTGTTCTGCTCCTCCGTATATATCTCTGATTTAGTAACTCCCATATCAATCGCAATATTACGATTAATATGGAAATTGCAAAATATTTTTAGCGAAGTTTTAAGATCCTGTCCGCATTGCCATGTGCAAACTTTTCAAGGTCATCTGTCGGCATATCTAACTGGTTCAGAAAATCCGTACCCATTTCATTGGTACTAAACGGATAATCTATGGAAAACATCATATTATCTATCCCGAAGGTATCCAATGCAATTTGCATAGGCGGCTGCGTAAAAAAACCGCTTGTGGTGATGTAAACCTGCTCATGAAAGGTTTCCTGCAAGCCACGCTGATTTTGACCGCCCGCACCTGGTTGAAACCCACGTTGCGACCGTACCCACATCATAGGAAGCATTTCGCCCATGTGGCCTATGATCACCTTAAGCTTTGGAAATTTATCAAACGTACCGGCGGCCAGAAGCCTAAGCACATGTATAGCAGTCTCAGAATGCCAGCCCCAACCCCAACAAGCTAATGAATTTAACGTACCTGCTACACCGCCAACATTGCTGTAGTATGCATCCATTACCGGTTGCGGTGGTATCCCGGGGTGAATATAAATGGGCACATCAAGCTTTTGTGCACACTCAAATATCGGTGCAAACTTGGGGTTATCTAAAAATTCGCCGTTGGTATGGCCCCTTATCATGGCCCCTTTAAAGCCGTATTGGGTAACGGTACGCTCTAACTCATCGGCAGCGGCGGCAGGGGCCGTCATTGGCAGATGCGCAAACGCAGCAAACCGATCAGGGTGATGGCTTATTTTTTGAGCTATCAGATCATTGTAATGCGATGCAAAACCGGGTGCCTGTTTGCTATCGAGTAAATTTACATCGGTATTTTCTACAGAAAGCACCTGCACCGTTATGCCGTTTTTATCCATCGAGGCAAGCCTATCGCCGGTTATATCTGCTAACCTGGGCATCATCTGCGCGGCTGGGCCGGATGTATCCTTAGCTGCAACAATAGCTGCCGGCAGCAACTCATTCATTTCGGGGAAAGAGATATGCTCTTCCAGTGTTACTATTCTCATTATGAATGTTATAAATTATTATGAAGTTTGCGCACCGCCGTAGCTCCTGTCATCAGCCGAAGGGCCGTATATCGACGGCACATCAATATTATTGAGGCGCATGTAAACGGTAAGCTGACCGCGATGATGCACCATGTGGTTAATGGTACTCTCTATCTGCTCGCGCTTGGTAGACTGCAGCAATATCTCACCGCTTCTTTTTAAATAAAACGGCTGTTCCAGCAAGCCGTCCTCAACATAGCTAAGCGCATTTTTAGCTTTAGCTATATTATCATGAAAATGATCTACTATTTGCTGCGTGGTTTTAGCTTCGCGATGCTGATAGGTGGCGAAATCGATTTCGCCCTGCTCAATTATCAAGGCTATCCACAAGGGTATCTCGGCAACCAACAAGGTAAGGTAACCCATTTCCATTGATCGCTCGTGCGGTTTGTAGCTATACAACTCCGGCGGAATACGCTCCAGGCATTTAAGGGTTGATGGGGTTTCCATGTCAAGCTCGTGGGCAAATTGCTGTGCAAATACTTTGTCGTTCATGGCGTTAGCGTTTTCAATGAATAACAAACAGCTTTTGCGAAAGTTTAAAGCAATTGCTTAAGAATGGGTTACATCAGGTGGATTCAGTATAAATGTTGGGAATAAAAAACAAATCGCCCGGGAGGGAAAAATGATTGTCAGCCTGAGCTTGTCGAAGGCCTATAAAGCGAAGAGTAGTTCGAAGGGCTCACCATGACATCTATCGCCGCCGCCCCATCAAAGGCAGAATAAAATAAAGATTTTTCTTTATTTTAAAACATACCTTCCCCTACCCATCTGTAGATGATTTTAACTCTAATATTGCAGATAAAAAGTTATGTTTTCCTGCATGGACTCGAACCACGATCTTCTGAACCAAAATCAGACGTGCTACCATTGCACCACAGGAAAATAGAACAAGTGGAAATAGAAGGACTTGAACCTTCAACCGGTACCGTATAAGGGTACTGCTCTAACCATTAAGCTATATTTCCTTATAAATCAGTAGGGTAACCCGGACTCGAACCGGGAGCCTCCGCATCCCAAATGCGGTAATCTAACCAATTGATATACTACCCTGAAATGGCCTGAAAACAAAAAATCCCCTTAGAAAATGTCTAAGAGGATCTCAAGTATTAAGTTATTTTTTACAATACATACCCAATCACCTCCGACTAATCGGTTGCGGCAATTGTAGTTGTATTGTTGTTGTTTTCATGATGCAATTATAAGTATTATTTTTTAAAATCAAGATATTTCTGAATTATTTTTTTTCTTCTTCCACGTCCGCTAATTCATTTAGCGGTTTATCTGCTGTTTCGCTTGCAACCCATGCTGTATTTTCATTTGCCGGTGCAGGCTCCGGTACAAATACTGGCTCTTCCTTTTTACGTCCTTTAAATAACTTGCGGAAGAAACTCCCTACCGCAACAAATGCCAGCATGATCAATTTCCAAAATTTGAGCAACAGGGCAAAGAAACCTACCTTAGCCAGTATTTTACCGGCTACAAGTCCGCCTATCGTCCAGGCAGCTACCTTATCTACGCCAGAATCGAAGTCAGTGTATTTGTAGCCATCTGCAAAGTTTACAACATTTAAAACATGCGGCACACCTGCTTTAACGGCATTTACCTCTTGCATTGTTGCTATAGCATTAAGCACCAACACTCCTTTACGGCCAAGCACACGTACGTTATAGTTAAGTGTATTTACACTATCGGCACCAAATTTAACCTCTTTTGCCCAGTGCAGGATATGGCGGTTAGCATCGTAATAAGGCTTGGCAGCCCAGCCAACCACTTCAATAGGTTGGTAACCTTCTTTGGTGCGTTCGTCATTTTCGTCAGCCGTTTCTTTCTTCAGGTTGGTTAGTAGTTCATCGTAATTGATATCATTAGCATCATCATCCTTTACATAACCGATAGCATCATACTGGATATTGAACACATAACCGCCGGTGGTTAAAATGCCCTGCTTTTCGGGCAGAATAAACCCAAGCGTCATGTTTTCTGTTTTCGGATTATTCCATAAAACGGTAAGCACTTTAAGTGCCTGTACAGAGTCGAGATATTTAAAGCCTGGTGGAACTGTAATTGAACCTACACCGTTGCCAAGCTTGATGGTACCATGTTGATAGGTGAATTTTTTTTCAAGCGAATCAATCTGGAGTTGCGCATTGTCTTGGGCTTTAGATAGCTTACAAGCAAAAATCCCAATAATTAGAATTGTGTAAAGTTTTTTCATGCAATAAGGTTTTTTTTGTTAACACGAATATAATGTATCAGGTTTATAATCAAAATACTAATATGCATTCACTTTAATTGGACAAGGGCATTCGCGATTACAAAGCCTTAGGTTTACACCATTATCTTACCTTTGTTTACTAACCATATGAACTACCACTACACCATCAAACATTTTAACGAGCTTACCACGCATGAACTTTACGCCCTGCTGCGTTTGCGTGCCGAGGTTTTTGTTGTTGAACAGAACTGCCCGTACCTTGACCCGGATAACAAGGACCAGCAAAGCCATCACCTGCTGTATTACGCCGGCGATCAGCTTGCAGCCTACACGCGTTTGCTGCCTGCGGGGTTATCTTTTGATGAAGTGTCTATAGGAAGAGTTATCACCTCCCCTGCCCACCGCGGAACCGGTGTAGGAAAGAAATTGATAGAAGCTTCCATACAGGGTTGCTATGAGCTATTTGGCCGCGAACCTATACGCATTGGCGCACAGTTGTATTTGTTGAAATTTTACCAGTCATTTGGCTTTGTGGAGCAGGGTGATGTTTACGATGAAGATGGCATCCCGCACGTGGAGATGGTGAAGGGGGTATAAAGTGGAATTTGATGTGGTTCGACAAGATCACAATGACAAGTCCAGATAATACGTTCTTCTATCATTTTAGCAAGTGTCAGTCTGAGCTTGTTGAAGACCGACCGCGCGATTAGTGGTTCAACAGCCTAACCATGACAGACATAGATGACACACTCCGACCCCTCTCGAGAGATGAATGGAAGCTGCCGACTGCAAACTTGCAACCGCAAACTGAATAACTACCCCTTAAAATGCCCTATATGCCACAGCACGCCTGACGGGTCGTGTACAAAGCATTCGTCGCCCCAGGTATCAACACGTACCGGCGACACGCGGGCGCCGGGATATTTTGATGGCAGATCAAGCGCTTTCAGTTCTTCGTAGTAGCGCTGCGCGTTATCTACTTCCATAAACAGCATGGTATTATCTACCCAATCCTGGTTATAGTATTTTTGCAGGTAAAAAGCCATATCGCCCAATTTAAAAACCGACATATCGGGTGAGATAACAAATTCCTCGAAACCCCATGCGCTGTAAAACGCGCGCGACAGATCGTAGTCCTTGGAGCCTATAAACGGCCTGATGCCTTTTGCATTGTGCTGCATAATATTTATCAATTGGTAGTAAAGTAAAGCTACGTCAATAATCTTTTAAAGCAAAAGGCCCGTTGAAAAATCAACAGGCCCTTGATGCTATAAATTAAATTTGACCGTGTACTAATTATTGCAGTACGGCATTAATACCGTTTACTACGCCGGTACCACCTTTAAGGTCGTAAAGTACAACCTGGGCGCTTTTGCCTGCTGCAGTGGTCAACTGGAGTTTTTTATCAGCAGTTACCGAAAGGGTTAGCGTTTGGCCGTCAAGCGTGGTTACGGTAGCTTTACCCTTACCCGCACTTAAGGCTTTAATTAATCCGGCTTTATCATAAGTGCCATTTACTACGTGGCCTTTTAATATAGTAGCCAATTTTGCCGGGTCTTTTTTCAAGGCATCAAGCGTACCTGCAGGCAGCGCGTTAAATGCATTGTTAGTTGGTGCAAAAATGGTATAAGGGCCACCTACTGTTAAAGCAGAATCGAGCTTTGCTTCTTTTACCAGCTCAAAAGCGGTTGAGTAATCTGAGTTACTTTGCAGGGCCTGTACAACGTTTGCTGCATCAGACTGGGCAGGTGCAGGAGTTGTTGTGGTTGTAGTAGTTTTTTTGGCGGTATCGGGCGTGGTTTGTGCGGATGCATTGTTAGCAGCAACACCTATAAATAATACAACACCCAAAGCTAAAATTGATCTTTTCGCGTAATTCATAAACTAATTCAATGTTTGGTTAATGTGTATTATTTTTTTCTATAGGCTCTACGTTTGTTCTGTTTTAACAACTGTTTAAACGCAAAAAATGTTTGTAAGATTGCCCTGCAAAGGCTTTTTAATCAAAAAACAAGTATTTAAAAACTGGTTCCCAGCAATTTACAAATGAAGTTTTTTACACTTCTCACCGCTTTTTATATCTTTCAGCAATGAGAAAGCACCTTATCCTCGTCGTACTATTTATTATCGGCCTTGCCACATCTGCCATTAAACCCCATGATTATTTCACCTGGTTGCTGGAGGTCTTTCCGGCGATAATTGGATCTGTTATATTGATACTGACCTATCAAAAATTCAGGTTTACCAGCCTTACCTATTGGTTTATTCTTTTGCACTGCTACATCCTATTTATTGGCGGCCATTACACCTATGCAGAGGTGCCCGCTTTTAATTGGCTGCGCGATGTCTTACATCAGTCGAGAAACAATTATGATAAGATCGGCCATTTTGCGCAGGGCTTTGTCCCTGCAATGATTGTTAGGGAGCTATTTGTACGCAAGAAAATAATTAACGGAAAACGCTGGCTGGCTTTTTTAACGGTATGCGTTTGTATGAGTATCAGCGTTACTTACGAATTTATCGAGTGGCTGGTGTCGGTTCTCTCAGGTTCATCAGGCGATTCCTTTTTGGGTACGCAAGGGTATGTTTGGGATACGCAATCTGATATGCTGTTTGCCACTATCGGCGCCATTACTATGGTTGTTTTGATGAGCAGCTTACAGGATAAAGCTATCAACAGACTCAAACATCAATAGAAAAAATTGCATATCCTGCCAGGCCTCGCGCCGGGGTTATTTGGATATGCAATTTCAAACAATAAACTAAGCACTCACTACACCCATCCTTTTTAACAATTTACGGTTTTCGCGACGGTGTATCAGGCGATATACCATAGCATATATCACCGGTAATATTAAGAGGGTAAGTATAGTAGAAGTTATTAAACCACCTATCACCACAATGGCAAGGGGTTTTTGGGTTTCGCTGCCAATACCGGTTGATATTGCAGCAGGCATTAAACCAATGGCAGCCATCAGGGCGGTCATCACCACAGGGCGCACACGTGATATCACACCTTCAAGTATCGCCTCGTTCAGCGGCATTTTTTCTTCAAGGTTCTTTTTAAATACCGATATCAGGATCACCCCGTTCTGGATACACACCCCAAACAAGGCAATGAAGCCAATACCAGCAGATATACTGAAGTTGATCTGCGTGATATGCAAAGCCAATATACCCCCTATCAGTGCAAATGGCACGTTAAGGATCACCAGTATGGCATCTTTGGCGTTGCCAAAGGTTACATAAAGTATCAGGAAGATAACCAGCAAACAAATAGGTACCACGCGCGATAAGGTATTAGATGCGCGGATCTGGTTCTCAAATTCACCGTTCCAGGTAAAGGTGTAGCCTTTATCGAGCTTAACGGCTTTGCCAACTTTCTGCTGCGCTTCGGCGATGGTGCTACCCAAGTCGCGGCCACGTACAGAGAATTTTACCGCTATATAACGGGTGTTGTTATCCCGGTAAATAAATGCAGGGCCGGTAAGCTGTTTAATGGTCGAGATCTCTTTGATGGATATTTTAGAGCCGTTTAAAGTTGGCACCATCAGGTTCTCGATCTTTTCCTCGGTATCGCGAAAATCTTTTTGATAGCGGATACGAACATCAAACTTGCGCTCGCCTTCGTAAAGCTCAGTTGCCGCCTTACCACCTATGGCCATCTCTATCACAGAGTTTGCATCGGCAGTAGCTACGCCATAGCGCGCCATTTTTTGCTGATCCAGCTCTATCCTAAACTCAGGCTGGCCCAAATTGCGCAGTACACCCAGGTCTTCAACACCTTTTATTTGTTTCAGTACAGCCATTACGCTGTTAGCTTTTTGGTCTAACGTTTTAAAATCAGGACCAAATATCTTCACCGCCATGGATGCAGGCACACCTGCCACAGCTTCGGCCACGTTATCGATAATAGGCTGTGAGTAGTTGAACACGATACCGGGGAACTGACTGAGCTTTTTATCCATTTCGGCTATCAGCTCTTCCTGTGTTATGTGGCGTTTCCATTCCTTCTTCGGTAAAAGGTCAACCTGTATCTGTACGTTAAAGAAACCTTTAGGATCGGTACCGTCATTGGTACGGCCCACTTGCGACATGGTTTGCCTAACCTCGGGGAAAGATCCCAGGATCTGCCGCATTTTATTGGTTACGTTAACAGATGCATCAAGCGAGGTACTCATGGGTAACTGCGCGGTTACCCAAAGGGCACCCTCGTTAAGTTGCGGAAGGAACTCCGTACCTAAAAATTTGGCTGATATAAATGTTAACGCCATAAAACCTGTTGCGCAAAGCAGGCTTAGCTTTTGGTTCTTATACGTAAAATTGAACATCTTTCGTATACCGTTCTCAAAGAACAGTACAACCGGGTTGTGTTTCTCTTTTACATTCTTTTTAAGCAGGATGCTTGATAATGCCGGCACCAGCGTCAATGTAAATATCAAGGCACCTAATAATGCAAACGCCAGCGTGTAAGCCAAAGGCGAAAACATCTTACCCTCAACCTTCTGGAAAGCGAAGATCGGGATCAAACAGGTGATGATGATCAGTTTAGAGAAGAAGATAGCCTTACCCATTTCGGCACCCACGTTTTTGAACAGGCCAAGCTTAGCTATCTTGTTGAATTTCTCCATGCCGAGCTCTTTAGCACGATGGTCTAAGGCAACAAATATCCCCTCTACCATCACCACGGCACCGTCTATGATAATACCAAAGTCAATAGCGCCCATTGAGAGCAGGTTGGCCGTCATGCCCTTTATGCGCATACATATAAATGCGAACAGCAATGCAAGCGGGATTATAATGGCCACAGTAAGTGTTGTACGCCAGTCGGCCATAAACAAGAACACGATTACCGTAACCAGTACAATACCTTCTAACAGGTTATGGATCACCGTTTCGGTACAAAAATCCATCAGGGTTGTACGGTCGTAAAAGGTATCTATTTTGACGCCTTTTGGCAGGATGTTATCGTTAAGATCTACAACTTTGGCGCGGATGCGCTGCAGTACGTCGGCTGGGTTTTCGCCCTTACGCATTACCACAATGCCTTCAAGCACATCGTTGTTCTTGTCGCGCCCTACCTGGCCTAAGCGCGGTAAACCGCTTTCTTTAACGTCGGCAACGTTTTTAACCAGGATAGGTACATTGTTAACATTCTTAACGATGATGTTCTCTATCTCGCCAATGTTATTGATCAAACCTATACCGCGCACCACAAAAGCTTGGTTATTCTTCTCAATCACATCGCCACCAACATTGATGTTGCTGCGATTAACCGCATTGTAAATGTCAAGAGACGTTAGCTCATATTTACGAAGCAACGCAGGGTTAACGCTTACCTCATAAGTTTTTTCTTCACCACCAAAGCTGTTCACATCGGCAACGCCGGGGATAGCTTTAAACTGGCGGTCTAACACCCAATCCTGTATGGCAGTAAGCTCGTGCAGGGATGCGGTTTTACTTTTAAGCGTGTAGCGATAGATTTCGCCTGTTGGGCCGTAAGGCGGCTCAATTTCCGGTTTAACACCATCCGGCAGCTCCACATTCATAATGCGGCTCATTACCTGCTGCCGCGCAAAGGCGTCGTCTACATCATCGTCAAAGATGATACGCACGTATGACAGACCGAATGATGAAGTAGTACGCAGGTTTGCTTTTTTTTGCACTGAGTTTAAAACGGTTTCCATTGGGATGGTCACCATCTTCTCTATCTCCTCAGCACTGCGGCCAGGCCATTGCGCTATGATGATGATCTGCGTATTGGTAACGTCAGGGAAGGTTTCAATAGGGGTATTTAAATAACTCCAGACGCCTAATACAGCCAGCACACCGGTCATGAAGAATACCATCGCCCTGTGCCTCAGCGAAAAGTATATGATATTTTTGATAAGCTTGTTCATGTTGAGATTTTAAGAGAAGCAGGATGTCAAGAGGCAAGAATCAGGAGAGCACTACGCTTTCCTACTTATATCTTGGATCTTGTAATCCTGATCCTATTCTTTATATCTGATTTCTTCTATCCTGAATCTTGATTCTTGACATCTTGTTTCCCTATTCCTGGGTTAGCGCATTGTAAAGCAGCAGCTGGCTTTTAGATACAACCATTTCGCCGGGTTTAACGCCTGATGAAATGTAAGTTACATTGTCTACGGTTTTAATGGTATCTACCGCACGCACTTGCAGATCGCACTTGCTTTTGTACACTACTACAAAGAACTTGCTGTTATCAAATATTACTGCCGATGCCGGTACTGCCACAGATGTAGCCGATTCTTTATTGGTAACCACCACATTGGTAAACATCTCCGGCTTAAGCAATAGATCGGGGTTGCTGAGCGCTATGCGCACTTTCATCACCTTATTATCAGGGTCAAGTACTGAACTTACTTCGTCTATCTTACCGTTGAATACTTTATCAGGATAAGCAAGGGTGGTTATCTTAGCATCGTAGCCCTTTTTCACTTTGGCAATGTCGGTCTCAAAAACGTTTGCCCAGATCCATACATCTTTCATATCTGATATAGTGAAAAGGCTGCTGCTGTTATCCGGGCGAATAAAGTTACCCGCAGCTATATTTTTTTCCACAACATAACCGCTGCCCGGTGCCTTGATAACCAAAGTACCGCTGGCGCTGGTGTTGCCGCCGCCATTGATGGCAATTTGCTGCTTTACCTTTGAGTTGGCTGCAACCGCTTTATTGTAATTCTCTTTCGCTTCAGTGTAATCACGCTCGCTTGAGATACCGTTTTTAAACAGATATTCTGCCTGGTCTAACTGGCGTTTTGCGATTGAAAGGTCTGATTTAGTTGACGACAGGTCTGTATAGTTGCCGGCAACATCAGCACTGCGTAAAACGGCAAGTGTTTGGCCTTTAGTTACTTTATCGCCCAGGGAAACCTTTACTTCCATTACCTGGCCGCTGGTTACCGGGAAAACCTTAACCACTTTATTCTCGTCAAATGATACCTCGCCCGATAACGGAAGCTCATCTGCCATTTGGGTACTTTTTGCGGTGTCAATTTCAACCATTTTAGCTAACGAATCGCTGATGCAAACCTGTTTGGTTTCCATGGTACCCGTTTTCTTTTCCTGGCAGGCGGTGAGGCCCAGCAAACCGAGGCCTAAGTATATGAATTGCTTTTTCATCAATGTTTATGCGGGGGTATATATTGTTATTTTTATGTTTTGTTTAGCCCCCTCTAAATCTCCCCCGAAAGGGGAGACTTTTAGTCCCTCTCCCCCGGAGAGGGGTTTGGGGAGAGGCTTACTTCTTTACTTAAAGCGGTGATACCACCGTTGCGCCAACGGCAAAGTTTAATTCGGCAATGGCCTTTTGCAGGTTCAGTTTCTGATTAAGTATTTTCAACTTGGTATCGCGGTACGAGTCAAAAAAGTCTACAAACTCCTGAAGGCTTATCTGCTTTATCTGGTAAGCTTTGGCCATACCACGGTACAACTGATCGTATTTATCGTAAAAATCATCTTCCTGCTTACCAAGCAACTGCTGACTTAAACCATACTGCTTTACTGCCGAATACACATCGTTATTTAACCCTACTTCGGCGTTTTTAAGAGTGTACTCCTGGCTTTGCGCCGTAAGCCTGGCGTTTTTAATGTTACCCTGGTTGCGGTTCCATAAAGGCAGCGGCAGGCTTATTTGCAAGCCCACATAATTACGGGCATAGCTGCTATTCTGGTCAAAGGCACTTCCAACGGTAACATCGGGCACAGCAATTGCCTTTTGTAAAGCAAGGTTGTGCTGGTTTTGGTTTAACTGGTAAACGTTAGATAAGTAGTCACCACGGTTTGCCTTAGCCTGTTCAATCAATGATGGTACATCTAATGCTACCTGGTTATTTATAAATCTTATTTGAGGGGCAATAAATTTTGATGGATCTGTAACCAGCAGCGTTTTCAATTCAGCTTCCAGATCGTTTATCTGGCGATCTATCTCCACCAGGTCATTCTGTAAACCAAATAGCAATGCCTTTAAACGGATAAGATCTTTTAGCGAGTTATTACCGTTTTGGTAAGATTTATCGATAGCGTTAACCATGGCACTTGCCGAAGTGATCTCAGTTTGATAAACCTTGCGTTGTTCCATCAGGTTGTTAACCTGCGTAAAATCAAGTAAAAGGTTGTAACGAAGGTTACGCATCAGATCATTAAATTCTGCTTGTTGTATCTGCACCCCATCCCGGGCTATTTGCACTTGCTTACCACGTTTGCCGGCTGTTGTAAACACCTGGCTTAACTGAACAAAAATTTGCCCGCGGCCATTGCTATGGTCAAAAAATTTCTTGTTGGCGTCAGTAATGTTTTGATCAGTGCTAAGTACAGGGTTGTCCCATAATTTGGCTTGTTTAATAAGCGCCTGGGATGCATCAACATTATACTTCTGCGCTATAAGTTGCAGGTTATTAGTGAGGAAGAGTTTCTCTGCATCCTGAAAGGTTAAGCGGAGTGTATCGGTTTGTGCCGATGCTCGCTGACCAATTAAAAGTGCAGAAAATACACATGCGGATATCTTTAAATATCTGAGTAACATTAGTGCGATTGTTTGATGAAACAAAGCTATCACACCAAAATTAAAGCTACATTAAAGGTGCATTAGAAAGTAATTAGAATTAATGTAAGGCTTATTTTGTGTCCTGATAAATAAATAGTTAACGATTAATTAAAGCCTTAAATCACAACAAAATTTCCTCCGGCTTGGTAAATTCCACAATGAAGGTACTACCGTTTTGCCCATCAGATTCAACACGAATGGAGCCATTAAACAGCTCGATAATTTTAACGGTTATGTACAATCCTATCCCACTGCCGGCCACCATTGTATCTTTATTTACCCGCACAAAAGGCCGGAAGATACGATCGATATTTTCTTTGCTTATTCCGGGCCCTTCGTCAGTAACGGAGATACGTATCCATGCTTCTGTGGCTTCAAATGCCAGTATAACGGGCTTGGCGTTTGAATATTTAAACGCGTTATCGATAATATTATTTAAGGCGATATAAAGCATTTGCTTGTTGGCCGGAATGGTCAACAAAGCTTCGTCTTCGGGCAGGTCTGCTAATTTTATACGCAGCATGCCGGCTCCCTTGCGGATAATCCACTGCTCGTCCAGTTCCCATATCAACTCATCTACCCTAACCGGCGAAAGTTTTGCGCGGGTATAATTAAGATCAACCTGGGCAAGCTCCATCAGGCTGGCAATGGTTTCCTGCAGTCGTGCGCCGTCCATTACTATCGATGATAAAATTCGCTGGTATTCCTTAGGCTCGCGGTCTTTCTCCAAAGCTACTTCTACCTCCCCCATGATACTGGTAAGTGGTGTACGCAACTCGTGCGATGCGTTGGCTACAAAGGTTTGCTGCAATTCAAATGCATTTTGCAGGTGGGCAAGCAAGCGGTTAAAATTATCTATCAGTACTGCTATCTCATCCTTATTTTTTACCTGGTTAACCCGCATGTGCAGGTTGCTTGATCTGATGAGCCTTATTTGCGCAATTATGCTATCAACGGGCGATAAAGCGCGCTGAGCAAACCACCGCCCCACAAAAAACAGCAATACCCCGAAAATAATGAACAGCGAACCGGCGATCTCTCCCAAAACCAGCATACGCCTCGGCGTATTGTTGTCTACAGCCGAAGCCAGTATCACAAAATCGCCCTGGTTGTCATGGAAAAACTTACCAACTACCTTGCGGGTGCCCTCTTCGTATTCAACCAAACCCTCCCGGCGTACCTGTTCAATAATACTTTTTGTCCAGTAAATGTTATGGTTCACCTTAAAGGCCGACATGTTATCCTTGTCGTACACGCGTATCACTTCATCGGGCAACTTCTCCAGATATTCATCCTGTACCTGTATCAGGGAATCGGCGGCAAGCTCATCGGCTTTCAGGTAAACCTGCGAGGCCAGGTTAACGCGGTCGCCCAGGCGGTTGTAAAAATCCGCAACAAAAAACGAATACACTGCAATGTAAAGTGCCACCAATACCAGCAACAACGCGCCCGAACTGAGCAGGGTAAAGGTGAGCGAAAGGCGGGTTTTTATTTTCACGCTGGTGGAATATTGATTTAACGCATAAGGTCATTTCGAACGAGGTATGAGGAAAAATCTTCTACAAGCGATACTTACAAGTTTCCTCCTCTCTCGCAATGACGTGTAGGATGTTTTGGAATTTAATCCTTCAAAATATATCCCATACCTATCACGGTATGAATCAGTTTCTTCTCAAATCCCTTCTGGATCTTGTTACGAAGGTAATTTACATAAACATCAACCATGTTGGTGCCGGTGTCAAAGTTAATTCCCCATACGCGCTCCATAATATGCTCGCGCGAAAGCAGCTTATTCGGGTTTTTGATGAACAACTCCAGCAGGCTATATTCTTTTGCAGTAAGGTTTATCTGTTTACCATCGCGCTCGGCGGTTTTATCCCAGGTGTTCAGGCGCAGGTCGGCAAAGCTCAGCACGTGGCTATCGCTGTCGGCCAGTTTACGGCGGCGCAGCATGGCCTCTATACGGGCCAGCAATTCATTAAAATGGAAAGGCTTAACCAGGTAATCATCCGCACCGGAGTGCAAACCGCTTACTTTATCATCTATGGTACCTAAGGCACTCAGCATTAAAACAGGTATCTGCGGCTCGTCCATGCGCAGTTGGTGGCATACTTCTATACCGGTCATATCGGGCAGCATCACATCAAGTATCACCAGATCATAATCATTGCTGTCAAATAACTTTAAAGCAGCTTCTCCGGTTGCGGCAACGTCTACCTCATAATTATGTTCGGCAAGTCCCTTTTTTATAAACGACGATACTTTTTCTTCGTCTTCAACAACGCAAATTTTAGCCATTGTGATGTGCTTTTGTCAGTTAACTTTCACAAATATACGTGTTACAAGCAGATTAGTTTGTGCAGGGTTTGACCGCAACCCCCAATTATTTACGTTTGCACCGTAAATGAACTCAACTGCCACCAACAACACACCCAAACTTCACCCCGCAGTAATACCCGTTATGGCTGTTGCGGCCGGTGTAACCGTTGCCAATATCTATTATAATCAGCCCATTCTTAAGGACATAGGGCAATCGGTACAAGCTACCGGTGCCGAAATAGGAAAGGTATCGATGTTTGCGCAATTGGGTTACGGCCTGGGTATGTTTTTTTTGATACCCCTTGGCGATAAAGTAAATCGCAAAAACCTCATATTGCTTTTAAGCTCGCTGCTTATTGTTGCTTTAACCAGTTTTAGCTTTGCCACCAAAATATACCAGGTTTATGCACTTAGCTTACTGGTAGGCCTGCTGGCAACATCGGCACAGATACTGATGCCTATGGCAGCTACGCTGGATAGCGTTAACCGCGGCAAAACCGTAGGCAAGGTTTTTAGCGGCATATTGGTTGGCATTTTAGGCGCGCGGGTAATAAGCGGCTTAATTGCCGACTGGCTGGGCTGGCGCTGGGTTTATGGCATGTCTGCCATAATGGTTTTTATGGTGGCCATTATGCTTAAATTTTACCTGCCCAACGTACCCGCTAAGTTCAAGGGCAATTATGGTAGCCTGCTAAAATCTGCCCTGTCACTGATACCCGAATTTAAGATATTAAGACAGGCTGCTCTTTTAGGTTTCTTTACCTTCGGGATATTCTGCTCGTTCTGGACAACATTAACTTTTCACCTTAGTTCAGACCCACTGAATTACGCTACCGGTACCATCGGTTTATTTGGATTGATAGCTATTGGCGGCGCACTGGTTGCACCATGGTTTGGTAAACTGGCCGATAAAGGTGATACCCATCGCTCTTTGCTGATATCCGTAGGGATGATCATTGCAAGCGTGTTGCTGATAAAAGTACTACCCTATTCGCTTATGGCGCTCATCGTTGCTATCTTCTTCCTTGACATCGGGGTGCAGGCTGCCCAGATTACCAACTTTGCACGTATCTACAGCCTCGACGAACATGCGCATAGCCGGTTAAATACCATATACATGACCACTTATTTTATAGGCGGTTCCGCTGGTACGTACTTCGGCCTGCTATCATGGAAGCTGGGCGGCTGGGACATGAGCACCTGGCAAATGCTGCTTTGGGGCGTTATTGCTATCGTTATTGTAATGGCAAGCAAGTCGCCAAAGTCTGCCAAAGGAAAAGCATAAGGCGCTTAGTTTTTTACCGTTTCTTTCTTCATGCCGGCGAGGCTCTTTTCCTTTATCAGTTCAGTGTAGTTGGTGAGCACAAACTTCTTGTTCACTAAAGCTTTAAACTCGGGCGATAGCATCATGTTCAATTCCGTTTGGCGGTGCAGGCTGGTAAGCGGTTTGCCATCTTTGCCATTCATCATGTTGCTATTCATATCAAACAGGGCGTTCATTTCGGGCTGCATAAGGCCAACGTGTATCACCACCAGGTTTGGGCGTGTAGCATTCAATTTTGTGCTTACATAATTTAAGAATGCCGATTTTTTAGTTGCCACCGGCTCGCCCCACATCTCATGGTAAGTTTCGCCGAAGTAAACTACATCGCTGAGGGTTGATATAGCTAACTTGTATTTGCGGGCAAGCTTCTCAGTAAGGGCACGCAGCTCAGGCGTTGACAACGCAATACCCATATGCGGATCTATGTAGGTTATTTTTAATCCCGATGCCTGCGCACGCTCAATCTGGGCCGAAAGCTCTTTCTCTACGTCATCAAGTTTATAACCGCTTTTAGCGAAGGCATCGGTTGATTGATGGAAGTAACCATCTTTATCAACTAAACTTGGCACAGCTTCGCGGCCAGTTACCGGTCCCCAGCGGTAATAGCGCCATTCTGATGTAAGCGTTAGGTGCACGTCTACGCTTATCTGGGGGTTTTTCTTTAAAATAGCAACAGCCTCCTGGTACCACGGGCAGGCAAATTGCACGGAGGCCGAGAACGGCATTTTAGTGTCGGCCATTTTTTGCATGGCCATGTTTACGGCGTGGCACATGCCTATATCATCCAGGCGGAGCATTAACTTTGGCAGTTTTTGTTGCGCGGATAGGTTACCGGTGATCAACAAAACAGCTAAGCCTAACAGGCAAATAGTTTTTCTCATATGAGTTATACTTTAAGAAATGCTTTTTTACGATATAGAAAATACAGCATGGCCCATTTTACCATTACAAAGCAAATAGCCATTACCACAATGTTCCAGGGGTCGCCAACTAACTGGCCCAGCCAGCCAAAGAAACCGGCGGTGGCATAATTCCAGTTGATGAATTTGCTGGAGATGTAGATGAGGATGGAGTTCATGCCGATCACCTTAAAATAGAAAGCCCAGCTTTTATAGCCCAGCACATCTATAATGTAATAGAACAAGGCAAGCAGCAATAAGCTAAGCCCGCCTACATGCATCACGAACGAACTTGTCCACAGGTTTTTATTGATAGGGAAATCAAGGTTCCATAGCTGAGCTACTACCAGGAATAGCACACCTGCTGCGGCAAGGATAAATGCTTTACGCCCTTTATGCTGATGACCCGTTTTGAGCAGTGTGCCTGCCAGGATACCTAACAAGCCTGTACTGATTGCCGGGATGGTTGAGAACAAACCTTCCGGGTCGTGAATTTTAAGATATAGCCTGCCGGGCAATATCAGCCTATCCATATAAGAGGCAAAATTGCCTTCCATAGTAAGATCGCCGGGTTTAAAACCGGGTGCCGATGTAAATTTGAGTAACAGCCAATAACCGATGATAAAAATCCAAAACCAGGCAAATTGCCACTTGCGATTGGCAAAAAGATAAATAAGATTCGCAAACATGTACGCAATACCTATGCGGCCCAATACCGATGCAAAACGGATCTCCTCTAAAGGTTTTAACTCCTTCAGGCTGTTATTGACCAACAGACCCAGTAAAATAAGAATGATAGCACGCCTAACAACCCGCCAAACCAGTTGGCCTTTTGTAGCGCCCTTTTCCAGTTCGCGGCCAACAGAATAAGGTGTTGCCACCCCTGCCAGGAACAAGAAAAGCGGGAAGATGAGATCGTAAACGTGAAAGCCATTCCAATCCGGGTGGGTGAACTGTGTAGACAAAGCCTTCCAAAACGGCGAGCCCGTTACCTTAGCCATGGTGTGGAAGATCTCTTCGCCGCCGATGATCCAGAACATATCAAACCCGCGCAGCGCATCTAATGAATAAAGGCGCTCATAAGTAAAAGGAGATGTATTTACATCTGCAGAAGCAGGGATATCAGGTTCAGTTGCAGCCATTATGATCAATGTTAATTGTTCCCGGAAATTGGTTTAGCTAAATATAGTGCACTTTTTAAATTATTTAAGAAAGTGTGATGGAAATATCTTTGTTACAATGATTTGGCTGGGTAATTCAATTGCCCGGTGAAGTTTGTTTTTACAAATACGATGAGAAAGAATAAGTGAATCTACTGCGGTGAAGGACCAAACGTCAACGAATTTATGCGGCCTTCGCAAAAGGCGGTAAGCACTCCACTGGTCGAAGTTTTTAACTTCGATCTAAAGTATTGCAAGCATCCTGCTTGCGTGTTAAGCTGCAAGGTTAACACATTTCGGGTCGGAAGTTACGCTGCGCTAAACTTCGACCAGTGAATGATAATAGCTTTAAACAACAAAGCCCTCAAATGAGGGCTCTTTCTAATTTATTTTTTCGGCATCCAGACATTATCAGCCGGGGTGGCATCCATAAATATGCCGTTATCCAGCGTTATGGATTTTAAGCTTTTGCCGCGTTCATTTTTAAAGGTAACCAGCGTTTCTTTTTGGTTCTTTTCCCAAACAGCGGGGGTTTGGTGGATAGTTTTCTTGGTACCATCGGTGTACTCGGTGACCACATCGAACGGAATAGCGAAACCGCCAATGTTGGCAACCGTAAAGGTGTAACCATCTTTGCCTGTCACTACATTTTTAATAGCCAGATCATCATAACCATTGGTAAAGAACCAGTTGTTAAAGAACCAGTTTAAGTTATGGCCCGATACGTTGCTCATCGAGTTGAAGTAATCCCAGGGAATAGGGTGTTTACCATGCCATCTGTCCATGTATCCGTGCAGGGCTTTTTTAAATAGTTCATCGCCAAGCATATCCTTAAGGGCAAGGTAACTTAATGATGGTTTACCGTAAGCATTGTTACCGTAGCCGGTAGTAAGTTCGCTGGTTTGGGTAATGGTAGGGATATCCTGATTGCTTGATTTATTGTTGATCCAGCCGTTGATACGGAATTGTTTATAGAAGGCATCAGCTTTCTCTTTGCCTTTTTCGGCAGTGCCTATCAGGTACTCAAGCGTTGTAGCCCAACCCTCGTCCATAAAGGCATAGCGGGTTTCATTGATACCCATGTAAAAAGGGAACCAGGTGTGCGCTATCTCGTGGTCCTGCACCAGTTGGGCAAAACCCGGGTCGCCCATTTGGCTGTCGTTCACCATCATTGGGTATTCCATATCGGCAAAGCCCTGGAAAGCTGTCATCTTAGGGAACGGGTAAGGTACGCCCGGCCAGTTACTGCTGAACCAGCTTAGTGCGTTGCGACCAAATTGTACCGATTGTTTGAAATCAGTTCCCTGTACAGAGTACGCAGCCTGCATACTTGAACGGCGACCGGTAGCCTTATCAACCACAACACTGCCGGCATCCCATATATAATGGTTACTGATACCCACAGCCATATCACTGATGTTGTTGGCAGTCCAGGTCCAGGTGTTGGTCTCGTTTTGGGCAGTTACTTTGCCTGCGGTCATTTCATCGGCGGTAGCTACATGTATGGTGCTATCACTGGTAAATGATTTTTGAAGACGCTCATTGATATCTTTCTGTAATACCTTAGTTGGGTTCTGCAGCATACCGGTAGCCCAAACAACATAGTTTTTAGGTACTGTTACGTTTAAGGTATAGTCGTTAAAATCGTTATAAAACTCCTGTGCATCTACAAATGCTACGCGGTCCCAGCCATTGTAATCATCATAAACAGATACACGCGGGTAGAAATAAGCCAGATAGAAACTTGTCTGATCTATCATACCCTCACGGCCGCTTTGTTTTGATACATCAAAGTGCCAGGTGATATCCAGCTTAACCGAATCATGCGGCATCAAGGGCTTTGGCAGAGCGATCATCTCGTTAGTGGACGATCTTTGGTCGTTATTCCATTTGCTGGTTTGGCCGCCAACCTTAAAGTCATCTACCTGTACACCTTGCGTTAAATAATCAGGGCTGGTGTTACCCATCCGTGCAGCACCGGGGCGGTGAATGTTCAGGATGAGTTTCATGTTCAGCCTTTTCAAAGTATCGGGGCTGTTATTGACATAGGTTATGGTCTCAACACCTTTTACAAGCGAAGCTGGCGGAGCGGTAGTTATTGAGATCTCGTAACGGGCACGGTTTTGCCAGTACTTTGGTCCGGGCTTTCCATCCATGCTACGGGTACCCTTGGCGTAAGCTGCCTTGATATCCCTTGGCTGGTAAAGCGTTTGAGCTTGCAATTGTAACAGCGCCGTGCCGAACAATGCGGTAACAAATAGTTTTTTTAACATCGTTTTATTGATAAATAGTGGGTTCAGTGCAGCAAATGTAGGGTTTCTGGCCCGTATTAAAGTTTTCTTTAAAGGTAAACGAATTGTTACAAAGGCCCTATTGTATGCTGCCCTGTTATTCCTTTACTTTGTGATAAGTTATTTTAGTAGGGGTATTAAATAACTATACAGAGCCGGACGCTTTTAGTCCGGCTTTGTTTTTTTATGCGGTTTTGTCCTTAGTTATATATTCCCTGGCTATCAGTGTAAACAACTTGTCGTTGTCTGCAGAATCATCTAAATTTTCAGTTAGTATTTGCGTAACCTCGCTGTAGTTCAGTTGCTTTGCAAGCATCATTAACATACGGTATGAGGTGATATTGATGTGTTCCAGTATCTGCACGTATAGCATCAGGTCAAGATCATTCAGTACCGGCAGGTCCTGGTTATCGTCCATGCAAAAGTCATCATTAACCATATTGCTGATGGGGTTGCATTGTTCTGCCGACGGACTTTCGTTAACCAGCGTATAAATTTCTTCCATACGCTTAATTTGCTTTACCACATCGCCGGCAAATTCCTGCAGGGCTAACTTCAAGCCTTTAAAGGATGCTTGTTCTATGAGGCTGTCTGCATGCTTGCGCAAAATGCATTTGCCGCTATAAATACGGTTAAGATGATGCAAAAAAATGCGCTTAAGCGTAGCGGCGTTGGTGTTGTGAGAGGTAGTCATTATTAATGTAGATAGGTAAGGCAAATGTATGAAACAAACATATTTGCAACCAAAACTGACGGTTAAATGTTGATTAGAAAAGCCATGTTTAACTTATACTTGTGCCATGAAATATAAATTAGGTGATTTTGTGCGATTTGTTGACGAGAAGATGGAAGGCTACGTAACGCGCATTATTGATGAGCAGATGATTGGCGTTACCGGCGACGATGACTTTGAGATACCGGTGCTTTCCAATAAAGTAACTTTTGTACACGGCCGTGGCGAAGACAGCCATAACGAAGAGATTGTACAGGAAGTTAAAGCCCCTGCCGGTGAATTTAAAAGCAGCGGTGTGCATGTGGCTGTAGTAGCAGATGCGCACGCTAATTCATTAGTGCATTTTTACCTGGTTAACAAAACATCATACCAGCTGTTGCTAACGCTAACTTCAGAACAGAACAAGCAGTACAAAGGCGAATTTGCAGGCATGGTTGAGCCGCAAGGGATTGCTAAAATTTACTCTGCAAAACTATCTGATCTGCAGCTTTGGCCAAAATTTACGTTCCGCGCGTTGTTTTTTACGAAGCAGAACCAGCCGGCGTTAAGTCCGCTTGATGTAAATGAGCAGTTTAAGGCCAAGGATTTTGCGGGAGCCAAGAAGACCATCCCCTTTATTAAACAGCAAGGCTGGATGATTCGGTTGGATGAACCCGAACTGATTATCGATGCTGAAAAATTAAAGGAAAGCTTTTTTAAACCGGCTGAAGAAAAGCAGGAAGTGCAAAAACCAGCTTCAGAGATAGACTTGCACATTGAAAAGCTGCGTGATGACCATCATTTTTTAGGTAGCTCTGAGATATTGAATATCCAGGTAGATCGCTTTAAGAAAGCTCTTGAGGCGGCCATTGTACACCAGATGCATGAGATAACTTTTATACACGGTGCAGGCAATGGAATTTTAAGGCACGAATTGCATAAGCTGTTAGCTAAAAACCAAAAAGTGCAAACTTTTATGGACGCTCAAAAGGAAAAGTTTGGCTACGGGGCCACCAAGGTGATCATTAAGTAGAACGTGCGACTTTAAGCGTAAAACCAATAAAATATGTAAATTATTATCCTTTGGCATGGTAAATGTTATTCTTTAGTTAAGAATATAAACCATTAATAACATACTACTATGAAAAAGATGAGTGCAATAATGGCGACAGCGATCGCGGCGATCGGTTTAAATTATGCAGTGGCAAAAAACCACACCAGCAACGTAATTAGCAAGGCAACTTTTGATAATAAGGCATTAACTGCTAACCAGGACACTGTTCCAAAAAAACAAAAGACCAGGACAACAAGGCCTATAGTACCAAATACGCCAACAAACCCTACAACGCCTGCTATGCCTACAACGCCTAACACGCCAGCAAATCCTACAAACCCAAGTTACCCAACTACACCTACAAATCCTACAATGCCAACTACGCCAACATCACCAACGATGCCGGCACCAACAACTCCGGGTGTGCCAAGTACAACACCATCAACCATGCCTGGTACCACACCGGCTACACCAACACCAATGCCGTCAACTTCGCCAACAGCGCCAAGTACAACGCCGGTGGGTGCGCCAACAGTGCCACGCAGCACAGGCAACTAATTTCAAATTGCTCGTTTTATATAATCGAAAGAGCTCCGGACTTCCGGGGCTCTTTTTATGTAATATATTACCTGTTTTACATATGGTCTAAACCATTGAAGAAGCCGACGGTTATATCTTAAATATACACCTGTTATGGCCGACATTGCTAAACGATTTCCGCAAAACCCCCTGCTTTCTCCCAAAGATCTTAAACCCAGTACCGATGGCCTGCTCATTGCCTGCCTGTTAAACCCGGGGGTGTTCAGGTACGAAGATAAGACCTGGTTACTTGTACGTGTTGCCGAGCGGCCGCAGCAGAATGAGGTACACGTATCCTTTCCGATACTTACCGAAACCGGGGAAACCAAGATAATGGAAATTGCGCTTAACGATGCCGACCTGATTGCTACAGATGCGCGTGTTGTGCGCTACAAAGGTGTGGACTACCTCACCACCCTATCGCACCTGCGCTTGCTTTGCAGCGATGACGGTATTAAGTTTTATGAACCCGAAGGTTATCCAAAACTGTTTGGTAAAGGGCCATTGCAAACCTTTGGTATAGAAGATTGCCGGGTTACCGAACTGGAAGATAAATTCTATCTCACCTTTACTGCCGTTAGTGATAGCGGCGTAGGTGTGGGTATGCGCACCACCGCTGATTGGAAAACGTTTACAGAGCACGGCATGATATTGCCGCCGCACAACAAAGACGTAGCTATTTTTGAGGAAAAGATAAACGGTAAATATTACGCTTTGCACCGCCCCAGCAGTGTTGATATAGGCGGCAACTTTATCTGGATCGCCGAATCGCCGGATGGCGAATATTGGGGTAACCACAAATGCATACTTAAAACCCGCGAAGGAATGTGGGACAGCGGCCGGGTTGGTGCAGGCGCAGCACCCATCAAAACAGAAAAAGGCTGGCTGGAGATTTACCATGGTGCCACCCGTGAACACCGCTATTGCCTGGGAGCCGTTTTGCTTGATCTAAACGATCCGTCAAAAGTATTGGCACGCTCCGTTGAACCTATCATGGAGCCTATTGCACCATACGAGATAACCGGTTTTTTCGGGCATGTGGTGTTTACCAACGGCCATGTACTGCAGGATGATGGTGATACGCTCACCATTTACTACGGTGCGGCTGATGAACATGTTTGCGGAGCTAACTTTTCTATCAAAGAGATATTTGCCAATTTGGGCGTGTGAGGGCATTTTTTTCGCTGTGGTCGACTCACCCCGACGTCGCTTTCGCTCGTCGACCCTCTCTACGCAGGCGTAAAGAGGATGAAAAACTTTCCATAATTAATTTTTTCACGCTTTCTACTGCAAACAGCAAAGGGGGTAAGAAATAAAACTTTTCTGCTTATCCTATTTTTGCGTAGCGAAAAGAGGGTCGATGAGCGAAAGCGATGTCGGTGTGAGTTAACTATCCGATAAATCAAATTTCAAGTTTTTGGACTTCGGACTTTTGAATTTTAACTTAATACAATACATTGCCTTATTATTAGCCTTGTATGAAAAGCTTTTTAGATGATGACTTTCTGCTGCACTCTGATACCGCCCGTCGCCTGTATCATGATTATGCGAAAGACATGCCTATTATAGATTACCACTGTCACCTGCCGCCCAATCAGATAGCCGGCAATATCAACTTTAACAACCTTACCCAGGCCTGGCTCTACGGCGACCATTACAAGTGGCGCGCCATGCGGGCAAACGGTATCAGTGAAGAATATATAACCGGCGGAAAATCAGACTTTGAAAAGTTTGAAAAATGGGCGGAAACTGTGCCCTATACACTACGAAACCCTTTATACCAATGGACACATCTGGAGTTACGCAGGTATTTCAATATCGATTCGAGGTTAATGGCCGGCACTGCAGATTATATTTATGAGGATGCCTCCGCCAAATTACAACAACCCGACTTTTCTGTGCAGCAGTTGCTTAAAAAAATGAACGTTGAGGTGGTTTGCACTACCGATGATCCGCTGGATGATCTGTCCCATCACGAGAAATTGAAAAAAGAAGGCGGTATCGTTAAGATGTTTCCTTCTTTTAGGCCGGATAAAGCCATGTACATAGAGGACGCAGCCGCGTTGAATGCCTACATTACCCGGTTGGAGGAAGTGGCCAATACGCCTATCGTTAATTTTGATGATTACCTCTACGCGCTCAAAAATCGCCATCATTACTTTGCGGCCAACGGCTGCATGGTGGCCGATCATGGGTTGGAGCACATCTACGCCGAAGACTATACCGACGAGGAGATAAGAACCGTATTTGAAAAGGTGCGATCAGAAAAGCCTGTTACCAATGCAGAAAAGGTAAAATTTAAATCGGCGATGCTTTTTAACCTGGCACTGTGGCATCACGAAAAAGGCTGGGTACAGCAGTATCATTTGGGTGCTTTAAGAAACAACAACAGTCGTTTATTAAGCAAATTAGGGCCTGATACCGGTTTCGATTCTATTGGCGATTTTAGTCAGGCACGTGCCTTGTCGCGTTTCCTGAATAGATTGGATAAAGACGACCGTTTAGCTAAGACGATCATCTACAACCTTAACCCCGCCGACAATGAAGTAATGGCTGCCATAACCGGTAATTTTAACGATGGATCGATGGCTGGTAAAGTGCAGTTCGGCTCGGCCTGGTGGTTTTTAGACCAAAAGGACGGGATGACCAAACAGCTCAACGCGCTATCAAACATGGGCTTGCTAAGCAGGTTTGTAGGCATGCTTACCGATTCGAGGAGCTTTTTGTCTTTTCCGCGACACGAATATTTCCGCAGGTTACTGTGTAATTTGTTCGGCGAGGATATAGAGAACGGCGAACTGCCCAATGATATAGAGTGGACAGGGAAAGTGGTCGCCGATATCTGCTATCATAATGCCAAGGATTATTTTGGGTTTAAGATGTGAGCCGTTAAATGACAGATCGATTGCGTCTATAGAATAAGGTGTCACTGCCAAGAACAACAGTGCGGCAACCGCATAAGCAGTTCTTCGTTAGGAACGGCAGTAAATTATCAAAGTCAGTGGATGTACTTTTTCTTTTTCCGCAAAAGAAAAAGTACCAAAAAGAAAACTCGCGGCTGCCGCAAAATGCTTTAAAGTTTCTGCTAAAGCAATGCCTGTGGTTATCGCCTTTTGCGAAGGCCGCATGAATTCGGTTATCTTAGGTCTATCACTGTACTTATAATTCACCTTCTTACTTTTATTTCCTTCTTGGCAGCAAAAAAGCTTCGGGCAGAATGACGGTTTTGCCATAGCTTAAAATTATTTGCAATTTTACGGTGATATATCCCGCTCCTACCGCACATCATTATAAAAGCAAGTATATGGTAAGCACAACAAGCAGAGAGCAATTACTAACGGAGCTTTATGAAAGCATGTTCCCTGTAGTGGCAAAGTATGTGGCCAGGATGGGCGGCACTTTTGATGACGCCAAAGATATTTTCCATGATGCGTTAGTTGTGTACTATGAAAAGGTTATCGCCGGCGATTTTGAGGTTTCAAATAATAAAGCTTATCTCACCGGCATTGCAAAGCATCTTTGGTTCAAGAAATTCAATGAGCAAACTGAATTAAAATCCATAGATGATAATTCGTTTGATATAGCTGATGAAGCCGACGAACAGCCATCGACCAAAAAAATACTGCATTACCTGCAAACAGCTGGCAAGCGCTGTATGGATATTTTATGTGCGTTTTATTACGACAAGCTTGCCATGCGTGATGTGGCAGAAAAATTTGGCTATGCCGGTGAACGGTCGGTTACTGTGCAAAAGTATAAATGCCTTGAGAAAGTGAGAGAAACGGTTAAGCAACAATCCTTAGAATATGCGGACTTCGTTGAATAACACCAAACTAACAGACGACTATGTGAATGGTATGCTGCCTACCGGCGACGCGTTGCTGATGGAAGCACGGCTTATCCTTAATCCGGACTTAGATGAGGAAGTAGACTTGCATAAGCGCACGCTTAACATTGTTCGCCAGTATGGCCGTGAATCACTTCGTGCACAGATCGAGGATATTCACCAGCAACTGTTTACTAAACCACAGCATCGAAGTTTCAAAGATCTTGTCTTTAGCTTCTTTGAACGTTAACCCTTAATATTTAAGAAATGAACACAAATGAGTTCCGCAAGTATGCGGTGAGGCATCGCCATGTCCAAAGTTTGCATGTAGACCGGTTTATTGCTCGAGTAAACAACGCCAATATTACTGCCTCGCTCACACCTGCCATTATGGAGGAGCGACAGATGAACATCACCCAAATGGATGTATTCTCCCGTTTAATGATGGACAGAATTATATTTCTCGGTACCGCCATCGATGATCAGGTAGCTAATATTATACAAGCCCAACTCCTGTTCCTGCAGTCTACGGATGCCAAGCGCGATATACAGATTTACATCAATTCACCGGGTGGATCAGTATATGCAGGGTTCGGAATTTATGATACCATGCAATTCATCAATCCTGACGTTGCAACCATTTGCACAGGTATGGCAGCATCTATGGCGGCTGTAATTTTATGTGCGGGTGCTGCGGGGAAAAGAGCAGCGTTAACGCACTCCAGGGTGATGCTGCACCAACCCTCCGGCGGCGCACAAGGTACCGCCTCTGATGTGGAGATAGCAGCAAAACAGATTGCCATCATCAAACAGCAGCTCTATGAAACCATTGCCAAACACAGTGGACAAACCTACGAACGCGTTCATCAGGTGTCAGACCGTGACCACTGGATGATAGGCGCCGAAGCAAAGGAGTTTGGTATTGTTGATGAAGTACTGGGAAAGGAGATGTAAATTCAATTTGAGAGAGGGTCTCCGTTAGGAACGGTAGTGAGCAGCATGACCATTCACTGGTCGAAGTTTAGCGCAGTGTAACTTCCGACCCGAAATGTGTTAAGCTTACAGCTTAACACGCAAGCAGAATGCTTGCAATACTTTAGGTCGACGTTAAAAACTTCGACCAGTGGAGAAACACATCTCTTTATTCTTCATCTGCCAATCAAACATATCATCATGCAAAAATCCTTTAATCAACCTTCAAAAAATATCACTTAATTTGGAGAACTACATTCTCCTGACCATGAAGAAACTGCTAACCGCTGTATTACTGCTTACTACAACGTTCTATTGCTCAGCTCAAACTAAAACAGATCTTTCTACGCTTCAACAGCGCTTTGTCGACCTTAAATTTGGGATGTTCATACATTTTAATATGCCTACCTACTGGGATGCAGACTGGCCTGATCCTGAAGCTTCGCCGGCGATGTTCAACCCAAAAAAGCTTAACGCCGACCAATGGGCTAAAGCTGCTAAAAGCGCTAACATGACCTACGGTTGCCTTACCACAAAGCATCACAGCGGTTTCTGTATCTGGGATACCAAAACTACCGACTACAACGTGATGAACAGTCCGTTAAAGCGCGATGTGGTGAAGGAATATGTTGATGCTTTCCGTAAGAATGGGTTGAAGGTAATGCTGTACTATTCTATTTTGGATACGCATCATAAGCTACGTCCTAACTCTATCACCCCAAAACATTTTGAGATGGTGAAAGCACAATTGACTGAGCTTTTAACAAAATATGGAAAAATAGAAGCGCTGATAATTGACGGCTGGGATGCACCATGGAGCCGTATCAGCTATGACGATATCCCGTTTGAGGATGTATACCGTTTGATAAAGTCGTTACAACCGGATTGTGTGGTGATGGACCTGAATGGTGCAAAATATCCTGCCGAGGGTTTGTTTTACAGCGATATCAAAACCTATGAAATGGGTGCCGGCCAGCGTTTGGATAAAGGCAACAACATTATGCCATCGTTGGCTTGTTTGCCTTTACAATCAAGCTGGTTCTGGAAAACCAACTTCCCAACCACCGCTGTTAAAGACCCGGCTAAGATGGTTAACGAACTAACCACGCTAAACAATGCGGGTTGTAATTACATCCTGAATGTGGCACCAAATCGCGACGGCTTATTTGACGATAATGCCATCGCTGCGTTAAAAGAAATAGGTAAGCAATGGAAAGGCAATGCAGCTGCACCTAAACTTGCGCCAACCGGCGAGCCTATCATATCTACCAATTTGGCAAAACGTAAACCAACCAACAGCAGCTGGAGCGATGATATGAACATTATGGACTTTGCCAACGATGACGATTTTACCACCTCATGGACCTCAAATAGCACCGTAAAAACCCCATGGTGGGAAGTTGACCTTGGCCGCGATACTGAATTTAACGCCGTAGGACTTACCGAACCTAAAAGCAACATCAGCAATTACCATATAGAGTACCTGCAAAACGGTGTTTGGAAACCGCTGGCCACCGGTGACATTGCCAAACGTGTAAAGGTACACCGCTTCAATACCGTTTGGGGCAACAAAGTGCGCGTTACAATAGATAAGGCCGAGAGCCAGCCCAGCATTGCAGAATTTGGCATTTACAACGAGAAAAAATAGGCCTTAGATGATGAAATGAGTGATTATTGTATTTCCTCTGCACTCGCTCATTCCATCATTCACTAATTCCGGTCATTCACATTAAGCCCTATCGTAACATTTACAATATTGTTACTTACAGGTAAAACACTGCGGATAGATTTGCGGTTGTTATCGCAATATAGCTACTGCAATGTTAACGTTTCGCGCCATTCGGGTTTATGTGTTTTCGGTGCTTTTAATTTGCCTGGCAAGCAGGCAGGCTAAAGCCTATTCGGTGTTGGCGCATGAGGCCATCATTGATGCATCATGGAAGCCTGTGCTGTACCCAATGATCAAAGAAAAATACCCCAATGCTACCCGCGAGGAAATGATAAAGGCCCACTCCTACGCTTATGGCGGCAGCATAGTTGCCGATATGGGTTACATGCCTTTAGGCAACGCATTCTTTACCGATCTGCTGCATTACGTGCGTAGCGGAGATTTTATCATTAATTTGATAAATGATGCCCAAAATATCAACGAATACGCCTTTGCACTTGGTGCTTTGTCACACTATATGGCAGACAAATACGGCCATTCCATGTCTACAAACCTCAACGTGCCGCTTGTTTACCCTAAACTGCAAAAGAAATTTGGCAACGTGGTTACTTACGAGGAGAACCATATGTCGCACAGTCGCATGGAATTTGCCTATGATGTTTTGCAAATTGGGCAGGGCGGCTATACATCAGAAGGTTATCATGATTTTATAGGTTTCAATATCTCCGTGCCGGTTTTAGAACGTGCCTTTTACAAGACCTATGGGCGCAACCTGAATACTATTTTCGGTAATATCGATGCCGATATAAACACCATGCGCTGGGGCGTACGCAATCTTTTTCCAAAATTGACCAAGGCTGCTTACGAATCAAACAAAGATCAGATATCAAAACTTAACCCGGGTATTACAGCCAAAGAGTTTCAATATAAAATGACCAGGCGGGCATTTAATCTTGAGTTTGGTAAACAACGGCAGGAACCTAAGTTTTGGGCTAAAGCCGCAGTTTTCCTGATAGGGATATTGCCAAAGGTTGGCCCCTTAAAGGCTTTAAAGTTTAAATCTCCCGGCGAAGAGGGGCAAAAATTATTTGCGCAAAGCTTTGATGCTATATTGAAGAACTATCACGCAGCACTTGCGGAGGTGCAAACCAATTCACTTGTATTACCCGATATTAACTTTGATACCGGTGAGCCAACCCAGTTAGGCAATTATCACCTGGCTGATAACACCTATGCCAAGCTGTTAGAAAAATTACAAGAGCAGGGTTATAAAACAGTATCGCCCGACTTACAGAAAAACATTGTTGAGTATTTTGCCAAGGCAGATACAAGTCGCATCAACAATTTAAAAAATAGCGACAAGAAAAAGTGGCTGCAAACAGCAGAGAGGGTAAGCGAAATAAGCAACCTTAAAACAATGCCAAGGGATAGCGTCCGCTCTTTAGCTACCGAAAATTAACGACGAAACTTTTAAGTTCCCATTCGCCGGCCATTGCTACTGCACATAAGTAATTATTGCTAAGTACCAGGCTTTGTAATTTCCAGTTATTAGCATTGCCACTCAACGCGTCAGCAAGTTCATGCGCGCCATCAAGCGCTGGCGTAATTATAAGATGTTCACCAAGCCCCTGCCCTGTCGCTTTTAAAAAAGCCTCTTTGCGTGTCCAAAGCAGATAAAATCTTTGTGTGCTTTCGTTTAATTTTATGAAATCGATCTCAGTTTCGCTAAAATGGTCGGGCAGGATATCATCAAACGGAAATTCAGGATCAATAAATTCAACGTCTGCGCCTACCGGCGATGATGCTATTGCAAGTGCTATCCAATCGCCGGAGTGTGATACATTATAATGAACAGCCGTTCCGTCATCCTTAAGCAGATAGGGCTTTTTATTATCGCCTAAAACAAATCGTAAAGCTTCGGGATCTTGATCGAGATATTTCCCCAATATCATTCGCTGCAGTGCCCTGCTTACCACAAACCGCTGCCTGTCTTTAAGCTGATGATACTTTTCCGCGCGCTGCAATTCATCAGGTTGCAAAATTGCCCGCAGTTCATTCAACCGGTACAGATTTTCCGGAATGTTTATCCGCCAAAGATGGGCTTCCCGGCTGCCGGGCAATTTAAAATCAGCTTGGCTGAGCCATATTACCTGTTCAATAAAAATATTTGTGAGCTGTCCCAAACCGCCTTAATAATTGATCTTATCAAGGCAATCCTGCAATACACGGGCAAATATTTTATCGTTTGGCTCTTTAAACATGGTAGTATGTTCACCCGGAACGCTATGGATGTTGATACCTTTTAAAGCATAAGGTCTCCATCCCATATATTCATAGTCATCGAGATAGTAAGAACGGGTCTCCGCGCGGAAAAGCTCGATTTCCAGATCTGATGGAGCGATAAGATAATACTTCTGCGCCAAGTTATTAGCCTCATCAATACGGTTAGAGTAACCGAAAAAACCTACCTGATCTTGCTTCTCGCCGTGCCTCAATTTCCAGAATAACCTTACCAAACTTCTCTTAATGGCCTCACTGCGCTTGCGAATGGTTTTAAGGAAACCATCTTTAAAGGTAACGCTATGCCAAACTTTACGCCCTAAATATAGCCCGCGTTTCACTTGTTTGGTCGCCCATGGATCGTAATGCGGTGTACGGTAAGCATAGGTGTCAAACATAGCCAGCATGCGTACATCTTTATTAAGCGCTTTCATTTGGCGCGCCATTTCAAAGGCTATTAATCCGCCGAACGAGAAACCCGCCAAAGCATAAGGACCATCCGGATTTTGTGCAAGGATGGAAGAAACGTAATGGGCCGCCATATCCTCCATCCTGTTTAAAGGCTCATCTACACCGTTAAGGCCCTTTGCCTGTAAGCCATATACAGGCTGCTCATCATCAACATTGTTGGCCAGCGTGTTAAACAGCAAAACGTTTAACCCTGCTCCGTGGACAATATAAATTGGCACTTTGCTACCGGTCGGCTTTATTGGCACCAAAGAATCCCATGATACTGCAGACACATCGCTATCCATAACGGCGGCAAGCTTTTCGATGGTAGAGTTTTCAAACAGGATGGCAAGCGGTAAGCGTTCGCCTGTTTCCTGTTCTATACGTGCCATAACTTTTACCGCAATAAGCGAGTGGCCGCCCAACTCAAAAAAGTTATCATTGATACCCACCTGCTCAATGCCTAATAGCTCTTTCCAGATAGTTGACAACAACCTTTCGGTATCGGTGGTTGGTGCTACGTATTTAACCGTTTCTGCAGCATCAATATCGCTGGCTGCCAGCACCTTTTTATCCACCTTGCCGTTAGGCGTCATCGGCATTTCATCAATAATGGCAAAGTTATCCGGCAGCATATAGTCAGGCACCGAGTTTCTCAGATCAGTGCGCCATTTCTGGATCAGATCAGTGGGGTTTTCAATGCCTTTAAAGTTATCGTTCAGCAACACATAGGCCACCAGTTTGGCCACGCCGTTCTTATCATTACGGGCAACCACTACGGCCTGTTTAATAGCCTCTTCCTTCCCAAGATTGAATTCGATCTCGCCCGTTTCAATGCGGTAACCCCGTATTTTAACTTGCGCATCTATCCGTGATATGTACATCAGGTCTCCATCGGCAGTAAAAGTACCGAGGTCGCCGGTGCGGTACATGACGGGGTTAGGCGTTATGGTATCAAATGGATCATGAACAAATTTCTCTTCTGTTAACGCAGGTTGGTTAAGATAGCCTTTGGCAACACCTTCGCCCGCTATGTAGATCTCGCCTGCAGCACCCGGCCCTAACGGGTTTTGAAACTTATCTAAAATATAGATGTAAGTGTTATCTATCGGTCTACCAATGCTGATAAAACCGTCTGATGCTTTGATCTCTTTAAGGGTAGACCAGATAGTGGTCTCCGTTGGCCCGTAAACGTTCCATAAAGATGAGGCGCGCTCCAGTATGCGCTGTGCCAGGTCCATCGGCAAGGCCTCTCCACCACAAATTACCTTCACCTGCTCTGCACCCCAGCCAGCTTCAAGCATAATACGCCAGGTGTAAGGCGTAGCCTGCATAACGGTTATCTGCTCGTTACGGATGGTTTGTAATAACTCCTGGCCATCCTTAACCATAATGGCATCTGCAAGCACAATTTGTGCACCGGTTATTAATGGCAGCCAAAGCTCCAGCCCGGCAATATCAAAGCTAATGGTAGTTACAGCAAGCAATTTATCAGCAGCGGTTAGCCCCGGCTGCTTTTGCATACTGTATAAAAAATTAACTGCGTTATGATGCTTTATCTGCACGCCCTTGGGCTGCCCGGTAGAACCGGATGTATACAGGATATAAAGCAGGTCTTCGCCTTGCACAACTACGGCCGGGTCACTATCAGCATAATTGCCAAGCTTAGGCATGATATCATCCAGCAACAGCTCTTTAGCGTTGGAAATGTATTTACCGCTATATTTTTTCGTAGTAACCAATACAACAGCAGCCGAATCTTCCAGCATGTAGTTGATACGGTTGATGGGGAATATCGGATCGAGCGGAATGTAGGTTGCTCCTGCCTTCATAATACCCAGAAGCGCAATAACCAGGTCGGCATTGCGGTCAACAGAGATAGCCACTTTATCGCCTACTCTAACGCCATTCTCTATCAATACTGCGGCAAACTGGTTTGATCTGTCATTCAGCTTTGCATAGGTGTATTCTTCTTTACCAAACTTTAATGCCACCTTATCGGGATACTGCATTGCCGTTTCACTGATGATCTTATTCAATGGCTTATCGCGCGGATAATTAACGCGGGTATTATTCCAGCGGTTAAGTTGCTCGCGCACCTGTTCTGCGTTCATCAAAGGCAGTTTGCCTATCAGTACGTCGGGTGTTTTTACCACGTAACGCAGCAGGTGCTCAAACTCCTGCATAAAACGGCTAATGGTAGCCGCCTGGAAAAGCTGTGTATTATATGACCACTCAAAAGTAAGTGTACCCTTATTATCCGTAACGTTTAGGAATATCTCGAACGTTTCATATTCCCTCGGATTGTTGATGTAGCGGTGTTTAAGGTTATGGAAACCTATCCCTTCGTCCATACCGATATCGATATTGAACATTATTGGCACAAGCGGCAAGCGGGAAGGATCGCGCGGGATGGCCAGTTTCTTCAGTAAGCTGCCAAAGGTGTATTGCTGGTTATCGTAAGCATCTAAAATGGTGCTTTTACGGTCTTTTAAATAATTGGCAAACGTTTGTGCACCATGCGGAAAACTGCGCAGTGGTAATAAATTAACACAATGCCCTACCAAACCAAAATTACCGGTTGCTGCTTGCCCTGCGGCAGGCAAACCTACAATCACTTCGTCCTGCCCGGTTAACTGATGTAAAAACACCTCGAACGATGCCAAAATAGCTGTTACCAAACTGGTGCCGGTTTTACGTGCCAGGTTCCTCAGGTCGGCAACCAATTGGGTATCCAAACCGTAGTCTGCACGGGTACTTTTAAAAGTACGTGGCGTTGGGCGCGGATTATCGGTAGGTATATCAAGCAAATGATCGCTGCCTTTAAATTGCTCTACCCAATATTGCTCGGTAGCAAGATGCTCAGCACTGTTCTTAGCATTCGCCTCTTCCACAGCAAAAACGCTAAAATGCGGCGCCGGTGGCAGATTCGGCTCAACGCCCTGTGCAAAGGCGTTGTAAAGCTTACCCAGGTCCTGCATGATCAACCCCATCGACCAGCCATCGCAGATAATGTGG
Organism: Mucilaginibacter sp. 21P; assembly: GCF_019331605.1. Taxonomy (NCBI): domain Bacteria; kingdom Pseudomonadati; phylum Bacteroidota; class Sphingobacteriia; order Sphingobacteriales; family Sphingobacteriaceae; genus Mucilaginibacter; species Mucilaginibacter sp. 21P. Next base: position 4,125,092 of record NZ_CP063061.1, read on the forward strand.
TGGGTAAGTAATATTACCTGGTGCTCAGTATCATTTAATTTGATCAGTGCTATCTTAAACAGCGGGCCGTTTTTAAGATCTAAAGCAGTGATGGCTAACTGCCTGCAATAGTTTTTTACAAAATCACGGTTTTGTTCATCATCCTGATCGGATATATCGTGATAATCTACTAAAACATCAAGGTGTTTGTAAATAATGATATGTGCGCCATCTGCACTAAAAACACTGCGCAGCGCTTCGTGCCTGTCGCTTAAAGCTTGTGCAGCCTTCAGCATAGCTTCTTTATCAAAAGCTTCGCCGGAGAGTACTATAGTAGCAAAATCGTTATATGCACAGCTGGCATCGTTACCACCTATGAGGCACGACGTCCAGATCTCCATCTGCGGTTCGGTAGCCGGTGCAACCAGGGCTATCTCCGGCCCTGCAAACGGATCAAAGTCTTCTACGCTAACCCGTGAATTATTAGTAAGGGTTTGGTTTAGCATTAGTTATTATTAATGTTATACTGCACGTATTTAGTTGGGTCTGCTTCATCTTTTACAAACCATGCCGGGTTACCTTCTTTATCACGGCCGAGCTTCGCGCCTTCTACTGGCGGGGTGTTCATCGCTTCTAAATTTACATTGGTTGCCGTGCCGTTTGTATTTACGGTGCCGTTGGCAACAAGTTGTGTATGGTTTTCTGCCGATGTAAATTTAAAGAAACCTACATCAACCATTTCATGTATGCTCTGCCTAAACTGCTCTATCATGAAATCCACATCCTCCTCGGTATGGGCATCAGTCATAAAGCATGGGAAACCATCCAATATATGCACCCCGCGCAAACGCATTAGGGTAAATAATAACTCGTTGTATGGTACATCTTCCAAAAACTTAATGCGCCACAACGAACCGTAACCCACGGTTGTAACAGGAATATTTGCATCGCTGCAAACTTTTGCAAAACCATCGCGCAGGCGGGTTGCCATTGCCGTAAGTTTTTCCTGTAGTGACGGGCCCTGCTCTTTCATGTATTCGAGCGAAGCTTTGGTAGCCGCAAGCGCTAAGGGATGGCGAACAAATGTACCTGCAAAATAGGTTACACCAACTTCTGGCACCGAGCTATCGCCAAACTCCCAAAAACCGCCGTCAAGGGCGTCCATATATTCTTTTTTGCCGCAGATAGCACCTACGGGCATACCCCCACCTATCACTTTACCGTAGGTACCTAAGTCGGCTTTAATGCCAAAGATTGCCTGCGTACCACCGGGATGGAAACGGAAACCGCTGATCACCTCATCAAACACCAGGCAAATATGCTCGTCTGCAGTAAGCGTGCGCAATTGCTTTAAGAACTCTATCGGCTGAAAATCAGGCCGGCGGCTTTGCACCGGCTCTACCAGTACGGCGGCAATTTCATCAGCACGTTCTTTAATGATGCGCAACGCCTCATCGGTACCGTAGTCCAGTATCAGCATATTCTGCACATTATCCATCAGGATACCGGATGCAGCCGGGAACGTCTTTAATTTTTTGGTACCACGAACGATAACTTCATCCATAATACCATGGTATGAACCACTGAAAGCCACGATAAGTGAGCGACCTGTTACTGTACGTGCAACACGCATTGCACCTAATACAGCCTCAGAACCGGTGTTACAAAGGGCAGCACGGTCATGACCGGTAAATTCGCACAACAGCTTACAAACCGGCCCTGCCAGCTCATGTTGCGGGCCAATTTCGTAACCTTTGTCTATTTGTTCGATAATGGCCTTCTTCAAAACATCCGGCTGGTAACCCAGCATGTTTGAGCCAAAACCATTTAAAGCATCGATGTATTCGTTACCGTCAACATCCCACAAGCGATTGCCTTTTGAGCGGTTGATCACAACCGGATAAACCAGTTCCTTTGTGAGCGGGCGGAACCCACTTACCACGCGTGGATCAGCCATGTAGGCACGGTGTTCCTGCGTTTGCTCTTTACTTTTGCGGGTTTTATCGTTGTAGCGTTTGGTAAGGTCTTCTAACCACTGTAATTGCTTTTCATCAAGCTCCTGCACTTTGCGCTCTATGCGGGCAGTGGCGCCAAATGGTTTTTTTATCTCCACCATTTCTTCGGCTGTTACTTCCGGCTCTGGTTCTAAAACCGGCGGCGCTACAGGTTCGCCTTTCAGTTCATTAGCCATTGGTGGTGGCTGCAGCGTAACGGTTTTTGTTTTAACCTCGCCGCCTTGTAAGTGCGCGATTTGCGTAGCCAGCAGCTGCAACTGCTGACTGATCATATTTAAAGCCATCTCGCTACCGGCACCAGTTACAGGAGCCGTTGCTGCCTGCGGATAAAATGCTACCGGTTGCGGTGTAGCGGCCTGCGCATAAACCGGCTGAGATTGCGGTGCGGCGGCGGCTTTTTTAGCTGAGGCCGGTGGCCCAAACTGGTCTGCCGGTAGTGTTTTATCCAGGAAGTCGGCCAGCAGGTTGATCGAATTATAATCCTCAAACAGTTTCCTGAACGTGATATTTACATTAAAGGTTTTTTTAAGATTGGTGGCTATCTGGGTTAGCAAAAGCGAATCGAACCCAATTTCAGGGAAACTTACATCGGCAGAGGCATTGTCAATATCAATACCTGCGGCATCCGTAAAAATGCCCTGAAGTTTTTCGGCCAGAAAATCTTTTCTCGTTATCATGCTTGGTGTAGTATCTTCTTCAATTTTAGCGGGTGGCGTATCTGGTACTATCTCCTCCGGCTGGTAATTTACCATGCCTGCGGGGTTTATTTTAACAGGTTCCACCCAATATATTTTCCGGTCGAAAGCATAAGCAGGTAATCGCAACCGCTTACGCTGACCGATGTAAAACTCATTCCAATTTGGTTCGATGCCGTTTAACCATAACTGCCCAACGGCCTTTAATACGGATTGATATTCCGATTGGTTATTGCTGTTATCCATCCCCCCGATAGTAACTACCGGCTTATCTGCTGTTTGCTGTGCTGCCAGTGTAGCCAGCGTTCGGCCCGGACCAACTTCAAGATAAACACGTCCTTTATCTTCTGCAAGTTTTTCAATCGCATTTGCAAAACGTACGGTTTTACGCAAATGATTAGCCCAGTAAGCCGGATCACAAGCCTCTGCTTCTGTTAACCAATTGCCTGTAACAGTAGACATGATAGGCTTAACCAGCGAATTTATCTTTACCGACCTTACAATCTGCTCAAAAGGTTTAACGATGTCATCCATCATGGCTGAATGGAAGGCATGGCTGGTTTGCAATAACCTGCCCGGCGTACCTCGTTCATCCAATACTTTTGCAAAGGCAGCAACGGCCTCCTTTTTGCCTGCCACTACGGTTAGTTTTTTACTATTGATGGCAGCTACAGAAAGATCTTGTGGCAAGATAGCTTCCAGTTCTTGCGCCGTTAAACGTACCGAGAGCATATCCCCTTCAGGTGCTTCACTTACCAACCGGGCTCGCTCTGTAATAAGTTTCAAAGCATCGGCCAGGCTAAATACGCCGGCAAAATGAGCGGCAACAAATTCACCAATACTATGGCCCACAAATATTGTTGGCTCAACGCCCCAGCTCATCCATAGTTTAGCCATAGCGTATGATGTAATGAAAATGGCTGGCTGGGTGTAAAAAGTATTCTTTAATTTTTCTGTTGCCTCCGGCGATTCCGGTGTATATATCACATCAGCAATATCGGCCTGGCCGGTACCTTGCAATAATGCGACGCATTCATTTACTGCATCAGCAAAAACAGGTTCGCCTGTGTAAAGCTCGCGGCCCATGTTCAGGTACTGCGCGCCTTGGCCGGGAAACATAAACACTACTTCGGTAGCGCTTTGGCTAAGTACTTTTGAATTGGTTATATCGCGCTTAAAGTTGGTCAGCTTTTCCAGCAGATCATCATTATCAGCAGCTAATATGAAATTACGCTCCTTGAAATTATTTCGCGTGGTATGCAGGGTATAGGCAATATCTGCTAATGGCGCTTCCGGATTATTTTGAACGTAGTGATACAGTCGGTCTGCAAATTTTGAGGCACTTGTAGCCGTTTTTGCCGACCAGCTTATCAATTGCAGCGGCCTGCTCTCGCCTGATGATTGCACTTCGTTATCATACTCTTCCAGGATAACGTGTACATTGGTACCACCTACCCCAAATGAGCTTACCCCGGCAATGCGTTTACCATTTGTTTCCCACTCGCGAAGCTGCGTGTTCACAAAGAACGGACTGTCGCTGAAATCGATATTGGGATTGGGTTTGGTAAAATATAACGAAGCCGGTAGCTGCTTGTAGAACAGCGCCAGCGTTGTTTTAATGAAACCCGCCACACCTGCTGCGGCTACCAAATGCCCCATGTTACTTTTAATGGAGCCTATAGCGCAGTACTGGTTCTTTTCTTGTTTGCCAAAGGCCAGGTTAAGTCCTTCAATTTCAATAGGGTCACCTAAGGCAGTTGCGGTACCGTGTGCCTCTACGTAGGAGATATCAGCCGGCTTAACTTCTGCATCGGCGATAGCCATTGCAATAGCACCGGCCTGCCCGGCTGCACTTGGCGCGGTAAAGCTGCCTTTGCCACCGCCATCGTTGTTAACGCCAACGCCTTTTAAAACGGCGTAAACACGATCGCCATCGCGTTCGGCTTCTTGTAAACTTTTGAGCACCACAATGCCGGCACCATCACTAAACACGGTGCCATCGCTTTCGGCATCAAACGGGCGGCAATGGCCATCGGCACTTAGCATGGTTCCCTGCTGGTAAAGATGCCCGCTTTTAATGGGCGCACTTATAGAAGAGCCGCCAGCCAGCGCCACGTTACATTGCCCATTACGGATACTATCCGCAGCCTGGGCTATCGCCAGCAAAGATGTTGAACAGGCTGCGTGTACGCTTACCGCAGGGCCGGTAAGGTTTAACTCGTACGCGGTGCGGGTAGCAATGTAATCTTTCTCGTTAATAGTTGCCGTTAAAAAGCGGCCAATATTCTCAATCTTATCGGTATTGGATAATACATTATTAGTGTAGTAAGTATTGTTGCCCACCCCTGCAAAAGCCCCTACCGGGCCGTCATATTTACCGGGCAGGTGACCGCTGGTCTCTAAAGCTTCCCATGCCAACTCCAGGAACACTCGCTGCTGCGGATCCATCAATTCGGCGACCTTGGGGTTTATACCGAAAAAAGCAGCATCAAAGCTTTCGGCGCTCTCTACTATACCACGGGCCTTAACATAGTTTGGTGCATTGCGTATGTGCTGCGGGATGCTTGCATCCAGTTCATCATCAGTAAAAAATGATGTGGTTTCGCGGCCTTCTGTCAGTAAATTCCATAGATCGTAAATCGTATTGGCGCCGGGAAAACGTACGGCCATACCGATAACGGCAACATCGTTATTGATTTTATCGCGCTTGCTCTTAACAGCGGTAACCTTTGCTACAATTTTGTTGCCATCAATATACGAGGCTATGCCGTTAACCGTTGGATACTGATAAAGCTTTGTTATCGGTAGCGTATAGCCGAATTGCTTTTTAAGCGCAGCTACGGTTTTTAAAGCCAGGATGGAGTTACCGCCTAACTCAAAAAAGTTATCGTAAACGCCAACTTTATCTAATTGCAGTAAGTCTGCCCAATAGCCTGCAATATTCTTTTCGACACTGTTGGACGGTGCCTTATAAAGCACCGAAAGCTCGGGGCGCTGCATATCAGGCGCGGGCAGCCTGTTTCGGTCTATTTTACCGCTTGTAGTTTTTATAAAATCATCTACCCATACAAATGCAGCCGGCATCATGTAATCGGGCAGCTTCTGTTCTATGTTTTCTCGCAGAAATGATATTTCTTTTTTATTACCGTTGGCGATCAGGTAAGCTACCAACCGTTTTTGACCGGGCACATCTTCCCTGGCTACCACAACGGACTGCTGTATGCCAGGCAACTGATTTAGAACTACTTCAATCTCGCCAAGCTCTACCCGGTTACCTCTTATCTTTACCTGCGTATCTTTACGGCCAAGGTATTCTATGTTTCCATCGGGCAGGTAGAAGCCCAGATCACCGCTTCTGTATATTTTGAAGATTTTTCCGTTGGCATCCGTCCAATCAACAAATTTTTCTGCAGTAAGGTCGGGGCGGTTTAGGTAACCGTAGGCAAGGCAAATGCCGCTTATGCAAAGCTCACCCTGTTCGCCCTGAGGAACCTCTTTCAGTTCATCATTAAGGATGTGTACGGTTACATTATTTAACGGCTTACCTATGTTTGGCAGCAACGGCCAGCTCTCAGCCGGGCCATCTAATTTCAATCCTGTGGTACAAACGCTGGCCTCGGTTGGGCCATACATATTGTAAAACACGCAATTTGGCAAAGCTTTAAAAAAACTTAATACCTGCGGCGTTATCTTAAGTTGTTCGCCCGCGCTTATTACCTCCTGTAAAGATGCCGGGAAATATTGCTCAGCATCGGCGGCCTCAGTTAAATACTGCAGCGCCACAAACGGAACATTAATCCGGTTGATTTGCTGATCATTGATGTAGCGCAGCAACCTGGTTGGGTCTATCCGTGTTGCCTCATCTACCAGCACCAGCGTACCACCTACACTCAGCGTGCAAAAGATTTCCATTACTGATGCATCGAATATCAGCGGCGAAAACTGCAGCATTTTGTGCCCGGCAGAAAGGTACGGGGATATCTTGTGATGCCATTTGATCAGATTGACAACACCCGCATGGCCAACACAAACACCTTTTGGTTTACCCGTTGAGCCCGATGTGTAAATGATGTACGCAACTTTGTTTTTTGCAACCTTTTCAGGCTGATGAACAGCGGGTAAAGGCTCGTCAGAAACCACAACGTTCTTAACGATTTGTCTGAATACTTCGGCGTCGCTTGCCGGCGACAAGCAGGTATCCATGCCGCAATCGGCTATGATATCCTCTAAACGATCTGCAGGAAAGGTTGGATCGAGCGGCAGATAAGCCTTGCCGGCTTTTAAAATGGCAAATAAGCTTATGATAGTTGTAACAGAACGCGTTGCGCTGATACCGATAACTGAACCTTCAGGCGACGTAGCCCCGATAACACGGGCCAACTCATCAGCCTTACCGTTAAGCTCGGCATAGGTAATGCTGTCATTCCCAAATTGAACCGCAATAAGTTCGGGATGTTCGGTAACACGTTGTTCAAACACATGATGTATCAACACTTCATTACCAGGCTCGCCGAAATATATATTATCAGTAAGAATACTCATTAAGTTTATTATACATGGTTAAATAAATAACCACTGGGTAATAAATTGTGACGGTTTAAGATGGGTTCAAGTTATAAAATTTAAAGCATCTGTAAATGATACATTTAAACTTTTTCATCCAAATTTCATCATAAGAAACTCTGGTTCACCCTTATTTACTTTAACTCAATTTGCTTTGGTTCCGTGGCAACAATTTCGGGCCTGTCCTTATGTAAGGCAAAAACACCCGTAACAGAAATATTTTTGCCTTTAAGGCTTGGCCAATCCATTTTTATCTTATCGCCTTTTACGGCAATGGTGTATTTCTGATTAGGGTAGGCACCACCCATATTTATCAACGTTAGCGTATCGCTAAATGTTCTAACCGATGCAACAACATCGCACAAGGTTTTGGTTTTGCCTAAATTGGCTTTAAAATCATCGGCAGAAAATGTTTGAGCCGAGGCCTTGGAATAAAAGGCGCACAAAATAAGCAGGCAGTATATTAAATTTTTCATCGATTTTAAATTAGCCTAAATATGGTGATAAAGCGACAAATCTTAGTACATGAGCTACTGAAATTTTATCATGTAAAAGGTTCTTCATTAATGATCGTCATTTAATGTAACAGGGCTTTCAGTTATAATAAGAAAATCACCGATGACATCCATAAAAAATAAGAACATAGCTATTATAGGTGGTGGACCAGGAGGCCTTACCCTTGCACGCCTGTTACAAATGCGCGGATTAAGTGTTAAGGTTTATGAACGAGACGTACACCGCACTGTAAGAGTACAGGGTGCCTCTTTAGATCTCCATCACGAATCAGGCTTGAAAGCATTAAACGCCGCCGGTTTGATGGGTGAGTTTGAAAAATATTATCGCCCCGGTGCCGACTTGATGACTATCACCGACAAACATGCCGAACCCTTGCTGCGAGATACGGAAAGCCGCGAAGGTGCAGATGCGCGCCCGGAAATTGACCGCGGCCCGTTACGAGACATACTAATCGATTCATTGGAGCCAGGCACAATTGTGTGGAACAAACGGTTTCAGTCTATGCAACGGAATGAAAATAAATGGCTTATTGCTTTCAACGATGAGTATGCTACTGAGGCCGACATAGTGATTGGTGCTGATGGTGCAAACTCTAAAATACGCCTGTACCTCACCACACTCAAAGCATTTTTTGTTGACATCACCGTTATAGAAGGTGCTGTTTACAATGCCATTGAAAAAGCACCGAGGATTATGAAACTCCTAAACGGCGGCAAAATCTTTACTCTTGGCGATTCTTGTACACTAATTGTAAGTTCAAAAGGCGATGGCAGCATAGCTTTCTACGTTGGCTTTAAAAGTGAAGAGGACTGGGCTATTACCTCAGGAATTGATTTCACCAAACCGCAGGAGGTAGCAAACTGGTTCAAAACCAAGTTTGCAGGATGGAGCGACATCTGGCTTGAGCTATTCGAAAACGCCGAGTCGCCGATTATTCCGCGACCGCAATACTGTATGCCACTTGATCAGGACTGGCAGGCACAAGCTGATTTAACTATTATTGGTGATTCTGCACATTTAATGCCACCGTACGCAGGCGAGGGTGTTAACATGGCCATGCTGGATGCCCTTGAATTAGCCGAAGCCTTAACCGGCCCTCTCTTTGATGATTCCTTGGCTGCTATTGCCAATTACGAAACCAGCATGCGTAAGCGCGCCGCTGAAACAGCAGCGGTTACTTTACAGCAGACGGAATTGATGCACTCGCCCAACGGCCTGGAAGAAATGCTTGCATTTTTTAAATCCTGATTAAAAACATGATCGCCTTAACATTGGTAATCACCAAGAGGATCCTAAAATTTAAATTTAAAGTCTTTTGTAAATAAAACCGAACCAACCTGGCGTTACGTAGTTATACTTTGACATGAAAAGTTGATAGTCATGCGATCAGGAGCGATAAAAATTGCGATCTTATACGTCATCGCGGGGATATTATGGATAACCCTGAGCGATAAGCTGTTGCTTGCCCTACGCGATCATGTTGACCTTGAACTAATGCTTTTTTTGAGCAGCGTAAAAGGCGTTGCTTATGTTTTAATTACCGGCATCTTTCTCTATTACCTCATCCGCTCAAACACTGCCACCATTGCCGAAAGCGAAAAGCGATATCATGGCTATTTTGAAGAAAACCCCCACCCTATGTGGATTACCGACGCACGCACCATGGCTTTTACCGATGTTAATGAAGCTGCGTTAAGTTTTTAAGGATGAACCTGCTTGATATCAGCCCCCCTGAACACAAAATAGAAACTTATAGCACTCTCCGCGCATTAACTCACGGCATCAATAAATGTGTTTCATTTGCGCACAAAACAAAAAACGGTAACATCGTTACGGTTACCACTTCATGCCATTTAATCAGCACAAAAAAAGGCGGTAATTTAATGTGTATGGTAGAGAATGGATGACATCTTGCAACCCGCCTTAAATTACTTTGAAAGAAAATAATTATCGCCAATAATCGTTATTGAGTTCATACGATTATGATCAGAAGCCGTTTGGGTGTTTATTTCTTTGTATCGCTATTGATTGCAATTACGGGTTGCAGGTTATTTAAATCAGTTGGCAGAAACCCAAACAAAGCCGCCGTTACCAAACTGGAAGAGCAGCCCAACTACAAGAACGGTTCTTTTGAAAACCTGGCCGAACAGGCTGATACGACAAAAAAGCGCAGCCTTCTTTTTCTGCGTACCCATAAGCCAAAAACGGTAAGGCCATCGCGGCCAATGCCTTGGGTGAAAACAGATCTTAACGCTTTAACGCCCAAAGCGCCTACCGTGGTTTGGTTCGGACACTCTTCGTTGCTCATAAAAACTCTGCAGGGCAACATTCTCATTGATCCCATATTTAATAACCACGCAGGGCCTATCCCGGGTGTAATGCGTGCCTTTGCAGGAACGGGGCATTACCACGCTGAGGATATGCCACCTATTGATGTATTGCTGATATCACACGACCATTATGATCACCTGGATTACCAAACCGTAAAAAGATTGAAAAGCCGTGTAAAATTAGCTGTAGTGCCTTTGGGAGTAGGTTCAAACCTGATATACTGGGGTTTTGACCCTAAGAAAATTATCGAACTAAACTGGAACCAATCTACAACCTTGCCGGGTGGGTTGCAGATCACAGCTACAAAAGCGCAGCATAAGAGTAACCGCACCTACTCCAGCAGAAACAAGACCTTGTGGGCATCCTACGTGATACAAAGCGCTCAATACAAAATTTTTTATAGCGGCGATAGCGGCTACGGCCCACACTTTAAAGAAATAGGCGAAAAATACGGTCCTTTTGATCTGGCGCTTTTGGAATGCGGACAATATAGCCCCAATTATCCATGGACGCATTTATGGATAGGCCAAGCGGCACAAGCTGCTATAGATCTGAATGCAAAAATGTTGCAGCCGGTGCATTGGGGTAAGTTTGTTGAGGCTTCACATCCCTGGAATGAGGCCGTTGAAAAGTTAGTACCAGCTGCCGGGAAAGTGAATATGCCTTTCAACGTCCCTAAAATTGGAGAACCTTACACCATCGGCGACCCGCCGAAGACTGATGTTTGGTGGAATTTTAGATGATTATTTAAGCGCCAACCATAGCTGGACTGCGCCTGCGGATAGGTGTTTTCTTATGTTTCTTTTGCCGCTTATTGTACCATATCATAAAACCGGTTACAGGCAATGATGCACAAACCAGCGATGCCAAAAAAGCCAATATTTTGGTTGGTAAACCTGCATAAGCGCCGGTGTGCAGATCGTAATTAAGGCTTCTTGTTTTTTCACCACCCTTAACATCGGCATTGCTGTAATGCAGCAGTTGCAGGCCGGTGTTTCGGTCAAAATAGTACCACTCAAACTCATGCGTTCTGTTGGCGGCAAGCCTTACCTGTATATTAAATGGATCGGTAGGTTTATCGCGCAGGCGGATAGCAAACACATCGGCCGTATCATGTTTGCGCAGCAAGGTTTTTATTGCGCTATCGATAGCGATTGTTTTGTATGCTTTCGCAGGGGATGATTTTGGGATAGTTCGCTTTTTAACTGTTTGCCCGCCATCCGCAATAAACTTAACGGCATTATCTGCCCAGTCGAAGGCGAAGACGAGCCCCGTCATAGTGATAATCAGAGCAGGAATTAAAGTATAAAAGCCAAACGCGTTATGCACATCATAATTTAAGCGCTTTGGCCCTGCATTTCGTTTGATCTGTAGCTTTCCTTTAAAACCCTTGATCGTTAAACGTTTTGGCCACCAGATGATAAGCCCGCTTACCAAGATCACGAAGAAACAGGCTACAGATATGCCGGTAATAGGTTTACCTACCTGATCGCCGAGCAGCAGGTTAAGGTGGAGGCTCAACATCAGCTGGAAGAATTCGTTTTTGGTATCTTCTATAGATACAACTTTGCCGGTATAAGGGTTAACATAAACGCGGTAGTAGTATTTATAATAATTCCAATGACCAAAACCTTTAGGGTCAGTTTTACTTGCCCTGAAAACCCAGTTGCGATTGGCCGCAGGGTAAACTTCGCACCGCGATAATTTGTACTTTTTACCCAACGCCTGTTGCGCATTGTTAAGCAACATGCTGAAATTTAAGCGCTCCGCAGGTTGCGGTACAGATTGGTTAAAGTACCTGTCGTGATAAAAATATTCCTTTAATTCGTCTGCAAACACATTGATGCAACCAGTTATGCTTACAATAATAACTACTATGCCAGTTACCAAGCCCAGCCATCGGTGCAACCAAAGAAATATCTTTTTTATCATCGTTTTTAGAAGCTATAGTATAAGTTGAGGTTGGCAGTAGTACCCACGCCCATGGCGTAGTCTGCATCCATGGCACGGTACTGGGCCACCACCGGGTAGTATGCTTTATTAAATAAATTCTCGATACCCAAACCAGCCGAAAACTTTGTGTTGAACTTATAGTTAGCACCCAGGTTAAACAGGTTTATGGACTTAATGGGGCCTTCGCTATTAGCGTACAAGCGGTTTGAGCGTACAGCAAACCTGTCGCGGTTACCGGTATAGATCCAGTAAAGCTTAACGTCAAATTTATTATCAGGGCGGAAGCCTAAATAACCGGTAGCCTTTGGCGGTGCTATGCGTAAACCATTAAGGTATACCTGTGTCCCGTTAGGCTGCTTAGACTTACCCTCAACATAAGCGTAGCTGCCCCCTACCGACCATTGCTGACTTAAATTCACATCAGCAGTAAGCTCGTAGCCATGTACGTTCTCCGGTTCGCGCTGGGCAACCAATACACCGTTACCGTTATCAACCAGGTTGGCACCCAGGTTTGATGTGCTGATATAATAAGCCGCCGTTAAATTAACAAGGCCTAACCTGCTGCTAAAACCAGCCTCGTAATTGTTGGTAATAACCGGTTTGGTATTGATGGTTTCAATAGTGTTGCTTGTTGCACTCCTTAAAATCCGTCCCAGTTCGGTAATGGCAAAACCTTGGGAGAAACTCACAAAGGGATTAAACAAATCATACTTGTTGTAGCGTAAACCTGTGTTAAAGGTTGTGGCATTGTAAGGTATCTTACCGCCTGTAACTGGTATGCTGCCCTGGTTGTTAGGGCCTTTGGCAATGGTGCTGTAATCCTTAACTGTCACAGTTGCATTCTCGTAACGGATGCCGGCCTTAAATACCAGGTTAGTCAATATATCGAGTTTCATTTGTGCGTATGGCGCCAGGTTAACCATATTCATATCGGGTATGTAAACGCGGCCATCGGTAAGGATCTGGTTGGTGCGGTCGTTCAGCAGGTCGAGGCCGTAGGTAACGTTGCCATCGCCCCAGTTACCCAGTTTCCAGGGGGTATTTAAGGTAAGGCGCACACCTTTTTTGTACGATTGTATCTTGGTTTGACCGGGACCATACCATGCCGAGCCCTGCGCTACGTAGCGGTTCATGGATTGGAAACCGTTGTAGTATGCAGATATGTCAAGTGATGAGTTGAGCGGTAATGCACGGTTTTGATAGGTTAGCAACACGTTATGGTTGTAAGGCGTGCCGGCAGGTTCGCCGGGGTCATCTCCCTTTTGCCCAACCGAAGGCTTTACGCCATACTTGCCAATCACGTTAACGTAATCGCTGTTTTGCGTGCTTGTGTAAAGATTATAGGATGCGGTTACATCGCTATTGTCATTTATTTTATAGTTGGCTTTAACAAAGGCATTGTACGTTCTGCTCTGACCTAAACCATCGGGCTGTGCATTCACATTTCCCTTAGCATCTTTTTGTACGCCGGTATAGTTCACCGTACCGCTAACCACGTAAGAGAAACGATTTATATTACCCGAGAACATCTGCGAGAAACGGTAACCCAAGGTATTAGCCGGATGTACCACATTGCCGCTGATGCCCACGCTGGTAAGGCCTGTAAAGCTTTTGCCCGCTACCGGTTTTTTAGTTATAAAGTTGATTATACCACCTGCAGAACCATTTCCATAAATGGAGGTGGCGCCTTTAATTACTTCTACACGCTCGATCACTGCAGGATCGATCGTACGTATATCACGACTGCCATTCATCAATGGTGTTGATTGCGGTATACCGTCAATAAGCACTAAAACCTGCCTGCCGCGAAGAGTTTGGCCTGCGTTATTAGCCTTATTGGTTGCAACGCCCAGCCCCGGAATAGTATTGCCTAATATGGCCGCTACAGATGGGTTGATATTGAGCTGTTCTTTAACCTGGCGCTCATTGAGGATGCTAACCGATGAAGGCACTTCTTTAATACTTTCTACTTTTCGGCCTGCGGTAACAACTACTTCTGATAATGAGTTTCCGGGTTGGAGGGTAAAGACTACGTCTAAACTCTGGCCGGCGGCTACATCCACATTTTTGCTTGCCGTTTGGTAACCTACCATGCTGGCTGTGATGGTGTATTTTCCAGGTTTAATATTGTTAGCTATAAATTTACCCTGTTCATCAGTATGGCCGCTTTTACCACCGGTAATAGTAATGGTTGCATAGCTTAACGGTGCGCCATCAAGGGTGGTGACGGTTATAGCCAGATCTGCCTTTGTATTTTCCTGCCCAAAAAGGTGGAAAGGTATTATGATGGATACAATAAGCAATATTGATACGAGAAACAGATTTTTTAAAGGAGTAGTATTAGTTTTTTGCTCGGCAGTGATATAAAGCATGGTCTTAGTACAAATATTTCTGCCGCAAAAATAGTTTATTTAGACTAATTCCAAACAAAGAAATAAAAATAGAGTTATAGCCTAGGATAAATCCCTGATCAAAAATGATAAAATATTTACTATAAGCTATTTAACCCGCTGCAATATGATGTAGCATACCCTTAAAAATAAAGAAATGGAAAGGAAGCATGGCGTACCAATACAACCTGCCGGCAAGCCCCAGGGGCCTAAAGGTAGCTGTTTGTACTACGCAATTTTTATCATTTATCTTAAATTCAAGCCAGGCTTCGCCGGGTAGTTTCATTTCAGCGTAAAGCAGCAGGCGTTTTTCCTCTTTACTTACCAGTATCACCCGCCAAAAATCAAGCGCCTCCCCTACTGATGTTTCAGAAGCATTTTTACGACCACGCCTTAAGCCAACTCCTCCGAACAACTTATCAATAAAACCCCTGAACTCCCATAGCCAGTTGGCATAATACCAGCCGTTACGGCCACCAATAGCAAAGATCCTTTTCAGCGCGTCGTCCGTATTTTTCGTTTTTTCGGTCTGTTTGTTTTTAAACACACCAAACTTTGGTACCTCAATATGCTTTGACAAACCTTTTCGGAAGATCTGGCTGTTTCCCGCATCATTCCAACTGGAGAGAACGAGATTCTGCTCTATTTTTTCAAACGCCATTTTTATAGCTTCCTCGTAAGGTATCAAATGAACGTGCAGTTTTTCAGGTAGTTCATTAGCCTCTCCTATCACATCAACCTTCATGCTGTCTACCAGGTTTTTAGCCAATGGGTAAGCCGTTGAGGTAACAAAGTACAACCAGTAAGATGATAAGCGGGGCGTAAATACCGGCACAGTAATAATCTTGCGTTTCAACTTACGTACTTTGGCAAAACGCTCAAGCATCTGTTTGTAAGTAAGCGTATCCGGCCCGTAAATGTCGAAGTGTTTGTTGTAAGTGAAATCCTTACCCAGTACGCCACTTAAGAACTGTATAACATTGCGTATAGCTATAGGCTGGCACTTTGTTTTTATCCATTTTGGAGCGATCATAAACGGCAGCTTTTCCACCAGATCACGAATGATCTCGAACGATGCGCTTCCCGACCCTACAATAATTCCAGCCCTTAAGGCTGTTACCGGCACTTTGCTTTTACGCAACTCGTCTTCCACAGCTTTGCGGCTGGCCAGGTGCTTGCTTAGGTGCTCTTCGTTTACTATACCGCCTAAGTAGATGATCTGCTTAGCTTTGGTTTTATCCAGTAATGCCACAAAATTTTGGGCAGATTTACGTTCCTCTTTACTAAAATCGCCCCCGCTCATATTCATGGAGTGTACAAGATAGTATGCGGCATCGATATCTTTAGGGCAGTCGTCGAAACTTTTAGGTTTCATAAGGTCTCCCTCAAATACGGTCACCGAGCCGGGCTTGTACCTTTTGGTATCAAAGCGATACTTATCACGCACCACGCAAATAACATGATGACCTTCATCTATCAACGCCGGTAAAAGCCTGCGGCCTATGTAACCGGTTGCACCTGTGAGCAGTATCTTCATATCTGACTAACACAGTGAGGGTTTAAATGTTCGATGGGAAGAATTAGCCAATTGCCATTTGCAGATCAATATTAGAACTTTCAAGTGTCTAAGTATGCTGCATCATATGTGGCGCAGCTAATACTCCCTTACGGAATAACATTTTCTGTATATGCAAATACGGTTTAACACTATGCAAATTTGCATCAATATTAATTGTAGGTTATTCCCTAAAATTGAATTAAACCTATGTGACTTAATTTTTCCCTTCAGGCAATATATATTAGATACTGATTAGAGAAGGATAAAATATGAATGCTTAAGCACTAAAAGCATTAAATATTAAACCAATTTTTAACTTATAATAAACCATTATGAAAAAAATGTACCCACTGCAGTTGGCGGCTTTTGGCTGTCTGCTGATGCTTAATGCTGCTTGCAGGAAAAATCAAACTTTAAGCAACCTATCACCAGGTAAATCTGCTGAAGATATGGCAGCCAATGCTAAATTTTCGCGGTTATCAACGCAAGCTTTACCAGCTGCGGGGCAAAACAAAGTTGCTTATTATGCATTTGACGTAACGCCTGCAAACCAGGGCGTTTTACCCTTAACTACCTTTACTGATAAAGCCAACGTTGTAGTGGTTTTTGAAGGGACACTATGGGAACTGGCTGACACCGTACATTACAATTCGGGATGGATGCAAAACGCTTACTACAAGAACAAAAGGCAGATTTTACAGGATATTCAAACGCTCCGGTCAAGGGGTGTAAAGGTATTGATGAATGTTGATGATGCTTCTTCATGGAGCACAGCAACCCCGTTTACCACGTATAACGGAACAGCTTATAATTACACTCAATTTGCATCTTTTGTAAATGATTGCGTAAATACTGTAGGGCTTGATGGTATTTCGCTGGATGTTGAGCATAACGCTACAGATAATACTAATTACCGCAACCTGATCAAAGAATTAGGTAAGTACTTTGGGCCGCTTTCAACCAACAGCACAACAAAAATGTATTTAGGTGCCTTTTATGACGGTGGTGCTCCTGGCCCTATTTTCCGCGAAACTGCCTTAAGCCAGTACCTTAATTTTGTAATGGATATGGGTTACTTTGAAGATAACACTTCAAGGTTTAATTACTGGGCAAACACACTTGGCAATGCCAAGGTAGTGCTTGGCATGTCTTATGATGACAATAGCCAATCGAGCGCTGTCGCGCAGGCCCAATGGCACCCAAGCCCGGATAAGGCAGGCATAATGGTATTTGCAGCCAACAAAAATAAAACCTACAGTGATGCCATATTTACCGCCCTGGATGGTGGCACAACTACTACAACCGCCCCTTCGGGCGCAGATCTGACCGATTACTCAGGCACGCTAAGCGCACAGTATCAAACTGGGTCGCCGTCAGGTGAAGAGTACACTATGCTTATCGATAATAATACTGCCACTAAATACTTAACGCAACATGCTTCTGGCTGGGTGCAATTTAAACCAAATGTAGCAGCGACGGTAGTTAAATATACCATTACCTCGGCTAATGACGTTCCGGCCCGCGATCCGAAGAACTGGACGTTACAAGGATCTAACAACGGAACCACCTGGACCACGCTTGACACAAAGACAAATCAATCCTTTGCATCGCGCTTCCTGAAACAAACCTATACCATAAGCAATACAACCAGCTACGCGTATTACCGGCTTAACGTTACCTCAGTACAATCCGGTTCTATCCTCCAATTCTCCGAGTGGGAATTATTCCGCAATTGATTTACCTTGATCTGATAGGTCAATATTTAAAAGCCGCTTTAAAATTGATTAAAGCGGCTTTTTATGTGTTGTTTTAAACCATTTGGATTATGACAGCGTTTTGGATAAGACAACAATTTAGATAAGACAACAATGGCTTTATCACTACGGCGCCAAGTTAATTTATGGCCCATAGTGTAGAAGAGCATACGTGTAAATGAAAAGCTACAATTTAAGCCTGTAGCCTTTCATTATGTCGCCCCGAGTGAGTTTCTCAAATGCGGCGCAATAATCCACATCGAAAAGAACAGATTGTTACTCAATTACCAAGTCTGATCCAATGACTTTAACCAACTGTTAATCAAGTTAAACTATTGATTTAAGAAAAGATATTTTTTCGCTTTTAAAACTAATAGCTATAGGAATTATTGCCATTAGTTTTAATAATAGCAATATGTTAGCTGTTCATTAACAGTAGACCGATGCGCTTTTTCGCTGCGTTTTTCATTTTAACCTTAATTTTTAGTATTGATACGTCAGCTCAAACTACTGGAACTGGATGCAATTTGGGTTCAAGAGTTTATACTCAATATCTGGGCATGGACAACGTATACGGAGGGG
This sequence comes from Mucilaginibacter sp. 21P, assembly GCF_019331605.1. Lineage (NCBI taxonomy): Bacteria > Pseudomonadati > Bacteroidota > Sphingobacteriia > Sphingobacteriales > Sphingobacteriaceae > Mucilaginibacter > Mucilaginibacter sp. 21P. The sequence goes on from NZ_CP063061.1 coordinate 4,143,428, forward strand.
CTCCTCAGCGAGTATATGCAAACCCAGGAACTTATTACGATATAAATTTCAATGGATATAGTGCAACAAAGCCCAACAATGAAAATTATGTTTGTGGACAGATAAATACTTATCCTGGTCCAGTACCGAGAAATGATATAACCACTTCCAGCACGCCCTGTGTCACCGAGGTATCATTACATGGGCCGCCTAATGGTAATGGCTTTTTAGCTACATACAAAGTCAATGATCCATCAAAGTGCGGACCTACCAATGTCCCAATTGACCAAAATTATATTTTTATACCTTTCACTCTAATTGCTATGACGACGGCCGGTTTTGCATTACGAAAAAGAGGTGTCTATGAAATTACAAATTAATACGAATTCAAAACCACGCAATTTTATGAGTATGGATCCATCGACACATTCAGCTTTTTATCTTAGAAAAATTCTGCTGCTGCCCACCCTATTATTAACAGTATAAAAAAAATGGATATTTCTGTGTTACTTTTCATTTGAAAATCCCGAATCATTTTGGAGAATTTTACCCATTATATTTTTGCCAAAAGGAGTGCCTTGTCCACAATCCACTGCTTAGATTGAAGTTCATTTCCTTTAATGTAAATAATTAGAAGCTGCCTACTGGCTATTCATAAAAAACCCCCTAAATATGCTATTTAGAGGGTTTTTTGTATATCTTGAGGGTAACATTAAGTGATCCCGTTTGGATTCGAACCAAAGACCTACTGCTTAGAAGGCAGTTGCTCTATCCAACTGAGCTACGGGACCATCGCAAAATTTTTCGCGGTGCAAATATGCAAAAACAGGTTGGATTAGGCAATAGCCTGGTTCATAATAAGCAATTATTTATCGCAGGTGAAGAAAGTCTCCACAAGTTCTGCCACCCGCCTATCAATATTCACAGGTAGACAGATCTGGTGTGGCTGCACATAGCCCTGTATATTTTTTAATCCATCCGGACCATTTGTTTTAAAAGACATCGTCCACGTATCAAATTGGCGCTCTGTAATCGGCTGCTCTGCAAGCTTTATAACTGCTGTATTATTAGTGTCGTTTTCTATATTGTCAAATAGTTTTGTAACATATTGCCTGTTCCCCTCTATAACACCCATAAAAACACCATTATTATATAATAATAAACCGGTTATACCAAAATCTGAATTGCGTAACTGGCTTTTTACAAGCAGGTCTTTGAGTTCATTTGTGGTTAAAAGGGTGGCAGCGGCACTTATATAAACTGTATACAGCATAGATAACTTTTCATGAAAATTTGCATTGGGGCGCCAAAATTATAAATTGACATACGTATTCAAAAATAAAGCCAAGGCTTTAAACAAGTTAAATCAGATGACAGGTTTAAGAGGTGGGATTCGCTGTTTTTAGCAGCGGGTAACATTGGCAAATACGGTATGAAGATAACTAACGTAAAAAAATATCGCAAATAAATTATTATCAAAATATTGTATATAATTGTAACCTGTAACAAGCTTGCATTTTTTGCAAAATTGATATTATAACCAAAAATTTGTTGAGAGGAGAATTTTCTTGGTACAAGGCATTCGCCAGGTACTTATCAGCATCAAAAATATTTCATTTTGAGCTTCAAACAAAAGTTTATTCACTGTGTATCAGATTTTTACTTTTTTAAATAATTTAGTGTTTTATTTACAATAAGTTAATCATACTTTTAGCCAATTTTAAAAACTTATTTTATGATCATAATTGCTGACGGTGGCTCTACCAAAACCAATTGGTGTTTAGTTACCGAAGATGGTAAAAAGGTGTATTTCAATACCGAAGGATATAATCCGTACTTCTCAAACACAGAATACATTATCCAGTCTTTAAAAGAAAGCCTGCCTACAGACCTGAACAAAGGAGAAATCACAGAAGTTAATTACTACGGCGCCGGTTGCTCAACACCCGAGATGCGTAAGGTTGTTGAAGATGCCATGCAAGTGGTTTTCGATAAATCTAAAGTAAACATTGGACACGATCTGCTTGCTGCTGCACGCGCTTTGCTTGGCAATGAAGAAGGTTTTGCCGCCATATTAGGCACAGGTACAAACACCTGCCTGTACAATGGCCGCGAAATTACCCATAATATTGACTCAGGTGCTTACATCCTTGGTGATGAAGGAAGCGGCTGTTACATCGGCAAAAAATTATTAATCGATTACCTGCGCGGCTACATGCCTGAGGCGGTACGCAAAATTTTCTGGGAAGAGTTTAAACTTACCCCTGATGATATTAACGAGATAGTTTACACCCAACCGCGTGCAAACCGTTTCTGCGCAAGCTTTAGCAAATTTGTTTACGATAACAACGTAAACATTGAGTATTCGCGTAACCTTGTACGTACGTCTTTTGTTGATTTCTTTAACAACCTGGTTAAACATTACCCGGATTATCAACGCTATACGTTTAACTGTATAGGTTCTGTTGGTTACAATTTCCGTAACGTACTTGAAGAGGTTTGTGTTGAAAACGGCATGACCGTTGGCAGCATCATCCGCTCTCCTATAGATAATTTGGTTAAATACCACCTGCAAGCTGCCTCTACTAAAGCGTAGTTTGATCAGAATCCGGATGTCTTGATTCAAGAGAAAAGACATCCGGATGTTTAATAATATAAAAGCCGCCTGTTTTAAACAGGCGGCTTTCTTTTTCTTACTATCTTCTTGATCCCTGACTCTTGACCTCTTGGAGCTCTTTAGCTATCCAGGTTCAATTCGTTCTGGAATATCTTGGTGTATTTACGGCGGTCAAACTTGTAAAGTTTCGCAGCGCGATATGATACGCCTTTTTGCTTTTCGTCCAGCTCTTTCAGGAAACCATAGCTCAGCATCTTTTTACGGAAGTTGCGTTTATCCAACTTTTTGTTAAGCACGGCCTCATAAAGGGATTGCAGTTGGGTAAGTGTAAACTTCTCGGGCAGCAACTCAAACGCAATAGGCTGATAATTTAAACGGCGACGCAGTTTATTAAACCCTGTCTGGAAGATCTCGGTATGGTCAAACGCCAATTTTGGCAATTCATTAACGGGATGCCAGAAAGCGCTTTTAGCATATTGTGTAATGGGCTTCAGTTCTTTTTGCCCGTTAATACGTATTAATGCATAGTAGGCTACAGTGATCACACGACCTTGGGGGTGGCGGTTCACTTCGCCGAAGGTGTGGAACTGCTGCATGTGCAGGTCGCGCAGGCCGGTAAGTTCATACAATATCCGCTCGGCAGCATTATCAATACTTTCGTCCTGCTCCACAATATAGCCGGGCAATGCAAGCCAGTCTTTGTAAGGCTCCTCATTTCGCTCAATAAGCAATATTTTCAACTCCCCCGCTTCAAATCCAAATATGACACAGTCTATCGAGAATACGGAGTTAAACGTAGGTAACTTAACTTCCAATGTTGGTTTAATTTTAGGTTTATTGGTCTAAGATAATTGTTAAATCTTATTGTAAAAATAAAAAATAAATTTAATGGTGTAAATCTGACACCTTATATTCGCACTACAATTTACTTGAGTAAAGAGAAGATGCAGAAAATTTCGAAGATCGCAGTCCTTACATCAGGTGGTGATGCCCCGGGCATGAATCCATGCATCAGGGCTGTTGTACGTACCGCTATATATAACGGCTTGCACGTAGCCGGTGTTCGCCAGGGCTACCAGGGGCTTATCGACAATAATATGTATGACATGGACCCACGCTCGGTTAGTAATATACTTAACCTTGGGGGTACCATTCTTAAAACCGCAAGATGCTTACCATTCCGTACTGATGAAGGTATGGAAACCGCATATAAAAACTTAAAAGCTAACGGCATTGACGGCCTTGTTGTAATTGGTGGCGACGGTACATTTACCGGTGCGCTGCGTTTTTCAAAAAAGTACCCTGATATAGCTGTTATAGGTGTACCCGGTACTATAGATAACGACCTGTACGGATCAACCTACACACTGGGTTTTGATACCGCTACCAATACCGTAATCGAAGCTATTGACAAGATACGCGATACCGCAGATGCACACGACCGCCTTTTCTTTATAGAGGTTATGGGCCGCGACTCTGGTGCTATTGCCCTGCGTGCAGGAATATCCTGCGGAGCAGAGGCTATTTTATTACCCGAGCGCGATACGGCTATTGAGCATCTTATAGAGAATCTTAAGGCTGGGCAGTACAATAAAAAGTCATCAAGTATTGTTATAGTTGCAGAGGGTGATAAACGCGGTGCTTATGACCTTGCCGAAGAAGTTAGGAAACAGGTTAAGTTTTACGATATAAAAGTTACTATCTTAGGCCACTTACAACGCGGTGGCAGTCCGTCGGCATTTGACCGGATACTGGGTAGCCGCCTTGGTTTTGCTGCCGTAAATGCCTTAATAAAAGGCGAAACACAAAAGATGGTTGGTTTGGAGGCCAATCATATCAAATTAACCGACCTCGAAGAGGCCTTAACCCAACATCAGTTTAAACTGGAAGAGGATCTGATGGAAATGTCAGATATATTATCGATATAAATGGTTGCAGTTGTATATAGTGGATCTAACAATGCCGGCTGGCGATTAGCCGATAAGACGAGAACCGTCGCATCATTCAATACCGCCGCCATAAATCCCTATTTTAGCGATGAAAAGTACATCGTACAACTTTTTAACAAGAACATCAACCTTATCCACCATGCCGAAGAAATAAAGCGCATTTATTTTTATGGTGCAGGTTCATCAACGCCCGAGCTGCAGCGCATTGTGCATGCCGCCTTTTCAACTTTTTTTAAGTTCGCCAAGGTGCATATAGGGCACGATATTGAAGGTGCAGCCATAGCTTGTTGCCGTAACATGCCGGGCATCATCAGTATTTGTGGCAGCGGAAGCAATGCCGCCTGGTACGATGGTAAAAGGGTAATTAGTAATAATTACGGCCTGGGATACGTGCTGGCAGATGAAGGTTCCGGCAACTGGCTTGGCCGGCAGTTGATAAAGGGTTTTATGAATGAGACCCTACCGGCTAACATTAAAAAGAAATTTGTACAACGCTACGATGCCGACCGTAAAACGTTGCTCGAGAAGGTTTACCGCCAAAAGCAGCCTGCGCTGTTCTTAAGCTCTTTCAGTGATTTTTACCTGGAAAACAAACAGGATGCCTACATCCAAAATGTGATAACTACCGGGTTTAAAAAACTGATGGATACTTACATAGTACCACTACAAAAAAAGCATCCCGATACCCCTGTGCATTTTGCCGGTAGTGTGGCCTCAAACTTTCAGGAGTACCTGCACGAGGCTGCAAAGCAAAGCGGCGTGGTTGTAAATGATATTATTAAAGAACCTATAAACCACTTATTGACTTATTATACAAGCAAAAATTAAAAATCATGAAAATAGGAATCAACGGCTTTGGCCGTATCGGCCGCTTGGCTTTCAGAGCAGCTATTGAAAGACCAGATGTTGAAGTAGTAGGTATCAACGACCTTGTTGAGCCTGATTACATGGCTTACATGTTAAAATACGATTCAACTCACGGCCAGTTTAAAGGTACCATCGCTGTAGAAGGCGGTCACCTTGTGATTAACGGTAAAACTATCCGTGTAACTGCTGAAAAAGATCCTGCAAACCTTAAATGGAATGAAGTTGGTGCTGAAGTGATCATCGAATCAACAGGTTTATTCCTTACCCAGGAAACCGCTCAAAAACATATCGACGCCGGTGCTAAAAAAGTAGTAATGAGCGCGCCTGCTAAAGATGATACCCCTACCTTTGTTATGGGTGTTAATCACAAACAATTAAAGGCAGATCAAAACATCGTTTCAAACGCATCATGTACTACCAACTGTTTAGCGCCTATCGCTAAAGTATTGGATGATAAATTTGGTATCGAAGAAGGTTTAATGAGCACTATCCACGCAGTAACTGCAACTCAAAAAACAGTTGACGGCCCATCGGCTAAAGACTGGAGAGGTGGCCGTGGTGCTTACCAGAACATCATCCCTTCATCAACAGGTGCTGCTAAAGCTGTAGGCTTGGTATTACCTCAGTTAAAAGGCAAATTAACAGGTATGTCATTCCGCGTTCCGGTTGCAGACGTATCTGTAGTTGACTTAACTGCACGCTTAAAAACTCCTGCTACTTACGAGCAAGTTAAAGCTGCTATGAAAGAAGCGTCAGAAGGTGAGCTTAAGGGCATCTTAGGTTATACTGAAGACGAAGTAGTATCAGAAGACTTTAAAGGTGATGCACGCACATCTATCTTTGATGCTAAAGCTGGTATTGCACTTAGCGACACTTTTGTTAAAGTTGTATCTTGGTACGATAACGAGTGGGGTTACTCAAACAAACTGATTGACCTTGTTCAGGAAATTGGTAAACTGTAAGTTTTAGCCACTTATAAGAAAGAGCCTCGCAATTGCGGGGCTTTTTTTTGCCCACACTTTTTTTCACAAGGTGTCATTGTGAGGCACGAAGCTATCTGCAAACTTAAAAGTGCCACTCACTGGTCGAAGGTTATACCTTCGATCCAAAACAAAGCAAGAATCCTTCTTGCGAACAAACAAAAACATTCTGCCCTCTCCCCTGCTTAATACTACCATGAAAGATCTGATCAAACGTTTTAAAGTTGCCGATACCAAGAAGTTCTCGCTGGATGATTACAGTACGGATGACACTTTGAATTTTAAAAAGGAAGAAGCCGAAGACCTGTTAGCCGAACTGATCGAGGAAACTGCAAAGCTGCAGAATCGCTTATATGCAGCAAACTCCAAGTCGTTGCTTATCATTTTTCAGGCGATGGATGCAGCAGGGAAAGATAGTGCCATCGCACATACCATGTCGGGCTTAAACCCGCAGGGTTGCCAGGTGTATAGTTTTAAACAGCCAAGTGCCGAAGACTATGAGCATGATTTTTTATGGCGACATTATAAATCACTTCCCGAGCGTGGGCGCATTGGCATACATAACCGATCGCATTATGAGAATGTACTAGTAACTAAAGTACACCCAGAGTTTATCCTGAAGGAAAACATCCCCGGCATAAAAAAGGTGGACGATATTGATAAAAAGTTTTGGCAGCAACGTTACGAGAGCATCCGCAACTTTGAAAGCCATTTAGCCGAAAACGGAACAGTAATCATCAAATTCTTTTTGTACCTGTCTAAAGACGAGCAGAAAGAGCGCTTTTTAAAACGCATAGAGGATTCGGAGAAGAACTGGAAATTTAGCGCTGCAGATATCAAAGAGCGCGAACGCTGGAAAGATTACATGCACGCTTATGAAACAGCAATTAAAGAAACCAGCACAAAAGAATGTCCATGGTACGTGTTGCCAGCAGATAAAAAATGGTTTACCAGGATAGCTATTTCTACCATTGTACTGCATACGCTAAAAGAGATGAAACCAGAGTACCCTGAACTACCTAAAGATGAAAAGAATGGATTAGAAGAAACGCGGAGATTGCTGGAGGAAGAGAAGAATTAGCAGCTAATATATTTCGCCATCCTGAGCGATAGCGAAGGATCTATAATTGAACCATGCATGCGGGTTAGCAAAATTAACAATAGATGCTTCACTACGTTCAGCATGACAAACTTTTGTGTGGGTATTGCTACCGCCACCACTATAGTTTTACCAAGGCGTAACTCCGTAATCGCTGAAGTAACCGCCGGTTGGGCCGTCCTTATCGATCATGGCATATTTAACAATTGGAGCGGCGCCATCCTCAACGGTTTTGTAGCCCTGGTTGTTGTTAAAGTCGGTTTTAGTATAGCCGGGGTTGACTGCATTTATCCTGAAATTTTTAAGCTCATAAGCCAAAGCAATAGTGTACCCGTTAAGTGCGCTTTTTGAAGGACCATAGGCAGCAGTTTTTACCTCATAATGTCTCCATGATGGGTCGGAATGCAAGCCAAGCGATCCCAGGTCTGACGTAACATTAACTATCCGCGGGTTTGGCGAATTCTGCATCAGCGGCACAAAGGTTTTTGTTACGCGTGCCACCCCGAAAACGTTCACTTCATATACCTTGCGGTAAGTTTCGATAGGTGTATCCAACACCGGCTGCGGAATGCTGCCCGGGATACCTGCATTATTGATCAGTACGTCCAGGTGATCTATTTTTGCAGATAAAGTTTCGTAAGCACGCTGTACGGACTCATCGTCGATAACATCTATCAACAATAGCTCAACATTAGTTAAACCCTCGCTATGCAATTGCTCAACGGCTTCGTTACCGCGTGCTTCGTCGCGGCAGCCCAGGTAGATGTAGTAGCCGGCAACAGCCAGCTGGCGGGCGGTTTCCAGGCCAATGCCTTTATTGGCACCGGTTATTAAAACAGTTTGTTTTTCCATAACGCAAAGCTAATGCAGCATAGGCTTACGGCCGCTGCACATTGCAAGGCATTAATTGTACATTTCACGGATTTGCTGCCTAAAAGCCATTGGGGTAGTATTAGTAAGGCGTTTAAAGAAACGGTTAAAATAAGCAGCATCTTCAAAACCTAACTGGTCGGCAATCTCCTTAACAGACAACGCGGTGTGCAGCAGACTACGCTTTGCCTCAACCAATAAACGATGGTGTATATGGCTAATGGCCGTTTTGCCGCTGTGTTGTTTAACACTATCGTTTAAATGGCCCGGCGTAATATTCAATAAGTCGGCATAAGAAGCCACATCATGAGTAGTGGCGTAGTGCTCCCCTATCAGTTCCTGAAATTTCCTGAATAAACTTAAGCAATAATTCTGCGTGACCCTATGCTCGCCAAACTGTTCGTTGTAGAGCCTGCTTAGATAGATTAGTGCTACCCTTAGCCACGATGCAAGCATCTGGTTTTGCCAAACGCCACCTGCATTATATTCAGCGGTTAATTTGCTTAGCACATCCTTTAAATAAGCGTAATCATCGTCGCTTAAGACCAGCTCATGCATACTTAAAGGATTGGTGATAATTGGCAGGTTGCGCAAAGTCCGGTTTTCCTCCAGCATCAAAAACGCTTCGGTAAAGCTAACCACATAGCCTTTCATTGGTTTGCTCTCTTCTTTAAGATGCACTTGCTGAGGAACAGTAAAATAGAAATGCCGGGGTTTAATTGTGTAGGGCAAAAAATCTATCCAATGCCTGCTATCTCCCTGCTCAACCAGTGCCATAAAAAAGTAATCCTTACGGTGTGGTTTCAAAAAAGCAGCATCGATAACGATATCAACGCCATTGGCTGCGTAAACCGTTATATCTGTACGGTTGCCGGCCAAGTTAGCTAAAGGGTATGCAATTATCTTTTCAGGTGCTGTTAATACCGACATTGTACAAAGGTAACTTGATCATTTCCATCGCTCTGTCAAAAACGCATTATCACATTAATTCGCCGTCCTTTTTTACATGGTAGGTTTTATAAGCCATGTAATATAACAAAAGCGTTGGGATGATATAGAACAACGCACCGCCGTAACTCACTTCCGGAAACGTTGATATGATGCTGTACGCCAGCAATGCTAAGGCTACCGTACCACCTATCAGATACAGGTAAAAGAATTTGCCGCGCCCATCACTCATGCCTTATCTCCTTTCGCTTTAGCCGAAGATGCGTCGTTACGTTTAAATACAACAGCTGCTAAAGGCGGTATAGTGATAGTGATGGAATCAGGGCGACCGCTCCATTCTTCTTTTTCAGACGCGAGTGGTTCAAAATTGCCTACGCCACCACCCCAGTACTCTTTCTTATCAGAGTTAAACACCTCCTGCCAGTTACCTGCAGCAGGTACCCCTATCCTGTAATTATGATGAACCGCCGGTGTCATATTCAAAACCACTAACAGGTCATTTGCGCGATCAATACCTTTGCGGATGAACACCAGTATAGACTGCTCATAGTTACCTGCATCTATCCACTCGAAGCCTGTCCAGTCGAACGCTTTCTCATACAGCGCTGGCTCTGATCTGTAAAGCTGGTTAAGTGCCTTAACGGTTTCTTTTATTCCGAAGTGACTATCATACTCCAGCAAATGCCAGTCTAATGAATACTGGAAGTTCCATTCTTCGCTTTGTGCAAACTCGCCGCCCATAAACAGCAGTTTGGTACCGGGATGTGTAAACATAAAGCTGTATAGCACACGCAGGTTAGCAAAGCGCTGCCAGTCGTCGCCGGGCATTTTGCCTATCATGGATCCTTTGCCGTAAACTACCTCATCATGCGAGAACGGCAGCATAAAGTTTTCAGTGAAAGCATAGACCAAACTGAAGGTCAGCTGATCCTGGTGGTATTTACGGTAGATAGGGTCGCGGGCAAAATACTTAAGGGTATCGTGCATCCAGCCCATCATCCATTTCATACCAAAGCCCAGGCCACCGGTGAATACCGGCCTGCTTACCCCGCTGAAGGATGTAGATTCTTCGGCAATGGTTTGCACATCGGGGAAGTTGCTGTAAACGGTTGAGTTAAACTCTTTGAGGAAATCAATGGCTTCAAGATTTTCATTACCACCGAAAATATTTGGTTCCCACTCGCCGTGGTTGCGGGAGTAATCCAAATATAGCATGGATGCCACAGCATCAACACGCAGGCCATCGATATGGTACCTGTCTAACCAAAACAATGCGTTACTGATGAGGAAAGCCTTAACCTCGTTGCGACCATAATTGAATATATAGGATTTCCAATCCGGGTGGAAACCTTTACGCACATCTTCATGCTCGTATACATGTGTACCGTCAAACCGGTATAAACCATGTGCATCGCCGGGAAAATGCGAAGGTACCCAATCGAAAATTACCCCGATGCCCGCTTTGTGCAGTTCTTCAACCAGATACATCAGATCCTGCGGCGTTCCATAACGCGATGAAGCGGCAAAGAAACCCGTGATCTGGTAACCCCAGCTTGGATAATAAGGGTGCTCCATCAAAGGCATAAACTCTACATGTGTAAAGCCCATTTCGGTAATGTAGGGTACCAGTTTTTCTGCTACCTGGCGATAATTTAAAAATTCGTCAGGACTCTCCGAACTGCGCGCCCATGAACCCAAATGCATTTCGTAAACAGAATATGGTTTATCCAGCGCATTATGCTTGTAACGGTTTGCCATCCAGTCCTGGTCTTTCCACTCGTAAAAAGTATCAGCAACAATGGAAGCCGTATGCGGAGGAATCTCCCAACGCAAAGCGAAAGGATCACTTTTCTCCAGCGTTTCACCGCTTGATGATTTAATGAAGTATTTATAAGTTTCGCCGACGCCTACATGAGGGATAAAACCTTCCCAAATGCCTGATGCATCCCAACGAGGGTTAAGCGAATGCGAACCACTGTTCCAGCCGTTAAAATTACCTATAACCGATACATATTGCGCATTCGGTGCCCAAACGGCGAAATACGTACCTATCACACCATGATGCTCTACCACGTGCGAACCAAACTTTTCGTAAAGTTTGTAATGCTTACCGCCCTTAAACAGGTCTATATCAAAATCGGTAAAGCGGCTATATGGCTCAACAGGTTTTAATCCCGTTGTACTTTGCACCACCTCAAGCTTTTTAGCTTTTGCCTTTGAAGGCTTTTGATCTGCAGATACTGTTTCGGCTGTTTTAGCTATTGTTGCACGCTTAGCAGCCGGCTTTTTAACCGCCGCATCTTCGCTTGCAGAAGGCGTTGCTTCAATAGCTTTTGATGCTGCCTTTTTCGTAGTTTTAACTGATTTGCTTTCGGCTGGTTGGTCGGTTGGTTTGGAAGTTTGTTTTGCCATAGTGAGTGCGGGGGCTTAAGCCCAACGGTAAATCGGTTACAGTAAATGTAACTAAATATATCACTATAGAACAGACTTTAGAAGGAGATGTTTCTTTAAAAAGAAAAACGCCTGAGAAAGCCTCTCCCCAACCCCTCTCCAGGGAAGGTGGCTTATTAAAGCTTTTGTCATTCTGAGCGACAGCGAAGAATCTAAACGCTGGCAATGAACGCAGGCAGATGCTTCGTTCCTCAGCATGACAAAAACTTATAAGTTGTAATTGCGAGCGATAGCGCGGCGATCTCTTAACAGGTATTTCAAACGCGATGAGATTGCCACGTCGCTACGCTTCTCGCAATTGACATGATTTTATAAACAAACAGCCCCAACAATGTTAGGGCTGTTTGTTTTCTTACCCTCTTTCCGCAAGCGGAAAGAGGGTCGCGCATCCCGATAGCTATCGGGACAGGGTGAGTCTACCCAAATATCTCTATAAACTTAAAGTTCTTAGTAAATTTAAACTCGTAGGTTTTATCGGCATTTACGCTGATGCTGCCTATCTCTTTACCATCAGCTATAATTTTTGATGGCACGAAAGGCAAGCCGTTTATTTTAAAGTGATATCCTTCGTAACGCGGGGTGTACAAACCTTCCATGCTTTGTTTGATGGTTAGCTTGTTGGCATCGCCGTTCACAACAAATTTTTTCTCCAGGTAAATATCCTGCTCGTATGCGAAGGTTTCTCCGTAGTCCTCGAAAAGGAAGGAATTGACCTCGTAGTTAGTGTAGAAGATGTTAAGTTTCACCTCCTCAATTTCTTTTTCGCCCGTATATTGCATCACCGGATATTCAGGAATAACAGAGCCTGCCTTTACGAAAACCGGCATCACGTCTAAAGGTGTTGGTACAGTTATTTCGCTACCTCCCTCAACTGCATCCAGGCTCCAGAAATCGTACCAGGTACCTTTTGGCAAATACACGTTACGGCTCTTTTGTCCCGGCTCCAGAACAGGGCATATCAATATTTTATCCCCGTAAGTAAATTCATCCTGGCGGAAATGGTTAGACAGTACTTCCTGCTCGTGCATCAGCACCGGTCTCAGAATAGGAAAACCATAGCGATGGTGCTCCCAAAATGTTGAGTACAGGTAAGGGATAAGCCTGTAACGTAACTCTATAAATTTACGGTTAATAGATGTGAACGGCTCACCGAAACTCCAGGGCTCACGCTCTTTAGTATCACCGGCAGAGTGCGCGCGCATAAACGGAGAGAAAGTTCCCATCTGGATCCAGCGGGTAAACAGTTCGCCATCAGGTTCACCGCTAAAGCCACCTATGTCGGTACCGCAGAAAGAGATACCTGATACTGATAAGCGCTGTAACTGAATATTCCCTAACTTCAGGTGCTCCCATGATGCCACGTTATCACCCGTCCAAACAGACGAGTAGCGTTGCACGCCCGAATAACCGGCACGCGTGATGGTGAATGGACGTTTATTTTTCATTTGCTTGCGCAAACCTTCATAAGTTGCGCGCACCATCTGCATACCATAAACGTTGTGTGCCTTACGGTGCGATCCGCGGTAACCATCGTACTGGTGGCGCACATCATCCGGGAAGGTACCCGAACCAAATACAGCCGGCTCGTTCATATCATTCCAAACACCTGCAACACCTGTTTCCACCAAACCTTCGAACAGGTCACCCCACCAGGCGCGTACCTCGGGGTGGGTAAAATCAGGGAACTGGCAACGGCCCGGCCAAACGTGGCCTTCCATAAAGTAGTCATCGCAACGGCGACAAAAATATTTTTTCTCCTTACCTTCCTTAAATACCCAGTAATTATCATCCACGCGGATACCCGGGTCAATGATCACCACCGTTTTAAAGCCGCTTTCGGCCAGATCAGCGATCATCTTTTTAGGATTGGGGAAATATTTAGGGCTCCAGGTAAAGCAACGGTAGCCATCCATATAATCGATATCCAGGTAGATACCATCGCACGGGATGCGGTTCTTGCGGAAACCATTTGCTATTACACGTACCTTATTTTCGGGATAGTAGCTCCACCGGCATTGGTGATAACCCAACGCCCATAGCGGCGGCATAGGGTGAGTACCGGTAAGCAGGTGGTAATTTTTCACTACATCCATCATGTGCGGGCCGTGGATATAGTAATACTGCATCTCGCCACCATCGGCCCAGAAACTGGTTTTGGTGCGGTCTTCAGATCCAAAATCAAAGTGTGCTTTGAAAGTATTATCAAAGAAAATACCGTGGGCGATGCCTTCATTTAAACTAATGTAGAACGGGATGGCACGGTAAAGCGGATCCTGGTTAAACCCGAATGAGTAGGCATCGGTATTCCAGTTCTTCAAACGCTTGCCACGCAGGTTAAACTCAGTGGCCTTATCACCTAATCCAAAAAAGCTTTCCTGCTCCTGCGTGGTTTTGGTACAATACACGTAGTAACCACCAAACTGGGTATTCTCTTCCCAGTGCATAGGTACGGCATCAGCATCGGTAATATGATCATCCTTATCAGAGAACGAGATAAAGAAATCTGCCTTACGGATATGACAGTTTACCTCGGAAGTTGAAACACGGTATTCCAGTTCATTTTCAAGCAAAGTAAAATCTACATGCTTTTGCGGCAGTTTTTCAACCGCATAAGAAAACTCTTCTAAGAAAACGCTGTGAGGCGCTAAACGCACACGGATGATCTCGTTGGTGACCACCACGATCTCCACTTTGGCATCGCCATCACTAAAGAATATTCTGTTACCCACTTTCTCGGCATGGTTGGGTGTGCCAAGATATTTTTTCACAATGGGTTTTATGCTTTCTGCCGGGTTGTTAAGATGGTGAAACTCTTCCTCATCAACCGCAATTTCTTCCACCTGCAGCAACTTCGCTGTTATCAATTCGGGATTTGGGTCAGGTACATTTTCTGCCATATTCTTTCAAAAAAATCAATATGCCCTGTTTTTAATTATCATTACAGCGCATGATATTACTATCAATTTAATTATTGGTAACAGCTAATATCTGTTTAATTATTGACTTTATATGCCATTATTACGCCAAAAATATGCTTTTAAAACAGGGCTGCATTTTTAAGAATATAATAATACCTTAGGGAGGTAACGTTTAAATATTTTGAAGTGAATAATTATTTTATCACCAAGCCACCTTATGCCTCGGCACCGGGTAAGTTAGCGCCTTTAATTAAGTTTATTAATAAAGGCTTAAGGTATTTAGATACGGGCTACCAGATACAAGAGCTGGACAACCAAGTTGACATGAACACCGTTGAGCAGCGCATCAATTATTACCACCTGTTAACAAATGTAATAAACACCGGGGTTGAGGGTGATGTTGTGGAGCTGGGCACGTTTACAGGCCAATGTGCTGCGTTATTTGGTAAAGTTATAGCAGATAGCGGTTCTAAGGTGCAATTGCATGTTTACGATAGTTTTGCCGTATCTTTTAAATTTAAAGGTGATATAGAAAATAAGCTGAAAGAAAATTTCACCAGCGCGGGGCTTCCTTTGCCGTTAATACATAAGGGGAATTTTTTCGACACCTTGCCCATTGAATTACCCGAAAAGCTTTGTTTTGTTCACATTGATTGTGGTTTTGGCGGCAATGCCGAAGAACATAAAAAAGTAATGCTGCACTGCCTTAATAGCGTTTATCCGCGCATGTCGCCGGGCGCTTTGTGTGTACTGATGGATTACAACGACCCCGCCGAAAACGGGATCATGCCCAACATTGCACCTGGCGTAAAAATGGCCTGCGACGAGTTTTTAAAAAACAAGCCGGAGACCATCACCGCCTTGTACGGCAATAGCTACCTGCATGCATACTTCCGTAAAGTTTAATCGGCTTTTACTGCAAGTAACAGACCGTCCATCGCATTTATTTCAATTTGCAAACCGTTGCTGATATTATCGGTGTTAGACGTTTTTCCTGTTAACAGATCTGTAAATGTTTGGGCACCTTGCAAAGCAAGCTTTGATAAAAGATCATCAGATATCTGCACATTTAAGCTGCGTTCTTCGCGATTGAAGTTGACGATCACCAGTACTTTTTCATCAGCCGTGTAACGTGCATATATGTAAAGCTTTGTATCAAACCCCGGCTGCTGCTCATTGGCCATCATCAGCTCGTAAAATTCGCCGTTGCTTAAGGCATCACTCTTAGCGGTCACATTAAGTAGCTTGCCGTAAAACTCGCGCAGTTGTTTCTGCTGCGGAGATAACAAACCACCGTTAAACGCGCCGTTGTTTGTCCACTTTTGTAGTTCCGGCATACACCAATAATCAAATATGGTGGTGCGGCCGTCATCGCCGCTGAAGCCTTGCGCACCAACGGCCGGTTCGCCAACTTCCTGCCCGGCGTATATCATAACCGGACCAGTGTTCAATGTAGCGCTTACGATCATCCCGGGAACGGCCAGCATAGCATCGCCTGCGAAAAACCCGCTGGCAATGCGCTGTTCATCATGGTTCTCCATAAAGCGCAGCATGTGCTCATCAATGCCGGCGGTATGGTGGTTCCACACAGCGTTTATTTCCCAGGTACTGGCACCATCATCATTACAGGTAAGCCTGCGGATAGCATCGTATAAGCCAACCTTATCGTACAAGTAATCAAAGCCGCCGTTATGAATATAATTACCGTATTGGTTTTTATCGTAAGCTTCGCCGATTAAGATGAGGCTGGGATAAGCCTGTTTCATTTGCGGAGTTAGCCATGCCCAAAACTCAACGGGTACCATCTCTATCATATCGCAGCGAAAGCCATCAACACCCATATCGGCCCAGTAACTGAGGATATGGCGCATTTTGTTCCATAACGGCGGTATCTCCTGCAACTCATTTCTTTGTCCGTCCGGGCGGTAAACGCCGTAGTTAAGTTTGATGGTCTCAAACCAATCGTTGATAGATGGCGCTGCGTTGAAAACATCGTTACCGGTTGCTTTGGCAGGGAACTCGTCAAACTTGCCGTCTTTTAGCGGTGAGCTAAACTCATCCCCCCCCGGACTGTAACCTTGCGGTACCTGGAAATGCTGGCCAGCGATATAGTAAAAATCATTATGCTGGCTGTAACCGGATTTATCATCGTCTGCACCAAGATCGCGCACATCATCGGGCTTTAAATCAGATCCGTAGGTGCGGGCCACGTGGTTAGGCACAAAATCAATGATCACCTTCATGCCGGCCTTATGGGTGCGGCCAACCAATTCTTTAAATTCAGATATGCGAAACTCCGGATCAACCGCAAGATCGGTGGCTATATCGTAGTAATCTTTGATGGCATACGGCGAACCGGCACGACCCTTCACCACATCGGGATCATCAGGAGTGATACCCAAGGCAGAATGATCTGTCATCGTGGCGTGTTCTAATACCCCGGTATACCAAACATGGGTAAAGCCCATGGCTTTTATTTCAGACAGGGCTTTCGTGGTGATGTCTTTAAGCTTGCCAACGCCGTTCTCTTCTACCGAGCCATAGAATTTGTTGGTGGTATTTTGATTACCAAACAGGCGCGGTAATAGTTGGTAGATGATGAGTTTGTTGGTTGGCATACTTAATTTTATTTGTCATTCTGAGCGCAACGAAAAACTAAACGCGTCCTTTTCCGCACTGTCATTTCGAACGAGCGACTGCGAGGAGAAATCTTCTGCTTCACGCACTTACGCGTGCTTTTCGCTCGCAGAAGATTTCTCGTCGCCCTAAAGCACGATCCCTCCCTTTTGCTCGCTCGAAATGACAGGATGTTATATATATTGTGTTATCTTTCTAAATCCAAAGAAGCCTCACTGCTCACGCTGACCTGTGCCCCATTCACTTTAAGCCTGATGGGTTCTTCTGAATCGGTTTTGATAACAACGCTTTGCTTGCTTATCTCAACGTTTAATAACGCCCCTCTGAAGCCTACTTTAAATGAAAGCGCTTTCCATTCCGCGGGCAGCATCGGATCAAAGGACAACATTCCGTCTTTAACACGCATACCGCCAAAACCTTCTACAACACTCATCCAGGTGCCTGCCATTGATGTAATGTGGCAACCGTCTTCTGTATCGTTGTTATAATCGTCAATATCCAGCCTTGACGTGCGTAGATAGAATTGGTAAGCCCTTTCGATATCGCCCAGCTTGGCCGCTATAATAGAATGCACGCAAGGTGATAGTGAAGATTCGTGCACCGTGCGCGGCTCATAAAAATCGTAATTGCGGCGAATGGTATCGATGTCGTATTCATCCTCAAAGAAGTATAGGCCCTGCAGCACATCAGCCTGTTTAATGAACGGCGAACGCAGTATCCTGTCCCAGCTCCATTTTTGCACTAACGGACGGTCTGAAGCAGGAAGGTCTTTAACCAGGGTCTGCTCTTTATCCAAGTAATTATCCTGCTGTAAATATATCTGTAGGTTATCATCGTAAGGATAATACATCTTCTCGATGATATCGCGGAAATGCGCCGTCTCCGTTTCTTCCTTAAAACCTATCCGGTATTTAAGTTCGATGTATTTGGCAAGATCTGCAGACTTTACTTTGGCTATTACATCGAGCGTATAGCGCATACACCAAACGGCTATGGTGTTGGTGTACCAGTTGTTATTAACGTTGTTCTCGTACTCGTTAGGGCCGGTTACGCCCAGCATCACATATTTTTGGCGCTGTGCCGACCAATTAACCCGTTGTGCCCAGAAACGCGATATAGCGATCAATACTTCTAAGCCATAATCTGCCAGGTATTGCTCGTCGCCGGTGTAGCGAACGTAATTGAAAATTGCGAAGGCAATGGCGCCGTTGCGGTGTATCTCCTCAAATGTTATCTCCCACTCGTTGTGGCATTCGGTGCCATCCATAGTTACCATCGGGTAAAGGGCAGCACCATCTTTAAAACCTAAAAGCTTGGCATTTTCAATAGCCTTGCCTAACTGCTTGTAGCGATAAAGCAGCAAGTTACGCGATACCTTTTGGGGCGCAGTAGCGAGGTAAAACGGAACGCAGTAAGCTTCGGTATCCCAATAGGTTGAGCCTCCGTATTTCTCTCCGGTAAACCCTTTAGGACCAATGTTAAGTCGGTCATCCTCGCCGGTGTAAGTTTGGTTCAGTTGGAAGATATTGAAGCGAATACCCTGCTGCGCTGCTGCATCGCCCTCTATGATGATATCATTCTGTTTCCATTTTTCGGCCCAGGCAGCTGCCTGTTCTGCAAGCATGGCATCAAAACCTTTGTGGCATATACGCTCTAAAAACTCCTGTGTAAGGCCCATCATCTCATCAGCCGGATGATTTTGTGATGAAAGGTTAGCGGCATATTTACACAAGGTAACACGTTGCCCTTGCTTTATCTCCATCCTTATCTCGGTACCGATATACTTTTCACGTGTTACCGGTTCGGCTTCAATGTGTTCAGGTTCGCCATCGACTGATACATGGTACTTCATCCCGGTAGCAACTTCAAAACCTGTTTTCTTGGTTCGCATTTGCAACACGCCCCCATCGTTCCAGGTATGTTTAGATACCTCTTCCCAAAACTTTTCGTCGTAGTTGGCATCTTTGTTAACCACATCGCCATCTATAGATGGGGTAAGTTTGATGTAACCACCAAAATTTACCGGTTTAATAGAATAGCTGATGGCGCCGGCCTCATCATCGGCAAGGCTGTTTATGCGGATGCTTTCCACTTCAACCTCTTTACCTGTAGCTGTCACCGCCCTGAAATTTCGCTTCAGGTAACCATCCTTCATGTTCAGTTCGCGCCTAAAGTTTAGCACCTTGCATTTGGCAAGATCAAGCTGTTCTCCGTTCAAAGAAACATCGATACCTATCCAGTTAGCGGCATTAAGCACTTTTGCAAAATACTCGGGATAACCGTTCTTCCACCAGCCTACACGGGTTTTATCGGGATAATAAACACCCGCAACGTAATTCCCCTGCAACGTTTCGCCGCTGTAAGCTTCCTCAAAATTGGCACGGCCACCCATGCGGCCATTCCCTAAACTAAAAACACTCTCAGCAACTTTATTGAAATGAGGATTAAAGCCCTCTTCTATAATTCTCCACTCATCAACCTTAAAATACTGTTTCATTTAGCGATAACATTTTGGCGCTAAATTAACATAAAACCCGAAGAGAGGATTAAGTATCTTTTCGGATTAATTAGCGAGTTTGTTTAGATAGTTGACTCATCCCCTGCCCCTCTCTGCTTCGCAAAGAGGGAGTGATCCTTTCTTTACCCTTTTTGCGCATAGCATCGTGCTGAAGCGCTTCGCTTTTGCATGTTACAACTATTAGTTTTACCTTGCAAAACCTATCTATGAAAAATACAGTCCTGATTGTTGGCGCAGGTGCTGCCGGGCTAATGGCTGCGCATTTGCTGGCCAAGGCCGGTAAAAAAGTGACCGTTTTAGAAGCCCGTAACCGTACAGGTGGCCGTGTTTACACCGTTAACAACGAATCATTTTTTAAGGAGACCGAGCTCGGTGCCGAATTTATACACGGTAACCTACCTGCAACCCTTAACTTGCTTAAAGAAGCCGGTATAAAACACCGGAGCGCAGATGCTGAAATGTGGCGTCATCGAAACGGTAAGTTCGAGGAAAATGAGATGGTAATTGCCGACAGGGGCCTGCTCACTAAGCACCTAAACGAGGTTGAGCAGGATATACCCGTTTGGGATTTTATGCAACAGCATTTTAGCGGCGATAATTACGCAGAACTGCGCAGCTCGGTATGGTCTTTTGTTTCGGGCTACGACACTGCAGACCCGCGCGATGCCAGCACATTTGCTTTGCGTAATGAGTGGGAGCATGAAGATTATGAAACGCAAAGTCGGGTAGATGGCGGTTACTGCAGCCTGATAAATTATCTGGCTAAAAGCTGCCGTAGTAATGGCGGGCAGATCTTTCTCAACGCCGTTGTACGTCAAATCAACTGGCAACAAGGGCATGTTTCAGCCATGCTTAATGATGGTAATCTTTACGAGGCAGAGCAACTGCTCATAGCCGTTCCGTTAGGTGTACTCAAAGCCAACGCCGGAGAAACAGGAGCTATTAAATTTGAGCCACCCTTAACTGAACACGAAGTTGCCATAAGGCAGATGGGATTTGGCACAGTTATCAAGCTGCTATTTGCTTTTGACGATGCTTTTTGGCTGGATGATACCACACGTAGCCTAACGGGAGACAGGATTGAGCAAATGGGTTACCTGTTCAGCGAGGAGGCGATACCTACCTGGTGGACACAGGCGCCAGACAGATCTAAAGTACTGACCGGCTGGATAGGTGGCCCGGGGGCAATGGAAAAAGCCAACATGAGCGATAACGAGCTGCGCGATGAAGGCTTGCAATCTTTAGCCTTGATATTTAAAAGGGATGTGAACGAACTTAAAGGCAAACTAACTGCCTGCAGGATCATGAACTGGATAGCCGATCCCTTCACGAGGGGTTCTTACGCTTATGATAAGGTTGATACAGCTGCTGGGCGCGTTACCTTAAGTAAAGCTGTTGAGGATACCATTTTCTTTGCCGGAGAATATTTGTACGATGGTACTGCTATGGGAACAGTTGAAGCAGCGTTGAGCAGCGGACAAACATCAGCTAAAAATATCCTGAATAAAAGCTACTAATGTACAGCTGATCTTAAATTAAATCTTGAGTAATCTGTCAAGATTCGGGCAATTAAAAAAGCTAAAATCACCCTTTTTAAGGTTATATTTAACCAAAAATTAAAGATAGCTGTTGGATAACTTAGTTTATTATTAGTAAATTAGCTTAATAACCTAATCCAAATCTAATGGCTCCATTTATAGAAACCGTCCCTGTAACAAATCTCCCCAACAGTATGCCCGAGGGCTTTACCGGCATATCCCTTAAAGGTAATGATGATTTTGGTAACCGACCGGAAACCCAGGTAATACGATGGGCCGACCATAGTTACTGGATGTTTGAGTTTGCTGATAACCGTGCTACAGCTGTTGTTGCCTACAACTGGAGCGGCAAACTTGTAAAAAAATGGAACATGCGTAACATCCGCTATATATGGGATGTAAAGCTGAACCTTGCTGAGCAAACAGTTACCTTTTGGGGCCAGGGCAATGAACAAGAAACCTTACCACTGAAAGAACTTTGCCTGTCTGTTCACCAAGATGAAGGCTTAACCAAGGGAATCTGTTAAGACGTTATACCTGCTGACCTGCAAGTAAGTAAAGCACGGCCATACGAATTGCCACGCCATTCTCTACCTGGTCTAAGATAATAGATTGTCTGCTATCGGCCACGTCGCTGGTTATTTCCACACCGCGGTTTATGGGGCCGGGATGCATCACTGTTATCTCTTTATCGAGGCTGTCCAGTATCTGTTTGTTAAGGCCAAACATCATGGTGTACTCGCGTAACGATGGGAAATATTTAATGTCCTGGCGCTCTAACTGTATACGCAGCATGTTGGCTACGTCGCACCAATTAAGGGCCTTTCTCAGATCATGCTCAACTTTGACACCCAAAGAGCCAATATATTTAGGAATAAGCGTTGTAGGACCACAAACCATTACTTCTGCACCCAATTGTTTTAAACATAAGATGTTTGACAAGGCCACACGCGAGTGCAGAATGTCTCCTACTATCACCACCTTTTTGCCTTCAACATCGCCATAACGTTCGCGGATAGAGAAAGCATCAAGCAAGGCTTGTGTTGGGTGTTCGTGTGCACCATCGCCGGCGTTTACTATCTGTGCATTTACGTGTTTAGACAGGAAAATGCCAGCACCTGCGTATGGATGGCGCATTACCACCATATCCACTTTCATGGCCAGGATATTATTAACGGTATCTATCAGAGTCTCGCCTTTGCTTACCGATGATGAAGATGCAGCAAAGTTTACCACATCGGCAGATAACCTTTTCTCGGCCAGTTCAAATGATAAACGGGTACGGGTTGAGTTTTCAAAGAAAATATTGGCAATGGTAACATCGCGAAGCGATGGTACTTTTTTGATAGGTCGGTTAAGCACCGTTTTAAAATTATCGGCCGTTTCAAATATCTTCTCGATATCATTACGGTTCAGATCTTTAATTCCTAAAAGGTGACGTGTACTTAGTCCTGCCATTTTTTGCCTTATCAACTAATTTAACCATGTCATTGCGAGCGATAGCGTGGCAATCTCTTCGCGTTTATGGCGTATATAAATTCCTATGAGATTGCCGCGTCTCCCGATATTCATCGGGATCCTCGCAATGACATATCCTATATTTAATCTTCTTTAACCTCAGATACCAAAACAATCCTGTCTTCGCCGTCGGTTTCTTTCCAGCTTACTACAACCTTTTGAGATGCTATTGAATCAACCTCTATACCAACGTAATCTGCAGAAACCGGTATATGGCGTGAGTATCGTCGATCTACCAAGGCAAGCAACTCAACCTTTTCGGGCCTGCCAAAAGCCTGTAAGGCATCCATAGCTGCGCGGATAGTGCGGCCTGTCCATAATACATCATCCATCATAATTACCCTTTTACCTTCAATAATAAAATTAATGCGTGTTTGGTTGGGCACCAATGGTGCTCCCTGCCTGCGGAAATCATCGCGGTAAAAAGTAATATCCAGGTCGCCCTGTTCAATGGTACTGTGTGGTAATATCTTGCGTAGTTCTTCAGCTACGCGTTTGGCAAGGTAAATGCCGCGCGGTTGCACGCCAATTAAAACTGAGTTTGAGAAATCGTTATGATTTTCAATTAACTGACGACATAAACGCTGAATAGTGATCTGAAATTTTTGTCCGTCGAGCAGCGTCAGGTTTTGCATCGTTTGGTTGGATTTGGGCAAAGGTAAAATTTTTTGGTGATTATAGGAATTATGATTTGGCTTAGAATGCTCTAAAATCTATTTCCAGCGCAATAAAAAAGCCCTCCCGATTACTCGGAAGGGCTTTGTGTATAAACTTTAAAAGATTAAACTTCTTCAGTCTCTTCTTCAGCAGCTGCGTCAGCTTCTGGTTCTGCTTTCTTAGCAGCAGGAGCAACCGGTTTTTTAGCCGCTTTGCTTTCTGCGCCTTCCATTTGCTCTTTTAATTGAGCAAGAACGCTAAGATCACCTAAAGTTGATTTCTCTACTGATTCTTTCACTTTCTTAACAGCATTGCTGGCAGTTTTTGCCTCTTTTTTGCGGTTTTCGAAATCCTGTACACGAGCATCAGCGCGAGCTTCTTCCCATATACGTGAGTGTGAAATTACAATACGCTTGTTCTCTTTGTTGAACTCGATGATTTTGAACTCAGCAGTTTCTTCAGCTTTAATTGATTTACCATCTTCTTTAACCAGGTGTTTGGTTGGGCAGAAGCCTTCAACACCGTAAGGTAAAGCTACGATAGCACCTTTATCAGTTACTTTGATAACAGTACCTTCGTGGATAGAGTCGATTGTAAATACAGTCTCAAAAGTATCCCAAGGGTTTTCTTCAAGCTGTTTGTGGCCCAAGCTCAATTTACGGTTCTCGATATCAAGCTCTAATACTACTACGTCTAATTTTTCGCCAACCTTAGTAAATTCGTTAGGGTGGTTAATTTTCTTAGACCATGACAGGTCAGAGATGTGAATTAAGCCGTCGATACCATCTTCAAGCTCAACAAACACACCAAAGTTGGTCATGTTTTTAACAGTAGCAATATGCTGCGTACCGATAGCGTATTTCTCGCCTGCATTTTGCCATGGATCAGGAGTCAATTGTTTGATACCTAAGCTCATTTTGCGCTCGTCGCGATCTAAAGTTAAAACTTGAGCTTCAACTTCGTCACCAACTTTCAAGAACTCTTGCGGGTTACGCAGGTTTTGCGACCATGACATTTCTGATACGTGGATCAAACCTTCAACACCAGGGATGATCTCTAAGAATGCACCGTAATCTGCAACGGTAACAATTTTACCTTTTACCTTAGATCCAATTTGGATGTTCTCATCCAATGACTGCCAAGGGTGTGGAGTAAGTTGTTTTAAACCAAGTGCGATACGTTTTTTCTCGTCATCAAAGTCAAGAACAACAACGTTAATCTTTTGATCCAATGCAAGAACTTCGCGTGGATGCTCGATACGGCCCCAAGATATATCTGTAATGTGAAGTAAACCGTCAACACCACCAAGGTCAATGAATACACCAAAGTCAGTAATGTTTTTAACGGTACCTTCCAATACCTGGCCTTTTTCAAGTTTGGCCACAATTTCAGTTTTTTGGTTTTCAAGATCGTCTTCGATAAGCACTTTGTGCGATACCACAACGTTTTTAAACTCGTGGTTTATCTTAACAACTTTGAATTCCATTGTTTTACCAACGTACACATCGTAATCACGTATAGGTTTGATATCGATCTGTGAACCTGGTAAAAAGGCTTCAACGCCCATGATATCAACAATTAAACCACCTTTTGTACGGCTTTTTACAAAACCTGTGATGATCTCATCGTTATCTAAAGCTGAATTAATGCGCTCCCATGATTTTTGTGTTTTAGCACGTTTACGAGAAAGTACCAACTGACCGTTAGCATCTTCCTGCGACTCAACAAATACTTCAACAACATCGCCTACTTTAAGCTCAGGCATGTCACGGAATTCAGAAACTGATACTAAACCATCAGATTTAAAGCCAATGTTTAATACCACATCTTTGTTATTGATGCTTACAACTGTGCCAGAGATGATCTCGCCTTTGTTGATAGAGCTGAAAGTGCCATCATACAAAGCTTCAAGTTTCTCACGGTCGCTATCGCTGTAGTTACCAAATTTTTTGTCATCAGCATCCCAGTCAAAATCCTGGTCTGGTGTAACATTGATCTGAGACTTGATGTCTTCGATCGAAATTGAATCTGCTTCCGATTCAACAGTTTCTTTTTGAGCACCAGATACTGTCTCCAGTTCTGCCTGCTTCGCTTTTAATTCTTTTTCTGCTTCTTGTTTTTTTGCCATTAAAAATTTATTCTCCTTTTTCCCAATACAATTGGGATTGCAAAGGTACAGATATATTTTTGGTATATAAAAGAAAAATAAATGTTAAATATTGGTTTTTAAGCACTTTTGATGAGTAAGTTATTCACATAAGTGAGTACCACCGCCGTAAACATCATGCCGATGCAGGCAAATTTTCAATTTTGAGCAGGTGAAATCAGCTTAGCGGATATATTATTGAATACATCCATAAAGCTACTCATTAAACCAAGCCGGTACCCCAATAGTATAGCTGTCATATCTGCCTCTTGCTGGGCGGTAAAAGGATTGCGCCAAACACGCATGCAAATGCGTTTTAAGGCATAAGTTATCTGGTCTACATTAATATAGGTGTGCAGGTAGCGGCTTTGCCTAAACTCGCGGTAAAACCGCAGAAATTTATTTGGGTCTTTCATTTCCGCAAAACTTAAAAACTCCGCTATGGTATCTTCCTGGCAGCTATCTAAATGATCATAAAATTCGTTGATACCTATTTCACCGGTGGTAATAAGCAGGTTGTCCAATATCAGTTCGATAGCGATATGCCCTAAAAAGAATGGCTTTACCGGCGAACCAATAATAGCCGGCGCAAGTTCCTTTTTTAAATTATGCGAATGGGTAACGAAAAAGTCATCACTGTGAAAATACTTATCAACCTCCAGGTGTTTGTTCCAGCCGGCAATAATAGCGTTCACATTTTTATCAGGATGTTTTAACTTCTCGGGATGCAGTACAATGGTTTTATCAGCATTCTTTAAAAGATCGGGCAATACGGTACCTAATACAAAGTAGCAGTTGGCGGTATCACGGTCAAAATAATAATGCGAAAGAAAATTCATATAGGTATATAACGAAAAGTAAGCAAAATTGTGAGGAAAACCAAATGTGCAGATATGAGGATGTGCAGATGCGGGGATGATGTGCAGATTCCAAATGTGAAGATGTGCAGATTAGAATATGCGTTTGAAAGTTTTACCTTTTTAATCTGCACATCTGAAAATTGCACATTTAGAATCCGACATCTATTTTTAGCTTTGCACCTCGCATATTTGCTCATTTTATTATAGTTATGAATTTTGTTGAAGAACTACGCTGGAGAGGCATGCTGCATGATATTATGCCCGGAACCGAGGAACTACTTAATAAAGGTATGGCATCCGGCTATATCGGTTTCGACCCTACGGCTGATTCGCTGCATGTTGGCCACCTTACGCAGATTATGACGCTGATACATTTTCAGCGCGCGGGCCACAAGCCATATGCTTTGGTGGGCGGCGCTACCGGCATGGTAGGCGATCCATCCGGTAAATCTGATGAGCGTAACCTGCTGTCTGAGGATGTATTGCAACATAATCTCAATTGCGTTAGAGAGCAACTTAAAAGCTTTTTAGATTTTAACAGCGGCGCCAATAGCGCCGAGATGGTTAACAACTACGATTGGTTTAAAAACTTTACTTTTCTTGATTTTATCCGCGACGTAGGTAAACACATTACGGTAAACTACATGATGGCGAAGGATTCTGTTAAGAAACGCCTTGAAGGTGATACCGGCATGTCTTTTACAGAGTTTACTTACCAGTTAGTACAGGGATACGATTTTTACTACCTGTGGAAACATAAAAACTGTGTGCTGCAAATGGGCGGCAGCGACCAGTGGGGTAACATTGTTACCGGTACTGAGTTTATCCGCCGTAAAGATGCGGGCGAGGCTTATGCATTAACTACCCAACTGATCAAAAAAGCCGATGGTACCAAATTCGGTAAAACAGAGAGCGGTGCCATTTGGTTGGATCCGGCACGTACATCGCCATACCAGTTCTATCAGTTTTGGTTAAATACTACGGATACTGATGCAAAATCATACATCAGGATATTTACCCTGCACACCCGTGAAACCATTGAGGCGATGGAGGCAGAACATGATGCAGCCCCTCACCTGCGCGTTTTACAAAAAGCGTTGGCGAAAGATATAACCATACGCGTACATGGTGAGGCTGAGTTTTTAAAAGCGATAAAATCATCTGAGTTTTTATTTGGCAATGCGGGTATTGAGTTTTTAAACGAATTGAACGATGGCGAGGTATTAGACCTGTTCAATGGCGTACCAAACTTTACGGTTGCTAAAAGCGAATTTGAAACAGGCATAAACGCAACCGAACTATTGGCGGCCCAATCAACTGTGTTCCCATCAAAAGGCGAAGCTAAGAAGATGATACAAGGCGGCGGCGTATCCGTTAACCGTGTGAAAATAAATACGCCTGAGGATGTTTATACAAACGGGCAGTTGATAAACGGCAAATTCCTGGTAGTACAAAAAGGTAAAAAGAATTACTTTTTAATTGTGGCCGAATAATTTGCAACTACGACATTTTGTATTTATTTTTGGATAAATGTCGTACAAAACAAAACATACAGCAAAACACGAGGTTAATGAACCAATGGCGATGTATATTACCCAAAGTTCAGTAACCCCGTTTTATGATCTGCTAAGCACCAAGCCTGCAAGGTCATCTTCAGAGTTTGATATCATCAAACTTGCAAGGCAGGGTTTTCCTAAAAAAACGCTGCTGGCACTTGCCAAAAAAATATCATTAAGCATACAAGAGTTAGCCAACATACTGCACATATCAGAACGCACTTTACAACGTTACGAAGATGATGCCATCATCAAAACTGAGTATGCTGAAAAAGCCGTTGAGCTGGCACGCCTTTATGCCCGCGGCGAGGAAGTGTTTGGCTCTATGGATAAGTTTAAGATTTGGATTAAAACCCCAAGCCTGGTATTTAATGGCGAAGCACCTGTTACCATATTAGATACCTCTGCAGGTTTTGATATGGTTTTTAAAGAGCTTGGCCGTATTGAGTACGGTATTTTTGCTTAATGATACTCTATCGCATCAGCAACTGCCGCTATATTAATGACCTTACCGGTACGGGTGCCCGTTTGTACGGTGGGCGCTGGAACAGCGAAGGCAGATCAATGGTTTACCTTGCATCGAGCAGGGCGCTTGCCATGCTGGAGGTGCTGGTACACATGCAGCCGTTAGTTACGCCCTCAAACTTTTGCATAGCGGAGATTAAGGTTCCTGAGCATAGCATGTTAACGTTAGAAGCTTCTACCCTGCCCACCAACTGGCAGGATGCATCATCACCGGCGGAGCTAAAACAGATAGGCAACCAGTTTATCCAGGAAACCAAATACCTGATGATGAAAGTGCCATCGGCCATTGTACCGCAGGAATACAATTATCTTATCAATCCCTGGCATCCCGACATAAAAAAGGTGAGTATTTTAAATACTCACCCATATAGCTTTGATGATCGCTTAATTTAGTGATTAGAGATTGGTTAATTAGAGATTAGGAAAAACTCAACTAATCTCTAATCCTCTACCACTAATCTCCAACATCAAAAATCACTCAGCAACTCTAATTTTTTCTGGTTATATTCTTCCTGAGAGATCAATCCGCTTTCAAACAATGTTTTTAGGCGTTTTAACTTTTCGGTTAGTTCGTCTTTTTTAGGTTCTTCAAAAACAGGTGCCGGAGCAGGTGGCTCTGCCGGAGCAGGTGCAGGGGCAGGTGGTTGTTGCACAACAGGTGCAGACGGCTGGAAAACTGCCTGTGCCGGATGATCTACCTGGATAGAACCAGATTCGGCACGTTTTTCTTCCAACTCACGCTGGCGGCGCAGCTCGCGTTCGGCTTCTTTACGCTCTTGCGCATATTGGTATAGTTTACGGGCTTGTACTTTCGGCAGGTAATCAACACCCATTTCGCCGCCGCCAACAGTTTTTATGCTGAACACTGCACCTATAATTTCCTCTTTGGTGTAAACATCAACCACATCCTTCCAAACAAAATCAACAAACTTGATAGAAAGGCCAAGGTTAGCCGGCGTAAAGAATAAGATACGCTTATTGGTTATGGCAATACAATCAGGAAACAGGTTTACCAATGGCTTTTTTTGCACCGCAATATAAATGATCTCCTCACCGGTATTAAGCAGGTCTACCAGACGGGTATAAACCTTTTCAACCGCTTTTGGGTCCTGCTCTTCGTTTAAGAATTTATCTATCATGATTTTGATATAATGATGCGGGCAAAAATAGCAATATTTTTGCCTCACCCAAACTCGCTCCAAAGGAGAGACTTTTATTAAATTTTATTTCTACTCTTTCTTATATGTTACCGGGGAGACCTTAGCTCACCAGCAAATTACACCCGCGAATATCCGAATTATCAAAACGGCCCAATATTTCAAATGAGCCATCCGGATAGATCTTACCAAGATCCTGCGTGGCAATGAACGAACACGAGTTGATATTTGCGAGGTCGATGATATTAACGCCACCGGTTTTGCCCGTGCCTATAAGCGTTAGCGGGTCATTGGTATCACGCGTTAAGATGCGCATCCAGGGCGGACAGTTAAATATCCCATCGCCTTTTGAGTAAGCTTGTGAAAGTAACTCCGTCATACCGTATTCAGAATGGATGTGCTTTACGCCAAAGCCGGCACAAAGTGTTTGGTGCAATTCCTCGCGTATCATTTCCTTACGACGGCCCTTCATACCTCCGGTTTCCATTACGATCAGTTCAGGAAAGTCGAGTTTGTAGTTTTCAACAAAATCCAACAACGCAAAGGTTACTCCTATCAACAAGGTTGGTTTAGCATTGGCTTGCTGCCTTAGCAGAGTTTGGTAAAGGTCTTGATGATTATACAGGTAAAAGCCACTATCCGCGTTGCCGGATTGGTTGATCATATCCTGCGCCATATAGATCAGTGATGAGCCTTCGCGTTCCAGGTAAGCGGGCAGTAATGCCAGCACAGTGTATTGTTTAATAGCTCCGTAGAATATTTCAAACGCTTTGCGAAAACTTTCTTCGTACCAACTTACATCGCTTACATGATGACTGCTGGTGATCATACCCGTAGTGCCCGAACTTGTAAAGGTGATCTGCGGCTTCCCGGTAGTAGCCACAACATTGTGTGCCTTAAAAAATTCGACCGGTAAAAAAGGGATTCTATCGATAGAACTTACATCTTCGAGACGAACGCTCAAACCATCCACAAACTGTTTGTACAATCCATTATGCTCAGCCTGATAGCGGAAAACCTGCAATGCAGTTTCGCTGAACGCTGTTTGGCTACCTATAGAAAATACCTGTTGTTTATCCGGCTTTACCATCAAGTGGCAAAGATATATAAATGTGCGGTCCCGATCGCTATCGTGATCAAATGGGCAGATGTGCAGATTTAAAATATGTATGTAAACTTTATTTTTTTTAACTTTTTAATTTTGAATTTCGACTTAATCCCCGCAACAAATACTCCCGTTCGGAGTTATAATTTCACAATAAAATACATCGATATGAAAAATTTTAAATTTTTAGGCCTACCCCTACTGTTAAGTGCGTTTATCGTTCTTACATCGGCCACTGCAATACAAGAAAAGGGGATCAAAAAAATAAATGAAGCAACTGCTGTACTTAAGGATTTTAGCAAGATGAAGGAAACCATCCCTCATCAGTTAATTGAGGAGTACGAAGGTATCGTGATCATCCCGAAACTGATCAATGCCGGTTTTGGCATAGGTGGTAAACGCGGACAAGGCCTTGCCATGGTTAAACTTGCCGATGGTAAATGGAGCGACCCGGTATTTGTTACGCTTACAGGCGGCAGCATCGGTTTCCAGATAGGCGTACAATCTGTTGATATGGTTTTGGTGTTCCACCATAAAGGTGTACTCACCGAGGTTAAGGACGGAGATTTCACCATTGGCGGCGATATCTCAGCAGCGGCAGGCCCTGTTGGCCGCAGCTCAACTGCCAGCACCGATTACAAGTTGGAAGCCGAAGTTTACAGCTACTCGCGCAGTAAAGGTTTATTTGCCGGTATCAGCGTAAATGGTTCAAACCTGGCCATCAATAAATCTGCAAATGCTGAATTTTATGGTGATAGCGTAACTTCCGGTGAGATATTTAACCGCGCTACCAGCGCCAACGCCGCAGTAGTTAAGTTGAAAGCTACTTTGAATAGATTTAAATAATAAAATCTTTTTAACCAAAAAATGCCCGGATCTGATGGTTCGGGCATTTTTTGGTTAAGCTGAAAGCTTAAGTATTTTTAGGTCGAAGTTTCAAACTTCGACCAGTGGTGGGAAGTTGGAAACTTCAACCAGTGGTAGACTATACTTTCATTCCATTTTTCCAATTAGTCACACTTGTCAAGTTACCATTCTCATCATATTGTTTAAAAGACCCATCAAGGTCATTATCGATGAGAGTATACTCCTCTTGTAGATTACCGCTTGGGTAATAATATCTTTGGAGCCCATGCAAATAACCATCTCTAAATTCTCTTTCTTCTCTGATAATCCCATTAGCTATATCGACCGAGAAACCGTTAAACGGCTTTCCGTTATAATGTAATATTTCGGATCCGCCGCTATCAAATCCGAATATCTCTAATTCATTATAATTAACTCTTAACTCCATTTTAAATTCTTATATAGATCATCTGCCGTAAATAATCTGGCGCTTTACTTCTCAAAAACCTTTTTCACCAAAAGCCCCGAGAGCGCCGAGAAACCACCCACTATACCGCCTATTAAAACGGTAACTGCCAACATGGCCCACCAGTATTTAAGATGGAACACTTGTGCTACTCGGGTGGCTAATAGATGATTGTTGGGGATGCTCTTTAATAAAGCCAGCGCTGCCCAGGCAATAGCCAAACCACCAAAGCCCGACCAAAATGCCTGCCTCGACGTTCTACCGAAGATGATGGCAGCGATAAACGCCAATGCACATGCTGCCCACCATGGAATAAGGTAGCCGCAAACAAATGCCAGTAGAAGTATAATGCCGAATAACATATTTCTTATTTGCTGATGGTTAAGGTTGTTTTAATGCGTGTCGACTTCTCTGTTGCCGAATGCAGATATAGTAATTGATTAAGCCGGCCTTGCTGCCAGGTTTTAAGCATATCATCGTAATAGAAACTGCCGGGGTTTCCGGACTGCCCGCCGGGTAGTATACCGTAGCCTTGCGGCTGCGGCCCCAACTGTACCACCATTCGCCATGATGGACCATGTCCTTCAATAAGAGCATTTACGGTAGAGCCTGAGCCGCCGGATTCAAATTTACCGGAGCCAAGGCCCGGCACATTACCAAGGTGTGCAACCTCAAAGCTTTTCACCTTTCCCCAAGCCCAATCCGGGCCAATTTTACCGTAGTTGCGCATCAGCTCATCAACCGTAGCAATGAAGGATGCCATTACCACATCGTTAGCGGTTTCCACAGCCGGCGTGCGTTTATTATCAAACCAAACGGACTTTGGCTCTTTCATCAGCAAGGCTTCGGTGCGGTCCATGGTGGGGTAATAGTACACTGTATCTTTGCTGCCAAAATTATCCCGCCAGGTAAACTCATAAAGCTTATGCCACCAATTTTGAAAGATACTTGCGCCTACCGAGCTGGCTTTAAAAAACTTGTTCCAACGCTTTACAGAATCTAAAGCAGCCAGTTGGTAATCATCCAGTTTGGTAGCATCCAGGTACCTGAGCATGGTTGGCAAAATATCCTGCGCGCGGATACTGTAATCATCCATCTGCAACAGACGCAGGCTATCGACGGTAGCTTTTTTCATGGTACCCAGCCTATCGTTTATCCGCTTACCGCGTTCATAACCCTCAAACTTCCAGTTGATGTAGTACGGATATGTTTGGTCTGTTGATGATTGATTGGCGGAGCTTACAAAACCACGCGGCGGGTTTTTAACGGTTGGATTTTGGTCTGCCGGGATCCAACCTTGCCAGTCGTTAGCGGTGTTGCTTCCATCTAAAATAAACTTGCCCTGGTCTTTATACTTGAGCGGTAATTTACCGTTGGGCGTAATAGCGATATCATTATCAACAGATGCAAATACAAAATTTTGCGCGGGGGCGGTGTAGTAATTCAGGGCCTTGCGGTAATCTGCATAATTGCCTGCGCGGTTTAGCAGATAAAACGTTTTAAATTCATCACTTTCATCATGGGCTATCCAGCGCAGGGCATTACCTACAGGCACGTTTGAGCGGCCTTTCTTCTGCATTGCAGCGTTATCATAAACAACAGGACCATGGTGCGTGTACAAAACCGTATCAACAACATCTGCCTGGCCGCGAACCTTTATCCTCTCTATCTTTCGCTCAACATTATTCCATTTGTTGTTATACCAGTACTTGTTGCGGGTGCTGTCCTCAAATTTTACCTGGTACCAGTCCAGCACATCAGCGTCAACATTGGTTACACCCCAGCTTACTTTTTGATTGTAGCCTATAACTACGCAAGGTGCACCGGGCAGCGTAACGCCGTAAACGTTTACGTCCGGCCCAACCATTTGCATCTGGTACCATATGGATGGAAAAGTAAGGTTCAAATGCGGGTCGTTAGCCAGCATGGGATAACCTGTTGCGGTTTTTGAACCACTTACCGCCCAGTTGTTGCTTCCTATACCCTCAATCTTTTCCTTATTCTGCATAGCGGCCATCAACTGCGCTTTAAAAGCTGCAGGAGGCTGCGGGATGGGCAGCGGTTTAAAATCCCATTTCGTACCCGCCGGGATCACAGGATCCTCGTGCATCGGGTAATCAGGGAAAAGATCATTGGTGATCTTAGCGCCATATTTATTCAGCACGTTGGTTAGGCCCAACTCGTTTGAGCCGCCTGCTAAAGTTTCAGACATCAGCTTAAGCAGGTATGCCGAATTGATAGGTTTCCATTCTTCGGGTTTATAGCCCAGTAATTTAAATTCCAGGGGATAACCACCGGGTTTAAGGTGCTTAATGTAGGCGTTTACGCCATCACTATAAGCTTGTATCACCTTGCTCATCACAGGGTCTTTCATTATACCTGCAAGTGTATGCTCTGCGCCGTAGGTCATGCCCATACGGCGATGGTACCGATCGAGTTCTATCGCCTTGGGGCCAACGATCTCTGACAGGCGACCGGCCGCACTACGGGTTTGGATATCCATTTGCCAAAGGCGGGCTTGGGCCGTTAAATAACCCTGTACATAATAAAGATCATGATTGTTTTTGGCAAAGATGTGCGGGATACGGTTATCATCGAATTGTACGGTCACCTCACCCTGCAGATCACTTAGTTTCAGTTTTTCGGCAGCATGAATATTCTTGCTTTCGGCATTTTGCCAGAAACCGGTTGAAGGATTTAAGAAATCTCCAAGCGGCGGTATGTCACCAAATTTAGTTTGCAATGCCCATATAAGCACGCCAGTAAACACGAGGCAGATGATAGCTTTAAATGCTTTCATTTTTGAGTGTGAGGTATTTGCAAGCAAGATAAGTAATGTGCCGCGTTTTAAAAAGCCAGCGTATCAACATGCTTGCGGCGCCGTTTTCTATAAGTACGTTTCTTTTTAAGTTTGGTCTCTTTCTTAGCCACGCGATTTTCGCGTTCGCCTTTCCTGAAATTCCAGGGCGGCGTGGGATTGGCATCCTGCCACAAGCCAAGACGGTTTTGGCGGGCTTGCTGCTCCAGCATGGCCAGTTCCATACTTTTTGAATAAGCGCGGTATTGCCAGGCATAACCGTTTTTTACCAGTTGTTTGTTTATGCTGGTACCATCTTCCAGTTCAACCCACCCTACGGTGCGGCCATAACGGTCGGTGTTGTTAACGATAAGTTTCACCATTTTGCCAAAGCAAAGATCTGATGTAAACTGTTTTGCAGCCTGCCCAAATGCCTGACTTTTCTCCGGGCAATCCACCTCTGCCAGCCTCACAGTAACCTGCTGGTATTGCGGCGATAATAATACCATAGTATCACCGTCTTTTACCCCAACAACTTTGTAAAGGTCGGTTTTGCGATTACAGGCTACTGTTAGACAAAGGAGGAACAGACAAAGGAGAAAGGACTTTTTAGGCATATTTATCATCTAAACACAAAGCGACTAAGATAACGAACAGTGAAGTTAAGTTTTGACTTATAATAAAAAAGCAGCACCAATCGGTACTGCTTTTTGCTTTTGAATGCTAAGGAAGATACTTAAACTTCTGATTCTTTAGTAACACTCAATTATATACATTCGGCTATTAAATGCCTTCAGTACCCGGCTCGTGACCTACCATACGGCCGGTTGTGCGGCCAAGGTCGCGACTGGCGAAATCTGTTTTTGTTGCCACGCCTTCTGATGGAAACTCATGTTTCTCTGGCGGGGTTACATCTATTTGTTCGCTGTATGATGTATCTGCACCTTCACGTGGCTGATTTTGCTCATTCGTTTGTGAGTAGCCTGTACCTTCATTGTCTGATTCGCCTTCCTCAGGTATCTCATTCGGATTATCGACAGACGAATTGATGCTACCTGCGTAACCTGCATTTGTACCTTCTAAGTCGGTATCTTCTGTTAGATCAGCATCATCATAATCTTCATCCAACTGTTGGTCGTCCAAATCGTCTTCGTCAACGGTATTGCCACCACCCTCGGTATCATCAAGGCGGTTATCGTCTATATCATCGTTAGAATTTGTGTAGCCCTGGTTTCGATTCTCATCGTCATTCCAGTTGTTTTCGTTGTTAGTTATCATAGGTTTTGTTTTTTAATTGATACACTAACATAAGCAATAGCCCTGCCAATTTTCTAACTAAGAAAATTATTTAATCGAATAACTGATTTATCATTGAGGTAAAAGGGGTAGCTCCTTCGGAGCAAGAAGAAGCTTTCAAACCTTGCCTACAAAGCGGTGGCCCCTAACGGGGCGTTGTGGAATTCGAACAGTGTATATAGCCCCTCCCAGCCATCGCTCAAGGGCGTCGCAGCCCGCTCCAAGTAGGAATAGATCAAGTTATAAACAAAAAAGACGCACCGAAGGCGCGTCTTTTTTTTAATTAATAAGCGATTATGCGCTTACCAGGCAGAGTTCTTTTAATTTAGCGACAGTGTAGTCTACCTCATCCTTAGTGTTGTATTTTGAGAACGAAAAACGTACAGACGGCCTATCCGAATTGGCGCCTATAGCGGTTAACACGTGTGAACCAATGTCGGTACCAGAGCTGCAGGCACTACCGCCCGATGCAGAAATACCGGCAATGTCCAGATTAAACAGCAGCATGTCTGCCATTTCCATTTCAGGGAAGGATACGTTTAATACGGTATAAAGGCTATTAGCCGGATCGGTTTCACCGTTAAATTTAACACCGCTGATACCCTGCTCCAGTTTTGCCTTCATGTATGACTTCAGATCCTGGATATAGGCCTGGTGACTGTCCATTTCGGCATACGCAATTTCAAGTGCTTTGGCCAAGCCTGCAATACCGTAAACATTTTCGGTACCGCCACGCATATTGCGCTCCTGCGAACCACCGTAGATCATCGGGTTTATCTTAACCTTATGGTTGATGTGCAAAAAGCCTACACCTTTTGGTCCGTGAAGTTTATGTGCAGCGCAAACCATAAACTGCAACTTCAATTTGCTCAGATCGTGTTTGTAATGACCTACCGTTTGTACGGTGTCACTATGAAAAAGGGCATTATACGCTTCGCAGATATTGCCAACGCGTTCAAGGTCGGTAAGTGTACCTAACTCATTGTTAGCGTGCATCAGTGATACAAAGCTGCGTTCGTTATTTTGCAACAGTTTCTCAAGCTGATCATAATCAACGCTTCCTTTATCATCAACATCAAGATAGCTTAACTTAATTGCACCGGCTTTTTCCATGGCTTGCAGCGTGTGCAAAACGGCATGGTGTTCAAGCTTAGTGGTAATAGCATGCGTAAGCTTATGATCAATAATACCGCAACGGATGGCAGTGTTATCAGCTTCGGTACCGCCACTGGTGAAGAATATCTCCGCGGGCGAAGTATGCAGCAGGTTGGCTATGGTTTTGCGCGATCTCTCTATCAACGTTCGCACCTCGCGCCCGTGGGCATGGATAGATGATGGATTGCCAAATTGGCCCTCCATCACTTTGTACATCTCCTTTAACACTTCAGGGTCAAGCGCGGTAGTAGCGGCGTTGTCGAAATAAACTCGCATCGTTTTTTTAATAAATATAAGTCAGTAAAAAATAGAAACATTATCCGCAGGGTTCTCCAATCCGGCGAACAGTATTTCTATTCGTTCAAGTTCAAAATCTCTTTTATATCAGCAATTATCTTGTTGGCCAAGCCATCAGCACCGGTTTCAGAATCTCCCTCTGAATAAATGCGGATGATAGGCTCTGTATTTGATTTGCGCAGGTGTACCCATTGCTTATCAAATTCTATCTTTAAGCCATCAATAGTACTGTGCGGCTGTTTATGGTATTTTTCTTCAACCTTTAAAAGCAGGCTGTCTATATCCATCTCAGGCGTTAAAGTGATCTTATTTTTAGAGATGAAATACCCCGGATAAGATTTTCTAAGTACCGATACAGGCTTGCCGTAATTAGCCAGGTGCGTTAAAAATAAAGCTATACCCACCAATGCATCGCGGCCGTAATGCGACTCGGGGTAGATCACCCCACCGTTGCCTTCGCCGCCGATAATGGCGTTCACTTCTTTCATCTTGTTTACCACATTCACCTCACCTACCGCGGCACCAAAGTATTCGTTGCCATGGTTCTCGGTAACATCGCGCAGCGCACGGGTTGATGAAAGATTTGATACCGTATTGCCTTTAGTATGTTTCAGCACAAAATCAGCAACGGCCACCAAAGTATATTCCTCGCCAAACATGCTGCCGTCTTCACAAACAAAGCAAAGGCGGTCAACATCAGGGTCAACGGCAATACCCAGGTCAGCGTTTTTGCTTGTTACCTCTTTTGAAAGCGCCACCAAATTCTCGGGCAACGGTTCCGGGTTGTGCGGGAAGTGACCATCAGGCTCACAATACAGTTCATAAATAGTTTGGACACCTAAAGCCTTTAACAAAGCCGGAATGAAGATTCCACCGGTAGAATTAACGCAATCAATGGCAACTTTAAAGTTGGCTTTTTTTATTACTTCAACATCAACTAAAGGCAATGCTAAAACCTTATCAATATGTTTTTGCAGGTAGCTATCATCATGAATATGCTTACCCAGATCATTAACATCAGCATAAACGAAATCGCTGCGTTCTGCAATATCCAAGACTTCTTTGCCATCGGTATCGCTGATGAACTCACCTTTCTCGTTAAGCAATTTAAGGGCGTTCCATTGTTTTGGGTTATGGCTGGCAGTAAGAATAATGCCACCTGCAGCTTTCTCATCGGGCACGGCAACCTCAACGGTTGGGGTTGTTGAAAGGCCCAGATCAATCACATCAATACCTAAGCCCTGCAGCGTACCAATTACCAGGTTGTTAACCATGCTGCCTGATATACGTGCATCACGGCCAACCACTATCTTTTTTACACCTGAGCGTTTTACAGCCCAGCTGCCGTAAGCAGAAGTAAATTTAACAATGTCTAACGGGGTTAGGCCTTCACCTGCAGCGCCACCTATGGTACCCCTAATGCCTGAAATTGATTTTATGAGTGTCAAAACGTATATAGATGTTAAGCCGCAAAAATAGCAATAATTAAACTATGGCAGCGTAAAATTCACATATATTTGGGCCGGTATCATTAACGTATAAAGCATTCAAACAAACCACAATGCCCGATTTTTTGCTCGACCTGGACAGGCATTTATTTTACATCATAAACCACGAGTGGGCTAACCCATTTTTTGATACTGTGCTGCCGGTTATGCGTAATGCAAAATTTTGGATACCGCTGTATGTTTTCATTATCGGTTTCAGCATTTGGCGGTATAAGAAGCAAGGTGCTGTGATGGTGCTTTTCCTGGCCTTATCTGCAGGCTTTGCCGATTTTACCAGCGCCAGCATTATCAAACCTGCGGTGCACCGACTGAGACCTTGCCGCGACCCTTATACCAGTGCCGCCGTGATCAGCCGCGTGCCATGTGGTACGGGCTACAGTTTCCCATCCACGCATGCTACGGACCACTTTGCAATAGCCATTTTCCTGGGAATCATCTTCTATAAACGCCATAAATGGATAATGCCATTAGCTATTTTGTGGGCCGCTACAATAAGCTTTGCGCAGGTTTACGTAGGCGTGCACTTTCCGGTAGATGTTGTGCTTGGCGCTTTGTATGGTAGTTTGGTTGGGTGGTTATTTGCGTTTGGTTTTACGTGGTATCAGAGAAATACTTTTTGAAGGAGAGCACTCGAAGAATATGAGTGTCTACTCACCCCGACGACGCCTTCGGCTGGTCGACCCTCTCTGCTGCGCAAAGAGGGCGATAACTTAGAAATTATTTTATTTCGAGCGAGAAATGAAGCGTAGAAGATTTCTCCTCGCTGTCGCTCGTTCGAAATGACAGGGTGGTTTGAGCGCGATGAGATTGCCACGTCGCTGTCGCTCCCCGCGATGACATATTTAATCATCTTCGCTCCCGCTCTGGTAGATTTTGATTTTTGACTTTTAAATTTTGACTTTTGACTTTCTCCTATCCCCTCATCTTATCCAACAGATCGCTTAGCTGGCCTGCTTCTTCTTCGGTGAGGTTTTGTTTGAAGAGATCTTTTGTTTTGAAGTCGACATCCATTTTCTTGAGGATGGCTAAACCTTCATCGCTGATGCGGATATCTACAGCGCGGCGGTCGCTGGAGTTGGTGCAGCGCGATACCAGTCCTTTTTGCACCAGGCGGTCAACAATGCGTGAGGCATCAGACATTTTATCTATCATTCGCTCTTTAAGCATATTCACAGTGGCCGGTTTTGGGTGCTGACCACGTAAAATACGCAGGATATTAAACTGCTGCTGAGTTAAGTTGTGTTTCTCAAAAGCCGGGCGCATGTAATTATTTATCCAGCCCGACGTGTAGCCGAGGTTGATAACCATTTTATGGTAATTGTCCTCAAAATTGGTGCTTTTGATATCTTCTTCTATTCCCATAATAACCGAAAATTGAACCGCAAATATAACCTATTTATTTTTAGGTTGTTCGCCCGGCCTGGGCCTGCCGTAGTGCCAGGGGCAATGCAAACACTTGTTTTTGCAGCAATATCCGCGTTTTAAATGGTATTCTTTTGTAAAAACGAAGTTACCATCCGGATTGATATAATAGTCGATATTCTCCTGTAGCATTACCCGATGATTTTGACAAAAATATCATTTTTAAAATATTCCTTTAGTTGTCGCCCATCACCATGCAAGGTCCATATTTGCTGAGGTTGCACCTGCTTTACAGCTTCAAGGATATCGTTCCAATCCACATGGTCTGATATAAAAAGGGTATCCTGCGCGTTGGCCTGCAGGTTCTTCCAGCCTGATGCGAATAGCCGCTTAACACCCGTAGCCCTTATGTAGCTATCGAATGTAAAGGGTGGCACAATGTAAACGTACTCCTTCTGCTCTTTCATCAGCTTGCGGTTATACACTTGGTGTGCGCCAATATCATAGCCCAGCTTTTTATAAACCGAGTTTATCGGCATTATGCGATGGTGCACCAGCACTGTTTTCTGCGGCGCATATTTATTTATCATGCTGATGAGGCGCTGGCTTTTGCCTAAACTATATGCGCCCAACAGGATGTTTATCTTGATGTCATTTAGCTTTTGGATCTCTTTTACTGGGTCGGGGTGTTGAGTTGATGGATCGGCAAAAGTTGTTTCGGTGATCAGCACATCGGCTTTTACCCATTCAATGGGTTCACAGGTATCGTCGGGCTGTAATTTGTAATCCCCGGTATACAGGTAACGAACGCCCTTGTATTCCATTAATATCTGTGCAGAGCCGGGCATGTGGCCCGCCGAGATAAAGGTGAGTTGAACCTCTCCTATTTTAAAGGGTGTATGATAAGGTACCGTGTAACTTACTTTGGCCTTCTTGTTACCATAACGCAATTCCATAAAAGCCAGGGTAGCTTCCGTAGCGTAAACGTTATGGTTCCCGGCAATGGCGTGATCTGCATGAGCATGTGAGATTACCGCGTTACCTACCGGCTGCTGCGGATCGAGGTAAAAATCAGCATAACGGCAATAAAGGCCATTGATGTTGTAAGCAATAAAATCGTCTAAGATCATTTGTTATTAGCGAGCGACAAGTACAATTCGTGCAGCTTTAGCACCTGCGGGATTACCAGTTCGCTATCATCATTGATGATAATGTCATCCGCCAGTTCCATTTTTTTTTCCTGCGGATATTGGCGTGCTTCCCGGCTTTTTACTTCATTAGCGGTAACCCCATCACGCTTCATTACCCGGTCAATGCGAATGTCCAGCGGTGCGGCAACTAAAATACTGCGGTCGCATTTTTTGTATGAGCCGCTCTCAAACAAAATTGCGGCTTCTTTTAAAACGTAAGGAACATTGGTCTGCTTTTCCACCCAAGCATCAAAAGCCCTGAACACGGCGGGATGCACCAGGGCATTAAGTTCCTCCAACCGCTGTTTATTGTTAAAAACAATGCTGCCGATGTGTTTGCGATTAAGTGAGCCATCTTCAAAATAAGCCTCGTTACCAAAAGCAGCTTTGATAGCATCGATAAGCACGTCATCTTCTATCATTACCTTTTTGGCAGCTTCGTCAGCATAAAATACCGGGATACCCAGCACTTCAAATACCTTGCAAACGGTAGTTTTTCCACTACCGATGTTACCTGTTATCCCTACTTTAAGCATTATTTTTTTATGATAAAATCAATTACCTGCGGCTCTATCTTGGTGACTTTGCTGTACGATGGCATTCGTGTAACTTTCACAGGCAAAGTGTTGTAACCGTTATGGCGCCAAAGGTCAAGATCGGCAACTGCTTCAAAATCGTCCTCGTTCATTTCGGGGTAATCCGTAAGCGATGTTGTAAACGTAACCTTTACCTTTTGCGGAAAAACCTTAATATCATAATACCGCTGGTTGTTGATCACCTTTACCGGTATCTCCAATGTTTTTTCGGTGTACTCATCAACCGGGATGGTCAAAGTCACCGCTCTCGGGATGACTGCCAGGTTTCCCTCTTTAGGTTTTTGCAATGCTATCCTGCCAATAAAATCTTCATTCGCATTTTGAAGTTTAACCGTATCCGTCTTCCAGCTTGTTATTTTTGCCAGCACTTCTGCCGGGCCGCTGATGGTTACATACCGCGGCTTTATCATGAGGTCGTTTGATTGCGAAAACTGCTTTTGGTATTGTATGTCACTAACCACCTCAACAGGCACCCGCTTGATGATCCGGTTACTAAAATCAAAGAAAAGCGTATCGGGGTTTAGCGCTATGATCTCGTGATTAAGATCTTTCTTAGCGTTTATCTGCTTCAATTGCTGACTGATAACAATAAAGTTTTTGGTCTCTAACGTGTGCAGATCAACATTGATGGGTTTATTGTTGTAATCAACCTTCGAGAAAAGCATTTGCCAGCCTGTGCCCTGCACAATGGCGCTGACAGTATCTGCCTGAAGCGGATAAAAGGCCCTTTTTTGAGGCAGATTTTTATAATTAATAATTTGCCGTATGGTAAATTTATAAGTATTAGAAAGCGCAGTAAACAACCAGGCAAACACAGCAAAAACAAGGCAGGTTACAAAAACCGATAACCGCCGCCGTTCTATTGCTGATAGTTTGATAATGGCCATTTCTTCTTTGAGTAAAAGGTTAAAGGCGAAAGGTT
The DNA here is from genome assembly GCF_019331605.1 of Mucilaginibacter sp. 21P. NCBI lineage: Bacteria > Pseudomonadati > Bacteroidota > Sphingobacteriia > Sphingobacteriales > Sphingobacteriaceae > Mucilaginibacter > Mucilaginibacter sp. 21P. The sequence goes on from NZ_CP063061.1 coordinate 4,186,758, forward strand.
AAACGCTAAAGGTTAAAGGTTAAAGGTACACTTTGTGGATAAAAGGCGAAAGGTAATTTTACAGCACATAAACAAAAAGGCGAAAGAGAAACCTTTCGCCCTTTACCTTTAGCCTTTTACCTCAGCAAAGCCTTACTTAACAGTAGCCGGTGTATTCAGCGCTTTCGATGCATCAAGCGATATAGCTGATTTATCAAAACGAATGCGTGCGCCATTCTCAACCTCAACAACAAAGGTAGTGTCTGCAACCTCGTAAATGCGGCCGTGTATGCCTGCTGTAGTAATAACCCTGTCGCCTTTTTTAAGTTCTTCGGTATATTTTTTTTGATCTTTTTGCTTTTTAACCTGCGGGCGGATCATAAAGAAATAGAACACTACTGCAATTAAACCAAACATGATCAACTGCTGAACTCCCATGCCGCCGCCGGCTTGTAATAAAATTGTACTTATCATCTAAATTAATTATTGAATTATTGTAATGAGTGATAGATTGAATGAGCGAATGAGTGATTCATTCATTTGCTTCTCCTCTTCATCAATCGTTTTAATTTATTTTGCAGTTACTTCGCCAATTAAATGCATCATTGTTTGTGCAGGGTTAGTATTGGCAGTAACCGTAATCTGTTTATCCTGTAACCCAACTTTACCTGCACTATTAAAGGTTACTTTGATTTCGCCTGCTGCGCCGGGTTGTACGGGTGCCTTAGGCCACTCCGGCGTGGTACAACCACATGTTGCAACAGCATCTTTTATGATCAATGGCGACTTTCCGCTGTTTACAAATTTAAAGGCATAAGTTACTTTTTCGCCTTCTTTTATTTTACCAAAGTCATGCGTGTCTTTATCCAGTTTAATAACAGGTGCATTTGCCACATCTGCGGCAGCTGGCGCTGCGCTTGCAGTGGTATCTGTAGCGGTAGATGCGTCATGTTTTGCGCCCTGGTTACAGGCGGTTAACATTAAACCGGCGGCTGCTATGCATAAAAAAAACTTTTTCATATTTAACTGTAATAATGGTTATTCAATTAATCCCCTGCCAGATTTGCGCACCTTGTTACCGGCTTTTAATTCTGCTAAAATTTTATCTAAAATACCGTTTATAAACGAATTACTCTTCGGCGTACTAAACTCCTTTGAGATCTCCAAGTACTCATTAATGGTTACTTTAACCGGGATAGATGTAAAGTTAATAAACTCTACAATAGCCATCTTCATCAGCAAAGTATCCATCATAGCAATACGGTCGGGCTCCCAGTTCTGGGTCTTTTCGGCTATTAAAGCCTGGTATTCTACATCGTGCCTGATAGTTTGCTCAAACAGGTTTACCACAAATTCGCGGTCTTCTGTCCAGTTACCACTAATTTCTGCAAGTTTATTCTCTGCAAAGTTTTCTGAAGCAAAGTTCTTAAAGGTTTTGGCGATCAGTGCCTGCAAAACCTCTTTATCGGTAGGCCAGTAAATAAATTTATCTTCAAAAACCTGCTCCGCTAACGACGATTTTAAGATCACCTTTTTAAAGATGAACTTGATAATGTCTTTATCGCTTTGAATGGTATCGTCAGTTTTTGCCAGGTATTCGGCGTATTCCGGTGAATTTTTAAGGCTTGTGAAAAGTGATTTGGCCAGCTCCGGGTCAAAGCTCCAATCTATTTTGTATTTGCGGATACCATTTAGGTAATCCTTGTTATCCAATACCGAAAGGTAAAAGCGGTTAGTTAAGATCTTTTGGTTAACGTTAAGGTCTTCGGCAGTTGGGCGGTGTTTGTTTGCCCTCTCTTCCGCGTCGCGGGATACGTACTCGATAGTCTCGTTAATAAGCGATAACATCCAGATGTACATTTCAAAAACCTGGTCGATACCGTTTAGCAGGTTTTTTTCAGAAAGTTTAATGTCTTTGGTATCCGACTGATGATACGCGTAAAGCGATTGTAACACTTTTACCCTAAGGTGTCTTCTGTTTAGCATTTTTGTAAGAACGATTATGGCCTGTTTATCCTCTTAAATTGGCCGTATGATAATTTCTAATAGGTTGATTTTACTTTTCTAATGTCTGCAATACGTTTTTCAGCAATTTTGTTTGCCGCTTCAATGGTAGAAATGTTTTCTGCCTTAGAAAGTTTTAAAACGTTGCGGGTAGCTTCATAAATATTTTCGGTAAGCTGCATGGTGCGTCGTTTGCTAAATCCCTGCAATTCCGAATAGCAATTTATAATACCACCTGCGTTAATAACGTAATCCGGCGCAAATAGTATACCTTTATCTAAAAGCATTTTGCCGTGTTCGTCCTCATCCTGTAACTGATTATTGGCAGAGCCTGCAATAATGCCCACTTTAAGCTTGCTGATGGTTTGCGTATTGATAGTTGCACCCAACGCACATGGCGAATAGATGTCAGCATCAATATCAAATATCGAGTTATTTGATACTGCCTCGGCACCGTATTTTTTTGATACCTGCCTAACCCTGTCCTCGTTAATATCGCTTACATAGACCTTGGCATTTTCTTCGCGAAGCAGCTTCACCAATGTTTCGCCAACGTGGCCTATACCTTGCACAATTACGGAGCGGCCGGTTATAGTATCGTTACCATACATTTCACGTACAGCCGCCTTAATGCCCATTAACACGCCTTTTGCTGCCACCGGTGCAGGGTCGCCGCTACCGCCTAAACTCTCAGGGATACCGGTAACATGCTCTGTCTCCATGCGGATATATTCCATATCACGCGGACTGGTGCCTACATCTTCAGACGTTATAAATTCACCATTAAGGTTCTTGATATAACGGCCAAATTTGCGCATCATCGCTTCAGACTTGTCACGTCGCGAGTCGCCTATGATCACTGAATAGCCGCCACCCATGTTTAAACCGGCAATGGCGCACTTGTAGGTCATGCTTTTTGAAAGGCGCAAAACATCATACAATGCTTCGGCCTCGGTACGATAAGTCCACATGCGGGTGCTGCCAAAAGCGGGGCCCAAAGTGGTATCATGTATGGCAATGATAGCTTTTAAGCCAGTGTGAGGGTCGCTGCAAAACACAACCTTTTGGTGGCCATAAGCCTCAAGTTGGCTAAATATGCTATCGGTTGTTTGTTGTGCAGACATGTATCAGCAATTATTAATCAGCACTGCAAAAGTAGCGGTTTTTTTTGTTGTGACAAGTTTAGTTAGCTATACGAGGCATTAAAGGTTGATTAAAATTTGAGATTGAGGGGCGTTACCTGCGGCACACGCCATGCGCCAATAATTCGTCAGGCATTAAACTGAAGGCCGGTATTACCCATATCGTTAGCTCATTATTAATTCCCCTAAAACAGATAGTGCTGTTCACGATAACAACAAGGGTTCACACATATTCACACAGAGGTATACAATTGCAAAAACCTGTAAAACAAATAGTTGTACGAACCCATTATTCTGTTGAATCTTGTTTTACACTCCAAATTAGTTAGTTATGAAAAATATGATCGCAGCCTTTACCGCTATTTTATTACTGGTAAGTGTTAATGCCATTGCAGTAAATAAACATGCAAAAATGTCGCCCGATGCCATGCGCCGTTACAAGGCAGGGCTTTCTGTGGCAGCTATGACCAAAAACCTGCAATTTGATTTCGCAAAAGCTAATCTGCGACCTATTTATAATGAGAGGCTTACGCAATTAGCTAAACTGCTTGTAGAAGGTAACTACCCTATTATACTGCGTGGCCACGCCGATGCCGTAGGCAGCCGTGTACCCAACTGGCAGCTTTCGCAAAAACGCGCTGACGCAATAAAGGACTTCTTGGTTAGCAAGGGGGTTTCTGCTGCAAAAATTGTCACCACACCTTTTGGCAGCACCATACCGGTTGCCAGCAACCGCACTGCAGAAGGCCGCCAACGAAACAGAAGAGTGGAAATTAGGCTAAGTTAATAGTGAAGCCCGACGGTGTAAATGTCTTTTGATGACCTCTGCAACTACAGAATAGCTGGGAGCGAGAGGATAATTATTGAGCGTTACATTTATTGATCTGACAATGCTTTTAATACAAGCATCAAAAGGATGACGTAGGCATGGTTGCTTTATAAAATAGCATACCGTACTTTTGGTTATTCTAATGAAAGACCTCGCTTACCTAAATAAATTCTTTTACAAATATCGCTGGCGCCTTATCCCGGGTGTATTATTTGTGGTGATATCAAACATTTTTGGGGTGCTGCCTGCACAGGTTATCCGCGTAGCGTTTGACTTGGTTACTGATAATATCGGCGTCTATCAATTATTCTCGGGCTTTAACCGCCAGGAAATGATCTATGATATTTTTGGATCGAGCCTGTTACTCTTCGGGATGCTGGTATTGATTCTGGCGTTGTTGCGGGGCTTGTTCCTGTTCTTTATGCGGCAGACTATCATCCTGATGTCGCGACACATTGAATATGACCTTAAAAATGAGATCTACGCGCACTACCAGGTGCTATCGCTGGCATTTTACCGTCGCCACAACACCGGCGACCTGATGAATCGTGTTACTGAAGACGTAAGCCGCGTGCGCATGTACCTTGGGCCGGGCATTATGTACAGCATCAACACGGTGGTATTGTTTGCGCTGGTTATATATGCCATGCTTATTGTAAATGTTAGGCTGGCTATATTTTCTATTCTGCCCCTGCCTATCCTCGCAGTGGTTATCTTCTACGTAAACACCATTATTGAAACGCGTAGCGAAAAAATACAGCAAAGGTTATCAGGCTTATCAAGTTTTGTGCAGGAGAATTTTTCGGGCATCAGGGTGATACGTTCTTATGTGCGCGAGAATTTTGTGAGGCAGCGCTTTGCTGCCGAAAGTGAGGACTATAAAACCCAGAGCATGGCTTTGGCCAGGGTACAGGCCATTTTCTTCCCTTCTATGTTATTACTGATAGGGTTAAGCAATGTGATAACCATGTACATTGGCGGGGTTGAAGTAATGAAGGGTAACATCACATCAGGCAACATTGCCGAGTTTATTGTTTACCTCAATATGCTGGCCTTCCCGGTAATTTCTCTGGGATGGGTAACCTCTTTGATACAACGGGCTGCTGCTTCACAAAAACGTATCAACGAATTTTTGCACCAAAAACCGGAGATCATTTCGCCCATTGCGGCATTGCATAAGGTTGCAGGTAAGATAGAATTTGATAACGTAACCTTTAATTACCCCGATACAGGTATCACCGCCCTAAAAAATGTGTCTTTTACCGTAAATCCAGGTGAAATGGTGGCCATCATCGGGCGCACAGGGTCGGGGAAATCAACCATTGCCAACCTCATCATGCGGATGTATGATGTTAGCAGCGGACAGATCGTTATCGACGGCAAAACTATCGACAGCCTTAACCTGAACAACTATCGTTCGCAAATAGGTTTTGTGCCACAAGAAGTTTTTCTGTTCTCTGATAAAATATCACATAATATTGCCTTTAGCGCTGATGTGTTAGATATGCCCGCAGTTGAACAGGCCGCAAAAGATGCTGCTGTTTACGGCAATATCATAGAACTGGAACATGGATTTGATACCCTGATAGGCGAACGCGGTGTAACGCTTTCAGGCGGCCAAAAGCAACGCGTGAGTATTGCGCGCGCTATTGTAAAGCAGCCGCAGGTTTTAATATTTGATGATTGCTTATCTGCCGTTGATACCCGTACCGAAGAGGAGATCTTGAGCAACCTCGGCCGTATTATGCAAGGTAAAACAAGTATTATAATAGCCCACCGCATATCTACCATAAAAAACGCTGATAACATCCTGGTACTTGATGATGGAAGGATCATAGAGCAAGGCACACACGATGATCTAATGGAGCTTAAAGGCGCTTACTTTGAGCTTTATGAAAAACAATTGCTCGAAGAGCAGGAAGAAGCGTAACCCTATACAGCAAAACAGCGTAAAAGTTTTTATAAAAATTTAATATTTGTGAATAAATACTTGCAATTGCAACACTTTTATATATTTTTATAGCACCAAAACTATTACACTAAGCACAAATATGGGAGATTTTGACAACAGAGAGCGCGAAGAGGTTTATTCAAAAAAAGTAAGAGCCGGTAAAAGGACATATTTTTTTGATGTTAAGGCAACAAGGTCTAACGATTATTACGTAACCATTACCGAGAGCAAAAAACGCCTTGAGGATGGTGTTTTTATCAAACATAAAATCTTCCTCTACAAAGAGGACTTTGAAAAATTTGCTGAAGGCCTTAAAGACACGGTAGAATACATCAAAGCTCACCAGGATGTAACCGAAAAACGTTACGAGTTTAGCGAAAGCCCTGAAGCCGCTCCTGCCGATGAAGATTTCTCGTTCTAACAAGTAAGATTTTCAACCCCTTAATTAATAAAAAGACCCCGCCCTTATTAAAGATGCGGGGTTTTCTTTTATGATTAATTCTTTAACCCCTCATGGCAGAGGCTGCACCGATACCTGCTATAATGCTGCCGGCAAATATTAATATCATGAGAGAAATATATACGATGGTAATTATGCCCCATAGCTTAAAAAACGACTTTAGTGTTCCTAAGGCATTGGTTAATTCATCGGTATTATAAGTTGCTGCTGCACTTTTAATACGGTTACCAAACTGGTACAGGTACAGCGCGAAAAAGAAACTTACCGCCGCTATTAAAAGGTAAATACCGGTTATTAATCCACCCATGCCTGCTACAGCCCCCATCATTGGGTTTATTGTAGCCATTGTTGTCATAATTGTCCCAACAAAAAGCGCAGCTAATGCGATAAAGGCGGTTGCGATAAAACCAACTATGCCCAGGAAATAGGCCCAATCGCCGGCTTTTTTAAGGTAGTAGATTGCATTTTCTGTTAAAATTAATTGCGGTTGAGCAGATGGCTGTACCGGCGTAATGTTTTCGTTAAATTCCATTGTGTTTAAGGTCTGATTATTTCTCTTAAAGATATGAAAATGATAAGCGTCTTACAACATGCTAATTCTCAACATTCTATTAATAACGGCTGCTTAAAACAACAAACCCCGCCTTTTGGGCAGGGTTTGTTCTTATAATTTCAACTCCTTTACAACAACACACCCTTCATAAACATTAGGGCCACGCTGAAGTAAATGATTAGGCCGGTAACATCAACTAAAGTAGCCACAAAAGGCGCCGATGAGGTTGCTGGATCTGCGCCGAGCTTTTTAAGCAATAAAGGGAGCATTGAACCCGCAAGTGATCCCCACAAAACAACACCAATTAATGAGAAACAAATAGTTAACCCAACAAGTACCCAATGCGGGCCATACATGGTACTGAACAAGGTAAATGCCCCTATTCTTAAAAATCCAATTATACCGAGTGTTGCACCAAGCATTAAACCCGAAATGATTTCCCGGCGCATTACCCGCCACCAATCTGCAATGGTAACCTCACCCAAAGCCATGGCTTGTATAATAAGCGTTGAGGCCTGCGAGCCACTGTTACCACCGCTTGATATGATGAGTGGAATAAATAACGCCAGCACTACAGCCTTTTCTATCGAATGTTCAAAAAAGCCCATGGCGGTTGCGGTAAGCATTTCACCAAGGAATAGTATCACTAACCATCCCACACGTTTCTTCACCAGCCTGAACAGATTGATATCCAGGTAAGGCTCATCCAAAGCTTCGGTACCACCGATTTTCTGGATGTCTTCGGTATATTCTTCGTTAGCGATCCAGAGGATGTCATCCACGGTAACAATACCCAAAAGAATATTCTCAGCATCTACAACCGGCAACGCAGTGCGGTTATTCATCCTGAACACATTGATGGCTTCTTCCTGCGGGTCGTTGGCACTAAGGGAAATAGATCGCCCATCCATCAGCTCGCTTACTTTTGTTTCAGGATCAACCAATAAAATATCGCGGATGCGGATATCATCAAGCAGTACGCCACCGCTATCTATCACATAGATCACGTCGATAGTTTCGGAGTTTTTTCCATACCGGCGTATGTGCGATAAAACTCGGTTCACATCCCAGCTTTTTCTCACGGCCACATAATCGGGCGTCATTAAACGGCCAACACTGTCTTCCTCATAACCAAGCAAACTCAAAGCCTCTTTACGGTCGGCGGGTGAAAGGTGCAGGATAAGCGTTTTAACCGCATCGCCATGCAGCTCTGCAAAAAGCGAAGTACGGTCGTCCGGAGGCAACTCGTTTATCAGCTCTGCTATCTTATTACCCGGAAGTTTCTTAATGATACGCTCCTGCGTAGGGAAATCTAAAATGCGGAATACATTTACCGCACGGTTAATATTGAGGGTCTCAATAAATTTGGCACCGTGCTCAGGCAATTCATCAATCAGGCTTTCAACGTCAGAGATATTTAAGTTGTTCAAATATTCCTGCAACTGATTTTTATCATCTTGTTCCAGCAGTAATTCTATCTGTTCAACCATCTCTTCCATAAACCTAAAATTTTACATGTTAATACCTTATTACCTGTGGATTTTCCGCCCGCAAAAGTCGTTTATTTTTTCAAATTTCAAGGCATTTTTTCTGTTATCTTTGCGCTTTTAAAAGAGGCAGGAAAACAAGAATCAGGAAACAAGATTCTTTTCTTGATTCCTGGCTCTTGAAATCTTGATTCAAAAAATAAATAATGGGTTTACAATGTGGTATAGTGGGTTTGCCAAACGTGGGCAAGTCTACACTTTTTAACTGTTTATCAAATGCAAAGGCGCAGGCGGCTAACTTTCCGTTCTGTACCATTGAACCAAACGTAGGTGTTATCACCGTTCCGGATGAGCGCCTTACAAAGCTTGTTGAGATCGTAAATCCGAAGAGCATTGTACCTAACGTTATTGAAATTGTAGATATAGCCGGCCTTGTTAAAGGTGCCAGCAAAGGCGAAGGTTTAGGTAACCAGTTCCTGGGCAACATCCGCGCTACCAACGCTATTATACACGTTTTACGCTGCTTCGATAACGATAACGTGATACATGTTGATGGTTCTGTTGATCCTATCCGCGATAAAGAGATCATTGATACCGAGCTACAACTTAAGGATCTTGAATCTATTGAGAAAAAGATCCAGAAGGTTGAAAAAATGGCAAAAACCGGCGGCGATAAAGAAGCCAAAAAGGCTTATGAAGTTGCGCTGGTTTACCGCGAGCACCTGTTGGCTGGTAAATCAGCCCGTACTGCTCCCGTTGCTGATGAAGATAAAGAATACATTGAAGACCTGCACCTGCTTACCGCCAAACCGGTTTTATACGTTTGCAATGTTGATGAAACCGCAGTAAATACCGGCAATGCCTATGTTGACAAAGTACGCGAAGCGGTTAAAGACGAAAACGCCGAGGTATTAATTATATCTGCCCAAATAGAGTCTGAAATTTCTCAGCTGGATACTTTTGAAGAGCGCCAGATGTTTTTGGATGACCTTGGTTTAACTGAATCGGGCGTGAATAAGCTGATCAAAGCGGCATATAAACTGCTTAACCTTGCTACCTACTTTACTGCCGGTGTACAGGAGGTACGTGCATGGACCATCACACAAGGCTTTACGGCTCCGCAAGCGGCCGGTGTTATCCATACCGACTTTGAGAAAGGCTTTATCCGCGCTGAGGTGATCAAATACGAAGATTTTGTAAAACACAACGGCTCTGAAGCGGCTATTAAAGAAGCCGGCAAAATGGGCATTGAAGGCAAAACCTATATTGTGCAGGATGGTGACGTTATGCACTTTAGGTTTAACGTGTAAACAAAGCCCCCAGCCCCCTAAAGGGGGAGCAGAATAATCATAAAAAACAAAAGCCCCTATTCGGGGCTTTTGCTTTTTATCGCTCGTTTTCAGGAAAGTCACTGCCCAGCGTTAGCTCTTTGTACGCTTCAAAGTTTTGCTTCAGCAAATCCAGCTTTTCGTTGGCCATATCAAAGGCCATCTTGCCCAATAGCAGGCGCAATTTGGTATCGCCATCTTCAACGGCATCAATAATTGCCTGCGAACCGCGCACAGGGTCGCCTACTTGCTTGCCGCTGCCTTCCAAACTGGCTGCCATACGTTTGCCCACGGTATCTTTGTAATCGTCGAGCTTAGTTTCAGTGCGTTCTGTTGATCTGCCTGCCCAATCAGTACGGAATGGCCCCGGCTCCACTAATAACACTTTAATGCCAAGTGGCTCTACTTCCTGCGACAATGATTCAGACAAGCCCTCTACCGCAAATTTTGTAGCGTGATAAAATCCTGTAGAAGTGAATGCCCTCAGACCACCTATCGATGAAAAGTTAACAATATGGCCTTTGCGCTGCTCGCGCATATGTGGCAATACCGCTTGCGTCATGTTCACTAAACCAAAGAAATTGGTCTCAAACTGATTGCGGATCTTATCTTCCTCTCCTTCTTCAATACTGGTGAAATATCCGTAACCTGCATTATTAACCAAAACGTCTATCTTTCCAAACTTGTCAATAGTTTGTTTAACTGCTTCGGTTATTTGTGCCTTATCGGTAACATCAAGTTTCAATACAAGACTGTTCTCATTGTGCCCATCGGCGATATCCTTGATTTTGTCAGGATTTCGTGCAGTAATAACCGTATTGTAGCCTTTATCTAAAAGCAGTTTTGCCAGTTCGCGACCGAAGCCGGTAGAACAACCCGTTATAAACCACACAGATGCATTATTATTTTCCATAGTTTCGTTTTTATGTACTATTTACAACTTACGGGTGCGTTAAGAGTTTGCATAGTTGTAAGCTTGTTTTGTCAGCGTGGTATCATAAACAAGTTAATGGCTTAACTTGTAAATTCGTACGGGTCAAAATCTCGTTTATAATAATAAACCAAGAATACAGCCACCATGTTAAAAAAATCAGCATTATTTATCTGTACTATATTGTTCGCTGCAACGGCTTTTGCAGGCAGCAAGCCTGCTGCTAAGTATACAGCTGCAAAGCTGGATACGGCGACCTTCGCAACCGGATGTTTCTGGTGTACCGAAGCAAAGTTTCAGCAACTTAAAGGTGTAAAAAGTGTTACATCCGGCTTTACCGGCGGCAAGGTGCCCAATCCATCTTACAAATTAGTTTGTACCGGTACAACCGGCCATGCCGAAGCTTGTAATATTGTATACGACCCATCAGTGATCAGCTATGACGAATTATTAGAGGCTTTCTTTGTAGCCCATGATCCAACACAGCTTAACCGCCAGGGTAATGATGTGGGTACGCAATACCGCTCGGCCATTTTTTACCACAATGCCGCCCAAAAGCAAAAGGCAGACTATTACATTAAAAAACTAAACGCCGAAAAAGTATACAAGAGCAATATCGTTACCCAGGTAGCGCCTTTTAAAGTGTTTTACAAAGCCGAGGATTATCACCAGAACTATTTTAATCAAAATGGCAGCCAGCCTTATTGTAAGTATGTGATACAGCCCGAACTGGAAAAATTTAAAAAAGTATTTAAAAACAAGCTTAAAAGCTAATGAAGCAATTAATGATAGGCCTGGCTATATGCATGGGCGTAACTGCCACAGCATCGGCACAAAACTTAAAGAGTAGCAAAGGGCACGCAAATAACCCTTATTATTCTAACACAGACACCAGGCATTTAAACGTGAGTAATGCCGAGTGGAAGAAAATATTACCCCCGGCCCTCTATGCCACAGCTCGCGAAGCTGCAACGGAACGTGCCTTTACCGGTAAATTCTGGAATGCCAATGCAAAAGGCACTTACTATTGTGCAGTTTGCGGCAACAAGCTTTTTCGCTCTGATGCTAAATTTGCCAGTGATTGCGGTTGGCCGAGTTTCTTTGAGCCATCGCGCAAGGATGCCGTTATATACAAAGAAGACCACACTTACGGAATGGATCGCACTGAAGTGCTGTGTGCCCGTTGTGACTCGCACCTGGGCCACATCTTTGACGACGGACCAAAACCAACCGGTAAACGATTTTGTATGAACTCGGTTTCGCTTGATTTCCAACCTGATGGATTTGGAAAATAAAATTTCTTAAACAGAACTTTTTGATTAAAGTCCTCTCCTGTTGGAGGGGACTTTTTTGTTAAATAGTTAACTCACCCCGACATCGCCTTCGGCTCGTCGACCCTCTCTGCTCCGCAAAGAGGGTGAAGAATTTCATTTCCTTGCTCCTAACCCTCTTTGCGCGCAGCGAAGAGAGGGTGGTCGAGCGCAGCGATGATCGGGTGAGTCCTATTCGCTATTTTACTTACCCCGCGACACTTCGTGCGCGACCCTCTCTGCTTCGCAAAGAGGGTGAGAAATTTTTTTCTTGCTGATACCCTCTTTTCGCAAAGCGAAGAGAGGGTGGTCGAGCGGAGCGATGACCGGATGAGTCAACTCATGAACTTTACTCACCATATAACGCAAAAGCGCCCGCAACTTTTGGTTGCGGGCGTTTTGATTAAATTAATATAAAGAACGCGTGAAAAAAGAATTTCCGTTAGAAGGCGTACCGCAAGCCAAACTGCATCTGCCAGCGTGAAGCGAACAGGTCAACAGAGTAAGGCAATCCCGGGTCGGCAAACGTATATTTTGGATACGTTGTCGGCACGTTAGCAAATGTTGGTGTAGCAGCCTTAATAGGCGTTAAACCAACGCTCGCGGTAGAGTTAAAGGTGTTAGCAGAGAAATAGTATTGTCCCCATTTCTTGTTTAACAGATTGGTAAGGTTCACGATGTCATAGGTAAAAGTGATCACTTGTTTACGTTTACCGTTACCTATTTTGAAATCCTGCGCAAAGCGGAAATCAAGTTGGTTGTTCCATGGTGTAAAGGCAGCATTACGTTGTGTAAAGTTACCACGGCGCGATGACAGGTATTTGCTGTTGTCGATGAACGCATCGAATGCGGCTGCCTGTTGTGCTGCGGTAGCACCACCTGTTATATTATTAAAGAAGTTAACTGTTTCTCCTTTTTTAGGGATGTAGGCCAAGCTAACTTGCTGACCTGTGCCATCGATAGCGCTTGGGTAGAAACCGTAAGTATAAGGGTTACCAGATTGTGCGCTAAAGAAGAAGCTGAAGTTAGCGGTCAATCTTTGAGCGGCATCCCAATCATGTTTAAAGTTAACTGTAGATACGATACGGTTACGGATATCAAAGTTTGAATTAGCTAAACCCGGATTATTAGGGTTTAATGCCTGGTTCAACTGCCAGTTTGATTCCATTGAGTTACGGATACCGTTGGTTACATCTTTTGAATGACCGTAGGTGTAAGCAACCATAAAGTTCAATGAAGACATTGGGTTAAACTGGGTATTCTTAGACACCTGTGCTGTTGCACTATAACGGTAGCCCTGACTGGTGTTTGATAACAGGTAAGCGTTTGTGTATAGTGTATTTATCTTTTGGTTAACAAAGATAGGCTGCTGTTGCTGAGTGTCATAAGGATAGTAAGCGACTTTATCAGTTACGTTAACCTGTTGAAACTTTAGGTCATGAATAACTTTGGTGTAAATACCTTCTATGGTAAATCTCCACTGGTCAGTTGTGGTATAGTCAAGCGCTAAGCTGCTTCTCCAAACCTGCGGCATCTTAAAGTTATTGTCAATAAGGTCAACCTGGGTTGCACCAGCCGCGTTGGTGATATTAACACCTCTATCTTGTGCTGCTTGTGCACCACCATTAGCAGGGGCTTTAACAATAGTTGGGCCTGCTGCTGGCGGGTTGCCATCGTAAGCACCGTAGGTTTTACCGTTGTTGTAAAACGCGTAACCAAACCAGGCAAACGGTACACGACCGGTGAACAAGCCGCTACCACCACGTAAAATAACGCTTTGGTCGCCGTTGATATCATAGTTGAATGATACACGCGGGTTAAACTCAAAGTTATTTAAGTAGTTCTGTTTAATATCCTTTGGCTTGGTGTAGGTGAAGGTGTTGCCATAGTTAGGGTCAACTGGGGCATTTGTAGTTTTATCGCTTAACGGTTGTTTGTTAGGCACATCTGCATAATCAACACGTAAAGCTGCAGTCAGCTTAAAATTATCAGTCAATTGTATCTCGTCCTGGCCGTATAAGCTCAGTAAGTTTACTTTAAACTGTGCAGATGGGTTATTTAAAATATAATCGCGTGTGTTGTTTGTGTAATTGTAATTGGCACGTACACGTGATGGGTTATCAGCTAAGAAATCAGCAACGCTTTTGAATGCATCACGGCCGTTCCATGAGTTTACAAAGTTGTAGGTGATGTTGTAAAACTCATTGTGAGTACCAAAGGTAAAGTTATGTTTGCCTTTAGTCCAGGTAAGGTTATCGGTAAACTCAGCGGTCTTCTGGTGCATATCAAATATAGCAGCCTCGCGGTCGGTACCCAGGAAGATGGTAGTACCAGGCGTTTTGCCGGTTATCTCTATCTGCGGTAAAGCAGGATTTGAGTTAGGGTCGCGATAATCATGTACGTTTGAATAACCTAATACCAAACTGTTGTTAACAGTATTAGATAACCTTGACTTTAACTCCGCAACTGTTGATGTTGAGTTATTGTGTGAGGTATAATCGATACCACCAAAGCGGAAGTTTTGCTGATCGCGCTCAAGGTTGGTAGCGGTTGATGTAATGGTATTATTACGGATAGTTAACTGGTTATTATCATTGATATTCCAGTCTAAGCGGTTAAAGAATTTGTTTGAGTTTGAATAGATACTGGTATTACCATAAGTGCCTGCATCAAAACCTGCAGCAGCAAATTTAGCTGAGATAGCTTGTGCATCTGCCAGCGATAAGATCTGCGTAGAACCGGTACCATCTGCACCGCGGATAACAGGATCCTGACGGCGGGCGATCTCCTCGTTGGTAAAGAAGAACAATTTATTTTTGATGATAGGGAAACCTAAGCGGATACCTGTTTGATAATCATGGAATGAGCTTGGCAGTTTAGAACCGTCGCCACCGGCAGCAGCCGAAGCATTGTTTGGGCCTACCAGGAAGGCGCCACGGCCAAAACCATAAATTGAACCTGTAAAATCATTTGTACCGCTGCGGGTTACAGCGTTTATACTACCACCTAACACGTTACCAATCTTGATATCGTAAGGGGCCACCAAAACCTGAATGTCCTGTATTGCATCTAATGACACCGGGCTGGTGCGGGTACTGCTACCTACCTGGCCAGATGCATTGCTTTGGCCACCTAATGATGGGCTGAAGCCGATAGCATCGTTATTAATAGCACCATCAAGCGTTACGTTGTTATAGCGGAAGTTGGTACCCTGGAAAGAGTTATTGTTGCTTTGGGGAGTAGTACGTGTAAGATCCTGTAAGCTACGGTTGATGGTAGGCATATTACGGATCTGGCTTTGATTGATGCGTGTACTGGCCCCGGTTTTAGATGGGCCCGCAACAACCCTAACTTCTTTAAGTGCTGTTGTTTCATCAACAAGCTGGAAGTTAAAAGTAGCGTTACCTAAAGAAAGGTTAACATCAGTACGTTCGTCTTTTTTAGAACCAACAAAAGTGGCAGATATTGTATAAGGGCCACCTGGGTTAATGTTAGGAATAGTGTAACGGCCATCGCTGTTGGTTTGTGAGCCGTAGCGTGTGCCGGTACTATTGTTTAAAACGGATACGGTAACACCGGGCATAGATTGGCCGCGCTGGTCAACCACTTTACCACTGATGGTAGATGTGGTGATCTGAGCGTTAGCCGCTGCTGCCAAGAACAGGGTAACAATGATCAGGTAAAATTTCTTCATTTTGGGGTACATTATTTACCCACAAAAGTCTCCCGCCCAGATTACCCATTTGTTAAGCGTTCATTAGAACGGCATTAGAATTGAATTGGAATTATATATTAACTAATTAATAATCAGCAATTTGAAATACAACATTACATTAAGATAATGTTAACAAGTGCCATAAAACGCAAAAGCGGCGCTTAATCAGCGCCGCCTTTGATAAAAAAGTTCAATTATTTGGAGGCTGAAACCTGCATAGGATTAAGCCCGCTTGACTGGCCACGCACCGGACCATTCATTTTTTGTTTGAATAATTGGAATTTAGACTTCTCCGGTGCCTTACCCCAATAGTTGTTGGTCTCATCAATATCGGCAGTTTCGCGCATCGGGTCGAGTTTTATCGATGCCACTTCTTTATCCAGAATGTAGAACTTAGAAGCGTGCTTCTCATTCAGGCGCCAGATCTGCACAGGTATACGATCAACCCATTTGCTGCCATCTTTGTAGGTAAACTCAACAATCACCGGCATTACTAAACCACCTTTATTGCTAACGTTGATCTCGTAGAAATATTTATCATCGTATTTGGCTTTGTCCGCATCGTTCAATGGTTCCACAAAAGGCTCCGGAGCCGGCATCGCCTTAACCATCTTTTCAAACTTAGCGGTATCAACTTTTACCAAACCACGATCATATTTCCAGTAGAAATCCTGCGTGGCGGTATCACGGTCGGTTTGGAATTTGATGTTTTTATCTGTACGGTTGCGCACTTTTGATATATCCTCAAAAGCATTTACCTGCGGCGGCGTAACTTTAGGCGCGTTACGCGGCCTCATATCAGGCAGTTTGGCATTAACATCTGCCTTAGCGTATTTAACCGAGTCTAAAGAGATATCTACCGGATCCGTTCCATAGAACCAGCCTCTCCAGAACCAGTCAAGATCTTCACCACTGGCATCTTCCATGGTACGGAACAGATCAGCAGGTGTTGGATGCTTAAATGCCCAGCGGCGTGCATATTCTTTAAAGGCATAATCAAACAGCTTGCGGCCCATGATAGTTTCACGCAGGATGTTCAGCGCGGTAGCAGGTTTTGAATAAGCATTTGGGCCAAACCTTACAATGTTCTCTGAGTTGGTCATGGTTGGCTCAAGTTCATCCTTAGGCAGCTTCATGTAGTCAACAATGGTATAAGCAGCGCCTTTTTTGCTTGGGAATTTATTATCCCAAAGTTCTTCAGTTAAATACTCAACAAAAGAGTTAAGGCCTTCGTCCATCCAGGTCCACTGGCGCTCGTCGCTGTTTACGATCATCGGGAAAAAGTTGTGACCAACTTCGTGGATGATCACCCCTATCATACCATTCTTAGTGCTTTCGCTGTAAGTGCCGTCTTTTTCGGTACGGCCATAGTTAAAGCATATCATCGGGTACTCCATACCGTTTGATGCCTCTACAGACTGGGCAACCGGGTAAGGGTAAGGTATAGAGAAATCAGAATAGGTTTTAATGGTGTGCGCTACCAAACGGGTTGAGTATTTGCTGTACAGGTTGTAAGCCTCTTTGCCGTAATAGCTCATAGCCATTACGTTGCGGCCACCAACTTTAGTACCCATAGCGTCCCAAACAAACTTGCGTGATGATCCCCATGCAAAGTCGCGAACGTTATTAGCCTGGAAAACCCATGTTTTTTTTGCCGTTGATGGTGCTTTTTCTGCCGCTTTTGCCTCAGCCAGGGTAACAACTTCAACCGGGGTGGCCGATGTTTTTGCCTTGTTGTAACGAGCCAATTTTGCAGGACTTAATACAGCTGCATAGTTGATACACTCACCGGTACCGCCAATTACGTGATCTGCCGGAACAGTCATCTGCACACGGAAGTTACCGAAGGTTAGCGCAAACTCGCCACGGCCGGTAAACTGGTGGTTTTGCCATCCCTGGAAATCGCTGTAAACGCAAAGGCGTGGGTACCACTGCGTCATGGTGAACAGGTAGTTGCCATCCTCAGGGAAATACTCGTAACCGCCACGGCCACCAACGGTCATGCGGTCTGATATCTTATAATTCCAATCAACAGTGAATACGAATTGGGCACCCGGCTTTAATGGCGCAGGAAGGTCAACACGCATCATGGTTTTATTGATGGTGTAGTTCAGTTTTTTTCCGGTAGCATCAACCAGGCGGGTAATCACATCACCAAGGCCGTTATCATAATCGCCGGCACGCACTTCTGCTTTATCAACGTTTTGTGTAGTAGTTGCACGCGGCATGGTAGAGCTGGTTTGGTAACCGCTATTACGCAGGCTGCTGTGCTCGTTCTCATCCAATTGTAACCAGATGTAGGTTAGCGGATCAGGCGAGTTGTTGAAATAGGTAATGGTTTCAGTACCGGTAAGTTTCAGGTTCTTCTCATCAAGTTCGCACTTAATGTTGTAGTCTGCCCGTTGCTGCCAGTACTTGGCACCGGGGGCACCACTGGCAGTTCTTTGCTCATTAGGCGTACTTAAGATGGTACCTAACTGCTCAAACTTGTTACCGTGATTGCTGCCCGGGTTGTTTTGTATATCCTGTGCAATTGCTGCACCGGCTATACTTACCGTAAGTAGAAAGCTGGTAAATATTCGCTTCATGTGTTATGTGGGTTAAAGAATCAAATTTAAATTAAATAGGCAATCTTTCAAATGCCATCTGCACCGATAATGCGAAAACGCCTGCCGAGATAAAAAACACCCAGTCGCGCCTTGCAACGCGTAAAACGCTGATGAAAAAAGCTGCCAATAAAAGGATAACGGCAACCACCACTATCTGCCCTGCCTCTAAACCAAGATTAAAGCCGAACAGGCCCCATCCAATACTTTCATCTTTAGCCAGCATAATGCGGATGGTATTTGCAAACCCCATACCGTGTATCAGCCCAAAAAATAGCGCTAACCAGTAATTGGTGTTAACACCGCCATTTTTTTGGTTTACCCGCCAAAGGTTATTGATAGCCGTAAGGAAAATGGTGCATGGGATCAAAAATTCTACCCATTTGCCGGGGAAACGTATCACATCCAAAACGCTTAATGCTAATGTTAGCGAATGGCCTATTGTAAATGCGGTAACCAGTATCAATACCTGTTTGATGTTACCAAAAGTGTAAACGGCAGCCAAAGCCAATATAAACAGTTGGTGGTCTAAGGCATCGGTGCTGATAATGTGTTTCCATCCCAGTCCAAAATAAAAACCAATATCAGACATACTAAATTTTGAATGAAACCGTAAATTTAGCAGCTTTTGGTTACAAATGAACTCCGGCACCGCTATGATCTCATTTTTGGGTAAATCTCTTCTATATTGTTACATTTCGTTTCTTCCGCTATTTGGTAAGGCACCTGCAAAGGCAAGCTTTCATCCGCTCCATGTTAGCACCAGCGACATTAGCTTTAATGGGAACGATAAGCAAATGGAGGTGATATGCACCATTTTTACAGATGACTTCGAGCTGGCGCTGGAAAAACAGTTTCATACCAAGGCCGACCTTAGCAGACAAGATATGCACAAAGCCATGGATGCTTTGGTAAAAAATTACATCAACAGCCATCTGCTGCTAAAAGCTAATGATACTGCACTACCTTTGAACTACCTGGGCTTCGAGATCAATCGCGAAGCAGTAAACGTTTATCTTGAATCGGGCAAGATTGCGCAGCCAAAAAATATTGATGCGCAGGTTACCTTACTGCAAAGCCTGTACAGCGATCAATTGAATATTGTTCACATAACCGTGAATGGCACCCGTAAGAGTACAAGGTTGGATGCACCTGCGAAGATAGTAAGCCAGGTTTTTTAACAACTTGTCATTGCGAGGAGCGATAGCGACGTAGCAATCTCATAGGTAGTTCTTCGTTAGGAATGGCAGTGAATAATATGAATCGTCAGTGGATGTTACTTTCTTTTTTTCCGCTAAAAAGAAAGTAACCAAAGAAAAAACTCGCGACTTGGTAACGCGCTGCAACGTTAGTGCTTTAGCAATGCCTGTGGTTGCCGCACGTTACGCCATGTCGCATTTTACGGTGGCGTCGGGTTCGTCACTGGGTTATTCGATCCTTTATGTTTTTTTTCTACCTGTCAGCAAAAAAGCTTCGGGCGAAAGAGGGCAGAACAATCTTGGCCTGTGTAGTAGGAAGGGCATAGCAATACTTGCCTGAAGCGATAGCATTGCGCGAACAAAGTGGGGGCAAGATGTTGCAGCCCGTGGTTCTGACCGGTTTGCAGGGTAAAGGCCCCGTGCGGCAAAGAAGCCTCTTTGCTGACTTGATTTTTTGCTTCTTTTGTATCAAGACAAAAGAAGTAGCCCTTGCGGCAATGAGCGGACTAACTTTAATTGAAGCACAAGCTTGTCCTAAAGAGATTACTTCGTTCCTCGCAAAGACGTGTTGTGATAAAAGCCCCCTACTTCCCTTTCGGCATCGTAATAGGGAAACTGGTTTCCCTCTTCGCCTCCTTCAATACGAAAGTACTTTGCACTGAGCCTAAGGGCACTACGTTAAAAAGCTTCTTCATTAAAAAATCGTGGTAGGTATCAAGGTCTTTAACGGCAACACGAAGAAAAAAATCAAACCCGCCCGACATTTGGTAACACTCCAACACCTCTTCAAAGGTTATCACCTCCTCTACAAAGTGGTTCAGGTTTTCGGCGGAGTGGTCACGGAGTTGTACCTGGGTAAAGGCCATTAAGCCGCGGTCAATCTTTTTATGATCGAGGATAGCAACGTAACCTTTTATGTAGCCCTGCTCCTGCAGTTTTTTGATCCGTTCGTATATAGGTGTAGGGGTTTTATTAAGCCGCTCACCAATTTCTTTATTGGTTAAACGGGCGTTTTCCTGCAAAAGCTGCAATATTCTGATATCGGTACTATCAAGCGAATTGAGCATCGTTAAAATATTATTCTAAAATTTGATCAAAGACCGCCAATGGCGCGGAATAATTTTCCATTAAGATATCCAATTAAAGATTAAACATCCAAATAAATAAAATATTATAGAACACATCACCTTTTGCTGCACCTTTGTATCACTCAAACGGATGGGAGTAGTTAACCCAATGGCCCGTAAGAGTTGATTAAGCATCACGCTTAAAATATCAGTTAGTTTTAGTTTAGTAAATAGTTTAGTTAGTTAGACAAAGGGCTGCCACGACAAACGTGACAGCCTTTTTCTTTTACACCCTTTAGTAAAAAAACAAAAGGCTGCCGCAACCACGCAGCAACCTTTCTCAGTGTATAGTTAGATCAGTTGGTTTTTAAAAGAATAGCGCCATTTTGCGCGATGCAAGTTCGGCGAGTTTGCTCATGCCGGAGTTTTTCAATTGCCTCACCCGTTCTGATGAGATACCGAAATTTAAAGCTATATCTATTGGTGTTAAGCTGTAGTCGCCTTTAAGGCCGAAGCTAAGCTCAATAACGGCACGCTCTTTTTGGCTCAGTTGCGACATCAGTTTTTCTACGTAGTAACTTCTTGATTTAGTATCTATCTCACAAAAATCAGCCTCTTCCCAGTCGGTTAAACGGTCTGACAGGGTGAAATCGCTATCCTCACCGCCAACTGGCATATCCATACTAACTGTACGCCCGCTGTGCATAACAGAATCCTTTACTTTGTAAGCAGGTACCTGCATACTTTCCGCCAGTTCTTCGGCACGCGGGTCGCGCTGTAACTTCTGCTCAAGTGTGCTTTCGTATTTACGCATTTTGGTAAGCATATTAATATGATTATCAGGCAAACGCACAGTACGGGTTTGTTGCGATATGGCATCCATTATAGCCTGGCGAATGTACCACACGGCAAACGAGATGAACTTGAAACCCTTGCTTTCGTCAAAGCGATGCGCAGCCATAATGAGGCCTGTATTACCTTCGCTTATCAGATCTGCAAGTGGCAAACCCTGGTGCTGGTACTTTTTTGCTACAGATACCACAAAGCGCAGGTTAGCCTTTACCAAACGTTCCATTGCGGCCTTGTCACCCTGCTTAATTTTGCGGGCAAGCAATACTTCCTCCTCTACGTTTATCAGGTCTACCTTAGCTATATCCTTAAGGTAACTCTCCACTACTTGCGACGAACGATCGGTGATCGTTTGGGTGATCTCCAGGTTTCTCATAAAGTATTCTATTTAATGCCGCTGATATTTATGCGGCTGTTATCAAATAGCAATAGGTGCTTGGTTAAAATCAAATGTCAGCAACCACAGATACACATGCTACTATTACAATAAACTTTAGATAATTACCCTGTTTATTTAAAATTTTCAGATTAAAATTCTAAAAGCCATAAAAAGCAGTGGGATAAAGAGAAAAAAAGTCTGAATGACGCGTACAATAGTGTATCTTTTACAATAGGGTAAATACACTAAGCAGGCAGTTAAAAAAGCGAATTTAAGATGAAATTTTATACTTAAAACAACTGTTTTATCGACATTTACATTAATCCTTAGCAGGACGTTATACGGCTGTATAAAATACACTAAGCCGGTATCGGTTTTATCCAATTCCGGCCGTGTAAACTAACAAACTGAAACAATTATCAGGCGCTCTCACCAACGCCTTTTAAACACAAAAAAACACACTTTAATTACTCAAATCTTATTTGAGTGCAAGTACCACTACCGAAATAGCCGGCAGCGTCACTTCTACCTTATTACCTTTAAGTACGGCGCCTTTAAAAACAGCCTCTTTAACTTTGTCTGGCGAAGCAAAAGTATTGCAGTCGCCGGTTTTAGCTGATGTAAGGATAGTACCGCTTACGTTTTTAAAGCTCTGGCCATCTAAATTAAGCGTGATGGTTTGCTTTTTAGCAGGATCGATATTGGTTAAAGAAACATGCACTACCCCGTCTTTATCTTTAGATGCAGATGCCGATACGGCCGGCAACTTATCTTTACCGAAACTATAATCGGTGTTGCTTACACGTGTTGGCAGCTTGGTAGCATCCTGATGCACATTGTACATTTCCATTACGTAATATGTAGGGGTAAGTATCATTTTGTTCTCTTTGGTAAGGATAACCGCCTGCAGTACATTAATACATTGCGCAAGGTTAGCCATACGTACCCTATCGGCGTGGTTGTTAAAGATGTTTAGCGTTGTGCCGGCTATCATGGCATCGCGCATGGTATTTTGCTGGTAAAGGAAACCAGGGTTTGTTCCTTTCTCCACATCATACCACCCGCCCCATTCATCAACTACAAGCGCGATCTTTTTCTTTGGATCGTATTTATCCATAATACGGGCATGCTTGGTAACCAGCGAGTCCATTTGCAGGGTGCGCTGCATGGTGGTAAAGTACTGCTCGTCGCTAAAGCCTGTTGCAGGGCCTTTATGGTTCCACTCGATAACAGCATAATGATGCACTGCAACCCCTTCTATCAAGTGCTGGGGGATGTTCTTCATCAAGGTCTCTGTCCAGTTGTAATCATCATCACTTGCGCCCGATGCAACACGAAAGATCTTAGTTTTCCCTTCAGAGCTCCCCATAAAGGTGGAGAACTTGCGAAATTCATTTGCATAATATTCCGGCGTCATGTTACCGCCGCAACCCCAGGCCTCGTTACCAACACCCCAGAATTTCACGTTCCAGGGCTTATCCCTGCCATTTGCCTTGCGCAGGTCAGACATAGGGTTTTTATTATCTGAACTGGTGTATTGAACCCAGTCAGCCAGTTCCTGCACCGTGCCACTGCCAACATTGCCGGCCACATACGGTTCAGCACCCAATAACTCGCAAAGGTTAAGAAAATCATGTGTACCAAAGCTGTTATCTTCTACAACGCCGCCCCACCATTTATTAACAATAGCCGGGCGTTTGTCTTTAGGGCCTACGCCATCTTTCCAATGGTAAGTATCTGCAAAGCAGCCACCCGGCCAGCGCAGGGATGGGATTTTCATTTTTTTGAGCGCCGCTACAACATCGTTACGCACACCATTGGTGTTAGGTATCTTAGAGGTATCGCCCACGTAAAACCCATCGTAAATTCCTCGGCCCAAATGCTCGGCAAAATGGCTGTAGATATACTTGCTGATAACTGGATCTGCTGCCGTATTTTTCAGATCGATATCAACAGTGGTTTGCGCCCGTGCAATAGCTACAGAAAATAACAAAGCACCAAAGCATGTAAAAAAGTGCAATTTCATTATGTGTATTTAATGATGTGATCAAGCAAGAACAAGGCTGGTTAGGCCGTAAGCAACTCTAACTTTGAGAGGCTGTTTTATAACTGGTATTTAGCTACGAGCTAAACGTTAGCACAAGATAAAAATTAATTGTATAAAAACACTTTATTTTTAAATTTTATAATTTGCTCTACAGTCAAGTATATGGGATAGTTGCATCAACTTTAATTAATTTATAAACAACACTTTATGGTTATAAGATTTTTAGATCATGATAATTTGAGCTGACTCAATAAGCCGGCAAATTGATGTTTTATATACACTTGTTTTAACATGTGTTGACCAGCATGAAAATTTATCGTTATAAATGATATTTTTACAAAGAAATTTTAACACAATTATAAATGACCGGCTATAACAATGAAGCCCGTATTGTACAAGCTATTGACTGCCTGGTATTTGGATTTGACGGTGAAACGTTAAAGATACTGCTGATAAAAAGAGGCTTTCAGCCCGAAAAGGGAAAATGGAGCCTGATGGGCGGTTTCGCCAAGATGACCGAAAGCCTTGAGCAAGCATCCAACAGGGTTTTAAAGCAGCTTACCGGTCTTGATGGCATGTACCTTGAACAGTTGCATACCTTTAGCGAACCAAACCGCGATCCCGTTGAGCGCACCATTTCTACCGCATATTTCGCCCTTATAGATATCAACAAGTACAAACAGCAACTTAATGATGATTATCATGCCGAGTGGTTCCCGTTAAAAAAGATGCCCAAATTGATATTTGACCAGCAGGAGATGGTTGAACTGGCGCTTAAACGCATCCGTTACAAAGCTGCCCTGCACCCTATTTTATTTGAATTGCTACCGGGCAGATTTACGATACCACAGCTACAAATACTTTACGAAAGTGTTTACAATACCAAGATCGATAAACGTAATTTTAGTAAAAGGGTGCTCTCTACTGGACTATTGGTTAAGCAGGAAGAAAAAGACAAGTCGGGCTCAAAAAGAGGTGCGTTTTATTACCAGCTTAATATGCAGAAGTACTACGCCAAGTTCCAGGCGTTCCTTAATTTTATACCTAATCCTACCAATCTTATCAGTTAAGTAATCCTTTAAAAATATGAATGTAAAAAGGCAGGGCTTACCACCCTGCCTTTTGCATTGATCAATATTCGATATTACCAGAATAAGGTATAAATAGCTACCAAAATACCTGCAACGATTACTGCGCCTGCGGTAAAGGCCCTCGACATTTTGAACATGCTTGAATCTATTTCAAGGCCATTTGCTTTAACGCCTTTTGCGGTTTCAATTTTAGAAATTATGTACATACCGCCAACACAGATCAGGAATACAAAACCCATACGATCAAGGAATGGGATCTCATAAACTTTGTCGGCGTTGAGCTTAGAGAAGCCGTAAGGCGACAGGAACTTAAGATTGGCAAAATGCGGCAGGAACTTAAAGAATACCGAGAATACAAAACCGCCGATTGTAGAGAATAAAGCGGCGTTTGATGTAGCCTTTTTCCAAAAGAAGCCCAACAGGAACATGGCTAAAATACCTGGGGATACAAAGCCTGTATATTCCTGTATGTATTGGAAGCCCTGTTTGCCTTCGCCCATCAATTGCTCACCAATTACCAAAGACATCAGTACGCCCAAAAGCATAGCTACTACCACTGATATCTTACCCAGGTTAACCAGCTGGCGGTCATTAGCGGCAGGATTGATTGCCTTTTTATAAATATCGAGCGTAAAGATAGTGGCGATGCTGTTTGCCTTACCCGCCAGTGATGCTACAATAGCCGCTGTTAAAGCTGCAAACGATAGCCCCTTTAACCCGGATGGCAGGAGATTAAGCAGTGATGGGTAAGCCTTGTTAACATCAAGCGTGCCTTTTGAACTTAACATTTCCTGGTGGAACATCCCCTTTTGATAAAGCACAAAGGCAGCTATGCCAGGGATAACCACGATAACCGGCATCAGGATCTTTAAGAACGCCCCGAATAATAAGCCACCACGCGCCGTTTTCAAATTTGCGCCAAGGGCACGCTGTGTAATGTATTGGTTACAACCCCAGTAATTAAGATTTACGATCCACATACCGCCTATCAATACAGAAAGGCCGGGCAGATCAAGGTAATTAGGATTATCCTTTTTGAAAACCATGTGGAAGTGATCGCCGGCCTCGCGCTTCATGATGGTTAATCCGTTCAGGATACCGGTTGTGCCTGATTTTTCGCTTAACAAATTCAAAGCGATGTAGCTGGCTACCAAACCACCCAATACCAGGAAGAACACCTGGATAACATCAGTATAACCAATCACCTTCATACCGCCCAGGGTGATGATGATGGCAAACACAGCAAGGAAAGCAATACATATATTGATACCGATGCCCGAAATACCGCTAACGGCCAATGCACCCAGGTAAAGGATAGACATCAGGTTCACCACAATGTAAAGCAACAGCCAGAACACCGCCATGATCATGGCTACCGTTCCGTTGTACCGCTCATGCAGAAACTGCGGCATAGTAAAGATCTTATTGCGCAGGTAAACCGGAATAAAAAATATGCCCACTATCACCAGCGTTAAGCCGCCCATCAGCTCGTACGTTGATATAGCCAGCCCCATTTTAAAGCCCGAGCCGCTCATGCCTATCATCTGCTCGGCAGAGATATTTGATGCAATTAGCGATGCACCAATGGCCCACCAGGTCAATGAACCTTCGGCCAAAAAGTAATCTTTTGATGTTGCATCCGCATTGTGCTTGCGCTTGTACACCCAAAAGCCATACAGTGAAACAATAACAAAATACACCAAAAAAACGGCGTAGTCTGCTTTGGTTAGTTCATTCATTTTAGGTTCTCCTCAATAATTTAATCGGTAGTAATTGGTTTAATTAGGTTTAGAACGTTTAATTGGTTTTATAGTAATTGTCGTTCCATCTCAGCTGGTTAAGCAGATCAGGCAATTTAGTATCTTTTCCGATACGGATAAACTCGAGGCCGGCCATATCCGCAAAATCCTGCATGTGCTCTGCAGTAAGGTTTTGGCTGTACGCAGTGTGGTGCGCGCCGCCGGCGTAGATCCATGCTGCACAACCGGTTTTCATATCCGGCAGTGGTTTCCATAACACCCGTGCTACCGGCAATTTCGGCAGGTCTTCTATTGGGTCGATGGCTTCCACCTCGTTAACAATCAATCGGAACCGGTTGCCCATATCAACCAAAGAAGCATTGAATGCCGGTCCTGCGGCCACGTTAAAAACCAAACGCGCAGGATCTGCCTTGCCGCCAATACCTAATGGGTGCACTTCGAGTTTGGCCTTGCCATTGCTTAATGATGCATCTATCTCCAGCATGTGCGAACCTAAAACCAGTGCATTGTTAGGGTCAAAATGATAGGTGTAATCTTCCATAAAGGCGTTACCACCTGCTAAACCCGAACCCATTACTTTACAGGCACGTACCAGGGCAGCCGTTTTCCAGTCGCCTTCACCGGCAAAGCCAAAGCCGTCGGCCATCAGGCGTTGTGCAGCTATACCTGGTAATTGCACCATTCCGTGCAGGTCTTCAAACGTATCAGTAAAGCCTTTAAAGCCACCGTCTGTTAAAAATTTGCGTAGGCCAAGCTCTATCCTTGCTGCCTCGTAAACAGAAGAATGCTTATCGCCGCCTTTTTGCAGCGAAGCATCCATGGTATAAGTAGCCTCGTATTCTTTGATTAGTGTATCTATCTCTGATTCGCTTACACTGTTGATCACCGCTACCAGGTCGCCAACACCGTAGGTATTAACGGAGTACCCAAACTTTAATTCGGCCTCTACTTTATCACCTTCAGTTACGGCAACATAGCGCATATTATCGCCTATACGCGCAAATTTAGCACCCTGCCAATCGTGCCAACCGGCAGCGGCGCGGCACCAGGTATCTATCTGGCCTAACACTTCCGGATCTTGCCAGTGGCCAACAACTACTTTACGGTTCTTGCGCATGCGCGATACAATAAAACCGAACTCGCGGTCGCCGTGGGCGCTTTGGTTAAGGTTCATGAAGTCCATATCTATCGAACTCCACGGAATATCGCGGTTATATTGCGTATGCAGATGCAGCATTGGTTTTTGCAGGATGCTAAGGCCTCTTATCCACATTTTGGCCGGCGAAAAAGTATGCATCCAGGTGATGATACCGATACAGTTCTCGGCAGCGTTTGCTGCAGAAAGCGTTGCATATATTTCTTCCGGACTTTTAACAACCGGTTTGTAAAC
This sequence comes from Mucilaginibacter sp. 21P, assembly GCF_019331605.1. Classification (NCBI taxonomy): domain Bacteria; kingdom Pseudomonadati; phylum Bacteroidota; class Sphingobacteriia; order Sphingobacteriales; family Sphingobacteriaceae; genus Mucilaginibacter; species Mucilaginibacter sp. 21P. The sequence goes on from NZ_CP063061.1 coordinate 4,214,835, forward strand.
CACAGTTACAGAGATGTTTTTAGCTTCATTTAAACCGCTGGCTATGTGTTGCGAGTGCTCTGCAACCAAACGCAGGGTTTCTTCTCCGTACAAATGCTGACTACCGGTTATAAACCAAACTTCAAAGCTTTTAAGATCTATCATGTTTTATGTTTTGTTATTTATTAATCGGCGACAACCTTAGCAGGGCTGCACCATGTTTATTAATTTTTTGCTGATATGTATTTTGATAAGTGCCGGCGTTTTGCCTCACCCAAAGGTTACGAATAGCTACCTTTCCACCCATCCCAAGTTTATTAAGATCGAGGACCACCTCACCGTCTTTGTCCTGCAGATTAAAAACGGCTGCATAAATATCTTTTGAGCCAGGTACCTTTGAATACCACACCATGCTTTCGCTGTTGTGGTAAAGTTCTTTAGGATCCTCGCCTTTTTGGTTAACGGCCAATACCTCAGGGTTATTCAATAATTTCAGATCAAATGGGCGGTTCTCCGGCATATTGCCACCCATCATTAAGGGCGAACGGAAAATACACCAGAAGGTCATGTGGGTAAGCAATTCATCATCGCTAAACCTGCTGTAACGTTCGGGGCCTACCGGGCCGCGTTTTGATAGCTTGCCTATCTGCAGCATATCACAATCTGGCCAGTGGCCAGGGCTGCCTATGCCCTGCCAGTATCTGGCATAGTTAAACATGTTCATTAACTCCTTCCAGCTATCCCAAAAATCATCGGCCATACGCCATTGGTTGGCATACTGTTTTACATGGTTGGCTTCTTTTACCGGAGTTTCACCCGGAGAAATGCTCATCACCATCGGCCTTTTGCTGTAATTTATAGCTTGGGTGTAACCTTCAATTTCGGCAGCATGGTATGGCCGGGATATATCATCCACCTTAATAAAATCAACACCCCATGAGGCATACAGGTCGAGGATGGAATTGAGATATTTCTGTGCCCCAGGCTTGCTCATATCCAAGCCGTACATGTGGTTCATCCACTCGCATTTGGATGTGGTATCGGCGATCATATCGGCAGTGATACCCTTTGCACCCAGCACAGGCGTTTTTGACCAAACGGCCTGCCGCGGGATGCCCCGCATTACGTGTATGCCAAATTTTAAACCGAGGCTATGCACATAATCACCAAGGGGCTTAAACCCTTTACCCCCAAAGGCCGACGGAAACTTTGTAGGCTGAGGCAGCAACCGCCCCCACTTGTCCATAGTTAGCCAGGGTATAAAAGAGCCATCATATAAATTTTGCTGAAATGGGTTACCGATCTTACTCGCCGGAGGGTTATCGTACGACCAAAGAAAATCGACCACTACATACTGCCAGCCATAGGGTTTCAAGTATTTGGCAAGATAGGCAGCATTGGCTTTCACCTCACTTTCGTGCACTGCCGAGCCAAAACAGTTATAGCTGTTCCAGCCCATTGGCGGGGTTAGCGCAACGCTTTGCGCTTTCGCGAGGTTATCGCTAAGCATTATGGCAATGAGCGCTATAACAATACTCCTTAACATTACCCTATTGGCCATAATATGAATCCGGACCGTGTTTGCGCTGATAGTGCTTATTAATGAGTGCGTCTTTAAGGCGTGGTGCATTGGCGTTGATCTGCTCTGTAAGATAGGCCATCTGCGCAACCGACTCCAGCACGGCGCTGTTGTAAACGGCCTTCTCAGCTGTTTTTCCCCAGGTAAAAGGAGCGTGGTTACCTACCAGTACCATCTCAACTTCTTTAGGGTCTAACCCTTTCTCTTTGAAATGATCCAGTATTTGAAAACCGGTTTGGTATTCATAATTACCTTGTATCAGTTCATCGCTCATTGGTGGCGCGCAGGGTATGTCTGTTGTTAAATGGTCGGCATGCGTTGTACCGAAAATGGGTATACACCGTTGCGATTGCGCCCATGCGGTAGCGTAGGTAGAGTGAGTATGTACTATACCATTGATACCTTCCCAATGCTTATATAAAACCGCGTGGGTTAAAGTATCTGATGATGGGCGCAGGTCACCCTCGATAGTGTTGCCGTCAAAATCAACGATCACCATCTTCTCCGGCGTGAGCTGGCTGTACGGAACGCCGCTTGGCTTAATGGCAAACACACCCAGATCACGGTCTGCTGCGCTTACGTTACCGAAAGTAAATAGCACCAGCCCGAGCTGTGGTAACTGCATATTGGCTTCGTAAGCCGTTTGTTTGATATGTTGATACTTGCTCATTATTGTAAAGTTTCGCCGGCCACAACCTCATGCTTTGCAGATACCTGCGTGGCAATAAAATCACCTAAGGCCCGGTATTGCTGATAACGTTGATTATAGACCTCGTGGTTAGCCTGGTTAGGTTCATAAGACACATCAAACCCACCGCCCATTGCGTCCATCGCTTGTTCAACCGTTTCATAAACGCCTGCCACAACCGCGGCAAACATAGCCGCACCCAAAGCGCAGGTGTGTTTGTGCTGGTGGATGCGAATAGGCATGCCCAAAACGTCGGCCATGGTTTGCATTACAAATTCTGATTTTTTGGCAACACCACCAATACCGATGATGCCTTTAACCGGGATACCCTCGCGGATAAAACGGTCGACAATACTTTTCGCACCAAAACAGGTTGCCTCTACCAGGGCACGGAAAACACGCGGCGCATCAGACCCCAACCCTAAGCCTGTAATGGCGCCACTAAGCAATTGATTAGCATCGGGGGTGCGGCGACCGTTAAACCAGTCTATAGCCAGTTCATTCACCTCATCTATTGGCAAGGCGGCTGCTTGTTTACTTAATTCAGGAATGATCTTATCCAGCATCTCGGCTTTCAATGCATCTGCCACTTCACGAGTGATCAATTTTGTTTGATCGAGAAGATTGTTAAGTGGCCATGACAATAGGTTTTTAAACCATGCATAAGTATCGCCAAATGCTGACTGACCAGCCTCCAAGCCAACCATACCCGGTATAACCGATCCGTTTACCTGCCCGCAGATACCTTTTACCAGGTTACCTTCAATTTCATTAGCTGGTGCTACCAAAATATCACAGGTTGATGTACCCATTACCTTGCTGAGGTGATAAGGTTCTATCTGCCCGCCGACGGCACCCATGTGTGCATCAAAAGCACCAACGCCAATTTTTACGTCGGCTGGCAGGCCCAATCTTTCTGCCCATTCCTGGCTTATTGTACCGGCAGCAACATCAGATGTGTAAGTATCCTTAAATAACCTGCCCGTAAATCCTGCCAATAGCGGATCAAGCGACGAAAAGAAATCATCTGGCGGCAAGCCACCAAATTCTTCGGCCCATAGCGCTTTGTGCCCTGCAGCGCAACGGCTGCGTTTTATTTCTGCTGCATTACTGCCACCAGTTAGTAAAAACGGCACCCAGTCGCAATGCTCTACCCACGAATGACATGCCGACCTAACTTGTTCGTCAACACGTAATATGTGAAGCAGCTTAGCCCAAAACCACTCCGAAGAGTAAATACCACCTACGTATTGCAAATAGTTGATATCAAACTTTGTGGCGTGTTCATTGATCTCTGCAGCTTCTTTGGTAGACGTATGGTCTTTCCAAAGTACAAACATGGCGTTCGGATTGCTCTCGAACCCCGGTAGTAAAGCCAGGGGCGTACCTGCTTCATCTACCGCAACCGGCGATGAGCCTGTAGTATCAACAGATATACCTTTTACCTGAGCCGCAATTTTATCGCCACCGGCAAGCTTGATACATTCTTTAATGGTTTGCTCCAGCCCTTCAATATAATCGAGCGGATGCTGCCTGAACTGGTTAGCAGCAGGTTTGCAGTATAGCCCTTTTTTCCAGCGCTGATATTCGTGTACAGCAGATGCAAGCTCCTGCCCGTTTGAAGCATCGACCAAAACAGAACGCACAGAGTCCGTCCCGTAATCGACACCAATAACATATTGGTTCAAATCCATTTTTATTGTTAAAATAACACTTATTAAATTCAGAATTTAAGATCCGCGCCTAAAAGCAGTAGATCAACTATATTGCTGATTGTTTATAATTGGTTCTGTCCTAATGCCATCAACAGGAATAGGAAATTTTGATTTCGTGACTACTTTGGCTTCGCGCCGGTATTACAATATCAAATATAAAAGATTAACAATATAAATGTATAAAAAACACTTAAATTTTACAAAAGAAAATTGTTGTTAACCACGCTTTATTAAAAAACAGTCATCACGCCTTTAAACGGGGTGATGACTGTGGCTTAACATCAAACAAATGCCACCCTAATTGGCTGCCATCTCATTCACATTACGGGCAGGAGGTTCGGCATGCAGTAGGTGTTTTACAAAGAAGTCCTTCTTCTTTTTTCGGCCGTATGGCCCGCCATCGCTGTGGCCCATGCCCGGCACCATCAGAAAATCGAACATCTTATTGCTTTTGATCAGCGCATCTGCAAAACGGTAGGTTGATTCGGGCGGCACGTTATTATCAGCTTCGCCCACGATCAGCATCAGATCGCCCTGTAATTTACCGGCATTGGTAATATTTGACTGTTGCTCATAATGCGGGCCAACCGGGTAACCCATCCATTGCTCGTTCCACCATTGTTTATCAATACGGTTATCATGGCAGCCACATGCAGATACAGCGGCTTTGTAAAACTCAGGATGGAACAGCAACGCGCCCGATGAATTTTGCCCGCCGGCAGACGTGCCGTATACACCCACCCGGCTGATATCAACCTGTGGGTATTTGGCAGCAAGCGCCTTCATCCACAAAATACGATCAGGGAAACCTGCATCCGCAAGGTTTTGCCAACAAACATCATGGAAAGCTTTTGAACGGTTTGCCGTACCCATTCCATCAATCTGCACCACAATAAAACCTAACTGCGCAATGCTCTGCATCTCGTTAACCACCGAAAAACTTTTGGGTACAAATGAATCCTGCGGACCAGCGTAAATATTCTCTATAACCGGGTAGCTCTTTTGCGGATCCATATTAGCCGGGCGATAAATTACGCCCCAAATATCCGTTTTACCATCCCTGGCTTTTGCAACAAAAACTTCGGGCAGTTTAATACCGGTAGCAAGGAGTTGGTTAACATCACCATGTTCCAATTCAGCCACAGTTTTAAGGGTGGCCGTGTTTTTAAGCACCACCTTAGGGGCTACATTTACCTGCGAATAGGTGTCAACAAAATATTTCCTATCAGGAGAGAAAACAATGTTGTGGTTCCCCCTCTCCGGTGTTAGGTCTACCAGGTTACCGCCATCGTAATTGATGCGGTAAAAATACATCAGGTAAGGGTCTTCTCCTGCATTTCTGCCACTGCCCCTAAACCAGATCTGTTTTTTGCTAACGTCAACACTGTCCACATCGCGTACTACCCAGTTGCCCTTGGTTACCAGCTTTTGGGCTCCGGTTAATTCATCAACCATGTAAACATGGCGCCAGCCGTCTTTTTCCGTCACCCAAACTATTTTGTGGGATTTGGCATCATAAAAAGTGAATATCCTCTGCTCGTAAATAAAGGTTTTTGTTTTTTCATCGATGATGTTGCGGGTTTTGCCGGTGTTAACATCAACCTCAATCACCCTAAAACGCTGGTGACCCCTATCGGCTTTTTCGTAAGTAAAATAGCGGCTATTGCCGTTACGCCAGTGCAGCCTTGGGGCGCCAAAGAAATCTATCTTCTCCGCATCTGTTTTAATGCCGGTTTTTGTATCGATGTTAAACAGGTACTGCTCATAGGTGGTAAATTCATCACCCGGCTGCTCATAATCATGTGACTTTAAAACGGCACGTGTAGTACCAGGAACAGAACTAAGCAGGTAATAAACCTTTTTAGCCTCACGTGAATCAATGCGATAACCAACCAAGTGCCTGCTATCCGGCGACCAGGTCAGTTCGCCGTAAGGCTTTTCTGCATTACCATCAGTTGTCAATTTAATTTCTGTTTGCTTATCGGCAGATCTAACAATAATGTTACCGCCTTTTACAGCCGCTATCCACTTTTTATCGGGAGAGATAGAATCAGTATTTGCGCCTTCCCAACGAAAATGCCTTTCCTGCAAAGGCTTGTCGTTATCATACCGATGGTGCGTCGTATCTTTGGTAAGTTCAACTTTTTTTGTTGCGAGGTCATATTTAAGCCATGCGCCCAAAGTTTTAAAAGTTGCCTGCTTTTTATCCGGACTAAAAAACATTTCTTCAACCCTGAAAACGCAGTCCTTTACAGGCTTGCCTGTTAAACGGCTAACATCGCTGCTGAGTTGGCCTGTTTCGAAAAGTGTGGCTCTTGTACCTTTATCAGCATCCACCAAAATGTATGCTGTTTGATTGTTGGCTGTTTTTTTACCGTACCAAAACTCATTGCTTCCCTGCTCCCAATTGGGCCTGATGCCTGTTAAATAAGGCACTTTCTTAAGCGCCGAATCAAGCGCATCAGCGGCCTTGTAATTTTGCAACACCTCTGCGTGTGTTGGCAGATATGGCGTTGCAGTTTTTTGCTGCGCGCTGGCCGCAGTGCATATGGTTAGGATAAAGATTGCGGAGAATAATGATCGGTGTTGATTTGCCATAACTTTAGTAATGGCTAAAAATAGCGATTAGTGCAGCAAGCAAATGGCTGTAAATTAACACATCATAGCAGGCATTTAACAAAGCAACCCGCATTAATAAGATGCAGGCTGCTTTGATATTATCTGTAAGATCTGGCGTTACGCTCTCAGCGCTTCTATCTCCTGCCTTGTTTTAGGCAGGTATTTGCCTAATAACTGGCTGCCGGTATCAGTGATCAGGAAGTTATCTTCAACACGGATACCTCCAAAATCGCGGTAGGTATTCAACACCTCATAATTGATAAATTCCTGGTATTTCTTTTCGGCCTGCCAGCGGTCTATTAGTTCAGGGATGATATAAATACCCGGCTCAACGGTAAGCACGTAACCAGACTCCAACTCTCGACCTAATCTTAAAGATTTTAGGCCGAAAATTTCAGTTTCCTTCTTAAGTGTATCAGAGTAACCTACATATTGCTCGCCAAGGTCTTCCATATCGTGCGTATCCATGCCCAGCATGTGGCCCAAACCACATTGAAAGAACATGGTGTGCGCACCGGCTGCAACGGCTTCTTCTGCGTCACCTTTCATCAGGTTTACGGTTTTTAAACCCTCAACAAGTTTCTGGCAGGCTTGCAGGTGGATATCCTTATACCTTATACCCGGTTTAAGCATGCTGATGGCATGATCCATTGACTGAACTACAACATCATACAACTCGCCCTGGCGGGTATCAAATTGCTTACCTACAGGGAAGGTGCGGGTAAGGTCGCCGCCGTAATGCATGGCATTTTCGGCGCCAATGTCGGCAAGTACCATATCGCCATCGGCCAGCACGTTGCCATAATAATGCGTGTGCAGCGTTTGCCCGTGTTTGGTAATGATGGCAGGGTAACCCAAGCGCGAATCGCTTGCAATGGCAACCTCATGGGCTTTGGCCACCAGCTCATACTCGCGCATACCCGCGCGTACCGACCTGATCACCGCCAGCTCCATATCAACGCTGGTGTTAACCGCTTTCTCAATTTCGGCAACCTCAAGTGGTGTTTTTATCACACGCTGACTGATAACCGCTTTGATCAGTTCAACCGAAACGTAATTCTTGATGCCATCAAGGTTGGTTTGCAACCACGATGCCAGCTTTATTTTATTCTCCGGGCGATAAGGCGGTAACAAATGGACCTGTCTGCCGGCCAACGTTGCTTTGCCGATATACGCTGCAATTTGCGGATAAGCTTGGGTTTTAGATACGCCTACCAATGCAGCCATTTCGCTAACCGATGGCAACGTACCCGTCCACACAATATCGTCTATGGTAAGATCATTTCCGAAGATGATCTCATCGCCGCTATTGGTATCAATTACGGCAGCCAAACCCGCAACATCGAGCCCAAAGTAGTACAAGAAACTACTATCCTGCCTAAAGGGAAAGGTATTGTCTTTATAATTCATACTGCTTTCATCGTTTCCCATTAAAACGATGATGCCTTTACCGCTCATTTTTTGTTTTAAAACGCTGCGGCGCTGTTCATAAACCTGTTTATCGAAAAGTTGAAGCTTCATGGTATAAAATTAAGCATGCCGGTTATTTGAGTAACCGGCATGCAAATATCAAATAAATTAATGGCTTATTTTTTCCATTCGCCGTTAAACAAGCGCCAGATGTTGGTTGGATTTGCTTGTTGCAAGGCCAGTGGCAGCAAAGTATCGGGACAGTTTTGGAAACACACCGGGCGCACCCATCTTTTAGCTGCGTTGATACCTACGGCAGTAAAACGGCTATCAGTAGTTGCCGGGAAAGGGCCGCCGTGCACCATACTGGCACATACCTCAACGCCTGTTGGTACACCGTTGAACAACACCCTGCCGGTTAATGATGGCAGCATTTGTATTAATTTAGGATGCGCTGTAAAATCAGCATCGGTACCCATAACCGTGGTAGTAAGCTGGCCAGATACCGTTTTTAAAACCTGCATCAATTGTTGCTCATCTTTGCATTTCACCAGTAACGAGAAGGGACCAAATACTTCTTCACGCAGCAGATGATTTTTCAGGAAAGTATCTGCATCTACGGTAGCTACCGTTGGTTCTGCCTGTATATCTGTAGCGCTTGTTGTAGTTTTGGCAACATCAGTTACGCCTTCCTGCTCAAGGGCAGCACTGCTTTTCTTTTCATAAGCCTCATGGATACCTGCGTGCAACATATTGGCCGGTTTAACCTGTTCAATCTGTTGACCAAGGTGTTTGTAAAACTCGTTCAATCCTTCGCCCTCTACCGCCAGCATCAGGCCCGGGTTGGTACAAAACTGTCCCATACCCAAAGTGATGGATCCTGCATATTGTGCAGCCAGGTCGGCGGCGTTTTGCTTAAGGGTATCGGGTAAAAACACAACAGGGTTTATGCTGCCCATTTCAGAGAATACCGGGATAGGTTTTTTTCTTTCTGATGCATACTTCACTAAAGCCAAACCGCCCACGGTTGAGCCGGTAAAGCCTACTGCTGCTGTTTCATCAGCCTGTACCAAAGTCTTGCCCGACTCAAACGATGTACCGTGTACATGCTGGAAAACATCTTCCGGCATGTTGGTGCGTGCAATAGCTTTTTTAATTGCCTGGTAAACCATTTCTGATGTTTCCGCATGGGCAGGGTGAGCTTTTACTACTACCGAACAACCCGCACCCAGTGCACTTGCGGTATCACCACCTGCTGTTGAATAGGCAAACGGAAAGTTGCTGGCACCAAATACCACCACCGGACCAAGCGGTATAAGCATTTTACGGATGTCAGCGCGTGGCAATGGTGTCCTGTCTGGCAGGGCCGTATCAACGCTTGCCTCAACCCAGCTACCCTCGCGCAGCATTTCTGCAAACATACGCAGCTGGCCGGTGGTGCGGCCGCGTTCGCCGGTTAGGCGCGGTAAAGGCAAGTTGGTCTCTTCCGAAGCTTTTTGCAACAAGCTATCGCCTAAGGCCTCAATCTCTTCGGCTATGGCATCTAAAAACTTTGCCTTTTCTTCGGCACTTACTAATTGATATGCTTCAAATGCAGCTTGTGAGCGCTGCATGATCGATTTTATTTCCTCTACACTTAAGTCTTTAAAGTTGTTAGCCATGGCAGATCTGTTTTTATAATACAACGGCATTATGCCACAACAAAAGTATTAAGCTTTTGCCACGTATCACCAAAATTCCTAACCAATTATAGCAATATTTTATCCTGTTGGATTACATCAAACATTGATAAAAGTCAAAAAGCGGTTAATTACTGCGGCATTTATTGATCTGCTATTTTCTTCCTGCCACCCATTAAATAGTACACGGGGATACCTGTAAGGGTGATGATCAATCCGGGATACGTGTAAGCGGGTTTATATTTGATCAATAATATGCAGAACGCCAAGCCCATAATGATGTAGATGATCGGCAGTACAGGATAACCGAATGCTTTGTAAGGCCGCTCGGCATTGGGTTGCTTTTTACGAAGGATGAATATGCCGATTATAGTAAGCACATAAAATATAACCACCACAAAAGAGATCATGTCTAACAGATCGCCATATTTACCGCTTAAGCTCCATAGGCATGCAAAAACGCATTGCAGCCATAAACCTATGCCTGGTACCGAGTTTTTATTTAAAGTGCCAACACTTTTAAAGAACAGGCCGTCTTTTGCCATGGAGTAATACACCCGAGCGCCAGACATGATCAACCCGTTATTACACCCAAAGGTTGATACCATGATCAATAGCGCAATGACAACTGTACCCGCGCTGCCAAATATATGGCGAGATGCTTCTACGCCTACCCTGTCCCTATCAGCAGCGGCAATTTCATGTAACGACAGCACACCGGTATACATCACGTTAATGAGCAAGTAAATGATTGTTACAATGAGCGTACCCAAAGCCAAACTTAAACCGATATTGCGTTTTGGGTTTTTGATCTCACCTGCAATAAAGGTTACATTATTCCACGAGTCGCTGCTGAAGATAGAACCCACCATGGCAGATGCGATGGCGCCAAGCGCGGCAATAGTAGTGTATTGTGCTACAGAGCCGTCCGCATTAAGGCGGTGCATGTCCCAGGCATTTTGCCAGTTCTTGTCCCAGACAGACGTTTTCAGAGCAAACAGTCCAAAAACGATTAACCCCAATAAGCTTAGCAGTTTGGCAATCGTGAAAACGGTTTGCACGATTTTACCGCTCTTAACCCCATGCATGTTTATCCAGGTTAAGAAAACGATGACCACGATAGACAGCAACTGTGCTGGTGATACGGTAACAAAACCGGCATCGAAAATTACGCGCGTCTCGCTTACCTGAGGTACCAGGTATGCTGTAAACTTTGCAAAGGCCACGCCTACTGCGGCAATGGTAGCAGTTTGTATCACAGTAAAAAAACTCCACCCATACAAAAAGCCCACAATGGGTCGGTATGCTTCTTTAAGGTAAACATACTGCCCACCGGCCCGCGGGAACATGGCGCTCAATTCTCCGTAGCTAAGCGCGGCGGTTAACGTCATAAAACCGGTGATAAGCCACACAAACATCAGCCAGCCGGCACTGCCTACATTGCGGGTAATATCTGCGCTCACAATGAAAATACCCGAGCCTATCATACTGCCTGCCACCAGCATGGTAGCATCCATCAATTTTAGTGAAGGCTTAAAGGTTGTGTTGTTCTCCATAATTGTTGCCAAACGGCGGGCTTGGGTGTATCTGTTTAATTATTTACTGAAGTTGTAAAACTTCCAGCTGGTGGTAAAGTCTTTGGTAAGCGGCTGATTGGTTAGCGTAGCCCGCAGCATTTCAATCGGGATCAGGTTTTCTTTCATCGCCGCATCATGAAATTGCTTAAAGGTCATTTTGCCGCTATCAACCAGTTCTCTTTTCAATTCAAATAATTGCAAGCCACCCACCAGGTAAGCCACCTGGTAAAGCGGACTGTAGCCGCCTTCGAACGACCGCCTTACTTCACCTTCGGCGTTAGCTCTTTCATGTCCAACGCGGTCAACCAGGAAGTCGATACATTGCTGCGGTGTCCAGTTACCTAAATGATAGTTAAGCGAGAATATGATACGTGCACAGCGGTGCATGCGCCAGAACAGCATTCCTACACGCTCTTCGGGTGTTTTGGCAAAGCCTTTATCATATAGCAATAACTCCCAGTATAAAGCCCATCCCTCAACTGAAAACGGTGTACCAAAATCCTGGCGGTAGGCTTTGTAACGGCTGTTCATAAAATATTGCAGGTTATGGCCGGGAATCAACTCGTGCTGTACAGTTCCTCTCGAGAAATAAGGATTATTGCCACGCATGCTCATCAGCCTGTCCTGGTAATTCATGCTGTTGGTTGGGTACGAGATACTGATCTCCTTCCCCCCTGTAAAGAACGGATTAACCAACTGCCTTTGCGGCGACATCATGACCATGCCCCAGGTTTCTTCGGCAAGGGGCGGTATGGTTATCAGGTCGCGTTGTTTGATAAAATCTATCGCATCGTTATATAATTTAACGATCAGCTCCGGCTGGTGCCCAACAGGCACATAGCTATTCTTTACTTTCTCTAAAGCTTTTTTCCAATCGTTGCCAAAGCCCATTTCCTGTGATGCCTTTAGCATTTCCTTATCGCACCAGGCAAACTCCTGGTTAGCAAGTTTTATCAGTTCTTCCGGCGTGTAAGGTATCAGTTCGGCTTGCAGTTGGTTTATCAGATCCTGCCTGCCAATGGGTACGCCCTTAATACCACTGTTATCCGGCTTTTGTGTGGTATTTAGTTTTCCCTTTGTTAAAGCCAGCTTACTGTATTTATCAAGCGCTTCATCCAGTTGTTTGTAAGGCTGCGGAACCCACCAGGTAAATCCCGGGTCATATGTGTTATAAAAGCTGTAAAAACTTTTTAACCTCCCCTTTAGTCCGCGCAATTCTGCTTGCAGGGTTTTGGCTACCGGCATATCAACTGATTGCAATTTGCCGTAATTTATGGTATCTGCTTTTAACTGCTGCGAGATCGTATTCAGTTCAGCGGCGACCTTCTCACCATCGAGGTACTGGCCACGACGACGTTTCTGTTCAAGGGCGTATATTCCGTCGGCAAAAGAAATGTACTTGGCTGCCTGATTATATAAGTCGCCTTCTTTATTCAGATCTTTAAGATCGGCGTTGATACGTTTCTTCAGCAAGATATAATCTACCTTACCGTAGATGCTCATGCTGTTAAAATCAACAGCAGCCATTTGTTTAAGGTAATCACTATCTATCTCGGTTAAACGCTTGCGCTGCTCCGGAGAGTTGATCACATCCTGCCGCCACTGATCTTCGCCTTTGTCGTTGTAAGAATAAGGCGAATAAAAGTCGCGAATGGCGTTCATGTCCTGCCCATATTTGATAATGGTGCCGGCCATTTCGCTGGTTTGTTCGTAAAGGTTTGTGTTTATCGGGGTTTGGGCAGCGGCGCTAAACGCGCAAAATGCCAGCGCGTGAAAGGAAAATCCTTTCACAAAAGTTTTAAGGGTTAGCACAATAGTTTTAGTTAAGCGTAAATGTAAAGCGGCAATCAGCCTGCAGCCCGGTTAAGGCTTATCATGTTGTTGTTATAAGAATCAAGATAGCCGCGTGGCGAATTACCTATAACACTCCTGAAAACCCTGTTAAAGTTGGTGATGCTTTTAAAGCCGCATTTGTAAGCAACTGTGTTGATGCTTTCAAATTTGTGGGATATCAGTTTTTTACAAGCTTCATTGATACGGATATCATTTAAGAACGAAACGAAGGTATGCCCGGTATGCTTTTTAAAATAACGGCAAAAAGATTCCGGCGTCATGTAAGCAACTTTAGCAACATCCTCAAGGGTAATTGATTCTGAATAGTGCTGCATGATATAGTTGTAGATGTTACCTATCCGTATCCCCTCGTTCTCGGTTATGCCGGGCAGGTTGCCGTAAGTTGATAATGGAGAAAGCTTGGTTTTAATGCTGGTAAGCGTTTTGAGCAATTGAAAAAACTGCACCAACTGATCCGGACCACCGGATTTTTGCAAGGCTATCATAATTTGAGATAGCTTGTCGATCACATCATGTGGTATCTTAACTCCCTGCTGATGCTGCTGGATGAACATCAGAGATGGTTTTAACTCCGGCAAATTGAACAGCGGCGCCAACACATCCTGCGGATCAAAAAAGATAGTTAATGCCTCTATGTGTTTGTTAGTATTAGGCGCAAAATACTCCGGGTTACTTTTGAAAACATGCGGAAGATTGGCCCCGATCAGAAACATATCCCCGGCAGAATAATCGTGCATATTATTACCGGCAATCAAGGTACCTTCACCTTGTTGGATCCAGGTAAGCTGCACCTCTTTGTGACGGTGCAGGTATGGATAGTGGTAAGGCAACAAAACCTTTTCTGCGATAACGCTTTTATCATGCGGTACCGGGATGGTAAATTGTAATACTTTCATAATGCGGCTCTGATTTCACCGTTAATTTACCATTACTTAACATATTTTGCTAAATAAATTATGAATTAGGTTAAAATACGGGCAACAATAGGTAATTTTTTAACATATCTTAATTCCTGATTGTAAAAACTAAAATATAAGTTGTTGAAAATTAGGCCAATAAAATATTATAGACTACAAAACAAAAGCCCGCTACATCTGTGCGATGAGCGGGCTTAACTTATATACAAGTTGAAAGTAGGGGCATTAAATGAAATCAGTTCCTGTCCGGGGCAAAATCTGCTACTTTGATGGTAGTTGTTTTGCCGGAGATGATCTCGCTGGTTAACAACCCGGTGGCAGCGCCGAGGCTAAGCCCCATCATTCCGTGGCCGGTAGCCAACGTTAAGTTTGCGTAGTTTTTTGTCCTGCCTATATAAGGTAAGCCATCGGCAGAAGACGGACGGAAGCCAAACCAAATATCTTTCTGTTCGGGAACCGCGGGTTTCAGGTCAGGGAAATATTTAGGTACCGACTCTACGATACCTTTTACCCTATTCATGTTGATGCGGGTGTTAATGGCATCCAGTTCCATGGTACCACCGTAGCGCAAGCCGCCGTTCATTGGTGTTATGGCAACCCTCGCCTCTGCAAGCAACGCCGGAATGTGCATGGTATCACTATCGTCGGGTACATTAAAAGAGTAACCCTTGCCCGGCATCAGCAATACATTTACCTTTAACATTTTGGCAATTGCCGGCGACCATGAGCCACCTGCTATCACATATTCATCAGCCGTAAATTTCTGGCTACCGGCAATTACGGCAGTGACTTTACCATTATTGCTCTCAATTTTTGTAACCTCTGTGTTGCTCAGCAATTTTGCGCCCGATGCCTTTAAATACTTTATTAAAGCAGTCATCAGCTTGTTGGGCGATAGGTGCGCATCGCAACGGTAATGTACGGCGCCCAATACATCAAGCTTTAAGTTAGGCTGAAGTTGCTTGCATTCTTCAACGTTCAATACTGCCATATCAAGGCCTAACTCGCGGCCTTTTTCTGCCAGGTGCGATTCTTCTTCGGCAGCTTTTTCTGTTTTGTAGAACATCAGGATGCCTTTTTCAACCAGGTCAAAATCAAAACCCGGTTCGGCATTCAGGTCTTCATACAATTTTTTGCTCAGCAAAGAAAGTTCTGTAAGCGGAACAGCAGAACGTTCTACGTGATCGGCCGTAGCTTTTTTCATGAATTTAAGTCCCCATTTGATCAGATCGGGGTTTAAAGACGGCTTCACATAAAACGGACTTTTGCTGTTAAACATCCATTTGATACCTTGCGATAACATGCCGGGCGTTGCCAGCGGAATAAAATGGCTGGGCACTATCATGCCCGCATTACCGTATGAGCAGCTGTCAAGCATATCGCCCTTATCCAAAACAGTAACATCATGCCCGGCCTTTTGTAAATAGTAAGCCGTGCTGAGTCCTATAATACCACCACCAATTATGAGCACATTTGCCATCTGTATTCAGCTATAAATCCCCCGGCAGGGCCGGAGGATATGAAGTTCTAAATTAATTTAAAAGGAAATTACAATTTGATGCCATGTATCAGATCACCTGGAAACCATGTGCATAAGGGTCGTCATCATCAATTTTGATGGTGTTGTAACCATAAACCTTGGCCCAGCCTTCTACGCTTGGTATAATGGCATCGATGTCGTTAATTTTAACCACATCTTCAACCTTACCAATAAATTTACTGCCGATGATACTCTCGTGTACAAATGGCTGGCCTACCTTAAGCTTACCTTTGGCAAACCATTGTGCCATACGCGCAGATGTGCCGGTACCACAAGGCGAGCGGTCTATAGCTTTATCGCCATAGAACACTGCATTACGTGCAGTAGCATCTTCAGATAAGGTTGCACCTGCCCAAAGGATGTGCGAACAGCCGTTAATTGTTGGATCCTGCGGATGCACAAACTGGTATTTTTCGTTAATGCGTTTGCGCAATACCTGGCTCCAGGCAATTAACTGCCCTGCGGTATAATTCTCCAGTCCCTTAAAGTTTGACTGGGGGTCAACAATGGCATAGTAATTACCGCCGTAACTTACATCAACCTTAAGCATACCCAGATCAGGACATTCAACTTCCAGATCAGTTGCAGCAAGGTAAGAAGCTACATTTCTCAGTTTAACCGAGGTCACTTTTTTACCTTCCTGTTTGTACTCTATCAGTACCAGACCGGCAGGAGCCTCCATACGTACAACGCCGGGAACCTTTGGCTGCAGTAAACCTTCCTCAATGGCGATGGTGATGGTACCGATCGTACCATGACCGCACATCGGCAGGCAGCCGCTGGTTTCAATAAACAGCACGGCAACATCATTCTGCGGATCGTGAGGCGGATATAAGATACTCCCCGACATCATATCATGGCCACGCGGCTCAAACATCAACCCGGTGCGTATCCAGTCGTACTCTTTTAAAAAGTGCTGGCGTTTCTGGCTCATGTTGTCGCCCTGTAAAGTAGGGCCACCACCCGCAACCAGCCTTACCGGATTACCGCAGGTATGAGCATCAACGCAGAAAAAAGTTTTATTTGCCATATGTATTAAACAGCCATCTCGGTTACAGCACCCCAGCTTCCTACAGGCAATTGAGGCCTTTTAGCAAGCGCATCGTTGATAACTTTTAGTACGCGCTCACGCTCAGCACCAATTAATGGTAAACGTGGTGCACGTACGTTTTCGGTACCGATACCGGTAGCAACTTCTGCCAATTTAATATATTGTACCAATTTAGCATGTATATCAAGCTCTAAAACCGGCAAGAACCAACGGTAAATTTCCAATGCTTCAGCAATCCTGTTGGCTTTTACCAAACGGTAAATGGCAACGGTCTCTTTAGGGAAGGCATCAACCAAACCTGCAACCCAACCATCAGCACCCATTACAAGGCTTTCCATTGCCAGCGGATCAACACCGGTAAAGATTTTAAACCTGTCGCCAAAACGATTGATCATACGGGTTACGTTTGATACATCGCGGGTTGATTCTTTAACCGCCTGGATATTATCGTAAGCAGCAAGTTCTTCAAACATATCCAAAGTAACTTCGATCTTGTAATCAACAGGGTTGTTGTAGATCATGATGGGTAATTTGGTGCTTTTTGCGATAGCAGCAAGATAAGCTACAGTTTCGCGTGGGTCGCTGTTGTAACGCATGGGAGGTAATACCATCAAACCATCAGCACCATTGTCATATGCTTTTTGTGCATAAGCCACAGCCGCTTTTGTGGTTTGCTCGGCAATATTCAACAATACCGGTACTTTACCCTGTACATATTCAACCGTATGTCTAAGCAGCGCAAATTTTTCATCATCAGACAAAACGCTGGCTTCTCCTAACGATCCGCCTAAAATAAAACCCTCGGCACCGGCTTCAAGCTGGGCATCAAGGTTAATATCAAAAGCATTAAAATCTAACTCGTCGTTATCAGTGAATTTGGTGGTTACAGCAGGGAACACGCCCTTCCATTCGAAGTTTATCATTATTAAAAATTTTTACAAAACTAATTTACTTTAAACTATCCTTAAGCCAGTAATTTATCAGGCATTAACCGTATTTTAACCATAATACATTAAATACAGGCTATCAACGGCTAATTAATGCCTATTTCAAACCTAATAACATTGATATCACAGCTATAAATAACAAAGTTAAATTAAGCTTATTTTAGTTTAAACACCGTAAAGATAAATTCCCGTTAAAATCCTTTTCACTATAAAACTTGCCATTACTACTTATATATTATCATACAATAACCCTTAAAACAACCCAAGCTATATGGATAGTATTCATTAGCAATGCCGGCTTTTATAGAAAAATAACGCGGAGAAATAACTCATTAGTGCAAACAGGTTAAAATACTGCTATCAAAGGCAAAATTTTATAAAATTAATTGTTGAATTAACACTAATTTAGGATTTCCTATTTCCTAATTATTATCTACAATATGATCATCAATAAAACCCTTAAGCTTAGCCTTTGCTTATTTGCCTTAAACTCAGTAATGCAAATAGCGAGAGCGCAATCTTACGTACCCGAATGGAACGATAAGCGTATGAAGGTGGCACCTGTTGTGCCGGTTAAAGCTTACTCTTTTAACCTTACCGATGTTAAGCTACTACCAAGTCCATTTAAAACAGCAATGGATGCTGATGTTGCCTACCTGTTAAAAGTTGAGCCTGATAGACTATTGTCGTCTTTTCGCACGCACTCAGGACTAAAAGCAAAAGGTAAGTTGTATGAGGGTTGGGAATCTTCGGGTCTTGCGGGGCATACGCTGGGGCATTACCTATCGGCAGTGTCCATGCACTACGCATCTACCGGTGATAAAGAATTTCTTAAACGTGCCAACTATATTGTAAGTGAGCTTAACGAATGCCAGGTTGCCCGCAAAACCGGTTATGTAGGTGCCATCCCTAAAGAAGATACCATTTGGGCCGAAGTCAGCAAAGGAGATATCCGCTCGCGCGGTTTTGATCTTAACGGCGGGTGGTCGCCATGGTACACCGTACACAAGGTAATGGCCGGCCTGCTTGATGCTTACCTGTATTGTAATAATAAACAGGCTTTAACGATTTGCGAAAAGATGGCCGACTGGACCGGTGAGACCATCAAAAATCTTGACGATAAAAAACTGCAGGAAATGCTGCTATGCGAGTACGGTGGCATGGCCGAAACCCTCACTAACCTATACGCCATAAATGGCAACAAAAAATACCTGGAGCTATCTTACAAATTTTACGACAAAAAAATCCTCGATCCGCTGGCAGAGCGTAAAGACATTTTGCCGGGCAAACACTCCAACACGCAGATCCCTAAGATAATTGCGAGCGCACGCCGTTACGAGATCACCAACGATAAAAAGGATAAAGCCATTGCCGACTTCTTTTGGGAAACCATTGTTAACCACCACTCCTACGCCACCGGAGGTAACAGTAATTACGAGTACCTGAGCGAGCCGGACAAGTTAAACGACAAACTCACCGATAATACTACTGAAACCTGCAACACCTACAATATGCTTAAACTTACAAGGCATTTGTTTGCGGTTGATCCGTCGGCGAGATTGATGGATTTTTATGAGAAAGGCTTATATAACCACATCCTGGCATCTCAGAACCATGCTGATGGTATGATGTGTTACTTTGTACCGCTGCGCATGGGTGGAAACAAACATTTTAGTACGCCTTTTAATGACTTTACCTGCTGCGTTGGCTCTGGCATGGAAAACCACGTGAAATACAATGAGAGCATTTATTTCCGCGGTGCGGATGGCAGTTTGTACGTAAACCTCTTTATACCATCGGTTTTAAACTGGCAGGCAAAAGGTCTTACCTTAACGCAGCAAAGCAGTTTCCCTAATGAGGGCCAAAGCACTTTTATTGTGAATACTAAAAAGCCGCTTGCTATGGCTATCCGTATCCGCAAGCCTAAATGGGCAACCAATACAAGCGTTGCAGTAAATGGCGTAGCACAAAAGCTTACACCTGATAACCAGGGTTATTTTGTGATCAACCGTAAATGGCGCAACAATGATAAAATAGCTTTCACTGCCACCGAAAACCTGTACACCGAAGCTATGCCTGATAATCCAAACAGGCGGGCAGTATTTTATGGCCCGGTATTACTTGCCGGGAACTTGGGCACCACAGAACCCGATCCGCTTGACGGCATACCGGTTTTTGTAACCACCGATACCGACCCTAACCAGTGGCTGCAAATGGTTGATAAAAAACAATTAACCTTCCGCACTATCAACACCTCAAAACCGAAAGAGGTTACGCTGATGCCGTTCAATCAAACGCAGGACCAGTTTTATTCGGTTTATTGGGATGTTTTTACACCGCAGACCTGGGCAGTGCAGCAGAAGGCTTATGAAGAGCAAAAGAAAAAGCAGCAGGAATTGGAAGCCCGCACTATGGACCTGCTTCGTTTTGGCGAAATGCAGCCCGAACGCGACCATGACTTTACCGGCGAGAATGCTACAACCGGTGAGGAGCACCAGCGTAAATGGAGATCTACCGAAAACGGTGGCTACCTGCAATTTAACATGAAGGTTGATGCCAACGCTCAAAACACATTAATAAACAGCTATTGGGGTATGGATAACCGTGGCAGAACGTTCGATATCCTTATCGATGGTATAAAACTGGCTACCGAAGACCTTAACCAATACAAGGAAAGCCGCTTTTATGATATTAGCTATATTATCCCTATTGAACTAACCAAAGGCAAGCATATAGTAACCATCAAATTGGTGCCTAAAAAAGATAACAGCGCAGGCCCTGTTTACGGCAGCCGCATGGTTAAAAACTAATTGAAACTATTGATAATGACAAATAATAAAAAAGCCTTCGGTTTGCTTGTAGTAATACTTGCAGCCAGCTTTACCCCTGCCCTGGCGCAACAGAACGATTACCCTATACAGCCCGTTCCGTTTACCAGCGTACACGTGAATGATAACTTTTGGGAGCCAAAAATGGAGGTCAACGCCGAAGTGACCATACCGTACGTGCTGGCGCAATGCAAAGCAAACGGCCGCATGGATAACTTTTTGCGCGCAGCCAAAAAATTGGATGGCGACAAGCTAAGCGAGTTTCCGTTTGATGATACCGATGTATATAAAGCCATTGAAGGCGCTTCTTACTCCATCCAAAATAAAAAGAACCCGCAGTTAGAACGGTATGTTGATACCCTTATCAATATCATAGGCGCTGCGCAGGAGCCGGATGGTTACCTTTACACCTTCAGAACGGTAAATGCAAAAAAACCGCACGAGTGGATAGGCGCTAAACGCTGGGAAAAGGAAGAAGAGTTGAGTCACGAGTTGTACAACGCCGGCCACCTGTATGAGGCTGCCGTTGCACATTACCAGGCAACAGGCAAACGCAGTTTATTAAACATTGCTATAAAAAATGCCGACCTGTTAGTCCGCACCTTTGGACCGGGAAAATTACAGGAATATCCGGGGCACCAGATCGTAGAAATTGGCTTATCTAAGATGTACCGGGTAACCGGAAACAAACAATATCTTGACCTGGCTAAGTTTTTCCTGGATGTACGTGGCCCCAAAGGCGACCCATACAACCAGGCCGATAAAAAAGTGGTTGACCAGCACGAGGCCGAAGGTCACGCTGTAAGGGCTGCTTACATGTACACCGGCATGGCAGATATTGCAGCCTTAATCGGCAACAAAACTTACCTGGCTGCCATTGATGATATATGGGGGGATGTGGTCAACAAAAAGCTATACATAACCGGTGGCATTGGTGCCACAGGTGCCGGTGAGGCTTTTGGCGAGGCTTACCAATTGCCAAACATGTCGGCCTATGCGGAGACGTGTGCTTCTATTGGGAATGTTTACTGGAACAGCCGTATGTTCATGCTCCACGGCGATTCTAAATTCATCGACGTACTGGAAAGAACGCTCTATAACGGTTTACTATCGGGGGTGTCGCTTAGCGGGAACAGGTTCTTTTACCCTAACCCGCTGGCATCAATGTACCAGCATCAACGCAGCGCCTGGATAAGCTGCGCCTGCTGTATCAGCAACATGACACGCTTTTTGCCATCGTTGCCGGGTTATGTTTACGCCAAAAATAACAATGACCTTTACATCAACCTGTTCATGAGCAACTCCAGCAACATCAAGTTGAAGGAGGGTAATGTAAACATTGTTCAGCAAACGGAGTATCCCTGGAAAGGTAAGGTTGATATCACCGTAAATCCAGATAAAGCAGGCGACTTTACCCTCCGCATACGCATACCGGGATGGGCGAAACAACAACCGGTACCAGGCGATCTGTATTCGTACGCGGATCAGAAATCGGCCCCTGTAACTTTAGCTATAAACGGTGCTGTACAATCTTATACAACTGAAAAAGGATACGCAGTACTAAAACGCAAATGGAAAAAAGGTGACAAGGTAACGCTTAACCTACCGATGGAGATCGAAAAGGTACTGGCTAACCAACAGGTAAAAGACGATCGCGGACGTTTTGCCTTTGAGCGCGGACCAATTGTTTACTGCCTTGAGGGGCCTGATAACAAGGACAGCCTGATACAAAACCTGATGGTTGATAAAAACGCAATTGCAAACGCAACTTACCAGGCCGGTTTATTAAATGGCGTTGATGTAATAACGACTGAAGGTGTTGGTGCTGCAAGGCAATTAAAAAGCGACAACATTACCCAAACCAACCAAACGGTAAAGGCTATACCATACTTTGCATGGGCTAACCGCGGCCCAAGCGAAATGACGGTATGGATACCTTACGAGGCATCGGCCGTGAGGCCAAAGCCGGCACCAACCATTGCGAGCACAAGTACGGTAACGGCATCTTTAAAGAACAAACGCATGTTTGCGGCCATTAAGGACCAATATGATCCGGCAGATTCAAAAGATACCAATTTCCCTTACATGCACTGGTGGCCTGCAAAAAACACTACCGAGTTTGTAGAATACACCTTCGATAAGGAGCACACCGTTAGTCAATCTAAAGTTTATTGGTACGATGATGGCCCGTGGGGCGGTTGCCGCATACCAAAATCATATAGGATATTGTACAAAAAAGATGGCCAATGGGTGCCGGTAAAAAACAAAGAGCCTTACAATGTTAGCAAGGATGGTTTTAACACGCTTGATTTTGAGCCGGTGAACACTACCGCCCTGCGTATGGAAATTGACCTGCCGGTTGATAATTCGACAGGCATACATGAGTGGGCTGTTAAATAAAATCAAGACAATTAAACTCATTTCATATTTTTAAAGGTTTCGAAATAGTCTATCTTTGCACGCAACCGCACCCGTAGTTCAATGGATAGAATGTCAGATTCCGGTTCTGATGATATGAGTTCGAATCTCGTCGGGTGCACAAAAAACAAACAGGGCAATATCGCAGTTGATATTGCCCTGTTTGTTTTTATCTTTACTGCTTTAACATAAACCCTTATACATGAAACCAACCTTACAAACTATTTTATTTGTCTCAATTTTTAGTTTTACTGCCTGTCAATCCCCAAGCAACAACAGTAAAAACACTGATTCGCTATCAGCAGACACTGCTAAAGTTGACACAACCTCAAATGCTGCCGGGCACGTTGAAAAGAAACCCACTGCAACAGACTCAACAAAATGGGAGTATCACGAGGAAGAAGACAAAATGACTTCCAAAAAAACTTATTTCGCATCAATCGAAGCTAATCAGCAACTTCAATTTGATTTCCCGTACGATGGTGGTGTAACTGCCAGCATTCTTGTAAGAAAAAAAGGCGGCGAAAATGAAGTAATGCTTAATGTTAGTAAGGGGCAATTTAATATGGGAATTGATGGTGGTTCACTAAAAGCCAGGTTTGATTCAGATAAGGCAAAAACTTACTCAACGTCAGGCCCATCAGACCAGAGCGGAAACGTTATGTTCATAAGCTCAGCGGGCGGTTTCATAAAGAACCTTAAGACACACAAAAAACTGTTGATAGAAACGGAATTTTACAACGAAGGTAGCAGGCAAATGGAATTTGATATTGCCGACTTTAAATGGGATCACTAAAAGCAAAAGGCCTTTAACAATGTTAAAGGCCTTTTGCTTTTATTCGTTTTCCATATCCGGCGTATACTCGCCGCGGCGTGCTATGTTGTTTAACCGCGCTCTGTTTACCAATAGCCTTTGTGCTTCGGCAACGTTGGCATCGTTACCGGCCCATTTATCAAGTGCCGGTTGTTGTATAGCCCTCGAGAACGAAAAGGTAAGCGCCCAGGGCATAACATTATCGTATTGCTGGTGCATAGCGTTAAGGCGTTCGGTAGCAAGCTCAGCTTCCTGTCCGCCGGATAGGAACGCTATGCCAGGCACTGCAGCAGGCACTGTGCGTAAAAAACAGTTTACCGTAGCATCGGCAATTTCCTTAGCATTGCTTTGGTCGGCGGCTTTTAGGCCCGGCAAAACCATGTTTGGTTTCAGTATCATCCCTTCAAAAGCTACCTTCTGCTCGTACAAAGCGTTGAACACGGCATGCAGAACTTCGGTTGTTACTTCGAGGCATCGCTGTAAAGAATGGTCGCCATCCATTAATACTTCGGGTTCAACAATAGGCACTATACCTGCCTGCTGGCAAAGCGCAGCATAGCGCGCTAACGTAAACGCGTTAGCTTTGATGGCCGCGGTTGTTGGCGTTTTATCAGTTATAGATATAACCCCACGCCATTTTGCAAACAGCAAACCTTGTTGGTGGTAGACTTTTAAGCGTTCGCTTAACTTATCAAGCCCTTCGGTAATAGTTTCACCCGGGAAGCCGTCAAAAGGCACCGTACCCTCATCCACCTTTATACCGGGGATGATACCTTGCTCTTTCAATACATCTAAAAACAAGCAGCCGTCATCTGTTTTCTGATGAACGGTCTCGTCAAATAAAATGGCACCGCTGATATATTCGCCAAGCCCCGGCGCGGTGACGATCAGCTGGCGATATTTACGACGATATTCTTCTGTTAGTGGAATACCAAGCGGCTCAAAACGTTTATTGGCGGTAGGTATACTCTCATCCATGGCAAGCAAGCCTTTATCTGGTGCCATCAAACGGCTTGCGGTATTTTTAAGTTCGGCTAAATTCATTTGGGTTGATGATTAACTAATATGTTAAACCACTATTTAGTCACCTTGTTTGTCGGTTTAAAATCGAACCGGGATTTGTTACAAATAACAGACCCTTTGTTTTAACTGTCTATTTGACTATTATTGTGTGGTCGAGTCCTTAAAACCTATTTTATGAGAATAAAGTTAACCCTAACGCTGGCATTGGCGGCGTGTAATCTATGGGCTTCTGCGCAAGTCAAAAGTACTTCTACACGGTATACTATGGCTAAAGCACCGCTAAGGCAAAATCCTTATATCGAGCTTCCGCTGGGTGCTATAAAGCCACAAGGCTGGCTGCGCGAAATGCTGGTGCGTGCTAAAAACGGTGCCACCGGTAACCTTGACAACCTTTATCCACTGGTAATGGGCAAAAGAAACGGATGGCTGGGCGGGGACGGCGACCTTTGGGAACGTGGCCCTTATTGGATAGATGGCCTACTGCCATTGGCTTACATACTACAGGATAAACAACTTATAGCCAAAGTAAAACCATGGATAGAGTGGAGTATAAAAAGCCAGCGCCCGGATGGTTATTTTGGACCATCACATGACCTTGGCCCCGAGCGCGGCATACAGCGCGATAACGCACAAGACTGGTGGCCTAAAATGGTTATGCTTAAAGTGTTGCAGCAATATTATTCTGCCACGGGCGATAAACGGGTAATAAACCTGATGACTAACTACTTTAAATATCAGTTAAAGGAACTGCCATCGAAACCACTGGACCACTGGACCTTTTGGGCGCGTTACCGCGGTGGCGAGAACCTGGCGATGGTGTACTGGTTATACAATATTACGGGCGATAAATTTTTGCTCAACCTGGGCGACCTGATCCACAAGCAAACGTTTGATTACACCAACGCTTTCCTGAACACCGATCTGCTATCAACCGATTATAGCATCCACGGCGTTAACCTTGCCGAGGGAATGAAGGAACCGATAGTTTATTACCAGCACCACCCCGAGGCGCGTTATACTGATGCCATGGTTAAAGCCTTTAAAGACCTGCGCAAATTTGATGAATCAGTACCCGGTTTGTTCGGTGCCGATGAATCCTTACATGGCAATAACCCAACGCAGGGATCAGAGCTTTGTACCGCCGTGGAAATGATGTACACGCTGGAAAACGGCCTTTCAATAACCGGCGACCTTAACTACGCCGACCATCTTGAGCGCATTGCCTTTAATGCCTTGCCTACCCAGATCAGCGCAGATTACAACACGCACCAGTATTTTCAGCAGGCTAACCAGGTAATGCTTACCCGCCAAACCCGCAACTTCGATGTTAACCACGATGGTACCGACGTTTGCTACGGCTTACTAACAGGCTACCCTTGCTGCACATCAAACATGCACCAGGGATGGCCAAAATTTGTGCAAAATCTATGGTATGCCACGCCGGATAAAGGCATTGCCGCCCTGGTATATTCTGCCAGCGAAGTAGAGGCAGTTGTAGCGGGTCATACCAAAGTAAATATCAGGGAAGAGACCAATTATCCATTTGATGAGGCCATTAAATTCACCATCAATTTTGATAAAAAGCAAACCAAGGCGGTGTTTCCGTTTGAATTGAGGGTGCCAAAATGGTGTACCCTTGCCAACGTTAAAGTAAATGGCAGGGAAGTACAGCAGGCAAAAGCCGGGGAAACTATTAAACTTAACCGTACCTGGAAAAGCGGTGACGTGGTAGAGCTAACCCTGCCGATGCATATTTTCAAAAATACCTGGTATGAAAATTCAATGTCGGTAGAGCGTGGCCCGATAGTTTACGCATTAAAAATAGGTGAGCAGGAAAAGCAAGTGCAAAACACCAAAGACCCGCAGGAATATGGCAGCACTTATTTAGAAGTGCTGCCTACCACACCCTGGAACTACGGTTTGATACGTGTGGATGACAATAAACTGGCCGAAGCTTACAAAGTTGAGAACGTTAAGCCGGCAGGCAATTACCCATGGACGCAAGCCGCGGCCCCTATCCAGCTCAAAACCAAGGGCAGGCGCATCCCTACCTGGCAGTTATATAATGAAACGGCCGGCCCCCAGCCCTACGGTAACATCTGGAACTTTGTAACAGATAAGAACGAGGAAGAACTCACACTGATACCTTATGGTTGTACAAGGCTGCGCATTTCGCTGTTCCCGGTGATCGATAAACGTTAGCAGATAAATGCAAAAGCCACATAGTTAAGCTATGTGGCTTTTCAAGAATAAAGTACCGGGTTAAATTACTTTTGTAAAGCAGGCTGCATGTGCGTGCTGATGGCGATGCGGTTCCAGCTGTTGATTGCAATAACGGCCACCAATACCTGCGCCACGTACTTTTCGCCTAATACTTCAGCGGCTTTGGCATAGGTGGCTTCAGATACACCTCCTTTGCTTATCAGTGTAGCTTCCTCAACAAAGGCAAGGATGGCTTGCTCTTTCTCATCGAAAAATGGCGTATCTCTCCAGGCGCTAACGGTATAATGGCGTTGCTCGGTCTCGCCCAGTTTGCGTGCATCACGGTTATGCATATCCAGGCAAAAGGCACAGCCATTAAGCTGAGATGCACGTATTTTGATCAGTTCTTTGTGTATAGCCGTAAGTTCTGTGCTGTTCACATAGTTCTCAAGCACAAGAAACGTTTTGTAAGCTTCCGGAAGGGTCTTAAATAGATCTACTCTTTTCATGGTGTAGTTTGTTTTGATTTGTTAAACCAAAATTGCGAACAAACACCCCCTCAAAAAATGAACTAAGTTTAAGAAAGAGAACCAAGACGACAGGAATCAGGAATCAAGATACAGGGTTCTTTGTCTTGATTCTTAATTTCCTGACTCTCTTTTCGCTCTTATCCTGCTCAGAAATTGCGGCGTAAAACCCAAGTAAGAGGCCAGCATGTATTGCGGTACGCGCTGCACAAAATCGGGGAACAGGCTGATGAAGTAGCGATATCGTTCTTCATCCGTTTGATTGAACAGGAAGCCTATGCGGCGTTGCGAAGCCACAAATGCGCGCTGCATCATCAGCCTGAAATACTTTTGCAAAGCAGGTATTTCGGCAAGTAAACGTTCCTTGTCTTTGGCAGGCAGCAACAATATCTCAGAGGCTTCAATTGTCTGGATATAAGTTGTGGCCGGCACATCATTCACCAGGCTGTCATGGTCGGCAATCCACCAGTTCTCCAGCGCAAACTGTACTATTTGCTCATTAAGTTTAGCATTAACGTAGTACTGGCGTAGCAGCCCGCTCAAAACAAAGTATTCGCCTTTGCACTGTTTGCCCGGTTCAAGGATGATATGTTTCTTTTTTACGCTAAGCAACTGCATACTATCGCACAATAGAACCTCCTCATCAGGCGTAAGCGATACGTGGCGGTTGATATGAGCAATAAGCTGCGGGTATACCATTTATGGCAATTTGAATTGAAAGCTAAAATTAACATTGGTACCGGATTGCGTTTGATCTGTAACAACCTCACCGTCAACCTTCACCATGGTGCGCACGCTCAACTCGGGTGTTGTTTTGGGTAATTTGGCATCAACCGTGAACTTTATAGCCTTGCCCGATTTGATGGTGTAAGTTTTATCAAATTTGCCGATGTATTCTTCTTCATAGTATTGCACGTTTTTGGCACCTATGTAATACATTTTTGCTTTTGCACCTGCAGGTATATCTGTAATATACTCTACCTGGTAGGTGTCTTTCTTGGCGATCTTCAGCTCGCCGCGGTTCATATCATAAATGGCTTTATGACAACCGCTGGCTGCGATCATCAAAAGGAAAAGGTAAAGGAGTTTTTTCATGGAGACTAAGATAAAATAAAAAGGCCATGTTGGTATATACAACATGGCAAATAGACGAGTCGTGGTGAGCTTGTGGAACCATCGCTAATCAGAAGGTCTTATACAAGTTCACACTGACATACTAATTTACGCTAACGCGGCAGCGGCATAGGCACGGCATTTTTTCACTTCGGCAACAGCATCAGAGCCATCTGGTATTTTGTACTCAAGCTCTATAGTAGCCGGGAATTTGTATTTGTTTTTCTTCATCAATTGCAGCACCTCTTTTATTGGTGTATCGCCTTCACCCCATGGCGCATTTGGGCCGTCATGAAATTTGCGGTCTTTAATGTGCATACTGGTAATGCGGTCGTGATATTTCTCGATGAACGGTACCGGGCTGCTGCTTGTGCCCGATGCATAGTGACCAATATCCAGGTTAATGCCGTTGTATTTTGATTGGCTTAAAGCGGTATCCCACAAAGTAGGTGTTGCCTGCGTATGAGCGTGGTAACCTACCACCATTTTATGCTTGGCAGCCAGGTCGCCAAGGCGTTTGGTTTGCGCTTCGTCCGGCAGCTCAACGGTTACATGTGTGCAACCCAAGGCTTTGCCCGCGTTAAAAGCGTAATCAATCTCAGCATCGGTGTTTTTGGCACCTAGGGCATTAGGTTTCCAAGCGTAGATGGTTACGCCGGCATCGTTGTACATCTTGCGCAGTTCTTTGAACCTGTCCATCGATACCGATGCACGCCACTCGGCCATTTTTGGGGCAAAATCCTGCCAGCTTTGGGCGACATCACGCTTAGGTGCGCCAGCGTACTCTTCGGCGGCGTCGCCCATTAGTTCAATGGCGTTAATGTTGCAATCGAGGCAATACTTAAGCAGATCCTAGGCCGTACCCGGCAGGCTGCGGAACGAATAGGTGATAACACCTATCTGCACACCATTGATCATTGAATTTGGCTTAGCCCATGCACCGGCGAAACCGAAAGCTTTGCCAGCTTTTGAGGCCAGTAACAATCCGCCTGCGGCAAACGCACCCGTGGCGATAAAACGGCGCCTGCTTAAATGTTGCTTTTCCATTAAATAAGTTTTTGGTTTGATAATGTGGTTTAAACCAAAGTTATCAAATAAAAGCAAGCAGCAAAACGTGTATTAAAAAGGTTACTTGTTAACTGTTTGGGGCAGTAATATCTCAAAACTGGCGCCTTTGCCCTGCTCAGAATAAATACGCATGTTGCCTTTTAACGATTCTACGAGGTGTTTCACCAAAGCCAAACCAAAGCCGTAACCGTGCTCCCCGCCGGTACCATCGGTTGATTTTGCGTTACCGCTCAATATCTTTTCTATTGCATCTTTACTTAGCCCTACACCTGTATCGGTTACGTTAACCTGTAAAATATTTTCAGTTTCGCCCTGTTTTAGGCTTAGATCGACTCCTATCCTTCCATCCTTAGGCGTAAACTTCATGGCATTGGAGATCAGGTTACCAATGATCTGCAGCAGCTTATTACGCGAGAAAGGTATTGTCGCAGCGTTAACCGAAGTGTTGATAGTGAAATTGATGCCCTTGGTACGCGCTTGCGGCATGTAAAGCTGTTCCAGTTTTTCCTTCAACACAACTAAATTGAATTCGTCACTTTTAAGCTCACGGGTAGGTGCCTCCACGGTAAGTATCTCGTCTGCCAGCTCTAACAGTGAGCGACCACTACGTTGTATGAGGTTGATAAATTCCAATACTTCGTCAATTTCGTTCTCGTGCCCCTGCTCGCTGATTACTTGCGCTAAGCCAATTATACCGCCCAAAGGGCCGCGAATATCGTGGGCCACCTTCTTTTTGGTCTCATTAGCTTCCTTGAGTTTGCCTCTAAGCGCAACAATTACCTTATGCGCCCTTAAGCGGTTAACTATCTCATTAGCGATGATCTTAAGAAGTTCAACCTTTTCAGGCGAAAGTGTTTTCACGTCCTGGTCAAGCACACAAAGTGCGCCTATGTTACGGCCTTCCTCTGTGGTAAGCGGAACACCAAAGTAATATTTAACGTTAGGATTACCCGTTACATAAAAACGATCTTTAAACCTGTCATCGGCTGTAAGGTCCTTAATTTCAAATGAGCTATCACCCATAATGGTGTACTGGCACACCGATTCTTCCCTCGGCATCTGTTCAATATCCAGGCCGTGGTTGGTAATACTCCACTGGGTAAATGAATCTATCAGGTTTACCAGTGATATATTAGTGCCTGCCACCTTTGCTGCAAGCTTGGCCAGATCTTTAAAAGAGTCTTGAAAGCTGGTGTAATCAAGATCGTAATCGGAAAGTTCTAAAACCCTTTCCATTTCATTCTGCGGTACTGGTGGTTGCTGCATCGTTACAAATTAGGTTTGCTAATTTCCGTTATTCAATCAAATTTCAAACAACTTAATTAAAATACGTACCATTTAAGGTTAAAGTTTAAAACATGTTATAACTATAAGTTGTGAAAGCTTAAATAATTTAGGTAAAACAAGCTTTCGGTTTAAAATAAAAAAGCCCCTTTCGGGGCTACGCAATCTACACTATTCTACTTATCGGCTAATAAAAATTCTGATCAATCTGTAACTATCACCTTTGCGTTCACCATGCTCGAGTGGAACGTGCAGTGATAGGTATATGTGCCCGTTGCATCAAATGATCTGCTGTACTTTGCGCCGGTAGCCAGGCTGCCACTGTCAAAAGCATTCGCATCTTCAGTCGCTGTGTGCGGGGCGGAGTCTTCGTTTGTCCAGGTAACGCTTTGCCCTTTTTTAATGGTGATACTTGCCGGTGAGAAGGCAAAGTTTTTAATACTTACCGCATTGGTGGTACCACCGCCCGGCGTTGTTGGCGTTGTTGGCGACGAAGGCGTTGGGTTGCTATTTGATTTTGAGCATGCTGCAACGGCAATTACAATTACAGCAAACATCAACGAAATACCTAAAATGTACTTTTTCATATCAAAATGTATTTGGTGGTTTTTATAGTGATTACGCTTAGTATAATGCCTCGGGTTGCCTGGGTAATGAAAAATAGTTTACTCACCCCCTGCCCTCTTTCTGCTGCGCAAAGAGGGGAGATTACTTTTCATAATGGAGGAATGCGTAAATAACCCCAACTTTATATTGAGATAACTACTCCTTAATATTGATGCCTTTTTTTTAACTTTGCGCTCTTTTAATTTATACAGTGGCACCGAAACATAAGAGGACTATTAAGGAAGCATGGGTATCTGCTTTGCAATCGCCCAGAAAACGCGATAAGCTGCTTATAGGTTCGTCTATCGTGGCAGTTATGCTGCTTGGGATGCCGTTCTTCTTTAACTATATCCAAAACAGAAAAGGTACTGAACTTAACGACTGGGTGCTTGATCATATCCCGGCCCATGATGTCTCCATCATTATCTTTACTTTGATATGGGGAATGGGTTTGCTTATCCTGATCAGGGCATTGTATAACCCGGTTATTTACATCAATTACGTATGGTCGTTGATATTTGTTAACCTGGCCAGGATGCTTACCATCTTGTTTGTCTCCTTGGATCCCCCAAAGGGCCTTATCCATTTGATTGACCCCTTGACCGGTTTCTTTTACGGCAATACCGTCATCACCCGCGATCTGTTCTTCTCGGGCCATACCTCTACCATGGTGCTTATCTACCTGTGTTTAGAAAAGCGTAATGATAAGATAGTAGCCTTTATTTCAGCAGCTATCCTGATGGTGCTGTTATTGGTACAACACATCCATTACACCATTGATGTTGTGGCGGCGCCAATATGTGTATACATCATCTTCAGGCTGGTGCGCCGTTTCCTAAAACTCGATCAGTTGAAAAACGACGAGGATTAATCACCATTTATTTATAGTTTGACTTGCATAAACAGCCAATACGCGTATTTTTGGATTAATACCATTTATACCTGTTTATGAACAACTCCCGCAGAGGCTTCTTAAAATCGGCCGCTATCGTAACTGCTGCAGCCACCACCGCATCAACCGCCAAAGGTATCACCATACTGCATAAAGATAAACCTGCTGACAATCAGCTTATCGGCCATAATGGATTTACCTACAAGGTTGACAAAGGCTGGGCTAAAATAAGCGTAAACAATACGCCGCTTGCCAACTGCCACGAAATGGTACAGGACAGCAAGGGACGTTTAATTATGCTGGGCGACCATACGCATAACAACGTGCTCATTTTTGATAAATCGGGCAAGTTGCTCGATTACTGGGGCACCTCGCTACCCGGCGGACACGGCCTCACCATCAGCAAAGAAGGCGGTGAGGATTTTCTTTTGCTTACCGATTGCGGTTGGGCGTTAGACCGCACCGGCGGCACCTACGGGCAAGCCGGCCAGGTTTTAAAAACCACTACCGATGGCAAACTGATATTTTCTATTGGTCACCCGCGCACCATCGGTATCTATAAAGATGATGAGCCTTTTAAACCTACCGAAACGGCAGTAGCGCCCAACGGCGATATTTATGTGGCCGATGGTTATGGATCTGATTATATCATCCGATATAACGCCAAAGGGCAATATATCCGCCACTTTGGTGGTCATCACAACACCAACCCTGATCATAATCTGCGCAATGCACATGGTATTACGGTGGATACACGGGATAAAAACAACCCTGTCCTCATTTGCACTTCGCGCGAGGAAAACTGCTTTAAAGTATTCACCATGGATGGCAAATTCATTAAACGTATCGATCTGCCCGGTATGTATGTTTGCCGCGCTGTGATCAACGACGACAATATCTACGCTGGCGTGTGCTGGTCTAAAAACGCGCAGGGCAAGCAGTTCGACGGATCGGGCTTTGTTACCATTTTGGATAAGGATAATAAAGTAGTTTCTAACCCCGGCGGCATGGCTCCGGTGTATAATAATGGTTTGTTGCAGCAAACCTTACAGGCTAAAAATGCAACCTTTATGCATGGCCACGATGTATGCATTGATGAGGATAAAAGTGTTTACGTTTGCCAGTGGAATGCCAACCACACCGCACCTGTGAAACTAACGAGAGTTTGATGAGCTAAAACATTTTGTGCCTGGAATTGCTATCTCATAGCCTTAACGTTATAACGGAGACCTATGGATACTGCCCTTGGCATATTTACCTGCTTATTACTTACTTTTACGCTGCTGCCCCTCATACGCCACGATTATTGGGTATTTCGGGTGTTTGATTACCCTCGCCTGCAAAAACTCCTGCTAAATATATTGGCGGTAATTTTGCTGCTTGCCCTTTATAATGGTGCTCCTACCTTCAAATATTTGCAAGTACTGCTTTTGGGTATCAACATTATTTACCTGGCGTGGCTTATCGTCCCTTTTACTCCTTTAGGTAAAAAACAGGTTCTTAAGGCCACGGACACCAACAGTGAAAAAAGCCTAAGCATCATGATAGCCAATGTATTGCAAACCAACACCAACACGCAAGGCTGTTTAAAGGAGATAGCAAAAGCCGACCCTGACGTGGTGATCCTACTGGAAGCGAACAATAGGTGGGATACGGAAACAAGTAGTTTATCTGAAAAGTATCCCTTTTCAAAGAAGGTTCCGTTGGAGAATATGTATGGCTTGTTGCTATACTCAAAATTGGAACTGGAGGATACGGCGGTGCATTACCTGGTTGAGGAAGATATCCCGTCTATACATACCAAGATAAAATTGCGCAATGGCCAATTGGTTCAGTTTTATGCAGCGCACCCTACGCCACCTGCACCTGGTGAAAATCTAAGATCGACCGAAAGGGATAAGGAACTGCTTTTAGTGGCTGATCTTGCTAAGGCAAGCAATATACCTGTTATTGTAGCCGGCGACCTTAACGATGTAGCCTGGAGCCATACCACCGATCTTTTCTTGAAGATGAGTGGCCTGCTTGATCCACGCCGTGGCAGGGGGTTCTTCAACTCATTTAACGCGCATCACTTTTTTATGCGTTTCCCCTTAGATCATGCGTTTATCTCCAGGCATTTTAAATTAAGGAGCCTTAAGCGGTTGAACAATTATGATTCGGACCACTTCCCTATATTTTTGCAAATACAACTGGATGAAAACGCTTATGCGCAGCAATATCCGCTAATTGCAGATAGCGATGATGTTGAGGAAGCAGAGGAGAAGAAAGAGAAGATTTAGATATAACACAAGCTGAAAGCTTGCTTGTGTTTTAGGTCTAAGGTACAACCTTAGACCAGTGCCTGCAACCTTAGACCATTGCCTGTAGATTTAAATCTCACCTCACAGGCTTTGGGAATACGGGAATACTTTCATGCCCATTTGCATCGACAGACTGCACAGCAAATAGGTAATTATCTTTAGAATAGCCGATCTCGGTTGATGTGCCTTTTACAAATATTTTCTTTTCCCAGTACGGACTGATGGTTTCGCGCATTAACACATAGTAACCTGCCGGTGTTTTGCAGCCTTGGGGTGCTTCCCATTTTAGCTGCGTTTTGTTGGTTAAGCCGCTGGTAACAATGCCAACATTTTGCGGCCTGCCGGGGGCAAGTGCCAGGTTAGCTAATACGGATAGATTCATCCTCGCTACCTTTTGGGTATAATCGTAATCGGCAAAATCGGGCAGATCACCATAGTCAACGCCTTTTTCTTTGCGGACGTCCTGGTGCTGGCGGTTAAAATCTTCGTTCATCTCAGTGATACGGACCGCGGTAAAACCTTGTTGAGAGAACGGCGTATGGTCGCCACCACGCAGGTATCGGTCGCGGCGATAAATCAATTTCACATCCAGTTGCTCAACATATCGTTCTGCAACTTCCTTAATATAACGGGCCAGTTCGCGTGCGGGACTATCATTTTCTCCTCCCACAGAATTACGAATAGCAGCTTCTTTCTCAGTTTCTGCAGCAGGCACGCCCTCGCTAAAAACACGAACACTGCGGTTATCCTTTAAACCGGTTTCCATACCGTAGGTATTACCTACAATGTCGTTATTCAGCATGGCATCTATCTGCCAGCCCTCAGCCTTAGCGCGTTTGGCTACGTTGGCAGAACCATACAGCCCCTGCTCCTCGCCCACTACAGCCATAAATATGATGGTAGCCGGGAATTTTTGTTTTGCCATAACTCTTGCCAATTCCATCGAAACGGCCGTTCCGGATGCGTCATCAACCGCACCGGGAGCAAAAGATTTTGCATCCATTACATCCGTAGCCCTTGAATCATAATGCCCCGAAACAATGTACACACGTTTATCAGCAGTATCAGTTCCTTTTAAAACAGCCAGAACGTTTTTCATAGGCGTTGGCTTGTCTATACGGCTACCCTTTGGCTGTGTAAATTCATCAAACATCACCGTCATACGGCCGCCGGATGCTTTTGCGTATCGCTCGTATTCGGCTTTGACCCAATTACGGGCAGCACCTATACCCTCTGTTTTACTTATGGTATCGCTTAATGTGTGTCGTGTTTTAAAACTTACCAGTTTACGCACAATGGCCTCAATGTTTTTTGCTGAAATCTCGTTCACCATCCCGGCAATATTGGCATCCTGCTTAATAGTGGTTTGTGCTGATGCAGATAATGATAATAGCAAGGTGATAAGCAAGCAGATACGTTTCATATAGGCAATTTAGAAAAATACCGTTGCCAAAAGAAAAAATGAATTTGCGATTTACTATTTACCGCTTACTTATTTTGTTCAAAGTTATCTGCCTTTGAAGGTTACATTTGAACCTGTCTGTTCCATCAACCTGTAATTTTGAATGTTTGGTGCGCCGGCTTTGCACCCTGGCCCGCCACATTTTAAAGCTACTGAGTTTCATTTGTCTCCGCATCAGGTCTATCACATTTTTTTCCGTTAAACCAAACTGCGCTTTAATGGCATCAAAGGGCGTACGGTCTTCCCATGCCATTTCTATTACCCGGTCGGTATCAATTACTGAAAGGCCGGTTATGATAGCTGCTTTACTCATCCTTATTTAACTATTTTAAGCACAATTTGTTAGTATTTACGACTAAAATAGACCTGATGCTTCACTGATATATCACAAACTGACAAAATTTTGTCAGCGTTCACGGGCGTTCACGGTGTTCATGCCGTGAACGTGAACACCATTATTTCACCGTATAAGTTTTCTTCTCTACCCCTACACCGGTTATTTTAAGCGATTTCCAGTTCGGAGGAAGTGCGCTCCTGATCTGAGTGATACCGGTTGATGTAATGTCCAGACCTCCGAAACCCATTAGCATAGCCTGGATGATACCGCCTGCACCGGTTGCAAAATATGGGTTGGTGCCGCCCTTTGTTTCTGCAATTACCCGGAAAGGAGGATCGAGATTTGGCTCGTAAGCATCCTTAAACCAGTGGTAAGCCTTTTGCCCGTTGCCAAGGCGTGCGTAAAGCAGGGCAAACACACCCTGCGTCATGGCTGGGGTACCTTCATTAGGAACGCGGGTTTCATAATATTCCAGATCTTTTTTGATCTGCGCAGGATCAGTGATGGTTTTAAGCGGATAGGCCATCAGGTTTACATCAGCTTGTTTGATCCCTTCGCCTTTGTATTGGGCATGTTCCTGCGTAACGCCGTTGCTCATTTTCAGGATCGGGATGTTGTTGGCCACATTTACCCAATCGGTGTCAGCCTGGATACCTAAAACTTGTGCCGCGGCTGCAGCGTTCATCAGGTTAGCTTTTGCAGCGGCGTTGGTAAAGGCGTTATTATCGATATTCTCGGCCCATTCATCTGCAGCCACCACATTTTTAATATCGTAATGCCCCGGGCCATTGCGTTCTACCCGGCTTGCCCAAAAATCTGCGGTGGCAGAGAGTAGCGGCCAGCCTGTTTCGCGCAGCCATTGTTTGTCCTGCGTTACGCAATAGTAAAGCCACGCTGCGTTACCTACATCGGCGCTTATATGATGTTCAAACGGACCACTTAGTGCCCAAACCGGTGTCTCCTCTACCCCACTATCCGCACTCTCCCATGGGAACATAGCGCCTTTATATCCATGCGAAAAAGCGTTCTTCCTTGCATTCTCCAAGCGTTCAAAACGGTACTCAACCATAGACTTCGCGATCTCCGGGTGCAGTACCAGCATAGCAGGATACATCCAAAGATCGGTATCCCAAAAAACGTGACCATTGTAACCTAATCCTGATAAACCCATTGGCGACGGTGATAATGCCGTGCCCGCACGCGAGAACGAGTACAGGTGATACAGCATACTGTGCACATCCTGCTGCGCCTGCGCATCGCCTTCTATCTGAATATCGCTTTTCCAAAGCTCGTACCAGGCTTTGTTGTGAAACTGGATAAGCCTGTCTTTTCCCTCCAGCTTGGCGAAGATGGTTAGGCGTTCAGCCTCGTTGAGCGGGTCGGCGTGATGAGCGGATGTAATGGAAGAACCTGTAACGCCGTACTTGTAAGTTTGCCCGGCGCTCATTGCTTTACTGAATTTCATCAGGTGCATGTTGTTATCCCACATCTCGTGGATAACGCGGGGCTCTTTGCCGTGCTCCTCGTTAAATAAAAACGAGGTTGAAGCACACAGTTGCAATTTGCCGGTCGGCGATTTTGCTGTGGACGTTAAGAGGCTGATGGTTACATGCGGCCTGTCTATCTCGTTATAATAATTTTGAACTTCCTTTAAAGCGTCAGGGGCTTCCATTACACTGGCAGCGGTAATGTTGATAGCCTTTTTTGCCGTGATGCTTACATCTGTTAATACAGTGAATGGCAACTGGCGCAAAGAGTAATAAGTATATTTAATAGTTGCCTTATCGCCGTAATCAAATGTTGTGGTCATGGCGGCGTGCTGCATATCCAGTTCCTGGCGGTAGTTGCTCACCATTTTGCCGTCAAGCCGTTTGCCGTCTACTTCCAGGTACATGTTCAGCAGATTGAAGCTGTTCAAGAAATTACTTATCCTGCCACGGCCGTAAAGGTCATACGCACCTGCCAGCACAACGTTTTTAACCTTAAAAGGCTCGGGCGATGATACGATACCGATCATACCGTTTGCTACAGTGATACCGTAATAGTTGTTAGGGTCTATTTTATCGGCTTTGATAACCCAGGGGTTAACGCTTTGGGCCAACGCACCAGCGGTGACGGCCAGGCCGGTAAGTAAAGCAAAAATCTTTCTCATGTATAGCGATTGGTTTACTTGATCTTCATTTGTAATTTTTGGTTCACCAGATCGCCTATTTTGATACCGGTCTGGGTGCCGATGTCGCAAGCTATTTTGTAGTGGATACCACCATACACACGCGACATAGATGCTTCCCGTGCAGCATCCCTAAATGACTTGAATGAACGGGGCGGTATGCCAAACTCAGATTCAGAAGCATCGGTGTAAGCTTTTTTATCACCAAAACTATCAGTCAAAGTCTCTGCAGCTGCAGCTGATATTACTGCATGCCCGCTAATATATTCAGGAAACGGGGGTGTTTGGATATGTGGTTTCCAGTCAGGATCGATGAGTTTGTTGATCACCGTTTCGGGGCGTACACTATTTGATTGATATTTAATGTACCAGCAATTAATAAAGGCATCAAACAGCGCGATAGAAGCCTTTGTGTAAGCCGCTACGGTGGTGTTAAAATCAGCATTGGTCATTTTTGAACCAATACCCGCAATGTTCATCCAATGCCCTGCCGGTCCAAATTTTTTGGTGGCGAAAGAGGCATGGCCTATAACGTTCAGTTTAAAAGCGTTATCATCCCAAAAATCGACCATGTGGGTTTGGTCTGTTGTAAGGCTATCCACTTTTCCTTTAACATCCATTACGCTCTTATAAAACACGCTGTTCTTGTCCGCCATGTTGTAGGGCGGTGGCTCGGGTGCAGGTATCTGCGATGCCGAATCTAATACCATCGGCCTTATCTCTCCCCAGTGAGGCTCAAGCGCTTGAGCGTACATTGGCGGAGTAGGTATCCAGCGACCGTCTTTACGTACTACAGTATATTTGCTGGCCGAACGTGTTTGCGCATAATTATCTTTCTTACTCCAACGCATAATTGCCTTGGCCACAGAATCTGAATACGTTACAGAATTTTCAAAAACATCAGATGGCATACCTGCATCTTTTGCTTTTTGCTTCAATTCATCAACATAAGTAAACATACTTCCCTCCGGGAAAGTAACAGCGTTACCCACATAGCAGAAGGATAGCAATGAAGCAAATTGAAAATCTATATCCTTGCCTTTTTCGGGCTTAGGCATGGCGGGCATATGTTTGATCTGCCCTGCCAGAGAGCGGTAATGCTTAGGGTCGCCGGCAGCAATTACTTCATATGCGGCAATGTTGGCATATACGTAATTACGTGAGGCGATTACGGGCGGAAAGTTATTTTCTAATACGATATCATTAAGCTTTTTGACGGTAATACGATAAAGTTCGGGGTTATGAGTAACCTTTTGGTAGTCGGCTTTTTTGCATGACGAAACCAAGGCCGCAATACAGGCAATCAGTAATAAAAAACGCTTCATAGCTTAAAAAACAGGTATATACAAAGCTGCAACCGCGGTACAACTTCAAATTGGTGTTTATATTTAAAAGATAAATATAAAGCTTTTGTGGCTATTAGGCAGCATTTCAAGGTTCATTTTTACCACTTTAAATAGCTAATTTTAGCCCCTTGCCAATAAGCGCTATTGGTGCCAATTTGCTGTATAAATTATGAAGAAACCGGCTCTACTAATCACCGCCCTGCTTTTTCTTTTTGTTGTAAGTATCTACTTTATCATACCACAATATATAAAGGTAACCAGCAACGTAGAGGTTGATGCTAATGATTTAAACGTAGCCCGATTTTTAGTAAACAAAGCAGCCTGGCAAAAATGGTGGCCGGGTAAAATTAAAACTAACGATAGCGTAAATTACACTTTCCAAGAAATTGATGTTAAGCTGCACCATAGCACCTATGGCAGTGTAATGGCCAAATTAAAAAAGGGAGATTTAGATGCAGATAGCAAACTCAGCTACAACAGTACTGAAGAAATTGCCTGTAACGTTCAATGGAACGCCGAAATACAAAGCTCCTTAAATCCGATCACACGCGTTAAACAATATTTTGCAATGAGAAAGCTGCGTGATGATATGCAGCAGATACTGGTAAGCTTTAAAAAGTTTATGCAGACAGATAGTAACATTTATGGATTTAAATTCAGAGTTGAAAAGATAATGACTGAGTTTATGCTGGTTACCACTACAAACTTAAAGGAATACCCTCAAAGCAATTTGGTATATCAATTTGTAGATAAGCTTAAACTTTACGCCAAGCAACAAAATATAAAACAAACAGGTGTTCCCATGCTTAATGTGCATCAAACAGACGACCACGCCTACCAAGTGATGGTTGCCTTGCCTGTTGATAAACCTGTTACCGGCAACAAAGATATCTTTGTTAATAAAATGGTTTTGGGCGGCAATACCTTACAAACCACCATTACCGGCGGACCACAAACCGTTAAAAACGCTTTCAGGAAATTGAAACAATATCAAAAAGACCATCATCTTACTTCACCGGCCATGCCGTATGAACTATTGGTCACCGATAGGATGTTACAGCCTGATACGGCTAAGTGGATTACAATACTATCGTCGCCTATCTTTTAGCTATCTGGTTACTAAAACCAGTTTACCATCATAAGTTGTAGCTATGAAACTGCTGCCTGTAACGGTTTTATAAGGATAAAAATGCGTTAACTCCTGCGAATTGATAAGTGCATTTACCCAATATTGCGGCTTGCTGAATTGCTTTGTGTTCTTGTCATAATGCGTTGAGACAAGACCCAGCGCATCGTATTTCCCTTCGTAAGGTACAACACCCCAAAAATTGCCATTGAGCAAGATATCGTTCTCTTCATTATTGAGAGATACGATTTTTTTTACAGGCGCCTGCTGATAAAGATATGGGAGGGCAACTCCGTCTTTACTGTTCATCATGTTGCTAAAGAACATGGTATTAAATTGATTAGCTTCTAATCGGCTATTGTTATCCAACTGATCTTTAAATATTTCTTCGGTAGTTTTATCTGCCATCTTCTGGAAGCTTAAGAATTCCTTTTTCAGGAAAGGCAATTCCTGCTCCAGATCATTTTTGGGGCGAAAAGGATAGTATTTGCCTTCGTAGTAATAAGATACTATGAGGTCGTTTTTGCCATCATTATCAACATCGCTGTTGTAAGCGTAAAGCGGTTGCTCGGGCGTAACATTGTATTTGTTATTCAGCCCCCAATTGCCACCAAGTATATCAGCTTTGCCATCGCCATCAATATCTGTTACCAACGCTGTTTGCCACCAGCCTTTAGCTTTATCAAGCCCTGGAATCGCCTGTCTGCTTATTTTTTTATTTTTGTTGATAAACACCTGCAGCGGTTGCCACTCAGCGCTCACAACAACATCCTTTACACCATCGCCGTTTACGTCGGTCGCGCTTATATCTGTCACGAATTTTAAACTGGTAAGTTCCTTGTAGGCACTTTTGGGTGCAACAATAAAATCTCCATTTCTGTTGTTAAGCAACACCACTGATTCCGACTCCATGGTGTAATTACGGAACGGCACAGCGCTTACCAGCATCATATCCTGCAAACCATCGCCATTAAAATCATAGTTGAATACCTGCGATGGCTGGGCAGCTATCTTTGGTAATGCTTTAGCCTCAAACTTAAGATTACCCTTATTGATAAACAACCGTGGCTGATTACGTTTTTCAACCTCAGCAAACGGATGACTGGCACTTAACACCACCAGGTCCTTTAAGCCATCGCCGTTAACATCCATCCATTCCGCATCAACGTCGGCCATATCTTTAAAGGCACCAAACGCTTCCACAGCAATTTTGTTAAACTTCCCATCCTTATTGCCGGCTAAAATGTATTTATCTTCCCCGGCTATACCGCCAACATAAATGTCTTCTATCCCATCATTGTTGGCATCAGCTACTGCAATGGCGGGAACATGTGGCAGGTAGCTATGGGGTAGTAAATTGTAGTAGTTAAAATCTGGTGTTTCAAAGGGTGCAACATTGGCTAAAACAGTTGCCTTTACATCAACATAACTAAACTGCTGTTCACCTTTGATAAAATCATTAATTGTTGTGCTGATATCTGCAGATGATTGGGTATTTTCTTTTTTGTAATTTATAACCGTTTTCTTACCCATTGCGAAATCCTTTATCAACTGGTAAGAATTGTCCGGCCAAACCACCATCATTTCTAACGGCTTATCATTTGCAGCAAACGTAAACAGCAAGTTACTACCTTGTGTGCTTGCGTATGCGGTACTGGTTTGTATCTCCTGGTGATCTACTTGTTGCTGCGACCTTACAAAAAACTTAGCACCTATTGCATCCGGATTTTGCGGGGTGTATTTAGCATTTAATTTAATAAATGATGGTTTTACGTCCCTGGCATTTTCCATCGTTAAATTTTGATAGATAAAAGCCGGTTCGTCCATGTTGTTGGTTACCAATTCAAGGTCGCCATCGTTATCAAGGTCCACGGCAACGGCACCTGCCGAGATGGAATTTTGAACCATGTCGTTACCTGCAGATATATCACTGAATTTCAATTCGTCGCCACCTTTGTAGAGATAATTATGCACCTGCCCATCAGGCATCAGGTTAATTTTTTCCCTATCGAAGAAACGACTTGTTTTAAAGTCTTTTATAACGTTAGGATCGCCCAGGTATTTAAGGTAATCCATATCATTTAAACGTTTTTTGATGCCGTTTGAAAAGAACATATCCTTGCGGCCGTCCATATCATAATCATACACCAGTGGCGACCACGTCCAATCTGTTGCGGACATGCCTGAGTACAGGGCAATATCTACAAACTTTTTCCCGTTGCCTACATTTAATTGCAGGCTATTTTTTGAATACTGATAATAATACCCGGCATTAACTTCCTGATTGTAAATATCCAGCGGCTCATCGTTGATGGTTGATTTAAGCGCCTTCATTTCGCCGGGCAGCATATCGGTGCTTATCACATCCAGGTGGCCGTCCTTGTTTACATCGGCAAGAGTGTTTCCCATGGAGAATAAACTGGTATGCCCAAAGGCGCTTTTCAGTTCTTCTTTAAATTTGCCGTTACGCTGGTTCAGATAGTAATAATCCTGCTCAAAAAAGTCGTTACTTACATAAATATCATCCCAGCCATCGTTATTAAGGTCGCCTACGCTTACACCAAGGCCGTAACCAATTGGCGCTGAGTAGATGCCCGATCCTTCAGTAACATCGGTAAAGTGGCCGTTATCATTGCGGAAAAGATGATCGCCTGCATCATGGCTTACTTTAAACCTCTGGGTGCTGTCGCCATAGGTATCGTTGCTATGTACAGATGATGTAAGCAAAAACATATCCAGGTCGCCATCTTTATCATAATCAAAGAAAGATGCCTGTGTAGAAAAGCCCGAAAAATCCAGGCCGTATTTAGCAGCAGATTCGGTAAATGTAAGGTCTCCGTTATTTA
Organism: Mucilaginibacter sp. 21P; assembly: GCF_019331605.1. Classification (NCBI taxonomy): domain Bacteria; kingdom Pseudomonadati; phylum Bacteroidota; class Sphingobacteriia; order Sphingobacteriales; family Sphingobacteriaceae; genus Mucilaginibacter; species Mucilaginibacter sp. 21P. The sequence goes on from NZ_CP063061.1 coordinate 4,258,752, forward strand.
TGTAGAGTTGGTTTTTACCTTTGAAGGTTTTAAAATTAGACACCACGCTTACGTAAATATCTTTGTAACCATCGCCATTTATATCTACTACCGTAACACCGGTTTTCCAGCTACCTGTACCTGCAACACCGGCTTTAGTAGTAATATCTTCAAATTTCAGATTTCCTTTGTTGAGGTACAGCTTATTGCTTTCCTGGTTTGATACAAAATAAATATCCTCTAAGCCATCGTTATTAAAATCGGCTGTAGCAACACCGGCTCCGTTGTAGAAATACAGGTAATCCAGGATGTTTACAGAATCTGTAGCTATGTTACGGTTAACAAAACTGATGTTAGTTTTATCTGCACTAAGCAATTTAAAAATGCCGCTGCCTTCTTTTTGGGTTTTACAAGAACTGTAAATAGCAAGGCCGGCGCCTATAAGGCTGCACAGTATCATCAGCTTTTTGTAAATCGTTTTCCGCTCTTCCCGCTTCCGTTGCTTTGCTTTTGGCATATTGCTTAACGTAGTTTGTAAGCCCTTAGCTTATCATCATTAAACCCAAACAGATAATATTTTTTGCCGGCAGCACTTTTTATAACCAGCGATGAGCGCACCTGCCCACCAAGTTTAATGCCGCTCTCTTTAGGCGCAAAATACTCAAAACCATTATCCGTGTATCTGTATACCTGCCCGTAACTGGCATCAAGCCTTCCAACTTCGGGCTTAAAGCCATAGAAGTTGCCGCCAAGTATAACAGCAGGCGTTTTTCCGCCGTCAATATTATCGCATAAAATGGTGTTAACACTTGATAGCTGGGCATTGTAAGGCATCAACACAGGCTTAAATTCACTGCCATTGTTCATAAAAATGGTAGATGCCATGTGGGTTATTTCATGCTCTTCTGACCCTTTTAGCATCTCATTAGTAAACACTTCGCTGAAGGTTTTTCCGGCGTAATCATTATACCGCAAATATTGTTTCTTTAAAACAGGCATTTGCCCTACCAGATCTGGCTTCATATGAAACACATATGGCTGGTGTTCGCGATAGATAGATGCAACGCATTCTTTTGTGCCGTTACCATCAAAATCTTTAACAAAAAGCCGCATAGGTTCTTGCGGGGTGGCTTTAAACTTGCTGTTTAAGCCAAGGTTTCCCGCCAGTATATCGGGCTTACCGTCGCCGTTAACATCGGCAATTGTAAGACTGCTCCACCATCCTTTGTATTTTTCCAATTGCTTATCCTGGGTGAAACTTCTGCCGTTATTACGATAAATATTTACACCCATCCAATTGCCGGCGATAACCAGGTCTGGATAGCCATTGCCATCAAGATCAGCCCAGGCGGCACCTGTTACCATCCCCGGTTTATCAGTGCCTAAAACCTGTTTAGTAACATCAGTAAATCGGCCGGTGCCGTCATTATGCATAACGTAAGAATTTGGCGATTCGCCATAGGTGCCGGGTACGCTTCTGCCACCGATAAAAAGATCTGGGTGCCCATCCTTATCATAATCGCAGGCCACTATTACCGAAGTATTTACTGCTACCGGTATCGCCTTTTGCGCATTGCGGTGAAAATTACCCTTTCCGTCGTTTTCATAAAAACGGGGATAGTAAATATTTGTACCGGCCTCTTCTTCATTACCCCCAACCCCGATGATCAGGTCCTGATCACCATCGCCATCAAAGTCGCCAAAGGCAGCGCCCGCATTCTCAAGGTACACCTGTTTTTCAAAATCAGGCACGTTAGCCTTTTTAAAGCCTCCGTTGCGCTGTTGTATGTAAATAGCTGGGGCATTTTCTTTAGAATTACCGAAATAAAAATCTTCCAGGCCATCGTTGTTTACATCTCCCTTGGCCATGTAAGGGTTCTCGGTAGATAACATTTGCAACATTAAGCGCTCTTTATCAAAGTCTATAAAATTATCCTCTGTATGCTTTGGAATCGAATCAAACAGGGTGGTCTCGGTTTCAACAAACATTGCTTTTACAGCAGGCTTTACGTAGTTATACTTACTTTTTGCATCAGTTACCTTGTAAGTATAAATCTTGTTGGCGTTTACATTTTTGACGGTTTGGTATAAACCACCCGGCCAAATGATCTGTAAAGAATCGAGCCTATTGATCTTACCCAAACCCATGGTAAGTAAATTTGGTGATGTACTGCTCTGGAAACCACGGGTTGGCTGGTGGTAGTAAGTAAGCGCAGTTTTGCCGGCAAATGCCTTAACCGTTACACCCACACCAAAACGGTTCAAAGATGTGCCCTGTAGCTTTATTTGTATAAAATTATTTTTGAGTTTTTCAGCGTTGCTTTTGTAGATAAACAACGGCATGTTAACGTTATTTACTATTAAGTCGTTGTCGCCATCGTTATCCAGATCGCCGTATGCAGCACCGTTGCTGAAAGAAGGTTTATCAAGACCAAAATCTATAGCCTTATTACTAAATGTAAGATCCTTATTGTTGTGATATGCATAGTTGACAAGCGGCGTAGAAACCATTTTCTCGGTAAAATCCTTGTAGTCAAATTTCTTTTTCTCGGCTATCTTGTCCATATTCTCACGGTTACCCAAAAACTCTACATAATCCTGGTCCGTAAGGTCTTTATATATGCCGTTTGATACGAAAATGTCTTTCCAACCATCGTTATCCATATCAAAAAAAAGCGCCCCCCAGCTCCAGTCGGTAGCTGGTACACCTGCGCTAAAGGCTATTTCAGAAAATGTGCCATCACCATTGTTCAGTTGAAGGCAGTTCTGCATAAACTGATTAAAGTAACCGTCGTGCTGTTTTAATTTGATCACATCGAAAGATTCGAACGATGTCATTTTCTTCAACCTTTTGTCCCCTTCGGGTAGCATCTCGGTAGTGAAAATATCAAGGTTACCATCGTTGTTGATATCAGCAATGTCTGATCCCATGGATGCAAGGCTCAGATGCCCCATCTGGTTCTGGATATCCTCTTTAAAGGTTCCGTTATGCTGGTTGATGTATAGGTAATCGCGTTCAAAAAAGTCGTTTGAAACGTAGATATCCGGGTAACCGTCATCATTTACATCGGCTACAGAAACGCCCAGGCCAAAGCCAATATCGCTGGAATAGATACCTGCCTGCTGGGTAATGTTTTTAAAGTGCCCGCCATCGTTAAGATAAAGCCTTGCGCCGCCAAGCGGATCAACTACTGCGCGCAGGTTTTGGCTAAAATCGAAAGAACCGATAGGCCTGAAAGAATTGTTGAGGATAAAACAGTCGAGGTCGCCGTCGTTATCCATATCAAAGAATATCGCCTGGGTTGAAAGTCCGTTATCTACAAGACCGTATTTCGCAGCTTCCTCTTTAAAAGTTCCGTTATGCTGATTGATGAAAAGCTCATTACCCTTTCGGTCAATGATATTACCGCTGTGGCAAACATAAATATCTAACCAGCCGTCGCCGTTTATATCTACCATGGTAACCCCGGTGCTCCAGTATTTGGTTCCCTTAACGCCGGCTTTATCGGTTATGTCATCAAACTTCCAGTTACCTTTATTCAGATAAAGCTTGTTGCCCCCTTGGTTTGATGTAAGGTACACATCGTTTAACCCATCATTGTTGATGTCGCCTATAGCAACCCCGCCCCCATTGTAGTAATTTCGGAACGAGAATACGTTGGTACGGTCCTGAACATCAAGGTTATTTGCAAAATCGATCCCTACGCTGCTATTATCCTGCAACGAAAAAAGTGTATCGCTCACACTGCTGTTATGGCAGGAGGCAAAACTAAAAAGAATAAAAATCAGGGGTAAGAAACTGTTATTCTTAAGCATTACAAATCGCTCTCAAAAAACGAACGTAGCAAATTTCTTTGCTACGTTCTGTTAAAATCAAATATAACTAATTAGAAAGCTTGTTTCAATTAATTTATTAATAACCCGGGTTTTGTTTCAGGTTAGGATTGGTATCAACTGCACGCTGAGGAATTGGGTATAAAGTACGTGTTTTGTCTGATGCGTTAGGGCGCTGATCAACCGGATCGTTGAACTTACCGAAACGGATCTGGTCGTTCCTTCTCCAACCTTCCCAGTAAAGCTCGCGGCCGCGTTCAGCAAGTATGTCTGCTTCCGCTACCGAAGTGTAAGTTTTACCACCACGAGGCGTGCTGATCATGTTCATGATACCCAAAGCAGTTTGGCCGTTAGGATCAGTACCACCACGGAAGATAGCTTCAGCTTTCTCTAACATTACATCGGCGTAACGTAAGATAACGTAATCGTTTGATGAGTTGTCATCATTAACGGTATTGTTGGCTGATGGTTGCGGGAAGTATTTGAAAACACGGATACCTTGCGCCTCAGTAGAGAAGTTAAGGTTTACATCAGGTGTAAAGATAAGTGGCTTACCGCTACGCTGGGTTAACGCTTTACCACCAGGACCGTATTGCTGACCTACAGCGAAACCTGCCCTTAAACCAACTTTATCGGTTAAGCCTGGATAAGCCACACCACGGCGCTCATCTGTTGCCTGGAATGAGTTGTAGAAATCAGCAAGGGTAGTAAAACCGTTCCAGCCATCTGGTGTCTGGTTGTAGTGCAAGCCCATTCTCCAGCGATTTTTTGCTGATGCAGGCGCACTTGTAGTTGTGTTGTAAAAACCAAATATGTTACCGCGAGATTGCTCTGAGTTATCCCAGGCAAAATCCTGGAAGTATTTACCGGCAGGTTCTAACTGGTAACCGGCAGCGGTTACTTTATTAGCGTAAGCGATAACTTTATCCATATCATCTTTTACAAAAGTGAACGGACCACCAACGGTAGATGCAGTGTAAACCGCTTTGTTAAGGTAAACCTTTGCAAGCAGCGCGTCTGCTGCAGCTTTGTTAGCTACACCAATATTGGCTGATGTTGCAGCGAGGTTTGCTTCAGCAAATTCAAGATCTTTGATGATGAATGCTGTAGCTTCCGGGCGGCTCATAACAGTTGGAATAGATGACACCGGTGCGTTTGGATCACGGAAAGGTGCCTGGCCATATAAGTCAACAATCTGGAACATAAAATAAGCGCGAAGGAAACTTGCTTGTGCCTTGATGTTATTGTCAGAAGCGGTAGCAATAACCTGTGTTGCACGGAACACACCGATATTTAACTGATCCCAGGTATCGTTCACCTGGTTGTGTGTAGGCGTCCAGGTGTGGGTATGCAATTTACGCCATGTACCAAAGTCACCCCAGTCTGTACCGCGGGTTGGGCCCATCATTTCGTCTGTTGGATGCTCTTGCAAAGCGTAAGTATTTGCCTGGTCTGTTTGACCAAAAAGCTGTGAGTAAACACCATTTAAATCGGCTGCACCGGCTTTAGCATTAGGATCATCAAAAGATTTTGATCCGTAAAGTTTCTCATCCAGTTTTGCGCAACCGCTAACAGCCAGCAACACTAAACCGCAAATGGCTGAACGTGAGATTATATTTTTCTTTGTCATGTTATTAAAAACTTGCGTTTAAACCTAATGTGAAGATACGTGCTTTAGGGTAAGCTGTATAGTCTATACCTCTTGAAGCTACGTCATTCCTTTGTTTGTCGGTATTGATCTCAGGATCTAAACCACTGTATTTGGTGATCAGGAACAAATTTTGACCGGTTAAAGAAAGACGTAATGATTTAAACACGCTTTCTCTAAGGTTAAATGTATAGCCCAAAGTAGCATTGCTTAATCTTAAGAAATCACCTTTCTCCAGGAAGCGGGTTGATACCTCACCAGAGTTAAGTGGGTTTTCGTTAGTTGCAGCTACTGCCTTAGTTACGTTACGGCCGCTAACCAGGTTACCTTTGTAGAAGAACGCGTTAGCAGTGTTGTTGTAGATCTGGAAACCGGTTGCAGCGTTAAGGAAGAAGCTGAAAGTCCAGTTTCTGTAACCGAAGCTGTTAGTTAAACCAGCAGTGAATTTAGGATTAGGACTGCCTTGCAGGGTTAGTACGTCAATACCTTGAGGATAGATACCGAAACCGTTTGCATCTAAACCTGCATAATTAGGTACATTGAATGTAAACAATGGGTAACCATCAACAATTGCTTGTGAATAGGCACCAGATAAACCTTGGCCATCGATATTACCGGTCACGATCTGCCTGCCTTTAAAGTTACTAACTGTACTTTTGATAAAGCTCATGTTGTAAGCGATATCCCAGGTAAATTCTTTAGACTGAACAGCAGCAACGTTTACGTTGAACTCCACACCTTTATTCTCAACTTTTGCAGGAAGGTTTACATATACCCTTGTAGAGAACGAAGGTTGTGCAATATCCTGTAAGAACAGCAGGTCGTTAACAGATTTATTAAAGTAATCTACCGAACCCGATACCCTGCCTTTTAAGAAAGTGAAATCTAAACCTGCACCATAAGTAATGTTTGATTGCCACTTAAGGTCATCATTACCCTGGTACAAACGGGCTACAGAGTTTCCGCCGAAATCCTGTAATTGTTTTACAGTTTTTGACAAGTATGGAGGGAACTCCTGGTTACCGGTTTTACCCCAGTTTACTCTTAAGGCTAAATCATCGAAGAAACCGCCTTTAGGCATAAAATCTTCGTTGCTGATACGCCATTTAACAGCGGCAGCGGGGAAGTTACCGTATTTGTGGTTGGTACCAAATTTACTTGAACCGTCACGACGGATAGTACCGGTAATAATGTAGCGGTCTTTATAGCTGTAGTTTACACGTGCAAAGTACGATTGTAAACGGTAAGTTGCAGTATCACCAACCGGGTACGGCGTATGTTGTTGAAAATCGTTAATGTCCTTAACTAATTTGCCGGCAGTACCGGTTTTGAAACCAAACTCGTTATAATTCTCTCTTCTGAATGTTTGGTAAGAATAACCGGCCAATACTGTTAAAGAGCTGTTATCTTTCCACTTTTTGTCATAATTCAAAGTGTGCTCCGTTGTCCAGTTGGTAGTTTGACCGTATTGGTAAATAGCAGTACCATTACCTGTTGGAGAAGGATAATTTACTTGTCTGATACCAATTGCGTCAGTATAACCGATAACGTTTGGATCGTAGAAAGTTTTTCTTAAACCGCGTGATATATCTGCACCGATATTTCCTTTGTATGATAAACCTTCAAACAGTTTAACTGTCATGCTAAGGTTATTTAAATAGCGGTTTACGTTATCGCGGTCATCAATTTGATTTAACAATGATACTGGGTTACGGAAGGTATTACCTTTTGGAAAACCGGCTTCGTAACCATTAAGGTTAAAATAGCGACCCTGATCATCAAATACCGGTACCGTAGGGTTTAGCTGTATAGCTGCACCAATTAAGCTACCATTAAAGCCGGCGTTATCAGATATAGGAGCAAACTGGTCTTTTACGTTTGAAAAAGTTGATTGTAATTCAAACTTAAGCCTGTCGTTAAAGAAAGACTGGCCACCGTTAAAACGGGCATTTAAACGCTTTAAAGCCGAGTTTTTAACAACACCCTGTTGATCGTCATAACCAACAGACGCGCGATAATTACCTGTATTATTGCCACCGCCAAAGCTCACGTTGTAGTTTTGAGAAATAGCTGTGCGGAATATTTGCTTTTGCCAGTCTGTGTTACCTCCATAATCAATACCGCCTTCAGATGCCGGCGCTGCATTTGAACCTACAGCAGCAACCGCTTTAAGGAACTCATCGCGACCAAGCAGATCATAACGGCTTGCAGTGTTAGCCAAGCTGGTGCTTGCTGAGAACTGAACGCCCTGGCCTTTGCGGCCCTTTTTAGTTGTTATCAAAATTACACCGTTAGCACCACGTGATCCGTAAATAGCAGCTGATGATGCATCTTTCAATACCGAAATGTTTTCAATATCATTAGGGTTTAAAAACGCTAATGGGTTACGTGCGGTAGAGCTACCTGCACCAACGCCATAACCACCTGCAGTAGCACCAGAGTTATCCAATGGAATACCGTCAACAACATATAATGGACCATCACCAGCACGGATTGAACCCGCACCACGAATATTAATGGTTGAAGCTGCGCCGGGCTCACCACTTGACGGAGTTACCTGCACGCCTGAGATACGGCCTTGAAGCAACTGGTCTGGCGTAGCAATAACACCTTTGTTAAAATCTTTAGGACTTAATGAAGCCACAGAACCTGTAGCATCTTTAACACGTTGCGTACCGTAACCGATAACTACAACCTCGCTTAAGTTGGTGCTTGCCGACTCAAGGCTTACATTTAATGAAGTTTGACCGTTAATTGCAACTGTAAGCGGCTTGAAACCGATGTAGCTGAAATTTAGGCTTGTTACGCCTGCAGGGACAGATAGTTTGAAACTACCATCAACACCGGTTAGGGTGCCTACCCCACCCGGGGCGCCTACCGATACGCCAATCAATGGCGAGTTGTCTTTCTTGTCGGTAACTTTACCCGTAATGGTTTTGTTCTGGGCCATGGCCGGCTGAACAAACAGGCAAGTTATAGCAAGAAAACAAAATGCGAGTAAGTGTTTAAATTGCATAGTTTGTGGTTTAATTAATAATTGGTTATATAAAGATCTTTATACAAGCGCGTGTTTTTAACGGTTACATCAAGCACCGCACCTATGCGGTAAAACCGCCCGGTACGTTTCGCCGCAATACGGCCTGATAAATTAATTTTACTAAATAATTGGTCTATAATTGAAGCGATTGGTCGCTTTAACGAAAACACGTTTTAAGAATACTTATTAAAACACCTTTTCTATATACAAATATGTAGCTCCTTTTTCCTGATAAACTATAGCCAACCCTTCTTTGAAAAAAAATATAACTTTTTGTTACTTAATATACTGATTTTTAAACACTTAATATTTATAAACACATGAAAAATATAAGCGTTTATGAACCAAAAAAGGCTTTTTTAAAGAAAAATGAGGCTTTAATAGTTATTAAAGTAACAGAAATGCTACAATTTTGAATGCGTTATTCAATGCTATCTACTGCTTTGATATCCATTATCCGTTGTTCAAATAATTCCGGATTTTTTGATTTGGCTTTAATGCGCATTTTATAAACGTAGATGGTGTTTACCGAGTATTCGAGTATCTTGGCTATTGTTTCGTTATCGCTGATGCCCATGCGGATGAGTGCAAATATCCTTAGGTCGGTATTCAATACCTCGTGCTCATGCGGCCATATCTGATCTTTCTCTTCAAACTGAGAATTAAAAACGGCAACAAAATTTGGGAAGATCTTAAGGAATATATGGTCGAAGCTGTGGTATAATGCTTCGCGCTCTTTTTTAATATTTACACCGTTGATAATTGCACGTATCTCGTCATATTTTTTGATGGAAAGCTTGGTTTCTACCGATACCTTAAGTTTTTCTATGTTAAGTATATAACCGGATATGATCTTAAAAAACTGCCCTATGTATTCTTCTTTTATCCTCGTATCCTCAACCAATTGATTATTTACACTTTTCAGGAGTTCATTCTTCTCTTCGATTATACGCTCTTTTTGCTTTAGCTTCTTTAACTGGCTGTATATCATCAACAGGAAAATGATAACCATCGATGCAAGCGCCGCTATCGCCCCCAAATAAGCAAGTATTGTTCTTTTCTCACTTTCGGTATTATTTAACTCCTCGGCAGCAACTACTGGCAGTATGGCACCTATTTGTATTTTACGTTGCCTTGCACCGTAATAGTCGGCATCGGCTTTGGCTAACTGTATAAACTCATAAGCATCTTTTACGTTGCCTGCCTTATAAAGCTGTTCGGCAAGCGTGAAAAGCGCTACCGTCTCTTTAGTAGAAGACCGCACATCTGCGATTGCCGATCGCAAAAGCATCTCCAAACCTTTCTCCTTTTCGCCATTGCTAACATATATTAAACCCAGCGAACAAGTTATCATGGCCCTAAAATGCATGGATATGGGGACGTTAGGTGCAACCAGCTTCCCTAATTCAGTAGAACCCTTTGCATTATCGTTATTGCCAATATGTTTTAACCCTTTGTAGTAAATATTTTCTGCCGAACCGGGCGCAGTTAAATTTATGGCGGAATCTATGTAGGCGTTGGCCGCCTTAATGTAGTCTGGAGTAAAATACTTATCACTATTATACTTGGCCAGATCGCTGTTACAGCGGTACATGATAAAATAATACTCCTTACGCATGCTATCACTAAGCAAACCGGAGTTTATCATTCGCATACTATCAAAGGTCTCTTTGAACATGCCTGATGAAAGCAGGATAAACCCAAGCTTTATTTGGCTGTAGTAAGCCCTGGACATATCATTAATGTAGGTACTGATGTCCCTTAACTTGTTTACGTAAACGTATGCCGAATCATACTGGTAAGATTTGTACTCCTCATATAAAGCCAACGCCAGGTTATATTGCTTAAGATGGTCGGTTATCGAGGTCTGTTCATATTGCTTTCTTAGTTTTTCGATCCGGGCTTCTTTAGCGTCGTCATACGCTTTCTTTTTGCCCAGTTCATTTTTAAGTACTTTAAGCAAACTATCTGCATGCTGGCAGTATGCCATTACAGGAGTAACAAGAAATGCAACAAGTAATAACCTGAAAAACAGTTTCATATATATAATTGGCGGCGGAAAGTAATATCTGCGTTTAAATGGTTGCAAACGGCATTTCCCAATCGTAATAATAACAAATCTGCCCCGAATTAATTCACAACAAAACGTTTTTATTAAAAAGTAAATAAAAAGGCCTGTGCCTTTCAAATTAGGCACAGGCCACTATCATGGTTGTTAAGATTATAGTAATTTCAATTGCCAGGCTTAGCGATTAGTAATCCGCAAGTATGATTATGTCATCACTTATCGGTTCAATCTTTTCGCGGCCTTTTAAAAAGCTTAAACCTACTACAAAGCTAAAACCGGCCACCTCGCCACCCATTTCTTTAATTAGTTCGCTGGTTGCGGTAACGGTGCCACCGGTGGCCAGCAGGTCGTCATGTATCAGTATCCTATCACCTTTTTGAAAAGCATCGGTATGTATTTCAATGGTGGCTGTGCCATACTCTAACTCGTAAACTTTTTGGTTTACCGAATACGGCAGTTTACCTGCCTTGCGCACCGGAATAAACGGTACACCCAGCTTTGTTGCCAACGATAAACCAAACAAGAAACCACGGCTTTCTACACCGGCAATGGCATCAATGCCCATATCTTTCACCTTCTCTGTAAACGCGCTGTTAATGTTTTCACAAAGCACTGGGTCCTTAAGTATTGGGGTTATGTCTTTAAAAATTATTCCTGGCTTTGGAAAATCAGGTATATCGCGGATAGCTGCCTTTATCTGTTGTTCTATCATTTAAAAACTAAATAAGGCTCAATTTTACGCAAAATTTGGGCATCTATAATGGCAATGTTGCTTAAATCATCCATCCCGCTGTAATTGCCGTGTTGGGTTCGATATTCGATAATGGCGTTAACTTGTTTGTAATTAAGGTATGGCATCAATCTTAATTGATCAAAGGTTATAGTGTTAATATTGATCTTGCGTACCTTCTTCGGATCAACCTTTACCTGGTTTTTCATCTCCGTATATTTCAGCTCATCAAGTCCATATACCTCTTTCAATTGCTCTTTGTCTACAAAGCCTCCTAAGCGCTGCCTGTAATTGATAATGCGCTTGGCAAAGGCGGGACCAATGTCTTCTAAATTTGTAAGCCCGGCAGAGTCTGCTGAATTAAGTTCAACTATGCCTGCGGGCTTCACTGTTTCTTTATCTATGATAATAAACGGGGCCAGTCGGGCGTAATCAACCTTGGTTAAACCATATATCTTTTGCAGGTCCTCCGCCTTACGGAAGTGACCGCCTTTAGTGGTGTAGTTTTTGATGATCTGCGCCTGTTTTGCAGTTAAGCCAAGTTTTTGCCAATCGGCGTAAGTGGCACTATTGGGGTCAAATTTAAATAAGGCTGTGGGTGTGGCAGCTTTCTTTTTTTGAGGATTTGCCTTTTCAAGTTCGGCCACGGCGGCTGCGAAAGCCTTTTCATTAATTGTAGTATCTTTGTGGAAGCCTTGATAAATGTATGGCGCTGCTAAGACCAACGCTATTATTATCAGCAATACCAACAAACCGTTCCATTCTTTTTTTGTGATGGAAAATTGCTCCTTAAGCTGCGGTTTCATGTATTGTATAAGGTTAATAAGCCGTTAAAATAGTAATTTTAAGATATTTTTAAGCGTTACCCCTAACAAATGAAAATAATAACCACCGAAGAGTTTGCTAAAGCCACTAAACTGGATAAACTGAAAATGCCCGGGCTGGCAACGCTGTTGATGGAAGTGATGAAGATAAACCAGGTTAATGAGCTTTTTGCCCAGGCACAACCCAAACAAGGCCCCGAGTTTGTGGATGCCATTTTAAAGGGTTGCGGCATCACCATTGATTTTGATGAAAGCGAATTAAAACACCTGCCAAAAGAAGGTGCCTTTATAGCCATTGCCAATCACCCTTATGGTGGTATTGAAGGTATGGTATTGCTTAAAATACTGACCATGGCACGCAGTGATGCTAAGTTGATGGCAAACTTTATCCTAAAAAAGATACCCAACCTGGCTGATTATTTTGTGGCCGTAAACCCCTTTGAGAATGTAGAACATTCATCAAGCATCAGCGGATTAAAGACCACTTTAGAGCTGTTGAACAACGGCACACCTATCGGTATTTTTCCTGCCGGTGAGGTTTCTACCTTTAAGGTAGAGAAACGTGAGGTTACAGACAGATTGTGGCACCCGGTTGTTGGCAAGATCATCGCTAAGGCTAAAGTGCCGGTTGTGCCTATCTATTTCCATGGAAATAACGGCCTGCTGTTTAACCTGCTGAGCATGATACACCCTACCCTGCGTACGGCTAAGCTACCATCAGAGTTATTTAACAAACAGGGTCATACCATTAAGCTGCGTATTGGCAAGCCGATTAAGTTTAATGACATACCTGATAACAACAACAGTGGCAAAATATTAAACTACCTACGTGCCAAAACTTACGCCCTGGGTGCCGGTTTGGAAGAGGAAAAAAAGATCTTTAATCCGCGTAATCTTTTTAAGATTAAGAAACTGCCCGAGGCGATAGTCCCTGAAACACCTGCAGAAAAACTGGAAAAGGAAGTAGAGCCGCTGCGCGAGAATTACCGCGTTTGGGTTGAGAAAAACTACGAGGTTTTTATTGTACCTACGTCAGAGATACCTTGCATTATACGTGAGATAGGGCGTTTGCGCGAGATCACCTTCCGCGAGGTTGGAGAAGGCACCAACAAAGCCACCGACCTTGATGAGTATGATATTTATTATCACCACCTGTTTATCTGGGATACCGAAGGTAAAGCCATTGTAGGCGCATACCGTATAGGCCTTGGCGACGAGATTTTCTACAGCGTTGGTAAAAAGGGATTCTATATCAACGAGCTGTTTAAACTTAAGGAGCAATTTACACCCGTATTGAAAAAAAGCCTTGAGCTTGGTCGTTCTTGGATCCGTAAGGAGTATCAGCAAAAGCCGTTGCCATTGTTCCTGCTTTGGAAAGGCATTTTAAAATATTTGATAGATAACCCACGCTACCGTTATCTGATAGGGCCGGTAAGTATCAGTAATAATTTTTCTGCGTTCAGTAAATCGCTGATAGTGGATTACGTTAACCGCAACCACTTTGACCATGATATGGCGCAACTGGTTAAGCCTCGTAAAAAATTCAAGGTTAATTTTGAGAACGTAGATACCGATGCCCTGATGGCAGCCAGCGATTCTTTCAAAGGCCTTGATGCACTAATATCCGAGGTGGAAACACACAGCATGAAGATACCGGTGTTGCTTCGCCAATACATTGGCCTTAACGCCAAGATCATCAGCTTTAACATCGACCCCAAATTTGCCGATTGCCTGGATGGCTTCCTGGTTTTAGACCTGCAGAAAGTACCGCAGGACATGCTGGAGAAGTTAGGTAAGAATTTATAAAACAAGAGAGGCGATGCATTTTGCATCGCCTCTCTTGTTTTATAGTAATCATGTCATTGCGAGCGTAGCGTGGCAATCTCCAAGGACCAGCATCGGGTCTGCCTATGAGATTGCCGCGTCGCTGCCGCTCCTCGCGATGACATTGTCGGTAAGATAAGTCTTACTATACCCTTATATAAATCTTCTTCTCATCCAATATCTTACCCACACACCAGCATATCAGCATATAGGATACAGCGAACAGCAATGAACCTATAGCGCCGGGGGCTATCTTTTGGAAGAACACATTGTTTACCCAACCTACGGCATTAGTATCGCCAACTTTTATCATCCATAAGGAGATGATCAATACCTCAGATAAAATATAGATAGCCAGTGGGTTTTTACCAACGGTGGTGAAGAACGATGTCCACTTGCCTCTGCTTGCCCTCACCTCAACGAGATAAATAAGTGCAGAGATAATAACCATATCTAAACCGGTTGTAAGCAACGTGAAAGGGCTTGTCCAAAGTTTTTTACCGATCGGGAACACCATGCCCCAGCAAAGCGCCAAGAATATGAATAATGCGCCCATTAATGTTAAACGGGCAATGGTCTCGTAACTCTTGCCCTTTTCCTGGATGAATTTACCCGCATAATACCCAACTATCACGTTTACGATTGCCGGTAAAGTGCTTAATATCCCTTCAGGGTCAAAAGGAACACCTTCCCCGTGATAAAGGTGATCATCGCCCATTACAAACTTATCCAGGTAAGTACCTGCGTTTGTCAACATACCGAAAGGTGCCGATGGGTCGCCGTAAATAAGCAGCAACACCCAATAGCCAACCAGTAAAAACGCACTGATGATAAATATGGAAGTGCGGTTCTTTACAAAATAGATAATTAGGGATGCAAAAATGTAACACAAGCCGATGCGCTGCAGTACACCTAAAATACGTGTATGGCTTATCGGCCTAAAAACCCACCCTTCCGGCGTATGGTTGAAGAACGGGAACCATGACATCAGATAGCCGATAAGGCATATTAACAGTCCTCGCTTTAATACCCGGTAGATAACATCACCGGTGCTTAGGTTGTCAAACTTTTTCATGGTAAAGCTCATGGCATTACCTACCGCAAACAAGAACGACGGGAAAACCAGGTCGGTAGGTGTAAAACCAAACCAAGCGGCGTGCTCAAGGGGTGAAAAAGGTGTTGCGCCGCTACCGGGCGTATTAACAATGATCATGAAACAAATGGTCATTCCGCGGAATACATCCAGCGCGAGAAACCGTTCGGGCTTGTGGGTCATAGTGGGTACAATAATTTATAACAGGGTAAGCAATTGGTATCACAATATATGATTTAATACTGCTGACTGCAACTTACTTTATAAACTTTTTTAAGAAGTTTATAAACCCTATCTCTCGGCAAATGTTACTATTTTTGAACGATGCTCACCATGACCAACCATACGCTTGAGAAATTGGAGCTACTGCTGAAAAGCAGCGGTTACAAGGTGAGGTATGAAAAGGGCAATTTTAAAACCAACGCCTGCCTGCTGCAGAACAGCAAGGTGGTAATGGTGAACAAATTTGCCAACCTGGAAAGTAAAATTGCTGCGGTGGCAGAGCTTGCCCGCACGCTGGAGATAGATTACAACTTGCTCGACGATAAACAAGCTGCATTTTTACACCAACTTAAACAAACCCAACTGCAGCTGTGATAATCACTTTTTTAGGAACCGGAACCTCGCAGGGTGTACCCGTTATAGCCTGCACTTGCGACGTATGCCTGTCTGCAGACAAGCACGACAAGCGCCTGCGCACCTCTATCTTGATAGAAGCCGAGGATAAAACGATCGTAATAGATTCCGGCCCTGATTTTAGATACCAGATGTTGCGTGAGCATGTAATGAAGTTGGATGCTATTGTATTTACCCATGAACATAAAGACCATGTGGCAGGCATGGATGATATACGCGCATTTAATTATAAACAGCAAAAGGCTATTGACATTTACGCTACCGAGCGTGTGCAGCAAGGCCTTAGGCGCGAGTTTTCGTACATCTTTGATAATTTTAAATACCCCGGCATACCGCAGGTAGAAATGCACACTATAGATAAGGAGCCATTCAACATCGGCAGCGTAAATCTTACCCCAATAGAGGTGATGCATTACAAATTGGCGGTTTTGGGCTTCAGGTTAAGGGATTTCACCTATATCACCGATGCAAAAACAGTATCAGATACTGAAAAGAAGAAAATAAAGGGCAGTAAAATACTGGTAATAAATGCGCTGCAGAAAGAAAACCACATCTCGCATTTTACCCTGGATGAAGCGATAGCCTTTGCAAAAGAAATAGGCGCTGAAAAAACCTATTTCACCCACATCAGCCATCGCCTGGGAAAACATGCCGACGTAAACCCACTATTACCTGCCGGCATCGAGCTGGCTTACGATGGACTTAAAATCGAAATTTAATCAACATTATTTTCATCTAAACCGCGGCCGGTTTTGTGCTGCAATTCTTCAATCCGTTTTGATGCATCTGCCTTGCTCAGCGTTTCGTCAAACTCCTCGCCTGCTTCATCAGACAGGGTTTTAAGGTAAGAGTGCTGTGCGCCGGTCATAGGTTCGTGCCCGGTTGTCCACTCATCAGGGTCTTTAACTGTATTTGATCCCTTTATGCCATTATCAAATTCTTCGTTGGTGTTATTTTTATCAGTAGCCATAAAAAATCGTTTTATTAAACAACCTGTTTCTTGGCTAATTGTTTTAGCAATATTACTTCAAAGCTATGTAAACAATATCGTTTAAAATGGCAACGTAGGGGTTGCTGCCCGATGCTTTACGTAATTGCAACCTGCCACGAACGGCCATGCGGCTACCGTTGATGGTTATAAACTGTCCATCGCTGGCTTCAAAGAAACCCTTATGCGTTTGACTATTATATAAGGGACAATCCGGAGAGAAATTTATCCAGAACGCGTGTTTAGCGGCCTTATCAGAAAAGGTGCTGTCGTTTGCAATAGCCGACAGGTTTTTCCCTTGCTGATACGTGCCTTCTACCTCTACAAATTTACCGTTGTAATATTTAAGGCTATCCATTAAATGGCGGTAAGTAGGTTTCCTGCAATTGATATCAGTGATGCAATCGCTGGTAAAAACCTGTGGCTTTTGCTTGCTGCATCCCACAGCCATCAGCACAAAAAATGCAGGTATAAGAATTTTCCAACTGCGCATAGTTAAATGTAAGTGTTTTAATCAGTTAAACACGCACGGTAACAACGGTTTTACGTGTGTAGCAATTTTGTAACAAATTGCTCATTAAACATTATCTTAACCTGCTTTAGATAATTTTGCCCAATTATATACGGAGATGAAATTTTATAGCTTAACACTGCTGGCAATGCTGGCATTCTTTACTTGTTCGGCACAAAAGGTTGTGGATACCGTTCAAAAAGTTATTCCCGGCAGGGAAAACAGCAAAGCACAGGAAAAAAAGCCTTACGTGATTCTGATCTCTGCTGATGGTTTCAGGTATGATTTTGCCAAACGCTACCATGCCGATAACCTGCTGCGCCTGGCCGGTGAAGGCGTAAGCGCATCATCAATGATACCTTCTTACCCTTCAGTAACCTTCCCTAACCACTACGCCCTTGTAAGCGGCCTTTATCCATCGCATTCCGGTTTGGTAAATAACGTTTTTTATGATCGTAAGCGTGATGATCGTTACTCCATGAACAATAAAGACAAAGTGGCTGATGGCTCATGGTACGGCGGTTCACCATTATGGGTGCGTGCAGAGCAGCAAAAAATGCTTTCGGCAAGTTTTTACTGGGTAGCATCAGAGGCAAAGATAAAAGGCATACAACCAACATATTATTACGTTTACAACGATAAAATAAACATCCACAACCGTATACAGGCAGTTGTAGACTGGCTTAAGCTGCCGGCCAATAAACGCCCGCATTTTATTACTTTTTACTTTCCGCAGGTTGACCATGCAGCACACTTGCACGGCCCGGAATCACCGGAGACTGAGCATGAAGTGCATTTTATCGATTCGGCCGTAAACGAGCTGCAAAAAGCTGTGAAAACCACCGGTCTTAAGGATGTGAACTACATTTTTGTATCAGACCACGGCATGACCAGGGTTGATGATAAAAATCCGCTCAGCATCCCGGCATCTATCGATACCTCAAAATATGTTATCTCAGGCGATGGAATCCTGGTTGAGCTTTATGCTAAAAATAAAGGCGACGTTTCAGCAACATATAACGCGCTTAAAAAAGAAGCGAAGGATTACGATGTTTACCTTAAAACCAATACCCCTGCCCATTTACACTACAGCGCTGCCGACGACTGGCAAAACCGAATAGGTGATATATTGCTGATACCACGCTGGCCCAGGGTTTTTAACATTTGGCACAGTGGTAGAGAGATCCACCCCGGCTGGCACGGTTACGACCCGGCTTTGGTAAAAGACATGCACGCTACGTTTTTTGCCTGGGGGCCGGCATTTAAAAAACATTTAAATATTGTACCTTTCCGAAATGTATCTGTATTTAACCTGGTGAGTAACATCCTTGGGATAACACATACCGATAAGATAGATGGCACTGATGACCTATCGAATAAGGTGCTTTTAAAACCAACTAAACAATAAATGAGATTTTACTTAAAACTATTGGTATTGCTTGTAGTGCCTGCGGCAACTATGGCACAAAACCCTGCAGTGGTTAAAAAACATGCCCAAACAGTTGCCAACGCGCTAATCAAAGGCGATTACCAGACCGTAGTAGCACATACCTATCCCAAAGCCATTGATATTGCAGGTGGCAAAACAAAAATGCTGCAAATGCTATCAACCGGTTTATCGCAAATGAAACAGCAGGGCTTTAGCTTTGAAAAGATAAATATAGGCGAACCAGGCAAATTCTATAAAGCCGGCAAAGAGATCCATTGCCTTGTACCGGAAACTATTGTGATGAAAACCAAGCAGGGCCGCTTCCAGGGTACCAGCAACCTGTTGGCCGTGAGCGGAGACCAGGGCAAAAGCTGGACTTTTCTTGACCTAAACCAAGGATCTATAAAGGCGGTGGACCAGATCTTCCCGAATTTTAATCATAGCCTTACTATTCCACAGCCACAGCAGCCAATTAAACTGTAAAGCTATGCAAAAGTACCATACTGCGTATTTGCTTGCCCGCCTGCCAATTGCTTTCAGCATGTTTGGCCATGGCCTGGTGCGCATTCCAAAACTGGAAAAGTTTAGCGCAGGTATGGTTAAATCTTTCGCAGATACAATGCTGCCGGCAGCGCTGGTACAACCGTTTAGTTATGTATTGCCGTTTCTTGAATTGACAACGGGGTTACTGCTGATTGCCGGCTTATTTACCCGTTTTGCTAACATATTAGGCGTGGCCATTATGCTGGCGCTGATATTCGGATCGTGCATGCAGGAACAATGGAACAGCGTTTTCACGCAGATAATTTACGGCGCTTATTTTGCGTTGTTGTACGTATTTGCAGATCATAACAAATTTTCGCTCGATAACTTATTCAATACCCATAAAACTTCAATTGCCGGATGATCAGGCTGCTTTGCCTTTGTGTTGTACTTTTTTGTTCTGTTACCACTTATGCGCAAGACACCGTATTGGTAAAACGCCTGGCAGATAAGTTTGCCAAGGCTACCTTTAACAGTGACTTTAAAACGGTGTTAAGCCTGAGCTACCCGCCGCTGGTAAAATTATCGGGAGGCCGCGATACCATGGAAAAGATAATGCAGGAACGTACTGCAGAACTAAAAGGCCGCGGTGTGATGCAGTTTGATGGTTGGGTGAATGCACCCGGCCCGTTTTACAAAACAGGCGATCAGGTTCATGTGCTTTTCCCAGAAACCGTGGTAATGAAAATGATCAACGGGAGGTACATCAGTCACTCTTACCTCTTAGGTATATCCGAAGATAAAGGCAAAACCTGGACGTTTATGGACGTTGGCAATATGCCGGCTAACGTACTGCAGCACCTGCTGCCTGATCTGAGCAGTGAGATGCAGATACCACCGCCAACTAAACCAACGTTTTTCCCGAGCCAGATCCAGTAGCACAAAACTTGCGCTTTTTAGCTTGTAAATGACAGTGGTTTGGGTGATAATTGTTTAATTTGTTTAAAACCAATAATAGCGGCATGCCCACTCCTATCCCAAAGAAGATATTCAGCCGCCGGCACCAGATATTTGCCGATTTCATGCGCGAGTTAGATAAGCATCTTGATGATATTTTGAGTGAGCGCACAACCGAGATGTTTGAGATACGCGACCTTGCCGAGATCTTACACATCCACCCTACTCATTTAACAAATACCATTAAGCAACTTACCGGTAAATCGCCGTGCTGGTATTTTGAGGATAAGCTGATGAGCATTGCCAAAGAGATGTTGCAGCAAAATATCCCGGTAAAAGAGATAGCTTTTAAACTTACGTTTGATGCATCTAACTTTACCAAATTCTTTAAACGCTTTGAAGGCATCACACCCAAAGAATATAAAGAGCGGTTGATGCTGCAAGCAGAAGTAGTTGAAGGCTGAGCATCACTTTGCGGTTAAATTTACAAACCCGCAAAATCCGTTTATCTTTGATTTTCATTAAAAATTATGGCTACAGAAGTTAAGTGCCCAAGCTGCGGACATGGCTTCCCGATTGAGGAAGTAATGGCCGAGGAATATAAACAGCAGCTAAGGCTGAAGATGCAGGATTACACCCGCCAGAAAGAAGAAGAGTTTCGAAAAAAAGAGGAGCAGTTTAGTAACCAGGCACGCCAGCAGCAGGAGCAATTTGAACAGCGCCTTGCCGGCGAGAAAAAACAGTTGCAGCAGGCCCTTGAAGAAAACCTGCGCAAAAGTATATCTGCAGATTTTGAAACGCAGTTAACCATGCTGCAAAACTCTGTAAATGCCAGTGCTGAAAAACTGAAAGAATCGCGCCAGAAAGAATTGGAGTACCTGCAACGCGAACAGGCACTTAAACAAAAAGAGGAAGAGATGGAAGTTGCCCTGCACCGTAAATTGCAGGAGCAGCGCGCTGATATTGCTGAACAGATACGCAAACAGGAAGCCGAAAAGCATAACCTTAAGGATACCGAATACCAGTTGAAGGTTAAAGAACTTGAAAAGCAACTGGAAGACCAGAAACGCCTGGCCGATGAAATGAAACGCCGGGCCGAACAAGGCTCAATGCAGTTACAGGGCGAAGCGCAGGAACTGATACTGGAAGAACAACTACGCAACTACTTCCCGTTTGATATGATAAGCGAGGTTGGTAAGGGCGTACGCGGTGCGGATTGTGTGCAAACCGTACGTAACCAATTTGGGCAGGAATGCGGGCGAATTATCTACGAAAGTAAACGCACTACCGCGTTCTCTAACGAGTGGATAGAGAAATTAAAGAAAGATATGCGTGCCATGGGGGTTGATGTGGCCGTTATAGTAACGCAATGCTACCCAAAAGGCATGGATTGTTTCGGCGAACGTGATGGCGTTTGGATCTGCAGTTTTGACGAAGTAAAAGCTGTTTCCTACATTTTGCGTGATGGCGTTATTAAGCTGGCCAATATGGCCAAGGCACAGGAGAACAAAGGCGACAAAATGCACCTGCTTTACGATTACCTCACCAGCAGCGAATTTTCTGAGCAATGGAAGGCCATAAGAGAAGGTTATATGAGCATGCGCCTCTCTATCCAAAAAGAACGCGATGCCATGGAGAAAATGTGGAAGGCACGCGAAAAGCAATTGGAAAAAGTTTTACTGAATGCCGCACACATCAAAGGATCTATTGAAGGTATAGCCGGTAATGATATGATACAGCTAAGTTTGGGCGATGAAGATGATACACTGCTTTTAGATTAGTTATTGAAATTTTGTTCTAATTAAATTTTAGCAATTAATTTTCTTAGAAATAAAAATCTTCATTAATTTTACGCATTCGATGGTATTTTAATTATCGGGATCACTAAATTATGTCTACAACTACAGGAGTTAATAAAGTCATTTTATTGGGAGAAGTCTCTTCGCTTCCCGTTACTAAAAACGCTAATCATAATACGGGCTACTGGGCCTTTACTGTTGCTACGCTGGAAATGGTTAAAAAAGGCCGCGATAAGACGGTGCACACCGAAAATCATCAGATAAAAGTTACAGCAGATATCTCACAATATGTTATTGAAAGACTGCAGCCAGGTAATAAGATCTACATCGAGGGCCGAATAGAGACATCTTCTTTTGTTGATAACAAAGGCATTAAACGTTATGATACTTGCATTATAGCAACTAAAATCGAGTTCCCTGAATTGGCTATTGCCAGCTAAGGCTGGTCGCTTTACATTTTCATAACATGGCTGTTTTGCTGAGGTTGAACAAAAACCGTAATTTTGCCGTTCATTGTAAGGAGAATTCCTTAGCGTTTTATGGCAGATATTACCACGTTGTCGCAGCAAGCCCTGCAATTATTGCAGCAGCTTATCTCAATACAGTCATTTAGTAAAGAAGAAGATCGTACTGCCGATCTGATAGAGCAAACCCTAAAAACCCACGGTGTAGGAACGCATCGTAAGCTCAACAACATCTGGGCCTGGAACAAGCATTTTGACGCGAGCAAACCAACCATACTGCTCAACTCGCATCATGATACGGTTAAGCCCAATAGCGGTTACACACGCGACCCTTACGACGCCAAAATAGAAGATGGCAAACTTTATGGCTTAGGCAGCAATGATGCCGGTGGTTGCCTGGTATCACTTATCCACGTTTTCCTGTACTACTACAACCGCACCGATCTTAAGTACAACTTTTGCCTGGCTACCACTGCCGAAGAAGAAATTTCAGGTGTTAATGGCCTCGAATTAATCATCCCTGAATTAGGTGAATTGAGCTTCGGCATTGTAGGCGAACCAACGCTGATGGAACTTGCCATTGCCGAGCGTGGCTTAATGGTATTGGATTGTACTTCATTTGGTATAGCAGGCCATGCCGCCCGTGAAGAAGGCGATAACGCCATCTACAAAGCACTGAAAGACATCGAATGGTTCCGGAATTTCCGTTTTCCTAAAGAATCGGAAGTTTTTGGGCCGATAAAAATGTCGGTGACTATTATCAACGCCGGCTCGCAGCATAACGTGGTACCTGCTACTTGCACCTTTACCGTTGATGTTAGGGTAACCGATGCTTACCGTAATGAGGAAGTATTGGAGATCATCCGCCAACATGTAAACTGTGAGGTTCGCCCTCGCAGCATTCGCTTAAAACCGTCATCGATAGATAAAAATCATCCGTTTGTACAAGCTGGTGTAGCATTAGGCCGTAAAACTTATGGTTCTCCAACAACTTCGGACCAGTCTTTATTGGATATCCCAAGTATTAAAGTTGGCCCAGGAGATTCAGCGCGTTCACACTCTGCCGATGAATTTATTTATGTGGATGAGATCGGGGAAGGCATCGAAATGTACATCAAGATGCTTGATGGGATAGTTTAACTACAGATCAATAGCTCGTGTACGTTTACGTTTTACGTAGTTGCGAATATCTAAAACGATGCCGGCGAAGAAGTAAAATACCAGTGGAAACCCTACCGCCAAAAACGACGAGTAAATAAAAAACAATCTTATTTTGGCGATAGATATATTTAAACGCTCGCCAATGTAAGTGCACACCCCAAAAGAGTAGCGCTCAAAAAAGGTGATTATCCGTTGTAGCATATCAGTTTGGCTTTAAAATTTTAATACCAACGCCGCATTGCAGGCATTTCTTGTAATTGCAGTAGCTATTTTTCAGTTCGATCACCGCTTGCGAATCAAATGCCGAGTTGATCTTGATCCCTAAGTTAACAAAATCATCTGTGATATTGTTCTGTTCAGCCGGTATATTTTCGAGCATCTTTAAAGCGCGGCTTACATAATATTGCAACTTCATGTGCTTGCCATAGCTGAAAAGAAAAAGCACAACCGTGTTCAATATTAGCGTATCAACAGAAGCAGCACCCAGGCTTTTTGATGATGCCTTACTTTCCTTACCAAAGCGATAGTGAGTTTCCCAGTATTCATTAACGCTGATATTGCTGAACAACTCGCGCATTTCCTTTACTTCTTTTATCTCTAAAACTTTCGAAAATAAGTGGCTGGACTGCAATACAAGCGCAGCAAATTGCGCCAGCCGTATTGTTGGAAAATTCTGTGGCCGCATTCGTAAGAATTTCCAGAGATGGTTCTCAACGGGCATTAAGTTGTATTTTTTGCGGAGGAAGTTGTACTCACTCTGCAAAGCTTTGGGGTAAGCTTCTTCCAATTCTCCTTCCAGAAATCCTGCCTGCCCGAAGATCAAAGCTACTACCTGCAGGGCGTTGTTCTTGTGCTTGGCCAGTATATTTTGCGGCAACGATTTGGCCAGCAACTCAAAAGGCAGGGCGTTTACTTTGAAACCGAAATTAGCTGCCAAAAATTGGTAAAATGTCTCTTCCCAATCGCCACGGTTTTGTTCGAGCGAGGCAATAACCGCTTCCGACCGCTTTTCCAATCGCTCTACCAGTATCCGCGTTAACCAGTTTTGCATGGTTATACCATCAACTGTGCTGATGCTGCCCTCGCAGGGAATAATACTTTGTTTACCAAAAACCAGGTTGTGATAGCGGTGGTGCAGGTCTGCAGGTATTCGATCTTTAAGTTCAAGCGTAGGCACACGTTTACCGTCAGCACGCATTAAAGGGATATCGTCAGTGTAAACCACGTGTAGTATCACATTATCGTACGCACTATCAGTGGTATGTCCGTGCCGCTGCCAGTCAGATGATGACAAATGCAATTCAGCATTGCCCGCCCAGGTAGTTTCCCCAACCCTGATACGCGCGTTTTGAAAATCAGGACCGGCATTTTTATTGTGCAAACCCACGGATTGTATCTCCAGCTCTTCACCCTCAGTAGTGCGCAGGTTAATGCGGTTAAACAGCCTGAACTGCCATACATAATGCAAAAAATCTTCGGTGAAAAGCATGAGGGAAGATAAGGAAAATGGAATCAGAATTTACAGGATTTTAGAATTTACAAGATAAAAAACACCTCACCAAAGCTTTTTGCTGACAGGAAACAAGAAAAAGTTATAGCGAGAAACCCAACAATACCGAAAAATGCGACATAGCGCAACGTGCGGATTGCAGAGGCAGTGCTACGGCCTAACCATTACAGCGCGTTACCAAGTAGCGACTTTTCTTTGATGACTTTTTGAGAGAAAAGAAAGTTACATCCACTAACGTTCACAAACTCCTTGACATTCCTAACGAAGCACTAACTAATTAACTATCTTCGTCAAAAACCAGTAAAGACTTATGCCAACCACCCCACCAACAACCCAAAGCCGCATCCGCTCTATTATTGGCGGCTCTTTAGGTAACCTGGTTGAGTGGTATGATTGGTACGTGTATTCGGCTTTCTCGCTTTACTTTGCGGGTGCCTTTTTCCCAAAGGGAAGCCAAACTGCGCAGTTGCTAAATACAGCAGGTATTTTTGCGCTCGGATTTTTGATGCGCCCCATAGGCGGCTGGCTGATGGGAACATTTGCCGATAAACACGGCCGTAAAAAAGCGCTTACGTTTTCTGTTTTGATGATGAGCGCCGGATCTTTAGTGATCGCCTTAACACCTACTTATAAGCAAATTAATGTAGCAGCGCCGATCTTATTGGTGCTTGCACGCATGCTGCAGGGTATTAGCGTGGGTGGCGAATATGGCACCAGCGCCACTTACCTAAGCGAAATGGCCGACAAGAAAAACCGCGGCTTTTATTCCAGCTTCCAATATGTCACCCTCATTATGGGGCAACTGCTGGCATTGGGCGTATTGGTGCTGCTGCAGCGCGTTTTCTTGACCGAAGCACAGCTACATAGCTGGGGATGGCGCATACCCTTTGCAATTGGTGCCGCATTGGCCATTATTGTAATGTATCTACGCAGAAGCTTGCAGGAATCTGCAACCTTTGATGGCGAAACTAAAAAGCCCGAATTACGCGGCACGCTAAAAGCACTCAGCCAGCACCCGCGTGAGGTTTTAACCGTGATAGGTTTAACACTTGGCGGTACTGTAGCCTTTTATACCTTTACCACTTACATGCAAAAATTTCTGGTGAATACCAGCGGTTTTGATAAGGGTGATGCAACACTCATTTCTACCCTAACACTCATTGTGTTTATGCTGTTGCAACCGTTGTATGGCTATGTTTCAGACAGGATAGGCCGCAAGCCCATGCTTAAAGCTTTTGGCATATTGGGCGTTTTAACTACTATCCCTATACTCACTTTTTTGAGCAATACCATTAATTTTTGGCTCGCCTTTGGGCTTATCACCTTCGCGTTAATGGTGGTGAGTAATTACACTTCTATTAACGCCGTTGTAAAGGCTGAGCTGTTTCCGGCGCACATCCGTGCTTTAGGGGTGGGCTTCCCCTACGCTATTGCAGTTTCCATTTTTGGTGGTACCGCAGAATACATCGGCCTGCTTTTTAAGAATTACCATCACGAGGAGTGGTTTTACTGGTATGTTACCTTCTGCATCGGTATTTCGTTAGCTGTTTACTGGCTGATGAATGATACAAAGACACACTCTAAGATTGAAGGGGAGTAGAAAAATAATGGCTATGCGATTCGCCGGATGGCGAAGTAACAATCTCATCGGAATAGCATAAAGAACCACCTATGAGATTGCCGCGTCGCTGACGCTCCTCGCAATGACATAAAGAGAAAAGTGCTAATAGCGGTCTTACTTAGATACCAATCCCGATATGACATTAATACTCAAAGCCACTATGGCAGTGTTAAATGCAAAGGATATAAGCCCATGCATCCAGGCCAGGCGGCGGATGCGGCGGGACGAGATCTCAACGTCGGAAACCTGGAACGTCATGCCGATCACGAAGGAAAAGTAAACGAAGTCGAGATAGTCGGGATCTTTCATATCGCCGGGGAAATCGAGTCCGCCAGCTTCTTTACCAGCGCGATCTTTATTATAATACAAGTGAGCATACCTCATGGTAAATATGGTATGAACCAACCACCAGGATATTACCACTGCTACCATGGCTAATATAATGTACGCTGCCGTTGTTTCCTCCGGAACGTCTTTAGATGATCTTAACAACAAGTAAATAGCCACTAAACTAACTAACGACGAGGCGAGCACCACCAAAAAAATCAGTGTGCGACTGGAATCTTCCAGACTGGCAATTTTTCTGATCTCGCGCGGGTGAGCCCCCAAAATAATCACCCAATCCAGTATAATAATGCTGGTTGCAATGCCTATCCAGGTAATTAAGGTGATCTCTGGAACCGACTTGAGATGCCTCGATAAGAAAAACGCGACCACACCTACCGCTAAGGAAATAATTAAGCGATAATGCGCATCTACA
The DNA here is from genome assembly GCF_019331605.1 of Mucilaginibacter sp. 21P. NCBI lineage: Bacteria > Pseudomonadati > Bacteroidota > Sphingobacteriia > Sphingobacteriales > Sphingobacteriaceae > Mucilaginibacter > Mucilaginibacter sp. 21P. Next base: position 4,286,108 of record NZ_CP063061.1, read on the forward strand.
CGGAAAATGATCTGTTTGTTGGGCTTGGTGCGGGTTACCATCTGGCTGATATGTGGCCTAATTTAATCTTCTTCAACGATATTGGCAACACGGCCAACCTGCCCATCTTCTAAACGTACCTTTATACCGCGCGAGTGATAGGTTGCACTGGTAAGCAGGTCTTTCACCACGCCGCGGGTAAGCTTGCCGCTGCGCTGGTCTTTTTTAAGGATGATGTCAACCTCCAGTCCGGGATATATGTCTGCTCTGTTGCGTCCGTGCATTTGCTGTGGGATTACACTGATTTTTATGATGATTTCACCGTTTTTCTAACCTAAGACTTCCTGATTCAGGCTCTTGACTTAACGAACCAACCAACTTATCGCATCCTCAACTTTTTTAAAGTCGAAGCTGTTGATCACTTTATCCATGGCTGCACTTATCTGCTCATTCTGCAGGTTGCCAATGCTGCCTTCGTGCGTATGTGCCACGGTTTTCTCAGGATCAAAGTTTCCCTGCTCTATATCCAAACCTATCTGCTTGTATGCATCTCTGAAAGGTGTACCATTCAACACTGCCTTATTAACCTCTTCCACGCTGAACAGGTAAGCATATTTGGGATCATCCAGAATATTTTTATTGACTGTGATATTTTGGAGTATGAAGTTAGCCATTTGCAGGCAATCCATCAGATCTGTAAACGCAGGGAAAAGCAGCTCTTTGAGCAATTGCAATTCACGGTGATAGCCTGACGGTAGATTGGTTGTCATCATTGCAACATCGTTTGGCAGAGCCTGCAGGCGGTTGCATTTGCCACGCATAATTTCCCAAACGTCAGGATTTTTTTTGTGCGGCATAATGCTGCTGCCGGTGGTCAAATGCTCGGGGTAACTCACAAAAGCAAAGTTCTGGCTTAAATACAAGCATTGATCCATTGCCATTTTTGCCAAAGTAGCAGCTATTGAAGACAGTGCCTGCGCAATGATCCGCTCTGTTTTACCACGCCCCATTTGGGCATACACTACATTATGGGCCATACTGTCGAAACCGAGCAACTCGGTGGTCAGGGTGCGGTTTAGCGGGAACGATGACCCGTAACCTGCTGCCGAACCAAGCGGATTTTTATTGGTGATTTTCCAGGCGGCTAAAACCATCTCCAGATCATCGACCAGGCTTTCGGCATAAGCGCCAAACCACAGCCCAAACGATGACGGCATGGCCACCTGCAAATGTGTATAGCCGGGCAGCAGAACATCTTTATGCTCCTCGCTTAGCTGTATCAGTTGTCTGAACAAACTATCCGTTTCGTTTACAACCTGCTGTAGCTGATGGCGAAAAAACAGTTTAAGATCCACCAGGACCTGGTCGTTACGTGAGCGGCCGCTGTGGATCTTTTTGCCAGCCTCGCCAATGCGGCGGGTAAGCAGCAATTCTACCTGTGAATGTACGTCCTCAACGTCATCTTCAATTGCAAAATCTCCTTCTTGTACCTCGTTGTAGATCACCTTAAGTTCGCGTTGTACAAGGGCAAGATCATCATTGTTAAGCAACCCGATCGATGCCAGCATGCGGGTGTGAGCCAATGAGCCTAAAGCGTCAAAAGCCGCCATCTGGTTATCCAGTTCACGGTCTCTGCCCACGGTAAAGCTCTCAACTAATTTATCAACATTGGTGGTTTTTTGCCAAAGTTTGCTCATGCTGCAAATATAGAATTAAATGCGGTTACCATAATTGCGAATCTAAGCAACGTAAAGGTTCTTTCGGCGATAGTAGCTATCAGCCAATTAGTTCTTCGTTAGCAATGGAAGTGAGTTGCATTTACGCCAGTGGATGTTACTTTCTTTTTTTCCGCAAAAAGGAAAGTAACCAAAGAAAACCGAGCCCAAGCGAGCTCATTGATACCAATCTAATAAACAAAATATCAATAAAACTCGCTGCTACGGTAACGCGCTACAATGTTTGTGCTGTAGCAATGCCTGTACTATCCGCACGTTACACTATGCAGCATTTTGTTCGGCGGCGTTTTGTCTGTGCTTTTGTTATTCCAAATCTGTCATGCTGAACGCATGTGAAGCATCTTATCTGCGACTTGTATAAAGTTTAGCAAATTCTTCATTATCACTCAGAATGATGGCGTTTTTAGTTATAAACATAACCCTTTGATTTTCAACCAAACAACCCCTTATCAATAAATTTAGGCCTTGGGATGTTTACATTAAGACGTTCGTTCATTTTCTTTATTACGTAATCAGCCAGTTCGGGTGAGTAGCGTTCATCGTGCTGGTGCATAAAGAACCAAACTGATTGCAAGCCTTGTTCTTTCCATTGAGCTATACGGTCTACCCATTCATCGCAACGGCTATAATCTGTTGTATGTAAACTGTTACCCACAAAACGAATGAATGCATGGGGCGTTGAAAGCATCATGTGCACGCAATCGCGGCGGCCGCTGGCATCGGTAATGATGGAGCCAATGTTCAACCTCCTGAACAGATTAAAAACTGCCTCTCGGTTTTCAGGTACAGCATACCAGTCTTTGTGACGAAGCTCTACATATACGGGCACATCAGTAGGCAAATGCTCCAGGTAAGCTGTTAATTCCGGCAGGCTTTTAGGACTAAAGTTATCGCTCAGTTGCAGAAACATAGGCCCAAGCTTTTCCTCAAAAGCCATAACGCCCTCGTAGTAGGCGGTGGTAATATCATCTGCATTTTTTAACCTGCGGATGTGGCTGATGCTTTGCGAAAATTTTGGACAAAACTTAAAATCAGGATTTGAATCTGCCTTGTTTTTCCACTTAGAGATGGTATCCGGCCCGTAAGTTTGATAAAAGGTAGCGTTCAGTTCAATACAGTTGAAATGCTTAACATATTCATCTAAAAAATTGGCATCCTTTGTTTTGGGCGGATAGATCTGGCCCACCCACTCTTTACGGCCCCATTTGGCGCAGCCTACATGCACTTGCAAAGGCTGTGAGCTATCGGCGCGGGCGAATGTTTCGGTAGTAAACGCCGGATCGGGAGGTAAAGAGAAATCGATATTCGCAAGTTCGTGCTCGGGTACGCGGCCAAATTCCATATCCAAATATTTAGGCCGAAAGATAGTAAACAAAAAAGAGATGGCCCGTAGTTGAACCATCTCTTTTATTTTATCCAGCCTCTTCCCCACCCCTCTCCAGATGAGAGTGGCTTTAAATATCAATTGTCATGCTGAACGTAGTGAAGTATCTAATCGCCGCCGCCTAACGTATAATAGATTCTTCGCTCCGCTCAGAATAACAAATGCTGAGAGGGGGCTCTTACAAAAACATCCCTCCCGATGCTTCGATGCGCTGCGCGTTTATCCAGCGGGCATCCTCGGTGCATAAAAATGCAATTACGCCGCCAATATCGTCTGGTACCCCGGGGCGACCTAAAGCTGTGATAGACGAGATAAATTCGTGCATTTGCGGGTGGCTATCGAAGGCTTTTTTGGTAAAGTCGGTTTCAACGATACCCGGTGCTACCATATTTGCAGCTATGCCGCGGCTACCCAACTCTTTAGCCAGATATTTAGTAAATACCTCTATAGCACCTTTCATGGATGCGTAGGCAGCGTAACCGGGCGTTGCAAAGCGCGTTAAACCGGTTGATAAGTTAATGATACGGCCACCGTCGGCTATGTTATTCAGCAAAGTTTGAGTAAGGAAGTAAACCCCTTTAAAGTGCACATTGAAAAGGTTATCAAAATCTTCTTCAGTAGTTTGTGCAAAAGGTGATGCTGCATCTATACCAGCGTTGTTCACCAGGAAATCGAAACTATCACGTCCCCAGGTATCCTGCAGAGTTTTTACCAACTGATCTTTGAAGCCGGCAAATGTAGATGCTTTACCTGTGTCCAATTGAAGCGCAGCGGCTGTTTGGCCTGCGGCCTGTATCTGGTTTACAACTTCTTCTGCTTCTTCTTTTTTGCTACGGTAGGTAATGATCACATCAATACCTTTTGACGCTACTTTAAGTGCGGCGTTTTTACCAAGGCCCCTGCTTCCGCCTGTTATCAATGCAATTTTGTTTGTGCTCATGTTTGTTATGTGTTTTAATACAATACAAAAGTGAGCACAAATCGTTGCTAAAAAATGGTGACAGGTACAGATAAAATGGTGAACACTACAGTATTTTATTACCGGATAGCCCTTGTCAAACCAGATTAAAAATCGTGATACAGGTTTCTGAAGCTGCTTTTAATACCGAATGTAAGCATCGTGGTCTTTTTATCTGTTTGCACATTTTTCTCCTGGCGGTACAAAGCCCCTAATTCAAAACGAAGGTTGTACTTAGGGTTTAACAAATAAGAGACTGTTCCTTCAGCATAGTATAAGTTAGTATTCAGTCCCTGGCCGATATTAGTGCTGTTTACGGTAGGTACAAGTGGTTTGGTAACATCGCGTCCGGCATTGTCAGCGGCAGTGGCATCCAGTCCGTATTTGGCGTACATCAACTGGCCCTGAAAATCAAAGCGTTTATAAGTATAGTTCATCAAGCCTACAACCTCACGGAAGTTTGCGCTAAGCGGATCACCGAGCGGTTGGCTGTAGAAAGTATATGCACTGATTACCTGCGGGCTGGAGTAAGTGTAAGGCTTAACCGCATCGTACTCCACAAGATAGTTTAAATCCTTTACGCCGAATATATCGGCACCTCTTACACCCAACTGCACACCACCTGTGTTCTTAACATTATTGTTTGCAGCATCTACGGATTTTGTACGATCGAACAGCAACTGGCCATACACTGCATGTTTATCAAATATCTTGTATTTGCCGGTAAAGCCAACCAATGCATTGCCGGGTTGTGATGATGGCCCAAGGCTGCTTGAGAATAAAATCGGGTTAACAAAGTTTACATCAAACCCGCGGCGGTTACCCTGGTCATCCGCTTCGGGGGCTATGTACCCGTTAAAGAAACCAAATGACAGGCTATTATTTACATTGTAATCTAAATAGTGAAAAACACCCCATTTGCGGCGGTTGCTGCCAAAGGTATCAAACTTCGGCAGGGTAAGATCCTGCAGATAGGTCCACATCATCATATACTGAAATTTGCCCACGTTGGCGGTTAAACGCAACAGAGGATAATTGGCGGCGAAATCTGATAACAATATTGAGCGATAACCGTCACCTATAAAGGTTTTATCCTGCCCTAAAGTGATGTTTAACTGCTGTATTGGTGTATAGGAGATAATTGCCGTTGCGTAAGAAAAATCGCGGTAAGATTTTGATAGATTACGATCATATGCCTGACCGGGTACAAAACCTTTCTTACTCACATAGTCAGTATAGTAAGCCGGGAAGGCTGCCTGATTCTCATATCCACTGGTGTAAAAAGAAAACTTTTTACCAACCGTACCACCTAATTGGAAACCACGTGTATTAGTACCTATGCGAGATGTAAAACCGAACCCAAGAGGCTTAAATAATATAGGCTGCTTGTTGGTTTCAGAAAAATCGTGACCAATTGTATTGTCCTGCAAATAATCGGCATAGAATGTCCAATCTTTGTTTCTGATATCCAGTAGATGTTCGTTAAATACTTTTCTTAAGAACCAACTTCTACGACTGCTATCCACACCCATTTGCATCAGCTGATTGTAGCGGTTGCTGATGGTGCTATCTATCAAAAACGGCCTTAGCGATGTATGCATGCTACTGCTTTTGGAATAGATATCCGCATTAAATTTTTGATAGAACTGATATGACTGCGGCAGATATACCGATTGTGCCTTGCCTGTTAAGGCAGTAAACATAATACCTGCGCAAAATGCTATGCTTTTACCTGCAAGCTTTAAGTAGTTGTTTTGCATACGCAACAAATTAAGCGTTATTTATTGTAACATTAAAATTTATACTCGTAGAGAGCCACGATATTTCAGGATTATAGAAACCACAAACAACACCTACATGGTTAAATTCTGTTAAAATTGTTAAACCATGTTAGCATTAAGTTAAAACAAGGCATTATTTATTGATATTTGCCGCAGCTAAACTTTACTGTGGCGCATGCAATACACAAAACTTAACAACTTACTTGGCTGGCTATGCTTTTTAATAGCTACCACCACCTTTATCCTTACTTTAGAACCGTCCGTAAGCTTTTGGGACTGCGGAGAATTTATATCATGCGCTTACCGTTTGCAGGTATCGCATCAGCCGGGCTATCCGCTGTTTGCCATGCTGGGCAAAGTATTTTCGCTGCTATCCATGGGCGATAATACCAAGGTGCCATTTTATACCAACTCCATGGCTGCCATTGCCAGCGGTGCTACCGTAATGTTCCTGTTCTGGACCATTACCGCACTTGCCAAAAAACTGCTTGTTGGCCGCGAAAAGGATTTTGGTAATGCACAAACCACGGTGATAATGGGCGCTGGTTTGGTAGGCGCTTTGGCTTTTACTTTTACCGATACTTTTTGGTTCTCGGCGGTAGAGACCATCGTATTTGCGCTATCTATACTTTGCATTGCAGTTGTTTTTTGGGCAATATTGAAATGGGATGCCCACGCTGATGAGCCCGGTGCCGATAAATGGCTGGTTTTTATAGCCTACGTAATGGGTTTATCCATCGGTATACACCTGCTTAACCTGTTAACCATACCGGCAATTGCTTTGGTGTATTACTTTAGGCGATATAAAAACGCCACGGCATGGAGCGCTTTCCTGGCGTTTTTAACGGGTATTGTAATACTTGGCTTCGTGCAATACGGCATCAGAGGTTATACAATCAAATTTGCAGCTTTTTTTGATCTGTATTTTGTGAACTCGCTTGGAATGGGCTTTGGCAGCGGGGCTATCGTATTCTTCCTTTTATTGATAGGTGTTATCGTGTTCGGCATTGTTTACAGCATCCGCAAAAATAAACCGGTGTTAAACCTGGCATTTTTGTGCATTGCGTTCATCTATCTTGGTTACGGCTCATTTGCCTATATCCCTATCAGGGCTACAGCAAATACCAATTTGAATAACTCGCATCCCGATAATGCTTTTACACTTTATGGCTATCTTAACCGCATCCAGTATGGCGAAAACCCGCTACTTTACGGTCAGTACTTTGATGCGCAGGTAACAGACCAGGTAGAAGGCAGTACCATCTACCAAAAAGGCGAAAAAAAATACGAAGTAGCCGGCAAAACCTTGAGCTACAAGTATGACCATAATACCATACTCCCGCGGATGTACAGCACAGACCCCGGCGACCAGGGATTTTACCGTGGCTGGGGACAGATACCCGAGGGACAAGCACCTACTTTTGCCGATAACATGAAATGGATGTTTAGCTGGCAGATATACCAGATGTATTTCCGCTATTTCCTGTGGAACTACGCAGGCCGTTACAGCGATGTTGACGGGCAGCAAAGCACCGAAAGCATTGATGGCAACTGGACTACCGGTATTTTTGACAGCGGTAAACATCTTCCACAAAATGTAACCAGCAACCCATCTTACACACCGTTGTACGGCATCCCGTTAATTTTGGGTTTAATAGGTTTGGTTTACCACGTTGAACGCCGCAAACGCGATGCGCTGGTTGTGGTGTTGCTTTGGTTTTTTACCGGCCTGGCCGTTGTATTTTACGTGAACCAGCCCTCAGTGCAGCCACGCGAGCGCGATTATTCTTATGTAGGATCGTTCTACGCATTTGCGATATGGATAGGCCTATCAGTAATTGCGCTTACGGATGGTATCCGTAAAAAGGTAGATGTTAAAAAAGCTGCTTACATTGCTACCGCAGTTTGCTTGCTTATTGCACCTGTGTTAATGGCTAAGCAAGAGTGGCGCGGTCATGACCGCTCTACCAAAATGACGGCGCATGATATGGCTTATAACTATCTTATATCTTGCCCGCCCAACGCTATTTTGTTCACCTATGGCGATAATGATACTTACTCGTTATGGTACGACCAGGAAGTTGAGGGCATAAGACCAGATGTACGCATTGTGAACCTAAGCCTGTTTAGCGGCGCCTGGTACATCCGCCAGATGCAGCGGCCTATGAACGCCTCTGCTCCGCTGCCCATTACCATGCCATATAACAAATATAAGGATGGTGTGCGCGATGTGATCTATTACAGCGATGGCGGTATCAAGGGTGCTGTGGAATTAAAAGAGATATTTGATTTTATCACATCTGACGATAAAAGCATGCAGGGCCAGAGCCAGGGAGGCGAATATGTGAACTACCTGCCAACCAAAGACTTTAAACTTACCATTAATGCCGATGATGTAATTAAAAACAAAGTGATATCTCCGGCGCAAAAAGCTCAACTGGCTGATACACTCGAGTGGAAATACACATCAAACTACATCACCAAAGATGATCTCGCGGTAATAGACATCCTGGCGCACAACAACTGGAAACGCCCTATTTGCTTTGCAACTACTGTAGGCACAAACAATTTGATGGGCTTGCAGCAATACCTGTATAAAGAAGGCTTTACCTACCGATTATTGCCGTTAAAAGCTGATACAGCTAATCACGATCAGTTAAGCAAGGTGAATGCCGATGTGATGTATGATAACGTGATGAACAAATTTAAGTTCGGCAAGTTTAAGACCGCGCGATACCTTGATCCCGAATCAACCGGCATGTTCTATCCGGTTCTTACGACTACCTTTCTTGATCTGGCTACTACGCTTTATAACAACGGCCAAAACGATAAAGCACTTAAAGTGCTGCACAAGTTTGATAATGAGTTGCCTGATGACCTGTATCCGTTTATAGACCTGGCAGGCCGTAAAATGTACCTCGCGCAGATGGCCTATAACCTGGGTGATAACAAGTTGGGTAACAAAATGGCTGTAAACATTGATAAATACTTGATGGACCAGTTCGGTTATTTTTACCACCTGTTACAAAGTGATGCGCAACGTGTGCCTTTGCGCGATGTACAGATAGGAATGCAAGTGCTTAATCATTTGGTTGAAAACACCGAGAAAGCACATCAAATTGATCTGCACAACAAACTAAATGCACAGCTACAGGATTACAGCAAGAAGTTTGCGCCTTTAATGGGTGCAGGCCAATAGCAGTTTATAAAAATCTGCGATCAGTTCAGACTGAGAATATAACTTTAGTCATGGTGAGCTTGTCGAACCACCTGTCATTGTAAAAGGTCTTCGACAAGCTCAGACTGACCCTACTTCTTGAAAGCATTAAGATGCCAATGCTTCATTTTCTTTTCTTATCCTTACGGTAAGCATTGCTGCGTTAAGCAAACTGAATATGAAACAGGTGTAATACAAACCAAAGGCAAGCGGTATAACCGCTATCTCAATAACCACAATGATGTAGTTGGGGTGCTTAATATACTTGTAGATCCCTGTTGCCACTGGCGGCGTACCAGGCACTCGGTAAATTCGGGTATTCCAGTAAGTGCCTAAATTGGCTATCACTATGGCCTTTAAGCAACAAAGCAATACAAATAATGCTATGAAATAGTAATTTGCAAAAACTTCATGACGCAGGTTATATTCCACTATCAGGCTGATGATAAAAAGCGTATGCATGGTAACCATATAAGGGTAATGATCGCGGCCGTATTCAACAGCGCCATGTTGCAGTAACCATTTTTCGTTGCGTGATGATACATACAGTTCTGAAAGGCGCTGGCATATCAAAAATGCAATAAAGATGTAGAAAGTCATTTCCGCTTAGTTTTTCATATCCAATAAAAGCATTTCGCTGCTAAAACCAGGCCCCATTGCCAGCATCAGCCCTAAGCCATCAACAAAACCTTGTTTTAAAAAGCGTTCTAACACATATAGAACTGTTACGCTGCTCATATTGCCATTTTCTGTCATAACATTGCGCGTATTAGCAAGCTGTGCTTCATCAATATGAAGTGCGCCCATGTAGGCTTCCAACACTTTGCGCCCTCCGGGATGGAAAATAAAGTTGCTGATGTCGCTTAATTGCACGCCCTGTTTTTTCAAAAACTGATCTATATCATCTTTAATGTATTTGTTGATTATAGTAGGGATATCTTTAGAAAAAACAACCTTAAAGCCATCGTCCCTAAAATCCCAACCCATCACATCAAGCGCATCATAATACAATTTACTGCTGTTGGCTTTCACAGTCAACTGTTTATTGTCTTTGTCATGATTATCGCCAGTTATAATGCAAGCGGCAATACCATCAGAAAAAAGGCTCGAGCCTATAAAGTTGCTTTTACTGTAATCATTTTTAATAAGCGTTAGCGAACAAAGTTCAACTGCCACTAATAACACTACGGCATCGGGGTTGGCTTTGGCTATAGCAGCGGCCCTGGCAACACCCGCAACCCCTCCTGCGCAACCTAAACCCCATACGGGCAAACGGTTAATATGCTCGGGCAACCGCATGTTGTTAATGATGAGGGCATCGATGCTTGGTGTGGCAAGGCCGGTTGTGGATACAAAAATGATATCCGTGAGCTGGTCTTTACTTACGCCTGCTTCCTCAAGGGCTTGTTCTGTTGCCTGTATGGAATATTGCAGTGCAATATCAATATAATCGTTGTTGCGCTGTTCAAAAGTATTGCTTTCGCCATACCATTCAATTGGCTTCACAAAATTACGGGTAATGATACCGGTGTTGTCAAAGGCCTGCAACAAGCGGTCGGCGTGTTCAACATTGCCGGCAAATAAGGCGCGGGCCTGTCCCTTTACGTCTTGCTGGGGAACTTTAAAGGGTAAATTGACGCCCGAAACGGCTTTAATATGAGGCATGTTATTTTTTTAAGGTGATTTCTACAAAGAGATACGTTTAATAACCACCTTTGGTTGACAACATTTGATAGATTGCCGTGTTTTATTTTTATACCACCACCAAATAGTAAAAAAAACCAAAATGCCGGAGCTACCCGATCTTGAAGTATTTAGCCACAACCTGCAAAAGAAACTAAAAGGTAAAATCCTTAAACAGATAACCATGCACACCGCTAAGCTAAACGTTAGCAAGCAGGAATTACAGGACGCTTTAGCAGGTAAAAAACTTACATCTGTTTATCGTGAGGGCAAAGAACTTTATTTTGAATTCGATAAGCAAACAATCCTTGCTATGCACCTGATGCTGCACGGTAAGCTATTTTTCTTTACCGGGAAAAGTGACCAAAAATACAGCATCGCTGAATTGCTTTTTGAAGACGGAGATGGACTTGTGTTAACTGACTTCCAAAAAGCTGCCAACCTCACCCTCAATCCCGAAGAAAAACAGGCACCAGATGCTTTATCAAAAGAGGCCAATGCTGATTATCTTAAAAATATCCTGGCTAAAAAGAAAACCAATATCAAAACCGTTTTACTGGATCAAAAGATCATTCGCGGCATTGGCAATGCCTATGCTGATGAAATATTGTGGGATGCCGGGATATCGCCATTTTCGGTAGCTAATAAAATACCTGATGACAAGATAAAGGCATTGATCAAGTCAGTACACTCGGTACTTACTGATGCGCAAAAACAGATCATCAAACACGATCCGGATATTATTGCCGGTGAAGTGCGAGATTTTATGCTTATCCACAATTCAAAAAAGAAGGCCAGCCCTAAAGGGGCGGAAATAAAGATCGATGCAGGCAGCCGAAAAACTTATTATACCGATGAGCAGCAATTATTTAGTTGATATACAACTATTTACAACTGCCTGTTAGCGAAAATTTTAGGCGCAACGCGCTCCGCTTATTTTCTGCAAAATTAAAACATTTAACCCAAGCCCCATGTTGGTATTGTAACAATTACAAAATAACATGGGAACATTACAACACATAGAACACCAGATATCAGCGCTTAATGACCTGATAAAAATAAACAACGACCGTATTGCGGGCTACCAAAAAGCTTTGGAAGGCACAGACGACAGCGGTTTAAAAACTGTTTTTGAAGGCTACATTGACCAAAGCAAAGGCTATGTTAATGAGCTTAACGATTACATTCATGCGCTGGGAGGATCACCTGCCGACGGTACAACACTTTCCGGCAAATTTTACCATACCTGGATGGACGTGAAATCTGCATTTACAAAAAAAGACAGCCACTCTGTGCTGGCTGATTGCGAATACGGGGAAGATGTGGCCAAGAGCGCTTATCGCAAGGCGTTGGATGATAAAGAACTTATATGGGAAGATGATAAAGTGGTTAGCCTGCTAAACAACCACATGAGTGGACTTAAGATAGCCCATGATGCCATAAAGGCCTTGCGCGATTCAGCGAAACAAGAAGCTTAAGGAAATCGAATGCAACAAGAAAGCCCGTGCAAATTGCATGGGCTTTCTTGTTTGATAACCATATGTTTTATGGTGCCGTAGGTGTTACCGGCGTGGCAGACATTACGCTATCCACAACAAATGTACTTACGCCCCTCCATGGCAGGGTATGCAAATATTCCTTGTAATGCAGTTCTAACATCGCACCGGCGCTCCTATTCAACTTATCGGCTACCTTTTCATCGGTAACAGAGAACATAAACTCGTTTGATGAAATATTGCCCTGTGTTTGCGAACGGATACCGCTTTGTATCAACCTGCCTTCGTAGGTTTTAAATAGGTAACCTTTTTTCACAAAATAGTTCATGGTGCCTGCTTTGGTACCTTCGCCAAATACAAAATAGTACCTGTAATAAAATATGCCACCGAGTACTACTATAAGCACTAAAGTAATAATGGTGATAATGCGTTTCCTGTTCATGTGTTATGTGTTTACAGCCTAACACACAGCAGCATTATAAGTTTACAAAATATTGAACCAACGAGGTAAAATCATCAAATTTCAGGTCGTAATCGTCCGTTGTGCCGAAACCGTAGCTCACAAACACGAAGGGTATTCCTGCCAAACGGCTCTGTTCACCATCGCCAGCAGTATCACCAACATAAACCGGATTTTGTAAACCGTGCTTATCCATCAGCAATTTGATGTTATGGTTTTTTGGCATGAAGTTTACGCCGTGGGCAAGCTCATCTTTTATCAGATCATCAATACCGGCCCAATCAATAAACTGGCGAATGATGCCTTTTGCGCAATTGCTGAGTATAAATAAAGGGTAATGTTCTGCCAGTTGCTTTAAACCCTCGCGCACGCCGGGGTACAAAATGCCGCCTTTCTCGCGAATGAGATTGTGGCGTCTGTCATTAACAGTGCTGTAAATGGCAACGCGCTTATCATGGTCAAACTCGGGCATCAGTATCTCTATCACTTTCTTGCCTTCCATACCCACCATACCGGCCAAAACATCACGGGTGATGGTCTTATCGATCCCCATCTCGTTAAAAACAAGGTTCCATGAATATGCATAGGTGTCAACGGCATCCCACAAGGTGCCGTCCATATCAAAAATTAGGCTATCGGGTTTCTGCATGGACGTGAAAGTAAGAAGATTTTTGGAATGGTGGACTTCTGTACGGAGAGTAAATTTTTAATCAATTCTTCGTTAGGAAAGGCAGTAGATCGTTGATCGGTGGTGGAAGTTACTTTCTTTTTTTCCGCAAAAAAGAAAGTAACCAAAGAAAAAACTCGCTGCTACGGTAACGCGTTACAAAGTTTCTTCTTTAGCAATACCTGTGCTATCCGCACGTTACACTATGCAGCATTTTTCGGTTACGTTCTGTTTTTACTATTCCTTTTATTTTATTTGTCAGCAATAAAGCTTCCGGCGAAGCGGGCAGAACAATGGTGGCCTTGCGCAGCAGCAAAAGCATAGCAATACTTGCGTGAAGCGGGCGGTATGAGCGAACAAGGTAGCGGCAAGATTTTGCAGCCAGTGGTTCTGCTGGCTTGCAGGGCAAAGGCAATATGCGTAGAGAAGCCTCTTTGCTGACTTGATCTTTGATTACTTTGTATCAAGACAAAGTAATCAAAAGCTATGGCACTATTCAATTATCAGTAAATAGTACCATAACAACAGCAATCAGTACCATTGCCTTAGGTAATAGTTCAATATCTTTGTGGTATGAATAAGGCGTTCCCGATTTATGACATTTATTCGTTGGCTGATCATCAGCATAATGATTTGTTGATAAGCCGTTTTGCGCCTTACCTTGTTAAACATCAAAACTTAACTCTGCCGCATAAACACACATTTTATCACGTAGTACTTTTTACAAAAGGCGGCGGCAAACACTCTATCGATTTTAAGTACTTTGAAATAAAGTCCTACCAGATCTATTTCATGGCACCCGGACAAGTACACCGATGGGACTTTGAGGGTGAGGTTGATGGTTATATCATCAATTTTTCGCCGGAGCTGTTTCAGTCGTTCTTACTTCGGCCTGATTATCTCGAAGGTTTTACGTTTTTTAGTGGCAATGTTGATGACGAGGTGATAAATCTGAGCAACACAACCGGCAAAGAGCTTGCAGCTTTATTTGAGAAATTGCTGGAAGAAGCAGATAGGACCAACCGCCCTGATCTTGATATGGTAAGGGCATTGATGCTGCAGTTATTTATTACGGTTGCCCGCGAGGGTTTAAAAGAAGAACACACCGGCGCACCTAACTACAATTATACACTGCTGCAGGGATTTAGAAAACTGGTTGATAAAAACTTTACAACCCTGCGGCTACCCAAAGATTATGCTGCACTCTTATACATTACGCCTAATCACCTGAATGCGCTATGTAACGATATGATCGGAATTTCTGCAGGTGAACTGATACGCAACCGGGTGATATTAGAAGCTAAACGCCTGTTGGTGAACCACAGCATGAACATAAACGAGATAGCCGGCAAACTCAACTTTGCTGATAATTCTTACTTCAGCAAATTCTTTAAAAAATATACCGGCTTTAACCCCGAAGACTTTAGAAAAAACCCCGTAGCACAATGAAAATCAACGATAAAGAGCCCAACGGGTATGTACCAATGATGGTAGGCCTGGTAAAAGCCAAATGCCCGCGTTGTCGCCGTGGCGACATATTTGCCTCACCTACTTATAGCTTTAGCGGACAAAAAATGCATGACCGTTGCTCACATTGCAACCTGTATTATGAGCGCGAACCCGGTTACTGGTATGTGGCCATGTTTGTTAGCTACGCTTTAAACGTTGCAGAGATGGTGACCTTTGCAGTTGGCCTGCATACCCTTACCGGCTCAAACTCGCCATGGTTGTATGTGTGTGTGTTACTGGGTGTGATATTTATACTTTCGCCGTTTAATTACCGGTATTCAAGGGTTATTTTGTTGTACTGGTTAACTCCTGGTTTGCATTACGAACCCGGGCGTGCTTTAGATAAGCCCGTTCAAACCCAACAAGATCGAAATGATAATTAAAGATTTACAAAGCTGCCTATCTTGTGCAGCAGATTGTCCATTTCAAAAGGTTTCGCTATAAAGTCATCGGCACCGGCATCAAGGGCACTTTGCTCAATGTCTTTACTGGCAGATATCATAATTACCGGGATATTTTTGGTTGAAGGCAACGATTTAAGTTTACGGCAAATGTCTCGCCCGTCATCGCCGCTCATCCATATATCAAGCAGAAACAGATCGGGTAGTTCTTCGCGTATATTAAGCACTGTTGAGCCATCAACGGTACTACTAACTTCGTAACCCTCAAACTCAAGAAGCATCTGAACAGCATCTACGATCCCCGGATCGTCATCGGCTATCATAATTCGTTTCGGTCTCTCGCTCATTTTCAGTCCCCTCACTTTTTTGATCTAAAAAGTGAAGGCTGGTTTAACTGTGATCAAATTATTTAGTTTTCGGTTACCACATCTTTGATAACAGGAAGTGAGAAGCAAAAAACAGACCCTTTTTCTTCTTCGCTTTCAACCCACATTTTTCCTCCTTCGCGGCGAATAATTTCGTTGGAAATGTACAATCCCAGCCCCAATCCGGGGAATGTGTGCTGGTTACTTCCGCCTACACGGTAAAACTGTTCAAAAACCTTTTCGAGCTTCTCCTTCGGTATTCCAATTCCAAAATCTTGTACAGTTACAATTACACTATCTTCTTCGCGTCGGGTACCGATAACTACCCTGTTGGCATGCGGCGAATACTTGATAGCGTTGGTTATCAGGTTGGTTAGTACTTGGCCAATTCGTTCTTTATCAGAATAAACCTGCCCGGCTTCCTCAAAATCCATCACCAAAATATGCCGGTTAGTGGTGTGCTGTATATCCTGCACAGTGTCTTGTACAACGGCATTAACATCAAACCATGTTTTGTTGAACAGTATCTTTCCGGAGTTAATTTTGGTAACATCCAGCAGGTCACCTATTAAATTGGTTAGGCGGTTCAACTGGGCATCCATCTTCATCACCATGCCCGCCTTTTTATCCTCACCCTCCTGGGTTAGCATTGCGCCAAGCACTTGTGCATAAGCCTTTACGCTGGTTACCGGTGTTTTCAATTCGTGACTGGCTATCCCAAGAAAATCATCCTTTTGGCGGGCCAGCTGCTTTTGCTCATCAATATCGGTATTGGTACCAAACCATTTCACTATCGCGCCGTCATCTGTAAAAGGCAGCGCACGCGACAAGTGCCAGCGATACTCACCTGCGCTGTTCAATAAGCGAAACTCACACTCAAATAGTTCATTAGTTGCCAAAGCTTGCAGCCATTGGGTGCTGCAACGCTCCCTATCTTCCGGATGCACCAACTGCAGCCATTTATTACCAAAGATCTCCTCAACAGGTAAGCCGAAGTAATGTTTGGTTTGGCGGTTCACATAATCGAGCATGCCGCCGGTATCAAACGTCCACAGCTGGGCGGGCATAAAATCGGTAACAAAAGCAAACTGGCTTATTTGGTCATTCAGTTCATTGTTCTTTTCCTGGAGCGCTATATCTATTTTGGTTTTCTCCGTAACATCTGTACACGAACCAACGTAGCCCGTGAATTTGCCACCAGCATCATACTGTGGGTTCCCGATGGCAATAAACCAGCGGATCTCACCATCATTGCGCTGCATCCTAAAATCTATATCATATACCCGCTGCTTGTTAAGGTCGTGTATAAATTTGCGTGCCGCACGCCCCCTATCTTCTTCTACAATAGCATTTAGCCAACCGGTGCCCAGGGTTTCTTCAATGGATTGGCCTGTCCAATCTGCCCAGGTTTTATTAACATAGGTTATTAATCCTTCGGCATCAGCGATCCACAGGGCAGTAGGCGATGCACTGGTTAACTTTTGCAGTAATTGTTCACTTTGTATCAACGCAACTTTATCGGCCAGTTCGCGCCTCAGATCACGTGCTATTGTTGCACGCCCGCGAGGTGCACCATACGTATCAAATATCATGATGGAGGTAACTTGCACCGGGATAGCCTCGCCAGTAACAAAATGCCTGAAGGTTACACGCCCGCTCCATTTACCACCTTCCAAAAGCGTGGGATTTATTTCTTCATTTAAACGCCTTGCATCATCAGGCATTAAAAACTGCGAATTGTGTGCAACCTTATTACCTTTACCTAACCCCAGCATTGCCTTACCAGAGGCGTTAACATAAGTGACGTTGCCTGATGGCTCTGAGAGACTGATAAAATCTGAAGTGTTATCTATCAACGTAATAAGGCGTCGTTGCTCATCCCGCTCGTTAATTTCCGACCCGATATCAAGCGCGGTACCTGCGAAACGGATGCAGTTACCATTCTCATTAAAATAAGCTTTACCCTTACAACGCAGCCAGCGCGTAATTTTGTCTTCGGCCCCAATTGTTCTGAATTCGATATCGTACCTTCCTTCGCCATCTGGTTTTAGCGCCTGTTGCACAGCCTCGTCAACCAAAGCCTGGTCGTCCGGATGAATATGTTTTAACAGATCGTTGTAATTGATCTCGTCATTTTTTGAAAAGCCAAACAGCTGCTTACACCTGTCATCCCACTTTACGGTATTATTTTGCGGATCAAAGTCCCATGTACCAAAACCTGCCGAATCTAAGGCAAATTGGATGCGCTCTTCGGTATCTGCCAGTTTCTGGCGTGTAAGCACCAACTCCGTAACGTCTGATGCTGTATTTAATATGCCCCAAACCTTACCTTGCTCATCTTTTAAAGGCTGATAGTTAAAGTTGAAATAAAATGTTTTTAGCTCGCCATCTATAAACAGAAATACTTTCTCTGCATTAGCTTCGTAAGGTATACCCGTTGCAAAAACATTTTTCAGGATGCCCACAAAAGGCTGGTTTTCCATTTCAGGAAGCGCTTGCAGAAAAGTTTTGCCTAAAACCGATTCATCTTTGCCCCAAACTTTTAGTATAGACTTATTTACCAGTTGAATAACAAGCTCCGGACCTACATACAGCCCCACGGGAGATGGCGATTCTTCTATAAGCGTACGGAAAATATTTTCGTTCGCAGGTAAATTCAGGTAGTTGTAATCCATCACAGTTTGCGCAGTTAAATGTCCGGGAAGGGAAAATTCAAAGAGAGATACTGCTTAAAACACAATAATAACTTTTAAAGTTGGTTTTTACAATCCATGGTTGTTTTAAAACTATAAAGAATAATTTTTAAGTTAACTATTATGTCTACTGCATTTCTTATTTAAACATAAGAGTTGTCTTTTGCGTGCGGCAATGCTATATTGGCACATATCTACCAAATAAGAACCATGAACACTAATGATAACGGTACAGTGAGCTTTAATGTTACCGATGAAGGTATAGCTACCATCAGTTTCTTTCATCCGTCGCAAAATTCGCTTCCATCCTATTTACTTAAGCAATTGGCTTATGCTGTAGAACAAGCCGGCCGTAACGCTTCCGTGCGGGTTATTGTGCTGCAAAGCGGTGGCGAACGCACGTTTTGTGCAGGTGCAAGTTTTGACGAACTATTTGAGATAAAAGATAAAAATACGGGTGCATCTTTCTTCTCCGGATTTGCCAATGTTATCAATGCCTGCCGCACTTGCGGCAAAATCATTATAGCACGTGTACAGGGTAAAGCCGTTGGCGGCGGCGTGGGATTAGCGGCGGCTGCGGATTACTGCCTGGCAACAGAAAGCGCATCCATTAAATTAAGCGAACTGGCAATAGGTATCGGCCCATTTGTAATATCGCCGGTTGTTATCCGCAAGGTAGGGTTAGCTGCATTTTCACAGCTTACCATCCGCGCAAGCGATTTCCAGACAGCACACTGGGCCTTAGAAAAAGGTTTGTTTAACGAAGTTTATGACGATATACCATCACTCAACGAAGCTGTATTATCGCTGAGCCGTAAGCTGGCATCCTATAACCCGGGTGCGCTTGCAGGCTTAAAGCAAATACTTTGGGAGGGTACCGAGAATTGGGACCAACTGCTTGCCGAACGCGCAGCTATCAGCGGGGAATTGGTGCTTTCCGAATTTACCCAGCAGGCGTTGAATGGCTTTTTGAAGAAGTGATGAGGGAGTTGGAGATTAAATAGTAAACGATAGTGTCATTGCTGTAAAGGTCAATTAATTCGGTAACAGAATTAGCTTTAAAGAATAAAGCAATATTGTTATGCGGAACATTAATAATGACCTTACGTTAAAGCGGAATTATCTGAGCAAATACCGTTTTCTGATCAGCGAATACGAGCAGGTCAAACGCAGGGAACATCCTGTTTATCGCTTTGCCAGGGATTTCTATTTGGCCCATGATACCGATGCCCGAGCGTTTTTGAAATACTACAATCTATTCAAACAATCAGGCAATGAGCTTGATCTGCTTCCGCAGAAGCGCGGGCCGAAGTACGGCAGTCGCAGGCCTTCGCCGGTTGAGGAACAGCAAGTGCTCGAATTGCGGGATAAAGGCTGCAATAAGTTCGAGATCAACAGCCAGCTCAGGCAGAAATCCAATACCTTTACACCATCGCCATCAGGTATTTACAATATTCTGAAGCGCAATGGGCGTAACCGTTTAAAACCGGTTGACAGGGAAATCAAACAAAAGATCGTCAAGGAGCGCATGGGCCAGTTAGGACATATCGATTGCCATCATTTAAGTAAAAGCGTTATACGCGGACAAAACAGAAAACTGTACCTGCTTTGCGTACTGGATGACTACAGCCGCCTGGCATGGGCACAGGTGATGACAGATATCACAGCACTCACTACGATGTTCACCGCGATGCATTGCATGCAGGCGCTCAAACGGGAGTTCGGCATCCAGATGGAGGAGATCATTGCAGACAACGGACCGGAGTTCGGAACGGCTACCAGCATGAACAAGCATAACCACCCCTTTGAGCGTATGCTGGTCGAAACAGGTATCAAAAGAAGATATATGAAACCCTACCGGCCGCAAACTAACGGCAAGGTTGAACGCTTCTGGCGGACGCTCAAAGAGGACTTGATCGAAGATACAGACTTCGATAGCCTCCAGGAGCTGGAAGATGAACTGCTTAAATACCTCGTGTACTATAACTGGGAAAGACCTCATCAGGGTATCGGTGGAAAGAAACCTATTGATATGGCTACCCTAAACAACAAAAAATAATACCTGATTCTGTTACCGAATTACCTAACCCTTACAATTGCGAGATTTCGGATGCACATCGGATTCGCGGCAATCTCATCGTTGGCAGACGAACGCGAAGAGATTGCCGCGTCGTTCCTCCCCGCATGACATTTAAAACCCAAAAGCGCCTTTTCTATCCAGAAAAGGCGCTTTCGATGTATAAAGATGAGATTACCATCTGCGGCCAAAATGGTGGCCGCGGCCGTGAAAATAGTTGTCTCTGTATACTACACGATCAACAACAACCGGGCGGCGGTAGTAACGACGGCCGTAATAAGCCGGGCGATAATAACCACCTACAACAACCGGGCGATTGTAATATACCGGCGCGGGTGCTGGCGCATAAACAGGTGCCGGATCATAATACACCGGAGCTGGTTCATAATATACGTGGCGCACCGGTAAATTAACGCCGATACCGATACTCACTTGTGCTTTTGCAAATTGTGCGCTGGCGGCTAATACAAGTGCTATAATTGAAATTCTTAAGGTTTTCATAACAGTAGTTTTTAGTTACAATTATTTTATCATTTGTTGATATGACCTTAAAAACGGGGCATGGTTTAAAAAAAGTATACTCTTTTTCAGAATATCAGTGTTCATACAACCGCAATCTGCTGCGTAAAGCACTCATTTCCTGTCGCATATCTTCTAACTTGTGTAGCAAATTATTTATGGTAGCTACACCTGCTTCATTAATTTCAAGCTGTGTGTGCAGGCGTACCATGCGTTCAAGTTTTTGTATTTCATCAAGCGGGATGCACTTGGTTTTATTTACCCTGGTAACTTTTACCAAACCAGCATCAGCCAGGTAATCAATAAAGGTGTATTCAACGTTATGGTACACGCAAAAATCGTCAACACTTATTACTTGCTCTGTTTTCATGGTTATTGTAGTTTAGCCAGTTTTTCAAATAAGTCCTTTTGTTCTGCTGTTAGTTTGGTAGGTAACTGTACGTTGTAAGTAAGATATAGATCGCCCGATTGACCATCCTTTTTATAAACCGGCATTCCTTTACCTTTCAACTTTACTTTGGTGCCGCTTTGAGTTCCCGGAGGAACTTTCAATTTAACTTTACCTGTTAGCGTATCAGCGGTGATCTCGCCACCTAAAATGGCGGTGTAAAGATCAAGCGTTATATTTTTATGCAGATCGTTACCGGTACGTTTGAACTCCGCATCTTCCGGTATGGAGAAGGTGATGTACAGATCACCTGCCGGCGAACCGTTTGAACCGGGGCCACCATGCCCTGCTATCTTAATGGTTTGTCCGTTCTCTATACCTGCAGGGATGGTTAAACGGATGTTTTTGCCGTTGACGGTAAGTGTTTGCTTCTTTGATTCCAGCACATCACGCAAGCTAAGCTGTAATTCAGCATTCAGGTCCTGCCCGCGGTAACGTGCGGATTGCCTGCTTTTGCCGCCGCCGCCGCCGAACATCGAGCTAAAGAAATCAGAAAAATCTCCACCGCCACCACCGCCAAAATCAAAGCTTCCAAAATCCTGTGCGCCGCCGCCTTCATAGGTGTAGCCCCGGTTTTGCTGCTGCTGCTTTTGAGCTTGTTCGTAAGCTTCGCCATGCTGCCAGTTTTCGCCATACTTGTCATACTTTTTGCGCTTCTCCGGGTCGCTCAAAACCTCGTTGGCTTCGTTCACTTGTTTAAACTGCTTTTCGGCCTCAGCGTCGTTAGGGTTTACGTCGGGATGGTACTTACGCGCCATTTTACGATAGGCGCTTTTTATTTCCTTGTCGGTAGCAGTTTTTGCTACGCCGAGTACCTTATAGTAATCAATAAATGCCATAGCTAATTAATGTATTACTGTAAACCTGTAAAGTGTAAAAATGTGTGTGCGTTACTGATGTTTTACATATTTTAGATAATAAACAATCAAAGTAAAGTTCGCAGTTAGAGATCATAAACTGATCAAAATGATGCCTTACTTGTGTATTAAAAATGGCAGTGCAATACGTACTATAAGTTTACCGCTACGCTTGCAACGACACTTTTAAACATATAAACCATTTCGAGTTCTCACTGTTATTCTTTATAAATACTTACAACCATGAGAACCATAACCATACCCGGTAATCCAGAAACGCTTGGCGCTATCATGATCCCGAAAACTGAAGGAGAATTTCATGACCACGAAACCGTGCGTATCGTATCATCAGACACAAATGCATCAGTGGAAAAAACTATTTTCCGCATTGTTGATGGCGGCGAGGATAAGTGGGAATTGCAGTTTGAATAAGAAAACTAAAAAAACGTTTAAATTAAAAAGGACGCAAAGTTTAAGCTTTCCGTCCTTTTTTTAAATGCAACAACAGATTTACTCTTTGGTAAACAAATATTCTTTACCGCCCTGTTTAAGCGTAAATTCTCCTTTGGCAGCCCTAAATTCCATAACGATACCCGCTTTATCAAATTCGAAAACACCTTCGGTTTTCGTGGCATCAAGCGGAAATGCCGATTGTCCGGTTGCTTGAGCAATCAAATTAGAACCATCTTTAGTGATGTTGATCTTTAACGGTATTTGCTTACTGCTGTATACGCCAATGTAATCATCCAAACCTTTGGCTACCGTAAAATTTGGCATCTCAAACGGCTCGTTAAAGCTAATGTTATAAACAGCCTGCATTACGCGTGATGGATCAAAACTACCACCATTTGATATGTAGCTTACAGCAAATTTTTGTTCTGGGAAATACGCCAGTTCAGACCGGTACGCATCTATAGCGCCGCCATGCCCATAAACTTTGCGGCCTTTAAACTGTGTAGCAAACATCGCTGAACCGTAATTATCGGTAGACGTTTTCATCAACTCCAGGCTGGCCGGCTTAATTAACTTGCCATCAAACAAGGCCACAATAAATTTATCCAGATCTGCCGGTGTTGATACCATTGATCCTGCACCGGTTGGTATGCTCATATCTGTTTCAGAGAATTTGGTCCATTTACCGCTGTAGGCATATGGTAACGCCTCATTTTTAGCGGTGTTTATTTTATCGCCGTAATAAGTGTCCTTCAATCCGATCTTATTGATTATGCGTTGCTTCACCAGCTCCGGATAACTTTTACCGCTTATTTTCTCTATGATGTAGCTTAACAGTAGAAAGTTGGTGTTGCTGTATTGGCCTTTGGTGCCCGGCTCAAAATCCGGCTTCATGGCGGTTATTCGGGCTAACATTTGCTGGTGCGTTTGCGGGCTTAGCATGTAGCTGAAATATTGCGGATCGTTGGTGAAATTATGCAATCCGCTGTGGTGGTTCATCATCATCCCGATGGTGATCTTAGCGGCGTTCGGAATGGCGGGATAAAATTTATCTAAGGTTGAGGTTACAGACAGTTTGCCTTCTTCTACCAGTTGCATTACCATTACACCGGTAAACATCTTGCTGATAGATCCAATGCGATATTTAGTTTCAGCAGTCGCCGGGATTGTTGAAGGGCTATCGATGGCAGCATAGCCAATACTTTTTTGATATACCAACCGGCCATTTTGCATAATAGCCAGGCTGCCCATGCTCCTGTTATTGGTGGCTAATAAATCTAACAGACTATCTAAACGGGGCTTGTTAACGGTTTGTGCGTTGGTTTTTACCATAGCGCCACATATTATGACAACTAATAAGAGTTTTCTTATCATGACAGGTTTTGCAGTTGGACAACAACATCAAAATTTTGTTACACTTTTTAGGAATTATCAATCTGTAAGCGGTGAATTATCTTTCCTTCAAAATCCCATCGTTATTCTTTGTTCTGCCTGCTCAAAAAATTAAAAATATCCGTTTTATCTAATAACTTTATATTTGCAAAAACCACGAGTGAAGGATGCCGGTCAAAGGAAATCAATTTCGATCTAACAGCTTTAAAGAGGAGAATCAACCACGCGAGGGCGGCGGCAGAAAACCGCAGCGCGAACGGCAGATAAGACAGGCCCAAACCGAGCGTCAGCCAATGTTCGACCTGCGCGATGGCCGCCTTATCAAGATACTGGGTTTATTTTCACTCATTTTATCGGTTTTCTTTCTTATTGCTTTTACATCATACCTGTTTACCTGGCAGCAAGACCAAAGTTATGTGTCTAAAGCCAATGGCGGCTGGAGCAATCTTTTCAAGACCACTAAAGAACTTTTGGAGAACGGTGTTGCCAACCCTATGGTTGATAACTGGCTGGGTAAATTCGGCGCGTTGCTTTCAAACCAGTTCATTTTCGAGTGGTTTGGAGTTGCATCATTCCTTTTTGTGTTCATATTTTTCATTATAGGTTACCGGCTACTATTCAAGATCAGGTTATTCTCGGTAAGTAAAATGCTGGCTTATACGCTATTTAGCATCGTATTTCTTTCGGTGGCCATTGGTTTTGTTCATGCTTTTGTATCAGATTATCCACACTTTGCTGAAGGCAACTTCGGTTTCTGGACAAACCGTTTGCTTGCAGCTCAAATAGGTCAATCCGGCACAGGTTTCTTGCTTATCTTCCTGGCGCTGGCTGTGCTGGTAATAGCCTATAATATTGATTTCAAATTACCCGCCCGTAAAAAGCGACTTAACGACGATATTGCCCCTTTAATAGCACCTGAGCCGGTTGAATTGGAGAACGAAGAAATTTCTATCCCTGTGGAGTGGCCGCGTAACGGCGCCAATAACCGTGTAAAGGACATGCTCGCCGCAGAGGCTGCCGCAAGTGCCGTTGTTGAACCTGTAAGGCAGCAACAGGT
Organism: Mucilaginibacter sp. 21P; assembly: GCF_019331605.1. Taxonomy (NCBI): domain Bacteria; kingdom Pseudomonadati; phylum Bacteroidota; class Sphingobacteriia; order Sphingobacteriales; family Sphingobacteriaceae; genus Mucilaginibacter; species Mucilaginibacter sp. 21P. Next base: position 4,311,240 of record NZ_CP063061.1, read on the forward strand.
AATGCCAACGCCGGTAAACGTAAAACATGAACCTGTTACGTTAACGCCCGAGCCTACAGCAGAGCAGGAAGTTGAGGAGGAGACAGAGATACCGCTAACGGTTAATGTTGAACGCCCTACCCCGGTGATGAGCATTGAAACAAGCGACGATGATAAAGCAAAAGGACTGGTTGATACTTTTGGCATATTTGACCACAAACTGGACCTTGCATCCTACAAACTGCCTACGCTTGATCTGCTGGAGAACTACGGCACCGCCAAGATCTCTGTAGATGCTGATGAATTAGAGGCCAACAAGAATAAAATTGTTGAGACCCTTAACCATTACAACATTGAAATAGATAAGATAAAAGCTACCATTGGCCCAACGGTTACGCTTTACGAAATTATCCCTGCACCGGGTGTACGTATCTCCAAGATCAAAAATCTTGAGGATGATATCGCCCTTAGCCTTGCTGCCTTGGGTATCCGTATCATCGCGCCAATGCCTGGTAAGGGTACTATTGGTATTGAAGTACCTAATCAACACCCTGAAATGGTTTCTATGCGCTCGGTGTTAGCTACCGAGAAATGGCAGAGTAACACCATGGACCTGCCTATAGCTTTGGGTAAAACCATCTCTAATGAAGTATTCATCGCCGATCTGGCTAAAATGCCTCACTTACTGGTTGCAGGTGCTACCGGCCAGGGTAAATCGGTTGGTATCAATGCCATATTGGTATCGCTGCTTTACAAACGCCACCCTGCTGAGCTGAAGTTTGTTTTGGTTGATCCTAAAAAGGTGGAATTAACCCTTTTCCGCAAAATTGAGAGGCATTTCCTGGCTAAACTACCTGATGATGGTGATGCTATTATCACCGATACCAAGAAGGTAGTGAACACGCTTAACTCGCTTTGTATTGAGATGGACCAGCGTTACGATCTGCTTAAAGATGCACAGGTGCGTAATCTTAAAGAGTATAATGCCAAATACGTAAACCGTAAAATAAGCGATCCTGAAAAACACCGCTACCTGCCATTCATTGTGCTGGTGATAGATGAGTTTGCCGACCTGATGATGACCGCCGGTAAAGAGGTTGAACAGCCTATTGCCCGTCTGGCGCAGCTGGCGCGTGCTGTTGGTATTCACCTGGTTATTGCTACACAAAGGCCTTCGGTTAACGTTATTACGGGTACCATTAAGGCTAACTTCCCGGCGCGTTTGGCATTCAGGGTATTATCAAAAATAGATTCACGTACCATTCTTGATGCAGGCGGCGCCGACCAGTTGATCGGTCGTGGTGATATGCTTTTATCAACCGGCAGCGACCTGATACGCTTGCAGTGTGCCTTTGTGGATACGCCGGAGGTAGAAAAAATATCAGACTTCATCGGCAACCAACGCGGCTATCCTACCGCTATGTTATTGCCTGAATATGTTGGCGATGGCGAAGCCGGAAGCGGCCCTAAAGAGTTTGACCCGGATGATCGCGACTCCATGTTTGAAGATGCAGCGCGTTTGATCGTACTCCATCAGCAAGGTTCAACATCACTCATTCAGCGTAAAATGAAGTTGGGGTATAACCGCGCAGGCCGTATCATCGATCAGTTGGAGGCAGCAGGGATTGTTGGGCCATTTGAGGGCAGCAAGGCCCGCGATGTATTATTCCCTGACGAATACAGCCTGGAGCGCCACCTGGAAGAGCTTCAAAAACCGCGGGATTAAACTTATTTACCTGCCAACACTCTAAACCATTACAAAGCATAATGGTTATCAGTGTGCTTATAAATTAAAACCATACATGAAAAAGCTTTTCGCCTGCATCATATTATTTTCCGCCACCGTTACTACCGTTTTTGCCCAAAAAGATACCGAGGCAAAAACCATATTAAATAAACTCAGCAAACAGTATCGCACTTATGATGCTGTTAAAACTGATTTTACTTTGTTAGTAGACAATCAGCAAGCTAATATTAAAGAAACACAAACCGGCACGCTCGTTTCGCGCTCAAAAACCAATAAATACAAGGTTACCATTTATGAGCCGGGTACAAAAAAGGTCAACCAGGAGATCATCAGCGATGGCAAAAGCCAGTGGACTTATCTAAAGGATGCTAACGAAGTGCAGTTAAGCAACGCTGATAACAGCGAAGAAGGCTTTAATCCGGGTAAGCTTTTCACCATTTATGAGAACGGGTATAAATACATATACACCGGTTTGCAAAAAGCCGGTGGCAAAACCTACCAGGTGGTAGACCTTACGCCTACCAGCGAAAAATCGAGCTATTTTAAGGTAAGGCTTATGATAGATAAAGCTAAAAACCAGCTTTACAGCGCACAGATATTTGACAAGAATGGTAGCAAGTACACTTACACACTGCGAAGCTTTACACCTAACGTGAAAGTGAGTGAAAGCACTTTTACATTTGACAAGAAAGCCTATCCAAAAGCGGAGTTGGTAGACCTGCGATAAGTATCAGAGTAATTGCCAATTTTATATTTGACTCGCCCGGTATTTGCTTCGTTCGACCACCCTCTCTGCCGCTTGCAGCAAAGAGGGTAAGAAAAATAGCTACTTCTTTACCCTCTTTTCGCGCATCGAAGAGAGGGTAGACAATCCGCCGCCCCGGAGATGTCTGGGGTGAGTCAACTGCACAAGCGATTTAATATAGATTCATCAATTGATGAGCAAACGCATTTAGGGGTAGCTCCTAAGGAGCAAAGTCACACCCTATGTTTATAATCTACAAAGCGGTTGTCTCTACGGGACATTATCGCTTATCACAATTCCTTGCGATCTTATCCTACTTTGCAGAACATGGAAAACTTATTTCTCATAATTCAGCATTCTATTTTCGGTACTTCCTTCCTTAGCTTGATAATCTGACCTGTAGGGGCTACCGCTTTGTAGAAAACCTTGCTGAAGCTTTTTTGCTCCGTAGGAGCTACACTGCCCGAAATAGCAAGTCGAAAAGACACCTTTGCACATTTTTTTTCTAAAATATTTTCATACCACTCTTTACATCGGTACAAAAAATAGGTTTAGCTCATTTAAAGTTACTTTTTGAGGTTTCGGTTCAAAAACCCCAAAACTACCGTTGCTGAGGGCATTTCACTATATTTGGGATAAACCAAAATACCTGCAATGCATCAGATGAAAGTAACTCCGCAAACTGTTCATGATACTTTGAGCAAACATATATTAGCCGATGGTTTTGACCTTACGTTTGATATGGAACGCAGCCAGGGCGTGCAGATCTACGACGCAAAAAATAATCGTACGCTGTTAGATTTTTTTACCTGTTTCGCTTCGGTACCATTGGGTTACAATCACCCTAAAATGATAAACGACGAGGGTTTTAAAAAAAACCTGATGTTGGCGGCGTTAACAAACCCATCCAACTCAGATATCTACACCGAACAATACGCACAGTTTGTTGATACTTTTGATCGTGTTGGGATCCCTGATTACCTGCCGCATGCCTTCTTTATCGCAGGTGGTTCGCTTGCTATTGAGAATGCCTTAAAAACAGCTATGGACTGGAAAGTGCAAAAGAACTTTGCCAAGGGTTACACCGAAGAAAAAGGCCACCAGGTTTTGCACTTTGAGCATGCCTTCCACGGTCGTTCAGGTTATACGCTGAGCTTAACCAATACGCAGCCGGTGAAAACCAAATGGTTCGCCAAATTTAACTGGCCCCGGGTATCGGTACCAGAGATCCGTTTTCCGTTAACAGATGGTAATCTACAGGATCTGATAGATAGAGAGAAGCGATCTATTGCACAAATAAAACAAGCCTTCGCTGACAATAAGGATGACATATGTGCCATCATCATTGAGCCGGTACAATCTGAAGGTGGTGATAAACATGTACGCCGCGAGTTTTTAGAGCAATTGCGTGTTTTAGCTGATGAAAACGAAGCGCTCCTAATTTATGATGAGGTGCAAACCGGCGTTGGTTTAAGCGGTAAGTTTTGGCTCCACCAGCACTTTGGCGAAAAGGCACGCCCTGATATTATTGCATTTGGCAAAAAGATGCAGGTATGCGGTATTTTAGCCGGCAGGCGTGTTGACGAGGTAGAACATAACGTATTTAATACTTCATCGCGCATTAACTCTACCTGGGGCGGCAACCTGGTAGATATGGTTAGGGCTGCTAAGATCATGGAAATTATTGAGGAGGATAAACTTTGCGATAAAGCTGCCGATACAGGCGCTTACCTGCAACAGCGTTTACATGAGATAGAGGCCAAACATGGCTTGATAAGCAACGTACGTGGTAAGGGCTTACTAACCGCTTTTGATTTTGCCGACAGCGATACTCGCAACCGCTTTATGGATCATGGTTTAGCGCACCAGGTAATGTTCTTAGGTTGTGGTGATAAAACCATACGTTTTAGGCCGGCATTGATCATTGAGAAAGCAGATATTGACGCCGGATTAGATGTGATGGAAAAGATATTGCCTGCATTATAAACATTTTGTAATAATATTGCTACAAGCGCCTTTAAGTACTCTAAAGGCGCTTTTTTTGTATTGTTTGGATAATATAATCAGCGCGTATCGTTATAATAATATATCTAATAACTGCTGTTATTTTCCATCACTTTACATCGTAATATATTGAAGCGAGATTTACAATGAACAGGTATATTGAAAAATTAAAAAAACAACTAACGGAACTTGCCGAAGTTGTCAACTCTTTCCAGTCTGAAGCGGTACAGGTAAAAGTGGTAGAAAGGCTTTTGGACGAAATGATAGAGGCGGAGAAAGGTGAAGCGGAAGGGTCTGAAGTTTTCAATAAACGCGCCAGGCGTGCCGCAGCCGATCATGACGACAATGATGGCACCAACAGCCGGAAAAAACCTGGCGCAACAAAGGTTCTTAACCAGTTGCTCAGCAGCGATTATTTCCGCACACCGCATTCGATATCAGCCATAGCAGAATACTGCCGCGAAAAGTTTAATTCTGATTTCAAAACGTCGGAATTGTCAGGGATTCTTTTAAAGCTTTCAAAGGAAAACAAACTGCGCCGTGAGCGCAACCACGACAGTAACCGTTTTGAATACGTTATTGCATAAAAAATGCCACTGAAATGAGCGGCATTTTTCGTTTACAATTTATGATTAAGTTAAAAATATCCAATGAACTTCTTTGTAATTGTCGACGTTGGTGGAATAGCCGGATTTCTTCACAACAAACAACTTATTTTCTAAGTATGCTTTTTGATAAAATTTCTTTTTAGAATTATAATAAAATGTTCGAGAATCATCATTCTTCTTGTCGCTAAGAAAATCTCTTACTAACTGATCTCGAGAATTTGTTGTTGTTCTATAATCCACTTGGTATTTAGCTTCCACATTAGTAAGCGGTCCTATGTTAGCTGTGTACTTAATAAGTTTATCGCTATTGTTAAGAAAATATAGAACGGTAGCAGCAAACGTAGGATACTCAATATTCGTTTTATAGAAAGGTTCTTGAATTATTTTATAAAATCCTTTTCTCAAAGAAGCTATTCCGTTACGAAGGACGCTTTCAATCGTTTCTCCTGATCCTAAGAAAAAATTTTCAAGCTCAGGTATGCCATTGATTGTAACGTTGCCTTGGACTAAAAGGTCTATGATATTTGCAGCCCTGAACTTTTCGTTTATTGCATTTATTATTTTTGCATCCATTCCGTTGACTTTTAACAATTAAAAAAAACCGTTCCTGATTATTAATCGTTAGAAAACCTATTTCAAATCAAACAGATCATTCACCCCTAATATCTTCCTCGAAGTAAAGCCTTCGCCGTATTTGGCATTAATGCTTTTGCCGAACTCGCGGCCACGGCCGTTTATCTGGTCGATGAACTCGGGCGAAGAGATGTAGGTCTGCGGTTCATCTTTGCTATACTCCTCACTATGAAACTGCGAGCTGTAGGCATAAACGCTTTCTATCTTTTTGTCCCAAAAATCCGTTACATCAACTATGATATCTGGCTTAATATACCTGTCCTGTATAAAATGAAGCACCTGGTTTGGTCGCCATGCTTCCTGGGGCTGGCCCCTATCATCAAACGTTTCAATACGGCGCAGGCCGGCCAAAAAAGCAGAAGCCTCAACCAGTTCGTTAGCCCGACCGTGATCCGGATGGCGGTCATGGTAAGCGTTGGTGATCAGGATATCCGGCTGGTACTTGCGTATCATCGCGATCACTTTAAGCTGGTATTCTTTAGTATTCTCAAAAAAGCCATCGGGCAAAGCCAGGTTTTCTCTAACGGTAAGGCCCAATATTTCGGCAGCTTTTGCAGCTTCTTTATCACGTATCTCGGCAGAGCCGCGGGTGCCTAATTCGCCACGGGTAAGGTCGGCTATCCCAACTTTGTAACCTAATTTAACGTGCTTTAATATCGTTCCGGCGCATCCCAACTCGGCATCATCAGGGTGTACGGGTAAAACTAAAATATCTAATTTCATTTGGCAGAAGAACTTGTATTATCAGCATCGGCAGCCAGCAGGCGCTTAATGCTCTTTTTTACTTTAGATGCTGTGGGTTTAGTAAAAGGAAAGAAGAAATCGACCACGTGGCCTTCCCTATCTACAAGATATTTATGAAAATTCCAGCGGGGTTTTGCCTTTACCTTTCCGTTCGATTTTTTGTCTGCAAGGAACTGGTAAAGCGGATGCGCATGCGGGCCGCGCACCCTTATCTTTTCAAACAAAGGGAAATTGTTACCGTAATTGTGGCAAAAGGCTTCAATAGCAGCGCCCTCGAGTGGTTCCTGCTGGCCAAAATCATTTGACGGGAATGCCAGTATCTCAAAATCCTGATCGGCAAATTCCTTTTTCAGGTCAACTATATCCTGCAGTTGCGGCGTAAACCCACACTGAGAAGCGGTATTAACGATCAGAAGTACCTTGTTTTTATAGTGCGAAAGATTGACAACGTCACCGTCAATTTTCTCAACGGTAAACTGGTAGATGCTTTTACTATCCATTTAATTGTAGTTAGAAACGTATCCCACATTGTTCAGGATAGCTTCAATATCGCGCTCCTCAGAGGCGTTATAAGTCTCTTTAAGATTATGCCCAAATATGCGGGCAACTGATTGAAACAGGAATGCGTTAAAACCACCCTTTAACTCTTTAGCTAACGCAAAGCTGGTGGTACCCGTTTCGCGGCTTACCAATTTTATAAGCACTTCGCCCTGGCTTATGGTAAGGTTTTTTATGTCTTTGTTAAAAAGGTTCTTTACATCACTTTCACAGGCTTTCATCAACTCCTTCTGCTTTTTCTTATCAGCAGTAAGGGCCAGGTCGCGCTGCAACTGGATGTAGCGTTGCGCAGCAAAACGTGCATAAGGCAACACCTTCATCACATTATACTTTAACCTGCGGTAAGCCAATCTGTCAGCCTCGCTGGCAAAAATACGGGTGTCAACAATATTTACCGGCTGCGCCACAATCCAGGGCACCAGTTCGCCGTCAAGTTTGGTCATGTATACCTTAACGGTATCATTCTTGCCAAGGTGTATTGGGGCAGCAGGTTTATCATCCTGCGCCTTAGCACTGCCAAAGGCCAAACAAATGAGCAATAGCGGTAATATTAATTTCATATTTTTACTAACATACAAAATTAACGCATTTTATTTTGTTATTTTATGTTAACCGGCAATAAAAATAATTGTTGCAGGGTTATGATATTTTAAGCCAGTACACGCCAGAGAATGAAAGATTTAGTGATAGACCTTGAAGCCGAAAAGAAGGAGATATTAAAACGCTACCGTGCATTGCTGCGCGCCAGCAAATCTACCCTTCAAAAAGGCGACAAAAGACTGATAAGAAAGGCGTTTGAAATGGCTTTGGAAAGCCATAAAGACATGCGCCGCAAAAGTGGCGAGCCTTACATATACCATCCTATTGCAGTTGCACAAATAGCTGCTGAGGAAATAGGCTTAGGTACCACTTCTATTGTGTGTGCCCTGCTGCATGATGTGGTTGAAGACACCGATGTTACTTTAGAAGATATAGAGCTGGAGTTTGGTAAAAAAGTAGCCAAGATAATTGACGGCCTTACCAAAATATCCGGCGTCTTTGATACCAATAGCTCTTTACAGGCCGAGAACTTCCGCAAGATGCTGCTTACCCTTGCCGATGATGTGAGGGTGATACTGATAAAACTTGCCGATCGCCTGCATAACATGCGTACCATGGAGTTTATGCCAAGGGATAAACAATTAAAGCTATCTTCAGAAACGGTCTACCTGTATGCGCCGCTGGCCCACCGCCTGGGTTTGTACGCCATCAAATCTGAGTTGGAAGACCTATCAATGAAATACATGGAGCGCGAAACCTACCAGTTCATCAAAAATAAGCTGAACGAGAAAAAGGCAGAACGCGAGCGTTTCATCTCTGACTTTATCAAGCCGGTTCAGAAAGTGCTGGAAAGTCAGGACCTGCACGGAGAGGTTTTCGGAAGGCCAAAGTCCATCCATTCTATCTGGAATAAGATGAAGAAAAAGGCCATTCCGTTCGAGGAGGTGTATGACCTTTTTGCCATCCGTATTATTCTGGATAGCGCCCCCGAGAATGAAAAGGCAGAGTGCTGGAAGGCTTATTCTATCGTAACCGATCTTTATCGCCCTAACCCGGACAGGTTGCGCGACTGGATATCATCGCCAAAGGCAAATGGCTACGAATCGCTACATACCACCGTAATGGGGCCGCGCGGACAATGGGTTGAGGTACAGATACGCACCAAACGCATGAACGAAATTGCTGAAAAAGGTTTTGCTGCGCACTGGAAATATAAAGAATCATCAACAGATAGCGGGCTGGACCTTTGGGTACAAAAAGTGCGTGATATGCTTAAAAATCCGGACTCAAATGCGCTCGACTTTCTGGATGATTTTAAGATGAACTTGTTCAGCGATGAAATATTCATCTTTACTCCTAAGGGTGCGTTGATCCAGTTGCCTTTAAATGCCACCGCGCTCGATTTTGCCTTTGAGATACATACTGATGTTGGTGCAAGTTGTATTGGCGCCAAGGTTAACCATAAATTGGTGCCACTCAGCCACAAGCTGCAGAACGGCGACCAGGTAGAGATCATCACCTCCGGCAAGCAAACGCCTAAGGAAGACTGGCTTAACTTCGTGGTTACTGCAAAGGCTAAAGCCAAGATAAAATCGGCCCTTAAGGAGGAAAAACGCAAGATAGCCGAAGACGGCAAGGAGATACTGGAGCGTAAGATGAAGTCGATAAAGCTTACTTACAACTCAGAGAACCTGCAAAAGCTAAGCTACTATTTTAAGCTGCAATCAACCCAGGATCTGTTTTACAATGTTGCCAAAGGGCTAATCGACATTAAAGATCTGCGAGAATACCAGGCATCTGAAAAGGTGATTGAGAACAAGCCGCAGGATAAGATAGAGATCGATCAGCTGCAAAGCCTGGTTAAGAGCATTAAAACCAAAGACAGCGACATTTTGCTGATTGGTGAGGACATGCAGAAGATAGATTACAAGCTGGCTGCCTGTTGTAATCCTATACCCGGCGATGATGTTTTCGGTTTTATTACCGTTGGCGATGGCATTAAGATACACCGCACCAATTGCCCTAACGCTGCCAAATTAATGGCTAACTACGGATATCGTATTGTAAAAGCCCGCTGGACCAACCAACAAGAACTGGCTTTCTTGACAGGATTGCGCATAACCGGTATTGATGATGTTGGCTTGATCAACAAATTGACCACAGTTATCTCACAAGATTTTAAGGTGAATATCCGCTCCATTACTGTTGACAGCGATAACGGCATCTTCGAGGGATCGATAATGGTTTATGTGAACGATACCGATCACCTGGAAAATCTGATCAGAAAGCTGAACCAGGTTAAAGGCATTACCCAAGTTGTGAGGTTTGATTCGGCAGTGGAAAAAGCATCGTAGAAAGAGATACAAGAAACCGAGAGTCAATAAACAAGATAGGTTCGGTATTGAAGATCACCTATTCGTCTTGATTCTTGTAATCTTGATTCTAATTCTTTAACCACCTGATTATTGCCTCTCTTTTTAAAAATAATAATACCTTTGCATTGTTAATTTAACATTATGCCTGTACAGGAAACCATTGCTTTGGTGAAAAAAATTTTTGAGGCCTACCTTGAAAATAAGAGCCTCAGGAAAACGCCTGAGCGTTTTGCCATACTCGAAGAGATCTATTCACGAAACGATCATTTTGATGTGGAATCGCTTTACATCCACATGAAAAATAAAAAGTATCGCGTTAGTCGTGCTACTGTTTACAATACATTAGAGCTTTTGGTATCGTGCGACCTGGTTACCAAACACCAGTTTGGTAAAAACATGGCCCAGTTTGAAAAATCATACGGCTACAAGCAGCACGACCATATTATTTGTATCGATTGTGGCAAGGTGGTTGAGTTTTGCGACCCTCGCATTCAGCAGATACAAAGCATGATGGGCGACATTCTGAAGTTTGATATCAAACACCACTCTTTAAATCTTTACGGCAATTGCACCAAGCTTCGCGATGGCGGAACTTGTGACCGCAGGGCATCGTAACTAAATTCAAAAATCTTATAAAGCTTATTTTCTAATAACTAATTAATGGCTGTTGATGTATTATTGGGCCTCCAGTGGGGCGACGAAGGTAAAGGCAAAATTGTTGATGTACTAAGTAAAGGTTATGACCTTATTGCCCGTTTCCAGGGTGGGCCAAACGCAGGCCACACGCTTGAGTTTGAAGGTAAAAAATTTGTATTGAACACCATTCCTTCGGGCATATTTTTCGATAACACCCTTAACCTTATAGGCAACGGCGTGGTGATAGACCCCATCACCCTTAAAAAAGAATTAGATAAATTAAAAGATGCCGGTCATGATCTTTTGGCTAAAGGCAACCTGGTAATAGGTAAAAAGGCGCATTTGATCTTACCTACCCACCAGTTACTTGATGCTGCTTCTGAAAAGAAAATGGGCGATGGCAAAATAGGCTCTACCCTTAAAGGTATTGGCCCAACGTATATGGATAAAACCGGCCGTAATGGTTTACGTATCGGCGATATTACGCTGCCAAACTTTAAAGAAAAATACCAGAAACTGGTTGATAAACATACTTCAATGTTGCAATCGCTTTACGGCGAGGTGGCCGACTTTAGCGAGCGCGAAGCGGCTTTCTTTGAGGCTATTGAACTGATCAAAAAATTTGAACTGGTTGACTCTGAACAATTGGTAAACAACTACCTAAAAGAAGGTAAAAAAGTATTGGCAGAAGGCGCTCAAGGTACTATGCTGGATATCGACTTTGGCTCGTACCCTTTTGTTACATCATCCAATACAACTACCGCTGGTGCTTGTACCGGTTTGGGTATCGCTCCAAATAAGATTGGCGATGTTATCGGCATTTTTAAAGCGTATTGTACCCGCGTTGGTGGAGGCCCATTCCCTACCGAACTGAATGACCAAACCGGAGAAGAGCTGCGTAAGATAGGCCATGAATTTGGCGCCACTACAGGCAGGCCACGCCGTACCGGCTGGATAGATCTTCCGGCACTTAAATATGCAATCATGCTAAACGGCGTTACTCAGCTGGTAATGACCAAAGCTGACGTATTAAGCGGTTTTGATAAGATATATGCTTGTACGCACTACAATTACCAGGGCGAAACCATCGATTACATGCCTTACGATATCTGCTCTGTTGAGGCCGAGCCTGTTTTAAAGGAGATTGATGGCTGGAACGAAGATCTTACAGGTATAACCGAGCTAAACGAGATCCCTGCCAAATTGCAATCGTACATTGATTACCTGGAAGCAGAACTTGAAGTTCCGGTTAAATACCTTTCGGTAGGACCAGACAGGAAACAGACCCTGGTGTTGCACTAAGTTCTGCTACAATATTGGAAGCCTCGCATTTGCGGGGCTTTTTTGTTTGAAGACTGTGTATCAAACTTGTCATTGCGAGCGATAGCGTGTTAATATCAACGGACAAGCAACTTTAAACTACCAATCACTGGTCGAAGTTTCCAACTTCGACCTAACATATATTAATCTTTTAGCTTAACGGGCAAGGAGAATCCTTGCTACTTTATCATCTAAGTTGAAAACTTCGACCAGTGCACGTGTCTTGATTCTTGACTCTTAAATTCTTGACTCTCTTTTACGCCGGATGTGCCGAGAAGAAGATATGCGTAACCAATCTATCCAAAAGAACCAGGGCGGCGATAATAAGTGCCCCACCGGCCACCTCATTTAATCGGTGCACCAATTTGGGTGATATCTTTTCGCGAAGCTTGTTGGCATAAAAAGCCTTCACGGTATCCAGGCCAAACTGGACAATAAGAACTGTTAAGAACATCACAGCGATCTTTAATGAACGATTATGAACCCCCTCGTGATAAGCGGTACTGGCAACCCCGATAACAACCGTCCAATGGAAAAGGATAGTTGGGTTGAAAATGCACATCAAAAAGCCCTTGAAGAAGTAACCGGCCTTGTTCACTTTGGTGGGTACGGGATTCTTGTAGTCAACGTCCGATTTTTTAAAGATGTAGTAAATACCTATCGAAAACAGGATGATGCTACCGATGATACCGGCTAAGGTTTTATCGTGTGCCGTAACATCAAAGTATTGCGAACCGAAGAGAATGGCGCCAACAAAAACCATATCGCTGCATACTACACCAAGGGCAAGCGCAACACCGGCATGGAAACCCTTGTCGATGCTGGTTTTTATTAAAGCAAAAAAGACAGGGCCTGTAAGAAACGTGAGCACTAATCCAAAACCGATCCCCGAAATAATAGCGTCTATCATTATTTAGGTTTATGTTCCTAATTTGCCCTGAACTTTTAAAAAAATCAGGACACTAATATGCAAATATTAATCTGTTTAACAACAAAAGAGCTTTTGAGATTTAGATTTTGAAAATTTTAGGTTACAGACCCCGAAAAAATATTTATGTTTAGGACTTTATTTCAACCAGTTTTAAACAAACCTGATTATAGACAATGGCACAAGACAACTCCAAGAGTAATGGTTCGGCATTATATACCATTATTACTGTGTTCTTCTTCTGGGGCTTTTTAGCGGCCTCAAACGGTATTTTCATTCCATTTTGTAAAGCGCATTTTAACCTAAGCCAATTTGAATCTCAATTGATCGACTTCACCTTTTATGGTGGTTATTTTATTGGCTCTTTACTATTGTATTTTGCATCTGCAGCAACAAAAGTTGATATTCTGAACAAGATTGGCTACAAAAATGGTATCATTTATGGTCTGTTAATTTCAGCCGTAGGTGCATTGATCATGATCCCTGCCATTAACTCAGGTTCGTTTGCCTTTATATTACTTACTTTCTTCATCATTGCCTTAGGTTTCTCGTTGCAGCAAACTGCCGCAAACCCGTTTGTGGTTGCATTAGGTAGCCCTGAAACGGGTACCCACCGTTTAAACTTTGCCGGTGGTGTAAACAACTTTGGTAGCATATGGGGCCCCGTAATTGTAGGTTTTGTATTATTCGGATCGGCCTCTGCAAAGATTCCGGCTTCAGAAGTTAAGATATCATCTGTGAATACCCTGTACATGATACTTGCCGGGTTATTTATTGCGGTAGCGGCATTCTTTTGGATCTCTAAGTTACCAAGCGTAACCAGCGATGAGAAAATTGAGCCGAGTAACAAGGCTAACAAACCATTGGGAATAATCTTTGTAGCGTTCCTGTTAATATTAGCTGCTACACCATTAGCGCAAGCAACCGGTTTAGAAAAATCGTGGTTTGTTTATGCAGCGCTGTTCATCATCCTTGCAACGCTGGTAGGTTCAGCATCTGCTGCCGGTAAAAGCAAAGAAGGCGGTTGGGGCGCAATGCAATATCCGCAATTGGTTTACGGCATGCTTGCCATTTTCACCTATGTAGGTGTTGAGGTAACTATACAAAGTAACATGGGTTCGTTATTAGAATCGCCAGTATTTGGCAGCTTCAAAACAGACCAGGTAGCACCCTTCATCTCTTTATATTGGGGCAGTTTAATGATCGGCCGTTGGACAGGGGCTATCGCAGCATTCAACCTTTCTAAAACAACTAAGTTCATCCTGACTGTAGTGGTTCCTTTTGTTGCTTTTGGCGTAGTGCTAATTGTAAACAGGATAAGCGGTACTGATGTAAGCATTCTTTATCCTTATGCTATCTGTGTTGCTATCTTGGTTATTGGCTTCCTTATCGGTAACCAAAAGCCGGTACGTACGCTTGCCTTATTTGGCATATTAGGCGCTATTTTTATGGTGATAGGTTTAGTGTCTTCGGGCATGGTAGCCATATTCGCGTTCACTGCGGGTGGTTTATGCTGTTCAATCATGTGGCCGTCTATCTTCTCTTTGTCGGTAACCGGCTTAGGCAAGTACACCAGCCAGGGTTCAGCATTTTTGATCATGATGATCCTTGGCGGGTCTATCATCCCACCGGTACAAGGTATTTTGGCCGATGGTATCGGTATACATAAATCATACATTATCCCGGTTATCGGTTTTGCTTATTTAGCATTCTTTGCCTTTAAAGCAGGTGCTATTCTTAAAAAGCAAGGTATTGATGTAGATAACCTTGAAGCAGGCGGCGGACACTAAGTTTTAGTGATCAGAGATTAGTTGCTCAGAGGTTAGGTTTCCTTGCTTCATTAACTAATCTCTGATCTCCATTCTTTGATCAACTTATGAATAAACCCAGTTTCGAACATATTTTTATGAATCTGGCAACCGACCTGGCCCAACGCTCCCATTGCGTTAAGGCGCAGGTCGGTGCCGTTTTAGCGAAGGATACCCGGATCATTTCTATCGGGTATAACGGCCCCCCTGCGGGCACCCACAACTGCGACGAGGAATGGCCTGATGCAGGATGCGCCCGCGACTCTAAAGGCAGTTGCTCTCTTGCACTGCACGCTGAAGAAAATGCTATCCTTTATGCTGTTAAAAATGGCGTTAATTTAGAAGGAGCTACGCTATACACCACCCTATCGCCATGTTTACCATGCGCAAGGCTGATATTCTCCGCAGGCATTAAAAACGTTTTCTATGATAAATCATATGCCCAATACAAAGGCCTCGCCAGCGATGAAGGCGTTGACTTTCTTAACAAATTTGGTGTAAAGGCAGTGCAGTTTAAGGGGGAGTAGTTTTTCACTTTATACGTAATGTCATTGCGAGGAGCGCCAGCGACGCGGCAACCTAATAGGCAGATCTACGCGTGGTTAACATCTGAGATTGCAGCGCTATCGCTCGCAATGACACATTTGGGCTCAATGACCCAATGACAGCGCAGCAAATGACTCAATTACGAATCAACGATTCAGGCCTTCTACCCTATCCAGTGCAAATTTTAACTGTTGCTCAGGCGTAAGATCGGTGTTATCTAAGATGATAGCATCATGAGCACGTACCAAGGGACTTTCGGCACGCGTAGTGTCCTGATAATCGCGGTGAGCGATGTTTTCATAGATCTCCGCCAATGTCACATCTGGATTTTTAGGATGGATCTCGTCATAACGGCGTTTGGCGCGGACTGCAGGATCAGCGGTCATGAATATTTTAAGATCAGCGTTAGGAAATACCGCTGTACCAATATCACGCCCGTCCATTACAATGCTCTTTGATTTACCCATGCGCTGCTGTTGTTTCACCATTTCGCGGCGTACGGCCTTCAAAGCAGACACCTCGCTTACCTTTTCAGATACCGGCATCTGGCGGATCTCTTCAGATACTTCCTCATCATTAAGCGTGATATGTGTTTCATAATCGCGTGAGTGAAAATTAAGATGAATGTTCTTCAACGCTTCCTCAATCTGCTCTGAATTTTTAGTATCAATGTTGTTTCGCAAAAAATAAAGCGCCACCGCCCTGTACATAGCGCCGCTATCCACATAGATGTAGTGAAGTTTCTTAGCCAGGGCTTTAGCCAAAGTACTTTTCCCGCATGACGAGTAGCCATCAATGGCCACAACTATATTTTTGCTCATCAATTGCGAAGATAAGATTTTCAGTTTGCAGTTTATAGCTTACGATGGGCAGTTTGCAATTGGCGTTTGCAAAAGTTCCTTTTCCACAAAACAACTAATCACTAATCAACCAATCGCTATATTTATCCCCATGAACCTGAACAAAGCAGACCTGCAGCGCGAAGTGCTATACAAAACATCGCGCAGCGGCGGTAAAGGCGGCCAAAACGTAAATAAGGTATCAACTAAGATTGAGCTGCTTTTTAATATCGCAGAATCTGCTTTGTTTACCGACGAGCAAAAGGCTGTTCTGGCAGAAAAACTGCAAGCCCGATTTAATAAAGATGGCTTGGTACAGGTGATCTGTGATGAAGAGCGCAGCCAGTTCCTGAACAAAGAGATAGCATTAGAGCGGTTAGCCGCAATACTTGGCCAGGCTTTACATAAACCTAAGGTTAGGAAACCTACAAAAATGAGCAGGGCCGCTAAAGCGGCCCGTGTGGATAGTAAAAAAAGATTATCAGCCAAGAAGGCAGATCGGCGAGGCGGGTTCGGTGATTAATTAAACCTGTACATCAGCCCGATAGAGCCCCATTGATGCGTTGAATGAACCATCTGTTTGGTATCACGGGTTTGCACCACAACGCCAAGGTCAAGCACTATGCGGTTGCTGGCATAACTAACGCCAAACTGGTTGCTAAAGATAAACGGCTTTTTATCAAGCGTAATTTCCTGCGTGCCTGTAACCGGATGGTCTCTCAGCAAACTGCCTTGGGTGGTTGCATCGTAAGCAACCAGGTTGGCCATGGGCTTATAATAGAAAAACAGTTCGTGTTTATGCAATAAACGACTGTCGCCGTAATAGCTGGCCGTGCTTTGGGTGCTTACTGATTGAAAAAGCTGGTTAAAATTCCCTAACCTTAGCAACGGACCAACACCTGCCCCGGTAAAACCATTACCCAGGTTTACATATCCCGATGCGGTGATATCTACCCATGATGCTCTCGCAAGTAATTTATTTGCTTCCGCATTTAAATTAAGCTCTACATCATTCTGTATCTGGTACTGCCAGGTGTTTAGCTCATAAAAACCAAATGTGTTGTGAATGAATTTCTGAATGGCATACCCGCCCGAAGCCGGGCCAACAACACCTACCCTACCGGTAAGCTTAAGGGTGGTTTCGTTTTTGTACAGGATATTGGCTGATGCGCCAAGGTACAGGTAACCGGCAACAGGCCTATCGATATAATCTGCAGAGGGTAAACGGCCTGATTGTGCGTTGAAAATTTTTTGACCAAGTTCCAAACCAAATACCTTGTTGGCGATATTTTTATTTTGGATACGCGCTGTATCAACTGCTTTGCGATAAAAAAGGAAGAATCCATTGGTGTAATACCGGTCAGATCCCTGCGCCAGGAACGAGTCGTTATCTGATTGAAAACCTATCTCTTTAGTGCGGTTTTGTGCATGCAATGCTGCCGTAGCAAACAAACCGGCAACAGCAAGAATCATAAATTTCTTCATTTAAATCAACTGGGATAATAAACGCTAATGTAATAAAAAAAGCAGGGTAGTGTTCCCTGCTTTTTTATTCGACCAGCAATAACACTAAAGTTTAAAGCCGTATGCGATCCTTACGCCAACGGAATTAAAATTAGCTCCCCTGCTGCCATTGAGGGTTTCATACCTGGCACCGATATCTAATCCCTTGTACACCCAACCTATACCGCCCGTTGCAACTGAATTAATTTGATTTTGGTAAGTCCTTGTAAAAGCAATTCCACCCTCGCCATTAATATAAAATTGTGGTGCAAAAAAGTATTTGAGACCTGCTTTAACGGGTATTACCTGGAAATTATCATTAAATGTTTTTAGCGGCCCGGTTTTTAGATAATTGTAATAGCCCGATGTAAGCGTAAGCGTAAGCTTGTCTGTAAGTCCGTAGTTTAATCGAAGCGTACCGCCATACCCCAGTTTATTGTCCCGATTTTTGGTACCGAGAGCCAACATTGTTTCGGTGCCTACATCAAGCTTAAAGGTGCTTTTGGGTACAGACTGTGCGCGTGTTTCAACAACGCTTGAAAACAAGAAAAATGCTGCTAACGAGAAGATCTTAATGGTGTTCATAATTGTGAATTATTTATTTAGTTCGGCACAATTATAACCTGCGCAAACAAATGATTCTCAATAATTAACTTTTATTAACATAGTTAACAACTTTTAACTATTACATAATATCGGAACGGAATAAAAGCCACCTTCCGGTGGCTTTTATTTACTGAATTGCAGTAGCCTGCGGCGGTGAAGCTTTATCCTTCACCGTTAGGTCTATGGCATTCTTAACCTTTTCATTCAACAGCGCAAGTTTGATCACATCACCCATGTCTGTTACGTAATGGAACTGCAGATCGCGGATGTAATCTTCCTTTATCTCCAGGATGTCTTTCTGATTTGATCTGCAAAGGATGATATCTTTGATATTAGCACGCTTTGCTGCCAATATCTTCTCTTTAATACCACCTACGGGCAATACACGGCCGCGCAGTGTTATCTCACCCGTCATGGCAAGGTGCGGTTTTACCTTGCGTTGGGTAAAGGCCGAAACCAGTGCCGTTAGCATAGTTATACCTGCCGATGGGCCATCCTTAGGCGTTGCACCTGCAGGCACGTGCACGTGTACATCCCACTGCTCAAATAACTTGTATTCGATACCGAACTCGGCCGCATGGGCACGCAGGTAACCCAGTGCTATGGTAACAGATTCTTTCATCACATCTCCCAAACTACCGGTTAAGGTTAGCTTACCATTGCCGGGGCTTAAGCTTGCTTCGATAAACAAAATATCGCCGCCTACAGATGTCCATGCCAAGCCTGTTACCACACCGGCAACTTCGTTATTCTCGTAAAGGTCCTTATCAAATATTGGCGCACCTAATATCTTTTCGACATCTTTTTTGCTCACCTGTGTATTGTAACCTTCTTCCATGGCTATGCTTTTGGCAACCCCACGTACTACCGAACCTATTTTTTTCTCTAAAGAACGCACGCCCGATTCGCGGGTATAATCCTCTATGATCTTCTCCAGCACATCATTTTTGATGTTCACATCTTTGGCGGTAAGGCCATGTGCTTCGCGTTGCTTGGGTACAAGGTGTCGTTTGGCTATCTCGGTTTTTTCTTCAATGGTATAACCATTAACCTCTATGATCTCCATACGATCTAACAAGGCAGGTTGTATGCTGCTAAGCGAATTTGCCGTAGCAATAAACATAATGTTAGACAGATCAAAGTCCATCTCTACATAGTTATCATAAAAAGTGCTGTTCTGCTCCGGGTCTAACACCTCCAATAATGCAGAAGAAGGGTCGCCACGAAAATCGTTGCTTACTTTATCTATCTCATCCAGGATAAAAACCGGGTTGGCTGCACCAGCTTTTTTTAGCGATTGTATCACACGGCCGGGCATAGCACCGATATAGGTTTTTCGGTGACCGCGTATCTCGGCCTCATCACGTACGCCGCCCAGGGCCATGCGTACATATTTACGGCCCAATGCCTTTGCAATTGATTTTCCCAGTGAAGTTTTACCCACACCCGGAGGGCCAACCAAACAAAGGATAGGCGCTTTCATATTATGCTTAAGCTTTAATACGGCCAGATATTCGATGATACGGCGTTTTACCTTATCCAAACCAAAATGGTCTTTGTCTAATATCTTTTGAGCGCGCTTAAGGTCGAAATTGTCTTTGGTGAACTCGTTCCAAGGCAGATCGAGCAGTAATTCCAGGTAATTGATCTGTACCGAATAATCGGCTGCTGCCGGGTTGGTACGACCAAGTTTCTCCAGTTCTTTGGTGAAGTGTGTTTTTACTTCCACGCTCCACTTCTTTTTAGCCGCACGCTTGCGCAGGTTATCCACCTCCAGATCAGGCGTTGATCCGCCCAACTCTTCCTGTATCGTTTTCAGCTGCTGATTAAGAAAATAGTCGCGCTGCTGTTTATCAAGGTCTACCCGTACTTTGGTCTGTATCTGGTTCTTCAGCTCAAGCATTTGCAGATCAAGCGTTAAGTGCTCAAGTACCAGGTTCATACGGTCGCGCAGGTTCTGCGTTTCAAGCAATGTCTGCTTTGCAGTAACCTCGGCGTTCATGTTAGAGGCAATAAAGTTGATCAGGAAGGAGGTACTCTCGATGTTCCTGATAGCAATACCGGCTTCGCTCGGGATATTTGGCGATAGCTGTATAATGCTCATAGCCATATCTTTGATAGATGCGGCAAGGGCCTTAAACTCTTTATCTTCTTTTGGTTTTACTTCTTTTATAGGCTCTATCGAAGCTTTTATGTAAGGTTCGCTCTGTATCTCTTCGCCCAGCCTAAAGCGCTTTTTACCCTGTAATATAACGGTAGTGTTACCATCAGGCATTTGCAGCATCTTGATGATCAACGCTACGGTACCTACCTTGTGCAATTGCTCAAAATTTGGGTCCTCTATATTTACATCCTGCTGTGCAACAACGCCAATTAAGCGATTACCCTTGTTAGCATCGCGTATCAATTTGATGGATTTATCACGGCCTACGGTTATAGGGATAACTACTCCCGGGAAAAGCACCGTATTACGCAAAGGCAGTATAGAAACAATATCAGGCACCTGCTCATTATTCATTTCCTCTTCATCCTCTGATGACATCAGCGGAAAAAATTCAGAATCTTCATTAATGGAGGGCATTGTATTTTTAAAATCAAACGGGTCGTAACTCATTAATCACCTTTCGTGTGTATAAGTATAAATTAACGTCATAATGGCAGTTAAAGGCCAGTGTGCAAGATACAAACGTTAATTATACTGTGAACTTAACTTGCAAATATAAGGTTTCAAGAGCTGTGCCAGTATGCTTTTTTTAATAACAGTTATGAGCCATGCGTTCTACATCGCTTACTTACAGCCACTTACATAAACATACGATAATGACCAGCCCTACAGTTTTATCGCTGGGAATGAAAAAAAGTCAGTGATTTAGCATTAGGTGCTTATCATCGGGCTGTTTTGAGGCGCGGTTTCTTTTGGATCTGCTTTATGTTTTGCGAGGTCTTCGAAATACTTCTTGCGAACCACATGGGTCATTTTATGGTCGCCGGTATGGCTCCACCCTGGTGGCATAATCACATACATCACCTTGTTTTTGATGCCTGGAGCGCGGTAAACATCTTTTGCTAAGGCGATGATCTCGCCAAAATACGCATCCAAAAAGCTGTTCTTTATCATCGGCCTGCTTATGCCATATTCAATCGGGATCGTGATATCCTCCTCGTGATAAGTGCCAAAAGCCCTGTCCCAGATGTTGAGCAGATTACAAAAATTAGTATCCATGTAAACCACGTTGCGGGCATGGTGTACCCGGTGATGTGATGGTGTAAGAATGATTTTATTAAGGAAACCTAAGCGGCCATCTTTAACAATATTCTCGCCCACGTGTATCAGCGTTCCCCAAAAACCATCTATAAACATGATAACGAATAACACCGCAGGATTTACGCCCAATAAGATAGCAATAGACGTGCGTATAAAATCGGCATAAGGCGCTTCCAGGAAAAAGTGGGCATAACTTACGGCCAGGTTCATATCCTCTGGCGCATGGTGCGTGGAATGCAGGCACCAGAACAAACGGATCTTATGTGCAAGAAAGTGATACCAGAAATGGGCAAACTCCCAAATAATGTAGCTGTAAATAAACCAGTACCAGGTAAACGTAGTTTTAAAAAGAGCTAGCGGCAAAAGCCATTTAATACAGAGGCCAACCAACCCAAATGATATCACGCGGCCTACAAAGGCATTAAGCACATAGGTCCAGAAAGATACCTTGTAATTGATAACCTTAAAACGCTTGTAAAAGGCAGCGCGAATGATCTCGAATAAAAGCAGAAATGGGATAATAGGACCAAGTAACGACAGCATCCCGTCATAGGTTAAAAATTTGCTGTAATTACCGGAGCTTACAATGTCCAGCAATCCGCTCAGGTTCCAAAAACCCTTAAAGTTGTCTACTATTGCTTTTAAAAAATCCATAATCGGCCAATTGGTTGCAGCAGGCTTGCTTATATATTAACGTAATTAACTAAGAAATAACATTTAAAACAACACTTGACTGGATTATTTTAAAAATACTATACTTGCTTTTAGATGCTTTTAAGTTCAGGAAAATTGTGTGAACAAATAAATGATCAAAATTTAATTAGCACACATACTAAAATGTTTTATTGTTAGTTATTGGCTTATACGCGTAAACTAAATGAGGCTAACTGCTGTCATCTCTTTAATCCTATTTACATCCATCGAGTCATCGGCGCAAAACGCCTATGTTAAAATGGGGCAGCAGGCGTTTTTGGATGGCAACTTTAAAGCCGCTGTAAAACAGCTTGAAAAGGGCTGTATGATAGATTCTACCAACGCCAATGCCTATTGGATGCTGGGTTACTCATATTATCACAGCCAAAACTACCGCAAATCTATCACATCGTACGACAAGGTAATTTTCATTAATCCTACGGATGCATCGGCTTATTACTACCGTGCGCGCGCCAAAGGTTACATGGGTAAGGATACCTACCTGTCTCCGGCCGAGCGTGAAAAATATTTGTTAGGTGCCATCTTTGACCTCACCAAGGCTATTGCCATAGATCCCTCCGAAAAAGGTAAATGCCTGCAAACACGTGGTATTGCTTACCGCGAGTATGCCGAATTTAAGCTGCAGCCAAATACACACAGCTATGACAAGCCGAGAGCCATTAATTCTTTAAAAGCCTCCATAGCGGACCTGGAAAAAGTGATAAATGACAACCCTAACCGGGCAGATATCGCTACGCTTATAGAGCTGTCTAAAGAGAAATTGGCAACCGCCGTTGGCCATCACTAAAAATTGCCTTTTACCCGGTAATCATTAGCGCCCATTACTTTAACCTGCTGTTTTTTATCAATTGAATAATATTGGCCTGGCAGGTAAACGAGCCTCTCTGAAGTGTTGTAAAGAAAATTGTGCGTATTGTTAACAATGGTAACTGCCGTTATTTTATCTCCCTGCTTTTTGATTACGATCTGGCGCGTTTTTAATTCTGAGTCGTTAGCAGTGTAAACCGTGCTATCAGCATTGTTTTTTACCGTATAGCTATTGCGCCATGCGGGTTTATTGATATCGCTTTCTGCAAAAAGATTAAGTTCCTGCTGCCAGGCTTTAACGTGCACTTTTTTGCTTTCGCTTGTGCCATTGTGCGAAACAGACTTAGTTACTTCGGGGTCAAGTTTCACAAGCCGGGTGGCTTCCTGGTTAAAATAGCCTTTAATATCAAAGTATTTAAGCTCGGCACCGGTCTCTTTAATTTCCGGCTTGTTACAGGCGTAGCCACTGCCCAAAAGCAGCAGCACGCTTGTATTTAATATCGTTTTTCTGACGGCTTTATACCAATACATTACCGGTCATTTCTACAGGGATAGGTACGCCTAAAAGCGTAAGTACGGTTGGGGCTATATCACCTAATTTACCATCTTTTACCTGCTTTACATCGTTATCTATCACTATACATGGTACCAGGTTGGTGGTATGTGCCGTGTTAGGCGAACCATCTTCGTTTATCATATAATCGGCATTACCATGGTCGGCAATGATGATGAACGAATAACCGGTTTTTAAACCCGCTTCAACCACGGCCTGTGCGCAGGCATCGGCTGTTTCGGCAGCTTTTACCACGGCTTCAAAAACACCTGTGTGGCCCACCATATCTGTATTGGCGAAGTTTAAGCATACAAAATCAGGCCAGCCTTGCTCCAGTTCGGGGATGATGGCATCACGTATACCCTCTGCACTCATCTCGGGCTGCAGATCATAAGTTGCCACTTTAGGAGATGGCACTAATAAACGTTTCTCACCCTCAAATTCCTTTTCACGCCCTCCTGAGAAGAAGAACGTTACGTGCGGATATTTCTCTGTTTCGGCAATGCGGATCTGCTTTTTGCCTGCACTTTCTAATACCTCACCTAATGTTTTGCTTAGGTCATCCTTACGGAAAACCACCTGTACGTTTTTAAATGTCTCATCGTATGAGGTCATGGTAACGTATTGGATATCCAGCGGCTTCATATCATACTCCGGGAACTCCCTTTGTGTAAGTGCCTGCGATATCTCCCTGCCCCTATCGGTACGGAAGTTAAAGCAGATCACCACGTCGCCGTCTTTGATAACAGCCACAGGCTCGCCATCCTCATCAACCTTTACAATCGGTTTGATAAACTCGTCAGTAACACCTTCGGCGTACGACTTTTCTATCGAAGCCAAAATATCATTAGTTGGTGCGCCCTCGCCTTTAACCATCAGGTCATAGGCCAGTTTAACTCGCTCCCAGCGATTATCGCGGTCCATTGCATAATATCTTCCAACTGCCGATGCCAAACGTGCAGGCGAATCGGCAATATGGTGCTCCAGGTCGGTAATAAACTTTAATCCGGAGTTAGGGTCGGTATCACGGCCATCCAAAAAGGCGTGGATAAACACCCGTTCCAGGTTCAACGCTTTGGTAGCATCAGTCAAACCTTTTAAGTGATTGATGTGCGCATGTACACCGCCATCACTCACCAGGCCTATAAAGTGCAGGTCTTTATGATTTTCCTGCGCATATTTGAAAGCGTTAAGGATGGTCTCGTTCTGCACAAACTCGTTGTCCAGCACCGCTTTGTTGATACGGCCAAGCTCCTGGTAAACAACACGGCCTGCACCCAGGTTCATGTGGCCTACTTCAGAGTTACCCATCTGCCCTTCCGGCAAACCTACTGCCAGGCCCGATGCTTCTAACTTAGAGTTTGGATATTTAACAAGCGCCTGATCAAAGAACGGCGTGTTTGCGGCTACTATGGCGTTTGAGGCATCGTTACGACCGTAACCCCAGCCATCAAGTATAATTAATACAACTTTTTTATTATCTTCCACAATGCAAATATAAAAGCAACGTTTAAACATTAAACTTAAACATCACCTTTTTTATTGGCGGTGCAACCTTTTAGTGTTTTCAATGTCTAAATAGATCAAATGAAATTACGAAACCTGCCATTACTTACCCTCTTGTTCCTACTGCCCGCAGCAGTGAAGGCAGGCCCCATTGAAAAAATAGCCGAATTGATAAAACAGGGTAACGCCCATGAAATAGCCACTTATTTTGCTGGCAGTGTTGATGTCACCATCGCAAACGAAGCGGGTGTTTACTCAAAGGCGCAGGCGGAGATCATGCTGGATAAGTTCTTTAAAGACAACAAGGCCCATACTATTAAACTGGTGCACAAACTTGTGTCAAACGCCAATTATAACTATGCCGTGCTTGTACTTAGTACCGATAAAGGCAAATACCGCATAGCTTACACGCTTAAAGAGAACGCTAAAGTGATGGAAATCATTGAGATGCGTATTGAAGCCGAAAAAACCTAATTAATTGCTGATTGTTTTTACTTTTGAAACGCTAAAAAGTAAAAAGTTTGGACAAGGAAATTATACACAAATTTATTGTAAATGCCTTAAGCGAAGACGTTGGCGATGGCGACCATACGTCACTCGCTACCATTGAGGCAGGTACACAGGGTAAAGCTAAATTATTAGTAAAGGATACCGGTATACTGGCCGGTGTTGAGCTTGCCGAGGAAATTTTCCGTGAGGTGGACCCTAACCTTAAACTGAATATTTTTTTAAGAGATGGTGCCGAGGTAAAACCAAAAGACGTCGCGTTAGAAGTTGAGGGCGATGCCCAAAGCATTTTAAAAGCCGAGCGACTGGTGCTTAATTGCATGCAGCGTATGAGCGGTATTGCTACGCGTACCCACGACATTGTGAAGCTTTTGGAAGGCACCAATGCCAAAGTACTGGATACGCGCAAAACTACTCCTGGCTTGCGTTATTTGGAGAAATGGGCTGTGCGCATAGGTGGCGGTGTAAACCATCGCATTGGCTTGTACGATATGATACTGATCAAAGACAACCACGTGGATTATTCCGGCGGTATACGCCAGGCTATTGAGAATGCCAACAGGTACCTGCGGCAGACCGGCCGTAAGCTTGTTATTGAGATTGAGGTGCGTAACCTTGACGAATTAGAACAAGTGCTGCAAACCGGCAATGTAAACCGAATTATGCTGGATAACTTTGATTTTGATACCCTGCGCCAGGCCATCAGTATGATCAACGGGCGATACATCACAGAAGCATCAGGCGGTATCACTATTGACAATATCCGTGATTATGCAGATTGCGGTGTGGATTACATATCGGTTGGCGCGTTAACACATTCTGTAAAAAGTTTAGATCTGAGTCTTAAAGCTGTTTAAATTTCGCTGTAGTAATCTTTTTAAGGGCGGTTTTAAGAAACATCAGTAACATTATAATAACTATATTGCAGTTATTAAGGGCAAATTAATAATATTGTAGGCAGATGCTATCAATCTACTCGATTTCGGCGCTTATTCTTGCTTATCTATTCGGTTCTATACCAACAGCAGTTTGGATAGGCCAGGCCTTTTACAATATCGACGTAAGGGAATATGGCAGCGGTAACGCCGGTGCTACCAACACCTTTAGGGTGCTGGGGAAAAAAGCCGGCATACCCGTAATGCTATTAGATATATTAAAAGGCTGGACGGCCACTAACCTTGCCTACATTGTTGGCGTTGGCACAACAGGTGCTTTTCATTCCGTTGCATTTACCAATCTGCAGCTTGCACTGGGCGTAGCAGCAGTAATGGGTCATTTGTTCCCGGTGTTTGCCGGTTTTAGAGGCGGCAAAGGTATCGCAACACTTTTTGGAATGATATTGGCTATTAACCTGCCGGCCGCTTTACTCTGCGTATCCGTATTTATTGTAACATTGCTAATAACACGCTATGTGTCGTTATCATCTATATTGGCAGGTTTTATCTATCCCATCGGTGTAACATTTATTTTTCCGGTGTATGTAAAATCAGTCATAATATACGGTATGTGCATATTTATACTGGTATTAGTGACACATCAAAAGAATATTGAGCGCTTATTAAAGGGTAAAGAGTCAAAAGTTAACTTATTTAAGAAAAAAACAGCCTGACACCCTATGAAAAATCTAAAACTCACACTCGCCGCAGCCATCACAGCTGTAGGCCTTTATGCTTGTTCAACAGTTCCGTTAACAGGCCGTTCACAATTAAGCCTGGTAAGCGATAGCGAAGTAAACCCTGCCGCTGCAGCCAGTTACAGGCAATTATTGTCTGATCCCAAAACCAAAGTAGTTAGCTCCGGCTCTGACGCCCAAAGAGTAAAAGCTATAGGCGGCAGGTTGGCCAACGCCATTGAGCGCTATTTGCAGCAAAACGGTTATGCAGATAAATACCAGTTTGCCTGGGAATTTAACCTGATACAAAGCCCCGAAGTTAATGCCTGGTGTATGCCCGGCGGTAAAGTGGCCGTTTACAGCGGCATATTACCTGTAACCCGCACCGATGCAGGTTTAGCTGTAGTTATGGGCCACGAGATAGGCCACGCCATAGCACGCCATTCTGCTGAGCGTTTATCGCAGCAATTAGCCTTACAAACCGGCGGTGCAGTAGTTGGTGCAGCAACAGGTAATCAATCATCAACCACACAAACAGCCATCAATACCTTGTATGGTGTTGGCGGACAATTAGCTTTATTAAAATACTCACGCGCACAAGAGTCTGAAGCTGATCGCCTCGGCCTTACCTTTATGGCTATGGCGGGTTACAACCCTAATGAAGCTGTAGCCTTTTGGCAACGTATGGCAGCCCAAAGCAAAGGTGGCGCACAACCCGAGTTCTTGAGCACTCACCCTTCTGATGCTACCCGTATTGCCAATATACAACGGTTAATACCGGAAGCTATGAAATATTACAAACCATAATTTATAATATTTAATAAATAAAATAACAAGGCCGCGAAGTATGAACTTTGCGGCCTTTGCGTTTGATAACCCAACCTTCATTTGTACTAATGAGAAAGTCGCGCTCAACCGCTCTCCTTCGGACAAGGGTTTAGTGAGAGAGGCTTTTAAAACACTAATCCATTAAACAGGTTAATAACTGATATGGCATCTGATTCACGTTTTCTTACTGCTGAATGGCGAAACCTAATTATGCTGAATTATGAGGTTGATCCTGCCATTTTAAAACCTTACTTGCCTGCTTACACCGAGATAGACCTTTGGGAAGGCAAATGCCTGGTGAGCATGGTAGGCTTCATGTTTAAAGAAACACGTGTATTGGGTATTAAATGGCCGTGGCATGTAAACTTTGAGGAGGTTAACCTGCGTTTTTACGTGCGGCACTACGATGGCAAGCAATGGAAACGCGGGACGGTTTTCGTGAGCGAAATTGTTCCTAAAAAAATGATCGTACTTATCGCTAACAATCTTTACAAAGAACATTACCGCGCATTGCCTATGCGGCATTCGGTTACCAAGGCCGGGCCGGATCACACCAACTTTCTTTACGAGTGGAAACTAAACGAGCAATGGAATAAAATAGGTGCTACAGTGCGCAACAGCTTAAAGCCCATATTACCCGGCAGTGCGGAAGAATTTATTTTTGAGCACTATTGGGGTTACAATAAGTTAAGCTACACCAAAACCATGCAATACCAGGTTGAACACATCCGGTGGCAGGTAGCAGAAGTGCACGATTATGTTTTTGAAGCTAATATCAAAGAATTATACGGCGAAGCATTTGTGCCATATCTAAACGTTAAGGCTTTCTCCGCTTTTTGGGCCAACGGCTCAGAGGTTGCTGTAAAAGTAGCAGACAAGTTGTTTTTTGCGCCAGTGTTGCCAGATGGATGGTAACATGAAATGTGGGTCAGAGTTTGTCGAAGACCTATCAAAATCACGAGTGGTTCGACGGGCTCGCCATAACGCGATTAATCTAAGCATTCCCCAGCACCTCAAATATTGCTTTTGCTTTTAACATGCATTCATCGTATTCCTTTTCAGCATCGGCGTGGTAAGTTATTGCACTGCCTACATGGAAAGATAAGTATTGCCCGGCAGCGTTATATAGCAACGTGCGTATCACTACGTTAAAATCAAAATTCCCGTCGGGACTAAAATAACCAATGGCGCCGGAATAAACGCCGCGCTTGCTGCGTTCATAACGTTCCATCAATTGCATGGCGCTCACTTTAGGTGCGCCGGTCATGCTCCCCATAGGAAAGGTGTTTTTAATAGCCTGGATATCGCTTACATCGTCCCGCTTTTCGCATATTACGGTTGATACCATTTGATGTACCTGTGCAAAGCTTTGTATCCCATAAAGCTCTTCGGTCTTTACGGTTCCTTCTTTAGCCGAACGAGTAAGATCGTTACGGACCAGATCGACAATCATTACATTTTCCTGTAACTCTTTGGGGTGATTGCGGAGTTCTTCTATCAGGCTTTGGTCAACCAGCGCATCCTCATCACGCCGGGCGGTACCCTTGATGGGTTGTGATATCAGTTTGTTGCCGCGTTTGGCTAAAAACCGCTCCGGCGACGCACACATCACATAATTATCGCCCCATTTAAAAAAGGTTGAAAATGGCGTTGGCGAAACTGCTTTCAATTTATCATAAACAGCCAGGGGATCAATTACAGCTTCTTGGGAGTAAAACTCCTGGCAAAAATTAGTTACGTAAATATCACCGCGCGCAATATGCTGCTTTATCTGCTCTACCGATTCTATATATTCGTTTTTGGAAAAGCGTGGTTTGAAATTAATGGATTGCTGATGTTTGGCATGTACGAGTTCGAATCTCGTTCCGGACACAAACAGCTCAGCCACATCTCCGCCTTCAACCGTAACCTCGTCACCCTTAATTAAGATGATTATCTCCGGAACGAAAAAAAACAGGTCAGGAAAGTTCAGATGATCCGGATTATTTGAGTTGAGCGCTTCTATTTCATTTTTAAGGTCATAGCCAAAAAAGCCCATCAGCCAGCCGGGATTAGCGGCTTTAAAAGCTTCCAACTGCGCAAAGGAATCACCAGCACTCGCTTTCAGGTGCGCTTTAGCCCCGACAGCGATCAAAGTATCAAATTTGCCATACGCATCACTAAACTGGTGGCTATCCATATAGCAGCAGGTATCAAAACCCGCAGCCCATTGCAGGGCTTTCTGTTTAAACGAAGCGATATCGGCAACCTTAGTCATCAGCCAGCAAAAATAGTTAAGCAATGGTGAATGCGGCGTGTTGGTTGGCGTTTATTTTATGATTTTGTGATAATGTAGAGTCAGTCTGATTTCTATGACAAAAGCAAACTGATTTGATAGGGTTGCTGTTTTTTAATGACGGCAAATATTCTGTGAACGATCTTGTTCCTGACAGCGTTCAATGCGCTCATTCGGTTCTTGCCTTCAGCTACTTTACGTTGGTAGTAATGCTGCAGGTCATTTTTAAGTCGGATAGCACTCATGGCAGCCAGATGCAGTACAGATTTGATCGCTTTATCAGCATACGTTGATACCTGGTGCCGTCCCCTTATCGAAGTACCGGAACTATTAGCAAAGGGGACGACGCCACTATAACAAGCCATCTTTCTTGCCTCTGTGATCAGTTCAAAGCCTTCTGTTTTGGCAAGCATCATCCAGGACAATACTTTGCCAACTCCCGGTACAGAACGGATCAGGTTCACCTGCGTGTCCATTTTTTCATCAGCACGAATGACCATTTCGATATCTGTCTCTATCTTTTTGATCTGCTTGCCAATCAGGGCAAGTTGTTCTTGGTTCATTTTCAACAGATATTTGTATATGCCCAGGTGTTTCATCTTGGCGTAGTCATGCTGTTGTTTAAGTAGCTGAACTTTGGTTTTGATCCGGCTGTTACGCTCGGTAAGCAGGATCTTTAGTTTCTGAATGGTTTGAGAGGATGGTTTCCATTGCGGAAGCTCTGCATGGCTTTTCTTAATAAAGGCTGCTATTCTTACTGCATCTATCTTGTCGTTCTTTCCTCTGACAAGACCCAGGCTCTTTTTTAGATGCAATGGTGGTACAACAAAGATGCGATGCCCCGTTTCTTTGAATGCTTCATATAAGTTCCAATTGTAGCGACCTGTATTCTCCATACCGATGATCAGTTGTTCTTTGTAAGAACTGAAGAACTTTTTGATGCTCTTTACCTCATTCTTGATAACAAATGATAATTGCCCCTGTTCGTTACTTACACAGATATCCAATGTCGCGCTGCTCACATCGATACCAACAATTGTTTGCTTTTGCATAATTTTGTCTTGAAGTTTTATTGATCGGGATCATCAACATACTCAACTCCTTGATAATGGGTCTCCAGCCCGAATTTCTATTTGAGTTTCTTGTTGATGAAAAGGGGCAGGGTCTTCTTCAGATTATGAGCCATTAGCTCAGAGCCTAAGTCATAGTTCACCCTGCCTCCTCGCGATCTTTTATCCTACTAAAATAATTATGCAAATCTAAAGGAGCTTGTCGAAGACCTATCAACGTGACGAGCGGTTCGACAAGCTCACCATGAAACAAGTAGCGTCAGTCTGAGCTTGTCGAAGACCTGTCAGAGCGATGAGTGGTTCGACACGTTCACCATGACCAACGGAAACAAAAAATCCCTCTCCGCAAACGCGAAGAGGGATCGTATATTTATTCCCCTTTAGGGGGATAGGAGGCATTACATGTAAGCTCTCTGGTTGTTACCTTCCATCCAGTTAACAAAGGCACGGTTAACTACCTTGTTACCACCAGGAGTTGGGTAATCGCCGCTAAAGTACCAGTCACCCAGGTGATCAGGGCAGGCTTTGTGCAGGTTATCTAAAGTTTGGTAAAGCACATGCACTTCGGCTTTTATATTCGCCGGGGTAATGATCCTTGCAATGCGGTCTGATATTTCCTGATCGGTAAAGGGTGCATAAATTGCCTTCACGTAATTTTCTACGTCTTCTTTAGGCAGGTCACCGCTTGCTTTACACTTGTTGTAAACATCAATGATAACATCTTCCTTGCCCTGTTCTTTTAACAGGCTGACAGCAGCTTCAAAGGCAACGAACTCGCCCATGCGCGACATATCTATACCATAACAATCCGGGTAACGGATCTGTGGTGCAGATGAAACCACCACTACCTTTTTAGGGCCAAGGCGGTCTAATATTTTCAGGATACTTTGCTTTAAAGTAGTACCCCGTACAATAGAATCGTCAAGTACAACCAGCGTATCGGCATCGCGTTTTATCAAACCGTAGGTGGTATCATAAACGTGTGCAACCATTTCGCTGCGGTCGGCATCCTGGGTAATAAAGGTGCGAAGCTTAACATCCTTAATGGCTATCTTTTCTACACGTGGTGCAAGTGCCAAAACCTCTGTTAACTCTTCCTCGCTAATTTTATCGTCCCTATTCAGGAGCCTGTCGCGCTGATATTTTTTTATGTATTTGTGTATGCCTTCAACCATCCCGTAGAACGCTACTTCGGCAGTGTTAGGGATATATGAGAATACCGTATTTTTTACATCATTATTCACTACATCCAATATCTGCGGACATAGCAAACGGCCCAGTTGCTTACGCTCGCGGTAAATTGAGCTATCGCTGCCGCGCGAGAAATAGATACGCTCAAACGAACATGATTTTTTCTCTTTAGGTTCGCTAAACTGGTCTTCGGTTACTACACCGTTCTTTTTAACGATCAGCGCATGGCCGGGTTTAATTTCCTTAATGGCCTCAACCGGGATATTGAAAGCAGTTTGTAAAGCAGGGCGTTCTGAAGCCGCAACTACGATCTCATCATTCTGGAAATAATATGCCGGGCGGATACCTGCCGGGTCGCGCATTACAAATGCATCCCCATGGCCCATGATACCCACAATGGTATAACCACCATCCCAGTTTTTGGCAGACTTTGTTAATATTTTGGCCACGTCAAGATCATTCGCTATCATTTTACTGATCTCGCGGTTATCATTCATGCCCTCGCGTTTGTACTGATCGAACAAGCCTTGGTTCTCTGTGTCCAAAAAATGGCCTATCTTTTCCAGAACGGTAACGGTATCAGCCTTCTCCTTGGGGTGCTGGCCAAGCTCGTAAAGTTGTTGCAACAGCTCATCAACATTAGTCATGTTAAAGTTACCGGCAATAACCAGGTTACGGGTCATCCAGTTGTTCTGGCGCAGAAAAGGGTGGCAGCTCTCAATACTGTTTTTACCGTGTGTACCATAACGCAAATGGCCCAATAACACTTCGCCGGTAAAGCTTACGTGCTCTTTGAGCCATTCGGTATCAGCCATTTTTTCAGGCATCTCCTTCTGTATATCGGCAAACTTCTTCTGTATGTATTCAAAGATGTCGGCCACAGCGTTTGATGCCATCGATCGGTGTCGGCTTATATAGCGTTTACCAGGCTCTATATCCAGTTTAATGGTAGCAACGCCCGCACCGTCTTGCCCGCGGTTGTGCTGTTTTTCCATTAAGAGGTAAAGCTTGTTTAATCCGTACAGCGCAGTGCCGTACTTTTTCTGATAGTAAGAGAGTGGCTTTAGTAAGCGGATAAATGCCACACCGCATTCATGTTTAATCTGATCGCTCATGATTGGGGATGAGCACGCAAATTTACTACTTTAATTTAAATTGCGTTTAAACGCATGTCATTAAATGGTACTTTTTTATGATCTTGATAATTTGGATGGTGACCCCGGACAGATTCGAACTTTCGACCCAACAGTTAAGATACATGGCGTTGCCTGCGGCCCGCGCTATCCGCTCATACGCCTGCAGGCATTAGGCTCAGGGCCGGTATACGCTGCTATCACTAACGCAAGATTGTCTGAATCAGGATTTATAGAATTTTAGAATTGACACCATAACTAAATCAAGTACACAGGCGGCACGCGTGCGCCAGCGGAAGACCCATGAAGATTTATTTCAGAGACCTACCGCTTAGAAGGCAGTTGCTTTTCCAGCCCGTGGTTCTGCCTGATTTGCACAGCAAAGGCCTTGTGCGGCAAAGAAGCCTCTTTGCTGACTTGAATTTTTGCTTCTTTTGTTTCAAGAGGTAACTATATACAACTTAAAACATGTTAGGATGTGAAAAAAATAAACGTTAGCATATTGAAAGCGCATGGCTATTGTTAGTATTTGAAAGTTTCTTTAAAAGTAAAGGAAAATACTTGTAAAGCAATATGCGCATAATTATACAAGTACATTTAAATACTTGTGATTTATAAGCCAAAATATTTGGATATTTACTTGTAATAAAATATCTTTGATTTACAAATCAGTCGCATGTCAATAACACTACAATTAAACAACGAAGAAGTAGAAATACTACTGTCCAAGTATCTGAAAGATTTAGTGGAAATAGATGCTCAATTAAATGAGCTTGAGAAAAGAAAATCTATTGTTAAGGAAAGAATAGAGTCATTTTCAGCTAATAAAAATGTAACTATGCCGACTCTCTCTCGTCCTTCTTCTTTTTCATCAGTTAAAATTCCAAAATTTAAAGAATTAGGTTATGATTTTAGATATAATACGTTGAAAAAGAAATTAAAACGAGTATTTGAAGAGGTCGATAAGGAAATGTCTACGGGTGAAGCTTTAAAACATTATTTGGTAATGTTCCCGTCTGAAAAATCAAAAAACATCAACACATTAACGCAAAGCATTTCAAAGGAGTTAAATAATGGAGCAAGGGATAAAGTGGATTATTATAAATCAGAAATTAACAAAGATGAAAACGGTAAAACAAGGTTCGGGCTTTTGCTCAATTAAATAAAAAAAATCCTCTTGCTCAGTCGCCAAACATTACAAGAGGATTTAAGAAATATCAATTTTAAGATATAGCCCCAGTAGTTCAACGGATAGAACACGTTCCTACTAAGCTCGCGATTCTGGTTCGATTCCAGACTGGGGCTCTTTTCTTAGCTCAAAGGTAAGAAATAATTATTTGTATTGTCAAGTGTTATATTAACTACAAAATTATGTTTAAAGGACTTAAATTTACTGTTGACGGCAAGGATTATACCGGCAACATCAAAGGAGGTGTAGAAGCCATGGCGCAAAGAGCCATCGTGAAACAAATTGAAAACCGTCTTGGCTCGTTGATTAATGACGTTAAACGCGAGGGAGGGGCAATCAATTTCGATTTACAGACTAATAGATTAAGCATTAATAATTGTTCACAAGAACTTATAGACAAAATCAAAGCTACATTTTAATCGCTTTTTAATCTCCCACATCGTCTAAGTTGTTGCAGTTACTTTTCAAGAAAAGAAGTAGACCTTGCGGCAATGAGCATACTAACGTTAATTAATGGCAAATACCTAAAAAGGAGTATGCGCGAAATAAATTCGGCATTATGTTTTGGACGGATCAGTGTTCACGGTGTTCACAAGTGTTCATGGCGTGAACGTGAACACTTGTGCAGGTTTTTGTTAAATTTACATGCATGAAAATTGCCCTTGCCACGCCTCACTTCCCCAAATCAATTGCCGACGGATTAGATAAAGTACAGCAACTTGCTGCCGAAGCTGCTAAGCAGGGCGCTGTTATCGTTTGCTTCCCGGAAACGTTTATCCCCGGCTATCCGTTGATAGAAGCTGACGTACCAAAACCATCGAAAGCGGAACTTAGCGAAGCGCTTAGTAAGGTTTGCGCGATAGCAAAAGCCAATAACATTGCCATTATTATTCCAATGGATTGGTACGAGGGTGATCAGTTTTATAACGTGGCCCAGGTAATATCAGCCGAGGGCGAAGTATTAGGTTACCAAACCAAGAACCAGTTAGACCCATCTGAGGACCAGCAATGGCAGCCCGGTACCCAGCGCCATCTATTTGAGGTGGGAGGACTGAAATTCGGTATCACCATCTGCCACGAAGGTTTCCGTTACCCGGAATCAGTGCGTTGGGCAGCGCGCGAGGGGGCGCATGTGGTGTTTCACCCCCACCTAAGCGGCAGCGACGTAAAAGGCAAACAAATAACAGAATGGTGCAGCCCGGGCAGTCTGTATTACGAGAAAGCTATGATGATGCGTGCGCTGGAGAACACCATCTATTTTGCCAGCGTTGGTTACGCCATGAAATACCAGGAATCAACCTCCGCCATTATTGCTCCTGATGGTGAATGCCTTGCCTACCAGCCGTACGGTCAAGAAGTTGTAATTGTTGCTGAAATCGAACTTGAAAAAGCAACCGGCTTTTTAGGCAAACGGTTTAAGGCTGATTTGTATCAGTAATATAATTACAACCCGCTGATCGATTCAGGTTTTCAACCAGCTCAGGCTGACAATACCGGAGTCATTGATAGCCCCTCGAACCTTTATTTCTTAAGCTCGCCTTCCAACTTATGATTGCCGGTTATATTATTTACTAAATCCTACCATCTTATGTAATACGTAAGGGTTGTAAACCTTGCCACCTTTAATCACCACTTTTACGTTTCTAACTGCGCTGATATTATTAAGCGGGT
This sequence comes from Mucilaginibacter sp. 21P, assembly GCF_019331605.1. Taxonomy (NCBI): domain Bacteria; kingdom Pseudomonadati; phylum Bacteroidota; class Sphingobacteriia; order Sphingobacteriales; family Sphingobacteriaceae; genus Mucilaginibacter; species Mucilaginibacter sp. 21P. The sequence goes on from NZ_CP063061.1 coordinate 4,347,680, forward strand.
TTCCATCAATAATAAGGATGTCGGCGTTTTTGCCCGTGCTGATGGAGCCTGTCTTTTGTTCAAGGCCCATCACTTGGGCCGGTATTAGCGTAGCTGTTTTCAATGCTTGTGCAGGCGTCAGTCCTCCTTCTACATATAGCTCTAACTCACGGGCCACACTAAATCCCGGGAAACCCATATCCGTACCAGCCACAACGGGTACACCGTCATCATATAACTTTTTCACCAGCACTTTCATACTATTTAACATAGGCATTAGCATGGCATGCGTGGCAGAATCTTCTCCAGTATTGGCAAATTGCGTTTGCAGTGGCAAAGGCAGCGTATAAAACGCGGGTTCCATTTTTGTAATGTCACCTTTAACATCGCGCAGGGCAAGGTCATAAACACCAATAGTTGGGTCAATTACGGTTTTGTGGTCTTTAATGAATTTAATGTTGCCCTTACTAACAGAATCATCAAAGTTGATCGAACGATCCTTATTTCGTTTCATCAGGCTGTAAACGTACTGGATATGGTTTACCATATTCATACCGGAATCTACCCCACCTTTAAGCGTCATCCCGTTAGGAATGTGGCCGGTTACGGTGAAGCCCTGCTTATGTGCCTCGTCGCATATCACCTTTAAAATAGCCGGTTTTATCGAGCTGTAAATTTTTATCTGATCAAATCCTTTTGCCTTATAAGTGTCAACGGCTTTTACGGCTTCTTCTTTTGTATCAGCTTGGATAATCCCTAACGACATAGGGCCTTTGCCATCAATGATACCGGCCATCAGTATCTTAGGACCAATGCCTTTGCCGGCATCAATCGCATTTCTAATAGCATCAATAAAACCCAGTTCGTTTCCGCAATCTCGTACGGTTGTTACCCCTGCTGCGAGGTAAGCAGGGCCCCATTCGGTCTGTTCAAAATGGGCGTGCATATCCCACAAGCCCGGCATAATGGTTTTTCCTGTAGCATCTATGACGGTGGCACCTTTAGGGATAGCGGTGCCCTTTCCCATACTGGCGATCACACCGTTTCTGAGGAGCAAAATATCACTGGGTACAGATCTACCATTTTCTACATCAATGATGTTTCCACCTTTTATAGCAATAATACCTGAAATCGCTTTTTGTGGCGATGCAGCTTTTGCAAAAGCTGCCATGCCATAACCGGCTGCGCGATTGATAAACTCAGGCAGCAGGCTTTCATATTCCTGGCGCATCATTTCGGTTTTGTCGCCTTCAGCATCAATGGTGAGAATGCAGATCAGTTTGCCATTGGCATCCGTCCAGACTAATTCATTTCCCCAAATCAATCCGCTTATGAGATACCGGTTAAAGGTTAACTGTTTGCTGTTAAAAGACAGGTTATCTGTCCCATCCTTTCTAATCTGCAAAGCACCAAAAGGCAGTGTTGTGATATTAGCCGGCTGCCTTTGCTTATTCCAATATTGCAACAACAATTGCTGCACGGTAGCCGGTGAATAACCTGCAATAGGGAAAGTATTAGGCGCAATAGTTTTAGTTTGTGATGATCCATTTACCTGCACAATAGCCGAGTTACCTTTTATGGCGATCGAGTCATTAACTGTTGAAAATCTCGAAGTATTACCTTTGATTCTGAGTTCGATAGGATCTCCAACAGGATTTACTTTAATGGTGGCCTTTAAGGGAACGGGCGAGCCCCTGTCAACAAATTTAAAATCAACCACATACTTTTTCTGATCTCTGTAATTGTAAACCTTGTAGGTTTCCTTGCCTATGTTTTGCTGAAACTTGTGAAGCAAAAATACGCCGCTATCGGCAGGTAGTTCCTGCGCATAGGTTTGACAAACGATACAAGACAAAAAGATCAGGAAAAGCAGCTTTCTCATTGCGGGTTGGGTTTAACCAAATATAAGAAAGTGGCCCAAGGTATTGATGCTGCATTTGAGAATATCGGGTAAAAAAAAGAAACGCGAAGTATCGCGTTTCTTTTCAGATATTTTGTCAAGTGCGATACATCGCGTTGCCCAAATCCTTACAATTTTTCTCCGTGCTGGCTGATATCCAGGCCAAGCTCCTCTTCTTCTTTTGAAACGCGCAATGGTGATATCATGTTGGTGATCTTAAGCAACACTACCGAACCTACAAAGGCGAATACTGAGGTTGCTATAAGTGCCACCAACTGGATCAGGAACAAATGCGTGTGACCGAAAAATAAACCATCGCCGGTTGTATTATTTGGATTTACATTCTGACTGGCAAATACGCCGGTAAGCATCATACCAACCATACCACCAACACCGTGGCAAGGGAAAACGTCGAGGGTATCATCTATAGAGGTACGTGTACGCCATTCAACTACCAGGTTACTTACCACTGCCGATATAATGCCGATGGCTAATGAATGTGGTACGCTTACAAAACCTGCCGCCGGTGTAATAGCTACCAAACCTACAACAGCGCCAATACAGGTACCCATGGCAGATGGCTTACGCCCACGCAGCATATCAAAAAATATCCAGGTAACGCCTGCTGCTGCAGATGCTGTTGTGCTCGTAGCCAGTGCAGTTACCGCCAAGTGGTTGGCGCCAAAGGCCGAGCCTGCGTTAAAACCAAACCAGCCGAACCATAATAAACCGGTACCTATCATTACATAGGTGATACGCGCGGGCGAGTGGTTTGCCTCATTACGACGCTTAAGGAACAAAGCCGACGCCAATGCTGCCCAACCTGCCGACATGTGTACGACAGTACCACCTGCAAAATCCAGCACACCTAATTTAGCTAAAATACCATCCGGGTGCCATGTGGCATGGGCCAATGGTGAGAATATGAAGATAGAGAACAGTATAAGGAAGATAATGTAAGAATTGAAACGGATCCGTTCTGCAAACGCACCGGTAATTAGTGCCGGGGTTATAATGGCAAACTTAAGCTGGTACATGGCAAACAACAACAGCGGGATGGTTGGTGCTAACTTCCAGCTGGCGTTCCCCAGCATACCCTTCATCATAAAATAAGTGGTTGGATTACCAATAACACCTCCAATACTATCGCCGAAGGCCAAACTAAAACCAAAGATTCCCCACATTACAGTAATGATAACCATACACACAATACTTTGCAGCATGGTTGATATTACGTTCTTTTTGTTAACCATACCACCATAAAAAAACGCTAAACCGGGTGTCATGATCAAAACCAGTGCGGTTGACATTAACATCCAGGCAATATCGCCGGTATTGAAGTTTGGATTTGCTGTTTTATCGAATTCAACAGACGGGAAAATAAACGTTAAAGCTAAAATAACGAGGAGTACACCAAAAGGAAAGTAGCGTTTCATGTTTAAATTGGTTTCGTTTGGTTAAAACGGCCTCAATTTATATATTTTATCAATCTAAACACAAAAAAATTTAAAATATTGAAATTTTAAAGCAGTTTGGTTAATAAATGCGGAAGAATACCAAATATAATTAGCAATAATGCAATTATAGAAGAAAAAACTACTAAATTAGTCGATTTCACAATTTCGTTAGGAACAATCTCAACCCGTTTCAGGAAAAGGTTCAAAGGAATTTTGATATAGTAGAATAAACCTACCACCGTGGTGACCGCACCGGTCGCCATTAAGGCCATTAACCAAGTGTTGTGGGTTTGCTGATAAACGTCATACACTGCAGAAAACACCAAAACCTTACCTGTAAAGCCAGCACTTATAGGGATACCGGTTAACGAGATCATTACCACAACAAAGCCAACTGATATAACCGGGTATTTAAACCCAAGTCCTTTATAATCGCTGATGTTGGTGATATCCTCGTTGTTTTCAAAGTAATTTGCCATCATTAATGCAGCAATGTTTGCCAGGCCGTATACAAAAAGGTAATAGGTTAATGCGGATAAGCCGGTAGCACTAAAAGTCACCACTGCCATTAACGCAAACCCGGTGTGCCCTATACCAGAGTAGGCCAGCATCCTTTTCACACTATTTTGCCAAAGCGCTGCAAAATTGCCCGCTATCATGGTGATGATGCCTGCGGCAGAAAGAACAATTCTTACATTAACAGCCGCCCAATTACTGGTTGTGTTGAGTACTATTAGCGGCGTAATAAAGTTAACCAGCAAAGCAAAACCTGCAATTTTAGGCAGCGTGGATAAATAGGCTGTAACAGGCGTTGCCGCCCCCTCATAAACATCGGGCACATAAAAGTGCACCGGCACCGCCGATATCTTGAATGCTATGCCCAACAAAATTAAACCGGTAGCAAATGCAGAACTTATACCACTTACATGCAAGAGCCCCTGCTGCATTTGCGAAGAAAAAATATCAAGCGTACCGGTGAACGAATAGAGCAATGAAATACCATACAACATCACCGCCGATGCTGCTGCACCAAACAACACGTACTTTAAACCAGCCTCGGTGCTTTTGGCATTGCCACTGCGGTAAGCAGCTAATAGGTACGATGCGATAGACACCATCTCTATGGCCAGATAAATGCTCAGCAAGTTAACGGCCATGATCATTACATGCAAGCCCAGCAACGACCCGGTTACTATGGAATAAAGATCGGAAAGGCCTTTAGTGTGTTGCTTTAACTTGTTGTCCCAAGTAAAAAACATCAGCAGTATAAATGCCAGGACGTCTGTGATCAGCTTAAAACTGATAGCCGGATGGTGCAACATTAGCATACCATTAAAAAGGCGAACGGTAGTATCAGCAGGCAACGTTGCCTGCTGACTTAGTACCTGTAATATCACCAGTAACATACCACCGGTAGCTACCAGGCGGCACATTTTAGCAGAGCGCTTTCCGAATAAAAGATCTGTTACCAGCACCACAACAAATAACGCGGTAAGGTAAAGCTCGGGCACAAAGTAGTGCAGGCTTTGCAGAACGTTATCCAGTTGTGTAGTGATGTTTGGTAAAAGATCTTTCATTAACTATTGTACAATTACTCCCGAGTTTTTAGGGTATTTAACCTGGTATTTTATGCGCAGCTTTTTTTCGTCCTGCGAGTTTAAATTGATTGCGTAGGACAGCTTGCCCGTTTCTTTATCCAGTTTGCCGCCGCTTACTTCCTGCTGATCTACTTCGATACCGGAATTTTGTGAGACCGGTATTTGGTCTTCGATCAGCAGATCAACTGGTTGGCTCTTTCGGTTCTTAATACTTATCAACCAATCACGTGTTTCCTTCCTGTTTGAGCTCAACGCCTGCTTTTCTGTTAGGTCTTTTTGCAAGGTACGGGTTACTATAATATTTTTATCAACGCCTAATGATAAATTAAGGGTATCGTTAGTGGCATTGACATCAATCAGGGATTTACCGATGAATGTTCCTTCAAAGAACAAGTTAGCCTCACCGGATAAGAAATTGTATTTATTCCAATCTGTTAATTGTGCTGTAAGGAAAACATCGGTACTTAATTTGGGGGCGCTGTAATATTGGTAACTTGCTTTTGTATCTATATCGTTGATAGCAACCGAATACTGTTTGCCATCACTTGGGATGCTGTATGGGTTAGCAATATTAAATTCTACATTGGTTTGATTTTCAGTTTGTTGAACCTCAACAGGGTTTGAAGCTGCGCTACTGTTGCCTTTAATCTGAATCGTCATTCCCGCTGCTTTTCCTTGCAGAGATTTCTCTATTCTCTCTGAACTATATGCCGCAACTACCACTTCGTTTAATTGATTTGCAGATGGTTGCAGAGATATGTTCATTACTGTGGATGTTACGGGCCTCTCCTGTTGTTCGTAACCTAAAAAACTATATTGCAGGATTGCGCCGCCATTTGGAATCTGTAGCGAATAATTACCGCCGGCATCTGTAACCGTGCCTATTGATGTACCTTTCACTTTCACGGAAACCCCAGGCAAAACACTTTGGTTATCTGCCACCTTACCTTGCACCCTTGTGACAGAGGACTGCTGCCCGGCATAGTACATATTGTAATTAAGAAAATAAGGTTTAAGCTCGGGTTTGCTGCCGCTGATAGTTGGGTTGCCGGTTGATAGTGTAAGCTTTATATTTTTCCAATCTTCGCCGCTTTGCTGGGTAACGTTCGCTTTATATGAAATAGAAATAGGGCTATTTACATCTTTAGCTCTGATGTCATAAGTTGGATACCAGCTTGCATTATTTACGAGGTAAGTTAACTTAAAAGCCGATTGTACAGGCGCCTTGGCACTTACTGTAACCAAAATATCGCTGGTGGCGTCGCTATTACCTTTGCTCTTTAATATATCTGCAATTTGCTTATCGTAGCGTTGTAGTTGTTTGTTTAGTTCCGATATCTGATCGTTAATGGCCTGCTCCTTCTTTTTATTTTCGGTAAGCCTTGCTGTTTGGAAATCCAGTGCTTGTTTGAGTTTCAAAACATCCAGGTTTGCGTTTTGGCCGGTGATGGTTTGGTTTTTCACCAGCATATTATATTCTTCCTGGTTAATGTTAAGTGATGCGTTAAGCAGGGTCATCTTATCATGCAGTTTTTTCTGGTCTGCCTGTAATCCTTCTATCTGCTTTTGCTTGTTCTGCAGGTTCAGGTAATTCATCTCATGCTTAACCGCCAATATGGTAAAATTACCAGCACCTTTAACCTGTATGCTTTGTACATCGATGTTTGGTGATATATTTTCAAAAACAAGCGTTGATGTACCTGCCGGGATGGTAGTCAGTGCTGTACGAGTTACCTGTGCCCCGTTTAGAAACAGTGTTACTTTTTGTACTTGAGAAATAATTTTTTGCGAATCGTCTGCTGATGCGATGCCTTTTAAAACGATTAAAAGGCAAGTGATAAGTAATAACTTCTTAGTCATGATATTCAGATTTATTACTTACAGGATGCAGTTGATCGATACTTTCCATAAACCGGTATCAAAAAATTATTTCACCTGCAAAAAGCTTACAAATGCCAGCACGGCATCGTTTATTTTACCAAATACCAATGATGGCATAATACCCAACGCTAATGCTAAAAGCGCCAAAGGCAACAAAGCGGCTGTTTCGCGGAAATTGATATCCGTTAAAGCTATTTTCCAGATCTCGCCACCTTTTAATGATACCGTGCCGAAGAACATTCTTTGCAGCGTCCATAACAAGTAGGCGGCACCTAACAGGATACCCACTGCACCGCACACCGCCATCCATTGCGGTAGCAAGCCGTTAACCGAACTTGATTTAAAAGCTCCCGCCAGCGAGAAGGCCTCTGCCACAAATGCCGAGAAACCCGGCAAACCAAGTGAAGCAAAAAAGGCGATCATCACATAAACCGTATAACGCGGCATCAGCGATGCCAATCCACGGAAGTTATAGATATCCCTATCGTGCACGCGGCCGTAAACCACACCTACCAGGAAGAACAACATCGATGATAAAAACCCATGACTGATCATTTGCATAATGGCACCGCTTACACCTTCGGCGGTAGCTGAGGCAATACCAAGCAACACAAAGCCCATATGCGATACGGATGAATAAGCGATCAACCGTTTAAGATCACGCTGCGCCAATGCGTTAAAGGCGCCGTATAATATGGAGATAACCCCTAACAACCCTACCCAAAAAGCCGATGATATAGCTGCATCAGGGAATATACCCATGCAGATACGAATTATCCCGTAACCACCTATCTTAAGCAACACACCCGCTAATACGATAGATACTGGAGTTGGTGCCTCAACGTGCGCATCGGGTAGCCAGGTATGCAGCGGTACAACAGGCACCTTTATGGCAAAAGCCACAAACAACACCACAAAACCAACAGTACGTGCAGGCATGCCCAATATAGTAGCATGACTTAATGTAGAAAACACTGAACCCTGGATATAATTTTTAGGATTCATCATGTGGATGATGTTAAACGTGTGATTGCCTGTTGCAGGATCAGTTACCGATAAGTACAAGCCAACCATTACTAACAGCATAAATACCGAGCCGAACAGGGTATAGAGAAAAAACTTAATGGCTGCATATTCCCTTCGAGCACCGCCCCACATACCGATGAGGAAGTAAAGCGGCAGTAACATTAGTTCGTAAAAAGTATAGAACAGGAAGAAATCCAGTGCGCAGAACACGCCCATCACCGCCATATCCAACAATAAGAACAATGCAAAAAAGCCTTTTAGATTACTGTTGATCTCCCAGGATGATATAGCGGCTACTACCATCACCAAAGCAGACATCACCAGTATGGTTACCGACATGCCGTCTATCCCCACAAAATAATCTATCTGCATTTTACCCATACTACCCAGATCAAGGTTTATCCAAGGCAGCTTTTGTACAAACTGAAACTGTTCTTCGTGGTTAATGCCTCCAAAACCAGCGCCTGTTTTAAAGTTAAGATAGATAACAATGCTAATCACCAGCTGCACCAGCGTTGCCGCCAGGGTAAGGTATTTAAAGCTCGCACGCATGCTCGATGGCAATATCAATACGATGATACCAAACAGTACAGGGGTAAATATAAGGAGCGATAAAAGGTTCATCAGGTCCAGATCATTTTAAAGATAAAAACAAAAGCCAGCACCAGTAACATGCTGTATAAATAATATTGCACCTTGCCACCCTGAAAACGGCGTGCAAAGTTACCTATTGCCTGCACAATGCCCGCAATTAAATGCAGTAAGCCGTCAACAATATTCCTGTCAAACCAGGCTGCGGTGGCGGCCAGCGACGTACCGATCCTGGTAAATAAATGGACAAGTCCATCTACCACCTTTTTATCAAACCAATACAGCAGGTTACTGAACCACATCACAAATTTGACGACAACACGGTTGTAAAACCTATCGATATACCATTCATTATAAGAAATTCGATAGAGCAGTCCAGTTTGCGGAAATGACCATGCATTGCGTTTGCCATACAATGCAAAAGCGGTATACATTACAAATACGGCAAGCAAGTTCACCAGTATAGGGATGATAGTATGGTAAATATTTTCGCGCACCAGGAAATTCGATGGCAGGAAACTTTTATAGATCCAGGCATCTTCGTAAAATACCGGGCTATTTGAGAATAACGGGAACAAACTACAGATTGCTAAAAACACTAACGGCGCTTTGTACAGCCAGTTGCCATCGCCCATATGGATATGGATGTGCGGATTAACTTTCTGCAACCTGAACTCACCGAAGAATACCTTAACCACCAATCGGGCTACGTAGAATGCAGTGAGTACGCTGGTTAGCAGGGCGAAATACGGTACTACAGTAAACACAGCGCTTTTACCTTCGGCCCAAACGAATGATTGTATCAGTATGCCATCTTTAGACAAATAACCCGATGTAAAAACAAAACCTACCAGTGCCAATGCACCAATAATGGTTACGATGAACGTTAACGGTAGCTTTTTGCGTAAACCACCCATGTGCAGGATATTCTGTGGATCGATATCTAAGTTGTTGTCATCCTTGATGTGTTTCATCTGGTGGATAACGATACCGGCTACCAAAAACAACAGGCATTTGAAAAACGCATGCGTTACCAAATGGAACAGCGACGAAGCGTAAGCCCCAACCCCCATGGCCAGCACCATAAACCCTAATTGCGAAATAGTTGAATATGCCAGGACGCGTTTAAGATCATTTTGGGTGAGCGCGATGGTTGCCGCCATAAATGCGGTGAAGCAACCCACGATCGCTAAAATGGTAAGTTCGCTTTCTGTAAATAATGGATAAACCCTGCCTAACAAGAATACGCCTGCCGCAACCATGGTAGCAGCATGTATCAATGCCGAAACAGATGTTGGGCCTTCCATAGCATCGGGCAGCCAGGTATGCAGCGGGAATTGCGCCGACTTAGCAGCGACAGCCAAAAATATCCCGGCAAAAGCCACATACTGCCATACCGTCGGCATAGCGCTATGCGGACCAGCCCACATACCTGCAGCAATGTTTGATAGCTGTACAAAGCCTTCTTTGCCAAATAATGCTTCAATATCAAAAGTACCAAACAAGGTGAACAGGATGATGATAGCCGTTAGGAGACCAATATCGCCTATGCGGTTCATAATGAAAGCCTTTTTGTTGGCCATCACCGCACTTTGGCGGGTAAACCAAAAACCGATGAGCAGGTATGATGAAAACCCTACCAGTTCCCAAAAGGCGTATAGCATTATCAGGTTATCTACCACAACCAGGCCCAGCATACTGAAACAGAAAAGGCTCAGGTAACGAAAGTAGCGGCTGTACCCTTCATCGTCCCTCATGTAAGCAATGGAGTAGATATGCACCGGCAAAGCGATCATTGGTACCAATAGCAGCATCAACACCGATAGGTTGTTGAGTAGTACACCAGCTTGCACTTTAGTAGCTCCAATAATGAACCAGGTAGTTTGCGCGTGTATAACAGGTGCATTCCAAACCGATAAAAAAACTTTAACAGCCAGCACTAAACTTACCACAATGGCCGTGGTTGAAACCAGCGCCGCTATTTTACTTTTATAAAAAACGAGAAGGTTCAACACAAACGCAACAAAGGGCAATGCCACCGCCCAAATGGCGAAGCTTATGGTTTGTGCATCGGTATGTGATAGTATCGGGATCAATTGTTTGTTTTCGCTTTTGCTTTTTTTGCGGCGGCTTTGGTGGTGATTACTATCACGCCTCTATAACTTGCTGGACTGTGTAGCAGCACAGCCGCCGCGCTGTCTTTCAAAACATTAACACTTTCAATATCATTAGGGTTAATGGCTTGTAGCTTAACTTTATCTACCTTTACGCCATCGATGATGTAAAGTGGATCATTGTTAGCAATTGGCAATTTGTTATCATTTGCATCAATTAATGCTTTTGTGCCTTTAGCGCCTGCTTTGGTTGCAACTAATATAACGCCATTTTTACCCTGGTCGCCGTATAATGCAGTCGCACTCGCATCTTTTAAAACACTTACAGTTTCAATATCCTCCGGCTTTAGGGCCTTAAATACCCGGCTATCTACTTTGTAGCCATCCACTACATATAGAGGGTCGTTTAACAATGATGCCGACTCACGCAACTTGATTGTAGTTGTATCCGCACTTGTGGAGTTTTTGGTTGTAACCAAAACCACACCATTTGCGCCTTCGGGGCCATACTTCGATGTTGCCTCCTTATTTTTTAAAATGGTTACACTCTTAACATTAGCGCTGTCTAAACTTTTAAGGTCACCATTATATTTTTTGCCGTCCAAAATTATCAGGGGCTTGTTATGGTCAAAGTTACCTGTTGCAGTCCCAGGCTTAGTAATTTGCGCTCTCACGCCTATCGACGCAAAAAAGCAGATCATCATCAATAATAACTTTTTCATGGTGCAGGTACTTGGTTTAATTCGATATTCAAGGTGGCCGGTATGCGGTTTTTACGAGTGCCTTTAGCCGGTGTAAAACTTACGGACGAAATATCGGCACTGTAAAGTTTAAACAGGGTAAGCAGATCGTCTTCATTTCCACCTATTAATGTTGTACCATCGCTCACTACATAATTAACGCCATCATCTTTACCACGGCGGCTGCGGATATAACGCTTGTAGGCTTTTGACATAGTGCCAAACTTGTACTGGTAAAGCTTTTTACCATACACCTTTGAGGTAACGTTAAGCGTGGTATCGTTATCCTTTGAGCCGACGAACTTTGGCTGTATAAGCGTATCTATTGCCAATATTTTTTCAGGCGCTATATCGCTTACGCTGCCAAAGGTTACTTCCTCGTTGTAAATAAATGATTTTTTTACAGGCAGTGTAGTAACGGGTTTTACCGGAGCACTTGCCATACCATTTGGCATATGCCTGGCCTTTATAAATACCGCACCGGCAGCAGCCTTAGCGCCATACATAGCACGAGCGCTTTTGCGCTTTACAACCGATACTTCTAACACGTCATTCACATTGATATCGCGCAGGTTACCTTCATAAGGCACATCATTGATCAGCACATAGGGTTTTTGTTCTCCCTCCGGAGGATCATTAAAAACCATGCGCTTGTCGGCACCCATGGTTACATATTGAAATTCTTCCTCGGGCTCGGGATCGGGCTCAGCGTAACTGCTACTGCCACCACCACGATGATGACGCCTTTTCTTGGAAGATTTTTTTACCGACAAATGTTTTGCTTTCTTTTTTGAGCTGCTTTTTTTCCGCTGGGCATCCACGCTGCCTACGGTAAACAATACAAGCAATATGATCAACAACCTTTTCATTAGTCTTTTAACTGGTTTATTTTATCAGGGTCGATGGTTTTATATCGCCGATAAACATTTAAAATTATAGCCAATGCAACTGCAGTTGTTGCAGCGGCCAACACAATGGCAAACAACGCAAAAACCTGCCCGCCATTATTTGTGCGATCAAATTTACCAAAGGCCACCAGGTTCAGTATTGCAGCATTCAGCATCAACTCAATACCGATAAGCACCTGTATTGCATTCTTTTTTGATACGATGATAAATACACCGATGCAAAACAGCAGTACGCTTACTATCATAAAATCCTGCTGGGTTATCATGCCTGGTTTGCTCCTTCCCTGCGTGACAGGTGCGCCGCGCCAACCAAAGCCACCATCAGCAAGATGGATATAACCTCAAAAGGCAGTAAGTACCGCGTCATTAAATTAACGCCTATCTCATTTATCCCTGTGCCGTTGATTGGCATAGTAGTGCCAGCCTTAACAGACTCGATTACCCATGGCAGCTGATCTACATGTGCTTTAAATATCACATTGAGCATTATCACCGCAAACAAGCCCGCCAGGAAAAAAGCCGGTGCATTACTTAAACTGATGAACTTATTCTTTTGTACCTCGATCTTGTCCAGCGCCTCTTTACCTGAAAGCATAAAGGCGAACAATATCAAAACTAAAATACCGCCAACATAGATCACTATCTGTGTTACAGCCACAAAATCGGCCAGTGTCAATACATAAAGACCCGCTAAACCAAACAGCGTGACAAAAAACATGAAAATACTTCGCACCAAATTTTTACCGGCAGCAACTACCAACGCAGAGCCGAGAGTGATAAATGCCATTAAGTAAAACAGTATTTTTATCATGCTCATGCTCCACCCTCCTTTGCTTTAAGGGCAGCTGCTTTTGCTGCGGCCTTGGCAGCCTGCTGCTCGTCAAACAAACGGCGTTTTTCTGCAGCATCCTCGGGCGACATATCAGTAAATTCATAATTAAGATCGGCCAGTTGGAAACTTGTTCGATCATACTGATTGGTCATGGTGATACACTCGGTGGGGCAAACTATAGTACACAGACCACAGTACATGCATTTGGCCATGTCTATATCAAACTTAGCCGCATACAACATCTTTTTCGAGCCATCAGAAGTTTCACCGATAACGCCCTCTGTTGATTTTATCGACTCTATATCTATGCAGTTAACGGGGCATATCTTAGCACAAAGGTCGCACACAATGCAATCGTCAATTTCAACATCCAACTGGTAGCGCCCGACCTCCGGCACAGGTAAAGCCTGTTTGGGATATTGGATGGTGTTAGTGCTTTCCTGCTGTTTAAAATAATTATTATCGGTTACAGATATAACCTTACGTTTTGAATTAGACGTAAAAAGGGTTTTCATGGTGAGGGAAAGTCCCTTCCATGCAGTTGTTAAGCCTTTTATCGTTTGTCTAATCATTTATTTGTCTTGAATCATGATGTGCCTGATTAAAGAATTACCATGATCTTCTTTTGTCTTGATTCCTGATTCTTGTATCTTAATTCTCTTCCAATCACATTACCCACAATCGCCATATCCCAGATATCAGCATACATAAAAACGCCAGCGGTGTAAGTACTTTCCAGCAAAGGTTCATGAGCTGGTCTACCCGCAAGCGGGGCAGCGTCCAGCGGATCCACATTTGCATACCCACTAATCCTAACGATTTTATCAATATCCAAAGTATTCCCCAACCTGCGCCTGTAGTCCAGTCGGCCAATTTTGCTGCGCCGATATTGGGCAAAGGTGTATTCCAGGCGCCAAGAAAAAGGATCACCCCTATCATAGATACCAGGAACATCATTGAATACTCGGCCAGGAAAACCAGCGCAAACTGAAGGCCCGTAAACTCAGTATGGAAACCGGCAACAAGTTCTGATTCTGCTTCTGGTATGTCAAACGGCGCACGGTTACTTTCTGCCAGCGATGCAATAAAATATATCACAAAAGCAACCAGTAAATGCGGCGCTTTAAAAACGTTCCATGATAAAATGCCGCCAATATGCGTAACATCCCAAAAGCCAAAAAATTTGACCTGCTCTGCCGATAGCACACCTTGCTGCATAGCAATATCCTGCAGGTTTAATGTTTGCGCCACCATCACAACGGCAATAATGGAAAAGCCTGCAGGTATTTCATAAGAGATGATCTGCGCAGCAGAGCGCATGGCGCCCAATATAGAATACTTGTTGTTTGATCCCCAACCGGCCATCAGTATGCCAAGGGTTTCTATGGAGATGATGGCAAAAACGTAATACAAACCAATGTTGATGTTGGCGGGTATTAAGCCAGGCCCCCAGGGCAATGCCACAAAACCTAAGTAAACACCGATGAAAATGATGACAGGTGCGGCTACAAACAATATCTTATCAGCAGCAGCAGGAATGATTATCTCTTTTTGAGCCATTTTCATCATATCGGCCAGTACCTGGAGGGTACCGTATTTACCGGTTTCCATAGGGCCTAAACGGTTTTGGATAAAGGCACTCACCTTACGCTCGGCATATACACCAAACATGGTAAACAGGGCCACAAAACCAAATAAACCTGCAGCTACGATAAAATATGTAAGATAAAAACTCAAGTCGGTTTGCTAAGGTTGCAAACTTACTAAATGCTATGGATAGTTGACTGTTTAGGTAGTTGTTTTTTAAACCTTATTTAGAACGTTTCTACAAAGTTGACCCTTGCCTAACACTGCCTAACATCAGTGAATGTGCTTTTGATAATACTGCCAAAAAACTCTGAGGCATGCTTATCAAATTCTGCGGTATTATCCATAGTGGTAAAAAACTGTCTGCTTCTGTCTTGTGCGAGGCGTTGTTCCATTTCCGGATGGCGATGGAGATAGTCTGCTAAACTTTGGGCAACGATGTCTCCCTGCCCAACAACCTTGATATGAGAAGGTAAATGTGCTTTTATTTTACCTTGCAGCAATGGGTAATGTGTACAGGCCAGCAAAATGGTGTCTATGTCATTTGATTGGGCCATCAACTCATCCAGATATTGCTTAACAAAGTAATCGGCACCTTCATTTTTATAATCGCCGCTTTCTATCAATGGGACCCATAACGGGCACGCTTGCTGATGCACTTTCAAGTCAGGGAAAAAGTGTTCGATCTCCAGCAGGTATGAACCGGATTGCACTGTTCCATTGGTCCCCAATACGCCAATGTGCCTGGTTTTGGTGTAATCGCCTATAACTTCTGCGGTGGGGCGTATAACGCCTAAAACGCGCTTATCAGGATGGGTTGTTGGCAGATCATTTTGCTGAATGGTACGTAATGCTTTGGCCGATGCGGTGTTACAAGCCAAAATAATAAGCGGGCAACCTTGTGCAAACATCCATTGCACGCACTCCCAGGTGTACTGATGAATAGTGTTGAAAGACCTGTTGCCATAAGGCGCCCTGCCATTATCGCCAAGGTACAGGTAATCATAAGCAGGCAACTTTTCAACTATGGACCGAAAAACGGTTAAACCACCTATCCCCGAATCAAAAATACCGATGGGCCCTTTTGCTGTCATTTGCTCAAAAATAAAAAAAGCGCCCCAATGAGGGGCGCTTTTCAAATTATTTACGCTTAAATTATTTTAAACCTAATTTAGTTTTAACAGCCGGTAAAAGATCATCAGCAGCAGGAGATACAACTAAATAGTCGTTAGTGGTATCTAATACATAACCGTAACCTTTTTCTTTAGCAGCAGCTTCAACAGCACCACGTGCTTTATCGATAAGTGGTTTACCTAACTCGCGTTGTTTAGCTTCTACTTGTTGCTGAGATGATTGTTGGTAATCTTGTAAACGTTTACCGATATCTTGCAACTCGTTCTCAGCAGCAGTACGCTGTGCATCAGTCATGGTAGCTCTTTTTTGCTGGTAAGCCTGACCTTTAGTTTGGTACTCAGTGTTTATAGCAGTAAGCTGATCAACAAATTGTTTTTGATATGCTTCAAGTTGAGTTTTGATAGTTTTGGTCTCAGGCATCATGTCAATTAACTGAGAAAAGTTAATGTGACCAATTTTAGACTGAGCCTGGGCAAAGTTGCCTGCAAATAACATCCCTGCTGCAACTAAAGCAACTTTTAGTAGTTTTTTCATTTTTGATTTTCTGTGTTTAATAATAGTTCTATTGTATAATCTTTACTTGGCCAACACACCCGGTTTTAAACCAAGGCGGGTAATAACCTGATCGCTCTTGTTGTAACGAGGGCTTGCATATAGCATAATAACCTCGCTGTTCTTGTCAAAAATCATGTCTAAATTTTCGCTCTCGGCAACAGCCTGTACAGCTTTAGACACCTTGTCCTGGATAGGTTTAATCAGCGCATTGCTTTTTTTAGACAGATCACCATCCGGACCAAAGATTTGGCGCTGGTAGTCTTTCGCTGCCTTTTCTTTATCTACGATCTCCGCTTCGCGACGTTTCCGCTGCTCAGGCGTCATTAATACCTGATCGGCCTGGTAAGCTTTGTATAACCGCTCTATCTCCTGAAAACGGCCGTCCACATCTTTTTGCCATGATTCTGACAACGCTGCCAATTGCTTCTGCGAAGAAACATATTCAGGCATATGTTTCAAAATATAATCAGAATCCACATAAGCAAAACGTTGTGCAAATGCTGCTGTAAATGCACTGAACGTAAAAAAAAGTACTAAAATTATCTTCCTCATATACGAATATGCAAAATTAATTAAATCCGCCGCTTAAGCTTTGTGAAATTGTGAAGTGGAAGTGACCTTTATTAGCATCAGGCTGGCCAGGTATAGCATCGAAACCATAACCGTAGTCCAAACCAAGCAAACCAAATATCGGTAAGAAGATCCTTGCACCCACACCCACAGAACGCCTTACGTTAAACGGATTAAACTGGCTAAAATTATCCCAAACGTTACCACCTTCAGCAAAAGCTTCCAGGAAGATAGTTGCCGATTGGCTGGCGATAACCGGATGCCTCAACTCTAATGTGTATTTGTTGTAAATGGCATTACCCTGGTTAGTGTTAGCATTTTGGTTTGAACCGATTGGAACGATAGAGAAGTTCTCGTAACCGCGTAAACCAATTATATCTGTACCCTGTAAGTACTGGTAAGTTTGCATACCATCACCACCCAATTTGAAACGCTCAAACGGAGATGTACCTACCAGTTTATTGTATTGACCCAGGTAACCGAAACGCACCTGCGACATTAATACCAACTTACCTGCTATACGGTTAAACCACTGGGCATCAAATTTCCATTTGTAATATTCCACAAAATGGTAGCGCTCCTCCGGCGTTGCAATTTTATAATTGATATTATTGAACAACGAGTACGGCGGTGTTGCCTGTATAGTTAATTTAATGTTTGAACCCTGTGTTGGATAGATAGGTGCATCAACAGAGTTACGACTTAACTCCTGGGTTAGCTTGATGTTGTACGATGTACCATTCTCTAACACGTATCCACGGTAGTTATCCAGATTGTAGTGGTCAAAGTTAAGTGAGTAGTTAAGGCGGAAATAGTTATCCGGCCAGTTTAATACCTTACCTAAAGTTACACCCACACCGTTTATACGTAACCTATTATAGTTAGGGCTCGATTTTGGATAATATTGGCCTGTAGATGATCCTTGCGTGTAAGCTGATAACGCAAAGAAAATAGGTTTTTTACCGCCTAACCATGGCTCAGAGAAAGTGAACGAAAAGTTTTGATAAATACGACCGCTCGACTGGCCACGTAAGCTCAATTTCTGACCATCACCCTTAGGCAGCGGCTTGTAAGCTTTCCAGTTAAATATGTTACGTAACGAGAAGTTGTTGAATGTTAAACCCAGTGTACCCACCAACTGGCCACCACCGAAACCACCTGAAAGCTCGATCTGGTCTGATGGTTTTTCAACTACGTTATAGATCAGATCTACCGTACCATCAACAGGGTTAATGTTAGTTGGTTTTGGTTCTGTTTTCTGCTCGTCAAAGTTACCCAACTGACCGATCTCGCGCGCACTACGTATCAAAAGCTCTTTGTTGAATTTCTGACCAGGTTTGGTACGTATCTCACGCATTACAACCTTATCGTTAGTAACATCGTTACCTTTTAATATAACGCGGTTAATGGTGTATTGCGGCCCTTCGTATATACGGATATCCAAGTCTACTGTGTCATTATAAACACGTGTTTGTACCGGATCTGCGTTAAAAGTAAGGTAACCGTTATTAAGATATAATGAAGATACATCGTCGTTATTTGGGGTAGGGCCTGTTAAACGTTTATTTAACTGATCCTCGCTAAACACCTGTCCTTTTTCTATTGACAGGATACGGGTAAGCAATTCTGCATTGTATGTTGCGTTGCCGGAGAATTTAATGTTGCCGAAGTAGTATTTAGGGCCCTCGTGAACTTTTATTCGCACGTCCACGGTTTTCTCATCATGCATGGTAACCGTATCGCTGATGATCTCTGCATCGCGGTAACCACGCTCCTGCATTTTTTCTATCAACGTTTGCTTATCCTCATCATATTTGTCCTGCTTAAATTTCTTTGAGCCGAAAATATGCCAGAATTTCTTTGGCCTGGTATTTTTAAGGAAACCACGGAGTGTACCATCAGATAACTTGCTGTTGCCTTCAAACGTAACACTATTGATCTTAACCTTACTATGCTTATTAACGGCAACATCCAGGATAACGCTGTTAGGGTCGCCCGGGTCTTTAGTTTGCTTAATGTCTACCGTGGTGTTAAGATAACCTTTCTCATTAAAGTGTTTTTTAATGATAGCGGTTGTAGTACTCAACAGGTTTTCGTTAACAATTTTACCTGTCTTGTCGTTCAGTTTTTTGTTCAGGTCTTCTATCTCACCCTTGCGTAAACCGGTTATATGCAAACGTGATAAACGCGGGCGCTCGGTAACGGCAATATCCAGGAAAATACTATCTCCTTTTATTGCGGTAATGTTAAGTTGCACATCATCAAACAAACCTTGTTTATAAAGGTCTTTTATAACTGTAGCGTTTTGCTCGCCGGGAAGATTGATCTTATCGCCCTTGTTTAGTTTTGATATGGTAAGGATAACATCTTTATCCAGATGCTGTACACCACTAACGGAAACACCACCAATAATATAATCTTTCGGATTAAGATAGCTTAAACTATCTGCCGGAATAGCGCCACCTGGAAGAGCACCACGCTGCCCGCCGCCGGATACTTGTGCCAGCGCCGCAGTGCTTATAAATGATAAGATAAGAGCAAAAAAAACTTTATTCATCCGAATATTTTAGTGGGCTAAAAATAATTTATACAGTTGTTAAAAAGTGTTAAAAGTAAAATTTAATTTACCTGTTCACTGGTTTTGCCAAATCTGCGTTCGCGTTTCTGGTAATCTAAGATGGCTTCAAAAAGGTCTTCACGCCTAAAATCAGGCCATAGTTTTTGCGTAAAATAAAGCTCGGCATACGCAATTTGCCAAAGTAAATAGTTGCTTATGCGGTATTCCCCACTTGTTCTTATTAAAAGTTCGGGGTTGGGCATACCTGAGGTGTATAAATTATCTTCAAACATTTGTTCGTTAATGTCCTCAAGCTGCAACTCGCCGCTTTGTACCTTTGCTACCAATTCCTTTGCAGCATGTACAATCTCTTCTCTTGAGCTATAACTTAGCGCCAGCGTTAAGGTTAAACCGGTATTCACTGATGTTTTTTCAATAGCTGCCTCCAGTTCTCTATGACATTTACCGGGCAACTTATCCAAATCGCCAATTGCATTAAGGCGTACATTGTTTTTCATCAGCTTGGCTATCTCCTTGTTTAAGGTAGATATCAGCAGCTCCATAATTGCGGTAACCTCAAGTTTTGGGCGGTTCCAGTTCTCGGCGCTAAAAGTATAGAGTGTTAGATACTCAACACCCAGGTCACCTGCAGCCTCAACCACATCACGTACAGAAAGCACACCGTTATGATGACCAAACACTCTTAATTTGCCCTTACCTTTTGCCCAACGGCCGTTGCCATCCATAATAACTGCAATGTGGCGGGGTACTCTCTGAAGATCAATCTGGTCTATATAACTCATTTGTTTAACGGTTTACACAGCACCGTTTATGCTGATGTACCTTTTTAACCTGTGGCATTTTACCGTCACAAGATGCACAGTAACCAATGTTATTTTTTTCAGGTGACAAAGGTAAAAACTTAGTTTGTATTATTTTAGTATGGATTAAAAAAGAAATCTGCCTTGTTTTCCACTTTCGGGCTGATAGCCAACAGTTAACGCTAACATAAAAAAAGCGCCGCAACTTTTAGTTACGACGCCTCACACATGGTTTAGGTTAAGAATCTTTTAAAATGCCTGTTTCTGTTTAAGCAGGTCGATATCAGTTTTATCGATGTTTGCTATGGCAAACTGCTGTATGTTGTTAATATTCATTTCATCCAGTGTATTGACCAGGTTTTCATAAATGGAAGTTTCGGCGGGTTTTATCACTACTATTAAGTCTTTGCCTGTGGTTTTCCGTACTTCATCCCGTACCTTAGTAATTGCGCGACGAAGGCCGCTTTTACCGTAATCGGTTATAGTTGCGGGAATCTTTGGATTTTGCGGCTCGCCCAGGTACCATACGGCTTTATTGTTGTTACCAAGGCAGATGGTCATGGTGCGGGATTGTGGTACCGCGCCACTCTCCCCTACCGGCATTACAACATCCATAGCTTTTGGTTTGCTTAGGGTGGTAGTGAGCATAAAAAAGGTTATCAGCAAAAATGCGAGATCAACCATTGCGGTAAGATCAACCCTTAGGGCTGCTTTCTTTGTGCGAACTCTGTTACCGCTTTTCTCGGGGTTTGTGTTTAGCTCGGCCATGGCAATATGGTTTTAAAGGTTAATAATTGGTTTCTTAATTATTATACCGATAAATATACCGCTTTGTTTAATAAAACAAAATATTATTTTGTTTTGTTAAGTTTTGCAGAATTTTAAATATTAGTAGTAACATTTCGATGTTACGAAAGTGTAGGAAATAGTGAGCCCGAAAAAACCATACAGATCTTTAGATTTAAAGTCACCGCGCTGCGAACCTATAATGGCCGGCCCTGCACCAACCTCGCCTGATCGGTCGGCGAGGCGTGCTGCGTTGCTGTTAGGATTAGGAAATGTACGGTATACGCCGCTTACGTCATCCAAAAAATCGGTGTTGGCGTAGCGGTAACCCAGCTCGGCACCTAATGTCCATTTACCGCCGATGTTATATTTAAAACCCGCGCCAAAGGGTATAACCAAGGTTTTTGTTCCATAAGCGGTACCCTCTGTTTCTAATGGCCGCAGATCAACCCTATTACCGTCTAACATAGCTTGCGGATTGTAGGATGTTATACCTGCCCCCAGGAAAACATATGGCGTGTAAATATTTTTGCCTGCATCGGGTATATAGCTCATAAAATGAAAATCCAATATCAGGCTAAGCTCTTTTAATTGATCAGTAAAACTAAGGTTACGCTGCCGAAATTGCTCGATGTGTGATGTGCTGTCGGCACCGCTTATTTGACCGTACACAAAATTAAGGCGAAGCCCCAGGTAGCGGTCAAAATTGCGCTTTACGAATACGCCGCCAAAGCCGCCGCTTGGCTTAAAAGGATTGTTGGTATTAAGGTCGCCTACGTAGGCAGTTGCGCCGGCACTGCCGCCAATCTCCCAGGTTTGGGAACGGGCAACAAAGCTTGTTAATAGCAATAATAGTAAGGCAGCGTATTTGCGCATTAAGTAAAGTTAATAATTACGGGCATCTAAACCCCATAATAACTTTTTCCTAAGTGTAGACAGGTAGCTTTCATTATTAAGCCTGATAAGGTTGAGCTTAAAATCGGCCTTGTAAACCCTAAACTGCATGGGTTTGTCAATGATCGCCGTACGGCTGTCACAAGATACAATATAATTATTGCCGCGATAATCCACATCTATTGATACCCGGCTTGTGTTTGGCAATACCACCGGCCTCACATTTAAATTATGAGGGGCAACCGGTGTTAGGGCTATACTATCAGACTGCGGGAAAATGATAGGACCATTACAGCTTAAAGAATAGGCGGTTGAGCCGGTTGGTGTTGAAACGATGATACCATCGCCCCAGTAGGAGTTTAAGAACTCGCCATCTAAAGCCACATGGCAGGTGATCATGGCCGAGTCATCACGTTTGTGGATGGTAATATCGTTAAGTGCAAAATTATTGTCGCCGAAGATCTTTTCATCGGAATCTATTACCAGTAGTTCACGACTATCTAATGTATATTCTTGATTTACTACCGCATGTATTGCTGCAGCGATATCACTTTTGTTGATGCTTGCCAAAAAGCCCAGGCGCCCAAAATTGATACCAATAACGGGGATGCCGGTATCGCGCACAACGCTCACCATATCTAAAAGGGTACCGTCGCCACCAAGCGTAAGAAATATATCGATATGACCTTTTAAAGCCGAGTCACAATTAAGCACGGTGAACGCCGATGTATCGATGTGGTTCTGTAAATTCTCGTTTAAAAGCGGATGGATGCAAACCTCCACATTATGTTGTAACAAGGTATCAAATACCTGCCTGATGTACGGAAATATAGATGCATCATTGAACTGCCTTCCGTAAACTGCTATTTTCATGTGTGGCTTTTGCTATAGATTGAGGTAGTTCATCAATGAATCATACCTATCCATCGAGTTATCATTGTTATCGGTAGAATTAAAGGTAGCCTTTACCTCGTAACTGTATCGCTGAAAGGTTGCCAGTATGTTTGAAACATCCTGCTTATTCACCTTCAGTGTTACTTCCATACGGGTAGAGTCTGGAAAGGTACGGGTATATGAGCTCAGGATCTGTGCATTATCAGACTCAACCACCTGCGACATGTGTGCCAATGAGTTATTCTTGATATCCACTTCAAGCACAATAATACCGCCCGGCTCTGAACAGGAAGTAAGTTTGGCAAAATACTCTGCCATGCAATTGATACTGATAAGCCCCTGATATTCTTTTTTTTGATTGAGTACAGGCACTATTGTAAGCTGCTGTTCATAAAACAAACGGATAACATCGTAGATGTGCTGCTCCTCTACCACATAAGGGTTTACAAGAGATAACGCAAGTGCACCTATCGGCGTGTTATAATCAGGCTCTTCAATCAGGTCATCTTCACTTACCAATCCCAAAAACTGGTCTTCGTTTACAATTGGCATATGGCGCACACGAAACTCTGCCATACGGTCAAAAACCTTCTGTATACTATCAGAGGTATGTACCGGGGGTATCGCGTCTTCTATAAGCTCAATTGCACGCATATATTATCGTTTTATTTTATCTAAGAAACCCTTAAGATAGGTATTAAATTCCTGAGGGCGCTCCATCATTGGTGCATGCCCGCATTTATCTATCCAGTGCAGTTCTGAGTTTGGCATCAGCTGGTTAAATTCAACAGCTACCTCCGGCGGGGTAATTTTATCATCACGGCCCCATATCAAACAAACCGGCATGGTTATCTTGCGCAGTTCGTCTTTCATGTTATGCCTAATGGCAGATTTCGCCATTGCCAAAATGCGTATAACCTTAGGCCTGTCATTTATGGTTTGGTAAACATCATCTACCAGTTCTTCGGTAGCAATTGCAGGGTCGTAAAATGTGAATTGTACTTTCTCACGCACAAAATCCTTATTCTCACGCCTCGGGAATGATCCGCCAAAGGCATTCTCATATAAACCCGAACTACCGGTTAGCACCAACGCCTTTACATAGCCAGGATGCGCCAGTACATAAATTAAACCCACATGCCCACCAAGCGAGTTACCCAACAGCGTAACATTTCTCAGCTTTTTGAATTTGATAAACTTGTGTACAAATTTAGATAATGCCCTTACACCGGTAGTAAGTATAGGCAATTCATATATAGGCAGCATTGGTATAAGCACCTTATACTCTTTACTAAATTCTTCAACAACATCGTGCCAGTTGCTTAAAGCGCCCATCAAGCCGTGTAAAAGCAAAAGCGGTTCGCCTTCACCAACTTCGATATAGCTAAATCCATGTTCTTGTCTAAGCACCAGCTCCATATAATTGTAAGTAAGTTCTATTTTATCTGTTAAGGCTTAGCCTCAACTGTTGTAAAATTATAATTATAAATACAGTTTCACACCTTTTATAGATAATTAAGCCGTTGACTTTACCCTAAAAGCTGCTTAACCACCTCAGATACAGTTTTACCATCGGCACGGCCGGCAAGCTCTTTATTGGCTACGCCCATTACCCTGCCCATATCTTTTACTGAGGTAACCTCTAACCTTGTTATCAATTCTTGTATGTAACCTTCTATCTCAAAACGCGTCATTTGTTGTGGCAGGTATGGTTCAATAACATACATTTCGGCCATTTCAATATCGTAAAGGTCTTCGCGGCCTTGTGTTTTGTATATGTCTGCAGATTCTTTACGTTGCTTTATCAGTTTTTGCAACACCTTTATTTCTGCTTCCTGTGTAAGTTCTTCGGCTGCGCCTTTTTCTGTTTTAGCCAGAAGCAGAGCCGACTTAATGGCGCGTAAGCCACGCAGCCTATCGGCCTGCTTGCTTAACATTGCCTGTTTGATATCCTGGTCTATTTGTGATATAAGTGACATGGTTCTTTAATTTTAGTCCGGAAGTCCGATAAGTCGGAAAGTCCGGATTGGGTTGTTATATATTTCTTCTTTCGGACTTTCCGACTGCGAACTTTCCGACTTACTTCTTTAAAACATTAGTTGCCGTAGCTTGTGATGTAGGCATTATTAACAGGTCATTGATGTTTACATGCGCTGGGCGCGATACCACGAACCAAATAGTTTCGGCTATATCTGCTGCCTTTAACGGTTCAAAACCTTCGTAAACCTTTTTGGCTCTTTCTTTATCTCCTTTAAAGCGTACTTCAGAAAATTCGGTCTCTACCATACCCGGATGAATAGCCGTTACCTTTATGCCGTGCGACAAAAGGTCTATCCGCATTGATTTGGTAAGCGCATCAACAGCGTGCTTGGTAGCACAATAGACGTTTCCGTTAGGATAAACTTGTTTACCGGCAATAGAGCCGATGTTGATAATATGCCCGCCGCCGTTGGTAATCATCCAGTTTGATACTAATTTGCTTACATAAAGCAAGCCTTTAATGTTGGTATCTATCATAGTGTCCCAATCATCGTAGCTTCCTGCATTAATGGGATCAAGCCCCTGGCTTAAGCCGGCATTATTCACCAGAACGCTAACCTGTCGCCATTTTGACGGTAAACTTTCCAGACTACCGAGCGTATCCTCGCGGTTACGCACATCAAATGATGATACTGCTATTTCTACGTTATATTTATCATTAAGGTGCCCTGCAACTTTCTCAAGCCTGTCTAACCGTCGGCCCGTAAGTATAAGATCGTAACCTTGCTGTGCGAAAGTATGTGCACAAGCCTCGCCAATGCCGGCGGTGGCACCTGTTATTAAAGCTATTTTTGACATAATAGATGTAACTATCGGCAGCGAAATTATGTTTTTATACCGACTTTATTTGTCTTTTTATGGTAAGGATAGTTTGGCGCAAATAATCCATTATGGTATTTGCATGATATTTGGGAAACATTTACTACCGAGATTTGATGCCGTTGGCATTTAGCCTTAACAATACATTTACTATAAATATTACACTATGGAATACAGACAGTTAGGAGGATCGGGCTTGCATGTGCCCGTGCTAAGTTTTGGAACTGCAACCTTTGGTGGCAAAGGAGACTTTTTTAAGGCCTGGGGCAATACTCAATTAGAGGACGCCAAAAAATTGGTTCACTTATGCCTTGATGCAGGTGTAAACTTCTTTGACACCGCCAACGTTTATTCTCGCGGTGTATCTGAGGAGATTTTAGGCCAGGCGCTCGAAGGATTGCGCAATCGCGTTTTGATATCTACAAAAGCAACCTTTCGTATGGGCGACGGCCCCAACGATTTTGGTTCTTCGCGCTATCATTTAACCATTTCTGTTGAAGAAAGCCTGAAACGTTTGAAAACAGACCACATTGACATTTTCCATTTACATGGCTTTGACGGCAACACCCCGGTTGAAGAAACACTGCGCACGCTGGATGACCTGATCAGCGCAGGTAAGATCCGTTATATAGCCTGTTCAAATTTCTCGGGCTGGCATTTAATGAAGTCGTTATCGGTATCTGAGCGTTACGGATGGGCTAAGTACATTGCCCATCAGGCTTACTACTCATTGTTAGATCGTGACTTTGAATGGGAACTGATGCCTTTAGGAATTGACCAAAACGTGAGCACCATTGTATGGAGTCCGCTGGCATCTGGTCAGTTGGGTGGTAAATATCGCCGCGGCCAGGAGTTGCCGAAAGATAATCGCCGCGCGCAGGGCGGCAGCCACGGACCGGAAACAGATTACGAACGACTTTATACAATTGTTGATGCCTTAGACCAGGTTGCCGAAGAAACAGGCAAGTCTGTTGCGCAAGTAGCCATTAACTGGTTATTGCAACGTCCAACGGTTGCCAACATTATTATAGGTGCCCGTAATGAGGAACAACTAAAACAAAATCTGGATGCCGTAGGCTGGAACCTGACTACGGAGCAAGTTAAAAAACTTGATGCCGCCAGCGACCGAGACCCGATCTATCCATACTGGCACCAACGCCAGGATGTAGGGTTAAATCCATTACCGAAGTTTTATTAAAATAAAGAAGGCCCTGCAAATGCAGGGCCTTCTTTTTACCCCGTCATTGCTGTAAGGGTTAGGTAATTCGGTAACAGAATCAGGTATTATTTTTTGTTGTTTAGGGTAGCCATATCAATAGGTTTTTTTCCACCGATACCCTGATGAGGTCTTTCCCAGTTATAGTACACGAGGTATTTAAGCAGTTCATCTTCCAGCTCCTGGAGGCTATCGAAGTCTGTATCTTCGATCAGGTCCTCTTTGAGCGTCCGCCAGAAGCGTTCAACCTTGCCGTTAGTTTGCGGCCGGTAGGGTTTCATATATCTTCTTTTGATACCTGTTTCGACCAGCATACGCTCAAAAGGGTGGTTCATTTTGTTTTGACTTACAGCCGTTCCGAACTCCGGGCCGTTGTCTGCAATGATCTCCTCCATCTGGATGCCGAACTCCCGTTTGAGCGCCTGCATGCAATGCATTGCGGTGAACATCGTAGTGAGTGCTGTGATATCTGTCATCACCTGTGCCCATGCCAGGCGGCTGTAGTCATCCAGTACGCAAAGCAGGTACAGCTTTCTGTTTTGTCCGCGTATAACGCTTTTACTTAAATGATGGCAATCGATATGTCCTAACTGGCCCATGCGCTCCTTGACGATCTTTTGTTTGATTTCCCTGTCAACCGGTTTTAAACGGTTACGCCCATTGCGCTTCAGAATATTGTAAATACCTGATGGCGATGGTGTAAAGGTATCGGATTTCTGCCTGAGCTGGCTGTTGATCTCGAACTTATTGCAGCCTTTATCCCGCAATTCGAGCACTTGCTGTTCCTCAACCGGAGAAGGCCTGCGACTGCCGTACTTCGGCCCGCGCTTCTGCGGGAGCAGATCAAGCTCATTGCCCGATTGTTTGAACAGATTGTAGTATTTCAAAAACGCTCGGGCATCGGTATCATGGGCCAAATAGAAATCCCTGGCAAAGCGATAAACAGGATGTTCCCTGCGTTTGACCTGCTCGTATTCGCTGATCAGAAAACGGTATTTGCTCAGATAATTCCGCTTTAACGTAAGGTCATTATTAATGTTCCGCATAACAATATTGCTTTATTCTTTAAAGCTAATTCTGTTACCGAATTAATTGACCTTTACAATTGCGAGGACCCGGCAGGCGACGTGGCAATCCTCGATACCCAGAGCGGCTCTGTATGTCGGGGATTGCCACGCTACGCTCGCAATGACAAGTTTGGTTTGATACTTATAACTCCTTTATCTTAATGTTTCGGTAATAAGCTTTGTGCCCATGATCTTGCAGGGCAATGTGGCCGGTTTTAGCCATACCATATTCAGGATGGTCTTTCCATTTGCCTTCGGCTTTGCGTTTTTGCCAGTCGGCATCCCAGGCGGTAAACTCCACGATTTTTTTACCGTTCAGCCAGTGCTCAACATGGCCTTTATTAAAAATGATCTTACTGGTATTCCATTGTCCTACCGGCATTATTTTTTTGTTGCCGTTTGCAACATGCATGGCGTAATCCGCACCGGTTTTTTGCCAGTCTTCCAGTTTATCCGGCACCCAGCCTATGTCATCTATTATCTGGTATTCGGGACCAGTTAAATATGCTGCATCATACTTCGGATCCTCAACCACATGGTAAAGCACGCCGCTGTTGCTGCCTTTATCAATCTTCCACTCCCAGGTCAACTCAAAGTTGTCGTATTCCTTATCGGTTACAATATCGCCGCCGGTATCAGTGCCTTTTACGGCGCCGAGGCAAACCAGGGCACCGTTTTCAACTTCCCAGTTTTTAACCGGGCCGGTTTTGTTAAAGCCGTGCCAGCCCGCAAGGTCTTTGCCATCAAAAAGACTTACCCATCCGTTCTTTTTGGCCTGGGCAAAACTTTGTGAGCCTGCGACACATAATAGCGCTGCAAAGCTCAAAATTTTAATATGCTTTTTCATGCTAAGCTTTCTTAATCATTTTCATGTTCTCCGGATCCCAGAGCATCGGGCTGTTCTTGTAGTAACTATCATTACACAATAAAGCTGGTGCGGCAGCGCGGTAACCAAAAACAGCATCTTCGGTAACCTTACCGTTATTGCGGATGGCAGTTATCCAGTTATTCATGTGGTCATACGGCCCACCCAGGTAGCCTTTTTCGGCATTGTAAGTAATTTCCTCAGGAGGAAGTATTTGTTTGCGAGAGCTATTGCTTTGACCTGCTTTACGTAGCTTTTCCAAATAGAATGGATCATCGGAAGCGATGGTTTTATTACGCTTAAGTGTAACACTATCCCATGTTATATCCATAGAGCCTTCGCTGCCCACTAACTTTAAGTATGTGGTACCGCTGGTGCCGTCAACGAAATTACAACGAAGGGAAAGGTTAAATGCCGGGTGAGCAGCAGTTTTACCATAATCAAACGTACCTAACAACACATCCGGCACTTCGCGGCCATCGTTCCAGTAACGCAGTCCGCCCGAAGCGTAGATCTTATTCGGCCCCATCGAATCAGTAATGAAGTGTAAGCTGCTAAAAAGGTGCACGAATAAATCGCCAGCCATCCCGGTACCATAGTCAGTATAATTTCTCCAGCGGAAGAATCTTTTTGAATCGTAAGGGCGTTTTTGTACGTTGCTTACATAAGTTTCCCAGTCCACAGTTTGCGGCGAAGCATCATCTGGTATAGGGTATTGCCAAACCTCAATGGGTGCGCGGCGTGCCCAAAAACCTTCGGCGTAATTAAGCTGACCGATAGCGCCGCTTTTTAAGAGTTCGTGTGCTTTTTCATTGCCTAATGATGATACGCCCTGGCTACCTACCTGGAATACTTTACCAGTTTCTTTTTGGGCCTTTATTACCGCAGGGCCTTCGGCAACCGAGTGTACCATCGGTTTTTCGCAGTAAACGTGTTTACCGGCGTGCATGGCATCAACAGATATTTGCTGGTGCCAGTGATCGGGCGTTGCTATAATAACGGCATCAATATCTTTACGATTAAGTATTTCCTTGTAAACCTTGGTAGTGAAAATATCATTACCCCAGCGCTTTTTAGCATCTGCCAAACGGCCATCGTATAGGTCACAAACGGCAACCAACTTTACACCCGGCACTTGCAGGGCTACAATGGTATCCTGCGTACCCATACCTCCGGCACCAATCAAGGCAATGTTTACCTGATCATTAGGACCAAACGGCTTGTATTCCTTTTTAAGGTAATAGAACGATGGCGTGTTTTTGTCGGCAGCTATAAGACTGCTGCCGGCGGCAACTGCAGCGGTGGTAGTAGCAAGCTTTTTTAAAAAGCCTCTGCGCGACGCTTCAGAATTTTCTTTCATGGTTATCAGTATAGTTTAGTTTGAAATTTAAGGTTTTAAAAGCAAGAACTGCTGAACTGTGAAGATAGAACTTTATGTTAAAAGTGCATAATCAATAGTTTATTTGGATAATTGGCGGTAGGTAAGAGTTAATTATTGCAAACTAATTTGAGTGTTGAGTACCAATGTTAAAACGGTACAAGCTACAAAAATACTTATCTTTACTGCCGAAAACATGAGCAAAACAGTAACTCCATATCAGAACCAGGCTACCAAAAAAGAACAGGTTGCCGATATGTTCAACAATATCTCTAAAACCTATGATTTTCTTAATCACTTTATGTCGTTAGGGATAGATATCATTTGGCGGAAGAAAGCGATAAACGAATTAAAAAAAGACCAGCCCAAGCTGATATTGGATGTTGCTACCGGCACCGGCGATTTTGCATTTGAGGCACTTAAATTGCTTAAACCCGAGAAGATCATCGGGGTTGATATATCTGCCGGCATGCTTGAGGTAGCTAAGCAAAAGATAGCCAAACGTGGCCTTAGTGATAAATTTGAAGTTAAACTTGGCGACTCTGAAAAGCTCCCTTTTAACGATAACGGATTTGATGCGGTTACTGTTGCTTACGGCGTTCGCAACTTTGAAGACCTTGAAAAAGGGCTTACAGATATTAACCGAGTTTTAAAACCCGGAGGCAAGGCCGTAGTGCTCGAGTTTTCTAAACCCAAGGGCTTCCCTGTTAAGCAGCTCTATAACTTTTATTTTAATTATATAACGCCGGGCATAGGCAAGCTTTTCTCTAAAGACGCAAGGGCTTACACTTATTTGCCTGAGTCTGTAGCCGCCTTCCCGGATGGAGAGGCATTTAGGGCGATAATGAACAAGGCTGGTTTTAAAGAAACCAAGGTAAGGCCGCTGCTATTTGGCATCTGCTCCATTTATACCGGCATTAAATGATAAAACTCCGGCTCCTAACCATCATTATACTGGTGTGCTGCAGCAATAAGCTATTTGCGCAAGCCTGGGGTGGGGGCGCCGACCAGAACGATCTCAGTTTCGGTTTTTTATTCTCTTATGTACAAAGCCACTTTGATGTAGTTAAAAAGCCTGATTGGCAAACGCCTTTCCGTGACCCGCAAAACAACAATGAGGCGGTGACCACATTCAGGAAGGCAATTTTTTCACCCTCGTCGCCCGGCTTTGCGGTTGGCTTTATTACCCGCTATAGATTAACCGACCATTTGGAAACAAGGGTAACACCTTCCCTCCTGTTTGCCGATAGAAAAGTGGCTTATTACTATGATAACCCGAATGAAAATGTGGTAAAATCTGTACAAACCACAACCGTTGATTTCCCGCTTCAACTAAAGCTAAAATCTGACAGGATCGCCAACATGCGGGTTTATCTTTTAGGAGGGCTCAAATATTCGCAAAGCATAGGCTCGAAGAAAGACCCAGGCGATAATATTGACCCTACAGAACGATTGCTGCGAAACGTTAAAGGATATTCTTCTTATGAGGTTGGGGCGGGCTTCGATATTTATTTCGAATACTTTAAGCTTTCGCCGGAGATCAAGTTCTCCAACTCCTTTACCAATATGCTGGTACAGGACAACACCCCCTATGCCACCCCGCTCAGCAAACTTGGTTTGCGTACCTTGATGTTCAGCCTTATTTTTGAGTAGGCAGTCGCTTCTCAAAACACACAAACTTCAATCCCGGTCTAAATTGTAAGGTGATCTCACCTTTAAATTCGTAGCCCATTTTTGGGAACAAACGTTGAGTAGCTGTATTCTGGCTATTGGTATCAACACGTAATAAAGGAATCCCCCTCTCCAATGCCAAAACTTCTGCCTGCTGCATTAGTGATGCAGCTATACCCCTGCCCTGGTAACGCGGACTAACTGCTAAACGGTGGGTAACTATCGCTTCTTCGTTGATGTCCATTCCGGCTTGTGCATATTCCGGATATTGCTCTGTAGTGATAGCTGTTACTCCGGCAATTTCATTATCAATCGCAGCGACCCAAAGCTGGATTTCGTTTATATCCTGCTCAAAAACTTGAGGGTTTGGATAGGTATCATCCCATTGCAGGTTACCGCTTGCGCGCATAACAGGTACAACCTCTTTAACCAGTTGCATTATTTGAGGGATATCGGAGATAAGGGCTAAACGAATCATACTAAGTAAAAAGTAAAAAGTCAAAATTAAAAAGTCAAAAAGCCTGGTTAATTAACGCGTCAGTGAGGAAGCCCACCTAAATCCTCTCCTTTGGAGAAGATTTAAATACCCCACCATTAGAAACCTCTCCTTTGGAGAGGGCAGCGTGAGGCCTAATGATTATGTTTTTTATGGATATCCTTCACCAGGCAGAGCTTTTTTATCTCATCAATGCGTATGGGGAAAGGAGCATATTTCAGACGGCCGCCTACCATTTCAGTTACATTATCTGAATGGGCGATAACCTCTTCCGGGTTATCACTTGCTAACAGGCGTTTATACATTCGGTAATCACCCCATTCTATATAGTACACCTCGCCGGGTAATATTTTTTTATCATTGATGATCTTTAATGCAACCCAACAGCCGTTCTCCAGGTAAGGGTACATAGAGTGCCCCCAAACCGGCAGCGCAAAATCACACTCCTCTATTCCTGGGAAGTTCATACGGCCTACAGGTAACGAATCATTGATGTCATTATACACCTCAACGCCTGATGCTGTTGCAATAATGTCATACATAGGTATCCCCTCTTCTGAACGCTGCACTACAGGTTTTTCTGCGGTTTTACGGATACCAAGCTGCTCTCCAAATTTTTCTTTAAAAATCTTGAGTTTTTCAGGATCAATATTCTGTCTGCTTTTGATGATCTCAGTAATTGAGCTTGCTGAATTAAAGCCAAGCGCTTCTGCCAATTCAGTATTATTATTAAAAGCACGGCCTCTTAATTGGTTATAAAGAATTATAAACTCCAGTGTTTCAGGTCGTACCGTTTTTATCTTGTTTGGTTTTAATGAATCTTCCATATCGAATAAAAATATTTAAAGATTTTTTCTTGATTTAAATCAAGAATATTCTTTATATTTGTTTTGTCAATCAGGGCAATATAGTACTAAATAATTTGTCATCCAAAATCCGAATTACAGATATTAAAGAAAATACTATACAAACTGTTTGATAAATTTAAATCAATTTATATGCACATTGTTTACTCCGCACTCAGAACTAAAACAATAAACGGCTCAAAACAGCTATCAAAAAAAGAATTACAGCAACGGTACGAAGGTTATCAACGAGCCTGTGCCAAGTATAGTGGGGAAATCGCTGCCATACAAAAATATCTTCCCGGCTGGTCGCCAAAATTTATTCAATCCCTATAACGCAGGCAACGACGCGATAACAGATCATCTGATAATAACCAACAAACACGCCATGATACGACTTTCACAAAAATTTCGCGACCAACTTTGGTGGCTGATCATTACAGTAGATTACAATTACAGCCGAATCTGTATAGCAGACCACGACCTGACGGACGACACATTAACGCTGTGGCTTGAAGATAAGCAGGACTTTAAAAACTCACTTGATGATTGCCTGAGAATGGAAATCCCCGTAAAATCATTTGCTAAGATCATCAAATGCGAAAACATGAACAGCTACGAAGGCCAAAAGCTGCACCCGAACAAGCAATATGCTTACCGTGCTCGAATACAAATAAACGAGGCTATTGACTGGTATAAACAAGACGCATCATTAGCTGAACAACAATGGGCACGGGAAGCTATGTTGAAAGCAGTGCTTACACAACTAGTAGAGACAGAAGCAACTGCGCATAGGGGCTGGTAATATATATGCCATATAGCATATATTAAATAGCAAGCATGAACTATACATAATGGGTGTATTAAAATGAATTAATTGGTTTTTACCAATTGTTCTGATTCAACCAATTCTTCAACTTCGGCTATGGCTTCTGCAGGGGCACTGGCGTAGTTGAGTTTCCTGAAGCGCCAGATAGCAAAAGCCGGCTCCTGGAAACGGTTGATCAATTTGAAAAATTTGGGGAAATTATGAACTTCATCGAGCAGCACGCCGGTAACAATACCGTTGTTGTCTAATATCTCGCGGATGGTGTACTCTTTATCTTTGGTGATCCAGATCTCAAAGTCGCGACGTATCTCTTCGTTCTTTTCAGGATCAATCTTATCATTAATGCAAACTACTTTATCGCCCGGCCTCATGTGAAGTCAAAATTAGAAATTCAATATTAAAAACCCGTCAGCTCAACATAATGTTTTTGACTTTATTTACACAGGTATTGCTACAAAAAACGTGGTACCTACCATTGGTTCACTTTCGGCCCAGATACGGCCGCCCTGCAACTCGGTAAATTCTTTGCAAAGCAGCAGCCCTAAGCCCACTCCTTTCTCATTGTCGGTACCAAAGGTTGAACTTACCCGGAGGGAGAATAGTTCGGGTAGTTTTTTAGGTGAGATACCAACGCCGTTATCCGTTATACTGATGCGACACTCGTTACCAGCCCGCTCTGCTTTCATGCTTATTTCTCCACCCTTAGCAGTAAATTTGATTGCATTACTTAACAAATTCCGGATCACTAATTGGAGCATATCGGCATCCGCAATAATTCTGATATCCCAATCGAGTTGGGCTGTCAGAATGATGTCTTTCTTGAGTGCAATAGATTTTTCAAGCTCAAGCGTATTAAAGAGGGCGTCTTTGAGGCTGATGTAGCTCAGCTTAACATTTACGCCATCCATTTGGGCTTTTGACCATACCAACAATTTCCCAAGCATATCTATTGTACGGCGGGTTACCTTAAGCAGGTCGCTTTCAACCATACGCCGTTCTTGCGTGTCAAGCCCGTACTCAGTAACCAATTCAAGATAATTTTGAATATTGCTCAAAGGCGACCGGAGGTCATGAGCTATTATTGACATCAACTTGTTCTTTTCCGTATTGATGCGTTCAAGCTCTTGGTTCTGTGCAATTATCTGTATGTTCTTTTCTTCGATAGACTGTGCCTTTATCGATGCCGAGCGGCGCTCGTAATCATAGTTTCTGCGCAGGTAATTTATGGTGTAATAAAGCACTACAACAACCACTAAATAAGCTGACGAAATATCCCAATAACGATCCTCGCGGCTCTTGTAAGTATTGGGGATCAACTTCGGGTAATAATATTCAACCCAGGTTCCTGTTAGTACGATCGCGATATTGAGCAGCATCCAAAACCTTTGCTGGCTTTTTGGCACAACGCAAAAGATCAGGAACATACAAAGCCCCATCAGCAATGCCGTAGGCCCTTGCGTACCAGAATTAATGATAAAGTTGACAAGGAAAAGCAAATTGCCAACAATAGTGAAAACTACCATTGTTGATTTTATCTTACCCTGGTACCTGGATCGATAATAAAGGAACGAGAAGATGGTTAGCGTTACCAGGCTTATGAGAGATACCAACGGTAAACCTATAGCGTAATTGAACGGGACGTTATAGGCAAGCGCAATGATCACCAGGATACACAACGAATGAAATATCCTAACTTCTAAAGGGAACTCGGCCATTGAGCCGGTTAACTTTAGCCACAAACGATTGATGTGCGATAAAAGGTGCAAAGGGGTATTTTTATACACAACAATACAAATAAAAAGCTATACCACTACTGTTATTGTTGTATTTTCAGTTATGTGTTTTTTTGAGGCACTAAAATAAAAGGCATAAAAAAAGCCGGTGATTCCGGCTTTCTTTATCTAAAATGATGTTAGTTGCGACTAAAACTCGAGCGGTTAAAACCAGGCCCGTTATCTTCTGCAACATTAACAGTAATACGTTTACCGTAATAGCTTTGGCCATTCATGCATTTGATGGCTTCTTTTGCTTCGTCATCATTAACCATTTCAACAAAACCGAAGCCTCTGCTTTGTTTGGTTTCACGGTCTTTGATAATTCTAAGGGACTTAACAGGCCCAAAATCTTCAAAAACTGCATTTAGTTCGGCCTCGCTCACTTCCAGCGGTAGGCCACCAATAAATACTTTCATTAAACTCCTTTTCTTTTTTGCAAATATAAGCAAAAAAAGGCGTTTTTTGAGCCCCGAAGGCCACAAATCCTTATTGTAAATTGTTTTTTACAATAATGTGTCAAAGTTACACGTATGCTTATTTTTTTTCTTTTAAACGCAACTCGAATGTCCCTTCCACCCGATAAAACGGAGAATTTGATTTTTCATCTTTTGTTAAAAAGGTAAAGAACGTTCCTTTGGCAAGTGTGTCGTTCTTCATGTAAGAGGTTAAATGGATTACACCTGAGTCGCCGGGTTTGGCGTAAGGTGTTAGCGTGTACTGGTTGGTATGCATAGCATCTTTCATTACCAGTAACTGCCCGCCGGCTACGGCTTTAATAACACTATCTGTAGCTATGCCTTTAGAGCTTATGCCGAAGCTTACATCATGCGCTTTATTAATAGCAGTTAAACCAAAGTAATGGTTATTGCCGCTTTTCAAATTAACAAATGCAACCGAGTCGGTCGCGGCATTAAAAGTGTAAACAGAATCCTGAAGTTTTAAAATAAGTGTACCTGAAGTTGCAAGATAATTATCAGGCGATGTTGCCTTAAGCGCACTATCAGCAGCAAGGGATGCTTTATGATTAAGAACCGCCTGCTCGTTAGTGTCTTTTTGACACGCCGATATGAAGCCCACAAGGAACATCATCAAAACGACATAGCATTTAGTAAACCTTCTTAACTGCATAATAAGATGCAATAAAACTACAAAATCATTATTAATTATCTACAGCGAAAACCCTTACCGCACTGTTTTTAACATTTTTTAACGTTACTGATATAACGGAGTGACTATCATAAAGGTTTGCTCAAAATAATTAAATTTCATCAAATTTTCATTTATTTTTTAGTTAAGCCATTGTTAAAATATTTCGCCAACGGTCACAAATATCCCTTTTGATCCCTGGCTGCCAAAACCATAGTCAATCGCGATGTTGGTTTTAGATACTTTATTCAATTTGATCCGGACGCCGGCACCGTACCCGGGCTGCACTTTCTGCAATTTTGTTCCGGGTTCAGCAGAGAAGGATTCGGCATTACCAAATACAACACCGCCCAGTAACCCGTTTCGGGTAAGGCCAAAACGGTACTCGGCCTCGCCGTAAACCATTTGTGATCCTCTAAAGCGCCCCTGGATATATCCCCTGCCTGTACCGTTATATTGGTCCCATGTGTTGGCAGGCAGATCGAGGTAAGGTGTCTTACCACCAAGCACCAGCCAATTGTAACTCCATAGGGCCAATACGTTGTGAGATTGCTTAGGGAAGCGAAAATATTTCCTTACATCGATGATCAATGATTGCCATGAAGCTGTGCTGCCTAAAAACAGTTTGTTATCCCTGTATTGCATAGCAGCATAGAAACCTTTTGATGGGTTAATGGAATTATCCCTTACATCAAACAAAGCATTGAGCGTTATCCCTGAAGATGTGGTACTGCTTTGCGGGCCGTATTTAGCATAGTCAGATACGATGCCATCGGGATTACCTTTTTCAGAAATGTTGAAGTGGTTATCAAAAATAAACCCGGCACCTGCGTAAAGGTTGCCCACAATGCGCGTAAGTATTGTTTCATAAAAGCGGAACAATGTATAGTCCATCGGATTTTCGTTAGCCGCTTTGGAATCTGTGCCTAAGCCGAACGTGCTTTGCGGATATTTGTAGTATTTGATATCCCCGATAAAATTGAAACGGTCGCCACTTGTCCAGATGTTGGATTGAAGCGGGATGATGATCTGCTTGTTTTGCGTGTAAGCGGAGTTTGAATTAATTGTTGAAATACGCGTATTACCCGGAACCCTGAATGCCACATTACCTGCAAGCGTAACCGCAAATTTGGTTTGCAGCGTGTAACCAACTGCAGGTAGTATCGAAAACACCGGCTTTGAACCGATAACCTTAGTTGGTTCGTTAGTTACATGGCCTTTTTTGTTAAAGATCCCTTTAATGATATCGTAAAGGTCTTTCTGCTGCAGGGTATCGGCCTGGTTGATCTCAAGGGTGTCAGTTATCCTGCTTTGGCTTAGTTTTACTGTACTTTTATCCTGCGCGTAAACCAATATAGGGAAAACGATGATGAACATCGTAGCTGTAAGTATCTTCATTATATTGAACAAGGGTTAGGGGAACCTCCAATTCCGGCGCAAATATAATCCATTTTAAAACAGACTACTTTTCGAGCGCAACAGTTACAGCAAATCTAACTTAAATTTAATCCTAAAAATATTAGCCAAAGCCAAATAAATTTCTTATCTTTGTATATAAATATGCCGTTCGGCATTTTAAGCATAAACAAATCTTTCATGTCTCCAACTATTAGTACCAAACCTTATGGTAAGCGTATTGCTGATTATTTTGAATTTATAAAAGGGCAATATCATTTGGAGGAGGTTCCGGATAAAAAAGATCCTGCTGTAACAACTAAACAAAAGGTTTATGACCGTGAACCCGAGCCCCCTACCCTTACCGGCATGGCACTGTTTTTAGGTTTTACCAGTTTGGAGGAATACGAGGCTTACGAGCAAAAAGGTCATTTTAAAGCCCAGTTGCGAATGGGCAGATTGATGATTGCTGCAGAGTACGAAAAACGGCTTCATTACCAGCCTTCCACAGGTGCCATATTTGCGCTAAAAACTTTGGGGTGGAACGAAAGACACGAGCAATCTGCAACAATTGATCAGCCTAAAAATATCACAATTGCTGTAACCACCACCGGCCCCAAAATAGCAGAAAATGAAAAAGAGGTTAACCTTTAACCAAATCATATGTATGAAAAAACATCTATCCTGTTTAAACAAAATTTTGAAAGTAACTCGCCGGTAGTTGTAAATCAAGGCGGCAGTAACTCGGGAAAGACCTTTGCCATTTTGCAGGTTCTATTTTGTATGGCTATAGCTACACCTAAGCAGGTTATTACGGTTGTGGGGCAGGATATACCTAATCTAAAGGCAGGCGCCCTGCGCGATGCCTTAAGTATTTATGAGGATTCACCCCTACTTAAGTCACTCGTAAAAAACTACAACAAAACCGACCGAGTATAGTAGCAACGGTAATGGGATCTTACTTTCAGCTAAGAAATGATATACTGGATATGAGATTAAGACAAGAATCACAAAACCGTGTCACAGATATAAGGCTGAAAGTCTTGGAAAGCCAGGTTGCCGTTCTGCAACATCAAATAGGTCTCATCAGTTCTCCTGTACATAAATAACAGAGACCGTCATTTCAAAATTAATTACATGAAAAAGTTAAGCGACCAACAGTTGCGCGAACTTGCTTTGGCCTTTGGTTACGATTACTCAGTATTAAAAGCACTCATTATTGTAGAGAGTAACCAAAAAGGCTTTTCTGATACAACAGGCCGCATAATTATTCAATTTGAACCATCCTGGTTCAAAAGACTAAGATCTAACCGGAAAACCAATAATGGCAATTCAATATGGCAAGCTAATAGTGTAGGTGATCAAACAGCCGAATGGATAGCGTTCAACAATGCATTTGCATTAGACCCTGAGGCAGCCATGAAAAGCACATCTATAGGAATGATGCAGATAATGGGATTTCATTACTCAGAAATTGGATTTGATAGCGTTGGCAAGATGTGGGATTTTGCAAAAGTGAGCGAATACAACCAGGTGATAATTACCCTGAAATGGATAAACACTGTGCCACAGCTCAAAGCCGCATTAAAAACTAAAAACTGGCAAAAGGTTGCTTATTACTACAATGGTTCGGCCTACAAAAAATTCGGCTATGATACTAAGCTGGCTAACGCCTACAAATATTTAATAGATCAAAATAATGGATAACAGAACAACCGTGAAATTCGGGGCGATAAATTCGCCTAAACCACAGTGGGCTACCTGGATGTTCAGGTCGGTCGCAATTCTAACAACTGTAATTGCCTTTTGGGTAGGCAGTACTCAATTGTTGGCTGATGAAGCCAAAGTTGAAATAGTGTTGGCCCTCAAATCCGTAGACATGCTGGTTTTGGGTTTTAGTAATTTATTTGGTATAACCCTCCCCGAGAAAACTCAATCTTAATTATGCTTAAAAAAATTTGGCGCTGGCTCACCCAAGCACGAATCAATATTAAAAGTTCTCTATCCTTCGGTAAGGATTTTGCAAACGATGTTAAATCCATAGTCAACAGCCCACTTTTTGACGTGGTCACGGCTTTAACACCATCAGGATTAGATGATGTTGCACTTGCTGCGTTCAGAAAATTTATTGAGGATCTTATAAATCAATTAAACTGGGCAGATAAAAACCTAACAAATAGTGATGAGGTTGAAAAAACAATAATACTTCATTCTTTGTCCGCTGCGGCGGCTTTTTGGAAAGGAAAATTTGAAGAAACGGATTTATCATTGCAAACCACTTTGAGCACTGCACAATTAATTTACGATGGCAGTAAAGTGGATCTGAAAGTTTGAAGAATGTGCCCGGAACGAGATTCGAACTCGTACATCCTTACGAATGCCACCCCCTCAAGATGGTGCGTCTACCAATTTCGCCACCCGGGCTCAAATTATTATTAAGTTGTATACCCCTCTGTGGGGCAACCTCTTATTATCACAACTTTTAGTGCCCGGAGAGAGACTCGAACTCTCAAGAGACAATTCTCAACGGCTTCTGAGACCGCAACGTTTACCAATTTCGCCATCCGGGCATAAAGAGGGTGCAAATATAATTTTTTTAGCGCCACTGCATAATCAAAAGTGAAATAAGTGTTCTAAATTTAGCTACTTAACAAAACATCTACGGTATGCATAAATTCAGAATCACCATTATCTGTGCATTTTTCATTTCAGTTTTTTCCTCACAAGCACAAACGATAATAAATCTTCAGAGTGGCAAAAAAACAAGCATAAGAGGTTTATCGGTTGTGAACGATAAAATCGCCTGGATAAGCGGCAGCGCCGGTACTGTAGGTATAACTAACGATGGCGGTAGTAGCTGGAGCTGGCTGCAAGTAAAAGGCTATGAAAAATCTGATTTTAGAGATATCGAGGCCTTTTCAGATAAAGACGCTGTAATCATTAGCTCAGGCACTCCGGCTTACATACTTAAAACTGCAGATGGCGGTCTAACGTGGACCAAACATTTTGAACAAAGAGATACCTCGTATTTCTTGGATGCAATGGATTTTAAAGATCCTAAACATGGTTTTGTTTTGGGCGACCCTATCAATGGTAAATTTCTGCTGCTGAAAACGGACGACGGTGGTAACAATTGGGTTCCCGCACATTATTCCCCGGGTGCCTATAAAAACGAAGCAGCATTTGCTGCCAGCGGCACGTGTATCCGCGTATATAAAAGCGATATCATGATAGTAAGCGGTGGCTCTAAAAGCAGGCTAATCAGTTCAACCGATAACGGTAAAAATTGGCATTATGTCGAATTACCGCTTACCGATGGAACACCGAGTCGTGGAGCATTTTCGGTTGCCAAAAATGGCGACAAAATTATTATTGTTGGCGGCAACTATGCCAAAGATAAATTGAAAGATTCAGTTGCTGTTATAATAAATAGTACTGAAAACATAAGTAAAGCATCAATGCCAACACTTGCGCCTGAGGGTTTCCAATCCTCTGTTGAGCATCTAAACGGCAATTCTTACCTATCTACGGGCACATCAGGTACCAATATTAGCGCTGATGGCGGCAAGACCTGGAAAAAAATCGATGATAGAAGCTATAACGTTTGCCGCAAGGCAAAAAATGGAAAATTAGTTTTATTAGCCGGAGATAAGGGAAACATTGGCATAATGAAATTTTAATAGTTTGTTTAATAGGCACTTATTGTAAAGTTTACAATTAATTTTACTTATGCCTTGCAGACAATTACAAATACTTCTATATTTGCACCACTTTAACGGAAACGGATAACACAATCCACTAAGTTAAAAGATGATTCCGTAGCTCAGCCGGTAGAGCATAACACTTTTAATGTTGGGGTCCTGGGTTCGAGTCCCAGCGGGATCACTACTAAAACGAAAGAAAGCCTTAGCAAATTGCTAAGGCTTTCTTGTTTCACCAAGTCTGATTATATCGTATTGTTCGACCGTAAATTTGACCATTTGACAACCACCTCACAACGTTTTGACAGGTAAACAAATCACAACATCCCACTCAAACAATTCATAACCACAGATAATAAAGGATATCTAACGTTTAACTATTCTATTAAAGAATAGATTATAACAGCTAATACGACTGCAGCCGCTATGATTTCATAAGAGCTTAGGTTGAGAAATAAAAGGTTTTTCAATTTGTATTTCTAAATAAAACTTATTCGCTTAATCCTGGAAATTCATATTTATCGGTTTAACACTAAACCAACATCAATATACTGCCCACTGTTGGTGTTTTTACAGTGTACCGCCATTATGTTATTTCCTTTTTTATTTAATGCAGATTGGAATGACGGCATCATATCAACATCTTCATAATCACTCGTCCAGCCGTTGAGCTTAGCCACCAGCTTACCATTGATGTAAATTTCGCAGTCTTCATCATGATGAACGCGTAGTTTAAAGTTTTTGAGATTACCGTGCGAAACGTTTCTTAAAGAGAAGTTTCTCCTAAGCCAAATATCAGATGTGTTCCATTCTGTACCAATATGCGCACCTGGTGTGAAGAACGTTCCGAAGCCTCCCTCCCCCTGGCTCCAGACGGATGTATCAGTAGAAGCTGTTGTCCAGTCCGCCTTCGGCATTTTAAATGTGTAGCTCCATTTTGCAGGTTCAGTTTCAGCCGTAGAAAGTATTATAACGTCTTTATTTATTACTTTTTGGTACATCGCCTTTTCGTTTGACCGGCGTATTTTGTCGGCATCTGCTTTAAGCACCCTATCATAGGTCATCAGGCCGTTAAGCTCTATTTCTACGTCGGTTATTTCAGTGTAAACGGCTGCACTTAGACCGTTATATGTTCTAAACTTTGCCAACATGCCGGCAAACTTATCGTATAATGCCAAGTAATCGGTCGTATTTTTCATTGTTACATATTGCGTAAGGTCTTTGCTATTCCAAACCTTCTCAAAAGGCTGAAATCCTATTCCCCCAAATTCACCGCAAACATTTGCCTGAGATTTGCTTCTCGGGTACATCGGTGCCGGGTAAGGATGAATATCATATAAATCGCCCACTCCTACGTTATTAGAGCCGCTCCCTTCGTTAACGATACGGCTCTGATCAAGCCCGCGTACCAATGCAACATATTTTTTGGTGTCATGCTGACCTTGATTTTCATTGAATATCACCCAGGTAACGATGCTGGGTGAATTGTAATGATTTTCAACTAAGCGGGTTAATTCATTGGCGAATGCTTCCTTTTCGGGAGGAGGTGTGCCGAAAGTATAGGAATTTGGCGAAGGCATGTCCTGCCACACCAATAATCCAAGCTTGTCTGCCCAGTAGTACCACCGTTGCGGCTCAACTTTGATGTGTTTTCTCACCATGTTGAAACCCAGCTTTTTTATCATCTCCAGATCAGATCGCAGGGCAGCATCCGTTGGTGCAGTGTATATACCATCCGGCCAAAAGCCCTGATCTAATGGGCCATATTGAAATAACGGTTTATTGTTAAGGTAAAGCCGGTAAAATTTCCCATCGTAACCAATGGAGCTCTTTCGCATTCCAAAATAAGTTTTAACCACATCTACGGTTTTACCGGCATCATCACGCAAGGTAATATCCATATCGTAAAGAAATGGATGATCAGGTGACCATAGATGTGGGTTTTTTAACTTGATCTGTGCAGGAGCAGAAGCGTCACCCCTATATGTTTGAATAGTGTGGCCATTTTCTTTTATTTCGGCTGTAAATTGCGTTTGATCACCAAAAGCAGTTTGTAAGGATAGATTCAGTACTGAATGATCAATGTCCGGAGTCATCTTTACACTTTCAATATGAGTTCGCTGCACCGGCTCTAACCAAACCGTTTGCCAAATGCCGGTGGTAGATGTAT
This sequence comes from Mucilaginibacter sp. 21P, assembly GCF_019331605.1. Lineage (NCBI taxonomy): Bacteria > Pseudomonadati > Bacteroidota > Sphingobacteriia > Sphingobacteriales > Sphingobacteriaceae > Mucilaginibacter > Mucilaginibacter sp. 21P. The sequence continues at coordinate 4,391,917 of NZ_CP063061.1, forward strand.
ACATGATGCCTTGGGGATTGAGTGTTTGCTTTCCACGAGGAAATCCGCCGCCATCTGTGGGATCAAATACCTTTACAGTGATAGTTTGATTGCCTTTAGTAAGAAAATCGCTTACATCAAACGAAAAAGCGTCATACCCGCCCTGATGCTTACCTACAGACTTATCGTTTATAAAAACTTCGCAGTCGTAGTCTACCGCACCGAAATGAAGAATTACACGGCGCCCCTGCCATCCGGCAGGGATAACGAAGTTACGGCGGTACCATAAACGATCATGATGCTCCATTACGCCTGATAAAGCAGCCTCAACAGGAAATGGAACCAAGATCCTTTTACCAAGATCGTTTTTAGGATAAGGCTCGTTTTGCCACGTACCGGGCTTGTATTGCCATATCCCATTCAGATTCATCCAATCTGTCCGTTGCAGTTGCGGGCGCGGATACTCGGGTAATACACTGCCCGTGTCAACATCTTTTGCAAATCTTGTCATTAGCGGCGCTTGTTTAAATTGCCAGCTTTGAGCATAAAGAGACGTTGAGAAAATTAAGGATACAAATAGAATAAACGGATATTGACGAATGTTGAACATTAGAAAACGTAGTTATAAGGAATTAAAAGAATTTGGCCATCAGTAATCAAATGCCGATCAGATCATATGGTATTCTTACCGCTTTGGCCCGATAGTCATTAGGGTCCATTGTTCCGTTAGCGTTAGAACATGGGGTTAAACAACTGCCGTAAAAATTTACGCAGTAAGTGAACACCATCTCGTTATTGCTGTTAAATTGCGGATGGATGGCCGCCTGATAAAAGTATGGGGTGTGTCCCTGCTTGTAATCCGGCATTGAGTATACAACTTTGTTTGTTGACCACCCTGATTTTGGATCGGCGCTAAAACATGTATATACATTGCGTTGTGCAAAATCACACCCAAAGCCGTAATCCATACTGGCAATTACATACTTACCGTTAACCTTTGCTACGCCAAAGCCGCCGTTAGGCACCGAAGCTATTTTTGCAGATGCACCGGTTGTGGGGTTTGATGCCCATGATGATCCATTCCAGAACGTCCAGGAAGAAGGACTACTTTCGGGGAAACGTGCCACATATACATCACCACCATTAGCACCATACACGTATACATAGTTAACGCCGCCGTCGGTAACTTTTACCATACCGTGCATGTACCTTATGGTTGTCTGATTGCTTAGCGCCGGGGTATTAAGTCTTGTAACCGTGTAACTTGGTGCGTTACCCTGGTATATATCATATATACCTTCACTTGTTGGATCAAGGCCATTGCCTTCATCGGCATATACATACACATGGCTTCCAATCTCAATACCACCGCTCGGCCATGTCCAGCTGGTACCCGGCTGTATCGGGAAAAACTGGTTGCCGTATGATGTAGTAATGTTACTGGTTGCAGAAGGCGAAAAATTCCAAACACCATTACTTTGTGCAGGTTGTATTAAATTACTGCACCGGTATGCTATAGGCTGATCTCCGCCGTAACATGGCGTGCTACCATCAGCATTTATGTTATTCCAATACGTATCATTTGTTGGCCACATAACCTTCCCGTTGTTTGCGCCATATGTTAATGGTATGGAAAATACGCCGTCAAAAGCGGTAGAACCGGTTGTTCTCTTAAAGAAATTAGTTAGTTCATTGTCGCGGTAGCTGTCTCTTGCAAACTGATTAAATACCCACCACTGCGAGCTATCATTAACAAAAGTACGTTGCGTTATAGCTGTACCATTTGTGGTAGATCCGTTTTCGTTTGTAAGGGCCAATCCGTTAGATCTGTTAATGATTTTATATGCCCCAAACCCCACAACAACCAGTTGCCACTGTTGATTAGTGCCGCCATGCCAATCGTATTGTGTAAGCACTGTACCTTGCGAACTGTTAGGCGCATCAAGTACCTTTCCGCTGTAAAGGTTTACTATTTTGTAATAACCTGTACCTAAATCTACCACGTTCCATTTTTGCCAGCGCTCCGGCGTTGTGGTTGAAGCAGACCATTGCTGAATTGCCCGTTGATTGTCTTGCTTTTGCCCGAGTGTTGTAAAACCGCCAACTTCGGCAGCAAAACCACTACCTACGTTAACCATGGTATAAGTACCATAAGCGCCGGATATTGCAGCCGTTTTAATGGGGGTTGCGGGTTGTTTAACGTCCGCCCCGGCGTTTTTTTGCAGGTCTTTTGTTTGCTCGGTCTTGTTACAACCTAAAGCAATTAGCACTACTGCTGATAAAGCAATAACAGTAAATTTTAATTTCATAATGTGATGTTTTGGTTAGTAATTATCTTGACGCAGGATTGAATAGGTCATCCTTTCGTTTGGTTTTCAGAACTAAGATCACACAGAATACCTAAGCCACGATTGCGGCCTTAGTCTCATAAAAATTTCGTAACAATAATTGGTTATGCGGTAAATCGTTTAACAATAATAAGCTAAATCGATTTAACAAACAAATATTTCAGAGATATTATTTTTATAATGTTTTTGAAAATTCAGACGAATGAGTAAGTCCGTTACGTCAATAATTAAAAACGGACGTATCTCGCATAAAGGAAAGTGGAAAAGTAGTTTTTGAAAGGATCAGTTTTTTTAAGTATCCGGTATCAACCTTACTGAGTAACCCTTTTTGCTTGCTTTTAGCTATATGCTCATACAATAAGCGACCGGTGAAGACTTCTCCGGGGTGTATCCCATCTAACATATAAATATCTGAAAGACCGATATCTTTTGGAGTAGTAAAGTTGATCACATCAAACCCATTATCGGCCAAACTGCTTTGTATGGCTAAATAATCGTTAAAGAAAGCATTGAATTGTTTGTTAGTGGCAAAGTAAGAGTAGAAATCGTCTGATATTGGCGGTATAAATACGGTTACTTCAGTGCCACTTTGCTTTAAAAGCTTAAGATCATTCAGCAACCTTTTTAACAGCGCCTGGTCTATTTCATAAGGTTCGGTAAAGATGTAATCTTTATCGTCAAGCAACTTCTTGTAATTACCCGGATCTCTGAATACCGGGTCTTTAATAAACTTTGCTATATCTCCGGCATAATGCATACTTCCGTCTCTTCTAAACCCTGTTCCCCTTTCGCCAAGATAACCAAAGCCAAGATGCCGGTTTGGTAACCCGTCGTCTGTTTTTTTGCTTAACTGTGATTTGATGAATAATTGCGATGCCATTGCATGGTATTTTGGATAAGATACTTCATCGCAATGCGGGTTCAAAATTTCGTTATCCGGATTAACGTATAAGGTCTTTTTAATTAAAGAGACATCAAGGCCCAGGATGATCAACTTTGGTTTATGTAATTTTCCGGTTTTGATGTTGTGGAATAAACTTTCTAAATCATTCATATTATTTATGGAAAATCCCATATTATAAAATGAAGATTCGAACGGATGAAACATGACATCTCTAAATTGAAGTACCGTTGACTGGCCAATAATTAGTATATCAGCATTTTTCTTTTGAGCCATCTTCAGCTTATAAAGCGACGGCGAATTATTGAAGAAAGACCGAAAATAATAGGTTTCTCGAGTACTTTTGAGCTGCCCTTCTACCACCTTGTCGACCCCAACGGTTTCCTTATCCACAAAAAAATAATATTCACAAATAAGTGTGTAGCATATAAGTGGGCTTGTGTACAACAAAAATGTAAATGCAAATCTTTTCATTAAAAGTGGAAATAGATGAAAGTTTGATCCACAAATATTCCGAACAACAGAATAAGAAAGGCAACCAGATAATATAAGCCTATGCGTACAGGTTTGCTAAAGCTCGCCACATTAAATTGAAAGTCATTTTGCTGTTGAAACCACTCCCATGCTAAAAAAATAATTAGCAATGGAGTTAACTTTAACAAAAAAAGCGGCGGTTCACCGATGTTAAGGCCAAACAACCTTCTGATATAATTGATGGCCGATGTAACGTCTGGCGATCTGAAAAAAACGGTTGTTACCGAACCCAAAAGGAACAATAAAAAAATAGAAACACCTGATAAGGCGGGTTGCTGTCTTATATGTAAAAGTTTTCTTCTTAATCCTGTATTACGTTTGGATATAATGTGAGGGATAAAGTATAAACCATTTAACAACCCAAATACTATGAAAGTCCAGTTTGGCCCATGCCAAAACCCAATTAGCATTAGCAGCACCAAGGTGCAAAATATGCGCCATAGGGTGCTGCTTCTATTTTTGTACAACATAGGCATGTATACATAGTCGCGAAACCAGGCCGTTAGCGTCATGTTCCACCGGGACCAAGCCTCGCGGGGTGTTTTGGAAAAAAACGGCGTACGAAAGTTAGGACTCAATTTTATCCCTAAAAGTTTACCTGTTCCTATAGCTATATCTGAGTATCCCGAAAAATCGCAGTATATCTGGATGTAAAAAAAGATACCGCCTAAAAGCAGTTCAGCGGAGGACAACGACCTATAATTTAAAAAAATGTAATTAACGTTAACGGCAAGTTTATCTGCAATAACCATTTTCTTAAAAAGCCCATATAATATCTGGCGCATTCCCTCTGCGGCCAATTCATAATTAAATATTCGTTTGCGTTCAAACTGCGGAATCAGATCATTACCCCGCTCAATTGGCCCGGCAAACATCTGGGGAAAAAAACTGGTAAAGTTTAAAAACACGATGACATTTTTGGTAGGTTTTAACTTACCGTGATATATATCAATGTTATAACCCATAGTTTGAAACGTAAAAAAACTTAATCCTATAGGCTGTATAATATTGAGTAAAAGCAGATCGGGTTTAAGGTGGAAGTAGCCGAGTAACTCTACCGAATTCTGTATAAAGAAATTGTAATACTTAAATATAAATAACAGCCCTAAGTTCATTACAATACTCAGGCTCAGAAAAAGCTTACGGTACTTTTTATTCTCATAGATGCTTAAGCCCAATAAAAGTCTGCATAAGAACAAAAGAATATCAGTAAAAGAAATTTAACGCTGAACCAACCATAGAAAAAGTAGTTAGCTGCCAGCAAAAAATATTTTGCTGGCTGTAACTCCTCAGTTTCCAATACGATATGAAAACCACCGGCAAGAAAAATAAATACTCAAAGGAGTTAAAGCTCACCGGTTAATCTTTAAGTTTTAAATAGTTTATGTTAAGCATAATTAGACGAATACAACTTTTTTCAATAAAACGTTTTAGCTATAAAAGTTGAGTATTTGCAATTGCTCGTTGATAATATCACTGCCGTAATTATTATGACGTTAATTGTTTAGGAAGATCTTCATAATCCTATTAAAGAGTATGGCACGCGAACACCCTTTACCTGGTAAAAGTTTGGGTCCATGTAACCGTTGTTTGTGCACACATTTGTGCTGCACGGACTTCCGGATCCGTTATAGTTAAGGCAATACGTTAACAACAACTCACCAAGGCCGTTGTTAAATTGAGGATGTATTGCCGGTGTATAATATTTGGCAACATAACCATTTATCCTATCCTCAATTGTGAACACCTTTTTAGGCGCAGTAAAAGGGCCGAATGGCGTATTTGATGTTGATACATAGATGTTGTGCTGGCTTGGGTTACAGAAGTAACCTATATCCATCTGCATCATTACATATTTGCCGTTCACGTAAGAAATTGCGGTGTTCGCCATCACGTAATCAGTTGTGGCAGTTGTAATTTTTGCTTCTGTAGCTGTGGTTGGTGTAGATTGCCAGCTTTTACCATTCCAGAAGGTCCAGGTCTGCGGGTCAGTTTCGGCAAAACGCGCCACAAAAAGGTATTTTACAACAAATACGCCAATGCTGCCGTAGGTATACACATAACCATCTCCGGGCCTCATCATTCCTTCGGTGTAAGTGATAGGCCCATTCATACCTGCCGGTGTAGTACGAACTGGATTTGGCCAGTTGTTACCAGCTGTTTCAGTAAAATCGTACAATGCCGTTGTAGATGAACCACCAACTGTAGCTTCAAAACAATACATATAAACATGCCCGTTCAACTCAACGCCAACGCCGGGCCAACTGTAAGAAGAATTATGCTCGCCCGGGCTTGGTACAACTTCATATTTGTAGGGCGATGCTGTTGTTATCAAATTGTTGGTTAGCTTATTGTCCCAGCTATGGTTTGCGGGTTGCAACAGCATCGAGTTATGGATATCGAAGATCTGATTACAATTGAAAAGGCCTACCTGATTTAACAGCCTGTCGCTGTAAGTATCTTCTGCAACCCACAATGTACGGCCATCTGCAAGAGGTATACTATTACCCTGGTCAAAAGCTACCGACCCCGAAGTGCGATGAAAGAAGTTGACCACAGCATCATCACGATAAGCCATATCGGGGATTTTGATAACCGACCACATTTGAGATGATTTTTCGGCATACGTTTCCAAAGTGATCAAACCTGTTGTCTGATCAACAGTGGGCGATAAACCACAAGCTTTATTGATCGCCCTGTAACTGTTTTCCCCGGTACTTGAGATCTGCCATATCTGGTCATCATTTGAGTCGTCAGACTGTTGCTGTAGTTGGTAACCGTTATCAACCTTAACAGCTTGCAAAAATTTACCGCTACCAAGGTTCATGATCTTAAAATATCCGTCCGTTACGTTAATTACCCTCCATTGCTGGTGTGCAGCTTCATTATAGGCGCTAAGATCAACATTGCCTCCATTAGCTAACGACAGGTCGGCTATCTCCGCTGTTTGGCCAGATGTAACACTCATGATCTCATAAGTACCAAATGTAACGTTTGGACCAACGCTTAATACTTTGCCCTTGGGGCCGGCTTCTTTATTTAAGCTGTATTTAGCAACGGTGGAAGAAGATACGGCCACCGCGCTTGTATTTTTCTTACAACCCTGATTTAATAGTAAAGCAAAGCTTACCACGCATAGTAAAAAGTTCCTCATAATATAGTTTTGATAATTGAAATCTATCTAAATCAAAAAGTATGAAAGCGCATAAGCACTTCAGCCGGTTAACTTCTTACTTGTTTGTTCACCGGTAATAATTGGCATATCAATATTAAGCTAAATCGATTTAACAACCAAATATATTTTTATATTTATTACAATAACCTTTCTCGGATTTTACCCTCGCTAAATCGATAAATTGAACAAGGAAGCGGATATAGAAATTATGCAGGTGCCATAATTGGTTTACCCGCACCTGTAAGTACGCCAATCTGATCGGCTGTAAGTTTCGTTAAGAAATTACTTACTAATGGAAAGCTATTTCACCTTCACCCATTTTGCAATGGTATATCTGTTGGTTTGATAATTTCCCTTGCGGTTTACCAGGCCTTTCCCATTTTGATATGATAAAGTGATATTATTATATTGTCCCTTATTATAATTAAAGGTAATGCCATCATCTTCAAAAAGGCTTGTTGAGGCTTTATCCCCATAAACATAACAGGTTAACTCAAACCGGCTTTGCGGCGCCACATACTCGAGCGGCTTGGCCAGTGGCAAAATGGTTCCTTCTTTAATAAAAATGGGTAGCTCCGTCAGCCCTGTACTTATAGTATAGGTTTCGCCTCCTTCCATCTTTTTACCTGTGTTAAAATCATACCAGTTGCCTTTTGGCAGGTATACTTTGCGCTCGTCAGCCTTTTCTGTTAGCGGTGCCGCAAGTATTCCGCTGCCTATCATATACTCATCTGATATATTGTATACTTTCTCGTCGGTGGGGTAATCCATAACCAGCGCCCTAAAAGGTGGTATGCCTTTGTAATGATATTCGGCGAAGGCATTATAAAGGTAAGGCAGCAAACTCATCCGGAAATCGAGCAGTTGGCGAACGTCAGCCTCAACCTTGTTGGCATCCGCCATAAGTTCATTGCGATTATTTTTTTCTTTGTTGATCTGCAGCCAGGGTGGATTTTGCAGGTACCATGAATTATAAAGCGCCTGTGCCGATAGTACCGCTGTTTGGCTGCGTCGCATCAGATCTTTAACGGTGTTTGATTCCCTTACCTCCGGAGACCAGATCATCCCGGCAAAACCTGAGTTGGTGATCATCCTTATATATTCGTCATGATCATAAGTGTCACTGTAAATAGCAGCCGGGTAAGATGAAGCAAACGTACTTGATGCCCTTACATCTAAATTTGTTCTAATATTATTACGCTTATAAACATTGTAAATGGCTTTTTGGTACAACAAACCAAATAGCTGGTGCATTTGCTCTCCATCAATACCAGACGGGAAACGGCTAAGCTCCGGGAAACTCCATGTTGCGTTACCGTAACTTAAGTTAGAGTTATCACACTCATCCATTTTAAAGCCTGAGATACCCTGTTTAATAAAAGTATTCTCATGATAATCCGCGAAAAGTTTGCTTGCGGCTTTGTCGGCAAAGTCGGGCACCAAACCATTCCATACCAGATAATTACCGGATCTGTTTTTCAATGGTGTATACAAAGGTGATGCAGCATTAACAAATGCATGCTCCCACAAATTAATGTGATAACCCTGCAACGTCATGCTGTCTATCAAGTTTTGAGGGTTTGGGAAAAAATCTTTATTCCATACATAGGAGCAAGAATAAGCGGTGGTTTGCCAGCGGGGCTCTAAGCCCAGCACATCTACCGGTATATGATGCTGACGAAAATAAGCTGCAGTTTTCTTAACATCAGCCTGCTTAAAATCGGCTTTTACGCGATATTTTACGCCTAAACCCCAAATGGCCGGTATTGCTCCGCCACCAGAAAACAAATTATAGCGTTGCATAGCGCTAAGCAGATCGGGTCCCTCAAATACATATATCTCCACACCTTTTGCTCCGGGAATATCTGCGGCAACCATACCGCCCGAGCCACCTTTATTAGCATAAAGGTCTTCAACGGAGTTGCCACCATTAGTTTGACGGGCAGTTATAACAGCTCCGGTATTTTTTGATGTGGTGCCGCAGTAAAAGGTTGTATAACGCGACGTATTGATAAGTATGCCATAACCCTTATTAGATAAGTATAGCGTTGTTGGTCCGTGTGTATAGCCCAGATCATTTAAGGGGTTATCATTAACTATTGGCTTTTTGCGTAAACCGCGCTGGTTAAACGAACCTATCTGCAAGCCAAAACCATAGAGCTGCTCATCACCATCTAAAGGCACTTCAACAACAACACCGCGATCATTGATGGTTGCAACTATATTGTTAATATCAAAAGGTAGCTTTCCTGCAGGTAATTGCTGCATAGCGTTCACTTTCGGTTTTTCCTCACAAAAGCTATAGGGGTTAAATTTATCAGGCTGGCCAACACTTATTTTCTTAACCCCGGGCGCTACCTCTGTTACCTGCATTTTTTGGCCAATGGCGGGCTCTTGTAATAAACAAGTTAATAGTAACAATGCAAGTAGCCTTGGGTAAGTAAATATCATGTTGGTCATAATTTAAGTTTGGCGCTAAAATATCGATTTAGCATTCAATAAAACAAGATTATATTTATATAGTTGGACTTTTAAATCAGTGTGATCCCTTTAGGATCACTTAAAGATCAATTTAGTTAACAAAGTGCGATTTCGACATAAACTTAACTTATTGATAATCAAATTGAATTTCTAAAGACTATAAAAATCATTTTGCTAAATCGATTTTATAAGCTAATTTGCTTCAAATTGTTATCCTATGTTTAAATCACTTTACGTTTTCATTTTGTTTTCAATCTGCGCTATTAATGCCTTTGCGCAAAACAGCAGTGCATTAAAATGGAAACTATTTCCGCAAGATGAGCATAATTACACTGGGCAGCAAGTATCATCTATTGGGTTTTCTGCTCCCAACTGGATCGATGGCGTAGTGCCGGGCACTGTTTTTTATGCATACGTAAAGGCCGGAAAAGAAGCAAACCCCGATTTTGCCGACAATATATACAAGGTTGATAAAGCAAAGTACAACAGGCCGTACTGGTACCGCGCAGAATTTAGCGTAAAGCCTGAGGGTAATAGAACCTGGCTAAACTTTAATGGCGTACACAAACGTGCTGAGGTTTATTTTAATGGCAAACACATAGGTACAATACAAGGTATTGTGCAACGCGGCAGGTATGATGTAACCGATCTTTTAAATAGCGGCAAAGCAAACGCAGTTGCGGTATTGATCATCCCGCCCGATGCCAGTTTTGGTTTGGCAAATCGCCAGGCGCCCACTTATCTAAGCAGCGGCAGCTGGGATTGGATGCCTGCAGTGCCGGGCTTAAATAGCGGCATTACCGATACGGTTGCCCTTACTACCACAGGCCCTGTTATAATAGAAGATGCGCAGGTGAAAACCAAACTCATCAATAATAAACTTGCGGATCTTAATGTAAATGCATGGATAAAAAACAGCACCGATAAACCTGTAAGCGGCAAGCTTAATGTAACCATACAACCCGGAAATATCGTACTTAATAGTGCAATGGTTACCATTGCGCCTAACGCAAGCCAAACCGTAAATTTTGATGAAAACGCTTATGACCAACTAAGGATCAAAAACCCGCTTTTATGGTGGCCAAACGGATATGGTAAACAAGATCTTTATACATGCAAGGTTAGTTTTAGCCAGGATAACAAAAGCCTATCTGATATCCACACCCAGCGTTTTGGTATCAGAAAGGTATCGGCAGATACAACCAGTGTTAACGGCCGGTTAAGGGTTTACGTAAATAACGTGCCTATACTGCTTAAGGGCGGCAACTGGGGCATGAGTGATTACATGCTTAAGGTACGTGGAAAGGATTATGAACCGCGCATTCGCATGCACAAAGAGATGAATTTCAATATCATCCGCAACTGGACGGGTGAAGTAACCGATGAGGCTTTTTATCAATATTGCGATAAATACGGCATCATGGTTTGGGACGATTTCTGGCTCAACAACTTTGGCCCTATCGATAGCATTAACAACTTTAAGGTAAACGCTATAGAGAAGGTAAAAAAATACCGTCAACATCCATCAATAATCATATGGTGTGGCGCCAACGAAGGACTGCCTGGCGGCGATACTACGGGTGCCTTAAGCATGGCCATTAAAAATGCCATAAGGGATAATGATGAAGGCCAGCGACTGTATATAGCTCGTTCAAATGCGGGTACAACCAACCCAAATTTCTCTATCCACGGCGGTAGCCGCAATTTATCGGGTAGTGGTAACTGGAGCAATTCCGACCCAAAGGTGTATTTTACTGATCCGCATAACGGCTATCTCTTTTCCAAAGGTTCATGGGGCATGCGAAGCGAACTGGGTACAGCAACCTTTGTGAATATTGAAAGCTTTAAAAAGTTTATGCCCAAAGATTACTGGGTACCTCCTACACCGCAAACTGTTGATAGTAAGGATAACATGTGGGCCAAGCACTACTTTAGCACCAATGGCGATCTGGGCGGGGGCGCTGCCCCGGCAAAATATGTTGCAGACGTCAATCGCAGTTACGGGCAGGCCACATCAATTGAGGAATTTTGTAAAAAATCCCAGATGCTTAACCTGGAAACAATGAAAGCCATGTTTGAAGGCTGGAATGACCATATGTGGAACGACGCAACAGGTATGCTGATATGGATGAGTCAATCGGCCTATCCATCTATGATATGGCAAACTTATGATTATTACTACGACCTTACAGGAGCTTACTTTGGCGCTAAAGTGGCTTGCGAACCGGTACACATCCAATGGAATGCTGCAACAAATTCTGTTAAAGTAATCAACAATAGAGCCTATGCCATAAACAAACTTACGGCCAACGCAGAAGTATACGGCCTGGATGGAAAACTCATTCCGGGGTATTCAACCACAAAAATGGTTAATGTGCCTATGTCATCAGCAACTGAAGCATTTAGTGCTTTTACAGGCAAGGACACTACTGCCTTACCCGAGATCTATTTCATGAAGCTGAAACTTACAGACAACGCCGGGAAATTGGTATCAGAGAACTTTTATTGGATAGGTAAAAAACACCTTGATTATCGCGCATTTGACAAGATGGCTAAAGTTGGATCTTTGCTTGATATTAGTAAAGGTTTGGTAAGCGGCGCCGAAAATAAGGATAACAAGTTGATCACCTATGTGGTAACAAATAAGTCTAAAAACAGCGCTGCGTACGGTGTAAGAGCCCAGTTGTTAAATACCAAAGGCCAACAGATCTTACCTGCCTTAATAAGCAACAGCTATTTTAGCTTAATGCAGGGAGAAAGCAGAAAAATACAAATAGAAGTCGACGCTAAACAACTGGCTAACGGCTACAAACTTGATGTTAAAGCTTACAATAATTAGGCAGCTTGGGAGTTTTAATGAAATGTTATGCAAGGTTTTACAGATATAATCATCAGGATATTCAGCGTTACAGCTATCCGCTATTTTGTAATTGCGGGCGTACCTTTTCTTATATTTTACGTATTCTTCAAGGGCCGTTTTGAGCGATCGAGGATACAGAAAAAAAGGGCAGCTGATGTTAAAGACTTTCTGCGCGAAATACTGCACTCGATGCAAACTACCGCAGTTTTTACTATCATAGCCTTGGTACTGTTGTTTACACCGCTTCGTGATCATACCCTTATCTATAGCAAAGTAACTGATTATCCAACCTGGTGGATCCCGGTGAGCCTGGTAATAAGTCTCATTATCCATGATACTTATTTTTATTGGATGCACCGCTTACTTCACCACCCGGTTTTGTTTAAATACACGCACCTGGTACACCATAAATCTGTAACACCTTCGCCGTGGGCTTCGTATTCTTTCCATTTTTTTGAAGCCTGGACAGAGGGTTTTGTACTGGTTGTATTAGCATTTACGCTGCCTATGCACCCCATCACAATAGGGTTATTTACGGTGGTGGGCTTTATCATCAATGTTTATGGGCACCTGGGCTTCGAGATAGCCCCTAAACGATTAAGGAACTCAATGTGGTTCAATATCATCAATACTTCAACCTATCACAACTTACACCATAGCAAGTTTAGAGGCAATTATAGCCTGTATTTCAGACATTGGGATAAGCTGATGAAAACCGAAAATCCGGATTACGAAAAGGAATACGACAAGATACAGGCCCGCCGGTTTGGAGCGGACGAAGCTATTCACCAACAGCCTTTGAATGCTGCAGAGACGATTCGCGAATATTCAGGTTAGTCGACAGGGTTATTTTTTGAGTGGTAGGGCTGGCATTAGCATCCAGTTTCTTGAGCATTAAACTTATCACATGATCGGCCAGGGCCTCTATAGGCTGTGCAATAGCACTAACAGGCGGCGAATGCAATTTAAATACGTCATAATCATCAAATGATACTACGGCAACATCTTCAGGCACTTTTAAACCCAGCTGCCTGATTACCTTAAGGCCGCAGGTACCAATATGATCCGTACCAAAAAGAATGGCATCGATGCCCGTGTTCTTCTTCAAAAATGCCATTAATGGCTCAGTGATCAGTGCTTCATTCCTGTTAAAGTCTATTTCTTTAAGCAAAGGTTTTAGCTTGGCATCTTTAAGCGCACTTTTGTAACCGGTAACGCGATCCATCATTTGGCTTTGCGCTGATGAAAAGGTTATTAAAGCAATATTACGATAACCCTGCTGCACTAAGTGCTGGGTAGCATTGTACATGCTAAACGCATTATCAACTATTACATGATCTGTATCAATATCCTGCAAATAGCGGTCAAACATCACCACCGGCTGCCCACTGCCAAGCAACTCTTTCACATCCTCCTCAATGCCCTCGGGTGGCGATATGATGTAGCCGTCTACATGCCGGTCCCTAAACATGCTGATCAGCTCGCGGGTGCGCTCGGTATCATTATCGGTACTGCAATAAATTATACGATAACCATTTTCGTACGCCCTGTTTTCTATCAGGCGGGCAATACTGGCAAAAAACGGGTTTGATATATCCTCAACCATCAGCCCGATGATGTTTGATTTACCGGTACGAAGGCTTTTTGCAAGCGAGTTAGGCTTGTAACCTACCTCTTTAACCAATTTTTGTACGCGCTCTACCAACTCCTCACTAATCCGTTTCTCCTGTGCCCTTCCGTTAAGAATAAATGACACTGTTGTTTTTGAAATATTAAGTGTATTGGCAATATCAACGATAGATACTTTTTTACTCATACTAAACCGATTTATGATGCAATGTAAATTTTATTTTCGGGTTACAAAAATAATGAGACAGCGGGCCGGGATTATGAAGTTTTTCTGACCCTATGATAAGTGATTGCAAAAGCGAAGATAACCAGGTAACAAATTATTGGAAGCAAGTATGCGGTAGCTACATTTTTATTGGCTATAAGGCCCATTAACGGAGGGAACAACGCCCCTCCTACAATACCCATAACAATAAATGAGGCCCCCTGCTGTGTATGCCGGCCCAGGTCTTTTAAACCCAGGCTAAAGATCGTAGGGAACATGATGCTGAAGAAAAAGTTGATCATGATCAATGCGCCAAAGGACACCCAACCCATTTGTTGTGATACGACGATGCACATTACTATATTGCAAGCAGCAAATATAGCAAGTAATTTACTTGGCCTGATGTAACCCATCAGATACGTGCCGACAAACCGGCCAACCATCATCATAAATATACTAAAGGCGAAGTAATTAGCTGCGCTTGCATCGCTTAAGTGCATTACTTCGTGGCCGTAATTAATAAAATAGGCCCAGGTGCCTCCTTGCGCAGCAACGTTAAACAACTGGGCAATAACGGCAAACACGAAATGCTTATGCTGAAAAAGCTTTTTGGCGGGATCAAGACTATCTACCACCGCCATAGTATCGGTAGCAACGATGTGCGGGTCGGTTAGATTTTTGGGCACCTTAACAAATACAAACGATAAGCCTACCAATGTGATCACCAGGCCGATACCAATGTATAGATATTTGACGGCCACTAAATCATTAGTGTGCCCGGCTTCTGCGCGCAAAATAAAATAACTCCCTATAAGCGGGCCTATAACCCCACCTACCCCATTAAATGCTTGTGCAAAGTTAAGGCGCCTGTCGCTGGTGCGCTGGTCACCAAGCGATGCAATAAAAGGATGCGCAACCGCCTCTAAGGTTGCCAGGCCGCACGCAAGGATAAAAAGAGCGACTCTGAAAAACGTGAAGGACTGCGCATCAGCTGCAGGAACAAAAAGGAATGCCCCGCAGGCGTAAAGAAACAACCCAAGCAAAACACCTGGTTTATATCCAAAATGTTTCATGAACAGGCCCGCCGGTATACCCATTACGCCATATGCCCCAAAGATGGATAGCTGCACCAAACCCGAGCGGGATTTAGAAATGTGTAACACATTTTGAAAATGCTTATTCAACACATCGCCCATGGTCATGGCTACTCCCCACAGCAGGAACAATGAAGTTACAAACGCAAGTATGATATAATACCGTTTCTCGGTAAAGCGAGGTATAGCTTCCATTGCGGTTTCAAATAATTGGGTATACAATTATAACATTATGCCGCATGGTTAACAAGCTTGTACAGGTATTAAACTACTTTAAATGGCGATTATTTTTGGTTTACCGAAACTGAAAACGGCTTGTCAGCTTCAGCTAATCCTCTTTTATAAGCAGGTTTAGCACCCATTTTAAACACCATTTTCCCGCCTTTCACAATATCGGCGTGGCTTAACCAATTATGGGTATAAACTTTACCATTTAGCGTTGCCGACTGTATGTAAACATTTTCATGTTGGTTATCATCTGCCTGTATCACAAATTTCTTACCGTTCTCAAGCGTCAGCGTTACCTTCGGAAAAACCGGGCTGCCTATCACATATTGATCTGTACCGGGGCAAACGCTGTAAATGCCCAAAGCACTTAATACATACCAGGATGACATCTGTCCCTGGTCCTCATCTCCCGGATAGCCGTTTTCGGTTGCATTGTAAAGCTTGTCAGTTACTTTGCGTGCATAATATTGCGATTTCCAGGGTTCACCTGCATAATTATACAGGTAGATCATGTGCTGTATCGGCTGGTTACCGTGAGCATATTGACCCATCTTTATCAGCGCCATCTCAGTCATTTCGTGTATCACAGATCCATATTCGCCGGGCACAATGGTAGATGGTTGCGAGAATACTGAATCTATTTTTGCAGTAAAGTTTTTATTTCCGCCCATCAAGTTGATCAGGCCATTTATATCGTGAAAAACAGACCATTCCCAATGCCAGGCGTTACCCTCAGTGTAAGGGCCACCCCAGGCAAGCGGATCAAACGGCTCAACCCATTTGCCTTTATCATCCTTAGCTCGCATAAAACGTGTGCCTGGGTCGTACAGGGTTTTGTAGTTATACATGTTTTTGCCAAAGGCATCCATATAAGTTTTGTTACCCACTGATTTTGCAAGCGTGTACCCGCAAAAATCGTCATAGGCATATTCTAAAGACTGAGCAGTTGCCCCTAAAGTTTGCTGTGAGTAAGGAATGTATCCATTTTCGTTATAGAATTGTGCATGGCCGCGCCCATTAGCCCCTCCCCATGGCCCTTTATTGTTTGCCTCATGCGAATAGGCTTGCAGCGCTTTTTGAGGGTCGAAAGTGCGGATGCCTTTAACCCAGCCATCGGCCAGTAAAGATATGGCATGGTTACCCAGCATCCCTCCGGTTTCTGACGGGAAGGACCAGGCCGGAAACCAACCGCATTGTTCCTGGGCAGCCAGCAGTGCCTGCATGTACTCGCCTTCCATTTTAGGGTGCAGGATGGTATTAAGGGGGAACTGTGCCCTGAAAGTGTCCCAAAAACCGTTATCGGTATACATGTAACCGTCATGTATCTTGCCATCATAAGGACTAAAATAATACGGCTTGCCTTGTTCATTCAATTCAAAAAAGCGATGCGAGAACAGGTTGGCGTGGTAAAGGCAAGAGTAAAAGGTTGCACGCTGGGCTTCGGTACCGCCCTCCACCAAAACCCGGTGAAAGAGTTTGTTCCAAATTTTATTGGATGCGGCACGGGTGGCATCAAAAGTTTTAAAGCCACCTAACTCTTTGTTCAGGTTAAGGTGCGCCTGATCCGGACTTATGTAAGATGAGGCTATCTTAGCCTCAACAACTGTACCGGGTGCAAACTCAATGTATGCGCCACGGCCTTCGCCTTCATCTGTTTTATTGTTAGCTTTTATAGTGCCCTTTTTATTTTCCCATGTACCATAGCTTTTGATCGGCTGGCTAAAAACGATCTCAAAATAGTTTTTGAAGTTAGCGGGTGCCCAACGGCAATTGTTTACCCAGCCAACGATCTTATTTTCTTCGGGAATGATCTTAATAGCGCTTTCTTTAGTATAACCATCCAATACCAGGTGGGCGGCACCCTGTGCAGGAAAGCTGAAACGCAGGTGTGCACCACGCTCTGTTGTGGTCATCTCGGTGGTTATACCGTTATCAAGTTTTACCTTGTAGTAATCGGGTTGCGCTACTTCATTGCTGTGTGAAAATGTTGCTGCACGGTCTTCATCAGTTACAACTAACTTCCCGGTTACCGGCATAAGCGAAAACACGGCATAATCATTTACCCAGGAACTGCACTGGTGCGATTGCTGAAAACCGCGAATTTTGTTCTCAAAGTATTGATATTTCCATCCGTCGCCGTTTTTGCCTGTTTGAGGTGTCCAGGTGTTCATGGCGAACGGAACACTGGTTGCAGGATAGGTGTTACCGTATGATAACTCGTATTTGCTGTTAGTCCCCTGGCGGGTATTAGCGTAATGTACCAGATCTGAGGTTTGGGCCGCTACCGTTTGGGCTGCCAATGTTAACGTTACAGATAAGCCGAGGATCGTATGTCGATTAAATAACATGTTGAAGCTTTAGAAAAGATAATATCCGGGGCCCATCACCCCGGAAACTTATCCTCATTTTATATTAACCAATTAAAAAGTACGCAATTTTAGAATGTTACCTGCACACCAAGGTTTGCTATACGCTGATTTGGGTAAACATCACCGGCAGAGCTGGTGGCCACCTCAGGGTCTTGCTGATACTTGTTGTAGTTACGCCAGGTAAAAAGGTTGTACGCGCTGATATAAAGACGTGCATATTTAAAGTGGAAAGGCAATAACCTGCTTGGAAATTGATATCCCACATCCACGCTTTTTAAACGTATATAATGTGCATTTATCAACCAGTAATCTGATAAATAGTTACTTGGGCTGCTAACAGATAAAGGATCAGTTGTTAAGCTCGGGAACTGTGCCGTAGCTGCAGTTGACGGTGTATAACGCTCCTGGTGAATGGGTTGAAACTGACTTTTAAACGGCTCAACACCGGTACCTACAACAGCAAAGCTGTACCCAAAAGCACCTTGCAATAAAGCGTTAATGCTAAAACCTTTATACGCTATACCCAGGTTTAAACCTACGTTAGTGTTAGGCACGTTAGGGTTCCCGATAGGCCCCTGGTCAAACTTGTCTATCTTCCCGTCGCCGTTGGCATCCAGATATTTTAGGTCACCCTCTTGTATGCGTGCACCGTTACCAGGGGTTGCCGGCTTATCCTGCGCTGGCACATTCGGATCGTTTATTTTTGCAACATCCGCAGCTGTGTAATAACCTATAAATTTATAACCAAATATCTGCCCGATAGGCCGGCCTGTCTGGCGTAGTCTTTCGTAGGCCGGTTGCGCCTCGCGCATCTCCAATATCTTATTTTTTGCGTACGAGAATACTAAGCTGGCGTTATACTGTAGCTGACCAACCCTGTCCTGGTAGGTAATTTGTGCTTCAAAACCACGATTTAACGATTTACCCGCATTTACAGCCGGCACACCAACACCAAGTACATTTGGTATGTCGCCAGGTATGATCAATTGGTTATAACGTATGTTTCTAAAGTACTCTAATGTTACAGCCAACTTGCTGTGAAACATATTGGTTTCAATTGCAAGGTTGAACTCCTTTTGAGATTCCCAGGAAACATTGGGGTTAGCTAAAGTGCCTTCGTAGTTACTGCCGGTTGGGTTATTGTTTGTACCAAAGTTGTAACCACCACCATTTTGATAAAATTGAGAGTAAATATACCTTGAGCCGCCGATGGCATCTGAGCCTACAATACCGTATGAACCACGTAGTTTTAGATATTGTATAAAACTCACATTTCTTTTAAAGTAATCTTCATTACCAATGTTATAACCAAAAGATACAGCCGGGAAAAACCCGTAGCGCTGCCCTGATGCAAAACGGTCGCTACCGTTTACTGCCCCGTTAAAATCAATCAGGTACGTTTCTTTATAACCGTAGCCCACTTTTAAAGACTGACCACGGAATTTTGCCGGGGCATCTGCCTGGTTATTATCCTGGTATTGGTTATACAATAACAAACCGCTTACACGATGCGCTCCATCAAAAACGCGATCGTAAGTAGCAAATGCCTGTAAATTAACCCTGGTAACATAGGCATCTGTAGCTCCTTCGAGGTTATAATCAGATAATACGTATTTGCCGCGCGGGTCAAGCGTGTAACTGCCGTTATTGGGGTTATAATGATAACTCGGCGGGTTAAAGGTCTCAGCGCCGGAGTTATTATAACGATATAACTTTTTGGTGTACTGCTCAATGCTCGAGTATGCCAAACGGCCGGTCACGGTTAATCCCGGTGTCAGGTCATCCAGTTTTTCTGAGACATCAAATAACGAGTTAAAATCGGTACGTGTGCTTCTGTCATAACCGCCATTAGCAAGCCTCGCATTAATGGTACTTAATTGAGAAGGTGTATTTACCCATGAGTTGCTGTTAAATTGCGAATAATTAAAAGCATAACTGCCGTTGGGGTTTAGGAAAGGCGCAGAAAACGGCGTCACCTTCCTAAAATCATATATCTCACTTAAAATATTAGAAGTGTGCGGCTGATTAATGATACCAAACCTTGCACTAAGATCAAGCCTGATAGAAAGGTTTTTATTTGCCTTCATATCCAGGTTTGAACGGAAATTGTAACGTTTATAATCGTAGTTACTGTTTATTTGATTTAAGGGATCAGAAAAGTCTCTTAACAGACCATTCTGGCTTAACATACCGCCTGTAATAAAATACTTAACATTGTTTGTACCACCCTGCAGATCAAGGTTAGTGTTCTGTTGATAAGTATAATTTTTTAAGATGGCTTTGTACCAGTTAACATCAGGGTGGCCGTAAGGATCTGTCTTATTTTTAAAGGCTGCAAGATCAGCATCTGTAAACGAAAGAATGCCATTTGAAATACCATAGGCTTTGTTGTAGTTCGATTCAGCCTCGTTCATTAATACCGCCGTTTGGTACGCATCCAGGAAATTTGGGATTTTTGTTGGCGATTGCACACCAGACTCGATCCTTAAATTAACAGCCGGTGGGCCTGTTTTACCGCGGCGTGTGGTGATAACCAATACACCATTTGCTCCTTTAACACCATAAATAGCAGTAGTTGCGGCATCCTTCAATATAGTAATGGTTTCAATTTCGTTAACGTTGATCTGCTGCAACTGGTCTGCCTGGTATTCTACGTCGTCTACAATAATGAGTGGCGTATTAGATCCGTTAATAGAGCTTAGACCGCGGATGTAAAATGAAGCTGCATCTCTACCCGGTTGCCCCGAAGTTTGTTGCGAGAAAAAACCCGGTAACCTGCCCGATAATGTATTCTGTACGTTTGCTGTAGGCACTGTGCGGACCTCCGAGGCATTTATCTGGCTTACAGAACCGGTAGAGGTTATACGCTTTTTGGGCTGATAGGCCATAACTACCACCTCATCCATATCAAGGCTGTTGGCTTGCAAGATAACATCGATAACGCTTTGGACGCCGATTTTAACTTCCTGCGGCGAAAAGCCAACGTACTTAAATACAAGCACGTTTGACGTGCCCCTAAGCCGTATGGCAAACTTACCGTTTGAGGTAACCACCGTTACGTTTGCAGGTACACCCTTTTCATAAACCGTAGCCCCCGGCAAAACACCCGTGGCATCTTTTACGGTACCGGTAATTAGCCTGCCCTGGGCAAAAAGCACAACGGGCAAAAGCAGCAGTATAAAGTTTAACAGTATAATTTTTTTCATGATAAGTTCTTGATTCTGATCATTTGGTTAGGGGTTGATTACCATCCCGGGTTTTGTTTCAGATTTGGGTTTTTAAGCGTTTCATCATACGGAATGGGGTAGAAATACATTGACGGGGCCTTAAACTTAGGTGTAAGTACCGTACCGTACGCATAATTGAAACCCGCTGCCGTGTTGGTTATAGTTACACCCCTTACAGGCTGGTTCATTATAGTTTCGGCAATTTTCCAGCGGCGGATATCAAAGAAACGGTTCTCTTCAAAAGCCATTTCCAGGCGTCGTTCGTGCCTTATCACATCACGCATCTGATCTTTAGTTAAACCTGCCGGCAGCTGGTAAGGATTTAACCCTGCGCGTTGTCTTATCTTCTCCACCGCAGCGTATACCGAAGCATCCGGCGCACCTAAAACCTCGTTTTGAGCTTCGGCATAGGATAAAAGGATATCAGCATATCTAAAGATCATCCAATCTTCAGGGGCGCTTGCATAGTTACTGGCGTTTTCATACAAAGCCATAAACTTGCGCATGTAATAACCTGTAGCTGTTTGCTGTGTACCAACGTTAGGCTTTCCCGGGGCACCTTCATAAGTCAATACCGAAGAACCCAACCATCTTGCTCCGTTAAAAAACACAGTATAGCCCAAGCGCGGATCTCGGCCTGCATAAGGGTTGGCTGGATCATAACCGGACGCTGCATCTGTAATAGCTAAGCCGTTGGCCATAGGGAAGGCATCTACCAGATTTTGTGATGGACTTGTTTTGCCCTGCCCCAGCGGACTTGTATTGAAGCCCAATGGGCCGTTATTACTTTCAACCGTGTTGGTGAGCCCATTCGGCCTCTGAAAAATAACCTCGGTATTTGTTGGGACCTGTGTGATAAAGGCATTCCTGAAATCAGCAACCAGCGAATATGCGTTCAGGTCCATCACAGCTTTTGCTGCTGCTGCTGCCTTTTGCCAACGGGTTGCATCGTAAGAAGCGTAGCCTGTAAGCGCATTTGAACCATCAATGTTGCCACCGTTGTAGAGCGGGCTGGCGGCATAAAGCAAAACCTTTGCTTTAAGCGCCAGGGCCGCACCATTTGTTACACGTTGTGAATAGGCCGCAGGTTGTGCAAGCGGTGCTGTAAATAAAGTGTCTTTAATGGCGTCACACTCATTTACTATATAATTTACGCATTCTTCAAAAGAGCTTCTTGGTAAAGAGACGTTATCTTCTAATGTAAAAACTTTGTCACCAACGATTGGGACACCGCCGTAACGTTTAAGCAAATTGAAATAAGTTAATGCTCTAATGAACCTTGCTTCACATCTCCAGGCAAACTTCATTGATATGCCGGCCCTTAGCTGGTCCTTAACCGGAACAATGCCGATATTTGTTATAAAGATGTTTGCCTGCCTTATGGCCTTGTAACTATCTCCCCAAATATTATCACCCGGGAAAAAATTAGTAGCGTTATAAGAGGCGGTGGCCATATTATAAACATCGGCAGTCGCATTATTAACTGATGATACCGCATCATCACTGGCCGCATCAAGATAATCTGAATTTGCAACGCGGTTATGCCCCGGTTTAATGGTTGCATAAACGCTGTTTAAATAAGCATACGCGTTTGTACCAAGCGAATCGTCTTTATCAAAAACAAAACCTATAGTACGCTGCTCGGCAGGGACCGGCTCATACTTTTTGCAGGCTGCCATCACTGTTATAGCCATAACAGCTGCTGATATTTTAATAGATACTCTCATGTTATTAGCTGTTTACAGTTTTACACTTACACCTGCGTTTAATACTCGTTGAATTGGATAAACCGCCCCGTTTACCTCCGGGTCGATCCCTTTATAGCCTGATACCGTTAACAGGTTCTCTCCGTTTACAAAGAACCTGAGGTTAGATACATTAAATTTAGAAGTGATGCTATGCGGAAGGGTATATCCAATTTCGGCGTTTTTAAGCCTGATATAATTACCTGAATGAATGTAATAGGTAGACATAGCAGAATTATTAGCATTGAAACCGGCGCTTAGGCGTGGAGATGTTGCTGTTGCAGCTGTCTCCGGTGTCCATCTGTTAAGTATCGAGTTGTAAGCCTGCCCGTAAGGCAAGGTTCCAAAAAGTCCCTTTCCATTAAAGCCCTGTGTTATGTCGCCTTGCGTAAAGGCTATCTGCCTGTTGGTAACGCCTTGTAATAAAACACTTACGTTAAAGCCCTTGTAATTAAACCCAAAGTTTAAACCGTAATAAACAAGCGGTTTTAAGCCCCCTATCGCAGATACATCGTATTGGTCTATCACGCCGTCACCATTAAGGTCTTTATATTTGATATCTCCGGCTTGGGGTTTGTAGCCACCTGCTGTTATGGTTGGGCTGGTATTTGCCTCCTGTTGTGTCTGGAAAAAGCCCAGAGCAGTATAGCCATAAATAGCCGTAATTGGCTTGCCCGTACGTACCATCCATGGGTAAGCTTGTTTAAGTTCGTCAAAATACACCTGCTTGGCCGACGATATGCTTGCATTACCCGTAACAAAATAATTGAAATCGCCCACATGGCTTTGATGAGTAATAGTCAACTCGCCGCCAGTCATCCGGTTTATACCTAAATTTTCTGCCGGATAATTTGACCCGAGCAATAAATTACTTGCTCCCCTTGAGCGTAGCAGATCATAATATTTGTTGTTGTAATAATCAGCGGTAATGGCTAACGTATTGTTAAACAAAGTTATATCAGTACCGATGTTAATTTTTTGTGCTCGCTCCGGGTTGATATTAGGATTAATAACACCGTTTACTTCTCCGTAACCGCCGCCGTTATTGTAAGCGGTACCTTGTGGGTACCCCCCACCGCTTCCGGAATCATAAGTGCTTCTGTAAGAATAATATCCGGTGATATCTACATTCGCATTACCTGTGTTACCATATGAGGCGCGCCATTTCCAAGAGTTTATCCATGATAAATTGTCTTTAATAAAGCTTTCGCGGCCCATTTGCCAGCCTATACCACCGGCGTAGTACCAGCCAAAACGATGGCCTGGTGCATACCTGTCATCACCACTATTATTTACGGTACCTGTGATGTAGTATTTATTATCATAGTTGTATGAAAGCTGCAATGCCCTATTCTGAAAAAACCTTGGAAGGTCATATGTAAGAACAACAGACCTAAAATCATAGAACAGCATGGCGTTCACATTATTTTTGCCAAAGCTGTTGTCGTAATTAATGGCTCCCTGGGCATAAGCGTATCTTGAGTTTGATACGTTATTAAAACCGTTGCTTTGAGTACGCGGGTTGCCATACGCTGTATAGCTGCTATCTGCAGGCTGAAATTGATAAACAGCATTTTGTAAGCTTCTGTCGATATAGTTCTGCGAGTTAATAGCAAAGTTCCCTTTTCCGCGCAGTGATAAACCTTTTAACGTATTTCCCATATCATACTTAAGGTTTACGTTGGCCAATATGTCGTGATTTTGCGTGTTGGTATAGCCAGAATATTGGCTTAGCGCCAATAAGTTATTACTGAAGTAGTCAATATTGCGACCACCAAAAGTTCCGTTCGGATTATATATAGGGTAAGCGTTATTTGGCGTGCCGTATAAGCGATCAAGCAGATTCGCAAAAATGCCGCCTCCCTGGCCCGGATATGTGATGGTTTGCGTACGGCCAAAAAGCTGCAGATCTATGTCGAAGTTTTTTGCCGCTGTTATGCTTACATCAGAATTTAAGATGTAGCGGCTTAAGTTGGTATTGGTATTAAACGATAATGAAGGATCCGTTTTTAATATACCTTCCTGGTTAAAGTAGCTCAATGATACAGAATAGCGCGCAACGCTGCTACCACCGGTAATATTTAGCTTATAGTTGCGCATAGGCGCATTTTTACGAAGTAGCGTATTAAACCAGTTAACATCCGGGTGGCCGACAGGGTCTGTATGGTTACGGTAGGCATCAAAGTCGCTTGTGCTGTAAAGCGGAACTTTACCATCATTTTGCAGGGCCTCATTAATCAAATAAGCGTACTGATACGCAGGGATAGGTGTAGGCAACCCAAGGGACTGCTGAATACCATACTGGCCGGTAAAAGAGATCACGGTACGCCCCTGCTGTGCTTTTTTTGTGGTTACGAGTAGTACTGCGTTTGAGCTGTTAACACCGAGCAAAATAGTTGACAGGCCATCCTTTAATACAGAAACTGATTCGATGGTTTCCGGATCAATGGATGATAGCTCTCTCTGCACACCATCAATAATTGTTATAGGGGCTTGTGCACCATTAAAAGTATTTACTGCACCGCGTACCTGAAGATCAAACTGGCCGTTGTTGTCATCGCTTTTAATATTATGCTGGCCAACGTAGTTGAAAAGAAATGCCGAATTTGTTGGCGATGTTGCCTGCGGATTTGGAAAGCCGCTATTTTGCTTGGTATATAGGCCCGCAAGCTGTCCCGGTAAGGCGTATGTATAAAGTGAAGCGGGCGTGGTTGTAAGTTGGTTGGTGTAAACAGTAGATACGGCAGCAAGGTTATCATCCATATTTACCGTGTTATATAACACGTCTAACTTGGTTGGTTGCTTCAGAAACTGATCTGACAACTGTACTGCAATACTGTCTTTGTTACCAACTTTAAATTGGGCAACATTAAACCCGGCTTTTTTGAATCTCAGTTTTGCACCTTTTTGTGCGTTAATGGTAAAAAATCCTTTACTATCGGTACTAACGGTGTCTTTAGTATTTACAACCATTATCGTTACGCCCTTTAAAGGCACGTTGTATTGGTTAGCAACCACACCGCGGATGGTACGCGTATTCTGTGCATGTGCTACTACTGCCATGCAGGTGATAACAGTAAGCAAAATACTTTTTATACAATATTTAAATCGCATCAGATAAGGGTTTAAAGCTACTTTTGGGCATAAGCCAGGCTAAGCAGCTGAATTTTTTGCTTTAATTTTTGATGTATTACAGGCTTATTAATTTGTTAGTCGCAAACAAACTTTATTTTAAAAGGCACATCGGTATTACCATAACCAACCCTCAATGTTCCAGCCTTATTGGTTATATAGTAATCCATATCTGTAAGCGTTTGCCCCGCCGTCAGGTTAAAAAACTTTCGGGGCCAAAACGTTATCTGAAACTGGTTCGGGTTTGTCTCCATTAGTTTAGTATCGTCCGTTTGTGAGCAGATGCTTATGCTTTTGCCGTCGCTGGTATGCCCGGTTGCACATATGTACAGATCATGTACCCCCTTCAATTTGGTATCAACCAGCGCATTGTTGTATGAAATGGCTTGATAATCATTATCCAGCGCTCGTGTTGGGTTCAGGGTGGTAAGCGAGGGATTACAGAAATCTACCAGGTCCCCGGTTCCCTTCACCTCAAGGCAGTCGGCAAACTTAACCGGCGATAAAGTAATATCAGTATCTCCTATCCCGTCATTATCGTTACAAACTACATAGCCTAATTTTACTGAAGTATTAGCTCCATCAACGCCCACCTTCATTTGGATATTGAATACTGCGTGAGGATTTTCATTTGGAACAGTGCTGATTGCGCTTGTGGTCCAAAAGGGCACCCATTCCATGTCATCAAGATAATTTGGGCCGATACCAAACCTGTTCTTCATCCTGGTTGCCCAGTTCTCTCCATTTTTGGCGCCACCTGCAACAACATTAGAAGGGATTGGCACAAAAGTTCCTGTTCCCTTATCGCCCGAGTAAGTGATCTTCACATTTTGGTTTTGCCCAAGTTTCCAAGCCCGCGGCGCAAGTATGCCGATCACTATCCGTGCGGTATACGGCCCAAGATTTGTCTGGAAGTTCATATCGAGCTTCGCCGTGATCACATCACCTGCATTGGCGCTTAATGGCTGATCAAGAGAGTTAATAAAAAACTCGCAATTGCTTAGAAGCAGGATGAGCATCCCAAGCGTAAAATTTCGCAGTAACTTTTTGCGTGAGCTACGTAAACGTTTTATCATATCAATTGCGTTAATTGGTTCTTTTTAATGTGTACTTGTAAAGATTTTTGTCGCAACCGGGGCTAAAGGTCAGCGTTATACGTTTATCACCATTTACTGTTGGGGTGAGAAACGTAGATTTCACCGGCGTTTGCGAGCCATCTGCAGTAAGGCTGATATCAAACGGGTACTGCGGATCGTTAAACTTATACTGGCCATTTGTGGCAACCATAAAAGGCACAGGATTTTCTATGGTATACTTACCATCCGTAAAAGTTATCTTAAAATCAGCCAAATGGGTCATACCGTTTGGCAGGTTCATCAGCTCCAGCCCGTTTTGCGTAGCTGATGCGATAATCCAGGTACCATTGATACTTTTATTGCTCTCAGTTGCTTCGGGCACCAGTTTATCCGTTTTACAAGCAACAACAGACAGGAGGTAGATCACCATCCCCAAGGCTGCAAATATGTTTTTATTTACCATAGTTTTTAGTGTTAAGATCAATAACCCGGGTTTTGTAACGTTACAGTTGATTTGGCAACTTCACTTGCCGGCAGCGGCCATAAGTACAATGCACCTTTAAAGCCATGTTTACGAACATTAATGCGCTTGTAAGCTTTTACATTGCCGGCACCATCACGTTGCACTTCCATCCCTGTAAATTGAGCGTTTTGGGTATCACCAAGTTTCCAGCGACGGATATCCCAGAAACGATGTCCTTCAAACGCGAGCTCCAAACGGCGCTCGTTCTGGATAACCTTGCGCATATCATCCTGTGATAAGTTACGAGGTAAAGCATATGGGTTTAAACCGGCACGCTGCCTTATCTTTTCAATTGGGCCGTAAGCTTGCGCGGGGCCTTCGTATTCATTAATAGCTTCCGCATAGCTTAACAAAACCTCAGCATACCTTATTAGCGGGATACAGCGATTAGTTGACTTAAAGGCGTTTGGAACAGCTGCCGGATCAAGCATTTTTGCACCGTAATAGCCTGTTTTTGTACCGGTGTAAATAGCATCGAGCCCCGCTCCCTGCCCATTAACGGTGTAAATATTGATCGGAGATGGCGTGTTAGATGCAACTGTGATCCATTTTGATTGATCGTGAAGTATCGAGTTCTCTAATCTTGGGTCGCGGCCATTATATGGATTATTAGGATCATAAGTCGAAGCAGGGTCTGTAATAGCTAAACCATTTGCCATAGGAAATGCATCTACAAATTCCTGATATGGAAAACCTCCACCTTTACCCCCACGAGATGGTGGCAGATATAGGCCCTCCAGGTCAGTATTTGACTGCTTCATCGCCTGCCAGATGTATTCAGGGTTATATCGTTGTGTAAAAAGATATTGGAAACCATAACCCGGTGGGGTATTATTCAATACCAGGCTGTACACGCCCATTAGCGCGTTAGCCGCATCGGCCGCCGCCTTCCAACGTTGTTTATCGTAATCAGTATAGGCTACCACGCTGGCAAGCTCCGGCTTTTGACTTTTAGCCATACTTAGCGGGGTTTCAACGCTTCCCGGCTTATCATCATTAAACAACGGGCTTGCAGCATATAGCAATACCCGCATTTTTAAGGCCTGGCAAGCCCCACCAGATGCCCGGCCATACAATAAAGCAGTTTGTTGAAGCGGAAGAGATTTTGCAGCAAGGTCACATTCTGATACGATGTAATTTACACAGTCGGCATAGGAAGCTCGCTTAACATTGATCTTATCTGTATAATTATAAACAGTGTCACCTACCAGCGGCACACCACCGTAATGTTTCAGCAGGATAGAATAGTACCATGCACGTAAAAAACGCGCTTCTGCCAC
Organism: Mucilaginibacter sp. 21P; assembly: GCF_019331605.1. NCBI lineage: Bacteria > Pseudomonadati > Bacteroidota > Sphingobacteriia > Sphingobacteriales > Sphingobacteriaceae > Mucilaginibacter > Mucilaginibacter sp. 21P. Next base: position 4,420,703 of record NZ_CP063061.1, read on the forward strand.
TACTTCAATCTTTGTAGCAGCTCGTAACGGCGACTTGCCTACGTTTCTCATAAACACGTTAACAGCCCTTATCTGGGCGTAACATGTAGTGTAGGCATCATCTGTTACAGTATTAGGATCAACAGAGCCATTGGCAAATGCAATGGGCGTTGTAGCACTATTATCATAAGGCTCTGCCTCGTCAGACGCCACATCCAAGCCTCCGTTTGAAAACCTTTTAGAATCTTCACTGAATCCTATTTGAGTGTAGATGTTAGATAAGAAAGCTATTGTTTTTACGCTATCGCTAAAAACAGATTGCTGCGTAAGGTCAGAGATCTGCGTCTGCTCAAGGAAACCTCCTTTTTTACAGGAGAACATTGCATAAGCAAGTACAAATAAGAAGATGATTTTGTAAAGTTTCTTCATATCATAATTTAATCAAAAGATGATTTAAAGAGGAGGGCAAACAACCGTCCGCTTATAATTGGTATCTCAAAAATAATCTATAAAAACGATTTAGCAAATTTTTTTATCAGATTTTTGAATTTTATTTCGTTTTTACAAACCTGTAATCTAATAGTGCAGATTTAAGTAAAACCGACGATTTAAACACTTACAAAAATGTGATATTGGTAACGAAGCAATCAGATCTGCTTATCAAAGAACCGGCGGAAAAACAACATCTGGTAATTAATGGAATTACTCCAATACTCCCACGTATGCCCACCGGGCCTAACCGTATAATCGTGAGGTATTTTTGCAGCTAATAATTGCTCGTGAAAGGCATTGTTTATGCCAAAGAAAAAATCATCACTGCCGCAATCAAACACTATCTTTAACGCACCCGGTTTAAGCTTGCCAACCATCCCGGTAGCGCTATGGTCTAACCAGCTTTGGGGGTCTTTATCGTATTCGCCAAGAATTTGATTAATGGCGAAGTCTTTTTTATAAGGCCTTAGGTCCATACAACCGCTCATAGATCCCATAGCACCATATACGTCCTGATGGTTTATACCCATAGTTATCGCACCGTGGCCACCCATGCTTAAGCCGGTGATAGCTCTTCCGCTCCTGTTCCTGATCGTGGAAAAGTGATCATCCACATAAGCTACAAGTTCTTTTGATACATAGGTATCAAACATCCAGTATTTATTTACCGGGCTATCAATGTACCAGCTTGCAAAAGCACCGTCCGGGCAAACTATAAGGCAATTGTATTGGTCGGCCAAAGCTTTTACGGCCGGGTCTTTGGTAACCCAATCTGCGTAATTACCACTAAAGCCATGTAACAGGTATACTACCGGGTAGCTGCTGCTTTTGTTATATTTAGCAGGGGTTATCACAACTGCTTTTATATCGCGCTTCATGATGCCACTATGGATAGTAACCGTATCAACCCCGGCAGCCCGTGTATTTAAGAACAAAAATACCAACGGTATAAAGAGTAGCTTACTTAAAATTCTGATTGACATGATAAGATTAATTAATGCGTGATATGGTTATTTTATGGCTAACCGGTTTGTTTATCCTGTAAATTTCATCCAACAGTACATTCTGTTCTTGTTGCCAGGCTTCTCTTACAGTTTTATATTGTGATAAGGTGTAGGTAGGTTTGTTACCCGCTACGAAAGGATCTTTACGGGCAAGTAAATTTACAGTGTCCATAGCAGCGCGGTTATCTGCATGAAGCAACCCACGTTGCATCAGTACGTTGTATTCTATAAAGGCGTGGTTACGCAGGCGGCGTTCCAATTCCCAGCGCTCCTCATTCATTTGCATTATCTGCATGGCCTGCTGATATTGCGGGGTGCCTGTTTGTTCGGCAAGGTTTATGCCCTTAGCAAACTGGTCGGCTGGCCATACTCCTATTTTTTCGCCATCGATCAACAGGTTGTAATTGCCGGCTTGCAAATTTTTTACAGTCAGCACTTCACGGTCAAGCTCCTGCATGATGGGCACAATTTTAACAGCCTCTGCCTGCCGTTTTTTATTACCCCATCCATGCGAAACAGTATCCAACGGATAAGGAAGCGATTTAGCCAGATAATCAAAGCTGATGTCGCCTGCATTTGCATTCAATCTGGTGATCTTGCAATTATCGGCCTTAAGCACTTTTTTGTTTGCTGCATCTACCTCTACATCGGCAACTGGTTTATTTGTTAAACCCTGATCTTTAAGAAATAAATAAGCCATTACCATATGACCGTCGTTGTCAGGGTGTATCCTATCATTTGGCGTTAAACTAAAAGTTGGATTTTTAACCTGTTCACGCTTGTTTATTTCCGTCATTGGTCTGTTAAAGTCAACAAAGTCCCAATTATTCTTTCGTGCAGCCTGTTCCTGAAATTCGGCTACCTTAAGTAGCGCGGCACTTTTACCACGATAAATGTTATTAGGCGTGGCATACGTAAATTCATCGTAAGGAGACGATGCGATGATGATAGGCCTGATATTGCGTCTATTAAGCAGTTTCCCCTCTATTTCGTGGTAGTATTTTATAGACGTATCTAAACGGGTTTTAAATGTTTGCTCCGCATTTGGATAAAACCACTCAAAATAACCCGTATCATTCATTCCCCAGGTAAGCGTAACTACGGTAGGGTTACGGCGTAGTACATCATCATCAAAACGACGAGCGATCTGCTTCGCTACATCGCCGCCAATGCCAACATTGTAGCAAGTGATACGCATATCCGGGAAATGCGTCATATAATATAACCAGATATATGAATGATAGTGCCCACCATCCGTTATACTGTTGCCTACAAACGCAACTCTATCACCGTTTTTAAAAGGCGCTATAATTTGTGACTGGGCGTAAACGTTTGATGTAAATAAAGCTGCAGCGCCACAAAGCAATGCCTTCTTCCAAATTTTAAGTTTCTTACTCACAACTTCCGGTTAAGTGTTTAATTGTATTATCCAACCAGTTTTTACTGGATATTCAGGTTATTTGATAACTCCCCAGGTATGCGAGGGTGTATTACCCATCACTAATTTTAGCGTGCCCCCTGCGGTGATATCTTTGTAATCGATAAAGCAATTGTTGTATGGTTTACCATTTAGCTCCGCGCTTTGGATATAGATGTTCTGCGGCGAATTATTTTGCGCTATGATGGTAAAATCTTTTCCCTTAGCGTATTTGCTATCAAGCTTTATGGCGATCTTATTAAACACCGGGCTGGTGATCTCTTGCCTGGTGCTGCCCGGGCAAACCGGATGCAAGCCCATTGCAGATAAAATATACCAGGCAGACATCTGGCCAACATCTTCATTACCCACCAAACCTTCAACGCTGTTGTGATATGCGCGTGAACAAACAGCCCTGGTCCATTTTTGCGTTAACCAGGGTGCTCTAAGTCGATTAAATAAGTAAGGTACATGATGCACAGGCTCATTAGCATGGTTATAGTAATCGTTCCACATCATGTCCTGAGGCGTTTTATCAAAAAAGTTTTCCAGGTCGGCAATCACTTTTGCATTTCCACCCATAAGTTTAGTCATGCCTTCCACGTCATGAGGTACAAACCATCCCTGCTGATAGGGATTGCTTTCGATACTGCCGTACCATTGCTTTAAACGGCCTTCGGATGGCCATGGAAGCCAGTTACCTTCCTTATCTTTTGGCCTGAACCAGCCTTTGCTTTCATCAAAGATATTTTTGTAAGATGCGGAACGGCGCAGGTACTTCTCATAACCCTGCATGTTACCGGCCGCTTTGGCCAGTTGTGCGGCACACCAATCAGTATATGCATACTCCAAAGTGTACGAGATGCTTAACGGCTCGGGCGTAAAACCTTTTTCGCCATTGCCAAATTTATCCACAGAACTGGCTGATAACTCGTAGGCCTTGTTCAGATCATAACCGCGGATGCCTTTAGCGTAGGCATCTGCAATTACAGACACCGCAGGATTACCCAGCATACAGCCGCTATAGGCATTTAAAAGCTCCCAACGTTCTAAATAATTACGGCATTTTTCCTGCGCCAAACTTATTAATGAATTAATTTCATCATTTACCAAACCCGGATTGATGATGCTCTGTAAAGGCATCTGGCTGCGGAAAACATCCCAACCACTAAAAATGGTACGTTTTTTAAATGTTGTTGAATAGTGCGGTTTGCCATCGCCTCCGGGGTAGCGGCCATCAACATCTGTTATAATGCGCGGATCAAGCATGCTGTGATACATGGCTGTATAAAAAACAACCTTCTCTTCCCTGCTTCCACCATCCACAGTTACCTTGGATAACGCTGCATTCCACAAATCAACGGCCTGCTTATACACGCCATCAAAGTTCCAGTCTGTTATTTCTTTTGCAAGGTTATTGCGTGCACCTTCAATGCTTACAAAAGAGATCCCGGCCTTCATCAATACAACTTCGTTAGCTTTGGTGGCAAACTCCGTGTAAAAACCCAGGTGCTTCCCATGCTTTTCTTTAACGCCTTTTAAAATAGCCGCCTGCGCAATGCGGGATTGATATTTAGCCGACGTGACATCCTCCAATTTACGGCCCCAGTTATCCGGGATATCGGCACTCCAAACGCCTTGATTTTTCAGGGGTTTACTGAATTCGGCATGGAAATAAACGGTGTAATCGGCATGGCCCTCACCATCACCCCAGCCACCGCCTTCCGGTGTGCATTTCATCCAGCCTTCTATTGCATGGCTGTTAACCACTTTTACGTACTGCAATACAGATGTACCACCTACCCTGCGGGCAAGATCGATTTGTATGCGGGATTGTTTATTTTGCGGAAATGTAAAGCGGAGTATACCGCTATGCGGAGCAACCGTCATTTCGGCTTTAACTTTATTGGCCAGTGAAACTGAATAGTAACCGGCAGAGGCCTTTTCACTCGATTTGACCAAACCGCTGCGATAGCCGCCGACAGGGTCTTTCAACGTGCCCGAACTGGTGTGCAATTTGCCAGTCGTAGGCATCACCAGAAAATTCCCAAGGTCGCCGTTCCATCCGGCGCCGCTCATTTGTGTAAAAGCGAAACCCTCTATGCTTGTATGTTCATAGCTGTAACCGGGGGCATTGTCGCCGCCTGTTATGGTATTCGGGCTAATTTGCACCATTCCGAAAGGCACATCTGCACCTGGAAAAGTCTTACCCAGACCATGATAAACGCCTGCCGCGGCAGTACTTGTGCTGGCCCCTATAAAAGGATTAACGAAGCTTGCCGGCGACTGTGCAAAGTTTGTAGTGCTGCAAAACACAACCAAACAACAGCTTATCAAGGTTTTAAATTTCATCAACAGTAGAATAAACAGGACAGGTTGTTAATAATTGGCAGTTACAAATTTATTAAATAAAACGTTTTAGCAAAATTTATTTCAGTCGTGGGTATTTGTGTTACAATTGAAATCTCACGGTGCGGAAACCCATATGCGGAACTTCAAAGTGCAATTGCCTTGCCCCAGCTGTTGTGACAATCTGTTGGAGATCTTTAACAGTACGCCCATCAAGCTCAACCAAAGCGGCCGCTTTAAATTTAAAATTTACAGTAACGTTTTTAGCACCGGTAGTACCTTCGGCATTAAGGAAACGGATATCTACATATGAGCTACCTGCGGTAGCAGATGTTAGCACCAGGCCGGAGTTGCCTGCATCTACTAATGACTGCTTACCGGCCAATTTACTGCCCGCTACTGCTTTTAATGGCTCGTTCCATCCTGCAGATGTTGACCAAATTCCTGCCTTTTCCCAGTCACCTTTGTGCGGTATTATTGCGTAATGTAAAGTAGTTGGTCCATCAGTAAAATAGTCGCGTCCCCATAGGCCCATCCCGGAATATTGGGTCACTAATCCCAATGGAAAATTCTCACCATGCGTATAGCTTGTGGTATGGTCTGTTAGTAAAGCCATCCCATAATCACCGCGCGCATCCGTAACATCAACCCAATTAAGGATCACATTATTTTTGATACCATCCCAACTATTAAAAAAAGTGTTGTTCAGTTTACTTTCAGTAACTTCAAATGGGGCATTTTTATAAACCTTTTGGCCGGCTAAATTCAACGGAAACACGGTCACCAATTTATTACTATCGTTATAAAAGGGCTTTTTGTAATCCGTCCATTTATAATTTTTGCGATCAACATCCTCGCCTACCGCAACGTTCCTGGTCCAGTTGATGTTTACCTGCATATCTATTACAGGTGAGCTTTGCGACAGCCGGATAATCTGGGTAAACGCCGTACCGGCAATACTTCCTTTAACCTGCACAACAGAACGTAGTGCGCCGTTCTCAATGATCTGTACATCAGCTTTGTTATCGATAGACTTCTTTAATCCGCCGTTGTTGTAGAAATTACCGCGCAGGGTGTTAAAGCCGTTACGATCGTTTTTATCGATCATTTCCTTATTGTATTTCTTAAGGATAAGGCTCACAATGCTTCCGCCTTTCTCAGGGTCGATGACCAGTTTGTAAAGATCTGTTTCGAGCCGGATCTTACCATCAGCAAGTTTACTGGCTATGCTGCCCTCGCTTTTTATAGTACTCTCTCTTAAATGATAAGACTGAAATCCAAACGCAGGTACCGAAGCATTGATAAATACGCTATCCTTCACCACTTGAGACTTCACAAGTTTCCCCGAGGCATCTTTTACAGCTATGTTCTTATCCCGCAGTTGTAAGGGGATAGCCACAGCAACCAACTGCGCTCTTGCTTTGCCCTGTGTATTATAGATAGTAAAAACATCGCTTTTTGATGCAGCAGTGCCGTTTACCATATTATTTGCCAGATAATTGGTGTTGCCGGTCCACTTGATAACTTTATCTGCCCAGGTATCTCCTTTATCACCATTATAAGGCACTATCCAGCAATCATGGTGCTGGGATAGCAGCAACGTGCGCCATGCGCTATCTACCAATGGAGTCGGCCAGGCAGTACCGTTACTAAGCTTGTTGATCACCAAAATTTTCTCAGCAGTCAACATATTATTCTCTGCAGCGCGTACGCGTTGTGCAATCTGCTGTGTTACCTGCGATCCCCAAACCAAGCTAACCAGTATATCTTCCTGGCTTACCTTCCAATCGGTACGCTTATCGTTACGCGTTACGTTCTCAAAATAATTACGCCAGGTAGTGTAGATATTCCTTTGGCCTACACTGTCAGCCTTCCCCAGGAAAGGACCGCCTTTCCAGCCGGCGTCCTGTAAGGTCATGCCGATCGGGCTTGTAATACCATATTTACGTACGGCATCAATGTACTTTGTCGAATTGTTCCAAGCAATGGTTTGCCAGGTTGAATTGGGTTCTAATTTTTCAATGGCGTACCGCGGCGACGTAACTATTGTACTGCCATCAGGCCCTATCCAGTTAACCAACTCGCCGCCAAAGGCACGGGTATAGCCGCCAAAACAAGTATTTGGATTTTTTAGAGATGCATACCTGAAACCATAAGATCTTAAAATGGCCGGCAGTGCGTTTGTAAAACAAGGTTCTTCAGACGAGTAAGTTTCAAAGCTGATACCAGGGAAATAGCTCCGTAATTTTTGCATGCCGTAGCCCAACTGCCTTATAATACTCTCACCATCAATATTATACATATAAGGTTGGCCGTAAGCAGGGTTTACATATTCTATGCGCGCACTGCCGGCTGACTGATCTTTCATGAGCGATTGCAGATCCGCAAAAGCCTGGGGATCTATTTTAGAGGCCCTGTCCCAGGTTTCGGGTTCTATTTCGAGGTTTATTTTCCAAAAGGCGTGCTTGTTCAGCATATCGGCCATAAAACGCGTGTTCCAATCCGGATAATGGCCCCAAACACCGCCATGATAGCCATCTATATACCACGCCTTTTGCGCAGAAGCATTTATGCCGGAGCAAAGTAGTATTGCCGTTAGTAAAGCCTTCAGCTTCCTATTTTTGAGTAAGTGCATGTTGTTGTGTAGTTACCGCCGTTAGCTCAACTTTGCGGGTAACAGGTTTATTGATAAGGTAAATTTGGTTGGTGAGCAGATCCATCTCTTTTTGCCAAGCATCACGCACGGGTTTGAGGCGCGCCTGATAATATGTGTTTAAGGTTGCGCCAACAAAAAAGTCTTTTTTTGCATATTTCTGCAACGAGTCAACAGTGGCTTCGCCATCGTTATGCAGCAAGCCATGGGGTTTCATGATAGAGTATTGCAGCCACCAGTACTCGCGCAGGCGCCGCTCAATTCCCCAACGTTCTTCATTTAAATGCATTACCGCCAAGGCTTGCTGGTACTGTGGGGTGGCTGGCATCCCGGCAAGGTTTATCCCTGCCATAAGTTGCGCACCGGTGTACGAGCCTAAGTACTTTCCATCGATCTTAAGTAGGTAATTGGATAGCGTTGGTAAGTTTTTAACCTGCAACATTTCCTGATTAAATTCCATTTGAAAAGGCACCAGTTTTAAACCATCCGCCTGTGACCTTGGCTGGTTGCCCCCTCCCCTGGGTATTGTATCAACAGGGTAAGGCAGTGAGTTTGCTTTGTACCAATAACTTAAACCATCAGCGTTGCTGATCAGGTTGCTGACCTGGCAATTTTCGGCCTTCACAGTCTTCGTTTCTGCATCAATAGTAACATCAGCAACTTTTTTGCCGGCAAGCCCTTGAGCCTTTAAGAACAAATAAGCCATTACCATGTGACCATCATTGGTTGGATGGATACGGTCTACACCCTCCATTGTAAAAGATGTATCACGCAATTGTTGTTGCCGGTTAATGGCTTGCATAGGCTCATTAAAGCTTAAAAACTCCCATTTATTAACCTCAGCGGCTTTCTTCTGAAAATCTATTACCTGCAGTATGGCCTCGTTCTTTTTGTACAGTGCAATAAATTTGATCCTGGCCTGCTCATCATACGGTGTAGAACCCAGCATAACCTTACGCACCTCGGGGTGGGCCCTTAAATGCTGCTGTATGCTTTGGAAACTTTGATAAGAACGCGCTATGTTGGTTTTGTAATTAGAATCGGCTTTTGCGCCTTTATACCACTGGTAACCGGTATCGTTCATACCAAAGCTTAGCGTCATAACTGTAGGATGATGTGCAAACACATCGTCGTCTAAACGCTCATCTATTTGCCTGGCTACATCACCGCCTATGCCTGCGTTAAAGCAATCGATGCGCATGTTGGGCATACGCGTCATGTAGTATAACCATATGTAAGAATGGAAATGCCCGCCATCAGTAATACTGTTGCCGGTAAATACCACCCTGTCGCCCGCCTTAAAAGGCTTTATTTGCTGTGCAATGGTGCTAAAAGGCACAATCAACACCCCAACTATAAATACCAGAATCAAACGCCTGTTCATAAATCGATTTAGCTATCGGATAAAAAGAAAGCCTATTTCAGGGCTTTTTTGATTTCTATTTCGGCGAGCGGTTCCATCACTTTGTAACCTGCCATATTAGGGTGAACACCATCAACACACAACTCTTTCCTTAGCTCTTTTTCGGGGCCAACCATGGCCGAATAATAGTCGATATAGCCAAGGTGATTTTTTGCAGCATATTCTTTAAGCATGGCATTCAATTTCATTATCGGTTCACGCGGATCTAAGCCGGGATGCCAGGGAAAACCTTTAGCCGGTATAACCGATGATAACACAACCTTAATACCGGCAAATTTGGCCAACTCTGCCATTGAGAAGATGTTACCTGCAACGTTTTCTATTTTTGATGGCCCCGTGTTTTCGGCAATATCATTAATACCTGCTAATATCACCACTACTTTAGGTCTAAGGTTAATAACATCTTCGCGGAAACGTACCAGCATTTGTGGCGTGGTTTGGCCTCCAATACCCCTGTTTACGTAAGGTTTCCCTTTAAAAAAGTCGGGATCGGTATTTATCCAACCTTCGGTGATAGAGTTACCCATAAAAACCACACGCTTTTCGCCTGCTGCAGGGGCAGGAAGTTTGGCATTATCTTCTTCGTAACGTTTAAGCCATGGCCAGTCTTTATGGACACGCTCCTCTATCATTTTTTGAAAGTTTGCCCAGGCTTCGGCTTTTTTTTGCTCTTCGGTTTTCTTTTGCTCATCAGTCTGTTGTGCATGTGCTTGCGTAGCAAATGCCAGTAACAGGCAAACCATTAGTTTGCGGGCTTTTAATTTCTTAAAGTTAAGTATCATTTAAGTAAAGGTATATAACAGGAATATCAGCCAAATATATTCAACTAAATTGTTTTAGCAAATTAATATAGAACTTTAATGGTCACAATTTAGTTGCAGTAATTCATTCAAACTTTAAACGTATAAAACGCGGGCGGTATAGTTGTGGATGAATTTTAAGATCATTGATAAAATCAAGCGAATTGATGTTGTAGCTGATCAATAGTTCGTTTTTGCCTGATAAAGTTGGATGAGCCTTTGCGTTATAAACAACAAATGTGCTTTTAATAAGATCCGGCTTGCAATCCCATATCTTAATAACAGGCCCCCAAGGGCCGGTAAGTTTATTAGCCAGGCGCATCCCAATATTGGTACTCATAGCATCTACCTGGAAAATCATCGCATATCGCCCATCAGCCAGTTGGGTAATGCTAAGTTCGTTTGAAACACGGTTGGTTATATTGGCCAACTTGCCCATGTTTGCGCTCCAGCCCTTACCGTCCCAAAACTGCCATTGGCTGTATGTTTCAAAATCTTTAGGTAACACCCTGGCAAGTACCAGGTTCTTTGCCCAATCGCGTACGCCGTATACATATATGTATCCATCCGGATCTTTTGCGCCAGCGCTTTTTGTATTGGCATAGATACCGGCGCCAAAAGAGCCTACACCGTTACCCTGCTCATCCTTAAGGTATAATGGAGAGTCCATTTGTTTTACAGTTTTAAAATTTGGGGCCTCGTTGGGCTTTAGTCTTAACAGCGTATTGCCTATCTCCCTAAAACCAAAGGCTTCATCGCTTACATTGTGCATGCGATAACCAAAAATATACAGCAAACCATTACCTTCAGTGTTTACAAAGCCATCGCCAAGCCAATAATAATCACCTTTCTTAGTTTGGGGCGTAGCGGGGGAAAACGATGATTCGTCCTCACCATTTTTTGTTTTCTCCCAGTAGAATGACATTTGCGTCTCATCGGGTTTACCGCCTTTTAGCAACGCTAAAGAATTGTGTATCATTTTATAACCGGGCTGCATGGTGCCATCTTTTACTTCGCCGATCATAGTATCGCTAAAGATGAATAGCGTTTTACCGTTATTACCCGCAGGCCGCGCCTCTGCCCCATTCAAGGGAATCGTGTATATACCATCTCCCCCAAACCAACCATGTGTACGTTTAAGCAATGATGACCAAGCAGTATCTGCCTCAACAGTAAACTTTACAGATTGCTCGTCTAATCCGGCATCCTGCTGCTGCGCCATAACAGATGTGGTACAAACCATTAGAAAAACCGATATTTTGAGCTTTAATGAGATCATAGGTTAGCAAACTGGTGATGCGTATCTTATAAAGATACAAATGCCGTTTTACAACGCAACAAATGCAGCAACGTTATTGAGGCACAATCTACAAAAAAGCAAATTAATATCAATTTTTATAAAGCTAAATCGTTTTTATTATATTGCGCATTCAAAATTACAACTACACGGCCGCACAGGCCCCAACCAATTTTATGAGAACCTTTTACCATACTAAGGCATTTTACAGCGCTGCTGCTCTTGCTGTGTGTTTATTAACTCAGCCCGCATTGGCTAAAGTTCTACCTGCAGCTTGTTTTACTGATAACATGGTTTTGCAGCAAAAAGCAAAAGCAAACGTTTGGGGGACAGCTAAACCCGGCAGCAAATTAACCATCATCCCCACATGGGACAAAAAAGCTTACCAGGTAAACGTTGCAGCCAACGGTAAATGGACTGCTAAAATTGCCACGCCATCTTACGGAGGCCCGTACCAGATAGCCTTTGATGACGGTGAAAAACTAACGCTAAATAATGTTTTAATTGGGGATATATGGTTATGCTCTGGGCAATCTAACATGGAGATGACGGTTGGCAACGGGTTTGGAGGCGTGTTAAATGCCATGCAGGAAATTGCCGATGCAACCAAGTACGGTGATATCCGTATGATAAAGATCGACAACAAAACAAACTTTCAGCCTCAGCAAGAAGTGCCGGTGAAATGGGGTTGGCGAGTGTGTAACCCTGAAAATGTTAAGGAATTTTCTGCGGTAGCTTATTTTTTTGCAAGAAAAATATATCAGGAAAAACATATACCGATAGGATTGATAAGTGATAACTGGGGCGGCACTGTTGCGGAAGCCTGGACGAGCGGTACTTCGCTGAAAACAATGCCTGAGTTTGCTGACTTTGTAAAAGCAGCTGAAGGTGGCTTGACACAAAACGATATCGAGAATCGCTATAAAACCGAAGTACGCCACTGGATAGACCGAAGCCGTACCGATGACCCCGGCTATAAAGGTACCACTGCAACCTGGGCGCAACCTGATTTTAACGATAGCAATTGGCCTAAAATGCAACTACCCAACTTTTGGGAACAAGCAGGTTTGAATAATTACGACGGCAGCGTATGGTTTAGAAAAGAGATAAATGTTCCCGCCGAATGGGCAGGGAAAGATCTTAAACTTAATTTAATGGGTGTGGATGATTATGACGTTAGTTTTTTTAACGGGCAGGAAGTTGGCCACACTGAGATGTTCTTTTATCCCCGCAATTACACCGTACCCGTTAATCTGGTAAAGGCCGGCAAAAATATAATAGCAGTACGCGTTTTTGATAACGGCGGTTTGGGCGGCATCAACAAAGGTCCCTTAACTTTACAATTGGCAAATGATCCGGCAAAAACCCTGGATCTTGCAGGTGAGTGGACCTACCAGAAAGCGTTGCCATTAGCCAGGTTAGAACAGCCACCGGTGCTGGCAAATTCTGCCAATCGCCCTACGCTTATTTATAATGCCATGATAAACCCGATCTTAGATTTCAATATAAAAGGGGTTATCTGGTACCAGGGCGAGAGCAATGCCGACAGGGCAGAGCAATACAAAACACTATTCCCGTTACTTATTAACGACTGGCGCAACAAGTTTAAAAACCCAAATCTTCCGTTTTACTTTGTGCAGATAGCCAATTACGATTGTCATGACCAGCCGGTTGCTGCAGATTGGCCCGAACTTAGGTTTGCACAATTGCAAACGCTAAAGCTACCCAATACCGGTATGGCTGTAACAATTGATATAGGGGAAGCTACCAACATCCACCCCCGAAATAAACAAGATGTTGGATCAAGACTCGCGTTAATTGCCCTTGCTAAAAATTATGGCGTTAAGGTTCCATACAGCGGGCCGTCTTATTCATCGCTCCAAACAAAAGATAACCGTGTAGTGCTCAGCTTTACCAACACCTCGGGCGGGTTAACAAGCAAAGGCTCAGCGGCATTAAAAGGGTTTTTTATAGCCGGGGCAGATAAAAAATTCTATTCTGCAGATGCCACCATTAACGGTAATACCGTAACGGTAAGCAACAGCTTAGTTAAACAGCCGGTTGCGGTAAGGTACGATTGGCAGAACAACCCTGATGGAACGCTTTATAACGGAGCCGGCCTGCCAGCATCGCCATTTAAAACCGACGACTGGCAAAATATAAAGCTCGATCCTCAAAAGCAGTAATAGCACGCTTGTTTTTTATACCCCTCTTAGTAAATCAGAAAGCCTTAGCAAGTCGCTAAGGCTTTGTTATTACATGGGTATTCTCTTAAACAAGTAAGTGTAAATTATAGCGAAGGTTAATAACGTATCCTAAACTGATAACTGCCAGAATTAATTTTGTAAGTACTGCTATTTCTTACTACCACATTGTTTAAGTATACCTTTGCTTGCGCGCCATTGGGTATGGTTACCGTGGCAGTTGAATTTGCCGGTATGGTAACCTTGTAGATCACGTCCTGCCCTTTCCTTTCCCAGGCAGATATGATCTTGCCGTAAGGCCCGTTATGCGAAGCAGTAAAGTAATTTAAGCCTGAAACAAAATTTGGTTTAAGTAAAACGTTCTTAAAGCCGGGATGCGTTTCATCGGGTAGTATGCCACCCAAGCCTTTAAAAAACCATCCCCCTATTTCTCCAAACATCATGTGGTTCAGTGAGATGTCTCGCGTTGCCTGTATGTTCCAATTCTCGTAAAGGGTTGTAGCTCCGTTAACTATCCACCAACCCCATGATGGATATGTATCCTGTGATGCCAGTTTGTAGGCCGTCTCAGCTTGACCGTTATTGCTTAAGGCATTTAAAATTGCTTTGGCGCCTAATACGCCTACGTCGATATGCAAGTTATCCTGCGCCACCCGTTTGGCAAGATTTGCGGCTACACGGTTACGATATTGCTCGGGCACTATGCCCCACTGCAGAGCCATACTTAATTCTGTTTGCACGCCGCTGCCATAAATAGCGGTTGTGCTGTTGAAATACTTGTTATTGATAGCGTTTTTAATGCGAGCAGCTAATGCCAAGTAATGCTTATAATCATCTTCCTTACTAAGTAATTTTGCAGCCTTGGCCAGTATAGTTGCATCTACATAAAAGTAAATGGAAGATGTATACTCCAGCGAAGAGGTTGATTTTACAGGAACCCAGTCGCCGCGGCCAAAGGTTGTAAGCCCTTGCGGACTGATACCATCCACGTAGTTCACATACGCACGTATATTATTGTAATTATCGGCAAGTGCTTTGCTGTCGCCGTAAAACAGGTAAAGGTTCCAGGGGATTATCGCAATGGTGCTCGTCCAATCGGTGCCGTTGGCTGTGCCGTAACCCCAGCCACCCGTTGGTATAATATCCGGCAAAACACCGTTGGGCTGCTGCTCGTCGCGGTGGTCTGCCAGCCATTTTTCATATATGGTTATACCATCAAAATTGAACAAGCCTGTCTCCACTGCAAAATGCCCATCTCCCGTCCAACCGTTTTTTTCGCGTTGCGGACAATCAGTAGGGTAACCAAAAAGATTTGACAGGTAGGAGTTGTTAGTTGCCCACCATAACCTGTTTATCAGTTGATTTGAGGAATTGATGGTACCCACCGGCGCAACATCACTGTGCATAAAATAACCGGTTACGTCATCCTGCTTCAGATCTATAGGTTCGCTGCTGGTTATCTCAACATATTGAAATCCCTTGTAATTGAACTTGGGCATAAACTCAACAGGCCCTCTACCATTAAGGATAACAATGTCAGTACCGAAAGGATCGCTCTTATCTTTTGGACGGTAATAAACATCAATGTTAGACAGATCCACATGGCCATTAGGATGCAAGCGCTCGCCGTGCTTTATGCGCACGATGGTGCCCGCTGCTCCATTCAATTTTACCTTTGTAACGCCTGATACATTACGACCCAAGTCAACCACATAAGTGGTATCATCAAATTTCTTTATTGATTTTGCCTTTATCTCGTCCACGTTGCGTATAGGCTGCATCAGCTGACTAACAATTTGCTTTGAAGGTGCTGCTCGCAGCCCTGCTTCCTTCCAGTTCTTATCGTTATAATTTGCTGTGTTCCATCCGGGCAATTCCAGGCGACTATCATAATGCTCGCCGGTATAAATGCTATTGAATATGATCGGGCTATCATGCGTTTTCCAACTATCATCTGTGGCAATGGTAGCAGTTGTGCCATCGGTGTAGGTTATCCTGAGATCCATGCAGAAGGTTGGCCGGTTACGCCATGGGGCGCGGTCAAAATCCCATACGGCAAGTGATTGCATGTTATACCATCCATTGCCCAGTAAAACGCCTATCGCATTTTTGCCTTGCTGCAATTGGTCGGTAACGTCATAACTCACATAAAGCGTGCGCCTGTCAAACCGGGTGTACATCGGGTCTAACCGATGGTTGCCTACCTTTTGGCCATTCAAGTAAAGTTCATAAAGGCCTCCAACTGCTATGTAAGCCCTGGCCGACCTGATCTTCTTTGTTGCAGTAAACCCTTTTCTGAAATACGGCGCAGGCAGGGTGTTGATACTACCCATATCACTTATCCACGAGCCTTTCCAATTGTTTATACCCATCAAGCCTGTCTCAAAGCTACTTATGCGGCTATCCGGTAATTTAGCGCCGGCTTTATCCCAAGTCCGTACAAGCCAAAAATATTTAGTGGATGGTTGCAAGGCTTTGCCCTGGTAAGTGATATTACTGATAGCGGAAGCTATCTTGCCCGAATTCCATGCTGATGGCTTGTTGGCTAACTGCGCAGAATCGGTACCGACCAACACCTGGTAAGCAGATTGTGCAGCACCTGCCCTGCTATCTTCCATTTGCCATGCAAGGCGCGGGTGCTCGCTATCAACACCTATTGGCGCTACCAAATGCTCACATTGCAGGGCTACCGTGCTTTGGGCAAAGGTCTGCGTAAATATCAGCGTGGTCAAAGAGCATATAAAGGCAAAAGAAAAAGTAAATCTGTTCAAAATGAGCTCCTGTTTTAATGGATGGATAATTTCGCCAACAATTTACACAACATTAAAACATCTTGTTTATTTGGCATCAGTAATGTTACCTGCATTTAAGGGTAAACCTGTCGCAAATTTTTATGAACTAACTTCCCCATAAATGCAACAACACTTAACAAAAGCAACAATTTCTCTTAATTTATTATTAACAAAGCTTTTAAGCGTTTTAGATACTTTTGCGCGTTACAACGTTTCTATTAGGATATGAAAAAATTTTCCGGATACATTTCTCTCGTTGCGTTATTATTTTCTGCCGCGGCAGGTGCGCAATCGCTTACAATAAACAACGGGCACAGCCATAACGATTATCATCAGAATATACCCTTCTTGCAGGCTTACTATGCCGGCACGGGTTCTATAGAGGCTGATGTTTATTTGTTTGAAGGCAAGTTATACGTTGCACACGAAAAAAAGGAAATTGCGCCGAACCGTACTTTGGAGAATTTGTACCTTAAACCGCTTGCTGAACGCTTTCAGCAGAACGGCGGCAAGCCCTATGCAGACGCCGCCATGCACCTGCAGTTGGTAATAGATATTAAAGAAGACCACGAGCATGTGATCCCCGAGCTCTTAAAGGAAATAAAGCCCTACATGCAGATGTTTAACAGCACAGTAAACCCCAACGCTGTTAAAATTGCATTAAGCGGCGATATGCCCGCCCCTGCAAAGTTTGGCGATTACCCGGATTACATTTACTTTGACGGCCGGCCTAATATCCCTTACACAACTGAACAGCTAAAGCATGTAGCCATGATAAGCGATGCCTTGGGCAATTATACCCATTGGAACGGCAAGGGCACGCCTACCCCACCAGATTCTATCAAACTTAAAGGATTGGTTAACGCAGCGCACGCCATGCGTAAACCTTTCCGTTTTTGGGCCACGCAAGATAGCCCGAACACCTGGATCCAATTGGAAAAACTTGGTGTGGACTGGATAAACACCGACCACCCGCAGCAACTGCATGATTTCCTTATCAATCGTAAAAAACTGGAATATGTTAATCCAAAGCCCTATAGCATCTATCCGCCCACTTATAAATCTGATGGTGCTAACAAAAAGGTGAAAAACGTGATCTTGCTGATAGGTGATGGAATGGGCCTGGCACAGATACAGGCGGGGCTAACCGCCAATCACGGTCAGTTGAATATGTATCAATGCCGCAGCATTGGCTTTTCGCAAACCAAAGCAGCAAACTCCGATAATACCGATTCTGCAGCGGGTGCCACAGCAATGGCCAGTGGTGAGAAAACCGATAACCGCTACATCGGCGTTGATGCGCAGGGAAAACCCTTAGCTAACCTGCCCGATGTTCTTAGCCAAATGAAGATCAAGAGCGGCATTATCAGCTGTGGTGATATTACAGATGCTACACCGGCAGCTTTCTATGGCCATATTTCAGAACGCGATTCTTCGCAAAAAATAGCGGCCGACTTTGTGAACGGAAATGTGGATGTTTTGATCGGCTCAAACCAGCGCTCGTTTATGCAAAACAGGGATGCCCGTTTGATGGACAAAATAAAGGCAAAAGGCTATCAACTATTTACATCACTTGCAGAGGCCGAAGCTTCTGATAAAGGCAAACAGATCGTATTGCTGAAAAATGAAGATACGCGGCCCGTTAAAGATGACCGTGGCGATATGCTAAAGCAATCTTTACTGCATACCATTAAGGTGTTGCATCAGAACAAACCCGGCTTTTTTATTATGGCCGAGGGTGCGCAGATAGATTACGGCGGCCACGCTAACGATCTGCCTTACATGGTTACCGAACTGCATGATTTTGACCGCACCGTGGGCGAAGCGCTTAAGTTTGCTGATGAGGATGGCGAAACACTGGTGATAGTAACTGCCGACCATGAGACAGGCGGACTTAGTTTGCTGGATGCCTCAACCGCTAATGGAATGGTGTTAGGCAACTTTAGCACTAACGATCATACCAGTATCAACGTACCGGTATTTGCCTACGGGCCACATTCGAGGGAGTTTATGGGCACTTACCAAAACACGGAGATCTACCACAAGATTTTGTCGCTATTGAAAGGTAAATAACAGATCAAACATTAAAAGAAAGGTCCGGAGAATTAGCTTCTCCGGACCTTTTAATTTAAAGTAGCTGCGTTTACGAATGTTGCGTCGCCATTATTTTGCGGGCCATGATCAAAGCTAATAAAGTAAGCGTTGCAGCGGCTGTTAGGTAATAACCCACATACTGCAAACCGTAGCTATTAGCCAGCTTTGTTGCCAGGTAAGGCGTTAAAGATGCGCCCAAAATACCTGCCAGCGTAAAAGCCAGCGATGCACCGGTATAACGTACCGATGCCGGGAATATCTCTGCCAGGGCCGTACCAATGGGCCCGTAAGTTAGGCCCATCAGGAACATACCTGTTGAGAGAAACAGGGTTGTAACCACTCTATCGTGCGATGAAAAGAACGGGGCAAACACCAACCCGAATACCATGATACATGCACTGGCCAAAATCAGCATGCGGTTTCGGCCAAACCTGTCTGCCACTACAGCCGATAGCGGTATACCCGCACCGAAAGCCAGCATGGAAATCATTTGCATCACCAGGAAATTATTTTTACTGAAGTTGAGTTTGGATGTACCCCAGCTTAAGGTGAATACCGTCATGAGGTAAAAAAGTAGAAATGTAGTTATAGTAGCCAGCGTGCCTAAAGTAATAGCTTTGGTATGCCTGGTGAAAACATCGGCAAAGGGCACCTTAGAGCGTTCGTTATTATCTATCACTTTGGTAAACTCAGGTGTCTCGGTGATTTTTAAACGTACGTACAAACCAAGCAATATCAGTACAGCGCTCGCGATAAAGGGGATACGCCAGCCGAAATTGATAAAATCCTGGTCGCTCATCACCTTTCCTAAAATATAAAACGTAGCGCTCGAGAGTAAGAAACCAATAGGCGCCCCCAACTGCGGGAACATGCCATACCAGGCCTTTTTATTTGCAGGTGCATTTTCTGTAGCCAGCAGAACAGCGCCACCCCACTCGCCGCCTAAACCTAAACCCTGCCCAAATCTGAAAAGCGCCAGCAGCAAAGGTGCAAAAATACCGATGCTGTCATATCCCGGCAACAGACCAATGGCAACGGTTGAAGGCCCCATGGTCATCAGCGCTGCAACCAGGGTAGCTTTACGCCCTTTCCTGTCACCAAAATGCCCGAACAACGCCGCGCCCAAGGGCCGTGCGAAAAAGGCCAGCGCAAATGTGGCTAATGATTCCAGCGTTGCCGAAGTAGGATCTGATGAATGAAAAAATAACTTGGGAAACACCAGCACTGCTGCGGTGGCGTATATGTAAAAATCGAAAAACTCGATAGTGGTGCCAATGAGGCTTGCCAGCAAAATACGGCCTGCCGAATTTGCAGAGGAGGCTTGTGGGTTCATGAACCAAACATATCAAATTAGATATAATTCACAAACACAGACGGATTGCCTTTTAACAGCTTAAATCTATCCTTTGGCCTTGGTAACGGTATGCCATATTTTAAAGCAGTTCTCATAAACGCCTTCAGCATCACGGATGATGAGCGAAACGTTTTCCTTCCGCGCCGGAAAGTGCAGATCAACCGAACGATAGATCTGTTGCAGCAGGTTGCCTAAACGATGCTCAACCTCAAAACGGGAGATGGAAATTACAATTTGATTAGCTACGGCGGTTACATGGCCATGAGCGCCCAGTTCTGCTTTTAAAAGACCTGCAATAGATGTGCAAAGGTCGGCCAGTGGTGAAAGTTCTAATGGATTCATGTTAGATAAGGATTTAAAGTAACCTGAAATTTGAACGTTCGTCCTTTAAACAAATATAATTATTAACAGCATATTCCCAAACAAATCCAGAGTAAAATAACCTATCGGTTTTACCATTAACTATCCTGTTTATCACATCGGCAAGTGTTGCCCCGCCACCCGGCAAAGCATCACAAAAAAGTTTAAAATATCCGCGGCTCACAATCGTCTTCACTATAATGTATACACCTCTCTTAGCTTTACATTCGGCAACGCGCTGGCTGGTGCTTTTGTTTGTCATAATTATGTTAATCCGCTCTTTTTGGGCGCTTAGGGCCAATACTAAATACACGTTGTGGGATAACCGCCTGCGTGTTATTACTTCATCAGTGTTGCATATCCAATTAGTATTTGGTGTATGGCTTTACATCATCAGCCCGGTTGTAAGTTATTTCTGGCAACACTTTAAACAGGCGGTGCACATGCGCGAGATCAGGTTCTTCGGGATGGAGCACGTGTTTATGATGCTGGCTGCAATCATCATCATGACCATTGGGAGTGTTAAAGTTAAACGACAGCCCACTGACCAGTTGAAATTTAAAACCCAGCTTATCTGGTTCAGTATAGGGCTGTTGATCATATTTACGTCCATCCCCTGGGCATTTTCTCCGCTCATCCACCGCCCCTGGATAAGAAATTTTTAAATTATTATTAACAAGTGCGGTTTCTGGTGTTTATGGCCTTTTGTTTGCATAGGTGATTATATGAGGGATAAAGTACTTGTAATTGAGGATGAGCCGGTAATTGGCGAAATGATGTGCATATTACTGGAGATAGAAGGCTATAAGGTGATTAGTTTAAGTGACACTGCATCGGCAATGCGAAAGCTTAAGAATGAGGAGGTTGCCCTGGTAATGCTTGATCTTAACCTTGCAGGTGAGGATGGACAACAAGTTTGCCGCTACATTAAGGAGCAACCGGATCTTAAACACACGCCGGTGGTGCTGGTTTCGGCTTCGCCTGACCTGCCACAAATTAAAGATAAATGTGGTGCAGACGATTACCTGAGCAAACCATTTGAGCTGCCGGATTTTGTGGAAAAAGTTAAAAGATTCACCGGTTCATCAAGTAACGTTGCCTAAACAAGATTTAGCGCAACTCATGATATACATTATCAGCCGATAAGGTGATAAACAAGAACGCCCCGGCAAAATTGCCGGGGCGTTCTTGTTATGTGATATACCCGTCGATCTATTTGCTTAAACGCGGGCGTTTAGGCTTAAAGTCTGATGAGGATGATCTGTTATCGTTATTGCGGTTATAGCTGTTACCACTATTGTAGTTGCGACTGTTACCATCGCCACTACCGTAGCTTTTATTACCGTAGCTGTTGCCACCACCGTAACCGCTATTATTAGTACGCGGCGGAAAACGCTTTTGAGAGGCCCTGTTACCGTTAACCGGCGCAGGCTTTTCTTCGGCAATGCGCACCTCTAATTTGCGGTCGCCAAATTCTTTGCCGTCTAAAGCCTCAATGGCCATCTGAGCGCCTTCGGCATCTTTCATGTGTATAAAGCCGAATCCTTTGCTTTGCTTGGTAAATTTATCGCGTACGATAGTAAGGATATCAATATCACCATGTGGTCCAAATAATTGGGCCAGGGACATTTCGTCCATTTCGCGTGGGAAACCCACCACAAATAATTTTGTCATAAGTAGAATACTGCGCCAAAGGTACGTTAAAACAACCTAATTTAAAACAGCAAGGCCCGCTTTTACGCAGGCCCTGTAAATATATGAATAATATATAACTATTTTACTTTCAGTAGCTTACCTGCAATGTCCTCCCAACGGTAAAAATGAAATGTTTTATCATCGCTCATGGCTACAAATAAGCCATGTTTAAAGGTATCATTCAGGGGTACGTTAACTACATCAGAGCCATCGCTTTGGCGGGCGGCCACGGGCACAACTTTTACAAGCTGATGCTCAAATTGATTCGCCGATGTACCTTCTCTGCTAAAAACCTGGAAACGGTTTGCCCCCTGGTCTGACACCAGGATGTAGCCAGTGCTGTCACCGGTTTTGTCGATGGAAATTCCTTCATGATCTGCTGCAAAACCGGTTGTACCAAAAATAGATAATTGCTTGTTGCCTTTATCAGGGTCGGCATAATACTGGCGTACGCCTACCTGTTCATCAGAGTAGTAAACATAGCCTAACTCATTATCCACCGCAATAGATTCTATTTCCTTTTTGCCGCTGTACTCGCCAAACTTACGTACTAATGATGCCTTTACGTTGCCGGTACCATCATCCTGTAATAAGTACTGCCAAATGTAACCGCCGGTTTTAGGCCCGCTTTTACGGCCCACCATGGCATACATTTTACCATCCTTAGCAGTGTAAATAGCAATACCCATCAGGTCGCGAAACTCAAAACCGTTCTCACCAACAAACATCTCAATCCCGCCGTTGTCAACCGGCTTCATATCGGGTACCGAGAAAATCCGCAGCTTGTGCGTCATGCGCTCGGTAGTGATCGCAATATCTGTAGGCTTGCCGTTAAGCATCAAGCCGTAAGCCAGGTCAACATTATTAGGGCGTTTTAGGCCACGCACAACTTTGTCTGCAATGATCTTGCCTTGCAGATCAAAAACATAAAGCGCACCGTCGGCATCCTTGTCTGTTCCAATTACCAGGCTTTTTGCCGGTTCTGCTTTGTTCACCCATATAGCCGGATCGTCAGTATCGTACTTAACCGGCTCAGTTATCACAACAGGTTTAACTTCATTGGGGTTAACCTGTGCATGGCATGCCACTGCCGTAATTGACAGAACCGACAACAGCGTGGCCATGCTTAAAAGATCTTTCTTCATTATTACAGTTTAGTTCCGTAAGCACCCATGTAAGTAGCAGGCTCCGGCGAGGTGTAAGTTATACCGTTACTCATCACGATACCCGTTTTGTAGAAACGTGTAAAACCGGTAGTGCCCTTACCCAATACAGGTGAATTACCTTGCAGATGGAAATCCCATGCAGTGTTAAAATCAGGACTTGTCACGGCATTGCTCAGCGGGTAATTGATGAATTTCGGATCGTTATCACCTGCTGTTGTTCCGCGTACATCATGCGTACCGCCTGTAACAACATCGTTTTTACCTACCTGAAATTGGTTAACGGTAGTTTGATCAAAACCGTAGTACCAGTTGTAATCGTTTTTAGAACGCGCATCTTCAACCTTTTTAGGATCGCGTTTGATACCGAAACGGGTGTTGGCAAACAAGTTGTTATAAAGATCGGCACGTACGGTAGCTTCTAACCAAACCGAACCACCTTTAGCAGTTGGCCTGCGCCAGCCGGTGTTAACCATGGTGTTGTTGTACGCTATGATGTATGCCTGCGGGTTACGGTCGCCACTGTTTGATAATTTGAGTGCATTGGTGTTACAGCTATAAACAAGGTTAAAGCCAACATCGGCCAAACAGCCCGATTTGAAGTTCATGGCCTCGCCGCCGGTTACGCCGGTAGTGTAAAAAACGTTGTTGGCAAAAATGATCTTACCACCTTCAATATAGGTGCAATCTTCCTGGAAATTGCGGATGATGCTGTTGGTAACCACCAGCTTGCCATTTACGTTCGAGAACCAAAGTGCAGGCAGGTTTTCACCGGCCGTAGCTTTGTAAAGACCCATTTTTACAGATGTGGAAGCATCAGATGTGGTGTTGCCGCCATACTCCAATATCGTGTTATCCAAAACCAGTTCGGCACAGGTTGGTGCGGCTAATATACCACCCCATAGCTTGCCAAATTTGTTATCCGGTGTGCGGTAAGCATCGCTAACGGTAAACTTTACCGGGTTGCCTGCAGTACCTAACGAATACAGGTTACCTTTAACAACAACTTCAGGTTTGGCAGTTGCATCCATCAAAACGGTTACACCTTCCTCTATGGTAAGCGATTTTCCTTCGGGGATGATGATGTCGCCTTTTATCTCGTGCACGCTGTTCTTTGCCCACACGCCAGATACCTCGCCCATGGCAGAGCCATTTTGTGGCGATGTATCTACATCAATGTTTGCCTTTTGGCAGCCGCTAAATGCCATAAGGGCAATGGTTGCAGCGGTTAATAGTTGTTTAAATTTCATGATGATATGCTTTTGTTTGATAACTGCTTCTTAATTGAATTTATACCTTAAACCTAACAGGTAGCTTTGGCCGTAGTAATCGGCACGGATAAGCGTTTGGTTATTTTTCACCAGGTCTTCTTTTATTTTATCATTGGCAGGGTTAGTACCTTTTATAAAGAATTTAGCCGGTGTGTTAAGTACGTTGTTTGCCTTAATGAACACGCTGAAGCTTTTCGCAAAGCGTTTCTCCGCAGAGATGTCCATTTGGATGAAACCTTTCTGCCACAGATCGTTATCCAGGAACTGCGATACTGTGTTGATGCGTTCGCCGGTGTATGCACCTGCCACCTGCGCATCCCAGCCCTTTTTGGTGTCTTTATACAACAAGGCAAAGTTTGCAATGTGATTAGACTGGCCGTAAAGCGGACGCGTTTGGTTAACTAAAAATGCTTCAATATCGCCTGTAGTTGGGTTTATCCTTCTTGATGTTTTTGGCGTAACGATACGCGAGTGGGTGTACGTGTAGTTTGCCTTTACACCTATTTTATTAAAAAACTTAATGTAGTCAAGTTCTATACCGTAGTTTTTAGCAGTTCCAAAGTTACCCGGGCTGTAGTACACATCCTGACCACGGGTTGCATCCGGCTGAAAGGTGTACTCTATAGGGTCTTTGATACGTTTGTAAAAGGCACCCACCAGTAACTGCTCTGATGCACCCGGAAAAAGTTCGTAACGCAGATCGTAGTTATCTGCAAGGGCGCGTTTCAAATTAGGGTTACCGCGCTCCTGGTATTCTTCGTTAACAATCTTGCTCGGCACTATCTCGTAAAAACCCGGGCGGTTAAGGGCTCGGTAGTATGACGCGTGTAATTGGGTTTTATCGGTAAAGCGATACTTAACAATTGCGCTTGGCAATACATCCGTGTATATCTGGCTGCCGTTCGGTTTGGTCTCACCTGCCGGGAAAAGCAGATTATAACCCTGGTTGGTATGCTCAACGCGCGCACCAGCAGTTATGTCCCATTTATCAGTATTGTATTTGAACATACCGTAACCGGCAGAGGTTTTTTCAGATGCATCATATGTAAGCGGGTTGGCAACTGCACCCGTAGGGTTGGTCACTACCAGGTTTAGCTGAGTGTAGTTTTGGAAATCAACACCATATTGCTTGTTGGCATCGGCTGCCAAAGGTGCCAGCGTGTAGTTGTTGTAAAAGCTACTACGTTGCTTATCCCGGTATAAACCACCTACAACAACATCTAACCTATCGGTGGTATTAGTACCTTTAAATATATTGTAAGTAAGGTCTAAGTAACCTGCTTTGTCTTCATCTGTATTACGTTCCCAGCGGCGCTGCACCGGTGAAGTATTTACCAATGATGTGCGTTTATCTACAAAATTTTGCTCTATTCCGTTTAAGCTGATGGTAGTATTATCAGGCACCTCGTTACGCGCTGAAGAATACACTGCAGACCATTGCACCTTAAATTTATCATCAAAAAATTTGTGATCACCATGCAGGGTGCTATTATATATCTGCTGTTTGGTTAAACGGCTACGCGTGGTATATGTTAGCTCGGCGTTGCCATTTGCAGGGTCATACACGCCATTGTATGTGGTACCGAGGGCATCGCGCAATTGCTGATTTTGCAAGTTGAAATAAGCATTGTACAGGCTTATCTTGTTGTTTTTATCAAACACGTAATCAACCTTTCCATGCAAACCTAAACGCTTCTGCTGTTCAGAGTATTCGCGGTAGCTTTTGCTGGTGATAACGGCATATTTATCTGTACCCGTATTTGACGAATTATAGAAGGTACTATTGCTACCGCGGTAGGTATTTTGGTAGCTGCCGGCCAATATTACGCCTAACTTGCCATCTAAAAAGCGCTGGCCGATTGACATGCTGCCCACAACGTTAGGAGCAGGTTTCTTACTGGTGTAATCAAGCGTTCCTTTGGTAAAATCAGCCTGGGTTGCGTTGTAATTACGGCCATTTAGCTCATACGGAGATTTATCCCTGATGCCAGATGAATTATAGCTGGTAAAGTTTCGGTCAAAAAATAACTGGTTATAACCGGTTGCAATATTGGCGTTCACCTGGAAATGGTCTGGTGCGCTTTTCATCACCATGTTGGTAACACCACCAATGGCGTCACCTTCAAGGTTTGGCGTTAGGGATTTGTGTACTTCCAGGCGATCTAAAAGGTCAGAGGGGAAAAGGTCGAGCGGTACGTAACGGTATTTGTTATCAGGGCTTGGCAGCTTTACGCCGTTTACCAAAGTATAATTGTAGCGTTTATCCATACCGCGGATAATGGCAAACTGTCCGTCGCCGTTGCTGTTACGCTCTATCGAAACGCCGGATACGCGCTGCATTACGTTAGCTACGGTAAGATCCGGCGATACTTCTATAGCCTTGCCTGATACAATGTTCATGATCTGCGTGGCGTTCTGCTCAATGCGGCGTGCATCACGGTCATTTGAGCCGCCGGTTGTTGAACGCACAACAACCTCGTTAAGATCTGTTGAAGCGCTCTCCATATAAAATTTAAAGCGCTCGTTATCTTCTTTAAGAATAGTTATCTCCTGGCGAATGGTTTTGTAGGTTAGATAACTGATACGGATGGTAGCCTTGCCTGGTTCCAAGCCCTTTATTTCAAAGGAGCCGTCAAGGCCGGTGGTAGTTGCCTTTCCTTTGTTCTCTAAAACAACGGTAGCGCCTACCAGCACCTCGCCCGATTGTTTATCATATACACGGCCCTTTATTTTTGTGGCGCTGGCTACGGTAGCGCAAAAAAGCAATGGCAATAAGATCTGTAAAAGTTTGTTCATTGTTGTTGGGTTTCGTCAATAGTTTTTTGATGACGCTGCAAAGGTGTGTATACGCCCAAATACAAATGAAATTTTGACCGTTACCAAAAGGCAACAGCGTTACAAGTGCCGTATACCGAAAGGCAACATAAGTTTAAAAGTAAATGATATTCAATTACTTATGATAAATAAAAACCGCCATTATGGTTTTATTATCGTTACATTAAGAAAATGTTAACTGCTTTAAGATGTGGTTATACGGCTTTGTGGAGAGGTGATTGTAACGGTGGAATGGCTTAAATAATCTTTTACGTGTTGTTGTTGTTTTATCTTCTTGGAGACTTACTCACCCGGTCTACGTTACGCTGGACTTCTCTCTCTGCTGCCAGCAGCAAAGAGGGAAAAAATACATCTTTACTCTCTTTTCGTGCAGCGAAGAGAGGGTCGACAAGCGCCAGCAATGTCGGGGTGAGTCGATATGAAAGCGATATTTATAAAGCCTCTACAATGTTTGTATAAACGCCGACAAATTATCCCCCTGCTGGATATTCAGTTTTTTACGAAGGCGGTAACGGGACACACGTAAGCTGTCTGTAGATATGCCTAAAAGAGTAGCTATATCGGCAGAGTCAAGATTCATCTTGATAAGAGCTATCAGGCGCATATCGGCAGATGTAAGTTCCTGACTAAAGGCCCGCAGGCTATCAAAGAATTGCTGGTGCACCTGCTCAAACGCTACGGTAAACTCGCGCCAGTGCTGCTCATGGTTAAAATTCTCATTTATCTCAGCTATCAGCTGCTGCATCTGCTTTTTCTGGTCGCGGCGGTCGTCTTTCACCATCGCCTGTAGTTTGCTGCGCATCTGTTCCAAAAACTGGTTGTTTTTGATCAGATTGAGCGTATGGTTTGATAGCTCGCGGCTTTTAATATCAAGTTGCTGTTTAAGTCCCTGTTCTTCCAGTTGTTGGTTCTTAAATTCTAACTGCATCACTTCGTGTTCTGCAGCTTTCTGGCGGGCAAGCAATTGTTGGTCGCGCAATTTTAAACGCTGCCTGCTAAAGATCACTATCCCCAAAATAACCAACAAAACTACCACTACGGCCACGGCTACACCAATAATGCGATTAAGCTTGCGTATGTTGTTCAGGCGTGCTATTTCATCGCTCTTTTTGTTAAAATCATACAAAACCTGTAAAAATGTAGTTTGCTTTGCCCCATCAAGGGAATATACCTCAAGCGAATATCTCCTGCTTAGTTCCGAATAATGATACGCGCTATCCGTTTGCCCCATCAACTCAAAGGTTTTGCCCATATCTTTTGTGCATGATGCCATTTGGTAAACGTTGCCCATTTGGCTTGCCAGTTGCAGGGCATGGCGGGTTTGCAACAGGCTTTCTTTGTACTTGCCCGTTTTGCGCAGTATATCCCCTAAATTGTTTATTACTTCTATACTTCCTACCTCATTATGCTGGTCGCGGTATAATTGAAGTGACCTGCTAAAGCTTACATAGGCAGAATCAAACTTTGCCAGATCTTCATAAATGCTGCCCAGGTTCTCATATATTTTGGCAGCACCCTGCTTAAAATTAGCCTGCTGATATTTTAAAAGCGCCTGGTTTTGGTAATAAAAGGCACTATCATACTTACGCGTTTTCTCGTAAAGGTGCCCTATGCTGCCCAATACCTGTGCCTGCCCCTTAATATCGTTTTGACGTGTGTAAATGGCCAATGCCCTGTTATAGTACGTACGCGACCTGTCAGTCTGTTTGTTATAATAATACAACAAACCCATATCGCCCATGTTAGCTGCTGATAGTAATGGTTGTTTAGCTTCGGTAAAAAGCTTATCGGCGTGCAGGTAAAAATCAAGGGCCTGGCTGTAATGCCCCTGATTGTAACAGATAGTGCCCATTTGTTGCAGGCATAATCCTTCGCTTGTTTTATCCTGTTGCTCCTGTGCTTTAGCGTATAGCTGCCTCAGCATGATCAGCGCGCTATCCGGGTGCTTTTGTGCCAACACTTTTGCTGCCTGCAGGTTAACGCTTTGCGCACGCAACTCCAAAGTTATTACACAAACCAATAATAAAGTGGAAAGATATTTCAGCATCAGCAAATTGCTTCGTTAACAAGTGGCGTTGCAAAATAAGCGGTTACATATTAAATTAATGTTAAGCAACCGGCGCTTATAAACATATATGAAAATGCCGCTATGCCGTTTTTAAGCAGGATATTTATTTGATAATGATGAACGATTACTACATTTGAGCCCGGTTGAAGCATATTATTTACAATATCGCACTGACCCTAACCGTTTAAAACTGAAACAAAACAGCAAAAGAATGAAGTTTTTAAAAGCGATCTACCTTCCATTACTTATTGCAGCTTCGGTAGCTATACTACCGGCTTGTAAATCAAAGAAACCAATAGTACAGGCCCCGCCGCCACCGCCGCCGCCAAAGGCAGCACCAGCACCAGCGCCAACCCCGCCGCCGCCACCGCCTGCACCAGCTCCGGCACCGGCCCCACCAGATTATAACTTTAAGAACATACAGTTTGAGTTTAACTCAGGCATATTAAAAACTACCGCCTACCCGATATTAGATAAGGCCGTTGCCGAAATGAAAAAGGATGCATCTGTCAACTTCCAGCTTAACGGTAACTCATCTGCAGAGGGCAGCGAACAACATAACATGGATCTTTCAGTAGAGCGTGCCAACTCGGTAAAAACTTACCTGGTTAATAGCGGCATTGATGCCAGCCGCCTGATAGTAAAAGGCTTTGGCGAAAGTAAGCCATTGAACGGTAACAAAACAGAAGAAGAACGCGCTGTTAACCGCCGCGTTGAGATACAAAAACTATAATTGTTTTTGATTAATCAAAACGGCCCGTGCTTGGTAAAGCACGGGCCGTTTTTGCTTTACAACCCGGTTGATTTTGTTACCTTTAAAATCAACATTCAACTTAGCCTTTGAAACAAGACATCTATAACAAGCTCCATGCTGAAGGGCTGCTAAACGACGATAGCCTTCAAAAACTTAAAATCCGCGACGAAACGCCCCTTTTATCCATACACCGGGAACTTAACGTTATCATGTACCTGGGCGTGGTGCTGCTTACCGGGGGTTTAGGAACGCTTATTTACAAAAACATTGATACAATTGGCCATCAGGCGGTATTAGGTATCATAGCGATGATCACCGTAGGCTGCTTTTATTACTGTTTTAAGCACAAAAAGCCTTTCAGCAAACAGAAAATGCCCTCACCTACTATGGGCTTTGATTACGTTTTGTTATTAGGTAGTATCACATTGGTCATATTTATCGGTTACCTCCAATATCAATACAATGCATTCGGTATAAATTATGGCCTGGCCACTTTTGTACCTATGGTGCTGTTGTTTTATATCGCTTACAACTTTGATCACCTGGGCATTCTCAGCATGGCAATAGTAAACCTGGGCATCTGGATGGGGGTATCTATCACACCAAAGACCTTGCTGATGATGGGTGAATTTAATACGCCGAAACTCATCAACACTTATTTGGTTTTGGGCGCGATTTTACTTTCTACTGCATATCTCAACGCTCGTTTGGATATCAAAAAGCATTTCAAATTTAGTTACCAAAACTACGGTACACATATAGTTTTCGTAGCGCTCATTGCAGGTTTCTTTCACTATTTTGAGCAAAGCCTGTCGCTGGTTTACGTTGCGGTAGTGTTTACATTTGCAGGTTATATGTATAGGGAAAGTTTTAGAGAGCGTTCATTCTATTTTATAATGATATCGATAGTTTATGGCTACATCGCTTTATGTGGGCTCGTAATTAAGATATCGGTAGATGCCAAGCTGGACGGTATGGAATTTTTCTATTTGTTGCTGATGGTATTCATCGCATCTGTAATAGGGCTTATCATATTACTCGTTAACATTAATCGTAAACTAAAAGCCGATGATCATATATAATAAACTATGGCTTGATAATTTACGAGTTGTTAAAATGGTACAATCTGATCATGAGTCTGGATACATTAGCAAGGATGAGTTGACTGCCATAAAACAACACTATCACGTAGGTTTTTACCTGCCTAAAATAGTTGGTCGTGTAGGGTTCTTCATTCTTACTTTAATTGCTCTTGCACTTATAACAGTATTGTTGAGTTTAGCAACCGGTTGGACAGGTTTCTTTGAATCTCCCTACTGGTGGTTGTTTCTCAGCTTTGCTTACTATACCTGTACCGAATTGATGACACGTACAAACAACTACTTCCATTCGGGCATTGACAATGCCTTGCTGTATTACAGTGCCGGGCTATTTACTTTTGCCATTGTATGGATCTTTAGCAACCCGCGGTATGGGGCGTTTGGAGAGATACCACAATTTATCATTCTGCTCGTTGCTGCTGTTTTGCTTACACTTCGCTTTGCGGATGTTTTAGTGGCTGCAGGCAGCTGCGTTTGCTTTTTTAGTCTGATTTATTTCAGTTGGACAAAACTGGGAAGCTTTGGTATGGCTACTATGCCTTTTTTAATGATAATTGTTGCAGCCACGGCCTACTATCTGCTTAATAAAATGCGCAGGAACGATAAGCTTGCTTATTATCATACATGTATTGATGTTGCGCGTTGCGTAGCTTTAATAGTATTTTACCTTTCCGGTAATTACTTTGTAGTAAACAAGTTAAATAATCTTTTACACCATCTTGCTGATAACAATACCTACGTAAGGTTAGGATTTTTCTTTTGGGTGTGGACCATGTTGATGCCTGCGGTGCTGGTAGCAATAGGTATTCGCAGTAAAAGTAGTTTTTTGCTGAGGCTTGGACTACTGATAACGGCTGCAGCGGTAGCTACATTCAGGAATTACTTTCATCTGCTGCCTATTGAAGTAATGCTCACCATTGGCGGCGCAATACTGCTATTGTTAGCCTACACTGTTATCAGGTATTTAAAGCAGCCAAAACATGGCCTAACCTCGGCTCAACTGGAAAAAGCAAAAGATTGGGACAGATTAAATATCGAAGGCTTTGTAATAGGCCAAACCGGATCATCAATTACAACCACTAACGCAGCACAGCAAACGCCTTTTGGCGGTGGCACAGGTGGTGGCGGCGGCTCAAGCGGAAGTTTTTAAAACCGTTATTTCTTCAACAAATCGGCTGGGCTGACCGGGTTGCTTAACAACTGACCAAATAGTTCCCATCGCTTTTGCGGGTTACTGGTTTTACCGCCATTGCGTTCGATGTAGTCTTTTACAAGATCCTGGCCGTAGTTGTAGTTGATAACGTAGCTGCGATATTTTTTAATAAAATCCATTGATTTATCAGCAGTTTCATCATTCATGAGGCAGTATTTACGCAGGTAGTTACGTGCCTTGCTGGGGCTCATGGTATCGTTTATTAAACCGCGGGCGGCTTCGTTACGGGCGTAGTTCAAGCGGTTCTTGATGGCAAGGGCTTTAAAATACAGGTCGGCACCGGCGGTATCCAAACCGGCCATCGGCAACAACACACTCTTGGCAAACTTCACTTTTTCATCGCCCGGGAAAGCCATCTCAATACCGAAGTTTGCGCTTCCCTCGGCTATTAATGATTGCGGACTGAATAGCGGATATAAAGATATTTCAACCCATCCCCTGTCGTGATACAGGTTTTTCTCTAACAGCATGTTATAAACATGGTGACCGGGATAGCTTTCATGGCTTCCTACGTCAATGGCCCTGTCGATAAATATTTTAATATCGGTGTTGATCTGCACATCACTTTTATAATTGCCTTTGTACCAGTTATAGCCGTTCCACGGTTTATCATTTACCAGCTCAAGTGTTAAACTTTCGCCTACGGGCAGTTTAAAATGTGCGATAGTACGTTTACGCGCTTCGGCTATAGCGGCCTTCATCACCGGTTCAATTTTATCCTTCGGGATGACAAACTTATTAGCCAGTTTCTGAAACCTGTCGTTCACGTTTCCTTTGCCCGGCAGGATGCTGTCCAGTTTATCTAACTCAGCCTTAAAATACTCCTCGGCATAGGCGGGCGCGGCAACGCCGAATAGCTCTTTAGATTCCTCGTCAAACGAAATGGACTCACCGGCAAAATTGCGAACGCGGCGGTTAAAGGCCATCAACTGGTTGTAGATCCAGCGTGCACGGATACGGTTAGAGTCTATTTTGGCATCATCACCGGCTATTTTTATGCTGTTCATCAACTCGTTGATGGATGCCAGGATACTATCGCGCGGAAAATCGTCTTTATCAACCTTTTCGGTAAGTTCTTTAGGTTTCAGGGAGTCGGGGCCGTAGTAGGCATCTACAAAATCTTTGTCGTACTGGCCGATAGTGAGGCCAAGGGTAACATATTGCTGGGCCAACTTATTCAGTTTTTTTCCTTCAACACTATCTGATGCTCTTTGCTTGCACGAAAGCGCGAACAACACGGGCACCAGTAACAACAATTTCTTCATACGGTAGCTTTGTAAAATGTGCTGCAAGGTAACAAATCCATTTCATTTAAGGTTTGTACCAGTTTTCAACGATGTGGTGAATGTCAAACTTTAGCGCTAATAACCATCCTGCTTTGCATTTAAAGCACAGATACCCTATCATTGCGAAATATTATCTACTGTTCTAATAATCATGACTCAACAAAAAGGATTTACTACCACCCTGCTCCACGCCGACCGTTTACGCAAACCTGAATTTGGCGCTTTGCACCAGCCTATTCACACTGCCGTAACGTGGGGCTTTGATGATGTGCAGGACCTGGTGAACGTATTTCAGAATAAGGCTAAAGGGTTTGCTTATTCGCGCCAGGGTAACCCCACCACGGCAGCGTTGGAGAGCAAGATAACCATGATGGAAAAAGGCATTGCCACGGTAAGTTTTTCTACCGGTATGGCAGCCATAATGGCAACTGTCTTCGCACTGGTAAAAGAGGGAAGCCATATTATTGCCAGCTCTTTTTTATTTGGCAACAGCCGAAGTGTGCTTACCACCTTTACTGAAATGGGGCTTGATATCAGCTTTGTTGATGCCACATCTGTTGAGAACGTTAAGGCAGCCTGCAAGCCCAACACCTGTATGGTTTTTGCTGAGACCATTGCCAACCCGGCTACTCAAATTGCCGACCTGCAGGCCATAGGCGACCTTTGTGAAGAAAAAGGATTGATCTACGTGGTAGATAACACCATGACCTCGCCATATATATTTACACCTTATGATGTAAAGGCATCTTTAGTAGTAAACTCGCTAACCAAATACATTGGTGGGCACGGTAACGCACTCGGTGGTGCGGTGACCGATACCGGCCTGTATAACTGGGCTAATTACTCCGGCATAGCCGAGGTGTTGCGGCAGCAAATTAAACCGGAACTTTTGGGCATTACGCAGATCCGCAAACGGGGCCTGCGCGATGGTGGTGGTACACTTGCCCCTGAAGCTGCACACAACCTATCGGTAGGTGCAGAAACACTTGCATTGCGCCTGGAGCGCTCATGCGGTAATGCCATGGCTTTGGCCGAATATCTGGATAGCCACCCGTTGGTTGACAAGGTTTACTACCCGGGCCTGCCGGACCACCCGCAGCATGAGTTATCAAAAAAATTGTTCCGCCTGCATGGTGGGTTGATGAGCTTTGCGTTGAAAGATGGTGTAGATGTTTTTGCCTTCCTTAATAATTTAGAGGTGGTTATCAAAAGCAGTAACCTGGGCGATACCCGCACGCTGTCTATCCCGGTTGCGCAAACTATTTTCTTTGAGTTGGGTCCGGAACGCCGCGCCGAAATGGGCATCCCTGAAGGTATGATCCGTTTATCTGTAGGTATTGAAGACCGCGAAGACCTGCTTAACGACTTTAAGAAAGCATTTGATGCCATTTCCTGAACAATACCGCGCCCGGCTGGTTTAATTATAAACTGGGAAAGCCATGGAGAAGTTCAATCTTAATATTAAATACAACAAAAAGAACTTAGCGCTGGAGGTAAAGGAATATTTGCATCACAGCCATCAGCGTTGTAAGATCGAGGTTTTTCAGGATGAAAAGTTACTGGTTAGCTTTAATCCGGACGACCATGAAACGCTATCGGTTTGCCAAAACCCCGCGCAGTTGGATAATAAACTGGTGCATTTGATAGCTGATAAAATTGAAGAGAAAATAGATTTGTTGGGATAGAATAAGCTAAAGTTCGTCAGTCTGAGCTCGTCGAAGACCTACCTGCGCGATACTGGTTCGACAGGCTCACCAGGACAGCAGAGATAATAAGAAAGCCAGCGCAATGCGCTGGCTTTCTTATTACTAAAACGTGTCATTGCGAGGAGGAACGACGTGGCAATCTCCTCGCGTTCGTCTAAACGCCATGAGATTGCCACGCTACGCTCGCAATGACACTTAAAAATAAATTACAGATCCGTTGCTCCCGGCTTTTCAGCAAGGGCCTTCACCATTTCATCGGCAACCGGATCAGCGGAAAGGCCGTAACCATTAACCAGCACGCCTTTCATGTTATATTTTTCTGATGAAATAGCATAAACTATTGCCTCATCATCAGGGTTTGAATCGCCCTCAAAACGGTAATGCTTATCAACCACAAAATCTTCGGGATGCAGTTGTAATTGGTTACCTGCGCATTTAAGGCAGTTCTCAGTAAGGTTAAAATCTTCGGTATATCCTTTCTCGCGAAGGTTATTGATCACTTCGCTTACGGTGGTCATCTGTTTCATAAGTACAAAATTGCAATTAAAATTATCTGCTAACTGCTACTGTTTTTACATTGTGAACGGGCGCAGCGGCACGCGATGTGTTATCGCATTTACCTAATAGCGTGTAAATAATAATAAAGATAACAATTGTAGACAAACACCCGCCGCCAAGTTTTTTAGCACCCCAGGCAGCAATTAATGCACGGAAAAATTTATTCATGCCTTTTTAACACCGAAATGGGGTAGATGGTTTGGCATAAAAGAATTTTAGGGTGGCGTGATCAATTTACATTTTTTAACTCACCCCAACATCGCTGACGCTTGTCGACACTCTTTTCGCTACACTAAAAGAGGGTGAAAGGTTTAATCTCTTTGCTGCTTGCAGCAGAGAGGGTGGTCGGTAAAGCGTAGACCGGGTGAGTCCACCGGTCGAGAGGCTCTTACGCGACTATACCCCTCCCTGCCTGTGCTCTCAGCCAACGCATCGCTCCCAAGGGAGGGGATTAATATATTTAATCAGATATTACACCAATACGTCCACTTGATGGTAAGCTGCCTGTTTTTAATAGTAAAGGGCGATGGGATAGAATTATCGCCGTAAACAATGAACAGGTCTGATGCCGGCTTGTAGCGCCATTGTAACCTGCTATTGATGTTCATGTTACGCGCCTGCTCATTGTATTGTACAAATGTTGTAAAGTACAAGGTATTGGTAAATGTAACATCAGCACGCGGACCAATCAACCAAAATTTATTACGACCGTATGGCGCGGGCAAATGCAGGTCGTTGTATGAAACATTAACCAGCAAATTAACATAAGGCTGAAAACGGTAGCCCACCTGCCCTATCAGCGTGTTTTTGGTTCCGTTATCGTAATAGCCACCGCGCGCGGCCTCAACCAGGTAAGTAAATACGCTCTGCGGTTTCGATGTATATTGTATATCAATCGTGCTCCAGTGGTTTTCAAAACCTGTTGGCAACGGGGTTTTACCGGTGTTGGTTGGGTCAAACGGCTGTAGCAGTTTCACATAATCATTTAATCCTGATACCGTTAGCGTTGCCCTGTTCCGGAAGGTGATCAAATAGCTTAGGATGGTCTCGTTATCAGTAGGCTTGTAACGCTCATCAAAAAAGTAAGTGCCGCTTATCTGTGGCCCGTGCGATAGGATGATACCATTCTTAGGCAAAAAGTTATGTTGCAGCAACGGCGCAAGTTTATTGTAGCCTTTCCGCGGTACGTAGCCCGATTCTGCATTGTAGTTTCGGCCAACATACTGTTGCTGCAGGGCTATGGTCCAGTATTTACTCAGGTATTGCAGGTTAGCCGCCTGCACATAATCGTGCCCGCTTACACCCGGACTAAATGATTTAAGCCCCAAAAGCTTACCCGTCCATTGGTTATTTGATGATGCCAGGTTATATTCCACGCCCAGGTTTCGGTTGTAGGCCGATCCTTTGCTATCCGGGTTTGGGGCGCTGCCAGTTGCATCTTTATTTACGAACATGATACCGATGTTTGATCGGGAAAATACCCTGCGCTGCAAGGTAACCACACCAAAGTTTTGTGCCGATAGGTTATCCGAGCTTGATTGGCCTGTCTGGATATCCATTACCCCCACCCGCCAGTTCTTATCTATTTTACCTGTTAACCTTGCCCCTCCGCGGATAGGCGCATTTAAACCCACCCTGCGCGAAAAGAAAGGCCGAATATCCGCATAGCCAAAGTTGGCAAACAGGTCGCCGTTCTCTAAAAAGAACTGCCTTTTCTCCGGGAAGAACAGCTCGTATCTGTTTAGATTGATCACCTGCTGGTCCACATCCACCTGTGAGAAATCAGGGTTAACGGTAAGGTCGAGGTTGAGTGATGAAGTGAGGCCTATCTTTACATCTCCCCCTATTTCTTTACGCCAAACAGCATCTTTATTATGCTCAAAATCCTTAGTAATACCACCCAGGGCGTACGGGATAAGCGAAATGTTATGCGTTGCCACAGGAGGTGCCTCGTCCCAAACCAATGTACCGGTATAAGCCAAAGCCGCTGTCGGGAACTGCCGCGGAACAGGTGCCCAGGCCGATTTTTCGGTGCTCTTCAGGTCGTTACGACTAAAGTTGATGCCCCACTCTTTGATGCCTTTTTTGTAGCGGATACTTTTAAACGGGATAGCGGCTTCAAAAACCCACTTATCGGGGTAGGTCTTTACAACTGAGTACCATTTATTGTCCCAGCTCAGGTCAACCTTGCTCCCCTCAAACATTATCCCGTCCCACTGTGCACCAACGGCATTAGCGCCAAAAGTGAAGCCATCCGTACGGGCATCAAAGGGGTCCATAAAAAAAATAAAGTTATCGTTCTTCAGAAAACTGAAATCGCGCTTAAGCGACTCCACCATATAGCCCGGCGTGGGCGTATAACAAACTGCCGAAATGTAAAAGTTGTTATCATCATAGGCCGTGCGCACAACCGTATTTAAATTAGCGTAGCTGGTATCCATAGGTAATACCATGTAAAACCTGCCGGTGCTATCGGCGTTAAGCCAATCGCTCTCATCAAGCAAACCATCAATTTTAATGGCACCTTTTGCCCGTTTAATATGCAATTGATAATTAGCGTTCTTTTTCTGCGCGAGGGCGGCATTGCAAAGCAGCACAACGCCAAGCAGCAGTATCAGTTTAAGTTTAGTCAAAATTGGTACGGTAACAGTGTGAGATAATACCAGCGCCTTTGGTGGGGGCGATACACAATAATATTGATAATGCATTACACTACCTAATTAGTGGGGTATAATCTTTTAAACCATACACGTTATTGTTACATTAGCACCCTTAACAATTAAGCGGTTATGAGCAACCTGCAGCATGCTTTCGGCAATATTGATATTTACTTGTTCGACCAGTTACTGAAAGGCACTTTTGATAACTGCCCGGATATTTTAGATGCAGGCTGCGGTGGCGGAAGGAATATTATTTATTTTCTGCAAAATGGTTTTAACATACATGGTATAGACCCCAACGCCGAAGCTATTGAGCAGGTAAAACAAATGGCTGCAATACTTGCACCTACGCTGCCTGCAGATAATTTTAAGGTTGCTGCTGCAGAAGCATTACCTTATGAGGATAACATCTTTGACCTGGTTATCAGCAGCGCCGTGTTGCATTTTGCCAATGATCATAATCATTTTGATGCCATGCTACGGTCAATGTGGCGGGTGATAAAGCCGGGCGGTTACCTTTTTGCACGCCTGGCATCAACTATTGGCATTGCTGACAAAGTACAGGAGTTGGGTAATGGCCGTTATGTACTGCCCGATGGTTCGCAACGCTACCTGGTTGATGAGGGTATGCTGATGGAATACACCGTTGACCTTGGGGGTGAATTATTTGAGCCGATAAAAACCACCAATGTACAAGGCTTGCGCTGTATGACCACCTGGTGCCTGCGAAAGACAGGTAACAAGCAGCAACCTTCGCCAGCTAAAAAGCCGTCAAAAACCCTGTTTTAAATTATTGCTTTAGCCATTGCAGATCGCACTCCAGGTTTTTGTCCCAATTGCCGGTGCGGGCGGCAGCATCGTAAGTTGACTGCAGGAACTGTAACAATGTTGCTTCCGGGTCTGCCGATTGCTGTACAACTTCATAAGTAATCATAAACTCGCCCATCTCGCCGCTATAAAATGCCTGCGGAGGGCTGACTTCCTGCTTGGCAAATTCATCAGGTGTTGGGTAGCAGTAGGAATAAAATACCGGCTGCGGAAAGGCTTCGCTGCCCGGCCAAAAACCGCATGAACTTACCTCGTGCGAATATGCTTCCTGCATTACCTCTACCGGCATATTTGGCGCACCACCGGGATGCTTAGGCGCTTTGCGGCCACTGAAACGGGTCACTGCCAGATCAAAAGCGCCCCAAAAGAAATGTACCGGACTGCACTTGCCCAAAAAACCTGCTCTAAATCTTGTAAACACATTATTGATACTCACCAGTGCCTGCCAAAGGGTATGCATAGCCTCGGGGTTATACAAACATGGTGCAGTATTTTCTGCAAAAGGAATAGCCGTTTGCAACTCGTTTGGTACGGCATAGATCTCCACGTTAACACATACGGCCTTCAGCTTATCCATCAGCGTATGATAAAAATCGGCAATGGTGGCTGCCCCTAACGAGCCTGTACATTTACCACCTGTGCTGGTTGTAATGTGCAGCTGATGGTTCACCAGGTCGAGATCTATCTGAAAAATACCATCCTCGTAAGGGATGCTTCCGGTAGTTAAGCCATTAGCGCTCACATACAAAGTAACCTGCCAGGAGTGGTTTATCCAAGGCGATTTTTTCAAACGTACCTTGCCTATCATCTGCGTCCACATGTGTACGGTGGCAATGGTATCTTTCAGGTAATGAAAATCAAGAACAGGCCAGTTGTGTGTTGATTTGCTCATAATGGTACTACAAGTGAGGGGGAGGAATTGTTGGAGCCTCACCCCAACCCCTCTCCAAAGGAGAGGGGCTTTGTCTTTACCCTCTTTTCGCGCAGCGAAGAGGGGGTCGACAAGCGTAGCGGTGTCGGGGTGAGTTAATTGACGAGTTGACTCACCCCGTCCCTATTGCTATCGGGATGCGCGACCCTTTCTGCTACGCAAAGAGGATGAGGAAATAAGCCATGTCATTGCGAGGAGTCCCGATGGCTATCGGGACGACGTGGCAATCTCCTCGCGTGGCACTAACGCGATGAGATTGCCGCGCTATCGCTCGCAATGACACGGTTCTTTTTTACACGTGTCTTTCTTAAGAAGGATTGGCGTATGCCTAAAAAAGCAATGGGCCTTGCGGCCCAATTACTTTAGTTAGCAGTTTAGTAGTTTGATGCCGCGGGTAGATTCGAACTACCGTGTAAGGTTTTGCAGGCCCTCACCTATCCTCTCGGTCACGCGGCTTAAAATTTTCAGAAGCCTTATTTATTAGGCTGCGGCGTAGTTCTCAGGTAAGGTTTCACCTCTTTGAAACCTTTAGGGAACTTAGCCGGAATATCTTCGGTTTTTATGGCCGGTAACACTACCACATCCTCACCGTCTTTCCAATCGGCCGGGGTAGCAACGCTGTGGTAAGCGGTTAACTGCAACGAATCTATCACCCTTAAGATTTCCTGAAAGTTGCGGCCGGTTGATGCCGGGTAGCTAATGATCAGTTTGATCTTTTTGTCGGGACCGATGATGAACAATGAACGTACGGTAGCCGTTAGCGAAGCATTAGGGTGGATCATATCATAGGCCTCAGAGATCTTACGGTCCTCATCGCCGATAATGGGGAAAGTTACCTCTACGTTCTGCGTTTCGTTAATGTCGTTGATCCAGCCTTTGTGCGATTCAACGTTATCAGTGCTTAAAGCAAGCACCTTTACGTTACGTTTCTCAAATTCGTCTTTTAATGCAGCCGTTTTTCCCAACTCGGTAGTACATACCGGGGTATAATCGGCAGGATGCGAGAAAAGTACCCCCCAGCCATCGCCAAGGTATTCGTAAAGGTCAATTTCGCCTTTTGATGTTTGCGCCTTAAAGTTTGGGGCATCGTCGCCAATTCTTAAACTCATGGTTCTAATTTTTTAAGTTGAATATTTAAACAGCTTTTAAATAAGCCTGCTATTGGTAAAATAGTTTCAATAATATATCCGGAAGTAAGCGATAGATGGGCTGTAACAGTGATATCCTGCGGCAATGCAGGTCGTTTAAATCAGCTTATCTGTCTCAGTACTAATTAGTACAAAGCAGGAATTAGCACCTTTTACCAAGCGGTACAGGTTGCTAAGACTTCGCAGGGCCCTTCCCTCGGTCTTTCTGGATAAGTATATTTAAAGAACGATAACGATACAAAAATAAATAAAAACTACAAATTTGGTAGTCTTTTATTTAAAATATTATAAGTTATTGATAATGAGGGATAAATATTTAAGAATAGCAATACTGACAATTTTTTGTCAGCGTTCACGGTGTTCACAAGTGTTCATGGCGTGAACGTGAACACCTGTAAAAGCCGCTTTAACGACAGTTGATAATGGCAATTTGTCCCATATCAGCTTAAAAACAGAAGGCGATGCGATCAATTGCATCGCCTTCTACCCTAAGACTAACATATAACTAAGCCTATTTGCCGTTCAGTTTTTTGATCAACTCTACCTCTTCAGGCTTGTAAGGAGTACCATCCTTGCGGAAAATATCATGGAACCACTCTTTGGGTTCGCCGCCATTTGGCATTGGGGTGTCCCAGGCATAAATGGTGTTGGTTTTACCGGCTACGAAGCCCCAGTTAAGCGCACCAACATTCTCTTTCTTTAACATGGGCATAACCGTTTCAAAGCGACTGTTGCGCGTGCGGGCCATGTATTCGGTACAGATCAACGGCCTGCCGTGTGTTTTCAGCATCTGGATGGTTTTCAAATGCGAAGGCTCCTCAGTGTAATCGTGGTAAGTGATCACGTCAGAATTTAACGCCTGGTAAGCGTTTAGCTTCTCAAACGACCAATCCCACAAACCAACAGATAGCGGCTGTGAAGGGTTTACCGCTCTTGCCCAGGTAAACACTTTTACCAGCAGGTCCATTGAGGCATCTTTCTTTTTAGAGTTGCCCGGCTCGTTGTAAAGGTCCCAAAGCAATATGCGTTTATCGTTTTTAAAGGCGGTCATTACGTCGGTTACGTAAGCTTTTAGCATAGCTTCCTGGCCAGGCGTACCCAGGCGGTTACCCGGATCCTGCAGCCAACCTGAATTATGTACGCCGGTTTTTGGCGCAGGCTGTTTACCAATTTTTGCATCAGCGTTCCA
Organism: Mucilaginibacter sp. 21P; assembly: GCF_019331605.1. Taxonomy (NCBI): domain Bacteria; kingdom Pseudomonadati; phylum Bacteroidota; class Sphingobacteriia; order Sphingobacteriales; family Sphingobacteriaceae; genus Mucilaginibacter; species Mucilaginibacter sp. 21P. The sequence continues at coordinate 4,463,326 of NZ_CP063061.1, forward strand.
GCAATCATCAAAAAAAACAAACATGGTTTTAATATGGTGCTTATCTGCAATGGCTAAATAATCGTCTATGCGTTTTTTAAAGCCGGGTTTACCCTGTTGCCAGGCAAGACTGTATAAGAACACACGCATAGTATTAAAGCCTATCCCCTCCGCGTAGCCTAATTCTTTGTCTATGGTTTTAGGATCAAAGCTATCAGCCTGCCACATTTCTAACTGGTTGATAGCCGTGCTGGGTATAAAATCAGCGCCGCTCATCCATTTGTGTTGCGCATACCAGGTGTTTGCTTTAGCCGCCGGCCATACTTTGGCTACCGGAGCGTTTTGTGCAATTGTATTAACAGAAGTGGTGCTGATAAATGCCGCAGCAAGGGCTGTTAACAAAGTAAATCTCATAAGTTTTTAAATTGGTAGCGGTAAACTTATAAAAAAATGTCAATAGTACATATATCATAAGAAAACAGATCTGTTGAATCAGCAATATTTGTGATATTAAAAATATTGATAATCATAAAAGTTGTAAAACACTTAAATTAAGTAGCTTGTCGTCTTAAAATATATAGTATTTTTACACGGTTAATTTTAATAACCAAACAGAAAAGCAAACGTATACACGCGATAGTTTTAGCCGATTGAGTTTCGATTTTGTGAGCATGACGAATTGATCAACCCCTCATAAACCAAGGGTTAATCAATTTTACGAAACAAGAAATTCTTGTTTCCCTGCTCGAAATTTTAAACAACAAATAGTTGTACTTGCGGCTTTGGCATATTATTTACAATAACACGGCGTTACAGAATGAATTTTTGATAATTGCGTGAATGACTTTGACAGACGGACATACTTTTGACGGTGAGAGCCTGTCTTATATAGCACATCTTATAGATAACAAGGACATTGGTATTTGGGAGTACCACAACCAAAGCAAAGAGCTTAAATGGTCTAAGGGTTTTTATAATATGTTGGGTTATTCGCCCGGAGAAATTGAATGTTCAAACAATTATTTCTTCGATCATTTACTTTATTACCAGGATAAAGATGCATTCATCAAAGCCACTTACTCCCCAAAACATGATGGTCCACGCGTAGCTCATATCCGCCTGCTTACCAAAAACCAAGGTTACCAATGGTTTGAAAGTACAACTCATCGCCGCGACACAGGTAATGGTAATGTGATGTATGGCTTTCTCACCAACATCAACGCCATAAAACTTGCGCAGGCAAAAAGCGCCGAAAGCGAATTACAGGCTCTTGAGATAGGCCGTATTGCTAAGATAGGTTTGTGGGAGATAGACAGCCGAAGCATGGAGCTTAAATTTAGCCCGGAGGTATATGACATCTTTGAGCTGAGCAATCATATCAAATTAAGCGTTCCGGAAGCCATTGAATTCTTTTTACCACAATATCGCCCGCTGCTCGAAGATGCAGTTAACCAGGCACTAACACTCTGCAAGCCATATGATATTGAGGTTGAGTTCCGTACAGCTAAAAACAATATTATTTGGGTTAAATGCAGGGCTGTACCCGTATTAGACGAACATGGCCGCTGTATCATTTTACGTGGCACTTTCCAGGATATTGATAACATAAAACGCCGTGGGCTTACGCTGCAATCGTCCATTAACCTGCTTGACGATCAAAATAAACGACTGCAAAACTTTGCCTACATTGTATCGCACAACCTGCGGTCACATGCAGGTAACCTCAAATTTATGGTAGATCTGTTTGAGGAGAGCGACCTTCAGGAAGATCGTACAGAGATCTTTCAGCACATCAAAACCATCAGCCAAAGCCTAAGTTCAACCATGAGCCATTTGGAAGAGATAGTACGGATGCAGGCCGAGGTATCAAAAGGTACCAAGCTGGTTGAATTTCAAAAGATCTACGATAACGTAACACTGGCTTTGCAAAACAATATCGAAGCTTCGCATGCCGAAATACATGTTAATTTTAATGAAGCGCCGGCCATAAACTATGTGCCTGCTTACCTGGAAAGTATCCTGCAAAACTTTCTTACCAACGCCATAAAATACAAACACCCAAACAGGCATCCGGTAATCCATATTGCTACTTACAAAAGCGGCAACAACATCTATCTGGTTTTTGATGACAACGGTTTAGGCATCGACCTTGATCGTTATGGCGATCAGCTATTTGGGATGTACAAAACCTTCCATCAAAATTCTGATTCTAAGGGGATTGGCCTTTTTATGACGCGCAACCAAATTGAGGCACTTGGCGGTACCATTAACGTAGAAAGCACAGTTAATGTTGGCACAAAATTTACTGTTAAACTGGTATAAGTTTAAAATATTGATGAGTAGTGAAACCAAATTTGTGAGGGTAGGCATTGTTGACGACGACAAGATTTTTAGATATGGTTTTAGGAAACTGACGGAAATTAAAGGCCTTTTTAACGAAATACTCGAATTTAGCAACGGAAAAGAAGCTATAGATTATTTGAAAGACCCCAACAACAGCAATCATTTACCCGATGCCTTGTTTGTTGATATTAACATGCCCATCATGGATGGATGGGAATTTAATGATGCATTTGGGGAAATAAAATCCCAATTACCTAAATCCATCACCTTGTATAACATTAGTTCATCAATTGATATCGAAGATATTAGCAGGGCAAAAAAAAATCCGCTGGTAGCGGATTATCTTTTGAAACCTTTGGATGAAAATTACCTTGCCGAAATTGCCGGTAACCTGCAAGGTTCGGGCGATCAGGTTAATTACAACTGAGCTTATTCTACTCAATATAGCTTTCCAAAATCTTAAAGCCCGAGTTTGTTTCCAATTCTACTTTGTCGATGGTTTTCGGCAGCAGAATACAGTCACCCATTTTTACAGGATAAGCAAGATCATTGTGTTTTAGGGTGTACTCGCCCTCAACGCATACATGTATCACAAACGAATCTAAATTTGAGTAATCCTTTGTCGTTCCGTGTGTTGCATCTAAAACGTTGGTGGTAAAGTACGGGCAGCTAACCACGTGTACGGTCTCATCTTTTTGAGGCTGATATATGGTTTTATATTCATCATAGTGCTTGTAATCAATGGCTGCCAAAGCTTCCTGAGTATGCAATTCGCGTTTATTCCCTTTATCATCCACACGATCAAAATCGTAAATGCGATAGGTAATATCTGATGTTTGCTGTATCTCGGCAATCAACAAGCCTTTACCAATAGTATGCACGCGGCCGGCAGGTAAAAAGAAAACATCTCCTGCTTTCGCTTCTTCGCGGTTAAGGATATCCATAATGTGGCCGCTATTTAAAGCTTCAACATATTTTTGCTCATCCATTTCCTGGTTAAAGCCGGTGATCAATGTCGACCCTGGATCAGACTCTATAATGTACCACATCTCAGTTTTACCAAAAGAATTGTGGCGTTTTTTTGCAAGCTCATCATTAGGGTGTACCTGTACGCTCAGATCATCATTGGCGTCAATAAATTTTATCAGCAACGGGAACGTGTTACCAAAATGCTTATACACCTTCTCGCCCACCAGCTCAGCCTGGTACTGTTCCAGCAGATCGGCCAGGGATTGGCCTTTCAGCTCGCCGCTGTCAACCACAGATACGTCAGACTTAACGCCTGATATTTCCCAGGTTTCACCGCAGTTTGGCAGGTCGCCGATATTCTTATGTAAATAGGTTTCAATTTTATGGCCGCCCCATATTTTATCTTTAAAAATGGTTTTAAATTTTAGCGGGTATAATGGAGTTGACATGGCAGTGTTGTTATTTGGCGGCTAAGTTAACAGAGTTTGATGAATAACCACAAATGATATACGTTATTAATACGAGGATGTTTTAGTTAAAAAATGTTAAGTATTTAATAGTCGGCTTTAACATATTTACATTAGTGCAAACCATAACCGTATGCTGTACAACTACATAACAATTGCCTGGCGTAACCTTTCAAAAAATAAGCTCTTTTCGTTCATCAACATCTTTGGCTTATCTGTAGGTATAGCCTTTACCATGTTGATTGCTGCTTATGTTTGGCACGAGTGGAGCGTAAACCATGATCTGCGGAATGCCGACAACCAATACATTATACAAAGCGAATGGAAAGACCCATCATTGGGTTATGAACTTACGGCACTGGCTGACATGCCGAAAGCGCTTAAAGAACAATATCCTAACCTGGTAGCCAACTATTACCATTGGGATGGAGTAAGCTCTACGGTATCAAAGGGCGACCTGCATTTCCGCGAAAGTTTGCAGGTTGGCGATAGTACCTTTTTAAGCATGTACGGCTTTAAAATGTTGCACGGTGACGCAGGTACTGCACTTAACCAGCCTTTTACTGCGGTTATTACCGAACAAACGGCTGTTAAATACTTCGGCACAACGGATGCTGTTGGCCAAACCTTAAGTATTGAGAACTTCAAAGGAAGCAAGCATGATTTTATGATAACCGGGGTGATGGCAAAGTTTGCCAAAAACTCTGTAACCAATGTGATCGAGACCAGCAACAGTTCAATATTCCTGCCGGCCTCAGCAGCCAAATTTATGGGCCGCAGCCTGGACGGCTGGAACAATACTGCATTGGTTGGTTTGATAGAACTCAAAAACGGTATAAAGCCCAAAGACCTTGATGGGCCAATGCGCAGCCTGATCAAGAAAAATGCACCGGAAAACATCGCGGCCAACCTAACGCCGAAAATTGTACCGCTAAAATCTTTTTATCTCGAGTTTGGGAATGGCGTTGTTAAGAAAATGCTTTTCACGCTATCATTTATCGCGCTGTTCATCCTGCTGATGGCGGTTATCAATTTTGTGAATATCTGCATTAGCCGGTCATCGCAAAGGATGAAAGAAATGGGCATACGCAAGGTTTTGGGTGGTTTACGCAAACAATTGATATGGCAGTTCTTAACAGAGTCGATAGTGCTGGTACTCATCGCCACTGTTTTAGCATTTGGTATCTATGTATTGGCAAAACCTTATTTCGCTAATATATTGGCTACAGATATAGGCGGCCTTTTCTCTTTCCCGCTGTATTCCTATTTCATTATGATAATTTTTGCCCTCCTGATCGGATTGGTAGCAGGCATCTACCCTGCCCTTGTACTATCAGCACTTAAATCGGTTGATTCGCTCAAAGGGAAACTTAACCAGGTAAAAGACAATGCTTATTTCCGCAAAGGGCTAATCGCCTTTCAATTCACTACAGCCTGCGTGGTATTAATATCTGCTATCGTTATATCTAAGCAGATCTCATTATTCTTTGGAAAAAACCTGGGATTTGATAAAGATTACGTAGTGTACGCACAGGTGCCACGAGATTGGTCGAAACCCGGCGTACAAAAGATGGAGGACATTCGCAGGCGACTTGCTGAGCTGCCACAGATAAAAAGTGTAAGCCTTTCATGGGAAATACCGGACGGTGGTGCCAGCGGTGGCGTACAAGCGTATAAAACTACTGATAACCCCAACCAGGCATTTAATGCAACGACATTACTTACCGACAATACGTATGCGGAAACTTATAGCCTATCAATGAAAGCCGGTAAGTTTTTTAAGCCGCAGTACATTCAAGCAGATTCGAACCTGGTGGTGATAAACGAAGCGCAATCAAAAGCTTTAGGCTTCGGCTCACCTGCCGAGGCAGTTGGCAAGCAGTTTAACAGCGTGGGAATGAATGCGCCGATGACCATTAGCGGCGTGACCGGTGACTTTATATTCGGCGGTATGGGCAGCAAAACCGGGCCTATCACATTCATGAATGTGAACGGTACGCCTTTTTACAGGTATTTTTCTATCAAGCTTCGCCCCGGCAATATGGAGCAAAACCTTGCAGCCGTGCAGAAGAAATGGGCCGAAGTAATGCCCGGCGCACCCTTTGAATATAACTTTATAGATGATATGCTGGCAAAAATGTATAAAACCGAACTGCAGCTTAAAAAGGCATCGTACCTGGCAACAGGCCTGGCTATCATCATTGTGCTGCTTGGTGTACTGGGATTAATATCGCTTAGTATCCAAAAGCGTACAAAAGAAATTGGGGTGCGTAAAGTATTGGGGGCAACCGAGAAAGATGTAGTAATACTATTCCTCAAAGATTTTACCGCAACAATTGTTTTTTCTGTTGTGCTGGCTTGCCCGCTGGCCTATTGGTTAATGCATACCTGGCTTAACGGCTACGCTTATAAAGTAGCGTTAACGCCGCAGCCTTTTGTAATAGCATTTGTAGCATTATTAGCGTTAACATCTGTATTGATAAGCTTGCAAACTGTTAAGGCGGCACTTGCCAATCCTATAAAAAGCTTACGAACGGAATAGCGCGGCTGCCTTCAAAGATTATGACGTTTTCTTGTTTATCTGCGGATGCCAAAACTTCAATTTGAGATAAAATACCGCTATACTTGTAGTACTTTATCTGCTACCTATGAATGAAGTAACCCTGGCCGAACTAAAAGCCGTACCCGCCCTGCAAGAAGTACCAGACGACCAACTACAATGGATGCTGGATAACGGCCAAACCGTAGAAATAAAGGTTGGTGAACGCATTTTTGAGAAAGGGCAATCGCTTGATAAAACCTATGTGCTGATAGAAGGCCGCATCCGCATTTGGGCCGACCAAAACGGCAAAGTACGGGAGATAACCGTTATACAACCCAATACGGTTACGGGCTACCTTCCATTCAGTCGCGGACAAAAAACGCCCGGCTATAGCGAAGCCATACGCGATTGCCGTATCCTGCTGATCCCAAAAACAAAAATTCAGGAAGGCATCAAATTAAATTACGAGCTTACGGAAGCACTGGTACATGCTATGACCAGCCGCGTTCGTGATTTCACTTCGCTGCAGCAGCAAAACGAAAAAATGTTTGCCTTGGGCAAACTATCTGCAGGTTTGGCTCACGAGCTTAATAATCCGGCATCGGCAATTACCCGCGGCGCATCGGCATTACAATGCCAGGTGCAGCACCTGCCTGCACTTTTTAAAGATGTTGCCGCTATCAACATGCTGCCTGAGAAGATCGACAGCGTTAATAACCTGCTCATCAGTAAAACAGATGGCGCAGACAGGCCGATACTCACCATGATGGAACGTGCTGATAAGGAAGATGAATTGACCGATTGGCTGCTTGATCACAATATTAAAGACCTTGATATTGCTGAGAATTTTGTGGAGTTCGGTTTCGGCGTATCCGATCTGGAACATCTGAACAGTTGTACGCCATCGCCAAAGCTGGATGTGGTTTTGGCCTGGATGAACAACTATTTGCTGCAGGAAAAAATGGTGGCTGATATACGTGATGCTTCACACCGTATCTCAGAGTTGGTGAGCTCGGTGAAAACCTTTACCCACATGGACAGGGACACCGACCGCCAGTGGTTAGATATCCACGCAGGTATCCGTAACACCCTTACCATGCTAAACTACAAGTTACGCAAGGCAAAAATTGAGATTAAGGAAGATTTTGATACAACGCTACCTCAAGTTAAGGCCCTTGCAGGTGAACTCAACCAGGTTTGGACCAACCTGATAGATAATTCGATTGATGCGCTGGAAGGTCGCGAAGGTGGCCAGCTGGAAATACGTACCAAAAAGGATGGCGAGTTTGTTTGCGTTTATATCAAAGATAACGGGCCGGGAATACCGGCAGATATCCAGTCGCAGATATTTGACCCGTTCTTTACCACTAAAGAAATGGGTAAAGGTACAGGTTTGGGGCTTGATGTAGTTACCCGGATTATTCGCCAGCATAACGGCACAGTAAAGGTAAAATCGGAGCCGGGCAATACCGAGTTTTCTGTTTGTTTTCCTATAAATGATAACTAAGCACTTACATGAGCAACCCTATTATATTTGTTATTGACGACGACCAGCAAGTGCTGCGCGCCATAAGCCGCGATCTTAAAACGCAGTACCGTGATCATTACCGGGTGCTGAGCACGGCATCGGCCAAAGAGGCGTTGGGTAGCTTGCTTGATCTTAAAAACAAGGGCGAAACTGTAGCGCTTTTCTTATCAGACCAGCGCATGCCGGAAATGGATGGAGTTGACTTTCTGTGCCAAACCATGCAGTATTTCCCCAATGCTAAACGGGTACTGTTAACCGCCTATGCCGATACTGATGCTGCCATCAAAGCCATCAACGAGGTAAAACTGGATTATTATTTAACCAAACCATGGGATCCGCCCGAAGAAAAGCTGTACCCGGTAATTACCGACCTGCTTGAAGACTGGAAGGGCGTTTACAAACCCGATTTCCACGGCATTAAAGTTGTTGGATACCAGTACTCGCCCAAATCTCATGATATCAAGGAATTCCTCTCGGGCTATCTGGTGCCTTATCAATGGCTCGATGCCAATACCGAAGAAGCTAAATCGCTCATTAAATTGAACAACCTGGAGGCTAAAGACCTGCCTGCAATTATTTGTGCCGATGGAGCAGTAATGAAGACGCCAACGGTAAAAGATATTGCCGGCAAGATAGGCTTAACGCAATCAGCCAAAAACGAACTGTACGACGTGGTGATCATAGGTGCTGGTCCCGCAGGGCTTGCAGCTTCTGTTTACGGGTCATCAGAAGGATTGAAAACATTATTGATAGAGAAAAAAGTACCGGGCGGACAGGCTGGTACAAGCTCTCGTATCGAGAACTATCTGGGGTTTCCATCGGGCCTCAGCGGTGCCGATCTTACCCGCAGGGCCATTACGCAATCATCAAGGTTTGGTACAGAGTTTTTATCGCCGCAGGCCGTTAAGGAAATTAAAACCACAGGTGCCTACAAAACCTTGGTGCTGGATGATGATACAGAAGTGATCACCAAATCCGTCATCATCACTACCGGGGTTGATTACCGCCAGTTAACGACTAAGGGCATAGATAAGTTCACCGGTGCAGGCATCTATTACGGTGCCGCCATGACAGAGGCTGCATCCTGCAAAGACAAACACGTTTATGTTGTGGGGGGCGGTAACTCTGCCGGGCAGGCAGCTATGTACCTGTCTAAATTTGCCAAAGAGGTTTTTATTTTGATCAGGAAGCCGTCACTTAACGAGACCATGTCGTCTTATCTGATCGATCAGATTGGCGGCCAACCTAACATCAAGCTGATGCCTTGTACCGAAATTACCGAGGCGATGGGGGGCGAAAACCTGCAGCAACTGAGCATTAAAGATCTTAACACCGGTGAGACCAACACAGTTGATGCCGATGCCTTATACATTTTCATCGGTGCCAAACCGTATACCGAATGGCTGTGCAACGACATACTGGTGAACAACCGAGGCTTTATTGAAACTGGTCGCGACCTGCACCTTTGCCCGGATTTCGCCAAGAAGTGGAAGAATGACCGCGACCCTTACCTGCTGGAAACAAGCTGCCCCGGCATATTCGCGGCAGGCGACGTACGCGCCGGAGCAATGAACCGTGTAGCATCCGCTGTAGGCGAAGGCTCAATGGCTATTAGTTTTGTGCATAAGTATTTGAACGAGGTGTAAGTAAAAATCTTGTCATTGCGAGGAGCATCAGCGACGTGGCAATCTCAGAGGACAAGCACATTCGATCTGCCGATTAAATTAGTTCTTCGTTAGGAATGGCTGTGGATTATTCTCGCCAGTGGATGTTACTTTCTTTTTTTCCGCAAAAAAGAAAGTAACCAAAGAAAAAACTCGCTGCTACGGTAACGCACTACAACGTTAGTGCATTGGCAATGCCTGTGCTATCCGCACGTTACACTATGCAGCATTTTTTCGGTTGCTTTGGGTTCATCGATGAAGCTCATTTTCCTCATTCTTCTTTTATTTGGTCTTCTTTTTATTGTCAGCAAAAAAGCTTCGGACGAGAGCGGACAGAACAATGATGGCATGTGAGCTTGAAAGGGCATAGCAATACTTGCCTGAAGCGTGTGGCATTAGCGAACGAAGTGGCGGCAAGATTTTGCAGCCCGTGGTTCTGCGCGCTTGCAGGGCAATGGCTTGTGCGCGAAGAAGCCTCTTTGCTGACTTGATCTTTTGCTTCTTTTGTATCAAGACAAAAGAAGTAGCCCCTGCGGCAATGAGCAGACTAACTTAAATAAACTACAAAATTAGCGTGTGAGATACCGAAACAAGTTCGGCATGACGGTTTGATAACAATAAAAGTAAAAAGGGCGCCAAGCATCGCGCCGAGCAGCCCTTAGGTATTAATCACAGTTGGTCTTAAATCTCTTTTACAGGATGTAAAACATCTTGGATTTGCTATAGCCGCCTGCAGCTACCGCCAATTCGTATTTTTCTTTTTCTTTGAGCATCTGCATCACATCACGCTCTATCGTGCGCGATATGGTAATGGTTGGTGTATCGGTAGGTTTGTTCTCAAACGGGTCCTGAAGGTTAATGGCCATGCTTTCAATCAAAAAGAAAGATGTTGCTATGGCAATTACTAATGGTATCTCGGCAACGCCAAAAAACTCTATCAAACCAAAAGGCAGCAACAACACAAATAGCAATACAGAGAAGTGAATGTAAGCTGCATACGTAGCCGGGAACACCGTATTCTTGATCCGCTCGCAGCCACCCATCTCGTTGCTGAAACGGGTAAGCGTCTCGTCCATAGCTACTTGTTGAAACTCGTTTATCCAACCTAATTTATAAGCACTGCGCATATCTGCACCCTGCAGTTCAAGAATGGCTACCGGCACGTTATCGTATTTGCTGATGTAATCGATGTCCTCTTTACTCAGGTACCTTTCAAGGTCTTGCAGCGGGTCCTGGCGGCGCAGGTTACGGCTTAGGGCAAAGCACCAGGCAACCTGCCGTTTGGCCACCCTGTCTACAAAGGCTTTTTGTTCGCCTTCCAGGAAAGGCGCATCTACAAAGGTGAGTAACTGGCGGGTAAAGCTGCGCACATCGTTCACGATAGCGCCCCAAAGCGTTCGTGCTTCCCACCAGCGGTCGTACGCCTGGTTTGATTTAAATGCCAGCAGCAGAGATATTACAGTACCAAGAATAGTTGGCACCGCAATAGGAATGGATATTCTTGTGACATGAAAGTTATGATACATGATTGCAATAAGCACCGAATACACGGTTACCAGGATCATTTCCTTTTTTATCTTGCCGAGTACGTATAGTACAGGGATATTTTCTTTTAATAACATAGGACAGACGTTTCTAAGGGTGTTACATTTCTGTTAACTCTTCCTGTGGCTCGTGCACAACTTCAGCTTCAGGTTGTTTGATATGGGCATAAGTGCGATTATCGGTACTAATGACCGGCAAGCCGCTGCGTTTAACCAGCAAAGCAGGATCAATGCTGGAGCGATGGATAGGGTTAAACTCGCCACCTTCCAGTTCTATCACCGCATCAACCTCATTAGCTTCAATAAAGGTTTTAAACATGCTAAGTGTACTGCCGTACAGGAATTCGATCTTCACGTTGTTGATCTGCTGATATTCCTTACGTAAGGCCTCCATCCGGCTAAAAAACTCGTCGCTTACCTGCTCGTACTCGCGGCTGCGGCGACTAAGCATCATCACATCGGTTATAGAATCTGAAAGTTTAAAAACATGCACGAATATGAGGTTCAGCTCCTCATCCTTAAAACGGCTGCATATAGTCGGTATACAATCTAAAGATGAAGCTTTGTAATCAGTTGGGATGAGGATCGTTTTCATAGTAGCGTGTTTTAATGAAACATCAAACTTTACTATGCAATACTACCTTGCACCCATTAGAAGGGGTTAAGACAATTCTTAGAAGCTGATTAGAATTAAAAATTTAAATTTTAATGATTTTCGCTGTAAAACTGCAATATCTGCCGGTAACTATTAGCGGACTCTAATAGCTGGTGGTAATTCATTAGAAATTTATTAGAGCGAATAGCGCGTTGACTAAGTCAAATAGTCGCTCTTGCATTGACTCACCCCGACATCGCTCGCGCTTATCGACCCTCTCTACGCAAGCGCAAAGAGGGTAAAAAAATTAACGAAATCTTTACCCTCTCTGCTGCGCAAAGAGGGTGGTTAAATGCGGCGCAGACCAATGAGCAAACTACGCCACAGGCAGGGTCACCTGTATCTCAGTACCTTCCTGCTCTTTTGAGCGTATGCCGATAGTACCATTATGCAGGCGTATGATATTTTGAGTAAGCGGCAAGCCTATGCCATAGCCATGAAAATCTGAAGTGTTTGAAGCGCGGAAGAACGGAACAAATACATAAGCCTGCTCCTCTTGTGGTATGCCTATACCCCTATCTGTTACGCTGATAACAATGCGCCCGGTGTATGACGATAACTGCACACCAACCGGACTATTGTTTGAGTATTTGCAGGCATTAGAAACAATGTTACTTAGCGCCAAACGCAACAAATTAATGTTTCCGTGTGTGTAAAGCATATCTTCATCCTCCGGGAGATTGGCAAAATCAAGATCGATAATGCTGCCAGGATTGGTTTTCTTTACCGATTCTGCTACCTGTAAAACCAATTCGTCAATACGTATACGCTGCCAGTGCTGCTTTTTGCCATCAAAGCCGGTTTGCGCAAGGCCGAGCAAGCCTTCCAATATGCCTGTAAGCTTTTCAGCCTCTTCCATAATGGTTTGTACCGATTGCCTGCCTTGTTCATTCACTTTATTGCCGCTAAGCAATAACTGTGTTTCGCCAGAAATGATGGTTAAAGGTGTACGTAACTCGTGCGATGCATTGCTTACAAAATTGTTCTGAGTTTCAAAGGCGGTCTCCAAACGGGTAAGCATGTTGTTGAAGGTGTGTACAAGCTCCGTTATCTCATCCTTTCCTTTCACTTCATCCAACCGCATGTGCAGGTTATTGGCGGTGATGTTTTTTACCCCTTTGATTATATTGCGCACAGGCTGTACGGTAAAATAAGAAAAGGCCTTGCCTGCTACATACGCCAGCACAATGAAGATAAGAAATACAAAAATGAGCACCCGTTTTAGCTGTGCTAACTCTTTAAAGCCATATGGATCACTTGCTGATACAATGACGATGTATTTGCCGCTTTCCTTCTCAAACATTCGCCCTGCGTAAAAATTATTATGGCTGATGTAACGTGCTTTTTTGCCGGATAAAACTGTGCTATAAAACTCGTTAGGTAGGCCTTCTAAACGCTTAAAACCGGGTTTGGCTGCCGAGTCGATCTTAGTGATACTTTCTGTTTCATTAGCCAGTTTTTCCAGGTACTGCTGGCGTACATGTTTATAGGCGTAAGAGTCTTTATCCGGGTCAATATTGGTTTCGGCGGCAAGATTTACGCGGGCCTCAAGGCGTTTAAAAAAATCTTCGAAATTAAATTCAGATACAAAGTAGAAGATAGAGGCGTTGAGCAACAAAAGCCCAACTGTTGATATAGCAACAAAAAGAAGCGTTATTTTAGTTTGCAGCTTCATTAGCGTTCTCCGGCTTAAACATATAGCCCATACCAAAAATGGTATGTATCAGCTTGGTATCATAGCCGTTATCCAGCTTTTTGCGTAGGTAGTTCACATACACATCCACTACGTTGGTGCCCATGTTAAAATCAATGTCCCACACGTTCTCTAAGATCTGTATGCGGGATAGCACCATGTTTTGGTTTTTAATAAAATACTCTAAAAGATGATACTCTGTGGCTGTAAGGCTTATTGGCTTATCATTACGCTTAACCACTTTTGATGTGGTATCTACCTCAAGGCCGCCTACGCTGATAACCTTATTTTGCTTACCGCCGATCTTACTTCGACGTACCAAAGTATGTATGCGGGCTTCAAGCTCCGGAAACTTAAAAGGCTTAGCCAGGTAATCATCTGCGCCTGCATTAAGGCCGGTAACTATATTTTCTGTGCTCGAAAGCGCAGTTAGCATCAGTATAGCAACAGTTTCATTCTCTTTGCGTATCTCCTTACAAACCTGTATGCCGTTCATACCCGGCAGCATAATATCCAGTAAAATAATATCAAACTGATGCGCCTTGGCCATCTCCAAACCGGTGGTACCGTCGGCGGCAACGCTAACCTCCATACCGGCTTCGGTAAGGCCGCGAACAATTAATGAGACCAGTCCGGGTTCGTCTTCAACAAGCAGTACTTTCATTTAAGTGGTTTTGAGGTATAACCCTGACCACAAAATAAAGGTTTTATACTAATAATTGAACACCACCTCCGCATAATCTTGATGAGTATTTGAAATATCCGCAGCCATTAAACACAAAACAGCCATACCTCCCCCGAAGTATGGCTGCGAATTTTTATAAGGTTTAGTAACAACACTGCTAAAGTAGCGCATTGTTGTAAACCTGATTTTCCCTTATTTCCCCTAAATAAAGGGTAATTTTACCCTTTCTGTTAAACGGGTACTTGTATGCATACTTTTGTGCCCCTTCCGGGCAAAGAATGGTACTTGATGGTCCCTTTTATATATTCAATACGGCTAAGAATGTTCTTAAGTCCTATCCCATTTGCGTGCGAGTGAGTATCAAAGCCAACACCATTATCTTTAATAATTGCTGTTATCAGTTTTTTGGTTTGCCTGAGCTCTATGTTAAGCTGCGTGGCCTGGGCATGCTTTATCACGTTATTGATCGTTTCTTGTATAACCCGGTATAGCATCGTTTCAACGTTACTTTCCAGTTTATCCTTAAAGCCAGATGTTTCCAAACTTATTCTTAATTTATCGGAATCTATCTTTTCAATAAAGTTTTTAAGATCTGACGCCAATCCCGATCTGCGGGATGTGCTTGGCATCATCTGGTGCGAAATTACCCTCACTTCCTTGCAGCTTTCGTCTACCAGCGCCAGTGTGTTTTCTGCCAAAAAACGATCTTCCTGCCGGGTAAAATCTACCCTTTCAAACAATCCGTTGAGATTCATTTTCACTGCGGAGAATAATTGCCCAACACCGTCGTGCAGATCGGCCGCTATTCTTGTACGTTCGTGCTCTTCGGCATCGAGTACCGCTTTGGTCATTAGTTCCTGGTGGGTTATCACCTGTGCCTGTAACAGTGCCTTTTGTTTAAGCTTGTTACGATTATAGATCAAAACTGCTATGATGAACGCCACTATCAGTAACCCGGCAATCATGGTAATGGTGGTTTTTTGTTTACTGATGGATAATTTTTGAATGGTGTTTTCTTTTGCCAGTAATTTAATGGTCTGTTCCTTTTTTTCCGTTTGATAGCGCGTGTTCATCCGGGCTATCTGCTCGTTGCTTTTTTCGTTTACCAAAGCCAGGCTGGCTATCTGATAATTTTGATGTGCATCAAGCGCTTTTTTATAATCGCCTGTTTGCTCGTAAACCGTGCTTAGCAATTGCCAGGCATTTCTTTGCCCTTGCTTAAACTTGCTTTCGATAGCGTACTTGATACTTTGCTTAAGCCACTTTAATGCAACGGAGTATTCCTTTTTTTGGTTATGGATAGCCGCAATGTTTAAGTACGTATCGCTAATCTGTTTTTTATCATTAAAAAACTGGTCTATCTCCAATACCTTTTGTTGGTACTGTAAGGCTTTGTCGTAAAGCTTAAGCTCGGTATAGCAGTTAGCCATGTTAGAATAGGCTTGTGATAATCCCCGCTTGTTCGCTTCACGATTGCAGATCTTAATGGTTTCATCGTCATACTGCAGTGCTTTATCGTACTTACCGGTAGACCCGTAAACATTTGCCAGTATTTGCATAGCATTTACAACAACGGTTGGATTATCGATACGCCTTGCAAGTTCTAAAGCTTCCAAACCATATCTTTCCGATTCCTTGTTGTTTTGGTTATCAAAATAAACCCAGGCCAGGTTGGCCATGGATGCTGCTATGCCTTGCTCATCTTTGTATCTCTCGCGTATGCGCAGGGCCGCCAAATGGTTTTTGATCGCTTCGCTGTAGTTACCTGTTTGCCAATGATAAATACCCAAGCCATTGTACGCCTTTGCGGCTGCAAGCGGCAACTTATATTGCTTTGCTATTTGCAGGCATTGCTGACTGTAAAAAAATAAAGAATCAAACTTACCCTCCAGCGAGCATCTTACCGCATCAAATGAAACAATATTGGCCATGCCCATTTTGTAATTGAGCTGCTTAACAAGCGTAGCAGAGGTATCGATGTATTTTGTTGAGGTGGCAGGGTCTATTCGCTGCAGCGCTACCGCTATTTGGTAATAAATATCAGCCTTGGTGCTATCAACTTTGGTTGATGATAAAAGCCTTAGTTTAAGACTATCAATACTGCGGTTTTGCCCATACAGGGCAACCGGCAAAAATAAGGTTAAAACCAATAGCAGCTTTCTCATTGGGGCATAAGAATAACTTCTAAAGGTAACGAAACCGAAGTGAACTGCAAACAACAATTTAGGGTAAACCGCTATCTACGATTGCTTTAGCGTTTGTTTACGCAGTAAATTGATAACCACGTATGCCCCGATCATTGCAGGGAAAAACAACAAAAACGATCGCTGTAAAAGTGTAAAGATGGAAATAAGCGAAGCTGGCACTATTTTACCAAACAGCGTTGATATAAAACCTTCGGCGAAGCCACTGCCCCCTGGTGTAGGTGCAAAGTAGATCATAAACTGGATCAGTATCTGTATAGATATAACCTGTACCAGGTTTGCATTAACACCCAAGCCCAATAAAATTACCCACTGCATGCAGTATTTGTTCATGTATAGTGCGGTAGTAATAACTAAGCTCAGCGGGAACAAGAACGGATGCTGCCTGATGATGACGCTGCAGCTTTGCTGATACTTACTGATGCCTTGAAAAGAATTATCTGCCCATTTAGCAAGCTTCTCTTTTCGTTTAGGGAAGATCTTTGAAAGCCCGTTGGCTATTTGTTTTATTGCGGAACCAACCCAAAGCGGTTTCCAAAAGGCAAGTAAAAATGCCAATAGAAATAAAAGAAAAAAACTGAAACCGTACCTGAGCATAGCAGGTACTATGCTACCTACTTCTGTGGTATCCATCAGCATTATAGCAACGAAACCGGCAAGCGGCATAAATATGAGTGTAGCACCCATGTTTATTAAGCTGATGGCAAAGGCATCAACAAATTTTACACCGTTGCTGGTGTAAACAAATATCTGCGCCGGGCCGGCACCTCCGTGCGCAGGCGTTACCGCGCCCATAAACATGTTGGCGAAGTTTGCCCTGAAACTAACCCAATGTGATACACCGGGCGCCAATTTTTGCACGTAAATGTGATTACGCCAGCTGCCGAGCATCAGGTCAACAAACAGCATCACAAAACAAATTGCAATATATTTATAAGATATATGCTGCAGGGCCTTAACGGTATCGCCTGTGTTGTTATAAAAAAATACGGCAGCTATGGTAGCTACAGTGATTAGGGCAAACCAAAGGCTGCCTTTGATGATTACCTTTTTGTTGAATACGTTCTTAGCTTCCTGCTTTTCGGGACCTGCGGATTGCGGATTGGATGTCATCAACTACAAAAATATAAAAGGAATTTGCTTACGGCCGTTTTGTTAAGCGTTTTTTAAATATTTTCTGACAAGGCGCTTGCCAGGTATCTCAATATATAAATAAACAATTGATGAACAAGCAATTAAAAACACTATATAAAAATATAGAGCAGTTAACGGATTATTTAACTTGAACCAATTGTTAAATAAGGTATATAGTGGTAGCTGCAAAATGTAAATGCAGTAACTTATCTCGCCCAAAAAAACTAATAACGAGTGATTGAATATTTTAGCAAAAAATCCTCGATTAAGGGATAAGAACAATATAAGCGGTGCAAAAAACAACACCAACAACCCATTGTGAAAGTTTACAGCCCAATCAAAGCCATGCAACTGCATCCACCTGAGCCACGCAATGCCCAAAATAAAAACCAACATTAAAGCCAGCAGGGGCTTATCAGAACGCAAATATTCCGATTGTAAGAACCGAAGGAAAACCAAGCCTGTAAAATTGCCTGCCAAAAACTCGTTTAAGTGTACAAAAGGATGGTAGTAAATAAAATTATGGTATATCTCCGTTCCGTTATTATGTAAACCGAGCAGGTAGTTAATTATCTGCGATAGCATCCAAAAGCCCACAATAAATACCCCTATTTTAAAAATTCTGTTTTTTAAAAAAAATAAATTTAGCAGCAAAGGGTAAAGCAGATAAAATAATAACTCTACAGACAATGACCAGTCTGGCAAGTTATATGATGGCAAAAATCTGGGTAAAAACGATTGAATCAGCAATGTTTCACTACCGAGCTTTGTAGCTTCAACTTGGGGCTTAGTCACAAGCAGCGCCAAAATAAGTGCTGTTATGTAAACCGGGTATATTTTGGCCAAACGGTTTAGGTAATAATTCTTGAAGCTAATACCACTCTGTTCGCGCCCGTACGCCACTATCATTACAAAGCCCGATAATACAAAAAAGTAACTCACACCTATATAACCAAAGCTAATGAGTGTGGTTAGCCCGGGCAAATTGAAAGGGAACACCCCATTACCAAAATGGAAAACCACAATTAATATCGCAGCTAAAAATCTGGTAAAGGTTAACTGTTCTATCCTCATTTAAACTCAGCTAAAATAAAGGTTCGCCTTCTGAACTTTTTGGCGTGATGCCCTTCCACTTCAAAATACTATCGAACAGGTCTGCGGTGCGTGCAGGGAAATCTTTCCAGCCCTTTTGGTTATAGATCAGTGGCACATGGATATGATGGCGGTGTAATGATCCGTGCGAGCCTTTATGTTCCGGGTACTCCCAAAAATCGCGAAGGTCGTAACCTACGGTGGCACTTATTACAATATCTCCGGCCCTGCGGCTGCGGAATAATTGATAGATCTGGAATACGGCATCCGGATAATCTGTCTCAAATGTTTTAGCCAATATATCGCGGTGGCCTGTAGCTTCTATTTTACCGCCATATTTTAAAACGTCCGCTGTTAAAGGTTCGTAGGTAAATACGTCATCCTTAACGGCTATCCTGGCTTTACCATAACGGTTATGAACAATAAATGTGTTTTCGTCATCGCCGCGGTAAATAGCAAAGTCAACTGCATCTTCTTTCAATAACAATTCGAGCTTATCGCCCCCCATGGCCTGCAGTATCTCCGTCTCGCGTAATACATGGTCGCCTTTGTGGTTAAGCAAGTGTATGGCACCAAACGAATTGCCCGAAATGAAGACTGCGCTTTTAGGGTTAGTCTTCCATATCACAGGATAATAAACAGCTTTTAATCCCTGCGCGGTCATCCAATCGCCAAGGTCGAGGTGTTTGGTGGTTGGCGTAAGGCCGTGGTCTGATGTTAACACAAAGAGCGTATCGTCCCATCTGCCTTGCTTTTCTAACTTAGCGCGCACTTCGCCCAGACTGCGGTCTACGATTTTATAAGCCTCAACAGTGCGCTCATCGCGGATGTGGTGATAGTGCGAATCCCAGTCAACACTCGGGAAAACGGCGAACAGGAAATCAAAATCTTTACCGCTATTCAGCATCTCCATTACACGGCCGTGGCCTTGTATATCAACAGGGTGATGACGGAGTTTAAAGTGTGCCTTCATGTAAAGCGGACCTTTACCCTTTTTACCCAGATCATACTCATCCGGCACGTTGCGGGTTATCATATTATAAACGTTATATGATTCACCCATCAGCTCAAAAAGTGTTGGCTTATCTGCAGGCATATCTGTGTTAAACCACGCTGCCTCGGGCCCGCAATAGCTGCGCATGGCCATTTTGTTAAAACGCGTACGCTTAAACTCTTTTTTATCAAACCAGCGTATACCCGTAATATCCATAGTGCCGGGAAAATGCCCGGTTAAAAATGGCAGGTAAGCCGGCCCCGTTGTTGAGGGAAAGCAGGTTGTAGCCTTACGGTAAGTCCCCTCGTTAATGACACGCTGAATATTAGGAAGATGGCCTTGTTCTAACAGTTCTGGAAGCACCTCTGCATGGGCACCATCCACCAGGTAAAACAGTACCCGCTTTTTGCTTTGCATTGATACTTGTAGTTAAAAACCGATAGTTGAAATTAACAACTACGTTAAATGAACCACAAAAATAACCAAATATTATAAATGTGCGTGTTTAGTTTACCAACTCCAAGATTGGTGTTGGCACTTAACCGCATTTTTATTTATTATTGCCATATTGATTAAACCGAATACGTGAAGAGGCTTTTTGCGATAGTATTTTTGATAATTTACCTTTTTAACTGGGGTGGATATTTGCTGCTGCAAAATTACATGGTTGCCCGCGCCGACAGGCACATGAACGACCTGATAAGCCAGAACCTTTACGACCCAAACTCGCTCATAGAAGTTAAAGTAAAACAAAATCTTCCGGGTATTTTTGAGTGGACGGATTACAAGAATGTTACCGGCCAGCTGCAATTAAAAAATGCCTGTTACAATTACGTAAAGCTAAAATTCACTAAGGACACGCTCTACGTAATGTGTGTACCCAATTACGAGAAAACCAAATTGGTTAAAAGCAATATCATTTACGCTAAAGAGCTAAATGATATCCCCGCCGATAAAAAGGCTGATGATTCTTCTGCTAAAAAGAACGGGCAGGATAGCAAATACGACCATCTCATATTAAGTATGAATTTTAGCGTCGCGGAAGATCGCTGTATTGCATCAACCATCCATCTTGATAACCCTTTTAAAGATCCTTTGATTTCACTTCCCGGTCAGCCTCCTGAGTTTTTGAGTTAATATTATTTATTCATTATTTCCTCTTTTCGTTGATCGGCACATGCTGCCCCGATTGAAAACGCCAGGTTTTAACTTAAAAATTCAGTTAAATGAAATTCTATTTTAATTATATTTTGATGGCGATTGCAGTTGCATTTACGTATACAGCAAACGCCCAAACCGTTACTAAGGACACGCTGAAATTAGACAGCGTTTTAATAAAAGAAACCCGCAGCAAATACCTGCCAGAAGTATCCGGCCAGTACATTTTCTCCGGGAAAAAAACCAATATTATTTATCCTGATGCAGGCAAGGCTAATTTGACCGGTAACAATGCCCGCACCTTATTTTCGCAGGTGCCCGGCATTAATGTTTGGGAGATGGACGGCGCAGGCTTGCAGCTTAATATTGGCACTCGCGGTACGGATATACACCGCTCAATTGAAACCAACATTCGCCAAAACGGGTATAACACCAACTCGGATGTGGTGGGCTACCCCGAAAATCATTACAACCTCCCCTTCCAGGCTATTGGCGAGGTGCAGTATGTGCGTGGCGCATCATCGCTGCAATTTGGCAGCCAGTTTGGCGGCATGGTAAATTTCAAGATAAAACAACCGGATACTACCAAGGCTTTCGGTATTGAGAGTGAGCAAACAGCCGGAAGCAACCGCTTCTTTAATTCTTATAACGCAGTAGGCGGTAAAGTGGGCAAGGTAAGTTATTACGCTTACTTTGATGCCCGCAGCGGCGACGGCTGGCGGCCAAATGCTACCTTTAATTATCGCGCTTATTATGCCAACATCAAATATCAGTTCAATGATAAAGGAAGCCTGTCATTCCAGTTCTCAAGGTCTGATTACGTGCAGCAAATAGCTGGTGGATTAACCGATGCTATGTTTACGGCCAACAGCAGGCAAAGCACGCGTTTCCGCAACTTTTTTATGCCTGCTATCAACATCCCGGCAATTGTGTTCAACTACAATTTCAGCCCAAATACCAAACTGGAGATCATCAGTCACGCGCTGTTTGGCGAGCGTAGCAGCGTGCAATACATTGCCGGCTCAAATGTGGCAGATACCGTTAATAAAACGCTTAACACTTACAACCCTCGCCAGGTTGATCGCGACCATTACAAAAGCTTTACTACTGAAGCGCGTTTACTAACTGATTATAATATTGGCAGCGTTCGCAGCACACTTACAACCGGCATCAGGTATGCAGATGGTTCTACGCATCGCCAGCAAAAGGGTGTTGGCACAACCGGCACCAATTACGACCTGAGCATTGTAAAGGATTACGGCATCGACCTCGACCTGAACGCTATCAATTATGCTGCCTTTGCAGAAAATATCTTCCGTTTAACGGATAAGTTTTCGGTAACACCCGGCGTACGGTTTGAAGGGATTAAAACCACTATCAACGGTGTGGTAAATAACCGCAATACCAATGTAGATTATAAACGCGACCGCACTTTCCCATTGTTCGGCACAGGCATGCAATATCAGGTAAGTAATACAACGCAGATCTATGGCAACTTTTCACAAGCTTATCGCCCATATATTTACGCAGCAGTTACCCCTGCAGATCAGCTAACTTTGGTTGACCCGAATATGAAGGACAGCAAAGGTTACAATGCCGATCTGGGCTACCGAGGTAAAATTGGGCAGGCCTTAACTTTTGATGTGAATGGCTTTTTCGTGCGATATAATGATCGTGCGGGCACTTTAACAGTGCAGGATGCAGGCGGTGCTAACCACCTATATTTAACTACCGTTGGCAACGCCGAAGCAAAAGGTGTTGAAGCTTATACCGAGTTGTCTTTAATACGCGGTTTCGACACCCAGGCATCCAGCGACCTGCGCTTTTTCAACACACTGGCCTATACACATGGCAGGTATATAAGCGGCAGCATTAACAATAACGGTAACAACACCAGCCTTGTTGGCCACAAATTAGAAGGTACGCCAGACTGGACCAACCGTACCGGACTTACTTACATCAACGGTCACATTACATCAACCGTTTTATTTAGCTATGTAGGTAAGCAATTTAGCGATGTCAACAACACGTTGTTTAACCCAACGGGGGCATCCGGTATAGTGCCAGCCTACAAATTGGTCGACCTCGCATTTAACTACCGGTTCCTCAAAAACTATCATGTAAACTTTAACGTGAATAACCTTACCAACCAAAAATACTTTACCAGGCGGATAAATATGTACCCTGGTCCGGGCATTTTGCCGGGCGATGGTATATCGTTCAACGTTGGGTTTGGGGTTAAGATATAATTTAAGATAAAAGGTGAAAACTAAAAGGCGAAAGGTTTTAAACACCTTTCGCCTTTTTTATATTCTAACAAAGAACTTTTACCTTTAAGCCTTGTCAATATATTTCTTCACCATCGCCAGCAACTCGTCTACATCAAATGGTTTTTTAATGTAGGCATCGGCAAGGCCGGCTTCGGCTATTTCTTTGACATTGTTAACGGCCGATAATATGATTATGGGTATATGGCTGGTTTTTGGATCTGATTTTAGCTGTTTACTTATCTGCTGTCCGCTGGCATCGCTGGCCCAATCAGTAAGCCAGTTATCAAGCAGTATTAAGTTGGGATTAATATCAGGCAGTGATTTTAATATCCTGGAATTGTCTGAAGCAATTACCTCGTATCCATCACCTTCCAGCACGTATGTAACGGTATCTCTAATATCCCTGTCATCTTCAATAAGCAAAATCTTCTTAGCCATATTTCATCAATATATATTAATAGGCCCTTCAGAGGCTATTATAATAACATCACCGAAATACTTTTGTTTAGTTGGATAACTTAATTTAAGCGTTTTTGCACTTTAACAACGGCTGGTTGGTAAAGCAATGCGGGCGAGATATGGTTAAAGTATTTATAATGCTGGGATTGGCGATGCGCTTTCAATTTAGCAGGATCTGTCCACTCTTCCTGTAAGTAAAAATGAGAAGGCTCTTCCTGCGATTGATAGATCTGGCAATTGATACAGCCATCTTCCTTTAAAGATGCCAAAACCAGTTTGCGTAATTCGGCACCTAATACAATTGCGGCATCTCTGCGGCATGCCAACGCAGCAACTACACTGATACTCATAATAAAGGCTAATTGATGTATTTTAAAAACGCCCTGATGGGCCTTTTAGTTCGGTATTAGCTTGTAAATTTTAGGATACACAAGAGAGAATTTAGTTATCCGACGCATTCTACTCACCCCGACATCGCTATGCTCGTCGACCCTCTCTGCTTCGCAAAGACGGTGAGCTGCAGCTCTTTTATTTATAAAATAATTCTATCAACCTTTTTGCTTCGCGAAGAGGGTTGCGCATCCCGAAAGTTATCGGGACGGGGTGAGTCAAGCTCTACGCTGTAAAATTTTATATCTCTCCATCCAGATTGTAACACTCCCGGCACCTTGCCTCGTAGGTTTCTTTTTCGCCCAAAAGTATCTGGCTCTCGTTGGGAACAAGACGGTATGAATACATGGCCTGTCCGCCACATTTCATGCAAACCGCATGCAGCTTGGTAACAGCATCGGCCATGGCCATTAGCTGAGGCATGGTACCAAATGGCCGGCCTTTAAAATCCATATCCAGCCCTGCTATAATAACACGGACACCTTTATTGGCTAAGGTTTGGGCAACCTGTGGAAGCTCGTCATCAAAAAATTGTGCCTCGTCTATACCTATCAATTGTACATGATCAGCAAGTTGTAAAATATCTGCAGCTTTGCTTACAGATTTTGACGGAATTGAATTGGCATTGTGCGATACAACAGCTTGTTTATCATACCTGATATCGGCTGCCGGACTGAAGATCTCAACCTCTACTTTAGCAATACGTGCGCGTTTTACACGCCGTATAAGTTCTTCGGTTTTACCAGAAAACATTGAACCACAGATAACTTCGATGCTACCCCCAACCTCATTTTTTCTTCTGAAAACATCCTCGTTATACACTTGTTTCAATTTTTAGTGGAGGGCTAATATCAGAATTTTGTAGTATTTTTGGTAAGCATTTTTCCTAACATCTAAAGCCATATGAAGCAGCAGGAAGTATTTAGAAAGACCGGCGCAATAATCAAAGAACTTTTAGACCAGTACGAGTATTTGCAGGAAACACAAGACGACCTGAATGATCTGGAACTTGAACTTTTTGTTGCTAACACTCATTTTTTAAAGGATCATGCTGAAATTTTAAGAAAGCTTAACATGCAACGCTCGCAAGAGCAAAAAGCACTGCCACCTGCAGCAGAAGAAAGGAAGCCTGCCCCGCAGCCGGCACCTGCGCACCAGGATGAGCAGGCAGCACCACTGCCTGCCATACCACTGCCGCCTGCACCGGAACCGGTTGTTGCACAAGCACCGAAACCCGAGCCTGCTGCACAACCACAGCCCGAACAGCAAACTACCAGGTTTAACCTGCCAAAGCCCGACTTTTTTAGGCCTCAACCTAAAGTTGAAACACCACGCCAGGAAATACCTGCCCCTGAAATTAAACGCCCTGCCGGCGAACCTAAATATTTTGAACCGGTAGTACAGCCTGTAAAACCAGTTGCAGAAAGAGCGCCATATATTGTTCCGCAGCCTGTTGAGCCTGATCCTGCTAAAGCTGAGTCTGCTGAAGATACTCCTGTGCCAAGCATTAATTTAGATGCAGAAAGGGATGCCGACACTTACTCTTTTCAACGTGAAGAAACAGGTACCATAAAGCATACCCTCGAAATCGACGAAGCTGATACATTTTCTGATGAAACGACTGAACCGGAGCATCAAACTACCGCGGCGGAGGAATTAGCTGCAACAGTAGAAACCCAGCCGCGCGAAACAGAACAAGCTGATGAGACCGAGCGACCAAACATAGTGCCCACTAATCCTGAGCCGGTAATTGATAATACACCAAAGACTGCCTCAGAACAAACCCCCGAAATCCCTAAATTTGAGCAACCTGTTGCGGCACACCAACCTGCACAAAATGAACCTGTTGTGGGAGCAGAGGAACCACAACGGCCGCTTACCTTAAACGAGCGCTTGCGTGCTCAACAGCAAGGCAATAATACCGCCGTACCAAGTCAGCAAAAGCAGGAAGCCCCGATAACTGATCTTAAATCGGCCATTAGCCTTAATGATAAATTGCTGTTTGTAAAAGATCTTTTTAACGGCTACAGCCTGGCTTACAGCGAGGCTATTGAAATAGTAAACCGCTTCGGCAATTTTGAAGAAGCAGACCGTTTCCTGAAAACCAATTACGTAACCAAAAACAACTGGGACGATAAAAAGGCTACTACCGAAAAGTTTTACGCATTATTAAGAAGGCGTTACGCGTAGTTAATTCCCATCCTGTTACTATCCAATTTTAGCAGGATAAACAGCAGCGTGGTAAAGCTCCAAAGTGATGAACCGCCATAGCTGATGAATGGCAGCGGGATACCTATAACAGGCATATAACCTATAGCCATGGCAATATTGATGGTTACGTGGCAAAAGATGATGGAGGCAACGCCGTAGCCATAAATTCGGGAGAATGGCGACCGCTGTCGCTCGGCTATCACAATTATACGCAGCAGCAGGAAGAGGTATAAACCCAGAACAGTGATAGAGCCTGCAAAACCCCACTCTTCGCCTACGGTACAAAAAATAAAGTCGGTGCTTTGAGCCGGCACAAAGGAGTATTTTGTTTGTGTGCCCTGCAGATAACCCTTACCCCATACACGACCAGAACCGATAGCTATTTTTGATTGATTTTGATTGTATCCTACGCCACGCTTGTCGTTATTTAGCCCCAGCACCTCATCTATACGGGCACGCTGGTGTTTTTTTAAGCCGTTATAATAAAGCGGCTTCACCACAAATACAAAGCCGATACAAGCTACCAACCCTATCACCAAGCCTACCGATAGCTGCCTGCTCCGCCTTAACATTAGTAACAACATCACTGCCAGCGCCACCAAACCAACAACAATGAACCAAACGTTAACTAACAACGCGAGTACAAAAAGTGTAGCTACCAAGCCTACCACAATAAGGAAGTACCCAGATAAGCCCTCACGGTATAGTACAAATATCAGCGAGCAGAACACCAACGTTGATCCATCATCCGGCTGCAGTTTAATCAATATCATAGGCAGTAAGATGATCCCGCCTGCTATGAGGAATGATTTGAACTCCGTGACCTTAACATTTGTAGAACTGAGGTATCGGGCAAGTAATAAACACGTGGCAAACTTGGCAAATTCCGAGGGCTGTAGCCGGAAACCTCCTCCCAGGTCAATCCAGGCCTGGTTACCACCCACGTTGCGCCCTACTACCAGCACAGCCAACAGCAATAATACCGTTATTACGTAAAATGCCGGCGCCAATGCCGTCAGGAACCTGCTCTCTAACAGTAAGATCACAATACCTATAATGAGTGCCGATATGATGTATATCAGTTGCTTTCCATACTCGGTACTAAGATCAAAGATGCTGGTTTTGGTCTCATCATAAACCGCAGCATGGATATTGAACCAGCCGATGGTACATAAAGCCAGGTAAATAAGTACGGTTAGCCAATCCACATTAAAAAAGAAACTACGTTGATTATTCATCATCCCTCCTTTTTGGCAGCATGGCTATTGAACGTTCTTGTGTTTTAGCCGCCTGCTTGTTTGTAGCAGCTTTAAGCTCTATTTGTTTCTTGGCTGTATCAGCAGCAGCTTTTTTTAATGAGTCGCGTTTAACTCGTCTCAAACTATCCGCGCGCTGACGCGCCTTTTCAGCAGGAGAACCGGGTATTTCGGGCAGTAGATTTTTATTAATATAATACTCAGGATATATACCCGAGGCACGTTTACTAATGCTTCCCTTCAAATACTGTTCAACAATAAAACTGGCTATCGGTGCTGCCCATGTAGCACCCTGCCCCGAGTTTTCTACAACCACCGCAATTGCAATTTTGGGGTTATCGCGCGGAGCGAAAGCTACAAATACCGAGTTATCACCCTTATTCTTTACTTCAACCGTACCGGTTTTACCACACATGATTATTCCCGGTATTTTTGAACTGGATGCAGTACCAAACTCTACCACGTTCTGCATCCCGTTTATCACCGGATTAAAATATTGTGAATCAATACCCACATAATTTTTCTCCGTGTACTCTTTTCTTATCACCCGCTGGTCGCCTATTGATTTGATCAAGTGCGGCTTGTAATAAAAGCCACGATTGGCAATAGTTGCCTCTATGTTTGCCAGTTGCAAAGGTGTAGCCAATAACTCACCCTGACCGATAGCTAATGAGATTACCGTGCTTGATCGCCAGCCATTTTTGCCGTACATCTTATCGTAGTAAGATGCTTTAGGCAGATTACCCCGATTTTCAGCAGGTAAATCAAGATGCAGCCTGCTGCCCAAGCCAAACTTAGCCACGTTGTTACGCCAATTATTATATGCAGTATCAGTTTTGCGGCCGCCTCCCATGCGATTAACCAACCTTTCGAAAACCATATCGAAATAACCATTACAAGAGTGGGCAACCGCACTTGCGAGGTTAACATCGCCATGCACCTCTCCATGGAAACATTTAACGCGGCGATTACCCGCAATGTAATAGCCCGGGCAATGATAGATGGTTTGGGGCGTGATCACACCTTCCTGCATGGCTACCAGCGCGCTCAAAGGCTTAAAGGATGAACCGGGAGGATAATACGCTTGTATCGGCCTAACAAAGAAAGGCTTGTAAGGGTCTTTGTACAGAATTCCCGCATTATGCCCGCGCTCCTTACCCACAAGCAGGTTTGGGTCATAAGTTGGAGTGCTTACAAAGCAAAGTATCTCGCCTGTTGATGGTTCGATGGCTACAATACTACCAATCTTATTCTGCATAAGCTTTTCGCCAAGCTTTTGAATTTTGGTATCCAATGATGATATCAGACGGTCACCCGCTACTGCTGCCGTGTCATAAGCACCATTGGCATAAACACCCTTGGGTACGTTGTGCGAATCATATAACATGTTGCGAACCCCGCGCTGGCCGCGCAGAACATTCTCGTATGACTTCTCTACCCCGGTTATACCTACGTAATCTCCCGGATTATAATATCCGTTAGAACGTTTGATAATAGCATCGGTAGCCTCACCAATGTAGCCAAGGAATTGCGCAGCGCTGGAATCGGGATATGTACGCACCGGCCTTTGCACGGCATCAAAACCTGGAAATTCTGATAAGCGTTCTTGAAAGGAGGCGTATTGCTGTGCAGAGATCTGCTTCTCAAATACCGAAGAGCGGTAAGGCGAGTATTTTCGTGCTTTGATGATGCGTTTATCAAAGCCGTCTTTGTCAATATTAAGAAGTTTGCAAAATTCTACGGTATCAAAAGCCTTTACCTGTTTGGGCACTACTGTGATATCATACACACGCTCGTTCTCCACCATTATTTTGCCATTACGGTCAAGTATGGGGCCACGGGCCGGGTATTGTATCAAACGGCGGATAACATTGTTTTGGGCATACAGATAGTAACGGTCGTCAACCACCTGTATGTAAAAAAGCCTGGCCAGCAGTACCAGTATAAACACGATGAATATGCCCGCAATAACGTAGCGTCGGCCAAAGTAACTATTCATTTACGCTCTTTCTTTCTGAAAAACAATAAGCCCGATATCAGCATCAAAAATACTGTAAATACTGAACTCAATAAAAAGCGGCTTAGTGTATAATCGATCTCTGAAATTCTAAATACTTCTAAATTGAAAAGGAAGAAGTGATGGAACAACGTAAGGATAAGTGCGTAGGTAAAAAACCACCTGAAGCCCATAATGCTTAAAGTAGGTTCGGGCTCGTTATCAAAACCATCTTTTTGTACGGTAATGCTTATAAATAACACTCTTACTAAAGCCAGCAGCGTACAGGCCGCAGCGTGCAGGCCGGGCGTATCGTAAAAGGCATCTATGGTAAGCCCCAACAGGAAAGAAAGCGCAAACAGCAGCAGGTTTGGTGTTTCAAACGGCAACAGCAGGATAAATAAAATGTACAGGTATGGCGTAGCCAGGTTGTACAGCGTTATATTCTTTAACAGCAAAGCCTGTAAAAGTACCAGCACTATAAAGCGCACCAGGTTAGTAAGGATAATTCTACTCATCTTTCTTCTCCTGGCCTTCTAAACCCGCTTGTTCTTTTGCAAATTTGTTAACTACTACATCCACATATTCCAGCTTGCTGAAATCAACTGCAAGGCCCACTTCTAAATTAAGAAAGAAACCTGTGCCTTTTGCTTTAAGCCTGCTCACTTTACCCAAAGGTATACCCGCCGGGAAAAGCGAAAGGTCTGAGGTAAGCACAGGTTCGCCTACTTTGGGTTGGGCATTGTTTGATACATCTACCAGTAAAGCCTTGTGCGGGTTCATATCATCGCCCCATTGCAGGTAGCCTATTTCTTTATTGTATGCCAGCATACCGCTCACCCGCGAGTCTTTATGCAATAGCGATTGTACAATGGCCAAATGCTCGCCTACAAAGGCAACCTTACCAACAACGCCGTTGGCATTTATCACCCCCATACCTTTTTCGATACCATCGCGGCTGCCCCTGTCGATAGTGAGGTAGTTATTGCGTTTGTTGATAGAGTTATTGATCACCTTGGCGGCAATATATTCATACTGCTGTTTATAAATAGTATCAATAACTGTTTTACGTGCAACGGTATCTACGTATTTTGACGATTTAAGCTGATTGCGCAATGCAGCATTTTCTCGAGCTAATTGGTCGTTCACTTCCCGGAGCGACAAATAACCCTTCAATTCATCAGCGCGCGCATACAAACCGCCAGTGATCTGGTTAGTGCTATTGATTACAGAAGCTTTTTGGAAAGAGTTGTATTTGACGTAAATGATCAGCGATGCGATCTCAAATATCAGGAACAGGAAGAATGCGTTGTACTTGGTGATAAAAATCAGGAGGTTACGCATGCTTCTGAAGGAGTGAATTAGTGAATAAGTGATTTATTGAATTGATAGTATTATTCACTAATTCAATAAATCACTCAATCAGTCATTGAAAAAATTATTGCATTAAAAATTTAAAGTTACCGATGTTCTTAAGTGCTGTACCGGTACCTCTTACTACGGCGCGTAATGGGTCTTCGGCTACGTGTACAGGCAGTTTTGTTTTGGCAGCTACGCGTTTATCCAAACCACGTAATAATGCACCACCACCGGTTAAATATATACCGGTTTGATAAATATCTGCAGAAAGCTCAGGCGGAGTGATCTCCAGCGCTTTCAATATCGCTTCTTCAATTTTAGAGATAGATTTGTCAAGGCAGTGTGCGATCTCGGTGTAAGATACCGTGATCTGCTTAGGCACACCTGTCATCAGGTCGCGGCCTTGTACGGCAAAGTCCGCAGGTGGTTCTGATAGCTCAGGCAATGCAGCACCTACTTCAATCTTTATCTTTTCGGCAGTACGGTCACCGATCATGATATTATGCTGGCGACGGATATATTGTACAATGTCTGAGTCAAAGTTATCTCCCGCTACGCGGATAGATTGATCACAAACGATACCTGAAAGGGCGATAACCGCGATCTCTGTGGTACCACCACCGATATCGATGATCATGTTACCCATTGGTTCCTCAACATCAATACCTATACCTACGGCAGCAGCCATTGGTTCATATATCAAATATACTTCTTTGGCACCTGCAATTTCGGCGCTATCGCGTACAGCACGTTTTTCTACCTCGGTGATACCTGATGGGATACAGATAACCATACGCAGCGACGGGAAGAACCAGCCTTTACCCTGGTTGATCATTTTGATCATCCCGCGGATCATCAGCTCGGCAGCGTTAAAGTCGGCAATCACACCGTCTTTAAGCGGGCGTACCGTGCGAATGTTATCGTGGGTCTTACCCTCCATTTGCATGGCCTGGCGACCAATGGCGATCACTTTATTAGTTGTACGATCAAAAGCCACAATTGAAGGTTCATCAACTACAACCTTATCGTTGTGTATAATAAGGGTGTTTGCAGTACCCAGATCAATTGCTATTTCCTGTGTGAAAAAATTAAATAAACCCATGTGGCTGTATTTTCAATATTTTGCAAAGTTAGTAATTAACAAACCTATTTATTACGAAATCGTACCGAACCGTGTTAATTTCGATAATAAAAACCAATTAGTTAATAATAACTCTATTTTTTAAAAATTAGTGTCGGTGACAGAGATTAGTTAATGAGAGATTGGAGAATAGTTGATTGTAATTTGGCTATGCCTGATCTCTAATTGACTAATCTCCAATCACTAAAATTAATGTTTAAAGTGGCGCACCCCGGTAGTAACCATGGCAATACCTTTTTGATTACACATCTCTATCGATAGCTTATCGTTTATTGAACCGCCCGGCTGCAATACTGCAGTAATACCGGCATCTGCACCTATCTCAACACAATCAGCAAACGGGAAGAAAGCATCTGAAGCCATTACCGCACCCTTAACGTCAAACCCAAATTCTGCTGCTTTCACCAAAGCCTGTTTCAAGGCATCTACACGTGATGTTTGGCCAACACCGCTGGTAACCAGCTGATTATTTTTAGCGATAACAATAGTGTTTGATTTGGTGTGTTTCACCACTTTGTTGGCAAAATGCAAATCTTTCAATTCCTGTTCGGTTGGCTGCTTAGCTGTTACGGTGGTCATTTGTGCAGGGCCCTCAACTGTGTTGTCTTTATCCTGCTCAATAACGCCGTTCAATAAAGTTTTGAATTGTTTGGCCGGCAACTCAACCGGTTGGCGAACCAGGATAATACGGTTCTTTTTAGCTTTTAAAATTTCTACGGCCTCGTTAGTAAATGCTGGTGCAATAAGCACTTCGTAAAATATCTTATCAATTTCGGTTGCTGTTTCAGCATCGATCTCGTCATTGGCTATGATAACACCACCAAAGGCCGAAACAGGATCACACGCCAAAGCATCCACCCATGCATCTTTAATGTGCTGGCGCGAGGCAATACCACATGCATTGGTGTGTTTTAATATGGCAACGGTTGGCTCGGTGAATTCGTCTATCAGGGCCACTGCTGCGTCAACATCAACCAGGTTGTTGTATGATAGCTCTTTACCATTCAGCTTGTTGAACATGGCATCCAGGTTACCATAGAAAGTACCTTTCTGATGCGGATTTTCGCCGTAACGTAGAACCTGGCTTTTTTGAACGCTTTGTTTAAACACCGGCATCGGTTCGCTGCTATCAAAGTAGCGGAAGATGTGTGTATCGTAATTTGATGATATGTTGAATGCTTTTTGAGCAAACCGGCGGCGTTGGTCAATGGTAGTTCCGCCGTTTTGTGTTTTCAATATCTGCTCCAATTCGCTGTAATCGTCTTTTGAGGCAAGGATCACTACGTCTTTGTAATTCTTAGCTGCCGCGCGGATCAAAGAGATGCCGCCGATATCTATCTTTTCGATAATATCCTCCTGGCTTGCGCCTGAGTTTACGGTCTCTTCAAACGGGTAAAGATCTACAATCACCAGGTCAATTTCCGGTATCTCATACTGAGCTAATTGCTGCTCATCACTGTTAAAACTTCTGCGCGCCAAAATGCCACCAAATACTTTTGGGTGCAACGTTTTTACACGGCCGCCCAGTATAGAAGGATATGAGGTAAGGTCCTCAACTGCAATAACATCAACACCAAGGTCACGAATAAAAGTTTCGGTACCACCGGTAGAGTAGATCTTTACACCAAGGCGGTTCAATTCATGAATTATTGGCTCAAGATTGTCTTTGTAATAAACGGAGATGAGAGCGTTTTTGATTTGAACAGAATGACTCATTACAACAAGGAATTTTTGAGCCGCAAAGGTACGCATTAGTGATTAGAGATTAGTGAGTTGAGGTTAGTTTTTTTGTCTTAACTTCAATTCACCGGATTTTAAGAATTGTTAGGATTATAGAACCGGACCAATGAATTTGATAGTAAGAGACTGTGGTTTAAAACAGTGCAATAATGTGATTTAAAACAAATCAAATCAACACCTTAGTTGTTTACCAATAGTATTAATCACCATAAATATGCAAACCCACAATCCGCTCGATATCGTAGAGATACCGTTGAGCAAGACAAAAATGGCACTAACACTTTCCGGTTCAGCGGTATTAGTAGCAGCCGGTATATGGGTTATGAGTAACGCTCACAAATTCGGTAGCAGTCATTTATTGATAACTACAATTGGTATTGTATGCACTGTATTTTTTGGCATAGTTGCTTTGTATATTGTGAGCAAATTGTTTGATGCCCGGCCAGGTATGATAATAGACAACGATGGCCTTACCGATAACTCCAGTATGTTCGCCGTTGGCTTTGTACCCTGGGAGGATGTTTTAGGATTTAATGTTGTAAATGTTGCGAGCCAAAAATTTATTATGGTATTGGTAGACGATCCTGATGGCTACATCCGTCGCCAGCCAAATGCCCTTGCCCGCCGAACGGCGTCGCTTAATTATAAAATGTATGGGTCGCCTGTGGCAGTAACATCCAATGCTTTAAAAACGAAGTTTGATGATCTGTACAATGTGTTGAAAGAGCGTAGACCTAATCTTTGATCAACAAATCTCTAATACCTTACGACTTCATCTTTTTCAACAACCCCTCTATCACTTTAGGGAAATGCTGATGTTCTAATTGTTGGCCTTTAAATTTCACCATTTCCAGCGTATCACCAGGCTCTATCTTAAAACGCGACTGGTGTATGATCTCACCTTCATCAAACTCCGCATTGGTAAAATGGATGGTTATTCCTGATTCTTCTTCTCCCGCGGCCAAAACAGCTTTGTGCACGTTATCGCCATACATTCCTTTACCGCCAAATTTGGGCAACAAAGCCGGGTGCAGGTTGATGATCTTGTTAGGAAAAGCTGCCAGCAAAGATTGCGGAACCAACCAAAGGAAACCGGCCAGTACAATCAAGTCAACCTGCAGGTTTTTAAGCAGGTTAATAATATCATCGGTTTGGTAAAACTCGTGGCGGGTAAAAATATGCGAGGGTATCTCAAAATTATCCGCACGTTGCAATACGTAAGCCTGCGGATTATTGGTAAGTATCAATACCACTTCGGCATCGTTATGCTTTTTAAAATGCTCCATTATTTTCTGAGCATTTGACCCGGACCCCGAAGCAAAAATGGCGATTCTCTTTTTCAAAATAAGTGGTAGCTTTTATACTGCAAAATATAAAAATTTATCAATTTATTATTTGGTGGATGTCCTTCTTCTCACAAATCCCCATTTGAATATCCTCCGCCTGTCTGTAGTTGAGTAATAATTTTGTATATCGCCTGTCTCAAGCACTAAAGAATATTCTCCAAGATTGGCTATACGCGAGTTGGCAAAGGGCTGGTAGGGTTTTCCTGTTGAGTCGGGCTCGGTGATATTTGCATTTAAGAACAAGCGAGTATCACTCAGGTTCCAAGTCCCGTTGGCCGTATTGGTAGCGCAGGCAAAGTTTACAAAGTTACAGCTTCCGTCTTTGTTGAAAGTAAAGGTTTGCACAGTATCACATACATAGGTGGTATCGCCAAGCTGGGTATCACCGATATAATCCAACTGGGTTAACGAGCCCAACTGCCAGTAACCGGTAGTCAGCAGGGTGCTAATGTTATCGGTATTATCGCGCTTGCAGGAGTTAATGATGATACACATCACCATTAACGAAGCTACAAGCGGATAACGCATTTTCTTAATCATACCTGTGCAAAGATAATTTTATTTCAAAAGCAGCATTAGTATAACTGCACGCAGCAACAATTATTTTAAGTTGCAACGCTTTTAAACACGGCAACGATATATTTGCCTTATGCGCATACCCTACCATGAATTAGCCGCCCGTTTTAAACAGATATTACTTAGCATTGGTTTTACCGACGACAAAGCAGAAATATGTGCTGATGTTTTTGCAGGCAATAGCCGCGACGGCGTACATAGCCACGGATTATACCGCTTTCCTACTTTTGTAGAGTACGTTAAAGAGGGCTTGGTGCTGCCCAATGCCGAGCCTTCGCTCATCAATACACTGGGTGCTATTGAGCAATGGGATGGCAACCTTGGTCCGGGAATATTAAATGCTAAACATAGCATGGCGAGGGCCATCCTGTTAGCGCAATCAAATGGTATTGGATGCGTAACCCTCAAAAATACCAACCATTGGATGCGCGGCGGAACTTATGGATTGCAAGCAGCCGAGGCGGGCTTCATCGGCATTTGCTTCACTAACACCATCGCCAACCTGCCGCCCTGGGGCGGTACGCAACCTCGCCTTGGTAACAACCCGCTTATCATAGCGGTGCCACACGCGGGAGGACATATTGTGTTGGATATGGCCATGTCGCAATACGCTATGGGAAAACTTCAGAAATATGAAATGGATGACAAGCCCCTGCCGCAGCCCGGCGGTTACGATGCTGCCGGGAATTTAACTACCGATGCATCTGCCATACTG
Organism: Mucilaginibacter sp. 21P; assembly: GCF_019331605.1. Lineage (NCBI taxonomy): Bacteria > Pseudomonadati > Bacteroidota > Sphingobacteriia > Sphingobacteriales > Sphingobacteriaceae > Mucilaginibacter > Mucilaginibacter sp. 21P. The sequence continues at coordinate 4,499,436 of NZ_CP063061.1, forward strand.
GCCAGCAAACGTGCCTTGCCTATAGGATTCTGGAAAGGCTCGGGGCTTTCATTGGTGTTAGACATTTTGGCAACCATCCTTAGCGGCGGGCAATCTACCGCAGTAATCACAGAAGCAAGGCGCAAAGAAAGTGGTGTGTCGCAGGTATTTATCGCCATAAAACAAGATAGCCGACAAAATGAAGCGTTGATAGATCATATACTCGAATACACTAAAAGTGACGAAAGCGGCAGCGAGATATTATTCCCGGGAGAAAACATGCTTCGCACACGTGAGCAAAGTATGAATGAAGGCGTTTGGGTTGATGAGGTGATTTGGAATAAAATAAGCGCCCTTTAGGCGCTTATTTTATTTCTTTTTATCATGCAGGATAACAAACACATCTTCGTTATCTTTTTTCATGAGGTATTTCTCTCGCGCAAATTTTTCCAGTTTGGCTTTATCTGAGCTGAGCTCGTTAAGGTCATTTTTGACTTTCTCCGTTTCGGTTTTATAAAACCCCTGCTCCTGTTTAAGCTTATTCAGCTGCTGGCGATACTCATATTGAGAGAACACATCGTTCTTGTCAAAAAATACCATCCATATCACAAAAGCCACCGTTACCAGGAAAAATTTATTCTTGATAAGATCTAAAAGGCGTTTCATTTTTAACGAATCTAATTTCACTTTAAAGCTAAATTTTTTTTAAATGCAAAACAAGTTTTGCGTTGGAGATTAGAGATTTGTGATAAGAGATTAGGGGATTCCCCAATTCTAAACCAACACCTAATCTTTAATCTCTTATCTTTAATTAACTACTCCTATTAACTTAACTACCTGCGTCCGCTCATGCCGCTGCCACCGCCGGTTTTTGAACCTGCCTTACGGTTGCCGGCACCACCGCCCTGACGGCTTTCGCCATTGGCGCGTTTGTTTCCGCTACGGCTGTTGCGACCGCGATTACCACTGCCGCCGTTTCTGCCACCGCGGCCTTCGCCAGCAGGTGCTTTGCCTTTAACTGCAATGCTTACAGCCTTGCCGGTCATCCTGGCGTTCATCAGTTCGATACTCAGCGGGTAAGGGTGCCCTTCTTCTACAGGCACATTTTTGCCGATAAGCTTATAAATATCCTTTAGATATTCTATTTCCTCTTCTCCATCACAAAAAGACATGGCTATACCGCTAGCCCCTGCCCTACCAGTACGGCCAATACGGTGCACATAGGTTTCGGGTATATTCGGCAGCTCGTAGTTTACTACGTGGGTAAGCTCGTCAATATCAATACCGCGTGCTGCAATATCAGTAGCTATCAAAACACGCGTGCTACGGTTCTTAAAATTAGTTAGCGCCCGCTGCCTTGCATTTTGCGATTTATTACCGTGAATTGCTTCAGCAGTTATGCCTGCCTTATGCAGGTCTTTAACAACTTTATCGGCACCGTGTTTGGTACGCGTGAACACCAGCAGGGTTTTAATATCCTTATCTTTAAGAATATGAATCAACAGGTTCTTCTTGTTGCTTTTCTCTACAAAATAAACAGCCTGCTGTATAGTATCGGCAGTTGATGACACCGGCGCAACCTCCACTCTTTCAGGATTATTCAATATCGAATCTGCCAGTGATTGGATCTCCTTTGGCATGGTGGCCGAGAAGAACAATGTTTGTCTTTTTGCAGGCACCTTGGCGATGATCTTTTTTACATCGTTCACAAAACCCATATCCAGCATGCGGTCAGCTTCATCCAGTATCAACATTTTTATCTGGTTGATGTGGACATAACCCTGGTTCATCAAGTCGAGCAACCTACCGGGTGTTGCAACCAGTATATCTACACCTTTACGTAAGGCATCAACCTGCGGGTTTTGCGATACGCCGCCGAAAATCACGAGGTTCTTTAAACCCGTATTCCGTCCGTAAGCCGTAAAGCTGTCGCCAATTTGTATGGCCAGTTCGCGGGTTGGGGTAAGTACAAGTGCTTTTATAGATTTTTGCTCGCGGTGCTGTTGTTTATCATTAAACAGTAATTGCAAAGTTGGGATAGCAAAGGCAGCTGTTTTACCTGTGCCTGTTTGGGCACAACCTAAAAGGTCGCGGCGCTGCAAAATGTATGGGATAGCCTGTTGTTGTATTGGGGTGGGGCTGGTATAGCCTTCTGTTTGTAAAGCCTTTAAAATAGGCTCAATTAATTTAAGATCGGTAAATAACATTTATGTATTGTGCAAACGCCAAACCTAAGGGCGCTGACTTTTTTCTAATGGAGAGTATTAATTATGATTACAGCCGATTCATCGGCACTGCCGCAAAGATACGCTTTTTTATCTGCTTAACAGATTTGTTATTGAGCCCGCTGCTGCAGCAATTTTTTATGCCGACGGCTGCTTAAAAAACCATCCAGCAGTATCAGCCCCAAACCAATCATGATTGATACATCTGCAGCGTTAAAAATGCCCGTTTGCAAAGGGCCAAATTTGAGGTGTAAAAAATCGGTAACAGCGCCATGCTTAATACGGTCGTACAAGTTACCCACGCCACCGCCAATACAGCAGATGATACCAATAGACGTCAACGGTGTTAAATTCTTTTTAAGGATAACGTAAAACAAACCACCAAGCAGCGCCAAAATGGGTAAAAGCGTGAGCAGCATAAACCTGAAAGGCTGAACCAACTTTGCGCCTAAACTTAAAAAGGCACCTGTATTTTCTACATGCAGCAGGGTTACATGCCCATCAAAAAAACGGTATTGGTCGTAGATATTGATATGCTCGCGCATCATTGATTTTGTAACCTGGTCGCAACTGATGTTTAGTGCAAGCAAGGCAATAATGGCGAAAACACGGTAAGCACCTTTCAACTTCATTTCGGCAGCGAAGGTAGTAAATCAAAAAAGCCTTTCAAATTTGAAAGGCTTTTTCTATTGTCATCGGCATCCCGATAGCTATCGGAGCCGGTCTGTTATTTCATTGAGTTGATAAAATCATCAAACAGGTAACGGCTATCATGCGGGCCCGGAGATGATTCTGGGTGATATTGTACCGAGAAAGCTTTTTTACCTTTTACGCGGATACCTTCTATTGATTGGTCATTCAGGTTTACGTGGGTAACTTCTACTTTGTCTGATGCCCTTACAGCTTCCTGCACCACACCAAAACCGTGGTTTTGTGAGGTTACTTCGCAATGGTTGATGATCACATTTTTAACCGGGTGGTTTAAACCGCGGTGGCCGTTAAACATCTTTTTAGTTGGGATATCGTTAGCTAAAGCCAGCAACTGGTGACCAAGGCAAATACCAAACATCGGTTTTTCTGAAGCCAATACCTTTTTTACGGTATCTATAGCGTATGGCATAGCCGATGGGTCGCCCGGGCCGTTAGAGATAAAATAACCCGATGGTGCAAAATCCTTTTCCATTTCTTCAAAGGTGGTTTTTGCCGGGTAAACCTTTGCATAAACATCACGATCATCAAAGTTGCGCAGGATGTTTTTCTTAACACCAAGGTCGAGCACGGCTACGCGATAGGTAGCATCTTCTTTACCAAAAGTATATGTTTCTTTAGTTGATACCTGTGATGAAAGCTCCAGGCCATCCATTGAAGGTACTTGCGCCAATTTAGCTTTCAATTCTTCAACATCTAATATCTCAGATGAGATAATAGCGTTCATGGCACCCTTATCGCGTATGTGGCGAACCAGTTGGCGGGTATCCACATCAGAAATGCCTACCAGATTATGCTGCTGAAAATAATCCTGTATCGATTCATCAGCCTGTTTGCGACTGTAAGCGATGTTATAGTTTTTACAAACCAGGCCGGCGATCTGTATCTGTTCAGATTCAACCTCTTCACTAGCTATGCCGTAGTTACCAATATGCGCATTGGTTGCTACCATAATTTGCCCAAAGTAAGATGGATCGGTAAAAATTTCCTGGTATCCGGTCATGCCGGTGTTAAAGCAAATTTCGCCCGTGGTTGTGCCTATCTTGCCTGCGGCTTTACCATGAAAAACGGTACCATCTTCCAGTAATAATACTGCCGGTAACTTGGTGAAATGATTCATTTAGCAAAAAAATTGAAAGGGTTAAATATTCGGATTTTCTGGCTCGAAGCTCCGTGAAAAGAAAGTAAAGGGCTGAAGAAAAATACCTCTTTATTCACGCCGCAAAAGTAGAGAAAAGTTTGCGGGTTTCCGCATCAATTTTCAATTTTTATGGCAGAGCATTCGGCTTTCATTTGGCGCGACGCGTATTCCTGAAATCTTTCGGTAAAATCTTTCACGTTTTTCCCGTTATTACCCCAGGATGTAATAGATGACCGCTTCTTCAAATCACAGATACTATTTATTAACACCCGGTCTGCATCGACGATAAGAGTAACCTGTTCACCCCAACTTCCGGAAAAAAAACTTCTATCGGTACGCACTACGCACACGGTTCCGTTGAACCTGCCATGCCACTTTAGTTCTTTTAAAACCTGAAGGGTGACCTCCTTCAAATCTTTTTTACATAAGGCAGCCGGAATAACTTGTAGTCTTAGTCTATAATTTTGTAACCAGAAAAAAAAGATGGAAACAATTACAGAGATTGAAAGGACCTCTACGTGTTTTGTATTAAACTCAAGATGTTCATCATTGATGCACCTCCATAAATAAAATACAGGCAACATCACCGTTGGCATTAAGCAATAGATCACAATCCCAAAATGGTCAAACTTTTCCCATGGTGTTAATGGTAACCGTTCGGTTTTAATAGCTTCCTGATATTGCGCTTTGGTCATTGGTTTTCGTCTACTAATATATGCTACATCTAAATAATTAGCTAAAGCGATTTTTAAAAATCATATCCTACCTTTGCCTTACAAAACCAAACGATACCATGTCGGTAAACAAAGAGATAAAGCGCATCACTACGCATACGCTGCAGGAGATGAAGAATCGCGGCGAAAAGATAGCTATGCTTACAGCTTATGATTACTCAATGGCTGCCATAGTTGATAACGCAGGTACGGATGTAATACTGGTGGGCGACTCAGCAAGTAACGTAATGGCCGGGCACGAGACCACCCTGCCTATTACCTTAGACCAGATGATCTATCACGCTTCATCTGTTGTGCGTGCTGCCAAACGTGCACTGGTAATAGTAGACCTTCCATTCGGTTCATATCAGGGTAACTCGAAAGAGGCATTGGCATCTGCCATCCGCATCATGAAAGAATCCGGCGCGCATGGTATCAAGTTAGAGGGTGGTATAGAAATAGCAGAATCCATCAGCCGTATACTTACCGCAGGTATTCCCGTTATGGGGCACCTGGGTTTAACCCCGCAATCAATATATAAATTTGGTACCTACACCGTACGCGCCAAAGAAGAGGCCGAAGCTGCCAAACTAAAAGAAGACGCCAAAAAGCTGGAGGAGTTAGGTTGCTTTGGTGTTGTGCTGGAAAAGATCCCGGCTAAACTGGCTGCAGAAGTAAGTAAAAGCCTCAACATCCCAACAATAGGCATTGGTGCAGGCCAGCACTGCGATGGCCAGGTTTTGGTGATACACGATATGCTGGGTATCAACAAAGGATTTAAACCCCGCTTCCTTCGCCAATATGCAGATCTATTTGATGTGATGAACAATGCCATTGGTAATTATGTTACTGATGTAAAAGCTAAAAATTTCCCTAACGAGAAAGAGGAGTATTAGCAGTTTCGCTGGTTCATGGTGAATAGTTGATAGTTCATAGCAGCTAAACCATGGGCCATGAATCATTAACCATGAACTTAAAACAACACACCTACATAAACAAAGACATTACTGATGCCGACGTGCTTTACGAGGACAATCACCTGATTGCCATTAATAAGCGCGCGGGCGATATTGTACAGGTTGATGAAACCGGTGATGAGCCGCTCGATGAGAAAGTTAAGCGTTACATCGCTGCTAAATACAATAAGCCAAATGGGGCTTTTTTAGGCGTAGTGCATCGTTTAGATCGCCCGGTGAGCGGTGTTATCCTGTTTGCAAAAACCAGCAAAGCTTTAGACAGGATAAACAAAATGTTTAAAAACCGCGAAATGCATAAAACTTATTTTGCCATTACCCGCCAGCAGCCCCAACCGCCTGCCGGTAACCTGGTGCATTGGCTTGTAAAAAATTCGCAGAAGAACGTAACAAAGGCACATGACAAAGAAGTGCAAGGCAGCCTGCGGTCTGAATTGAACTATAAACTTGTTGGACAGCGCGATGGGTATTCTGTAATTGAGGTTGACCCGATAACCGGCCGACCGCACCAGATCCGCGTGCAATTATCTACCCTGGGCTGCCCAATAGTTGGCGACAATAAATATGGCTACCCCCGCGGCAGCCTGCGCAAAAGTATCTGCCTGCATGCCCGCCGCTTAAAATTTATCCACCCGGTAAAAAACGAACCTATAGAGATAGTTGCCAGCCTACCTAAAGATGGTTTTTGGGACAAGTTTGAGGACTTAATACCTTAAGCAGTCAGCCGCTTTCAATCGGGCCGGCGGTCGATGAAACGTTTTAATTAACTGACTGATCTTTAATAAAGTTTTTGACGGCATCTACGAAAGCGCTGTTATTTTCATAATAAAGCAAGTGACCACCATCTATTTTTACCACCTTTTGATTAGGGAATTTAGCCAGCTTGTAAGTATTAGGGCCAACAGCATGGTCGTTGGTTCCTGTTATTACTAAAACTGGTACATTAATATCTGGTGTTATGGTGTTGTAATCTTTAAAATATTCCGGGTAGGTCATTTTTTTGGTCTTATCCAAAACGGGCGCAAGAATTTTGTAGGCAAAATCGTTTGTCCGGGGATGCAGAGAATCTAACTTATCAAAAACACCAATCGTTTTAATACTGTCCGTAAGTAGTTTATACCCAAGATGCACTTTGCTTAGCTTGGCCCTAACAGCCATATCGCCCGCAAAAAGAGAATCTGGGTTCTTTGCCTTAATTACAGTATCCTTTCCTAATAGCTTGTACCCGTAGCTAATTTGCTCGGCCAACGCATCCGGACTAAAGAAGTAAAGAGCAGAATTAACTAAAATAAGCCCTTTTACGTGTTGTGGGTATTTTTTGGCATAGTTAACCATTATTACTCCGCCAAATGAATGGCTCATCAGGTACATTTTATCAACCCCGAGTTTAGCTCTTACATCATCCATATCTTTTAACAAGCGGTCCATGCTGTAATCCCTGGCGTTCTGCGCGCTGCCACTCCCCCGCTGATCCATATATATCATTGTAAGAAAACCTTCCAGCTTATTACCACCCAACTGTTCAAAAGATAAATAACCGCCACCGGGGCCACCGGGTACAAACATGCAAACATCCCCTTTGCCGGATACCTTTACAGGTAAGCTAACATGATCAGAAGTAACAAAATTGAACTGTTTGTTTTCCAGCTGTTTCTCCTGCTTCGGTTTACATGCCTGGCAAAGCATCATCGTAATACAGGCAAACAAGACTATCTTTTTCATAAGCTAAAAGTTATTTTCCGTCTTTCTTTGGTGGAGCAAACATGGCTTGTTTAATATATTTAACAGGCGCACTGCCATAGCTCAGGAACTTTTCGTTAAAATCTTTAACCTTAAACTTGTCGCCTTGTTTTTTTTGCCAATCCTGGTAAAGCTGGTTTATTTCTTTGTAACCGGTAAAATAACTGGTTAACTGTACGCTACTTACACTTACGCGTTTCCATTTACCCTGTGCTTCTGCCTTTTGCTGAAAGGCTTCTTTGGTAAGCATCTTCACCGCCTCATCTTCGCTCATGTTGCCGGTGTGCACGCTGTAATCCAATATCGTGTTACATACCGAACGCAGGTGCCATTTATACCACATCAGGCGCATCTCCGGCGCGTTATTACCGAAACCCGCGTCAATCATCTCCTGTTCGCTAAATACAGCCCAACCTTCAACCATGGCGCCGTTACCCAAAATAGATTTGATCATGCTTGGTGCCTTGTTTGCGTACACCAGTTGCGTGTAATGGCCGGGGATAGCTTCATGTATGCAGAGGATCTGCAGAATATAATTATTGTATTCGCGGAGGTAGCTTTCTGCGCGGTCTGCAGGCCAGCCTTGCAGGCTACCCACGTTATAGTAAGTATTTCCGTTTTTATCATACGGGCCGGGCGCGCTTACAGATGCACCTGCAACACCAGCCATATAAGCAGGTTCTTTACGTACCACTAAAGGTTTGGTTGGGTCAAGCGTTACCAGGTCTTTAGCCTTTATAAAAGCGGTCAGTTTAGGTATCTCCTTCTCTATAGCCGATTGGAAATCAGCCGGCTTAACGTGATCAGCAGACAGCGTATCTATCAACCTGCTTATCATCTCCAGCGAATCTTTTGGCGCCGCCTCCGTTTTAAAATACTTTGGCCAAAGCTGCCGGCTTATTTTAGCCATCTCCTTATGCAGGAACTTTTTACGTTCCACCGCAGCGTTGTAAGTTTGCTGGGCAGTACCTTCAGCTTGGATATCATACTTGAATTTTGCTTCGTAAAGTTCTTTCCCCAACCTAAAACTGCGTGGTTTAGGGTTTTTCATTGCCTTCAAATAAGCCACATATCCTTTAATAGCTGTTGCTGATAGTTTTGCACGATCTGTAATTTGTTTTTGTTCTGCATCAGGTAGTTTGCTTTTCTTAAGCGAATCGGCAAGGTCACTTTCAAAAATGCTAAGTCCTCCCTCGTTTTGCTCAATAGCCAGATCGGTAAGTTCTTTAACCGGGTTTTTTAATTGTGTTTCAGCAGCCTTGTAGTAAGCTGGAATATTTTCCATGCGTTGATAAAAGCTGCGGAGGCGCTTTTGCAAAGGCTCATAATGTTCATTTAAGATAAAAGCAAAAGTACCTGTAACGTTGTAAGATGATGGGTCCCACTCGTATGACCTTAACTGCTCAATACCCCACTGGGTTGATTCCAGTTGGTTCTTCATAATAGCATGGTCTATCTTATTATTATCTGTAAGCAGGCTGGGCTCGTAATGGCTTAATGAATCCAGCTGCACTTTGGCAAACTTTAGCTGCTGCTCACGTGCCTTTGGTCCGGGTACCACAAGTACACTATCATATTTATGGTAACCTACGGATGTAGCCCAATCCGGGTTTATCTTCCATAACTCATCCAAAAAATGATCTTCGTATCGGGTAAATGTGCCGTCGTCTTTTAAACCATTATCAATGGCACTACCGCCGTCTTTTTTACAAGCGGTAAAAGCGGTTACGTAAAGCGCAAGCAGGAGTAGTTTTTTAATCACGGTGGTGGGTTTTGCTTTAAGCGATAAACTTAAAAATTGATTACGACAAATCAAACCTGTAACCTATTTGTTAGGCTTTAAAAACAATGATATGAGTGAGCAGCACGATATTTTAATAAAAGAACTGATCAAATTACTCGAAGGCGGCGGCGCGCATGCTACACTTGAAGATGCGCTTGAGGGCATACCAGCCGACAAACTGGGAATAAAACCACATGGATTACCTTACAGCATTTGGCAACTGGCCGAACATATTCGTATTGCACAATGGGATATGTTGGAGTTTAGTAAAGATGCCAACCACCAATCGCCGAAATGGCCTGATGACTATTGGCCTAAAGAAGCAGCGCCCGAAAATCCGGGGGATTGGGATAAAACGATCGAAGCCATTAAAGCGGACCGCAAAGCTTTTATAGAACTATTGAGGAGCGGCGATATTTATGCTGCCATACCACACGGTGATGGACAATCCATCCTGCGAGAGGCCTTGCAGGTGGCAGATCATAACTCTTACCATACTTCAGAGATCATCCTGTTGAGAAGATTACTGGGGATATGGAAATGATAGTTTGAGGGATCGATATAAAGTCGAGTACTGGTCGAGGTTTATAACTTCGACCTAAAATTTTTTCAAGGATTCTCCTTGATAATTGAGCTGAAAGCTTAGAACACCATTGGTCGAAGTAAAGCTGCGCTAAACTTCGACCAATGGTAGTTAGTATTTTTGTTACTTCAAAATCAACGTCCCCAACCTATTTCAAGCCTTTCACAAATGTGACTATGCTTGTAACCAGTTCTGGTTTTAAGGGAAGGTCGGGTTGGTTATAGGTAGCCATGTTTTTCTCCCGGTCTGCAGGCGCTTCTTTCAACACGTGGTTCATGTTTGGAATGATGACCAATTGTGCATCCGATTTAGCTTTTTTCAGCAGCTCGGCTTCGCTGACAGGTACCTGAATGTCTGTAGTACCTTGCAGGATGAGCACCGGTACTTTAACCTTTTTAATTTCCCTTGCAGGGTTATACCTGAACCACGACATCAGGTATGGCTGCACGTCAGGACCTGCAATAGCATATATTTTAGGATCGATATTAGGTGTAAACTTACCCTTCTTTAAGCTATCGAGCATTACTTTAAAGTTATCCTGGATAAACTTCGGCTGGGCCTTCATTTGCTCTGTTACAATAAGATCAGCAGAACGGCCAGCACCGGCAACCGAGATCAATGCCTTTACAGGTTGATCGCGCACAGATAAAATACCGATCAACGATCCTTCACTATGGCCCAACACGATCACTTTAGAAAAGCGCTTATCATCAGCCAATAACTGTACTAAACCCACGGCATCATCCACGTAATCTTCAAAACGCAATTCCTTTGGCTTTGTAGAGCTTACGCTTTGGCCAACCAGGCGTTTATCGTACCGTACTGTTGCAATACCTGCCTTGCCCAAGTCGTTTGCCAGCATTTTGTAGGCATTGGTGTTCATTCCCAGTTTTGGACTATTGCAATCCCTGTCTGTAGGGCCAGATCCTGCTATGATCAGTACTACAGGCACCTTGTCTTTAGCATCGGCAGGCATGGTAAGCGTACCCGAGATAGAGCCGCTCAGCGTTTTTAAAATAATTGGCGACTCTTTAAGCGACGGATCCATTTGCATAGCGGTTGTCGCCTGCTCAACATAAGGACTAAGCAACAAACCGACGAACTTGCTTTGAGCGTCAAGAGAGATGTTAAGGTTGAAAATAGCGTTATCAAAAGTAGCTTTATAAACGGCAAGCGGTACGCTAAACTTTACCAGCTCAGTACTTTTTAGATCACCTAACTGGGCCTTTAGCTGCGTGGTAGTTGATGAGAACTTATCCAGTGGCAGCGCGGCCTTCATCTGGCTGCTAAACATATTAAATATACTATCAGGCTTACCGGCATTGTAATACTGCCTGAATTTGTTTGCAGCCATTGTGAAATTAGCCGGTGCCGTTTGTGCAAGTGCCACTACAGTAAGGCACATGGCAAGCATTGAAACGAATAATTTTCTCATCTCCACTTATAAACTTCTAAAATATCAACGCACGAAAATAATAATTTACAAAGGTATTGACGCAACTTTATGCTAAAGCAACATTTCTGATACAATTGGCGTAAAAAAGCGAAAAATCAGTATTACAAAACGCTTTTTTGTTGTTACATTTAACTTTTTAACTGACACTATACTAATTAATTTCTACTAAACTATTAATGAATTTCAAAAACGGATGCTTATTGGTGGCATTCCTGCTATGTATTAATTTTTGTTACGCCCAAACCGGTATCACATTTTTAAGGGGTACCGTTTTAACACAGAACAATCAGCCTGCTGACGGGGCTACCGCTATACTTCTGCATCTGCCCGATTCCACTGTAGCCACATCTGCCCTGGTAGACGAAAGAGGTGCTTTCCAATTCAATAATATTAAACCCGGGAGCTATACCATACTGGCAACCATGCTGGGTTATAAGCGCACGTATACACAACCTTTTTACATTGCCGCCGGCAAATCTGTTTCGCTTGCACCATTAAAGTTGGCTGCAACCAATACGCAGTTAAAAGATGTTACAATTACTGCGCGCAAAGCATTTGTGGAAGTTAAGCCGGGCAAAACCATCATCAATCCATCGGCAAGTATTATTGCAGACGGGCAATCGGCATTAGATATTTTAAGGCAATCTCCCGGTGTAAGGGTTGATAACAACGATGCCATCAGCGTTAGCGGCAGGCAACAAGCCCTGGTGCTGATAGACGGCAAACCCACCAACCTTACAGGTACCGATCTGGTAGCATTATTAAAAAGTACGCAGGGAAGTAATATCGATAAGATGGAACTGATAACCGGGGGCTCGCCTAAGTACGATGCAGCGGCGGGTGGTATTGTCAATATCGTACTCAAGAAAGGTAATAACATTGGCACTAATGGAACCATTACCCTTGGCGCCGGTTATGGCAGGTACTACAAAGGCAATAGCGGGATCAGCTTTAACAACCGCACTAAAAGCTACAACATTTTTGGTAACTATAATTTCGCTGCCAACAAATCATATAAAAACTTCAACACTGACCGCGGTATAGATTACAACGGGTTGCAGAGCAACTACAACACCGCTTACCGCAGCGTTTCTGAAACGTTTAGCCATAACTTTAGGCTGGGTACAGATTTCTTCATCGGCGAAGGGCAAACCATTGGCTTTTTGGTTGCAGGCAACATCAATAACGCAAAATTTAATAAAGCCAACACCCTTAGCATCTTCAATAATAATGTTAAAGATTCTACAGTTTACGCCAACTCAAACCTAAATCGCGATATCAATACCTTTACATATAACCTTAACTATAATGGCAAGGTTGATGAAACTGGCGGGGTAATTTCCGCCAGCCTTACGCATACCCGTAACAGCCGTGCATCCAACGAGTACATTAATAATACTTTCTATAATGCTGCCGGGGCGGCCTACCGTAACCCGCTCTTGCTACAAAACCTTTCTCCTACCAAGGTGGGTATCTGGTCGGCTATATTAGATTATACAAAACCGCTGGGTAAAACCGCCAAACTTGATGCAGGGGCAAAATACAGTTATACCAAAACAGATAATAACCTCATATTTGGTCCGCTGGTTAACAACGTTTACACCATTGATACCACCTTTAGCAATCACTTTATCTATACTGAAAAAATTGCTGCAGGTTACATTAATTACAATGCCAAATTCGGCAAAACTGATATAAGCGCCGGCGTTAGAGGCGAATACACCAATTCAAGAGGCGACTCATATCGCGAGCAATCGCCAAACAACCAGCATATAACCGCCAGAAATTACTTTAACCTGTTCCCAACAGTCCAGGTAGAATACCATCATGATGATAAGAACGATTACGTGTTGAACTTTAACCGCGGTATAACCAGGCCGGCGTATGATAAGCTTAATCCTTTCCTGTCGTTTATTGATCTGTACAGTTACCAGGCAGGTAATGCTTATTTAAGGCCGGTATATGCCAATAGCATCAGCCTTACGCATACTTACAACCAGGAGATAAGCACCCGTTTGTACGCAACCTTTGCAAGCGGTGCCGCTTTTCCTTTCTATCAGCAAAACGATGCTACAAAGGTTATCATTAATACCGATGTAAACCTGGGCCGCACGCAAACGCTTGGGGTTGCTTTTAGTGCTCCCATAAAATTCACCAGTTGGTGGAACAGTTCTTATGACATTGATGCATCGTACCAGCGATACATTGCCGACCCAAAATACGGCGATTTTGATCAAAGCGTGGGTGATGTTCTGATCAACACCACGCAAAGTTTTAAGTTGGGTAGTAAACTGGCTGCTGAACTTTCTGGCTACTACGAAACGCCGACAGTTTACGGTATAAATAACTTTAAAGCGGTTTACTATGCCAACGCCGGTTTAAGTATGCCCGTTCTTAACAAGATGGGTAAACTAAGCTTCACCCTTTTAGATATTTTTAAGACCCGTCGTGACCGGGCTTATACCAACTATCAAAACTTAAATAGAAATACTGTCGATTGGCGCGAGTATCGCATCTTGTCTGTAAACTTCAGCTATCGGTTTGGTAAAACATCCGTTAAGGGTGCCGTTCGCCATAAAACTGGAAATGAGGATGAGCAAAGGAGAATTGGGGGTAATTAATATTTAAAGAGCTATTACCTTACAATAACTTCAACTCCGGATACTTGCCTTTAATGCGGGTTACGAAGTATTTGCCTAATGATTCTGAACTGATGAATTTTTTGTAGGTGGATGGCCTGATCCCGAAATATTGCCATACGTCACTATGCTCCCTAAACTCCAGTTCGAGGATCTGCTTTTTGGCATCATAACCAACACTCTCTAAAGCCGATGACTGTACCTTACGCCTGTACATATAAATACAACATTGCTAAAAAATTATGGTTTGGATAAATTAGCCTGCGTGGCCGCTTAAAGCGCTGCAGATGATAACAAAAAGCACAATAAAAGTAATGACAGTGTACAGGTGGTCTTTCTCTAAGATAAACCCTATGGCCGAAAATAACACCCTTACTACGGGCGTGGCTATGAGCATGATAATGCCTAATTGAATAATAGCCCTGCCCCTTCCTGTGAATACGCCGTGTATAATGCCCTGGCCTGTCTGTATAAAATCAGGCACGCCATTAAACTGATGATAATCGGCCGTGGTATGGCCATGCCTGTAAAGATACACACAACCACCTATAAAAACCGTTAGCATTGATATTAGGACTCCTGCACGGAGCACCCAGCCAATAACAGCCTGCATATCTTTATCCTTAAAGTTTTTAAACATGGGGGTGGTATTACTCAAGTATATCCACGCCGAAATTAAGCCTTATAATATGGCCTGCCAACTTTAATGTTAACCTACCGAGTAGATAGACTTTATGTAATCCACCGCCAAAAGGCTAATCTGTAAGCAGTTTTTACTATTTTCGCAACCTCAAACCGGTAAACAACAAATGGATTATCAATTTAAAGATATAGAGAAAAAGTGGCAGCAGTTTTGGGCCGAGAATAATACTTTTAAAGCCGAGAACAACACCAATAAGCCAAAGTACTATGTGTTAGATATGTTCCCCTACCCATCTGGTGCGGGGCTGCATGTTGGCCATCCGCTGGGCTATATCGCTTCTGATATTTTTGCGCGGTATAAACGCAACAAAGGTTTTAACGTGTTGCACCCGATGGGGTATGATAGCTTTGGCTTACCGGCAGAGCAGTACGCCATACAAACCGGGCAGCACCCGTCTGTTACCACCGAGGCAAACATTAACACCTACCGCCGCCAATTAGACCAGATTGGTTTTTCTTTTGATTGGAGTCGCGAGGTGCGTACCAGTTCGCCGGATTACTACAAGTGGACACAGTGGATTTTTATGCAGCTATTCAATAGCTGGTATAATAAAGATGCCGATAAAGCTGAAAGCATAGATAAACTGGTAGCCTATTTTGAAACCAAAGGATCGGCAGGTATAAACGCTGTTTGCGACGAAGATACGCTTGTTTTTGATGCCGATGAATGGAAGGCTTTACCAGAAAAAATACAGCAGCAGGAATTGTTAAAATATCGCCTTACCTACTTGCGCGAGAGCACCGTTAACTGGTGTGCCGCCTTGGGTACCGTACTGGCTAACGACGAAGTGAAAGACGGCTTTAGCGAGCGCGGCGGTTACCCTGTTGAGCAAAAGAAAATGATGCAGTGGAGCATGCGCATTACGGCCTATGCCGAGCGCCTGTTACAAGGCCTTGATACCATTGACTGGCCCGAGCCGTTGAAGGAAATGCAGCGCAACTGGATAGGGAAGAGTGTTGGTGCAAGTGTGAAGTTTCCGTTGGAGAGAGCGGCAAGCGAGCATTTTAGTGCGGAAAACGATCCGGCATCCGGCTCCTCACATCCGGCTCCTTACATCGAAGTTTTCACTACCCGTGTTGATACCATTTTTGGTGTTAGCTTTTTGGTGATAGCACCTGAACACGAATTGGTTGCAGAGTTGACTACTCCCGAACAAAAGGCGGATATTGATGCTTACATCGCCCAAACAAAAAAGAAAAGCGAGCTTGACCGTATGGCCGATACCAAAACCGTATCGGGCGCTTTTACCGGTAGCTATGTTACCAATCCGCTTAACGGTGCTAAGATACCGGTATGGATAGCAGATTATGTTTTGGCAGGCTACGGTACCGGTGCCGTAATGGCTGTACCAAGCGGAGACCAACGCGACTATCTTTTCGCTAAGCATTTTGACCTGCCGATCATCCCGATCATCGATATCCAAAATATCGGGACCGAGGCAGACCCTACCAAGGAAGGTAAATATATTAATAGTGATTTCATAAACGGTTTAGGTTACAAAGAAGCAACTGCAGCCGTTGTTGCCAAGCTGGAAGAAGTTGGTTTAGGTAAAGCCAAAGTGAATTTCCGCATGCGCGATGCGATATTTGGCCGTCAGCGTTACTGGGGCGAACCGGTACCGGTTTACTTTAAAGATGGCTTACCGCAGCTGATAGAAGAAAGCGAATTGCCTTTGTTATTGCCGGAGATAGACAAGTACTTACCAACCGAAACCGGCGAGCCACCGTTGGGTCGCGCTACTGATTGGAAGTATAAACCACAAGTCTCCCCTATTGGGGGAGATTTAGAGGGGGCCTACGAATACGAGCTAAGCACCATGCCGGGCTGGGCAGGCAGCAGTTGGTACTGGTATCGTTATATGGATGCTAATAACAACACGGAGTTTGCATCAGAAAAAGCGATCGAGTACTGGAAAGATGTTGACCTGTACATTGGTGGCAGCGAGCACGCTACCGGCCACTTGCTGTACAGCCGTTTCTGGAACAAGTTTTTGAAAGATATTGGCAAAGCCATTGAAGAAGAGCCTTTCAAAAAGCTCATCAACCAGGGCATGATACAGGGTCGCAGTAACTTTGTTTATCGTTTAATTGACGAGGAAGGCAGAGGTACAAACACCTTCATATCCCATGGTTTGATCAAAGACCATAAGACTTCTCCGTTGCATGTAGACGTGAACATTGTGGAGAACGATATACTAAACATCAATAAATTTAAAGCCTGGAGGGAGGATTTTGCTGATGCTGAATTTATCCTTGAAAATGGAAAATACATTTGCGGTATTGAAGTGGAAAAAATGTCGAAATCAAAGTTCAACGTGGTTAACCCGGATGATCTAATCGAGCGTTACGGTGCGGATACCCTGCGTATGTATGAGATGTTTCTTGGTCCGCTGGAGCAGAGCAAACCCTGGAACACCAATGGTATCGAGGGTGTGTTTAAATTCCTGCGTAAATTCTGGAGATTGTTCCATGATGCAAACTGGAATTTCTCAATATCAAACGAGGCTCCCACTAAAGCGGAACTGAAAGCGTTGCACAAGATCATCAAAAAAGTAGAAGATGATATCGAGCGTTTCTCGTTCAATACTTCAGTATCCAGCTTCATGATCGCTGTAAACGAGCTTACTGATCTCAAATGTAATAAACGCGCCATCTTGGAAAACCTGGTGATCGTGCTGGCACCCTATGCGCCGCATATTGCAGAAGAACTTTGGTCGCTGCTGGGTAACTCAGCAGGCTCAATTTCAACTGCAGCTTATCCAAAATTTCAACCGGAATACCTGGTTGAGGATGACTTTGCGTATCCTATCTCCTTCAACGGTAAGGTTCGTACCAACATTAGCCTGCCCCTAACAATGGAGCCCGCCGATGTTGAAGCCGCAGTACTGGCCCACGCCGACGTGCAAAAACACCTCGACGGCAAAGCACCTAAAAAAGTGATCGTTGTTAAGGGCAGGATTGTGAACGTGGTTGTATAGATCTCGTCGCGAGTAAACAACGCTAGAAGATTGCTGCGTCGCTGTCGCTCCTCGCAAAGACATAATTTATAACCATTTACTGGTCGAAGTTTAGCGCAGCGTAACTTCCGACCTAAAATCTGTTAAGCTTACAGCTTAACACGCAAACAGGATGCTTGCAATATTTTAGGACGAAGCTAAAAACTTCGACCAGTGGAGGATTATGCCTTGTAAGAATGCTGTGAGATTTTCACATTCACTTCTTCACTCATTACGTCGTTCACTCAATACACTCACCACTAAGTGTAACATCTACATTACATCATTAATAATTTTCTAATTTCTGCAGATACAGCTGTAACATTTTCAGCAATTTCGCCTCAAATTACGAAAACGCTCAAAAATTTATGAAACGAATACTTTTACTTATAATAGTTGTTTGTGCTGCACTCAAGGCTAACGCCCAGATACCTATGGGCGGCGGCTCAAGTATTGTGGGCAAAATTTCCGGAAGGGTTATCGACTCGTTAACCAAAAAACCGGTAGATTATGCTACTGTAAGCTTGTTCAGAAGCGGTGCTACCACCCCCATGAACGGTGTACTAACCGATGGGAACGGTAACTTCCAACTTAACGGTATCAAAACCGGTAAATACAAGATCACCATTTCCTTTATCGGTTATCCGGCAAGGACTTTTGACCCGGTTGAAACAACTGCAGCCAAACCCGATAATAACATGGGTACCATCCTGCTAAAACCAAGTGCCACTGCCCTTAAAGAAGTGCAGATTGTTGGTCAGCAGGCACTTGTAGAAAACAAGATAGATAAGATCGTTTATAATGCTGAAAAGGATGTAACATCTACAGGTGGTAACGCTACGGATGTATTGCAGAAAGTGCCATTGGTATCGGTTGATATGAATGGTAACGTTGCTATCCGCGGTGACCAGAACGTTCGCGTTTTGATTAATGGTAAACCATCAGGTGCAACTTCTGCCAGCTTAAGCGATGTATTGAAAACCATCCCTGCAGATCAGATCAAAAACATTGAAGTAGTTACTTCTCCATCAGCTAAATATGATGCTGAGGGTTCTGGTGGTATCATCAACATCATCACAAAAACTAAAAATGCATCTGGCATCAGCGGTTCTGTGAGCGGTGGTGTAGGTACACGTCAAAATAACGGTAACATCAACTTAAATTACAATAAAAACCGTTTCAATTTATCTGCTAACATTGGTGGTAACTTAACATGGCCACAAACCATGACCACAGATTTTGAGCAGACCATTAACACGCCTGCTACCGCAAACAAAGCAGCGGTGAACCAGCTTAACAAAAACTTTCTTTCAAGCGAAACGAAAAGACACGGTGTGAGGGGAACGATAACTGCGGGTTACGAGTTTAACGGTTTCAATAGTATTAACAGCACCCTGGCTTTAAATGATGGTGGTTTTAACACTAATGGCGGTGGTAACTATAATATTACTGATTTCATTAATCCTGCTAAATCTTTGGCCTACATTGGCATCAACTCTAACCGCAATAAATTCAGCGGATTCGACTGGAACCTGGATTATACACACAAATTCAAAAAAGAAGGTCATGAGATAACCTTTTCCGGTCAGTGGAGCCATAGCATCATCAAAACCGACTATAACAACTTATTCCAGGGTTTACCAAACACAGGAAAAGGTGCGCCGCAGCCAAGCCAGGCAGGTAATAACGATGGTAAGAACGACGAATATACCTTACAAGGCGACTATGTTTTACCGATAAATAAAACCCTGAAATTAGAGGCAGGTGGTAAAACCATACAAAGGCGCATCAACAGTGATTATAACATTTATTCAGTAGACTCGCTTGGTAATAACCCTATTATTGATCCACTGAACTCAAACCTGTACAATTACAAACAAAACGTTTATGCAGGTTACGGCGTGTTCACCATTACATTGCCAAAGAGCTACTCGGTGTTGGCAGGTTTCAGGTACGAGAATACAAAGATAGCAGGTGACCCGCAAACGCCTTATGCAAGCGGCGCAAATCAACAAGAACTTAAACCTTTTGATGCCAGCTACAATACTTATATTCCGAGCCTTACCATACAAAAAGTTATAGGTTCAAACACGTTTAAATTATCATATAGCAAACGTATCCAGCGCCCAAGCTTACAGGTGTTAAATCCGTTCATCAATAGGTCAAACATTCAGGCTCAATCTGTAGGTAACCCTAACCTGGCGCCGGAAGTATCGCAAACCGTTGAATTGAACTATAATACCTTCATTAAATCATCAGTGTTAAACTTCTCGGTTTATTACAAGAGAACAAATGATCTGATCGAAGGATTAGCGCAACCTATTACGGATTACATCCAAACAGGTGCGAAAATTGATACCGTAATTGGTACACGTACCATACAACGTAACGCTGCATTGAACAACTCATGGGGAGCAAGTTTCTTTGGTTCGGTTACGCCATTTAAACCTTTAACTGTACGCGCAAGTGTTAACGTATTTACTTACAACCCTACCGTTTATTCGGAATTTGCAAACTTTATCAATCCGGATGCGATCAAAACGCAGTACATGTACACCATGTTCGGTAGCGCAACTTTGAATTTACCTAAGAACATCATCTTTGAAGCTTTCGGTTTCATGAACTCACCGCGCCGTACAATACAGGGCTCAAGCCCATCGTTTGGTATCTACGCTTTTGGTATCAAGAAACAATTCATGAACAAGAAGGCTTCACTTGGTTTCAATACTGTACAACCATTTGCAGTTAACAAATCATTTAACCAAAACATATCAAGCCCGGGTTTCAGCCAGATATCAAAAACCCAGTTTCCTTTCCAATCATTTGGTATAACGTTTAGCTACAGCTTTGGTAAAATAAGCTTTAAACCGGCTAACCCTACACAAAAGAAGAAAGGTGTTAACAACGATGACCAGATCCAGGGCGGCGACCAGCAAGGTGGCGGCATGGGCGGCGGCAACGGCGGACGTTAATCAATAACACTTTAATAAAGAAAGCCCCGATAGTTTTACTATCGGGGCTTTTTCATTCTATAGAGTCATTGGCATTAATTCTTATACATCCAGTGCATCATAAACAACAACCTTATCCCAAAGGTGGCTGCAATCTTTTATAAATTGCTGATGAATGGGGTGGCTTTGGTAAGATGCCTGGCCTTCCAGATTTTCGAAGAACATCAGTTCTGATACTGCCCAGCTATTGTCCACTACATCGCGCTTTTCGGTGCTGGCAACAACGCCAATGCGCAGCTCTTTGATGGTCTCTATTTTACGAAGGGTCTTTAATCCGGCGATGATCTTATCGCGATCGTCTACCGAACCCGGATTTTTTAACCAAAAGAAAACATGGTGTACAATTGGATATTTATTATTCATGGCAGTTGGTTTTATAAATGATGGCATGGCTGATGCAATAGCTGTGCCGGCTGTTACTGCAGCAGCAGTAGCGATGAATTTCCGTCGGGTGGTTTTCATATCGGTTAAGGTTTAACAATCTGGTTGCTGGCATTTTTCGTCGCTGAACTCCGGCTCAAATGTACTGTGGGTAATGGATAGATGTTCCAGCTTGTGGCGCAGGTCATGCTTTATTTCGTCAAACATGGCCATATGTTCCGGGCTGATGACCAAATGAGCAGTTAGGGCATTTTCTGTAGTGCTCAAGGCCCAAACGTGCATATGGTGTACATCTACCACCCCCTTTCCTTTAAGTAATTCAGCTTTTATTTTTTGCAGGTCGATATCTTTCGGAACCCCGTCCATTTCAAGGCGAAGACTATCTTTAAGCAAACTCCATGTGCCTACCAATATCACCACACCGATAATGATACTTACCGCGCTATCCAACCAGATAAACCCTGTAAAGTAAATGATCACCCCAGAGATTACAACCCCTAATGATACAATGGCATCCACTGCCATGTGCAGGTAAGCACCTTTTACGTTGAGGTCGCTGTCTTTATCTTTCACAAAAAGCCATGCGGTAAAACCGTTTACACCAATACCTGCCAAAGCAACCCATGCAATAGTACCACCGGCGATTGGCTCGGGGTGGATAAAGCGCATAACGGCTTCATAAATGATGAAGCCGACAGCAACTACCAAGATCACAGCGTTAAAAAACGACACGATGATAGTAGACCGTTTGTAACCATAAGTATAGTTCTTGTTTGATTTTGCCTTGGCCAGTTTAAAAGCCAGCAGCGCCAACGCTAATGAAGCCACATCGCTTAAGTTATGCCCGGCATCTGTAAGCAGCGAAAGTGACCCGCTGATCAAACCGTAGATCACTTCGATAACTACAAAAGCCGAATTAAGGACAATTCCCCAGATAAAGGCGGCATTAAGATGGTCAAGCTTGGGTGTATGATCGTGATGATGGTGCGAATGGTCGTGACTGTGCATGTGCATATACAAATGTGCAAATTAATAGTCTTAATCAGAATTTACAGGATTTAAGAATTTACAGAAAATACCTGTAAGTGTTCACGTTCACACCATGAACGCTCTTGAACACCGTGAACGCTGACGCATTCTTGTCAGTAACCAATTAGAAATCATTTGCACATCTGATTCCGATCGCTATCGGGACTGCACATCTATTGATGATGGTAAGGCTCGCCCTTGATAATGGTATAAGCGCGGTACAGTTGCTCAACAAAAAACAGGCGCACCATTTGGTGGGAGAAGGTCATGCGGCTAAGCGAAATTTTATCATTTGCCCGCTGGTAAACCGAATCATGGAAACCATAAGGGCCACCCACCACAAACACCAAATTGGCCGACGAAGTTACCGACCGCTTGTTGATGTAATTGGCAAACTGTACCGATGTATATTCGGTACCACCCTCATCAAGCAGGATCAAATGATCTTGCGGAGTTAACTTCTTCAGGATCATTTCCGCCTCTTTTGTTTTCTGCTGGTCCTCGGTAAGGGCCTTGGTATTTTTAAGTTCGGGCAGGTCATGTAGTTCCAGCTTGGTGTAGTGTTTAAGCCGCTTAACATACTTTTCAATACCTTCTTTTAAGTAAGCATCTTCGGTTTTGCCAACGGTAATAAACGTGATTTTCATGCCCTGCTGTAACTATTTAAATGGATATGTTATCTTATTGTTGTAAAATTGAAGCTGCAAAAATACCTATAAAATCTGTGCAACAAACCATTATAGCCAATTACGAAGAAGCTGCGAACAAAGCGCGCCGGCAGGCCGATCACTACAAACAGCAAGCTAATACTTACTCACTGATGCGCTTAGGCATTTTTGCCATGATGATTTTTGTGGTTTACATTACCGTGCAGCAAGATAGCTTTGTGGTGTTAGGCGTTGGCACTGTGTTGCTACTGGCTGCATTTGTTGCACTTGTGGCCCAACAAGGTAAATACGAGCGTTTACGTGATTATCACCTCGACCTTGAGCGAGTAAACCTTAACGAGATCAACAGCCTGCAAACCGGCACCAACCTGTATGACAACGGCCAAAAGTATAGCAATGAAAAGCATTTCTACACTTCTGATCTGGATATTTTTGGGAATGCCTCGCTGTATAACCTCACTAACCGTGCAGCTACATCTGCCGGTAACGATAAACTTGCCGGCTGGTTAAGCGCGCCTGCCAATAAAGCGACAATACTGATCCGTCAGGAAGCGGTGCAGGAAATAGCCGCGAATAATGATTGGAAGGTTAACACGCAAACCAAGCTGTTATTCGCCGCTAAAGAAGATACAGACCAAATGAAGCAGCTGCTTGCGTATCTTAAAACGCCATTGCATTTAACCGGCGAGAGGTGGTTAAGCATTTACATAAAAATAGCGCCATACCTCCTGTTTGGGATGCTGCTTGCCGGTGCTTTTTTATCACCTTATTTTACAATTATCGCTATCCTGTTAGGGCTGGTAAATATGTCCATCCTGGTTGCAAAGGGCAGTTATATATTAAAGGCCGGGGCCATTGCCGGTAAAATAAGCGATGTGCTGGCCAGCTACGCCGTTGTATTTAATGCTATAGAAAGTAAGCAATGGCAATCGCAAAGATGTGCGGAACTGTATGAGAAATTAAAGGTTAACCAAACATCAAAAAATATAACGGAACTGTCTAAACTCATCAACAAACTCAGCTATAGCTTAATTATGATAGTTGGGTTCATACTTAATGTGTTTTTCCTGTGGGCTTTAAAACAGATCATCCTTATAGAAAAATGGAAGCGTAATAACCAGCAAAATTTTGAGGAAGCCTTTGATGTTATCGCCGAATTTGAAGCATTTATAAGCCTTGCGGTGCCGGCCATTAACTACCCTGACTGGGTTTACCCGGTAATTGCCGATACGGAAGGCTACACCCTTACGGCTAAGCACATTGCCCACCCGCTTATCCGCGGCAACCGCGTTGATAACGACTATGAGCTGCAGGATGCATTTAAAATAGATATTATCACGGGCTCTAACATGGCAGGCAAAAGTACGTTCCTCCGTACCATTGGCATCAATACGGTTTTAGCTTTGAGCGGCGCGCCGGTTTGCGCTGCAGAAATGGAAGTTTCGGTAATAACTATCGTGAGCTACATGCGTATCAAAGATTCGCTGAATGAAAGCACGTCAACGTTTAAAGCCGAACTGGACAGGCTGCAGATGCTGCTGGCGGCTGTTGAGCATGAGCACAGGGTTTTCTTTTTGATAGATGAGATGCTGCGCGGCACTAACTCCATGGATAAATACCTGGGCAGCAAAGCGGTTATTGAGCAGCTTATCGCAAAAAAAGGTGTAGGCATGGTTGCCACCCACGACCTGCAAATTGCCCGACTGGAAGACAAATACCCTGATTATGTACGCAACTACTATTTCGACATACAGGTAATAGAAGGCGAAATGCTTTTTGATTACAAGCTTAAACACGGTGAGTGCAAAACCTTTAATGCCTCGCTCCTGCTTAAGCAGATCGGTATAAATGTGGAGGCAGAGTAAAAGCAACGAGGCTTTAATTCCCTCCTCGGGGAGGGGTGCGGCAGACAGAAGCGATGGCAGGGAGGGGTTCCTACGCCAAATTATTCTTAGCTCTTATACATCCGTCGGTAAAATCTCCCACCGCTAAAAACGCTTTATTTAATTTCCCGGCTATTACTTTCACCGACATTTTACCTCCATTTGCCTAATAACGCTAACGCTGAGGGCTGTTTTGATACAATTTTGTGTTGTAAACAAAAACCCACAGTCATGATACATTTATTAACCATACCAGCCTTAGCAACCGTAATAGCTTTTGTTGCACAGGCCATTACTTTGATCGGCTTAATAGGCAGGTATATATTTTAGCTGATGCTTTTGGCAGGGCTATTGCTAAATCTCCTTTAAAACTACAGCTATGAAAAAAGGAGATACCGTTCACTGGAAATGGGGTTCGTCAGAAGCCGAAGGCACTATCGAAAAGAAACATACCTCAACCACTACCAAAACCATTAAAGGCTCAACTGTAAAACGTAAAGCAACAGAAGATGAGCCTGCTTACGAAGTAAAGCAAAAAGATGGCGGCAAAGTGCTAAAATCTGAAAGCGAATTAAAAAAAGGTGGAAAGTAACAAATGATATGCCGACAGTTGCCTATAAAGCACTTGCCGGCATTTGAATCTCTCTTACCCACACCTAAACTTTAATCAATTTTTAATTTATTTTTTATGCCGCTGTAGCTGCGATGTGGTAAATACACTGCATATTTACAGTATGGCAAACCAACCTATTATCACGGTAACCAACCTGGTTAAAAGCTATGGCGACTTTGAGGCGGTAAAAGGCGTAAGCTTTGAGGTTTACGAGGGTGAGATATTTGGTTTATTAGGCCCTAACGGTGCCGGTAAAACCACCACACTCGAGATCATTGAAACGCTGCGCGAAAAAACCTCCGGCAGTGTAATTGTTGATGGTTTCAATATTGAAAACGATGCCGGCGAGATCAAGAAACGCATTGGTGTACAGTTACAGGCTGCAGGCTATTATCCCAACCTCAATCTTTCAGAATTGATAGTACTTTTCTCAGGCCTTTACGGGGTAAACAAAACCCCGGCGGAAATGCTGGAAAAGGTTGCGCTTACAGATAAAGCCAAAGCAAAATTTAAAGATCTTTCGGGCGGGCAGAAGCAACGTTTTTCCATTGCCACAACGCTTATCAATAATCCACGCATCATATTTTTGGATGAGCCAACAACCGGCCTCGACCCACAGGCCAGGCGCAATCTTTGGGACCTGATACGCGAGATACGCGATAATGGAACAACGGTGGTGATCACTACCCACTACATGGACGAGGCAGAAGTACTTTGCGACCGTGTAGCGTTTGTTGACGGCGGACACATTATTGGGATTGATACCCCCGACCATTTTATAGACCAATTGGTTGCAAAAGGCTTTGAACGCAAAAAGCAAGTAAAAGCCGCTAACCTTGAAGATGTATTCATCAACCTTACCGGAAAGGAATGGCGGGAAGGATAAAGCCTGCGGCGCAGTTGGCAATTTTGAGTTTGCAGTTAGCGCCCAAACTTAGCCAATGACCCAATGAACAATTGAACCAATCAACTAATGAACCAAAAATATAGTAACACCCGCGCTACACTTGCCATTGCAAGGGCAAGTTTCCGCTCCATATTACGTAGTCCGTCTGCTGTAGTGTTTAGCTTGGCTTTCCCGCTGATATTTATCGTAGTGTTTGCTAACATTGGCGGTGGCGGCATGTCGGTAGATGTTGGTGTAGCCAAAGGCTGTGATACAACCAGTGTTATTTACAAAGCACTTGCTAAGAATAAGATCATCCACCTGATAAAGGATCAATCAGCAGATGAGATGAAAAAAAACCTGGCAAAGGGCAGCATTGATGCGATATTGGACCTTAAGGTGAACAAAGATGCCTTGTCGATAAATCCTCTTGCACCAGCAATCCCTCGAAAAGCGCCGTTTGAAGTTAATGTTCAATACAGTCACGCATCAGCAGATAAAGGTGCTGTTTTGAAATCAGCATTAAATAACATTTTCTACCAGATACAATCCGTACAGGTAAAAGAGATCCAGAAATTGTCGCCGGTACCTATTCCTAAGGCTGTAGACCTGAAGGAAACCATCGTAACCGGCCGCGAATACAAATACATCGACTTTATATTGCCTGGTCAGTTAGGTTTTTCATTATTAAGCAGCGGGGTATTCGGTACGGCCTTCGTATTCCTAAGCTTACGCATCATGCTGGTAATCAAAAGGTTCTTTGCCACCCCGGTAAAACGCTCAAGCATTGTTTTGGGTGAGGCCATTGCGCGTATCGTTTTTGCCTTACTTGGCGCACTGTTTATTATTGTGATCGGGCACTTTGTTTTTGGCTTTACATTGATACACGGCATTACCACAGTGCTTAATATGCTGGTGCTTTGCACCATTGGGCTGATTATATTTATGGGTTTCGGTTTTACAATTTCGGGCATCGCCAAAAACGAAAGTTCTATACCGCCCATTTCCAATATCATCACAATGCCGCAGTTCCTGCTATCCGGAACCTTCTTTTCCGTAACAGCATTTCCGGTTTGGCTGCAGCATTTGAGTAACGTGCTGCCATTAACACACCTTAACAACGCCATGCGTAAAGTGGCTTTTGAGGGAGCAGGTTTAGGCGATGTTACCCATCAATTGTTCATATTGCTCCTATGGGGTATAGGAGTTTATGCTGTAGCGGTTAAAACTTTTAAGTGGGAATAATCAATCATATGAATAATACTTTGAGACGCGTGTTACCGCGTCTTTTTTGTTTGGGCCAAGCTCACTGTTAACATAAATTTAATATTAAGCATACTATAATTAACATCCAGCTAACATTAGGGAAATAGCTTTGCATTATCAAACTATTAAGATAATGTTAAAAACCACTATCAAGATTTGCTTAATTACCACGCTGTTAATATTTAACTCACGTTATGTTAACGCGCAAGATTCAAAATTAGGCACATGGGGTATTGCTACCATTGTAATGCCGGGCGATAGTGCCCATCGTTGGGGTGGTTATTCCGAATTTCAGTTGCGTACCAACGGTGTCGGCTTTAGTCAGTTCCAGTATTACGAGGCCAAAGCAGGTGTAAGCTATGACATCGATAAAAACTTTATCGCCCTGTTAGGCACGGGCACCTACCACACTTATAATTATCTTGATATTGCTGATGGCCCAACTATTAACGAGTTCAGGGTTTGGGAGCAAATGACCATTAACCAGTTTCTTACCCCTTTAAAATTTGAGCACCGTTACCGCGTAGAGCAACGCTGGTTGGATGGCAATTACCGCAATCGTTTCCGCTACAGGCTTAATATGTTCATCCCGTTAAACAATGTGAAGATCGTAGCCAAAACGTGGTTTATTTCCGTTTTCGACGAGATTTTCTTTAACAACAAAGCACCAAATTTTGAGCGGAACAGGGTCTCAGCGGCATTAGGCTATCAGTTTGATAAAAAGTGGATAGTACAGGCCGGCTGGATAAACCAGCGCAACTATACCACCACTACCAGCAGTGCCAAGAACAATATCATGCTAACGCTGATGTACCGCATTAACCGCAAAAATAGCCCTGAGCGCGAACACCTGCCAACCACTTCAGATTAAGTAATTGTTACAAATGTAAATTAAGGTTGGTATTTCTTTATTTTGCGCTTAACTTAGCCCACCAATTTAGTATAGTAACACTCAAATAAATACGATAATACACTATGAGCTTGATAATTGATGTTCATGCGCGCCAGATACTTGATTCGCGCGGTAACCCTACGATAGAGGTAGATGTTTTAACCGAGAACGGTGCCCTTGGCCGTGCTGCTGTACCATCAGGTGCATCAACAGGTGTGCATGAGGCTGTTGAGCTTCGCGATAATGATAAAGCTGTTTACATGGGCAAAGGCGTTTTAAAAGCCGTTGAAAATGTGAACGAGAAAATAGCTCCTGAATTGAGAGGTGTTGATGTATTTGAACAAAATGCTATCGACAGCCTGATGATCAAATTAGATGGTACCGAAAATAAAGGTAACCTGGGTGCAAATGCCATTCTGGGTGTTTCATTAGCTGTAGCTAAAGCTGCTGCACAGGAAAGCCGCCAGCCTTTGTACCGCTACATTGGCGGTGTAAATGCTAACACTTTGCCAATCCCGATGATGAACATTGTTAACGGTGGTTCGCACTCTGATGCGCCTATCGCTTTCCAGGAGTTCATGATCATGCCGGCCGGTGCTTCTTCATTCTCTGAAGCATTACGTTGGGGTACCGAGGTTTTCCATAACCTTAAAAAGATCCTTCACGACCGTGGTCTTTCAACCGCAGTAGGTGACGAAGGTGGATTTGCACCAACTTTTGAAGGTACCGAAGATGGTGTTGAAACCATTCTTAAAGCAATTGAAAAAGCAGGTTACAAACCGGGTGTTGATATATTCCTGGCGTTTGACTGTGCCGCCTCTGAGTTTTACAAAGACGGTAAATACGACTACACCAAATTTGAAGGCGACAAAGGCGCTATCCGTACCAGCGCTGAGCAAGCAGATTACCTTGCTGAATTAGCTGCTAAATATCCTATCATCTCTATTGAGGATGGTATGGCAGAAGACGATTGGGAAGGCTGGAAAATGCTTACCGATAAAATTGGTGATAAAGTACAGTTGGTAGGTGACGATTTGTTTGTAACCAATGTAAAACGTTTACAACAAGGTATTGATGCCGATACTGCAAACTCTATTCTGGTTAAGGTAAACCAAATTGGTTCGTTAACTGAAACCATCAACGCGGTTAGCCTGGCACAAACACACAGCTACACTTCAGTTATGAGCCACCGTTCTGGTGAGACTGAAGACGCTACCATCGCCGACCTTGCTGTTGCCCTTAACTGCGGTCAGATCAAAACCGGTTCAGCATCACGTTCAGACAGGATCGCTAAATACAACCAGTTACTACGTATCGAAGAAGAATTAGGCGAGAACGCACGTTTCATCGGCAAAAACTTTAAATACGTTAAAAACAGAAAATAATCTGTAATAGGATTTTTGATATTGAAGCCTCGGACTTGTCCGGGGCTTTTTGCTTCTCAAATGCGTCATTGCGAGGTACGAAGCAACCTCCGAACTATACAGAGCGACCAGCATATGTAGAGATTGCTTTGTACCTCGCGATGACGCGTGAGTTGGACGATAAAAAAACCCCGATAGCTTTCACTGTCGGGGCTTTCATCTTTTTAAAGTTTAATGGAATTTATGCCTTCTTAGCAGGTACTTTTTTAGCTTTTGCTTTCGGTGCAGCTTCTTCTTTAGCTTCATCTACAGGCTCTGCAGCGGCAGCAGGTGCTTCTTCAGCAGCAAGCGCTTCAGCAAGGTCGGCCTCGTTGAATAATGGCAGATCTTTAAGGATCAGGTACCAGTTGATGATCTTTTTGATATCTGATGAATAAACCTTTTCTTCATCATGATCCGGCGCTACTTCAAAGAAAAACGCTCGAAGTTTTTTACCGTCGTCTTTGGTTGCAGGCACGGTAACCGATTTCATTTTTTCAAAAATATCGGTCAACTTAATATCGTCCTCTAAGCCAAAAATGGTTATTTCGCTTAATGCAGCCAGTTTTGCAGTCGCCACGTTGGCTACCAGCTTGGTTTTTTTATCGTCAAGGCTCTCCAGCACATAACCGGTTTTATTTTGTGCAAGCGCTTTCCATAAGCCCGGTTTGCCGGAAACGGCTACAATTCCGTGTAAATTCATTCTTTATGTGATTGGTTGATCAGGTTACTAAGCGATTAGTTTCTTATGAAAACTAATCTCCGGTCAACTGATCTCTAATTAACTATCCCTCAATAACCTCTATACCTAAAATTTTATCGCCCTGGCGTATATCGTCAACAACGTCAACGTTCTCAACTACTTTACCAAACACGGTGTGGTTACGGTCAAGATGGGCTGTATTATCGCGGCTGTGGCAGATAAAAAATTGAGAGCTACCAGTGTTACGGCCGGCATGTGCCATTGAAAGTACGCCGCGGTCGTGGTATTGGTTATCGCCTGTAAGTTCGCAATCAATACGTTTGCCTGAGCCACCTGCACCTGTACCGGTTGGGTCGCCGCCTTGAATCACAAAGTTAGGGATAACACGGTGAAAGGTAACGTTATCGTAAAAACCCGATTTTGCCAGGCCTAAAAAGTTGGCTACTGTGTTTGGTGCATCTTTGTCGAAAAACTCAACGGTCA
The DNA here is from genome assembly GCF_019331605.1 of Mucilaginibacter sp. 21P. Lineage (NCBI taxonomy): Bacteria > Pseudomonadati > Bacteroidota > Sphingobacteriia > Sphingobacteriales > Sphingobacteriaceae > Mucilaginibacter > Mucilaginibacter sp. 21P. The sequence continues at coordinate 4,530,293 of NZ_CP063061.1, forward strand.
TGTCACCTTTTTCGGTTTTGATTATTGCTTTGCTCATGATTTTCAAATTTAAACAGGTGGCAAAGGTAAGTAATTGAGGTGAAAGGTAAAAGGCGAAAGGCTAAAGGTTTTGGTTAACAGTTATTTGTTAAATAGTGAGGTGGTTATTAGTTTATCACTATTCAACATTCACTCTCGGGCGATAAACTCATGCGCCTGCGGGCATTTGGCGCTGGGCCGGTATCCGTTTCCATCCCGAGGTACGAATCAATCTCTACTCAGGACAGACCGCTCTATAAAGTTCGGAGATTGCTTCGTACCTCGCAATGACGCGCAGGATTTTTATATTATAAGAGCATTAACGGGGCATAATACCTTATTCAATTAATCGTTACATTAGCACATCAACATGCTAATTAAAAAACACCTTTTTGCTTTCGCTTTTCTCCTTTTGGCGCAACTTACAAGGGCATCATCCATCCTTATCCCTATGGACGATCAGCAGAAAGATCACCTTAAATCATACGGTATTGCTTTCTGGACTTTGAAAAATGGCGAAGCGGTTGACTGGCTGCTTAATTACCGGGGCGGTAGCTTTATGATGAAGTATGCCAAAGCGTTGGAGGATGAATGCAAGATCCGCGGTGTAAGCTATGAAGTTATTGCCGATGCAAAAGCCACTGAGATTGCCACCGAGGTAAGTGATCCATCTGTAAACATGGACCTGGTTAAATTGGAGAAAGCGCCTAAGATGGCTGTGTATTCGCCTAAGAATAAGTTACCCTGGGACGATGCTGTTACCCTGGTGCTCAAATATGCAGAAATACCTTACGACGTAGTTTACGACGAGGAAGTTATACGCGGCGACCTTGCCAAATACGACTGGCTGCACATGCACCACGAAGATTTTACCGGGCAGTTCAGCAAATTTTATGGGGCTTATAAATACACTCAATGGTATAATGATGATGTAAAAGCACAAAACGCAATGGCTGCCAAATTGGGTTTCAAAAAGGTGTCGCAAATGAAGTTAGCGGTTGCCCAGCACATTCGTGATTTTTGCGCAGGTGGTGGCTTCTTATTCGCCATGTGCAGCGCTACGGATACTTTTGATATTGCGCTGTCGGCTGCTAATACAGATATCTGTGAGAATATGTTTGACGGTGACAACGCCGACCCTAACGCCCAGCAGAAACTGGATTTTACCCAAACATTTGCCTTTCAGAATTTTACGCTCGATCAAAATCCTTTTTCGCATCAATTTGCGGATATTGATGTTACCCCTACCCGCCAGGTTGACCGTACTCGGGATTTCTTCACTTTATTTGATTTCTCTGCCAAGTGGGATGTGGTGCCCAGTATGCTAACGCAAGACCATGACAAGGTGATCAAAGGATTTATGGGCCTTACCACGGCCTACAATAAAAGCAAGTTAAAACCCGGCATCACCATTATGGGCGAAATGAAAACCGGCAATGAAGCGCGTTATATTCACGGCGAATTTGGCAAGGGCCAGTGGACATTCTACGGCGGCCACGACCCCGAAGACTACCAGCACGCAGTAGGCGACCCTCCTACTGATCTTAAACTGCACCCCAACTCGCCCGGCTACCGGTTGATATTGAATAACGTTTTGTTCCCGGCAGCTAAGAAAAAGAAACAGAAAACGTGATAACAGTTAGCAGTTTGTAGTTGGCAGTTTTAAGCTATTAAATCCAACCGGAACTGCAAACTGAAAACCGCCAACTGAGAACTAATTATAAAACGTCCAGGCTACGCCGAATTTCAGGATCCTGTCTAACTGCGGGTAACGGTTAACTGTGTAGAAACCGTTGCTGAATAAGCCCTGGTTTACATAATCATACTGGATAAATATATTGGTGCGCTCTAAGGTTGCCTTAAAGAAAACACTCGCTACCGGGTAAGATGTAAAGGTTACATCCTGGCCGTTGTAGAACTGCCCAATGCTCAGCGCGTATGACGGAGCCACGTAAGGTGTATTATATCGTACGTTTACACCAAATTGCGATTTAAGGGTAAATATCTGCGCTTTGTAATAAAGGCTGCTAAAAGTATAAACTTCTGGTGTGCGTAACAGGCTGGCGTTATCCGTTTTTTGGTAAACCACATAGTTATCAAAGTTAAATTTGCGCCAGTGCAGGTTTTTGCCAATGCTTATCTTGAGCAGGTTTATTGCCGAGCCATATTGTTGGGGTGCGGCATCGATACCATTAGGCTGCGATGCAAAATACAAGTAATCGTTTAGCAAAAAATACTCAGCTTTAAGATCGAGCTCAAGGGCGTCATTAATATAATTGAACGATAGATTTGTGACCTTTTGATTTTTAAAATCGTTATTAAAGATAAAATGGTTTGATATCCAGTTGGTGTATACCATGCCCGGCGAGCTGCTTTGCTGATAAGCACCCAGTAATATTCGCCCGGTTTTGCGCCCACCGGCAAGTGTTAGCTTAGCATCATACAAAAAGTCGCCAAAGTTGCGCCCCTGGACGATCTGTTGCACATCGCCCTCCAGGTAGATCCTGTCGCTAAAACGATAACCCAGTTTGCCTTTAAGGGTTATGTTCTGGAAGGTCTCGTTTTGTTTTCTGTCGGGCTGTATTACTTTCCGTCCAAATTGGTTGATGACGGAGTCTGCAACAAATTGGCTTACTTTGTAAAAATCCTGCGTAAGGCCAAGGTCGAGCTTTAGTTCATTTTTGCTGATCTTACCGGATTTGCCACGTAGGTAGAAGCTGTAAGAGAAATCGTTCTGCAGGTGAAACACGTTGAGTGAATCGCGCGAGCGGGCAGCCGTAAAATAATAATCAGGGAAGGCGCCATATTGGTCTAACCCATTTTGCAGGTAATTGTATTTGCGTTGGTTAGCGTAAAAGGTATAACCTATTCGTTGCGTTGGCAGCACGTTGGCTGTACCGGTTTTGCCTTTGTTTAAACTATCAATACGGCCCAGGTAATAAAACTGCTTAACGTACAGCCCTGTACTTTTCCAGTTGGCATAGCTGCTTGGCAAGCGCACGGGTTCGCCGGTTTTATCAAAAGATGAGTTGGCGCTTTTAAATATGGTATCCTTTAAAATAGAGCCCGTTTCCGGCGATTTCAGGTTATTGAATAAAAAATTAGCAAGTAAATTATAGCGCTTGCTTTTACTATGATACCAGCTAAAAATGCCCGCAGTAAGATCGCTTACATTTTGGGAAATAATGTTGTTGGTAGAATAATAACCTTTTGATCCGTTAAAGTTAAGAATGAAGCCAATGTTCCAGTTGGGCTTTATGTTTTGGGTATGCAGTGTCTTAAAAATCTGCTCTTTAGTGCCGCCAATTGTGCTATATAAAGAGAGCAATGTGTATGGCGCACGGGCATTAAAATAATTCAGGTCCTGCGGGTTGACCATGTAGGCATCGAGCGCGTGAAGGCCTTCGTCAAAACCGATTGTCTTTCGGGGACTAAACAGCAGGTCTCGTGCAGCTGTGCCCGGGTAGCCCAAGCTTATCTTTGGATTGCGCGGCTGGTTAAGCGGACTATAATTCTCAAAATTTACCAAGCCGGTATCCAGCGGAAAAAGCTGTATACTATCGGCCAGCAGGCGCTCGCTGGTTACCTTAATGTACTTAGAGTTGAACACAACAGAGTCGTGCTTATTCTCCTCGCGCTTACGTAATGAATCCAGGTTGTCTGATGCATTTGAGCGCGCGCGCATCTTAGTGGTATCACGACTGTACACCGGCTGATCGGTACGCTGGCCGGGGAACCGCGGATTTGTGATCTGCGCAAAGGCACCCTGCGCAGCAGCACATATCAATAAAATAAAAAGGTATTTAAGCTTATTCGCCATTAAAGCCCTGCAATAAGTTCTTTTAAAATCAATGTCAACTGTGGTTCAGCGGCTGTTGCCACTGCCAGTATCTCCTCAACCGATACAGGTTTCAACTCCGCCGGGAAACCCTCATCAGTTAAAACAGAAATAGCAAAAACCGGTAAACCCATGTGGTTCGCAACAATAACCTCTGGCACGGTGCTCATGCCAACGGCATCGCCACCAATAATGCGCAGGTACTTGTATTCGGCACGGGTTTCCAGGTTAGGGCCGGTAACCGCAACATAAACTCCTTTATGGCAGGTAATATTGTTTTGTTTCGCAATAGCAAGGCCTTTATTTATCAGATCGTATCTATAGGGCTCGCTCATATCCGGGAACCGCGGACCAAGGTCGCTATCATTACGGCCTATCAGCGGGTTCATGGGCTGCAAGTTTATGTGATCTTCAATGATCATCAGGTCGCCTTTTTTAAAATCCGGGTTTAGCGACCCGCTGGCGTTTGATACAAACAGCGTTTTAATACCCAGCATCTTCATCACCCTCACCGGGAAGGTGATCTGCTGCATATTGTAACCCTCGTAATAATGCAGGCGGCCCTGCATAGCTACTACCTTTTTACCGCCAAGCATGCCAAATATCAGCTTACCTGAATGAAACTCGAGCGTAGAGATGGGAAAATCAGGAATATTAGAATACATCAGTTGTTTTTCAACCTCAATTTCCCTAACAAGTCCCCCAAGTCCGGTACCTAAGATAATGCCTACCTCGGGTTCAAAATCACCTATTCGGCTTTTAATATATGATGCAGTATGGTTAATATTGTCTAACATAGTCTGTAATTATTTTATCAAATTGAGGCTGCGCCTGGTTTAAAAACTTAAGGCCTATGGGCTGCACGTAAACCTGCAGGTCCTTAAGTTCGTCAAGCGTTAAACGCTGTGCATCTTTTTCTGTTGTTATCACAAGTTTTTTTGCTGATGTACAGGCCTCAAAATCATCAGCAAGTTTAGTTATATTTTTTGTGGTAAACTGGTGATGATCGGGATATTTGTGATGAATTATGTGGGATGTAAAAGTGCGGATATAGCTTAACAGCGGCGCGGTATTGGCAATACCTGTAAGCAGGAACACCGTTGTATCTTCATCTAACTCAACTTGCTGTTCGTTGCCATTCAAAGCCTTAAGAGACTGATAGGTAATGCTGCTAAAAAATAAAGGCTGCGTGCTTAATGGGGTCAGTTTGTTGTAACAGCGCGTCATGTTGCTTTCATTGATAGAAGTGGGGCATTTGGTTACCACCATTACATCAGCCCGCCAGCGGCCGCTAAATGGCTCGCGCAGGTTACCGGCAGGTAATACAAATTGTGGTTTTTGTAAGTTGCTGTAATCAAATAACAAAATATTTAAACCTGCTTTTACAGCGCGGTGCTGGTAAGCATCGTCCATGATAATAACATCATGTTTTTGCTGCAGCTTTTCAATGCCCGTTACCCTTTTCTCGCAAACGGCAACGGCAACATCCGGGAACTTTCGTTTAAATTGTAAGGGTTCGTCACCTACCTGGCTGGCGGTGGAAGTGATGCTTGCTTCCAGAAAACCTTTGGTCTCGCGGCCATATCCCCTGCTTAACGTCGCGACCTTATTTCCGTCCTTAAGCAAAGCGATCAAGTGTTCTGTCATAGGGCTTTTACCCGCACCGCCAACCTCCAGGTTGCCTACGCAAATAACAGGCATATCAAATGCACGGCTTTTAAAAAAGCCTGCATCATACAGCCAGTTGCGTATGGTAACTACAAAACCATATACTACAGAAAAAGGCAATAATAACCAACGCAGGTATTGCATAGCCGGTAAAGATAATTAATACCGCGATGATTTGTTTATGCCGAATTTTACAGCTGTTTATGCTACGCCGTCTTCTTTTAAGCGGGTTAACAGTTCATCCAGGTCAACCTCAGCAAACGAGGTTGATGAATCTGAGATACCATAAGGAATGATCAGTTTATTATTATGGATGATAGATCCGCAAGAGTAAAGCACGTTTGGTACATAACCTTCGCGCTCATCGCTATTTGGTACCAATAGCGGTTCCTTTAAACGACCGATCTCTACAGCAGGGTCATCCAACTTTAACAAGCTTGCACCAAGTACATAACGGCGCATAGGGCCTACACCATGGGTTATAACTATCCAGCCATCCTTGGTTTCAATAGGCGAACCACAGTTACCTATCTGTACAAACTCCCAGGTAAAGGCGGGTTTTTGCAACAGATCAGGTTTTTCCCATATGTTGATCTTATCAGAGTACATGATGTAGTTGTTGCAGCCATCAATACGCGATATCATGGCGTAACGGCCGTTTATCTTTCGTGGGAACAGCGCCAAGTTTTTATTTTGTGCACCGGCACCGTAAAGCGGCATGATCTTGAAGTTATAAAAATCGTTGGTTTGCAGCAGCTTAGGCATTATCAGCGAGCCATCATAAGCGGTATAAGTAGCATAGTAAACAGATGTGCCGTCCTCATGTGCAAACTTCACAAAGCGCGCATCCTCTATACCTTTACGTTCGTACTCAGAGATAGGGAAAATTACCCTGTCAGATATATCGGTATCCATCGAGAAAACGATCTCGTAATAAGAATCGGCCAGCCAAAGTATTTTGTCGTACTCCAGGCGCTTCATATCATCGTCCTGCAGTTTCTGCGAATCCATGATGATGCGACGCAGGTTGGCATATTCAAAGTGATGATCGAGTTTTGACTCCAGCTCATTAAGCACATCGATACTTATTTGCGTAATAGCAGCTTTCTCAAAAAACAGTTTCTTGTTGTAAACCGCGTTTCTTACTATTTCTGCCTCATCAATGTAGCTTCCGGCAGGTTGCACAGTTATGCGGTTGTCCTTATCTATCATTGCACGGCGGAAAGTGATAGAAGAGATGTGTCCCTCTCCCACCGCCCTAAAGCTGATGATCAGGCGTTTTTGGCCATCCTCCAATTCAGTCTGGTCAGGGTCTTCAATAACAGAGGGGTTAAAGAACGCCGCCGATTCGATAGAATACTCGTGCGTAAAGTATGAGCCCATCAGAAGTTTCCGATAAACGGAAAGGCTATCGAAATCGATCCCTAATTCAATAAAAAGCGGCTTTAACTTGCTGCAATGGCGATTAAGCACACGGGTTATATTACGGTGGCGTTTTGAATATTCTTGTAAAAGTGGCGAGATAATGCCAAAGGCAGTTTCCTCGCTAATGCTCATTACTCTTTCAATAACTTCCTTGGCACGGCCGTTGCCATTAAAAAAAAACCGTGCAATTACACGCTTCGGATCGGGGTTAACTCTTATCGGTTTGCGTTCTACGGAAAGTCTCATACGTATAAAAAGTGCGTTTACTCAATAACACACGCTTTTGTAAATTGATTTGAACAATTTAAGAAAGGTTAAATTTAAGCTGTTATACCAGTTAAATCATCCTGTTTCTTTTAATTAAGTAGCTCTTTAAAATGTGATCATACCCCTGGGAGATATCGGCATCTATCAGCTCTACACCATATTGTGCACACTTAAGCGCTAACTGATGACGATAGTTTTTTATAGCGTCGCGATAGGTATCGCGCACCTGGTTTGGGTGTATGCGGATCTCACTACCGGTTTCCATATCTACAAAATGATGCGGCCTGTTATCGAAACCGAAATCAAGCTCATGCGCCTTATCCATCACATTAAATATCAGTATCTCATGCTTGCGGTAGCGTAAATGTTGTATGGCTGCAAATAGCGCCTGGCCTTTCTCCTCGCTCATGCCATTCTCCAGCATATCGCTAAAGATGATCACCATCGACCGCTGGTGGATATTATTAGCGATGTAATGCAGCGTTTGGCTGATATTGGTCTCCGTTTTTTGCTTCTGCTGTTCAAAAGCGCTTTCTAACTGCGCAAACAAATAGAATAGGTGTGCCGATGTAGACCTTGCCTCACTTATCCAATCCATCTTATCAGAAAACAGGCAAAGCCCGAACGCGTCCCTTTGCTTTTTAAACAGGTACATGAGCGATGCAATGGCGTATACCGAGAATTGCAGTTTGCTTTGACCAATTGCCGGAAAGTTCATAGAGGAAGAAGTATCCAGCAGCAGGTAACAGCGCAGGTTAGTTTCTTCTTCAAACTGCTTTACAAAAAGTTTATCGGTGCGCGCAAATAATTTCCAGTCTATGTTTTTTACCGATTCGCCGCTATTATATAAACGATGCTCAGCAAACTCCACAGAAAAACCATGGAACGGGCTTTGGTGCAGGCCGGTTATAAAACCTTCTACTACTTGCCGTGCAAGCAGTTCAAGATTGGCCAGTTGCCGAATCTGTTGATCGTTACTGAGTTGAGGCATGGTTAAATATATTCTGGACTCAAATTAAGAGAATTTGAGTCCAGCTTAAAAACGCGTATAAATGGCAGTTTGTATCACGTGGTTAAAAAAGTATGCTTCTGCTTGCTTAACGTACTGGTTTAAGTAACCTACTTCAACATCTATCTTTTTGTGCAGACGATACCCGAAAGCCACGTACGCCCGGTTTTGATCAAAGAAGTGTTTATTTACTTTTTCTTTATTCTGCACGTTTACAAATATCTCGTTCTGTAAGCCTATGAACGGCCCTTTTACAAAGGTTGAATCTTTTTTGAACGGGATAACCGCCCTGGCAAAATAACGCAAGCGTTGCGAAAAGTAATGATCATTGCGGTTGGTGGTGTTGCCCAAAAATCGCTGCTCTAACCTGAATCGGTGCTGCAGGGTGGAGATCTTACCGATTTTGTTATTGATGATCAATTGCTGCCAGGTACGGCTCTCGGGCCTAAAGGTTTTGCTGCCTGCTGCATCGCGACCGTTAGTGGTTATATATGCATAACCCAGAGCCGCCATTTTGTTGCCGTCAAAGTAATAGTTCACGGATGGGCGTAAAAGAATGTGTTGCAGATACTTGAACTCATCAAACGACCGGAATTGCGCATCAAAGGACAGTCCCCAATGTTGACCAAAGCGCTGGGTATGGAACAAAGCACCCCAACCGGAGAAACGGTTGTCCTGCGCAAGTAATTTTACCGGAGATAGTAGTATGAGAAACAGGAATATCCTGATTAGCTTTTTCATAGTTTATTGTTGGAAAGCTAATATAGAAAATCCCCGTTTTGTTTGGACGGGGATGAGGGATAAATCTTGCTGTGGAATTAAATGCCGAAAGCAATTAACGGTTTCTTATTGTATTTGAGTGCCGCGCTATGGCTCGAAATGAAGCGTCTTTGATAAGAATGTTTAATCCTTAAATCTTACCAGGTTCTTTCTGCCAATATCATACACCAGCCTGAAAGCCTCCTGGTTGCTGCTGTAGCCCGGCGAATTGTGCAAACTAAATATGAATTGCCCGCGTAGTCCTTTGGCAACAAACGGTGTAATAATAAAATCGAGGCGGTTGTAAGTTTTAAAACGATAGTAAGCGTCACCATACTCAATATGGTGACCATCACCTTTGTAAAACTCATCGTATAAAGCTACACGCCAGTAACTTAAATAAGCATTGGCTACAAAGCCCTTAGGTTTCTGAAAGCCATCAACACCACGTATGCGCTCTAAAGACATCATGCCACCGGCTTCAATATTCAATGAATCCAGGAAAGTTTTGTGGCTGAAGTTTGCACCAAGTTTTAATTGGATAGCACCATTATCTTTGATATGATCATTCGGCTCCGGCGTTGCACTCCCCGCATCATGAAGCATAAAGGTATAATGTGAAACATACAATGGGCCATTTAACCATGGTTGGTATTTACCTGAGAACCCAAAGAGAAACTGCTCACGATCTGTAGCCGTTTGCCGGCTTACCCAATCTATCCAGACAGTTTCTGTAAAATGCTCGTTTTTAAATCGCGTTAGCATCCCCTCAACGTTGGGCCGGTAGTAACGCAACGTATCGTTAAGCATGGCACGCGGATAATCGGTAAGCAACCCCTCGCGCGAGAAAGCACCGATATAGAACAACCAGTTCTTGTTGGTAAAGCTGTAATAAATAGTAGGATCCACTTTTACAAAAAATGGCTTACCGCCAAACTCATGCAGCATATTTGCACCGGCGATAAAGTGGTTGTTGCTATCAAGGTTGAAGCCAAGATCAATAGTTGTACGAACGCCCGAGTAAGTGCGCGACCGCTCAGGAAATTCCTTGTATTCGCGGTTATCAAAAAATCCGAAACCGTTTAAATGGAAGTCAACATTTTGTGCTTTCGCAGCAATTGTTGTCAAGATAAGGAAGAACGATAGTAGTTGTAATTTTTTTATCATCGGTGTGGGCTATTCAACAATTAATTTTATAAAACGGCTATTCCTGCTGCCGGTAAATGGTTCTGTACGCAGCGAAAAAAACAGGTCGTATTTGCCCGGCTTTTGCGGTGCAATGGCTGTAATTTTGTAAAGCGTGCTTTGGCCTTTTTGCAAATTGATGTGGTTAAAATCGCCGCCTGCTTGTTGCACATCAACTGGTGTAGTGTGTATAAAAAAGCAGGTTTCAAGAAAAACCGAGTGTTTTGCGCCAAGGTTGGCAAAGTTAATTGCGAAGGGATATGGATTGGTTATAGTTAAGTCAAATTGTAATTTTTGGCCGGGCTTTGCTTTCACCTCTTTGGTGTTCACTGCTATGTTCACTTTTTGATAAGTGCGCACGTCATCTACCCAGCCACCAAACCAGGTACCTGCTTCGTTCTGTATGGTATCCCGGGTTACAGCAGGGTTATTCCAGTTTAAAAGTAAATAGATGCGCTTATGCTGCAGGCTATCTTCAATAGGCCACAAACTGAATTGGGTGCGGCGGTAATCGCGTGCATCATAGCTCATGCCTTTGGTGGTATTATTATAGAAATCGTACTTGCTGGGGTTCTGGAAACCTTCGCTCATGATCACATAATGATCGCCCGCTTTCTGCTTAACCAAATGCGCCCAATCTTTAAAGCCATAGTAGCTTTTAAACTGATCAACTTTGCGTAACCAGGCCGGGCCAAATATAAGGCAGGCCCTTAACACAAATATGAACACCAAATTTACAGCGGCCAGCCTCATTAGCCAGGTATATGTTTTACCGGCTTCGTTTATGGATATCAGCGCCAGTATCACCAGCGGGACAAATGCAATCAACGTCCAGTGTGGTTCAACAATACCTTTCAAACTATTAAGCAGGAAAAAGATGAACGTCGCTGCGGCGTTTACAACAAGTCCGCGTTTAAAAGGATCAGTAGCTTTGTTGCGGAATGCGGCGTAAAATATAAACCAGCCGATGAACGGGCCTCCCATTGCCAGTTGCGCTGGGATGTAGCCTAATGTTTGGTCGATGCGATAACCCGCCTCAGAACGATCGAACAAGTGATAGGTGATAGTTGGATAACCATGGTTCACCTGCCATAATATATGCGGCAAAAAAAGCAAGGTGGCAACCGCTGCCATCAGCCAGAAACTTTTACGCTTAAGCAGAGCCGGATTTGAGATAATGGTAAACCCGATGACCAATACTGCATGGTACTTGCTATACAGCAAGCATGCGATGATCAGCGCCAGCAGCAGGGTAAGTTTGATGTTATCGTCCTCGAGATACTTTTTATAGAAGTAGAAGAATAATACCGTGAACAGAAAAAGTGGCACATCAGGCGTGGTAGTAAAGCCGTATATGTTAAAGATAAAAGTACCGGCAATGATAAGATTAAACCACAATCCCCTTACCCCATATTGCCTAACTACAAGCCATATGGTATAAAGTGCTATACTGCTGCAGCAAACGGTTAGTAAACGTACGCCAAATTCGTTTTGGAACAGTGCGTATCCCAGTTTGATGAATACCGCCACCATAGGCGGATGATCGAAATATCCCCAGGCTAAAAAACGCGAATAGATCCAGTAATAAGCTTCGTCGGCATGCAGTTCGAGTGTGGCAGACTGGATGATATTAAACACCGTCCAGCACAAAATAAAGTACCATACCGATCTGTTGTTTTGACTAACCGCCGTGCTATCCATCGGCTACAAATGTAAAATAAATTGACGCAAGCAATACATAGTTTATATAGGTGATTATTCTAAATTTGATGATACAAATACAACGATGATGATTGACAAACAACTTGAAATTGTGCGCAAAACGCGCTTAAGCATATTGAATATTCTAACCGAATTCAGCCTGGAGCAGTTGAACAAAATACCCGCAAATTTTAACAACAATATCATCTGGAACCTGGGGCACATGGTAGCCACACAATATAAGATATGTTACCTAAAAGCTGGTTTGGATGATATGATTGATGATAATTTTTACAAGCGTTATGAATCTGGCAGTAAACCGGAAGGCCCGGCAGATGAGCGGGAATACGCGTTGATCAAATCATTGTTCATCACCAGCCTTGATAAACTGGCAAGCGATTATGAAGCAAAAATTTTCGGTAATTACCCTACCTGGACAACCCGCTACGGTGTAGATATCAGCAACATCGATGAAGCACTTGCTTTTTTACCTTTTCACGAGGGATTGCATAACGGTTATATTATGGCTATGAGAAAGGTGGTGTAGATAACGTCAGCTATCAATTACAAAGACAAAATTACTGCTTGCAAATCATCGAGCCTTTTAAATCCTTTATCCATAGTAAATAGAGGAAGATCGTAATATATTGCAGTAGCAGCAATTATTGCGTCCGGAAGCTTTATCTTGGTTTTCGCCCTGATTTCAATTGTTAGCTCCTTAATAGCAGGTTCAATGTCAACCATATGGCATTTAGATAGGAAGTCGCGCAACAGATCTTTATCAGTTACTGACAATCCTGAAAAACTTAAAACCTCAATTTCTGATATGACCGAAACGAAAAGACTTCTGCCGCTTAATAAATCTTGAACTTCTTCAACACCATTGAATAAGTTAATTATTAAAGATGTGTCTAAAACGATGTTATTGCCACTCATTGCGGGTCTTGAGTTGATAAGCTAAACCATCTTCGCCAAATTTCACCTTCCCAAAGTACTTCTTAAGATCGATAGCTTCCTTTTTCGTGGCAAGCTTGTTCAACTCTTTATCCAATTGGCTGCGTGTGGTGTTTTTGTCTATCTCTATTACCTTGCCCATATCCAAATATAATTAATAAGCATAACACAACAAAGCCCGACGTTTGCCGGGCTCTGCTTATTCTATTGTAAAAGCTTAAACTCCTAATAACAATCTTGCAGGGTCTTCCAGTAATTGTTTAACCCGTACCAGGAAGCTTACCGATTCGCGGCCATCGATAATACGGTGATCGTATGATAAGGCCAGGTACATCATCGGGCGGATAACCACTTGTCCGTTTACGGCTACCGGGCGTTCAACAATGTTGTGCATACCAAGGATAGCAGATTGTGGTGCATTGATGATTGGAGTCGACATCATTGAACCAAATACACCACCATTGGTGATGGTGAAAGTACCGCCAGTCATTTCGTCGATGGTCAGTTTATTTTCGCGGGCTTTACCTGCTAAAACAACAATGGCCTTCTCAATTTCGGCAAGGCTTAAGCTATCAGCATTGCGGATAACCGGAACGACCAAACCTTTAGGTGCAGATACGGCGATAGAAACGTCAGCAAAGTTGCTGTAAATGATCTCTTCACCCTCAATACGGGCGTTAACGGCAGGCCACTCTTTCAAAGCTTCGGTAACTGCCTTAGTGAAGAACGACATAAAGCCTAAGCCAACGCCATGTTTCTCTTTAAATTTATCTTTGTATTTACCGCGCAATTCCATAATAGGCGACATATCAACCTCGTTAAAGGTGGTTAACATCGCAGTTTCGTTTTTAACGGCAACCAAGCGCTTAGCAACCGTTTTACGAAGTGAAGACATTTTTTCGCGGCGGTCTGTACGTGCACCAGTTGCTTGAGGAGCAGCAGGAGTTGAAGCAGCCGGTTTTTGACTTTCAACTTTTGACTTTTGACTTTCCACCTGCGCGCCAAGTGCATCACCTTTAGTGATACGGCCATCAACACCTGATCCGTTTACGGACGCAGGATCAACACCTTTCTCGGCTAATATTTTGGCAGCAGCAGGCGATGGTGTGCCTGATGCATAAGTAGTACCTTTTGATGGAGCCGCTTGCGGAGACTCATTCACTTTATCAGCAACCGATGGGGTAACCTGTACAGGCGCAGCACCAGCGGCAGCACCTTCAATTTTACAAACTACGGCACCAATGGCAAGGGTGTCTCCTTCATTAGCCAAAGTTTTTAAAGTACCGGCTTTCTCTGCAGTCAATTCAAAAGTTGCTTTGTCTGATTCCAGTTCGGCAATGGCTTCGTCCATTTCAACGGCTTCGCCATCTTTTTTGATCCAGCGTGATAAAGTTACCTCTGTTATAGACTCACCAACCGGCGGAACTTTTATCTCTAACGATTCACCGCCGCCAGCCTGTGGTGCAGGTGCGTAAGCGTTTGCAGGATTTTCCGGGCTATCTGCAGTGGCTGGTTTGTTGCCGTCGGCAGTAGTAGCAGGTGCGCTGTCAGCAGCCGGCGCGCTTGCTGCAGCACCACCTTCTTCAATGGTAGCCACAACAGCACCAATGGCTAAGGTATCGCCTTCGGCAGCTGCAATTTTTAAAGTTCCGGCCTTTTCTGCGGTAAGTTCAAAGGTTGCTTTGTCTGATTCTAATTCAGCAATCACTTCGTCCATTTCTACTTGGTCGCCATCCTTCTTTTTCCAGGATGCCAGGGTTACTTCGGTAATGGATTCGCCTACCGGCGGAACTTTTATTTCTAAACTCATATTAGTATTGATAGTAGTTGTAGTTTTCTATTTAATTGAGAGCGGGATTTTGGTGCGGGGTGCCGGATAATTCTATTACCGGGATCTGGCACCACTCACCGTCACTCAAAGATCAATCTGCTCCGGCGTTAGCCATTTTTTCAGTGGTTTTCTCGATCTTTTCTTTTACCTTTTTGCCTGCAGGTGCCTCAAATGCCTTTGAAACGATGTGCGCCTGTTGTGCAGCGTGCTGCTTAGCGAAACCGGTTGCAGTACTGCTACCTTCCAAGCGAGAGATAACATTTAAGTTAAGATACTTATCATCATGGAACTTACGGCAAATGTATGGCCATGCACCCATGTTCTCCGGTTCTTCCTGTACCCAGATAAATTCGGTAGCGTTTTCGTATTTAGCTTTAACCTTCAATATCTGCTGAACCGGCGTAGGGTACAATTGCTCTACGCGTACAATGGCAACGTCTTTACGTTTATCAGTCTGTTGTTTTTCTAACAGGTCGTAATAAACCTTACCGGTACATAACAATACGCGTTTAACCTTCTTGATATCAACATAACTGTCATCGATCAACTCGTGGAATTTGCCATTGGTAAACTCCTCAAGCGGCGACATACAATTAGGGCTGCGCAGTAAGCTTTTTGGTGTAAAGATGATCAACGGCTTGCGGAAACTGCGGTGCATCTGCCTTCTTAAAATATGGAAGAAGTTTGCAGGTGTGGTACAATTGGCAACCTGTATATTATCATCGGCACAAAGCTCTAAGAAACGCTCAACACGTGCTGATGAGTGCTCCGGGCCCTGGCCTTCGTATCCGTGTGGCAATAACATTACCAAACCATTACCGCGTTGCCATTTAGTTTCTGCGCTTGCAATGTATTGGTCAACGATGATCTGCGCGCCGTTAAAGAAATCGCCAAATTGCGCTTCCCAAATGGTTAGGGCGTTAGGGTTGGCTAAAGCATATCCATATTCAAAACCAAGCACACCGTACTCAGATAATAATGAGTTATAGATGCTTAATTTAGCTTCATTATTGATGTTCTCAAGCGGCGTGTATTCGTCTTCAGAATCAGCAAGCGTTAACACAGCGTGGCGATGCGAGAAAGTACCGCGTTTAACGTCCTCTCCACTTAACCTAACCGGGAAACCTTCTTTTAATAAGGTACCGTAAGCTAATTGCTCGCCCATAGCCCAGTCAAACACTTTGGTTTTGTTAACCATAGCCTGGCGGTCTTCAAACAATTTCTCTATTTTTTTGAAGAACACCTTATCTTTAGGCAAGGTAGTAAGCGTATTACCAATTTCGCTGATCACTTCTTCACTTACAGATGTATCCGGCGTGCTGATGAACTCGCTGTGGTTAGCCAGGTGCAAACCTTTCCATGCGCCTTCAAACATCGGGATGGTATCAGTAAACCTGTCTGCTGCTTTTGCCTCATCAAGCATTTGCTGTAACTCGGCACGGAAGTTTTTCTCCAGTGTTTTTACGTAACCTTCATCAACCGTTTTATCTGCAACAAGCTTTTTGCTGTAGATCTGCAACGGATTAGGGTGTGCCTCAATAGCTTTGTATAATACCGGCTGGGTGAATTTAGGTTCATCAGCCTCGTTGTGGCCATAACGGCGGTAACACAAGATGTCGATAAACACATCCTCGTTAAACACCTGGCGGTATTCCATCGCCAGGTTAACTACGTAAGCCAATGCCTCAACATCATCACCATTTACGTGGAAAACCGGTGATAATACTGTTTTTGCAACATCGGTACAGTATGTACTTGAACGGGCATCTTTATAGTTCGTAGTGAAACCTATCTGGTTATTAATAACCAGGTGAATGGTACCGCCTGTGCTGTAACCATCCAGTTTTTCCATTTGCAATACCTCGTAAACAATGCCTTGTCCGGCAACGGAGGCGTCGCCATGTATCAATATCGGCGCAATCTTAGAATGGTCACCGTTGTACTTAAAATCAATTTTTGAGCGGGTGATACCTTCAACAACCGGGTCTACTGCCTCCAGGTGCGAAGGGTTAGGGCAAAGGCTTAAGTGAACCTTTTTGCCTTGCTTGGTTTCCACATCCGTAGAATAACCTAAGTGGTATTTAACATCACCACCAAATGATTGTGATGAATCGTAATTTTTCCCTTCAAACTCAGAGAATACCTCTTTATAGGTTTTCTCCATGATATTTGTCAGCACGTTTAAACGGCCGCGGTGAGCCATACCGATGATAAACTCCTCGATACCCAGCTCAGAGCCTTTCCTGACAACTGAATCCAGCGCTGGGATCAGTGCCTCGGCACCTTCTAATGAGAAACGCTTCTGGCCCAAAAATTTGGTACCTAAAAAGTTCTCGAACACAACCGCTTCGTTCAATTTTGAAAGCATTGCTTTTTTCTCATCTACAGAGAAATTTGGCGTGTTGCGTTTTTTCTCCATCCTGTCCTCAAACCATTTTAGTTTTATCGGATTGCGGATGTAAGTATACTCTGCACCAATGGCCTGGCAATAGGTTTGCTCAAGCAATTCGCGGATATCGCGCAGTTTGGCGGGGCCTAAGCCAACTTCAACACCAGCGTTAAATACGGTATCCATATCGGCTTCGCTTAAACCAAAGGTTTCAAGCTCTTTGCCGGGAAAGTATTTGCGACGCTCGCGTACAGGGTTGGTTTTAGAGAATAAATGGCCGCGTGAACGGTAGCCATTTATCATATTTAGAACGTTAATTTCTTTTTGAAAATGCTCCGGAGTTTCGGCTCCGGCCGCACCGCCAACAACAGCATTATCCTGCCCAAACTGAAATCCTTCGAAGAATTTTTGCCAGCTATAGTCTACTGATTCAGGGTCTTGTTTGTAGGCTTCGTATAATGAGTTGATGTGGTCAGCGTTGCCGCTGTTTATATAATTTAGGCGATCCATGAGATAGCTATGTTGTAAGACGTTGCAAAACTAAGCATAATAGTACAATATGCCATATTTATATGTTATAACTTTTTAGCCATAACTATAGTTTGATAAAAGAAATATTTAAAGGTTTAGGCAGGCTGTAAATATTTAAACCGGCAGCTTTAAACTGAGGTGGAAATACCGTCGGCAGCGGGTGCCCAGGTACTAATGTAGTCATCGTCAGACTGCGCCGATTTTGCAGCGTTAAAAAAACGGTTGCTCTTGGTATCGTTACCCACCCCTGCCATAAAAGCCCAATTGCCCCAATTGCTGGCCGGCGAATAATCTATCAGTGTTTCCTCAAAATAGAGCGCTCCCTTTGTCCAGTCAACCTGCAGGTCTTTTATAAGATATGCTGCTACTGCCTGCCGTGCATAATTACTGAGGTACCCGGTGGCGTTTAACTGATGCATGGCAGCATCAATGTAAGGCTCACCTGTTTGGCCGTTCTTCCATCTCTCAAACAGTTCATCCTGGTTATCGGCAATATCAGGGGCACTACCAAAGCCTTCTGATCTGAAAAACTGCTGACCGTGCTTTTTAAACATAAAGCGGAAATAATCCCGCCAAAGCAGTTCCAGCATCAGCGGATCAGCATTTTGCAGGTTGTTCTCTTTTTGATGATTAAGCACTTCCCAATAAACCTGGCGGGGCGAGATGCAGCCAACAGCAAGCCAGGGCCCAAGGCCGGATGAGTTGGGCTGATTTATTATAGAAGCATTTGATAAATACTGGCGCAAACGTTTAAGCGCCTCAGTTTCCCCACCGGTTATTTTTTCACCGGCACGCGGATCGTCTACAGGCTGCACGATGCCTAATTCTTCGAGTGTCGGCAATTCACCGGGATCAATGGTCTCCGGTACAAGTATCTTCTCGGGTGTTGTAACTACAGGTCTTACCGTGCTATCTCGCTCCACCTTTTTTTTAAAGGTTACAAAGCTATCGGGGATATCTTTTATAGGGAAAGGCAGGTCTTCTTTGTGATACATGGTATGGCCGATGAAGTGCTTTAGGTTAAGCTGCTTTTTCCAAAGCGCTTCCTCTACCCTTTCAGATATGGATGTTTCATCAGGTGCAACTTCGCGATGATGGTACACCTCGCTGATGTTAAATTCTTCGGCTAATTGAACAAGCACTTCAGCAGGGTCGCCGGTACGGATAAGTAACTCTGCCCCCATTGCGCGCAGGTTATTACGCAGATCGGCAACAGCTTCAAGCAAAAATCGTGTGCGGAAAGCACCGGTTTTAGTGCCACCGTTTATACCGGTTTTAAAGTAGAAAGGATCAAAGATAAATACCGGCAAAACGTTATCAGCCCGGCGTACCGCTTCTGATAATATCTCATTATCGCGGATGCGCAGGTCATTTCTAAACCAAACCAGTATCGTCTTTTCACTCATATGAACTACTAATCTAAACTTATTTAGATTGATTACAAAGATGCCGATTATTTATTTCTCCTGCACTTTTCGCTGCAATATTTGACATCGTCCCAACACTTTGCCCACTTTTTTCGCCAGGTAAATGGTTTATTACATACAAGGCAAATTTTTGAAGGAAGATTCTGCTTATTGCCTTTAAAATCCACGGCTATTGCTTTTTGGTCTGTTTGCTAACACAGGCCTCAGCAATGTGTTTTAGTGCTATTGGCAAAAGCCGACGGCATAACGTTGAATGAATACTTTTTACGTTTTTGTCGCCTTGAACACTACTGTTATCTTATTGTAAAACTAAAGCATCCTTTACACCGTTATTAATCAGTAGGTAAGATTTATGCTTACCTTTATACATAATCAACAAGAGTAAACATGGCAACTACAGAAAGCATCCAAAAAGCCTATATCGATTACGTATTAACGGAAGGACAGCAGCCTAAATCTGTTTACGTTTTTGCAAAAAGGAATAAAATGGCCGAGGAAGAATTTTACCGCTACTTTGGCTCGTTTGACGCTGTTGAACAAAGCGTATGGACAGACCTGATGCAGAAAACGCTTAACGAGATCCGTGGCCAGGAGATCTGGTCACAGTACAGTGCACGCGAAAAGGCCTTGTCTTTCTTCTACAGCTTTTTTGAATTGCTTAAGGGCAACAGGAGTTTTGCTGTTTACAGTATCAAAAAGCAGCGCAGCATTGGCACCCCAAAGGTGCTTGAGCCTGCGAAGGAAATTTTTGAAGAATTTGCCATTAGTATTCTTAACGAAGGTTTGGAATCGGCTGAACTCAGCGACCGTAAATTTTTTAGTAAACGGTATAAGGATGCGCTATGGGTTCAATTCGGCTTTGTACTCAACTTTTGGATAAATGACGATTCGGCAGGTTTTGAGAAGACCGATGAGGCTATTGAAAAAGGCATTAACGTAACATTCGATTTGTTTCAGCGTTCGCCGATAGATAACTTATTTGAATACGGTAAGTTCCTGGCGAAGAATGGTGGATTGAAGGAGAAAATGGGGTTTTAAGTTAACTCATTCCGCGGCACTTTGTGCTTACGCACCCTACTCCGCAAAGAGGGATGGCTTATGAAGAGATTTGTCATGCTGAACTTAGGTAAGCATCTATCACCAACGTGAAAAGCGAATACCAGATTCTTTGCTCCCGCTCAGAATGACATATATATTTAGAATACTTTTAAGCGCAACAAAGAAAGCGGAATCTATACGGCGGCTGGCGGAGATAGCCGGGTGAGTAAATAGTTTAACAATATACTAATCATTTGAGCACCAGCTTACCTTACCGTGCTGCCATATTTGATATGGATGGCACAATTGTAAATAACACACCGTTTCATTTTAGGGCGTGGCAGCAATTATTTAAGCTGCACAATTTGCCAGAACTAACAAAGGAAACTTATCTCAACCAGATAAGCGGTGTTCCTATCATCAACACAGTACACCAGTTCTTTGGTAGCAAAGCAGATGAAGAATTTGCCAAACAACTGGCCGATGAAAAGCAGAAGCTATACCAAGAAGCTTTTAAACCATTTCTACAGCCATTAACCGGACTTGAAAGTTTTTTATCAGAGCTGAAAAAAGCAGGCATTAAGATCGCACTGGCTACGTCATCAAATGAGAATGATATTGATTTTATCTTCCATGATGTTGCTATTGGTAAATACTTTGATGTGCTGGTAACCGGCGGCATGGTCAATGAGCCCAAGCCGTCGCCACAAATATTTTTAAAAGCGGCTCTACAATTGAATGTTGATCCTCATGCTTGTGTAGTTTTTGAAGATTCGTTGGCAGGTTTGCGTGCGGGTAAAAACGCAGGCATGAAGGTTGCTGGTATTACCACAAGCCATAAAGCCGATGCGATAAGCGGGCTTGCAGATATAGTTTTTGATAATTACAGCGAATTAAACCTGCAAAAGCTGGCAGCTTTATTTAATTAAAGTTCAGCCTTGATGCTCAGCCGGTCTACGCTACGCTGGACCACCCTTTCTGTTACAAGCAGCAAGGATGGTAATAAGGAATATATCATCCTGCATACGCTCATGTAGAACGGACGGTAGATCCGCGGACTGGCGGAGATGATGGGGTGATTAAATATTTGAGGATATTAACAAATGAACGACGAAAAAGCTAAAGAGCAAAACAGTATACCAACCAGTAAAGTGGAGCGTAGTGCCAAGTTTGTAAAAACCGGCTTTAAAATAGGCGGCAACTACATTAAGCATTACTCCAAAAAATTATTTAATCCGAATCTGGATCGTACCGAACTGAATGAGGACAACGCCACAGACATTTATCAATCCCTTAGCGAATTGAAGGGTAGCGCACTAAAAGTTGCGCAAATGCTGAGCATGGATAAAAACCTGCTGCCGCAAGCTTATGTAAATAAGTTCAGTCAATCGCAATACAATGCACCGCCTTTATCCGGGCCGCTCATTGTACAAACATTTAAAAAATACTTTGGCAAAACTCCGGACCAGATCTACGATAAATTCAATATCCACTCTACCAATGCAGCCTCAATAGGCCAGGTACACCAGGCTGAGCTTAACGGCAAAAAACTTGCGGTAAAAATACAATACCCCGGGGTTGGTGATTCTATCTCATCAGATCTTAAACTGGTTAAGCCCTTTGCCTTCCGCATGCTGGGTATGAGCGAGAAGGAACTGGACATCTACATGAAAGAGGTAGAGGAACGCCTTTTAGAAGAAACTGATTATGAGCTTGAGATCCGTCGTTCTATCGAGTTTTCTATCGCTTGCAAAGTTTTAAATAACGTGGTATTCCCGGACTATTATCCTGACCTATCCAGCAAACGCATCATCACCATGGACTGGCTTGATGGCATGCACCTGAAGGAGTTTTTGGCTACCGATCCGTCGCAGGAGTTGCGTAACAAAATCGGTCAGGCCCTGTGGGACTTTTATAATTATCAGCAACACGAATTGCGGGCAGTACACGCCGACCCGCATCCGGGTAACTTTATGATCACCACAAATAACAAATTAGGAGTTATAGATTTTGGTTGCATAAAAGTAATGCCCGATGATTTTTATTACCCGTTCTTCTCGCTCACATCAACAGACTTGTTCAAAGACAAGCAGGAAACTATAAAAGCGTTCAGGCAACTGGAAATGATCTTACCTAATGATACCCCACAGCAAGTAGAGTTTTATCATGATATGTTTAAACAAATGATAAGCCTGTTTGCCAAACCATACATCACCAGTACGTTTGATTTTAGTGATAAAAAGTTTTTTGACGACCTATTTGGCTTTGGCGAAAAGATTTCAAAAATGCCGGAGTTTAAACAAGCGCGTGGCGTAAAACATTTTATATACGTTAACCGTACCAACTTTGGGCTCTACAATATCCTGCATGATCTTAAGGCATTTGTTAAAACAGATACCTACAAACCACAGGTTGAGAAAGCAACAGCTTAAAACATTTAGAAAAACAGGCCGTTGCCTGCTTTTTTTTAGATCAAGCTTTTTTCTAACTTAATTAGCAACAGCCATCACCGCACCTGCTAACCCAAGTAATACGGCAAACACCCAGCTGATATCAGACCGGGTTGCCCAGATCTGTACATCCGTTAAGCGACCGGTGTGTGCAAAAGACTTTGCCCTGTTACGGCAAAATACAGCAAAACCGGCAATTGCCAGCACTGTAACAGCACAGGCGGCAATCAAGAAAATCTCAAAAGTAGTTGTAAACATCATCTCAAAGGCTCCTTTACAATTGGTATGTTAACAAACGGTTAAACTCAGCCATTGGTTTTGTAAAATAGTTGTTATAGAAACCCTAACAGTTGTATCTGTCATAAAACAAGATTGTAAGCTGCCTGTTCTCAAAATCATAATATTTAAACAATACTTTTAGCAGATCTAAATGGATAATAAGAACATACTGATAACGGGCGGTACCGGGTTAATTGGTAAGCATTTAACTAACGCTTTGTTGGAGAAAGGGTGCAAGGTAAGCCTGCTATCGAGGAAAGCGGGTGACAACCCAAAAGTTAAGACTTATACCTGGGACGTTGATAAACAAGAAATAGATCCCGATTGCATTACCGGAATAGATACCATTATTCACCTGGCAGGTGCCGGCATAGCTGATAAACCCTGGACTGATGAACGAAAAAAAGAAATCGTTGATAGCCGCACAAAGTCTATCAGACTCATCTATGATCTGATGAGGAAAAAATCTCATCAGGTAAAAACTGTTATCTCTGCGTCGGGTATCAATTATTATGGCGATAGCGGCGATAAACTACTTGAAGAAAGCGACCTGCCTGCAAACGATTTTGTTGGTAACTGTTGCGTGGAGTGGGAGAAGGCTGTAGATGAAGGCGTAGAATTTGGTCTGCGGATAGTTAAATATCGCACCGGCGTTGTTTTAACGCAAGAAGGTGGTGCACTACCAAAACTGGCAACTCCTGTAAAGTTATATGTGGGTTCGCCATTGGGTAATGGTAAACAATGGGTGCCGTGGATACACCCGCAGGACGTTACCGATATGTACCTTTATGCTTTAGAAAGTACTGAACTGGCCGGAGCTTTTAATATGGTTGCGCCAAATCCGGTAACTAACAAAGCGCTTACAAAGGCGGTAGCTAAACAATTGGAGAAACCCCTTTGGGCGCCAAATGTGCCGGCGTTTTTAATAAAATTATTGTTTGGCGAAATGGCTTCGCTGGTATTGGGAAGCACGCGCGCCTCAGCCCAAAAGATCCAAGACAATGGTTTTACGTTCCGATACCCCGATGTAGAATCGGCTTTAAAAGAAATTTATGGATAAAAAACAGCCAATAAGCATATTTTGGTTTCGTCGCGATCTGCGAATAGATGATAACGCCGGCCTATACCATGCCTTAAAGGGCGAAAACCCTGTTTTGCCCCTGTTTATTTTCGACCGCGAAATACTTGATGATCTGGAAGAAAAAGATGATGCCCGTGTAACTTTTATAGTTGAAACACTTGAGGACTTAAACAAAGAGCTTCATAAACATCAAAGCAGCCTGCTGGCAGTTTATGACAAGCCCGACTATGCCTGGAAAGAGCTGATCTCCGAGTATAACATCAAAGCTGTTTATACTAATCATGATTATGAGCCTTATGCCAGTGAGCGTGATGCCGAAATAGAAAAGCTGTTTAAGAAACACGACATTGAATTTAAGACTTTTAAAGACCAGGTTATATTTGAAAAGGAAGAGGTAACCAAAGATGATGGTAAACCTTACACGGTTTTTACGCCTTATAAAAACAAATGGACGCAAAAACTTAAGCCTTTTTACCTTAAAGCTTACCCCACAACAAAATACTTACACAACCTTTACAAGTTTAAAGCGCCTGCCATGCCCACACTTAAAAAGATGGGCTTCGAAAAAAGCAACCAAATTTTTCCTGATAAGAACTACAAGGATGCAATTGCAGATTATGGCAAAAAGCGCGATTTTCCGGCATTGCAAGCTACATCGCGCGTGGGGATGCACTTGCGCTTTGGTTCCGTGAGCATACGCCAGTGTGCTACTGATGCCAATAAGGCGCACGACAAAACCTGGTTGAATGAGCTGATATGGCGGGAGTTTTACTCCATGATACTTTATCATTTTCCTCAAACGATGAACCATGCCTTTAGGCCTGAATATGACCGCATCCGCTGGGAAAACGACGAAAAGCAATTTAAGGCCTGGTGCGAAGGCAAAACCGGATACCCATTGGTTGATGCCGGTATGCGCCAGCTTAATGCCACTGGCTACATGCATAACCGCGTGCGCATGGTTACGGCAAGTTTTTTAAGCAAAGATCTACTGATTGACTGGCGCTGGGGCGAACGCTATTTTGCCAGCAAACTGCTGGATTATGAAATGGCCAGTAACGTTGGTGGCTGGCAATGGGCTGCAGGCAGCGGTACCGACGCTGCACCGTATTTTAGGATATTTAACCCGGAAAGCCAGGCTAAAAAATTTGATCCTAAAATGGAGTACATAAAAAAATGGGTTCCGGAATATGCCGACTTCAGCAAATATCCAAAACCCATTGTAGATCATACTTTTGCACGCGAACGCTGCCTAAAGGCATTTAAAGCTGCGCTAAGTAAATAATTATGGTTGTGTAACCGATGCTATCTGCACTTCAAAGTGTAGTACTGAGTTAGCAGGTATACCTGCACTTTGCTGAGCTGTACCGTAACCTAATGCAGAGGGGATAAACAGAGACAAAGATGTGCCTGTGCTTCCATACTTAAGTATAGCGGTTTTGAATCCATCAATTAAGCTATAAGGTGTTAATGTTGTAGCGGTAGTTTGGGATGACTGATCAAAGTTGGTACCGTTCAATAAACTTCCAACGTAAGTTGCGCTAACGTTAGAGTATTGCGTGATCTCCCCAACAGAACCTGAACCCTGGGTAACAACTTTGTAATAGAAACCTAACGGGTCTTTTGTGTAGCCGGTTAAATTATTTGCTGTAAAATAATTTTTTATCACTTGGTCATCATAAGCAGCCTGATCTTTTATTACATGCACATACATGTCAAGGCTTTGATTACCTGCTATACGGCCGCTTGCTGTAATACTTCCTACGCCAAATCCGCGTACGCCATAAGCAAGGCGCGAGGGTATAAGAACCTGAATGTTAGCCCCCGGATACTTTAAAAGGTTATGAACAGCTAACTGCGCACCCACGGGAAAATAAAATCCCGTAGTAGTATTCACGCTTGTCATGTAGCCCAAAAAACCGTTGTAATGGTTGGCTATTGTATCAGTACTTACATACTTGCCATCCATCGATTTTAAGGTATAAACAACAGACACCTGGTCTTGGTATTTTAGCGAATCGGGGCCGGTGCCCGGCGTAGTGGGGCTAATTAATTTGTAATATAAACCCGTTGCACCATCGCCTATCAGCGTCTCGTCTTTGGTAAACCCGGTTAATGCATTGGCAGATATATAAGCTTGTATTTGCTGGTCATCATACTGCTGTATATCAGGCAGATTATTATCATTCTTTTTACACGCGGTTAAACCAGCAAGGGCAAGTACTAAAAAGGTAAAAATTCTTTGTTTCATTAAAATCAGTTCGTTACATCTAAAAGTTCAACCTCAAAATCGCATACCGAATTCTTCGGCAGTCCAAGGCTATCCTGGGCATATGGGCCGTAAGCATAACGCGAGGGCGAGAGGATACGTATTTTACCACCCTTTTTAATTAGCGGGATGGATAGCTTCCACGCCCTCAGTGTTTCACCTAAGGCAAAAGTGGGTTTAAAATTATTGCTTTGGCCAAATATCTTACCGGTTGTTAAGATCTTGGCGGTATAATTTACTGTTATGCGGGTTGAGTTGGTATACAAGTCATTACCAGTGCCGGGTGCCGATACTATACAATATATACCCGTTGGCACGTCAATGCTGTCTACCTGTACTACCTGGCTGCGTAAGTTATTGCTGTTAATGTAATCCTGTATGATACCATCATCTATTACAGCCTGCGATCTTTCTTCTGCAACAGCATCAAAACCTTTTTTGCATGATGCAAAACAAGCGGCAAACAGCAACAATATCAACAGCGCCCTATTCATGTAATTTATAACGACAAAGTTATCGTTTTATATCGCAAAAAATGCAGGTTAACACTTTTTAACACTCTTGAGGGATGCTGCCGCAATATCAGGGTTTGTAATTAAGGGTAAGCTGGTTTATTTTCCTCAGCATTTCGGTCAGATATGCCCGGTCGGCCTCGCTGATATGCGCATTAAGATAATTATTAAATTGCTTGACAACGTTTTTTGCTATCTGCCTTTTTTCTTTACCCAGGTCTGTAAGGTAAATTTTAACCGAACGTTTATCGCCCTGGTTAGAAGCCCGGTAAATTAGGCCGGCTTGTTCTAACTGGTTAAGCATGCGTGATAAACTGGTTGATTTTAAGCCCAGCAATGCTGCAGCTTGCGAAACAGTGGTACCCTCCTCATCAATATTAATGAGCAGGTAACCTATAGATTGCGTAAAACCAAACTCGGTAACTGTTTGGTTATACCGGTTAGCAACGGTTTGCCAAACTATTTTCAGGAAATAGTCAATAGTTTCCTGCTGTTTTACATTGCTTCGCATAGGGCACAAACTTAATATTTTAAATGAATACTATGTAGTTCATAGATATTAGTTAATGGTGAATAGTAAAATAATCAAACCCCACTGCATTCACCTAAGCAACACTATTTTGAATTTTTACTTTTGAATTTTCACTTTACCCTCAATACCCAACCGTTGTATCATCCCCTCGCGGATCGGCGCCACCCTCGTATCCGTGCGGGGTAACCAATATAGCGTCAACCCTGCCTATAGCACCACGGCGGCTAAGCTTGTATCCTTTTTCCTGCAGCTTTGCTTTTGTCGCTTCGGTGAATGCACCATCCTCTGACTGCACATCATCAGGGAACCACTGGTGATGGAAACGTTTTGATGAAACCGCCTGCTGCATGGTCTGGTTAAACTCAAGTATATTCAATATAGTCTGGAAAACTGACGTGATGATAGTAGAGCCGCCTGGTGTGCCTACAACCATAAATAATTTACCGTTTTTTTCTACAATGGTAGGTGTCATGCTTGATAACATGCGCTTGCCGGGCTGTATACTATTAGCCTTGCCGCCTATTAACCCATACATGTTAGGCACACCGGGTTTAGAGCTAAAGTCGTCCATTTCATTGTTCAGCAAAAAGCCGGCACCGGCAACAAAAATGTGCGAGCCAAAAGTATCGTTAAGCGTTGTAGTGATTGATACGGCGTTACCATCCTTATCAACAATAGAGTAATGTGTAGTTTGGTCGCTCTCGTAACCTATAAAACTACCCGGCTGTATGGCCGTGCTTGGCGTGGCAGCATCCCAGCTAAAATTCTTCATCCTTGCGTCAATGTATCTGGGGTTGATAAGGCTATCCACGGGCACTTTATAAAAATCGGGGTCGCCCAGGTATTTAGACCGGTCGGCATAAACACGCCTCTCGGCCTCCACTATCAACCTAACGGTACTATCAGCGTTAAAACCCCACCTGCGTAGCGGGTATTTTTCTACCGAATGAAGCAACTGCACCAAAGCTATCCCTCCGCTTGATGGCGGCGGCATAGTAATAACCCGATATTGTTTGTAATTGCTTGTTACAGGTTCGCGCCAAACCGAATGATAATTTTTTAGATCATTCCTGGTAAAAAGTCCCGCACCTTTTTGCATTTCTGTGATGATCAGATCGGCAGTTTTACCTTCATAAAAGCCGGCACGCCCTCTGTCCCTTATTTGTTCCAGTGTACGCCCCAGATCCGCCTGAACCAAAATATCGCCCTGTTGCCAACCGCCTTGCTTGATCAAATAGCTTTTGCCGGGATTAAGCTTAGTAAATTCATCCGCAGCACGGTTTAGGTCTGATGCTAATCTTTTGGTGATTGGAAAACCCTTTAAGGCAAGCTCTACTGCGGGTTGCACCAGATCGGCCCATTTAAGCTTACCATATTTTTTATGCGCCTCGTATAAACCGTCTACAGAACCCGGCACCCCAGATGCTTTGTGCGTGTACAAACTCAGATCGGGTATGATGTTGCCGTTAGCATCCTGGTACATTTTCTCCGTAGCTTTTGCAGGCGCCATTTCCCTAAAATCAAGCGTATTGATCTCACCTTTACCAGAACGATAGACCATAAAGCCACCACCGCCGATGTTGCCCGCCTGCGGGTGTGTTACAGTCAAAGCAAACTGCACAGCCACAGCTGCGTCAACCGCATTACCGCCTTTTTTCAGTATCTCCACCCCAGCTTTTGATGCATCGGGATAAGCACAAACCACAACGCCATTTTTATAAGATGTTATAGATGGTTGCGCCAGTGCGGCACCTGTTGTGCCTATCAAAAGTAGACTTATATATGCTATTGTATTTCTCAAATTCATCTTTGATAGCTTTTGGGCAATTTATGTTATTGTAGCTTTAAAGCCCATGGCTTTTTTCATTTTTTAAGCTTTATTCTCAGCGGTATAAGTACAGCGACAGAAGTTTTGCATTCCAAATTAGCATAAATAAAGCTTTTAGCCGTTATGAGGTGATATATAAACTAATCACTACTTGCATCTTAATATGAAAAAGATCTTACTTTCCTTAATAGCACTTTGCTCATTTGTGCTGATTACAAGTTCCGTAAAAGCCCAGGATTATAAAACTGCTGTCGGCCTAAAATTTGGCGGCTATGAGAACGGGCCTTCTGTAAAATATTTTTTGAATGAGGGTACAGCAATTGAAGGCGTTATTGGTATACGCAGCCATGGCGTTGTGTTCTCCGGCTTGTATGAATTGCACCAACAGGCTTTTAACACGGCAGGTTTAAAATTCTACTACGGCTTTGGTGCGCACCTGGGCAGCGTGGGCAGCGGCGTTTACAAACGTTTTGGCGGTGATGACCAAGTATATAACGATAGCCATATCCTGTTAGGCGCAGACGGTGTACTGGGCTTGGAGTATAAGATTGAACAAGCACCGATAGCTATCAGCCTTGATCTTAATCCACGTGTAGAATTAGCTACCGGGCCATTCTTTGATGTAGCACCCGGGCTTGGCGTTAAATATACTTTCTAAAAAAGCTATTTTAACAAAAGAGCCGCCCAAACAGGCGGCTCTTTTGTTAATGGAGTACCACTATCTTGCGCGAATATTGTTTATCCCCAAGTTTAATGTTTACCACGTAGGTGCCAGGTACAAGTGCTGATGTATTGATATCGGCATTAAAATTACCTGTTGTTATTTTCCTATTGCTTTGATATACCGTTTGCCCGGCGCTGTTTATCAATGACAACCGAAGATCGCCTCCTTGCGTTGTGTTAAAAACCACATTGACGTAATCATCAGCCGGAACCGGAAAAACCGTTAATCCTATTTCAGACTTATCAGGATTTTTAGCCACCAGCCGGAAATCAAACCCATCAGACTGGGCAACGCAACCTGTGCCAAGCGTTAACTGAACAGTGTAAATACCCCCCTTAAGTGGCGTATACTTTTGATTAGTAGCGCCTGCTATAGTTTCGCCATTTAAAAACCATTGCAATTCACCGGAAAGGTTTACCTGCAGATCATCCCCATTTTGGGTTATTACCGGCTTTGCAACCGTAACCGGGGCTCGCTGTGTTGATGCACAGCCGGGGCTGCGAAGCTGTATATCATAAAAATAATAATACATGCCCTTGTAATAAGCCGTATCGGTTTCAGGTGCACTTGATGTTGCACTATTCCCTGTTAGCTTAACAATGTTGCCGGCAGTAAACGGATAGCTGATACCTGACCCCTTATTTCTGTAAAGTGAAGCACCGTTCAAATAACTTGGCGTTATGGTGTAATTGCCTGCTGCAGGCAGTACTAAATTTAATGTGTAAACTCTTCCCTGGTCAAGCGGATCATCGGCCAATTCAACCGCAGGCAAATTAGGAGCAGTAGTAGTTGTACGGGTTTTTGCAACATTTATGGTTGTTGTTGAAACCACTTCGCCATTATCATTTGTTGCCGTAAAGGTGATTTTGCCCGATGTACCTATGTATAACCGCGCACTCTCAATAACCATAGGTGCCTGCGTGGTAAACCTTACACCTGGCGAAAATTGATTGTAACCACCCGCCGGGCCGGCACTTTTAGTTGTTAGTCCAATCTTTGCACTAAAATCATTTAACCCTGCATAGAAAGTGTTATTTACAGGTGCTGTGGTAATAGTAGCAGGTGAGCCGGTGCCTAATGGTAGTGTACTGTTTGCTGCCGCATACCAAAATATTTGCCCATCACCACCGCCGCTCAACTCATAAGATTTTGTGTTGATACAGTAGTAAGCCTGCAGATTGGATCCATCCACAGACGGAGGTGTACCAACTTCAATAGTTCCGGTTACCGAATTATTTGATGACAATGGATCACCCGGAACGTTAGTGGTTGCTGTAACCGTGTAATCGCTGCCGGGACGGGTATTAAATTTACCGCTAAAAGTAAAGTCCTCCTCTTCATCCGGATCAAGCGTGCCCGTATAGGTCTCACTGAAATTGGTTATTGCACCATTAGGTGCAGTAACCCTTGCCGTTACTGGGATATCGGTTATGGTGGTGCTGCCGAAGTTCTTAAGCCTTACCTTTACGGCCACGGATGATGCACAGGTAACACCTTCAAGGCTATTTACAATGGCCGTTGCACCTGCATCAACAGATGGTTTTAAGATCTGTACAAGATAATCCTGGGTTTCGCCCTTAGCATAATTACCACATGGGGTTATTGTTGAAGCATCGTTGGTTTCGCTTAAAACTATTCGTAAAAGTGTGGTATTCCCTATCGAGGCCGAAATAGGCACGGCAATATTTCCTGAGAAGCTTGCAGTTCCGTTTATAACAGTTGAAGTTGCTACCGTTTCATTGGTATCAAATACGCCATTGCCGTTCCAGTCTATAAATATCTTGGCTATTTTGTTAAAATTACCGCCGCACGTACCTAATGTGATGCTGAACGGATAAGTTTTCCCCACTTCCAGTTGCGCCGTTAAGTTGGTGTTATCAATATAACTGGTACATCCGGCAGTGGCGGTTTTATTGATGTTGGCGAGGGTAAAGTTACTGATCTTAGAATCAGCACTTGACAGCGGTGCCGATGCACAATACGGGCTGCCTCCAATGCCGGTAGCTATTAAAGCATAAGCCTGGCTGCCCGATTTTAACGTTCCCTTATGTGTTATGGTTATGGTGTATTTTTTCCCGGGAATGGCATCAGAAATGTAAACCTGTTCAATATTATCTCTGATATTATCTCCCGTGGTAGCTGCTGCCGAAGGATTATCCGGCGTGAGCACCCAGGGTGAATAAGTGGTTTGGCCGTCGCTTACGCGAATGTCAAGGTCATTCACCAATTTAGGTGTACGGTTGTTGATCACCCCGTCTGCAGTTGGTGTACCTTCCGGATCAGTCCATGATATAGAAATTTCAAGCGGCCCAACACCCGAAGCAGTAACTTCAAGCGTGCGGGTTTGTCCCTGTGCCAGCACTTCTTCGTTTATCAGGCTTTTAAACTTACTATCAGTTATAGCTTGCGCTGCAGCTTTCATGTCCAGTAATCCCCATCCATAAACATAATCCGGACCAACATTCCCTGCATCAAATGCAGTATGGCAAGCTAACCCTTTAAGCGTTGCTGCGCGCATAAGGGCACCACCGTTTTTTTGAGCGTAATACTCCTGCAACAAATAAAGAGAACCGGTTACGTTAGGCGCCGCCATTGATGTACCAGACGAGTAGTAATAAAAACTGGGATTACTTGTTCCGGTTGAAAGTATCTGTTCGCCGCAGCCAACAATATCCGGTTTAACACGCCCATCATCCGTCGGCCCCCAGCTACTAAAAGCCGATATGGATATATCCTGCCTGCTGCCTGGTCCGTTTGGCAATTGCCCCACCGAACCTACCGTTAAGATGTTTTTGGCAGTACCTGTTGTGGTGATAATATCATAACCATCATTACTGCTGATGGTTGATGGGCGCGGCCCCTTGTTCTCGAAGGTAGGATCTGTTCGGCTTTTATAGCCATAGTAGTTTATACCGACAGCAGGGCCGTTGCTGGTACGTGAGTTACCTGCCGACTCTACTATTAAATAATACGGTGCATTATACGCTATCTGGTCCCAGTCGCGGGTACGTGAGTCATAAAAGCCAAACAAATAATCTTCGTTATCGCCGGGCAAACCGTACCATTCCCAGCGTTGGTCGGTACTGTTATAATCCCAGCCACCTACGTCACCATAAGAGTGGTTTGATAGTAACAGCCCTGCAGCCGCGCCGCTCATTTCTGAAACATCGTTATCAAAATCCCATGACGATAAGGTGGAAGCATCAAAGGCCATACCTTTAGCAGGCGCATATACACCTTTCGCCAGCATGGTACCAGCTACGTGTGTAGAGTGATCTGCAACGCCGGCAGATGAATTGTTTAAGGTGATGTTTTTACCAGCAAACTCTCGATGCCCGGCATAAACGCTGCCACCATCCCAAATACCCAGCTTACCATTTAAAAAACTGCTGCTGCCAGACAGGTTGAGATTAAGCGAACCACCCGGCTGCACCGTATTAGTACCGGTTGTTGCCGCAGCGATAGTATTGTTGTGGGTTGATAAAAATATAGGAAATCCGCGCCCATCAAGCCCTTGCAGTATCACCAGGTTGCCGGCTTTGTTAATTCTTTTTACCGGCCAGCCATTTTGTTTAGCCAGTGATACGGCTTTAGCGTAACTTGCTGTAAAGTTTTGCTTAGCCTGAACTGATATAGCGTTAAGTTTTTGTGTATTAGTGATGGGCAAAGGCAATTTTTGCCCCATAACATTAGCTGTACAGGCCGTTAAAACAATAATGGCTATAAGGGCCAGGTACTTTTTCAAAATAAGCGCGGGTGTTTAGCGGCTTAAATTTATACCTTTTTCATGAAGTTTTAGCAATGGCTCAAAATTTGCCTTATGTATAACAGTTATCAGCTATAAAGCTTTAGTAAGCATTCGAGCAACTATTTAAAACGAAGCTCTTCGTTAACCGACCTCGAATTGGGTAAAAATTTTCCCACAATGGGAAATATGTTACCTTTTAACATTATAAAAAAATATAGAACTAAGTCGAAAAACGATTACAAATAAAAAAGGAGCGCTATCGTTAGCGCTCCTTTTTTTTCAATGTATTTATTAAGACCTTCTCATTGGCGGGGTCAAATTCAATTGTTTGATAATACCGTCTACCACCTTAGGTATATCATTCATCGTCCTCTTAGGATTTTGTAATTCCCCTACGCCGTAACCACGCCATACAATTTGTTGGGTACGGGCATCTATCAGGTCAATGATAATTGTGCCTTCTTTATATTGAACTTTTTGGGTGTAGCCCGGCCCGTATAAACCGCCGTAGTAACCTCTCCAGCCCCATGGGCGATAGAAGCCACCCCAGCCCCAGCCATAACCCCAGCCCCAACCACCACCGTAGTAAGGATAATAGGTTTCCCATTTTGTGCCGCGGCCGGTAACCGTTGCATAACGTACTAAAAGATCAGGGTTTTGTTGTTGCGGAACCAAGCCTTTGGCAATCAATGCCTCTTTGGTTGCTTCCTGTATGCGGCCGTTACCTATTTCATTTAAAGGGCGCCACTGCTTGTTTGGCGATTGCATAGGCCCTGTAAGTGCAAATGTACGGTAACCGCTTAAGTTGGTTTTGTTGGCTGCTGCAGTGTAATAGTTGTAGCTGCTGCAGGCAGATAGTGTTGATACAAATGCTACTACCAACACCAGGTAGATATATCTTTTCATGACGTCAATAAAATTTATAGTCTATTAGACTGAAAGTAATGCAAAGGTTTAACCAATTTATGCTTTATAGAAAAAATATTTTAGGTTAGATATTTCCCTACTATCGGCATGCGCCTGCCCATGCCAAACGCCTTTGGCGATACCCTTAAAATTGGTGGTGTTTGGTAACGTTTATGTTCGGCAATATTCACCAAACGCAGCACTTTACGCACAGTTGCCTCATCAAACCCTTGTTTGATGATCTCTGCTGATGAGCAACGATGTTCAACATACTGCGACAGTATGGCGTCCAGTATATCATACTCCGGTAATGAATCTGTATCCTTTTGATCGGGCCTTAACTCTGCAGAAGGCGGTTTGATGATCGTATTCTCCGGAATGATCTCTCTTTCGCGATTAATATAGCGCGCTAGTTGGAAAACCTGCGTTTTAAAAACATCGCCAATAACTGATATACCACCGCACATATCGCCATACAAGGTACCATAACCAACTGCCACCTCACTTTTATTAGATGTATTCAGCAATATATAACCAAACTTATTGGTCATGGCCATCAGCAGAATGGCGCGGCTACGCGATTGAATATTCTCTTCGGCTATATTAAACGGCAGATTTTTAAACTGCGGATGCAAGGCTTCCTCAAAGGCATCAGTGATTTTGGCAATAGCGATCACTTCAGATCTGCAACCCAGGTTGTTCACCAGGTCTTCAGCATCTTTGAGAGAGTGATCGGTAGAGAATTTTGAAGGCAGCATTACTGCCATCACATTGTCAGGCCCTAAAGCTTCTGCTGCCAGGGCACAAACCACGGCAGAATCTATCCCGCCGGATAAGCCCAGGATAGCTTGCTTGAAACCGGATTTTTGAAAATAATCCTTAATACCTAACACCAGGCCATCATGTATCTGCTGTATGTCGCTATCTCTATTAGCTTTTAAAGTAGTTTGATGCTCAAAGGTGATATCACCTTCATCGCCCAGATCATAATATGCCAAATGCTCAACAAAGTAAGGCATCTCATCAACAGCTTCGCCTGCACGGTTAAAAACCAGCGAGCCACCGTCAAATATCAGTTCTGTTTGTGCACCCACATGGTTAACGTAAAACAGCGGCAAATTATAGCGGCGGGCGTTGTCGCTTAAAATGGCAATACGCTCTTCGTCGTGGTTGTAGGCAAAAGGTGATGCAGCAATATTGATCATCACATCCGGGTTCTGTTTGATAAGCTCATCCATCGGCCGAGTAATGTAAAGCGGATTCTCAATGGTATTCCAAAGATCTTCGCAAATGGTTAGTGCTATGCGCTTACCCTTAAAATCAATACAATTAAAAGATGTTGAGGGCTCAAAGTAGCGGTATTCATCGAAAATATCGTAATTAGGCAATAGCGCTTTGTTAACAACAGCCTTAACTTCACCATTTTCAATAAAGTACGCCGAATTGTTAAGGTCCTTCCCTTCGGGATTATGGTTGGGCGTTGGCAGGCCAATTATGCAGGCTATATCTTCGCACTCAGCGGCAATATTTTGGGCAGCGGCATCGCATAGTTCAATAAACTCTTTAAATTCTAAAAAGTCGCGAGCCGGGTAACCGCACACACACAGTTCAGAAAAAACCACCAGGTCGGCACCGTTTTGCTTGGCCTGTTTAATAGTATTTATGATCTTACCGGTGTTCGATTCAAAATTACCAATATGGTAGTTCAACTGTGCTAATGCTAATTTCATAGTTTGGATATAACTGCGCGTGCGTGGGCCGCGTACAAATAAAAAAATTATTTTTGCTAAAACGTCAATAACGATGCCTTATTCCTTTAAAACAACCGTCATTTATGCAAGTTTTGCTTTTTGCCTCGCCTTTAGTGCATGCAAACGCCGTAAAGATATAGACGTTAGCAACATACCAGTAACGGTTAAGATAGAGCGCTTTGATAAAGATTTCGACCAAATGCGCACGAAACCCATGGACCAGCAGGCGGGTGTACTTTATACCAAATATGGTAAATTCTACCAGGATTTTATTGAAAGGGTGCTTAAAGCCGGTAGTGCACAAGACACGGCTTACTTTTCGGTTTTAAGACAGGTATTTGCAGGGAAGGCCTACCTGGACCTTAAGCATGACGTTGACGCAGCCTACCCAAATATGGATAAACAAAACGCTGAACTTACAGACGCTTTTAAGCGGATAAAATATTACTTCCCCAAAAAGAACCTGCCAAAGGTGTACGCTTACTTCTCGGGCTTTCAGGCGCAAACTACCATAGGTGATGGTTATTTTGGCATAGGCCTGGATCTTTTTTTAGGAGCCGACTCCAGATTTTACCCGGCATTAACGCAAAACTTCCCGCATTATATATCACGCAGGTTTACACCGGACAATATTACACCGCGGGTGGTGGAAGGAATTGCACGTGAAGATATGTTCCCCGAGAACGACGCTGACAACTCGCTGCTGGCGAAAATGATCTACAATGGCAAAATCCTGTACTTTATGGACCAAACGCTCCCTAACGTACCAGACTCAACTAAGATTGGTTATACTAATAAGCAATTGAAATGGTGCGACGATTTCAAGGGAAATATTTGGGGGTATTTTTTAGAAGAAAACCTGCTTTACGAAACCGATTATCAGAAAATACAGAAATATTTAACGGAAGCACCATTTACCCCGGGACTGGGTGACAATAATGAATCGGCACCCAAATTGGGCGTTTGGACGGGATGGCAAATTGTGAGGGCCTACATGGATAAACACCCTGACGTTACACTACCCCAGCTAATGGCCGACCGCAACGCACAAAAAATACTCAACGAATCTAAATACCGGCCTAAAAATGCTAAAGAATAAAGCTTACTTTTATTGATAGTACCCACCAATTAAATAAATCATTTAAATGAGAGCAATTAACCCATGGATAAACTTTAACGGCAATGCCGAAGAAGCATTCAACTTTTACAGGTCCGTTTTCGGAGGCGAATTCAGCAAGATCGTTCGGTTTAAGGATCTGGCAAGCGAAGAATTCAAGATAGACGAAAAGGACGAGAACAAGATAATGCACATTGCCCTGCCAATCGGCAAGCAAAACGTATTGATCGCTAATGATGTGCCCGAATTTATGGGCCCTGTAAATGAAAGCGAGAACCGTTCAAAAATTGTGGTGAGCACCGAAAGCCGCGATGAGGCCGATAAGATCTTTAGCGGACTATCAGCAGGCGGTGAGGTGGAAGGCGATATTGGCGATACCCCATGGGGCACTTATGCCGGCATGTTCAGGGATAAGTATGGCATCGAGTGGATAGTTGAGTTTGACGAGAGTTTGTAAACCTTGTCAGTTATAGCTTGTCGATTATCTGCTCAATTGTGCTTAATGCTGCTCAGATTACCGCGCTACCACTCGCAATGGCACTGGGTTTTAAAACAAAAAAGCGCCACCGTTTTCGGTAGCGCTTTTAATATTTAAAGACGATAAATTTACTTCATTATAGCGAATACGGCTCTTAGTACGAAGATAGTACCAACTACCATAAGTATATTACCAACTGCAGATGCAAGTTTAAAATCGGCAAAGCGGATGAAAACACCTACCAAACCAATAGCTACAGCAATAATTAAAGCTATATAATGTTTCTCTGAATTTGCGTTTTGAGTTGATTGTGCCATTACAAAATTATTTGTCGCAAAAATATAAATGTTTGTTGAAAAACAGATAGCTATTAAGAATTAATTGCCTTTTCTTTTTTGCTCCAACCTTGCGGCAGGTTTTCCTCAATTTCAATGTTCTCAAATTCGGCACTGGCGCGTGATCCAACTACCTTTGCCCAGGCAGCCATTTTAGATATACCCTCTTTTAGGCTTACATTTTTATTTGCACCAAATACTCCGGCAGCTTTTGAGTGGTCGCTATGCGCGTGCATCACTTCTTTACGGGCTTCAAGGTGGGTAACTTTAGGTTCAACACCTAATTCATCAGCCACTACCTGCACCAGCTCATTTACTGTGTAAGGCTTGTCAGCGCCAACGTTAAATACCTCGTTGTAGGATGCAGGTACATTTACGCAATTGGCAATATGCGGTGCAACGTCATCAATATAACTAAACGCGCGGGTTTGTTCGCCATCGCCAAAAATGGTCATCGGCTTTTCCTGCATTATCTGGTTCATGAAGATACCTATTACGTTACGGTATTTATCACCGATGTTCTGATTCTCGCCATAAACGTTATGCGGGCGGAAGATCACATAATTTAAACCAAACATATGGTGAGCTGCCTTAAGGTCCATCTCAACAGCATATTTAGCTACACCGTAAGGATCTTCTGGCTGTGGTACCATGCTTTCCAGCATTGGCAACTGGCCTGCGCCATATACCGCAATTGATGAGGTAAATATAAAACACTTTACTTTATATAATACCGAAAGGTTGATAAGATTGACCGAGCCAATAAGGTTATTATTATAATTAAACCTGCGGATAAAGTGCGATAAGCCCTCGGCTGCATAAGCTGCCAGGTGGTACACATAATCAAATCTGTGCTTCTCAAAAAGGCTTTCTAATAAGGCGACATCATTGATTGAGCCTTCAACAAACTCTACTCCTGCCGGTATATGGTCTTCAAAACCTCCGCTAAGGTCATCAAGCACTATAACTTTATGCCCAAGTGCTAAACAATGCCTTGCCACGTGCGAACCGATAAAGCCGGCACCGCCGGTTACTAATGAAGTGATCATAACTAATGTGGTATCTTAATTTACTTACTATTGTTTGTGTAAATATTTGCAAAAACCAGGCCGCCAACACCGCATCTTGTAAACCTCTATACTACAGGCACAAACGCTTTTACAATATCAATACGTGTTGATTTAATTTCCCGTTTTGTTCAAAAACATGGCGAGTTTACACGGTATAAAATTATGCTTATTTAACTATTTAACAAGTTTTTTTACTGCCCTGCCGGTGCTGCCTCAATCTGCTTTGGCACTATAGTTGTAATTTCTTTAATATCATTTACTTAAACAAAAAACATCATGGGCTTAATAAGATTTATAGCGATTGGCGCAGCGGTAGGTTTAGGCGTTAACTACCTAATGAAAAAAAGAGACGAGGATGGCCGCTCTGTATTGGATGACCTGAGAGAAAAAGCACCTGAATGGTTTGATAAGGCCAAAGAGTTTGCTGCAGATAAGGTTGATATGGCTGCTGAAAAAGTAAGATCGTACAACGGTTAAGAACTCAAGATAAAATTGGAGCCCCCTGCTTTGCAGGGGGCTTTTTTATGTTCAAAAATCCTGCGATTAAGTATAGCTTAACAGATTATTAACCATTGTTTAACTACTCAAATTTTCACTTAAATTGAAACAATTTTTATTACAACGATATGATTTACACATATATTTAAAGATTATTTCTTAACCTTTGATCTACATTAACCGAATTACAGACAGTGTAGCAACTTGTGGCGTTTATTGCGAAAAAACGCATGCTCATACTGCTACCAAAGCTTCTTTTAGCCAGCAGATAGATGATTTTTTTAGCAAATTGTTTAGCACTGCTGATTTTCCTGCCCGCTGGCATTGCGGCAACTGGACAGATTTTCACGGATGGTTATACATTGTTTCTGATCTGAGTATATGGGCGGCATATTTTGCGATACCTATCCTGTTATTAAAACTCGTTCGCAAACGTAAGGACCTCCCCTTCCACAAAATATTTTTGCTTTTTGTGGCCTTCATATTATTATGCGGCACGACACACTTAATTGATGCAGGTATTTTTTGGTGGCCTGCCTACCGTTTTAGTGCGTTGGTAAGGTTTATCACAGGCCTTGTTTCTATATTTTCTGTTTATGCACTTAACCGCATAATCCCACTGGCAGTTAACATACGCACGGTAAAAGACCTGGAAGATGAAATTGAAAAGCGCCGCGAGGTAGAAGAAAAACTTGCTGCCAGCGAATTTTTGCTATCAGAGGCTGGCCGCATAAGTCGTGTTGGAGGCTGGGAAACAGACCTTACAACCCATAAGCGCACCTGGAGCAACACTGTATATGATATTTTCGAGATACCGCACAATATCGATCTGGATAAACTTGAACTTACCGACTATTTCTTCGGCAGTAACCTTACCAAGGCTCAAAATGCTTTGCGTGAAGCAATAGAAAACAACACACGCTGGGACCACGAGCTGCAAATGAAGACCGCGAGAGGTAATGTTATCTGGGTACGATCGACCGGGGAACCGCTGTTAGATGAGAATGGCAAAGTGGTAAAGCTACGCGGGATATTTATGGATATAGACCGTTATAAACAAACGGAATTTGCACTCAACAAATCACTTGAGCTAACCTCTTTAAATAATCAGCAGCTTAAAAACTTTACACACATCCTTTCGCACAATATCCGTAACCACGCCAGCAATATGGCGCTCATCTCATCCTTAGTGGATACGGACAGCCTTGATGTAAATAACAAAGAACTTTTTGATAAGATGAGCAATGTAAGCGCAGCGCTTAATGATACGCTTGAACACCTGTCTGAAGCGATACGCATCAAAGATACAGTGATACAACGGGAGGTGCTTAACATAGGCATAGAGTTGAAGAAGGTGCTGGATATCTTTCAATCCGACCTTAACTTTAATAATGCGAAGATTGAATTACAGTTAGATGTAGAAATGATAAGCTTCCCACGCATTTACCTGGAGAGTATTTTAACTAACCTTATTTCTAATGCTATTAAATATCGTGATACGCAAAGGCCGCTGCTTATCACTATAAAAACCTATAAAAACGATAAACTTGAAACCGTTTTGGAATGCGTTGATAACGGCGTTGGCATAGACCTTAAACTACACGGCCAAAAAATATTCGGCTTGTACAAAACCTTCCACGACCGTAAGGATGCGCATGGTGTCGGTCTGTTCCTGGTTAAAACACAGATAGAATCACAAGGCGGAAAAATTGAAGTAGAAAGTATACCGGGATCCGGATCAACCTTTAAAATAATATTCTGATGAAAAAAATAAATGTTGCGTGTGTAGTTGATGATGATGAAATATACACCTTTTCAGTAAAGCGAATTATTGCCAAAGCAGACATTGCCGATAAAACTATCTTTTTCCATAACGGGAAAGCGGCACTCGATTTTATAATCGAGAACATGAACAACAACGGGGAGTTGCCGGACCTGATATTGCTTGATCTGAATATGCCGGTGTTAGATGGCTGGCAATTCTTGGATGAATTTGCAGCGGTGTTACCCGGCTTAAATAAAAAAATTACTGTTTACATTGTAAGCTCATCAATAGACCAGGACGATTACCGCAAAGCAAAACAAATTGAGTTAGTAACAGACTTTGTGGTTAAGCCGTTAACGGTAGATCATTTGCATGATATTTTAACCATGCTGCATGCATAAACAAGCAACCCCGCCTTCGCGGGGTTGCTTCACACTAAAGAGTCCTCTTACTACTCCCTGTCGTCATAAAACCCAGGAGCAATTGCTACAGACAGCAATGTCTCCATGTGTTTGTCCAACAGCTTTCTCCACCAAAACTGGTAATTACGGGGGTAAACAACCCTGTCATGGTGGTCTTTGCGGCCCAGTTCCTCAAGCGCAAGTATTTTGTACATTACCTTGCGCGAGTGGTCTACCACCGCGTGCGACCGTTTGGTGTAACCTAATACCTGGTTAATTTCGCGATTTGTTTTACCCAGCAGGATCAGGTTAAAAATGTCAATGTGGTGCGTTGAAAATCCCTTAGTTTTAAGGGTTGGTCTGGTTGAAAAAATGGCGTTAGTTTTCATGGCTTTACTTCTCCTTTACTTTTTCTATTCTACTTTAATCACAGTAAATTCAGTACGTCTGTTAAGCTGTCTGCCGGCAGGATTATCCTTGCCGTTTGGTAGTGTGTTAGGTGCAATCGGGCGGCGCTCGCCGTATCCTTTGGCATAAATACGGTCTTCTGCAACGCCCATGCTAATGATGTAGTCTACACAAGCTTGTGCGCGGCGCTGCGATAGTGCCATATTGTATTTGTCGCTGCCTTTAGAGTCGGTATGGGCAGCCAGTTCTACCTTTATTTTAGGATTATCCTTCATAATGGTTACCAGTTCGTTCAATACCGTTTTTGATTCCGGGCGAAGGGTGGCTTTATCATAATCATAAAGCACATTGTTGATCACAATAGGTTTGTCTTTCTTAAAGGCTTGCAGGCATATATCAGGGTTGAACAAGGTGTCGCCCTGCATTTCGCGGCCAGCTGCCGGCACCGGTAGTACTTTAGTGAAGTATCCCTCTTTCTCAAGCACCAGGTTGTAGGGCCTGCTGGTTTTTACATTAAAGCTGTAGCGTGCCGTTTTATCTGTTACCAGTGATTTGATGGTTTGCTTACTTAACGAATCGACAAAGCTTACCTTAACACCGGCAAGTGCCTTACGGGTATCGCAATCAACCACAAGGCCGCTTAGTGTGTGGCGCTTGTCATAAGCCTCAAACAGGTTTAAACAGCAGTCAGATTCCCTGTCAGAGCTGATGTAAAATTTATTGGCATTCGCAGGGTCGGGTACGTAATAGAGATCGTCTTTGGCAGAGTTCATTGGGTAGCCCATGTTTACCGGAGTACTCCAACTGCCATTGTCATTCATCGTTTCAAAAAAATCGAAACCGCCTAAGCCGGTAAAGCCTTTTGAGCTGTAAACCAGGCGTTTGTTCTGCACATCGTAATAAGGCGCCTGCTCATTTTGGCTGGTATTTACGGTTGATCCCAGGTTTGTAGAATTAACCGGACTTCCGTCGCCGCCCAGGTCGGCTACCCAGATATCGTCGCCACCGTAGCCCCCGGGCTTGGTAGATACAAAGTACATTTGTTTGCCATCGGTAGTGATATAGGGTTGTATAGAGTTAAAGCCATCGGCATTAACATTAGCATTTAATTTTTCAGGCGCACCCCAAACACCATCGCTACCTTTGCGGCTGGTATAAATAGCATAGGTTGATTTGCTGCCCACCTTAAACCAGCGCGTGAAATAGATATGCTGCCCATCGGGTGTAAGGGCTGGCGTGCCATATTCAAGCTCTTTGCTTTTCATACTGCCATCATCTTTAAACTGCACCTGCTGTGGCTGCCCGCTGCCATCATTCCTAAGCATGTAAAGCCTGTTCACATGCGTTTTCTCATCCTTAGCAAATCTCGATGACGTGAAGTAACTCATGCCATCTTTCAAGTACATGGCGTAGTCAGATCCATCAGAGAACCATGGGCCTTTGCGTTTTGCAACATCTATCAGTAATGGATATTTATATTGTTCCTTTGCAAACCGGCAATTGGTGATCTCTTTATCGGCAATGGAACGGTACTTTGCATCGCCTTTGTAGCTGGTATTAAAATCGGTAAGCTGTTTTATGGCTTCATCAAAATGCTGGTTGGCACGCAGGCATACACCATACCACAGGCGGCTCAACGGAAATTTTGCTTCGTCGCCTTCTTGTAATACACGGTAATACCACGGTTCGGCTTCCAGGTAATTTTCGTATCCACGGTACGATTCGCCCAGTTGATAGGCGATGTAGGTTTTGTCGCTAACCTTGCCATCCTTTGCTTTAGCGGTTTTTCCACCACCGCTATATGGGATGGATTGCTGCGTAATAAGGCTCATACCTTCGGCTGCCTTGCGGTAGTAGTAAGCAGCTTCGTAATAGTCCTTATTGTTAAAAGCTTTATCGGCAAGCGCGCGCGGGTTATCCTTGCTGTACTGGGCATGTACAGGTGCTATTGCCGCAATTAATAATAATATGGTTAATAGTTTTTTCATAAGCGATAAGATTATAACCTTGGGCAAATAGGTTCCGGCTCCTGTATGCGTCTGCGGAATACGTAGCTGATGGATAACTCAATGCCACCCTGGCCAAAAGCCGAACGGGTTTGCGTGGTATTGAAATCATAGCTCGCGCCAATGATCATATTATTAAAATGGTAACCTACGTTAGCTATGGCAGCATCTTTAAAGCGGTACATGGCGCCCAGTATAAGCCCTTTATCTGCATCAACCTTAAATTCGCTATAGGCACCTGCTGCTTTCTCTTCTGCTTTTTGTTGTTTCATGTACACGGCATGTGGCACAAGGTCAAAACTCTCGTTTATTTTTAAGCGGATACCTGCGTGGGCAGTGTAGCGCATCGGTAAACGCTGTGCGGTACTGGTATTTGATGCCGTGGCAATGGGATCTTTTGAACGGGCCAGGTGCGATACACTGAACCCACCGAAGAAATTGGCATTGTG
Organism: Mucilaginibacter sp. 21P; assembly: GCF_019331605.1. Taxonomy (NCBI): domain Bacteria; kingdom Pseudomonadati; phylum Bacteroidota; class Sphingobacteriia; order Sphingobacteriales; family Sphingobacteriaceae; genus Mucilaginibacter; species Mucilaginibacter sp. 21P. The sequence goes on from NZ_CP063061.1 coordinate 4,574,940, forward strand.
TGATGGGTCTCCATCATAGTAGAAAGCACCCGCGCCGGCATCAAACACGGTGGCATTGGTATTAAGGAAGTTCTCGTTGCTTGGCAGTGATGGGTCAAAACCACTGGCAGGGTTAAACTGGCTTCCGTATTGCGCTTTGTTGGCATCAAAAAAGCGATTGATAACACCTGCCTGCACGCCAAAGCTTACCTTCTTGTAACCGTCGTTGGATACAGCGATGTTGTAAGAGAACGAGCCATAGGCCGAAAAGTAATTATAACCGATGTCACCCGCAGCCTGGTTGAGGATATTAACCCCAACACCAACCCTGTCGGTAGGGCGAAAATCGGCAGAAACGGCACCTGTTTGGTAGGCATTGTTGATGGATGCATATTGGTTCTTGAAATTCCCGGTTATACGCGTATCTCCGTTAAAAACCCCTGTTAAAGCCGGGTTAAGGTACATGGGATAGGCATAATACTGGGAAAAATGCGGATCTATCTGTGCAAAGAGGCGGTTGGCTGCTCCTATCTGGAGCAGCACCGCTATCATTACTATTATCTTATTTTTCATGTGAATAGATTTAGAGAGGTTATCTGATTAGTGTTACGGTACCTTTTTTCCTGACTACCTGCCCGCTGTTAAGCGTTACATCTGCGTAGTACACGTAAACGCCAACCGGTTGCGCACGGCCTTTATAGGTGCCATCCCAACCTGCAGCCTTGTTGGTAGTGCGGAACTGTTGTTCGCCCCACTGATCATACACCGCAAAGGTTAAGCTCTTGATGTTGGTACCGTACACATACAGCACATCGTTATTACCGTCGCCATTTGGTGTAAAGGCGTTTGGTATAAATATGCCGTCGCCAAACGGATTAGAGCTGGTGCCGGTAACCGCGTTGGAGTTTGCACTTAATTGACAGGCACTTGCACCCAGTGCACGTACCACAATGGTAACCGATTGGTTAGGGTTTAGCCCGCCAACAGTGTGCGTTAAACCATTAGCGCCAGAGCTTGGTGCTATGTAAGTAGCACCATTGTCCAGGCTTAACTCGTAGCCTACTGCACCAGGTATGGCGCTGTAAGTAAAGGTTACGCTTGATGTGGTAGTGGTTTGTACGGTTACCACCGGTGCAGGCAGCGGGCCTAACACCTTAACGGTAACCGCTGCACGTGTTGCAGATACGCAACCTGTAGGTGTACTTACGGCCTCTACATAGTAGGTTGTGGTATTGGTTAATACCGGCGTAGTGAAGTTAGCACCTGTGAACAGCGCCGTTCCACCTGTTGCATCAGCGTACCATTTTAAAGTGGTGCCTGCTTCTGATGTTGCAGTAATGGTGGTGCTGGTATTAGGGCAAATTTCCGTACCGTTTGCAGATGCTACCGGTACAGCCGGGCCCTGATTAACGGTAACCGTTACCTGTGTACGTGTGGCTGAAGGGCAGCCATCTTCATTAAGTGCTTCTACATAATAAATAGTATTGGCATTTAATACCGGCGTAGTGTAATTAGTACCGGTGAATACGGCAGTGCCTCCGGTAGCAACGGTATAGAATTTATAAGTAAAGTTCGGCTGCGCACTGGTAACGTTCAGCACCGCACTGGTACCTGCACAGGTTGTTACCGGCACATCGTTAGCTATAACCGGTGGCGTAGGTGCCGGCCTTGTGGTTACTTGTACCATGGCCAGGTTGCTGCTGCTGCAACCGTTGCTGTTAAACGCAGCTACATAAAAATTGGTAGTTGCTGTAATAGCATCTGTTACATAGGTTGGCCCCGTAAACAATACGGTAGTTTGTGCCGGCGAGCTGTACCATTTGTAAGTGATACCATTTTGTGGAGCGGCCACACTTAGCGTAGCGCTGCTACCAAAGCACACGGCAACATTTGTTGCCGTAACGGTTGGATCCGGAGGCAGCGGACTAACGGTAACCGTAACCGGTGTACGGATTGATGGGTTACAGTTGACTGCGCTTGCAGCTTCAACATAATAGGTTGTTGTTGCAGAAATATTTACTGTGTACTCGGTACCTGTGTAAAGCAGTGTGCCACCTGTCGCAGCGCTGTACCATCTGTAAACCAGATCGGCTTGCGGGTTAGCAATACTGATGGTGAAGTCGCTACCATCGCAGGCTACCAAACCACCTGCCGGTGCCTGTACCTGCGGCGGATTTGGTGCAGGTGTAACAGTGATATCTGCACGGGCGCGGGTTGCACTTGTACAGGTTCCTCTCACCGCCTCAACAAACAGCGATACGTTTGCAGTTACATTGTTAAGCGTATAGCTCGTACCTGTAAATACCGGCGTGGCCGAAGTTACATCTGTATAGAAATTATATTGCTGACCGGCTACCGGGTTGTTAACGCTGATAGTTACTGATCCGCCACTACAAACTGTAGTGTTAGTTGCGTTAAGCATAGGTGCATCTATAACTCCGGTTACAGTAACGGCTACGGCTGTGCGGCCACCATTGTTGACACAACCGCCAGCGTTGTTCACAGCTTCAACATAGAAAGTTGTGTTTTGGCTGATCGGCGCAGTGGTAACAGTTGCACCTGTGTAAACAATAGTGCCTGCAGTTGCAGTGGTGTACCAATTGTAGGTAACACCTGCATCTGGGTTGGTTACGCTTAAAGTTGCAGTGCCGCCTGTACAAACCTGTACGTTAGCTGCATCTACACCCGGTTTAGCCGGGCGCGGATTTACAGTAACGGTAGCTGTTGTGCGCGATGGGCTTGTACAGGTTCCGTTGCTTAATTCAGCGTAATAAGTACTGTTGGCAAGCGGCGTTACGGTGTAGCTTGCGCCGGTGAATAAAAGCGTGCCATTTGTGGCAGCATTATACCAGCGTACTGTACCTGTACCTGCGTTTGTAACGGTAAAGGTTACGGTTTCGCCGGCGCAGATAGTTGCTGCAGTTTGGTTTAGTGTTGGGTTAACCGGTGATGGCGTTACGTTTGCAGTTACCGCTACACGGTTAGGGTTAGCACAACCGTTTGATGTGCGGCTGCTGCCTACATAATAGGTTGTTGTAGCATTAAGTACCGGTGTGGTAAAGCTTACACCCGTACCTGCTACTATGTTGCCGGTAGCACTGGTGTACCAGGTGTAAGTAACACCTGCCTTAGGGTTGTTAACAGTAAATGTTGCTGTTGAACCCGAGCAAATATTTACAGTTGATAGATTTACTATAGGGGCATCAACCTGTTTGCTTGCGTAGTAAATATCAGCTGTGTTAAACACGGCTGCCACTGCACTGTTCAACCTTATTTCGATGCGATCAAAGGCAGCTTTTGGCGCAAACCTGATAATAGCGGTACGGCCACCGGCAAGCACTCGCAAACCGATAAGGCTGCTGCTCAGGTTTATCCTGTCGCCGTTATATGTACCACCGTTATAAGATGCTATCTGTAATTGGTTAAGCACCGTTGCCGAAGCAATAGTAGCCGGGATAGCTATCTTAACTGTAACACTATCACCTGCCAGGCCGCCATCGCTGAAGATCAGTTGCTGGGCCACATACGAGCCAAGCACCGCTACCGGCATGTTTAGGCGGGCAAAGTTTGTAGTGTCGGTATCTATGGAGTTATTAGGATTAGTTATTGAACATCCAACACACAGCAATCCGCCGTTTACATCTGTTAATTGAGTTGATGCGAAATCACATGATGTTGAGAATATCGGATTTACCGTAACAGTTACCGGCGTGCGCGATGCACTGGTACAACCTGTTGCCGTTAACACTGCCTCTACATAGTATGTAGTATTGGCTGTTAATACAGGGGTAGTGAAGGTTGCCCCGGTAAATATTGCGGTACCACCTGTTGCAGAGGTATACCATTTAAAGGTAGCACCCGCAGTGGTTGATGAAGCTGTAAGTGAAGCGGTTTGGCCTGATGAGATCTGTCCGCCAGCCGGGGTAATGGTAACTGTTGGATCAGCCGGTGTAGGGTTAACATTAACCTTAACCTCAGCCCTGGTTGTGCTAACGCAAGTGCCTGAAGCAGCCTCCACAAAATAAGATCTGCTGGCAGTAAGCTCAGGCGTTACAAATGTGGCGCCGGTAGCTACTGGTGTTCCACCTGTGGCAGTAGTGTACCAGTTAAAGGTAACGCCCGGCTGGGTTGAGCTTGCAGTCAGCGTAGCTGTAGAACCTGAACAGGTTTGTACGGTGCTTTGCTGCACGGTTGGTACCAATGGGGTAGCAGTTACATTAGCTGTAACCTGCGTACGTGCCGAACTACCGCATCCTCCCGCAGCCTGTGCTTCTACGTAATATGTGGTATTAGCGGTAAGCGGGCCGGTCGTAAAGCTGTTACCTGTTGCTAAAGGTGTACCACCTGTTGGCGTAGCGTACAACGCAAAGGTTACACCGTTTACGGCGGTAGCAGTAAATGTTGCAGGCTGACCTGAGCAGACAGTTACCGTTGGCGCAGCTACCACCGGCGCATTAGGAGCCGGCGTTACGGTAACTACTATCGGAGTACGAACGGCCTGAGCACAACCGTCGGCTGTGCGGCTTGCTTCTGCATAATAAGTAACATTTGATGTAAGTACAGGTGTGTTAAAAGTTGCACCTGTTGCCACCGGCGTACCGCCTGTTGCAGTTGTATACCATTTAATGGTAACGTGGCTTGGGGCGGTTGCGCTTAGTGTTGCTTGCGTTCCGGCGCAGGCGGTAACACTTGCAGCTGTTACCGTTGGCGCAGCAACCGATTGTGCCGCATCATAAATATTTAATGCGGTTAAAACGCCGGCAACGCCGGAGTTCAACCTTACCTCTACCCTGTCGAAATCTGCGGTAGCTTTAAATGCCACGCGGAAACGGCTGGTGTTGTTTAATAAAGTGATGGTAAGTAATGCACCGTTAAGAGCTGTTCTATCATTATTAAAGGTAGCGCCATTGTATGTAGCTAAACTTATTTGCGATAGTACGCCTACGCTTGCAAGGCTGCCCGGGATACCCATTTCCACAATAATGCTATCGCCTGAACGGCCAATATTGGCAAACCTCAAGGTCTGATCGGCATAGCCGCCCAAAACTCCGATAGGTACATTTAATTGAGAAAATGTGTTACGGCCGTTATCAACGGCACCGTTTGCGTTTGATATACCACATAGCGCACATAGCAGGCCGCCACCAACTGTATTGGTTTGTGCAATTGCCGCACCACAAGGCACAGGGTTGGTAGACGTTGAGTTAAGCGTAATTGCACCCGGTGCCCTTGTTGCAGATCTCACACCGGCTTGCGTAACGGCTTCTGCATAGTAAGTAGTTGGTGCAAATACCGACGGCGTGTTAAATGTTGCGCCGGTATATACGATTGTACCGCCGGTTGGCTGCGTGTACCAGTTAAAGGTAACGTTAGGTGTGGTTGATGATGCCACCAAAGTTGCCGATGTACCCGGATCTACCGCTTGGGTTGGCGGTACTACCGTTACATTAGGCACCACAACCGGTGTTACCGTAACCGATGCCGGTGTACGGTCTGGTGATGGGCAATCGCCTAATACTGCTTCGGCATAATATGTTTTGTTTGCCGAAAGTGCAGGTGTAGTGAACGTTGCACCCGTGAACACCGGTGTGCCGCCGGTTGCCGCCTCGTACCATTTGATAACCGTACCTGTAGCACCGGTAGCCTTAAATGTAGCAGTTTGGCCGGCGGTAATGGTTGTGGTTGGTGGTACAACTGTTGGTTTAGAAGGGGGATTGTTTACAGTAACTGTTATAGGATAACGCACCGGGCTAACGCAGGTACCGCGGCTATACTCCACATAGTAAGTAGTAGTAGCAGTTAGGTTAGCGGTGGTATAAGATAGACCTGTTTTAAGCGCAGTGCCTCCGGTTGGGTTGGCAAACCAGCTGATGGTACCGGTAGTAGGCGCCGTAACAGTTAGCGTTGCCGGACTACCGCTGCATATTTGCGGCGAGCCATTACCAAATACCGGTTTAGGGAACTGCTGTACAGCATAATAAACATCAAGCGCGGTAAGCAAACCTGCAACACCCGCATTTAAGCGGATCTGCACCCTGTCGTAATTACCGGTTGCAGGGATGAAAACACCGTAACGGTTACCCGGACCTAATAAGCGCAGTGTAAGTAAATTATTATCAAGCGTGTACCTGCCTACCTGTGTACCACCATTGTATAACGCCACCGAGATCTGGCCAAGCAAACTTACATCCGCCAAACCGACGGGTGAGCGGAAAACAAGCTTCACAGTATCGCCCGCGAGGCCCGGTTGTTGGAACACGAGGTTTTGTTCCTGGTAACCGCCCAATAAACCCGCTATTACGTGCAAAGTTGAAGCAGTGGTTGTATCTGCATCTGTAGCAAGTGCGCCATTTTCAACAAAACAGCCAACGCAGAGGCCGTTAGTATTACTTGTTTGCACGTTTGCAAACGAACATGGCGAATTATTATTGATGTTTACGTTGATGGTGATGGATGTTCGCGCTGCTGATTCGCAACCCGCTGCGTTAAATGCAGCCACATAATAGGTTGTATTGGTAAATAAAGCAGGCGTGGTGTAAGTATTGCCGGTAAATACAGGGGTGGCTGCGTTGGCAGATGTATACCACCTGTAAGTAACTCCTGTTTGGGCATTGGTTACACTGACGGTTGCAGTTTGGCCAGCCGTAATAGTTTGGTTGCTTGCAGCCAGTGTTGGGTTAGCCGGTTTGGGCGATACTGTAACGTTTGCCTGCACACGGGTGCCGCTTTCGCAGCCAGTTGCACTTACAGCCGCGGCATAATAAACTGCATTTGCAGTTAAAGCAGGTGTTGTAAAATTAATACCTGTGTAAACAGGTGTGCCGCCTGTTGCTACGGTATACCAGTTGTAAGTTTGCCCCGCCACAGGCGTAGCTATTGAAAGTATAGCCACATCGCCGGTACAAATAGTTACATTGTTGGCCGTTAGCGTTGGCACTGCAGGTAGCTCACTTAGCGTGGCAGTAACTTGCGTACGTGTTGGGCTTGGGCAAGCGCCACCTGTGGTAGCCTCTGCAAAGTAAGTTGTTGTGGCGTTTATTGCAGGTGTAGTAAAGCTGTTACCTGTTGCTAATACCGTGGTGCTGGTAGCCGTTGCATACCATTTTATGGATACGCCCGTAACCGGGGTAGCGGTAAAAGTGACCGTTCCACCGGGACAAACAGACAAGTTATTATTAGCGACAACGGGTGCAGCCGGTACTGGATTAACAGTCACGGTTACCTTTGTGCGCTCAGATTCATCGGTACATCCGTTGCGCATGGCCGAAACGTAGTAGCTTGTTGTAGCAGCAAGCACACCTGGTGAAAATGTTGTACCTGTGAACACTGCGGTACCGCCGGTTGGCTGGGTATACCATTTAAACACAGTATTAGGCACTGCAACAGCCGTTAATGATACCGGGCTGCCGGCACAAACATTCGCGTTATCAGTGACTACGTTGTTGAATCTGATCACAGGTCGTGGTATCAGCTTTTCGGCCTCAAATAGGTTCAGGCTTGATAGTACATTGGCAATACCGCCGCCAAGGCGCAGTTGTACCCTGTCAAATGCCTTTGCAGGCGCATAGGTTACGGTAAACCTGCGGCGACCGTTCACCAGATCGAGCAAACGGAGGTTGATCAACGCTGAATTAAAAACAACAGCATCATTATTGTAAGTATTGCCGTTGTAGGTTGATATAGAAATGTTGGCCAGCACACCCGCATCTATCAGCGCAGGCGGCAAAGCCATAGTAAGGCGAACTGAGTCGCCTATGGTTGATAATCGTTCATAAATAACGGTTTGCTGTGCGTAAGCCCCTACTGCAGCTATGCCTGCATTAAGGGTTGATGCCGTATTGATGTTACCATCAATAGCATTTTGTGGGTTGGCAACGCCCCCCACATCAACACCAAGGTTAAGCAACCCTGCTGATATCCCATGCAATTCGTCGAACGCGTTGTTACAGGCAACGTTTGCCGGCCCGTTGTAAAAGGCGTCGTAAACGTAAATGCTGCTTAGTGCGCCAACCAGGCCACCACCGAGGGTAATGCGTATCCTGTCGTAAGTTGCTGTTGGTGTAATGCTAAGCTGTAACTGGTTGTTGTTGCTTAAAGCTGTTAAAAGGGTATTAGCAGCAATAGCTCCGCCCACAGGTGTATTGCCATTGTAAGCGCGAATAGTTATGCGCCCCAGCACCGTAAGGTCCAGCAAATTATCGCCTGTGCCCAGTTTAACTGTTACAGGCGTGTTAGCGGCAACCTTGGCTGCACCGGGAAATATAAGTTCCTGGTAGGTTGATGCGGCTACACCTACCCCAACCCTAATTACCGAGTTGGTTTGCAGGTTGCCGTCAACGGCAAGTGCGGCGTTGTCAACAACACAACCGAGACACAAAATGTCGTTACGGCCGCTTTGCTGTGTTGTAGCGAAGTTGCGCTGCGCAATTACATTGAGAGTAGTACAAAGCAGTAGTAGCAGAACGGCTACAAATCTGCTAAAGTAGGTAGAGGTTTTCATGCATAGAGTGTTAGGTTTGATCTTGATCCTAATTACGCTCTTGAAAACCGAATAACCTTAAAGCACTTTGTTCATTTACTGGTCAGCTTTACCATTTTATTCACAAAAAGAGTGGTCTATCCATTTTGTTCATTATTTTAGCTGCTCAGAGAAAAAAACTTATTCCAATGAATTGCATTGGCGGGAGCCAAAGCTAACTGATGTAATTGCACAGATTTAACAAGTCAACGCTTAAAACATCAATTCATTATTTATTAATCTAAAACACCAAAACAAATGAGTGAATCTTTTTTCCCTGAAGGAAGCATCCCTGTTATTGAAGCCGACCAGATGATCGCTAATTGGAAAGCATTCCTTACCGACCAGGAGCCTGACTTTGACATCCGGTCATTCCTTATCCCCATTGCAAGTTTTACTAACATTGTACAGTTTAATCCTGATGCAGAGGCTGTACGAGTGCACATCGGTCTTGAGATCGCCGACGATCCAACCTCTGCAAAACTTATTTTTATTCCGGTAGTGGATGGCAAAGAAGTCCGTCGTATTATCATGCCTCAGGGACAGCCCGGATCCGGTACCGAGGTTGAAGGTGGTGATGGAAGTCAAAGCAACACTTACGACATGAGCAAATCTTGCCCACCTTATTGTACGGAAGAACCTCCAGTAGAATAATCAGGCTAATCGAGACTATCAGCTACTTTGATAATTATCTTTTTGCCGACAGTTTTTTGATTTTAAGGGGATGATGTATATAGCTTTAATTATCTTTAGGCCTTGCACATCCCCTTTTTATGTTCGACTTTTATTCCACGTATATTGTACCAATCAGCGCGCTTATACCCATCTTTATTGGCTTAAGAAATTATCTTTGTTTACCCGCACCATTTAAACTTCTTCTGTTTTTTACCATTGCAGGCAGTTTGTTGAATTTGATTTCCCTTATCATGATGGCTCATCACTATCACACAGTGGGCTTATTCCATTTCTATACTATACTTGAATTTACTTTCATTACACTTATCTTCAGCTATGTCTATGATAAGCGATGGCGGCCATATATGTATTTTATGGTAGCCATCTTCGATATTTTTTGTGTTATTAATTATTTCTTCATTCAAAATAAAATAGAGTTTAACACCTACTCGCGGCCAATTTGCGCATTTATAATAGTAGCGTTTTGTATGGGGTATGTGATCAAAAAAGGCGCGGACGAAAAAAAATGGACAGACGATAATTTTAATTGGATTAACGCCGGGCTTTTGATGTATTACGCAGTTGGGTTCATCATTTTTATTTTTTTTAACTTTTTTTTAGAACGAAACATATTTACCGATATAGTATGGACATTTCATGATACTATATTAATCATAGAATATGTTTTATTTGCAATAGGTTTTAGCAAATGCAGATCACAAATAACGATAACACAGCCGTCCTGATCATTCTTGCCATGGTGGGCGTGTTCATTTTCGTCTCCGCCTTTATCATTTATTCAGTCCGAAATCAAAACAAACTGCTTAGGCAACGCCAGGAATTTCAACAGGCGCAAATAGAGCACCAGAAAGAGTTGCTGCGTGCCACCATTGAGATGCAGGAAGCTGAGCGCAAAAGAATAGGGCAAGACCTGCATGACGATGTAGGCTCAACCATATCGGGCCTGAGATTGCTTATAGAGATGTTTAAACCTACCGGAAAAGATGACGATAGCTTTAAAGAGTTTTCCAGATCAAGCAAAACCATCATTGATAAGATAGTTAAAGATGTGAGAAACATCTCACATAACTTGTCGCCTACTACCCTACGCTATTACGGTCTGTCAGCAGCTGTTGCAGAGCATTGCACCATGATCAGTCAATCCGGCAAACTAAACATTGATTTTATAAACGAAGCTGAACAGGAACTTTCTGAGTTACCCATCAACACAGCAACAGCACTTTACAGGGTTTTAGAGGAATTGCTTAACAACACCATCAAACATTCTGGCGCAAGTGCTGCTGTTATAACGGTCAAAAGAAGAGACAATATCCTGCTATTAGACTATGCGGATAATGGCAAGGGCTTAACGGTAAGCCCTGAGATATTTAAGAAAGGGATGGGTATGCAGAACATTGAAAGCCGACTGCTCAACATCAACGCAAGTTACAATATTCCGCTATTTGATAACCAAGGATTTAACATTGAGATAAGTTACCCTATCCCATCTCCTAAAACTGTTTAACCCCAATGAACAGGCGGATAAATATTGCTGTAATTGATGACCAAAACCTGTTCAGGCAAAGTTTGGCCGTTTTAATAAATTCGGTCGATACCTTTAATCTGGCCGGTGAATATCAAGGTGGTAATGATTTTATAAGCGCTTTAGAAGCAATTGCCGAAAATATTGACGTAGCTATTGTTGACTTGGATATGCCGGATATGAACGGTATAGAGCTCAATAAATATTTACAGGCAAATTATCCGGCGATAAAAGTGGTAGTCCTTACTGGTCACGCCAATGAAATGCTGATAACCCAGATGATCAACAGCGGCGCTGCGTCGTATCTGCTTAAGAATTGTGAAGCTTCAGAACTCATTTACACGATCGAAGCTGTCAATAAAAATGGTTTCTATTTCAATGCTGAAGTAAAGCACGCCCTTAAAAATACCAATCTGCAACGCGCTGTTTTAACTAAAAGCATGAATCAGTTACCGGCTAAGCTTACCCGGCGCGAACTTCAGGTGCTGGAATTAATATGTAAAGATCGCAACAATACGGAAATAGCTGATAAGCTGTTCCTTAGCGTCCGCACTATTGAAGGTCATCGCAACTCTCTAATGAACAAAATTGGTTGCCAAACCATTGCCGGACTGGTTATGTTCGCTTTAAAACATCAACTGGTTGATCTTTCCATTTAGAAACCACGTAGAATTACGTGATTTACAGTTTTTCTCGGCAGCTCTACTGTTAAAATCCAACCTTTTAGAGTTAATTTTTAACCTATTAGAAATATTATATCAATTTAAGCGAAAATATATCATTACAGATTATAGTATTCAGCAATTCATTTTCTTCGATATTATTGCCATCCTTTTTGTATAACTTGTTTAACTATATTTACGTACAAACCAATTATTCTGAAAAGTTTTAATAATTTAATCGGAAAAGCGTAGATGGATATCATATTTATAACAAATCAGATTAAATTTGATATATTGAACACAGGTGGCATGCCAGCCCAATACCCCTACAACTTGCTGGCTAATACACCGTTAACAAAAGTTGGCTATAACAGCGCTGAGCGCTGCCGCCTGCTTGAGCAACGGTTGCATCAAATTGCCTTAGATTATAATACCGGTAGAAGAATAAGTGCCGGAGATGTTTCTGAAGAACTGACTGTACGCGAGTGTATAAAACTGGTTATTGCATAAAAACATGTTAACGTCCATCTTACTCTTAGCTTATGACGTCATTTTTACCACAATATTATGAACTACTGAAGCGAGCTGTTATCGCAACATCGGGATTAAGTAATATTACCCCGCATGATTGCCGCATTATAGCAGCTGACATTATTAGGCATACCAAACAAAGCGTAAGCGAAACTACGCTTAAGCGTGTATTTGGTTTTGCTTACAGCAAGTTTAAGCCATCAATTTTCACAATTGATGTAATGGCAAAATATTGTGGATTTAAAGGTTGGGAAGATTTTTGCCACAGCCAGGAAGTTAAACCTAACAAAACCACACTATATACCACGCCTGATTGGGACAGCTTAAACCTAAACGCCCAAAAGATCACCAATTTTACATTACAGGTACTTCGCAATAAATCTGGCATACCGTATAGTCAAACCATCACCAGGCGTATTGTATCAGACCATCTGGACGATTTTGTAAATAACCATTATTCTGCTACGGTGCTTGCTGCACCAGCCGGTCACGGTAAAACCATAGCACTTTGCCATTGGATAGAAGAACGCTTGTTAAACAACGGAGCAGGCAACAATCAGGATGTTGTACTGTTTTTTAGTACCAGCGCATTGATGAACGCCTTTTTAAGCGGGCAGGATATTAACCACTGGCTGCTTGCCTTACTTGGTTATACTGCTAATGACGATGTTGCTGCGATGCTAAACCAACAGCGCGAAAAGGGCGGCAATTTTTACCTGATCATAGACGCCTTTGATGAGCATGTTTACAAACCAGAACAATATAAATTACTGCAGGCGCAATTATTGGATATTTTAGCATTGTACCAAGGTTCATCCTGGTTCAAACTCATCGTTACCATGCGCTCATTCACTTGGATAAACAACAGGCACGAGTTTAACCTTAACGATGAAAACTGGTTTATCAGGTTCATAGGCGATGAAAACAGCGCGCTGAACGTTCCCTTATTTGATACCGGCGAAGTGAGGCAACTGGCATCAAAAATAAACCAGGGAAACACTAACAATATTTCTACAGATATAGCCCTTCAATTTAGCCATCCGCTTTATTTTCAATTTTACTATAAACAAAACTCACAAAACTTTTGCCTTAATAACATCAGTCAGGTATGCATGTATGAGCTTGTTTCAACATTTATACTTAATAAAATTTATATGGGCCAAAGCTCGGCAGAGAAAATGCTGCTTATACAAGGCCTGGCTGATGAAATGGACATTGCCAGCGGTAACTTTACGGTGCCGCGCGCAAAGGTTAATGGTTTAATTAAGCTTTACTACCAGGCGTATCATGAACTACTGAGTATTGGATACCTTCGTGAGATCAATAAAAGCACGGGCTTACACTATAATTCATTTATTGAATTTACTAACCAGTATTTCCAAAATCATGCTCTGGCCAAGTCATTGCTATATAATAACAATTCTATTTTTGACGAGAGCCTGATAGCACAGATAAACAACCTGTTTGAAACTAACGCCCAAAAAGTGCCCGTACTACAGTGGTGTGTGCTTTATGCATTTAAAGCCGGGCAGCATTGCAATTTTGATCTGCTTACGCACGCTAAATTAAGCTTAACTGAAAAGGCAGACCTCATCAACTTTATGGGTGATATGTTTTCCGAACAATGCGCCACCCAAGGGCAAAGCGAATCGTTAAGATCCTTCTTCAGACAAGACTGCAGTCCGGAGCTTTTCAACTACTTCTTCGGGCTCGAATTCATCAGCCTAAAATATAAACGAACCTTGCAAGGCTTGCTTAAATTTAATTTGAGTAACCGCAAAAAAGCGCTTATACATACTGCCTTAGCGCTTACGGCTATTTTAAGGTTCGACATGAACGAACTGGAAGAATGCATTGTAAAGCTCAAAGCCCTACCATCAGAAAGCTTTAACCGCTTTGCTATAAATCCTGTTAAATGCCTGGATGCTATCTACAGTTTTCTGAAGACAGGCGAAATAAAACGTGATGTTGGACAGGAGCTGACAAGGTTTTACTTTAATCCACCAAAAGAGGGTAACTATTTTACCAATACTGCTTCGCATGATATGCTGTTCCTTTTAGGCGCTTACACGCTTATCATCTTTCAAAAGCCACTTAAAACACTGCGCTATATCAGTACGTTGGAGAAAAATTACAAAAATCCTAAGGTATCAGCACAACATGGCTACTCATTTATTATCGGCCTGATAAAAGCGGACTGCTACTACAGGCATGGCCGCACCGTTGAACTTTCAGAGAGCTACCAGCTTTATAAGGCGCTTTACAGGCAAAGCCCGGAAACTTTTACAGATTATATGAAGACTGCCTTTTACGCTCTTCGCATAAAGATCAATCTTTTAGAAAAAGACTACATCCATATCATTGATAATACAAGGGCATTTATGGATGTGGCAGGTCAGCATAATCTTTCAAAGTGTATCATGCTGGGAACCATCGTCAATAACACGGAACTTGTTAATGTTTATCCGGAATTTTATAAACAGTGCCGTTATGAATTTTGCAAACTAAGCAGAGAACTTGGCTTGTTAAAAGAAGTTATCTTTCCGGAAATGACTATTGTTCAGCATTAAAGCTCTGCATGCACCCCACGTGTAATTAATTTGTTACAATTAGAGGATTAGCTATCTTTGCCGAAAACATAACTCTCAAATGACGTTTAGTATGAACCGTGCAACCGCAGCACGTAACGCTATATATTTCCTTTGGTTTAGCATTAGCCTTTTCCTTGTTATTAAAACTGTTTGTTCGCATCAATCGCTTAATAACTACCTTATATTTAAGCATAATTTTCTGAACGTAACGCAACAACTAAATCTTTACGTTCAACAACCAGAATATTACTATGACCGTAATCATTACGGCCCGGTATTTTCGCTGCTAATAGCCCCGTTTGCCTTATTGCCAGATAGTATTGGGGTTGTGCTTTGGGTGTTTTTTAACGCTTTCTTTCTATTCCTGGCTATCAAAAAACTTCCGATCAAAAGCAACCTGTCTGACTATATATTGTTGCTATGCACTAACGAATTAGTTGGATCATCGCTTTACTTTCAGTTCAACCCCAGTATAGCTGCATTTATTATTTTCACCTTTTACTTCATCAACACCAAACAAGATTTTTGGGCAGCACTCATGATCATGTTAGGCACCATGACTAAACTTTATGGCATCGTAGGCCTGGCTTTTTTCTTTTTCTCTGATCACAAACTGAAACTTATAAGCAGCCTCATATTTTGGTCGGCAGTATTGTTTGTGCTGCCGATGGCGATATCATCTCCGGCATTTATTGTGCGAACCTACCGCGATTGGTATTATGACCTTGTGGCGAAAAACACAGAAAATATGTCCTCAGAGATGCAGAATATCTCTGTACTTGGGATGATAGCAAGAGTATTTAAAATCAACAACCTGAACAACCTGGCAGTGATAGCTCCTGCACTTTTGCTTTTCCTGCTGCCTTACTGTCGGATCAGCGCTTATCGTTATACCCGTTACCGCTTATTGCTACTTGCCTCTGTATTGATATTTACAGTGATCTTCAGTAGCTCAGCAGAATCGCCAACTTATGTTATTGCTTTAACTGGTGTAGGTATCTGGTTCATGAACCTTAAACGGCCGGTAACCAAATTTGAGATATTCTTACTGGTGCTTGCTATAATTTTAACGAGCTTTTCTACTTCAGACATCTTCCCGGAATTTTTGACCAAGAATTATGTGAACCCTTACCGCCTAAAATCGCTACCCTGCCTTATTATCTGGCTTAAAATAATCTGCGAAATGCTAACACGTAATTTTGAAGCCGAAGAGAGAATTGTAAACGCATCGTAAGGATTACATGAGATATAATGTGTGATTAAAATTTTATCTATATTAGTAACTTAAATGTTACAAAAATTTAAAATAGCTGTATCACTTGCTTTTTAATTACCGTAATGTTTAAATAAAGTATTAATCACCCTATCTAATAAACCCGATGCCCACCCGCAAATTAATATCTGTAGTTGTGCCTGCACACAACGAGGAAGGCAATATTAGTGAACTTACTAACCATATTATAGATTTATTTAAGCCACTTGATTACAGTTACGAACTGATATTTGTGGACGATGGCAGCGAAGATAACACGCTAAACGAGATCAAGCTTAATGCTCGCCTGCAAAGCAACGTTTATTATGTTGAGCTTTCAAGAAATTTTGGTAAGGATTATGCCCTAAAGGCCGGGCTTGCCCTTGCCAAAGGTGATGCAGTAATAACCATTGATGCAGATATGCAGCACCCGCCCCAGCTTATCAAAAAAATGCTCAACTATTGGGAAGATGGTTTTGATGTAGTTTATACTTACCGCGAAACAGCGAACAAGCATGCACAGATTTACCAGCGCATAACATCTAAACTTTTTTATAAGGTTATTAACGCCCTTTCTGACGTTAAATTAGAAAATGGTATTGCCGACTATCGTTTAATAGACACAAAGGTTGTTAAGCAACTAAAAGAACTTGATGAATCTGAGATATTCTTTAGAGGGATTGTAAAATGGGTTGGTTTTAAACAGATAGGCTTCCCATACACGCCATCTAAAAGGCACATGGGCAACGCGAGTTATTCGTTTTTTAAGCTGCTCAAATTCGCCATTGGTAATATTATGGCCTTTAGTCCGCGCCCATTGTATGTATCAGCCGGCATAGGGCTTGGTTTTGCAGCATTAGCTATTTTATATTTTCCATATATATTGATCAGTTACTTTGAGGGGTATGCAGTACCCGGCTGGGCCTCTCTTATCGCTTCTATTGAGTTTTTGGGTGGCATGCAATTGTTCCTGCTCAGCGTCATCGGCATTTATGTGGGTAAAATATTTGCGCAATCTAAGAACCGACCAAGCTACATTATTCGGTCAACAAATGTAGTCACAGCGGCACGTCAAGAATTGGATTTCCCGCTTAACTGATGATCTTACTTGGTTTTGATCTTGAAGAGTTTGATCTGCCTATTGAGCTTGGCAAGGAAATAAATTTTGATGAACAATTAGCTGTCTCAACAATTGGCAATGCCGCGGTGCTGGCATTATTGAAAAAATATAACATCAAAGCCACCTTCTACTGCACGGCTAATTACGCTGACCACAAGCCGGATGTGATAAAGCAAATAATAGCAGATGGGCACGAGGTGGCTTCTCACGGATATTACCATTCCGCTTTTGCTACCGAAGATCTTTTGCGGTCGCGACTAAGATTACAGGAAATTACCGCCGACGCGGTTACAGGATTCAGGATGCCGCGCATGATGCCGGTTGATGAGGAAGAAATATCTAAAGCAGGTTACGTTTACAACTCATCATTAAATCCTACCTGGCTACCGGGGCGTTATAATAATTTTGATCAGCCTCGCACATACTTTTATAAAAGTGGAGTATTGCAACTACCGGCTTCCGTTTCGCCGTTGTTACGCATACCATTATTTTGGTTGAGCTTTCATAACCTGCCCATGTGGCTGCTTAAAAGCCTTTGTTCTTCAACCTTAAAAAAAGACGGCTACCTCAACGTATATTTCCATCCCTGGGAATTTTTTGATCTTCCAACAAAGCCACAATATGGCCTGCCCTCTTATATTGTCAGGAATTCAGGGCAAAAACTTCTGAAAAGGCTTTCCGAGATTATAGAATGGGCACAGAGCAAACAAATTGCATTTGGCTGCACCGTTGATTTTGTTGAAACGTTGATAAGATAGATCTGCTTATCTTATCTTTGTAAGGCACCATATATTTCCGCAGACAGCAAACCGCTACCACCCCCGAAATGCTGAACGATCTTTACTTTTGTGTTTATCGCAATAAATTCCTCCCGCAAGTTTGCTTCAGATTCAGCTTCAACACCTGCGCCAATTAATACCACATTATGTTTGGTTAGCATAAAAGCTTTAACAGCTTTGTCATCACTCTGGCAGCCTGTGGCATGCCACTCCGGGTTATTGTTGATCAGCCTTACAACTGTCGCCAGAATATCCGGATGGCGGCATACCACCAATATCTCACACTTTTTCATCATCAAAATTCCATTGGTACTTCCATTAACAAAAACTCAGCGTCGGTTTCAGCAGTGATCGAAAACTGATCAGTATCCCAGATCCCTAAACCATCGCGGGTGTTCAGTAGCACATTGTTTACGTTAACATCCCCCTTTAAAACAAAAACGTAAACGCCCTGTCCCGGTTTGTGCATTTTATATTCTGTTGTTATGCCTTTATTAAATTCGCCGAGGTTAAACCAGGCATTTTGGTGGATCCATACCCCTGCATCATCCGGGTTTGGTGATAATACCTGCTGCAATTTATTATGGCGGTCTTCAGCCTGCAAAGTAAGCTGATCATACCGTGGTTCCACATTACGCTTATTAGGGAACACCCATATCTGCAAAAACTTTACCTGGCTGTTAGCTGCTTTATTGTACTCGCTATGATAAATGCCAGTGCCTGCGCTCATCACCTGTATATCCCCGTTTTTGATCACAGCAACATTATCCATGCTGTCGCGATGTTCCAAGTCGCCCTCCAACGGTATGGATATGATCTCCATATTATCATGCGGGTGTTCGCCAAAACCTCTGCCACCGTCAACACTATCATCATTCAAAACTCTCAGGGCGCCAAAATTTATCCTTTCGGGATTGTAATAGTTAGCGAAACTAAATGTATGATGACTTTTTAACCAACCATGGTCTGCAAAACCACGGGTTGCTGCTTTATGCAATACTGTTTGTGCCATTGTAATTGTTATTTGTTGATACAAAGGTACAAGCCGTTGCACTGCTTGCACTTAATGTAGGTTAAGTGTGAGGTTAAAAAATATTTGTCGAATAAATGATTGGCTTAAAAGAAAAAAATCGCCCTTGCGGGGCGATTTAAAATTAGTGGAGAATATCGGAGTCGAACCGATGACCTCTTGCATGCCATGCAAGCGCTCTAGCCAGCTGAGCTAATCCCCCGTGTGGGCTGCAAATATATCATTATGTAAGTAAAATGGAAAAGAATTTTTAGTGCGGATATCCGTTTACTCAACATTATCTTTCATATTCTCCTCTTCAAGGTCAAGCCGGTTCTCTATCAGGCGGATCACATCATCATCAAAGCCTTCCTTTTTGCGGAAGTAATGGAGTTTACTCCTCTCTTTTTCGGTAACGGCTGTCATGATGCGTCTATATTCCTTAACCAGTTTGTTGGCCCACTCTCTTTCGCCATCACCTTTTACAGAACACTCCAGCAGATCAATCTTATTTTTAACAAACTCGTACTTATGCAATAGCAATGGGTTGCTTTGCATTTGGCTATCGTATTTTTCGTCCATTTCTGCCACGGCAGTATTCATTAATTTTAATTCAATCTCTACTATCTGCTGGTCGTCTGGTCTTTGATCGATACCTTTATCCGGTTTCACGACCCTTATCACCCACGGGAGTACCAACCCCTGCCCCACCAAGGTTACAACGATGGTAACAAAGGTGATGAACAGTATTAAGTTGCGATGGGGAAATGCCTTTCCGTTTTCAAGCAGCAAAGGAATTGATAGTGCCGATGCTAATGATACTACACCACGCATACCTACCCACCCAACGATCAAGGGATTACGCCAGCCCGGATTGCTTTGTGCAACTGTAATGTAGCGGCCCATAAAACGGGTAAATACCCCAGTAAATATGCCGGCAACCATCCTGGCAACTATCACCACTAAAGATATTACCAATGCAATTACAAGCGCAGTACCCATAGCAACAGAGCCAATGCCTTTTGCTATATCCGGCAATTGCAATCCTATCAAAAAGAAAACAACAGCATTCAATATAAATACAATTGACGACCATAGCGCCCCCGACCGCAGCCTGCTGCTATGCGAAAAAACAAAGTGATTTTGGTAGGCGATAAACAAGCCCCCGCTAACAACTGCTAATACACCTGATGAGTGAACCGCCTCTGCAGTAATATAAATGATATAAGGTATAACCAAGGAAATGGCTATGTCCAGATCAACCGTTGTGGGCAGCCATTTATATATGGCGTAAAATATCAATCCGAACAAAAGCCCGATGAAGATACCCGACATAACTACCAGTATAAAACCACCTGCTGCTGCCCCCCACGTAAAGTGATTGGTTAAAATTGCCGCCAAAGCAAACCTGAATATGGTTAAGCTAGTAGCATCATTCAGCAAACTTTCACCTTCTAATATGGAGACCATGCCTTTAGGCAGCTTTACGTATTGCAAAACAGCCGTGGCGGCTGCGGCGTCGGGCGGAGATATAATAGCCCCTAACAAAAATCCCTGCTCCATAGTAAAGCCCGGAATAAGCCAATGGCTTACAAACGCTACGGCAATTGCTGTGAAAAGTACGAAACCTATAGACATACCACTGATGATACGGCGCCAACGCCATAACGCCTTTAACGACATATTTTGCGCAGCATCATACAATATAGGCGGCAGTATCACCAGAAATACAAGATCAGAATCGATATGTATGATAGGAACAGCGGGAATAAAGCTGATCAATAAGCCCGCAAGGGTTAAAAAAATAGGGTAGGCAATCTTCAATCTGTTGGCCAGCAGAACCAATAATGATACGCTGAACACAAGCCCAAGGCACAGCACTAAAACCGAGTGAGTATTTTCCAATGGAGGTGAATTTTGGTTTAAGATAATCAAATATACATCGTGATGCATCACTGCGAAAGATACTGGACTAAATAACAGACAACGACTATGAAAAGTTTATAAAAAAGTAAAGCCCCTGATGGGCAGGGGCCTTTACTAACCAATTATAAACCTAAATTATGAGAAGACTTTTTATTAAATTTTAATAGTGTAAAAGTAACACTATCTTTTAAATCAGAAAATAAATTTTGTAATTAAATTGTAACCTTTTGATTTGCAACCTAATTATTTTATCGCTCTCGCAACGATGAAGCAAATATATTAACATTCATCAAAATAATCATAATTTTTTCAATAAAAACTTAAAATTTATCATATAAAAAGCCGAGATAACTTGTTATTAACATTAATTTAACCAATAAATAGTAATAAATGTTTAATAAAGTGATTGATTTGCTAATTTTTATATCATTTTACGTGCTAAAGCTGCATAATTGATCAGTTTAAATCATAAATAACCAAAAAATTTAAAAATAATAGCGTTTGGTCGTAAATACTTCCCTATAATAGAAGATTACAATACAACCTTACACTTGATTATTCAAAACCGAACACATTTATAATTGATTTGCATCATTTTTTTAATGTTGAGAGTACATTTTTGATCACGTGGTATTGCTAATACTAAAAACCCATTTCTGAAACGGTTTAAAATCCACTCAAATTATCTAATATCAACGTTCACTTAGATATTTTTCACTTCTCGCAATTTTTTTTCTCCGATTTGGAATTTTTGGCATTCAATTGGAACAGCATATATCAAACAACGTTACTATGGCTATCGATAACATTATTGAGAAAAACGGCGACGAAAAGGAATGGGACAACCCAGGAGAGCCGGAGAAAACCTCAGACAGCCGCGACGAGGAGCAAGTGGAAAGGCAACACAGAGAGGCAAAACGCAGGCACGATAATTTGACTGAGAACCAGGACGAAGAAGAAGACAAAAACAAAGACAAATAACTATAACTGAATATAAAAATACTTGAACTATGAAAACTCAAAAAACAGCAACAAGCAAATTAGTTAACCGTTTCGATAAAGAGCTAATGAACATTTTGATGAGTGATCTAAAAGCGATCAAATCAAAAAAAGCAGCTTAATGATTTAAAACATCTACACTAAAACTAAAACAAAAACACTCACAACAAAATATTTACCTATGAAAACCTACAAACAAGCTACCAGCAAATTAGTTGCGCGTTATGATAATGAGTTAAAGAACTTGTTGATGGAAGACCTAAAGGCTTTCAGAGAGCGTAATCAATTCTCAAGCAACAAACAGAAGGCTGCGCAACAACAGTTGTCAGCTGCCTGATCTACCATATATCATCTATTCTATTTTAAACATTTCACCTTTGAGAGACTTAAGGCTCGGCTACCAGATAGCGGAGCCTTATTTTTTTGAAGCATACTTCAAAATAAGCGAAGCAGTTTTAGCAGATGCGCCGGGCAGGCCCATCCGCTCATCAAGAAGATCGTAATTACGTAGCATTTCAGTCCGATAAAGATTGTCGTTCAGTAACTTATTCAGCTCTGTAGCGATAACCTTTGGATTACAATCCTCCTGTATTAACTCTTTCACCACCAGTTTATCCATAATAAGGTTTACAAGTGATATAAATTTAATCTTTACCAGCATGCGCGCTATGCCAATGGTTAAAGCATTTCCTTTATATAAAACCACCTGTGGCACGTTAAACAAAGCGGTTTCTAAAGTAGCAGTTCCGGATGCGACCAGCGCAGCTTCGGCATTGCAGAGAATATCATAAGTGCTATCGAATATAACGGGCACGTCGGCACCGTTCAGATATTGCGAATAGTAATCAGCATAAAAGGAAGGCGCACCTGCAACAACCAGCATAAAATCCGGAAACCTTCTGGCAGCAGCTGCCATATCAGGCAGTAAGCGACTGATCTCTTGTTTTCTGCTACCGGGAAGCAAGGCAATGATCTTTTTATTTTGGAGATTATGCTTCTCTCTAAAATCAGGATCAGGGGTAAATGCATCAACAGCATCAAGCAGCGGGTTACCGACGTAGTCGATATCCATTCCCCACTCCTTATAAAACTGCACTTCGAATGGTAAAATACAGAACAGATGGTCTACAATGCGTTTGATTTTTAAGACACGTTTTTGATTCCAGGCCCACACTTTTGGTGAGATGTAATAGCAAACCAGCAAATTATTTTGCTTTGCAAACTCCGCTATCTTCAAATTAAAACCCGGAAAATCTATTAATACGAGAACATCTGGCTGATATTGCAATATATCTTGCTTACAGGTGCGTAGGTTTTTGAGGATCGTTTTCAGATTAAACAGCACTTCTACAAAACCCATAAAGGCCATATCGGCGTAGTATTTTACCAGGGTGCCACCTTCGGCCTGCATCAGGTCGCCGCCAAAGTATCTAAAATCTGCATCAGCATCGCGCTCCTTCAATGCTTTCATCAAGTTTGCCCCGTGCAGATCGCCCGAAGCCTCTCCGGCCACCAGGTAGTACTTCATACTTAATGAAATTTGAATATCGCAATTAACAACATGCACACAAAAGTGGTCATCATAATTCCGCGCGAGGTTAGATCGAAATGTTTACGGGCAAAATAACGCAGCATAACCAGGTTTAAGCCTATGGCTATTAGGTAAGGGATTGCCGGCTTATCCATAATAATGGCATCATTCTTTAAAAATATTACAAAAATGAGCCATAACACAATTGGCGGCAATGCAGCCAGGCCAATTCCCAGTAAAGTGCTGTTACGATTAAACATTAAATTTCCAGCTGTTTAATACAGGTATTGCATGGTGGGCGGTCATATCAAATTGTACAGGTACTACGCTTGCATAATTATGATCTAAAGCCCATACATCAGTGTCTTCACCATTATCGTTGTTCTGAAAAACACCGGTAAGCCAGTAATAAGGTCGGCCGTGCGGATCGTTACGTTCGTCAAATTCTTCGGCCCACTTGGCGTTAGCCTGCCTGCAAACTTTTATGCCTTTTATTTGAGCGCCCTGCGGAAAGTTAACGTTAAGCACCGTACCGATAGGTAACCCCTGCGCTAAAACTTGCGAAGCTATTTCCTTAACAAATTTTATGCATGGCTCAAAATCGGCCTGCATGGTATAATCATCCAAAGAAAAGCCGATAGACGGTATGCTCTCAATAGCGCCCTCAACCGCGGCCGACATAGTACCCGAGTAAAGCACGTTGATAGAATTGTTTAAACCGTGATTAATGCCCGATACACACAGATCGTGCCGCTGACCTTTAAAAACCGAGTTGACGGCAAGCTTTACACAATCAACCGGCGTACCGCTGCAGCGGTAAGTCTCAATACCATCGTAAAGTTCTATTTTATCCAGGCGAAGCGGTTTACCGATAGTGATAGCATGCCCCATGCCCGATTGCGGACTATCCGGCGCTACTACCACTACCCTGCCCAGGGCTTTCATGGCGTGCATCAAGGCTTTTATGCCCGGCGCGGTTATACCATCATCGTTTACTACCAGTATATTAGGTTGCTTGCTTTTCATCGCCACAAAAATAGCGATAATACAAGCTACATAACAGTCGTATTTTAAATAATGCGGTTAACACCAGGGATGCGCACCACTAAGCCGCCCAGTGAAAAGCTGATGATAATGCCAAGCGGCGCAACTACCAAAAGCTTATAAATAGGGTCGACCTGCCAATTGATCAAAAGCATTGACAATGAAATCAATACAAAGGGATGCAAAATATAAACAGCAAATGCGGAGCGCGACAAACCCCTCATAAATTTAGATTGCGTATTCCATGTATGCTTGCAGATACAAAGCAATGCAACAATTATCGCCACCCCTGTAAACTGCTCCCAAAAAGCATACATTGCAGCCTCTAAATGCAAGCCCCCGTTAAACCATTCTGTCGGATTGTTCAACGTCACTTTGATGGCATACATTGCAGGAAACCCAATAAAGATAGTTGCCACAGCAAACCATGCCATCAATTTCCCCTGTTTATATTCCGTTTGCGCCAGCCAGTTATTGTTTGCCGCAATGAGGCCAAATACAAAGAGTAAAATGTATTACGCAAAATGCCCCAATTGGAAACCAAAAGGCTGTAATGTCCATCCTATCGGGAAAATAATACGCACCAAAAAGGTTATGATCCAAAGCACTCTGCAAATAACAGCATCATTGGTATGGAAGGTGTTTTAAATACCGGCGGCTTATCACCTGCCAATCTAATCACAAGCACGTATACTATATTGAATAACAGCAATGCCCATACAAACCAAAGCACACCAAATTGGATCCAGCCATCATATCCGGTTAAAAATTGCATAAATGTTATTGGATGCTTACCGGCATACCGGTACACCATAAAATTCATGATGGGGGATAAAATGAACGCATAGAAAACTAATGGAACACCAAAGCGCAACAACCTATCGCTCAAAAAGCGCAGCACACCTTTTTTATAATATGATGCCGGTACAAACAATGCCGACAGCAAAAAGAAACAACCCATAAAGAAGGATTGGTACGGCTACAAACAAGGTCATGGGGTATTACGGCAGCGGCCTTTGCAGTTTTCTCTGCATAATACCAGCGACCCGGTGCGCCATAGGTTATAAAGGCGTGATGTAAAATTACCAGCACTGTGAGCGCTACCTTTATATTATCAACGTATACGATCTTAGGTTTTGAAGGTTGGCCCGCGGCCTGTGTTTGCGGCATGTTGGCGCCAATATAGAGAAATTACTCCACTTTGAAATTAAGCTGATTTACCCATATCGCATCACGGTCAAAATTGCTTTTGAAGTTGTTAACAATGTAAATTTTATCAGCTGCAACCGCCTTGTGGTAGACTTCTTTGCCGTTGATAATAACCTTAATCGGTTTAGTCAAATCAACCATCTTCGGGCTTATCTTTAGGGCTACCTCCGCTGCACAGGATGTTTGCAGCGTAAAGACGTTGTTTGTGTAAGAAGCTTTTACAACGGCGCTTTTAAGAGGCTGATAGTAATTATCGGTATACCACTCGCCTTGTCTTTCAAGGAAATAACGATATGTAACTTCAAATGGCTTATACCAATTAGTGCTTTGGCTAATGGTATCTGCCTTTAAAACAGTTAGCCAATCGCAGGAATTATAGGGGCTATTTTGCGTAGTCTCTAAAAAGATGGTGTGTTGATAAGCGTCACGGATATTTGCCTTCATAAACTTGTCGGCATTGGGCGCGTCAATTGCCAAATGCTTATCCCAATGCTCGTACCCTTGATATTCTTTATAGCTAATGCGGTTGTCAAACGTCTTAATCGAATCTATGATCTGTCGGTTGACGTCTATTCTTCTTAAAGCATCCCTATCTGAATGCACCTCGTAAAGCGATCGGTTTTGAATATTCCGGATATAATAATCATGCGCAAAAAGGTTCTTAAACATAGTGTTGTAAGCCACCACCGCCGCAAACTGGCTCGGCTCATAAACACCTAAACCTATTGCACCATCGGCACCGTCTGAGTGGCCAAAAGCATAAACACGATTATCATCAATATTTAACACCTGTTTAAGCGCCGCCACAATGTTGGCCAGCCTCTGATAAGTAAGATTGAATTGATACGGCCCGTCCCCTTTACGAAATATGCCACCCCAAGTAAAACCTTTGGATTTATCTGCCAGCGGCTGTATCACTATGTATTTATTCGCCTTCAGCGGATCGGCAAGTACACCCTCATCTGCATCAGCCAGGCTATCAATAAGGTTGAACTTGCTTACCGATACCGCACCATGTAACTGAAACACACAGGCAGAGCGTTGTGTGTTTTTATAATTCGCAGGCACGTAAACCCGCAAAGGTATTGCCCCCAATACAGTATCCTGGTAGTAAAACTTGTAATTACAACCTGTTTTGTTTAGAACAGGGTATTGGTTGTAACCAGCCAATAGTTTTGTAGCTTGTTCGGCATTTATTGCCTTATCAGCCGCAATCCTATCTATAATTTTCGAATTTTGTGATTTCGGTAATTCGGGGAGGTCTTTTTGTGCGAAACCGAAAAACGGCAGCATAAAAAACAAGAAGATAAGGATCTGGATTTTCATGTTAATAGTTTAGTTAAACAAGAGACATGGAAATGGACAAAACGTTGCATAAAAAAAGCCACCCCGGTTGAGATGGCTTTTAATGATATTCTGGATTTACTATAAGTAAGCTATCTAAATACCTCGGTTTGCTTTTTAACCATTACAGAACTTAACTCCGCCATTAGAATCACAAACATGCGAAGCCGTGTCGCATGCAGGAGACTGCATTTCAATTGTACTACCATCATTACAAGTGTAAATTACAGTGTGAAATTTACCTCCAGAAACGTTTTTCATCTCTTCTCTCGTAAGTTTTTTTAGATTTTTCATGCTTTGTGGGTTTTATTTTGCTTGAAACTACAAATACCGTATAATAAAAGCAAATAAAACTCAAAGCAAATCTTATACTAACTTCTACAATATCAGGAATTTACAAAGTCCAAAATATCAGCATTGATTGTAGCTGCCTCGGTAGTAGGCATGCCGTGCGGGAAGCCTGGATAAGTGATCAGCTTACCGTTCTTTAAAAGTTTAATGGCTTTTTTTGCCGAGTTATCGATAGGCACTATCTGGTCGTCTTCTCCATGTAATACCAGTACCGGTATTTCAACACTTTTCAGATCTTCGGTAAAGTCTGTTTCAGAGAAAGCCTTTATACCATCATGGTGGGCAAGCACGCTTCCCATCATGCCCTGTCTCCACCAGTTTTTACGTATACCTTCAGAAGTTTTAGCCCCTTCACGGTTGTAACCATAGAATGGAATGGTAAAATCCTCAAAATATTGCGGCCGGTTAAAAGCCGTGCCCTGGCGTATCTCATCAAAAACAGACAAAGGAACACCATCCGGGTTAGCTTCGGTTTGCAGCATTAAGGGAGTCACAGCGCTTATCAATACTGCTTTAGCTACAATGCCTTTTCCATATTTAGCTACATATTTGATCACTTCGCCGCCGCCGGTTGAATGGCCTACGTGTATGGCATCTTTCAGATCAAGAAAATCGTAAAGCTCGGCAGCATCGTTTACATATGTTTCCATATCGTTACCTGTAGCCGTTTGGGTTGATCGGCCATGGCCCCTACGGTCATGTGCTATTACCCTGTAACCTTTCTGAGAGAAGAACATCATTTGTGCATCCCAGTCATCGCTTGATAATGGCCAGCCATGGTGAAAAACAATTGGTTGCCCTTTACCCCAGTCCTTGTAATAGATCTCGGTTCCGTCTTTAGTTGTAAATTTCATAGTTTTTGAAATAAGTAGAAATGATTAATTGAGGTTATAGTTAAAGTTTGTAACATCAGGTAACAATAAATCCTGATGCGTCAATTAAAACTTTCAAATATTCCTCACGGCTCTAATTTAATCAAAAAATAAAGGCCTTGCGGCCTTTACATTATTAAATTATAAACTCTTTAACCAGTCTATTAATCCTTCGCGGGTTTTACCGGTTTTTTGCTGAAGACGGCCAAGGGTTTCATCATCTTTACCTTCTTCCCATTTAAGGTCGTCATCAGTAAGATCTGCGTATGCCTGTTTGATCTTACCTTTCAACTCGTTCCATCCGCCTTTTAATTCTAATTTGTCCATTGTGTGTTTCTCCTTAATTTAGATGTATAAGAGGAACAGACAGGAGGGATGTTAGTTTGCGTCAAATGAAAGTATCGCGGTTACTTTTTTGGCAAATACTTCAAATTTAACATCGGGCAAAAAATTTATGCAGTAATAATGCTGCCCATCTTCAGATAGCTCACTTAATTCCCATTGCTCATCTCGAAGCGCTCTCTGTACATAACATCAATGGTATCAAAATCACTATCCCATCTTCATAAATTGCAGCATAGTTATCTATCTAACAACCAGAAAAAACTACAGAAACACCTCTTACTGCGCCGTTATTATGAGAGTTAGATAGAAAATAAAGAACCAGTTCCATTTTATGATTTGAGTACTTAACGCTTTTGCAATTAAAAGCATTATGCAGATCAACATGAACATCCTCCTTCTCAAAACTTGAAAAATCATCAAACAGTTCAGTAGTGGTTAAGTCTATTTCCATCTTGATTCCTGATTCTCAAATTCCTGTTTCTTTCCTTACAACGCTCCCGCCTTTATCTCATCCACCACAGCCGGATCAAGTAGTGTCGAAGTATCGCCCAGGTTAGAGGTATCGCCTTCGGCAATTTTGCGCAAAATTCTGCGCATGATCTTGCCCGAGCGTGTTTTTGGCAGGCCGCTTACAAACTGGATCTTATCCGGTTTGGCAATAGGGCCTATGATGCGCGATACGGTCATTATGATATCCTTACGGGTTATCTCTTCATCGCCGTGTTTGCCGGGGCTTACCACAAAAGCGTAAACACCCTGGCCTTTAATATCATGCGGGTAACCAACAACAGCACTCTCCACAACGGTACTATGCATATTTATGGCATTCTCCACTTCGGCAGTACCAATGCGGTGGCCCGACACATTCAGTACGTCATCCACACGGCCGGTTATACGATAATAACCATCATCGTCGCGCAGGCAGCCGTCACCTGTAAAATACAAGTTCTCGTAAGTTGCAAAGTAAGTTTGGCGGCAACGTTCATGGTCGCCATAAGTGGTACGCAGCATGCCGGGCCACGGGAATTTGATACAAAGGTTGCCGCTTACGCCGTTACCTTCAATCTCTTTACCCTTCTCGTCAACCAAAATTGGTTGCACACCAGGTAGTGGCAAGGTTGCGTAGCCGGGCTTGGTTGGCGTAACACCTGCAATAGGCGAGATCATGAAACCGCCGGTTTCAGTTTGCCACCAAGTATCAACAATTGGGCATTTACCATGACCGATCTTTTCATCGAACCAGTGCCATGCTTCCTCATTGATAGGCTCACCTACTGAGCCTAATTTTGTTAACGAACTCAGATCTTTTCCCGCAACTACCTCATCACCAAAACTCATCAACGAGCGAATGGCCGTAGGCGCGGTGTATAATATATTTACTTTATATTTCTCAACAATATCCCAAAACCGACCGGCATTTGGCCAGGTTGGGATACCCTCAAACATCAGCGTAGTAGCACCCTGGCTAAGGGGTCCGTAAACAATATAAGAGTGGCCGGTTATCCAGCCAATATCAGCTGTACAGAAGTAGACCTCTCCAGGCTGATATTGAAACGCGTTGCTGAAAGTGTAGCCCGTGTAAACCATGTAGCCTCCGCATGTATGCACCACGCCTTTTGGCTTACCGGTTGAACCTGAAGTATATAGAATGAACAGCATATCTTCCGCGTCCATTTCTTCAACCGGGCACTCAGGGTTGCCTTGCGTTTCAACTTTTTTTACCTCATCTTCCCACCAAACATCACGGCCTTTAATCATTGATACAGGGGTGTGGCTGCGGGTGAGCACTATCACACGCTTAACAGAAGGGCACTGTACCAACGCATCATCAATGGTTGATTTTAGCGGAACTTCTTTGGTTCCACGATAGCTACCATCTGCAGTTACAATGATATTGCAATCTGCATCCTTAATACGGTCTGCAATGGATTGTGCCGAGAAGCCACCAAAAACCACCGAATGGATGGCACCTATACGGGCGCAAGCCAAAACGGCAATAGCCAGTTCCGGAACCATTGGCATATATATACAAATGCGGTCGCCGCGTTTAGCGCTGTTATTTTTAAGCACATTGGCAAACTGGCACACCTTATCATGTAACTGCCGGTAAGTCAATACGCGATGATCTTCAGTGGGGTCATTAGGTTCCCAGATAATGGCAGGCACGTCGCCGCTCTTCTCCAGGTGGCGGTCAAGGCAGTTCTCGGTGATGTTAAGTTTGGCTCCTTTAAACCATTCCACTTTAGGTTCTTTAAAGTTCCATTCTAAAACCTTATCCCATTTTTTGCGCCATTGAAAATTGCCGGCTATTTCTTCCCAAAATTGCTCAGGCTGCTCAACGCTTTTTCGCCAGGCGTGCTGGTACTCTTCAAATGATTTAACTTGCATAATGTGGTTATAATGGTGTGCGTAAATTAGTTATTTTTAAGAAAAAAGCTAATTCATATTATAAGCTTTTTAAAAAATTTTAAAAAGCCTATTTCAGCACTTATTTTTTTGCTAAAAGGTTTTACTGATGCTAATATGAGGATATTTTGATGACAAACGCAAATCAAATCCTCATAAACAGAAGTATCCGTATAGATTTTTCGTTTTGGCGGTGTATTAATTTCTAGGATAAACTTAAAGCAAACGTTTGCGCTATTTTTAGGAAAGATAAAAAATATGTAACCCGTTTTTACAAGACGCGTCTTATTATATATGAAATTAAAAACCATTTTAACCTGCATTTACGCATTTGTTTGTGCCGGTTTTGTGAAGGCCCAAGCTCAGGTTTTAGATACTATGGTAAATACCGGGACGTATAGCCTGCATTTTCATATCATTAAAGGCAAGGGCTTGCCTATCCTGTTTGAATCGGGTGGTGGTGATGGTGGCGCTGTTTGGGATGGCATCACAGCAATGCTTCATAAAAATCTAAATGCAACTTTAATAACATATGACCGCCCTGGCTTTGGTAAAAGCGGACTGGACACCAATAAGGTTGGTGTTATAAACGACATAGAAGGGCTTGAGGTTGGATTGAAGAAGTTAGGTTTTGATAAGAGGTTATTTATGGTGGCGCATTCGCTTGGCGGGAGTTACACAATGGTATTTTCGGCCCGACATCCCGGCTTGATAAAAGGAGCAATTTTTATAGATACCAGTACACCTTGTTATGTAACGCCTCAAAAATCTCAAGAGGTTTTGGCCTCATACGCTACAAAAATGGACTCCTTTAAAAGAGAACTACCGGGCGTGTACTACCTGCTTAAAAGTTACGCAGAGACGGGCTTAAGAGCCGCCGAAGCCGCGCCAAAAGCAAAAATGCCGATAACGGTTATCGGGTCAGATGTACCGCCATTCAAAAGTTCGGATAACCTGGCCTGGAAAAATTGTTTAAAATTGTTTGCCACAGAACGTTATAACCGGAAATACATTCTGGCGAAAAATACTCACCACTATGTTTTTTTAGATAATCCGCAATTGGTAGCAGATGAAATTGTTACGCTTTACAGAAAAGTACAAACCAGGTAAAGCGAAGCCGTAATTGATGTTGATAATATTTTTAAATATTTTGTTTACACTATTGCCTTTTTCACTTAAAAGCCTGATATTTGCAAACTCTTTTTAGAAGAAGGGTAAATAAAAAATATTTGTCATGTCAAGAATTTGTGATTTAACAGGAAAAGGTTACATGAATGGCCACAACGTTTCTAACTCAAACGTTAAGACCAAACGTAAATTTTATCCTAACTTAAAACTTAAGAAGTTTTATATACCTGAAGAAGATAAATGGATCACTTTAAAAGTATCTACTTCTGCTATTAAAACAATCAGCAAAAACGGTATAACTGCTTGTATCAACAAGTTTGTAAAAAAAGGTTCAATATAATTGCAGCCAGCGATTGGGAGAGCAGTGATGTTCACCGAGACCTGTAGCAGATAAAAAATACATCAAGATGGCTAAGAAAGGTAACAGAGTTCAGGTAATTTTAGAGTGCACAGAGCACAAAACTAGCGGCATGCCAGGTATGTCTCGCTATATTACCACCAAGAACAAAAAAAATACGACTGAGCGTTTAGAGTTGAAAAAATTCAACCCTGTATTGCGTAAAGTAACAGTTCACAAAGAAATTAAGTAATTTGGTTGAAGTTTAACCGTTAATAGGTTTACTATTTCGATTATACTACAACGTAAAAACATAATAACATGGCAAAGAAAGTAGTTGCAACCCTGAAAACAGGTAAAGGAAAAGAATTTTCAAAAGTTATTACAATGGTTAAGTCGCCACGTACCGGTGCTTACTCATTCAAAGAGCAGATCGTTCCAAACGATAACATTAAAGATGCTATTGCAGGTAAACTGTAATCACTTTTGATAAAAATATAAAAGCCGTCTTGTTTACAACGAGAGGGCTTTTTTTGTTATAAGTTCGTCTGGAACCAGAATTTACAGAATTAAAGAATTTACTTAATGCTTTACCTCTTCAAATTCTGATAGATAAATAAATTCTGAGAATCCTAAAATTCTGTAAATTCTGATCACGTATGGGATTATTTGATTTTTTTAAAAAGAAAGAAACCACGCAGGAAGAGAAGCAGGTACTGGATGCCGGCCTCGAGAAAACTAAAGACAGTTTCTTTTCTAAAATAACAAAAGCTGTTGCAGGCCGCTCAACAGTAGATGATGACGTGCTGGATGATCTGGAGGAAGTACTGGTAACATCAGATGTAGGCGTTACTACTACCTTAAAGATCATTGAGCGTATACAGGCCCGAGTTGCGCGCGATAAGTATGTAAGTACATCTGAGCTGAATACCCTTCTTAAGGACGAGATACAAAAGCTGCTTGCCGAAAACAACAGCAATGATTTTCGCACCCTTGAATACGGCGACCATAAGCCCTATGTAATAATGGTGGTTGGGGTAAATGGCGTTGGCAAAACCACTACCATTGGCAAACTTGCTCACAAACTAAAGCAAGCGGGTAACCAGGTTGTATTGGGAGCGGCAGATACCTTTCGGGCGGCAGCAGTTGACCAGATCAAACTTTGGGGTGAGCGCGTTGGCGTTAAAGTTGTAGCGCAGGCCATGGGCAGCGACCCTGCTTCTGTAGCTTTTGATACCCTGCGCTCGGCCGTAGCCAATGGTGATGATGTGGCAATTATTGATACTGCCGGTCGTTTACATAATAAGGTTGGCCTGATGAACGAGCTAACCAAGATCAAAAACGTGATGCAGAAGGTTATCCCAGGTGCTCCGCATGAGATCTTATTAGTTCTCGATGCCTCAACCGGACAAAACGCCATTGAGCAATGTAAACAGTTCACAGAAGCAACGGCGGTTAATGCGCTGGCATTAACGAAGCTTGACGGTACCGCAAAAGGCGGCGTGGTGATAGGTATATCAGACCAGTTTAAGATCCCGGTTAAATACATCGGCGTAGGTGAAGGTATTGATCACCTGCAGTTATTCGACAGGCAGGAGTTTGTGAATAGCCTGTTTAATTAAGTAAATAAGGATTTGTCATTGCGAGGAGGTACGACGAAGCAATCTCGTCGCTTGCAGATCATTAACGCGAGGAGATTGCCACGCTATCGCTCGCAATGACATAGTGAGATATAATGAGGACTAAAGAAATAAGTAAGCAACTAAAGCCAACAGCTAAGCCACGGGTAAACGTAGTCACTTTAGGTTGCTCTAAAAATATTTACGACAGTGAAGTGCTGATGGGCCAGCTTAAGGGCAACGCCTTTGATGTGGTGCATGAAGCTGATAAAGTTGGGCAAAACGACATTGTGGTGATCAATACCTGTGGCTTTATTGATAATGCCAAGCAGGAATCTATCGATACCATTCTGCAATACAGCGAGCTTAAAGAGCAGGGCAAAGTGGGTAAGGTTATCGTTACCGGTTGCCTTAGCGAACGCTATAAACCCGAGCTGGAAGCCGAAATCACCAATGTTGATGCCTATTTTGGTACTAACGATCTACAGAATATTTTACAAAATATCGGCGCCGATTATCGCCACGAATTGATTGGCGAGCGTTTGTTAACCACGCCTTCGCACTTTGCATATTTTAAAATTGCCGAGGGTTGTAACCGCCCATGCTCTTTCTGTGCTATCCCGCTAATGCGTGGTAAACATGTAAGCACACCAATAGACCAATTAGTTAAAAATGCGGAGAGCCTGGTTGCCAATGGCACCAAAGAATTGATATTGATTGCACAAGATCTGACTTATTACGGCTTAGACCTATACGGCAAACGTAACCTGGATGAGTTATTACGCAGACTGAGCGATGTAAACGGTGTAGAATGGATAAGATTGCAATACGCCTATCCCGCAGGTTTCCCGATGGAAGTACTGGAAGTAATGAACGAGCGCGACAATATCTGTAAATACCTGGATATGCCGTTGCAGCATATCACAGATAACATGCTGAAATCGATGCGCCGTGGGCTGACCAAGCAAAAAACTATTGATGTAGTGAACGAGATCCGCGACCGGGTGCCTAACATTGCTATGCGTACCACATTAATTACAGGCTATCCCGGCGAAACCCAGCAGGATTTTGAAGAAATGGCGCAATGGGTTGAGGATACCCGCTTCGACCGCTTGGGTTGTTTCACTTACTCGCACGAGGAAAAAACCCATGCCCACACTTTGGTTGATGACGTACCTGAGGAAGTAAAACAGGAACGCGCTGATGCAATTATGGAAATCCAGCAAGGTATCTCTTACGAGAAAAACCAGGAGAAGATAGGCAACACCTACAAGGTGTTGATCGACAAGAAAGACGGCGGCTATTTTGTTGGCCGGACAGAGTATGATTCGCCCGAGGTTGATAATGAGGTATTGATAGATGCCAGCGTGAATTACGCAGCACCTGGTACTTTTGTTAATGTAAAGATAAACAGTGCCGAGGACTTTGACCTTTATGGACAAATTGTAAAATAAAACCGTTTGCAGCGGCGCCTTGTTGGTATTCAGATATTAAAATCTAATTTCGACGATTAACTTTGAATAGGGTAACGCTTTGTTGCCTGGCATTAGACTCACCCCGACTACACTACGCTGGTCGACCCTCTCTGCTCAGCAAAGAGGGTAAGAAACGAAATCCCTCTTTACGCGCAGCGAAGAGAGGGTGGTCGAGCGATAGCGATGACCGGGTGAGTTGATTTAAGCCATGCATTTACAATGTTGCCGCCAAATTGACGATAAATGGAAGCTGCCTGTATTGACTATAAAGACACGGGGTTATTCTCCCAAACGGTGATCGATTACCTGGAAGATGTCCCGGAGTTACGTTCATTTTATGGTTACAGGCCAACGCTACAGGGCTTTGCTGAGTTTTTCGATAACAAAAAGGTTACTGCAAACCGCACCTTACTTGCCGAGGTTTTAACTGAACAATACTTCGGTAAAGGTGCCGATTTCCGTCAGTTAGAATCACAGGAGCATGTTAAAGCCCAGATCGGACTTCTTAAAAACGATAACACCTTTACAATTACTACCGGTCACCAGCTCAATATATTTACCGGCCCGCTTTACTTTATTTACAAGATTGTAACGGCCATAAAGCTTTGCAGCCAGCTTAAAGAAGCTTTCCCTGACAAAGACTTTGTGCCTGTATATTGGATGGCTTCTGAGGACCATGATTTTGCCGAGATCAATTACACCAACATCGGTGGCAAAAAAGTGCATTGGTGGTATGAGGCTGCCGGCGCAACCGGCCGCATCAACCCCGATACCATGCGCCAGGCCATTAATCAATACAAGGGTGTTTTAGGTATTGACGGGCACTCATCTGAATTGGGCGAGATGGTGGAAACCGCCTACACCAAATTTGATAAGCTTGCTGATGCTACCCGCTACTTGGTAAATGCTTTGTTTGCGCGTTATGGGCTGGTAATAATCGATGCCGACGACCGCAGGCTTAAAGCCGAATTTGCACCAATAATTGAGCGCGACATTATAGAGCAGAACAGCTTTAAAAATATCAGCGCCGCCAACATCAAACTGCAGCAACTGGGCGTGCATATACAGGTTAATCCACGCGAGATAAATTTCTTTTACCTTAAGGATCAGCTTCGAGAACGCATCGTGTTCGAAAACGGCCGCTACGCGGTGATGAATACCGACATCACCTTTACCGAAGATGAGCTTAAGCAGGAATTACAAGCAGCGCCGGAGCGCTTTAGCCCCAACGTGGTAATGCGCCCTTTATACCAGGAGTGCATACTGCCTAATGCAGCCTATATTGGCGGTGGTGCCGAGGTGGTTTACTGGCTGGAGTTAAAATCGAACTTTGATTTCTATGGAGTCGATTTTCCGGTGCTGATCCTCCGCAACTCCGGGTTGGTTATCCGCAAGGAAACTGCTGCCAAAATTAAAAGCATGGAGCTCTCTCCTACACTGTTGTTTAAAAGCACCGACGAGATCAAAAACGATTGGGTGAAGAAACACAGTAACCATGACCTGAGCCTTAACGAGGAATGGCGCGAGTTTGAGCGTACGTTTGAAAAAATAAAACTGGCCTCGCATAAGATAGACCCTACCCTGCCCCCATCGGCAGCGGCCATACAAGCAAGACTGAAACATGCCATTGGCAATTTTCAGAAGAAACTCGTAAAAGCCGAAAAGCGCAATTATCAAACTCGTCTTGAGCAAATAGAACATATAAAAGAAGACCTATTTCCAAAAAACAGTCTGCAGGAACGTAACGAAAATTTTGGTTTGAGCTACGTAAAATGGGGACAGTTGTTTATTGACGAACTGGTGCGCAACTTTGAGCCTTTAGATTTTAAATTTACAGTGCTAACGGAGTAGCGGTTTCTCCAGAGGTTTATTATCTTAGAGGCAAACCTAATGTATGAAAGTCGCAATCATCATTCTTATCGTACTCTATTTTCTTATCAGAAAATCAAAAAGCAAAACAGGTGTTAGCAAGCGTCCTTTAACAGGAAAACCATCTCTTGTAATTTCAAATGATAAAATAATACTGATAAGCAATGCTACTTTGGATGAAGTAAAAAAGGCTTTAAAGGACTTTTGTAATCAGTATAATCAAGAGGATTATGCTGCGCTGCCAAGAGTTTACTCATTATTTGGATCAGAGTATACAGTAACCTTTCCATACAATATCGATCTAACTACATTTTGTTTTGCTGTAAATTATTTAGCTTATCCGGTAGACATCAAGTGGAAAGCCGAAATTCATGGTTGGTCAACCGTCAGCAAAAATGAGGGAATTGATCAGGAGGATTTAGAGGGTAAAGTTTGTATGTTCTACCTGGTGGATGATAAAGAATATGACAACGTTTATCTCACATCGTCAGACAATTTTTGCTACAAAATTCCTTTTACAAACTTCAAACCGAAAGCAATAACTCCACCCATTGAGCTTTTCAGAAATCTTCCTCAAAAGTTGGCAGATTTAAGTCACTTGCCTTACGAAGATATTGAGTAGCACCCATCATTATTTAGCAGCGCCAGCGTTATGACTGTTTATGATTAACATGAACATTCAAAATATCACCTTCGGCAGTGGCTGCTTCTGGTGCACCGAGGCAATTTTCCAAAGTGTTAAAGGCGTCGTTTCGGTCAAATCGGGCTATATGGGTGGTACGGTGAAGTATCCTACCTATATGGAGATTTCGAATGGCAACACCGGCCATGCTGAGGTAGTACAAGTGGAATTTGATGGCGATATTGTTTCACTGGACGAACTCTTGCTGTTTTTCTTTAAAACTCACAACCCGACAAGCCTTAACCGCCAGGGTGGCGATATCGGCACACAGTACCGCAGTGTGATCTTTTATCATGATGACAGGCAAAAGCGCGCGGCTGAGGCCATGATGAAACGCCTTGCCGATGAACAGCTTTTTGATAAACCTATCCTTACAGAAATAAGCCCGGCATCTGAGTTTTACCAAGCCGATAATCACAATCAAAACTATTACATTACAAATCCATTAAAGCCATACTGTACCGTTGTTATTCATCCCAAATTGAATAAGTTTGTGAAAGAATTTACGGATAAAATAAAGCCCGAATTACTGTAAGGGCTACAAGCTTTCGTTATGAAAAAAAGTATCGGTCTGGTGTGCGCAAGTGCAATTTTATTAGCTGCCTGCTCTCCACCAAAACAAACGCAACAAGGTATTTCATTAGCCAATGGCGGCAAGGTGTGGGCCTCTTTGTGGCAGCAGCGCGCTGCAGAATATAAAGCACTTTGTTTCCAGGCCTATAATTTGGCTAAATTAAGATTAGATGAAGCACTGGCTAAGTCTTCGGGCAATAACAAACCCATGGCCGTTGTAACAGATATAGACGAAACTTTGTTAGATAACAGTCCATACGACGCCATGCGCGCTTTGAATAACCAGGAATACACATTAGATACCTGGAAAACCTGGACGGCAAAGGCTGATGCTGATACCGTACCAGGCGCGCCTGCATTTTTTAAATATGCGGCATCAAAAGGTGTTCAGGTGTACTACATCACCAATCGCGACGAAAGCGAACGGGAAGGCACTACAAAAAACCTGCAGAAATATGGCCTTCCGTATACCGATGCCGCACATATCTTTCTAAAAAACGGCCCATCAAGCAAGGAAGCGCGCCGCCAGCAGGTTGCAGCTAAATGCGATATAGTTTTACTGTGCGGAGATAACCTGCCGGATTTTGACAAGGTTTACGATGACAAACGCCCGGAAGCAGAACGTACGGCTGCCACCGAGCGACTGAGAAAAGAATTCGGAAGCAGGTATATTGTAATCCCTAATCCATCCTATGGCGATTTTGAAAGCGCATTGTTCAAATACAATTACAAACTCAGCGGCGCCCAAAAAGATTCCGTTATAAAGGCGAATATCAAGTTAGAAAAGCAATAATCAGGCAGCCCGATTTGTGTCAGGCTATTTTATTATTCACCATTTTGATAATTTCTTTTTCTGCTTCTACAGCGGCATTTTCCAGTTCAGCTCCCTTACTCAAAACTTTGGCAACATAAGCCTTGTCATTATAACCTGATGCGTTAATTTTCACATTCATAAAAGCACCTAACACTGCAGACCGCGCACATAAGGCAGCCACACCTGCATCCGTAACAGAATTTGGATTTCCACCCTCAACCATTGCTTTAATAAGGCCGAAACTTTCTACTGCAACCTCCATCACTTTAAAGGGAACTTCAATGGCATACTTTGTTGCAGACTGAATGGAGGCTGTACGTGCAGCTTTTTCATCGTCGGTTGATTTAGGTAGCGAGAAAGCTTCCATGATCTGGTTAAAAGCAGCTGTATCCTTATCTACCAGGCTCAGCAATTCATCTTTATAGCATTGCCCCTGCTCTGCCCAGTTGCTAAACTCTTCCCATCGGCTGTCCCAACCTTTTTTGTGAGATGAAAGATTAGCTACCATGGTAGCTAATGATGCCCCCAATACACCCAGGTAAGCCGATATGGAACCACCACCAGGGGCGGGGCTTTCACTTGCCGTTTCATCAGCGAAACCGGTTAAACTCATGCCGATCAATTTACTGTCGGCCTGATCTTTCAAAAGGTATTCGATGATCCTCTCTTGCGGATTGAATGGGCCCAACTCATCCAGCCCCATTGATTTAATGGCGATTTTCACCAACTCGCTTTCGCTAACGCCTACCGATCTTTTTTGTTTCCTCAGAAAGTATTTGCCTGCCTCAAGCATCGCCTTAAGCGGTATTAAACCTACCAGTTCGCTGCCTGTAACACGGATGCCTCGCTCGTTAGCTTTCTTGCAAACCTCGTCAAAGGCCATGTGCACAGGCGTAACCTCAATATTGGTCAGGTTCATAGATATCTGCGCAATACCGTATTCTTCAATATACCAGCCAATCGCCTTTACACTTTTAAGCGAACCGGGGATGCTTTTGGGTTTACCGTTCTCGTCGGTGACGATCTTACCTGTTACCGGGTCGCCCTCACGCATGGTGCGGCCAGCCTCGCGAACATCAAAGGCTATTGCGTTTGCCCTACGGGTTGAGGTAGTGTTTAAGTTAACGTTGTATGCAACCAAAAAATCGCGTGCACCAATTACCGTAGCACCACGTTTCACATCATTTTCCGCCGGGCCAAAATCAGGCGCCCATTCGGGCTGTTTGATCTTCTTGAAGAAACTCTCGTATTCCCCCGCACGGATGATAGATAAATTGCTGCGGCTTTTATTGGGTTGTGCGTATTCATACAAATAAGCAGGTATTTGTAACTGCTCGCCAACACTTTTGGCCAATTTCACGGCATACTCAGCCGTTTCTTCCATGCTGATATTGGCAATAGGTATCAGCGGGCAAACATCAGTTGCACCCATACGTGGATGCTCCCCTTTTTGCTTGCTCATATCAATTAGCTCACCAGCTTTTTTAATGGCCCTAAAAGCGGCCTCTATCACCTGCTCGGGTTCGCCAACAAAAGTTACCACCGTACGGTTGGTAGCCTTGCCTGGGTCAACATTTAACAAACGCACACCATCAACAGATTCAACCTCATCGGTTATCTGTTTGATGATGCCCATATTTACCCCTTCGCTAAAGTTGGGTACGCATTCAATTAATTTCTTCATATTATGATTTCATTGAGTCATTCTTTAATTCCCTCCCTTGGGAGGGGTGCGCCGGGCTGTGTT
Source organism: Mucilaginibacter sp. 21P (assembly GCF_019331605.1). Taxonomy (NCBI): domain Bacteria; kingdom Pseudomonadati; phylum Bacteroidota; class Sphingobacteriia; order Sphingobacteriales; family Sphingobacteriaceae; genus Mucilaginibacter; species Mucilaginibacter sp. 21P. The sequence goes on from NZ_CP063061.1 coordinate 4,615,870, forward strand.
ATGGCGGGGAGGGGTTCCTGCATTTGCAAACCGTAATAACCCCTTCCTACACCTTCCCGAGGGAAGGAATCGCACAAGCCCTACGCTTTATTTCCGCCAGTCCACACTGCCACCGGCTTCATCTTTCCCTGGTAATATAAGATCTCCCGGTAATCGGCGCATGGGTAAGATTGCATATCTGCCACCATACCAGGCGATAATATACCACGGTTGTTTATTTTTAGCGCCGCTGCTGCACGGTAAGTTAACCCTGCGAATACTTCTGCAGCGGATAGCTTTTCTGCGGCGCTCATTACGGCAGCTTGCATCAGCAGGTCGCCCATGGGTGCCGAGCCTGGGTTCCAGTCGCTGGCAAAAGCGAGGCAGGCACCTGCATCAAGCAACTTGCGGGCAGGCGGATAATTCATGCCTAAGCCTAACGATGCACCGGGCAAGGCCACGGCCACCGTATCACTCTCCGCTAGTAATTTTATTTCGGCTTCGCCGGATGCTTCCAGGTGATCGGCAGAAACAGCACCAACCTCAACCGCTACCTTACTACCGCCCATGGTAAACTGATCTGCGTGAACGGTAACATCAAACCCCAATGCTTTGGCTTTAGTTAAATAATTCAACGCGTTATCGGCACTAATGGCGCTTTGTTCGATAAATATATCAACCCTGTTACTTAATTGTTCATTTTTTATTTTAGGCAAAAGCTCATTCAGGACCAAAATCAAATATTCCTCCTGCGAACCACTAAAATCATTAGGTACCATGTGCGCAGCCAGGCAGGTGGGTATCAACTTAGCTTTAGTTTGTGCAGATGCCGCTTTAATCGCACGCAGCTGTTTCAACTCATCCTGTACAGATAGGCCATAACCACTTTTTACCTCTATGGTAGTTAAACCTTCATTAAGGTGCCGGTTAGCACGTTGTATGAGAGTTTCGGTCAGTTCCTGCTCGGTAGCTTTGCGGGTTTGGGTAACCGTATCCCAAATACCGCCCCCGGCATTGGCTATCTCCAGGTAAGTTTTACCTGCAATGCGCATGCTGTAATCCTTAGCCCGGTTACCGCCAAAACAGATGTGCGTATGGCAATCTACAAAGCCGGGCAACAAAACCTGCGGCCCGGTAATTTCTTCATTTTGTGCCGATGGGTTGGCTTTTCGCAGTTGGTCAAAATCGCCAATGCCTAAAATAATTCCGTCCTCAGTTAATACACCGCCGTTAGGGATGATGCTTAGTTGCTCATCGCCAAGCGTACCTTTAAGCGGCAAGCCATCAAGCGGTAATATTTGTGTGAATGGGCCTGTTAGTTTCATGTATTATTTACTTACGTCATTGCAAGTGTAGCGTGGCAATGACGCGTTTGTTTTTATCGTCTTTTATTAATGACTCAATGACTTAACGCCCCAATGACTCAAATCACCACACCTTTAATCCAAACCTTTCACCCCATTCAGCAGCTTTATCATAACCTGCATCTGTGTGGCGGAAGATACCCATGGCCGGATCGTTATGTAGCACACGTTTAAGGCATTCTGCGGCGCGCTGCGTGCCATCGGCCACCACCACCATACCCGCGTGTTGCGAATAGCCAATTCCCACACCACCGCCATGATGGAATGAAACCCATGTTGCTCCGCCCGAAGTGTTAGCCATCAGGTTAAGCAGCGGCCAGTCTGATACTGCGTCCGTGCCATCTTTCATCGCCTCTGTTTCCCTGTTGGGTGAAGCCACGGAGCCACAATCCAGATGGTCCCTGCCGATCACTATCGGTGCCTTTACTTTTCCGGTTGCCACGAGGTCGTTAAATATCAGGCCCGCTTTTTCCCTCTCGCCCATGCCGAGCCAGCAAATGCGCGCAGGCAAGCCCTGAAATGCCACTTGCTTTTGCGCTTTCTCTATCCAATTGATAAGCGCAGTATTATCAGGGAATGCTTCCATCAAAGCTCTATCTGTTGTATAAATATCTTCGGGATCGCCGGATAATGCCACCCAGCGGAACGGTCCTTTACCTTCGCAAAACAGCGGCCGAATGAATGCGGGCGTGAACCCCGGGAAATTAAAAGCATCGGGTTCACCGCCCTGGCGTGCAAACTCGCGCAGGTTATTACCATAATCGAAAGTGATTGAACCTCTTTTTTGCAGTTCCAGCATCAAACCAACATGGCGGGCCATGCTTTTTAGCGACAATAATTTATATTGTTCGGGATGTGCTTTACGTAGATCAACTGCTTCGTCCAAACGCAGACCGTTCGGCACGTAACCATTTATCGGGTCGTGCGCCGATGTTTGATCGGTAAGCATATCCGGCACTAAACCATCAGCTATCAATTTCTCAAGCATATCGCCTGCATCGCTAACCAGGCCTACTGACAAGGGTTCGCTTTTCGCCATTGCATCTTTCGCCCAGGCAATAGCTTCATCGTATGAATGGGTAAGTCGGTCGATATACTTACTTTCAATACGTTTCTGAATGCTGCTTTCATCTACATCGGCACCCAGGAAAACTGCGCCTGCCATGGTAGCTGCCAATGGCTGTGCGCCACCCATACCGCCCAAGCCCGCGCTAACAATTAGTTTACCACGCAGATCACCATTAAAATGCTGGCGTCCTGCTTCAACAAAGGTTTCATAAGTGCCTTGCAAAATACCCTGCGTTCCGATGTAGATCCAGCTGCCCGCAGTCATTTGGCCGTACATCATCAAGCCCTCAGCGCGCAGTTTATTAAAATGCTCCCAGGTAGACCATGCCGGCACCAGGTTACTATTAGCTATCAGCACACGTGGCGCCTGCGGGTGCGTGCGTACAATACCCACCGGCTTGCCTGATTGTACCAGCAACGAATGGTTCTCATCCAGTTCCAATAAGATCTCAATGATCTTTCTCAACGATTCGGGGTTGCGTGCTGCCTGGCCTATACCACCATAAACTACCAGTTCATCCGGGTTTTCGGCCACCTGTTTATCCAGATTATTCAAAAGCATACGTAATGGCGCCTCTGTTTGCCAGCTTTTAGCATGCAAACGGTTACCTACCGGCGCCTTGTAATGCGGATGGTTGGCGTAAGTATCAATAAATTCCGAACTCGTCATCGTCATTTAAATTAAGTTTATGGTTTTGGCCGGTTTGGTTGGCCAAGGATAAAAACTGCCCGCTTGTAATGAGTTTATGCAGGGCATTAATATCCGTAGCAAAGATCCTGTCCTCTTTTATCGCAAGCACATGTTCGCGCACCAATTGATAGCACGCCTCTATCATATTGGTCGATTGCAACGGCCTGCGAAACTCTAAAGCTTGTGTGGCATACAGCAACTCTATGGCCTGTATATATTCTATGTTATCGATGATCTGATGTAGCTTTCGCCCACTGATGGAACCCATGGAAACATGGTCTTCCTGTCCAAGCGAAGTCGGTACGCTGTCGGCGCTCGCCGGGAAGCAAAGCGTTTTGTTCTCGGTTACCAAGGCCGCAGTAGTATATTGCGGGATCATCAAGCCGGAATTTAAGCCGGCATCACTGGTCAATAATTTGGGTAAACCGTATCGTCCTTCACTCATCAAGTAACAACGACGGTCGGCAATGTTGCCTAATTCTGCTGCCGCGATGGCTGCGTAATCCAAAGGAATAGCCATGGGCTGCCCGTGGAAGTTGCCGCCACTGATGGTGTCGTCGGCATTAAAAACAATTGGGTTATCGGTAACGGAATTCAGTTCAATTTCCGTCATTTCCTTTAAATGCAGCCAGGCATTGCGCGATGCACCATGTACCTGCGGCATACAACGTAAGGAGTATGGGTCCTGCACGCGGTCGCAGTCTGCATGTGAGCTGCCAATTTCTGACCCTTGCAGCATAGCAGCCAGGCGTTTAGCCACATGTTTGGTACCCTTATACGGGCGAATAGCATGCAGGCGCTCATCAAACGGCTTAGCCGACCCCATCAAGCCCTCTAACGATACTGCACCGATGATATCAGCTGTGTCCAATATATTCTTTAAGCGCTCCACGCCTTTCACTGCAAAAGCAAGTATGAATTGCGTGCCGTTGATCAGTGCTAATCCTTCTTTAGGCCCAAGCGTTAACGGCTGTAAGCCATTATCTTTTAAAACCACATCAGCCGGTTTACGATTTCCATCAACCAGCACCTCTCCCAAACCGATCAAAGGCAGGAAAAGGTGTGACAATGGTGCCAGATCGCCTGACGCACCAACTGAACCTTTCTCCGGCACAACCGGTATCACATTATTTTCGATATGCCAGATAATGCGCTCCAAAGTTTGCAAGGCAATACCTGAGAAGCCCCGAGCCAAGGCATGTACTTTGGTAATGAGCATCAGTTTAGCGGTCTCTTCGGGAATTGGGTTGCCTACGCCTACGCTATGGCTTTTTAAAATGTTACTTTGCAACAAACTGGTATCCTGCTCAGAGATGCGCGTATCACACAGCGGACCAAAACCAGTATTTATTCCATATACAGCTTCTGTACCATGAGCTATCTTTTCCACCTCGCGCCAGGATGTTTCAATGCGGATTTTAGCATCCTCACCGATTATTCCCTTTACCCTCCCCGCAGCAATATCAAGGCAAAGGCCAACACTTAAATGATCTATGCCGTAATTAAATATTTTCATTGGAGATAGCAGCTTTAAGTTTATCGCCTACGTGGCCGGAAAGGTTGTAAGCGCGAAATGTATCTTCCATGGCGGTGATGGCAGGCAGCAGGTGTTCTATCTGTGTATCACTGGCTGCAAGCTCGGTCATGCTGGCGCTGATGGCATCCCATATGGGGAGGATCTGTTGCAGCAGGTCTTTACCTTTTTCGGTAAATTGTACCAGCTGGCGGCGGGCATCGTCGGGGTCGGCGGTGGTCTCCACCAGGTTGCGGTTTTTGAGGTTGGTGATGAGTTGACTCGCCGCCGGGTGCGATACCTCGGTTTTATCGCTCAGTTCTTTTATCGACAGCGAATCATTCTGTGACAATAAATAAAAAACCGGGAACCAACTGGCATCAAACTCAATGCCCTCGTTCTGATAAATGCGGTTTATTTCGCTCAAGAAAGCCTCGCTTAAACGCCTTAAGCGACTGCCCAAAACCAGGTAACCTAAATTCTGATACAAATTCATAATGCAATTTATATAAGCGCTTATATAAATGCAAGTTTATTTGTTCCACAAATTGATAAAGATTTATTGCTCTGTTGGTTGAGAGTTACAGTATGAGTAAATTTTGAGGATCTTTCCATCTCCCCCAAATTCATAAACGTCACATGAATGAACCAGGTTAACTGTTTTTCCTTCGCGGATAAATTCGGCACGACCGTAGATCGAGATCTTATCTCCGCCGTTCACAAGGCCAAACATCTCAAACTTGGTGGTGATGGTTTTAAAATACTCAGCTACCGATCTGCAGAACTTAAGTACTTCAGCTCTCCCGGTGATAGTCATTTTCTCTTCGTAAATCTGCCATTCTATATTTTCGGCGAGGTGATCCTCAACCTCATCAAATTTTCCACCCGATAAAAGTTGTACAACTTCTGTGTTGCTTTTCATTTTGCGTTCTATTTATCAAAATATTTCTTCACTGTTAATTTACGTACAATATCGCCGCTTGACAAGCACCTTTATGCATTTAAAGTGTCTGTTTCAATGTATCACCCTTTTTACACCGTTAAAGCATATTTGTAAAGGTTTAAATTACATTTGCTGCATGAAAAAATACGCTTTAACACTAATACTTGGCTTATTAGCGATAACGAGCTTCGCTGAAAGTATCGATACATTAAAAAAGAATGGCTATACGCTGATCGTATCCGGCAACGATGTTAATTTTGATAAGGCTTTGCGTCAAAAATTGATCACTACTTTTTTTGAGGTTTATCCGGGCATTGTTAAAGAATATAACAAGAATAGCCTTAAGACAGTAAACCTTTTCATTGACACCGCCTACCACGGCGTTGCTGCTACCGATAACGGCCGCGTGGTTTTTAGTGCTTATTACATGACTAAACATCCTAATGATATTGATGTAGTTACCCACGAAGTGATGCACATAGTGCAAGATTATGGCAATACAAACGGCCCATGGTGGATCACAGAAGGCATTGCGGATTATGTGCGTAACGAGTACGGCATTGCTAACCAGGCGGCCGGTTGGAAACTACCCGATTACAAACCCACTCAAAATTTTGATAACAGCTACCGTATAACCGCTCGTTTCTTTACCTGGATAGAAAAACACGTGAAGAAAGGCACTATAAAAAAGCTTGACGATATTATGCGCAAACACACCTACAGCGAAAATACTTTTAAGCAACTGACAGGTAAAACTGTAGAAGAGTTATGGAGGGAATACGCTGCCAATCCAGTACTATAATTTAAGAGCGGGGAGCCGGGATTTTAGATCGTATTTGCTGACGTTGAGCTAAATTATGCAAAACCTTCTCTCTACATAAAAAAGCATTGATGGCATAATTATTGGTTAACTAATAAGTAAAAAATCTATCATGAAAAATATCACAAAATTACTATTAGGAACCATTATAGTAACTGCTGCAGCATGTAGCGGTACCGGAAGCAAGGGCACAGCAGACACGGATAGCTCAAAAAGTGTGATGAGCAACAGCACCGATGCTGCCATAGACAGTAACAAGAAAGAGCTGGAATCAAAAGATTCTACTGAGCTAAAAGATGATGCGAAATTTATGGTTAATGCCGCTAACGGAGGTATGCTTGAAGTTACCCTCGGTAAACTTGCACAGCAAAAGGCATCATCAGCACAAGTAAAGGAATTTGGTGCCATGATGGTTTCCGATCACTCAAAAGCTAATGATGAGCTTAAAGCGTTAGCAGGTACCAAAGTGATCACGCTGCCTGCCATTTTATCAAACGATAAACAAAAAGATGTGGACGAGATGGCTAAATTGAGTGGTGCCGACTTTGATAAAAAATACATCGACTACATGGTGAAAGACCACAAAGAAGATGTAGAAGAATTTAAAAAGGAAGCCACTGATGGTAAGGATGCAGAGATCAAGGCTTTTGCAGCCAAACACGTGCCTATTTTGCAGCACCATTTAGAAGCTGCTGAAAAAGCACAGGCAGCAGTGAAAAAATAAGTATTAGCCTCTGCTTTAATACGAGGTATATAAAACAGCAAGAGCCGCAAATGCGGCTCTTGCTGTTTATAAGTATGATGTTCTTATTAATAGTGATATCTCACAAAAGCTTCCATGGCTGCATACTCTGCCATACCTAATTTATCGTATGATTGTGCAGTTTCGCGGTTACGGTCTTCTGCGCGTACCCAAAACTCGCGTGCATCATCGCCCGGGAAAACAGGGCGGTCTTTTTGCGATTGATGCTTAAAAATGGCGTTACGTTTGCGGATAACCTCGGCAGGTGAAAGTGGTACGGCCATTTCGATCTCGTAAGTAGGGAATTCCTGCCATGCACCGCGGTACATCCAAACCCAGCAATCCTTTACCCAATCTTCGGTTTCGCGCAGGCGGCGTAACGATTCAATGATGATGTTGAAACAAACCACGTGCGTACCATGCGGATCGGCAAAGTCGCCGGCAGCGAAAACCTGGTGTGGTTTTATTTTTTGCAACAGCTCCATTGTAAGCCTGATATCTTCTTCGCCAACCGAGTTTTTTTGCGTTTTGCCGGTTTCATAAAAAGGCAAAGCCTGGAAATGGATATTGCTGTCAGGCAAACCTGCGTAGCGGGCACCGGCAATAGCTTCTGTTTTACGGATGAAGCCTTTTACATCGCGTATCTCAGGTGTGTCTATCTGGTTGGGCTTTTTGCTTGTCATAAACTCGCGCATCTCAGCGTACGTTTTTTTCATTGCTGAAACATCTTCGCCTACGCTCTCTTTAAAGTCGATAGCAAATTCAACAAAGCGCAAAACATCATCGTCCCAAACGGCTGTGTTGCCTGATGTTTGATAGGCCACGTGCACATCGTGCCCCTGGTCTACCAGGCGAATAAATGTGCCACCCATTGATATTACATCATCATCAGGGTGCGGAGAGAATACGATAGAACGTTTGCGTGCAGGTTCAGCACGTTCAGGGCGCTGGCTGTCATCTGCACCCGGCTTACCGCCCGGCCATCCCGTAATGGTGTGTTGTATCTGGTTAAATATATCGATGTTTATCTGGTAAACGGGGCCCTTATCTACGGCCAGCTGCGCCATACCGTTGTTATTATAATCTTCCTCCTCCAGTTTAAGGATAGGTTTGTTCACGGCGCCAGAAAGCCATATAACGGCCTTTTTGATCAACCTCTCGTCCCAAACGCAATCTTTAACCAACCAAGGCGTATCAAAACGAGTAAGCTGCGAAGCTGCATCAACATCCAATACAAATTCTACGTGATCTGATAATTGCAGGAAAGTTGCCGGCACCTCGCTTGATATCTCCCCCTCAACTGCCTGGCGAATGATCGGCGCTTTTTTAGCGCTCCAGGCCATCAGGATAATTTCACGTGCCTTAAAGATGGTACCCACCCCCATGGTAATAGCTTTGGTAGGCACATTCTCTTTACCACCAAAGTCGCGGGCAGCATCACGGCGGGTAAGGTCATCCAAAGTAACTAAACGGGTACCGGAGTTTGGTGCCGAACCCGGCTCGTTGAAACCAATGTGACCGGTACGGCCTATACCTAATATTTGCAGGTCTAAACCACCAAGTTCTTCTATCTTATGCTCGTAAGCCAAACAAAAAGCAGCAACATCATCCGGAGCAAGCGTACCATCAGGGATGTGTACATTGGCTTTATCTACATCGATGTGATCGAATAGGTTTTCGTTCATGAAGGTAACGTAGCTTTGATCAGCATCCGGCTTCATGGGGTAGTATTCGTCAAGGTTAAAAGTGATCACATTTTTAAAAGATAACCCTTCCTCTTTGTGCAAACGCACCAATTCAGCATATACCCTTATCGGGGTAACACCGGTAGCTAAACCTAATACGGCTTTTTGGCCTGCTGCCTGTTTGCTACGGATAAGATCGGCTATGCGTTGTGCAACTGCAATTGAGGCTGCCTTTTGGTCGGAGTAGACCGTAACCGGCAGCTTCTCGTACCGGGTTTCTTCTAATAAATTTAATCTTGCCATAATGGGGGTTTATTTGTGTTGAATATCTTAAAAAAATCAGGTCAAAAAAAATCCTCACTTAAAAGTGAGGATTTACAACCAATAAACTAAAATTGTTGCCCTTTCTCAAGGACGAATACGCTATATCATATGATAGGTTTAATAACTTCATCAGTGCAAACTTAGTAAATGTGTAAACATTAAGCAAAATACTTTTTAAAAAAATTTAAAAAGCTGATCTGAGTGCTTGTTCAAGGTCTTTTATCAGATAATCCGGTTCTTCCAGACCAACATACATTCGTATCAGCTGATGGCGCAGGTTCTGCTCATCATAATCGTTTATGCTTACCCCCGCAACAGCAGGTATAATTAAACTCTCGTGCCCTCCCCAGGATACCGCCATTAATACATGTTTGAGGCCGTTACAAAATGCTTCGATCTTTTCTATCGAAGAACCCTTGAGCGTAAAGCTGAATAAGCCCCCGCAACCTTGCATTTGCTGTTCGGCAAGCTCGCGTTGCGCGAATTCCTCATCAAACGGCCAGAGTACCTTGTCTACCCGGGGGTGTTGCTTAAGCCAGGCAATAACCTTTTTAGTTGTTTCAAAACTGCGCTCCAGACGCAAGGGTAGCGTGCGCAATCCCCTGATAAGTAGCCATGCCGAATGTGGTGAAAGCGCAGCACCGGTATTTAAAAACTCATGATCAAATATCTGTTTGATCAATGCTTTGCTACCAGTTAGCACGCCCGCCACCACGTCAGAGTGCCCGCCAATATATTTGGTTGCCGATTGCGCTACCAGATCGATCCCCAACTTTATGGGCTGTTGATATAATGGTGTACAATAGCTATTATCTATCATGGTGATGATATTGCGCTGCTTTGCGATAGCCGCAACGGCGGTAAGATCCTGCAGATCATAACTAAAAGTATTGGGGCTTTCCAGATAGATCAGCCTGGTTTTAGGCTGTATAGCTTGCTCGATATTTGCCGTATCGGTACCATCAACAAAGGTAGTGCTGATGCCGTATTTGCTGAGGAAGTTGTTGAAGAGTTTGATGGTCCAGCTGTAAGGATTTTCTATAGATACAATATGGTCGCCGTGTTTAAGCAGGGCAAGTATGGGCACAGTGATAGCCGCAATACCGCTGCCGAACACTAAAGCATCTTCGGCACCATCAAGTGCAGCCAGCTTTTTTCGCAGGATGTTCAAAGTGGGGTTTTGCCCACGTGAGTACAGCGTTGCCTCAAATTCATCTGTAAGCGCTTCCCTAAAACCGGCAACCGTTTTAAAGGTAAAATTACTGCTTTGGATAATTGGCGGCGCTACGGCATTAAAGTATTGGTCGCGCTCTTCGCCAAGTTCGTTCAGGATATAAGAAATGTCCATTATTTACTCAGGTTGAATGGTTTTTGGTTTGCGAGCGCCCAGGTAATAAATGCCCAGCCCCAGGGCATAGGCAGCGAGGCACCAGAAAGCTGCGAATGGATTTTCTTTAAACGTGATGAAGATATTGATGGTGACAAACCAATAAGCCAATATAAAGATCACCGGGATAAGCGGAAACCATTTAATGGTGTAAATGCCGCTGGTATCGAGGTCTTTTGTACGCTTGCGTAAAATAAAGATAGTTAAGGCGCAAAGCGAAAGCCCGATGGTATCAAAGAACATCACATACTTAAGCATCTGGCTAAATGAATCTACAAAGAAAAGGATGATTAATGCCGCAGCTACAAACACCGTCATCCCGAATTCCTGTACCTGTGTCTTGGGATTTACACGCTTAAAAATCTGCGGTAGTATGCCGTCTTCGGCCATGGCGTAGTAAACGCGCGGATTGGCCAGGATATTCACATTTACATACCCAAGCACGGAAACGAACATCAGTATAGATGTGATCTTGTATCCAGTTGGCCCGAATATTACCCCTGCCAGCTTAGCTGCCAGTGTGTGCGTTTGTTGCAGCCCGCCAATGCCTAAAACAGCATAATAAGCATAATTGATAGCCAGGTATAATGCTATGACCGTACTGATGCCAAATACAATGGCTTTTGGGATGTTAGTTTTTGCATTAATGATATCGCCACCAAAATTGATGGTTTGCTGGTACCCTCCGTAAGTAAAAAATACCGCCACCAGGCTAAGGCCAAATGCAGTTATCATGTTGCCGCCCTGCGCAGGAGCTGCTGCAACTACCGGAGCGGTAGCGTCACTTTTAAAAATAGCGGTGCAAAGCACCAAAACAGCAACAACCTTGAATATGGTAAGCACGTTTTGTGCGCGTGCACTCATCTTTATGCCCAAAAAGTTTATAACGTATAACACAAGTACTGTTAAAATAGTGGTAAGCTTTGTACCAACCTGGTTTTGCAAACTGGCAGGCAACAGGATAGGATTAATATATTCGGCGCCCAGCAAAGCGACGGCTGCCACAGATGATGCATTACTTATAACCAGAACCCAGTTGATCATGAACGCAAATGCCGGGTGATAACAATACGAAAATACCTTATAAAAACCACCGGTAGTTGGGTAGCGTGCGCCTATCTCCGCAAAAGTAAGTGCGCCGCATAAGGTCACCAACCCGCCAAATATCCAGGCCCCGAAAAATATCCATGCGTTACCGGCCTTTACAGCTACATCGCTTGGGCTGCCAAATATGCCCATACCAATCACCAGGCTAATTACAATCATGCTGAGGTCAAAGCGGTTAAGCCGTGGTTGGATACTCATTATTACCTATGCGTTTATTTTTTAAATTTATATTTTATATTTATTGCAAATTATAGCAAAAAGCCTTTACTTAGATAGCTGAAGCTACCGCGCCTTATTAAACTATTGTGAAGCAATTTAAACAAATATTACTTACGGGTATATTGATGTTTGCGTTTAAAGCTTATGTTTTTTCACAAGCTCGTAAAACGCATTATGCTTCTGCAAGGGCACAAAAACAAGTGACTCCTCCGCAGCGCCAGCAAGGTAGTGCACAATTAAAAGCTTTTCAGCAATTGGCCGCTGATGCCAACGTTTCATTCACTTTTCCGCAAGGCTTCAAAGAGCTAAAAGCGCCTAACAACGAGGATGTATCGTTTGACTACGCCATGGAATTACCAGGTAAAGAGTTTGAGATATGGTTTAGGGTGCGTTCGCTTAAAGAAAACTGGGCTGCTTACGAAAAAACCACCGTTAGCTATGCTGACAGGCCGGATAACCCCGACTCTTTATACATAGCTATGGGTAAGGCGCAGGCTACAGCTTTTGCCGGCGATAATCCCATTCTTTCACGCAGTATTCCGGCTAACATGGTAGCGCGTTACAATGGCGATGCCGGGCGCTCTTACATGATAAACTTACCCGACGAAGCGTTGACCAAACATTACCGTTATGCTTTATTATTAACGTTGCAAAAAGATCATACCGGCAGCATTATGGTGGTTTGTTTCTCTAACCAGCGTGGGCCCGAGTTTTTTAAGAACATTGACAAAGCCAGCAACTGTATCAAATTTAAGCCCTGATTTTCCTGGTGTTAATATGTTAAGATATTTAGATGCGATTTAAGTATTCGTATCTTATTTTTGCAAATAGCGCATTATGCGCCTTCCAATTTTATTATGGCAGAGAATGTAAATTATAACGACGATAGTATCCGTTCGCTCGACTGGAAAGAACATATCCGTTTAAGACCGGGCATGTACATTGGTAAGCTTGGCGATGGCTCTGCTTATGATGATGGGGTATATGTTTTGCTGAAAGAGATAGTGGATAACTCTATCGATGAGTTTGTGATGGGATCGGGCAGGACCATCGAAATCAATATGAGCGATCACAAAGTCTCTGTACGCGATTATGGCCGTGGTATACCATTGGGCAAGGTGATAGATTGTGTATCTAAGATCAACACCGGTGGTAAATACGATAGTAAAGCATTCCAGAAATCGGTTGGTTTAAATGGTGTAGGTACTAAAGCTGTTAATGCACTTTCTACTAACTTTATTGTTCAGAGTTACCGCGATGGACGCACTAAAATTGCTGAGTTTGAGAAAGGTGAGCTGGTTCGCGAGGATCCGGAAAAAGATACCACCCAGCGCAACGGTACTGCCATAAACTTTATGCCCGATAACAGCATTTTTCGCAACTACCGCTTTATCCCGGAGTTTGTGGAGAATATGATATGGAACTACGTTTTCCTTAACTCGGGGCTTACCATCAACTTTAACAACCAAAAATATTTTTCGGAACGCGGCCTTTATGACCTGCTTACCCGCAATGCTGACGCCGAAAACCTGCGCTATCCGATCATCCACCTTAAGGGTGAGGATATTGAGATAGCCATGACGCACGGCCAGTCATATGGCGAAGAATATTATTCATTTGTGAACGGCCAGCACACCACCCAGGGTGGTACGCACCAGGCGGCCTTTCGCGAGGCTGTGGTTAAAACCATCAGGGAATTTTACAAGAAAGAGTTTGATGCAGCCGACATCCGCGCATCGATAGTGGCTGCAATTGCAGTTAAAGTACAGGAACCGGTTTTTGAATCGCAGACCAAAACCAAGTTGGGCTCGCAAAATGTTGGCCCGGATGGGCCGTCGGTGCGCGGTTTTATCAACGACTTTCTAAAAAAAGAACTCGATAACTATCTGCACAAGAATCCTGCAACAGCAGATGCATTGCTAAAACGCATATTGCAATCAGAACGCGAACGTAAGGATATTGCCGGCATTAAAAAACTTGCTAACGATCGCGCCAAAAAAGCATCGTTACACAACCGTAAACTGAGGGATTGCAAACTGCATTTTGATGATAATCACGAGCGTAAGCAGGAAACAACGCTGTTTATCACCGAGGGTGATTCGGCCAGTGGATCGATCACCAAATCGCGCGATGTAATGACGCAAGCGGTATTCAGCCTAAAAGGCAAGCCCCTCAATTGCTTTGGTTTAACCAAAAAGGTGGTTTACGAGAACGAGGAATTTAACCTGTTACAGCACGCCCTTAACATTGAGGATGGCATTGATGCATTAAGGTACAACAACATTGTTATAGCAACTGATGCCGATGTGGATGGTATGCACATCCGCCTGCTGCTGATGACCTTCTTCCTGCAATTTTTCCCTGACCTGGTAAAGGCGGGGCATGTTTCCATCCTGCAAACGCCATTATTCCGCGTACGTAACAAAAAAGAAACTATTTATTGTTACAGCGACGAAGAGCGACGCAACGCCATTGCCAAACTGGGCAACAAGCCCGAGATAACCCGATTTAAAGGTTTGGGCGAGATATCGCCGGAGGAGTTTGGTCTGTTCATCGGTAAAGACATGCGCCTTGATCCGGTGATCCTTAAAAATGCCGACATTAAAGCGCTGCTTGAATACTTTATGGGTAAAAACACCCCAACCCGCCAACAGCACATTGTAAATAACCTGCGCGTGGAGAAAGACGACGAAAGCGTTAACCCGCTGGTTGCCGAAAAATCTGACGATGTGGAGTTAACTGTAGCGGTGTAAAGCATGAGAGATGCTAAGTATGTTTTATTTATCATCGAATATTTGTAAATTAGAACATGACTAAAGATAAAGTAATTGCAACGGTGAACGAGATGCCAACCAATTTCGATTTGGATATGCTTGTGGAGAGATTGATTTTGATTGACAAAGTAGAAAAGGGATTAGAACAGGCCGATAACGATGTTCTTACTTCTCACGATGAAGTCAAGCAATTGGTGAAAACATGGTCCAAATAAGCTGGACATCTTTAGCTATAAGTGATTTACAAAGCATTTACGATTATATTGCTAAAGATTCTATCACATACGCAGGAAGATTTATAGATAAACTAATTGCACGAGTTGATATACTGGAAGCGCATCCTGAATCTGGAAGGATTGTTCCTGAATTTGACAATCCTGCTATTAAAGAATTAATTGAAGGGGCCTATCGAATTATTTACAGGTTAGTTAACGAAGAAAAAGTTGAAATAATTCGCGTGCACCATTCTGCACGATTGTTAAAATAATAAATAACACTTATCTTGTATCCCCCATTCTTAAAAGAGCGGGGGATTTTTGTTACCAATAAAACAAAGCCCTCTCCTTTGGAGAGGGTTGGGAGAGGCTCAATGACAAACCACGAAATAAAAATAGATTTTAACGAATACGACTCGATCGGTGATTTAAACATACCTGATAAATTACTTTGCGAAGAAGCGGTGAAGGCTTTAGAAACTTCACACTCACCCTATTCAAAATTCAGAGTTGGTGTTGCGGTGCTGTTGCAAAGCGGCACCGTTTTACATGCCAGCAACCAGGAAAACGTAGCCTACCCATCAGGGCTTTGTGCCGAGCGGGTGGCCCTGTTCCATTGGGGAACATCTCATGCAGATGACCCTATTGTAGCCATGGCTGTTACTGCCCATACTGACGAATTTGAACTCACCAAGCCCATAACATCTTGCGGTGCCTGCCTGCAGGTAATGGCCGAATGTGAGAAAAGGCAACACCAACCGTTCAGGATATTGTTATATTGCATTGACGGCCCCGTGTGGGAAGTGAACGGCGTACAAAGCTTTTTGCCTTTCATGTTTTTTGAAGACCGCCTGATACAACAACCATCGCTATGAAAAAGTTAATTCTGTTACTTGTTCTGGCCTTTGCAGGCTTAGGCGCATACGCGCAAAAAGGTTTTCCGTTTGATAATGAGATCCGCGATTTCAAACAACAGGACAGTCTAAAGTTTCCGCCGAAGAATGGTATTTTGTTCATTGGCAGTTCATCGATACGTAAATGGACTGATCTGGAGCAGCGCTTTGCAGGCAAAACCATAATCCGCCGTGGTGTAGGCGGCTGCACCATTGAGCAATTGGTAGATTACTATACACCCTATATTATGTATCCCTATCAGCCGCGTAAAATATTTATTTACGCCGGGGAGAACGACATTGCTGCAGGAAAAAGCGGCGAATTTACTGCACGCCAGTTTTACCAGCTATGGGCAATGATCAAACAGAACCTGCCAAATGCAGAGATCTATTACATGTCTATAAAGCCAAGTCCAAGCCGGGCCAAGTACTTCGCTGAGGTTAGCAGGGCTAACACGCTTATTAAGAATTTTATAAAAGGTAAGCGCAAAAGCCATTACGTAGATGTGGCATCCGTTATCCTTAACCCCACAACCCAGCAACCGGATACCAGTTTATTTGAAAGCGACATGCTGCATTTAAACAGTAAAGGTTATGATAAATGGCAGGCGGTGTTAATGCCGCTGGTGAAATAATAAAATTATGTCATTGCGAGGAGCGCCAGTGACGTGGCAATCGCCTCGCGTTCTATACGTGCGAGGAGATTGCCACGCTATCGCTCGCAATTGTAAAGGTCAATTAATTCGGTAACAGAATTAGCTTTAAAGAATAAAGCAATATTGTTATGCGGAACATTAATAATGACCTTACGTTAAAGCGGAATTATCTGAGCAAATACCGTTTTCTGATCAGCGAATACGAGCAGGTCAAACGCAGGGAACATCCTGTTTATCGCTTTGCCAGGGATTTCTATTTGGCCCATGATACCGATGCCCGAGCGTTTTTGAAATACTACAATCTGTTCAAACAATCGGGCAATGAGCTTGATCTGCTCCCGCAGAAGCGCGGGCCGAAGTACGGCAGTCGCAGGCCTTCTCCGGTTGAGGAACAGCAAGTGCTCGAATTGCGGGATAAAGGCTGCAATAAGTTCGAGATCAACAGCCAGCTCAGGCAGAAATCCGATACCTTTACACCATCGCCATCAGGTATTTACAATATTCTGAAGCGCAATGGGCGTAACCGTTTAAAACCGGTTGACAGGGAAATCAAACAAAAGATCGTCAAGGAGCGCATGGGCCAGTTAGGACATATCGATTGCCATCATTTAAGTAAAAGCGTTATACGCGGACAAAACAGAAAGCTGTACCTGCTTTGCGTACTGGATGACTACAGCCGCCTGGCATGGGCACAGGTGATGACAGATATCACAGCACTCACTACGATGTTCACCGCAATGCATTGCATGCAGGCGCTCAAACGGGAGTTCGGCATCCAGATGGAGGAGATCATTGCAGACAACGGCCCGGAGTTCGGAACGGCTGTAAGTCAAAACAAAATGAACCACCCTTTTGAGCGTATGCTGGTCGAAACAGGTATCAAAAGAAGATATATGAAACCCTACCGGCCGCAAACTAACGGCAAGGTTGAACGCTTCTGGCGGACGCTCAAAGAGGACCTGATCGAAGATACAGACTTCGATAGCCTCCAGGAACTGGAAGATGAACTGCTTAAATACCTCGTTTACTATAATTGGGAAAGACCTCATCAGGGTATCGGTGGAAAGAAACCTATTGATATGGCTACCCTAAACAACAAAAAATAATACCTAATTCTGTTACCGAATTACCTAACCCTTACAGCAATGACATAATTTTTAAGCCCCCCTTTCTCGAAGAGAAGTTGGGGGACTTTATCCCAACAACAGAAAAGCCCCATAAAGGGGCTCATCTCACACTCAAACACTAAATAAAAATCAACTAAAAACGCTGTACACGTTTGTTATTTTCCAGCCGTTACCGGTGTTGGCAATGGTTACATAATTACTGCGGGTAAAACCGTTGTATTTCATATCCACTTTCACAACGGCTATGTGGCTGTTACTTTCAACCACTTCGGTATTGGTGGTGCAGGTTTGCTCAACGTTTTTCTGCTCCTTTAAAAAGTCGGTCATTTGTTTTTTGTCGAAACTCACAATTGATTTGCCCCTTAGTATGCTAAATTTAGCCGAAGCATCAACCACCTGGTTAAGCCCTTCGATTTTGCCGCGGGTCATGGCATCCAGGTAAGTATTAATAGCGTGTACACGGGTTAAATTTACGGCCGGTTCGTCGGCTTTTGCAAAGCTACATGTAATCATTAAAGCTACTACTGCGGTTAGGTTTCTTAAAGTTTTCATGGTATAAAAGTTTTGGTTTTAATTCTTGCTTGTTTATCTATAAGATGTGGTCAACTCGCGTTTCGTTACACTCCTAAATGTTAAAATGGCTTATTTAACAAACATTTAACATCCCGCGCCGAAAATTTATATTTGAGATGATGATTGATTACACAACCGTAATACAGCAGTATGGAGAGAACGGCGACAAAACCGGATGGACGTTCGTTATCATACCTTCCCACATCGCCCAAGAAATATTGCCTGGTAATAAAAGGGCTATGCGGTTACGTGGTTATCTGGACGAGTATCCTGTTTCGGGTATGTCAATGTTGCCTGCAGGTGAAGGTAATTTTATCCTGGCGCTTAAAGCAGAGGTACGCAAAGCCATCCGCAAAGAGCGCGGTGCGATGTTGCGCTTGAGGTTGGAACACGACAAGGATTTTAAACTGGAGATGCCTGCTGAATTACTGGACTGTTTTGAGTTTGAACCGCCCGAAGCCCTTGCCTATTTTGATAGTTTATCCAAATCACATCAGGGCTACTTTTTCAAGTGGATAAATGATGCTAAAACAGAGCAAACCCGCGCCAGCCGCATAGCAGCAACCATCAGCGCAGCAAATAGAAGAATGGATTACGGGGCGATGTTAAGGGAATTGAAGAAGTTGAGAGAAGGCTGATCTCGATATTCATCTTACTGTTAATATGTGCACAAAATCAGCAAAAATGCGCCTTGGCATATCTTTACATTCTCTTATCTTTACCCATCCGCATTAATTTTAGCTGTATAAATGAGCGAAGATATAAGCAATACTGATACTCCCGAAAATAACGAAGAAAACGTACTTCATAACGTAACCTCACTCAACGGGTTATACGAGAACTGGTTCCTGGATTATGCTTCTTATGTGATCCTTGACCGCGCCGTGCCGCATATTAATGATGGCTTAAAGCCTGTGCAGCGCCGTATTTTGCACTCGCTGAAAGAGATGGACGACGGACGTTTCAATAAAGCGGCCAACGTTATTGGTAACACTATGAAGTACCATCCGCATGGCGATGCTTCCATCGGAGATGCCATGGTACAGATAGGCCAAAAAAACCTGCTGATAGATTGCCAGGGTAACTGGGGCGACCCGATAACCGGCGACTCGGCAGCGGCACCACGTTACATAGAGGCCAGATTATCCAAATTTGCGCTGGATGTGGTATTTAACCCCGATACTACCGTTTGGCAGGCCAGTTATGATGGCCGTAACCGCGAGCCCATTACCTTGCCTGTAAAATTCCCCTTGTTATTAGCGCAGGGTGCTGAGGGCATTGCAGTTGGCTTGGCTACCAAAATTTTGCCGCATAATTTTATTGAGCTACTGGATGCATCCATTGGTGTATTACGTGGCGAGCGCCCTAATCTGGTGCCGGATTTCCCGACAGGTGGTATGGCTGATGTGTCGGCATACAACGACGGGCAGCGTGGTGGTAAGGTGCGGGTGCGTGCAAAAATTGTAGAGCGCGATAAAAAGACACTTGCCATTACCGAGATACCCTTTAGCACCACTACCGGTGGATTAATAGACAGTGTTATATCTGCCAATGACAAAGGCAAGATCAAGATCAAAAAGATAGAAGATAACACTGCCAAAGATGTAGAGATAGTTGTGCACCTGGCACCGGGTATTTCGCCTGACGTTACTATTGATGCATTGTACGCCTTTACCGATTGCGAGGTATCCATATCGCCAAACACCTGTGTGATACAGGATGATAAACCACGCTTCATGAGCGTGAATGATATGCTTACCGAGAGCACTCACTTTACCAAAGATCTGCTAAAACAGGAATTAGAGATACGGCTGAAAGAGCTGATGGAAAAGATTTTCTTCAGCTCATTGCTCAAAATATTTATTCAGGAAGGCATGTACAAGCATCCTGATTACGAAAGCTCATCAGACTTTGAAATGGTGTTAAGCGTGTTAAACCGCTTGTTTGAGCCATTCTTTGCGCAATTTTATCGCGCAATTACACCTGAGGATTATAAAAAGCTTATTGATAAGCCGATGAGCAGCATTACCCGCTTTGACGTTAAGAAAACGGACGAGCAGATCAAAGGGTTGGAAGCGGAGATCAAAACGGTTAAACATCACCTAAAAAACCTGGTGGATTACACCATTGCATGGTTTGAAAAACTAAAAGAGAAATATGGCAAAGGCCGCGAACGTAAAACCGAACTGCGCACCTTTGACCGTGTAGAAGCCTCGCAAGTGGCTTTAGCCAACGTTAAGCTGTATGTAAATAAGGTTGACGGTTTCATCGGCTCTGGTTTAAAGAAAGATGAGAACGTGGAACTGGTTGGCGAATGCTCTGATATTGATGATATCATCGTTTTCCGTAACGATGGCCGCTTTATTGTAACCAAAGTACAGGACAAGGTTTTTGTGGGTAAGGATATCGAACACGTAGCTGTGTTTAAGAAAAATGATGAGCGCACCGTTTACAACATGATCTATAAAGACGGGCAAAGCGGTATTGCTTACATTAAGCGTTTCTCTGTAACCGGCATAACACGCGATAAGGAATATGACCTTACCAAAGGCACCAAAGGCTCTAAAATGCTTTATTTCACCGCCAATCCAAACGGCGAGGCGGAAGTGGTGAACATACAATTGAAACCACACTCAAAGCTTAAGAAATTACAATTTGACGAAGATTTTGCGCTTATCGCTATCAAGGGCCGCGGATCTATGGGTAACATCGTCACCAAGTATCCTATCAAGAAGATAACGCTCAAGAGTAAAGGTATATCTACACTGGCCGGACGAAAGATATGGTATGATGATATCCTGAAACGTCTTAACGCTGATGGACGTGGTAAGTACCTGGGTGAGTTTGATGGCGATGACCGCATACTAACCATAATGCCTAATGGTGTTTATGAACTTACCAGCTTTGATCTTAATAATCACTTTGATGATAAGATGATCCTTATCGAGAAGTATGACCCGGCGAAGGTCTTCTCGGTGGTGCACTTTGAAGGAAAATCAAAGAACTACATGATTAAACGCTTCGTGTTCGAGAACGTGGCTATTGGTAAGCAAACCAGCATCATTAGTGATGAAAGCGGATCTAAGCTTGTCATCATCTCTGGTGCATCGCAGCCGGTTGTAAAAGTAGATCAGCTTAAGGGCAAAACCGCTATTGAGGAAACGGTGGAGCTGAACCTGGCCGATCTGATCGATGTGAAAGGCATGAAGGCCATGGGTAACCGTTTATCGGTACACCAGGTAAAAACTGTGGAACTGATAGCCGAGCACGACGATGAGGGAGATGTACCCGACCCGGCACCGGATTCTGTAGAGGATACTGAAATTGTAATTACCCCTGATGAAAAGAAAGTTGCTGATGCAGAACCTGCAGATACACAATCTGACCCCATTGCTAACGTTGTAGAAGAGGAAACTAAAACGGCTGAAAATCCTGCTGCGGAACAACCAAAGAAAAAGGTTGACCTGGAGATAACCAACCCCGATGATATTGACATGAACGGACAGTTAGACTTGTTTTAAACCACAAACACCATATGCTAAAACGTATACTTGCGTGTTGCATGCTTGCAATGGCCTGCAACACCATTACCCTTGCCCAAACTGCAACGCATACTTTCGCTTTAGGCGATAAAGATTTTCTGCTCGATGGTAAGCCTTTTCAAATGATATCCGGCGAGATGCATTACACGCGCATCCCTAAAGAATACTGGCACGAGCGCATGAAAATGGCCAAGGCTATGGGTCTTAATACCATAGGCACCTATGTGTTTTGGAACGCTCATGAGCCGGTGCAGGGCAAATACAATTTTGAAGGCGAGAATGATATAGCCGGCTTTGTACGTGCCGCAAAAGAGGAAGGCTTATATGTAGTGCTGCGACCCAGCCCTTATGTATGTGCTGAGTGGGAGTTTGGTGGTTACCCATGGTGGTTGCTTAAAGACCGCAACATGAAGGTACGCAGTAAAGACCCTGCCTTTATAAACGCTTACCGCAACTACATGATGGAAATAGGTAAGCAACTTGCGCCGCTGCAGGTTAACCATGGCGGTAACATCCTGATGGTGCAGATAGAGAACGAATACGGTTCTTACAGTAACGACAAGGAATACCTGGCCCAGAACGAAAAGATCTTCAGAGATGCCGGTTTTGATGGTTTGTTGTTTACCTGTGATGGCCCGGGCCAGATGCCGGCAGGCTACCTGCCCGGCTTTTTACCAGCAGTTAACGGCGAGGACAATCCTGCAAAGGTTAAAGAACTGATCAATAAATACCATGACGGTAAAGGGCCATATTACATTGCAGAATGGTACCCGGGTTGGTTTGATAGCTGGGGTAAAGCACACAGCCGCAGCAATGCTGATGAGGATGCCAAAAAGCTTGACGAAGTATTGTCAGCGGGCATCTCTATCAACATGTACATGTTCCATGGCGGCACCACGCGCGATTTTATGAATGGCGCAAACATGAACCGAAAAGAACCTTACTCGCCGCAAACATCGAGCTATGATTATGATGCGCCCCTTAACGAGGCAGGTGACCCTACGCCCAAATTTTATAAGTTAAGAGAAGTTATCGCCAAACATTTGCCTGCCGGGCAAACCTTGCCGGATGTGCCGCAAAAGCGCCGCCGTACCTATGCTTTAGAAGTGACTAAAGTAACAGGCGTAGCAAATTTATTTAACAACCTCGGTACTCCTGTTGAAAGCGAAAAGCCTATGAGCTTTGAAGACCTTGATCAAGGTTATGGTTTGGTGCTTTACCGCACTACGTTGGCCAATGCAACCGGTGGACTGCTTAAAATCAAAGAAATGCGCGATTACGCTACGGTTTATCTGAACGGTAAACGTGTTGCTGTATTAGACCGTCGTTTGGCACAAGATTCAGTTCAATTAGATGGAGTGACGGCTAACAGCGTACTTGACATATTGGTAGAGAACAATGGCCGGATTAACTACGGGCCATTCTTAACAGATAACCGTCAGGGAATCACCGAAAAGGTTACGCTTGCTGATAAAGAACTACTGGGTTGGAAGATGTATAAATTCCCGTTAACTACACCTGCAGGGTTTAAGTATGTGCCCGCCCAAAATGAAGGTGAGCAATATCCGGCCTTGTACCGCAGCACGTTCTCACTTAAAGGTGTTGTAGACACTTATTTGGATATGCACGGCTTTGGTAAAGGGGTGGCCTTTATCAACGGCCATAACCTGGGTAAATATTGGAATATTGGCCCACAGCAAACATTATTTGTACCTGCTGCATGGTTAAAAAGAGGAACTAATGAAGTAGTAATTTTTGATGAACTCAATAGCGGACATAAGCAGATAAGCACCATCGATCATCCCGTGCTGGATGAACTCATGAAAAAATAGGCATAAAAAAAGGCATCCAATGGATGCCTTTTTTTATTGTGTTTTGTGCTGATTATAAGATTAGGATCAAAACTAAAATGATGATGATGATAGCACCTATTGAAAGGTAGATACCACCGCTACCCATTGCTTGTGCTTCTTTCTTTAATTCTTTAAGCTCACCTTTTAATTCTTTTTTGTCAGCTTTAGTTAACTGCGATTTGTCCATCGCTTTAATTTCCTCAACGCGCTCTTTAATTTCCTCGCAACGTGCAATACGTTGTTCTTTGGTCATGTTAGCAGCTGCTTCTTTGTACATCTTTTCAGTGTTGATAGTACCTGCATTTGCGCTAAAGGTGAATGTTGTTAACAACATCGCGATGGCGAATAGATAAAATTTTGTTTTCATAGCTTAAAATATTGTAATGAGTGATTTTAAACTGATAAGTATTTAAACACACAAAAAGTTTTAATGAGCATTAAAAAAAATGCAAATTAAATGCTAATAAAGTATGCTGATTCAAATACGTGGCCTACGGCAACCTTCTGTATTGCCTCTTTTTCCTTAATGTCTTTAACTCCATCAGCAGAGTCGGCGCAGCCCAGCCACGGTTCAATACAAACAAAATCAGCACCGGGTTTTGACCATACGCCCAGATAATTAAAATGTGGGAATTCAACAGCCAAAGTTTTATCATGCCTGGTACTTTTAATGGTCACCAACCTTGATTTAAGACCTTTAAAAACCAGTGCATCGTTGGCAAAAAGTTCGCGCTTTAAATGCAGTTTTTTACCGTCAAGGGCAACAGGCGTTGTTTCGCCGGTGAATTGGCCGTCGGCGTTTAACAAATGGGCATGCAGATCTTCCGGCGTTTCAAACTCAAGATAGTAGTCTTCGTATGCTTCGCCCGTATTAAATGGCACATTAAAGGCTGGATGTCCACCTACTGAAAAATATACCGTTTGCGTATCCCTGTTGATCAATTTATAGGTAATGCGTAAGGCATTATCTATTAATGTGTACAAGACCTGAAAATCAAATTTGTAAGGATAAACCTCAAGTGTATGATCTGAATATGGAAGAGAGAAGCCTGCGTGCTCACTATCGCCCTCCAATACTAAAAATTCAGATTGGCGGGCAAAGCCATGCCTGTTCATTTTATAGGTTTTACCATCTACATGCAGCTCGTTATTTAACAAACCACCTACAATAGGAAAAAGGTTTGGCGCATGGTAAGCCCAAACATCAGGGTCGGCCTGCCACATATGTTCTACTCCGGTTTGTTTGTTTACAAGCGAGGTTAATTGTGCACCCTTGGCATCTATAGTTGCCCTTAGGTATTCATTTTCAAGAATGGTCATGGTTATGTGAGCGTTTAAAAAGCTATTAACAATCCTTATTGGATCTGGTTTCAAAGGTGAAAGTGCAAATAAAATTGGACGAGACAGCTATAAACAACAAAAGCCTCCAAATATGGAAGCTTTCGTTGTTATGTGATAGTAGTGGGCTTATGAGCCGCTTAATGCTGCTGCACCGCTTACTATCTCGGTTAATTCTGTAGTAATAGCCGCCTGGCGCGCCTGGTTGTAAGAAAGTTTAAGGGCTTTCAACAAGTCGCCGGCGTTCTCGGTTGCTTTGTCCATAGCGGTCATGCGGGCACCATGTTCAGATGCGTTTGAGTCTAATACCGCACGGTATAACTGGATCTTAATGTTTTTAGGGATCAGTTGCTCTACTATTTCCTCTTTTGATGGTTCAAGAATGTAATCAACCTGGCTTTCCGGAGTTGCTTCCTTTTTAGTGGCAAAAGCTTCTTTCTCGTTCTTTTCAGGTTTTGGCACCGGCAGCAATTGCTCGGTTATCAAAAACTGCGTTGCTGCGTTTTTAAAATGGTTGTAAACCAGCTCAACTCGGTCATACTGGCCATTAACAAAACCCTTCATTATCTCATCGGTAATTTTTGATGCGTTAATGAAGTTAAGATCAAGGTAAAGGTCGTTATGGTTACCTACCACATTGTATTTGCGGCGGGTATAAAAATCATGGCCTTTTTTACCAATGGCTACGATAGATACGTTACCCGCTTTCATTTGGGCATTGTATTTATCGTTGATAAGATTATTGGCAGCCTTGATGGCATTGGTATTAAATGCACCAGCCAAACCACGGTTTGAGGTTACTACTATCACCAATACGCGTACCGGCTCGCGCTCCTGCAGGTAAGGTGATGCACCATCTTCTAAACTTGCAGAAAGGTTAGCCAACAGGTCTTTCAATTTGCTGGCGTATGGGCGCAATTGTACAATGGCATCAGTAGCCCTGCGCAACTTAGCCGCCGAAACCATTTTCATGGCCTTGGTGATCTGCTGCGTTGAGTTTACAGACGCTATCCTGTTTCTTACTTCTTTTAAATTAGCCATTCGTTGTTTTGAGTATCAAGTATCGGGTATCAAGTATCAGGATCTTGGCCCTGCTTGCTTCCCTACTTTCAAAATTTATGTAGTGTATAAGGTATCAAAACAGTGTCTTGATACCTCATACTTGCTACTAAGTACTAATTAGTAATTCGCTGATATTTCTTTAGCTACGGTTTCTAACACGCCGGTTAGCTGATCGTCAAACTTACCTGCTTTAAGGGCTGCAAGCACCTCCGGGTGGCGCACCTCTAATTGGTTGGTAAATTCTTCTTCAAACTTACGGATCTTGTTAACCGGTACGTTACGCATTAAGTTCTTGGTACCAATGTAGATGATGGCAACCTGCTTTTCTACTGATACCGGAGAGAACTGGCCCTGTTTAAGGATCTCTACGTTACGTGCACCCTTATCAATTACAGATTTGGTTGAAGCGTCAAGGTCTGAACCGAATTTAGAGAATGCCTCTAACTCGCGGTATTGTGCCTGGTCAAGCTTTAAGGTACCTGCTACTTTCTTCATTGATTTGATCTGCGCGTTACCACCCACACGTGATACCGAGATACCTACGTTGATGGCCGGGCGGATACCTGCAAGGAACAAGTTAGACTCCAGGAATATCTGACCATCGGTAATAGAAATTACGTTGGTTGGGATATACGCAGATACGTCACCTGCTTGTGTTTCAATGATAGGCAATGCCGTTAATGAACCACCACCTTTAACAATGCCCTTGATAGACTCTGGCAGATCGTTCATTTGCTGAGCGATACTGTCGTTAGAGTTGATCTTAGCGGCACGCTCTAACAAGCGGCTGTGAAGGTAGAATACGTCACCAGGATAAGCCTCACGGCCCGGTGGGCGGCGTAGTAACAATGATACCTCGCGGTAAGCAACAGCCTGTTTAGAAAGGTCATCATAGATGATTAAAGCAGGGCGACCTGTATCGCGGAAGTACTCACCAATAGCTGCACCTGCAAACGGAGCAAAGAACTGCATGGTAGCAGAGTCTGAAGCGTTTGCTGCAACTACGATAGAGTAAGGCATTGCACCGTTCTCTTCTAATGTACGCACGATGTTAGCTACGGTAGAAGCTTTCTGGCCACAGGCAACATATATACAGATCACAGGTTTACCTGCGTCATAAAATTCTTTTTGGTTGATGATGGTATCGATACACACCGCAGTTTTACCTGTTTGGCGGTCGCCGATAACCAACTCGCGCTGGCCACGGCCGATTGGGATCATCGCATCGATAGCTTTGATACCGGTTTGTAACGGCTCGGTAACCGGCTGGCGGTAGATAACGCCCGGTGCTTTACGCTCCAGAGGCATTTCGTAAGTTTGACCGGCGATTGGGCCTTTACCATCAATTGGAGTACCTAAAGTATCTACAACACGGCCAAGCATGCCTTCGCCTACGTTGATAGATGCAATACGGTTTGTACGTTTAACGGTATCACCTTCTTTAATATCGTCTGATTTACCTAACAATACCACACCCACATTATCTTCTTCAAGGTTAAGTACGATACCTTGTAAACTGTTACCAAACTCAACCAGCTCACCTGACTGAACTTTGCTTAAACCGTAAACGCGTGCAATACCATCACCCACCTGGAGTACGGTACCCACTTCTTCTAATTCAGATTCTGACTTAAAGCCGGCTAATTGCTGACGCAGGATAGCTGATACTTCGTCTGGTCTTACCTCTACCATTTTAAATTTATTTAGAGTTTATTTTTCTGTTATTATAGTGCCTTAGCGGCAAAATCTTTTCTTAATTGATTTAGGGCGCTTTGTACGCTGGTATCCAGTTGCCTGTCGCCAACGGTTAGTACAAAACCACCTATTAAAGCTGCATCCACTTTGGTTTTAAGCTGTATGGTGCCGCCAATAGCTTTCTGCAACTCATCAGTAATAACCTGTTTGTTAGCCGCAGACAACGGGGTAGCAGATACAACAGTAGCTTTAGTAATGTGCTTAGCTACGTTATACAGGTTAATGTATTCTTTAGCTGTTGCATAAAGCACTTCGCCACGGCCTTTGTTCACCATCAGTTTAAAAAAGCTGATAGTAATGCTGTTTACTTTACCCCCAAATATGGCATCAAGAATCTGTACCTTTTTCAGTTGCGGAACAATTGGATTGCTCAGTACTGCCTTAAGTTCAGATGATGCTTTAAGTGTTTGAAGAAAAGTATCCATATCGGCTTTGATCACATCAACAACATTTTGCTCCTGTGCAAGCTCAATAAGCGATTTGGCGTACCTGATTCCTATGGTTACTTCTGACATAGTATTTTAGTAGTGAGTGGTGAGCATTAATTGGTGATTAGTTACCTAATCTCTAACCTCTGGTCACTAATCTCTAATTATAATTTCACTTCTTTTAGCAGTTGTGATACAAGCTCGTCCTGCTTTTGCTGGTCTTGCAATTGGTTTTGTAATATCTTTTCAGCAACCTGTATTGAAAGTTGTGCTACCTGATTTTTTACATCAGCCATTGCAATAGCTTTCTGGTTGTTTATCTCAACACGTGCAAGCTCAATCTGGCGTGCGCCTTCTTTATGGGCAGCCTCTTTAGCATCAGCTACAATTTGATCTTTAATTTTCTTGGCTTCAGAAAGGATAAGGTCGCGCTCGGCACGGGCTTGTTTTAACAATACCTCGTTCTCGTTAGTAAGGCGGCTCATTTCTTCTTTAGCAGCTTCGGCTTTAAGCAAAGCATCTTCTATAGAACGCTCACGATCATCAATAGCGCCCATGATAGGTTTCCATGCAAACTTGCCAAGCAGGAAAAACAGCACTAAGAACGATACGGTGGTCCAAAAAACTAAACCAATCTCAGGAGTTACTAATTCCATGTTTTGTTTTATATATGAGTTTTAATGTCAATTTTAATAACCGTACCTGCTGCCAACCGCTGCAAGTACGGTTAAAATTTGTTTCCGGGCGGCGGATTAACGTAAGCCCAGGAATGATACAACCACACCGAACAGAGCAGCACCCTCGATAAGAGCGGCAGCAATGATCATCGCAGTTTGGATTTTTGAAGCAGCTTCAGGCTGGCGAGAGATACCTTCCATCGCTTTACCACCTACCTGACCGATACCGATACCAGCACCGATTACTGCTAAACCTGCACCTAATGCAGCAATACTTCCAATCATTGTTTTAAATTTAAAGTGAATATATGTTATATAGTTATTTACAATTATTAATGGTGATGCTCTTCAATGGCAGTACCTATGAACAGCGCTGTTAACAGCGTAAAGATGAAGGCCTGCAATGCAGCAACCAGCAACTCTAACACATCCATGAACACCACAAACGCAACTGATACCGGAGCAATGGCAACGCTTTTGAACACAAATATCAATGATATCAAGCTCAATACGATAATGTGACCTGCTGTGATGTTAGCAAACAAACGGATCATTAACGCAAAAGGCTTAGAGATAATACCTACCAACTCTACCGGCCACATGATAGGGTACAACCAAACCGGTACGTCTGGTGCAAAAATGTGTTTCCAGTAGTATTTATTACCATTTACGTTAACGATGATAAGCGTGATAACAGATAGTACAAACGTTACCGCGATGTTACCCGTTAAGTTTGAACCACCCGGAAAGAACGGGACCAAACCAATTAAGTTATTGATCCAGATAAAGAAAAACACGGTTAACAACAAAGGCATAAAGCGCTGATATTTGTAACCAATGTTTGGGCGGGCTATATCATCACGCACAAACAGGATGATAGGCTCCATAAAAGATTGCAAACCTTTTGGCGCCTTACCTGCGCGTTTCTTATAAGCTGCAGAAACACTAAGGAATATAATTAATAACAGCACTAAAGAGATCCACATACTCACCACGTTTTTGGTGATAGAAAGATCGATCAGTTTTTTATGCATGTTAAGCATGTTGGCACCTGCAGTAAGCTCCTCGCCCGGGCCAACAATTGCAATTTTATCTTTAACTAAACGGTAGGTGTAATATTTACCAGGATAGTCGGCATGGCCGTGCTCAAAGTGAGCAGATGAAAACATCTCGAAGCCCTGGTCAGTATAAAGAATAACCGGCAAAGGCACGGTAGTATGGCCCCATAAGTGCCAGCTATGCGAATCGGCAATGTGTTCAAGTATTACCTCACTTGGGCTAAACTCTTTTTCTGTGTTTGTTTCTTCGGCAGCCACGGCATGTTCTTCATGCTGTATAGCAAAAGTTTTACAAGAGATAAACGTTAAAAAAACGCCTAAAATGAGGCTTAAAGCTATTTTTTTTGAATTCAAAATATGGCTTAAATACATTGAATGAGTGTTTTTTACTTTCAATTTTGGTTGCGCAAGTTACACAACAAAACGTAAACTTCAAAGGCAGTATTTAAGAAATATAAATAAGCAAAATCGATCAAAAAAATGGTGTGATCGATGTGTATTTTTGACACAAAAATCAACGCAAAAGCCATACATCCGAGCATCTTTACAATGGTAGTTGCCAGGAAGGTTTGGGCATATAAATTGGGTTTTATACGCTGTACGGCCAATATTGAACCAATTACTATAAAGGTAAAGGCAGTAATGAAGAAGAAAAGCACCCAGAATTTTGGTACCAGCCAGGCCCTGCCAAGGAACGCCGGAATAGCAGCAAGCACTGCCACAAACAGCACAAATTGGAGTAAAATTTTTTGCGCTTTCAATTCCTTACTGCTCTAATAACCAGGTATAACGAAACAAAAACGCCTGCCAGTGCCAGCGTAGCAGTAACCCATTTGGTTTGGTGAGCGGCAGACTCATCTATCTTATAACCTACAAAGGTAAATACGCCTATAACCACTATCATTTGTACGGCAAGCCCGGTGTATTTTGCATAAGCGTTAACCTGGCCTCCGCCTCTACTGTTATCCTTTATTTCGTTTTCTTCCATCAGGCAAATTTATTAAACCTTTGCATAATGTTTGTTATTTTAGCGAGGCATTTACTTTGGCCGGGCAACCTTTAATGAACCGCTAACACTTGAGAGAAAATTCTACGTTATACACATCTCGTTTCATAAGGTATGCAGCATTTGCGGTAGTACTTGCTATTGCCGCATGCTCGCTCGAAAAACAAAGCGCTGTTAACCGTGGCCTCCAAAACCTCACGGCCAAATACAATATCCTTTTTAATGCTAACGAGATATTGCGCGCCAAGCAGGAAGCTTATGCGCAGGCTTATATTGACGACTACAGCGAACTCCTGAGCGTTTACCAGGATACCACGGCCGGCATGGACCAGCCCGACCCCGACCTGGATGCCGTAAAGAAACGCGCCAATACCATCATCAGTGTTAAAGAGCAAAGCCATTATTTGGGCGACGCCTATATGCTTTTGTGTAAAGCAAATTTTTTAGATGGCAATTATTTTGACGCGATTGAGTACGCCAATTACGTTATCCGCTCTTATGGCACACAACAGCCCGATCTTCGGCAGGAAGCATTGGTTTATAAGGCGCGTGCGCTTTTATATATCAGACAACCAAACGATGCCAAAACAGCTTTAGATACTGCGTTACGAAACGTTAATCCTAAAAAGAACATCACCGCCGATGTTTACGCCAGCAAATTGCAGTATGACATTAACGTGCAGGAATACACCGATGCTGAAGCCATGGCCAAGCTTGCCATAGAATATGCCAACAACAGCCGCCAGCGCTTACGCTGGACCTACATTTTAGGCCAGTTGCAGGAGTTGAACCATAAACCGGCAGAAGCTATTGAAAGCTATAATCGGGTAGCAAAAAGTAATGCTTTGTTTGATATGGCCTTTAACGCCAACCTTAACCGCATACGTATTGAGGAAGGGCAAACCGGTGTAAAACTTACCCGTACCGCAAGGCTGCGCTCACTTTTGAAGAACCAAAACAACAAGGATTTTGCGGATCAGATCTATTACCAGATAGGCGAGCTGCAATATGCTGATGGTAATGTAGATGAAGCCCTTAAAAGCTATGCGCAATCGGTGAAGGTGAATACCAAGAACCAAACACAAAGAGGCCTCTCCTACCTGCGCAGTGCTGATATCTATTTTAAAAACAAAGCCGACTACGTACGTGCTAAAATATATTACGATAGCACGCTGGCTAACCTGCCGCCTAACTACCCACGTTACATCACGATCGCTAAAAAGGCCGATAACCTGCAGGTGTTAGCCGATGCCCTGCAAGCCATAGCTCACCAGGATACGCTACAAATGCTGGCCAAGCTTGATGAAACCGCGCGAACGCAGCGTATCGATAAAATGGCGGAGGCTCAGGCTTTAAAGCAGGCGCGCCAGGCTAACATTGCTATAAGTGCACAGGCCCGCAATACCGTAAACGTTAATGAGCCGCCTGCAGAAAGCACACCAACAGGTACTGCGTTCTATTTCAACAATGCCAATGCGGTGAGCCAGGGTTTTAGCAATTTTAAAAGAGTTTGGGGTAACCGTAAACTGGAGG
Organism: Mucilaginibacter sp. 21P; assembly: GCF_019331605.1. Lineage (NCBI taxonomy): Bacteria > Pseudomonadati > Bacteroidota > Sphingobacteriia > Sphingobacteriales > Sphingobacteriaceae > Mucilaginibacter > Mucilaginibacter sp. 21P. Next base: position 4,648,202 of record NZ_CP063061.1, read on the forward strand.
ATAACTGGCGCAGGGCAAACCGTGCAAGCAGTAACATCACGCAGAACAACACCGTAACGCCCGTTAATACTGATCCTGATATAGTGGCTAATGATCCTGCAAGTCCCGGCAATGCGGGTAATATTGCTGCTACTAATTACAAACAGCAGATATTACAGGAACTGCCGCTCAATGCGCAGTTGATGGCCCGGTCAAACAGGATCATCCTGGATGCTTACATGGATATCGCTAATTTTTACCGCGATATTTTAGATGACAAGAAAGAGGCTATCATTGCATTTGAGAAAGTATTAAGCCGTTTCCCGGCGAATGACAACACACCTGCTATCTATTACAATTTGTACAGGCTTTATACCGATACCAGGGATGAACTATCCGCAAACAGGTATAAAGATCTGCTGGTAAAAAACTATCCGCAAACACCTTTTGCCAAAACCATCCTCGATCCTGAATATGCCCGCCATGTAGCAGATGAAGATAACGGTTTTGCCATGCTCTATAATAAGGTGTATGATCTGTATGCAGCCAGGAAATATGCCGATATGATAACCTCTGCGGATGCTTTGCTGGCGCAATATCCAAATAACCGTTATGCAGCCCAGGTTTATTACCTGCGTGCTTTTGCTGCGGCGCATCAGGAGCCACTTACTCCATTTGCAAATGACCTGCAGCAAATTGCAACGCGCTACCCCAATGATAAGCTGATAACGCCGTTGGTAAATCAGCACCTGGCTTATATTGCAGCCAATCAAACTGAACTGGCCCAGCGTAAAGTGGTGTTGAGCGACCGCGACGTTACCGATCCTTTGTTTACCCTACCGATAGTTTATCAGCAAAAAACAGAGTACCGTGTACCTGCCGAAAAGATAGAGGTAGTGCCTGATGTACGCAAACCGGAGGAGCTCGCCGTAAGTACGCCAGAGCCCGTTATTAAAGAAAAGGCATCTGAAATAACCAAAAAAGAATTAAAGCCTATAGCCAAACCTGCTGAGCAGCCCATGGCTGAAAAACATGCAGAACAGGGAGTTGTAGGTAAACCGGAGCCGGCCACACCAACTGTAACGAAACCAAAATACAACACATCAATATTTAGTAAGCGTGATAGCACAAACTATTATTTTGTAGTAAATGTTAGCTCGGGTACAACTAACCTCGCATCTTCGCGTTTTGGAATTGGGCAATTTAACAGGGTCAACTTTGAAGGTAATACCATCAAACATCAACTTAAGGCCGTTGGCGCCGATAACCAGCTGATATACGTTGGCAGGTTCTCCAGCTTAAACAATGTTAAAGATTATGCCCGTAACATTATCCCGCTGATGCCTGATATTATGAAGGTACCTAAGGACAAATACAGCTTTTTTATCATAACACAAGAAAATCTGGATAAATTAGCAGACAAAATTGCATTAGATAGTTACTACCAGTACTATCAGGAGAATTACTAAATGAAACCCACAAAAAATAAACTTACACAGCAAGACATCAGAGGATATAACTGGGCCATCTGGCGCTTATTTATCATAGGCTTTAGCTTGTTTGTAATAGCCTTATTGCTGATAGCCTTCCAGGTGTTTGGTCCGCTGCCATCATTCCGCGAGTTGGAGAACCCTAAAAGCGACCAGGCATCAGAAGTGATCTCTTCTGATAAGGAGATATTAGGTAAATATTATATCAAGAACCGCACAAGCGTAACATACAAGCAGATATCGCCCAACGTAATAAATGCCTTGGTTGCTACAGAGGACTCGCGCTTTTTTGAGCACTCCGGTATCGATTTTCAGCGTACGTTTACCATTGTACTGTATAACCTGGTAGGTAAAAAACAAGGTGGAAGTACCATCACCCAGCAGCTGGCGCTTAATCTGTTCTCAGAACGTTCACGCAATCCATTTAAGCGTGTAGTACAAAAATTGCAGGAATGGATAACCGCTGTTAAGCTGGAACGTAATTACACCAAAGAAGAAATTCTAACACTCTACCTGAACACGGTAGACTTTGGTGCTTACAATACCTATGGTATCAGTTCGGCAGCACGCACCTATTTTAACACCACGCCGGATCAGCTTACCGAAGACCAGGCTGCCTTGTTAATAGGCATGATCAACGGGCCGGGCATCTACTCGCCTATCAACCATCCGGATAATGCACTTAAACGCCGAAACTTTGTACTTCGCCGTATGGCAGAGGAAGAAAAAATTAGCCAGGGCCAGGCTGATGAATTAAAAGCGAAGCCTTTGGGTTTAAAGTTTAATCCTATCAATCATAATGATGGTATAGCGCCATACTTCCGTGCTGTGCTTAAAAAGGAAATTCAAAAAATACTGGTTGATAAAGCCATTTTTAAGCCGGATGGTGTTACACCTTATGATCTTGACCGCGATGGCTTAAAGATCTATGTGACCATTAACGCCACCATGCAAAAGTATGCCGAAGAAGCGCAAAAGGAATACATGCGCAACTTGCAGGCGCAATTTAATGCCCACTGGCGCGGTATAAGTCTATGGAAAACCATACCAACCTTTAAATCATTGCTGGATAAAGGCATGAAACGATCAGACCGTTACATAGCGGCCAAGCAACTGAACAAGTCTGACGAGGAGATCAAAGAAGAATTTAACACACCCGCCAAAATGAACCTGTTTACCTGGCGAGGTGATATTGATACTACAATGAAGCCGATCGATTCTATTGTGTATTGTAAAATGATGCTGCGTAACGCCATGATGAGTATGGACCCAACCACCGGCTACATAAAAGCTTGGGTTGGCGGCACCAATTTTGAACACTTTAAATATGATCAGGTTAAGATGGGTACCCGCCAGGTTGGCTCAACCGCTAAACCTTTTACATACGCAGTGGCTGTTGAAAATGGTTTCTCTCCATGTATGCAGGTTGCTAACGAACCTATAACTATCACCGGTTACGGTACACCATGGTCGCCGCGTTCATCGCCGAGCGAGACTGTTCCTGGGGTAATTACCCTTCGCAAAGCTTTGGCACGTTCGCAAAACTGGGTTACCGCCTATGTAATGAACGAGGTGAAACCGCAGCCGGTTGCAGATCTGATCAAAAAAATGGGTATTACCAGCAATGTACCGCCCTATCCTTCTATATGTTTAGGAACGTTTGATGCATCAGTATTTGATATGACAGGTGCTTACTCGGCATTCTCTAACCAGGGCGTTTGGACGGAGCCTACCTATCTTTTACGTATTGAGGATAAGAACGGCAACGTACTTTACAATAATTCGCCACGCGTAGTGCAAGCTATGAACGAGCAAACTGCTTATGTAATGACCTACATGCTTAAAGGTGTTATTGAAGAGGGTACCGGCTGGCGCCTGCGCGGAACTTATAAGTTGACCAACCCAATTGGTGGTAAAACTGGTACAACCAATGACAACTCTGACGGTTGGTTCATCGGCATTACACCGCAATTGGTTACCGGTGTTTGGACGGGCTGTGAAGACCGCGATATCCACTTCCGGTCGACCAGATTGGGCGAGGGTGCCAATACTGCCCTGCCTATATTTGCGCTGTACATGAAACGGGTGTATGCCAACCCTGAACTGGGCATTAAAAAGAACGTTGACTTTGTTCTGCCAAAATCCGGCTTATCAATAACGCTTGATTGTAACGCCTACAGCCAGCAACAAACCGGGCAAACAGAGGTAGACCAGAAGTTAGATTTTTAGCCCCCCTGCCCCCTGAAGGGGGAGTTATTGGGAAGGGTTCAACTTTATTCCCCCTTTAGGGGGTTAGGGGGCCAATGGAAAAATTCGATTACCGAGACGCTTTAAAAAATATACCGCATAAGCCGGGTGTATATCAGTATTGGGATACCGATAATGAATTGATATATATTGGCAAGGCTAAAGACCTGCGTAACCGTGTGGGGTCTTATTTTAATAAGGATACGCAGATAAATGCCAAGACCAGGGTGCTGGTGTCTAAGATCCGTAAGATCACATTTACTATCGTTGATACGGAAGTGGATGCATGGTTGCTGGAAAATGCTATGATCAAGAAGCATCAGCCGCGCTATAACGTGATGCTGAAGGATGATAAGACCTATCCATGGATCATTATCAAGAACGAGAATTTTCCACGCATTTTCTGGACACGCCGCATCATTAAAGACGGTTCTAAATATCTGGGACCATACGCATCGGTAAGCATGATGCATACTATTCTGGGGCTCATCAAAGAAACTTATCCCCTGCGTACCTGCAGCCTTGCCTTAACTCGTGAGAATATCGACAAAGGTAAGTTTAAGGTTTGCCTGGAGTACCAGTTGGGCAACTGTAAAGGGCCTTGCCAGAACTACCAATCAGAAGAAGACTACGACCGTGGAATTGCTGAGATCACCGACGTTTTAAATGGTAAAATAGGCAACGTGGTCCGTAACCTGAAACGTGACCTTGACGAAGCAGTTGCCGATCTGAATTTTGAACTGGCCCATCGCCTTAAACGTAAAGCTGAGCTTTTGGAGAATTACCAAAGTAAATCAACAGTGGTAAATTCTTCCATTACGGACGTGGACGTTTTCAGTATTGCATCAGAGGAAAAATATGCCTTTGTGAATTATTTAAAGGTAATGAACGGTACCATCATTCAAACGCAAACCATCGAGCTTAAAAAACGCCTTGATGAAAGCGACCAGGAATTGCTTGAGATAGCCATCGGCGAGTTCAGGACACGTTACAACAGCACCTCAAAAGAGATCATCGTACCGTTTGACATCGATTTAGAGGATACCCGAATCAAATTCACCGTTCCCAAACTTGGCGAGAAGAAAAAACTTCTTGATCTATCGCAAAAGAATGTTCAATTCTTTAAAAAAGAGAAGATCGACCAGTATGAAAAACTGAACCCCGAGATTCGCACGGAACGTTTATTAACGCAGATGATGAAGGACCTGCGCATGAACCAGTTGCCGCGCCACATCGAGTGTTTTGATAACTCCAACTTCCAGGGTAAGTATCCCGTATCGGCGATTGTTGTTTTCAAAGATGGCAAGCCTTCTAAAAAGGATTACCGTTTCTTCAACGTAAAAACCGTTGAGGGGCCAAACGACTTTGCCACCATGGAAGAAGCTGTTTTCCGCCGCTATCGCCGCACGTTAGACGAGGATACCGGCTTGCCGCAACTCATCATTATTGATGGTGGTAAAGGCCAGCTTTCGTCGGCTTTGAAGAGTTTGAGACTTTTGGGGATAGAGAAACAGGTAACTGTTATCGGTATTGCCAAGCGGCTGGAAGAGCTTTACTACCCGGGCGACCAGTACCCGATGTACCTGGACAAGAAATCAGAAACTTTAAAGATCATTCAGCAACTGCGCGATGAAGCCCACCGCTTTGGCATAACCGCCCACCGCAAAAAACGTGATAAAGGAACACTCGCTACCGAACTGGAGCTTATACCGGGCATAGGCAAAACAACTGCAGAAAAGCTTTTAAAATACTTTAAGTCCGTAAAGAAAATACGTGAAGCTAATGAGACCGAACTACAGGAAGTAGTGAACCTAAAACAAGCTAAAGCCATTGCCGCCTATTTTAATCCGGCTGTAAGCGAGCAGAAGGCCGGAGGGTTTTTGCCGTAGAGCAATATAAATTTATATGTCATTGCGAGAAGTGCAGCGACGCGGCAATCTCCTCGCGTTTAAAACGTGCTTACTAAGAGATTGCCACGCTATCGCTCGCAATGACCTTTTAACAAAAAAAGCCCCGCCTTTGAAACAAGCGGGGCTTTGTATTTTATGATCAATTGGCAACTAATCTCTTATCACCAATTAACAGATCTCTATCACTAATATTCCCAAAGGTTTAGCTCCCAATCCATCAGGCTCTTTTTGATCCTGTCGCTTTCGTAGAGCTTATCAATGCCTTGTGCGTAATCACGGATACGTTCGTCCTTATCATTAGATTGCTTGACGATGTAGCTGGTAAAAATTCGCTTTACAAAGCAGTCGTCAAAGCTTAGGCCTGTAGCATCGTTATTCCGACTAACCGCCTCTTTAGTAGCCAGTATGGCGCGTGCTTCGGGGAAATAGATCCAGAAAGCTGGTTGGTAATCGAGGTCGATACCGGCGGCTTTTGGTTTTATCAAAGGTGCTATACCAACAATACGCGGCTCAAAAATTGAACGCTGCTTATCAAAAACCCAATCTTCTTTAATGCGGAACTTAACAACGCTATCCGGGTTAAACTCACCCGCTTGTACCACAGAACCTATTTTGTTACCGTCTTTGTCAAACTTGTCAACTACAGCGCTATCAGCCATTTTGCTGCGTGCTTGAGCACCGCTTAAGGGCCTGCTAAAGCTATCGCCGTTAGGGTCGTCTTTAGTTGGTGAAGGATCATAAGCTGTCAGCTCACCTGCATCAATAGCATTCATCAAAACATCTATCAAACGCATTTTTGGTGAAGCCATGTATTGGTTCATCTTTTCGCGGATGTCTATCTCTCTCCAGATACGTTTTGCAAACATCACGTCAGCCTCGCGGAGGTTGGCGTATGGCGTAACCTTAGCGCTAAGGATATTGTTCTTTTTATAATAACCATCCAGCGGGCGATCAAAAGGCTTTTTCTTTGCAGTATCAGGCTGTAAACCGGCACTTGTACCAACACCCGCACCTGAAACAGATGTAGGTGCAGCCTGCCTTGTGGTAGCTGCTTTGGTAGTACGTTTGGTTGTTCTTTTTCGCTGCGCAACAGAAACGCCGCAAATCAGGCAAAGTAAAACAACGATGTAAGTCTTTTTCATAATCCTAAAATTAATTAGCCTGCAGCACTATCCCATCTAATCCACGTTGGGTACCATCGGGACCAACGGCTACAATATCTTTGAATACCACGGTTGAACCAGGAGTAATACCCGACAGTGCAGATTTCATTGCACCCGATAACTCTCCGCCGTTGGTTGAATTGATAATTGCATCCTGGCGTGGTTTTATTACTATCATAGTGAAACGTGTTACGTTAAACTTGGCATCAAAATCAAAGTTTTCCAACTTAGCAAACACACGGTCTTGCGAACGCAGGTTAGCTGCACTGGTATTACCCCCGCTTTTGCCCGCAAACATGGCTTTAGGGTCAGGAATGCGTTTTACGCGGAATTCTGATGTTCCTAAAACTGTACCCTTGTCGCCAGTTACCGTAACCTTCGCAGTTCCTATTGAGCTAACAGTAGCAGTATAATGACCACCGGAACCACTTAACGAACCACCACTCATGCTCACTTTCAGTTGGTCTTTAGCAACGCCGGGCGCAGAAACCGAAAGAGGGTTTGGCACACCAATATAAAGCACATTCATTTTATCTGGTGATACTACTGCCGATGGTTTTGCGACCATATAACTGCCACTAACGTTGTAAGGTTTTGGAGGTTGCCCATCATTACTTTTAACCATTATTTGCCCGGTCCAGGTGCGTAAACCTTCACCACTTGTTCCAACTGTATAAGTACCAACTCCATCTACGGTTGGTATTTTTGATCCACCGACAGTGATGTCGGGGTTCGATTTTGAGTCGTAAGCAGTTAAGTAAATCTCCGCTTTGTACGGTTGACCTGCCAGTATATAACTGCTTGGTGCAACTGCCACCGCTTTGAATTTATCAAGCGTTACAACAGCTTGGTCAACTTCACCTAAGATCTTTTTTACTATCTCGTTCTCAGCGTTCTTGGTATCAGCCTGTATTTTAGCCAAAGTAGTCAGGGTTGCACCCAACGGAATACCATCACCAAAATTAGCTTCCTGCCATGTTTTTTTGATATCGCCACGTTTAGGCGGGTCAACAGCATTCAACGAGAAGTTAACGCCTGCACGTTCACGCTCAGGTAAGATATTGATCAGCTTCTCGCGTGTTGCATCGATCTTAGCGCGCAGCTGGTCTGCGTTTTTCTGATCTATCATGATGTGTGCCGAAATATCAAGGTTATCCCTTTGAGATACATCGTTAATATCAGGATTAATGCCGCCGCCGGCCTCGGTAAGTTTGGCCTTTAATGTTTCTATGTAGCTATTCAAATCATTGGCAATTGCACTGGCTTGTTTAGCTTTATCATAGATGGGCTTAGCCCTTTCCGGTTGTTCTTTAAGTTTGGTAGCTTCAAAAGCCGAATAAGCGTTATCGATACCCGTGGTAACGTTCACCCTCGATTTATCCAAACTCAACGTAATATTTCTGAAGGCATCTAACAGGCTGTCTGGCACGTTTAAGGCAATTAAGCCTAATAGTACCAGGTACAAAATACCTATCATCCGCTGCCTTGGGGTTTCTTTACCTCCCGCCATACTGTATATTTATCAGTTTATGCTTCTGTTAAAAATTTGATTAGTTAACTCGCGGTTGGTTCATAGCAGTAAGCATATTACCATATATCGCGTTAAGCGATGCCAGGTTTTTAGCTAAGCGGCCTACCTCTTCTTTAAACTGTTTCGAATCTTCTAATGATTCATTAAAGTTGTTCATGGTAAGCGACAGGTTCTGATAAAACTTGTTCATTGATTTCAAATGCGCGCTCGAATCCTGTAGCTCAAGCTCATAAACTGCATTTAGTGACGACAGGTTTTTAGCCAGGTTATTTACCTGCTCGTGGTAAGCTTTGGTATCAATGTTTGTATTGGCCATTTCTGCCAGGTTAGCAGATGCTTTGTCAAAAGCATTGCTCAGGTTATCATAGCTTGCAGTTGCTTGTTTTACTTTATTAGTGTAAGCAATAGTTGCATCGCCTGCGTCGGTAACGCGTGATATTGCGTTAACTTTATCACCAAAGGTTCTCAAACCGTCGCCAAGGCTGCTGATCAATTCCGGCCCTATCTTGGCATCCTCAAGCATTTTATCTAAAGCTGCTGTGTTTGAAAAGTTTGATGTTGCAACAGCAGCAGGGCGTGCTGTTACTTTCGGCAATTCGCCGTTATAATCTTCATCCAACTCGGGATAAGCACGTGTCCAATCAATCTCTTTATCTTCACGCTGAAAACCTAATAATAAGAATAATAATGCCTCAACTGTTAAACCACCGGCAATAAAATAGGTTGAACCCGGTAAGTGAAGGATCTTGAACATCAAGCCGACAATTACAATAGATGCACCCCATGATACGATGTTGCCAATTCCGTACGGTTTTTTCTTCCCTGCCATAATCTTTTTTGTAGTAGTAGATTTATAAGTTTGTTTTGTTTTCGTTTATCGTCTGTCGCGGATATCCCTGCCCATATAATCGGTAACACAACGGAAACCGATGTATGATTTGGCAGTATCCTGGTACTCAAAGCTGCGTGTGGAGTTTTGTAAGAAATATCCTATATCCTTCCATGAGCCGCCACGTACCACTTTTCGTTTTATAACTTCAGCGTCGGCAGCTTTGGCCTCGTAGTTAAAGGTTGGGTTTAGGTCGTGCACAAAGGTTGATGCAGATTCATCATAAGCTGATGAGGTCCATTCGGCAACGTTGCCCGCCATGTTGTACAAGCCAAAATCATTAGGGAAATATGAGCGTACGTTAACGGTGTAAGCGCCGCCATCATCCGTATAATTGCCACGGCCGGGTTTAAAGTTGGCCATTAAACAACCTTTAGCATTTTTAATGTAAGGGCCGCCCCAAGGGTAATCTGTACCGATACGGCCACCGCGTGCTGCATACTCAAACTGCGCCTCGTTAGGCAGGCTGTATGGGCTGTTAGGCGGCAATTTACGCCTTTGCTTTGCAGCATCGCTTAAGCGGGTACGCCATACGGTAAACGCCCGTGCCTGGCGCCAGGTAACACCCACAACGGGATAGTTACGGAAGGCAGGGTGCGAGAAGTAACCCTCAACCATCGGCTCGTTGGCAGCGTACGAAAAATCGTTAAGCCAAACCAATGTATCGGGGTAAACACCAACGGTATCGCGGATGATGAAATCCGAACGGCGTTTGTTCCTGTCGTTGCGGTAATTTGATGCCTCACGCAGCGACATGATGGCATAATTATATTTCAACAAGCGGATATCGATCTCGTTACGATCAAATATGCGGTCATCGCCCTGATAATAAAGTCCCTGAAGCTTTTGTTGGTTAGCTGAAGCATTTTTGCCCCTTGAGCTGAATACCGGATTTTTAGCTACGTAATCCCAGTTAATGTATTTGCGGCCATTAGGATCGGCTGGCGCTCCCTTTTTTGGCTGATAGTAATACTTTTGATCATTAAGGTAATTGGTGATAGCAATTGAATCGCGAACCCAGAATACAAACTGCTTGTACTTGGTATTGGATATCTCTGTCTCGTCCATAAAGAACGGTGAAACGGTAACCTGTTTGGTCTGCGCGGTTTGCGCAAAGGTTACATCCTGGTCTGTTTGGCCCATTAAAAAGGTACCACCTTTAATGTAAACCATGCCATAAGGCGTTGTAGCCCTGAAAGAACGCTGCTTAACACCGGTTACCTCACCGTTGTTGCCGCCACCGCCACCAATACCGCAACCGGTTAATACAGCACCGGTTAAAACTGCAATCACAAAGTATAATTGTTTCATTTTGTATCCAAAATCAGTATTACGCTTTAATTTTTCAAAAAAAATACCGCAACGCCCCGAATATATTAAATTTAATACTACGCCAGACCAATTTTTCCATTTTAACGGTAGGTATCTCTACCCTTATTTAATTAACTTACAGGCTGGCTGTTATAAAAAACGGTGAAAATTATTACCCTTAAAGAATAATCATTTTCACCGTTATACGACTGTCTGTGCGGAAAGTTGCACTCCGCAACAGTTAATTATTTATTTACTTGTTTCACGTACTGCTCGATAGCCATTGTCATTGACGGAGCGGCAGGTGTTGGGGCAGGAATATCCAATATTAAGCCCGCATCAAGTACAGCTTTATGCGTGGTTGCACCAAAAGCGGCTATGCGGGTATTATTTTGTTTAAAATCAGGAAAGTTCTTGTAAAGCGACTGAATGCTGGATGGGCTAAAGAAGGCAATTACATCATAAAACACTTCTGCCAGGTCACTAAGATCACTGCACACGGTGCGGAAAAGCACTGCAGGCGTAAAGTTGTACCCGTTATCTAACAAAAACTTCTGGGTCTCTTCTGCTGCCACATCAGAGCATGGGTAAAGGAATTTTTCTGACGAGTGTTTTTTCAAAACCTCGGCCAGGTCGGCAGCGGTTTGTTTACCAAAGAAGATCTTACGCTTACGGTATTGGATGTATTTTTGAAGATAAAGGGCGATGGTTTCTGAAAGACAGAAATATTTCATTTCTACAGGCACTTCAAAACGCATTTCCTCACAAATACGGAAGAAATGATCGGCAGAATTGCGGCTGGTAAAAATAACGGCGGTAAAATCGGCTAGGTTAATTTTTTCCTTGCGGAAGTCCTTGGCAGGCACGCCTTCTACGTGAATAAAAGACCGGAAATCGATCTTAAGGTTAAGCTTCTTAGCCAGTTCAGCGTAGGGGTTTTTGTCGTTCTCAGGTTTCGGTAACGTAACTAATATACTTTTAACCTTTTTCTTTCTGTCTTCCAATGCCATTTTATCTACCTAAATCCAATATTAAGCGCCTTTATCAGTATTAATATAGGGCAAATTTCGAGGGCACAAAGATACACAAATAAATAAAACTTATGAAATCGGAAATTTGTTATGATGCTCACGCTGCTGCGTAGGTACTGCCAAACAAATATGATGATAACCAGCGCTAGGGTAATAATCAGCAACAGCGGAATAAAAGCATCGGCTATTAAGCTAAAACACACTGCCACAGGCAAAAACACAAAGGTGATATTAAAGTAAGTAAGCGACAGGGTAGCTATATAATCATCAACCAGTTTGCTAATGTCAAACACAAACCCCAAGAACTTAAGTACTAAAAATTTAACTGCAAATAACGCAATGATAACAATAGACAGGGTTAGAAAGAGTTGCACACCAGATATGGTGTAATAAACCTTGTAATAACCCGTGGTGAGTAAATAAAGGAACATCCCTGAGGTAAGCCCGAAAAGAATGAACAACCCAATGAACGTCCAGGCGTTAATGGGGCTCTCCTCCTTGCCTGCCGGGCCCGCAGCCTTGCGGTGATAAAAAGACTGGAAAACATTGCTCACATCCTTCGTGGAGGCAATATTTAAACCGGCGGCAAACAAAAGCAATACCATAATAACCCCAATGACCCATATATCCCTTGACGGGCGGTTGCGGCCATAACCTTGTTTCATGGATGCTTTGGTAGAAAGATTGAGGAACAGGTCGTTTTTATAAGCATTGGCTTTTAGGATGCTATCTACAAAAGCGTTTGGGCGGTTAGGGTCAGGCGCGGAGATGTAACGTTTGGCCAGCGAATCTGACACAAATTGCTCGCGCAGGGCTGATGCCCTCGCTACCGAATCTAAAAACGGCAGGGGACCAGTAAAACGCGGCCTGGGTTTTACTACAGGTGTATCAACGGCTACCTCGCCGGTATCTGCACTTGTTTGAGCATGTACTGCAGAACAAGCCAGGGTAATCAATACAAATACTATAAGCCAGCGTAACAGAGCCATTTGGCGCAAAGTTATTGTATTTATTGTAAGGTTGAATACAACATATTACACAGCAATTAAAATAATATGCTGATTTTTGCGCCATGGGAGGCATCTATATTCATATTCCGTTTTGCAAACAGGCCTGCCATTATTGCGATTTCCATTTCAGCACATCCTTGAAATATAAGGACCAGATGCTGGATGCCATGCTGCGCGAACTGGAGCTGCAAAAGGATTACTTGCATGGCGAAACCATCGAGACCATTTACTTTGGCGGCGGCACCCCTTCGGTATTATCTGCCGATGAAATAAACAGTTTAATCAACCGCATAACGCAATTACACAGCGTTAGCGGCAATGCCGAGATAACGCTCGAAGCTAATCCCGATGACCTTGGCAGAGAGAAAATAAATGCGCTGCGCAAAACGCCTGTAAACCGTTTCAGTATAGGCATACAATCTTTTTTTGATGACGACCTCGCGTGGATGAATCGCGTACATAGGGCACAAGAGGCAGAGGCTTCGGTTAAACGTGCGCAGGATGCCGGTTTTGAAAACATTACAGCCGACCTGATCTACGGCTATCCGTTGCTAACTGATAACAAATGGAAGCAAAACCTGGACACCATGTTTGGCCTTGATATTCCGCATATATCAGCCTACAGCATGACGGTTGAACCGCAAACCGCGCTGGCAGCGTTCATCAGTAAAAAGAAGCAGCCGCCCATGGATGAACAGCAAAGCGCAGCACAATTTGCTGATATGCTTGATGCTATGCAGAGCAAAGGCTTTGAGCAGTATGAGATCTCTAACTTTTGTAAGCCCGGGCATTATAGCAGGCATAACTCTAATTATTGGAAGGGCGTAAAATACCTGGGCATTGGCCCTTCCGCCCACTCTTTTAATGGCGAAACGCGCCAGTGGAACATCGCCAACAATGCCAAATACTTGCAAGCTTTGGGCGGCAACACCATTCCTGCGGAGATAGAAACCCTAAGCGAAGCCGACCGCCTCAACGAATACATCATGACATCGCTGCGCACCATGTGGGGATTGGATCTTAGCAAACTGGACAGTATAGCCGCTGGCGCTTCATCTGCTTTAATTAAAGTTGCTGAGGATCATATCTCGCAAGGCAAAGTTTTGAATACCGGCAACATACTTACGCTGACTTCAGAAGGCAAATTATATGCAGATGCAATAGCCGCAGAGATGTTTTTTTAAGTCTTGAACCTTGCTTGGACTGATTAAAGGATCTACATAATTTGCCAAAGCTGTCATGGTGAGCCTGTCGAACCACTCAAAAAGCTGCATATCCTTGATAACCTTTTGCAGACAATCACATTTATGTGCGAAGTGTCCCCGTACGAATCATTCATCAAAACGGATTACTCCAATTAGCTATCACTCACACCTTTTCAGAGTTTGAAACAAGATGCCTTTATAAAACTGCTGCACGGTTATCGGCGTATCTTCTTCTATAAAACAAGATAACCTCAAAACAATAATGAAAAAATTGATCATCGCCGCACTTGCTTTAGTAGCTACTGCAATTGCGCCAAACACTTTCGCTCAAACTAAAATGGTTGGTGGTGCACCAATGTACCCAACCAAAGATATTGTTGACAATGCTGTTAACTCTAAAGACCACACTACTTTGGTAGCTGCGGTTAAAGCTGCCGGTTTGGTAGAAACTTTAAAATCAGCCGGTCCGTTCACCGTGTTTGCACCAACCAACGAGGCTTTTAACAAATTGCCAAAAGGTACAGTAGAAACTTTGTTAAAACCTGAAAACAAAGAAACGCTAACCAAAATTTTAACCTACCACGTAGTGGCCGGTAAATTAAGCGCTATGGATATAGCTAAACAAATTAAGGCTGGTAACGGTGTTGCCGAATTAAAAACCGTTAGCGGTGGCACTTTAAAAGCAATGGCCAAAGGCAAAAGAATATATCTGGTTGATGAAAAAGGTGGTAAAAGCTGGGTAACTATTCCTGACGTTAACCAAAGCAACGGTGTGATCCACGTAGTGAACGCTGTGTTAATGCCTAACTAATTTGATTGGCAGAAATTAATTTGCAGATACGTTAATGAGCAAGAGCCGTTACTGAATACTGCTAATTCAAAGAGAAGCCCGCACGGTTTGACCGTACGGGCTTTTTTGTCAGCCGAATTTAAAATTGAGTTAAGCTGATGTTTGCTCATCATTAAATAATTAATTTTGGGCGATTTATAATCTGTAAATATGAGTTTGTCCCTTATACAAATAGACAGAGTTGACAATATTACAAAAGAAGACTTTGTTAATAACTACTTAAAACCGCGCAAACCGCTGGTTATAAGTAAAGCAACAGAAACCTGGCCTGCTCTGCAAAAGTGGACATTTGAATACCTTAAGGAAGTGGTTGGCGATAAAACCGTGCCTTTGTACGATAGCTCTAAAGCAGACCCTTCAAAACCCATCAATGCTTCTGCAGCCGAGATGAAGTTTGGCGATTATATAGACCTTATTCAAAAAGGCCCTACAGACCTACGTATATTTCTATTCGACCCTATTAAACATGCCCCTGACTTGCTTGACGATTACCGTTCACCATCTGACCTGATGGGTGGTTTCCTGGATAAATACCCAAATATGTTTTTCGGTGGGCAAGGTTCGGTAACTTTCCTGCACTATGATATTGACCTGGCGCATATTTTCCATACGCACTTTAACGGTCGTAAGCACATTATTTTATTTGATAATAAATGGAGCGAACGCCTGTACTGCATCCCTTTTGCTACCTATGCATTAGAGGATTATGATATAGCCAATCCCGATTTTGAAAAGTTCCCGGCGCTTAACGGTATAGAAGGACAGGAAACCATTCTTGAACATGGCGAAACGCTGTTTATGCCTACCGGCTTTTGGCACTGGATGAAGTACCTGGATGGATCTTTTTCCATATCGCTGCGTGCCTGGGATAGTTCATGGGCCATTAAAGCCAAAAGCTTATATAACCTTACCATACAGCGCAAGTTTGATGATATCATGAAAAAGAACTTCAAAAGCCGTTATATGGATTGGAAAGAAGAACTCGCGGTTAAACGCGCCAATAAAGCCTTGGCCGAGGGTAAGCCTTATTAGATAAAAGACAGAAGAGTCAGATCTCAGACTCACAACGCCCGACTTTTTAAGCCGGGCGTTTTTTTTCCCTCTTTTCGCGCAGCGAAGAGAGGGTGGTCGCGCGTAGCGCCGACCGGGTGAGTTATTTCGCCGGCTTACTCACCCCGCGACACTTCGTGCGCGACCCTCTCTACTACGCAAAGAGGGTTGAACCGCCACGCCTTTTTAAGAGGGATTGGGACAAGCCCGTAAACTTAACACCCTTTTAACTCCAACCCAACATCTAAACCCGTTATTTGGCCTATTGGCATGAGGTGTATTATTACATTACCTTCCGTTTAACGTTAATGTTTATGAGTTTTAAGCTTTCCGCTATCGATACCGTTGATACCATTAACCCGCAGGACTTTCAGAACAATTACCTCAAGCCGCGCCGCCCGCTTATTATTAAAGGCTTAACCCGTAATTGGCCCGCCCGCGAAAAATGGACGCCGGAATACATGAAAAGCGTAGTGGGCAATAAGGTTGTCCCATTATATGATAATTCTAAGGCTGACCCGTCTAAACCTATCAACTCGGCCGCAGCAGAGATGCCCTTTGATGAATATATTGATCTTATCCGCTCGCAACCTACCGAACTGAGGATCTTTTTCTTCAATATATTTAAAGAAGCGCCGCAGCTTTTAAAAGATATTGTTTTACCAAAGGATCTGATGGGTGGCTTTATAGAAAGCATGCCGGCCATGTTCTTCGGCGGATCAAACTCTGAGACTTTTTTACATTACGACATCGATCTCCCCCATATTTTTCATACCCATTTTGGCGGACGTAAGCATGTGATCTTATTTGAACATAAATGGAAAGAGCGCCTGTACTGCCTGCCAAATGCCACTTATGCTTTGGAAGATTACGACGTTTTAAACCCTGATACTGAAAAATACCCATCCCTTAACGGCATCCCAGGCACCGAAGCTTACCTGGAGCATGGTGATACCCTGTTTATGCCAACAGGCTATTGGCACTGGATGAAATACCTTGATGGATCCTTCTCACTTAGTTTGCGCGCCTGGGACAGATCATGGGCAATAAAGGCAAAAAGTTTATACAACCTTACTATTCAGCGAAAGTTTGATGATGTGATGAAAAAGAACTTCAAAAGCAGGTACATGGATTGGAAAGAAGAGCTTGCCATAAAACGGGCCAACCAGGCTTTGGCAGATGGAAGACCATATTGAGTGAAAGAGATAGAGGGTTAGATTTTAAACCCACGGGCCTGACTTTTTAGGTTGGGCTTTTTTTATTAACCTTCTTTTCGCGGCGCGAAGAGAGGGTAGTCGAGCGTAGCGAAGACCGGGTGAGTCCCCCCTCTCCATTACTGCAAAAAAGCCTTTCAAAATGAAATGCTTTTTCGAGCATGATTTTAACCGACCGGTATGAAAAAGGCTCCCATCTTATTTAAAACAGCTTTTTTAAAAAATTATTTGATAGGGCATCCTTTTAGCGTAATGGCCTGCAAACGGTGCAACCGTTTATTAACTATACTAAAATGGAAGACGAACGAATAATTGTGAGGATTGCCCAATCCTCTGACTGTATCTACGCTCAGCAAATTTCTGAAGAAACCGAACGCTCGGCCATTGCAAGGGGCTCGGGAATATCTAAAAGGTCTATAGCATCTATCCTTGATAAAATGAACAATGGCCGTGCCGTGGTAGCCGTATCCCCGGATGGTAAATGGGCAGGTTTCTCTTACTTTGATGTTTGGGACAACGGCAAATTTGTATCAAACAGCGGGCTTATCGTCTCACCCGACTTTAGGCAGCACGGCGTGGCCCATCAGATAAAGGAGATGGTATTTAATCTTTGTCGCGAGGCTTATCCAAAGGCACAGGTATTTTCCATTACATCCGGCATCGCCATCATGAAAATGAATACCCACCTGGGGTTTGAGCCTGTAACCTATGCAGAAATTGCCCGGGAAGAAGCGTTTTGGCAGGGCTGCAAAAGCTGCGTTAACTACAATATTTTAAACAGCAAGCAAGGCCGTAACTGTTTGTGTACTGCCATGCTCTACACACCATCAGAAAACTAAGCAATACAAAAATGATACAAGCATTAACAGATACCACAGGCAAAAGGCAGCACAGCAGTTTAGGCCACGAGGCCGTTATGCTGCTTAAAAAACTGATCAGCACACCATCGCCCAGCGGCGACGAATTTGAAACTGCAGATATTATACAAGCTTATTTAGAGAACCATGATATTACTACTCATCGCCTGCACAACAATGTTTGGGCTTTTAACCGCCACTTTGATAAAAGCAAGCCAACCATCCTACTTAATTCGCACCACGATACCGTTAAGCCAAACGGTGCGTACACTAAAAATCCCTACTTTGCGCAGGTAACTGATGGCAAGCTGTATGGCCTCGGCAGTAATGACGCAGGCGGCTGCCTGGTGTCGCTAATGGCTACCTTTGTACATTTTCATAACGAGCGCGACCTAAGCTATAACCTTTGCCTGGTTGCCAGCGCCGAAGAAGAGAATTCCGGCAAGCATGGTTTAAGCGAGGTGCTGCCAAATTTAGGCGAATTGAGCTTTGCCATTGTTGGGGAGCCTACCCAAATGCAGATGGCCACTGCCGAAATGGGCAACATGGTGCTCGATTGTACCTGCTAGGGTGTTGCCGGCCATGCTGCCCGCAACGAGGGTACCAACGCGCTTTACAAAGCATTAACAGATATTAACTGGTTTGCCAATTACCATTTCCCTAAGCAATCGGCTTTTATGGGGCCGGTTAAAATGACGGTAACGCAGATAGATGCAGGAATGCAGCATAATATCATCCCGCATGAGTGCCATTTTACAGTTGACGTGCGCTTGAGCGACTGCTATAAACCCACTGAAGTGCTGGACATTATTAAACAGAACACTACCTGCAGCGTTTGTGCCCGCGAAGGAGTGTTAACCGCTTCATGCATTGATAGCATCCACCCGATAGTACGCACCGGGGCAGCAATGGGTCTGCGCAGCTATGTATCTCCTACAAGCAGCGACCAGGGTTGGTTATCCATCCCATCACTAAAGATAGGCCCGGGCGATTCGGCACGATCGCACATGGCTGATGAGTATATCTACCTGGATGAGATCCATCAGGGCATCGACACTTATATCAATCTGCTCAACGGCATGATCTATTGCCTTGTGAATAATCCCAGATAACCCTTTGCGTCGTTGCGAGGTACGAAGCAATCTCCGAACCATAAAGGTTCGCCCTGAAGAGCAAAGAGATTGCTTCGTACCTCGCAACGACGCGTTATTAAGAACGCTTTAAAGTACTTGGATAGTTTATTCTGTAAATCCTTAAATCTTGGTAATTCTGATTCAGACCTTTTTTAACTCGTGTGGTCACAAACAATTACCCACTTACCGTTTACCTTTTTAAACCAAAGGGTAAAGTAGCCGCCGGGATTATCCTTTTCGCGGGCAAGGCTCCAGGCACCCATCACAAATGCATCGGTCTTGGTCAGCAATTCAATTTTATCTAATCTAAAGGTTAACTTACCCATGGCGGCTTTATCAGGATAACCTTTTTTATAATTATCTAAAGCCTGCTGCCAGCCGTAGGTTGGGCCTCGCTTGCCGATAAATACCAGCGAATCTGATTTCCAGTAGCTTTGCATAAAACCATCCAGATCGCCGTTGCTCCAGTCAATTTGCTGCTGGTGCATTACCCTGGCAATAGCTTGCTTTTCCTGCGCAAAGCAGTAACAGCACATCATTATAAATAGTGATAATAGTGTAAGTTTTTTCATAAACTAAATATAAGTGTTAGTTGTCAATTACCGTACTTCAAGGCTCTTAAACTATACTTTCGGTTTAATAAAGTTCACGTTTAAACAATTGTTAACAAATGGTTAATGCACTTATTATAAATTTAACATTGCATACAGCAAATCCTTGTTAGCTTTACACGATTTTCTGATCAACACGATATGAAAGATAACGTACTATGTTTTGGCGAGGTTTTGTGGGATGCATTTGGCGAAGAAAAGAAAGCCGGTGGCGCACCAATGAATGTAGCCAGGCACCTGGTTCAGCAACACGTTAACGTAAGCTTTGCCAGCCGCGTAGGTAAAGATGAATCGGGCAAAGGCCTGATCACCTTCCTTAAAGAAAACAAGCTGCACTCAAACCTTATACAAAAAGACAATAATCTGCCCACCTGCGAAGTTACGGTTGAGTTAGATGCTAAAAACCAGGCTACCTATATTATTCCTGAGCCTGTATCCTGGGACAACATTCAGTTAGATAAAAACCTTACAGAAGAGGCAAAAAATGCTTCTATAATCGTATTTGGCAGTTTAGCCAGTCGTGGTAAAACTACGCGCAATACGTTGTTAAGCCTGCTTGAGGAAACACAGGCGCTTAAAGTATTTGATGTAAACCTGCGGGCACCTCATTATAACGTTGCAGATATTGAAACCCTTGCGGCCCGGGCTGATGTTATCAAAATGAACGAGGAAGAAGCAGAATTGCTGATCCACGGCGGTAACGGCCAGCTAAAAGAGAAGATAGTAGAGTTTCAAAAGAAATATCATACCCAAACCATTTGCGTTACCAAAGGCGAAAACGGGGCTATTATCTGGCATAAGCACGAGTTTTATGAGCAGCCCGGATTTAAAGTTGAAGTTGCCGATACCGTTGGTGCAGGTGACGCTTTTTTAGCCACACTTATTGCCGGCATTATTGACAAACAACCGATGGACAAAGTATTGGTGGAAGCTTGCGCCATAGGCTCATTTGTTACAAGCAAACGCGGCGCAAACCCGGTGTATGTTCGTGATGAGATAACTGCCATTCGCGAAAGCTGATCTGGCAAATGTCATAACAGGTTAACAATTCTGTTTTAAGGGTGCCTATCTTAAACTTTTAAGATTAATAATCCGTTACTTTATAACAGAAAGGGTAAACTATGCGTGGTTTTGGGTTTTCTAAATTTATACCAAAACAGATCCCCAAAGGCGGATTTGACGAATTACTGAAATTATTTCTTGAATTGCTGAACTACACCGCCGGTGACGCCGGTGAGGCTTTGGCATGGCTAAATGAATTAGATAAGCAATACAACATCACCAATGACGAATATGGCATGGGTGATTTTATTGACGAGCTGAAGCATAAAGGATATCTCGACGAAAATAAACAGGACGGCAGTTTCAGCATCACCGCCAAGGCCGAACAAAGCATCAGGCAATCGGCGCTGGAAGAGATCTTCGGCAAGCTGAAGAAATCTGGAAAAGGTAACCACCGTTCGCCGCAGAGCGGACAGGGTGATGAGCGTAACGCCGAACGCCGCGAGTTTGAATTTGGCGACAGCCTGGACCAGATAGACATGACACAGTCTATCCACAATGCCCAGGTGAACCACGGTATCACAGGTGATTTCATGATGACCGAGCGCGACCTGGAAGTAGAGGAAATGGATTACAAAACCCTTACTTCTACCGTGCTGATGATCGATATATCGCACTCCATGATCTTGTACGGTGAGGACCGGATAACGCCGGCTAAAAAGGTTGCAATGGCATTGGCCGAGCTTATACGCACTAAATACCCCAAGGATACTTTAGATATTGTGGTATTTGGTAACGATGCCTGGCCAATTACGCTGCAGGATCTTCCGTACTTACAGGTTGGCCCATACCATACCAATACGTACGCAGGTTTAGAGCTGGCTACCGATATGCTTCGCCGCCGTAAAACGCATAACAAGCAAATTTTTATGATAACCGATGGTAAGCCAACCTGCTTAAAGGAAGGTAACCGTTATTATAAAAACAGCATTGGGCTGGATAAAAAAGTGGTGAACAAAACGCTGAACATGGCGGCACAATGCAAACGCCTTAAAATACCTATCACCACCTTTATGATAGCCAAAGACCCCTACCTGCAGCAGTTTGTACGCAAGTTTACCGAAACGAACGGTGGCCGCGCGTTCTACAGCTCGCTTAACGGTTTGGGCGAATACATTTTTGAGGATTACATAAAAAACAGAAGAAGAACTGTTCGTTGATGTGCAGATGTGCAACTTTCAGATGTGCATATGAAGGACACCAATGAATAAATGAACCATTGAACAAATGAACTATACAGAAATAAAAAACCTTGGTCAGCTTAAAGAATCGGGCTATGTAAGCCGGTCGGTAAAGGATGAATTGAGGGCCAACCTCATTAAGCAACTACAAAAAAAAGAAGGTGGCTTTGAAGGCATCGTAGGTTTCGAGGATACGGTTATACCCGATCTGCAAACTGCCATCCTCTCGCGCCATAACATATTACTGCTGGGTTTACGCGGGCAGGCTAAGACGCGTATTGCCCGCCTGTTGGTAAACCTTCTTGATGAGTATATACCTTATATAGAAGGATCAGAACTGTTTGATGATCCGTTGGCGCCTATCTCATGGTACGGCCACGAAACAGTAGAGAAGCACAAAGATGCTACCCCTATTGCCTGGCTTCACCGCAGTGAGCGTTATACCGAGAAACTGGCAACGCCTGATGTTACCGTAGCCGACCTGATTGGCGACGTTGACCCTATTAAGGCAGCCACCATGAAACTGACCTACTCTGATGAGCGCGTTATACACTTCGGGCTAATCCCGCGTGCGCACCGCGGTATCTTTGTGATCAACGAGTTACCCGATCTGCAGGCAAGGATACAAGTATCACTTTTCAATATACTGCAGGAACGCGATATACAGATCCGTGGTTTTAAATTACGCTTACCTTTAGATATCGAGTTCGTGTTCACAGCCAACCCGGAGGATTACACCAACCGTGGTTCAATAGTAACGCCGCTTAAAGACCGTATCGAAAGCCAGATATTGACCCACTACCCGCGGTCTGTTGAGATCTCGCGCAAGATAACTCAGCAAGAGGCCTTATTAACACCCGAGCAGCGCGCTACGGTAGAAGCCGATGGCCTGGTGAAGGACCTGGTTGAGCAGATTGCCTTTGAAGCACGTGCATCAGAATATATCGATAAAAAATCAGGCGTATCGGCGCGTTTAACTATCGCATCGTTTGAAAACCTGATCAGCAATGCCGAACGCCGTATGATCATCAACGGTGAGAAATCAACCTTTGTTCGTATCTCCGATTTCCTTGGCGTTATCCCTGCCATTACCGGTAAAATTGAGCTGGTTTACGAGGGCGAATTGGAAGGCCCCGGCAAAGTAGCCAACATTCTTATTGGTAAAGCCATTAAAAGCCTTTTGCTGCAATTCTTCCCGGACCCGGAGAAAGCAAAAAAATCAAAAGCACCAAATCCTTATGCCGAGATCGTTAACTGGTTTGGCGATGGAAATACGGTTTCACTAATTGACAATCTGCCGTTAGCCGAATACAAAAAGCTATTAAATGGAGTAGCGGGATTAAAAAACCTGGTTAAAACTTTCCATCCCCGTCTCAGCGAAAACCAGCAATTGCTATTGATGGAGTTTGTGCTGCATGGCCTGGCTGAGTTCTCTCAACTGAATAAAGGTTTCTTAGATAATGGCTTTGCATTTTCAGACATGTTCAACAGTTTGTTCAACCTGGAGCCGGATGACGATGATGATATAGACCTGGACGACAGGTATTAGTCTACTAAAGCCCTCCCTAACCGGGAGGGCTTTTTGTTTGTCAGTCTGAGCTTGTCGAAGACCTTTACCCGCGATGAGTAGTTCGACAAGCTCACCATGAAAAAGAAAAGTAAGGAGAAACTTTTTTGTCAGTCTAAGCTCGTCGAAGACCTTTACCCGCGATGAGTGGTTCGACAAGCTCACCATGACAATAAAGCAAGGAGAATTGAATAGGCTTAACCACCAATAATTAATACCTTTGCAATACCTATGCTGCAGGCCTTTTACATCATCATCATACCCTTAGTACTTTTAGCTTTAGACTATTACATTCTGCAAGGTCTGCATGCAGCATTCCGCAAATGGCCTATCACGCGCAAGAAATGGTTTTTGGTAGTTTACTGGTCGTTCTCAGTTTTCCTCATTACCGGGATGATGGCAAGCGTTTACCTCAACCTGAGTGTAGGCGTGCGCGGAGCCCTGCTTTTGTTATTTTTCCTAATGCTGATCTTTAAACTGTTTTATGCCTTATTTATCATTGTTGATGATATTCGAAGGGCAATAAAACGCATTATCAGGAGAAGAAAGAAACGCCTTGAGAAACCCCGATCAACACCTGATGATTGGTTTGCTGAAGAGATCCCACGCTCAGATTTTTTGATGAAAGCAGGGATATTAGCCGGGGCCTTACCCTTGTATTTGTTGAAGCACAACATGTCTAAAGGCATTTACGATTACCAGGTTAAAAATGTGACCCTTTACCTGCCCAATTTGCCCAAGGCCTTTGATGGGTTACGCATTGGGCAAATATCTGATATCCACTCCGGCAGCTTCCATAGCGTGCACAACATGCAGGGCGGTGTTGAGTTGCTGATGCAGCAAAAGGCCGACATGATATTTTTTACGGGCGACCTGGTAAACGGCCGCACCGAAGAGGTGAACCGGGTAGTGCCGGTTTTCCAGAAGGTACGCGCACCGCTGGGTGTTTATTCCATCCTGGGCAATCATGATTACGGCGATTACGGTACCTGGCCCTCGCCGCAGGATAAGCAGCGCAACATGCAGGATATGTACCAGGCGCACAAAACCATCGGCTGGGACCTGCTTGTAGACCAGCACCGCCGCATAAAGGTAGATGGTGAGGAACTTGGTATTTTGGGCATTGGCAACTGGGGCGAATTAAGCCGTTTTCCCAAATATGGTAAAATGGAAAAAGCCGTTGCCGGCACGGATGACCTGCCGGTGAAACTGCTGCTCTCGCATGATCCATCACATTGGCGTGCGGAGGTGATCCCAAAATATCCGCAGATAGATGTAATGTTCTCCGGCCATACCCATGGTATGCAGTTTGGTGTGCGCACCAATGATTTTCAATGGAGCCCTATCGAATACGTTTACTCTGAATGGGCAGGCCTTTATCGCGAAAAACACCAGCAAATTTATGTGAATGTGGGCTATGGCTTTTTAGGTTACCCCGGCCGAATTGGAATATTGCCGGAGATTACGATATTTGAGCTGAAAGCCGCAGCTGATCCAGATTACAAAGCTTAACAAGCCGGCCTGCCATTCATGAAGAAAATTTTCGCCAGCGCCTTTGATTTTTTGCTCTTCAGTAATATATTCATGGCGTTGTGTGCGGTTGCACAGGCACTGGTTACTTTCCACCTCATTGATGCGCAGCCAATTCATACGGTAACTGCGCTTTTGTTCACGTCTACACTGGGTATATATAATTTCAGCATTCTTTTAAGCAAGCCTAAGCATCCCGAAAAGTCGCCATACAGGCGGGTGCGCTGGTTTTTTGCGCATTACCGGCTAATGGTAACCTTTACCATGATATCACTGCTCTCGCTGGTACCGCTGTTCTTTCTGCTATCCATGGAGTCGCGTATATTGCTGGTTTTCCTGGCGGTATTGTCCTTTTGCTATAGCCTGCCCCTGTTCACCGTTGGCGAGCAAAAATTCGGGCTTCGCAATATTCCGGGCCTAAAGCCTTTTCTGATAACCCTCGTTTGGACGCTTAGTTCCGTCCTGCTTCCTATACTGGAGGCACAAGAAGCTCATATAGCAGATGTTTCAACCCGCGATATTACCATCCTTATTGCTAAACGTTTTTTGTTAATAGGTGCTTTAACCGTCCCTTTTGATATCCGCGACCTGTTTCAGGACAGGCAGTTTGGCCTCAAAACCATAGCAGTGGCATGGGGTGAGAAAAATGCTTACCTGTTTTGCCAGTTGCTATTGGCCGGTTACATTGTATTGCTATTTATGCTGCGCAACAACGGTTTCTCACCAGATTTTTTTGCGCTGGCGCTAACGGCGGTATTAATGGGATGGCTCATCTTTCGATCCAAGTGGGAGAAAAACGAATATTACTACTTCTTTTACCTGGACGGCGTTTTAATACTGCAATACGTAATGCTGATAGCATTTAACTTTCTATTTGCCAAATTGTAAGCATGGCAAAAGGCAATTACGATAACGCAGCTGTATTCTACGACAGGCTTGCGCGGATGGTGTTCGGTGATAGCCTTACCAAAGCCCAGGTATATATCTTAGAGCGCATTCCTGCTAATGCAAAAATTCTGATAGTTGGTGGGGGTACCGGTTGGATACTGGACGAGATCACAAAAATTAACCCTGCGGGATTGAATATTACATACGTAGAAATCTCTGCAAAGATGATGGCCCTATCGCGCAAACGAAACCTTGGCGACAATAAGGTAACCTTTATTGCGCAAGCCATTCAGCAGGCAGAATTGAATAACGATTTTGATGTGGTGCTAACACCTTTTTTGCTCGATAACTTTTCGGAAGAGCGTTTGCCTGCAATTTTTGATCCTATTCATAAAGCGCTTAAGCCATCAGGTCTATGGCTTTACGCCGATTTCCAGCTTACGGGTAAACTATGGCAAAACCTGATGCTGAAAAGCATGTTGCTATTCTTTAAAGTGTTATGCGGCGTAGAATCATGGCAATTGCCAGATGCAAAAGGGATGTTTGCCCGGCAAGGATATAAAAAAATAGAAGAGCGAGATTTTTACGGGCGGTTTGTGGTTAGCAGAGTGTATAGGAAATCCAAATAAAATGTATTTGCGAGGCTTCCGATAAATATCGGGAGCTGCGGCAATCTCGTCGCACGCTATAAGATTGCCGCGCTATCGCTCGCAATGACATCTCGTAAGTTAATAAACAAACTTATACCCAATACCTCTTACAGTTTGCAGGTAAGCAGGCGAATCAGGATTATCTTCAATTTTTTTTGCGGAGGCGAACAATGTGCATGTCCAGTGTGCGGGTATTTACATCTGCATTGTAACCCCAAACTTCCATCATCAGTTCCTCGCGGTTGATAACCTTGTTCTTGTTTTTAAGGAAATATAACAGGATGCGGTTTTCCAGGATAGTAAGCTCTATTTTACGCCCGTCCTTGATCAGCAAGTGGGTATTTGGCTGGTGCTCCATATTGCCAAACCTGTGCGATTCTGTTTTTTCGCTGTTCAGCGAAAACTTGATCTTGCTCTCTATCATTGCCACCAAAACATCCATGTTAAACGGTTTGGTAATGTAGTCGCTAACGCCAAAGTTATAGGCATCTATCTTATCGATATCCTGCGCTTTGGCAGTAGTCATGATCACCAGTTTATCAAAGCCTTTTTCGCGCAGGCTGGCACAAACTTCTGAGCCTTGTTTACCAGGCAACATCCAGTCGAGCAATACAATATCCGGCTGTTCTTCCAGTATCATTTTCTCAGCAGTTTCGCCATTGTTGCTTTCCAACACCTTGTAACCTTCACTTTGCAGGCGCTCGCCTACTAAGAACCTAAGGTTCTCATCATCCTCAACCAGCGCTATTTTAATTTCCTTGTTCATTTTTCTGTGTGACTAACTATTTGTCTAATGGCAATGTAACTGTAAATGTTGAGCCCTCGTTTATTTTACTTGCAACGGTTATGTCGCCGTCCATAAAGTTAACCAGTTCTTTACAAAAAGCAAGGCCTAAACCTACGCTGCCATTTTGGTTATACTGGTTCTCTATGCGGTAAAACTTTTTAAACACATCGCCCTGTTCAGCCTTGGCCATACCAATACCTTTGTCGGCAAATTTTAATACAACATTGCGGCGCTCTTGTTTGATATCAATATGCAGCTCCTTTTTGCCAGGATGCGAATATTTATAAGCATTCTCCATCAGGTTTTGGAAAATGCTGCCTAATAATACCGGGTCGGTATTAAAAAGCTCTATCCCTTCAATATTATAGCTTAATTTAAAATCCGGGTATTTGATCTTAAAGGTGTCGATATAACCCTGCGCAAACTCTTTTAAATTTATCGCCTCCCGATGGATGGTTATCGATCGGTTCTCCAACTGCGTAAACGATAGCAGCTTATTCATCAGATCGTTCAGCTTATCGGCTTCTTCGTCCAATATTTTACCGTAGTGCCTGCGCTGGCGTTCGCTTAATTCCGCATCACCCTTAAGGTTTGAGCCTGCAATTTTTATCACACTCACAGGCGTTTTAAACTCGTGGGTAAAGTTGTTAATGAAATCGTATTGCAGCTTAAATATTTTAAGGTTAATGTTTAGGTTTCGATAGATCAACCAGGTTATCATCACCATAAAAACATATATAAGCAGTACAATTGCTCCTATAGGCAAAAACCGCCTGTCTATTTCCCTGTTCAGGTGTTCTTTTGATGATGAGAAATACAACTTAAAGTTTGAGAATGCTCCTGTGAGTGCTGCTTCCGTTATCTTTTTGCCGCCGTCAACATCCAGTGGGTCGTAAACTACGGGTTGGATAGTAACCTGCTGGTAGAGCTCGGGATGCGTATTTTTCACTTTCAGCTTGTTAGCATCCAGCAGAAAGGTCATCATATTTTGTTTGTAGAACGCCTTACTTTCGCTTTTACGTAACAAGGATTGATAGATCTTCACATCCTCCCGACGTGGGATATTCATGTAGCTTATCTTATCCGGGTTTACATCGTAAAATGTACGGAATATCTCGTCCTGCGTTGGCAGCCGTGTAGTATCAGCAACGGTAATAAAGTGATTAAGTTTAAGCGCCATGTGCTTAAAGTCATCCTCGTTAACAAAGGCCATATCCCTTATGCCACGTACCTTGCCGCGTTTAAATTTGTATTGATAGATGGCTTTTACAGATATGCCCCGGTTATTGGTGAAGGTAAAGTTGGTTGGTTTGCTGCCTATCTGCAGGTCATAAAATAATATCCGGCTTACAAAGGGGTACATTTTAAATACGGTGGCCGAATAATTTGCCGCTGATGCCGAATCTAAAAAGCCCTGGTAAGAAGTGATCTCTGGGATCTTCAGCTGGAAAAAATCATTATATGGCTTTGAGGTTTGATCGAGCACCTCCACTTTTTTTGACGAAAATTCATTTTCTACATACTTGGCAGTAAGGTTATAAGAAATGATAACGCCTATTACAAAACTCACCGTTATCAGCACCATTGATGCCGTAATCAGTGTAAAGTTTTTGCGGTATATATTCTTAGGGGCTTTCATGCCAGGTTAGCGTTTAACCTGTAAGTTGCTGCTCAGAAAATTTTCTATCTCGGTGTACATCTCTGTCCGGTTATGCTCGCTCTTGAAATAGGCCCGTTCATTTTCTTTAAGTCGATAGATCACCGGCACATTACGCTTCTTCAATTCACGTACAAATTGGTTAAGCTCGCTGATATTGGCGCGTGGGTCTTTCGCACCCTGGAATATCAGCAACGGACTTTTGATCTTATCGGTATGAAAAACCGGCGAAATGGCACGCAACTGCTCAGCATCGGTCTCCGGATTACCTACCATTTCGTAGGTCATTTTAAGGTATGGTTTAAAAAACGGCGGAGCGTCTTTTAAATACGTGAAGAAATTGATAAGACCATACTTCACAACAGCACAGTTATACATACCCTGGTGAAACGATACGCCGTATAAGGCAGAAAAACCACCGAAACCACCACCAAAGATGGCTATCTTTTTAGGGTTGGCAATTTTGTTGGCAATAAGCCAGTTTACCCCATCAGTGATATCCTGCTGTATTTTACCGCCCACCTGTTTAAAGCCGGCTTTCCTGAACGCCTTGCCATAACCCGCGGAGCCACGGTAATTCACCTGGAACACGGCGTAACCCCTGTTAGCTAAAAATTGCACTTCGGCGTCATATCCCCAGGAGTTACGGCCCCAGATATTATCATGCGGCATTACAACTACCGGTAGGTTCTTCATTTCCTTACCTTTTGGTACGGTCAAATAACCGCTAAGCTGTAATCCGTCGCTTGCCTTGTAAGTGATAGGCTTCATGTCGCAAAGTTCAGTAGGCAGCATCTCCGGGTTAGTATCCCCTATTTTGGTTAGAGAACCTGTATTTTTCTCGTACAGGTAATAAGAACCCGGATTTTTATCAGTGTAACCCAAAACTATAAACTTGTTCTCACTGCTGTCGCGGTCAACAAGTTCTATATTATTGCCGGCTATTTTTTTGCTCAGGTTGGCGTAAAGTTTGGCAACTTCTTGGTCAAGGAAATACTTTGCCGGCCTTGCAGCGTCCCATGCCACAGCCTCAATACGGCGCTTGGTTTTGGAGTAGCTTACGTCCATCAGGTCGGCCTGCTCGTTGGCGTATATCACGCGCTCCTGCTGGCCGCTGCTCGCATCTATCTCAATCAAAGCCGTTTTATCGCGGTTAACATTTGATAGCGCGTAGAAATTATTGGTTTCCCCTGCAAAGGCAATAGGCTCAACCTTATCGTTAAAATTATTTTTGATGATGGTTTTAAACGGAGCATCATCATTAGGGCGAAAAAGCAAGCTTTCGTTTACACCATCTGATACCTTTACCAGGCGTATACGTCCATTAGGATCAGGATACCACTTGGTGATATTGCCTGGGTTTAGCAGATAGGGTTTTAATTCTCCTGTTTTAACGTTTAAGCGGTAAACATCAAAGTTAACCGGGTCGCGCTGGTTCATAGCAACCGTAACAACATCAGGCTGCTGGCGGTTGCGGTTAATTATGCGAATGCGGGTTTTATCCAGGTCAAGCAGTTTTTTTAACTGTTGGGTAACCACATCAAGTGTGTAAACCTTAAACTGGTCGCTGGCAATGATATCTTGTGTAAGTACTATCTGGTTGTTAAACGTCCAGGTGTAATCACGTACAGAGTAATCGGTAAAATTGGTGGCCATGGTCTCGGCGCCGGTGGCCAGCGTGCGTACGTAAATGTTTTGTTTATCTTTATAGGGCTTTAAGTAAGATATGTATTTCCCATCGGGCGATATCTTAAAAAAGCTTTTCTCCGGCGTTTTAAAAAACTGGTTAACCGGTATCTGCCTTACGTTATTTTGCTTGCAGGCACAAAAAAACAGTACGAGGGCTAAAAAAAATACGGATCTTATGCGGCCTTGCATTTACTTATATCAAATAAATTAAGAGTGCTGAAATTAAATAATTTACTCATAGGTTAGCTAAATGTCACTACAATTTTACCCTGTTGCCGCGTTATAGATGTAGTACTTTTACAATGGAAAAATATAAAAAATAAATGAAGCCGCTATACTTGCTTGCATTACTTTTAACGCTTTGCTGCACATACACTTACGCGCAGGATAACGACCTTTTATTGGCACAGCAGTACATAGCAAACGGTGAACAACAGAAAGGTTTGGATGTTTACGCCAAACTTTTTAAGCAAGACAACCAATCCTACTTTCAGCAATATTTTAGCGCCCTTATAACTTCCAAGAAACTGGATGATGCCGAAACCATCGCAAAAAAAATGGCCCGAAAATATCCAGGCAACAGGATCTATCTAATCGCCCTAAGCACGCTTTACAAACAACAGGGCAACGCCGCAAAGGCTGATGAATTATTTAACGAGATGCTTAAAGCGCTGCCTGCCGACCGAAACGGCATATCAAACTTTGCGCTGCAATTTTACCAGACAGGCAATGCCGATTATGCCATTAAAATATTTGAGCAGGGCCGAAAGATATTGAAGGATGATAACGCCTTTACGTTTGAGCTGATAGCCATGTACCGCTTTAAACGGGATAAGATTGGGCTAACGGATGAGTACCTTAACTTTTTACCTGCCAACCCAATTTACCTGCCCCAGGCAGAAAGTACGCTGGCTTCATTATATGATGAGGCCGACGATTACGATATGCTGCGAGTTGAGTTGCTTAAGCGCATACAAAAAGAACCGCAGCAAGTAGTGTTCACCAGGTTGCTTACCTGGCAGTTTTTGCAGCAAAAGCAATATGATATGGCGCTTAATCAAACGTTGGCCCTTAGCCGCCGAACCAATGATGATGGCACTGATGTGATGGAATTGAGCCGTACACTGGTTGATAACCATGCTTATGATGAGGCTATACGCGGTTATGAATTTGTTATCGATAAAAACGACAAGACCAACGCCAACTACGTTGACGCCAAAATAGAACTCATCAATACAAAAAATTTAAAGATAACTGCCGGTAAATACACGCAGGCCGACCTGCTTAGTCTCGAGAAAGATTACAACAGCTTGCTTGCCGAGTTTGGCAAAAAACCGGGGACGGTGTTTGCCATGCAAAAGCTTGCCAACCTGCAGGCCTTTAAGCTCCATAAGTTACCGGAAGCGCAGGCATTGCTCGAAGATGCCACTAAAATACCCGGCGTACGCCCCGAGCAGCTTGCCTCCTGCAAAATTGACCTGGCCGATGTTTACTTGCTGAACAAACAACCTTGGGAAGCTACGTTATTGTACAGCCAGGTAGAAAAGGATTTCCCTAACACAGCGTTGGCACAAGATGCCATGCTACGCAACGCTAAACTGGCCTACTATACCGGCGATTTTGTTTGGGCGCGCCGCCAACTGGATGTTTTAAAGAGTGCCACAACCCAGCTGATAGCTAACGATGCACTCAACCTTTCGTTATTGATATCAGATAACTTAAATGCCGATAGCGCCGCCAAAGCATTAAAGATCTACGCCCGTGCAGACCTGCAGATATTTGCCGAACAGCCGGCTAAAGCCCTGCAAACCCTTGATAGCATAAACAAGCTTTACCCCGGCAACATATTGGAAGCCGATGTGCTGATGGCGAAGGCCCGCATCAAAATACAGGAAAGGGATTACACAAGTGCGATTACGCAACTTAAGGAGATAGCCGAGAAACACAGCTTTGATCTTTGGGCCGATGACGCCGTTTTCATGTTAGGCGATATTTACGAAACCCAGTTAAAGGATACTAACCTCGCTAAAACGTATTTTCAAAAGATCATTACCGACTATCCCGGCAGCCTTTGGATAAATGATGCGAGAAAGCGTTTCAGGGCTTTACGCGGGGATAAAACGGATGGTGCATGACGTAAATCTTACAGCGTTGCAATTTGACTTTTCCAAAACCCGCTTCGCTTAAGGATATCAGAATCAACTGTGTTAAAACCTTGAATTAACTTTAATAACTGTTCTTTCGTGTAATTCCCATCTAAGTATGCACCTTCACCGTTTTTTTCAAGTACATCATTAACGAAATTTCTATAGAGCAAAAGACATTGCGCAAGTTGTTCTATATTTTCGTTAATAATATCTATCAACTCAAAGTTCTGCTCATGGTCTAATAAGACTATCTTGTCGTCATTAGAATCGTCTATGGCTATCAGATTACCACCGCCATCAGTTCCCAGCATCCAAAAAGACTTTGATCTTTCATTTTTAAAGAATCTGGGAAACATTTGTGTTAAAGTCAAAAATTTACCCTTACTAAGTCCATCGAAATTAAGAAACGGCGCTGCACTGTCGGGGAAACCAGCTTGCAGAAATAGCTTGGTGTGCTTGTTTACGGTGGATTGTTCAATTTGAAATTTATCAAACTCAAGCCAAGAATCGATTTGAGGATTAAAGCCGCTACTTAACCAAGCACTTTTAAATTCCGAGGAGTTCATGTTTTAAATATATCTAAAATCATATTTTTATAACGCCCAAATTGTAATTTTACCTCATGATAGTTTACAACGATACCGTTATTTTAGATGACACTGCCGAGCAGGAATGGCTTACCTGGATGAAGGAAACTCATATCCCCGAAATAATGGCAACCGGTTGCTTTAGCTCTTATCGCATACTCAGCATCATCGATTCGCCTAACGATGGCGTAACCTATTGCGTGCAATATAATGCCGATAGCATTGAGCAATTCCAGGAATATTACAACAAACACCTATATAAGTTTAAAGAGATGCACGAACAACAATTTGCAGAGCGCTTTGTATTGTTCAACACTTTAATGAAAACCATCGACTAAATGACTATTACCGACACCATTATTCCCGGTGCTTATATTTTTGAACCTAAAGTACATGGCGATAACCGTGGCTACTTCATCGAAACGTTTAACCGTAAATATTTTGTAGAAAAAGGTATTGATGTCGATTTTGTACAGGATAATCAGTCTGTATCTCACAAAAACGTGGTAAGGGGCTTACACGCACAAAAAGGCCCGTTTGAACAAGGTAAATTAGTACGTGTAATAAAAGGCGCCGTGATAGATATAGCACTTGACGTGCGTATTGGTTCACCAGCTTACGGCAAGCACATTGCTGTTGAGCTTACCGCCGAGAATAATAAACAATTTTACATACCACCGGGCTGTTTGCATGGTTTTGTGTCTTTAGAAGATGATACCATCTTCGCCTATAAGGTTACCAACTACTTTGATAAAGAATCTGAAACCGGCATGATCTGGAACGATCCTGAACTTGCCATAGGCTGGAGCATTAACCAAATGGATGCAATAGTTTCTGACAAAGACCAATTACTTCCGGACTGGAAGTCATTTGAGAGCCCGTTCGTATTTTAGGTAAAACAGGCCAAATCTGCATTTAAAGCCACATTATTACAATGTGGCTTTTTTCGCTTAAAAACAAAACAACAACTCACAGGAATATTTTTAATATATCTTAATTATTTGTTAACGCCTATAACTTTAATTTCCTAACTTTCGTATACAATAATAGCTGGCCGGCTATCACTAAACTAATTTAATTCATTACTTACTAAACACGTATGAAAACTAATTTTATGTTCCGAACCGGCGCAGCTGCCGTGTTCGCGGCCACCCTATTGTTTGCTTGTACTAAAGAGAACAGTAAAACTACCACAACCGGCACTGATAAGAATGGCGTATCTGCCACAGTTTTAAAAAACATCTCTGACCTGGGCTTTAGTACCGACCAGGTGCGCAAAGTAAATAACGGGTACCTGGTTGAAGGGGATATAGTATTAACCGACGAAAATTTAGCCGAAACCAGCACCAGCCCCAACGTACGCATAGCCGAAACTGAGCAATACCGTACTACCAACCTGGTAAAAAACCTGCCGCGTACCGTTACAGTATCTATCTCTAACCTGCCTACTGTTTACGGAACGGCAACCCAAAATGCCATTGCGCGTTACAATGCTTTAAATTTAAGGCTTAAATTCCAGTTTGTGAGCAGCGGTGGTCAGATCCAGATCATCGGCTTTAACGAAGGCCCGAGTGGCGGCTACATTACCTTGGGTTCATCGGGCTTCCCTACCAAACAGGGTAACCCTTATGGTCAGATCCAGATGAACACCAATTCACAGGCATATGGTACCAATCCTGATGTAAACTACCTGACTTCTGTATTACAACACGAGATGGGCCACTGTATTGGTTTCCGCCATACCGATTACTTTAACCGTGCATTTAGCTGTGGCGGTACTGCAACTAACGAGGGTGCATCAAACGTGGGCGCAGTGCTTATCCCTGGTACACCATCAACTGCTGATGCAGGTTCATGGATGCTGGCCTGTTCAAACGGCGGCGACAGAACATTCAATACAAATGATAAGGTAGCTTTAGATTACTTATACTAAGCCGAAATATAGCTTTGATAAATCTTAGCAAGTGCTTTACTTTAAAGGGGAATTTTGTTCCCCTTTATTTTTACCCCATGCCCAAGCTTTTTGCCTGCTTTGTTTTACTGTTCGCCACTATCACGTTTGCACTTGGGCAACAGTTGCCAAAGGATGCGGTAATGAGCAAAACGTTCGGTGCTGCGGGGAAAGCTGCTGCTATAGAAAGTAAAAACATCTATCTGGTAAAAACAACAAACCCAATAGCCGGGGTACCTGGGACTAAAGTCTTAAGACGACTTGCTTTTAATTATTATGTTGTAGCCTCCGATAAAAATCTGACAACCGGAGGGGCAATTGCTTCTGTAAGCCCTGCAAATAACATCTGGAAAGCCGACGATAACCTTATCAATGTTTATCAGCGCTCGCCACAGAAAAAAGTGACGGTCACATTGGCAACCAAACAAAAGAATGCTGCCCCGACCTTCTCAACCGTAAAAATAAAATTAGCTGATCTTCCTCAGATACTAACTGACACCACTATCACAGCAGCCACACTTGTACGAAAGCCTCACACAGAACTTACCATCAACGATCTTGATCTCGGCGAGAATAACATCGATGCCATTGCAGCATTGTACCCCACCATCAACGGCTCAGGCATTAAAGTAAGTGTAAAAGAAGAGCAGTTTGACAAGGATGATCTTGATCTGCTTGGCCGCACTTTTAAGTCGATCGATCTGCCGGAAAACAATTCTGCGCATGCCACCATCATGGCTACGCTTATTGGTGGTAGCGGCAATTCATTCATCAAAGGTAAAGGTGCTGCACCTGAAGTTAATTTGACCTCCTCTGATTTTTCGCGGTTACTGCCTGATACCATTACCGCGTTCAAAGATTTCGGTATCGGTTTGCAGAACCACTCTTATGGTACGGGTATCGAGAACTTTTACGGCATTGAGGCTGCAGCCTACGACCAGCAGATCTATGAAAGCGATACCCTGCTACATGTTTTTTCATCCGGCAATATTGGGACAACAGCGCCTTCAACGGGTATTTATTCGGGCATCAGCAATATGGCTAACCTATCGGGTACGTTTAAACAAGCCAAGAATGTGCTGGTAGTTGGTGGTACAGGCTTGACCGGCATACCTGAAGACATGAGCTCCGCTGGCCCGGCTTACGATGGCCGCGTAAAACCCGAATTGGTTGCCGATGGCGAAGACGGCACCTCCGGCGCAGCAGCATTGGTTAGTGGTAGTGCGGCTTTGCTTAAACAGGCCTACCGCTTAAAATATAACCAATCAGCACCATCAGCGCTGATCAAAGGCTTATTGATAAACACTGCAGATGATATTGGTAATGCAAACGTTGATTTTAAAACCGGCTTTGGCAAGCTTAATGCGTTGGAAGCACTCCGCAGCTTAAACGCAGGTGATTTTAAAACAGGAAGCCTGCAGCAGGGTAGCACAAACACTTTCCAAATAACCATTCCTGCCAATTGCTATTCGTTTAAAACGACCTTGACATGGGCCGATCCGGCGGCTGATATCAACGCGGCAAACGCTCTTGTGAATGATCTTGATATGAAAATAACGGGCCCTGATGGCAAAACTTATTTGCCCTGGGTACTGAGTTACTATCCTTCAGCTGATTCCCTACGCGCCTTGGCAAAACAAGGCCGCGACTCGCTCAACAACGTAGAACAAATAACCTTACAAGCACCCCAGGCCGGTGTTTACACCATTAGTGTCTCGGCGAAGCGTATTAAAGCCGGCGATCAGAAATTTTTCATCAGCTTTCAAAGCAAATTGTCAGGGCAATTTGAATGGATCTCACCAACTGCTTTGCGCCCGCTAATACCCGGCGAGGACGCCTACTTGAGATGGCAAAACACTTATGCAAACGCAAACGGCACGCTTAGCATTAGTTATGATAAAGGGCAAACCTGGCAACAGCTTTCAGCTGCGGTTGATCTTAGCCAACGATATTTCAAATGGCAGGTGCCCGATGCGTTCACGCAAGCACGAATAAAAATGCAGATCGGTAACAGTGTTTTCACCAGCACCGACTTTGTTATCTCTGCGCCGAGAACCGTGCAGGTAGGTTTCAATTGCACTACAGGCCTGCTGCTGCACTGGAACCCGCAGCCCAATGCAACAGGTTATAATATTTATACCATCAATAACAACCGCCTTGTACAGCTTAAGTCGGTTACAGATACTTCGTCAATCATACTTCCCCAGCAACAAACTTCCAGGTATTATGCGGTAAGCGCTGTCGGCTCCGGTTTTGAGGGAATCAAAAGCTACACCATAGATGCTACGGCGCAAGGTGTTGGCTGCTATGTAAGAACGCTGATAGCCACGCCTGCTAACAAAACCCAGATAACGATTGATCTTTCTATTGGCAGCACACAAGGCCTTGCGTCCATCACCTGGCAAAGGCTTACCGGTAAAGACAGCTACACCACCATCGGTAAAACAAGTGTAAAACCTGCTGCATTCAATTATAACTTTATCGACAATAATCCCCAGGCTGGCCTCAATTATTATCGCGCGGTACTAACCAAGACTGATAACAGCGTAATTTACTCTGACCTTGCCAGTGCAACCCTATTGCAGGTAAACCAGTTCATCATGTATCCTAACCCGGTGAGCACTCAACTTAACATAATTGCCGGCGATACACAACCCTACACGCTAACCCTTTATGATATGGCCGGCCGCAAGGCATTTAACGCCAACTTTAACAACTTCCAAAACCAGATAACACTTACTGTACTGCCCGGGGTTTATGTAGGCATTATCACGCTTAACGGCAAAATCTTATATTCCAGCAAAATTGTTAAGCTGCCGTAACAATTAACCTTGCTATTGCTCTAAAAGCAGAATTTAACACTTTTTAACATGCTGCACCTATATTACTAAGTTTTTAGTTATATCTTGCAGCATCAAATCCTAAGTATGAAAGTCACAATTATGGCACTGGTGTTATACCTGTGCTCTCTAACTGCGCTTGCGCAGCAATCTCCACCTTACTCTGTAAAGGGAGCGGCTATTGACAGCGTGGTAAACGCCAAATTAACCAATGCTTCCATCAGCGTGTTAAACGCAAAAGATTCAACCTTAGCTAAATTTACCCGCGCAAAAGCCGACGGTACATTCAGTATCACCGGACTTAAAAAAGGTAAGTTTATATTACTGATGACCTATCCCGGTTACGCCGATTACGTAGAGCAGTTCTCGCTCGATTCTGTAAAGACAACACACAACTTTGGCCGTGTTACCATGGATCTTAAATCGCGGTTGCTAAAAGAGGTAATTGTAAAAGGGACGGTAGCAGCCATCAAAATAAAAGGTGATACCACCGAGTTTAACGCTAAGGCATTTAAAATTGAGCCTAACTCAAAGGTAGAAGACCTGCTGCGCCAATTACCCGGCATACAGGTAGATAAAGATGGAAAGATTACTGCGCAAGGCCAAAGCGTACCAAAGGTTTTGGTAGATGGCGAAGAGTTTTTTGGTGACGACCCGACGCTGGTAACCAAGAATATCCGAGCGGATATGGTAGACAAGGTGCAGTTATATGATAAGAAAAGCGACCAGGCTACCTTTACCGGAATTGATGATGGGCAAAAGACCAAAACCATCAACATCAAACTAAAAGAAGATAAAAAGAACGGATACTTTGGTAAAGTAAATGGCGGTGCGGGCACAGATGGTTACTATGAGACCCAGGCCCTCTTTAACATGTTCAGGGGCAAAAAGAAATTCTCTGTTTATGGCACTATCAGCAACACCGGTAAAACGGGCTTAGGTTGGGAAGATAACAACAGATTAGGCACACAGGAAGGTATGACTTTTGGCGATAACGGAGATATCTACATCACCGGCAGCGGAGACGATCTCGACTCGTTTGACGGCCAATACAGAAATTCAGGCTTGCCGATTGCGCGTACAGGTGGCGTGCATTACGATGCAAAGTGGAATGGTGACAAGGAATCGATAAATGCCAACTACAAGATCGGTTCGTTAACCGTTGACCAGGTGCAAAGTTCCCTGTCTCGTAATACCCTATCAGACAGTTTGGTGATCGGTAATAATTCGAGCCAAACCAGCCATAATTACATGTTCAGGCAAAAGGCGGATGCAACTTATAATATTAAATTAGACACCACCTCAAACCTTAAACTATCTGTTGACGGTACCATCAAAAACTCTCAAACATCTACTACGGATAAGTCTTCCTCATTCAGAAATGATACGTTGATAAACGACCAGAACAGAAGGTTAAATAACGAATTGGATGGAAAGATATTTAATGCAACAGCTTTTTATACAAAAAAGCTTAAAAAGCCGGGGCGTACTTTATCAGTTAACGTAACAGGCGGTATCAATGATAGCAAAGCAAATGGCAACTTATACTCGCAGATTAACTACTACAACAAGAACGGCTCAGGCGCGGTAGACAGTGCCAAATTAATAGATCAGTATAAAACGAACGACCTGAGGAGTTCGAAATTTTTAACTAATATCACCTACACTGAGCCGTTAGCCAAGGGATTATCTCTTGTATTTAACTACGGCATAAGTATTAATAATAGTGATGCGGATAGAAAATCGTTTAGCCAGTCCGCGCCCGGTAGATACGATGTATTGATAGATTCGCTTAGCAGTGATTATAAGTTTAATCAATTAAGTAACCAGGTGGGCGCTATATTCAATCTAAAAAAGGGTAAGCACAACTTAAATTTTGGTACCCGTGTAGCTGACCTTCGTTTTAAGCAAGTAGCTACATTTATGCAAAACGGCGGTGTTGCCGACAATATTTTAGAACGCCATTTTACCAACTGGAACCCTCAGTTAAGTTACCAATGGCGTTTCTCGTCCCAGGGTTCTTTCAGGTTTAATTATAACGGTAATCAAAGGCAGCCATCTATAGACCAGATACAGCCGGTGCGTATCAACAACGATCCGCTGAACATAACAATTGGTAATCCTAATCTCAAGCCGTCTTTTAACCACCAATTTAACATCGGTTTTAATAATTACAAGGTTTTAACAGAGCAATACATCTCATTGTACAGCGGCTTTACCTTTAATCAAAACCCAATTGTTAACAATATCACTACCAGCACTACAACTGGTAAGAACACTATTGAATACGAAAATTTGCCCGGCAAATCGCCGTTAAACTATTATGGCGGTTTATACCTGGGTAGAAAATTGGGTTTTTGGGGCATCAATATCGGCGGCAATTTCGGTTTTAATGGCCAGGAGTTTTATAGCTTTAAAACCGATGATGTTACCGGTAAACGATTGAACCGCACCACATCGAATAGCTTTAATGGACAGCTTGAAATAAGTAAATACGTGCAAAAGAAATACTCGTTCAGTTTAGCTGCCGGGCCGGAATTTACGAGAGGGCAATCATCGCTAAGCCCAAACATTAACAACAATAGATATGGTTTCACCGGAAACGGACGCGCATCAGTCAATTTGCCTTTCAAAATACTGATTGCTACTGATGGAAATTATACCTACACGGGAGCTGCACAATCTTTTGGAACAGATTTTAGACAGTTTATCTGGAACGCCAGCATAGC
This sequence comes from Mucilaginibacter sp. 21P, assembly GCF_019331605.1. NCBI lineage: Bacteria > Pseudomonadati > Bacteroidota > Sphingobacteriia > Sphingobacteriales > Sphingobacteriaceae > Mucilaginibacter > Mucilaginibacter sp. 21P. The sequence goes on from NZ_CP063061.1 coordinate 4,688,948, forward strand.
TAAATCATTCTTCAAGTCTGAGAATTTAAAATTTATAGTAAGCGGTAACGACTTGTTAAACCAAAATTCTGGTTTTAACATCAATTCAAATGGTACCAATTACAGTGAAACTCGTACCAATAACATTAGAAGGTACTTCTTATTTACAGTATCATGGGATTTTAATAAAATGGGCGGCGGAGCGCCTGCAAAAAAATAAGATGAAAAATTTATTGATAACCTTTATAGCTTCGCTGTTTTGTAGCAGTTTGTTTGCACAGGCAAATGCACACTTTACCACAACAGGCACAGTGGAGTACGAAAAACGCGTAAACATGTATGCCATTATTAAAAAGCGTTTGGGTAATGATGAAGGCGGCTTTGCTTCACAGGCGTTTGAGAATTATAAAAAAACGCAGCCGCAGTTTAAATCCCTTAAAAGCACTTTAACTTTTACAGGAAACAAAACGTTATTTACACCCATACCACCTGCAGAAGCGGGTAACAACTGGTTTGGCGACATGCCTGAATCAAAACAGCAGAATGTGATTTACACAGACCTTAATACCAATGTTGCCACGGCATCTAAAGAAGTTTTTGAAGAGAAATTTCTGTTGAAGGACACCTTACGCAAGATCAATTGGAAAATTACAGATGAGACCCGCGAAATTGCGGGTTACAATTGCCGCCGTGCCAATGCGCTGATCATGGATTCGGTTTACGTAGTGGCGTTTTATTCTGATGAGATCCCGGTATCTGGCGGGCCGGAATCTTTTACTGGCCTACCGGGCATGATATTAGGGCTTGCTTTACCGCACGATAATATTACCTGGTTTGCTACCAAAGTTACAGATATGCCGATAGCCGAAAACCAGATGAAGGTGCCTGTTAAAGGCAAAGCAACTACCTACAAGGGCTTTGAGGCTACCATGAAAAAGGTGATGAAGGATTGGGGCACCTGGGGGCAATCATACCTCAAGGTATTCCTGTTATAGCTAAGCGATACCTCTTTGAATTACATCAGCCGCATGCTTTTTAAGTATGCGGCATTTTTTTGTGCGCTTTGCAGCGGTGTTTCTTTGTAAAAACGGCTCTGCTCTACAAAAAAGTACTGCATACCAGTGTCCAACCCTGCTGCAATAAACTTAGGGAAATTGATGATACCCTGACCCAGATCGCAAGCAGATTCTTCTTTACTACCTTGTGGTAAGCGTTTTTTCAGCACATCGCGCATGTGTGCCATTGTAAAACGGCCTTTGTTTTTGTGCATGTATGCGTAAGGGTCGGCACCCTCGGCAACTGCGTAGTAAACATCCATTTGATAATGAACAAGTGCTTTGTCCGTATTTTTTAGTAGCACATCAATAGGTAATTGTCCATCAACAGGTTTATACGGATAATCGTGCGGATGGTAACCAAACTGCAGGCCGTGTTTCTTGCAGATTGCACCACGCTGATTAAAATCTTGTGCGAAATTTTTAAACGCATCAATGCTTTTTTGCGGGCCCAACCATGGGCATACCAGGTACTTCATACCTATTTCGGCGGCTTGCCCGGCTAACTTATCAAACTCCTGCAAACTGCAGGGGTTATAATGCGAACTTATCAGTTGTAACCCAAATGCGCCTGCAAGCTTTCTGAAGTCTTTATTGCTATATCCCCAGAATATACCTTTATCACTGCCGTAGCTTTCAATTTGCTTATAGCCCATTGCGCCAAGTTGCTTAAGCGTACCGGCCGGGTCGCGTTCCATATCTTCCTTTACCATGTATAACTGGATGCCTAAAGCTGGTTTCTTATGCCCAACTACCGTATCAAAGGCCATTGCCGGCGATGCTGCCAGTGCGGCCAACATGCCCGCGCTGTGTATAAAGTTTCTTCTGTTCATATGGTTGTATCTTTCTTTTTGTCATTGCGAGGAGCGTAGCACCGTGGCAATCTCATCGCGTTTATTTACATGCGACGAGATTGCCGCGCTACGTTCGCAATGACACGCGTGAGTACCTTACAAGTCCCTCACAATTACTTCACCCGTCTTTTTATCTTTAAGGATAAGCTTGCGTTCTCCGTGCGGCAATATTTCTTCTTTTATGAGATAGTATTGTTCATCAAACTCTGCGAATTTGGCACCATTGTTATCATCAGTACGGCCACGCCAGTCGTCAATTTCGACAGGCTCCCATAAACCGCTTTTGGCTGATGCGTAGGCCGCATCAATAATGGCATTTACCACGTAACCATCGTAAAAACTCTCAAAAGGATCGCGCTTTTGCTCAATAGCCTCGAACATATCGGTAAACATGTGATTATAACCCAATTCGTTCACCTCATCCCCAACCGGGAATAGCCAGCCGGTGTTGCTTTCGGCTTTTTCAGCAACGTATCCGCCTTCTTTTCCAGTACTGAACATATCAAAGCCGGTGCGCAGGAAGTTATTGATCCAAATAGTCCCTTCGGTACCCATTACTTCATCGCGCAGGTCCATACCTCCCCTAAAGCACCAACTTACTTCAAACTGACCGATAGCGCCGTTTGCATACTTTACCATGCCTATAGCATTATCTTCGGCATCTATGGGATGTACCTGTGTGGCTGCCCAGCACATCACCTCAACCGGGCGAACATCTTTACCGATATAATTACGGGCGATCTCTATGCAATGGCATCCAAGGTCCACAATGGCCCCGCCACCGCTTTGCTCTTTATTCCAGAACCAGTTGCTGTGCGGGCCTGGATGTGCCTCGCGGCTTTTGGCCCAAAGTATACGACCCAGGCTTCCCCCTTTAACGCTCGCTAATGATTTACTGAATTTTGGGGTATAACAAAGATCCTCAAGATAACCACCCATAATGCCAGCCTTCTCTACCATATCCAGCATTTGCTTAGCTTCTGCAGCGGTACGGCCGAGCGGTTTTGTACATAGTACGTGTTTGCCCGCTTTAGCACAAGCTTCAACAGCAGCAAGGTGCAGATCGTTAGGTAATGATATCACTACGACATTTACTTCGGGGTTATTAACAACCTCTTCTAAACTATCGCTGTAAACAGGCAATCCATAATCGGTTGCAAATGTCCTGGCCTTTTCAATATTTCGGGAGTATACAGCATGTAATTTATCGATACGGCGATGACCGATCAATGAATCTGCATAGAACCTGGCTATAAAGCCGGAGCCGAGCATAGCGATTTTCATAACGATAAAAGGAAGTGGTTTATGCCGTCAAGATAGCTTTAGAGCGGCAGATATGCAAGCGCATGAATTTATTTAGTCCTGAATATTGAGTTGGCTGCTTTCAATAAAAGCTTTTATAGCTAATACAGCTTCACTGTCCTTGTTATCCAGGTCCAATTCGTTTAAAGATTTAAGATAGCCCACCAATTTCTCTGTTTTGTTGGCATCAGTTACGGCGAAACCCATTAACCATTGCTCAAAACTCTTTTCGTCGGTAGTTTGGTTTACAAGAGTGATAACATTAGTGTGCCGCTCGTCGGCCTGTATGCGTTTGTAGAGTGCATCGATGATCTTATCACGCCCCTCTAACAATTGTATAAAAGTTCCTTCAGAGTAAAGCAATACGCCCGAAATATTTACTGCTGCATTGTGTATGCGAGAACTATGCAAAATATCAAGCAATTGGTTCTCATGCATAGGATAAGCCGATTTACTGATGTAGACAATAGTTTTCATGATGCACGTGGATGCCTCAATATTAATAAAAATATTCGGGGAGGCAAACTTTTGTTAGTCCGAAAGCGACGGCAAACCTGCGTTGGTGACAAAAATGTGTCAGCGTTCACGGTGTTCACAAGTGTTCATGCCGTGAACGTGAACACATGCGGTGAGGGGTAAATTATGAGCAGTGAGTAGAAAAAGTAAGCCAAAGTAAGGCCATAGTAGGGTACTTGGGGGCCAAAGCAGATACGTACGGTGACCTTGGAGGCCTTGCGAAACGTCTATAAACAAGAAAACCCCATGAACGATGTTCACAGGGTTTCTGATAAAAGTTGGCACCGACCTACTCTCCCACATTTTACTGCAGTACCATCGGCTCTGGCGGGCTTAACTTCTCTGTTCGGAATGGGAAGAGGTGGACACCGCCGATATAGGCACCTGAAGATCCTTTGTTAGTATTTAGTAGTTAGTATCAGGTATCAAGACCTTTACCAACACTGCTAACAAGATTTTATATGTTTATGATTTTCGCATGCTTTGTATCTATATACTTGATACTATATACTCGCTACTATCATCAAACAATGACATATTATTGAAAGAAGTAATTTTTAGAGAAAACAACAGCAATTTCTTCTGTTAGAGAAAGCTTCGGATAATTAGTATTACTCGACTTTGATGTCACCACCTTTATATCTGTAACCTATCAACGTAGTAGTCTGCTACGATCCTATAAGGAAGTCTCATCTCGTGGCTAGTTTCGCACTTAGATGCTTTCAGCGCTTATCTATTCCCAACGTAGCTACTCTGCAGTACACCTGGCGGCATAACAGATTCACCAGAGGTTAGTCCAACCCGGTCCTCTCGTACTAAGGTCAGCCCCACTCAAACTTCCAACGCCCACAACAGATAGGGACCGAACTGTCTCGCGACGTTCTGAACCCAGCTCGCGTGCCACTTTAATGAGCGAACAGCTCAACCCTTGGGACCTTCTCCAGCCCCAGGATGTGACGAGCCGACATCGAGGTGCCAAACCTCCCCGTCGATATGAGCTCTTGGGGGAGATCAGCCTGTTATCCCCAGCGTACCTTTTATCCTTTGAGCGATGGCCCTTCCATGCAGAACCACCGGATCACTATATCCGTCTTTCGACCCAGCTCGACTTGTCTGTCTCACTGTCAAGCAAGCTTATGCTATTGCACTCCGCGTACGGTTACCAAGCGTACTGAGCTTACCTTTGAAAGCCTCCGTTACCTTTTTGGAGGCGACCACCCCAGTCAAACTACCCGCCAAACAATGTCCCCGACATGATCGGGTTAGACACCAAATACAGAAAGGGTGGTATTTCAACGTTGGCTAACCTACTCCTAGCGAAGCAGGATCACAGCCTCCCACCTATCCTACACATCCTGTATCCGATATCAATGTTAAGTTATAGTGAAGGTGCATGGGGTCTTTCCGTCCCGTTGCGGGTAACCGGCGTCTTCACCGATACCACAATTTCACCGAGCTCATGGCTGAGACAGCGCCCAGATCGTTACACCATTCGTGCAGGTCGGAACTTACCCGACAAGGAATTTCGCTACCTTAGGACCGTTATAGTTACGGCCGCCGTTTACTGGGGCTTCGATTCAATGCTTCGCCTTGCGACTAACATCCCCTCTTAACCTTCCAGCACCGGGCAGGTGTCAGGCCTTATACGTCATCTTTCGATTTTGCAAAGCCATGTGTTTTTGTTAAACAGTCGCCTGGGCCTTTTCACTGCGGCTGACATTGCTGCCAGCGCCCCTTCTCCCGAAGTTACAGGGCCATTTTGCCGAGTTCCTTAGCCATGATTCACTCGAGCACCTTAGGATTCTCTCCTCGACTACCTGTGTCGGTTTACGGTACGGGTTTTTATAACCTGAAGCTTAGCGGGTTTTCTTGGAAGTCTGATTACCTGAACTATCCCGTCCCCCGAAGGTTCTGAGTACTATCAGCTTTCAGCAAGGTCTGCGTACTTAACTACAAACCCTATACCTACGGCCTTTAACGAACTATTCCGTCAGTTCGCGTCAGTTTCACTACTCCGTCACCGCATCGCAGTTATAAAAAGTACTGGAATATTAACCAGTTGTCCATCGGCTACGCCCTTCGGCTTCACCTTAGGCCCCGACTAACCCTGATCCGATTAGCGTTGATCAGGAAACCTTAGTCTTTCGGTGGGCGGGTTTCTCTCCCGCCTTATCGTTACTTATGCCTACATTTGCTTTTCTATAACCTCCACAGTCAGTTGTCCTTCCTGCTTCACCGGCATATAGAATGCTCCCCTACCAGATACATTACTGTAAATCCATAGCTTCGGTATAACGCTTAATGCCCGTTTATTATCCATGCCCGATCGCTCGACTAGTGAGCTGTTACGCACTCTTTAAATGAATGGCTGCTTCCAAGCCAACATCCTAGCTGTCTGTGCAATCGGACCTCGTTAGTTCAACTTAGCGTTAATTTGGGGACCTTAGCTGATGGTCTGGGTTCTTTCCCTCTCGGCCATGGACCTTAGCACCCATAGCCTCACTGCAGTGTATATTAAATAGCATTCGGAGTTTGTCTGGATTTGGTAGGATTTGACTCCCCCGCACCCAATCAGTAGCTCTACCTCTATCTAACTTTACCACCACGCTGTTCCTAAAAACATTTCGGGAGTACGAGCTATTTCCCAGTTTGATTAGCCTTTCACCCCTACCCACAGATCATCCGGAAACTTTTCAACGTTTATCGGTTCGGTCCTCCAGTACCTGTTACGGCACCTTCAACCTGTCCATGGGTAGATCACAAGGTTTCGCGTCTACCCCCTCTGACTATACGCCCTATTCAGACTCGCTTTCGCTTCGGCTGCGTGGCTTAACCACTTAACCTTGCCAGAGAGGAGTAACTCGTAGGCTCATTATGCAAAGGCACGCCGTCACGGAACAAGTCCGCTCCGACCGCTTGTAAGTACACGGTTTCAGGTTCTATTTCACTCCCCTGTTCGGGGTTCTTTTCACCTTTCCCTCACGGTACTGGTTCACTATCGGTCTCTCAGGAGTATTTAGCCTTACCGGATGGTGCCGGCAAATTCCCACAAGGCGTCTCCAACCTCGCGGTACTCAGGATACCACTATCTTACTATTACTTACCCGTACGCAGCTATCATGCTCTATGGCAGGGTTTTCCCACCCCTTTCCGGTTCATTTTAGTAGTCATATTGTGGTCCTATAACCCCGGCTATGCCGTAACATAGCCGGTTTGGGCTTCTTCCATTTCGCTCGCCACTACTCTGGAAATCACTGTTGTTTTCTCTTCCTCTGCTTACTTAGATGTTTCAGTTCAGCAGGTTTGCGCATTTATGCAACTATTCTTCAAATAGTTAGGTTTCCCCATTCGGAAATCACCGGATCAATTCATATTTGCTGATCCCCGGTGCTTATCGCAGCTTATCACGTCCTTCATCGCCTCTGAGAGCCAAGGCATCCCCGTGTACCCTTTCTTACTTTCTTCTAATATCATTGCTGCTTTTGCTCAGCACGATACGATTTTATTATTTCGAGTCGCTTTTCTTGAGTAAAGATCTTTTGATTAAGGACAAAGGACCAAAGTCTTTTATCTTTTATTTTTTTTTCTTTCATCTCTGAAAAGACGTCCCTACTGTTGTCTTCTCTTCAATTTACTTCTTCCAATATGTCAAAGAACGTTTTGCTTTAGTATCAAGCCGCTAGTATCAGGTATCAAGACTAATCTTGCTACTATATACTTGCTACTTGTTACACTTAGCATGGTGGAGAATAACGGATTCGAACCGTTGACCCCCTGCGTGCAAGGCAGGTGCTCTAGCCAGCTGAGCTAATCCCCCTTTCAGATGTTTTTAGTATCAAGTCGTTAGTATTTAGTATCAAGACGTTTTCTTGCTACTTTATACCTGCTACTTGCTACCTTCACCTCGTAGTCCCGAGCAGATTTGAACTGCTGACCCCTACATTATCAGTGTAGTGCTCTAACCAAGCTGAGCTACAGGACTGTGTGTTGTGTACAATCTTGCCACTTTTAATGGTTTTACCACCACTGATGGCTTCATCTTCCGGGTTTGTGTTTCATTATAATAAGAAAAGATAATGCAGGTAACAGCAGTGCTGTTATGTTTAACAAAGTAGTTAGCGGGATAATGCTCCAGAAAGGAGGTATTCCAGCCACACCTTCCGGTACGGCTACCTTGTTACGACTTAGCCCCAGTTACCGACTTTACCCTAGGCGGCTCCTTGCGGTTACCGACTTCAGGTACTTCCAGCTTCCATGGCTTGACGGGCGGTGTGTACAAGGCCCGGGAACGTATTCACCGCGTCATTGCTGATACGCGATTACTAGCGAATCAACTTCACGGGGTCGAGTTGCAGACCCCGATCCGAACTAATGAATGGCTTTAAGAGATTGGCATCCTGTTGCCAGGTAGCAGCCCTCTGTACCATCCATTGTAGCACGTGTGTAGCCCCGGACGTAAGGGCCATGATGACTTGACGTCGTCCCCTCCTTCCTCTCTATTTGCATAGGCAGTCTGTTTAGAGTCCCCATCATTACATGCTGGCAACTAAACATAGGGGTTGCGCTCGTTGCGGGACTTAACCCAACACCTCACGGCACGAGCTGACGACAGCCATGCAGCACCTAGTTTCGTGTCCCGAAGGACTGAGACGTCTCTGTCTCATTCACTAACTTTCAAGCCCGGGTAAGGTTCCTCGCGTATCATCGAATTAAACCACATGCTCCTCCGCTTGTGCGGGCCCCCGTCAATTCCTTTGAGTTTCACCCTTGCGGGCGTACTCCCCAGGTGGAACACTTAACGCTTTCGCTTAGACGCTGACCGTATATCGCCAACATCGAGTGTTCATCGTTTAGGGCGTGGACTACCAGGGTATCTAATCCTGTTTGATCCCCACGCTTTCGTGCCTCAGTGTCAATGACACCATAGTAAGCTGCCTTCGCAATTGGTGTTCTGTGACATATCTATGCATTTCACCGCTACTTGTCACATTCCGCCTACCTCTAGTGTATTCAAGCCCATCAGTATCAAAGGCACTGCGATAGTTGAGCTACCGTCTTTCACCCCTGACTTAATAGGCCACCTACGCACCCTTTAAACCCAATAAATCCGGATAACGCTTGGATCCTCCGTATTACCGCGGCTGCTGGCACGGAGTTAGCCGATCCTTATTCTTACCGTACATTCAGCTTCGTATACATACAAAGGTTTATTCCGGTACAAAAGCAGTTTACAACCCGTAGGGCCGTCTTCCTGCACGCGGCATGGCTGGTTCAGGCTTGCGCCCATTGACCAATATTCCTTACTGCTGCCTCCCGTAGGAGTCTGGTCCGTGTCTCAGTACCAGTGTGGGGGTCATCCTCTCAGATCCCCTAAACATCGTAGCCTTGGTAAGCCGTTACCTTACCAACTAGCTAATGTTCCGCATGCCCATCTTAATCCTATAAATATTTGATCATTCTATGATGCCATAAATTGATTTTATGCGGTGTTAATCTCTCTTTCGAGAGGCTATCCCCTGATTAAGGTAGGTTACATACGTGTTACGCACCCGTGCGCCACTCTCATGAAAAGCAAGCTTCTCAATCCCGTCCGACTTGCATGTATTAGGCCTGCCGCTAGCGTTCATCCTGAGCCAGGATCAAACTCTCCATTGTAAAATGTGTTGTTTGTATCCAGACCCTATTAACTCAATCAATAGAAATCTGTAAAAATATTATTCTCTTACATTATCCCTATCTACTTTCATCTCAGCTTCCGAAACCTTGGGTTCGTTCTTCCGCTGTTACGCTGCATTCTTTATCTTTTCTATTACCTTTAAGAACTTATCGCTTCACCTCACGGATCCGCTTTCTATATTTTCAGCCGTTGCGGCCTCAACATTTCAATCTTTTATTCTTAGAAAACCCTTGTGGCTTTCTCCTTTCTTCGTTTTCCTTCGTTTCCGAAGCGGCTGCAAAGGTACAACCTTTTTTCTCTTTCGCAAATATTATTTTAAAATAATTTTTGCTCCGTTTTTCAATCCTACTCGAGGTTCTTTTCCCTCTTTCGCGGGCTGCAAAGATGCGAACTTTTTACCATTCGTGTCAAGTATTATTTTCAACTTTTTTTAAAGCTTATCTTGTACCCCTCTCTACATCCATTACCTTCAAAAAACAACCGCCATCACTCTCGTTCTTGCGGGCTGCAAAGGTAGCAGCTTTTTGTTGGTTTGCAAACTTTTTTTAAATTTTTAAAGTTTGTTTTTCTTTTCAGAGAACGTCCCGCTTCCCGATAGTTACCTTGATCGTTTGCGGGCTGCAAAGGTACGCAAGGTTTTCATTTTTGCAAACATTTTTACCGACTTAGCGTTAGTGTACCTTTAACACGCTGATGATGAGCAACAAAAAGTTATCTAAGCTCCATATATAACGCTATTGCCCGATGCAGCGTCGCCCTATACCCTCTCCAAAGGATAGCTCCTTTAAAATGGCCATAGCTATATATGTATCTTCACAATCTTTTAGCTGCTTTAAAAATCATATAATCCTTTAATCATAAGATTCAAGGTGCGATATGTAGTAGATGGAATTTAAAGCGTTTTTAATGGTTATTGGCTACGGACGCTGCGTTAGCGATGATAGCGTATACCGGCCGGTGGTTAAGGCCTGCAGGCGTATGAGCGGATAGCGCGGCCCGTCAGTCAGCGGGAACGCCCATATATATATAACTATATAGCTGCACTGATACAGGCAACCCTGGAAAACACAGTTCGCGGTAGTCTATGTATATAATATAAGGAAGAATAATTTGAGGCGGCAATCATACAAATGCTGGGGCAACGTTAAAAGATGTTAAATGCGGGGTATACATATATATAGTATGTAAGTAACCAACTATCTTAGTAGCCTAAATAAATAATTGCCCATTCTGTACTAATAACTTATCTTTGCAAAATGTTTAAAAAACTGACCCGTATATTCTTAGTCGGTATTATAGCTGTTAGTGTGTTGGCGGCTGGTTGTAAAAGCCAGTACGATAAACTTAAGGCAAGTAATGATAACGCTAAGAAATATCAGGAGGCTATTAAGTATTACAACAAGAAGGACTACGCTAAAGCGCTTGGTTTATTTGAAGACCTTGCCCCGCGTTACCGTGGCCGTACCGAGGCTGAGGATCTTTTTTATTACTACGCTTATACAAACTACAGGCTTAAGGATTATACATCAGCCAGGTACCACTTTAAAAACTTTGCTGATTCATACCCGTCAAGCCCTCGTGCTGAGGAGTGCCGCTTCATTGCTGCTTACTGTTTTTACCTCGATTCGCCTATTTATTCATTAGACCAGGAGAATACGGAGAAAGCTATTGAGGCTTTACAATTGTTTATTAACCTGTATCCTAAAAGCGACCGTGTAACTGAAGCCGGTAAACTGATACAGAACCTGCGCGATAAGCTTGAGCAAAAAGCTTATGCTAATGCAAAGCTTTATTTGACCATAGGCGATTACCTGTCGGCCGTTATTGCGTTTAACAATACACTGCGTGAGTTTCCTGATACCAAATATGCAGAGGAGCTTGAATATTTAACTATACAAGCGCAATATAAATATGCAGGTATCAGCTATGAGATAAAACAGCAAGAGCGCTACCAGCAGGCTATAGATTATGCAGAACAGTTTACTGAAAAGTACCCTAACAGCAAATTCCTAAAAAGCGCGAACGACTATATTAGAGATAGCCGCTATGGCATTGAGCGTAACAAGCGTGTGCTTGCCCAGGCTGCCGTAGACAGAAAGTTTGCAGAGAAAATGATGAGCAAGGATACTACAAAGACCACCCCGCCATCAATTAAAGACAGAACATTCCAAAAAATACCATAAGAACTAATATATTAATAGCAATATAAAAGATATGAGCGCTAATAACACAAACAAACCTGCTGTAGCAAGCAGCACAGTAACCCGCGACCTGCGTGAGCTGGATGTTAAGACAGACAACATCTATGAATCTTTGGTGATCATGGCTAAACGTGCTAACCAAATATCAAATAACATTAAAGAAGAGTTACACCAAAAGCTGTCTGAATTTGCTTCATCAAACGATAACCTTGAAGAGGTGTTTGAGAACCGCGAGCAGATAGAGATATCTAAACACTACGAAAAAATGCCTAAACCTACTTTAGTAGCTGTGCAGGAGTTTTTAGATAACAAGATCTACTACCGTAACCCGGCTAAAGAAGCTAAAGAATTATAAGCCGCAGGCTAATTCAAAAGTTTAAAAGTCAAAATTCAAATTGCAAGGTTTACCTTCTTTTGAATTTTGACTTTTTATTTTTTACTTTAAATGATGTTAGAAGGTAAAAACATTTTATTGGGAGTTAGTGGCAGCATTGCGGCTTACAAGGCCGCTACGTTGGTGCGGCTGCTTATTAAGGCCGGCGCCAATGTAAAGGTTGTGATGACCCCGGACAGTACTAACTTTATTACCCCTCTTACCTTATCTACCCTATCAAAAAACCCTGTACACACCCAATACTTTGACCCCGAAACCGGTGAATGGGATAACCATGTGGATCTGGGTCTTTGGGGTAATGCCATGATCATTGCGCCGGCAAGTGCCAACACGATGGCTAAGATGGCCAATGGCTTGGTTGACAACCTCCTTACTGCTGTATATCTATCAGCTAAATGCCCGGTATATTTTGCCCCAGCAATGGACCTTGATATGTGGAAGCATACCGCTACGCGAGATAACATTGCACAACTGCAATCGTTCGGGAATATATTGATACCGCCAGGAAGCGGCGAATTGGCAAGCGGCTTGTACGGAGAAGGCCGCATGGCTGAGCCTGAAGAGATAGTTGCTTTTTTAGAGGCCGATATCAGAAAAAAGCTTCCGCTGGTAAACAAAAAGGTATTGGTTACAGCGGGCCCTACTTATGAAGCGATTGATCCTGTACGTTTTATTGGCAATCATTCTTCAGGAAAAATGGGCTTTGCTTTAGCTGACGAGCTGGCATCACAGGGGGCTGATGTTATTTTAGTAGCCGGGCCAACCGCGCAAAAAAGCGAGTATAAAAGCATTAAACGCATTGATGTAACCAGCGCTGCCGAGATGCTTGATGCCTGCTTGGAGAACTTCGATAGTGCCAACGCCTGCATCATGTGTGCGGCCGTGGCAGATTACACACCGGCACATGTGGCGCAGCAAAAGATAAAAAAGACCGAAGATCAGTTTAATATCGAGCTTAAGAAAACAACGGATATCCTTAAAACGCTCGGCCAGCAAAAACGTGATGACCAGGTTTTGGTTGGTTTTGCACTGGAGACCAACAATGAGGAACAGCACGCCATTGATAAGCTGAAAAAGAAAAACCTGGACCTAATTGTATTAAACTCTTTAAATGACAGTGGCGCGGGTTTTAAAAGTGATACCAACAAAGTAACTTTGATAGACCGCCATCTTAATAAAACCACCTTTGAGCTCAAAAGTAAAACAGAGGTAGCAAACGATATATGCTTAGCGGTTGTAGATCTACTAAATAAATGAAGAGACTTTTAACCTTAACGTTGCTTGCCATGTTTTGCTTTACAAAGGCAAACGCCCAGGACTTAAACGCACGTGTAAAGGTTGTTGCTCCAAAAATACAGGTTACTAATACCCGCATCTTCCAAACATTGGAGCGCGCTATGCGCGATTTTTTAAACGGCCGGAAGTGGAGCGCCGATGACATTGCTCCCAACGAGCGTATAGATTGCAACTTTGTATTAAATATCACCAATTGGGACGGCAGCAGCAGCTTTAGCGGAGAGTTGCAGGTACAATCATCAAGACCGGTTTATAACGCCACCTATACCACTACCCTGCTGAACATAAATGATAAGGATGTAGATTTTACCTATACCGACGGCCAAACTATTGATTACACCGACCAGAATTTTCAAAGCAATCTAAGTTCTGTAATGGCATTCTACGCTTACATTATTGTAGGCATGGATTATGATTCGTTTGGCAAATTTGGCGGCACGCCTTATTTCTTAAATGCGCAAACGGTTGCCATAAACGCACAAACTTCATCTTATCGCGGATGGAAGGGATTTGATAACAGCAACGTTAACCGCTACTGGCTGGTTGAGAACCTCAACAATAAGATCTACAATAACCTGCGCGAGTTTATCTATAACTATCACCGCAATGGTTTGGATATGATGGCTGATAACGTTGGCAAGGCCCGCAAATACATCAGCTCGATACTGCCGGTGCTCACCGAAGTAGACCGAAAACGCTTAGGGTCATACTTCCCCTTGGCTTTCTTTACGGCCAAGAATAACGAATTGGTTTCCATTTTTAGCGGTGCGGCACCACAGGATAAAATTGCAGCCATGAATATCCTCAACGCGGTTGACCCTGCAAACGGCACCAAATATCAGTCGCTCAGCGGCAGGTAAGTTCAATGCATTTTATTTACCGGCGCTTAAAATTTCGCTACCACATCTGCGTTTATCAACCATTAGCTATCTTTATACCTTTTAAACATTGATATAAGTATGAACAAAAGATGGGTGTTGAAAGATGCGGCAGATGCCGAAACGGCGAAAAATTTAGCCGCGGATCTTAACATCAGCACCATACTTGCCAATATACTTGTACAGCGCGGCGTTACCAGTTTTGAAGAAGCCCGGTATTTCTTTCGCCCAAGCGAGCTTCATCTGCACGATCCATTCCTTATGGCAGACATGGAAAAAGCCATAGCCCGCATTGATGAAGCCATCGCCCGAAATCAAAAGATCTTGGTTTATGGTGATTACGATGTTGACGGCACAACGGCTGTCGCATTAGTATATAGCTTTTTCAGCAAACGTTACAGCCGGATAGCGTATTACATCCCCGACCGTTATAAAGAAGGTTACGGCATATCCACACAGGGCGTTGATTATGCAGCCGAAAACGGCTTTAGCCTTATCATTGCCTTGGATTGCGGCATCAAGTCAGTTGATAAAATTGCTTATGCCAACACTTTGGGCGTTGATTTTATCATCTGTGATCACCACTTGCCTAGCGATGAACTTCCGGCTGCTGTTGCCATATTAGATCCTAAACGCCCGCAATGCAATTATCCTTACAAGGAACTTTCGGGCTGCGGCATTGGCTTTAAGCTGGTGCAGGCCTACGCCGAAATACATAGTATACCCTTTGAAGAAGTAGCGGAATATTTAGACTTAGTTGCCATAAGCGTTGCCTGCGACATCGTACATGTAACCGGCGAAAACCGTGTATTGGCGCATTTAGGTTTGGCTAAGATAAATGCAGCCCCGTGCGTGGGCGTTAAGATGCTGATGGAGGTGGCAGGAAAATCAAAGGATTACAATATCTCTGATGTGGTCTTTCAGTTAGGCCCGCGCATTAACGCCGCTGGCCGTATCGACGATGCCAAGCATGCTGTGCAACTATTGATTGCCTGCCATGAAGATGACGCACGTGAAAAGGGCGACCTGATAAACTTACGTAACGTAGAACGCAAAGGTCACGACCAGCAAATTACCGACGAAGCCTTAAGCATTATTGATAATGATGATGTTTTGATCGCCCGCAAATCAACCGTGGTTTTTAATGATAACTGGCACAAGGGTGTAATTGGCATTGTAGCATCAAGGCTTACTGAAAAGTACTACCGCCCTACCGTGGTACTCACCCGCTCAAATAGGCACGTTGCGGGTTCGGCAAGATCGGTTTTGGGTTACGACCTTTATGAGGCGCTTTGCGGTTGCAGCGACCTGCTCATCCAGTTTGGCGGGCACAAATATGCCGCCGGGTTAACTATGGAGCCGGAAAATGTTCCTGCCTTTATCGAAAAATTTGAGCAGGTTGTAAGTTCTACCATTCCGGATGAACTTTTGGTGCAGCAGATCAGTATTGATGCAGAGATCGATCTGGCAGACATAGAGCCCAAATTTTTCAGGATACTGAATCAGTTTGCACCTTTCGGGCCTGAGAACATGGCGCCGGTTTTCATGACCAGAAATGTGTATGTTAGCGGTGCAGCCGGTTTAGTTGGCGGCAAACACATTAAAATGTTTGTGATGCAACCGGGTTCGCCAAGTTTTAGTTGCATAGCCTTTAACCAGGGCGAGCTTTTGCCAGAGCTAAAGAACGGTATAGCGTTTGATATTTGTTATACCATTGAAGAAAACGTATGGCGCGAACAACGCAGCATACAACTGAACATAAAAGGAATTAGATTAAAATAAAAAGTCAAAGGTCTACGCAAAAGAAGCCCCTATTTTGAATTTTTACTTTTGACTTTTTAATTCTCAACATATGATATTACGTGCCGAGCATTTAATAAAAAAATATAAGCAGCGTACCGTTGTAAACGATGTAACGTTCAACGTATCGCAGGGCGAGATTGTGGGTTTGCTTGGGCCTAACGGTGCCGGCAAAACTACTTCCTTTTACATGATAGTGGGTTTGATAAAACCTAACGAGGGTAAGATCTTTCTCGAAGATGAAGAAATAACCACCGACCCGATGTATCGCCGTGCCCAAAAAGGTATTGGTTATCTGGCCCAGGAGGCATCTGTTTTCCGTAAGCTTTCTGTTGAGGATAACATCAAAGCCGTGCTGGAGATGGGCAAAATGAGCAAAGAAAAACAGCGCGATAAATTGGAAGAATTGATAGACGAGTTTAGTTTACATAAAGTGCGCAAAAACCGTGGTGACCTGCTATCAGGCGGTGAACGCCGCAGAACTGAAATTGCGCGTGCCCTTGCTGCAGAACCTAACTTTATTTTACTGGATGAGCCTTTTGCCGGTGTAGACCCTATTGCTGTTGAGGAGATACAATCTATGGTTGCCAAGCTGAAGCACCGCAACATCGGCATTCTCATCACTGACCACAACGTGCAGGAAACCCTAAGCATTACCGACCGTGCCTACCTGCTTTTTGAGGGAAAGATATTGGAATCAGGCGTGCCGGAGGTGTTGGCCGAAAACGAATTGGTGCGTAAAGTTTACCTGGGTGCAAACTTTGTGCTTAAAAGAAAAGTATTTCCTCAGTAACTTATATATTTGAGAAGTTCATAGCCAATAGATCATGGTTCATGGTAACGCTTAGCAGCCATGAACTATCAACCATGAACCATAAGCCAACAGTATGACCATTTTCAACTCTGTATTTACCTGGTTCATGAAAAAGCGTATCCACCAGATAGAGCTTTTTATGAAATACCCTAATGAAGTACAGGAAGAATGGTTTGAGCAACTTGTTGCCGG
The DNA here is from genome assembly GCF_019331605.1 of Mucilaginibacter sp. 21P. Lineage (NCBI taxonomy): Bacteria > Pseudomonadati > Bacteroidota > Sphingobacteriia > Sphingobacteriales > Sphingobacteriaceae > Mucilaginibacter > Mucilaginibacter sp. 21P. The sequence goes on from NZ_CP063061.1 coordinate 4,705,906, forward strand.
TGCAGAGAATACAGAATGGGGAAAGAAATACGGCTACAAAAGCATTGAGAACCTTGCCCAATTTAAAGAACGGGTACCTATTCAAACTTATGATAGCCTAAAGCCCTACATAGAGCGGATGCTTAAAGGTGAACAAAACGTGCTTTGGCCATCAGAGATACGGTGGTTCGCAAAATCATCGGGCACCACAAATGATCGCAGCAAGTTTATCCCGGTAAGTGAAGAGTCGCTGGAAGAGTGCCACTTTAAAGGCGGTAAGGATATGCTTACGCTTTACTTTAACAACCGCCAGAACGCGCGCATTTTTACGGGGAAGAGCTTAACGCTTGGCGGGAGCCACCAGGTGGGGCAGTTAAATACCGACACTTTTTTTGGCGACCTATCGGCAGTGATCATGAAAAATCTACCCCTTTGGGCAGAGTTTTACCGTACCCCACATCTGGATATTGCCCTTTTAGAAAATTTTGAGGAAAAGATAGAAAAGATGGCTTACGCTACCAAAGATGTAAATGTAACCAGCATCAGCGGCGTACCTACCTGGAATTTGTTGCTGTTTAAACGCATCCTTGAAATAACCGGTAAAAATAATTTGTTGGAAGTTTGGCCAAACCTGGAGCTTTACTTCCACGGCGCTGTCGCATTTACACCTTACCGCGAACAGTTCAGGAAGCTGATCCCCAAAACTGATATGTATTACCTGGAAACCTATAATGCATCTGAGGGTTTCTTTGGTATACAGGACCTTGAAAAACCGGGCGACATGCTTTTGATGCTTGATTATGGTATCTTCTATGAGTTTTTACCGTTAGAGAACCTGCACGATGAGAACCCACAAACGCTTACCCTCGATGAGGTTCAACTCAATAAAAACTACGCGCTCATCATCAGTACTAATGCCGGTTTGTGGCGATACATGATCGGCGACACTATTAAATTTACATCGCTTTCGCCCTTCAGGATACAGATAACCGGTCGTACCAAGCATTTTATCAATGCCTTTGGCGAAGAGGTGATCATTGACAATGCAGAACGAGCCCTTGCCGAGGCCTGCTCTAAAACAGGTGCTATCATACGTGATTATACTGCGGCGCCGGTTTATTTCAGCGATAATGAGTGTGGCGCGCACGAATGGCTGATCGAGTTTGAAAAACACCCCGCAGAATTTGAACGCTTTGTTGACCTGCTTGATGAAACGCTCCGCAAAGTAAATTCTGATTATGACGCCAAGCGTTTTAAAGATATGGCCCTACGCAGACCACTGGTGCGTTCGGTGCAGCCAAACACCTTCTTTAACTGGATGAAAAACCGAGGCAAAATAGGCGGGCAGCATAAAGTACCGCGCTTAGCCAACACCCGCGAGTATGTAGACTCTATCCTGGAGCTTACAAATTCTCCAATCATCAATAATTAAATTTTGGTGTTGCGTTAATGCTAATGGATGCGTAATGATATAAACTAAACTTTATATGAAAAATTATCTGTTCATCCTGGCACTGATCATTACTCTTTCAGCATGTAAAAAAGACAACGCTATTAAATCAACGCCCGGCGAAGTGGTGGGTACCTGGGAACTTAAAACCTATATGACAGGTTGGATACAACCACAAAGTTACAATCCCGGCAACGGAGACAGGTACATTTTCAGATCTGACAAAACCTACACCAAATACCTTAATAATAAGGTTGAAAAACAAGGGACCTACACGCTTAGCTTTACCAGTGAACAAGAAGGCACAAAGTTTGGTAAAATAGTCTTGACTAATCCGGATTACGCTGACGTCTTCAGCATTAAGGAGAATACATTTATCATCGGTACATCCGCTGCGGACGGGCCGAGCTGGGAGTATACACGCATAAAATAATGTTATTTTATAAATCGTAGCTGCACAAATTTTATGCGGCTCCTGTCGTGCGTATAGGTTACGTAAACGTTGCCTGTTTTATCAGCAATAATGGCGGGATAGCTATATTCCCCTTTGTCGTGTTGTTCAAAGGTGTACAGGTCTTTCCAGTGTTCGCCGTCTTTAGAGACAGCTAATTTAAGAACAGATCGTCCCTCCCACCAGTTTTTGCCGGCTGTAAGCGGGTTGTATACCAGCAATTGGTAACCTTTTACGGTTACGGCATCACTGCCGGAGTTTGGGTTGGGCAGAGCCGTTGAGGTAGATTTGCTCCAGGTTTTACCGTCATCATTAGACCAGTTTTGTACGATAACATTTTGTTTGCTGCGCGATAACAACTGCAATTTTTGTTTAGAGTACCTTAAAATGGATGGCTGGATAAGCTGAAATGTATCACAATCAATATTTATCTTCTCCCATTTTTTTAAAGCGGCATCAGATCTTTCCAAATGGATTTGCCAAGTTTTCTCATCAGAGCTTTCTGTACTTGATGGGTAAAAGATATCTCCGTTAGCCAATTGCACCGGCTTATTTTTGATAGGCCCAAAAAAACCTTTTGGCAAAGCTGTTGCCGCCGACCACGTTTTGCCATCATCATTCGATGTTTTATACACCGCCCACCACTCACGTGGGTTGGGGCCTATTTTATAGTGAAGGTAAAGGGTACCGCTGGCTGCTTTAAATAGAACCGGGTTCCAGCAAGCATATCTTTTACCATCCGGCTGTATGCCATCAGCTACTTTCACGGGAGATGACCATTTTGTTCCGTCGTTTTCGGCCGTCCATATACAAACATCCGGATTACTTTCCTGGGTTCCGCCAAACCACGCGGCTAATAATTTCCCGTTTCCCAGCTTTACAATGGTAGATGCGTGGCAAGCCTTAAAAGGCGCATCGGTAAAAATATATTCGTCCTTTACAATCTCAACTTTTTGAGCGTTGGCTTCATGCAAACCAGCAAAAAGCCCAATCAATAAACCGAAAACAAAGTATCTTCTCATACAAGCTTAATTATGAATTGTAGCCCAGGGTTGTGGCTTTGAATATGGTAATAGCCTCAAGCGCCGCCTTTACATCGTGTACCCGTAGTATATTGGCTCCTTTCATTAGCGCTACGGTGTTAAGTGCAGTCGTTCCGTTCAGCGCTTCTGCAGCCGTAGCGCCTAATAAGCCGTAGATCATTTTCTTTCTGGAGATACCCGCCAATAATGGTAATTGCAAGCGTTCAAACTCCTGCATCCTGTTCATCAAAGCATAACTATGTTCCGGCTTCTTTGCAAAACCGAATCCCGGATCGATGATGATATCATGCACACCTAATTGCTTAAGCGCGTATATTTTTTTAACAAAGTAATCGTACACCTCGGCAAACACATCGTCGTATTCGGCTAAAGCTTGCATATTTTGAGGATTACCTTTCATGTGCATCAATATATAAGGCACCTGTAAACTTGCAACGGTTGCAAACATATTCTCATCTAAACTGCCCCCGCTAATATCATTAATGATATGCGCCCCTGCTTTGATAGCCGTTTCCGCTACGTTAGCCCTAAAAGTATCTATAGAAATAACCGCTGCCGGAAATTCTTTAACGATGGCTTCAACAGCCGGTAATAGTCTATCAGTTTCTTCCTGTATGGATATATCCGCAGCACCCGGTCGGGACGAATAAGCGCCTATATCTAAAAAGTCGGCCCCTTCGCTCAACATGTTCCCCGCTTGCTGTAAAATGGCATCAGTCTCAGTCTTACGACTATCGGCAAAAAAAGAATCGGGCGTGGTATTGATAATGCCCATCACCTTTGGCAAGGTCATATCAATCAATTTGCCGCCGGCATTTATGGTCGTCTTTTTCTGAAAAAATGTATCTTTAGCCAATGTTTTGTTGAATTTTAACCGTTAAAATGTTGTAAGGTTACAAAGTTGTAAAGTTATCCACTTTAATAAAATGTTCCTATTAATTCACAGATCAAAAACATTTCAGCCAAATAAGAAAGATTCCAATAAATCAAAAATGACTAATCAGTATCGAATTTTAGGCTCAAGTCTTATAAAATATAATCAAGCAGGTATAATGATTTTTTCAATGCTTTTGATAATCGTTAACTATTTTCTGGTGTCTTCTTCAATTTTTTGGTTGTTTCTGTTAGGAATGCTTACGATTGTTAACTTAATTTGGTATTCATTTAGCAGCGTAAAATGGGATGAGGAAAACTTTGTCATTGAAAAATTTTTAAGGAGAAAAATAATTCCATCTTATAAATTTAAATATGTGAAAAGAATATCCTTTAATCTTTTCTTGATAAGATTCACCGATGGCCAATTCTACTATTTTGGCGAATTTCGATCTGTTTTCGAAAATTCTGCTGACACGACAAAGAAAATTCTTGCGAGGATTCGTTGTTGAAATCGATTCTCGTTAATTAAACCCAACTTTAAAACATTACAACCTCTTGAGCAATACAGCAGAAGAATTTGACGCAGTTATTAACGTTTGCCGCAGTCTTTTTATTAAAAAAACCCGCGATTACGGTACCGCCTGGCGTATTTTAAGGTTACAATCTATCACCGACCAGATATTTATTAAGGCGCAACGCATCCGTACGCTCGAAGAAAAACAGGTATCAAAAGTTGGCGATGATATTACCGGTGAATATATAGGCATTGTAAACTATTGTGTGATAGCCATGATGCAACTGGATTGCGGGCCGGAAACTCCTTTAGAGCTGAATCCTGATGAGGTAGAAGCGATATTTGACAGTAAGGTTAAGGAAACCCGCGACCTGATGTTCGCCAAAAACCACGATTACGGTGAGGCATGGCGCGAAATGCGCATCAGCTCACTTACCGATCTGATCTTGATGAAACTGCTGCGTGTAAAACAAATAGAAGACAACCAGGGCCAAACACTGGCATCTGAAGGTGTAAAAGCCAATTACCAGGATATGCTAAACTACTCCGTATTTGCGTTGATAAAATTAGGGATTAAATGAAAAACGGATCAATTTGGTTTTGCAGGATCGCTGTTGGCTTACTTTTTATCTTCTCAGGGTTGATAAAGGCAAACGACCCGCTTGGTTTTTCTTATAAGCTTGAGGAATACTTTGAGGTATTCCATCTCACAGCGCTAAACAATCTTGCATTAAGCATGGCAATTGTACTTTGCGCCCTTGAAATGATATTGGGCTTTGCCTTGCTGATAGGCGCGCGGGCTATTAAGGTAGTTTGGGGGCTGTTGCTGCTGATCATCTTTTTCGGATTCCTTACTTTTTATTCCGCCTTTTTCAAAGTTGTACAAACCTGTGGTTGCTTTGGCGATGCTATACCGTTAACACCCTGGGAATCTTTCGGTAAAGACATGGTGTTGCTGTTGCTGGTACTGGTGCTATTTCGCAACCGTAAAACTATTAAACCTTTACTTAGCGCCAAGGCGGGAGACCGGGCAATTGTTGCCGCAACGGTATTAGCATTGGGCTTTGGCTTGTATACCTATAATTTTTTACCGGTTGTAGATTTTCTTCCGTACAAAGTTGGGGCAAATATTTTAGAGGAGATGAAAACGCCGCCGGGCGCTAAGCCGGATGAGTTTGAAATTACCTACACACTTGTAAATAAAAAAACGAAAGACTCTAAAAAGATCACTGACAAAGAGTACATCAAAAGCGGTATCTGGAAAGATACTAATTGGCAAGTACAAGGCACCCCGGAGAGCAGGCTGGTTAAGAAAGGTTTCGAGCCCAAGATAAGGGACCTGAACATTCAGGATGCGCAGGGTAATGATTACAATCAGGAATTGTTAAGCACTCCGTTCTATAGCTTGGTTATTGTAGCCTACGATCTTTCGAAAACGGACCAGGACGCGGTTGCAAAAGCAAACGCCTTAGCTGCAAACCTGATACAAAACTACAACACAAGGGTTATATTCCTTACCGCTAACGCGCCGGAACAAGCGCAGCAGTTTGCCAAAGAACACAAATTGGTTAGCGAACTGTTTTACGCTGATGGCGTGCCGCTAAAAACCATGGTGAGAAGTAACCCCGGCATCATGTTGTTGAAAAACGGTACTGTTGTAAACAAGTGGCATTACCACAACATGCCGAAGTATGAAGATCTGGTTAAAAATTATCTATCAAAATAAATGGGCCTTATATTTTTAGTTGGATTTATGGGTTGCGGCAAAACCACTATGGGCCGTAAATTATCTGCAGCTTTGGAGTACGATTTTATCGATCTTGACCATAGGTTTGAAGAACAGACCGGCACTCGCATCTCCGATTATTTTACCGAACATGGCGAAGAAGCTTTCCGTAAGCAGGAATCGAAAATACTTAAGGAAACCATTTATCCGGAAAATGCCGTTGTATCAACCGGTGGCGGGTTACCCTGCTTTTTTAACAATATGGATTGGATGAATGCCAGGGGCCAAACCGTTTACATGAAGCTGACACCTAAAATGCTGGCTTCGCGTTTAGAGAATGCTAAAACACCCCGGCCGGTTCTGCAGGGCAAAAAGGGACAGGAACTTGTTGAATTGATAGAAACTAAACTTGCCGAACGCGAACCGCATTATAGCAAAGCGTCAGTAGTAGCGGATAGCTTCGCAGATCTTACGCCTGAAAATATTATGTATTTGCTGGCTACAAATAAATAGAGAATATCACATCAAATAAACCGCGTCTTCCTCGCCTTCAACATTGATCACAACGTCAATATGTTGTTTGATTACGGTTGAGAGCGCCATACCGGCATAGTCTGTTGTTACAGGGAAGTTTTTATGATTACGGTCTACCAAAACCACGGTACGCAGCTTCTTTAATGGCACATCTAAAAAAACGCCGAAACCATATGCAAGCGTTTTACCGCTATTCAAAACATCATCAACCAGGATGATAACTTTGTTAGCGCAGTCTTCTACTTTAAAATTAGTATTTGCATGCAACTGGCTGCTTTGCTTATCCAGCTCTATGCTAAGCAATTGAGTTTTAAACGGCGCAATGTTGTCCAGCACTGCCTTTAAACGTTCGGCAACATGGTTACCTCGTGGAAGGATGCCGGCAATAATTACCTCTTCTTCATCAAAATTATCCTCCAGCACCTGGTAAGCAATGCGATCTATCTTTTGCTGTATCTGCTGACTATTTAATATGAGGATCTTTCTGTCTGGCATGGTTGAATTGTTGTAATGTTGGAACGTTTAAAGGTTGTAAAGTTATTAGATTATATATTATAAAACTAACATTCCAACCTTATAAGATTACAACATTTCAACCTTTTATATACGGATAATAAACAAAGTTTGCCCCTTCAGGTACTATCACAAACAGGCACATAAAATCATTGGGATTTTTATAACTGCTTAAAAAACGTTCTTTCAGTTCGGGCTTGATAATGCCGCGGTCTACAAACTCTTCAATTGTTGAGGCATGTATGCTCCATTCGGTGTTCAGTTCGTTGCGGTCAAGGATCACCTCACCCAGCTTAACTTCGTGCTGATGGGCCACAAATATCGGGGTGGCAGATAAGCCCTCGACCATAATATCAATGGCAACCTCCTTTATAGAATCATTAAAAAATTTAATATCGCGTTCAAGGCTTACCAGTGGGCTTTGCTTCTGCTCTTTTTTCTCACTGCTTCCTCTGTCCTGGTTAAAAAGATCTTCCGTATTCATAGTTCATTCCTCGGTTTTTGGTGGCTGAGGTTTTGTATTTTTTGGATTGAATCGTGGTTTAAAACCCATTTTAGGCCCAACCTCTGCGGCTGGTTTAATTTCGATGTCTTCATTATCAGCTTCCTTGGTTCTCTCGCTAACAGAATCAAGGTCATCTGCCTTTATTTCCATAGGAACCTCCTGTTCAAAGGTATCTTCTTTTTTGGGTGCCATTTTCGCCGCGTTAAATCTTGGTTTAAAACCGGCAGGTTTCGGTGCAGGGGATGCTTCGGCAGGTGGATCATCCGGAGCTGGTGTGTGGATGGGTTTATCTTCTACCGGCTTGGTTTCTGCAACCTGCTCTTCTGCCTTAGGTGCCATCTTTGCAGCGTTGAACCGCGGTTTAAAGCCTGCGGGTTTTGGTGTCGCAGATATTTCGGCAGATGGAACAATCTCCGGCTTATCTTCGTTAGCAGGTTCACCTGCTTTAGGCGCTATGGTTTTGGCATTAAAACGCGGCTTAAATCCGGCAGGTTTAACGGCCGGCGTAGCTCCCTCTGTATTTGATTGTGCCGTAGTGTCAGTTGCCGTTTTATGTTCAGCCGTTGGTTCAGTTATAGCTTCAACAGGCTTAGCAGTAGCAGCACCTGCTTTAAAGCGCGGTTTAAAACCAACATTGGCAGCAGCTGGTTCGGTGAGAGATTCAACAATGGTTTGTTCGGCCAGGCGGTTTTCAATTACCACTTTTTCCTCTTTCACTTCGGGTGCCAGGCGATATTGCAATCGCAATTTATTGAACCAGTATTTCTTGGTATGGTCGAAACTCTTTTCGCCCATTGCTTCGTAATGTTCTTTAAATTCAGAGAACAGCCCTGGCTCTGCTGATTGCATGGCCGTTAGGTCTATCTTCTTTTTTCTAAAAAACTCTTCGAAAGTCATTTATGCAATTTGATGATTTATTGATTTGACAATTTGAAGATTGACAGTCATATTCAAATTGTCAAATCTTCAAATCGACTCAATTACAACTGAACGTCAGTATCCAGTTGGTTAAAGCGGATACCTTTATCGGTTTGGCTCCAGTCGGCACGCTCCTCATCGGAAGCATTTAAGAGTTTTGGGAACCACTCCAGCGGGAAAGCTTGTTGCTTACCATCTTCTTTCTCCACAAAAAGTAAACCATTGGCAAAGGTTACTTTAACCTTTTTCTCCTGCTTGCGTGTTGATAGTAAAGGCATGTTGTTAGATTTGAAAATTACTTAAATTTGAAAATCTGAAGATGCAAGTAATTTTCAAATCGTCACATCTTCAAATTTTCAAATCGGCAAATTACTCCGCCATGTTATGATAAACCGCCTGCACGTCGTCGTCTTCCTCTAAACGGTCAACAATCTTCAATACATCGGCAGCTTGTTCTTCTGTAACATTAGTTGTTGAAAGCGGGATGCGTTCCAGTTTGGCAGATTTGGTTTCGATACCCATTTCTTCCAAAGTCTTCTGCATTTTACCAAAATCTTCAAAAGCGGTATGGATAACGGCAACATCATTTCCTTCCTCATCGGCCTCCACAAAAAGATCTTCCAAACCGGCATCAATTAGTTCAAACTCCAGTTCTTCCAGATCACGCTCTCCGGGATCAAACCTGAAAACTGATTTACGCGCAAATACAAAATCCAATGAACCTGTTTTACCTAATGTACCACCGTATTTTGTAAAGTAACTGCGCACATTGGCTACGGTACGGTTTGTATTATCAGTGGCGGTCTCTACCAAAATAGCTACACCGTGTTGGGCATAACCTTCGTAAACCAACTCATCATAATCCTTCTCATCGCGGCTTGTGGCACGCTTAATAGCGGCCTCTACCCTATCTTTAGGCATATTAACAGCCTTAGCATTTTGCACCGCGGTGCGCAGTCGCGAGTTGGTAGTAGGGTCGCCGCCACCCGCTTTAACAGCCATCACTATCTCCTTACCCAGTCGGGTAAACTGCACCGCCATTTTGGCCCAGCGCTTAAATTTTCTCTCTTTCCGGAATTCGAATGCTCTTCCCATTTTGCCCCCCAGCACCCTAAAGGGGTAGCTGGACTTTTTTTTATTGTTATACCATTAAAACCTCTTATCCCCTTAAGGGATCAGGGGCTCTAAATTACGTTTTTTAAATTAGTTAGCATATCTTCCGTCATCTTTGCAAGATCGTATTGTAACTGCCAGCCCCAGTCCTGTTGTGCCTGGCTATCATCTATCGATTTTGGCCAGCTATCGGCTATGGCCTGGCGCGGGTCGTTATCAGCATAGCTCATTTCAAATTCAGGCATTAGTTTCTTTATTTCCGCAGCAATTTCTTCGGGTGTGAAACTTATACCTGCCAGGTTATAGCTTGAGCGGATTGTGATACTCTCTGCCGGCGCATCCATTAAAGTAAGCGTAGCGCGGATGGCATCATCCATATACATCATTGGCAAAGCCGTTTGCGCCGATAAAAAACCTTGATATTTTTTATGCTTTAATGCCTCATGGAAAATATGCACGGCATAATCTGTTGTACCACCGCCGGGGTTAGCACGCCAGCCAATAAGGCCCGGATAACGCAAGCTGCGTACATCTAATCCATATTTTTCAAAATAATATTCGCACCAGCGTTCACCTGCAAGTTTACTGAAACCATAAACCGTGTTAGGATCCATTACGCAATATTGCGGTGTGTTGTACTGCGGAGAATGTGGGCCAAACACTGCGATAGAGCTTGGCCAAAAAACCTTCTGCACTTTAAACTCAACGGCAAAATCAAGCACATGCAAAAGGCCGGTCATATTTAAATCCCATGCCATTTTAGGCTTCTGCTCGCCAACGGCAGATAGTATTGCCGCAAGCAAATAAACCTGTGTTGGTTTATGTTTATCAAACAGGTGATGCAGGTTATCTTTATCCAGCACGTTTGCATACTCAAACGGGCCGGTATTGCGCAAAGCATAATTAGGGCTATTGATATCTGATGCAATTACATTTTCTGCACCATGAATTGCTCTTAAAGCAGCTACCAGTTCGGTGCCTATTTGGCCGTTGGCGCCGATCACGAATATCTTTTCGGTCATTCAAACACAGTTTGCAGCAAATGTAGGAAATTGAAACTAAAGGCAGAGTTTTATGCATTATAAACGACCAACCTATCTTAATGTTTACAAATGCCATCATAGATATTATACTAAAACAGTAGACTTTTTATTAGCTGGTTAGCGAAAAAAACCGCATATTTGGAATATTTAATAAACAATTTATACGTAAACAAACAATGAAAGTCGCAGTAGTTGGTGCTACCGGCCTGGTAGGCACTAAAATGTTGCAGGTTCTTGATGAACGCAACTTCCCCGTTACAGAATTAATTCCCGTTGCATCCGCTAAAAGTATTGGTAAAGAGATCACTTTTAAGGGTAAGCAATACAAGATTGTTTCTGCCGAGGATGCGATTAAGCAAAAGCCTGATGTTGCTATTTTTAGCGCAGGCGGAAGCACTTCATTAGAGCAGGCCCCTTTGTTTGCAGAGGCGGGTATCACGGTAATAGATAACTCATCTGCATGGCGTATGGACCCAACCAAAAAGCTGGTTGTACCTGAAGTTAATGCTGATGTTTTAACTGCCGAAGATAAGATCATAGCCAACCCAAATTGCTCAACCATACAAATGGTAGTGGCTTTAAAACCACTTCACGACAGATATAAAATCAAGCGCGTTGTAGTATCAACCTACCAATCGGTAACAGGTACAGGCGTTAAAGCGGTTGACCAATTATTTAACGAGCGTAATGGTGTTGATGGACCTAAGGTTTACCCTTACACGATCGACCTTAATGTTATCCCTCAGATAGACGTGTTTACCGAGAATGGTTACACCAAAGAGGAGATGAAAATGATACTGGAGACCAAAAAAATAATGGGCGACGACAGTATTGCGGTTACTGCAACTACTGTACGTATCCCGGTTATGGGTGGCCACTCAGAATCAGTGAACATTGAGTTTGCTCACGAATACGACTTGAGCGAAGTTCGCGAAGTATTAGCCAACGCACCTGGTGTTGTGGTGGTTGATGATATTGCCAACCTTAAATATCCAATGCCGCTTGATGCGCATGATAAGGATGAAGTGTTTGTAGGCCGCCTTCGCCGCGACGAAACGCAGCCAAATACTTTAAACTGCTGGATTGTATCAGATAACCTGCGTAAAGGTGCTGCCACCAACGCCGTACAAATTGCAGAATACCTTGCATCAAAGAATTTGATCGGCCAAAGCGTAGCCGTTTAGAGATTTGCGATTGAAGGTTAGAGATTAAACCTTCGTATTTAAATAAAAAAGGGATAGCCGGTTGGCTGTCCTTTTTTTATTCCTTGTCATTCTTAGCGATAGCGAAGAATCTGATCTTTACATTCCAAGTTACAAACCATCAATCTCAATTTTCTTAAAACCATAGAAATATTCACTTGTAGTTAATAGTAAATAACCTATTAAAAACAAATATTATTATGGCTGATTTAAGCAATAAAAAAGTAGCAATACTTACAGAAGAAGGATTTGAGCAGGTTGAATTAACCAGCCCAAAAGAAGCATTAGAAGCTGCGGGTGCCACCGTACACATTATTTCGCCAAAAAGCGGAAAAATTAAAGCATGGAACCATACCGATTGGGGGATAGAGGTAGACGTTGATAAAGAATTGAGCAACGCCAGCCCCGATGATTACGACGCACTGGTTTTGCCGGGTGGTGTTTTAAACCCCGACAAGTTGCGCCAGAACAAGGAAGCAGTAGCATTTGCCAAAGCATTTTTAGATGCCGGTAAACCGTTGGCCGCTATCTGCCACGGGCCGCAATTATTGATAGAAACAGGTGAACTGAAAGGCCGTCGCATGACCTCATATCCATCGCTACAAACCGACCTTAAAAACGCAGGCGCGGATTGGGTAGATGAAAAAGTTGTAACCGATAACGGTTTGGTAACCAGCCGCACGCCAGACGACCTGGATGCCTTTAACGCCAAAGCAATTGAAGAAATTGCTGAAGGGGTGCATGCATAGTCATGCACTGGTATGATTAATAAATAATCAATGTTATTGCGAGGATTCCGATGAATACCCGGAAACGCGGCAATCCCGGAGGCAAGTCTCCAAGACAATCCTGTGAGATTGCCGCGCTTCGCTCGCAATGACATTTTTTGTTTATCAGAGCGAACCTTTACCTTATCTTTGCCGCATGCCTCAACAAAAAGCCGTTATTATAGGTGCAGGTGTGGCGGGTATTGCTACGGCTATCCGTTTAGCTGTTAAAGGTTACGAGGTTGAGATTTTTGAGGCCAACAGCTACGCTGGTGGCAAGTTATCTCAGTTTGAGCAGAACGGTTACCGCTTTGATGCCGGGCCCAGCCTGTTCACCATGCCGCAGTATGTTGACGAGTTATTTCAACTCGCAGGTAAAGATCCCCGCCAATACTTTAATTACCAAAAACTTGATGTAGTCTGCAATTACTTCTACGAAGATGGTACGCGACTGCATGCGTATGCCGATACCGAAAAGTTTTCTGAGGAGATAGCAAATAAAACCGCCGATTCTGCCCAAGCGGTGGTTAAACATTTGGCCAACAGCCGGGATATTTACGAGATCACCAACCATGTTTTTTTAGAGCGGTCGCTGCATCGCTTGCAGACCTATCTTCGCTGGGATACTATTAGGTCAATATTCAGGCTACCGCAGATAGATGCCATGCGCACCATGCATAAAGCCAATACCAATGCCTTTAAAGATGCGCGCGTAGTGCAGTTTTTTGACCGGTATGCTACTTATAACGGTTCTAACCCGTACCATGCACCTGCCACGCTAAATGTTATCCCCCATTTGGAGCATCATTTTGGCGCCTGGTTCCCGGAGGGCGGCATGTACGCCATAACCCAAAGCCTCGTTAAATTGGCAGAGGAATTAGGTGTAAAATTCACTTACAACACTGCGGTTGATAAAATAATTACTGAAGGAGAAAAGATTAGAGGCGTACAGATAAAAGAAAAAGTGGTAAAGGCTGATATAGTCATATCAAACATGGATGTTTGGTTCACCTACAAAAAGCTGTTAGCAGACCGTCCAAATCTGCATCCTAAAAAAACGCTCGAACAACAACGAAGCAGTTCGGCTTTGATATTTTATTGGGGTGTAAAAAAGCAATTTTCCGAGCTTGACCTGCACAATATATTCTTCAGCGCAGATTACAAGGCCGAATTTGAACACATCTGGCAAAAGCAAAGCATTTATCAAGATCCTACGGTTTACCTTAACATCTCGTCAAAATTAAAACGGGATGACGCGCCAACCAACAGTGAGAACTGGTTTGTGATGATAAACGTACCTGCCAACAGTGGGCAGGAATGGGATAAACTGATAGCCGAAGCGCGAACTAACATTCAGGCCAAACTTTCACGATTGCTAAAAGAAGACATTAGTAAACTTATAGAAAACGAAAGCATCCTTGACCCAAGAAGCATCGAGCTAAAAACCTCATCATACAAAGGCTCCATTTACGGCACCAGCTCAAACAACCAATTTGCCGCTTTTTTAAGGCACGCAAACAAATCATCCAAAATTAAGGGGCTGTATTTCTGCGGTGGAAGTGTACATCCTGGTGGTGGTATACCGCTGTGCCTACTGTCTGCTAAAATTATGGCAGATCTGGTGTAAACTTTTTACTCCGGGCAGTTATCCTTACGGCGAGTATCCACAATGTAAATGATCTTCCAGCCTTGCGATGTTTTCATCAACTGGAAAAAATTAACGCCGCAATGGCTAAACTGGCTACCGAGATAAAATTTATAAGGTGTCCAAACGCTGGCTAAAGCGCCATCAATTTTCATATCGCCCCAAGTAATACGTTCGTCGTAAACATCTTTGTGCGGTGTACCTACTTGCTTCACAAAGTCGTCCCCTTTTTCAGTGATCAATACTGTTGTACCATCTTTTTTGTTGGTAACGCTTTGTAGCACCATATCCTTATGAAATGCTGAACGCAACATGGTACTGTCACCTTTGCGCATACCATCGAAAAGCGTGTTGATTGTTTTCTTGATATCCTCTTTGTCTGTTTGGGCAAATGCTGAAAAGAAAAAAATTGTAAGAATAATTAAGGTAATTAATTTTCTCATTGACGTTGTGATTGGTTAAGACAAGTTAACAAAATAACAACACGCCATTAACTACTCGCCAAATGGTACAATTCCTACTCGCAGTTACAGACTCTTCTCCAATCTTGACTCATGACTCTGAAAGTCCTGATTATCCCTCAATTAGTTTTCCTTCACCATTCTTTCCAAGGCATCAATCCACTTAGGTTCGGCGTTAAGGCTTTCTACCAGTTGTACGTGTTCGCCGCCCAGGGCTTTAAATTCGTCGCCGTATTCGTAAGTTACTTCAAAAACAGTTTCGAGGCAATCGCTTACAAAGGCAGGGCAAAATACCAGTAGTCGCTTTTTACCTTCTTTGGCCAGGTGTTCTACCACTTCGCTGGTGTAAGGCTGTACCCATGGGTCGCTCCCCAGGCGAGATTGAAAGCAAACTGTGTATTTTTCTTTAGGCAGGTTCATTTTTTCAGCTATCAACCTGGCAGTATCGTGTGATTGTGCAGAATAACACAATTTGTTGGTATCGTTTAAAGTATCGCAGCATCCGGCTTTTTGCAGGCAGTAGCTACCGGTATGGTCGCACTTTTTTAGCTGGCGCTGAGGCAAGCCATGGAAGCTGAACAATATATGATCATAATTATCCGGGTTATGGCGACGGGCATTATCTGCAAAGGTTTCGATCATCAAGTCATCATTATGGAACGAGTTGATGAAAGTGATCTGCGGAACAGTTTGCCAATCCTTTACAATTCGCATCACTTTTTCATGCACCGATCCTGTACTGGCAGACGCATACTGCGGAAACAACGGAATAACAAGGATATCGCCTATCAAAGCTTCTTTCAGCCTTGCCAATGCGGAATCAATAGATGGGCTTTGATAGCGCATGGCCAGCTCAACCACGTAGTTATCACCGAGGCGTTCCTGAAGCATTTTTTGTTGTAACAGGCTGTAATGCAATAGTGGAGAGCCAGTTTCCTTATCCCAGATAGCCTGGTATAATTTAGCCGACTTAGGCGCCCTGAACGGAACGATGATGGTTTTAACCAAAAAAGTGCGCAGTACCGGGTTAACATCAATAACCCGTGGATCCATCAAAAACTCATCAAGATATTTACGTACATCCGCTGTTGACGGACTATCAGGTGTACCTAAATTAACCAGTAAAACTCCCTTTTTTGCCATAATGATATAGGCTGCAAATGTACAGAAAAAAGCCCTAACCAGTTGTGACGGCGCTTATTATTGCAAAATGATGATAGCACCAAACAGGGGAAAAATTGCAACCGATTATACAAACAATTAATTGTGTTTTGGTGGTTCCGGTGCTTTCCATAACTTCCACCAGGGCAGCCAGGGCGACTCATGGTGCTCATAATGGTAGCCAAAAAAATAGCAGGTAAAAAAGGCTACCAAATGGTTGCGAGGTAAACTGCGCGATTGATGCTTGTTGTCATGTTCGCCTTTGTGAGGCAAATAAGTACCAAAGTAAAAAAGTTGCAGGGTACTCAACAATGATGGTACTACCCAAAACAGCAGCAGATTAGCCTGCGGAAGCCAAAGTTTTAAAATATTAAAAACTACGGCCATGATAACTATCTGCCATATCGACAAATAATTACGGATAAATTGTACGTACCATTTAAAAAAGTTACCATCGTGATAATCAGGGTCATCATGGGTATGCACATGGCTGTGATGTAAATGGTGTTTATTATACAGCTTTGGGTACCAAAAAGATGCATAAAGAAATGTACTGATAAACCCTATTGCCTTATTTATCCATGGCTTGGGCGCTATTGAACCATGCATGGCATCATGCGCAGTAATAAATAGCCCCGTGTACAGATGCATCTGCAACAAGATAAACAGGTAAAGCACAGGGTTGCTGAAATCAACCTGCCATTGCATCAGCAGAATAATTGATGCAGCCCAGCAGCCCAGCACCAAAAGGGCTACTAATAGACCGATATATGTAGGTGATTTTTGCAAAGTCAGTTTTGTAATAGTAAAGGCAAAAGCTGTTCCGTTATTTCACGCGCTTGCCTTGTTTATTAATATAGAACCATTTATCACTTTCCCAAACCGAATGGCCCTCACCAAGTTCAACCGTTTGACAGTCGTTACTTACTTTAGCCAAGCCCTTTTCAAAAGGGAATGCGCAGCCGAATTGTGGTTTGATAACGATATTGCCGGCAGTATCGGCATAGCCTATCCTTTTATTGTCGTCAATAGCGCGGTAAAAACCTTCACTCTCATAATCCGGGCCATTATCAAAAGGGAAAGGCTTAAACAACACCTCCTCTTTGCGATTAATGGCAACCATTTCAGATCCTTTTATTACAAATGCGAGATTTTTAAAAGTATCGGTAAAGCAAAGCTGGTATTTGCCGAGTGGTATAACGGTATCATGTTTGGCATTCACATACCCCTCAAGGTTACCCGAAGGATCCGTCACTTTGTAAAGATCGCCTTTCGAACCGTATTCGCAGGCAGATAATATGATAAGTATCAGTGCCGGCAATTTCCTCATATTAATATTTTTCCAATTCGGCCTTCACCTTTTGCATCAGCCACATCGGTGTAGATGTAGCGCCGGCAATACCTACCTTATCATTAGGTGAGAACATATTAGCGTTTAACTCCTCAATAGAAGAAACGAAATAGGTATTAGGGTTATGCTTTTTACATACTTCGTACAGGACTTTACCGTTAGATGATTTTTTACCCGATACAAAAACTACCTTATCAAACTTAGTGGCAAATAGCGGCAGGTCTTTATCGCGGTTACTTACCTGGCGGCAAATGGTATCATTGGCTTTTACCTCATAACCCCGGTTAAGCAATTCGTCTTTTACGCTGTAAAATTTATCCATGCTTTTGGTAGTTTGGCTATACAGCGTAAAACTTGCAGGTAATTCGGCATCGTCCAACTCGCTTATATCCTGAAAAACCAGTGCATCGCCGTTTGTTTGGCCTTGCAGACCAATAACCTCGGCATGGCCATGTTTACCAAAAATGAGGATGTTTTCTTTATTATCGTAAGATGATTTGATGCGGTTTTGCAATTTTAAAACCACAGGGCATGAGGCATCAATCAGCGTAATGTTATTTTCTAAAGCAGTACGGTAAGTTTCCGGAGCCTCGCCATGTGCACGGATCAGAACCTTCTCGTTGCGCAGGTCTTTAAGATCTTCGTGACCGATAATCTTAAGTCCCTGTGCTTTTAAGCGTTCAACTTCTTCATCATTGTGTACAATATCGCCCAGGCAATACAGATACCCATCTTCTGCCAAAATCTCTTCGGCCATATCAATAGCGTAAACCACCCCAAAGCAAAAGCCCGAGTCTTGATCTATCGTAACCTGTAAGTTGTAAGAGCCCATTTGTGCAAAAATACTAATGCTAAATTGTAAACGCTAAACCTTAAACGTTAATTTCTTAAAATAGTGTTAGATATTCTTTGGTGTAGGTTAAAGTCGATCTGAGTTTGTTGATTTCCAATAGCTGCAAGTGTTTCGATAGGACCAGCATGACGTACAGGATATTTAACCGATCAAATTTAACAATCCAAAAAACAGAAACTGAGTTATAAGCAGCACGAGCGCAGCAAAATTCTGTTTTTTAAAGCCGAACGATTCAAACAAGCTTAATAGCAAAACACTTACACCAAACCAGCATCCATAATTTTTAAGGGGTATTGTGGCAGTTTCCCAACTCCAATAATCAAATTTGATAGCGACTGGCTCTATCAAAACATCAAGCAAGACCAATAAAGCCGCTCCAATAATTATCCTGATAAAGGGGTTTCTCAAGCGGCTTTGTCGCATGGCTACGCCTGCGCTGTAAATTAACAAAAACCAATTTACGCCTATCAACAATGGGATATCTAAGAGCTTAAATCCTAAAGTTTTACCATAATTGTAATCGCCGAAAAGCCAATGTTTATGCACGCCTACCCACTCGGCAGTAAAGCCAAGGGCTGCAATCAAAAGCACGAAGAACAGAAATTTCCCATCAAGCCATTTGTGAGATAAAATAATCACCACCAGCATCAATAATAAGTGATACGGTACTAATTGTTTAAAAAGCGGCTGGAATGCCGGAATGGCAAAACCTACCAGTCCCACTACATGGAACAAGGCGATAACAATAATGGCAACTTTAGCCGGTTTTACGATATCTTTCTGCCTTTCCATACGGTTGTTTTAGTAAGACGTTGCTGTATTGATGTTACGCCAATGTGCAGCAAGGCCAGCATTTGCAACGGATGCCATAAAAAATTGCGCCAGGCGCTTTGTCCGGCTAATAGTGAGATCATCAACCGGGCTGATAAGATCAATGTTACCGCCATTGATATTAAACCAGGTTTACCGGTAGCTATCACCATCACAGGCCCACCTATAATAATAAGCAGGTATAACGAAAAGCCGATGATGTTGTAATTAAAAGCCGCCAGAAAGTTTTTACCAAAGCCATTTAAAGCCTCGTTATAACTTTTGTACATGCGGCAACTGATCATACCGTTTGCCAGCAACGCTTCACCATTTAGTTTGGATGATTTGACCAGCTTCATGATCTCCACATCTTCCACCACTTTGTCTTTCACCAACTGGTGCCACTGGTATTCGCGGTAAACCGATGCATCAAACATCATAAACTGCCCGCTTGCTGCAGATAGCGCTGCGCTGCGAACAAGGTAAACCGACCGTAACGGCAGTAAATTAAGTAATATGTAATGCATTAGTGGTACAGCCACCTTTTCGCCCGTGCTGCGCATTTCCTGGTTGGTGAATAAACTTAGTAAGCTTAAGCTGCGCAGGTTCATGCGGTGGATAGCGCTATTAAGCAAACCATTGTACACTTTTTCATCAGCGTCTAAAAACATGAGGTACTTGCCCGTGGCTAATTGCGCCAGCTGGAAACACGCGTAATTTTTACCCAACCATCCTTCTTCAAGCGGTTGGCCTTTTACTACCTTAAATTTTGGATGCGTTGCCGCGAAAGTATCGCAAATAGAAAAGGTATTATCGGTAGAGTTATCATCTAACACGATCACCTCGTAATCCTGATAGTTTTGCTGGTCAATAGACTGAAGCAAGGTTAATATATCTTCTGCCTCGTTACGTGCAGGAATTAAGATAGAAACTTTATCCTGGTAATGCCGACTGATACGCGGCAGTTTGGGGTTTGATACGAAGTTGAACAGCGTTACTGTAAACCTAATGATCAAGAAAAAGAAAGTCACGTAAAGGGCTATGATCACTTTATACAGTTAATTTGGTTTGCTGCGCCAGGGCATCATTGTAGTGTTCCTGATAAGCTTGCTGTAAATCTATTACGTCAGCGCCGGATTTTTGTTCGGCTATTGTTTTTAAATAAACGCTGGCAGTTGGCTTTTTGTACTGCAAGTTCTCCACAAATGTTGCTGAAAAAATGATTTGATGCTTTGCTCCCGATCTTTCCGCTATCCGAATAATGCCTTTTTCAAACGCCATAGCATCCACAAAGTTAGAATGCAACTCGCCCTGCGGAAAAATGAGGACGAGACTATCCGGTTCCTTTAATAGTTCGACAGCATAATTTATACTTTTTATGGCATCCCTCGAACCCTTGCTTACAGAGAACGCCCCCAGGTATTTAAAAAAGCCGATCTTCTTCACCGTTTCTTCCAGCACCATTACATGAAACTGCTTTTTTAAAAGTTGGTGGTTAATATAATACATCAAAAATCCATCCCACCAGCTAAAATGGTTGGCTATCAACAACACGGACTTTGATCTGTCGACCGGAATATCGTTGAATTTTACCTGCTCAAAATTTTGAGCCACTATCCGCATGACATAGTTATGGAAAAACCACTTGATCAACTTATTCTTTTGCGGATATATCATAGGCCTTTAGTGCTCTACATTTACCTGTGCGGCAAGTGCTTGTTTATGAAAGGAATTTATCTTTTCAGACAACTCGCTAAAGCTTACCTCGCCGGCTACCCCACAATCAAATAAATGGAAATAAACGGATGGTTTAAGGCTTTCGAAATAATCTATCAATGCGCAATTGTAAACAATTTGGCATGGGCCTTTAATATTCCGTAGTAGCAACTCGATGCCACGTTCAACCTTAATTTCGGTAGTATGGTTTGATATCAGCTCGCCCTGCGGGAATACTACTACCAGGTTTTCGGGGTTTGCCAGCAGGCCTGCTGCATATTGCAGAGACTTGATCATCTCGCGCGATTGCCGGTTGATGGAAAAACCACCAAACAGGTTCAGCAGCATCCGTTTTTGCAGGTGATCTTCCTGCATCATAATGTACAACTTGCGGTGCAGGTGCCAGTATGCTAAAAAATTACCCCAAAGCCCGTCCCACCAGCTAAAGTGGTTGCATAATAATAGTATAGAGTGCCCTGGTTTGGGGGTAAACGGCATTACCTCTAACCGGTTAAAAGCTTTACGCATGCGATAGCGCATGTATTTTGCGAACCAGTTACTAAAAAGATTTACTCTGCGGGCTGGGATCATTGTGGTAAATTAACTAAATATTCGTCCAGTTGTTTGGTAACCAACCAGTGGCCCATATCTACCTCATATACATGGGCGTTTTGTAAACTGCTTATAAAAGGTAACGCCGCTTTTTGGGGGAACAAATTATCGTGCTTTCCAAATATCAGCGTGCATTTAATATCATGCTGATTAATAAGCTCGGCTATTTTTTGTACATCCGGTTTAAGCAGGCGAATAAGATTAAGCGTATAGTAAACATCCAGCCGTTTCTTTTCGGTGTCTATCTCGTTATAAGCTATCGTGTAAAGGCTATCATCGATAAAGTTCACCCGTTTTAGGTTTTTTAGCAGCGAGGGTGCAAGCCATTTGCTTTTGGTGACAACCTTAAACATGTACCGGCCCCATGGTTTATGCATCAAGATCTCAAAACCTTTATAAACGGCAAGGCCGTCGGGCGCCATCAGTATCACTTCATCTATAAGGTCGGGATATTCTTCTACCAGTATAAGCGCAATGTTTGCACCGATGGAATAGCCCATCACGGAGAAACGCTGCCTGCCATGTAGTTTAAACCATTCTTCAACATAAGCCTTCACCAAGTGGCGTGGCATACCGATAAGAATCTGTTGTTCGCTCCAACCTGTTAAGGCACTCTCACCATGAAAGAAGTGATCAAAACCATAAACATGGAAATCCTTTAGAATAGATTTTTCGAGCACATGGAATTGCCTCCCCGTCATGCCGTAACCATGAAACGCCAGCATAGGTTTGCTACCTGTGCCGTATTCATGAAAATGCGCCTTACCTAAGCCATCAATATGAAGAAAACCCATAGGCGGACAATATTAAGAAAATGTTAGTGAAATCAATAAATGCTATCAGTGTTGCGCTTTAATGTAGTTGACTATTGTTTCTGTGGCGCCAATATTTTGCTGCACATAATCTTTAGCAATAACCGCCGATGCATGGCGGGCTTGCTCATCACTCATCAGCCTATTTGCTATTTGATTTAATTCATCCTGAGAATTAATGCTAAAACCTGCACCCAACTCTACAAGGTCTCGTGCTTCTTTAAATTTATGATACTTTGGGCCGAATATCACCGGCATTCCAAAGGCCGCTGCCTCTAAGGTGTTATGAATGCCTGCCCCAAAACCGCCGCCTATGTAAGCTACATCTGCGTATTGGTAAAGTGAAGATAGCATACCGATGTTGTCTATTACCAAATTTGAGATGTTAGATTTGAGATTTGAGATCTCCGAAAACTTTATAGTCGTTTCTGTCGGCAATAGATTTGTTAAACCCTTTATCTTTTCTTCGCTTGTTTCGTGTGGGGCTATTATAAATTTCCAATCAGGGTGTTGTTTAATAACTTCGGCTATCAATTCTTCGTCTTGCGGCCAGGTACTGCCTGCTATAAAAAGCTTTTGGCCATTTTTGAATTGCACTATCTCCGGTAAGTTTTTTGGATTACCTGCGTTAGCCCAAACCCTGTCGAAGCGTGTGTCGCCGCTTATGCTTACATTAGTTATTCCTTTATCATGTAAAAGCTGCTTGGATTGTGCATCCTGCAGAAAGAACCAGGTAACCATTTTTAACATTTTACGATGCAAGCCACCATACCACTTAAAAAAAACCTGCCCCGGTCTGAATATGCCTGAGATGATATACAACGGTATATGCTGTTTGTGTAACTCGTTAAAAAAGTGATACCAATATTCGTATTTGGTAAAAATGGCCATCTGTGGCCTTATTGTGCTGATGAAATGTTGGGCATTGGCCGCCGTATCAAGGGGTAAATAATACACAACATCAGCAAGCGGCGTGTTCTTTCGCGGCTCATAGCCGGAAGGTGAAAAAAAGGTAACAACAATGTTATGAAGCGGGTATTGCTTCTTTACGGCCTCTAAAACCGGCCTTCCCTGTTCAAACTCGCCCAATGAGGCAAAATGAAACCAAATGTTCGATTCTAAAGACTTTATTTGCTGATGTTTTCGTCCATTTATCCATAGTTTGGCTTTATTTTTATAAAGAGAAACCAAAGCTGCCGTTAGGTAGAATAAATGAATGCCGATGTTGTAAATGAAAAGCATTTTTTATGGTAATAGTACTATCTTCGTCGGGTATAAAAGTAACAAATAACAAATCATAAGCTATGAAAATTGCTGTAGTAGGTACAGGCTATGTTGGTCTTGTAACCGGTACGTGTTTAGCCGAAACCGGCAACCAGGTTACGTGCGTTGATATTAACGAACAAAAAGTTAAGATGATGCAGGACGGAAAGGTTCCGATTTACGAACCGGGTTTAGAATTGCTTTTCCATCGTAATATCAGCCAAAAGCGCTTACTTTTCACCAGCGTATTAGCTGATGCAATTGCTGATGCAGAAATTATTTTCCTGGCGTTGCCAACCCCTCCGGGCGGTGATGGCTCTGCCGACCTGAGCTACGTGCTTGGTGCTGCAAAAGATATTGCCAAACTGGTTACCGACTACAAAGTTATTGTTACTAAATCAACCGTACCTGTAGGTACCGCAGATAAGGTTAAGGCGGCTATCAAAGAAAACACCAACATAGAGTGTGCAGTGGTATCAAACCCTGAATTTTTACGCGAAGGTGTAGCCGTTGATGACTTTATGAAGCCCGACCGCGTGGTTGTAGGCACTACCGATGAACGCGCCCGCAAATTAATGGGCGAACTGTATGCACCATATGTACGCCAGGGTAACCCGGTAATTTTTATGGATGAGCGTTCTTCAGAACTTACCAAGTACGCAGCAAACTCATTCCTTGCTACTAAGATCTCTTTCATGAACGAGATTGCCAACCTTTGCGAAGTTGTTGGAGCGGATGTGGATATGGTACGCCGGGGCATAGGGTCAGACAACCGTATCGGCAACCGCTTCCTGTTCTCGGGTATCGGTTACGGCGGTAGCTGTTTCCCTAAGGATGTACAAGCGTTGGCAAAATCTTCAGAAGAAAATCAGTACGAGTTTAAGATCCTTAACTCGGTAATGAAAGTTAACGAGATACAGAAAAAAGTATTGGTTCAAAAACTGAAGAAATACTATAACGGTGATATTAAAGGTAAACACTTTGCAATGTGGGGCCTTGCCTTTAAACCCGAAACAGATGATATCCGTGAAGCACCGGCTTTATACATTATTGATGAATTACTTGCAGGTGGTGCAACGGTAACAGTTTATGACCCTGAGGGTATGAAAAATGTGAAAGCACTGCTTGGTGATAAAATTAATTATGCACAGGACCAATATGAAGCACTACACGGTGCCGATGCGTTACTGATTGTTACTGAGTGGTCTGTGTTCCGCACACCTGATTTTAACAAATTGGTTGAATTACTGCCAAGCAAGGTAATATTTGACGGCCGTAACCTATACGACCTGCAAAAAATGATAGACCTTGGATTTTATTATAACAGTATCGGACGTAAAATTATAAGCTAATGGCCGAACGTAAAAGAGTACTGATAACAGGTGCAGCCGGGTTTCTCGGCTCGCATCTTTGCGATAGATTTATAAAAGAGGATTTCCATGTTATTGGCATGGATAATTTGATAACCGGCGACCTGCGCAACATTGAGCATCTGTTCAAACTCGAGAACTTTGAGTTTTACAACCACGATGTTTCCAAATTTGTGCATGTGCCCGGCGAGTTGCATTACATCCTGCATTTTGCATCGCCGGCCAGCCCTATCGATTATTTGAAGATACCCATCCAAACTTTAAAGGTGGGTTCATTGGGTACGCACAACCTGCTGGGTTTGGCACGTGCTAAAAATGCACGTATGCTTATTGCTTCAACATCAGAGATCTATGGCGACCCAACCGTTAACCCTCAGCCAGAAGAATACTGGGGTAACGTAAATACGGTTGGTCCGCGTGGTGTGTATGATGAGGCAAAACGTTTCCAGGAATCCATCACCATGGCTTACCACACCTTCCATGGTTTGGAAACCCGCATTGTGCGCATCTTTAATACCTATGGCCCTCGTATGCGCCTTAATGATGGCCGTGTTTTACCTGCCTTTATCGGCCAGGCTTTGCGTGGCGAGCCGTTAACCATGTTTGGCGATGGTTCGCAAACCCGTTCGTTCTGTTATGTTGATGACCTGATAGAGGGTATCTACCGATTGCTGTTCAGCGACTACGCACAGCCCATGAATATCGGTAACCCGGATGAGATAACCATCAAGGAATTTGGGGAAGAGATCATTAAACTTACCGGCACAAACCAGGAGTTGATAAGCCTGCCCTTGCCAACCGATGACCCAAAGCAACGCAGGCCGGATATTACCAAAGCCAGAGCAATTTTAGGCTGGGAGCCAAAGGTATCCCGTGCGGAAGGTTTGAAGATCACTTACAATTATTTTAAGTCTTTGCCTGAACACGAGATAAAACATAAGGATTTTACCTATTACAATAAGTAGGCAAATAGCGTTAAACAGTAAATAATTAGCTGTACATTTACCGCTCCCTAAACACGCCTTTACATATGAAAATATTAGTTACCGGGGGATTGGGCTTTATTGGCTCGCACACCGTTGTAGAGTTGGTTAATGCCGGTTATGACCCGGTTATTGTTGATGACCTTTCTAACTCAGACATTAAGATACTTGACCAGTTGGCTAAAATTATAGGTTTTACACCTAAATTTTACCAACTTAATTTGTGTGACGAAGCAGCGGTAAAACAACTCGCTGCTGATGAAGCAGACATTACCGGCATCATTCACTTTGCTGCATCAAAAGCAGTTGGCGAATCGGTACAAAATCCTCTGAAATATTATTACAACAACTTTTACTCGTTAATAAACCTGTTAAGGGTTTACGAAGGTAAAAAACTAAACTTTGTATTTTCATCAAGCTGTACTGTGTATGGCCAGCCCGATGTTTTACCGGTTACAGAAGATGCACCTGTTAAAGCAGCCGAATCTCCATACGGTAATACCAAGCAAATTGCAGAGGAGATATTAAAAGATGTTGTAAAATCGGGCAGTACATTTAATATAACGGCTTTGCGTTATTTTAACCCGGTTGGCGCACATGAAACGGCGTTGATAGGCGAACTTCCTATAGGCGTACCTCAAAACCTGGTACCATTTATTACCCAGACGGCGATAGGCAAACGTGAAAAGATCACCGTTTTTGGCAACGACTATAATACGCCCGATGGCAGCTGTATACGCGATTACATACATGTGGTAGATCTTGCCAAAGCACACGTGGCAGCTATTAAACTAATGGAGCAACCGGATTTTAAAGGATACGATGTATTTAACATTGGCACCGGCACCGGCTCAACCGTATTGGAAGTTATTAAAGCTTTTGAAGCATCAACCGGTGTAAAGCTTAATTACCAGATAGGCGCAAGGCGCGAAGGTGATATCGAAAAAGTATGGGGAGATGTTACCAAATCTGCCCAAAAGCTAAACTGGAAAGCCGACCTTGACCTTGATACGATGATGTCATCTGCCTGGGCTTGGGAACAATATATTGCAGCCAATCCGTTATAAGTAAGATGAATACACCTGCAAAAAAAATCATCATCACTGGTGGTGCCGGTTTTATAGGCTCACATGTTGTACGCCGGTTTGTTACCAACTACCCGGATTATCAGATCATCAATCTTGATAAGTTAACTTATGCCGGTAACCTTGCCAATTTAAAGGATATCGAACATTTGCCCAATTACCGGTTTGTTAAAGGTGATATTGTAGACATTGCTTTTATAAATTCTTTATTTGAGCAGGAAAAGCCTGATGCTGTGATACACCTTGCAGCCGAGTCTCACGTTGACCGTTCTATCACCAACCCACTTGAGTTTGTGATGACCAACGTTGTTGGTACCGTTAACCTGCTTAACGCAGCCAAAAACCTCTGGAAAGGCAACTACGAGAACAAGCGTTTTTACCATGTATCTACAGATGAGGTGTACGGCACGCTGGGTGAAACTGATATGTTCGGGGAAGATACTGCTTATGATCCACATTCCCCGTACTCGGCTTCTAAAGCCGGATCAGACCATTTTGTGCGTGCTTACCATGATACTTACGGTTTAAATACCGTTATATCTAATTGCTCAAATAATTATGGCTCGTATCACTTCCCTGAAAAATTGATACCTTTGGCCATTCATAACATTACGCAGAACAAACCTGTACCGGTTTATGGTAAAGGGGAGAACGTACGTGACTGGCTTTGGGTTGAAGACCATGCCCGTGCTATTGATGTGATATTTCACAAAGCAGCGGCAGGTACTACGTACAACATAGGCGGCCATAACGAGTGGAAAAACATTGATCTTATTCACCTGTTATGTAATATACTGGACCGCAAATTAGGCCGCGAACAAGGTGAATCAGCAAAACTGATCACCTATGTGACAGACCGGGCCGGCCACGACCTGAGATATGCTATAGATGCAACCAAACTAAAAAATGAATTGGGCTGGGAACCATCAATAACTTTTGAGGAAGGATTGGAAAAAACCGTAGAATGGTATCTTGCTAACCAAAAGTGGCTTGATGATGTGACCAGTGGCCACTACCAGGACTATTACAAAGAGCAGTACGCCGATAGATAAGAGATGTTTGGACTATTTAAGAAGAAAACTAAGGAAGTAACCGCACAAAATCCAAATTTAAGCTACAGTGGAATAATGGTAGACATGCACTCGCATGTTTTGCCGGGAATTGACGACGGCGCTCAAAATCCCCAGGAATCAATTGTTCTGATCAAAACGATGATGGCGCTTGGCATTAAAAAAATCATTGCTACGCCACACATTATGATAGATTACTATCGCAATGAGCCTGATAATATCAATGCTGCGCTTGAAACGCTAAAGGCTGAGTTAAAAGCACAGAACATTGATATTGAAGTACAAGCTGCTGCCGAACACTACTTTGATGAAACCTTTGAGAAACGCATATCAGAACGCCGGGTAATGACCATGGGCGATAATTACGTACTTTTTGAGTTGTCTTTTATTAATCAGCCGCCAAATGTTATCCCTGTTATTCAGAAAATGAAGGACATGGGTTACAAACCAATACTGGCCCATCCTGAAAGATATGCATACATGGGTATTGAGCAAATGCAAACCATAAAAAGCTGGGGCTGCGACCTGCAATTGAACACCATATCCCTCACCGGTTATTACGGCAAACATGTGCAAAAAAAGGCAGAAGAAATGGTTGATGCACATTTAGTAGATTTTATATCAAGTGATATGCACCACCCTCGCCATGCCGCGGCCTTTGAAAAAGCATTAGGCACTGCTTATCTTGAAAAACTTCTTACAGAGCACCCATTGAAAAACAGTCTATTATAAGACTGTTATTGCAGATAAAAAAAGAAAGCCGCTTTGTTAAGCGGCTTTCTTTTTTTATTACTCATATCTTAACGCCTCAACCGGGTCAAGCCGTGATGCTTTCTTTGCAGGATAAAATCCTGAAGAAAGACCAATAATAGTGCATAATGCAATTGCTGAAAATAGCCAGAACCATGGCACCACAAAACTACCGCTGATATTTACCGCAATGAGGTTGCCGGCGGCCATACCTAAAATTATACCGCCTACGCCGCCCATCAGGCAAATTACTATTGCTTCTATTAAAAACTGCTTGCGTATAACCGACGGCGTGGCCCCTATCGACTTCCTCAAGCCGATCTCGCGCGTGCGCTCGGTAACAGATACCAGCATAATATTCATTAAGCCAATTGCTGCGCCTAACAAGGTTATGATACCGATCGCAAATCCCGCGATGGTCATGCCCGCGAGTTGGCCTGACAATTCCTGCTGAATAGAATCGCTGCGCGAGATCTCAAAATTGTCGTCCTGCCCAATTCTCACACCACGGATGTTCCGCATAAGAGAAGTGGCTTCTCCTATACTGGCATCTAACACATCGGGGCTGTTTACACTTACGGTAATAGCGTATGATACTTTTCTTGATGTATCTACCATTTGCCTTGCTTTTTGCAATGGCACAATGCAAAATTTATCGCCGCCAAAACTGTTGCTTCCTTTAGGGGCCACTACGCCAATGATCCTCAGTTTATTGCTGCCTAATAGGATATACTTGTTTATCGGATCCTCATTCTTAAAAAGTTTGGCTTTAACTTCGTCACCTACAATAACAACATTAGCTCCGTGTTCTAACTCTGATAATGAAAAATTGCGGCCAAATGCCAGCTTATGGCCTTTTATAGCCAGGTAATTATCGTTACTACCGGTAACCGAAATATTGGGGTTTGATTTTACACTGTTATATTTTGCTACGGCAGTACCGGTTACGCTAAGATCTACACTGGTGCGTGCAGGTAGTTTATAAATATCGAGGAACTTTTCAGCTTGTGCATAGGTAATAGCCGGGTACATTTTACGATGGCCACCGTTACCAAAACTAATACCCGAACCGCGATTTTGTACCGTAAATGAGTTGGCACCTAAACCGGCAAAGGCATCATTGGTGAACTGTTTAATACCTTCAATGGCCGTTAATATTCCTACCAGGGCCATAATACCGATAGCAATGATCAGCGCCGTTAAAGAAGTTCGCAAACGGTTGCCGCCGATGGATTGCAGTGCAATGGAAATATTTTCTTTCAGGCTGGTTTTTACTGCCATGCTATAAATATAGGAATTATGCAGTTTTGACTATCGCCTACGGTGCTTTGTTACATGCCTTTAACTTATTTACTTAAAATTATCATAATAGGCCAAAAAGTTTTAGTTTTAATGATACCAAGCCCGCATCATGAAAACTCTAAAACTACTATTTTTATTAAGCTGCCTGACTTTGGCAAGCCGAGCACAAAAGATCATCCGATCTAATGTTGATCTAAACGAACAAACAATTGTTAAGGACTCGACAGGTAAAATACTACCTTATAATTATTGGAAAGAACAACTGGCAAGCGGCAATTATTCAGTAAGGCAAACTATTACGCATGTAAAGGACGGCCGTACAAATAAGGTTAAAAAAGATACCACCGCTTTTGTGCTTACCTGGCTTGATGAGGCGGGGAGAAAAAGGCTTGCCGAATACAAAAAAAGTTTTGCGTCACAGCAATCTGAAACCGCGCAAGAACAACAGGCAACAACATCTAACACGGTTTTAAAAGCAGAGGAACCCTATCGTTACGTGCCTACCCGGTTACCTCGCACATCAGAGGGGTTTGTGAATGGAGAACCCATGGAGCCTTTCAAAGAAAGCACTATTGATGGTAAAAAAATAGATATAAAAGCACTTAAGGGTAAAATAGTAGTACTAAATTTCTGGTTCATCAATTGCCCGGCTTGCCGGGACGAGATGCCGGAGCTAAACAAAGTTGTGGCTGAATATAGCGCAGATCCCAACATAATATTTGTTGGCCTCAGCCTCGATAAGCGCTGGGAGATAAAAGATTTCTTAAAAAAGATGCCTTTTGATTTTCAGCATATTGCTGACGCCAGGTACTATGGCGATAAGTATAAAGTGAACCTTTATCCTACAACTGTTGTGATAGATAAAGAAGGCATCATCAGATTCAACTCCGTTGGTTCTGATAACACCGGTTATTGGATAAAGAAAACCATAGAAGATATTAAAGCACAGAACATGTAAAAACAACAAAGGCGCCCACAAGGCGCCTTTGTTTATCAAGATCTTTTATTTATACAGAGAATGATGTACCGCAACCGCAAGTGCTTGCCGCGTTAGGATTGTTAAAGGTAAAGCCACGAGCGTTAAGGCCATCCTGAAAATCAATTTGCATACCGGCAAGGTAAAGGCCATGCGCTTTATGCATAAATACTTTTATGCCCTCGATATAATATTCCTGGTCGCCATCTTTTTTCTGATCGAAGCCCAAAACATAATTCATGCCCGAGCAGCCTCCGCCTTCAACACCTACACGCAGGCCAAAGTCGTCGGCAATTTCTTGTTGTTCTTTTAGTTTATAAAGTTCTTTTACGGCACCTTCAGTAAAAGTTACAGGGGCGGTTAAAGTTTCAGCGGTAACACTCATCTTATTTTTTATCAAACTATACAAATATAAATCTAAAATACGGATTTTTGTTCGCACCTATTATTTATGACCTCTGCCTAACAGAAACAACATGGCCGCATACAGTTATCTATTCGATATTTTAAAGTACACCCTTGCCGGCATCGGCGTGGTCTATATCGCGTTTTATCTTTTAAAACCCTATCTGGACAAATCACAGAATTTACAGGCTTTGAAAATAAGGAAAGCGATTAGTAACCAAACGCTGCCTTTACGCTTGCAGGCATATGAGCGCCTGGTATTGTTCATTGATAGAGTAGACCCTGCAAACATGCTGGTTCGTTTAAACGGTAACGGATACAGTGCAGTTGAGTTATACAACATCATATTAAATGAGGTACGTACAGAATATCAGCACAACGTTACCCAGCAGATATATGTAAGCACCCAGGCATGGGGCACCGTTAGGCGTATTAAAGATGATACTATAAACCTGGTTACCAATGCCACGCAAAGCCTCCCGGCAGGTGCAACCGGGCTTGATCTGGGCAAAGCCGTTCTAAACCATCTTTCCAAATTGGAAAGCAGCCCATATGAGTTGGCTACCGCCATAGTACGTAAGGATATGGATAATATATTTTAACGTATCATGGCAGATAAAAAGTTTACTACCACATCGGGCATTCAATTCAAAGAAGTTTATACCGAGCCATCGGGTATGGATGAATTGCCCGGGCAGTTCCCGTACACGCGCGGCATCCAGAAAGATATGTACCGTGGCAAGCCGTGGACCATGCGTCAGTATGCCGGTTTTTCAACAGCCGAAGAATCCAACAAGCGCTACCACTATCTACTTAGCCAGGGTACCATGGGCCTGTCAGTAGCATTTGACCTGCCAACGCAGATAGGTTATGATAGCGACCATGCCCTATCCGAAGGTGAGGTAGGAAAAGTAGGTGTAGCGATAGATTCTTTAAAGGATATGGAGATATTGTTCGATGGCATACAGCTTAAGGATATCACTACCTCCATGACCATTAATGCAACTGCATCTATATTGTTAGCGATGTATATCGCATTGGCAAAGAGGCAGGGGGCAGATATCAAGCAGATATCGGGCACTATCCAAAACGATATATTAAAGGAGTACGCTGCGCGCGGTACCTATATCTATCCGCCGGAGCCATCCATGCGCCTGATAACCGATATTTTTGAATATTGCAGTAAGGAAATACCTAAATGGAATACCATATCTATATCTGGCTACCACATTCGCGAAGCGGGCTCAACCGCGGTACAGGAACTTGCCTTTACTTTAGCTAATGGTAAAACTTATTTAAAGGCTGCTTTGGATAAAGGTTTGGACATAAACGTGTTTGCCAAACGGCTTTCATTCTTCTTTAACTGCCATAACAACTTTTTCGAGGAGATAGCCAAATTCCGCGCGGCACGCAGGATGTGGGCCAATATCACCAAAGAACTGGGTGCTACTGATGCAGGTGCGCAAAAAATGCGTTTTCATACCCAAACAGGTGGCTCAACACTTACGGCACAACAACCTATGAATAACATTGTGCGTGTAAGCAACCAGGCGCTTGCTGCAGTGCTGGGTGGTACACAATCGCTGCATACCAATGGTTACGACGAGGCATTGTCTTTACCAACAGAGGCTGCCGCAAAAATAGCCCTTCGCACGCAGCAGATCATAGCATTTGAAAGCGGGGTTACCGATACCGTGGATCCGCTGGCCGGTTCTTACTTTGTGGAAGCACTAACCAATGAATTGGAAGCAGCCGCATATGTATATATAGATAAGATAGATGCGATGGGTGGATCTGTAAAAGCTATAGAGCAGGATTATATTCAGCAGGAAATAGCTGCTGCTGCCTACGAATACCAAAATGACATTGAAAGCGGCGACCGCGTATTGGTTGGTGTTAACAAATTTACACAGCAGGAAGAAGTTGCACCGCCGGTATTCCGCATTGACGATTCTATCAGGATACAGCAAACCCAAAAACTTGAGATGTTAAAAAAGGAGCGCAATAATAACGAAGTTAAGGACGCTTTAAAAAACTTAAGCCTTGCCGCTAAGGGTACCGAAAACCTGATGCCATACATATTAACCGCAGTAGAAAGCTATGCCACACTTGGCGAAATTGCCGATGAATTGCGCAACATCTTTGGGGAATATTAACAGTTGATTATTTGCTTTTTAAGATAATACATCAACTAATAATTGACGAAATTTATCTTCAAAAACCCACAACATTTAACAACAAATAGTTGTTGAAACTCGTAAAAATGCGATAGGATAAAGTGAAGGGGTCTTTTGCCTGCCTGCATGCGAAATATAAAATAAAATATTCGTTTTTAGCTTAAAAAAGGCATTTTTTTCAAATATTTATTTCTTAAAAAAGTTCAATTTTAATTTTTTAATCCGCCTTTTTTTTGAATATTCGATGTTCCGTACTGAGCCCAAAAGCTCAAAGGTTGGGACACTGGAAATCAAGAAATTACTGATACTTCATT